>NZ_OZ224219.1:0-4565000 GCF_965152585.1 Nitrospira sp. Ecomares 2.1
GAAAGTGGTTTGAGTTTTAAAAATATCTGGGTGAAAGTTGTGGATAGAGGGCATGAAGTTTATGGTAGAGGGTGTTGATAGGAATCGGAAAGAGTCTAATAAAAAATGGCAGGACCATGATTGGTGTCGTTACTATTAACATCTGTGAATAAAATTGTGAATAAGTTGAATTTACCTAATATTAACAATGAAAAAGTTTGGGTAGACGTGTTGAATTTTGTCAGCCCACGTGTGGGGGATGACACCATTGAAACATGGTTTCAGCCTTTGGTTTTAGAGGGTCTTAATGAAGATCAGGCTCAGATCCGTGTTCCAAATAGATTTTTTGGGGAATGGTTGGGCAGAAACTATAAGGATTTACTCAAAGAAGCCTTTCAGTATGTCGAAGGGGTGAATCCGGCAGAGATTATTTTTGTCATGAAAGAGCAGGATGGGGAAGGGAAACCTTTGCCCGAGCTTAAAACTGAAGTTCGAGAAACCCGTGGGCCCGTTCAACTTCAACGGGTAAGACGGCAACCTCTTCCTAATCCAAAATATACCTTTAAAAACTTCGTGGTGGGAGCAAGTAATCAATTTGCCCATGCGGCATGTCTTGCTGTAGCGGAATCCCCTGCCAAAGCATATAACCCGTTATTCATTTATGGCGGCGTAGGATTGGGGAAAACCCATCTTCTCAACTCTATAGGGAATTATATTGCCGATCATGGTGATCTCCGTATTGCCTATGTCACAACAGAGCAATTCACTAATGAGGTCATTAATTCCATACGCTATGACAAAATGATTGAATTGAGAAGGCGATATAGAAATGTGGACATGCTGCTCATTGACGATATTCAATTTTTAGCAGGAAAAGAACGTACTCAAGAGGAATTTTTTCACACATTTAATTCTCTCTATGAGGCTGGAAAACAGATCGTGTTGTCGAGTGATCGTTTTCCCAAAGAAATGCCCTCAATGGAGGAACGGCTTCGGTCCCGGTTTGAGTGGGGGCTGATTGCCGATCTTCAACCACCGGATGTGGAAACTCGAATTGCCATTCTCCGAAAAAAATCGGAAGAAGAAGGTATTGCGATCAATGAGGATGTCATCCAGTTGTTGGCAGCGAATTTAAAAAGCAATATTCGCGAGATTGAAGGAGCACTTATTCGGCTTGGTGCCTATGCGTCGCTCACGGGTCAAAAAATCACTGTGGATATGGCAAAACATATTCTCCGTGATCTCCTGGGTGGGAAACGAAAGGTGATTACGACAGAGGATATACAAGAAGTGGTCGCCAACCGCTTCCATGTCAAAATATCCGACTTGAAGTCGAAACGACGGACGAAAACGTTAGTGTACCCTCGCCAAATTGCCATGTTTCTCAGTCGTGATATGACGGACTCCTCCTTTCCGGAAATAGGAAGAGATTTCGGGGGAAAAGACCATACAACAATTATTCATGCCTGCAAGCAAATGCAGAAGGCTCAGGAAACAGATTCCACTCTTCGAGCCACCATCGAAAGCCTGAAGGAAGAAATCGGCAAGGGATAGAACCACCGTTCATAGGAAACATATGAAAATTCAAATTACCAGGGAGGATTTGTTAACCGCACTCCAACGGGTGCAGGGTGTGGTGGAGAAGCGGAATACCATGCCGATCCTGGCGAATATTCTGTTGGAGGCCAAGCCGGAAGGCCTGGATATTGTGGCGACTGATTTAGAAATTGGCATGAGAGGATTATATAAAGCCACGGTTCATGAGCCGGGGTCGGTCACATTCTCCGCTCGAACACTTTTTGATATTTTAAAAGAGATCAGACATTCCGACATTGAATTGGTCGTGGGTGAAAATAATTGGGTGACGGTGAAGGCCGGGAAAAGCCAATTTCGTGTGGTGGGCTTACCCAGTAAGGATTACCCTGCCCTTCCAACTATTGAACGGGAAGGGTTGATGGCGCTCCCCGCCCAAGGGTTGTTGCAGCTTTTAAAAAAGACGGTATTTGCCGTGGGCGAAAAAGATACACGTTATGTGTTGAACGGGCTTCTTCTCACCCTGATTCCTACAGGAGCCACGGTGACACTTCGTCTGGTGGGCACCGATGGCCATCGGTTAGCCTGGGCTGAGCAGGAAGTGACTCCCGAGAAAGCCGCAATCCCCGAAGCCGAAATTAAGGTCATTATTCCCAAGAAAGCTGCCATAGAAATTCGGCGACTCCTGGAAGAAGACGACGAACAACCGTTCCTCGGGTTTACCAAAAATATGTTAATCTTTCGGAAAAGCGGGTTGGTGTTAACTTCCCGGATTATGGAAGGGACCTATCCCAACTACCAGCAGGTGGTACCGAAAGAAAGTTCCAAAAAAATTACCGTCAATAAGTCCGATCTGGAGGGTGCCCTTCGAAGGGTAGCTATCCTTTCGAAAGATAAGGCCCATGCCGTGAAACTGTCCATCAACCCCGATCACATTCATCTTTCTTCAAAAAGTCCGGATTTAGGAGAAGCAGATGAGGACATCCCGGCTAAATTTGTGGGAGAAGGCTTTTCAACCGGATTCAACGCAAGATATTTTTTGGATGTGTTATCTGTCATTGAAACGGAATCGCTGACCCTTCAAATGGAAACACCCTTAAGCCCGTGTTTGATTCAGGAGCAGGGAAATCCCGCGTTCAAAGCGGTGGTGATGCCCGTGAAGGTTTGACGGATTTGACCCAACAGACATTTCTTCTTCCACACGTAGCCAAAGCCTAAAATTGTATGGAATCCGAAACAAACCCTAGCCAAGAATCTGCCCACTCGGCAGACCGCCAACATTCTGATGTTCGGTACGATGCCGATCAAATCCGTGTCCTGGAAGGACTGGAGGCGGTTCAAAAACGGCCCGCCATGTATATCGGCAGCACAGGGGTCGATGGCCTGCATCATATGGTGTACGAGGTTGTTGATAACAGTGTGGATGAACACATGGCAGGCTATGGAAGTGAAATACAGGTTGTGCTTCAGGTGGATGGTAGTGTCCTGGTCTCGGATAATGGAAGAGGGATTCCCACCGGCCTGCATTCCACACAGAAAAAATCGGCAGCCGAAGTTGCATTAACAGTTCTCCATGCCGGCGGAAAGTTTGAGGAGGGTGCCTATAAGGTGTCGGGAGGATTGCATGGTGTCGGGATATCCGTCGTGAATGCCCTCTCGGAATGGCTGGAATTGGAAATTTGGCAAAATGGGGAAGTATTCGAACAACGATATCATCGTGGGAAGCCGCAGACACCATTAACGGTTGCGGGGATCACTAAAAAACGCGGAACAAAAGTGGTCTTTAGGCCGGATCCCCTCATTTTTGAAACTGTGGAATTCAGTTTTGATGTATTGGCGCAACGACTTCGTGAATTGGCCTTCCTGAATAAGGGGTTGGAGATCTGCTTAAAGGATGACCGGGCGGGAAAAGAAAAAGAGCAGGTATTTTGTTACATAGGAGGAATCGTCTCTTTCGTCGAACATCTGAATGAAGCCAAATCTCCCCTTCATCCTCCCATTGTCGTGGAAGTGGAAAAACCCGAGATGATTCTCCAGTTGGCCCTTCAATACAACGAAGGGTATTCGGAGAATTTGTATTCCTTTGCCAATAATATTAATACCCGCGAGGGCGGCACGCATCTCATCGGATTTAAGTCCGCCTTGACGCGCACCATCAATAGTTACGCGACCGCCAATGATTTGTTTAAAAAAGATTCAGAATCGCTGAGCGGAGAGGATGTGAGAGAAGGTCTGACCGCCGTGGTGAGTGTGAAAATCCGCAATCCGCAATTTGAGGGCCAGACCAAAGCCAAATTAGGCAATAGTGAGGTTAAGGGCATTGTGGAGTCGGCCGTCAATGAAGCCTTGGGATCGTATCTTGAGGAAAATCCCTCGGTAGCCAAAAAAATCGTCGGGAAGTCTGTGGATGCGGCACGGGCCAGGGAAGCGGCAAGAAAAGCCAAAGAGCTGATTCGCAGAAAAGGCGCGTTGGATGGGGGGTCACTTCCTGGAAAATTGGCCGACTGCTCAGAAAAAGATCCGCAATTCAGTGAACTGTATCTCGTAGAGGGTGATTCGGCAGGAGGGTCTGCGAAACAGGGGCGCGATCGACGTTCACAAGCCATCCTTCCACTCAAGGGCAAAATTCTGAATGTCGAAAAAGCCAGATTTGATAAAATGCTTGCCAGTGAAGAAATCCGAACCCTCATCATGGCGATCGGCACCGGAATAGGGCGGCCACGGGAAGATGCTGAAAAAGGCAAGGAAGATAAAGACGCCTTTGATATCAATCGAGCCCGGTACCACAAAATCATTATCATGACCGATGCGGACGTCGATGGCAGCCATATACGGACCCTGCTTCTGACGTTCTTTTTCCGGCAAATGCCGGAACTCATCGAGCGAGGCTATATCTACATTGCTCAGCCTCCCTTGTTTAAGGTCAAAAAAGGGAAGGGAGAAAAGTATCTCAAAGACGAAGCGGCAATGAATACCTATCTGTCCAATCTCGCCGTGGAGGATACGCAACTCTTTCTTCCGGAACAAAACGAATTTGTGACCAGAGATGAACTTATCCCGATTTTAGACAAGCTGGTGGCCTTTGAGGGGCTCTTAACTCGTCAGGGGCAAAAGCAAATTGAACCGGCGCTGCTCCGCGTATTGGTGGATTTTCCACAATTAACGAAAGATCTGTTAAAAAATCGTGGTGACTTGGAAGTATTAATTGAGGAGGCCACTCGTCGGCTTCGACTGGCGTTCCCCGAAGGCACCGTGGATCTGACGATTCAGATCGATGAAGAGCATCAGGCTCACCACATCCTCTGTCGGGTGGCAGGGAATGGCAGTCAGAAGTTTTTGAACCTGACTCACGACATGGTGGGTTCTGCAGATTTCAGAGAATTACAAAAAATCTCTCCTTCGGCGTTGGGGTTGGGACGACCCCCTTACCGGTTAAAACGCAAAGACACGGAAGCGGAATTTTCCACCAGTCAGGATCTGGTGACAGAGTTTTTAGAAACCGGGAAAAGGGGCATGTCCATTCAGCGCTACAAGGGTTTGGGCGAGATGAATCCGACACAACTGTGGGACACCACCATGAATCCGGAAACCCGCAGTCTTCTGCAGGTGACATTAGAAGATACCACCGGAGTGGATGAAATCTTTACCATATTGATGGGTGATGAGGTTGAACCCCGCCGGAATTTCATTCAACGACATGCCTTGGAAGTTCGAAATTTAGATGTCTAGCAGGTGCCTTCGTTTGCTTACCGCTCTGTTGAACCGAAGGTCGAATCCTCGGCTTGGTCTTGAGTGCAGAGAGCGATGGGCCGGACCAAGTCCCGTGAATGTGCGGAACATGAAGTGCGATGATCTCTTTCGAGGAGTGACGTATGCCGGTTGAACCACGTCTGACGCAAGTTGCCATTGAAGATGAAATGCGTTTGTCCTATTTGGACTACGCTATGAGCGTCATTGTCGGACGGGCATTGCCGGACGTGCGAGACGGACTGAAGCCGGTTCATCGGCGCATCCTGTATGGCATGAATGAAATGAGTCTGGGTTCCGGGAAGCCCTACAGAAAATCCGCAAAAATTGTCGGTGAAATCATGGGTAACTATCACCCGCATGGTGATTCAGCCATTTACGACACGTTGGTCCGCATGGCCCAGGATTTCAATATGCGGTATCCCCTCGTGGATGGTCAGGGAAACTATGGGTCGGTCGATGGGGATCCACCGGCAGCCATGCGCTACACCGAAGCCCGCTTAACCAAGCTGGCCGAGGAAATGCTGGTGGATATTGACCGGGAGACCGTCAACTTTACTCCGACGTATGACGAGTCGTCCCAAGAGCCCGTCGTATTGCCGGCTCGGATTCCGAATCTATTAGTAAATGGAGCGGGAGGAATCGCGGTCGGGTATGCCACCAATATTCCTACGCATAATCTGGGGGAAGTCGTGGCGGCGCTGATTGCCCTTATTGAGCGACCCGAAGTGACCATTCAGGAGCTCATGGAATTCATTCCAGGGCCTGATTTTCCCACGGCCGGATTTATCTATGGCACGCAAGGGATTAAAGACGCGTATGAAACGGGACGTGGCCTGTTGTCTCTTCGGGCGAAGGCGGACATCGAGGTTGATGAACGCACCGACCGGTCGCGCATCATCGTGACGGAACTGCCTTTCCAGGTGAACAAAGCCAAACTAATAGAAAAAATCGCCGACCTCATCCACGAAAAACGGGTGGAAGGGATTTCCGATCTTCGCGACGAATCCGACCGGGACGGACTCCGCGTGGTGATCGAACTCAAGAGAAATGAAAACGCATCGGTCTTACTGAATCAATTATATAAACACACCCAGATGCAAACCACCTTCGGGGTCATCATGCTGGCCTTGGTGGGGAACCGTCCTGAGGTGTTAACCCTCAAACAGATTCTGGCCGCGTTCCTTGAACATCGTAAAGAAGTGGTGATTCGCCGGACCGCGTACGACCTTCGCAAAGCCGAAGAGCGGGCCCACATCTTAGAGGGCTTAAGACGTGCCTTGGAATTCCTGGATGAGGTCATTGCCCTCATTCGTGGAGCGTCTTCTCCGGAAACCGCTCGCCACGGCCTGATGAGCCAGTTTACCTTAAGCGAGGTGCAAGCCACCGCCATTCTGGAAATGCGGTTGCAACGCCTGACCCAACTGGAACAGGACAAGCTGACGCAGGAATATAACGAACTGGTTTCCCGCATTGCCCATTTGCGCACCATATTAGCCTCTGATGCGATGGTGCAACAAATCGTGAAACAGGAATTAATAGAAATCAAAGATCAATATTCCGATGAGCGACGAACGCAGATTCTCCCGGCCGAAGCCGAGTTACAAATGGAAGATCTGATCGCCGAGGAAGAAGTCGTCGTCACCATTACGCATGCCGGGTATATCAAGCGAAATGCCGTGTCCATCTATCGGGCCCAACGCCGTGGCGGAAAAGGGAAAGTCGGCATGGGGGTCAAAGAGGAGGACTTCGTCGAACAAATCTTTACGGCCTCAACCCATGATTACCTGTTGTTCTTTACCGATGCCGGTCGGGTCTATTGGCTCAAAGTGTATCAGTTGCCGGATGTCGGACGGTCCAGCAAAGGGAAAGCCATTGTGAATTTGTTGACCATCAGCCAGGGGGAGCGGGTCACCGCGACTCTGCCGGTCCGGGTGTTTGCCGAAGACCAGTATGTGGTGATGGCCACGCAAAAAGGCTATATCAAAAAAACCGATCTGGCCGCATTCAGCCATCCCCGGCAAGGCGGAATTATTGCGTTGACGCTGGAGGAAGGTGACCGGCTCATCGGTGTGGATATCACCGATGGCACGAGGGAAATTCTTTTGGGCACCCGCATGGGTATTGTCATTCGCTTTCGTGAGGAAGATGTCCGTCCGGTGGGACGAACGGCCCGTGGAGTCAGGGGCATCACGTTGGCGAAGACTAATGAGGTCATCGGGATGGTCACGATTACCAGTGAAACGCAATCCTCAATTCTGACTGTCACCGAACGCGGGTATGGGAAACGGACGCAGGTCGAGGAATATCGGCTCCAATCTCGGGCGGGCAAGGGCGTCATCAGCGTCAAAGTCACCGAGAAAAACGGGCCGGCCATCTCGTTCCATCAAGTCTGGGAAACGGATGAAATCATGCTCATGTCCGCAGAGGGCATGATCCTTCGTACCCGCATGGGGGATATCAGGGAAATTGGGCGCAATGCCCAAGGGGTTCGGCTGATCCACTTGCCCGATGACGATCGAGTAGTAGGCGTGGCCAAACTCGCAGAGACCGATGAAAGTGACCAACCGGATCCGGATGAACTCAATGGCGAGATGCCGGACGAACCGGCATCCTCAACGGAATAAGGTCACGCGACCTTCTCAAACCTGCAAACCGAAGACGTTGGTGTGTTCCGAGATGACCAGAGAAATTGAGCGGTCATCAATAATACGGCAATCCCTATCCTTGGTAAGGAGGGACGCAAGATTCGATGAGGCCGTGCAAGGGATGGGAGATCGAACTGCCGTTCGCCTGCTCGTTTCTCCCTCATCACTCCCCTACCTCTACCTCACCTGGAAAACGGGAGGAAGCAGGAAAAAGAGATTGCATCCGGGAAGGTTGTAGCGTTGGATTTCCCTCACAAAGCCTCTGAGCCACCAGGAAGACGCAAAAAATTAGACCCCATCGTCATCATGGGATTGGGCATTTTGATCGGAGGAATAGGTGTCATCTCCCTCGGTATGTTTCTCTCAAGACCAGACCGCACCATCCCGCCCTATAGTATCGGTGCCCAAGAGGGGTCGTTGGTAGCCGTCCACGTCCCTTCCTATACCAGTGATCCCGAAATAAAAACCCTGATTATGCGGTTCGGCGATGTCGGCCGCGCCACTCGCGATTTTGGGGACATGAAAATCCGTCCAACCACTCCTGACGATCCTCGCGGACGATACCAAACGTTACAGGTCATCATTTTTTCGGATCCATTCTGGACGGAACCGGATAACCTTCATCAGTATGTCGCCAATGAGGCCGATGACGCTTCGGAAAAGACCTTTCGAAAAAACTTTGAAGAGGCCGTTCGAGCAGGCTATCGTGCTGATGCCGAAGGTCAGGCGGGATGGATCGGTCCCTGGAACCGGAGCGGTTCAACGGATCGAACACTTACCATGCAGTGGGTATTTCAAGAGACCTGGGAGGAGGCGAGTTCTAAACCTCAGGCTTCTTCGCCGGCTCTGTAGTGGAGGACGGTGGTTCAGCCAGGGCTTTAGTGATAGTCTGAGAAAGAAGGACTTGAAGGTCAGGGTCACTCAGGCGTTTAGCTAAGCCGGTGGCAAAGGGCGATGATTCACCGATAAAGGGAGGAGGCTCTTGGGGTATCGGATCCGGTTGAGGGGGAGCCTGTGGAATGGAGCCGATACGTAAGACGACCTCGGTTAAGGCCAGTTCCGGCATCATCGAGTGAATCGCTTCCAAAATAGCCGGTTTCAAAAACATGAGTTGCTGAAGCCAAATGGAATTATCCGCCACCAGGTGCAGTTTTTTAAAGCGGATACTCTCAGGGTAGGAATGCTTGGCCATCGTCGAACCCACAAGGTGTTCCCACTCCTGTTGAAGTTGAACCTCGGAAAGCTTGAGGCCGAGCGGATTACCCTTGGAAAAATCTTGTATAAGGCTCTGAATCGATTCAAAGGAACTCATGGTGAAAATATTGTATCGTATTGTCCAAAATGATTCATCCGTCTTGGGCATATACCCATTTTGTCATCTCGACCCGAGAGAGAGAGATCCTTTTCCCGGCATCTTGTAGGCAGCGGGGGCCTATCGAATAATTGAAATTCTGTTATTTCAGACGACTCTGGTTAGGTATACGATAAAATAAAGTGGGGCTGTTCAAAACTTGTCCTGAGCTTTGCCGAAGGAAGGCCGTCCAGCAAGGCCGCAAGTCGCGAGGAGGGCGAGGCGTACCGGGTAGGTACGTTGAGCCCTTCGAAGCAATGAAAACGACGCTGGCGGCCATTTTCAACAGTCCCGATAGCGGCATCATCCCATACTTCAAGATATAATTACCCATGGCCAAACAAAAAACAGACCCCTCCAGCAAAGTTCTCAGTACTAACCGGAAGGCCTTCTATGACTACATGATAGAAGAAAAGCTCGAGGCCGGCATCGTCCTGGTCGGGACCGAAGTCAAAGCCTTACGGGAGGGCCGCCTGAATTTGAAAGAGAGTTACGCCGCCATCATCAATGGCAAAGCCATCCTGCATAACTGCCATATCGGCACCTACAGCCACGGCAATCAAATGAATCACGAGCCGTTACGCGCACGAACCCTGCTATTGCATAAAAAAGAGATCGAGCGGTTGGCCGAAAAAGTTCAACAGAAAGGACTCACCCTCGTCCCGCTTCGGCTTTATTTCAATGACAGAGGACGGGTCAAGTTGGAAATCGCCCTAGGGCGCGGGAAGAAAAACTACGACCGGCGGGAGACCATCAAAAAGCGGGAAGCCGGCCGCGAAATCGACCGTGCCATGAAAGAGTCGCGCTCATAGTAAATCTGTCAGGGTTACGTTGCAATTGTGAGCCTTTGGCAATAATAGCGGTAGCACTTCCTTAAGCATCATCTTCTCTGGTCGGATGGTCTTTTTTTTGTAAGATGATTGGGTAGAGAAGGGCGACACCGAATAGTCCAATAATCATTATTCTGAATTTTTTCGATACAAAAAGAACGGAAAATTGTTGAATTTCTATTTAAACGGCCTTTATTTCGTTAAGAAGTTTTAGAGTGCCGTTACCAAAAATTTTATTCACCCTGAAGGATTTTTTTGAACAACTTATTAACAAAAACTTAGAAAATGAAAGTAACAACGCACCCAATTCGAAAAAGCATTCTAAATCGCCTGGTTTATCTGAAAGGTCATAAAAAGAAGGGGACTTTTTCCAATATTCCGAAACCTTTTGCAAATAATCACCAGTTGGTGCTTTATTTTCATAGGGATACCACACTCCAAGAGTATGTTGATAATTTACCTGATTTCTTATCATCGAAAGCCAATTACCCTTACAACCGGATTTGGTTATTCCATCCCTAATCATGACTAATAAATCTCTCGCAGCAAGTTTTTGGGAACCTAATGCTGCCGTAGTTTCGATTGTCTTAATTATTTCTTCAACAAGTTTCAAAAAAGACCCCCAGGTATCTTTGTGAGAGTCTTTTATTTTTTTGAATGAGACTGTGCCGAAATCAGGAGCCACATGGATATAATAAAACCCACTTTCAATTTTCCTGACTTCACCCTCCTTGTTTAAAGCGACCGCCATTTCATAAATCTTTTTTAAATGTTCTGCCTCTAGTTGAGAGCAAGATCTACCAAATAGTCTAAGAACAGTATGAGCGGCGAAAAATGCTGCATAATATGAGCGAATTATCCCCCACGCACCACTTCTGGGAAGGCGAGGTTCCTTTTGGATTCCAGCCATAGTTTCAAATGAGGCCATAGCCATTCTATTGCAATCATTTGCTATCGCTGCTTTAAGAGTAGGTGTGTTATTTACCCTAAGAACGAAGGAATCGGCAGAAATATTTTCATCTATTAAATAACTCTGATTTGCAACCCATCCTCTTATATCAATTTTCGTGTTGGTAACTTCTCCAAAAATATCAAGATATGCTAATTGGGCAATGACACTAGAAATTTCCGACATGATCAGAGAGTGAAGGATTTTTTTAATGACTCTTCAAAGATAAGGGCTAATGGTTTATACGCCCCTCCGGGCTTTTTAAGGTTAGAAGACTTAATGGAATCTCCTACGCCTTTCAGGAAATGATGGAAATTGTCGGGAGTATAAATCCCTCCAAAACGATCCTTTACTTTTGCTGCAACTATAGCGAAAAAAGCACAAATAGCTCGGAATACTGTTGTGTTGTAAAGTTGTTCATGCACCCCATTGGCTGACAGGACTGCCTCGTCGAATGCTGTGAGATAGTTATTGAAAATTTCGTATGTTTCTTCGGCCGTTTTTCCGAGAAAAACCTTTATCATAGGCTTAAGGGCTGTATTGAAAGTAGCTCGGGTTATCTTCCCCTTGGCTTTCTGTGATGGTGATAGTCTGCCATACAACACACTCTTTCCATCATGTAAAAAAATATCAAAGACTTCTCGAAGAAATTCTTCCTGGGTGTTTTCGTATTCAGCCAGCTTTTTAATATCCAGTAGTAGTTCAGGCGGGACGCCCTTCTGCTTGGAATTGATATCTATGAAAAGCCTGGTTTCATCTCTTTTTGATAAATCTGAATAAATAACCACAGGTACTCTAAGTGTTGTTTTTGCGTGCATAAAACCAAAAACCCGATGTTGACCATCGATAATTAAAAAGGCTTTTGGAATTTTTAAAAAACTGACACTCTTTTTTTTGGAATCATATTTCAGTTCTGCTTCTTCTTGAGCCGAGAGTACAATTGAGCTTGGTATTGTGCCTAAGCCACTATCAATATATACGGCTATCTCCTTAGCTCTTTTTTCATCTAACTCTCGCTGGAAACCCTCAATTGGGTCTTCTTCACGGTTCACTACAAAACACGTTTTTTCCAAAATTTCACTAGGCATTGTTAAGGAGTAGAATCGATGGGAACCTTGGCGTACTAGACTGACACTGCCGAAACTTTCTCTTTCTTCATTTGCCATTTTGGTAATCTTTCAAATAATTTTTTCTGGCTCTCAAGCAATGGTAAGGGATTTTAGGGAGGTGGGGAAATTTAATCAAAGCCTTGGGAAAGTATTATCGTTCGGAGTAATAAGGTAATTTACTAAAACAACCCTCTTTGTCTAAACAACTGGCGAAGGATCACATGAAACCTTTTCTGGTCATTTAACAAAAAGGAAAAACCTTCTAGACACCTAAGCTGTAGCAACTTTTATTGTTAAATTTTAAGCCATTTTTGAGGCAGATCTAGTTGCTCCACGTGGACCAGGATCTCCAATAAAGCGTCGCACAAGTACATGAGTGATAACTGGATGTCCTTTTGAAGTATTAACGGAATCATCCCAGGCATCAGCAATCTGAGTTTTCACATATCCATAGAAACATGTCTTATATTTGTCGTATGGGACATCATGGGCTCCCTCGACGTGCTTCTTAAGGGCGCCACCTTTTCCACAGTTCAACCCGCAGACGTTGCACATTACACCCTTCCCTGATCGTACAGCCCCCTTTTTTCGTCCTGACATGCATCACCTCCAATTCCTTATTAAAGCTGATGTTCCATCTCGTATAAAAGAAGTAGGTAATTGTTTCCATAGTTCGTGGAGTTCCCAAATTTAGCCTAAAAAATATAGAAACATGGCGAAAGTCATTAGCCGAAAGACTAGCATTATTACAACCATTATTGGCTTTCATAGAAAGATGGACCATAACAATAAATCCGTAGAATGAATAACGGGCTAGTTAATCAACATGGCACACCGATCTGCAAGTCATGTGTTCAGATACCACCTGACATGAGGTTTTCGTTGCCAACCTTGGAGTGAGCTTCTACACTCCCTGTTATGTCCAATCCCACTGATCAGCTCTCTTCACCAGATCCGGCGGCGCCTGTCTTTCGGCCTGGAGAGTTTAAAGGCCGTGAGGGATTAGTCCGCAATATGTTGCGGCGGCTGGAACGAGGGGAATCTTTGAGCCTTGTTGGAGGGCCAAAGTTAGGGAAAACTTCTTTACTGCTCCACCTAGCCTGGCAACTGAATCATGCAGGCCCTTCTCCCAAGTCAACCGGGCCTTCTGCGTTGTACGTGGATGTTGCCGACGAAGCTGATTGGAAACGATTCCATTCCCGTCCGCCAAATCCTGATACCATTCTTCTCCTTGATAACTGTGACCTGCTGGTTGAAGGGAAGACTCGTTCGCTTTCAGACATTGATCTTTTGCCTGGAGGATCCACGGTCTTTGCCGGAGGACGAGCATGGAGGGAGGTGGTGAGAGAAGGCAATTTGCCACACACACTGAAGTCTATTCCGTTGGCAGTGTTTTTGGAAAAAGAGGCCCAGCAGCTATTCAGCCCGGATCTTTCCATAGAACAGCAGGCCACCCTCCTCACCTATGCAGGGACTCATCCTTATATCTTCAAGGTCTTCCAGGCTGAAATATTACGTGAAGGAAACCATGGTCGATCTGAACAGGTGGTTAATGATGTCAAACAATCGCTTTCTTCATTTTTTCAGGACTGTGTGAATCAACTGCGGGAACCCCTCGAACATGAGGTGCTGGCCTATGTGATTGAAGCGGACAAACCGGTGAACCCAAGCGAGGTGGCGCGGGCCGTTGGCTTGCTGACGATCAAGCCGGTTGCCGATACATTGTGTGCGTTGGGATTGGTTGCCAGGTGGATTCGGGATGAAGAAGCTACGCTTTCAGCAAGCAGCCGGTTGTTTAACGAATGGTATAGGGAAACGCTGGCCTCCTAAGATATGATGGCCCGGTGGCCTCATGATGACTCATGCAGGATGGTCGTCAACTTCTCTGTTCGTCTATTAATGAAAAAGAGGAACTGATCGTGGGAGCGTTTAAAATATTTTCTGCTGAATTCAAGGCGAGTTGCGGGACGGTTGAGCAATTCCTGAAACCGACGCTTCCGGAAGTGGCCATCGTTGGCCGGTCCAATGTGGGGAAATCATCGGCCATCAATTGCCTGGTCAATCACAAAGGGTTGGCCAAGGTCGGGAAGACTCCCGGGAAAACACAAACCATTAATTTTTTTGAGATTGCCACGAACGGACCCCGGTTTATGCTAGTCGATCTTCCCGGGTACGGATTTGCCAAAGTGCCTGAACGGATTCGAGAGCTTTGGGGGCCTTTAATTGAAGCCTATCTCAGTAAACGCCAGAACCTACAGGGTGTCGTGGTGCTGGTGGATTCCCGCCGGGTGCAGGAATCAGATCGGGCCATGGTCGAGTGGCTGATGGGATTGAGGATTCCCGTGATGGTGGTGGCCACCAAGGCCGATAAGGTTACGAGGGGAAATCGCCAGGCGGCGCTTCGGGAATTACGTGAGGGGTTGGGCATGGAGGAGGATCCGCTTTTCCTATCGGCCTACACCGGGGAAGGCAAACAGATGCTGTTAGACCAGTTGCGGGAGCTGCTCACACTGGACTCTCCCCTTCCCTAAGGGAATGTTGAAAAAGGCCGCCAGCGGCGTTCTCGCCGCGTGGTCGTGCTCACGTACTCCTCCGTACGCTCCGCTCGCCCAAGCGGCTGCGGCCTTCCCTTCGAGAAGCACCAGGACAGAACGTCCCTTTTTGAGCACTCCCTCAATTTCCTTTGCGAAGTCTTTGTCACACATAGGCCGATGAAAAGCCCAAATATTTGATATATTTAATAGCCTCCGACTCTCATTCTTTCGGTATCCGCCACATATGCTTTCCTGGCTGTTTTCCTTTGGAAGTTGAAGAACTTCCATGAGATCTCCTATTCTGACGAGTCCCACAATTTTTACCATGCTGTTTTATTCATGCCTGGCCGGCAAATGAAATCGCCGGCTCTGCCTGTGTATGTATCCATTTCTTAATATGAAGGTAAGCCATGCCATTGTTTGGTGATACGAATACACCCATGACCTTTTCCCCTCCCTCCAGACTGGACCGGATCGGACCATCGCAAATTCGCGAAAATATGCGAATTGCCATGGAGCATGAAGCCATTAACCTGGCTCAAGGCCGTCCGGACTTTCCCACTGCGCCTGTGGTGAAACAAGCCGCGATTGATGCCATTGCCCATGATCTCAATCAATATTCCGTGACCTGGGGATTGGCAGAGTTGCGCGAAGCCATTGCCAGACATGTCCATGAACGTCATGGTCTTACCTTTGACCCTGAGACAGAGATCACCATTACCTGTGGGGTGACGGAAGCGATCGTGGCGGCGATGCTGGCGTTAGTCGAGGTTGGCGATGAAGTTATCATCATCGAACCCGCCCACGAAAATTACGTTCCGGCTGTGTATTTTGCGAGCGGGACGCCACGGTTTGTGACCCTCCGCCCACCTGATTACGCCTTACCGCTGGATGAACTGCGAGCAGCCATCAGTCCTCGCACCAGAGCCATTATCCTGAATACTCCCCATAATCCCTCCGGCCATGTGTTCACGCGGAAAGAACTGAACGCCATTCTGGCTTTGGCCGACCAACATGGGATCTATGTGGTGACGGATGAAATCTACGATCATCTCTACTACGAACCCTATCGGCATATTGCCCCGGCCACCCTTGCGCCGGACTGGAAAGGCCTGGTTATCACCGGGGGCTTGTCCAAAATTTACGCGGCAACCGGATGGCGTCTTGGCTATGTCTTGGCCTCAAAGGATGTGACGACGGCGATCCGGACCGTCCATGATTACCTCACGATCTGTGCGCCGACGCCCTTTCAATACGCGGCGGTCACGGCTCTGGCCTTACCCGAGAGCTATTACACCGACCTACGCGCGAGATTCCTGCGGCGTCGGGACCTCACCATGCAGATGCTGATTGACAGTGGATTTGAGCCCTATGCCCCTCAAGGGGCTTATTACCTGTTAGCCGGTTACGGGCCATGGAAACACCAGGGTGATTCCCAATCGTTTGCCAGGCGGTTGATTACGGAGGCGAAGGTGGCGGTGGTTCCCGGTGGTGCCTTTTACTATCAGGCGACAGATCTGGGACAGCACCTCGTCCGCTTTGCTTTTGCCAAAACGAGCCAGGTTCTCAAGCAAGCCGGCGAGAATCTCGCAAAGGCGTTTCACAATCGTTGAGGGAGAACTTACCGGAACGGTTTCATGCCCCTCTGTTTGAAAACCCTGGCAACTCCAAACCAACCGTCTAGTGTAGGGAAGGGAATGGTGTATGACCATATCAGTATGGGATGAACTGTCTCAGCAGATTGCCGAACTGGATACCCTGGCAGGCATTGGAGGGCTATTGGGTTGGGATCAGCAAGTGACCATGCCCTCGGGGTCGGCAAGGGGCCGTGCTCAACAAAGTGAATTGATCGGACGGTTGTATCACGAACAAGCCACCTCACCTCGACTGGGTGAACTGATTGAGGCGGTTGCCGCCCTACCTGATTTGACTCCGGAGCAACAAGCCGCAGTTCGTAATATGCGCCGAACCTACCGCCGGGCGACTTGTGTGCCGTCGAAACTCGCCAGCAGGATCGCGAAGGCCGGTGCCAGTGGTGTCGCCGCTTGGGGAGAAGCGAAAAAAGAAAAAAATTATCTTTTGTTTGCAGAGAGCCTTCAGACGAATGTGGATTTGGCGCTTGAGCGAGCCCAAGCCATTGATCCCAACCGTCATCCTTATGATGTTCTACTTGAAGACTATGACCCCGGCACGACAGTCGAGGAGTTACGCCGGATGTTCGGGGCCCTGCAACAAGGCCTGACCGATATCCGGCAACAGGCCCTGGCCCGGAAAGGGTCGGTTGACTTCAACGGCCAATTCGATCAGGCCAAACAATTGGCGATGCACCAGGATGTCATTAAGGCGGTGGGATACGACACGACACGAGGTGCGTTGCACGAGGCGGAGCATCCATTTTCATGCCGGGTGGGCAGCGGGGATGTGCGTATTGCCACGCATGTTCACGAACGGGATCTGCTCAGTGGATTGGCGGCGACGATGCATGAACTGGGGCATGCGCTGTACGAGCAGGGTATCCCGGAGGGACGAGGTGGATCAGCCGTGTATGCGGCGACGTCAACCGGCATGCATGAATCACAATCCCGCCTGTGGGAAAACATGATTGGACGATCCCGTGGGTTCTACCGGTGGCTGCGGCCGGTGTTCGACCGACATTTTCCTGGCCAGGCGTTTGATCCGGAATTGGTTTTCCTCGCTTCCAATCGGGTGAAGTCTGGAAGCATTCGGATTTTTGCGGAGGAAGTTTCCTACAACCTGCATATCATTCTGCGGTTTGAAATGGAGCTCGCTCTGTTGGAGCGACGCATTACGGTTGAAGATGTTCCGGCTGAATGGGCCAAATTGAGTGAGCAGTACCTGGGAGTGCGACCAAAGGATGATGCGGAAGGTGTGTTGCAGGATGCCCACTGGGCGGGTGGGGCTTTTGGGTATTTTCCGAGTTACACATTGGGAAATCTTTACGCGGCTTCGCTCTTTGCTGTCTTACGGGAAGGCTTCCCGGATTTGGAGCACCGTATCGAAGAGGGGGATTTCGCGACCATTCTGAATTTTTTGCGGGAACGGGTTCACCGCCATGGCCACCTCTATGAAACCCCGGATCTTCTCCGAATGGCCGTAGGAACTCGTGACCATGTGAAAGATTTATTGAGCTATCTCCGGGAGCGGTATATCAACCCTTGAGCCCCGGTGGCCTCCTCCCTTCAATCTTTTAATTCTGAATTCTTATTTCGAAAATTTTGTTTGTCGATGTGGTAGGCATTGAGCTTGCGCAGGAGCGTTCGGCGACTCATGCCGGCCTGATTGGCTGACTCGGCAATGCGACCGCTATTTTTGGACAGCACGGTTTCCAAATACTCTTTCTCCAGGGTGGCGAGGTGTGGCTCAAGGTAGGCCGCCAGCGTGAGGGCCGGATTGAGGGACGGAGTGTGATCACCCTGGCTTTGGAGGGGTTGGTTCACGCTTTCTGTTTCAAGAGCGGTCGGAGCTGAAGAAGACCCAGGAATATCCTGTGAATACAACACCTCAGCCAGATCTTCCCCGGTCAATTCACGGTTGTGGCCTTTTAAGACCAGACGTTGCGTGAGGTTTTCCAATTGTCGGACATTGCCTGGCCAGGTCTGCTCTAAGAGCAGATCCATGAAGGATTGGTGCAATTCCGGACAGTCCATTCCATAGTCGGCACAGACGCGTTTCAGAAAATGCCCGAACATATAGAGGATATCCTCCGGTCGCTCTCGTAAAGGCGGCACTTCTAAGCGAATGACGTCAAGCCGGTAGAAGAGATCTTCGCGAAAGGAGCCGGTTTGAACGGCGTTGGCTAACGAGGCGTTGGTCGCGGCAATGACACGCGCATCAATGGGTACTTCATGATGAGACCCAACCGGCCTCACCGTCTGTTCCTGCAATACCCGTAAAAGACTGAGTTGAGTTTGAACCGGCATATCCCCAATCTCATCCAGAAGGATGGTGCCGCCATCGGCATACCGAAATAATCCCTGCTTTTGTTGATGGGCTCCGGTGAAAGCCCCGCGTTCATGGCCGAACAATTCCGATTCAATAATTTCCGGACTGATCGTGCTGCAATTGACGGCCACAAATCGTCCGGTTCGCCCGGACTGACGGTGAATCGCCCGAGCCAGTAAATCTTTACCCGTTCCGGTTTCCCCCACAATTAACACTGTGGCGTCCGAACTCGCGGTGCGGGTAATGGTTTCAAAAATATCCCACATGGCTCCGTTACGGCTGAGAATGCCTTCAAAGCTTCCCACCCTTTTGCGTGTATCACGCAAATCCGGGGTATCGGGAGAAAACTTTTGATTGTTCTGAATGGCCTCTATGGCTTGATGAAGTTTTTCATGTGAATCCTCGTAAATCACATCCGCTGCGCCGTTTTTCAAGACAGAATGAACATAGCCGGCATCGGCGCCCGGCTTAAATACCAGCACATCAAGATAGGGTCTGTGTTCTTGTATGGTCTTCATCATCTCAAACATCCGGGAGTCTCCAAGATGTTGACCGTCGAGTATAACCAGGCGGGTCTGTGAACCAATCGACAGGGTCTTCACATTTTCCGGGGTTTCCAACCGTACAACCCCAAGGCCTTCACGATTCAAAGCCTGTTCCAGCTCCGGGGAACCCATAATGACTATAGAAGTTGAATCCGGCATTGAGACAATGTTGTCTCATAATATGCAAATGAGTCAAGTGTGTCCCAATTGTAGGGACATTGCAGTCCCAAAATTCAATAAATTTTCAAATATCAACCATTTAACTGCTGGAACAGGTCTTGCGAAGTGTTAGTAGGTATTAAGAGGTATGGATAGATGAATTTTGGGGATGACCATAAGACATACCTTACAAATGAATGGTTTGAATGTCTCTGTGAGGTGTACTGGTTTTAATTCAATTCGGTGATCGAGCCAAGACCATTTGACTGGTTGCGCTTGATTACCATGAGTTGAGGCAATGTGAATACGGTGTGCCGTAATTTCCCATGCGCCCTCATACCTTACGAAAATGGAATGAAGACTTCATTAGTTTTCGTAAGAAATTTTCAAAATCTTACGCAATGTGAAATGTCGGTGTGAATAAGGGGATGCTCACACCAATTTTCCCTCTGAAAACAATTATAAGAAATTATAAGAAATAGGCAAGAATCCTAGGGCTCGGCTCTTTAGGAGCATGAGTCCGTGGCACAAATTTAAACAAAGGATCAATCTTTATGATGCAGAATCAAACGGAAATAGGGGAACGTCTACATCGAAGAACCGGTAGGAGAATTATTCATCGGCGGCTGGATATTCAGCCGGCCAAACGTCATGAGATGGTTATTGCTGCCAATATCCTCAGATCTTCTGCTGACTGGTATCGACCCTTTCTTCATGAGAAGGATATGGCACAGCATGAGGTGGATGAATCCTGGGGGGAACGGGAGTTTGCTCGGCGGCAGTTTTATATCGGGCGAGAAGGGAATGCGCCGGTCGGCATCGTATCAACACAGTCAGTCGGAGACATGTTTTATATTGGGTACATCTATGTCTATGATCACCAGACCGGCAAAGGGTTTGGGCCTCAATTACTCAATCACGTCCGCGATGTGGCCCGGCGCGAGGGAAAACGTGGCATGGTGTTAATTGCCCATCCCAAGGCCTTTTGGGCCACGCGCTCCTATCGCCGTTTCGGTTTTGAATGTATTGCGTCCACTCGTGACGAAGTCTTAGAGTGGGGCGGCGGTTGGTTGAAGCCCTACCATGAAGAGGGTTTTGAGCTGTACCAATATCTGTTCTAACACGTCCTTCCTCCCAAACGAGCGAATTATCATTGCTGATGGGTTCTCCATTTGTCTGCTAGCAGCGACAGCATGGAGGAGTTTATTCGATATGTCCCCCACTTAAGGAGATTTGACATGGAAAAGAAAGCCCCAGTGGTCAAGAAAGCCCGGATAGGAAAGAGGGCCCCAGTGGCTCTGCTCGGCTATAGCTTGGAAACGATGGAAGCAGCAAAGGAACACAACATCCCCTTCGTCGCGGTGGTACCGGAGGGTTTTGATATCGCATTAAAAGAGGATGGGGTGGATGTGGTGACCTGGGACTTTTATGTGCACAATCAGAATTCCGACCGACTCTATGAAAAGTTGGTGGAGCGGGGGGTGAGTCATGCTGTTCCGCTGTATGAAGAAACGGTAGAATGGGCCGGGTCCCTCAACACCCGTCTGCTTAAAGATCCACGTGCCTTTCAACGGGCTCTGCTGTTCCGCGACAAGGCCATGATGAAGCGCAATGCGCAAATGAACGGCATTCGTGTCGGGGTTTTTGAAGAAATTCGCTCACGGGAAGAAGCACTCGCGTTTTTTGATGACATCAATGAGGCTAGACTTCGCTTGCAAGAGGAAGCGCCGGAACCGGTTCATCTGAAACCTCTCTCCGCGGCTGGGAGTGTGGGCCATGTGTTTGTTCGAAGTCGACAAGACATCATCTCCCTTCCCGACGATGCCTTTCCTTGTCTGGCCGAGAGCCATTTGGCCGGTCAGGAATTTTCGGTCGAAGCCTTTATCCATAAGGGAAAAATCGAATTTATGAATATTACCGAGTACGTGCATCTGGGCTATTCCCAGATCGTGCCGGAAACGCCGAAGCTCAGCAAACACCGGACAAAGATTCGTAAGGCGATTGAAAAACTTATGAAGGCATTTGGCATCGTTAATGGTATGATTCATCCGGAATATTTTTTGGATCCGGAGGGGGAGTTGCATTTTGGGGAGGTGGCGGCCCGTGTACCCGGCGGCCATATTTTTGAACTCATTCAGCGTGCCCATGGCTTTAATCCATATGCAGCTTTATTGTTATGCTCTGATCCCAATACCTCTAAAACAGAATTGGACCGGTTTTTCCCAAAAGAAAAAGACCATAAAGTTTTTGCAGCTAATTTAATGGTGTATCCTCGAAAAGCCAGCGTCCATCAACTACAATTTCCAAAAGAATTGGAAGCCCATCCCTATATGGACCGGCATACCATGTTTGAACCTGTCACCGCCAAAGTGGCAGAGCGTGTGGGTTTCGGTAATCATTATGGCACCGTCTTTCTGGCGGGAGAAGATCCGGAAGCCCTGCGTGAGCTCGTCCAACGTTATGAGGAGTATGATTTCTATGAGTGATTCCCCCCAAGGCTCTTCTCAGCCTGAATTAATGGACGCCACTGCCCGTCAAGAACAAGCGTTACTTCAGGCCCTTGAGGCTTTGGAGCAGGCGGAACCATTTGCCAAGGCCAAGTATCAGCCAGAGGTTATTCGTCGTGCCACGGATTTGTTTGAAAGCGACGAAGGTCTGCAAATCGTAAGAGGACAGGCCCATCGTTTTGATTCCGCAGGGGTCTTTCATGCCGGACCCTGGGAACATCCTGACCGGCTTCTAGCCGAGTTGGTGGGTGGGGGGCTCCGTGCCGAAGGGCAGTATTCGTCATTAGAAATGCTGAGCGAGCTTCGGGTTTTATCCATTGCAGCCGGCGACTCGCAACACCCGAAATTTTCTGCGCAACTTGCTCAAGCATTTTTACAGACGGTTATGGGGCTCAATCTTGATTTGCTGTACGGCAGTGAGACCGAGGAGTCCCGTCTGCGCCCGAAGGTCTATGCACGAGCCCGCAGAATATTAGCCATGATTGAGCAAGAGGTTTCCTCGGAAGGGTTGCTGGAACATGTTCTTGATGATATTGATGCGCGAGTGGCTCAGCGTCCTATTGATGTAAGCCTCACATTAAAAATGATTGAGCAAGCCAAAAACATTCAGGGGGATCCAGACCCCAAACTGGCTGCTAGACTGGACCGGTACCTCAAGGCCACGGGCGCTCCCACACCACTGGCCCAGAAAGCGGGCTCTCCCACGAATTATCGCAATCTTTTGGCTAAAGCCACCACACATGAGATTGAGAATGAGGCCAAGGTGGTGGGAAAATTGTTGACGCTGACCGGTCTATCCAGCGAATACCATGTCGCGTTCCTCCAGCATGTCCTCAAGAATGACGAAACGGGAATCCTGGCGATTGCCTTGGATTTGACCGAGGTAGGCCAGGCCCACATGGAACAGTATCGGGAAAAGGTCTTTGAGTTAATGCGCCTGACCATTCATCCTGCTACGAGTTGGATCATCTACGGGTTTCAACAGATGTTAGAGCGGATGCTTCTTGCACGACCAGAGGTCGCTGATGGTCTGACTAAATTGCTTAATCTTGATTTGTGTTCAACTGCCCAACAAGTCACCAAGAAACATCTGCCCCGCGGGACTGGGATTACGGCCAATGCTGCCATTGTGGGTGGGGCGATTGCCATGTTAGGGCAGCCGTTGGGAGTCGGCCAGGGAAACAACCCGACCTGTCAGGGCGCCCGTGCCCTGAGTCTCTGGAGTCTCCATGATCCTGGGTATTTGCTCCAATTATTGACCAGCGCGGCTCGGGACGACACTGTTGAATTTCTTTTTGAGGGGCAGCGGATCTTATCCGGAGAAATCGGGGGAGGAGTCGCGGAAGGAAAATTTGATTTGAAGCTCGATCCGGTATCACGCATTCTGGTACCGCATCTGGATCGTATCTACGATGAAAAGATGAGGCGTGCGGCGTTGCGGGGTGAAGATCCACACAAATGGGTGAACCCGGCTTTGTATGGTCGGTGGGTGGCGACCAGTCTGGCTTCAATTACTATGGTTAACCAGACGGTCTCCGGGTATGAGGAATTTTTACGGTTATTTTATGCCACCCATCATCCTTTATACGACGGGGGGCATGATTTGGTGTATCCGAATCCAGTTGGTCTCCTTATTACCAATGTGCATGGGGTCTTTTTAGGTTATCACGCCGTCTCCATCCAGCGTGTTGCCGAGGATGAAGAAGGGAAGGTTCGCGTCTATTTCTTCAATCCGAATAATGAGGGCCGTCAAAATTGGGGGAGAGGGGTTGAACCGTCTGTGGTCGGTCATTGGGAAATTCCGGGAGAATCGTCATTAACCTTCGAGCATTTTGCCGCTCATATTTATGCGTTTCATTATAATCAGATGGAGGTGGGTGACCCAAAAGCCGTTCCGGCCGAAATCATCGCTGAGGTGACCGCACATGCCAAGGAAGGGTGGGGGCAGGCCTTCACCTGGTTGTAGACCTTTGAACGGTTACGATTGAAAGGGGTGAGCATGTCTTTTGTACAGGTCAGGCAATCAACCCTCACAGGGGAACGAAAGACCTTTATCAGTGCATCGGCCATTGCCTATGTTCAAGAACTGAAGCCTGATCAGGATCTTGGTTGGCAGATTGGTGTGGAACCATCCAGGGCACTCATTTACTTGCATCAGAAGCTTGAGCCCATTATTTCCCTCGATAGTTTTGATGACATTGTGAGGCAAACAAAGTCCACTACTCTGGGTGTCGGGGTAGCTGGGCAGAAATTAGCCAAAAAGACCAAGTAGCGTTTCCCTTCCCTAAAATCAGGTTTGTCCCATTACCAAACAACCCTTATCTGTAGATCGTGGAAATGGCCATGGTCCACTCGTGTGGCTCATGGTGTCCGGTGCGGTGGCTGGCGGGGTGCTCGGAGCCCTGGCTCCAGAAGTCGCTCGCCATGTGGAAATTCTGGGTGAGCTCTGGATCCGGATGTTGCGGATGCTGGTGGTGCCCTTGATTGTGGCTTCGATAATCCAGGGCGTTGGATCCCTGGGTGATATTCGCCAGTTGGGAAAATTAGGAGGAGTGACGGTCACCTACTATTTAATTACTTCCGGTATGGCCATTGGGCTGGGAATGATCCTGGTCAGTCTCATTAAACCTGGAGCGGGAGCCGATATTGCTGCGGCGATGACCCCTTCCGGAGTTGAGGCGGCGGTGAACATCGGATGGCTCGACCTCATAAAGGGAATCTTTTCCCCGAATTTATTCGCGGCAGCTTCGCAGGGTGAATTATTGCCATTGGTCATCTTTTCTTTGGCATTCGGGGCGGCCCTGACGACGGTCGGGGAAAATGGTACATTAGTGCTCAAGTTTTTCGAAGGGGTGTTTGGGGCGATCATGAAGCTGGTTCACCTTGTGATGTGGATCGGTCCCATTGGCGTGTTTGGCTTGGTGGCAGGGCGCTTAGCAAATGCCGGTGGAATTGACGGTATTGTCGCGCTGTTAGTTGGTTTAGGGTTATTCACGATCACCGTGCTACTGGGATTGGCCATCCATGCAGGAATTATTCTGGGGTTCATCTTGCATTTTGGAGGTCAACGGAATCCTTTGACATATGTGCGTGCTCTTGGTGCAGCTCTGACGAGTGCGTTTGCGACCGCGAGTTCGTCTGCGACCTTGCCTCTGACAATGGAGGGGGTCGAAAGTGCCGGGGTGAGCAGTCGATCAAGTCGGTTTGTTCTTCCAGTCGGTGCGACGGTCAATATGGATGGATCCGCGTTGTATGAAGCCGTAGCCGCAGTGTTTATCGCGCAAGCCTGGGGGATTGAATTAAGTGGAGGGGCGCTTATTGTCCTGTTTGTGGTGGCGACCGTGTCTGCCATTGGCGCTGCAGGGATTCCTGAAGCTGGGCTTGTAACGATGGTTGTGGTCTTTCAAGCTGTCGGGCTTCCACTCGAGGGGCTCGGACTCCTCTTGGCCATTGACTGGTTGATCGATCGGTTTCGAACCGCAGTGAATGTCTGGGGTGATGCGGTAGGTGCCGCCGTGGTCGATCGCTATGTCACCGTCTAGCATCGAATTCCTTCATCTTCTTGGGTTATTATTCAATAAAAAAGCGAGCTCTTGCGGTTGACACATGGTGAGGGCTCAATAAATGTACACAACCTTATTTTAGGTGAACACGGCATGGAATCAAAAATCACGTATCAGAAAATTGCATCTCACGAAGCCAAAAAGGGAACGTTTGATAAGTGTGTTTTACTGTACTCGGGAGGACTGGATACCTCCATTATGCTTAAATGGATTCAGGAAGCCTATGCCTGTTCCATTGTGGCACTGACAGTCGATGTAGGCCAATTACATGAGGATCTTGAAGCGGTCAAAGCGAAGGCGATCAAACTGGGTGCTGAGGAGGCGGTGGTCATTGACGCCAGGGAAGAATTTGCTGAAACACTGCTGTCTCGGGCCATTAAGGCCAATGCGGATTACCAGGGGGGATATCCTCTCTCGACTCCCCTAGCCCGGGTAACGCTTTCGGAAATTGCCGTTCGCGTGGCCAAGGAGCGGGGAATCAAAGTCATTGCTCACGGCTCAACGGGAAAGGGGAATGACCAGGTTCGCTTTGAAAATTACATCACGACATTGGATGCCACGATGAAAGTGATTGCTCCGGTTCGTGAATGGAGTATGGGCCGGGATGAACAGATTGATTATGCCAAACAACACGATATCCCCATTAAGCAAACTAAAGAGTACCTGTATTCGCATGATGACAATATGTGGGGCTCCACTAATGAGGGAGGGGATATTGAGGACCCGGCCTGCATTCCTGATTTACGAAAATTTCTGCAGGTGTGCATTCCCCCGGAACAGGCACCGGATGAACCGGAAATTGTCGAAGTTGGGTTCAACAAAGGAATCCCTTGTTCAATCAATGGTGAAGAGCTTTCCCTTTGCCGGGTCATTGAACGCGCCAATGCTGTAGGGGCAAGGCATGGGGTAGGCATTGTGCATTTAACGGAGGACCGTTTAGTCGGATTGAAGGTTCGTGGCGTCTATGAAGCTCCTGGAGCGGAAATCCTCATCAAAGCGCATTTTAATCTGGAAAAACTTGTCAATACCCGTGACTTAAACGAACTGAAAAAATTCATTGATGAAAAGTGGGCGTACACCTGTTATGGGGCCAAATGGTTTGATCCGTCAATGGATGCCATCCATGCTTTCCAGGATTCCGCCAACCAGCGTGTGAGGGGAACGGTGAAAGTAAAGCTGTTTAAAGGAAAAGCCGATGTGGTCGCGATGAAATCTCCCTATTCTTTATTTGATGCCAATTTGGCCACGTTTAATAAGGATGCGAGTTTCAACCAGAATGCGTCTGCAGGGTTTATTGAGATTTACAATCTGGCCCAAAAGACCTATCGGCGCTTTGACCAGGTGTAGGATGGAGAATGAGAGGGATTCGTGATGGAAGAAGGTCTTGGGCCAGCAGGGGTGAAATGAACCTCTCTATTTAAGCCTCACATCGATGAAGGCTTTTTGTTTTATATCGGCCAGCCAATTCCGATACGCTTCCTCGGATCGCTGTTTAGTCAGCAATCCACGGATATCTCGTTCCACGGCTTCAAGGGGGAGCGGTTGGGGTTGCTGAATTTCTTCCACCAGGACGAGGTGAAATCCTAAGAGGGTTTCAATGGGGGCCGAGATGTGTCCCGGTTTCAGTTCCTTGACTACCTGCTTCAGAGGGGCCAATAACTCGTTTTCCCGCACCCATCCCAATTCACCCACTTGCTCGAAATGACTGGTGGCGAGGTCCTCTAACGAGGTAGTCGGAGTCCATGCGGCATACATGGTTTGGGCTTTCTTTCTTGCTCGCTCGCGTTCAAATCCTTCTTTTCCGGCTATCAGGCATTGCTTGAGTCGGTAGTGTGGGGATGTGAGAAATAGAGTTGGGTTGGCGTCATAGAACCGTTTAATTTCCTCCTCCTCGACAACGACGTTTCGGCGAACCTCGAAGTCATAAAGTTTTTTCAGGAGCATTTGATGGGCGAATTCTTCTTCGGTTTGGGTAGGTGGCAGAGGGGTTCGCTGTAAAGCGGCATCAATCTCGTCCTGGGTGACGGTGACCCCCCTGGCTTGGGCTTCTTGAATTTGGAGCCGATCATCGATAAGTCTATTTAGGACTTCTCGTTGTTTTTGGTGGTATCGGCGGTCCAGTTCTTCTCCGTGATATTTGGCGGTCAAGCGCTTGTACTCGTCCCGTATTTCCTTATCCAGATCGGACCAGGTAATCACCTCTTTATTCACCACCGCAATAATCCGGTCGGTCAGACTCAGGCCTACGCCGGGAAAGAAGAGAAGGCATGCCACTACCCAGATGAGAAACGTGTGTGAAGAGCAGCCTTTCAGGCATTCGCGCACGCCCTTCATGTCAGCGTTTCACTTCCTCTTTGGCCATCGACTGATAGAGTTCTTGTAATATCGTATTGGCCCTGGGGTACATGGAGGCCCAATCCTGTTCGGGAAGAGTCAAGCGATAGGCACGAGGAGAAAGACAGTCCAGACGATCTTTCCAGCTGTCCATCAAAGCACGAATTCCCTGTTCCGGAAGTTTGGCCCGTTCATGAAAGCGCACGTTCATGAGTCCGCCACGGACTTCGACGTACTCGAGTTGAAGGGCCTTGGCTAATACTTTGATTTGCATGACTTCAAATAGGCGTTCCATGGCGGTAGGTGGCGATCCAAAGCGGTCGAGCGTTTCCCCATATAATAAGGCCAAATCCCCTAACCGTTCACTCCCGGATAATCGTTTATAGAGTCCAAGCCGCTGAGAGGCATCTTCCACATAGTCTTCGGGAATGAAGGCTGAGACATCAAGTTGAAGAGTGGGTTCCCATTCTTCCTCCACTTCCTGGCCCTTAAGCTGCTGAACAGCCTGCTCCACCATTTGTAAGTACAGGTCCAATCCGACGGCGGCGATATTGCCGGACTGTTGTTTCCCGAGTAAATTTCCCGCTCCACGGATTTCAAGGTCAGCGGCCGCGATCCTGAACCCGGACCCAAGTTCGGCAAATTCTTGAATGGCGTTCATGCGTTTTTGTGCGTCGGTACTCAGGGTTTCCTCGTTTGGAATGAAGAGATAGGCAAAAGCTTGTTGCCCGCTTCGCCCCACACGTCCGCGAAGTTGATACAGTTGGGAAAGCCCGAATAAATCCGCTCGATCAACCAGGATGGTGTTCGCGCTTGGAATATCCAATCCTGATTGAATGATGGCAGAGGCCAGCAGGACATCGGCTTCCTGGTGAAAAAATCGTAACATCACACGTTCCAACAATTGTTCATTCATTTGGCCATGCGCCATCAATACCCGTGCTTCCGGAACCAGATCTTGTAACCAGGCTCCGGTTTGCTCCATGGTTTCAACCCGATTGTGCACGTAGTACACCTGCCCTCCCCGGGCGAGTTCCCGTGTGATGGCCTCTCGTACCACAGTCGGATCAAACCGGAGAACCTGTGTTTCCACCGCCAAACGACCTGGAGGTGCGGTCTCAATGACGGATAAGTCTCTCACTCCTGAAAAAGCCATTTGCAGAGTTCGAGGGATTGGGGTCGCGGAAAGCGTGAGCACATCGACCTGGGTCCGGAGTTGTTTCAGACGTTCTTTATGGCGGACGCCAAACCATTGTTCTTCATCGATAATCACCAAGCCCAATTGTTTAAAGACGACATCTTTTTGCACGACCCGATGCGTCCCGATCACAATGTCGATCACGCCGGCAGCCACGTCTTTCAATGTCGCTTTGATCTCATTGGCAGATTGAAACCGCGATAAAATACCGATTTTGACCGGGAACGGGGCAAACCGTAACGAGAAGTTTTCAAAGTGTTGTTGAGCCAGTAAGGTCGTGGGAACCAGGACGGCCACCTGCCGGTTGGCCTGGATCGCCTTAAAGGCTGCACGCATGGCGACCTCTGTTTTGCCGTATCCCACGTCTCCACAGACCAGGCGGTCCATGGGTTTCGGGGATTCCATGTCTCGTCCTATTTCTTCAATGGCTCGAAGTTGGTCAGGCGTTTCTTCATATTCAAACCCAGCTTCAAATTCATGCA
Source organism: Nitrospira sp. Ecomares 2.1 (assembly GCF_965152585.1). Taxonomy (NCBI): domain Bacteria; kingdom Pseudomonadati; phylum Nitrospirota; class Nitrospiria; order Nitrospirales; family Nitrospiraceae; genus Nitrospira; species Nitrospira sp. Ecomares 2.1. Next base: position 29,432 of record NZ_OZ224219.1, read on the forward strand.
CCAGGAGAGTGTCCTCCTGATACGCCGTTCGTCTGGCGACTTCCCGGTTGGCATAGAGTTCAACGAGTTCCTCGGTCATGTCCTCGATGCCCTTTTTGATTTTCGCCTTGGTTTTGCCCCAAGCCGTACCTCCCAGCCGATCCAATCTGGGAGACCGTTGTTCTGCTCCCCGATACCGGTGGATGTGGTTCAGGCGGTCCAGGGGAACATACAGGGTGTCGGTTCCACCGAATTGCAACAGCAAATAATCACTGGTATAGCCCTGCACCTCCAAACGGCGCAAACCCAGATACCGGCCAATCCCATGTTGGAGATGGACGACGAGATCGCCTTCTTTTAGATCCTCCAACGACGAGAAAAATTTGGCAGTAGGTGATTTGGTGTGGGGACGGTGCCGGATGCCTTTCCCAAATAATTCTTCCTCGGTGACGAACGCGATATGTCCATCAGGTGAAAGGAACCCTGCTGAGAGGTCTCCTTCAAGACAGTAAAATGGGGCACGAACATCTGGGACTAGTTGAGGGAAGGGGTATTCCCACTTGTTGGCTGGGAAGCCGTGGTCATGCAATAAGGACAGCAGGCGTTCCACCTGTCCTGGACTGCGAGCGACAAAAAAAATCTCGGAGTCCGCTCGCAATTGGTCCAGTTTGGAAAGGGTTTCCTTAAAGGGAAGTCCGCGAATGCCTACCCCGACACTACTGGGAGACTGGGCCTGTAAGGAAACAGGCACACACGGCATGGTGCTGGTATCAGGAGCCACGCTATCCCACCAAACCGTCGGACACATGCTGGTATAGGTTTTAATGGTCTCCCACATCTCATAGAGTTGATCGGGGTCAGCATGGGCAGCGACGCCCCCCGGGCCGGGCTGGAGCTGTTCCCATGTTTCGAGTAACGCATTCCAAAATTGCACTGCCGCAGCATCCAGATCAACCGGGCGGTAGAAAGAGACGGTGACGGGCGTGTGAATGTAATCAAACAATGTGACAAGTTTGGGATAATACCGGGGAAGATCCCATTCAATGCTTGCCTGAATGTGTTCGATAGCGCTATCCGGTTGGCCGGAATCTGGAGGAATGAACTCCCGAGTGGGTAGGACCCAGGTTTCTTTGAGATGGGTGATGGATTCTTGAGTTGAGGGATCAAACGTCCTGATGGATTCGACCGTATCCCCAAGAAATTCAACACGGACGGGATGGTCCTGAGCTGTGGAGAAAATATCCACGATACCGCCACGTACGCTGAATTCACCGGGGACTTCAGCCAACGATCCACGTTCATACCCTAACCGGATTAATGAACGAAGAAGCACCTCACGCTCGCACGTCTCGCCGATCTTGAGGGAAAAACATGCTTCAGCGAAGACCTCCGGCGGAAGCAGTTTATGCAATATGGCGGGTAGTGAGGTCACCATGACGGTGCTCTCACCCCGGGACAACCGGTGGAGAGATCGGACGCGCTGGCAGATGACGCTGTGGGACGGCAGTGCAGGATTATAGGGAATGGTGGCCCATGGTGGGAATAATGCCAGTGTCTCGTGATCTCGCCTGATGAACGAGAAGAAAAATTCCAGGTCTTCATATAATTCTTCGGCTTGTTCTTGCGTTGGCGTGATGATGAGGTGTGTGTGGCCCTCAATGCCGGCCGTCTTTTTCTCCGGAAGGGTGAACAGGGTCATGGCCAGGGCGAGGCAGGCCTGTTGTGTGCTCAGTAAACAGGGCGGGGGTGTACGTTCCGGGATCGCTGGAACGACCGTTCGCAGCTGGTTTGCAAAATGATGGAAGACGAAAGGGATGTTCATGATCTGAAATACACCACGAAAATGTTTATCTGCGTGCTGACTAGGAGGATGGGTTTATTCCCTGCGTGGTAAGAATCCGTTCAATAATCGCGGTGGTAGAAACATCTGAGACAAGTGGAATTGTTCTCACAAATCCTCCCCGTTCCTCAATAAAATCTTTTCCGACTATTCGTTCCGGATTCCAATCTCCACCTTTCACAAGGACATTGGGTTGGATCGCTTTAATGAGATTCAAGGGATCCGGCTCATCAAATAGTATCACGTAATCTACGCACCCTAATGCGGCAATGACCTCTGCTCGCTGAGCATCGCTTTGGATTGGCCGATTTGTCCCCTTACCCAGTTGACGAACTGAACTGTCGCTATTCACTCCGACCACTAATCGATCTCCCAACTCCTTGGCTTCTGCCAGATATCGCGTATGTCCTATATGAAGCAAGTCAAAACACCCATTCGTAAAGACAATGGATTCTCCCGCCTGCTGATGAATGGTAATTCGTTGTAATAGACTATCGAGGGTATGAATTTTTGAGTGCATAATGATAAATCGTTGAATCCTTTCATGAGGTCTCTATCTCACATATCCTGACTTCTGTATGATACCTGCTGCATACTTCCAAATCCTAGAGAGGTTACCCGACAAGGCCATTTAGGCATACACGGAAAAGAGGATATACGGTCGAGGTCTCTAGGCCTACCGGACTTCCTAAGTTTGATCGCGTCCATCCCAAGAGCTGCATGAGCCAATCTGGTCCAGGTTCACAAACCGCCATTCCTACGCATCAATTTGGTCTTTTTGCCGGCCCCCTCCTTGCCGGGTTGATGTTTGTGCTGCTTCCCGAATCATTGCCCGAATCTGCGAGAATTCTGGCAACAATTTTGACCTGGGTGGTGGTGATGTGGATTACCGAGCCTATTCCTCTGCCCATTACCGCTTTGCTGGGCTGTGGACTGTGTGTGGTTGCCGGATTGGGGACGATGCACACCGTGTTTTCTGCCTTTGCTCACCCCATCATTTTCCTGTTTATTGGTAGTTTTTTTATTTCTGAGGCCCTATCCGTTCATGGGTTGGACCGCCGGTTTGGCAACTGGCTTTTGTCACGTAAGTGCGTGGGCTCTAACCCTATTCGTATCATGATGGCCATGGGTTTGGCAGTAGCCGGCTTGTCCATGTGGATTAGCAATACTGCGGCAACGGCGGTCATGTTACCCATTGCGCTCGGAGTGTTACGTGCACTTCGACAAGGTTATCCTAATATGGGGACCTTTGACACCGGGTTTTTGCTTTGCCTGGCTTATGGCGCTGGTATTGGGGGAGTGGCCACTCTTATTGGCACCGCGCCGAATTTAATCGGGGTGGGCTTATTAGCCCAGCAGGCCCATATTACCATTTCGTTTGACCGATGGATGCTGATTGGGTTGCCGTTGGCCTGTGTGATGCTGCTTGTGATGTTCACTCTTTTATATTGGTTGCATCCGCCCCCTTCTTCCTCGTCTTTTCACGAAGAATCTCCTATTCTCAAGATTTCGGCACCACTGCCTTGGTCACGTGGGGAGCAATATACATTTGCGGTCTTTGTGTTGGCGGTCATGTTGTGGATCCTCCCGGCCTTACTCTCAATATGGTTTGAAGGTGATCATGTGGTCGTGCAATGGGTTCGTGCTCATTTGCCGAAAGAGTTGGTGCCTATTTTTGCCTCCGGGCTTTTGTTTCTTCTGCCCTTGAATTTTCGACAGGGGAAATTCACCTTAACCTGGAAAGAAGCCGCCAATATTCATTGGGGAACCATCCTGTTATTCGGGGGAGGTATCGCCTTTGGCGAGTTGATGGTCGAAACTGAATTGGCGAAAGCGATCGGGCAGGGTATGGTGAATATGTTTGGCATTCAGTCGATCTGGGGTTTAACGGGTGTGGCTATTCTTACAGCCCTGGTTCTCACGGAACTTGCATCAAATACCGCAGCGACCAGCATGATTGTGCCGGTGCTCATCGCCATTGCCCACACGGCCAATTTTTCTCCTGTCCCTCCAGTGCTGGGTGCCTGTATGGCTGCAAGCCTGGCATTTGTGCTGCCTGTTTCTACCCCCCCGAATGCCATTGTCTATGGAACGGGCAGGATTCCGGTTCTCCGAATGGTGCAAGCGGGATTGTTGTTGGATGTGATTGGAGGCATGTTGATTTGGGGTACATTACGTATGTTGGGTCCACTTTTTGGAATTGATTGATCTTCCCAACCCAGAAGATAGACCTCAATTGATTTTTAAATAATGTTCCGACATAATCCTCGTTTGCATTTCACCTGACCAAAATACCGTGCCCTTTAACTCTTCTCACATACGGTTTGCTCTGCTAACCCAAGATCCCGATCTCAAGTCCCGGGTTCAAGGTCCAGATCTTCAGAACACCATTACGGTGTTGGATGACTGTTCCTCCTTGGAAGCGGCGATGCGTTCTCAACAATTTACCGGAGTGATTCTGGATGAGTCCGGGAAGAAATTTTTTCCTGCCTTGTCGGCATTGAATGGCCAATTGAATTTGTCGAAAACATTTATTTATGCCGGACCCCTGCCCGCCTGGAGTACCATGAATCAGATCCGGCAGGTCATGGGAGATCAACCCTCGGAAGAGGCGGCTATTGATCCGAAAGATGTGAGCCTGGCCAGTTATGTGGAAAAAAAGTTGGGGGATTTTGTTCGAGCGATGAATGTCGGTTCAGGGAAAAATCTCTATCCCACTTTAATGAGAGCTGTTGAACGGCCCTTGATTGAGCTCGCTTTAAGGGAAACGCATGGCAATCAGATTAAAGCAGCCAGGCTTCTGGGCCTCAATCGGAATACACTCAGAAAAAAAATTACAGAGTTTCAAATTTCCGTTAGTCAGGTAAAGGAATCTTTTGCCGGAAAACGCAAGAAGCCGGAATCGGACTCTGCTGGATAACCTTTCCTTTTCCCCTTGAAAAATAACCATTTCTTGACAAGACCACCAATGCAGTCTAGCATATGGCCGGTAAGAATATAGGCGCGTAGCTCAGGGGGAGAGCGCTACCTTGACACGGTAGAGGTCGGCGGTTCAATACCGCCCGCGCCTACCATTGATCTTTCTCCAACAAAGCCTGACAGGTATCCAGCTTCTTTCATAGGAGTGGTGCCTTTTCTTGCGTTCCATCACGGAATGTAGAATTTTGTATTATTTGGTGTTTGTACTCTAATGGAATCTATTCAGGTATCACTGAAAGGCGAAAGTAGTCAGGCCCTTCCCAAAGGGATCTCGGCGAAGGCCGCAATAGAACAACTGAAGGGAGCAGTTCCTAAGGATGTGTTTGCCGTTAAGGCTAATGGTGTGGAAATAGACCTTCTGGCCTCCCTTGAAACCGATTCAACCTTGCAGCCGTTGATGTTCGATTCACCGGAAGGCAAGGAAATTTATCGTCACAGTAGCACGCATATCATGGCCCAGGCGGTGAAGGAGTGTTTTCCTACGGCACAATTGACCATTGGTCCGGCCATCGAAGAGGGCTTCTTTTATGACTTTGCCTATGAACGCCCGTTCACGCCTGAAGATCTGGAAAAAATCGAAGCTCGAGCTTTGGAAATCATCAAACGTAACCTTTCGGTTTCAAGACGTGAGTTCTCCAAGGAAGAGGCGATAGAATTTTTCAAAAGTCGTGGTGAACCCTATAAAGTAGAACTCATTCAGGGGTTTCCTGATGGAGAGCCGGTGTCCGCTTATACTCAAGGGGATTTCGTCGATCTCTGCCGTGGCCCCCATCTGCCAGCCACTGGCTATGTCAAAGCATTCAAACTCCTGAATAGTGCAGGAGCCTATTGGCGGGGGGACGAACGAAATCCCATGCTGCAACGGCTCTATGGCACCTCCTTTCCTTCAAAAGAAGCCTTACAGGCTCATTTGGACAATTTAGAGGAGATCAAGCGTCGGGACCATAGAAAGCTTGGGAAAGACCTCGATTTATTTAGCATCCAGGACGAAACCGGTCCAGGTCTTATTTTATGGCATCCCAAAGGGGCACAGATCCGTCTGCTGATTGAAAATTTTTGGCGGGAACAACATTTGGCCAACGAGTATGAGTTGGTCTATTCGCCACATGTTGCTCGGTTGGATTTATGGAAAACCAGCGGGCATGTGGATTTCTACAAAGAAAATATGTTCGCCACCATGTCTGTGGAGTCCAGTGAATATCAGTTGAAGCCTATGAATTGCCCGTTTCATATCATGGTGTATAAATCACATTTGCGCAGTTATCGCGATCTGCCTATCCGTTACGGGGAATTGGGAACGGTCTACCGGTACGAACGATCCGGAGTCCTCCATGGCCTGATGAGAGTTCGGGGCTTTACCCAGGATGATGCTCATTTATTCTGCCGCCCTGACCAGCTGGGTGAAGAGGTGGAAAAAGTCCTGAAATTTATTACGAGTATGCTGGGAACTTTTGGATTTACGGAATTCAAGATGTTTCTCTCCACTCGGCCCGAAAAAGCTGTGGGGACGATCGACCAATGGGACCAAGCGACGTTAGCGTTGGAAACTGCGCTGAAAAACGGCGGCTATACCTACCAGGAAGATCCTGGGGAAGGGGTCTTTTACGGGCCTAAAATAGATGTCAAAATTCAGGATGCTTTAGGCCGATCCTGGCAATGTTCGACCGTTCAGGTCGATTTCAATAATCCCGATAGGTTTGGTCTGACCTACGTGGGTGATGATGGAAAAACTCATCAACCCATTATGATTCACCGGGCCTTACTCGGATCGATTGAGCGATTTTTTGGGATTCTATTGGAACATTTTGGGGGTGCCTTTCCGGCCTGGTTGGCCCCGGTTCAAGTTATAGTCCTCCCAATTTCAGAAAAACATCAAGGGTATGCCCAAGAGGTTGAAAAAAATCTTCGTCGGGAGGGCTGTCGCGTCTCCATAGACTTGCGAAATGAAAAGATTGGCCTTAAAATCCGTGAGGCAGAAAAGGCAAAGATCCCTTTCATGATTGTCGTGGGGGATCGTGAAGCTGAAGCAAAAATGATTGCGGTACGACAAAGGAACGGGAAAAATTTGGGGACGATGCCTATTATTGATATGGTGACGCTTATTCGGGAAGACATGCCCGAGTCTGTTAAGAAGGGTTCTTTACTTTTCGAATGACTCGTCCGGTGACCCCCAAACAACGTATTAATCATTTCATCAAAAATCCTGAAGTCCGGGTTATTGGTGCTGAAGGTGAACAGCTTGGAATCCTGAAGACATCAGAGGCGATTCGGCAGGCGAGGGAAATTGGATATGACTTGGTGGAAGTGGCTCCTACCGCGGACCCTCCGGTCTGCCGTATTATGGATTATGGGAAATTTAAGTATGAACAGAGCAAAAAAGAACATCGCATGCGACTTAACCAGAAATCCACCCAGGTTAAGGAAGTTAAATTTCGGCCTCGGACAGACAAGCACGACATGGAGACGAAAGTCAGGCAAATACGGGACTTCCTGGAAGAAGGGAATAAGACCAAAGTTACGGTTATGTTTCGGGGGCGAGAAATGGCCAATCAAGAGCTTGGGTTCAAAGCGATTCAGAAGGTTATTGAGGAGTTAAAAGGCGCAGGAAACATTGAGAGTCCTCCCAGGATGGAGGGACGGAATCTTTACATGGTGGTCGCCCCGAAGTAATTGGCTAATTGTGGGAGTCCGGCAATTTGTCGGTCGTTGAATAAGGAAATAAAGTATGGCAAAAATGAAATTAAAAAATCACTCAGGAGCCAGTAAACGATTTAAACGAAGCGGCTCGGGTAAGTGGATGCGGCGGAAGGCAGGAATGCGTCATATCCTCACTTCCAAGTCGCCTGGAGTAAAATCCAGACTAAGCGGCGCAGCAGAGGTCAGAAAAGAAGACCGGACTTCGCTGTCTCGGTTACTCCCCTATAAGTAATTTTTCAATAATAAAGGAGAACGTGTCATGCCAAGGGTAAAAGGTGGGCCACAAACTCGGCAGCGCCGGAAAAAGCGGCTCAAGCTGGCGAGTGGCCAATATGGAGGAAAAAGTAAGCTTTTCCGGACGGCTACCGAATCAGTCGATAAGGGGCAAGCCTATGCTTATACCGGACGAAAACAGAGAAAACGTAATTTCAGACAGCTCTGGGTGACTCGAATCAGTGCGGCAGTTCGAGCGCAAGGCGTCACCTATAGTCAGTTCATGAATGCGCTGAAGAAAGCCAATGTGTTGTTAAATAGAAAAATGCTTTCAGAAATGGCGATTCACGATCCTCAAGGCTTTTCTCACCTTGTGTCAAGCACTAAGGGAGATGGACAACCCGTCCCCGCTTAAGCTTCAGGCTTTCGTATCTCGAATTCAAACCCGGAAGTGGGCATATCGATTTGCCAGGCTTCGAGTACTTCCGGGTGAAACTCTCCAATATATCCCACTGAATGCCCATGACAACGGATTCGGCCGACTCGTCCTTCTAAGAATGAGGGATGAGTGACCGGCTCCAGTTCGTAGGGCCACACCATGTAATACATCAGCAAATCCAGATAGCTATGGATCTCTGAAAAGTTTGCCCCGGAATTGGCGCTGATGGCAGCTATGGATAATGTCGTGCGAGAACCCGCATTGGCTTCCAAATCCAGTTGAGCCGTTTCTCCAACCTCAAATAGCAGATGGGGATAAAAGACGCGAGGCGATAGGGCTTCCACCCGAAGCAGGCACGGCAAAATGGAAGGTCTGAGACAGGCATAGGTTTGGGACATCAGGTTATCCACTTCCACCAGTTGCGCATACTCCGTATCAGCAATACGCATTCTGTCTACCAATTCCTGATGAGAAGCCATGATATTGGAAAAAATTTCCTGAAAGCCAAATCCGACCAGAAGATCACGAACACGATCGCTGGTCTGTTCTTCCACGGAGAGACTTCCAACGGTGAAAGACTGGGGCATAATAGGGGAAAAGGAATCATAGCCTCGGGTAATGGCCACATCTTCCGCCACATCCATCACATGCATGAAATCGTTTCGAAAGGCGGGTAAGGTGACGGATACTGTTTGTCTGGTGGCTTTCACCAGGTATCCATAAGAGGCTAGGGCTTCCTGAATAGCCTCCGAGCCAAGCGGCATTCCTAAAGCCTGTTCGATCGCCTCTAGGGAAATACGTTGTGATTGATTCATGCTCAGGGGGGTTTTAACGGTTGTGCCGAACTCGGTTTCATAGGGATACGTAATATTCACGGATTCGATGGTCGCCCCGCGATCGGCTAAATTACAGGCAAAAATATTCAAGGCCAACACCACCATACTCAGATCGGTTCCTGTGACTTCCACAAATAAATCGGTGTCTCCCTGCTGCACTTCACCGAGTTCCCGGCTGTTGATAATGGGAGGAAAGGACAGCACCTGTCCATCCGAATCCCATAGGAGCGGCAACCTGTCGCATTCAGCGAGGATCGATCCATATTCAAGGCCTTTGGGGTGGACGGTGAGAATTTCGTGAGGAGTCATTTTTTCCTCAAATCCCAATGGCGTAAATCGAATTTCATCGGGTTTCACGAGCCCGTACGTGACAGGAAACGAAATGGAAGAGTACCGATAAAGGCCAATGGAAACCGTTTCACGTTTTCGTCCATAGGCGTCGGCCAATTTTTCTTGGGTTTGAATGCATTGGTCGAGGCCCTCAGCTGTCATGGCATATCCCAACGAGACGCAAGCCGCCACATAAGGTCGAACGGTTTCCATGCCTTGGGCCACTTGAATCCGTCTTTTCGCCCCCTTCTTATCCGAAAAGAAGGAGTAAGGGGGCATCCCTTTATTTAAAACGGATCGAATTTGTCGGGCAATCCCTTCCACGCACCATAAATCAGGCCGATTGGTATCTTGAAGCTCCACGCGCACTTCACCCGTGTCCTGTGAGACGTCTTTCACCTCCCCTTTCACATAGGGCATCCATTGTTCAATGTCGGACATGGAGGCATTTCGACCGACAAGTCGACAGAAATCTTTTTGGAAAATGGAAATGGTTGGCATCGTGGGTATTTAAAATTGACGGCGCATATTGCGGACCGCTTCTAGATCGGAGGTGAATAAATCGCGAATGTCCTGTATGCCAAGGGCGACCATGGCCATCCGATCCAACCCGAGTCCCCAGGCAATAACCGGAACGGTCACTCCCAAAGGTATGGTGACTTCAGAGCGGAAAAGCCCCGCGCCCCCCAGTTCCATCCATCCAAGTTTTGGATGACGAACATGCAATTCGACGGAGGGTTCGGTAAATGGAAAATACGCTGGGAAAAATCGAATCTCTTTGGCTTGTGCCATTTCCGTGGCGAACAATTGCAGGAGACCCAAGAGTGTCCGAAAGTTGATATCGGAACCGAGCACGATCCCTTCCACCTGAAAAAAATCAGTGGCGTGCGTGGCATCGACATTGTCATAACGAAAACACCGGGCAATAGAAAAAAATTTGCCGGGAATCGGCGGATTTTGTGCCAACGTTCGAGCGGAGACTGCGGTGCCTTGGCTGCGGAGAACTAAGCGCTTCGCCCGCTCGCTGTCATATTCGTATTTCCATCCTTTCGATCCACTCGTTCCGCCATCCCGGTGGACTTGGGCGACCTGGCTGAGAAATGGCTCAGGAATATTCTTAGCCATCTTGGGATTTTTAACAAAATACACATCATGGATGGCACGAGCAGGATGGAATTGAGGCATAAAGAGTGCGTCCATATCCCAAAATTCCGTTTCAATGAGTTCGCCACGCATTTCCTGAAATCCCATGCTCGTGAGTTTGTACTTCACGGTATCCAGAAACTCCCGATAGGAATGGCGTCGGCCAACTGCCAATCGGGGAGGTCGGAGATTAATGGAGTATTTGCGAAAGGACACGTTCCGCCAGGATCCGTCTTTTAAGAGTTCCGGGGTTAATTGTGAAATTTCCTGGGCGGCGCCTTCCCGTAAATGAGGCAGTAGAGTCCGGCCCTCCGCTGTGAGGACATAAGTCCGTTCGGTATGATCATCGATGCGAAAGGGTTCTTGCGTATTGCCGCGTTTGACGGCGTATTGGCGAAGCAATGCCTGGTGATCGGAAGTAAACGAATCCAGGGGGCGTGTGCCTTCATGAACCTGATTGATGAGGCTTCGCAAATCCTTCACAGTGTCACTGTCCTTGCTGGTAATTTCCAACATTCCACCCGCACCCATCTGAAGGACGCCTTCCTTCTTAAGAATCCCGATTGCCCGGCTTAGCTCGGAGGGTTGGAATTTCCCCGTGGCTTGAAGGTCCTTTACGGTGGGTGGGGAGCCTTCGGGATCAGCATTCTTCACCGTCTGGATGATCCACTCAAGAGGAGAAGAGTCCGGCTGGTGGTATTGGGTCCCAACCGTAGTGAGGGACACATAGGTCGTCGTGGATTCGGTCGACAGGCTCACTAATTGTTTCGTGAGTAGCCACCCGACAGCCATGCTGACTTGTGAGGGAGCAAGCTCGGTGTGGGTGGCAAGTTGAAGGTCTGAGAGTGGCTTTGGGTCTTTCCCCAGTGCACGTAGGACCTGAATTTCGAGAGGATGAAGGCTGTCGGTGTTATTGGGGGAATTCATGGGCCCGATTAGACAATCACGGTCTGAGCGGCTGTTCGCATCTGGCGAATGGTTTCGGGGATATTCTTGCTGCCAAAAATGGCGGAACCGGCAACCAGGACATTCGCGCCCGCGTGAATCACCGAAGCCACGTTAGTCAGGTTGACTCCCCCATCCACTTCTAAATGGGCCGAACTGTGGGAATTGGTCATCATCGTCCGGATACGCCGGATCTTCTCCAGGGAGGAGGAGATAAATTGTTGGCCACCAAACCCGGGATTCACGGACATCACTAGGATTAAATCCACGTCGCCAAGTATTTCCTCAATGGCGGTGACCGAGGTCGCAGGGTTTAAGGACACTCCGGCTTTGACCTGTCGTTCCTTAATAGATTGAACGGTTCGGTGTAAATGTGGACAGGCTTCGACATGCACGGTCAACAGATCAGCGCCGGCATCGACGAACTCAGAAATGAAGGCATCTGGATTGGTCATCATCAGATGAACATCCAAGGGCAAGGAGGTCACCTTGCGGAGCGCTTCAACCATGGGCGGACCGACGGTCAAATTGGGAACGAAATGGCCATCCATCACATCCACATGAATCCAATCCGCACCGGCGGCTTCTACCATCTGTACGGCTTCCGCGAGCCGGGCAAAGTCAGCAGAAAGAATAGAAGGGGATATTAAAGGGGTGATTGGCATTGTCATTCAGATTTTTTCAATCGGCACGCAAAAAATCCGTCCATGTTCAACGTCTGAAAGGCCGTACACAAATGCCCAGGGTCAGTAATGAGTGATTGCCCCGCAACGGGCACCCAAGGTGTGACGGATTCCTGAGAATATTCAGGATGTTTCTGACAAAATTCGGAGATGATCTCCGTGGTCTCCTCCGGTTCGACTGAGCAGGCACTATAGACCAAGATTCCCCCTGGTCTCAAGAGGTCACTGACCCGATCAAGAATCTCGCGTTGAGAAGCTTGGGCATGTTGGATGGTCGATAACGATTTTAGTAATTTTCCTTCCGGATGTCGGCGAAGAATCCCGAGAGCAGAACAAGGCGCATCGACCAGAATACGGTCAAATGGTTGCGCCAGCATGGATGGGACCCTGAGGGGAGTAGTTGAGGAATCTTCAGCCGGGCCGTGGCCGGAAGAGGGGCTTAGATCAACGTGAGCTGGCTGAACAATGGAGATCCCAAGTCTGGCGCAATTAGATACAAGCCGGTCCAGCCGTCCCTGATGACGATCGAGTGCCACGATGGTCCCTTGGTTTTTCATCAATTGAGCCATGTGCGTGGTTTTGCCTCCAGGAGCCGCACAAGCATCAAGAACCCGGTCGCCTGGCTGAGGGTCAAGGAGCAAGGGAATCAGTTGGGCGGCTTCGTCTTCCACGTAGCACCAACCGTCCTTCAAGGCAGATAATTGTCCAGGATTACCACATTTGTCCAAGGTCAGGCCGACAGGGCTCACCGTGGTTTCCTGTGCAAGGATGCCTTCCGATTGGAGGCGGGCAAGTAAATCGGAACGGGAGCCCCGAAGGGAATTGGTTCGAATGGTTAATGGTGGAAGGCCAAGAGACTGTTGGCAAAGGTGTTCCGCTTTCATAAGGCCGAAGGATACTCGCCAGCGTTCAACTAACCATGGCGGGCAGGCATATCGAATGGAGAGGGCCTGGGTGGCATCGACCCCCGGATCGGGCATGGGGGGGGCAGATTGCCGAAGCAGATTACGCAATACGGCATTCACGAAGCCGGACCAATTGTGGCCGGGTTGTTTCCGGATGAGCTGAACAGCTTCATTCACTGCGGCGGAAGCCGGAATGCGATCGAGATAGAGCAATTGGTAGGCAGCGACCCGAAGCGTCGTGGCAACCGTCAGCGGCAGGCGGACCATGGCCTTGCGGGAGACCTGATCTAATCGCCAATCCAGGGTGATGTAATGTCGTAACACTCCATAGACCAACTCAAACGCCAGATGCCGATCGCGTTCGGAGACCACGAGGTCTTTGGTGATGTGATCGAACACGTCATCGCTAAACCCTCGGGATCGTTCAATTGCTTGCAACGTGGCTGCAGCGATTTTTCTCGCACTCCAGGCACGACCGGTCGAAGATGCCGGTGGTTTGGCGGAGGATGTCGATTGTCGCGCTCCCATCTTTACGCCTTGGATATCATGTGGAGCGTGTGGCCAAATTGGCTGCCATTTCAATGGCCTCAACCAAGCTGGTGGGGTCGGCTTTGCCATGCCCGGCAATGTCATAGGCCGTTCCATGGTCAACAGATGTGCGAATGATTGGCAGGCCCACCGTGATGTTCACGCAATGGCCGAAGGCCACGGTTTTTAGGGGAATCAATCCCTGGTCATGATACAGGGCGACAATCCCGTCAAATGATCCTCGTACCGCCTTGCCGAACAAGGTGTCGGCAGGATGAGGACCCGTGCAGGCAATGCCCTGCTTTTTGGCTTGCCGAATGGCCGGTTGAATAACGCGGTCTTCCTCGTCTCCAAACAGACCATTTTCGCCGGCATGGGGGTTGAGGCCCGCCACGCCGATGCGCGGTTTCTGAATATGGAACAAGCGGGTGAGTCCCTGATGGGCCAATCGAATGGCTCGAAGGATGGTGGCTGGTGTCAACACGTTCGGAACTTCACGGAGAGCCAGATGGGTGGTTGCAAATAGAATTTTCAAGGGACCGCCCACAATCATCATCCCCGACTCCTTGGCGTTCGTCAGGTCCGCCAGCATTTCGGTATGGCCCGGATACGTGTGCCCCGCTAGATGAATCGCATGTTTATTAATGGGTGCCGTGACAATGCCCTGCACGCAACCGGCCTGGGCCAACCGGACGGCTGTTTGAATGCATGTGACCGCCATATCCCCGGATCGTGCCGTCACCCGTCCAAGCCTGACCGGACGGATCGATCCGGAAAAGGGATCCAAGAAAGGAAGAGAGCCCCGGCGGAACAGGCGAGGATGAGGGGATGATTCGTGACCGCTCACCGGCACAAGAACAAGGGAGGCCTCCAATGATTGTGTGGTGAGTTCCAGGATTGTCCGGCTACTAATGACCAGGGGGCGACAGACTTGCCAGACTTTCGATAACTGGAGCGCCTTCACGATAATTTCCGGTCCGATCCCGGCAGGATCGCCCATGGTAATCGCCAGAAGCGGTTTGGTCGGTTGAGAGGAGGACATGCGTGGGTTACTTGCGCCTGGCCAATTTGGGAGGAGCAGGTTTGCGGGGGGATGAAATTTTCGCACTAATATAGGTCTGACGTGCGAGGTCGATGATTGTTTGCACAGGCTGCTTGGTGCGCTCAGCCAATGCGACACAATCACGATACTCGGGAGTGGCCTTTGAACGGCCCTGTCCAAGACCGGCAATCTTCATGCGGACAGATCCCCCCAACAGGCTAATTGTTTGGAAGAAGCGAGGCAGAATGGCTCGGTCCATTTCCTGGATCCGTATTCCCAGCGTCGAGGTTTCGGAAAAGAGAATCGACTTTAAGGCCTGAAGGTTCTGTGAGAACGCGATGACGGTCACAATCGTGCCGGGCCGACTCCGTTTCATGATGGTTGGCGTGAATGTGACATCGAGAGCTCCGGCTTCGAAGAGGCGCTCCATGATCACCTCATACAATTGCGGATTCATATCATCGATGTTTGTCTCAAGCTGAATGATGCGTTCCGTAAGATTTTTAGAATCAGAATCTTGAGCACCAACAAACAGTCGAAGCACATTGGGCCAGCCATGAGGGTCGGCCGTGCCCGCGCCATACCCCACCGTTTGTGGTGTTAAGGGTGGGAGCGGTTTACAATCCTGAGAGAGAGTTTTGACCAACGCGATACCGGTCGGAGTCGTGAATTCAATGGCCGGTCCATTGGAGAGAATGGGAATTCCTTTGGCCATATGCGCCACTGCCGGTCCCGGCACCGGAAGCAGCCCATGCGCCGTGGAAATCGTGCCGGCTCCCAGATTGATGGGAGAAAATGACACCGTCGTCACGTTCAGATGGGCAAATCCCAGGAGGGTCCCGACAATATCCACCAGCGAATCGATCACGCCCACCTCATGAAAATGTACTTCATTCAGCTCTTGGCCATGCACCCTGCCTTCAGCCTCAGCCAGCAGTTGGAAGGTTTGAAGGGCCTGAGTCCGAATGGCGTCGGGCAGGGGACTATTTTTTAACGTTTTTTTGATGGTGGCAAGTGATAAGGGTTTGGTAAATCCCTTTTGGATGTCCACATCCACCTTGGTGGCCCGGATGCTGTTGCGGATCACCTGCTGTTCACGAAGCCGATAACCTTTAATGCCTAGGGCTTTGAGGCCTTTTTTAAGAACAGACAATGGTACACCGGTATCTACGAGGGCACCCAAAAACATGTCTCCGCTGACTCCTGAAAATGCGTCGATGTGAAGATGTCTGGTCATAGAATTACATCTGCAAAAGTACAAAGGCGAAACCGTAGCATATCAAAAATCTCAACGCGACGCTGGGCGAATCATTGAGAATTGCACGATAATGTTTTTGAAATTATCCGGGTTTCGCTCCGGCGTACGAGGTCCTTTTGTGACGGCAAAAGGACCCAAAACCATATTGGCCCTTTCGTGGCCCTTCGGGTTCATCGTGCGGTTCACCAATTCCGGCTGCGGCGCAAACTTGCGGAGCCTGTTCTGAACCTTGTCGAAGGACTTAAGCAGTGCGCCGAGGTGCTTCCGAAATCGGCTTGACGGCTCGGGCACGCCAAAGGCCAAAGAAAAAAAATGGCAGAATTAATCTCAAATTAGATTGGTCTCAAGGGAAAAAGTTTGGCACAATGATAAGGATGTCTTCGACACTTAGGAAATTTCAATGGCGGTGGCAGTCTGGGTTGTTGGTGCTGGCCCTCGGGTCATTTCTGGCTCTTTCCCCCTTCAGCTCAAGCGAAGCGAAGTCCAAACGGGTTTCGGTTTCTCCCGTGAAAATTTCTGATGTAGTGGTTTCTCCTGATCCCTTTATCATTGGGAAAAGTGGGTTGAAATTGACCCTGCTCGTGGAGTTGCCGTCCTCGTTACGCGGAGCCAATGTGCTTGAAGTGTCTGCCATGATTACCTCACCGACGCGGCGCTCCATGAGTTTTGTCGCACATCGTCTATTGGTGGACGAACCGGAGGCGAAAAGGGGGAATCTCACCGTTCCGGTGGAGTTGGTCTGGGATGGGAAGGATCAATACCATCAACTCGTGGCTGATGGCTCCTACTTTTATGAACTCCAGGCCAAGTTAATGGAGGATCAAGGGGATGGCCCCCGGACGAAGATCGTCTCACGTCGGGTTCACGGGACACTCGAAGCGTTGGCCTATGTGGGTGAAGTGTTACCTCCCCTTCCTCCGGAGCCGGATATTCCCGAAGAACTTGAGATTCTCCGTGAGGGAGAGAATTCTGAAGAGAATGGCACGGCCACGGAGGAGAGCTTGAAGTCTTCAGACGATCCGGTGGTTCCAGAGGAAGAGGCCCTCATGGACGCTACGGATGTTCTTCAGTCTGAAGAGGCCGGTGGTTCCGGGTCCGAGGTTGAAAGCGTTGAACCGGAGGAGAAAGACGAGAGTACAATCCCTGAAATGGGAGAAGCACCAATGTCGGAACCTTTGAATGAGCCGATGCCTGAGTTACCTACGTCTGAGGAGGAGATTCCCCCTGCCCGTTAATATTAATGCGGTGTGCGAGACAGCCTGCTCCAAATCCGTTATCGATATTCACTACGCCGATTCCCGATGAGCAGGCATTCAGCATCGTGAGGAGAGGGGCCAGCCCGCCAAAATTTGCACCGTAGCCTTGACTGGTGGGCACGGCGACAATCGGGCGATCGACCAACCCTCCCACCACGCTGGGCAACACCCCGTCCATTCCTGCGACGACAACGACGACTCGTGCCTGGTGAAGGCTTTCCTGGCGATCCAAAAGCCTATGTAAACCAGCGACCCCAACATCATAGAGTGTTTGTACCCGGCTTCCCATAACTTCGGCGGTGACTTTGGCCTCTTCAGCCACCGGGATGTCGGAGGTGCCGGCTGTGACAATAAGGATCAACCCCTGCCTGGTACGCTTGCTCTCGGCAAGAGAGACCATCCTGGCCATCTCATGATATACCGCTTTGGGGGCCAATTGCTTGAGACTGCGAGCATTAGCAGGCGTGACGCGTGTTGCGAGAAACGGACCGCCGGCCTTTAATAATTTTCGAGCGATCGCGGTAATTTGTGCGGGTGTTTTCCCCTCGCACAGGATCACTTCCGGAAATCCCTGTCGTAGCGACCGGTGATGATCCACCGAGGCAAATCCGAGATCTTCAAACGGGAGGGTGCGGAGCTGTTGAATAGCCTGGGGGACAGAAACATGTCCGCCTTGAACCCGTTGAAGCAAGGCCGCTAACCTGTCGTGGTTCATGAATGAGCCCTGGGGCCAAAGGTTGCGGTGCTGACAGAGAAAAGGCCATCCGTTTCGCCTTTGGCTAATCGGGACATCAGATCGGTTACGATATGCCGGGGATTGCGCCCTTCAAACAGCATTTGGAACACGCCGCGCACAATGGGCATATCTACATGATACCGTTCAGCCAGGGCCATGGCGGCCCGGCTGGTGGGAACCCCTTCAGCCACGGTTCTGGTGGTTGAGCGCACCGTGGTCATATTCGCGCCTTTGGCCAATTGCATGCCGACCTGGTAATTCCGGCTCAACGTCCCGGTACAGGTGAGCACCAGATCTCCTAACCCCGATAGCCCGTAAAAGGTGGAAACATCGGCGCCCATGGCCCGGCCTAACCGGATCATTTCCGCCAGTCCTCTGGTGATTAAGGCAGCCCTCGCATTAGATCCGAGGTCCAGGCCATCGACCACACCCGCTCCAATGGCCATGACATTTTTTAAGGCTCCCCCCAGTTGCGCACCGATCATATCCCGTCCGGCATACACGCGAAACTGTGGAGTGATAAAGGCTTGTTGCAGACCATTCACCAGATTGAAATCCCGTCCGGCCAGTAAAATGGTCGTGGGTTTCCATCGGCTCACTTCCGATGCGAAGCTGGGCCCGGAAAGAATGGTGA
This sequence comes from Nitrospira sp. Ecomares 2.1, assembly GCF_965152585.1. Taxonomy (NCBI): domain Bacteria; kingdom Pseudomonadati; phylum Nitrospirota; class Nitrospiria; order Nitrospirales; family Nitrospiraceae; genus Nitrospira; species Nitrospira sp. Ecomares 2.1. The sequence goes on from NZ_OZ224219.1 coordinate 47,875, forward strand.
TGAACGGATGCCATGATGCGGGGAGATGACTTTCGACTACCTGACTCATTAATTGCAACGTGCCTTCCTCAATGCCTTTGGTGGCGATGATGATGGGAAGGGGTTCCTTTAATAACAGGTTGAGTTGTTTCACCATGTTGGCCATGGCATGGGATGGTGCTGCGAGTAGGATGACATCCGTGCCCTGCACGCAATCCGGAAGACTGATCGTGGCCTGAATAGAATTGGGTAGGACTACTTCCGGGAGATACCAGGAATTTTCTCTGGTGCGCTGGATGGTCTCCGCCACCTCAGGTTCATGCGCCCATAAGCGTATGCTGAATCCTTTAGTGGCCAAGAGGTGAGCCAATGCGGTTCCCCAGGCTCCAGCGCCAATCACGGAGAGGACACGAAAGGAAGTGGGTGTCACGGTGTCTCCTGACAAAGGTGGTTCATGGATGATTGTGGAGTTGGTGCATGGGCCAAGGGGGCGAACGGATGAATAGGGAGAGAAGCGTGCACCAATCTGAGGGAACAAATGAGGGTCGATGTTGGGAATGAATCGTGATCTGTTGGGAAATTATAAAAATGACGTGGGAATTGAGTCAAATCATTTTCCCTGTGTCGCCTGGACGAATCGATGGAAATTGGGCAAGATAGAGAAACCCAGCAATCATGAAACATGTGTCATCTTAACAGAAATCAGGTGCTGTGTGAGTGAAACCAAGCCGTGTCCTTCTTGTGGCTATGATCTTCCTCTCAAAGGACGATTCTGTCCAAAATGTGGGAGTCGGGCGGATCGGAAACAGGTGGAGGAATCCAAACAGGAGCCGCTTAACCTGCGTATTCTCTATATTATGGTGGGGCTACTCATTCTGGCTGTCTTATTCCCTCCTTGGCAAACGCCACCGGAGCAGACGCCGGAATTTTTAGGATTTCACTTTATTACTTCTCCGCCCATGGAAGGGGCCCAACGCAGTCCCATTCTCCAAAACATTCAACTCTTTACGATTGCCGTGGCCGGGCTGTACTTTTCCTGGGCGTTTAGAGGCAAAGGCTAACCGAGGCATTTTCTCCGAATCCGGCGAGGACGTTCTTCTTAAGGGGGGACTCCTGAGGACACGGGATGTCGGGAATACCTGGGTTCCAGGTTTCCCCAACATCCCGTGTAATCTTCCTGTGAGAATCACGATTGAACGTGGACCACAGCGGGTTATTTGGCGACTTGCAGGATTTGTTGAATAGCCTCAGACTTTTGCATCCGGAGAATCTGGTAGATTTTTGGACCATCTTCCAGGACGTATTGCCGGTCTTCGGCCTGCACCTTCGCGCACGGTCCTGGTTTGCCTTGCAGAGAAAGAAAACGGGTGACAAGTTGGGGATTCCGGGAAATCCGTAATATACTCACGGCACAGGCTTCGCCATCATAGGGTGCCGATACAATGTTGGCATCATCCCATTCCTGAATGTCATAGACATGAGTGTGCACTTTGAGTTGGGGCACATTCGAATTGACCAGGGATGCGGTCGAGTCAATACACCGTTTAAATGCTTTCATGCAGGTGATGCGCGAGGTCTGCAGGACATCGTCGGTATTGCCTTCCTTGAGCATCCAGGAGCCCTGGACCTCCACCCATTGTCCCCATTCCTGATCGTGAAAGGTCTGTGGGGGAAGGAATGGGACTACACGATTCAAGACGCGATCATCCTCGGTGAGATGTTTCAGTGTAGGAAAGTCGAGGTCCCCGGTCTGAGAGAGCCCAGATTTTTCCTGATAGGCTTTCAATGCCTGTTTGGTGGATTGGTCGAGCGTTCCTGTATAGGGTCCGACTCCGTATCCAAAACGTCCGAGAAAAATCTGCACGCCGGTCATCAACGTACGAAATTCTTCTGGATTTTTCCTCAATTCATCCAATTCTTCCTGCCCTTTTTTGTCTAATGCCATTTTTGAAGCCTCAGTTTGTGGTGGCTGACCGGGCGAGGGTGTTGAAGATTCAGATGGTGCCTGTGAAGAGGGTGGTGCTTTTTGTTCTTTACCAGAGGCGAAGCAGGAGACATAAGAAAAGAGCACTCCTCCAACACCAATGAATACATAAAGAGACATCAATCTGAATAATTTACCGGAGTGTTGCGACATATCACATTCCCTTCTAAAGAAACTAAAAACCAGAACATCTGTGTGTATTGAATCAATACCTGTGAAGATCAGGATCATTCCAGGTGGAGTTCGTGGAGTCAAGAGCTGAAGCCTGCTCGTTCTTTTCGAGGTGAGCGGTGGTCGGAAAAAAGTTCAACCGGAGAAAATGTGGAAAGAAATAGAGAGGAGAGGGACCGACAAAAAACTCGAAGGGATAGCATCTGCACTGAAGGACGGGAGGACAGATTGATCACAGCAAAACGCCGGATGGAGGCATGCCCCATCCGGCGTCTTGTCCGCACACTTGAAAAATTACCGTTTCTTCGTGGCAGCTTTTTTCTTGGCTGGAGCCTTTTTCTTAGCCGGAGCCTTTTTCTTGGCTGGAGCTTTTTTCTTGGCTGGAGCCTTTTTCTTAGCCGGAGCCTTTTTCTTGGCTGGAGCTTTTTTCTTTGTGGCCAAAACACTCACCTCCTTTCAAATGTAGATGCGACGTGAGAGCCGCAGTGATAGCTCACCCTTGCGATAGCAGTGAGTCTGTGAATAGGAACCCTTGAGCACGGTATTAGTGTATGACGTCACGCGAAAATTTTATTGGCACTATCGTTCGGCAATGCTAAGCGATGTTCTGGAGCGAAATTGGAGAGGGAATTGATGTAAACAAGATGTGTTCGATAGTTGTACATGATGTTATGGAATCTATACTACAACGTCTCAGCAATTAATTCCAGGAATTTTAAATTTTTTTTCGTCATGATGAATGCAGCACAGAGTGTCTTTCAGAAATTAGTGCGATGTGGGGAAACGAAACGTGATGAACATGGTCGAGGAAAGAAGAATTTATTTTCACTGTGTGATGGTCGTCAGTTCATGGGAGGGGGAATAATTTGAATCGGCAGAAAACGCAATGCGTCCGATAATTCGCCCGTCTTCGGCTTCCACATTCACTCGCCATTCACCAGGCTGGAGCCGGTGTTTCATCGTATACATGCGATACCCATGTTCTCTTCCGCCGGTGATGGAAATGGGGATGCGATCCGTGGTGATGAACTCACCTGATTCTTTGAGGGGTCGCCATTCCCAATGGTGATAGATGGTGGTGTGCAAGGTGATCGGAGCAAACACGGATGAAAAGGTATAGACGGGTGTGTCTGTTCCGACACGGTCATCAGATCGTTTCCACACGGCGTACCAGGGACCATCTTCATAGGTGAGCAGGTACTGATCCTGCTGCTTTTCGATGTGATGGTAGATGCCTCCCGATTTGAGTGAGAGAGGAATGGGAGGAATCCAATTTAAAAAATATAACGCGGCGCACATTCCCACCAGGGCAAAAGCCGGGAAGCAAATGATCAAGGAAGCTCTGATAGGAAGATTGGGAATGCCGCGAAGGGTGAGCCGGACGGTTTTCCACACGACGGCAATGGTGATGAGGGCACCGGCTAAAAAAACCCAGGCATTCATCCATCCCGTCAGGACAGGGAGGAAAAAGGTCATAAAGCTTAAGGTGACGATCGAAAAGAGGCCCACCAGCATTTTGAGACTGGAATATCGTCTGGAAAGAAACTCATTAGCGATTAACAACCCGACAATGATTCCCAAAAAGATGGCGGAGGTGGACCATGACGCGCTCTGGGAATAAAGGATGGCATAAGCACTGAACAGTCCCCCTAATAAGAATTGCAGGGCTTTATCAAAGTGCGGGCGGGCTTGATGCATCAGACTAAGGACATTCCATCCGGATCTGTCCGGTATTGAGGGAACTAGTCCCAGTTGAAACCGTCCGGTGAGGATGATGAGCGTGCCGAGAAGCGTAATGTAGAGGAGGATAATCAGATTATCCAACAATCGATCGATGCGTGTTAGCGTGAGGGTATCATAGGTCACCCCTGCGAAAAAAAAGACGGCCGGGAGAATGGGTTTGAGGAATGTCGAGTGCCAGTGCATCATCGTCTGGACCACTGTCGTCGTGAGAGACGTCGTATACGTCGAAGGCAATTTGTCAGTCGTGAGATTCATTGTACCCCTTCCTTGAAAATCCTCGGAAGATTGATGGTCTTTCTTAAAGGGGTGGGTCTAAACGCTTCGGGAGCTTGTACAAGCGGTTTATGAATCAAGACAACAGAAATGAATCGCCTTCCGCTCTTTCTCTGACGCTTGTCGGGATACAATTTGTCCTTATCGGGTTGATTGCCTTCACCGGGCCACTGTGGCCTTCAGACTGGAGCCTTCGAGTCATACTTGCCGTTGGCGGGGTGGTAGGCCCCTGGGCGGTCCAGGTTATGGGACTGCGACAAGTGAAGGTCTTTCCGGAAGTTCCCGGCCAGGGGAAATTGATTGTCCTCGGTCCTTACCGCTGGATCAGGCATCCCATGTATACCAGCGTCTTGTTGGTGACCCTGGCTTGGACTCTGGGAAGTCCGCTTCCCTACCGTTTGCTTTTATGGGTGGGATTAGTGATGACCTTATTGGTCAAACTCCAGCACGAAGAGTGCCCTTTGATGGAACCTTTCCCTGAATATGAGGCCTACAGAGGTCAGACAAAACGCCTCATTCCTTTTGTGTGGTAAAGCCGATCAGGTTGGTGTTCAAAGAGGGTGTAAGGTGTGGTTGGACTGAGAGAGGGCAGTTTTGTCACAAGGAAGAATACATGAAAGATTTCGACCTAATATCCTCAAAAATCTGGGAATCTACCAAGGGTATGTTGAAGACTCTGATCGAATCGAGACTCTTAACGACATCCTGAATGACCTCCACTCATTGGGTTTTGACAGGCTTGTACAAAACTTTTGTACCCAGCCCGATCCTGAGAAGGCATGTGACTTTCTATTTGAAATCTGGATTTGTCAGATGCTCCGCCGTAACCAAGAGGTGCAGGCTTTGCAATATGAGCCGCCAGAGACTCAGAACCCCCCAGATTTTCGTTTTTTCATGCATGGCGTTAGTTTTGATTTGCAAGTAAAGCGGCTTCAAAATGTTACGAATGAACCAACGAAACTTCTTTTCAAGCGGGAGTGTCAAAGGCGCCTCTCCGACATACCCAAGCCGTGGTTTATCAATTTCTGGATTTCTGACCATTTTACGCGGCAAGATTTGAACCCGTTTTTTACATTTCTGAAGGGATTTATTAAACAATTTTCTCCTGTGACGAACTTAGATACTCTTCTGGGAGAGCCTCAGTATTCTTGGGAACCGAACGAAACGACGCTGGTGCAGTTTTCCTTTACCGAGAAGCGTAGCAAAGAACCCGGTATTTCCCCTGGAATAATTTCTTTGATGGGGACCGAGAATGGATTAATGGCACCCATAGATACAGCCGCCTTTCGTAGAAGTGTTGAACGGCTCCTGAAGAAGTCTCGCAAGAGCCTTTTGCGGCCCGTATCACCCACGCAGGCGAATTTGCTCGTCATGCAATCTGTTCACTTCCTCTTTGCAGACAAGACAATGCCCGCTGCACTCTTTGGTGATGAGGTGATGAGGTGATAAGGTGGCAAAGAGGAAGGGATCCAGAAATATTTCGTCAGTCAAACGGATTATTTCGTCCCAATAACTTTTCTAAAATTTTGGTGCCCCCACAAGTGGCCATTTTCAGTGAATGCTTCAAGGGTGACTATTTTCCGCACCCAGCTCATGTTCAAAACATCCGATGTCACCCAAAGCCCTTTGAAGAAATGATGTTCGTTAGACCATGAAAAGTAATCCTCGAAAGCTAATTATCACTGACACTATGGTTTCAACACCCGAAATGTTCTAAAAATCCTCATTAAAAATGCGGAAAGGTTCGCCATTGTGAATGTCCCTACTCTTATTATTCCGGGCATTGGCAACTCTGACCATGCCCATTGGCAAACGTTGTGGGAGTCCGCGAAGACGGAATTTGTTCGTGTGCAACAACGAGATTGGAAAACCCTGTCTGCCATGAGTGGGTGAATGTTCTTAAGCAAGCCATGGCAGAAATTGAGGATAATCCCGGGCTTGTTTCCCACAGTCCGGGATGTTGAGGAGTGCCGGCGGCATTTACCGGGGTAATCTAGTGAGAATTGTCATTGATGTATCTAACTCAGCTAAAATCGTCAGTGGATGCGGTAATCCAACGCAGAACGGAAAACTTGTCTGGAACAATTCGAGCTAGGGGTGGTCAACTTCCCCATTGAGATTGAGTGCCGATTACTAAGTAACTATTTATATAGGATTCGTTATGTTTGAACCCCATTGAAGGAGGTTTTCAGGTGAACCCAACCAATCCCACGATTTTTGATCTGAGTCCGTCCGAAAAACTACAGCTTGTCGAAGATTTGTGGGATGACCTTGCGGCCAGTCCCGAAGCTGTCCCCGTTCATGACTGGCAAAAGGAAGAGCTAGCCCGGAGAAAGGCCCGCCTGATGACAAACCCGGCCTCCGGACTCACGTGGGAAGAAGTCAAACGAAGAGTCCGAAGTCGTTATGGCCGTTGAGTTGATCATTGCCCCGGAGGCCGGGCAAGATGTCGCAGAAGCGCACGCCTGGTACGAAAGTCAGCGAACCGGTTTGGGGGAGGAGTTTTTGAATTGTGTCGATGCGTGTATTGAAGCTCTCTGCCGCACACCCGAGATGTATATGACGGTCTTCGAGAACTATCGTCGCGGGTTGGTGCGACGCTTCCCGTATGCAATCTTCTATGAGTATGTTGAAGATCAAGTGACGGTCTACGGCATATTTCACACCGCTCGCGATCCTGAAAAATGGCGCCAACGTCTTCCTTGAGCTGACGCGGTCTAACGCCGACCACTTAGGGGGCCTTTTCCTGTCAAAAAAAAGGACTCCCAAATGAATGGTGATTACGATAAATTTCCATGGTCTTCTGTGTCTATGGCCCCTCCCCATTGACTGACGCCTGCCGTCCGGTCCTTGGGTCGGACGCTCTCATGGACCGGCGGCCCTTGTTTGAGCGCAGCGAGTTAGGCCGCCCTCTTCAGGCTCGCGTCCGTCCCATCTTAATAAGGCCGGACGGGGCGTCACTGGTTTTGGGTCCTTTTGCCGAAACAAAAGGACCTCGGCCACCGGGCCGAAACCCGGTAGCTATTATAAATTCTAAAAATTCCAGTTAGCGGGTTGTGCTTGAAATTTTGGCGCATTTCGCTCCGACCCAGTCGGAATTTAAAAGGAATGCCTACAAAAGGGTTACGTGTGAATGTCTGATGTGTATGCTGAGGATCAGGGCGAGGGTTTATCCCTCATTGGCGGGGGGTTCTTCGTGGTCAGGATTGTGTGAACGGCGTGTGAGGCTTCTTTGACCAGAATCCCCATTTTAGGGTGAGAAGGTTCGAGGTCCACCGGAAATCCATAGTGGCGTAAACGTTCAGTTGCCACATGGCCGATGGAGGCGACCATCATGCGATGAAGCGCCTTTCTGAACTCATTGATCTTTTCGTCCTTTTCTAACACCTTGATGAGATGTTCAACTTGGATGGCGTTGGTGATCAACAAAACCGGTATGACCCCATCCATAACTTCCTGGAGCAGATGTTTCAGGGGTGCCAGATCCTCAGGTAAGGTCCAACGATAGACCGGAACCGGTCGGACTTTCGCTCCCCGTTCCCTCAGGCCTTCTAGAAATTTCGGGTTACTGACCCCATATTCCTGCACCGCGATCCGTAAGCCCTGGAGCCCATCCGGGTAAGATGCATCAAGAGCGACGAGAGTATCTTTCCAGGTATTGGGTTCAGGGACCAGAATGTTCGGCTGAAGTCCAAGCTCTTTTAATACCAGGGCTGGTTTGGGACCCCGCACGACGAGGACCGTGTCGCGCAATGCGGCTATGATCGCCTCGCGAGTATGCCGGGTTTGTACAACATCCAGCAGAGTCCGAAATCCTACTCCGGTGAGCAGGACAAGTATGTCGACATGACCAGCCAGCAAGGCATCGCCACATTCCAGCGCCTGAGGATTGTCCGATAGAGGGAGTTCCCTCATTGACGGGGCGACGAGGGGCACTCCTCCGTGCCGGACAATCAACCGTTCCATTTCCTTAGCCATCCGGCTTTCAAGAGCCCCGACCCGGAGCCCTTGAAAGCCGGCATTGGATTGTTCACCGTTCATGGGTGGTACTTTCAACGGGTTGTAAGGTTTAGTGGGTTGATGGATCAGGCCCATCCTTGGCGCATCGGAACCCCGTGGAATTATTACGGTCCGTTGGAAGACTTTTGATCCTCGTGAAGATTCGCACCTGGGGTGTCTCCCCTTGCCAGCCTGAACTCCGCAACACTTTGTATGTGCCGGTTTCGGGTCCTGGCGGATTCCGTGCAGGGCTCTTGCTGTAATAGTCTGCTTCGTACCAGTCAGCCACCCATTCCCAGACATTGCCAGCTACATCGTAAATACCATAGGGGCTTTTGCCTTTTTCATAAATACCCACCTGGGTTAATGTGGCCTCTCCGCGCCACGATTGATTGAAATTCAAATGGTCCAGCGTGGGTTCGACGTCACCCCAAGGAAAGCGCCAGTCGTTGGGGCCTTTTGCCGCTTTTTCCCATTCGGCTTCGGTGGGAAGACGTTTTCCTGCCCAGTGGCAATAGGCTTCGGCATCTTTCCAGTCCACGTTGATAACCGGAAGGTCGGTAACCGACTCGGGCATCATATTCTGTTTCCACAGACCCCTTTTCGGATCCGTGGGATGTTGGGGAGTGCGGTGCCCGGTTTCGGTCACGAATTGAAGATACCGTCCATTGGTGAGTTCATACTTATCCATATAAAAGGTACTCACGAACACGTCATGATTCGGCCGTTCGTCGAGTCCCCCATCCCTGGCCGCTTTAGGGACTCCCATCGGGAAGATTCCTTCGGGAATCAAGACCATGGGAGCGCCGTCTTTTCCGACAATTTCCTGAGGGGTCTCGGAAGCGCTCACCATGCTGGAAGCTCCAGCGATGAAGAGTAGGCACGCTCCTACCCCGATATACCCTATCCGTCGATTCCGCATCATTCCTGCCATCTTTTCCTCCAATTCTTTCTGACCATGCCACAATTTTGTATATATTCCATTCATAAAATACCATAAATCCCCCTGATCATGAATGATAGTCCAAAGGTTTTAGGAGGGAAAGTTGAACAGGGTAAGATTTTTAACAGACCTTAGGAACCTTCGGCGTTTGTTTGGCAACTTGCTCCCTTCCAGTGTCCTGGTTATGATGCCTTTCTCCGAAAATACTCTTGAGTGATGCGGTTTCCCTCTTTATCCATTCACGGAATTGAGATGCAGGAAAAAAGAAAAACCCGTGGCCTTCGACATTTGGCCTTGCGGGTGCGGGATGTTCAGGTTTCCCAACGGTTTTATGAACGACTGTTTGAGATGAAAGTTGTGTGGCATCCTGATTCCGAAAATGTTTATCTCAGTACGGGCTATGACAATCTGGCGCTGCATCAAGTGACGGCTGAAGAGTTAAGTCAATTTAACCTTTCCCGGGTTCACCCGTTGGATCATTTGGGGTTTATCATGGATTCTCCGTCAAGTGTGGATGCGCTGTTTTCCGAAGCCACGGAACAGGGCGCCACGATTGTGAAACCCCTGAAGCAACATCGTGATGGCAGTTATTCGTTTTATCTCTCAGATCCGGATTTCAATACAATCCAGGTGTTGTTTGAACCCTCAATCCAATTGTGATAGAGAAGGGTCGAACCCCCGGGGTTCCTTCTTTTCACCATATACGACCGAGTTTTTTCTCCATCTCACGTTGTGATGAATCCCTGGACGAACATTGATCCCACGCAGTATGTCGGACTGCACCCCTGGGTGTGGGTTCAGTTGGAAAGTGCGGAAGAGCCCGGACCATTTCCGTTTTTGGGCGGGGTGGATCCGGAAGTTGTCAGCAGTCTTCATCAGGTGCATGGGCTCATGATGAGCGGTATCGAGACTGCCATCAGCGACATCATGGCCAAACGAGCTTCTGTGGATGACCCTCAGATATCCCGTCGTTTGGAGGATGCCTATGCGGAAGTGGTGCAAAGCCGTCCTCCCCTGCAACGACATATTCAATGCGGACGGAAATCCGATGGAACCTTTCACTGGACCTATCCAAGAAATCCTACTGCCTCGGCCAAAATGACATACGGGGGAATGCGGATTTTTAATTCCGTCACGCGACAAGCCATCCCCTTTGGGTTTGAGCGGCCAATCGGGCCGAACGTAGGGCATTTCCTGGGTTTTCTCACTGGCAGGAATACGATGGGCGAAATTCAAACGGTGGCCCAGGCTGGCGGGCGAGACCTTGAGCGTCAATTGGCGCAGCTCTTTACCCTCTTGAAAGACCATGATTGTCTCGCCACTGCGCCAAACACCTCCATTGAGGCCCATTGGAGGCAAATCACAAAGGACCAGGATGTGGTGCATCTGGGTCATGCCGCGTTGATGTATCGACATCAGGATAGTTTTTTATGGTTTGATCCCTGGCTCATGCCATGGTTCGCGGAGTCGCCTGTCCCATCTCTGTGGGCCAATCTCCTGCCCCGCCCGGCTGGAATTTTTCTCACCCATGATCATGACGACCATGTCGATCCCCGAACCCTGTACCATTTACCCAAAGATGTGCCGATTTTTGTGCCGAGTCGACGCAACCGGAAAACGCTGCATTATGATTATCTGTCCCTTCTCAGGGAACTAGGTTTTTCACAGGTCAGGGAGCTGGCCCATGGCGAAAGTTGGCGTATAGGAGATGCCGAGGTCGTGTCCGTGCCGTTTTTCGGTGAAGACCCATGTGATGTGGAACTTCCTCGAAATTGTTATTTGGTGGCGGACCGTGGGCGGAATACGTTGGTGCATGCCGATAGCGGGCCGACCAATGATGGCCACTCGGCATTGCAAGACAAGGTCATGGCCAAGCTCGTGTCAAAGTATGGTCCGATTCCCTTGGTTTTTGCCTCACAACAACAACTCAAAGAAGTCCGGAGCTATGCGGCCTATGCCTGTCTCTCTCCTCCGGGAACTTGGTTGGAGGTGGGAGAAAACGGCTTTTTGACCAATGACTATTTAGCCGAGTTGTGCCGAACGGCTCAAGCCAGGCTGTTTGTGTCCTATGCGACGGGAGGTGCGGATTGGTATCCCGATCATTTATCGTTTATGTTCAGTGGGCGTAATCCGGCCCGGACGGCCCTGCTCACCGCGAATTGGGATCCTCCTGAAAGTCTTAAGCAGGAACTGGAACCGTTTGGCTGTCGCTATCATTTCGGCCAGGCGTTTGATGTGTTTGGAGTCGGATCCAATGGAGAAACCCTGGTATCTCATCTGTCAGATCAGCTGGCACCACTTGGGCTTTATCAGTTGGATCATGCTCCTCCTCCCTTCCTGCGAAAACAACGGTAGCCATGGCATGGGAGGGGTGGCGTGAAGTCACGAGGCCTGAGCCTCCAGGATTCCCGCTTGGCCTCTTCCAGCAAGTCCGGTATGATTGAACCTCACGCCTACAGTATTCCTAGGTAGCAAAGGGAGACAATGATTCATGGTGCAGGAATCTGAAGACCAAAAAGAATTTATAGAAGAAGTTGCGGTGGTCGGCGTCAAAGTTCGGGATCTAGGGGAGGTTAAAAAAACCAGGACCGATGATCATACAGTGAAAGTCGGCGATTGGGTTTTGTTGGATTTAGATAACGACCATACTTTTGGGAAAGTCTATCTCCCTCCTCAATTTCTTCCATTTAGCCCGCCAATGCGGGTGATGCGGCAGATTATTCGAAAAGCTACTGAAGATGATAAACGTCAGATTGCCCGCCAGGTCCGATTGGCCCAGGAAGGTGAGGAATTTTGTAATCAGCGAATTGAAGAATCCGGCCTCAAAATGACCTTGGTGGAGGTGTTTGGATCGTTTGCCCAGCGATCACTTACTTTTACCTATACGGCCGATGATCGGATTGATTTTCGGCAACTGGTCAAAGATCTAGCCAGGCGATTTGGATGTCGGATTGAGATGCGCCAGATTTCAAGCCGGGAGGAAGCCGCCAGACTGAGCGGTGTGGATACCTGTGGATTGGTGTTGTGTTGCTCCAGCTTTTTGACTGATTTTAAGCCGGTCTATCCTCGGGGACGGGCAGATGCCCCCATGAATGGTATGGATAGCCACCGGATCGGGGTCTGTGGTCGGATGAAATGTTGTTTGTTATATGAGGAAGAGGGTTGGACACTCACTCGACGCAAGCCACAGCCGTTGATTCATCCCACAAAACGATAACAACCTGTTCGTCAGAATAGTGGAAGTAGCGAGAAGGAGTGCGATGTCGCATCGGCAAGCTTGGCTGGGTATGAGGATAAGCGGAGATAAGATTTAAGATGGGGGCTAAGCCACGATTCGTCATTTATGCACATAATGCGACCTATGATAAGTTGCATCAAGTGGCGACGCTGGGGTTAACGGCGGCGGCGATGGGGAAAGACGTGATGGTGGTTTTGTTGTTCTGGACAATCAAAAAGTTGGCGGAAGGCCGGATAAATGAATTGGATTTTCCTCCGGAGTATGCCGCTCAAGCCCCCGAAGTGGCCCGGTTGATCCGTGAACGCAAAGTCCCACTCATTTCGGAAATGTTCGAGGAAGCCCGTCACGTTGGCCAATTTAAACTGGTCGCCTGTAGCGCAGGACTGGAGTATATGGGGGTTGATGCCAAAGCAGTCACTCAGGGGGTTGATGAGGTGATGGGGTTGCCTGCGATTATCTCTGCCTGCTCGGGTGCGGAAACCACCCTGTTTATTTAGTGCCCTCTCCGGTCTTGTTCTGATCAGTGTGTTGCCAGGCTTTGATCGCTCACACCGGTTTTCTGAAGGCCTTCATTCTTGACAATACTTGAGATCGGGTGCTAGGTCCTTGAGGTGGTTCCTGTCATGAATAAAATTGAAATTCCAGGCAAGGCGGCCTCCACATGGACCGGTCCGGCTCGGGAGCAGGCCGTCCAGCGAATGTTCACGGCCATTGCCAAATTTTATGACCTGAATAACTCCCTTCTCAGTTTTGGTCTGCACCATTCCTGGAAACGCAAGGCGATTTCCTATATTCCTGACACCTTTGGGACACGAGCCTTAGATTTAGGTGCGGGGACCTGCGACCTTGCGATTTTAGTGGATCAACATCTCCGCTATACGAGCCAAATTATCGCGGCGGATTTGAATTTAGCCATGTTGCGTGTGGGGCAGGATAAGGTCCGGTCCCAGAAATTGGCCAACCGTATTACTTGTTTGCAAATGAATGCCGAGCATCTCACCTTTCCGTCTGCCACATTTGATACGGTGACTGCCGGATTTTGTATTCGCAACGTCGGGAATCTTCCCCAAGCGCTCTCCGAAATCTGTCGGGTCTTGCAACCCGGAGGTCGCTTCGTGTGCTTGGAATTTTCCCGTCCTGTTTCAGCCGGCCTGCGCAAGCTGTACGACTGGTATTCCTTTCATTTGCTCCCATGGATTGGCACCAAGGTGGCCCGTGATGGCACGGGGGTGTATGAATATCTCCCGGCGTCGATACGGAATTTTCCAGATCAAAACCGGCTAGCTCAATTACTCAAGGAAGCCGGGTTTCAGTCTGTGGAGTATCACAATCTGACCGGTGGAATTGTTGCCATTCATGTGGCGGTGAAATAGCACGATGAACTCCGTATTGTACGTCTTTCTCCCCTGTAAAAAGGTCTATCCCACCGGGATTACCTACCTGGCCGACTTCATCCACCGGCGCCGGCCGGATGTGCGTCAGCAAATTCTGGATCTCTCCTTATTTCCGCCGAATCAACGTCAAGCCCAATTAAGAGAAGCGACCAAGGCCTTTCAGCCGGAATTGGTGTGTTTTTCATGGCGGGATATCCAAATTTTTTCCCCGCATGAAGGTGACGCCTCGCTCGAGCATGCGTTTAATTTTTATTACGCCAGCAATCCCCTGAAACGGGTGGTCGCCTCTTTCCAAGGTTTACACAATTTATACCGTTATTATACGGATATCCGGCATAATCTTTCCTATCCCTGGTTAATTCAGAAGGAATTCCCCTCAACCGGAATGATGATTGGCGGCGGAGCGTTCACCGCCTTTGCTGACCAGCTTATTGAAAAACTGCCGGAAGGTATCATTGGTATTCTGGGAGAAGGAGAGGACGCCATCCTCAAAGTCCTGAACGGCGAGCCTCTTGGTGAAGAACGGTTCATTATTAAAGAGCAGGGAAAGGTCACCAAGGGCACCAAAAATACTCCAGCTTTGTTAGATGCGCTCTCCGTGGATATTCCTTATCTCACGTCAATCTTTCCCCAATACCGTGAATATATCGGCGAATGTATCGGTGTGCAGAGCAAACGTGGCTGCCCGTATGATTGCGCCTTTTGTCTCTATCCGTATATTGAAGGGAAGCGGGTACGCTACCGTCCGGCGGAAAATGTGGTCAAGGACATTGCCCAGTATTATCACCAATGGGGAGCTAGACGGTTTTGGTTTACCGACGCGCAGTTCATCACCGGCAAAGATGCGTACCCTCAATGTACGGAAATTTTGGAACGAATCATCTCTCAGGAATTACACATTGAATGGTCGGGATACGTCCGGACCTCGCTGATTAATCCAACGTTGGCTAAGTTGATGGTTCAGTCAGGAGTGGGAGATTTGGAAGTGGCGATCACGGCGGGCTCGCAAAAGGTCCTGAATAGCATGCATATGGGCTTCAAGCTTGAACATTTGTATGACGGATGCCGGTATTTGAAGGAGGCGGGATTCAATGGGCGGGTCATTCTGAATTATTCGCTGAACTCACCGGATGAAACAGAAGAAACTCTCCTTCAAAGTATTGAGTCCTATAAAATGGTGGCCTCGATATTGGGAGAAGACCGGGTGTTTCCCTTGATGTTTTTCTTAGGAATCCAGCCCAATACGGATTTGGAGCAACGATTATTGTCGGAAGGCTATTTATCGAAGGGCTACAACCCGCTCAGTTTGACCCCCTGGAACATCAAAAAGATGCTGTACAATCCGGCCCCACTTAACAAGATTATCGCTAAGGCCTGTCTGGCGGCCTGGGGTCGGAAGCATGGGTCGCAGGATCCCCGCCCCTGGTCAGGCAGCTTGAGCCAGAGCGCGACGCAACAGCAGGGGCATGCTTATGCCGATACCAGTTTGTCTAAAGGTTTTGAAACCAACTCCGGCCGTGATGCCCTTTTGACTTTGGAAGAAATCCTCCGTTCCCGCCGCCCTGCGACCTCCCCACCCCTCTCCCCTGCTTCCCAACCGAATCCTTCGCGGTAATTATTACGATATTGGAATTGATGATAAATGGCGGGTTTCGGCCTAGCCGTCGAAGTCCTTAGGGTTCCGAAAAAGGATCCCCAACCCTTGACCGTCATCCGGCCTCATCTGATTGGGAGGCGCAACCTATAAGTGAGGGCGGAGCAACTCACTTTGCCCAGACTCGGCCGACCGGTTCTTTCGAGCGTCCACGCAGAGGTTCGGGCGGCACATGGGTCGAAGAGGGGAAACAATTGGGATTGAGAGGCCTAGAAAACTCCAGGTCGTTATTCAGCAGGTGCAAGGGTGTTGCGGACAATTACCCGTTGGTCGGTAACTAAGCAAAAAGATTTCGGCAATTCTCTTGGAAGGACTGTAATTCCTACAAGTATTTACCCTTTGATCGTGAACTCCATGGTGCCGATGACGTTGACGGCATGCAGCGCCTGGCCTGGCGAGCCATAAAAAATCTTGACTTGATACTTTCCCGGTATCCATCCATCCGCCGGTTTTGAAACTTGAAAGTATCCGGATCGTTGATTCATTTCCAGTTCGATCACGTCTTGTCCGACGGGCGTATTCGACGCCACTTGACCATCCTTCATGTGAAACCACGCAATCGCGAATTGGCCAGGGGCGTCTAGTGGTTGTGCCTCGAAGACGATGTAAAACATCTGCGTGTCTAAGGGGAATTCCGAAATGCCAGGGTTAACGGGTTCAACATACGCATCCCCCGTGGTCATCCATCCTGGCCGTCCAAGGGAATCCCAGGGTGTGTCGTATCCCGTTGCCATGGTAATCCAGGTAAAGACCCCTTGTGGGCGCTTCCAGTTGACCTGATCATACGCCATGTCTTTGAGCATATCGTTTTTGTTGGGAGACAGGGTCGAGCTGCCAAATGGATCATCGGCGCCACTCACGTTACTGACCAGGAACAGGAGAGTGAAGGCTGCCGCAGGCAGAGCGAAGTGAAAACCATTGACATTCTTGCGAATTAAAGTGGTGAAAAATTTCTGTGCTGTGTACATGTTCCACCTCCTGGTGGGAAGGTCGCTTTTGTTATAAGACATTTAACTCCTTTTACCTTACTCGACCGAAAATACCTTATGCAATGAGATACCCGAGACCAAGGAATGAGGGAGGCCGGGGATAGGATAAAGAATAATTATGGAAGAGGGGCGGGAATGCGAGATCCTTCAACGCTTTGGCGTCGACTATCTACCATGCGATCGGCAACCTCGGTAATGTGCTTTTCAAGAATCAAACGCAAATGGCTACCGGGTCGATAGTCCGCCGGCGCCATGAAATGAACCCGGTTGGCATGCCGGGTAAGCTGATAGCATTTTTCAAAGGATCTTCGGGTTTGGTCCTCAGGATTGTAAACCGCCAAGGCAAAGCCGTCGTTCTTCTTCATGAGGGTGAAACAGGGAACGTCCGTGGGTCCGTCCCCCACATACACCATTTGGGGAAATGGCACTCGGCGGCTCTCTTCCGGCATGTGATCATTCACGTCCTGGTCGAGATTGAGTAGGCCCTTATTCACTCGAAAGAGAAACTGGGTTTTCTGGGTATGGCTGATGGTGCGTTTGGGAAAACTGATATGGCCGTTTTCTTCATCAAACTCGCATCCGAAAATGGCTTTGACATGGGTAGCCACGACGCTTCCATCCAAAATGGCCTTTAGACCTGAACTGACCACGTAGTGTTCAAGCCGGATGCCGAACTCCTCATATTTCGGTTTTTTGAGAATGGTATTGAGTTCACCAAAGCACTCAGGAACTCCCTTGAAAAACTCTAAAAGGTTGCCCATGGACTCGAGATCCTGATTCGACAAGCTTCGAATCTGGTCATATTCCAACATGCGTTTCATGTAGGCCAGTTCCTGGTCGTAGCCTTTCTCTTTGATTAAATCGGTACAGCTGGGCCAAAAGGTGGCAGGATCAAGTTCGGCATGTCGCAGGATGGTATGGTCCTGCATGTAATGGGGACTCAACGTATGATCGAAATCATAGATGATGGCAATGATGTTATGCGGTTGGGTCAACATAGAGGAACACTCGGCCTTGTTTGGTCCCCGAGTGTAGGGTGAACGGAAAATCCTGTCAACGAAAACGTGGCGGCATGCTTCAGAAATCGGAGGGGTGAATATTCACCAGGGTCAGATTACGTGGGATATGACCAGAGGAAGAGACAGCTTTCCGGGAAACGGGAGGCAAACTATGTATTTCCGCCTTTGAGGGGGGAAAATCATGAAGGATTTGATGGAATCGTATTCGAAGCTCTTGTAAGCATCTGAGGTGTTACAGTAATCCTGATGGTCTAGAAAATAGCCTTCACGAGTTCCTGAATGCTGCGTTGCATATCAGTGTCGTCCGTAATCGGGCGGGTTATGGCGGCATCGCAAGCCCGGTCAGGGGCAACGCCCTGTTGCATCAAGGTCCCGGCGTAAATCAACAGTCTGGTACTCACGCCTTCTTCCAGGCCATGGTTACGGAGATTTCGTACCTTTTCACCCAATTTGACTAACCGGACGGCAATGTCCCTGGAGACCTGGGCTTCATGCTCCACTATCCTGGTTTCGATATCTTTGGGAGGATAACCAAATTCGATGGCCATGAAGCGCTGCTTGGTGCTTTGTTTCAACTCTTTTAAGACGCTTTGATATCCGGGGTTATAGGAGATCACCAGTAAAAAATCATCCACGGCTTCAAGAATCTGTCCTTTTTTTTCAATGGGCAAAAACCGTCGGTCATCACTTAATGGATGGATCAGCACCGTCGTATCTTTTCTGGCTTCGACCACCTCATCCAGATAGACCAGGGCGCCATGTTTGACTCCCAAAGTGAGCGGACCATCCACCCACACGGTTTCTTCACCTTTTAATAGGTATCGTCCGATCAAATCGGAGGCCGTCAAATCTTCATGGCAGGCAACGGTGATCAAGGGCCGATTAAGCCGATGAGCCATATGCTGGACAAACCGGGTTTTCCCGCATCCAGTAGGGCCTTTCAGCATGACGGGGATCTTGTTTTTTGCCCCGACGGAGAACAAATCAATTTCTCCGTTCACTTCCTGATAAAACGGCTCCTCGGTTACCCGGAATTGTTCAATACCGAATTCAAGACCCTTCATAAATCAATCCAATGTCATGTAAGGATGAAAAAGTGAAACAGGTGAATGACTTGACCAGCATTATACGGATGTTAAATCAGAGAGGACAACCTGCAAATGCTATCCATGAAATTTCAAATGGGAGTTCACGAACGCTCATGAAGGCTGGGCAATGTAGTTTGGCACTAATTGGCAGGGATGATAGGCCAGTTTTGTTCTTGCTAAAGCCGGCAGACCTGAATCATCCATCGTATTTATCAATGGATAGGCCTGAAACTCGCGACAGAATTCACGGAAAAGATATTGGGCTAACCCGTAGACTGAACGATCTGCTATCTCCAGCAAGACACAAAACACTTCAGAGGATTGTGGGAACCCGAACGTATAGGCTTTGACAGCTCCATCCACCCACACGATTCGCCCGGCAAGACCGAGTTCACGATGTTCCTGGAGGGTGACTCGATGGGCATTAGCGGAATCCCGAAGCATCATGCGAGCCACATCTTCGTTGGGTCCTAGTCGGGAAATAGGGATATTTTCCTTCTGATGGACCCAACGGTGAAAAAGGGCAAGGCACTCCTCACGATCGGTGCTCTGGTAAGGGGCAATACGGATGCGGTGTGCGCGAATAAATCGATTGCACGCGGCGCGTTGGGATTTGTAGGGATTGCCTTTCAGGTGAATGAGATCGGCAGTGCGATAGAGGTAATCCGAATCTTTTGGTGTGAGGGTGTATCCCCATCCTTGAAGCTCATCCTTTAAAGCAACGGGAATGTTTTCAATTCGCGTCACATGGGATCCACGATTCCGGATTTCCATATAGGCCATCACCTGACTTAGCACGCTTTTGAGAGGGCTGCCGGATGAGGATCCAATGTCTGAGCAAGGTCCGACAGGGGGCAGGGGCATAAAGATCCCATCGGAATATTCCGCGAAGAGGCATAGCCAGCCGTCAATGTCCGTCCAGTAAAAGGTAAACAGGTCTTTCCAGATGTAATGGGGTGGAAATGACCAGGTACTCAAGGAGATTTCCCCCCCGATACCTGTGGAGGCTAGGGCCTGGTTGAAACGAGCCTGATCCTTGATGGTTAATGGACTGAGATGAATGGGCATGAAAGAAAGTTATTCGGGATGGAGGGTCTATGGGAAAAGAGCGAATCCGTGGCCCTCACCGCTTGTCGTGTGTATTGGAAGATCGGAGAGTCGCGGTCAGGCGATCGAGTGTGTGCAACACGACGACGTCCGGTTGAAACGGAGTCACTAATCGGGGATGAACGGCAAGGGAAATTAGAACGTGATCGGATTCCAGATAGTTCGCCACACGTTGGGCCTGTTCCATGAATGCCTTTGGAAGGGTCAGTGCGGAAGGTTTTGGGTCAGCTTTCCTGAAAGGGTTTTCTTCCCCGGCTTGTTCGAGAAGAAACGGGCACAGAGTATCCCATCCAAGCACGACTTTCTCGTGTTGGGCATTCCACATAAGTGCGAAGGGATACAATTGGCAATCCAGTGGACGCACCTCATAAATGCGACAGTGTTGGGTGATGGGATCAAAGGCGGGACAAAGAAATCCTTCATCATTGGGATGTCTGACGACTTCAATCTGACTGCCCCGATGATCAGGAAAGGAAGAGGAAAGGACGCCGTGTGTGACGGCCTCTCGAATTTCATCTTCCGTAAAGTACGGTCTGAGGAAGCTGTCCTGTTCGGGGAAACGACAGCAGACGTCGCATCGAAAACAGACGGCCGAGGGAACGACTTGTGGACCAGGAATGACGGGGATTGTCTGAGGCATATGCACATCACTTTCATGGCGACTTGGCCCGCCATTTCCTTCGAGGGCGTGCCTTGTCTGGTTTCAAGAGAGCGTGCTACGATCTCCCTATTCTAGCAAAAGGGCCGTCACCAAGGTCCAAGCTTTTCATATTAGGCCCGATTTGAAGTATTTCGTACAGGTCCAACCTCTTTTGATCGACGAGTGAAGGACGTCAGAGTGTCTGGTCCGTCACATACGTCTTCCACGATTAACCCAGGATCGGTTATTTCTTCCCAAGTAGAACAGTCCGGCCCCATTCTGCCATTGAGTCCGTCAACATCTGACAGCCCCTATCCTCTCTATCGGGACAGGCTGATCAAGGACGGATTATTTGAGACCGGACAGGATGATCATTGGCGAGTGGCATGTGGCCCTTTTGAGGTTTCCCACGAGGAAGCCAAGTTTTTTGAAGCCTTAGGACAGCATCTGTTGTTGTTCTATCAGGCGTTGAACCGGTTGTATCTTGAAAGCCTGAAAGGCATGCAACCTGCGTGGGTTCATGAATATTTGGATATCGGAAAGCCCGAGGATCTATTGGCCCTTGCCAGGATGAATCGGTTCAAAAATCAACTTCCCGGTGTCATTCGTCCCGATCTCATTCCCACCAATGGGGGAATGGCCCTGACAGAACTCGATTCTGTCCCTGGAGGGATTGGCTTAACCGGCAGTCTCAGCCGGATGTATGCCCAGCAGGGCAGAACTGTGTGGCCGCAGGCCGACGGGTTGATTCAAGGGTTTTCCCGTATGTTACGAGGCATGTTGCACGGGCAGCCTCCTCGTGTGGCCATTGTGGTCTCGGATGAAGCTGAGGCCTATCGCGCCGAAATGCAATGGGTAGTGACGCAACTCCGGCAGGAAGGTTGGGAGGCCTATTGCGGGCATCCCCGTGATATTCGATTTACGGAAGAGGGTCTCCTGATTCACCATGAGGGACAGGATCAGCCTCTTTCGGTGATCTACCGGTTCTACGAATTGTTCGATTTGAAAAATATTCCCAAAGGGGAGTTGATTGTCTACAGTGCCAAAAAAGGCCGGGTTGTAGTCACCCCGCCATATAAGCCCTGGATGGAGGAAAAACTGGCCTTAGCCTTGTTCCATCATCCGATGTTGGAAAAATTCTGGGAGCACGAATTGAAGCCAGACACGTTTGACTGTCTTCGTGCCATCATTCCCGGGACATGGATTTTGGATCCCAGACCCCTTCCCCCTTCTGCGGTGATTCCCGGCTTACGCCATGGAAATCGTGCGGTGTCGGATTGGCAGTGGTTGGGAGAAGCCACCCAAAAAGAGCGTCAGTATGTCATTAAAGTGTCAGGATTTTCCGACCAGGCTTGGGGTAGCCGGGGTGTCTCGATCGGGCATGATATGTCGCAAGTCCAATGGAAAGAAGTCGTGTCCCATGCTCTGCAACAATTTGAGACGAGCCCTTCGATTCTTCAAACATTTCACAAAGGGCGACTGGTTGTGGTTGAATATTATGACAGCCATTCGGGTGACGTCGTCAGGATGGAAGGACGGGCGCGCATATCTCCGTATTATTTCGTGAATGAGGGGCAGGCCCATCTGGGTGGTGTCCTGGCAACGATCTGTCCCAAAGATAAAAAAATTATTCATGGAATGCGGGATGCCGTCATGGCTCCCTGTTCCGTCATGGAAAGTCACCTGAGCTCATAAGGCCCAGGCCTCCTGGTTCTTTCGGTCAGAGTGTAATATTCCTCTCATGTGGAAGACCCCTAGTTGACATGTCTGATACTCTTAACAGCATGAGCATGAAACTGTATCACACGGAGTGGTGTCCGGAATGCCAAGTTGTCCGCGAGAAATTGGACGAATTGGGACTGCCCTACGAACATGAAGTTGTACCGGATGTTCGCCCGTTCCGGAAAAAACTATATGAAGTCTCAGGACAAAATTATGTCCCGGTGTTGGTTCATGGAGAAACGGTGTTGACGGAGACATCCGATATCTTGGCATATCTGGACGACTACGATGACCATGGCGCTCCCTCCGGGGAAGCCACCAAGCCACCCTCCAGCCACCTTGATGAAAGGAATCATTAAGCTATGGATGATTGGAAAAAGGTCCTCGCCGCAAGTATCACCAAACCCAAGGATTTAGCCAAACATCTTGGGGTCGATCCCAAGGAGGTGGAAGCCGTCGTCGGGCCCTATCCGATGCGGATTACCCCGACTGTGCTGGCAACAATTAAAAGTAAAGGGGATGCGATCTGGAAACAGGTCGTCCCCGAGGCCATTGAACTGGATGATATTGATGCCCCGGACGATCCGTTGGAGGAAGATACGGACAGCCCGGTTCCTCACTTGGTCCACCGATATCCTGATCGCGTCTTGCTGATGGTGACCAACCAATGTCCAATCTATTGCCGGTTCTGCACGAGAAAACGGCTGGTTGGAAAACCGGGGTTTCTCAAGAAGGGTGAGTTGGATCGAGCGGTGGCGTACCTCAGAGAGCATACTGAAGTTCGGGACGTCATCCTGTCTGGGGGTGACCCCTTGTTGTTGCCTGATCGCCTCATTGAGAGAATTCTGAAAGGCCTTCGATCCATCCCGCATTTAGAATTGATTCGGTTTGGGACCCGTGTGCCGGGGACTCTCCCTCAACGAATTACTCCAGAATTGTGTGATATCGTGAAACGCTTCCATCCCATCTATATGAATTTGCATTTCAACCATCCGGATGAGTTGACGCCGGAAGTCAAGGAGGCTTGCGGTCGATTGGCCGATGCCGGGGTGCCCTTGGGAGCCCAAACCGTCTTGCTGAAAGGGGTGAATGATGATCCTGAAATCATGAAACGCCTGATGCATCAACTGTTGTTGGCTAGAGTGAAACCCTATTACCTCTATCAAGCTGACCTCACCAAGGGGACGAATCATTTTCGGACCACGGTGGAAACGGGGTTGAAAATTATTCAATCCCTTCAGGGGCATACCAGTGGCATGGCTGTTCCCCACTTTGTCATTGATGCGCCTGGAGGTGGCGGAAAAATTCCTCTGTTGCCCAACGATTATTTATTGAATTTAGATGAGAACGGGGCAGTCTTAAAAAATTACGAAAATAAAACCTATCATTATCCTCAGCCGACTTCGGGAAACGGGCGTGAATTGCCAATGGTAGGCGCCCCAGCGTCCCAGGATATGTGCGGCGCCGGCGCCATGGATGATTATTGATGCTGGATTCGAAGAAAACAGGCATTCTGTCTTTTCAACATCTTCGTGCGCTGGTTCGTCAGCGCGTGATCCGAGCCGATGTGCCCATCACCCCCAAGCAAATTCAACCGGCCAGTCTCGATTTACGGCTGGGAACCAAGGCCTACCGTCTCCTGAGCAGTTTTCTGCCAGAGCCATCCGATCAGCAATCACAGTTTACGATTGAGGACCTCTACCGGTCCGATATGGTGATGTACGATATGGATCTGACCAATGGGGCGATTCTGGAAAAAGGCCATGTCTATCTAGTCCCCTTGATGGAGCGGGTGAAGCTGCCCAAAGATATCCGCGGTCGAACCAATCCAAAAAGTTCCACGGGAAGGTTGGATATTTTTACCCGCGTGGTGACGGATCTCCATGTGGGCTTCGATGAAATCCGCTCGGGGTATGAAGGCCCGTTATTTTTGGAAATCGTGCCGCGGTCGTTTACGATACGAGTGCAGGCTGGATTGGCTCTCAATCAATTGCGATTAATGTCAGGAAAGCCCATGGTCTCGGATTCAGGGTTGCGGACCGTTCATCGCAAGACTCCCTTGCTGTTTCATAATGGAGATTCGGGAAAAACGGATCTGCCCCTATCGGGCAAGGAACTCCGGATGAATAACGGTCTGTTTTTAAGTGTCGATCTGCAAGGATCGAGTGACCATTCCGAGGCGATTGTGGGGTACCGGGCCAAAAAGAACAGTCATGTCATTGATCTCAGTCTGGTGGGCCACTATGCCGCGACCGATTTTTGGGAACCGCTCAAACGCAATGCCACGGCTACGATCCTATTGGAGCCGGAAGAGTTTTATATCCTGGCCTCCAAGGAACGTATCCAGGTTCCACCTGGGTATTCATCGGAAATGGTGGCGTATGAAGCCGCCTGCGGGGAATTACGAACCCATTATGCCGGGTTCTTCGATCCGGGCTTTGGCTATGCCAACCCAAACCGGAAAGGCACCCAGGTGGTTTTGGAGGTTCGCCCTCACGATGTGCCCTTCCGTATTCATGACGGACAGACATTTTTTAAGGTTGTTTACGAAAAGATGCGTGATATTCCCATGCAGTTATATGGATCGGCTTTGGGGTCATCCTATTTCCAGCAGGGTCTCACACTCAGCAAACATTTTAAGTGGTAATTATGAGTACAGAAACCGATCCACCTCAGTCGACTGATCCTGTTGTTCCCAAGCCCGTGCCTCCCCGTCCGCCAGTTATGGAGGAGGATCAGGAGGATCAAGAAAATCTGCAGATGCAGGTGGCCATGCGTATGGTGGGATCCGCTATGGTCTTTATCGGGTTTTTGCAGGTTTTTTTGTCCGCCAGTACCGGTGCGGAAATCAGCATCTTTCCCATGATTATTTATTTTTCAGGCATGGCGATGTGGGCCTATTCCTCCGTGGACAATCTCACGGTCCGTTATACGGTGATGGCGTTGTCTCTGCTTTGTGCGATGGCATTTATGCATTTTGGGGAAGTCTTATTTTGGCATAAGTATCTAATTTACTGGGGCACGATCGGAGTCGTCGTGTTTTTTATGTTCAAAAATCCCAAGAAACCCGCCGACTCGTAGACGTACGTTCTTGGTTTTTTATCTTTCCTGTGTGCGCCGACATTTAGGGTCTTCATGGACATCGCCGTGATCATTCCGGTCTTGAATGAACAGAAGGCATTGGCTGTGCTGTTGCCTGAATTGCTGTCATCATTCGGATTTGAGGAGCTGATAATTGTGGATGGCGGGAGTTGGGATCAAACGACGGATGTGGCAAGGACGATCTGTCAATCGGCACCTGATGTCCACACTCAAATTATCAACGGGCCACGTGGTCGGGCCTCCCAAATGAATGCAGGGGCCGCTCTGGCCAAATCGGACATTCTGGTGTTTTTGCATGCAGACACTCAATTGCCCCGCAATGCCAGACAAGTGGTGACACAGGCTATGGACGATCAGGGGTGTGTTGGTGGCCGGTTTGATGTACGTTTCCCACAGGACACCGGTTATGCATGGATGGTGAGCCGGCTCATGAATCTTCGCTCACGCTGGTCGGGGATTTCCACCGGCGATCAAACCATGTTTGTGCGACGTTCAGTGTTTGAAGAGTTGGGAGGCTTTGCAAATATTCCTCTGATGGAAGATATTGAATTCAGCCGCCGGTTGAAGCGAGTTGGTCCGATCGCGGCTCTGCGAGCTAAAGTCGTCACCTCGTTTCGACGGTGGGACCAGCACGGCCCACTCCGCACGATCGTGCGCATGTGGATACTCCGCGCGTGGTATTGGCTAGGATGGGATCCTCGTCGTCTTCAGCAGTATTATGACACCGTCCGGTAACGACCCAGCTCGACGTCGATCACGCCCATCACCGCAGGGCCAGGGGAAAGGACATCGAAGCCTCCCGCCTGCGATGTCGGCGATTATTGTCTTTGCGAAGGCACCGGTTGCTGGGCAGGTCAAAACACGTCTCTGTCCTCCTCTCACGCCTGATGAGGCAGCCAGTCTCCACGGAAGTCTCGTCTTGGATATCTTAGAGCGATGTCAATCTCTCAAAGAATACGATCGGATTCTGGCCGGAACGCCCTCTCACCATCATCCATTCTTTCGGGCCATGGAGGCTCGATTCAAAATCCCTGTCTGGGATCAACAGGGGGAGGACCTGGGAGAGCGCATGGCCGGGGTTTTTAAACAGGCCCTTGGAGCACCCTATCGTTCGGCAGTGGTTATTGGCACCGACATTCCCGGGATTCATGGACCACTGCTGAAATCAGCCGTGAAGGGCTTGGAGGATCATGATGTGGTGCTGGGCCCCACAGGGGATGGCGGATATTATTTAATCGGTCTGCGATCACCTGTTCCAGACCTGTTTGAGAATATGCCATGGTCCACTGATCAGGTGTTTGCGAATACCAAACAGAGAGTTCAGGAGTTGGGTTTATCTTTGAAGGTTTTACCGCCTCTACGAGATCTCGATACGGTTGAGGATCTTCAACTATTTATCCGGGAAGCCAAGGACCGGCAGAATCAAACATTTTCTTCTCGTACGAAAAACGTGTTGCAAGAATTAGCAGCACGATTGACCAACCGTGAATAATGGGGAAATGATTCCTGTGCGACGGGTGGTGATTATGAGAAGAACAGGGGTTGGAAGCCATGAATGAGCGGGTGGCGTTGATCACTGGTGGAGCAAGGGGAATTGGGCGTGGTATTGCCCTGGACTTAGCCGCCAAGGATTGGAAGGTGGCGATTTGTTATCGCACCAGTCAGTTGGAGGCGCAGGATGTCGTGCGCACCATTGAAGAGAAGGGCGGAAAGGCCTTGGCCATTCAGTGTGATGTCTCAGATGCCATTGCTGCTGTCCAGCTTGTTCAGCAAGTGGAAAATACATGGGACCGGATTGATGCGCTGATCAACGGGGCGGGACCTTACCATCGGGTGCCGCTTTTTGATGAAACCACCGATGGCTGGTCGGAGATGTTCAACAATAATCTTCACCCGATCTTCTATCTCGCGAAGGCTGTCGCCCCAGGGATGAAGGCTAGGCAATCCGGACGGATCATTTCGTTCGGCATGGCCAACGCGGACAAAATGGAAGCCCAATCGCATGTGACCGCCCATTATATTGCCAAGGCCGGCGTGCTCATTCTTACCAGGACGTTGGCGAAAATCCTCGCTCCTGATGGTATTACCGTGAATGCGGTTTCCCCAGGATTTATTGATTCAGGGAGCGCGCCACCTGGAGAACTTGACGGGATAGCAAAAAAAATTCCGGCCGGTTATATCGGGGAAATCGAAGATACTGTTCAAGCCGTTCGTTATTTCCTATCTGACGAGGCTCGATACGTAACGGGAGCCAACCTGCACGTGAGCGGCGGCTGGGGAGTCTAAAGCCTCGAAGCTGTCATTAATGAGCAGAATAAGGAGTTTCCCAATAATTTCCCACCTTGTGCCATGGAGGGAGATCGTCTCTCAATGTCTTGCCTCTCGTCCCGATTCTTGCTCGTATCTGGGTTTATTTTCTTCCAACCAGGTGATTCCAAAAACCTCCCCAAAGTGGTGAATGATTTGTGTCCGAACCAGATGCGAATCAATTGATCTCCCAAGGTTCTTTGCCATGGAGGCCATGGTACAGCCTTCAATGCCACATGGCGCTAAGAAGGGAAACGGTTTGAGATCGACGTTCACGTTTAAGGCAAATCCATGCATGGTTACCCCACGGGAAATTCGTACACCGATGGACGCGATTTTTTCTAAATGACCTTCCTCACTGTCGACCCACACCCCGCGAAACGATTCATGACGACATCCGGCAATACCCCATTCCCCTAAGGTGCGAATTAGGACCTCCTCCAATTGCTGGACATATATTTTTGGACCGGGACAGAAATTTCGAAGTCGTAGAATCGGATATCCGATCAACTGTCCGGGGCCATGATAGGTCACCGATCCGCCTCGCCCGGTCTGATGAAGGTGGATTCCCATGTCCTGCAGTTCAGGCCAATGAGGCTCCCAATGCTCCGGTTTGGTTGTTCGCCCCAAGGTGATGACGGGTTCGTGTTCGGTCAAGACCAATGTGTCGGGTCGATGGTCCTCAAGACGTTGGGTTGCCAAAGATTGTTGAAGCTCCCAGGCTTCTGCATAGGGCAGGTGGGGAAATGTCAGAATCATTCCCGGTTTTCGAGAATCGGAGAGAGTCATACGCATGCGTTCTCAGGAAGAAAAGGATACTAACGGGAGACCCAAAGCTTCCAGGATAGGAGGTGGGAGGCGTTTGATTTTGCCATTGGTATTCACTGCCACAAGTGTTGCCGATCCTTCCACGACCAATCTATTGCTGGTGCGATCTGTGATGACATGGGAAAACGTGAGAGACGTTCGTCGATCGGCCGCCACTGTCGTTTCGACTACCAGGGTATCTCCATAGGTGGCGGCCGATCGATAGGAAAGTTCAGCGTGTATCACGCGAAATTCGGTTCCTTCTTGTATCAATGCGGCAACCGACAGGCCATGGTTATCCAAGTAATGCGTGCGGGCTCGTTCAAAGTATTTCAGATAGTTGGCGTAATAGACGACTCCCCCACAGTCCGTATCTTCATAATAGATCCGTACTTCCATTCCGGCCTGTTGCCTCCGCTACACATTTAGAGTTGGAAATTCCGGAAGGTCGGTGGGAGCCACGCCACTTAATTTTATCACCAGCTCATAGAGTTGGTGAAAGCGTTCAGGTTTAATGGGTTCAAATCCGTAGCCCAACAACGCATGATCAGCGGCATCAAATAAGGACTTCATTTTTGACCAATCAGTGACAAAGCGTTCCCCCATGGGATCTCCGAGCGCCGCCAACGCCTGAAATTGCGCCTGCAGAGGAAGGCGATATTTCCCATCAATTTCGTTGAGAAATTGTCTGCGACAGGTGTCTCGCAGTTCCTCAGGGAGTTGTTCGAGACTCACATCCCAACTTTTCAGGTGATACTGGGTAAACAATCTGGATTGAGCAAAGGCCTCCAAGGCTCGAAGCAGGACATGAGTGGCGGCTTCAAGATCCCGAACCCGGTCTCCTCGGCGTTTAGCCCATGCTAATAAGTCGAGAGACACTCCCGGTTTAATGTCTTTTGAATCCAGCACAATTCGTTCAAGAAACGTGAGATTTCCTTTGAGTAAGTGAAGGAGACGATCCATTCCAGGAGGGCCGCCCCACACAGAGGCCAGTTCCAAGGCTTTGATCCCGCCCTTTAATTTTTCCCAGGCAGTACGATAGAGCAGTTGATCCCAGAGGCCATAGGCCTGTGCGACATCGGCCAAGGCCCGATAGAAGGGTTTCAGCCCGCCGCTGATGCGATGTTCAAGTGTGTGAAACCCTTTAACGGCCGCATCATATGAGCCATGGTTGAAATGGTAACAAGCTTCGTGTCGTAGGCGCGTCGCCTCTTCGTCCCAAGGATTGGCAGAGGCTTCAGATTGCGACAGTACCTTGGTGATCGCCTCAATGGCCTGGTCAACAGATGGAAATGGATGGCCGGGAAACAATAACACTTTGGTGGAAAAAGGAAATCCTGTCAGCACCATGGCGGAAGCCATACCAACTGTTGCGCTGGTTATATCAATCACCAGTTCGCCCGGCGTCACCTTCCAGGTGGTCAACAGAGGGCCAAGACCCTGGGCTAGAGCCTTCTGGCACGCTGAAAAACTTTCCGGAGAAGGAGTGAAGATCCAGTCCCAACGTTGGGGCATGCGGGACAGGGCGGGAGGGATTTGGGACTCCACGACCTCTTTATGGGACTCGTGCAGAAAAAAACAGACCATGTCAGGATTCAAGTGCCGGACAATAGCGATGGCGGACGTAGGATCGGATTGAATGGCAAGTAGGAGTGCTTTGGTGGGGATATGGGCACTCACAATGGGTCGACTATATCATCGGTTGAGGAGACCGGCAAGAAAACTGATGCAGGATATTAGCCCTCAACGGCTAGCCCCTGTATTTCTCTTAGGAGAGTGTGAAATTTGGGTCCTATCCTGATAGAATCGGCCACGATGAATATTGATGCGGTCATTCAGGCCTTTGAAACCAGTGCGGATGTGAAAAATGAATTTATCCGGACACATGCGGAGCGTGTGGTTGAAGTCGGTCAATTGTTGATCCGCGCATTTCGAGAAGGCCGAAAGGTCTTGCTCTT
Source organism: Nitrospira sp. Ecomares 2.1 (assembly GCF_965152585.1). Taxonomy (NCBI): domain Bacteria; kingdom Pseudomonadati; phylum Nitrospirota; class Nitrospiria; order Nitrospirales; family Nitrospiraceae; genus Nitrospira; species Nitrospira sp. Ecomares 2.1. The sequence goes on from NZ_OZ224219.1 coordinate 77,992, forward strand.
TGGAAATGGTGGGAGTGCGACGGATGCTTCGCATCTTGCTGCGGAATTTGTCGGTCGGTATCGCCGCGATCGAGATCCCCTCCCTGCCCTGGCATTGGCCTGCGATATGGCCGCAATAACCTGCATTGCGAATGATTACGACTTTACAGATATTTTCTCCCGGCAAATAAAGGCGCATGGCCGCAAGGGGGATGTGGCCATTGCCATTAGCACCAGTGGGAACTCCCTGAACGTGATCCGTGGTGTGGAAGCCGCCACTAACAGTGGTCTTGTTACAGTAGCCTGGACAGGCGCCACGGGAGGTAAAGTGGGAGATCTCGTCGATTACTGTTTTCGGGTCCCTTCTTCGGTGACGGCACGTATTCAAGAATGTCACATTACGCTGGGTCATGTGTTGTGCGAATTTATTGAAGAGCGTCTATTTGGTGACCAGGGCTAAATCATTACCAACCGGTGCGTCCCCGAAGCTGAATCTCGCCCGGCTTCGTACCTACCCGCTTCAAACTCGTCATTCCAAAGTAAAGATGGCGGATTTTGCTTCGCCATGGCGGCGAACAGGTTCATTTCAGGCCTTTCTCAAAACCCTGCCGGATATTTTAGCAGGCAAAACTTTCCGCGCTGTGGTCGCAGCGATTGTTAATGCCAGACGGCGGGGAAGACCGGTGATCCTCGGCATGGGCGCCCATCCGACCAAGGTCGGTCTGAATCCCATCGTCGTGGACCTGATGCGAAAGGGCGTCATTACCGCCGTAGCCATGAATGGGGCCGTCATTATCCATGATTTTGAGTTAGCCTATCTTGGGCAAACCTCGGAGGAGGTTGAAGCCGAAATTGATTCCGGACGATTTGGTATGGCAGAAGACACGGGACGGATTTTAAATGAGGCGATTGTGAAGGGCTGGCAGGAGGGTTTGGGCATTGGAGAAGGGGTCGGCCGGTATCTCTTGAAGCATCCTAAGCAGTTTCCACATCGGCGATGGAGTTTGCTGGCGGCCGGTGCGCAACTTGGTCTTCCGGTGACGGTGCATGTGGCGATCGGGACCGATATCATTCACATGCACCCTCATGCAAACGGCGAAGCGATTGGTGGTGGCTCATTATTAGATTTTCGCAAGCTGGCCGCAGTGGTGTCGAAGATGGAAGGGGGCGTGTATATAAATTTGGGATCAGCGGTCATGATGCCGGAAGTCTTTCTCAAGACCGTGACGTTGGGCAGGAATCTGGGACGAACCTTAAAACAGATTACAACGGTGAATATGGATTTTCTCCCGCATTACCGACCAATGACCAATGTCGTCAAACGGCCAACGCAAAAAGGCGGGAAAGGATATGCGCTGACCGGCCATCATGAATTGATGGTTCCGCTTTTGGCCGCAGCCGTGCTGGAGGCGCTTGGCAGGTAAGGGATTCAAACGTGACTGCGATTTTATAGACACGGGACAATCAGGTGCGGGCTTAAGGAGTAGAACCTTCATGAAAAAGAAAATTCTCATCGTCGATGATCATCCCGACATTGTCCTCATGCTTACGGATCGTTTAGAAGCTCTGGGTTATGACACGATTTCCGCTGGAAATGGCAAGGAAGGCCTGGAGAGATATGAGCAGGATTTTCCTCACCTCATGCTGTTGGATTTGGAAATGCCGGAGATGGCCGGCATGGAAGTATTGCACCAATTAGCAAAAATCCTTGTGAAAAAGAATGGAGAGGCTGATTCTCAGGCATTTGGCGGAGGAGAGTCTCTCCCATTGCCTGTGGTGGTCATGACGGCTCATGGCACAATTTCCAAAGCCGTTGAAGCCATGAAAGCGGGAGCATATGACTTTCTCACGAAACCTATTGAGTTGGACCATCTGGCTCTCGTCCTCAAAAAAGTCTTAACGCGGGAAGCGTTAGGGCGGCAGGTTGCCGCGCTGCGCACGGAAGTAGAAAGCCGGTATAGCCAAATCGTCGGGAATAGCTCTCAGGTGCACTTAATGGTGGAGTTGGCCAAACGGGCTGCCGAGGCTGACGCCACTGTGTTGCTATTAGGAGAAAGCGGGACGGGTAAGGAGTTGTTTGCGCGGTCAATTCACCAATGGAGTGATCGGCGGGAAATGCCATTCAGTATCATCAATTGTGTGGCTCTCACCGAAACCCTCCTGGAGAACGAACTCTTTGGTCATGAAAAGGGGGCATTTACCGGTGCAGATTCTCTCCAAAAAGGGAAAATCGAAGCGGCGGATGGGGGAACAGTTTTCCTGGATGAAATCGGCGATATGCCACTGGGGCTTCAGGCAAAATTACTCAGGGTCCTTCAGGATCATGAGTTTCCACGGGTAGGAGGGACGCGATTGGTCCGCGTCAATATTCGGGTGATCGCGGCCACTAACAAGGATCTGAAGCGAGCAGTTAAAGAGAAGACCTTTCGGGAAGACCTGTATTTCCGGCTGAATGTCGTGAACTTGATATTACCGCCATTACGGGAGCGTCCCGAGGATATCATTCCTCTTGCCGAGCATTTTTTAGCGCGCCACATGCGAGAAATGAAAAAACGGAAGCGGAGGTTTTCCAAGTCTGCCATCCAAACGATGCGTTGTTACGCATGGCCCGGCAATATTCGGGAACTGGACAATGCGATTGCTCGAGCGGTGGTGTTGGGAGTTGATGAGGAAATTTCTTCAGACCTTTTGGGATTGGGTGGAGGAAAGGACGAACTCGATGAGGTCGACAACCTCCCCTACCATGAATCCCTGGACCGATTCGGCACCCGCATTCTAGAGCAGGCCATGCGTAGGAGCAATTGGAGCCAAACTAAAGCCTCAGAGCTTCTGGGGCTTCAACGGACCTACCTCTCCCGCCTCCTCAAGCAAAAAGGCATTCAACAGGGCACTGAGGATTCCTGACCACTTTGGACTTTCGAGAAATCCAGACAGACATCCAAGAGAAGTCCCCGCTCATGACCGCTGAAGAGGGTTGGAAAATGACAGAAAGGAAATTTTGATCCTGTTTTCAATTTCCCCGGGCCCGGCAATCTGACAAAATCATTTATATCATTCAAATCGTTACGAAACTGGCGGAGTGGACTTCAAGGCGATCCATCCATAGAAGTTTTGTGGCCCTTATCTCTATCGGAAATTTTTTCCATGGCCAATTCCAAAATAATTATTCCAGCATCAAGGCTAATTAAACGGGACAGGTATCCCACATCAAAAAACATCCGGTGGTCAAGGAATAAAATTCCTTCCAAAATCCCATTTCCTTGCATTGGTGCTTGACCTGTTTTCCAAACAGACGGGCCTTCTGAGACTGTTTGCAATAGGAAGTGAGACCTGGGTGTTGGTTCATGTGACAGCGATCATGTTCCTTTTAGGTGATTGATTTCGGAAAAGGAGTTGTTGGTGAAAATGTTTAAATTGTATTGGAATCGGTCAAAATAAAAAATTCCCGTATCTCCAGCTTCGTTTCTTCCTAAGGGGTCGTATCCAATTTTCTTGCTTGGAATCTTTCTTCTGCCGGGCCGTTCTAATACATGAGGCTTCATGGCAGGGGTTCACGGTTTCAGCCTCGGCAGGGTATGGAGTGTCATGGCCAGATGACCGGGGTGCCTAATTTTTTTCTAGGTCTCATGTGATTTCTTCACCACAGGACGGGTCACTGCGCAGGTAAATTCCTGGCCTTGAAAATTGAGGAGATACACTGAAATCTCAATAGGGAATTCCTGGCCATTTTTGGTGCGGTGGATCGATGGGTAGGATAAGGGGTAACCCATCCGCAAGCTTTCCAGGTGTTGTTGAAATTTTTCATTGTCATGGTAGGGGGCAATGTCCGGAATACGAAGGGTTTTGAGTTCTTCCGGTGTATATCCTAAAGCGTCGCAAGCAGCCTGATTGGCAAAACGTAAGCGTTTATCCGAATCTGCCACCATGATCCCATTGGGTACATGATCAAAAGCAAATTGCATCAGTTGAGCGTACTCGGCCAGTCGTTCATATGCGGTGAGGTTCAATGATTGCTGTGTGGCCCCCTCAAGGGAAGCCCCGGTTAAGCTTGGTTGAAGAAGTGAGGGAAAGGTGGTCATTGGAGTCGTGGGGGTAGAAGAGCCTTGCCACCCGGCGATGGCTATGTTTCGTGCCAAACAGGCGCGATGAATGGCAGATTTAACTTCTTGCCGTTGGTACGGTTTGGTGAGGTAGGCGAAGGCTTTATCGAGGATGTCGGGATTGGCAGTCTTTCGTAAGGAGGTAAAGGCGGTCAACAGGATCACGGGCAAGTGCGGATGCGTTTGAGAGAGTTCGCTAAGAACTTCTATGCCATCCCGGTCTGGAAGTCCGACATCAAGGAGTACGACCTCATACGATGAGGTCGTACTTTTTTGTAGGGCTGCACCTCCCGTCTCTACAGGGTCTACCTCAAAACCCTCCTGGCGAAGATAATCAGAGAGGGCAAGAAGAATGTCAGTGTCGTCATCCACGAGCAAAACTCGCGGCTTCGTGGACAAAGGTGACATCTTTCCTTTCCTTGCAGGCGATCCCGAACCTTGTGGAATTTGGAGACCAGAGGTCACCTAGAAATGTTTCTACAGCCCCCCAGCAATTCTAGAGAAAAATCCCTGCAAGTTGCAGGCTTATAAAAACGGGTGTTATTTCCAAGAAAAGGAAACTGTCAAAATAAAAAAATGTATCCATTTAGATAATTGTTGTATCTAGACGGATACATTTTTGACAAATTTCAATTCTGATTTTTAGGAAATTGGCGTCGATGTTGTGACGGGTAAAATAACACAGAAGCGACTGCCCTCTCCTGGCGTACTCTCCACCCAAATCGACCCGCCGTGCAGCTCGACTAAACTCTTGGTAATAGCCAGGCCGAGGCCGGCTCCTCGACTTTTCATTTCAGATGATTGCCCACGGTAAAACCGTTCAAAAACCGTCTGTTGTTCCTCGAGAGGAATTCCGCAACCGTTATCAATGACACAGGTTTGAAGCATGCCGTCTTCCCGCTGCTTCACTTCCACGGTCACGGTTCCGGAAGATTCCGTAAATTTGAGGGCATTATTGATGAGGTTGGTAAAAATCTGAATGAGTTTATCCCGGTCGCCTTGGATGAATCCGATTGGAGGGGAAATATGGGCTTCGAGAATGAGGGACCGTTCCTGTGCCATAGGTTGTAATGTCTCCACGACCTCTCTTACGAGGCTGCCCAAGTTGACGGCGCTCCGGTGTAAGTCCATGCGACCGGCTTCGATGCGGGAAAGGTCCAATAGATCATTAATCATTCGAGTGAGTCGTTCGATATTATATTTCATTCGTTCGAGATAGAAGGATTGTCGGTCATTCAGATCCCCGACTAAGCCATCCAACATATTTTCCACCAACCCTTTGATAGAGGTCATCGGGGTTCGAAGTTCATGTGAGACAATCGAAACGAAGGAGGATTTCAACCGGTCTAATTCTTGAAGTCGTTCATTGGCCGACTGCAAATCTTGCGTGCGTTCTTTGACTCGTTCTTCCAGAGTTTGAGCGAGTTTTTCGACTTCCTCATAGTTTTGTGCGTTGTCGATCGCGACAGCGACGTGGCTGGCTATGGTCAAAAGCAAGTCCAGATCTTCCTGCGTGCAGCGTTGGTTCCCCCGATCGGCTCCCAGATATCCCAGCACGCGTTGATGACTCAGCAGTGGGGCGCACACAAAAGAGATCACTTCCATTTGTCGACAGATTGGAAGGAGGAGAGGACTCAACTGATGGGCTATTTCGTCCAGATCGTATGCGAGGACCGGACGTCCGTGGATCAAAAGGGTTTCATCTATGCTTCCTGGCATAATGGGAAATTCAAGGTCTCGAATTTGTGGCTCCAAATCCGGAGGTACCCCGGACACATCAGAGATCATGCACTTGGTGCTTCCAGGGTCCTGAAGAATCAGGATCATACGTTGGAATCCCAGATTTTTTCGAAGAAGCTTCAGGACGGTGGAAAACAGTTTTTGGACATCTAAGGTCGAGGTGATCACAATTCCGGTCTGGTGCAAGGTGCTGAGTTGTGTGACCTGCTTTGTGATGGTGTGAACATAATGGGAGATGGCTTCTTCACGTTGTTGAAGGGCTCGTGCCATTCGATCGATACTGGTGGTGAGTTGTCCTACTTCATCCTGGGTGTCAGCGGTAACCGTCACGGCCAAATCGCCTTCAGCGATTTTTTGTGAGGCTTCCACCAAACGCTGAAGGGGTGTGACGATGCGATTGGCTAACAGAATTGTGAGAAGTATGCCCACGAGGATGATTCCCACGGTGAGGAGACCGATGTGCCATACCGTTTGGTTGAGGGATTGTTGCATGTGTGCGGTGCTGATGCCGATTTGAATAATGCCGATGATGCCGGACGGTTTAGGTGATACCGTCAGACGGTCCTGAAGGTTCTCTGACAACAACAATTCCATGGTGGAGAGCCGTCTATCTTGCCGGTAGACCGGAAGGGCGAAATCATAAATGGTTTCTGATCCGATTCTGAATCCTTCTGCACCCTTTCGTTCTGCGGATCTATCAGAGAGAAGTCCTTTCTTGAGTGGTGAGGTATGCAAGACTGTCAAAATTGGCTCAATTATGAAATTTTGGGAAGTTGGCGTGATCAGTCCCTCAGTGAGGGAATCATCCGGGAATAAGGGTTGCGTTTCGTCACGAGTGAGCTTCGTCGTATTCACTAATTTTCCTTTTGATTTTCCGACTAACACGTGACCGTCCGGGTCTCGTGCGATGGCGTAGACGACTTCCGGTGCTGAAAGCGCGCCATCTAACATTGTCTCCAGGTAATGTGTATCTTGAATAATGAGGCGATTGACGCTGACATTGTTCAGTGTTTTAACCAGAATGGTTCCCGTCTTGAGTAGCGCAGCTTTCATGACCTCAGCCTCCTGCTGAATGAGATATCCACTGAGACTTGAGCAGGCGAGAACGATAACCAGACTGACAAATAAGGAAAATTTCGCGCGTAACGTGAGAAATCCACGCGGTGCCCCATTGGGTTCAGTTGGGAGAGGCGATGGCGCTAGAGTAAGTTGGGGGTTAAAATTGCTCATCGAATTGCCTCAGAATGTCTGGAGTGAGAGAGAGGCTCAAGTACCTCGCGGACTTCTGATTGATGGATTGATGGACGCGTTCAGGAGGAATAATCGTTCCCAATAAAGATGAAGTGGTTTGTCCGGCCAGTTGTTGGGTAAGCTGAGCAGCCTGTTTGCCAATGTCTTCATAATGGAAGTATGCGCCGACAACTGCGCCGCTACGCACTAATCCGGCGGAAAAACCTATGACCGGAATCTTGGCTTCCAACGTTGTACTCAACAGAAAGTCCAGAGTGTTTTCGGTGAGAACGGTACTGTCTGGTAACAGCCACAAGGCGTCGATGTGGCCTTTGAGGGCATTGAGTGCGGAAGCGATATCCTGTTCTTGATGTACTTCTTTGGAGACGATCGTGATGCCCAATGTCTTGGCGTCATGGAGAAGTTGACTATGCATCTCGTTTGTTTTTTGCGGATCGAAGAGCACTCCGATGCGTGAGGCCTTGGGTGTCAAAGTGTGTAGGGACTTTAGGTGTTGTCGGAATGGGACATTCAAAGAGAGACCGACCATGTTGGCGGTTGGCAAGCCATATTTTTCCGGATCAAGAACCAGACAAAATATGACAGGGATATCCAGGATATCGAGTTTGGCAGAAAGAGCTGCTTTTAATCCCACGGCCAGCACGACATTGGCATTAGATGCGCGAATCCGCTGGGATAGAATGCGGCCTTTTGCCATGTCTCCCTGGAGGTCGTATTCCCCAGTCACATGAAAAGAGGGAGGGAGAGCCGATGTATAAGCGGAAATGGCTTCAGAATAGGCGTTGATGTCTGCCGACTTTAGAATGACGACTTCCTCGGCAAGGGACACAGTGGACAGGTTAAGGAAAATTCCCACACACAAGCTCACCAGGATAAACTGCATCCAATGAGGTGATCGGTGGGATATATCCCTTAAATTGTTCATTATGTCTCAGCGACGATTATGCGGTAATTCGTTCTAGATTTACCTTGTTTTCGCCTCGGATTTTGTGGGATTAAGGCGGAAACGCACCTTTCCCTTGGGATTTTTACCCAAATATTGAGAAGAAGCAAGGATAGTACCGATGGAAACTAGCCAATAATAATGAGAAATTTTTGAGTTGGATTTGAGCAGAAATTTAAGGGGATGATGGCTTATGTAGAGGGGAAGAGCGAATCCGCCTAGGACGGTCCATCAGATGGAATGGGAAGTCATCTTCAGAATATTGCATTGAAAAATGCGGCATTCCCAGATATTCGGAAGACAACAATTGCCCAGAAAGACTGTGCCTGTGAAAACTCTAGGGTAAGCGATGCCAATCGTATTCTGAAACAAATTGAGCGGTAAGTGAGCGAATCATTCTGGATTCTGCCGTTTCTTGAATTTTGGGAGTCTGATAATGTGGTTGCCAGCCGCAATTTAGGCAACGAATCACGGTTTCATTCGAAGTTTCTCCACCCTCTTTGTGCACCAAGCCTTGGCATTTCGGACATTGAGAAAGTGTGTCGGCAATGTAGGTTGGTGGATCGGGTCTGAGTGAATCCAAATGGATGCGAGTATGGCGTCGGCGAATTTTTCTGATTGTGCTAGCTGGGTTATTCGAGGATGAATTGGTCATTTGTTGCAGAATGGATTTCATCATGAGTATCCCTTCTCTAAAAGATAAATACAGTGGTGGTGTGCCCTTAAGTCTTTAGGATTGCTTACTTTCCCTCTCAACTGCGTTTTCCGGTGGTATCTAGGGATTCAAGCAAGAGAAGTGCCTGAAGAACGTAAATTAATCCTAAAAAGAAAATACCAATAATAAGTAAGAAATATGGGGCAAACAGATTAGAACCAGGCACAAGGTCAGGAGGTAAGGAAAATCACGTGTTATCCAAACGGATACAGCATGTATCTCATCAGATACAGGTAATGGGTGATGTTCAAACGTTGGAGGAATGTCCAGGGGGGTTATGAGTATATGGGATAACGGAGGCTGCCTCGCCTTTCGTATGACGGCGGGTGGGGCGATCTGATTATATCTTCGAGCAGGTGACGCGAAAAAGTTTTTGGTCTTCGAGTCGGAGGGCAATGAGTTCCCGCCCCCACACGCATCCGCCGTCGATGGCGAAGACTCGCGGACCTTTCACTACTCCTAAGGCCGACCAATGTCCAAAAATAATAGTGTCCTCTTGTGTCGCTCGATTGGGAACTTGGAACCATGGCATATATCCTTGAGGGGCGTCGTTCGGATGCCCCTTGAATGAGAACTCAGGAATACCTTCTTTGGTACAAATCCGGAGGCGAGTCAAGACATTGGTAGTGAGACCTAACCGTTCGTCAGGACTCAGATGGGGAGAAAACACGTTAGCTTTTCGAAAATAGATTGCGGGGAGGCGCTGGTGAAAATTCTCATCCTGCAAGGCTTCCTCCACCTCACGAGCTAACTCCAGTACTTGAGAAATGGACCAGGATGGTAAGAGGCCTGCATGCACAAGGCAATATCCATCTTCGACGTGGGCAAGGGGTCGAAAGCGCAACCAGGTGAGTAATTCATCCACATCAGGTGCTGAGAGAACTGATTGTAAGGTGTCTTTTCGACTAAGGGCGGTTATCTTGGCCCACACCGCCAGAAGATGTAAGTCATGATTGCCCAACACAGTGATGGCCGAGGCCCCCAACTGCTTGATGAGACGAAGCACTTCCAGGGAATCGGGTCCTCGATTGACTAAGTCCCCGGCGAACCAGAGACGATCGGTTGCGGGATTAAAGCGAACCTTTTCTATCAGACGGTGTAAGGCCTGGACGCATCCCTGTACATCTCCAATTGCATACGTAGCCATTGTGAAGGATCCTCGGCTGGTAAAAGGAAATTCTAGCTGAAGAATACCCTAATCTAGCATTTTTTTTCCGCGTTGGTGTCACGGCCTTGCTACAATGGGCGCATGTTTGAAGGAGTCTTTGTATTTCAACCCTCTCCCTGGGACGATCGGAATTGGGCGAGTCTCAGTGGACTGCCTTTAGAAGAGGTATGGCTCCCCGTTGATGAGTCCGTCACGATATTCGGCTGGTTTGTAAACGCTGGACCAACTAAGCCGGTGCTCCTGTGGTGTCATGGCAATGCGGGCAATATCAGCCATCGGTTAGACAATATTCGTGAGCTGTATCGGTGGGGATTATCTGTTTTCATTTTTGATTATCGGGGCTATGGCCGGAGCACGGGCACTCCTTCTGAATCCGGCCTGTATCAAGATGCCTTGGCCGGATATGACTATCTTTTGAACCGTCGCGGGATTGACTCGAACCGGATTGTCCTGTTTGGACGGTCTCTGGGCGCTTGCGTAGCTGGGGATGTGGCTATTCGCAGGGCATCGGCCGGAATCATTCTTGAAGGGGCGTTTCCATCTATCCAGGCCATGTCGGATCACCATTACTTAGGATTGCCCGCTCGGTGGTTGCTAAATGTGGACTTCAATCTGGCTGAAAAGGTTGCCAAGCTCAGGCGTCCGTTATTGGTGATTCATGGCGAAAAGGATTCCATTGTTCCGGTGTCCTTGGGGCGGCAGGTCTATGATGCCGCACATGAACCTAAGCAATGGTCTGTGGTAGTGGGTGCGGAACATAATGATGTGCCGTTTGTTGGGGGAACCGCCTATTTTCAGAAAATCATGGGTTTTGTTCAGACTGTGGTCTCCAAAGGACATGGAGGATCGCAATGAATGAGTGTAATCCTGCTTGACCACCATTTTGATTGATGGCTACCATCCTCATTGTTCTGGACCAGTATATTGCCGGATTAAACAAGTTCATGGGTTCTGTTGCGTATCTCTATCAAATAAATTGTTCTCCAGGCGGACTCCCCAAGCTGCCCGTGTCCAAGGCCTGGATCACCTTCAATGGGATAAATGGAGACCGGTCTCGGAATCGGGTACTACATGGCGGGCCGGATCGGGCATTATGCCTGTTTTCGTTTGAGGTCCTTAAGGCCTTACAACGCGAGGGACACACTGTTCACGCTGGAGCCTCCGGAGAAAACCTGACCGTGGCTGGTCTGAACTGGGCACAACTGAAGCCAGGGGACCATTTGAAAATTGGAGAAGAGGTGCAGATCGAATTGACTAGCTATTGCGAACCATGCCGTCATAATGCGCAATGGTTTGTGAATGGAGACTTTTTCCGGATCTCTCACCGGCAGCATCCTGGATGGAGCCGGTTATATGCTCGAGTGTTGTCCGAGGGACGGGTACGGCAAGGTGATGGCGTGTGGGTCGAAACGTTGCCGAAAAGGAAGGTGAAATGATGGAACGGGTGCTCGAACCGGAAATTATGGATGAACCTGAGCAAGTTCAGGCCTATGCCGAGGCGGATTTTCAAGAAGAAAATCAAGGTTTTGTGGATAATTTCCTTCGACTCTATGAGGATCGTGATGGCCCTCATGTTGTGGATGTGGGTTGCGGCACCGGTGATATCTCCATCCGCCTGGCAAGGAGTCATCCCACCTGCAGGATTACAGGAATTGATGCCTCCATCCCCATGATTAGCTGGGCGGAACAGGCTGTGAAGCAAGCTGGGTTAGCTCATCGAATAGAATTTCTCACTCAACGGTTTCAAGATGTCAGTTTGGCCACTCCAGCTGATGCAGTAATGTCAAACAGTTTGGCCCACCATGTTCCCAATCCCCTACGATTTTGGTATGAGATAAAAAAAATGCTCAAACCCGGCGGGTTAGTGCTGGTCATGGATCTCCTTCGTCCCGATTCTCCCGAGGAGGCTCAAGCGCTCGTCGATCAGTATGCGGCTCAAGAACCAAAGAGATTACAGCAGGATTTCTTTCACTCCCTGTTGGCGGCATTTACGGAGGATGAGGTGGCTGCCCACCTCGCAGAACTTAATTTTAGTCGTTTGATGGTAGATGTGCCGGATGATCGGCATTGGATCGTGTATGGAAGGGTGTACTAACCCGGTAAAGATCTTGACGCTTTGGTCCTGTAAGTCTTAAAGTGCTCGTTCGGTTGGGGGATCGTCTAGGGGCAAGACATAAGATTTTGGATCTTAGAACCCAGGTTCGATTCCTGGTCCCCCAGCCAATTCCAGCTAAGCTCTTCTCATTTTATGAAAAGTGAAAAGTTTCCGTGGAGACTCTACGGAGACTAAATGGACCAATCTCTCCCGGCTTTTCTACTTCCCTATTGCATTCCTTTTTTTGACTCTTGCGGTTCCGCGTTAAACCCATAAGTCGGGGCAAACCATGTTTGAACTCTACCAAAGTTTAAATAGCCGCCAGGATATTGAAGACTTTATTGGATCTGTTTCTGCAGACCTATCTTCCCAGGCTAGAGAAAACTCCACGATTGAATACAAAGAAGCCCATCAAAAATTTTCGAACACCAACGAAATTGGGAAAGACGTGTCGGCTTTTGCTAATAGTGTGGGAGGACTCATTTTCTATGGGGTTAAATGTGATCCTAATGACCCAACAAAACCAAAAGCTATCACGGGTTTAGAGCCAAGAAATATTGAAACTTTTGACAGAGTCGTAAATTCAAGCATCCATCACCCCATCAAAGGGATAAAAAAGAAATTAATCCCAGACCATAACCCTCAAGTCATGCTGGTGTACGTTCCCCAAAGCGATGAATCGCCGCATCAAAATGCTGGTGACAATAAATATTATGTTCGACTAGGCAGTGAATCCAAGCCAATGCCTCACTATTTAGTGGAACTCTACTTTGGGAAACGGCGGAAGCCAAAACTATTTATAAAAATAGACCGACTCGTAAAGCCTCAACGATCATCCTTTAAAAACAACTGGTCTCCGAGAATGAACCTTCAGTTCACGATTCAGAATTCGGGGAAGGCAATTGCTAAATACCCACGGGCTATCTTTCTTTTCACGAAAAATCAATACGTTAAACCCTTAGAATCCGTCTCTTTTGTTACTGATGTGAGGTTTAGGATCCTTAGTCATTTTTCTCCTCGCAAAGAAGTATGGGAGTTCAAAGATAATCATGATGTCATTCATGCGTCTGCAGATCAAAAATTTGGCCCATTTGGCATTCAATACAATTACGCACTAGTACTGGAACCAGATACAGAAGAAAACAACCCTATACTAGAATGGGAAATTTATGCTGAGAAAATGGAACCTCAGAAAGGAAAGGTCATCCTCTCTTCATTGTTTACTTGAACGGTACAGTATCTAGTTCTGGAGTTGATCGAAGAAAAGATTCGGGACCTGGAAAAGCTAGGGTTGCTGCTGAAGAGGAAATAGTTTTTTAAAATTGGAAAAGCCAAAATGTGTCATTTTCAAATAATATGTTAAAAAAGGGATATGAGTACTGAAGAACGTTGTAATTTTTTTGATATCTGTGGTCTTCCACCCGAAGGCCCTAACCCTACCTGCATACTTCACAATTCACAGAACAAGAGTAAATGGCAGGAATTTAATATAATTTTTCAACACCTTTTGAAAAATGGCCATAGCAATTTCCAAAAGGTGTACTTCCCTGACAGTTCTACATCCTTTCAAAATAAAACCTTTATTGATGATTTAGATTTTACGGGAGCAACTTTTGAAGGCGAGCTTCAACTGCGCAATGTAACTCTTAAAAAAGGTCTCAAAATTTCTTCATGTCAGCTGAGTGGAATCCTGCTTTTGGGTGTAACAGTGGAGGGGGAAGTAGAAATTAAACAAACCCGCGCTAGACATCTTCAAATTGTTGTGAGGGAAGATTCGACCTTTCGTGGCCCTCTAGTAATTGAAAGTACCACTGCCGGGAACTTGAGTTTTAGTAACAGTAAGTTTGAAAACCAGCTAATTGTTAAATTCAAAGAATTGAGTAATATAGAAATTTGGGCAGCAGAAATACATTCTTTATTTGACATTCAAGATTGTTCGATTGGCCAAACCCTTAACTTAGAAAAGGTTATTTTTGGCCCAAAGTCTGAAGTAAATCTTTGTTCTTCAAGTATCAGGGTTGGAATATTAATGGGAGGGAAAACTAACCCAGGAGTTTTACGGATCGATGGTTTAAAAGTTAATGGATTCTCCAAATTAGCGAGTCCAATGGATTCTCCCTTCCCCATGAAAATTATTTCTGAGAAAAAGGCCCCCATATTTGATTGGGAGAAAGGCGTAAGATTTCAAAATGTAGATTTAAGTGAATGCCTTTTACTCGGAAACAATTTTAAAAATTTCCAATTAAACAATGTTCAATGGGCGTGGGTGGGTCAACCCAGGCCAAAGTTCCTGGGGAGCAGGTTTGGACGGTCAGGGCTTAAAGATGAAAAGATTCTGCGTGAAAAAAAAGAAAAGAATATGTCTCTTATACGAAACTTGAGAGAGGCCTATGAAATTTTAAAAAAAGAATATGAGGCAAAAGGAAACCATTTGCAGTCTGGTCTTTTTCATTATGGCGAAATGGAAATGAGGCGGCGGGAATATAGCTTTCCCAAACGATATCTAGGCCTTGAAGCGTTTTATTGGATTCTGAGTGGTTATGGCATCGGTTGGGGAAGGGCTTTGCTTTGGATTATCCTTATAATTCTAATTCCGGCTTATATTTACTATTGGGATAATTTAGATAATACCTATTATGATGGATGGGATTGGTTGCGCCATAGTTTTCAAGTTACTACATTTCAGAAACCAAATTTGCCTAAAGGTTTAGAGCCTTCCGATTGTACCAAGTGGACTCAAACGATCCAAAGTGTGTTGGGACCATTTCAGATTGCTCTTTTTGGTTTAGCTGTCCGAACGAGAATTAAAAGGTAAATTACGCCTCTCCTCAATATTCCCTATTATGTGCGGTCGCTTCACCCGCAAAGAAAACCTACAGCACCTGGCGGACCTATTGGGGTTGAAGGCCATCCCGCCATTATCCCCACGCTACAATATTGCCCCCTCTCAACTTGTAGCCTGTATACGGACCAACCCGGAATCATTAGAACGGGAATGTGTGGAACTGAAATGGGGCCTGGTCCCGTCCTGGGCCAAGGATCCCAGCATCGGCAATAAACTCATCAATGCCCGAGCGGAGACGGTGGCCGAAAAGCCCTCATTCCGGAAGGCGTTTAAAAACCAACGCTGTCTGGTGCTGGCCGATGGGTTTTATGAATGGAAACGGGAAGGCAAAACCAAACAACCCTATTACATTCGTTTCAAAGATCACCGGCTCTTTGCTTTCGCAGGCTTGTGGGAACGGTGGGAGAAACAGGACCCGGCCTTAGACACTTGCGCCTTGATCACGACCGGCCCCAATGCCCTGATGGAACCCATTCATGACCGGATGCCCGTGATTCTATCGGAACAATCGTATGCAAGCTGGCTCAATCCCGGCCTGAATAATACGGTTTACCTCAGTGGGCTTTTGGAGCCATACAAAGACGAGGAGATGGAAGTCTTTCCCGTCAGTCAGATCGTGAGCAATCCCAAAAATGATCGGCCAGAATGTGTGCTGCCTATTTAATGAAAGAGGAAGGGCGTGTAACTTCTCCTCTACACACCATGACCCCCGAGTCGTTAAACCCAGGGGCCGGTTGTGCCCTGATGGTGTTCCCTTGCATCAAGAGGAAGCGTGTCTCGTATTATGAAGGATGCCAGCCTCGGCAAAAACCCGCGACCCCTCCAATGGGGAAGGCCTTTCGATTGACGCCGACTACCATTGTCATCGTGAGTAGGGGTGGAATTAGAAAAATTTTTAGGGAAATTTGATTTATATTGCGCAGGTTTATTTTTCAGCGGTATCGGGAGAAATGGGAGCTGTAGGGATTGCTCCAAAAGTTAACTCGTAATCTTTGATTTTCTCAGCCAGCAAAACAGAAACCGCCTTTGCATGCGCTGGCGATAAATAAACCGTTGCCAAGTTTTTTACAATTAAATGTTCTCTGGAAGCTTCTTTTAATTCCCCAAAACGGATTCTGATATCCCAGAGAGATGTAGCGATCTCTACTGAATTTGAATAATAAGTAGGAGCCTCTTCTACACCCATTACCTCTCTTTGTCTTTGGAGTTCGACGACTTTTTTTGATTTCGATTTAATTCCCATTTTATGCAGTGCCTCCTGGCGAAGAACTGGTAGCTATATATTTATGCGGCTTTAATATTTCCACTGAGCGAAATGAATTAATGCGGTTTGTATTTGACTTAATGGTCTTGCTTGAATCTACTAACCCTTTACTTCCTGGGAAATTTTGGGTAGTTCCCTTATTAAAAAAAAAGGAATGTTTTGCTTCCGTATTGTCAGATTTTTTTTCGGAGATTTCTGCAAAACTCTTAGACTGATATTGTTTTATAACGTCTTCTCTCGTTTCGAATTCGATTTTTAATCTTGCATCAAGAGCCTCAGCAACCCTTGAGAGAGTTTTAAAGTTCCAGCTTGCATAGTCGGCATTCTCAATTCTGGAGATGGCAGATTGCTTCATTCCGCATAGAATTGCCAAATCATTTTGTTTCAGCTCTCTTTCCTCTCGTAAATTTTGCATTCCTAAAGCAATCTCATCTTGTACTCGTTGTCGGAAAAATTTATTAAAGTATGCTTTGTCCTTAAATTTTTGAGATAGTTTGTTATGGATTATTGATCTCATTGAGTTCCACCTCACCCTGTTGAATTTTTTTTCTATTCCTTTTCGCAGTCTCTATGTCCCCTGGAGGAACTTTGGATTTTTTTTTAATTATTCCCAAAAGGAAAATAATAGTCTTTTCAGGGCCAAAATAAAAAAGAATCCGGGCATTCTTTGCGCGAAGCTCGAAAATTCCATCATCTAAATGCGCCGATACTGGACGTCGGCACTGGTTCCCAAGGTTCAGAAGTAAGTCTAACCTGGAATCTAATGTAATTTGGGTTTCTTCGTCACAATCTTGGTAAAATTGGTCCCAAGCCTTCATGTACTGCTTAGGTACCCAACTAATCATATCACAATAAAGTTATATTCGGAATATTATTTATAAACTGGAGTACAATCAAGAAGCCAATAGATTAATTTTGTTTGACATTTTTGTTAGCATAGCTTCTCTCCTTCCCTCAACTCCTCGATAATAAAAGAAAAACTCCCATTGGTTCAATGCCTTCTAGCCAGCAAATCCAAAATGTTTATATTTATGTCCATAGTTGATTTCATGGGTTTACGCAAAAAAGCTATCTCCAGTTAAGAGGTTTTTTCAGGCCTTGGCATAAGAAAGTCTAACCGGAATTCTGACCGGAGGCGGCCAAAATCACTACGGGTATTAAACTGTCTCTCAAGCAATCCGCTCCAGATATGGGTTTAGTTTGAGCGTCTTCAGTTTGTAGTGTCGAGAACATATGCGTGCTTGGATCAAAGCATTTCGAGGCGAGAGCTACTTTTGGCTAAGTGAAGGTGAGGAATTGAACGATTAAGATGAGTACCGCACTAAGCCACCATTGTCGTGTATTCGCAATGTGGCTGGATCACGATAAAGTCATGCCCCAGGTGTGCAAGATGCGGTTTGGCGAAATATGGTAGATGTGATGATTGCGGTGAACCCCGCCTGCCAGAAATTCTATCGACTGGGGTAAACTCAGAGAGTTCGAGACTGAAACAAACCAAAGAATTGTATGCGTCGCGGGGGAACACGACGGGCATTTTCCAGGTAGGTGTTGTCTTCGTTGCCAACAATCCTAAAAAGCTAGAGGATAAAGTTCCCAAATGGTTGAAGCAGAGGTTAGCGGTTGGGCAACTTAACGGTTGAACTAAGCCGCAAAGGGCGGTATTGCGTCCATACAAAGCAATGAAACACAAACCGATAAGCAAAACAAAACCATCAAGCCCTTTGTCGGCTTGAGTGATTGGTTAGGCAATATTTGCGAACGCAGACTCGTTTACGCCTTTAGCTTGTGTAACTCTTGAGGACTGAGCAAGCTTGCCAACTCCTTTACCGCGTTAACGAATGAATCCTCCAAGATCTTTCGGTCGATCTCATGAGCAAGGCCGTCTGGCCATGCAGCGGGAGGTGTGAGGATATACTTGATTTGCATCATGGCTATAAACGCCTCCTCTTGGAACTCCTTTATCTTGGCCCGCGCAGATTCGTTAAGGTAGAGATCTGCATGGGCCACTGCGGTGTCAAATGGCTTCTGGTGTTCATCTACATGATTCTCGAATGACAGCGCGAGGGCGGTGCGAAACTCACCATTGTTAGGGACTGTAGAGGCAAGGCTGCTAAACCTATTCACAAACCGCCACCACTCAATAAGTGCAGCATGTAAAGCTGTTAAGCGTTCCATGCGAAGTGGAAAGAAGTGGTCGAAATACCATCGCCGTTCCTCCGATCGCCTAGTTCGGAATTCAAAGAACGGTTTTACGAGAAGCTCCGTGATAAGCGCCACTGACGCACCTACGATGGCAGCTAATAGAGTGTCTGTGAACGTCATGGCTCGTATTTATCTTGCTGAGAGGTTGATCAATCTGAACTGAGGGCACAGACTTTATTCAGTCCGGTCCGCATAAGAGCCGGATCTGCAAATAGTCTTTTTATCACACACCATCGATTATATTGAAAATACACGACTGTCTTTTTAATTTCAGACAATCACTGCTCATGTGGTCAGATATCCTGGCATCTTATGCGAATCAACCTTACAAACCCCTACCCTAGTCTTAAGGCCCATCCACCAAACTAGAAAAGATCGGACGAATTCTTGGTCAATTGACGAATAATGTCAAGTTGTGGGACTGCGAAAAGGGAATGGAATTTGGTCCTAGGCATCTGAAGCAAGTTGAAAGCTCTTTTTGAACACTCTCTCCAATTCTCTCCCTTTTCCTCTCCATTCCCTTTATTCTTGAATTTTTATATTCTGGAGGACATAAATTATTCTAGGAAATTACGTGGGGAATTTCGTCTCATACATAATAAAAGTGATAGGGATATTCTTGGGAGTTGTGTTGCTCGCTCTGAGTGGGTGGATTGGAGTGGAAAATTGGCAAGCTCCAGGAACCATCAATTTACCAATGATGGTGTTGTCAGGAGCCGCCATACTGGTTGGTTCACTCTTTCTGTGGTTGTCCTTAAAAAAAAAGTATGAAAACACGTAAATCTATTTCTTGGCTGTTTGGTCATTATCGGGTTTGCCGCTACGGCATTCGCCGCCGACTTCCAAGCCAAAGTGATCCACATAGCCGATGGCGATACGATTACCGTTCTGAAGAAGAAAAACCAGCAAATTAAGATTCGCCTCAACGGCATTGATTGTCCCGAGAAAGCGCAAGCATATGGGAACAAGGCGAAGAAATTCACCAACGATCTGGTCCATGGGGAAATGGTCACGATCATGGCCTTTGACCAGGACAGGTATGGCCGCACGATTGGCGATGTGATTTTAGATGATGGCCGGATCCTAAATCAGGAATTGATAAAGGCTGGCTATGCGTGGTGGTTCTTTAAATACTCAGATGATGAACAGCTTGGCATACTAGAGGTCAAGGCTAAAATTGCGAAGATGGGCTTATGGGCTGGTGAGGACCCTGTTCCTCCATGGATATTCCGGCATCGAAACAAATTAGCTACTCTTCCTTCGGACCAACTAACAGATGGCCCAGCGAACCTTACCACTCCTTCTGTTCCCTCAGACCCTATGACCTCCTTGCCTATTCTTGGCAACCGGAGAAGTCACAAATACCACCGGCCTGATTGTCCAAGTTATCACGCCATTTCTCCCAAAAATCGCGTTCCTTTTGATTCTTCACAAGCGGCAGAAAATTCGGGCTATAGGTTGGCGGGGAATTGTCCATAAAACCACCCATAAACCAAGTTCAGTTCTGAAAAGTACGCCGGTTTCTTGGTAGGCGATGGACTCTTTGGGCTATTTTAGGATGGATAATAAATATTCTATATTTCAATAACTTCCAAAGTAAGTCACAGCCAAAGTATACAAAAACTAGGGGTTTTTAAGTTGACAGTAATTAGTTTTATTATTCGATGGTCATAATCGAGATTACTATCGGAACCACTAGAAATTTTAGAAGGGGGAAGAGGTACTAAGGAAGTGGTGATTCCTTCCACCATTTTTTGATCTGTTCTGTAAGGACTTCCTGGTTGCCCGTCAGCCGCAACGCGTCACAGTTTTTATCGATCCAGGGTTCATCTTGTAAGCCCAGGATCTGGCCCATGATGTACGCATCAGCCAAAACTTTTTCTTTTAAAAATCCTGCTGCCTGTTGAGGGCTCAATCCCATCTCTAGGAGAAGCCTGGAAGTGTGTGGCAACATCCGGCGCTGAAGCAACCAAAAACAGTCTGCAAAGATTTCAAGCGCGGGGTCAGTGGCCAGCTTGGTTGATTTTGAGGCCTCCTCCCTCTGCCGTTGATGGACGCCACCCTTGCCTGGGTGGGTGTTATGAGTCCAATCATTTAAGGCGGCTTCGTAATCCAATTTGCCGTTAGAAAGGCGGTGAATTCGCCCGCCTTTCAGGGCATCATGGACGGCCTGACGACTGACGCCTTTTGCTATCGCGAATTGTTGTATGGTCATTTCCGGCATATTTTTGCCTTGTCAATTGAAAGGATTTGTAAAGCTAATAAAAAGTTCAAAACCTAGCGATTTTGTGCGCGGCTCGGGACCGCCGCTCTTAAAGGTCCCAGGAGTACCTTTTGATTTGTGAACTCTCCTTGCCACAAGGAGATGGTTCAACTCCTTCTCGCGCCCAGGCTGAACCCAGCGCCTTCACCTTTCCTCATGATTGATGCCCTCTCGCGTCCAGATGGGACTATCGATTGAGGCGCAATGAAAGCAAACCAATCCCAGATGGACCGAAGGAGAACAGATCGGCGCCATGAGATCGGCACTCTGTGTGACTTGCAAAGAAAGGCCGCAGTATCGACATTTCAAAATGCTTGGCCTTAAGGTTTGGATGGACATGGCACCTCCGTTTCGTGAAAGGGGGCCGGGTCTATCACGTCCTCCGACGGTGAAAAACCGTCGGTCCGTGGTGGCCGTGGGTTTCCCGGCCGGTTGCAATTGATTGGTTTGACTGTTCCGATAATGGGATAACTAGGCAGCGTCGTCATAACATCATCCACCAGTTGTTGCGATTCAAAATCTAGGATGCGCACATTCTTGACGCCCATGCCCTGCAATTCATCGCAATCAATGGGGAATCCGTGGTCGTGATATCCAAGGACCAAATTCCAGGCGATGCCCTCGGCCCGTTCTTGGGTGTAGTCTTGGGCTGTGAGGAGTTTTATTAAATAGTCCTTGACAGAGTGCAGGCCTTCCGTGGCTTCACCCCACTGTAGGGCTAATTGTGGCACATTCGCCGCCGCCTGAATATGGCTAAGCAGATCAGTCGTTTCGGCATGCGGTCGCTTTTTGTCAGAGCCATCTGATGTGATGGCTTTTACCATGGCGGCGAACAGACCTTGCACATAATCTTTGCTGCGATGAATGGCCAGAGAGGAGCGCCCATCAATCTGGATGTCGCATGGTCCAAGCTCCGCTTCTGGCGAAAGAAATATTTGATTACTTGAGAGCGCAAATATCGTTCCGGCAGACATGGCCCGCTTTGGGATCACAACCACATGACTTTCGCACGTGCGTTGAAATAATCGCCCCAATTTAAAGGCGCCCAACGGATTGCCGCCAATCGTATCTAGGATAACGATCGCTTTTTGTGGAAGGTCAGCGCGACGATCGCGAATTGCCTGCACCATAAAAGGGGAAAATCCCGTCACATCTTTGAGGGAGTTCTCCCTCATGATCAAGAAAAATATTTCCCGATCAAAATGGCGTTCAAGTTTGCGAATAGCTGCCATGCTTTTTACCGACAAAGCCCCTGGAGCCGGGGAAACGGTGACGGTAAAATCCGAATCTTCGCCATCTTCGGTTAAGGCCATAGAACTAGGAAACCATTGTGCTTTGTCTCTGTCTGATCGTTTAGAAATGTCCACGGGTCCATTCCTTCCTTTCGTGTGATTTATTGTTTTTAATTCGCGCGAGTGGGCTTTAAAAATCATCCATTGACGTGTTCCTTTCGATGTTTTTTTTGAAATTAATAAAATCAGACTGGAATTCCTATGTGATCCTTGAAGGCAGCATTCGATTCAATCCAATCAACTATAAACTCCCCGGTTGGCCCATTCCGTTGCTTCCTGACGAGAACCTCAGCTTGCCCTTGATAAGCAGATTCCGGATTGTAGAATTCATCCCGATACAGCATGACAACCACATCTGCATCCTGTTCAATGGCCCCCGATTCGCGTAGGTCTGCCAAGTGCGGCCGCTTATCCTCGCGGTCTTCACATTTTCGATTGAGTTGGCTCAAAACGATTACAGAGATATTCAGGTCTTTTGCCAGGATTTTCAATTTTCGTGAGGCTCCGCTTACGGCTTCTTGCCGAGTAGTGCCCCGCTCGTCCAGTGAGAGAAGTTGCAGGTAGTCGACAATGAGGAGGTCCAACCCCTCCCGCAATTTCATCAGATTCGCCATTGAGGCAATTTTCTCAAGCGTCAAATTGGTGCTGTCACAAATTTTTATAGGAAGGTGTGAGAGGTTCTCTGAAACATTCACAAGCTCGACCCATCCCAATTGTGAAAGCGTTGCATCGTTGAGGGCTTTCATCGTCAAATGTTTGTTACTCTGAGTGATAAACCGCTGCACCAATTCAGCGGTTCCCATTTCTAGGGAGAAAATGGACACCTTGGCGCCAGCCTTAGCCGATGCCATGGCCCCGCAAAGGGCCAGGCTTGTTTTGCCCTGACTGGGCCTTCCCGCAATGATGTCTAGATTGCCGTTTTTCCATCCCCCTATTCGTTTGTCCAGCGATGACAATCCCGTAGGCCATCCGTTCAGCACTTCCCCAGTTTTACGCTGGCCAAGGAGATCCAGAAAACCATGAACCGCCTTGGGCATATCGACGAATTCCCCCCGGTCCACGCCAAGACGTTGAATCATTTTCGTATAAAATTTTCCCACTAAGGCTTCGGGGTCTTCGCATTGCTGGGCCTCAAGGTAAAACTTTTGAATCTCCTTGACAGTCATGCGTTGCCTGCTTAGCCGTTTCACAATTTGGGCATGATGGGTGAGGTTTGCGAGCGAGACGAATTCTTTGTAAAATTCGTCCAATTCCTCACTCCCTCCTACTCGATCCAACTCATTAGCCTGCCGTAATTCGTCGCTCACGGTGAGAAAGTCGCGGCTGATATTTTTGTCCTGCAATCTCAGACATGCCTGGTAAATGATTCGGCATATTTCAGAATCAAAGTCCTCAGGGTTGAGGATGTCCCGCACCCGTATCAGGGCCACGTCTTCAAACATCACCGCTGAAACAATCGCCCGTTCTGCGGCTTTGTCGGACAGATCCACGTGGCCGCTCATATCAAGGCTCCGTTTGTCGTGGGGACTGGGTGCTGATCGCAATGAGGGTTCCCGTTGACGACCCCAACGACTTGCATTTTGCAGGGGCGCAAAGAGTCACCGTCCGGAATCCGCTTCCAGCATATTTTTTTTGATAGGTCCCCGTTCCCATTAGCGGTTTTCATTTCCGGCTCGATCCAATCGCGCCAGGGTTCATTCCTTGTACCATCGCGTAGGAACCGCTTAGGGTCTTTGATTCCAATACTGGCCTGAACCATGTCGCTTGTGGCGTAATTTTTGGCGGCAGTGCAGGCAAGCTCCTGGTCTTTGTCTGTGAGGGCAACAAACAGGCGTTCAGTTTCGCCCTTTCCAAGTTTCTTCCCGTGCCTGGCAGGGTAGGCATTCCAAAACTTTTGAAAATTCTCTGAAGAAGAATTTAAAGAAGAAGAGGCATAATGCATGGGTTTATTTGATTTACATTTGTTTACGGATTGTTTATTTTGTTTACGGTATTCCCGCTGATAATTCCGCATATATTCCCGACGATCTTCCGCAGTTCGCATGTTCCGATAATGCAGGTAATTGACAATTCTCCATCCCCAAGGCCGAGAATCAGATAAGCGAACAATCCGGCGCCCTTCTTCGTCTGGGGTTCGACTTTGCGGATCGGGTTTTTCTAAGGCTTCAAGACCTATCTGAATGATGTCCAGGGGAATTGTTGTACGCCTGGCGATTGATTCAGGGGTCATGTCAACAAACCCATGCTGATCTGACAAAATGATGAGTTGTTGAAATGTGATCAGGGCTTGCCACGGGCCTTCTGTTGCCAGTGTTCCGTCATACATCGAGGCGTAGAGTTTTCCAAACATGTCATGGCTCCCCTGTCTTCTGCGTGTTGTAGTGGGAGGTTGACGTAAAAATCCGCGAATTGATCCACTCCTGGACATCCGCCGGTCGGTAGCGGACGCCATGACCAATTTTGACGAACCGCGGCCCGGTCCCCTTGCATCGCCAATTTGCTAGCGTCTTGGGAGTGACGAATCGAAACGTGGCCGAAACCTGTTCGGCGGTTAAAAGCTCAGTGATGTGCATAGGCTCCTCCGTGTCGTTAAGCATCATGGAGGGAATTTTGAAGAAAAAGCGGGAGGATTAAAACCAACTGATAAGCAGGTTATCAGTTGCTTGACAAAACGGGTTTTACTCGTTCAAGAGGAGCGGGAGAATATCAGGGGATTGGGCCAGGTTTGCCCATAGCGCTAGGTCTTCAGCGGGAGTTGTGCGTTTCCATTCTTGATAAAGTTGTTGTAAGCGTGTCGCCAGGCGGTCCCGGTCATTTGAGCCATCACGAAGAAAACTTGACTTGTAGACGGTCTGATTCAAATTTTTCATGCCACGTACCTGATCTGAATCAGCCATTTTCAGGCAGGCCGCACCCACCCCTTCCCCGCTCGTCACCATGACATGAATGCGAACCATCACATAGGCATTCCGTATGGTGTCCACCACTTGATGCGCCGGAGGGGTTTTCCCTTTTTCTGCACTGAACCCGAATACTTTATCAAGGGAAGTGTTCGGATCTTGTAGCCGCAGCAGGACTCCCTGATCAACTAACTGCACCGCCCACGGTGGAGCCACAACCCCCGCTTGTCCAGCCAGAATCAAGGTGTTGAGCGCCGCAAGTGGGGTTTGCTGGTCAGGGTTGGCGGTACTGACCAGTATGCCCTTGAGAGCAACGACCCTTCGAGCATCCCCTTGGTGTAACGCCACATTGAAGGCTTTCACAAGAAAGGCCAGGGACCCATCATTGCATAACGGGTGTGGCGTGGCGGGTTGCGTCGTCTGTTTTTTGGCTTTGATCTTCATGGTGGTGATTCTCTCCGATGGTCAACATTTTAGTTGCATTCAAATCTAAAACTTCTCTCAAGGGATCAAGATTCAACCGGGAATAGATGGCCGTGGTGTCGGTATGCTTGTGGTTCAAAATTTTCCCAATCACCTGCAGGCTCACCCCGGTTCCGGCAATCCAACTGCCGAGGGTTCGTCTCAAATCGTGGATCCGCACATCGGGAAGTCCAGCTTTGGTGCGAATGACTCCCCAGGCCTTGGAAATATTCCGTAAATGCCTTTTGCCGTGCTGTCCCACAAAGAGATAAGGATTATCTTTTTGTCGTGGAAGATCGGTGAGAATCTGCACCAACGGCCCAGGCAAAGGTAGCAGGTGCCAGCGCCCTGACTTCGTTTCTGGAATCCGCCAGGTGCCGGCCGTTAAGTCTACATCGGCCCATTTGGCCGTTAAAACTTCTGTTCGTCTGGCGCCGGTCAATAGGCACATCAACAAGGCCGACTTAACGAATGGGTTCGCTTCAGCCTTCAAGGCCGTTAATAGTCTGGGGAGTTCATCTGGCTGGACAAACCGATCGCGGGAGGTTTCCGGGAACATACTGATATGTGTGGCAGGACTCGTTTTAAGAAGCCCCCAGGCCACGCCCAACCGAAACATGGTCCGCAATAAGGCTAGGACTCGATTCGCGCCGACAGGGTGCGTCTTCCCCAACTTGCTATGTAGTTCCGCCACATCATCACGACTGATGGCCGATAACTTCCAGGTGTTCCAGTGTGCCAGGTGTTTCAGCCGCCCCTTTTCATGGAGGTAACTTTTCTTCCGGATGGCATACCGCTCAAGGTAGAGCTCGGAGAATTTTTCAAAGGTCAATTCACCACGAGAAGAGGACAACGATTCTCCCCGCGCCAGCTTGCCAAGAATGTCCCGTGCCGCCTCCCGCGCTTGATCAACTGTAAAGGGGCCATACGTCCCAACCTTTACTTTGTGGAGTCGGCCTTTAATTCGTTTTTCCACCACGAAGGCTTTTGCGCCCTTGGTGGCACGAAGAGCAAAGCCCGGGAGATCTTGGTCGCGCAGAATGACTTCGCCCGATTTTGGGAGGGTTATGGCATCAATTTTACGCTTGGTGAGCCTGGTCCTGGTTGCGGTACTCGCCATAGCTTAACTGTCTCTATGGAGACTCTGTGGAGACTCTTGGACGGGAAGTAGGGGGAATTTCCTCATGATTGGAGGAAATTATAGGATATGAAATATTACAGTATCAATTACTTATGAAAAATAAGGAAGTGGAATGAATCAAGTCTCTAAGATTTTGGATCTTAGAACCCAGGTTCGATTCCTGGTCCCCCAGCCAGTCAATATCCTCCTCCCATCAACATATCTACGACAAACTCTATTCCTTCTTCTTAAGTCCTTTACTTTATTCAGGTTTGTTTTGATCATTCTGGCTTTGAAGCCGGTCGAAAACATCTTTTCGACAGAAGTGCCTCAGTTTTATTGATATTGCAGAGGACTTTCATTTTTTGGTTCTCGCAAGGAGAGGTCTCGAATGAATCCGGAATAGGAAGGATGCGTTCCTGTCGTCCAGGAGTTTAAAGAAAGTTCAATGGGGAATTCCTGACCGCTTTTCCTTAATCCATGGAGTACGACCGTTTTTCCGATGACGTGAGCTTCGCCTGTCGTCTGCAATCGTTGTATGCCTTTGGTATGAGCTTCCCGATACCGACTGGGCATGATCAGTGTCAGTGGTTTTCCAAACATTTCCTCTGCGGTATATTCGAACATCGATTCAGCAGCCTTATTCCACGACATGATGCGGCCGGTGTGATCGGCTAATACAATGGCATCAATGGCTGCTTGAAAGACGGCTTGAAAGCGGATTTCGCTTTCATACAAGGCGTGACGGGCGCGTTCCATTTTTTTTGCCAGGGCATAAGCCTTAAGTGCCTGCCGGACCGTGGACCTAATTTCGGAACGATTGATGGGTTTATGCAAATAGGCGAAAGCGCCTTGTTCTTCAAGGGGGCCGGTCACATCATCAAGAGTGGTATAACTCGACAAAATAATGATGGGAAGACCTGGCACCGCTTTTGCTAACTTTTCTAGAACGAGTAAGCCATCCATGTCAGGGAGTTTGACGTCCAGGATCACGACACTAGGCGAGTGATGTTTCACGCATTCCAAGGCGGTCACTCCTGTTGAGGCCACATTAATTTGATGTCCTTCGGCCTCGAGAAGATCTCGTAAGGTTAGGACAATATCCTGTTCATCGTCGACAACGAGAATTGGGGAAGAGGACGGTATTGGAGCGGTGGTTGTCATGGTTTAAACCTCATGACTGGGGAAACTGACGTGTTCAATATGGATCTTCATGAGAATGGCCGTATGATGAATACCCACGCAATCTATGTACCATTAACGGGAAGGGTGAATCGGTTAGGCGATAAGTATTTGAATGAAGCGGTAATTTTTGAAAATTATTGCAAGGAAAAGTCCATTTATCGTAGATTTTCATTTATGAGAGACGGTAATTTGATATCTGTTTGGATACATCCATATATCCAAATGGATACACAACCGTGATCTGTATACTGCCCGGGATGAAATTGACGGAGAAGGGTACTGCAGAATTTGACCTGGCTTTCCCATCCGTTTCTTTTACTAGATCGACTATCTACCTTCCAGATCCAACAATCGAACTTTATCAAACGCAAAATTGTGATGGGCACTCATCTCATCGGCTTCGAAATCCGAGTCGGTGATTTTGTCATTTATGGCAGAAACATAAAAATATTTGGACAATCCGGTGGGTAGGATGTGTGAGGAAATAGAGGTAATAGATCGAGGAAATCTATGCATCCATGGTGCTTAAGTTCGGATCGATGAGCCAAAAATGGCAGGTTCGGTCCCGATGTGTTGTCGCTTGAGTTCATCGATTGGATATGGCACTCTCCGCTGGTGATTAATATGATTTGGCCCATATTCATGGGGCAATCGGGTCTGTTGCTAATTCTTAATTGAGAAAGCCTGATATATGTCCACGGATCTCTCTCCTTGGACTGTACACAGATTCCTCATCCTCTCATTCCCATAAATGGGTAGTCACTAAAGTATATAGTGAGTTTGGAGAAAATATGGTTATCCCAATACATGAGCGGTTAATTGTCGCACTTGATGTGTCCTCTGTAGAGGAAGCTCGTCGATATGTGAAAGATTTAGAGGGTGTGGTCTGGTTTTATAAAATTGGCCTTGAATTATTTCTGGCCGTTAATGTGGATTTTATTAAGGAATTACGCGCACAAAATTGCCGGATCTTTTTAGATCTGAAAATGAATGATATCGATGAAACCGTGCGTCGAGCCGTGAATCTTGCTGCTGACCTTGATGTTGATTTTCTTACCATTTTAGGAAATCATGCCACGGCCAAAGCTGCGGTGCTTGGTCGAGGGGCGGGGTCAATACAAATTTTGACTGTTCCGCTCCTTTCAAGCTGGGGGGAAAAGGATCTTCAAGACCTGGGGATGTTAAGTATGCAAGCGGGAGATCCCGCACGTTTTCATTCTCTGGATGACTACGTTCTGTGGCGGGCAGATATGGCAATGGCCCAAGGGTGTGATGGCTTGATTGCCTCAGGGAAATATGTCGGAATTCTGAGAGAACGATTTGGGCAGAAGGCGCTCATTGTCTCCCCAGGTGTGAGACCGGCCGGGCAGAACACCCATGAACATCAACGTTCGTTAACTCCTTTTGATGCCATTCGAGCAGGGGCAGATTTTTTAGTCGTTGGGCGACCTATTCGCGATGCGGATAATCGGCGGAAAATGGCGCAAGCGATTCAAGAGGAGATTGTCCTGGCGGTCAAGGCTGGTCCCTCGAAAAAGCAGGCATTGGTTGGGGGAAGATAGCTGGGGTGCCACAGCAGCAGGCTGAAGCTACCAAAGTGGCCTTCATGAAATTACCAAATTGCCGGCACGTTTTTTTTCTTCCCTTCCTTCCTTTAGGGATGTCTAACCTTTTTCCATGTTTCCTTTTGTCTCTAGGCTATTCGCCATACTTCCCTTAAGGGTTAGCATGATGAAACGTGTCCTTTTCTATTGAGTAATCATGAGTGAACTGTGATGTCTTGTCGTAACGGATTGTGATCCACCGTTTTTTTGAACATCACAGAGGAGCAATTGGAATTGCCAATAAATCTCTCCCTGATATTCATTCCTTTCCTTAACCTTCTCCCTTTTCTTAAGGGGGAGTATAGTGCGTGACCATTAATGCGGGGATTGGTATGATGGAATCGGATGAGTGGAAAAAACAGGGAATTGATCTTCAGAGGGCTGGGAGCCATGATCAATTCCATGAGGGAAACAGCATCATATGTCGTGGATGCTGAAATTCGGTGTGTCGGAGTAGCCTGAGTATTCCTGATATTTCAGAAAAAGAGTGATGTGGAAATAGAACTGTGAGACTTGGGGTGTATCGTTGAAGTTTTTTCCAAAGTGGGTTCAAAAACAAGTATATGCCGCTAATCACCTGGGCAACGGGACTATCTCCCACATGATGAGAAGAGTAAATGTCTGATAGGTCGATGAAGGGTAGACCTTGGTTTTGGATGGCTGGATCCAAATGATTCAAAGGGAAGAAGCTCCAAATAGACCTTCGAATAGATTTTAAGGATGACGAACAGGGTTCTGGACGGTAGGCATTAGGGAGGGATGTATGACGATGCGAAGGGAATGGTTGCGAATTCTCATTGTGGAAGACCGTCCAAGCCAATTGGAAATGAATGTCAATGATCTGGCTGAGGAAGGCTATCAGGTGGTGGGGGCCAAGACAGCTGCGGAAGCTTCGGAGTTTGCCAGATGTGAAAGTTTTGCGGTCGCAGTGGTCAATGTGCAAGCGCTAGATGCCGCCGGAGTTTCATTACTTTCTCTTCTCAAGTCGAAAAATGCAGAAATTCAGATGGTCCTGAGTGCAGCCTTTGCCAGCCTGGATTCAGCGAAGGGTGTCATAGGTGAGAGCGTCGTTTCCTACATAAAACGGGAAGGGTCTCCATCCGAATTACTTGGTATTATTCGTCGAACGTTTCGTGACCAACTGACGGAATACACCAAAGACCTGGAGAGAGCTCTGACAGAGCGTGATGAACGGTTTCGGCAACTGGTGGATCATATTAAGGAAGTGTTTTGGGTCTTTGCCCCCGACCAGTCCGAAGTCTGGTATGTGAGCCCTCAATATGAAACCGTCTGGGGTCGCAGTTGTGCAAGTTTTAGAGAGGACCCTCAAAGCCTATGGAATGCTATTCATCCTCAAGATCAACCACGATTTCTCACTCACCAAATTGAGCCGGATGGGAATGGGGTTCAGGGAGAATGCCGGATTGTGAGACCGGATAATACTATTCGGTGGGTGCGAATACAAACAGTTCCAATTCGAAAGTCCAATGGGGACTTGCTGAGTCTTGCGGGAGTTGCGGAGGACATTACAGAACGGAAGCGTGTGGAGGAGGCTCTCACGAAAACGGAGCGCCAATTTCGGCAATCAAGCCGCATGGAAGCTATTGGGACGTTGGCAGGTGGCATCGCCCATGATTTTAATAATATTTTAACGGCAATTTTGGGCTACACCGAATTGGCCTTGGCCACGGTTCCAAAGGAAAGCCGTACTCAACGAAATCTGCAAGAAGTGCTGACTGCGGGTCACCGAGCCAAGCACTTAGTGCTTCAAATTTTGACCTTTAGTCGTCAAGCTGGTCAGGGGAAGAAGCCCACACCTCTTCACATGGTCGTCCGGGAAGCCTTGAAACTCTTACGATCTACGATTCCCACCACCATTGAGATACGTCAGTCATTGAAAACAGAGTCCACCATTCTCGCGGATCCGACCCAAATGCATCAGATCATTATCAATCTATGCACCAACGCTGAATATGCTATGCGAGAACCCGGGGGGATTTTGTACGTTGCTCTGGAGGATGTGGAGGTGACGGAGGACCTGACCGGAGCTATCTCGGGATTACATATTGGTCCGCATGTTCGGTTGACGGTGGAAGATACCGGTTCGGGCATGACTCCTGAGGTACTTGAACGATTGTTTGATCCTTTCTTCACCACCAAGCCGATTGGCGAGGGGTCTGGGATGGGGATGGCCGTGGTGCATGGAATTATTACGGGTCATAGAGGAGCCATTGTCGTGCAGAGTGTCGTGAATAAGGGGACAAAGATCGAAGTCTATCTCCCGACTGTTCCGACCCAGGTCTTTGAGCCTATCCACGATCCAAAAGCTATTCAGAATGGGAAAGAATCAATTCTTTTTGTGGATGATGAAGAGACTATTGTGAGGCTTGGGAAGGAACTTCTCACGCAACTGGGATATACGGTGGAAGTGCACACGAGTTCAATTGAAGCTCTGAGGACATTTAGCGAAGACCCGCATCGTTTTGATCTCGTCATTACTGACCAAGCAATGCCGGGATTGACCGGCGAGGCCTTATCCCGTGAGCTTCTGCGGATTCGCCCGGACCTCCCCATAATTTTGTGTACAGGATTCAGCCATGTGATCTCCGCGGAACGAGCGAAGGCATTGGGAATTCAGGGCTATTTAATGAAGCCATTGGCCATTCGGGACCTGGTTCCCATCATTCGCCATGTGCTCGACAAAACACCTTCGTCGTTAGCCGAGTCTTGACCTATCCGAAGATGAATCCATGGGTAAGCAGGGTTCTCTTGGTTGGGTGGCGCGTGGTGAATCACTCCAGCAGATGCCGGGTATTCCGGGAATGTTATTCAATAATCATGAATACCAGAAGTGGATGGTTCATTGGCGATAACGTTCGAGGGCTGAGCCGGGAGGTTTTGAGCTTGGCCCATACCATTAATTTTTGGAGGAGCCACAGTTGGTCGCACAGTTCGTGGTGGATCTGTTCCTAGGGAAAAGGAAGAGGACCATCCGGAGTGGGGCGTGGAAAGAGACAAAATAATGGCAAACATTCTTGTTGTGGATGATGATCGGCAGGTTTGTGACTTGTTGAAGCAGGCCTTGGAAGATAAGGGATATACTGTTGACTGTGCTACAAACGGAGTCGAAGGCATTAAGGAATATCGCAACCGCCCAGCCGATCTGATTATTTTAGACATTCTTATGCCCGAAAAAGAGGGGCTTGAGACCATACTGGATTTGCGGCGTGAATTTCCTCAGGTGAAAATCATCGCGATGTCCGGTGGAAGTGAGCGAGCCAAACTCGATTTGTTAGACCTTGCTCGTCGCTTAGGAGCTCAACACACCATCGATAAGCCTTTCCAATTGCACGCCATAACGGACCTCGTTACACAAGCCCTTCACGAAAATTAGCCAGGGTTTACCTATTTGGCCCACGAGCAATGCTGTATTTTCGGACTCAACCCGATGCCGTGTTTATCCCTTTTGTGAGGCAAGCGCTTGACCATGAACTGCAAGCCGTGCGGGGTCTGGCGTCTCACAATGATGTTGAGGCCTGGTTGGTGGAGTATCCGGACGTGGGGACGCTGTTTACTCCCTATAGTGCACTTATCACGCTTGAGGAATTGCTGGTGGCTCATGAGGCCGCAATGGTCTATCGATTAACTGACTATCATTGGCTTCTGGTATACGAATGTCTCAAAAGTTATTGTCTGTGGCACAACGATCAAATTTATGAAGGATCGGTGTCGTTTACCATGCTAGGGGGGTACCGGTTTGGGTTGGTGGATTTCGAGACGATGACCAACCGGTATTTCTGGGATCATGACTTTATGGAACTGTTGTATGCTGATACGGATGAACCTGAATGCTGTCCATGTGGAGAACACACAGACAGGTCCGATATAGAGCTCTCTTATGGATTACGTCCGCATCCCGAGAAGCTCAAATTAACCCAGGTAGAGGAGATCGCCTGGTGCATTCCGGAGCCAGAAGAATGTGGCCAGTGGCGTCTACCATAAGACCGAATTATCAATAAGTGAAGTGGGGGTAATGCCCCTCAGGAGAAACCATGGAAAAACCCGCGGACGTGCAATTCCACATTCATGATCTGTTAGGCCGTCGCTGGAGTCCAAGGGCCTTTGCCGATCAGCCGGTAGAACGAGAAAAAATCCAACGCTTGTTGGAAGCAGCACGATGGGCTTCCTCCTGTTTTAACGAACAGCCCTGGGTCTTTATTCTCGCAACCATCGAGCACCCCGAGAACCATCAGAAGCTTCTGAGTTGTCTGGTGGAGGGAAATCAAATCTGGGCGAAGCGAGCTCCACTCCTTCTGCTCACCGTGGCAAAACTCCATTTTGATCATAATGGAGAGGTCAACCGCCATGCCTATCATGATATCGGGTTGGCGGTGGGAAACCTGGTCATGCAAGCCACAGCCATGGATCTGTCGGTTCATCAGATGGCTGGGATTCTTCCCGACGCCATTCGCGAACGCTATGCCCTTCCCGCCGGCTATGAAGCCGTCACCGGGATTGCTATCGGGTACCAGGGAGATGCTTCCACACTTCCTGATGGGCTTTGTGAACGGGAGTTGGCGCCACGGTCTCGTAAGCCGTTGAGGGAGTTTGTGTTTTCCGAGACGTGGGGACAAACCCCGGAATATTTGTAACGCATTGAATCCCCCCCGATCTATGTATCGGAGCGATCCATCCCACGTTCTTGGACTGCTTCCCTCGCTCATCAGAAGCAGTGAGTTCTCTCTGTATATCTACGGGATCATGTCTGATAAAGCCAGGCATGTGCTCTGTGAAAGGGTAAGACGAAATGAAAACAGGATGGTAAACTTGACCTGAGAAAATGAAGGCCTATTCAACAGTAATGGAGGGGAAATGAATCTATGATTACAGCCATAGGCGATGTGTTACGGCGATGTTATGAGCGGGGGTGGATTACCAGCCGTGACGGAAATTGTAGTCTCAGACGAGCGAGGAGCGTCTACCTGTACGTCACTCCTTCAGGCTGGCGAAAGACAATTGTTCATCCCGAGCATATGGTCAAAATTAAGTTTGTCGCCGGGAAGTTGCAGGTGGCTCCCGGAACCAATCCTTCCGGTGAGCTGCATATGCATTATCTCTTGACCAGAGGGATGAATCGGACGCGGGCCGTCGTGCATGTGCATCCAACCCATGTGGTCGCAGCCATCTATCGGGGGTTCGATCTTCAGAAAATCTGCAAAGACTTTCCGGAAATCTACCGCTACACCCGTATCGGGCCAACCGCGCCCGCTCTTCCTGCCATCAGTACGGAACTTGGAGAAGCCACGGCGAAGGCCTTAGGTGTTACAGAAGCCAACCCGGCAGGCGATTACGATATTGTCGGCCAAGCCAATCACGGAGTCTGCTCCATGGCACCGGACCCCTGGTCAGCCTATGAGCATATCGAACGGTTGGATCATATATGCGAAATTGTCCTGAAAAGCGGCGTCTCCCCCTGACAGGATGGTGAAAATGGCCATCAGCTTTGTTCTCGCTTCGCTCGGAGACTCAACGTACATGAGTACGTTTCGCCTCCTCGCTTGCTGCGGTCGCGCTAAATGGCCATTTTGACCATCCTGCCAATTGGTCGCTTCCGTTCGGTGGTCTCGGTACGTCCCAAAACAGATGTAAAACTCTCGGAATTTCCCTCTCCCCAGTGGGAGAGGGGTAGGAGAGAAATACGCATACCACTGGGCATTATCGATTGTTCTAGTTGATTTCATCCATTTTTAAATATTCTCATCCTCCATCTTTTTCAAAAAATCTTCATAGTTTTCTCTCACAGTTTGCGTGTCGGGGTGTTCTAATCCTAAGGCTTCCTCCAAAATGGTGAGGGTGCGCTGGTAGAGAGGCTCGGCTTTACCGTACTGCCCTTGGCTGTCATAGAGGCCCGCCAAATTGTTGAGGCTTGCGGCGACATCAGGATGCGTGGGGCCCAAGGCCTGTTCGGCAATGGCCAGGGCGCGCTGGAGGAGAGGCTCGGCTTTACCGTACTGCCCTTGCCTGTGATAGAGCAGCCCCAAATTGTTGAGGCTTGTGGCGACCTGAGGATGCGTGGGCCCCAAGGCCTGTTCCCAAATGGCCAGGGCGCGCTGGTAGAGGGGCTCGGCGTCGAGGTACTGCCCTTGCCTGTGATAGAGCAGCCCCAAATTGTTGAGGCTTGTGGCGACCTGAGGATGCGTAGGCCCCAAGGCCTGTTCCCGAATGGCCAGGGCGCGCTGGTAGAGGGGCTCGGCTTTACCGTACTGCCCTTGGCTGTCATAGAGTCCCCCCAAATTGTTGAGGCTGGTGGCAACATCGGGATGCGTGGGCCCCAAGGCTTCTTCCCAAATGGCCAGGGAGCGCTGGAAGAGGGGCTCGGCGTCGGGGTAACGGGCCCGTTCGTAAAGATAAATTGCGGTTTGGTTTAAAATCCGTGCCCCTTCCTGCGACCCAAGGTTGTTGGTGATAATCATTGAGGTGCAGTGTTGAGCCTGGACCAGTAAACGTTCGCATTGTGGCCAATTTTCAAATTCTGGTGACGGAAACACATGGTCCATGGCTCGAATGAATCGTTCATTCCATTGCTGGTGTATCTCGCCATCAAGACTCTTTAGGATGACGGCTTGGACCAAGCGATGGATGTCCAAGGTTTTGGTTGTCATGTCCCGGTGGATGAGGGAAAATTTTAAAATGTCCCCTATGGCGTTGTTAAACGATAGGGTATTCCCAGCCACCGGTCCGAGAATCGGACCAAGTTCGGACGCTCCCTCGATGATGAGTTCTTCTGGTATGGAATCGGGATGAAGAAAGGCACAGCATCTTAAAAGCTCGGCAGTGGCGGGATTAGCCTGTTCGATTTTTTGAAAGGATAAAATCCAGGTTGTCGCGACTGGATCAGGATATCCAGGTGCAAAGAGACCTCGTTCCTTGAGAAGTTCGATCCCATGCGACTTATAGAGTTCGAAGTAGGCAGCTAATCCACAATGGGTTGCTTCAATGTAGGCACCAGCCTGGTCGAAGGCGAGGGGTAGGCCATCGAGTTCTCTGACAATAGGAAGAGATTGATCGCGCAGTTCTGGGGGAATGGTGTCATTGGAAGTATCTTTAGTGATCATTTTGGCACGCAGTAAAAGAAAAACTACTCCTTCCTGCTCAGGTAATTTTTTGACTTCTACACGTGAGATCGTCCCTGTCGCTTGTGCTCTTGTCGTGAGCAGTATATGGCCTGATTGAAAATCCTGGATGAAAGGCTGGATTAAGGAGAGGTCATCGGCATTGTCCAGGATCAAAAGCCATTCGTCATGTTGTTTGAGCCACCGAAGGACGGCGTTAACGAACTCTTGCTGATCCTTTACCTGTTTTTCCGGCAGGTTCAACGGCGTGGCGAGTTGGGCAAAGTCCGAAGTGAGGGATTCCTTGGATTCGGCTTTGACCCAGAGAATATGGTAGTAATCGTCTTTGTGCCGGTAGGCATACTCCACAGCCGTTTGAGTTTTACCTATCCCTCCCAACCCGGAAAAGGCAGCTTTTCCAGATGACAGAAGCGCGTCACGAATCTCCCCAAGAATCTCTTCCCTCCCCGTAAAAAACGGATTCCTCTCAAGCGGAATGTTCCAGACTGTATTTCGCTGTTCACTGGGTCTCTGATTAGCGGAAGTGTTGGCGTCGGAGAAAGTTCTTGGACGACCAGACGAATGCCTTTAGCTACGTCGGTCCAGGCTTCATCTTCTATATTCCAACTGGTAACTGGTTTCCCGTCTTGAGGCAGGGCCTGGATCTTAGCGAATGGGGCTGTGCTCCAGTCAACCGAACGAATGATAATGGGGATGATCCGGGCTTCCCCATTATGATGTTTTTCCAAGGCCCGAGACATTTCTTTGTCGTAGCAATAATCCGAGGCCAGAAAGTCAGAACTGATTAGCAGTAGAATAATCGATGCCTGTTCCAGGTTTTTATCTATTTGAGGAGCCCATTCCTGCCCTGCCATAATTTTTCGGTCGTGCCAGACTTCAATAACCCCATCTCGCTTCAGCTGAGCCAAATGGGAAACCAAGTTGTTCCGATGACCCTCGTCCTTATGGGAATAGGAGATGAAAACTTTCATATGGGTTTTGAGGAGGTTGAACTCGTATGTTTAATTCTTGCTCCATCAGATGTAAGACTTTTTGAATGGCCTTTGAGCATCCCAAGAATTTCCTAAATGTTCAAGAGGTTCTTGCGAATGGGCTGACAGATCCATACTGTGGAAGTTTTTTAATTGAGGTCTTTCTTCCTTAACATATTGCTGGAACCCGATGGAAAGGCTATCATTTCTTTTTTGATCCAACCGCTGGTTCAATTTTTCCTCTTCTTTATAGATTCATAGAAAGGATTCTGCATGGCTCAAAAGAAATCTGTTCGTCGCGTGGCTTCAAAGCCTTCTTCGAAGAAACCATCCGTAACCAAAAAAAAGACCGTGGCTTCTAAATCTGCTGCAATGAAAAAGTCGGCAAAAACCGGGTCAGCGCTAGGGAAGAAAAAGACTTCCCTCAAGGGCCCTTCTGTAAAAAAGCCGGTTGTCGCTAAAAAATCACTACCAACGAAAGCCAAATTAGCTTCCTCTAAAAGCGTTTCTGCAAAAAAGACGGGTACGCCAAAAAAACCTGTGGTGAAGAATACTAAGACCCGTACCCCCACAAAAAGGAACGTGGTGAAAGCCGTTTCCACCCCCACAGCCAAAAAGCCCGCTGCTCCAAAACGGTCGCCTCTCAAGAAGAAGGCTCCGGTTGTGAAGAACACAATCGTTGCCCCACGGCCTTCCGCCACGAAATCTGTGGTCACCAAGAAGGAGCCTTCGCTTTCTCAAAAGAAGGTTGTGACGGCACAAACGAAGAATCCACAGGCCAGGACTCCAAGTCGATCAGCTCCATCCCCTACCCGTTCAACCGGGACAAAGACCGGAGGAGAACTCCTTTCTTCCACGGAACGCTATAATCTGGGTGGTCTGTTCGTCTGCGCGATTGAACGAGTGAACGATCCCGAATTCAAACGGCTTCGTGCCGTCTTTCGTCATTTGGATCTTCCCTCCCAAGAAAAAGATAACCTTCTTCGCCTGTCCCAAGGATTGACGATACCGAAATTGTTTGCGGATGGCGTAGGACAGGACAAGGTCAGTGGAATCCTGTCGAGTTTAATTTTGTTTGCGTCGGCTGAAGGGGGCTATGAGAAGAAATGGCGGGATGAAATCAAACAGGTTGGGATATGGTTGGGGTATTTTCCCCAGCAGTTCGAACAGATTGAAACGAAGGTTTTAGCGAAACGGTAACGGGGTGCTGGGGCTACCCGAGATCGCGGCGCCCTTCAATGGATTTGAGTAGAGTGACCTCATCGGCATATTCGATATCCATGCCGACCGGAATGCCATAGGCGATACGGGAGACTTTGACCCCCAAGGGTTTTAATCGCTTGGTTAGGTAAATGGCGGTGGCCTCTCCTTCAATCGTGGGGTTGGTGGCCACGATGACTTCCTTGAATTCACCGTTCTGGACCCGGTTTTCCAGGTCATGGGTGCGGATATCTGCCGGCCCAATGCCGTCCAGCGGTGAAAGCGCCCCATAGAGCACGTGATAGAGGCCTCGAAAGGCCCGGCTTTGTTCGATCGCATGGAGGGTGCTGGGTTCTTCCACCACGAGGATGGTCGTGGTGTCCCGTTTCGGGTCCAGGCAAATTTCGCAGAGGGGACCTTCGGCAATATTCCGGCATTGGGTGCAGAAGGAGACCCCTTCTTTCACGTCACGAATGGCATCGGCCAGGCGAAGCGCCTCTTCCTTGTCCGTTTTCATGAGATGAAAGGCCAACCGTTGAGCTGTTTTTTGCCCAATACCGGGCAACCGCACGAGTTCCCGGCTGAGACGAGCGACCAGCCCCTGAGGTTGGCTATTGGCCCTGGTATGTTTGGTCGGAGTGGTTTCCAGCATGATAAACCTCGTTTGATGATTAGAACATGCCCGGAATGCCCATCCCTCCCGTGAGAGATTTCATTTCTTCAGCCATGAGTTCTTTCGCCTTTCGCAAGGCTTCATTGGATGCGGCGACGATTAAGTCTTGCAACATGTCATGGTCACCGGATTTCAGCACTTCCGGATCGATGGTCAGCTTGGTTAATTGCATGGCGCCGTTGGCTTCCACGGTCACCATCCCGCCTCCGGCTGAAGCCTCGACGGATTTCGTGGCCGCTTCCTCTTGAATCTTTCCCATTTTTTCCTGCATGGCCTGGGCTTGCTTTAAAAGATTGCCCATATTAGAGAATGGATTTTTAGACATTAGCGTACCTCCTCCTTTTGCGGGGTTCTTTCTGCCGATACGACTTCCCCCCCGAATAGTTCCAATGCTTGTTTCACCAAAGGGTGGGCCTTCACGTTTTCAATCAGATCCTGGTCCTGCTCAAGTTTTTTTTTTGCTCGTAATTCACTGGTTGACGGCGGGTAAGCCTGCCCTTCTTGAAATTCAATGACTTGGACTTTTACCGGGCGGCCGGCGAATTCCTCGCATATTTGACCGATCAGCACGCGATTTTCCGGTTTGTCCGTCCGCCAGCGAGCAATCGAATCTTTTTTGGAATAACCCAGGACAATGGAGCCTGCGCTCATGGACACGACACTTCCCTTCTCCAGGAAACTCCCGATATTCGGATGGTCGTTAATCATGCGCTCCACGACGAGTTCCCAATTTAACGTCATAGGTGAGTCTGACGAATGCTGGGCAGCCGAGTTGGGGCTGGCCTTGGGCTCGCCATTGTCAGATGACACTGTTGTTGAAGCCGCCTTTTCCGCACCAGGTGGTGTTGAGGAAGGAAACATCGTCGTGGCGCCGCCACTGGGCCTGGATCGGCTTGGAGGAGCCACCGTTTTTTCCGCAGGTACTTGGACCTTAGCCGGTTGTGCGGGAGACGGAGTCGATGCTGCAGTCGGCAATACTTTTGCGTGGGAAACAGATGGGGCGGGTGCATTGGCCTTCTGTTCTGTTGTGGTGGAAGTCACTGTCACAGGATCAAGAAGTGCTGCTCGTACTACTGCAGCTTCAATCAGGAACCGTGGATGAGAACTTCCTCGGAGTCCGTCCTCTGTTCGCGAGAAAATGGCAAACAGAGCCTGTAAATAAGGCTCGGAGAATTGTTGGGCTTGCGCGATGGCCTGATCGACTTCCTCATCTCCCAATTCAAGAAGGGTTTGCACTTGTGAGCGTGAGGGCACCACGCAAGCTACCAGCAGATTGCGGCAACGCTCCAACAGTTCCCGGCAATACACCCGAACATCAAACCCTTGGTCGACTAACTGACCCACGAGAGACATCGTTTGGGCAGCCTGGTGCCCAAGAATGGCGTCAATCATGAGCCGGACGAGTTCGTCCGGCACGGACCCAATCAGCATTTCCAAATCGCTATGCTGGATGCGTTCTCCACCGAAGGAGACGGCCTGATCCAGCAGACTCAACGCGTCTCGCATACTGCCTTCGCTGGCGCGAGCCAGGGCCGATAGGCTTCGATCTTCGACAGTCACGCCGGTTTGAGTGGCTACGTGGCGTAGTTGGGCGATGATTTCTAAGCGAGAAATGCGTCGAAAGGTGAAGTGCTGACAGCGCGAAAGAATGGTAGCGGGAATTTTATGAACTTCCGTTGTGGCAAAAATAAAGACACAATGATTCGGCGGTTCTTCCAGTGTTTTGAGGAGGGCGTTGAAGGCCGAGTTGGACAACATATGTACTTCGTCGATGATGTAGACCCGGTATGTGCCATGAAACGGGGCAAACTTGACGTTTTCCCGAAGTTCCCGAACATCGTCCACGCCGGTATTGGAAGCACCGTCAATTTCAATGACATCGACAGAATTGCCTCTGGTGATTTCCACGCAACTTGGGCAGGTTCCGCAGGCGTGGCTGGTCGGGCCCTGTTCACAATTAAGGGATTTGGCCAGGATGCGCGCAACGGTGGTTTTGCCGACTCCCCGCATGCCGGAAAAGACATAGGCGTGGGCTACCCGCTTGCGGTCGATCGCATTGGTAAGTGTTTGCACGACATGAGATTGCCCCAGGACTTCTTTGAAGTTAGTCGGGCGGTATTTCCGTGCTGAAACCTGAAATTCCATAATGTGCGTTAACCAGGAAAAGGGTTTTTCCTTGAGCACCCTCGAAGACTGACCTCTGGTATCAAGATACGGAGAGGCAGCCCATAAAGTTAGTCGGGGCCAGGTGATCCTGCGGCACACAGACTAGCCCACGTACCGTTGCTTCCTTCCGGACCTGGCGGGGTTTGCAGGATTCTGTCGCACA
The DNA here is from genome assembly GCF_965152585.1 of Nitrospira sp. Ecomares 2.1. Taxonomy (NCBI): domain Bacteria; kingdom Pseudomonadati; phylum Nitrospirota; class Nitrospiria; order Nitrospirales; family Nitrospiraceae; genus Nitrospira; species Nitrospira sp. Ecomares 2.1. The sequence goes on from NZ_OZ224219.1 coordinate 119,426, forward strand.
GGGCCCAGCCCCTAAATGCAGTCTCGATGGTCCATCGCCTCACGGACTGGCTCAATCCTCCTCTGAGGATTTCCTGATTCTCGCGACGGACCAAATATGGCGGAGAGGGTGGGTTTCGAACCCACGGTACCATTGCTGGCACACGTGATTTCCAGTCACGCCGATTCGGCCACTCTCGCACCTCTCCGCGAATGGGTATCTACTTTGCGGCGATTGAACCTCTGATGAAGCCGTTTGTCTTTTGGAGGGGATCTATCAACCCCATCTTTGTTGTCTTCTTCACCGAGGATCTGTTTGGTGAAAGGTTGCCATCTTACCATGGGGGTCTGAGAGCGACAAGCAAGTGAAGGGAATAGTTAGAGTAGAGCGAAGAGGGATAAAGAGCGCGTATCCACCCTGCCTCTGGCTCCTCACTCCTTATGTTTCATGCTATCTTCTTCCTTTCTTACTTAGGAGATTCGGGATTGGAACATCCGTTGGCGTCGGGAAGATCGATGCAGGGCGGCAAATAAATGGCCTCGAAAGAGGAGCGTGAATACCGTCACAATGGGAGTAAGTCCGAGGACGATAACAAAACTCACATCGGAAGACACCCCCAACAAAGAGAGCCACTCGGATAACACGGAAAATGGCAACGTGATGAGATGCCAGAAGTCTAACCCCCCACGCCTTCCCGCCTGACTGGACATTTGAAAGAAAAATGTCAGGCCGAATGGTCCGAAGACGATGGCCACGGGTAAAAACCATTCGATCCAATTTTCGACGACAAATTCATAACTTTCCCGGACAACCTCGAGGGCGGATCCGTTCCGGCTCTGGTAAATTACTTCCGGTACTGGATTGAGTAGCACAAAAATTAGGAAAAATACGGCTGTGGCAATCAGTGGTTGGTAGGGATTGGTCTGGAGACCCATTTCGAGGAATAACAAGGGAAACCACACCATAAATCCAACAGAAATGACTTCCCAAAAATATTGCCCCATACTTGGCAGGATATCCGGCCAACTCACACGACGCGCCCCCAGGACAGCCTGTTCGGTTAGACTAAGGGTAGATCCGATGACAAGGGCATTGAGGGCACCCAGGATAAACCCTCCGATCATTCCAAGGGGAGCAATGAGGGAGGTGACCAGAATGAGGCCTAGGGCATAGGCAAGGAGGACGGGGATCAAGATCCATGCGCGCGTGAGGGACTGGATCGAGGCGAACAGGGCTTGGTGGTAAAGGCGACCTGTGGCCTGAATGAAACTCTGCATGAAACGAGAAGATGCTCCGCGGATCTTACCGGTTGGCTGGAGGCGGGGATTGAATATTGATAATGTCCTGTTGCCGTTGATCTCGGTCTTGCCTGATTTTTTGTAGCCGACTGGGACGATTCAATGTCCACCATTTGATGGTATCCGCAAAAGTGGGTGACGGCGGAGTTGCGGACCCTACCGGGGACTCTTGAAAGTCATACCCCTGATGATCATCTTTTTTTTCAAGATATTTCTGATAAATATCTTGATAGAGCTGTTTTAAGTTCATAGAGTGTTACCTTACCCAACTCATTCGAGCCGATCAAGAGGGGTTATCCATAGGAGGGTTGGGAAATCACCTCTGTAGCGTTCGTTTCCTTTGAGGGTGCGCGGGTGGTCTTTTGTCTGTTCTAATATAATTATTGGGGCTATGATTTGGTTTGAGGGGGGTTCTGGTGAATCCTTCATCATCATATCCATCGGAATATTTCCCCGCTTGATCCGGGTGTAAGTTGCGGCGCTCTCCGGAGGACTGTGTTCTTTACCTGAATTTTAGGATGGCCTGAAGGAGATAGACGTTTTATAATAGGGAGGGTCCGTAGAAGACAGGATCTTATTTCCCCTGATCATTCCAGAGGAAGAACATCTTATAGAAGCTATGGAGTGAAGCAAAAACGGTTACGGGCGAGAGTGGCGGAATGGCAGACGCGCGAGACTTAGGATCTCGTGGGTAAACCGTGGGGGTTCAAGTCCCCCCTCTCGCACCAGTTCTTAACATCTATAATCTTTATTGTGCCCTTTTACAAGGATGAATGGTCTTATGAAGTTAGAAATGACAGAGCTCGGGCCGGTCAAGCGGTCGTTAAAAATCGAAGTTCCCGAAGAAGCCGTTAAAAGCGAATTTCAAAAGGTGTATGCCCAGTTGAGGCGTGAAGCCAAAATTCCTGGATTTCGACCAGGGAAAGCGCCAATAGCCTTATTAGAAAAACGGTATGCCGATCTCGTGGAGCAGGATGTCGTGCAACGGTTGGTGCCCGATTATTACCAGCGAGCGGTGAAGGAAGCCGGGGTAGTTCCTATCCTCGTTGATATTCCCCCACTGGAACGCATGAAAGTGAAGTCCAATAGTCCATTTACTTTTACGGCGACGGTGGAAATAAAGCCCACTATTCAATTAGGCGACTATCGACCACCGAATCCTATTTCCTTGAAACGGGATGCACGGACGGTCACAGATGATCAAGTTGATAAGGCTCTCCAGAGCCTACGGGAGCAACATGCCCAGCTTGACGTGGTTCCTGATGGAACGCCTCTTCGTGAAGGATTGCATGCGGTGTTGTCTATTGAGGGGTTTGTGGAGGACCAGCCTTTGGAAGGGACCCAGAAAAAGGGGCATCTTCTTCACATTGGGTCCAAGTCCCCGATTCTGGGTGTGGAGTTGGATGAGTCTCTCATCGGAAAACAGGCCGGGGATATGATTGAAATCCCGCAACCCTTTCCCGCCAATCATCCTGATTCGCACCTTGCCGGAAAGACGATGGTCCTCAAGGTGACTGTTGATGCCGTGAAAGAGCAGAAACTCCCGGAACTGGATGATGAATTCGCCAAGGATTGCGGCGACTACGATTCACTGGAACACCTCAAAACCACCATCAACACCCAATTGGATAATTTCCTGAAACAGGATCTTGAAGAAGGGTATAAAGATCAGGTGATTGAACGCTTGTTGCAGATGCATCACTTTGAAATTCCCGAGGTTTTGATTGAACGGGAGCTCCAGACGCTCATTCGTCAAAAAATGCTGAAAAACCATCGACATACTCATCGTGAAGATGATGTGGAAGAGCCATTACGATTACAAGAAGAGGCCAAGCGACTCCAACAAGAATTGCATCCGGAAGCCAAACGGCGTGTGAAGCTGAGTTTGGTTCTGGATGCGATCGTCCAGAAAGAAGGACTTCATGTGACTGAGGATGAGGTGAACGCCGAAATTCAAAAACTGGCAACCTCCTTAAAGCTCCCGGTTGGTGAAATTCAACGCATGGTCGAAGCTGGAGGGCAGGGGGCTCAGGAGGAATTTCGTGAGCGGATGAAGGCGGAAAAAGCCTTGCAGTTTGTCTATCAAAATGCAGTCATTCAGGGGTAACGCGTAGTGCGATCCTTCTGAATACACCTGTTTTTGATATCTGTATTTGATACCTATTTACAACACGAGGAGGTCTCAGGGAATGCTCATTCCGATGGTTATTGAACAAACGAATCGAGGTGAACGGTCATATGATATATATTCGCGCCTCTTAAAAGATCGGATCATTTTTGTTGGAGCGCCGATCGATGATATGTTTGCGAATGTCATCATCGCTCAACTGTTGTTCTTGGAATCCGAAGACCCGGAAAAGGACATTCATTTGTATGTCAATTCACCTGGCGGAAGTGTGACGGCTGGGATGGGTATCTATGATACGATGCAATATGTGAGATCGCCCATCAACACCATCTGTTTAGGCCAAGCGGCAAGCATGGGCGCCTTGTTATTAACAGCAGGGACTAAAGGTAAGCGTTTCGCTCTTCCCAATGCACGGGTCATGATTCATCAACCGATGGGAGGATTTCAGGGCCAAGCGACGGAGATTGATATTCATGCCCGGGAGATTTTAAAGATCCGCGAAAAATTGAATGAAATTATGGCCTTTCACACAGGGCAGCCTCTGGATAAAATTTCTGTAGACACGGAACGGGATTATTTTCTATCAGGGGAAGAAGCCAAGGCGTACGGATTAATTGATGAGGTCATCGTCCGAAGTCAGGAGAAGGGGCACAAGGACGACACGAAGTCAGGTTCAAAAAGTAAGGATTAAGGGCAAAGGAGGCACTTTTTATGGCGAGACAAGCGAAGTCCGAAGCCAATCTTCGTTGCTCCTTCTGCGGCAAGAACCGTGATCAGGTTCGAAAACTCATTGCGGGGCCGACGGTCTATATTTGTGATGAATGCGTTGGCTTGTGCAATGAGATTATTTCCGAGGATTGGCAGGAGTCTCGCCAGGAGATTTCCGCCAAGCTGTGCAAGCCGGTGGATATCCACCAACATCTTGATCAATACATAATCGGACAGGACAAGGCAAAAAAGGTTCTCTCGGTTGCGGTCTATAACCATTATAAACGTATTTCAGCAAATGAAATCGGGGATGTCGAACTTCAAAAAGGCAATATTCTGATTGTCGGGCCGACGGGGACGGGAAAAACCTTGTTTGCCCAGACATTAGCCCATTACCTGGATGTTCCGTTTACGATTGCGGATGCGACGACGCTGACAGAAGCCGGGTATGTCGGTGAAGATGTTGAAAATATTATCTTGAAACTTCTGCAGGCTGCCGACTATGAAGTTGAGCGTGCAGAACGGGGAATTGTGTACATTGATGAAATTGACAAAATTACCCGCAAGGCCGATAGCCCTTCAATTACGCGGGATGTCTCCGGTGAGGGTGTTCAGCAGGCGTTGCTAAAACTCATTGAAGGGACCGTAGCCAATGTTCCGCCTCAAGGGGGAAGAAAACACCCTCATCAGGAGTTTATTCAAGTCAATACGACCAATATTTTATTTATTTGTGGCGGGGCATTCGTAGGGTTGGATTCTATCATTGAGCGGAGGTTGAACCAAAAGCGGATGGGCTTTGGCGCCGATGTGCAGATACGCGGGCAACATAAAATTGGTGACTTATTCTCTAAAGTGGAACCGGAAGATTTGCTTCAATATGGGCTAATTCCTGAAATTATCGGTCGCCTGCCGATTATCGCGGCTCTTGATCAATTGGATGAACCGGCATTGGTCCGCATTCTAACGGAACCCAAAAACGCACTGATCAAGCAATATCAGAAGTTATTGTCCTTGGATAAAGTGAAATTGAAGTTTGCCGATGGGGCGCTATTGGCGATTGCCAAAAAAGCTCATCTACAAAAAACCGGGGCGCGTGGACTTCGGGCGGTCTTAGAGTCGGTGATGTTGGACTTGATGTATGAGCTGCCGTCGCAGGCCGAGGTGAAAGAGGTGTTGGTGACCGAAGAGTTTATTCACGGCAAAGGTGAGCCTATCAAAGTCTTTGAGCATCAGAAAGGGATCAAGCCCGCCGTCGGATCCTAAGCTGTCTGTCTTCTGGTTCTTCTCCGTTGTGCCGCTATCTCCTCATACCCCATTGTGACAGAGTATTTTACTTCCCGTTTGTTTCCTGATTTTTTCAATTAAAAATTGAGCCAGGTTGTAGTTTTGCATTCAGGGAAATGAGAGCAGGTCAGGAAGTTTCCAAATCGGCCGGGTTCCGCGATATTTCATCAGCGGGGCTTGAGTTTTTTGTCCGTACGAGCTGGTTTCTTAGCAGTTGATTTTTTTGCCGCCGGTTTCTTAGTCTTAGTCTCGGCATTCTTCTCGGCCAACTTTTTGCCGCTCGCGCCCTGATCGTCGCCGGCCTTGGGTTTACGGGCCTCAAATTCGAAGCCGACTTTCCCGTCATCCCCGCGTTTCAGGTAAGCCTTGAACTTGCGACGTGTTCGTGATGAAACAAAGCCGGTCAGCAATTCGGTTCTGCCTTCGCTCAGCAATTTTCTGATTTGAGGGGGTTCGATTTCCTGTTGCAGTATGACTTTGCCCGTTCGAAAGTCGCAAGTCTTGTTCGGGCCGACCGCCTTTTCACAGGTATAATTCATTCCATGTTCATAAACCGATGACTGACACTTCGGGCAACTGCCCAGTGATTCCTGGCCGTGAAAATCAATCGGTTCACTGTTTTCATCGTCATCATTTTGACCGAAGTCAAATTCAAGCTTGTGTTCATCGTTCAGTTTGAGGATTGCCGCAAACGGTCGGCCCAGCCGACTGCGAAATCCCTGCAACGGACCAATTTTGCGTTCGGCAATCAGAATTTCTGCTTCGGGTACTTCCAATTGACGACTGCCGGGAATTTTCGTAATTGAAAAATCGCACTGTGTGCAGGAAAACCGTTTGTAGTTTTCTTTGACCAGGCCGCCGCATTTGGGGCAGGGTGATTGCAATGTTGAGTAATCGCCTGGAACGGTTGTTGCGCCGTAGTTTTTGGCCCTCGCAACAATTTGTTCAACTATCTTGCTGATTTGTTGCATGAACGCTTTGCGGTCCAACTGCCCTCGTTCTATCTGCGAAAGCTTGCTTTCCCATTCGCCGGTTAGTTCCGGCATCGTAAGTTCGGTCACCCCCAGTCCGCGCAACAAGGTCAACAATTGAAAGGCCTTGGTGGTGGGCATCAGTGACTTGTCTATGCGCAATAGATAGTTCTCACTAATCAAGCCTTCGATGATTGCTGCGCGGGTTGCCGGTGTGCCCAAACCTTTCCCGGACATAGCTTCGCGCAAGTCATCATCATCAATCAGCTTCCCGGCGCCTTCCATCGCAGAAAGCAGTGTGGCTTCGGTATATCTGGCCGGTGGTTTGGTTGCCATGTCGCGAACCTCGATAGCGCTGGCCGTGGCTTTTTCATTCTCCCCAACCGCTACGAGTGTGCCCTCACCAGCAATGGCTTCACGGCCGTAAATTGCCAACCAACCCGGCTTGACCATCACCTTGCCTTCAGTCTTGAAGTGGTGCCTGCCAATTTGGGAAATGCGGGTGGTGTTTCGAAACTCTGCAGGTGGGAAAAAGGCCGCCATGAATCGACGCACGACCAGGTCGTATATCTTGGCTTCGGCTTCGCTAAGGTTCTTGGGTGCCTGCAATGTGGGAATAATGGCGAAGTGATCAGAAATTTTCGCGTCATTGAAAATGCGCTTGTTCGGTTGGACCCAGTCATTGCTCAGAATTTTTGCCGCATGCGGTCCTATCGGATTGCCGGCGCTGCCGCCGGTCATGGCTGACAAACGCTCACTCGACTCATCACGCAGAATGGCCAGTGTATCTTGCACGGTAGAGAGATAATCTTCCGGCAGCGCGCGCGAATCGGTTCTTGGATACGTCAACACTTTGTGGCGTTCATAGAGCGCTTGCGCCAGCGATAATGTTGTCTTGGCCGAAAAGCCAAACCTGGCGTTGCCTTCACGTTGCAGACTGGTCAGGTCAAACAGCATCGGTGCGCTTTGCGTCGTCGGCTTGGTTTCTTCAGTGACCACCGCCTGCTGATTCTGGCAGGCCTGCCTGATTGATTCAGCCTGATTGCGGTCCCAAAGTCTCTCTGCGCGCCGTTCCGCATCTTCGTCATTCTTTTTGAACTCCGTATCAAACCAGCGACCTGAATACTGTCCGGCCTCGACATCAAACTGGGCATGCACTTCAAAGTAGGGTCGCGAGACGAATTGCTTGATCTGTTCCTCGCGCTCCACGACGATGGTGAGAGTGGGTGTTTGAACCCGGCCAACGGTGGTGAGGTAAAACCCTCCGTCTTGGGAGTTGAACGCCGTCATAGCCCGGGTGCCGTTAATGCCAACCAGCCAGTCTGCTTCTGCTCGGCAGCGGGCGGCATCAGCGAGCGGCTTCATTTGTTCATCATCGCGCAGTTCCTCAAACGCTTCGCGAATGGCCTTGGGTGTCATGGACTGCAGCCAAAGCCGGCTTGTCGGTTGCTTGGCCTTCGTGTGCTGGACAATCAGCCTGAAGATCAACTCGCCTTCCCGCCCGGCGTCACAGGCGTTGATAATTCGGTCGATATCTTTGCGGCCGATCAACTTGGCAAGCAACTTTAGCCGGTCCTCGGTGCGGGCGATTGGGTTCAGGTCAAAGTGATCGGGAATGACCGGCAGGTTGGCAAAAGACCACTTGCCACGTTTGACCTCTACGTTGTCAGGCGCTTTGATTTCAAGTAGGTGTCCAACGGCTGAGGTGACAACATAGTCGTCATCTTCAAAATAATCCTTCTCACGTTTCAGTCCGCCAAGCGAATGCGCGATGTCGGCTGCAACAGAGGGCTTCTCGGCAATTATCAGCGATTTACTCATTAGCAACCCCTACCGGGGAAGGCTCCTTTGCATCTTTGATGTAAGGGTAACTGATACTCACACGTGTAAGATTCACTACAAACTCAGGGTAAAAATGGCGCCATCACAATCCACCTGCCGCGATGCGACAGGATTTTTCGCGTGCTCATCATAATGATGGCGTAGGGTAGAGGCAAGTTAGGCTGGGTGTTCAAGTCATTTTTTCCAGCGGGCGCAGCCGTTTCAGTCAGCCGCCAAGGCTAGCCTGCCGACGGTTCTGTCGCAAAAAATGTTTTTGATGGCGATAAGGGGTTGTAACTCCGTGTCTGACGGATAAAAGTTGCGAATTTTACTAGGGGTTTTTTAACTTGGTCCAACATGAAAATCAGTGGCATATCTTACAAATCTATTCTTTTCGAGAGCCCCGTCAAAATGGTGTTCGAGGTCAATGCCCGGTTTACACTTCCGTGCGCATGTAAGATGGGCCCCCACCGATGCCAATGCTTGGTTATGGCGTCCAAGATATTTGGATAGTGGTTTGATGGGCGATTCGACCATGACGAGTGATCTAGTCATAGACAGTGATGAAAATCATGAATCGTTTACGAGCACAATTGACCTGTTGAAGTACTATCCAATGCTCATCCTGAGATACTGTAGTCCCGGTATCTGCTTTATAAGCCCTTTGATCTCCAAAGACAAGAGAATGCTCATCACTTCAGGTGGGGCATAGGAACATTGATTAATTAAATCGTCCAGGGAAACAGGCTCCAGTGAAATGCAATCAAATAGATGTTGTTCCTCTGCTCCTAGTGCAGGCGTGGGCGGTTGAGGCTGAAACCCGCCTTGTTGTTTCTCGAGTTGATCCCGGAAGGAGGGTTCTAACATAGGAAGAATTTCTTCTACAACATCTAAAGAATTTTCGACTAATTTCGCTCCCTCTTTAATGAGGCGGTGAGGGCCACGAGTCAATGAATTTGTCACATTTCCTGGTACGGCAAAGACCTCACGATTTTGGTCTAAAGCCATTCGAGCGGTAATGAGGGACCCGCTCCGCGAGGTGGCTTCGGTGACGATCACACCAAGTGAGAGTCCACTGATAATCCGATTACGTTGAGGGAAATGGTAAGAATGTGGAGGGGTTCCCATCGGAAATTCAGAAAGAACGGCCCCATGTTGTTCAATGCGTTGTCGTAGCGGATCGTGCTCAGGCGGATAGGTTTGATCGATGCCACATCCAAGCACGGCCAGGGTTCTCCCGGATGTGGCCAGTGCTCCTTCGTGAGCTGCCGCATCAATTCCTCTTGCCATGCCGCTCACAATCGTAAAGCCCAGTGCAGCTAAATCGCCACTCAGTTGTCGCGTGAATGTCCGTCCGATGTGGGAGCCTTTTCTTGAGCCAACTATGGCAAGGGCCTGTTGATCGCGGTCCTGGAGTTGGCCTGTATACCAGAGTAACGGAGGAGGATCTGTAATGGTTTTTAATCGTGGCGGGTAGAGTGCGTCCATGAGTGTCAGGATGGAGAATCGCCCATCCTGAACGGCCTGCAATTCTTTGGCAATCTGATTTTGTGTATCGGTAGATATAGGCTGATGAAGAGCCCTGGCCAATGAGGGAGAAATTTCCCCGATTGATTCGAGTGTGTGGGCGGTCGAGGAGCGAATGGCTTCAGGCGAGCCGAACCGGTTGATGAGTCTGGTGTAAGTGACAGGGCCAAGTCCTTTGACTGCCAAAAGTTCCAACCATCCTTGTAAGGGTGAGGTCATTCAGATTCTCTGTGAGGATAGGGAGTATGCGTCTGGAGACCACCGTCAGATGGTTCGTCCGCATGGCTCTCTACCAAGAAATTATTCCACCTTCGACTCCGGATGATGGAGTGTTCCGGATTTTTCAAGAGTTGAAGGAGGGATTTGGGTCTCCTCTCCTTTCTGTGCATGGAGGCAAATGGTACAGTTAACAGAGTAGACTCCTAGGATGCGGTCCGAGATTCGGCGCGTGACGCCAATTTCCCTACTACAACAATGTCATATTGTTCAAGGTGCAGTAATGGATCTGCCTCAAATAATATTTGTTGTTGGAATTCCTGTTCGAGTTGCTCAATGCTACTGTGCTCGGTTTCGAAAATGAGCTCAATGACTTTGGGGTTGGCACCGACCACAATTTGTTGGGGTTGTCCCCGAGTAATTCCAATGCGCCGGATATCCCGAAAAATTTCATACGCAACGGTCATGGTAGATTTGGTGTACCCTCTTCCCTCGCAGTCACCACAAATTTCCGATAACGTCCGTAAGAGATCTTCACGGACTCGTTCACGGGAAATTTCAATGAGCCCAAGATCGGAAATACGTGAGATACGGGTTTGAGCCTTATCCCCCGCCAGAGCGTCCAATGTAGCCTGGTACACTTTTTCACGGTTCCGTTCCCGTTCCATGTCAATGAAATCAATAATGATAATGCCGCCAATGCCGCGTAATTTTATCTGGTAGCCAATCTCTTTCGCGGCCTCCAAATTGTTTTTTAAAATCGTTTCTTCCTGGTCGCGTTTCCCCACAAACCGTCCCGTATTGACGTCTACCACAGTCATGGCCTCTGTGTGGTCAATGACAATGTGCCCTCCGGATTTGAGCCAGACTTTCCGGCTTAGGGCTCGGGTAATTTCCAATTCGATCCCCAAGTGATCGAATAACCCTTCCTGCTTCTTGTCATAGAAATGTACGCGGGAGGCTTGTTCCGGAAGGTAACGCCGGACAAAGTCTTTGACTTCTTCAAAATCCGGTTTTGCGTCAACTAGCAGACGGTCGACTTTTTTGGTGAATAAGTCCCGTACCACCCGGAGCGGGAGGGAGAGATCCGTATGCAAGAGGGACGGGGCTGGTTGTTTACCGGCAGCTTTGAGCGTGTCTTCCCATAATGCTGTGAGGAATCTCACGTCGGTTTGGAGATCGTCCTCCGGTACATCTTCACACACGGTTCTGACAATATATCCATATTCGGGTTTCCGGATGCGCCGCATGAGGTCCTTCAAACGATGTCGCTCTTCTTCTTTTGTAATTCTTCGCGACACGCCAATATGGTCGACATTGGGCATGAGGACCAAGAATCGTCCGGGAAGGGAGACGTATGTGGTAATCCGAGGTCCCTTGGTACCGATGGGGCCTTTGGAAATTTGCACAAGAAGTTCCTGGCCTTCTGTCAACAGGTTTTCAATGGGGCGTGCAGTTTGGCGTCGTGGACGCGGGAGGTCTTGACTTCGTTCATCCTCTTCACTATCCACGAGGGTATCCCCGGGTTCGGTTCCGACCGAAAGATCGGATACGTGGATAAACGCGGCCCGATCCAGTCCAATATCGACAAAGGCCGCTTGCATACCAGGCAGAACTTTAATGACCTTGCCTTTGTAAATGTCTCCCACAAAGTCTTTTTTTCTTGGACGGTCGACATACAATTCTGTTACGACACGATTGTCGAGCACGGCAACCCGTGTTTCTTCACGAGTGACACTAATCGCAATTTCTACTCCCATAGTGATCTCCCTACATTCTCAGAAGGGACCAGAAGCTATTCCTCGACACCTCTTTGGTGAAGAGATGTTCCTGGTGTGGCGGAGCCAGTTTGTTGGATCTGCCTGTCAAAATCTGAGATAGCTTCGTGCCCCTTCTGGTAATAATTGTAATTGAGTACTGTATGGAACCAACTGAAGATGGTTCTGTGTATACACTTCCTTGTTCCTGCAAGTGTGGGAAAAATCCACGGATTTGGGATTTTCTGAATTGAATTATTCGCTGTTTTCCTCTTTATGCGATAATCAGTCCAACACTATCAAAATCAAAGCGCAGGGTACATGATACCTAAAGCAGAGACAGGCGTCTCCGTTTTACGTTGAGCAAGAGCCCCAAAGCTGTGAGATTCACCACCATGGCGCTGCCTCCATAGCTCATGAGGGGGAGTGGAATGCCCACTACAGGAGCCAGCCCTGATGTCATCGCAATATTTACCACAACTCCAAAGGCCAACATGGTCACCACTCCGACAGCCAGGAGTGCTCCGATGATGTCCTTGGCTTTGAACGCGATTTCTAAACCCATCAAAAACAAGAGAATATATAAGGATAGTAAGACCATTGATCCAATAAAGCCCCATTCTTCGGCAAAAACCGCAAAGACAAAATCTGTATGGCCTTCGGGAAGAAATTTAAATTGGGTTTGGGTGCCCCCATATAAGCCCTTTCCCAGTATTTGGCCGGAACCGATAGCGATGCGCGATTGAAGCCCGTGATAACCCTTGCCTCCCGGGTCAGAATTGGGATCGACAAAGCTGAGAATCCGATCCTGTTGGTACTCGTGAAGGGAGCCCCAGACCCCGCCCCAGGCAAACGGGAAAAGCATGAGGGCCGCCAATACGATAAACCCAAAGGCTTTGGATTTCATCCCCACCGTGAGAACGACGACAAGAAAAATGGCCAGAAAGCCCAGGCTGCTTCCTAGGTCTGGTTGCTTAAGGATGAGTAGGAAGCCAGGAAGCACGATGAGTCCGGGGATGATCAATCGACGCACCCAGCCTTCGCGGGTGGTTGTCCCATAATAGGTAGCCAGCATGAGTAGCAAAGGAATTTTAATGAATTCTGAAGGCTGCACCGCAAAGGGGCCAAGTGGAATCCATCTTTGAGATCCTCGACTGGTTTTGCCTGCGATTAACACGAAAATAAGTAAGATCAGCCCGATCCCATAGAGCAGATATGAAAAACGAGCGAGTTTGCGGTAGTCAATACCTACCGCGACCAAAAAGGCTAAGGAGCCGACGACCATCCATGTGGCTTGCTTGAGATAAATGGGGATTCCAGTTGCCTGGGTATTGGTGACGCTATAAATAGATATGATGCCCACAGAGATGATGGCCATAATGACACCCAGGAAGCACCAATCGAAGGTATCCAGGCCTCGGCGGTTTACATTGTCGTTCATCAATGACATAAGTTGAGTCGTTCTCCGTCCCTAAGGGATTGGGTTTCTGAGAGAGGGAGCAGGCTGTTGAGTGGTCTCATAGCCCATATAGGCTTCAATGAGGGTCTTGGCTAAGGGAGCGGACGCCGAGCCTCCATGCCCCATATGTTCAACTAATACCGCCACCGCAATCTTTGGATGTTCTACGGGTGCAAACGCCACAAACCAGGCATGGTCTCGAAATTCCTTTTGAGTCTCCTTGTTCTTATCTTTGTCCCCATCAGGTTTCAGTGCAACGACCTGAGCTGTTCCAGTTTTACCCGCAATGTTCACGAACTCTGATTGGGCCAGTTTGGCTGTTCCTCTGGTGACGACTGCAGCCAATCCCTCCTTGATATGCGCAAACGTTTGGGGAGAGATGGCTAATTGGCGAATGGGTGGCTCAGGAACTTCTTTAAGATTGCCGGTTCGTCGAAGTCGGGAGGCTTTGAGCAACCGGGGTTGGACCACTCGTCCATTGGTCGCGATGATGGAAGACACTTTCGCCATCTGAAGGGGGGTCACGGTTAAAAATCCTTGCCCGATGGAAATTGAAATGGTCTCTCCGGGGTACCATGGTTCCTGTTTGACTCTTTTTTTCCATTCCGTGGAAGGGACGAGGCCAGACCGTTCTGAAGGGAGCGCAATGCCTGTCTTTTCACCTAATCCGAACTGACGGGCAAAGGTGGAGATGGGATCAACCCCCAATTGATTGCCGGCCTTGTAAAAGTACACATCACAAGATTCCGCAATGGCTTTGGTTAAGTCGACTTGACCATGCCCTCCGGCTTTCCAATCACGAAAGACCCGCCTTCCAAAGGGAAATGTTCCATGGCAGGGGATCATTTCCTGTGCGCTGAGCGTTTGAGTCTCCAGGAGGGCTGCTGCCATAATGATTTTAAATACCGACCCCGGTGGATATTGGCCTTGAATGGCGCGATTAGTGAGGGGGTGGCGGGTATCTTTGAGAAATCGTTGCCAGTCTTTGGCGCTAATCCCTCCCGAGACATCATTGGGATTAAACCCAGGTTTGCTTGCCAGCGCCAGGACGTCTCCATTCCAGGGATCCAGGGCGACAATGGCTCCGGCCTCCCCTCCCAATAGGTCTTCTGCGAGGCGTTGAAGTCGAATGTCGAGAGTCAGGTATAGGTCATCCCCAGCCAGGGGACGGCGAACGGAAAGTGACCGTTTCGGATACCCCAGGGCATCGACTTCAATGACTTCTTCTCCAGTTTCTCCTAGAAGATATTCATCAAATGTCCGCTCCACTCCATTTTGCCCGATGATGCGTCCTCCCTGAAGATCGGAAAATCCCGGCTCCTTAAGCTGGGATTCGGAAATCTCACCCACATACCCCAGGACATGTGAGGCGTAATTCTCAAGTGGATAGTGACGTTGATATTCCGGCTGAATCACTACCCCGGGAAGTTCCAGCCGGTGCGATTCGATGAGCGATGCCTCTTTAAGGGTAATATCGGCTTTAATTTTAACTCGGCCTCTTCGACTCTTGAGTGCTAGTTTATGGGAAAGCTCTTGTTGGTCAATATCGACGAACTGAGGTAACTGAGCCAGAAGGGCTTCACGATCCTGTAGGTCTTCCAAAGAAAGATACAATTGGAAGCTGGGGATATTATTGGCAAGAAGTTCGCCGTTCCGATCATATAGAAGCCCGCGAGCCGGTTCTAAGACAATAGTTCGAGTGCGATTGTCGCGGGCGAGGTCTTGGTAGTGCAATCCGTCCCGAACCTGTAGTTGCCAAAGACGGAGCCCCAATAACACCAACAGCATCAGAAAGCCGATCTTGACGAAAATTAGTCGGTTTTGAATATCGGCAAGTTCATTGGCTTGGCGGGAAGTGTCCAACATTGTGTGGGTCTTATCGAGGTTTCTGGCCTAAGTGTACCATATTCACCGATTGGCCAATGAACTTGATTAACCAGAACATCACCAGGGTTAGTAGGCTGTTGTAGAGGCCTTGTGGGATCAGTCCTGAGGAGAAGGCATGTAAGAGGTCGAGGCTATTTAGTTCCGGGTATGCCACGACGAGAGAGGCTAATCCACACCCTAACGACAACGCGAAGGTGATGAGCAGAACTGAGGCACTGGTGACTGTGGAAAATGTGTGGGTTGTGATGCCGGCCAAGCCACCGGCAAGTGCCTTTATGACCATATTGAGCCCAATTCCGCCTGGAGTGAGTAAGTCTTGAAATAGTCCCACCGTCAGTCCGATCATCAGTCCTTTGTATTCGCCTGAAAGAAACCCGATTAAGCAGGCCAAGATGAAACATAAATCAGGGTAAATCCCTTTGACGGAAAGGATGGTGCTAAAGACGGCTTGGGCCAGAACCACTCCAAAGCACAGAACAATGTTGAGAAAAATCGCCACGTGATTACATCAGGGAGAAGGAGAGACCGCCGGTTTCGGTAATGATGGAGGGAGCGCAGGCTGAAATGAGGTAATCACCAGGACCGCTTCCAGTTTGGTGAAATCTACAATTGGCTCAATTTCCCCCAATTGAAATAAATCGGTATCGGCTTTGGTGACCTCGTGAATCCGGCCAATTTGGAGTCCACGAGGAAAATCATTTGTTAATCCAGATGTGACCACTGGATCTCCTGGTTGAACGGGGGAAAGAGGAGGCAGATATTTCATATGAATGGTTCCTTGAGGGGTTCCCTGTACCAGCCCCTCATCCCGGCTTTTTTGAATCATCCCGGTGATTGCGACATTGGGGTCGGAAAGAAGAAGCACGATGGATGTCGTGGGGTTGACTCGTACGACACGTCCTACCACTCCGGCATCAGTGATGACACCCATTTCCCGATGAATGCCGTCTTGACTGCCTTTATTGATGATTATGGACCGATACCAATTGGACACATTTCGGCCGATGATTCGAGCCGGAAGGGTCGTCATGGGCGTGGTTTCCTGATACGCCAGTAATTCTTGAAATTGCGTGGCAATAATGGCCTTTTCTCGAAGGAAATTCTTCTCTCCTTGTAGGCGCTGAACTTCCTGCCTTAGCAGTTGATTTTCTTCCCAGGCATCTTGTAGTGCGATGTAGTGGTCCCACGCTTGACGGATAGAATTCTGTACTGAGGCTACAGCATGCAGGGGGACCTCCAATATTCGTGCGAAAGGTCCTCCTACATGACTTAACCATTCCTGAGATTGTCGCGGCAGAAACAGCAGGAGTGCGAGGAATAGAATGAAGATAACTCCTAGAACTCGACGGATACTTGTAGGTATGGGAAAATTCGGCTCTGATCGAGGCATGCAAATAGAGGGAAGCTCAGGGATTCAGCCTGGAATGCGAAGAAATTTTCCGAAGGAGGCTAAATTCCTCGAGAGTTTTTCCTACTCCTAAGACGACCGAGGTTAAGGGGTCATCGACAGTAACAATGGGTAGGGACGTTTCTTCGCGTAGTCGATTATCCAGCCCTTGAAGCATTGATCCGCCTCCGGTCAGCACGATCCCTCGGTCAATTATATCTCCTGCCAATTCCGGCGGAGTGTTCTCCAAGGCTAGACGAATGGCTCGGATGATCGTGGTGAGGCAATCATGTAAAGCTTCTCGTATCTCATTGTCGTCGACAAGAATCGTTCTGGGGATGCCGGATACCACATCTCGCCCCTTGACGGCCATTTGCTTTTTTTCAGGCAGAGGGTAGGCTGAGCCGATTTCCATCTTGATGCGTTCTGCCATATGTTCGCCTATTAGCAAGCTGTATTCCCGCTTGAGATAGTTTGTGATGGCTCCATCTAATTGATCGCCCGCAACCCGGACTGATTCACTGTAAACGATCCCTCCCAGGGAGATCACGGCAATATCGGTTGTGCCTCCTCCGATATCCACCACCATGTTGCCGGAAGGCTCGGTAATCGGCAATCCCGCTCCGATTGCAGCGGCCACCGGTTCTTCGATGAGATAAACTTCCCGTGCACCAGCCAATTCGGCTGATTCCTTAACGGCACGTTGTTCGACTTGCGTGATTCTGGATGGGACGCCAATAATAATTCGTGGCCTGAGCAGAGTTCCCCCGCGATGAACTTTTTGGATAAAATGGCGCAACATGCGTTCTGTCATGTCAAAATCAGCAATAACACCTTCTCTCATGGGACGAATGGCAGTGAGATTGCCAGGGGTTCGCCCGATCATTCGCTTTGCTTCTTCCCCAACCGACAGAAGTTTTTTTGAGTTTGTCTCAACTGTCACCACGGAGGGCTCGTTCAAGACAATCCCTTTGCCCTTGATATAAATTAATGTGGAGGAAGTTCCTAAATCGATGGCCATGTCTTGGGAAAAATGGCTAATGAAATAATTGAATATACCCATGAGAAGTGTTGAGACCTATCAATTTCAGAGGGTGGGCGACAATGGCGGAGTCGGAAATAGGATTGTTAGAGTCTTTACGTGCTACAGGGGAAATAGATCAACTTTACTTTTCTATGTCTGATTTTCCGGTTAACCTTGATATTCGACGTTGAGTCGTTCTTCGCCGCTGGCCGGAAACCCTTTAGATTGGTTCGGGGCTGGATGAATGATAGCCGGTATCCACTTATTTCCACCTAAGTATCGAGAAGGTGAAAGTTTCAGATTGGATTGTTCACTGTCGTAGGGAAAAGTATATCAGAAGTCTTAAAAGACCACAAAGAAAAGGCGGATCTGAAACCAAATCTGGAAAAAGCTCCTCCTGGCACTTGCCAGAAGGGAGCAAATGTAGATAATTAGAGTCCGAAATTTTCAAAAAGAAAGAAGGATGTATTCCATGGCAAGCAAAACATTGTTTGAAAAGATTTGGGATCAGCATGTGGTTCGTGAAGAGCCAGATGGGACAACCTTATTGTATATTGACCGACACCTCGTGCATGAAGTGACTTCCCCGCAAGCCTTTGAGGGACTCCGGTTGGCTGGCAGGAGGCCAAGGCGTCCAACTGCGGCGCTCGCTGTTCCCGATCACAATGTTCCAACCACCGATCGGTCGCAGGGCATTGCCGATCCTATGAGTGCCTTGCAAATTTCAACCTTGGAAAGCAACTGTGCAGAGTTTGGAATTACCTATTATGGGATGGAGGATATCCGTCAAGGTATTGTCCATGTCATCGGACCTGAACAAGGGTTGACGCTACCGGGGATGACGATTGTGTGTGGAGATTCCCATACATCGACTCATGGGGCGTTTGGAGCCTTGGCGTTTGGCATTGGCACCTCAGAAGTCGAGCATGTGTTGGCGACGCAATGTTTGGTCCAGAAACGACCCAAGACTATGGAAATTCGGGTGGAGGGCACGCTTCCTGATTATTGTTCTTCCAAAGATGTCATACTGGCGATTATCGGGCAAATTGGTATTGGTGGTGGAACCGGGTATGTCGTGGAATATACGGGTTCGGTGATCCGATCGTTTTCAATGGAAGGCCGGATGACCCTTTGTAATATGTCTATTGAGGCGGGAGCGCGTGCTGGTCTGGTCAGTCCGGACGAATTGACGGTCGCATATGTGAAGAATCGGCCGCTTAGTCCGAAGGAGGAGGTGTTTCAGCAGGCGAAGTCGGATTGGTTGAAATTGAAAACAGACCCTGGAGCTCGGTTTGATAAGGTTGTTGAGCTGCGAGGGGAGGATATTTCACCTCAAGTGACTTGGGGGACCAATCCCGGAATGGTGACTGATGTGAATGGTCATGTGCCTGATCCGGCATCCATTCCGGATGAAAAACTGCGGATGGCAACAGAACGTGCCTTAGCGTATATGGGGTTGCCAGGTGGTATCCCTATATGTGACATCCGGGTCGATCGAGTTTTCATCGGGTCCTGCACCAACTCACGAATTGAGGATTTACGGGTGGCGGCACGGTATGCCAAAGGAAAGCACGTTGCCCAAAGCGTCAAAGCCATGGTGGTGCCTGGATCAGGGTTAGTCAAACATCAAGCGGAGGAGGAAGGTTTGGATCGGATTTTTCGCGACGCGGGTTTTGAATGGCGTGAACCAGGATGCAGTATGTGCCTCGCCATGAATGCGGACGTGCTCACACCGGGAGAACGATGTGCCTCAACCAGTAATCGAAACTTCGAGGGGCGTCAGGGAAAGGGTGGACGGACCCACTTAGTATCCCCTGCTATGGCTGCTGCTGCTGCTGTTGAGGGACATTTTGTTGATATTCGTGATTGGAAGATGTGAGATCAATAAGGGAATTCTTTTGCCTTCAAGAGATCATCTGCTTCCACTACATTTAAACGGGAGATAGATATGCAAGCGTTTACCATATTGACCGGAACGGTTGCTCCATTAAATCGTGGCAATGTTGATACGGATCAAATCATTCCGAAACAATATTTGAAAACGATCCATCGCACCGGCCTCAAAGAGGGGTTATTTGCCGATTGGCGGCGGCGTGCGGATGGGTCTCAGGATCCTGAGTTTTTTGTCAACCAATCGTGCTATCAACAGGCCACGATTCTATTGACCCGTGAAAATTTCGGATGTGGATCCTCAAGGGAGCACGCTCCATGGGCTTTGTTGGATTATGGCATTCGTTGTATTGTGGCTCCGAGTTTTGCCGATATTTTCTACAACAATTGTTTTCAGAATGGGATTCTCCCCGTCGAGCTTCCAGGAGAAGTCATCCAAACATTGTTTGACCGAGTAGCTCATACTGACCAATATCAGATCACAGTCGACTTAGCTCAGCAGATTGTCATTCTTCCCGAAGGGGAGAAGTATTCCTTTACCCTGGATCCTTTTCGCAAGGATTGTTTGTTGAAGGGATTGGACGGAATTGGACTCACGCTTCAACATGAATCCGCGATTACTGCCTATGAAAAGCGCCGGGCTCAGGAGGCTCCCTGGCTCTTTCAGGATTTTTCCTCTTCAGTCCACTCGTAAAAGGCTATTAATTTTCTCAATTGATCGGGATGGGTCTGGAATGCCCCATCTCGATTCTCCCCTTGATCCTTCTTCCTCCCCTATCCGTAATAGCATGGTTCTATCTCAGATGAGTGGGACAAAGCGAATAGTAGACATTTCCCTCGATCCGAGGGATGATGGGTGTTTGAAATCCACCCAAACTTCTTTATCGTGTCTATGTCAGGTATGGGGAATACGCTGAATCCCTGCCATCGCCGCCCACTCGACTTATGAGTGAAGTCCACATCCTACGAGATGTCCTCATTATTTTTTCTATCTCCGTTCTGGTTGTATTTGTTTTTCAAAAAATCCGGCTACCGGCAGTTGCGGGATTTTTAGTTTCTGGCACCTTAGTGGGTCCCCATGGGTTGAACCTCATTTCTGATCTGCACCAAGTCGAAACTCTTGCCGAAATCGGTGTGGTGTTGTTGTTGTTTACCATTGGCTTGGAAACCTCTCTTTCTCGCATACGGGCTTCCAGAAGGCTGTTATGGGTTGGTGGTCCCCTGCAGATTTTGAGCATGCTCAGTGGCGTAGTGCTTGGGGGATGGTTATTGGGTCGATCCTGGGAGGAATCGGTCTTCTGGGGTCTGTTGTTGTCGTTGAGCAGCACCGCCATTGTCCTCAAGATTCTGGGAGATCGAGGGGAAATGGATGCGCTACATGGGCAAGCAACTATGGCGATTCTTATTTTCCAGGATCTAGCCGTGGTGGCTATGATTTTACTGACTCCGGTACTGGGGACAGGTTCCCAAGGGGAGACAGGGGTTATTGTCGAAACGCTTGTGAAATCCGTCATGGTTGTGGGGTTAATTGTGCTGGCTGCACGGGTTTTGGTCCCTCATGTTCTTCATCTTATTGTGGGGACTCGAAGCCGAGAGCTATTTCTCTTGTCGATTATCGTGTTGGGGCTGGGAACGGCTTGGTTGACCTCTCTCGCGGGGCTGTCATTGGCTCTTGGTGCCTTTATCGCGGGCCTCGTGATTTCTGAATCTGAATATAGTCATCAGGCGCTCGCCGAAGTCATTCCCTTTCGGGATAGTTTTAATAGTTTATTTTTTGTCTCAGTGGGGATGCTAATGAATCCCTCGGTCATCTTTGAATTTCCCCTCCTGGTGATGGGGATGTTGGTGCTTGTAGTTTTGGGAAAATTCCTTACGGGAACCGGAGCAGTGTTCCTAGCTGGGGCTCCCGTGTCTTCTGCATTATTAACTGGGGTGGCCTTAGCGCAGGTGGGAGAGTTTGCTTTTATTCTTGCACGAGTGGGTCAGGGGGAAGGGTTATTGGACACGCAAGCCTATAATATTTTTCTTGCAGTATCGGTGTTGTCTATGACGATTACGCCCTTTTTGATTCAATGGGCTCCCCGTCTGGCTAGACGGACCGAGGCGCTTGACCGCCTGAAGCATTGGTTTCCTCGACGTCAGTCCCATGCGTCACAAAGCACCAAAATCAAAGTCAAAGATCATGTCATCATCGTGGGCTATGGTTTAAATGGGCGGAATCTTGCACGGGTCTTAGGTGATATGGAAATTCCATTTGTTGTGCTGGACGTTAATCCTGATGTCGTGCAGGCTGATCAAAAAGGCCGAGGCACCATTTTCTACGGGGATGGGACGAATCCCAGGGTGCTGACTCAGGCCGGGATCATATTGGCAAGAGTGCTCGTGGTCGCGACCTCTGACCCATTTGGAGCGCGCCGGATTGTCCAGCAAGCACGACAGCTGAATCCCACTCTTCATATTGTCGTACGAACACGATATTTAAAGGAATTGCAGGATCTCCAAGAGTTAGGAGCCAATGATGTCGTGCCGGAGGAATTCGAAACATCCATTGAGATTTTTGCCTTGGTTCTTCGTACCTACCAGACGCCGAAGGCCATGATCCAAGACAAAGTTGAACAAATTCGTAGGGAGGGTTATCTCCTGCTTCGGCGAGGGGAGCTACCTGAGTTAGCTCACCATCTACGTGCTGGAACATTGGCTGATGTGCAAGTCGATACCTGTCGGGTGGAAAACGATTCTCACGTGTTGGGGAAACCATTGAGACAGTTGCATATCCATGGACGGACGGGCGCTTCTGTGATTGCGATTACCCGGAATGGCGTAACACAATCAAATCCTTCTCGCGAAACGATTCTGGAGCCAGGTGATGTCCTCGTCCTTCTTGGTGCGCGTGAGCAAATCCGCAAGGCCATTGCCCTCCTTGTGGATGCTAAAATGTGAGAGGTGTAAGCTCGTCCAGGAGAATTTTGACGACCGGTAATCCGTTATTTGTATTTCTCAATAAATAAGTACACTCAATACCTATCGTTTTTTTCTTCAGGTATAGAACGTGGCTTGTCTGAATGTCCTATTTTCTTGAAATCAGGGTTGCCTGTCATGAGCGCTGCATGCTGGAAATAGCCTGAATCCCAGGTAGGCACGGAGCGCTACTTGGGAGGAAGGCTGCCATGCGTCTGAAAGAATGGCTTGCGACGGGGTCATTTCGGTTCCCAATCAAGAGGGCTGCGTCAAGAAAGGAGCGTGAATTTACTTACCGGTCACGGCGCCGGGCGCATGCAAAAAAAACCTGGCAATTGGCCCTTCAAGAACGATCATGAAGGGGCGTCAACTGCCATGAGCCTGCTCCAACCTCCCCTGCCTGCTTCCTGCCTAAAGGCTTTTGGGTATCCACCGATAAAAGCCCGTGAAGTCAAGAGAGCCGGTGTCTGCTCACATTCAAGAGAGAGTTTTCATTATTCAAAAGAAGATGGCATAACAGTTTGTAAAGCGGTGGCCTCTTTCCGATAAAGGCAAACCCATTGTGAAGTGGGGACGCAAAGCCACGGGTCAGAATTTCTGATAGCCGGGTTACCGAAGAAAGGGAGACGTGCGGGAATGGGGCCTCTGTATGTGTTCGAAGGAGGAGATCCCATGTCCGACGTTTGTACAGTGAGTCGTCTGAGAAGGTGTATTGCGTGGTGTGTGTTCGGCAGTTGCCTCCTTGTTCTTCCGACTGGGGCGCAATCTGCGACCAGTGATTCGGCCACCCTCCAATGGTCCCCAATCAAGAGACCAACTTAGCGGGGTATCGGATCTATCGAGGAACCAACCCGGGGGTCTATGGGGTTCCTACGACGGTCGGGAAGAAGATCACGACCTACCAATATGCCAACTTACTTACGGACAAAACGCACTATTTTACGATTACGGCGTTTGATGCCTCGGGCAATGAAAGTCTTCCCTCCCCCGGAGGTGAAGAAATATATCGCCAATGCTTCCACCTCTTCCGGGGCTTCTAATCCGCCGCCCCCTCCTCACTACTCATTTCGAACCTGACCGTGGCCAGTGGGTCAGCGTATGGGGTGTCGGCCATCGGTCTCCAAGCGGGGGATGGTGTATCGCGATCGCACCTATCGGTTTACGACGGTGCCCGCGAGCGTGCAGGGCGCGGCGTATATCCAAACCGCCAATAATGATAAAGCGGCGACGACGGCGGCCTTCCTGCGCTTTACGGTGAATCAACCGGTGTCCGTGTCAGTGGCCTATGATGTCCGGCTCACGCCGAAACCATCGTGGTTGAACCCCTTTACCGATACGGGCAAGAATC
Source organism: Nitrospira sp. Ecomares 2.1 (assembly GCF_965152585.1). Classification (NCBI taxonomy): domain Bacteria; kingdom Pseudomonadati; phylum Nitrospirota; class Nitrospiria; order Nitrospirales; family Nitrospiraceae; genus Nitrospira; species Nitrospira sp. Ecomares 2.1. Next base: position 143,068 of record NZ_OZ224219.1, read on the forward strand.
TGGTGACCTCGGATACGACCCTGCGGCTCTTTGCGCGGAGCTTCCCGGCCGGCACGATTACCCTTGGGGGCAATGCCAGCGGGGGCGGGAGTATGTATGCCGTCATCGTCCAGCCAACCGGCCCTTCTCCCGATATTACGCCCCCCACGGTCACTCTGGTATCTCCGCAAAATGGGACGTCTCTAAACGGTACAATTGCGCTATCCGCTACTGCCACGGATAATGTTGGGGTGGTGGGCGTCCAATTCCGACTCAATGGGAATAATCTGGGGGCGGAAGATACCACCGCCCCCTTCTCATTAACCTGGAACACTATTGGAGCGGCTCCCGGGAAATATACCTTTACGGCAGTTGCACGCGATGCAGCGGGCAATACGACAAGTTCAGCCCCAGTGACCGGGACGGTTCTACCACCTCCCGACCTCACGCCCCCCACGGTCACTCTGATATCTCCGCAAAATGGGACGTCTCTAAACGGTACAATTGCCCTATCCGCTACCGCCACGGATAATGTTGGGGTGGTGGGCGTCCAATTCCGACTCAATGGGAATAATCTGGGGGCGGAAGATACCACCGCCCCCTTCTCATTAACCTGGAACACTATTGGAGCGGCTCCCGGGAAATATACCTTTACGGCAGTTGCACGCGATGCAGCGGGCAATACGACAAGTTCAGCCCCAGTGACCGGGAGTGTCCCGAATCCAACCGTGTCCCCATTAACTATTTCGAACATGGTGGTTGCTAGTGGGCAAGGGTATGTGGTGCCTGTCTCTGGCCTCCGAACCGGGGGCACGGTGTATCGGGACCGCGCCTATCGATTTACGACGGTTCCCGCCAGCGTGCAGGGCGCGGCGTATATCCAAACTGCCAATAATGATAAAGCGGCGACGACGGCGGCCTTCCTGCGCTTTACGGTGAATCAACCGGTGTCCGTGTCAGTGGCCTATGATGTCCGGCTCACGCCGAAACCATCGTGGTTGAGCCCCTTTACCGATACGGGCAAGAATCTGGTGACCTCGGATACGACCCTGCGGCTCTTTGCGCGGAGCTTCCCGGCCGGGACGATAACCCTTGGAGGCAATGCCAGCGGGGGGGGCGGGAGTATGTATGCCGTCATCGTCCAGCCCTCAGCGGCCGGTACCAGCACGGTCCCTTATCCACCCACGCCTCCATTAAGCGTTTCGGACCTGACCGTGGCCAGTGGGTCAGTGTATGAGATGTCGGCCATCGGTCTGCAAGCCGGGGGCACGGTGTATCGGGACCGCGCCTATCGATTTACGACGGTGCCCGCCAGCGTGCAGGGCGCGGCGTATATCCAAACTGCCAATAATGATAAAGCGGCGACGACGGCGGCCTTCCTGCGCTTTACGGTGAATCAACCGGTGTCCGTGTCAGTGGCCTATGATGTCCGGCTCACGCCGAAACCATCGTGGTTGAGCCCCTTTACCGATACGGGCAAGAATCTGGTGACCTCGGATACGACCCTGCGGCTCTTTGCGCGGAGCTTCCCGGCCGGGACGATAACCCTTGGAGGCAATGCCAGCGGGGGGGGCGGGAGTATGTATGCCGTCATCGTCCAGCCCTCAGCGGCCGGTACCAGCACGGTCCCTTATCCACCCACGCCTCCATTAAGCGTTTCGGACCTGACCGTGGCCAGTGGGTCAGTGTATGAGATGTCGGCCATCGGTCTGCAAGCCGGGGGCACGGTGTATCGGGACCGCGCCTATCGATTTACGACGGTGCCCGCCAGCGTGCAGGGCGCGGCGTATATCCAAACTGCCAATAATGATAAAGCGGCGACGACGGCGGCCTTCCTGCGCTTTACGGTGAATCAACCGGTGTCCCTGTCAGTGGCCTATGATGTCCGGCTCACCTCGAAACCATCGTGGTTGAGCCCCTTTACCGATACGGGCAAGAATCTGGTGACCTCGGATACGACCCTGCGGCTCTTTGCGCGGAGCTTCCCGGCCGGGACGATAACCCTTGGAGGCAATGCCAGCGGGGGGGGCGGGAGTATGTATGCCGTCATCGTCCAACCTCTGGGCCAATGATGTTGTGCCGGAAGAATTCGATCCATCCATTGAGATTTTTGCCTTGGTTCTTCGTACCTAACAGACGCCGAAGTCCATGATCCAAGACTTGCATTGCAGGTGAGCCCTGGGGATGTCATGGGAGGCAGGCTGCCATGGGTCTGAAGGAACGGCTTGCGACGGGGTCATTTCGGTTCCCAATCAAGAGGGCTGCGTCAAGAAAGGAGCGTGAATTTACTTACCGGTCACGGCGCCGGGCGCATGCAAAAAAAACCTGGCAATTGGCCCTTCAAGAACGATCATGAAGGGGCGTCAACTGCCATGAGCCTGCTCCAACCTCCCCTGCCTGCTTCCTGCCTAAAGGCTTTTGGGTATCCACCGATAAAAGCCCGTGAAGTCAAGAGAGCCGGTGTCTGCTCACATTCAAGAGAGAGTTTTCATTATTCAAAAGAAGATGGCATAACAGTTTGTAAAGCGGTGGCCTCTTTCCGATAAAGGCAAACCCATTGTGAAGTGGGGACGCAAAGCCACGGGTCAGAATTTCTGATAGCCGGGTTACCGAAGAAAGGGAGACGTGCGGGAATGGGGCCTCTGTATGTGTTCGAAGGAGGAGATCCCATGTCCGACGTTTGTACAGTGAGTCGTCTGAGAAGGTGTATTGCGTGGTGTGTGTTCGGCAGTTGCCTCCTTGTTCTTCCGACTGGGGCGCAATCTGCGACCAGTGATTCGGCCACCCTCCAATGGTCCCCCAATCAAGAGACCAACTTAGCGGGGTATCGGATCTATCGAGGAACCAACCCGGGGGTCTATGGGGTTCCTACGACGGTCGGGAAGATCACGACCTACCAATATGCCAACTTACTTACGGACAAAACGCACTATTTTACGATTACGGCGTTTGATGCCTCGGGCAATGAAAGTCTTCCCTCCCCGGAGGTGAAGAAATATATCGCCAATGCTTCCACCTCTTCCGGGGCTTCTAATCCGCCGCCCCCCTCCTCACTACTCATTTCGAACCTGACCGTGGCCAGTGGGTCAGCGTATGGGGTGTCGGCCATCGGTCTCCAAGCGGGGGGGATGGTGTATCGCGATCGCACCTATCGGTTTACGACGGTGCCCGCGAGCGTGCAGGGCGCGGCGTATATCCAAACCGCCAATAATGATAAAGCGGCGACGACGGCGGCCTTCCTGCGCTTTACGGTGAATCAACCGGTGTCCGTGTCAGTGGCCTATGATGTCCGGCTCACGCCGAAACCATCGTGGTTGAACCCCTTTACCGATACGGGCAAGAATCTGGTGACCTCGGATACGACCCTGCGGCTCTTTGCGCGGAGCTTCCCGGCCGGCACGATTACCCTTGGGGGCAATGCCAGCGGGGGGGGCGGGAGTATGTATGCCGTCATCGTCCAGCCAACCGGCCCTTCTCCCGATATTACGCCCCCGACTACCAATGTGCTTTGGCGCAATACGAGTAGTGGCGAAGTGGCTGTTTGGCGGATGAATGGGTTGACCATTATGTCGGTCGGTTTCCCTGGAAGTACCTCAACCGAATGGAAGATTAGGCAGGTGGGAGATATCAATGGTGATGGTGAAGGAGACATCCTATGGCAGAACACCGTAAGTGGGGTTGTGGGTATTTGGCTTATCAAGGAGGGGAAAATACAGTCATCTGGCTTTCTCGGAGGTGTTTCAGGCGAATGGGTAGTAAAGGGAATTGGGGATGTCAATGGTGATGGCCAAGGGGATGTGATCTGGCGCAATTCTGATAATGGAATGGTGACTGTATGGTTTATGGATGGGCTGTCGATCAACTCAGTTGGACATCTTGGAGGCACTCCCACAGTGTGGGAAATAGAGCAGGTGGGTGATATCAATGGAGATGGCAAGGCCGACCTGGTTTGGCAGAATCGGACGAATGGCACAGTGGCGGTTTGGTTAATGAATGGGTTGACCATTACGTCGGTGGGATTTCCCGCAAGCACTTCGCTGGATTGGGAAATTCAAATTCTTGGAGATGTCAATGGAGACAGTAGGAGGGATGTGATTTGGCGTAATAGGAAAAGTGGCATGGTGTCGGTGTGGCTAATGAACGGGGCGATGACACCTTTGTCAGGTTTTATAGGAGGTATACCCCCCGAATGGGAAATTAAGCAGGTGAGTGATGCGGATGGCGATGGGAAGGGAGACGTGATCTTGCAAAATCGGACGAATGGCAAGGTTGCGGTGTGGCTGATGAATGGGTTGAAAATCAATTCTGTGGGGTTTCCGGGCAGTACCCCGGTGAACTGGGAAATTCAAAAATAGGATGGGTTGTTAAAACATCACAAGTCGCGTCAAATTACAAAGAGTGTCGAAGTAAATGAAACAAGAAATGCTTCAGCCCCTGAACCCATAAGGGCGAAACGAATGCTTTCACCAGCGTCTTGCATTTATCGGCAGGCCAGACTGCTCTAAATTTCAGGGAGAAAAGGCAGGACTATTACACAAGAGTATTGAGCAGTGAGTTCGTTAAATTCAGGGAATGATTCATGCTGATTAGGGCGGACCTCTCCTATTGAGAATTTCCTATGGCTACAGGCAAAGCCTGCTTTCTCTTCCTGCCATGTCGAAATTCTGACTTTGAGTATGAGTTCGTGCTGCTCTGGGCCAACTCCCTTTTCCCTTTAAAGAAGTCTTGAAAATTCTGTAAGTAGTGTTCTGGCCACCTAGACCTGCTCACGTACTCCTCAGAATTCTCAGTTTGTCCCATCAGACGTAGTCTTGCTGGACTTGCCACTTTGAACCCTCCATCTTTCTCTTCTGGTTGGATTTCGAATACGTTCTGTCTATGCTTCGGAAAAGTCAGGGGCAAAGTTGATTGGAGGAAAGAGGGAAGTTCTGAGTTCTCAGGGAATGATGCTCACCAGCAACATGGCGGAAGTCTGGCCGTATTGGGTTTGAAAAGAAGAGGTGTTAATTTGCTGGTTGTGGGCGATTTTGAGGCTGAGAGTTTGCTGGCGATGGTTTAGATGCAAGTAGTCACGCACGTCTTTTTTGAATAACAGCGAAACGTCGTAGATTTGAGGATTGACAGGGGTATTAGAGCGTTGGTTGAGAATATATTGCCCGAGAATGGAAACATCCAGGGAGTCATCCATAGCAAGGTAAGCATACCCAAGTTTGGCGGCAAGCGTGTCAGTACGAAGAGCGGCATATCGATTTAGGTCTCGGGCGAATTCAACTCCCGGTTTAAGAGTCGAAGTTGGGGAAACTCGAAAGCTCGAACCAAGCTTGGCAAAAAAGCGATCGTTTGCCATAGTCCCTCGGGAATTGACTCGCCGAGTAAACCCCCACTGTGGTGTGAGATCGACCGGCTCCAATAAATTCAAGGTGCCACTCATTCTTGTTCCGATTTCTTCTTCCGATCCATTGTCTACAAACTCACTTTGAGAGGTTTTATAATACGAGGACCAATCCCCTTTACCCGCGCCGTGTAGAAACGACAGATTCGCCGAAACAGATTCTGTGGTAATGGCATCGGAGAGAGGGCCCTCAGGTCGAGTAAAGATGTCTGTCTGCCGCCGGGCATACCCAAGGGATAGGCTGGGCCAATTGGGAGGAGCCAGAAGCAAAGAAAATTTTTGCTGGTTAGCGACAGTTTGAGAACGAGACAGATCTCCCTCCACATTACTCGTGAATCGGCTGAGTTCAATTTGGGGAGTCACGAACGGAAGGTTCCATTCCCACGCCAGTTTTCCTCCTACACGATCATTGGGTGTGGTAATGGAAGTGTTCCCGGTTTCTTGCCCGGAGTAGCCATACTGAGCCTGGTACTTCATGCTGCCTGTTGTCCCCTTGAGGACGATTTGAGCTCCCATGCGGTTGGTAAAGGGTGTCGCGGAGTTGTCCGTTTCCCATGGATCTCGATACACCATCTGGATTCCAGCGGTCAGGGCTTCATGAAATAGAGGAATAACATTTGATGCTTCATAAATATTACTGCCACCTTGCCTCGCAAGCGAAGGTATATCTCGAGCGCCCTGAAGGTTGAAAGGTTCACGTTTTTGGGTAAAGTTGAAACGAGTGAGAGAATATTCACCCGTGGATTCATTACAGGGAGTGCTTTGAGAGAAAAAATGGGAAGAACGTCCTAATGAGGAAGAGGTAGGGGAACCACATACATTGGAATGTGAGCCCGTTCGCAGACCTAGGCGATCACCCAGCGGGATCGAATCCGCAGAAAAGGCTGAGCCACTCACGAATGGGAGAAGCAAACTTCCAACAACCAACCAGAGAACAGTCCGCACCATCACCTGCCCCCTTATTTATGATTTTTTCTACTATTCCTTATCGGTAAGCAACCTAGATGCCGTAGTGCAAAACGGGCAAAAATTTCCTCCATAATTGTTGATTTTTTTCAGAAGAAAAAGAAAAGAGTTGATCTCATTACTAATATTCCCGATGGTAACAATCTCAGGAGCTGGAGGAATTTTCCTATGTGGAAAAATCTTGAGTGAATCTGCGTGATTCCAAGCACAGGTTCCCTGTGCGTTTATAACCACAGAGGAATTGTGGTGAAATAAGAACTAAATAAGGTGTTGGCAGGCAGCCGACCCATCTGAAACTCAGTAACTCCGGTGCCTATTTCTGATGAGCAAGTGTTGAAATTATCGAATATCAGTATCCAAAAGTCACAAAGGATACCCAAAATGATACAAGTGAGGACTGTGGCCATTCACTAGGAATCAGGCCATGTAACGCAATTCAGTGTATTGAGACTAAGGAGTAATCCTATCTTCATGGGAATAAAGATATTTTGCTTAACTAAGAGGCCGATAATTCTTGAACGAAGGGGTGAAAATCTGGAGGTACTAATGAAGCGGGTACTATCTCATTTATTCAGTCTAGGATTGGTGGCACTGTTGATAGGGGGAATGACAGTCATCCATCATGGAAATCTTGCCGCCGAGGAAAGTCAATATGCCAAGGCTACATTTGCAGGAGGTTGCTTCTGGTGCATGGAAGAAGTGTATGAAAAAGTTGATGGCGTGGTATCGGTTGTTTCAGGGTATACGGGAGGGCAGTTGTCCAATCCAACATATGAACAAGTTTCGGCCGGAGGAACGGGTCATACTGAATCCGTTGAAGTGACCTACGATCCTACCAAGGTCACGTATCAACATTTATTGGAGGTGTTTTGGCATAATGTTGATCCTACAACCCCGAATGCCCAGTTCTGTGATCATGGTAATCAATATCGGACCGCAATATTCTACCATGACGAAGGGCAAAAAATGTTAATTGATGAATCCAAAAAGGCGTTAGAAAGTTCAAAGTCCTTTCCCCAACCAATTGTGACCGAGATTGTTCCAGTTTCGGTCTTCTTCTCCGCTGAAGCCTATCATCAGGATTTTTATAAAAAGAATCCGGTCCGCTACAAATTTTATAAATGGAATTGTGGTCGTTCACAGCGTTTGGAAGAGTTATGGGGAAAGTCATAATCTTTTTGTAGTCATCCCGCCCCACCCCCTTTCTGGACATTGTTTTATAGTCTTGGGACTGAAAGGGGGCTAGGCTGCCTTTTGATTCAGGGGACTCTTCGCAAGAGTACTGCCAAAACTCCATGAGACTCCTCCCCCCTCGTCGTTTTGTCCTAAAACCACTCTTTAGTTATTTTCTTCTATGGGATAATGGGGAGGAGGTAGAGGGGATGAAAATGTCATTTTCTCGTTGGGCTGTTTGATCGGGGTTCTTCCACCCTCGTCATTGCCACAGAAACGATTCCTGTCCGACATCTTCTGATGTGGTCTGATATATTCCATCACTGTATGAAGATTCGATTGCATTGTTCCTGCCTAAGCATTGCATCTATGAAAAACTCTTTCAGTAATCCAGGATCGAAAAAATTATGTCTCTTTACCCGTGTGGGCCGGATGATGTTTGTGTTGAGGTGGGTGGGAGTGGTGGTTTCTCTGTCTATTTTGGGTTGTCAGATGAAAGAGATACAAACAACATTTAAGGATGAATGTGGGATTCTTCGTTCCAACGTTGATTGGTCTAATCGGATTAAGGTGTTGAATCTCTTAAGTCTGGCCTTTTCCCAAAAATGCGATGCCGCAGTCATTGAGTACACGGAACAAGCCCAATCTGGTTTTCGCGATAAGACTTTTTCTTTTTCTCGGGAAATGGCCGGGGTTTTTTTATCAGATGGGGTACTTACGGAGTATGTATTGGAATCATATGAACGGGCGTATTTAAGTGTTTTGCTTGCTGCGAGTTATCTGAGGTCGGGACATGTTGAGGAGGCCAAAGTGGAATTACGGCGATTGGACCATGAACTATTCGCCCCGTTGTATAATTTTGGGGAAGACCCCGTCAATCTTGTGCTTTCCGCTGTGCTATGGGAAGTCCTGGGTGAACCAGGAGATGCCAGAACCGATTGGTTCAGGCTGGCGGAGCCCACCAGTTCTTTTCTTCTGCATGTACCTCCTGCTCTTCAATCGTTTGCCCAAAAGCAGGTGATCAGGCTGGATCAGGGTGCTCGTCCGACCACCCGGTGGGAGGTCTATGGGATTGGTCGCTTTCCTGAGGTCGATTGGGATTTCAAATTGTTTGGCGCTCCGAATGGATACTTTGTGATTCAACCCAAGCCGCCTTTTCAGGGGTTGTGTGTTTCTGAAACGGGCCTACGTCTTTCAACGGAAAGTTGGTTTGCAAAAATCGCGCACAGGCATGACCATGCTTACCACCCTCTTTTGAACATTCAGAGTTGGATTCGTTTGCCTGTCGGCGTGGTTTATGGATTAGTGCCCTTTTCTCTGGGGGTCGGTGTGGCTATTGGTGGCTGTGCGGGTGCAGCGTCACTTGGAGGAAGAGGCAGCGATGATTTGTGTGCCTTGTCCATTCTGGGTGGCGCGCAGTTAATGCAAGTTGCTCCCACAGTGTTTCAGAATACCGTACGTCCGGATTTGCGTCATTGGGAACTTCTCCCTGAAGCGATTGTTGTCACTCAGGAGTCCGATTTGGGATCTGAGCCCTGTGATAGTCATCAGGCGAGGTTGCACCATTTGGTGACTCGTGCTCCTGCCCTCCTTTAAGTTTTTAGAAATTGGAATTTTCTTCAGAACCCTTTCATTCAGACGGGATTGCCTCCTTCCGGGTTAGTGGTCCATGCCAGTCCAAGTAAAATGGATAAGGGCGAGATTTATTTAATTGGTCATGAGGCATACGGAAATTTTGAGAGCCAATGGTCCAAAGGAAAATGGCCCCCGAATGAATTGGTTACTAGGGATTTTATCCAATTAGATACAATGTGTATCGAAAAGGGAGAATGGAGAAATAGCCAAGGATAAGGTGACAGATCGGCAAAGAAGAATCCGCGTTGGATATTCCCTAGGTTTTTTCTTCGCCCCCCGTGTATGTCATACTGCATTATCATGGGAATAGGTCTTGCTTTATGAAAGGAATAGGTTATGACATACACACCATCGGAGGATGCTCGACTGTTTCCTTTTAGGCGAATCGGATCAATTGGGTCTCTTAGACTTGTCCTGACACTGTTGGTGATGGGGGTCATGATGATGGGGGGCAGCAAGGGATGTGCAGAGGCTAAGCCTCCGGAAGCCCTAGCTCCTGCCCCACAAAGTATTTCTGTTTATGCTCTTTCCCGCGGGAAAGGGGTACCTGATCAGGCCAGGGAAGTGCTAGCCCAATCTCGCACCCTTCTCAAGTCTGCCCAGGAACGCGGGGAGGTCCGGCGGATGGTTGAGCAACTTATTGGCATAGAAGGAGAGACCAGGCTCTGCGCGGAATTTTCTGATACGGAATCGGCTCATTCAATGATTGAACAAATTCAGCTATTAGGTCAGGGAGTGGATTTGATCAACGTAAAAGTTGAGCCGTGTTCCCCATGACCAAATTCTATACCCCACGAATTTGTTTTGCGGTATATGCCATCTAATGGTTTCCCAGGCTCCCGTGTTAATCAGCAGGGAGGTTCATCATTACATTCAAAGGAGCTGAATTATGAAAAGTTATCGATGGTATTTCACGCGGGCATTCATGGCGGTAGGAATGGTCATCGGATTTGCTGCCTGTTCACAACTCCATACAACTCGCCTGCCAGTGGTTGACAATGGGCCAAAAAATTCACCAGACCAGGGCAAACAAATTTTGTCGGATAACGCAAAACAAAAACGGGACGAGTGGAACATCAAACCCTTTGAGGAGTTTAAAGCCCAGACGTATAAAGAACCATTTGAAGGCGGGAAATATATTGTGAATGGAGATACACCGATTCTCAATGAAAAACTCCTACAGGAATTTTTTGAAACCAGGATAAAGGAGTCGATCAACTCTCGCGAAGGGGTTCGAACGAAATTAACCGTTCATCAAGTCAATGGTCAGGACGCAGTTTGGAATTCAGTAGAAAAACGACAACTGACCTACTGTGTCAGTAAAACTTTTGGCGCGAATTATGAGAAGATGAAATCCGACATAGAGGCGGCCGGCAATGCATGGGAGGCGGTGGCTGCGGTTGATTTCATTTATGTAGGGGGAGAGGATGACTCTTGCACGGCGTCTAACCAGAATGTGGTTTTTGATGTGCGCCCGGTTAACGTGAATGGCCAATACCTGGCCCGAGCCTTTTTCCCCAATGAACCACGCTCCTCACGAAATGTCTTGGTGGATAATAGTTCATTTCAATTGGATCCAAATGGCAAGCTATCGTTACAAGGAATATTGCGGCATGAATTAGGACATACGCTTGGGTTCCGGCATGAACATACCCGCCCGGATTCGGGTGCGTGTTTCGAAGATAATAATTGGCGGCCGTTAACCAGTTACGATGCCTTCTCGGTCATGCATTATCCGCAATGTAACGGCAAAGGGGATTGGGCGTTGACCCTGACCAACATCGATAATAATGGGGCAGCGTGTTTGTATGGCCCTGCGCAGGGATTCACCATGGATGCCTCGATTTGTCAGGGGCCCGACGAACCGTCGGGGCCCATAGCCTGCGGACCCAAAACGGAAACTGTTGTCGGACAAAGTGTGGCCAAGAATGCAGAGCAAATCTATGGTCCCTTTGGGGTGGTTCCGGGAACATTAGTGGAAGTGGTTATGCATGGAGAGGCAAACCCTGGTGATCCAGATCTCTATGTTCGGTTCAATCAGGATCCGACAACGACTGCTTATGATTGCCGTCCCTATCTGTCGGGTGCGGAAGAAAAGTGCGTCCTGGATGTGCCAACCAACGGGACTGCGGTTCATGTTAAGGTGCGGGGATATTCAGCCGCGCATTTCAATCTTACCGTGACTCATACGCCAGCACATTAATAGCGCACTCAATTTGATTTAGGGCAGAGAGGCTTTTGTCTCCCTGCCCTGATTCTGTTGAAAATCTAGATTGACCAGGCTTCTGGGAAATTGATGAGGAAATGAACTGTGTTAGGGGTGGGACTGAGCACAGCGGAAACCGATGTTCGCAGAACGTTCTTCTGGAAAGGCCCCTCCTCGAGTCGCTGCACGCAACATGACGGGCCGGCTTTTCCATGAGCCCCCGCGCACAACCTTATAGCGCCCCATTTTAGGACCAGGCGGATTCTTTTCTGGCATGATGGGGTAATAATCTGGTCCCAGCCAATCATTAACCCATTCCGCGATATTGCCAGCCAAATGCAATACTTTATAAATACTTTGGCCATCCTCGAAGCTATCCACGGCAGCAACCAGAGGAATTTCATGGACGTGGTATTGCCCGAATACGGCTAAGTCCGCTGTCGGGTCCATCTCACCCCAAGGAAAGATGCGGGCAGATTCCCCTCTTGCGGCTTTCTCCCATTCAGCTTCCGACGGCAGTCTCTTGTTATGATGTTCGCAAAATGCATTGGCTTCCTCCCATGTGATGTAGAGGGCCGGCCATGAAGCGAGTGCCTGATCCGGGATGAAATGCACGCTATGGAGGTGCCAAATGAGTTCCCGTAATTCCTGAGAGACCTGCCTGTTGGTTGTGAGTAGAAATGCCAAGTATTCGCCTAAGTTGACTTCATAGCGATCCATGGAAAATCCATCTACCCAAATGGGACGTTGAGGAAATTCTGTGTCATCATAATGCATTTCAAGGCTATGGCGAATATCGTCTCGACGATTGGTTCCCATCAAAAACATCCCTTCTGGAATCGGAACTTGTGGAGAGGGTTTGGCCAAGTCGGCGATATGTGCAATATGCTCATCAACTTCGTCGGGAGGTGGGTGAGTCTCTCCAATTGCCAAACAGGACAGTCCAAAGAGAAGCCCTATGGCAAGGAAGACAATCAAAAAACGATAATGGGAGAGTCGAACTGCTGTGACCGGCAGGAAGAATATGTGGAGCATGTTTTTTGTCGTTTCTGAGGACAGAAAGGAAGTCAGTCTACGTGAAGGGCACTTTGGGAGCAAGCCGACAATAGCGGGGGATGCAATAGGATGATAGAGTTTTGGGGATGATAATATTCAGAATTCCCCTGTTAGCAGGGTTAGGGCAATCAGAGATCCGGGCAATGACCACAGCTCATCCTTGTGGAGGGAAGCAATGTAGTGAACTGCAGGCGTGAGATACGAGCATGACAGAAATTGCGATGGGAGAGGCCAAGGCATCAGTCGTATAGGAATCAATACCCCAGGCATTTTGATGGCTTGGCAATATGGCGAAAGTCGTCCGCACGTCGGCAGCAAGGCTCGCGACAATCCCGTAAATCAAGTATTTATAAACGAACATTATTGTTAATTGGGTTGTTAATAGTCCGCTTACATGTTCCTGCATGACCTTTATTAAATCCTGATGATGGGGTCATTGTATTTGGGCTGTATTATGGCGATCACCTGAGTACATTTCAGGCATCCGCCATTGCGCCCCGGTTGATTTTTTAAAGTCAGGAGTGAGAGTTGCAGATTTTATGAGGAGTAAAAGAAGCGTTGACTGATCGAATCATAGCCTTAGTCGTCAATAATCGCGGCAATCCATCCGGCAAAGTTTGAACTGGGTAAGACGTGGAGAGTCTTGTGGTCTTCGCCAAATAGTAAGACTTGCTGATTTTTACGGACGAGATCCTATCGAGGATGCCTGTTGGAGGGGGGAAAAATAAGGTGACCATTGTTGTATCTGCGAGGAAAACATGAACAACGATATTTCCAATTCTGGTTCTGGCATGAAGAGGCGTGTCTGGTTGAAAATGTTCTGTGCCCTACTCATGGTAAGTACCCTTTCCGCATGCACAGGAGACAGGTATCAGCAACAGGCGGATGTCATTAAAGGCCATGTGGAAATGTTCTATGGCCATTTGCAATCCCATCAGCCTGCCCAGGCTGTGGCAGATAATGAACAGATCGAGGTACTGGCACTAAGAAGTGAAGAGCGCTTGCTCCGTCGTGTGGGCCAGATGAGGCAGGGTGAGAGAACGCAGGAATGGAAAATTATCAAAACAGCAAAAGAGACAGCTGCGGAGAATTGGTTAGCCTTGGCCCGTTACTTTTCGGAATCCCAACAGTACAACAAAGCCCTGGGTACCTACCAACGGATTATTGAAACCTACCAAGGCTTGGCCTACCAATTATATGTCGATCGTGCGAAAACGGGAATGCAAGATGTGGAAGCCATCCTGGATTCCGGAACTCGGCCTGTTGGGCCTGCAAGGTAGCCTTCCCTAATACTGAGAATTTTTTAAATTTCCCTTAATGTATAGAGTAACTCCTGCTGTGGAATAGACAGGTTTTCTTATAATGTATTTACTAAATGTTTTTATGTAGCATGAAAATAGATGGGTGTTTCTGGGAAGACAAAGGATGGTGAAGATTTATTGTGCATAGAAACTTTCTCCTTCTAGTGGTGGGCACCAAGCCTTTACGATTTGAATATTCTCAATTGTACAAGGGGAAAAACTGGTGCAATATACTTGAGGAGCCACAGCAGTCATATGTGACCCCACTTTGGAATCAGATGCAGGCCCCTCAGGCCACGGAGCGATACCAAAGGCCCACTCTCCTTCCAGGCTTCTCGTGTCTTCATAATACACGTTAAAGCCAATGTACCCTCTCCCAGATGTTGTACAATAAACATTGTAGGGCGGTAATTGAATGTCCACATGGAAAATGTAGCCATCTTCCACCCAGGAATTCCCAAACTCGATATGTAGTTCATTTGCCGAGACTGAGTTTACCAGGCTCAGGGAACAGAAAAGGACCAGAAAAACGACATTCCTCAGGGATAAATACTTCAATGATAGGGAGGTCTTTCTGTAAAAAAAATAAATTGATGATAAGGCGCGTATATTCATTAGGAAATCCCCTCACTTTCGTATAAATGGATAAGACAGAACAGGTTCATTTCATCTGACTCATGGCCTGTTTGTCAGTTTTCCCTACTATACCGATTATTTTTCGGATACCGTCAATACAGCAAAGGAAGGGGAGGGAGGGGTCGGTTATTTTTTTACAAACGTGGGAGAGGGAAAGTGAAAGTTGTATAGATTAAAGGTAGGAGGGAAGATCTGGTCAGATGCCCATCGAAAAGAGATTAGGATTTTCTCCAAAATGTTGCAAAGCTTTTGAGGTGATTTGTCGGCCTCGGGCCGTTCGATCCAGATATCCGGATTGAAGTAGAAAAGGTTCGTACACATCTTCTATGGTGGATTTTTCTTCTTGGATCGCTGCGGCCAAGGCGTCGATGCCAACCGGTCCCCCTTTAAACTTTTTAATTATGGTCAATAGTATTTTGCGGTCCATTTCATCAAAGCCCGCATGGTCGACGCCTAGCCATTGTAAAGCTTCCTGTGCGACCGATCTCGTGATACGTCCTTGGGCTTTGACTTCCGCGAAGTCACGCACACGCTTGATTAACCGATTAGCAATACGGGGAGTCCCACGAGCCCGGCAGGAAATTTCCCCTGCCCCCTCATCATCAATGTGGACGCCGAGCAGTCTAGCGGAACGCACAATGATGACCTGCAGCTCTTCAGGTAAATAATAATCCAATCGATAAACTAGTCCAAAGCGTTCTCGCAGAGGAGAGGTGAGTGAGCCCGCTCGTGTGGTGGCTCCAATGAGTGTAAAAGGCGGGAGATCTAATTTCATGGTGCGCAGTGAGGGGCCCTGTCCAATCACCAAATCGATTTGGTAATCCTCCATGGCGGGATATAAGACCTCTTCGGCTGCTGGCGGTAATCGATGAATTTCATCGATAAACAGAACATCCCGTGGTTGAAGATTAGCCAAAATGGCGGCTAGGTCTCCCGCATGGGTGAGCACCAGCCCGGAGGTAGAACGAATCGTGCCTCCCATTTCTTTGGCGATGATGTGAGCGATGGTGGTTTTACCCAATCCCGGAGGCCCATAGAAAATGGCATGGTCTAAGGCTTCTCCTCTTCCCGTCGCCGCGTCAATACAGACCCGAAGCGATTCTTTCATCCGCTCCTGTCCGATATATTCCGTTAAGCGTTGAGGCCTAAGAGTCCCCTCAAGGCCTTGCTCTTCTTCTATGAGATGGGTGGTAAGAATTCGGTCGTCCATAAAGGGAATCAGTCTAAACAGAAAAATTAAAAGAACGGCATTCTTGACGACGTTGGGAAAACAGAAGAGGGAGGACGAATTCCTCCTTTGGGAAATGACTTAAAAATTGAAAGCAGATTGAGACTTAGGAAGTGAGATGAAACTGCAGCCCCCAACAGGGTTCCTAGAATCCTGAAAATAGATCCTGACAGCCAAGACAGAATTCAACATTTACTTGCCGTTCAAGGAAATTCACGAGAAACCCTTGCTTTTCATACAAGAGTTTGGCGCCCATTAGTGTTTCATTGGGGAAATCCTCTGGTCCCAGCAGGTCACGGATTTCTTTTGTGGATTTGGCCCCGAGGATGTGTCGGAAAATCCCACGGACTTTATGGGCAAACCGATTGTTTATAAAAATTAAATCTACTTTCCCGTCCGTGATACGGACTCCTGCCATTGCACCAGTTGGATTTTCCTTGTCCCAAAGAAGAATAAAGGTACCTTCTTGCTCTGCCCGAACGCCAGAAATCCTTGCTTCCACGAGGGCTTCAACGGCGATAGCTTCAGCATCTCCGAGTTTTACGCGGAATAGGGAAATGTCTCCGGCATCCACATCCTTGGCATCCTCAATGCTGTTTCGGGTGAGTTCGTATTTGGCGGCCCATGCTGGTGGAGCAAGCGAAAAAAGACTCGTCAGAATAATAGTGGCAGTCAAGATACATGCTGTTTTCAGATTCTTCATGAAATTCCTCATCAAGGGAAATGAAAGTAAGGTTGGGGAAAAGAATACGATTCCGTCTATTCAAAATGATACATGAAGCCTGCCAGATTGTATCCGACCTTTTGTGTAAGGGTCAATTCCATTGTTCAAAGAGAAGCCACAGTCAAGGGGATTCGTATGATATACTCGCCTCCCATGAACAACTCAATCGTGATTAGGGGCGCTCGTCAACATAACCTCAAGAATCTCGACCTGGAGTTTCCTCGGGATCAGTTGGTGGTAATTACGGGCCTAAGTGGATCAGGTAAGTCGTCTTTGGCATTTGACACGGTTTATGCTGAAGGCCAGCGGCGATACGTCGAATCACTCTCCGCCTATGCCAGGCAATTCCTTGATCAAATGACGAAACCTGATGTGGATTCCATTGAAGGGCTTTCACCTGCCATTTCCATCGAACAAAAGACCACAAGTCACAATCCCCGTTCCACGGTGGGGACGGTGACAGAGATCTATGATTATTTTCGTCTGTTGTTTGCCAGAATCGGCCAGCCCTTTTGCTACCTCTGTGGGAATGCCATTGCAGCGCAAACGGTCCAACAAATGGTGGATGCCATTCACGGGCTTCCTCTAGGCACAAAAATCCATATTCTGGCACCCATTGTGCGAGGACGCAAAGGCGAATATCGCAAGGAATTATTGGCAGCTCGCAAGGCAGGATTTGTTCGGGCTCGCATTGATGGAGCCATTCGGGATCTCGGGGAGTCTATTCATTTACATAAACAACGTAAACATACAATAGAGATTGTGATTGATCGACTCATCGTCAAGTCAGAGCCCGGGGTGTCGCGTCGTTTGGCAGATTCGGTAGAAACGGCCCTCAAGTTGGCGCACGGCCTCGTTGGGGTGCTGACAGAAGATGATCAAGTCCGTGTCTATAGCGAACACCTGGCATGTATTCAGTGTGGTGTCAGCTATTCAGAAATTTCCCCAAGAATTTTTTCATTTAACAGTCCCCATGGTGCTTGTGATGGATGCGATGGGATTGGGTATGAAGCTTCAACTCATTCGGATTGGGAGGAATGGACCTTCGATACCCCATGTGAGAAGTGTGGCGGAGGCCGACTGAAGAAGGAAAGCCTTGCCATAAAAATTGGAGGGCAGTCTATTGCTGAACTGACGCATCTGTCTGTGCGGAATACCTTGGCATTTATGAATGCGTTGAACCTCACTGATCGCGAACAGATGATTGGGGAGCGAGTGCTGAAAGAGATTCGGGAGAGGCTGGAGTTTTTACTCAACGTCGGATTGGGCTACCTCACGCTAGATCGTCCCTCTGCCACTTTGTCCGGAGGGGAAGGGCAACGGATTCGATTGGCCACGCAAATCGGATCGGGATTGGTAGGTGTGTTGTATATTCTGGATGAACCCAGTATCGGGTTGCATCAGCGGGATCACCGACGGTTACTCAAAACGTTGTTACGATTGCGTGATATGGGGAATACTGTCGTGGTGGTGGAGCACGACGCCGAGACCATGCGCGCTGCCGATTATGTATTGGATTTAGGGCCAGGAGCTGGCGTGGAGGGTGGAGAATTAGTTGCCCATGGATCTCCCGCGGTGGTAATGGCTCACCCCACCTCCCTGACCGGACAATATCTAAAAGGGAGTCGCCGAGTTTCCTTGCCTCATCGTGCACGGCTCGCCAAAGGATTTTTGACCGTCGTGGGCGCGGAAAAGCACAATCTTCGGGATCTGACCGTAAATTTTCCATTGGGCCTCTTGACCTGTGTCACCGGTGTGTCAGGATCCGGAAAAAGCACTTTGGTCGTAGATGTGTTGTTCCGGTCGCTGGGACAGGGTTTTTCCCAGAAGAAGCCGGTGTTTGAGGGATGCCGGGAAATACGTGGGCTTGATCAGCTGGATAAACTTATTGATATTGATCAGTCCCCAATTGGACGGACCCCGCGTTCGAATCCCGCCACCTATACCGGCCTCTTTAGTTTTATTCGTGATCTGTTCGCGCAATTACCGGAGTCTCGAGTGCGAGGCTACAAGCCAGGCCGCTACAGTTTCAATGTCAAGGGTGGGCGATGCGAGGCTTGTCAGGGTGATGGCCTCATAAAAATTGAAATGCATTTTCTCCCAGATATTTATGTAACCTGTGAGGCCTGTAATGGCCAACGGTACAATCGCGAAACCTTGGATGTGACCTACAGGGGGCGAACAATCGCAGATGTCTTAAACATGACCGTGGCTGAAGCCCTGGAGTTTTTCGTGAACATTCCGCCACTGCGGATTCGACTGCAAACTTTATCAGATGTGGGTCTGCATTACATTAAACTCGGGCAATCGGCGACCACTTTGTCCGGGGGAGAAGCCCAGCGGGTCAAGCTTTCCAAGGAGCTCTCGAAACGACCCACTGGTCGTACGCTCTATATTCTGGATGAACCGACGACGGGACTACATTTTGTAGATATTCAACGGTTGTTGGATGTGCTTGACCGGTTAGTGGAGACGGGGAATACGGTCCTCGTGATTGAGCATAATGTGGATGTGATTCAGAACGCGGATTGGGTCATTGATTTGGGGCCGGAAGGTGGAGATCAAGGAGGATGTGTGGTGGCGGAGGGTACTCCGCAAGCCGTGATGAAAGTCAAGGAATCGTGGACAGGGCAGGTGTTACTAGAAGATTCTAAAAGCCGAGCTTGCTGAAAAAGTCTAGGATTTTTTCTTGTAAATATTCAGCCCGATTTTTTCTTCTCGATCGGGAATCGAAACATTGCCTTCGGTTGAGGCAATGATCGTCGTTTTCCCAGATGAAGAAGGACCAAAATCCTTCGACAGGTCTACCGTAATAGTTAGCATGGTTCCATTGACAGTCAATTCCACATTTTTCATGGTTGGATCCTCTCTAGAAGTGCAGATCAATACAGGTTCAAGGGTATTGGCAGAAAAGCTGCCCTATTCTCACAGGCCCGCAAGGACCAAGAGTGTTCCTGCTCCTATTATATAGGGAACAGCACAGGTATAGAAGACCGATTCAAAGGAAGAATATTTCCATGTGGAAGTAGGAGGTGAGGACTGGTTTTTATAAATGAATTCATAGGAAAAAATAAGCATACCAATGGTCAGGACAAATACCCGACTGGTTCGAGGCCACGTGTAGAGACCGACGAAGAGATAGCTGGCAGTATGAAAGCCACTAAATGCGCAGAGGATGGGAGCCAGAAAAAAATGGAGAAATGATGCCGAGAGTCGAGGAGAACCCATAGCAGGTCGGGTTGAAAGCCCTGGATGTTCCATTATTTGACTTCGGCAGGCACCGAAGGCGTGGACATGGCAGGTTGGGTGAAAGTCTGCTGGTCCGCACAAGTTTTGCACACACGCGGGCGTCTTTTCAGATAGGAAACCTTCCCGCTGGCCAGACAACTATAATGGACGAAATGTTCACAAATGCTGCAACGGGACCATCCTCCACGGAGCATGGTAAGGTTCCGGTATAGGCCTTCGTGACACACCCCGCACATTTCGGGTTCAATACCCAACAAAAGGGGTTCCCAATCTCCGGCTCGGTTTCGAATGCTCATGGCACAAAAGTATACTGAGTAATTCAGGTGAAAACAATGAAGAAGTTTTTTGGGAACCGTTTCCTGAGCTTATGCTCCCAAGTTATAGACACATCATTTGACACTCCAAAAATCCATTTGATAGGGTCACGAACTATTTTTTCTATCCTTCCACAGCGTCTATTCGTTCCTTTGTGAACATTCAAGCCTACTTAGACCAGCAGCGCCAACGGGTTGACCAGTTTCTGGAGCGGAGCGTCCCTCTGCTTTCGGTCCATCCTCAACGACTGTATGAATCCATGCGATATAGCCTCCTGGGTGGAGGTAAACGCATTCGTCCGATTTTGACCATTGCCACTGCCCAAGCCCTGGGATATGACCGCGATGCCATGTTGCCGTTCGCCGCTTCCTTGGAGTTCGTTCATACGTATTCTCTTATTCATGATGATCTCCCGGCGATGGATAACGATGACTATCGGCGAGGCCGATTAACCAACCACAAAGTTTTTGGTGATGGTATGGCGATATTGGCAGGAGATGCATTGTTGACCATGGCGTTTGAGTTATGCAGTCAAGTTGATGGCACAGAGGCTTTCTCTGCTGCTCAGCAGTTAGACATTGTGCGGGAACTGGCACATGGTTCTGGGCATCAGGGAATGGTGGGGGGGCAGGTAATGGATATTCAGGCCGAAAACCAGGAGATTGACTTACCTCACCTCCAGCAAATCCACACCTGTAAAACGGGACGTCTGATTCGCGCTGCAGTGCGGATCGGCGGTATTATTGGTGAGGCCAAGACACAGCAAATGCAGTGCCTAACGGACTATTCAGAGGATATTGGGCTGGCTTTTCAGATTGCCGATGATGTGTTGGATATGGTGGGGACACGGGAGGAATTGGGAAAGGACGCAGGGACTGATGAAAGAAGAGGGAAGCAGACCTATCCCTCTTTTTTTGGGGTTGAAGGTGCCAGGCAACTGGGAGAGGAATGTGTCAAGCGGGCGATAACCCGATTAGATGCCTTTGATAAGCAGGCCGACCCCCTACGAGACATTGCCACCTATATAATGGCGCGACGGTCTTGAAGCGACTTTAGGTTTTTTCCCAACCCTTCTCATTTACAACAGTTTTGTCGGTGTAGGTCATGTTGGGTTGCTATTAAACTCCTTGGCAACACCCGAATTTTATGAAAGTACTCATTACAGGTTCTTCCGGCTTCATTGGGGCTGCGGTGACACGGGCAGTTGTTGCGAAAGGCGATGAGGTCCGTGTCCTGGTTCGACCCACCAGCAATCTGAAAAATCTTGAAGGGTTACCAGTCGAAACCGTTTATGGGGATTTGCAGGATTACTTGTCCCTCAAGAAAGCCATTGCCGGCTGCGAAGGGCTCTATCACGTGGCGGCGCATTATGCGTTGTGGGATCAAAACCCTTCTGTTTTTTATGCCATCAATGTCGAAGGGACCAAAAATTTGTTTCGTGCCGCAAGTGAGGCAGGTGTTCAACGAATCGTCTACACGAGTACGATTGGTGCGATCGGGTTGCCCGATCAACGAGGCCTTGGGAATGAAACGCTCTTTCCAACGTTGGCCCAACTGGCAGGGGATTATAAGAGATCTAAGTTTTTGGCAGAGCAAGAGGTCCTCCGTATGGCTCAAGAGGGATTGCCTGTGGTTATTGTCAATCCAACGGCCCCAGTGGGGGAACGGGACGTCAAGCCCACTCCAACCGGCCAAATTATTGTGGATTTTATGCGTGGTCGAATGTTGGCGTATATAGAAACCGGGATGAATTTGGTGGATGTTGAGGATGTGGCCATCGGGCATATCAGGGCGATGGAGTGCGGGCGAGTGGGGGAGCGGTATATTTTGGGCAATCAGAATCTTACACTGAAAGAAGTGTGTCAAATACTCAGTCGACTAACCGGAGTGCCTGCTCCACGTCTTCGATTGCCTTGGAGGCTGGTGCTTCCCCTAGCGCATCTGAATCAGTGGGTTGCCAATTTGGTGACCCATCGTTCACCAAGGATTCCTTTGGAAGGGGTGCGGATGGCCAAATATCACATGCATTATGATTGCACGAAAGCGCGCCAGGAGTTGGCTCTTCCCCAAACGTCCGTGGAAACGGCTTTGAATAAGGCGGTAGAGTGGTTTCGCCAACATGGATATGCCTGATCCCCCTTCTCAAGTTTTAGCCATTTCCCATCGACAAATCTAAGCTTTGGAATACGTTTATCTTCTCACAAACACGTTCATACTCAGGCCCTATGTCTTTGTCTTTTTAGGGGTCTCCCTATATAGCGGACAACAGCTTTTAGGATGGCGGCGGGCCGGCAGATTTTTTGGCCTCACGTGGGCAATTGCTTTTATTTGTGAATATGCCTCGACCCGGATCGGGATCCCCTTTGGCGATTATTTTTATACGGGTTCAACCCAGGACCATGAGTTGTATCTTTCTAATATCCCGTTCATGGACTCCATCTCATTCTCATTTTTATTATATGCCAGTTACTGCCTGGCTCTCATTTTCGTGTTAACTCCTGCAAAAGGGGTGAACCAACAGGGATGGCTATTCGATCCGGAATTAAGAAACTCATGGCCTGTTGTGGGATTAACGGTGGTGTTATTTACCTTTTCGGATGTGGTGATTGATCCAGTAGCCCTTCAGGGTGAACGATGGTTTCTGGGAAATATTTACGGTTACCACCAGGAGGGGATTTATTTTGGTGTTCCCCTCGCGAATTTTGCAGGATGGGCCGTGGTCGGATTTCTCTCCCTTCTCGGCTACCGCTTGATGGAGCGGGGCACAAATGCCACAGACCCCATTCCCCGAATGGTAGTGAAATGGGAATTGATACTAGGAATTGGCCTTTATTACGGTGTCCTGGCCTTTAACTTGGGGATGACCTTCTGGATTGGTGAAATGCTGATGGGTATCGTGGGAAGCTTTATTTTTGTACCCCTGACTGCGGTTCTTCTTAATACTTTGTGGCGAGGATTGTTCGCTTACAGAGTCAAGGAATCTTCAGAATGAATCCCCTGTCCCAAAGAGGTGTTCCCTACTATTGGTGGCCACGGCTTGAGGCCACGACCGCAGGGCCGGTATGATGCAGCCATGAAGGGTTTTCTTATTCGTTGCGGGATCACGGGGTTTGCGGTTTTGTTGGCAAGCCAGATTATCCCAGGCATTGAAATCACGGGGGTAGCGTCGGGGATCGCGGCAGTGATTATCCTCGCCTTTCTTAATGCCATCATCCGCCCCGTGCTTTATCTGCTTTCAGCTCCATTTATTTTCGTTACGTTGGGGCTGTTCATGCTTCTCATCAATGGATTTCTCCTTTATCTAGTCTCAATCCTGGTCAAGGGATTCATTATCTCAGGATTTTGGCCAGCGGTGGGTGGCGCGCTCATTATTAGTTTGGTCAGTGGAGTATTAAATCTCTGGATTTCCGAGCAAGGCCGAATCGAAATTGTCACTCATCCTTCATCCGGTCGAAAAATTCGCCATATTAATTAACGGGACAACCACTTGGAGGTTCCATTCTGGCGTTGATGAGAGATTTAGGAATATATAGAGGGTTTGGGAAAGAACCTTTTCCCCTTAACCATCGGCATATCCCACACTGTCATTGTGCGCAAATATTCTGAGAGGAAACGCATGCATGTCCAATCGTCTTGAACCCACACTAGCAGCCAAGCAACAAAGTACCCTTCAAAAGATTCTGACCTCTGTGGTTAATGAGGTCGGGATGGAAGCGGTCTTAGTTGCGATTATGACTCATGATGGTGGACCATTAGTCGAGCAGGTTTCCCGGGGGTTTTCTCCAAGGGAAGTCCGCGCAATTCTTCGTGCGCTTTCAATGGAGGATTTGAAAAGTGTCGCTGTCCGTAACGGGGGTGGCGGGGAGTTGGAGAGCGTACTCAGAGTTCGCATGGTCACTCCTGGGAGCAAGGTCGCGTTAGTCCTACCGCTAAAGTTTGGGGGCCGGGTATATGGCACGCTGGTGCTGGCCAGGAGAGAAAACTCCGCGCTGACCAAAAGGGAAAAGACGACTCTCTCAACCAATGTCTCGCATATTTCTACAGAATTAAAGAAAGCGGGGCTATTTGGTTCTTCACTGATTTTGAGTAAGCCATTCGTGGGTAATGAACCTGTGTCATTGGCTGTGGAAGAGGGTCATGCCACGGTGGCTCGAACCTATTCAACTGCGGAGGTTCAAGAGCGGATAGGGAGTATTTTGACAGAAGACGTGGATGGGGGCCTGTCTTTTGATCGTGGCTGGGTCAGCATTTATGACCCTCTTGCCGCGACGCTGGAAGTGTTGGGTGTATTCGGAACCCAGAAACGGGATGTGACCCCGGGGCAGCTTCTCTCTCTAGATGATTCGGCGTCCGGGTGGTCTGTTCGCCATCGAAAGCCTCGCTGTGACAATAATCTGGCTTCGACCCAAGGGCGGTTTCATGACTATAAGCAGCTGTATCGTGATCGCTTCGCGTCGACAATCGTCGTTCCTTTTTACGTCAGGGGACGAGTGGCGGGTACCGTCACGTTAGCGTCAAAAACTCCTAATAATTTTGATCAAACTGGGAGCGATTCCAAAAGTCTCGATGCCATTACGACCAAATTGGTGGAATTGTTTGAAGACCCATCGTGTCACCTTTCCGTCATGGATGTCGCCCCGGTTCAACCGGAAAAACCTGTACTCAAGGGGCAGGTGATTGTTGCTCCACCGGAGGGAGGGGATGTGCGTAAGGAAGAGCGACGTGCCGCACTCCATGAAGTGAGTTCGTTTTTGGCCACAGAAATTCGTGAACCTATCGGGTTTATCAGGGCTCAACTAGAAGAAATTACGACTGACGCCGACCTAGATTTCGATTCGCAAACCCGGGTGGAAAGTGCCATGCGGGATATGATTCGTATTGAAACCGTGTTGAATGAAATTCTAGATTTTGCCAAACCCTTGGAACTTGACCGAAAGATGTGCCGGGTTCAGGATCTATTGGATAAGGCTTTTTCATTGGTGTCGACGGACATTCGTGTAAATCGCATTGAGGTTATCAAAAAGGTGCCGGCTCGGTTAGCCCAAGTCCGGTGGGATGAAGTGAAAATGCAACATGTATTCCTGTGTATTTTCAAAAATGCCATTGAAGCCATGTCTCCGGGAGGTCATTTACGGGTGGAAGTCATGCTCACCCGGGCTCGAAAGCCGGAACTTCAGATAATTATTGCCAATGATGGAGTGCCCATTCCAGCCGAGTTTGTGGATAAGGTGTTTGAACCCTATTTCACCACAAAGCGATCAGGGACCGGGTTGGGTTTGGCGACCGTGAAAAAAGTCGTTGAAGAGCACCAGGGGCAGATTAGTATCGCTAGTGAGCCAGATAAGGGAACGACCGTCACTATTCTCATGCCAGCCCCACGACCGAGAACTCCGTATCGGCCTCGCCGTCCGGTTTAATTGAAAAAGTAAGTCCCTGAAGCGACGGCATTTCGCAAATTTTTCCATTTTGGTTGAGTAAACTTGACACTACCGGCCAATCTGAATAAGATCGCCTTTTCTATCTGAATAAATTAGGGCATGTACATATCCAGACCATTTTCTATTGTTAACCAGTCATAACCAACAAAGGAGCGGTCTTATGAAAGGGATTGGAATTTTTCTTGGAACGGTGGGTGCTAGCACCTTCGCCCTATCAATGGCCTTTGCCAATCCAGGGTTGTTACCAGCTCACCCGGGGTATCCGGCTGCTGGGAAGTCTCCAGTGACGGGTCAAGCTACCGCCAATGATCCTGGTCAAACGAATGCAGGAGGAGAGACGAGTCTGTTGTCTTCTCAAGGATTTGGCAGCAAAGCTGCTATGAATGATGTTAATGATCCAAATCGGGCTCGGATCCAAAAGTCGGCTGGTGCCGGTCGTTTGCCTGAAGTTGAAGGCCCGATCAACAAAATTACTCCGAATCCAGCTGGGGCTAAATCGACTGTAATTAAGTAATTTACTTTTTGTCGGTTTGAATACTTAGGAAAAGGGTGCCAGCAATGGCACCCTTTTTTTGTATGGCCACTTTCCCTCGCATAATTTTTATGACCTATCTACTCCTCATTCCATGATTCTTTTAATTCTGACCATCAACAAATTAGCCTGGACATGCCTTGAACCGGATTGATACGGAACTTGGCAACGCCTTGAAGGGCAAGATTCGAACGCAAGGGCCAATAACCTTCAGGGACTTTATGGCTGCGGCCTTATATGATGAAAATATGGGGTTTTATGCAAAGGCACCCAAAATTGGGAGTCCTGATGGGCCGTTTGACACCAATGCAAGATTTCCGGCCTTTGGATATGCCATTGCCAAAGCCATCACGTATGCAGAGAAGGCGGTAGATGTTCCCCTACGGGTCTTGGAATTAGGTGGAGGAACAGGTCAGTTAGGGAGCAATATAATGGCTTGTCTTGAAAACGATCATGAATACGTAGTTCTAGAACCAAGCCAAGGGTTGCGAGCCAACCAACAGCAAAGAGGATTGCAGGCCATCCAAAATATTGAATCTTTACCCCCAAAACCGACATTTGTATTCGGAAATGAAGTGCTTGATGCATTGCCCGTTCATCGTGTGATGGGAATGGGACATGAGGAAGTTTTGGAATTGTATGTGGACCTGGATGAGGATGGAGAGTTTTGTGAGCAACCGAGGCCTCTTTCAACCATGGCTTTAGCAGAGCGGTTGAGTGGCGAGAGGGTGCAGCTTGGGCGAGGGCAAGTCGCAGAAATTTGTCTGGAGTTGAAACCATTCCTTAAAAGCATATGGAAAGTTGTGGATCCAGGGTATGTGATTTTTATCGATTATGGCGATTGTGCGAAAAATTTATATTCACATCGACATAGAAACGGGACTCTTCGTTCTTACTATCACCAGAGACAAATATACGACCAGTTTTTTGCTGTGGGCCAACAAGATTTGACGGCTGATGTGGATTATACCGCTGCTTGTTTCCTTGCAGAAGAGGTCGGTTTTGAAGTGGATGGGCTTATCCCGCAAGGAAGATGGCTGCGCAATCTTGGAATTCTGGATTATAAAGGCTCAGCAGGTGATAGGGAATCTGATCAAGAAGAGATTGATGTGCTCACTGGGCCTACTAGCTTGGGGAGTACCTTTGACGTTCTCATATTCAAAACCAAGGGTCTTTCTAATGGACCAGGCCTACAACCAGCCTCATGAGGGATCCTGTCAAAAATTCCACTAGCCCGCCAAATCTCACCATATTTTTGATTGAACTGACATAGGTCGATAAATGCGGAGAGCAAAGTCAAAAAATATATTTTTCAAGAAGAGCCGGATGCCTGAATTATAGTCAATATTTCTATGACCCACAAAATGTGTGTTTGCTCTTTTTTTTTATCACAAAATATTGTAGACTCCAAAAATTCATTCGATTGTCCAGTGTTCTCCATTCATTTTCCGCATTCATACACACCTAATTAGTTGGTGCTTTTCGAGATATCACGTGATGCGTGGCACGCGTGATGCAATGACTCACCCGTTGAGAAGAGTGGGAAGCAGGAGGCTTTCAAAGGAGGTAGAGTTATGACGTGTGTACGATGTAATGGGCTGATGGTGGTTGATGATTGTCTGGACATTAAGGGAGCAATGGGGGAACTGTGGATTAAAGCGTATCGATGTATTATGTGCGGGAACCTGATGGACCCCGTCATTAATCATCATCGCACTGATGGTCCTGTTCAGGCCCAGGTAATTCCATTTCGGAAGCGGCTGCGGAGAGCTCCACGGACTCCTGTTGCTCGGTTGACGGCCTGAAAAGCTTAAAAGACCCGTTGTGTTCTGGGAAGGACCACGCTCCCAGGGACCGATTGATTCATGGTTCAGGATGAGGTTCGAATGCTGTGTTGCGGCGAGGACCTATCAATCTAATAGATTAATTTCCTGGTTCTTCTGACGTTTCAGAAGCGGGTTCCTTTAGAGGAAAACCTTCTTGGCCATACGGCTTTGGCATGGTACTTTCCTCGATATTTTACCGTATTTTCACCTGTGACTATTCCGGCGTGATTGCTTGAGGTTTTCTGACAAGTCCTACTTGAATTATTGACTGAGCATGTCCGAGGGGATGGGGGAGAAATCTCCACGACGGCATTCAGCCCTGCATCCCCGGTATCCCGCATGAGCATTCCAATCTAGTCCGTAACTACCATTTTTATCCTGCTGGATTGAAATGGTGGAACATTCCTTTCCCAACCTTGATACACTAAGAGGGTTCCATTAGTCTCCGAATGATCGGAGGAGGCAGGGGTGCATAGTTTTTTTAAGATCTGATCTTGGAGTGTTTTGGCAATTTCCTTCCGGTTCCCGACCACAACATCGATGCCATGAATAAAAGGATTCTTTTCGTTCGTGAACAGTGACCATCTCTTTTTCCTGGGCCTAATGGGAATCATGTTGGTGTTCTTTATCTGGGAACGATGGCGTTACGACTTGGTCGCCCTCAGTGCATTGCTTCTCTCAACACTTTTGGGGTTCGTTCCTTCCGAAGAGGCATTTCTAGGATTTGGTCATCCTGCGGTTGTCACCGTGGCGGCTGTGTTGATTATCAGTCGTGGGTTGAGTAATGCCGGAGCCGTGGAAATTCTCACGCGCTATGTCAATGTTGCCACGTCTTCTTCCCCGTCCATCCATGTGGCTGTTTTATCTTCTCTGGGTGGATTGATTTCAACCGTCATGAATAATGTCGGTGCCCTGGCATTACTGATGCCAGTGGCTATTCAGTCGTCCGTCGAGGCCAAGCGTTCTCCGGCCGTAGTATTAATGCCCCTGGCTTTTGGAACGATTTTGGGTGGAATGGTTACGCTTATTGGAACACCTCCCAATATCATCGTGGCCCATTATCGGGCAGAGGTGGCCGGGGAGCCATTTGGAATGTTCGATTTCACGCCGGTGGGAGGAATCATGGCGCTGGTGGGAATTCTCTTTGTGGCGTTAGTGGGTTGGCGCTTTATTCCCATTGCCCGACGATCTCAAAATGCGCCACAGGACCTGTTTTCTATACAGGAATATTTAACAGAAGTTGAAGTGCCGGAAAATTCAAAGGCAATAGGAAAGTCTTTGTCAGAACTGGAAATGGCCACTGAGGATTCCGACGCCTTAATTATTGGATTGGTGCGAGGTGACCAATCTATTCGGGGGGCGGCTTGGAGGGAACACATTCAGGTCGGCGATGTCCTCGTCCTGGAGGCGGGACCACAAGGCATTAATAAATTTGTGTCCACATTGGGTTTGAAGTTAACGGGGACCCAGCCAAAGGAAGAAATTCAGGATTCTAAAAAAGCGCCACCCGCAAAAAGGGATGAAGATATGTTATTGGAGGCCGTGGTGCCTCCGGATCGTTCCTGGTTGGTTGGGCGGCTGGCGGGGTCTCTCAAGT
This sequence comes from Nitrospira sp. Ecomares 2.1, assembly GCF_965152585.1. Taxonomy (NCBI): domain Bacteria; kingdom Pseudomonadati; phylum Nitrospirota; class Nitrospiria; order Nitrospirales; family Nitrospiraceae; genus Nitrospira; species Nitrospira sp. Ecomares 2.1. The sequence goes on from NZ_OZ224219.1 coordinate 172,321, forward strand.
TGCGAAGCCGGTTCGGGATTAACTTGTTAGGGGCCTCTCGTCAAGGTACACCTTACCGTGGGCGGCTGAGGGAATTTCGGTTTAAAGCGGGGGATGTGCTTCTGCTGCAGGGAGAAAAGGAAAGGGTTTTGGAAGTGATTGGCCAGCTCGGATGTCTCCCTTTGGCAGAACGGGGACTTCAATTAGGAAAACCGGGACAGGCGTGGCTGGCAGGCGGGCTATTCGCTCTTGCATTGGGCAGCGCCATGTCCGGATTGGCGTCACTCCCCATTGCCTTAATCTGTTCGGCCTTAGGAATGGTGCTTCTCAACATTGTTTCACCGAGGGATGTGTATCAATCCGTGGATTGGCCGGTCCTAGTATTGTTGGGGGCCATGATTCCTATTGGGCAAGCGTTGGAACGGAGTGGAGCAACGACCGTGTTAGCTCAATTCTTGGTCAATATGATGGAGGGGTTTCCCCCAATTATGCTCTTAGGCATCATCATGGTATTAACGATGACGTTATCAGATGTCATGAATAATGCCGCGACGGCGGTCGTGATGGCACCATTGAGCGTGGCGGTGGCGCAGAATCTTGGGGTGAATACCGATCCCTTTCTCATGGCAGTGGCGATTGGAGCCTCTTGTGCCTTTTTGACTCCAATTGGCCATCAAAATAATTTGTTGGTCATGGGGCCGGGGGGGTATCGATTTGGGGACTACTGGCGTATGGGGTTACCTTTGGAACTCTTAATTCTCCTGGTCTCAATCCCCCTGCTTGTCTTTATGTGGCCCTTAACGGGGCAAAGTTAACGCTTCTTTGAATAGGGACGAGAAGAAGACAACATGGCATTTTTATTCCGCACCCCTGCTTCCCGAAAAGCCTCCAGGCTCTTTTTTCGACGGGTGGTGTACATGCCCACCGACCTTGATCCCTTTCGCACGCTTCTGAGCCGGATTATATTGGTAGCCATGTTATTTTGTTTTTTGACAGGGATCCTGTGGTTGGATCGCAACGGTCTCAAGGATCAAATTGATGGAGAGATAACTTTTTCAGATGTGATCTATTTCACGATGGTCACCGTGACGACTGTCGGTTATGGGGACATTGTGCCGGTTACCACACGGGCACGCATGATTGATGCATTCGTCGTCACACCGGTCCGCATCTTTCTTTGGGTCATTTTTTTAGGGACGGCCTATCAACTGGCGTTCAGACAATTTACTGAGGTATTTCGCATGGCAAAACTCCAACGGTCTCTTGATCAGCATGTCGTCATTTGCGGATTCGGTCATACTGGCTATTCGACCGTCAAGGAACTGCTCGCCAAGGGGACGAACCCAGACCATATTTTGGTCATTGATCCAGGAGAAGAACGGGTACGCGTCGCTGGAGAATTGGGAGTCGTGGCACTCAGAGGGGATGCGACGCAGGAGGGAATCTTAAAGTATGGGGCGTTTCTCAATGAGGCCAAGGCCGTCATTATTGCCGCCGGACGAGATGATACGAATGCCCTTATCTTGTTAACCGTCAGGAATTTGAATTCACGTTGTCGGGTGGTTGTCAGTGCCAAGGAAGAAGAAAACGTCAAACTCTTTCGCCAGGGAGGGGCACAGACCATTATTTCGCCGGCGACGTATGGTGGATATATGTTAGCCGCCGCAGTGGATCAACATTTTTTGGTGGATTATTTGGAAGATTTCTTAACGGCAGGCGGGAAGGTCCGTATCGAAGAACGAACGGCCGACCAGCAGGATGTTGGAAAGTCCGCAATGGATTTGCGGCCGGATTTGCTGCTTCGGGTGTATCGGCAAGGTACGATACTTTCACACTGGGAGTTTGAAAAGAACCACACACTGGAGCTGGGGGATGTGATGCTATTGTTTAAACCGGTTTCGGAGGATGCAGCTTCTTCTTGAAGGCACTCCATCCCATTTTAAAAGAGGAGAGGTCTGGCATTGGCCACGATTAACAATATGCCGATTACACCTATGAGGATGGCCACTCCCCGTCTCAGATGATGTGCTGGAATAGATCGCGTCACTTGTGAAGCAAACATCAACCCGAGAAGACTGCCGAGTAACACCAATCCCGTTAACACAATATCCAGGTGGGCCTCCCTGAAATGGCCGATCACTCCACCAATGGAAATAAGAGCAATAATGAGAAGCGAGGTGCCAATAGCTAACCGAATAGGAAATCCCATGAGAAACATCAAAGCAGGAACAATGAGAAATCCGCCTCCGACCCCAAAAAACCCTGTCAACAGGCCAACCCCCCATCCGAGCGTGAGGGCTTTCAGCGCACAACGCCCGGAAAATTCTTTTGCGCATCCGCTCGGGACATCGTTCTGTTCCCCCTCATAATTTTTCCAAAAGGTCCACATGCTAATAAACAAAAGTAGGTTGCCAAACGAAAAAAGCACCAGGGAGTCTGGAACGAGCTGGTGGCCATGAGCGCCCACCCAAGCGCCGACCATTCCGGTCAGGCTGAATAAAAGGGCAGAGATGAAGTGAACCCGCTGCTGTCGGCTCTCATGCCATGCCCCAAAGAGAGCCGAATAGCCAACCACGATAAGTGACATGGCTGTGGCATTTTGAACAGGTATGCCAACCACATAGACCAATAAGGGAATGGCCACTAACGATCCTCCCCCTCCTGTGGCCCCTAATAACAGGCCGATCACGCCACCAGAGAGGAGTGCTAACAAATAATGAAAGTCCATGAGAACCTAAGATGCAAGAGGAAAAAGTGAAAGGGTAGGGCCTGAGATGTCAGAATCGTGGTACATACCTTTAAAAGCCAAACGGACTAAGGAAGAAATTATGAACCACAATGATATTCATCGCCTCCAGTTCCAGGAGCTTCACCACTTCATGCGCTGAGGCCAGGATGCCCAGAGGTATTCATGCAGGCCGTAAGATTTATCGAGGCGGTGCGGACAATACCCCATAGATTACTTTCAGGAAATCTCCCAGGGATGAACAAATGAAACGTTTGAAGGTGAGTAGAAGTTAATTGTATGGGGAGAAAGCGAATGAGACAAGAGTCTGCTCTGATCAGGGCAACCGGCTCTTAGATTCTTGTTTTTATGGATTGGTCGAACCATTAGGAAATTCTTTTTTCTACCGGTGGCTACAGGGGCACCAGTTATGGGTAACAGCCCGTCTATATTACAAAACGAAGTCTTGTCCGATGGGATTCCCCAGACATAAGTGGGTGGGTAATTGACGTGAGTGGGAACCAATAATTGTTTTTCCCTGGATCAACCCCGTTTTTATGTCATGTATCCAGACTAAGCAATATTTGATCAGGTTACGAATGATATATGGTGATTTATGGTTGCCTGAAAAGGATTAACAGGCTAGCGCGGACAGAAGATGTGGTTTCGGGGGTGACCATGGACCTAAAGGAAAGGAGAAAGGTATTTCTTCCAAGGATGGGCAGGTCAGGATCACTACTCAATGAGTGGTTCCGCGCAGTGGACACCATCCTCCAAAGATATTTCGATACAACCGACAGTTACCAGTTGGGGAATGTATGGTTTTGTCTAAGAGGGATTCAATTTGTGCAAGGAATGAATCTTCCTTGTATCGCATGATCATGTCATGTGTTGCCAGGCTTGGCCTGGGATGAAACGACTTGAGATACGGGAAGGACAAGACGAAAGATCGTTCCGTGGCCTTCTTCACTTTCAACCGTAATGTGGCCATGATGGAGATCAATGGCATCTTTGATAATTTTGGTTCCGAGCCCTGTTCCTTCCTTTTTGGTGCTAATGGCCTGAGCGGTAAAGAGCCGATCCCGAACTTCTGCGGGCATTCCTTTTCCGGTATCGGCTACCGTCAATTCTACGGTGTCTGGACGCGGTCCTGGAGATCCGCCGACCGTGACTGATCCTCCACGGGGCACTTCCGGGATGGCATTATTGATGAGATTGTAAAAGGCATTAAACAGTCGACGTTCATCGGCATCAATAACCGGCAGGGCATCAAGGCCATCGGTCAGAAGGGTAATGCCTTTTTCTCCAGCGTACGTGCGAAGAGTGTCGAGCACTCCATCCACGACGTCTCGTATCCGACAGGGTGTGAAATGTGGAGGACTGGTGACACCTTTCACGGCATCCGCAATTTCCCGCACACGGTCCTGAATCCGCTTGGCATTGGTGACGATCATTCTGATTAGATCCAGGCTGTTGGCATAACTGGTCTCTGCCCCTTTCGCCTTTTCCCGAATTAAGGTGGGGAACTGTTCATCCAATTCATCCTTTAATAAATCTGCACCTGACAACACAGGCATCAACATATTTTTAATATCGTGGCCGATATCCCCAAGAACTCTGGTCACTTCTGCAAGTTTGGCTTCTTCTAATAATTGGGCAGCCATCCGTTTCTTTTCGGTGATATCCTGAAACGTGACCACGGCTCCCGCCAATCCCCCTTGCTCATCCCAGATCGGGGTGCTTGTATACCGGGCAGGGAAGCTCGTCCCATCTTTTTTCCAGAACACCTCTTCCTCACCCTGGTGAACCAACCCATCCTTATAGGCTCCATAGATGGGGCATTCCTCTGCAGGATAAGGAGAGCCATCTGATTTCGTGTGGTGCCAGGTGGTGTGACTGGGTTTTCCAAATAACTCGCCCGGTTCATAGCCGAGTAAGATGTTGGCGGCAGGATTGACAAAGGTGTGATGTCCTTGGAGGTCCAACCCGAAAATGCCTTCGCCAGCGGCCTGTAAAATCATATCGTTGTGTCGACGAAATTGTTCAAGAGATTTTTCACATTGCCGGCGATAGGTAATATCTTGAAAAACCACAACGGCACCGACCAGAACCCCTTCATGGCGAATAGGGGTGCTGGAATATTCGACGGGGAAACTGGTGCCATTCTTTCGCCAGAACACTTCGTTGTCCCCTCGATGCACTTGGCCATCCTTGTAAGTCGCATAGTTGGGACATTGTTCCTGGGGGTAGGGAGTGCCATCGGCTTTGGTGTGGTGCCAGAGGGAGTGGCTGGGTTGGCCGATCAGTTCTTGGGGCTCGTAGCCCAACATTTTCGCGGCTGCCTGGTTCACAAAGGTATGCCGGCCCTCCAAATCCAGCCCGAATATGCCTTCACCGGCAGCCTGTAAGATGAGGGCGTGGTGTTGTTCAAGATGTTTCAACATTCGGGGAAGGTCGGAATTGTCCTGCTGTACATTTTCGGGTACTGGTGGCATGGCGCTCTTCCTACTCGTTAGGTTCAGGGACTGGAGAAGGTGTCTCCAGTCCCTGAAATGAAATTTCAGGTTACCCAGAAGGGTTTGAACCGAATTTCCGGTTATTTGGCCAAAGTCCGGATGTACTGGATCACTTGCCAGATTTGGTTATCTGGCATCCCGGAAAACGCCATCATGCCTGTCCCCGGCGATCCGTTTTTGATAATCCAATACAGTTGCCCGTCAGAAATATCTTTCATCGTTTCTCCACATGTAAAGTTTCGGGGATGTGGATTCAACGCTGCGCCCATTGCCCCCTGCCCGTCCCCCTTGTCGCCATGACATTGTGTGCAGGCCAAGGGTTGAGCGGTTTCGTGATACAGCTTTTCTCCCGCTGTGATGTGCTCTTGAGAGTTGGGTAACGGACTGGTCATATTGCGAAACATGCCAGGTGCCCGTTTGGTGTTGCGCGGTTGTGGACAGACTCCTGATGGTCCTCCGGATGGTGAAGCCGTGCCGGCCATTTCCGGGGCACCCTTAAACGTGGTCTTCAAATAGGCAATGACATCGGATAGGCCTTCTGTCCCGCCAATGGTCAGTCCCCAATACGGCATCAGGGGAGATTTCCCAACAGCTTTCCCCCCATAGTAAATCACGTTATACAGATAATCGAGAGGAATTTTTTCAAAGGGAATATTGGCATGCACCGCCGGTTTGAGTTCTAAGCCTGAAGCCGCCGGACCATCACCTTTGCCTTCCGCTCCGTGACATTGGGCGCAGTATTCTTGATAAATTTTTGCACCGTTTTCCATATTCGGGTGGTCGAAATCGGCACTCTTCCATGGTTCATAATAGGGGAAATCCTCATTCCCTCGGGTCGCAATAAACCCCGTGACATATCGCAGCCCGAGTGCACTGACATCCCCGACAAACTCTCCACTGTGTGGCACAAAGTCGGGGGGATCGGAGTTGAAGCGATAAATCCAATCAGCCTTCAGCCTTTTGCCGGAGTTAAAGAACGAGGCGCTTTGTGGACCGCCGGTCTTTTTCCCATCCACCATAATCTGATGACAGCCAATGCAGGAATGTTGGGTAAAGATTTCCTCTCCAAACTTCGCTTCCTGTTTGCTGAAGGTGGACATATCAATGGACCCCGGCTTTACTCTCGGATCCTGAAGGTGTGTCTCGAAATAGTCGGCAAGGCCTTCAGCTTCCGGTTCAGAGACGGTCATGTGCTGCTCAGGTTGTTGAGACTGATCCCACCGGTAGCTTTTGGCGTATAACATTGGTTCTTTTCCTGTCAGCCATTTAATCAGCCAATCCCGCTGAAACTTGCTGCCCCCCCACATGAGATCCGGAGCCTTTAAATTAAAGCGGCTCTCCCCCTCGCCCTGAAACTTATGACAGGTCGAACACGTGGTGTTGATCAGGGCTTCTGCATCTTTTCCGTCGGCGGCAAAAAGAAGACCGGGAAAAAGGAGAAAGAGAAGGACGCCCACCGTGAGTACGAGAGCATGGCCTTGAGTTCTGAAGTGGACAATCCTCGTGTGAGCCATTGGGAACACCTCCATTAATAATTGGTTAAGAAAAACAAGACATTCTCATCATGTTCGAGGTTTTTTGATTTAAAAGATCTTTTTTGAATATGCTATGGGGAAAAATTCCCCATCCCAAGCTTATCTTAAATGGGGCATTTTGACTCATAAAACCCATGTTCAGCACTTTCCTAATAGTTAGAGCAAAATCAACACCAAAATGAAAAGCTAGAAGTTTCCTCATAGGTTTTCAGAAAGAATTTTTCGTCAAAAAGAGGGAGGTAGTACCCCTCTCTTCTAACTTCTTATAGATGGTTGAGCTCCCGTTGTTCCATGGCCTTCGCAACTGCAGTCAGAAGTTTCTCCTTTTCAACCGGTTTGACCAAATAGTCAATAACCCCATTCTTCATCAAGGACGTGGCCATAGTTAAATCCGGAAATCCCGTCAGCACAATCAACGAGACACGTGGGAATTCTTTCTGAAAAAACTGAATGGCCTCAAGTCCGTTCAGTTTGGGCATTCGGATATCAGTGAGGATCACGTCCAGTAAAAGAGGGTTTTCTCCACTTTTGATTTCTTGCACGGCCTGTTGACCGTCTTCGGCTTCAATCACCTCGTAGCCGGCTTTTTCCAATGACAATTTCACAACTTTGCGTACATCCGGCTCGTCGTCAACGACCAGGATCCGGCCCAATGTGGCTTGACCACTGAACATCGCTGCAGTTCGAGATTTACTTGTCGTTTGTTCCATGAGCGCTCTCCTTTGGTGAAAATTGTTAAGGGACCTTTGGATTTCTTCTCTTCATGTCATAAACATCAGCAAACCAAATGCCAAATGACATAAATGATATAAAAATAAGGAATATCAATTGCTTATGACGTATGAAAAAATATCCAGCAACGAAAAAAGCGGTGAAGCGTTAAGCTTGATTTAACGAATTGAGTTAACGAGTTAACAGCTCAAGGTTTCGAAGATTTATGGGTTTGCTTGAATGGTAGGGGGATCCAATTTTATTGAGGGAAACTTAAAAAGCCGCCCGTGAGGTTGAAGACCTTGGTGAAGCCATGCTGAAGGAGAATGCGCGCAGCAAGGTATCCGCGTAATCCGACTCGACAATAGACGACGGTTTCCTGGGAGGGATCCAGTTGCTGAAGATGGTCTCTCAGCTCATCCACGGGAATGAGGCGGGAATGAGGGATATGCGCTTCTTGATATTCGTCCGTGGTTCGGACATCTAACAATTGGAGAGAAGGATTCGTCTTTTTTTTCTGTTGTAATTCTTCTCCCGTGAGCGTGTTGACCTCACCACGTAGCGTATTGGCGGCGACGAAACCTGCCATAATGACCGGCCCTTTGGCCGAGTTAAATTGGGGGGCATAGGCCAAATCCAATTGTTCCAAATCCTGGACATTTAAATTTCCATGTATCGCAGTGGCCAATACATCAATGCGTTTATCCACTCCCTGATCCCCCACAATTTGAGCACCTAACAATCTTCCCGTCTGTTGCTCTACGACTAATTTCATGTGAAGCGCTACTGCTCCAGGATAATATTCTGCATGATCCAGGGGGTGGGTGAGGGAGACAAAGTAATTCAAGCCGTGGGCCTTGGCTTCGTGTTCGCTTAATCCCGTTTTGGCAGCGGTGATGCCCATGCTCTCGACAATTGCCGTTCCGAGGGCACCGTGAAACCGTAAGTCTCCGCCCGCAGCATTGGCTCCGGCGACCCTCCCCTGCTTATTGGCGGGGCCGGCTAAAGGAATTCTGGCATATTTGCCAGTCACGAGATGGAGCGTTTCGACCGCGTCACCGGCTGCATAGATATCGGGGTCAGAGGTTTGCTGTCGTGTATCCACGGCAATGCCTCCTGCTGCACCAATTTCAAGTCCTGCCTCTCTGGCAAGCTTGAGTTCCGGTCTGACGCCGATCGAGAGAATGGCCAGGTCCACCGGCAGCCGGGTTCCACTTTCTAATTCGGCTTCTTTGGCGAGATCGCCGTCCTGCCGAAATCCGTTGATACCGTCACCCGCAATAATCTTCACCCCCTTTTCTTGGAGATGATGAGCCACCAGGGTGGCCATGTCCTGATCAAAAGCAGGAAGTATTTGAGGAGCTTTTTCGACAATCGTCACGGTCAATCCAAGGCCTATCAGGGCCTCAGCCGTTTCCAGTCCAATAAATCCCCCTCCAATCACCAAGGCGTGCTGAGAAGGTTGGCCAGCGAGAAAGGTTTTGATGGCATCAGAGTCAGGAACGGTTTTGACCGTAAAGATATTCCTGGCGTGAATGCCGGGTATGTCGGGCATGATGGCCCCGGCACCGGGTGCCAGAATGAGTGTGTCATAGGGGTGCGTGGTGATTGCCTGAGTCATCAGGTTTTTCACCTGTACGCATTTCGCCGTTCGGTCTATGTGAAGGACTTCGTGTAACACGTAGGCTTGCACCCTGAAACGTTTCCAAAACCGTTCCGGGGTTTGAAGGAGAAGGTCATCACGATCCTGAATAATCTCTCCGACATAGTACGGGAGGCCACAGTTGGCGAAGGAGACATAAGGTCCTTTTTCAAACATCTCAATGTTTGCGGCTTCGTTGGTCCGACGCGCCTTGGCGGCCGCGCTCGCCCCGCCTGCCACGCCGCCGATAATGATGATGTTGAGGGACATGTTTCCTATTCTCCTTGCTCGACTTTAGACGACCACATGGGCTTTGATGATATTGGTTCCAAAGGCATTTCCCAATTGTTCTCCGGTGACGATGACAATGAGCCGGCTTTCCTGAAGTAGGCCGAGCCTTTTGAGGTGATCCTGGGCGGCATGAATTCGGTCATCGGTTTTATTGATTTGAGGAAATACACTTGAAGTCATGCCCCATACTAAAGCTAATTGACGGGTGACGGTTGGGGAGGGAGTCAATGCGAAAATCTTGACCGTCGGTCGATGGCGGGCCAATAGCATGGCTGTATGGCCGGACTCGGTGAAGACCACGATAGCTTGGGCATTAATGGATTTTGCAAGAGAGACGGCAGCTTCACAGACTGCTTCCGGAGTAGAACGCACGACTCCTTTGGGCGAATGGAGGTTTTGGCTTTTGCGGAACATTTCTTTTTCTGCTTGTCGAATAATCCGATCCATGACCTGGACCGCTTCCAAAGGAAAATTTCCCATTGAAGTTTCGGCCGACAACATGACGGCATCAGTCCCGTCCAGTACGGCGTTGGCCACATCCGAGGCTTCCGCGCGAGTGGGAAAAGCATTGCGAGTCATCGATTCCAGCATTTGTGTGGCGGTGATCACGGGCTTTCCCATACGATTGGCCTGTGCGATGATCTGCTTTTGCAGAAGCGGAACTTCTTCCGGGCTCATTTCCAGGGCCAGGTCTCCCCTAGCGACCATCACCCCGTCTGACGCATCCAGGATTTCATCAAGACATGTCAGGGCTTCAGGCCTTTCAATTTTGGCAATGAGAGGAATCACCGCTGATCGATCAGCCAAAGCCCTTTGGAGTGTGAGAATATCCTGCGGACTTCGAACAAACGAGAGGGCGATATAATCGGCTTCAATGTCGATGGCTACTTGAAGATCGTCGGCGTCTTTCTGCGTAAACCCCGGAATGTCGAGGGGGAGACCAGGGAAATTGACCCCTTTATGTGAGGTGACCTTGCCTCCCACCAGGACTTTGCAGATCAGTCTATTGGGTTCTTGCTTTTCCAGGGTGAGGGCCAGGTTTCCGTCATCAATGAGGACGATTTGACCTGGCTCCATTCGATCCGAGAAATGAGAAAGATTGACCGGCAGCGTTTCCTCCGATTCGTTTTGCCTTGAGCTTTGATCCGACTTCGCAACCAGTATAATATCCCGGCCTTTCTGCAAGAGGGTTCCTTCGTCCGGGAGTTTCCCCAGGCGGATTTTTGGACCTGCCAAATCTACAAGGATGGCCAGTGGCGTCTTTTCCTCAAGAGCAAGGCATCGCAGTCGTTGGATCGTGGTTTTGTGCCATTCCGCGGTTCCATGAGACATATTGAACCTGGCGACATTGATCCCGGCATGCAGGAGTTGTTTCAAGCATTCTTGGGAGGCAGTGGCAGGGCCAATCGTGGCTACAATTTTTACATGGCGCATGGGTATGGGATCTCCAAATTGGCTAAGGTGACGCTAACAGACATTGGCGAGAGAAGCGGAAGATTTTATGGGAACAACCGTCAATATTCCCCGGAGGTTTTCGGGCCTCACGGAGCTACGAACGGGAAGCACCCGCATGAAAAGAGAAATCCAAGGAATGGATTTGGTTGCTGATGGAATGGCCTCTGAGTCAGGCTCGAAGGATTCATCGGTGTTATGGTGTTAAGGTTCGAAGAAATGATAGGAGATGATTCAGCTCTTGTGGATTCAGATCGTGTTCCCAGGCTGGCATGGCCGTACCCGGGCGTCCTTTTCGGAGCGTATCAAGGATGGTTTTGTCCGATTGCTTACCTAATAAGGTGAGGTTGGCTGCTGGAGGAACCAAGACCGGTCCGATGGGGCCGTCTCCCTTGCCACCTGGTCCATGGCAGGTGACGCAATGTCGTTCATAAAGGGATTTTCCTTTTTGGGAATCGCCAGATTGAATGGAGGATTGACCGGGTGTGTCTGTCTGGTCGTCCCGCTGAGCGGGAGGCGCAGAAGGTGAAGGCTGGAGTGAATTTTGCGTCACCAAATAGTCGACCAATTGAGCCATGTCCTCATTCGGGATTGGACAGCCAAATGATTCTTTCATTTTGTTGACGATTTCCATCCATTGCCCATGGGGATGAGGTGGTTGCATATACACATACTCTGCCGAATGGCACATCAAACAGTACCGGCTGGCGAGTTCACTCCCGGAACCGGGTTGAAACGATATCGGATCAGGAGGAAGATTAAGAATGGATACCTGCTGATCCCTGTTTTCGCCATTGGCCGGAAGCTCCCACGCTAGTCCTGAAATCCACAGAAACACTACAACGACCATGCAAACACGCATCACGGGTTGTCCTCAGCTGGCTTGAATGTTCACTGTTTCGATCACATTACGAAGATATCCGTTTGGATTCCATCGGGCACCAAATCGCTGTGATTCTCCAATCCGATTGATGGCCAATGATTGAAGTGCATACGCCTGTCCAGGTTTCGGAATAAATTTCGCTTCCCAGGGACGGAAGCTGAAATCTCCATAATCCTTTCCTAATCGCGCTGATAGCCATTGTTGTCCTCCATCCACAGAGACTAATACGCGATCAATGCCATAGCCCTGGTCAAAGGCGATGCCTTTAATGGTGCAAGATTCCCCTCCCGGAATGGTTCGACCCTCTTCCAGATTCGTGATAAAGGAGCGAACGGGCATTTTGCCAATGGGCACGGTATCGGTTAAGGCCTCTCCTGGTTTCACGCAATGACAAGGATTAGCCGGCAGGCGATAGGCTTGGGTCGTCCAAAAATTTTGATCGGCCTCATTGAGCACTTCAATATCATTCAGCATCTTCACCCAATAAGTGGCATACCATCCAGGCGCCACGAGGCGAAGGGGAAAGCCGTTCAGCATGGGGAGTGCCTCCCCGTTCATGGAGTGAGCGATCAACACCTCTTCCTGCAGGGCATCATCAAGCCTCAGCGATTTTCGTAAGTCAGGCGTGGCTTGTGCGACCGGTTGGTCCAGCCCATCGAACCTCACCTGTACTGCATCACCTTCTATTCCTGCCTTGAGAAGGAGATCACGAAGTCTGATTCCCTTCCAGTTGGCATTTCCCATCGCCCCATTTCCCCATTGTCCGCCGGGTACCCGTGGTTGAAAAAACCCGCGACTATTTCCGGCACATTGGGCGACGGCCGCAATTTCAACTTGTTCAAATTGGGTTTGTAATTCATGAAGGCTTAAGGATAGTGGGTGATTGACTCGACCGCGAATAGTCAGCCGGAAGCCGTTCATGTCAATTTTCTGAGGGATATTGGCAAGATGCCAGCGAACAAAAAACGCATCATTTGGCGTAAAGATGTCCTCATTAAAAATATGAAATGGAGTTTCCAATTGGGGAGGTCTTGTGGTCATCACCATGAGTGGCCGCTTCTGTGGAAAAGCGACCAAGGGCCGGCGACCTCGCTCGAAAGGAAGGGTGACGGTCGGGGAATCCTTGGCCCAAAGGCCTTTGGGAGTCAGTAGGCCTGTCAATCCAAGAGCCAGGCTTCCCTGCAATAATTGGCGACGGCCTATTCCCGGTTTTTTCTCATTCATAGGTCAATCTACCTTGTCATTTTCCAATAGAAACCAGAATGCCTGCCCTTCTAGAGGCCAGGCCTTTATCTGAATGTACGGATAGAATAAATACCTACCCTCTCCGCTCCTCAGAATATTCCAGAAAGCGCTATAAGGTCCGTTCCTGGTTTTCCATTTTAATAATCCCATGCCGTTGATTCTTATGCAGAATATTCATCTGAAATGGAATTGTTTTGGGGGGCTAAAGCCCTAGATGACCTATCGACGAACCGATGGATAGTTGAGGGAGAAGACCCTGCTGCCATCGCCGTTTGGCTAGCAAGTTTGCCCGTTAAAGACACAAGGCTTATAACGGCTCACATCAAAATCGGTTTCCTCTTGATAGACCTGTTCGTTTCCGTTGACACCATCGACAAACGGGTCATTCCACATCGTATGGTTCCACCAATAAAAAACGGGAAATTCTAACGTGTAGTACACCGGATTTCCGTAGGTGCTTCGGACATGTCGTTCGACCGTTCGTCCCGTAATGTAATCGGCTTTCCCATTCCCTTTTAAGGAATACAGGGACAGCAGCATGAGGGCTTCCTGATCGTAGATTTCATCGATGCGCGTACTTTCGTCGGGTTCTATGGGCAAGGCTAAGGTCGTTGAGGGGGAGGGAGATTCGACTGAGGTGAACGCTAACCAGGTTGCAAGAACAACTAGAGGCATAACCGTCATAAGCCAAGTCCTCCTTCCTAGATGTGGTTCGGAATATGGCCTCAGGAAAAGGCCATGCTCGCGTACGGAACAAATTAGGGTTGAACAACCGCAAGGCCATGCGGATCCGCTGTTTCACTTCCCTCCGCGATATTGGTGAGAGGGGTAATATCTATCAACTCACCGGCTTATCCGGCATGTAACACTTTGATCATCGCCACTCCAGGCGTGGCCTCTTATCGCATATTGACATTCTTAAGATGTCCGGTCAACGGATTCGGAACCTAAATGGCCACAAACGCCTCGTGGTGAGCGATAGAAAACTTACTGAGGTCGATGGCCGTATCATTGTTTTATTCTTTTCTCGATTCTACCCCATTGCCAAATGATCTCACATACAATATCACATACCAAGCCTCTTCTTCAGTCAACACCAGGGGGATGAAGGAGGCCATAGCAGTCCCCTGGCTGCCGTTTTGCAATATCCAAAAGAGTTCCCCATCGGTGCGAGCTGCCTGCCAGGTTTTATCCGTAAAATTCCGGGGAAGTTTTCCTCTTAATCCAGGTATATCTCCCAGGCCTTTTCCGTCTGGTCCATGACAGGTGACACAAAAGGCTTTGCCGTGAAAAATGTGTTTGCCCTTCTCAATATTCTCAGGAGTGGAGGGAAATGGATTTTCCCACGATCGCGCTTCGGCTATCTGATCCTGAGGTACCCGAGGCTTTAACACTTCAAGATCAGCCGCCTCACTTGGAAAAGCCCAGAGAATTTGAAAAATGAAAAACCCCACCAGGAGCCTTCCCAATTTCCGACGTATCACAAGCGCTCCTTAAAATAATGAGTTTGTAAAAATACAGGGAGAGCAACAGACCGCTCTCCCTGTGAGGTTAGATTATTCTGTTCGGAAGACGTGACCAAGCGAGGTTGGTATCGAGACGGCCCCATCTGGAACCACCTGATGCTTGCCCCAGAGGTGGAAGATGACTCCATCAGTTTTCCCAGCCGCTTCTGCCAGTGCTTTGACTTTGGCAGGGTCTTCAACATCGAGAATTTGCACGCGACCGGTATCGATTTCGACTTGATGATCATGAAAGGCCCGATTCCACTGAATCAGGGGGACATTTTTGCGTGCGAGGTCTTTGGCAATAAAATATTCAATGGCCACCAGTTTGGCATTAGGATCGGTGGACTCATATAACTGACATTGCAACAGTTCATCCGAAATGCCCTTACAGTAATGATGGTACGGTCCTCCCACTGTCCCATCCGCCATCATATGCGGGGCCTGGATGTGAATATCATAGCCATCTGTCGGGCTTTTTCCCTCACTCATGGCTGGAGTGGTCATCCACCCCATGGCCAAAAGGCTAAAACCCCCCAACATCAAAACGGAACGAATTAAATGGTGCATAGCAACCTCCTTGTGATTAAGGTGTGACAGACCTGACTGAATTCCAGGTTAGGGCCTGGGCAAAACTATAGACGTCCTATCGTGTAATAGCTAATGGGGTTCTATTGTTTGTCCAACTTGTGGATTTTGAATGTTGCATGATCCCTTTCGCTTTTTGTGTCGTCCGGTTTTGGAGAATCATGGGATCAAACGATTCGCCGCAATTAACGCATCGCCATATGGGCAACACATATACAGCTTCTTCCGGGTTATAGACTTGATCACTCATCAATAATCCTTCACATCGTGGACAATTCATCATGAATCTCCTTTCTTGCCTATATTTTTCGAGGAATTTCCAATTCGGTTCATGGGTAGCTTGGCTAACAGCATACCCATTAAACACGAATCGGTTAATCCCGCGTGCAGGAGCCCGGCTCCAACCAAGGCGGGGATGAAAAAGAATCCACTGTGAACCGTGAAGCCAAAGGCTACCCCTGCCAGAATCACCCCACCTGCAATGGCTCGAACCTGTCCTTCAAGTGAAATTCGTTGTTGTCCCCGGACAACAGGCTTGCCCTGATTAACCCAGGCGGTAATGCCTCCTTGCAGAATTTCACAATTCGTCAGACCATGGTTGGTCAAATATTCGTAGGCAATCTTCACACGGTTCTGTGTTCGGCACAGTAACCTGATGGGGTGTTCACGAGAGAGAGTCTGTAGTTCCTCTACATAGGTATGGAGGTCTGGCAGAGGAATATTTCGAGAACCTGAAATGTGCATACCTTCAAATTCTTGCGGAGTCCTGACATCAATATAAATAGGGTCGTTCAACGAAAGAGGCGATACCTGATTTTTGTGATCCATTCCCGATTTTGGTTTTTGATCTAAGAGCATCATATTCATCTTGTATTGTCCTTTACGGCTATTTCGCGCATGCGGCGGTATTTTCGTGTTGAACTTTGTGGCGTGGATGCCCCCATGTGGTGAGCCAGGCGTCATGCCCGCCGATAAGATCCATCGCCTGGGTTCGTCCGGCTTGTTCCAAAATCCCTATGGCGGTGGATGATCGATAACCACTGGCACAGTGGACCACTACAGGGGTATCCGCAGAGATGTCCTGAAGATGTTCGGCCAGGTGAGGTAAGGGGATATTGATGCTTCGATCAATATGCCCTGCCTGCCACTCTTTTTCCGATCTGACGTCGACAACCATTGGTGGTTGGGAGGTGGGCAATAGTTCTGCAAGTCCCTGAGCAGAGATGCGTTGGACTTTTTGGATAATATCGGGGTTTACCTCAAGGGATTGCATTCCACCCTTCAGATAGCCCAGGACCCGGTCAAACCCAATGCGGCCTAATCGTTGAATCGCCTCCTTTTCATGTCCAGGCTCGGCAATGATGACGATGGAGCGTTTGGGGTCCAGGACCGTCCCGGCCCATGTCGCAAATTTTCCTCCTAATCCAATATTGAGACTCCCCTTCAGGTGGCCTCCGGCATATTCAACGGCATTTCGGACATCAAGGACTTGAGTCCCACTTTTCTGGTGATCCAACACCGTTTGAAGAGAAAGTGGCGTAAGGCTGTTCCGTACCACATCATCCAGAACGGGGTGCTGTTCCCTATTCAGCTTGGCATCATATCCAAAGTACGAAGGGGCTTCAGGTTGGTCGGCCGTGACCAATTCCACAAATTTTTCTTTTGTCATAGGTTGAAGCGCATAGTTTTCCCAACGTTGTCTGCCCAATGTGGACACCGTGTCACTGCTTAAATTTTTCCCGCACATAGATCCCGCTCCGTGTGCCGGATAGACCAGCGTTTCATCCGGAAGGCGCATGAGAGTATTTCGGAGCGAATCGAATAATTGGCCCCCTAATTCTTCGGCAGTCACGCCAATGGAGGCCATAAGATCCGGCCTACCGACATCGCCAATAAACAGGGTATCTCCTGTCAGCACACAGTGTGGATGATCGGCGCTCCTGCTCAGGTCGTAGACGGCAAGTGAAATACTTTCAGGGGTATGTCCTGGGGTTTCCAGCACCTGAATGCGCACCGATCCAAACTCAAGCACCTCTTTGTCCCGAAAATTTCGAATGGGGAAGTCGGTTTTGGCTTTGGCGCCAAGACAGATCTCAGCACCCGTTTGTCGTTGCAGTTCAAGGTGCCCGGCTAGAAAGTCCGCATGAAAGTGAGTAAGAAACACATACCGAATCTTCCAATCGTGACGTCGGGCCTCCTGAAGATATTGCTCGACGTCCCTTTGAGGATCTACGACCACAGCGGTTGAGGTTTTGTGATCGCCAATCATGTAAGACGCATGAGCTAAACAACTCAAATAAAATTGTTTCACAATCATGATTGATACCCTCCCCTCCTTCTTGAAAAGGAGCATTGGTCGAAAGCGACTGAGCTCGTTTCGAAATATTCTTTTAAGGTTCTGTCCATGCAACATAGTTAAGCATGGATTGTGCCAGATTGTTTTTCTGTAGCCGTATTTGAAAATTTCAAACAAAAACAATGGATAATGGAAAGACTACGACAGGTCAAATCCGAGTGATGGTCTTAAAATTAATATGGACTGAACAGAATGTGTTAACTGTTAAGTTAACATGTTAACGGATGGGTTATGCGTGTGGAGGGGACTGAAGCTGTTTGATTTTCTTCCAAAGGGTGACCCGGCTCACTCCCAGTAGCTTGGCGGCCTCCGTTTTATTGCCCTTGGTCTGTTGGAGGGCTCCAGCAATGCGAGCTTCCTCATCGGGTGGAAGGGAAGGCTCTACTTGGGAAGAGAGAGGTTTGAGACTTTTAGATCGTGGGGGACGTTGGACTTCGGAAGGAAGATCCCACAGGGTGAGGCAATCACCATTGACGGTGACGAAGGCATGTTCGATCGCATTTTTTAATTCGCGGACATTGCCGGGCCAGTTATAGTCAATTAATCGTTGAAGAGCATCCTGGGCTATATCTCCTATTTCGCGACGAAACGTCTTAGAACTGGCCGACATGAAATGGTGAACCAGTAGAGGAATATCTTCTCGTCTGGCTCGCAAAGGCGGGAGGGTAATCTCGAACACATGAATCCGATAATAAAAATCTTCCCGAACCGTGCCTTCCGCCATAAGGACTTTCAAGTCTCTATTGGTGGCCGTAATGAGTCGAACATCGACCTGCATGCCCCGATCATCTCCAACCCGGCGAATCTCGTTTTCCTGCAGGACTCTGAGTAATTTCAACTGCAGGAGAGGGCTGGTATCTCCGATTTCATCTAAGAATAATGTGCCACCGCCGGCGGCTTGAAAGACGCCGATTTTATCGCGTATGGCCCCGGTAAATGCCCCCTTCACATGCCCGAAAAGTTCGCTTTCAAGCAAGGTTTCAGGAATGGCTGAGCAATTAATGGCGAAGAACGGTTTATCTTTTCGATCACTCAGGGTGTGAATGGCTCGGGCCGCCAGTTCTTTTCCGGTCCCGGATTCCCCGGTGAGCAGCACCGTGACATCGCTTTGTGCGGCCAGGCGGAGGCGGCGAAACACTTCTTGCATTGCAGGGCTTTTGCCGATGAGCTGTTGAAAGGACTCACGGGATTTCGCCTGTTCCTCAAGCACGGCAATTTTTTGATTATTTAAAATAAATGAAGTGAGGTCGGTAAAGGTCCCCACAGCACCTCCGACCTGACCTTGTTCATCTCGGATGATCGAGACATTGCCGAAGAGGTAGAGTTCTCGTCCGTCTTTCCCCAGAACTTTGCATTCCTGATTACAGATGCCCCAAGGATACGGGGTCGGGTTCTCCAGGAATTCCGTTAGGACGCGAAAGCCCTTACAATTTTGACCTTCTAATATATGACAGGATTTCCCCAGGATATCCTGACTGGAATATCCCGTAATCCGAGCAGCCCCGGTGCTCCAGGCGACAATGTGACCCTTGGCATCGACGGTGAACAGGCCATCGGCCATGACGTCGAGCATGTTATTCAAGATAGCGGGATTTTTTCGGAAATCTAGCTCCATGGGAAGTGATTTAAAGAAGAGGTTCCCGGGAGAGAGGGACCGTGTTGAAAAGAAGAGGGAAGGTGAACCAATAAGGCTGGAGAACGTTCATTGAGGCAATGCGATTCTCCAGCCTATTGTGGTCGTCAGTTTGTCCGGGACACCGCATGTGAAAATTTCATGAGGCCGCTCTCACCTATTTTGCAGGATCTAGTTGTGCGGCCAGCAATGATTTGAAGGCGGGATCATTCTCGACTAGCCCCTTCAGCGTATCATTGTGCAACATATACGCCCAGCTTTGAGGGCTTGAGCCGGGAGTTTTTTCAAACCAGTCACGGGCTTGTTGTAGTAGACCCAACATCGCCTGATTGTCACGAGGTACGTGAAACGCCAGGCTATAGGCCATCGCATAGACTGCCGTAAATTTGTTGAGCGGATCTTCCGTGAGTTCGAACGCTTTTTGAGCTGCCTCATAGCCTTTCTGAATGTCTGGATCGTCAAAGTGCCGGTTCCAGGCCACTTTCCCAATCCGGGCCCACGCCAATTCCAAGAGCACCTGGGCGCGAAGTTCGTCCTGGTCGGCTGGGATTTCACTCAGTAATTCCTGTGGAGCGGACAGGGCCGCCATTTGGTCGTTCGTCCATCGGTAGGTAGAGGACAGGCGAATGCGGTTGTTGAAATCACCGGGCTCCAGGGAGGCTAAGGCCTCCATCACGGGAATCATTCGATAGAGAAAATCGGCAGGCATCGGCTCAGCCTTCCCGCCCATTTCCATTCCCAGGGACATATCAAACCGGTCGGTTTGGGATTGCACTGTCCAATAGAGTTCGTTAAACCGTTGGGCCAGTCGCTCGTCACCCAATTGAAGGCCGTTCAAACGACTTCCATAATCGAGAAACCCTTTGTACAGTTGATCTGAAAAAACTTCGAGGGTAGGGATGTGAGTTGGACCAATCATCAAAATCCGGTTCAACCTCATGATGGATTCGAGTCTGGTGAGGGCTGCCTGTGCCTGCTGAATCCCTTTTTGTATGGTCTCCATGCTTTCCGGGAGGCCAAACCATTCTGCTGAGCGAGGCATAAATCCACCTGGATCCACCACAAATGGAATGGTTGTGCCATGCGGGCCATCAAGAATCAAATCCAGCACGGCACGGTCCGTGGGAAATCCCAATCGCTTAAGATCTGAAAGCACGACCCATTTCACGTTGACGGATTTCACCACCCGCTGAGCCTTTTTATAAGGCACTGCCCAATCCTCGGCTCCCGGGGCATTGGCAATGGGTGCCGTCAAGGCATTCGGGTAGGACACTCTTGTGGTCAGAAAGGCGGTGGGTGTGGCGAGGACTCCGGTTTCATCCGGCGAAGGAAACGAGGCATGGGGCAAGGCACCCGATTCCACGGTCTCAATGACAAATGGCGTAGTTGGTTCCTGAACTGCAATGGCCTGCATGACAAAAAACGACGGAGCCAATTGTTGGTGGAGAGTCTCCGCAATATAGAATCGTTCGAAGTCTGAAAAATCAACTAATTTCCCCAGTCCAGGCCACACATTATCCAATGCCCGGTCGTGTTGTTGAATGACTCGTTGGTGGGCCTCCTGCCGACGCTGTTCACACCATTCATAGATAGGGTTTGACGGGTCTGGAAAGTTCCCGTCTGAGAACAACTGCTGTTGGGCCATCTGATGTAAGCACACAAAATCCCGTTGGCCTGCTGCGACTCGATCGCCGTTTCCTACCGCATTGGCAAATTCCCGAACGGTGGTGAGCAGGGCCTCGTCATCGACGGATGTTGGTTCGGCCGCCCACACAGGAGTGAAGGCTAACAGCGAGGAACAGCACAGGAGGCCTGCCCATTTGAGCCTAGACCACATCCGGCGAACAGGGGACCCGGGGCGATGATCTGCCGCAGGTTGCAGGGTATCTGTCATAATTGGTTGAAGGCGAACAATATTCATGGAACCAAACTCCTCCTCACAAACATGCTTGGTTAATGATTTTGTGTACGAGTAGAAAGGGGAATGTCCCTCATGCCCAGGTGGCTAATCTACCATACTCTCGTTCTTGTGTACCACGATGGTACCCCGCATCACATGGCCCGGTAAATCGCAAAAATATGGGAACGTACCGGGATGAGATGGGATAAAGACAATGTCTGTTTGGCCTCGGGTGGGAAGCAAAACGCGGCTGAGTCCTTCTTTGGAAAACTGTGGGGCACCACTTCCGCTGACATTCAAGTGGATATCTGTCAGTAGGCCGACCGGCAGAAATGCATGCAGTTCCGTATCCGAATTTTTGAGGACCAGCCGGGTTTTTTGCCCCACGGTGAGTGAAAGGCTGTTGGGGTTGAATTCCCGAGATTTAATATTGATAGTCACAACTGTTTCTTCGGTATCATCGGCAGGAGCGAGACCGACCGGCGTGGCTCCCCTCACTAGGGCCAAGTCTAGGGGTGCAAACACCGTGAGACTCAGCATCAGAAGACAGGTCTGAAAAAATCTGAACGAGGGCAGGGGGAACATCATAATGAAGGCATTATACCGGCTAGGGGGCTGTTGAAAAAAGCCGCCAGCGGCGTTCTCGCCATTTTTCCGCACTCACGTACTCGAAGTACGCTCTGCGCGAAAAAATGCCTGCGGCCTTCCGTCTGACATGACTCAGGGCAGGCCTGAAGGAACCCTTCGAAAGGCTCAGCGCAGGTTTTTTGGGACCGCCCCGAGGTCTTACATAGGCACCGTGCCTGTGGGTTAATAGGCCCTTGGAAATTATTATTATTTACCACTCAGGTTAGCGATTCCGGCGCGAAACGAGCAGAATGAATGGTTAGGCAATCCCTGGGAAAAATTTGGTACAGCCGTAAGTGGAAATATGTATAAAAGGAATAAAATTCGGAAGGTGAGAGAAAATATCAAGATCCTGCGGGAACTACCGAAAAAATGAGAATACATCTGGAGAACGATCCACTGTGCATCTCATTGAGTTTTTTATCGGTTCCGACCCCCTTTCGATAGGCATAGCGCTCGTGTTGGTCCTGAGCGTGTTGGCGTATGGATGGTATGAGGTCCGTCGAACCGCCCGCCTCCCTCATATCGGGACGGTCCTGATCAAAAATCGATTAAAGACGACCAGCAAATTCCCAACTCCTCGCCGATAAGCAACTTTCCCCGGTTTTCTCGATCCCCGTCCGCAAGACGGCACTCCGACAAAGCGCAGCTGTTGAGATTCCCATGTGCTGGCTGTTGAAAAAAAGGCGCCAGCGGCGTTCTCGCCATGTTTCCGTGCTCACGTACTGGAAGTACGCTCTGCGCGCAAAAATGACCGCGGCTTTGCTGGAGGAACCCTTCGAAGGCTCAGGGCATGCTTTTTGAACCGCCTCCGAGGGCTCTGATATGCAACGTGCCTGTGGGTCAATAGGCCCTTGGAAAATATTATTATTCAACACTCCCATATTGGCAGCCGTGAGGCATATCTGTTCCCCGGCTGGAGAACACACTCCTGGCATCCTGCCCACCCGGGTCTCAGCATCAGGAAGAGTGAACGCTGGTTAGAAGGAGGCTGATGAGGAGGAGAGAGTGGCGGTTGAAAGAGGGCGATGAGCAAGGTTTCGCGTGAAAGCCTGACGCAGGAGGAGCCCATGGTCGTGGCAGATCCCGTGGGATTCCGGCTCATTCATCTCCCCGGACTCTCCCGGGTTCCTTCCAAGTATTCCAGTTTTGCCTTCCTGTCGACACCATGCACAGATCAGAATCATGCCATCTCCTTTTCTTTTTCGTGGGTCTAACAAAAAATTTGCGCACCCAATAATCATAAGCTTCTCAGCTTTGAGACTTCTGCACTCTGACAAAAGCAATAATTGAACCTAAAAAGGCATTAGCTTTAATGTATTGTATATATTGATGTTTTTCGATTTCCACTGAAATCAAAAAAATGGTTGTTGAGAATATAACACACACAGTTGAATCGAAAGAGATACGGAGTTGAGCCACACGTTTGGAGCTCACACCGATGTGGCATTTCATGCCGAGTGGTCTATAGGTTTTCGCGGTCAGCGGTGAATTTTCAAATGGCTCAAATGGATAAAAGGATGTTTGTGGTTGCTCGACCTCGCCTAGGTCACGGATAATGAAGTTATGGCTAAATTAGAACATCTCAATTTTCAGAACACCTATGCGGGCCTGCCTGACGTGTTTCATGAGCGGGTCAAGCCAACGCCTTTTCCAAATCCTTACCTTGTGAGCGTGAATCCGGCAGCAGCCGAATTACTCGAAATTGATCCCACGGAATGGACCCGTCCGGAGTTTGCAGAATACTTCTGCGGGGCCAAGCTGTTGCCTGGGAGCGATCCCATTGCCATGTTGTATTCGGGGCATCAATTCGGACATTACGTGCCGCAGCTCGGCGACGGGCGGGCCATCATGCTGGGCGAGGTGCGCAATCAAAAAGGGGAGCGGTGGGAGTTGCAATTAAAGGGCGCAGGGCTGACGCGATTCTCACGTGATGGCGATGGTCGTGCAGTGATGCGTTCGACTATTCGGGAATATCTCTGTGGCGAAGCCATGCATGGGTTAGGGATTCCCACAACTCGCAGTTTATGTATTGTGGCCGGGGAAGAAGTGGTTTGGCGGGAAACACCAGAACCGGGGGCGATGCTGCTCCGGATGGCGCCGACCCATGTGCGGTTTGGCAGTTTTGAGGTGTTTTACTATCGCCGTCAATTCGAATATCTGAAAACGCTGGCAGACTATGTCATCGAATATCATTATCCGCATTTGGAAGAAGCAGAGAATCCCTATGCCAGGCTGGTGCATGAAGTCGCGGTTCGCACCGGACATCTCGTGGCTCAATGGCAAGCCGTGGGGTGGGCCCATGGTGTCCTGAATACCGATAACATGTCCATACTCGGGTTGACGATGGATTACGGCCCCTTCGGGTTCATGGAAGGCTTTGATCCAACGTTTATCTGCAATCATTCAGACCATCATGGGCGGTATTCATTCCAGAACCAACCCGACATCGGCTATTGGAATATTCGGGCGCTGGCGCGGGCCTTGTCACCGTTCGTGGAAGAAGCCGACGTCAATGCCACTCCGGCAGTCTATGAAAAGGCGATGACGGGAAAATATGCCGAACTGATGCGGGCTAAACTCGGTCTGGTCGAATCGCATGCGGGAGACGACAAACTCGTGACCGATCTGTTGAACCTCATGGATTCGAGCCGGGCGGATTACACGACCCTGTTCCGTACCTTGGGTACCGTTCGCCAGGAGAGTCCCACGGTACCCTCCGAACTACGGGACCAGTTCCTCCACCGAGAACCCTTTGATGATTGGACCGCACGGTATCGGGAACGGCTTCGAGCTGAAAAAAGCGACGATGAGAAACGCCAAGTCAGAATGGATCAGCTGAACCCCAAGTACATCCTCCGAAACCATCTCGCGCAAAGGGCCATTACCCAAGCCGTTCAGCAGAAGGACTATTCGGAAATAGACCGGTTGTTGAAACTCCTGAGTGATCCCTTTACCGAACAACCCGGCATGGAAGTCTATGCCCTGCCTCCGCCTCCCGGCGAACCATCGATTATCGTCTCGTGCTCTTCGTAAACAATTTAGCGAAAAACAGTAGAAAACCTGATCGGGGAGTTCCACTCGTCCGTCATGGGAAGGGAGTGTCATCATGAATCTGAATCTAAATGGGAAAACGGCGTTGGTGACGGCGTCCTCAGGGGGCATAGGGCTGGAAATCGCGCGTGCTCTCGCCGCTGAGGGCGCTAAAGTGATAATCAACGGTCGTACGCAGGCCAGCGTGGAGCAAGCGATGGCGGAGATCCAGGCCGATCTTCCCCATGTAGAGATGATCCCTCTTGTGGCTGACAATGGAACTGCTGCCGGGTGCAACCACACCATCTCCCAAGTGCCCGAGGTTGATATTCTGGTCAACAATCTTGGCATCTACGAGGCCGTCGGATTTTTTGAGGAAACGGATCAGGCGTGGCAGGAGATGTTCGAAATCAATATCATGAGCGGCGTGCGTCTCGCCCGTCATTACCTCCAGAGCATGCTCGGGCGTGGTCACGGACGGATCGTATTCATTTCAAGCGAATCAGGCGTCTCCCCGGCTCCCGAAATGGCGCATTACAGCGCAACCAAAACCATGCAGTTAGGCATTGCCCGTTCACTGGCCGAACTCACCAAAGGGACGGAGGTGACGGTCAATTCAGTGCTCCCCGGCCCCACACGCACGGAAAGTGTTGAGAAGTTCATCCGGGACATCTTTCCCGACCTTCCGCCAGCGGAAGCCGGGCGCCGTTTTATGTCAGAAAACCGCCCGACCTCCCTGATCGGTCGTCTGATTGACCCCAAAGAAATCGGAGAGATCGTGGCGTTCGTCTGCAGTTCCCGCGCCTCAGTGATTAATGGATCGTGCATCCGGGCCGAAGGCGGTCTCGTGCGGACGGTCTTTTGATGGAACAGGCCAATAAGCAAAAAGACCTCTCCGGAAAATCCTTGAATGTAATCAGGAAATCAACAGAAGGAGCAATCCCTTGCTTGGTAAGGAGCGGCCTGAGGAGATAGAGTAATTCCATGCGCATGATTCTTCTTTTTCTCCTGCTCATGATTGTCGTGTTGGGACCCCAACTGTGGGTGTGGTGGGTCTTCCGCCAATATCGTAAACACCGTGAGGATCTTGGGGGAACGGGCGGGGAATTAGCCCGTCATTTGCTCAATCGGTTTGGTCTGCAAAAGGTGCGTGTGGAACCCACGCCGATGGGGGACCATTACAATCCCGAAACCAAAGTCGTCGGTTTGAACCCGAAACATTACAATGGCAGATCCCTCACCGCGGCAGTCATCGCGGCGCATGAAGTGGGGCATGCTCTGCAAGATCATGAAGGTTATTCACTTTTGAAAGATCGAACCCATCTGATCAAATTTGCGCAGAAAGCCGAAAAGGCCGGGTCCTACTTGATGCTGGGCATTCCTGTCCTGGCTGGAGTGACCCGGATTCCTGCCGTGGGCCTTGCTGTCTTAGTCGTGGCGATCGGAACCATGAGCGTCTCCGCCATGGTGCACCTCATCACCTTACCCGTGGAATGGAATGCCAGCTTTCGCCGAGCTCTGCCGATCCTCAGAGAAGGCGGGTACCTGGCACCTCCGGATTTGCATGGCGCCAAACGTATCCTCACCGCTGCCGCCCTCACCTATGTCGCTTCCTCGCTCTTCAGCCTGGTGAACATGTGGCGGTGGATTCGCCTCGTCAGGCGATAATCCTGTTAGAGACCTCCTGCTGCATCGGTATATGATCATCAAAAAGGATGATGTCGACCATATCACGCAAACACAAACACCCAATCCAAGAAATGCCATGGCAGGAAAACATCGAATCAGGTATCTTTTGGAATTAACCTATCCGTTTCACCAGTGCGTTGAATCTGTATTTACAATTAGAATTAACTATATTTCTCTTGCAAGTATATTAAAAGGAGTACGGTTCAATTATCGGTTGTCATTGTCTCCCCGAGATTTGGAATCCAAAAGTCCAATTTAGAAGATGCATGGCTCTTTCCTGGAAATTAAACATTGTTTATGAATATCAAACAATATAAAGCCGGGCGATATGTACAACAGTACCAGTATAAGAGCTTTTTGCCCTCCACAATTAATCACGATTGGATATGGGAAGACCCTAAGATCAATACTCTTCTTGAAAAAGCTACCAAGGCTCTAGGAGAACTGAATGCATTTTCTTTAATTGTTCCCGATGTGGATTTATTTATCCATATGCACATATTTAAAGAGGCCAGCACCTCAAGCCGAATTGAGGGTACTCAAACACACATTGATGAAGCCTTGCGTTCAAAAGAACAAATTGAGCCCGAGCGGCGTGATGATTGGCAAGAAGTTCAGAACTATGTCCAAGCCATGAAAAAGGCTATTGAAGCCCTTGAAACCCTTCCTTTATCTAATCGATTGCTTTGCGACACCCACCGGATTCTCCTTCAGGGAGTGCGGGGTGAGCAGAAGCTTCCCGGGGAGTTTCGCCTGAGTCAAAATTGGATTGGGGGAACGAGTATTGTAGATGCTGCCTTTATCCCACCAAGTCATGAAGAAATTCCAAATCTCATGAGTGATTTGGAAAAATTTTGGCACAATGAAACGATCGAAGTCCCCCATTTGGTTCGTATAGCTATTAGTCATTATCAATTTGAAACCATTCATCCATTTTTAGATGGGAATGGGCGCATTGGAAGGCTTCTTATTACCCTATATCTGGTCGGTCAAGGTTTGTTGGCAAAGCCTTCGCTGTACCTGTCGAGCTATATTGAGAAACGAAAGATTGCGTATTACGAAGGGTTAACGACGGTGAGAGCCACGCATGATATCGGACATTGGATCCGGTTTTTCCTGCTAGCTGTTTTGGAAACTGCCAATCAGGGTGTTGCGACCTTCCGAAAGATATTAGATTTGCGGAGCAGTGTAGAACCGGAAATTCTTCGATTGGGGAAAAAGGCTGTGCGAGCAAAAGACTTGTTAAACTTCTTGTACAAAAAACCCGTGGTGAGTCCCAATGAAGTGGCCCAGACCCTCTCGGTTACTCACCAAACTGCCAATCGGCTTATCAATGATTTTGTGGAATTGGAGATTCTTCAAGAGAGAACCGGGTTCCAGCGAAATCGAGTCTTTCAATTTGATCGCTATCTTCGATTGTTTCTGGATTAATCTCCTTTGGCAATACTTTCCCCGTCTGACTGTAAATTTACATATGAAAATCAGTATGTAAAGTAAATCGTTTTTGTTTACATATGAAAAACCATATGATGAATTCGGCAATGGCGCGGTTGAGTTATTGTAATTAGGTGTTTTTGTGTAATTTTAGAGAAATGACGTCATACCTTGCATGCCTTCCGTTGAATGGAATGCCAACTTTCGTCGGGCGCTGCCGATCCTCCGAGAGAGGGATATCTGGCCCCTCCCGATTTGCACGCCGCGAATTACATCCTACCAGCCGCCGCCCTCACCTATGTCGCCTCCTCCCTTTTCAGCCTGGTGAACATGAGGCGATGGATTCAATTGGTCCGGTATTAATTGAAAGCTCCTACCCCACACATCGTAATATGTAACCTTGAATTGACCTTCTGAGTCATCCTACATTGCCGTCCAATTCATCTGAGCACTTTGGAACCCCTGACCATCAATCTTTCAGTACCTGTCATGATTTAGACATTTTCAGATGTTTTGATACATCCTGCTACACCAAGATACATCCCTTTTGATGGGTGCTCAGGCCTTTCTTTCCCTCAAGCTTCCTGTTTTTTTCAATAAATCAACCAGTTGGTAGCATGAAAGTGGGGCAGTCCGAGGCGAGTGAGGAAATGGCATTAAGGTTGCTCTTTTAGAACCCAAAAGCTGGAAGGGAACGACTCAAAAACAAGGAGAAAGCCATTATGGACTTGACCCAATTGACCCTCGGAACTCTGACAGCTTGTTGAGGAGCCCTCGCCTTTCATTGTTAAGAACAAAAGGAGGACGGTCATGGAACAACCCAATCGACCTTTAACTTATGATGAAAAAAAAGCTGCAGACGCCGCCTTCAAGGGATTTCCATGTGACCCTAAGTGGTCCGAAGCGGCGCGAAACGTCTATGAAGGCCTTTCTTTGGCAATGGCGAACCAACGGAATGAAACCTTCCAAGAAGTTCGTCTTTTGGAGGTGGCGACTATTGCAAAGCAGGCAGTGCCCGAGTCCAATCAGATGTCAGGAATGATTTGCAGAGAGCAACCGTAACCTTCACGTTGCCGGTGGAATGGAATGCCCGTTTCCACTAAGCATTGCCGATTATGGCGGAAGGGAATAGTTGGCGCCGACGGAAATGGAGGGCGCCAGACGGACTTTTAAAGCCGCCTAGTTCCTATGTCGCCTCCTCACTCTTCAGGTTGGGGAATATGTGGCGGTGGATTCGGTTAGTCCGGCGAGATAATCCTTCTGCCCTGCAAAGCAACATTTCTTCTTTGGAAACTGGGTTGAGAAGGGTGAGAAAAATAAGATTTTTACCCTGGATACGTCGCGCACCTGGTAAAAGGTTTGGGTAGGTGCAATGCGCCGTTCCCTCCCCGCTATCTCATTTGAATAAGATCCTCGATCCAAAAGGTTCCAGAGCTATAAGGCCCATTGGAAAGTGCCTGGAAAAACATACGATCGGCGGTGATCACTGTGCCCTCAATCGTCTCGACCAGTGACAAATAGAGACAATCGTACAAACTTTGCTCAGTCGCAAGGGCCAGTGCATACCCCGCGGGAAAGAGTCGTTCATTGGGATGGTATTGGAGCAGGAGCTGTCTGAATTTTTTGAGTATGACATTGCCTTTGTCCCTCGTGAGTTCTTCTCGTCAGATCTTTTAGGGAAGAGCACTCCCCAACTTCAACTGGATAAAAGCCGATACGTGAAGTCTGTAACCGGCTGACATCCAGCGCGACATCCGAATAAATTTTAGTATCTAACCGCTTGATCGCCAAACTCGCATCAATCACACAGCCCTTCACCGATTTCTATCTTCCCTTATCAGCTCTGCGCTATCGCTGAACGTCCGGCGGTACTTCTTTAACCGCTTGTGGAACTGTTCGATCCGTTCCCATGCTCCCTCATAATCGAGCACCGCTTCTTCCAAAATCGTTCTGACCTCCGATTCAAGGGAGCGACCATGTTCCTGTGCCCGCTTCTTGAGCCGATCCACGACTTTCTCATCAAGTTGTCGAACCAGAACCTGTGCCATAACCTTCTCCAATTTTTTCCAAAAGTGCTATCATACTGAGCACTTCACTTGACATCCATCTACACACTTATTCATTTAACACATCGGTCGGAAGGGGATACTGGGATCTTGGTATCGTTGAGGGAAAATAAAATCCAATGAGAAGAAAAACAACATCTTGCTCTTGGTGTGAGGGCATTACCGACGAGCGGAATAAGATTTGTCGGTTTCTTGAAGCTATGGTGTTGAATTCCCATCGTCCGGAGATAATAGATTTCCAGAAAAAAATTTCCCTGGAATCGTCCGGAACCCTCGTGAGACTTACATTTTCTGGCTAAAGAAATAGATCGCAAAACTCTAATGAATGGGACTGCCCAACCTTGATCTTGATTGACTCTCTCTTAAATTTAAATTATTTTCATCCCATTATCGGTTAATGATAATATAGATAATTTTTAGGAGGGTGCTATGGATGACTCTTCCGTAGTGGAAAGAGGGCGCAATCTGATTAAAGATCTCAAGTCCCATGTTATCGATACTTTTTCCAAAGATCCTAGAGGGCGTCTGCAGGGTGAAGGGCTGGGCAATTCGGAAATTGAGAAACTAGCTGGTCTAGAAATCCCTTTGGACCGACCACCTTCCAAGAAGCAAGAACATTGGCTAACTTGGACGATTGTTCAGCGACTTGTAGCCGATGGTTTTGTTGAACCAGTCTTTACAAAAAAACAAAATATAGACTAACCGGCATGTCCGACCACCACACTTAAAAAATAGCTACATCTTTTCCCTTTCCCATATCCGACAGAGCCCTTGCAACTCACAAATCTCTGGAAAGGCCTATCTCCTTTTCGCATCAACACGAAGAAGAAATTTCAGGAAAATTTTCTATGCATCAACTTGAGCTCGATGTTCTTTGTCCGAATTTATGAAGGGCACCTCACCTTTTCCATCCGCACCTTCTGCAGCTGATCCCCCTTACACATGTTATTTCATTGGAAAGGCTACCAGGCATGGTTGATCCATGTGGCCTAACAGCAATATGGGACTCTGCTCAGGATATCATTTTGTTGGGCTATGAGGGGGATGTGACTTTGTTTGAAACAAGTCGAACATGAACATATTTCATAACAATTCTTGAACTCGTCCCTGGCCACGCTTTTAGTACTTACAGCTCGTGATGTGTCGCTATAGGCGCGTCTAGTCGAATCGGCTATACTTGCCACGTCGAAAAGATCAGTAATCAAATGTAATGTAGGCTAAGTCAGGAATGACACCCGAACAACTACAACATCTAATGGATAGCTGCGAAAATGAGCACTTGGAATTCAAGGAGGCAAAATCTTCTTATGAATTTGAGGATTTAGTGAATTACTCTGTGGCGCTGGCCAATGAAGGGGGCGGCAGAATGGTGCTCGGCGTAACCAATAAGCGACCTCGGAAGGTAGTT
This sequence comes from Nitrospira sp. Ecomares 2.1, assembly GCF_965152585.1. Lineage (NCBI taxonomy): Bacteria > Pseudomonadati > Nitrospirota > Nitrospiria > Nitrospirales > Nitrospiraceae > Nitrospira > Nitrospira sp. Ecomares 2.1. The sequence continues at coordinate 203,539 of NZ_OZ224219.1, forward strand.
GGGAGTCAGGCTTTCCAAGATCTTGAACGAACGAAACATAGTTTAATGGAACGCCTCCGTCTTCGTATCGATGCCGAGACTCTTAATCCTCCTGAAGGACGAGTTGTTGTGTTTCAGGTGCCACCACGACCTATCGGTATGCCGATTCAATACAGGGGGGCCTATTGGATGCGAAGTGGGGAAAGCCTCGTCCCCATGACGCCTGACCAACTCAAGCGCATCTTCGAAGAATCCGGGCCAGACTTCTCGGCTGAAATTGCAAAGAATGCTACTTTAGAGGATCTCGATCCTGAGGCAATAGCCCGATTTCGTGAAATGTGGAAAAGGAAATCAGATAATAGTGCTTTGGAGAGTGTGACTGATGTTCAGCTTTTAATTGATACAGAATTATTAGTAGATGGTGCTGTTACATATGGCGCACTCATTCTCTTTGGCTCCGGGAAAGCTCTTGGCCGTCACCTTGCACAATCGGAAGTTGTTTTCGAATATCGATCAAGCGAAGCATCCGTATCATTTCAACAGAGGAAGGAACTCAGAGAAGGGTTCTTCCTGATCGACGATGAACTATGGAAAACAATCAATCTTCGCAATGAGGTTCAGCATTATCAAGAAGGGCTGTTTGTTTGGGATATACAGACTTTTAATGAAAAGGTTGTTAGGGAAGCCATTCTCAATGCCGTTTGTCATCGTGACTATCGTCTTAATGGATCGGTATTTGTTCGTCAGTTTCCAAAGAAGATCGAAATTGTCAGTCCCGGAGGGTTTCCTCCTGGAATCACGCCAGATAATATTTTATTCAGGCAGTCTCCACGTAATCGGCGTATTGCTGAAGTGTTTGCACGATGCGGATTGGTCGAACGATCTGGTCAAGGGGTAGACCGGATGTTTGAAGAGTGCATCAAGGAAAGCAAACCTCGCCCGGATTTTACTGCAACTGATGACTTTCAGGTAAGCCTCACTCTGAAAGGCGAAGTGCAAAACCCTCGCTTTTTGAGGTTCCTCCAGCAAGTGACTCAAGAGGGTTTGGGTTCATTTACGACACAAGACTTCCTGGTGTTGGACTCTGTCCAAAGGGAGGAGCCAGTTCCGCACGCTCTCAAAGATCGTCTTGGGTTCCTCAAGGACCGTGGCATCATCGAAATGACGGGGTCTGGACGTGGAGCCAAACCCATTCTCTCAAGGCGCTTTTATTCTTTTCTTGGCAAGAAGGGTGTCTATACGCGTAAGCGGGGGCTGGACCGTGAGACGAATAAGGCACTCCTTCTCCAGCACATTGAAAATTATAGGCAAGAAGGAAGTCAACTGCAGGATCTGCTGCAAGTGCTTCATCAATTGACTCGTGATCAAGTTCAAAAGCTCCTTGGACAGTTGAAGAAAGAGGGGCGAATTCACTTAAAAGGATGGGGCAGTGCCGCGCGATGGTATCCAAAGGTTTCCCCTATCGTTAAATCTTGAAGTTGCGCCAAATCCCAAGAGTTAAGCAGCAATCGGCGCAATACCTCGGTTAAAGTAGCCGGTTTTCTTAAGGATTCTAGGATATTTCATTTGAAGATCCGGCGCCATTTCGGCGCCATTTCGGCGCCATTCAGTATATGGTAGTTCCCTGACAGAGGGATCTGCGCTGATCATCTTAAGCTTTCTATCTTTTGATACATTATTGTTTTGGAGTAGAAATGGTTACGTTCAAAAATGGCTGGATTTCTCTGGCGATCTAGGTGATTACACGCAGGGTTGTTTTCAAGGAACTTTCGACAAAATGGGAGACTAGTCGCTGCAATCGGAAGAGAATTAGGCTGAGGAGGCATTCATCACTGCAAATGTTCAAAGTCTTGAATGACTCGAATCTCTCATCTCGGACGGATTCCCTTTAGCTTGCCGCTCGCTGAGTATTGCACAGGAGGGATGAAATATATGTGTGACTGGTTTGTTTGTCCTCTTATGATAACCAGATTTTTAAAACTTAGGAAGAAGTGCTGATGGATATTTTTTAAGATGCTAAACAACTTGTCCTGTTCGTCCAACAAATCCGCTGAAACTTACCCTCCTGAGCCATCCATGTCCCCGGAGTTGTGGACCATCGGTCATTCGACACGGCCTATCGAGGAATTCGTCGGGCTTCTTGAATCCCATGGCATTCAATTACTGGTCGACGTCAGAACGATTCCGTTTTCACGGCGCAATCCGCAGTTTCACCAAGAGGCTCTAGCTCAGAGTCTCCTGGAAGCAGGGATTCAATATCGGCACATGCCGGCGTTGGGAGGCCGGAGGAAAAGTCGGCCGGATTCTGTGAATGTGGGATGGAGAAATCAAGGCTTCCGGGGTTACGCGGATTATATGCAAACTCAAGATTTTTGGAATGCGGTGGAAGATCTCGTGGCTATTGGCCAAAGTCTACGAGTGGCCATCATGTGTGCCGAAGCGGTGCCATGGCGCTGCCACCGGTCCCTGATTGCAGATGCGTTGGTCATTCGAGGATGGACGGTGCACGACATCATCTCGGCAAGTTCTCTCAAAATCCACACACTCACACCGTTTGCCAAACCTGACGCAGGTCGCCTCACCTACCCGTCAGAAAAACCCTCTGACTCCACCCTACCTCTTTTTTAACAAGAGGCTGATAAGACGAGTCTGGATTTTAATGATTTGAAGAATGGAGCCGTTAAGGAAGAGTAGCGTCTGGTAATCTTTAGTATGGAAATTTAAAGCGCTTGCAACAACCCGCGGTGATTGTGTCAGACTCGACCTTCGTGCGAATTGGCGGATTTGAACAACGGGAAGTGCCCATCCATTTGCATTGCGGGCCAACACCGACCCGTTGGATCGGCAGTTCTGTAGGGAGGGTTGTGAGGTTTAGCGCTGGGCAACCAATTCTTTGGGAGGATGCGCGGCATGCTCAGGAGGTGAGCCGCCCCAGATCACTGTGTCCGGGCACAGATCGGCTCCATTCGGCCAGACAACTGTGCCATTTTCAACTCTGACTTGTTTAAAGAGTTTTTCATCAGCCTTGAGCGGTTCAAAGATGGGCCCCATCAGAAGGTTTGAGATGTCCCGCTCAATGACAGAATCGTCAGTAAGTGTGAGTCGTAATTTCCATCTTTCGAGTGGGGTCGCCTGTCGAATTCTCAGAAGTGCCATAAGGTCTGCCTGTTCTAATCCAGGGGAGCAATAGGTCTCGGCAACTGCCCAGCCTTTGCAAGCTGTCAATCCTGTCTCAACTCTTCACGGTGGAGGGCTGCCCATTCCAAGGTCAAAGCCAATGCGCGTCGGGGAAGTTCACCATGATAGATTGCCAAAGTCTTTACTTCGATTAACGCTTCAAACTCCCCATAGCTAACATGAAAATGCGCTGGCTCATGATTATTGAAAAAGATCCGAACCACGATACCGAAAAATCGACTGATCTCTAGCACGTTCCGGCTTTATCACAATCATCCGTTTCTATGAAGAAAGGTAATCTAGATTGAGGAGTTCCCTTTAAATATGGTTTGCCGGCCTCCGCCAACGTCTATAGGAATAATCGATATGCTTCTGGATTTTTAGACCTGGTGGCTGCCCCATCCCCGGAAGTGATGCCGGGGATGGGCCCAGACCAAAAGCTTCTTAACTTCTTGGGTTTCTTTGGGAAAGCGCTTTCGGTTTTAGCGCTAATTTATTGACGACCTTCTGCACTCCCTCCGTCTTTTTGGCGATTTCCACCGCTCTATCGATCTGATTTTGTGTTTCAACGAATCCACTCAACATGACAGTGCTTCTGTACGTATCAACTTCAATTTCAAACGCATCTACGAGATCATCGGCAATCAAGGACGACTTCACCGATGAGGTAAGCACCGCGTCATCGACCGTGGTTCCCACGGTCCTCCCATGCGGATCATTGGCACAGGCTGACAAAGCAAACGCACAAACCACACTTAACACGACTAAGATGGCTTTAGATTTCAGTTTGTTTGTGAAGGTGTTAGACATAACAATTCTCCCTTTTTTTGAAATTAATTTTGTTGGACACAGTTTTGGACACAGCCCTGATGCCATTCAATAGACTGAGTCAGTATGATTCAAAGAGGGGAGAAGCAGAATTGATAAAAACCCTTGATTTTTGACTTGAAGTACCTGGGTTCTTGGGGGATCGTCAGGGCAAAAAAAATTATTGTTAGGAGGCCTGAGAAAAGCTTTGGAATGCAAATAGGAAGTGAGTACTAACAGGTCGAGGGGATTTTAAAAGGACGTAATTTTATAAATCGGGTTGTTTAATCTCCTTCTGCTTTTATCTGATCCAGGAGAGTTTCAACGGGAGTGGTGAGACTTTTGCTGCGGTTGCAGACCTGACAGGCCGGGACGACATTGCCTCTATTACTTTTTCCTTTCCTGGCCAAGGGCACCACATGGTCCATGGTCAGGTTTTCCGCTCCCACCTGCTGATGACAAAAGTGGCACTCCCCTTTTTGGATCTGGGCTTTCCACCATGGGGTTTTCCGTAATTTTTTCCCGCTTTCGCGCTCAATCCGTATATGCCTTCGGATCGCGTCATCGTCACCTAGTGAGTAGAATTGTTCTGGTTGGGTCATAAGGGAAGGGAGCCTCTGTTCATATTAATTGATTCGGACTGGTGATCACGGAAATCAGGTGCCGGGTCAACCTGGTTTGGAAGATTGTAGCGCTTGGGTCGGCGCTTTTTAAAGACAAGGAGGTTTTTAGGCCTGGGCACAGATCCTTCGCGGGGCCTCAGGATCACAATGTAGGAGAGGTCTACTGCAGTTTGCAGGATTGATGTGGGAATTGAAGGTTGTGTGATTAATCCAGCGCGAGGGTCAGGCATTTGGCGGAGCCACCGGCCTTGAGGAATTCATCCAGTTCCACAGGATGGGTGATATAGCCCCGTTTGTGTAACCATGCCATCGTTTCCGGACATCCGGTCGGCAGAACGACATGGCGGTCGATACAGACCGCATTGCAGGCAAATCGCTCGCCTTCCTGGGATGGGACTGCAAATCGTTTGTCCGGTTCTATACGAGAAGCCAGCACAGTTTGGGCGTACGTATCGAAACAGGGGGGATAGTAGAGAAGCTCTCCTCCGCTGAGGGGACAAAAGCAGGTATCCAGATGATAAAACCGTTGGTCCACCAATTCCACAGGCATGATTTCTTTCTGGAAAATTTCCGACAACTGGACATAGGCGCTGATATCACTCCGTTGCCGGTAGCCGCCGATCCAGAAATCCGGAAATCCCAATAAGTCCCCGGCCCCTTCAAAGTTTATGTCGGGGTCAAGGTTGATGACTTCATAGCCCTTTTTGGTGAACCAATCAATGAAATGCCGCTCCTCACCCTGCCGTTCCGGGTGGCGGAATTGGCTGGGAACAGCCTTGCCCCCATGGAGGACACCCGCATTGGCGGTAAACACCAAATCAGGTAGTTTTGGTATCGGTTCCATAAATTCGAGTTTGACTCCAACCTCGTTCTCCAGTACCTGGGTCAGCGTTTTCCATTGGGTTCTGGCGCGATCTCCATTGGATTGATTCGACACTCTCATCCATGGATTAATCTCATATTCGATACCAAAATAATCCGGGGGGCACATCAATAAACGGCTCATGGTATGGGTACCCTGCTATCCTTTCCAGCCGAGTTCACGGGCCAATTCCCATAAAAAAGAAGAAGAATCCATCACCAGTCCGACGGCTTGGAAGCTTCCACGGTCACTCAGTTTTGTGGGAACGGCAGGATTGATATCGACACAGACGGTTGGTGATGACGCCGGTAGCAAATTTCCAGTCGCCACGGCATGCAGGGTGGAGGCCACCAACAGGGCCAACCCCACGCCGGGAATGGCAGCGCGCATGGCCTCTTGGGCTTTGATGGAATCGGTGATGACGTCAGGCAAAGGGCCATCGTCCCGAATCGTCCCGGCCAGCACCATCTGGACCCCCTGTCGTATGCAGGCGGCCATGATTCCATCTTTGATTAATCCGCTTTCGATGGCTTTTCGGATGCTTCCCAGGGCCCGCACACGATTGATGGTGCGAAGGTGGTGCTCATGTCCGTGAGGCATGGAACGGCCAATACCCAGATTGTATCCTAAGGACGTTCCATATAGGCTGGCTTCCATGTCGTGAGCGGCCAGGGCGTTTCCGCAAAACAGAACATGGATGTATCCCGCTTCGATGATCCATGCCAGGGCTTCCCGGCCTCCCGCATGGATGATGGCCGGACCACCCGCAAACAACACCTTACCGGACCCTTTTCCCTCTTTTCGTTGTTGTTGAATGGCCTTCATCCGTTTGGCCACGTCGGCGATGATATGGTGGTGAGGACGTTCGGAAGAAACCTGGGCGTCCATGAATCCGAACACATCCCGTTCTTTTGGTCGTTCCAGCGGGAATACCCGAACTCCTTTTCTCCCCGTGACGACCAGGTCGCCTTTTTTCACCGAGCCCATGGGAAGCATCTGTGCGGAAAGTGGAGAGGGCTTGAGTCTAATCGCCACATCCATTTCGGGTTGCGGGACATCGATCCAGCTTCCTTGCCACCGTATTTGAGTGGCTAGATGAGATGTCGCGTAAAAATCCTCCGGTAAAATCCCATCAGCCGGTGCTGGCTCGACCGTGCAGTCCTCTTCGGTTTCAACCACTGCCCCATGCGGCTGAATGGTTTTCAGGATTTCCTGTAATAACTCCATGGTGGGAGCTTCAATCAGGATGGTGGCATGGGATGTGTCCTCCCGCCGGGTTCCCACCGTCACTTCCGAGAGGGTAAAGGTTCCCCCCAACATGACAATCGCATCCAGGACCTTTGCTAAGATCAATGAATCAATGATATGCCCTTGGATGGTGATGGGTTGAACGATCATTTTTTTATTTTACCATGAAATTCTGCAAAGGCGTGAAGTGAAAATCGATTGGGGTTTATTAGCCTCGCATGATGTTGAAAAGGTGTTTGGATAGTGTTCGCTCAAGACGACATGGCAATGTCTATCTGCCCAACATAAAGGAAATCGCAGAAGTATCATTCTCATGCGTTTCCTTACAGTGCTATACTATGACCATCTATCATTTGCCAGGGGGAACCAAGTTTGAATCATCATCTTTGTACTGTTCTTCTCATTGCTGGACTCGCGGGGGGCTATGGAGAGCAGATCCTTCAGACTACGGCCTGGGCTTCTTCCGGCACGGATGTCTTTCAATCTTTCACTCAACACATCGGCGCACAAATCGGAAAAGATAAACAGGAATTTGCCATCGCTGATTCCTGTACGGTCTATTTTTATCAACATTTGAAAAAGAAACCACGCCCAGAAGTTGAGCGCATTCATTTCTCCCCCATCTCCTCAAAAACAGGGCTTGATTATGATTGTGGGAAGCTCTTTCCCGAGGGACTGGAGCAGGCCCGGCAGGCCTTTGGGAACATGCAACAGCGGCTCTCCCTCAGCCTCACCTTTTATCAAATGGCTTTAGTGGGAGACGGGGATGATAATCAGGAATATAGTGCGCAGGAAATTCAGGATGTGCTGGCAGCCTTCGGGCTACCGTACCTGGATGGACTTCCTCATGGAGGGTATGTCATAGCCCTGACGGGTCTGTTCGATACCATTCGCCAGGACCTTCAATTCAAAATCCTGATGGAGGGGATGCAGGAGTTGATGAACAAGGGGTATCGCTTTACCAAAGCTGATCAGGCGGCATTGAATCGGAAGCTGAATTGATGGTCATGGAGGGGGAAGCGTTCTATCGTATTCGTTCTAACGCTTCTTGGGAGCGGCTGCGGACAGTCTGGTCCCAGTCTTCTTTCATCTTTTCTTCCAATTTCGCCTTCGCGTCTTGAGCCCGCATGCGACCCAGAGCTAATGCGGCGCAGGCTCGCACATGGGCATGGTCATCTTCCAACGCCCGGATCAATAAAGGGATCGAGGGTTGATGTTTCAAGATTCCCAGGTAACTGGCTGACATTCCCCGTATGCGATGTTGTTTGTCACCTATAGCCGTCTTCAACGTCCAAATAAAGAGTTCCGCCATCGGTTCGGAAACGGTTTCCAATCCTTCTACTTCAAATTGGTTCACTTCAATAAGGGTAAAGGCGAGATCTCGTCGTTTTTGGGCTGAGGGTTCTTTTTGAAAGCGTTGGAGGAGCCGATCGCGAAGCTGAAGGCGCTCTTTGCGAGCCTGCCATTTTTTTGTGCCAACCCATATGCTTACTCCCAATACGAGAAGGCCTCCGAGTATCGGGAGGATCTCCTCGGTGATGTAATCCTGAGTGTCGAAAGTCAGATGATGCCATGTCCAAATGCCTGCTACGATGAGCCCCAGAACTAACAGGCCGAAAAACAGGTTGATGGAACGGGTTGCTTCGGGTTGGGTTGCCATACGGGGGGTAGTCATCAGGGAGTGTTTATTTACCGGCAAGGTCGAACAATGAAGGTCACCATACTAGGTTCAGGAACGAATATTCATCCTACCCGCGCTGCCGCCGGGTATGTAGTCGAGACGGACCGGCCTATTCTACTGGATTTTGGTCCGAGAACGCTCTCAAATTTATTACAAACCGGCATAGATCGCCATACGATCCAATACTTACTCTTTACCCATTACCATTCGGACCATTTTTCTGATTTTATTCCATTTTTCTTTGATGCGGTGTGCCATTCAAAGTTTGCGGCCGTTCGACCGGACCTCACCATTTATGGTCCACCTGGAACGAAACGACTCTTTCGGACGATTTTCCGGACATTCCCTAATTTTTCAGATCCACCTTTTCAGGTGATCCTCAAAGAGGTCAAGGATCGGTCGTTTTTGATTGGCCATACGCAGATCACGCCCTTGCCCATGACCCATTCTGAGCAACAGACCTGTCTCGGCTATCGTCTTGAATATCAGGGCCGGTCAGCGGCCTTTTCGGGAGATGCGATGGTTTCACCGAATCTAGTGAGGCTCTGTCAGGATACTGATCTGGCAGTCTTGGACTGCTCTTTTTCTTCTCATCAGCCAGGTGGATCACATATGCATGCCGAAGAATGTGGAAAAATAGCAGAACAGGCCAATGCTAAAAAACTTGTGCTTTCGCATTTTTATGAGGCAGCCGACCGGTCGAATGTCGTGGCCCAAGCCCGCCGATTTTTCTCAGGCCCCATCATTAAAGGAAAAGACCTCCTGACCTTCCAGATAGCAAAGGCCTCCAAGGTGGCCTAGACTTGAGGGCGATCCTATAACCCTCGCCTGCAGGTCGGCCAAACGGGCTGAGGCTCAAAGCAAAAAGCGGACCTTGTCCGATCCGCGAGTTGGTCCGCCCCTCCGTGGCTTGCGTCAGCACGATTCCATGTGCCGACCTGGGCGAAAATGGTTTTGGGTCCTTTTGCTCCACAACAAAGGTTGCGCCTTTCGGGAGGCGCTAGTGAAAACTCGGCTGCCGCTCCGCCCCCCCCCTTCCAAGTGCCATGGGCAAACCCCAACACATGAAGGAGAAGAAAAATGTCAGGCGGAGAAAACTACCAAAAACAGACCGCAATTTTAAACTGATGCTAAGAGCGACATTTCTCCTGTACCAGATTGAGGGTTTTTGCGGCACTTCCTCATGCAAGGAAAAATTTTTCTGGAAAATCAAATTGATTCCTTCTAGGTATTTTGGCACAGGTCTTGAGTATTTCAAGTTGTGCAATGTTTCAATAACCGAATTAATCTTTTACAAAGGAGTCTTTATGATTCACATTTCTAAAAGCCTAACTTCCATTTTGGGCACAATGTTTTTAGTAATGTTTGGATCCACGCTGGCTGTTGCAGGCTCCACGATTAATGTCACGATTAAGGACAACGGCTACCATGTTTTAGGTAGCTCCTCCGGGACCCGGGCTCCCGGTTTTTCGATGGCGGCTGGTGAGGAAAACGTGATCATTTTAAAAAACGAAAACCATACTAATCATTCCTTTGTCTCGAAAGCATTTAAGGCAATGGATGTAGTGGTCACTGGAGAAGCGGAGGGGGTAAAAGATGGAGATGCCACCGGGTGGATAGTGGAGCCAGGCAAGAGCATCCAGCTCAAATTTATCCCTCCGGTGGGGAAAGATTTTTCAGGCAGCTGGGATGTTTTCTATTGCACCATTCACGGGAAAGACAAAATGATGGGTGAAATAGTCGTTGCCGATACCAGAGGAGGAGCTGGCGCTTTTTGATCTTCAATCAGGATGTTGAAACCAATCGGGTCGCTGGAATAATAAATTTCAGCGACCCTTTTTTATTTACACCAATGTATTGCAAATGGGGGGTACCCAGTAGCAAGTTCTGACAAGTGAGCACACCACTCCTCTCTCGTTTGTTCTTTTGCTAAAGCCGTCTGCTTTTCTCTGCCGTGCGGGCTCCGATTCGGGTCTGGGTCTTCATGGATGAGGCGCGCCGAAATCCGGCCCTTCCAAGTGCCAAGGGCAAATTCCACAATGGATGAGAGGCTCAATATCAGGCGGAGGAAAAATCTCAACAAAGGATTAGAACCCGTTAGTGAGGTAAAGGACTAACGGATATGACCTGTCGTGGCTAGAGGGAAGGATCCTCATCTGTGGAAGATTCGTCCAGAACTTGAAGCAGAGTTTGTATCCGCCCCGTCATGGGATTCCGTTCTTCCCGCTCATAAATACTCAACAGATTCCGGAGCATGCGGGCAAGAATCAGACGCGTCGAACTCTTTTCTAAAAACTCAGGAGTATAGTCCAAACCGGATGCCGTAATAAATTGCTCACAGTCCTGTTCCCGTAAGAATGCCCCACCGTTAAAACAATCCACAAATTGCGGGATAGGCTCTCCTTCAATCTTCACCAGGAAATGTCCCGGCATACCGACTCCGGAGAGGGGCAAATTTAAACGATTTCCCACAAACACATAGATGGCCGAGAGTGAAATTGGGATCCCTTGCCGGGATTCGATGACCCGATGCAGATAGCTATTATCGGGATCATGGTAATGGATGCGGTTGCCGGAAAATCCCTTGTCTTTAAAGAGGAACGCGCTGAGGAGTCTGGCCACTTTCCCTGGAGGAGCCTCTTCGGAATGCCATTTTTTTCGAAATTCTTCCGTGAGGAGATCTAGGCACTCCTGATAGTGGGGGATATCGACATCCGGATAGGCGATCTTGGCGATAAGGAATGCTCCCTGCTCCCAATCAATCTGCCGGGAGCAATGGGCAACGAACGTGCTGAATTCCTCTTTGAGTTGCTCAAAACGAATTTCATCTTTCACAAAAGCAACACGGGATTCCAATGCCGTATCATCTGCGCGGGCTTTTTCCAGAAACGGTAAGGCCGAGGGACCGATTCGGACGAATTCCTGTTGAATCGTTTTGGCGACCTGTTCGTTGGGATCGGACAGCAAACGAAGCAGGGCTTGAATTTTTGTCTCTGAAGGTGAGTGCAAGAAGTTTTGTCCCGGGTAGATACGACAACGCCTCCCCAAAGAGGAAGAAACGTCTTATTGAGGAGTTGATAATTTGGGGAAAGGCCGTTAGCCGACGGAGCGCTTGAACGCGCGGGCTCCCCCATAGAGACACAGCCCGTCGAAGACGGCGAGAACGACCAGTGCGATGGCCACATGAGGGAGCGCTTCGCTCCAGCCGGTAAGAATCAATGGCCGTATGGCATCAATGACCCAGGTCATCGGATTAAAGAAAGCCAGTGATTTCATCCAACCCGGCATCGCCGCTAATGGGACGAGTGCGGAGCTGAGAAAGATCATCGGGAGCGAGAGGAAGCCAAGCACCGAGAAGAAATCTCCGTGACTTTTCACGGAAAACGCCATGGCCATGGAAATGGCGGTGAGCCCGACACCAAATAGCATGCCGATGACTAAAATGAGGGCGATTCCTAAAATCCCGGTTTCCGCACTCACGCCAAACAAAAAGGCCACTCCCAGAATAACCAGTATTTGCATGGCGGTGATGGCCATCACAAAGAGAAACCGACTGAGGATGACGGACGATCGTCGGATGGGAGTTGCCATCAATCGCTCCAGAAACCCGTTTTCTTTATCAAACAGGAGGTCTACACCCCCTGCCAGCCCGTTATTGAGGACGGTCATCACGACGACGCCGGCTGCAAGGAAACTCATGTAATTCGGGGCTTGGACGACCTGTACGTCGGCAGCACGTTGAAAAAGGTTGCCGAAAAAGATGAGCCAAAACAGCATGGGCTGAATTAGGGTAAACAGCATACTGAATTTTTCCCGGCTCAAACGCTTGACCCATCGATTGGTCAGGGCAAGCACCTCTTGAATTTGCTCATTCATGGAGAAACCTTTCCAGAACAGTGAGAATCTATAGGATATGATTTTAGGTCGTGGGTTCAGGGGGTTGGTCTGTGAGGGACCGGCCTGTGTGAGCCACAAACACATCGTCTAGTCGCGGCCGATGATATTCGATTCCGTCGAGGCGACATCCTACTCGATTGGTCGTCTCGAGGATAGCAGGCAATGCCTTCTCGGGAGCATCGACACGGATATCAAGACCCTGTGGAGTAGGACGGATCGCACGCACGAAGGGTAAAGCTTTCAGTGCGGTTGAGAGGGTTTCAACGACCTGAGGCGCAGGATCTCCAAGAGTGAGCCAGACACCATCTCCACCCAGGCTGGCCTTGAGATCCTTTGGAGAGCCAATGGCGCGAATTTCTCCCCGATCAATGATGGCGATTCGATCACAAAGCTGATCGGCTTCATCCAGGTAATTGGTGGTCATGACAATGGTCATGCCCTGCTCGCGCAATTGCCGGAGGTATTGCCAAATATTGAGGCGGCTCTGAACGTCAAGCCCAAGCGTGGGTTCGTCCAGAAAAAGTACTTTGGGATTCGGCAACAAGCCGCAGGCGATATCTAATTTTCGTTTCATCCCGCCGGAATAGCCTTTAGCCACGCGATCGGCATGTTCCTCCAGATCGACCAGCTTCAAAAGCGATGCAATCCGGGTGAGGGCTTCATTCTTTGGGAGATGATAGAGATCCGCGAGCAACAGCAGATGTTCCCGTCCGGTAAGAAAGCGGTCGATGGCCCGTTCCTGAGGCACGTAGCCGATCAGCCGTCGAATGGTATCGGCTTCTTTGACGACATCATGTCCGAAGATCGTTGCGGTTCCGGATGTTGGGCTCAGGGTCGTAATTAAAATTCGAAGCGTGGTGCTTTTCCCTGCCCCGTTGGGTCCCAGGAGGCCAAAAATTTCCCCTTGCGTGACGGACAGGGAGAGATCCTTCACCGCGGTCACGGTGTCGTAGGTTTTCCCCAGCCCTTTAACCTCAATGGCAACGGCATCAGACATGGTGTGTTATCCTTGTGCCGTTCGAAGATCGGCAAGTTTAAAGCGGATCAGGTCAATCAGGCGGCGAGCTTGCTGGACGAGATGGCCGGATTCAAGTAAAAATTGTTTTTCCACGGGTGACAGATCAAGACCGGCTGAAAGGTTATGAACAAGAATGGAATCCGTGAGTTTGCCAGAAGCGATCACCTGACACAACTCATGAGCTTTTTTCCAGGTGAGATATTCTTGGGTGACCTGCTCCAGATTGATGCGGGTCTCAATGTCCAGGGAGGCCGCGCCCCTTTGGGCATAGGGAATAATTTGTGCTTGTCGGTAGGGCGTCGAGACCTCTTGTTCCTCAAAGGTGCATCGCTGAAGACCTTGCAAGACAATGTTAAACCGGCCGTCAGGGAGTTTGTGTGAGCTGATAATTCGCCCCACACATCCGATAGGGTAAATCGGGGGACTTTCCTCATACTCGTCTTCCCAGCCCTCTTTGAGCAGGGCCATCCCGATGCAATCCCCCTGAGCGGATGCCTGTCGAACCATTTCACGGTATCGGGGTTCAAAGATGTGTAATGGCAAATAGGTTTCAGGGAAAAAAACCGTGGTGGGTAGTGGGAAAATCGGCACGATGTCCGGTATCGGAAAGGTGTCGGATTCGGCCGATGGGAAATCTGAAGACATGCGGTACGATAGCGGAGAATTTTCGAGAAAGTCAACGTAAAATAGTGGCTCCACGTGTTTCAATAAAATGAGAAAATCCTTGCGGGGAAAGGGATTTGTACGCAATGAAAGGTCGTGGTATAACCGGAAGCATGAAGTGGACGAAGGCCTTCACCCACGCGATGGTTATACAGGTCAGGAGGTGAGAGCGAGATCCTGGTGGTTCGAGATTTCGTTCCTGATCATATTCCCGCTACTGGGGATTTCGTCGGTTTTTGCAGAGACCTCCAACGTTGGACTTCACGAATTTGCTCCTGCCCGCCCTGGATACGCTTATGTATTCCCGCGGGATCATGGCAGTCATAAGCAGTTTCAGACAGAGTGGTGGTATTTTACCGGACATCTGTCGAGCACGAATGGTCGACGGTTTGGTTACGAACTGACATTTTTTCGTCGCGGAATCGACTCACCTGATGCCTGGAGCAATCCTTCTGCATGGGCCATGCGACATTTGTACTTTGCCCATTTCGCCTTGACCGACGAAGCGAACGAGCAATTCGGGTTTTCCGAAAAGCTCAGTCGTGCCGGAATCAAGAAGGCCGGAGCCGAAGCGGATCGGTTGAATGTGTGGATCGATCGGTGGTCGGTGAAGACGGTGGCCCCCGATCATCGACAATTTCATCTTCAGGCGAAGGCCGAGGATTTTTCCATTGATTTGACGCTCGAATCAAGTAAACCTCCCGTTACTCATGGCACAGATGGCGTAAGCCGGAAAGGCCAGCATCCAGAAGATACCTCCCATTATTATTCATTGACCCGTCTCCAGACGGCAGGATCGGTGGTGGTACAGGGGACACCGCTGGCAGTCAACGGCGTGAGTTGGATGGACCACGAGTTTGGATCTGCTGACCTTTCGGAAGGTCTCGTTGGATGGGATTGGTTCAGCCTGCAACTTGAGAATGACTATGACATTATGGCCTATGGGCTTCGCCGTGCGGATGGAACGTTTGATCCTGCCTCCAGTGGAACGCTGGTGAGACCAAATGGATCGTCGACATCCCTTTCCCTTGAAGAGATTAAGGTAAGCGTACATGGCTATTGGACGAGTCCGCTCAGTGGGGCGCGGTATCCCAATCAATGGACGTTGTCCATTCCTTCTGAAAAGGTCGAGTTGAACATTTCCCCCAGAATGGCCAATCAAGAACTCGTAACCAGGCGTAGTACCGATGTGACGTATTGGGAAGGAGCTGTGGATGTCACTGGGCTTTGGAAGGGAGAGGAAATTCATGGCCAGGGCTATGTTGAACTGACCGGATATGCCGAACCATACCGCCCTGGACAATAAGGGGGCTGTTGAAAAAAGCCGCCAGCGGCGTTCTCGTCATTTTTCCGTGCTCACGTACTGGAAATACGCTCTGCGCGCAAAAATGACTGCGGCCTTGCTGGACGAACCCTTCGAAAGGCTCAGGGTATGCTTTTTTGAACCGCCCCGATGCCTCGTGCACCGTGCTTGTGGGTCAATATGCTCTTGGAAATTATTATTATTGAACACTCCCATAAGGTGTGAGCTCTTGCCATTTAATAATGAAGGATGGTTCTAAGATGTTCCGCGCTCATTGGATTTTCGTTGTTTTTTTGATGTTCGGACTGGCGGCCTGTGGGCAACGAAGCGATACCATTGTGTCCATTGCCTTACATCCCACGAAACCCAACATTGTGTATGTTGCGACGGATGAAGCGGTCTATAAATCTTCGGATACGGGAGCCACATGGACCAGATTTGCCGGCGAACTAGCCCGGACGCGAGTGCTTTGTCTTGCCCTTGATCCCCAGTTGTCCGCCACCGTGTTTGCCGGAACGATGGGCGATGGAACCTATAAAAGCCCCGATGGGGGAAGAACGTGGCATCCCTATAACTCCGGGATTCAGAAAGGCACGATCTCGGCTATTGTCAATCAGATTGTATTTAATCCTCTGGGAACGGAGATGGTATATGCGGGAACGACCGTTGGGGTGTTTCGAAGTTTGGATGGCGGTCGACATTGGACCGAACGGATGCAGGGAATGACGGAGGTGAGTTTTGTGGTGACCCTGGCCATCGATCCTCAGCGTCCAAACGTCTTGTATGCGGGGACTACCGGAGGCGTCTATCGCACCATCAATGCCACGGAAAGTTGGGAGAAATCATCAAGGGGAATGGTGGCTTCAGATGCCAAAATGGCCTCAATGGCGTTGGGAGTCAATGGAATCGTGGTTGACCCAACGAATAGTGACGTGGTGTATGCAGGGACCACGGACGGGTTATATAAATCAACGGACCAGGCCGAGCATTGGACAAAAATCGGAGGAAGTATTCAACACGCCTATATTAGTGCCATCCAACTGGATCCCACCAACCCTTCCATTCTGTATATGGCGACGAGTGATCGGGTTCAAAAAAGTGAGGACGGAGGAGAGACCTGGCAACCGAAAATTAAGGGATTGGAGGCAGCCAGTATTCGTAGTCTTCAGATGAGCCCCATGGATCCACGCATTCTGTACGTTGGCACCAATGGAGGAGGGCTGTACCGAAGCATGGATGCCGGAGAGTCCTGGATCCGATTACCTCTGGTTCCTGCCTCAAGTGAGTAGTCGCCAGGATTAGATGCTTTTTCCTCTACCGTGCTCGGATGCGTATTCGAGGGCGTCTTATCGCTCTCTCCAGGATTCAGGAAGTAGAAACGAGAGGTCCATCATGACTTTGGCTCCATAGGTTGGGCCGAAGTGTGAGGTTGGTGCTCCATCCTTCGTATTGGACCAGTGGCGAGTCCAACTGGCGGTAATCAGATCTAATCCGATGGTTTCACGGGATGCCATTGAACCGCTCCCCTTCCCCATTAAATTCAGTAAAGCGAAATATGGAGAATCCGGTAGCAAAGACCGGTTCCTGATCGGGGAAGTTCAGCGCTCCCTAATGCATACCTGGTGCGGAAATTTCGGCCCTGGCCGGTTGTGGAGATATCCACCAACTCAAACAGGTGATCAGGATGATGAACAAAGTCAAAGATGAATGAAATCGGCAAGCCATAGTCAAGGAGATGAGGCGTTCAATATCAGCGAGGGGTAGTTGGATGATTTCCAGAACAACGGCAATGTCTTGGAGCATCTGCCCTATAGTGGGGGATTACCCTATGACAGGCTTACTCTTGAGATGTCCGGACTTTACGAGATATACCCAATATGGGATGAATCAGTGAGGAGGGAGGAAATCAGAAATCGAGAGCCTCGTTTACTTTTTCGACAAGCTCACGGAAATTACAGGGCTTGTCAATAATCGCATAGGCGCCAAGTCCCATGGCTTTGTGCTTGTGTATTTCGTCAATGACTCCGCTGAGTAGGATTACCCGAGGGGTTCTGCCGTTCAAGGTCCGGTTGACTCGTTCCAACAGAGTCAGTCCACTCATAATAGGCATGTGATAGTCAGCAAGGACGAGATCTACATGGTTTTCTTCCAACCATGCGAGTGCAGCCGCGCCATTTTCCGACTCAGCGCATTCAATTCCCGAGGATTCTAATGCCCCCCGCACAGTTCTGCGGACAGCAGGTTCATCATCCACAATCAGCACATGTTTTTTGAGAGAGGGAGACCGTTTGTTCACCACGATGTGTTCCTCTGAAACACCATAAGAACATTCAACTTTTTCTCGGGACAAGTCGGCCGTTTGTTTTGGGAAAGTTTATTCTATTTTTGCATACGTAATGTGACTTGGGGAATACCCTCACCATATATCTTGTGTAGATTTTTATCAACTACACAATGATTAAATATTCGGCAAAATGATGAAGGTGTAGTGAATGATGCTGGATCACAAATAATCAATAACTTACGCACAGGATTGTCCACAATTTTGGTGGATGGGATAAGTTGAAATAATTGGCTAAAAAGCGGGAGAGTTACACTTGGGTTTTTTGAAGGCAGGATCCGGACAAGTGCGATTTGACTGATTCATAAATTTTACTTCCTGGCAGAAGTTCAATCCCAGGTATCCCGGACGCAATCGCCTGCTGGACAGCTAAACGGGCGACTCTCATGCGAGGGATTGTCTGAGAGGGGAGCGCTTCTTGAAGAGCGATGAAAGTCACAGGAGGAATCTTGACAGAAAAGAGATCCCCGTCAGGTGAGGAAAAGATAAAGCATTCGATGTTTGAAGACCCGACACGATAGGTCAATTTAAATGTGATGTTGTGGGGCTGGAGGGAGTCATCATCAGAGGGAAATTGCTGAAAGGTGTTTTCGACAATATCCGGGGATACGCCAGAGGGAATACCAGGGATCCACTCGGGAATGGTTGAAAGGCCACGGTGGCAATAGCCCGTGGGGGTTTTCGCCACTCGCCAGGTGACGCCTTCGATGAAAAATGACAAAATTCGTAAAGCCATTACAATTTTAGGAAGTGAGAGTAGATCGTTCCTCCAAGCCTTACGGCCGAATCAGTCAATCCACTAGCATACTAGGGAAGCGGGGGCTCAAGCAATTCCAGCCACTTTAGATACGATGGAAAGATAAAGTGAGAAATGGGTTGGCCTTGTTTTATTTGACCTGTTTTGTAAGATTAAGGAGAAAAAGTCAGGGGATTTACTCCGTGAAGGCACCATTTGTGGTATTTTAAGAGCTCCGGTTCTCTGTAGCTTGCTTCGGCGTTACCGTATGAGAACTGTAATTGATTGATCCCCTGAATACCCTGCTGCTTGAGGGATCTTCTAATTTTACATAAGATCTTCATTTGTAAATTTTCCCCCACCATATGGAAGGTATCTCCAATTTCTTGCCTTATTCTAATGTGACTATTTGGCAAGTAAACCTGGTCCGGACCTTTTTTGAGCGGGGTTCAGGAAAAAATTCTTATCTGGTCTACACATGCGTATTTTTACAAAAGAATTGATAACGAAGGGAACATTGCTATGTCGGGTTTAGGTTGTCGTCACTATAGAAACCTGATCGGTCTGCTTGGAGTTTTTGGACTGGTATTGGGATGTGTTAGTGGTCCCGGCGGGAATGAAGCCTATAAAAAAGAAGGGTTTCAGGTTACTCAACCAACCCCGGGAACCAGGGTGGTGGTGAGGGGAAATCATGTTGCGGCCGTCAACCAGGCTTTGGATTGGTTGAATGATCATCAATTATTGGTGGTCAATCGGCAAGTTGTGCAGGAGGAGATCGTTCCTGAACTTGCTGCTCGAAATGGGACGGAAGAACATGCTCAGGCTCTAGGGGGAGCTCGTAAGGTTGGGGCGACCATGGTGGTCTTTGTGCAAGTAGACGAAACTCCGTTGAAATCCACAATTGAGCCTGTAAGTGATGGATCTCAACCTATGAACCAGGTCCTCGTTGATATTCTTGGGATGAAAACCGGAGCCGGCGAGGTGGCTTTTGAAGGCAAGGCCTGGAATTCCGACCCACTGGTGGTATCTGATCAAGTAATACAAGATTTGACCATCCTTGCCCTTGAACAGGCTTGGCAGAAATCAGCGGTCCAGCCTTCCTCGCAACAAGAGGTGAAATCAGAGGATACGACCGAGCCTCCGGCACTTCAGGTAGCGCCGGTATCGGCTGACTCTTCCAGTTCACCCACCACAACTCAGTCGGCGAAGGTATATTCAGAGCCGCCTGGATCAGCCACTGTGGCCCAGTCAGAGCCGGTGGAATCAAGCGCGACTTCTCCCGAGCAGACTCCGGTCATTGCAGACCCGGTTTCTGAGGAAAGGTCTCCCGAGTCTGTTGAGACACCGGCATCGGCTGAGCCATCTTCCGATACACCTATGACAACTCAGCCAGAACCGGCAGATTTGGAGCCGTCTGCTGAGCCAGCTGTGGATCAGCCGGAGGATGCCGAAAATTCAGGGAACTCAGACGATTCGTCCTTGGGACTTCAAGTCGCGAGTGGAGCCTTGTCGATTTTATATACGCCCGTCAAAGTAGTCTATGCCGGCGTGGGTGGGATATTTGGAGGGTTTGTTTATCTGGTGACCGCAGGGAATGAACAGGCGGCTCAATCAGTTTGGGACGCTAGTCTTAAAGGGGATTATTGGCTTACCCCGGACCATTTACAAGGGAACGAACCTGTTCGCTTCAAGGGAGAAACGACGCGTTAATCCTTCCAATCCCAAAACAATACTTCAACCGAAGGGCATGCCACGGCTAGCGCTCCGATGTGGGCCTGGCCTGCATTGATGCGAAAGAGTGAAGAGTCGTTCCTCCGATCCGGTTTATGTGTTGACAGCACAGTAGCTTTCCATCCGTCCTGGTCGAGTGCAATCTCACATTGAGCCATTCCACCCGATAATCCAATTCCCTGCATTTTGAGATACGCTTCCTTGCAGGTCCAATAGGTCAAAAACTCTTGGGTCCGCTTGTCAGGTGGAAGGGTGGCAAGGTACGCCGCCTCCCGTGGAGAAAAATACCTTGTGGCAATATCCTGATCGCTGACATTCCGATTGACCTCTTCCACATCAATCCCCACAGCATGTTTAACCGTGAAGGCCAGCAATGCCATTCCACTCGTATGAGAGACATTGAATTGTAATGACGGATGGGATGGTTCAGTCAGAGAGGGTTTCCCTTGTAAGTTGTTCCCAAGTCCGAGAGTACCAGGGAGAATTCCCACATAGTCACCGATCAAATTTCGAAGTATACCTCTGGTTGAAATAAATTGGTATTGGTGGTGAGGAAGCCGATACCGTTCTGCCCGTGCCCGTTCTTCCTCAGATAGGTCGGCACGGTAAAGAGCAGCCTGCCTGGGTGACATATCCAGATGAACCCGCCACACATGGACCACGCCTGGGGACAGGCTCCTAAAAATGTCAGGAGAGGAGGGGCAAGCCCAGTGGGTGGAAGGCAGCATTGATTTCAGAGGGATTGTATCGGAAGGGCGGCTTGGCTGAAACCCTTTGAGCCTTCTATAAAGAGTCGATGACCGGTGTGTTCCACGTTCCTATTTTTCATCAACTTTCCTATACTGCCGACTTCTGCAAGAATATGAGGGTAGGAACCAGGTATCCTTGCAGAGTTCTCGAGAGGGCAACCACCGACCACACCTGAAAGGCTTTCCCAGATGACAGCTCGGATCATATGTTTTATTTAAAATCCCGGGGTGCCACAACTACATTACATTGGTTCTTCGGTTTCGTCGTGTTTACTCTTCTTGTCTCATGTTCGGAGAAAGGCCTGTCTGATATGACCCCCGAGCAACTGTTAGCCTCAATCGAAATAGGCAGGGCGCCAGTGATCGTGGATGTCCGCTCGCAAAGTGAATACGATGCCGGGCATGTGCCCGGCGCTGTGCATCTGCCTTTTTACGCCATGTGGAGCCGTCATAAGGAGGCGAATGCCACACCGAAGGACCCGATTGTCGTATATTGCGAGCATGGCCCGAGAGCGTGGATAGGCAAATTCGCTCTCCGGACGATGGGGTATAAAAATATTGTGTATCTGGACGGGCACATGTCAGGCTGGAAACAGCGAGGCCTCCCCATGGAAAACCGCGCCGATAAATCGAATAAGTAAGTACTAAGCCGCCGCCTCCACCTTATACTTAACCCTCTCGCAGGACTCTATGTTCATGATTGAATCTCCAATTTGTGGATAAATAGGTCTATGAGAAGAACTGCTATTTTTTCGCCTTTGCGTGGTCCTGTTTTACGTGGATAAGAGATAGCCAGCCTACCTTCCCTACCCTCATTTTCCTTTTGTTTCCTCTGGGGGACCTAGTTTCTCGATCACATAGCCGTGAGGATGTGAGGGATGGCTTATCTCCGTCCGGAGCCGGGGATACCGTCGAGGGGGAAGCCACCGCAACGCACTGGCTCGAAGCTTCAGAAGTGAGGGTACCGCCCATCGCATAAATGGAGACGGTTGAGGAAAGCCAAACGCCTTAAGTAGGGGCGGCTCCAAAAGGGAATAGATAGCGGACTGGACAGAAGGTGCCAACACGTTTGGAAACCATCCTGAAAACATATTCACGGTCGCCATGCCTGTACGGTAATTTGATGGCGCGTACTGAAAGTGGTGGCGTTCATACTCTACATTGAAACGCTCAAAGGTCTGGTAATCCTCTGGAATTTCCTGGATGTGCATGCGTTGTCCGACGGCTTGCCAGAAGTAAAACAGGCCGAGACGTTCCTGCTCGCACATGATTCGCCAGCCGAACCGACTGTTCCACCGAATGGGTTCGAAGAGAAACGTGGACAGAACATAGAGAAAGTCTTCGTTGTTTATCGAGAATCGTCCGTGTAGCTTGTTTATGCGTTGGATGGCCCGCAGGCCTCGCTCGCTGCTGTATCCCCATTCCAATAATTCGCTGATCAGAATGTCGGTGTCGTCATAGCGTTTTTGAGTTCGTTGCCGGAATTCTCCTGTCCGATCCAGCAGCCTGGAAATACTCGGAACACAAAAGGTGCGAAACAAGGCCAATTCCAGAGCGCGGGTCGTGTCGAAGGAAAAATCGTAACAGGTGGACAAAAAGACAATACGTTCATGATCCTTTTGTGGATCGAGCGTTTGGATTTCCTTGAGTATGCGGTCTCGCGCCATCATCACAATCTCTCACTTTTCTTACATCCGGTCATATCCCACCATAAACTTCTTAACGGATCAATATAAGAAGTGTGACTTGGAAAGGGTTTTCAGGACTCTCATTAGGACTCGTTTTTGGATAATGCCATATTAGGGAGGACTCTCCCTCGGCGAAAGCTCGGGGAACTGCTGGCGAGGGCTTTGCTTGTGATTCGAAAATTTTTCATTTTTGGTTAGAATAACTGCGGGGCTGTTCCTCTTTTTAAACCGTGGGAAACCAGGGCAATCTCTAAAGCAAATTGGCACAGCAGGAGGATCCGT
The DNA here is from genome assembly GCF_965152585.1 of Nitrospira sp. Ecomares 2.1. NCBI lineage: Bacteria > Pseudomonadati > Nitrospirota > Nitrospiria > Nitrospirales > Nitrospiraceae > Nitrospira > Nitrospira sp. Ecomares 2.1. The sequence goes on from NZ_OZ224219.1 coordinate 226,324, forward strand.
CATGCATTCCGGTCATAGTCATTACCGGAACTTTATGGTTGTGATGGCAGATCGAAATACGACCCTGTCCCGGGTTCGTTGAACCATACCGTTTGAGAGACGGGAAAACTGCACAGTCCATTGTATATATTAAGGTAGCCTAAAAATTTTTAACGAGGAGATCATCATATGTCAGCACATCGCAACATCATGGTTCTTCTGGCCGCGCTTCTGTTTGTCATGGCCTTGTCCGGTGCTGTTGCCCGTGCAGAGGTCGACTTCCATTCCCACGATGAACAGAATCTTCGCCCCGTGATCGGCGTCTTCAGCCAAGAGACTGAGACGATCACCGGATCGAGCACAATCGACCCCGCAGTGAAAGCGGAGCTCTCGCGGTATCGGTATATGATTCCCGCCAGTTACGTGAAATGGGTTGGACAGGCAGGTGGGCGGGTGCTGCCTATTCTCCTGAATCAGCCAGAGAGGTACTACGATGAAATCTTCGAAAAGACGAACGGGATTCTTTTCCCTGGTGGGAATCAGGGGATCGATCCGTCGGACATTTATACGGAGGAGGGGGAAATCCTTTGGAACTTAGCCAAGCAGGCGAATGATCGTGGCGATTACTACCCGATATGGGGGACATGTCTGGGGTTCGAAGAGCTTTCGGTGTTGGAGACGGGCAACGGCAATGTGATCAACCTCAATGTGGTGGCGACGAATCTGGCCCTGTCCCTGCGGTTCACTCGTGATGCGAGACAGAGCAGGCTCTTTACGTCGTTTCCCCCAAAGCTCCTAAGGGCGATTCGAACCCAGAGGCTGACCTTCAACTCCCACGACCACGGGCTGCTGGTCAGCGAATACCGGTCGAACCCATCGCTGTATTCGTTTTTTGACATGCTGTCGTTTAATGAAGCGCCTGCGGGTCAGGTGTTTGTGAGCACCATGGAGGCACGAGATTATCCATTCTACGGCACGCAGTGGCATCCGGAGAAGAATAATTTCGAATGGAGCCAGAACGCTGACTATTCAAACATCCCCCATTCGCCGAACGCCATACTGGTTTCCGAAGCCACGGCCCGGTTTTTCCTTAGTGAAGCGAGAAAGTCAGGGCACATCTTTCCCGAAGCCCGACGCGACGAACTGATCTACTCCGCCCCGATCATCTACACGGGTAAGGGCGACTGGATCTACGAGCAGGTCTACGTCTTTTGTCCAACGGACGCGAGGTCTTGTTCACTGAGTAAAAAATTAGCAGAGTGATCGAGGGCACCGTGCGAGTGGATTGTGGCAACTGAAGGATTTGTTGTAGATACCATCACGATTATTCAGTAAGTAATTTGGTGCTGTCTCAAAGGGGAAGGCTTCGATGAATCGTGGTGCTGGTCCATAGCACCGTTGGTTGTTCGGTTACATTTGACGCAACATCAGCTTCTCACAATATTTTTGCTCTGCGTGTCACGCGATCAGAGGGGAGCACAAAATCAGATTTTTTTGTGTCTCTCGACTGATCCTTTTTTTAGACCCTCCCATCATTTTAGACAGTCACCGGGCCAAATCTTGTGCAAGAAACTGGGGTGGTTTGCGATATTTGGTGGCCTCTTCAAACGCATAGGCTATTTTAATCAGGGTTGGTTCGCTGTAGGCCCCCCCGATAAAGGAAATGCCGACCGGAACCCCGAAGATATATCCGGCGGGAACAGAGATATGCGGATAACCGGCCACAGCCGGAGCCGAGGGAGTCCACTCTTGGCTCTTCCAAGGTGGAACGAGATGATCGCCTAGAATGAGGTCAATCGGCATAACCGGCCCGTAGGTGGGAGCCACGATCGCGTCCAGCCCATATTTCTTTAAGGTGGCATCAATCCCTTCTGTGGCGGCAAGCCGACGGTTTCGATCCAAGGCATCCAAATAGGCTTTTTCTGTTAACGGACCTGCCTTGTCAGCCATCTCAAAAATTTCGTGTTCAAAGTACGGCATCTCAAGGCTTCGGTGGTTCTCATTGAAGGCCATAAGATCCTTGATCGTTTGAGGCCCGGTAGAGGAACGTGTGCGGAGATATTTTTCAAGAGAGGCCTTAAATTCATAGAGCAACACGGTCAATTCGGAGTTACCAAATTGTCCTGCCGTTTCCACATTAGCGGGATCGATAATAAGAGCCCCCTGTTGTTTCATGACCTCGATGGACCTGTTGATGAGCGCGTCAACTTTTTCGTGATACCCAAAATAATTTCTGGCAATCCCGATACGTGCTCCATGTAATCCCTTGGGGTCCAAAAATTGGGTATAGTTCGAATAGGATTCTCCACGAGACTCTTCAGTACGGGGGTCACGGGGATCTATCCCTGTCAACGCGCCGAGTACGATGGCTGCATCAGCCACCGTTCGAGTCAGGGGACCTGCCGTATCCTGGGTCGGTGCAGCAGGAATCATGCCGGCGCGGCTCACAAGACCCACCGTAGGCTTGATACCCACGATGGAATTGGCTGATGCCGGACAGACAATCGACCCATCCACTTCGGCCCCGATGGCCACAGCTACTAAGTTTGCGGCCACGGCTGCCCCGGATCCCGAGCTGGACCCGCAAGGATTCCGTGTCAAGATATAGGGATTCTTGGTTTGACCTCCCCGGGCGCTCCATCCGCTGCTGGCGCGAGTGGACCGCATGTAACCCCACTCCGACATATTGGCTTTGCCGATAATCACGGCTCCGGCTTTCCGGAGTTGTTTGGCCACAAAAGAATCCCTGGGCACAGGAATGCCTTCCAACGCATAGGAACCGCCCGTGGTACTCAGTTTGTCCGCCGTATCAATACTATCCTTCAACAGAACAGGAATTCCGTGTAATGGACCACGAATCTGTTCGTCACGACGTTCTTGATCCAGTTGATCCGCGATGGCCAACGCATCAGGATTGATTTCCAGATATGATCGAATTGCCGGACCCCTTTTGTCGATTTCTTCTACCCGTTTCAAATACATTTCGACAATTGATCGCGACGTGTACGTTCCCATCCGCATCCCTTCTTGCAGGTCGGTGATGGTCGCCTCTTCCAGTTCGAAGGCCCATGCATTCGACGAAATGAAAAGGATGCAAATCAAGCCTAAGGTGTTAACTAGGAGACGGTACGGTACTTGACCAATTTTCATCCGGGTTACCTCTCTCATGGCGTTTGTTTGTGACCCCTCATTTTCAAATTGTTAGGCAGCCGGTCCGACGATAACTATATAGAACAAAAAAGCCAAGCCATCCGTGGGATCCATACCTACTCGAAACCCTCTCCATAATGTCGAATCTCCCGAAATTATTCCGGTAGAATAGTTACAACGGCAAGGTGAAATTTTGACTCTTCTCCCTTTTTCCCTCTTACTTTTCTCTTGATTTTGGTCGATCAATCGGCGTGGGTTTATTCAGGTGATCACAGACTCACCCAAATAGCCTGGGACAGCTTTAAGAAAGGACGAATGATGTACCCTCACACGATCTCTCGTTTCATATTGGTTGTGTTAGTCATGAGTGTTTGTAGTGTTGAGGAAGTTCAATCATCCTCTCTATGCCAATCTCCTGGTTTTCCACGATGGACATTCGACCAATCGCATATTTTTCCTCAAGATAGACCGTTAGCCCGACCTGAAGACGGGAAAGCCTTACCTGATGGTCGCCTGGTCGTGGCGGATGAAAGATTTGGCCTCTACCTTATTGAGCCAAACAATTCCCATCGCCCTTTTGGTCGATTCATCGAGGTGGGATACGTTCATACTCCCCCGGATCCTGCCGGAGGGGTCCAAGCTGTGTTTCTGGAGCATGACACCCGTCACCTGCTTGTAGGGGATATTTATTCAGGAAAAATTTACAGAGTAGATACTCAAACCGAAGAGACGCGGCTTATTTATGATCATCCATATGGGGTCAACAGTGTGTATCGAGACCGCAACGGGACGATCTGGTTCACTCAGTCGACCAACAATATAGAAGCCCGTGGGAAAGAAGATCTCTGGGCCAGCGTAAACCTACCTGTCCCTACGGGAGCTGTTTTTAAATTGCAGGGGTCGGGGGAGGATTTTGCTGAGAAAGCCGAAGAAGTTGCCAACAATCTTTACTTCGCGAACGGAATCACGTTCGACAAGACAGAGAAGTATATGTACGTGTCGGAATCGATGATGGATCGCGTGCTTCGCTTCCGTGTTGATGTTGAGAGCGGCTCGGTCTCGGAGAGCGAGGTCTACCAGAACGTGTATGTACCGGACAATCTAGCCGTCGACAGTGACAACAATCTATGGATCGCTTCATTTGTAGGGAATAAAGTCATGGTAGTCGATAATACTTGTCGCGCGGTGCACACGGTCTTTCAGGCGACGTCGACAAGCCACTCTGACTTTTTGAAGGAATGGACCAAGCGTAGTCATCTTGGTCAGCCTCGTAATGAAGTGTTGACCCCGGAGGCTTTCAACCCATTACCGAATTTTCTCACGGGGCTGTTCTTTTCTCCTAATTTCGACACCGTCTACTTTACAGGCCTGGGCAACGCCATCCTTACATATGCCATGTCGACAGGCCGATAACGGAGAAAGTCGTGGGCCACGCTCAAATCAGTCAAGTTCGATGAACGCCGTTTCGCGAATAAGGAAGATTGATGTCAGCAAGGTGACCGCTCCACCCATGGCGATCCAATACGCCGGCATGATCGGATTGCCTGAAGCTGAAATCAGCCAGGCGGCCATCAGCGGCGTAGTGCCGCCAAACACGCCGATCGAAAGGTTATACGCAAACGCGAGGCCGGTGCATCGGACGGGAGCCGGAATCAATTCCACATTGGCGGCAACAATCCCTCCGGCTAACATTCCGATGATCAACGCGAACCCCAATTCCCCAAGGAGAATAGTTATCGGATGAGTCGTGTGGATCAAGTGGAAAAGCGGAATGGCCCCGAAGGTCAACAGCGTACCGGCAGCGATCAATACAGGCTTACGCCCGATTCTGTCCGATAGCCAGGCGCCCATCGGAAGGAACAATAACAACAGGGCCATGCTTAACGTGTTCAGATTAAAGGCCACGCCCTCAGGCAAATGATCGATTTCCTTGATGTAGGTGACGGCATAGACAAAAGCCGCGTAAAAAGAAATGCCATACCCAACATTAAGGAGTGCGACCTTCATGACTGATGAGCGGTGTTTCCCAAAGGAATCGAGGACCGGGCTTGTCGTTTCACCGACAGGCCTTTCAGTGTGGATATTACGCCGGACAAAATATCCAGTGCCGGCTACCAGCGCACCCAGGATAAATGGAAGACGCCAACCCCAACTGACTACTTGTGCCTCATCAAGCCCATTCGTCAGGAGTGCCCCGACACCGGAGCCTAAGAGGATCCCAGCTCCTGCCCCCCAGACACCCCAAATGGCACTGAAGGCTCTTCGATTGTGCGGAGAATTTTCTACCAAAAAGACCAAGGAACTCGTGTACTCCCCGCCCACCGATAATCCCTGAATCATTCGAAAAGCGACCAGCAAAACAGGGGCCGCCAATCCGATTTCCGCGTGAGTAGGTAAAAGACCAATCAACACTGTGGGAACAGCCATGGTGATGACTGAAAGCGTCAGCGCGCGGGTGCGTCCGATGGAATCACCGATCCGGCCAAATAACAAACCTCCCAAGGGCCGAACCAAAAAGCCTGCGGCGAACGCACCGAAGGCCGTGATCAATGAAACGGCTGGATTATCGGACGGAAAAAATTGGCGTCCAATGATGGCGGCAAAATAGCCGTACACGGCAAAGTCATACCACTCCATCACGTTGCCGATGAGCCCGGCTAGGATAATGCGTTGCCGGGACGAAGTTAGCGCTTCACTCTCCAATGAATTGAAATCCCTTCACTCCCACGCGAACCTCGCAGGAGGCTATTCATTCACTCTAAACCGTTTTGTATGAGCAACCATGTCGACTTTCTGGTTTTGGTGTTGATGCAAGGGCTCTACCCTTCCATGACTGGTTTATACCGTGCCTTGAGGTTGTTGGGAATTTTTTAACGCGTAATTGTAACTGGTGTGATGAGCATGGTTACCGGGGACATCCCCGTATTGCGCGGTGAAGGTCACAGGGTAGCCCACATGTTCATACAGGACCTTTTCCGTAATACCAAGGTATACCGACGGGGGCACTTCCGGCACCAGATCGCAACTATTCACAATCCGATAAATGTGAGCATGACCGGTATTAAGAAAGGTGGCCAACTTTGGATCGCAAGCACGGGGACCCGCTAAATTGTATTGGAAGACGTTTGGAGTATGTTGCGTCAACGCGTTGGCCATTAAGTCCGGTGTAGATACCATGGCCAAGGCTGCACCCAGGCTGTGGCCGGTGATGTACAACGTGCGAATGCCTTGCAGCGCATTGAGTTGCGATAAGAGGGGGAGACGAAGGGATTTATACAGGTCAAAGAATCCTTCATGCACGAGACCAACATTGGAAATATGTGGCAGCTCATAAGGAACTTGTTTGACTTCCGCATCCTTGTACCAATCCTCCAGGGTTTCCGTCCCGCGGAAAATGGCATAAGCCTTGTCGTCCCGCTGGGCTACCAAGGCAAAGGGTTCCAAATCCCAAAACACAAGTACCTCGGAATTGCCCCAGATCGGTTCGCCGAAGCGATACGGCGAGTTATGAGGAAGTTGCCAACGTAAATCATTTGGCGTGTGGGGTTTACCCTGCTGTACCCATTGGTAGTACATACCATAGGCCATATCCACCAGATCGGAACATTCCACCGCCTCGGCTAAATCGAATGGGGCCGGTGGGAAATACATGGGTTTGCTCGACATGACTGCTCCTACCATCCATCACCACTCAGACTGGCGGCATCGGACGCTTAGGAAGAAAAGGGGCGAGACCTATGGAGGTTTGGCTCGGGGCCGGTCGAAAACCTGTAACCGAGATGACCTCCCCAGAGTATTTTTCCAGGACTCAAGCCAATGTGATTGATCCAGATGCCACCATCATCTTTACCTATGGGCTGTCGGCGGGTGGTTCGTTGAAGATCGCCATGGAGGTCCACCATCCGGAAAAGCCCTATCATCACGTGGATCTGAAGAAGACGACTCGCAAGCAAACGGTTGACGAAATTGTGCGGTAGCTGACAGGAGATGAGGAATTGAGTGACCATGATGCGAATAAACCGACACCACCAAAAAGTGGGGTATGCTGACAATACCAACAGGGCTGTTAGGCGCAGCTCGTTACGCGGTATTTAAAGAATCAACTGAAAATAAGTTTGGGCTAAGTGTCTCCATCCGTTTCGGTCTCCAGTAAAGAGGCCATCCATCCTCCAGCCGGAATCGTCAAGACCGGGCAGGATGCTTTTCTAAGAACTTGTTCCGTCTGACTGCCCCGCAACGCATCCAAGAATCCGCGACGCCCTGCCGTTGTCATGATTAAGAGATCTGCTTTATGGTCCTTGACGGTCTTCAGAATAATCTTTGAAATGTCGCCGTCTTCTGTGACCTTGGTCCAACTCCACCCTGGTACTGACGGAAATCGTACGGTCGGCATTTGGCCGTTCTCGCCGACGTGGAGGACGGTGAACCGACCGGACGGGCAATTGAGTTGTTGCACAAGACGGGCGGCTGCCTGGATCGCAGGTTGGGGGTTAGGATCAGCTGCCACCGGGATTACAATATGCTTCAATGAGACGGCACCATCTTGCTTAGACACAAAACCCATGATTCCCTTCGGTATCAAGAGGGTCATCAAGCGTGATTTCCTCGTAATCGGCTTGGCCACCGACCTGCTCATCCAGAAAACCCGGTTGTTGTCCTGTTGAGTCGCTAGAACAAGGAGATCGGTTGGGTGATGTTCTAACCACTCCACGACGGATTTAACGGGATCCTTATGTTGGATCGTTAACTTTCTAACATTTATCCCCAATTCCGGTACTGCTGACCGTGGGCTATTCCTCGGTAACAGTTCCCATCGTTCAAGTATATTTCTGACTCCAGGAAACTCTGTCCAATTCGCCTCCATATCGTCGGCGACGTGCAAAATCGAAAGCTTTGCTTTGGCAGTTAAGGCTGCTTTAAGAGCATGGGCGAAAGCCGTATGACTGCCTGGGCTAAAATCGGAACAATGAACCACAGATCGGAGAAGCGGTTGTCGTAAACGATGGTTGGGCATGAAACTTCTTTCACGATAGACCTGCAACACTTCGGTCCACGATCATAAGCGGCACAATTGTTCCTCAAATGATCGTTGAAGAATAATAACGGTTCAACGTGTATTGTCAAATTGACGACATGAGGGCACAATGAAGCAACTTTTCAAAGTCGTTGAGGCACACCTTATGCCTACACGATGTCCTGCCAAACTTCGAACGCCAGAGTACGTAACAGACGATGGTTGACCGCTAGTATGAGATGGCGACAGGACAATTTTCATGAGCAAGTGGGTAGCAATCGTCCTCTTCATTGTGGCAGCGATCGCCCAGTCCATTGGCGGTCTGGCGTCGGGTAAGGCGGCAAAGACGCTTTGTTCCGACTCATGGTATCGATTCATCGAGGAGAACGTTCCGACGAGCGACGGCCAAGGGCATGGCCCGGACATCGGTTCAGACGAATGGAAGTCGGTGATCGAGTTCAAGCTTGGTATTCGGGACAAGCCGGATGTTCCGAGTCGTGACACCGAAGCCTGGTGCCGACACATCGATCAAATGGTTCTGGAGAACCGCACGTCATCGAAAAGTGTTGGGAATCCCGGCGGAGCTGCCAAGGCGCAAGGCCCCTCGTTCGCTTGTATCAATGTTATTGGCGGTAGCATCGAGGCGATGATTTGCAAGGATGAGGAATTATCTGCGCTCGATCGCAAGCTGTCCGATGTCTACGCTTCTGCATCGAAAAAAGCGAGCAACGAGCATCCTTCTGTCCTCAAGACAGAGCAACGCGGGTGGATCAAAGGGCGCGACGACTGTTGGAAAAGCGGAGACACACGCGGATGTGTCCGGGATGAGTACACACGCCGCATCGCCGAACTGCAGGCCAGGTATCGGCTGGTACCCCACAGTGGGCCGATCAGTTTCCTGTGCGGGGACACCTCCGCCAATGAGGTCGTCGCCATGTTTTTCCAGACCCAGCCTCCAACGTTGATTGCCGAACGCGGGGATAGCGTCTCGCTGATGTTCTTACAGCCGAGCGGCAGTGGGACTAAGTACCACGGTCGCAACGAGACCTTTTGGGAACATCAAGGGGAAGCGTTAATTACCTGGGGTTTCGGTGCGCCGTCGATGCATTGCAAAAAGACATCGTAATGCAAGCCCATACAGCTTAAACACCGACACGGGATATCTCAAACTGCCCACAGCGTTGTTTTTGGTCGGTAAATAGCAGGAGCAGACTGTCTCCGCGCCAGCTACATGGTCAACGGCGGCATCAACACCGACCCCATTTCCTGATATGACCAACCATTTTTTCTTCTCGTCACTCTCCCTCCCTTAATCGTCGGTTTTTAAAAACGGTTTGACTATGCATTTCGAAAATGTCAGGACATCCTACTTAATTGCCTGTTGTTTGATTTGGTCGATCGAGATTTCTTGCTCTTATAATCCCAAATTACTAAACTCCTACCGTTGATTGAAGAAATATATAAATCAATGTTAGCCCCCACTAAACAGTCATGGGAGAAGCGGAAGAAATACTCGATACTACAACGATTGGGCGTAACGATGCGATTCGTTTCGCGTCGCTCACTCTGGCGAACCTAGAATTCCTCGAGCAAGCCTGGCGCGCCGACCACAGTCGCAGCGACGGGTCCGGGATTCATCTTGTTACTCAGACCGTGAATTCTCTTCTCGGGCTCGTGGTGTTCACTTGTGAAAAGAAATACGTCCGGTGCACGTTGAGCGAACGGCTCGTCGATTTGGCCGAAAAGGGTTGGCCGTCATGGACTTTCACATTGGGTGGCGCCCCAAATCACACACTCGGCGAACTTATTTATCACCTCCGGAACGGCGCAGCTCATGCCAGACTAGCCTTCTCATCTGACAGCTCCCTTCCCGCTGACGTTCGGATTACGGTCGAGGATGCCTTGTCCAAGACAAGCCCGGTTTATTGGCGGGCATCGATCACCGCGGCCGATCTCTTGAAGTTCTGTCATCTTTACGGAAAGCATGTTGACGAAGTCATCGGCTAGTAGTGCGCGGGCTAACACGGAAATGGAGTGGACGGGCGGTGGCTCTAGGACGTGCGCGGCTCATTTGGAATGTCCAGCCAGCCGCAGGTGGCAACAGGGACATGAAACATAGCTGGATGGGTAGCTGACAGTCCGCAATCTCACTGCAGCTCAACCCCAACGTTCGGCTGCCATGGTACAGGAGCACTTGGCAGATGCTGAGGGCAGAGGGAGGTTCTCTCTAGTGCTTGATGACCGTTTGGGGAAGATGGGCTGAGTGACGACCAGTGACAGGAGGAGGAGCCATGATCAAACACTTCGACCACGTCACCATTGTGGTCAGAAATGTCGAGAAGGCCAAGCAGTTTTTCGGCCTGTTGGGGTTCAAGGAAGACAAGTCCGTCGTGATCGCAGGCCCGCAGTTCTCGAACTATATGGGAGTGGACGGTATCGAGGCTGAACACATCACGCTCGTGCTCCCCAATGTCTCACCACGAACGGAGGTGCAACTACTCAACTATCGTTCCCCGGATCCTCTCCCGGACCCGGCTATTCGCAATCTCACCAAACTGGGATTCAACCACGTCTGTTTTGCCGTGGACGATCTGGAGGCCGAGGTGGCAAAACTTCAAGCCCACGGCGTTCAACTCCGGAACGAGGTCATGGACTTCCATGACCGCAAGCTGGTCTTTCTTTCCGGACCGGAGGGCATCACTGTGGAACTGGCGGAATGGAATCAAAGCCGAAGGAAACGCTGAACCAGCCGCTGCAGCCGACGGTCGGCCGCCATGAGGGTCGCTGCGGCTGAGCTTGATCCATATGCGGTCTCGACTTTTCGGAAGGAATTGACATGAAGCGTGTATATGACCCAACGATTGAAAAGGTGGCACAGGCGTTCCCCCGCGTCGATGTCACAGACGTCCTGGGCGCGCGAAAGGTCGTAGCCGAATTCTGTGAGGCATTGCAGAAGTCAACGGGACGCCCCAGGCACGACCAAATTGAAGAAGTCGAAAAGACGATTCCAGGTCCCAAGGGTGCACCACCCCTGCCGATCCGCCTCTACGTTCCTAAGGATCGCACCGAGGCGGGACCGGCCTTCGTCAACTTCCATGGAGGGGCGTTCATTATGGGCGATTTGGAGAGTGAACATCCGCGTTGCCTCGCGATGACGGCCGATGGAGGAGCCGTCTCAGTAGGCGTTGATTACCGACTCGCTCCAGAGCATCCCTTCCCTGCAGGGGTGGAAGACTGCTATGCCGCTTTGAGATGGGTCGCCGCCAACGCAGAGGAACTCCAGGTTGATCCCAACCGTATCGCAATCGGAGGCGGTAGTGCAGGAGGTAATCTGTCTGCGGCTGTTGCGCTAATGGCCCGAGATCGCGGCGGGCCGAAAATTGCTTATCAGATGCTATTCTACCCGGTGGTTGACGACCGTTCTGAGACAGACTCCATGAAGCCCGGAACCGACCTGTACATCTGGGATTATTGGAACAATCTCCGCATGTGGGACCACTATATCGGGCGTGACCGCGATGAGGTGTCTCCGTATGCGGCACCGGCGCGGGCGGATAACCTCTCCGGCCTGCCGCCCGCTTACGTAATGACCTGTGAGCATGACCCTCTGCGTGACGAAGGCATCCTCTACGCGATGAGGTTGATGGCAGCCGGCGTCCCGGTGGAACTCCACCACTACCCGGGCACGGTCCACGGCTTTGACTTTCTGGCGCAGTCCGATATTTCCACGCTCGCCATAAGGGAAGGTGTCGAAGCGTTCAAGCGCGCCATGGGTAGGGCCTCATAACGTAGATAACTACAATAGGAACGCCGTGCCCAGGATCGTCGCCACAGTCCAGGTCGAAGATTTGCCGAAATGGGAGGAGAGTTTTAGAACGCATGAAGGGTTGTTCCGCCGACAAACGATCAATGGCCGGCACGATACAATTTTTTGTGCTGGACCAACGGTTCAAGTTCTAAGGTACTTGAACGGCATCGGGGGATCCATTGAAAAACCCCAAAACGGATACTTGATCCCGGTTTATTCGATGTTACTTTGGATCAACAGTAGACATACGAGACCGAATCATATGGATATGCCTCCTAACCACAGGTCGGAGTAGACGCCCTACATCGTGCGTTTTAGGCGTTCCTTGCGTTGGAAAGCTGTGAACTGTTACTCAAACTCGACATTGGAGGGAATCGAAAGGCAAGGAACAGGGTGAAGCTCCTTTATGTCTTAATTCCGTCGATCATAATAGCTGGCGGATACCTGAGGATATCCTCCCAATAGTTTCCCTCTTCACCCGCTTGTGGATCAGGGGCAATGGTCAGGTTATGGAACGTGACGTCGCGAAACCCCGCGTCGTAAAGCGCCGACTCATGAGCCCCCATCGGCATATAATAGTTCTCGATCTCAATCGTTGAGTCGTCTAAGTAAATTGTCCAGACGAGCGGGGCACCTTCATACGCTGATTCAGGCAACCGGGCCTGGAAACCATATTTTCGGTAGTCCGGCGGGTTGGCCTGCATTGAGTACAAATCCGGATTGACGATTAAGGTCACGAATCGTCCGCCGGATTTGATGCACCGCGCCAGCCCGCCACACATCATACTCAGTTCCTCATGATTGTACGCATAGACGAGTAAGCAAGTGGAAGTTGAGATATCAAACTTTTGTGCCGAGGTTGGCGCTCGTGCGTCCTCTACACGATATTCAATGCCGAGCGGTTCATAGGCCTCCTGCCGGCGAGCCAGCTCGATCATTTCTTCAGAAATGTCGACGCCGACCACCTCAGACGCACCGGCCTTGCGGAGCTCTCGTGTCAGCCATCCTTCCCCGCAAGCCACATCGACCACCGATTTATCGGCAAGATCCCCGATCAAGTTCATCATTGAATACAGCACGCTCCTGGTCCACCACGGTTGCTCTTTCGCTTTCTTGTATTGATTGGCAATCTGATTGTAGTCCGTCGTCATATGCGCCTCCGTCGTTGATGTCTGCACGAACCCTCTTCGTCGCGCCAGTGATCCGACTTTCCCCCTTTTACCGCATTGGTTTCCGCCATGCCAATTCTCTCGTCTCTTCTTCGATGTGTCATGGCAACACTCCAAGCTGTTGCGTCTGAAAGGAATAATAATCCGTCACCCATTTCAGGTAAAAAGGTATATCCTTGAGCTGTATGGGTGCACGCTGGATAAGGTGGGGTTCATAAGGAACGTGCATAACCCTTTTTCGGGTACTGGTTGAGCGCGTCCACAATCGATGAGAGCGGGAAGAGGGTCAACCTGCTGGCAGTCATCCGGGTCACACGGGTTTTTCACCGACCGGGTCTGGATTAAGTTCCAAAATTTGTTCCGTCACCTGTGCTTTACCTGTTGTTCAGTTCATAGGCTTTTTTCCCTTATGAAATAGGGTGGTTCATTCCCATCGTTTTGGTTTGCGCAATGAATGTGGTGGAGGAATGTCTGCGCCGTCCTGAAAAAAATTGGTGATATTGTTTTCTTTTTAGACAAAGAGAAATGCCTCTGCCATTCATGAGGACAAAATTTCGATTAATTGCATCATGCCTCGATCCTCATGGACCAGATTGTGGCAATGCAAGACATACTTGCCGGTAAACACCTCGTACCGGGTTCGCATGGTCACCGTCACAGGGGGATTGCTTCTGATAAGGATGGTGTCGCGCCAGACCGGGTCCACTGGTTTCCCGTTGATTTTGATCACTTGGAATGGATTGACGTGAATGTGAAACGGATGGCTGCCGTTCTTCGAGGATAACGTCCACTCCTGGACCCCATTGAGTGTCATTGTCCGATCCACACGAGTATGGTCGAACTCTTGCCCGTCAATCATGAACTGACCGTTGGCGATGTCAAATACCAATTCCGGCTGCTTAGGCGGGTCAGTGAGTTCTTGGTCTGTAATCGGGCGAAATGGAGCCAAAGGCCGAAGCTCGCGGTTGCTGGGGAGACTCATATTGATTCGTGGGCCCATTACCTGAATATTCGCCAAGAGTTGCTCGGATTCTGGATTTCCGTCCAGCCCGACTTCTTCCATCTTTTTTTTTAATCTGTATATGCCTTTGGGCCCCGCTTTGATCAACACGTCGGCGCGATTGCCGGGGGCCAGAAAAACCTCCTTACTCGTATCGATCTTTCCTAGGGTAATCCCATCAATGGCAATGACATAGAGATCTTGAGGAACGCCTTCTTCATTCACAAGTTCGATTGTGAGCAATTCATCGATGCCGGCATGGATCAAGCGCCAACGTTGAACCTCACCCGGCTGAAGGGTTAGCACCGGTTCCAATAATCCATTGATTGTGGTTGGCAACTGGTTTTCGGGCTTGTCGAACGGAATCCTGAGCTGCTGAAAAAGAAACACTTGATCGCGAGCCACCTTGATTTCCGGCACTTGATCAATATCGCCTTCAATAATCAACGCGCCGGCCATGCCTTCTCGCAATTGAGATGCTGTCGATCCATGCCGGTGCGCGTGATACCAGAAGGTTCCGGCATGATGATGGTCAGGAATATCAAACTGGAATTGAAGATCGTTTCCGGGAGGAATTTCGAGCAGGACATTGTCACTATTGCCCGTCGGTGAGATATGAAGCCCATGCGTGTGTAAATTGGTGGTGTTCGGGCAATTCTCGGTGTTGGGTGGGCCACATTCTCCTTGTTCCTGAGGGAGTTGGTTGAACAAGTAGACTTTCATGCGATCTCCGGCTTTGATTCGAAAAGTCGGACCAGTGAGCCCACCATCATAGGATCGATTCGGTGGGAGAGGTTCTCCGTTGAGTGTGTTGTTGGCAAAGGCCACACGCAATTGGGTATTAAGGAGCCCGTGCTTCGATCGACGCACTTCCGGCTGTGTAAAGTGTGCAATGCCTGACGAATTTGCGGTGAGCCCTGCTTCATCTATCACAGGGGTTGAAGTGGCTAGCCCCATGCCGTTCGATCCTGCAGCGGACAGTCTCTGAGGCCCTTCAGCACATGCAGCAAGACCGGATGCCAGAAGTCCACCACCCACACCGACTGCTGCCCGTAACAACTGACGTCGAGTTAAGGGAGATTCCTCTGAGGAGATTTTTTCGTGTGATAATGCCCTATGGTCCTCGGTCATTGCGTTCCTCCTTTTCAATAGGTGATCAGGATTTCACATACATGATATCTAGAAAAAAACGGAACAGCGGTACTTCTTCTATGGTCCATTGACGACTTCGAGGCGAGTCTGGTGGATCCGCGGGGCATCGCTTTGTATACTATCGCCTTGTGGATTTTCAATAAAGAGATATTGGCAAATATCTGAGAGTTTGTGGAGAAAAATTATGCCAGCCAAATATGACGCGATTGTGATTGGAAGTGGTCATAACGGACTGACATGCGCCTGCTATCTTGCGAAAGCCGGACTCAAGGTTCTTGTGCTGGAACAGTATCATTCAATCGGTGGCATGACCAACACGGAAGAGCTCATCCTACCCGGTTTTCAGTCAGACACACATGCGTTCTGCGTTCAGGTTGGAAGCTTTTCCCCGGCGCTCCATGAGCTGCAGTTAGCCCGATACGGTTTCGAGCTGATCTATTCCGATCCTTGCTTTTCCCACGTCTTCCCGAACGGTCGCTCGATCTCTGTCCGCCGGAATGTCGATGAGACGTGTCAGAGTATCGCTCAATTTTCAAAAATGGACTCTGCCACGTGGCGTGCGCTATTCGAACGATTTCTCACGGTGAAGGACCAGATTGCCGCCTCATTCAATACTCCACCACCTTCTTTTGCGGATCAAGCATCCACATTGCAGAATTTACCGGGTGGCCTGGACGAATACCGCTTTCAACTGCAAACCTTCCGGTCATGGTGTAACGAGATGTTCGAGGTGGATGAAACAAAGGCTCTATTCGGGTCCTGGGATTTGCATGTGGGGACTTCTCCGGATGATGTGGGCGGCGCGAGTATGGCATGGCTCTTCACGATGGTGATTCAGCACTTTGGAAACAACGTGGTGAAAGGGGGTATGCGTAATTTACCCCTGGCACTTGCTGGTTTCCTGGAAGCACACGGGGGAGAAATAAAAACGGAAGCCCGAGTCAATGACATCATCGTGGAGAATGGGAAGGCGATTGCCGTACGGCTTGCTGGAGGGGAAGAGGTGGAGGTTGGCACACTGGTCGCTTCAAATGTTGATCCTCAACAACTCGTTCTCCACCTGCTCGGCGAAGACCGGGTAGGGACGAACCTTGCCAAGAAGATGCGGCAGTATGAGTTGGGGGAATCGGTTATGGTCGTCTACCTTGCGCTTGATAGCCCTGTCGAGTACAAAGCGGGACCGCTGGCCGGGCAATCTGTCTATGTCCATCCCACCCCGGCGTCCCTGGATTACTTTTCTCGTCTTTTCCATGAAGTTCGTGGTGGTCGTTTACCAGCAGAGCCATTTTGTCTTGTGTGTAACGACTCTGCCGGAGACTCCACGCGCGTGCCTTCCGGCAGGGGTTTAATGAAACTCGTCGTGCAACCTGTTCCATATGCCCTGAAGGACGATGCCACCGGCAAGATTAGGGGGAGAACTTGGAACGAAGCTAAAGAACCCTTTGCGGATTATGTCATCGATAGGTTAACGAGGGATTATATCCCCGATCTTCGAAACAAAATTTTGAAAAGAGTTGTCCATAGTCCCAAGGATCTCGAGGAGTTGATGCCGAGTGCCCCTCAAGGGACGATTACGCATGGCGCCTTCGTGCCCTATCAGATGGGCTCCATGCGTCCGATACCTGAGTTGGGACATTATCGGTCTCCGGTTCGCAACGTTTATTTGTGCGGGTCCGGCAGCCATCCGGGGGCGGGCGTGACCATGGCGCCGGGACGAAATGCCGCACAAATTATCTACCAGGATCTCAATCTCGATTTTGCAAAAACCCTCGCCACGCATTAATTCCTAGACTCTCATCCGTTCTCGGGCTTTCTACCGAGCAAGAGGCCATTGGCTCCGGGAGAACGAATTGGAATACGGCGCACGTCTGTGAATCCCACTTCCTTCAACCAGGCCGTGTACTCACTCCAGGTATAGTTCCTGCTTTTCGTATTGATTAACATGCACAGTGACATCATGGCAGCCGCGAGTGGCCCTGTCTTATCGTCGTCCATCATCAGTTCGCTGACAATGATAGAACCACCTGGCTCAAGAGCGTCTAAATATTTCCGCAGAGCAAGTCGAACAGTGATAAGGAATTTTGTGTAGTGGTACAATTTGAAAAGGAGACTGACGTAAGGGTGAAACGAGAGGATAAATGAGAGGTCAGTTTCTCCCCATACCTTTTGTCATGGTTGGTTGGCCATATCCCTGATGACATGTTGCAGTCCCGTGACCACACGTGCGAGGTGGCCGAAGTGAATGTGATCAGGGGTATCGTTCGAGGTGTGGTAATTCGGATCTCGAAATAGAGCGGTATCCGTGACCATAAGGGCAGGGAATCCTTCCTGCCAGAATGCCCAATGATCCGACCAGCCCACTCCGGGCAACAATTCAGGTAACGCGGCCCCTTCTGAGGGAAATTGGGTGTGCTGCCGAAAGAATCCTACCGCCTTCTGCACCCAATCCCTGTTCCCAATGTTACTCACAAAACCGATGAAATTTCCCTTTGATGGGTAAATGAGACTGAGCGGTGGTGGGTATCTTTGGCTGTTCGGTGCCTCAGAATAGTAGCCAATTGTTTCAAGGCTGAGCATGAGGATAATGCGTTCATTCTTCTGGCGACTGCGTTGGGCATATACGCGGCTCCCCATACTTGTGGTTTGAAAGAAGGGGGGTTCCTCGTTGGAGAAGGCTACAAACCTGAGGGTGCGAGAAACAGGGGATTGGGCGAACTGCCGGGCCAGGACCAACATTGCTGCGATTCCGGTCCCGTTATCATTCGCGCCGGGACTCCCCTTGACCGAATCATAATGCGCGCCAATGACCAGGATGTCTTCACGTCGATCCGTGCCGGGTACTTCCGCTTCGATGTTTTCACAGATGTTTCCGGAAACGTCGAATTTTTGGTCGAGGACATCATATCCGGCTGCTTTGAATTCATCGCGAATATATTCGGCTGCAAGCAGGAGTTTGTCGTAGTGAAAGAGATTGCGTTCTCCTATTTGAATGCTCAGCATGTGGACATGGGTGTGGAGTTTTTGCTCCAGGTCACGTGTTTCGTCGGTCGCTAATGGCAAGGCTCCTTGATAACTACTCCCCGGCATCCAAATCATTCCGTACCATCCTCCTGCACACACAACGAACAACGTTCCCGCCATGACGACCCACCGTGAGGTGTTCATCTTTCTTCTCCGACCTTTCAGAATCAGGGTCGATCCATTCCTGCACGTGAATTCGCCCACAGAGGTGCGGTGTTATTTGGCATTCTTCAGTAGGATAGGCTTATGTGATGAAATAGCAATGGGATCGCCATTAGGCACAGATGCTTCGCTTTCGGCTGGGGATGACATATTGGAAATAATCCATCGTTATTTAAGATTCCATTACTTTTCGGGCAACCAACCAGCCATGACACAGCGTTGTGCGAAGAGCGGCACGAAGCTTTGTGTGTCGAGGGAAATCGTATACATGAATTGGTCTGCCAATGTTTGATCGGCGAAGCATTCATAGACATCATCCAAAAATCCCCCACGGAGCAACGGGTGATACAGAAACTCTTGGCCTGGACCGGTCTGCACTTCCAGGGGATATTCGGTCACGTCAATGTTGATCAACCCGCAGGTTTCCAGCCATGTTCTGGCATCCAACGCAGAAGGCCGTTCGGCGAGATAGTCCGCAAATTTCTCTCGCTCTTTTGTGAGCCCTTGTTGGGTCATTTCCCGGTCCACGCGTTTCCATAAAGAATCAAAGGTTCCAAGGGAGGGGAAGGTGAGAACCAATTGCCCTCCAGGCTTGAGAAAACGAGCCAATTGCTGAAGGGCTTCCAGGCGGTGAGGCCGAAAAAACATGAATGACAGGTTGCCCGTGATGCGATCAAATTGGCCGAGTTCGGGTGGCAACGTTCGGACATCCCCATGCCCAAATTTCAGCCAGGGGAAATACGGTCCCTGAACGGCGCGGGCGCGAATGAGTTGGGCGTGATTGGCATCAATTCCGACGACTCGGCCACCTGGTCCAACATGATGAGCGAGATAAAAAGCAGGAATCCCATCCCCACAGGCCACATCCAGTATTGTGGCGCCTTCAAAGAGGTCCAAATGGGTCAAGAGGCTTTCGGCAAACGGTCTCGACCAGGGGTCTTTTTTCGGCAGTTCACAGAGCCATGCCGGCGGGGTCTTCAGCGAGGACGAATGAGAAGGATTAGGCATCATGAGTTATCAGAGTTAAACACCTCGGAAACCCTAACATGTTGGGGACGGTCTGGACGAGTGTGCCTGCCTACCAACACATTCTTAATGGTCTGTTGTGCGGAACAGATTTTTTTAACGGCCGCAATGGCACCTTTCCATATTCCCATTTAGAAGGGCAGAGATTTAAAGTCAGTCCAACAGCTTTTAAGGATTTCCTCATTTACCGGGAGGTCAACGAATGGTCCCGATCATCCTCAATGATGACTTCGTGAAGCAATGTTCTGTTCGCATCGAACCACTCTATGTGGACCGACGGATTGAATTGATCGGATTGAACCGTAATTTTTCCGAAATTGGGTGAAGTGTTATTCAAGTACTCAAATCTTGGGTCCTCACTAGAAACATCCAGGTGCATCGGGGCAGCCAGTGGGCCGAAAATATATTCCTTGAGATTAATTATCCCAGGCATCGGACTTACCGCAGCATAATGCACATCTCCGGCAAGAAATAGCAGGCCCGTGATGCCATTTTTTCTTAAAAATTCCAGAATCTCATCACGCTCTTCGGGATATTCTCCCCATTTATCGACGCGGGGATCTGAAAACGGTACTGAAGAGATAATAAACTTAAATTTGGCGGAAGAAGCCGCGAGCTGTGCAAACAGCCATTGTTTTTGATCTTCTCCCAACATGGAATTGGTTGCCGGATTTCGATATTGGCGGGTGTCCAAGAGAAAGAGTTCCACGGCCTTTCCCCAGCGAAAATTTCGATAGAGGCGCGTTGAGTCTTGCCTCTGTCGAAGAATTGGCCAATAATCAAAAAAGGCCTGGCGACCAATAGGTAGGAGGAGATGCGTTGAGGTGAAGTCATTGTCCACCTCGTGATCGTCCCACATCACATAGACACCCGTTTCGGCGAAAAGCCGTTTGGCAAATCCATCCCGGTTTTCTCGATACTTATTCCAATAGGCTGATAATTCCCTCGCGGGCGGATCTTTATCTGCGTAAATGGTGTCGCCCAAAAACACAAAAAAATCGGGATTCACCTGACGCACGCTTTCCAGTATCGAAAACGGCTGAAAACTATGTCGCGTATCGCCGCTAATGACAAAAGTAACCGTTGTGGAATCCTCTGCGAGGGGTGCCGTAAGGAATTGGCATGGCTGACTGGGATTTTTCCCTTGCATCAGGCTCCGATACCAATACCGGGTTTTTGGTTTCAGAGCTCCGAGGGGAATCTGTGCGGTGAAATCGGTTTCCGGAGTCGTTGAGACCATCTCGGTTTCTTGAAAGGAAGACCACTGTGGGTCGGTGGAATATTGAATTGTCAGGGTTTGAGCGTCGGAGGTTTTGATCCAGACGATGGCTTCATCTGGTGTCACATCTCCCACGGCGCAATTGAATTCGATGCTCTCTTGCTCTGCACTATCCGGAAATTCTACGGAGGCACACCCTCCCAGCGCTCCGCAAAGCCCGAAGAGCAATGCCCATTCTTTTCTGTCAGTCGGGGCAAGTCCCCAACGCCTTAGCCAGTGGGATTTCTGCTTCATTGTTATGGTGAATCCTTTTAAATTTTTCCAGCCGGTGGGAATCCCCAGTGAGTCATAGAGATAGGAGTCGGAAGGGGATGAAGCCGATTTCGAATAATTTCCTGAAACCTTTTAGCGCGCGACAAGCACTCCAGATAAAATGAAAGAGTGAAGGTCTCTCGTCAAAATTTGCGCCTTTGCGCTTGCAACGAATACAATTTTGCTAGTCTCCCTGAAAGACGAAGAAAAGAGCAACATCCATGACGCCGTCTCCCTTTCTCTATATTGCCTTGCTTGGGGCATTCTATCTCACTTTCCAGGAGGAGGCTGTCTTCGCTCATCAAGCTGATCACCAACCTTCTTACCGGGTTCAGCCTGTGGCGATGAATGCCACGCCGTTTTCTTCCATTCAACCACGGACAAAGCTTCCGATTGAGCCGGATGAATTCGACCCTCGGGAAATCAATGCCTACTATGATTGGCGCAACGATATGTTTTTCAGGGAATTCGACCTGACCGGTTCCGGGTCCGTGAATTTCATGACGGCACGTCGGACCTATAAGGTCTGGCTTGACGAGTTTGGCACTCCGGTTGTCCTGACGGTTGGCGACCCGGTATTTTTTTGGATTGATTTAAACGGAAACGGGAAGTTTGAGCAGGAGTTGGGTGAAATGTTCAAAGATTCCTATGAGGATGGGGTTACCGGGAACGAAGAGCCCTATGATAATAGCGATCTTCAAGAGCCTGCCGGTCCTGGCCCCCAATGGAATCCTCCACCACAGGGAGGCTTTAAGCAACCGCCCTGTGACCCCCGGTTCGGGTGTTGAAGGCTATCAGATCCCGTGACCATCCAGGCTTCAGGTCCCTTTCATTTATCCGCGAACTGAAATACCACCTGCAAATTTGCTTGGGCGTCTATGGTGACCACCTGGCGCTGTTCACCCAACACCGGATGCCGGACCAATAAGGTGTACGTTCCCGGAGGAATTTCCTTAATTGTGAACCGACCCTCCTGATCGGAAATGGCGAAATACGGATTGTCCACTACATACAGCCAATTCTGCATGAAGTCATGGCGATTACAAATGATCCGCACCACGACACCGTCTTCCATTTTGTCTGGGGGAAATACCCGTTCGATTGCATCATGGGGCTGAAGGTCCTGATTATGGACCGTACGCAGAATTTTTCCCTTGGTATCCTTGGATACAAAGGAGTGCAGGACATGCTTGACCGAATCCTGGTTTTGAAATCGCACGGCTTCATTGGCTGTGATAACACCCGTGAAGGGACCAAAATTACATCCTTTGGTTTTGACTTGAAGCCCGAGGGACTCCCCTCCCAGGTATCGAAATGCACCCTCGCCCGGTAAATTCCCCGTGAAGGTTTTTGGGGAGAAAGATTTTCCCGTATTGACGCCCTCCAGCACGACCACAGCACCAGTCAAGAATCCATCTCGAGATTCAACTTTCATGAGGCTTCGTTCCTGGCCACAAACCTCAGGATTTTTTTCTACCTTAAAGTGTAAAGGCTCTGGCGGGGAGCCTAGGAAAGAAACCCTTCCATGGATGGATCCACCAGCCTGGACATTCCCCACTTCATACGCATGGGACGCACCGAGCCCCATGACCAGGGATAGACTAGCCAGTAATATCCACAACACATTGTTGTTCTTCATGGTCCATCTCCTTTTTCCTAGGCTCTCCAGAATCTGAGCCATCCCTATCCAATCTTTTTCCTACATGACCATTTGCCATCCAACCCAAAAAGACCAGGCTTGCCTCAATTGCGGACCGTCGAGATATTGATAAATTGGCGCGCCAGCTTCAACATTCAAATGATTCTCGAGGCCCATAAACTCCGGAAACAGAATATTCACACCTCCCATAAGGTCCAACCGCTGTCCCCCTTGTCGATCAGGATCCGCAGTTGGGACAAGAGGGATTTGTGCCGGTCCGACTGTGGTTTGGAGTTGGCCGTCTTCTCTCTTGATGTTGTACCATTGTTGCCAGTTCAATCGCGCAGACGTGCTGATCCAATCAGCCCAACGGTAGGCCCCCCAGGTGTTCACCTTATATCGATTGCCCTCCTTATAACCCTGATTATTGTGTCCAATACGAACGGTTCCAAGTGCCTGAAATCCCCACGAAACATCGTTCCGGACCCCCGTATAGGTCAGCCCGGGTAACAGATCGACGGTTCCGGAACCCAAGCGCATCGGATAGGGCAGCAATGAGTTATTCCCTAACGGTGTGTTATCCGTTGGAGTGATATCTCCGGTCGGCAGAGATATACCGGTATTCAAATGAAACCGATGGGAACCGATACTGGGCGTTTCAAAGGCATATAATCGCCAAAGGGCCGCCAACTTGGTATCCCCGAATCCACTGGAGTTGGTCGAAAAATTTGCCCCGGCTCTGTTTTGATGCTCCATATCTTTCATGAGATACGGAAGCATGGCCATCAGGGTAACCGTATCATTCAAGCCATACATCGCACTGAACATGTGCATCTGTGTCGTCATGTTTTTGGGAGTCACCGCAAAATCTTTTAACACGTCATTGTTGGACAGGTTGTCGGTACCATTCCGCATCTTGTCCATATACATGTACATATACCGGTAGGTGAACATGAATTCACCCTTGTTATGGGTATGGTCCTGCATCACTCCGACCGGAGCGTGGGAATCGGGTCTTTCGGCCTGATAAAAATTCCCGATGACGACCCGTTCCCCTTTTTCTTCGGCCTTCTTCCCTAAGGATTCTTCTACGCCCCCCATGAAACCATCCAATAAGGCGGCTTCAGTAGGTGCAAGGGCACAGAGCATTCCAAAAATTCCAACGATGAGTCCATTAAATAGATATCGAATATTCCCAGTCATATTTTTTGCCGATCCTTTTTGGATTAAAATTTTCAATTAATCCAGTCACAATAAATAAATGATGTTGAAATATTTTTAAATTAATCGGTATCGGGTAACGGGTTTTTCCAAAGAGCAAATTTCCGCTCGCAAACAATTCTCGCGAACGCATACAAAAATAAAAAACGCGTAACACCGAATGTGTTTGAAACCCAAGATATGCGTAATGATAAAAACTACAGGCAGGGAGGAGGAGCTCGGGAAGCTGGAATAATAACGAGAATGACTTGAGGGGCGATAGGACGCCAATCTTCGATTCGAAGAAGAGACTTAACCGGCCCATCCACCAGCACCCGGTTGGTCTCTAGTGTTTGCCCTGCAGCACAAAACCAGGTACACAGAAATGTGGAATGAGTCCCTTGATGGTGTTGGGAATGGTGTTGACTGTGTTCAACTGCCTGAGCGGTGAGGACGGCACTCAGGACCATTAAACAAAAAACCAGACAGGCAACAAATAGGGGTGAAATGCGCTTCATTTTGAGAGTGCATAAAGTTTTAAGGCCTTTAATTTCACTAACAGATATGGAGCCCTCACTTCAACCCTATGAGGATGGGGCATTTTTCTACAATGGCCGTATTAACAAGGCTTTAGAAGGCCTAAGGGAGGGTTTGAGGCGTTGGAATTGTATCGAACGATCCAGCCATTGCCGATTTGCGAGTCCTGCACCCAAAGGGATACTTTTTCAAGATACGGTTGGGTAACGACTCAAAGAGCATGAAAAGCTCGTGGGCAACCTCACTAAAATAACCTCGATTGCCCGCGAGGCTCTCACTTTATCGGAGTATGAAAAGGAATTTTCTGAAAATTTATCCGCTGAATTAATCCACCCCGATTCTGGGTTCAGAGACACTTCCAAAATAGACCAGAAGATCCCGTGCAGAAATTAATCCAACAATTTCCGGTCCATCACATACAACGAGATGGCGAACGCCTAAGTCACCCATCAAATCCAACGCATCGTGCGAAGTTTGGGCCAACTGAATAATAGGGAGAGGGGAGGTCATGAGACTCTCTACTTTGGTCGCATCCAGGTTTTTCTTGAGGCCAACGGCCTTATGGACAATAGCTGTATCAGTAATGATTCCAACTGGAATTCCTTTCCGTTCAACCAGCAAGCTCCCGATTCCTTCTGTCTGCATTTTTTCCGCCGCGTGAGTGATTGAAGAACCTTCAGGGATTGTTTTCAATTTCTTCTGCATAATTTGGACAATCATGTATTGTTCCCTTCTAAATGAAGTTTGTGATATTTTTGATTATACCAGTTTTCCCCATACCGTCACCGTACTTTATTCTTTCCAATCAAATGCCTATCAAGGAGGCAGGACGGGTCAACCTTGCAACGAAATTCAATTTCCAGACCCCAAAAAGCCTCGGAAGCGCTCAAGGTAAGACAAACCTCTTTCGATGATAATGGGCGAAATTTTTGGAAAAGCGTTTTTTAATTCGAAGCGGCTTCTTTAGCAATGACTCCATGCCCGGTATTTTACTCCACAATAACCCTCTTTTGAATCCCCCAAGACCCATGGTCTTGTAAATGCAGCTTTTGAGAGTCTCCAGATGTTACCCTATTTCTATGCATTCCGAACTCTCACAAAAAGCCCAAAGTGATCCAGAAGGGGAATCCAGGCCTTCACCCAAAAAAAGGATCCAAACCCAAATTCACCGACGTCAGAAAGCGAAGGCAGTTTCTCCATTGGAAGACGAGTGGAATGACCAATCTGATAACCCTCCTAATCTTCGAACTCCTTCGTCGGAGATGAAAAAATAGTAGTTATTCCGGTGTTTGTTGGATGATCGCCAGGGGGGCTGGCTTCCTTGACCATGATGTATGTGCGTAGTTCGAATTCAAGTCAGGCGTGGGATGAAAACCCGCCCCTAAATTTATATCTTTGGGTCTGTACCTCCACCGCTTCAAATTGTCCATTGTCCCCTGATTCTATCCGTGGCTTTTTCCACTAATTGGGCATTGGTCGGTCATAAAAACATTGCTCCTCCCACATTCCAGTTTCTGCGCCCAGCATACTAAACAGGATGAAATTTCTCCTCCTAGATTTCTTGTGATGATTGGAGAAGGAGTTTCGTTAAGAATGGGAATTTATAGCAAAAAAGATGAAATAGGCATATAATAACCAATAGGCATTTTTCTTAAGCAAAGTAACTTATGTTTGTAGCCATGGCTAATATAACCCAAAATTAAACTTAAGAAAGAAGGCCACGATAGTCTTACCTTTTTCTGAATTTAACAGAGGATAGATTGTGAATAAATGTATTGAACCCTGACTGAAGCAATAGAGGCCCAACGCCATTCTCGCTATAGTGGGAAGGAATTTGTCTCTTTTCACTTCGGTTCATCAGCATAGTAATGCTAATAAAACATTTTCAGAGCCATTCCCCGAATTTTTTTATGGCCTAAATTGGGATGAAATCTTATGAAAAGTTTCCATTCAATCTCGACTTTGAGTCCAGTTGGTCTAAATGGTCCATCAGTCCGTGGGTCTTTCGTTCCATTGATTCACAAAAAAATAGGGTGTTACGATGCCGGCCTCGGTAGAAGGCTTTGAATTGTAAACTATTTTTAGGGGAGTCCCCAGATGTCTGGCTCAGACCTTCTCCTTGAGTATCTGACTAAATACCTTCCTATCCTTATCTTCGTCGGCCTTGCTATGGGGTTTGGCGTGGTCACTCTTGTTCTTTCCCATCTGGTTCAACCTAAATATCCCGAACCGGAAAAACTTTCGACTTACGAATGTGGATCTGAACCATTTTCAGATTCACGAATGCCATTTCCGATTCGGTATTATGTTATTGCAATGCTGTTTGTGATTTTTGATATCGAGGTGATCTTCCTTTATCCTTGGGCCATTACGTTCAATCAGTTGGGCGTGATCGGTTTTATCGAAATGATGATATTCATTGGATTATTTGTCGTTGCGTATGTGTACGCTTGGCGCAAAGGGGCCTTGGAATGGGATTAATTCAAATTGGAAAGCCGCCAAAGGACGGGGAATTGGGAGTCATGACCCTTTCCCTGGAAAAAGTGGTGAACTGGGCGCGGAAAGGTTCTCTCTGGCCTATGACGTTCGGCCTCGCCTGCTGCGCCATTGAGATGATTGCGGCGGTTTCATCCCGTTATGATATTGACCGGTATGGTGCAGGAGTGTTCCGCGCCTCTCCCCGTCAATCTGATTTGATGATTGTGGCCGGAACCGTCTGTCGCAGGATGGCGCCGGTTATTCGCAAAATTTATGACCAGATGCCTGAGCCAAAATACGTGATATCTATGGGATCATGTGCCACATCCGGCAATATCTATGATAGTTATAGCGTGGTTCAAGGAGTCGACCGGTTCGTTCCCGTTGATATTTATGTGCCTGGTTGTCCTCCAACCCCGGAAGCATTGTTTGATGGGATTTTGAAATTGCAGGATCGAATCATGCAGAAACGGGTGTTCACCAAACAACCCGAACAGGTCAAAGTCTAAGGAAACCCACGAAACATTCATGCATCCGATCGCAGAAAAAATCCAAAGCCGATTTCCTGAAGGGTTTGTGGGGGCCAATGAATGGCGGGGAGACCTGACGGTTACCGTGAGGCGGGAAGCTTTGCATGATGTCTGTTCATATATTCGAAAAGATCCTGACCTGGACTACGATTACATGGTACATGTTAGTTCAGTGGATTGGCCTGATGACGAAGAACGATTTGAAGTGGTCTATGAAGTGTACTCAATCCGGAAACGCCACCGTATCCGAATCAAAACCCGGGTTCCCGAACACGACTGTCTGGTTGATTCCATGACGGATCTTTGGATGGGAGCGGATTTCATGGAACGGGAAGTGTTTGACATGATGGGCATCCGGTTTAATCATCATCCTGACCTTCGCCGCATTTTGATGCCTGATGATTACACAGAAGGATATCCGCTTCGAAAAGATTTCCCCGTTCAGGGGAAAGGTTGGCGTGATACCTTTGATTTTTTAAACGACCCGACATAGTTACCTGGTCCCTTGTCGGGAAAAGACCAAAAGGTTTAGGTAGATATCATGAAGCTGGAAGATCAACGTACGACCGTCTACAAAGTCGATCCGAATAACCCGGAAACGGAGTCTTTGCCGACGCTTCGGACGGAAGAACTGCTATTAAACATGGGGCCACAACACCCGAGTACACACGGGGTATTAAAGGTCATTTTAGAGCTTGAGGGTGAGCGGATTGTGAAATCTACCCCGGTATTAGGCTTTCTTCATCGAGGAGTCGAAAAACTGGCTGAAGATGGGACATATCACCAGTTTATCCCTCATACGGATCGGCTGGATTATGTCTGCGCGATGTATAACAATTTCGCCTACTGTCGGGCAGTGGAAAAACTCATGGATATTACTGTTCCCGACCGGGCGGAGTATCTCCGGACTCTCGTGGCTGAGGTGCAGCGTATTATCGGCCATCTGTTCTGGTTGGGCACTCAGGCGCTGGATATCGGGGCGATGACCGTGTTCTTTTATACGTTTCGTGACCGGGAGATTCTGTTGGATTGGTTTGACGAATTATGTGGTGCCAGATTGACTACCAGCTGGTATCGGATTGGTGGCGTCGAACGGGACTTCACCCCTTCGTTGATAGACAAAGTCCAAAAGTTCCTGGACTACTTTCCTCCCAAGATTGAAGAATATGTAGTGTTTTTGGAAAAAAACCGCATCTGGTTAGCCCGGACACGCGGTGTGGCGGTAATCTCCGCAGAAGATGCCCTGAGTTTTGGATTGAGCGGTCCGACCTTGCGAGGATCCGGGGTTGATTATGATCTGCGGAAATATGAACCCTATAGTGCCTATCCTAAATGTGAATTTAGCGTTCCTGTGGGAAAAAATGGAGACACCTATGATCGGTACTGGATTCGGATTGAGGAAATGCGTGAAAGCGTCAAAATTGTTCAACAATGTTTGAATCAAATGGAACCGGGCCCGATCATGGCGGATGTGCCGAGTGTGACCTTGCCTCCTAAGGATAGGGTGTTCACGAATCTTGAGTCCATGATCCAGCAATTCAAGCTTTTTTCGCAGGGATTTGATGCGCCGGCCGGGGAAATCTATTGCGGAACGGAAGCCCATAAAGGCGAACTGGGATTTTATATCGTGAGTACGGGTGGGGGTCGGCCTTACCGTCTGAAAATTCGTGCTCCCTCCTTTATTCATATGGGCGCCTTCGATTATATGGCCAAAGGCTATATGATTGCCGATGCGGTCACGATTTTTGGCACGTACGATATTGTCATGGGGGAGTGTGATCGGTAGTGTTGTCTGCTGTACCATTCTTTGAAGCTATGTTGTTGGTTTTTTCTAGAAAAGGACATCAATGGGATTAAAGCCTGTCACCACGCCTGACGTCGAGGCGGCGACGATTGAACTCACCTTGGATGGCGAAGTCGTCCAGGCCAAGGAAGGAGTCTCCCTCTATGACGTCATTTCCAGCACGGGTAAAATTGTGCCCGCGATGTGTTACCACTATACTTTCGACCCTTTCGGATCCTGTGGAATGTGCCTTGTTCTTCAGGAGGGAAAGAAAGCACCTGTCCGGTCATGCACTGCGAAGGCCGCGGCCGGGATGGTCATCCAGACCGAAGGAGAAGATCTGTTTCTCGCCAGGAAAAAAGCGGTGGAGAAACATCTTTCCGTCCATCCGCTGGATTGTCCGGTGTGCGATGCCGATGGTCATTGCGAACTGCAGGACATGGCCTTTCAACATGGCGTAACCAACTTAGCCAACGCGAAGCAAAAAAATATTCCGGAAGATACACGCAGCCTGGTTCTTGATTTTAACATGAACCGCTGCATCGCCTGTGGAGAATGCATCAATATTTGCAAGGACGTACTACGAATTGATGCTTTGCAATTTATGAAAAAGGGCGGTTTTACTCAGGTGGTGGCGAAGGGTGATCAAGCCTTGGACTGTGAATTCTGCGGTGATTGCCTGGCGGTGTGTCCAGTTGGGGCCATCACCAATAAATTCTCAAAATATGCCTATAAACCCTGGCAGCTCAAAAAAACGACCACGACGTGCAATTATTGCGGCGACGGTTGCCAAATTTATGTGGAAACCAAAGATACGGAAGTTGTTCGGGTGACTTCCCCTCTTTCCTGGAAGAACAAATGGGGAGATCGGACAGATACGATAAATGGGCACGACGGAATCTGTGTGCGTGGCCGCTTTGGGTTTCAATTCATCGATAGTGCCACTCGCCTCAAAACCCCGTTGGTTCGTACCGAATCCGGATTGCAGCCATCCCCCTGGCTTGATGCCTTGGATATGGCCTCAGGGCGCTTAGCCCATGTCAAAGCGCAATATGGGGCGCAGGCAATTGCCGGGCTCATTACAGCCCGGTGTACCAACGAAGATCTGTATGTATTTCAAAAATTTATGCGATCGGTTATTGGCACGAATCATTTGGACAGCAGTGCCAGATATGGGCATCTGAATTTTGTCAGGGCCATAAAACATGCTTTGGGCCTTCATCGTATGATGAATACCTCGGAAGAGATTAATAAAGCGAAGGCAGTCCTCATCATTGGAGCCAACATTACAGAGACCAATCCGGTCGCGAGTTTGCGGGTGAAGTCGGCTATGGGGCTGTATAAGGCTCAAACTATTGTTGTGGATTCAATGCAAACCAATATCGCGAAACTGGCCTCTCACCCTATGATGGTGAAGCCAGGGACCGAGGGTCTGTTTATTCAAGGTCTAGTGAAGTCGGTCATGGATCAGGATTTGATCGACGAAGAAGCCACGTCGGCATTTCCCGAAGCCTTGAATTCACTAAGACAGGCTGTTGGTGTGCTCTCCCTTGAGGATGTTGCCAACCAGACCGGTGTGAATCCTGACCAAATCCATGAGGCTGCTCGAATTTTTGCAGAGGCGCCCCGGTCGATCATCATTTGCGGGGAGGGCATTCTCCGACATGCCGGAGGCTATCAACATATGTTGAATCTTATCGATCTGGCCTGGGTAACAGGAAAGCTCGGTCGAAAGGGATGCGGCATAAACACCTATACCGAGGAAGCCAATGAACAAGGAGCGGTTGATATGGGCGTCGCACCGGAGTTTCTGCCCGGTCCGGTTTCCTTCACTGATTCTCAAGCCCGGGAGACATTTGCTCGTATCTGGGGCAACAATCTTCCGGATGTTGACCGTGGAGCCAATCTCACGGAAATCCTTGACCGCTGTCAAAATGGTGAAATTAAGGCGCTCTATCTGGTTGGCGAAAATCCATTGGAGACCCTTCCCGCCTCCTATGATGTTACAAGTGCATTAGCGAAGTTGGAAGTTCTCATTTGCCAGGACCCCTTCATGACGGAAATCGCCAAAATGGCCCATGTCGTTTTTCCTGCTTCAACATTTGCGGAAAAAGACGGCACAGTGACCAATCAGGAGGGAAAGGTCCAATTTCTCCGTCCGGCTCTAGATTCTCTTGGCGAAAGTACTTTGGATTGGCACATTATGGTCGGAATGGCCAACGGGTTGGGCTCGCCCATGGAATACGAAACGACCCAGGATATTCAAAATGAAATCCGAAAAGTCCTACCGGGTTATTATAATCTGGGGAAGGTTGCCCACGAAGCTCCAGACCTTTCGGGATATTTCTTGAAGGCTTTTCCAGAGGAGGTTGCCTCGCGGTATTCCGTAGTGAGGAAGAGTCCCACTCAACGGACTTTTGCCTTACGCATGATTCAATTAATTTATCATTCGGGAAAACTTTCCACCCGGGCATCCGGCCTCATGGAAATTTCACCAAATTCGTCACGTCTTCGAATGAGCGCCCAGGACTTCAATGATCTTGGTCTGAGTGCTCATGATCGGGTGCGGATCACTTCAGAGCAGGGCGAAGTGGAGATGGGAGTGGAGGTGGATATGTCTATGATGTCAGGGACTTGTGCGGTTCCCGAACATTTCAATGATCCACCGGTGAAAGACCTGATGTCGCATCAGGTCGATCCTGTCACAGGGGTTCCCTATTTCAAGTTGACCTATGTTTCTATTGAAAAGGCCTGATCAGAAAGACCAGTCACCAGACAATGAGTAGTTCTAGCGAGACAAAAAAGTTTTTCGACGCCGTGCTGTTCAAAGAAATCTGGACTGCCATGAAGGTGACGTTTAAGCATATGCTGCATCGCCCTATCACCTTTCAATATCCACGTGAGAAACGAACGATTCCTGACGCCCATCGTGGGGCACTTTGCCTGCTACGCTATGAAGATGCGACAGAACGCTGTGTGGGTTGCGATTTGTGTGAAGCGGCTTGTCCTTCACGCTGCATTAAGGTTATCAGCGAAGAAGACAAAACTCTCCCCCTTCAACGGTATGCCTCCGAATTTTACATCGACATTACGAAGTGCGTGTTTTGTGGATACTGTGTCGAAGCCTGTCCGGTAAATGCCCTGGCGATGACGAAGGTCTATGAATTTTCGACTCATGATAAGAGGACCCTCCTCTTTGACAAGGCGCGGCTCTACCAAATTGGAGAGCGTCATATAGATGATGCCAAAAAGTACCTCTATGCTCATAACCAAGAGAAGGAAGGGGAGGAAGGCCGCGCCTACCGCTACCATTTCCCTGTTTCAATAAAAAGCACCCAGGAACCGTAGTTTCATCATGATGTGGCTTCTTTTTGGATATTTTGCCACGGTAAGTGTCGTGGCAGGGGTTTTGACTGTGGCCTTGCGAAATGCCGTGCATTGCGCTATGGCCTTGCTGACGCTCCTGCTCCATGTGGCGGGTCTGTTTGTCCTATTGAATGCGGAATTCCTTTTTGCGGTGCAAATCATCGTGTATGCCGGAGCGATTCTTATTTTGTATCTTTTCGTGTTGATGTTGATGAATTTAAAAACGGAGGACCAGCATCTTCATAAAAAATATGCCCTCCTGTTGTTTGCCGGAATGGCAATTTTTGGAGAACTTCTGATTCTTCTGGTGCAATCTCCCTATGGAGGTGTGATTGGAACGGCGACGCCTGACCTCATCCTGCAAACGGGGCCCAGCCATGCCATTGGAATCACGATGTTTAGTGATTATTTGTTGCTTTTTGAAGTGATTGGGATTTTCCTGTTAGGGGCCGTGATTGGCGCAATCGTCCTTGCTAAAACACCGGCGAAGACTGACCCCCAAGAAGAACCCGTCATTTCTTCCATGCCCTAAAGCCCGGTAACGATGATTCCCCTTTCTGCCTATGTGGCACTCAGCGCAATTTTGTTTATGACCGGACTCGTCGGCGTCCTGATCCGGAGGAATTTCATTGTCGTCCTGATGTCCGTGGAGATTATGTTGAACGCTGCCAATATCAATTTGGTGGCTTTTTCTCATTACCTTCATTCCATGTCAGGGCAAATGGCCGCACTCTTTATCATTGCCGTGGCCGCAGCGGAAGCCGCGGTAGGATTAGCGATTATCATTGTGGTGTTTCGTGGAAAAATGGCTACGAACGTCGATCAAATTAATATTTTGAAGTGGTAACGTGTTCGATCTGCTCGTTCTCCTGATTCCTCTTTTTCCTTTGCTGGCCGTATTGGCCAATGGGCTTTTGGGCTCTCGCTATTCCTCCGATCTGGCGGGGCGGCTGGCTTTTGGGTCTGTAGGCCTGTCGTTTCTGTGTGTACTCGGCGTCTTTGTTTCGTTTCTCGGAGATTCAACACCGCGCGAAGTCATCGCCTACTCCTGGATTTTCGGAGGCGATCTCTCCGTAAATCTTGCCTTTCTCATCGATCCGCTGACCGTCATTATGCTGTTAGTGGTGACC
Organism: Nitrospira sp. Ecomares 2.1; assembly: GCF_965152585.1. NCBI lineage: Bacteria > Pseudomonadati > Nitrospirota > Nitrospiria > Nitrospirales > Nitrospiraceae > Nitrospira > Nitrospira sp. Ecomares 2.1. Next base: position 259,999 of record NZ_OZ224219.1, read on the forward strand.
GGAGTCGGATTCCTCATCCATGTCTATTCTGTGGGCTATATGCATGGGGAAGAAGGCTTTACCCGCTTTTTCACCTATATGAACCTCTTCATGGTTTCCATGCTCTTGCTCGTCATGGGAAATAATTATGTGGTGTTGTTCATCGGGTGGGAGGGCGTGGGCCTCTGCTCCTACCTGTTGATCGGGTATTACTATGAAAAAGTCTCAGCGGGGAAGGCAGCGACCAAAGCCTTTGTCGTGAACCGGATTGGGGACGCCGGGTTTTTACTGGCAATATTTTTGATCTTTACCCATTTCGGCACACTCGATTACACGGCGGTTATGGCCCAGGCAGCCACTCTTTCAACTGAAATGGCCACCGCAATCTCATTCTGTTTGTTGGTCGGCGCGATTGGCAAATCGGCGCAATTACCGTTGTACACATGGTTGCCGGATGCGATGGAAGGCCCAACTCCGGTGAGTGCGCTTATCCATGCAGCCACCATGGTCACAGCGGGCGTCTATATGGTGGTGAGAAACCATGCGATATTTGACATGGCGCCGATGGCTTTGGCCGCCGTGGGCATTGTTGGAGGCGTCACGGCATTGTTTGCGGCCACTATTGGATTGGTGCAAAACGATATTAAACGGGTGTTGGCCTATTCAACCGTCAGCCAGTTGGGCTATATGTTCCTGGCCTGTGGGGTGGGTGCCTATACTGCCGCGATTTTTCACCTGATGACCCATGCGTTTTTTAAGGCACTTTTATTCTTGTCGGCCGGTTCGGTGATTCATGCGTTGGGTGGGGAGCAAGACATCCGGAAAATGGGTGGACTGCATGACAAGATCCCGACGACCTATCGGGTGTTTCTGATCGGAACTCTCGCCATTGCGGGAATTCCTCCTCTTGCGGGGTTTTGGAGTAAAGATGAAATTATGGCCCATGCCTTTGTCCATGGCTATTATCACTTGTATCTTCTGGCGGCCGTTGGAGCGTTCTTGACCAGTTTTTATATGTTTAGGCTCACCTACCTCACATTCTATGGGTCCTCCCGGGTGGACCCACATGTGGCCCATCATATTCATGAATCCCCATCCATTATGACCGTTCCGCTCATGGTTTTGGCTGGCTTGGCTCTTTTGGGAGGCTTTCTTGGGGTACCGCCCGAACATGGCTGGTTCCATGGTTTTTTGCATGATGTGGCGACTCCGCTTGGTGCTGAGGCTCATGAGGTGGGATGGGGCATGCTGTTGGGCTTGATGAGTGTCGCCATTGCTATCGCATTGGGCGGTTGGGGTTTAGCTCATTACATGTATAGCATTCGTCCACAGATGGCCAACGAATGGGCCGGAAAATTTCCGCGAGCCTACACCACTATTTTGAATAAATATTACGTCGATGAGATCTATGACTTCCTGATTGTGGAACCCTGTAAAAAGTTGGGGTTGCTATGGGACTGGCTTGATCGCCAGGTTCTCGACCGGTTTGTTGTCGGTATTGGCAAAGGAACCGACCTTAGCGCAGCAGCCATTACCTGGACAGAAAAGCATGTGATCTACGCCGGTTTGAATGTGGTGGGATATTCCAATCACCTTCTCTCGTGGTCGTGGCGAAAAATGCAAAGCGGTATGGTCCATCATTATGCGGCCATTATTGTCATTGGGCTGGCGCTGCTGATTCATCTTGTCCTGGTATGGTTTGTGGGATCTTCTGCCGCCGACATGTCCATCCGGTAACTGAACATCATGCAAGAAGAATTACAATTTGGTTTCCCCATTCTGACCTTTCTAACCTTTTTCCCACTCGTGGGAGCATTGGTGATCTGGGCGCTGAAAGACCAGGATTTGATCCGCAAAGCTACGCTCGGTATTGCCAGCCTGGAAATGGTTGTTGCGTCGTTGATGTTATGGCGATTCATTCCTGAGACGGCAGCCATGCAGTTTGCCGAACGACATGAATGGATTCCCTTCCTAGGTATTAGCTACCACATGGCTGTCGACGGGATCAGCGTCCTATTCGTAGGCCTGACCGCCTTCCTTATCCTGCTTCTGGTCCTTTACGCCTGGGATACGGTTAAGACGCGTCCAAAAGCGTTTTACATGTGCCTGCTGGGAATGGAAGCCACGGTGATGGGGATTTTCGTCTCCATTGATTTGATCCTCTTTTTTGTGTTTTGGGAACTCATGCTTATTCCCAGTTATTTCTTGATTAAACTCTGGGGCCCTGGAGAACAGCGCCACTATGCGGCGCTGAAGTACGTGCTCTATACCCTTTTAGGGAGCGTGTTCATGCTCGTCGGGTTTTGTCTGATGAGTTTGAACTATTTCGAAGCAAAACAGTTGTATAGTTTTGATTTACTTGACTTGCTGGCGGTTCAGATTCCTCTTAGTCAGCAACTGCTGATTTTTTGGTTGGTATTTATGGGGCTGGCCTTTAAGGCTCCGATCTTTCCTTTTCATTCCTGGTTACCCGATGCCCTGGTGCAAGGGCCGATCCCCATGTCGGTCATGCTGGCCGGGATCAAACTTGGCACATACGGCTTTCTCCGTTTTTCCTTCCCTCTACTCCCCGATGCCTCTCAGCACAGCACAGTGGTGGCTATCCTCATGACTATGGGGTTGGCGGCCATTGTCTATGGAGCCATTGTCGCCATCATCCAGCCTGACTTCCGACGCCTGCTGGTGTTTAGCAGCATCAGCCATTTGGGCTTTGTGGTCGTTGGCATGTTTGCCCTGAATTTCCAAGGAATACAAGGCAGCCTGATAACCATGATTAATTTGGGATTTAGTACGGCGGGATTATTCTTCCTGGCCGGCTTTATCTATGAACGTCTGGGTCATAATGACGTACGACGATACAGTGGGTTGGCGAAAAAGATGCCGCTTCTCGCCACCTTTATGCTCATCATTGGGATGGCCTCAATTGGGTTGCCGGGAACCAACGGGTTTATAGGGGAATTCTTGATTTTATTGGGAGTCTTTCAAGCCTGGTGGCTCTATGGAGCCATTGCGGTCACCGGGATCATTTTTGCTGCAGCATACTTTTTGTGGTTTTATGAGCGGTCTATCTTTGGACCACTGAAAGACAGCGTGCCGGCAGCCATTAAAGATTTAAATAGCCGTGAATGGGCGATTGGGGTGGCATTGTCGGTTATGATTTTTTGGATCGGAATTTATCCTTCCCCGTTCCTGCGGATGGTCAATGGATCGGTGCAGGAAGTGGTTGATCGGTTGCATCCTGGAATGGCGACGGCTCATCATCGTGATGCTCTTTTATCCGCTGAGTTTACCGGGAACTAAATATTATGGGTGAATATTCCTTACTCATCATACTCTTTGCGCCTTTTTTCGGCGCCATTGCATTGATGTTCGTTCCTCGGCAGGAAGCCATCCTGGTGCGAATGACGGCGGCGATTTCTGCGGGTATTTCCCTTCTGGCCTCATTCTATATCTTTTTAGCCTACGACACGACGAAGGGTGGATTTCAATTTGTTCAACGGTATGTCTGGTCTGAAGAATTAGGAATTGCCTTTTACCTCGGGGTGGATGGAATCGGCGGCCCACTGGTCTTTGCCTCCGCAATCTTGTTGTTTGCGGGCATCTTTGTTTCGTGGCACATCAAGGACCGGACCAAAGAGTTCTACATGTTCCTCCTGATCCTTGCGGCCGCGACCATTGGGGTTTTCATGTCGTTGGACCTCTTTTTCCTCTATTTCTTCTATGAAATGTCGGTGTTGCCCATGTATTTATTACTGGGCCTGTGGGGAAGTCATACCAAGGGGTATCTCGCCATGACCAATCCCGAAGAGCGAAAGCTTCGGGATTCCATAGGATTTATTTTCAACTTTGGATCCAACAGCAAAGAATACGCAGCCATGAAACTGGTCCTGTTCCTGTCTGCGGGGGCGGTGATGGCCTTGATGGGGATCCTGCTCATTTACCATCTTTCCGGTCTCCACACCTTTGACATTGTGGTGTTGCGTGAACAGGCTCATTTTTCTGACAACGTCGCCACGCTAATTTGGTTTCTGATCTTTTTTGGATTTGCCTCTATCGCCCCGATATGGCCCTTGCATTCCTGGTCCCCCGTCGGGCATGCCGCTGCACCGGCAGCAACCAGCATGCTGCATGCTGGTGTGTTAATGAAACTCGGGCATTTTTCGATTATTCGTGTGGCCTTTGAAATCTTGCCCGATGCGACGCGCGAGTGGATGTGGGTGGCGGCTGTCCTTTGTGTTTTTTCCATCGTCTATGGGGGACTGGTGTCTTATTTCGCCAAAGACACCAAATACGTCATTGGTTATTCCAGCTCCAGCCATATGGGTTATATATTTCTGGGCATGGCCGCATTGAGTTACATCAGTCTATCCGGAGCCGTTATTTATATGTTTGCCCATGCCCTGGCCACCAGCATGTTGTTTGCCATGGCTGGCTGGGTGTACGACCAAACCCATTCACGAGACATTCCCTCTTTGGGCGGTCTCGTTGAGAAGATGCCGTTTATTGCCGGAGCCTTTATTGTCGGCTGTATGGCCTCCATCGGCATGCCGGGCACGATAAATTTCATTGCTGAAATTATGATTATTGTGGGGAGTTGGGATAAATATCCTTTCCAGGTTCTCGTGGCTGTGCTCGGCATCGTTCTGACCCTTGCGTATATGTTCAAAATGATGCGAGGGCTGTTTTACGGAAAATTAGATCCTGAATATGCCCATGCCAGTGATGCCAGACATTGGGTGGATCGCATGCCCTTGCTTCTTTTAATAGTCTGTAGCATTACCCTTGGGATTTTCCCCGGGCATTTTTATGAAGTGGTACGGTCAACGGTTGAACCCATGGTAGACCGCATTAATCATGTGGCCCCACTCATAACCCAAAGCACCAAAGGCTTTTTGCCCTAAGCACTATACCATTGAACCTTCTGATGACTTTCTAAATACTTGCAATGACCTTTCAACTTGACCTTTCCGTCGCTGATCTGCTCCTGCTTCTGCCTGAGATCTTTCTCACGTTGTGGTTGAGCCTCCTTCTTGCCATGGATTTTTCGCTGAAACGCTTGACCCACCAACAATTGGCCTATCTGAGTATTGCGGGGATGGCGGTCACCGGTTTGATCCTTTTGGGATTTGATCAAGCCGGAACCACAGGCGCCTTGTTTAAAAACATGTTCGTGCTGGATCAGATGGCCATTGTCTTTAAGCTCATTATTGTGGGCGCCACGGTCCTTGTTCTATTTATGTCGATGGATTCTGTGCAGGACTTCAAGTTTTTCCGAGGCGAGTATTATGTCATGGTCGTCATGTCGGCCCTCGGCATGATGTTCATGGTTTCGTCCAATGATCTTCTCTCCGTCTTTGTCACCCTGGAATTTTCAACTTTTGGATTTTATGTGCTGGTCGCCTATCTCAGAGATGACCAACGCTCATCGGAAGCCGGACTCAAGTTTTTCATTTTAGGGATATTTGCGGCGGGATTATTGGCCTATGGCATCAGTTTGGTCTATGGCGAAACCGGGACCTTGATTTTCTCTGAAATGACCAGCACTCCTGGAAGTTATGGGTTAGCGATTGGCTACATTTTGATTTTTGCCGCTCTGGGATTCAAAATCGGCGCAGTCCCTTTTCATGCCTGGATTCCTGACACCTATCAAGGTGCGCCGACTCCTGTCACGGCCTTTCTCTCCATTGCGCCGAAGGCTGCAGCATTGGCTATCCTTATCCGGATGTTTTATGTGTCTTTGGCTTCATTCAAGCCGATGTGGGCGTTGTTATTTGTTGTCGCATCCATTTTCTCGATGACCTACGGCAATATCGTGGCCATTGCCCAAAAGAATATTAAGCGACTGTTGGCCTATTCCGGCATTGCCCAAATCGGAAATATCATGATCGGATTAGCCGCAGGGACGAAACAAGGCAGCGATGCGATCATGTTTTTTCTCCTGACATATCTTTTTGCGAATTTGGGAGCATTTGCGGTCATCATTGCCGTCAGTCAGGTCATGAAAAGCGACGAAATAGAAGATTACAATGGTCTGAATCGACGCTCCCCATTCTTGGCTGCGGCCATGTTGCTCTTCCTGTTATCGCTGGCTGGAGTTCCTCCGCTTGCCGGGTTTATCGGTAAAATCTATTTATTTATTGCGGCAATGAAGGAAGAGCTGTATACGCTCCTGGTTGTGGGACTGATCAATATCGTCATCTCCATGTACTACTATCTGATTGTCGTTAAAAAAATGTACATCAACGAACCCACTGATCCTTCGCCAATTCATGCGTCCATGCCGATCAAAGTTGCGGTGTACGTCGGTATTGCCGGAACTGTGCTGTTGGGTGTGTACCCCGGCCCGTTTATTGACTGGGTCGTCGGTGCCTCCCTCATGTTCTCCAATATTGCAGGCCCCACCGCGGCCGCCTCTCTTCTTCCCGGCGGATAATCGCTAGCGTGTTGTTTTCGCCTTCCTCCTTCCCTGATTGACGAGCGCAATCACTTTTCCAATATTTCCCCATGACCTCCTTGAGAGGAAATAATGTGAGTCGGGGGTGAGGATATTGATGAAGTATTGCGAAAATGGAAATCCGGTGGAGTTACATTCGCCAGGAAAGGATGGTTTCCAGGGGATTGAGTCCATTGAGTTGCCAAATGGCCCCGAACACAACGGATAAGGTCACAATCACCAGGAGGATTAGACCTATGAGGATCGAATTTCTTTTGCTACGCGGAAAACGGGGGGGAGCGACTTTCTGTGAACCCGATGGGTCTTGCCACAATGCAGAGGGTCTTCGGGGTCCTAGAAGTGCTGTGGTTTTTCGGAGAGGTTCCACTTGACGTTCTCGTGGGTCTTTTGGGGCTACCGGTTTCCTTGGTGTGAATGAGGGTGTCTTAGCTTGTGACTTGTCATCTGTCTTTACCGATGTGGGAACTTTTCTGGTATGGATATAGGATGCTCGGCAGTGCGGACAGACCAGTGTTTCCTGGATTGATTCCCCATTGTCCTCCTGGTGCACCTGTCCTCCCGTTAGTGCCACCCGGCAATATGGGCAAGCGGGGGCGTCCGGCGAGACCAAACCGTGACATTGTGGACAGGTATGTAGGCCGGCTGCACGCTCCTCCTCCAATGCGTGTTTCCCAGGAGAAGGGAAAGCGCATTGAGGACATGCCCGAGCTTCGGTCGAGACCTCTTTGTGACATTCAGGGCAGGGAACAAGGGCCATGGAGTGAATTTCCGTTCTCGCTATATCACACGTTTTTCGAACATACTTCGTAAAGACACAGTCAATCCCTAGAAACTTTGCCTAATTTTATGAGTAAATGCAGGGGAGTCCTTCTCCTCCTTGAACCAATTCAGAGATAAAGTGGTGGGTCCAACTTTCAGCTATTCTCTCTTATCTGATTTGGTCTTCTCAAGGGAGGGGGATTTTTTTTAAATCCGGTCTCCTCATCTCATTCTGTGTTCTCTTTCCTGGCTAAAATGTGTAACATTTATCGGCATGTCAGGACAGGATAATCAGAGTGTGAGCTCTTGTCCCAGGATGAGAGGATGCAAGGAACGAACAGGATTACTCAAATTTTCATGAGGGTACTATGGCCAATGAAACAGAAGAGCAAAATCATTCTATCACGCAGACTGTCAGTCAACGCTATGCCAAAGCGGTGACCAACGGTGAGCAGCTGTGTTGCCCGACCGGGTATAATCATGAGGATTTGGGCCAATTTATTCCGGAACCGGTCTTGAAGGTGTCCTATGGCTGCGGAACGCCGGTTGGCCTTTCCACTGTTCAACAGGGAGAAGTTGTTTTGGACATTGGTTCGGGGGGGGGGATCGACTGCTTTGAAGCGTCCCGGAAAGTCGGGGCCCAAGGCCGTGTCATTGGAATTGATATGACCGATGAAATGTTGGCGTTGGCCCGTACGCATGCCCCAATGGTTGCCAAAAATCTGGGTTATCCGGAGCCGAATGTGGATTTTCGAAAGGGCTTTGCCGACGCCATGCCGGTGGATGACGATCAGGTGGATCTCATTGTCTCGAATTGTGTCATTAATCTCGCTCCGGATAAGGGGAAGGTCTTTCAGGAAATGTATCGCGTGCTTCGACCTGGTGGGCGGTTCACCATTTCCGATATTGTTGCCGACCAACCCATTCCGAATTACTTAATCTATGACAAGGCCAAATGGGGCGATTGTTTGTCCGGCGCCCTCACCATCAAAGACTATTGGGGCGGGCTTTGGGACGCCGGCTTCAAAGGAGTTCATCTGGTTAATCACATTCCATGGAGAGTGATTGACGGGATCCAGTTCCTCTCTGTGACGCTTACCGGATATAAACTGGCTTCGGCATCGACAACGCCCTTTTCAACCTTTGCGACCCTCACCGGACCGTTCTCTCAAGTGGTCGATGACCTGGGTTCAACATTTACCCGAGGCCATCCTCAGCAAATCAACGAACGGACGGCTGCATTATTGGCGTTAGCTCCCTATCAAGACCTGTTCATTATTGACGAGAAACCGGTGGCTCTGGCGGTTCAAGATCCCCGCATGCGGGCCGTCTATCCCGACGAAGCGCCTTGTGTCTGGGAGGGACAGTTTGCCGTATTGACCGGACCGTTCCTAGCGGTCTGTGACGACGACCACCATACGTATCAATGTGGTGAGCCGATAGAAATTTGTTCGAAAACATACAAGGTCCTCCAGACCGATTCTTATCAACCCTATTTTGCAACTATCAATCGATCCAGGGATGGGGTGCATTCCGAACCTGTCATTTGCGGAACTTCGGAGGGGTGTTGTTAAGAACGGTGTGAAGTCGCCATTTGTGTGTAAGGAATTAAGACCATCATGACGATGAAAACTTCAGCTCTCCCCATGGTCGCCCCGGTTCAACCTTCATGGATAGCTCCGTCGTTCGAGCAAGCGTTGGCCCTCCATCATTCGCTTCCCCTCAAGGCCCAAGTAATTTCCACGCTTCAGGTCAATGTCGGGAAGGTCTGTAACCAAACCTGCCACCACTGCCATGTTGATGCCGGCCCTCAACGGACGGAAAGCATGAGCCGAACCACCATAGATCAAATCTTGGACGTGCTCGATCGAACTCCTCAGATCAGGACGGTCGATATCACCGGTGGGGCGCCTGAGATGAATCCACACTTTGAGTATCTGGTTGAGCAATGCCGAGCTCGAGACTGCAGGGTGATCGACCGCTGTAATTTGACCGTGTTTTATGTCAAGGGGAAAACACATCTTCCCCGATTTCTTGCAGACCATCGTGTTGACATCGTCGCCTCCCTCCCTTGTTATGAAGCAGACAATGTTGATCAGCAACGTGGAAAAGGCGTGTTTGATCGGAGTATAACCGCACTGCAAACTCTCAATGGCTTAGGGTATGGAGCAGACGGTTCGGGTCTCATGCTTGATTTGGTTTATAATCCCTTGGGACCTGTCCTTCCCCCGCCTCAAGTCGAACTTGAGCAAGATTTCAAAGATGAATTGGGGCAGCAATTTGGGATTCAGTTTAACCGGCTCTATACCATTACCAATATGCCGATCAGTCGTTTCTGGGATGAATTACACGATGCCGGACAACTGGAACATTACTACACGCTCTTGTTGAATAATTTTAATCCATTGGCGGTCGAGGGGCTGATGTGTCGGTCTCTGCTGAGTGTCGGGTGGGACGGGCGCCTCTATGACTGTGATTTCAATCAAATGTTGGATTTGCCGATCCAGCCGGATTCCCAGGCCTGGATAGGCCGGTTTAATCTGTCGGAATGGGAACATCGTTCAATTGTGGTCGGGCCCCATTGTCTTGGGTGCACCGCCGGATCCGGATCATCCTGTGGGGGAGCCTTGACCTAGATTCCGGCCTGGCACCCCCACATGGATTTTTCAAATACCTTTTTTACGTGACATCTTCCGGCTTGAAATGCCTGGCGCAATCCTGGCTACAGAAATAATAATTTTTCCCTTTTCGCTCCTGCACAATGGCCGTACCGGCAGCCACGTACACTTTACAGACGGGATCTTGAATCATCACGTCTTTGCCTGGGGTGGCGGGGTCTAGTTTGGGCTGGCTCCATTCACGTGCCGCCCGGCGAATCATAAAGAAGAGAACAGCTAATAAAATCAGAATGATTATAATTTTATACATAGTGTGATCAGCCTTTTGAGATGGATAGCATTTTGTACCATGTTTCCAGGTTTGATTCCACATAGTCCGTTAGCGGATTTTTGGACTAAGTGTGTTGATTCGCATGGCATTCTTCCATTGCTGTGCCCTTTCTCAACTTGTTAGGATTTTCTTGGTGTTGCTGTCCACTTTATTTGGGGCCAATAGGTTTCGCAGTCCATGCTGATTCGAGCCATACTCATAATTCTCGCAACGGGTGGTTGCACCATGAACCCTCCCTTTACGGGCACAATCCTTGATCTGACCTATCCCTTTAATGAGCAGACCGTGTACTGGCCTACGAATGAGCCATTTCATTGGAAGAAAACAAGTTGGGGGCCTACCCAACAAGGCTATTGGTATGCATCTGCGGTGTACTCAGCCTCTGAACATGGAGGGACGCATATGGATGCGCCGATCCATTTTTCGGAATCAGGCTGGAGCCTGGATGAAATTCCCGTCGGCCAGTTAACAGGTGAAGCTGTGCTGCTGGATATTCGAGCGCAAGTGGATTCAAACCCGGATTATACTCTACAGGTTGACGATATCGCCCAATGGGAAATTTCCTACGGACCAATCCCTCCAAAAGCCATTGTGTTACTCTTTACGGGATTTGGACAATATTGGCCGGACAAAGTCCGATATCTTGGCAGCTCCACCCCGGAAGATCCCACCACACTCCATTTCCCAGGGTTCTCTGCAGGCGCGGTAACCTTTCTGCTGACGAAACGGGAAATATTAGGAATTGGCATAGATACAGCCAGCATAGATGCCGGGCAGTCACGAGACTTTCCGGTTCATCAAATTCTTGGTCGAGCGAATCTTTATGCGTTGGAGAATGTGGCGCAACTCGGACGGTTACCACCTCGAGGCGCTCGCGTGACGGCCCTCCCGATGAAGATTCAAGGCGGTTCAGGAGGACCGGTTCGAATTATCGCAACCGTGCCGTAGGGGCTGTGTATTTCAGGTCCTGAACGAAAGATGTTCTCGATCTCTCAAATACACAGGCATTATTGATGATGAACAAAAGGAAACTATGGTTACAATTACATTAATGGGTGATTTGCAAACCGTTGATGGAGAGCGAGCCCTTGGATGCGAGATTGCTGACTCCATCTCCGTAAAGCAACTGATTAGGAAACAAGGGAAACCCCTTCGGGAAATCTTTCAGTTGTTAAAAGAAAAAAAAGTCATGGTGACCGTGAATAAACGAATTGCCAGTGAAGAAACTAAAGTCTACGATGGAGATGCCGTCTATATTGTCGCTCACGATGGAATGGGACAAAGCGGACTCACGCTCTCGCATTACTAATTCTAGATGACCATGTTGATGGGCTTGGGCAAACCGAAGTCTCCAGTGGTTCCCCCATGGGCTTCAGTCTTCTGGCAGGGACTTCTGACCTTAGGCGGACCTCCTGTCAGCGTGTCAAAGGGCTCAAAATCGTCCATCCCCGGTGAGCGATCACGTACGCAAAAAAAGGGAGCCGCCTTATTCGAACGGCTCCCCTCAAATGTTGGAATCTGATTACTCTTCAGTGATTTGAATCTTGCGAGGTTTGGCAGGCCCCACCTTTGGCAGAGTTACTCGCAATACTCCATTATTCAGTTTGGCTTCAATATGTTCCTGATCAATCACTTCAGAAAGAGTAAATTGGCGGAAATATTTCCCGGTCTCGTACTCGCGTAAAACATGTTCCTCTTTCTCAGGAACAGAAACTGACGGCACCCCGCTTAATGAAAGCACATCGTTACGCAGATCAATTGAGACATTTTCGGATGGTACTCCGGGCATATCCGCCACAATTGTCAGGGCCTGATCGTCTTCAAATATGTCAACATTGGGTGAAAATACCCGACCAGGGATTGTTTGTTCCGCATCCGATTTGACTTCCCGTTTATCCCGCACTTGTATATCTTGCGTCTGTGTTGTCATGTGTTCATCCTCCTTTGAATTGGATGGGGTCTTCCCCATCCCTCACTTCCATTTCAATCTTTATCCAGTAATGGCGATTTTTTTCGGTTTAGCCTTTTCAGATTTAGGCAAGACCACCATTAAAATACCGTGTTGATATTTTGCTTGCACTCGCTCACTGTCCACATCTGTGGGTAAAGTTAACTGTCGTCGGATTTTCCCGGCTTCCCGTTCTCGACGATGATATCGCACATTAGATTGCTCATCCGGAATTGCCCGCTCACCTGTGACGGTAAGATTTCGACCTGTCACCGACACCTCCAGTTGATCCAGCGTCATGCCTGGAACTTCCGAGCGAACATAAACATTTTCGCTATCCTGTGACACATTCATAAGCGGATAGACACCTGCTGGAGAATCCCAACCATTCACCCTGGATAGTCCATTGAACAAGTGCCCGAGATCTCTCCGTAGCCGGTCCAGCTCTGAGACTCCGCCCGAAAATCCATTGATCGGCCAATTTTCCAATCTTCGAATGACCATAGCTTACCCCTCCTCTTTGAACTTCTCGTACTCCATTCTTCCAAATGTTGTTAATTCGTCGGGATACCTTCGAAGGTCAAACATGCATCGATGTTACTTATAAAATAATTTCAAAATTCCGGGAGTCAAGTAGGACGATAATTTTCTGGGGAAATGCGTAAAAGGAGTGGGAGATTGTTCGGTACACAAGATTGAGCTAGGAACAAGAATGAAAGCGGAAAAAATGAGAAACACACAGGGCGCCCAATCGGCGTAATTGACCTGAAGAAAGCCATGACCGCAACCCTCTCGCTTCAACCGTCCTGCCTTTTAGTGAATCCGAAGAGAAATAACAAAACTATGTAATGGCGTGACTGTTTGTCTGAAAAAGAAAAGACTTGTCCTGATCGTAGGGGGAATTATTCGCCGACATAGGGAGAATGTTTTTGGAAAACGTCTTTGCGTAAACCGAATTTGTGTTGGTGCATGGGCGTTCGGGCCATGACGACCATGCGGGTGAACAATATGGCCGCTATTGACATTGTTCAATCCAAATCGTGAATGTATTCCTTTCTCAGGAGTGTTTCGCGGTCTGCGGGAGGGCCGCTCACCATTTCATAAGGAGGATACGATGAATCAGCGGTCTTTCGGTCTCGGATTACTGTTCCTCATGATGTTGGTTTGGAGTGGATGCGATTCCGGCGAATACGGAAAAGAAACGAAACCGGAACCCAAAGCGGAAAGTACAACCATGTCGCCGGCCGAAGCTCCGAGCATGGCGGAAACTCCACAGGTTGAAGGCGCTCTGATGGCAATGGCCGGTGTCGCCGGTGCAGCAGAAAATGAGGAAGGGGTCAACCATTTTCAGCAGGGGCATTGGGACGTGGCCCAAGAACATTTTTCGAAGGCCATAGCCGCGAATGCTGACCTTCCGGAAGCTCATTACAATCTTGCGCTCGCATTGGATAAGTTGGGGAACCACGGTGATGCCACGAACCATTTTAAAAAGGCATTGAAACTGGCTCCGGCTGATCCGTTGATTGCCGGATCTCAAATTCTTCAGGCTCATGTGGGCGGGTGAAATCCTCACGGCTAGAGAGGTCCAGCAAGACATGGGAGTTGTCATAGTTTACGGACATCCCTGTTGCTCCCGTATTGAAGTCCGACGTTGTGCTGAGGCCCGGTAGAATGTTTTCCACCGGTGGGAAGAATACCATGTCTTAACTGTTCCTAGCTTTTCTTAAAACCGGAATTGCGCCGTGAATGGTTGTCCTACTTCCACGCCACCTCCTAGGACAGGTTTCAAGTCACCTCAAAATCCCTGAGGGAAATTTGCGAGGCTCTCTTCCCATGGATGCGCTGTATTATCCCTTTCACCTTTGTCATGAAAAGACTCTCCATCAGCTTTTGGAGAACTATTCCCATGTCCATTTTCTGGATTTTATGGCCTTGCAATTAACCCCGTTCATGGGAGCAACAGGGTTTCCGGACCTGATGGGGGATTATTATCCGGATCTTTTAGAGAGCGGTAGAATCATCCAAGGGCATAATGTCAGTGGGCCGCTGAATGGGGCGATGGTTGCGGCGGTCAATCAAGATCTCGCCGATCCTCTTTGGCGATCGATTTTTCATGAGGCTTTGAAGGATGATCGACGGTTTCAGCGAGGGTTGGTGGCATTTTCCCAGGATAGCCAAGGTCGAAGTTCCGTCCCGACTGACTCTGCACTCTTGGTCGCATTTCAACAGCCAGAAAGGGAGTTCGTGCCTTACACCGTTGAAACCCTTCAAGCCATGAGCCGAAGACGGTTGCCTGAACAGGAGAGCCTGGCGTTTGAGTATGGGTTTGGGTTGATTAAAACGGCTGCCGCAGTGATCTACAGTATTCGGCGATGCCAACAATTGGGCTCGGTCGCCGTCACCGATTCACCTGGGCATCATCAGCTCCTGACAAGAGCATGTCAGCGGGATAGCGTGGAGTTAAGCAAATTCTGTGTAAAGCGGGAAGGGTACTGAGGGGGACTGTTGAAAAAGTCCACCAGCGGCGTTCTCATTGCTCGAAGGGCTCAACGTACTTCCCGGTACGCCTCCCTCTCCTCCCTGCTTGCGGCCTTGATGGACGGCCATTTTGAACAGCCCATGAATCTATGAAGAGCCAAGCCATGAATATCGAAAACCCTAAGGTGCAAAACACTTTGGCTACCGGGGTTCCTCGTCGCGGATCCGTAGAAAAACCGGAAAGCGAGGGATGCCGTTTTCGGTCAATCCCTGGTGACGAAAGGTGACCCGGCTCTGTAACGGTGGCGGGCGACGCCGCTGCTCATGACTGAGCCCGCTTCCGATAAAGAAGATGCCCCCATCATCGGTGCGTACTTTGAGTGAACCAATCTGACCGGCAAACTGCCCCTTGCCTGGCCGATATCCAATGACTGTCGCTTCCGCATCAGTGAATAATTTCAACTTCAGCAAATCCTGACTACGGCCACTGGCGTACAACGCAGTTTCCCGGTGAAGCATCAACCCCTCACCACCTTCATCGGTCACCGTGTGCAACCATTTCAACAAGTCTTCTTCGCTCCCAATCCGCTGTTGTTCAATGATTCCCAAATAGGGAGCGCTGCCTTCGATCTTGAGGCGATTCATCTCGAGCACACGTTGGGCAAATGTTCCGCCATGTGCCGGAAGATCAAAGACCATCAAGCGCACATTTCGCCATCCATCATGGGGTTGTTGTGTCCGGACAATGGACGATACTTCTTCATATCGGCTTCGCCCTATCCATAACTCTCCATCCAAGGACACGGCTGGAAACCCTTTGGTAAACCATGCCGGTGCCGCAAACACATTGCCGCCTCGCGAAATCAAATGTGTTCCATCCCAACGAGCGCGGACGCCGTCGAGTTTTTCGCTGACCCGGTATTGGCTGAGAGTAAGACCCTGCCGATAGATGTCAGCCAACATCAGTTCGGGTATCGTGCCGGCTTGTGTGACAGAGAGGGGAAGGAAAATGATCAGGAGGATGGCCGGCAACAGGCAGTTCTGTAGCTTGCGGACTGCCTCCGATATGCCCAAGCGATCATGCGCATGTTCGGTGGGGATGATCCAGAAACAGGGTTGCCTCATTCCTCCTCTCGGGGAAGGGTGATTTGTTTATTCGCCGATCGTGTCAATCAGTTCGATCTCTTCAGGCAATAATGAGAACGATTCGGCCTGAAGATCCTCTTCCATATGTTGTTGGCTGGTCGTTCCCGTCAATGGGAGCATCCCAATTTGCAGGGCAAAGCAAAAAATCACTTGCGCGGGATTCGTCCCCAATCGTTTAGCGATGGTCCGAATATCGGGGTCGGCCATCACCCCTCTGTTGGCCGTCAGGAGCGAAAAGCCCTGGTAAATGATGCCATGGGTTTGGCAAATCCCCCTCACTTCTCTATCCCAACCATGGGAGGCATAACACCGGTTCTGCACGACCATGGGTTTGATCCTTGCCTCTTCACACAGTTGGGTGAGTTGTCCGGCCGTGACATTGCTGATACCAATCATTTTGGTCTTCCCGGATTGATAGAGGTCCTCCATGGCCGCCCACACCTCACGGTCAGAATCTCCCAACCCAAATCGTGAGTACGGACCATGCAAAACATACGAGTTCACATAGTCGGTATGGAGGTGGGTGAGCGAGCTGGCAAATGATTGCTGCACCTGAGTGGTGAGATCGGCCGAGGCATCATAGGGAGTGCGATGGTCCTGTCCGTTCACCGGGGTAAATTTCGTTTGCAAAAACAGGGTTTCCCGCTTAACTCCCAGCTTGTCGAGTGCCAGCAGAGCTTCACCCACCAGGTCTTCCCGGTAATGAATGAGCTGGTTGGCCGTGTCGATGGCTGTGAACCCCGACCCCACCGCCAATTGCACCAGATGGGTTGTGGCGCCTTCTTTCCACGCCGTGCCATACATCAATGAGGGAAGTGGGACATTATTATAGGCTGTTAAAGTCATAAAGATTCCTCCAGATTGAATTCAGAATTTATGGTTCTTGCCTTACAGCTTGACGACCTGTATCGGAAATCCATCTTGGGGTTTCCTTAAAAACAAGCGCTGGTGGGGAAAACCTCGCACATGTGTCCCCAACTCTCGTGTCAATCTGCTTTTCAGTGTTGCCGGGTTTCGCCCCGGCAGGCGAGGCCCTTTTGTTTCGGCAAAAGGCCCCAAAACCAGTGACGCCCCGTCTGCCCTCATGGGAAGGCCCGGACGCCAACCTGAGAAGGGCGGACCAACTCGCTCCGCTCATACAAGGCCCGCCAGCGGATGAGAGCGTCCCGCCCTTGAGCCAGACGGCAGGCGTCGGATCGTGGGAAACGAACCTTTCAGAGAACGCTTGAACGAGCGAGCCACCATATATTTTGTATGATCCGATTTAATCACGTATTCGCTTTGGATTCACCTTGTTCAGTGGCCATAAGTGCCACTTAAAATTTTGGGCACTATTCTAGCTACTTCGCTTGTATTTTTCAGGTATTCAGGCAGTATTTGGGGAGAAATGAAAGGGGCGGTGGAATTTGCCTCCGTTGGTGTTGGGGTATTGGCCTGCCTGGGCACCAAATATTCCGGGAGACGCACTATCACTTACCACGGTTACCGGCCGGCTTTCTACAGATGTTCCCGGCCATGGGGAGAGCGAAGATCCTGGTCGGGGCCGAGGGGAACGATACCCGTGGGGTTAATGTCATCGTGAGTGATGTAGTAATGTCGTTTGATGTGATCCATATTGACGGTCTCCGCCACGTCGTCGTATTGATAGAGATCTTTGAGGTAGCCAAATAAATTTGGATAATCAATGATGCGCCGGATATTACATTTGAAATGTCCGTGGTACACCGCGTCGAACCGGATGAGCGTCACGAACAACCGCCAGTCTGTCTCCACCGGGACCTTCCAAAAAAGATATCGTTGCATGGCTAACCGCAATTCCAATGCATCCAGCATCTCAAATAGACGCCGGACTGCATGTTCGTAGGCCGGTTGAGACGTCGCAAATCCGGCGCGATAGACCCCGTCATTGACCTGTTCATAAATATCGTCATTCAGTTGGTCGATCTCCTGCCGGAGGTCAACCGGATACAGGTCTAATTTGCTGGCGGTAAACTGATTGAAGGCCGTATTCAACATCCGCATGATGTCGTCATCGGAATTACTCACGATACGTTTGGTTTCACGATCCCACAATGCGGGCACTGTCACGCGTCCGCGATAGGCCGGATCATTCGTACGATAAGCCTCACTCAGAAACTGAAACCCGTTGACGGGGTCAGTCGAATGACCCGGCCCGTCTCGAAATGCCCAACCTCGGTCATCCCGAATCGGATCAACAACCGTCATGCCAATCACGTCTTCCAGCCGTTTCAGCTTTCGCACAATAATCGTGCGATGAGCCCAGGGACAGGCCAGCGACACATAGAGATGATATCGTCCGCTCGCGGCGGGGTGTCTCGAACTGCCGTCCGTCGTCACCCATTCCCGAAACGCATCACCCTGACGCAAAAAGGCGCCCTCGCTGGATTGTTCGTCTGGAAATTGTGGTTGTTTGCTCATCATATTCTCATTTCTTTCGACATGATTATTGAAAAGTCTAACCGACCGGGTTGTTCTATTCTTGAAAGCTCTATCGGAAGGAATAACATCCGGTGGTCTAAAAATATCCTGCACTCTATCATGGATGAGAATGTCGTTCATCTGGCTTTGGTCTGCCTTCCCTCCAGATATTCT
Source organism: Nitrospira sp. Ecomares 2.1 (assembly GCF_965152585.1). Lineage (NCBI taxonomy): Bacteria > Pseudomonadati > Nitrospirota > Nitrospiria > Nitrospirales > Nitrospiraceae > Nitrospira > Nitrospira sp. Ecomares 2.1. The sequence continues at coordinate 278,325 of NZ_OZ224219.1, forward strand.
TTCGCTGCTGTTGGGATATGGGATTAACCTGGATTTTCCAACGGAACTCATCTATTTCTAAATCTGAGAGACTTTCTCCATTAGATCTGAAAAATTGAGTGGCTTGGCTAAGATCGCAATCACGTCTGTGTCTCGATTCTCCTGTTAAATGGGATAATATGCCTGTTCGGAAGAAAGAATATTGGGCAAATCACCCTACGGCTCCTGGTCAGCGTTTAAAGGATCAGCCTCCTTTGGGGGTCCTTTTCAGCATTCTATTTCAGCCATTAAGCTTATTGTTGGATACAATTGATAACTTGCCACTATTGGACTTTTTAAGAATCTATGTAGCAGTATTCCTGGCAGGTTTGGGGACATATGTAGATTGAGGTCGTATATGGCCGGATTTGAAAAATACAGGAATATGTTAACTTGTCAGATCAATCAATTTCTCGATGAAGAAGGGTTGATAAATAATCCTGAATACCAGAAGGCTTTCAAAAACCATTGTTTTGGATTGAATGGTCAAAAATATTTTCCTACAAAACAGACTTCATCCGAGAAATTCCTTTCAAAAATGGTTTATGGGTTTCGCGAAATATCGGATTCTTACTACTTCCTTAAAGATATAGAAACTTATATTGGAAGATTTCCATACCGAAACACTAAGATTTCTCAAACTAGGTATTTGGCCTATCATTTTGAAAACTATTTAAATGAAATATATCTTCTCAAAGAACGGCTGGCTTGCTATTTTACTGTCATTGGAAGGCTATATAAAAAAGACAGTCGACATGGATTAATATTGAAAAAAACAAGCTCTCTTTCTAACTTCGTCGATGATTCCCTTAAAGGAATTATTAAGACAAGAGGCACACATGTACACCAAACAAGGTTTACTGACGAAGACTTGGATAGACTGAAGACTCAAGAATTTTTAACAGAACATAGTGGGAAAAAATTGAAAAGTTTAGGGAATCTTTTCAAAGAACATTATGGAATTACAAGGAGAAAATATAAGCAAATAATTAAAGCTAACAACGGACAAGTAAAAAAAATGCTCGATATATGCTTCGATACTCTTTTTGAAATTATTGCTAATAATGAAGGGCAAATCAAACATCCTAAAATGGACACTTAAGTTTACTCATATGAGGATAATTAAAGGAGTCAGAAGCCTTTTTGTGACATTCCGAATTAGGCAGATGCCACAGCGTATGAGATTGTTTATAGTCGATCGTGCGTCGCCAAGTTGGCCTTATGTATTTCGTTGATCTTGGTTGTCTCCTTTTAAGTTTGGAGTATTCAGGCTCCCATTTTTTTCCTCATACTTCCATTTCAGCCCACTTCCCAGCACGAAATCGGTATGAGAAGCGCCGTTAAACAGTCCCGCCGAGGTTAAGGTGACACAGACCATGATGAAGGCCCATGGATTTTCAGATCCGAGGATGCCCCTGCCATTGATTCCCAGAAGACCGGTCACAAAGGTAATTGAAGGCTGCACTGTGAGGCAATGGTTTCAGAAAATGCTGAGGTCGGTGTGTCAGCGTAATTGATAGGTGAATTCCGGCCATGTGGCCTCACCGTGTATGGCTCCTGATTCGGTTACCCCGATTTCCATACGGGACTGAAACGGTGTGGTGCCGGAAATTCCGCTGAACCGGCAGGTCCCCCACATCCAGGTGAATTCTCCGTTGCAAGTCTCCGCCAGGCTCTTGCAGGCCCACCGGGAATGTATGACTGCGTGTGTGTCGGGGATCGTCATCGTGCACGTTCCAAAGGAATCACGGGCTTTGGTTTGGGTCGATATTCATCGACACCTGGCAACAGATCTGTGCCTGATTGAAGAGCCCTTGCGATGCTCGCAAAGGAGCCCGCTCTTCAAGAATGCCGTTTACCTCTCCATGAAAAAATTTTCCGGTAGTTTTCCATTTCAAACATGTTGCCTTTGCCGGACCAGTGAGCAATCACATCCCTTTCGACAATCGTCGCGCTCCAACCCGCCTCAGCGGAACTGAGCCACAAGAGCAGACTGACGCCACCAAATTTTAAGAATAGCATGCTTAATTCCAATCCTATTTTCAGCCTAAAACCGGCAGACAGTTTTTGTAGTCCAGAGATCCTTCAATTGGAGCTGAAACAGACTATGATGAGAGTGCACGGTTAAGAGACACTAAAATGTAAGACATATATTTTTCTTAGGCACACCAGGATATTTTGGCCCCTCAAATTGACTAGATCTACGAGGCTGCCCTTGAGGTCTTTTAGAAGAAAGAGATGGCATTGAACATGATTTTGAAAAACCCAGGGTTTTATAGAGTACCACTTTCTGAAATTTACCCTTATTAGTACGTTAACAAGTGCCGGGTTTAATTTCGAAACTCTTTGGAAAGCGAGGCTACTCATGGAGCAATTTTCCTTTTGTCCCACACTGGCAGCCCCTCGGATTAAATCGGAAATCGCATCTTCGAGGAAGTCTAAATCTCAATGGAATACAAAAGAAAATTGTCAATGTTTAATGATTGTGGGGAATGATTCTGCGGCAACGGAAATGTTGAAAGAGGCGCTGGGTGAATGGGGATACGAAATCGTTACGGCAAGGAATGGATGGGAAGCTTTGGTTCTGGCGGGTCGGCGTCCGGTGGATGGAATGCTTGTAGATATGAACATGCCCATTATGGATGGGAGGACCATGCTTAGTGAATTACGCTGGTTGGGGTATCGGATGCCAGTGCTAATGATGTTAGGTGAGTCGGACGAACGAATCCAATCTCAATTGTTGATGGAAGGCGCCCAGGGCTTCATTTTAAAGCCACCTCATCTCCAATCTCTCCAGCAAACTTGTAGACAGGTATTTTTAAAGTATGCAGTTGAGGAATATGCCGCCTCTTATATCCCCGCTGGTACTAACAAGAAATGAAATAGGCTGGTTGGGGGGCTTATTCGTTTAAATCTTCCTTGCCCGGTGCCCACCATATCTGAGTTTGCCCTTCCCCATTCGTACCTTGCCAAGTAGCTCCGGTTTATTCCTTTAATTCAATTTTTCGCATCGCAGGCAGCCTATCTGCAGTCACCAATTGGCCTTCGTCTTGCCCTGTTTCAGAATTGTCTGGTAGGTTCAAGACTGGTGTTTTGCCATCAGGCTTAAACCCTTGCAGGAAGGAATACGACTATGGGAGAAGTTGATACGTCGCCAGCAGTTGCCGCCAAGGTCATGGAGGATCTCACGGCGTTAGATGTGGATCCGGACAAATGTCAGCGTCTCTATAAGGCCGCGCTTATTCAGTCGAGTACGGGCGTGACCTATCGGATGTTGTCCAGGATCCTTGAGACCGGAAAGGTGGATATCGTCCACTATGCCTGTGACTTGGATGCAGAAGGTAAGCCGACCACGAAGTGGAAAATCAGGCGTATTCTTGAGCAAGCCCCCGAACGGTTCGACAAGGAGGTTGAGGCCATCAAGAAGTCCATGGCCGACGAGAGTGAGACCGTGAAGGGCGCATGGGTGCACGATATGACCGGGCTCCCTGACGTGCCGGCACAAGGGAAGAGCCTGGATGAATGGTCGCGGAGCATGACCTCAGAGGTGAAGAAGAAGCCAACCTAGAGAACGCTAGGTTGGCGGATCCTGGTTGGTTGCATTCAAAATCTCATGGCTTTTGAGTGAGGTGATGAAGGTGATCTGTCGGTTGTCGGTGGTGAGGCGCTTATGACGACCGTCAATCGTTGGTGGGCCTTACGAAGCGAACGCTCCACATCCTCCGGTGTCTTGCCACGTGCTAAAAGGAAGCCCAAGTAGCGTGTGCCTTCCGGAAGGGGAATGAGTAATTCTCCTGGCTCTGCCGTTATCGTCAGTTCGATAATTCCTGGTACCGCCCTGGCTTCAGCCTGCCCTCTCACTTCATGCAGCATCCCGCTATACGGAATTGGAAGCATCATCACGCCTGCCGCCTGCTGTTGCCGGAGAAGAGGAGGAATCGGCATCCGGAGTGCATGACGAAGGATCAGTTCTTCGAGCGATATCCCTGCCGAAAAGTCCAGCGTTCTGGAACATCGCCCGCCAATGGCTCGTGCCGCCATCTCAATGACCCATACCCCGTTTTCATTCAAGCGGAACTCCCCATGCACCGGCCCTTCCCATAGTCCGAGTGCCTTTGCCGTTCGATCTGCGCAGTCCACAACTTGTTGTTGTCGATCGGAGGAGAGACGGGAAGGTGTGATATAGAGTGTCTCTTCAAAATAGGGTCCATCGAGCGGATCAGGCTTATCGAACATCGCCAGGGGCTGGAAGACTCCCTTTGTGAGCAAACCTTCCAACGCCACTTCGATTCCCGGCACAAAATCTTCCACGAGGATCCAACGGGCCTGCTCGTCCACTGCTGCCAGATTCAAATTGGTCAGGAGGGTGCCCACCCGACGGAATGCATTCTCAAAATCCTGTTCGTCATTGGCACGAATTACCCCACAACTGGCCGAAAGAATGAGAGGTTTTACGACGCAGGGATAGACCACTTCCTTTGCGAAAACTCCTGAATCACCGTCGAGGGGGAATACCTTATGGGAAGGAACAGGAATGCCCTGTCGGGACAATAATTCCCGCATCTGCCGTTTGTTTCTGGCGGCGGTGACGGACGCGACAGAGTTATGGGGTAATCCGACTGCTTCCGCGATGGCAGCAGCGGTGACAGCGGTGACGTCGTCGACTCCAATCACTGCATCGATCGGGTGATGTTGGACGAATTCAATCACGGTCCTGGCGGCTGCCTGTGGATGGCGAACATCGAGTAGCAACACGTTCTCCGACGCGACCAGAAGGCTTTCCGGAGCCCGCTCTGTCCCAATGGTTACAGATACCTGCACCCGCCGGGCGGCTTCGAGAAACGCCTCTGCTCGATAAGTGGTGGTCGGCAAGAGCAGGAGGAGTCTTGGCATCGTGACTTCTTAAAAGGAGGGTGCAAAGTTTCGCGAGCTTCGTGCTTGCATCGTCAAATCCTCAACATATCAGGAGAGAGGGTAGGATTAAGCGGTTCTAAGGTTTTGCCACTTCCTGTTGGTGGGCAGTTTGAGGGTCTCTTTACAAGCGTGATCGATGAAATGCTTCCAACTGACGATTGGCCTCGGTGATGACTGCCAACTTACTCACGACGTCGGGCACCCTGGCACCGGGAATGGCGTAATAGCCCTCGTCATCCCCGAGTCCGGTATAGACGCGGTTTCCAATACAACCAAAACTGGTTGCCGCATGTCCCGATTGCAGTGATTCCGGCAGCACGGCGCAGGTCGGCCTTCCCATGGTCGCACTTCCGCCGGGTACACCCGCTGCCTGTGTCGCTTCTGCCAGAAGCATCAGCTGCTTGACGGTCCCTCGAACCAGCACCACGTCCGGAGTGAACGTGGCCTGGGTGAGTGGCGCATAAACGGCCACGTGAAAGGTCTCCTCTCGATGCGGGATCATCGGAATTTCTTTCATCGTCAGGTACTGCATGTCTACCATCGTCTTGACCAGACCATTCAGCTCCGTTGCGACCTGGGGTGGCAGCTCCACACCGTGGGTATGGGCTCCGACCGGACAACCAAAGTGATCGGATCCTTCCGTATAGAAGGTCCGGCCCTCAGCCGCGAGCTTCCAATAGCCGCATCCTGCGGGTGCAGGAGTGGTGACCCGTGGAATGCCCGCAGGTGCCGTGTCCCGAAATGCGATGGCCACTGCCGGGACCTTCAATCCTAAAAGTTCCTGAATCTTCGTGCCTTGTGTTTTGAGTTCAGCTTCCACGTCTCATCCCCTTCTCAACTCTATATGTGACTCTACCCAGCCATTGTTGCAGGATGCTGAAAAATCCGCCAGCGTCGATCCCTGCCTCCGCTGGAACAGCTTCGCGCAGGCAGGTCGCTTCGTTCAGACCCTCAACGTAGAGGGTCTGCCTCGGGCCTTCATTTGCTGCGGCTTTCCTTTCGAGGGCCTCAGGACAGGACTTGACGGCTATTTTGATTATCCTGCGGGAGCATTTTTCTATTGTGCCACATTCGCGGACTACCGAGGTTTCAGCGAGCCCACATCGTTTTCTCACAGGCTGCTAGATTTCCCCATGCCCCTTTGTCAGTAACGGTTTAAATTGCTGGGTCGTCGGCTCAGCGCAGCAGAACCATGATTCCGTTAACCGGGGCGGCTTCGGACGATCAGGCCTGCTCACCCGTGTCCGAGTTGAGGTCTCAACGGGCCACCCGGCTAGCTTATCAGCATTCGCTCGAATACGATCAAAGGTGACCATCGCATCTTCCTCTTCCTTGGCACTCGCTTCCACGATTGCACTTACCGCCTGATGTAGTTGATCCATCCGGTCATCCGAATGCGTCCATGGATACTGAAAGCTGGCCTGATCCAGTGGACCGAGAAACCTCTGAATGTCAGACTTGGCGAGAAGAGCCGAGCCGGGAGGCACCAAGAGACGAATGCTCAACTGCACCGGGTCGGTCGCGTCGATAAGATCGTGGTCTTCCACCATGTCCAACATATGGAGGTAATCGTCCAGGCTGGTCCAGGGCGTGAAAGCCACGAGCGACGGGCGAAGCGTGATGCCGGCTTCGCGCAGAATGGCGAGCGCTGTGATGATATCAGCTCCTGTATGCCCCTTATGCAATTGTTCCAAAACATGGTCACTGAACGACTCCACAGCGGAGATGATGAACAGGCACCCCTGTGCTTCAAAATCCGGCATCAGAGCACGGTGCTTCAAGAGGTGTTCGATCTTCGCGGTGAAATCAAAGGTCAGTTGCGGAAACTCCTCATGCATCCTACGAACAATGCTGAGGGAATGCCCCGGTCCGTTTAAAAAATCAGGATCGCCGAAAGTGATATGCGTGGCGCCTGCATGTACTTGATGCCGAATGTCCTCGAGGACGACGGCCTCCGGGACAAGGAAGAATCGCCCTTCATAGACCGGCACGATGGGGCAATGAAGACAGAGATGGAGGCATCCACGACTGGTCTCGACGTATCCGACTAATCGTTCTGTCCCGTTCTCTTCGAGCTGGGCATATTGGTCCAACATCGGGAGTCCTGTCCGACTTGGGATTGGTTGGGATGTCGTTGAAGTGGTTGAGTAGGGTCGCTTCAAATAGGGAGCAACGACCCGATTCGGAGAGCTCACTCCCTCGAGATGGTTAATCGTCTGATCTCGATCGAGTGCCTCAATGAGTGATCGGAGCGGGATCTCATATTCTCCGCCCACCACAGTATCGGCCAACTCCTGGAGTAAATATTCCGCATTAATCGAGGCGTACAGGCCATAGAAACAGATGTGGCAGTCTGGATTTTTTTCGCGAATCAGCTCGGCTACGCGCACCCCAAGCCTGAGGGCGGTGTGCATGGGTACGGAAATACCGACAAATTTGGCGAGCCTGAGAGCCGGTTCATCAATGGTTTCAATGGCGATGTCCAGGCCAACCGGCGAAAATCCGACTTGCTCCAGAAATCCCATCGGCTGGGCGATGCCAAGAGGTTGGTGACCCAATTCATAACATGAGACAAACATGATCGCGCCCGGGGGCCTGAGCAACAATCGTTCTTTTGTAGGTTCGGTAACGGGTTCCATGTTCCATTGCTGCCTTCCGTGGTGAGATGTCACTGGTAGCACACGCCTGGGAGTTGGCGCAAATGAGGTCTCTGTGGGCACTGGGGATAAAATCTAAAGGCCAAAACCGTGCCTTGGCTCGGTCATGTCCTGAGGCCAAACTTGTTGAGTGTTGTGATCGAACAAAAAGGTGTGGAGACTTTCTCTGCCAGTCCAGAGCAACAAAGGGGCCGCGTCCTCTATTGGGAGCCGCGGTTTTCGTTTTTGGAATGGAGGTGGACTCGGCATAAAGGATTCTCTAACTGCCAACCTTAAGGGTTTGGTGTTGTTCCCTCAGATACCAACAACGCAAGTAGTGGGTGATCGTTTGTTCTGGAGATTCTCACTAACGGATTTGCTAGCTATAAACAGGATGGAGTTATGAATTGGTTTTATAACTTTCTACTTGGTTCCCACCGGCTATAAATCAATTATTCAGCAAATTCTTGTTCTGGGTTGATGTTTGCAGGAGTTTTTTTAGTCCATCGGATAGTTCCAATCTTCAGATTGTATGATTTTCCCTAACGTTTGTGAGTATTTCATAGTTCCAACCTCCATGGAGGACAGTGGGTAGGGATAACGTCTCTCATTTATCTTATGAAATCTAAGGGGTTTTTCCGCTAAGTCTCATCCCAATTAATTGGTCTGCATTTTGCTTTTAATTAAATTAGGTTTGTCGTTTTTTCATATAGTTCTTTTTAGTTAGTCCGATCATTTGTATCGGTTCTTTCCACCCCCTTCACCCATGGTTTCCTGGTTGAAACCGGTTTGAAAGAGAGGCCATCTTATGAACCACCAGCCTTCGTCCCCCCTATTGGCAAAAGACTTAATGGATTCCGAAGCCTTACCACTATGCCGTGGGAAATTCGAAAACGATTTGGCGCTGCAATTCCTCTCCGGTCAATATTGCGGATGGCCGGTCGTTGATTCCGAACAAAAAATTCTTGGGATCGTGTCAGATGCCCGTCTGTTCGAGGCGGTTTCACGGTTGTATTCACTTGATGATCTTAAAGTCGAAGACACGATGACCCCACCTATATATGTGCATGAGGATGAATCTCTTGATAAGGTCCTGGATGTGATGACGCACCAACACGTTCAGAGAATGCCTGTCGTGCGCAACCATAATCTTGTCGGAGTCATCTCCCGGGCAAGGGTGTTGCAGCATTGTCTTTCGTCACCCTCGGCTTCTTCCCGATCAGTTCCTAGGTGTGCGTGGTGTGAACGGGAGCAGGATTCCTCTGCCGCGATGGTTAGCACCAAAGAGGGACGGAATTTGGCTTGGTTTTTATCTATAGACCAACTCAAATTTTCTGAGATCGATCTCGCGCATACCTATTGCCCTACTTGTGTCAAAACTCTTCGGGCAGTCAACACCACATCCGGGAATCTGTCCTCCGATAAGAGGGAGATTCGGGAAATCCGGCCATGCTTGTTGGTGGTTGATGATGATCCAACAGTGACCGGACTATTAACCCATGCGCTTCAGGAATGGGGATATGAGGTGCTTGTTGCGAGAAATGGATGGGAGGGGCTGGCCGTTGTGAGCCGCCAAACGGTGGATGGAATTTTATTAGATATGGATATGCCCATTATGGATGGGAGAACCATGCTGGATGAATTACGATGGTTGGGCCATCAGGTGCCAGTGTTAATGATGTCTGGGGCAACGGACGAACGAGCTCTCCGGCAATTGTTACATGAAGGCGCTCAAGGGTTTTTTGTGAAACCGTTTCATCTGAAATCTCTCAAGGAAGCCTGTCGGAAGATCCTTCAAAAGAATGAGTCCCAGGCATCCTCTCCTTCCCATGTGGCCTGATCCAGGTCTGGATACCTAAGGCACCAATTAAAGATGCAATCCGGCTGCCGTGGTAGAAACCATTTTCAGCAGGAATGAGAGAGCTCCTCATAAGGCAATGCCTTCGCGACCCAACAAGCTTCTTAAGCTCTGAATCACAGGGAAAACCTCCTGGTTCCAGTCAGCGCCCTGGCGATCAAAGGCTTTCTGTTCTTCCTCAACAATCCAACGATCTTGTGCAAAAATTCCATCGGTAAACCACACAATAAACGGCCACAAGAGGTGGATGAGGCCTGGAATTGAAGGTTTCCTGATCATCATCAACCCATAGGTGTGATTGATTCGTTGCGCAGGATCAATGGGAACATACACATTCCAGAGATTTAATGCCGGGTAAGTACTCCCGGCTGTCCAAAACTTGAGCGTTTGGTAGGGGTAGTTTGTACAGATGGTCATCAGATCATGTTTTGGGCCATCTGCTGATGGCTTGGTACTCCCCAGAATGAGTTTTTCTCCAAGTGGTTGTTTGCCTTTTATTCGAGAGAAGGTGTAGTCGACTTCCACCGCATGCGGCCCCTCTCGTAGTTCCAGGAAGACCGTTCGAATCCCGCCCATCAGTCGACGGTGCAAAAACTGATGGTTCATATCCATAAGGTTCTCATGCATGAATGAGTAATGGCAGCCCACCTGACGGTCAAGGTATCGCGTTTTATATTGCGGATCGGCTGCTAAAGACACCTTTGGGAATTCAACTTCCTCCACTCTGCCCACCGAGCCCGGAAATACAAACACCAGGCCATAGGCTTCCCGACAGGGATAACTTCTGACTCCTGACGGTCGTGCTTGGTTTTTTTCTAAATATGGTACACCCACGCATCGCCCCGTCTGATCAAAAGTCCAGGAATGATATCCACACTGGACATGTTCTCCATGCACCACTCCGCAATGGAGCGGTACTTGTCGATGGGCGCATCGGTCTTCGAGTGCATAGACCATTCCGGTTACGGTTCTCACCAGCACAATCGGATAACCGGCAAAGGACACTCCAAGCATTTTTCCCTTTTTCAGGTCTCTGGAGCGGGCGAGGGGATACCAATTGTCCGGGTGAAGACCGGTTTTCCTTAAATCGGATGTGAGAGGCGATTGCCCAGACCGGGACGCAGAACATTCCAGGATAATGGGAGCGCCGTTTTCCTTCTGTCTGTCTATGGGTGTTTGCGATTGTTCAATCATGAAATTCTCCAAAAATGAAGACAACCGTGATAGGAAACGCCTGGGGGTCTTTAGCGATATAGAGAAATAACTGGAAGTGTATGAGGTTTGGGTCAGGCATTAAGCGAGCTGAGGAAAAAGGGGATAGGGACTCGAATAATTCCTTACTGGGGCAGAGTATAAATCGTGTGATCAAAAATATCGAGTCGGAGCGAATCTTTTTCGAAAGCCTCCCGGGTCACCGGCAATTGCCATTCCCACCCGCCATGTGTTTGGGGAAAGATTGAATCGTTTAAGATATGATGAGAAAATCAGGAAATTCAGTTGAAATTCATTTATGGTATGGATTGAACTGCCGGAGTCGCCATCAAAGGATGAAGTGTCGTGAAACCACAAGAACGTTCATGGTTAGGAACAGGATCAATCGGACGAGCATTAATGGTTCTCACCACGGTCTTTATTTTAGCCTTGTTCGGCATCCTGCTCTATACGATCACCACAATTCAGAATCAAAGACTCGACAGTGTGACGGTGGATCTGGCTGGACGACAGCGGATGTTGTCTCAACGACTCATGAATGAAATTTTATTGACGTCCCAAGGAATTCCTGCTGATTACCGGTTCACCCAACAGATGTTGACCCAAACGCTGGATGCGTTACTTGTCGGTGGACAAGCCGTAATAAACCCGAAAAATGGCGAAAAGGTGGCCCTCACTTCCCCCCCATCCCAGGAAATATTACAGGCATTAGGGGAGCAACAAACACTCTTGGCGGAATTCATGCATCGGGCCGATACCTTTTTGAAAACGCACTCCGATCATCCCCGATATTCTTTTGAATTAGACGGGCTTCTGGCTGTCAATGTCCGGTTGATTGAGGCAGCCAACAAGGCCGTAAAGTTATACAGCAGAAATTCCCAAGAAAAGATCTCGACCATGATCGTTTGGGAATCTCTTATCGGTATCTTGGTGATCCCATTTGGAATTCTCATGACGAGACAGGTCAAACTGGCTAATCAGGAGCTTGAACATGAAATTCAGGAACGCTCCAGGATAGAAACGGCTCTGCGTTATCGAATCGAAATTGAAAACCTCGTGACGAATCTTTCAACTCAATTTATCAGTCTTGAAACACAAGATTTGGATGCGGGGATTAATCGAGCCCTGGAAGCCATTGGCACTTTCGGAGGTGTGGATCGAAGTTATGTGTTTGTCATTGTGGACGACGGAAAGACGATGAACAATACCCATGAATGGTGCCAGACGGGTATCGAGCCTCAAATCACAAGACTTCAGGGGCTTCAAATGCATGATTTACCCTGGTTTGCTTACCGTCTGACCTCCGGCCCGTTTTTTCAAATATCAAGTGTGGCAAATCTTCCGCTTGAGGCGAGTGCCGAAAAAGAGGTGTTTGAAAGGCAGCAAATTCAATCCCTGGTGATTGTGCCCATGGTTTTACGGGGGAAATTGTTCGGGTTTCTTGGGCTTGATTCAGTGAGGCATGAAAAAACCTGGTCGGAAGAGGACATCAGGCTCCTCCAAATGGCAGGAGAAATATTTGTGAATGGGTTTGAACGACAAGAGGTAGAAGAAAATTTAAGGAAAAGTGAAGCCGCCAAAGTTGAAGCCTTTCGTCAAAGCGATGCCCTGAAAACAGCTCTGCTGTCCTTGGTTTCGCACGAGCTACGAACTCCCCTTACTGCCATCAAGGCTTCCATTGCTGGATTGATTGAGCTTTCCAGGCAGGACGCGTCCAAGATGCAGCAGGAATTTCTCCAGGGCATCAATCAGGAAATCGATTTTTTAAATGGATTGGTTGAAAATCTTCTGGACATGTCAAAGGTTGAAGCGGGAACGCTGGTTCCCCATCGTGAATGGCATTTATTGGAAGATTTGGTCGAAGGTGCAATCAGGCGAGTGGAAATGTCATTGGAAAGCCGATCTCTTGAAGTGAACCTTGGGGAAAAAATCTCTCCTATTTTTGTGGATGGGATAGAAATTCAGCAAGTCCTGATCAACCTGTTAGATAATGCCACTAAATATTCTCCTGCAGGATCCTTGGTCAGCATTGTTGGGCGAATGATGCCGAACCAGGTGGAGGTACGGGTCTCCAGCGAAGGAGAAGGAATCCCTCAGGAAGAATTAGTCAGTATTTTCGATCGATTTTACCGACTAAAGGGTCCGCGGACACGACTCATTCGTGGTACAGGTTTGGGATTGGCGATCTGTAAAGGTATGATCGAAGCACATGGTGGTCGCATTTGGGCCGAATCTCAGAATCGAGTCGTGACGATTTGCTTTACGGTGCCGACTCCTGAGGCACCCACGATGACCATTTTTGACCGAGAAGAGGAGTAAGCGCCCTACCTATGGCTCCTGGATCCCGAATTTTAGCTGTTGACGATGAGCGGCAAATACGTCGTTCCTTGCAGATCAATCTTGAGGCAAAGGGATATGAGGTCTTGACGGCTGAAACCGGAGAAGAGGCCCTCCAAATTATGAGCCACCGCCTTCCGGACCTGGCTCTGGTTGATTTGCTGCTTCCCGGAATGGATGGAATCGAATTAACCCGGCATTTGTGTGAAACCTATCAAATCCCGATCATTATTCTTTCCGCGATTGGGGAAGAAGCGAAAAAAATTGAAGCTCTTGAAGTAGGTGCCGATGACTATGTGACCAAACCGTTTAGTATGGAAGAGCTGACGGCGAGAATCCGGTCAGTCCTGCGACGTTCTTCCTCAATTTCTGGTAACGATCCTGTGTTCACATTTGGGAATTTACAGATCAACTTTGAAAGTCGTAATGTCTGCATTCGAAACGCGCCCGTCAAGTTAACCCCGACGGAATATGATCTGTTGAAGTTCCTCATTCAGAATTCCGGAAAAGTTTTGACGCATGGAACCATTCTCCGGGCGATTTGGGGGGCTGGATATAGTGAACAGGCCCAATATTTACGTGTCTTCATTGGAAACTTAAGAAAAAAATTGGAAAAAAACACGGCCCGTCCTCAGTATATTCTCACGGATCCCGGAGTCGGCTATCGATTTGCCACCGAATTTGTGGAAGATCAGAAACCCGTCTGACTTTCCGTTTTCATGTGCGGTGTTCCTTATCCGACATGGTCCCTTGCTATTCCATCTCCTTTAACAGCCATCCCTTCTTTTCGTTCCTCTTGTAATTCTCCACCTTTTTCCACGTCGTCTTTTTTGACTTTCCTTTGTACCAGTTCCCTTCAAGGGAGCGGGTTTGCAGACCTTGAATTGCTCGTGCTGATGGGGATCATGGCAGTTTGACTCTCTCCGGTCATGGTTTTTGCAATTTTCGTCAAGCGTCATTAGAAGGAATCCTAATTCTCCCAACGACCGGATGGTCTCTCCAGGTGTCTGAAAGAGAGGCCATGAAATCTTTATAAAATCTTTATTGGAACGGAATGCAAATCAAATAGATTCTTTATGGTTTTGGAAATTACCATTTAAATGAAGGCTTTCGAGGAGATTGAGAAATCGCGAGGTGAACAGATGAAAATTTTGAACGGAACCACCTTCGCTACGACACTAATTATGGTTGGATGCCCTCTTCTATTGTTTTCGACCTTGAATTCCGTTTGGGCTTCCACGCAGCCTCCAGAGGTGAAGGTCTCAATGGATTATTGGGCGCCGTATTATAGCCCCGCTTTGGCCATTGTCCCTGATGGAGCTTCGATTCACGTCGTGAATCCTACTTCCTCTCCTCACAGTTTGACGCACGACGGTTGTCGAGGAACTGGGTCCTGCGCATTCGATACCGGTGCCATTCAACCCGGGCAGGAATTCACCATTCATTCACTTCCGCCCGGTCGGTATTCCTATTATTGCGTACTCCATCCCATTATGAAGGGGGAAATTATCGTCATTCCTGATCACACGGTTATTAATCAAGGTGCGACTGACGATTATCGGACGGCCACTCACGCCAAGAAAACTCAGTAAGGGATTGGTGGTGGTCAATCATTCCATACTCACCCGTTTATTCGGGCCGCGGGACGCCAATGAATGAATGATTTCTCAAGCTGTTCATTACCGATGAAAAGCCAAAAATGCGTTCTTATTGTCGACGATGATGCGGACGTCCGTTTATTTCTTAGGGATCGCTTGAATGCCATGGGTTTTGAGGTTCTCACTGCGGCTAATGGGAAGGAAGGGGTTGAGACTCTTCGCCATCACTCCGTAGATGGCGTCTTGCTCGATTTATATATGCCCGTCATGGGAGGCATTCTTATGCTGGAACAGTTAGCACAGTTTTCAGTTTTTCCGCCGGTGATCGTGATGTCGAGCACCACACACCGATCGGAACTGCAGTTCGCTATTATTAAGGGAGCGATGGACTTTCTCATCAAACCGATAGCTCCTGAGGAATTAACGGATAAATGCATGCGACTCTTTTACTAGTCCTGTAAAGCCAAGAAGGAATCTTATCCTCGGAAAGGAAACGATGAAGAAAGGTAAATTAAACATTGCTCCGGGACTTCCCACTGCTGATATATCACGGATCCAAGAAAGTTTTGGGATGTTAGCCGCTCACGCCGAGCAGATGGTTTCTCGATTTTATTACGTGTTGTTTGATAAATTTCCCGAATTTCAGACCTTTTTCCCTCAGAGTCAGTTATCGCAACAACATGCGGCATTTCTAAGGGGATTGCACACTCTCGTTTTGGGCATAGAAAACCCTCAGGAATTACGTTCTACGCTCGTTCAGTTAGGGGAACGCCATCAAAGATATGGAATTAAAAACAAACATTACCCTCCTGTTGTTTATGCCCTGATGCATGTGCTGACGGAATTCGGGGGGGATGGCATAGATGGAAGAACATATGACGCTTGGGAAAATTTCCTTCACCTGATGAGAGCTATTATGCTTGAAAGCTACTCTCGGGAGAGGGTGACTCCGGAAGATCAGAAAGAGAAGTCCCTCACCACTGTAGCTGGAGGTCACACAAAGCGAATCTTGCTCATTGATGATGACCACCAACTTTTGGAACTTTATCAATCATATTTGGAGCTTGAAGGGTATTTATGCAGTCGGGTTTCGGAAGTGGCTTGGGCATTTACCCATATTCAAATGAGTCAGTATGACCTCGTCCTGACGGATTTCCAAATGCCGGTGATGAACGGGATCCAGTTACGGAGAAATCTTGAATATGTGGGGAATGGGTGCTGTCCGCCATTTGTCTTGGTAACAGGGAGTCTCAATCAGGAGATTCGAAGACAAGCGTTGGACTCCGGATTCGAGGCGGTGCTTAAAAAACCACATGACCTTAGTGAATTGGGTTCTCTCATAGGAAAAGTCTTAAAGAAATCTAACGGGTATCAAGGAAATGGACAGAATCTGTGAAGCGGGATGTAGGAAAATGCGGAAGTGGTGTTTGTTGAAATTAACCAGCTAAATAAGCTGTCTGGACGGAAATTTTTTTAGAGGGATTTGTTCTCCATGTTCCCCTGTCATATCGGATTTCGTGGTGCCGTGATTACTCGTTTTTCTATGTGCAGTCCATTACACTCATCCGTCCATAGTGGTATCGTCTTTGCCGAATAGAAATGCAGATGCAAAAACAGTTCTGGCAGGTATCCTGACAAGGCCCTTCCATGACCCCTACCCGGTGCATATTGTCCTAATATTCTTAACGCAGATTCCTTTATCCTGGAAGAAAGCTGCATCTCTCTAATGGTTCAGCCTATGAGTTAAGGGACAGGTCAAGGGGTGTGGAACCTGAGAAAGTTTTTGACAATTCAGTGCGAGTGGAATGGGCGTTTAATATTTTTTTCATATCAAGTTATTGTATTAGGGATCCTGGGATGAGATTCCTGTGCCTGCTTCTTTTATTCTGGTCTTTTTGAAAGCAGGTGTTGATGTGCATCGAATGTGGTCCCGAGTCTGGTTGATACCTAAAGGGGGATGGTAAGATTCTCGGCTTAATCAAAATTTTGTGGAGGGTGTCAACGCATGGACATTGATACATTTCGGCAGATGGTGGCCAAAAAACCAGATGGGTTTCTAGGACGATATGGACTTGGAGACAAGCTCCTCAAGGAAGGCGAACATCTTGCAGAGGCTGTGGAGCACCTGAGTGTTGCTGTCAAATTGGATCCTATCCACGTCGCCTCCCATTTGGCCTTAGGTCGCGCATTAGCTGGCCTGAAGCGGAATGACGAAGCCAAGACTGTGCTGACGGCGGGTATCGATGCGGCTTTGTCAGGCCGTTCAAGCGGGGGAGGGGATCTCGTCCCGGAGATGCGTGCCCTGATTCAGACATTGGGATAAGTGTCGTCCCTTATCAGTACTCTCGGGATTGGCTGTCATCATTTTTCGCATAATGTGTTGTGCAATGGGTTGGGTTAATTTCTTCGCCGAGGGTGAAATCGGATGCTGATGTTCATGGCCATGTTTTTCCCTGACATAGATCTAAGTCTACTCAATGGTCTTGTCCCGGTGATGGAGGGTCTCTCGGCCACCCCGGAGAGACTCCGAGCGCCCGGGTGTAGCTGAGTCATCAGATTCCAGGGGTCTCCCGAAAAGACACGGATTTTCATGTGATTGACGATGGGTTCGCCCCAGGAATCTAATAAGAGAAATAAGACCCATGAATCGATCCATGTTGCCTTGACTGAAGAGTATAGAAAAACGATCTTCCTAACAATTTAACTTGGGAGGTTGCTCATGTTGGTTAGGATTTCCTGCATATTTGGACCACTTTTTATTTTTGCCATTGGCCTGATCGGGTCGGTGAGTTTCTGGGGGCAGGGAGCATCGGCTCAAGCAGTGGAAGCGCCAGTTGATTTTGTGATTCCGGAATCGATTAAGGGGTTTGATGAGGAAAAGGTCAAAAAAGATCCCATCTGTGATTCCAGCGTCCGTCCTCAAATGGATCATGTGAAACCGGACGAAATGAAACCCGGTGATACCGTTGTGGTGGAAGGCAAGAGTTTCGGGAAGAAAAAAGAATGCCTTTTCGGTGTGACTTTCGGGGCAGAACCGGCGAAGGCATTTACGTTAGTGGATGATGAACACATACAAGTGGTCGTGCCGGAAGGGTTACGATCGGGAGTTACATTTCTAAATATCGAGACGGGTGGTGGAACGGCACGAAAGGGGGTTCTGGTTCGCTCCAAAGATTAACTGCATTCCGTAATCGACGGAAATAACTCTTTTACATTTCAACCCATTCCGGGTTTTTCAGTCTTGAGTTATTTAAGGACTGTTCTCAATTTTCGCTTCCAGTAAAAAGCTTGTGTCTATCCGCATCTTCGCTCATCTGCAATAGGGTTGACTGGATCCAATCGGTTTCGACTGGCCTTTGAGCCTATTTAACCGCTAACCTATACCGGTTCAGCACGTGCTTGCTCCTCCCACTTGAGCGAATCCGTAATGGATCTTGCAGGGGAGACCGAAGGGTTTTCCCCGGAACGCTGCGCGGGCAGTTCCTTTTGTCCCGTCCCCATATTCAATTCTTAAAAAGATAAGAATATTTATTGCACAAATTGCTCGCGTTTAAAATTCGCCAAGGCTTGGCTCTCACATTCCGGGCATATGCCATGTGTAAAGGTCAAATTGGAGTGAGCGGTAAGGTACGTTTCCAGTTGATGCCAGGTGTCCCTCTGATCACGAATTTTTTTGCATTCCGCGCAGATCGGTAAAAGGTTTTCCAGTAATTGGATTCGCGCGAGAGCTTCCTCTTTTCGGCCGATGAGCGCATTGCGATGATACAACAGGATCGCAATGATCCATATCGCAAAAAGGGCTAATCCCCGATTCGTTAAAACTTTCCAAAATGGGACAACCAGAGGTTCGGGTGAGTAGAAAATCCCGACAATGGTTAGTAGAGAACAGACAAGGACTATTATGGGCATGGCCCATGCGGGTTGCAGGAACGACGCGATCAAAACGGCTAAGATATAGGGGATGGCGCAAGCAACTCCTAATGGTGTGTGAAGGTCTACATAAAATGTCCCGACAATTAAGAGAGGGGAAATAGCCCAAGCCATCGGTTGTTGATTCTGGAGGCTGCGGTTTCCTTCCTTCCCGTTCTGCAAGGATTTTCTCCAAGTGGGGGAACGTGAGAATCGAAAAGCCTTTCTGAGATCCGGCATTGAGCCGCCAGCAAATATCGCGGCATTATAAATGAGTGAAGGACGTTATGATAGTTTCCATCCGAGGGCGAGTATTAGCAGAAACTTTGGAGATTTTGTCGTAAGGGCAACAAGAGATGGGGAATCGTGCGATCGAGTCCCAAGGGAGTTCCCTGTGCCAAGCAATTACTAACCAGCGAATTCCAATTACCCATGATGCCAGATGGTTAGCACGGGGTCTGCTATGCGCGGGCGGAGATGAGCTTCGTGAAGGTAGTGGGCGTTACAAACGAGACCGACTCCTTCCGCAATGCCTCGCGCGACCTCTGCTTCAGCGGCACTGTGATTGACCATAATGAAGGTACCGCCAATCACGAGATTATTGGCCACTTGGGCGAATACAGCGGCTGGATGGAATAGGCTGAGCGGTAATCGCCAGGCCAGTAAGGGCTTCGGAGTGACGAACGGATACCAGGCCGTAATGATTTCGGCTTGGCTGGTGAACCGGCGATAGTCGGCGATCACATACTCGGTCTGCGGCAAATCTTGAATATGCCCGCGGGCGTAATCGATGCGGCTTCGCCCGTTACAATACAGACGATGGCCATCTACCTCCACGCCTGCGAGGCGGTTCGGGTGAAAGAAGGTGTGTAGAGCCGCAGCATATGCGAAATTGGCACTTCCGAGATCACAGACCCGTTGGTTGGTGGGAACCCGCCACCCAAGAGCATGTTTGGCACGATCCAATATGTCCAGATATGAATAATTCAGAAGAGCAGTTTCAGGAGGAAAGGAATTCTCGAAGCGCGAACGATATGACCTCGCCAGTTCATCAGTTCTTTGTTGTTGGGTCTGGGTAAGATTGGTCAGTGGCCCCTTGGAGCTTTCGCGGAATGGTCCCCATGACCATCGCATGGCTTGTGAGGCTTCATACCAGAATCGGTGATAGCCCGATCGTAGGCGGTCGGCCAGGGATATGCCGTTCGAGCGTTGGCCATTAATCCAACCGTTGGCTTGTGCAGTAGTTTTCACTTCTGAGGTACCTGTTGAAGATGAACTGATGTCTTGATCGCTCTTTTATGTTTTTCGGTAGGGGGGAGAGTGGTCTTAAATGGTCATGCGAGAATTGTCAGCATGGATCGTTTGGCGTCTCGCACAATGGTAGTTTTTCTTTTGTAGGACAAAGGGACCATGGGACCTGACTTATGGAAGCAAGACCATTGAATCTGAGAAGTTCAGCAGTGTGGTTCTACCAAATCTTATGACAGGAGTGCGGGATTGTATTGGAAGGATGTCAAGTTGCTTATTGAAAAGCAACCGGGATTTCTCGATTTCGTGTATGTCTATTCCACCTACCATCCAGGAGTCGAAACCAAAGAACTCTTAGTCCGATGGCAGCATATCTTGTTATCGAATGACGAGAACGGATCGCGTGGCCTGGTGGAGTACGGTATGTGACACGGTGCCCAACACAAACCGTGTAATGGTCGAAGGATGGTGCATTCCCATCGCCAGGAGATCCGGTTCCGTGATTGATGCCTGTTCCAATATCGTATTCGCCGGGGCTCCTAACCCTACATATCCCTTAACTGAATCGTAAGAGTTCTTGAGTTGACTGACAGCTTGGTCGAGGAAATCTTCCGTGCTCTTCAGGGCCTGTTCAATTTTTTCCTCCGGTGCAGAGACGCCGCCTCGAAAGAGGGAACGAGGAATAGGTACTACCGACAAGAGGGTAATCTCTGTCTGTGGTTGAAAGGGGTGTTTCGTTAAAAACTGTCCAACCTTCTGAACATCATCGGGGCTTTGGATGGCAATCAGAATTTTCTTGATTTCCGTTAATGGCCCGTTGATGATCAGGACTGGACATGCTGCATGGGTCAGAACCCGTTGCGAGACACTTCCCAGAAAAAGTTCCTCGACCTGTCCTCTTCCCCGGGCGCCCATGAGAATAAGATCAGGATGTTCCTCTTGGGACACGGACAAAATATGCTCGGCCGGCGAACCTTCTTCCAATCGGATTTCCACATGTTTCACCTTGTC
Organism: Nitrospira sp. Ecomares 2.1; assembly: GCF_965152585.1. NCBI lineage: Bacteria > Pseudomonadati > Nitrospirota > Nitrospiria > Nitrospirales > Nitrospiraceae > Nitrospira > Nitrospira sp. Ecomares 2.1. The sequence continues at coordinate 299,066 of NZ_OZ224219.1, forward strand.
TGAGAGGAGAGCGTTTGTATGTGTTAAAGCCTGTTCGCCGTCTTTGCGGAGTGCCTCTTCTGCAACTTTTGAGAGGTCATAGGCAATTTCAGGCCCGAGCATTGAAAAGGTTAATCGGGGGAGATCAATGACGTGTAAAATGGTCAGTGTGCTAACTGAGGCCAAACTCATGACTGCCTTTGCGGCGTGAAAGGATTGTTCCGATCCATCAGTGGCTAGGAGTACTCGCATGTGTTAATTCTCCTCTTGTAATTTTTATGCTGATCTTGCATGGTCCTGTCTTCTCACACAGTCTGTGTATGGGGCGTGTGTGTTCTTGGGGATGAGCCTTTTTCTCTGGGTGACTCCAGGCGCATCTGTGAACGGTACCATTTCGAGAAGACCCCATGCTTTTATTTACCAAATTTCGTGGCACTCTCGATTCCAACAATGAGATCTGTGGAAGGCGTGGTAATGACCATGGAACCTTTATGTTTTCCCCTGGACCTTACTCGTATAGTATATTGAAAGAGCAAGGACCTATTGAGGTATCAGATCTAAGTCAAATGAATGGGATTCTAACATGAAGGCAAAAGGAAAAGGGCGATGGGGGGTATGGTATACAGTGATCTGCTTAGCGATTGCCATCTGTGTGGCGGGTGGGGGGAACGCGGTTTCCCAGGAGCCTGCTTCCTCCACACCCCGCCAGGTGGTGGAGCAGTGGGTTGAAGTATTCCCGGGGAGCATTGAACTGGCTGCGGAGCTGACTACAACGGCATTCCGGGAAGGTTTGTCAAAAGAAGAATGGATTGCCACCCGAGGCCCCTACCTTCGGAACTTACAGTTAAAATATGTGCGCACCAATATAGCCCACGAAAAGATGGTCGGAGATGAAGCCCATGTAATCGTTCATGCTCACATTGTCACGGTGATGGGGGATCAGCCGCAGGATGAGTTGTACGTCCTGCTGAAGAATCCTGAGGGCAGGTGGGTGATCGATCAAGTGGAGGTGTATACGGAAACGTTTAATTCGAGTCCCTGAAACGGAAGGAGTTAGAACCAAATCGAATGATGCAGGTATGTCCCGCCTTGTTTTCTACCCTGCGATTTCTTTTATGAGATCCCAGGCAGAAATAATTCCTACCAGTTGACGATCTCCTTCCACCACGGGCAGTAAATAGACCGTTTTCGGAGTTTTCATGATCAAAGCCGCGCAGGCCAGTACGGAATCATCCGGCCGGGCACATGGAGGATGGGGGTTCATCACCTGAGTGACGGGGTTTGGTTTAAGTTCTCCGAGGCGTTCATGGAATCGTACAAGGTTCGGAGCAAAACGAACATCGGGAAGATCCCCTTGGGAAATGTAGGGAGGCATGGCCAATTCAAGAATCTGCCAGAAATTCAATGTTCCCAGTAACATCTTTTTCTCATCCATGACCGGAAAGTCCTGGAGGCGCAGATCCGCCATTTGGCGAAGGGCTTCCCCGATCGTCAATTGTGGAGGGATGGTATGTGGCTGGCGGATCATGATGTCCCTGGCGTTCATAAATACCTCATCCAAATGTAGAGGGTACTGATCAGCACTTGTAGGATCATGAGCGGAAAAGCGATTTTCAAGAAGGGTAAAAATCGAAATGGTACGCCATTTCGTTCCGCAATCCCCGCTACAATCAAATTCGCCGAGGCCCCTACCAGCGTCCCATTGCCTCCTAAACAAGCGCCCAACGCTAATGCCCACCAGAGGGTCTCGGCCTGTTCAAGCGGAATCCCAGCTTGCTGAAAGACCGGGAGCATGCTTTTGACCATGGGGATCATCGTGGCGACAAAGGGAATATTATCCACAATAGCGGAAAGTATTGCCGAAACCCAAAGAATGGCCAATGCCGTCACGGTGAAATTTCCAGCGGTCATACTCAACGTCCAATCTGCCACGGATTGTAAAAGGCCGGTATGTTCCACGCCGGTGACGATAATGAATAGGCCACAGAAAAAGAAAATGGTAATCCATTCCACTTGCCCGAATAATGCATGGACTTTATGCCCTGCCTGTTCGTTGTCTAAGGAAAATGTGACGAGTAACAGGAGCAGGGCGGCGCCACCCAGTGCAATAGTGGCGGGTTCCATGCCTATCGAATGGGCTGAGGTAAATCCGAGAATGACCAGGCTAAAGACCAGGAGACATCGTTTCATGAGGCTAACATCACGAATGGCTTCATATTCGTTAAAGGCCATAATGCGGGCCCGGGCTTCTGGTGATGCGAACATGGTTTTTCCAAACATAAACCAAAGAGGGATGAGTGTGGCACTAAAGGCCACAATGGCGACGGGAGCCAGGTGAATCACAAAATCATTAAATGTTAAATTGGTAGCGGAGCCGATCATAATATTGGGCGGATCACCAATCAGCGTAGCGGTGCCACCTGTATTTGAGGCATTAATTTCTGCGAAGAGCAGAGGATACGGATTGATTTTCAGCTCGTCAGCAATGAGCAAAGTCACTGGAGCGACCAACAGCACCGTCGTGACATTATCTAAAAATGCCGAGAGCACTGCGGTGACCATTGAGAGCATAACCAGGATGCCCCACGGACTACCCTTGGCGGCCTTCGCGGCTTTGATCGCAAGAAACTGAAAGATGCCGCATTCTTTGGTAATCCCAACCAGGATCATCATGCCGGTTAAGAGGCCGATGGTATTGAAATCGATGCCTTGAATCGCTTGATCCTGCGTAAGGACTCCTGTCCCAATGACGACAGCGGCTCCAAGAAGCGCCACGATGGCTCGGTTAAACCGCTCAGAGATTATGACGGCATAGGTCAGGATTAGTATGGCTGTAGCCAGCCAAAGTGGGGATAATCCAAAGATTGTATGATTGGAGATTTCGTCCACGCTCCTGATGTCTCACCTTTTTGTTATCAGAAAATCAGGCCTGTTCAGGGAGTCGCAGGAAGATGCTGGTTTGGTGTCGAGGGTCCTGATGTGTCCTTTGAGAGGGTTCCTTCCGCCAAGGACGCTTTTTGCAAGGCCTCCAACCGGCTGGCAAAGCGGTGGCCAGGCCGTATTTGCACCAAGACCCCCAAGCCATCCAACGCCTTGGTCACGTGAGGCTGCATGCCCACGAAAAAGAGATGTTGGTGGTGCGCCTTGACGATATTCAACATATCTTCCACGGCCAAGGCTGCTGTGCCGTCAATGGCAGGGACCTTGGACAAATCCAACACCACACTGGTGAAGGTATTAAACCCCTTGAAGGTTTCCAAGCGGCGGACCATGGTTTTGGCCGATCCAAAGCTCATGGGGCCATCGACATGAATCAAGAGAATTTTCCCGTTGGCTTGTTCCAGGATCCTGGCTTCTTCCGGTAAAAGAGGGGTGCTGGGAGTGGGATTGGTCACGATGTGGAGATTCGCCAGTTCCAAATCCGCCATGCGTTTGACAAAGAATAGGCTGGCAAAGACCATTCCCACAGCCACGGCCGTGATGAGATCCACGAGCACGGTGGTCAGCAACACCACGGTCATGATGACCACATCGATGCGGGGGGCTTTCAGGATATGTCGCAGGAAGCGCCAGTCAATAATATCGATGCCAACTTTGAAAAGGATGCCGCCGAGAACCGCTAGGGGAATTTTCTCTGCCAACGGGCCAAGTCCCAATAGAATCGCCAATAAAATAACCGCGTGAAGCGCGCCGGAAATCGGTGTCCGGCCTCCGGATCGGATATTGGCCACCGACCGCATGGTGGCTCCCGCTCCTGGGATTCCTCCAAATACCCCTGCGACCATATTCCCAATGCCCTGGCCAATAAGCTCGCGATCCGGGTCATGTTGAGTCCGGGTCATGTTATCGCAAACCAGGCTGGTTAGCAGACTGTCGATCGCTCCCAATAATGCCAGGGTGATGGCTGATTCCAATACGATTTGCAAGGTGTCCCATGTGAGTGTTGGAAGGAGGGGAGTGGGAAATCCCTGGGGGACTTCTCCGATGATAGGGGCATCAGGAAGGAAAACATAAGCGAGCGGGGAAACCACGAGGAGGGCCAATAACGAAGGAGGCACTAGTTTTGCCATCCGAGTGGGAGTGAAATATACAATGGCCAGGACGAGGGCGCTTGTCATGGCAGCATCCCACACCGGGTTTCCAAAAAATCCCGGGATAGCCTTGAGCGTCGCGACGACACCCTCAGGGTTTGCCGCATGGCCTACCATGGGACCCAATTGCAAAATGAGAATAATGCAGCCGATGCCGCTCATGAACCCGGAAACGACCGGATACGGGACCAGCGCGATATACTGCCCCACCTTGGAAAGTCCCAACAGGACTTGAAAGCCTCCGCCAAGAATCACCGCCATCAAGGCCAAACCAGGATTGCCCATGAAGAGTGTGACAATTCCTGCCATCACCACGGTCATAGGGCCCGTGGGACCGGAAACTTGAGCGGGGGTGCCTCCGAAGAACGCAGCAAAAAATCCGACGAATATGGCCCCGTATATACCGGCAATGGCTCCTAATCCCGAGGCGACGCCAAAAGCGAGTGCCAACGGTAGAGCTACGACAGCGGCTACCATTCCTCCGTAAATATCACCACGGAGGTTATTGAAATGTAACCCGTGAACAAGCCCCATAGGGCATATCCTTGAGGAGTAATAAATGATGAAGGCTGGCTGGGAGGAGATTTCACTCTATCTCAAGGTTCTTCGTCAAGGGGCGTAAGCAAGGGGTTTGATCTTCCCCTAGTTTCGTGGACACCTAGTTAAGCCGCGAGAGCCATTTCTTCAAACTCAGCTGGCGTCCGATAGCCAAGAACAGAATGGCGTCGCTGCCGGTTGTAAAAGACTTCGATATAGTTAAAAATCTCCGCTCTGGCCTCCTGACGTGTGTGATACTGTCGAGCATGAATGAGTTCCACCTTCAGTGTGTGGAAGAAACTTTCCGCGACCGCGTTATCCCAACAATTCCCCTTCCGACTCATACTGCACTGAATCCTCGAGGCTGTTAAGACAGCCTGAAACGCATTGCTGGCATACTGCACGCCCTGATCAGAATGGTGGCTGAGGCCAGGCCCCGGCTTCCCATTCTTAAGCGCCATCGTGAGCGCGTCAATCACTAATTGTTGAGTCATCCACCGATCCATGGCCCAGCCGACCACTTTCCGATGGTAGAGATCGAGCGTGATCGCCAGATACAACCATCCTTCGCGAGTGGGGATATACGTGATGTCGGACACCCACCAGCAGTTGGGCGTGGCCACCGCAAACTGCCGTGCCAATACGTTTTCCGCGACCGGATGGGTATGACAAGAATTTGTCGTGGCCTTGAACTTCCGTTTGTGCCGGGAGACAATCCCGTGCGTGCGCATCAACTGGGCAACCCGGTGTTTTCCGCAGGCCTGACCAGTGGCTTGCAAATCCGCATGAATACGGGGACTGCCGTAGGTCTGCCGACTGCGTTGATGGATGGCTTTGATCTCCACCAGTAAACGGCGGTTCGCTCGGCTTCGTGGGCTTTCAGCACGTTGCAGCCATGCATAGAACCCGCTTCTGCCCACTCCCAGTACTTGACACATCAGGCCGACTGGAAAGACTTCTCGATAATTTCGGATAAACGCATATCTCATAGCGAATCCTTCGAGAAGATGGCTGCTGCTTTTTTTAAGATATCTCGTTCCATCTGTAATCGTGCATTCTCGCGCCGCAGCCGCCGGAGTTCCTCGGCTTCCGGGCTGCCTGGTCCATGGCCGGGAAACGCGCCCTCCGGGCTTTCGACTAACTCCTGTTTCCACCGGCCTAACACGGTATCCCGGATGCCCAGATCCCGAGCCACTTGAGCCAGGCTCCTTCCACCCTCCGTCAGAAGCCGAACGGCTTCAACTTTGAACTCTTTGGTAAAACTCCTCCGTGATCGTCCCATCGACACCTCCTTCAGAACATTATCCATACTTATGGACGTGTCCACAAAACCGGGGGAAGATCAGTTTTCCTAGAAAAGACAAGGGGGAAATAAGGAGGATTGGGGGAAAGGCTGATGCCGGAATGGGCTCTAAACTTTGGTACAGGAAAGGTTAGTCAAGGGAAATTAGAATTTCCAATCCCCCCATGACATCATTTAATTTAAAGTCCCGTTTGGGACTTTCCTGGTGGGCATTATGGCAGTTGACGCAGGCTCGGCTTACGGCTCGATCAGGAAAAATAACTTGATAATAAGACTGGTTGTCCACCTGGATTTCTTGCTCGGTCACTTCTCCATATTTAACAACTTGTTCCAGGGCTTTACGCTCCCGGTCATTGTGAGGTGAATTCTCCGGATTCAAAGGCCAAAGACCCATCAACCGGTAACGAAACGGTTTCCCGGGGGCCTGTAATCCACGAGAGGCCTCCTTGAAAAATTGTGCGGGCAACGGCAATGTCCGTTCCTCTCGCCAATTTTCTGTTGCTGTGACAATCAGCATGTCTTCCATCCGTTCCACGATATGTTGGGTATAAAAGGTCCGGTCTGCTTGAAGGACGGCATGTAAATAGTCTGCGACCACACGGATAGGAATGCCATCCCGTGGTGTAATTTTTCCCCCGATGCCCACACCAATTCCCAAGGAAATGAGAATGGAGAAAAGGAGTATGAAAAAGAACTGACGAGTCATAAGTCTATTATTACCTTGTTGGTCTACAATCCTCTCTGTCCTGCCCATTCTTCGCTTGAGGGTGAATTATGCAAAACTATAACAGGAGATCTACAAGACCTCATACTTTTACATACATGAAATTGTAGCTATGGCAATCGGATGAGGGGCAACGGCGTAGGAAGGCAATCAACCGTGGAGAATTAAAAAAATCGGAAGGGGTTCGGACTTAATCCAAACCCAGCCGATTTATTAATTGGATAACAATGATGGTGAAAATTACTATGAGAGGGACATGTTCCATGTTAGAACCTCGAGAGTACCGCCCAAGTGATGAGTAAAATTAGAGTAAAGCCTTCCATTCTGTTCATTCTCCTGATATTTCTGGATATTGTTTGAATAAATATGCAAGGTAAATGCCAATAGATGTTATCTTGATTGTTATTGAAAAATTCAAAAATATCATTGACTTATATGTTTTAAGATGTAGTTCGTCTATTACTATCATTGGAAGTGAGCGAATTTATTAAGTAAGCGCTGTGCGTTATCGCTCGATTTTTGAAGTTAGTAGAGTCTAGAGTCAAATGAGTGAGAGGTACTAAACACACGTTGGTTATCTCATGGGAGTTGGTCGAGCAGGGTTTGGCGGATTAGAGGAAACGCATCATTCGTGAATGAAAAAGCACAAAAGTGGGAGGATTAAGTAGCGATTCAGAAAGTTACTCAAAAAGTGGGTTACACAATCGGGGGAGGGAGGACCATGCCTGTCAAAGGCTTGAGCCCTGAGTTTAAGCCTAGGGAGTTAATGGAGGAATTTTTTCCCCGTATCTAGAGAAGAATGTGTCGAAAGGGAAAGGCGAATGAATGAGGAGATCCCCGGCTCATGCCTTAGGACCTTTTTGGCGTATGAGAAAAATTTTTTCGTAATTGGATGTAATCGTCCAGTGTCTGTTTAGAAATCTGAAGATAGCGAGCCGCCCGTTCTCTGTCCTGCTTGGTGAATCGCAGGACTTCATCAATCACCATGACTTGTATGTCTTGTAGGTCGTGTTGGCCAATCTCAAAAAGCACCCGACCAATATTTGGGGAGAGTCCGTCTCCCCCGCCAGGATGTTGAGAGTAAAAGTCCAGAGAAGTAAGAACTGGTCCTTGGGAGCACAATACCGCCCTGCGAATCATGGCCTCCAATTCTCGGATGTTCCCAGGGAATGGGTAAGTATCCAATAGCGGGGGGATGGAAGAATCAATGTCGAGTTTGGGACGGCCGATTTCTTCACCATAGACCTGAATGGTTTTGATCACCAAGGGGACGATGTCTTCTTTGCGTTCACGAAGGGGAGGAATAAAGAGTTGCCGTTTTTGGAGAAGAGACAGTAATTCTGGATGAAATATGTCCTTGTAGCCTGTCTGATCCTGTGGGGTCGCACTGGTCACCACAAGTCGATTGTTGATGGGGAGACGGTCAAACCCTCCCATTCGACAAAATGAACGGGTACGAATGGCCTCGGCCAATGATCCTTGAACTGGAATGGATAAATGTTCTATCTCATCAACAAATAGTGTTCCTCCATCGGAATGTTCAAGTGCTCCGGGCATGCTTTGGCTTGCACCACTGAATGCTCCGCGTTCATATCCAAATATTTGTGGCTCAAGGAGGGATCCACTCCGTTCATTGCAACTGACCGTGACAAACGGGCCGAGGTGTTTGCGGCTATTATAATGAAGAATGCGTGCCAAGAATTCCTTTCCCGTCCCTACCTCCCCTTGAAGGAACACTAAGGGGGCGTCCTGAGCGTCGAGAATTTTGAGTTGTTCAATGACCTTGGTCATGGCTGGACTCCTGGCGATTACATGTTCCCAGGAATATTGCCGTTGTTTCTCGGAAGCAGAGAACTCAATTCGACGCCTTAACTCCAGGAAGGTAATGGCTCGATGTAAGGCTGGCTCAACCGTTGAGAAATCAATCGATTTAATTAAGAAATCATACGCTCCGAGCCGCATTGCCTCTACCGCATCCTCGACGCTCCCATAAGCTGTCAACATGAAAATCAGGGTTTTAGGAATTGTTTGTCGAATCTGTCGTAAGGTTTCGAGTCCATCCATTTCTGGCATTTTAAGATCCAGGAACAGCAAATCAGGAATTTCATGTTCCAATGCCTCAATGAGCGAGGCTCCTGAATGGAAGCTTCTCACGAGGTGCCCTTTTTTCACTAACCGACGACTTAATGCAGAACATACATTTTGATCATCGTCGGTCACAAAAATTGTTGCACGCATAGCAGTCCTTGTTTAGGAGATCAATTTAGAAGTTGTACCGCCATTTTATTGTACTTTCCCATCTTTGGTCATTGATATCAACCGCAGAGGAGTTCTGGAAGAAGTGATTTTTTTAGGTATGGGGTCTTTTGTAATAATTGGAAAGAGAGCCCCAGCCATCGTCCTGAATTCAAGGGCATTGGATAACTATCAGGACTGACTTTCAGAAGATCTCGACCTCAATGAACCATGAATGGGGTTGAGGCAATGTGTTTGGATGTCGTATATCCTCTTTCGTAGCCGCACTCACCACGGCTCCCAGCCATAGCGCAGAGGTTCAACCATTTCAATGTAGTTGTACGTTTCGGCCAGGTAGATGCCGATCGCCAACCCGAGAATAGCAATAAACAGCCATGCTTTCGTTAAGGCGTTCATTGGCGTGTCCTCCGAAAGGCTATTTACGCAAAGTCTATACCCATAGGGTACCTCTGGAATTTTGGTGTTCAACTGTTGAGTCCCACTAATGGTATCCGTTGGTTCCACACAATTATCAGTCATGTCGGTATCAATAATGTTTGCGCCTTATTGCTGAACACAATCAGCCAGCGTGCGATGATGCACAGGGGATTATGTGTGAAATGGCACCAGTTTTCAAATTTTGGTCACTATGCATGAAGGCAGAAGCTAGGGGAAATTTGATAGGCACGTAAGGCAAATTGTGAAAATGAAAATTATTATGACCGGCTTCTGTCTTGTATGGATATTCGATGAAAAATAGTAGAGTGGTATGTTTAGGCCTCCATTTCTTGCTTGGAGGCCTGTTAGAGGAAAATCTTGCACATGGGACTGAAAATGGATCGCTTGAAAACTGTTTTGCAACAGCTCAATAGGCTTTCTGCTTTGAGGTCGGAATGGCTGGATTTGAGTGTTGAACATCGAACGCGTTATGAAACGTTTAATCAAAGTTTTACGAAAGGCACAGCAGAAAGTGATCAGATGGTTGCGCAGCGGACGAGAATTTTGTTGGGAATTGAGGATATTTGGAACCCTATCCGATTCACACTGAACTCGCAGCTTTTCGGGCTCCTGTGGCTGTTCGTGGGCAGGATCACATTCCCAATTTTGTCGATCATCTGGATATTTTTCAACTCCATCTTGATCTGGTGTACCAGGATTTTTTGTGAACAGGAAGCTCAAGCAGCCTTGAAGTCGGCCGTTTAGTCATGGATTCTGGAGAAGGGTCTCGTGGCTGGGCACCGTTTTGGGAGCTTCACTCCATCATTTGATGGTGTGCAATTGACCCTTGGTGGGGATGAAAGCTCTGGTTGGGGACTTCGGGCTTTTGTCACGCAATCGGTTCAACGTCATACGGTTAGACCGGATTGGACTAGCCCCATTAACTACTTTTCCGGTGCGGCGATCTCAAGCCCCCATGTCCCGTGGGCTAATGGTGAGTTATATTTGAATGAGTTCCATTATCCTTCCAAAGGGAAAGAGGCCTCTTTCTCCTGGTCCTGCCGGAACAAGATTGAATTTCGCACAGGGCACACCGTACGAAATCGCACAGAGGAGCTTGCCGGGAAAAGGGTTGCTAAGTCGGCCAGGAAAAACCTTGGCAAAATAATTTGAAATGTAAAGGAAAGTCAGAAAGTTTTCTTTGGGACGGACCTTTTTGTTTAATGGCATGTAAGTTGCCGATGATGCTTGTGGGGTAATGGAAAAGCATGTCATTGTGATTTTTGGATAGTCAATGAGGGACTAGGCGGAGGCAAGAGGAATGGACCACGTGACTGCGGGTATTCGTGAATATTTCAAAGATTTTAATTTCAAAGAAAACTTCAAAGGGATTACCAGCAATGTGAGAGGGGATGTGTTGGCGGGGATCACGGTGGCGATGGTGGTGTTGCCCATGGCCCTGGCATTCGGTGTGGCTTCCGGGCTCGGGGCGATTGCTGGCATGTGGTCGGCAGTGGCGGCTGGTCTTATTGCGGGTCCATTAAGTGGGTCAGCATGGTCTGTAGGTGGGCCGACGGGGCCGCTGACGATCCAAATCCTTTCCATGACTCAAACCAATAAGTTGGCTGATGGGAGTCCAGATTTGGTTTTCGTTTTCACGACCGTTGCATTAGCGGGGTTTCTTTTAATTGTGATGGGCTTGTTGAAGCTCGGGCAGTTTATCAAGTTTACCCCCTATTCAGTCATTTCGGGATTTATGACGGGTTTAGGTGTGTTGTACATGTTACTTCAGCTTAACCCCTTTTTGGGACTTCCCGGCGTCAAAAGTATCACGTCCGCCATTACGGAATTACCATCCAGTTTGGCCCATGCATCGCCTGTGGCGATGGGAGTCGGGGTGTTGACCTTACTCATCGTGGTTTATTGGCCAAAAATTTCTCCCGTGACCTGGTTGCCTGGTCCATTGATTGGATTATTGGCAGGTACGGTCACAACCGTCGTGTTCGGGTTGGACATCCCGAAAATAGGAGATATCCCCACCGGCTTACCTGAACTGTATATTCCTGATCTCACGCTACTGGAAAAAGCTTTTGTCCCGGCTGCGGCTTTGGCTGGATTATGTGTATTCGATAGTCTCCTGACCTGTCTCATCGTAGATAATATGACTGGCACTCATCACAACAGTGACCGGGAGTTGGTTGCTCAGGGATCAGCCAATCTCTTCTCAGGTTTGGTTGGAGGATTAGGTGGAGCCACGAATACCATGCCTTGTGTCGTGAATATCCAGAGCGGGGCACGAACCAGGTTGTCCTCTGTCACAATGGGACTTGTCCTGCTTTCCTTTATTCTCGGTTTGGGTTCTCTGGCTGCCTCCATCCCTCTTTCCGCTTTGGCGGGGATCCTCCTCAAAGCCGGCTATGACATTCTGGATATGCGAGTGCTCCCTGTCGTCAGAAGATTGCCCACGTCTGATTTGATGGTGTTTGGACTCGTGGTCTTAATGACCGTATTTTGGAATCTGCTGTCCGCCATGGCAATGGGACTCGCAGTGGCCTTTTTCCGTTTCGTGAAGGATCAGTCCGATCGCTATAAGGCGGATCTCAGCCAACGCGATGAGGATGTAAAACAGGAAGAAGAAGACCTCATTTTTTCCTTCGCCAGGGACTATGCCAGGAAGATCAGTCAGAATGGGGTCAATATAGGCGAGCTTAGCGGTCGTTTTGAACATATCGTTCGTGATCGGCTTATCATCGTACGTCCCCACGGTCCCTTATTTTTCGGTGCGATTGATTGGCTGAATGAGACGGTGGAACATCTTGACGGCAAAGATGTGCTCATTATTCGTTGCAAATGGTTGGATGAATTGGATTTATCCGGTGCCTATGCATTAGGAGATTTAATTGAAGCGGCCAACTGTCGCGGGGTGGCGGTATTGACCGCTGGCATGTCCCCTCGAACCCGACAGGTTCTTGCCGATTTAAATGAGCTTTCCAGGTTGAAAGACGATTATATTTGCACACATTTCAATGAGGCCTTGGATATCGCAATGCAGATCGTGGAAAAGAAGGCAGTTGACGCTGGGCCACAGGCCCACAAAGAACCAGTACTGGCATTCAGTTAGAAAACGGTTATGTTCTCTCCCCAACAAACCGGGCGAGATTTGTAAATATGACATTCCGCTTCCTTCGTGTATTTGAACAAAGTTTTCTCGACCATGCTGCGAAGTGGTATAAGGGGATTTTTTTGAAAGTGTCTCATCGGGTTCATCGTACGGCTTTTCCCGCCATTTATTTTCGTTTGTGATCACAGACTGTTCCAATCCGACCATGCCATTTTTATTCGTTAGTTGGAGTCCGCCGATTTGTCAACTTGTTCAGAAACTAGACTCTGCATACGGGAATTATCCTGAGCTGGACAGATCTCATAATGAGATTAGACAGGCTATTGGGGTATAGTGGATTGGGCTCGATGAGGTAGGACAGGTCTGTTAGGGGAGAAGGCTTGAAGGGACCGCAAGACGGGTTTTGAGGATTACCAATGTCTCTCAATAAATTATTTTTAAATCTTCCGATTGCCAAGAAACTCCTTTTAGTCTCGGGTGTCCCGGTTTTGGCCGTCTTAATTTTGAGCCTGGTGACCTATAGGAGTGTGCAGACTTTTTCGCTGGATGAAGACCGCCTCAATGATGTGTATCATGTGCAAAGCGCGTCATCTGAATATATGCGATTGGTTGTGGATCTCGAAACCGGATTTCGCGGTTTTATTCTGACCCAACAAACTCCGTTTTTACAGCCCTATCTGGCAGCCAGACAACGGGTGATGTTACTGGGGAATTCCTTGAGACAAATGGTGGAGCCGATTGAGGACCAACGACAGTTAATAGAATCTGTTCAAAAAATGATCGGCCAATTAATGAACGACAAAGATCGGATTATTGAACGGGTCAAAGCGGGGCACCCGGAGGAGGCCATGAACTATGTGGAGAGCGAGAAAGGTCGTACGCTCATGCTCGCGATTCGTGAAGAGATGGCTCGCTTTGATCGGCGGGAAGTCATGCAACTGCAAAAGGCACTTGGGAGTAGCGCCGCAGACCGGGCCGCCCTGATGGGAGTGGTCGTGTGGGGAGGGTCGTTGGCGTTGATTTTATTGTTGGTCCCTCTTCATCTCATTGCGCGTTCTATTACCGGTCCTTTAACCACGTTGGTCAAGGCCGTGGAAAATGTTTCAGGTGGGACCATCCCGAGTATTCCAGTTTTCCAAAGAGACGATGAAATTGGTGAATTGACGAAAGTCATGCAGACAATGGGCACTCAAATCCGAAATCATATCCGCCGTATCGAACAGTCGGAACAGGAACTCCGAACGCTGAACCATGATTTAACCTCTTCGGAGGCCAAATATCGAGGAATAGTGGATTATGCGCCTATCGGGATATTCACGGCAAAAGAAGTCCACCTGATTTTTAGCAACCGGCAGAATTGGATTCTAGCCGGCAGGAGTTCCGATGAGGTGTTGGATCCCGAACACATGTGGGAGGCCATTCATCCGGATGATCGGGAGGGTGTGCGCGAGACGTTTCAAGATGCCTGTCATCAGGGGGAGCCTTTTGAACGGGTCTTTCGCTTTCTGCATCCGGATGGAACTGTTCGAAAGGTCTTATGTCGGGCGGTACCGATTCAGGACGAAGGTGGTCAGACGATGGTATACCAAGGGTTTAACGTGGATATCACGGCTTTAGAGCATATGCGTGCAAAGCTGAACCGATCTGAACGATTGGCGACGTTGGGCCAAATGGCTGCAGGTATTGCCCATGAGATTCGGAATCCGCTTGTGGGTATTGGGTCAACCACGACGTTGCTGATGGATGATTTTCCTGAGGGTGATTCACGGCATGATGATCTTGTGACGATTCTCAAGGAAACCCGTCGATTGGACCGCATTGTAAATCAAATCGTTGACTTTGCGCGGCCAAGAGATTTGCTTCCCGTGACCTTTCAACTGAAAGATCTGGTTCTGGAATCTTTGCAGGTGCTCAATGAACCAATAAAACAAAAGAACATTCAGGTCGAATTTCATCCGTCAGCCAATTTGGACACCATCCAGGCTGATCGAGATCAACTCAAGCAAGTGTTGCTCAATGTGATTCAAAATGCCGTTGAGGCAATGTCGGATGGGGGAAGTCTTTGTCTTTCCATTGAAGAGGAAAGCATCGAACGGAAACCTGGGCTTCGTCTTAAAGTTAAAGATAATGGAACGGGAATCAGTCCAGGCGCCCTTCCTCGAATTTTCGAGCCATTTTTCACAATTGGCAAAAATCGCGGTACCGGACTGGGATTGCCTATTTGTCGGAATATCATCGAAGCCCATGGAGGCGAAATTCATGCAGAAAGTCAGTCAGGACTGGGGACCACTATGACATGGTGGCTTCCTTGCGTTTGCCAACCCCAACTCCCAACGGTGTAACCAATGCGCGCCAATATTTTTGTCACGGATGATGATGATGTAGTTCGCCAAGCCATCAGCCGACGGCTCGCGAAGCGACATCATCAAGTTCGGAGTTTTGCGTCGGGAGAAGCCTTATTGGAAGCTCTTGACCATGATATCCCTGATCTGATTTTGTTGGACTTGAAAATGGCCGGATTAAGCGGGCTGGAGACTCTCAAGAATATTCGTGCCAAATCTCAGCAAGCCTTGGTCATTCTCCTTACAGCCTATGGCACGGTTGAAGAGGCAGTGGAAGCCATTAAACTCGGGGCCTATGATTTTCTGATTAAAAGCGTCGATCTCTCCAGCGTGGAGCCCGTGATCGATCGAGCATTGGACTATCTGAGTCTCCGTCGCCGTATCGACTTTGAAACGCAGGATAGGCCAGGTCGATATGCCTTAAACGGTTTGATTTCCAATAGCCCCAGTATGAAAGAATTGGTTGGACAAATTCAGGAAATGGCCAAAAATCTGAAAACGACCGTGCTCCTCTTTGGAGAAACCGGAACAGGTAAAGAATTTGTCGCACGAGTGCTCCACCATAATGGTCCTCGGGACAAAGGTCCGTTTGTGGGAGTGAACTGTACAGCCATTCCTCAGGAATTATTTGAAAGTGAGTTGTTTGGCTATGAACGCGGGGCTTTCACGGGGGCAAACCAGCGCAAACTCGGCCTCTGTGAGCAGGCCGAAGGCGGGACTCTCTTTTTAGATGAGATTGGAGACCTCAATCCCTCAATGCAAGCCAAATTGCTTCGAGTTTTACAGGAACGTTCGTTTAAGCGGTTGGGGGGGCAAGAAGATATTGATGTGGATTTTCGTCTGATTGCGGCCACCAATCGGGATTTGCGCAAAGATGTGACGCAAGGCAGATTTCGGGAGGACTTGTTTTTTCGGCTGAATGTGGTGTCAATGACTCTCCCACCATTACGGAACCGAACAGAGGATATTATCCCGCTGGCTCTAGCGACGTTAATTCGACAAAGCAGCGAACTTGGTAAAGAGGTCACGGCGATTGAGCCAGAGGCTCAACGGCTGTTGGAACGCTATCCGTATCCGGGAAATATTCGTGAACTCGAAAATATTATGGAGCGTGCGACTATTTTTTGTCGTGGGAAAAGCTTGACGGAAGGCGATCTGCCTCGTGAAGTTCATGAAGAGGCACGTTCCTCAGTCAATGCGGTCGCTCGAGGGGATCAGCAGGTTGTTCGCATGGAAATGATTCTTGGGGAACAAACCCTTGCGGCCATTGAAAGTGATTTAATTGAGGAAGTCATGCGATTGTCTGATTATAATAAAAGTCTCGCTGCCAAATATCTTGGCATTACCCGCTTTGCTTTGGACCGCCGCCTCAAAAAAATTCCCGAGTCTTGATCCCCCCTGTTGTTACCTGAGGTAGCCCTTCCATGATGATGGTCGAGTGTTTGTCTTCCAAGAACGTGTAGCTGTCCTGAAGTGTTTCTTCAGGACAATTGGATACCATCTTTATTCACAGAGAAAAGGGGCCATCCCTAAGATGATTTTTTTCGATTTTTTAGAAGAACAACGATGCCAATGATTCCAATCAACAGAGCCAATCCTCCCATCTTGCTATTCTCCTTTTCTGATTCCGTTGCTTCTCTGTTTTTTTGCTCGCTATCTGTGTCTTGTCGGGCAAAGAACTGTGTCCCGACCAATTCTTAACTAACTTGTTCCTATCCTTCCTGTTTTTATGGGAATCGTTAAGGTGTCTTTTTAAGCAAGTATGCTGGATGCCATGAGCGATGGAATCCGGCAGCCATATTTATTGCTAAGGAACATGCGTCACAGTATTCAGATGATGAGCGCGCAAGGCGGTTGAAAAAACTTTGGAGACCAAGTGTATCCTTGCTCGTGGTCCATATGTTGTTTATTAGTCTGAAGGCTTGAGGTTGAAAAGCGTTGTGGCTAAAGCAAACCGCTGGTAGAATTGGGTGCTCATGAAAATCGCCATCACTCATGCTTGCTGACGTGGTCCTGCCGGGCAGGCGTTTCCAGGTCTTCACTTATCAAGTCCCCCCCCATCTGCTTTCCCTGCTTCATGTGGGAAGCTCCGTGGTCGTGCCTTTAGGCTCTGCTGTCGTTTCTGGAGTGGTGGTCACCATCTTTGAGGCCAAAAGCTCTTCTTCCCTCCAATCTCAATTCCGTCATAAACCCCTTCGCGACATTCTTTCGTTGGAGGGCGATGTCGGGAGCAGTCCTTTGGAACACAACCTTATTCGGTTGGTTGAAAAAATTTCAGATTATTATCTGGCTCCTTTTTCCGCATGTTTGCGGCTGATTGTTCCCCCACATTCGATACAAGTGATGAGGCGTTTAATCCTAACCGACGATGGTCGTCAGGCTTTGTTGGACAGGTCGTTGCCATCTGATGTCCAGTTGGTCCTTCGAAAGTTAGAGCGGGCTCCCAGGGGATTACTCCGATCCTCTCTTATACGAACAATGAACAATGTTCCAGCTTTTCTGACTCGTGCGAAAAAGAATGGATGGATTACTGAACAGACGATCATGTCCTCGGGGTCCAAGGGGCCAAGTCCGGTCCGGGGAATCAGTGCCGGAAGAAAGCCGGTGCCTTCTATTATCCGAGGGTTATTTGATTCTCCTGAAGAAGAAGCTAGGGAACTGCCGGAATCTGCCCGACGAATGGAGTCCAGTTCCTTTCACGACATCCGGATATGGAAGGATCTGGTGTCTGCCGTGCAGTCCGGTAGTTTTCAGGAGGTGCCTGTTGTGGGATCGGAATCCGTCCGACAGGATCTGTTATTGAAATTGATTCAGACCATTATAGATCAGGGCCGTCGAGTGCTCATTCTCGCTCCCGAAGTGCAGGAAGTCGAAATCCTTGGGGAACAGGTTCGATTCCGGGGGAGGATTCAGGTTGAGATTTATCATGGCCATCTTTCGACAATGGTTCGTGCTGCTCGATGGGAACGGATTCGACAGGGTGATGTACAGGTCGTGGTGGGGACTCGATCTGCGCTATTCCTGCCTATTCCAAATTTGGGGCTCATTTGGGTCAATCAAGAGGAGAGTTCGTCCTTTAAGGATGAGCATCTTCCGTATTTTCATGCTCGGGACGTTGCGCGAATGCGAGGCGATTGTGAGCAGGCGCTCGTGGTCTATAGTTCGACGCGGCCTTCTTTGGAACTATATGGACGTTTCCCCGAGCAGGTCGGTGAGGCACTGGAAGGCCCATCACAGCAGATTCCTCAGGTGGAAATGGTCGATTTACGCACTTTACCTTATGAGACCATTCTATCTCCGGTTTTACTTTCCAGGATGACTCAGACCTTGAAGGAGGGCGAGCAACTTATTTTACTTCTCAATCGCAAGGGGTTTTCCGGTGCCCTGGTGTGCCGAGATTGTGGGAAGACTCCGATCTGTCCCACTTGCGGAGTTCCAATGAAACTCTATCAGCGTCCTTCACGTTTGGTGTGTACCTACTGTGATGGAATCGGACCAACTCCTGAAATCTGTCCCACTTGCCATGGCAGGGTGTTTCGATTTTCTGGCACGGGAACCCAGCGATTGGAGGATGAGGTGACTCGTCTTTTTCCGGATGTTTCTGTCGCCCGATTCGATCGGGAGAATGTGAAAACTCCCGAAGTGGCCGATGCGATCCTGCGCCAATTCCGGCAACGAAAGATTGGAGTATTGATTGGGACGGAATTTTTGGCTCATCAGTCAAATCCACCCATCGCTCCGGTGATTGGGTTCCCTCAAGCCGATCTTGGGCTCCATATTCCTGACTTTCGATCAGCCGAACGAACGTTTCAGATGCTGTCGAGGGCTTTCACCTTGGCCCGGAATGGGCAGGAGCCAGGGGAAGTGATTCTACAAACCAGAATCCCGGATCATCATGTACATACTGCTATTGGGCACCATCGTCCCAGAATGTTTTATGACCACGAACTGCAGTTGCGTAACCTACTAGGATATCCCCCGGCTACCCATGTGATCTTGGTGGTTGTAACTGGGGAACAGAAGCCACGCGTTCAAAGGGTTGTGGATTTTCTGCATCAACGATTGAAAGCTTTTGAAGCGAGAAGAGTTCCTTGTGCAGAGGGGAAGGGGATCATCGGAGCATCAATGATTTTGGGGCCGATGGTATCTAAGAAACCCGGGCGGATTAAAAAAAATCGCGTACTTTTTTTGATCAAAACGGATGATTTATCGGAAGCACAGCGAGGCCTTCGAGCCATACAGCTGGAGTATGAAGCGGAATTTCACAAAGATCCTGTGATCGTTGAATTCAATGTTGACCCCATGGACATCCAGTAGCAACGGGTTGGTCTCATACGCGTGATGATTGCCTCCTTGACTGTTTCTTCTGGTTTTTTGTTTTGGGAACGGTGTTTGAAGGGGCGGGCGGGGAGTTTTTATCTCGAGTGCGTTTGAAAATACCATAGGCGAAGGTCATCCAGAACACGCCGGAAAACAGGCCAAACAACACGGCGGTAAAAATTCGTTCCAATTCTTCTAATGGAGGTTCCGGTCCCAGCTTTTGAAGGTCGGCCATCTGCATGATGGGCCATGCCAGACTTTCTACTCCTAAGAGGAGCGTGGAGGTCGCCCAGATTAATCCAATAGACGGACATTTCCAGACCAACAGGATAGCCAGCCCGATGGCCAGAGCAATTCCGATGGGTATCGGTAAAGCCCCCACTAATAACCAGAGTCCCACCGTAACCGTGAGGCTACCCAAAACAGCGTTCAGTTGATGCCACAAATGATCATTCATCTCGAATCGTCCTAGAAATTCCTGTCAACGTTGCCCACCTTACCATAGACTTTCGTTGCCCAGCATCTTGTATTGTCCTGGTGGATGATCATGCATGCGGCGATTGGATCTAGCGACCAATATCATTCAACGGTTCAGTGGTGAGGGAATAGGCCCCGCGAGGGTTATTTTCCAGGTGGTTGGATTGGTGGAGCTCTCCAGGTGTTGGCGTGGTTTCACAGTCCGGAGTAAGCACGATTCCCCAATGCGCATTGTCTGCACAGGTATTGTCGAGGATAAGCGCTTTGGCGAGGTGAAAGAGGAGAATGCCACTGAGCATATTTCCGCGACAGATGTTTTTAATTATATCGGGTCGAGTGCCCTCGTCCCGTGCGGCTATTCCAAAATGATGATTTCCAAAACACGCATTTTCGCGCAAATAAGGCTGAGCTCCGGCAAAAGAAAAAATACCGGACTCCCGATTATGAGAAACCTCGTTGGCGAGCAAGGTCGGGCGGCAATCCGGTCCATAAATCACGACTCCGGATAACAGTCCTTCCGTGGCCCTGCAGTGAGATATCGTGCATACCGAATCTAAAATATTCAGTGCGGAATGTTGGTCGCTGCCCACATACCGAAACGTTATGCCGGTAATGTTTCCTCCAGAGACTCGCTGAAGGTAGCAAGGGCCGCTTCGTCGATTGAATATCGTGACCAGGTCCCGGCCGGCGCCGACAAGATGGATGGTTCGCTCAGTCATTACCAACCGATCTTCATATACCCCCGGTCGAATGAATATTTGATCATCTTCTTGGGCTTGAGCGAGAGCTTCGCTGGGTAAAGTGAAGCTACCTGGGCGCTTCGCGTCCACAATTAACGTTTTTCCCCCGAATGGATTGGGCGGTGGTTCGTGAAAGGATGATGGTTCGGCGGACAAGGCTTTCTCCTCTTTCAAAAGAATTCTGGCAAATGGCGACCCTGGTATCTACGGGACCAAAAATGTATCGACTGTTCATCAAGTATGCGAATGGAAACCGAAGGGTGAACCATACGGAATTTCGAAGAATGACATTTCACAATCTTAAATCCAATCCAATTCACCGACGTAAAGTTCTGTAATGTTGGTATTTTATGTCCTGGTATTGAATTTGCTTCCGATCTTTTCCGTTGTACAAAAAATAAACAGTAAAGTCTTTTTTGTCTAAATTTATTTTTTAAGGGGTGAAAATTTTTTTCCACATGTTAGGGAGCAGTCCGCTGACGCCCTGATTAACTTTAATTGTGTCTGTCAGAGAAGTCCGCCTCCCCCTCCCCCGCATTAATTTCAACAGTTTCCCCCAGGAAAGAGAGTTTCGTTATGTCAAAGAATGGGAGAAGTGGTATGTCTCTGTTCTTTTTGTTCCTAGTGCTGGGCACACTGTCGTTTGTAAAAGGTTTATCTGGAGCGCAGGCACAGGAAACCGACATCTTTCAACATCCTAATTCTGAACAGGCAGGGATTAAGAAATCTTTGGAGCAGCAAATTGGGGCTGGCCGGGGAGATATCAACACTCCTGATTCCTCGCTATATATTATTAACAGGGATCCGTTCCGCTCGATTCGTCGTGGTCGAAATCTTTTTCAACGCAAATTCACCATATCCCAAGGGATGGGCCCACGCAATGGGGACGGGTTTGGAGATATAAGCGCCGATGCCTCGCTGGGCGCAGGTTTAGCGGATAGTTGTGCAGCCTGCCACGGACGTCCACGTAGCTCGGCAGGATTTGGTGGGGACGTGTTTACCCGTCCGGATAGTCGGGATGCCCCGCATTTATTCGGGTTAGGGCTTATCGAAATGCTTGCAGATGAAATTACCCAAGATCTTCGGAAAATCCGGGATCAGGCCATTGCCAGAGCCAAGGGTGGACGAGGCGTGGAGGTGTCGTTGAAGAGTAAAGGCATTTCCTATGGAAAAATCAGAGTCAATCCTGACGGTTCGGTCGATCCCTCACACCTGGAAGGTGTCGATCCGGATTTGCGGGTACGGCCATTTTTTCATCACGGTGGCACCATTTCCATCAGGGAATTTGTGGTGGGGGCATTGAATGGGGAAATGGGTATGGAGGCTTTTGATCCCGATCTGGCGAAGGCTGCTGACGGTGAGGAAGTGGTCACACCATCGGGAATGGTGTTAAACGGAAAGACCGATACCATCGAAACGCCTCCGGCTTTCAGTGAAAGTGATGATTCGGATCGAGATGGGGTTGCCAATGAAGTGCCCGTGAGCCTGGTGGACCATCTTGAGTTCTATTTATTGAATTATTTTAAGCCCGCCATTGGGCGTGAGACGAAAGATAGCCAGAGGGGGCAGAGGCTCTTTAAAGACATTCAATGCACCAGCTGTCATATCCAAAATTTAGTCATTGAGAAAGATCGTCGTGTGGCTGATGTGGAAACCACTTATGACCGTCGACGAGGGATTTTCAATGATCTTTTCGCCGTGGCCACTCCTTTGTTCCAAGAAGTCCAGGGTTCGGGTTCTCCTTCGGTGAAAAAACCCAAAGGTCAGCGCTTTGTCGTCAAAAATATCTATGCGGATTTCAAACGCCATGATTTAGGCTCAACCTATTGGGAGCGCAATTTTGATGGTTCTTTGACTAAGGAGTTTATGACCGAACCACTATGGGGAGTAGGTACAACTGCTCCTTACGGTCATGACGGGCGGAGTATCGATCTATGGTCGGTCATTATGCGGCATGGAGGAGAGGCGAAAGATGCACGGGATCGCTTTGCCCGATTATCGGAGGAGCAGCAAGGGCAGATTATCGATTTTCTACAGACTCTGGTTTTGTTTCCACCGGACGATACCGCTTCCAATTTAAATCCTGGCGATTCTCAAGCCCAGAATTTTCCGCAATATGGACATGGTAATATAGCCCTGCCCGCGTTATTCAACAATCCTAGCGATGTGGAATAAATGAAGTTTTCTTTATTCTTATCTGCCTAATGGAATCAAGCCCGTGATCCGTAAGGTCACGGGCTTGAACCCTCTCTCGCAATTGGGGATGTTTCCCATTGTCTTTCTCTTTTTTGTGCGATCCAACATCAAGCGGGAAAAGAAAACCATCTGGATTTCAACCAGGTGGCTTCTCACGCCTCCCTTGTCTCTCGCCGCATCTCTCGTTGCTGTGCGTTCTAGCCCTATCCTGATGGACTATTTTTAGAATTATCGGGTGGCGAAAATCACGTCACGTATCGATTTGAAATTAAAAGAAGACATTTCTTGTCTTCAAGAATGTTCAGAGACCTGGGAGGAAAACGGGTTAATTATTCTCAAATGCTTGGCGGGTTGCGAAGACCTCGCCTGGATGAATCAGGAGCAAGCAATCGCCATCAACCGGATCCTTATGAAAGAGTGCGAAGGTGAGGCAGAGCTGAGGGGTCGGTTCAGGAGAAAACTGTAACAAGATGGGAACATCCACCAGGGGAGTTGGTGTTTTCAGGATGGCCAACCGGAGGCGGACAGCCACCAGCGTATCGCGTAGGCGTGTTTGAATAAGTTCTTTAGGATAATCTGGAGAAGGTGTAATGTATTTGTCCCAGAGCGGATTGGTCATGCCCACACAGAAATCCAGCCCTACGCTTTGTGCAATAGTCGTAACATCTCTGAGTATCCCAGATTCAATGGCTTCTTTGCGGGATCCAATCGGGAGTGATTCAAATTCTGAAGGGATATCTCCTGAGCCCAGGGAAAGAGCTAACTGGGATGATTCAGAGAGGTTTGAAGGTAAAAGGTTAGATCTATCCTGGGAGTCGGTGTCGTCTTTTTCTAAAGGAGCAAGATCGCTCAAAGGTGTCTTCCCTAATGCTTGAAGAAGACCTTCATAGACGGCTTTGGCGGAATCCGTCCATGAATCATTCATCGGCAGTCCCCGAAAGGCCGCCTCGGAGGCTTTTTTCTCATCATGGGTTAACATGCGTTCTGGATTCATACCTTCAAAGATAAGCTAAATTCCTGAGAAGTCAAGAGTAAAACATTTCTGTCTCCAAATAAGCCAGGAATGGAAACGCAGAAAGAGTCGTGAATTCAGTCAAGAAAGCGGTCCAATTAGCCCAGCCATTTACAGATAGCAAGGTGGTTGATCTCTCAATCGATGGTTTTCAGCGAAAGGTTGCCTCCAAATCCCGATCTAAAGTAAGGACGATGATGCGTTCTTCGATTCGGGTATCGATATCTGTAAATAAAGCAGTCGTTTCCGCTCCGGTGATTTCCAACATTTCCCGACACAGTTGCTCTCTTCCTTGGGAAATGAGATTTTGGCGCATCTGCTTGACCATTCCAATGCCTTCTTCACTCTTGGCCAGCTGGCGTTCAGCTGGCGTAAGAACGCCCTTGAGCCGAATGAGAATGGTGTCACGGAGTATAGAAGCTCGAACATCGGTGGGGCCGCGGCCCATGAATTCCTGCTCAAATTTAATAATGGCATTTCGAATTGCCGATTCCATTTCCCCTCGTGTGACAGTGTGTTTCATGCGGTCATGCTTTCTGGCAAGAGCGATCTTCCCCTTCAAAATCGGGTGTTTGCGCATTCCCGAAGAAAATCACGGAAACTTGAGGAACAACCTGTCCCCCTGATATAAGCGTAAAACTGATGTGAGGTCAAGAAGAGGAAGGGCTTCTTCTCGAATGTTCAAGCAGAGTGGTCTCTGTGCTGTTTTTGAATTTGACCGTAGAACGGGTTTGTCGGATCGCCTGCATCATTCACCATGTGATAGTGAAAAGCGTTAGAATAAGCCAATCGGGTGAACTCCTGAAGACAGTAAAAGGGGGCGTCCTTCGGTTGGCTTTTTTATTGTCAATTGAGTTAATCGAGTACTGCACAATTGACTGACATCTCTCATGAGTTGGGTGTATGGTCCTGTCAGGTTTTCCCCTCTGCCAATTCACCCTGATTCCCGTTATCTTATCCGGTGAGAGCACAAATGGTTTCTCTATGACTTGATTTGAGGATGGTAGGCATCCGTGCTCTAAAAAAAGTGGAAATGGGGCAATGAACAAGGTTGAGCAAGATCCTTTATCCGTGAAGAGTTGGAAATGGCTTCGAGACATCGTTGATGAGGCGTGTCAGCCCATCGGTCCATATTGGCCGATGAAATCATTTGCCTATTATAATCCCATTCGAGACCTTGAGCATTTACCATTTGCCCGTGCGATCGAGGCCGCAAATCAGTTGTTGGGTGCCAAGGGGTTTCTGCCTGTTGGAGAGTATCGCCAACTTTTTCATCAAGGTCGAATCACTCTTTCGGCCATTGACCAGGCTCTTCGGCGCGTAGGACCTCCCCTGCCGTCTCGAACCACTGTGCAGGTTGGTGACCGTAGCATTCATGTCCAAGATGTCTGGCGCATTCATGCTATATACGGGATTGAAATTTTACCTGCTGTGCTGCTGACGTGGACACTGGAACTAGAAGGTCTGAACACACGATTTCGATCTGATCTTCCGGAGAATTCTCGAACATCCATTATTAACCGAACTATTCGAGAGTGCGAGAAGTGCCGACATGATCCGGAATCGGCCTATCTGCACAACCTCTGGAAAAGTTCGTTGGCGGCCTGCCAATTGTTCGACCCTGTGTCGGGTGAGGGTTCTTTCCATGCATCGGACCTTGGTCGGAGCTCCCATCTATCAGGAAAAGAGGCCCATTCTGTCACAGTTGACTTACCTAAAGACCGAACGCTGAGTGATTGGCTGGACAGTGAGACGGGGAGCGCGCTGGTTGAGACCATTAATACGCACATGATCAAATGGATTGCGGCATTTGTAGACGAAGGTGTTGCGGGATGGAGTATGCCTTCAAGAGATAAGGGGTTTTTTGCTGCATGGCGAGAATTGGCCGAAGGGGACCTCTCAGGCAAATTTCTCGGGATTCCCGATCTTCGACAAAAGTTTCGCGAATTATCCGACGTACCGGAAGAGATGTTGTGCAAACATCTGCAGAATCTCAATATCCCGAAGGAACGTTGGCAAGAGTATCTCTGCCGTCATCTGGCTCAATTGCCAGGTTGGGCAGGGTTTATTCGCTGGCGTGGAGACCATCCTGGGTATCCCGCCCAGCAACATTACCCCATTGATCCTCTGCAATATCTGGCCGTCCGGCTCTTTTATGAATCGGGAATGGTGGAGGGCCTTTGCCAACGGGAATGGGGCATCAAGGGGACGTTACCTGGACTCCTTGCCTATTGGAACAAACAGGGTACGCATGAACAGGCGTTGAGTCTCTCTTCTTCTCACGCCACTGTTGCTAATGATCAGGCGGTGTGCCATCAAGCTTGGCGTCTTTTTCACCTGGCTCAGTTTTTGGAACTGACCCCAATTGAGGTACACGAATTGTCTTATAGCGACACGTCAACCTTATTGGAATGGTTGGATCTCTTTCCCCAATCTTCACATGGACCGGTATGGCTTGAAGCGTATGAGGACGTCTATCGTGAGTCATTGCTGAGGAACATCAGCGGACATCAGGCTGTGGCTCCCGTTAGCAATCAACGGCCTCGGGCGCAAGGGATTTTTTGTATTGATGCCCGCTCAGAATCGTTTCGTCGTCATCTTGAAGCTCAGGGACCGTATGAAACATTTGGGTATGCGGGATTTTTTGGGGTGCCCATGAGTCATGTGGCATTTGATAGCCACGACCACTTAGCATTGTGTCCAATTCTGTTGACACCGAAAGCGGAAGTGATCGAAGTTCCCCGAATGGGGCAGCATGAAAGGGTGAAGAGCTATCTTTCCGGAACCAGATGGCATCAATTCAGTCATCACCTCTTTCACGATCTGAAACACAATCCATTTGCCTCCTTTATGCTGATTGATGTGTTAGGAATCTTTTTTAGTGTTGGATTGGTCGGAAAAACACTCTTTCGAACCTCCTTCGATGCCATCAAACAGTGGTTGCACCAGTGGTTGGGGAGCACCGTTGTCACGCACATTCCTGTTGAGCCTTCAGGTGATGACGAACATAAAAATCCCCCTGTGGGAGAACTGGCACAAGGTTTTACCACATTGGAGCAAGCGGCCTTTGTGGAGGGTGGATTGCGTGTGATCGGGCTCACGAAAAATTTTGGACGGTTTGTGATGGTTTGCGGTCATGGAAGCCAATCCGATAATAATCCCTATTACGCGGCCCTGGACTGTGGGGCATGTGGGGGCAGTCATGGTGACCCGAATGCTCGTGCCTTTTCGGCCATGGCCAATAATCCAGAGGTCCGACAGATTCTGAACGATCATGGGCTGGTTATTCCGGAGGACACCTGGTTTCTTCCCGCCAAACATAACACCACCACAGATCAAGTGATGTTGTATGACCTTGTCGATGTTCCTGCTATCCATTTAGAGGAATTAGGACTGTTGGTGAGAGACTTGGAGCAGGCTGGCACACATCAGGCATTGGAACGATGTGGACGAATTCCCGGCGCTCCGACAGCCGTGTCTCCCAATGAAGCGTTTAAACATGTCAGGCAACGGAGCATGGATTGGGCGAATTCTCGTCCTGAATGGGGATTGTCAGGGAACGCTGCCTTTTTGATTGGAAGGCGGGCCCTTACCAAGGGGCTGGATTTGGAAGGGAGAGTTTTTTTGCATTCCTACGATCCCGGATCCGATCTTGATGGAAGCCTTCTTGAAAAAATCATGACCGCACCCCTCATCGTGGGTGAATTGATTAGCTTAACGTATTACTTTTCCGGGGTGGATCCTTGGGCCTATGGGAGTGGAAGCAAGGTCATTCACAATATGGTTGGCGGAGTTGGGGTGATGTTGGGGAGTCAAAGTGATCTGCAAAAAGGCCTTCCCCTTCAATCAGTAAATGATGGGGCGCGGCATTATCATGAACCCATGCGCTTGCTCGCCATCATTGAGGCACCGCCGGATCGAATCCGGTCCATCATTCAGAAGCATACATTGCTTCAACATGTCTTCCATAACCAATGGATGAATGTCATAGCGTTTGATCCAGATTCCAAAGGATTTTCACGATATCTCTCGGATTCAACCTGGGAACCCGTCACGACTACTATATGATTTTGCAATGGGAAGGGAATTCATTTTTACTTTTGCCCTGTTTGGAATGGCTGAGCAATCACGCATCATCTCTGATGCGAGATGTTTGTTTCGTAGGAATTTCGGATCCACCTACAGGATCCAGTTGTCCTAAGTAGGCTGGGTAAAAGACTTCAATCGAACCTTTCCCTTGATTCGCAGTTGTGGATGGAAGAGGGTGCCTGGTATAAGGTCAGAGGCTTGTGGGTTGTTGAAAAGGATGAGGCTCCTCTTTGTATTTGGCGCAGACCAAGTAGGGAGAGTGGGAGCATCCCGTTTTCCGGAATGTCAGTTGCATCATGGTCGTAGGGTTCCCAGCATTTTGTTTGTTACGATAGGCTGGAGACAGTACATGCCAACCAGGTTTTTTGAATACCTCATTCGAAAAACATATGGTTGGCTTTTTTTTTACCGAATCGGATTCATTGAGTTCAGATTTTGGTCTGAGAATACCGCAGGATGAAGTCTTCTTATCCGAAACAATTTATCGCTAACACCTTGGCCCTTTTTAGTGTCTGGCTTGTGTTATCGGGCAAGTACGACAATTTTCACCTCGTACTTGGATTCATGGCATCTTGTGGAGTGGCGTGGTTAAACACGGGATTCCCTCATTCTCCCTTCCATAATTTTCCATGGGCTCGTGTCGTCCTGTATAGCCCCTGGCTCTTTCTTCGTATTGTTGAGAGTAGTCTGCACTTGACGAAACTCATTCTCAATCCCTCATTACCCATTAATCCCAGACTCATTACCTATCAGTCTCATTTAAAGCATAGGGGTGCCATTGTCTTGCTTGGAAATTCTGTGACCTTGACGCCTGGCACCATTACCGTTGAAGCCAACGGCAATACGCTTCTGGTGCATGCGATAGATGAGACAGCAGCAAAGGACCTCACGACAGGTCGGATGGAGCGTAAACTCGCCTGGGTCTTTCAGGAAGATACGAATCACTGATGCGTGATTTTTTTCTGTTTTTATTAATCACGTTGTCTTTTCTGATTCTCGTGTATCTATACCGGGTGATTCAGGGTCCCACCGTGTTTGATCGGGTATTAGGGTTAGCGGGAATTTCGACCAAAGCCATCATTCTGGGTGTTGTGATGGGAACAGTCTATGACCGTGTAGAGATGTTCGTGGATATCTCCACGGGGTATGCACTTCTCAATTTAGTTGGAGCATTTGCTATTGCCAAATTTCTTGAGCAACGAGGGACACCCTAAATGGTCGTTCTTGCCATCGGGTTAATTCTAGTAGGGGTATTTTTTTTAGTTGTAGCTGCAATTGGCACGCTACGCCTTCCCGACGTGTTTACGCGATCCCATGCGGTCTCCCTGACTGATTCCCTTGGTGCCATTTGCGTCCTCGCGGGCCTTGCTTTGTACCAGGGATTCGGGATCAATATGCTGAAGATCCTTGTCGTCCTGGTCTTGCTCATCCTGTTAAATCCCGTCATTGCTCATGCCACCATTCGAGCGGCCAATCGGGCAGGCCTCAAACCTCAGACGAAGGAAGACCCATGATATATTCAGTGAATATTGCTTTGCTGTTACTCCTGGTCCTGACGGCCGCCAGCGCAACATTTTTGGTCAAGGAATTGATGAGTTCAGTGTTTATTCTCGGGTCGTATAGTTTTTTCCTATCTCTGGTTTGGGCTTGGCTGGGTGCGGTGGATGTGGCATTTGTGGAAGCGGTTATTGGAGCTGGGTTGGGCACCGTGTTGTTCCTCATCACCCTGTTTGATACCGCTCCAAAAGATAGCCGCCTTCGTCGTCCCCCTCCTCCTCTGGCAGGAGTGCTGGGGTTGCCCTTGTTGGGCCTGTTGTTGTTACTCGCGGCTAATGATCTTCCTCAGTTTGGCGACCCGACCTCACCGCCCAACGTGCATATTTCTCCTGTGTACTTACAGAATAGCTATGCGGACACGCTCACGCCGAATGTGGTCACCTCGGTGCTGATGGACTATCGGGCATTTGATACGTTGATTGAGACCGTGGTGATTTTTACGGCTGGCATTGCCTGTGCGTTGTTATTAAGGGAGCCAGGCTCATGAAACAGATCCATGACAGCATCATTGTTCAGAGCATGAGTCGATTGCTCATTCCTCTGGCACAGTTATTTGCCTTTTATGTCTTGTTCTTCGGCCAGTACGGCCCGGGAGGAGGATTTGTAGCTGGCGTCATTTGGACGACCAGTATGATCCTGGCCTTTTTGGTGTTTGGGCTGAAGTCCCCTCAGGGGCGTCTGGTAGAAAAGGTGTTGCATGGCGATGGGATCGGATTGATTATTTTTGTGGGAGTGGGTGGTTTATGTCTCATCGGAGGTGGGGAATTTCTCAACTATGCCAATTTGGAAATTCCGGGTTTGGATGCTCCGGCACGTCGGTACATGGGGATTCTATTAGCACAAATCGGGGTGGCCGTGGACGTGGCGGTGACCGGAATCTCTATTGTTCTCAGCTTGGCCTATCACGATACTGAGCAGGAGTATGATGTTTGAGTTGATTGGGGGGTGGCTCCAGCGCCCCAACTATATTGCCTTTGTTCTTCTGTTTCTGTGGGGCATCTATATTATGGTGACCCGGTACAATCTGGTGAAAAAACTCATCGGGATGTATCTCATGCAAACAAGTGTGATTTTTTTTCTCGTCACGACAAGTGCCAAGCGAGACGCTACGGTGCCTATTTTGCTCTCCACTACGGAGATTATTCAGCCGGAAGTCTATGCCAATCCTCTCCCTCATGTTCTGACATTAACGGCGATTGTCGTGGGCGTTGCCACCCTGGGAGTATCTTTGGCCCTGGCCGATGCCATTTATAAAAAATACGGCAGCCTGGACGAAGAAGAAATTCTCAAAAGGATGGAATGACGCGACACCTTCCCGTAATCCTTTTCCTCTTACCTCTCGGTTTGGCCATTTGTCTACCATTAATCGGTGTCAGGCGTCGGGAGTGGTGCCGGCCATTAGCGATTGGTGTGCTGGCTGCCATGGTCCCGGTCTCATTCGCCAGTCTGGCAGGAGTTCTTCAAAACGGGACCATTCATTATGACTTTGGGGGATGGGCGGCCCCGGTTGGGATTGAGTGGGTGGCGGACGGATTGGCCAGCATCATGACTGTGGCTTTAAGTCTCGTCGGGTTGGTATGTATCACCTTCCTCAGCTCGGTATTATTTCCCTATCTCGGCAGCCGGATTGTCCCTTTTTATACCCTGGTCCTGTTATTGATCGCCAGTCTGATCGGCATGGTGTTTGCCGGAGATCTGTTCAATCTTTTCGTTTTTTTAGAAGTATCCGCCTTGTGTGCCTATGCCTTGGTTGGATTGGCTGGTGGGAAAGCTCTTGTCGCAGGATTCCGGTATTTAATTCTAGGCACGTTCGGAGCTTCCCTGTATCTCCTGGGGGTAGGGTACTTATATGCTGAAACGGGGACGCTCAATATGGCGGATCTGGCGCAGCGGGTGCCACCCTTGGTGGGCTCTAAGGCCATCGCTGTCGGAGTGTTATTTATGTTTATCGGTCTGGGGATCAAGATGGCGTTGGTACCGCTCCACGGGTGGTTGCCGGATGCCTACACATATGCTCCGGACCGCGTATCACCCATGCTGGCTTCGCTAGTGACCAAGGTCGCCCTCTATGGATGGATCCGTATCATGTTTTGGGTGCTCGGAGCTCATGCGGTAGTCTACCGGATTCCCGTTCTGTTTTTAGTGGGAGTGTTGGGCGCTCTTGCTGCTTTGGTTGGCGCATTCCTGGCTTTGTCCCAGACAGAAATTAAACGCATGTTTGCCTATGGAGGGCTTTCGCATATCGGATTGATTCTGGTGGGTATTAGTCTTGGGAATCAAACCGGTTTTGTCGGAGGAGTGTTTTATCTCTTGAATGATGCTGTGATGCAGGCGGGTTTGTTTTTCTGGGCAGGGGCGATTATTCACCTGTATGGGGTTCGCACAATTGAGGATCTTGGGCGATTGCAAGGAGGAGCGGGATGGATGTCGGTTGCTCTGGTGGTCATAGCCCTGTCGATGATCGGAATTCCTCCAACAGGGGGATTTTTTGGAAAATGGTATATTATTCTTGGCGCCGTGGAAGCGCAGAACTACCTAGCCATTGTCGCGGTGCTGATTGCGACTCTGTTAACTCTTGCCTACTTCGCTAAATTGTTTGAACGGCTGTTTCGGGACCGGTCCGCCCAGCAGCCTCTTCCCATACGTGAGATTCCGTTGGCGGTGCGAATTGGTCTCGGCGCAACCTCAGTAGGGGTCATTGTGTTGGGAGTGATGAGCGATCACATTGTCAGCTTTCTCCTCAAGAATGCGCTTCCGCCTGGGCTTTAGGAGAATTGGGCATATGGTGTATTTCTGATATGGAATTCCTCATCCTTATTCCCCTCCTTCCTCTGATGGCCGTTCTGATTCTCGTGCTGGGGAAACCCTGGCTAGGCGAGCAAGGTCATAAAATCGGGATCCCGGCGATGGCCCTCTCCTTCGCTTGTTCCATCATCGCGTTTGCTCAAGTGGCAACCGACGGGGCCTTTTCCATCCCTCTCTATCGCCTGATCCATTCTGGCGACCTGGTTGTTGATTTGGGGTTGTATGTCGACCAACTCACCGTGTTGCTTCTGCTCTTGGTGACCGGTGTGAGCAGCGTGGTGCATGTGTACGCGTCCCGCTATATGATCGGCGATCCCCGGTATAACCGATTCTTTGCTGTCATCGCGTTGTTTACGTTTTCGATGATCATGCTGGTCATGAGCAATAACCTGCTCATGATGTTTGTGTTCTGGGAAATCATGGGTATCTGTTCCTATTTGTTGATTTCTCATTGGGGTGAGCGGCAGCCATCTGCTCAGGCGGCAACCAAGGCCTTTCTCGTGAATTCGGTTGCGGATGTGGGGTTTGGTTTCGGGGTCATTCTGACCTATTCCACTTTTGGAACATTGGATATCCAGACGATTTTAGCGGAAGCCCCATCCATACAGGGAAACACCATCAACCTGTTCGGCTGGATCGGGTTGGACTTCCCGATTCATATCATCACGCTCATTACACTCTTTTTATTCTTGGGTGCCATGGGAAAATCCGCACAAATGCCATTTCACGTCTGGCTACCCTTTGCCATGGAAGCGCCTACGCCAGTTTCGGCTTTGATTCACGCCGCGACCATGGTGAATGCGGGGCCCTTCTTGTTGGTTCGCATGAGTCCCCTCGTGATACTTTCGCCTGATGCCATGACTGTCATTGCGGTAATTGGGGGCCTCACGGCCATTTTTGCGACTCTGGTCTCCCTGACTCAGGTGGACATTAAACGCATGCTGGCGTTTTCCACGATTGGTCAAATCGGTTTTATGATCATGACCTGTGGAGTCGGGGCTTTTGTGTTATCTATTTTCCATATGCTGGCCCATGGCTGTTTGAAGGGATTTTTATTTTTATCGACGGGAAATGCGCTTCGTGTGGTTGGTTCTCATGGACATGAACCAACTTCATTTTCCCCACATGTGTCCTCGAACCATTCCTTGTGGCCAATCGTATCAGGGGCATTGGTGTTAGCCTGTTTCCCCCCCTTCCTTATTTTTTTCGGACCATATGAGCAATTGTGGATGATTCAATCGGGGTCCTCAGGCCAATGGACCTTTTGGATACTGGGGCTTTTGACGGTATTTTTTTCCGCCATGTATGTCATGCGCGGTGCTCTGTTGTTGTTTAATCAACCTCTATCCACCGCACGTGAAGATGGAATGGGAAGCCAGGCCATGAAGCCTCGTTTCTTTTCCCCCATTCATCTTCTGGGAATCTTGGCGATCATTGGAATTGTCGGGAGCCTATTACTGATCTTATGGAGTTGGTTTGCCGAATTTCTATCCCCGGTCGTGGGACATCGGATGCCGTATATACCAGAAAAATCTTCGAGTGGGCCTGGCTTGCAAGGTATTCTAGCTTTTGCCGTTGCTGTATGCGGTATCGTGGTTGGGTTCTTTTCCATGACAAAATTTTCCGGATCCTGGTTTCAACAATCAGAAATGGGCAAGCGCTGGTATGTCCATTTCCTGAATAAATTGTATTTTGACGAAATGTATGAAGCCTTTGTTGTGGCGCCCACTATCTGGTTTGCCCGATGGCTATGGCGGGTTGTCGACCGGAAAGTGTTTGACGCCCTGATCATGGGAATCGCGAATGTGTCGGTGTTGGCGGCGAAGTGGATGTGGCGGGTGGTGGACCTTCGCGGAATTGACGGGCTGGTGGTGGGTTTAGGTCGAAACAGCGTAGGAATTGCCGGGTGGCTTTGGCGGGTGGTGGATCTTCGAGGTGTCGATCGGGTCGTGGTAGGTATCGGTCAACGTAGCCTTGGTATCGCCGACTGGCTATGGAAAAGTATCGAGATCAAAGTTCTCGACAAGAATGTAAATCGTGCCGGGAATCAAGCAGAGACTACTGGGAATTTGATGCGGGAATTGGAACCCCGCACATTACAGCACCACTTACTGGTCATGATTTTCTGGCTCATTTTAGGCATTGGGCTATTATTTTGGCTTGTTGTGTGATTCAACAGGGGGTTTTTCAGCAATGTGGGGAAGACGCGTTCGGCATGAACAAACAAGGACTCTGGGTTTAAAAAAAGCGATAGGACGTCTTTCATGTTTTGGTGGTGTCATGATCGGCATTTCATGAAGGGGAGACTATGAACACAATCTTTATTGAACATCTTTTGAGTGTCATGATTGCCGTCCCGTTTGTGGGCATTGCGATTATCGCCTGTATTCAGAATCAGGAATGGATTCGGCGCGTGGCTCTCGGGTGTACCATGGGGGATGGTGCTCTCTCATTGGTGCTATTAAAAGAGTTCGATTTTTCCATTCAAGGCATGCAATTCGTGGAGCGGATGGCATGGATGCCGACCTTTAATATTCAATATGCTGTCGGTGTGGATGGGATTAGTCTTCTCCTGGTTTTACTCACGACTTTGCTCTGCCCGTTTTGCGTGCTCTGTTCCTGGCAATCGATCACTACCCGTGTACGCTCCTTTATGGCGATGATTCTGTTGGTCGAAGGGGCCATGATCGTCGTCTTTACCGCTCTGGATCTGTTTTTGTTCTTCATGTTGTGGGAAGTCACCATGATTCCCATGTATTTCATGATCATTCTATGGGGTGGCCCCCAGCGCATAGCCGCCGGCATCAAATTCGTCTTGTACAGTTTGTCGGGAAGCCTGATTTTACTCTTGGCGATACTCGGGTTGTATGTGGAAGGAGGGCGGACATTCGATATTTTAGCGTTGGCGGAGAAGACCTATTCCCCCGACGCCCAGTTTTGGATATTTTTGGCGTTCTTCCTGGCCTTTGCCATTAAATTACCCATGCTGCCTTTTCACACATGGCTACCGGATGCCCATTCCGAAGCTCCCACCGCCGGAAGCGTCCTGCTGGCTGGGGTGCTCTTGAAAATGGGTGGATATGGCTTTTTACGATTTTGTCTCCCTATGTTTCCTGAAGCCTCAGTGACCTTTGCCCCGTTTATCCTGTGGTTATCCGTGGCGGCTATTGTGTATGGGGGGTATATGGCCTTGGCCCAATCGGACCTGAAAAAGCTGGTGGCGTATTCGTCCATTTCGCATATGGGATTCGTGACATTGGGAATTTTCGTGTTCAATAACCATGGTATTCAAGGAGCCATCTTGCAGATGGTGAACCATGGAATAACCACAGGAGCCCTCTTTTTGGCTGTCGGTCAATTGTATGATCGGACCCATAGCCGTTCGATTCAGGATTACGGAGGATTGCAAAAATCGATGCCTAGATTTGTGGCACTTTTTTGCCTGTTTTCAGTGGCATCTTTCGGACTGCCTGGCACATGTAATTTTATTGGTGAATTTTTGGTCTTGGTCGGAACGTCTTTTGAAAGCTATGTCATGGTGTTGTTGTCCATGGGGGGCATTGTCCTCGCGGCGGCGTATATGCTCTGGATGCTCCAGCGGGTGGTGTTGGGACAACCAAAAAATTCCACCATCGCACAACTACCGGATCTCAGTATGCGTGAGCTGGCCACGGTGATCCCTCTTGCGGTATTAATCTTGGGGATCGGTTTGTACCCGTCACCACTTATGGAAATGATGGATTCGAGCGTCACGCACTTGGCTCAGCATATGGCACAGTATCAGGTGGGGATGATCCATGAGGTGGCCATTCGGTAAAAGACTTAACTGGCAGCAGGCGCGACAGAGATTATTCCTCCGAAAAGCCCCTGTTGGTAGATTTCTCGGTTGGTGACCCCGAGGGATGACCATCAGACTTCTTTTATCCCCGAATCCCTTCTTGCCAATATTTTTCCCCTTCATCTTTCCTCCTAAATCCCCTGGGAATTGACGCAGACTCAGTTGTGGACCTTGATGTTGACAGGCCATTCTGACGTTTTTGCCAAAATTTCACAGTGTTCTTGCCGTTTTCTCAAGTGGCCTGTCAAAAATGCCGAGAATAATCTTCTCTGCTCTCTTGGGGGGTGGAGGCACCTTCCAGTCACTAGAGGAAGGATGAGTGTCGTACCCAGAAAAGTAGATCGAATCAATTTAGACCAATGCGTACCAATCAGTCTTGAATCCTCAGGTTTCATTGATTGCAGAGAAATTGAGGTGAGGAGGGGCGGTAAACGTGGAGGAGCAGATCATGAAACTGATCAATGTTTTACTTGTGGCAGTGGCGTGTACGGGTGTGGTCGGGTGTGTGAGTCAGCAATCACATGAACGTGCTCTTCAAGAATACGAAAAGAGCCAAGAGTCCACCGCCGTGGAACTTGAACGGTTGCAGCAGGCTGTTGAAGAGAAGCAAACTGAAGTCATGCAGCTTCAAGAAACCAAGATGGCCCTCGAGCATACCGTTGAGGTGCAAGATCAAATAAAAGAAGAACAACTAGCCGCGGTTCAACAAGAAGTCGAAGCGCTGTATACCCAAATCCGGAAACTCGGAAACACGGAAGGAGTCGGTTCTCTCCCGGATCATCTTTTCGGGGGAGAGCCGGTGGATTTCCAAGATTTGAGGGCAGCACTTTCAAGGATCAGGTCGGGTTTGGATGGGCAAATTGGCCAGGTGTCTCACCTTCGTGAAGAGAATAGTCTGTTGGAGAAGGAGCTTTCGGCTTTGGAAGCTAGGCTCAAGGAAGTGGAACGGTTAAAACATGAGTTGGAATTGGTCAAAAAAGCTCGAGAGGCTCAGGAAGCGCAACTGGCGAAGGTCAAGTATGAAGTGCTCACAGTAGGAGAAGAGATCGATCGCATTACCAAAGCGCTTGAGGACAAATTTGGCAAAAGTCTTGTGGTGACTCAACACCATGATCGGTTGGTGTTGACCATGCTGGGTCAAGTCCTCTTTGAATCCGGTGAGGCGGATTTGACTCCTCTGGGGCTTACAATCATGAAACAGGTGGGCCAGGTGTTAGCGACCTTGCCAGGGAAAAACATCCAAGTTGAAGGCCACACGGACAACCACCGCATTTATGGACAGCTGCAAAAACAATATCCCACGAATTGGGAACTTTCAACCGCCCGGGCTACCACGGTATTGCGGTATCTGATTGAGCAAACCGGCATGGATCCCAACCAATTCTCAGCGACGGGCTATGCGGATAGGCGACCGGTGATGACCAATGAGACCGAGGAGGGGAGAGCGCAAAATCGTCGTGTGGAAATTGTTCTGTACCCGGAACGGGTCGTTCAGGGTAATGAAACTGTTGCAACGCTGGCCCGGTAATACAAGCCGGGAACCACAATAGTCGATATGGCTTCAGAAGTGGTGCTTCTGAGCCTTCACATCCCTTTTCTCCTCCCTGCGGAGTCGTTGGTCAGCCTTGCAGCAGAGATGGAGCTTCTTCTCCCCTGCCACTATCGGATCTTTCCAACAATTAATGCACTGCCGGTTCTGTGGGATTGCCGGAGCTACTCGGGCTATGATGTTGGAGGAGTCCGGTGTCGTAGAGATATGCTGTCGCCGGATCTAATAAAAAATACACGGCAAACAGACCGACGCTCGCCATGGTCAACGTATAGGGAAGCGCCATCCAGACCATTTTCCCATATGATAAACGGATAACCGGAGCGAGTGAAGAGGTTAATAAAAATAAAAATGCGGCCTGTCCGTTTGGCGTCGCCACACTGGGAATATTCGTGCCGGTATTGATGGCAACGGCCAAAAGGTCAAATTGGTCACGGGTAATGGTGCCCGCCTGGTAGGCGCGGAGCACTTCCTGGACATAAACCGTCGCAACAAAGACATTGTCGCTGATGGCCGAAAGAATGCCATTGGCCAGATAAAACATGCCGATTTGATGCGATCCCTCCAAGCTTAATCCATAGCCGATAATGCCCGAAAACAGGTTCTGGTCCTGGATCACGGCCACAATGGCGAAAAAAACCACGAGGAGCGCCGTGAAGGGAAGCGCTTCCTTGAACGCTTCTCCAAGTTGATGCTCATCGATAATCCCGTTAAAGGCGGTAATGAACACGATCACCGTGAGACCGATGATTCCGACCTCTGCCAGATGAAAGGCTAAGGCAAAAATCAACCAAATGCCCGCAATCGCTTGAATAATAAGCTTCGCCGTGTCCGCGGAATCTCGTCGTTTCTGTTGCTCGGTTTCGAATTCCACCAAAATGAGGCGAACGGGATCCGGGAGTTGAAAGCCATAATCAAACCATCGTAATTTTTCCACCATGATGCAGGTAAACAATCCCGTGGCCAGGACCGGGAGCGTCACGGGGGCCATGCGCAAAAAGAACTCCAGAAATTCCCAGCCCGCTTTGTCCGCGATTAATAAATTTTGGGGTTCCCCTACAAGAGTACAGACTCCACCTAATGCGGTACCAACTGCTCCGTGCATTAATAAATTGCGAAGGAAGCCTCGGAAATTGTCTAAATTTTCCCTGTGAAGAGAGTCGATCTCATGATCGCTTGTGGAATCATGAGAGGTCTGCGACGATTTGCCGGAGGCCACCCGGTGGTAAATGTTATAGAACCCCAACGCGACGGCAATGATGACTGCTGTGACCGTCAAGGCATCGAGGAATGCCGAAAGAAAGGCACCCATGATGGAAAACAAGAGTCCCAACAAAACTTTTGAGCGGACGCCCAATAAAATTTTGGTAAACAGAAACAGGAGTAAATCTTTCATGAAGTAGATCCCGGCCACCATGAAAATCAATAGCAGGATCACTTGAAAATTATTGAGTGCTTCATGATAGACCGTTGCCGGAGTGGTCATCCCCAATAAGACAGCTTCAAGTGCGAGCAAGCCACCGGGTTGTAGCGGATAACTTTTGAGAGCCAGGGCTAAGGTAAAGATAAATTCCAGTATGAGCACCCACCCGGTGTAAAAGGAACCAATGCTCATCAATAAGATGGGATTGAGAATTAAAAATCCCAGGATAGTCAACTTGTACCAGGTTGGAGTGTGGTTCAAGAAATTCTGTATGAGCGCCTGAGGAACTGTCGTTTTCATTTCAGTTAGGTGACCTTTCGGACCGGTGGTCCCGGATGGAGTCTGACTCATTAATCCAATATCACTATGGTCAATTCGTTGGGTAGTGATCTCTTTCGTATCCAGGCCTTTAATAGGGCGGATGGAGTGAGGAGTTCAGCATATACAATGAAGGCTTTTTCAGAAACAGGGAAGGCGACATTGTTAAAAAACCTACCTTAGGAGGGTTCCGGATTTTTAGACAGAACTTCCGTGGGAGGGGTATCGAACGGATGGGTGGATCCGCCGATATGAGCTGCGTGGCGTAATGCATCCAACCGAAGAGGGTATCGATGCTCGGGTGGGACCTGATCCAGCACCCCGAGTCCTTTGAGGACTCGAGCCACTCCTGGACGCATACCCACGAAAAAAACATGCTGCTGATGAGTTTTCACCATCAGGAGCATATCTTCGATGGCTAATGCAGCGGTTCCGTCAATAGACGGCACCGATGTGAGATCAAGAACCACGCTGGAAAAAGAATTGAACCCTTTCACAGATTCTAACCGACGAACCATGTCCTTTGCCGATCCGAAACTCATCGGCCCATTCACATGAATCATGATAATGCGCTCGCAGTTTCGATCGAGGATGCGTTGCTCCTCTTTTAACAGTGGTGTTTCGTTCGAGGCACCAGTGATCACACTGAGATTTTCAAGTTCCAGGTCGGCCATGCGCTTCACGAACATTACACTGGCCAAGACCACGCCAATTCCCACAGCGGTGATGAGGTCTACTAAAACAGTAACCAACAAGACCACGATCATCACCAGAACTTCGGTTCGTGGAGCTTGCACCATATGTTTCAGAAATCGCCAATCGATAATATCGAATCCGACTTTGATAAGCAGGCCGGCGAGGACTGCAAGTGGAATTTTTTCGGCCAGAGGACCCAAGCCAAGCAACGTACCTAGGAGGACGACCGCCATAAACATGCCAGAGATAGGCGTACGGCCTCCAGTGCGAATGTTCGCCACAGATCTCATGGTGGCGCCGGCTCCAGGAAGGCCTCCGAAAAATCCCGCAGCCATATTCCCAATGCCTTGGCCGATCAATTCCCGATTGGAGTCATGTTGGGTCCGCGTCATGTTGTCACAGACGAGAGAAGTCAGCAGGCTATCAATTGTTCCCAATAATGCCAGGACAAGGGCTTCCTCAACCATGAGTAAGAGTGTACTGGTATGCATGGTTGGCCAAATTAGCGTGGGAAATCCTGAAGGAATGTCTCCGATTACCGGAAGGGTCGGGAAGAACATCTCACCGACAGTCGTTCCAACGATGAGAGCCAGCAACACCGGAGGAAGACGTTTGCCGATAGAGGCAGGAGTGAGATACACAATGGCTAGTGTGAGAGAACCCACCAACATGGCGGGAAGAGAAAAAGA
This sequence comes from Nitrospira sp. Ecomares 2.1, assembly GCF_965152585.1. Lineage (NCBI taxonomy): Bacteria > Pseudomonadati > Nitrospirota > Nitrospiria > Nitrospirales > Nitrospiraceae > Nitrospira > Nitrospira sp. Ecomares 2.1. Next base: position 339,545 of record NZ_OZ224219.1, read on the forward strand.
TGCGAGGTACTCGGGCATCGCCATGAGGTTGGCCACGACTTTGGACTTCGCTTCCAGTCCGAGAAAGGGTGCAACCTGAAGAATGAGAATAATTCCTCCGATGCCGCTCATGAATCCTGAAATAACAGGATAAGGGACCAAGGTGATATAACGACCAAACCCCATCAATCCAAATAAGACTTGAAATCCACCTCCGAGAATGACGGCCGTAAATGCCACTGCCGGTTCATCGGCAAAGTTCAAGATGATGCCGGCCATTACCACGGTCATCGGACCGGTCGGTCCTGAGGCCTGTGCAGGCGTCCCGCCGAAGAGCGCTGCGAAAAACCCCACAAAGATAGCCCCATAGAGGCCGGCTATGGCACCGAGTCCGGATGTCACTCCAAAGGCCAGGGCTAGGGGTAGAGCCACGACCGCTGCCACTAATCCACCATACAGGTCTCCCCGTATGTTATTGAAATGAAGGCCGTGAACCCAGGAAAGTATTGGAAAGGTAGCTGCCATTTTTTAGGAGGGAGGCCGTAGGGTTCGATGATGGGTCACAAATGCTACCAGGAAAAGAAATGTTACGTGTATGTCGTTGGGTATCAAGGAATCAGGCCGAAAAGTGATTCTTGTGAACCTCGATTATCCATTGAGACCTGGCTTGGTGGTCCGTTGGATGAATTGGCCAATTTGAAGACCAATGGATGCAAACATGGCCAACAGTTCTTTGTCGGGTTTTTGGATATCCCGGTGAAAAAATTCGATGACTCCAAGAATTTCGTTTCCCGATTTAATGGGAAAGGCGAATCCGGAATGGAGACCTTCATGTGCGGCAGCGTCAGCGCGCGGAAAATTCGGGTCGGACACTACATCTGTGACCCAGGATGGTTCGCCGCCTTTCCAAACCCGGCCGGGTAATCCCACCCCTCGTGCAAGCGTGATTGCATGGGATGCCTGCCGAAAGGCTTCCAGATTTAAGTGAGGGGAATGCCAGACATTGAGGCAACGTAAGACCTGTTGTGAGGAATCGAGTATCCAAATAGCTCCGAGATCCCATCCTAAATTTTCACCAATGGCTTCCAGAATAAGGGAAGCAGCCTGAGTCATTCCAGCCGATTCGGCGAGAACATTGGTTAAGCCGTGATGGGTGGCCAGTCGACGTTCTTTATGCTCCCGTTCGATACCCTGGCCAATTTGAAATCCGATATTCGCAAGTCTTTGAAGCAACATATCATCTGCTTCCTCAGGGAATGGCGAGAAAAATTCGAGAACCGCTCTCGTATTCCCAGCTAGGCAAATGGGAATGGCGAATCCGGCGTGAAGTCCCACTGCCAGCGCTGCCTGGTTTCTAGGGTCTTTGGGATAGTCGGCAAGGTCCTTGATCCACAGGGGGCTTCGATTGTCCCACACCTGCCCAGCCAATCCTACAGCTGGCGTGAGCGCCCAACCGGAGTTTGATGATGACATCGCTTGGGCTTGAGGAGAGTCCTGTGGCCAAATGACGGCGGCTCCCAGAGCCTGCCGTTGATAGTCCATTCGCCAGAGGATGCCCACCCTCCAATCCAGCGTGTGGCAAATGGCTTTGAGAATTTGAGGATATGTCTCTGAAATGCTGGACGCGGTCGTCAAGATGTCTGCGATGGCATCGTGCAAGGCCAAGCGTCGCTCCGCACGCTTACGGTCAGTGATATCAATGCCAAATCCAATGAGGCCAGGTTGGTCGCCTTCCAATTTGCACAGACAATTTAAAAACCACCAGGGCTTCCCCTGCAAAATGCCATTGCTCTCATAAAATACCGAATTGGCAAGAGTTCCTTCCTTGATTTCGCTTTTTATCCGATCAGGTGGTTCTAATGGAATTCGTCCAATGGCGGTAAGTTCCTTTAATCCGAAACGAGTCAGGCCGCGACCGAAGGAATCATGCATGACCCCTTCCTGATCGATTCGAAATGCCACGGCCGGCATATTTGATAAAATGCCTGTTAGCATGGAACTTTGATCGCGAGTTGCCGCATCAGCCTCTCTTACCTGCATGGCTAATAGAGCGGTGGACCAAATGGCAAATAAGGCTATGGAGCGATTGATCATGCCAATCCAAGGTTCTGTCCCGGCTGGGGATAAACCGTAACCCACGATTGTTAAGACCGTACACAAGCCGGCAAGACGCAAAGAGTCATTTTTTTCTGGTGACCGAAGGCCAATTAATACCACGGCAACATAGGGGACACCTTCCGCAATTCCAGTAGGAAGGAAAAAGTCCACGACGAAAACTACACTGGCCACCATGAGGGCAAGCGATAAGATTTGTCCCCGATTATTTTGAGGACGTTCCCCCGAGCTTTGAAGAGTCAGCGGACTTGGCATAGAGTAATGGTAGTATTCATGAAAATACGGAAAATTAGAGAAATTATCCCCAGCATTCAGTCTCAATACCTCGACCCTACGATACGAAAAGGACGCCACAGAGTGCAAGAGGAATCAGCGGGAATTGATTGCCCGGGCCGTCCGTGGGGAGAGCATCCTATTGATTGGAGGCATTCTCTGATCTGCAGAGGATCTGTTCGGGAATAGGCAAAGTCTAGAAGTGGATCCCAAGGCTCGACGGCTTTTTTCCTCTTATGCGAAGAGGACAAACTGAGGTAGGATAATTTTTACGCGTATGAGTTCCACATCTCCTCAGGTCCATATCTATCACGTTGCCGGGTTGGATGACCGTGATCGCGGGTTTAGTCGACAAATCCAGGTTCTTCCCCGTGAAGGAGGATTTCAGGCCAGACTCCGCTATGAATCGCTTCAGATAGATGTCGACCCCGTGCCTACCGAAGACCAGGTCCTGCTAGGTCTCATTCACCTGTTGCATGATAGAGGCTATCGGCAATTACGAACCCAACGTATCTTTATTGGTGAACAGTATCTTGGGAATCAGGAGATGTGGGTGGAATATCCCGATCCCGAAGCTCCTCCTGAAACGAGGAACACCTGGGTGGCCTGGCTTCGCCGAATCCTTGGTCGTTCTTCTTCACCATCGTAGGGCTCCTTGAATCACATAATATCGCAAGATCAGGTTTTGTGAGTGAGGACGGGATCGCGAGACATACCTTGGAGTGATTATCAGGATCCGGCCAGAGAGTTCAGGGCTCCGACTCGGGATTCTGCGGGAGAAGCTGAGGGAAAGTAGCTGATAATTCGACGAGGATTGAGGCATTCCCTAATTCTGGGAGAAAGGTCAACCGGTCGAATGGCACTGACAATAGAGAGGGATTCATCCTCTTCGGACAGATTCAGAATAATCGGTTCATTTGAAGAGTTTGATTCATCATAGACGAGGATGACGGGCCTTAGCCGATTCGCGAGATTCACGCTGGTGACAATCCCAATCTTCTGATTACTCAAGTTGACCAGTGAGCCTGGAGGGTAGACACCCAGTTGGCTGATTAATGAGACGACCGCGTCTTGCCATAGTGTGTGTCGACATTTCACGTATAAATAGGAGAGGGCCTCTGAGGGAACGAGGGATTTGGTTGGATCCGGGTGATGACATAGTTCATCGTATTCATCCACCACCATGACAATTTTGGCGAACATGCTGATTTGCGGGTCTTTTTTCCCTGCTGGGAATCCAGACCCATTGAGGCGTTCATGGTGCCGGCAAATCACGTCAATTGCTTCATAGGGGAAATTAGGCAATTTCTCGACCATCTCTACCCCGAATTTCGGATGAGTACTCAAAAAGTTTTTCCGTTCGAAAGCAGACATCGACCCTTTTCGTAATAATTGCTCTGCAGAAAACCTGAGTTCGCCTATATCATGAAACAGAGCCCCAAGCGCCAGTTTTTCAGCGTCTTCACGCGAAAATCCTAAGTCCTGCCCGACCATGAGAGACAATGAACACACGTTGAGGGCATGAAGAAAAAATTCCTCGTTCGGTTCGTTGGAACCGATCAGATTCAGTAGCGCTCTTGAGTTGTCAGCTATATCAAGAATCTCATAAAGCTCCCCCACAATTTTCTCTGCTGTCCGGAGTCCGCGAGGTCGGCCGGAGATCACGTCCTGCATGACCTGTTTGGCTTCTTGCACCACCTCCTGGAATTGTCCACCAACTGCTTGCAAATGTTCCTGGTAAACTTGGAAAGCTTCATGTTGTGCAATCTTCCGTTGAATAGGATTTTCAGGAACCGCATCTTCTTCTGAGGAATTGGTAGTGAGGTCGGCCTCAGATTCGTCCGAGGATTCTTCCCCCGGTTTCCTTATGTTGTTGACCTGAACCCGGTCTGGTTTTTCCGTGCAATTGGAATGAGCCATTTCCGGGTCTGAGCGGTCCGGATCGAAATACAATTTGACATTTGTGAGTTCACGAATGGTTTCAAGATCTTTCGTCAATTCGATTTTAAATGAATTGGTTGGGAATGGATGACTGAACCAGGATCCCTCGATCTTGATGTACAATCCCAGTCGAAGAGCGGTTGTATGAAGTGGAACGAAGGCCATGGTAGCTCCTTATTTCAGTCATTTGTCATGACTGGGCTGGTCTCACAGTTGATCCCCGGTTTTGTCCGTGGGCATGAGAAATCGCATGTGCGGGTTATTTGCGCCGTTGTAGGCCGTTTCCCTATTGAAATTGTGGCCACTGATATTTGTCGGAAGGAATGAGCCAGGAATTAAGGGGAAGTTCGGAAAATGTGTGGGAAATAGAGGAAAGGGGAGTGCAATCGAAGATGTTGGGTGAGTCAGTATGGGTGTCCCCTCTATGAGGCGGTAGTGCCGATCAATCACTCTGGGCTGCTAGAGAATTTTGAGCGATGCCCTGATTGCTTTATTCCTGTTCCCGACCACGTTACAACGGAATCCCATTCGCTCCGGTATAAAAACCTCAAAATGTAAAGAAAGTCTGGAAAAAACTCATTGCCAGTCCCGTGGATGAAAACGTCATCACGCGCTTCACAATGATGAGGGGTATTATCGTTCTCCCCGAAGACTTAAAGGTTTGTCCGGGGTGGAGATCTGCGTTTTGGTCATGGACGTTAAGCTGGCAAATAATTTTTTTCTGATAGGAAAGAACTCCGGCTGGCCTTCTGTTAATTGTAAGAATCTACCAAAATATTTATTCGCTAACCGATTATTCCCCATTCGCTCATAGACATAGCCCATGTTCAAATGGATATGGGGCAAATCCGGTTGGAGTGCTTCGGCTTGCCGAAGTTCATGTACCGCAAGTTGGAAACTTCCCTGTTGTTGTGCCACCAGAGCTCGTTGAATCCATAATTGTGGGACTTTGTCGTTTCGTGCGAGGCCGCTCAGAAAATACTGATCGGCCTGATCGAGCTGACCTGTTCCCAAATACGCCGTTCCCATCCAAAACCATGGTTCCCAAGTGACGGGGGGATCATGGAAGAGTGGGGAGAGTATCGCCTGTGCCTCTTCGTATTTCCCGGTTTGAATGAGTTCTTGGACGTGATGAAGCCTATTGGCTGGAGATCGCTGAGCCGGGTCTGTGACCTGACCATTCTCCTGAGTCCCCTCATTTTTCAGAGGAAGGGCTATCGTATTACTAGGGATAGAAGGCTCGTCGTTAACAGGAGCTGTGGTGTTTGCAAACTCACCTAGGATGATTTTTTCTTCTTCTAAATCGACTTCCAACGGAATGGCAATATCTGTCTCATTGACGGATGTGGATTCGGCCAGGTCCGAATCTGATTGTTCTGTCTGGGCAACGATTGGGATAGGAGAGCTGGTCCCGGTTTTCTTCGGATCAGTGCTCTGGTGTTTCGGTGATGGGTCTGGTGTTTGTGGTGGCATCGAAAGGGACGTGGGCACGGTTTTCTGCTGTGGGTCATTGAATGTGGGGGTGACTACTGGTGTTTCAGGTGTGGAGGAGGCCGGAATTTCTCCTACGGGTGGTGTGAGGAGAGCATGTTTGACATTCAATGGAGAGGGCAGTTGCGATGAAATACTCTCTTGAGATGTGGGCGATTCCCCATCCGGTTCCTGGGTAGCTGATATTGGAAGGCTCTCAACTGGGTCAGCAGTTGGTATCTGCGAGGTTTCAAAAGAAACTGAATCAGCAGGCGGAGTCTCCGCTAGTGGAGAGAAGTTCGAAAGAGCCACATGCTGACTGGGAAAAGGGGAGGCCTCCGTTGGCATACCAAAGTCCAAATGCAAGCCGATCCAGTAGGCACCCAGACCTAGACTGCTCAATCCGATTGCCATGCCGATCCCGATCAACCAAAACTTTAATGGAGAGGGCCGGCGGTGCCAACCCGGCTCTCTTCTCACTCTAGCTGGAAGGACAAGGGTGGCGGCCTGTTGGGTCGTCTCAGTCCCTTCCCTTTTGGTCTGGGTCTGAAGTCGCTGGAGGGTGTCTGCAATGATACTCATGGTCCGTTGGTTTTCCGTGATCCTCTCACTAAGGGAGAAATTCCTTGGTTGCGCGCCAGATCATCATGGGAGTCACCGTATGTCGGCCTTGAGCATAAGCGGCTAACAGGGCACGGTCGCACAGTTGATTGATGCGGCGTGGGACTCCACGACTCCAAGCATAAATGAGCCAGAGAACTCCCACACCAAGATGAAATCGGTGTCCGGAATCGGCGATGTGCAGTCGGTGTCGGATGTACGCACGAGTCTCCTGCCAGGTAAATGACTCCAGGCGATAGCGTACGCTAATGCGCTGCCGCAATGGTCGAAAGGCCCGAGTCGCCAACTTTTGTTCCAGCTCCGGTTGTCCAACCAGCAGGAGACACATCAATTTATCTTTTTCGGTATCCAGATTGGAGAGAAGCCGAAGTCCTTCCAGGACTTTTCCACTGAGCCGGTGCGCTTCGTCCACCAACACGACGACCCGTTCTCCTTCCACGGCCAAACGGAGCAACAGCTTAGGCAGTTCCCGTTGTAAGGCCCCAAGGGACTGATCCTCAGGCAGTGTTCCGGTCAAATCTTCATAAATGGATACAAGTAAATCAGAATAGGACTGATCCGGATTCATGAGGTATGCAAACCGGACCCCGGTCGGCGGATGGCGAAGCAGGTGCCGGCACAACAGGGTTTTGCCGAGACCAACTTCTCCAGTCAGCATGGTGACTCCACCACTGGCGATACCAAATCTGAGGTGGTCCAGCGCTTCCAGATGGTGGCTGCCGGGGAAAAAGTAATCGGTATCCGGTGTCAGGCGAAATGGGGGTTCAGAAAACCCCAATTCCTGATAGCACAAGCTGAGATCTAACGTCGTCATTATGAGGCTCGAATAATTTTAGGGGAGAGAAAGATGACCAGCTCACTTTTCTTTTTAGCTGTGTACGTTCCCTTAAATAAGCGACCAAGATAGGGAATGTCACCTAAGAGAGGAACCTTGCGCTCGGTTTCTGAGCTTTCTTCTTGGATGAGTCCACCGATGATGACCATTTCTCCATCTTTCAATCGAACCAAACCGGAGGATTGCTTGACATCCAAAACCGGAGCAGTGGCTCCTCCGCCATCCCCCCTTTTAGCACCTGGCGATTCCCTAATTTCACGGAGTCGGGAAAGAATAGGAGTCACATCCAGCATAATCCATCCATCTTCGGAGATTTGGGGTGTAACGGAAAGGACCAAGCCTACCGTCACGGATCGCACCTGCTCAGTGACAATATTGCCACTCCCGGCAGTTCCTTGAGCAACGGTTGAGGAAAAAAAAGGTTCATCGGTGGCGACTTTAATTAAGGCCGGTTGGTTATTCATGGTGACCACGCGAGGTTGAGAGATCACACGAATGTCGCCCTGTTCTTGCAGGGCTTCGAGAACACCATCAAAACTCCCATCCTCGAAGGAAATAGTGGTCGTGGCAGCTTTCGCCATGAATCCTCCGAAGGGCGCGGTAATTATATTTGCGAGAGCAATGGCCCCATTTGTGCCATCAAAATTAATCCTGCTCCAATCAATGCCCAGACTGTACTGATCATCCAGGGCGACTTCATAAATCCGCACCTCGATCTCTACCTGTCGGTATAGGGCCTGGTGAACGCTTTTAAGGAAATCGTCAATTTCATCGACCCGTTTATACCGATCGGATATCTGAATAGTGCCTGAAAGACGATTGACCACGAGTCGTCCTTCTTCGGACATTAGAGTTTTAATTTGCATTTCCAATTCTTCCCAGAATTTTATTTCGTCCTCCTGGTTCACCGTGATTTGTCCGGTGTCTTGTGATGCGCCGCCTCCGCTCCCCCCGCTAGAACCGGAGCTGAGCTGCGCGCGGTTTTGTCCTGTTCCACTCCGAACGAGACGGATGTAATCGACGTTCAATGTTTTCGTTTTGAATTGCCTGACCTGGATCAGGTTCTGGTGGTGTTCCCAGTAATAGCCATGGGCTTCCAAAATGGCTGACATCGCCTGTTCCAAAGGCAGATGATGAAAATCCACCGTAATGGTGCCGGTGATGTCTGGCCCGGTCACAATATTTAAATGGTTGCTCCGAGCAAACAACGCCAACGCGTCGATGACAGGAAGATCTTGTGCGCGAAACGAATACAAGGGGCCCAAAGAAGGGGCAGGTGGGGGTGTCGGAGGCTTGGGGAGATCGCTGGTGAGCAACATACGATCCTCCAGGGAAAATGTGGCCCGAAGGTTGTTCACGGATGATGCCGCCAAATCTGAACTCAGGGAAAGGCTCTGTGAAGTCTGTGTGGTGTTGGCATCTGAGATTGACCGGTCTGCATCTGGATTGGCGATGGTGCATCCCCACAGGCTGAGCATGCCCAAAAGAGCCAGACTTTGAAAAACTCGTACGCCATAGGTGATGGATGCTCCGTTGGACGGTCGATTGGAAATAATGATCGTCTGAGGATTCACTATGGTGTTGTGTCGCATGTCGTCTTTCATAGAGTGATGAGGAAAATTATGACGTGGCTTTTTGGGGAAAGGTTAACCATTGGTTTTTGCCACGATGTTTGAGCCACACGCCTTTGGGCAGAATGGACAGGACTTGATACCCGTTAATCATTTCTCCTTCATACACCACGGTCCGGTTGATCACCGCACTCCGTTGTTCACCTTCGACGGCAATGGCTTTAAGAGTGAACGTATTCGTCACCTGCTTCTCCTCTGTTTGGTCCGCTCCCATCGAAGCTGGGGCCGATTGCACCTGAGAGGCCGCAACGATGGGGGCAAAAGGATCACGACTGGAGTATTCGATCCATTGACCAGCTTCATCGTCATGGGGTTGCCCCGTAGGGGTAAGGGGAGGGAGTGTCGGGGCAGAAAGCAGTCGATTCAGTCCCACGGAGAGGATGCCCGGTGCATCGGATGCCGTGTCCACGATATTGGTATAGACCGCGAATCCTGCAAGAAGGCACAGACCAATCGCGACAAACGGATTTTTTAAAGCTCGACGGAATCGTTGGTTTTCATCCATACCGACAATCCAATGGTTAAATGAGTGGCTTGTTGACCATCACCCATGACCGTCACATTCTGAATGTCGACTCTTGGTCCGGATCGTGTCAGGGCTTTTAGGAACTGAAGATAGGAATGATACGCATGGGGGGTTCCCTGCGAGTTGACTTGAATTTCCAACGGAACCAATGTCACTCCCTGGATTGGAGTGGTGGTTCGGTCTGTGCTCAGAATCCGATATTGCATGAGGAGATTCCGCTGTTTGCCGTCGAATTGAAGCGTTTGCGCCCATTGCGCCAAATGGGTGAAGTTGTGGAGTAAGCGTTGCTCAGCCAGTTGAAGATGGGTGTCAAGCGCATCTGGACGAGCCTGAAGGTATTGAGAGCGAAGCTCCGACACCTGTTGTTCAAGGCCGATCGTATCTTGAGTTAACGATTGACGCTTTTGAATGGTGAAAAGTTTATCCAGACTCACCCAGCCCACAATGGATAACGTTCCAAACAGGAGCACCACGAGTGCCGTGTTTTTGAGCTGTTGGGGCTTGGGCCACTCAAAGCGGGGAAGCCACTTCATGATATGGTTCCCTTCAAAGTGAATCGATAGAGTGGGCGTTCATTGGTTGGAGTGGCGGTTTGTGTCATGAGTTGATCTCGCCAATCCTTATGAAGGGACACATGAAATGGTCCATCCGCCAGCTGTTGCACGAATTGATCCACCACAAGCAATGTGGCAGCAAGATTGGTAGAAGTGCTGCCGTCCAACTCCACGTTCCATCCGTCCGGGGTTCGCTCCACAAAGGCTTTGCGCAAAATGACCTGGGTGGGAATAATGGATCCCAAATAGCTGAGAAACGGGCCTTCTAATTCCGGCGTGGTTGTTTCGCTGACGGAATGAGCCCATTGCCGTTTCGTGTCTAACGACATGAGACGACTTTCCCATTGCGCGTAATCCTGCTGGAGGGCGGTGACCTGGTCGGTCATGGTCTGCATCGCTGTGCGATGTCTGGCTAAATACCCTTCGATGACGCTGGTTGTCCCGACTCCAAAAAGAATAAAAACCGCAAGCATGGAGACGAAAGCCTTGGTGAGGGTCTTTCGTAGCGGGGCTTGGAGAACCTGCGTGGGCGTGAAATTGCTGGACAGATTGACCGGAAGCATCGCGCCGACCCACAGCCAGTAATTCCAGTCGGGTTTAATGGGGAATGGCACAAGGGGAGTGCTCAAATGTGGCTGAATTTCACCAGCCGTCAATCGTTCTTCATCGTCCCAAAACCAGATGCAGGGAAATTTTAAATTGGTTTGTTGTGTGATAAACATTATCGTTCGATTGGCCTCGGTTCCGACCCGCTCCCCAAGTGGAACCCAGTCTTGGGCCGGGAACAGATGTCGAGTCCAGATCAGGGTTCCATCATCATTTCCTGCGACGATCATGATTTTGCCTTCGATCATGGTTATCAGCATCGAACCTTTTCCCGGTTCGACGGGCAAGGCGCTGAGTTGACTCTCAGAAAGAGTGGAAAGAGGAGCCAACTGACGAAGAGACAAATTCAACTCTTGGCAGATGTGCACGATCTTGTCGATATAGTCCTGTGGCCATATATCAAGGTGAATATGTAATTTCCCTCGCGCTTCCAGGCCAACCCGATATCGCCAAGCCGCCGGTCCTTCCCAAGGTTTTTCCTGTTGGACCTTTCGTTCTAGAAAGGGAAGGAGGTCGGTGGGGAGCATCGGAGGGATTTGAATGGTCCGCGTGGCAAGCCGCGGATGGTCCACGAGCATGGCGAGGTGCGTACCTGGAAATTGGGTGTGATGGATCGCTTCTTCCAATGCGTCGCGAAGAGTGTGTAGGGACACGAGCCGTCCCGGTTGTTCCCAACTCTGTCCAATCGTGTTTTTCACGATCGATAAGGCTTTCAATCGCCCATTGGAAAGGCTAACGCTTAAAATCGTCTGTTTTTTCCTCTGCAGAGTCTTTCGGAGGTTTGGTGGGATCTCCAGAATGGGTGTCTGAACCTCTGAATACGATGTGGGATGTTGAAGAGTGTCGAGCATGGTCTTAGGGGCCATAACACCCGCTACTATTGAGTCGCCATTGGGATCCTGCCGGGCAGTCGGGGTCGAATTGAAATCCGGCTTCGGCGGTCAGGGTGAATTGCGTTTTTTGACCAGTAAATGAATTCGTTTCATCCAAACTGATTGGGGTTCCAGTGAGATGATAGCGAATATGCGGCACAAGCGTGCCGACACCTGCTACGGTTTGGCTCCCATCGATTGCGTAGCTGCCTCCGGCGCCATTGGCAGAAAGACTGAGGAGATGAAACAAATGGCTAACGTGTCCACGGTGAATTTTAAGATCGGGCGTACCGGTTTCATCGGTGCTCCACCAGGTTTCAAAATGTGCATCGGTCGTAATGGAGGGGTTCACATTTTGTGCGAGATGGGTGATGACCATAAACCGCGCATCCGCCAAAGCCGTCGTTGGGAGACCGGTGGAGTTGGTGAATCCACTGATGTTGGGTTGCACGAAATAATAGCGGAGGAATCCATTGGGATTCGTCGTCAGTTGCCCTAAAGCCATTGCGACATAATCCGGACTCAGCGCTGTAAGGGTTGTTGGAAAGGAATGGGTTTGCCGCACGTAGAGTTCAACTCCTTGGGCAATGGTCGTTAAGTGTCCATCCTCCGAATCCCGCCTCACGGACGCCAGTTGATTGATCACATTTGGTGCGATGAAGCTGGCAAGAATGGCGATAATGGCCATGACGCCAATCATTTCCACAAGCGTAAATCCGCTTGTGGCTAGGCATCGTGAGGTGCGAATGAATGCGGACAGACTCCGGCCAATAATTTTAACTGCATTCCGGTTATTGCATTGACTGGACCGGAGCGTTGTGCCGGGACGCCAGTCTGTTTCGAAGGAGATTGAGTCCGTATGGAGTCCTATGGCCTGCGTAAAAAAGTGATCGCGTCTTTTCATGAATCCGATCCTGTCTTGCTCCTTCTTAGAGAGGCTCCTGCCTGGGGGGGCGTGTGAGTATTCTTCCCTCCAACGGGCATATCCAGCCTGGTAGTCCACCAACTATTCTTTCGGTGTTTGAAAAGCCAATCTTAATTTTCTTAAACTTTTCAAATGGTCATGGTGGGTTTGCCTGGATCACAGGAGGCAGGAGGATCGGGCGGAAGTCAGGTTATGGAGATGGGAAATGCCGTCATTTTTTCCCGGTCATGGGGCGGGGGTCCCGACGATGTTTCGACTTAACAGGGCGGTGACAGAGGATTCCATCGTTTGGTGAAGACGCACAAGGGGTGGAACCAATAGCTGGTATTGGTGGTGAGAGCGAACTGCACGTCAGGGGGGGGGGTGTAGCTATCGTCCTCGTCCATACCGATTTCGGTGCCTATAAGGTGAAATCTGCTATGCGTGGGAAGAAGGTCGCCGTTGGAATGCGTTGGTTGGTGGTCAATAGAAAAACTTCCCCCATTGCCTTTGGGAATCAGGCTCACGGTATAAAAAAGATGGCTAATCGTCCCACGATGAATAGTGAGGGCGGGAGTTATGCTGTCATTCGTGTTCCACCAGGTTTCAAAAGAGACGGGGGTCGTGATGGATGGGGCGGCATCTTGTGAGAGATTGGAAAGGAGAAGAAAACGGGCATTGATGATTTCCGCGCCAGTCAGTCCAGTCGAGTTCTGAAATCCGGCTATCGAGGGGTGCACCGAATAATAGCGTGGGAACCCCCGTGCATTTCGCGTCAGTTGGGCTAGAGGCAATGGCACATAGTCAGGGGAAAGGGCGAGTAACGAAGGGGGGAACGTGTGGTGCTGTCGAAGATAGGCGATCACACCGGTTGCGATCATCTGAAGGTCACGGGTCTCACGGTCTTCACTATTCTGATCCCAGACCCTGACCATAGAGGGCGATACAACAGCCAGCCCTATAGATATCATGGCCAACAAGCCGATGAGGATAATGAGGGTCATTCCGGCTTCCGGGTCAGAGGGAACCTGGTGGTGAGTTGAGGACCGTGCAGAGACGCCAGGAGAGTTCATGAGGCTTGTCAATGAATTCCACCCATTAAACTCATCATGGGCAAAAAGAGGGCTAGCGCGACGATTCCCACGATTCCGATTAATCCCAGGGTGATCACGGGCTCGAGAATGCCAAAGACTTTTTTGATTCGGCGCGGAATTTCCCGATTATAATAATTAGCCACGTTCATCAGTGTGTTGGGTAATGTCCCGGTGGCTTCCCCGACCGAAATCATTTGAATCACCATTGGCGGAAAGATCGGATGACGGTTTAAGGATTCATTGATGGTGGAGCCTTCGGACACAGCGCGTTGCGTGTCCTGTAGCGCCCGTTCCATCACGGAATTGCCAACGAGGCTCTGGCACAGTTGCAGGCTTTGCAGGACAGGGATTCCGGCTCGATACAAGACCGAAAAGTTTTGAACAAACTTCGATATCGTGAGCATCCGGATGAGTTCGCCCAGTACGGGGAGTTGTAAGATCATGCGGTCGCGCCAGTGAGCAAATTCTGGGAGGTATTTTTGACCCAGGACCCACACCATTGGGCCGAGCAGGAGGAATGAACTCCAGAGCCACCAACTCCCGACGAAGAGTTCGCTGAGGGTGATGATGATAAGGGTGATAGTAGGAAGGGGCACATGCAGACCTTCCAGGATAGGGACAAATCGCGGAATGACGAAGGTAAAGAGCAAGACCACTAATCCGATCACGGCTATGATGACGATGCTCGGATAAATGGTGGCCTGACGCACATCTCCACGAATTTGATCAAGCCAATCCAGATATCGTTCTAATTCTTTGAAGGTATCGGTCAAGGTGCCACTGTCTTCTCCGGCATGCACCAGATTGGTGATTTGCGGAGGAAAAATCCTGGGGTGTTGCTTCATGGCATCATGCAAGGTATTCCCGGCTTCGACTTGTTGGAAAATGGCTTGTAAGGTTGCGCGTAAATGAAGATTGGGTGTCTCGATCGACAAACTTTTTAACGCCTGGGTTAGGGGAATGCCTGCCTCGAGGAGTGTAAACATGTGTGTGGAAAATTCCATGAGATCGCGGGGTTTGACTCTCCCTCTTTTTTGAGTGGTTCGTGCGAGGGATTTCGGTTTGGATTCGAATGTCCGCACCAGCCAGAGCCCCATGTCCTGGAGCTGGCGTTCCAGGTGGAAAAGATCCGGCGCTGTCATCTCTCCCTCAACCGGCTTCCCATGGTCGTCGATGGCGCGGTATTGAAAATTAACCACCGGTGACCCTCAACACTTCCTCAATGGTGGTAATTCCTTGAAGGGCTTTCAGAAGTCCGTCATCAAACATGGTTGGCATCTGATCTCTCCGGATGATGGCCCGAATCCCTGCCATATCCGGTCCGTGCACGATAGGCGCATGGAGTTCCTCTGAAATCGGGATAATTTCGTAAATACCTGCTCGGCCTTTATACCCTGTCTGGCTACATGCGTGGCATCCTCTTCCTGTCCAAAGGCTAGGGAGTGGACCTTCCGGTAATTCTACTCGAAGATCCGCAAGGATGGCGGAGGCATCTGTCCGTTCAACCTTGCATTCCGGACAAATACACCGAACGAGGCGTTGTCCAATAATGGCCGTCAGGGCGGAGGCGAGGAGGAAGGCTTCCACACCCATGTCGATTAAACGAGGAATGGCTCCCAGTGCATCGTTGGTGTGAAGAGTGGAAAAAACCAAATGTCCGGTTAAGGCCGCACGCATGGCCAGATCGGCCGTTTCCTGGTCACGAATTTCACCAACAAGTATGACGTCGGGATCTTGCCGAAGGAGTGCACGAAGCCCGGCCGCAAAGGTCATCCCGATGTCCGGATTGACCTGCGTTTGGCGAATCAGAGGCATCTGATATTCGATCGGATCTTCCAACGTAAACACACTTTTTTCTTTCGCATCGACATGGCGGAGCGCCGTATACAATGTCGTGGTCTTTCCACTCCCTGTGGGACCGGTCACGAGGATAATGCCATGGGGACGTTGGATCAGTGCTTGGACGCGCGATTGGTCGTTGGGTGTAAATCCTAACGCCAGGAATTCTAGCTTTAATGCCCCTTTATCCAGAATTCGGAGGACAATGCTTTCTCCAAAATTTGTTGGAAGGGTCGACACGCGAAGGTCAATCCGGCGGGTGCCTAAGGTAAAGGGGATACGGCCGTCCTGAGGAGTTCGCTTTTCCGTCAGATCGAGATTGGCCATAAGTTTAAACCGGGCGGTAATAGGCGCTTGAAGGGGTTTCGGAATGAGAATTTCTTGTGTGAGTATGCCGTCAATGCGCATCCGAACCCGTAAATAGTACTCATCCGGCTCGACATGGATGTCGGTCACCCGGGATTGAATGGCGGCGGTAATGAGTTGATTGCACAAGCGAATCATTGGGGCCACCCGGCTTCCATCTTCTCCAAGATCGGAGATGCCTTTAGCCATTAATTCATCAAGCAGTTGCTTGATGGACTCCCGGTGCGCATAGTGCCGCTCGATCGCTTCGATCAGTTCCTGGGCAGGGGCGGTGTGAGTATGTACATTGAGCCCGATGCGACTTTCGATGCTATCCACCGCGACAATATTCAACGGATCTGCCATGGCCAGGTTCAACACATTCCCCTGTTTGCTAAGAGGGAGGACTTGAAACTGGGTGGCGATATCGTAGGGGATGAGATTGATAATTTCCGGTGGGATGAAAATAGTGGAGAGGTCGACTACGCCGGTTTGGGTGCCCTCGGCCAGATAATGGGCCAGGATTTTTTCGGTAATGAATCCCAGGCCAATGAGCGTTTGGCCTAACATCACGCCTTTTCTCTTAGTCTCTCGGACCGCCAGGTCCAATTGCTCTTGAGTGATCCAGCCGTCTTGAAGGAGAGACGTTCCGAGGAGAGGCCGTGCGGCTGTGGTAGGTGTGATTGGTGTGGTTGGCATAGACCAGGCTGTCAGGAGAAATTTATGGGCGCAAGGAAATGGGTGTTGTCCTGTGAGGGATACCTTGGAGGGAGGAGCACAGTCATCGTTGTAATTTCCTCACTCTTTCCTCATTGAGGGAGGACACGACTTATTGGTGCGTCAGGTAAATATACAGGCGATCATTGGCCGCCGCATACTTCACGCGTCCGCGGAGTTGGCGTTCGGCCAAGCTTGATCCTATACCCGCATCAATGATGCCATCGATTTCATTGAATTCAGTATCAGACACTCCATCGACCCTGAGATAGGCGACTCGGGCTCCGGTAGGGAGATCGCTGTTTCCGTCATCGCCCTTCAAGTCCCATCCCACATTTGTTGCGGTGGTCGCTGTTCCGAGTGCGATTGCCGCTTGTGCTGGAATGTACATGGTTGTTCCTAATCCCGGAGGCGTATTCGTATTAAATTTTTCCAGATAGGGTCCTCGGAATCGGCTCCATTGATTGGTGCCGGTATTCAATGGGTCCGAGGCGTCGAGCGTTAACCGGGCGGCAAGGGAAGTGACAGTGGCACTGTTTCCTCCGGTCTCTTGTGCTGGAGTTCCAGCCGCATTGAGAGGCCAGATGGTTCCGATGTCTCCATAATATTTGGCGACGGCGGTCTCGTACGTTCTTACTGCGGCAGCCAGGGAACTTGCCTTAGACGACGCAATCAGGGTGAAAATCTTTGGCAATAACAGGGCAATCAGTATGGCAATGATGGCCAAGACCCCGATCATTTCCACCAAGGTAAACCCCTGGGAATGATGAAGTGGCCGAAAAATTTTTCTTGGCATCTGTCAGTTCTCCTTTACGAAGGGTGCTTCATTTGGCCGTGTTTCAGGTGAAATAGGGAAAATGGTATGGATGACACGTCCATAAAAAATCCATCGGCATATGATATGGCCTTCTTAAGGCCAGGCGTTCCCCGGAAATTAGGATTGCGGTCGTGAGCGGGATTGCAGGTCTAGAAGTGCGATGGAGGCAAATGGATCACCGAGTTGGGATGCTTGATGGAAAAGCCGGTGGGCGGCCTTGGGATCGGAAGGTCCGATCTGGCCATCCGCATAGAGGTATCCCAGATGAACGAGTGCGGAAGAGAGTTGAGGGTTGATGGCAAGAGCGTGGTGTATGGCGTCTTTGGCATCTTCAATAAAGCCCAGACTTTTAAGTGCGATGCCCATTCCGATATAGGCATCGGCTGATTTGGGATGGGTTTTGAGGGATTCTCGATACGCAGTTATCGCGTCTTCCGGCCGACCATTAAGCAATGACCGCCATCCCGAATTTGAAAGGTCTTGTGTGGCATTGTTGTGAAATAGGACTGTTGTGTGAATGGGTTTCTTTGTGGGAGTGAAATGGGATTGTTGAGATCCCACAGCTTTGAGTTCGATGGCTGACGGGTGAAGGGGATTGGTTGGAAGAGCGGAATGCTCAATTCGTGATGAGGTGATGTTTTCGAGATCCGCCTGAGCGTGGGGGGGAATATAGTTGTTAATCTTTTCTAGTTGCCGGATGAAAGGTTGAGGGTCAGATTCATCTCCATGACTCAAGTCTTGGGAGCCCGGTAGGGTCAAATGGTTTCCCAAGGCAGAAGACCAGGTCAACATTCCCAGACCAATGATCATACTGAAAATAAAGGTGACTGAGGATGCTTTTGGCGCTCTTGATGTTCCTTTGGCTTTTGCCCTTGGTTTTGAGATGGGTTGTCTCATGGTTGCTCATTGCCTCAGTGGTTCCAGATTGAACATATCGGACAATAGGCAACATGCTTAAGGAATTAGGCGTGAAGTGTTGAACCAATTCAAAAAAACACAGATCAAAAGGTTCGCAACGGCCAACAAGAGAACATATGTGCCTGAGAGTTGATGGAGAGCTTAGAGATGAATGAACCCATGCGATGGTTCAACCTCTGCGTCAGGCAGAAGTAACAATGGGTCTGTTGAAAAAAGCCGCCAGCGGCGTTCTCGTCATTTTGCCGTGCTCACGTACTGGAGGTATGCTCTGCGCGCAAAAATGACTGCGGCCTTGCTGGACGAACCCTTCGAAAGGCTCAGGGCATGCTTTTTTGAACCGCCCCCGAAACCTCTAATATGCAACATGCCATTGGAAATTATTATTCGACACTCCCTCAATGTCCTAAGGCATCAATGCACTGAAGAGTCTGGGCTATGTATGTGAAGGTGCGTGATCGACAATGGGAAAAGTCTAGGCTTGGTGGCAGAGTGTGCCGACGCAGGTAAGGTCTAAAACAAGTAACAAGACCCACCCTTTATTGAGGTGGGCCTTGCAGGACCGAAGGCCTTTTGGCTCAATGCCTATTTGGCTTGATCGGGAAAGGCGGCCTTTAACAGTGGCTGCAATTCCCCTTTTTCTTCCATCGGACCCAAGACATCCGTATCACCATAAAACTGGCCATTGATGAAGACTTTTGGCAAAGTCGGCCAGTTGGTCATTTTTGAAAGGGCCTCCCGTTTTTCAGGGTTTGGCAAGGCGTTGATCAATTCATAGGGGTAGCCGAATTTGTTAAAAAATTCCATGGTCTCCACCGTAAATCCGCATTGAGGGGCAGTCTTCGTGCCTTTCCCGTAAATGAGAATTTTGTGTTGGGCGATTTCTTTGTTGATTTCGTCTTCAATGGGTGTACTCATTGGCTTATCCTCCTTGGGCTTCATTGCGGGTTTTGGCCTGAATTTCTAGGGCATGAATGCGTCCGTCTTTCATGGGCGCGTCGAGGGCTTGATAGATCATTCGATGACGGTCTAATAAATTCTTTCCTTCAAAGGCATTGGAAATGACTTTGACCGTAAAATGGTCCATGGTACCTGTTCGATCGAGAACCGAGACTTCGGCATCGCCTAAGGCTTGCTGAAGTTGAGTGCTGAGATCCTCAAATGTCATCATAGAAAATTTTGATCCTGGTGAAAAATGATGGAATATTCTGTCCCCACTATACCGGAGAAAGAATTTTCTACGCAATGTGGTTCTGGGGCCTTCCCAGAATAAATGGTTCCTTGTGGGGTTCCGATGTTTTGACTTGTTTATTCTGGGCGACGAGTGTTCCTGGTCCGAGTTGGGGTAAGGCGTGAAACGTCAGGGAGAAAAATGGCGGAAGCAAGAGGATAGATGAGAAGAGAAGCGGGAGGAGGGAACCCTGGTTTTGCCTCCTGTCCTAACTGTTTACCGAATTTATTTTTTTATTAATGCGGATAAGGATAGAGACTTGCTTGCAGAAAGGCTTCGAGGCCCTTCAACACTTGAATGGGAATTTCATGACCCCCACGGAACTCTACCCAACTGACAGGTAATCCGGCTGTTTGGATATGTTCACGAAGTTGCTCTGCCATGGAAAACGATAAAATGGGGTCGTCAGTGCCATGGCTTTGAAATACCCGAAGACCTTGGCGAGTGGGCAGGCGGGTAAGCCATTCTTGCTTGGCAATGAGTGTACCGGATAGCAGTGCCAAGCCTGCCAAAGGTAAATCGGTATGAAGGGCCAGGTCAGTCGCCAGCATGGCCCCTTGGGAAAACCCTCCAAGGATCAGTGATCGAGTCGGTACCGACAAGGTTTCTAGGGCGAGAGAGAGGACGTCCTGCATTTGTGTGCGGGCCGGGGGCAGGCCACGAGGAATTTCTAGTGACAACGCATCCCACTGCCCTTGGGCTCTGGCCTGTGTGAGGCGTTCCATGTCCAGCATCCACCAGGCTCGAGCGTTCCCAAAGCCCATGCCCAGTTCGAGTGGAGCAGCAGGAAAAAGGAAGCGGACTTCATCCGGGACATTGAGATAGCGCCATAATGCGACTAAATCATCCCCTGGCGCACCGAATCCATGCAAGAGAACTACAAGTGGTCCGTCGCCGCTTCCTTGGCGATCCACTCCACCTGTAATACATACATCTAAACCGGCTAAATGTTCGTGTCGCATACAGTCAGAAGTCTAGTGGAATAGACGAGAGAAGGAGGAAATTTTTGATTGGTTTTGTAGTATTGGTAAATCCGTGAATGCGATACTGGAAGGCGAATTATTTAAAATCCTAATGGCCCATTTTCGGGGCGCCGGCATTGGCGCCTTCTGTGATGAGCGGAATCCGCAAGACCTGGTGGCAGTGATTGCAGACGACTTTCAAGGTATTCTCGTCGGCATATTGGATCTCTTCTTCTTTTTTCCAAAATAGCTTACTGCATTTTGGGCATTTTCTGACTAACATCGACATCGGCACGACTCCGGTTTTTGTCAGTTAATTCTAGTAGACTTAGTGTAATACATCTTGCCACAATCTGCCAACGCATGATCAATTTTTTGGATTCCAACGATATTCAGGCGCAAGAGCTTTTGGCATTGTTCTGCCAAACGGATTGGGCTTGTGCTCGTTCATTGGATGATACTCAACGGATGCTGGCACATACGGATGTGGCCATTTCCGCCTGGGATGGTCCCAGGCTCGTCGGATTTGGGAGGGTGTTGACGGATTTCATCTATCGCGCCTCGATTTGGGATGTGATCGTGGATCGTGCCTATCAGGATCGGGATATCGGTAAAGGCATTATCCAACGAATATTAAGGCATCCCAAGCTGGAACGGGTGGAGTTGTTTTGGCTTTGCACCAGGCGCTATCAGGGGTTTTACGCCTCTTTGGGATTTTCTGATAAAGAGCAGACTGGTATGGTCTGGGACCGGGGCAAGCATATCGTTCCTCCCACGGAACCATTCAATAGGTAGAGATGAGGTCTGGAGAAATTGGAACCTGTCCATGGTTATGCTATTGCGGCATCCAGATCAGGAAAACGAGGTGACCAGTGATAGTTGTGGGATTAATGTCAGGGACGTCGGCGGATGGGGTCGACGCGGCGGTCGTGGATATTCGGGGAAGCGGACATCGTCTCAAGAGTTCACTACTCAAACATGTTGGCCGTTCTTATTCTCCCAGGCTTCGTCAACTCATTTTACAAGCGTGTGAGCATGGGACCGTAGGGCAAATCTGTCACCTCAATGTGGTCCTGGGCGAAGTGTTTGCCAAAACCGCATTGTTGGCCATAAAACATTCCGGCATTTCTCCTCAACGAGTGGCGTTGATTGGTTCGCATGGCCAAACGATTCATCATCGGCCGGCCGCAATTTATGAGCCTGGTATCGGGCAGATCCGTTCGACCCTGCAAATTGGAGATCCCAATGTGATTGCGGAACGTACCGGAGTCCCGACTGTATCGGATTTTCGAGCTAGAGATCTGGCTGTGGGGGGGGAGGGGGCTCCATTGGCGCCTTATGTCCATGCTCTTCTTTTTGCTCAGAAACGTGCGACACGAATGGTGGTCAATCTCGGAGGGATTGCCAATGTGACCGTACTATCCGGCGGGGGAAACTTGGCGGCGGTTCGAGCGTTTGATACAGGCCCCTGCAATATGTTGTTGGATGGATTGGTGGCTATGGAGACACAGGGGCAAGCCAGATTTGACCGGGGAGGTCGTCTTGCCCTGAAGGGTCAGGTGGATAAGGGTCTGCTTCGATGGCTGCTTGCGCATCCCTATGTGTCTCGATGTCCTCCAAAATCCACCGGGCGTGAGATGTTTGGGGAAGGCTATATCCAGCGAGTGTGGGCTCAGGCGCAGCGTCGCCATTTGGCCTTTTCCGACCTTTTAGCGACGAGCTGTCGGTTTATTGCTCAGGTAATTCACGATTCGCAAAAATGGACGAAGGAGATCCCTGATGAGTTGGTGTTTGGCGGTGGTGGAGTGCGGAATACTCGACTCTGGTCAGAACTGTCCGGTGTGTTCGATCCAATTCCCGTGAGGTGTATGGACGAATGTGGGGTCTCCAGCCAAGCCTTTGAAGCGCAGGCCTTTGCGGTGCTGGCGTATCAAACCATTCATGGTGTCTGTGCCAATCTTCCTAAGGTCACAGGGGCTCGCCATCCGGTTATTTTGGGGACCGTCACTCCCGGTATTCACGGACTTCCTTAGAGTGCTTCCCATTGTTAAGGGATTGTTCCCGCTGGCGAAATGACTGACGAATTGATGTCTCAAAACAGCTTTTCACTGATTCTCCTGGCCGGCTTCATACTCGGAGCCGTGTTTTTGTTGCGATGGATCTGGCGCCGTCCCCTTCCAGCGGGGGCTCTTCCACCGTTGACTCCTGAATCTGCTGAGAGCGTGGTGACTGCTCGACCCCTCATGTCGCCGGGAGAAGCGACCTTGTACAATCTGATTACCCTAGCGGCACGTGACCATATGTTGATTTTGGCTAAAATCCCCCTCCTCAGTGTCCTGTCTGTTGTCGATAAAGATGAAGAAGCTCGAAAAGCGGTTATGCGAACGATTCAGTCTGTTCGCTGCGATGTCGTTCTTGCCCATCCTGGTTCTCTTAAAGTCATGACGGTGGTTAACTTGGAGAAGGAGGTTCCTTCTGCGGTCGGACGCGAGGACCGGGATCGATTTGTGGAGACCCTGTTGAAGGCAGCGGGAATTCAATCGATTACTCTTCAGGTCACACAGTCCTATTCCGTGGATCAACTGACCGAATTGCTTGGCCTTGCTGAAGAAGAATAAAGATAGGACAGGAAGTCATGTTGTGGGAACGACCAATGAGGGAAATGGCGTCTGAGATTATGTTCTTATGACCGGTAGGATGGCCTGGAAGGCTTTCAACCCTTCATCGACGATGGTGCCGGTTTCCACTGCCGAATCATCGATTGGAAGAAACCGCGCAATTTTAAAGAACGTGCGATGGTCGAGTGTTGCGGCGATTTCAGATCGTCGACTGCGTGTGATGGGAAGAGTGAGGCCTGGTCCGTATTTCCACTCCCAGAGAGACGGGCTGAGACAGAGGCAGAGATCTTGGTCTGCTACCTCTAAGTATCGATTAAACAGGTTGCGTCGATATTGTTTGATCAGCGGGCCTTCAATCATGAGGGCGAAGACGATGTGGTGCCCCCACCAGATCAAGGATCGGAAGGCAAACTTGTTCTCACGTGTATACAATCTGGGGAAATCCACATATTGATAGGGGAAATCTTCAAGATGCTCGCCTTTGACAAATTGCCTGGCTTGAGAATCGAATCCTTCTGGAGCGAGAAGGGGCTGGAACGCGATTTCAGCCTCAAGGCGTTCCTGGAGCTCCTCCAGGATCTGTTTGATTTTAAGGGAAACCTTGGCTTTCTTACGGAAAAAATCGCGATCGGCCAAGAGGGTTAATTCATCAGGAGTGAAGGAATGACTAGTGGTCATAAATACATATACCTCACATACTTAAGGATGGGTTGTGGAAGAGAATCGGCCTTTGTCTTTTTTGAGGAATGTCTGCGGCGTGAATGGTGAATGGGGGAGAATCGGGACTAATGAAAATTGCGACCTACAATGTCAATTCTATACGAAAACGGATCGGTATTCTTCACAAGTGGTTATGGCAACACAATCCGGATGTCATGTGTCTTCAAGAGACCAAAGTGCAAGATCATGAATTTCCCCTGCAAGCGTTTGCCGATTTACCCTATCACATCAATTTTTGTGGTGAGAAATCCTACAATGGGGTCGCCATTTTTACCCGCACACCACCGGAACTGGTGTCATTCGGTTTAGATGACGGGGAGCCACAAGAAGATCCCGCACGCCTGGCTCGGGTGGTGATCAACGGCATCACTATTATTAATACTTACATTCCGCAGGGCTTTTTGATTGATTCCCCGAAATATGCCTATAAATTAGAGTGGTTTCAGAGATTGAGAAGGTATTTTTCGCGTGTGGGCTCAACAGGTCAACCTGTGATTTGGTGTGGAGATATGAATGTCGCTCCTGAGCCGATTGACGTGCATAGCCCCGAAAAACATCTTAAGCATGTGTGTTTCCATGAAGATGTGCGTCGGGCATATCAGGAGACGGTGTCCTGGGGATTCGTTGATGTGTTTCGACATCATTTTCCGCATCAACAGCAATTTACGTTTTGGGATTATCGACGACCAGAAGCTCTGGAGGCGAACCGTGGATGGCGAATCGACCATATTCTGGTCACTCCTCCACTCCTTTCCCATTCCCATACGGTGAAGGTGGATGTTCAGCCTCGACGGGAGGAGTCACCATCTGACCATACGGTTTTATGGGCGGAATTTTCACTGTAAGGAAAAAGGTCGGTTCTTGTTCAGAACCGACCCTTGGTAAATAAGGCCTAAGCCTATTGCGTGGAAATGATGTTCGGATTGGATCTTGTTTTGTGGCTAAAGATCTAAGGGCAGAAGTAAGCATTCACCCGAATGGTTACCCTATCAACGAACCTATTTCGATTTTTTGTGTCGAGGCTTTGGATCTTCAGTAATGTTTTCAAGAGGAATGAAGACCGCACAGGCAACCACCGTAGTCCAGAGGTTCGGTTTTCCGATGGCGGATTGGGTAATGTTCTGAGTTCGAACAATATCCTTTCCCATTTTAAACACCTGCTCACGTTCCTTCCAGGCGACATTTGGATCGAATTTGATGCCAAGAGTGGTTGCGAGCATTTGGGCTGCGAGGTCCTCTGTATATTCTCCAGCCTCTTCGTCCGTTTCCCCATAGCCATGATGTTCCGACAAGTAGCCATAATTGACTTTCCTGCCAGAGGGAATGGCTAGCCCGATTGAGGCCGAAATCAAGCGATTCCGCTCATCCGTGTCCGATCTGGCCATGACGCAAAAGGTAATTTCGCCTGGATTGAGTAACTGTTCACCGCGTTTTCTCGGGATGATTTTACAATCTGGAGGAAAAATGGATGAGACGGTCACCAGGTTGCAATACGCAATTCCTGCGCTCCGGAGGGCTTCTTCGAAAGAGGTCAGTTTTTCCTTGTGGACGCCCACACCTCTGGTAAGAAACATTTGCGTTGGGACCATCTCTACTCCTTCATTAATCAGTTAGTGGTGGAATGGGTTAGGCAGTACATGCCTGTTTGATCGTCGAATCTGATTCCCAACCTCGCTTTCCAATTTGTGTATGAAAATGCGAAATCCTGGACGATTCGGACGGCCACGGGAAAGAACAACCTTGTCACCTAGCCGGATATTTTTACCAAGAGTGATTGGCAAGGTGCAAGATCGTGAGGACTCAACGTTCAAGAAAAAACAAGAAGGCCTCAAGAAGATCTTTTGATCACCAACAATTTAGGCTCGGTCAGTTCCTGAATAGCATATCGAACACCTTCTCGCCCTAATCCTGACTGTTTGATTCCTCCATAGGGCATGTGATCGGCTCGAAAAGTCGGAATTTCATTCACCAGAAGCGCACCGACTTCTAATCGTGAGTATGCCTGATACATCGCATCGATGTTGCTGGTGAATATTCCCGTTTGGAGGCCGAAATCAGAATCATTGTGAAGGGCAAATGCTTCTTCGAGGTTTGCATAGGGCGTGACGGTGACCACTGGACCGAAAATTTCTTCGCAACAGACCTTCATGTTGTTGCTGACGTGAGTCAGAACTGCAGGTTCAATGAATGAATCCTTCCGCGTTCCGCCGGTCATGACTCTTGCCCCTTGCGAAACGGCTTCTTGGATCCATGCCTCCACTCGGCGTGCGGCTTGTTCGCTAATGAGGGGACCGACGACAATGTTCTCGAGCGAGGGATCGCCCATCGGCAATAATCGAACGCGGTCGACAAAGGCCTTAAGAAAGTCGTCGTACCGCGATTCATGAACGAAAATTCGTTGCACAGAAATGCAGGTTTGTCCGGCATATCCGTACCCTCCCGCCACGCAACGGTCTATGGCTACATCGAGATTGGCGTCCGGTTCTATGATCACCCCGGCATTGCCTCCGAGTTCCAGTAGAACCCGTTTGTATCCGGCTTTTCCTTTCAGCATCCATCCAATCGTCATAGAGCCGGTAAAACTCAAGGCTTGAAAGTTGGGATGGATCACCATCTGTTCTGCCAGGGTATTGGAACAGGGGATGATCGTCAGCATTTCCGGAGGCAGTTCCGTCGTCAAAAAAACTTCTCCCAACATGAGCGAAGTTAATGGGGTTTGCGGGGCTGGTTTCAATACCATCGCGTTCCCCGCCGCTAGGCAAGGGGCCACTTTGTGGGCTACCAGATTGAGAGGGAAATTAAATGGGGTAATGCCAAGAACCGTTCCGATCGGGAAGCGTGTGACAGATCCTGAGTATGCCTCCCCTCCTGGGGTGAGATCCATCGGCAGGATTTCTCCCGGGATGCGAGTACTTTCCTCTGCGGCCAGGCGAAAAGTCTGAATGGCTCGGTCGACTTCACGCCGTGCGTCGGAAATTGGCTTGCCAGCCTCCTGACAAATTGTGGACGCAAATTCTTCCCGTCTAGTGGATAGGCCGGTCGCGATGTGCAGGAGCGCCTTTGCTCTGGCATGTGCCGGTATTCTGGCACATTCGGATGAGACCTGTTTGGCGGAGTTGGTGACCTGGTGTATATGCTCAGGCTCAGCCTGGCAGACCATGGCTAACACCTCATTGGAGTAGGGATTACGTACCGGCTCCGCAGATGGGGTCTTGACCCATTGGCCGCCTATAAGGATTGGCTTTGCCGTGGCCACAGTCATGAGTAGGTGAGAACCTCGTGAAATAGAGGTGATTAGATTGATGAAGGTGGCTGGTCAGAACCGGGATCAGACGAGGAAGGCAAATGTTCGGCTTTCTGAATGAGATTTTCCGTTCCCCATTCCTTGATCGCGTCTAAACTAAACGGTTCGAATGCGGCAATGGCTCCGCAACTCGGACACCCGTCGACCGGCATCTTGGCTTTGAATACTTCATCAAAACAGGTTAAGCACACAAATAAGTCCGGTTCACCTTGTGCGCATTCAACAGGCCAGAAAGATTGGGATTCAGTCATGACATCAAACCCGTCCTCTGAGTTAAAACATGAATGTCAAAATTACCTGTGCAAATGTACACCTAATCACGCTGTCAGATCAATGAGGAATTGCGTGGAGAGCGAATGAATGAAGGATTTATGTCTCTTCGATGTGAGTAGAGGACGGTACCGGTAAAAAAATCGAGGAGGTTCAGGCTCCATGAAGCGTGAGCAACTTATCAATTTCTTCCTTGAATGTCTCATAGGGAAAGGCCCCTGGAATTAAAATGAGATGAGGATCTTCCGGAAGGGTTGTGGGAAAGAGGACGAATGCCGGCGTGCCACGAATTCCTAAGGATCCGGCATCCTGTAAATCCTTCTCAATATCTTTCAAATAGCGATGGGAAGCCAGGCATTCAGAAAATTGCTCGACGTGGAGGTTGAGGTCCTTGGCATATTGCTTGAGATTATCCGGAGCCAACTGGCCATCACTGTTAAAAAGACGATCATGCATTGGCCAATAGGCATTCTGCTCTCCTGCGCATCGGGCCGCATCGGCTGCCCGGAGTGGGCTTCCCATGCCTCGAGGGAAGTCCCGATAGACAAACCGCACTTTTCCGGTCTCAATATACTCTGAAAGCAATTTGGGAAAGGTCTCATGAAAAAACTTTTCGCAAAACCCACAAGTAAAATCCGAGTATTCCAGCAGGGTGATCGGAGCCTTAGGATCCCCTCGCACCACATCATCATCCTGGATCAAAAAATCCGTAGTTTTCCCATGAGTCATGGGACTGATGAGCAGGGTGCCGAGAAGGATCGCGAAGGCTATGGTGGATTTGAGGGACTTGCCAATATTCATCATCACTCCCTTACCAATGTTGTTGCATTCCTGACGGACCATGTCGAGATAAGAAGTTGGTCGTCTGCCAGGTGTTGAATTACCTGCGACGGGCACTTTCCAGAAGTCCCATCATCAGAAGTGGCCAGACCACTGTGGCATCACTCAAAACCTCAGCAAACATCCCGCCCTCTTTTCTTGGCACAAATTTTCCCCATGATACACCCTCCTCATACGTGCATCCGCTGAGGCCACCCCAGTAGTCGGGCTCCGGGCAAATGCGAACACCATACTGGTATCGCGGAGGGGTTAATTGTGTACCCATCCGGAGATTGAGAATCTCGATGTAGGGGGGCGTTTGTTGCGCCCAATTCCGGGGAACGCCGCCACCAATGGTGAAAATCCCTAGCCGTTTGGCAGACAGCAGCTTTTCCGTATAACTATTGAGGTCCAAGAATGGATTAAACGCCGGACGAGATTGCTGTAAAAGCTGCCAGGTTTCCTGATCGGAGAGATCGGGTGGAGGTTGGGCTTGAGATTGTCGTTTTTCCCTCATCGCCCAAATGGAGACATCCAGCCCCATTTCAGAATCGGTAAATGCAGGGATATAGACCGGGACACCCTGCTCATAGGCACTTTTTAAAATACCTGGGCCTTCGTAATCGTCGTGGAGGGTTTTCCCGATTTCTCGAGTCAGGATTTCCGAGGAGATGGGGGTTTCCGGAGTCATCCGCTTTAAGGTTTGACTGACGACCCGTTCGACGTGGTTGAGATTTGTTTCCATCTCCAGCGTGTCGTAGACCCGGTTATAACCTTTTTCATAGAGCTCGGTATCCGTCATGGATGGGTGATACTTGTAGTGCGTTTTACCTACGGCTTCGCTCAGGCCATGAGCAATCAATGCCCCTGTGGATACAACGGCCTGCACCATGTTTCGGTCGATCATGCTGCAGATAATCTTTCCCATTTTTGCAATGGTCATGGCCCCGGACAAGGTCAAGATCACAGTACAATCAGGATCCTCGACCATTTTTTTTAAAATCTCAAAGGCATCGCCAAGACGGCGCCCGCCAAAGGCCGTTTTTTTCATGGCCGCCAGAAGATCGGAAAAAGATTCAATTGTTTCCGGGTCCAGCGCCTCCAGGGCTTCCAGCCCGTCGCTTTCGCCATCGTGAAAAGTTCTCGGCGTCATCACAGATCCTTACGGCATAGATTAAAGAAAAAACCAGACGGGAGTACGAGGAGTCTGATTCTAACGGGTGCGAATGCGAACAACCAGGAAGGGGGCGAACGTCCGTTCCTATGGTAATTGGTGATCCCAACGGGATTTGAACCCGTGTCTGCACCTTGAGAGGGTGCCGTCCTAGACCAGCCTAGACGATGGGACCAGTCTGAGTCTGTTCGTTAATTGATATTTGTTTTTTCTGCCCTTACCAGGGATGCCCGAAATGTACCATTAGGGACTTATTGCATGCAATGAAAAAAGGGCGGATGCATGGGCCAAGAATGTAAATCACCAGTGTTGACTAGGGAGAACACGGTTGCAAGAACAAAAAATGTCCATTAAATCAGATATCAGAGGAGGGGGAGGCCGTTGTTTGAACGGTTAATAGGCCCCGCATGAAAGGATGGAGTCCACAATGGTAAGGATAGCGGCCGGGGGCTAACCGGGTTAAGACATACTGATGGTCGGGACGAATGACTCCTGAGTCAAATGAGCATCGTGAACGGGATTGACAGTCGTCTGCGACAATGGAATGCGCTTCACCTGTGTTATTTTTCCACGTGAGGGAGGTATCCAAGCGGATCATCAGGTGGTTGGGAGAAAAAAATGGCGGTGCTGATTGAATGGCAATCTGTGGAGAAGAGGCCCACAACATTGGTTGCGTGGAAACGGGGAATAGCAGAAGGACCAGGAAGCAGAGCAGTTGACTCATTTGAAGGAATGTTCTGAATGAACACAGTGTTGTCATGATTGTTCGGCCATCAAGTGGTCAGGTCTGGCGAAGGTGAGGCTCCGGCCCTTTCGCTATGGTTTGATGGTCAGGAAAATGGCCCCTTTTCCGCGCTGCAAGAGCACTAAGACGGAGGTTCCAGTTTCCAATCGCTTCACAAGCTGTTCGAAATCCCTCACGGACCCAATGGGAGAGCGATTCAGTTCCAATATCACATCACCCGGTTGAACGCCGGCCCGTTCAGCCGGAGAGTTCGGGGCAATTTGGGTCACGACTACACCCTGACCATCTCGTGTTTGTCCGGGCTGGACGGGTTCTACAGAAAGCCCTGAAAGGGCGTGGTTACCTGAGACCGAACTAGGAGACTCTCCTGTCAATCCTGCAGTATCTTTAGGCATTTCAGTGATGGAAACCGAGAGATTGACAATTTTTCCGTTTCGCCACACTTCAAGGGGAATGGAGCTCTCCGGTGTCGTTTCGGCTACAAGTGTGCGCAAATGGTTCGGATCTTTCACGGTGACATCATTGTAGGTGCGGATGATATCGCCACGTTTCAATCCGGCTTGTCCTGCAGGGCTTTCGCTAAACACATCACCCACCAAGGCGCCCTGGGTATCAGGCACATCAAATTGGGTGGCGAGGTCTTGGGATAATTCCTGAATCGACACGCCCAGCCACCCACGAATGACTTTCCCATGCCCGATCAGGCTTTGCATCACACTTTTTACCATTTGGCTGGGGATGGCAAAGCCAATGCCCATGTAGCCGCCTGTTCTGGAAAAAATGGCGGTATTTATACCAATGAGTTGGCCCTGCAGATTGACGAGAGCACCTCCGGAATTGCCTGGATTAATGGCGGCATCGGTTTGAATGAAATTTTCATAGTCGACAATGCCGACATTGGCCCGGCCCACGGCGCTAATAATTCCCATCGTAACGGTTTGATTCAACCCAAAGGGGTTGCCGACCGCCAGGACCAATTCTCCAACTTCCAGTGCCACAGAGTTTCCCCAAGGTAAGGTAGATAATCCGGTGGCTTCAATCTTGATCACCGCTAAATCGGTTTTGGGATCCGTGCCAATCAGTGTCGCCGGAAGTTTCCGTTTATCTCCTAAAAGGACCATTAAGTCATCGGCCTGTTCCACGACGTGATTATTGGTGATGATGTATCCGTCATCGCTGACAATCACTCCGGAGCCTAAGCCTTGCTCCTGCCGTTCGCGTGGTTGTTTAAACCGCCGCTCAAATTCCTCTCCAAAAAACCTCCGGAAAAATGGATCTTCAAGCAGGGGATTCGTGCCTTGAGATTGGACGGTGCGTTTGGTCGCGGAGATATTCACGACCGAGGCCATAGCCTCTTTGGCGATTTTAACAAAGGTTTCGTTGGAAGCTAGAAGAGGGGTGGAGGCTTTAACCACGGGAGACGAATCAGCTGCATGGACGACCGCAACAGGCGCATCGGTTCCACTTGGGGCTGCGGTTATGGATGGGGGAGGCTCAGCAGGGGTGGAGGATGGAGCCTGGGAGCATTGAATCTGGGTGACTCCAAGGAAGCCCACCGCAATCGCGACCACCCAAATATGGTACCTGTTTCTCCCAGGGGATGTTTTCCCCGGATATTGTCCACTCATGCAGAATACCTTTTCCTTATGTTGGTGAGGAGAGTCATCAAACGCAAATTTTTCGTGAGCCTTGTCCTTGCTCAGAATTGTATCAAGTTTGCATGCAAGGGTGCTGGCATTTAACGGCCACCAACATTCCGTTTATTTTACCAAAAAAGCCCCCTGACTCAAGATGCGCGATGGAGCATTGGACCACTATTCGTGCCTGTAATCACCAAGGATGTCATCATCAGGAAGAGCCCGCATTCAACTACCCCCGGAATTTGCCTGATGGATGAATCGAGTGCGGAGGGGTCGGTAATTTCAGGAATATGGAGATCCGCTATATAATTGCCATTGTCTGTGAGAAAAGGCTGGCCGTCTTTGTAACGCAAAGGTGAAGGCCATCCCAGATTCTCAAGATGCCGTTGAGTTGTTCGCCAGCCGAAGGGCACAATTTCAACTGGTAAGGGAAAAGGAAGTCCAAGATGGGGCACCTGTTTAGCCTGATCCACAATAACAATGAATTGCCGAGCAGCGTTCGCCACAATTTTTTCCCGCATTAACGCCCCTCCTCCTCCTTTTATCAGATTCAGTTGAGGGTCGACCTGATCGGCGCCATCCACCGCCACATCAATGTCCCAGGGTTCTTCATCGTTCAGTAAAGGAATACCCAATTGTTTGGCATAGACCGCTGTGGCTTCTGAGGTTGGCACGCCACGGACTCGTAATCCTTGTTGGACCCGCTGGCCTAAGGCCGCCAAAAAATGATGGACCGTGGAACCGGTGCCGAGTCCCAAGATCTGCTCATCATGTATAAATTCCAGGGCTTTCAGTGCGGCTTGGGCTTTTTGTTGATCGGGTGTGAATGGTGTCGATGAAGATGACATAGAGGGTCTCACTCACGAGAATTATTCAATGGCAAACGACCGAATACGATTGGTTATCGAAATTAGCAGACATTCTTTCTCAAAGCCTGGTGCTTGGCGAATCTTATGAGGCAAAACGGCAGAGACGAGAGTGAAAAAAACAGATGAAGAGAGGAGGGAGGTTGTGAGTCCTGACGAATGCCCAGGAGAGGTTTTGAATCCATGCTATTAGCCAGCCATGCGGGCAGCGAGGGAGGCCGCTCCGAGCAACGCGGTATGTGGATTCAAAATCACCCGAACGGGTACCTTGGCCAGTAATCGTTTGTACCGGCCTTTTGCCAAAAAGGCTTTCATAAACGTGTCTTCTCGTAACGCGGATATGATTTTTGGGGCAATGCCCCCGCCAAGATAGACGCCGCCCATTGCCAGGGTTTTGAGTGCCATATTGCCGGCTTCGGCCCCGTAAATAGAGACGAAGAGCTGGAGGGCTTCTTTACAAATATCCGGTTTACCCGTCAATCCGGCTTCCGTAATCAATGCTGCGGGATCGCCGGTGGGAAGCTTTTCGGCAAACCAGGTGGGCTCGTTTTTCTTGGTGTCCCGGAAAAATTGATAAATGCTATGGAGCCCGGGCCCGGAAAGAACCCGTTCGTAACTCACATGTAAATAGCTGGTGCGCAGATATCGCAGCAGATCGATTTCCAAATCGTTATTGGGTGCGAAATCCGAATGTCCCCCCTCAGACGGACAGATGTGATAATCCTTCCCTGTCCACAGCAACAGCGATTCTCCCAGACCTGTTCCAGCGGCCAATAACACCTTTGTGCCGTCAGGTGGGGGAGAAGGAGCGTTGGGGTTGAGATCCTCAAGTTCATCCGGTCGAAGAAGCTGGAGTCCGTAGCCGGTGGCTTCCAAATCATTTAACAAACGGACATGTGGAATATTCAGGAACTCCGCGAGTTTGTCGCCTTCAATGATCCACGGAATATTTGTGGTTTTGCAGGTATTATTCAAGACCGGTCCCGGCACCCCAAAACAAGCGGCGGTAAGGGGTCCCAGTGGAGAAGGAGTAGTGGGTTCAGACGAAAGGGCATCGCTGTCGTCCGGGATTTCCTCCGATTCGGTGTCGGTAGAAGTCGGTTCTTCCAGAAATTCGGTCAACACTTCTTCGAAAGACTCGTAATCAGCGGTCCAAACCGTATCTTCCCGAATAGGGTCGACCCGTTCCTTATCCCAGTCAAACAGGGCCAGGTTGATTTTTGTCCCACCAACATCAGCTGCTAAAATCATGACTTGTTTCCCGTAAATATTACTTAAAGCATCAATTATCAGTCTTGCGGCACCATAGCCCAGGTAAAATACTCAGGGCAAGCCAGAGTCTGGATAGCCTCTCCTGGCAGAGCGGTATGCCAAGGAAAAGGTCAGAAAATGAGGTGAGAAGGAGACGTTCGCCTACCTATAGGAACGTCCAGGTTGAAAAGGTGGCCGCCTGTCCGAGCGGGGTTCCATCGGGTTTGCGAATGTTCCAAACCGTGGCGCGTTCCACTAAAAACCGTTTTCCGGATCGGGAGATCCGGACTCCACGATAATCGGCAATGAACCCCTTGGTTTTGGCCTGATGCAGCATGTGGGCACGTTCTTCACGATTCACAGGCTCGGCCGTGTGCCGGGAGGGCGTATGGGTCAGTTGGTCCCAATCCATTTCCCACAAGGTTAACGCGGTCCGGTTTCCATAATTGAGGATAGGGTCATCCTCCAATCCGTGAGAGACGACCACAAATGTGGAGTTAAACAAGCCTTCCGCCTGTTCCAGTGAGTTCCCCTGACGGGGAATCAGTTCCTTGTTTAGCCAATAGGCATAACTGTCTAACAGATATTGGGTCCATTCGACGGTTCGAGGCTGATGCCAGATGTCTTCCATTAACATTTCCTAGTCATTAGTATGTTACATGAGGTGATTCCATGCCAAAATCAGGGCTTCTGCCGCTATTACCTTCCGCTTTTTTCGTGTTTCTTTTTCTAGCCTATGAACTACCCTAAAAAAATGAATTTGGTCCTAATGCCTGGTCTGGATGGAACCGGAATTCTTTTTCAACCACTAGTCGAACAATTAAAGGATATCTTCCATGTTACGGTTATTGCCTATCCAAAAGATCGGTTCTCTTCCTTGCAGGAAATGGCGGAAATAGTAAAAGACCAGTTGAGCGCTCCTGAAGACACGATTGTATTAGCGGAATCTTTTTCAGGATTAGTGGCACTCACCCTTTTGGAGCAATATGCTATTCCTCTTCGTGGAATTATTTTTTGCGCAACCTTTGCTGAATCTCCCCGCCCTTTTTTACTCAAATGGCTAACAATGCTATCTGGAGGCTTGTCGTTGCTTTCTTGGATGCCTGGAATTTTTTACCGTGTGCTTTGTCTGGGATTTTCTGCTAACTCTTTTCAAGTGGAAAATCTGCAGGGGGTTTTAGCCAAAGTGCCTTCTCATGTTCTTGTGCATCGGTTACGGTTAATAACTAGGTGTTCCTTCTCTCAATGTTCAAACGTTTGGTCAACGCCCTGTGGGTATCTTCAGGCAACCCAAGATAAATTTGTGCCCGACCAAAGTGCTGTTTGGTTTGCTCATCACTTCCAATCATTTAATTTGAAGAAAGTTGATGGCCCTCATTTTCTTCTACAAATGAAAGCCCAAGAATGCGCGAAGTATATCTTAGAATTCAATCGGTATTTTCAGGTTGCCAAAGGCAGCATTCAAAATTGATTTGAAAAAGGGAAATCAAAAACTAAGTGGGAACTCAATATTCTCTAAAATTTGCTTGGCGATTTATTAGGGGGGTCATTATCGGTGCATTCGGTGTCAGGTCTTGGAATCATGTATCTTTCAAGTGGAGATCATCTGAGCTGGTCCGGCCGTGGTGGATTTCATGTCTGTTTCCCTGAGCAAGGATGATTTTATCCAAAAAAAGAACCGGCGCCTTCTTGATGGATTTTAGTGCCAGGTTTCGCCCCGGCGAACGAGGTCCTTTTGTTTCGGCAAAAGGACCCAAAACCATGGTGGCCGTGGCGTGGCCCTTCAGGGGCCCTGCGCCGTGTAGCCCACTCCGGCGGCGCGCAAACTCGCTGCGCTCAAACAATGCGCGCCTTCTTCCGCAGTCGGCAACACGGCTTGGCCTTGCCACAAGGCCACGGGATTCCAATGATGCTCTGATATTTTGGCACGATTCTCGGCATCACAGAAACCGCTCGTGCTGCTTTGGAACGTGGTATGTAAAAAAACCACTTCGCCTTTCCCTTTTTGCTTTATTCGACGCCTGCTGACAGGCTCTAGGGACAGACGCTCTGAGCATTCAGCAGACCTTGTTTGAGCGCAGCGAGTTGGTCTGCTCCCCTAAGGTTCGCGTCTGTCCCGTCCAATGAAGCCTGTCTGGGCGTCACTGGTTTTGGCCACTTTTGCCGAAACAAAAGTGGCTCGGCTGCCGGGACGAAACTCGGCATTACCAACTGAGTCGCATTTGTCGAGCTTTTGGTCAAAATCGTCCACGACTTTATTCCGCCCTTCTCTACTGTTTGGCGTTGCCTCATCACCCTCCTCCCCTCCCCCAATGGGGCGAGGATTGAAAGAGAACCTGGTCTGTGGCGTGGCGAAGCCGTACAGCCGACACCGGAGAAATGGCGGACAAGTATGTAAGCTCAGCGCAGTTTCTTACGCTCTTTTTTTAGTACTGACCGATCCCTGCTGTCCAGTCCCCTGAGTGAACGTTCTAGATCGAAATGTGGGAAAGAATGGCATCAGCAATGTGTTCCGGAGAAATTTGGTCGGTTTGAATCACATGGTCGGCGGCGGCTTGGTAATGCGGTGTGCGAATTTCAAGAATTTCTTCTATTTCTTCCACGAAGGACTTAGTTCCTGACAGCGAGGGCCGCTGCGTATCGCCGGATATCCGGCTGGCAATCGTTGAAACTTCGGCAGTCAACCAGAAAATCTTTCCATTCTCTTTCAGCATTCTGACGTTTTCTTCCTTCAGGATGAGTCCCCCGCCCGTGTCGATGACCAGATTTTCCTGACCGGTAAGCTTTTGACATACTCCCGTTTCAAGATTGCGGAAATGATCCCACCCGAATTGCTCGATAAGCTGTGGAATGGATTGCTTCGCCTCCTTGACGATTTCCTCATCAGTGGAGGTGACCGTTCGTCCGAGACGTTGTCCCAAAATTGTTGCCACAGTGCTTTTTCCCGTTCCTCTGTACCCTATTAAGACAATATTCATACATCTCCTGTTTTGAAGTGTTGGTTGAAAAGATGTTCGGACAGGTTGGACCGTAACGGGAGAGTAATTTCTCTTTAAAGCTGTTGGGAATAGCGGAGAGAACGCCAGGGAACTTTTTGTTCCGGCCTTCGGGCAGGGGACATCTTTGCGAGAATGTCGCCACGGCCATTCTTTCTCCTATTGAAATCTCCCTGGAAAAGTCTCTCGTTGACGCTGGGAACCATATCCAAACTCGATATTCTTTATTCAAGTGAAGTGGGAGGTGAGCACGTTACGCATTATCTCGGTCGGTGCGGATTTGCCAGTCCAAAGTTCAAACTGCCCGACAGCCTGATAGAGAAACATGTTGATCCCTTGGATGGTGCGGCATCCGGCGGCCTGCGCCTCTTGTAATAAACGCGTATTGAGCGGGTTGTAGACAATATCCATCACCGTCAGATCACGGTGTAACAGATGCTTGGGGACACAGCTTTCATCAATCTTTGGGTGCATGCCAATGGGGGTGCAATGAATGAGTAGTTGGGCTTGCCCCAAGGCGGAATGCAAGGTTTCGGGTGTTAGGGAGGCGTCATGCAAGTGGATGGGAGTTTTGGCTTTGAGGTCTCTCGCCAAGGTTGTCCGTTCCTGATCATCAACACCAAGGAGGGTGAGATGTTCAATTTTGCCTTCCACGCAGAGACTGAAGGCAATGGCGCGAGCGGCTCCACCGGATCCTAGAATGACGACCCGCTGTCCGGTGCGTTCCACTCCACCTTGCTTTAAGGCTTGGAGGGCGCCGGATGCGTCAGTGTTGGAGCCCACTAACAGGCCTCGGTCTTTGATGATGGTATTCACCGAGCCGATGTGTTTAGCGGTGGTTTCGACGGTATCCAACAAAGGTAGAATGGTGACCTTATGCGGAATGGTCACGCTGAGTCCCCGGATATTGCCTAATGCCGAGATGCCTAGAACGGCTCGTTCAAGATCCTGGACGGGAAAGGCCAAATAGACAAAATTTAATCCCAATTCACGAAAGGCCGCATTATGAATAGCGGGAGAAAGGGAGTGATCGACAGGATTGCCTATCAGGCCGCAGAGTTGGGTTTGTGCATTAATGTCCATAACAGGTGCTCTCGAAATAGATGAGAAATAGTGATCGAGAGTTATCACATAACCTGGCTGGAAACTCAACTTGTGTAAATGCGAACGTTGTCTGGGAGGTCGAGATGAATGAGGAAGTGAAATTAGGGTTGAGAGAAGGGAGCGTGTAATCCGGGGAGTAGATTCGACTCCCCGGATCTACACAGTGTGATGTCCGGGGGCGTTATCGTGACGCCTTTTTTTTTGCCGGAGATTTTTTCATTCGCACGGCGGCTTTTTTTGCCGGTTTCTTTTTTGCAACTTTTTTCATGGTTCCACCTCCCTTCCAATAATGTCGTAAGCAATACTATCCACGTTTATCGGTAGGACGATAAAAATCCTGAGGGATTGGAAGGACTTTTTTGCTGACCGGTGCCCGGTCGATTAGAAGATAGAGGTTTGAGGGAATGGTCTAGAGGTATGCAGTTTTGAGCGCATTCTTATATTGAAGGTTTATGGAGGGTTTGAGTGGAAGGTGGGAGTGGTGAAGGACAGACGGCTGGAAGACGAAGGTGAAACGCGGAGCCCTCTCCAGGCCGACTTTCCACAGAGATCGTCCCACCATGCAGTTCCACCAATTGTTTCACGATTGAGAGTCCCAACCCCAGGCCCTGTGTGCCGATTTCCGGTATCCGGTGAGCCTGGAAAAATGGTTGAAAGAGGCTGGCTTGAGCTTCCTGAGGAATCCCCGGGCCGGTATCGGAGATGGTAAGGAAGATGTGATCCGGAGGAGCGGGAGAGGCTCTTACCAGGATGCGCCCATCTGGTGGCGAAAATTTATGGGCGTTGTGGACGAGATTGGTGACGATTTGGTGGAGGCGGTCCTGATCGCCCCAGGCGGTCAAATTGTTTTCTGTGAGTTCGACCGTCAGGTGTTGAGCCTTGGTCTGGGTGAGCGGGAGTAATTCCTGCGTCACGTCCTCAAGGAGTTCGGACAGTGACACCGATGCATGCGCTAACCGGACGGTTCCTGCCTCAATACGAGACAAGTCGAGGAGGTCGGCAATCATACGGGTAAGTCGATTGGCGTTCGCACTGATTCTGGTGAGGTAGAGGTGTTGGCGTTCGGCTAGAGGGCCCACCATTCCATGAAGCAGATTTTCCGTGAATCCTTTAATCGAGGTTAAGGGTGTGCGCAATTCATGAGAGCAATGCGAGAGGAATTGGGATTTCATCCGGTCAAGTTCCTTGAGCCGGTGGTTGGCGGATTCCAAGTCTGTGTTGGCCTGTTGTAATGCCAGTGTTCGCTCCTGCACTTTGCTTTCTAACCCGATATTCAAGGCTTCAATTTCGTCATAGGCCAACGCCGTATCAAGGGCAATCGCCATTTCGTGCGCGACCGTGGATAATAAGTTTTGTTCGGTGATGGGTATGGCTTTCCGGTGGGTACTACCGATGATCAGCACACCAAGTGGTTGATTCTGACTAATCAGGGGAACCGAGAATCCGCTTTTCGTCCCGGCTTGCGCCAATATCTGTCGAGTGATGGGATGGCACTGACTCAGAATATCCGTGATGTCTTCAATGACGATGGGTTCTTTCGTGTGGAGGGTTCTGTGAAGGAGATCCTGTGGTGCTGAGGGAATGTGGGTGTTGTGAGTCAAGGTATTCCACTGTGCCGACATGCCTTCTGATTGAATCTTGTGAAAGAGTTGATGTGGTGCGTCCCATACGGCCGCCCAGGCATGCTCAAAGGAGAGGGAGCCTACAATGGCTTTAAGTCCTGATCCAATAATGGTTTCCCGGTCCAGGGTTGAGCCGATGTGGAGGGTGAGTTGATGCAGCATGGTTAATTCATCGACTCGTCGTCGGATCTCGATCAAGGTATGCTCTTGTGCGAGATAGGCCTCCCGTAATTCTTCGTGCCGTTGTTCAGCCGACTCCAATTGTTCTTGAATGATTTTCCCGCGCTCTTGAAGCTCTAGTCGGTCATCCCATAGCCGTTTTGCCAAGGGAAGGGTGAGCAAGGGGAGCAGGGAGAGTCCGGCACTGATCCACCAGGACTGCTCGGGAGCAAACACCCTCAAGAGCGCGACCGTGGCAAGCCCCAATGCGAGGCCTCCCACAATCCATCCCCGCATGGTCCGGCGCTCGGGGTCCCAGGTAAAGGCCCATTCGCAATAGGGGGCACCCTCGGCGATACAGCTCCGATCCTGGATGGTGGCAGCCCGTTTTCCAAACATGCGGGCCGGGACTTCTGCAACAGTTGCCTTTGTGGTGTGGCATATTCGTTCAGCACAGCCCTGCAGATACGGTCCGAACTGTTTGATCGTGGATTCGGACAATTGTAGCCGCATCACGGCATGGCCATTGGTGACCGATACGACCTCCGGCTTGAGCGAACCTTTGGTGAATTTTTCCACAAAGTGGGGGAAGAGGCGGTAGATCTGGGCTATGCCAAAGGGTCGCCCGAGGATTTGAATAATAGGTGAGAGAAATTTTTCCCGTCCCAGATTAAAGTGGAAATTCTCCTCATGCGAGAGCTGAACAGAAAATTCGGCCAAAAACATGGCAAACTCATAGGAATAGCTGTTCCAGTGGTTCTTGAGGAAATCGACGGTCACATGATAGGTCCGGTCGGGAATTCGCTCGTTCAGCAAGGCGACAAGAGTACCCAACGCCGCCTCTGCCGCCTCGGGTCCCTGACGTTGCTTTATAGCCTCTTCAAGATATTCAAGATTGGCGCGAATAGCGATCCCGCTCACATCCTGAATGGTTGCGCCCTGAGTATCCTTCCCGAATGGACGAAACTCCATGAGTGGACGTTCCAGAATGCGATGGGATTTTGGCAAGAGCGGCATAAGCATCCCTTATAAAGGAGGTAAACCGGTAGAGGGACTGTAATGGAATCGGAGAAAATGGTGAAGGGGGGACAAAAATTCAGAGAAGAGGCATTAGAAATTCATTCGCAGGGACACGGCTCCGACGTGGAGGGTGGTATCCCATTTACCGTTTAAGAGAGGTTGTTGGTTATTTTGAACGTTTCGTTCATCATACAGTAACGCTTGATAGGCTAAATCCACCCCGATGGCTTTCGCCCCAAAAATGTCACAGGGGAGTATCCCCAAAAATTTCCCTGGACCATGGCAGAGAAATCCCATCCCGGCTGAAAAGGCATTGAAGTCGGAATCTGGAACCGCAGGCTCGAATGTCCGGTCGGGAATAGGACTTTCCGATCTGACGTATCCCGTTCGAAAGGCCACATCCCAATGGGGGAGCGCAGAGGGGGAGAGGGCTTTGAATTCCGTTCCCACCATAAGGACCCAGGCATCTCCATAGTCGCGGGGATTTTGGATGGCAGCTCCATTAGAGAGTTGCAGATTGAGGTCTTTGAACCCTGACCAATCCGCATAGTCGAGATCGACTTCGACCTTCCACTCATGTTGCGCGTTCCGAATAGGCCATGCGGCGATGGCCCACGTGTAAATATCGGGGAGCTCAATGTTTGTGGCGGCACCGGCGAGTCGGGTTCCTCCGGCTAAAAAATCTCCTTTGAGGTCCAAATTGGGTCCGTTGCGATAGACAAATGCGAGATTGACGAGTGGATGACCGTCCTGATTACGAAAAGGTGTCCAAAGAACACTGGCGTTAAATCCCAAGGCGGTGTCGGACCCGTTCGCTTCCAGGCCTGTTCCGGCGGGTATACCAAACGCATTGCCTGGTGCCGCATTTTGTTGGAGTTCTGCCTGACCTTCTCCAATAAAGCTGGCAAATGTATAAATATCCAGCCCGCCTCCAACAGCGATATAGTCGTTGACCTTGTAGGCCAGAGTGGGCTTGATATCGATAAGGGGAAGGGACGCACTCGTGAGTATGGGAGAAATCAGGCTATCATCGGGATATTCGACTTTCAGGGCATACGGGGTGGTCACCCCGATTCCTACGGTCCAATTCTGGAGATTATCGAAGCCTAATGCAGGGAGGTTCGCGGTGAGAAACAAGGTGCTGGGTGGGGGATTGGCGATGGTCCCACCAACTCCACCCTTCACGTTTGGTCCCAGGTCGCTTTTAAATCGAACCGTACCTCCGATCAAGAGGGTCCCCGCATAAAATTGGATGCCTTTCAATTGGGTCATGCCCGCTGGGTTATAGTGAAGGGCAGACGCATCATCGGCTTGGGCAGTGAAGGCAGCCCCCTGGCCCGTAGCGGAAGCGCTATGATCGAGGATACGAAATCCTTCAGCATGTATGGTTTGGGGAATGGTGAAAGTATTGAGGAGCCCAAGGAAGAGGCAAAAAACCACAAGCCGGCAATAGATCAATGTCGTCACGTCTCCTCCTTGAGAACGGAAACCGATCAGAAATTCCGGGAAGTCTATGAAAAACAAGAGAAGATAGCAATCTTGATCAGGGATGAGCAACGAGTAAAATAGCGAAAAGTGTTGCCTCCTGACCGGTAATCATGGATTTCCTCTCTATTTTGAGAAGATGTTCGATGCATGCAGGGGGTTTTTGTTCACGAAGTCGGGTGGATAAATGTTGAAAAGGAGAATGGCATGCGGGTAAAAAAACTGTTGCATACGCGAATGCGGGTGAGTGACATGGAGCAGACGCTGGGCTTTTATCGAGACGTCCTAGGACTGGAAGTTGTGGAGCAGAAGGTGTCGCCACGGGGATCGCATCTGGCATTTTTGGCTGTCCCCAATAGCGAGGAACTGATTGAGTTGTGCAGTTTTCCGAGTAGCGGGGCTGTTAAGGTTCAGGAGGATCTTGTGCATTTGGCCTTTGAGGTAGAGGATTTGGAACAGACGATTCAGGAACTCCAAGTTAAAGGGGTACCGATCACGGATGGCCCCACTCGATCCTCATCCGGCAGCCGGTTTATTTTTATCGATGCGCCGGATGGCTATGAAATTGAGTTGATAGAACGACCAGCGGGAGTTGCCATCGTCTGACCATCAGGGGGCAAGGTAAGATAAGTAATGATAAATGCAGACACACGTACTCCTCAGATCCTCTCTGACCAACCAGGTCGCTTGAGCGGAATATTAAATAATCTTCCCAAGCAACCAGGGGTCTATCTCTTTAAGGATCGTCGGGGCGACATTATCTATATTGGAAAAGCCGCCGTGTTATCCGACCGGGTGCGATCGTATTTTCAGCATGGGGCCGATCTGACACCTAAAAGCCGGGTGTTGTATTCGCAGATCGCGGATTTGGAAACCATCATCACTCACTCGGAATTCGAAGCCCTTCTGTTAGAAAGCAATCTGATCAAGCGTCATCGTCCCCGGTTCAATGTGGTCCTTCGGGATGATAAACAATATCCCTATCTCCGGTTGCCGATTCAGGACGATTTCCCGAGGCTGTCAATCGTCCGTCGGGTCAAACAGGACAAGGCGTTATATTTCGGCCCGTATGTTCCTACAGGGGCCATGCGTGACACTCTGAAAGTGATTCGCAAGGTGTTCCCCCTGGCCACCTGCAAAATCGACATAAATGGGACCGCTGAGCGGGCCTGCCTGGAATTTGAAATCAAGCGATGCATGGCCCCCTGCACGGGAAATCAGACGAAGGAGGACTATCATCAGATTGTGAAGCAGGTACGTTGGTTTTTAGAGGGACGGGACACCGAATTGCTTGAGTCATTGCGGTCAGGCATGCAGGAAGCGGCAGAGCGGGAAGAGTATGAAGAAGCCGCGCGTCTACGTGATCAGATAGGGAACATTGAACGGATGTTGGCCAAACAACGGGTGGCGCAAATTACCGCACGGGAGCAGGATATCATGGGATTGGCTAGACTTGGTGGAGCAGCGGATGTGCAGATACTGTTTGTGCGAGGCGGCTTGTTAATCGGCCGTCGGGATTTCTTCTGGTCCGACGCTCACGGCGTCACTGATGAAGAACTGGTACGGTCGACGCTTGAACAGTTTTATGCCAAATCCGTCCTTCCCCCCAAAGAAATTTTACTTCCCGTGGGCTTTGATGATCTATCGCTAATCCAGCGCTGGTTGTCCGAGAAAAAAGAGAAAACCGTTCGCGTCCTGGTTCCGGAACGGGGAGCGAAATATGATTTGCTCCAGCTCGCACAGGAAAATGCCGCAGTGGCTCTCAAGGAACATCTTCGGGTGCAAACCGAATCCAGTGAGGCGGTGGAAGAGCTTCAGACGATCCTGGGGGTACCTCAGATTCCAA
The DNA here is from genome assembly GCF_965152585.1 of Nitrospira sp. Ecomares 2.1. Lineage (NCBI taxonomy): Bacteria > Pseudomonadati > Nitrospirota > Nitrospiria > Nitrospirales > Nitrospiraceae > Nitrospira > Nitrospira sp. Ecomares 2.1. Next base: position 383,431 of record NZ_OZ224219.1, read on the forward strand.
CTCGCATTGAATGTTTTGATATTTCCAATACCATGGGAACCCATTCAGTTGCCTCCATGGTGGTCTGGGAACAAGGAAGAATGAAGAAGTCAGACTACCGGCGATTTCGCATTAAAACGGTAGAAGGCGCCAACGACTTCGCCAGTATGCATGAAGTGGTGAAACGCCGATACGGCGGATCGTTGGCTACCAAGCCAGGAAAAACGTTGCCGGAGCCCAACCTGGTCGTGATTGATGGTGGAGCCGGACAATTGGCCGCGGCCATGGAAGCCATGGCGGAAGTTGGGCTTTCACATGTCTCCATCTGCGGCCTCGCCAAAGCGAAGGGTGAAAAAGACGAACGGATTTTTTTGCCAGGTCACAAGACTCCCATCATCCTGCCCCTCAAATCCCCCGCCACGCGGCTGGTCCAAACCATACGAGATGAAGCGCATAGGTTTGCGATCACCTTTCACCGCAAATTGCGTGGCGACGCGATGATTCCCATCACACCCCTCCGTTCGACCAAATCTTCAAAAGTCGTATCCTAACGACGGTCGTTGCGATCATTTTTGTTGGGGTTGGTCGATAATCCCAAAAACGACAATCCTGATCTCACCAAAATTCCACGACATGCCACCATTTCTCCACAACATTTGGGAAATCATTTAACGGGAAGAGAAAAACCAGGTGAAAGAACATACTTTTATCATACGAAAGAGTATGATATTATCGTATGATAAAGGAGTATGATATATGACCAATCGTGCCACATTTACCTTAGAAGATGATGCGCTGGCCTATTTAAAACAAGTTGGTGGCGAGAATAAGAGCGCCTTTGTGAATCATTTGTTATTAGAGGATAAGAAGCGGTCGCTCAAAAAAGCCATCCTCCAAGCCAATCAGGAAGAGGCTGAAGATACCGCCTATCAGGAAGAGTTGTCCGAATGGGATGATACACTTGCTGATGGGTTGGAGACATGAACGAGTCAGCGTATCGCCAATTAGAAATCCGGTGGGTTGACCTTGATCCCACCCGAGGGGCCGAAACCAAGAAAAAACGACCCTGTTTAATCCTTCAAGGCGATGTGGTGAACCAAGGTTCCCGAACGGTGATTGTTGCACCGATACTACCTGGCCATAAGGACTGGCCGTTTGTCGTCAATCTCAAACCCACGAAAATCAATGGTCTGGATCAAGACCGTCACGTCAATTTAAAACAACTTCGAGTGGTCGATGTCTCACGGATAAGCAATAAACAAGGCACACTAGAAAAACGCTATCTGGACCCGATCAAAGCCGCGCTTGGTATTGTGTTCGACCTCTAGCAACCATCCATAATGTGCCATAAGTAATCTTATCACTCAATGAAAAATAGCAAAATTACATTTTCGAATTTGGACACACAAAGTGGATAAAGAACGAATAATCAATGCTCTTGCAATAGAGTTTCCTCATTCAATTAAAGAGCAGAAAGGGGGCACGTCATCAACTCCAGATTGGTCAGGGCAGGATTTCGATCGCCTGCGTCCGCTCATACATGAATTGGCAGCAATACTTAAAGAACAAGAAGAATTTTCTAGATATACCAATCTTATGATTACCCAAGGGTCTCGATTTATGCCGGATAGTGCCGCGTCTTTTTTATGTCAGAGGGCCAGTAAGGTAGGAAGAGAAATAGCCGTTGATAATTTGGCGAAAGTATTATCAACAAAAGAAGCTGATTTACTATGTATACTGGTCCTTAGAGGAATACGTTGTGAGCAGGAGGTGCAATTAAGAAAAGACGTAAGGCTTTTACCTATTCCCTTTTTACCCCCATCGAGACAACGAGATTCTTCCCTTGCACCATCAGGTCAACATGATTATGCACGACGGGAAGAAATTTCTGCTTTTAATCCAAGCGCAATAATAATGCAGGAAGCTATAGAGAGAGCTGCCCTAGTTGTGCTTGTTCGTGTTCAGCATTTTTGTACGATATTGGAAACGCTGAAATCCAAAATCGTAATGCAAATGTTATTATTGATACTTATAAAACCATGGATGAAATACGGCTCTGTCTTACATCTACAGGGCTTGGCTATCCACTTGCGGATTTACATTGGCAGCAATATTCAGATGATGTGCTGGAAGATGCCGTAGGGATGAAATCAAGATCGTATTGTGTATTAGAGCTTTTACCTCTTAATCAATGCGTTTCCGGAACGATTACCGAGGAAATTGCCAGGCCACTTGTTGAGGGATATTTCAAACTGCCTGATAATTTTAGAGGAAGGATGAAGACAGCTCTTAAGCACTTAAACCAAGCTATGTGTCATTCAATTGTTGGAGACAAGGCACTTGATCTATCCGTCGCACTTGAATGTTTGTTGCTAGGGACAGAAAAGGGAAATAATACTTTTAAGGTAGCTTTGCGCGCGGCTTTGACAGCTTATCCCAAATTAGAACAACGAGCGGCTTGCAGGAGTATTATTCAATCTATGTATGGGATTAGGAGTAAGCTGGTTCACAATGGAGAGGGCAGTAGCAATAATGAGACCGTGAAAGTGAAAGGGCAAGACCCAATGCCCGCACAAGAAGTTGTGAAGAAAGCAACCGATCTCACCGTATTGATAATACAAAATCTTATGAAAAATGAGGAAGAACCCGACTGGTTGAATCTAGAAATGTCAGGCAAACCGTTGCTGCCCGCTGAGTAGGTAAGCGATCTGCTTGTTGCTTCCAATAAATTTCGCTTATCAATCCCCTTTTCTGTTTATTAATTCCTATGAAATCCATTATTACTCAACCTCGTAGGTTTTATTGATCCTCCCCCACGATCCGGCCACATGTTGAGGAAGATCAAGGTGATCTAAACGCTGTCATTCGCAAAGGCTCTCCTTGCGGTCGTCCACGAATTTTTTTTCCTTTCCCATCCTTTTCAAACGTTTCTGGAGCAGTAATTTTATATTGAATGTTGCCAGCCGTGGTTATGGATGTCCCACTGGCTTTGAAAGCTGTGAGGATGTATTTCTTCGAAAAAATGCACGGTCGGATTACCAGCAGTTTTTATGGGAAAATCGTATGAAGCGAGGTGGTTTCCACTTCATGAAAAAATTGGGGGATGGCTGGGATGATGGGAAGAGGTGAATGTGAATTTTTTCTGGAGATTGTATTCTCCTTTTGTCCGTTTTTCGACCAACCCAAGGCTTCTTACTCCGGAGTGAGAGATTTAAGGTCTTCGAGGGCTCCACCGAAGGATACACACATCACGTATGAAGAGGAGGTGTGACGGATGCAATGCCCTCGATGTCAGGGAACCATGATAGTTGATCACTTTGTAGATATGGCTACGAGTGGCGAGATATGGATGCCTGGTTGGCGGTGTCTGATGTGTGGAGAAATCGTTGATCCGCTCATTGAGCATCATCGTCAACTGCAGCGTGAACATCAGGAAGTGGTTGGTGCCATTTCCGGATCAACCGCTCGCCCTCCCTCACCTGTTTTCGTGAAGTCGCGCAAGGCGAATAAGCGGTCCTTCTAACCTTTCTGTTTTTCCCCTTTTCCCTGTGCATTTATTCGCGATCCTGTGGTCTGCATGGCCTCCTTGCGAGTTGCTTGTCGGGTGGGTTTCTCTATGCTAGATTCCTCAGGATGCTGCGGAAAAATCAGCGTTTCCCAACGTCAAATCTAGAGGCAATGATCCTCTCAGTTTCCAAATTTCTTTATCCAATTTGACGAGGAAATATTTTTACCCATTCCGACATTCCTTAACAAATGTGACGAGGAAGCAGGGATGTATTTGTGGCGCATCATCGAGGCGGCCAACGAATCTTTTTTATAAGGCATAAGCATGGCACATACCTACGATCATCAGACCGTTGAAGCAAAGTGGCAGGCATATTGGGATCACTCCGGGACTTTTCAAGTTCAGGAAGATTCGGATAAGCCCAAATATTATTGCTTGGAAATGTTTCCTTATCCCTCTGGTCGCATTCATATGGGCCATGTGCGTGTGTATGCCATCGGGGATGTCGTGGCCCGCTATAAGACAATGCGGGGATATAACGTGTTGCACCCAATGGGGTGGGATGCATTCGGGTTGCCGGCCGAAAATGCCGCGATTGAGAAAGGGGTGCACCCCAACGTCTGGACTCAAGAGAATGTGGCCTATATGAAAAGGCAACTCCAACGGATGGGTCTGTCCTATGATTGGGATCGGGAGGTGAACACCTCCCAGCCCGAGTATTACCGCTGGAATCAATGGATCTTTGTGAAAATGGTTGAGCGTGGATTGGCGTATCGGAAACGCTCGGCAGTGAATTGGTGTCTTTCTTGTGAAACGGTCTTGGCGAATGAGCAGGTCCTGGAGAAAGAAGGAAAAGACGGGGGCGTGTGCTGGCGATGCGAGTCGGTCGTCATTCAAAAAGAATTGGAGCAGTGGTTTTTCCGGATTACGTCCTATGCTCAGGAATTATTGGATGGCTGTGAGCGGTTAGCGACCTGGCCTACTCGTGTGCTGGCCATGCAGCGGCATTGGATTGGGCGGAGCGAAGGGGTGGAGCTGGATTTTCCCTTAGCGGAGACCGTAGCCGGGCTACAGGCGATCCGGGTGTTTACCACGAGACCGGATACCATTTATGGCGCCACCTTCATGAGCCTGGCCCCGGAATCGCCCCTGGTCGAACAATTGATAACCGGGAGACCTGAGGCCGCAGGAGTGCGAGAGTTTGTGACTCGTGTGTCTCGGGTGGATAAAGCGACCCGTACGGCTGCTGATCGGGAGAAAGAAGGGGTGTTTACCGGCGCCTACGCCATCAATCCGTTTACCAAGGAACGCATTCCGATTTGGGTGGCGAATTTTGTGTTGTATGAATATGGCACGGGGGCGATTATGGCTGTTCCCGCGCATGACCAGCGAGATTTTGAATTCGCACAAACCTATCACATCCCGATTCGGCTGGTAATCCAAGACCCGGAAGGCAAGTTGGCCTCTGAAACCCTGGAGGCCGCCTATGTAGAACAGGATGACGCAGGCCTTTTGGTGAATTCAGGGAATTTTTCCAGCTTGTCCGTGTCGCAAGCCAAACAGGCCATCGGCGAATATGTGGAAACACAGGGATGGGGGAAACGAACCATCAATTTTCGGTTAAGAGATTGGGGGATCTCCAGACAACGCTATTGGGGCACGCCCATTCCGATGCTGTATTGTGATCGGTGTGGCATTGTTCCGGTCCCTGAAGGCGACTTGCCGGTGCTGTTGCCTGACGATGTGCCGTTCACGGGGAAGGGTGGGTCTCCACTTAAGGAATCTCCTTCGTTTGCACAAGCCACGTGTCCCACATGTGGCGGTCCGGCACGCCGTGAAACCGATACCATGGATACCTTTGTGGATTCGTCATGGTATTTCCTTCGCTATTGCTCGCCTAAAGACACCACACAAGCGGTGAATCCCCAGGCCGCACAACATTGGATGGCGGTGGACCAATATGTCGGTGGAATCGAGCATGCCGTGTTGCATCTGTTGTATGCACGCTTCTTTACCAAGGTATTACGTGACCTGGGTCTCACGACGGCTGATGAACCCTTCACCCATTTGCTCACGCAAGGCATGGTGACCAAGGACACCTATTGGTGTGAAGAGCATCGATGGCTGCTTCCCACTGAAATCAAAAAAAATGGTGAACAGCGCGTCTGTATTCATTGTGAGCAGGCCATTGTGACAGGCCGCACTGAGAAAATGTCCAAGTCTAAAAAGAATATTGCCTCCCCTGAGGACTTGTGTGACCGATATGGGGCGGACACGGCCAGAATGTTTTCGTTATTTGCCGCACCACCGGAAAAGGATTTGGAATGGAGCGATACGGGAGTGGAAGGATGCTACCGTTTTCTCAACCGGGTCTGGCGGCTGGTGCAGGATCTCCTTCCGGTCATGAATGGGACGGCTTCAAATCAGGGATCCGGCGAGTCCGTGCTTCTCCCTCAACTACAGCGGGCCACGCATCAGACGATAAAGAAGGTGACGGAGGATCTTGAGCGGGGTTTTCAGTTTAATACGGCCATTGCGGCTCTGATGGAATTTGTGAATGAGTTGTATAAGTTCTGGAAAGAACATCCGGGGGAGACGTTAACCCCTGCCGAACGAGCCGAGTGGCGAACAACGATGGAAACCTTGGTGATGTTGCTTGCACCCTTTGCTCCACATGTGACGGAGGAGTTGTGGGAAATCCTGGGGAAGCGGCCAGGGATGAGCCGGCAGGCCTGGCCCAAATTTGATCCCGTTCTAGTGGCCAGCGCCGAATGGACGATTCCTTTACAGGTGAATGGAAAACTCCGGAGTAAGATCGTGGTTCCAGCCGGATCGACAAAGGAGCAAATCATTACAGGGGCTCAGGCGGATCCCAAATTGGTGGAATGGTTGCAGGGCAAGGTCGCCCGCAAAATTATTTACGTGGAACAGAAGCTGGTGAATTTTGTCATTTAACGCCCTCCCACGAGGTAGGCTTCTTAAGCGGGTGAGATGGCTGCTGAGCGGATGGGGTGTCGTTCTCCTGTGTCTGAGTGCCGGATGTGGGTACCAATTCACGGTTGAGGGGCCGGGTCCGGTGGTCGGGGATAGTGCCGACCATGTTTCGCAAGGACCGCCGGTCCGTTTGGTCTTTCCTGTTCTAAAAAATAACAGCTTTGAACCAAACCTGGAATTCAAATACACCAGGTACCTTCGTCAGGCGTTTCAATCGGTCGGAAGCGCCGAATTTGTCGATGATGCCTCCGCCGATTTTATTATGGAAGGCGCGATCCTATCGGTCTCGCTTCCTTCGTTGGCCTTTACCCGCACGCAGACACAAGAAAGCCGAGTGATGGTGAGGGTGGTGGTGAGGGTGAAGGATCGGAAAACGGGAAGAGTCCGATGGTCTCAAGCCGGAACCAGTACGGCAGAGTTCTTTGTGGGGGCCAAATCAACCTCAGATTCCGAGACTGGATTGCAATTTAACCGGGTCTTGCAGGACCGGGCCGTTGAACAAGCGGGGATACAGGTGGCTGCCGACTTAGCCGATCAATTTTTGGGGGCCAGGGATCAGGGGGTTTTTGACAGGAATAGAAATGACGCTGTCCCGGATCCGGAATCCAGTGAGGACGAATCCCTCGATATCTCAGCGCCTCAGGGAGACTTTTTGCCCCCAGGTTCCCAGATGCCTTGATTAACGGAATGGTTTGGCAGGTTTCTCTCCTGCTTTGGGCGCATTCACCATGAAAGTTCATGAACTTCAAAGTCAGATCAACCGGCAAGGGTTATCCCCTCTGTATTTGGTGATTGGGGAAGAGCCCTATTTTCGCGATCAGGCCTTGAGCATTCTTCGTGCGGCAGGTCAGGAAACGGATGTTTCAAAGTTATCGGACCATTCAACGACCAATGATTCCTCCCAGATGTTTCATGTCGATGTCGTCTATGGTGATGAAACCGACGCGTCGGAAATATTAGCCATTTCTGAAGAAACCTCGTTTTTTTCTCTGAGGCGACTGCTCATCATTAAATGGGCAGACAAGCTGTCTGCCCGGGATGGTGAAGCCCTCATGCCCTATTTTCAGGCTCCCAATGAAACGACCACGCTGGTCATCACTGCGGCGAAATTGGATGGGCGAACGAAGTGGGTGCAAGACCTGAAAAAACGGGCGACGGTGGTGGAATGCTCTCCGGTATTTGAGGGGCAGCGAGCAGGGTGGGTCACGCAGCGAGCCCGAGAGTTAGGCTTGCAGTTGGAGGACAGTGCTTTGGAGATATTGAAGGATCAGATTGCCGAAGGGTTGTATGGGACGGCTGGTGAATTAGAGAAATTGGTGGCGTTTATGCCGGAAGGACATCGTGTCAGCGCCACGGATGTGGAAACGGTTAGGGGAAAACCGCCTGGTATTTCGGTCTTTGACTGGTCTGAAGCCGTCGCCCGAGGGGATCAGGGGCGAGCCCTGGATATCGTGGCAAAAAATTTGGAAACGGGCGAAGCACCCTTACGTATGTTAGGTGCCTTTTTGTGGCAGATGCGGAAGATTTGGAAAACGCACGCGTTGATGCAGGAAGGGCATGATGCGGGACAGGCCGCACGCCAGGCAGGAGTTCCCCCATTTCGTGCTCGTGAATTTGTCCAACAGGTGCAGCGGTGGAACGAGCCACTCCTCCGCAGGGCATGGGAACTATTCGCTCAAGCTGATTCGGCTCTCAAAGGAGGGCAGGCATCACGTCCGAAGCTTATTTTGGATGATCTGGTCATCCAACTGTGCCAGGCCACAAAAGCAGGTCAAGGCAACAAGGTCTTAGCTGGTCGCACGAAACCTCACAAGGTGTGAGATTCCGTGACCATTTTAACCGAATTATTTGGTCGAGAGAGTGTTGACGCGGGAGGCGAGGCGGGAAACCCAACGAGAGGCGGTGTTCCGATGAAGCGTGCCTTTGGTGACCGCTTTATGCAGCTCAGAGGTGGCTTCCCGCAAAGAAGCCTTGGCCTCGTCGCCCTTGTTATCTTTGACTGCCCCATTCACCTTCTTGATAAAGGTCCTTACCCGTCGCAGGATAGACCGGTTACGTTCCTGGCGCTTCAGAGTTTGACGAGCTGCTTTGATTGCTGAATGATGTCGATTAGCCATATTTTCCTCCAGAGAAAAAAACCGAATCGATTTTTTATCACAATTGCATGAAAGTGGTCAAATGAACGCGTCGTAAACTGTTGTGGTGTTCAAAAAACCTTATGACCCTTGAGAGATGAGTTTATCTTGAAAAATTAGGTCAAATATCGTTGGTGGGCGCGAGTGGTATTTGGCTTGCGACCCTTACGGCCCTCTGATAAGATTGCCCTCTTCTTCTGCGTGAAAATTCCATGTGATGGTGGGTGTAGCTCAGTTGGTTAGAGCGCCGGATTGTGGATCCGGAGGTCGCGGGTTCAATTCCCGTCACTCACCCCATTTATTTTCATAATCCACGTAAGCCCGTTTGTAGGTATGTTGTTGATGCCGCAAACTCCCATCGTGTTTTCTGCATTATCTCCGCCGGGTATTTTTTTCGAATAGACTAATATGACGGAATGATACGTTCTATTCCGCTAGTGCTGCTTCGCTTCCTTACTCCCAGACAACTTTGATGTACACATGAGTTGCTTTGGAGGCGAGTCATCATTTGGCCTGCCTCATTTTTGTTGGAATCAGATCTAGGGCACGATGACTTTTTGAGAAGAACCAAGTCCGCTAGTCATAGGTAAAGGGCAGGTATTGGTAGAGCCAGGTTTCGGTCAGGGTTCGATCCCCAAGCTTCAGGAAGAGGCGGAGATTGACCGGCTCCTTGCCTTCGACATAGAGATCGAAAGCTGCCCGCCAATTCCTGGTGCCGACCACTTGCAGGGCGTATTCGTTGTCGATTCGACCCTTGGACGTGCTGATGACCGGTTTAACTTTGTCCAGCTTGGCGATCTCATTGAGTGGCCCACCCTCGAAGTCAATCACGAATTTCCGGCCGCCTTTCGGGCGTGGCTGACCGGGAACGCCGGCATTGCCCAGTCGGGTGTGAATGACCCGGGCGACCGTATCGGACGGATAGGGTTCGGTCGCGACCCAATGAAGTCGATAGGTGTAATGCCACTCGGAGCCGGCCTTAACCGGTTCTTTCGGCAGCCAATAGATGACGATATTGTCATGGATTTCGTCGTCGGTTGGAATTTCGATCAATTGGATTGCGCCTTCGCCCCACTCACCTGCCGGCTCGATCCAGACGCTTGGCCTCCGGTCATAGAATACTCCGTCATCTTCATAGTGGTAGAAGGCGCGATCCCTCTGCAGCAAGCCAAAACCCCTGGGGTTGGTATCGGCGAAGCTATTGGTCATGACCGATGACGGGTTGTTGAGGGGACGCCAGATACGCTCGCCTGCCCCGGTCCACATTGTCAGACCGTCGTTATCATGGATTTCTGGCCGCCAGTCCCTGATCTGATGGCGATTATTTTCGGCATACCAGAACATGCTGGTCAGCGGTGCGATCCCCAGGCGTTTGATGTCCTGGCGCGGGTAGAGATTGGCGTCGATATCCATGAGGATCTGCTGGTTTTTGATGCAGACCATGCGGAACGCACCGGTGACGCTCGGGCCGTCGAGCAGGGCATAGACCACAAATTCCTTGCTGTCCGGGGTGCCCGGCTCCAACCAGAATTCGGTGAATCGGGGAAATTCCTCCGGGGTGGGCAGGGCCGGATCGATTGCCACGCCTCGCGCCGAGAGGCCGTATTGATTGAGTTCTCCGGAACTGCGGAAATAAGAAGCACCGAGAAACGCCATCCAATCGGTGGTTGCTCCTGGTCCATCCTGGAGGCGAAAGCCGGAGAAGCCAAGATCATCCGGAAAGACCTTGCCGAGACTGGTTCCGCCAAAGGTGTAGTACTCGGAACGGTAAAGAATTTCTCGGGACCGGCCATCATCAAGAGCATGAATCTTTACGGGCACTTTGAAATAGCGGCCAAGATGGAAGAACTGAGCCGGAAAATTCACGCTGCCGTCTTCGCCCAGCCCTCGCTCGCGTTTGAATACGATCTCCTGAAAGGCGTCGTAGTCGATTGATTCCAAGACCGCGTCATGACGGACCACAGGCTCCTCATAGGGCAACGTGGCCATTGCCTTGGCGCGTTGCTTCAGCTCATCAAATGAGAAAGGTTTGGCGGTATCGAACTGGATTCCGGAGGTCCCGGCTCCACTTCGCGCCTTGGGGAGGGCAGTCAAGGCACCGAGAGCGCCCATTACAACGAGAAATTGTCGGCGATTCAACATATTGGGACCACCTGCGAGGTGAAAGAAACCTGTGAAGACAGCATAGGATTTTGCCCTAACCCTTGTGGCGCATTGTCAGCCAATGCCAAAACACGGGGACTCATGAAAGAATTACCATCCACAGCCATATTTTGGTTTCCGTAGAGGGCTTCCGATTCTGGCCCTCGGCTCGACGTTTGGTGATAAGAATAGTAAATGGATTTGGGGAGGGTCAGATAAATACCAAAGAAGTCACCGGAGGGTCAATCAGCGCGGCCCCGGATCGGAGGGGAATACGCTTAAAACTCATATGTGTGTGTGAATTTTTGATAATTTTGAGGGGGATTGAAACACACTACCCTGGATTGTCAGACGAAGAAATTATCGGAATGGTGTTTTGGAGATGATCATGAATAGTTCGATCAATGGAGTGTTTTCTCAAAGCGAATTTTTTTGTTCCATTAATATGTAGAATGATGTAGACTACGATATCTTTCTTCATAATTAAGCTGAGTTATCGTGGACCAGGATAGTGTCATGCCCCCAACGTCCTTTCCTGACATGCCTACCTGCCTGCTCCAGGCAATTTCCAAACTCTTTCCATATATTCATCAGGATCATGGCTTCCCTGATCCGAATCACGACGCCTTGAAAATTAATTGAAAACCCATATACGGTGGACAGAAATGCCTTTTTGTTAACCAGACAGCCTGAAGAGATGTAGAAGCCATAAGCGGTTTAGAGAATATTGATGAAACGAAATGAGAAAGGACGCACAATGCGGAAAGCTCACGGGAAGGTATTGCCTTTAGGGGCTCTCGTTTTTGTCCTGGTAATGCTAGGGGGAGTGTTTCCGTCCATGGCTCAAGCCACTGTCCTCACAATCAACTTTGCAGGATCAGGCACTGGAAGGGTAGAAGCCAATTCTCCGGGGACTGATACGTTGAACATTTTTGCGAGTAACACGCTAGACTATGATCAAAATTCCTCTGTCACGCTTACCGCCGCTCCGACCGGGATCGGGGCATCACAGTCAGTCTTCAGCGGTTGGGCAGGTTGTACAAACACATCCGGAAATGAGTGCACCGTGCTTATGGATGGTGCTAGATCGGTAACCGTGACCTTTAATCTCGTCCCGGTCAGTCCACCGGTCACCCCTCCCGTTAATCTTTCTCTCAATTTTGCGGGAACGGGAACGGGACAGGTTGCTGGAAGTGGTGCGGGGACAGCGCCGTTCACTATATTTAATAGCCAAACAATATCCTATGACGTAGTGCAACCACCTTCTTCGGTTACCCTGACGGCTACTCCGACCGGTTTAGGGGCATCCCAGTCAACCTTTGCTGGTTGGAGCGGGGGCGGCTGTTCGGGCACGGGCACTTGTACGGTGAGTATGTCGGCCGCACGGACGGTGACGGCCACGTTTACTCTCGTGCAACGGACGCTGACGGTCACGAAGAGCGGGACGGGCAGTGGGACGGTCACCAGTAATCCTGCGGGCATCTCCTGCGGGAACGACTGTACCGAGGACTATGCCAATGGGACGTCAGTGACGCTGGCTGCGGTGGCGACTGCAGGCTCGACCTTTGCGGGATGGAGCGGGGGCGGCTGTTCGGGTACGGGCACCTGTATCGTGCCCATGTCGGCGGCGCGGGCGGTGACGGCCACATTTACGACCGTGCAACGGACGCTGACGGTCACGAAGGGTGGGACGGGCAGTGGGTCGGTCACCAGCACCCCTGGGGGCATCTCCTGCGGGAATGACTGTACCGAGGGCTATGCCAATGGGACCTCGGTGACGCTGATGGCGGTGGCGACTGCAGACTCGACATTTGCGGGTTGGAATGGGAGCGGGTGTACGGGCACGGGCACGTGTATCGTGAGTATGACGGCCGCGCGGGCGGTGACGGCCACATTTACGGTCGTGCAACAGACCCTGGCGGTGACGAAGTCCGGGGCGGGCAGTGGGACGGTCAGCAGTAATCCCGGGGGCATCTCCTGCGGGAATGACTGTACCGAGGGCTATGCCAATGGGACCTCGGTGACGCTGACGGCCGTGGCGAACGCAGGCTCGACGTTTGGGGGTTGGAGTGGCAGCGGGTGTACGGGCACGGGCACGTGTACCGTGAGTATGACGGCCGCGCGGGCGGTGGTCGCTACATTTGCGACCGTGCAAGAGACCCTAATGGTTACGAAGGGCGGGACGGGCAGTGGGACGGTCACCAGTAATCCCGCGGGCATCTCTTGCGGGAACGATTGTACCCAGGGCTATGCCAATGGGACGTCGGTGACGCTGACGGCCGTGGCGAACGCAGGCTCGACGTTTGCGGGCTGGAGCGGGAGCGGGTGTGATGGCACGGGCACGGGCACGTGTACCGTGAGTATGACGGCGGCGCGAACGGTGACGGCCACGTTTACTCAGAATCCCGGGAATAAACCGCCGTCGGTAAATGCGGGGCCCTCAGTTACGATTGTGCTACCGAATTCTGCGTCGCTGACTGGCACGGTGACCGATGATGGTCTGCCGGCCACGCCAGGGACGGTGACAACCACGTGGAGCAAAGTGAGCGGGCCGGGGACGGTGACCTTTGCTAATGCGTCAGCTCTGAGTACGACAGCCAGTTTCAGCGAAGCGGGCACATACGTCTTGCGGTTGACCGCGACGGACGGTGAGTTCGGACCAAGTTCAGATCTGACCATTACTGCGAATAATGCCCTGCAATTGACGGTCACGAAAGCCGGGACGGGCAGTGGGACAGTCAGTAGTACCCCTGGGGGCATCTCCTGCGGGAACGATTGTACCCAGGGCTATGCCAATGGGACGTCGGTGACGCTGACGGCGGTGGCGACTGCAGGCTCGACCTTTGGGGGTTGGAGTGGGAGCGGGTGTACGGGCACGGGCACGTGTACCGTGAGTATGACGGCGGCGCGAACGGTGACGGCGACGTTTACTCAGAATCCGGGGAATCAACCGCCGTCGGTAAATGCGGGGCCCTCAATTACGATTGCGTTACCGAATACGGCCACGCTGAACGGCACGGTGACGGATGATGGTCTGCCGGCCACGCCGGGGACGGTGACGAGCACGTGGAGCAAAGTGAGCGGGCCGGGGACGGTGACCTTTGCTAATGCGTCGGATCTAAGTACGACAGCCAGTTTCAGCGAAGCGGGCACATACGTCTTGCGGTTGACCGCGACGGACGGTCAGTTCGAACAAAATTCCGAGCTGACCATTACTGCGAATAATGCCGGTGCAAGAAGATTATCCAACGATTTGAACGCTGACGGAACGGCAGATCTGCTTTGGCGAAATAGTCTCAATGGCCTTGTGGTGGGCTGGCTCATGAAGGATGCTGCGGTGACCACGACCGGTGTGTTGGGTGGAGTCCCATCGAATTGGCAGATTATGGGGATGGGCGATGTGAATGCGGATGGCCAGGCCGACGTGGTTTGGCGAAACACGAGCACCGGTGTTGTGGCGGTGTGGTTCATGGATGGGTTAACCCACACCTCGACTAGTTTCCCTGGGAGTGCGTCCCTCAATTATGCGATCAAAGGAATCGGTGATGTGGATGGCAATGGAACCGCAGACCTTATCTGGCACAATAAGGTCAACGGTTCATTGGCTATCTGGCTTATGAATGGGTCGACTATTGCCCGTTCGGGCTTCCCTGGGAGTGCGCCTGTACAATGGGAAATCGTCGGTGTCGGTGATGTGGATGCCGATGAAAAAGACGATGTCGTTTGGCGAAATACGACGACCGGGGCGGTGGCGGTGTGGTTTATGGACGGCTTGACCCACACGTCGACTGGATTTCCAGGGAGTGCGCCTCTCAATTATGTCATCAAGGAAATCGGTGATGTGGATGGCAATGGTACTGCCGATATCGTCTGGCACCATAAACTCAATGGTTCGGTGGCCATCTGGATTATGAACGGGCCCACAGTGGCCTTTGTCGGATTTCCTGGTGGCGTGCCCCTGAACTGGCAGATCACCGGTATGGGTGATGTGAATGCGGACGGGCAGGATGACGTTATTTGGCAGAATCGGGCGAGTGGCGCAGTGGCGCTGTGGCTCATGAACGGGAAAGATGTCATGGATACTAAATTCCCGCGCGGCACTTCCACTGACTGGGAAATACAATAGGATGATCTGATGTGACATTGTTTGATGCTGAAGGCCAAACCGTCGTCGCAAAAATGAGAGTGATAGTTTCATTGTAGGTCCGCCGGGGACAGTTGTTTTAGTAAACTCAGAGCAAGGCGGGCTGGCAGTCCGGCAGTTTCAACAAAAGGCGATCCCTCAGGTATAGGCGGTAGGACAATATTTTGCCTCTTGATAAAAGCCTCACATCTTCTGGTGTGAGGCTTTTGTTATGAAAAAGCCTTTCCTCACATTTCATGTGGAAATATTGTGTGCAATAGAAGGCAATGAAGCATGTGAAATGTGGGGTCATGCCGTAAATAAATGAGTGTTGGATGGAGGCTCAGTTGCTCCATCTTATTATTGAGAATAGGGCAAGAGGTCTGCCCTTGGTCATGAGGAGGTTCTCGCACTACTCTTCAATGTTAAGTCTATTTCTATTGTCGATTTTGTCTTTCGAGATGCATCCGTTTTTTTATTGTTTTGTTGCGTTTCCTCTTCTGCGTGAATGGTTTGTCCTTTCTCTTCCTGACAATTTATAAAAATGTTTTCGTCCGGGTTATGTACCCTCCTTCGAGATAAAACTATTCCGGGTAGGATGACGCCATACCTCTTTTAGCTCAAGCCTAATTTCTCTTCTCCCGCTCGAAGAAACAAACAGCGGTGTTGATCCCTCCTTTTTTTAACCAGGAATTTCCATAACATTCGGTTGAGGTTTTGTAGAAGAGAGGCCTGAGCTTCGAGAACGATTGGCTCTTGTTGGTGATTCTTGAATGGGGCTGTTGAAAAAAGCCGCCAGCGGCGTTCTCGCCATTTTCCCGTGCTCACGCACTGGAAGTACGCTCTGCGCGCAAAAATGCCTGCGGCCTTGCTGTACGAACCCTTCGAAAGGCTCAGGGCATGCTTTTTTGAACCGCCCCGACCCTCTGTTATGCCACGTGCCTGTGGGTCAATGTGCCCATGGATATTATTATTCAACACTCCCTGAATTTGATCACCGCATAGGAAATGGCCTTTGGAAAATAATAGGGGAATGCCTCTATTGGTGTTCTATGCGAGGGAGAAATTCCAACGTTTTTAAGGAGTCTTGAGAGAATACAGAAATGGCGAGGGAGGGAATATCTGGAATGTGCCACCTGAGTTTTAAGAATGGAGTTGTCTATCCGATAAGGGTAGTCAGCGTTGCTCATGTAATCACTTATGTCAAATCAACCGATGTCCAAGCACAAAATAACCTTCGTAACTGGTCTGACCAGGACCCTCAGGGCTCTCATCCTGGTAGGAATGGTTTGCATATTTCTTCCGTCACAAGGTCTCGCTTATAAAATCGAGATTGGTGTATCAGGGCCGATTGGGGGGGATTCAGTTGCCGAGGAAAATGGACGTACTGAAATCCAATTAGACACGGGTCCGGTGATCGGACCGGATGGTGAAGCCGGCTCTGCGTTTGCCACAGCCAATTTAGCGACTGGAACCCTCGCACTTAAAGTGACCTCGACGACTCCCGATGCCAGCTCGCAATCGGGAATGGGACTGGCCTCCATTCATATTGATGATCATTTAACATTTAAGCTGGATCCCACCGTCTCGGTTGCGAATATTAAGTTTTCCATGAGCGTCGATGGGTTTCCCTCTTGTCAGGATTTGTCGTCCAATTGCTTTACCAATGCGATCATTCGTCTGGGAGATGTGAGTGATCAGGCCCTCGGCCTTCCTTTACCGGAGCCAAAGGTGTTGGAGGTGAGGGTCAAAGTTGTTGATGGGCAGGAGCTACCCATTGAGGCATTTTTGTCGGCCAGGGTGGAGATGAATAATCTCATTGATGTCAGCGATCCAAGTGCGACGATCAGATTGATTCTGCCAAAGGGGGTCAGCTTTACCTCAGAATCTGGGGTGTTTCTCGGTCTTCAGGCTCCTTCGGAGGAACCCTCTCCCCGTGCCCCTGTGAATTCCGATCTCAATGGAGATGGCAAGGCGGATATCGTCTGGCGCAATGTGAGAACAGGTGAGGTGGCGGTGTGGTTGATGAATGGCGGTCTGATTGGTTCGTCCGGATTCCTGGGTGGGGTTTCATCCGATTGGCAGATCGTTGGAGTGGGTGATGTGGATAATGACGGCATGTCTGATATTGTCTGGCGCAATTCACTCAATGGTGCGGTGGCTGTCTGGTTTTTGAACGGGTTGACGATTACGTCGGCCAGTTTCCCTGGGAGCGCTTCTTTGGATTGGGTCATTAAGGGAGTGGGCGATATGGACGGCAATGGCAGTGCCGATCTCATCTGGCACAATACGCAAAACGGAGCGGTTGCGGTCTGGCTCATGGACGGGACCTCAATTAGCCGATTCCGTTCCTTGCCCGGCGTGCCATTAGCGTGGCAGATCGTCGGGATAGGTGATATGAATGCGGATGGTCTTGCGGACATCATTTGGCGCCATACCGGCGGGGTATCCGCCGTGTGGGTGATGGATGAGTCGACGATTGCCTCAGTGGGCTTCCTCGGAGGGACCGCACCGGAATGGGAGAAAGCGGGTTTTGGTGATTTGAACGGCGATGGGACGACTGATATGGTCTGGCGTCATACCCGTACCGGGAAGGTGGGGATCTGGTTGATGAACGGAGGGGCGATTGAAATGTCGGGCTTCTTGGCAGGTATGCCTTCGGGGTGGCGTATTGCGCAGGTGGGTGACGCAGACGGCGATGGAAAGTCCGATGTGATCTGGCATAATCGCAGCACGGGACAAGTGGCTGTCTGGCTCATGGATGGACTGACCGTGTCCTCGACAGAGTTCCCCGGCAGCATTTAGACCGAATGGGGCGTTTACGCTACGCGTAGTCCTCCTTCACAACCGATCTTATTCAACCCAATCCCCTTGAGCTCGAATCACCAGGATCTGTCTATACAGTTCTTTGTCTCGCTCTTCTGCAAGTTCCCACTCACCTCATTGTCCTTTTCAACAAAAATAATTGTGAAAGAGGAAAATCTCGCAAGCTTTTCCTAATCGGCTGTCCCTTAAACAAATCAATTTTTTAAAAAGGGCTATTGCTCAAGGTTCTTCGTACTTGTGGTGGATCATATTCCAAGTTTTTATTGCTTCCCTAGTGAACATGGGGGTAATCGGTTTTTTGTATGGAGTGTGAGAAAGAGGACAGGTGATAGATCCCAACAAATCAGGTTGGATCTGTGAGGGTCGTGCCATGGGAAAAACGGGTTTTGCCCATACGATTTGTCATGTGTCCATAGTCGAATCAGAATCATAGTTTTGCGGACTGATCTTGGTTACTCAGCCCATCAACGACCACCTCTAGTATGAAGTTATTCAACTTCTCCCTATACTGGTCGACAGCGAATTGTTGGCTTAGTGCCTCTGATGGGACTTGAGTGGCAAGTCGTTCAGCTTCGGACGAATTCAAGAAGGTCACCCATTCCTCAGCACTATCGATGGTCACCAGCCCCGATCCGGATGAGCATGTGAGGCCACGTACAGCCTGGTTGGTCGCAAGAACGGGCATTCGATTGTACAGACTCTCCGCAAGTTTGATGTTTACACCGGCTCCTTCGCGTATGGGGCAGATCATGATATCCACCTGTTCCCATACCTCTCGAAGATCTTTGACAAAGCCATGGGAGATCACGCTGTCACAAGTGGGTATCTGGTCACTCTGTCGCCCAAAGACGTGAACGGTGATTGGGCGGCGTACCTTGGGAAGGATATTCTCCATCACCCACTTCCAACTTTGGCGATTGGGCCACCATGCGAAATCGGCAAGGAATCCAAGCCGCAGAGGGCCGTTGAGTTGCGGCTGACGAATCACGGGAGGATTAGTAAATAAGGGCGGAATATGAAGCGTTCGCAACCCTGGGACCTGGTCGCAACTCCAAGCCATTTCAGTTGACGAAAGAAATATCACCCCTCGCGAACGACGGAACCCCTCGATCTCATACTGACGTTGTTTGCTAATTTCCCGTTTGAGGACATGTGAAAGGAAGGGGTAATTGGCCAGTTTCTGAGTCAGCACCTGGTGCTCCAGATTATGTGCGATGAGCACGGTCGGCATTTCTGGCGGGAGTTCGGTGATCGCCCACAACATGTCCCCGCCGTTGATCACGGCGGCATCGAAGGGCTGAGAGCGGGCGATGGCGCGGATTCGCCGCGTCAACTCCGGCTGCCGGGTAAACAACGGCAAGGCGGGCAGGGGGGAGAGGCAGGACCGGGCCAACGCCACGAGCTGGCGTGACCGATACCAGGGGCCTGGAGGCGGGTGCCGGGGGGCCACCACCTGGACGGCGTGCCTCGTTTCCAGGGCCGCCAGCAAGCCGCGCGTGTACGTCCCGGCTCCCCCCGGGTGTGTCGTAGGGTCCACCAGCGACGCCATCAAGAGCTTGGCCATAAGCAGTCAGCGATATTTTGTGTGGTCGACGCGCTGGTGCCGGAAGGCCAGCCGCATGCCGGTGATTTCGAGAAAATGAACCCACAGGGTCAGTCCCAGGGCGACGGGATAGTCCGTCAGCCGCAGCCCGTATTGATGGCCCACCCGGAGACACGTCCCCACGCTCTCCACCACCCGCCCTATGTAAAACAACGGAATGGACGCCGGCCCGAGCCGGAGCAGCCAGCTGAATCGCAACCCGGGATCAATCTGCCGGATTCGGATCGTGGCCCAGCCGATATGGCACCGAATATCCCGCTCCATGGTCCAGCCCTCGAAGTCGTGGATCACGGTCATGGTGGGCTGAAAGAGAAAACGGCCGCCGTCCCGCCTCATGGCCGCCGATTGGAGCTGCGCGGCGTAGGGGCCTTCTCCCTCCGGCAGGGGAAACCGTGCGTACACCTCCCGGCGAAACCCGGAGTTGTTATTGGAAATGAAGCGGGTCGGGCCTTCTTTGCCGGGATCGAGAAAGCCGCGGGAGAGGACCGAAAGACAGCGCTCGCTGGTGGTTTTGCCCTCATACCTGGTGCGGCCGCTCACCGCCACGTAGTCGGGATGGGCCCGGAACGTGGTGATCAGGGCCTGCAGCCAGCCGGCCACGGGAATGCAGTCAACATCCAAGAGCGCGATGATGTCCCCCTGCGCCGCCTGTGCGCCCGCATTCTTTTGTTCGTAGGTCGCATTATGAGGCACGCCGATCACCCGTAACCCCGGTAACAGGGCGAGCACCTCCGCCGGCAGGCTTCGGGCCCGCTCTTGTGTCTCGACGAGCAGAAATTCCACGGGGGCATCCACCTCCTGGGCGGCGAGGGCGTGCAGACAACTGCGCAGATCCGCCAGTTCGGCGTGGCGCTCGGTGTCATGGTCCGCCACAATCAGCACGCTTACCACCGGCCTGGCAGTGGGGCCGGGCTCCGGCTGCTCCTTCTCACGCATGGGGCTTCCTCCAGTTGCTGTGTTTGCGCGCGCCTGTTTTTACAGGCGGCGCCGGTCTTGACTCTACCCGCCACTCACTCGACGGGAATGGAATTATTCCTGACGGGAGGCCGTTTGGCAATGTGTCACGAAGACGTGTGGGTTAACCGGCAATACAGTTCCGCATGGTGTCGGGCGCTGTCCTCTTTCGTGTAGCGCGGGAGCACGGTGGCGCGAGCCGCCCGCAGTTTGGCCAAGGCCGGGGCCGGGTTCGCGATGATCGCGAGGGCCGCGTCGGCCAACGCGGCAGGATCGGAGGGGGCGACCAAGGTCCCGTATTTTCCGTGTTCCAGAATTTCAGGAAAGGCCCCGCTCCGGCTTCCCACTAACGGAACCCCGGCGGCAATCGACTCCAATACTACCTTCCCGAAGGCTTCGTTGTAGGACGGGATCAGCAACAGGTCCATATGGGTCATGATCTCGCAAATCTGCGGTTGGTGCCCCATGAACTCGACATATGCCGAGAGGCCGAGGGCTACCACTTGCTCCCGGAGGGCTTGTGCCAAGCTGCCGGTCCCGACGATCTGGAGGCGAGCCCCGGGGATGGCCTCGACGATGGTCCGCATGGCCGCGATCGCCACCCGATGGCCTTTTTCGTATTCGAGCCGACCGACAAGACCGAGGACTGGCCGCACGGGATCGGTGAGCGCGCGGATGGCCGGTAAATCGGCACGGCCTGACAGAAAGCGTGGGAGATCGAAAAAGCTGTGGATGATTTCGGCACGGTCCCTTTCGTCGGGATGTAACTGGTTCTGTCGCACATGCTCGGCCACACAGACGTAGGCGGTGGTGCTCGTGGCCAACCAGCTCTGCATGGCACGCATCACCGGCCTTAGGAACCAGGGAGGCGGTGGTTCATCAAAATTAATCGTTGCGATGACGATTGGCACGCGCGCCAGTTTGGCCGCCAGACGGGCCCACACATTACAAAATGGTGATTGGGTCTGCACGATGTCCGGTTTGATGCGGCGGAAGGTCTGATAAAAGGCCTTGAGAACCTTGAGCATGCCGATCGGGTTAGTAAGCCGCGGGATACCCAGCCTCAGCTCATGCACGGGGCACCCCGTTGCCTGGACCGCAGCGCCAATTCTGGAGGTAGTGGGCATCAAGGTGACGATTTCAAAGCTAAAGCGCTCGCGGTCAAGTTCCTCGGCCAGGCCCAACGGGGCATGTTCCCCGCCAGCATCGCGGTAAAAGCCAAGATAGGCATACAAGACCGTTATTCGTTTCATGGGTCCCGCGCAGGATCCTCTCCTCAGCTTGCTGAGAAATGTGCCACGGTGCTGAGACAGCACATTTGAATGAGGCCTTTTCGCTTGTTAGGGAGCGGTATGCTAGAGGAATTGTCCCGGATGGGGCCGCTCAATCTTCCAACTAGAATAGCATGAAGTGAGTCGAAAGCCACGTGAGATTCTAAGATATTGTTGATGTTCGACTTTTGTTCGGACATTCTTTTTCAAGATACTACCCATTAAAGTTTGTCGAATATGACGGGTGATTTGATTGGATATCGGGCCAGATAGTCTTTAGTCATATGCGAGAAGGGACCGGCCGGGAAGGTCCTCGTAGGGAATACCCGCTGCTGCACAGACCGTTGCGCTCAGATCGACCAGATTTGGGGTCCGGTTATTGATCGGGCGATAAGTTCCCGATCGTGGGACGATAATCGCGCCCCCGCCGGGTATGTGGTTTCCTGATCGCCCTGATCCCGCACCTCCGCGCAACACCGTGCCGTATTTCGGTGAAATCACGCCGCGCAGGTTTGTCGATGATTGGTTACTCCATCGGATAACCAGGTCAGGAAGTCTGTCCATTTTGTGCCCTGGAGGTAAATGGTCTCCTGGGCGTTCAATGTCCGCGATGCACTCTTTCCCATCGATGTCGCAAAAGGTTCGCAGGCCTTCGGTAATCTCGTCGCGGAGCACGGTTGCTTCGGATTCGGTGACGATCCCATTTCGCTCCCGCCCGCGGATGTTGAGTCGAACCAATCCAGGGCCGTCTGAAGGGAGCGTGAAGGCCCGTACCGTCTTCCAGTCTTTCCCGATTGTCCCCAGTCGAGCTGTAAGCTGGAGAGACAATGAATCCGGTAAGGCATCTGCGACTTTAGAGCGGAGCGAGGTGGGCACTATCGCCCGTAGTCTCGTCAGGATGTCATTTCCTGATGACGTGTGGACGATGGGGCGCGGGTTCAGAATCCGTTCCAGCATCTCGGGAAGAAGATCGGCCCGACAGGTCTCCGGACCCATTCCCTTTGCCCAGAAAACGAGAATATCTGCGTTGTCAGGCAGTATTCGTGTTATTCGACCAAGTGCTGCGTCGGCTGCGAGATAGACCTCAATCAAGGAATCCTCCAGCAGACTTGCTCCGGCCGTGGACTGCCCGATGGCGTCGACGGACGCTGGATCCCGAAGCTGGTGACCCGCAAGATGGACAGCAGCCATGCCTACCCAGAGAACATCGGCTTTCTTCTCCTCCAGCAATCGTTCAACCGCGCTCGCGAGACGGCCGGGCGCCTGTATGAGGATCTTCCGGAGGTGAAGCAAATGGCGTTGTGACGGCTGACCAAAGGTCTCCTCACCTCTTGGTGTCTTGCCAAGGTGTTTCAAGAGTTCCCCGTTTGCGCCGGAAGGACGCGACCATTTGGCCAAATGGACCCGCGATCGAAACTGGCATCCGCTCACGACGATACCGTTCGTCAGCTCTTGCAAGGGATGCTCAGGTGGATCGATGGCAACGACTCGTTTGCCTGCCCGGTCCAGTCGTCGGAATAGGGTGTCATCCGGTATCAGCTCGTGGGATAACCGTAGCTTTTGTTCGGGAGCGGACCAGGTAAATAAGGAGTAAACCCCGTGCTCGGACAGATGCTGACCTGTGTAAAGAGTGGCGTAGACGGCTCCATCAAGAAAGGGGGGGGCGAGTTCGACAACCTCCCCCTTTTGTTGAAGAGACGCGAAGTTCGGCAGTCGATTGTCACGGATCAACTGCTCCATGAGGGGACGCGATGGAGCTTCCAAAGAGATGATTGCGATCATGGGGTGATTCTTATGCGAGATTTGGTCAGTCGCATGTGCCCAGAGATCAAGAGCACCTTGGCATCTGCGTTCCGGAACAATACTTGAAGAGATATATCTTCCGAGCCCCGAGCCCAAAAAAATTTTGTTTGCAGGGAACTCCTTTTGTGTTCCTCTATTCCTGCCGAATCCCTAAAGAATTTAAATGAAACTGTGCATTTTTTACAAACAATGAAAAAACTTCATTCCATTGTTCCTCCCTCTGCAGAGACTTAAGGAATGCCCGGTATTATGCTTTCGAAACCCTGCGAAATCAATTGTGGCTCAGGATATCCGACTGGTGCCGACGAAGATCACTCTCTTAATCAGACCTTTCGCATAACGAATTCCTGTTGAATGTCTATGCCCAATGTTCAGTCACGCATCCAAAAGTTATTCTGTCCGAAGCGTTGGGGGCATCGCCTGATATACTAAATCGACCTGAAGCCGATCTTTTCAGGGCATTGCCAGACTGGAGATAATCCATTAGGGATCTACCTGAATCAATTTGTGGATGACCAAAAGATTGGAAAACACAGAAACGTTCGTTCTCAAGCAAAGCGTGGTTGTGAAATTTTCGCCAGACATTTTATGAACTGCATCACCATACCTTACGGCGTAAAAAAGGAAACCCCGACATTAAACAGACATCCGTTCAACCCAATATTCCGTTCGCCGATCCCTGCGTTCGAAATATGATGGAACCGAATGCCGAAGGTCATCGCCATGTTCTCCGTCACAAAATACGACACGCCCGGACCCGTTTGGAGGACGAAATTAAATTGCGTGCTTTGTTCGGGAATCCGGGGTCCCAAATCCGTCCACAACATGCCTGCTCCGGCATCCCAAAATGGCATCCAACGTCCAAAGTTGAGGAAATTGTATTTCACCACTAACGAGCCTCCGAACGCCGAGGCGCTAAAAGGTTCATAATAGTGAGCAGCCAACGGTTCAATTAACAGTTCGACATTACCCGATGTCCAACCTGAGCCAATCTCATCCGTCAAAACCTTACCCAATTGAGGCAGAAAGTAGACGCCACTGCGATTAGCCGACGGCTCGTTGCCAAAGGCATTATTCCCTTGCCAAAACCCGGTGAGAAATCCGAATTCGAGGGTGCCCTTGGTCACACGACTTCTCGCATCAAAATCTGACCCCCAAGTTGGTCCCACCATAAGGAGAATGCATATCATACCCATCACACCTATAAAGAAGAGTTCCTTTTTTAAGCCCTTAAACATGAATTTCCTTTCGGTTTCACGGGATGTATGCAAAAGAATATGGTTATGGTTTACAAATTGGACATCAATTGTGGGCAAATTTCGTTCATTGCTCATGCCGGTGTTCGTGAAACTCCAGCAATGAGCAGGAATTTCTCATAATTGGAACCAACAATTCAATGAACTTTTTAATCTAACGGGTTACAATCTTTAGACTATTGAGGTCAAAAAAAATGGAATCTTCTTCCCTACATTTGAATTACCCTTCCAAGAAAGTTGGGGAGGACTCCTTCAAGCGACTGTCCCTGGCCGTTCGCGAGTTAGATAAACTTATCAACCGGGCGAATCAATTGGCTCATCTCTCAGAGCAAGGCATACCCTGGGATCAATCAACCCAGCCTGACCAGACTCACCCCTCTCCCTGACGCTGGCCGATTTAATAACAGGGGTTTTCTCAACTTTACGAAATCTTGTTCTTTCCTCTACCCAATAGAATTTCATTTTCTGCGCGCAACTAAGCAGTGAGGGTTTATCATAAATTAAATTTATAAAACTCAAACGGCTTCCAGCGAAATCTTCTGAATGATCGCCCGGACACATAGTGAGTAGCGTTCCAGGTCGATTGGGGTTGGTGGGTGGTCTCGAGGCATTTGGGGGCAGGGAATATTCACGTACAAGGCTGTTGGATTACCGTAGGTATAAGCTCGGCATGTGGAGTGCCGGTGTGCCCGGCCGCTGGAAGAGTGGCTCGACTCGGTTCCACTTCAAGTAGATGGCCGTTTTTCCTGAACTGAGTTCGGTCTTAGGCTTGCTGGAATGAATTCATCTGAATAATCAGTCAAGCAGTAAGGAGGGGACCTAAAAGTTCAATGTCGTCCTGAAATTGAACTTTTCGGGTGTCCTAAGTACGGGCTACCTGTGGTGTGCGTGAAGTGTTTTGGCATCAGAGGAAAGCGATACCGTGTCCTGGGTTGAAGAAGATGAGGACGGATTCCCCTGGGGTATCGTGGCTGCTTGAATAAGGGGAAGCGCAGCTTGGTTGAGGAAGTTGGCGGCAGCTAATGCAGAAATTTCACTCATGAGGGAGTCTCCTTTCGCTCAGGAGTCTTGTCGGATTGGTCTCAGGAATTCTTGAAATATATTCTCCCAAAATCAGGATGTCTGTTTGAGACTGCGGAAAATTAGGCAAACTTGTCGGTCTTCAGGCTATAGAATGCCGATCGCATTGAGGAGGACAATAAACACCGCAACCGGGGCGATGTAACGTACGAGGGCCTGCCAGGCCAGGTAGAGGGTAGGATTATGAATATTAAGTTCAGATTTAGTGCTTTCGGCCTTCATGAGCCACCCGGCAAAGAGGGCAATGAGAATTCCACCCAGGGGAAGCATGAGATTGGATGTCACAAAATCTAACAGGTCAAAGAAGGTTCCTCCGAATAATTTGATTTCTGCCCACCAATTGAATGACCAGACTGTTCCGAGGCCAATCAGCCAGGTGGCAAACCCTGAATACAGGGAAGCCTTGATTCGTGATAATCCAAACGTTTCGATGAGCCAAGTGACCAGTGGTTCGATTAAAGAAATCGACGACGTCCAGGCGGCAACAAGCAGGAGAATGAAAAAGAGCGAACCGAAGGCGAGGCCGCCGGGCATGTTGCCAAACGCGACGGGCAGTGTTTGGAAAATGAGACCTGGGCCGGAGCCGGGTTCCAAATTGTTCGCAAACACGATTGGAAAAATGGCCATGCCGGCTAACAAGGCGACGAAGGTATCGGCGAGGCCAATGATTATGGAGGTGGAGGCAATTGAAGTATCCTTGGGGACATACGAGCCGTAAATCATGATGGTGCCCATACCGAGACTGAGGCTAAAGAAGGCTTGTCCCATCGCCGTCAGCATGCTAGCGCCGGTCAATTTGCTGAAGTCCGGGGTGAAAAGAAATTCCAGACCCTTGCCAAAATACCCGGTGGTCATGCTGTAGGCGACCATGAGTAGCAATAGAATGAAAAGCGTTGGCATGAGAAATTGAATCGCTCGTTCCAAACCGCCTTTGACACCACCCGCCACGACGCCCATGGTCAAAACCATAAAAATTGTATGCCAGATGAAGAGCGTGGTTCCGCTCCCCACAAAACTGCTGAAGGTGTCCGCAGCAAATTGGCCGCTGGCGCCGCTAAACGTTCCTCCTGCGGATTTGAAGATGTATGCCAGGGTCCACCCGCCGATGACACTGTAATAGGAAAGGATCAGCATGCCTGCCAGAGTGCCGGACCATCCAACTATCTGCCACCATTGAGTGGTGTTGGTTTCTTTAGCCAAAACCTGCATGGTACGAATGGGTGTGGAGCGCCCTCTCCGCCCCAACAAAATTTCGGCCATCATCAAGGGAATCCCCAGGGCTGCCACGCAGAGGATATAAACGAGAACAAACGCACTCCCTCCATTTTGTCCTGTGAGGTAGGGGAATTTCCAAATATTGCCCAAGCCTACAGCTGCACCCGTAGCCGCGAGGATAAAGGTCCATCGTGAGGACCATTGGCCATGTACCGATTGTCGATCGGAGATATTCATTGAAGCTAGAATTATTCCCTGAAGATTCAGGTGAGTGTAGTGTAGGTGCCAGGCACTTTCAAGGTTTTTGGAGTATGCCTGGCGTAGAGATAATGTCTGACTTGAGATGTCGCTCCTGTCTGACTATAGTGTCCCCTTCTTCTGTTTCGAGTGTGTCTTTCGTGAGGAGTTGGAAGGGTTGAGTTGATGAGTGACGAACAACGAAATCGAAAAGTGATTGCTTTGGCGCCGATGCCACCGGAAAAATCTGCTTATGCTTTGGCTCGATATAGCCGTTCGCCCGATTCTATTGAGGAGAGTCTGCGATGGGTCCATTCTCATTCTTCCGAAAAGTTTTGGGAGCAGTTTTATTTTGCGTATGGGCATGGCTCGATTGCCGATTTGGGTCACGCGACGGTGTGTTTCGAGCAGATTTCCGAGCTGGCGGCGATTCGTCTTGAGGATGAACCGCTGTGGGATGGACAGGCCAAGTCCAGCCGCTATCAAAACTTTGCCGCAGCCGGGTGTTACGTGCCCAACGAGATTGCCAATAGCGAAATTGAGGGCGAATATCGCGGCATCCTTGGGAGTCTCTATAACATTTATCGTTTGTTGAAAGATCCGATCCAAACTCATCTGGGTAAGCGGTATCCCAGGCCGGAGACGATGAAGCCGGCAGACTATGCCCGGACCATCGGTGCCAGGACTTATGATGTCATTCGCTATCTGCTTCCACTGGCGGCCATGACGAATGTGGGGCAGGTGGTAAGTATTCGTACGCTGGAAAAGCAAATCACGCGTTTGCTATCTGCTCAATTGCCGGAGTTGAAGGGAATTGGTGAAGATCTGAAGGAGGCGTGCGCCAAATCACCCTCAACGGTGTGGGCCGAGTTGCATCAGGAAGAGACCAAAGGGCTAGAGCCCTTGGCGCCGACATTAGCCCGGTATGCGGAGGCCAACGAGTATCAGGGGTCGGTTTACAGGGACGTGTTTCGCCAGGTGAAAGGGCGGCTTAAAGCAGCAGGCTATGATGATCCGAAATCCTGGAAAGGCAAGGATCAGCCGGTTGATTTGCTGGAGCCGCATGCCCCGTTGGATGAATTAGTGACGACGCTGGTGTACCGAGTGAGTCATGCCCCTTATCGGGTACTCCTTGAATGGGTACAGCAGTGGTCAGAGAAAGAGAAGCAGGAAGTGGTCGATGCGGCGCTTCGTGGTCGTGGTCCTCATGACGACTTAATTAAGGAATTTCGATCCGGGTATGCATTTGTCTTTGATGTTCTGATGGATATTGGGGGGTGGCGGGATATGCACCGGCACCGACGTTGTCAGCAGATTCAGCAGAATTTTACGACGATTCATGGGTATGAGGTGCCGTCGGTTTTGGCGGAGGCTGGAGTGGAGAGAGAGTATCGGCAGGCTATGGATGCCGTGCAATCGGATATTGAGCAATTGCGCGTCAGCAATCAGGAAGCGGCACTCTATGCCATTCCATTTGGGTTTCGTGTTCGGTGTTTGTTTAAGATGGATTTTGCGGAAGTTGAATATATTGCCAAATTACGGTCCGGGGTAAAGGGCCATTGGTCGTATCGAACCGTGGCTTGGCTCATGAAGCAAAAGATGCTTGAGCGACATCCGTATTTGGGGACTCTCATTGAGGCTACTTCCCCTGATATTGAAGATTCGCTGACGCGATAGTGTCTCGGCAGTATTGAACTCGACAAAGGATGTGGGCATGAGTGTGGATTATGAGCGTGTGATCAATGACTCCATTTGCCAAGGTGAATGGGATGTCGTCTATGAAGAGGCACGACGGTGGTCGGAGCAAGCTGAGTGCGGGCCCTTGCCGTTTTTTGCGTTGAATGTCGTCTGCATGTTGCGAGGGGATTTTGCCGAAGCGTGGCAGGTCTATCCTCGGGCTTTTGGAGAAGAGACCGATGTGCAAATACTTAAAGAGTGGATTGCGCGCTTACTGAGGGATCGATCCGATAATCCAAATTTCTTGTTATTTGAAGGCGTGTTTCATACCCAGTGCGGCCGACTGGAAGACGCGGTGGTCAGGTATGAACAAGTCGGAGCTTTGGCTCCACATTCTCCTTATCCATACTTTTTCCTGGCGCAGATTTATCAGGTCAAAGACCGCATCGACCAAGCTGTCAAAGCTTATCGCGAAGCGATAAAGCGAGACCCTTCCTATGTGGCAGCTCGCCTAAAGCTTGGAGTGGCCTATCAGGACCAGGGGCAGTTGGAAATGGCTATTCCCCAATACCGGGAAGTTTTGAAACTCCGTCCTGATGAACCATTTGGGCATACCAATCTTGCATGTGCTCTAGCCGAACAAGGAAAGTTGGAGTTGGCAATTGAAGAATATAAAAAAGCATTGAAGATTATTCCCAATGATGCTGAGGTTCATTTCGCCTTGGGAGGTTTGTATGAAAACAGGGGACGATTGGATTTAGCCAAACGACAGTATGAAGAAGCTCTTCGGCTGGAACCGAATTTTGCTCCAGCTGCGACGGCGATCGGCTGGTTTTTATATGATAAGGGGCAAGACAATTTTGCGATGGATTATTTCAGCCGCGCGCTCAAAGCGAATCCTAATGATGCGCAAGCCACTTTTGGCGTTGGCCGGATCTATGATGAAAAAAACAAGCCGGAACTGGCGGTGCAGCATTATCAACGGGCACTCTCTTTAGAGAAGGATCCAGACCGGAAAATGCGCATTCTCAATTTTATGGATAAACTGCTTGGATAGGGCAGATTACCGCAATAGCTAATCGGTAGAGGACATTCTGGTTGGTAGGGAGAGTTTACTCTTGCCTAAAGAACTGTTGAATGGCCGACATTTGAGGGATGAGATCTCCTGTGCTCTGTACTTCCTTTCGTATCTGTTCTTGTAAGTAGGAAGAGTACCCCACCTTGTTGACGAAAATTGGAAAAAATTGGTCAGGCGTGAGCGCGATATGCGTTCGTAATTCCTCAACAATGTCATCACTGATGGGGATCAAAGTACTGCCAATATGGAGAATAACTCTATAGTAATTCCCATCCCCACGTTGTTCCAATCTCAACCCTGTTTGTGTCCCCAAGTTATTCTCCCACCTTCTTCATCTCTATGAAAGCGCTCTCTATTCGCGGGTCATTGTAGGGTATCCAAAATTGGAATAACAAGGTTCCGTACTCTTCTTGACTGGTCTGGGACCCTGTGCTAGCGTACCCCCTTTTTCACGCTGGTGAGGCCAGTGGTTTTTCCTGGGGCCAGTTTAAGTATGGAGGATGAGTCCGATAATGTCGCGGTTATATAATTTTAGTGCGGGGCCGGCGATCCTGCCGGAAGAGGTGCTGAAACAGGCTCAGGCGGAATTGCCGGATTGGCACGGTTCCGGTGCATCAATCATGGAAATGAGCCACCGTGGGAAAGAGTTTGTCTCGGTGGCCGCAGAAGCCGAGCAAGATGTCCGTGATTTATTAGGAGTACCCGCTAATTACAAAGTGCTCTTTTTGCAAGGCGGGGCATCAACTCAATTTGCAACTATTCCCATGAATATCTTACGTGGGAAAAGTAAGGCTGATTACATTCTGACTGGTGCGTGGGGCAAAAAAGCCGTAAGTGATGCTAAAAAATATTGTGCAGTAAATGTTGCGGCATCTTCCGAAGGCGATAATTTTACCAGTATTCCGCCGTTTGAACGTTGGGCATTAAGTCAGGATGCTGCCTATGTGCATTACACGCCAAATGAAACGATCGGTGGGGTGGAATTCCACTGGGTGCCAGATACCGGCGCGGTACCGTTAGTTGCCGATTTTTCATCAACTATTTTATCGCGTGCCATTGATGTCAGTCGGTTTGGAATCATCTATGCTGGCGCACAAAAAAATATCGGCCCCGCTGGTTTAACCTTAGTGATTGTGCGGGACGATCTCATCGGAGATGTGTTGCCGATTACTCCAAGCGTGTACGATTATGCCAAGCAAGCCGAAGCGGATTCTATGTTGAATACACCTCCAACCTATGCGGTGTATATTGCCGGTTTGGTATTTAAGTGGTTAAAAAAGCAAGGTGGCCTCTCGGCGATGGGTGCCATCAATCAGCGGAAGGCCGGTAAACTTTATGCGGCAATTGATGGGTCAAAATTTTACCGCAATCCGGTAGAAAAATCTTCTCGTTCCTGGATGAACGTCCCATTCATTTTGGCCAATCCTGATTTAGATAAAGCGTTTATTACAGAGGCGAAAGAGGCAGGATTAACCACACTCGAAGGTCATCGCTCGGTTGGTGGAATGCGCGCCAGTATTTATAACGCGATGCCTGAAGCCGGAGTTGATGCGTTAATTGATTTTATGGCCGATTTTGAGAAACGCAAAGCCTAACGTCTCTCCGGAATCCCGGTTACGAATGACTTCCCAGTATGATGCCGATATGTATTGTGAATACACTATCAGTGTTCGTGGGGTTGAATGAAAAGTAGGTGAGTCTCTCTGGGTGTATGTGAATGAGATGCCCCATTAACGGGCAAGACTCCTTGATGTTGCTTTGTGCGAATTTAAGTGGGGCCTCCCCTATTTGGAGATACTATGAATATTTTAGTGAGTGACAGCCTTTCCCCTAAAGGAGTTGAAGTCTTAGAGCGGGCCGGATTTTCTGTGGATGTGAAAACCAAGCTCACGAAAGAGGAATTACTTCAAGAAATACCAAAATATGAAGGTTTAGTTGTTCGGTCTGCAACCAAAGTCACTAAAGACGTGATCGAAGCAGGAACTCGTCTTCGTATTGTGGGACGTGCTGGAACCGGTTTGGATAATGTCGACAGTGAAGCGGCAACCCGGCGTGGCATTGTGGTCATGAATACCCCGGGCGGCAATACAATTACCACTGCGGAACACACGATGTCGATGATTGCTTCGATGAGTCGAAAAATTCCGCAGGCGACCATGTCCATGAAGGCAGGTAAATGGGAAAAAGCACGGTTTATGGGAGCGGAACTCTATAATAAGACCTTGGGATTGGTAGGATTAGGCCAGATTGGGTCGTACGTTGCAAAATTGGCTCAGGGATGGTCCATGAATGTGATTGGCTATGATCCTTACTTGGCCGTTGATCGAGCAAAGCAGATGGGAATTGAAGTGGTGGAATTAAATGAATTGTTTCATCGTTCTGATGTGATATCGGTTCATACGCCTTTGACCAATGAAACGAGAGGGCTCATCAACACCGAGACAATAGGGAAGATGAAAGATGGCGTCATGATCGTGAATTGTGCCAGAGGCGGAATCATTAATGAACAGGATTTATGTGATGCGCTGAAATCTCAAAAAGTTGCAGCGGCGGCTTTTGATGTGTTTGAAACTGAGCCAGTGGATCCCAAGCATCCCCTTATGTCTCTTGATAACTTTACCTGCACCCCTCATATCGGCGCTTCTACTGAAGAAGCTCAAGAGAATGTGGCGATTGGTATTGCTGAACAATTCGTTGATTATTTCAAGCGAGGCATTGCCAGAGGGGCTGTGAATGTTCCTTCTGTGGCACCAGAAGTACTTCCCCAACTGCAACCTTATTTGGTTTTGGCCGAGCGTATGGGGCGATTTCAGGCCCAATTATTAGATGGAGGGATTAAATCCGTCACCATTGAGTATTTTGGTGAAGTGGCTCAACTTACCGTGGCACCCGTGACCGTCGCGGTGTTAAAGGGTCTGCTCTCTCCTATTTTGGAAGATGTCATCAATTACGTGAATGCTCCTATCGTGGCAAAAGAACGTGGTATTGAAGTTAAGGAAGTGAAGAGTAGTGATGCCGGAGACTTTTCCAGTCTAATTCGGATCAAGGTCGAAGCTGGTCCTCGTACGTATTCCCTTGGTGGAACGCTCTTTCATCGTCAAGAGCCACGTTTTGTCGAAATAAACCAATTTCAGGTGGAAGTAGTCTCGGAAGGCCAAATGATTTTGATCGATAACGTGGATCGCCCTGGGGTGATTGGCATGGTTGGTCAGATTTTAGGGCAGCATGATGTCAATATTGCCAGGATGCAATGCGCGAGGGTCGAGCGTGGTGCATCGGCATTGCTAATTATTGGTCTGGATGCCCCACTCGCTTCCGCCGTGTTGGATCTTCTCAAGAAAGAGAAAGATATTCTGTCCGTTCGCATGGTTGATCTCAGCTAGCTAGACGGTTTCTTTCTGCAGACTATCTTGGCCAAACATTTCGAGTTGGCGGGTTCTCTTCCATACGCCTCATGAAACCACTCCGTTCGCTTATCCCCATTGGCACAGCCACCTTACTTCCTCATACAGCGCAAAGCATTCGGAGGTTGGAGGATCAATTATTAGCCCAATGTTCGACCTGGGGCTATCAGGAAATCATTCTTCCTACCTTTGAGTATCTTGATGTCCTAGCCGTGGGCTTGGCTCCTGAAATCTTAGAGAAATGCTATAAATTTGCTGATTGGGCATCAGGAAGAATTCTGGTCTTGCGACCTGATGCCACGGCTCAGATTGCCAGGATGGTGGCCATGGGCCTTGGAGGAGAAACTCTTCCCTTACGGTTTTCCTATCGGACCACAGTTTTTCGGTATGAACCCGAACATCGGGGGCGAGACCGCGAAGTATTTCAGGTCGGATTTGAAATGCTTGGCAATGATACTTCTCAAAGTGATGCCGAGGTTGTGACATTACTGGCTGGGCTTCTGGAAGGGATTGGATTGCCAGAATGGAAGATTTCTCTTGGTCATGTCGGGTTTTTTAAAGCCCTATTGGCCCAATCAGGTCTGTCTCAGAATGGGCGAAAGCAGGCAGAAATCGCGGCAGCCCATAAAGACCTCCCTCAGTTGGAAAAGATATTAGAGACTGAACGGTTATCCCGTTCTAAGGTAAAGGACATCTTGCAGGTGCCGGAACGGTACGGCCGTGATGAAGTGTTGGAATGGGGAATGCGAATTGCGGGGAAGGATTCGCAATTGCTTAAACCCCTACAACGTCTGACGCAGGTCTATCGGCAATTGATAGCGAATGGAGTGCAAGATCACATTCTTTTGGATCTTGGTGAGTTTCGTGGTTTTGACTATTACGATGGTGTGGTCTTTGATGTTTTCACCTCCACGTTCGGCAGTGAAATCGGTGGAGGAGGGCGATACAATCATTTGGTTGGGCGGTTTGGCCGAGACCTTTCCGCTATTGGATTGGGGTTGGATTTGGACCGCGTGTTTTCCGCCTTGGAGCGCGGAGGAAAAGTGGGCGGCAACGGGTTGCAGCCTGTGAGAATTTTTACTTCTCCTCATCAAGCTGAGGCATCTTATGCTCTTGCCCAACGATTACGGGGGGCTGGGATTTGTGTGATTGAAGAAATGATAGAGGGTTCTCCAAAGTCTGCTTTGAGGTGGGTCATCACGGTGGCTCGGCGTCGAGGGTTGCCGTGTGCATTGATTTTTGAAGAAAGGACCTCCACCCCGCAATCGGTGCTTTTATTAGAATTCGCCTCCTTTTCTCAAAAACCCCGGCAAACCCGGATGCCAGTTCAAGAACTTCCTCAACGGTTACAAACATTCAGCCATGACAATATCTGAAGCACCAGAGGTTCGGGTTCCTCCTCAAAATCTAGAAGCGGAACAATCCGTTCTTGGAGCGATACTTCTTGATAATGCTGCGCTCAATCGAGCGATGGAAATCTTGTCGGAGGAGGATTTTTATCGAACGGGGAACCGTGTGGTGTATCGCGGCATGGTGGCATTGTCCGAACGAAATCAACCTGTTGATCAAATCACCCTGACAGACTATTTACGAGGAACCGGCGAACTCGACCAGATAGGGGGTGCTTCGTATATTGCCGAAATTGTGCAAGTGGTTCCCAGTGCCGCCAATATTCGGTATCACAGTAATATTGTTCGCGATAAATCCTTGCTTCGTGGCCTCGTACGAACCGCCACCGACGTGGTCATGCGGGGCTATGAAGGGACGACGGAGACGAATGAACTTCTGGAGTTTGCTGAACGGGAAATTTTCCGGTTGGCTCAGGGACATTTAGGAGGCACGTTTGCGCCCGTTAGTAGTATCATTAAAGACAGTGTTGAGATTGTGGATCGGTTGTATAGCCGAAAAGAGCGGATCACCGGTGTGCCGACTGGGTTTACAGACCTGGATAATTTGCTGGCCGGGCTTCAACCATCCGATTTAATTATTGTGGCGGGTAGGCCGAGTATGGGGAAGACCAGTTTAGCCTTAGGGATGGTCGAACATGCCTCACTTCACTCCAATGCTGTGGTCGGCATTTTTAGTTTGGAAATGTCTCGAGCACAACTGGTTTTGCGCATGCTGAGTTCTCAGGCTCGTCTCGATTCTCATGCTCTTCGTACCGGACAGTTGACCAAACATGATTGGGTGGCCTTGACTGAGGCGGCCGGACGACTTGAGCAGGCTAAAGTCTTTATTGATGATTCTGGAAATTTGACCGTTCAGCAAATGCGTGGAAAAGCGCGGCGGCTTAAGGCTGAACATGGATTGAGCCTGTTGATCGTTGATTATTTGCAACTGATGGAAGGGAGAGGAAATGCCGAATCCCGACAGCAGGAAATTTCGGATATCTCCCGGGCCTTAAAAGGACTGGCGAAAGAATTAAATATTCCGGTTATTGCCCTATCCCAGTTGAGTCGGGCAGTAGAAAACCGGACGGACAAAAGGCCCATGCTTGCCGACCTACGTGAATCGGGAGCAATTGAACAAGATGCGGATGTGGTGATGTTTATTTATCGAGATGAAGTTTACAATCCTGATTCCGACGATAAGGGCATTGCGGAAATCCTGGTGAGAAAACATCGGAATGGGCCCATTGGAGAAGTGGATCTGCAATTTCATGACCGGTATGCCAAATTTAATGACTTAACGAGAGTGCGTGAGGCTGGTATAGTATAACGAGTTGTTGAGGTAGGGTTTATGAAATCTACAAGAGTGCTAGCTATGAAGGTTCGTGCTGGGCAGACATTTCCAATGTGGTTGGGTCGTCTGAGGTCTCTCTTGTGGGGAATTCCGCTGTTGGTGGTATCTTGCGGGACAGCTCCCTCTCCCACGCTGAATGGACAAGAAGTGTCCATGGTAAGTCGAGAAACTTCTCACCCCCAGGCCTACTATCACTTCCTTCGTGGTTCCCTTGCCGAGTTGAATAATGATGCCACTACGGCAGTAGAGGAATATCAGGCCGGTTTGGCTTTTGACACAGATTCGAACTTCTTGAAATTTCGTCTTGCCAAACTGCATTTCTCCATGTCGCATCTGACGGAAGCCTTGGGTTTAGCGAGACAAATTCCTGTGTCGGAGGTTTCTCAGGCGGCGATGTTTTTCGATTTGGCAAAAATCTTTGCTGGTGGAGGGGATACTGAACGGGCCTTGGAGGTTCTCACTGAAGGGGAACGACACTTTCCACAGGATGAACGGATATATATTTCTCATGGCACCCTTCTGTTAAATATGAAAGAGCTTCAAAAGGCTGAAGAGGTTTTCCATGAATTATTAGTTCATGTGCCTGGCTCAGCGGAAGCGCATTATTTTTTGGGCGTGATTGCTCTCGAGGCTAAAACGAAGCAGGAAGCCAAGGCCCATTTTCAGGAAGCCATTGCTCTTCATGCCACCTTTGAACGGGCGTATCTGAAGTTAGTGGCAATTTCTGAAGAAGAAAAGGACCCTCAGGAGGGTATTGCACTTTTAGAGCGCTATTTGATTGAAGTGAATCCGCATCATCGGGAATTCCGGTTGCGGGTAATCCGTTTATATATTGGCCAGCAAAAAACGGACAAAGCATTGAACCATTTGGACTATTTTCTCCAAGAAAATCCAGATGATTTGCATGCGCAAATTCTTAAGGCTCAAATCTATGGTGAATTAGGCAATTTTCCTGCTGCAATCGAGGAGTTAAATGCCATCTTGCGGGTGAGACCAAACGAATTGCGAGTTCGTGATTTCCTGGGATTGTTATATGAGGAAATGAAGGACTATGACCGCGCGATTCAAGCGTATCGAACTAATGTTCAAATGGATTCCACATTTTTCGATAGTATTCTGCATTTAGGCTTTGTGTCCTATCGGTTAAAACGCAACCAAGAGGCGCTTTCATATTTGGATCAGGCCGTTAATCTCAATCCTAAAAGGCCAGAACCGTATTTATTATTGGGGTTGACCCATTTTCAGATGGAAGATTATCACAAGGCCAGGGCCAGATTGGAGGAGGGCATTCACCAGGACCCCTCAAATGCCGAGCTCCATTTTAATTTAGGCACAGCCTATGACAAATTAGACCTTTTCGATAAAGTGGTTCGTGAAATGGAGCAGACTCTTGAGTTGGATCCGGAACATGCGGATGCCTTGAATTATTTGGGTTATAGCTATGCCGATCGTGGCATCAATGGGGAGCAGGCTTTGGCTCTTACGCAACGTGCTGTCGCGTTAAAACCCCATAACGGGTATTACGTGGATAGTCTAGCTTGGGCGCTTTACAAACTTGGACGCATTGAAGAAGCGCTGGAAACGATTCAGCGTGCGGTCTCTTTAGTGTCCGATGATCCAGTGATTTATGAACATATGGGGGATATTTTCCTAAGACAAGATGAACGAGATAAGGCACGAGAGGCATGGCTTCATTCACTGCAACTCGATTCAACCAATAAACCGCTGGGGAAGCGGTTTCGTGACGCCGGTTTTGGGGAACCGATTCCTACCCTTTCCCACAAGTCTACCTTGACCCCCTAACTTCTCACCATCCTAAAATTTGACGTGGGTCAATCAATAATTAAGAGGGGGCTTCAGGTTATTTTAAAGGTCGCTACGTGGCGGTTTTGATGAATTTTGTTTTAAGTCATTATTCGCGTCATGGTCTGATTCTTAAAGTTTTGGTTCTTTCTGGCGAATAAATAGTCACGCCTTTTCTTTATTGGCCTTGCGTGACGATTGATACTTCCAGCCTTTGTGTCGCTGATATAGCCATTTTTATGAAATTAGTAGTGTTTGGCGTATATTCTTTGCCGTCTTTAAGGTCGTGTTGATAATCATCAAAGCCCTGGCTACTTGGAAAATCCAGGTGTACCATCATCCGAGGGTAAGATAAATAACAATCTATTGGAGAATAGTCCTCCATGGAGGTTTCCAGGATGCTAACTCAACTCAATGACCAAAGAGGATTCAGTTTGACTGAGCTGATGATTGTGGTGGCAATTATTGGGATTTTGGCGACCATAGCCATCCCAAATTTTTTGCGTTACCAAGCCAAGGCCAAGCAAACAGAGGCAAAAAGCAATTTGGTGGCAATCCATACCGCCGAAATTGCATATTTCGCTGAGAATAATGGGTATATAGATGATTTTAATGCGATTGGATTTGCCATGAGTGGGTCTTCGCAACGATATTTTTATAAAATTGGCAATGCCAATCTTGGGACATTACCTCCTGGTTGTACCGACCCGAATTTAGATTCTGTAAGTGCATTGGGATTTACTGCGGTTGCAATTGGAAATATTGATGGGGATGCAACCTGCGACGTGTGGACCATTAATGAGGGAAAGGTCATCACGAATGTGACAAATGATGTGTCTTCCTAGTTTTTTTGTGTCATGGCGCGATGCATTTAACAGTAACCAATACAAGGAAAGTTGATTTCCTAAAACTTTAACTGAATCGTTTTAAGAAACATGCCTCAAGAGGAGGGCAAAAGTGGATATGCTCGATAAAATTAAAAATCGGTCAGCCAAGGTTGGAGTGATTGGACTAGGATATGTAGGGCTTCCCTTAGCCGTACTTCAGGCCAAGGCCGGGTACCAGGTGTTTGGGGTGGATGAAGTAGCAGCCAAGGTAGAAATGGTGAACCAGGGGCGGAATTATATATTGGATGTGGTGGACTCTGATTTGCGAGAAGTCGTTGAGCAAAAAAAATTAGCGGCGACAACCGATTTCTCTGTGTTACGGCAGTGTGATGTAATCCTTATTTGTGTGCCGACTCCTCTGACCAAAAATAAAGAACCGGATATTTCCGCCATTGTGAAAGTTCTTGGGCATCTTGCCGATAATTCACATCCAAATATGCTCGTTGTCTTAGAAAGTACAACATATCCAGGGACAACCGAGGAGGTTATTTTGCCCGCCTTAACCGCAACGGGCTTAACGGTTGGAAAGGATCTGTTTGTCGCATTTTCTCCAGAAAGAGTTGACCCTGGGAATCCTGAGTTTAAAACTCATAACACATTTAAATTGGTGGGTGGTGTTACAGAGGCATGCGGGGAAGTTGCCAAAACCTTTTATGAGCAATCCATCGTGAAAATCTTTCTTCTCAGCTCCCCACGGGTAGCGGAAATGTCTAAGGTATTTGAAAATGTTTTTCGCTCAGTGAATATTGCTTTAGTGAATGAGCTCACTCTGCTGTGTGACCGAATGAACATTAATGTATATGAAGTGATTGATGCTGCGGCCACGAAGAACTTCGGTTTCATGCCTTTTTATCCTGGCCCTGGAGTGGGAGGACATTGCATTCCGCTTGATCCATATTATTTAGCGTGGAAGTCAAAAGAGTATGATGTCCATACCAGGTTCATTGAACTGGCTGGGGAAATCAACGAAAATATGCCGTATTTTGTTATGAATAAACTGCAGCGGGTTTTAAATCAACGAGGGAAATGCCTAAAAGGTTCAACCATCCTAATTTTGGGAGTAACCTATAAAGCCGACATTGAAGACCCACGTGAATCGCCTGCCACAAAAGTCATGGAGTTGCTGCAACAGCAAGGTGCGGATTTGCAATATTCTGACCCATATACCCCTTCCCTCATTATTCAAGGACACGAATATAAATCTCAACAGATAAATGCTGAATTGTTGAAGGGCAGTTCCTGTGCGCTGGTTTTGACCGCGCATTCTGCCTTTGATTACCAGTTAATTGTTGATCACGCTCCGGTGGTATTTGACACGCGGAATGGAACTCGTCAGGTGAAGCATCACCGTGATCGTATTGTTCTGCTTTCAACCTAGGGAGGGTCTTAAATCAGAGCCTATTGACGGGTGAATAGCCATCGGGTTGACAGTCTAGTCTCGTTTCGTTATAAAGCCCTGTTTAAGCAGGGCTTTTTGCGTCCTGTGAAAATCACATTGGTTGTTAACATTCCCCCAAAATCGCATTATAGAATATTGCATCTCTGAAAGAACGTCTGAATGAAGTTGCTCAAGCAATTCTTGGTACGGTTATCGGGTAATATTTTTGAAACCCTGACCCCAAAGTTAATACCCTATCGGGGAAAGCAGAAACCACCGCCCCTTAAGCTGGTTTCTCATAACCTGCATCCTGACGTTTCTCACGACCCTACTCTCCAACGTACGGCCAATCTTGGGCATATGAGTGCTCTGGAGTCAGCTCTTCAAAAAGGGGAGGACTGGTTATTGGGCATGCAAGATCCTGAACGAGGATTTTGGGTTCAGGAATTGGAGGCGGATACGACCCTGACATCTGAATATGTAATGCTTCGACGGTTTTTGGATATGGTGGATCCTGAAAGAGAGCGGAAAGCTACTCGGTATTTACTTCATACCCAGCTTGAGGATGGCGGGTGGCCGATTTTTTCCGGAGGGCCTTCAGAAATCAGTGCATCGGTAAAAGCGTATTTTGCGCTCAAACTGGCTGGGGTTTCTTCTGATGAGCCTGTGATGCAACGTGCGAGGGATTTAATCCTTGGAAAAGGTGGTGTTGTTCAGGCCAATGTCTTCACCAAAATTACCTTAGCATTATTCGAACAATATGATTGGCGGGGGATACCGTGTATGCCTCCTGAAATATTCTTAGCCCCGAGATGGTTTTATTTTAATTTATATGCGGTTTCGTATTGGTCTCGTGTAGTCATTATCCCACTTTTAATTGTTTTTGCCCATCGGCCCGTTTGCGCAATCTCCAAGGAACAAGGAATTGATGAACTTTTTCTTCAGCCTCGTCAGGAGGTGGATTATGCTAATGTGCCACCGCTGCATCGAGATTCCACCATCCTAAGTTGGCGGAATTTCTTTGTTTGGGTCGATGGGCTGCTTCGTTTATATGAGGCCTACCCGATAAAGGCCCTTAGGAAAAAGGCGTTGAAAAGCGCACAGGCGTGGGTAATTGAACATATGGACGGAGAAGGTGGGTTAGGGGCCATTTATCCCGCTATGGCCTATTCAATTTATGCACTTCGAGCTTTGGGATATTCTACGGATCATCCGTTAGTTCAGAAGGCATTGAGGGAAATTGAAGACCTTGAAGTCTACTCGAACTGGGGTAATACCCCAACCCCTACTATGTTGCATTTACAGCCTTGTCATTCTCCAGTGTGGGATACTGCGTTAATTATTAATACCCTGATCGAACGGGGCCTTGCGCTGGACCATTCGTCATTGCGACGGGCAGATGCCTGGTTGCGATCCCGTCAATGTCAAAAAGTGGGAGATTGGGCTGTGTCAGCACCGGAAGCTCGATCTGGTGGATGGGCGTTCCAATTTGAAAACGAATGGTATCCCGATGTTGATGATACCGCAGCTGTGATAACGGGGCTGGCCAAGATCCACCCTGTCGAGTTGTCCGGTTCTGATGAGGCCATTCAACGAGGATTTCGTTGGGCTTTGGCGTTACAGAGTTCTGATGGTGGATGGGGGGCATATGATAAGGATAACAATAAATTAATTTTCAATAAGATTCCTTTTGCGGATCATCAGGCCCTCTTGGATCCTAGTACAGCCGATTTAACCGGTCGATGTTTGGAAATGTTGGGAACGTTGGGTTATGACCAGTCTCACCCGGCTGTGAACCCTGCAATTGAGTTCTTACGCAAGGAACAAGAGCCAAACGGAAGTTGGTATGGTCGATGGGGGGTCAATTATATTTATGGGACTTGGTGTGTCCTTTCAGGTCTTCGTGCAATAGGCATCGATATGACGGTGCCCTGGATCCAGCAGGCCGTGATTTGGCTGGAGTCCGCTCAGAACCCTGACGGGGGTTGGGGGGAAACCTGTGATTCCTATGCTGACCCGCAGAAGGCGGGTCGAGGGGAAAGTGGGGCATCTCAAACAGCCTGGGCTCTTATGGCACTTCTTCAGGCCGGAGAATCGGACTCCATTAGTGTTGTCCGGGGAGTTAATTGGCTCATTCGCCATCAACGTGAAAATGGTGTTTGGGAGGAACCGTTTCATACAGGTACCGGGTTCCCCAGAGTTTTTTATTTACGGTATCATGGTTATTTTAAGTATTTCCCCATATGGGCCCTGAGTATGTACCGGAATGTAAAAGTAACCGGGGAGGCAAGGGCCGACCATTTACGAAAGGCCGCACAAGTGGCCAGACACATCAGCAAGCTTGTCTAATTTCCGTCCTGACTGCTCGTTTTTGGCATATCTCCCTTTGGAAAATGATATGGCAGGAGCCTTTTCTGACCAGAATCGTCATATTGACAGCAACCCGAGTAGAGTTTAACGCAATTGGCCGAGTTCTTCCCAAAGGGAGCTCTGTTAAATGCGTGGGCCATGCTGGATTAGAGAGTCGGGCTGAGTCGACCCATGTATTGGTGATTCAGACAGGAATGGGTCCCGACAAGGCCCGATCTATTGCCCAGAAAATTTTAGAGAGCGAAGTCTGCGATGTCGTTATTTCTACAGGTTTTGCCGGGGCTCTTAATTCCTCACCAATCGGATCGCTGGTGATTGGTCAGGAGGTTCTTCTATTGGGACAATCTGGAGATTTGATGTCTGATTTTGTTCTACCACCAATCAAGTGCCATCCTGATTGGGTCAATGCGTCCTTAGGCATCCAATTGATGGATGGGTATCCTCTTCAAAGTGGCCGCTTTGTGACAACGGATCAAGTGCTTACACAGGCTTCACAAAAAGGTATTCTTGGGAAACGGTCTGGAGCCGTGGCTGTCGATATGGAGAGTGGAGCGATTGGGCAAGTGGCGAAGCATCATGGTCTTCCTTTTCTGATTGTTCGTTCGATCTCTGATGGTATTAACGAGGATTTGCCGGTAGACTTCAATATCTTTCTCAAACCATTTGGATGGGTTAAAGGAGTAGCACTGGTCCTATCCACTCCTCGGTGTTGGAAGGGATTATTTCGTTTGTATAAGAATTCCAATCAGGCGGGTATCCAGCTTTCTAGTTTTTTTGAAAAATTTTTTGCCATTATTTTCACGCCAACGTTCTCTATGGCCATCAATAAATCTCGCTCGGAAATTTCATGATATTGTTGCAACACATTGGGAAACGGACTCTTTTCTTGATAGAGGAAATGGGTGCCATGTTTGTGTTCTTGATCCGGACGTTTGGATGGTTATTCCGACCGCCAGTGAGGATCGTTCAAATTGTCAAACAAATGTATGTTGTGGGGTTCAAATCGTCCTTTGTTGTGATCCTGACGGCGTTATTTACCGGGATGGTATTAGCTCTTCAAGGCTATTATTCCCTGAGAAAGTTTGGGTCTGAAGGTTTGTTAGGGTCTGCTGTGGCAATAAGCATGATCCGTGAACTGGGCCCTGTATTGGCTGCATTGATGGTGACGGCTCGTGCGGGATCCGCCATGACTGCAGAAATTGGGATTATGCGTATTACCGAGCAGATTGATGCATTGGAGACCATGGCGATCAATTCCTTGCAATATTTGATTACTCCGAAAATTGTCGCGGCTCTTATTTCCGTACCCTTATTGGTTGCTATATTTGACGTTGTGGGAATTTGGGGAGGGTATCTGGTTGGAGTCAAGTTGCTTGGAGTCAGCGGGAGCTCATACTGGAGTTCAATCGAATCAGCGGTGGAATGGAAAGATGTCTATGGGGGAATATTAAAGTCGATCAGCTTTGGCCTGATTATTAGCTGGATCTGCTGTTATAAAGGTTATTATACGAGAATGAGTTCCGAGGGACTGGGAAAAGCTACCACTGAATCTGTGGTGTTAGCCTCGGTTCTCATTTTGGTGTGGGATTATTTTTTAACGTCTGTACTTATGTAACGTTACCATTCTATGAGTCTACCGATTATCGTTAAGCTGGCCGAAGTAGAAAAAGCATTTGGCGAGCAGTCTGTGCTTAAAGGGGTCACACTGGACATTCCTAAGGGTAAAATTACCACGATCATCGGTCCAAGCGGTGAGGGGAAAAGTGTGATGCTCAAACACATCATTGGATTGGTTCGTCCTGATCGAGGCAAGATCATCGTTGATGGAACAGACCTTACACGAATTAATGATCGGGAATTAAATGACATACGCAAAAAATTTGCTATGTTGTTCCAATCGGCCGCCTTATTTGATTCCATGAATGTATTTGATAACGTCGCGTTTCCCCTGCGGGAAAAACGAAGGGCTGCTGAACAGGATATATGTCGATTGGTTCAAGAAATGCTGGAAAGGGTGGAGTTGGGAAACATGGGTCATAAATTTCCAGCAGAATTGAGCGGAGGGATGAAGAAGCGTGCAGGTCTGGCGAGAGCTCTGGTGATGAGGCCTGAGATTATTTTA
Organism: Nitrospira sp. Ecomares 2.1; assembly: GCF_965152585.1. Classification (NCBI taxonomy): domain Bacteria; kingdom Pseudomonadati; phylum Nitrospirota; class Nitrospiria; order Nitrospirales; family Nitrospiraceae; genus Nitrospira; species Nitrospira sp. Ecomares 2.1. The sequence goes on from NZ_OZ224219.1 coordinate 428,018, forward strand.
TTTGATGAACCGACGACGGGCCTGGATCCACTGATGGCCCATGCAATCCACAAGCTCATTTTAGCTATGCAAAAAACATTTGGGTTCACGGGGATTATGGTGAGTCACCAAATTCCAGAGATCTTTCCTATTTCAGATTGGGTTGCTATGTTAAAGAATGGAAAGATCATTGCTATGAGCCCATCGGATGAATTCCAGCAGACTGCCGATCCCGTCGTTCGTGAGTTTATTTCAGTCAATAATGGTATTCATCTTGCTCCTGCCTGAATCGTTAATCTGGATAGTCGTTTAAGGAGTCATATCAAAATTTATGTCACGCTGAAATATGAGAATTATTCTTCCTGGCCCTTGCCTTAATGAAATATCACTTAACCTAACTGAATTATTATGATGGAACGTGGAAAACTTGAATTAATTGTCGGCATATTTGTGTTGGTGGGGGTCATCTGTCTTGGGTATTTGGCCATTAAACTTGGAAAACTTGAATTGGTTGGTGGTGATTATTACGAACTCCAGGCCGAATTCTCTTCTACATCCGGGTTAAAAAACGGAGCTTCTGTAGAAATTGCGGGAGTGGAAGTGGGCCGGGTAAAGAATATCGGTCTGAAACAAGATCGGGCTCAAGTGGTCCTTGCGATCCAGGACGGGATCACCGTGTTTGACGATGCGATTGCTTCAATAAAAACTCGGGGGATTATCGGAGAGAAATTCATGGAATTATCACCCGGGGGTGCTGGAGAACGCCTGGAAACTGGTGGGACCATTATAGATACTGAATCTGGAATTGATTTGGAGCAGGTGATTAGTCAATTTATCCACGGCAATGTTGAATGATTATTCGTTCAGTGAAATAGAGGTGGGGGAATATGCAAAGGGAATTGGTTCGGAGGCCTGAATCAACCATGAAGATGGGAGCAAATGCATCTCGAAGGTGTCAGTGTAGCAATTCTTTAAGAAATGTGGCGATTATTTTTTTTGGTTGGGTGGTAGTTTCTCTTGCATGCTTAACTGTTGCATGGGGAGGAGGAACTCCAACCGGAGCGGTCAAGGAGACCGTTGATCAGGTATTTGTGGTGCTGAGAGATCAAGCGTTGAAGGATCCTGGGAAAGAGATGGAGCGCCGGGCGAAGCTTGAAGAAATCATTGGGCGGCGATTTGACTATGCCGAAATGGCCAAGCGCACCCTGGCTGCTCAGTGGAAGGGATTAAGTCCAGAGCAGCAACAAGAATTTGTAACTTTATTTCAGCAGTTTTTGGCAAATTCCTACGTTGGTAATGTAGACGGGTATTCGGGGGAAGAGGTGGAATACCTAAAAGAACGCGAAAAGGGAGGATTTGCTGAAGTCCAGACCAAAGTGGTGTCTCCAAAAGTGCAGATACCCTTGGATTATCGTCTGTTGCAAAAAAATGGGGAGTGGCGGGTATATGACGTGGTAATTGATGGAGTGAGCTTGATGAAAAATTACCGCGGACAATTTTCTCGCATTATTAACTCCTCATCGTTTGAGGCCCTCCTCGAGAAACTTCGTTCAAAAGCCGACCTGGGGACTTCGTCCTAAGGAGTCGGCTTTGTGATATCGCTTCGTTTCTGGGGCCTGGCGTTATTTCGCCTGGCTGTGGGCGGCGCTATCCTTCCCTCATCAAACGCACTCGCCGAGAATTCGTTTTTTGTGGTCCCTGCGGTTTCTTCTTCAAAAAATGATGGGCAGGACTTCGGGCTGATTACGCCGATATTAAATTCAGATGCGGAAGGGAACCTCCGTTCTCTCGTTGCCCCAATGTTCATCCACAATTCCTTTTTAGGGGTTCGGGGAACCTTGAACTATTTTCATTATTGGTCTGGCGGGAGGCAAATGGAGGCGGTCGGTTCGTATACCGAGGAAATTGAACGAAAGCTGAAATTTCGCTTCCAGGACCCTGGGTTTATCGAAGGGTTGTTCTTCGTGGATATTGGTGCACAATTTTTTAAAAATGCGACCAAGCGGTTTTATGGCTTAGGGCAAATCACTCCTCAAGATAATGAAACAAACTATACCGGCCGTGAAATTCAAGTCCATTGGAACTTTGGAATTCATTTGAATGATGTGACGCGGTTGGCGGTTAACCAAAGGTTTCGAGATGTAGAAATTCAACCGGGAGGCGTTGATAGCGAATCATATGCTAAGGATCGGTTCCCAGGAGATCCGGGAATGAAAGGCGCGACGATTTTGGCTCACCGTCTTGTATTTCAGTATGATTCCAGGGATAACCTTAATACCCCCACAGCAGGGACTCGATTCGAAGCATTTGGAGAATTGGCCCAGAACTTTGATGCTGGAAAAAATGACGATATGTTGTACTTTCTGTCAGGGTTTGATATCAGACACCTGATTCCGAGTCCCTCTAAGCGATATATTTTTGTGGCAAGGGCGATGGTGCAATTAAGTTTTGGGAGCGATATTCCCTTTTACGAGCAAAGTTCTTTGGGTGGAGAAGATAACCTCAGGGGCTTTGGGAGGGATAGATTTATAGACAAGCATATGGTGGCGTTTAATGTTGAGGAGCGTATTCATCTATTTGGAATGAAAATGTTTAACGTCGGTATCGAATGTGAATTAGCGCCATTTGTTGATATGGGGCGGACCTATCCAAATTTCGAATTTCGCCAGTTCCATGACTGGGAGGTTACGCCGGGAGTGGGATTCCGAGCCATCGTTCGTCCCAATGTCATGGCCCGCGTCGATTGGGGGTATAGTAAGGAGGGTGGAGCCGTGTTTGCGGGGCTCAATTATCCTTTCTGATGATAATGGTTAATTCGCTATGCAGGGAAAATATGTGCTGACAATATCTGAAAATATGAATCAATATATGCGTCTAAGTTTATTCTCGCTAATGACGGGACTCCTCTTTCTCCCTTCTGGGACATTGTGGGGTGAGGAGGTAACCGATCAGCAATATCCCGAGAGCCTTGAAAAGGAGCTGGGGACCTTGATGAGGGAAGGAGCTGCAAATTCAACCGACCTGACTCGCTTGCTTCGGTTGGCCGGCTTGTATCTGGATCTGGGATATGGGGTGTACATTGATCGGGAGCAGAAGTTAGCAGCGTTCCAGGAGGGAGCCAGGGTTGCCCAAAAAGCCCTTGATCTTCGTGAGTCTTCTGCGGAGGCCCATTTTTTGTATGCTGCCAATCTTGGGAGTGCTGCGGAGTTGGAGGGTTTGGTCTCGGCGGCATTGACAATTCAGAAGTTGAAGAAACATGTGCATCGAGTGTTGGAACTTGATCCGGAAAATGTTCAGGCTCACCATATGTTAGGGCGAATGTATGAGGAATTGCCTTGGGTCTTAGGAGGCGATCAGGAGTTAGCTGGGGATCACTTGAAAATGGCGGTTTCTCTCGATAGCCTTTATGCACCGGCGGGGCTGGATCTTGCGAAGTGGTACCTGAAGCACGAGCAAACATTGGAGGCGGTGAGGGAGCTAACGCGGGTTGTTAACACGCCCCCTCTTAAAAAGAGGTGGATATGGGAACGGATTCATCGACCGGAAGCACAAGACTTACTGCAGCAGATTCTTAGTCAGGGGAATGTTGATCGTTCCAATGATCATTCCTAAAGTCAGGTATCTAAATGCTTGACAGGGTATAGCAGCTATGGGAAGATTTTGTTTATTCTTATCGGAATTGGGGTATTTTTAGTTTTTCCCTTACAACAGGCTATGTTTATCAAGAAAGGATGAGCAATGTCCTTGCTAAAGAGGATTGAAAGTCCAGCAGATTTAAAGAAACTTTCCCGTGAGCAATTCCCTGAACTCTGTCAGGAAATTCGGGAACTCATTATAGAAGTGATTTCCCATGTTGGTGGGCATTTAGCCTCCAATTTAGGCGTGGTTGAGTTGACCGTGGCTTTGCAATATTTATTGAATACTCCTGACGATAAAATCGTCTGGGATACCGGCAATCAGGCTTATACACATAAATTATTAACGGGTCGGCGTGAACAATTTCATACGGTCCGACAGTTCGGTGGAATAAGCGGATTTTGTAAAAGAGAAGAAAGTATTTATGACACGTTTAATGCCGGACATGCCGGGACCGGGGTGTCCGCTGCGGTGGGCTTTGTTGAGGCTCGTGAGCAATTAGGAAAGTCCAATAAGGTGGTTTGCGTCGTAGGGGACGGTGCCCTCACTGCCGGAATGACCTTGGAAGGGCTTCAGCATGCCGGAGATATGGGCCGAGACTGTGTCGTGATCCTGAATGATAATCAAATGTCGATTTCCAAAAATGTCGGAGCCATATCCGCCTACCTAAATCGGACCTTTACCGGGGAGTTCTATACCAGGCTTCGGGAAGAAACCTCTCAACTCCTGGAAACTATTCCGCAAATTGGGGAACCCGTGAAGCGAATGGCGATCCGGGCTGAAGAGCTGGCCAAAGGCTTCCTGCTGCCAGGCTTGCTTTTTGAAGAGTTAGGATTTCGATATGTGGGTCCCATTGATGGACATAATTTTGAGCATTTATTGCCGACCCTGGAGAATGTTCTAAAATTAAAAGGGCCAACTCTCCTGCATGTGATTACAAAAAAAGGATTAGGTTTTCAGCCGGCCATGAAGAATCCTGTTTGGTTTCATGCCTGCTCACCCTTTGATTCCAAAACTGGGCAACCGGTGAAAAAGCCCGGTCACCCCTCGTATAGTTCCATTGCAGCCAAAACACTGATTCGTCAAGCCAAAAAAGATAATCGAGTGGTGGTCATTACGGCTGCCATGTGCGAGGGAACGGGCATGGCTGAGTTTGAAAAGGAGTTTCCTTCCAGGTTAATTGATGTAGGGATTGCTGAACAACATGCTGTGACGTATGCGGCTGGTCTCGCCGCTGATAATATGCGGCCGGTTATTTGTATGTACTCTACATTTCTGCAACGGGCATATGATCAGGTTGTGCATGATGTGGCAACCCAAAATCTTCCGGTGACCTTTTGTATTGATCGGGGAGGTTTGGTGGCGGAAGACGGAACAACGCATCATGGGGCTTTTGATTTTGCGTTTCTGCGGCATGTTCCCAATATGGTGATTATGGCACCAAAAGATGAAAATGAACTTCAGCATATGGTCCAAACAGGACTGGTGCATGATGGGCCAGTGGCGGTTAGATATCCTCGCGGCAGTAGCCTGGGGGTGCCATTAGATTCTGAACCCACTCCTCTTTCAATTGGACAGGGTGAATTATTGTCTGATGGGCATGATGTGGCGATTATCGCCATTGGAGTGATGGTTTCGGAGGCTATGAAAGCAGCGGAGCGTTTAGAAGAAGAGGGTGTGTCGGTGTCTGTCATAAATGCACGGTTTGTGAAGCCTCTGGATAAAAATCTTATTCGGGATGTTGCCAAAAAAGTGAAGTGTTTAATTACGATTGAAGAAGGTTGCCGGATGGGGGGTTTTGGATCGGCTGTATTAGAGTTTTTATCAGAGGAAGAATGTTGGAGTATGCCGACCAAGGTGCTCGGGTTGCCAGATTGGTATATTGAACAGGGTCCTCAGGATTTGCTCCGGGAAAAGTATGGCCTCACGGCGGATGGTATTTATGATCAGGCCAAGGCGTTGCATGACCGGGTTTCCCTTCAAGCCGCAATACGTTAGATTATTTTCGTGTATATTTCTCGAAGAAAAACAAAGCAAATCCAGGTTGGATCGGTCAAAATTGGTGGCAATGCCCCCATATCGGTTCAGTCTATGACGATTCCTCATCCGAGGGATGTTGCTGGGACGGTAGAGCAAATTCAACAGCTAGAGAAAGCTGGGTGTGAATTAATCAGGGTGGCCGTGCCTGATATGGAGGCGGCTGATGCGCTTCCAAAAATAAAATCACAAACGACCTTACCCTTGATCGCGGATATTCATTTCGACCATCGTCTGGCATTAAAAGCCGCTAAAGTCGTGGATTGCGTCAGAATTAATCCAGGGAATATTGGGCCGTGGTGGAAAACCGAAGAGGTGATTCAGGCCGTCAATGACTATGGTATTCCACTCAGAATTGGAGTGAATGGGGGCTCGTTAGAGAAGCATCTTCTTGAGAAATACGGCTATCCCACAGCTGAAGCTCTTGCTGAATCGGCGCTGAATGCAGTCCATGCGTTGGAGGATGTTGGATTTACCAATATGAAGGTGTCCCTGAAGGCCTCTGACGTGCACATGGCAATGGACGCCTATTGGTTGTTTGCCCAACAGTCCAATTACCCTCTGCATATCGGCATTACTGAAGCAGGAACTGCAATGACTGGCGCTGTGAAGTCTGCTATAGGGTTAGGTTGGCTGCTTTCTCAGGGTATTGGCGATACCCTCCGTGTTTCGTTAGCAGCCGATCCTGTGGAGGAAGTCAAGGTGGGTTTTGAAATCTTGAAATCGCTGGAGCTTCGTCACCGAGGAGTCAATGTGATTGCTTGTCCGACATGTGGGCGAGTTGAAATTGATGTAGTGAAAATGGCGAACGAATTAGAGCATCGACTGGGGCATATTACCACCCCAATCACCGTGTCTGTCTTAGGTTGTGTGGTGAATGGAATCGGCGAAGGGAAAGAAGCTGATATTGGAATAGCCGGAGGACAAGGCGTAGGGATTCTCTTTAAAAAAGGGAAATTGTATAAACGTGTGCCATCTGAAGAGCTTCTTCACACTTTAATTGAAGAGGTGGAATTGATGGCCAAGGAGCAAGGTGGTCAAGAGCCGAGCATCAATATTCCTGAGACACCTGATGTCCTTTCCGGTAATCCCTCCTCTATGGAAGATCTTTCCTTAAAATCAATACGGTCTGTTTCAAGAGAACTTCCCGTGTTGCCTCGTCAGTAATGGTTCCAGCCCTTCAAAGACTAAAGAAAGAGAAAGCCAGATCTTCTCTTGTACAAGAGAAAATAGACTTCTTATAATGATCCCGTCATGGCGCCGTACCCAAGTGGCTAAGGGAGCAGTCTGCAAAACTGCGATTCAGCGGTTCGAACCCGCTCGGCGCCTCCATTTATTCGGGTTTTATCAGACGTAGGTGTTAGGTTTTTGCGGGGAAAAAGAAGTAGACGCTCTTGAAATTTGTCAATTACCTCCAGGAGTAAAATAACAATGTCGGTACCTGTGTCCCAAATGTACACCGTAGCTCATTATGCTCTCTCACAGCACTTGCGGGGTGTGAAGCGATACCCTCTTGTGATGATGTTGGAACCGCTCTTTCGGTGTAATCTGGAATGTGCAGGATGTGGGAAAATACAATACCCGGACCATATTTTGAATCGACGCCTGACGCCTGAGCAATGTTTGGCTGCGGCTGATGAATGTGGTGCGCCAATTGTGAGTATTCCTGGGGGAGAGCCCCTCATTCATCCTGAAATGCCCGCTATTGCCGAAGGGCTTGTGAGGCGGAAAAAGTATGTTTATCTCTGTACAAATGCCATTCTGCTTGAAAGAAAATTACAGGACTACACTCCCTCCAAATACCTTACCTTCAGCATCCATATGGATGGCCTCAAGGAAGAACATGACCATGCCGTTTGTCGAGATGGCGTCTATGACGTGGCTGTGAAAGCCATTAAAGCCGCTTTGGCTAAAGGTTTTCGCGTAACGACCAATACGACATTATTTAATGATGCGGCGCCTGCTCGTGTGAGAAGATTTTTTGATGAGATGATGGAGTTGGGTGTGGAAGGCATGATGATCTCTCCTGGGTATAGTTATGAAAAGGCGCCGGATCAGCATAGTTTTTTAAGCCGTGAACGAACGCATTCGTTATTTGCGCAATTGCTGGCTCAACGAAAACGCAGTTGGCAGTTCAATCAATCTCCCTTATTCCTTGAATTTCTGATGGGGAAGCGAGAGTATGAATGCACCCCTTGGGGGAATCCCACGTACAATATTTTTGGGTGGCAGCGCCCCTGTTATTTATTGCAGGATGGGTACGTATCCACTTTTCGAGAATTAATGGAAGAAACGGAGTGGGAGCGTTATGGATCGGGACGACATGAACAATGCCGCGATTGCATGGTGCATTGTGGATATGAAGCTTCGGCTGTGAAAGATACCTTCAGTTCATGGGGTGGGTTTTTCGGCACCGTCAGGGCAACCCTGTTTCCCAATGCTGTGTGATCTCCTATTTTTTGTTTTTTCTTTCCCTTCCTCAATTCCGATCATCTGGTAATAGTCTCGACGCCTTGCGGGAAGTAAAGGGCCATTATGGATTCAGATATGTCCTCAATTGGTTCTCCTCAATCCTGGGAAGGTCGGTGTCTGCAACCTTCGAATGAGAAAGAATTGCACGAAGCCATGAATCTCGTGTTTGATTATAGGGGCGATGTGACGATTCAACTCAAAAATGGGGAGCAGGTTGTGGGATTTGTATTTGATCGTCAGGAGGAGGCTCCTCAGCCGTATATACAGCTATTCCTGCCAGGGGATCAGCATCCGCGGATGGTTTTATACCAAGATGTGGCTGGAATCGAATTTTCAGGTCAAGATACGGCGTTTGGTCGATCGTGGGAGGACTGGGCGCAAAAGTGGAAGAAGTCTGAGTCCAGCTCTTAACAATACTATTCCCGCAAGCATTGTTTTCCCTTCATCGTTCTGAATCATCCAGATAATTCAAAACAGCTTTTGCATTTAATCCGATTCTAGGTGGGATGGGAAATTTTTTTCTCTCGACTCATTCACTGGTCTGTTTATTCTCCAAAAATACAGGCATGGAAAGGGTAAAGAGCCCGCAAGAACGTAGGAAATAATTGACGGTTGGCTTCTGACTGTGATAGAAGTCCTGAACTTTTTTGGGCCCAAGAGACCTATGTAGCCCAAGGGATTTTGAATAGGAAAAAACAATTGTTCCGGTCAGTCTGTTTATGGGCTTCAGAGGTAGACCATCATTCTTGGATTGAGGTCAGAATTTGTGGAAACGAGATGGAATGGCCTTGAGACGGTCGTTGTTTCCGTGAGGGAAGCTCTGGCAGATATTTTGGAGAACGGGGAGTCAGGATTGATGTTTTATAGAAGGTTGTCCTTCACTAAAAAGATAGGGATCGGAAGAAGTAATTTTTAGAAGGAGTGATTCTGGTCTTTAAGTCTAGAGGGGCAAAGTTTAGGTGAGGTAATGTGGAATTTGGCAAACCAAGATTCAGGTAAACGAGGGGGAACAATGAACGAGTTTCAATTTGTAAAAAGTCTTTTAGTTAGTGGTTTGGCTGTCATGGGCCTGTCGATGTCAGCATGTGGTGGTGGTGGTGAAGGTCCGCCGCAACCTCCTCCTCCTGCTCCTCCGGAATATGCAGATAAACATATGCCGTCGGGTTATTGGAATAATCCGGAGATCCTTGCAGAAGGGGAGGCGATTTTTACCGGTCAGCAGAATATTGATGTGAATTGCGCGAGTTGCCATGGTAAAGATGGAAAGCCTGTGAAGGCTGGTGCTCGCGATTTCCGGCGAACTGAGCAAATGGAGCTATATTCGGATGCGGTATGGTTTTGGCGAGTGTCTGAGGGGGTATCTGGTACAAAGATGAAAGCTTGGAAGAGCAAACTTTCAGAGGATGCCATTTGGAAGGTAATTGCGTATGAAGCCAGTTTTGGGCTCAAGGGCAAGGAATATGATGTTGCGAAAGGTCAATGGGTTCCTTCAGGAGGAGCTGGTGCCGCTCCTGCTGCCGCACCACCTGCGGATGGAGAGCCTGAAAAAGCGGCAGAGTAATCCAGGAATTGAATGAAAAAGAAGGAGGGCGGGGACCCTTGAAAACACTGAATCGCAGTCTATTGATATTTCTAGCGTTGGGCCTAAGTGGAGTGGCTACTGCCTTTGGGCAGGTTCCGGATGCTCCACTTGTAGATTTTCCCTATTCGGGGAATCGAACGGCCGTATGGGTTGTCGCCCAACTTCATATATTATTTGCGGCGTTTATTCTAGGCGCTCCGATATTTGCGGTTGTAGCTGAATGGCTTGGGTATAAGAATAACGATCCGAAGTATGACCGTCTGGCCAAGGAAGTCATTAAGGTTACAGTCATCCTGTATAGTATGACAGCCTTAACTGGAGGTTTGTTCATATTTGTCCTCCTGGGGACGTATCCTGACTTTTCGACATGGTTGATCAAGCATTTTTTCCTTGTCTTTGCGGTCATCTACCCTCTGCTGTTTATCCTTGAAACAATAATTTTGTATACCTATTTTTATTCATGGGATTCCATGAAGGGAGCGAAAAAAGGACGACATATCGCTCTTGGCATCCTATTGAATATAGTGGGAACGGTGACACTCTTTGTCATTGACGGACCGACCGCATTTATGAATACGCCGGCTAAAGCTGTGGAAGGCGTGTCATTGGTTGAGTTTATCCAGACCGCCAGCTTGTGGGACAAGATGGCTAACTTTAGCTGGATGCCCCTCAACCTCCATCGACTGGTAGGCAATGTGACGTTTGGTGGGTTTATTGCCGGACTTATTGCGGCTTATATGTTTATGGGATCAAAAACAGAAGAGGAGCGCGCATATTACGACTGGATGGGTTTTGTGGGAAACATGATCGGCGTTGGGGCGCTGTTGCTCCTTCCATTCATGGGTTACCTCCTGGCCTACGAGTTGTGTGATTACGACGCTTCCATTTGTCCATACATGATGGCTGACCAATTGTCGATGTTTTTTGAGATGCAGGGGGCAATGATCGGCCTGATCTTTCTGGCCAGTAATTATTACATTTGGTTAAGTCTTAAGCGAATACAGGGTGTAGAGCAGGTACGGATATCTGGATTCGTTGCAGTGGTGGTGGTGTTTATGCCGGCCATCATGGGATTTACCTGGAAAATGTTCCCTCCTCCTGAGTGGCAGTCTTTGATTGTCCTAGGAATTCTGGTCATTTTGCCTGTTGTGCTTGGGAAAGTTCCCGGTCTTAAGAATTTTACGGTGTCGGCATTCACCATGATTAAGGTTGGTTTTTTAATGATTGTGGTGGCAGATGCGATTTGGATGACACCTCATGGTTTTGTTCCGACCCAAGGCCTGGCCACTGAGGAATTGGAATTGCCGTCATGGGCGAGTGAGTTAGCGCTTATGCCAGCGAAAAATGCTGCAGCCTTTACACTCGTGTTCCTGACTGTGGTCAATTATCTGTTGTATAACCGGGCAATTAAGCGAGGAACAATCATCTGGGGAAAAATTGATTTCGCTTCACAGTTTGTCCTCATATTCCTCGCCTTTAGTGTGATTTGGACAATGGGCCTCATGGGCACGGTACGTTCATTGACGCGAAAGTATTACCATGTTTATAACCTCGTTCCTGATTTTACTCCTGAAGCGTTTACGCCGACCCTGGCATACTCGGCATGGTGGATAACAGGGGTGACTATTGTGTTTTACGCTGTTGTGAGTTTTGCCATTCTTGTCACGCTAAAAGCTGGAAGCTCGAAACCGGCCACATCATTGGCATCCTCGGTCCCGGCTGAAGCTAAATGAGAAGCTTGAAAAAAGAGGAAACAAATGGCTAACCAAAGTTTTGCCAAGAGTGTCATGAAAAAGACCACCTTGGGGGTCATTATTGGAGTGTTGTTGGTAGTTGGGGCCAAGTTTACCCATTTCCCACCAGTCTTTCAGGTCATGTTTTTTCTTTATGCAATGCTAGGGGCGTTGGTATTTATTCTTTTAGATGCTCCGGCAATGAAACGGTTGGAAGGAGTGAAGGCTGTTGGGGCTTTAGTGGTGTTTTACCTCCTGCTTTCTGGACTTTATATTGCCGGGGCGTCGATTCTGCCTCAGTTTGACCCTGAAGATGAAAAGGGGAAAATTGAAAAAGTCTTGAAACTTCGTCGCGCCCAAACGGAACAAGGCAAAGCGGATGAGTTGATTGCCAGGGCAAAGGAATTGGATGAACGGGCTAAAGCTATTTCCAAGCAACTGAGTTCTCTTGGAGCTGATACCAAAGTTGAGGTGGTGTCTACGCCAGGTCCGGCAGGTGGTGGAGCGGCCTCAGGCGACCTTGTGGCTCTTGGGAAAGATCAATGGGAACTTCAAGAGTGCTATAACTGCCATAAGCTGTATGGCCAGGGTGGGAAAAAGCGTGGGCCAGAGATGGATAATATCGGTAACCTCATGACCCCTGAACAGTTGAAGGAAAAAATTATAGATCCAAAAAGTTGGAAAGCAGAAGGATTCGATAAGGATTACGATAAAGGGAAAATGCCTGATAAGTATAAAGATCTGATGTTCCCCCAGGAAATTGATGCGCTTGTTGCCTTTCTTGCTTCGTTAAAAGACGAATCAGTTAAAACTCCGAAGCCAATAAAAATGAATTAATCAACATCTGAGGTTTTTCCTGGCTATGCAACCAAAATTGACAGCAAAAGCATTGTGTGCGAACAAGGAAGTCGGGAAGATTTCTAAGGTTATTGTTGATCCACTTTCCCACGAAATTAGTCATATTATCGTTCAGGAATTGAATGGCCACGGGGCGCAACGCCAGATTCCTATCGGCCAGGTTCAAGAGGTGGTGAGTGAGGAGGAAATTGTTCTTCGTTGTTCATCCGAAGAATTCGGTCAATTTCCAGTACTGGAGCGAGATCAGTACGTCACAATTAAGGAAGTGGAAATTGCGCATTTGGAGGATCATTTACATGTTGAACCTGGAGAAATCTTGGTTCCTTTGCCCCGTTTAGAGCAAGGGGTACCAAGGCGCACGTTTTTTACCAATATGACACATGCGATTGGAGCTTTAATTGCCTTGCCATTAGTGTTTCCTGTGTTGAAGTATCTCATGAAGCCAATGTTCAAACCCTACGATAATGCCTGGTTTTCGGTTGGCAATGTCAAAAAGGTGAATAAAGAGAATATTGGATTCCAATTCAAATTTACCCGTGGGTTTAAAGAAGCATTTATGCCGGAGCAACAGATTGAAAAAAATATTTGGGTAGTCAAGGCAACTCCGGCAGTTCAAAAAGCCGTATACCAGGGGAATGATATGAAGTTTTACGATAATAAAGGGGATGTTATTTGGGTAAACAAATCCAATTCTCCCTATATCGGCTACTCCGGGAAATGCCCTCATCTTGGTTGTGGGTATAAATGGAGAAAGACGAAAAACTTTCCGGACGGGGTGTTTTTATGCCCCTGCCATTTGAGTATTTATGATGAGGCTGGAAAAGTTATCGATGGCCCGGCACCGAGGCCGCTCGACGTTCTCCCTCTGCAAGTTGATGCGGGTGGAGAAGTGAAAATAATCGATGTGGAGTATAAAGCCGGGGTAAATAACCAAATTCGGCTTCTATAAAAGCCTAGGATGGAATGGTGAAAGGCGCATGAAGGAAGACAGTCAAATCGCAAGTCCACAAAATGCTTTTGAAAAGGTTGTGGAATTTGTTGATGAGCGAGTAGGCCTGAAAACAATTCAGGCCAAAATGCTGAATGAGCCAATTCCCGGTGGTTCTCGCTGGGCTTACGCTTTTGGCTCGGTGTTGTTATTTATCTTTATTCTTCAGGTCGTCACTGGGATCCTGCTGATGTTCTACTATGTCCCCAGTACGGATCATGCTTATGCGAGTACTCAGTACATCATTCACGAGGTGGACTACGGATGGTTTCTGTTGAGCTACCATTTTTGGGGATCCTCTGCAATGGTGGTTATGGTTTTCGCGCATATGTCTCAAGTATTTTTATGGGGTGCCTACAAAAAGCCGCGAGAACTGGTCTGGCTCGTCGGTTTGGCGTTATTTGGCATTGTGATGGGTTTTGGTTTTACAGGTTATCTTCTTCCGTGGGATCAACGCGCCTACTGGGCAACGGTGGTAGGTGTAGAAATTATGGATAAAACTCCACTTGTTGGTGATTTTATAGCTCGATTTCTTAAGGGTGGTCCTACGCCTGGGCAAATGACCTTGAGCCGGTTCTTTGTCATACATGTCATGGTCTTGCCTGCTGCGTTAGCGGGGCTGGCTGGCCTTCATATTTTCCTGTTTAGAAAGGCCGGGCCCGCAGGTCCGTTCAGAGGAACTCCTGAAGAGATTAAAGCAAAAACAGATTATTTCTTTCCTCGTCAAATCTGGAAAGATATTGTAGCTATGGCCACGGTGTTCTTAATCATTTGTTCTCTGGCCTTCATTGAACCAGTGGTGCTGCTGGAAAAGGCGACTCCTGATCCTGGAGATTACCATCCTGAGCCTGAGTGGTATTTCTTGTTCTTGTTTCAGTTGCTGCGTTTGAAAATTTTTGGCGGGGAGTTTGGTCAGTTCCTTGGAGCTATGGCCATACCAGGTGCCTTTATGGCGTTTTTAGCAGCGTTGCCTTTTTTGGATACCAATTCAGAGCGCAATATTTTTAAGCGCCCCATCGCTCTGGTTGGGTGGACTGTGATCATGGTCTTTATTTTGGTGTTTACGGTGTCCGCAATTATAAACCGACACTTTTTAGACTAATTTCTGGGAACATATGTCAAATACGAAGTTAGGACTTCTTGTTTTTTGGCCTACATTCTGGACCGGATTTCCAATAAAGATGGTTGTCGCCTTGTTGTTGCTGGCGGCACACATCCACCCTTGGGAGGGGAGCGGGCTTTTTTTATTGCTACTTGTTTCCATCCCGGTTGATATTTGGGCGCTTGGTCTGTGCGCGAGAACCGTTTTTATTGACCGGCTGAAGGTCGATCCGAGGCCTGGTATTGGCCTTCAACTTTGGATTCGATGGGCGGTCTTCAGTGCTTTGGCATTGCCGATCCTTCTTTTCGTGGTGTCCACGGTAGCGGAAACTGCTCAGTCAGTGGTTTCCAGTATTGTGGAATCTATTAAAGAGAATATTTTTGTCATTCCGGTTGCCGAGCAGATAAGTCTGGAGCTTGTTATGTGGGGGAGTGTGGCGTCGGTCGCGCTCATTCTCTGTCTTTTCGGGTGGCTGTTTGGACTAGGGTGGCTTGCTCAGCCATTTGTAAAGGATGCGAAGCCAGTGGTCGGTTCCGCAGTGGACCAGGCTAATTTTTGGGATAGTTTACGTATACCAGCGGATCAGCCCCTGCTCTTAACAGCATTTACCGGGTTAGGGGTGGTGTTGGTGTTTCTTTTCTGGGTTCTTCTGCCCCCAACAACCCCTCATCCCCATGAAGAATATGTCTATACGTTTGAAAAAAAGGAAAAGGAAATAGTTGAACCAAAAAAGATACTAATGGAAGCGGAGCAAGTTCTAGCCAATGCAGAGCTTGCCGTCTTAAAGCTTCAGGAAGAGAATCCATTGGATTCAGAATCAGCTGTAAAATCTAAGGACCTTCCAAAAGAAAGCAAACAGATTAATAAGATAGATACACAGGTTCCGGTTAAGGGAGAGGGAAAACCTTAGACTAAGTTTTGGAATTTCTGGAGTGTAGCCTTGAACAAAATAATGAACGATCGAAGGGGGGCCAGAATGAATACGGCCGGCCAATTAGGACATACAACCGTTTCGCAAGGAATGAATAGAATGCCTGGAATGCTTAAATTGGCAAGTTTTTTGGCCCTTCTCTTTCTTCCGGCTTTGGGTATGGCGGCTGGAGGTGCTGAGATTCAGGCAATGTCGGTGGAATATCGGGATGTTCCAGGAATCGGTAGCCGTAATCTGATATGGATTGTGGCCCAACAGCATTTGTTGCTGGCTGGTTTCGTTTTGGGTGTCCCAATTTTTGCCTGGATTTGTGAACTTGTTGGTTGGAAAACGAAAGAAGCTCGGTACGACAAGCTCGCCAAAGAATTTACAAAGCTTTTGACGTCAGCCTATGCCACCACGGCCCTTTTTGGAGGGATCCTTTTGTTCCTCCTGATCGGACTTTATCCAAAGTTGATGGCTTACCTGACCGATATGTTTTTTCCTTCTTTCTTAGTATATTGCCTGCTCTTCTTACTAGAAACCGCCACCCTCTATATGTATTGGTACGGGTGGGATTACATGCAGGGAAATAAAAAGACATTCCATCTTTTTTTAGGATTCCTCCTGAATCTTTTTGCTCTTGGAATCATGGCGGTTCCCAATTCATGGGCAACCTTTCAAGCGAGTCCTGTCGTGCTAGGGGAAGGAGATGCCTGGTCGAGAGCTTGGATGGCTATGCAAAATCCTACATGGATGCCGGTCAATATTCATCGCCTCATCGCCAATGTAGTGTTAGGTGGATTTATCGTGGGAGCTTATGCAGGCATCAGGTATCTTTTGGCGGTTTCCCGTGAAGAGCGTGAGCATTACGACTGGATGGGTTATGTCGGTAATTTTATTGGGGTGTTCGGTATGTTGCCCCTTCCCTTTGCCGGCTATTGGCTTATGCGTGAGGTGTACCAATACAACCAACAAATGGGGATTACCCTTATGGGTGGTTTCTTGGCATGGCTGTTTATTCTTCAAGCCATGCTGATTGGGGTGCTGTTCCTGGGGGCGAACTATTATTTTTGGATGGGAATTACCTATAGAATACCGGGGTCTGAAAACCAATACAAAAAACCGGTAATGGCGATGTTAATCGTCTTATTATTGTGTCTCGGAATATGGATGACTCCGCATTCTTTGGTCGCCAGTTTGGCTGAAGCCCAAAAGATGGGTGGGACTCACCATCCCTTGCTTGGTGTTTTCGGTGTGATGTCTGCCAAAATGACGGTATCGAATATCATGATCCTCGTCACGTTTATGAGTTTTATTATGTATTGGCGCGCGGGAAAACAGGAAACGGCAGGTTGGGCAAAAGCAGCTAAAGCCATTATGGGAGGATTGCTTGTCATTGCAGGAATCGCCGTTGTGGTTCTTGGGGTATGGGGGTATTTCGTCCCTGCCATCATTCGTATTAATTACTTTTCGGTCGCACAGGTATTAATTGTCCTGTTCATTATGATTACGTTCACTCCGCTAACCGCCATTTTAATGAAAAGTGCCAAAACTACAACCGAAATGGTGTGGGGTAAAATGCCTATTCGGGCAGGGTATAGTTTAGTTTTAAATGCGGTCATGGTGATTTTACTTATGTCATTAATGGGGTATGCCAGGTCATCATCCCGAGTACATTGGCACATTTATGGTGTTATGAGAGATACCTCGGAATATGCCTATTCCCCAGCATTAGGGTATGCAGCGGCATTTATGTCTCTTAACACTTTTGTGTTTTGTCTAATCGTCGCGTTTATCTTTTGGGTGGCAACACTAGGTGATAAAGCCAAGGCTCAGCCGCCAAGGGGATCTACCGTGGATATTCCTGGCCATTCGGCTCCAGCTATGGCTGGTGGTGCACCAAGGGCCGTGGAAAAGCTTGAATAGGAATGGAATAAGAGAAAGACTAAAGGGCCATATTTCTTTGGAAAGCATGGGTGAGGAAACATGAGTGAAGTCGCGCTATTACAAATAATAGGCATGTGTGTCATTGGGGTAGGAATTCTTATCCTGCTTTTTATTAAGGGAATGTTCCTTCGGGTTTTAGGTTTTGTCGCGATGGTGTTGGGAGTCTTTAGTTTAATTGCCTTGAGCGTTCCGCAAATGGCCTCCTTGCCTCCTGCTGTAGAAACCTTCGATCTTGCCAGCGTTAAAAGCCCGGATGATTTGGCTTCAATTGGGCAGAAAATATTTTTTAGTAAAGGACAATGTGCCTTGTGCCATTCAATCGGGCCAAGTGAGTCTGCCCGGTGCCCAGATTTAAATGGTATTGGAGCAAAACTGTCTCCGGAATTTATCTATGAAAGTTTAACTCAGCCTCAAGCCTATATTTATTTGGACTTCAGGCATGATGGTGTTCCAAAAGAATATCCGGCACAGATGCCCCATATCGACAAGGATCCTATCGGATTAAGTAAGCAGGAAATTTATTCGGTCATTGCTTTCCTCCAAAAAATGAGTGGTGAACCAATCAGTATCAAAGTTGAGGACATTATGGAAACCGAGCAAAAATCGGATGATTCGTTAAAGGTCGCTTCGGTCTCTTCACCACTGAAATCGCAAATGGAAAATTCGGCGGATCGCTAAAGGGAATAGCCAGGTTGAGGAGAACATCATGAAAGGCCCTATTACTAGTGGAGCAATCGTTCTTGCTGGTGTGTTTATATTTTTAAAGTTTTTACTTCCGTTATTTACGGCACCACTTCCAGCAAGTTTAATTTACCTGTATTTGGCCTTAGCCCTGAGCGGCATTATGATTTATGGGACCATGAGTGGCCCATCCTTGGAGGCGATGATGGGCCCGGTCTTCCGTTTTTTATCTGGTCAAGGCCAATCAGGAATAGGCCATATGGCAAGATTGGCAGTGTTGGTAATGTTCCCGCTTCTGGTGGGGTGGCAGACGTACTCCAGTTTGGCTCCGAGCGACCTGCCGCCTGCGGAAAATAGAACCATTCATCCTGCACCTCCTGGGGAGTTTGTTGGTTTGTCAAATCCTTATCCAAAAACTCCCGAAAACATTATGATGGGTAAAGGCCTGTATGCAGCCTACTGCTCACCTTGCCACGGAGCTAATTTTGATGGAAAGGGCACAGCAGCTCCTGGGTTTAATCCTCCTCCAGCTGATTTTACTGATCCTGGGACCATTGCCCAGTTACAAGAGGCCTATTTGTTCTGGAGGATTAAAAAAGGTGGAGTGGGATTACCTGTGGAAGGAATGCCTTGGAAGTCAGCTATGCCAAGATGGGAAGAGGAATTGCCGGAAGAATTTATATGGAAAATTATAATGGGTGAATATGACGGAGCCCATCAATCCCCACGGACGTGGGAAGAAGAAGAGTAAGCATAACCCAATCATGTTGTGGATAAATGAGTGGAGAATATGACATGTCGAACGGACTAAGAAGCCTAGGTGCCATATCCATTATTGGGCTGTTCGGAGTCCTGGGGTTTACGGAAACATTTGCTAGCGAACCGCCGGCTTCCGATGAACTCGGGAGTGTTTCGGTTCGAATGTATCAATTAGAAGGCAGCTTACCAACCGCTGACCCTAATTCTTCACAATGGGATTCAGTGCCTGGTTCTGAATTTAATCTGGCGCCACAGGTGCATTGGCCTCCCAGAATTCAGGAAGTAACCGTTAAATCAGTCAAGGCTAAAGGGGTTCATAATGGGCAAGAACTGGCTATTTTAGTGGAATACGATGATCCCACAGAAGATCCGGGGGACGCCGCTGCACTTGAATTTATGGTTGGAGACAAGCCAGCCCATTTTGCCCATGGTCAGGAAATGCTGCAGGTTGAAGGTGGACCGGTAAACATTTGGTTTTGGAAAAAGGAAAGTGGCCAAGCTGTTGATATGAGTGCGAAGGGGTTTAAGACCTTGGAAACTCAACCTCACCAGGATGTTCAGGCAACAGGGGTTTGGCAAAATGGGACATGGAAAGTGGTCTTTACCCGATTGTTAAAAACTGAGGACGAGCAGGATGTTCAAATAGAACCTGGCGAATGGAGAAATGTGGCCTTTGCTTTTTGGGATGGGGCCATTGTGGATGGTCTTGTAAAGGAAAAAGGTGGACAGAAAGCCGTTTCTACTTGGTGGTATATTCGGGCTGAACCGAGTGCAGATAATTCCATTTTTGGTTGGGTTATATTGGGCTTAGCCCTCGCAGCGGCCTTCGAACTGGTGATTGTAAGGAAACTGAGAAAGGGGCAATCAGTATGAAACTGATAGCGGGAGGCGGTCGTGATATAACAGTCATCGGTTTGGCCGTTGTCGGATTTACCTTCACGCTATTCTCTGGATGCGCAATTTTTGAGGATGAAAAAACCTCTAAGGGCCGAAAGCTCTATAACCATTATTGTAGTCATTGTCATGGGGAAACCGGACAACAAGGGGAAGGCTTTAATTGGGAGCGCATGTCGGACCCCAGACCTAAAAATCTCGCATCCAATGCCGAAATGTCCACCTTTAGTGATGAAGAGATTTTCCACACTATTTATCGGGACATGAAAGATACGACCGATCCCAAAGTATTAGATGACGAGGACTACTTTGCCGTCCCTACCATGCCGACATTTAAGTACACCTTATCGGAGGAAGAAATCTGGTCTATTGTGGGTTATGTTCGGACCCTTCATGGTATGTCGTTGAGCTATGATTTTGAAGCCAGGAAAAAAGAATTAGATGAGGCATTCCAGGCGGCACAGCAAGAGATGGAAACGGCAAAAGCGTCTTTTGAGGCCGCAACCGAGAAAGCGGAGGCCGCTCAAGCTGCTTATGAAGAAACGCTGACAGATGAGCAGCTTGAGAATTACGAACCGGAAGAAGTCACGATTCCGGAAGAGGAAGCGTTCCTGGCAGCGAATGAGAAATATGAAAACGCTAAAGCCTCTGTTGATAACTTTTTAAAGCGTCCTAAAAAGGCTCAGGTCTCTCGACCGGATCTCTCCCTACCTGAAGAGGAACGTGCCGTCCAAGCTAATCTGGGAAAAGAGTTATATAATGACAAATACGGATGTCAGGGATGTCATAGCCTCAATGATGAAGGTGGGCTGGTTGGTCCTGCATTAGATCGAGCAGGATTTCGCCTCAATCCTACATGGGTCTATCGGTGGATTCTGTATCCTCAAGCCATGAAAAAACATACCAGGATGCCAAATTTAGGGATTTCAGACCAAGATGCCAAGGCAATCACGTATTATTTAGGGACACTCCAGGCCCCAAAACCAGAAAATCCAGTTCCCCTCTCAGAATAAAAACAAAACGGTCCTTCTTTCCACGAGACGCGTGCCTTTAGGCTTGCATTAGCCAAAAAAGGTGTTCACCTACCATTTATCCATGCTAAGGACCTGGTTTGAATCTGGTGGTTCTAAGGAATTGTGGGAATGCTTTTGATAAACAGGCTAGGATTAAAAATAAAAAAAGCCTATGAGTGGCTGGAATTCTCCTGAGTGATTGGCCGATTAAAATAAAACTAATCGGTTTGTTTGTAGTCCTTACTTATTTTGTATATTTATGGATGCCCCATCCATATTCCTCCTAAAATAAGAACCCCAATCCAGACATGTTGTTTGAATAAAAAGAAGGCTTTTTCCCCTGAAATATTTGAGCGGAGAAGAAGAACTTGATAGCCTAATAAACCAGCTACTCCCATTAAGGTCATAGAATATTCAATGCCAAGATGATTGATGTTGGCGACCAGAGACAGACATGCCAGCATGATCAACCCCGCAATGCCCACCCCAAGCCAGGTGTAGGATCCAAAGAGAATGGCGGTGGATTTGACTCCAATCCTTTGGTCATCATCCCTGTCCTGTATGGCGTAAATCGTATCGTAGGCCATGGCCCAACACACCGTTGCTGCGAAAAGGATCCAAGCCGACAGGTCCAATTCGTTTCGAACAGCGGCCCACGCCATGATGCCACCCCACCCAAATGCTAATCCCAAAACAAGTTGGGGGATATGGATGAAACGCTTGCAGAAAGGATAAATCCCAGCAAGCAGCAATGCCACAGGACTCAGCAAAAGTGTTAGAGGATTCAAGAGCCATAACAAAATGGCGGCTAACCCAAGCAAAACTGCCAGAAGTGCTAAGCCTTGGGAAGGCGTTAATTGGCCAGAAGCAAGGGGACGATGCCGTGTTCGTTGAACTTCCCGATCAAATGACCGGTCAGCCAGGTCATTCATAATCACCCCTGCACTTCGCATGAGAAATGATCCAAAAATGAACACCAAAAGGAGCTTAAGACCGGGCCAACCCTCGGAAGCAAGAAACAGAGACCAAAGGGTGGGGAAGAGTAAAAGCAGAGTCCCTGTTTGATTGAACAACCGGATGAGATTCGCAAATGCAAGGAAAGGAGGCATGGACGCTATGTAGAGCTGCCTAAAACAATAAGGGACACGGATGGTAAGACAGGACCATTGGAAAAGACGCCATTATCGGAACACATAAACTATGAGTTTTGAGTCATGCGAATGTGAATATTATTGCTCAGGAAGCCCCCCCAATGTTACTTCACCATAAATCGTGCGATACAGAGGATTCGATCCGGTTCATTCGAAGGAGCAACCACGATCATCCATTCCCCGGTGTGTAAATCCGGACGTAGTGATTTCATGCTCCACATGCGATAGCCTGGAGAAGGTTGAATGGGGATGTTCACTTCTGAAATTTTGGTCCAAGTTCCATCGGTTTTGTGATGCCAGCTGTGACGAATTTTTCCTTTTGTGGTTGCTTCGATTTTTGTCCAAAATATCACTTGCGAAGTTTGTGATGTTTGGATCATTGGAATTGCCGCTTGCCCATTTTTATCTTTTTCGCAATAGGCTGGAGGACGGAATATTCCCTGTGGGTTCCTCTTGTCCACTTCTTTAGATAAAACAACGGTCTTAACAAGAAAGTCAGCCTGGGCTAACAGAGGTGTTCCTGCTAGGCCGATCAAAAGCCCGATTCCCCTCAATATGTGTTTCACTCGATCAACCACCTTCAGTCCTCATTTGGATCGTGAGACAACGCCAACCTAAGAAACTAAAATATACCTGCGGTCTTGTCAATGGAGAAGGTGAAGGGAGGGCATAAGTGCGGAACCTACTTATTCCTCAGCAAATTCCCTCCACTTTTTGATAAGACCCACGACCTTTTGAAGTTGACGTTACTAAGCGACGAAAGGTATAAACGACCACAAGGTAACCTACCAAACTCGTTCTCCAGTAAAGGCGGTCCTTCGCTGTTTGATTCCTTCCAATGTGAGCCGGCGTAGCTCAGTGGTAGAGCAGCTGATTCGTAATCAGCAGGTCGGTGGTTCAATCCCACTCGCCGGCTCCATATAATCAAGCACTTACAACTTTGGCAGGAAGCACTTCAGAGGCAGGTGTTAATAGGGTGTTAGAAAGGTAGAAATTCAGCTTCTGAGTAGCTTGGGTTAAATCAGCTTGTGACACTGAATTATATCTTCGGTGCATCTTCTCTGACTTATGCCCCACGATCTTCATGGCCGTTAACGTATCCACTCCTGCCCGTCTTAGATTAGTTGCGGCACAATGTCTCAGGTCATGAAACCGAAAATCTTTAATTCCCGCTCGTCTACAGGCTCCAATAAAGGAGCTTTTTATTTCTTGCACTGAATGCCCTTCATATAAAAACACAAAGGGACAGTGTAATTGCCGTACTTTTTTGAGTGTTCTTAGTGCTTCACTGATGAGTGGAGTCATGGGAACAACTCGGCTTTCCTTGGCTTTAGTATCTTTCCCTCGAAGTTTAATAAAACCTCCATTCAGGTCCACTCGGTCCCATGTGAGATTGAGAATTTCTCCCTGCCTCATGCCAAGATGAAAGGCCACTAAGAGAATAGGCTTCAAATGGTCAGCAGCCGCCTTGTAAAGATTATCCCACTCTTCCGGCGTCAGAATTCTATCCCTTTCGTTATCAGGAGTGGGCAAAGGCACCTTTTTTGCGGCATTGTGTGAAATGTATCCTCTTCGTTCTGCCAAACTCAGACAATGCTTCAAAATGGCATGGTCATAGTTCACCGTGGATAAAGAAGAAAGCTTTCCTTTCGGATGTTTGCGTTGTGATCGAAAAGCTTCCACATCAGTAGCGGTAATCTCATCTAGAGGTTTTTTCCCCAGGAAAGGAATCCATTGATTCTGAATAGACAGAATCCTGTCCCGATAACTTCGTAAACTTTTCACCTCTTCCAGAGACAGATAACTTTCCCCCCACTCAGCAAAACCCATTCGTTTTATCTTCTCACTACCAATCTTTCCCAACATGAGATCAGTTTGGATTTTGGCCTCATGTTTTTTCGCTACATCTTTCCTTGTTGCTCCAACTTTCCACCGTTTCAGTTTAGCCCCTGGTGTTCCCCGCGCTAATTGCAACACCTTCCCATCATCAATGACAGGGAATTCTACATACCAACTATCCTTTCTTTTTGTGAGTCCCATGAGACTTCCCTCCTTTGGTTTTAGGTTGTTCCCCGATTAACTCCGATACAGAAACATTAAGAGCATCTGCTAAACGCTTGAGGGTGGATAGGCGAGGATCCAACTTGCCTGACTCCATTTTGACAATCGAGACATAATGAACCCCCGCCATTTCCCCCAGCTTCCGTACAGATAGCCCTCGTTGTTCCCGTAATGTCTTAAGATTCATGCTGTTTGTATGGTAGCTTATTAGCTATCACACTTCAAGCCATTTTTGCAGGCATCGGCAATACTGTTTGCTCATGTAACCATTGATTCAGTAGTCCCACATCAAACCGAAGTAACCGTCCTACTTTGACATGGGGAATCCGTCTTTGACTGACCATTGTGTACAGGGTCTTTATGGATAAGCCCGTGTAAATAGATGCCTCTTTAATGCTCATTAACTCAAATCTCGCCACTTGTTCTCTCTTCACGTGTCTTCACTCCTTGTCAATTCTACGACTAAATACATTCTCAGTTTTTTCTTGGGGGCATTGGCATGGTGACTTGTTCTCTCATCCACAGGTCCAAAAGCTCCCGACTGAACAGAATTAAACGTCCCATTTTCACATAAGGAATACTTCCCAAACTCACCAATGTAGATAGAGCAGTCTCAGATAACCCCATGTATTTTGCTGCCTCTTTTGCCTGGATTAAATCAATTATCTTTACTTGCCTCTCTTCCATTCTTCTCTCAACCTTTCTGTTCGCATGTGGCATTCCTCAACTTCTTTCCCTATCACAATAAGCTTTCCCTTCACATGCCAGAAATATAGGTGCTGCCCCGTGATGGTTGGTACAATTGGTGGACTTGGTGCACTTTCTGAATAGAGGGATCAAGTGGGATACAGAGAACCTCTCGACGTTGCCCTTCAATCATTTTGCGTATGGTCAAGCGTCCTTCTTCAACCTGTGTCACTCCTTGTTCCTTTAACCGCTTGCGAAGGGTTTGAGAGGAAATTGGTAAAGCCTCACCCATATCCCTCGCAATTCGTTGATAAACCGTATAGGCCACATCAGGTTGGAGATAGATGTTTTTTTCATCGACCCATCCTATTCTTGTACCCTGCGGTTCATAATGTGAAGGAAAATTAGGAGTATCTTGTGAGAGTTTTCTCCATCCTGCGGACTCTGGATTGTTAGGCATAAGATTAGAAAACGATCCGAGGTGGCCCATTCCTGCCGCTACAGCCGCACTTAACAATTCAAAGAACCGGAACACGGGGTTTTGTCCACCCTGATGTCCTGTTTGTTGCTCACCAATAGACTGCAAAGCTTCCCATGATTGCGCTTGAAGCTCTTGCACTTTCTGAATATCAATGGCTTTCATGTCTTGAGCGAACTCCAAGAAATATTCTAATCCCACCATTAAGTGTGCTATGGCATCCGGGGTCCGTTTATGCTGGTGATCTTTGAATAACCGTCCCCGTGTTTCACTCACTTTCTGAGATAGGGTCTTTTTCAGCCTGTCATAGTGTCTGGCAACCCATTGGAGATAGCCTGCCATTGCTTGGGCATATACACCCTTTCCGGCCTGATCCTGACATGAAGTTAAATGATCAAGGTTCACCATGCCGGGACTCATTTCGAGAATAATCAGTCTGGCTTGCAAGGATTGCCCTCTAGGAATATCTTCCCCAGTGGCGAGAATAAGACCACGGGGAGGTTTTGGAGGACGGAGAGAACCATCGCTCCGCATGCGTTGCCGTCCGGCGTGATTCCCTTGCCCTCTAAACACTCGATCCGCTTGGGCATGCAAGCGTTGTTGATCTGTGAGGCTTCCTAGTGGACAAAAATCATCAATAGTAAACAGCAAATCCTTTGCGGTGAAACATAATCCTTCAAGGGCATTCGCTGTACTACTCCAGCTTCCAGGAAGATTGGACGCATCCATGTCTTTCCCAAAATGTTGTTGTGCCAAAGCGGATAGGGTGCTTTTCATTGTGCCGGTGTGCCCACTAACGTATAGCGAAAACGGGACATCCCCCAGGACACTTCGCCAGATCCCTGCATAGATGGGAACGGTGATGTCTTTTGGAGCTACTTCGATGAAACCGAGGCTGGCTTTGACGGCTGCCTGAAGCTCTGGACCTTGTAAGGGTTCGGGCAGAATTGCCTTGGCCAATGCTCCCCCAATATTGACTCCTATATGAGAAACTGTGCCACCCGTACCAATTGCCCCACCGGCATGCAGATAGACCATGGTCCCATCTGACATTTTCCGCCAGCCCGTATGGGTGTAGATAGTTTTAGAGTCAATGGCCGTTGAAAGGGATTGCATGGCCACTCGTGTTTGGTCCCTCCCTCCATAACCCGCGTAAACGATAGCTTTTGGTCCCAAATGTTGGGTCGGCCAATTCATAGAATGAAATTCAGACGCTGGAATGGTAAATCGACTGGTAGCACCTTCAACCGTGGCTTCTAATTCCAAAGAGCGCTGGCGTTCTACGCCATCATCTTCCACCACATCTCCCACAATCTGAGCGGGAAAGTTGGTCAAAGAAACGGTCACCTTTCCATGCCGAGTCTGTTTATGCCAGATTATTCCCCTATCCGTGAGTTCATAAGGACAGGGAACCTTTGGAGAGTCGGGTACAGTGGGGTCACTCTCTTCATGTGCTCCACTTGTTCTCTCTTCCTCCTTCTGGTCTTGTAGGGAATCCTCTTCTGGAGCGCTACTCGAAATATGGACTACCTCTTGGCATTCTTCTTCTACTGAGTTAAAGCTTGCAATTTCTGGTTCTTGATTAAGCATTACTTCATAATCCCTCCGAAAGTGTGAATAATAAGTTCAGTCATTGGTTCTAGTGCGGGCGGATCTCGATTGGATTCCGAACGTCATCTCCTTTCCTTTTCTGGTTTAATCTTCTCTGAATTTCCCGCACTCTCGTTTTCCTCCTATATACATACGGTGGCGTTACCGGTATTACCTTTAATTTAAGAAGATAAAAACCATTTAAAAACAGTATGTTGAAGAAACAATGTAATGCTTATAAAATTATTACCATTACATGGAGACACTGAGCACTTAAAAAATAGCTCAGAGAACGAGGGGGGTAATTGTCGGAGAAAGAAAAAGAAAAGGTCGAAGCTCTACAGGACCTACTAAACTTGCCAGACGAAGACCCCATTTCGGAATGGGATAATCCGATGAAGGTGGAATTGAGGAGAAAAGTGAGAATGGTACTAAACACAGGTCTTAGGACATATAGCCCGATCGAAGATAAGGAATTAGAAAAGCTTCAGAAGCAGATGGGAGAAGAAAGGAAAAAACTCCTGGCGTCAGAGCCAGCGTTCTCCATTCCTGGTTGGAAGTTTCAATTAAAGCGGGATGGTAGCCTCCACAAAGACGACGATTCCACCGCCTCTATATCTACCCGCGTATTTCAATCTCTATTGAATGAGTATACGAGAATCCAATTATGTCAGAGGAAGGAATGTAATACGCTCTTTATACGAATCAAACGGCAGAGGTATTGTTCAGAAAGGTGCGGAAATTTTGTCAGGGTTAACCGGCATAGGCGCAAAAAGAAAGGGAGTGAAAAAGCCGATGGTTCATAAAAATGACATGATAGAAAACGGCAAGAATGGAGGTCATATTGCTGACTATTGAACATTCATTGTAAACATTTGTTGCAAGAATGAATCTTTAAGCTGCTGTTTTTATTGAACATTTTTTGTAAGCATTATTGACCCCCAAGGTAGAGCAAAAAAGAGGTTATCTTTGAGGTAGCCGAGCTATTTAATACCACTTGTTCCCCCCATTTTGTCTTTCCCCAGCTTCCCACAAGTACCTCCCTGCATGATTCAGAAATTCAGGCTCATTCTATAAAAAAGAGAGGAAAATGCTATCTGTTTTTGGGTACACGTGGTACTTTTTCCCAGATTAATTTTTAATTGATGATAGTGCTATTTTAGGACCGAAATTGACCTAGTGTTCAGAAAAGGATCGCCTCAAAATGAATTCCAGTGAACAAGAAAGTGGAGACGATTCTATTTGGATGTCTCCCGAGGAGAGTCAGGCGTTGCTTAATGAATACCAGGAATTTTTAGACAATTATGAACAGCAGTTGAGATCACAACTAGGCCCCAAAAAGGGTGAGAAAAGTCTCCAAAGGCTTTGTGACGATTTTTATAAAGAGAATAATGCCTGGTCTGAAAAACTTCTATTGTGTGATCCTGAAACTTTCGAGGTCTTTATGAGTTCAAGAGAGGCCAAAGAAAAGGAGGAATCGTGGAAAACATTAAGTCCTGAAGTAAAGGAGGCAATTATTGAAATTGAAAGATCTACAGAAAGGATTAAGAGACATTCTGAAGAAGAAGCTTGGAAAGAGGACCTAAAGGAAAATAGCCATAGGCAAATTGAATTATTGGAAAAGTTGGAGAAGTATTTTACCCTAAACTACTGGGACCAGCCCCTTAGCCGGAAAGAGTTTTATTCTTTTCATCTCAACCGTGAGATAAGTTGGGTGACAGGATTTATTTTTATTTCTTTTGTGGCTGCGTGTTTTTTCGGGTGGGATGTTGCTTCTGCAATTTTTACCGGAAATCATATTACATTAGAGCGTGATATTGGCATAACTGCTGTTTGCATCTTCAGTTTGATCCATTTTTATCAGGTATTCAATAGACTTCGTTCCGAACAAAAGAAGATGAGTAAAAGATTGATTGTGTTTCCATGAAAATAAAGCCAGCGGAAATAAAACTTAAGACCATGCCCGTTACCATGGATGTTCGTTATAGCTTTGTTCGTCAGTTCCTTGAGTCTTCGGCAATCTTTGTCCGCCAGGCTCGTGAGATAGAATCTGATTTCACCGCAACTACTATAGATGAGCCAACTCGGTGTCGCCACAGAGGGCTTGTCTGTTCGACTATCATGCAGTGCGTAGCAGCCATGGAAACAGAAATTGATGAAACCTGTGTGCATGGACCAAATAGTCATTTGGGAGGCAGTCATATAAACCGTCAAGCACAACAATTCCTGGCACCTCTCGCAGAGGTAATTGATTCCCAGAATACCCTATCGCGGTTCAGTATCATTCTCCATTTACTAAAGAAACCAACTTTCGACAAAGGAAGACCACCCTTTCAGAGCGCTGCTCTTGTCGTTCGACTTCGAAATGAGCTTATCCATTACAAATCTCGTTGGGGTACTGAGATGGAGAGTTCCAAATTATACCGAGCACTTATTAACCTAAGGCACACTCCTCCACCATTTACCGATTCCACTATGAAGTTTTTTCCTCATCGCTGTCTTAGTGCAGATTGTGCCGCCTGGGCACTTGATTCTGTTGTAACGTTTTTAGAAGCTTTCTATTCCGCACTAGGAGTTGAAAGTAGATTTAAGGATCACCGAGACTGTCTTATTCCTTGAGGATAAAAGCTGTCAGCCTATTTCTCCCCGAGATCATTACAGAATTTTCCAAATAAAAGATCGCATCGAATAATTTTCTGCACCTTTTCGGAATACTTCTTATCTAATTCTCGCCGGACCTCAAATCCACTAACCAATTTCATTGGTAGATCCTCTGTCATAATTCCCTCGCAGGGACCTTCATTGGTTTTCGTAGATCGCTGTTTAAATACCGCTTTTTGCAAGCGATGAACACGTAAAGTATAACGAGTACAAAAAGAAGTATCATTGGGTTTTGAAACTATTTCATATTCGTCCCAACGCTCCACCTCAAATAATATGGTGTCTACAGACAAAAGATCCTTAACTATGCTAGCTACGGATTCAATGCAGTGATTCCATCTCCTGAAGCAGGAGATCTTACTTGTTTGTTCTGGGATACCTTGATCTATGCCGTCAATTACAAAAGATCCTTGAGCGTAAACGTATTCCTTCCAAGAGTCCAAATGAATGAGAAAACTACTCAAGTATAGAGGCTTTCGCCCAATAATTTCGGCATCTTTCCCAATTGTATCCCCCGTTAATTTATCAAGCTTTCCCGTTACCCTGAGACCATTGTGTTTTTGATAGTCACTGAGTATCTCTTTAAATTCCTCATTATACTTCCCATCATAAGGACGAGAGATAGGGTAACCCAAACGGTCTAGAATAGCCTGTTGAGAAAGAATGATTCCTTTAAAGACTTTTGGGTCAGATTTTTGAAACTTTTCAAACCAGATCTCCCATTCTTCCTCACCTGGATCTTTTGAATTAATCCATCTAATTTCATTTTGATTAAGTTCTGGAAGAGCTTTTTCGTCTTGACTCCTAGCGGAATTTTGAGGACTGCCTTCAAACTTACTTGGTTCCCCCTCCTGTGACTCAAAGGGAAAGCCCACTGAAGGAATAAAGACCAAGTAGATATACCAAGCAAATACCATTAATTTGTTAGACTCTCTAGCAATCATTGTTCGGGGCAACTGAATAATTAAAACCATTAGAATAAGAATATTGGATCTATCCTTTTTTGAATTTAGGCAAAATAGTACTTAAGGTACGGCTACTTTACACCTCTCCCTTTAAAAAGCAACCAAGTTAATCAAAAGGAGGGGAACAGACACCCGACGAGCACCCCACTGCATCAGGGTTTACAGGTGGCCTGTGCTCACACCGTTAGGGAAGTGGCCCAAAGGTATGCCCCACCCCTTAGCAAAGAGAACAGGTGTTATTACGGTGTTAAGAAGAGGGAGAAAACTTAAGGATCAGGAGGGAAGGGAGGGAAAAGCAGAGTAGGGGAAACGCTAGTGTTCATGGGAGAAGGAGAAGGGGATTGCCGATTCTTCAAGGACTTCGGCAACCCCCTTTGTGTTGATTCGTAATCAGCAGGTCGGTGGTTCAATCCCACTCGCCGGCTCCAGTCAATATCCAATCGGACAAGTTTTTAAAGTAATAGCCCGGAAGGATTCCGGTTATTTTCTTTCACAGCGAATGTTGGAAATTTGATCTGAAAAAATGGAGCTTGTGTGGCATCGGTATGTGTATTTGGGTTCAGGGAAGCTACCTTGATAGTTCTTACGTAGTGGACCTGAACCGCCAGGTCCTTTTACTTTTCTGTCTTGAGGCCACACAAATGACTGGGCCGAAATGTTCATTCTCCCCTGGGAGATTCAAATCTTGGTACTTTCCATTGGGTGTTTCTTGATCAACAATCCCTCTGCGGAATTTTGAATGTAATTAGGTCGTTTTCCCTTCCTGCTAATTTCATTTTGTTGCGAATCTCAATTGGTCGCCATTTCCCTCACCTTCCTCTCAAATTCACCCCCTTGTCAGAGAAAACATTCGGGTCCCTTATCCAATTGGGATGTGGTGGGTCTTGTCAGGATGCTTAACGGGTTTGCCGCCATACAACTATAACCAACCTGCTCTCAAATCACATGATCTTGCCCTACTGTCCAAGGGCGCCTAGAGACATCTGTCAACGGTTTTAACATCGGAATTTTGTTGATCAAGATTGTGGTGGTGTTCCAACCCTTCAATGACCCCCTGTTCTTTTAGATTTTATGCAAATCGGGGATGTTGATTAAATTCCGAAGAGAGGCACATGGTTTGCTTAAACGAACGGAAGACAGGGACACTTATTATTTGAGGGACATTATGAAAATCTGTGAAAAATGTCAGGGTGCAATGGTGGTCGAGCGCGCTGTGGATTTGGAGGTCGGATTAAGTCTTTTGTATTTTGCTTGCTTAAATTGTGGGAAACGGATTCAGGCGGAAAAAGAACCGAGACCTCTAGTCCATTAATCCTTGATTAAGGCAACCATGAATGGGGAGGAGTTATGCAAGAACAGAGTCGACCATTGACTTATGATGAACGAAAGGCGGCCGAAGCAGCTTTTCGAGGGGCGCCGTTCGATCCACAATTGTCCGAATCAGCCAGAAAGGTTTATCTCGGGATTTCCTCCGCAATGGCGAACAAACGGAATGAGGCGTTTCAGGAATATGATCTTTCGCAAAGGCCGGTTTCAGGAAAAAGAGCGTCAAATGAATCGCAGGGTCGATCGAGAGCAAAATCTTCTTTATGGTAATCTGGGCTCACTTTTCTGAGGACGACCCGAGGATCGGGTCGTCCTCAGTTAGCACCTTCCATTATGCTTGACCGCCCGGTATTCCTCATTCCAAGTATTTTTTTTTGGTTACGGGATCGCCCCGGCGAGGAGTTTTGTCGGAGAGAGTATATCTGGGTTGTGAAGTTAACTATGCCAAAGAATGTTCGGGTGTCTTCGAAGTCTTGAGTCAATTCTTTCCGCCAATTTTGGTGCTGAGGTATGATGATCAAAATACCATCACCATATTCCCGCCATTGATGAAGTGGTCAATTAACAAAATTTTTAACTGCAACACCACAAATTCCTTTTCACCGGATCAATTTCATTACACACCTCTCCCTTTGACATACAGAGATGGCCCCCAATTTTTGGACAGCTCCCTAAGTGAAATCTTATGCATTATATTTTCGTTCAATGAATGGGGCAGAAGATGACAGGAGGCTCTCGAGAGAATCTTTTCCCCTGGCTGAGTGAACGGAGCGCTTGGTCCTTGGGTTCGATGGCTGACTAAAGTAGCGGAAAAGCATTAACCCCAAATACCTAAAAATTCCATTTTAGGTTTACGCATAGCTCTTTTAGGTTAGGGAAAAGGCCTTCCAATGGTGTCTGGTTTGGAAGGTTATGTCGCAACAAATTTTATGCCTATTTGAGCTAGCAGTACGGGCTCATCTTGATCAATCCTATTTTTGGTTTTGGGTGTCTCTATGGCGGGATGAAGATGAGGTGAATAGGGACCTCAGGCCCTTCAGTGCTCGTTATTGAGGAAGTTGTGCTTTTATTTTTGCCAATGCCAATTGTTTTAGGGTGCGCAAGTCCAACTTACCTGTTCCCAATACAGGGAGACGATCCACTTTGATGAAATTGCTCCGTTTGGGGATGAAAAGATTAGGCAACCCATGAGTGGTGACCTTTTCCAAAATTTCCGGGATGGCCGATTCATCGAGGGTATGTAAGACCACCAGTTGCTCCCCTTTCCGTTCATCAGGCACGGCGGTGACAGCCAAAGTCATAGTCTCGGTATTTGCTGCTTCCATTAGGGCACTCTCAACTCGTCCATGAGGAATCATCTCACCACCGATTTTGGAAAATCGGGAGAGGCGATCGGTAATGGTAATAAACCCATCCTCATCCAGGGCGGCAATATCTCCGGTAATGTACCATCCCTGTCGTATCACTTTTGCGGTCAAATCTTCACGTCCTAAATACCCACTCATGACGTTTGGTCCCTTGACTAACAGCATGCCTGGAGTCCCGACCGGCAATGGTTGCTCGGTGTCAGGATCCACAATTCTGACAGACACGCCTGGAAGTGGTTGTCCGACCGTTCCCCGCCGAGAGGCGGATTGGAAAAATCCAGAAGCCCGAAAATCCGGACAATTGACGGCAATCACCGGAGCACATTCTGTGACTCCATATCCTTCAATGGGACGAATGCCAAATCGTTCTTCGAATGCGATCAGTAGCCGGTCGGGTAATTTTTCTGCGCCTGTGAGCACGATCCGAAGGGAACCAAATTGTTCAGGGGTGCAGCGGCGCAGGTACAGTTGCAGGAAAGTCGGGGTCGTTAACAGGATGGTGACTCGATGCTTGTGGATCAGATTCCCAATGGGACCGGCATCCATTGGAGAAGGATGATAGATTACGCCCGCTCCATGAATAACCGGAAACCACAGCGTGGTCAGATAGCCGAAAGAATGAAAGAACGGCAAAATCCCCAAAATCCGGTCGTTGTGATCCAGGTGAAGGACTTGGGCAATTCCTTCCACGTTTGAGTCAAGGTTGAAATGACTCAGCGGGACGCCTTTGGGCTCTCCAGTACTTCCACTACTAAAAATAATCGTGGCGATATCATCAATGGATGGATGCATGGTCGCCCCACAAAAACGCTCCACCTTCCGGATTGGAGCGAAGAGCCCAAATAACATAGCGGTAATTCGAGCCTGCCCATCAATCGTGTTTCGAATCTCCTCGATCCAGATAGGCGTGAGGTTCATCGGCAATTCGAGATTGGCCTTTTCTAAGAAAACGCGACTGGTGAGAACAGTCACTAGGCCTGCTTGGTTTGATGAAGATTCCATCCCTTGCACCCCAACCGTATAATTCAAGTTGACGGTGGTTCTTCCAGAAAGCGTTGCCGCCATATTGGCGAGCGCGCCACCTACACTTGGAGGTAGGAGAATTCCCACCGTTTGTTGCCCTTCCCAGTGAGATCTGAGGGCTCTTGCCAAAGCGATAGCGCCTGTCAGTGCCTCGAAGCAGGAGAGTCGAGGTCTGGTTGCATCTCCAAATACGACGCGAAACGGGTGTTTGCGCATGGACCAGACAAAGCTGTGATGGAGAGGGCGTCGTGTGAGTTTTCGTAAATGCCATGCCGTTTCTCCTAATTCCTGGACAGCCTGCCGTACCTCTTCAGCGGATGTGGTGGAGGGGAGGGGGGCGCCGACAGAGAGCGTAATTGGATAGGGGAATCGGGTTGGCCATTTTGCTAAAAAACGTCCGCCGATGAAGCTAAAGATACTCCCCCAGACCCGGTCAAGGTTAATGGGAATAATGGGCACATCCCGGCCTTTGACAATACGAGTGAATCCCGAACGAAAGGGTAAAAGGTTGCCTGTGCGGGTAATTTGTCCTTCTGGAAAAATGCAAACCAGTTCTCCTTGATCAAGACTCTGTCCCGCTTGTCGTATCGCGTGTAAGATTTCTCTAGGGGATCCGTTCGAAGAAATTGGAATGACCCCCATGATTTTGGCAAAGGGTTGGAACACGCGATGGTCATAATAATTTTGGTCGACGAGAAAGCGAATGGGGCGATCGGTGGTGGAGAGTAGGAGTAGTCCATCGATGAAGGAGACATGGTTGGGTACCAGCAGTGCCCCACCTTCCTGCGGGATATGATCCCGTCCTGTGATGGTAAGTCGATAGATGGTGTGAGTAAACAAGACTAACAACAACCGAATAAACATTTCCGGGAGGACCCGAAGTGCCCAAATGGTTAGAGCTGCGCTTCCCAGACCGGATATGAGAAAAATATTGCTGGCGCTGAGTCCGATCTTTGAGAAGAAACCTGATCCCAGAGACCCCAACAGGACTCCTCCAAAGACCAGGGTATTGGCAAAGGCAATCACGGCGCCTCGTCGGTCGGCTGGGGATCGCCATTGAATCAGAGCATTGAGCGGGACCACCACAAATCCGCTGGCGAGGCCTAGACATCCCATGGCGATGAGGGTTCCTCCTAACTGGGGCTCCCCAAACCCTAAGGCGAAAAGACTGGCGGTGATCCCAGTGCCTCCCAAGGGAAGGTAACCTAATTCGACTTTGGCCGCTGAGAGTTTTCCAACCAATAGGGACCCAATTCCGACTCCGATTCCGAAGGCTGCCAGGGGAAGGCCTGAAAGGGAATCTGACAGGTGAAGGACGACTTTGGCGTAGATCAACACATCCTGGCCAACTAAACTGGCCAAAGTCCAAAATGCAATGGCCCCCATGATGCCCAATTTCAAGACTCGATCGAATCGAAGAGCTTCAATGGCGGCCTTCCACGTTTCTCGAACTCCCCCATCAAGTCGAGCACGTGGAACTGTGGGAATAAATAATGACGCCCATAATCCTATTCCTGAGCACATCATGAGGACTAATCCTGTCAACCATGGGGTTTGACCGGAAAGGTCAAGCATGAGACCTGCCAAGGCGGTTCCTGCAATGATGGCGATGAAGGTCCACATCTCGATTTGACCGTTTCCCCAGGACAAGCGATGGTGAGGCAAGAGTTCAGGAATAATTCCATATTTGGAAGGACTGAAAAGTGCACTTTGTGCACCCATTGCTGCCAGCACCAGGAGGGGAAGAATTCCACCCAGAGGATTCCAAAAGAGAGCTGCGGTTCCGGCTCCCATCAATAAGACTTCCACGGCCTTCATGACGACGATGACGGTTCTCTTGCTAAACCGATCGGAAAAGACTCCGGCAAAGGCGGAGACCACCATCAGGGGAAGGGTAAAGATGACAAAGGCTTGCGTGGTTGTCGCCTGTGTGGCGGCTTCGAGCTCAGGGCCAGAAGCACCTCCTGCCGAGGCGGCCACTTGCTTGATAGCCAGGAGGGCGACAATGAGTTTCCAGGCATTATCGTTGAAGGCTCCAAAAAATTGGGCGACGAGCAGTCCGCGGAGAGCCGAGGATTGAGTTGCGGGTGGGGGGGAGGCTGAGTAGGCTTCAGTCACCGGGATCACGAGGTATGAGTATTGGGTTTTTCTTCTTTTTCTCTTGGGGTCCAGGAGATATTAAACAAATACGGCGCATAACGAAATCACAATTTTTTGTTTTGTTGGGTTATCTTGGAGAAGCCATACTTACCCGTCAATCGTTTTTATCCATATTTTTGATTTTTGGTACGGAATTAGCGACGTTATGGATTGATCCATGTATGTCGGGACGAGGCGGATTATCAAAACAAAGAAATCACACTAGTATCTGTTTGTATCTTCAATCCATACCTTCCAAGAAGTCCTCCATCAGTTTAAGCTGATTCGGAATTCCGCTACCCTCCTGGGAGTGCTTTAAATGGGAACGATGCCACATTTTCTTCGTCTGCCACGGTTAGCCTTTTCCCTTTGACAACTTTGACAATCCGGTTGTTCCCATGGTGCAGGAGCATGCCTGTTCTGTTCCCAAAACTCTTAAGGTTCTTTCCCATATAGCCGATTTATTTCCGTATGCCACGCCAGGGATTTGGTGGAGATGTTTTGGTGAGTTCTTTACCGTTGGAATAACCCAGCCTCCGGCAAAGAATTTAGAACCACGCGATATCACAAAATAAGTTGCAACGCCACCTCGGTAGAGGGATTTCGACGGATATTTTCGCGATGACGACTCGTACGGAAACATCAGGATTTTCGGAAGGCCACATGGAAGCAGTGGGGGAATCCATCTTCCATCGAATGCGAAACGTCCTGAATAGCATCCATGTGTCTGCCGGACTTATTCACCATCGGCTTCGGGAATCTCATGTGGCTGATGTTGGGCGGGTTGCGGATATGCTCGAGGCCCATAGTCATGATTACGGGTGGTATCTCACTCAGGATCCCAAAGGGAAAAAGATTCCGAATTTCTTGGGGCAATTGAATGAGGAATTGTCACAGAACCATCTCGATACCCTGACCGAATTGACCACGCTCAATTATCACCTGGAGCAATTGGAATATTATTTGACGGTTGGCCAAACGCCCCATCGCGTGGGGGGATTTAAAGATACCATTCAGTTTGCAGCGATTATGGATGAGGCTTTGGCATCCCATCAGTGTGAATTGGATCGGATGGGGGTCCAAGTGTGTCGGGAGTACCAAAGGGTTGGCGAAGGTATTCTAGAAGTATCCAAGCTTCTCCGCATTCTGGTGAATTTAATCCGGAATGCGATCAATGGGATGAGGGAGATAACTAGTTGGACTCATCGCCTCACTCTTTATGTCTTTCCCTGTCCGGACCGAGAAGGGTTTGTTCGTTTGCAGGTTGCTGATACTGGAAGGGGAATTCCTTTAGAAGGTCTGACTCGGGTGTTTTCTCCACAGGCTTCTGGGGAGCAAACAGACCTGTTACCGAATCTTCATGCTAGTGCTCTAGCGGCCAAAGAGCTTACTGGGTCACTGCGGGTGTGGAGTGATGGTCTGATGCAGGGGGCAATATTTACTCTTGATTTGCCAGTTATTCACATGGAGGGAGAACGGTAATGGAGAAGGAACAAGCCAACCGGCGTATTTTGGTGATTGATGATAATGTGGCGATCCACGAAGATTTTCGAAAAATTCTTGAGCGATCATTAGACACCTCGCTGCTGCAAGAAGTTCGGGCGGAATTGTTTGATGATGTGGAAGAACAAAAAATTGTTGAAAAGTTTGACGTCGATACTGCGGACCAAGGGCAAATGGGGCACCGGATGGTGCAAGATGCGATGAAGGCTGAACGGCCGTATGCGGTTGCCTTTGTGGATATGCGTATGCCCCCAGGTTGGGATGGAGTAGAGACGGTGGAGCATCTGTGGCAAGAAGATCCTGATTTGCAGGTCGTGATCTGTACGGCTTTTTCGGACCATGCGTGGGAAGATGTCATCCAACGATTGAATAAAAATGGCCAACTCCTCATCTTGCGAAAGCCGTTTGATAATATTGAAGTGTGGCAGTTGGCCAATTCCCTTACCAAGCGTTGGGCGGAATCGTGTCAAGCAAAGTCACAGTTAGAACTATTGGCCAAATGGGCAGAAGAACGAGCAGAAGAAACCATAAAATCCTTTTGACGCCAGGGAATCTAGGTTCGGCCGTTTGGGACCTTTCCATTTAAAAGGGTATTTCTGGAGAAGATAGGGGACTCCCGTTACTGGGTGCGCAATTTGTCGTCATGCCAGGGAATCCTCAACTCAGGGGATTCTGTGAATGAGATGCCAGCGGTGTTCAAGACGAAACTTCATTTATCCACCGTGTGATGCTGTTTTGCCATTTCATGAGTTGTTTATCGTTCAAAATTGATTTTCTCTCCTTACCTT
This sequence comes from Nitrospira sp. Ecomares 2.1, assembly GCF_965152585.1. Taxonomy (NCBI): domain Bacteria; kingdom Pseudomonadati; phylum Nitrospirota; class Nitrospiria; order Nitrospirales; family Nitrospiraceae; genus Nitrospira; species Nitrospira sp. Ecomares 2.1. The sequence continues at coordinate 466,351 of NZ_OZ224219.1, forward strand.
CTTCATGGAATGGTTCATGTCATGTCGGAATCTAATGGGCAGGTGATTCCGAAATTTCCGCTGCTCCGTGTGGTGATGGTGGGAATTCAGGAAAGTGACCTTTCCCCATCCTTTCATCGCGTGTTGGCTTCTCAGGGCCCCATACTTCAAGTCACTTGGCTTGATTATGCCTCAATGCACCCTTCCTGTTTTGATTCCCACAACCCATTTGATCTCATTCTCGTTGACTGTCGGGTAAACCGGAGGGGGAGGGATATTGCTTGCGATATCAAAAAAATCTGGGGCAATGCGTTCATTTTGGGATTGATTGATGGAGAGAGTTCCGCTGTTGAGCTGGAAGACGACTCGGCTATCGATTGGCTGGTTAATGAAAAAATGGAGGGTATCGCGATGCCCTGGGCCATTCGAGAGGGGTTGGTTCGACGTCGGGGTTTGATCGAACGTGAGCATTTGCGCAGGCAGGTTGAAGGTGCCTCATATGGTAATGAGATGGCTGATGTTGCCTCAACCGTATTGCACAATGTGGGCAATGTGCTCAATAGCATTAATGTGGCCGTGCATGTGGTTCATGAGTTAATGAATCAGTCTTCGATAATTCTGGTTCATCGAATCGCGGAACTGTTAAAGAATCATGAGGAGAATTGGGAAATCTATCTGACTCAGGATCCAAAAGGGAAACGGATTCCTCCGGCGATTATGAAATTGGGGAGCCACCTCATAGCAGAGCAACAGACCGTGCTAAAAGAATTGGAAGGCCTGGTTCGCAATATTGATCATGTCAAAGAAATTATCATTTCACATCAGTCGATGGCGAAGTCTCGGGGTATCATCGAGGCTCTCTCTGTTGTGGAACTTCTGAATCAAGCCGTGGAGTTAAGTTTTCACGCTGGAGATGCGAAATGGATCAGGATCAAACGAGACTATCAGTCTGTGCCGCCTGTCGTGACCGATCGGCATCAGTTGCTTCAAATTCTGGTGAATCTGCTGCGAAATGCTAAACAGGCGATGCAATTACAGGTCGGAGTTGATCATCTGCTCACCATACGAGTAGAAGGTCGCACGGATGATGGGTTGTCGGTTGTCATCGCAATTCAAGATACCGGCATTGGAATTGCGCCTGAACATTTGGCCAGAATGTTTACTCGCGGTTTTACGACCAAGCATGATGGCAATGGGATTGGTCTGCATAGTTCGATGGTTACGATTCATCGTATGGGTGGGATGTTAAAGGCCCATAGTGATGGGATTGGCACCGGCGCGACCTTGACACTAATTCTTCCGGTTGAGGCAGGGGCAGGGGCAGGACAGGCATGAATCCCGTCTGTACTCTAAATCGACGGATCTTAGTGATAGATGATAGCCCGGACATTTTGCAGGATTTCCGGAAGATTTTGTGTTCCGCAATTAGCCTCATTTCCAATGCGTGGCTTGAAAGCAGCCAGGATTTCTTTGACGGGCCCTTCCTGCATCATGGCGAAGAACCCTTCGATCTCCATTGTGTGAACAATGGGGAGTCAGGGCGTGATGTGGTCGCGCAGGCTAAGGAACGGGGTTCGCCCTTTGCGGTGGTGTTCCTGGATGTGCAATTGCCCAATGGTTGGGACGGGATTGAAACGGTTGAGCGAATTTGGGATGAGGATTCTGACGTACAGGTGGTGTTGTGTACGGCCTATCCCGATTTTGGTTGGTCGGCCGTATTGCCTCGATTAGGACATCGGGACCAGTTATTAATTCTACGAAAGCCCTTTGATCCGATTGAGGTATGGCAATTGTCTACGGCTTTGACGATGAAATGGCATTGTGCCCAGCAGGCCCGGTTGCGGGTTCAGGAACTTGAACAGACCGTCATGACTCGCACGGGCCTTCTTGAAGAGACCAACCGTTGTTTGGAGCAGGATTTGCTCAGGCGGCAAGAGGTAGAAGTGGAGTTAGCTCAAGTGGTTTGTGATGTCCAAGAAAGAAATCTCGAACTTTCTGCTATGCGGGACCAAGCATTGAATGAAATCCATGAACGGGAACGAATCGAACGGATTTTACGTCACCAAACCGAAGAATTGGCCCGGTCGAATCGGGACTTGGAGCAATTTGCATCGCTTGCAGCTCATGATTTACAGGAGCCCCTTCATTCAATCCAGGTATTTCTTGATCTCTTACAGGTGAAATATGGGTCAGCCCTCACCAGCCAAGGTCTGGGATATGTTGACCGAGTCAAAAACGCGGCGGATCGCATGCAACAGCTAATTCAGAGCCTGTTAGTGTATTCCAGGATCGATTTGCCGCACACCTCAGGGGAGCCGCTTGTCTTGCGAGAAATGGTCGACGAAATCCTGTCGGATCTCGGCGCGCGGATCGAGGAAATGCAGGCGGTCGTGCAGATTGGGGAATTACCTACTATTTATGGAAATGCGTTTCAAGTCCGACAATTGTTACAAAACCTGCTCGGCAACGCCTTGAAATTTCATCGGCCGGGGGTTCCACCGGTCATTCGTATCACCGGGACGATTATTCAAAATCGACGTCACACCGGTTTAGGCCAACCTGGATGGCTTTGCCAAATTGAAATTCATGACCAGGGCATAGGTATTCCATCAGAACAGTTCGGGAAAATTTTTGGGATCTTCAAAAGGCTGCATCGGAAAGATGAATTCGAAGGGACAGGGATTGGTTTGGCCGTATGTCAACGTATTGTCGAGAAGTGTGGTGGTGCCATTTCCGTTCGTTCCAAGTTGGGAGAAGGGTCTACCTTTATAGTTACGCTGCCAATTCAGTAATGGGGAGAACTGATGGCCGGTTTAAAAGCATTCGATTTTGGTTCATAGGGAATACGACCTTTTCAAATATATAATTAGTGAAGCTCAATATTTTATGGTTCAGATTCCTGCGCATCGTCGTGTATTAGTGGTCGGGGCTCATCCCGAAACCCAAATCATGTTGCGCGATGTGTTGTCTGCGCCCGCTGTGGGTGACATGTCAGTAGGGAATTCCTTAAATGGCAAAAATTTGGCAACCTCTGGTATTCAGCCGTTTTTAACTCAGACCCAGTTCGCTCTTGTCAGCGTGGAAATGGGCCTCCATGTTTTGTCGAAGTTCGCGGAAGCTCAAGTTACTGGCAATCCTTTTGTTCTTGTCCTTATTGATGGGCGTTCAGAGGATTGGGAGGTCGTTCGAGACCTGGTGGAGTCGCTTTGGGAATATGATCAGACTTTACGGTGTATCTTCTGTCTTCCCCCTGATCGGGCATCCTGGCCCCATCGTCTGGTTGTGAGCCGTCCAGAGCAATGGGCGGTACTTCGGAGCCCTTTTCTTGAAGAAGAAGTCTTTCAACTAGCCAGTTGTTTGAGTCTGCCGTACCCGGTATCCGGTGAAACTGTGCTCAATGGGGCAACCTATTCAGGGGAAAATGGCTGTCATTCCAAATCTCCTTCGGATCTCCATGTCCATAATGGTGAAGCGGCGACGGGAGCATTGGAATCCGCTCGTGGTGAATTGGCTGCTTCCAGATATTATGTTGATAATATCCTCCGCTCCATGGCGGATTCTCTGCTAGTCATTAACGCAGATATGACTATTGGGGCGGTGAATCCTTCCTTGCTAAATCTTTTAGGCTATCAGGAGGATGAACTCATCGGGGAGTCGCCCGGTTTGATTTTTGGCGAAGAATTTTCCCAAGGTGCGATCATCGAAAACCTCTTACTTCAAGGATCGGTGAGTGGCGTGGAATCCAGTTTCCTGACTCATGAGGGTCAGAAAATCACCATTTCAGTCTCTGGTTCGATGATGCAGGACCTGCAGGGACAATTTCAGGGGTTGGTGTGTGTTGCCCAGGATATTACCGAACGAAAGCGAATGGAAGAAGAGAAGCTGCAGTTGAATGAGCGGTTAATGGAAACGTCAAGGCAGTTGGGAATGGCCGAAGTAGCGACGGGTGTCCTGCATAACGTGGGCAATGTGTTAAATAGCATTAATGTATCTATCGGAGTCATCACGGATCTTTTGAAAAATTCGATGGTCGAGGATGTGGGTCGAATTTCACAGTTATTGGACAAGCATCATGAAGATCTAGGAACCTACTTATCGCAGAATCCCAAGGGGAAACAAGTCCCCGGTTATCTGGAGAAATTATCGGGGCAATTGAAGGAGGAAAAGCGAGTGGCTCTATTGGAATTAGATCGATTGCGGGAGTATGCCGGGCATGCTCAGCAATGTGTTGCGACCCAACAGGATCTGGCCAAGCCAAGCGGGATGACGGAACCGGTATGTGTGGCTGAGGTGGTAGCCGAGGCCCTGGCAGTTAACCAAGAGATGTTGGAGGAAACCAAAATTACGGTCATTCAGGAGTTTCAGGAAGTGCCACAGCTCATCGTGGATAAGCATCAACTCCTTCAAATTTTGGTGGATGTCATTCGCAATGCCTGTCAGGCCATGGAGTCGGTTGCCCGGAGAGACTTAGTTGTTCGTGTCAAGCTCGTCATTGGTCCTCCGGATTCTATTTGCCTGGAAGTTCAGGATACCGGCAGCGGGATTCCTCCCGACGACCTTACGAAAGTTTTTGGGCAAGGGTATAGCACCAAATATGGAGGACGGGGCTTGAGTCTGCATCATGGAGCGTTGATGGCAAAAAATATGTGTGGCGCACTTCGCGCCCACAGTGAGGGCCTAGGACAAGGCGCCACGTTTTTTCTAGACCTGCCTGGGAATTTTCATTTTCCCGATTTGTAATTTCTCCCTCCAGCCAATTCAATCATTCTTTCTGCGCGCCTCTTTATGAGTGTTGCGTTGTACTGTTGTTTCTTTCTATTGATTAGCATTTTTCATGTCCTGTCTCACGGGTTTGCACCTCAAGAGTCTGTTTGGTGTAGCCGAGAAAAATTGAAGGAGTAAGAGGACGCTTTCCAGCTTCGATAATCCTTCTGTGTTTCTTGGAGTATCGCATGTGACTGAATATTGGCCTCGAACAGAGGATGACTCTTGGGATGGCGATGGAGAAAGGACCCACGAGAGCTGGGGGGCTTTGTCTTATGGTGGGGAGTCACTGGCGCCTTGGTCAGGATCTTTTTCACCCAGATTGTTGATTAGAGGGCATACAAGTTTTGATGAGCTTCAAGCCCAAAAGTTATCTCATTTTGACCGTGAGGTGAAAGTGCATGTGGAGGCTGTTTCGGGTGATGCAGGAATGATCCCGATTGATCTGGAGCGCGCTTTAGGATTTGGGGTCGAAGTGTTTCTCCTATCCGAGGGATGCGCAGTAGAGTCTTCGCGTATTGTAAGTTTGTGGAGGCATAGCCTCAGAACGGGATACCTTGCTGCGTTGATTGCCTTGAATCAGGGGTCGAATCAACGCATGGTGTGGCAATCGTTTGTGGGAGGGGTGCTTCATGATATTGGCATGCTCGTGTTTTTGACCCAGCAGCCGGAGGTGTTCACGACCGTCGTAGAGATAGCCCAATGCCGAGGAGGGAACTTGGCCGTGCTGGAAAGACAGGTCTTGGGGTACACACACGGGGAAAGTGGAGTCACTTTTCTGGCGCGATGGGGTATAGAGGATATGTTACTTACGATTGTGGCGTTCCATGATGATCCATCGAAGGTTCCCCATTCGACCTTTGGTCCTTTGACAGCCGTATATGCCGCAAATTTTGTTGAGGGGGGAGGGATCGCTCAGGATGGGGATGGAGTCATTGGGAAAGATGGAGAAGAGTATTTAACCCGGTTAGGTCTGTGGGATGATCTACCGATTTGGCAAAGCTGGATGCCAAATATTCAGCAGATGGCGATTCATTAAATACGAGTGGCACTCAATTCATTATTCAACGGTCTGCATGTTCACTAATTGGCCTCCCTTGTTTTTATTCAGATGCTTCTCCTTACTTTCTTTAGCATTTGTCTAGATATTTTTCCTCATTTGTGTCTTTAGCCTGGTCTGAAATTCCTGAATTCTTTGGGTTCCCATTGTCAGGAAGAGGGTGTAGGATTTGTCTGAAGAGTGCGTCTCTGAATTATAGAAATGCGGGGGGAATGAGGACAGGTCCTTGGACGACTCGTATATTGTCACGCTCTTGATTGGAATTTTCTGGCACTCTGGTGATTGTATGCATAACGAATACTGGGTAAGCTGGTAGATAATGATGTTGAGGAGGGGCATGAGGATTCTGTCTGGACACTTAATTGGCGGAGTAATCGTTGGGGCATGCATCCTGTTCCTCCCTCAGACCGTCGTCTCCTTGGACCCTCCTTCGGCTCCCTGTCAAAATTCTGAAGGATGTGTTACGAAATTTCTTGAACATCTAGAATCATTTGGAGCTGATTCTGAAGCCGGATGGGATCATGCAAAGTCTTTCAATCAGATTGTTACATCTAATGATAATTCCGCTTTGGTCAAACGTGTCGGGTTCCGTTATGGATATTGGCTCAAGGAATCCTCCCCTCTTGAAGCTATTCCCCTGTTGAAATCCGCTCTCCATGATTTCCCTATTCTGGGCGATTATCTTACCTTTTGGATGGGACAGGCATATGCTTATGCTGGTTTAGGGAGGGAGGCGGCAGAGGCGTTTCAACAGTTTAATGAGCATTATGCCGATTCTTTGCTTCGCGCTGAAGCACTCTATGCGGGTGGGGATGTTTTGGCAAAATTGGGGGATTGTGACGCAGCCCTCTCGATGTGGTCCCAGGCTCTCAGCATAAAATCTGACCATCCCAAATCCGCAGAAGCCTTCTTCCAAATGGGTTTATGTTCTGCTCAAATAGGACAACGGGAAAAGGCGATTGAGATTTTCCGTGAAATATGGTGGAAATTCCCACTCGCCCCTGAGCGGCTGAAGGCTGAATCGTGGCTACGCCGGGAAGTGGGTTCTTTGTTTTTGCCCTCACCGGAAGAGCGATACAAGCGTAGCATGGCATTGTATAACGGGGGAGCTTTGGAGGAAGCCGTTCAGGAATTTCAAACCATTACGACTCTGTCTTCTCCTATTCCTCAGTTTTTTCAGGTCCAATACACCTTGGCCATGGCCTTGGTTCGTTTGAAACGGTATGACCAGGCAGAAGCGATACTGACCTCGCTATCCCGTTCCTCCTCCTCCAGAACAGATGATGCATGGGTATGGTTGGGAAGAGTGTATTTGCGTCAGGGGAAAGGGGCAGAATTGGAGGCTCTTGTCGAAACCTCCGCAATGGGTAGGGTAACCGGTGATCAGCAATCGCTGCTCTTCACCTTTTACGGTATTTGGTTGGAAGATCATGCTCGCTGGCTCGAGGCCGGGAAGGCCTATAGGCGGGCAGGCGCTGTGGCTCGCACGTTACCGCAGCGGTTGGATGCGCTTTGGCGAGTGGGGTGGATTCACTATCAACAGAAACAATTTATTGATGCTATTGAGATATTTCAGGAGATTACCCAGGCAGTCGGAACTCCTCAAACCGAATCTTCTCTCCATGCCGCCTCTCAGGCTTCCTATTGGTTGGCCCGTGCCCAGGAACATCTTGGACAGATGGAGGCCGCGCGAGAACGTCTAAAAAAATTAAGCCAGGACTATCCATTTACCTACTATGGGCAATTGGCAGATATTCGACTCGGTCCCTCAGAATTCTCGACGAAACAATGGGCGGTGTTGGCATCGACTGACGTGATGCCCGTGGATACTCCAACTCTCCTTCAGCAGGATATCCACTATCAAAAAATTCAAGAATTACGAACTCTTCGCCTGCATAAGGAGGCAGTCAATGAGCTTGAGGTCGTTTCTGCCCGCTTCGGAGCCGACCCCAAAGCTTTTTCTCAATTGATTTCATTGGCTAGTGAAGTTGGGGCCTACGATGTCGGGATTCGATTATCTATTCGTCATTTTGGGTCGACGTTGCGGAAAGGACAGCTCCATGCCTCTTCTGCTGCCTGGTTGGGGGCTTTTCCCATGGGTTACCAAAGGGTTATTCAATCGTTCGCCCCAAAGCAAGTGGATCCGTTTTTAGTCGCGGGGCTAATTCGCGAAGAAAGCCTATATAGTGCCCGTGTCGTTTCCCCGGTTGGCGCGATTGGCTTGATGCAACTCATGCCAGAGACAGCCAAAAGGGTTGGTCGTCAGTTGGGATTACCGGCCTCCGATTCTGATCGGAAGGGCCTGGTTGAACCAAACAGCAACATTCAATTGGGGACGTATTACTTGGGGCAGTTGCTGAATGAATTTCAAGGCAATATCATTTATTCGGTGGCTGCCTATAATGCTGGCCCCCAGGCGGTTAAACGGTGGATTGGGCAAAATGGTCATCGAGATCCGGATGAATTTATCGAGCTGATTGGATATCGAGAAACCCGTGGATATGTGAAGCGCGTACTTGGAAGCTATCGAATTTATCGAACTCTGTTTGGGGATGTCTGCCGGGGTGTTTCTCTTGACAGGTTTTGTTGAACGAATTATAGTCCGCCTCGTTTGCCCTAGCTAATAAGGAGGCGTGCACGTGAGCGTAGATAAATTAGAAACGTTGGAGGTTCGAGTTAAGAAATTACTTGATTTGGTTATTGAGCTACGGCAGGATAAATCCCACCTGGAACAGGAATTGGAATCCACTCGAGAGCGGCTGGCCAAACACGAAGAAATGTCTGAAGGATGGGAAGAGGAGCGGACCACGATCCGGTCTAGAATTGAAAAAGTACTTGGCGAGCTTGAATTTTTGGACCGTTCGAACGATTAACCTATGGGATTAGGGAATGACGAGGACCATTGAAGTTGAAATCTTTGGTCATCGAATCTCTCTTCAAGGAGAGGGAGATGAGGCGTACTTTCATGAGTTAGCGGGGTATGTGGATGCGCAAATGCGAAACCTTGCTCAAAAAACCCGAACAAGCACTCCCACTAAGCTAGCTATTTTGGCCGCCATTAACATTACGGACCAGCTCTTTCGGCAAGAGAGGCACCGACAGTTTGGAGAAGCTGAAATTGAACGACGGACTCAAGTTTTATTGGAAACGATAGAAAAGCACCTCGAGACTAACCCGAATTAACCATTTTCCTCTTCGTATCCTCTCTTCCTGCCATAGTTAGGTATTACCTTTGAAATCAATTGGTTGAATTGCATTGTTCTGCTCGTTGCCGAATCCTTGTCGGTCTATTCCCATCATTCAACTGCCTTTTTATTGAAATACCTCATCGTCTTCTGATATTTTACTCCTCATAAGTTATTGAATTGCAAAGAAAGAAAGGAATATCCCTCTTGTAGGGGGAATTAAACTGGAGGCCCACTATGACAAGAATTTTTATAGTCATTGTGGGTTTTTTGTATGATGGGATTGTACGAAGTAGGAATTTTTTATTTGAGGGCAGGTTAAAATCTTGGAAATCGTTTTTGAAGAGGCAAATTGCTCATTTCTATTCGAATGGCTCGCCTTGTGATCTAAAAATTTTAAATTTTTGGCCTGTGTGGTGTCCATGTCCTTCCAATTCAATTAGTAGCTGTGAAGGCTGGATTCATTGGGTGAGTCCATTGCGTGGTGCTATTGGGCCTTTTGGCTTAGAGTATTGCCCTGTCTCTCCTCCTTCTCGTTCCCTGCAAATCCGGGCCTTCTGTCCAATCAGATAGGCTTTTCTCCAGTTTTCGTTTTCCTTCCTTTTCTGGTTTTCCCCTGTGGTTTGGTGGGATTATTTCCGACTGACTGGGGGAAAATAAATCTTATCTGATGATATGAAGAAACGAATAGGAGCTAACCTATGGACACGGTAATTCCCATACTTGCACTGGTGATCGGGGTTTTAGTTGGATTTGTGTTATCGAAGGTGTATCAGCAGCAGAGGGACTTGAAGCGTCGGTCAGCTGCTGAAGAGCAAGTTCAACAGCTCACCCAAAACGCTCAACGAGAGGCTGAAAATCTAGTTAAGGAAGCAAAACTCGAAGCAAAAGATCTATTGTTTCAAGCCAAGGCTGAACTCGAAGCGAAAGAAAAGGAAAAGAGGAATGAGATTCAGGTCGCTGATCGAAAAATCATCCAGCGGGAAGAGGCCCTTGAGCGTAAGGTCAGCCAATTTGAAAAACGTGATGAGGAAATGCGACGAAAAGAGCGTTCTCTTAAGGAAAAGGAGGAAGTTCTGGACAATAAAGCCGTGGCATGCGACCAAGCCATTAAAGAGCACCGGCTTGCCCTAGAGCAGGTGGCAGGAATTACCGCCGAAGAAGCCAAGCGTCATTTATTGGGTGAAATTGAAAGTGAAGCACGTATGGATTCGGCGTTGTTAACAAAAAGAATTTTGGATGAGGCCAAAGAAACCGCTGAACGAGAAGCTAGAGAGATTGTGACCCGGTCGATACAGCGAATCACAAGAGATTACGTCAATGAGGCCACGATTTCAGTGGTTCCCCTCGCGAATGATAGCATGAAGGGAAGGATCATCGGTCGTGAGGGAAGAAATATTCGGGCTTTGGAGGCGGCAACTGGCGTCGATCTTATTATTGATGAAACCCCGGAGGCGGTGATCGTGTCCGGATTCGATCCCCTTCGGAGAGAAGTAGCAAAAATTGCGTTGGAACGTCTCATGCAAGATGGGCGTATTCACCCGACTCGGATTGAGGAAGTCGTAGAAAAAGTCAAAGGTGATTTAGACAAGTTAATGAGAGATGATGCTGAAAAAGTCATCTTTGAGGTCGGCCTTTCAGATTTCCACCCTGAAATTGTCAAATTATTAGGTCGTCTTAAATATCGAACCAGTTACGGGCAAAATAACTTATATCATGCCAGGGAAGCCTCATATATCTGTGGGATTATGGCTTCAGAGCTGGGTTTAGATGTGAAGTTAGCTAAGCGTGGCGCCCTCTTGCATGATATTGGAAAAGTAGTTAGCCATGAAGAGGAAGGTACACACGCGATGCTCGGTGCGGAATTGGCGAAGAAGTATGGAGAGTCAGAGCTCATTGTGAATGCCATTGCTGCCCATCATGAGCAAGTGGAGCCACTCTGCCCAGAATCGGTCTTGGTTGCTGCTGCGGAAGCCCTTTCGGCCGCCCGTCCTGGTGCCAGACGCGAAACGCTCGAGGCCTATGTCAAGCGATTGGAAAAGCTGGAATCCTTAGCCACCGGGTTTACAGGAGTTGATAAGGCCTATGCGATTCAGGCTGGACGAGAAATTCGGGTGATTATCCGTCAGGGGGAATTAAATGACAGTGAAAGTTTTGCCCTATCTCGAGATTTGGCCAAAAAGATTGAACAAGAACTGACGTATCCTGGCCAGATCAAAGTGACAGTTATTCGAGAAAATCGCTTTATTGAATTTGCCAAATAGCTCTGTGAGTAAAGGAGAACATGAACATACTGTTTATCGGAGATATCATGGGAGAGCCAGGCCGTCGGGTGATCCTAAAGCATCTATCAAGGGTTATTCAGGAGCATCACATTGATCTGGTTATTGGAAATGGTGAGAATGCGGCAGGTGGATTTGGTATCACACAGGAGGTTGCCGAAGATCTGTTTGATTTGGGTCTTTCAGTCATTACATTAGGCAATCATGCCTGGGATAAACGTGAAGCGTTAGAGTATTTGCAAAAAGAGCAGCGGGTGATCCGTCCCGCAAATTATCCCGATGGGGTTCCAGGAAAAGGTACGTGTATTGTAGAGACCGTTCATGGCGAGCGCCTAGGGATTTTACAGCTCATGGGGCGAGTGTTTATGCCCATGGTGGACTGCCCTTTTCGGGTTGCGGAACGCGAACTGGCTCAATTAACCACACAGACTAACTGTATTCTTGTGGATATGCATGCTGAAACCACATCAGAAAAAATGGCGATGGGGTATTTTTTAGATGGCAAGGTATCTGCGGTCCTTGGAACGCATACACATGTTCAAACTGCGGATGAACAAATCTTACCTCAGGGAACAGGGTATCTAACCGATGTCGGGATGACCGGACCTGTTCAATCCGTCATCGGAATGAAGCCAAACTTGGTCATTCAGAAATTTCTGACTCAACTCCCGAGAAGATTCGAAGTGGCGACAGGGCCTTCTGTCTTGAGTGCGGCGGTGTTAAATCTTAATCACTCAACTGGAAAAACCACTCACATCACGCGTCTTCGTGTGTTTGAGTAACCTAATCTTCGTGTCAGGGCTTTTCCCTTCAGTACTTACTGTCTCGACTCTCACCCGACAGATTCGTTCAACGTTCGAGAAAAATTTCCCACCACTCTGGGTGGAAGGGGAAATTTCTAATCTTCGATGCCCTTCTTCGGGACACCGGTATTTTACCCTGAAAGACCAATCAAGTCAGATCAGAGCTGTGCTCTTTCGCAGTCAGGTCGAACGCCTGAAATTTGCGCTTCAAGATGGTTTGGAGGTCTTTGTGTTTGGCCGCCTTTCGGTGTATGAGCCGCGAGGAGACTATCAATTACTCTTGGAAGCGGTTGAGCCTAAGGGCATTGGTGCGCTGCAATTAGCTTTTGTTCAACTGAAAGCAAAGTTGGAAGCCGAAGGGTTTTTTGAGACTATAGGGAAAAAGGTCCTTCCTCTTTATCCGCAACGAATTGGGCTGGTGACCTCACCTTCCGGTGCGGCAATTCATGATTTGTTGACCATCATTCACCGACGTTGGCCTCTGGCTCAAATTTTGATAGCTCCTGTTTCTGTGCAAGGGGATGAAGCTGCCGGACAAATCGCTAAGGCTATTGGAACGCTCAACCAAATTGGCGAATTGGATGTGTTGATTGTCGGGCGTGGTGGGGGGTCGTTAGAGGATCTCTGGCCTTTTAACGAAGAAATTGTGGTGAGAGCTATTGCCTCTTCCAGAATTCCGGTGGTTTCCGCTGTTGGCCATGAATCCGATGTGACGCTTGCGGATTTAGCCGCTGATTATCGGGCTCCCACTCCTTCTGCCGCGGCAGAATTGGTGGTTCCGGATTGTTCAACGGTTAGACGTTATCTGGGGCATCAACGGGTAGGGGTGGAACGGTCTATGAGGAGTTTCTGTGTGGCGTGGAGAGGGCAAATTCAGGAACTCACCGGACGATTGCCTGAGCCTAGACTCGTGCTTGGACAATTCGTACAACAGGTGGATGAGTTAGAGCGGCAACTTTATGTAAAAATGGAGTCTTGGTGCCGGAGTCTCCATGTGCGGTTGCTGAAGCATCAGTCCACGATTTGGGAGAGAAATCCCCTGATTGACATTCGTCGGCAGCAACTGGCATTGATTGACCGTGGCATTCGCCTTGCTCGAGGAATGTCAGGGTGTATTCTTCTTAAACGCCACCAATCAGAATTGTGGATGTCTCAGCTAAATCAATTAAGTCCCCTTGCGGTCTTAGCGCGGGGATATAGCATTGTTCATAATCAGCAAAGTGGAAAAGTCGTGAAACAATCAACTGAAGTTTCTGTGGGAGAGTCAGTACGCACCAGACTTCATGAAGGTGAATTAATTTGTCTCGTAGAGCGTATCCATCCTTCAACTTAAGGAATTCCCTTTTGCTTCAGGTTCCAGCCTGGCTATAATACCTGTTTAGATAAATAGATGATGGTCTTCATAGTATAGAACCGAATCACCGACCCTCTACGGACAATTTTCATGGCTGTACTGAAATTTGAAAAAGCATTGTCCCGCTTGGAAACAATTGTGGCCGAGCTGGAACGCGGGGAGCTTTCCTTGGATGAGTCCTTGAGGATTTTTGAGGAGGGAGTCAAGCTCTCAAAAACCTGTCTGAAAATGCTGGATGATGCAGAGCGCAAAGTGGAGATCCTTGTCCAAGACAAGGATGGAAGAAAGCGTATACAGGCTTTTTCAGTTGAGGATTCCAATTTGCCGGAATCCTAGGTTTCTTTCACTACCATCTCTCTCAATCAGTAGGCTTCACATTGTCTGCTTCGTGGACATGAACATATGAAGGCTGTTCAGCCATCAGCCCCTTCTCGGAAATCCTCAAAAGAACGACTGGACTCCCTTGTCCTGAATCATGAGTTGGTCTCAAGCAGGGAACAGGCCTGTCGCCTTATTCTTGCCGGTCGGGTGAAAGTCGATGGGGTATTGATTGATAAGCCAGGGAAACTGGTTGCGACAACTGTTTCGGTGGAAGTGACGAAGCCGGAATATGCCTATGCCAGCCGGGCAGGTGAAAAGCTGGCACCAGCTTTAGACGCATTTTGTATATCTTGTTTAGATTTTGTGGTTATGGATGTGGGTGCCTCCACCGGAGGATTCACCGATTGTGTGCTTCAACGTGGCGCCAATCGAGTCTATGCCATTGACGTGGGGTATGGACAATTGGATTGGAGGCTGAGAACGGATCATCGGGTTGTGGTCATGGACCGTTGCAATATCCGCCATCTTTGCCCCAAAGATATTCCTGAGCCGGTTGATTTGGCGGTCATCGATGTTTCGTTTATTTCCCTTCGCTTGGTCTTGCCAGTGATTTTGCCTGTTCTGCGTGACCAGGCGTATCTTGTCGCATTGGTTAAGCCGCAGTTTGAAGTCGGGAAAGGACAAGTCGGAAAAGGAGGCATTGTCCGTGATGAACGATTGCGTGAGCAGGTGAGGGACGGTTTTGTGGATTATGCCCGTAGCCTGTGTCTTGATGTCATTGGTGTCATGGATTCCACGCTGTTGGGAAAAAAAGGAAACAAAGAAATGCTGGTGGGAATGAAAAAAAACGGGAAGATGAGTGCTGAAGGAAGCAAGCCAATTGCTTGCGGTAGTCCCCTACCCTAATTATGTAAAAGGAGAATTCTGGGCATGTCTACAAAAATTCTGGTGACCGGTGGAGCTGGATTCATTGGATCACATCTGGTTGACCGGTTAATTCAGGAAGGCAATGAGGTCATTGTTGTTGATAATCTCTCCACAGGGAAAAGAAAGAATGTCAATAAAAAAGCCCAATTTTACAAAATGGATATCCAGAGTAAACGGATTGAACGGGTATTCCGAAATGAGCGTCCCCTTATTGTGGTCCATCTGGCTGCGCAAATGAGTGTTCGCCATTCCACGGAGGATCCAAGCTTTGATGCGCAAGTGAATATTTTAGGGACCATCAATGTTTTAGAGCATGCCGTGAAGCAGGGTGTGCGAAAGGTGACGTTTGCGTCCTCGGGAGGAGTGGTCTATGGGGAACAGGAAGTGTTCCCGGCCGCAGAGTCGCACCGGACGGAACCTCTTTCTCCTTATGGAATTAGTAAACTGGCTGGTGAAAAGTATTTGGCCTATTACACCAATGCTACCGGACTCCGGTATGTGGCGCTTCGTTTTGCGAATGTCTATGGACCCAGGCAAGACTCTGAAGGGGAGGCAGGAGTCGTAGCGATTTTCTCAAAACAGATGCTGGATGGTGGTCAACCGATTGTCAATGGAACTGGGAAACAAACAAGAGATTTCGTCTATGTGGATGATGTGGTGGAAGCGATCCTGGTGACCTTAGGAGAAGATGTGCAGGGAATATTTAATGTGGGAACCGGGCAGGAGACGACGATCAACGAATGCTATGGAATTATTAAAAACTTAACGAAGTGCCAATGCAAAGATTTGTACGGAGCGGCAAAGAAAGGCGAGCAATTCCGAAGTGTGTTGGATGTGACCAAACTCCGAGAGGTATTTGGTTGGGATCCTCAGGTTACATTGGAGGAAGGGCTTACCCGGACAGTCGATTATTTCCGTGGAACAGAAAAGTAATTAATTAGGTGCAGGTAGTAGGAGGATGATTGCTCCTGGTCAATCATCTGTTAATACCTGGGAACGGATTGATCGATCTCAATGGACCAGGCTTCAATTCCCCCAATCAGGTTTTTGACATTCGAGAATCCCTGTTGCAAAAGAAACCCTACGGCATCGGCGCTCCGCATTCCTTTATGACAGTACGCGACAATTTCAGCACTCGGGTCCAATTGTTTCAGGGAATGAGGAACCTGGCCCAAGGGAATCAGAACGGATCCCTCTATTTTTGCAATGGAGTACTCATGAGGTTCGCGTACATCCAATAAAAAAATCTGATCGCCTTTATCCATGCGCGCTTTTAAGTCGCGGACGGTGATGGTGTAACTCATATTGAAAGCCTCCTTACGTTTCTTAAGTAACTCCTTGTAGTCGAATCATCATAGCGGCTGAATTTTCGGGGTGTCAATTCCTTCTTCCTGCGAGTGAGAGGAGCAGAATAATGTCAGAATTGCCGGTCGTGTCGATTGAACACATTGCAAAGTTTGAAGGACAGGATATTACCATCAAGGGATGGATCCGCAACCGCCGTTCAAGTGGAAAGTTAAGTTTTTTGACGCTGCGGGATGGCACTGGAGATCTTCAGGCCATCCTAAGCAAGGCAGAAGTAGGAGAAGATCAATTTATCTTGAGCGGACAATTAACCCAGGAGTCTTCCGTCGTACTTACCGGGAAGCCACGGAAGGATGTCCGTGCCCCGGGTGGATTCGAGCTGGATGTGTCGAAAATTCAGGTTATTCAAATTGCCGAACCCTTTCCAATCCAACCGAAGGAGCATGGCACCGGATTTCTGATGGAGTATCGGCATCTGTGGCTGCGTTCACGACGTCAACATGCCATTTTACGAGTTCGCCATGAAATCATTCGGACCTGTCGAAATTTTTTTGATGATCGAGGTTTTACCTTAATTGATACGCCGATTTTCACCCCAAACGCCTGTGAGGGCACCACGACCTTATTCCAAACTCAATATTTTGACCAGGTAGCTTACCTGGCGCAAAGCGGGCAATTATATGGAGAAGCGGCGGCGGCGGCTTTTGGAAAAATATACTGTTTCGGCCCAACCTTTCGAGCTGAAAAATCAAAAACCCGACGACACCTGATGGAGTTTTGGATGGTGGAGCCGGAAATGGCATATGCCGACCTACCGGATGCCATGCAACTGGCGGAGGAACTGGTTTCCACAGTCATTCAGCGGGTGGTCGATACTCGCCGACCTGAATTGGAAATCCTAGAGCGGGATATTCCTAAATTAGAAGCCATGGTCAGGCCCTTTCCACGAATAACCTATGAGGAGGCCCTGACGCGTCTTCAGCAGAAGGGGGTCGCCATTCAATTTGGTGACGATTTCGGAGCGGATGACGAAACATCTTTGGCTCAAGAATTTGATCGTCCGGTGATTGTTCACCGTTATCCGGCTGCCGCTAAAGCCTTTTATATGGCTAAAGATCCAGAGAGGCCGGATTTGGCGTTATGTATGGATATGCTCGCCCCTGAGGGATATGGAGAAATTATTGGAGGGGGACAACGAATTCATGATTTGGATGAATTGCTGCAGCAGATTCAAGCTCACGACCTTCCTCAAGAAGCCTTTAAGTGGTATATAGATCTGCGGCGATATGGGACGGTTCCTCATGCTGGTTTTGGAATGGGAATTGAACGGGTCGTTGCCTGGATTTGTGGGTTAGACCATGTTCGAGAAACGATTCCTTTCCCCAGGATGCTCTATACGTTGTATCCTTAGAATGTCCATTGGGAATGACCTTGAGGTTCCCAAATATTTTTGGCACGGCTCCTGAATTTCTTTTTCCCTAGCTCCTGCCTTTTCACAACATTTTTTGAATGCTTGACATCATTGGCAAGGGTTGTATACTTCCAGGTGTGGGAGGAAGTGGGGTGATTTCCACATATATTGTAAAAATGAAACAAATCATGAATGAATGATGTTCATATACCGGTACTCGTCGAGGAAATCAGTTTTTGGCTTAATCCGCTTCCTGGTGGGGTCTATGTAGATTGTACAGTGGGATTGGGTGGAACGTCGCTGAAATTACTGGAAAAGTCTGGGAAAAATGCTCATATTATTGGTTTGGATCGTGATTATCAAGCCGTTGCTATTGCGAAAAAGACATTAAGTGAATATGAATCATCAGTAAATATAGAACATGGGAATTTCTCCCACATCAAAGATGTTGTTCAGAAGTCCGGCTATGAAAAAGTTGACGGGGTTGTGTTCGATTTAGGGGTGTCTTCTATGCAGTTGGACCAACCAGAGCGGGGCTTTAGTTTTTCCCAAAGTGGGCCATTGGATATGCGAATGGATCAAACTCAGAAGGTGACCGCAGCTGATTTGGTAAATCACCTCCCGGAAAAAGAGTTAGCGGATGTCATTTTTACGTATGGTGAAGAACGGTATTCACGTCGAATCGCCCGTGCAATTGTGCAGGCCAGAAACGTCAGTCTTATTCAAACCACCCAGGCCCTGGTAGCTGTCCTTGAGGGCGCGCTGCCCTATGCTTACAAAAAGGGGCGCTTACATTTTGCCACTAGAACCTTTCAGGCTCTTCGAATACGCGTGAATCGGGAATTGGATTTGATTGAGCCGGCCCTACGAGATGCTGTCGATCTGTTGAAGGAAGGCGGAAGGGTGTGTGTCGTGGCGTTTCACTCGTTGGAAGATCGTATTGTGAAACAAACGTTTCGTTCTATGGCAAAGAGAGAGCATCCAAGCGTTGCATTGCTAGTCAAGAAACCTGTGATTCCAAGTGTACTGGAAATTCAACAAAATCCTCGTGCCAGAAGCGCTAAGTTACGTGTGGCCGAGCGCCTTCCGGAAGGAGTAACCCTATGAGGAAAACTGTGTTCCTTGGCGTCATGATTCTTTTGGGGGTGTGGTGTCTCCTGTATGTTGGGGTCAAGATAGACATGTGGCGCCTCGGGTATGCCATTGAAGAGCTGGAATCTCAGCGTGCAGAATTCAAAAAACAGCAGGAAGGCTTGCAGGTTCGGCTGTCACAGTTAACGGATCCCCAACGAGTCGCTCAACGGGCGCAAAGTCAATTGGGACTCACCGTAGCTCAGGAGGGGCAGATTGTGATGGTCTCCCTGGATACATTACCCCCGTCTGAATCTGGTGAAAATTTTCCTGTTCGTTTAGTCCGTGAATTTTCCGATACCATCGTGAGCCTTCCGTGAAAAATCCTTCACCGGACATTCATCCCGTCTGTCGAATCCGAAGTGGCATTGTGTGTTTGGGGCTCCTTTGCGGGTTTGCGCTTATTGGTTGTCGACTTTTTTACCTACAGGTCCTTCAAGCGGATGTTGGGGCTCATCAGGCACAACAGCAACACGAAAAGACCGTGGTGGTTCAACCAGATCGAGGGGTAATTGTTGACAGCCAAGGACATCCATTGGCTCTCAATGTGGAAGTGGCATCCTTATATGTGAGGCCACCGTCCTTGAATGATCCACAACGAGTTGCCCGGTCATTAGCGCCGATCTTGCAGATGCCGGCCAAGGAATTACGTGACCTGTTCACACGAAATCAGCCTTACGTTTGGGTTAAACGCAATATTCCGGAATCCGTCGTCAAGGAATTAGAGGCCTTGAATATATCAGGATTGGGGTTGACCAAAGAACCGCATCGTTTTTATCCGAAGGGAGAATTGGTCTCTCATCTCGTGGGGTTTGCCGGAATTGATAGCCAGGGCTTGGAAGGGGTGGAACTTCAATATGAATCCTATCTACGGGGTGAAAAAAACCTGGTGAAATACCAAAGGGACGCGTTGGGCAGAAAGCTTGCTTCACCCCCAAGTCATGATTCCATCCCCTTGTCGACTGGGTACCATCTCACTTTGACTATTGATGAGGTTGTTCAATTTATTGCGGAGGCGGAGCTGGCGCAAGCCTTAAAGCAAAGCGGTGCGAAGTCTGGAAGCATTGTGATTATGGATCCCTTAACCGGGGCGATTCTGGCGTGGGCACTTCATCCCACCTTTGACCCTAATCACCTAGGGCAGTTTTCCACGCAGGATTGGCGCAATCGAGTGGTGACGGATTCCTATGAGCCGGGGTCAACGTTAAAGATTGTGGTGGCAGCGGCGGCGCTTGAAGAGGGGGTGATGTCCCCAGACACGTTAATCTATGGTGGTGATGGAAAGATGTCGGTGGCGGGGACGATTGTCCATGATCCGGCAAAAACCAGTTGGATGACGTTTTCCGAGGCGTTGGCGCAATCGAGTAATGTGGGTGCGATCAAAGTCGCAATGGAACTCGGGCAAGGCAGGGTATTTCGGTATTTGAAAGCATTTGGATTTGGAGAAAAAACGGAAATTGATCTCCCGGGAGAATCCTCAGGGATTCTCCGAGAGCCCAACAAATGGAGTGGTCGAAGCCTCTCTTCAATTGCCATGGGGCAAGAAATCGCCGTCACCCCGATACAAATGGTCACGGCCATGTCGGTAGTGGCTAATGGTGGTTGGCTGATGACGCCGTACGTTGTCTCCTCGATCCTGGACTCCCACGGACAGGCCGTGCTGACAAAAGATCCGCAACCCAAACGGCGACCCATCTCGCTTGAAACAACCACTACGTTAACTCGAATTCTCGAAGCCGCCGTAGAGGTAGGAACCGGCAAACGGGCCAGGCTTGCCGGTTATCGAGCTGCGGGCAAGACCGGGACCGCTCAAAAAATTGACCCGAAAACCGGGTCCTACTCTTCTTCGCAAGTGATTGCCTCATTTGTCGGATTTGCACCAGTCGAGCGGCCACGCCTTGCCATGTTAGTCGTCATTGATGAACCGACGATCGGGAACTGGGGGGGAGAAATTGCCGCTCCGGTCTTTCGAAAGGTCGCAGAGCGAGTCTTGCCCCATTTAGGAGTGTTGCCCGGTGGATCCGCAGTTATTCGGACAGCGGCGGCCAATTCGCCCATTTCTTCACCGCAGCCTATTGTGCAGTAACCTGTGACGCTACGAGAGCTTCTTGCCTCATTGGATATGGTGCTAAGTGAAGGAGATCTTCAGCCTGAGGTTCTGTCCATTACCGAAGACTCCCGGCAAGTAAAGCCTGGTTCGGTATTTGTGGCAATCAAAGGGGAGCACTATGATGGGCATCAGTTTGTGAGACAGGCTCAACAACAAGGGGCTGTTGGTGTGGTGGTGGAAGAGGACTTTGAGAGGCATGCCCCACTGGTAGGAGGCGCGACAGCTCTCATTAAAGTGAAAAACTCTCGAAAGGCGTTGGGTTTGTTGGCGGCAAAATTGTCCGGTCTGCCTTCTGCCCATCTGCACATGGTGGGAGTCACGGGGACGAATGGCAAAACGACGGTGACGTATTTAGCCAAATCCCTGCTGGAAGCTCAAGGACATCGTGTGGGGCTGTTGGGAACGGTAGGCTATGTGTTCGGGACCGAACATCGTGCGGCGTCACATACCACCCCTGCTTCTGTCGAGCTACAGGACATGTTAAAGGCCATGGTGAATGCCGGGTCGGATGCCGCGGTCATGGAAGTTTCTTCCCATGCGTTGGCTTTAGATCGGATAGCCGGTTGTGAATTCGACATAGTCGTGTTTACCAATCTGACGCAAGACCATTTAGATTTTCATCACACATTGGATGACTATTTTCAGGCCAAACTCCGCTTATTTACAGAATGCGTCGATAGCGGACAGAAGACCCGCCCCAAACGAGCCCTTGTCAATGCGGATGATGAACGGGGGCCACTAATTCTCCAACATTGTTCGATTCCAACTTGGACCTATGGGCTCCATGCCCACGCAGACATCAGAGCGGAAGCCATCCGTCTCTCCATGGGAGGAACGGACTTTCAGGTGAACAGTCCCCATGGCCTGTTGACGATCAAGAGCCAATTGGTGGGCGAGCATAATGTGTCTAATATGTTGGCGGCCATCGGGATTGCACTGGAAATGGGCATGACGGTTCCGATGATTGAACAAGCCGTGCAGTCAGTGGCGAATGTTCCTGGACGATTTGAACGGATCAATGAAGGCCAACCATTTACGGTCGTCGTGGATTACGCCCATACCGAAGATGCCCTGTATCGGTTGCTTCGAGCGGCAAAGGCTATTACAGAAGGACGAATCATTACCGTGTTTGGCTGTGGGGGCGATCGGGATGCCGGGAAAAGACCCAAGATGGGGCAGGTTGCGGCACGACACAGCGATGTGGTGATCGTTACGTCCGATAATCCACGAACGGAAAATCCTCACACAATCCTGACTCAAATCGAACAGGGGATTAAAGCTCTGCGTCCGGAAGAACGGTGTTCGTATCAGATCATCGCCGATCGAGCCGAAGCCATTCATGCCGCAGTGTCAGAAGCCAAGGGAGGAGATCTGTTGTTGATAGCAGGGAAGGGGCATGAAGACTACCAAATTCTTGGCACTCAGAAAATTCATTTTGATGATCGTGAAGAAGCCAGGAAGGCGATCCAACGACAGATGAGTTCCAGGTAGCTCAGACCACCCGATATGGCAGCTTTTGAGATAGACGAAGTGCTCGATGCGACTGAGGGAAAGCTGATCCTCCAGGGAGCCCAGAAACGAAAAATGCTTCGAGTGCAAACTGATTCGCGGGAGATTAAATCCGGCGATCTGTTTCTGGCCTTGAAAGGGGAGAAATTCGATGGCCATGATTTTGTGAAAACGGCCTGCAAACTTGGAGCCCGAGGAGTGATTGTTGAAGAGGCGCGGGCCGGAGAGATGTTGACGCAGGTGCGTCGGGCTGGCTTGGGTCCCGTCATGGTGGTGGAGGTAAAAAATACTCTGCGAGCCTATCAGGGCTTAGCCAGATATCATCGGTTGCGCTTTTCAATCCCTGTGGTGGCCATTACCGGCAGCAATGGAAAAACCACGACGAAGGAAATGGTGTATCAAGTCCTGGCGACCCGCTGGCGCGTTCATAAAACGCAGGAGAATTTTAATAATGCCATCGGCGTACCCAGGACCCTCCTGGGCCTTCACGCCGGACATCAGGCTGCGGTGATTGAAATGGGGGTGGATCAAGTGGGACAGACCACCCAATTGTGTGACATGACCAGACCGACCGCAGGGGTGATCACCAATGTCGGTCCCGACCATTTGGAATTCTATGGCACGATGGCCAGGTCGGCGATATCGAAGGCTGAATTATTGGATTGGCTTCCTCAAAGTGATGGTGGGGCAATCCTGAATGCGGACGACCGATATTTTGAAAAGTTTTCCCGGAAGGCAAAATGCCCTGTGATCTCATTTGGGTTCTCGGCCCAGGCGGATGTTCGTGCGGCCGACTCGGAATGGAACGGCCGGCGAACGGCATTTCGCCTGTTCTTACCTCATCGTAAATTGGCCAAGCGGGCGAGTGTCCGAATCATGGGCCCGCACAATATTGCGAATGCTCTGGCTGGCGCGGCAGTAGGCTGTGCCATGGGGTTGTCGGGCGATGACATTGTTTCTGGATTACATAAATTTCGCCCAGCTCCGATGCGGTCGGAAATTCGCCGGTGGGGTGGAGTGCTGTATCTCTACGACTGTTATAACGCCAACCCGGCTTCAGTCAAAGTGGCCTTGGAGTCGCTGGTTGGTCTGAATTCCACTCGTAGGACCATAGCCGTATTGGGGGACATGCTTGAGTTGGGTCCTAAAGAAGCTCAGTTTCATCAGGAAATTGGACGCGAGGCGGCAAAACTCCATGTGACCCATTTAATTGCCTGTGGGGCGTTTGGACACAACATGTCCGAAGGTGTTCAAAACGTGCACGGACCCACTCAGGTGTCCGTGGTCAGGGATGCCATGGAAGCCGGAGCCTTGCTGAAAACAATGGTGAAGCGTGGCGATGCCGTGCTCATTAAGGCCTCTCGTGGCGCAAAAATGGAACGGGTGCTCGACGCCGTCCGTCCTGGGTCATAGCCTGCCTGGATCGGGCCGGATGCCATGGCCAAAGGGGTCTCCGATAGTGAAATGTCTACTGAAATGATACATGAGCAACGATATCCGGGCGGAGCCTTCTTTCCCTCTCCCCGAAGAAAGTAAATCCTAATGCTGTATTTATGGCTGTATCCCCTTCATACCGAATTTGCCATCTTCAATGTGTTTCGCTATCTCAGTTTCCGCATTATTTATGCGGCGGTGACCGCCTTCCTGATTGTGTTTTTCCTTGCTCCTCCCATGATCAAAAAATTGCAAACATTGAAACTGGGGCAAAAAATCCGGACTGATGGCCCGCAATCCCATCTTGGAAAATCCGGAACCCCGACGATGGGAGGCCTGCTCATCATCTTTTCGGTGTTGCTCTCAACCGTGTTATGGGCGGATATCACCAATTTCTATGTCTGGTTGGTTCTCTTGTCGCTGGTGGGTTTCGGGCTGATCGGATTTGTGGATGATTACATTAAAATATTACGGGGCCAATCCAAGGGATTAACGGCCACACAAAAAATTGTTGGGCAGGTAGGAGTGGCGTTGGGCATTGGGATGTTTTTTTATCTCTCTCCTGGCTATTCCACGGAACTCAGTGTGCCGTTCTTTAAATCCTTCACTCCGGATTTAGGAGTGCTCTATATCCCCTTTGCCATTCTGGTCATTGTGGGGTGTTCAAATGCGGTGAACCTCACTGACGGGTTGGATGGGCTGGCCGTCGGACCGGTCATTATTTCTTCCATGGCCTATACCGTGGTGGCCTGGGCCGTTGGAAATAAATTGGTTTCAGGATATCTCCTTGTCCCTCATATCGAAGGAGCGGGGGAACTCGCCATTCTGACGGCCTCTATTGTCGGAGCGGGATTGGGTTTTCTCTGGTTTAACACCTATCCGGCATCCGTCTTCATGGGCGATGTGGGATCCTTACCCCTTGGTGCCGCCTTGGGGACGGTGGCAGTGGTGTGCAAGCATGAATTGTTATTGATCCTGGTTGGCGGAGTCTTTGTGATGGAGGCGGTGTCGGTGATTTTTCAGGTGGCATCGTTTAAGTCCAGGGGGAAGCGAATTTTCCTTATGGCGCCGTTGCACCATCATTTTGAATTGAAGGGATGGGAAGAACCCAAAGTGGTTGTGCGTTTGTGGATCATTGCGATCATTTTGGGCCTCTTAAGCATTAGCACATTGAAACTACGCTAATCAGAGGATTGTTGTGGAGCCCTGTGGAGCCATGGAAGCCGTGAAAGTCCCTCCCGTGTTTCCCATTGTGAATTGGCCAAATAAGCGTGTCACGGTGTTTGGTCTCGGACGAAGCGGCAGGGCGGCTGCCGATCTCCTTCTGGACGTTGGCGCAAGGGTGACGATTGTCGAAGAACACACAATTCAGGATTTTGAGTCCACATCGGCCGCATATGGCCTTCGAGGTGCTCAGGTGTTTCGGGGGGATGAAGTCGCCGACGGGTTGAGGGATCTCGAACTCCTGGTCGTCAGTCCAGGAGTCCCCAAGGACCATCGTCTTCTCAATGAGATTGGCCAACGGGGCATCCCCATTATTGGGGAAATGGAATTAGCTGGATGGTTTCTTCGTGCTCCCATCATTGCCGTGACCGGGACCAATGGGAAAAGTACCACGGTACGTCTGATTGGATCGATCCTTCAACAAAGCGGGAAGCGGGCATTTGTGGGCGGAAATCTTGGTATTCCGTTATGCGAGGCGGTGCCCAAGCGCACGAACCCGTCTTCTACGCCCGACTATGAGTACATTGTTGCAGAAGTTTCAAGCTTCCAATTAGAAACTATTCAGCGGTTTCGGCCCTGGATTGCCGCATTGTTAAATGTGACGCCCGATCATCTGGATCGACATCCCACTCAGGAAGACTATCAGGCTGCAAAAGAGCGTATTTTTGAAAACCAGACGATTCAGGATTGGGCGCTGATTAATGCGGACGATCCTGTGGTGAGAACCATGGCCTTGTCGGCACGGTCAGGCATTTGTGAATTCAGTCTCACCAAAAAAGTGGAACAGGGTGTCTATCTCGAAGGAGGCGATATTAAGGCCAGGATGCATGGAGAGGATTTGTTGTTGGCTTCACGCGACGCCCTTCCGATGCGGGGGGACCATAATGTCGCGAATGCCATGGCGGCAATGGGGATCGGACTTCTCTGTGGATGTTCAGCAGAGGATATGGTCCGTGCCCTTCAGACTACCCCGACCTTTGAGCATGCCTTGGAGGTGGTTCGGGAGTGGCAGGGGATCACATTCGTCAATGATTCGAAAGGCACCAATGTGGACGCCACCCTCAAAGCCTTACAGAGCTTTCAGGAACCTTTAATTCTGATTCTTGGTGGAAAAGACAAAGGCGGTGATTTTTCGCAGTTGGTTGACAGAATGACACGGCAGGTTAAGGGAGTGGTGATTATGGGAGAAGCCACTCAAAAAATCCTCAAAGCGTTTGATCAGATCGGACCGCCGGTAGCCCTTGCAACCAGCCTGACGGATGCGGTGTCCCAGGCCGTGGCCTTCGCGTCCAGGGGGGATGTGGTGTTGTTTTCCCCGGCGTGCGCCAGTTTCGATATGTTTCGGAATTATCATCATCGAGGACTTGAATTTAAGCGGGTTGTCGGAGAACTTCAATAAATGGGCATCCCAGCCATCTTGCGGCGTAAAAACTCTCATGTGGATTCCCGGGCATGGGCGGATCTGTTCCCGAGAAATCTGGGTGTCGGCTCCAAGCGGATCGATCCTCTGATTGTGGGAATAACCCTGGCTTTGTCCCTTGGGGGGTTGGTCATGGTGTTTAGTGCCAGTGGAGTCATGGCGGAAAATAAATTTACCAATGCCACCTATTATCTCCAACGACAGATCGTATGGATGGTGCTGGGATTTAGCGTTCTGCTGATCGGGTCCCTGATCGACTATCGCCAGTGGAAGCAATGGATTCCCATGGTTGTCGGAGGATGTGTCGTAGGTTTACTGCTGGTTCTGGCTGTGGGCCCTCAAATAAATGGTGCTCGACGATGGCTTGCACTTGGATTTTTTTCCATTCAACCCACGGAAATGGCCAAGCTGGCTGTTGTGCTGTATCTCGCGGCATTTCTCTCCAATCCTCAACGGCGAGTCACTGATTGGCAACGAGGGTTTCTTCCTCCGGTGGCGATGGTAGGCATGATATGTGGGCTCATTGTCGTCGAGCCGGATTTGGGGAGTACCGTCGTCATCGGTCTGGTATTCGTCGGCATGATGTATCTGGCCGGCGCGCGAATCAGTCACCTGGGGTATTTAGGGGTGCCGATGATTGTGGGTGTGGGCTCTCTCATCTGGATGAGTCCTGAACGATGGGAACGGATGACGACATTTTTAAATCCTTTTGCGGACCGCCAAGGTGCAGGCTACCAACTGGTCCAGTCCATCCTGGCGTTGGAAAATGGGGGATTATTTGGTGTCGGTCTTGGGCAGGGCAAACAAAAATTGATGTTTCTTCCCGAGGGCCATACCGATTTCGTGTTGGCCCTGGTGGGAGAAGAGTTGGGGCTCGTTGGAACCTGCGGCCTTCTGGCTTTGTTTGCCATATTGGTGTGTAAAGGCTTTCGGGTCGCGGCTCTGGCACCAGATTTATTTGGGCGATACCTCGCCTTGGGGATCACCATGCTACTGGGTATTCAGGCTCTGATCAATGCGGGTGTCGTGAGTGGGCTGTTGCCGACCAAAGGTCTCACGCTTCCCCTGGTCAGTTATGGGGGGTCGTCGCTTCTGGTTACGATGTTAGCTCTTGGAATTTTGCTGAGTGTGGCCCGACAGGGACGAGCAGGTCCTTAAGTGAAGAGAATAGTGTAATGCGGGTTGTCATTGCTGCGGGTGGAACGGGAGGTCATATGTTTCCGGCTATCGCGTATGCGAAAGAATTTCAACAGCATGATCCCGGGGGAAGCATTGTGTTTGTCGGAACGGGAAAGTCTTTAGAGGGAGAAATTCTGGGGAAAGAAGGGTTCGGGTTTGAACCGATCACGGTAGAAGGTTTTGTGGGGCGAGGGGTCGTTGGCAGGTTGCGTTCTCTCATTCTGCTCCCGAATTCGTTGTGGCGTGCGGTCAGGATTCTCCGAGGTCACCATGCCGATCTGGTTATTGGGACGGGTGGGTATTTCAGTCCTCCCGTCGTCGTGGCGGCCTGGTTGCTGAACATTCCCAGGGTCTTGCTGGAACCGAATGCCATGCCGGGATTGGCCAATCGCGTATTGGGTCCTTTGGCCGACAGAATTTTTCTGGCTTTTGACAGCGCGAAGCCTTTTTTCTCGTCATCAAAGGTCAAGGTCATTGGTACACCTATTCGAAAGGCTTTTGCATTGGAACGTCCTCCTGTTCCTCCGCAGAAGATCTCACACCTGTTGATTTTTGGCGGGAGCCAAGGGGCGCGGGCGATTAATTCTGCCATGCTGAATGCTGTGGAATGTTCATCCAGGCTGCGGGAGCAGGTGACGATCACCCATCAGACCGGCGCGGACGATTTCGAACGGGTCAAGGCCGGCTATGCACAATTGGGCGTTCAGGTGGATGTCCGCCCTTTTCTCTTTGATATGCCTCAGGAACTTGCCAAAGCGGATCTCATCGTCTGTCGTGCGGGGGCTAGCACATTGGCTGAGTTATCAGCATGTGGAAAAGTCGGAATCCTGATTCCCTTTCCCCAGGCGACACACAATCATCAGGAAATGAATGCCAGGTCCATGGAAGCGGCCGGAGCGGCTCGAGTGCTGCTGCAATCCGACCTCACCGGGCAGCGGCTGGCGGAAGAAATTGAACAATGGATCTCGGATATTCCCCGGTTACAGGAAATGGCTGGACGAAGTTGGGCACTCAGGAAAATCCATGCTACAGAGCAGATGGTGGGTGAATGCCTCTCGCTGGTGGGGCGTCCGGTCGCGTCGTAATACCACAGACATGATGAGGAAATATGTCCACAAGGATGAATACGTAACAGGGTCAAAGTAGAAAGCATTGCGTGAGTATCTTCAATCTTTAATGGGGAGGGACTCTTACAGGGAATGAAGAGCATGTCCTGCGAGGTCAATGTCTGGAATGCCCAGGGTCGTCATGTCATGAGAAAGGCCTATGGTAGCGTTGCGAGTCCGGTAGGCCGAATCGGTATTGAGACCATACGTCCAGACCTACAGACCATGTGTTCACCGCGGTGGATACATCAAGTGACCGTCTCCGGTTATCCTCTCTTCAACTCTGGAAGTCTAAAACATTATGTTTCGAAAAATTCAGCACATTCATTTAGTTGGTATCGGGGGAAGTGGAATGAGTGGCATCGCAGAGGTTCTCCTCACCTTAGGGTATAAGGTGACCGGCTCCGATGTGGGGGTGTCCGACACGATACGCCGGTTAGAGGAATTAGGGGGGACGGTGTTTATCGGGCATAAGGAATCGAATGTGGAAGGAGCGCAAGTGGTGGTGGTGTCCTCGGCCATTGCCGGGTCCAACCCGGAAATTCGTGCGGCCCGGGCCAAGGTGATTCCCGTCATTCCACGAGCGGAAATGCTGGCAGAACTGATGCGATTGAAGTTCGGGATTGCCATTGCCGGGGCTCATGGAAAAACCACCACGACGTCGATGGTCGCCTCGATTCTGGCCCAAGCCGGCCTCGACCCCACATTCGTGATTGGAGGAAAAGTGAATGCCATGGGTACCCATGCGCGATTGGGCAGGAGTGATCTGCTGATTGCGGAAGCTGATGAGAGTGACGGATCGTTTTTGCGGTTATCACCCTCCATCGTGGTCGTCACGAATATCGACCGGGAACACCTCGATCATTACGGGAACATGGAAGGTCTTCAAGAGGCGTTTTTAGAATTCATCAATAAGATTCCTTTTTACGGGGTGGCGATTGTTTGTGCCGATGATCCCTGGATTCGCAAGCTCCTGCCTCGGGTGGTGAAGCGATATCACACGTATGGCATGAGTGATTTTTCGGGTGCGCTGACTTCTGATTTGTATGCGACGGAAATTGAAACCAAATCCATGGGTGTGGAATTCCGGGCGCATTACCGGGACCAAAAACTTGGCCCCTTCCGCATTCGCATTCCGGGTGTGCATAACGTGTCGAATGCATTAGCGGCCATTGGGGTGGCCTTGGAATTGGATGTGCCGGCGGATTTGATCCGGGCAGGGTTGGCGGCCTTTGCAGGGGTTGAACGACGGTTCCAGATTCGTGGAGAAAAAAACGGCATTGTGGTGGTGGACGATTATGGACACCATCCTACGGAAATCCGTGCCACCTTGGCGGCTGCGCGGGCCGCCTGGCAGCGCCCGTTGATCGTCGTGTTTCAGCCCCATCGATTTACCAGAACCAGGGATCTTGCGGACGAGTTTTCCAAGGCGTTCGAACAGGCGGATCGCGTGTATGTCATGGATATCTATCCGGCCGGTGAGACGCCGATTCCCGGAATCAACGGGCAGATGATGGCCGATACCATTCGCGCCTCTGGGCACCCTTCCGTCCAATGGCTCAATCGTGACTCGGGATTGATCTCCAAATTGCGTGAGGAGCTCCGTGATGGCGATGTGCTGTTAACTCTGGGGGCGGGAGATGTTTGGAAAGTCGGAACCGAAGTGTTGGAATCGTTGTAAGCGAGTGTGGTGAGTCATGAATATCGAAGGACGGAGAGGTGAAGACCGGCCGACCAAAATGGACAGCGAAACGGCTTCAACGAGCCGTGCAGCATGTGCAGGGAGAAGTCTGCTGGAACGAACCGTTGGCGCCACTTCTGTCGTTGCAAGTGGGAGGTCCTGCGGATGTGCTGGTCTTTCCCTCGGATGTGGAAGATGTCATTCGCGTGGTCCTAGGGGCTCGAACGGAAGGAATTCCCTTGGTGGTGTTAGGCGGAACAAATGTTGTTGTTCGTGATAAAGGGATTAGAGGCATTGTGATGCAATTGAAACAATTAACCGGGTTGCAGGAGGAAGACGGCCACGTGGTGTATGCCCAGGCGGGTGTGCGGTTGCCCCGGTTGATGCAATTTGCGGTGGGGCATCATTTGTCCGGAATGGAGTGGGCGGCGGGGATTCCCGGAACCGTGGGTGGAGGTGTGGTGATGAATGCCGGAACACGGTTGGGGGAAATGCAGGAGGTCTTGAAAGGCGTCGATTTGGTGAATCTGCGTGGGCATCGCGTACGGATCGAGGCGTCCAACATTTCATTTGCCTATCGGAAGGCGACCCTCCCCAAAGGTATCGTTGTAGGGGCGTGGGTCCAGTTGGCTCTCTCGGTGAAAGAGCAGGTTGAAGCGAAAACCAAAACCTATCTGCAGTACAGGCGGGAGACACAACCGTTAACTCTTCCCAATGCCGGGTCG
The DNA here is from genome assembly GCF_965152585.1 of Nitrospira sp. Ecomares 2.1. NCBI lineage: Bacteria > Pseudomonadati > Nitrospirota > Nitrospiria > Nitrospirales > Nitrospiraceae > Nitrospira > Nitrospira sp. Ecomares 2.1. Next base: position 497,261 of record NZ_OZ224219.1, read on the forward strand.
GTCTTTAAAAACCCGCCTGGAGATTCTGCCGGACGGTTAGTCGAAGCGGCAGGATTAAAGGGCGTGCGGGTTGGTGATGCCGAAGTGTCGACCAAACATGCCAATTTTATTGTGAATAGAGGAACGGCCACCGCTGACCAGGTACTGGCATTGATTCGAAAAGTTCGACAAACCGTGGCGAGGAAATTTGGGGTGCGTCTTCAGCTTGAATGGAAAATTATTGGAGAATCGTAGAGATGCCAGGCTTGATGGTGGTGAAGAAGCGATTCAGTCAGAGTGGAAGGCTTATCACAAGGTGAAAAAACAGGGAATGATGACACAGAAATCTTTGCGAATCGGTGTACTGATGGGTGGATCATCAGCTGAAAGAGAGATTTCGCTCAAGACCGGGCGTTCGATCTGTGATGCGTTGACCCGTCGTGGATATACGGTGATCCCTATTGAAGTCGATGCCTCATTGCCGCATCAGATCCGGGCTAAGAAAATTTCGGTCGCCTTTCTGGCCTTACATGGACCGGGAGGTGAGGATGGCACGGTTCAAGGGATGTTGGAGGTGATGAAGATGCCGTACACCGGATCGGGGGTGAGTGCCAGTGCCGTCTGCATGGACAAGGGATTGACGCGGGTGGTCCTTCAAGCGGCCAAGGTCCCCGTCCCGCCAGGTATGACCTTATCCGGAAAAATGATCCCGGTTCGTCCACCTGCCACATTAGGTTTGCCTATTGTGGTGAAGCCTTGCGCAGAGGGATCGACGTTTGGTGTCTCAATCGTGCGCAAGCCCTCTCAATGGAAACAGGCCTTGCAGAAAGCCTATCAATTTGGAGAGCAGGCGGTGGTGGAGAAATATATTCCCGGCCGGGAAGTGGCGGTGGGCGTCTTTGGCAACGAGGTGTTACCCGGCGTGGAAATCATTGTGCCCGGAGGGTTTTACGATTTTACGGCAAAATATGGAAAAGCTCCAACCCGTTATGTGTGTCCGGCTTCTCTTTCTTCAAAACTGGAAGCTGCTCTTCGTGATTACAGTCTTCGTGCCTATCAGGCGTTAGGGTGTCGAGGTGCTGCTCGAATTGATTTTCGCATTCATACCAACGGACGTCCGTATATCCTCGAGTTAAACACCATCCCCGGCATGACCGAACGGAGTTTGCTCCCCATGGCAGCAGCACAGATCGGGTGGGACTATGATGATCTGGTTGAACGGATATTGCGTGACGCCCTCTTTCCGAAAAAGATGGAGGCGTCTGTCAGGAAAGCCAAGACGACAAGGAAATCTGCGTCATGATAGGAAGAGAATCTTTGAACGCGAAACGGCCTCGAAAAAACCGGCCCCTCAAAAAAATAGGAGGACCGGTGAAAGCGAAAACTTCATCGACCGCCTTGAAGGTCCGGCGTGTCGTGATCGGAGGTGTCCTGGCCTGTCTTATCGTGGTGGTGCTGGTGGGAGGACGACAGGTGATCCGATGGGCCGATGAGTGGACGGAAATCCAACAGATTACTGTTGTGGGTTTGGATCGAGTCACGCGTGATGAAATTCTGACGAGGCTGGATTTGCCGCCACAAACCAGTTTGTTTTCTGTGGATCCGGAACTGCTCGCGACCCGGTTGGATTCCCATCCCTGGATTGGGTCGGTCGCCTTTGAGCGGGTGTTTCCCCATTCCCTGGTAGTCCAGGTGACTGAGCGTCAGCCCGCCGCGGTATTTGGGTCACCAACCGAACCCTATTTTCTGGATGCAGAAGGGTATCTGTTGCCGAAAGGGAAGGCGGTGGCGGGGACGACATTGCCCATTGTTGATGGGGTGACCTCGAAATTTATGACCCAACATGAAGATGAGGGCCATCGACGCGCCAAGCAGGGCATTCACATTGCGGAATTGCTGTCTCAGCAGTTTTCGGGAAGACCACGGATAGATGTGTCTCAGCCTCATACGACGGTCGTGGATCTTCCCAATGTCCGGTTTCAATTCGGTCGTGAGGTAGAGGACCAGTGGCAGCGATTTTTGGTGTTGTATCCCACCGTGAAGGATAAAATTGAAGGTCGGTCGCAAGAAGTGGATTTGCGATTTGCTCAGAAAGTCATTTTTCGCAAGAGGACACTATAGGACATGACCAAAAAAGAACACATCGTCGTGGGACTGGACATCGGAACCACAAAAATTTGTGCAGTGGTGGGGGAAATCCAGGATGATCGCTCCATTCATGTGATCGGGGTGGGCTCCCATCGCTCGAACGGGTTGAGAAAAGGCATGGTCGTCAACATGGAAAGTACCGTGGAATCCATCAAGCGAGCCGTGGAGGAAGCAGAATTGATGTCGGCGGTCCAAATCAATTCCGTGTATACGGGGATTGCAGGAAGCCATATCGGGAGTGAAAGTGCGCAAGGCGTGGTGGCTCTGAAAAAACGGGAAGTGACCAAGGCGGATGTCCGGCGCGCCGTTGATACCGCTCGAGCCTGCGCCGTTCCGGCTCCGGACCGCCAAATTCTTCATGTGCTTCCGCGGGAATTTATTGTGGATGATCAGGAGGGGATTCGCGATCCATTAGGCATTGCAGGATCGCGCTTGGAAGTCGATGTGCATATTGTGACGGGAGCGGTGACCTCAGCGCAAAATCTTATCCGGTGTGTCAGCCGGGCGGGATTGGATGTCGTCGATATTGTGTTGCAACCGTTAGCCTCCAGTGCTGCTGTGCTGACAGCTGAAGAGAAGGACCTGGGAGTCGTGATGGTGGATATCGGAGGCGGAACCACCGATATCGCGATCTTCGTCGAGGGCTGTATCAGGCATTCGGCGGTCCTCCCCATCGGGGGGAGCCATCTCACCGGGGATCTGGCGATGGGCTTAAAAACCGCGCCGGAGGAAGCCGAAAAAATTAAATTGAAATATGGGGTGGCCAGCAGTCTTTTTGTGAATGAGGACGAAGGCATCGAAGTGCCGAGTGTCGGAGGACGGCCGCCGCGGGTTATGCCTCGAGCGTTAGTGGCTCAAATCCTTTCTCCACGGGTGGAAGAAATGTTCGAACTCGTGCTTCGCGAAATCCGTCGTGCCGGGTATGAAGGCATGTTGGTGGCAGGAGGAGTATTGACGGGCGGGACCTCCCTGCTTCCGGGCATGGCCGAGGTGGCGGAACATGTGCTCAACCTTTCGGTGCGGTTAGGTCGGCCAATTGGAGTGGAAGGTCTGCGGGAAATTGTGAGTAACCCGAGCTACTCCACCGCTGTGGGGCTCATTGTCCATTCGGTCAGTCACGAAAATGAGTTTGAACTCGTGGGACCAGGGGCCGGCAAAGGCAAAAAATCCGGACGTTGGGCCGGTGGGGTGGTCGGTAAAATGAAGGGATGGATCATGAACTTTTTTTAATTCATGACAAGAAAGGGGGATCATGTATCCGTGCCTACTTCGTGAGTCAATTTGACCCATTAATCAAATGTCCCCACGGGTTATCAGGGGAGTGGTAGAAAGGAGGAGTCGTATGTTTTCACTGTCTGAGGAGGAGGAGTCTGGCATTAACATCAAAGTTGTGGGTGTCGGAGGAGCCGGATGCAACGCGGTCAACACCATGATTGAAGCCGGCTTAAGCCGGGTAGAATTTGTCGTGGCCAATACCGATCTGCAGGCCCTGGGCCGCTCGCTTGCATCGTATAAAATCCAATTGGGGCCGGAGCGGACGCGGGGTTTGGGGGCAGGTGCCAAGCCTGAGGTTGGAAAAGAGTCGGCATTGGAAAGTGAACACCAAATCCGTGAGGCCCTGGAAGGCGCGGATATGGTATTTGTCACGGCAGGCATGGGAGGTGGCACGGGCACGGGCGGTGCTCCTGTTGCCGCAAAAATTGCCAAAGAGTTGGGAATTCTCACGGTGGGGGTCGTGACCAAACCCTTTCAATATGAAGGAAACCGGCGGACAAGTTTTGCCGAAGAAGGAATCCGTGAATTAAAAAAACACGTGGATTCTCTCTTGATCATCCCCAACCAGAAACTTCTTGGAATGGTTGATAAAAATACTCCGCTTGTGGAAGCGTTCAAAATTGCCGACGATGTGCTGCGTCAGGCCATTCAGGGGATATCGGATGTCATTACCACTCCGGGTTTGGTCAATGTGGATTTTGCCGATGTACGAACTGTCATGGGCTATTCGGGCCGAGCGGTGATGGGGATGGGAACGGGTCGGGGTCCGACGCGAGCCGGCGATGCGGCCAGACAAGCCATTGCCAGTCCCTTACTGGAAGATGGAAGCGTGGAAGGGGCTCGAGGGTTGTTGTTGAATATTACGGGCGGGCCCAATCTCACGTTGCATGAAGTGAACGAAGCGTCCAACATTGCCCGGGAAGCGGCGGATCCTCAGGCCAATATCATTGTTGGCCAGGTCATTAATCCCGACCTGGGGGATGAATTGACTGTGACGGTCATTGCCACCGGATTCGAACAAGCCGAGTCGGTCCTGCGGTTTCCGAGTGCACATCAACCGACTCTCGTGGTAGAGCCTGTTAAAAAACCCGCATTGGTAGCGGTGCCTACTGAAAATGGGGGGAGCAACGGTTCAAACGGATCTGAGGATCTTGACCGCCCCACCTACCTGCGACGACAGACGGCTGCCAGGCCGATTCCGGAAAAGAACGGCCTGTTGGTGGATGATGATTGGGACGTGCCGACGTTTTTACGGAGGAAGGCCGACAACTAATCTCATGAGCGCCGAGAAACGTCCCCTGCCAGTGGGGACCGGAGTATCCGATGACGGATTCACGAGTCATGTGATCCCCGTCCGGCATTTCTTCGGGACCAGGAGTACACCGGCAGGGTTACATACCCATATCCAACTCGGGCACCTTGTGAGTGGGCCGAAGGAATTTCCCGCTATTGTCTCGCTCAAGCAAATCCATAGTACCCGGGTGGTCGTCATCCGACCCCATAGGGGACTGGGGGCATTGGAGCAGACCGAAGGGGACGCGTTAGTCACCAATCAACCTGAGACCCTGGTAGTCGTGCGCACGGCGGATTGTGTCCCTGTGCTGCTGGTTGAGAAGGCCAGGGGCGTCGTTGCGGCCATTCATGCCGGATGGCGTGGCGCAGTGGCCGGCATCGTGGCAGAAACCATTCGGGCTTGTGTGGATGAATTCGGGGCAAAGCCGGAGCACATGCATCTGGCGATCGGTCCCTCTATCGGACCGTGTTGTTACGAAGTCGATGAACAGGTCATTAACCCGTTGCGAAGCCGGTATCCCGCATGGCCCGGGGTGCTTCAAGAAACTCACGAAGGCAAAGGGGTCTTAGACCTCAAGCAACTGATCTATCACCAGATCCGAGCCGGTGGCGTTCCTGACTCTCAGATTGGACGGGTAGACCATTGCACCCATTGTCGGGACGATCTCTTTTATTCCTACAGGCGGGAGGGGCAGGTGAATGGGACCATGTGTAGTGGAATTATGTTGCCTGCCGCATAAGGATTGATCCCGTTTGGGGGAGGAGTGAGACTTCCTATGGTGAGGGGAAGCATCGCTGACCCATCCTGGGCGCTTCGCTCCATCTTGGCCTCCATATCTGGCGGAGTGCAGTAAGGAGAAAACGTCTTCTTCTTAGTCCAGGTAGGGGTTTTATTCTTGTCCGTGACTCAAGCGGCAATCCCGTTTACAATAGAAGTCATATGAAAAGTCACCGGTATTCTCGTTGAAGGATGACCACGTTTCTCACTCCATTACCCATACGATTCAGATGATCAAGGAGAATATCCGGCAGGCCGCCCTTCGTGTCGGGCGAGATCCTTCCGGAGTTCGGCTGGTGGCGGCGACCAAAACCGTTCCCGCGGTCAATTTAGACGAAGCGTATAGGGCTGGCGTACGAATATTTGGAGAAAACCGGCTCCAGGAGGCTCAGGAAAAACGGGAGGTTCTGGGGCCACGGGAAGAATTAGTCTGGCACTTCATTGGTCGGATGCAACGTCGGAAACTCAAAGACCTTGTCGGGAATTTTTCGTTGCTGCATTCTGTGGAAAGTCTGGAACAGGCCGAGAGAATTAATGGCGTGGCTGAAAAGCTCGGGATTCAACAAGCCGTGTTACTGGAAGTGAATGCAGGTGAGGAAGCCAGCAAGGGAGGATTTACCTCACAGGAGGTGGAAGCAAGGATGGAGGACTTAGACCGGCTCCCTCACGTCGAGATTCAGGGACTCATGACGCTTCCGCCCTGGCAGGAAAATCCTGAAGACGTTCGCCCTTATTTTATACAAGTCAGTCGGTTACGAGATCGATTGGCTCGACAGACATGGAGTCGTGTACGGATGACCGAATTGTCCATGGGCATGTCTCATGACTACGAGATTGCGATAGAAGAAGGGGCAACCATGGTTCGGATCGGGACGGCTATTTTTGGAAGTCGAGGGAAAGCGGTTAGTCCCGGCACAGCGGGATGATTCGACTGGTATAGCGGTAAAGGAGAAACATGTTTATTGCAGGAAATATTCTACAGGCGATTGCGACCATCCTGGATACGATTTTATGGATCTTTATGTGGGTCATCATTATTCGAGCCTTGATTTCCTGGGTGAATCCTGATCCCTGGAACCCCATTGTCCAGTTTTTAGAAAGAGTGACGGAGCCGGTCCTTTCTCAAATTCGGCGGCGAGTCGGCATGCTGGGAATGGGATTTGATTTATCTCCGATCATTGCTATCCTTATTATTATGTTTTTCCAAATTGCCGTGGTAGCATCTTTAAAGGATCTTGCCTTCAGAATGCACTAGCCGGTGAGGGGAAAGGAGTCGTGATGAAAATTACACCCTTGGACATCCAGCATAAAGTCTTTGATACCCAATGGCGAGGCTATCACAAGACACAGGTGGACCAATTTCTAGAAGAAATCGCCGAGTCGGTTGAGGAACTCACCAAGGACAACCTGGTGCTCAAGGAGAAATTATCCGGGAAGGATGATGAAGTGGGACAACTCAAACGAGCGGAAACCACCCTGACCAGTACGCTTATTTCCACCCAATCCTTTGTCGATCAACTTAAGCATGGGGCCCAACGGGATGCGGATCTTTTGGTGAAAGAGGCGGAGTTGAAAGCCGAAGAAATTCTGGCGCAAAGTCGGGCCGAACTCGCCGAAATGCGTCGAATGATTTCGACACTCAAACAGCAGCGGGCGCTTGTGTTGGATCGCTTGCGGTTGACCTTGAGCTCCTTCCATCGTTTAGTAGAAATTGAAGAGCGACCGGAGGCCTCGTTTGAAGGAGAAGGCGAGCCGGAAATGAGTGCAGAGCGGGCCTCCCATCGGGAAGCAGGCTAGACGTTTCGATCTCATCATTACATTGTGGATCAGACCGATCCTATCGTGCGTATCCTCCTTGAAGGAATTCACGCGCAGGTGTTTCCGGGTGCGGTCCTGTTCGTTCGTCACCAGGGCTATCTTCGGGTACATCATGCTGTTGGTCTCACCTCCGGTCTTCCTGATGCTCATCCCGTCCAACTTCAGACCATCTACGACCTCGCTTCTCTCACAAAACCTCTAGCAACCGCGTCGGCCATTCTGCTCCTGGTGCAAGATGGACTGCTGGATCTATCAACGTCCATCGACACGTGGCTCCTGGAAACCAGGAACTTTCCATTAGGCCGGGTGCGTCTCAAGGATGTGCTCTCCCATCAAAGCGGTCTCCCGGCATGGCGTCCGTTTTACCAGGCCTTTCCTCCTGCTCTTCCCTCAGATGGCCCATCCCGTCATAAACGAGCCAGGGCATTTCTGGAGGTAATCCTCAAGGAACCGATAGAAGCTGTGGCACACTCCAAAAGCGTCTACAGTGATTTGGGTTATATGGTGCTCGGGTTTATCGTGGAACGGATCACGAATCAATCATTGGCTGATTTTTGTCGGAGTCGGATTTTTGTTCCCTTGCATGCGAGCCCTCTCGGTTATCGAGGGCCGACCGCGGCGGCAACCTTGGACTCATCAATTGCTGGGTGCGCACCCACTGAACAGGATTCATGGCGTGGGCGTCTTCTGCAGGGTGAGGTGCATGATGAAAATGCGTTCGCGCTTGGGGGCATTGCCGGACACGCGGGACTTTTTGGAACAGCCGAAGCAGTAGGGCAGATCACCCACGTCTGGCTGGAAGGGTACAAAGGCAACCCCGGGTTATTCGATCCTCACCTGGTCAAACAGTTTGTGACAGCCCAACCTGGAACCAGTTGGGCCTTAGGCTGGGATACGCCCTCTCAACCCTCTTCCTCCGGCCAGTGGTTTTCCCCGGAATCATTTGGCCATCTGGGGTTTACGGGCACGAGTATCTGGATCGACCCCATTCGTGACTTGGAAGTTATTTTTCTTTCCAATCGTGTTCATCCCACCCGAAACAATCAAGCCATCAAAGCCTTTCGTCCCAAACTTCATGATGCGATTATTCAGGGATTGGGGTAATACTTGCCGGGTTTCGGCCCGGCAGCCGAGCCACTTTTGTTTCGGCAAAAGTAGCCAAAACCAGTGACGCCCTGCCTGGCTGGATCGGATAGGGCGATCGCGAGCTTTCGGAGGGCGGGCCAACTCGCAGGGCTCAAACAAGGCCCGCCAGGGGATGAGAGCGGTCGCCCTGGGCCAGTCAGAAGGCGTCGTTGAAAAGGTGGTGGAGGGTTGCAGGGATTGGGGTGTACTCCATGAATGGTTGTATCGTCCCTCCAAATATATTCCGACGTGTTCGAGCACAATATTCTACTCACTGGAATAATTGGCATATTTGGGCATTGCCGGGTTTCGGCCCGGCAGCCGAGCCACTTTTGTTTCGGCAAAAGTAGCCAAAACCAATGACGCCCAGTTCGGCCTCATCAGATTAAGCGGACGCGAGAAATAGGAGGGCGGACCAACTCGCTCCGCTCAAACAAGGTCCGCCAATGTTTGAAGAGCGTCCGCCCATAGGGTCGAACAGCAGGCGTCAGTGAAAAGGAAGTAAGGTAATCATGCTGACAATGATGCTTTGGAAGTTTTTTTGAATGGCTAGACCTGAATTAAGCCTCGTCCGAATATATGCGATGGTTTGGCATTATTCATTGTCAAAATAGTCGGAATCCAGTTTTTTGACCTCGTACTGTCCGACTGTTGAAACCCCGACATTATGTTCGGCCATCAGCTTGGAAAGATGCTCCCCATCAATCAGAATGATTTTTGAATCGATAACCGAGGCATATTCTTTTGCTTCTTTTGTAAAAGATGATGTGGTAATGAATACACCTTTTCGGGCACGTTGTCCCTGTAACGCCCCAGCAAATTTTTGAATTTCAGGACGACCAACCACACCTTCCCACCGTTTGGCTTGAATGTATATGACATCCAGCCCCAGACGGTCTTCGTTGATAATGCCATCTATGCCACCATCGCCGCTCTTGCCGAGAGCTCTACCCGCATCTTGTCGGTTGCCGCCATATCCCATTTTTACGAGTAGATCCACTACCACACGCTCAAAGAATGACGGAGACGCTTCTTTAACAGAGCTCAGTATTTCAGACTCAAGAGCTGAACTGAGTTTATTGTATGCAGATGCCAGGGCGTCTTCTGGGGTGAGGGTTGATTCCTGTTCAAATGAGTGCACTATTTCTGATTCATTTTCGCTTTTTTCCTTTTTCCGGTTTCTAAATTCGATAAATTCGGGATATTTCTCAAGGGTAGATGCATTTATTCTTGGTGGATTGGTTGCAAGTAAATCCGTGCCTTTTGGTGTGATGGTAAAAAATCCGCGTTTAGGAGATGCGAGCAAGCCAGCCTGTTTCAGGTAAGAGCGTGCCCAGCCTACTCGATTATTAAAAACGGCCTGACTCCCACTGGGAAGAAGTTCGTTTCTTTCTCCTGTTGTAAGGTGAAATTCATCAGCTAGCTCTTCGACCGCCTGGCTGAATTTGTGTTCCTTGCCATCCGATGCCAGCTTTAAAACCGGAAGCATGAGTGTTTGGTAATCTGGAATTGCCATGAATCTTAGCTTTCCTTTTTTAATATAACGTCGGTATTAAGCCGATCCGCAAATCGGTTTCGGCTTCCACAGATTCCTCTCAGCTAGGTTTCCTTAGGCAGTCTTTGAGGCCGAAGAACATATTTTCATTTGATAGAGGGATATTAAAGATTCAATCGCACTGTTCATGGAACAGCGGACAGCGAGTACCCGCCTATTCCGAAGGACATTAACTCCAACTAATTCCCTGGGATAGCTGTGTGGATAATTTTAGTCAACTGAAGGTCTAAGTCAAATGATTGGCCTTTACGAGGGTTGCCGGGTTTCGGCCCGGCAGCCGAGCTACTTTTGTTTCGGCAAAAGTAGCCAAAACCAATGACACCCAGCCTGGCCACATCAGATAGGGCGAACGCAAGAATTTGGAGGGCGGGCTAACTCGCTCTGCTCAAACAAAGCCCCCCAGGGGAGGAGAGCGTCCGCCCTTGGCCAGTCAGCAGGCGCCAGGGAAAAGGAGGATTGGAGTATTCGAACGACTTCGATCGTTTGGTGCCAACGAGGGTGCTCATGCCGACAGTAATGCTTTGGAAAATATCCTACAACTAAATGATGTGACCATTAAGGAAATTTCAGGAAATTCTTAGATACAGTTCGGTTTGCGCCTTTAGGAGATTCAAATGCGTCATCCAGTTCCGAAGTTGTCCAACTGGGCACGCTGAATTATAGGACGACCTTCGTTTGGTCCTGCGTCCCTGTGGCTCGACCTCCCATTATATTCTATCTTTCAACTAAGTCACTTATATTCTCCACCACCCCTATGGGGAGAGGATTTTGGTGAGTGGGAAAGGCCTATTTGAAAATTAAAACACTATAAGAAGGGTGAGAAACACTTGATGTCCTCTTTATTTGATCCCGAAATGGTGATGGGATTCCCAGTCTTACCGATTGGGCCGAATCGTTTGGTGATGAGAGTCTTCTCATGCAGAGGATAAATAGTTTAGCCGAGAGTCCAACGCCCTGATTCAGCGGCGACGCGTAGCGCGGTCCTCTGTAACCGGTTGTTAGCCACTTGTCGTCTTCAGTATTGCCTGTAGTTCCTCAATACTGAGCAGTTGCTCTTGACGATGAAGCATCGCATGGCAATTAGGACATACGGGTCGAAGATCATTGAAGGGGTCCAGCTCGTATTCGCCGTCGGTGAGTGAAAGGGGCTTTAGATGGTGCACATGGATAAAGTTCTCACCAAGGACACCATACCTTGCCCCAAAGTTGAAGCCGCATACGGCACAATTGCATCCATGCTTCTTCAGGCAAGCCTTTCGAGCACGAGGATCACGTTCATAGGCATTCACTCTGACTTGTCTTCTGGCGCCTTCGACGTATTGGTGCCCCGGTTCCAACTCATCGGGGAATAGGCGTTCACGAGTAGCGCGACGAGCGGCGCTTGCTTTTCCATACTCGCCCAGCCGCTCAGTCGCGACCGCGAGCTCTGCGTCGGTGAAGAGAGTGCGAAACTTGGGTTGGAGTATGATCGCTTCGAGGGTGAGATCAGGTCGGCCTGCTTCGAGGAGCGCGTCGAGTCCCGCGCGTTGACCAGCATTGCGTGGAGCCATCATCCGCTTCGCCGTCGATAGTCCGCCGTTTCGCCTGACGGCCTGAAGAAACCGCCGTCCCCAGTAGCCGACCTCTTTCCCGGCGCGTTGGTAGCCATTGATGAGTGCCGTAGTCAGTTCGTCTTCGAGATTCATGGTTTATGCTTCTCGGATGACTAAGAATGATCATGCGGATCCGAACAAGATGCGAAGCTTCGATTTCCTGTCGTTAAAACATGCCATCAGTTTCCCCGAAGCATGCGCGATAATCCGAGCATTTTCTGGCATTTGCTGTTCATGCATCCAGTTATTACGGCATTTCTTTGCTCATCGTTCAACAACGCATCTCTTGGTGGGTTTAAAGCGGGTCTCGTGGATGGCGAATACACGCTTATCCCGAAGAACGCCAATTCACTTGAAAATGTTCCAGATTAGCTGTGCAGATAATTTTAGACAACTGAAAAACTAAGTCAAATGAGTGACATACACCAGTATTGCCGGGTTTCGGCCCGGCAGCCGAGCTACTTTTGTTTCGGCAAAAGTAGCCAAAACCAATGACGCCCAGCCTGGCCACTGGGGAGGGCGAACGCGAGAATTTGGAGGGCGGGCTAACTCGCTCTGCTCAAACAAGGCCCGCCAGGGGATGAGAGCGTTCGCCCTGGGCCAGTCAGCAGGCCTCAGCAGGTAAAGCACAGGCGATGCAAATGCGTGACCCAGGGCCAAATTTGCTTGACCAGCCACTCGCTGATCGTTCAGATAAGCGTCAAATGGTATTGGGTATTTGTGGCTTGATCTCTTGCTTTAGCAAGAACCAATTTACAATCCGGTTATGTGATCAGATTTTTTGTCGATTTATCATCGTCAATGCCTAACGGGGCCGGAGCGCGGAGGCGTCCGCACAATTGGCTTGTCAGGCATCGCTTTGACCTTCTTCCAAATCGGCAAGTAGTGTGTCCCACCAGCCTTCTCTTATAAATCCTTTACTAAGAAGTTCTTGATGTATCTCTGGCAATACGTCCGATAGAGTTCTTCCGCTAATGCTTGCCTCTGCTGTGACCCTTTGCCAGATTTCGAGTTCTTCCGGTGATCTGTCTCGCGGTGCAAACACAATAGCTCTCGCTTCGCATAGGCGCTCCCAAGCAATTTGGCGCCAATCTACATTTCGGGGCAGGTGGCAAATGACCTGAGCTCCGCTTTCATGGCAGTCTGAATACACAGCACGTTGCTTTTGTGATTCTAGCTGGTCGGGCGTCGGCCCTTGGTTGGCGACTTGCTGTTGTATTGCTTTTCCCAAGTTTGGAAATTCGACTCGGATTCGAGATTGAATTGCCAAATTAAGGGGCTCAGTCTTGGGTCGGTGATTCCTATATTTTCGCCACAGTTTTGCCAAATCTGGAGGTTGGGCAAGAAGGATAGCCTGTAGGAGTGGCAGTTTCCCGGCTTCTTCGATTGCAAGTATAGAAAGTGGAATGCTATGTCCGAATCGTTTCAATTCGAAGAGGATTTCTGCTGACTCTAACAAGTCGATGGAATTTAACCTGGCAGCCTGCATCGCGGCTGCTGCTTGTGCCGCATCTAGTGGGCCGTTGTAGCGAGTCGGTTCCATCTAGCTCCTACGTTGCGATGCCTAACAATGTTTAGATGGATCGGCATTAGAGCCGGATTTTCTATTTTTTGTCCGTATAACATGTCTTCGGTTTTTCCAGACATGCAGGATAATCCCTGAAACTTCAGTCAGTTGCTGTCCCTTTGTTCATTTATCACGGCATATATATATGGGGATCTGCATAATGGCAGATTTGATCGAGCGGCGCGATTAGCGACAATCTTTGCCGCACCGATCAAGTTAAAAACCAACTCGTGCTTCAGCCCAACGACATGTTCGATTGCGCCCCATCTATGATTTTATTTTTCCGTACCAATACTCTCCGCCCGGGGTATATACCTCGAGCTTGTCACCTGCTTTTACTTTCCCGTAAAAGTATTCGTTGTTTCGATCGTAAAATTCGAACTTTCCATCAGGCTTCAGTTTTCCGTAGTAGTAGTCATTGTTTCTGTCATACAACTCGATATTTCCATCGTCTTTGATCTTGCCATAATAGTAATTGTTCTGTGGATCATAGAGCTCAAATTTTCTCTCCATAGTGTTTCCTTTCAATCTCAGAAGCAGCGACTGAAGACCACCTAATTGGAGGTACTTGAATCCTCTCCAGTGGAGGAGGAATACCAGGACGCCAGACCACAGGCGAATGCTCTGGAATGGTCGTGTAGAGAATTTTAGCCAACTGAAGAACGAAGTCAAACTTTTTGACTTATTTTACTCATCCTTTTGCCCAAGCTTTTTGGCCATGAGGAATTTGAGAATATTTAATTTGAGATATCTACGTTCTTTCATGAGAGAGCCTGAAATGTTGTCTTCTGTGATCGACGCCTTCCGGCTGGCCCAAGGGAGGGATGCTCTCATTCACTGGCGGGCTTGTTTGAGCAGAGCGAGTTAGCCCGCCCTCTTATGTCTGGCGTCCCTCCGCTTTCATGAGGCCAGACGGGGCGTCAATGGTTTTGTCTACTTTTCCCGAAAGAAAAGTAGATCGGCTGCCGGGCCGAAACCCGGCACCACAAAACATCATGTTGATACGAGAGTGGGGGAATCGGCCATCAATCATTTCATTCCCGATTCCTTCGACGAGGGAGCCAAGGATTATGTATGATCCCCAAAAAATTCTTTTCGATTATTCCAGCGCGTGTGATAAAGGAGTTTGAGGTATCGCAGGATCTGAGGGACGGCTTCAAAGGGTATAGAAATACGTGCTGCAGTTGGATCAGACCGTCGGAGAACCAAGGGGACAATCACCGGCAATCCGAGTCATGCTGTTTAGCTCAAACCTTATCCAGACAACTATTGTGAAACCAGGTTCGTTGATGCAAACGCCATTGCCTACCAGGACAGTTCGGCGGCTGACGTTGGCTTCGCTGAGTAGGGGGGCATGGGAGTTGGCGGAGGTGGATCCTGATCTGGGGGCTGTCCTCGGTCGGTTGGGCGAGCCTCCGATGTGGGGACGACAACCGGGATTCCCAGCTCTCATTCAGATTATCCTCGAGCAGCAGGTGTCACTGGCGGCGGCGCGCACGATGTACCGGCGCCTGACCCGCCATCTGGGTGCGATGACTCCGGAAGCGGTCTATGCCATCCAGATCAACGGGCTGAGGGATTTCGGACTGACGAGACAGAAAGCCGGCTATTGTTATGGTCTGGCCGTGCGGATTCTTGATGGAAGTCTTGATCTTACCGCTGTTGCCCGTAGTCGCGATGATCGGGGACGTCAGCTTTTATTGACGGTTCCAGGGCTTGGGCCATGGAGCGTGGATATCTATTACCTTATGGCGCTCCGACGTCCCGATGTCTGGCCTCAAGGGGATTTGGCGCTGGCGATGGCGCTCCGTGAAGTGAAACACCTGACGGCTCTCCCGACGAGAGATGAGCAGCAGCTTCTGGCCAGCGACTGGGCTCCGTGGCGCTCGGTTGCCGCGCGAATCTTGTGGGCGCATTACCTCGCCGCCCGAGGTCAGTACCTGCCTCGGGGTAACACCGCGATGCCAGGTCAATCCTCGCTGCACTCGCGAGGCTGATCGTTCAGGTTAGGTATCCCAGGAACATCTTTATTTCGTAGGCACATGAACAGCCCTCTATTGTCGAGGAGATCAACGCCTTCCTTTCCGCATTAGGGTTTGAGGTCTTCTTTGACGGTCTCGTTTTTCTCTTAGATAAACTTTTTCTGGCCGGGTTCCGTGGTGTCAGTTATTCCATATATAAGGTTCCTGACATCTTTGGAGACCTCATACCTTGTGTTACAAGGAGGTCCCTAAATCCTTCAGGAGCATTTTCAGGAGGTCCGATGCCCCTGCGGCGGGATTCGTAAAGCTGAAGGAGGCAGGATAGGTCTTGGACTTATTGCCCCTTGTCACTTGGATCAGGACTTTCACACCTGAAGAGGGAAGAACCGAGAGAGTGGTGCCCACAGAAATTCCCGTGACCATGGGGACATTTTCCGCGCCCTCCTCCAGAGATGTGGCGATGTCATTGAGTGCTGCATCCACGCTGTTTTTGGCATATTGGAGTATCTTCCCGTTCACGGTCAGGCCTATATTTTTTTCAGGCAGTCGGGCAATCCATTGGGGAACGTGCTTTTTAATGTCATTCAGTTGATTGACTGTCCCGGTCGCCAATATGGTGATGGTTTTAATCTTGAATCCATATCGAGATACCGTGTGAGTCTTGTTCTTTAATGCCCAATTGACGAGGGCCGTGACATCGGCGGCTAGGGTTGCTTTGGTGCTCTTGCTAAACCGCTTGCTAAACGCGCTCAGGGTTTTCAGGTAAGGCGCGACTTCTTTTGTAGCCTCCGCACGAATGTACACAGTTTTCGAAAAGGGCCATTTTCCATAGGTTTTTTTCTGCGGTAATTTCTTGATCCTCGCGTTGATCGTCTTGATCACCTGGTTGCATATCGCTACGAGCATGGCTTTTACGCCATTGAGACTTAATTCATGCCCCTTTAAGGCATCCAGGGCTGTCGTGGTTAATTGTCTTGCATTGTTCAGGGCATCCCGGGCTTCATGGCTTACTTTTTGTATTTCCCCACGCAAGGCCGTGCGCAATTCTTGCGGGATCGTTAAGTCGATAGTTGCAGTCAACGGTCCACCGGTGGCAGGCAAAATGGCCGTGAGTTTCTGGATCGTAACCCCATGAAGCGCTGCCCCTTTGATTTGAGTGGTCGTCAGGGTGAGTCCATTCTTCGAAAAGGCTATCAATCCTCCTGCGGTGAATGGTCCGTTACCTCCATAGTCCCACGTGATATCTCCCCCAATAGACATCGCGGTTTTCGATATTGTCCATGTTCCGGCGACCGAACACTTCGGGGTAACGTTAAACGTGAGTTGGGTGAAGAAGCCCTTCTTGTCGACTACCGTCAGCAGGTCGACGCCGGTCATGAGGCGGTTCTTCCACCAAATACCTGTACTGCCCTTGATACTGAGTAGAGTCGAGGTGACCGTGATCGCACCCGCAATCTTCATCGTAAAGGCATTGCCAAGTGTTCCGGTAAACTGGACGCCTGTGCCAAACCCCTTGCCGGACACTTTTGAGTCGATGGCCGCTAATCCAAAAGCACTCTGTAACGTGATGATGTTGTGAATCTCAAAGGTGCCGACTAATAGAATAATAAGTCCGTCACTGTTCGGGGGACCTTTGGTGGGTTTGGGTAAGAGGGCGGTTATTTGCTTGTCGGGCCCCGTTCCCATGGCACGAATTCTCTGCCCGAACATCTGCCCAGGCTTCGTCCGTACTTTGCCTGGTAAGATTGCATTTTTGAATTCTCGTGGAGTGGTCACAGCGAACCCGACCTCAATACTGAACGGACCAAAAACGACTCCCTCCTCACCGACGCGTGCCTCCACAGGTAGCGCGTTGACGAAATCTTGAGGGCTTCCTGTTTTGAACCCGTTGAGCAGGTTGGCCAACGATTTCCATACACTCCACGTTGGCAGTCCGGTCTTGGTGCCAAAAACCGCCCCTCCGAGATACGGAGGGAGCTGAAGGTAATTGGGTCCGATCGTGAACGGCAGTTTGAATCCTTTTGGCGCAGCGTCTGGATCTAACTTGTATGTCGGTGTGGTAAAGAAGGGAAGCAGTTGGGAAAATAGACCAATCAGGGCAAACAACCCGCCATCGGGTTGAGGGAAGGACCAACGGCTTTCGGCCTTGAGCATTTCCCAGCCGAAATATGAAATGGCGAGTTCCTTATAGAAAAGCGGAACAGGCACCGGAGAACCTGCAGGGAGCACGGCGAGTAACTGATCAATAGTGTAGGAATATTGAAAGGCTTTGCAACTTGTTTTGCCATCAATTAAATAACCGGTGGTCAGACAACCTGCGAGCGCCAACAGGTCAAAGCGGTCGAACTTGCCTTCCAATTGAAGCAGGAACAGTGAGCCACTCAGGATTTGGCCGAATGACAGCGAGGTTAATTGAATCCCCAGCAATTCAGGTAGGCCAAAGGGTGGACCGGCAAAGGGCAGTAACAATTTAAGAGGTTGAGGATTCGGATTGGCCTGTGTGCGGGTGGTCACGTCCAGCTTCATTCCACCGGTCCCGCTGACTTCAATCGCAAAGCTGAGGTCTTGGGGCATGACGAATGCAAGATACTCATTGAGTTGGCCTGGGGTTCGTTCGAGAATCGCATCACCAAGAGAGACGAGTTCATTGAGCGCGTCGATTACCACTGGCGGAATGCGAAGGGACGGAGATTTCTCCTGGAGTTTGGCAAGCCAGGGATCAAAGGTGAGCCGGTTATTCTTCACCAACGCAATATCGTCTAACGGAATGGCCTTGGGTATGAGTTCGGCCATAGGGCCCAGGCCTGCTTGTGTGAGAGCTTCTTTCAGTGGAGTCAACGGCAACTGCAAAGGTTTTTCAATGTGGAATTCTCCGGCTGCCGTCCACCCGAGCCCGTTGTAGCGAAACGTCGGCAGAGTACAGCTAAGCTCGCCGAACAAACCATTCGGCCCCAACGTGATGTGATACAGGCCTTGCTCATCCGGCTGCATGACATTGATCGGAGACCCTTGAAGTTGAGCGCTGATCCCTTTCTCCGAAAGGCTCAATTGCAGACCCGTCGCGGTGGAAAGAGGATTCTTCTGATTCCGCTTGGCGGTTTTGAAAAATTTCAACCAGGGGAGACCATTCGTCCCGACGCCAAAGACACGGTTGATCTCATCTGACACAGCCACGTCTATCGTCGCCTGCAGGGCAAGTTTAGGCTCTGTTGTCGATCCGTGGCCGAAGCGAATCTTCCAATCACGGACATCCAGCCAGAACACGCCGAGCGACACAATATTTCCGTTGATCTTAAGCGTGGGGAGTGCTGTGGGAGGCAACGGATTGTCCCACAGACGCGTCGTAGAAAATGCGACCTCCCCTCTGCCTGCGGTCAAAGTCCACTTGCGAGGCTTTTGTGGCACAAGGCTGAGCGTCGTCCCGGGAATCTTCGCGGTCAGGAACGATGGCAGGCCCGTGAATTGGGTCGTGGCATCAGCCATGATCTGCCATCCGTCTTGGGTATGATTGATGGCTAATTCATCGAACGTGAAAACGGCTTGAGGCTTGATTGTCGAAATTCCGGTTGGAATCGGCAGCTTGAGCGTATTGCCTTTTGGGCCCTTTGCATAAAAGGTAAAACCGACTTGTGTGGGGCTTGCCACGAACTCCACCGAGCCGGCGAAGTTGGCAGAGAAGCCATCAATGCTGAGAGTGAGTTTCCCCTTCCCCTCAACACGACAGGTCGCTTCGGCCTGTTTCTTGTCAGTGCCAGTCGTGCTTCTGTCCACCTGAAGACTCAAGCCGGTAATCGTCAGCTGGCCGATGCCAAGCGGGATCGTCCAGGTTTCAGGAGACTGTCCACTGAATGAGAAAGCTCCAGTGCTGGGACTCACTGAGGCCTGCAGATCGGAAAATTCTATGTCGATGGGCAAATCGGCTGGCAGGCTCACCGCCTTAAGAAATTGGCGTATAATTGAGGACAAACTTAACGACACGATAGAACCTGTGAATGAGAAGTTTGTTGCCAGTAGCTCAGACCGTACGTCGAAAATCAGCGTCCCCAAAATGGCTTGTCCCCAGAAGGCTGCAGAGACCGGGGCGTTATTCCGCTGCCTTTCTACGCGGAGCGCCATCTTCTTTATCGTTAATGTTTGGTCTCCGAGGGGAATTATCCACTGCCCGGTCAGCCCTGTTCGTAACGAGAGAAACCCGGTCTTCATCTGTGTGGACAAGACGGCGTTGGTCAGCCCCAGTGTGGAAAGGGTTTGGGGTAAGACCGCCTTTGGCAGAAAGGGCGCAAGCATCTTTGAGAGTGTGATGTCAGGGAGTCTTGTTGTGAATCCCCATCCGTCTGTCCGCGAATAGCTGGCTTCAAGAGCGATTGGCTGCCCGGCGACTTCCGTTCTGCCATTGAGAACGACAGTTGATTCGTCGGGAGACTGCGTGTCCAGTTCAAGCTGAAAGCCCAATTCCCGGAGTGTCACCGAGGCCGCACCAAGGGTGATGGGCCATTTTCCGGTCAAGTCTGCGACTAGCTCTATCTGTCGAGTACCTGCATCGGCCCGAATAAAACATTTTGAGATCACAAGATTCGTGGGGAGTGCGAGGGACACAGAAGGCAGGAAAATTTGGAGCACTTTCGCAAGGGGAAGCGTTTCGCCATCCCGTAAACCGCCAAACACGGTCAAAGAAGGAGGGCGGACAAAGGTTGTGAAGTGTGCCCCTGCTATGGTGCTCACCGCATGGATGGAAATGCCCGCCTGCCGATGCTGAGGGTCAGAGGGCGAAAAAACTTCGAATTCGAGCACGATGTTGTCCAGGCTCACCTGAGAGGGCCAAATAGACCAACTGGCAGTTGTGCCGACAGTCATTCTCATGGAGGAACGAGCCACCTCCTCAGACCCACTCGTAAGAATGGTCGTGTTTAAAGAAAGGCCGGGTGGGCGTTGAAGGGGTGTTGGGAGTTCGCTCACCATTCTCTTTCCCAGTACATCGGTCAAGGCATCGAGCCCTTTGAGGAGGGGAACGGTGGTCGGTGGAATGGCAGAAAGCTGCACGGTGAGGCCTTGGCTTTCCTGTGTAAATACGACCTCGATCCTGGCATTGGTGAACTTGTAGAAGGAGCCCCTGCCTTTAACGATTAATTGTGTGAGAGATGGGAGGAGTTCAACGCCTTGAAGGTTCAGGGATCGATCGCTTAACAAGAGCCCGAGCAGGGAGTCGACAGCCGTACAACCAGTCGTTTGCGCATTGAAAACAAGCTCAGTGCCCTTTAGGGCATTTCGAATAGACTGTTCGATTGCGGAAAGACTCATCTGTCTGAAACCTTCATGTCGGATAAGGATCTGATTTGGGAGTTTCCAGTACTTTCTCATTGAGGTGAGGTGTGTTTGGATTAATGCCATACTCCCAAAATCGTTGTTTGACGGCCTTTGAAAAGTTTTCAATTGAGTCAAATTTTGAATGTTCCTGAAAGATTTGAGCGATCAGATACGAACGGTAGGATCCGAAGGAACTGGCATCCATCACCCGAGATTTATTATCTCCGTGATTAACTGCCGGAGTATTCTTATCGATAAACCCTAGTTCAGGTGGCTCGGCTCCCTGGGCGACGCCTTTGCCTTTGATCAGACCCTGGGTCATCGGTGGAATTTTTGGGCCGATCAGTTTCATCAGTCCCGGCTCAAACCCCTCAATAATTTTCTTGACGTCTGTGATTGCAGATTCTTCATATAAATAGATAATGATGGTGTCATTTCGTCCAAGCATGGCCGGACCGGCAACTTTAGCTTCGTCAATGTTCATGTTTGGTTTTTTTGAATTCCCTTGGTCAAACACCACGGATGTAAATATTTTTTCAAAAACCGCAAGCGCGGCCTCGGTTTTCCATTCCAGGGTATTAATATAAATACGTTGAGTCACCTGCTTGTCTTCATCATCTTCATTTCGTGCCCACAGATGATAAAAGTCTTCCATCAAGTCATCGCGTAAATTTGGTGAAAATGTCCTAGGGTCCTTTGAAAGGTATACATCATGTAAGTATTTCATGAAAGGACCAATCTTCAACTTTTCGCGTGGGTCGTCAGTTGCTTGAATCAAGACCCGGTCAAAAAAATAGTCAGAAGCCCACTGCGATAATCCACAGAGTTTTTTAAAAAAACCTTTGAGCTGTGTATCTTTTTCCTCATCAGTTATGTGAGGCGTCTCTTTCTGTGTCCCTTCGTAGAGCCCATAAATGAATTCCTGTTGGCCTATTCCCGAACCGTCATATGCGGAAAAAATTTCAGATCGTTTGTCGTAGATAGTGTGTAAGAAATTATCCAGGCTGCAGGCAGAGCAAACCAAATCGCTGTTCTCAGCTCCGTTACATCCGTTATGCTTATAGGGACAGGGCATGTGAAATCTCGTCCTTGTCTGCTCTTTGCGGATCAGAGTTAAAAAATGCATTGATGGATTGGATGACGCCCAAGCTGCCTCAAGAGGGTATCTTAATTTACCTATTCAATCAAAATTTTCTGATAACTTTTACTCCACTCAGGACACCTGAGCCATTGACCGGTTCAGGCTATCGTGGCAAATTATTTCGCCTGGATTCGTTATTGTGCATGTGTGGGGTTGAGAATATTTCATTGTTGGATTTGGGTATGCGGATTCATTGGAGGCGGACGTTTGATGACAAGGTTGCACCTGCTCCACATACACAAGTCATCTCATGTTGTGAAACGCATATGACACCAAGTGCAATTGTTCGAGCATGGGTAGAGGCATTCAATCGGGCCGATGCCGAGGCACTCGCCGGCTTTTACACTGAAGACGCGGTGAATCATCAGGTGGCGAATGACCAGGTTGTGGGTCGGGCGGCTATTCACAAGATGTTCGAGGAGGAATTTGCAAAGGCGGAGATGTGCTGCATCGTTGAACGCATTTTTGAAATCGATGACTGGGCCATTCTTGGGAGTGTTGGATATTACTAGTTTCCATGGGCATATTGACCCACAGGCATGTTCCATATCAAAGGCCTCGGGGCGGTTCAAAAAAGTTTGTCCAGCAAGGCCGCAGCCATTTTTGCGCGCAGAGCGTACTTCCAGTACGTGAGCACGGAAAAATGGCGAGAACGCCGCTGGCGGCTTTTTTCAACAGACCCCTTCTTGAGTGGCGGGATCCCCTTGGGTTGCGAGGGTGCGGCTTTTTTCAGGTGGTCGATGATAAGATTGTCTTCCAACGCGGGTATTGGGACAAGCTGTCATTTCTGCGTCTACATGGTTTGCCCATTCCTGACAAGCTATGAATATCAGAATCCTGCCCTTTCGCATATAGTTGCATGGAACGTCTTGCCGTGCATTATGCCCAGGATACCGATGTTATGCGTGCATAATTTCTTAATAATATGAGGTGTCGACATTGTGAATCATGAACATCCCTCTTCGAGCACGTTGGGACGGGGCGCCACCGCTGTGATTACGCATCGTGTGCGGGACGGTCAACAAGAGGGCTATGACGCCTGGTTGAACGAAATCGGTCCGCTTTGCAGAAGCTACCGAGGCCACCTGGATTTTCAGATTATCCGTCCGATTCCCGGACTCACCGCAACCTATACGGTCATCATCCGGTTTGATACCAGGGAACACCTCCAGGGATGGATGAGTTCACAGGATCGCAAACGACTCATCGACCAGGTGCGACCCCTCCTTGTTCAAGATGATGATTTTTTTATCCGCAGTGGTTTGGATTTTTGGTTCACGCCCGAGGGCGCGAGGGCGAAGGTACCTGTCCGTTGGAAACAATTTCTCGTAACATGGTCCGCCATCTTTCCGTTGGTGCTCGTCATTCCCCTGGTTGTTGCATTGGGTCTGCGGCAACTGGGAGTACCTCAGAATCATTATCTGGACTTGCTGCTTAGCACCGGTTCGGTGGTATGGGTCATGGTCTATCTCGTGATGCCGCACTACACCAAACTGATCCAACGCTGGTTGTTTACCTGAATTCGAGAAGCACTCGCCTCGAAAATTGCTCTAAACCGTAGGCACGAGGCTGCGTTCAACTTGACGTTGTGAAGAACACGATGGGTGACTTGGTATGCCACAGAAACATTTGCTGCTGGTGGACCAGATCGGTAGACTTATAAGGAACCCAATCATCCAGAGAGAGACAGTTGGATATTTTTCCAGCTTGAAATCAGGAGGCACACTGAATGCGCAAAAGAGTTATCGGTCAGGTTCAGGAGGGAAGCGAACCGCCAGGGGATTGGCTGAATGTGGAGGAGCTTGCGGAGGTGGAAATCACCTCGGAGGACGCTGCTTTTCCAATTGAGGCAGCGTTGGTGCCCGGTGGTACTTCGGGGTGGCGTGCCGCAGGGCCGGGCAAGCAGACGATCCGGCTTCTCTTTGCCGCTCCGCAACCGCTCCGAAGGATCTGGCTTAACTTTCTGGAAACCCGCATAGGGCGGACGCAAGAGTATGTGTTGCGGTGGTCGCCTGATGGCGGGCAGTCGTTCCGGGAAATCGTGCGCCAGCAGTGGAACTTCAGTCCTGATGGTGCAACCCGCCAGACGGAAGACCATCACGTTGACCTTCCGACGGTCACGGTGCTTGAGTTGAGCGTCATCCCGGACATCAGTGGGGGCCCTGCGCTTGCGTCGTTGTCGCAGTTGCGGTTGGGCTAACTCTTGGCTCAATCGATTGTCAAAGCCTGATTGGCGGCAACGAGAAACTGCGGGAACTCCCGGCTTTTCTGTCAATGAAATCCGGCGAATTTATTGGTAACTCTCCAGGAATCAGAACTGGTTACGGATGCGGTGATAAACCATCCCACCTGATTTTGGCCTAATCCATCTGAGAAATCTCCCGGACCGGTATAAATCAGATTGAGTTCTACCATGCACCCATTGGTTGGATGATGTCTATTCAAAACTACAATTCATTTCATGCCGCATGAGATCTCCAGCGTCATCATCTTCAATGGAAACGTAAAATATCTTTTGATGGTTAAAACTTAATCGCCAGTTCCCATGAATTTTTTTCAGAGAACCTCCTCAGAAACAGAGGGACCCAAGTTTTTCTGAAAGGGACTGTTGAATATTATAAAAATTTCGCCGATTCATCAGCTTAGGAGTCAACGAGGCTCACCAGAGAAAAATAGTGGAGTGTTCAAAAAGGCCCGTCCAGCAAGGCCGCAACCGCTTGGACGAGCGGAGGGTACGGAGGAGTACGTGAGCACGGCCTAGGGGACAGAACGCCGCTGGCGGCCTTTTTCAACATTCCCTGAAAATTGGAGAGATCGGGTATGAGTTGGGAAGCAGGCCGTGGGAAGGGTTAAGAATGCTCCCTTCTATGAGGAGCTTCCTCGTCGAGGAATTCCTGTTCTTCGAAATCGGCCTGAGGTCGGGACCGTTTCTTAGAGTACTGACTGGTCAATTGGTACAAGATGGGAACAACGAATAGAATGAGAAAGGTGGCGGTTAGCATGCCGCCCACGACCACACGTGCCAAGGGCTTTTGGGCTTCGGAACCGATACCGCTTGCAAGCGCGGCGGGAACTAACCCCAGCGCGGCTCCCAGGGTAGCCATTAACACCGGTCGCATCTGTAACTCGGCTCCTGAAAGTATCGCCTCCTTGAGGGGGATGCCGTTTTGTTCCAACTCCCGGATACTGGAGACGATTAAGACGCCGCCCAGAATGGCGATCCCCAATGTGGAAATGAATCCTACGGCAGCGGAAATGCTAAAGGGCGTATGAGTCAGGACCAGAGAGAGGACTCCTCCGATCATGGCAAAGGGAACGGTGGCGAGCACGATGAAGGCGTACCGGAATGAGCCAAATGTAAGGTACAGCAAAAAGAGAATCAGGATCATGGTGAGGGGCACAACAATCATCAGACGTTGTTGTTCCTTGACCAATTGATCATATTGCCCCGCCCATTCGAGATGATACCCTTCCGGGAGTGTGATCCGGTCTTCGAGGTGTCGTTGGGCTTCTCGAATCGTGCTTACCAGATCCCGGTCCCGAATGCTGAACATAATAGGAATATATCGCTCGTGATTTTCCCGATAAATCATAAAGGCGCCGGTTTGTCGAACAATCGTGGATAATTGTTTGAGTGGAATGCCGACTCCTTCAGGCGAACTGACCTGGATCTGACCAATGGTGGTTTCGTCCTGTCGATATTGGGGAAGAAATCGAACCACTAAATCAAATCGTCGGTCCCCTTCAATCACTTGCGTGACGGCTTCCCCACCGATGGCAGCCTGAACTACGGCATTCACATCGCCGACTTGTATGCCGTACCGGGCGCAGGCTTGCCGGTCAACTTGAATCAGGAGGTTGGGTTGTCCCATGGTCCGGTTGATGCTGAGTTCCTTCACTCCGCGGATGCTTTTAAGTTCCCCCTCTACTTTTTCCGCAAGAGATTGAAGTTCTGAGAGGTTGTGACCGTACAGCTTGATTGAGTTTTCGCTCTTCACGCCCGACATGGCTTCTTCCACGCTGTCTTGGATGAGTTGGGAGAAGTTAACCTTGAGGCCGGGGATCGTCTCAAGACGGCCCTCAATTTCTTCGATCAGGCCTTCCTTGGTCAGGCCGGGGCGCCATTCATCCCGGGGTTTGAGATTGACGTAATATTCCACATTGAAAAAACTTTCGGGGTCTGTGCCATCATCCGGGCGTCCGAGTTGTGAGACTGCGGTAGCGACTTCTGGGGATTCCATAAACATGTTTCGCATACGGCTGGCCAAGGCGGCGGCATCTTCAAACCGGATATCGATCGGCATGCGAATCCGCACCCAGAGGTTCCCTTCCTCTAACGCCGGCATGAATTCTCCACCCATGAAGTTGAGTGCTAAAACGGTGACCAGCAAGAGCATACCCACCGCACCTAGTACCGGCTTTTGATGATGAAGTCCCCAACGAAGAGCGGTCAGGTAGCTCTGTCTGAGCATCGAAACCAGCTTGGGTTCCTTTTCGCGCATGGGTCCATTGAGCAGGAATGAACACATGGCCGGGGCGAGGGTACAGGCCAGCAGCAGCGAACCAGCCAGGGCCAGGCCATAGGTAATGGACATGGGCGCAAAAATTTTCCCAGGGACCCCTGTCATGGTGAAAAGGGGAATGAACGCCACCACGATAATCACCGTGGAGAATAAGATCGGTCGTCCCACATGACGGGCGGCCCTGGCAATGAGTTGAGGAGGGGTGACGCCGGGTTTGGCATGGTGGCACATGTAATAGAAAATACTTTCGACCATGACCAGGGGAGCATCGACGATAATCCCGAAATCAATCGCACCCAGAGAAATGAGATTCGCGGATTGTCCCATGATGGCCATGGCCGAAAAGGTGAACAGCAGAGCAAGGGGAATCGTACAGGCGACGATCAGGGCGGTCCGGAAATGTCCCAGGAAAAAGAGGAGAACGAGGAGCACCAATACCATCCCGTTGATTAATATGTGCACCACGGTCTCAATGACGGTGTTAATCATGACGGTCCGGTCATAAATGGTTTTGATTTGAACGCCGGGGGGAAGTTTCTTTTGGTTTAATTCCTGGACCTTTTGATTGAGGCGTTCCAGGGTAGGGAGCGCCTGGGTGTCCCGTTGTAAAAGGATCACCCCTTCCAGAGTGTCCTCCACCTCGTTAATGCCGACTTGTCCTAAACGGATCGCGGTGCCAATGGATACTTTCCCAAGATTTTCAATGAAGATGGGAGTGCCGTCCTTGACTGCCACGACGACTTTGGCCACATCATCCAGACTGTCGATAAATCCTACTCCCCTGACATTGTAACTTTGGGGTCCCAAGGCCAAATAACTCCCACCAACATTGGCATTGCTATTGGCGAGGGCGGCTTTGATCTGAGCAAGAGTGACCCCATAGGTGAGAAGGGCTCCGGGATCCAGGTCCACGTGATATTCTTTTGTGGTGCCGCCAAACGCCGTTACATCAATGATGCCGGGCACCTGTTTGAATGCACGCCGTACCTGCCAATCCTGGATCGTTTTGAGGTCGGTGAGAGAATAGCCGTCTCCTACTAATTCATATCGATAAATTTCTGCGATGGCCCACCAGGGTGAGAGTTCGGGTTTGACGCCTTCGGGCAGATCAACGGAATGGAGCCGATTCAGCACTTCTTGGCGCAAGTCATACCAATTGGTGCCAAATTCAAAATAGACCTTGAGTTCACTTAATCCAAACAGAGACAAGGAACGCACATTGGTAAGGCCGGGAATGCCCTGGAGAGCCGTTTCAATGGGGATGGTGATGATTCGCTCCATTTCCTCGGCTGACCATCCCGATTTTTGAGAAATGACTTCGACAAAGGGTGGCGAGGGATCCGGGTAGGCGACCACGTCAAGGATATGAAAGGCATAGAGTCCTCCGAAGAGGAGGAAGATCCCGAATGTGCAGACCAGAGCACGTTGGACGAGTGACAGCTCGACAAGTCTGCCGATCATGATGTCGGAGGAGAAGGGGTGGCAAGGTGTTCCGAGGACAATCCCTCGTCCTCGACATTCATATCCTGGCCTTTGAGAAGTACGGCCCCTTTGACCACGATCCTTTCGCCTGCTTCAAGGCCGTGGAGGACGGACATGTGGCCTGAGGAGGGGAATCCGGCTTTAATTGGACGCTTCAGATAATGATTGTTTCTATCCGCGACATAGACATACATCTCCCCGTCAATTTCCAGCACGGCTTCTTGAGGAATAAGTGGATAGGGGAGACTCTCGCTCAGTTTGACATTCAAACGAGCAAACATCCCGGGTTTCAGTTTGCGATCGCTATTGTTGACGACTGCTCGTATTTTAATGGTCCTGGTTGTCTGATCCACGACATCCCCGATGGCCGAAATGGTGGCGGGAAATGCCGTCTCCGGATATGCTTCGACGGTCACGGTCGCATGTTGTTTGATTTTGACAAGTCCCAGGTCTCGTTCGTAGACGTCCGCGATGACTTGTACGGTGTTTAAATCCGCTACGGTAAACAGGACTTGATTGGGGTCCCCGCTGACCGATTGCCCCGGGGTTACGGCCCGGTCCACGATGGTGCCGGAAAGGGGGCTTCGGATTTGATAGATGGACGTAATCGTCTGGTCGGCTATGGGTTTATCGAGTTCTTCTTTGGAAACCTGAAGGGCCAGGAGTTTCTCCCGGGCTCTCCGGAATTCCGCCTTGGCTTTGACGTAATCGTTTTCGGCTTGCTTTAAATCTTTTTGAGGGAGCGCTTTGATCTCATACAGGTCTTTGGCCAACCCGTAGGATCGTTGTGCGTAGGATAAATCAGAATGTTCTTTGATGAATTCCGAATACGCGGAGGCAATTTCCGGACTTTCAATGGCGACCAGGAGTTCTCCTGCTTTCACAAAAGCCCCTAATTGTCCATGGATTTTTTGTACCCGACCGATCAAGGCTGAAGAGACCTTTGAATATCGATCCTCTCCATAGGAGACTTTTCCTGCTAAGGACAACACGGGGTGGGAAGGGCCAACGGTCACTAAGGCTGTGACGATTTGGGTCTCAGGTGTTGAGGGTGCGTGAATGGCCTTGCCCATTTTTGTAAAGTTTGGGTCCGTAGTCGCGGAGGTTTCTGATGGGCTTTCCTGGCTGCAGGCGATCCCACTGAGGGTCAGGATGAACAGAACACACCGGAATACACGAGGTACGGTAGTCATGAAATGTCCTGGCCGGCAGCCCGTTCCAAGAGAAACAAGTTTCGTTGATATTCAAACAGGGCTTCCAAATAGTTTTGAAGAATGGTCTGTGAGGTGCGGGCGGCATCGAGCAAATCTATGAGCGTCACGCCACCCTTTTGATAGGCTTTTTCGAGAATGGAGAAGGTGGTTTTGGCATCGTCCAGTACTCCCGCCTGGTAGGCCTCCACCAGGCGTTGAGATTGGGTTAAATTCCGGTAATTCACCTCAATCTCATTTTGTACTTCCAGGGTCGTCTTGTGAAGATCGACTTGCGCGACTTGAATGGCGATTTCGGCCTGAGCAATGCCTCCCTGATTGCGGTCAAAGACCGGGAGGGGCACTTCCAGATTGAGGCTATACAATTGTTGGTTGCTCCCACCTTGTGGTCCCTGCATGGTGAACGCGCCTCCGACAATGGGATCGGGAATCCTCAGTGATTTGGCCAATTTTAAATTGGCCTGTTGCTGGGAAAGGACGAACCGTCTGGCTTGAAGGTCCGGACGTTTGTTCAACGCCTCCGTCCGAAGTTTTTCCATATCAGGTGTGACCCGTTTATAAATAAGGTCGGAGGTTAACACCAGATCCGTTGTGGGCGGGAAGGCCAGGAGTAGTCGGAGGTCGGCGAGTGCGGTTTGGACTTCCTGCGTATATTTGATGACCTGTGCTCCGAAATCTACTGCCTGGAGGCGCAGACGAATGAGATCTACTTCCGCAATGAAGCCTTTTTTAAAACGTAATTCCCCAATTGTTAAGATACGATGAAACCGCTCCTGATTATCTTTCGCGAGATCAAGACGCCGGGATGCCAATTGAACCTGGTAATACGTGTCTTTCAGGGTGAGCGTCAGTTGACGAATTGCATCCGTGAATGTTGCCTCGGACGCCTGGATGCCATAGCCCGCGCTTTCCATCCGATAGCCCCGTTTCCCGGCAAGTAAAAACATCTGTTCCAGCTGTGGAGTAATATAGCGAGTGCCTGAAAAGGTTTGCTTACTGGTAAATGCGGCTCCTCCATAAAGTAAAAAAGTCGGGTTGGGAAAAAGTTTCGCTGTGATGGCGTTTCCCTTGGCATTGTCAATGCCGTACTTGGTCATCAAGAGATCAAGATTTTTTTCCAAGAACAAGGATAAGGAATCGTCCAAGCTCAAGGTCACCGTGGTGGGAACTGTGCCTGGTGTCTGCTTTGAAGCTTTGATTAAATCCGGTTGCGCCCATGCAGTTTCGAATAGGCACCCCCCCATGACCACCGTAAGAAACAGGCAGTTGATGAAACGGATGAGGAATGTCATGTTGGTGGCTGGAAATGATAATCCGTTGACGAGTGGATCACCATGAAGGGGAGGAGAGTGGAGAACAAAAGCTACCCAATGGCAACCTTTCCTTCCGCATTTTGATTCCTGGGAATCGGTGGTGGGAGAAGAGATCCCAGGAAAAAAAGGAGCTTACCATATCGCCCTGGAACCACTGAGAGCAAGATGATAATTCTACCGATGTCGGAAAATTTTGCCGAAGATACGCCTAACATTTCCCCATCCCCGTACCTTCCTTTGGAATAAGAATAACTCCCTGTAAAAAAGACCTTTACGGGGTCTTCAAATTTAACTTTGCAAGAGGTATTCCATAAATTAGTTTCAGTGGCAAAGAGTGCGCTTACGAAAACCTCTATAGTAAACAACAGGTTTAAGCCGATTACAGTTGAAATGAAGGGGTTCAGGTTGGAGTAGGAAGGGACTCACGGGAAAGGCTGTTCCGGAAAGGGACAAGCTGTCATCTCCCTGGTTAGTGGAGTCAAGCGTGACGATGAGTGGTTAACTCATCCTCACACTTCTTGGGATACCTTGTAACTGGGAAAAGGTTCACTCCCGCAAGTGGAATGGATCGTTTGTGCGAATAATTTTCATTTAGCAATGGTGATGCTGGGGACATTCCCTCGTGGGGCATCGGTGACGGTCATTTGAAACAATTGATACAGAAGGCGGAACGATTCCTGATTCCATGATCGCTTTTCCTCATCAACGATGGAATAATAATGGCCCTCATGGGTGACGGAAAGTTTGGCATTGGGGCGTTCAATAGTGGATTCGATAATGTCCAAGACCCGGACCGGATTTTCTGAGACGATTCCTGTTCCTGGATCCGGATCCACATGATATTCAGGCTCATTCGCGATGGATCGACCCAGAAAATTGAGAATACCGTGAAAACTCCGGAGCCGAAAGGCCCCTTGTATCGGGTATTCGCCTCCCGGGTTGTCGGGTCGGATATCGACCAGGATATCGTTCGGCGGCCAACGATCCGCCTTGGCCTGCAGAGCCAACCGCTCTCTATTGGAAATGGTGGTGGGGTCGTAGTTCGTAATCACGGTATGCCCGATCGACCGTTTTTGAATGGTAAAGATCTGCTTATCCGCATCCACAATGACGCGATAGTTATTTTCCAGAGTTTGGAAGTCTCCGGCGGAAAAGGAGGATAACGGCAGGGTCCATTCCCGGTCATATACCAAGGGTTCTATATAGAGCTGATTGTTGTCCTGTAAACGGGAAAGATGAAGGACGATCTGTCGAAATTTGGGATATCCGATCTGATCCGCAGGTCGATTATAGTAGGCGGTTTCCTGATTGTTTGTGGTCGTACGGATTTCCCCTGCCATAAGCCGGAGGAGTAAATCAATGTCGACCCCTTGTCTTAGCAGGAGGGTCAATTTTCCTTCCCGGAGAGGAGTCAGGAGGCGTTGGGTAAAATCTTCTCCTTCAATGGGACTAATGGTAAACGTGGGGTTTTCAGCGATGCTGCCCCCAAAGATGGGCGCCAATGCAAATCCGCCATCTAATCCACCTAGTGGCGGGGTAGCCCCAGCGTGAAATTGATAATTAAAGGTGGCGGCAATGCTGGAAATGGCTGTGAAATGCACCGGTTGATGATGATGGGATCTGGCAATATTGAGGAGCAATTGTTCGACCAGGGATCTGGTTACCGAATGGTCATACGCAATGACCACATGTTCCAGAGCTTTCGGAGAAAAGCAGCCAGATAGCATGAAAGGCAGACTCCAGACTATGAGGAAGGCCAAAAAAGAGCTTCGCGTTTGTTCTTTTTTCACGGTGTCCTGTTCTTTAAAACACGTGGGGGTTTTTCTCTGTATGTTGGTCCTTACGACAAATCGAAGGATCTTTCCTGTCGGTGTTGTGCTTGGAAATGATGTTTGGATGAGAAATTTCTTTGCCCGTCCCTGAGCGTTGCATCACTAAGGTGTAACCAGAATTCCTGTAATGCGAGAGTATCAAAGCCGCGGTTTCTGTCAAGGGAAGAAGGCGTGACGAGCATGATTTCACGTGACCTAGACAGCCATTCCTTTAAGGGAGGTGTCTTCATCCCGGATAGTTGTTTTCCGGAGATCCTGCTTTCAAACCATGACCTTAGTTCTCATAATTCCCTGAGCATCAGTTAACCCAAAAGGCTGGAAAAAAGCGTGGCCAGTCCCAAAAAACTAAAAAATCCTGCCACATCGGTTACGGTGGTTAAGATGATTGATGAGGATTGAGCCGGATCTTGTTTCAGGGATCGAAGAATGATGGGAATGATTGCCCCGGAAAACCCCGCCATGACCATGGAGATGATCATAGAGACACCGATGACCATGGTTAATCCCCAGGAATGGCTCCAGAAAAATACGGCGGTACAGGTCGTTGCGGCCACAGCCACACCATTGGCCAAAGCGACATAAGATTCTTTTAAGGTTACGCGGAGCCATTGGGAAGGACGGATATCCCGTAACGCTAACCCACGCATGACCACCGCGAGCGCTTGAGCTCCCGTATTTCCTGATTGCCCGGCCACGACGGGGAGCAAGACGGCCAGGGCCGTAAATTGCGCAATCGTATCCTCGAATAACCCCACAACAAACGCCGCTAGAAATGCTGTGAGCAGATTAATTTGTAGCCAGGGAAGACGTTTCCGGATGGCGAATCCCGGCGGCGACAGGGCTCGTTCGTCCTTGCTGGCCCCCACCATGGTTTGCATGCTAATGGTGGCCTCTTCCTTTTCAACCTGAATGATATCTTGACTGCTAATGACCCCGAGCAGGCGGCCGTCCAAATCGGTGACCGGAATAGTCAGCACTTTCCATTCGTTACAAACCTCCACAACCTGTTCCTGATTTTCCAGGGGATGAATGGTGGGTATTTCTCGCTTCATCAAGACGGCCAGATTTTTCTTTGGAGAGGCTAAAAATAGATTTCTGAGGGATAGAACGCCCACGAGGACCTGGCTGCGATCAATAATGTAGATTTCATTGAGATGCTGGGTGTCATGGGTGCGAACCTGTCGGATGGCTTCCTCGACGGTCAGGTCTTCCGGGAGGGCAAAGAATTTGACATCCATGAGCATGCCGACCGAATCCTCCGAATACTCCATGAATGGTCCAATGTCGGCGGAGACATGCTGGGGTAAGGCATCCAAAATGGCTAGACGAACCTCATCAGGCATTCGCTGGAGGAGAGAAGCGGCCAAGGCGGGTTGGAGGTGAGGAAACGCACTCAGGAGTATCGGTTGTGGAATGATTTCGAGCAGGTCAGCGGCCAATGAGGGTGACATGACCGAGAGAATCTTTGCGATCAAGGGGGGGGGTAGATCGGCAAGTATGGGGATCACCTCCTGGGGATCATAGGACTCAAACACATGGGCGGCTTCATCCGGGAATTTGGCAATAAAAGCCTGATGCATCTGTTCAGTCGTTGCAGGTGTCGTCATGGTGTGTCCTGTTCTTTCTGGGGAGAATTTGGCGGTGTGGATGTGCTCAGGGCGTCTCCCAAGGCGGTCATTAGTCCGATTCCGGACAGGGAATAGGCTTCCCATAACTGGAGGAGCGCGTCGGAGAGAAAAGCCGGTTGATACTCAGCAGATCGTGACAGGAGAAATTTTCTCAATGTTCGATGTCGCAGAGCGCCAATAAAGGTATGGTCTTGATCGATGACCGGAAGGCTGTCGTATTGAGCCCATGCGGGGTGGGCGACAATATCGAGGGCATTGGCCGAGGCCGGAATTGTTTTCACGTTCTGCTGCATGATGGAAGATACTGTGGTCGCAGGTTCGGCTCCAAGCAGCTCTTTCATGAGGATGACTCCCCGTAATTTTGTTTGATGATCGATGATGTATAGATAGTAGATGGCTTGGCCGACAGTTTGAGTCGTCCGCTGTAAGGCCTTCGCCACGGTGATGTCTGGGGGAAACGTCAGAACATGCGGGTCGGCGAGGCTGCCGGCGGTATAATCGGGTAAATTGATTGATCGACGAAGATGTGCCCCGATGGCCGGGTCAACCTGATCTAACAGAGCGGCTTGCGTAGATGAGTCATACTGTCGAAGCACTGCCCGTGCCGAATGGGCGGATAATCGTCCGAGTATGCCCGCGCTGGTTGCTGGTGGGTACTGTTTGAGAATTTCGGCTGTTGGGCCGGGAAGACAATACTCCAGGAAATCGGCGATATGTTGAGGCTCCATGGTGTGCAGTATTTCTCCCGCTGACTGAGCCGGAAGTTCCTCCACGTATCGTGCCGCCTCTGATGGATGTTCCCGGATAAAGGTTTGCCGAAGCTGTTGGGCCAAATTCATCGGGTTACTCCTCTTTTGGAGAAAGAATGCTGGTGACCTCGGTAAATTGTGCGGCAGGAATCACGACCCGTCCTTTCGCCGTATCCAGGACAACGACCATGGGGGTTATGGCTGTGACGGTGCCCGTGTAGGGTCCGACCTGAATAATTTCTCCTAATCGGACAATGGGTTGAATGTAATGGGCGGCAATCAGATTTTTCACAGCTGAACGAGAACCGATTCCAAAAGATAATGCGGCCCCGGCAATGAGTCCGGCTATGAGAATGACGATGATTTGGTTTAGCAGTGACGTGTCAATCCCCAACTCATTAATAGCCGTCACCAGAACAAGCAGGGTGGCGGCGATATAAACCGTTTGCGCGATAATGGTGCCTTGCCGGATACCAGAAGAATCGCATGCGACAGAGATGAGATCACGCACAAAGTTTGTGGCCAGAAGGCCCAGCACAAGAATTAGGGTAGCCATGCCAATTTTGGGCAGATAGTGGACCAGTCCTGTTAAAGTTTCGGACAAGAGGGCTAGACTTAAGGCTTCGGTGGCGGAAATCAGAAAGAGGAGAAAGACCAGCCAAAATCCCAGAAGACCGACAATTTGGGAAATTGTTTTTTGGCTGCCGATTTTTTTGAGCATCGATAGAACACCGGTGCCGCTCAGTAGGCGATCGACGCCGATCATATGCAGCACGCGGCTCGTTCCTGCTTCAACGATTTTTCCCAATAAGATTCCCAGCCCTAACAACATCAAGGCTCCCAGACTTTTGGGGAGATAGGCCATAAACAGCTTGAAACTGTACTCAAATGATTCCTGAAGGGTTGCGGTCCAAAGGGTGATATCCACGGGATTGACCTCCTTAGAAATAAATAAACAGAAACAGGGTCTACATTTCGACAAAGAGCCAGGCGGGGAGGGAGACTAAATTCCTTATTGCCCCTGCTGGATCGATGAATTTCACGGTGTGTTCAATCATCATGAGAGGGAGGGTCCTCTCTGGGGTGGCATTCGGCGTTGTGAGCTTGCCTATTATTTCGTGTGGGTTCTTTTTTTTTCTCTGCCCTCAACAATTAATTGAGGGGGAGGTGAGAAGGTTCCGGGTTCTCAGGTGTCTCTCCCGATGCGGGTGGTGCGTTCAACGGAGAGTCCCCGAGAGGTTCGGGTTCGGTGGAGGACTGTATGGGTTGGGCCGGTTCAGGGACCGGTCGTGTGAGTTTGTTGACTTTTATAACTGGTGGGTCATTCACAAAGGGTTCATATTGCTTGACGTCCAACGTGACCGAGTCCTGTTCCTCCACAAGTAAATCAATCTCCGGAACCTGTTTTTGAAAGGTGGCCAGGATGGTGCCGTTTTGCGTGGTGACCGTCATTAACAATCGGTCCTGCTGGCGTTCCTTATGCGTGACCGTCCCGGTCAGGGGATGAACTGTTTCCTGAAGAAACTGGGGTAGGTAGGGTTGAGCGTATCGGGAGACAAGAACCGGTGCCCCTAAACCCAATCCTATTCCTAAGACAAACACCGCCATGTAGACCATCAAGGATTTCATAAATATATTCTCCTGAGTTGCAAAAGAATTTGTGAGCTCTACCTAATTCAGGCCAAAAATCAGGTGAAGAGCGTTGGACCTCGCCAAAAATGAAAGACTCGCAGCCACACAGGGTGCCTCCGGTTCTGTCGCATGGACCTTTCCTGGCCTGTTGACGTGTAATGGCCGTTTTTCAATTTTTGGGGAAATCGCGGCTGGCGCCTGGATCGTTATCTGTTAAGTGTTCGTGGGGCAACATAGAAAGAATGATTGCAACACTGTATGGTGCGAGGTGATCCGGTTGTAAGGTCGTCTTTTTGGGAGACATAAGTCGTCTGTTTGTTCATTCTAGCAATGCTATGAGAGCTTCTCAAACACCGTGTGGGCAAGATGAAGACAGCATGCAAGAGGAATTATATTCAGATATATCTTAACGCTTTCGAAAACCTTCCTATCCGATTGACGATTGGGGCATTATGTCCCGGTCGATACGATGGGCAAGGGTATGGGGGTTCGGAGGTGAAGGTCCCTTTGAGGGAAAGGAATTTCCACACCATTCTTCCGAAATTTCTTGACGATGGCGCAATTTATATCGGATTGAACCTGCCTCCTGCCTTGGGGATCTTCCACCCAGGCTGTTAATCGCATGTTCCAGGCGGAATCTCCGAAACCCATAAGCCAGGCCTTTGGCTCCGGGTGCGGTAACACCATAGGGTTTTCTTTTGCTGCTTCCAAAAGTGACATGATCACCTTGTCTAAATCTGAATTGTAAGAGACTCCCACCTCAATCTCCAAACGGGTTTTCGGGTCACCGTGCGACCAATTGATAACCGTGGAAGAGATAAATTCGGAGTTGGGAACGACGATCGCCACGTTGTTCAGAGAACGAATAGTGGTGGATCGAATGTTGATTTCTGCTACATCTCCCTCAGTGTTTCCCACGGTGATGCGGTCTCCAATTTGGATATGTTGTTCGAATAGCAACATGAGTCCCGCGATGAAATTGGACGTCAGGTTTTGCAGGCCGAATCCGATTCCGACGGAGAGAAATCCAAAAATGACGACCAGACCGCTCAGGTCGACGCCGATGACTTGAAAGGCAATCACGATTCCGATAAGGAGCAGGAAATATTGAATAATCCGGGTTAAGGTGTATTGTGTCGCCTTGGGCATCTTCGAGCGTTTGAGTAATTGGTTGCTAAGAAAACGTCGTATCAGGGTGTTGATGATCATAAAACCACCCATGATGAACACAAAAAATGCCAGAGACGAGAGGGTAATCGGGGTCTGGTTGACGGTGAATAAGGGATAGGTGAAAAAGTGATCCAATGCGTTCAGGACCGTTGAAAGATCCATAGTTATGCTCCTTTGAGGTGGTATGGATATACCGCCAGGTTGTTATTGAAGAAACTCTTTTAGAGGGGGCATGGCCGTGTTGGGTTAGATGAATAAACCAGAAAAATGTCATAAAAGATAGAGGTGAAAAAACGGAAGGAAGAGCTTGAGACAGATGAAGTATGCCACTTGAGATGAAAGGCTTGTGAGAGGACAAGGAAGTGTAGCTTAATATTAAGGCCTCATGAGACCAAAGAAATGCCAGATAGAACAGAGTCTGAAGTGGTCAAAATAAGTGAGACACTTGTTTAGGGGAAACTTCAACCCGAACAGGGTGAGATGTGAGACGGACACAACAAATTTTTTATGAAAAGAGATAGATAGTTGGTGAGAGCATGACCAGAGAACATCAGGCACGGAGTCGAGAAGTGCCACTCAGACACATGTGCCCAAAATTTTACAATGTTTTTACGGTTAAGCTGTTCAGGGAGTGAGTGTGGTAATCAAAGGAAGGACCAGGCGGCTGTGTGTCATTAAAAAAAACTAGGCGGAATAGAAGGGACATCATTGATGATGGCTTAGATGCGAGTACCCAGATTAGGCGTCGATGTAATCAACCCAGGTTTCTTTTTCCGCCAGGTATGCCTGGCCTTTGAAATTGAGGCGGGTGCGCATGGCGGAAAATCCCAATTCACGAAGTTGATCTGTAATGTCCTTCAGTGTTTCCTGCACGGTTCGATAGACTTGTGACTGGAGATTCAGCGCTTCGTACATGACTGTTCCCGAGTATCCGCGTTCCACCCGTTTAATTGGGATCATTCGGTTGAAATATCGGTCACTAGGGTCCATGCCCTCCAATTGATGCTTTTCGACGACGGCATTTTTGACTCGAAAGGATAAGGGAAGCGATGTCATGTGCTCTAGCTCCGGCTTAACGATAGGGTATAGGTGTTTTTCTTTCTATAGAAACGGATTATAGGCTGCCTCGATGGGGGTCGCAAGCGTGGTTGACTTCCCTCAGAATCCCAACGTACCCTTCCCTACGTTTGGGAAAAATTCGTTTGCGAGAAAGGGGTTGTGGCGAAATGCTCCGCGAGTCATCGGGTGCCGACATTCCAATCAACCTTCCCAACAGTCTCACCGTCCTTCGGATTCTCCTTGTTCCTGTCTTTGTTGGGTTTTTGCTCTACGAATACTATGATTATGCCCTGGTGACATTGTTAGTCGCGGCATTGACCGATGGGCTGGATGGGGCAATAGCCCGTATCACCGATCAGCGCACTCGCCTCGGCGAGTATCTCGATCCTCTGGCTGACAAATTACTCCTCATGTCGGCCATTGTGACCTTATCTGTGCTCCACTTCATCCCTGTCTGGGCAGTAATTCTTGTGGTGAGTCGCGACGCCATTCTCCTCACGGGGACCATATTGGCTAATTTAACCGAAATCGACATCGATATTACTCCCACCTGGTTGGGAAAGGGTACCACCTTTGCACAAATTTGCTATGTCATCATGGTGATTCTCTTTGCGACCGGGCGTGTTCCTTCCGAAAGCATCATTCCTTTTCTTTCCGTAATGGTCATCCTGACAACCGGTTCTGGAGTGCATTATCTATTTCGCGGTATTCAACGGCTCAATTCTTCAGGCAAGGGATAAGAGTACACGGGAGGATACAGGTGAATCGAGAGCGTGTCGGCCTACAGCTGGTGGATGCGAAAGTGATCTCTTCCGATGATCTGTCTCAGGCGCTTGATATCCAGCAGGGAGAAGGAGGGCGCCTCGGGAGCATTCTGGTTCGGATGGGGGTTCTGTCTGAATCCACTTTATTAGAGTTTCTCAGCCAGCACTATGGAGTTGCCACTGTAGAATTGTCTACGTGCTCGATTGATGGAAGTCTTCGCGGGTTGGTTCCTTATGACGTTGTCTGCCGGCACCTCGTTTTACCGGTGCGGAAAACCACTTCACGTCTGAGTCTGGCTATGGCCGACCCTACGAATGCCTCTTTGCTCGATGATTTGCGATTTCGGACAGGGCTGCACATCATTCCCATGGTAGCTACCGAGTCGGATTTACGGACAGCGATCTCCCATATGTATTCCCAGGCTCCAGATGGATCTTTCTCAACCACGGAACCTCTGCAAAAAGATGAACAGGGTAATTTGACAAACCGCGGAGATAGCGACCGGATGTCACCCAATTCGATGGGGAAGCCTGCCGGCCCTGTCTGTGCCTCTCCGAACGGGTTGAATGGTGAAGAAAGATCGAGCCTTCTTCAGGGCAATGCAGAGATGTCTCGTGTGAAGCGTCATATCAAAATTGATAAAGATTCTTCAGCTGTGGAGGTTGTAAATGGTCTTGTTCAGCAGGCCATTGGAATGGAGGCGAGTGATATTCATATTGAGCCGATGGAGACCATGATCCGGGTTCGTTTTCGATTGGATGGCGTCTTGTGCCCGATTCAAAATCTGCCTAAAGATCTTCATCAGGCATTACTTGCCAGAGTGAAAATTCTTTCCGATCTGGATATTGCGGAGCGTCGGTTACCCCAAGATGGACGGATGAAGGTGGAGGGCTTTCCCCACGTCGATATTCGAGTAGCAATTCTTCCGTGTTTGTTTGGGGAAAAAGCGGTTCTGCGTCTTCTGAATCAGTCAGGGCTTGCATTGCATTTGACCAATATCGGGCTCAATCAGCCTGATTTGGATCGGGTCACGACGGCCCTGGAAAATCCCTATGGGATGATCCTGGTGACAGGGCCTACGGGGAGCGGAAAGACGACAACCCTTTATAGCGCGTTACAATTTCTGAACACTCCCCAGATGAATATTGTCACTGTCGAAGATCCTGTGGAATACCAAATCCAGGGCATCAATCAGATGCAAATTCATGAAGAGATTGGATTGAATTTTGCCGCCGGATTGCGTGCTTTTCTGCGGCAGGATCCTGACGTCATGATGGTGGGCGAAATTCGTGATCGGGAAACCGCGCAAATCGCGATTCAGGCTTCTCTGACTGGCCATCGAGTTCTTTCGACCCTGCATACCATGAATGCCCCAGGGGCGATTGCCCGCCTCATCGATATGAGCATTGAGCCGTTTTTGGTGTCTTCCGCCGTTTCGCTCATTGTGGGTCAACGATTAGTACGGAAAATTTGTGATCATTGTCGGGAGCCGGATACGGTATCCCAATTTCAGCTGCGGGAACTGGGGATTGATGAGAATGAGTTTGGTGCGGTTCAAGCAATGAAAGGGCGTGGGTGTGCGTCCTGCCACCTGACTGGATTTAAAGGACGTATGGCCTTATTTGAGACCTTGCCTATTTTTGAAGGGCTCCATGAAAAAATTTTGGCCCGAGTATCGACGAATGACTTGATAACCTGTGCGATAAGCGAAGGATTTCGCACACTTAGACAGGCGGGGATGGCGGCTGTTCAAGGTGGCTTGACCACTGTCGGCGAAGTATTTTCTGAAACGAGGTCTGATGCTTTTGTGTAAGTACCCCAGTAGACCGGTCGACTAATGGAATTGACTGTACTTCTAGATGAATTATGCCGGCAGGGTGGATCCGATTTGCACCTGGTCTCCGGTAGTGTGCCCCGACTTCGAGTGGACGGGCATTTACGTCCTATGGAGTTTCCAGTATTGGTTAGCCAGGACATTTCCCGGTTAACAGCGAGTCTGTTAACGGAAGCACAACATCATCAGGTTATGGAGGCCGGAGAGTGGGATGGAGCATACAGCGTTCCCGCTATTGGTCGGTTTCGGGTCCATGTCTATACCCAGCGGGGATCCTTGGCCCTGGCCATTCGGGCAGTATCCGTTGAGATTCCGACGTTTGTAGCATTAGGCCTTCCGCCTATTGTTGAGGAGCTGATGAGGAAGCCCCAAGGGCTGATTTTGGTAACCGGGCCGACGGGAAGCGGAAAAAGTACGACATTGGCCTCAATGCTAGATCATATTAATGAGGAACGGCGTGCTCATATTATTTCGTTGGAAGATCCCATTGAGATTCTCCATGCACACAAAAAGAGCCTGGTGTCTCAAATGGAAGTCGGATCCGATGTCCGCGATTTCCAATCCGCCTTGAAAGGCATCTTACGGCAGGATCCCGATGTGGTGTTTTTGGGAGAATTGCGAGATCTAGAGACCATTCAGGCGGCCCTTACAATGGCCGAAACCGGTCATCTGACGGTGGCCACATTGCACACGAATTCTGCAATTCACACACTGACACGATTGGTCTCGGTGTTTCCCCCACACCAGCAACAAGAAATTCGCATTCAGTTATCGATGGTTCTGGAAGGTATTCTGTCTCAGAGGCTCCTGTCTCGCTCCGAAGGAAAGGGCCGAGTCCTGGCTTTGGAAATTCTGATTTCCTCCCCGGCCATTCGGAACCTGATTCGGGAAGACAAGATTCATCAAATGTATTCCATGATGCAAACGGGGCAAGCCCAATATGGCATGCAGACCATGAATCAAGCTCTAGCCGACTTAGCTGGCCAGGGAGTGATATCCTCTGAGCTGGCTATGGGACTCACAACACTTCCCGATGAGTTATCAAAGTTATTAGAACGCACGGGCCGGGATCGGTCTGGGGGGATGTCGTTGGCCAGGTTGCGCAATCGGATGTAGATGTCAATGATTGCTTTTTGGATCTTCTTCAGAGAAAGCGAGCATTAATTCGAAATGCCGAGATTTGAATATCGTGCGAAAAACTTGAAAGGACAGGCAGTTCATGGGGAAGTGTTGGCTGGCACTTCCAGTGAGGCCTTACAACTTCTTCGTAGGCAGGCCGTCTTGGTGACCAGTCTCCAGGAAAAAGTCGAAAAGGTATTCAATCTCAGTTGCCTGGTGACCGGCTGGAACCGTCAGGGGACTTGGCGAGCCGTGAGAAGTAAAGAATTGGTGGTTTTTACCCATCAATTGGCAACCTTGATTCGAGCGGGAGTGCCTCTTTTGGAATGCCTGGATATTCTTTCCACAGAAGCTGAAAGCCCGACCTTGCAACAGGTTGTCAAGCATATTCGAGAGGATGTGGAGGGGGGAACCTTGTTGGCTCATGCTTTAAAGCGCCATCCAACCGTCTTCCATGAATTTTACCGGAGTATGGTTGAAGTGGGGGAGACGACGGGTCGTTTGGATGAAAGTTTGACTCAACTTGCCGTGTATCTTGGTAAGCAGGCTCAGTTACGGGCGAAAATTTTTTCTGGCTTAGCCTATCCGGCTTTGCTCGTAACTGTCGCGATGATTGTCCTGGTCTTTTTGCTGATTTGGGTTGTCCCTCTTTTTTCTGGCTTATTCCAAGATATGGGTGAATCCCTTCCCTGGTTGACGCAAGTGGTGATTGACGTGGCTGAAGGGGTTAGAGATTACTTTTTTCTGTTGACGATTTTCGTGGGAAGTTTAGTAATGGGTATCCGGTGGATGCTGAAAAATCCGAAAAGTCGGCAGGCCTTTGATGGGTGGGTCTTACGGGTCCCTCTTCTGGGATCCGTGATCCAAAAGGCGGCAACGGTGCGCTTTTCCAGGACCTTAGGGTTTTTAGTCCGTCGTGGGGTCCCGTTGTTGTCTGCCTTGGGTGTGGCAGGAACGGTGACCGGCAATAAGGTATTTGAGCAAAGTATCAAGCTGGCGACTACAGCAGTTCAAGATGGAATGCCCATTTCCGAGGCCTTGAGGGCACGCCAGGTTTTCCCGCCCATGGTTCCCCAAATGCTCAAAGTGGGGGAATCAACCGGTTCAATTGATGTTATGCTGGAAAAAATTGCGGATTTCTTTGAGCAAGAGGTCGATCGAACGGTAGCCACTTTAACGTCGGTGTTGGAGCCGTTTATTATCTTGGTCGTGGGCTGTGGGATTGCTCTTGTCGTGGTGGCCATGTATCTTCCCATTTTTTCCATCGGATCAGTTATTGGATAAATTTGAAGGTATTTCGTCGTGAGTGGGAGTGCTATGTCAGTTACTGAGATCGTCGTGAGGGCGCCGGCAAAAGTAAATCTATTGATTCGGGTATTGGATCAATTGCCCAATGGGTATCATAATTTGTGGTCTCTCATGCATACGGTTGATGTCTATGATCTCCTCCGAATCAGACTTAACTCTAATCGGGAGGGCCTTGCCTTGACGTGTGGAGATGCCCCGTTGCCCTTGGATAAGGGAAATCTGGTTTATCGGGCGGCTGAATTGGTCCTTCAGCGGGCTGAAAAGACTGTAGGGGTTGATATTGAGCTAACCAAAGTCATTCCCTTGTCGGCTGGTCTTGGAGGTGGGAGTAGTGATGCCGCCGCCACTTTGTATGGCCTTGCTCACTTGCTGGGGTTAAATTGGACTTTATCTGACTTGTGTGAGGCGGGTGCAACACTCGGAAGTGATATTCCCTTTTTTTTTAGAGCACCTTGTGCAGTAGTTCGTGGGTGGGGCCAGGATGTGGTGGCCTGTTCCATCCAAGGTGAACGGTGGGTGGTTCTTGTCAATCCCGGCTTTCCTATTCAGACAAAATGGGCATATAAACAGTTGGCCTCTCAACGGGATGCTGTTCGTCCTTTAGATGACTCTACAAAGAAGATAGATCGTGAGTTGAGCCTCTCCTGGGAGGAAGTGATCGGGACGATGGAGAATGATTTTGAGGCGCCGTTGTTCCCGTTTTATCCCATTTTGGGATTTATTAAAGATACTTTGCTTTCCTTTGGGGCTCAAGCCGCACTATTATCAGGTAGTGGAGCCACCGTGTTTGGGATTTTCCGCACTCATGAGGAAGCCCGGCAGGCTTCCACTAGGTTGCGCCGTGATACTAGTTGGCGGATCTTTGATATACCGATGGGTTCGACGGATTTACCCCATGACGCAATCCATGTTGGCTCCTCTTCCCAGGCTTCCAAAATGTAAATTCTGTGATTTGAGTTGACAAGCCGCTGATTGTAGAATTACCTTTGCTCTGCTTTTTTCCAGAATATCTGCTACGGTTCAGGTTCACCTAGGCAAGTTGAGACTACCACCATGCTCCGAGATTTAAAATTGATCACGGGTAACTCCAACCTTGCGTTGGCCAGAGAAATTTCCCAGTATATTGGGCAGGATTTGAGTCAGGCGACGGTTACGACTTTTAGTGATGGGGAAATTAGGGTTAGAATTGATGAGAATGTGCGGGGAGGGGATGTCTTTCTCATTCAATCCTGCTGCCACCCGGTGAATACCTCGATCATGGAGTTGCTGCTTCTGATCGATGCGGTCAAACGATCATCCGCATCCAGGATTACAGCGGTCATTCCTTATTACGGATATGGGAGACAAGACCGAAAAGATCAACCCCGAGTGCCCATTAGTGCCAAATTAATTGCGGATTTGATTACGGCCGCCGGCGCAAATCGCATTTTGACTATGGACCTTCATGCCGGACCTATTCAGGGATTCTTCAATATTCCTGTTGATCACCTTTATGCAATGCCTGTGATGTTGGACTACATTAAAAAGCAAAATGTTTCCGATTTGGTGATCGTTTCCCCTGATGCTGGA
Source organism: Nitrospira sp. Ecomares 2.1 (assembly GCF_965152585.1). Lineage (NCBI taxonomy): Bacteria > Pseudomonadati > Nitrospirota > Nitrospiria > Nitrospirales > Nitrospiraceae > Nitrospira > Nitrospira sp. Ecomares 2.1. Next base: position 542,012 of record NZ_OZ224219.1, read on the forward strand.
GGAGTCGAGCGGGCGAGAGCATTTGCCAAACGACTGAATTCCTCCCTCGCGATTATTGATAAGCGGCGAGAATTGCCGAATCAGGCTGAAGTGATGAACATTATTGGTGATGTGCAGGATAAACACGCGTTATTGTTTGATGACATGATTGATACGGCCGGAACCATTGTTCAAACGGCTCAAACTTGTATGGATAATGGAGCTCTGTCGGCTTGGGCTGGGAGTACTCATGCAGTCCTGTCTGGTCCCGCTCTGGAGCGGTTGCAATCGTCTTGCCTTCGGGAGGTTATGGTGACGAACACCATTCCTTTGAATGGAAAGGATCAGCAATGTCCAAAGTTGAAGACCCTCTCGGTTGCGCCTTTGTTGGGTGAGGCGATTTTGAGGATTCATCGTGAAGAATCGGTGACGTCCTTGTTTGTGTAATTAGCTAAGGAATTGTTCTTTTACTCCATTTTAGAAGAGGTCAAGACGATGAAATATGAACTTGAAGTAGAAAAACGGGATCAGGCTGGAAAAGGCGTGGCGAGGCAATTGCGGCGACAAGGGAAAATTCCCGGAGTCCTTTATGGAGGGGGAAAGTCTGAATTTGTGGCCATGGACCATAAGACAGCCAGAAGTCTGGTGATTTCTCAGGTTGGCCATACTGGGTTGCTGACTGTTCGGATTTCCGGGGCACAAGAACGGATAGCGGTACTCCAAGACCACCAAATTGACCCTATTACCGGGGCAATTCTACACGTGGATCTCCTTGAAGTTTCGATGAAAAAGGTCATTCGCGTCAAAGTTCCGGTGACGGTTATCGGAGAAGTCCCTCTTGGTGTGAAAGAGGGGGGTATATTGCATCAGGTGTTGCGCGAATTACATATTGAGTGTTTGCCGGATCAAATTCCAGATCATATTGAAATTGATGCCTCCGGATTCGGGATCGGTGATGGTGTGTATGTCAAAGAAGTTGCAGTTCCCGCAGGTATCAAGATTTTGGATGACGAGGATCTCATGGTTGCCCATGTAGCCACGAAGATGTCTGAGGCGAAATTAGAGTCCCTTCTGGCCCGTGAGGCGGCTGAGGGAGGGGCTCCTGTTGCCACTGCAGAAAAAGCCGCGGGTGAAGGTGCGGCCGCTGGGGCTGTGGCGGCGTCAGATAGTAAGTCGAAAGAAGGCAAGAAGTAACCCTTGCATCTGGTGGTGGGACTTGGGAATCCCGGAGAGTCGTACAAACTCACGCGACACAACATTGGCTGGATGGTTCTTGAACAGGCGGCGGATCGGTGGAATGTGGCTTTGGCCAAACAGGAGCATGGGTTTTTAGGAAAAGGTGAGGTTAAGGGCCATCCGGTTTTGCTTCTTCTTCCCATGGCGTGGATGAATCAAACTGGGGTGGTGATTCGGTCAGTCATTCAGGATTTGTCTCAGGAATCGCCTAATCTTATTGTTGTACATGATGATCTGGACTTATCTCTGGGAGCGATCAAGATCAAAACCCGAGGGGGCGCAGGTGGCCATAATGGTCTGCGGTCGGTTTTATCGTGCGTGGGGACAGAAGAATTTTCCAGGGTCAAGGTTGGAATAGGGCGTCCTCAGAATAATGACAGCCTTGCGAATTTTGTACTCTCACCGTTTTTATCAGAAGAGTGGGAAAAAATTACCTCAATTCTTCCGAAGGCCATTGATTCGTTGGAATGCCTGATTTGTGAGGGGCCAGACATTGCCATGAATCGATTTCATGTGCGATCTTCTGAGGAGGGTCTGTAAGTATTCGTGGATTGGTCAGTTTTCCTGGCAACAGCCCTACTTTACTTGATAATTTGTATCAAGTTTTTAGTATGTGATTGTTCGGATTCTTTTCCAGATAAGAGTTTGACACTCCAATTTACCCTATGGTAGCTTGAGTCCCCTTTTGTGGTACAACACGATTATTCTGCCTGAAAACTAGAAAAATACTGTCAGAGGGAAAGGTTATGTATGAAACTGTATGAATCACTGTGTATTCTTCGTCCCGTTCAAGCAGAAACAGAAAATGAGCGAGTGATTGAAAAAATGAAGGAAGTCCTAGGTCAGGCTGGGGCCACTATTTTAAATTTCGATAATAGCGGGAAGAAAAAATTGGCCTACGATATTCAACACGAACGGAAGGGGACCTATATCACGGTTCAATTCGAAGGCCCTCCTACCGTTGTATTTGAGTTGGAGCGCTTTCAGCGTATGGAAGATCAGGTAATGAAGTTTATGACCGTACGGCTGAACCCAAGTGATTTGGTTGCCGTCGCTGAAACGGAAGCTGAAGCAAGTGGAGAGGATGCTGGAGATGGTGGGATTCAATAAAGTCATTTTGATTGGAAATCTGACCAGAGATCCTGAGCTTCGGTATACACCCAGCGGCACTCCTGTGGTTAATTTCCCGTTAGCGGTGAATCGCCGATACCGTCAGGGCGATGAACCAAAAGAAGAGGTCTGTTATGTTGATATTGTCGTGTTCGGGCGACAGGCCGAACATTGTGGGCAGTACCTCAATAAAGGTGACGGGGCCATCGTTGATGGTCGTCTACAACAACGGCGATGGGAAACGGACGACGGGCAGAAGCGAAGCAAACATGAAGTGGTAGCTCAAACAGTAACGTTCTTGCCGAAAAAGTCATCCTCCGGTAGCTCTGGGTCAGGAGTTTCTGAGGAGTCTCCCTATGATTCGGAAGAGTATTATCCTGACCCAATGCCCTAATTTTTAGCCGAGGAGAGGTTTCTGTGGAAAAAGGACGATTGTTTCAGCGGAAAAGAGTGTGCCGCTTTTGCTTCGATAAAACACCATTGGATTACAAGGATGCAAATCTATTGAGGAATTTCCTCACGGAACGCGGACGCATTATTCCTCGTCGGACATCTGGAAATTGCTTGCGGCATCAAAGGAAATTAACCCAAGCGATTAAGCGTGCCAGGCATGTTGCTATCCTTTCATTTGCAGAAGAACACTGAGGTCAACAGTTTTCTTTGATATGGGGCAGTAGAGGGTAGAGTGACGGGGTTGTGAAATGTCGATAATTTTCAATCTACTGGATGTGCCCCCGGCTGGGCTTCAAATTCATCATGAGGTAGAGCCATCGGCCTTATTGTTATCCAGTTATGAGGGAAGCCCAATTGGTAGCTTAAGCTGTCATGGAGAGTTATTTTTGACTGGGGAGCTATCAGCATATTTTCAAGGTAAAATTAGTGGAAGGATGACCAGGGAATGTGTTCGTTGCCTCGATCAATTTGAAGAAGATCTGTCATTGTCGTGCGAGGTTGAATTTAAAAAAGCGGTGAAAGCGGTAAAAGTGATCGTGCCGCACAGGGATAAAGGCAAAGGAGTGAAGGGGGGCGATAAACCCGTCGAGGAAGATGCCAACGAGGAGGATGTTTACCCTATTTCAGGAAATGAAATCGACCTCCTTCCAGCTATTCGAGAGCAAGTCATTCTTGCTAGCCCTCTCCAGTCCTTGTGCAATAAAAATTGTCTCGGGTTGTGCCAGGTATGTGGGAATAATTTAAATGATGGCATTTGTGGGTGTTGTACCCCGGTTACAGACTCAGACCCGGTGCCAAATTTCCAGCAAACAATATCAAAAAAAAATCCATCCAAGCGCTCTCCCGCTTCTGTTCGAAGGGGATCGTGAAGGCATCAGTCACCTCTTAATTAAAAAGTTGGACTATTATGGCAAATCCCAAACACAAAATTTCTAAAGCCCGACGGGATAAACGGCGATCCCATCTCAAGCTCACCCCGCCTAATTTGTCTACGTGCCCTCAATGTCATGAGCCCAAGCCATCTCATACGACATGCTTGAATTGTGGGACCTATAAAGGGATCGCCATTATTTCGGTTGAAGAGGGATAAACGGCATTTTTCTTCTCGAGCCAGTCATCTTTTAGCACCAAACCCATGAAAATAGCCGTGGACGCGATGGGGGGGGATCATGGATTATCTCCCAATGTCGAAGGAGCCATACAGGCTACAAGGGAATCCTCTCTCTCGATTATCTTGGTCGGAGACGAACCGTCTCTCCAATCTCATCTGGACAAACTCGGCGGTACCAAAGCCGGCATTGAGATTTTTCATGCCCCACAAGTCGTGGATATGCATGAGTCTCCAGCGTTGATTGCCAGAAAAAAGCGAGATTCTTCCATATGGAAAGCCACAGAATTAGTTAAAAATAAACAGGCCGATGCGTTGGTGTCTGCAGGAAATACCGGTGCCACCATGGTGTCAGCGTTTTTTCTTTTGGGATTGATTCAAGGGGTTGAACGCCCCGCAATCGCCGCGACATTGCCGACTCGCCAGGGCAAGGCAATCATGTTGGATGTCGGTGCCACTGTTGATTGTACCGCCAAACAACTCTTCCAGTTTGGAATCATGGGGCATGAATATGGGAGGCATCTCCTAGGAAATGATCGTCCACGGGTAGGGCTATTAAGTATTGGAGAAGAAGATACAAAAGGGAATGAAGTTACAAAAGAAACCTTTAAATTGTTGAAGGATAGCCCCATTAATTTCATTGGAAATGTTGAAGGGCGGGATGTCTATAGTGGGAATGCCGATGTCATTGTGACGGATGGATTTATTGGCAATGTAGCCTTGAAAATTTCTGAAGGGTTGGCGGATGCGATAAAAAAAATGCTGATGAAAGAAATTGCCCAGTCAGCTCTTGGTCGGCTTTCCTATCTGTTTGTGGCCGGACCCCTTCTGCGGTTACGGCGAAAAACCGATTATGCCGAATTTGGCGGAGCTCCTCTTTTGGGGGTTGAAGGTATCAGTATGATCTGTCATGGTCGTTCCTCATCAAAGGCGATTAAAAATGCGATTCTTCGAGCCCAGTCTTTGGCGGAAGGTGGTTTGATTGAGGAAATCCGAGGCGATATTGCACATGGGTGCAGGTGAAATAAAATAGGTGTCTCAAGGATGAAGAGCGTGATTCTAGGGACAGGGGCGTATGTTCCCAAACGAGTCTTAACCAATGCGGATTTAGAGCGCATGGTTGACACTTCGGATACCTGGATTACCGAACGAACAGGGATCAGGGAGCGCCGAGTGGTTGAGCCAGGGCAGGCCTGTTCCGATTTGGCTGTTGAGGCGGCCCAGCGTGCGTTAATGGCCGCTGATGTGGCGGCATCGGAAATCGACCTGATCCTTTTAGCCACTTGCACAGGGGATTCCCCCCTTCCTTCCACAGCCTGTCTTATCCAGCATCGGTTAGGAGCCCATCGGGCAGCGGCTTGCGATATTTCTGCCGCCTGTTGCGGGTTTATTTATGCGTTGGCTATTGCAGATGCCTATGTGAAAAGTGGGATGCGGCACGTATTGGTCATTGGTTCCGAAGTCATGTCAGCGATAACCGATTGGACCGATCGTAATACGTGCGTCTTATTTGGTGATGGGGCTGGGGCGGTGGTGGTCGGTCAAGGCACCGAAGGTTCGGGGATCCTTTCCACGCATTTGCATGCCAATGGCGGACTTTCGGATATGATTCAGGTGCCTGGAGGCGGATCGCGGGAACCGGCATCCAAAGAGGTTCTTGAAGAAAAGCGGTGTTTTATAAAAATGAAGGGTAATGAAACCTTTAAAATTGCTGTCAAATCAATGGAAGAGGCCACCAAAGAGGCATTAGAGGCCAATAAATTGGAAATAGGCGATATCGATCTCTTCATTCCTCATCAGGCTAATATGCGGATTTTGAATGCCGTGGGCCAACGATTGGGGTTGGCTCGAGAAAAGTTGATGATAAATTTAGATCGATTTGGTAATACCTCTGCAGCATCCATTCCGTTGGCGCTCGATCAAGCTGTCCAGGAGGGGAGAATTCATAAAGGGAGTGTGGTGCTCTTGGCAGCATTTGGTGCAGGTCTGACTTGGGCGTCAACTGTAATTCGTTGGTAATGTGATTGTCGGCAGGTATCTCTTTCCTTAATGAGATTAGTGGTAAAAAAGCAGGGGAAGAATCTGAGGCTTCCAACAAGAGCAAACCAAAAGATTTGAAAGGTTATAACGAGAGGGGAATTATGTCTGGAACGACCTCATGGGGTGAAAATGATTGGGCGCTGATTCTGGGAGCTTCTAGCGGTTTCGGAGAGGCGGCCGCATTGGAGTTGGCCAATTTAGGGTTGAATATCTGTGGGGTGCATCTTGATCGAAAATCAACACAGCCGAATGCGGAGCGTATTGCTTCCCAGATTCGTTCAATCGGGCGAGAGGTTCTATTTTTTAACGTCAATGCAGCGGATCCTGAAAAGCGTGCCGACATTTTGAAAGCGCTGAAGCAACGTGCGGAAGAATCGGGGAAGCCGATTTGTGTGCGGGTGTTGTTACATTCGTTAGCTTTTGGAACACTGAAGCCGTATATTGCTGAATCCCATGCGGAAGCCATTAATAAAGCGCAGATGGATATGACGTTGGATGTCATGGCCAACAGTCTGGTGTATTGGACCCAGGATTTAGTGGCACAAAAATTTTTGGGATCAGGGAGTCGAATCTTCTCCATGACCAGTGCCGGAGGGGCACGAGTCTGGCGAACGTATGGAGCGGTTTCCGCTGCAAAGTCCGCCCTGGAGTCACACACCAGACAATTGGCTCTGGAGCTCGCTCCTCTGGGTATCACCGTCAACTCGCTGATGGCCGGTGTCACGGATACTCCGGCTTTGCGTAAAATACCCGGTTCTGATGAAATGCTGACATTAGCCAAACGAAAAAACCCTTCAAGTCGACTGACCACGACCCAGGATGTCGCCGATGCGCTAGGATTGTTAAGTCATCCGAAAGCTCATTGGATCACTGGAAATGTGATTTGTGTGGATGGTGGAGAGTTTATTGTTGATTAGTTCCAGGAAGTGAGGGGAGCCACGTAGGGGACTGCTCATGAGTCATGGAATTTTTTAGAGAGTGAGCGAAAAGGATGATGCCAGTTTTTGGTTTTTTGTTTCCTGGACAAGGCTCGCAGTCAATTGGCATGGGCAAGCCTCTTTTTGATAGTAGCCCTTCGGTTCAGGCCCTCTACAAGGAAGCCGCCGATATCTTGGGATATGATGTCGGTGGATTGTGTTTTGAGGGACCGTCGGAGCAACTCAATCAAACTGAATATACGCAGCCGGCATTGCTGGTGACGAGTCTCGCCGCGTTTCAACTGGTCCGTGAAGGTCCCCTTTTTCCCGCTGCAGTTGCCGGTCATAGCTTGGGCGAATATACCGCATTAGTGGCGGCAGGCGCGCTGGAATTTCGAGAAGCGGTTAATTTGGTGCAGAAGCGCGGACGTTATATGGCGGAAGCTGTGGCTCCTGGAAGCGGGTTAGTTGCCGCGATCTTAGGCCTGTCAGAAAAGGACGTCCGAAGCGTCTGTCAAGAAGCAGGATCTGTGGGTGTTGTGGCTCCGGCCAATTTCAATTCTCCAGGCCAAACGGTTATTGCCGGAGAAAAAGCGGCAGTGGAACATGCTGCAGAATTGGCTAAAGCACGTGGAGCGAAGCGGGTGATGCCACTTCCGGTCAGCGTTCCGGTTCATACCCCATTGATGCAGGTGGCTGCTGACAGATTGAAAAAAGATATTGATTCTTTAAAGTGGTCTGATTTAAATGTACCGTTGGTGAATAATGTGGAAGCCAAAGCCCTGGTATCAGCGGGGGAGGTCCGTGAGTCCCTTGTTCGACAATTACCTTCCCCCGTACGGTGGCAGGAAACCATTCAGGCCATGGCCTTGATGGGCATCACGCATTTCGTGGAAATCGGTCCAGGGAAAGTCTTGACTGGATTAGTAAAGCGCATTGTTCCAGAGGCTACCACGTGGAATGTAATGGATCAGGAATCCTACGCTCACGTTCTGTCGCACTGTTCGTAAAGACAAACTGGGCCAAATTTTCAAGAAGGATTTGAGAATGTTGTTGACGGAAAAAATTGCTGTGGTAACGGGTGGTGCCCAGGGAATCGGGCAGGCGATTGCGACAACATTGGCCAGAGAAGGGGCTGATGTCGTGGTTGCCGATCTTGATGCTGAACGTTGTCAAGAAACCGTGGATCTTGTCCAACAATCCGGTCGTAAAGCGTTGGCGGTTTCGGTCAATGTTGGCGAATGGGAGCAGGCTAAGGGAATGATGGATCGCGTCCTCAAAGAATGGGGGCGAGTGGATATCCTGGTGAATAACGCAGGCATTACGCGAGATGGTTTGTTAATGCGGATGAAAGAAGAGGATTGGCATGCTGTCCTGCAGGTCAATTTGACCGGCACATTTTTCTGTGCAAAGGCCGTTCTGCCTTCCATGAGCAAGCAACGAAGTGGTCGAATAGTCAATATTGCTTCCATTGTCGGAGCGATAGGGAACATGGGCCAGGCCAACTATGCAGCGTCCAAAGCGGGAGTGATTGGTCTCACCAAAACAATTGCCCGGGAGTATGCCAGTCGGAATATTACCGTCAATGCCGTGGCACCGGGCTTTATTGATACCGCTATGACCCAACATCTTTCGCCAGAAATTAAAGAGGGGTTACTGAATCAAATTCCATTAAAGCGGTTAGGGCAACCTTCGGATGTTGCCGATGCGGTGTGCTTTCTGAGTTCAGAGAAGGCCGGGTATATTAGCGGTCATGTGTTACATGTGAATGGCGGGATGCATATGGCGTCCTAAGCCAATGCGCAACAGGATGTGTCTCATTCGATAAACTTTGCAATGAGGAGGAGCCAACAATGGCAGTTGAAGAGCGTGTTAAAAAAATTATTGTGGAACAATTAGGTGTGGAAGAAGATGATGTGGTCCCTGAGGCCAAGTTTGTGGAAGATCTTGGAGCCGATTCCCTGGATACGGTGGAATTGGTGATGGCTTTAGAGGAAGAGTTTGAAATCGAAATTCCGGATGAAGATGCAGAAAAAATTCAAACGGTCTCGGCAGCCATTGAATTTATTAAGGAAAAAGTCTGAGAAGGACATTGATCGCTGTGCGAAATTGCGGTTCACCCATGGTTGATTGTGGGGGGCGAGGGGGTAAAATCTTAGATTCAGTTTCCGGGTTTTCCAACGATGATGTGTACGGAGATCCTCAATGAGTGAATGGACGCCACGACGAGTGGTTGTGACAGGATTGGGATTGGTCACCCCGTTGGATATTGGTGTATCCAATACATGGGAGAAACTATGTAAAGGCCAATCCGGGATCGGGCCGATTACCCGATTTGATGCAAGCCAGTATTCCGTGCAGATTGCGGGGGAGGTCAAGAACTTTGATCCCTCGACGTTCATTGAGAAAAAAGAAATTAAAAAGATGGATACCTTTATCCATTTTGCCATTGCAGCCAGTCAGGAGGCAGTGGATGATGCCAAGCTTGTCGTAAATCCGGATGAGGCGGATCGTGTGGGGGTCTATATTGGAGCAGGCATTGGGGGTCTTCCGGCCATTGAGCATTATCATAAGGTGTTGCTGGAGCGCGGTCCGGACCGGGTTTCGCCATTTTTTATCCCGATGGTCATTATTAATTTGGCCTCAGGGCAGGTAGCGATTCGTTTTGGTGCCAAGGGTCCGAATGCCTGTACGGTCACGGCCTGCGCCACAGGGAATCATTGTATCGGAGATGGATTTCGACTGATTCAGCGGGGAGAGGCCGATGTCATGCTGGTTGGAGGAGCGGAATCAACCATTTGCCCGACAGCGGTCGCTGGGTTTGCCGCGGCAAAGGCGTTGTCCAGGAGAAATGAAGAACCGAAACGGGCTAGTCGGCCTTTTGATAAAGACCGTGACGGATTTGTCATTGGCGAAGGTGCCGGTGTCTTAATCTTAGAGGAATTGGAGCACGCCAAATCTCGTGGTGCGCGTATCTATGCCGAAGTGATCGGCTATGCCATGAATAGCGATGCCTTTCATATAACCGCTCCACCAGACGATGGTGCGGGTGCGGTGACTTGTATGGAGCGTGCGATTCAGGATGCGGGGATCGCGAAAGAATCTGTGGGATATATTAATGCCCATGCCACATCCACCTTTGCCGATCGGATTGAAACGCAGGTCATCAAAAAAGTCTTTGGGGATCTGGCCTATTCCATTCCTGTAGGTTCTACCAAGTCCATGACCGGCCACCTATTGGGAGCTGCCGGAGGAATTGAAGCGGTTTTTTCTATCATGGCCATGCACCAGGGCGTCATTCCTCCAACCATCAATTTGGAGACGCCAGACCCCGAATGTGACTTGGATTATATTCCGACTCATGCCAGATCCTGTACTGTCGATGTCGCCATTTCTAATGCATTTGGATTTGGTGGTGTCAATGCCTGTTTGGTCTTCCGGCGTTGGAAAGGCGAATAGGCAGCATTGCCCCTTTCTGATTGGATAGTTTCGAGAGATGTGCCTCTCCAGAATTTCAGTATCTATTGCCCCAACCTCGCCCCAAAAAATATGATATACTGCACTGTTTTGGTCAAAAATAAGAGAAAAACGATCATGCCTGTCAACATTAGCATTTCTTTGTAGGTCTCGTGGCTGCTCTTGCATTTGAAGACCTTCAAGAATCCTTGGAGTATGTCTTTAAGCAGCAGGCTTTGCTGTGTGAGGCTCTCACCCACCGTTCATACTCTCAAACTCAACCCCAGGCGGTGAGCCCCCACAATGAACGATTAGAATTTTTAGGGGATGCGGTGCTGGGATTGATTGTGAGTGAAAGTCTTGCCGCGATGTTCCCAAGTGGCACAGAAGGCGAACTCTCCAAGATTAAAGCGAGATTGATTAGCCGATCTACTCTCTCGAAAGCGGCGAGTCGTCTCCGGTTGGGACAGTGGTTACGATTGGGTCGGGGGGAGGAAGCCTCAAAGGGTCGAGAAAAAATATCGCTATTAGCCAATGTCCTTGAAGCGATCATTGGGGCGGTGTATCTTGATGGAGGGTTGGAGCCTGCAAGAGCATTTATTCAAAAAGTTTTGACCACGGAATTTTCTTCCTTAGAGAACAGTCCTGTGTCATCAGCAGGGTGGGATGGGAAAAGCCGTCTGCAAGAATGGACGCATAAACAATTTGGGGTAAGTCCGCAGTATCGACTTGTTCAGGAATCAGGTCCTGACCATCAGAAGGTCTTTGCTGTCACGGTTGAAATTCAAGGAAAAATTATGGGACAGGGAGAAGGACGGACAAAAAAAGAAGCCGAACAATGTGCGGCAGCGAAAGCGCTCGCCCAGTCTGAGATTCATGTTTCAGGCGAGCTTGGTCATCCAATCAAGAAATTCAACAGATTAGCCATGGAGGAGGAATTATGAGGGTTGTGTTGCAGCCACGGACTTTAGCGAGTGCTCTACGTCAGCTCATGATGGTGATCGGACTGTCTACCATTGTCACCGCAGGTGGTTCTCTTGTCCCAACCGGGGCGGCTGCGGAAGAACCGTCGAATGCTGATACCAAGGCACCTCACGTATTGATTAAAACGAAATTTGGTGAAATGGAAGCCGTGTTATTTCCCGACTTAGCACCCAAGCATGTGGAAAGCTTTCTCAAATTAGTCAAGTCAGGGTTTTATAACGGAACCATTTTCCATCGGATCATTCCTGGATTTATGGTTCAAGGGGGGGATCCTTTGACCAAAGATCCAGCCAACCGCAGCCGGTTTGGAACCGGTGGACCGGGCTATACGGTTCCAGCAGAATTTAACCGGGTTGCTCACGAAAAGGGTATTCTCTCCGCGGCGCGCACGGCAGACCCCAATAGTGCGGGATCCCAGTTTTTCCTCATGGTGGATAAGGCCCCCCATCTGGATGGCCAGTACACCGTGTTTGGTGAAGTGGTAAAAGGCCTTGAAGTGCTTGATACAATTGTGGGCCAGCCCCGCGACTTGAAGGATAATCCACTAGAGCGGATTGAAATGACGATAGATGTGATGCCGTAACTCGGCAGAGGAAAGCCGGGAATGTTGATGAAACGTGCCGATCAGCTGACGGGTTCTGTCGAAGGGGGGTCTGGTGCGTAATCAAATCCACTGGGAATAATGATGCGCCCTCCCGCCCCGGTTTGGCGGGCGAGTTGTTCTGCTACATCGGGATGGCGTTCCCGGATATAGCCGAGTAATCCATGTAAAAATCGATGGGACCGAAGCCCTGATCCGGAAAATTCCTGGATGAAGATATGAGCCTGGTCTAAGACGTTGGTGACCAAATGAGATTCTAAGGGTTGGCGTTCGCCGAAGACCTTAAATTCCTTTCGTAATTCTTCACCGAAAGCGGGTATTCCCGAATCTGGTATCTGGATCAGGCTGAAACTTCGCCTGAGGCTTTGGAGGCCTTCCAATACCTCGGCGTCCTGTGCGTCACGCCGGTCCTGGAAAAAGCGATAAGCCAAGGCCTCAAAGACATAAAATATTTCAGTCGCCCGTTCACCCCCGAGATCCAATAATTGTCGGTAGAACCCCCGACGTTCGAGTTCAAACCGGTTCCCCACTCGTTTTTTCTGGTAGTCATCATTGCTCTCGAGAAAGACGCAGGAAGTCGGGCAACTGATATTCGTGATGCGGTTGGTGCCGCAACATTGGCTGCAAATCATTCCTCCAAGGGCGGGACACGTCCGTTTCCCTTTACGTTGATGACAATAGAGGCACTTACTCATTTGCCGCATCTTTCTTAAGCCAGCCCAGTCCATAATCAGACCAAGATCGGGGTTTTTTGTTGGGGTTATCGTTAGAGGGACGCTCAAGACCATTAATTTCGGCGCCGTTTACATACAGGTAGGGGACCATGATCACATGATTGACACGGTCGACCCCGATCCCCGAAGGGGACAACAAAAACTCGGCAATCACCTCTTTTTTGTGATTGGCCAGGATTCGCCAGACTTTCCCTACCGTGAGGTCAGACACATACATGGTGCCGTATTTATCGAAATCAATACCGTCTAAATTATAGAACCCACCAGTAAAAAAAGTATTGGCGAACAGCTCCTGAATCGTCCCGTGTTCATCAATCTCAAAGATCTTCCCATCCTCCCATCCAACCCCCACCACATGCCCATTCCTGGGATGAATGGTGAGGCCACGTGGGTGTGACAGGCTCTCATCCTGGGCAAAGACCGTCACGGTATGATCGTGGGCGGCTTCATCAATGTGATAGATGGTATTGGAGTCGGAATCAGAGACATATAGCCCGCCTAGAGGATCCGCAGCCAGCCCGGCAAGTGATTGACTGTGGAATTGTGCGAAGGAAATAGTGTGAAGCGTTTCTCCGGTGTTTTTGTCAAATCCTCGGACCGCATCCAGGTCAGCCACATAAAGAGTTGCGCCCACCAGAGCCATTCCTTTGGGTGAGTTCAGGATGACCGACTTTTGCCCACCTTGGATGAAATGGAGATCAATCATCTTTCCCTCAGGGGTCACTTTACTGATAAAACCTTTATTTTCGCGTGTCCCGGGGTCTCCGTTGGCATTGGCGATGAAATAGACCTGCCCTCCATCGGCAATCATGCTTTGCGGGAACGCTAAATTCGCCACCTCCTCGGCATAAACAGCAGTCCAGCAACCCAGCACCAAAATACTGGTGAGGATCGCATTCCTGAAAGAAACAGCAAGGCAATATGGGTTCATGGAAATAACCGAACTTTCGCTGAGACGATGAGGACGATCAGAGCGACAAGGGATGTGGTTAGAGGAAAACCTGAAGGGGCATGGTAAGTGAGGTTTTTGTAGGGTGTCAAGGAATGGTGAGGCAGCCATTTCGTTGACGAAGATTTTCCCTGCCTGATATCGTAAATCACCGCTCATAGCGGTTTGACCATTTTATTTGAAGGAGTCAACGTGCCAGCACAGATCATTGATGGCAAAGCATTAGCCCAGGCGATTCGAGAGGGCATTGCTGAAGACGTTCGCCTTTTCGAAAAAGATACCGGAATCAAGCCCGGATTAGCCGCAGTATTGGTAGGAGATGATCCGGCATCGGCCGTCTATGTGCGGAACAAGAGAATTGCCTGTGAAAAGGCCGGACTTTATCCTCAAGAACATCTTTTGCCGGCATCGACCCCCCAAGAATCATTATTGAAGCTGGTTCATCAGCTCAATGCCGATCCCCAGATCCATGGCATTCTGGTCCAGCTTCCCCTGCCTTCGGGCATGGACAGTCAAGCGATTTTGCACGCCGTCTCTCCAGAGAAGGATGTGGATGGATTTCATCCGGTCAATGTCGGGCGTTTAGTGACCGGCGACCCGGGGTTTATCCCCTGTACCCCAAAAGGGGTCATTCAGATGATCGATTCGACCGGACAGGATATTGCCGGGAAACGTGTTGTGGTTATTGGCCGGAGTAATATTGTGGGAAAACCGGTGGCTATGTTGCTCTTGCACCGACATGCCACTGTCACCATCTGTCATTCCCGGACCAAAGATCTCCCCGGGGTGGTTCGGGAAGCGGACATCGTGATTGCGGCCATCGGGAAACCGCTTTTCGTCACCCCAGACATGGTGAAAGAGGGGGCGATCGTCATTGATGTGGGGATCAATCGATTAGCCGATGGAAAATTAGTCGGGGATGTGGATTTTGGTCGGGTGAAGGAGCGAGCCGGATGGATTACACCCGTTCCCGGTGGCGTTGGCCCGATGACGATCGCTATGCTGCTTCAGAACACGGTGGAATCCGCGAAGCGGGTTGCTGGCAAATAACCCTCACTGCATACAAAAGAAATCGGCACACATGACGATTCCCGAATTTGTCCAACAGAAGAAACAGGGTAAAAAGCTCACGGTCGTCACGGCCTACGATGCGCTGTTTACCCGGGTTGTGGAGCAAGCCGGGCTTGACGTCATTCTGGTTGGAGATTCCCTTGGCATGGTCGTGCAAGGCAAGCCCAACACCTTATCAGTGACCATGGAAGACATGCTCTATCACACGCGGCTGGTGGCTCAGGCTGCCCAACGGGCGCTGGTGATTGGGGACATGCCGTTTATGTCCTACCAGGCCAGCGTGGAAGATGCCGTGCGGAATGCGGGGCGTTTTCTGCAAGCGGGGGCGGCTGCTGTGAAACTTGAGGGTGGTGCGCCAGTGGTCGATCGGGTGGAGGCCATGACCCGGTTTGGTATTCCCGTCATGGGTCACCTGGGCATGACCCCACAGTCGGTCAATCAATCTGGCGGATATTCGGTTAAGGGCAAGGCGCAGGAAGAAGCGGAAACGATTGTGAGCGATGCCAAGGCCCTGGAGGCTGCTGGTGCATTTGCGGTGGTGTTGGAATGCATGCCAACCGCGCTGGCGCAACGTATTACCGAAGCCCTCTCGATTCCGACCATTGGCATTGGTGCCGGGCAGGGATGTGATGGACAGGTGCTGGTGCTCTACGACCTGTTGGGCCTCTTCGACGACTTCGTCCCGAAATTTGTCAAACCCTATGCCCATCTGAAGGCGGACGCCCTACAGGCGCTCCGGCGCTATAAAGAAGAAGTTGAATGCGGAAAATTCCCCACCGACGCTGAAAGTTATCATTAATAAATTAATTTTTCACCCCCCTTCTCTTCAAGGTTTTCTGGGGGAACAAATTTATCTATTCCCTACCCTTAATGCTTCCAGAACAACCGCTCTCCATAAGCCTGGCAAGATAGGCTTCGGTTCCGAATGATCCTCATCGCCCGCCATCAATCTTATTTTTCATTTTTCACCCCAAACTCCCCATCTAGAATTCCCCAATTCACCAAACCCAAGAGACATGGTCAAAAAGAGAAGCCAAAGAACACAAGCAACTTGACTTAGCTCGCCAGTTCACCAAAAATCTCCCCACGACCATTCTAAAGCGTTCGATTGGCGCTTGGAGTCCTGCGGGATCGGCAAGCGTTCGCAGTCGTATAGATGGACAAACCATTCATCAGGTTGTGGGATGCTGATCCGAATAATATGCCCTAGGACATGCCCGTATGAACAGCCATTGACTGAAACCGTAGAGATTGCCGCTTATTTTCAGAAGAGTCGATGAGAGGTTAAATGGACAGGAAATCACAGATTCGCACCGTACGTGGATGAACTTAATTATTGTTAGCCTGAAAGGTTCTGAAGCGCACTGTTTGGAGGCTACTGCTTGAATTACATCATGATGCCAAATTCGAAAGTGGAAGAGGACGCATGCCATCAATTCCTAGTCTGCCTCGCAGAGGCCACAGCAGAAATTCCAGACCAATAGATGCTGCTTCCGGTTCCTGGCCAAGCGAACCCGATCTACCGAGAACGCGTGTACTGCTATGAGCTGTATCATCAATTGAGAGTAGTTACCGGTGATACCTTTGGGTATTCGCTTGGAGGACAAGTTGACAAGGCAGTGCACCCGATTCTAAGTAAA
The DNA here is from genome assembly GCF_965152585.1 of Nitrospira sp. Ecomares 2.1. Lineage (NCBI taxonomy): Bacteria > Pseudomonadati > Nitrospirota > Nitrospiria > Nitrospirales > Nitrospiraceae > Nitrospira > Nitrospira sp. Ecomares 2.1. The sequence continues at coordinate 558,290 of NZ_OZ224219.1, forward strand.
GCTGATTTGGGCAAAACCAAGCCGGATTTACTAGTACACAAGTCTGGCGGAATGGACGACAACTTGATCGTTATGGAAGTGAAACCCGTGAATACAAAGCCAAGGGATATCAGAAATGACTTACAAAAATGACATCCTTTGTCCGTGAAGGTCGATACTATCTGGCTGTTTACCTGGTCTATGGCGACAATAATAAGGAGTGAGAGAAATTTAGAAAGAAGCTTATGCGACAGGTGCAAAAGCCAGAAGGAGATCAAATTGCCCTTCAGGATATTTGCCTTTATTGGCATCAGACTTCAGGGGACCGTGCCATAAAAACACCCCGGTGTCCAAGCGAAAAACCGTGATCTGCGGACGCGTATCGCTGGTGATATGCCACAAAGCATCTCGCATGGCGGAGACATCTCGTTCCGGCTTTTTAACAGGACGGCTGCTTAAATGCTTGGCAAAATATGCTCTCCGGCGCTCACAGATAACGAGATAGAAGCTATCGTTGTTTTCTCTGGCGAATTACCTTATAGAAAACGAGCTTAATGGAATTTTCAACTGATGCCTAAGTCTGGACGCATCTGTGCACTTGCAAAGGGACAAACATTATAAAAAGGATAGCCATCCTGGCATGGTAACAATCCTGTGTTCGAATCACATTCAGGAGGTCGACAAACTCTGCGGGGGGGATTTGAAGTTTCTATTATTCAATTGTGCCGCGTTTTTGGGTAAGTGTGTGAGCAAAAGATGTGAAAACTTTATGACCCCTAAGGCCTTTTTGATTGTTTTGTTCTGAAATTTGCCAAACCCTATCTGCAAATATATTAAATGTGCCGCTGTTTCCCAACGAAATTTTTGGGGTAAAGCTCTTTTGAGGCCAAGCTCTTGCCTGTTCAAGTCCGTGGAAATTTTCTGGCATTGTGGTCATTGAGTACTATGTAATGCTTGTTTGTCGTGGGGCAGGTGATTTTTGAACAAAGCGATGAGAGCTATGGATGATTAAGAAATCAGAATTAGCAAGGCAGGTTATGTCTAGCTTTTCTTTAGAGGAAAGCACTGGATAGCTATGCTTGTCGGTTTTCTCCGCCCTTCGGACTCGGGTGCTCATGAACTCAAAGGATAGGCGAAAGGTCAATCATTTCAACTAAGGAGATTGTGCGTATGCCTGGAATGTTCAAGTCCCCCAATAAAGCCGAGGATAATATTCTTTCTGATTTGGGCCCGCTATATCATAATTATTCGTTCTTTGGGGTAAATAATGTTCAGTTGCCAGGTATCTACGAATTAAATCAACAAGCAAAAGCACCGATTATCATCGCCTATATTGCTTATGCTATTGCTAAATCTAAAAAACATGCCTTAGACCGCGTATCTTTATCAGAGCTGTTTTGTGCGGATGGTTTTTACGCTATGGTTGCCTCCAGGCTGGGCTGTAATAGAAGCATTGGCATCGATAACGATAGGGATAAGCATTTTGAACATGCTAATGTGATAGCCGAACGACTGAATCTTCATGGCGTAGAATTTGAGAAAGAAGAGATCACGCCAAATTCAAAATTCATTTCAACAGATGTCGTGGTAAATGTGGGAGGTCTTTATCATGTCGATGCCCCCGATAAAATATTGGACCTATCATACGGGATGGCAAATAAATACCTAATAGTTCAGAGTGTTGTTTCTTTAAAAACAGAGAGTGAAGATTATTTTGAAGCTCCGGCCCCAGGTTGGACATGGGGAAACAGATATAGTCGAAAATCGTTTGATAAAATGATCAAGAAAATCTGCCCAAAAATCATCGACCAGCATTTCAATGAGCTTGAAGGCAATAATAGACTTGAAGACAGAGGAAGTGTGTATTATTTGATTGAAAAATAGGTTTATGTAATGAAAGCATCTAAATTGGTCACAACGTTTAGATGAGAGCCACGCCACGTGTTGCCGCACTTGAGTCGTAAGGGTTCTTAGTGCATATCTCAACTTTGAAGGGAAACTTCAATCCATCCTACCAAGGGCTCTTATCAAGGGTTTGGCAACGAAGAGCTTCAATCCACTGCTTAAATCAAATTCAGAAGGTCGAGAGCTCCGTGTCGAGATCACAGATCAGGACTAAATAATTCTCCAGGGCTTGAGGATTGGTCTTGGTTTTCAACGATTGGTTCGGCCTATTCAATGACTGGAATCTCTGAATTTGTTAACCCCTATGCCCATTCTAAATGCGGATGCCTTGCAGGCTCTCCGGCGGTATAAAGAAGAAGTTAAATCCCTTGAGGGTATATTTCCCGCTGCCTGCGGCGTAATAAACTATTCGTCTGAGCGAGTACATTCATAATGCCCCGTCCGCTGGCGGCGGGGATCATTTTTTGCGGGGAATTTTCAACGGACGGTAAATGTGTTCATGAAAAATATGTTGAAGGAATATGCCCTGAAAGTGCTGAAGAGTCTTCCAGCCAGGTTCTCACTGTCTGTGAGTTGGAATTCGACCGAGGGCTATATGTTGGGGTATGCCAAGGAGATTTTGCGTACATTGGAAAATGACCAAGGCGTAACGACTCGCCAGGATGCCATCACGGGCCTTCGACAACTCAGTCTGGAGGAATTCGGACTGGTGTTGCTGTCCATGCCCGACCCTGAGTACCCCAAGCTTTCACGACTTCTTCCTGCCATGGCGAGTAATGAGGTGCAGCGAAACTGGACGGGGAACCATGGAGTCGAATTGCTCAAGCAAACAACAGCGTTCGTGCGTGCCTTGAGTTACAACTACACACGAGTGACCGGGCGGTCTCTGGATGATGCCACTATCTTGGATTTTGGATGTGGGTATGGCCGTATCGCGCAATTGCTCTATTACTTCACCGCCGAGGAAAAAGTCTTCGGGGTCGATCCCTGGGAACAGTCCATTGAACTTTGCCGGGAGTCGGGTCTCAGTACAAACTTCATGGTATCCGACTACCTCCCTGTGTCCTTGCCGGTCGGGACGGTGAAGTTTAATCTCATTTATGCCTTCTCCGTGTTCACCCACCTGTCTCAAAGGGCGATGAGCGCGTCGTTGAACACCTTGCGGAAGTACATTGCGGATGATGGCATGTTAGCCATTACTATTCGCCCTGTCGAAAACTGGGAGCATGACCCTCACACATCATCCGCGCAGAAAGCGGCCCTAGCCGTTCGACATCGGGAGGAGGGCTTTGCTTTCAACCCCCACAACCGGGCACCGATTGATGGTGACGTGACCTATGGGGATTCCTCGTTGACTCTGGAGTGGATTACCTCGACTTTTCCAGAGTGGACGATCAAAGCGACTGATCGGTGTTTGAGCGATCGTCTTCAGCGGTATGTCTTTCTGGTGCCGCGCTGATCGGGGAAGCTCCTGCGTTTGTGGCTGGAAAATGTGGCTCTGGGTATATAGGAAAGCCGCAAGTTGAAAGGGGAAAACGCTTGCTTGCCACAGCATGGTATTCCTTGTATGCTCCTGCCTAAATTGCAGATTTTCCAGGATAAAGGATGAGTCTCATGGAGCTTCCAGAAGATATGCAACAATGCCGGCAAGAGATCGACCGGCTTGATGACGACATTCTTAATATATTGAATGAGCGATCTCAATATGTCATTAAAATCGGGCATCTGAAAAAACAACAGGATTCGTCTGCCCATCTTCACACGCCCGGTCGGGAAGCGGCGATCGTGGAACGGTTGATGCGCAAAAACCCAGGACCGTTTCCCAGTGAAGCCCTTCGTCATCTTTACCGGGAGATTATGTCGGCGTCTCTCTCTCTGGAGGGAACCCAAACGGTCGCCTATTTGGGGCCTCCTGCCACGTTTACACATCTGGCTGCCATGCGAAAGTTTGGAGGATCGGCCGACTATGTATCGGTCAATAGCATCAAAGATGTGTTTGATGAAGTGGAACGCGGACGTATGCGGTTTGGCGTGGTTCCCATAGAAAACTCGACGGAAGGGGTGGTCAATCATACGTTAGATTTGTTCGTAGACTCACCTCTGTTGATTTATGGTGAAGTGATGCTGGAAGTGTCCCATCACTTTCTTTCTAAGGCGGAAAAAATAGATGAGATCAAGACGGTCTATTCTCATCCGCATGCCATTGCCCAATGTCGAAACTGGCTCGAAACCAACTTGCCTTCGGTGAATTTTGCGGAAGAGCCCAGTACGGCTCGGGCCGCTGAGCGGGCGGTGAATGATCCAACTGCAGGGGCCATTGCCTCCGAATTGGCAGCTCAGTTGTATGGATTGAACATTCTGCGATCACGAATTGAAGATAATATTAATAATTTCACCAGGTTCCTCATTTTATCCCAAAAGGGAGCTGAGCCAACCGGCCGGGATAAAACGTCGATCATTGTCTCGGCCAAAGACCGGGTTGGAGCCCTGTATGATCTGATCCGCCCGTTTTCATCCCACGGCATTAGTATGACCAAAATTGAATCACGGCCGACCAGACGAAAAGTCTGGGAATATCTGTTTTATATGGATTTGGAAGGTCATCAGGACGATGATCGCCTCAAGAAGGCCCTGGAGGAAGTCCGGTCACGTTGTTTGATGATGAAGGTTCTGGGGTCTTATTCTTCGCATCAGTAAGGTTTGATGCTAGCTGTTTGTCCTTGAGGAATGGAGATCGGGGAAGGGGCTTCCGCAAACGTTCGTCCCAGGCCCAGGTAGACGTGAAATTTTCTGGATTTTTCCTTCATGTTCACAAGAGAAAGAATGTAAGCCCATGCCATTGCATGTCCATCCCACAATTGCCTCGTTAACACCGTATTCTCCAGGGAAACCCTTGGATGAATTGGAGCGGGAACTGGGAATTACCCAGGCAATTAAACTGGCATCTAATGAAAATCCTTGGGGTCCTTCCCCGAACGCGCTGCAGGTCCTGGCGGAGGCAGCAGCCTCGCTTCACCGGTATCCGGATGGCGGGGCTCACTACCTTCGGCAGGCATTGGGCGAGCGGTTGAAATTTCCCGAGGATCAGGTTCTGGTGGGCAATGGGTCAGATGAAATCATCAGTCTTTTAGTCCGCGCATTTCTCTCACCGGGTGATGAAGCGGTAATGGCCGATCTGACCTTTGTGATGTACAAGCTTTCTGTGTTGGGAGGGCATGGTGTGCCGGTAGAGGTGCCTTTGAAAAATTGGGCCCACGATGTGGCGGCCATGGTTGACGCGGTCACTGATCGCACACGGCTCTTTTTTCTCTGCAATCCGAACAACCCAACGGGTACCATGCTGACGGCAAGGGAAATTGACGGATTTCTCTCCCGGCTTCCTGATCATGTGGTCGTCGTATTTGATGAGGCGTACTATGAGTACGTACGACATCCCGATTTTCCGGACAGCTTGCAGTATGTTCGTGAAGGGCGGCCGGTTGTGGTACTACGGACGTTTTCGAAAATTTATGGATTGGCAGGATTGCGCGTGGGATATGGGTTGACGACCAAAGAAATTGCAGGATATGTGAATCGGGTTCGCCCCCCGTTCAACGTGAATAGCTTGGCTCAAGAAGCCGCACGAGCAGCTCTTTCGGATGACGACCATGTGGCGAAAAGCCGGGCCATGAATGAAGCCGAAATGACGTTTCTGGAAGAAGGACTAACCACCATGGGCTTAGAGCCCGTTCCCAGTCAAGCCAACTTTTTGTATTTCAATGCAGGGATTGACGGAAAACTTGCGTATGAGGCGTTGCTTCGAGAGGGCGTGATCGTTCGGCATATTCGTGGGCCAATGCTCCGGGTGACCATTGGCCAACCGTCCGAAAACCGTCGTTTCCTTGACTCTCTGACTCGAGTCCTCTCCACAGTGTTGTAGTGCAAGGATTCTGATTCATTTATGGTTATTGTCTTAAAACCTGAAGCCACTGATCAGGATATTGATCACTTGATCGATCGTCTTCGTTCGTTGGGGATGACCACTCAAATCACGAAGGGGAAAGAACGGACCATAGTGGCAGTGCTCGGCGATGACCGGGTGTTACAAGGACAACCATTGAGCGTGTTTTCCGGTGTGGAAAGCGTGACTCCCATTCTGGCTCCTTGGAAGTTAGTGAGCCGTGAATTTCAAAAACAGGATTCTGTCATTGACGTGGCCGGCGTGAAAGTTGGGGGAAGCCAGATCGTGGTTATGGCTGGTCCCTGTGCGGTGGAGAAATTAGAAATTACGGTTGGTATCGCTCAAGAAGTCGCGAAGGCAGGCGCCCGCATTTTACGGGGCGGAGCGTATAAGCCTCGCACGTCGCCTTATTCCTTTCAGGGTTTGGGACAGGAAGGATTGGATTTTTTGGCTGCAGCCAGGCAACAAACGGGTCTTCCTGTTGTGAGTGAAATATTGGATGCACGTGACCTCGGACATTTTTTAGAAAAAGCGGATGTGATCCAAATTGGCGCCCGGAATATGCAGAATTTTGAACTCTTAAAAGAGGTTGGCGCCTATGACAAACCCGTCTTATTGAAGCGTGGGCTGTCGGCCACGATTAAAGAGTTACTCTTATCCGCGGAGTATATTATGTCCCGTGGCAATCGGAATGTCATGCTGTGTGAAAGAGGGATTCGCACCTTTGAGACTCAGTATCGCAATACGCTTGATCTGAGTGCGATACCCACTTTAAAGGAAATGACTCACCTGCCGGTCATTGTGGATCCGAGTCACGCAACGGGCAATTGGAAACTTGTGGCACCTATGGCAAAAGCGGCGATTGCGGCTGGTGCTGACGGCTTGTTGATTGAAGTGCATTCCAATCCGGAATGTGCCTTGTGCGACGGAGAGGAATCGCTGAAGCCCAGCCGGTTTACCGAACTCATGAATGATTTACAAAAGGTGGCGCAGGCTGTCGGTCGTGAACTTTGATTCTCCTCTTGTGAATCCGACACTTTTGCCTTCCATCATGTCGACTGTCCATTCAGAACCCCTCTTTCAACACGTGACCATTATCGGGATAGGCCTGCTCGGCGGCTCTCTCGGCCTTGCCCTGAAGAAACAGGGCTTAGCCAAGACGGTTGTGGGGATCGGTCGTCGACAAGAAAATCTTGAATTAGCCGTTCAAATGGGTGCCATTGACCAATTTTTTCTGGAGCCTCATGATGCAGTGAGCCACTCGGATTTAATTGTCCTGGCCACTCCTGTCGAGACCTATCTCCCACAAATTGACCTGTGGGGAAAAGATCTGGCTCCGTCCGCAATCGTGAGTGATGTGGGGAGCGTGAAGGGTCAACTGGTCTCAAAAGTTGAAGCCCGGTTGCTTCCTTCGACGTTTTTTGTCGGCGCCCATCCGATTGCCGGAAAGGAAAAATCCGGAGTGGCTCACGCCGACTCGCATTTATTTCAAGACGCTCGATGTATTCTGACTCCGACTTCCCATACGAATGCCCAGGCTCTGGAAAGAGTTCGGCATCTTTGGGAGACTGTTGGATCCGTGGTGTCGTCTATGGATCCCATGGACCATGATTGGGTTTTCGGTGCGGTGAGTCATTTGCCTCATATCGCAGCCTTTTCTCTTATGCACACCTTGGAAGCGTTGCAGGGACGAACGTCACAGGCTGGGGACTTGCTGAATTTTTCTGGCGGAGGGTTGCGCGATACCACCAGGATTGCCGCCAGTTCGCCTGAAATGTGGCGGGATATTTGTGTCGCCAATCATGAGAATTTGGTGGAGATGGTGGATCAGTATATTCAACAGTTACAAGGTTTTCGGGAAAAGTTGAGTAAACGGGATGCAGATGGATTGTACGATGCGATTGCCAGGGCAAAAGCCTCGCGAGAGCGGTTGATATGAATCAGTTCACAATTCTTCCAACTACAAAACCTCTTCGTGGCAGAGTGTCGGTGCCAGGGGACAAATCCATCACGCATCGTGCCCTCATTTTTGGAGCTTTGGCGCAGGGCCAGACACGTATTACAGGCTACTCTAAAGGAGAGGATTGCCTGAATACCCTTAGTGCGATACGTGCTTTAGGCGCTGATGTGCAGGAAACCCCCGAGGCAGTTGAGGTGACCGGCAAAGGGCTCTGGGGGCTGCAGGAACCGTCGAATGTGTTGGATTGTGGAAATTCCGGGACGGGTTTGCGCTTACTAGCTGGCGTCTTAGCCGGGCAAAATTTCTTTTCCGTTCTCACGGGTGATGCCTCTTTGAGAAGTCGTCCGATGGGCCGGGTGGTCACACCTCTTCGTCAAATGGGGGCTGTTATCTCGGGAAGACATGGTGGTGAGTTGGCTCCTTTGGCTATTCAAGGGAACGGACTCAAGGCGATTCTCTACGAATCTCCTGTCGCCAGTGCGCAAATAAAATCGTGCGTCCTGTTGGCCGGGCTCTTTGCCGAAGGGACGACCATTGTGAAGGAGCCTAGACGATCCCGAGATCACACGGAGCGTCTTCTGGACTATTTGGGAGTCTCCCTCCAGGTTGATGGGTGCACCGTGCAGCTTCAAGGTCGACCCTCTTTTGATGGAAAACCGATTGCGGTTCCCGGAGATATCTCGGCTGCGGCGTTTTTCATGGTTGCCGCATCGATCGTTCCCGATTCGGATATCTTACTCACTGATATAGGGTTGAATCCCGAACGAACTGGTATTCTGGATATTCTCCTCGAGATGGGGGCTGATATCACTATTGTCAATCAACGTGAAATATCGGGGGAACCGGTAGGTGATATCCGTGTGAGGTCTGCTCCGCTGAGGGGAATGATCGTTGGGCCTGAACTCATTCCCAAAACGATTGATGAATTGCCTATATTGTGCGTGGCTGCCGCTTTGGCCCATGGCCAGACACGCATTACCGGAGCACAAGAACTTCGGGTGAAGGAGACCGATCGTATTCGAGCTATGGCGACCGAATTATCGCGTCTCCACGTTGAGGTGGAGGAACAGCCGGATGGTTTAATCATCAATGGAGGTTCCCCTCTCAAGGGTGCGATTTGTCAGAGCTATGGCGATCATCGGGTGGTGATGTCATTGGCCATTTGCGGATTAGTGGCAGAGTCTCCGGTTACCATTGAGGATGTGGCTTGCGTTGAAACCTCCTTCCCGGGCTTTAAAGATAAGCTGTTGGATTTATTGACAAATTCTTAGCGACCATTATAATGCTCCAGAAATTAGTTGGTAAGAGGAGAATAGGGCCGTTCAACGTCATCGGTTAATGATCACTATTGACGGTCCAGCGGGAGTCGGGAAAAGCACTGTGGCCAAGTGTTTGGCTACACGTCTCGGATATGTTTACCTGGATACGGGTGCTTTATATCGGGCCATTGCCTGGAAAGTTCAGGAAGACCAAATAGACCCGAACAATACTGCTCACATCCAAGGACTTCTTGCACGGACAGATCTGCGACTGATGCTGAGTGGGAGTGGCCTTTCCGTTTGGGTTGATGGGCAGGCCATTAATCAGGAGGCCATCAGAACTCCAGCCATTAGCCAATTGGCTTCTTGCGTTGCGGCAATTCGATCAGTCAGGGACTGGTTACTCCCGATTCAGCGAAAAATTGGTGGTGAAGTTGGCGTTATCGCTGAAGGAAGGGATATGGGGACACGGGTGTTCCCAAGTGCTGATGTGAAGTTTTTTCTTGATGCGGAATTGGAGGTTCGAGCAAACCGGCGCCAACAAGAATTGGGTCAAAAAGGGAAAGCCGTTGATCTGGAGACGGTGCGAGACGCCATGGCCGTCCGAGATGATCGTGACCGGACCAGAACGGTTGATCCGTTACGGCCGGCGCCTGAGGCGATCATGATCGACACCTCTCGACAATCTGTTGAAGAAGTTGTTGGACGTATGATGCAAATCATTGTGGATCGTTTGTGAGTGGAGCGGCTTACGGGCTGTTATGGATCCTGTTTAATGGGTTGGCTCGACTCCTGTTTCGATTTAGGACAGAGGGTTTCCAACACTTTCCCAGGACAGGCGGAATCATCGTTGCGGCTAACCATGCCAGCTACCTTGATATTCCCCTGTTAGGGTGCGCGATTCCGCGGCGCGTTTTTTTTTTAGGGAGAGCGAGCTTATTCCCCAATCGCTACATGAATTGGGCCTTGCAAAAGCTTGGCTGGATCCCACTGAAAACCCACAAACTGGACAGGAAGGCCTTTGGACAGGCACTCTCTCACTTGCAGGCAGGCGAACCCGTAGTTATTTTCCCTGAGGGAACAAGGACCGAGGACGGGTCCTTGCAAATCGGAAAGCCTGGACTAGGCTATTTAGTGGCTGAATCAAATTGCCAGGTGATTCCTGTTTATATTTCTGGTACCTTTACAGTTCTTCCCATCCGGGCAAGATGGCCACGGTTGTTTCCGTTAAGGGTCAGCTTTGGGAAACCATTGAAATTTTGTAAAAAAGATGATGGGGAGAGTGCCAAATCATTTTATGAAGACGTATCGGTAACTGTGATGGATCATATTGCTCAATTGGGTGGCGTTCCCTCTCCGACCCGGCAGGCGTATGAGACAGATTTAAGAAGTAAATTGTGAGACTAATCATGGCAATAACCATTTAACCCGCCAAACTCTGCTGGAGGTATCAAAAGTCGGATGAATACTCTTACTCAACAACCTGAAAAAATGGATCGCGAAACCCTTGCCGCATTATACGATGAAACGTTTAAAAATATTGAAGAAGGTACGATAACCGAAGGCAGGGTCATTGATATCCAGCGAGATCGAGTGGTGGTGGATATTGGCTATAAGTCTGAAGGCATGATCCCTGCCGACCAATTCTCTCCGGAAGAGTTGGAACAGTTGGCGGTCAATGACCCGGTTCAAGTGTATATCGAGCAATGCGAAGATGCGGATGGTAATTTGCTCCTCTCCAAAGAAAAAGCTGACAAAATGAAGGTTTGGGAGGATTTGGAAGTTGCCCACAAAGATGAAAAGCAAGTGCAGGGGAAAGTCATTTCGCGTATTAAGGGCGGCATGATCGTTGATATTGGGGTGAAGGCCTTTTTGCCAGGATCGCAAATTGACTTGACACCAGTCAGAGACCTGGATGGTCTGGTTGGGAAAACGTATAACTTTAAAATTATTAAGATTAATCATCGTCGGGGAAATGTGGTGGTCTCCCGACGGGCTCTTCTAGAAGAAACCCGTGACAAACGAAGACAATCGACTTTGTCTACGTTGTCTGAAGGGCAGTTGATTGAAGGGACCGTGAAGAACATAACGGATTATGGGGCTTTCTTGGATTTGGGTGGCATCGATGGTCTGCTGCATATCACCGATATTTCCTGGGGCCGTGTGGGGCATCCCTCAGACATGTTCTCCATTGGAGATCGTGTTGAAGTCTTAGTATTGAAATACGACCGGGAAACGGGTCGTATCTCCCTGGGTGTTAAGCAGAAATCTCCAGACCCCTGGACTAAAGTTGAAGAAAAGTATCCGTCAAGAAGTCGCGTGAATGGTAGGGTTGTGAGCCTGACCGATTATGGGGCATTCGTCGAGTTGGAGCCAGGGGTTGAAGGTTTGGTCCATGTGTCGGAAATGTCTTGGACTCATGAAGTTCGCCATCCCTCAAAGGTGGTCTCCGTGGGCGATACAATTGAGGCTCAAGTGCTTCATGTTGACCAACATAGCCGGAAAATTTCTCTTGGAATGAAGCAAACGGCTCCTAACCCTTGGGATATCATTGAGGACAAGTACCCGGAAGGTACAGAGATTGAGGGTAAAGTAAAAAGCGTGACCGACTTTGGTGCCTTTGTAGGTTTGGACGAGGGTGTCGATGGCCTGATCCATATTTCTGATATGTCGTGGACGAAGCATATCAAACATCCTTCGGAACTGTTCAAGAAGGGACAATCGGTTAAAGCCATTATTTTGAAAATTGATAAAGAAAAAGAGCGGTTATCCTTGGGGTATAAGCAGCTGATCTCGGACCCATGGGTCTCTGATATTCCTCAGCAATATCATGTTGGGGAAGTCACTTCCGGCAAAGTTTCAAAAATCGCTGACTTTGGTGTATTCGTGGAATTAGATGGCGGGGTAGAAGGGTTAATTCATATCAGTGAGATCGGGCCGGATGTGCAGGAGCGACTCGAGGAAAAGTTTGCTGTTGGTCAGGATGTCTCCGCAAAAATCGTCAAGGTTGACTGTGATGATCGGAAAATTGCGTTAAGTCTTTGGGAGCATTTGAAGGATCTGGAGCAAAGTGAGGTTGAAGAGTTTAATAGCTCTCAAGGTAGTGTGGACCAGAGCTTTGGGCGCGTTGTCCAAAAGAAAGATCAAGGGGATGAGGGCGAATAGGCATCATGGGCAGAATGATTGGATGAATATGGGGCTTCTTCAGGATGGCCAATCCCGAATACTATGAGTAATGGGTATCCACGATGGAAACGAGTTCTGTGGATGATTCTCGGAGGCCTTGTCCTGTTTAGTATTGGGAAAAGCCTAATTCCTGAGTTATTGTTAGCAGGTAAGGATGGTGTGGCCATTGTTCGGGTTGAGGGTCCCATTCTTGATTCGTTTCAGACTGTCGAGGAATTGAAGAAATTTGCTGACGATCCTTTGGTCAAAGCGATCGTGGTGAGAATTGATAGTCCTGGTGGGGGCGTGGCGCCTTCCCAAGAAATTTACAATGCCGTCAAGAGAGTAAGAAAAGAAAAGAATAAAACGGTGATCGCCTCCATGGGCACGGTGGCGGCTTCCGGAGGCTATTACATTGCGGTGGCCACCGATCGCATTCTGGCTAACCCTGGGACTTTAACGGGAAGCATTGGCGTCATTATGCAATTGGCGAATTTCCACGAGTTGCTTGAAAAAATCGGCGTCAAAAATTTTGTAGTCAAAAGTGGGAAATATAAAGATATTGGCTCTCCTTTTCGGCCCATGAATGATGAAGATCGCAAGGTATTGGAGTTGGTGATGAATGATGTCCATCGTCAATTTATTGATGCTGTGGCCGAGGGGCGGTCTCTGGATGTGGCGGAAGTTGAGCAGTTAGCCGATGGGCGAGTCTTTACGGGTCAACAGGCTAAGTCCATCTTATTAGTTGATGATATTGGCGATCTGCACGATGCCATTAAGTTAGCTGGCGAATTAGGCGGGATTGAGGGGGAGCCACGGGTTGTGGAGGTGAGCAAGCCGTTTTCATTCAGGGATTTACTTGAAAACACATTCCTTGGAAGCGTTCGCACCTTTGCCACGACTCATTTTTCCACCCCTTTGATGTACCTTTGGGTTTCCTGATCCGGACAAGCAAGATGAATCAAGTACATCAATTGAGGAGTTATACTTATTCGCAAGAATCAAGTGTTGATAAGCGAGTCTCTCTGAGAAGGAGGATCGGATGACAAAAGCGGATCTCATCGAAAAGTTGGCGGAAAAGGCTCCCCAATTGAGTCGAAGACAGGCCGAGTTAGTGGTCAATACCATTTTTGATTCTATCCGTGATTCCTTAAAGCGTGGAGAAAAAACAGAAATTCGCGGGTTTGGAAGTTTTCGTCTCAGGCACCGCCAGACCAAAGAAGGGCGTAACCCCAAAACCGGGGAATCGGTGTCTGTCCCAGAAAAGCGCATGCCATTTTTTAAAGCCGGCAAAGAGATCAAAGAATTATTAAACCCTGAATTACCTTCTGTTTAAAACATGTCTACTGCCGAGCCATCTGAAACTGAGCAAGAAATTCCCTGGACTGAAGAGGCTTCCTCCAGACTGGAACGCGCGCCTTTGTTCCTGAGAGGCATGGTGCGCCGTCTGGCAGAAAAAAAGGCCAAAGAATTAGGGTATGTAGAAATTACGGCGGAAATTCTAGACCAATTTAAGCAGCAAATGATGGGTTCGATGGGGGGCGGGGCAGGCATGACTCAGGCTGTCGAAGATATGGCTCAAGGCAAACTCCCCTGGACCGCAGAGGCGCGGAAGCGACTTGAGGCGGTACCAGAGTTCATGCGAAGCATGATTGGCAGGATTGCTGAAGATGTGGCCAAAGAACGTGGCCATATGGAAGTGAATGTGGAATTATTTGAAAAGGTTGAGGCCTTAGGTGATTTTCCGCTCGAGAAGAGCGTGCCTATGGAATGGACCGATGAAGCTTTGGCTTTGTTGAATAAACGCATTGAGGATTCACCTCCGATTGCCATGGAATTTGTGACGGATATGTTAAAGCGGGACGCTGAGGATTTAGCCCGTGAGCAAGGGATCGTGAAGATTGATACCGAGACTTTGATTCGTCTTTGGGAGGCTCCGCCCACTCAGGTGGCATGGACGGATGAGGCCTGGAAGCGTCTTCATACCTCACCTGATTTTGTCCGGAGCGGTATTCGAAAAGCTGCGGAACGCCGTGCGAGAAAACTCGGGTTAAATACTATCGATTCTGAACACCTCACCACCTTTAGAAATGAAGCGATGATGAAAGCCGTCAAGCGGATTCGAAGTTTTGGCTATCAGGAACTGACCTTTGATGCGTTTGGTGATGCCATGCAAAAAGTTAAACGACTAAAGGGGAATGAGCAGGCGGAACATCGTTTGGATGAGATCAGGGATTATATGAAGAAAAAGCCCGATGTAGGTTTATTGGGTGATGAACTGATGACCCGCTTCCGGAAATTTTTAAAAGGAGAAGGGAAGCTGTAACTGGTTTTGTTCCTTCCTGTTTTAGTTGTGACGCTTGGAAATCATCCGGAAATTGCCCTCTTCTTACTTCCCCTGAGCCCCTTCTTTCGCAAGTTGATCGACAAGATCATTTTCTGGATTCCCGGAGTGAGCCTTCACTTTGACCCAATGAATAGAGATGCCTGATTCGATGACCGTCCGAGCGTAGGCTTCGGTAAACGGCAGTTTGGTGCGCCAGGCTCCGGTTACCCAACTTTCCAATCCTTGGTAATCAAAGTAGATCGTCATTTCTGTAATCCCTTGGGATTGACACCATTTGACAGCTTTGAGGATGGCAAGAATTTCACCAGCGACATTTCGGTGGTTCATGGCAGATCGCGGAATGTCGTTCCCCTTGTCCCGATAAATTTCTACACCATTTTTTTTGGCCAGTAACCCCCATCCCAGTCGAAGAGAGCCATCTTTTTGTGGGAAGCAGGATCCATCTACCCAAACTTCTATCGTCGAAGGCGATGTTGTTTCTGCTGCAACTGGCTTGTTCTTGATTGGTTCACTGCTTAAACGAAAAGAAAGAAATGCTTCAGCTTCTGCTCGGGTGGGGAAAGCTTTATATTCGGCTCCTGGAAAATGATGTACTTGGGCACGGCAGGCATCCCAACTCTCAAAAATTCCTTTTGTGCGTCCGCGGCGAACGGCATAGAATTTCATGAAGGCTTAGCGTGTGGGGCATTCACAACGTAGATCTTTTTGCTACGAATACTGTTGACCGGGTATTTCTCATAACGATTGTTTCTTAATTTTCTACTGTCTGACTCCGCCTTGTAGTGCTTTTATTCTATTTTTCGCCAAGTCAACTTTTGTCGCTTCCTCTGGATTGTTCCCCGCCAGTATCAAGAAAGTTTCATATTCTTGAATGGCGCGTTTGGGGTTATGGGATTCGTAAGCCTCAGCCAAATTGAATCGGGCCTGAGCATAGTTTGGCTGCAAGGCCAAAGCCTTTTCATAGGTTTCGATAGCCTTGGGTAATTTTCCAAGTTCCGTCAGGACTGAGCCGTAACTATTTAGGATGACTGCTGAGTATGGCTGGATGGTCAGGGCCTGCTCTAATGTAGTTGTGGCTTCTGTAAGTCTACCCATGCTTCGTAAGGCCAACCCAAGACGATGGTGGGCTTCCGCCAACTGTTTCGGATCAGATAATCCATATTGAATAGCTTTTTGATAAGCGTCCAAGGCTATTTCTGGCTGCTTGTTGCCGCACGACGCAAATAGGGCGATCTCCCCTCTGGCAAATTGCTGAAGTCCTAAAAATTCCTTTTCCGATTCTGATTGTCCACTTGGGTTTGGGGGTTCTTTCTCCGAGGAATCCGGATCTTTAATATAGGAGAGAAATTTTGAATGACTGCCATCTAAAAGCGTTTCATAGGGATCAAGAACGAAAACTGCCATGACCAGTTGGTCCTGTTTCCCATTGGTGTGTCGCATGAAATATTGATGGGTGGTCGTGGCTTCTCCCGTCCGGTGTAGAGTGCCAGAATCGGGTGTTTGCTCTTTTAAGAGTTGGGAAGAATGAAAAAAGAATTCACGAGCCGGGGGTAATTGCGCCAGAGTATGACGGAGTGTCGGATAATCTTCTAAGGAAAGGCCAAGCGGGAATACGGTGATGACCCCCACAAGGGTCTGGTCTTCATTGAACATGAACCATTGTGCTTGTTTGTTGGGTGATGCAGTTTCACGAAAGATTTCCTTGCCTCCGCCCCATGGAGATCCCTGCATCCCTGGTTGCAGCCAAGTCCTTTGAGCCTCTGCTTTGGTTTGGCACAAAGTGGCCTTTCCTAAGAGATTGAGGTCGCTTTCCGAAGGCGGAAGGTTCGAGGGAGGTGGGGTGCTGGCGCAATGTGGGAGTAAGCAAAAAAGCGCAATCGCTTTGAAGGAAATTGCCGGCTTTTTGCGGAGTCGATTGTGATGGTTGATCGATTTTACCATTATCACCGTCTCTTGGGGGTGGATGGTCGATTGGTTGAAGGGAAGGGTGACTTGGGTGCTAGAGTCCGAATTTAATTGTGAGTGACAAATGCAGAATAAAGAAGGTCTCCATCCTACTTGCGATGGCGCGACTCACAACTATGCCGAAAAGGAATTGATTCAGAAAAGTTGCAATACCATGGTGGGCGATACTGGGATCGAACCAGTGGCCTCTTCCGTGTGAAGGAAGCGCTCTTCCACTGAGCTAATCGCCCGCGGGAGGCAATTTATCACAATGCTAGGAAGGGAGCAACGAATTCCGAGGGGGCGGCATTGCTTTTCTTGACGGTTGGAGAAAGTGTGGAGTAGGCTGAAGAGAGGAGTTTCATAGACTTGACCAAGGAGGTGCACCATGGACAAGCAAGAGCGGAAAAATGAATCTCGAAAACCGAGCTCTCCAAAAGAATCAGAGGATGTTCGAGCAGATCCGAGTGTTGCGGAAACCGGCCAGCGCTTAAAAGAAGAAATGGATGAGCTGGTTGATGAAATTGATAAAGTGTTAGAAGAGAATGCAGCTGAATTTGTCAAAAACTATGTACAAAAAGGTGGGGAATAGATGCGTAAGATTCGTTGACTTCTAAAATCATTACCTGCCCTCTTCTACTCGCCAGACATTCTAGAGCCATTGCTGTTCCCTGTTTCTTTTATCGTCATTTCCAGGTGAGGCTCTCAGGCCTCTCAACTACTCGCATATTATTATTGCTGGTTCGGTGCGATGAATCCGCTCTTGGATGATGTATCTCTTAAGGGAGGGCAATTGCACCTCTTTCTTTTATTCCGCCGAGGGCGGATCGCCGCATCTGGAATGAAAAAACAGCATTTTTCTCTCTTTTTTGTTATGCTTCATTGACAATGCCGTGAGACACTTTGATGAAGGACTGAAAAAAATGGGCGCGACGCACTTGACGGATATTGAACAGCTTATGGATCAGGTAAAAGCCTATTATCCTGAGGCTGATACCAACTTTATCAGACGAGCTTATGACTATTCTGCGAAAGCGCATGATGGTCAGACTCGACAAACCGGTGAACCCTATGTTCAGCATCCGTTAGCAGTCGCTGGGATTTTAACTTTTCTAAAATTGGACGTTCCCGCGATTGTTGCTGGGCTATTACATGACACTCTCGAAGATACCGTAGCGACCAGAGCCGAGTTAGAAAAAGAATTTGGAAGTGACGTGGCTCGTTTAGTCGAGGGTGTGACAAAAATCGGGCAAATTCCTTTTAAAACTGATGAAGAGAAGCAAGCGGAAAATTTCCGTAAAATGGTTCTCTCTATGGCCGATGATATTCGAGTGGTGTTTATCAAATTAGCGGACCGACTGCATAATATGCAGACCCTTGAAGCCTTATCGGACGAGAAACGAAAAAAAATTGCGCAAGAAACCATGGAAATTTATGCGCCTTTAGCCAATCGACTTGGTATGAGTTGGATTAAACAGCAGCTAGAGGATCTGTGTTTCCAGTATTTGGAACCGGATGCCTGGTCTCATTTGAAGTTACGTTTGGCCAAAAAAGATGAGGAGCGACAGGAATATATTCAATCCCTGATTCACCTGGCTCAGCAGGCACTCTTGAGCGTCGGACTGCCGGGACAGATTGATGGGCGACCCAAGCATCTCTTCAGCATTTATCAGAAAATGGAGCGCCGGTCGGTATCTTTTGATGAAATTTTTGATTTGACGGCGGTTCGCATTGTGACGGATACCAAAATGAATTGTTACGCCATATTGGGCTTGCTGCATTCCATTTGGCCTCCCGTCCCTGGTCGCTTTAAAGACTACGTCGCGACTCCACGTTCAAACTTGTATCAATCGTTGCATACGACGGTGGTAGGCCCACAAGGTGAGTATGTGGAATTCCAAATTCGGACGGCGGATATGCATCGAATTAATGAATACGGTGTAGCAGCCCATTGGCTGTATAAGGAACCAGGGAAAGTTGGAGGACGGGACGAACAGGTGTTCAGTTGGCTTAGACAGTTTGTGGAATGGCATAAGGACCTTGCCGATAACCGTCAGTTTATGGATTCGGTTAAGTTGGATTTATTCCATGACGTGGTGTTTGTGTTTACACCAACAGGGGAAGTGCGGGAGATTCCTGTCGGGGCCACCCCTTTAGACTTTGCGTATGCGATTCATACGGAAATCGGAGATCATTGTGTCGGGGCAAAAATTAATGGGAAATTAGTTCCCCTTCGTTATCAGTTAAGCAGTGGGGATATGGTAGAAATTCTGACTTCCCCGTCGCAGGTGCCTCATCGCGGGTGGCTGAAATTTGTCCGAACTTCACGGGCTAAAACCAAAATCAAGCATTGGTTTAAGGTTGAAGAGCAAAAGCGGGCACTGGAACTTGGTCGACGTTTGTTGGAACAAGAATTTCGGCGACACAATCTTCCCGTCGCGCAATCGTTAAAATCGGAACGCCTCTCGTCAATGGCTAAGGCAAAGGGCAGTGAAACGGTGGACGAATTAATTCGGCAGGTTGGATTTGGCCGGTTGTCCCCGGATCAAATTGTCAGTCATTTTTACGAAGGGGCTGAACAAGGGCCTTCGCCTTCCACGAAAGGTGTCCCTCTCTTCCCTCAGCAAAAAATGCCAGGTCTCCTTCGGGAGGGAACTGTAAAGTTTGGGGGAACCAAAGACGTCTTGATGCAACTTTCCAAGTGTTGTAAGCCTGTTCCCGGTGAGCCGATTCGTGGATACATTACTCGTGGGAGGGGATTGACTATTCATGCGATCGATTGTCCGAACTTTCAGTCATTAGAATGGGATCACAATCGATTGGTGGAGGTTGAGTGGGATTCGGAGCTTGATGGCACCCATTCAGTCGAAGTGTCAGTTTTAACCCTGGATCGAACGGGAGTATTGGCTAAGGTTTCCGCTGGAATTTCTCAGTGTCAAGCCAACATTACCAGGGCAGAGATTTCTACCAGGGAGGATAGAAAAGCCGTGTTAGATTTTGTCATTGAAGTTAAAAATACTGCACACCTTGAACTTATACTACAGGAGATCCAACGGGTTGACGGCATTCTTTCTGCCAAGCGGGTGAGAGGGTGGTAAGTGAATGGTAGGCGCAGTTAGGAGGGATTGAGGTTCTGGGAAGGCAGGGAAATTGTGAGTCGGCTTCCTGGTTGGAGTTGGAACTTTTCTGCTGTTCCGGCATTGAGTTCAAGGACCTGCCAGGACTGTTTGTACGAATAGTGGCGTGGGCAGTGGTCATCTACCCTCGTGCAAATTGGGACGTTTGCTTCAATGTGAATAATGGTTCCCTTCTGGTCCAGCCATAAAATATCCAGCGGGATTTTTGTGTTCTTCATCCAAAAGGTCCAATACCCCAATTCTGGGAAAATAAATAACATGCCATGATATTCATCCATGGCGGTCCGATACATCAGTCCTTGAGCTCTTTTATCCAGCGTGTCTGCCACCTCGGCAAAAATAATTTCTCCATTGGGTGTCGCGATGTGAGCAAGGCCCTTTGCCTGTCGATCATTTATTTCCCCAAAAGCGTTTAAGTAAGATCCAATGATTAGCCCCATGCATAAGCAAGAAGGAATGACGACGATCCAAGTTAGAAATTTCAGCCGCTTTCTCTGCTGGCTTGGTAGGTGAGGGCGTTTCATGAGGAAATCCATTATTTCATGAATGTGGCTTGGGGAGAAAGGATTTGTCAAATAAGGCATTTTCCTGTCTGAAAAAATGCAGGACAAGGGTCTTGACCAGACCATATTTGGAAATTATAATGATTCGTTTACAAGAAGAGTGAATTTGTTCCGCTCCTGTTTTTAGAACAAAACGCGAATGTTTTTGTTGTTGATCTGTACATGCAGGGGCTAATTTCTGCCTTGTTTGTCTTCACTTCAAAAAGATCTTCATCAAATTCCATGATGTAATTCCAAAGCGGGTTAAGTAGAAGACGGTCCTACTCATTCGAAGGGCAGGTACCCAAGCGGTCAACGGGGGCAGACTGTAAATCTGCTGCCATCGGCTTCCAAGGTTCGAACCCTTGCCTGCCCACCATGACCGAATGAAAAGGACGGGATCTAATGGTTACCTGGAAAATTTTTGTAGAAAGTGATGTTTTTGCAATATATAGGTATTAAACCAAGCTGCGGGCGTAGCTCAGTGGTAGAGTTCCAGCCTTCCAAGCTGGCTGTCGCGGGTTCAAATCCCGTCGCCCGCTCCATTGTTACTGGGTGGGCTTAGATTTGTGTGCTTTTTTGAGGCGAAGATCTTTTCGAGTGAGTGGTGTAGAGCCCATGTAGCTCAGTTGGTAGAGCACGTCCTTGGTAAGGACGAGGTCACGCGTTCGATCCGCGTCGTGGGCTCCAGCAACGATAAAATTTTAAATTATTGCGTATAGCATTAAGGAAGAGGTAGGGCATGGCGAAGGCGAAGTTTGAGCGGAAGAAGCCGCATGTCAATGTGGGAACGATCGGGCATGTCGACCATGGCAAGACGACATTGACCTCGGCCTTGACGAAGGTGATGGGCGATACGGGGAAGGCCAAATTTATTCCCTATGATGAGGTGGCCAAGGCGAGTGAGAGCCAGGGGCGACGGGATCCGACCAAAATTCTGACCATTGCCATCTCCCATGTGGAATATGAAACGGATAATCGGCATTATGCGCACGTCGACTGCCCGGGGCATGCGGATTATGTGAAGAATATGATTACGGGGGCGGCGCAGATGGACGGCGCGATTTTGGTGGTGAGTGCCGCTGATGGGCCGATGCCGCAAACGCGGGAGCATATTTTGTTGGCGCGGCAGGTCGGGGTGCCCTTTATTGTGGTCTTTTTGAATAAAGCGGACAAGGTTGAAGATAAAGAGTTGTTGGAGTTGGTGGAATTGGAAGTGCGGGAGTTGCTCACGAAGTATGGCTTCCCGGGCGATGATGTGCCGGTGGTCATTGGGTCCGCGATCAAGGCGATTGAGGGGGATCAGAGTGAAGTGGGGGTCCCGTCGATTATGCGCTTATTGGAGGCCGTCGATAGCTATATCCCGACCCCGCAGCGGGCCATTGACAAGCCGTTTCTCATGCCGATTGAAGATGTCTTTACGATTAGCGGTCGGGGGACGGTGGTGACGGGCCGGGTGGAGCGCGGGGTGGTCAAGGTGGGGGATGAAATTGAGATTGTGGGGCTGAGGCCGACGCAGACGACGATTGTCACGGGCGTGGAAATGTTCCGGAAGGTGTTGGATGAGGGGCAGGCGGGTGACAATATTGGGGCGCTGTTGCGGGGTACGAAGAAAGAGGATGTGGAGCGGGGTATGGTGTTAGCCAAGCCGAAGAGTATTACGCCGCATACGAAATTCAAAGCGGAAGTGTATATTTTGACGAAGGATGAGGGCGGGCGGCATACGCCGTTTTTTAATGGGTATCGTCCGCAGTTTTACTTCCGGACGACGGATGTCACGGGGGTGGTGCAATTAAACCCGGGGGTGGAGATGGTGATGCCGGGGGATAATGTGTCGTTTGAGGGGGAATTGATCTCCCCGATTGCCATGGAGCAAGGGGTGCGATTTGCAGTGCGAGAAGGGGGCCGAACGGTGGGAGCCGGGGTGGTCACGGAAATCGTCGCGTAAGAACATAGGGGTGTATCGATGAGAGTCATTATTTCTCTAGCGTGCGGAGATTGCAAACGTCGAAATTATTCGACAATGAAAAATAAGAAAAACGATCCAGATCGGTTGGAAGTTAAAAAATATTGCCGTTTTTGTCGAAAGCATAGCCATCACAAAGAGGTGAAGTGATTGCTGGTATGGGTCTTAGGTTGCGTGCAGGTTGGAGGGGCATGGTGTCAACGGCTAGCACGTCGGTCTCCAAAACCGAAAGTCCGGGTTCGAATCCCTGTGCCCCTGCCATAATTGTCCGTGGATTTAATGTGCCTAATAAGAGACGTTTATTGTCGGGGTTTCGAAAAAGACTGAGGGGGTAGGTCGTGTTTAAGAAGGTATGGTTTTCCATTACAGAATTTATGTCTGACGTGCGTGGTGAACTTAAAAAAATTTCTTATCCTACTAAGTCTGAAACGATTGGATCGACCACGGTGGTTCTGTTGTTTTGCGTTATTATGTCTCTTTACCTCTCTGTGGTGGATTCATTTCTCGTTTGGTTAATTAGCCGGGTTATTTAGTTTAGCATCTAAAGAAGGGAATTCATGTCGAGTCATTGGTATGTCATTCACACCTATGCGGGATATGAGGGGCGAGTTCGAGCTGGAATAGTCGAGCGGGCGAATCAATTGGGTATGGCGGATTCGGTGGCGCAAGTCCTTGTTCCTACGGAGGATGTAGTGGAATTTAAAGAAGGAAAACGCCGGGCCTCCAAACGAAAATTCTTTCCCGGGTATGTTCTCCTTGAAGCGAACGGTCCGCTTGGGGATGAGGTTGTGGCTATGATTAAAGAGACCCCCAAGGTGACCGGTTTTATTGGAGGGGGAGCCAGGCCAATCCCGCTTGATCCAGAGGAGGTGTCCACGCTTTTAAAGCAGTTGGAGTCTGGCGTGACGGCTCCGAGGGAATTGGCGAATTTTTCAAAAGGGGACAATGTCAGAATTGTGGATGGCCCATTCTTGGGATTCAATGGATTAGTGGATGAGGTTGATCAGGATCATGGTCGGGTAAAGGCGCTAGTCAGTATTTTTGGTCGATCAACCCCGGTGGAGTTGGCGTTTGCTCAAGTTGAGCGGGTTTAGAAACAAGGGGAGTTTTCCTTTTTACTTTTAAGTATTACGCAAGTCGATGCAAGGTAGGTGAAGGCATGGCCAAAGAAGTAACTAGTCAAATTAAATTGCAGATTCCGGCTGGAAAAGCCAATCCTGCTCCTCCTGTTGGGCCTTCTTTGGGGCAACATGGAGTAAACATTATGGAGTTTTGTAAACAGTTTAATGCTAGGACTCAGAAGCAGGAGGGAAGCATTATCCCTGTGGTCATTTCTGTTTATAAGGATAGAAGTTTTAGCTTCGTGACCAAGACTCCTCCGGCATCAGATTTACTGAAGAAGGCTGCCGGTATCATAAAGGGTTCAGGGATTCCGCATAAAAATAAAGTTGGGACAATCACTATGGCACAGCTAGAGGACATTGCTAAGTTGAAAGTAGAAGATTTAAATGCCGGTGATATTCCAGCTGCGATGAATGTGATTGCAGGAACTGCGAGAAGTATGGGCATTACGGTTGAGGGGTAAATAATATTGTGAGGCTTTTAACAGAGGGTATGCGCCGTGGGAAAGAAATTTGAATCGGCTTTAGGGAAGGTAACAAAGGCCCTGTATTCGTTGGAGGAGGCGAGTGACCTGGTTAAGCAGGCTGCTTTTGCCAAATTTGATGAAACAGTAGAGCTGTCACTTTGCCTTGGGGTAGATCCCAAGCGCGCGGATCAGATGGTTCGCGGGACCACGGTCCTTCCTCACGGAACGGGGAAAAAGGTCCGAATTTTAGTGATTGCAAAGGGAGAAAAAGAGCAGGAGGCCAGGGAAGCGGGGGCCGATTTTGTGGGGAGTGATGACCTTTTGCAGAAAATTCAAGATGGATGGCTTGATTTTGACTCCATGATTGCGACCCCGGACATGATGGGTGCTGTTGGAAGAATGGGGAAAGTTTTGGGCCCACGAGGGTTAATGCCAAATCCCAAAACTGGAACGGTGACCTTTGAAGTTGGGAAAGCCATTCAGGAGATCAGGAGGGGGCGTGTTGAGTATAAGGTGGATAAGGCCGGCAACATTCATGTTCCTGTTGGAAAAGTGTCTTTTCAGGGTCAACAAATTAGAGAAAATGCTCAGTCGGTTTTTGATTCCATCATGAAGGCTAAGCCCTCTTCCAGTAAAGGTAAGTATGTGAAAAGTGCGACATTATCCAGCACGATGGGACCAGGAATCCATCTTGACGGAGTCGCGATTGCAAAGCAGGTCAGTTGAAACTTTAATCTCAGCAGGTGAGTTCGAGGTATGAAAAAAACTGATAAAAATGAAGCTGTGGCAGTCATGCATGAACAATTCGCCCGAGCGCGGATTGCCATTGTAACGGAATGCGCAGGTATGCCCGTGAATAAAATTAATGATTTGCGAAAACAACTTCGGCAGGCGAAGTCAAACTTTCAGGTGGTAAAGAATACGCTTGCCGTAAGGGCTATTGGGGGAACAGGACTTCTGCCGTTACAACCCTTCTTTAGAGGGCAATCGGCATTGGTTATTGGATATGATGATCCGGTTTTGCCCGCAAAAGTTATACGTGACTTTATTAAAAGCGAAAAATGTGAGGAGAAATTGCTCCTCAAGGCAGCGATTTTAGACGGAGTCGAGTTGGATCCGGCTCGTATCTCGGCTGTGGCAGATTTGCCGTCAAAAACAGAATTGTTGTCGATGTTGTTGTCGGCCTTCCAAGGGCCAATTCGAGGTTTTGTCGGGGTATTAGGTCAAATTGTAAGAAGTATTGTTGCGGTATTAGCCGCAATACAAGAAAACAAAACTCAGAAAGGAGAAGGGGAGATGAGCGCAACGGAGACTAAGATGTCAAAAGAAGATTTCATTAAGGTTATAGAGGGCATGAGTGTCCTTGAATTGTCGGATCTTGTTAAGGGTCTGGAGGATCGGTTCGGTGTGACGGCAGCGGCGCCAGTTGGTGTGATGGCTGCTGCAGTTGGCGCAGCGGCTCCAGCCGCCGAAGAGCAGACGGAGTTTACAGTAGTCCTAGGTTCTGCTCCAGCGGATAAAAAGATTCAAGTCATCAAGGTGGTGCGAGAGATTACTGGGTTGGGCTTGAAGGAAGCTAAGGACCTCGTCGAAGCGGCCCCGAAGGCGGTGAAGGAGGGCGTGTCTAAAGAGGAGTCTGAGAATATTAAGAAAAAGCTTCAAGATGTTGGTGCAACTGTAGAAGTAAAGTAGTGGTAGTGTTTTCCTCATTTTGAGGACTCGGTGTGGAGACTTAGGAAGTTTCGAGGGCCAGCAGGAAGCTGAAGTGGCCGTTAATCCTTAAGGAGACAGGAATGGGACAACCAGCCTTTGAGGGCAGTGTTCAGCGACATAGCTTTTCAAAAATTCGCTCACATATTGAAATTCCGGATTTGGTTGAAGTGCAGCGCCGATCCTATGAGGAATTTTTGCAAGCGGAAACATTGCCGGATCGTCGTGAGGACAAGGGATTGCATGCAGCGTTTAAAAGTGTGTTTCCCATTATGGATTATAACAATTCGGCCATTTTAGAATTTTCCAGCTATTCTTTGGGAACTCCAAAGTATGACACGAGGGAATGTATTGAGCAGGGAATGACCTTTGCCGCACCCTTAAAGCTTCGTGTGCGCCTGGTTGTTTTCGATCAACAAGATAAAAGTGTGAAAAACAGGGTGTTGGATGTGAGGGAGCAGGAAGTCTATGTCGGGGAGCTTCCTTTGATGACTGATCGCGGCACATTTATGGTGAATGGCACGGAGAGGGTGGCAGTTAGTCAATTGCATCGATCTCCAGGTCCTTCATTCGGCCATGATAAGGGCCGGACGCATTCAAGTGGCAAAGTCTTGTTTTCTGGTCGGATTATCCCTTATCGGGGATCGTGGCTTGATTTTGAATATGATGCCAAAGATATTTTGTATGTACGAATTGACCGCCGCAGGAAAATGCCGGCGACAATTTTATTAAAGGGTTTTGGTTTTAGCACGGATGATCTTCTTAAGATGTATTATCCGGTAGAGGAGGTGCGCGTCGATAATGGTGCCTTGCTCCGCAAGCTTGATCCCGACATTCATGCAGGATTGAGATCTTCTTCGGACCTCTTCGAGAAGGGGTCAGGGGAACTATTAGTCAAAGAAGGTGCCAAGCTCAATAAGACGCTCATGGGGCGTATCCGATCGGCTGGAATAAAAGAAATTCCTATAAAGCAAGAAGATTTGGTTGGTCGAGCCGTCTTAACCGAACTGGTGGATCCTGGCACTCAGGAGGTAATTTTAGAAAAAAATCAACGACTCACGGCACCCGTGTTGGAGCGAATTCTGGAAAGCGGAGTTGAAGGATTTAAAGTTATTTACCTGGATAGCCCTACCACCAGTCCTGTCATTCTGGATACCTTGGAGGCCGAGCGGACCAATTCAAAGGAAGAAGCCTGGGTTGAAATTTATAAACGCCTTCGGCCTGGGGAGATGCCATCCATTGAGTCGGCAAAGTTATTGTTTGAAAATCTTTTTCTGAATCCCAAGCGTTATGACCTTTCCCCTGTTGGTCGTTTGAAAATGAACAAACGATTTAACCTTGATTTGTCAATGGAGCAAAGGACGCTATCCGCCCAAGATATTGTCGAGGTGGTGAGATGTTTAGTGGATCTGAAGGCCGGAAAGGGTGCAGTTGATGATATTGACCATCTAGGAAATCGGCGTGTTCGTTCGGTTGGTGAGTTGTTGGAAAATCAAATCCGTATTGGTCTGGCAAGAATGGAGCGAAGCATTAAAGAGCGAATGAATCTGTTGGACATGGAAACCGTGCTGCCTCATGACCTGATCAATGCCAAGCCTATAGTCGGTGCCATTAAGGAATTTTTTGCCGGGAGTCAGTTGTCGCAGTTTATGGACCAAACTAACCCGTTGGCAGAGATCACTCATAAACGAAGACTGTCTGCTTTGGGGCCTGGTGGTTTGACAAGGGAGCGAGCAGGTTTTGAGGTGCGGGACGTTCATCCGTCTCATTATAGTCGTATTTGTCCTATTGAAACTCCAGAAGGACCGAATATTGGGTTAATTACGTCATTAGCTACGTACGCTCGGATTAATGAGTTTGGATTTATTGAAGCTCCATTTCGGAAAGTTAAAAAAGGTCGGGTAACCGATGACGTTGAATTCCTGTCGCCATTGGATGGGGATCAGGTTGTTATCGCTCAAGCCAATTCAGTGATGGATAAGGATGGGACGCTCACGTCTGAAACGATTACGGCCAGAGAAGCAGGGGAATTTGTGACCACGACCCCCGATAAGGTGGACTATCTCGATGTTTCTCCTAAGCAGGTGGTCAGTGTGGCGACTGCGTTAATTCCATTCCTTGAGCATGATGACGCCAACCGGGCGCTTATGGGTTCGAATATGCAACGCCAGGCAGTCCCCACAATTAAGAGTGAAGCACCTTTGGTCGGAACGGGCATGGAAGCTGTCGTAGCAAGAGATTCTGGATATTTAGCTATTGCTCAACGAGATGGGATTGTAGAGTCGGTAGATGCGAGAAGAATTGTTGTAAGAACCGGACTCAAGGAAAAGGATGACAAGAAAAAAGGTTCCCGAATTCTGGATACCTATGATTTGATTAAATTTCAACGGACGAACCAAAATACGTGTATCACCCAAACCCCCATTGTTCGAATCGGGCAGCCGGTCAAGCAAGGTCAAGTGCTAGCGGATGGTCCAGCGATGGATCGCGGAGAATTGGCGTTGGGAAAAAATGTGCTCGTCGCCTTTATGCCATGGGGTGGCTACAACTATGAGGATGCTATTCTTTTAAGTGAAAAAATGGTTAAAGAGGATGTGTTTACTTCTATCCATATCGAAGAGTTCGAAGTAGAGGCACGT
Organism: Nitrospira sp. Ecomares 2.1; assembly: GCF_965152585.1. Classification (NCBI taxonomy): domain Bacteria; kingdom Pseudomonadati; phylum Nitrospirota; class Nitrospiria; order Nitrospirales; family Nitrospiraceae; genus Nitrospira; species Nitrospira sp. Ecomares 2.1. The sequence goes on from NZ_OZ224219.1 coordinate 586,371, forward strand.
GATACGAAGTTAGGAAAAGAAGAAATTACTCGGGATATTCCTAATTTAGGGGAAGAGGCCCTTCGAAATTTGGATGAAAGTGGAATCGTGCGAATAGGTGCAGAAGTCAAGCCTGGCGATATTCTTGTTGGGAAAGTCACTCCCAAAGGGGAGACGCAGTTGACCCCGGAGGAAAAATTGTTGCGTGCGATTTTCGGGGAAAAGGCCGGGGACGTGAAGGATACTTCGCTTCAGGTACCACCAGGCATTGAAGGTATTGTTGTGGACGTCAAGATTTTCTCGCGAAAAGGCGTAGATAAAGATGAACGGTCTCGGACAATCGAGACGGACGATCGCGTCAAAGTTGAGCGGGACTATCAGGAAGAATTGCGAATTATCGAAGAAGAGCGAAATCGTAAGATTCGAAAGCTTTTGCTTGGGCAATTTGTCGGTAGGGATTTAATGGATCCTGATAGTGGAGAAGTGATTCTAAAGAAAAAGGGGCGAATTACGGCTGAAGTCCTTCGTAAATTGTCTGATGATGATGCGCGTAGGGTGATACTGGCTGACGCGGAAGAACAGAAAAAACTTGATGAAATTGAGCGGGAAGCCAAAGACCAAATAGAAATCTTGCAGACGCAATACGATGAAAAGGTTGGTCGTCTTCGACGTGGCGATGAATTGCCTCCCGGAGTCATTAAGCTTGTAAAGGTGTATTTAGCGATCAAGAGAAAAATTGCCGTTGGCGATAAAATGGCCGGTCGCCATGGAAATAAGGGCGTCGTTTCCAGAATTATGGCGGAAGAAGATATGCCGTATCTCCCGGATGGAACCCCTGTTCAAATTGTCCTGAATCCGCTTGGTGTTCCTTCACGAATGAATGTAGGACAAATTCTTGAGACCCATTTGGGATGGGCGGCCAAGGCTTTAGGGATTCAGGTTGAGACCCCTGTTTTCGATGGGGCATCGGAAAGGGAGATTAAGGAGTTACTGAAAAAAGCAGAGCTCCCGGAATCAGGCCAGTCGGTTGTTTATGATGGCCGGACAGGAGAGCCATTTAAAAGTCCTGTCACGGTAGGATACATGTATATGTTGAAACTCCACCATTTGGTGGACGATAAGATTCACGCTCGCTCAATAGGGCCGTATTCTTTGGTTACCCAGCAACCGCTTGGAGGAAAGGCTCAATTTGGTGGTCAACGCTTAGGAGAAATGGAGGTCTGGGCTCTTCAGGCGTATGGGGCCGCTTCCACCTTGCAGGAATTTTTGACGGTAAAATCGGATGACGTACCTGGACGGTCACGAATGTATGAAGCGATCGTGAAGGGAGAAAACTTCCTTGAGCCTGGTCTTCCGGAGTCCTTTAATGTGTTAGTAAAGGAGTTGCAGAGTTTGGGGTTGGATGTGGAGCTGATCAAATCTGCTGATTAGACGGGTAGTCTGATTCTGCAATCCCATCATTCAACATAATCGGAGGAACGAACTTGGACAGTATCTATTCGCTTTTTGAAAAACCTCGTGATGCAGTTTCGTTTGATGCCATGCGGATTCGTATCGCCTCGCCTGAGAAAATTCGCTCGTGGTCCTACGGTGAGGTAAAAAAGCCTGAGACAATCAACTATCGGTCCTTTAAGCCTGAGCGGGATGGGTTGTTTTGCGCAAAAATATTTGGACCAACAAAAGATTGGGAATGTAATTGCGGTAAATACAAGCGAATGAAGCATCGCGGTATTGTATGTGATAAATGCGGCGTGGAAGTCATTCAGTCAAAAGTTCGACGTGAGAGGATGGGCCATATCGAATTGGCTGCTCCTGTAGCCCATATTTGGTTTCTCAAGGGTGTGCCAAGCCGAATTGGGATCCTTTTGGATATGAGTTTAAAGCAGCTGGAAAAGATTCTGTATTTTGAGGCCTACGTGGTCTTGGATCCTGGTAATACGAATTTGAAAGAACGGGAGCTCCTGACTGAGGAAAGATATCGGGAATGTGTTGAGGAGTATGGGGCCAATTCATTTAAAGTGGGTATTGGGGCTGAAGCTATTCGTGAATTATTGCGCAAAGTAGATATAAATGCTTTGTGGGATGAGCGCCATGTCAAGATTAAAAGTACGACATCCGCGGCTGTAGGAAAAAAACTGACGAAACGTTTGAAGGTCATTGAGGCATTTCATAAGTCTGGAAATAATCCGGAATGGATGATTATGGATGCCATTCCTGTGTTGCCGCCTGAGCTTCGCCCTCTGGTGCCCTTAGATGGTGGCCGGTTCGCAACGTCGGATCTTAATGACCTCTACCGACGAGTGATAAACCGCAATAACCGTCTTAAGCGATTGGTGGAATTGAAGGCCCCTGGTGTCATTATCCGCAATGAGATGCGTATGCTTCAGGAGGCGGTCGACGCGTTGTTTGATAACGGCCGTCGGGGTCGGGTTATTCGTGGTGCCAATAAGCGTCCTTTGAAATCCTTGAGCGATATGCTTAAAGGAAAACAGGGTCGATTTAGGCAGAATCTCCTGGGGAAACGGGTGGATTACTCTGGACGCTCGGTGATTGTGGTTGGTCCTGAATTGCGGCTTAACCAATGCGGATTGCCTAAAAAGATGGCTCTAGAATTATTTAAGCCGTTTATTTTTCATAAATTGGAAGAACGTGGTGCGGCGACCACAATCAAAAGTGCCAAGCGATTGGTTGAGAAGGAGCGTCCAGAAGTCTGGGATGTTCTTGATGAGGTAATTCGGGAGCATCCGGTCATGTTGAATCGTGCTCCAACGCTTCATCGACTAGGGATTCAAGCCTTTGACCCTATTTTGGTTGAAGGTAAGGCTATTCGTCTTCATCCGTTAGTCTGTGCGGCCTTTAATGCAGACTTTGACGGGGATCAAATGGCTGTCCACGTTCCGCTTTCGGTGGAAGCCCAAATTGAAAGTCGGGTATTAATGATGGCTGCCAATAATGTCCTTTCACCTGCAAATGGCCGACCCTTGTCCATTCCATCCCAGGACATGGTGTTAGGGTGCTATTGGCTGACGAAGGATCGTGATGGTGCCCGTGGCGAAGGGAAAATTTTTTCGTCCGCAGAAGAAGTCCGGATTGCCTATGATTCGCAGGAAGTAGAAGAGCAGGCGAGAGTGAAAGTGCGAATCGATGGAGATATGATCGATACCACGGTTGGGCGAGTTATTCTTTCGGAAGTGCTGCCAACCAGTATGCCATTTTCACATGTGAATCAGCTTATGACAAAAAAAGAGCTGACGAAATTGGTTGATCGTGTTTATCGCAAAACCGGCTTACATGAAGTGGTCGTCATGCTTGATAAATTGAAGGATTTAGGATTCTCTTATGCCACAAAAGCTGGGGTTTCTATTTGTATAGACAATATGCATATTCCTTCTCGAAAAAAGGAATTGATCGAGCGGGCAAAGGGAGATGTTTATCAAGTTCATGAGCAATACAGTGAAGGCTTGATTACAAATGGGGAGCGCTACAATAAGGTTATCGATATATGGGCGCATGTTGGGGAAGAAGTCGCAATTGAAATGATGAAGGAAATTAAAGAGGGAGGCGGGCGAGGTGCAGCAGAAGGCCTTAATCCTATTTATATGATGGCGGATTCAGGCGCCAGGGGAAGTTCGCAGCAAATTCGCCAATTGGGCGGAATGCGCGGTCTTATGGCCAAGCCTTCAGGGGAAATTATTGAAACCCCTATTACCGCTAATTTCCGAGAGGGTCTCACTGTTCTGCAGTATTTTATTTCGACTCATGGGGCACGCAAAGGGTTGGCCGATACGGCACTCAAGACGGCAAATTCCGGATACCTCACTAGGCGCCTTGTCGACGCGGCTCAGGATGTGATTATCAGTGAGCCTGATTGTTTTACAACGGACGGAATCATTGTTTCGGCCTTGGTAGAGGGAGGAGAAGTGATTCAATCCCTGGATGAACGCATCCTTGGTCGGTTGACCGCTGAGGATCTGCTCGACCCTGTCACGCAGGAAGTCATTGTTAAGGCTCATGAAGAGTTAGAGGAAGAGCTTTGTAAGACCATTGTTGAAGCAGGAATTGATCACGTAAAAATTCGGTCGGTTCTCACGTGCCAATCCAGATGGGGGGTATGTGCTAAATGTTACGGTAGGGATTTGGCGCGCGGTCGGCTTGTAGAAATGGGTGAGCCTGTTGGGGTTATCGCCGCTCAATCCATCGGAGAACCAGGTACTCAGTTGACGATGCGGACCTTCCATATTGGAGGCACGGCCAGTAAGGTTGTGGAGCAAACTGTTCTAGCATCGAAGCATGACGGCACGATCAAATTTTTAAGCTTTGACGCAAAGAAAAATGCGGATTTTTACAATCCCAGCATGGCGGTGAAAACCCGACAAGGAGATTGGGTCGTCATGGTAAGAAATGGCAAGGTTGCGGTAATTGATGAAACTGGCCGTGAGCGTGAAAAATATCCTGTTGTGTATGGGGGTAAGATAAAGGTCCCTGATGGAGGAAAAGTCGAAATTGGGCAGAAGTTTGTGGAGTGGGATCCATATTCACTCACAATTCTGACTGAAGTGGGGGGAAGAGTGGCTTTCGGTGATATTGCCGAAGGAGTCACCATGAAAGAAGAAGTGGATGAGGTCACGGGTTTATCCCGTCGTGTGGTCATCGAGCAAGCGGGGACCAATTTGCGTCCACGCTTATCTGTTAAGGACGAATCAGGGAAGACCGCAAAACTTTCTTCCGGATCGCCTGCCCGATACCTCCTGCCGGTGGGAGCTCATATTTTTGTGGAAAAAGGCTCGTCTGTATTTCCAGGTGATGTGTTGGCAAAAATTCCAAGAGAAACCACTAAGACAAAAGATATTACCGGAGGGTTGCCCCGAGTTGCCGAATTGTTTGAAGCAAGAAAGCCCAAGGAGCATGCCGTAGTCACGGAAATTGATGGAGAGGTGTCTTTTGGTGGTTTTGTGAAAGGCCTGCGGAAGGTTGTTGTGGATAATAAGATTGGTGATGTAAAAGAATACTTTATTCCACGTGGTCGACACGTCAATGTCCATGAAGGGGATTGGGTAAGAGCTGGGGAGCCTTTAATGGATGGATCTGCTAATCCGCATGATATTCTAAGCGTCTTGGGACCAAGAGAATTGCAAAAGTATTTGGTTGATGAAGTGCAGGAGGTTTATCGCCTACAGGGAGTGGTGATTAATGATAAGCACATTGAGGTCATCACCCGGCAAATGCTGAAAAAAGTGAGGATTGAAGATGCTGGCGATAGTTCCTTCTTGCCTGGCACTCAGGTCAATAAATCTGTTTTTGATGATGAGAATGAGAGGGTCCTTTCTGAGGGTGGACAGCCGGCATTAGGTAAGCCTGTCTTGTTGGGAATCACGAAAGCCTCTCTGAGTACTGACAGCTTTATTTCTGGTGCCTCTTTCCAGGAAACAACAAGGGTTCTGACGGAGGCAGCTATTAATGGACGTACAGATGATTTGCGTGGGTTGAAGGAGAATGTGATAGTGGGCAGGTTGATTCCGGCTGGAACGGGATGGGGGGCGTACCGCGAAACTTTTGTCCCCAAGCGAACGGAAGAGGTGGCGCTGTCATCAGAGGATCAACAAGGTTTAAATAAAGTTCATTCGTTAAGTGATAAATGAATTTAATTGTTTATTTTATGAGTAAAAATGATCTTGACATAATGAAAATGAATCTATAAGATCATCAGGTTCGCCTCAATGATTTTTGCAAGTTAAATTTCTCAAAATTAAGATGTAATTGGAATTAAAATGCCAACAGTAAACCAATTGATAAGAGTCGGCCGTAAGGCAATTAAAATAAAAAGTAAGAGTTCGGCTTTAAATCAATGCCCTCAGAGAAGGGGTGTGTGCCTTCGTGTATATACTACCACGCCTAAGAAGCCAAATTCGGCATTAAGAAAGGTGGCGAGGGTTCGGTTAACGACTGGGCTTGAGGTGACGGCATATATACCTGGTATGGGGCATAATCTTCAGGAGCATTCTATCGTTTTGGTCAGGGGTGGTAGGGTGAAGGACCTTCCTGGTGTCAGATATCACATGATCCGTGGGGCGTTGGATGCCGTCGGGGTTGCTAATCGGAAGCAGGGGCGATCAAAGTATGGAGCAAAGCGTCCCAAGTAGTAGGCTTCGCGCTTTCACCTTCGCTTATTCAATTTAAAACTCGCTAATTTTTTAGGGGAAAAAATGCCACGTAGGCCACTCGTTCTTCGTCAAAAGGTAGTGCAGGATGCCAGGTATAAAGACCAGGTTGTTGGGAGGTTTTTAAATATTCTCCTTCAGGACGGAAAGAAGAGTACGGCTGAAAGGGTTTGTTATGGTGCCTTTGATATTGTCAGGGATAAGACGGGAGATGAGCCTCTTAAGGTATTCCATGCTGCCCTTGGGAATGTCAAGCCGATGGTTGAGGTGAAGTCGAGGCGGGTTGGTGGGGCATCTTATCAGGTGCCGGTTGAAATCCGTCCTGTGCGGCAGGTGGCGTTGGCTTTGAGGTGGATTAAGCAAAGTGCTCTGGCGAGAAGCGGCAAGAGTATGAGGGAAAAATTAGCGGCAGAGCTCATGGATGCTGCGAATAATAATGGTTCGGCGGTAAAGAAGCGGGATGAGACGCACCGGATGGCTGAGGCGAATAGAGCGTTTGCCCATTACCGGTGGTAGGTTTCATTCTTTGGTGTTTTCTTGGGTAGATGGTTTAATTCTCTGTTTAATCTTAATTGAATGAGCCCTTGGCGGCATTTTTTTGTGTGAGGGATTTGTGTCTGCAGATTTTATTTTAAGTCGAACTCGGAATATTGGGATTATGGCCCATATTGATGCCGGGAAGACTACGACAACGGAGCGGGTCCTCTATTACACCGGGGTTTCTCATAAAATTGGTGAGGTCCATGAGGGTGCGGCAACGATGGATTGGATGGAGCAGGAGCGGGAGAGGGGGATTACGATTACCTCTGCTGCTACCACCTGTTTCTGGAAAGAAAGTCGGATTAACATTATTGATACCCCTGGTCATGTGGATTTCACGATTGAGGTGGAGCGGTCGCTTCGAGTGCTCGATGGGGCTATAGCTGTTTTTGATTCGGTTCAGGGTGTGGAGCCGCAATCCGAGACCGTGTGGCGGCAGGCAGATAAGTATCGCGTCCCACGAATTGTGTTTATGAATAAGATGGATCGAGTGGGGGCTGATTTTTTTGCAAGCGTAAAGTCTTTGGTTGACCGGCTTGGGGCCAAGCCTGTTCCTGTGCAATTGCCTTTGGGAAGTGAGGATGGATTGCGGGGGGTAATTGACCTTCTGGTTATGAAGGCGTTGGTTTTTGATGATGAGACTCTTGGGGCTGCCTATTCCGTTCAAGAAATTCCTGATGAATTTATGGGGGTGGCGAAAGAGTACCGCGAGAAATTATTGGATGCCGTTGTAGAGTTTGATGAAGTGGTGATGGAGCGGTATTTGGCTGGAGAGGTGCTTGGGGTAGATGAAGTTAAGCGGGTGATCCGGGCTGGGACGATAGGGTTGAAAATTAATCCGGTTTTTTGTGGGTCGGCATTTAAAAATAAAGGTGTTCAGCCGTTACTCGATGGTGTGGTGGATTATCTTCCTTCGCCGGTTGATCTTCCTCCGGTGGTGGGGATTGATCCTCATACTGAAGGGGAAATCACTCGGAAACCTCAAGATAGTGAGCCATTTGCTGCGTTGGCATTTAAGATAATGTCTGATCCTTTTTCCGGTCAATTGACGTATTTCAGGGTATATTCAGGGAAATTAACCGCTGGATCTTATGTTTACAACGTCGCAAAGGGGAAAAAAGAACGAGTAGGGCGATTGTTGAAAATGCATGCTAATAAGCGAGAGGAGATTGAGGAAGTCTCTGCTGGTGATATTGCTGCAGCTGTGGGACTCAAGGATACTCGAACGGGTGATACGCTTTGTGATGAGAAGCATCAGATATTGCTGGAAGTTATAAAATTTCCTGAGCCGGTTATTTCATTAGCGGTTGAGCCAAAAACCAAGCAAGATATGGATAAATTGGGCTATTCCTTGGAAAAGCTTGCTCAGGAAGATCCTTCTTTTCAAGTTAAATCTGATGATGAGACGGGCCAAACAATCATTTCTGGAATGGGCGAATTGCATCTTGAGATCATTGTGGATCGGCTCCTTCGGGAATTTAAGGTGCAGGCGAATGTAGGAAAGCCTCAGGTAGCTTATCGCGAAACTATTAAGGGAAGAGCTGAGGCTGAGGGGAAATATGTAAAGCAGACCGGTGGTCGTGGTCAGTATGGCCATGTGTGGTTGAGGGTTGAGCCCGCTGAGTCTGGCGTAGGGTTGGAGTTCGTCAATAAAATTGTTGGAGGTACGGTTCCAAGGGAATATATCGCTCCGGTTGAAAAAGGGGTTCGTGAGCGTATGGAGAGTGGAATTCTTGCTGGGTACCCCCTTCGTGACCTTAAGGTGACTTTATTTGACGGGTCTTTTCATGAGGTGGATTCGAGTGAGATGGCTTTTAAGATTGCGGGGTCAATGGCGTTGGTGAGTGCTTGCCAGAAGGCCGATTTGGTTTTATTGGAACCGGTCATGAAGGTTGAGGTGCTTGTTCCTCAAGATTTTATGGGGGATGTGATAGGTGATTTAAATAGTCGGCGGGGAAAAATTCATGGGATGCGGGCAAGAGGGACCTCTCAAATTGTCGATGCTGAGGTTCCTTTGAGTGAGATGTTTGGTTATTCCACAGATTTACGTTCAAAGACTCAGGGGCGTGCGACGTATAGTATGGAATTTGAGTCTTATGAAGTGGTGCCAAAGCTCATGGCTCAACAAATCATAAAAAAGAATCAAGGGGAGTAGTATCCTCGTAAATTTTCTAACTCGGTACGGTAAGGATTTCAAGAGGAGGTAGGGCATGGCGAAGGCGAAGTTTGAGCGGAAGAAGCCGCATGTCAATGTGGGAACGATCGGGCATGTCGACCATGGCAAGACGACATTGACCTCGGCCTTGACGAAGGTGATGGGCGATACGGGGAAGGCCAAATTTATTCCCTATGATGAGGTGGCCAAGGCGAGTGAGAGCCAGGGGCGACGGGATCCGACCAAAATTCTGACCATTGCCATCTCCCATGTGGAATATGAAACGGATAATCGGCATTATGCGCACGTCGACTGCCCGGGGCATGCGGATTATGTGAAGAATATGATTACGGGGGCGGCGCAGATGGACGGCGCGATTTTGGTGGTGAGTGCCGCTGATGGGCCGATGCCGCAAACGCGGGAGCATATTTTGTTGGCGCGGCAGGTCGGGGTGCCCTTTATTGTGGTCTTTTTGAATAAAGCGGACAAGGTTGAAGATAAAGAGTTGTTGGAGTTGGTGGAATTGGAAGTGCGGGAGTTGCTCACGAAGTATGGCTTCCCGGGCGATGATGTGCCGGTGGTCATTGGGTCCGCGATCAAGGCGATTGAGGGGGATCAGAGTGAAGTGGGGGTCCCGTCGATTATGCGCTTATTGGAGGCCGTCGATAGCTATATCCCGACCCCGCAGCGGGCCATTGACAAGCCGTTTCTCATGCCGATTGAAGATGTCTTTACGATTAGCGGTCGGGGGACGGTGGTGACGGGCCGGGTGGAGCGCGGGGTGGTCAAGGTGGGGGATGAAATTGAGATTGTGGGGCTGAGGCCGACGCAGACGACGATTGTCACGGGCGTGGAAATGTTCCGGAAGGTGTTGGATGAGGGGCAGGCGGGTGACAATATTGGGGCGCTGTTGCGGGGTACGAAGAAAGAGGATGTGGAGCGGGGTATGGTGTTAGCCAAGCCGAAGAGTATTACGCCGCATACGAAATTCAAAGCGGAAGTGTATATTTTGACGAAGGATGAGGGCGGGCGGCATACGCCGTTTTTTAATGGGTATCGTCCGCAGTTTTACTTCCGGACGACGGATGTCACGGGGGTGGTGCAATTAAACCCGGGGGTGGAGATGGTGATGCCGGGGGATAATGTGTCGTTTGAGGGGGAATTGATCTCCCCGATTGCCATGGAGCAAGGGGTACGATTTGCAGTGCGAGAAGGGGGCCGAACGGTGGGAGCCGGGGTGGTCACGGAAATCGTCGCGTAAGAACATACTGGTGTTAGTGGAAAGGGTAGGTTTTTGTGGATCGAGACCGCAGAATACGAATACGCTTAAAAGGTTTTGACTATAGGGTGTTGGATCAATCTCTTCGTGAGATTGTTGATACTGTTCGTCGGAGCGGAGCCCGCATTGCCGGACCGGTGCCTCTCCCTACGAGGATTGAGAAGTGGACGGTTCAGAGATCGACTCACGTTGATAAAAAGTCACGTGAGCAGTTTGAAATCCGAACTCATAAGCGGTTGCTGGACATTATGGAACCAACGCCTGAGACTATGGACGCTTTGATGAAGCTGAATCTGGCGGCCGGAGTAGATGTGGAAATTAAGCTTTAGTTTTTGTGGTCAAGGCTTTCCTTAGTTACGGTAAACTTAATCTAGGTAATTATTGAATTATGGTTAAAGGGTTGATAGGAAAAAAATTAGGAATGATTCAAGTGTTCGATGAGGAGCGGCGCCTTATCCCTGTGACGGTTATTGAAGCGGGTCCATGCGGAATTGTTCAGCTCAAAAAAAAGAGTACAGATGGCTATGAAGCCGTCCAAATAGGATTCGATGAGGTCCCGGAGCGGAAGCAATCAAAGGCCCAGTTGGGGCACCTGAAAAAAGCAGGAAATAAGGTTTGGCGTCATTTAAGGGAATTTGACTCTGCCGGGGATGCGGAGGTTGGCTCCATGGTTGACGTAAATTTATTTACCGAAGGTGAGCCAATTAATGTCCAGGGGATTTCTAAGGGAAAGGGTTTTCAGGGAGTTATTAAAAGGCATAATTATGCTGGTGGTCCCGCGTCCCATGGTTCAATGTTCCATCGAGCCCCTGGGTCTATCGGATCAAGCTCCTTTCCTTCAAGGGTGTTAAAGAATAAAAAGCTACCTGGTCATATGGGTAATAAGCAGATAACGGTTAGAGGTTTGAAGGTTTTCGGAATAAAGTCAGAAGAAAATATCCTGTTAATTACCGGGTCTGTCCCTGGTCCGGTCGGAGGGGTAGTCATTGTAAGGAAGGTTGGCTAATGCAGTCTATTGATGCTTTTCCCGTAATAGGCCAAGACGCTCGGCCTGTAGATAAAGTTGACTTAACTGATGGGGTTTTCAGTTCCACTGTCAATCCTTCGCTGGTTCATCGGGCTGTGGTGATGCAGCAATCAAGTAAAAGGCAGGGTACGGCTTCTACAATCGGGCGTGGCGAAGTAAGGGGTGGTGGTAAAAAACCTTGGAAGCAGAAACATACGGGGAGAGCAAGGTCTGGATCAAGTCGTTCTCCCATTTGGAGGGGTGGTGGGACCGTTTTTGGGCCGCAACCACGATCATATGCTTCCACGCTGCCAAAAAAAATGTATAGGGCGGCCCTGAAGGGGGCTCTTGCATCCAAGGTTGGAGATGGATTGATAGTTTTGGATGATCTGGCACTGCCAGAAATGAAAACACGTGAATTGGTTAAATTGTTATTAAATATTGGGGCAAGTGGAAAAGTCCTTTTAGTTATCCATGATGGTTTGGCCGATTTTTTTCGTCTTGGGAAAAATGTAAAAAATTTAAAGATCCTTCATGGCAAAGACCTTAATGTGTATGACGTGCTTTGGTGTGAGAAAATGGTAGTAACCAGAGTAGAGCTAGAACGAATCCAGGAAATTTGGGTGTAACGTGAATCCACATGATGTTTTGATACGTCCATTGTTAACAGAAAAAATCACGGCAATACGCGAAATAAAAAACGCTATTGCATTCTCCGTGCATCGTCAGGCAACGCGAATTGATGTTCGTAGAGCCGTGGAGAAGGTTTTTAGCGTAAAGGTCGCTTCTGTGAATATGATGAATGTTAAGGGCAAAAAGAAGCGACAAGGTCGTTTTACCGGTAAAAGATCGGATTGGAGAAAGGCCTTCATCACATTAAAAGAAGGTGAAAAAATAGAACTGTATGAAAGCGCCTAGTATGGTTTCTTTGTTTCATTTAATGAATGGTGAGAATTAGGTTATGCCAATAAAAGAATATAATCCAACATCACCTGGGCGAAGAGGAATGTCGGCAGTTACGGGTGAGGGGTTGTCGCGTAAAAGGCCTCTGAAATCCTTGACCACCTCTAATTCTAAGTCTGGTGGAAGGAATAACGCTGGGAGGATTACATCCCGATTTAAGGGTGGTGGACATAAGCGGCTTTTTCGGAAAATTGATTTCAAGCGTGACAAGTTTAAGGTTGTCGGTAAGGTTGCCGGTTTGGAGTATGACCCAAATCGTTCCGCTCGAATTGCACTGCTGTATTATGCAGATGGAGAGAAGCGCTATATTTTGGCTCCTTTTGGTTTAAAGGTGGGTGATTCAGTCCAGTCCGGTAGTGGAGTTGACGTGAGGGTTGGGAATGCGATGCCACTTATGGAAATGCCGCTTGGTATAGTGGTTCATAATGTTGAATTGAAGCCAGGGAAGGGTGCCCAGTTGGCTAGAAGTGCTGGGGCTTCTGCTCAGGTAATGGGCCGTGATGAAGGGTACGTCCAGATTAGATTAACGTCTGGTGAAATGAGAAAGATACTCGGAACATGTATGGCAACTATTGGCCAGGTGGGAAATACGGACCATAACAACGTAACTATTGGCAAAGCCGGCAGGTCACGATGGTTGGGACGTAAGCCTCATCAGCGTGGGGTAGTGATGAATCCGGTTGACCATCCGCATGGCGGTGGGGAGGGTAAGTCTGGTCAAGGTAATCCTCATCCCGTTTCACCGTGGGGGCAGCCTACCAAGGGTTTTAAGACTCGGAAGCCGCGAAATCAAAGCTCGCGTTTTATCATTGCAGGTAGAAAGAAAAAGTCCCGTTAATATAAGGGGGAATCGATGCCAAGGTCAGTTCATAAAGGTCCATTTGTCGATGACCATATTGCTAAAAAAGTAGAAAAGGCCAGGGAAGGGAGAGAGTCCAAGGTAATAAAAACTTGGTCTCGCCGTTCGACAATTATTCCGGATATGATCGGTTTGACTTTTGCGGTCCATAATGGGAAAAAATTTATTCCGGTTTTTATTACCGACAATATGGTTGGCCATAAATTGGGTGAATTCGCTCCAACAAGATTTTTTAAAGGACATGGGCATGCCAGGAGTGAGAAGGCAGTTGCGCTAAAGTAGGGAAATTAACCGAATCCGAAGTCATGAAATACTTGAGAAGGTAGAATAAAGATATGACTGAAGCTAAAGCAATTCTTCGACATGTAAGACTGGCTCCACGTAAAGCAAGGTTAATGGTTGATTTGGTGAGGGGAAGGAATGCGGCGGAAGCATTGGCCATATTGAAATATACGCCAAGGTCAGCTGCCAGGGTGGTTGAACAATTGCTCTTTTCTGCAGTTTCCAACGCTGGGCAGAAAGATTTAGGTGACCCGGAAAATCTTAAAATTTCGAGGGCTTATGTGGATGGTGCTCAAATTTACAAACGGTTTCGCCCGCGATCAATGGGAAGGGCTAACCCTATTCATAAGCGAACAAGTCATATAACGATCGTTGTATGTCCAGCTAATTGATAAAGTGCCTTTATATTCAAAACTTGGGAGTTAGGGGGAGACGGAATACATGGGTCAAAAGACGCACCCGTATGGATTCAGATTAGGTTATACCCGTACATGGCATTCGCGATGGTATGCAAAAAAGGACTATGCGAAGCTTCTTCACCAAGATTTGTCTATAAGGGACGTGGTTAAAAAGCGATTGTATCATGCCGGCATATCAAGTGTAGAGATTGAACGGTCAGGTAACCAGCTGAAATTAATTATTCATACTGCCCGTCCTGGAATTATCATAGGGAGGAAGGGCGCTGAAGTTGATAAATTGAAGGCCACGCTTGAAAAAGAATATGGCAATGAAGTTTTCGTAAACGTGAAGGAAATTAAAAAGCCGGAATTGGATGCGCAGTTGGTTGCGGAAAATATTGCTACCCAATTGGAAAAGCGTGTCTCTTTTCGGCGTGCATTGAAGCGTAGTGTTGCATCTTCCCTTCGACTTGGGGCTTTGGGAATTAAAGTGTACTGTGCTGGACGCCTGGGTGGACATGAGATTGCCAGAACGGAATGGTATCGGGAGGGTCGAGTACCCCTTCATACTCTTAGGGCCGACGTGGAATATGGATTTGCAGAAGCAAAAACCGCAATGGGTCAAATAGGAGTTAAGGCTTGGATTTATAAAGGGGATGCTCAGATTCCTTCTTTGGAAAAATCCGAGCCTTCCTTGGGTTTTTTATAAAAGATTAAAAGATTTAAGTGATTGGAGTAATTGAAAGATGTTAGCTCCGAAAAGGGTAAAATTCAGAAAGGTTCAAAAAGGCCGAATGCGTGGGAAGGCCTACCGTGGGGGGGAAATCGCCTACGGGGTGTTTGGCCTTAAAGCCATGGAGCCCGGAAGAATTACTGCCAGGCAAATCGAAGCAGCTCGTATTGCTATGACCAGACATGTAAAAAGGGGTGGAAGGATTTGGACCAGAATATTCCCTGATAAACCCATTACGAAGAAACCTGCTGAAGTTCGAATGGGAAAAGGAAAGGGGAACCCTGAGTATTGGGTTGCACCTATAAAGTCTGGAAGAATTTTGTTTGAAATGGATGATGTTTCCCAAATCGTTGCGGAAGAGGCTTTGCGTTTAGCAGGACATAAGTTACCTGTGGCAACAAAGTTTGTTATTCGTGGCGAAATACCGGTTTTGTAGGTATTGGATATGGAAATGGACGAAATAAAAAATTTAGAAAAAATTGAATTGCTTGAAAAAGTAAATAAATTGAAACAAGAATTGTTTCATTTTAGGAGTCAATTGGCATTGGGGCGAATGGAAAACCCCATGAGAATACGTGAGACAAGAAAAAATATCGCCAGGGTTCAAACGGTTCTTCGCCAAAAAGCTACCTAGTCAACCACGATTTTGAAGGAAAGTTGCTCCACTATGACACAGACCAGGGCTATGCCTCGATCGCTTACGGGAAAAGTTGTCAGTAATAAAATGCAAAAGACCGTAGTGGTTGAAGTTGTTCGCATTGAGCGCCATTCTTTGTATGGGAAAGTTATGAGAAAAAAAACCAAGATAAAAGCTCATGACGAAATAAACCAATGCCTAATAGGTGATCAGGTTAATATTGTTTATGCGCGCCCTTTAAGCAAGAGCAAGCACTGGCGTGTTGCAGAGGTCTTAACTAAGCGAGTGACCACCTAGGATTACAGAAGAAGGTGTCTTATATTTTCCCTTGAGTTTGTAAGAAATAGAGTTAATAAATGATACAAAATTATACCTATCTTGATGTTGCTGATAATTCAGGCGCGAAAAATGTCATGTGCTTTCATGTATTGGGTGGTACAAAGCGTCGGTATGGATCTTTGGGTGACATTATTGTTGTGGCAGTGAAAGAGGCAATTCCAAAGGCATCCGTTAAAAAGGGTGACGTGATGAAGGCTGTGATTGTGCGAACAAAAAAAGGCCGACGTCGAGAGGATGGTTCACACATTAAATTTGACCGGAATGCTTGTGTCTTAGTAAACGCTCAGGGAGACCCGGTTGGAACTCGTATCTTTGGACCGGTTGCAAGAGAGTTAAGAAAGAAGAAATATATGAAAATCATATCTCTGGCCCCAGAAGTCATTTAGGTAGGTTATTATGTCTGAAAAATTTCGAATAAAAAAAGGCGATATGGTTATGGTTATCGCTGGCAAGGAGCGTGGGAAGACGGGTAAGGTCCTCCAGGTCCAAACAAAAGATGCCAGAGTCACAGTTGAAAAGCTCAACATATTAAAACGTCATACAAAGCCCAACGCAAAAAACAAACAGGGTGGAATTCTTGAAAGGGAAGGTTTTATAGCCATTTCAAATGTCATGGCTTTCTGTGAATCCGCTAAGAAACCTTCTAGGATTAAAATGAAAACTTTTGATGATGGACGAAAAGTGCGTGTTTACCAAAAAGATTCAAACGAAGTTTTGGAAAAAAGCTGATGAAATCAAAATCGGTTACGAAACAAACAGCTAAAACAAAAGAAAAAGCCGTAGGTTCTTCTGCTATTAAACCGACGGATTATGTTCCTAGGATTAAGGCGATGTACCAAGAAAAAGTCATTCCGGCTATGATGAAGGAATTTGGCTATCAAAATCCCATGCAGGTCCCTCGGGTTGAGCGGATTGTCTTAAATATTGGAATGGGAGAAGCCGTTCAAAATGTAAAGTTGTTAGAAAGTGCTGCTGCAGAACTTGAGCAAATTTCAGGACAAAAGCCTGTCCTGACTCGTTCAAAGAAGGCCATAGCTGGATTTAAATTGCGTGAAGGAATTCCGATCGGAACCAAGGTTACATTAAGGGGCGCAAGAATGCATGAGTTCTTGGACCGATTGGTATCCGTGGCTTTGCCGAGAATTCGGGATTTCCGTGGGATCTCACCAAAAGCTTTCGACGGACGAGGGAACTATACTCTGGGTTTAAAAGAACAGCTGGCATTTCCTGAAATTAAATATGACGATGTTGCATCAATACATGGTATGGATATTACGTTTGTTACCACCGCTCAACGGAATGATGAAGCCAAATCTTTATTGACCCACTTGGGAATGCCTTTTAGAAAACCCTAGAGAGGGAAAGGAGCGTACGTGTCAAGGTTAGCATTAAAGAATAAGGCTAAGCGAAAGCCAAAGTTCACGGTTCGCCACTATAATCGCTGCGCTCTTTGCGGCAGAGTGAGAGGTTTTTTGCGACGTTTCCTTATGTGTCGAATTTGTTTTCGTTTCCTTAGTTTGAAGGGTGATATCCCTGGTGTCACTAAATCTAGTTGGTAGACTTCTTGTGGTAAACGGATTTTTTGGGTATTTGGCTAATCATTCAATACGAGGTTTTTTAGCATGTCGATGACTGATCCTCTCGCAGATTTATTCGTGCGAATTCAAAATGCGGGACGCCGTGGACACGATTTGGTTAAAATCCCATCTTCTCGTGTTAAAAAAGATATACTACGAATTTTCAAGGAAGAAGGATTTATTCGTGACTACAAGGCAGCTACGGGTGCCAATGGCCACCCGGTTATTGAAGTATCGCTTCGATATGCCCCTGGTAGACAAAAGAAGTCCTTCATAACTGGGATAAAAAGAATAAGTAAGCCTGGATGTAGAGTTTATGCTGGGAAAGAAGATCTGCCACGGGTAATGCGTGGATTGGGTTTGGCAATCTTGACCACTGACCGTGGGTTATTAACGGATGAGCAATGCCGGAGTTCCCAGGTTGGCGGTGAAATTCTGTGCCATATTTGGTAATTTTTGGATACTTATTTACTTGGTTTTTTAATTAATAGGTAAATCATGTCGAGGATTGGAAGAAAGCCGATATCAATTCCAAAGGGCGTGGAAGTGCGCGTCCTTGATGGAAACGTTTTGGTGAAGGGACCGCTCGGTGAGTTGCAATGGAACCTAAACCCAGGAATACAAATCAGTATCGAAAATGAGGAAGTTTCCTTAACCCGGAATAGCGATTCGGCAAAACTCAAGGCCTTGCATGGACTAACAAGGGCTGAACTCGCAAATCAGGTAAAGGGGGTGAAGGAGGGTTTTCAGGAAAACCTAGAAGTGATGGGGGTTGGATACCGCGCCCAAATTCAAGGAAAAGAATTGAGCTTTTCCGTAGGATATGCTCATCCCGTATCAATGGGATTGCCAAAAGGGGTAGAGGCGTCTGTTGACAAACAAACTTCGATTTCTCTTAAGGGTATTGATAAACGAATGGTTAGCTTGGTTGCAGCTCAAATCAGAGGTATGAAGGTTCCTGATGTGTACAAGCAAAAAGGTATAAAGTATGTTGGTGAAATACTTCGTAAAAAAGCTGGCAAAGCCGGTAAAAAGTAGGTTGAATTTGTGAATATACTTGAAAAACAAAAAAGATTAAGTAAACGAAGTAGGCGCGTCCGTTTGCGCATCGTGGGCTTGTCTTCCCGTCCACGATTAAGTGTATTTAGAAGTAATTCTCATATCTATGCCCAGATCATTGATGATTCGGCTGGGCGCACTTTGGTTTCTGCGTCATCCTGCGACCCTGGTTTAAAAGACAAGATAAAATCTGGTGGGAATATTGAAGCGGCGAAAATGGTTGGGCAAGCAATCGCTGAACGGGCAAAAGCCATACCAATTGAACTAGTCGTCTTTGATAGAGGTGGAAGATTGTATCATGGTCGGGTAAAGGCTTTGGCAGATGCCGCGCGTTCCGGAGGACTGAAATTCTAATCAGAACCAGCCTTAAATTTTGCTAAAGGGAAGGATTCACTTCTGTGAGGGTTAATGTTGAAGAGCTCAATTTAAAAGATAAGCCGGTTGTAATTAACCGAGTGGCAAAGGTAGTGAAAGGTGGAAAACGCTTTTCATTTTCGGCCTTGGTGGTTGTGGGTGATGGTGATGGTTGGGTGGGTGTGGGAAAAGGTAAAGCGACTGAAGTTCCATCTGCTATAGCTAAAGCCGTGGCTCATGCAAAAAAAAATCTTATCAGAATACCCCTTAAATCGAATACCATACCCCATGAGGTTCATGGATATTTTGGTGGGGAACACATTGTCTTAAAACCTGCCAAGCAGGGTACTGGGATCATTGCAGGAGGAGCAGTTCGCTCTTTGTTGGAAGTGGCTGGTGCTCAGAATATCGTTGCGAAAACCCTAGGTCGTGGGAATCCTTTTAACGCAGTGAGAGCAACCATTCAAGGGTTGAGTCAACTCCGTGATCCACATGAAGTTAGAGAGTTGCGTCGAACCGCTGTCGGGATGGAAGATTAATAGATATCGAAATGACCAGTCAGGAAACCAGGAAATCATGGTGACACCAACCAATCTCTCAATTACATTAAAGCGAAGCACAATAGGCCATCCAGATAAGATGCGTGTGGTTTTATTGGGGCTTGGACTTAGGAAAATTGGACAGACGGTTAGTCGTCCGGATACAGCCCAAGTACGGGGTTTAATTTATAAAGTCAGGCATCTTATTGAGGTTGCAGGTTCATGAAGCTACACGATTTACATCCGTCTCCAGGATCAAGAACCAAGAGGAAACGCCTTGGGCGTGGGCCTGGTTCAGGTTTGGGAAAGACATCTGGAAAAGGGCATAAGGGGTTGTTGGCCCGTTCAGGTCGGGCTAATCAAGCTGGTTTTGAGGGAGGGCAAATGCCGCTCGCCCGAAGATTACCCAAACGTGGGTTTACAAACATTTTCCGGATTCAATATTCCGTAATAAATCTTAAAGATTTGGTTGCTCAGGAAAAAACTACGAACTTTAACCCAACCGTATTTAATGAAATTGGGTTAACTAAAGGCCGAAACCAACAAATTAAAATACTTGGATCTGGTGAAGTCGACCGTCCTATAGTTGTTGAAGCACATAAATTTAGTGATTCTGCCAAACAAAAAATTGAGAATGCCGGGGGGCAAGCAAAGGTGATTGGCCGTGCTTGAGCGGCTTGTCACGAGCATTCAAAATATTTTCAAAATTCCGGAGTTGCGTAGCCGGGTAATTTTCACCTTGTCTATGCTTGCAGTATATCGAATCGGGGCTCATGTCCCCACACCCGGAATTAATAATGAAGAACTTTTTAAGTTTCTTACTGAACGAGGCGGAGCCCTCATGGGGTTCCTTGATATTTTTTCTGGAGGCGCATTATCGAGATTGACGATTTTCGCCTTGGGCATAATGCCCTATATTAGCGCCTCAATTATTTTACAGCTCCTTACGGTCGTTGTTCCGCATCTTTCGAAATTAGCAAAAGAAGGAGAACGAGGAAGAAAGACGATCATTCAGTATACCAGGTATGGGACGATCCTTATTGCCCTAATTCAAGGATTTGGTATTGCTCTTGGCCTTGAAGGCATGAATGATGGGGCATTTGTTCTTGACCCTGGTTGGCCGTTTCGATTGATGACAGTGATTACGTTGGTAGCCGGAACGGCCTTTCTTATGTGGTTAGGAGAACAGATTACCGAACGCGGGGTGGGAAACGGAATTTCCCTTATAATTTTTTCAGGTATCGTTGCTAGTCTTCCAAGTGCGGTGGTTCAAACATTTGATCTATATCAGGTTGGTCAAATCAGCCTCCTCTTACTGCTAATCCTTGGGGTCGTGATGTTGGCAGTAATGGGGGCTATAGTGTTTCTGGAAAGCGGACGAAGAAAAATTGCGGTTCAATATGCCAAGCGAATAGTCGGGAGACGGGTTTATGGTGGGCAAAACACTCATATACCTTTGAAAATAAATACGGCTGGTGTGATCCCGCCAATTTTTGCTTCATCAATAATCGCATTTCCAGCCACGATAGCAAGTTTCATACAGGTGCCGTGGGTTCAAAGTATCGGTGCGCAATTAGCCCCGGGTTCTTTGTTGTATACGATGCTATACGTTGGGATGATTATCTTTTTCTGTTTTTTCTATACCGCTGTGGTTCTTAACCCTGTTGATATGGCAGACAACATGAAAAAATATGGGGGATTTATCCCTGGGGTAAGACCTGGACAAAAAACTGCGGACTTTATTTATAAGGTACTGACAAGGATTACTTTTGCTGGAGCAATTTATTTAGCAATTGTATGCGTTATTCCGGAACTTTTGATTTACAGACTAAATATGCCATTTTACTTTGGGGGTACCTCACTTTTGATTGTCATTGGAGTGGGTTTGGATACCGCCCAACAAATTGAAAATCATATGCTCATGCGGAATTATGAGGGCTTTCTTGGAAAAGGTTCCTTGAAGGGAAGAAGTGGTTAATGGAATGAGGGTGATATTTCTTGGTCCTCCAGGAGTTGGAAAAGGTACCCAAGCCGAATTTATTGCAAAAAAATTCGGGATTCAAAAACTTTCGACCGGAGATTTGCTTAGGGAAAGCGTTGATCGTGGTACAACGCTTGGAAAAGAAGCTAAGCTTTTCATGGAACGTGGGGAATTAGTTCCCGATAATGTAGTAATTGGTTTGGTTGAAGAAAAATTGGCATCTTCAGAGTGCCGTGAAGGTTTTCTGTTAGATGGATTTCCTCGAACGGTAGCCCAAGCAGATAAATTGTCAACGTTTTTGGGAGGGAATGGAGAGGCCATTGATCGTGTTGTATATTTTTCTCTTCCAGAATCTGACATAATCGAACGAATAAGTGGAAGAAGGAGTTGCCCAAAATGTAAGGTAGTATATCACCTCAAGTCCATACCACCAAAAAAAAATGGGGTATGCAATGAATGTGAAGTGCCACTTATCCAACGAACTGATGATAAACCGGAAACTATTCAATCCAGATTGGTTGTATATCAAAAGCAAACAGAGCCCTTAATCCAATATTATAAGGACCGGGGAATTCTTTCAGAATTGGATGGGTCAGGGGTAGTTTCTACGGTTCAGGATAGATTGGTAGCTCTCCTTACCCAGTCAAGATAGAATGATCATCATAAAAACGGCTGAGGAAATTGAACTCATTGCTCGTGCCGGGAAAATTGTAACTCATTGTCATCAATTGCTGGTAAATGCAGTGAGACCAGGTATAACTACCTTGGAATTAGATAGGCTTACAGAGGAATGTATTCTTGAAATGGGTGGAATTCCAGCTTTTAAAGGGTATAGAAATTTCCCCAATAGTCTTTGTGCATCTATTAACGAAGAAGTCGTTCATGGAATACCCTCAAGGCGTGAATTGAAAGAGGGAGATATCATCGGATTGGATGTGGGGGCCATTGTTGAGGGGTTTTATGGAGATGGAGCTGTGACAGTTTCGGTTGGGGCCGTTCCTGAAAAAATTCAATTATTGATTGAAGTCACTCGAGAAGCCCTACTTAAAGGACTCGAAAAGGCTGTTGTGGGTAATCGTCTTTCAGATATTTCTTTTGCCATTCAAACACATGTAGAAAATCATGGGTATTCGGTTGTGCGTGATTTTGTGGGCCATGGTATTGGGCGCCAGTTGCACGAAGAGCCTCAGGTTCCAAATTATGGAAGGCCAGGACAGGGACCGCGTTTAAAGCCTGGTATGGCTCTTGCCATAGAGCCAATGGTTAATCTGGGAGGATCGGCGGTCAAAGTCTTGAAAGATGGATGGACGGCAGTCACTTGCGATAATTCACTTTCTGCCCACTTTGAACACACAATCACAATTGAAGCGAATGGTGCGCCTCGCATTTTAACAGGTTAGTCCTAGGTTGGAGGTCAGGTAAATTTCCTCATGGGAAAAGAAGATATTATCGAGGTTCAAGGGGCAGTAACAGAAACTTTGCCGAATGCGATGTTTCGGGTTCAGTTAGAAAATGGACATAGGATATTAGCTCATATTTCTGGAAAGATGCGGATGCATTTTATTAGAATTTTGCCAGGAGATAAGGTGACAGTGGAATTATCTCCATATGACCTGACTCGTGGACGGATTACCTATCGGTTTAAATAGAGGTTGTTATCGTGAAAGTTAAATCATCAGTAAAACCAATTTGTGTTAAATGTAAGGTCATTCGCCGCAAAGGGGTTGTAAGAGTTCTATGCACAAACCCCAAACACAAGCAGCGACAGGGGTAAGGTTCGTCAATGTTTTTGGTGGATAGATTAAGCCAATCCCTAGAGAGAGGAAAGTAAGAAATGGCTCGTATCGCAGGCGTAGAATTGCCGGTAGGAAAACGGATCGATGTTGGATTAACCTATATTTTCGGAATTGGTCCTGCCAGTTCACGGGATATATTGCAAAAGACGGGTGTTTCTCCTGAAACGAGGGTGAAGGACCTAGAAGAAGATGAAGTGGTCCGTTTGAGGGAGACAATTGACAAGGATTACGACGTAGAGGGTGACCTTAGGAAAGAAATCACGATGAGTATTAAACGTTTGATGGATATCGGAACTTATCGTGGGTTACGACATCGGAAAGGTCTGCCGGTGAGAGGTCAGAGGACAAAAACAAATTCACGAACGAGAAAAGGGCGACGTGGGGCTATTGGGGGAAAAGTTAGGAAATGAGCTGCTGAAAGGGATCTTTCATGAGTGTTAAAAAGGGAAAAAAGAAGGATAGAAAAGTTTTACAAGTCGGTATCGTGCATATCATGGCCTCATTTAATAATACCATCGTGACGATAACGGATATGACCGGTGGGGCTGTAACTTGGGCCAGTGCCGGTAGTCAAGGATTTAAGGGGTCGAGAAAGAGCACCCCATTTGCCGCTACGCGGGCAGGTGAAGTGGCGGCAAAAAAAGCAATGGAATTTGGCCTTCGACAAGTGGATGTCTATGTAAATGGCCCTGGGTCTGGACGAGAAGCCGCAGTGAGAGCCCTTCAATCCGCTGGTTTGCGAGTCAATCTTATTCGTGATGTAACGCCGATTCCCCATAATGGGTGTCGGCCTCCTAAGCGAAGGCGAGTGTAATTTATCAGAGAGGTTTTTGTAGATTATCGGTTTTTCGTGAACTGGAGATAGGGGGAGAAAGTCCATGGCCAAATATACTGGTCCTGTATGTCGGTTATGTCGGCGTGAGGGAGTGAAGTTGTTTTTAAAAGGCACTAGGTGTATGACTGAAAAATGCGCAATTGAGCGTCGAAGTTATCCTCCTGGACAGCATGGGCAGTCACGGCGAGGCCGTGCGACGGAATATGGCACTCAGCTAAGGGAAAAACAAAAGCTTCGGCGTGTATATGGTATGCAGGAACGACAATTCCTGAATACCTACCATCGAGCCGTCAGACGTAAGGGGATCACCGGCGAGCATTTGTTGAGCCTGCTAGAGCGAAGACTTGATAATGTTGTGTATCGCCTGGGATTTGCCTCATCACGTGGCCAAGCCAGACAGTTGGTGAATCACGGTCATGTGATGTTAAATGGCCGAAAAGTCACTATTGCTTCGGTAACCGTGAACGTCGGGGATATTATCGAAATCAGGGAGAAGAGCCGTCAGCTTGTTCCGGTCCAAGCCGCCCTGGAAATTACCAGTGGTCGGGGAGTTCCGAATTGGTTAGAGATGGAGCGGAATTTATTAAAGGGTACCGTCCAAGCCATTCCCACTAAACAGGACATTGATGTTCTGGTCAATGAACAGATTGTAGTGGAGCTGTATTCACGGTAAATTTTCCTGCCGGAGATAGAGCGGATGTTTCGAATGGATCACATATATGGCCTTGGGACCAAGAAAGGGAGACGCGATCCTTATGATAAATAGCATGAAGGATTTCCAAATACCCACGAAGTTGGAATTGGAAAAGGACACTGCTTCACCTACTTATGGCAAGTTTACGGCCGAACCATTTGAGCGAGGTTTTGGAACCACCATGGGGAATTCCCTTAGGCGGGTCTTGCTTTCTTCGCTTCCTGGAGCAGCTGTCACCTCCGTAAAGATTGAAGGAGTATATCATGAGTTTTCGACCATTCCCGGTGTGACCGAGGATGTTACGATTATCATTTTGAATATTAAGGCGTTACGGTTGCGTTTGCATTCTGACAAGGCTAAGGCGATACGCCTGAAAAAGAAGGGGCCTGGGGAAGTGTTAGCCGCAGATTTATCTGTAGACCCGGACGTGGTAGTTTTGAACCCAGATTTTCATATTGCTACTTTGGATAAAGATGGGATGTTGGATATTGAACTCATTGTGAAACCTGGACGTGGGTATGTTCCTGCTGAACGGAATAAAGAAGAAGGGTTGCCAATAGGGGTCATCCCGGTAGACTCTGTTTTTTCTCCCATTAAACGGGTTAATTTCAGTGTGGAAAGTGCTCGGGTTGGTCGGATCACAGATTATGATAAACTCATTCTGGAAGTGTGGACGGACGGAAGCATAACTCCGCAGGAAGCTGTCACCTCAGCGGCAGGAATTCTTCGCAATCATCTTGATATTTGCCTGCCATCTGAAGAAAGGGGAGAGCCAGCTCAAGAAGAGGGTGGAGATGAGAGCAAGATGTTGATTAACCAACATCTATTTCGAAGTGTAAATGAATTAGAACTGTCGGTCCGCGCTGCAAATTGCCTGAAAAATGCTAACATTAAATCAATAGGTGATTTGGTTCATAAAAGCGAAAATGAAATGTTGAAGACTAAAAACTTTGGGAAAAAATCATTGAATGAAATTAAAGAGGTCTTAGCAGAAATGGGGTTGACCTTAGGAACCAAAGTGAGTGAAGTGACAGAATCCCAAACCTGAACTTTTTTCAAAGGACGTGTATTGTGCGTCATAGAAAACGCGGTAGACAATTAGGGCGAAACAGTAAACATCGGTTGGCTTTATTTAGAAATTTGGTCACATCTCTCATGGAACATGAGCGAATTGAAACCACGGAGGCTAAAGCGAAAGAACTTCGTGGGATCACCGATAGACTGATTACTCTTGGGAAGCAAGGAACTCTTCAAGCCAGAAGAGGGGCTTTGCGTGTGTTACGAACCAAACAAACGGTTCAAAAGCTTTTTGATGACGTTGCCAAGCGTTTTCCTGAGAGGAACGGTGGCTATACAAGGATTATTAAAACTCGTCAACGCCCAGGGGACGCAGCAAAACTGGTAGCTATTGAATTGGTTGAAAAAACGAATGAATCCGATAAGGAGATAGTTTCCTCAACCCCCAGTTAGAAATGTATAGAGCGTAGTCTTTTAAATCTATCATTCTCACTGCTCCTATTCCTCCAGCATAGTTTCTTCTCTCCTCCTTCAATATGTCACAGGGTTAAGGTCTTTTATTTACTTGACCTGGACCCTGTGCTATTCTTTTTTATGGGTTTTTTACCCTAAGGGTGGTCGTTCGACCGAGCAGGGATAAATGCAATTTTATGGTACGAGAGCGGTTTTAACTCTGCTAGTTTTAGGTATGACAATATTTATCGGAAGTCGTGTGATAAATCACATGCAAACACGAAGCCAAGACACAACTTTGGTAACATTAGAGGAACAGCAAGGAGCTGACGCGTGGATTCAGGGATTTAATTACCGTCAAACTCGATCCGGCTCAACAAAATGGGTTGTAAATGCTGATCAAGCTAAGGTCTTTGATAAAGAGCATGTAGCCAAGTTGGAAACGGTTCAAGTCCACCTTTTTGATGGAGAGTTTCAAAAGGAACAATTAAAAATTACCTCTGAAAAAGGCGTAATGAATACATCAAGCAATGACTTTGAGTTAATAAGCAAAAATGAAAAAACTGTTATGACTTTTGAGTCTGGTTATCAAGTGTTTTCAGATAAATTGACCTGGAACGAAGAAGCACGGCAGATACACACTCCGGATCAAGTGCTTATCAAAGGGGATGGCTTAACCATTACCGGAACAGGATTAGAAGGAGACGTGGATAAGCGTGAGTTTCATTTGCTCAAAAATGTTCGTGCTGAGTTGGTGTCGCCATAAGAGTTTCATTGCCGATCTCATTCGGTTGGTTGATATTTGCGATTATACTGGTCCACGTTCCCATTGTGGCAATGGGAGAAGAGCCAAAAGCCTCTACGGTCATTACTTCGAAGACGATGACGGCCAGTAGCGAAAAAAATGTCGCCATCTTTCAAGGGGCAGTCAAAATGGTTCAAGGCGAACTGGTGGTGCATTCCGATGTGATGATCGTGTATTTCAAAGAAAAAGCACCTTCAAATCCCTCTCCTGCAACAGATTCAGGAGCCAAATCAGAATCTGGAAATGAAATTAATTATATTGAGGCGAAAGGGAATGTGAGAATTGAAAAAGGGGAAAGTCGAGCTACCAGTCAACATGCCTTGTATTACAAATCGGAAGAAAAGGTTATCTTGACCGGTTCTCCCGTAGCCTGGCAGACCGGAACAAGAATTAGCGGTCCCAAAATGACCATGTTTTTAAAAGAAAACCGGAGTATGGTAGAAGGTGGAACCCGGGTAATAATTGATGGATCGGAGCAAAATTAGAATTTGCAGGCTTGTAATCCGACTGCCATGATTCTTGGTGTATTCATCGTGCTCCCATAAAACTGGATTTTTGATTGTGATTGACAAGGGCCGATCAACCCAATCATGGTTTGATCGTAGATTCTGTGACTTGAGTTTGAGGAATCTGCTCGGTTCAACGTTTTCTTGGAAATTGAGATCCGCATGATTGAATCAAGGAATGCAAATGCATGAAGCACGTGGGAAATCTCTTCATAGAATTTCTGCCAAGGATTTAAAGAAGAGCTATAAAGGTCGACAAGTCGTTAGGGGCGTCAGTTTGGAATTGTTGGGAGGAGAAGTTGTTGGGCTTCTCGGTCCTAATGGTGCTGGCAAGACGACGATTTTTGATATGGTGGTGGGGCTTTGTCAACCTGACCAAGGGAAAATATTTCTCAACAACGATGAGATTACTTTCCTGCCCATGTACAAGCGGGCAAGGCGGGGAATTGGATATTTGCCACAAGAAGCTTCAATTTTTCGAAGACTCTCGGTTGAAGATAATGTATTGGCGGTCTTGGAGACGTTAAATCTCCCTGCGTCTGGCCGGAAAGCGAGATTAGATGAATTGTTAGAGGAGTTGGATCTGACTCGGCTTCGTAGACATGGTTCCTATACTCTCTCAGGTGGAGAGCGTCGACGTTTGGAGATTACGCGCGCATTAGCCACAAACCCAAAATTCTTACTCCTGGATGAGCCTTTTGCCGGAATTGATCCAATTGCGGTGGGGGATATTCAAGATATATTAACCAGTTTAAAAAGGAAAAATATCGGCATCTTGATTACAGACCACAATGTCCAAGATACGCTTTCCATTACCGATCGAGCCTATATAATAAGCGAAGGAACGATTTTAGAAAGTGGTCCACCTGATGTCATTGTGAATAGTCCAAAAGCCAGGGCTGTCTACCTGGGCGAACGCTTCAGAATGATGCAATAAAGAGGAAGTGGGTTTCTGCAATGGATCTTCGGTTAGACCTTCGGTTATCTCAAAAGTTGGTGATGACTCCCCAACTGCAACAAGCAATTAAGTTGTTGCAACTCTCACGTTTAGAACTTCAGCAAACTTTGGCTCAACACTTAGTAGAAAATCCCCTCTTAGAAGATTTGGCCCTGGAAGCCCAGGATGAAGAACCTTCAGTGGGAGAAGAGTCTGTGGGACAGGTGAAAGAGCCTGACACCGAAAGTGAGCCTTCAGGTGAGGTCGCGGAGGTTCAACCAACCATCAAAGAAGGCGAGCCGTTGTCCTCCGAAGAGTGGGACAATATTTTGGGAAATGATTGGCGGCCTGCCCAGCGGGAAGAGGCCTACTCGGGAGATGAAGAGTTCCCTTCATATGAACAAACTCTCACCAAACCGACTTCTCTTGAGGAGCATCTGGATTGGCAACTTCGTCTCTCATCTCTTGCAGGGGATGACCGAGATATTGGCAGAATGATCATTGGGAATTTGGATGAAGACGGGTATATGCGCGTGCCTATTGCCGAATTAGCTGAAGACGCCAAATGCTCTGTTGAACATGTTGAGGGGGTGCTCCGTCAGATTCAGCAGTTTGATCCTCCAGGCGTTGCGGCTCGGGATTTGGCAGAATGCTTATTGATCCAACTGGATCATCTACAACATGATGAGACTGAACTAACCTCTCATTTGCAAGCAGCGGTGCCCATGCATGTGGTGGCTGCTATCCTGAAAGATCATTTAGTCGATCTTCAGAAAAAACGGTATCAGTCTGTAGCCAAAACATTGAGCGTGACTCTGGATGAAGTCTATGAAGCTGTTCGGGTGATAGAGAGTCTGGAACCGAAGCCAGGTCGCCCCTATTTTTCGGATAGTAACTCAATTATTATTCCAGATGTCTACGTCGTGAAGTATGAAGGGGAGTGGGTCGTGCTGTTAAATGATGATGGCCTCCCTCGATTGAGAATCAGTCCGTATTATCGGCGCCTCCTTTCCCACTCCGGCGAAGATGCTGGGAATACGAAAAACTATCTTGAAGAAAAATTGAAGGGCGCACAATGGATTATTCGGAGTATTGATCAGAGGAACAAAACGATTGTGAAAGTCGTCAAAAGCCTGGTGAAGTTTCAAGAAGCTTTTTTGGAAAAGGGGATTCAGTATCTTCGGCCATTAGTCTTGAAGCAGGTGGCCGAAGATGTGGGTATGCATGAGTCAACAATTAGCCGGGTGACGACCAATAAGTATTTGCATTGCCCCCAGGGAATTCTTGAACTGAAATTCTTTTTTAATGCAGGGATTCAGCGGGCTGACAACCGTGGAGAGGATATGTCCTCTGTTACTGTTCGTGAGATGATTCGGGAGATGGTGGCACAAGAAGATGCAGCCAATCCGTTGAAAGATCAGGAGATCGTCTCCAGGCTCCGTCATAAAAATATTTTGATTGCCCGTCGAACTGTAGCGAAATATCGGGCTGAATTACATATTTCTTCTGCTAGCCAACGAAAAAGAATTCCCACATAATTCTTAACAGCGGACTTCAGGCCCCAGACACAATAGTGAGTGTTGCAGAAAGCTGATCTCATTGAGTCTCAGGTTTCCGTTAGTCTGGTTGAAATGAGCCGGTCCATGCACGATGATTGTGGAAGCGAAACGATGCCGAGTGAGTCACCTCAAGCTTCTCTGAAAAACGATCCGTTGCCACTTCAACTGATGATGGTGACGGGGACGTCGGGATCTGGCAAAACCCAAGCCTTGAAGTGCTTAGAGGATTTGGGCTTTTTCTGTGTGGATAATCTTCCACCGGCCTTATTTCAAAAATTCACTGAATTGTGTATTCAACCTGACAAAGATGTGAGGAAGGTTGCCCTGGGGATTGATATTCGTGAACGGGCTTTTTTTGAGGATCTATTGAGCAATCTCGAAGCTTTACAAAGTGATGGCTGTCACGTTGAATTGCTTTTTTTAGAGGCACATGATGATATTTTAGTCAGGCGTTTTTCTGAATCTCGGCGTCCGCATCCATTACTCCCCCATCGACCGATTATTGAGGGCATTCAATTAGAGCGTGAACGGTTACAAAGTCTTCGGGCTAGAGCCCATCGCGTGCTGGATACGTCGGAGTTTTCCGTTCACGATCTCAAAGCCTGGATCATTAAACATTATCGAGAGAGGGGTGAAGGGCAAGTCCTGAAACTTAGTCTCATGAGTTTTGGCTATAAATTCGGAGTGCCCTTCGATGTGGATATGGTGTTTGATGTCCGTTTTCTTCGCAATCCTCATTTCGTGCCTGACCTTCAGCCTTTAACAGGGGAGCATGGCGATATTCAACGTTTTGTCCTAGACACGAGGGAGGCGAAAGTCTTTCTTGACCATTTAAAAGAATTGTTTGCTTTTTTGTTGCCAATGTTCGAAAGGGAACAACGAAGTTATGTTACCGTTGCTTTCGGGTGTACGGGTGGGAGACATCGATCGGTGGCGATGGTCCTGCGTATGAAAGAGATTTTGAATATTTTGGGCTATGACGTCACGATTCACCATCGAGAAATATCAAAAGAGGCGAATCCAGGCTAATTTCCCTTCGCCCTTGAGTAGCCTTTTCCTCAGAATTAGTTCCCACATTCCAGAAATTTCTGCTTTTAAAGCCCATTCTTTTTGTCATTGTCGCCGTCCTTTCTTTAAGCGACGGTTTTTGACCTCTCATTCAGCAAGCCTGGCATAATAGAGCCATTCCGAAGGGAAGGGAAGGGGAAGGGGATTGGTAAACCAGGCAAACGAGGAGGATTGTCTCCAAGTGTTGGGACCAACCGAATCTAGGTAAAAACACGACATCATATTTGGGAATGGCATTTACAGAGATAATCCAGATACAACCTCAATTGAGGTAAAGGGACATTTGGCCATTATTGTTGAACTAAATAAGATGAATGCAATTTGGAAAGGCATAGCAGAAAGGGTCAGTGGATATTCGTGGAAAAGCCAGAATGTTACAGGCGTGGATGTGGGGTCTCGATTGTTGAAGGCAGTGACCCTAAAACCGAGATATGGCAGTCCTTTCTTACAGGGTGTTGTGATTGAAGCCCTTACCTCTAGATCTAATCTCGATCCCCAATCGGATTTTGAGCAGGACCGACATCTCGTCCAAATTCTCCGAAAACAGTTATCCCCTTCTCCTCGTACTGTGGGCCTTACGGTTTCGAGTTCTCACGTGTTGTTGAAAAGACTGACGTTTCCCAATATGTCGGAAAATGATCTTCGAGAACACCTGGCTTTGGAGCTTGACCGGTATATTCCTCTTGATGTTCAAGGTGCCGTGTGGGACGTGTATCGGCACAACGTCACAGGACCCTTGGACAATGGAAAGGATCAAGCTCTTCTGGTTGTGGCAAAAAAAGAATTTATTGAGGAACGAATGCGACAATTTCAACAGCAAGGGATGAGTGTCGGTTTTGTCGATGTGGATGCTTTCTCACTCGTGAATATGGTTGTCTATAACTATGGCCAAGAAGGAACGTGGCTGATTGTTCATCTTGGACCAACCGGCATTCTTTCGGTGGTCATGGAAGAAGGTCATCCTATACATATTCACCAAGTATCCTACGAGGCCGATTGGTATGGAGACCTGCTTGACGAGATGCAATCGGCTTCTGAAACTTCTGGTAATGGCTATAAGATAGGAGCCTCGGAATCTTTACTTCTCGAGCAATTTTTTAAGGAGACCATCGAGCAGGTTATTCAAACTGCCAAGGATGTTTCGGAAATAACTGACGGGGGAGTCGTGAGGGGCGTATTCCTGTCAGGGGGGTATTCGGTCCTGGAAGGACTCCAATCAAGACTCGCTGATTCATTGGCTGTGTCCGTAATTCTGGTCAATCCCTTCAAAAAGATCGTGGTCCCTCAGGACATTCAACAGGATTGTCGATTTCAGAAAGCCTTGCCTTTATTTGGTGTTGCCGTTGGAGCGGCATTGCGTTGGCTCGACCCTCATGATTGAAATTAATTTAGCACGCCAAATTCAGCGTCAAGTGAGTCCTCATAAGTCTTCCTGGCTGATTTGTATGTTGTTAGGTCTGGTGGTTTTCATGGGTTTTGGGGGGGCGAGTTGGTGGTGGACGAAATCTTTGCAAGAACAGGTTGATGCCTTGCTTCAAGAAAAATCAGTCAAAATGCAGGCTTTAGTTCGGATAAAGGAAAGACTTCAAAATGTGGAAAGTCGTAAGGAGCAAAAAGCGCTTCTTATGACTTCCGTTGGGCGGCTCAGTGACCAGGAGAAAGAAAAGGCTTGGCCGGTAGCTTTGCTGGATGGGGTTAGTCGAAATGTCGGAGACCTTGATATCTGGTTGGAGCGGGTACAACTGGAATCACGGATGGTGGAATTACACGGACAATCGTTAGCACTGGAGGATATTGTGGAATTTATGGAGGCGTTAGAGAATGATCGGATCATCATGAGTTTGCCTGTAGTGGAAATTTTTGAGCGCCCAGAAGGAGAATCAGTGGCCTTTTCCTTTCTGATTCGTTTTGTATGGGATCATCAGGTAACCACATGATGGCGCAGTGGAAGGCACTATCGATCTGGCATCGATTCGGTTTTCTGGTGGGGGTGATGCTTGTCTGTCTGTTGGGT
The DNA here is from genome assembly GCF_965152585.1 of Nitrospira sp. Ecomares 2.1. Taxonomy (NCBI): domain Bacteria; kingdom Pseudomonadati; phylum Nitrospirota; class Nitrospiria; order Nitrospirales; family Nitrospiraceae; genus Nitrospira; species Nitrospira sp. Ecomares 2.1. Next base: position 618,893 of record NZ_OZ224219.1, read on the forward strand.
AACCACCTCTTTGTGTGGCAGCAAATGAGTCACTCGCTTGAGGAATTACAACAAGAAGTCGCTCACCTAGATCAGGAACGCCACGGGCTCCTCCAGAAAACAGACTCCTTGAAAGCCATCGAAAGAGAAATCAACGTCTTACGTGAAATTTTGTCCGCTCGAATTCAACAACTTCCTGAACATATTGAATCAAAAGTTTTTCGAAGGGATATCATGGAAATTGCGAAGCGAAAGGGTGTGACGGTTCGGGGGTGGAAGCCCGAAGGTCTTTGGACGGAACTTCAGGGTGCTGAAGCTTCGATTCGGATTGCCGTGAAAGTGGAAGGGGAATTCGAGGGAACAGTTCAATTTTTGGATGACTTGCGTCAGCTTGCATGGGTCGAAAGTATTTCTTCCATTGTCATGGCCGGAAGGTCAGAAAACGAAAATTCATCTACCCTTATCACGAATCTGGTGATGCACGGGTTAACCCCCTTAGGTATTGAACATGTTCAGCAATTGCTTAAAACATGATCGAGCCAATCAACTCCTGGCGGGAATGCGAGGGCACGGTGTCATGTTCATGTGGGGTACGGTCTCAAGGATGGCGGTATACTGGAGATGGTGCGCGAGCTACTCTGTCTGTGTTTGGGGTGTGTTGATTTTTGTTGGGTTAATGGGAGAGGCTGCCGGGAAAGGAGACTCCCCATTGCCTTCTCATCCAAGCAGGTTAGCAAAAACCAGGGTAGATCAGGATAATGCCAGACACGCTGTCGTGAATCGTCGAGACCCTTTCAAACGCATACCGAAGCCCCTGCCAACGCCCAAGGTTTCGACCCAATCAGATACAGAACCGAAAGATGCTCCCCTCGCAGATAATCCAGTCTGGAGACTTCTTGGTGTGATGCATGGCCAGGATGGCCACCAGGCGGTCATTCAGATATCTCCAACTGAGCGAGTTTTGGTACGACCGGGGGTTGAACTTGCTCGATCAGGATGGACGATTAAGACCATCAGTGAGAAGGAGGTGCTACTGGAGTACGTCTCTTCAGCCTCCTCGGTGAGGGGGGCTTCCCCGACAAGAACCTTCATTCTTTCCTTCCCCACCATTCAAAAATCACCATGAATATTTTTGTTGAGAAAGCCTGAAAAAACCTTCATAATCCATACTCTTGAAGTCTAGGGGATGATTCGTCAACCCATTTGCGCTCATCGAAAGGGGTTATTAGGCGTTCAACAATACCCGTCGACTAAGTTCGCAGCTCCATACTTGATACGTTTGGGAATGGATAAGAGGAGACATGCCACCGGCATGAGTGTGTAATCCTGAAAAAAGGAATGAAATGTTGAGATATTTAAATGCGGGGGAATCCCATGGGAAAGGTCTCATGGCGGTGGTGGAGGGAGTTCCGTCAGGTTTGCCGGTCGTGGCCGATGAAATTAATGCAGATTTGATCCGTCGGCAAGGCGGATATGGTCGTGGTGGCCGGATGCGCATTGAAAAAGACCGGATTGAATTTATTTGTGGGGTTCGAAAAGGGAAAACTTTGGGAAATCCCTTAGGGCTGTTGATCTGGAATAAAGACTGGGAAAACTGGAAAGACATCATGGCGTCAGAACCTGGTCCCCCCTCCACCGAACGCGTGGTGACTCGTCCACGACCGGGCCACGCAGATTTGGTTGGAGCCATCAAGTATGGGCATCGGGATATCCGCAATGTGCTGGAAAAAGCCAGTGCCAGAGAAACAGCCATCAGAGTGGCTATTGGTGGGGTGGCGAAGGCGTTGCTCGCCCAGTTTGATATGCGGGTGGTCAGTTATACGATGGATATTGGAGGCGTTGCGGCCCCCAGACCGAATGACCCGTTGATGGCATATGAACATGCAGAACAATCTGACGTACGATGCCATGATCCGGAGACGGCAAAAAAAATGATTGAACAGATTCGGGCAGCCAAACATAAAGGGGACTCCTTGGGTGGAATTTTTGAAGTCGTGGTGACGAACGTTCCGATTGGGCTAGGGACTTATGCTCAATGGGATCGGCGACTGAGTGCTCGCTTGGCATTTGCTGCGATGAGTATTCAAGCTATGAAGGGGGTCGAAATTGGAATGGGTTTTGAGTCGGCCCGCCGTTTTGGCTCTGAAGTGCACGACGATATCTACTTTGATACAGCCACAGGACAATTTATCAGAAAGTCGAACAATGCTGGTGGGTTGGAAGGCGGTATTACTAATGGGCAACCGATTGTTCTGCGGGTGGCCATGAAACCCATCGCGACCCTTTACACTCCCAAAGACAGTGTGGATATTGAAACTAAAGAATCGTTTGAGGCCACCGTGGAGCGTTCGGATATTTGTACTGTACCGGCTGCCGGTGTTGTCGGAGAAGGGGTGATTGCATATGAAATGGCCAATGCCTTAATTGAAAAATTTGGTGGAGATACGTTGGATGAAATGAAAAAAAATTTTGAGGCTTATCAAGAGTATGTCCGAACGTTTTAAGTGCTTTGGCCTGAGCTCCTATCGTGGCAGATTTTTTTTGTTGCTTGTAATGAGACCGTTTTCTGGTGATTTCCGCTAGATGAATATCTCTGAACTCTCGAGACACGTTCCGGTTTCTTTAGGAGACCGGAGCTACCACGTTCTTATCCAACCGCAAATTCTGCCTCAGATTGGCCGTGTGCTTCAGGATGTTGGATTATCCGGTCAAGTTGCCATTGTGACCAATTCAATCGTCAATGAGCTCTACGGTAGAGTCGTTTTCCGGTCCTTGAAGCGGTGCGGGTTTTCTCCATTTTTTGTTGTGATTCCCGATGGAGAAAAAGCTAAATCTATGTATTGGCTGTCAAAAATACTGGATGAACTGGTCAGGCAACGACTTGAGCGCCAGGAAGTGGTGTTGGCGTTAGGTGGGGGGGTCGTGGGAGATGTGGCTGGATTTGCGGCCTCTGTCTATCTGCGCGGTGTTCCCTTCGTCCAAGTCCCGACGACATTGGTGGCTCAGGTAGATTCGAGCGTGGGGGGAAAAACAGGGGTTAACCATCCAATAGGAAAAAATTTGGTCGGCGCATTTTATCAGCCACGTGTCGTTGTCGTTGATCCGCAGGCGTTGCAATCTCTTCCGAAACGTGAATGGGTCGCAGGTTTAGCGGAGGTGATTAAGTATGGCATGATTGCCGATCCGAAATTTTTTGAATATTTAGAGCAAAACATAGATGGCTTACGAGAACAAGCAGAGGATGTGATCCCTACCGTCATTCGGCGGTGTTGTGAAATTAAAGCCGAAGTTGTGGGCGGAGATGAACGGGAATCGGGGCGCCGCCGAATTTTGAATTATGGCCATACCGTAGGCCATGCACTGGAAACTTGGGGACGCTATAAAACATGGATTCATGGAGAGGCTGTGGGAATCGGCATGGTGCAGGAAGCCGCAATGGCGCAATTTTTAGGGATGTGTACTAATGAGCTTGTTGAGCGGCAACGTGATTTGATTCAGGATGTCGGGTTGCCCATTGCTATGCCCTCAATGACATTCATGGATCTCTGGGGGGCCATGCAACATGACAAAAAGGTGGTAAAGGGCCAAATCAATTGCGTGGTACCCACCTCAATTGGGAATGTCCAAGTTGTGCCCCTTGTTCGGCAACGTATTCGTCAATGGTTCACTGCCAGTCAGTCCTCCCGCGTGAAACGATTGAAGTCCGTTCCAGAGACATTGAGTCGTCCACGTCTATCCAGGAAACAAAAATAACATGGCTCAGGTCCGTCCTTCGACCATAGAAGACCTGAAGCACCTCGTTCGGGAACGGAGCCGTGAAGTGCAGATTCTTCACCGAATCAGCGAATCCATTAGTGGTTCTTTGGAGCTGGAAACAGTATTAAAGCAAATAGTGGAGGTGGTTGTTGAAGTGACGAAGGGGGATGCCTGTCTGTTGTATTTGATCTCTGAAACAACAGACGAACTTATTCTGCGTGCATCAAAAAATCCTCATCCCCGGCTCATCGGGCGGATATCTATTGGTCTGGGTGAAGGGATTACCGGATGGGTGGCACGAGAAAAAGTTCCAGTGGTGATTTCCCGCAATGCAAGTGATGACGCCAGATTTAAGTTTTTTCATCGTCTGCCGGAAGATCGTTTTCAGGCGTTTGTGTCAGTTCCCATCACAAGTAAGGGGAGAATGATCGGAGTCATCAATGTTCAGCATAAGCGGCCGAAACGGTATGCCGAAGAAACGCTAGCCCTCTTACTGACCATTGCTAATCAAGTCGGCGGAGCCATTGCCAATGCCAGATTGTATGATGATATGCGGCAAAAAGCGCGCCGGCTTGAAACTCTTTCCCAAGTGTCGGAAACTGTGGCGTCTAATCGACTGATAGAGGATGTGCTGCAATTAATTGTGACTATGACCGCTCAGCTGATGAATTCAAAGATCTGCTCGATCATGCTGGTCGACCAGGCTTCTGGGGAACTTCGCATTGCTGCCACTCAAAGTCTGAGCGATGCGTACCGGCGGAAGCCACCTTTGAAGGTTGGGCAGAGCATGAGTGGTCGGGCTGTGCAGGATCACCATCCGGTGTATGTCTCGGATGTAAAGGCGGAAGAGGGATATTTTTATCGGGATTTGGCGAAACAGGAAGGATTGCATTCTTTATTGTCCATCCCCATGCTCATGAAAGAAAATCCGATTGGGGTGATAAATGTATACACTTCCAGTTACCATGCGTTTTCAGATGAAGAAGTGATCACGCTTCAAGCCATTGCGAATCAATCCGCCGTCGCCATAGAGCACACTCGGCTTATGGAAAAATCGTTTGAGATGCAGGAGGCCCTGGAAGTGCGAAAATTGGTAGAGCGTGCTAAGGGATTTTTAATGGCGTCTAGGGGATTGTCAGAACCTGAAGCGTTTCGTCTTATGCAACGACAAAGCATGAATCTTCGAAAATCCATGAGAGAAATTGCAGATGCGATTATCCTCGCGGAGGAACTTCAACGGGCGACTCAGTAGGCATCCCTAGGACGATTCATCATGGACATAGGAATTTGAGGAAAGGTTTTTTGAACGGACTCTTCATCACTTGTATAATACGCTGAAGGGCGACAACGACGTCTTCCTGTATATGTTAGCTCAAAGGACAATGGCGTCCTCGGTTCCGCTGGGACAGAGGACGTTTTTTTTATCATGATGCTTCGATTAGCAATGGTGCAGATGAATGCGGTCGTTGGGGATCTAGAGGGGAACACGCGCACCATTTGCGGATGGATTCGCGAGGCCAAAAAAGCCAAAGCGGATGTGGTGGTCTTTCCGGAATTGGCGGTGTGTGGATATCCTCCAGAAGATCTTCTCCTCATGCCCCAGTTTCTATTTAATATAAGTCGGATGCGGGACCGTATTGCCAAGGTCACGAAGGGGATTATGGCCGTAGTGGGAAGCGTAATCGAATCTGATCGTCCTGCTCAACATTCCATCCTGGGCTCCGGGCTTGATCGAAGGAAGCCCTTAAATGCGGCGTGGGTTTTGGTCGATGGACAGGTGAAAAGATCATATGCCAAATCAAAGTTGCCCAATTATGGAGTGTTTGATGAAGAACGGTATTTTCAACCGGGACGAACCAGTCCGGTCTACTGCCTGGGCCCGTTACGTATCGGAATCAATATTTGTGAGGATATATGGTTTGCCAATGGTCCGGCCAGCCAGCAGGCAGCGTATGGCGGTGCTCAGCTTATCCTAAACATCAATGCTTCTCCTTATCACATTGGGAAAACCCAAAGTCGTGAACACATGTTGGCGGTTCGGGCTAAGGCTAACAATGTAATGGTTAGTTATACCAATATGGTTGGAGGCCAGGATGAATTGGTCTTTGATGGGAATAGTCTCGTCATGGATTCCACCGGTCGAATACTTGCGCGGGCAAAAGCCTTTAAAGAAGATTTCTTGCTTACCGACCTCAATATTCCGTCAATACGAAAGGGGAAATTCAAAAGGTCTGGAAAAGAACCTGAATTCGATGCCGATGAGGTTCGGATTCCGATGATCCGCATGGGATGGACACCAACGTGGCCGAAGTCTGGAGTTCCAAGTGTCATAAGGCTCACACCGGTAATCGGAGAGATGGAAGAAATCTACCGGGCACTCGTGCTGGGAGTGCAAGATTATGTGAGGAAGAATGCCTTCTCCAGGGTTCTTGTCGGTATCAGCGGAGGGATTGATTCGGCTTTGACCGCATTGATTGCCCGAGATGCTTTAGGCGCGTCCAATGTCATGGGTGTCATGATGCCATCCCCCTATACTTCTAAGGAAAGTCGTGAGGATGCTCGCCGGCTAGGGAAAAAATTAGGAATCGATATGCGGAGTCTTTCAATATCAGGCGTATTCAAGACTTTTCTTCGGGTGTTGGGCAAATCCTTTCACGGCTGTCAGGCTGATACGACAGAAGAAAATCTCCAAGCCCGCATCCGAGGAACCCTGCTGATGGCTCTTTCCAATAAGTTCGGATACTTAGTGCTGACGACGGGGAATAAAAGCGAAATGAGTGTGGGGTATGCCACACTGTATGGGGATATGGCTGGAGGGTTTGCCGTTATCAAAGACATTCCCAAAACAAAAGTGTATCAGCTTTCTCGATGGCGAAGCGAGTATAGGGGCTCTTGTTTTGATCGAGTGATTATTCCAGAAAGAATTCAGGTGCGCGCCCCTTCCGCTGAGTTGAGGCCTGATCAGACAGATCAGGATGCCCTCCCTCCCTATCCGATGTTAGATGCCATTCTTCAGGCCTATGTTGAGGACAATGAGTCAATGAATAGGATTGTGAAGATGGGCTATGATTCTCATGTTGTCCGAATGGTCATGGGGATGGTAGATCGCAGCGAGTACAAGCGTCGACAAGCGCCAGTGGGCATTAAAATTACTTCGAGAGCGTTAGGAAAAGATCGGCGGATGCCGATTACGAACCGATATGTTTCGGGAGATTAACCTGAATGCCTGGCATGATCAGCTTTAGTGGAGTTACCTTCTGTGAGTGAAGACCTTCCTTTGACCCCTCCCGGTTTAACGGAACACAAGGACTCCTATCTGGGGCTTCACCTTCTCCAGGAACAGCGGGAGGTTCTTCGGCAAAGATTAATCGAAGGGGCGATGGGCAGTGAAATCACCCAGGCTTTTTCAGATTTTATGGATGCTTTACTGATCGCGCGGTTTCGTGAGGTCATTCAGCAAGGCAATGCCGGTGTACGCGCTGGCTGGCAGCAGTGTTGTTTAGTGGCCATGGGGGGGTATGGGCGGCGGGAGTTAGCTCCATATTCCGACATCGATGTCATGATTCTCACTCAGGGCAATCAAGGAGAAGTCGCTGAGGCGCTTTCAACCGGAGTTTTTCACCGGCTTTGGGATCTTGGGTTTCAAGTTGGGCATAGTGTGCGGTCCCTCGCAGAATGCCTGACGATCGCAGAGGCCGACCTCGCTGCCTGTACCTCACTGATGGAAGCACGATTTCTTATTGGCAGTGCTTCAGTGTTTCAGGAATTTCAACGAAAATTCGCACGTCGGATCATCAAGAAGCGAGCGCAACGGTTTGTTCTCGATAAAATCCAAGAGCGGGAGAGAGAATATGCCAAATTTGGTGAGACGGTATTTATGCTCGAGCCGAATATTAAAAAAAGTAAGGGGGGGCTACGTGATCTGCATTTGTTGCAATGGATTGGCCAGGCTCGATATGGGGCGGGGACGATTCAAGAACTCTCGAATCGGGGAATAATTGCTATTCAGGATTATCAGGTTCTGCAGGATGCACAGGAATTTCTATGGCGAGTTCGGTGTTTTTTACATTTTGAAGCGGGACGGGCTCAAGATATTCTCACGTTCGACGATCAGGTTCGGCTCTCTGCAATTTGGGGATTTGTGGATCATCCTCATTTGCTGGCCGTTGAGCAATTTATGCAAGTGTATTTCCGTCATACGACCGGATTATTTGACCGTGGGCGGCGGTTTTTTGATCAAGCCAAAAAGGGAACTTGGCTTGACCGGGTCCGGCGATGGTGCCCTTCCCCCTTAATCGAAGGACATTTCCGTATTCTAGAAAATCGGTTGACAATTCAGACCGATAAATTACTTGAGGTGATGGAAAGCCCTATGTTGCTTCTTAAGTTATTTATGGTCTCTCATCGTCAGGCTGTCCCCATCGATTCGTGCATTCTCAATGAATTGTCCCAGCACATGGGAACCCTACCCAATGAACAGTTTCATATCAAATCGGTGAGTGTGCTTTTTCGACACATTTTGTCAACCCCTGGTCGGATAGCTCAAACTCTTGAGGCCATGCATCAGGCCGGTCTACTGGAAAAACTCGTGCCGGCTTTCTCCCGAGTACGTGGCCTCATGCAGTTCAATCAATATCATAAATACACGGTTGATGAGCACAGTCTGCTTGCAGTGAGGGAAGCGGAGCGCCTCCAGAATCATCAAGGAATAATAGGGGAAGTCTACCGGAACATCCCTGATAAAGACATTTTGCATTTGGCACTGCTGCTTCATGATTTAGGCAAAGGGCGTCCGGGGGATCATAGTGAAGTCGGTCAGGAGATTGCCCACCTAACGGCTGATCGGTTGGATTTATCTGAGAAGGAACGACAGGCTCTGGCATTCCTGGTTCGCCACCATTTGCAGATGTCTCATACGGCTTTTCGTCGAGACCTGAACGATCCGAAAACGATTGTCACATTCGCTCGAATTGTGAAAACCGTCGGGATCCTTCAGAAGCTCTTCATTCTGACGATTGCAGATATATCAGCGGTGGGACCTGAGGTGATGACGAAATGGAAGGAGTCCCTGTTAGGTGAACTGTATTCCCTGACCTACGCAGAGCTCGCAGGGGACACAGGTCCATCTAATTCCGGTGATGGGGGTATGAATTTTTCGCCAGAAGCTCGAAATGAACTTATCGGAATTTTAAAGAATTATCGAGGCGAAGGACGTTATCCTGAATTCGACTGGACGGAACGGGTGAATGCCACACTTCAACAACTTCCCGGTCGGTATGTTCAATCGACACCGGTTGGCCAGATGGCTGCGTATCTTTTAGCCATTCAATCTCTGTCTGTAAAGTCGACCCAAGTGGAGGCAAGATTCAATCAAACGTTAGGCGTATCGGAGTATGTGCTGATCACGCGGGAACAGACCAAGCCGGGAATTTTCATGCAAGTGGCGGGAGTATTGGCCACCATGGGATTGCAGGTATTGGAAGCGCAAATTATGACACTCAAGGATGGCACGGTGTGGGATGTGTTTTCGGTCTACGATTCTGATTATGAAGGGCCGCCATCTGTCGGTCGCCTAGAGGAGGTGGCGAAGGAGATTCAACAGGTCGTGGAGGGAAGGCAATCAGTGCATCAATTGGTTGAACGACGACGGCGCATGGCCTTTGGCCGTCCCTTTCCAACTGGCCGGCATCCCACGGAAGTCCATATTGATCAGGGGGTATCCGATGCTTATACGGTGATTGACATCTTTGCCGATGACAAGCAAGGGCTACTCTTTGTGATCGCTAAAACCCTGGTTCAATTGGATCTCTCAATTCATATGGCGAGAATCGGGACTAGGTTAGATCAGGTGGCTGATGTCTTTTATGTAACCAACTCCCATGGAGAAAAAATTCTTTCCGTTGAAAACTGTGAGCAAATTCAACATACTCTTCATGCCGCTGTTGATCAATTTCTGGATGAATAATGTAGATGGTTCTTGCGTATCATGCACCATCTACCGGCACGGTGAGTGATGGAAGAGGGCATTTGGTATAGACTCCGGCTTTTCAGCTAGAAACCTATTTTTGGCCATTAACCATTGCTGCATCTTCAGAAAATTTAAATTCACGGGAGAGGGTTTCGGAAATTCCCTTATTGTCAGGGTTGGATATTAATGCTTGGCGGCACTGCTTGACATCCTCCTCACATTTATCTAGTCGGGCATCAGATTTAGGCTAATATTGAGGTGTTCATCCAATGTTAAGGAAGGGAAATCCGGTAAACATTCTCCCATGCCGGTAGAAGGGTGTTAAGGAAACCACTTTTTGTGATTAGCGGAACAAATAGGTCTAATTGGGCATAGAGAAGCCGTCTCATCCAACAGGTCAGGGGCGTCAGAGAACGTAGCTTTAGTCCAAACCGGTTCTACCCTCCCCATAGCGGTGGGCGCTATGGGCAAATAACGGGAGTGGGCGTGTTTAGTTATTGTCCCCCTTCTATGATTACAGGGTTCTGCCGTGACTTAATGATGTGGTGAAATTACGGTATAGGATAAAGCATTTTTGTCCTAGATAGCATTAAAGTGTCTGGTGAACGAGGTGGGCATGCCGATGGCTTTTGATTTTTTTGGATTCCTTCATGGCGGCTAGTGCCTGGGATGTGATTGCAGATCCGCAATTCGTACAACACCAAAAGGCTCCGGTTGGTGCAAGTGTACTGTTCTGACATTGTGGGCAGCGTTGAAATGGCATGGTTGGTTCCTTTCTTAAGGCTAATTTTGTCAAAAAGCAGCATCAAAGTAAGTAGGGGACCCAGGAGTGCGAATGGGTCCCCTACTAGCTTGGAGAGGGGAAGAGTCCTCTCCGGGGGAGGCGGGCAGTTCGATGAGCGGAGATATCCGGATAAATGAATGTTGAGGACGTTTAACGACACCATGTTTGGGTGATTTGGTCATTTGTCCATCCTCATCCCTGGTCTTCCACGAGGCTACGAGAGTATTCCTGAGCGGCCTCTGAGCGATTGGGGAGCGGTTGAAGATTGAAAAGCATTGAAGAGGTGTTGGTTTGGGGAGTTGAGAAAATCATCCTTCCCGTGCTGGTTTGCATGAATCGGGTAACCACCACCTCAATGGCTTGACCGACCAGAGTGGCACCGTGGTCAACGACGACCATCGTGCCATCATCTAGATGTGCAATCCCCTGCCCTTGCCCTTGCCCTTCCTTGTGAATGAAAACCCGAATCGTTTCCCCAGGCAATACCAAAGGCCGTAATTGATAGGTTAATTCGTTCACATTGAGGGAAGATACACCTTGAAGTAATGCGACTTTTGCCAGGTTCCAATCGTTGGTCACGATCTTAGCTTCGCGATTTTTGGCTATGGCGATGAGTTGATGGTCAACTGCGGATATTTCGGGTTCCCAGTCCTCAATTATCACCACCTCCATGTTTGGCAACTGTTGGAGTTGAGATAAGATATCCAAGCCACGCTTCCCCTTAATTCGTTTAGAGGGGTGAGCGGAGTCGGCTAATGTTTGGAGTTCATGAAGAATACTTTTGGGAACCAGGAAAGGACCTTCCAAAAACCCTGTGGTGCAGAGAGGAAGTATTCTGCCATCGATAATGGCGCTAGAATCCAGCAATTTTTGAACGGTGTTCGATGGGGTAAGTGAAGTGTGGGGAGAAGATATTTTTGGTTGTTCAGCGATAGGGGCCGGCACCAGTGTGTTGGAGATGTGAATACCGACAATCAACCCGATGTAGGGACAGAGAAGAAACAGAGGGAGTCCGATCCACGGGGTGAGGGAAGACATCTGGAGGAGACCTGATCCCATTCCCATGATCGATAAAAAACCGATTCCTGCCAGGGCGACAATAAGTCCTATGCTACCACCAATCAAGGTGGAGCGGCGGCATGACATGAGTTGTCGTTCTATCAATAGGCCTATGCAGCCGATTGCCAAGCCGGTGGCTCCCAACAGCACGATGTCTGGAAGGGCATCGGTCCATTGAGAAGGAGCATGTCCTAGGCCGGCATGCATTCCTACCATGAGACACAAAATGAGAAACAGCCATTGGTGAACGGAAAGAAAGGGCGTTTTTGAAACAACGGGTACTGTGGAGGCTGGTGCAATCATCATAGAGTATATCCTTCAAAGGTTACTGCTAATTCGATAAATGAGGGAGGAGATTCATCCCGTTGGAGCCTCAAGTGGTAAGCAATGCGCCGGGGAATGGTCGAAGGTGAGCCTGGACTTGAGAACAGGTTGAGCAGATCTCTGGCAGAAATCACTTTCTGCAACCTCAAGCACTGTGGTAATCCCTCGGAGGTTCAGATCATGGAATAGACGAAATTGTAGGTAGCAACGATGGTCAAAAAATAATGTTTCGCATCGATGGGGTGGTAAAGAGTTGGTGAGGTGCAGGGAACGTTCCAAGCGCCTGAGAGGATCAGTCAATAACGGAAGACCAAAGTCCCGAGGAGGACGACACCAAGAATTCCCAAGTAAGGCTTTGTCAGATATTAAGGCCGCGAGCACGGCCCCACTTGCATGAAACCGGTCGGCTTGTTGTTCTAACAACCAGGCATCGGTTTCAGTAAAGGCGGGCAAGCAGCACAACACAAATTGGGATCCCTGAAATGCTGTTAAGGGAAGATACTGCAATCCTCCCTTTAACAGACAGGGGGTTTTCCACATTGGAGCACGTGTTCCGATCTTCATGTTATTTCCTCCTTGGTATCCAGTAAAAAATATGCCGGGTTTGAGAAATTGATCCATGAATATGTTGTGTCTGAGCACTTACGGGCATCCTGGGTAGAGTCAGGTGGTCACTCTTATTTATATGAATTTGAGATCCATTATCAATATCAAATTATGGTACATAAAACCACCAAGGATTGTCAATTTCAAGGATACTCATTTGGAAATGAATCATTTAATGTGGAAAACAGGCTGGTGAAAACAAGTGATCAGTGGGAAAAGACGGCTGCCGGGAGGTTACATCTTATTTATTTGAATTGAATGAAAGAATAATTGGATGAATATAAGGAATGGTGCCACTGGATGGACGCTGCTCTCTGGGTTGATTTTTAAATGGGATGTCCCCCGGCAGTCAGGTTTTTCAATCAAGTTGTAGTAGCTGCGTTCTGCTTCTCGTCAGTCATTCCGGTCTCCCCGTGTTTTTCATCTCGTTTTTTGATCAATTTAGAGGAGGGCAAAGGTTTGTCGGTCTTTTTCCTATTCCTCCAATTCCACGATTTGGAGATTCAAAAAGCTGATTTCCTTGAGAGAGCTTTTCCTGTATTTCCTGAAATGGGATATGGTGCTGTGGCCTCCTATGTGTGGGTTTAATTATCCTGGCGGTTTGCAAGTATCTGATCATCCACGTAATCCCCCCAATTAATGCACCGTTATGGGATGACCGCGTTGCCTGGAATGGCTGATTCACTCATTCCTCTCTACCCACATTCGCGTCCATTAAACATTCACTCCATCTTGAAAATTGTGTGAAACTGAAGTTGAAAATGAGCATTTATTAAATGCTCACCAAATGGTTTTATGAAAGAATCTGGCGTAAGGTATTGAGGAAGGGGCGGTAGAACGCCGCAGGGTTCTTCCTGCCTTATGGTTTACTCGTGGGCTGGTGCGGAAGTTATTTTGTTTGGTTAGTTCGTTCGGTAAAGAAGGACATTGATGTATGTGAAGAAAGAGAGCGAACTTTTTGCAACGTCACGACGACCCAGGGCAATCCTCGGAAAAGAAATGGGTCATGGCTTTTGATGTTGCCTGGGGACGGCAATGGGGCATGTTACATTGTCAGGTTGGTGGGCTGTCTGGTTGAGGTGTTGGAATTCTTTCACGTCAGTGGGCCTCACATTTTGAGCCATCCACCTACCTGTTTGTTTGGGATCATCCCCAACCAACACGGGAGTCTGCTGGGCAAAGTAGACGTACCGATCCTGGGCATACTCCACCATGAAGACCCATTGGTCATCCATACAGGCTTGATGTTCAATTTCTTTGATCGCTTGGGCCGACCATCCGGACCACGTAATGGGGTGTAAAGTGAAATGGTCCGGGATGCCATCTCCCGTGCCGTCATAGGCCATGGAAATCAGGCCATTGGGCAGGGGCTCCCAGGCTATGGGATGATCCGGAGTTCCTGATTGAACACTGTGAACGATTTGGGCCTGGCCACCCAAATAGATCAGAATACTCACACCGACCTGCAGCCAACGTTTTCCCATTCTTCAATCCTTTCCTAATGGCCTATGGCCATCATGAATTCTGGCCATGCCCACAGACCAATGATACTGAGAAAAACGAGTCCTAGTGATATCAACAAGCTGATGAACACGGGTTTTTCGCCTTCCACGATAAAAGAATGCCCGTTCATGTGAGATCCTCCTGGAAATGGTTTTCTTGCTACAGGGTGAGAGGGAGGCGATGGGTTTTATTCAAATGAAACTCACTCTCAATATCATTATTGTAACTCTTTTCTCGCTCCTATTACCATGACCAATGTTTAGAAAATGCATGTTTAAGAAAGGCATTTCCTTAACCGCGTGCTCAGTCATCTTCGTGAAAATAGATGTATCGATGGAAGGTACTTAGCCAGATTAATTTACTTAAGAGAAAGGGAACTCAGGCCAACATCAATTTCTGATGTTCCGTAAGGGAAAATTTGGTCAAAGGAAATAAGAATCTTATGAAGGCGGGCTGGGTTTAAGGGCATGGACTGAGGTTGAGTTTTTGTTTCATCGAAGTTGATTTTGAATCTCATTAATAGGTATTTATTCCTAGATATTTATATTGACGTTGGTGGAAGAACCGACGGATAATGTCTCACTCTGGCGGCTATCACATGGAGTGGCAGTGAGCCCTTTGAGGCCCCGCTTTTTTAATTCATTTCTATTTAATCACCAAAGGGAGGTGTGTAATGAAAGCCAAAAAGGGGGTTGTGGAATTTTTGAATCAAATTTTAACCGAGGAATTGACGGTTATTAACCAATATTTTCTCCATGCCAAAATGTGTGATAACTGGGGATATAACCGGTTGGAGCATAAAGTGAAAGAACGGAGTTTTAGCGAGATGAAAGACGCCGACAAAATTATTGAACATATTCTGTATCTTGAAGGCGTCCCCAATGTCCAGCGATTGGGAACGGTGAAAATCGGCGAGTCCGTGCCCGAACAACTGAAGTCGGATTTAGCGAAAGAAAAAAAGATGGTCACCCTCCTGACTGAGGCCATCCAACATTGTACAAAGGTTGGAGACTTCACGACGCGGCATCTGCTCGAAGATATGGTGGCAGATGAAGACGAACATATCGATTGGATTGAAACTCAGCAGGAAACAATTAAGCAGATTGGCCTGGAGAATTATTTGAGCGAGCAAATCAAGAATGAGGGGTAAGACGTTAATTGTTTGGCGTCAGGCGAAAGAGGAGGATGGTAGTTTTTAGTCCGTCCGCGAGCTTTCCAATATATTTTGCATAAGGCGAGGTGCCTGTATTCAACAGGCGCCTCGCGCATCAGGGAGATGAACAGGCTTTTTGCTTGTCCCATACGTAGCCTGTCATTTTAGGCTGAGAGTGATGTCCCGTTGCCTCCAAAGAGGAACCCTTCTCTCTCCCTCCGTTGTTCGTGGAAATCCGCTGTTATGATTTGTGTGAGCCTACACCTGTTCTTTTGTCACATGAAACGAGGATACATTTTTTTTCGTAATGCTTCGGGACGTTACAGAAGAGGACATAACGGCTTGAATCCAGGAGTACCTTATTATTCCTGCTGTTGCCAGGTGACAGTTCCTTTATGATCCTTCTCCTCCATCCGCGCAAGGTTGGCCGGATTCAGGGCAGTACGGAGGATCACCAATTCATGTGGCATCGTTTCGGATTTCACTGCTTAAATTGGGATCCGGCACGCTTTGGCCATGGTTTGAGATGTTCCTTTGATTCGTCAACTAGGTGAAGAGGCATGACGGATGTTTTCCATGATCATACTTGATGGATGACGAACATTTTTTTCAATGGCAATTGGAGATTGCTGCGTCAACAAGATCGGGTGCCCTTCGTAACCCAGCGGTGTTTGATACCTGAGCTGCCATTCTCGTCATTTGCATGGCATAGGCGAGGAACTCTTCTTTCTTAAAATGAAGGGTGACTGACTTATAGGTGAGATGAATTCGACTACAATCGCAGACATTCAGTTTGGGTTGTTGACTTGGTGGCATAGGTGTCTCCTGAGTGGTATGAGGTTGATTTGTTAGTGAGTGTCAGCAGAGGCTTGGATTCAGGTCCTGTTCAGCAAATATGAAATTGTCGGTGGGAGGAAAGTCGATATGTTCTTGAGTGGCCTGAGGATGAAAAACTTGGCATTGCTTCAATATGCCCAAAAGGAGGGTCATGCAATGCCAGTTGAACGAATGAGTCAGTTTGTTTCTGACTACTCCCTCTGGATCGAAGATGAAGCTCTGGCATTGGTTTAAGTGAGCTTCACTCGATAAGCCCAAGGCTCGACCTATGCGTTGTGCGGAGTCAGTCAATAAAGGGATGGAAAGGATTTTGGCTTTGGGTAGGTGGACAGCGAGAAACGGGTGAGCTGGGTGTTGGATGCCCAAAAGGGCGGCGCCCTGTTTTTGAACGGCTCTGCGAAACTGATTGAGAAACACGGCATCGCAAAATTCTAGGCGGGGCAGGCAACATAGCATGCCCCATTGTCCCTCCAGACTGGCTAGGTCCACATCGATCATATTCCCCTTCAGTAGTGCAGGAACCCGGATACGTGGAATAGTGGAATGTCCTATGGTCATGGCAATGGCCTCCATTGTGTTTGTGTGTGTCCTCCAACCGAAAAGATGGGTTGGGCGCCCGGGAGGAGGGAAAGACGCCCAACCTTTTTGAGCAGGTACTGGGTAGCTCGCCCTGGAATATAGTTTGTATTGATGGCTTTTAGCGTTCATTGGCATTTTGTGTGGGCTGGACTTCAGATACATCCTCAAACAGAGCCTGGAAACTTGAGGGAGAACAACCCACCGCATTCTTGAAAAAATGACTAAAGGCAAACTGATCGCTAAACCCAAGGGCTGTCGCAATTTCCCTGAGGTTGGCATGACCTTCTTGTAACAGAAATTTAGCTCGTTCTATTCGCAGTCTTTTGAGATGGAAACGGAACGATTCACCGATAACCGTGTGAAAGAGCTGCGAACAGTACTTTTCCGAATACCCCAAGAAGAGGGAAATGTCTTTGAGGGTAAGCCCCTGATGCAGATGTGAGATCATGAAGGTGTGAATCTGTTGAGCTGTTGAATGTGAAAATGCCCGGGTATCCTTTAACCCGGAGAGGAGGTCTTGCAGGATTTTGCAAATAAATGAAGATCGTTCTTCGACTGGATGTGTCCCGATTTTCACATGAGTCCCTTCTCGCGCCAAACAGCGTAATTCCTCTATCAGCTTTTCCAGGTGATCGTGTGAATTTTGTTGTTCTCGTTGGCATGTCATGGTGCCTCGACCGCATTGGACTTCAGTGCCTTTTATTGTATGTTTGGCAATAGGCCCCCCACCGTGGCAGGTCCAATCAGATGGTTGAGGGTTAGTTGGTTTGGATATTGTCTTCTTCATTATTTCCTATGACGTCATTGGTCTGGAGAGGAATCTTAAGAGAATTTATATTGGAAATATCCGTCGTCTCTGTAATTCGTCATTTAATGATAATGAAAATCATTTATGTTTTCAATAATAGATAAAAATAAATACTTTGCCCATGTTCAAATAACAGAAAAAGCATGTTTTTTGTCTATAACCGAAATTGAGCGATTCCCTTTCAAGCAGGAGGTTTTTCTCTGTCGAGGGGATCCCCAGGCAGCCTGAGCCATTGGCCTGGAGATGCCAAATCCTGGAAAAAATTGGTGCTTTGGCGGTGATTAACGAGCGTGAGATGGGTTCTCCTGTTGCGCCCATGATTTGGAGACGGTTTGACTGGATGGACGGGGAGTCTATAAGGCTGATGACGTTGATAGAAAGAGAGAATCGGCAAGGATCATTGACTGGTAGTGGTCACAGGCAACACCTCGACAAAAACAACTTCTTTGAAAGTTCTCGAGAGAAAAAATGGGATAAAAACAACCGGGAGGATCAATCAGTGACCGTAAGCAGATATCATCGCACATGCCCGATGCGCACCTTCATCTAATCGTTGTACCCGTTGTACCCGTTGTACCACAAGGAATTCCTTTCCCGGATCTCTTAGCGCAATCCCTTCCATGAGCCTCACGCCGAGCCTGGGGCTCGACTTGGCCATGCTACTTTTGGCGCCATAGACAGCCGAGGAGGACATATAACAACTTTCTGTCGGCAACATCTCACGCTTCTGGTCAGGGGTAAAGCCCCTCAGAATCATCTTCTCTTCCATGCCGTTCCCTCCTTCTGAGAACGACTCACTTTGTACGGCATGTTGTCTCACTATAAAAACAGGCACTCTTAATGAGGAAAATCGGTCTGAATCGGAATGGGAGGTGCAACGAACCGGGATGAACCATCCTTCGAGGAAAGTTCCTCCCGTAGTATGGCTTCAGGTGATTTCTCAAATTCGCTGCTTTCGGAATCGTGGGAGGGAAGGAACCATCTTGCAAGAAAAGGCATTCAAAAAAACAAGCCCACGGTGAAAAATTCACCGTGGGCTTAAGGAAGTTCAGTTTCTTCCAGTTGTTAGGGATACATGTGTAAGATCTTGTCTCGACGATATTTTAGCCGTTTATTCGTAGTCTTCGTTTAAGGATCGTAAAAAAGCCGTTAAGGCCGGGATATCTTCTGGGAGTAAGACGATGTTTTTGAGCTGGGACGCGCCATTGCGTAGTTTCCCGTTTCGCATTAATTCCGAATTTGTCATATATCCTCGAATTACATCCTCCAGGGTGTCGGCGATCCCAGTATGACTATAGGGAGCTGAATGCCCTAAGTCGCGGAGGCCTGGAGTTTTGAAGGCTCCAATGGCTTTTGGGAGGAGTCGATCTGGTCGACAGGCCTGGAAACCACGAAACACCCCAAAGTGTTCATTGAGGGCGTCCTCGCAGAGGATGGACCAAATAGGTAGCTGAGAGCCGGGAAAGTCGGGATTCCAGAAAATGTTCCAAATGCCCAGGTCGGTCTGTTGGGGGTTGTCCGGCGAGGGGATAGCGCGGAATGGTTCTTGAGCATAAGGATGCTTTCCCGTGGCAGGCAGGTAGGCTTCGATATTTCCATTTCGTTCATCCAATCCTGGGATTTGAATCATGGAAAACGATTCGGGACCATGAATGCGTTCATACTCTGTTTGGGCAATTCCAGTATTGTGAAATCGAAAATCGGTGAAATTGGGTGGGGTATGACATGCCACACAATTCCCAATTCCTCCCTGGGCCTGGTCACTGGGGCGAATCTGGTGACCTTTATGACGACGATGTCTGTGTCGGTTCTGTTGAGCGAAAAAGATTTTCAACCCTTTTAGTTCCTCAGGCCCAAAGGTGAATGGTTGATTATGGAACTGAAACTTGCCATCTGCCGTATGGGGATTTTTCTCCACGAATTGCAGGGTCGGGCTATCGGAAGAAGAGGGTGAGGGCCATCGGGAATAATTTTGGGAATCGTATGATTCGAGGAATTGAATCTGTTGGAGCAACCGGCGAGTATATGAATCCGGAGACTCCCATTTATCCGGTTGGCGTGGCAAATCGTTGATCTCAAGAAAGGCATCATAGGGAGAGAGATTGTAGTTCCCTTCGTCATCCTGTGAGAAGAGGAGTTGATCCGTGTAGGCGGCGATGAGTTGTGTGACGGCTTGAACCAGTTGCAGGTCGGTGGCTTGAGAGACCTCTACGCGGAAATCTTCAGGGATCAGAAATTCTTGAGGAATTGATGGATCGGTTCCGGTGAACAGGACACGATAGGATAGTCCACCAAATTCTTGCGCAAGATCTCCGGTTCCAGAGTCTTGTCGTATAATCCTGGCAATATGGGAAATGGCGGCTGCCTCTTCGTTGGGAAGCCATCCATAGTTTCTTCCGGTGAGTGTGCCTTTGACCAAATCCACCATCGTTGGGAATTCAGCATCGGTATGAAGAAAAAACATTTGTCGCGGAAGAGCGGCATTGACCAATGGGGGCGCGTTTCGAACCGATGTGTGTTTTTCATCTTCACGGGCTGGGATAGGACTTCGTCGTGCAAAATCCGAATAGGTATTCATGCCGTATTTCGGAATGTCGAGTACTTCATCGACAAAATGGCAACTTCGGCAGTTCATCGATTGGCCGGCAAACGGGCCATCGGCATATTGATCTGGCGGGAGTTGCCAATTCGCCACTTTGTCGAGAGCGGGATCGCCTTGCGTCAAGGGATCATTCACATCGCCCCCGTCATCCAGAAAAATTTTAAATAATTGAGCAAATCGGGTTTCCAGAAACAACCGTTCTCCGTTGGTGACTTCCGGTGGATCGGCTTCTTCGGCTTCCTGCGCTAACACCGCAGGTGCATTGACGAGAAAGGATAGAGTTGATGTGAGTAAGGAAATACAAAAGACCTGCGCGCAAGAGAAAATAATAACTCTACGGATGTTCATGGGGGCACCTCGCTTTAAAATGAATCCTTTTTCGGAGAAATCCTCTTTGATTTCTCTCTTATGGATGAATGGTGAATGTATCCTCACACGTCATGTGTAGAGGAGGATCAAGGCGAGGGGGACAGGAGGAGGCCAACCCCCTCACCCTCATGAGGATGAATGCACGAGTAGTCATCCTCGGAGTAAATTAAGAATCAGAACATGGCACTCTCTGACCACAAAAAAGCCCATGAGCGTAGAATGGCAGCTCATGGGCTCTGGACTCCAAAAGTCTCGGGCCGTAAGAATGTGGCGAGACGTACTTAGTCGTCAGACATTGGCATCCTCAACGCGGCCTTTTGTGACCGTATTTCATTTATGGGTACGTCAAACATCATGAAAAATCCAATGCCGAATTGAAAGATCTCCGGCCAACTGTGATGGCCAACACAGGGAGATCTGGGTAAAGAGTCAGGGCACAGATTGGAATTTATGGCTTTTGAGCCAAAAACCAGCCCTTGCTGTTCATGCATTGTGCCAAGGCATCATCGGTTAGTCCTTTGCTGAAGGGGTTAAATGAGGACTCGGAATGAGCGTCATTGATCAGGATTTCCCGACATGAGCGCAGATCCTGTTCGAATTCACCCTCGCCTGCGTCTGGTTTTGCCCAATACAACTCCGGGGAGCAGGCAGAAAGAAATACAGAAAAGAGGCTGATGCCAATCCACATTCCATAGCTATGGTGAAAAAACCCTGACCAGGCTGATGCACGATGTGGACAAAGCGTCTGTTCCTTTCTCATGAAAATTTTTCCGGCTGATTCGATTGAGTGAGAAGGTTTTTGTCGCAGCCCATCATAAAGTCCATTAGCCTTTTCAAGCCACCTGGATAGTTGAAGTGACCCGCGTGTAGGCATGGGTCCAGGTAAAGAATATTTTTCTAATCGGGGAAAGGACATAATCAGTCATCCGACTCCGGCATCATAAAGGCGGATTTTTGCCACCACATTTCGTACATGGGTATGACGAACATGATGACAAATCCAATAACCATCAGGATGTCTCCGGTCAACATGGCGATGGTAAAGATTGGGGACACATAGGCAATCAGCCACGGTGAAACCAGATCCAGGGTGACCCCGACAAAGGCCATCCATGTCGTAACCACTTTTATTGTGGGGCTGACCATCGTGAGATAGAGGACATGGACCAAAATCATGAATGTGACCGGCATGGTGAACAGATGAAAGTGGGTGGTCTCGGCCAGTTGGCCAAAGGGCATTGGTTCACCAAAGGTCGCATCAGACCCTCGATAATGTTCGGCAAGGCCTTTAAGGGTTAACTCGGTCATGCTATGAGCCCAGAAGAAGGTGAAAATAAATCCTGCGAGCATGAGCAGGAGAAACCAGGTATAGACTAGGCGGATATGGCGGTCGGTATCACGAAGCCGGAAACGGGCATTAAAATTTCGCATTCCATTCTTGCAGGAGGTTAGAACCCCAGCAGGGACTCCAAAAAACCTTTGTTCCCTCGACTGGCGGTATTGATGGAGGGGTTTTGACTTTTGGATTGCAGATAAAGTTCATGGGCCAGGACGAGAGCGCGTTTAACGCCGGCACTCATGGACCGCACGGACATGGTGGCGCCGGAAATATTGATGACATCCCGGTTAATCCGAATGGGGTCGTCAATCGTTTTTCCTTGGTATTGGTAATTAAAGCGTTTCTTTCCAACTTCGCTCCCCCGTGATTCTCGGTATACCAATACTTCAACGTTGGTGACTTCCCCATCGGGGTCAACGCCTACCATGTAGGTCATCGCCTTATGCTTACCGATGGTATGCTGGACAAAAGCCCATCCATCGATTTTTCCATTCGTTTCTCCAATAAAGCAATCAAAGTTCGATTCCGGAAATTGCCATCCAATTCGTTCCTCAATGAGTTGTTTCTGGTCTTTGGTGAGATTGATGACCTCCATGCGGATGGAATCGGATTCAGGAAATGTCAATTTTGCGGCTTCTTCAGGAGTCAGGTAGACATCTTCCTGCACCATTTCTTGGGGCGTGAGGTATCGGTTTAGGTCCTGATCCCAAATTTGTTCGTCTTGGGCCTGGCCCAATGAGGTCAGGCCAAGAGAAAGGAGCGTGTTGAGAAAGAGGATAATCAGGATTCGATGAAACATCCTTCAGCCTCAAGTTTTTCGGTTAAGTTGTTTAAAATGTTATTCACGGCTTGTTGTGATGGTTCGACCGGGTACCAATCATAAAGCCTGGCGCCCCCACGGAATCCCCAATGTTGCCGCCTTTCTGCAATTTGTAGCCGTACGGCATTGGAATCGAGGGGCTTCAAAGTCAGTGTCAGTTGCGATCGTTCCTTGTCCCCCATGCCTTCCCGTTGAAAAAGGCCATACTTGGCGCCTTCCACATATTCCACCCGCCACCCGGTTTCGATTACTCCGTTGGGCTTGTCTTTCTTCGTTACCGGGTAGGCCCTGAGGGTTTCCAGGGAGGAATCCCATACGGAATCAATTGGACAGGCCATGTATCGATCGACAACCAAGTCTTGACCGGTAAGGAAAGCGCAGCTCAGAAAAAACATTGGGCATATAAAAATTGAGATTCCACGAATCAGGGAAGAAACAGAAAGAGTCAACATAAAAACCAGTTCGAAAGAAAGATCGAGGTGGATGAATTAAAAAACGAGAATTATTTTCGATTTATTTGAATATGATTCTCATTATGAAAAATAGAAACAAATTGTATCACCCGGCGTTCAGGGCGGTCAACCGGTTTGGCTTGAACTCTGGTCTGATGTGAGTCATTTATTTCGAGACTGGTTGAAAATAAAAAAACAGAGAGAAAAGGCTTAGCCTTTTCTCTCTGTTTTCCTGTCCCCCTTAAAGATAATTCTTAAAAATACGTGGCCATGGATGCCACAAACGCGGTGTCGTGTATACGTTCATTCCCATTTCGACCGACCGGAGTGTATTGGAAGTCGGCTTTAAAGACCGTATCTTCGGTGGGACGGAAGTTTAGGCCGAAGGTCCAGCGTTGCCATTCCCCCAATTTTCCGGCTTCAGTGTTATCATTTAAGTCCTGTCCCAGATTCATTTGTTCCCAGCGGACCACAGCAGTGAATGTAGAGACTTCCTGTTTGAAGAAGGTGGGGGCCATTCTGGTTAGCCATTCGGGAAGGAAATGGTAGTTTCCTTGTAAGTAATACCCTTGCATTCTGCGTGGATTGCCGTTCCGGGTTCCGTCCTGATTGATGTCATTGTCCTTGATGTAAGCCCAGGCACTTTCCCCGATGAATTCAAATGGGCCTCGTTGGAAGGTCCAATCCAAAGCCCAAATGGCCAATTGATCATCCTTATTCGTGCCATAATTCCCATAAAATCCCGAACCACCGACTTCCATCCCCAAAACGGGACTGAACGCGACACGTCCCATGATGGATTTACCGTTATTATTGTCAAAGCCCGTATTATCTGATCTCGCACTGCGTATTCCGTTTGTTTGGTTGATATTCGACGCGTTATTGGGATTTCCATTTCCTCCAAAGGCATTGGTGAATCCGCTGGTGACGTAGAATTCGTAATCCAGCTTTGAGAGAGACGTGGGATAGAATGTGCCGTAGGCTCCAACACCAGGTTGGTGAAGCGTTGTTGGGATAATCCGTTGGTTGACGAGTGGACGTTCGGTGAGATCACGGAGTGGGGCGTCATGTAGGAGATTGAATTTTCCAAGAGGAACCAGGATGATGCCCGCCCGCACATTAAAGGGTTCTTGTACGAGATAGTCGATGGTGGCAAATTCCACCTTTATGTCGTTGGTTCCATGCTCGAATTCAATTTCAGCCGCGAATTTCACACGCTCGCTGATGTCCCCGTATATGAAGGGCACCAATCGGTGTTGATCAAAATAGCTGTTTCCTTGATTGGCCCGGTTAAAGTATTCGATGTCCATGTAACCGCCGACGATGGCCTTGGGAGAAGAGACAAAGGGACGGGCATAGATCAGACCTCCTGACCCTTGCATGGAGGAATCGGCTTTTTGACGCTTCCCTTTAAGGGCGCCAAGGTCCTGAAGGTTTCTCCCTGAATCGGGTGGGTCCGGTGCGGTTCCTGGTTGGGCCATCGGTGGCCTGCCTGCTTGTGGGGCTCCCTGCCCTTGCAGATAGTCCTGGACGGCTTGTCGAACCGCTTCCTGTTGAGCCGACGTCAGTGCTTCTTCACCTGAGGCGGAGAAGGCCGGAGAAATTGAAAACACAGAGAGGCCCATAAGGACCCCGATTGTGAACTTCTTCATGAATGATACCTCCTAATAATATAGGATTGGGACGCGGAGGTCCTCAGGAAAGGGGTCGGGGACTCAGGGTCCTCAATGGAGGGAACTATATGATAATCAATGAATCGACATGCCACGCATTTTCAGGAGGACACTCAATTGATGGGTCAGCCTCGTCATGAGTCGCTTAAAACGGTAAATGGAATGAAAACAAGACGCTTGCAGCGTTTGCATTTCAATTCCACGCCATCTTTTTTCAGGATGGCCATCAGCTGCCCGCAATGACAGCGCGCCTCTGTGGCGGTTGTACATGGGGAAGCTATTATTGTTTCTTGAGTCATGTTTGATGTTGAATGTAATTATTATTAATTTTGAAATTGATAACTGTTCTTAATAGCGATCTTAATACCGCACGCGAGTGGCGTGTGTCAAGGAGATGCCATTTTTTTTCGTATATTTTAATGTGTGCAACCTTGCGGCAATTAAAGGCGGTATATAATGACGGGATGGCTATACGGACTGTTCTGGCTTACAGCCTAGGGCTTTTTGTTGGAATGAGTATGGGATGCGCGCATCAGCTTCCGCCTCATCCCTCTCAAGAAGACCTCACGGAGCCACTGGTTTTCGGACGCATTCACGTGTGGCAGAAAGAGCCGTCAGGAAGGGTTTACCTGCCTGAATTAGCTTCACTTGAATTCAGCTCCAGGGATGGTCAACAGCGGTATCGAGTGGAAATCGAGGCTGCTTCCTCCTATTTTTTTCTGTCATTGAAGCCAGGGCAGTATCAGGTGAACCGAGTAGTCATTCAGGAAGGCGAGTTTCGGTCCAGCGCGGAAGTTCCGTTAACCTTTGAGGTTCCCGACCGAGGAGTGGTGTATCTTGGCGGTTGGCGAATACAGGTTGATCCTCCGAATTACACAAGAGAGTTAGAGGTAACAATAGTCTCCGAATCCGTCGAAGCTATCGTGGAAATGATGGTTCGTTATCCATCTCTTTCCTCACATGTGGTCCTGACCTCCCTGGCGGAGCCTCCCTTATTACGGGCACGATTGTTTGAAGTCACACCCTACCCCAGATTCCGATATTTCAATCGTCATAATTCCACATAAATTTTTTCAAGCGGAACTTTAGCTGTTCTGAATCTACGTTTGTGTTGAGATGGGAGATTAATCATGGGGCGAATACAGAATATTCTTGGACTGTGCTTGTTAATTCTCTTTCTGGCGGGATGCCAGGGCACGCCTCATCTGGTGAAGCGC
This sequence comes from Nitrospira sp. Ecomares 2.1, assembly GCF_965152585.1. Taxonomy (NCBI): domain Bacteria; kingdom Pseudomonadati; phylum Nitrospirota; class Nitrospiria; order Nitrospirales; family Nitrospiraceae; genus Nitrospira; species Nitrospira sp. Ecomares 2.1. The sequence continues at coordinate 644,721 of NZ_OZ224219.1, forward strand.
AGTCAGATGTTGATGGGCACGGTGGTATTTGTGACGGCGGTTGGAGAAGATGAGAGGAGTGCGAAGAGGGCGGTCAAGGCGGGGCTCGATGAGATCCGGCGATTGGAAGAGTTGCTGAGCACCTGGATTCCAACCAGTGAATTATCGAAGGTCAATGCGGCAGCGGGACGTGAAACAATTCAGGTGAGCCAGGAAACGTTTGAGGTCTTAACGCGATCGCTGGAAATGGCTCAACTCACGCAGGGAGGGTTCAATGTCACCGTTGGTCCAGCGGTCAAGGCATGGGATGCCAGCGGGGAAGGGCAGGTTCCGTCCCAGGAAGATCTGGAAGCGCTCCGCCCGCAGATGGACTTATCAAACATGCAGTTAGATGAAAAAACGCAAAGCGTGAAGTTGCGCCGTCCCGGGATGTCTATTGATGTTGGGGGGATCGGAAAAGGGTATGCAGCTGACCTCGCTGCCAGGGTAATGCAGGCTTCAGGGGCGACAGCAGGCGTGGTTGCCCTGTCCGGGGATATTAAAACCTTCGGACGCATGCCGGATCATCAGCGGTTTGTCTTTGGCATTCAGCATCCCCGTAAAGAACAGGGCGAGGTCTTAGGGCGAATCGAACTGGAAAATGAAGCCGTCTCCACGGCGGGAGACTATCAGCGCTATTTTATGAAGGATGGCGTTCGGTATCATCATATCTTGGATCCGGCCACTCTTCTGCCGGCTCGCGGATGTCAAAGCGTCACGGTCATAGCCAAAGATGGGGTGATGGCCGATGGGTTGGACACCGGCATATTTGTCATGGGTCCCGACAAAGGCATGGCCCTCATTGAGTCACTGCCGGATGTGGAAGGGGTGATTGTTGATCAGGAAGGAACGGTATTGGTCTCCTCCGGTCTGAAGAATCGCTTGGACCTTGAGCCGTAATAGGGTTCTCAATCAACATTCATCAATCAAAAAAAAAGGAGGCATGCAGCCTCCTTTTTTATTGAGCCTGTTTGGCCAGAGGATTGCTTAGCTTGGTTTGTCCTTGGAATGGTGGGAATACCCGCCTGGATGACCTTTCGTCATCCCGCCTTCTTTATGCGAGTCGAGCCGATCATGGACCGCTTTCATGCGAGAGCGTTGCTCATCCGTTAACACGGCCTTGGCGTCCCGCCCGGCTTTTACTGACGCCATGTAAAGCCCGGCACGAATCTCATAAAGACTTTTGAGTTTTGATTCAACAGCGCCCAAGTCACCTTGGTCGTCCCGCAACAACTCGTGTAAATCCAAGCTGGTCAGTTGCATGTCGGCTTTCATTTTAATTTTTGATTTTTCAAAATCGGTTTTAATCGCTTGAAGTTTGGCCACCTGATCATCCGTAATGGCCATGCCTTCTTTGAATTTCAAAATGTGCTCAATAAATTCAGAGGCGCTTTGATGAGGACCATGTCCTGTTGCATGGGAGCTTCCTCCCGTGCCATGGACACCGGACATGCTTGTGCCATGTGGAGACTGGGCATGGCCATAGGTTCCGGTCCCGTGGGGGGAGGAGCTGTATCCGGATGAATGGTGCACATCTCCTCCATACCCTGTGGCCAAACCCATCGCGGGGAATCCCAGAATGAGGGACAAAACACCGGACCAGAGTGGAATCATTCGTTTGCGGTTGGTTCTACCTTTAATTGTCATGTGAACAGCCTCCTTTCGCTATGAGGAAAAAGCTAGGGTTGAAAAAATAAGCTGACAGGTCATGATCTGTAAGTTCCCTGAACCAGCTCTTATTATACACGGGAATGGGGAAATGTGGTGCGTGAATCACTGACATATCTTAAAAAAAAGCCCTGAAGCCAAGCAATGCCATTGATGTAAGGCTGCGCTCCGGCTGGAGAAAAGCAGTTGGGAGCGTGGGTGATTCAGCTTTTGCGCCGATAGGTTTGAGTAACAGTCTAGAGGAGAAGTATTCGTTATCAATAGGAAAAGGCTGTGGACGAAGGGAACGGGAAAGGACGGCTCAATTAGGCGGATTGGCAGGTATGGCAGAGACCGTAAAGTTCGAGCTTGTGTGTTTGAATGGTAAAGCCGTTAACTCTTGCAACCTCTTCTTGTAAATTTTCGATTTGGCAGTTTTGAAATTCGACAATTTTTCCGCAGGAAGTACAAATGAGGTGATCATGATGACCCTTGTGGGACACATTATCAAATTGCGTTTGTGAGCCGAAATGGCGTTCCTGCGCCAGGTCGGTTTCACAGAATAATTTGAGTGTGCGATAGATGGTGGCGAGGCCAATATGCGGGTCTTTTTTGGCGAGGATATGATATAACTGCTCGGCAGTGACATGCTCCATTTTCAGGAAGGTCGTCAGAATTAACTCGCGTTGACGAGTCAGTTTGAGACTGTTTTTTTGGAGATGATGTTTGAGAGTTTCGAGTTCTTTGACTGGTTTAGCCATAGTAAAAACTTTCTGAATGAAAGAAGAAAGATATTAAACCCCAATCAGGCTAAGGGGTCAAGAATTATTTTGTCTGTTTTGGCATTAATGAGGAAATTTAGGGAGAACGTATGAGAAAACCCTCAGAAGTGACCGGTGACCGCGCCTTGCTGATTTATACGTTGCATTTGACCGAATCCATGGGTCTGATGAGTGACGTCAAACTTCAGCAATTATTATTCCTTTGTGAATTGCAAATGTTGGGGAAAGGATTGAAAGGGTTACATTTTGAATTCGTACGATTTCCCTATGGGGCTTTTAGCAAGGATGTGGATAATGATTTACTTTTCTTGCGTAGGAAGGAACGGATAGAGAATTTTGATATTCCGGAAGAGGCCCAGGGGGTGGTGACCTTGGTTGATCAGATAATGAAGGAACCCGAAGCCAATCAACAGGTCATGGAAATTATTCACACGGTGGTCGAGAAATATGGCCCCATGGATACCAGCGCTATTATGAGTGCTGTGGAGGCAGTGGAATTAGGTCCAGCCGATAATCCTGAGCAAAAACTTGCCATCCGGGATATTTCCTTCCATACCATCATGCTGGTGCCTTCGCGGATAGAAGTGACCGCGGCCATCACGCTGTCACCCGCACAAGTCAAAACCTTGAATGCGGCGATGGGGTATTAACGCCCAATCGGCTTTTGGATGACGGTGTATCCCTGCGGTATGGTTGTGATCGGTGAAGAGAGGCAACGAAATTACGAGGCCGAACCGGGTTCGGCCTCGGGCTTGTGCATCAAAGATTCTAAAATTACTTGGTAGGTGATGTCTCGACAGGAGAGGCTGTTGAGCCAACGGTAAAGGTTTCCCGCAGCGCTTCCAGCCTGACTTTCCCCACGCCTTTGACTTTCCCCAGATCATCCAACGACTTAAAGTCTCCATGGTCTTTTTTGTAGGCGAGAATGTTGTGGGCGATATCCTGTCCCACGCCTTTGACGGCCTCGAGTTGTTCCAGACTGGCAGCGTTAATGTCGATTTTGTTCACGTTGGCTTCTGCCCAGGGCAAGGGGAATAACAGGCCAACTGAAAGAACGAGAGAAAACAGGAAGGCCGAAACCTGTTGTGAATTTAGCATCACGGGACACGCTCCTTGGAAAAGGTTTGAAACGCGTCGTTGCACGTGGTACCCCCATGGGCACAGGCAACGAATGAATGAGTGCCAGGTTAGGGACGTGCACAAATTAGCGGCAACCTGTCGAAAAGGTTGCCTCGGAAATTCAAAACGCCGATTAAATCTGATGGATTATTCGTGTTTGGAGGCAGGGGGTGTTGTCGGAAATTGATACAGGGTCCCGAATTTCTGTCTGAGGTCCTGAATAAAGGGTTCAGGTGTCAGGGCTTGCCCTGTCACGCGTGTGATTAAGTCGGCTGCCGTATACTGTCGTCCCCAACGATGCACCCGGTCATTCAGCCAGCTTTTCAAAGGAAGCAGGTTGCCTTGACTGATAGTCCGGTCGAGGTCTGGAAGATCCGTTCGTGCCTGCCGAAAGAGCATGGCCGCATACAGATTCCCAAGCGTGTACGTGGGAAAATAGCCAAAGGCACCAAAGGACCAGTGCACGTCTTGCAGCACGCCCTCCGCATCGGAGGAAGGAACGATTCCCAAATATTCCTGAATTTTGGCGTTCCAGATTTCCGGCAGATCTTCAACGTGCATGCGGCCTTCGATGATGTCCAGCTCAATTTCAAATCGCACCATAATATGCAGATTGTAGGTCAGCTCATCGGCTTCGACCCGGACAAACGACGGGGCAACTCGATTAATGGCCAGGTAGAAATCCTCTGCACTGGTCTCCCCCAACTGCGTCGGAAAGGTCTCTTGAAGTTTCGGGTAAAAATATTGCCAAAACGCGCGGGACCGTCCCACGCAATTTTCCCATAAACGGGATTGGCTCTCATGAATACCCAAGGAAACGGCTTCGCCTAATGGTGTGCCATAGTGTTTGGCGGGTAACCCTTGTTCATACAGGCCATGTCCGCCTTCGTGAATACAACTAAAGAGACAGGAGGGGAGATCGGTTTCGAAGATGCGCGTAGTGACTCGCACATCGGTTGGATGGAATGCCGTCGTAAAGGGATGCTCCGACAAGTCCAGGCGTCCGCGTTGAAAATCGTAGCCCATGTGTTTGAGCACGAGTCGTCCAAAGTCCATCTGTGGGGTTTGTCCATAGGATTGTGTCAGGATTTGGGTGTTGGGTTGAACAGGGGACTGGCGAATGGAATCCAGCAGTCGGATCAGCTCCGTCCGCAAGGTGGCAAAGAGAGGACGTAATTGGGCCACGGTCGAGCCCGGCTCGTAGGTGTCGAGTAGCGCATTATAGGGAGAATCCGTGTACCCCAGATACTCCGCCTCCTGTTGCTTGAGTTTCACGATCCGTTGCAAATTCGGCAGAAACCGTTGGAAGTCATTCGTCTTCCTGGCTTCGGCCCACACCTGCTGAGCTAAAGAGCATTCCCGCTCAAGCTGGTTGACGAACGCCGAGGGTAATTTTTTCGCACGGGAAAAGTCCCGCCAGGTCTCGCGAAGGAGAGCCTGTGAGGGTTCATCCAAGGCAGACGCATGCTGAGAGTGAAGCGCGCCGGTTGAGAGATCCACAAATGTTCCAAGCCGGGATTCCATCTCCTGCGAAACAAATTGATCATGGGCCAACGTTTGAAGAGTGGCCAGTTGTTCCGCGCGAACCGCACCGCCACCAGGAGGCATATAAGTTTCCTGATCCCAGGAGAGCACGGCTGCGGCATCATGCAGGTGATGGATCTGTCGCAAGGTCTGTTTCAGCGGATCAAGAGCAGCGTCAGCGGACATGAGCGGTTCCTTCAATGAGTGGTAAATAGTTCAGCAGATAACCGGCTCACTGTAAGGCAGCCTTTGAGAAATTGGCAAGAAGGTTTCTGCTAATGATGAGTGAGCAGAATGGCCCAGGTGTTGAAATCTGTGATCATTTGGCCAGACACAGAAAGAAGGACCAAACCTGGAAGAGAAAAAATAAAGGGAGTGTTGAATAATACTAATTTTCAAGGGCATATTGACCCACAGGCATGGTGCCGATCAGCGGCATCGGGGCGGTTCAAAAAAGTTCGTTCAGCAAGGCCGCAGTCATTTTTGCGCGCAGAGCGTACTTCCAGTACGTGAGCACGGAAACATGACGAGAACGCCGCTGGCGGCATTTTTCAACAGCCCCAAAAAAGAACGGGCGAGATGACTTGCCGGAGGAGGATGGAGCGAAGGACAATGTGGGTCATTCAAGATTTATAGTGAGGCGATGATTGATTGCAAAGGGGGAACAACATGAAGTCCTTGGTATTGCCGGACATTGAAGCCTATGCCGAAGCGCACTCCATGCCGGAATCAGACGTGTGTCGGAAAATTCGGGAGGAAACGAATCGAACTATGGATTGCCCACAGATGGTGGTCGGTCCATTGGAAGGCGCCTTCTTAAAGGTCATGGCGTTGAGTGTGGGTGCCAAACGGGTCTTGGAAATCGGGACGTTTACCGGCTATAGCGCCCTATCTATGGCGGAATGTCTCCCTGAGGATGGCATGCTTATCACGTGCGATATCGATCCTGAGTCGACGGCCATGGCCAAACGGTATTGGGCTCAGAGCCCTCATGGGACCAAGATCCATCTCCGCCTCGCCCCCGCCCTGGAAACAATGGCGACATTGACTGGAACGTTTGACCTGATCTTCATCGATGCCGACAAAGCCAACTATGTGAATTATTTTCGTCAGGCATTAGAGTTGATATCGGATCATGGCGTCATTCTCATTGATAATGTTTTGTGGAATGGGGATGTGCTGACACATCCTGCTCCGGATACCAATACGGCGGCCATTCAAGAACTCAATCGGGTGGTGCATGCCGAGCCGCGGGTCTCAGCAGTTCTGTTGACCATTCGCGATGGGATATTCCTGGTTAAGCCACAATCCCTCCCAAAAGGTAACGGTCAAGCACAACAGCAAGTTCAACAATAAAACATTTCTCAGAAATGCTTCTCGCACTGACAGGTTTCTCAGCGAACCCGATCCAGCGGCAATCACACAGGACAAGGTAAATCAGACAAACATGGGGAAAACAAACCTTGAACCCGCAAGACACCGGATTGTGGAGCCTGAAGATCACTGGCAACCCCGGCAGGTTTTGCTCTTTAGCGGTCATATGATCGATGCCCCGGGTAGACAGCCTCCGCGTTTTCCAAGGGATAAAGAAGCCGTGGCGGCACAGAAAATTGTCGAGGTCTTAGATCAACTTGGCGTAGGCCCTGATGATCTTGCGCTCACGCAAGGCGCCTGTGGGGGTGACCTTTTGTTCACGGAGGCCTGTCAGCAACGCAAGGTAATCATTCAGTGGATGCAACCGTTTCACGAGCCGGAGTTTATTCAAAAGTCTGTCATCTGTAGGGGCGAAGCCTGGCGCGATCGGTATGTAGCCGCCAAAGCCAAGCTCAGGACCGCAATCCGCTCGGCCCCTGAGCACCTTGGCTCACTACCCGAAGGTGTCGATCCGTATGAACGGTGTAATCTATGGCTGCTTCACACCGCATTGGGGTACGGGGTGGAGAAGGTGCACTTCATCTGTTTGTGGGATGGAGGCGGAGGTGATGGAAAGGGCGGTACGGCGCACATGTACGAAGAAGTGAAACGCCGATCAGGAAGCGTCACATGGATCGACACCAGGACTCTTTAACCGAGGTTCCTCATGTGATCGTGTCGGAACACAGTGAGGCTGAAAAAACGCTGGTTTAATTGTACGAATACGCCGGAGGCGACATGAATGGGAAATGGCGAACACGAAGGGAATCTCACAGTCCTAAGAATCTCCTGCCCTTTACAGGAGTAGAATTCCCGGGATGATCACCCAATACGTGGGGGAAATAAAACGAATTACAGAAACAACGAAAGACGGGATATGTGGGCAAGTTCAGAATGATGAAGAGGGCGTACCTCCAAAATCCAATACATTTCCGCTTTACACGAACCCAAATATTCAGGGTCGTGCTCACTTTTCACTAACCGTGGGTTCGTTGATTAACCGAGACATGCCGGGTTTTTGGCCCGGCAGCCGAGCCACTTTTCTTTCGGGAAAAGTGGCCAAAACCATTGACGCCCCGTCCGGCCTTAGGAGAGAACGGACGCCAGTCTTAAGAGGGCGGTCCAACTCGCAGGGCTCAAACAAGGCCCGCCCGCTGAGGAGAGCGTCCCTTCCTTGGGCCAGCCGGTAGGCGTTATTCAGGAACGAAAGCCGTGTGTGTCACGATCAGATCAAGGTATAAAAAAATTGGCATCCTGAGTCTTTCGCGAAAGCTCAGGACAAGTTCGACGAAGGATCTAGCAGAACAGTGGGATTTTCGATTTGGGCACCAAGCCTTCTTTATGGACTGTAGATTGAGGACCGGGTGTCCTCTTCCAATACCTTTCGCCAATGTCTGAATGGTGATGTGTAGATTGTTCTTCAATAACCACTTCTAACGCCCCTGCCGGATTGCTTTGTCTCCTGCCGCCGGCTTGGCAAACTCGAACTTCAATTCATTGATCTTTGCCAGATATTTGCTCACGTCGTGATCGCCGCACCGTTGATTTCTGGTCAGCTTGAGTCCGCGTGCGGCATAGGCCCGGCCGGCTCCCGCTCCACAGAGATGAATCACGGCAGCCAGATCCTGCTTCCGCTGGAGCGTGACCTTGCCGATCCGCTTCGGTCCCAACGTCTCATTGACTTGGCGATCGAGCAAGGCTGCAGTCAACTCAATAGCATGGCTCGGCAGGATCCGGGTATAGAGGCTGTTGAACCAGCACGATTTCCAATCGTGCCACGGGCCTTCTTCGACCACCACGTGGTCGTGGATGCAATACCGCATCGCCTCGCGGAAGGTCCCGTCGGTAATCTGGTACATGCCAACCGCGCTCGACGCGGGTCGGTACAGTGCCAAGGGATTCCACGTCAGTTGCCATTCCCAGTAGGTCCGCGCCACAGGATTGCCGCCGCCCTCCACCTGCGCCAGCGCAGCAAGAAACTCAGGTGTGATGACCGCGGTCGCATGCTCGCGGAAAAGCGATTCGTATTCTTTCCAGGTCTGGACCGGGTGTTTGTTGAGTGATTGGTCTAAGGGAAAGAAAATCTCGGTGGGTTTATTGAACGTATGAAACGCCCAGTTGACGCCGAGCCATAGCACAAAAAAGAGGGTAGGAATCACGACGATTCGAACGATCGGGTGGGAGGCCAGCACCCCCCTCATGATCGCACGGAGTACACGCCACCCCTGGCGCACGAAACCCCAGAGCAGAGTGAATGTTAGTCCACGCTTGCGCCTCGTTCGTGGGTGAGGTTGTTTGGAAGTCGGTCGTTTTGGCCTCAACGCCATAATTTCACTATAACCGATACAAGGGGAGGGAAGGACTGGTAGATGCCTCTGCTCGCGGAACTCCCACGATCAGAAGGATGCTAGAGAGTATGTACCATCCTTCTGCTCGCAGAGCTGCCACGATAAAGCGGTGGTGGTCGCTTGTTGCGCGCAATCAGGGGTAGATTCAGACCAATCCTCGCGGGGAAGTAGGCGAAAGCTTAGAAGGACTGAAGGAGTATTGGTATTTTGATTTACACCAGCCGCCTATAAGAATCGTATTTCGTTGATTAGTGAGTTGACACAAATTTTAGCAAAACGTAGTCTATGCAAAATTTTCCTATATTGAAACTGAAAATACCCACACGCTCTTTGGTTTTGTTATTCAAAGACAAGCTAAAAAAAGGGAAGGGACTAACGTCCTTGTTCTTGTTAGCGGCGGAATTGACTCAGCTGCCTGTGTGGATTTTTATTGCTCTCGAGGCGTGAAAGTTCGAGGGCTGTTTATTGATTATGGACAACTTTCGGCGAAAAGAGAGCTAAGGGCTGCCAGGCAAATATGTACTCACTATGGCATACAAATAAGAGAGCTAGCATGTAGCGGATGCTCTGATAAGACTGAAGGAATTGTTCAAGGACGGAACGCGTTTCTTTTGTTCGCCGCACTAATGGAATTCGGTAAATCGAGCGGGATTATAGCCCTGGGTATTCATGCCTGCACGCCCTATATTGATTGTTCTTCAGAATTCATTAAAGCTATTCAGGCGACTTTTGATGACTACACTGACGGTCGAATAAGACTTAGTGCTCCATTTGTAGAGTGGGAAAAACAAGATATATGGCTCTATTGTCAAGAAAAGCAAGTGCCGGTAAAGCTTACCTATAGTTGTGAAAAAGGATGCAAACCGCCGTGCGGGCGATGTCTGTCTTGTCTTGATAGAAAGGCCTTGTATGCTTTACCGAAGCACGACGATTAGACACCCCTCTGGTGTCAGCTTAAAAACCCCCCTTCTCGTCCCCTCATTTTCGAGCAGAGGTTTTCGTTTTGATAAGAAGGATAGGTCCGAAATACGCGATGTGTTTATCAATACTGCGGAGATACTCACTGATTCGATGTTAGTTAGCGCCTATGATATTGCGCACGGGCACCTGCCAAAACCAGAAAGATTTCCATGCACTCCTTTTCTGACTATTGTTGATAGTGGAGGCTATGAGACCGGTGCCGATCACGATTTTTCTTCAATATATAAGCATGCCCATAAAGCGGAAGCGTGGAGCCTGAAGCAACTCCAAAAAGTCTTGGATACCTGGCCAGCTCGGATCCCTGCGGTCTTTGTTAATTATGATAGAGACAGTGTAGGCCAAACCTTGAGCAGGCAATTGACTAATGCGACCAAACTTTTCTCTCGGTATCCCAACCAGATGCATAATTTTCTGCTCAAGCCTACGTCCCGATGCAAAGGCCTGCTGCGTAATACCGTAAAGCTGTTGGAGCCTGTAGTTAAGGAGCTCGGTGCCTTTTCAATAATCGGCATAACTGAAAAAGAGCTGGGACATACGATGCTAGATCGAATGGAAACTGTAGCATCGCTCCGAGGCATACTGGATAAGGTTGGGATTAAATCTCCAATCCAGGTTTTTGGTGCCCTTGATCCCCTATCATCGTGCCTATACTTTCTGGCTGGCGCAGAAATCTTTGATGGCCTTACATGGTTACGATTCGCTTATGCTGGAGGGCAATGTGTTTATCCACACAATTATGGGGTTCTCTCTGCCGGAGTTGAAGGTCACGACGATTTCATTCAGTCCAAAATGTTCTCTGATAACTATAGTGAGCTGAGAAAACTGCAGCTTGCGATGCGAGACTTTGCTAGCACTAACAATTTCGCAAAGCTGAAACCTCATGAGAATTTCCTACATGAAGCTTACGATTCATTAGTTGGACGAATCGGAGGAGGTGCTTAATGGGTGGTTCTGGTGGGGGAGGAATTTTTTCTGGGAGAAGCAGTCCGAGAGATTTGCGTCGACAGGTCCGTGATTCAGAAAATCGTGCGACCAATGACGAATTCGCTACACAAGTTGCTCAACTCATAGATGCTGAGTTGGGTACTATAAATCAACGAGACAAAGAGGCCATTGGAGGCCATGTCGAAGAGATAAAGAGGGCTTTTGGCCATGAGATCGAAGGATCTCTAAGTCTCTTATTTGGGGGGTCGATTGCCAAGCGGACCTATGTCAATGGTCTAAGTGACGTGGACTCAATCGTTATCTTAAACAAATCTGAGTTAGTAGATATGAGCCCAATAGAGGTGAAGAATTACTTTGCTAGGCAATTACAAAGACGGTTCCCAAAAACACCAGTTGAGATAGGCAACTTAGCTGTCACGATTAAGTTCAGCGACATCGAAATACAATTGTTGCCAGGCGTGAAGGCTGGTCAAGGTGTCCGAATATCTGCTCCAGATGGATCCAAATGGTCCTCGGTTATCAGGCCAGACAAGTTTGCTACTAAACTGACTGATTTAAACAGAAGCATGAATGGTAAATTAGTTCCCACCATTAAGCTTACGAAAAAAATTCTTTCGAAGCTTCCTGAAGATCAACAACTGAGCGGTTACCATGTTGAGTCACTGGCAATAAAAGCCTTTGAGGCATATGGGGGGAGCAAGACAACGAAAGAAATGCTGAGACATTTTTTTGCTAATGCCTCTGAACACATCAAGCTGCCTATAAAAGATTCTTCAGGGCAGTCCATTCATGTGGATGACTACCTTGGGGGCGCAGGGAATTTGAAGCGTCGAATCATAGGGGATTCTATTGGAAGGATTTCGCGTAGCATGCAAAATGCAGACGGAGCGCAATCGACGGATCAATGGGCGGATATTTTAAACACTGAACTGTAGACAATGAAACCAGAGGAAATAGAGCGACGGTTTCGCGTTGCAGATCAGATGGTCACCATGTACACAGTATTGCGCGATCGATATTTGGCAAGAGCAACATGGCTAACTCTAAGCATAATGGGATCTTCTGTTATCCTATGCGCGTGTACCTTTCTGCAAGATAATGCGCTCGTAATGGTTGGTCTGTCTCCACTGGGAAAAAAGGTTGTTCTTGGTGTCTTCTCAAGCTTAATTCTCTTTCTTTCAATCGCCGAGCTTAAGGTGGATTGGAAACAGCGCTCCAGTCTTTACAGAGAAGCCGCTAAAAATGTGGCTGGCTTAAAGGCAAAGTACCGAAATGTGAGAAATTCAAGCGAGCATCCGTCATCCGAGATGATTCATGAATTGGCTAATCAATACGATTCTATTATGGCTAATTTGCCAGGCGTGTCTGACTTGCAGTTTGCAAAGCTGAAGGCGTATCACCTGAAAAAGATAAAGTTGAGCAAGATGATAGACCTGAATCCAGGATGCCCGCTATGGTTTCTAAGAATAAAGTTGATGTGGGAGGGAAGTTGTGGGAAGAGGAAGGACTAGCTAACCTCAAGGTTCTTGTATGAGGACCAAATATAAGTATACCCCATGACTGAAACCTTCCCAATAAAGCTGGCTAGTGCATACTTGACCGCGAAAGAAAAAGTAATTGAATTAGGCTTTGCTCCTGAAATTGATTGGCAACATAATCTTTCCTTCAAAGACCTGACCGAAACTCTTTTTCTGGGAGAAGCTGCTTGGGTAATTCTGTCTTCCGGCATGAGAGAAACAGTAATTAGAGCAAAGTTTCCTGCTGTTTCAGGAGCTTTTTGTGGGTGGGAAAGCGCACGGATGATTGTTACTCGCAAAGCTAAATGTAGGCAGAAGGCCCTCTGTGCATTTGCTCATGCAGGAAAAATTGAATCAATTTTTCAGGTGGCAGAAGAGGTGCATCAGAAGGGCTTTTCGGAGGTTAAAAGGCTGTTGGCAGTATATGGGGTTGAGTATATACACAGGTTTCCATACATGGGCCCAGCAACTTCTCTACACCTTGCCAAGAACATTGGTCTCCCTGTGGTAAAGCCTGATCGACATCTTTTGCGCGTTACAAGGGTGGCTGGCTATAACACCCCCGAAGATATGTGCAATGCGATAGCTGGAGTTATTGGAGATAAAATATCGGTTATTGATCTCGTTATCTGGCGATACGCAACCCTAAACAGAAATTATCTCTCCCTTTTTTCCATTTGAATCCAGAGGTAGTTTTTCTGGCTCGATCGTGTGATGTTGAGAGAAAACCCATGTATAAATTGCATCTCGCATAACGGAATTGGATCATGTCTTACAACTTCATATCAAGCCATTTTGTCTCGGGCTGTGGCGATCCTTGTCGGCGTATTCTGCGTCAAGCCTAGCGGTTTGCGGTTACGGCGAGGCGGAATCCTAACGTGTGGAGGAGTGCATCGAGGCTTTTGAGTTCAGGATTGCCCCGTTCGGAGAGTATCTTGTACAAGCTTTCGCGGTTGAGCTTGGCCTTTTCGGCAAGTTGTGCCACACCGCCCTGAGCTTCTGCCACTTTTTGGGTCATTGGCTCTGCTCCTACGCCTGCCGTCTGGCCCAAGGAAGGGACGCTCTTTTCAGTGGGCGGGCCTTGTTTGAGCGGAGCGAGTTGGTCCGCCCTCTGCAGGCTGGCGTCCGTTCGCTCTCCTAAGGCCAGACGGGGCGTCCATGGTTTTGCCTATTTTTGCCAAAACAAAAGTAGGTCGTCTGCCGGGGCGAAACCCGGCAACTTGGAACATCACGAGGACACGAGAGTGGGGTCGCACGTGGAATGCGTGCACCTGCCAACATGATTTATGGGCACCACCCAGGAGGGATCCTCGATGCTGTAAAACGCGAGTGTGATGTTGGCTGGGCTCAGATCTTTCGTTTCACTCAAGATGACAACTTTTCCCGGATACGCTTTTCCAACAGTTAGGGTTGGTAACTCTCAGCGAACTACGGGTAGTTGGATGTGGGATGGCCGATCGGGTGTGTGCCGGGCCATCCAAGTTTTGGAAGTGATCCTTGTCGGCACCGGTCAAGGCGATCCGGATGCGATGCCCTTTTTTGAATTGATAGGACGTGGGAAGTAACTTGAGTAGTGGCTTGAGGGGCAGGTTTCCCGAACCAATATCTAGAAGTTTCGTTGCAAGCGGTGGAGATTCCCTTGCGCGGTAAATCCGTCAGGCCTAGCGGTTTGCCGTTACGGCGAGGCGGAATCCTAACGCGTGGAGGATTGCATCGAGGTTTTTGAGTTCAGGAATGCCCCGTTGGGAGAGAATCTTGTACAAGCTTTCGCGGTTGAGCTTGGCCTTTTCGGCGAGTTGTGCCACACCGCCCTGAGCTTCGGCCACATTCCTTAACGCCGGAAGGAACAATTCGGGATCGTCCTCTTCCAGCGCCGCGTTCAAATATTCTTCGGCCTCACCGGCATCTTTCAGGCTTTCAATCAGGTCTGGTTGATAGGCTTTGCTCTTTTCATAGCCTCAGTATGTACTCGTTCCCATATCTTTTCCCGCTTTCGATATCTTTAATTTCCTTAGGGTTGATTGGTCATTGGTTCTGCTCCGACGCCTTCCGTCTGGCCCACCGGAGGGACGCTCTCTTCATCTGGCGGGCCTTATTTGAGTCCTGCGAGGTGGACCGCCCTCCTAAAGCTGGCGTCCCTCCGCTCTGAATGAAGCCAGACGGGGCGTCCATGGTTTTGGGTCCTTTTGCCGAAACAAAAGGGCCTCGTCTGCCGGGGCGAAACCCGGCCATACAGAACATCATGTTGACACGAAAGTTAAGCACACAAGTACTATGCGTGCACCTGCCAACACGCTTTACGGGCAACACTTTAGAGGGATTCTCGACGATGAAAAAAACGCGAGTGTGGTGTTGGCTGGGGTCAGATTTTTCGTTTCACTCAAGATGACAACTTTTCTTGGATACGCTTTCCCCGCAAATTGTTAGGGCCCGGTAATTTTAATGAACCACCGGCAGTTCAATGTGGGATGGGCGATCGGGTGTGTGCCAGACTTCCCAGGTAGGTGCCGGTCCATCCAAGGCCTGGAAATGATCTGTGTCGGCTCCTGCCATGGCGATCCGGATGCGATGCCCTTTTTTGAATTGATAGGACGTGGGGAGCAACGCGACGGTTAGGGGCATCACTTCACCTGGAATGAGGGGAGCGGCATCAGCGCGGCGAAACGTGTGGACGGGGAGTGGACCTGTGGGGGTAAAGATGGTGTCGCTCGGTTGCCATTTCCGATGAATGGCCCGCAACTCGCCTTCGGTGACGTGATGCACGTCTCCTTCCGGTGTGACATCTTCCAGGTAGACAAAGAGGTTCGTATCTTGGGTGGTGGCGGAGAGGTAAACGGTGGCCACCGGATGGCCGGTGACTTCGAGCGCCTCTGAAAGCGGCTCAGACGTATAGACCAACAAATCTTTGTCTCGTTCCTTACGATCGGGATAAGGATCAATCAGCGAAATACCCACCAGGGTATTCCACCGGGTATGCTTGCCGGTTCCCGTGGTGAGATCCACCTGATATTGATCCGGATTGTCTGTTGCCGGAGGAGCATTCCTCGAAAGCCCGCCTTCTTGTTGGAAATACATTGACATGGGAGAGGACTCAGGCGGCCAGCTTGTGGATGTTTTCCATCGTTCCTCGCCTATGGTGTAGTAGCGGATCGGTGGATCATTTGCGTTTTCCGTGGCCATCCCCTTCAGGTGAACGTCGAAAAATCTAATGAGTTCCGCCGCATGGTCAAACTGCGCGGGTCCCAGCGCGTAGGGGCTGATCCGGCGTTTCCCACCGTGGTCCCATGGCCCGATGATGAGCCGATGCGATGGTTTTTTGTAGTGGAGATACCGTTTGATGGCGGCCAGTTGATATCCCCCGTCAAACCACCCGCTGTAGCTATAGATGGCTGCACCTGACCTGGCAATGTCGTAGGCATAAGTTTGTGTGCTGAGGGCATCGATGTTGACGACCTGCCGTGATGGTGGAGGATCATCCCGAAAAACAATTCCCGAGGCTTCCCGGTAAGGACTCCAATTGGACGTGTGGTCTTGTAAGGCAAGAGATAAGAGATCCTGGTCAGCATCCCCATCGACCGGCCGCACTCCACGCACGAAGAGTTTGGCGGTCCATCCGGCGTGGGGTAATCGGTTGCGGTCAAGACGATGAGTAATCGCACTCCAGGTTTCGGTAAACCAGTCGAGATGGATGCCACCTGGAAAGATAATTTCGGAATAGAGATCGAATCCTGAATACATCGGGGCAATCGCTTTCACGGCCGGATGTTGATTGACGAGTAACATTTCAGCGGTCCCGCCACTATAGGAAATACCCATGGCCCCGACCTTTCCGTTCGACCAGGGTTGGGCGATGATCCAGTCCACAATTTCCGCGCCGTCTTTGATTTCCTCAGGGGAATAGGCAATCGGTCTGCTCCCGAATGACGCGCCGGAGCCGCGCACATCCACATCCACCCAGGCATAGCCCTGTTGCAGGAATCGTTTGGCATAGGACCCGATGAGCCCCCGGGGACCATCCTCTTTGAAGACGGAGACCAGCCATCGATATGTGATCGCCCGCCAATAGCGGGTTTGGTGTAAGAGGGTGGGAATGGTGTGACCTGGCTTAAGGTCGGCGGGGAGATAGACATCCACCGCAATTTTGACCCCGTCCTGCATCGTGAGATACTGCGAAGTACGGTGAAACTTCCCGTCATGTTCTTCAACGTTTAAAGGTGAAGATAGCGGGCTGGCTGCCGCCGGGTCAGAGTGCTCTACAGTATTTGGCGCACACCCTGTAAAGACAGGGAGTGCCAGCCCGAGAAGTATGAGAAAAGCCCATAAGCGGAAGAGTCCGGGGGTGGGGAGAGAGGAGAAACGGCTGGCAGATCGGAATCGGAGATGGGTTCTTCTGAACATATGGAGTGGACGAGTATTGGTTCTGGTCTTACAGCTTGACGGCTTGTATCAGGGATCCAACTTGGAGTTTACCAGTAAAAACGCGTCCTGAGGAGAAGGCCTCGTGTGAGCTTTTACAACCCTGGTGTCAATGTGATTTTCCGTGTTGCCGGGTTTCGCCACGGCAGGCGAGGCCCTTTTGTTTCGGCAAGAGGACCCAAAACCATTGACGCCCCGTCCGGCTTAATTCATAGAGAAAGAACGCCGACTATGGGAAGGGCGGTCCAACTCGCAGGGCTCACACAAGGCCCGCCGGGAGATAAGGGCGTCCCTTTTTGAGGGCCAGACGGCAGGCGTCGATACATTGCCGAACACTGGTGGCCACTGCCAATTGATTGGGTGAGACTTACACGAAAGAGCGACATGAATGTTCTATTCTAAATATCAATGAGCTTTATGATAGCAAGAGCGTGAAGAGAAGGAGAAGGTAATGGCTTCAGCATTTGCACATGTCGCAGTAGCGTTTGCCATGGGCAAAAGTCTTTCCTCACAATTCCACACCTCTAGGTTTTGGTGGTTCACCATGGCCTGTTGCCTCTTGCCGGATGCGGATGTGCTGGGATTAATGTTCGGGATTCCGTATGAGCATATGTTGGGGCATCGTGGCCTGACACATTCCATTGCGTTTGCGATGCTGCTGGGATTGGTGGTGCCCAGGTTGGCTGCCCCCACCATCCGGTATGGAACCAGGCGGTATTGGCTGTTTGCCATGTACTTCTTTCTCGTCACCCTGTCCCATGGATTCCTGGATGCTCTGACCGATGGTGGATTTGGCATTGCCTTTTTCGCGCCATTCGATTCGACCAGATATTTTTTCCCCTGGAGACCCGTATCCGTCTCGCCAATTGGAATCTCAGCCTTTGTCTCCTATGAGGGAATGCGAGTGCTCCTCAGTGAACTGGTGTGGATTGGCATACCCGTGGTTCTCTGGTTGATTGTGTTAAAAGTCACCGGGAGAACGGCAAAATAGAGCGCGCAGGGGTAGCCTTAGGAGAGGAAGGAAATAAGGAAAAGGGAGGAGAGCAGTCTATAGAGTCATTCCCATAAGCTTCCGCATTGTTAGATCAAAAAAAACGAAATTTCCGGGTTTCGGCCCGGCAGCCGAAGTCCTTTTCTTTCGGGAAAAGGACTCAAAACCAATGACGCCCTGCCCGGTCACATCAGATTGATCGGACGCAAGGCATAGGAGGGCGGACCAACTCGCAGGGCTCAAACAAGGCCCGCCAGAGATGAGAGCGTCCGACCATAGGGCCGGGCAGCAGGCGTCGGATCATGGGAGAAATAGAGACGACAAAAAAAATCATATGACAATGCCACCTCTACTGGCTTAACCCCAAGACAGGAATGCCTGGAAATTATTTGCATTCACGATAGACCTCTGGTTTTAAAAACAGCGTTTTCCCACTTTCCCGATTCCAAGGCAGGATGAGCTTTATGTGTCAATTCCGATAATTTGTTTTTATCGGCTTTGTCACATAAAATTTGAATATGCGCCAATTCCGATATTGTAATTTTATCGGTTTTGTCGCATAATCATGGTTAAGGAAGTGATGATGACCGACCTCGCACGCAATCCAAAACAGATCGGCAACCTGATTCGCCGGACCCGCAAGAATCTCGGCCTAAGCCAGAGTCAACTTGGCGAGAAGACCGGCCTGCGGCAGGAGACGATTTCCCTGATCGAGACGGGCAATCCGGCTGCGAAGCTGGAGACGATTCTTGCGGTCCTGGCCGCCCTCGATCTGGAGTTCCGGATCGTGCCACGGTCGAAAGGAGGCTCCGCCGAGATCGAGGATATTTTCTGATGCCCCGTCCGCGCCGACCGCCGCTTCATGTGCTTCTGAATAACCGTCTTGTCGGTCAACTTCATAAGGCTGTGAGCGGTGCCATCGGTTTTCAGTATGATCACAGCTGGTTGGAATGGGAACATGCGCTCCCGATCTCTCTGTCCCTCCCTTTGCGGGAGGACGCATTTAGAGGAGAGCCCGTGGTTGCCGTGTTTGAAAACCTGTTGCCCGACTCGGACATGCTTCGCCGACGTGTGGCGGAAAAAGTGGGAGCTGCCGGGACGGATGCCTATAGCCTGCTTGCGGCCATTGGCCGCGACTGTGTCGGGGCTTTGCAGTTTGTGAGCGCCGATGATGTTGGCCACGAAAGTGGCGATGCCGCCGTCATGAGGGGTAATGCACTTAATGATGCCGCCATTGAAACACTGCTCAACGGACTGGCTCAGGCTCCATTAGGTTTAACCCATGATGATGCATTCCGGATATCGATTGCCGGGGCACAGGAAAAGACGGCGCTGCTCCGTCATAAAGGTCAATGGCACAAACCGCAGGGGACGACACCGACCACTCATATCTTTAAAAAGCCGATTGGCCGGTTACCGAACGGCCTCGATCTTTCAAACAGTGTCGAAAATGAATTTTACTGCCTTCAACTGGCTGCCGCCTTCGGGTTGCCGGTCGCACGGGCCGACATGTCCATGTTCGGGAGCACGCGCGCCCTGGTCATTGAGCGGTTCGACCGGCTCTGGACGAAAGACAACCGTCTGCTGCGACTGCCGCAGGAGGATTGTTGCCAGGCCCTGTCGGTACCGCCCACCCGGAAATATCAAAGTCACGGGGGGCCGGGAATGGTGCAGATTCTCAATCTGCTGAAGGGGAGTGATACCCCGGCTGGCGATCAGAAAATTGTGTTGAAGGCCCAAATCCTGTTCTGGATGATTGGCGCGACGGACGGGCATGCCAAGAATTTCAGTATCTTTCTCAGTCCCGGTGGCAGTTTTCACCTGACCCCGCTATATGACGTGCTGACCGCTCAGCCGAGTCTTGATGCGCACCAGATCGAACGCAAGCAGATGAAGCTGGCCATGTCGGTCGGTACGAGCTGTCATTATCGAATTGACGAAATACTCTGGCGGCATTTTATTCAAACCGGAGAAGCGGCAGGGCTCCCGAAAAACCTTGTACGCGAGGCGATCGAGGAAATGGCTGATACGGCTCCAAAGGCGATTGAAACAATTGAAAGCGAATTGCCGGTGGAATTTCCCGCGGCCATTCACACATCAGTCAAAAATGCGATCACCGATCGTCTGAGCAAGCTGCCGGTGGGTAAGGCAAAAGGATAAGCATGCGTGAAGAACGATGGATGCTCCCGGGCATTCCCATATGTACAGACCTTTTGTCGGGAAATTGAAAATACGTCCATGTCATGTTCATCCGTCGACTTGACCAAAGACCGGATTTTTATTTGGCATATCGGGTACAGTTCCCAATTCTCACGTTGAAGATTTTCACCAATGGCTTGCATGTCTGATGGCCTCATCCAATAAAAAAGTTATCTATGCGGCGTTGATCGGCAATAGCCTTATTGCGATCACCAAATTTGCGGCCTCGGCGATGACGGGCAGTTCGGTGATGTTGGCCGAGGGCATCCATTCCCTGGTGGATACGGGCAATCAGGGTCTTTTGCTCTATGGTCTCCATCGTGCGAAACGTCCGGCTGATGAGCGCTACCCGTTCGGGTATGGGAAGGAAATCTATTTTTGGAGTTTTGCGGTAGCCATTATGGTCTTTGCGCTAGGGGCGGGGATCTCTCTGTATGAGGGTGTGTTGCACATTCTGTATCCCGAACCGATTATCAACCCCATGGTCAACTATATCGTGTTGAGTCTCTCCCTCCTGTTTGAGGGTGCCGCCTGGTACATGGCATTCCGTGAATTTTCCCGTGCCAAGGGAAAGTGGTCGTATTTGGAAGCGGTTCAACGGGGAAAAGATCCGACGATCTTTATGGTCCTCTTTGAAGATTCGGCGGCGGTGCTGGGTCTGGCTGTGGCCTTTGTCGGTATCTGGTTGGGACAGGTCACCGGTATTGTCTATATTGACGGCATCGCGACCTGTATCATCGGGTTGATTCTGGCCGGGATCGCCATGTGGCTTGCGTATGAAACGAAAGGATTGTTGATTGGCGAAAGCGCCAATAAGGAAGTGGTTCAGAGTATTCGTGACATGGCGAAACAGCTCCCAGGCGTTGAGCATGTGAATGAAGTCTTGACCATGCACATGGGCCCCAATTTTATTTTGGTGAATCTGAGTGTGGACTTTCGAGACGGGGTCACGTCCGAAGAGGTGGAGCGCGGCGTGGCCACATTGGATAAGGATATTAAAGTGAAGCACCCTCTTGTGAAACGGGTGTTTGTGGAGGCCGAGGCCCGGCGGATTCTGAAAGTTTTGGAGTAATCCATGACGCCTTGTTGTGCGTGAGGTTGCGCAAGTATGGGGCATGTGCTCCGTGGATGCCGATTTGCCCCTTCACTCCCACCGCTTAATCTTTATCTGTATTCTCGATTTCCAACACCACGGGGCAATGATCCGAGAGATGACGGTAGGCAAGCGGATAGTTTCCTCGAATTCGTTCACAGCCTGCCACGGCGCAATAGCCGGTGACCTGGACTGTGGTGACGGTGACTTCTTGCATCTCTTGTGGAACCAGCACATGATCCAACCAGCCTCCGCGTCCGCGAAAATAGTGGGAACATTGCGGATGTAAGGTCAGGTCAGTAAAACCGGGTTTTTCCTTGGCAACTTTCCTGCGCAAGTTTTTCAGTTCGGAGTTCCTTGATTGCCAATCGCCGGCACCCATCGTATTGAAGTCCCCGAGTATGACCACATCCCGATCGCGAGCGAGGAGGGGACCTATCGCTTCATCAATCCCGTTCAACGCGTTATGGCGATCTTCCACGGCAAATACGGTGGGACCTGATTTTAAGTGGAGCCCGATCAGATGAAAATCGACTCCCTCGGGTTCTCTGGCTTTCACCCATGCATATTGCCCTGGGCGTAATCCGAAGGTGCAGGCTTGGGTTGCCGATCGAGCTTTCGCATTGAATTGCCATAAGCTTTCAAATTGCGACAAGGATACGCGGGTGTCGTTCCATAAGAGACCGACATGATGGTCCTCGGGCCGGCCGCACGGTTGGCGGTACCACCGCCATGTATCCCCGGTTTGTTGATTCAGCGAAGCGATGATCGTGTCCCATGCCTTGTTAGCCTCCGGGGTGGCTAAGCTTTCCTGGACTGCGAGAATATCGATTTGCATCCAACGGATCGCACAGATCAGCCATTCGAGATCAGTCGGCTCGGCATGATCCTCACTTTGATCAGTGGGCTGGCCGATGGGAAACCATCGTATATTCCATGTGGCAAGCCGGATCTTGGAAGAAGATTCCGCAGCCATACGATTGCCTTGCTTGACGACCGCCTCGCACTGATCCCGGCTGGCCCAGACGGCATGCTCGCCGCCCTCCGCAGTCCGGGGAATTTCGGGATTGGCTGGTGGTCTCGACTGTGGTGAACCGGCTTTGAGATATTTTTTATGGACCCAGGCCTTGTCATCATTAGGGAACCGAAGGTAGACCCATTGTCCATTCTGTGCGGTCTCTTCAATGGTGGCCGAAGTTCCCGACGGAACATGCTTCAAATAGCTCGGTGACGGGTTGCGATGGAGAGGGACTCCAATAGGCTTCATGGCTTCAAGCATCACCGATTGTCCTACCTGAAAATCCTGGGCGAAGGTGATGGACCAGCCACACAGGGTGAACCACGTGAAGAGAAAGACTGTACTGAAAAGTTTACGCATGCCTTCTACTTAACAAAACTTGAGGGAGAATACCAAGCGGGACCTGGAGTCTCCGTCATAGTCCTTGAGCTGATATCCCTTCTTCTTTCCTCTGTGCGAGACCCCATCGCAGTTACCGGGAATTGATCGGTTGTATTTCCTGTGTTGTCCGGGAATTCCAGAGCCAATCCACCGGGCTGGCAACACAGCATGTCGATACGAGGTCATGGTTTCATGCAAGAAGGCGCCAGGGCAGGAGAAGGTCGGATGTCCGCTTCGAGTATGCCATAATGCATGAAATATTGAGACCGTATTCCCATCACGTTTATTTGAGGAGTCAGCCTGATGAGTCATTCTTCCATTAATCTCGACGTCGCCAACCGTATACCATTGCAACCCATCGCCGAAGTCGCCTGGGAAAAACTTCAACTGGATGCGAGTCAAATCGAATTGTTCGGGCGGTATAAGGCTAAAATTCCTTTAGCGTCACTCCCACCATTTCCGAGCAAGCCGGAGAGCAAGCTCATTCTGGTCACCGCCATGAGCCCAACGACGGCGGGAGAAGGCAAAACCACCACGCTCATCGGTCTGGTGGATGGATTGAATAAGATCGGCGAACGGGCGGTTGCGGCAATTCGGGAGCCAAGTCTGGGTCCCTGCTTCGGGATGAAGGGCGGTGGATGTGGGGGAGGGTATGCCCAAGTGGTTCCCATGACTGAGATCAATTTGCATTTCACGGGGGATTTCCATGCGATCACGTCTGCCCACAATATGTTGGCGGCTCTGGTAGACAATCATGTGCATTGGGGGCACAAACCCCAGATTGATCCCCGTCGGGTCACGTGGGGGCGGGTGCTGGATGTGAATGATCGGTCACTGCGATCCGTGGTCACCGGGCTTGGCGGAAAATCCAACGGATTTACGAGGGAAGGACGGTTTGACATCACTGCGGCCTCAGAGGTCATGGCCATTCTCTGTTTGGCGACGGACCTCCAGGATCTTCAACAGCGCTTGGGCAATATCAAAGTGGGGCGGACGGTGAACAACGAGATGATCTTTGCGAAAGATATCCAGGCGGAGGGTGCCATGACGGTTTTACTCAAGGAGGCGCTCAATCCCAACCTTGTCCAGACCTTGGAACATAATCCGGCTCTGGTGCATGGCGGACCGTTCGGGAACATTGCCCATGGGTGTAGTTCCGTCGTGGCGACCAAGGCGGCTCTCACCCTCGCGGATTATGTGGTGACCGAAGGAGGGTTTGGCGCCGATCTCGGAGCCGAGAAGTTTTTTAATATTAAATGTCGACGATCCGGCCTCAAGCCGGCATGTGCCGTGGTGGTCGGGACGATCAAGGCTTTAAAACTTCATGGCGGGGCGAAAGAAAAAGAACTCGAACAGGAAGATCTGGATGCCCTCCGGCAGGGGTTGCCGAATTTATTGCGCCATTTGGAAAATGTGAAAAAATTCGGTGTCCCGGCGGTCGTGGCCATCAACCAATTCACGAGTGATACCAAGCGGGAGTTGGAACTGGTGGAACAGGCTTGTGCGGATCTTGGGGTCAAAATGGCCCTGGCGAATCATTGGGCTGAGGGTGGAGCCGGTGCGCTGTGCTTGGCCGAAACGGTTCGTGAGGTGATCGAACAAGAACCCGCCGACTTTCGCGTCCTCTATCCTGATACGATTCCGTTGGCAGAAAAAGTGCGCATCATTGCCAGAGAGATTTATCGGGCTGAGGATGTCGAGATTCCGCCGGCTGTCCACGCCCGTTTTGCCGAACTCGAAAAACACGGATTTGGTCATTTCCCCATCTGCATGGCGAAGACGCAGTACAGCTTTTCCACCGACCCCACCAAAAAAGGAGCCCCAACCGGATTTACGCTTCCCGTTCGCGAGGTTCGCCTCGCGATGGGCGCAGGATTTGTGGTGGTCCTTACCGGGGATATGATGACGATGCCCGGCTTGCCGCGTGTTCCGGCGGCTCAATCGATCGGGGTTGACCCAAAGGGAGACATTGTCGGGTTGTTTTGAAAAGGAGCACGTGAACGTGGGCGGCAGAAGGGGAACCGGCCGCGGGAATTAATTTCCCATCCGGGCGAGCAGGGAAGCCCGCTCTTCGTCGCTGACGCAATTATCAATCCACGGATAAAGAATTCTTTCCTCTTTCACATTGTGGGCGGTAAGAACCTGGAGTAAGCCTTCTTCCCCCTCCTCGGTGCGAAGATCTCCTTCTGCGACTTTTGTCTGAATCTGTTCCAGAAAGTACTTGATCTGCCGATGTTCATTTCGCATGACTTCCGTGGGCCCATGTTCTCTGACCATGTCCGCTTGAGCTTCAAAGACCGGAAAAAGGATCTCCTCCTCCCACGTGATATGGCGGTGCAGTCCGTTGAACAATTCTTGAAACAGTGTACGGGCTTTTTGAGCATCCTGCTTCTTGATTCTGTGAAACTCGTTAAATATCTCATCCAGACGGTCATGGTCATGTTCCATAAACTTCGCGATAGTGGTTGTGGCCATAGGTTCTCCTCTCATATAGGCTGGGGGCACCCGGTGGTCTCGAATTATCCTGGACTGATCAGCATAAAAGCGTCAAGAGAATCCACGGCATTACTCCTCGGTTGCCGCGCAAACCTTCTTTACTTCTATCCTCAGGGGGGCACCCTCAACAGGGCATTCTCTCCAGCAAGCACTCTTCAGCTATCGATCACACCGTGTGCATACATACCTGCCCCTCCTGCTTGCCTTGTGATACATTGGCACGATGCAAGCAATCAATACCTTTTCTCTCAAGTCGGACTACACACCCAAAGGTGATCAAGGGAATGCGATTGCCGCGTTGACTGCTGGCTTAGAGCAAGGGCTTAAGCATCAAGTGTTGTTGGGGGTCACGGGTTCGGGGAAGACCTTCACCATGGCCAATGTGATCGTCAACGTGCAAAAACCCACATTGGTCGTTGTCCACAATAAGACGTTGGCTGCCCAGCTCTATCAAGAGTTTAAATCCTATTTCCCCGACAATGCGGTCGAATATTTTGTGAGCTATTACGACTATTATCAGCCGGAAGCCTATATTCCGACCACGGATACCTATATCGCCAAAGATTCCGCTATTAACGACACTATCGACCAGATGCGCCATTCGGCCACGACGGCGCTCCTGCAACGCAATGACATTATTATTGTGGCGTCCGTATCGTGTATTTATGGTCTCGGATCGCCTGAGGTCTATCACGATATGTTGTTGTATCTGGAACCCGGCATGGAAATTCGCCGTGAGCGCATTCTGGCCAAGCTGGTGGACATTCAATATTCCCGGAATGACCTGGAGTTGCAGCGTGGAATGTTTCGGGCGCGGGGGGATGTCATTGAGATTTATCCGGCTTCGTCCGATTCGAATACGGTCCGGGTGGAATTGTTCGGCGACGAAGTGGAAGCCCTGTATGAAATCGATCCGTTGACCGGCAACGCCTTGCGGAAGCTTCCGAAAATCGCGATCTATCCCAAGAGCCACTATGTGATTGCGCCCGATCGCTATGAACAGGCCATTGCCGGCATTGAATCAGAGCTGGAGGAACGTCTTGCTTATTTTCGCCGGACGAATCAATTGCTTGAAGCCCAACGGATTGAACAACGGACAAGATTTGACCTGGAGATGATTCGAACCATGGGGTATTGCCACGGGATTGAGAACTATTCCCGTCACCTGAGCGGACGGGCGCCGGGTGAGCCGCCACCGACACTGTTGGATTATTTCCCCAAAGACTTTTTGCTGATAGCGGATGAATCGCATGCCACCATTCCACAGTTCGGGGGCATGTACGAAGGAGACCGGTCACGCAAAAACACCTTGGTCGAATACGGGTTTCGCTTGCCCTCGGCGATGGATAACCGGCCCTTGAAATTTCCGGAGTTTGAGGGATGCATGAATCAGGTAGTGTATGTCTCCGCGACTCCGGGACCTTATGAACTGAAGCACGCCGGAAAGGCGCTGGTTGAGCAAATCATTCGACCTACCGGTCTGATTGATCCGGTGATGGAGGTAAAGCCTGCAAAGGGCCAGGTCGAACAGTTGCTCGGGGAAATCCGGCTGCGAGTGGCCAAGGGACATCGGGTCCTGGTGACGACCCTGACCAAGCGCATGGCGGAAGATCTGACCGAGTATTATCACGATCAGGGATTAAAGGTGCGCTATCTGCATTCGGATATCAAAACGCTTGAGCGGGCGGACATCATCCGGGATCTGCGCCGTGGTGTCTTTGATGTCCTGGTCGGTATTAATCTCTTGCGGGAAGGGTTGGATTTGCCCGAGGTCAGTTTAGTGGCGGTGTTGGATGCGGATAAGGAAGGTTTTCTGCGGGGGTATCGTGCCCTGGTGCAGACGGCCGGACGCGCTGCCCGTCATCGCGATGGCACCGTGATTCTCTATGGAGATGTGATCACCGATTCGATGCGTAGAACGTTAGACGAAACCGGCCGTAGACGAACGATTCAATTGGCATACAATGCTGAGCATGGGATTACCCCTGAGACGATCATTAAACGTATCCATGATTTGGAGTACCAATTGGCAGAGGCGGATTATGTGGATGTGTCTGTGGCGGCAGAAGCTATCGCGGCTTATGGAGGGGAGAAAGATTTGGAACAGAGCATCACGGCATTGGAGAAAGATATGAAGGCGGCAGCCAAGGCCTTGGAATTTGAACGAGCCGCTCAGTTACGGGATACCATTCGGGTTCTCCGACAAAAGCAGATCCAGGTCGGTATCTAATTCGAAAATTCTACACCTGCCCTTGGGTCTTTCGACGGGAAGGCCGCAGGCACTTTGGTGGGTGGAGCGTAGGAGTGAGTACGTGAGTCCGACAAAGAGCCGGCCTTCTTGCGCCCTTGCGCAGCGAAGCGCATGGACATGAAGCCGCTTTCAGCCTGCGTAGCTACTTCGGCGAAGGAGGACCAACGAAGGCCGGGAACGCTGCTGGCGGACTTTCTTAACTACCTGCTAGATGTGTTTATACACGTAGGCGCCGAGGAACATACCCAGGACGGTGAGGAGGTTCATTTTCAGGAGGAACCCGAGGGTGAATTTTATCAAGACCAAATTGACGGTTACCGGTGGATCTAACCCCAAGTTCAACGCCTGAACAAAAACATTTTGTACGGTTCCCTGAGGAGCCACGACCTGAAGAATTTCCCCTAAAATACTGCCTAATAGTCCGCCAATAAAAATAAATAAGAGTAAATAGCTCCCACTCTTTTTTAACACCCATTGCCTCCTGGCGGATTGTTAGAGATCAGGGAATTGCCTGTGCATGAACGCTTGGAATGTTCAATGTTCAAGGTATGGTCGGACAACGCGATGGTTGGAATTGACCAAAAATATGCTTAGGGTAAACTCCTGAATACATTACAAGAAGGCTGAAGTTGAGTCAAGAAATAGCCTGGTGCGAAAGGCCTGTGGCTACACGGGTGCGTTTAGGGTGAGGGGGGTGCCAAAGGGGGAGGAGTAATTGTAAATCGCATGGTGCCCATTTTGCTGACGTCATTGGCAATGAACCCCACGAAGATTTCGACGCGATACCGGCCTGGTTGCCAGATTCCGTCTGGTGGAAAAAACTTCAAAAATCCGCTCTCGTCTTCCGTGGCAAGATCGACGATGTCTTCGTCGAGCCATTGAGGAGAGTCCATCACGGTTTCCGATTCAGAGAACAGGCGGCCAATGATTTGATAGGACGACAAATGTTCATGGACAGAAAACACCAGGTACACGGAGGGAACGTGTGGCAAGAACCTCTCGGTAGGGTTGACGGGAATGTGTGTATAGCCGCCACGCGTGGTGGGTTTGACCTCGAAGCTTTCTGCGAAATCTAAACTGAGAAACACGCCGGCGGGTTTTTGATCCAATGAAGGAATGAGCGGCGATTGCGAGTAACTATCATAAGGGGCCGGACCATCTGAGAAATGATCGGGCGGAGTATCGTATTGGAAAAACCCGTGTTGTGTGTTTTTTGGCTGCAACATGGATGGGGAGTTGGCCGGGAGGGGAGGATCATCGCAAAAAGCGGTGCCGGGCATTGAAACGTGAACGATCGCGATCACGGTGCCCAAGAGGAAGGTCCACCGCATGAGGGGCAAAGGATGGATCATGTTGGTCCTGGTGTAGAGGTTGTCTGACTCCACATTCGTAATTTCCAACATTCTTTTTATGCTGTTCCTGATGAGTCCACGTTCTCTACCTTTGATGGCGACATCGAGTCAAGGACTTTCGTTCTTACCTTGCGGCACCAGGAGGTGTTTGCTAAGATTCCGGGCGATTCTACGCATTTTCATCTACTTCGTTGCCACAGGCATTATCATTCATTCTGTCTAAGGAATAATAGGTTAGAACTATGGGTGCTTCACCAAGTATTGATCCCGATGCATTGCCGCAACTTGTAGGAGATTTTCAACCCGTGGATATGTGGCAAGCCCACATTAATCGAATATTTTACGGGTTAAGGGGAAGTCGTGTTCGAGAGTATTACCAAACGGTGGCCGCAGCCGATTTCCGGTTAGGGTTTGCTCTAGCCGAAGACTATTGGCGTCGGTGTGGACAACGAGCGAAAACGCAAGCTGCCGATCAAGCGACCGTACCATTGATCGTGATGGAATGGGGTGTCGGAAATGGGAACCTGGCAGCCTGTTTCCTGGATCGCCTTCAGGAACTCGATCAAGAACAGCTGATATTCCCTAGAATTACCTATCGATGCATTGAGCGCGAGCCGGTCTTGTTGGAACAGGCCAAAGCCAATCCTGATTTGGCCAAGCATCGTGACCGGGTCACGTTTGAACCTGTTTCGATTGAGGATTTGTCTGCCTGTCCGGATGGAAGTATTGATCGGATTATCTGCAATGAACTGTGGAGCGAGTTGCCAACTAAGCTCATTCTTCGAAAAGGTGGTGAAATTCATGAAGAGCAGCTTCGCCCCAATCTGAACGAAAAGCGGTTAGCGGATTTCCCTGATTGGGCAAAGTTTATTGAGGCATTTGATCAGCAGGACATCGAATCTCTCCATACGTTACCTTCGTTTCTCGAGGACCTTGTCTGGGAGCGGGAATATCGCCCCATCGAGACAAAAACCTTTCCGTTTCGCCGAACGGTTGCGGATTTTCTCAAGCACATCGACGAAGAAGTCCTCGTGCCTTACAACGTGGGGGCATGTCAGAGTATTAAGGAAGCCAAGCGATTATTGGCCACGAATGCAATCGGATTTAGCAGTTTTGATGCAGGGACGGTCGATCCTCGTGTGCTGAATGACCCGGAAAAGCCCTGCTATACCGTACAGGGTGGCCAATTCAGCTTCATGGTGAACTTTCAGCTGATGCTAGACGTGGCCAGGCATTTGGGTATTCACACCGGTATGATCGAATCGCAACGGGACTTTGTGGGACGGAGCTTGTCGACCAATGTGCTCAGTGTCATGGATCTGCTGGCATCACATCCTTCGCCGCCGGAAGGCCAGGACTGGAAAGTGGAGGCGTTAATTCTTCGTACCCTGGAGGCACTGAACCGCACCTACGTGAGCCCATACCAACGCCATATCGATTTTCCACTTTCTGAAAGTACCCCGGCCCAGGAACGCGCGGCATTAGAGAATCTGGTGCGTTCATTACCGCCACATGGTGTGCCGGATACCATCGCCTATCTCACGGAATCAGAAATTTTGAAGGCCATGCCCGATTTGCAAAAATTAGGATACGATTCAGAAGGCATCAAAGACATGTTGCAACTTCCGCCACAACCGGTGGATTACACCCACATGTTTTTCTCCTCTAACGGTTCCTAATTATTTTTCACTGTCGCGATATACTTCTCGTCGAGTTGGAATGATGAAGGCAGAACGCGGTTAATGATGGTGGAGTTGAAAGACTGTCCGCGCGGGAGTGGATACTGTGAAGGCATATCCCCAATCGGAAAAAAAATAATGGCGGATGCAGGAAATTTGCAATCAGGTAGATTTTTTTAAATGTGTTGTGTATACTGCGGCGGATTTTTCTAATAACGTAGACACTCTTTTACCATAAGACGAGGTTGCTGTGTTTGGATCGTTTGGATGGATGGAGCTTATGCTCATCCTCATCATTGTGCTCATTATTTTCGGTGCAGGAAAAATACCGCAGCTTGGTGAGGGCTTAGGCAAAGCGATAAAGGGCTTTAAAAAGTCTGTGGCCGAAGCGGATGCCATGGACGTGACGCCTAATGAGCAAGGCGAAGGTGGACAGGTCCCACCACCCCAACCTGAACAACTGCCGAGCCAACACCAGACAGCAGAGGTTCCCCCTCCGCCACAGGCGCAAGGGGTGCCGCAGCCAACGGAATCTACGCAATCCAAACAGAGTTAATTCTCGGGTGAGACTGATACGGTGAAGACCGCCCACCGACGGGACAGACAACAGGAACCAAATCCTGATCAACGCTCAAGGTATACATTTAGCGGGCAGACCATAGAGGAGTGGGAAGATGTTTGGCTTAGGAGCGATGGAGGTTTTGATCATCCTGGTCATCGCGTTCATGCTATTTGGTCCCAAGGAATTACCCGAAATTGGCAAGCAGATCGGGAAAGCGGTCAAAGGGTTTAAAGAAACCACTGAAGATCTTCGGCAATCTGTTGAGCCGGAGATCAATATGATTACGCAGGAATTCAAATCGGTCGAACAAGATTTAGAATCGTCAATCAAAGAAGCCGAAGAAGAGATCAAAGGGGCGACAGAACAAGCCACAGAGCCCGGTGGGTCTAAAATGGGATAGCCCGGTTAGGTGCGGCTCCATGAAGGAGTTGATTGCTAAGTCGTTGGTTGGTACTCAGGCATTATTGCAGCTATTAGAATTTCTCTCGTGTCATCACGAATTCCTTCCGGACGGTCATCAGACTGTTCATCGTACGTACTGCGGGCGGGTCTACAGCTATCTTCTGTCGTGTTGTGCTTTTGCAACTATCGTAGCATTCAAGCGATAGGGCAAAGAAATAAAATCATGAAGAAAGTTATGTAAAAGACATTGCTTTTTAATGATTTACAACAAATAAGGAGACTTGGCATCTAAATGGCAAACAGGAACAAAATCGAGGAGTCCTAGAATAGGGAACTGTTTGATTGCAGAAGGCATCCTAGTGCTTGAGACGGCAAATATTACGCAGTCAAGAAGGAAGCGGATGAGAGAGTCCAACAGTTCTGAAAAAAATCTGGGGTACAGAATGTTGGCGCTTGAGTCCAGGGGTTTTTCACCAACAGGAGGAGTGCAATGAGGACTTTTTACCAAACCTTTACCAGGTTGACAGCAGCGGCGTTGATTGTGGCAATGTCTGCAGCGCCAGGGTTGGCCGCCAAGACGACTCCGGCGACCGACAAAAGCACCGATGTCGCGGCAATCCCGCGGGCCATTCCCGATTTAGTGCCCTACACCGCATTTGATCCACCTAAGGGCGTATTCGATGCCAGCAAGTTAACACTTTCCGGTGACATGCGTGTGAGACCAGAGTTCAGAACAAACGGAAATTTTAGTAACAATGGGGATAGCAACGCATTTTTCTCCAGTCAATTAATCCGCTTAGGATTCAACTATGATGTCTCTCCCGATGTCGTATTCTTCCTGCAGCCCCAGGTTTCAAATAATTGGGGGAGTGATAGCCCATCTGGCAACAATCCCGCCGGAAATATAACCGGTGCAGGTAATCCAGGTAGTACCGCAACCGATCTGTTTCTCCGTCAAGGATATATGATGGTCAGAAACTTCGTGCTTCCGAATTTAACATTGAAGGCCGGTCGACAGTTACTGGCCTGGGGCGATCATCGGATCTTCGGTACATTCGATTGGAACAACGTCGGGTTTGCATTTGACGGGGTGACCATGCGGTATAACCATGCGCAATTCCCTGTGGAATTGGGTTGGTTGCGCGTGGCGGAAGGCAACTGCGTTCCGAATGCCGGTGGATGCACGAATGGCAAGGCCTCGAAGGGTGATGGGGATATCTTATTTGTGAGAATGCCGATGAAATTTGGTTCGGTAGCCATAGAGCCTGCCTATATTTATGAAGATGGTGGTTCGACCACTGGTGGGCCGGGGACATCCGTTGGAGGAACGGCCACGGGCCCAGTGGGTGGTCAGCAATCCAATCAACAACGAAGCACGGTCGGTGGTCGTGTCGCGTTCAAGCAGGGCATGTTTGATGCCACCGGTGAAGGGTATTGGCAGTTCGGAGAGTTAGGGGTCCCAGGACAGGCCAGCCAAACGCGAATTAATGCGTTGGCGGGGCATTTGGATGGTGGTATTACCTTACCGGTTCCCATGCAACCCCGTATCGGAGCGGAAATCAACTATGCGACCGGTAGCGATCCTAAGAATGGTGGACATACGTTCAGCCAATTGTTCCCGACGAACCACATTCACTTCGGGTACATGGACTTAATGTCCTGGCAGAATATGTTGACCTATGGCGGAAATTTGCAATTGCGTCCGACTGCAGAAAGCCATTTCGAAATTGCCGGGCATATCATGCGATTGGCGAACGAGAAGGACAACTGGTACACGGCTTCTCAGGCCACCTTCTTTAACACTCCTGCCAACAACAAAGAAAAGTCTCTCGGTGGTGAAATTGACGTGGTGTACACCTTGTTCTTCCAAAACAATAAAGTGGGATGGCAAGTGGGTTACGGCCACTTCTTTACCGGCGATTACTTGAAGAAGAATGGATTTGGCACCGCCGATCAGAACTGGGGCTACACTCAGCTCTGGATCAATTTCTAATCATCCTTATCTTAGGGGACTTAACCCTCCCCGTTATCCTGAAAAGCCCGGCTGGATTAATCCAGCCGGGCTTTTTTCTGTCGGGGCTATTTGCTTCGGATGGCCTTTTTTTCTGCTTTTCCAATGAATCTCCGGCCTGAATTCATCATCCCTGATTCGGTTTCTACTTTGGTTAATCCTCCTTAAATGTATGTCTGGGGGGTGTAGGAAAAACTTGGTTGCATTTTCTACGGGAATAGATTCGCCAATACGGGCAACGACAATGTGGCCTGCAAATATACGGACAAGGAATTGGATGAAAGCATGGGACTCTACTTTTATGAAGCTCGCAACTACGACGCACCCTCGTTCGGTTTATCTCAGCGGATGTGTTCATACCAAATCCAGGCAACCCCCAGGACTTCAATCGATACATCTATGCAAACAATAATTCGATTTTATTCAATGATCCCTCTGTTCATTTCGGAGTTAAATCGGCGGATTCAAGTTCCAAGTGCAGCGACTGATTGATGGCGCAGTTGTATAAACACCTCCAATGGGCTCCCCCAGTCCTGACATGTTCTCCTCCAGTTTTCAAGCGATGCGCAATAGCATTGAGCTTAGGCCGGGTATTGGCCAGACCAATTCATCCCCCTCGACAGATACCGCCAGCGTAAGTCAGGGATGTTTTCGTTCTGGTTGAGTTGCCAAATGGTATGCCGAGCGCCGAACAACATTTGTGTTGGCAGTTGCCTCGCCAGTCACTGGCATTCAGCCCTCTCCCTGACTATCTTTAGGGGCGAATGCTGTTGATCCAGACCCAAGGCTGAAGTTTCAGGTTTTTTGATACCCATGTGTGTAGGATTTTTATGCAAAAGGTTTCCCTCGTCTCTGTACCACCTTTCCCAATAAGCTTCTGCGTTATAGTGGAATGCTATTTATAGGGGTGAGGGATCTTACCGGGTAGGTCTTTTTAATAAAGACCTTGGTTGGATCTCAGTCAGAATGGTATGGGTTCCGGGTGGCAGGCCTTCGGATAGAATAATCCCGATGATCAGCTCTCCTTTAAGGGATTCCTTGACTTCCCCGATGCGCCCTCGAATTTCAGCTGTTCGTTTCTCGCCGGCTTTCAATTCCCCGATCGGCATAGGAATAGGAGCCACACGTTTGAAGGCTTCGACGAGCATGGGTGTGCCGCGCAGCTCCACGTAGGCGGAAGGAATCGTTGATCCGCTGACATTCGTGGTTTCGATTAACAGGATCACCGCCTCGCCTCCTTCCAAAATGAGATTCCGGTTGGCATCGACCAGTTTGGTTCGGAATTGGACGGAAGGGCTTATGGCAGGTTTGGGAGGCGTAGCTGTTTGGGCAGGATTCTGCATAGGAAGGGGAGAAGATGGTGTGGTACCTGACGGTTCGGCATTGGGGTATGGATTGGTGGAAACCGGGGACAATACCTGCCCCAAGCGAGGCATTACGCTTACCATTTCCTTGGCTAGCGCTTCGGTGGCATCTTCCACTGTTCCATCAATTTGCTGTGTGGCGCATGAGCTGGCTGAGCTGGAGAGGGCGGGAACCCACATGCTGACCTTCTCGTGGTAGGACAAGGGAGTTTGAGCCAGGGCGGTGCCTTTGGGATCTTCATAGACAACAAGAAGTTTCAGATCCACAAAG
Source organism: Nitrospira sp. Ecomares 2.1 (assembly GCF_965152585.1). NCBI lineage: Bacteria > Pseudomonadati > Nitrospirota > Nitrospiria > Nitrospirales > Nitrospiraceae > Nitrospira > Nitrospira sp. Ecomares 2.1. Next base: position 679,501 of record NZ_OZ224219.1, read on the forward strand.
GCATCGTACCGGGGTTCTGTTGCCATTAAGGTTACTGGATCAAAAAGAAATTGATTGAGATCTACGATTACTCGATAGCCATCGGGAGGAGCGCCTTGGGCATCCCCAACCGGAGGTTCGGCCCTGACTCCGTTGAAGCGCTCTTGGCCAACTTTGAGAAAGGTTCTGGTGATGATCTCACCTACCGGAATCGTATAGGGCAACCCGCACGCATCCACCGTCTGGGTATGGTTCACGAGGTCGGGCGAGAATGCATAGGTAATCGGGAAAGGAATTCTTGGTTCTGCACGATCGTCGAAAGTCAAACGGGGAATGGAAACTTTGTCGCAGGCGAAAAGGAGGGACAATAAAACAGCTAATAGGCTGTATTGAAAGATTTTATTTATGATTGGGCACACAGATCTACCCTACCCCAAGATCTTGAAAGATGGCAACAAGATCCTGAATTTTACTCGTAGGCGGTCTTTCCCGTTGATTGAAATCCGAGACGGGTTTTAATTGAAAAGAACCAACTAATATAATTTCCGGATAACAGGCTTTGGGAAAGACGGAGAAACAAAGAGACCGTGGGCAATGGACTTCTCTCCGCCTAACAGAAATGATCCAGAGAGGGACCGATGAATTCTGGAATCCGCCTTGCGTCTCGCTCTCTTTGTTGTTCTTCGAAACAACACCTATTGGGTTTCTCACTTTCTTGTTCTTGACGATTCCTGATCCGGGAGAAGACAATTAATAGTTATTACAAATGTTACCTTAACCGTTGGAGGCTTCACCATGTGGCGTCACATCTGGTTGATTGTCGGGTTGCTGTGTTCGGTTTCTTCTTTTGGATGTTCGTTGGACAATACCCCAAAGCGTCTGGGGGCTTATCTCCCTCAATCCTCCGCTCAGGAAGGAAGCGTGACAAAAACGGCGATTCCAGCCGAAGGCGTGACCAGTATCTTGGTGGTTCTGAACGATTCGGGATTTGAAAAATCGGCTCCCGTGCTTCGCCGTGGGACGCTGGAGAATCTCGGGGAACATCTGAAAACGGAAATTCAAAAACAAGTGCCGATTCAAATCACTTCCGTCGTATATCCTGAGGATTCAAAGCCCAATGGCTCTGTTGACCAATTCATTCAATTGGCAAAGGAGCAGAACGCTCCTTACCTTCTCTTGGCGGTGTTGTCCAGTTCAGAGTGGGAAGTATTTGCCCATCTTCCGTTGCAGGGCAACCAAGGTGGGGGGCTGCGAAGTATGGGGCTCCCAGGCTATCGGGCCGAAAATTACGCCCGGGTGGAATTAGCCTTGCTTGATGGCCAAACCGGCCGATCGTTGGTCTCTACGGACGGTCAAGCTTGGGCCTCCCTTGAACGATTAAATGTTCCGCTTGAATCTAATGTCTATCCCGTTGTCCGTAGGTATCAGAATCAACCACCTATTTACCCCAATTCAGAGAGTGAGGAGTATGAGACTCTTCGCTGGGTTTCCGGGCAGGATGCCATTGCCCAGGCCGTGATGCACTTAGAAATCTTATGGAAAAAGGATCAGGCGAATTCCTGATCACGATGATTCTTGTCAGAATAGGGTTCATTTGTCTGGTGACTTCTATTCTGGTGGGATGTGGGTCAGGTCCCCCACCCCGGATGATTGATCTTCTCGGAGAAGATGCCTTTGCGCACGGGGAGCGTCCATTTCAGAATAATGAGTGGAGGCAACAGTCAAGAATCGGGTTGGTAGTGTATTCCGATGCCACGGGGCAGAACGCCGCTCCGGCGATCATTTCTGAGTATCTTGAAATTCTCACCCGACGCACGGAGAAATTTCTTAAGCAGCAATGTGTTTTTCATGAGATAGTGGTCGTTCCACCCTTATCCAATCCGGTTAACCTTGCTCAAGAACTGAAAGTCCAAGGACAACGCTTACACGTTCCCTATGAAATCGTAGTCGTGTTTTCAAGTCGGGAGCAGGCCGGCCCTGAAAAAATTGGGCAAGCCACGATGATGACACTCATGAGTGGAACTGTCGTAGAAAATTTATCGCTGGCTGAGGTAGGAATCCTCCATGTATCGGATTTCCACATGGTCTTCCGGACAGTGGGGCGGGGGACCGACAGCTTGGAACAATTGGATGTGCCAATTGGGTCAAATCGTCCTACCCCAATAGACGCCCGTGACATTTTGAGGGCTCAAGCGGCTCAACATGCTCTGGACCGGGCACTTGCTTCATTGGGGTCGGCTTGTCAGATCGAAAAGAAAGCGCGGACAGGTTTTACCGAAAGCGCGGACAGGTTTTACCGATAGTTTTCGAATTGCAAATCGAGTCCGAAATCCTGCTCTTTCAGATGCTTCATAACCGCTTGCAGCTCGTCTTTGCTTTTGCTTTGCACCCTGACCTGTTCCCCTTGAATTTGTCCCTGAGCCTTGAATTTGGCTTCTTTGATCGATTTGGTGATGGCTTTGGCTTTTTCTTCGGGAAGCCCGCTTTGAATGGTAATGGTTTGGCGGACGGTTCCCCCTAGCGCTTCTTCCACTTTCCCATACGTCAGGCCTTTCAACGAGACATTGCGTTTGACGCATTTGCCTTTGAGGATATCCAAGACCGCGTTGAGTTTGTAGTCATCATCGGAGATCACTACCAATTGGTTATCTTTCTCTTTTAACGTGAGCTCGGTTTTTGATCCTTTGAAATCAAAGCGTTGCCCGACTTCTTTTTCGGTTTGATCTACCACATTTTTCATTTCCTGCATGTCGATTCGGGAAATGACGTCGAAGGAATAGTTGTCTGCCATAAGCCTCCTTACAAGTTATGGTTGCAGGTCCTTGGTTTAACAGCACCGTCCTGCGGGAAGTTGAATGCCTTCGCCTTCAATGACTTCAGTGCTATTCAATGGCTGTTTGTGCACAAGATAGCCATACCATTTTCTGGCGCTGTCCGTGAGAACAATGAGTGCAAGTATGGCCACTAAGCCGACGAGTGAGGCATTGATGGACATGGTCAGGCTTTGCGACCCATCGGCTGAGAGCGCCCGACTGATAAAGATCACCAGGAGTTCATAGCATCCGGCCAGCGTGATCACTCCAACAAACACCATCGGGATCACGGTCACCCACAGATAGGATGTTTTGTTCATCTTGATGAGGACGGTTGTGGCAATACAAAGCGCAAGCATGCCGAGTAATTGATTGGCCGCCCCGAACATGGGCCAGATGGTCGCAATGGATCCGGTGCCAATGAGATATCCCCACGCTCCAACGACGAATAGACTGGCGCCCAATACCCCTGGCCACCAATTGATCTGTTTGAGCGGAGCATAGACTCGTCCCCCTAATTCTTGAACCAGGTATCGTGCGACTCGGGTGCCAGCATCAATCGTGGTCAAAATGAACAGGGCTTCGAATAAGAGGGCAAATTGATACCAGTAAGCCATGAGCCCGGACATTCCCGGCAAGCTGGAAAAAATCGAGGCCATGCCAACAGCTAAGGACACGGCACCTCCGGGACGGCCAGATACATCGACTTCAACAAGGGTGGAGAGTTCCTTAATGTGGGCGGTCGGAAATCCCATGGTCTCCAGGGTTTCAGCTGAAAGGTTGGTGTTGATGGCGAGATAGTCGCCGGGAATCAGGAGACAGGCGGCAATGAGCGCAATCACGCCGACAAAGCTTTCCAGGAGCATGGCGCCATACCCGACAACTGCCTGAGATTCCAGACTAATCAGCTTGGGCGTGGTCCCTGAAGAGACCAGGGAATGAAATCCGGAAATAGCCCCACAGGCAATGGTGATAAAGAGAAAAGGAAATAAGGTTCCAGGAATGATTGGTCCATTGCCGGCCACAAAAATGGTGGTGCGAGGCATCTCAATGGTGGGGGCGAGCACAATGACGCCGACGGCCAAAAGGGCGATCACACCTAATTTCATAAATGTTGAGAGATAATCTCGCGGGACTAATAAAATCCAGACGGGGAGGACTGATGCAAGAAACCCATAAGCCGCGAGACTCCAGGTGAGCGTCGTGCGATCCCAGAGGAACCATTCTGCCCAATCTGATTGGGCCACGGTTCGGCCGACGATAATGGCCAGCACTAACAGCCCTAATCCGATGAGGGTCATTTCCCCCACCTGCCCCTGGCGAAACTTTTGAAGGTACAGTCCCATGAACACGGCAATGGGAATGGTCATGATGATGGTAAAGGTGCCCCAGGCATTGTGGTAAAGCGCGTTCACCACAGCCAGTCCTAACCCGGCCAGGGCGACGACCACGATGAAAAGCACGGCAATGGCTGTGGCCAGGCCGGTAATGGGACCCAATTCAGCATGGGCGATTTCCGGAAGTGAACGACCATTTCGCCGCATGGAGGCCACGAGAATAATAAAATCCTGGACCGCGCCTGCCAGAACCGCACCGATGACAATCCATAAAAACCCCGGGAGAAAGCCAAATTGTGCTGCCAAGACCGGACCGAGTAACGGGCCCGCTCCGGCGATGGCCGCAAAATGATGGCCGAAGAGAATGTATTTGTTGGCAGGATAAAAGTTGGTGCCGTCTTCCAGTCTGTGCGCAGGTGTCCGGCGACGGTCATCCAGGTTCATGACTCGCTGCGCTAAAAACCGGCCATAGAACCGATAGGCCAACACATAAAAACATGAGGCAGCGACCACGAGCCACAACCCGTTAACTTTTTCGTGAGGATTGATAATGCCCACCACATGGCCGAATCCCACGGCACAAAGTCCGGCGATTCCTAGCCATCCGATCTTATTCCACAATGACATGCGGGGCATCCTAGCAATGGGAGAAAAGGGTGTAAACGGGTGGCGACGGAGAGGTGTTCAGGTCGACATGTGATTAGGTCGGTGATTTTTCATGAAACACAAACGGGAGTTTGCCTGCTTTTTTTCGCAGGGAGTTGATGGCGTTGAGAATCTGTGGTTGCCGAATGAGTTTTTGTTCGACCCGGTGTTTTCCTGGAAAATCCAGAAACAAGATTCCCAGGACCATTGTGAGGATTCCTTGTCCTGGTAAAACCAGCATGGCGATTCCAGCTACCAGAAAAATGAGTCCCAGGCCGTTTTTCACCATCAACCCAAGGGTGCGAATTATGGGATGATGATTGGCAAACCACTTGCGATGGCCATGATTATCGAAGTAATCCGGTGGAAGGCGAATTAATATGGCAGGGATTGCAATGAGGGTTCCTACAAAGGCAATGAAAGAAAAGGTGATCATGCCGATCCAGATTTCACGGGGAACCCAAGTTTCGGCATACTGAATTATTTGATCAATCATTGTTGGAACCATTTTTCATACATATTAAGCAATCCTACGGTAGATGCATCAGATAAGAGTCGGTTGTACTCGGAAAAATATACACTTTATAATTGCTCAATGGTATTTGTATTAATTCAATTGGGTGTTTGTGGTTTTCAAAACCATGAGTGAGACATGATGTCACAGTATTGGTTGTTCAAATCAGAGCCGACAACATTTTCCATTGATGATCTTGTTAAATCTCCACGGCAGACCACATGTTGGGAAGGTGTACGTAATTACCAGGCTAGAAATTTCCTGAAATCCATGAATGTTGGAGATTTAGGATTTTTTTACCATAGCAATACGGACCCACCAGCCATAGTCGGAATCATTGAAGTGGTTAAGGCCGCTTATCCAGATTCATTTGCATTCGATTCAAGGAGCCGATATTTCGATCCGCGCAGTACCCTGGAATCACCCCGTTGGTTTCTTGTGGATGTGCGGTTCGTGAAAAAGTTTCCTCAGGCCTTGCCTTTGGATCAGTTGCGAGCCATTAAAGGACTAGGGAACATGGAACTTCTTCGTAAAGGTTCCAGGCTCTCGGTTCAACCAGTGCGTCCGGATGAATGGCAACGAGTATTGGATTTTGTTTCGAAAAAGACCGAGCCTACCAAAAGGTAGCTACTCAGGGTTTTTACAAGGTTTTTTCTGAATTCTTCCTCTATTTTCCTGGTTTTGGTGAATGATTCGCTGTGGGAAATACCTGTAAAAAAGGGTGAACGGTGACTTCCTGAAAAACACCAAAAAGGGTATAGGGGTCATTCTTAGCAAACTCTTGGACTTCTTCGAGTGATTCTGACTCAACGACGATTAGGCTTCCCATTTTATCGGTCAGAGGACCAGCCAAAATAATTTTGCCTTGTTGTGCCCATGCTTCAAGCCGTTTGAGGTGGGCGTCTCGATAAAGTGGGCGTTTTTGGGACCCCTCGGGACCATCTTTTCCTAGAATCACGAATTTCATTCTTTTTCCTCGTTTCTTTACCGAAGCCGCATGAATTGCCTCCCCTTTACAAGGCAAGGGCCATGAGGGTTTCATCATTTTCAGAAGGCAATCGTATGGTTATTTTTCGTCGGAAGAAGATCTGGTGGTCTGGATAATGGACTTGAAACGAATAGGCGAATGCGGGGCAGGTCTATGGATTTTGGTCTTCAATGGGTTGTCTGTTTCCATATCCGCTGTCGATGTCGTGCCACCAGCGAACCTGTTCTTCTCCGGATTTCCAACATAAAAATACCAGGCGGTCATTAAGGAGAAACGGGAAATCACATAATCCAATTTCGACGTCTTTGATCACTACCCCGAGTTCTTGAATGGCATGCAGGCTGCCATTGATGTCTTGTAACCCTTTGATATATTGGACACCCACGACGGTTCCTCCCCCCAATGACGCTTTTGCGCTTGCTTTTTTGACTTCTTCCCTCGTGTCCACAAGTATTTGTCGCCCCGCTTTAATGTTGCCCCAAAATTGTTCCAGCTCGGGGATCAATCCATTGGCTTCAGAGAGGGTGAAAATCCGTTCACTGGAAAAGGGAAAACCTGAATCAGACATGGGAGAGGACCCTTCCTTGTTGACTTTCAATTACCATCATGATGGTTTACCATAATAAGAAGAAGGGTGCCAACCATGAGAGAAGATGGTGAATTTTCCATAAGTGGTCCGGGTAAAAATTTGAGTTTCTTGTCGTAACTTCCGAAAGGAACCTATTGACAAGACATTCAAGAGTGAGATAAATAATTACTTAAGACCTGCCCAATTGATAGCAACATCCATTTCCGCCAATTAACTTCTCGGACTTCACGTAATATTTCAAATCGTAGATAGGACAACACGGGTGGTTTTGACAAGTGTGGTTCTTCAGTTTCTCTAAACATTCTTCCTAAACACACAACAGCGGTCTAAATCTTTTATTTTAATTAAGTCAGGAGTGGTTCCCTTTTCGGGGATCGCCAAAATTTGCAGCGCACAACCATTATGAGAATGTTCGTATTCTTTCCACCCCTCGTAACAGGCTAAGCCCACGAGAAAACCCTTCCGGCCAATGAATGGAGTAACCTAATGTATCTTGCCGAATTGAAGCAAAAGTCCATTGGAGAATTAAATGAAATCGCGCGCGACTTAAAAATAGATGGTGCGCCAAATTTGCGTAAGCAAGAGCTGATTTTCTCTATTCTTCAGGGGCAAAGCGACAAGAACGGAGTCATATTCGGGGAGGGAGTCCTAGAGACTCTATCCGATGGATTTGGATTTCTCAGAGCACCGGATTCCAACTACCTGCCAGGACCCGATGATATTTATATTTCCCCTTCTCAAATTCGACGATTTAATTTGCGAACGGGTGATATTGTCTCAGGCCAGATTCGTCCGCCGAAGGACGGAGAACGGTATTTTGCGCTCTTGAAAGTCGAAAAAATTAATTATGACGAGCCTGAGGTGCAGCGGGATAAAATTTTGTTCGATAATCTCACGCCGCTCTATCCTGAAGAACGGATTAACCTGGAATTTGATCCTGAAGAATATTGCACCAGAGTGATGGAGCTCACGACGCCAATTGGCAAAGGACAACGAGGATTAATCGTGGCGGCTCCCCGGACGGGAAAGACCATGCTCTTACAGGCTGTGGCGCGTTCCATTATTGCGAATCATCCGGAAATTGTTTTAATTGTTCTCCTGATCGATGAACGACCTGAAGAAGTCACTGACTGGCAGCGCCAGGTCAAGGCCGCCGAAGTGATTAGCTCCACGTTTGATGAGCCGCCCCAGCGCCATGCCCAAGTGGCAGAAATTGTCATGGAAAAAGCCAAGAGGTTGGTTGAACATAAACGGGATGTGGTCATTCTATTAGATAGTGTGACTCGATTGGCACGTGCTTACAATACGATTTCTCCTCCCAGTGGAAAGGTGTTATCAGGTGGTTTGGATTCCAATGCCCTTCAACGGCCTAAACGGTTTTTTGGTGCCGCCAGAAATATCGAATTTGGTGGAAGTTTGACGATTCTGGCCACAGCATTGGTTGATACCGGAAGTCGAATGGACGATGTCATTTTTGAAGAGTTTAAGGGCACGGGCAATATGGAAGTGCATTTGGATCGTCGTTTGGCGGATAAACGGCTTTTCCCTGCCATCGATATCAGTCAATCCGGCACGAGGAAAGAAGAGTTACTGGTTGATCGCGACCGCCTGAACAAAATGTGGATTCTTAGAAAGGTATTAAGTCCTCTCGGGACCATGGAGGCGATGGAGTTTCTCATGGACAAAATCGGGGGAACCAAGAGCAATAATGAGTTCTTGCAATCTATGAATCGATAATTCACAATAGGGGCCTCGTGTTGAGGCTTTTGAAGATTGAGATTTTGAATCGAGGGATGGCGTTGAAGGAGGTAGTATGAAAAAGGGCATTCATCCGGCTTATGAGTTTGCAAATGTGAGTTGTGCATGTGGTATGACCTATCAAACTCGGACGACCGTGGGAGACTTGAAGGTCGATATCTGTTCCAGTTGTCATCCGTTTTTCACGGGCACCCAAAAAATTGTGGATGCTGAAGGACGGGTAGAACGTTTCAATAAAAAATACGCCAAATTGACGAAGCCCAAAGCCAAAGCATAAAGCCTTTTTCCTCTTCTCCATTGTCCTGCCTTTACAATCCTGGAGGGGATAACGTCCGTGCAGGGTATTGAAGGAGCCCTGTCTGCCCTTATTTCTCCATCTGCGGTCGACAAGACGGGGTATTTCAGCATGGGTGCACCAAAATGCTGACAAGGGTTCCTCGATATAATCCCACCATTGACAGGAAAATGTTCGCATGAGGATGGCGGTCACGGTTGTTCAGGAAAGAGACCTGTTGGGTAATCTGATTTCCTGTTAAGCTACGTATATGTCAGCAGTTACTAAAGCAGAGCTGAAAGAGGGCGGATTATTTAGCAAATGGGAGGCCATTGCGAATAAGTATGACACCCTCAACGATCAGTTATCGGATCCGGCTATCCTGTCTCAATCGACCCTTCTGGTTGCGCTCAATAAAGAGCGGGCGGAGCTTGAGCCCATTGCGCAGTTATTCGGTGGATACAGACGGGTTGTCGAGGAGATTGCTCAGGCTCGGCTGATGACGGAAGATCTGCAATTGGATCCCGACATGCGTCGCTTGGCGGGCGAAGAATTGCAGAGTCTGGAAAGTCAACGCGAAGCCATGGAGGCTCAGGTCATTGAGTTACTTTGCCCGGCGGATGAAGGGGATAATAAAAATTCGTTCATTGAAATTCGCGCTGGAACTGGGGGGAGTGAGGCGGCACTTTTTGCCGGCGATCTTCTTCGTATGTACACGAAGTTTGCCGAAGCAAAGGGGTTACGAGTTGAATTGATGGAATTTCAGGAAACGGGTCTTGGAGGGGTCAAAGAGGCGGTATTGCTGGTTGAAGGCAAGGGAGCCTTTGGGAATTTCAAGTATGAAAGTGGGGTGCATCGAGTGCAGCGGGTTCCCACGACAGAGGCGAATGGACGAATTCATACGTCCACGGCCACGGTAGCGGTGATGCCAGAGGTTGAAGAAGTGGAAGTGCACATTGATCCGAAGGATTTACGGATTGACACCTACTGTTCATCAGGGGCTGGTGGACAGAGTGTCAATACGACCTATTCCGCGATCCGGATCACTCATATCCCGACGGGGGTCGTGGTAACTTGTCAGGACGAGCGATCACAGCTAAAAAATCGTACAAAGGCCATGAGAACCCTTCGGACGCGAATTGGCGATGCCGAGCGAGAAAAACAAGAAGCCTCCATTGCGGAACAACGCCGTTCCCAAGTCGGGACAGGGGAGCGGAGCGAGAAAATCCGCACGTATAATTTTCCACAAAATCGCGTGACCGACCATCGAATTGGGCTGACGTTGCACAAATTGGATCGGGTAATGGAAGGCGATCTTGATGGGTTAATCGCGGGCCTCAAAGCCCAATGATGCCTTTCGTGTAACCACCCGATCCCTCTCCTTCACCTGTTCAACGCATGTGCGCTTTTTGAGGCTCAGATGCCCACCTTCACTTCCTACTCCCAGTTATATCGTGGTGCGGTTGAGACGCTGACTCAAGCGGGGATTGCCAATGCCCGCCATGAAGCCCTGTGGATTCTTGAGGATGCCCTTGGCATTACGCGACTGCAACTGCATGCGAATCCAGATACTCCCGTAGAGGCGGATGTTTGTCAGCGGGCTGTGGCCTTATTTCAGCGCCGTGCGTTACATGAGCCACTTCAATATGTATTGGGAACCCAAGATTTTTGTGGGTTGGATTTTCTCGTACAACCAGGGGTGCTCATTCCAAGACCGGAGACAGAATTGCTGGTGGAGGAGGCTCTTGGGCTTCTGGGTGGTGACGCGCGGCCGGTGATTCTTGATGTCGGGACGGGTTCCGGATGTTTGGCGATCAGTCTGGCGATCCACCTTCCTGGCGCAATGATTATTGCATCAGACAGGTCAGTCACGGCGCTGCATCTTGCGCAGATAAATGCCGCGCGCCATGGGGTTTCGCAACGAATCCTGTGGGTGGCCGGTGACCTCCTTTCCCACTTGTTATCCAGAAATTTAGCAGGTAAAGTGACCGCCATTATTGCTAACCTGCCGTATATCTCCCATGCGGAATGGGAACACCTTTCTCCGGATGTCAAAGATTTTGAACCACGGCTGGCGTTGGATGGAGGGCCGGATGGGCTCGATGTGTACCGGCGGCTATTGGATGAATCGCCGGGACTTGTCTCCTCAAAGGGGTTTATCCTCATGGAAGTGGGAGTCGGCCAGGCTGACCTTCTGTGCCGGGATCCTTCACTCACGAATGCGTTTAAGACGGTAAAGGTCCGGCCGGATTCCCAAGGCATTCCACGAGTGGTGTGCGTGCAACAGCGTCTTGTGTAGACACGGAATATTGTAAATGGATCAAATTCGAATCACGGGAGGATTGCCATTAAAGGGGGCCGTCGAAATCGGCGGAGCCAAGAATGCCGCCTTGCCCATTTTAGCAGCGACGTTGTTAGGGGGTGGGGAATGCGTGATCGACCATGTTCCACGCGTTCGTGATGTGATGACGATGGGGAAATTACTGGCCTTGTTGGGAGTGACGGTTCAAGAGGAAGGCGCCAGGATCAGACTGGATGCGGCTCAGGTGCAATCGATTGAAGCGCCGTATGATTTGGTCAAAACGATGCGAGCCTCGATTTTAGCCCTAGGCCCTTTACTCGCGCGGCTGGGAGAAGCCAAGGTTTCTCTGCCTGGCGGATGTGCGATCGGCACCAGACCGGTCAATCTTCACCTTAAAGGATTAGAGATGATGGGGGCTGAAATTCAGGTGGAGCATGGATATATCCATGCGAAAGCCTGTCGTCTCAAAGGGGCAAGAATTGACCTGGATTTCCCGACTGTCACGGGCACGGAAAACCTGATCATGGCGGCTTGTCTGGCGGAAGGGACCACGAGTTTGCATAATGTCGCGCGGGAACCGGAAATCACGGATCTCTGCGCATTCCTTACCAAGCGGGGCGCCAAAATTCATGGGACGGGCACGGACACCATTACGATTGAAGGGGTAAAAGAACTTCATGGGGCAGGGCATTGGGTGATCCCCGATCGAGTTGAAGCCGGCACCTATTTGATGGCCGGAGCCATTACCGGAGGTAATGTCATGGTGAAGGGGTGTATGACGGATCACTTAGGCAGCGTCCTGAAAAAAATACAGGAAATGGGTGCTGAATTAACCGAATGCCATGACGGCGTACGAATCTGCCGTTCCGGTCCGCTCAAAGCGGTGGAGATGAAAACTCTCCCCTATCCCGGCTTCCCGACCGATCTCCAGGCCCAAATGATGGCGCTGATGTCGGTGGCAGAGGGAGTGAGCGTAATTTCTGAAACCATTTTTGAAGGGCGATTTCTGCATGTCCCGGAACTTCACCGGATGGGCGCGTCGATTGAGATTGATGGGCCACATGCCGTGGTTAAAGGTGTGCCGTTGCTCACCGGTGCACCCGTCATGGCCTCGGATTTGCGCGCCAGCGCAGGTTTGGTGTTGGCTGGATTGGCCGCTGATGGCGAAACGACTGTGTCTCGAGTCTATCATTTAGACCGTGGCTATGAGCGGCTGGAAGAAAAATTTCAGGCCCTGGGTGCGAAGATTGAGCGGGTTCGCGAGGTGGCATGAGTGACGTGATTACCATTGCCCTTTCCAAGGGTAAACTTCTTGATCCGACTCTTGAATTGTTCCGGCAGGCAGGCTATACGGGATATCATGTGCGAGCGGATGACCGTCGATTAATTTTGGAATTCTCTGAGCACGGGCACCGGGTCTTAATTGTTCGCCCCAGCGATGTGCCGACTTATGTTGAATATGGCGCCGCCGATTTAGGAGTGGTTGGAAAAGATGTCTTGTTGGAGCAGAGCCCGGATGTCTATGAACCGGTTGACTTGAACTTGGGTGTCTGTCGGCTGGTGGTCGCCAGGCCGAACGGGCCACAGCTTGGACAACGGATGTCTTCCAAGCTTCGGGTAGCCACAAAATATCCCACGATCACCGAACGTTATTTTAACCAACAAGGGTTGCCTGTGGAATTGATTAAGCTCTATGGGTCGATCGAGTTGGCCCCATTGGTCGGGTTGGCTGATCGGATTGTGGACCTTGTGGAGACCGGAAGCACCTTGAAAGCCAATAATCTGGTAGAGGAAGAGGTCATCGCCTGGTCATCCGCCCGATTGATTGTGAACCGGGCGAGCTTGAAAATGAAACATGCCGTGATTACAGAACTGATTGCTCGGGTGAAGAAAATTCTTTCCCGTTCTCGCTCCAAAAAGGTCCACGTATGAAAATTGTTTCCCACAAGGACCAAGGGTTTTCGCAGGCGGTGGATCGCGTATGTCAGCGGGGAGCTCAACAAAATACCAAAGTTGAAAAAGTCGTCAGGACAATTTTGGAGGCTGTTCGGCAAGAGGGCGACCAGGCCCTCCAGCGATTGACCTACAAATTCGATCACGTCCGAATTAGTCCTGACGGTCTTCGTGTGACGCCGAAAGACGTCGAACGTGCGTATGCCGAACTTCCGTCTTCAGATACTAAAGCCTTGAAATATGCTGCGAATCGTATTCGGACCTTTCATCGTCGACAACGAAGGGCATCCTGGGTCTATCGTAAAGAGGGAATTCAACTAGGGCAACGGATCACGTCGTTAGATGCCGTCGGTGTGTATGTTCCAGGCGGAAAAGCACTGTATCCATCATCGGTGCTGATGAATGCCATTCCCGCCAAAGTGGCTGGTGTGAAGCGAGTCGTCATGTGTACGCCGACCCCGACCGGCATTATCCATCCCGCCTTATTGGTGGCGGCGGATGTGGCAGGAGTGGATGAAATCTATCGGGTCGGTGGAGCCCAAGCCATTGGGGCCTTGGCCTTTGGTACCTCGACAATCCGGCCCGTGGATAAAATTGTGGGTCCAGGGAATTTGTATGTGGCCACGGCAAAACGTCTAGTCTATGGCCAAGTCGACATTGATATGATTGCGGGGCCGAGTGAGTTGCTGGTCATTGCCGATTCCGCCAGTAATCCGCTTCATGTTGCGGCCGATCTTCTTTGTGAGGCTGAGCATGATGAGGAAGCCTGTGTCTATCTGGTGACGACTTCTCTGACTCTGGCCAGACGGGTTGTGACGGAAGTGACCAGCCAACTCGCACAGTTGGGACGCCAGGCGATTGCGACCCGATCAATTCAAAACCATGCCCTGGCTTTTGTTGTGCGAACATTTGATGATGCCTTTGAATTAGCTAACCGGATTGCGCCTGAGCATTTATCATTAAATGTGGATCGGGCGGGAGACTATGTGTCCCGTATTCGTCATGCGGGTGCCATTTTTGTTGGGCGCTATACCCCTCCTGCAGTGGCGGATTATGTGGCAGGGCCAAATCATGTCCTTCCAACCGGGGGCAGTGCCAGATTTTTTTCGTGTTTGGGTGTGGATGAGTACATGAAAACCAGTAACGTGGTGACCTATTCGCAAGCCGCGTTGCGCAAAGCCAATGCTTCAGTGATGCGGCTGTCTAAGCTGGAAGGCCTGGATGCACATGGGCGATCAATGGAGAGTCGATGGACATGAACCAACATCTTGTTCCCAGAACGGCTTCTCAGGAACGAAAAACCGCAGAAACGGCTATTCGAGTCCAATGGGGCCTCGACGGAAGTGGCAATAATCAGATTAAGACCTCAATTCCCTTTTTAGATCACATGTTGAATTTATTCGGTAAACATGGATTTTTTGATCTGATGGTGGAAGCGAAAGGGGATATCGAGATTGATGACCATCACACGATTGAAGATGTGGGCATTGTCATGGGGCAAGTCCTCACCAAGGCTCTTGGCACGAAAGAGGGTATTGCAAGGTTCGGGTGGGCAGCGGTGCCGTTGGATGAAACGTTGGCTCAGGTGACGGTCGATCTGAGTGGCCGGCCGTACCTTGTGTACAATGTGGCGCTTCCTGCGAGGTATATTAAGACGTTTGATTTGGGGCTGTTTGAAGATTTTTTTCAGGCTTTTGTGAGTCAGGGAGGGTTAAATCTTCATGTGAATGTCCCTTACGGAAGAAATCCTCATCACATAATGGAGGCAATTTTTAAAGCCTTTGCCAAAGCCTTGGACCAGGCCGTAAAACGAGAAGAAAGGCTCCAGGGAGTCCTCTCCACTAAAGGATCGTTATAAATGGCGACAATGAGTGGATCGGCAGAGAAGGAAGCGACCGAAAGATGATTGCCATTATTGATTATGGGATGGGAAACCTCCGGAGCGTGCAGAAAGGGTTTGAATGTGTGGGGCATGAAGCGGTCGTAACTCGAGACCCTCGCGTAATTGATCAGGCCAGTCATGTGGTGTTACCGGGTGTGGGCGCGTTTGGGGATTGCATGGACAACCTGGTTCGCTTTGAACTGACGGACGTCATTCATCGTTCTATTTCCTCGGGAAAACCATTTCTCGGCATTTGTTTAGGCTATCAATTATTGTTTTCGGAAAGTGAAGAATTTGGGTGTCATAAAGGACTTGGGATCCTTGCAGGAAAGGTGAAAGCGATTCCCCGTCCGTCCGATGGTGAGGAAGTGTCGTTCAAGATTCCTCATATGGGCTGGAATACGGTTCAGGTCAACAGGGCCGCTCCGCCCTTACGTGGCATTCCCTCGGACTCCTATGTGTACTTTGTGCATTCCTACTATGTTGAACCGGCTGATGGTGCCCTCGTCAGTACCGAAACCGAATATGGAATTCCCTTTGCAAGTAGTGTCTGGAAAGACAATATCTTTGCGACCCAATGGCATCCCGAAAAAAGTCAGGCCGTTGGACTGCAGGTTCTGAAGAATTTCGGGGATTGGCAATGAGGGGAGTGTGTCTTGCGATCAATGGACGGTCAACACCGTTGCCTGCCAGGTTTCTAGTCATCAGCCTGATCGGGTGGTGGTGTTTCGGTGTGGGCTGTGTTCCCTCAAAAGTTCAGGTTCAGGCTTCTCCTGAATTTGATCCCTCCCGTATAACCAGTCTCGCCATCCTTCCTTTTCAGACGATCAAAACGCCTCAATTGGGGAGTAGCTCGATACGTGGAGGCGTGAGGGATCCGGAAGAAATCCGTACACAATTTCGGTTGCCGGGAACTGATCAAGGGAATGGAGCAGATTCCAGAAAAGTTCGTTTTGTGGTGCCTGCCACGGCTGCACATCGAATTACGACACAGGTAGTTTCTGTGTTGGCCAACCGGCCTTCTTTACGGGTGATTGGCCCAGAGGAGTCCTCCGCCGTGTTAGGCAGGGGAAGCCAGGAAGGTGAGCGGTCATTTTCGGTCATGGCCCAGGAGGTTGGGACGCAATTAAAGGTTGATGGAGTCCTGACGGGGCTCGTTAGCACATACCGGGAACGCGAAGGGAGTAGCCTTGGGGCTAACCCTGCGGCGGTGGGCTTTGAAGTGTATCTCGTGAGGCCTTCGGATGGAACCATCTTGTGGACAGGGGAATATTTTGAAGAACAAAAACCTCTTAACCAGGATGTGGTAGGGTTTTTTGAAAAAGGTGGAGGGTTTGTGACTGCCGAGAAACTTTCCGAATTGGGGGTACAAAAAGTGATGAAGGCCTTTCCGGTCGGTTTGGCCGATCCTGGCCCTGCTCGGTCTTTGAGAGAGGGCTCTGACTAATGCTACTGATTCCTGCAATTGATCTGAAGGACGGGAAATGTGTCCGGTTGCGACAGGGCGAGATGGATCAGGTGACCAGGTATTCCGATGACCCCGTGGCGATGGCGGAACATTGGCAGAGTCTTGGTGCCCGCTACCTTCATGTGGTGGATTTAGACGGGGCGGTGACCGGAACACCTCAGCATCTGTCTCACATCGAAGCCATCACCAAACGGTTGGCGATCCCCCTGCAGGTCGGTGGGGGCATCAGAAACACGTCAACGATTCGTGCCTACTTGTCCTGTGGGGTTGACCGGGTGGTGATTGGAACAGCGGCCTTACAGGATGCTGAGTTCTTGGCGGCAGCCGCGAAAGAGTTTCCTTCTAAAGTGTTAATCGGGATTGACGTCAAGCAGGGTTTAGTCGCGGTGCATGGATGGAAAACCGTGTCCAGCCTGACCCCACAACAGGTCTTTGAGTCGGTAAAGGATTTACCTTTGGGAGGCATGGTCTTTACGGATATTTCTCGGGACGGCATGTTGGCAGGGCCAAATATTTCAGCTCTACGGGATGCAGTGGCTATCTCGCCGTTTCCTGTTATTGCCTCTGGTGGAGTGACGGTACTGAAGGATGTACAGACCATTCAGGACCTTGGAAGCAAGATTTCCGGAATCATTATTGGAAAGGCCTTGTATGAAGGGACCTTGGATTTGAAAGCGGCTCTTGAAATGGTGGCCTCTGCAGAAGCGTCTCGAACATCATGCTGACGAAGAGAATTATTCCCTGCCTGGATGTCAAAGACGGGCGAGTCGTGAAAGGGGTCTCGTTTGTGAATTTGCGTGATGCGGGAGATCCGGTTCACGTGGCGCAGGTGTATGATCGTGAAGGTGCGGACGAGCTGTGTTTTTTGGATATTACCGCTTCACATGAAAAGCGGGATACGATTTTAGATGTGGTGATTCGGACGGCGGAGCAGGTGTTTATGCCTCTCACGGTTGGGGGAGGGATCCGGACAATTGAGGATATTCGCCGATTATTAGAGGCGGGTGCGGACAAAGTCAGCATTAATACGGCTGCTGTGGAGCACCCGGAATTCGTGAAAGCTGCTGCCAATCGTTTTGGATCGCAATGTATCGTCGTGGCGATTGATGCGAAACGGGCGACCACGTGTGAAGGAGGTGAACCCGGTTGGGAAGTCTTTACCCACGGAGGGCGGAACTCGACCGGCCTGGATGTCATTGAGTGGGGGAAGCGGATGAGGGACTATGGAGCCGGGGAAATTCTTCTGACCAGCATGGATCGGGATGGACAACAGGACGGCTATGATTTAGCTTTAACTGAGGCTATTTCCGAGTCCGTCTCCATTCCCGTCATTGCTTCTGGAGGGGCTGGCACCCTTCAGCACCTGTATGAGGCGTTCCATGTGGGGAAGGCCGATGCGGTGCTGGCGGCATCGATTTTTCATTATCAAACGTATTCAATCGGGCAAGCCAAATCCTATTTGGCTCAACAGGGTATCCCTGTTCGCTTGGGAACCGTCCCTGTTTCAATTTTATAACCACCCATGAGCGAAGTCTCTTCGATGAGCCCATTGCAGTTTGATGAACAAGGATTGCTCCCCTGTGTGGTGCAGGACTGGTTGGATGGGACGGTGTTGATGGTGGGGTTCATGAACCAACAAGCATGGGAAGCGACGTGTGGATCCCAACGAGTTCATTTCTGGAGTCGATCCCGAAAACGGTTATGGAAAAAAGGCGAGACGTCCGGCCATGAGTTACTCGTGAAGGAAATGTTTGTGGATTGTGATCGGGATACGATCTTGGTGAAAGCCCAACCCCTTGGACCGACGTGTCATACCGGAAACCGTTCATGTTTTTTTTCTCCCATGCCTTCTTCGACTTCTGAAGAGAAAGCCGCCATCCTGTCCGGGACGGCCTGGGGCGGAATTACCCGACGCCTGTATGAAATGGTCGACGATCGGAAAACCAACCCGAGTCCTGATTCCTATGTGTCGAAATTAATGGGAGGAGGCCTCGATCGTATTTTGAAAAAGGTGGTGGAAGAAGCCGGCGAAGTCCTGCTGGCCGGAAAAAATGGCGATCGGGAAGAAATTATATATGAAATGGCTGATTTGTGGTTTCATACCCTCATCATGCTCGGGCATTTTTCCATTCCTCCTGAAGAGATTTATCAAGAGCTTGGCAAGCGATTTGGCAAATCAGGAATTCGACAGCCAGAAGGAGACCCTACTCATGGGTGATTGTCTTTTTTGTCAAATCGTGAAGGGGGCCATTCCCGCTGACACCCTGTATGAGGATGAGCACACGTTCGTGTTTAACGATATCAATCCTCAAGCGCAGGTGCATATGTTGGTGATTCCCAAGCGGCACGTCGTGTCTTTGGATGATACGAAAGAGACGGATGCTGCCTTATTGGGCCAATTAATGGTCGTCTGTGCCAAGATGGCCAGACAGCGGGAAATTTCCGGTAGCGGATATCGGGTCGTTGCGAATACCGGACCTGGAGCCGGGCAGAGTGTCTTTCATTTGCACTTTCACGTCATGGGTGGGCGGACATTTTCGTGGCCTCCGGGTTAATGCCGGCTTGCCGGGGAAAAAGCGCTTCGATAATATTTGGTATCCCAAGGGAATGAAATTCGTGATGTGTCCCTAACACAGTTTGTGGTGAGAAGTGAGATGACTGGCGAAAAACGAGGGGTCCCTTCAGAGATTCTTCAGCAAATTCGAGATCGCATTGATATTATTGATCTCATTTCCACCTACGTGAGTCTTTCCAAGGCGGGGCAAAACTTTAAAGGGCTGTGCCCCTTTCATTCAGAAAAAACCCCCTCATTTTCGGTCAACCCCGTTCGACAAATGTTTTATTGTTTTGGCTGCAGTGTCGGAGGAGATGCCTTTACCTTTTTGATGAAACAAGAAGGCATGGATTTCATGGAGGCTCTGCGTGAGTTAAGCCAACGGACAGGAGTGGCTCTGCCTGAGCGTCGGGAAACAGGGGCGAAGCCCTCTTCAGGCTTATCTCGTGAGCGGTATTTTCATGTGTATCAATTGGCAGCATCCTGGTATCACCGCAATCTTCTGGAAACTCCTGAAGGGAAGGTGGCTCGAGATTATTTGGATCGACGGGGGATTGCCAGGGAAACCTGGAGCACATTCCAGTTGGGATTCGTTCCGGAAGGATGGAATGGCCTTTCCAAATGGCTGGAACAGCAATCCGTTAAGCCTGAAGAACTGGTTCAGGCTGGATTGCTGGCGCGGAAAGAGTCTGAGGACGGCACCAGGGTATCCACGTATGATCGATTTCGTGGCCGGGTGATGTTTCCCATTACTGATCCGCGTGGACAAGTATTGGGATTTGGTGGGCGGATCCTGGAAGATGGGGCCTCTCCCAAGTATCTGAATTCACCCGAAACCGACTTGTTCTTTAAGGGGCGATCCCTCTATGGAATGGACAAGGCCAGACAATCAGCCACCGCTTCCGGAAGGTTTTATTTGGTAGAAGGGTATTTTGATGTCATCGTTCTTCACCAAAACGGGATTGAAAATGCCGTGGCACCATTAGGGACGGCGTTAACCGCTGATCATGTCCAGATTTTACGCCGCTTGGCCCCGTCGGTCATGCTTGTTTTTGATGGAGATGCCGCAGGCATGGGCGCGGCGTTACGGACGCTTGATTTGTTCATGAATTCCGGCATTGAAGTCCGGGTGCTGCTGCTTCCGGCTGGCGAAGACCCTGACACATTTATTCGGAAAAACGGGGTGTCGGCGTTTCGTGAGTTGGAGGGGAAGGCCGCAACGTTGTTGGATTTTGCCATCATGTCGGTCTTGAACAAAGCCAAAATGCATTCCATTCAAGATCGAGTCAAGCGGGCGGATGAAATTCTTGCGATTCTTCAAAAGACCAAAAATCCCATAGAAAAAGAAGAATATCTGAAAGTGGTCTCGGAACGATTGGGTATTCGACCGGACTTACTCAGTAAACGCCTTCCGACGCTTTCCCGGCCGATGAATGCCGCCCCGTCTGTTAAGCGCCAGGAACAAGCTGTCACGAATCTGGCCATTCCTCAAGGCAAGCCGGAGGAACGGGATCTTATTGTGTTATTACTTCAAGGAAGACTGGAATCGAATCAGATTCGTCAACTCGATGAGGATGCGTTTACTGTCCCACTGTATCGCCATATTCTTCACAAGGCTTTTCAGCATACGGATGAAGAAGGGAATGTAAACCTTGATGCACTGCATGCGGAATTCAGTGGGGATCCGGCTTATGAGCCGGTCATTTCCCGGTTGAGTGTGGCGGAATATTATTGTGAGGAAGTGTTTGTTCATGTCGTCGGATGTCTCCGTGTTTTAAAGGAAAAACAGATCCAACGTCTAATGGATGAGGTGATTAGTCAACTCAAGGTTGCGCAACGGGAAGGACGCCAGGACTTGGTCGATGCTTTGGTCGCGGAGTCCAATGTACTTCGCCAGAAAAAGTCCCTATTAACAGCTTCTCCATGAATTTGGACCCTCTCATGGAATAAAATTCGTAGGGGTAGTTTTTCCTGAGCACCATTTATGGTAAAAGAGTGTGTGCGGCTTTATGATCTCGGGCCCATAGCTCAGTTGGTTAGAGCGGCTGACTCATAATCAGTTGGTCCCAGGTTCAAGTCCTGGTGGGCCCACCATGAGCGAGGGCCGGACTTGAATGACCGGGTGGGTAAACGTGATTTAGGATATTGAGGACTCTGTGAATTTGCAGTTGCAATACCTGATTAATCTTCAAAAATTTGATCTTCGAATTTTTCAGATTCAAGACCAATTGCGGAAGGCACCAGAGCTTCTCAAGTTCGCTGAATCTCCGCTTCAAGATATTCTCACTCGACTGCAAGTCCTTAAAAATACCGGTGAATCTCTCGTCAAACAACGACGAAGTTCGGAACGGGAACTCGCTACTCAAGAAGAGCAACTTCAGAAAATCAGAAATCGGCTTTCTGAATTAAAAACGAACAAAGAATACCAGGCGCATCTCTTCGAAATAGAGTTAGCTCGAAAGAAAAAAGATTCGATTGAGGAGAATGTGCTGGAAATGATGGAGCGGGTGGAACAGAACGAGCAGGCCATCAAGGAGCTTGAAGAGCAAAGCACCGAAGCCCAGAAAGTTTTTGATACCGAAAAGGCCAGACTGGAAACGCATTTTGCCAATTTGGAGAATGAGTTAACCGATTTAAACCGTCAGCAAACAACACTCTCCGTACTGGTGGACAAGCCACTGCTGGTTCGATACAACCGATTAAAAACATTGAGAAAAGGGTATGCTGTTGCCCAGCTTCGTGAAGGAGCCTGTGGGGGGTGTCAGCTTCAGCTTCCTCCTCAACTGGTCGCGGAGGTGAAGCGTGGTGATGAACTCATGGATTGTTCCTATTGCCACCGCATTCTCTATCTGGCTCGGCATCTTGATGAAGAAACGACTGAATAGCTATTTCTATATGCGCCACGTCTCTTGCTTTCATCCTTTTCTCAACCTACGATAACTAGCTATAGATGGTGCGAGTGGGCCGGGTGGCCGCTCACGGAATTTTCCGTGAGAGGAAAGTCCGGACTCCAAAGGGCAAGGTGCTGGGTAACGCCCAGGCGGAGCGATCCGACACCAGCGCCACAGAAAATATACCGCCAATGGCAAATTCTTCGGTTTTTGCCAGGTAAGGGTGAAATGGTGGGGTAAGAGCCCACCGCGCCTGTGGTGACACAGGTGGCAGGGTAAGCGTCACCTGGAGCAAAACCAAATAGGGGGACGATTCCCGGTTTGCCGAAGGAAGCGATTCCTTCCCGGATCGGGAGAGAGACTGGCCCGGTCGAGGTTCTCGGGTAGGTTGCTTGAAGCCTAGGGTAACCTAGGTTCCAGAGAAATGGTCACCATTGGATGAAACTCGTTTCATCCAGTACAGAATCCGGCTTACAGGCCCACTCCCTCACCATCTTTACGGTTTAAGTGGTTGTCAAATATTGTGGTGGTTTTTTTTACCGATTGATGAGCCATGGTCTGAAAGGTTTCACGAATGCGAGGAGACAATAGTACCGACTAAGCCACGTATTGTTCTGTTAGCTGATGGCATCTAAATGGTTGAGAATAACTTCTTGGTTTGACTCGTGTTTTCCTCATTGATAGAATGCCGGGTCCATCGCTTCAGTATTGTTCATAAAAGGCCAAATACCTATCCTGAAATATTGCGTCCCCATCGTCTAGCCTGGCCTAGGACGCCGGCCTTTCAAGCCGGCAACACGGGTTCGAATCCCGTTGGGGACGCCACTTCCTATTTTTTCAGTAGTTAGTCCCACGAGGATGTTGGCAGGATTCAGATTTTGCTAAATCGTCTGGTTTCTTTCGTATTTCAAGCATATTAAGCTCATACTTGTGTTGAGGCCTTCGTTCTTAAGGCTTTAAAGACCGTGACGACGATTGGCACGGTACGTAGCAAGTCCCCTCATGTATTTTCCGCTCTTTGCCCTGACCTTTTAGAAACGCGTCACCCGTTTTCAGAAATTAATGTGGTATCTTCCCAATTCGTTCATAGGACGCTTCTCCTATGGATAATCATTTATAGGCTCTTAGGAATCGAAAATTCTAAGTATGGGGTATGTCGTGTGTGCATGGAGAATGTTGTTCTGAGTCGAATCGTCACAGATATTCTGTTCTACACAATACCTCACCAATATCCGTTTCGCCCTATCCATATGTAAATTTGAGGAAGGCATCAAGAAATGCCAGATCATTCCGGTGCTCACTCCGATCAGGCCCGAGACAATTTCTTCAAAGGGTTATTTCACGTGCTGTCGTTGGGGTTGCGGCGCAAGCTGGAATCAATTTCGTTTCTCCTCAAGATCTTCGCGCCCAGACCAATCTTAATCCCGATGGAGCTTTACAGAAATTACTCGCAGGCAATCGGCGGTTCGCTGCAGATCAACTCACATCGATTGAGCCCGATCTGGCCATCTTGAAAGCGCATACCGTTGATAAACAAGAGCCATTTGCGGCCATACTTGCCTGTGCCGATTCTCGCATACCTGTGGAACTCGTCTTTGACCAGACGATCGGTCACATCTTCGTCACACGTGTTGCCGGGAATGTGGTGACACCGGAGATTATCGCCAGCCTGGAATATGGAGTGGCTGTCCTAGGGGTCAAAGTTCTCCTTGTGGTCGGTCATAGTGGCTGCGGGGCAGTAAGAGCTGCGATGAAACCCGACACGGTACCAGAACAAATCAGCGTGTTGTATCAATATCTTCTGCCAAATGGGACAGTCTGGCGATAATCTCGATAAAGCCATCGAGGCCAATGCAAGGTTTCAGGCCGAATTGCTACGCACGTCCTCTACAGTCATACGGGATGCTGCTAAGGCCGGAAAACGGTTGAAGCTGGAGTTTATGATCTTGCCACAGGCATAGTCGGTTTGAGCTAACCGCCTCAACCCTGATATTTTCAACTGAATCGGATTTTTGCAGATTGGGGTGATGGGAATCCGTGTGGTTACGAAAATCGAACTCGCTATTTCTTTGGGAGTCACTTTAAAAGGATAGTTTTTTGGTCTCTCTTGTCTGGCTCTCCTAGGATCACCGATACTTCAGTAGGGAATTGTAATGGTGAGTACTCGGAATGTCATGATTCTGTGCCAAGTCATGTATGGAATATTGATTCCTGAGCCTACCACTCCCAATTTTTCCACATTCTGAACAGGCCGCTTTATGGCTAGCATAAGTAATCGTCAAGATATTTGGAAAATACCGCTCCTCATTGAATCCCGTTGGGGACGCAAGGTTCAACCCGTTGAAGATTTGTTGAGAGGTATGGGTTTGTTATGCGGTATATTAGGTTTCCTAAGAATGTGGGTTTGCCCCCTTCACTCAGCCACTCAAGTTCGATATGGTAAAACACAAGACCAGAGCTTAATTCTTAAGTGAGTATGCCACTAATGGTGCGAAATTCTTTCTGTCCTGGCGGATGGTCCCTGACAGATTCTCGTACTCTTAATCATTCCTAATCTTTGGCGAGGATTGTATGACGCGTACATGGTTTTGGGGAATTGTTGGAATCCTTTTCATCATAAATGGTCTGAGCCAGCCTGCCTGGTCTCAAGAGTCCAAACCAGGAGATGCTCCAGAGCAGGATGATGGCCCGCCGGGTTCAATGGTGCTTATTCCTGAAGGGGATTTTCTCATGGGAGATAATGACGGTTCTCGAAATGAGCGACCGGAACATACGGTTTGGCTGGATGCCTATTTTATCGATCGGTACGAAGTGAGCATGGCGGAATACCAGAAATTATTGGATACCGATTATAGTATTGAACCTCCGCCGCTGTGGGATGATGGCATTGCCACGGGAGAATTTGGGATCAGACCGGCTGTGGGAATATCCTGGAACGATGCCAAACGGTACTGTGAATGGGTGGAAAAACGTTTGCCGACAGAAGCCGAATGGGAAAAAGCGGCCCGTGGCACGGATGGGCGAAGGTATCCATGGGGTCACATGCAGCCCTTTGTGGATATTGCTAACTATAACCAGGGGACGACGGGGTGGGTGAGTTATAAACTGACCCTTTCGCCGGTTACGAGCGGGACCAAGGGCATGAGTATTCGTCACGGCTTAAAACAGGGCGGAAAAAGCGCCTATGGTTTGTATAATATGGCAGGGAATGCTGCCGAATGGGTCAATGATTGGTATGACCGTTTTTATTATGAAGAGAGTCCCAAGAAGAATCCTCAAGGGCCGGAGGAAGGCGATTATAAAGTATTACGCGGGGGCTCGTGGGAGGACCAACCTGTAAACTTACGGGTAACCGCCCGCTCAAAAGGGGAAGTTGATTTTCAGGACCTGACAACCGGATTTCGTTGTGCCAAGGATGCGAAGTGACGGTGCGACTACTCGTAACAGTGGCCGCACCCGGTAAACTTTTACCTTGGGGTTTGGATGAGATCGCGAAGTGACTCAAGCGGTTGAATGGGAGTGGAAGGGCCTCGTTTTTGCCCATAGAGCCAACGAGCGGTTGTTCCTCCAATATTCCGAATGGTATAGGGTGCACCGCCTGGAATATGAATTTCTTCTCCCACGGATGGGTGTACTCGCTCTCCCGCTATCTCCAATTCCAATTCTCCTGACATTGCCATAAAAATTTCTTCCATATCCTGCGTGACGGCTCTCCATTCTCGTCCGGAATGATCAATCCACACCCCACAGGAAAATCCACGAGCATGCCAATTCTTCGAAACGGTTGAGCGATCAATGATGGGGTGGCTTTTCATGATAGGCCTCTTAGAGGATAAAAGACTTATAAAAAATTCCGATGAATAAGCTGGCGATCGCCGCAATGGAGCCATTGATTCCTGCCGAAGAAGAAGGGCGGAGATGGATGCAAGTGACAAGGACATGCGCCAGTCACTTGTATTGAAGGAAATCCATGGAAAAGCACCGGCAGTGCATTCATGGGGGTAGAAAGAAGGGAATGAAAGAGAGTGAAATTTTCTATGAATGCGTCCACTTATATAGAGGGGACATACCCCTGTCAATGTCACAAATTGTGGAAAAGGTGTGAACGATGGTGGATAAATTCACCGTGAAATCACGAACTCCTTTGTGAAAAGGGAATTCACTATGTGGATTATGGGGATAAATATTTTTTTGACGGCTTTGTCCAATAAAAGAGTGCGAAGCCAAATAAAATCCATCATTGATGTATAAGGTTTGTGGTGTCACGGTCCATGGGGCAACACTATTGCGGCATCTAAAGTAATTGGGGAAAATGGCTGATTTCCTATTCTGGGCACTGTCATCTCTGGTGTGGGGCCCTGTCCTTCGCGTATATTTTTACACGAATATGGTCCGTGGTCCGTATCGAACTTTAATCTACCCTTAGAACAAGATCATGATTGACGGATTGAACTATTACCAAATTCTGGGGATTCCTGAAGATGCACTCCTGAAGGAAGTGCAGAGCGCATGGCGGAAATTTGTCAAAGAAAATCATGAGGATGTCGTCCCACAAGCGGAACGACAGGCCGCCAAGGAAAGGATGTTCAGGATCAACGAAGCCTATGCCGTGCTCAGTCACGAAGAAAAGCGGGCTGATTACGATAATGGGTATATGCTGAATGGCGGGTCAAAAAATGAACTCGTGAGAAGTCGGGTCAGAAGAGCCAAAGAGATCCTTCTCAGGGATCGATCGCTCATTACCAGAGAAGAGATGAAACTCATCGAATCTATCATTGATTATCTTGATAAAAACACCCAGGAAGCGTGTTTTGTCTGGATGACCGATATCTTATGTGAACGTCCTGAAATGGCTAGACATGTAGTAACGTCCGCGTTTGATGAGCAACTGTTAGGAGCCAACAGCCAATTACTCAATACGCTTCTAGAAAAAGCGCCGTACGCAATGACCTGGGAAAAGATCTATCTCTATGGGGAAGAAATCCTTGGGGTTGCCGGGAAGGAGAACAAAGAAAGAAATTACAACCAACTCGCGCGCATCTTGTGTCACCGGCTTGATTTAGCCAAACATTTTGTATACCCCTCATTCCAGGAGCAAGCTTCCGGTTGTGAAAGCTGCCTGCTGCCAACCTTATTAAAAGTGGCCCCAAAAGAAATTACCCAGGACCATTTTAATGATTACATTGATACCGTTCACAGCATGCGGTGGATCGTGTACGGCCAGCTCAGAAACTATAACGAGCAGGCGGTTGCCTGGATACTGAAGGCCAGACCGGATCTGGTCAGAAAGCCTGAAGAGAAACCCGCACCGAAAGAGCTGCCACTTCCCTTGCGGTCATGACTTTAGAGATTAAATGCATCTATGGAATTTTTGACCATCCGGCGTCCTTTGAATTCAAAGGACGCCGGATAGAGTTCATCTTTTGACTATGAGTTTGTTTTTTATTTAGGGATTAGGTGTGACTTAAGAGAAATGAACTCACCCTCATGTTTCCCAATAGGTCTTATTTTTCAAGGCTTAATGGATTAAATCCTTGAATATTTAATGAAAGCTTTTTCCTGCACTTAGGGCAATTGGTGCTATCCAAATCATTATTTTTGGAATCCTTAACCAATAAACCAAAAAACGAAGCTGATCTATGATGATCGATAGTAAAATCAAAACCACAAGGGCATTGACATTTTCTTTTGGGCGGCATTTCATTATTTCCTTTAATCATTTTCCCAATGATGACTAGGAACACCCGTTGGTTGATCCGCAGTTATCGCACTTTAAACAGGTCCCGTTCCTCACCATTTTGAATTGTTTACATTCCGGGCATGGATCGCCTTCATAGCCTTTTTGCCGGGCCTCTTGTACTTCCGTGATGGTCAGGGTCTCGCGCTTCATTTCCACTTTTCTGGCGACTTTCCCATGTTCTCCGTTTTTCCCAACTCCGTTGCCCACCGATTTTCGAGAAGGGAATACTTCGGGACTAATTGAAGTCGAACTGAGTGAGCGTGGGTCCACTAAACCCTCTTCGCCTTCATCCGGCATATCCGTTTCTTTTTTGAGGGCATCCACTCGAAGATCTTCGGGAGCCACTTGTTCCAGGTCGTGACGGTCCAGATAGGTGATCGCCAGTTCACGGAAAATGTAGTCGATGATCGAGGTCGACATTTTGATGTGGTCGTTGAGCTTGACCGGCCCGTTTGGCTCAAATCGAGTGAACACAAATGCGTCCACATATTCTTCAAGAGGGACGCCATGTTGGAATCCAAGAGAAATCGCAATAGCGAAACAGTTCATCAAGCTTCGAAAGGCGGCTCCCTCTTTATGCATATCCAGGAAAATTTCGCCCAGGGTGCCGTCTTCATATTCGCCGGTTCGGAGATAGATTTTGTGGCCCCCGACAATGGCCTTTTGGGTATAACCGCCTCGACGGGTTGGGAGGGGACGGCGTTTCGCCAGGTAACGGACCAATACGCGGGAAGCGGCCTGTTTCGCCACGGAGGCAATTTGCTCATTTGAGGCAGATAAATCGCCCCATTCGCTGACGGTATTCAGCGGTTGGCTGAGTTTCGACCCGTCCCGATACAGGGCTACGGCTTTGACCATGGAAGTCCAGGACAGCATATAAGCCTCCTTAACCGATTCCACGGACGCCTCGGCCGGCATATTGATGGTTTTGCTAATGGCCCCGCTGATGAATGGCTGAGCGGCTGCCATCATCCGGATATGGGCCGGTGGAGAAATAAATCGTTGTCCTATGCGCCCGCACCGGTTGGCACAATCAAAAATTGGCAGATGTTCCGGTTTGAGATGTGGAGCGCCTTCAACGGTCATGGTGCCACAGCAAAAGTCCGTTGCCGCAAGAATTTCTTCCTGAGTGAATCCGAGAATTTTGAGAATATTTAATTGAGGACTCTGAAGTTGAGATTCAGTCAGACCTAATTTTTCACGACAGAATTCCTCGGTGAGGGTCCATTTGTTAAACGCGAAGTGAATATCAAAGGCTCCGTCCAGCGTGGCCTCCATGCGTTCCAGCACCTCGCGGTCGAATCCCTTGGCCAGCAACGTGTCATGGTTGATAAATGGAGCTTGTTTAAGAGTTCGGGTCCCCGTCGCATAGGTGATGATATCTTGAATCTGGCTTGAGCTGTATCCCAGATGCCGTAAAGCCGGAGGAAGGCTTTGATTGATGATTTTAAAGTAGCCACCCCCGGCCAGTTTCTTGAATTTGACCAGGGCGAAATCGGGTTCGATTCCGGTGGTATCGCAATCCATGACTAAGCCAATTGTGCCGGTTGGCGCGATGACGGTGGCTTGTGCGTTTCGATACCCGTACTGTTCACCCAGTTCCAATGCCCGGTCCCAGGATGTTTGCGCGGCTTGTAAGAGGGGTTGGGGACATTGGTCCGGTTGAATGCCCATTGGGGGAATTGTGAGCTCTTCATATTCATCCGCCGAGGCATTGTAGGTCGCTCGGCGATGATTTCTCATCACTCGAAGCATGGCTTCGGCATTACGTGGATAGGCGTTAAAGTGACCTAATTCTTTAGCCATTTCTGCGGATGTGGCATAGGATTCCCCGGTCATCAGTGACGTAATGGCCCCGCTCCAGGCTAAGGCCTGTGGCGAATCGTAGGGAATCCCAATTTTCATCAGAATGGAACCCAAGTTGGCATAGCCAAGGCCGAGCGTTCTATAGGCAAAGCTTTTTTCAGCAATTGCGCGGCCCGGGAATCCTGCCATCAGCACGCTAATTTCCAGGACAATTGTCCACAACCGGACGGCATGTCGAAATCCGTCTATGTCAAACTGTCCTTCCGATGTCAGAAATCGCCCTAAATTGATGGAGGCCAGATTGCACGCGGTATCATCCAAAAACATGTATTCGCTGCAAGGATTCGAGGCATTAATCCGACCATCCTGGGGACAGGTGTGCCATTCGTTAATGGTTGTGTCGTATTGCACGCCGGGATCGGCGCAGATCCAGGCTGCCCAGGCGATTCGATCCCATAATTCTTTTGCCGGCATGGTCTTGCAGACCGCACCGTCGGTGCGTCTGGTCAACTTCCAATCCCCGCCTGCCTGAAGGGTCTCAAAAAATTCATTCGGAATTCGGATGCTATTATTCGAGTTTTGCCCGGAGACCGTCTGATAGGCTTTGCTATCCCAATTGGTGTCATATTCATGGAACACAAAATGAGTAAACCCTTCCTGGGCATAGCTGAACATCCGGTGAATATAGGGTTCCGGCACGGCGGCTTCCCGTGCGGCTTGGATTGCCTCACGTAAGGAATGGTTATCCCGGGGATTGGTATCGACTTGCGTGGTCCCGTCCTGACGTGGGACGTGACAGGCCTTTAAAATGGCATTCAAATGACGTGCGCAGACTTTCGATCCGGTGACCATGGCCGCGACTTTTTGTTCTTCTATGACTTTCCAGTCAATAAATTCTTCAATGTCGGGATGATCCAAATCCAGGCACACCATTTTCGCGGCGCGGCGAGTGGTGCCTCCCGATTTAATGGCACCGGCGGCCCGATCGCCGATTTTGAGAAAGGACATGAGTCCTGACGAGCGACCGCCTCCTGATAAGGATTCTCCATCGGCCCGTAACTTGGAGAAATTGGTACCGGTTCCAGACCCGTATTTGAACAGGCGAGCTTCCCGAACCCACAGATCCATAATCCCGCCTTCATTGACCAAATCGTCAGAAATCGATTGGATGAAGCAGGCATGGACTTGAGGGCGCTCATACGCGTTGCGGGCCTGTTTGACCCGGTGGGTATTCGGGTCAACATAGAAATGTCCTTGTGAAGGTCCAGACAGGCCGTAGGCAAAGTGGAGTCCGGTGTTAAACCATTGGGGAGAGTTGGGCGCGGCCATTTGCCAGGCCAACATGTAACTCAGTTCGTC
The DNA here is from genome assembly GCF_965152585.1 of Nitrospira sp. Ecomares 2.1. NCBI lineage: Bacteria > Pseudomonadati > Nitrospirota > Nitrospiria > Nitrospirales > Nitrospiraceae > Nitrospira > Nitrospira sp. Ecomares 2.1. Next base: position 710,353 of record NZ_OZ224219.1, read on the forward strand.
TTTAAAGGTTTCGGCATCTTCCGGGGTATCAAAGTAGTGATGAGTTTTGCCCCATTCCGTCCAACAACCGGCGAGTCGATGGAACACTTGCCTGGCATCACGTTCCCCTCCCAGCAGTGGGCCGCCTTTCTCATTGAGGAGTGGATGTCCCTGGTCGTCAAATTGGGGAACCCCGGCTTTACGAAAATATTTTTGGGCCAAAATGTCCACTGCCAGTTGGGACCAATGTTCCGGGGCCAGAATATTGTCTTGATGGAACACGGCTGAGCCATCCGGGTTTCGGATTTCTGAGGATCGGGTTGAGAATGGGATGGCCTGATAAGGGCTTTCACCCGTTTTTGTGAATCGACGGTCAATTTTCATGTAGGACTCCTTTGGAAGAGACTGCAAACCTGAGGGGTAATTCTTCGGTCATTTTTTCCGCCTCATCTGGCATTCCTGTCTTCCAAAGAGGGCGCACTAGAATTGTGCCTCTTTACTGCCAAGTATGGTCTCACGGAACGTGAAGTTCATACAATAAGCAGTGCAACCAGAAGCCATCAATGCAGTATATCGGCGAATGACTGGCCTCTAGCAGGGAAGAATTGGCTTATGCCAAATGCCTGCACACATCAAGGAAAATAGGAAAAATAAAACCGGAAGAAATAATTGGTATAAACCAATGCCCCACAATCTATAGCGGATAGAATAAAATGTCAATACTAAATGTTGTGACTGGTGCCTACTTGATGGGGATTTCTGTGCAGAACATGTGAGTTCAAAAAACCTAATATTTCGTGCGGAGTTCCGAATGAATTTTCATGGTTATCAACAGCCTGAAATTCTAGCCCAACAAGTTATGCACACGAAGATTATTCAAGACGAAAAAGATTAATAAAAATTTTCAGATGGCCTTTTATGGTTCTCACGACCATTCGTAAAACATGAATAATCAGGAAAGTGATAGAGGAAAAAATGTGTTCAGATTGAAAGCAGTCACGACGGGATCGGCAGTAAGTCTCTGTGCGAACATTTTGATTTGCTGCGGTATCCTATGTCACCTTATGGGTTTGTGGCAGGTGGATCAGATATGGTCCATGGGAGATTGGGAGGCCTATTTTTTGAAGAAGGAGCCGAATCATGTATGTGTGGAGTAAACCCTTGGTTCTTGGGTTGGTGTTGGCGTTGGTCTTGTTGGAGGGAATGTTTTTCCTCATGATCGGGGAGGGAGGGGAAAGCCAGTTGCATGTTCGAACCACTCAGTGGATTACGGCCAACTATGTCTTATTAATGATTTGGATCTTTGTCTGGATGTATGATCAAGCAAGGGTGAGGGGAAAAAATGTGTGGTTGTGGATCTTGCCCTTTGCTTTGTTCCCACTGCCGACACTGGCCTTTTTTATTTTCAGGCTTCAGCGGCGGATTGCCTGAGCAGATTTACCCGATAATCACTCGGGCCTTAGCATATCGATAGGGCTTACTGACGATGGTCTTGATGGCAAATAATCCGATCATCAATGGGCCGAACCGGCCCAAGAGCATGGATAGCATAATCATGACTTTCCCAAAATCGGTAAAGAGTGCCGATAAGCTGAGTGCTTCGCCGTTTCCTAAAGACATGCCCACAATGCCCATGGCCGAGGTGACCTCAAACATCAGGAATAAAAACGGTTGCGACTCGGTAGAATCCAGCAGAAGGGTCATGCCAGTAATCATGACAAAAGCAAGGATGGTGAAGCAAAGAGCCCGAGTAATGAGATCCTGGGGGATTCGCCGGTTAAAGATTTCGACGTCTTTATCTCGACGCAGCATGCTTAAGATGGTCAGAAAGACGATGGCGGCAGTGGTTGTTTTGAGGCCTCCTGCCATACTGCCGGGTGATCCTCCGATGGCCATCAGTAATAACAGAAAATAGAGGGTGGCATCCCGCATGTCGATGATGTCCATCGATGTAAATCCTGCAGTACGGGAAACTGAGTGAAAGTAGGAAATCGTCAGCTTTTTTCCGATGGAGGCGGATTGGAATGTGGAGGGATTGTTCCACTCCAATATGGTAATGCCTATTGTTCCACCCACGATAAGCAGGGCGGTGGTTACCAATACCAATTTGGTGTGTGTCTGTAAACGAAAACGTTGCCCACGAATATTGCCGAGAATATCTTCAAAGACAAAAAACCCGATGCTTCCAAAGATCACCAAAATGGTGATGATTCCATTGATGGTCCAGTCTGTTTGAAACGTTTTAAAGCTATCAGAAAAAAGGGCAAACCCTGCATTGTTAAATGCCGAAATGGCATGGAATATTCCGTAATAGGCGGCTGTCCACCACGGAAAGTCGACGGCAAAGCGAAGCGTGAGCAACACCGCACCTAGGCTCTCCAATCCAAAGGTAATAATGGCTACCAGTTTCACGAACCGGACTAATCCCTGTAAATCCATGGTATTCATCGATTCGCTGAGCATCATCCTGTCTCGTAACCCAAGGCGACGCCCCAATATGAGTAAAATCATTGTGGCCATCAACGCGTACCCTAATCCTCCAATCTGAATCAACCCGAGAATTACTCCTTGCCCGAACAGGGTGAAATCCTGTGGGGTATCCATGACGATGAGACCCGTGACGCAGACGGCGGAGGTTGCGGTAAAGAGCGCATCAAGGAAGGAGATGTGAACTCCTGGATGAGTGGCGATAGGAAGCATGAGCAGGCAGGCACCGAAGAGAATGAGTCCGAGGGCAGCAGATGCCACAATCTGGCCAGGTAGTAACCGAAAGCCGACACAACGGGCTATCAGGAGTTTTCCGAAACCGTCACTCATTGGGTAAAGGAAGGGGGTTCGTTTGAATGTGAATCAGGATGGGCGGATAGGGGCATCTGGTTCGAACCATCAGGAATGCCAGGCTTGGTTCATGTCCAAGCGCAGCCCTTTTGTTAGAAACAATAGGAATGAGGTGGGAGACAAAATTGAAAGACGATAGATGACTCTCGGGTAATCCCCGACTGGGCCAGACTGCATGATGATAATCGAAAAATACTAGCATGTTCGCCCGGCAATGGAAACCTGGGTTCCTGTTGTCTTGTTGTGCGGAAAGGCCTTCTTTATAATGGCATGCCTATGAATTCTGAGGATTTCCAACAACCCCAACCACGTGTGACGTTCTATACGTTAGGGTGTCGACTCAATCAGGCTGAAACGGCTGTCCTTAAGGACGGGTTTCAGCACAGCGGGTATCTCCCGGTTGAATTTGGTCAGGAAACGGATGTTTTTGTGATCAATACCTGCACCGTCACGGAAGGGGCCGAGGTCGATTGCCGACGAATCGTTCGCCAGGTCCTCCGTCATTCGCCCCACGCCTTTGTGGCGGTCACCGGGTGTTATGCTCAGACCGGACTTGAAGTGCTCCGCCGCATGGCCGATATTGACCTCATTATCGGCAATCAATTCAAAATGCAGCTGCCTGAGATCATTCCACCATTTTCTCAGCTTAAAAAACAGCCTGTGCCACTGGTGCATCATGGGCGGATTGATCCTGAGAATTTTTTGATAGAAGGCGTAGGAGCCTATACCACGACTCGCGCAAATGTGAAAATCCAGGACGGGTGTCAATTTATGTGTTCGTTTTGCCTGATTCCCTTTGCCAGAGGCCGGGAGCGGAGTCGGTTTCTGGAGGATGCGGTTCGTGAGGCCGAGGAATTGGTGGAAAGAGGGCATCGTGAGTTAGTGCTGACGGGAGTGAACATCGGACAATATCGGGATGGAGCTGCCGACCTCTTGGTGCTCCTTCATCGATTTGAGGCCATTAAAGGCCTGGAGCGGATCCGTATTTCCTCAATTGAACCCACGACAGTTCCTGAGAGTCTTCTGGACTATATGAGCAGTTCCACCAAGCTGTGCCGGTATTTGCATGTGCCCTTACAGAGCGGAGATGATCGTATACTGGAGGCCATGAATCGGCGATATTCGGTGCGAGAGTATTCGGAAGCAATGGAATCTGCTCTGAAGCGGATTCCAGATCTGTGCTTTGGAACGGATGTGCTGGTGGGGTTTCCTGGGGAGGGCTCACGAGAATTTTCGAATACGGAAGCGGTGATCCGGGATCTTCCTTTTGCGTATTTGCATGTGTTTAGCTACTCGCCCAGGCCAGGGACCGCCTCGACCAAGTTGCCACATGCCGTGTCTCCAATAACGACAAAAGAGCGGAGTCGGAGATTGCGGGAATTATCCGATCACAAGCGAATGGCTTTCCAACAGCGGTTTATAGGGCGACGAGTCTCGGTGTTATTTGAAGCAGCCGAAGCCGAGGGCTATTGGCCGGGGCTGACGGATAATTATATTCGAGTGGCCGTTCGTTCTCCACATCCGCTACGTAATACCATTCAACCGGTTGTCGTAACCGGCATCATGTCGGGTACGACGTTGGGATTGCTGGAGCCATCCTCTGAGGCCTCTCCCACGGCAAAGGATCTGTATTCTGTTTCTTCACTCGTGAGCGTTTCATAGAAAGGCGATGGTTGTGAGCGGACCCTCTTTACTGATCCCTACCAGCTTGAAGGCTCGGACCCATTTGCCTGATAAAGGGCGCTATCAGGTGTATATGGAGACCTTCGGGTGTCAGATGAATGAATATGATTCGGAAATCGTTCGTTCTCTGTTAAAAACCCGGGGATTTCAATTTACTCCGTATGATGATGAAGCCGATGTTATTTTGTTTAACACCTGTGCCATTCGAGAGAATGCCCATAATCGCGTGTATGGCCATTTGGCCCGGTATACCAATAAAAAACAGGAACGAGGCTTAGTTATCGGGGTATTAGGCTGTATGGCTCAGAATCTGAAACAAGAGCTGATGGATACGCGCTCATTCATTGATGTGCTCGTCGGGCCAGATGGATACCGGCGACTGCCCGATCTTCTCATGGATGCGTTGGAGCATCGCAAAAGAGGGTTGGCCGTTGATCTGTCTGAATACGAAACGTATGCCCATATCGTTCCGGATCGGCCGGTTGGAATTAATGGGTGGATTGCGGTCATGCGGGGCTGTGATAATTTTTGCTCTTTTTGCGTGGTGCCGTATACGCGAGGACGAGAACGTTCCCGAGATCCGGAGGGGATTATTCAGGAAGCCCATCAATTGGTCAGTCAGGGAGTTCGGCAAATCACCTTATTGGGACAAAATGTCAATTCCTACCGGTCAGGAGAGTGGGATTTTGCCCGATTGTTAATAGCGGTTGGGGATGTTCCTGGGATTCAGCGGGTGCGGTTTATGTCTCCCCATCCCAAAGATTTTCCGCCAGCCCTGCTTGAAGCCGTTGCGGAACATCCCGCCATCTGTAAAACAATCCATTTGCCCCTGCAATCGGCCAATGATCGAATTCTGGAACGCATGGGTCGGGGATACACTCAAAGAGAGTACCGTAAGCTGGTTGAGGCCATACGAAAGAAAGGCCCTCTTGTTTTGACCACCGATCTCATTTGTGGATTTTGTGGAGAAACCGATGAGGAGTTTCAGGAGACCTATCGTCTTATCCAAGAGGTGGGATATCAGGCGGCATTCGTATTTAAATATTCTGAACGAAAGCACACGATTGCGGCCAGAAAATTTGTGGATGATGTCCCTGAGCAGGTGAAGGGGGCTCGGACGAATCAGATCGTCGAATTGCAAAAAGAAATTTCCCTTTCAAAAAACAAAGCACTCATCGGCACCACGGTAGAGGTCATGTTGGAAGGGCATTCCAAAAAATCCGATTTGCAATGGATGGGGCATAGCGACCACAATGTGACGGTGGTCTGGCCCAAGGATAACGAAGTCCGTCAACCAGGAGATCTGGTGCCTGTTTTGGTCAGTGATGCTTCGCCTTCCACCCTTTATGGACATGTCCAATCCTGATGGATTTTGTGTGTTTCTGGTAACCCAAGATTCTTTATCCCATCCTCATTCCCTAAATCGCTGATTTTTCTGCGATTCCTTTTGTGTGAATCCTCCCAAACAGAAATTTTACTGAGTTTGCCGTCGTGTTTAGTTGGGAGAATCCGGCCCAATCGTACGCTGGTTTCTACCTCAAGTCAGTTGCTCATTGTCCGATAAAACCTTTGATTACTTGTAGATTTCCGGTCGCATGGCGGAACGGAATGTCTTTCAACTTCCTGGTGCTCATTTAAAAAAACTCCCCATACAAACGAGCTATGGAGGCCAGCCTATATCGTGTTACGTCTGGATGATTGGCTTTCGAAGGAATGTTGTTGTGATGGATGGCGATAAAAGGCCTGAGGTGTAGCGAACAATGGATGCCCAGATTCTGCAGCGTATAAAAAATTGCAAGACCCTTCCGGCGATTCCCGCGCTGCCTCTGCAAGTACTTCAACTGTGTCGGGATGAGAGGACTACCGCTCAACGTATTGGTGACGTCATTAGTAAAGATCCATCCTTTGTCGCCAAACTGTTGAATGTGGCAAATTCCAGTTTTTACGGGGGCAGTCGCCATAAAGTGACGACGGTCACCCATGCGGTGACGTTATTGGGCATGAATTCTATTGCCACGTTAGCCTTTTGTTTTTCGTTATATCGGGATTTACGAAAAAAAGGTGGCGGAGCGTTTGATCATACCCATTTTTGGCATCGATGTATTTTGGCGAGTTTGGCCTCGAAAGTATTGGCCAAGCGCGTCCGGGTGACGAACGAAGAAGAAATTTTCCTTGCCGGATTATTGCAGGACTTGGGCGTGTTGGTGATGAGCGAGGCTTTAGGCATGGAGTATGGGTTGATATATAAAAAAGCTGCTCAGGATCATCAGGTATTGGAGACGTTAGAACAGGATCGATGGAAAACGGATCATTGCGAGATCGGGGCATGGTTGGCTGAGACCTGGGAATTGCCAGAATTATTGCGAGAATCCGTCAAAGGGAGTCATGATCCCTCCTTGGCATCCAGTAGCGATGAAGTTTCCCGGTTAACTATCCAATGTGTAGCCCTTTCGGGGCGTTTAGCTGATATGTGGTGCCACCAACAGCCGGAGATGGCTATTCAAGCAGCTATCCAATCATCAAAGGAACTTTTGGATATTGAACCTGAGGGACTTGTGGAAGTCGCCAAACAAATTGCTGATGGAATTCCTGATATGTCCAGCTTTTTCCAAATCAGCTTGGGGAACTCCGATGACATTCAAAAAGTGTTGGATAATCTTGAGCAAATCGTCACGGGTATCTCTCCATCCGAAATGTCAGAACCAATCCCTGCCTTATAAGGCCGGGATTCCTCCAAGGTTTCTCCGCAGTCTACCTCAGCATTCAATCAGTTTAGCTCCAGTTTTATGCGAATGTATTTGCCCGTGACTTCCAATGTCAGGTGGATGGCGGGATAAGTCCGTCGAATTACCAGGAAATGCCGAAGACCTGACCTAGGAGGTCTTGAGACATAAGGCGACATTTACTCGGGATCGTGTAGAGGGAAAGAGAATTTATCCGCTCAAGGGGACTGTCAGAATTGAGGTCCAGTCAACGGGATGTTCGCTTTTGGAGCGGATAAGATGGATCATGTCGGATGTAAAGTTGATGCGCAAATTTTGAGATAAAGTTGACGTGATTCTATCTTTCAGTTCAAGGGAATAATGACCATACAACAGGCTGAGATGGGGCATATAGGGGCTGGGATCCTTGACGAACGTTTTTCTTGCCAGTTCATGCGCATTCATGAGTGCTGTTGTTTCCTGGGTCTTTAAGAACACACATTGAAAATACTGATCAGCAAGGCCTGGTTCGGTCAGAAGAATATCGATAGGTGAAAGCGATTCACCAAGTTCCAAGCACCGAACGGATATATCCTCTACTGTGCTTGGAAGAGAACCCAAGAGCGTCACATGCGGCTCGAAGACTGGAGCGTGATACGCTCTGCTCAAATCGGTAATGGCCTCCATGAGAATGTCGTAGGCCGGACCAGTAGGTGCCAACCAGAGGTGATAGGTGTTTGCCACATACACCTTTCAGATTTGTTGAGAAGCGTCGGAATAACGCATTTTTATGGCCCAAAGGAGTATTTTAAGTAGGGATTTTTTCTTTTGGTTTTGAAGGTTTAATTCCGGTCCAGATGAGCAGGCCTCCACTCATGATCAATGCCAATGGAACGAGCATCAATACAAAGAGGTTCCCCTTGGCTTGCCAGGCTGCTGTGCCCATTGTCCCGCCGACAAAAGCCAACGCGGTGCCGAGTAAGATCAGGATAATCCTTAGGATGAAGAATGCGAACTGCTTGAACTTGCTTCGATACGCTTTTGGAGGTTCTGCCTCTCTACCGAACAAAAGTATTGGTCTCGTGGCCTGGGTGTTCCGTCGGTCCCCCTTTTTGCCCGGTCCACTAAGTGTTTTCTCGTCACCGGTTGTGTTCCTGATGGGCCCAAGGATTTGAAACCGGATGGCAATGAACCCTTGATTTGCGACAGAGATGTAATCCAGCCTGAGTTGCAAAAATGGCCAGATCCCCCCAGTCACAATCTGTTTGGCTACATCACCCGGAACATACCCCAACATATCCCGTTTTGTAGAAAAGATTTGCTCCGATACCCCAAATATTTTGATGGCATGAGGGTCCTGGGGATTGCTGGGTTCTTGTTCCCAGTCCAACAGATGATTGGAACCTTGGATAAACTGCCAGACAATGGTCTGCCGATCTTGAATTCCCTGAATCTCAAGGTTTTCATAGTAGACTTCATACCCGACTGGGATTGGTGGCAAGAAAGAAATGCCATCAGGCATGACGATGTTCTGCCGGTCTTTTCGTTCCGACATGCTTCAGTCGTACCTTTTTCGTTGATTTAAGGGGGAGAAATGGTGACTTCTCTCTCGAAACAATGTCCTTTGGTCTATTTCTTTCAACAGGGTCCTCTCTTGGGTGTGCTGCATAGAGCTTGAACCAACTCCGATCAAGCAACGGTCCATACACCATACAAAAATTCGAGGGTAAAGGAAATGCATGGAAAGATTTGTAGCTAATTGACATGTTGTCTTGGTGCGGTGTTGTTGCTTGCCCCAACAGAAGAGCGGGGGATGACCTCCAAAATATTGGTCAACTAGGAGATGTAGAGGTGATCAAACAGGAGGTCTCTTTCCTATTCCGTTTCATAAGGAAAAGGAGAAGGGTGCCATGTTGAATTTGAAAGGAGAGCTATGAATATGAGGAGAGACTATTGAGTCAAAGAGGAAAGAATTGGTTGTAGGTCCGATCTTTTTACTTTCATTATTGGGATTGGAAAAGAGTTGCTCACATGAAAAAGACTCATCATGTAAAAATGAAGGTAAACTATGAAGCCTTTAGCAATACGCCGGGAGTTTAATGGCGTCAAGAAAGATAGGATTTTCATTGACCGTGAGGATTATTTTACAATCCACACAAGAATCGCGGCAAAGAGAATGAGCCACCACCGAACACTCAACGAGAACTTTTCTCCCTCGCTTTGGTAGTAAAATCGTCTGTTCATCTCACATCTCCTCAGTTGATGATTTTCAAAATACAGGGGTATGTTGATGCTGACCATTACACATCTGACCTACATTCGAGGCCGGGTCTGTTGGGGGATGGGCCTTTCCCAATGAGCAATTGGGTCAAACAAAAAAGAGCCTGCCCGATGCGGGGCAGGCTCTGGGAAAAGTACCTGAAGTTAACTTTGTTTTTTTTGCCTGAGATTTCTTCTCTTATCCTTCCTCAATGTTTCAGTGAAGGGTTTTCACCACTTTAGGGTTGAATGTCCCAGTCGGTGGAGACTGTGTCAGGGGAGCTGATTCCAATCAGGGTTACCCCATTCATCAGCCAGACTTTCACCTCCCCTGTCGTTGTATTCTTCAAGACCACGTCCGCTTTCCCATCTCCACTCATATCCCCCACCTGCTCAATCTCCCACGCCGAGGCGATGCCGCCTAAAACTTTAGACGACGCAATAGAGGTCCCATTCATCAGCCAGATGGACACGATGTCGCTTGTGTCATTCTTCCAGATAAGGTCGGCCTTCCCATCGCCATTGAAATCGCCCATACCGGCAATCTTCCAATCCGTGGAGGTGCTGCCGGGAAAGCCCGTGTTGGTCACTATGGTTCCATTCATCACCCACACTGCCACGGCTCCATTGCTGCCGTTACGCCATATGACATCGGCCTTGCCATCCCCAGTCACATCTCCGACCCACTTGATTTGCCAGTTGAGCGGCACCCCGCCCGGGAAGCCGACGGCGGTCCGGAGAGTCCCATTCATCAGCCAGATGGCCGTGTTACCGTCACTGCTGTTACGCCATATCAAATCGGCTTTGCCATCGCCGTTGACGTCCCCGACGGCCTGAATGACCCAGGTGGTCGGCGCACTGCCGGGAAAACCCGTGGACGTGACGGTCGCGCCGTTCATCAGCCAGATCGCCACCGTGCCGTTGGTGCTATTGCGCCAGATGACATCGGCCTTGCCATCCCCTGTTACATCGCCGATTCCCGCGATCTGCCAGTTGAGCGGCACCCCACCCGGGAAGCCGACCGAGGTCCGGACGGTCCCATTCATCAGCCAGATGGCCGTGCTCCCGGTAATCGCGTTACGCCATAATAAATCGGCTTTCCCGTCCCCATTGAGATCATATGGGGAATTCGTGGGCAACATGATTGGAGGAGGGACTGGTCCACTCCTGGTATCTGTTCCCGTCTGAGTCCACTGACAGGTATCACCAACGAGATCCCGACCAGCAAACGAGTAGGTCAAGGTATTGCCCGCAAGGGAACCCGTTAAAGTGGATGTGCCGCTAAACCAAAACCCGCCGTTGAGGGTAACCACATAGGGGCATGAGGCGCTCACCGTCCCATCAGGTGAAACGGAGCCTGAGCAGGTCACTGTTTGTACAGCTGAAAATCCGTTATCAACCACGGTATCCACCTGTGTGAGGCTCCAATTGGCGCCAGTTTGATTGGTAATAGTGTAAGTATCCCCTCCAGGATCGTTGTCGGGACCGTTATCATCTGGATCCTGACATCCCGTTGTTGAGCTGCTACTGGGGCCATCTGTCCAGGTGCCTCGAATATCCGGCACTGTCCCCGCATGCAGGCTCTCTATGGCCAAAGGCAGAAAAAGTAATCATTTGCTAAACCCAGGATCACCTGTAAATATGTCCAATTTTTGCGCTTCATGTGAAATGCCTCCTGTTGAATCCCTGACAGTTGCTTTCCACCGTTGAGTCTGAAATAAGCAAAAAATAAACCTTTTGTAGGACACAATTCTCATGGGCGTTAATCTCTTGTAGAAATGCACCCTTGTAGAATGGGGCGCATGAAAAGACCACCTGTGGCACAGGGAGCCTTTGTAGAAAAAATGTCCAAACCATCATGCCACTTTGTCCAACTACTGCCCCCTATCTGCTACGACAGTTGGCGTTAACATCTTCCTGGTTGAATACGGTCCATTAATTTCTTGCTATCCCCATTAAGAGGGTCGTACTCGATTTTTCTGTCATGATCATTAAGGCAAACAACAAAATCATTCCTACCTGGGTTTTATCCGGTATGAAAGGGTTGAAGGAAAGAACCGGACATTCCATCATTTTTGAAAATCTGATGACAGGATTGTTTGAGGGATTGCAGATTACACGGCTTAAGAAAGAAGCCCTGAGCTCCTTCCGATAGAAGCTGACGAAGGGCTGGGAGATCTAACGCATCGGACATTGCCAGCACAGGAATTTGGTACTCTAACCATCGTAATTCATCTAGCATGGTTCGCCCGTTCATCACGGGCATATGCATATCCAACAAAATTCCATCGACCCTATAATTCACCACCACGTCCAGGCCTTCCCGTCCATTTCCTGCCACATACACGTGATATTCCGAATCTTCAAGGACAGTTTTTAGTAACCCTGCCACTGAAGGATCATCTTCAACCACCAAAATATACGGCTGGTTTTAGGTGATATTTAAGGTGCAATGTGCTGGGTCTGGTGTCTCAAGTTCTGGAATTTCCCATACATCCGTCCAATGGGAAGAGGAATGCAGGTGCATCATGAATGTCCTTTCTTTCCGATTGATCATACCTATTGAAATCGAGAATTCTATTAGCGGGTTTTAAACCTTTTCCCTGGAATATCTGTAACAAAGCCGTTCAGTGAATTTGTCCGGGGGGTCGCTGGATAACAACCGGGAAAGTGGATGGCTCACTTCTGCTGGCCGCATGAAATGTCCTCAAGTTTCTTGATCAGTAAAATCAAGTGGAGGGGAAATACCTATACCAAAAAAGTGGGGCGCGTAACTCAAGGGAAGTTCCGCCCCCCCTTTCTGAGAGCCTGAATATGGTGTTGTTCATGTAAGAGAAGTCTGCGGTTGGGCCTCCACGGCTTCTTTTTCAGATTGATAGATAGGAACAATCTCTGAGAGGTGGGTCGATTCTAAGAGATATTTGACCGTCGGTTGCGGGCTAACGATGCTGAGGTTAACGTGATTGGGCCTCATCTTGTGATACCAAAGGAACAATTGTCCTAATCCCATCGAATCAATCCAGGTAATCTCAGCAAAATTCAGGATGATATGTTGACAGCCCATTTCTTTTGCTCCGAGGATGGCGACTTCAAGGCCTAACTTGGAACTGGCATCAAAACTTCCTGAGAGGTCCAGTATTTTTGTGTTCTGCTGACAATGCTCTCTAACGGCAAGCATGGGTTCCTCCTCCCTCTTTTTCGATTCCCTTAGGTCTAGCGAAAATTAGTTGACCGATTTTGCTGATTTCTAGGCTGCTGATGGTGAAGAGATCTTGATTACCTTTTCTTGAACAGTTGACGCTCCGGGGAGAGGGGCATCAATCCCCCAGACAGGTTAAAGTGAAATACGTATATGTCATGGGAAGCTTCTGCAATGAAAAGCTATGGAATTCGGCTAAGTTTAAAAATGGCATTCCGTCCGCTCGCTAAACTACATGGGAATTTTCCTGTCTCCCTAATCTGGTTAGAGATGGAAGGACTAACCCATGTGCCAATTTAATGGGAAATTGCCCGTTTGTTAGGTTGGAGCTCAGCGTCCTGGTTGAAAAGACCCGTCACAACGCAAAATCTCCCGTTGAACGAAGCATCCGGAAAGCTGGTTTTTCGTAGAGGTTCCGGTTGCCCCTTAGGGGATTTGGCAGATAACCTGAGGCCATCAGATGGTAAGAAGGGACTCATTATGTGCGGCGAGTCTAAATTTTTTGAGCAGGATTTTTGCGTTTCCAGCCTCGAGGCATGAAGGTCAGGCGGTGGCGGCGGGGGATGAGGCGGATTAACCGCGAAACAAGCGAAGAATCATCTCAGGCGAAAAATTAATCATTCACACCATAATGAACCTCCAGACAAGAAGATCCGACAACCTTCATTTATTAAATTGTGGCCCCTCACACAAGAATTCTCCTATCCGAGCCTTCTTGCTATTCACGACCATCTTAATACCAACCGGATGTTTAAAGCATAAGAGTTTACAAGGGACGGTTGGTCTTATTCCTACCCACCGAATTGACGCGTTTAGGAAAGAACCGGTATAAGGCTGGTTGTTACAGGATGGAAAGAGATTGCCCACCTAACGGATTTAAAAATTATCGCACCAAAATTTAAGACATGAAAAGATAATAAATGGTAAAGTGCATTTCATTAAGACCATGAGCGTGATAGTTTTGCTGGGGTAGCATTTATTTCATGCCAGGCAGATGGTACTGCTTGACGAACCCACCTAACTCATTGAAAATACAGTAAAAGCGCCCGTAGCTCAATGGATAGAGCACTTGACTACGGATCAAGAGGTTGCCGGTTCGACTCCTGCCGGGCGCACCATCTTCGGTTGTTCATTTTTAGAACCCCTCACATATTTTTCCAAATCCCCCATGTGCAGATTTGCTGGGGGGCCAGTTTGAGAGACTGGCTCCGCTTTTTCACTTTAGACTTGAGTCATATGGATATTTTTATCCGTATTAGCTTCCGATAAGTCTCTCTTAATCCCGAGACCTTTCGTAATCAACCTCACGAGTTGCCTGATTCCGGGTTGGTCAATTGGGAATATTATTAAAATCCCTATTCGTCCCCTCAGATAGAAAATTCTACAGACTATTTGCCAAAGACGAACAGAGGTGTGAACAAGGTGCTCGTATTGTACGGCCTTTGATATTCGGGTGACTCAAAAAATGAAATGTGTCGGGCACGAATCCATTCTTCTCGTGAAATCATCGCAAGGACCGAAGCAAAAGGGTTCTAAGTGGGGAATTTGTGGTCTGGAGAGAGACTCATACGAAGAATCCTGGGATTGACTAACCATTTTTCATTTTCACCTATACTGGACAGGCATTCGAGTCTGAAAAAAAATATGGAAGATGAAAAGGGGCAGATCATGGAAGAAAATATTGCGGTATTCTCAAAAATGGAATGGTGGTTACACTGTGCTCAACGATGGGGTTTCGCTTTTCTCATTGGCATGTTGTCGATTGGAAATTACCCTGTTTCGGCCGAAGTCCTTTTGGCCACGGATTTTGAATCTGGGAACCTTTCTGGCTGGACCGTGTTTTCTACCTCCAATGGAACTTTAGGGGGAAAGGGATTTCCTACGGTCGACTTGTGTAATCATGGGACCCGGGTCTCTCCGTCTTATTGTCTTCAGATCCAAGTGGGACAGCTCCATTACGATCCTACCGGTGAGTTGCAGCAAGGTGGAGGGATTGGGCTCACCACAATGACTAATTCCGGCCTCATGCAGCTCTCAGCCCATGTGGGGGTGACCTACCATTCTCCAGATTATAAAAGGAATCTGAACGGGGGATTGTTTGAATGGGTTGTTGATGATCAAGTCATAGCGGATCTCGATGTCGGTCCGGTGGATGATGGTGACACGGCTCAGCAGCTATTCAGTGGAAAAGTCCCTGTGGCGGCAGGTCGTCATTCCATCCAGCTTCGCGTGACCCGCCCCTTTCAGAGCGGTGCCGGCAAGCCGGCGCCGGTTCAGTTTGTCGATGATGTCATGGTGGAACTCCTTCCCCAACCATAAGGGGTCCTTTGATTTTTTGAAAAAAAGGATTTCCATTGTCTGCCTCCCGGGTTAAGAGTGGAGCGAGGAAAACCGATAAAAGAAGACACTAACGGATATCATACCGAAAGAGTCTTCTATGGTTATTTCCGAACGTAGTCTCAATCACGATACCCTCGTGGAAACTTTTGCAGGTCGGTTTGATCAACATGCCAGACAGGATTTTAAATGGCGGATTGATCATGCCATTCTGCAAGGTTATCGGTTTGTCATGTTAAATATGGTGGCCGTGTCATTTATTGACAGTGCCGCACTCGGGTGGTTGGTTCTTGCTCAACGGCGTTTTCAGCGAATTGGGGGCAAGCTTGCCATCATTTCTCCGATAGGATTTGTTCGCGATGTCCTGGAGATCACTGAAATTGGGGAATGGATCCCTATCTTTCCCAGCGAAGATGAAGCCTTGAAGACCTTTGAATCTAGTAAAGAGCATTCATCGGAGCCGTGACGATGGGAACATCGACCGCACTAAAACAAGATGTCTGTCGGCCGTTATCAATCCCCCAAAAAAATCGACGATCATTTCGACGGATGTTCGTCAAACCCTACCAGGTGCTACCGGTAGCTATTCGTTGTGGACCAGACACGGTGTGTCAGGGTCGTGTGCTCAATCTCAGTCATCAAGGCATGCTCGTTGAATTTCCCGACGATCAAATTCCTCCAGTGCTGAGAGGGACCCAGGTGTCCGTCAAGTTGCATTACCTCGGTGACAGTATTTGGTTGCCTGGGCTTGTCCGGCATTGCAAGGGCCAAAAGATTGGATTTTTGTTCCCCGCCCTGACCAATCATCCAACAAGAGGGGCCAAGCACCCACTCACCATAGTTCTACATTCTCTCTCCCGCGCAGTCACCTCTCGATAACATCCTTTTCTTTCCACTTCAGCCATATTCCTAATCGTGCGCGAGTATTCATCTGAATACCGAGCAGAACGACAAAATGAGTCTTACTTGTCCACCATGCCATCCCTAAGGCACCTAACCTTAGGTCCTTGAGGAGGCGAGGTCGTAGAAAAGGAAGGATGAAGAGAAACTGCTTATGGAATCCCCGAGGATAGAGAATACCAGCATGGCTCGCTTTGGGCGTATGTTGCGGTCTGCTTAGGATTGAGGGGAATTGCGGTGACTTGTCTTGGGCACCATCGAGAGAGATCTAGAAGCACGCGTGGAACGGGTAATGGGTTCCTGAATGGCTAAGAGACATTCCAGGCGTGGCCGAACCGCATCGAGGTCCTTGTGCAGATGAATTTCGGTAATGCGGTTGTCATTTAAATCGATGGATTGGCAAATGGCATCCTGCGCAATTTTGAGACCGCCATCGAGATCCCGCCGCAGAGCCGTTTTGAAGTAGAACCGGAGAGAAAGGCTGAGGGCGTGACTCTCCAATTTCGATAAAAATTCGGTTCGATGAGAAGATTGCCGCAACACCGTGAGTAAGTGGCTAGCCACGGCCTTTTTGTAAAGTCGACCGGTGGAGGCCAGAACTCTTCGCCCGTTGACGGTGGCATATTGATGATTAACGCTGGGTGGCAGGGGTAAGACAACCAAGAGTTCGCAAGGTAACAGAGTATCGCCCCCAAGATATTCCCAATGCATTTGGGATCCTGCGGTCTTAGCTTTTCGTTTACTATGGCCGGAGAGGAGTACAAGGCCACCCCTCACTTCTGACTGCAAAAGCTTGGGAAGGGAAGGGATACGAATAGTTCTCAATGGGACTCTAAGGGGGTGTGGGGTTGGTCCTGGAACGAGTAGGATGGCCAGTTAAAGGAGGCTCTGAATTTTGCTCATGCTGTGTTCAAATGTGTCTTCGTTTATATGAACAAAACGTCGCCATTCTGATGGATTCCACACTTCAAGGCGATGAAACATGCCGACTAACACCACTTCCTGATCCTCATCGACTGGGACCAGTTTGCGAAATCGGCCTGGGATTAAGATGCGACCGGCTTTATCCATTTCTGAAGCTGAGGCTTCCGAGACCATGTGATACATGAAAAGGCGTCGCTGGTCTTCATCGAGAGATTGTTTGGCGTTTTCCAGGATCTTGGCCCATTCCGGGTTGGTATAAGCGGAAACTGGCATATCCTGCCCCTTGAGGAACATCAGGCTATTCCCGTGAGTTTCGATTTCTTCACGAATAGGACTCGGGACAACAAATCGTCCTTTTTCGTCAATTTTACAGTAATATTGCCCAGCAAACATGCAATATGTTCCTTGGATCTCTTGAACATTTTATCTGTGAGTGTAGCTTAACGAATGTTTAAGAAAAGTCAAGTAGTTTTGCTTGAGTAGTCGAGCTAGTCGTCTTCGGTGGCAGGTATCCCCATATTCATATCGTCGGTATCCATCCCCTCCATGGCCTCGTCCATGTCATCTCCCAGGTCTTCCCCCATCTCCTTTCCCATTTTTTTCATGAAGCGGGCCATGCTTTGTGGATCGTTTTCGTCCAGGTCCCCGAAGTTACTGGGATCGGCCAAGGCTTCCATTCTGGCTTCTTCCGATTTGGGTGCAGCAAAGCGGGACATGATGCGTTCCAGATTGGCACTCAGGCAATACTTGCAGGATGGGACTGGAGCATTTGAGGTGAGGATTAAAAAGGAATTACGTTTCCGGCAATCCTGACAACGGTATTCATAAATGGGCATCGAGTCGTTCTCCTTCTGATCGCAATGTACGGGCTGTATATATCGCAAACCCGGCCATTTGGGAAGAGAGGGGTTTTGGTTTTTGAGAATTGAAAGATCTCATATGATTTTATAGAGCGAATCCCTCTCCCTCATTCTGGGAAGTCTCACGATAAGAAGATGGTCAAAAGGGCTGTTCAGAAAGGTCAGGGAAAGGGAGAAGAAAAGGGTCTGCAGATTTATTTAGATAAAACAACCAGCAGAAGAACCTTACTGGAAATCTCTTCGCCTTGATGCAGGTATTGGCAATTAATTCCCCTACACCATTCTAGCGAGTGTCAGCCCATACACCGGGCCTGATCCGGCACGCCGAAGCGTCTTCGCGCATTCATGCAAGGTTGTGCCGGTGGTAAAGACATCGTCCACCAATAAAATTCGTTTGCCTTGAATGTGGGCAGGCTTGGCCACGGAAAAGGCTCGACGCAGATTCGTGAGTCGCTCTTTTCTTGATAATGAAGTTTGGGGGACCGTGGGTCGGATCCTGAGCAGGCATCCCAGTAACAGAGGAATCCCAGTGGCGTGATGGAGTTCGTTGGCTAGCAGCAGGGATTGATTGTACTCACGTTCCCGTAATCGTTGCGGATGAAGGGGGACGGAGATGATGGCATCTAAGGGTGGTAAAGCTGGCAGCGCCTCAATCATGGCTTGGGCGAGTGGGTGAATCAACGACAGTTTTCCACGGTATTTGAATAGGGTAATGGCTTCTTTGAGTGGGGATTGGTAGGGAAAGAGACTCCAGACTTGCGTGAGGGCCAATGGTCGTGCGCGGCAGGCTCCGCACTGGTGGGCGGGGCTATGAAGGAGGGCAATGGAAGAAGCAAAAGGGCGTCCACATCGCGGGCAAACGGGGTCTGGAATAGGTTTGAGCCCATCCCAACACCGACGGCAAAAAAATGGAACGGGATCTTCCCACAAGGGATTCTGACAGCCGGCACAGGCGGTGGGAAAAATGACATGAAGGAGCGATCGGAGAAGGCGAGTCGAGAAAAGCGGAGTCATGGAGGCGAACTTTCAGAGCTGAGGTCGACAGGGATGTAAACCTAATATTCGTGGGGCGCCTTGGTCCATTTACCTTCGGTATGATATAGGAGGGATAGCAAATAAACCATGATTCAAGTGCGTTTCTGACTGCCGCATTTCCGGATGGGTGCCCGTGATTCAGTTTCAACATGTCTATAAGGAATACCGGCGCGGATCCACTCCGGTCGTAGCGTTGCGGGATGTCTGTGTGGACATTCAGCAAGGAGAGTTTTGTGCGCTCATGGGACCCAGCGGGAGCGGAAAAAGCACGCTATTGCATTTGGTGGCGGGGCTGGACTGGGTGACATCCGGCGACATCCTGCTTGACGGGCGATCCTGCCTGGCGTTTGGTGATCAGGAATGGACCCGATGGCGTCGGGAACAGGTTGGGGTCGTGTTTCAGGCATTTCATCTGATCCCGGGATTGACGATTGAAGAAAATGTAGCGCTTCCCTTGCGTTTACGAGGTGAGGTATCCGGGTCGGTGCGAACCCGGACAGCCGACATATTGGAGAGGGTGGGGATGAGTCATCGGCTGGGTCACCGGTCGCATGAATTATCAGGAGGAGAGCAGCAGCGGGTGGCGCTTGCCCGTGCCTTTGTGCATCGCCCTCGACTGATCGTGGCCGATGAACCCACCGGCAATTTAGATGGTGAAACCGGGGCGAGCATTGTGTCGTTGCTGCGTCAATGTGCGAAGGAATTCGGCCAGACGGTGCTCTTGGCCACCCATTCATTACACGCCGCTCAGGCGGCGGATCGGATCGTCGCGATTCGAGACGGACAATTGGAGTAAAACGCAATGGATCTTTCAACAGAAATTGCCGGTGTATCGTTTCCATGTGGAGTAATGAACGCGTCAGGGGCCTTGTGCGTGACGCCGGAAGAGCTGGAGGCACTTGGCAGGTCACATGCCGGCGCGATTGTGACCAAATCCATGACACCTCATGCCCGTGAGGGCAATCCCCAACCACGGTATGTGGCGTTTGATGGTGGCTCGATCAACTCGATGGGCCTTCCCAATTTAGGATTTCCCGTTTATGCGAAACTGATTCCAGAGTTGAAGCGGTTTGGGAAACCCGTCATCGCCAGTCTGGCCGGCCTTCATCCTGACGATTTTCTCGAAGGCGCGAAGGCCTTGGAGACCGCTCAACCGGATTTGGTGGAGGTGAATTTATCGTGTCCCAACATTCCCGGTAAGCCACAAATCGGGTATGACTTTGAGGAAACGGAACGGTTATTGACTGAGATCCGTGCGCTGCTGACCGTGCCGTTCGGCGTGAAACTCCCGCCCTACTTTGATCCGATCCATCATCAGAAAATTGCCGAGGTGCTTCAGCGAAGTGGCGTGGCCTTTGTGACGGTCATTAATTCAGTGGGGAATACCCTGGTCGTTGATCCGGAACGGGAAATGGTGGTGATTAAGCCCAAAGGGGGATTTGGCGGATTGGGTGGTAGGATGATTAAGCCCGTAGCCTTGGCCAATGTTCGCGCGTTTTGGAAGATCTGGGGTGATCGGATTCCTATTATTGGTACAGGGGGGGTGGAGAATGGAGTGGATGTGTTCGAGCATGTGTTGTGTGGGGCCTCAGCAGTTCAGATAGGCACGGTGCTGGTTGAGGAAGGCTGCGAGGTGTTTGCAAGGCTCGAACGGGAAATTGCTGACTGCTTGCAACGGAAATGCTATCCGTCGTTAATGGCATGTCGAGGGAAATTACGGGAGATGGATTGAAAAAGTACGAATTTTGATCTGCCTGAATAGGTAAAGTCAAAATGAGCTACAGCTACTGCGCTCTTGACATTTTTATGGCAGGCTAGGTCGAGAGAGACGTCATCTAGACCGTTGTGGTCGGGGTTGGTGGGCCTTTGGGAATGATTCGAAGCGCAATGGCTTGACGGAGTAACTGAGCTACGTTTCTGACCCGTAGACGCCGCATCAAGTTGAAGCGGTGGACTTCGACTGTTCGCACGCTAATGTCTAGCTGTTCGCCAATTTCACGATTAGTAAAGCCTTGAGCCACCAGGCTCAGGATTTCCTTTTGTCGGGCGGTGAGAGATTGGCCCTCGGAATTGGGTTCCAAGAGTTCTTCTGTTGATTCGGATTCAGTCACTTTCCCTTTTGGCATATTGAGTCACAACCCCACGCATATTTTTCTAGTAAATTTAACATACGCCCCTTACTTCCGACAACCGCTCTCATGATACGAATCCTTCTCCTATTGGTCCTTGACCATGTTCGCCATCGGCCTTTTCGAGCCTTTCTCACGGTGGTCGGGGTAGCAATTGGTGTCTCGGCCTGGTTGGCCATTCGTCTGGCCAATGGCGAAGTCTATCAATCCTTTGAACAGTCGGTGGACTCCGTCGTGGGAAAGGCGTCTATCACCCTGTCCCGAGGCACAGAAGGGATGGATGAAGCAATCATCGAGCTGATTCAACGTCATCCTGGGGTCAAATCGGCTCATCCTATTCTTAAAATTGAGGTCACAATCCAACAAGAAGGCCTCTCCACGGGTCAGACGCTTGTGATTTGGGGGGTAGATCTTCTGAATTATGAGGAAGTCAGGCCATCAGAGGATTCGACCCCATCGATTCCGGATAATCGGTGGAAACAGCTGTTTTCTCCGCAGACGGTCTTTTTAGGGAAAGAATTTGCCAAAGAATTAGGGCTGAGTGAAGGGAAGACGCTGACCGTGACGGGTCAGGGCGTCTCCCATGATCTGGTCGTGGGAGGCCTGTTGGGATCGTCTGATGATCTTCTGCAAGGAACCGAACGACAGGCGATCATGGATATTGCTGCAGCCCAATGGTTGTTCAGTCGGTTGGGACGTCTGCATTCTATTGCCGTAGTTCCTGAACCTGCAGTGGCGGGGGCCAGGCTCATCCAAGCGCTGCAAGCCTGGGTGCCTCCGGATATTCGAATCAGTCAGTCCTCGCGACGGACGGGGCAAGTGGAATCGATGTTGAAAGCCTTCCAGTTTAATCTCACCATGCTTAGTGGAATAGCGCTATTAGTGGGGGTGTTTCTGGTCTATAACACGATGGCATTTTCGGTGGCACATCATCGTCGGGAGATTGGGATTCTCCGGTCACTCGGCATGGAACGGCGAGCCATCACGGGCCTGTTTCTCTTGGAGGCGGGTCTGCTCGGTCTTGTGGGCGGGGTCATGGGCTGTTGGTTCGGGGTCTTCCTGGCTGGCGGATTGACGACGCTCATCGGGCAGAGTGTCGGCGAGTTATATGGGGTGACATCTTTGGCGGTGTCGGAGGTTCATCCCTGGCTTTTGGTGGAAGCGGTAGTGATTGGGTCTGGGGTTTCCCTCCTCGGAGCGCTCCGCCCTTCCTGGGATGCCAGCACGATAGCTCCGGTTCAAGCCTTAACGGTAGGTCAATCCGAAGATGAAGAAACTGGTTCGTACAGGACGTCAGGGTGGATTGCGATGATCGCATTTGGTGGAAGCGCTTTCCTGAGTACCCTTGCTCCTGTAGATGGTATTCCGGTCGGAGGGTATGCCGCGGCGTTTTGTCTTCTGGTGGGCGGAACCGCACTGGGGCCTGTGCTCTGCGGGTTGATTCATGAGTGGAGGAGAACATGGCAAAGCGGTCGATGGGGCCTCTTGCCGTCCCTTGCGGCAGAACAGATCAGCCGCAATCCCGGTCGGACCAGTGTGACCATGGCAGCGATTGTCGTCGGGCTGGCCATCATGGTTGGAGTAGGCATCATGATCCAGAGTTTCCGGCATACGGTAGACATCTGGATTGAGCAAACGATGCTGGCGGATATCATCGTGGCTCCGGTGTCATGGTTGGGGGAACAAGAGGTCGAGAATGATAAGCCGGATCTGCCATTGACTCTAGTAAAGACGGTTATGTTGGTCCCAGGGGTCGAGGCGGTTGATCCATATCTGGAAACGGTGGGGGAGGTTTCAGGGCAAACGGTGTCGCTGGTCGCACGCGACATGGCCCTTCATGCCGGGCGTAGCCGATATCTGTTTGTGACAGGTGATTCCACTCTCATTTTACAAGAAACGATCGAAGGTGAAGGCGTGATTGTGTCTGAGGTGTTAGCCGGGCGGCTGGGATTGGCGGTAGGAAACCACATAAATGTGAAGACGCCTTCAGGAAACCACGCCTTTCCCGTGAAGGGCATTTTTTATGATTATGCCACCGATGGGGGAAAAGTGGTCATGGACGACCACCTCTTTCGTCGGCATTGGGGAGAGACCGACGCGACCATCTTTGCGGTGTATCTCAAGGCCGGTCAGGCCCTCCCGGTTGTGCGACGTGAAATCGAACAGGTGTTAAAAAATGGCATCCCCATCGTCACAATCAGTAACGGAGAACTGAAAACTGAGATTCTGGAAATTTTTGATCGGACGTTTCGCGTCACTTATGTACTGGAGTTGATTGCTCTAAGCGTGGCCGTGCTGGGGATTATCAATACCCTCATGACCGCCATCACGGAACGCAGGCGGGAGCTGGCTACGCTACGAGCGTTGGGTGTGAGTCGCCCACAGATCCAAGGACTCATCTTCTGGGAATCCTGCTATGTGGCCGGACTGGGTGCCGGCTTGGGCATCCTGGTGGGATTGGCGCTGTCAGTGTTGTTGATCAACGTGATTAATAAGCAATCATTTGGATGGACCATTCAATTCGTCTTGCCATGGGAAACCTTGGGGATGGCTGTGCTCGTGGCGTTGTTGGCGGCGTTTCTAGGCGCGTGGGGGCCAGCCAGATGGGCCAGCCGTCAATCGATCGCCGAGGATTTACGGTATGAATGAAATGTGTGAATGGTCGTGCTGAAAAAAGTCTTAAGACAATGTGACAAGAGGTTCAGTGTGAGCAGATTTCGGCTTTTTCCGTTTCGGCTCCTTCGTATTTCACTTCCACCGTAAAGCCCAGGTCTTCAATCATCTTCCAGACTTCCTGGTGGGCAAGGCCTGGTGTCGTCAAGTAGCCATCAACGAAGAGTGAATCCGCGACGTAGAGCGCCAAGGGTTGGAGCGAACGAAGATTTCTTTCTCGTCCTCCGGCCGCCCGGATTTCCGTTTTGGGGTGGAAGAACCGGAAGAGACAGAGAATCTTTAAACAGCGTGCAGGTGTAAGATTGTTCATTTTGTCAAAGGGCGTACCTTCGACCGGGTACAACATATTTAAGGGGATAGAATCAGGTTGAACGTCCTGTAACGCCAAGGCCAGATCTACCAGATCTTCATTCCCTTCCCCCATTCCGACAATCCCGCCGCTGCAGAGTTCCAATCCCGCCGCGCGGGCATGTTTTAATGTATCGATTCGATCTTTATAGGTGTGGGTGGTACAAATAGAGGGGTGATAGGCTTCACTGGTATTGAGGTTATGGTTAATGCGATCAACCCCTGATTCTTTTAGAAGGCTGGCTTGTTCGCTGTTTAATAAGCCGAGTGAACAACATATTTGAATTGGCAGCTCTTTTTTAATCTGTTTGACGGCGCTGGTGATGTGTGTGAGTTCTGATTGTAATGGGGAGCGGCCGCTGATCACGATGCAATACCGCTGCGCTTTGGCTTGTGCGGCGCGTCTGGCACCTTCCAGCATTTTTTCGGGAGAGAGGAGAGAGTACCGCTCGATGGGGGCGGTGGAAATGGTTGATTGGGAGCAATAGTGACAATCCTCCTGGCAGGCCCCACTTTTGGCATTCAGCAACATTTGCAGGCGGACGGTGTTGCCAAAATATCGTGACCGAATCCGATAGGCCGCATTCACCAGATCGAGAAGCTCGTCCTGCGGGGTGTCCAGAATGGCTAAGCCTTCCTGTCGACTTGGGATGGCTCCCTCCAGCACTCGGTCTGCCATTTCATAATATGGGGTCATGGGTTGTTCTCCCTTACTTTTTCTTAATATTTTCGATTACGAACCTGGGGTCCAGGGGTGAAATTCTATATAACTTAGGAAAGCCTGGCGACTTTGGCGGGTGCTTTTGGCGCTCGTGCTACCTGCGGAAAGGGTGTGCGGCTTTCAGGAATAGAAATTTGTGGAGCGTCCGACCACATGCTTTCCAAGGCATAATACTTCCGGATATCTGACTTAAATATATGGACGATGATGTCTCCATAGTCGAGTAATATCCAATTGGCCGTTTCTTTTCCCTCGATCTCGGGGCTTATTTCATAGCGTGTGGACATGACCTTTTCAATAAACGAGGTAATTCCACGTACTTGAGGTACTGAATCGCCAGATGCAAAGACGAAATAGTCTGCTATTGACGTCATCGATCCCACGTCAAGCACCAACACCTCTCCTGCTTGCTTTTCTTGAGCCGCTTGAGCGATGAAGACCGCTTGTTCGAGGGTAGGAGATGATTTCGGTGGTGTTAGACGGGCCATTGGTACAATCGTTGCTGAATTATATAGGACTCCACGGTGGGCGGCAACCAATGGCTTACGGAAGAGCCAAGGGCCAGGTGCTCCCTAATCGTCGAGGCCGATATCTCACATGGCGGGATGGATAGGAGATAAATGGTCTTGCCGGAAGGAAGAATGATGTCCAGACGCGTTGTGTCCTGTTCATCAAGGTTTTGAAATGCTTGAGGCTTTGTCGCAGGAATGAACGGCAGGGATTGAAGTTGTGTGAAGGAAACCCCTGGTCTTGAGCAGACGATAAAATGACAGAGGGTGAGCAAATGGTCCACGTTCCTCCAACTGCAGAAATCGAGAAAAGCATCCAGCCCCAGAATAAACCCCAATTCCGTTCCTTCCGGGAATTCTTTTTTGAAATGTGTGACGGTGTCGACACTGTAGGACACTGCCGTTGATTGGATTTCGTGATCGGATACCGTGCAGTAGGGAAACGGGGCAATCGCCTGCTTCACCATTTCTAATCGATGTTGGGCTGGCGCAAGTGAGTCTGATGGTTTGTGTGGAGGATCCCCTGTCGGGACGAAAATGATCCGATCAAGGTGGATCTTGTTGTGGACATATTGGGCAATATGCAAATGCCCATTATGGATGGGATTGAATGAGCCGCCTAAGAGGCCGATAAACATCAGTCTAGAATGTTCTCATGTGTCATTTTAGAAAGAAAAACTGCGATCTATCCCTATACCAGGGAAGATTTTTGTATAGCTGAGAGTCATGTCGCTTATGAAGCCTGCGGCTCAGTCAGGACCAGATTGTCCCGGTGAATGACTTCCTCATACTCCAATGTGCCCAGGAGTTGCCTGATGTCTGATGTTTTTTTCCCCTTGATGCGGTGGAGGGTTTCGGCAGAATAATTTGTGAGTCCCTGCGCGAAGGTCATTCCCTCCCGGGTAGCGCATGTGATGGGGTCTCCTGTCAGAAAGATGCCTGTGATGTCCAGAATGCCTGAGGGTAATAAACTTTTTCCTCGAAGGGTGAGTGCGGCCACGGCCCCTTCGTCCAAACGGAGTTCCCCTTTTGGTCGAAGCGTATAGGCAATCCACTGCTTTCGACTGGTCAGGGGTGATTGGTCTGACGCAAAAAACGTTCCTCCAGGCTTTCCGTTCAAGGCCTCTCCTAGGGCATTGGGAGTTTCTCCATTTAATAGGAGGGTAGGGACCCCAAACCGTCCTGCCTGCTTGGCGGCTTTAATCTTGGTGACCATGCCTCCACGGCTGGCTTGTGTTCGAGAAGATCCCGCAAGGTCTTCAATGTCCTTGGTGACGTTGGCAACCAGAGGGATTAATTCCGCCGAAGGATTGAGGTGAGGATCCTGGCTATAGAGCCCATCAACATCGGATAGAATCACCAGGAGATCTGCGTCGACTAGGTGGGCCACTTCTCCAGCGAGTGTATCGTTGTCCCCAAATCTGATTTCGTCGATCGCCACAGTGTCATTTTCATTGATAATCGGAATGACTCCTAGCTGAATAAGGGTATTCAAGGTATGACGCGCATTCAAAAATCGTCGACGGTTGGATAAATCCTGGTGAGTTAAGAGAACCTGGGCAATCTTGTTTTTCGTGTCTTCAAACGCCATCTCATAGGCTTGCATGAGGCGGCTTTGTCCGACGGCAGCGGCGGCCTGCTGAAGGGGTAATTCAGTGGGATAAGAAGAAATGCCGAGGTGTGCGATGCCGGCAACGATGGCCCCGGAGGAAACCACGACAATCTGTCGATTCTGAGTCTGCAGGGTGCCCAATTCCTGGGTTAAACGGTTTATACGGTCGAGACGTAAACCGCCCTGCGAAGAAGCCACCAGGCTGCTTCCAACTTTGACGACGATCTTCTTACACGCCGCTAGCACTTGCTCGCGCATGAAGTCTTTGCTTCCAGAACGGCGCTCCCTAAATAGGTCACAAGTGATGGGAGGCCTTCCCTGGTCACGGCCGAAATGGGAAAGAATGGATAGTGGTGTGTGGCACAATACTCCCGTAGAGCTTCCAAGTGCTGCCCGTTTCCCTGTGAATCAATTTTTGTGGCCACGATGGCAAACGGTCGTTCAAGGAGTTCGGGGTCAAAGGCCTGGAGTTCTCTTTGTAGCGTTTCCACGATCACAATGGGATCTTCTGAAATCCATTCGGTGATATCGACCAGATATAACAAAAAGGCGGTTCGCTGGATATGTCGCAGGAATTTAATTCCTAACCCTTTCCCCTCATGAGCGCCTTCAATCAATCCTGGAATGTCGGCGACGACAAATGACGAATGCTCCATCCATTCCACCACTCCCAAATGAGGTCGAAGGGTCGTGAACGGGTAACTGGCAATTTCTGGATGGGCAGAAGAGATCGCTGAAATCAAAGTGGATTTGCCGGCGTTTGGAAAGCCCACCAAACCGACATCGGCCAACAGTTTTAACTCCAGATTCACCCATCGCTCTTCGCCCGGGGTCCCTGGTTCGAATTGACGTGGCGCTCGATTTGTTGACGTGGCAAAACGTGCATTGCCCTTTCCGCCTTTGCCTCCTTTGGCCACAATGGCGGTTTGTCCTTCTTCAATAAGATCGGCAATGATGTCGCCGTCCTCGGTTTTCACGAGAGTCCCGACAGGAAGGGCAATCAGGATATCTGAGCCATTGGCTCCGTGGCAGTTCGTCTTGAGGCCTCTGACGCCGGACGTGGCCTCGTAGTGTTTTTGATATCGCAAGTCGAGCAAGGTTGAGACTCTATTGGAGGCCACAAACACCACGTCTCCTCCATCACCACCATCGCCACCATTGGGACCACCAAATTCAGCAAATTTTTCTCGTCGAAAGCTGCAGTGTCCGGTGCCACCGTCACCCGCTTTGATGAATATCCGTGCTTGATCAATAAACATACTGATCCTTAAATCCTAGCGGACTTACAAGAGACAAATGAAGAAGATGAATTGAAAAAAGCAGGAAACGGGAAGGGAAGCTAGACGGGAGGATACACGCTCACCTTGCGGCGGGCGATTCCTCCTTCAAACTTAACGATCCCGTCTACTTTGGCAAAGAGTGTGTAGTCGCTTCCAAGTCCGACATTTGTCCCAGGAAAGAATTTCGTTCCGCGTTGACGAACGATAATACTTCCGCCAGTTACCTTTTCACCGGCATAAGCTTTGACGCCTAAATATTGTGGATTGCTATCGCGACCGTTGCGGGATGATCCGCCGCCTTTTTTATGTGCCATGAGTCAAACCTCCAAAGAATTTCAAAGACCAATGTTAAGCAGATGCCACAATTTCAGTGATTCGAACCTGCGTGAATCCCTGACGATGGCCCTTGGTCCTTCGATAGTTCTTACGCCGTTTCTTTTTGAAAATGGTAATGGACCGGGTTCGCGCATGTCGGATAATCTCCCCTTTGACCACTGCATCTGAAATCATGGGAGAGCCGACAATCGGTGCCTGGTCCGTTTGGACAAATCGCACTGAGTCAAATTGGATGATAGATCCAACATCCCCTTCAAGGGACTCGATTTGTAGTATACCGTTCGGTTCAGCCCGGTATTGTTTTCCACCTGTTTCGATAATTGCATACATATGTTTAGCTCCTTAACAAACACGCATTTTGCCAGTATGTTTACATTTATGTCAAGATTTTAGTATATCATCACGCGTTCTTGGTGTCTGGAAAAAAATCCGTGATGCCCTTGGCACCCACGCCTTGTTTTTTTAAAGCTTATGTCAATCGGAGAAGTATTTCTATGGGGACTGTGTCAAAAAAAATCTGGATGGATGGAGCTCTTGTCGACTGGGATGAGGCCTCGGTCCATGTTCTTACTCATTCTCTCCATTATGGTCTCGCAGCATTTGAGGGGATCCGTTGTTATGAAGGCGTGACCGGATCAAGCATCTTTCGGTTAGAGGAGCATGTCGACCGGCTGTTTGAGTCTGCCCATATCACCATGATGCCCATGCCTTTTACCAAAAAAGAAGTGTCGGATGCTATTGTTGAGACGGTTCGAGTTAATCAATTAGTTTCGTGCTATATCCGCCCCATCGCGTATGTGGGCTATGGCGCGATGGGAGTGTACCCTGGTGACAACCCGATTCGTTTGGCTATTGCGGCTTGGCCATGGGGGTCGTATTTAGGGGAGGATGCGCTGGCGCAAGGCATCAGGGCAAAAATTTCATCCTTCACCCGGCATCATGTGAATGTATCCATGACTCGGGCAAAAATATCCGGATATTACGTTAATTCGATTTTAGCCAAATGGGAAGCAAAGAAGTCTGGATATGCCGAATGTATTCTCCTTGATCCTGATGGTTATGTCGCTGAGGGGACAGGAGAAAACGTGTTTATTGTGAAAAGGGGGGTCTTAAAAACGACTCCCTTGACCTCTATCCTTGACGGGATTACCCGGAATTCGATTCTTGAATTGGCGAGAGCCCAAAAAATCCCGGTGATTGAGGAACGGTTTACCAGGGATGCGATGTACGTAGCAGACGAAATATTTCTCACCGGAACAGCTGCCGAGGTTACACCCGTTCGCGAATTGGATGATCGAAAAATCGGCGAAGGTAAGCCAGGGCCTCTCACAAAATCGCTGCAGGATGATTTCTTTAGAATTGTGCGTGGCGAAAATGCGGCTTATGCCAATTGGCTGACTCCTATTTAGGAGTTTCGCTTCTAACAGGTGGCCTCATGCCTCATGACCATGGGCCATTCCACCAGTTTTCCAGCTGTTAAAGTAGTTGCCGACTCACCAAAGGAAATAGTTTATGGCGTTGTCTGGGGGGCAGTCGTCTCTGCTGCTGGATCAACTGCGTCGGTTTCCGTTGGAGGAGTTGCCGCAGGAGTCGACGGAGAAGACGATTCATGATGGGAGGTTGGGTGAAGATCTATCACTGTGGACGAAGTGTTGGCCTGTTTAGAAAGTAGAGCCAGGCTTAGGGATGTCAGCATAAACACAATAGCCGCTCCCACGGTGATTTTACTCAAAAACGTACCGGGGCCTCGACTTCCAAACACCGTTTGAGAAGATCCCCCAAACGATGCGCCGATCTCAGCGCCTTTTCCTGCTTGGAGCAAGATTGCGGCAATCATGAGAAAACAAACTATGATATGAAGAATGACAGTCAAAGTATACATAATGTGTGCGCGTTTATTGCCGTGTTTATGATTAATTGTCAGTAGCTAATTCGGCTATCTTAACAAAGGATTCTGAATCCAAACAAGCTTTTCCCACGAGAGCCCCATTTATTTGTGGAGATTGAAAGAGGCTTTTGGCATTTTCCTTGGTCACGCTCCCCCCGTAAATGATTCTGGTTTGATCGGGTTTGATGCCCCATTGCGTGGCAAGAAAGGACCTGATTTCTCCATGGACTTCGGTCGCCTGGTCGACAGTAGCCGCCTGGCCGGTTCCAATGGCCCAGACCGGTTCGTAGGCGATGGTGATCTCTGCTAGATCGTTTGATTCGAGACCCTTGAGGCCGTTTTGTAATTGATGTTGAATGACTGCCTGCGTTTTATTGGATTGGCGTTCTTCCAGACGTTCCCCGACACATAATATTGGTAACAGGGCATGGTGGAGGACGGCGTGGACTTTTTTGTTAATATCCTGGTCGGTTTCTCCGAAAATATGGCGTCGTTCGGAATGCCCAATAATGACATAGTGACAACCGACGTCCCGTAACATGGGTGGCGAAATTTCTCCGGTAAAGGCGCCTTCGTCATTTGCACAGGTATTTTGTGCGGCCAATTTGATTGGTGTGGAATTCAGCAGGCGTGAAGCTGCTGGCAACGAAATGAATGGGGGAGCGATTGCCAATTCTACCGAGGCCTGTGGTTGATGCATCCGGAGAATATCCTTCACCAGCGACTCGGCCTGGGAAATGGTCTTGTGCATTTTCCAATTGCCGACAATGAATCGACGCAACATGGAGACCTCTTAATTTTTGGAAGTAAAAAAAACGTGTCGCTGAGATCAAAAACGATCGGGTAAGGCTGCAAGCCCCGGCATATGCTTGCCTTCCAAAAGTTGGAGTGCGGCACCACCACCGGTGGAAATGAAGGACATACTTTCCGATTCTCCTGCTCGATACACGGCGAGAGCCGTATCCCCTCCTCCTACTATCGTCTTGGCATAGGCATTGGCCACAGAATGGGCCATTGCATAGGTCCCGCGGGAAAATGCATCCCGCTCAAAGACTCCCATGGGGCCATTCCACAAAATCGTTTTGGCGTTTTCGACCGCTTCGCTGAAAAGGCGTACTGAGGCCGGCCCGATGTCCATGCCATACCAGCCAGCGGGGATTTCCTGTACCGGGACAATTTTTGTTTCCGCTTCAGGATCGAGGCTTGCGGCCACGACACAATCCACGGGGAGATAAAATTTAATTTTTTGAGCCATCGCCTGTTCGTGAATGCGTTTGGCAAAATCCAGCATATCTTTTTCGACGAGAGATTGGCCGATCTCCAATCCCATGGCCTTGATAAAGGTAAAGGCCATGCCGCCACCGATGATGACTTTATCAACCACCTTGCCAAGATTTTCAATGACCCCGATTTTCCCAGAAACTTTTGCTCCTCCCAAAATGGCTACAAACGGACGAACGGGGTTCTCCACCGTGCCTTCCAAGGCTTCGACTTCCCGTTTCATCAGAAATCCTGCTGCGGATACTTTGACATATTTGGTGATGCCAACGGTTGAGGCATGAGACCGGTGGGCGGTTCCAAATGCGTCATTGATGTACACATCTGCCAATGAGGCCAATTGTGCTGAGAATTGGTCGTCGTTTTTTTCTTCTTCCGGATGAAAGCGCAGGTTTTCTAATACAACCACATCGCCGGGTTTGGCTTTATTGACGACCGCCTCAACTGCCGGCCCGATGCAATCGCCAACAAATTCGACCGGTTTATTCAACAGTCGCTGGAGCCGCTTGGCGACGGGAGCCAGGCTGAGCGACTGGTCGATGGTTCCCTTTGGGCGTCCTAAATGAGAGCAAAGAATGACGACAGCGTTTTCATCCACTGCACGGTTGATGGTTGGAAGGGCCGCCCGAATCCTGGAATCGTCAGTGATTTGGCAGGCTTCATCAAGTGGAACATTAAAATCCACGCGTATGAGTACGCGTTTGTTCCGAAGGTCAACCTGATCAATCGTTTGTTTTTTAAGGTGCTTCATGCCTTCCTTTCCCTTCCGGTGTTGATGGCTGCTTGTCGGGGGAAAGCCGGATGTTCCTTAATGAATGCGAATGTATCAATGTTGAGCAAGAACCTTGATCAGGTCGTGCAAGCGGCATGAATACCCCCATTCATTGTCATACCAGGCAAACACTTTGACGAGCCGTTTATCAATGACTGAAGTGAGAGGTGTGTCCACGGTGGCTGAGTATGAACACCCATTGAGATCACTTGAAACAATGGGAGCTTCAGAGACCTGCAAGTACCCTTTTAGCGAACTCTGAGCAGCTTGTTGAAAGGCCGCGTTCACCGTTTCCGCATCACAATCTCGTTCGACTTCAACAGAAAGATCAATGAGCGACACATTTGGAGTTGGCACTCGAATGGCTACGCCGTCAATTTTCCCTTTTAATTCCGGGATGACCAGGTACAAAGCTTTTGCCGCTCCGGTGGATGTGGGAATCATGGATAAATTGGCGGCCCGGGCTCGTCGTAAATCCTTATGAGGCAAATCAAGCAATTGTTGATCGTTGGTATAAGAATGGATGGTGGTCATGAACCCATGCCGGATGCCGAATTCCTGCAAAAGAACCTTCGAAACAGGAGCAAGACAATTCGTTGTACAAGAGGCGTTGGATATGATGGTATGTTGCTGAGAGTTGTAGTTGGAGTCATTCACTCCTAATACAATTGTGATATCCGGGTCTTTGGCGGGTGCTGAGATAATGACCCGTTTAGCTCCGGCGGATATGTGCAGTCCCGCTCCCTTTCGGTCGGTAAATCGACCGGTGGATTCAATGACGAAATCAATCTGGTGTTCTTTCCATGGCAAGGCCTGAGGGTCTTTGATGGCCAGGATCTGAATCTGTTTCCCATTGACTGTCAGAAAGTCCGGTCCACATTGGACATCGGCTTGAAATTTTCCATGAATCGAGTCATAGGTCAAAAGATGGGCCAAGGTTTTTGAGTCAGTCAGGTCATTGATGGCCACAATTTCGATGGCAGGATCATTGAAACAGGTCCGGAAAAAATTTCTTCCGATGCGACCAAACCCATTAATGGCAACGCGGATACTCATATTTTGATACACCTAACTAAATGAAAATAAGGGAATCTTCCATAGGCATAGGATCGTAATTTCACAATAGCATGAAGTCAAGAAAATATCACAAGGCTGGCTCAAGAAAATTCCCCGTTTTCCCTGGTTGTGAGGGCCATTATCCTTTGTGTAGTAGAGGAATTTTTCTTCGGAAGGTGCTCGCGGATTGGGCGATTTGAGATTGCTAGAGAATTTTCATGGCGGTTTTCACTTCCTGCATCGTCTCGTGCGCCACGTGAGAGGCGCGTTTTCGTCCTTCTTCGACCATTTCCTGCGTCTGTTCAGGATGTTGAAGGATGGTGGCCCGTTTGTCCCACATAGGTCCGTAGCGTTCCACCATGGCGTCGGCAACTTGTTGCTTACAATCGATGCATCCAATGGCGGCGGTGCGGCAATCCCGGTCAACCTGTTTGATGACGTCGGCAGATGAATAAATTTTGTGGAAGTCGAATACCGGACAGACATCGGGATTGCCCTTGTCGGTCCGGCGAACGCGTGCCGGATCCGTCACCATGGTTTTGAGCTTTTTTCGAACGACCGGCTCGGTATCGGAAAGATTGATCGTATTGCCGTAACTTTTGCTCATTTTTCGTCCGTCAGTACCCATGACTTTGGGAAACTGTGTGAGATGTTCCTTGGGTTCGGGAAACACGGGTGAATAGAGATTGTTGAATCGGCGTCCTATTTCCCGCGTGAGTTCTAAATGGGGAAGCTGATCCTTCCCGACCGGGACGATATCGGGTTTGTATAACAAAATGTCTGCGGCCTGTAGCACGGGATAGCCTAAAAACCCATAGGTGGAGAGATCTTTTTCTTTAATTTCGTCCTGTTTTTCCTTATAGGTAGGATTTCGCTCCAACCAGGGAACTGGCACAATCATAGAGAAAAGCAAGTGGAGAATAGCATGTTCGGGAATGCCGGATTGGACAAACACCGTCGCCCGATCCGGATCAATACCGGCTGCCAGCCAATCAATCAGTAATTCCTGTGTGAATTCTTTAATCCGGCTGGTGTCGGCATAATTCGTCGACATAGCATGCCAATCGGCCACAAAAAAATAACATTCGTATTGGGTTTGTAGGGATTTCCAATTTTCCAGCGCCCCAAGAAGATTGCCTAAATGCATGAGCCCGCTTGGTTGCATGCCGCTGAGCACTCGTGTGGTCATAGTCAGTATTCCGGTTCGAGTTAAGTGATAAATGTAGGTAAAAAGAGTCGCTGAAATATCTGAAACACCATTCCGATAAAGCTGCTTATTATGGGGATATACGAATTCAGCATCAGGAGCCCCAAAATAAGAAACATCCCATAGGGTTCCAAGTGGTTTAAGACTTCCGCAGATTTGACCGGGAGAAGACTTCGGAGAACCCGGCTCCCATCCAAGGGGGGAACCGGCAGAAGATTGAAGGAAAATAACACGATATTAATAATCATGGAAGACAAGGCCATGGCCGTGAGGGGCACCAGGATCATTCCGAGAAGATCCCTTCGTGGTTCAACTCCTGGCTGGGGAGGCCAATTGGCCTGGATCGTAGGGTCCAGATAGAGGAACAGGGAGAGCAGCAGGCTGCTGACAATGGCCAAGAATAAATTCATGAGTGGTCCGGCAGCGGCCACAAACGCCATGTCCCGTCTGGGGTTATGGAGTTGTGCGGGATTGACCGGAACGGGTTTGGCCCAACCAAAGACGAACCCTCCCGGAATCAGGGATAACATCAGTGGCACAATGATGCTTCCATAGAGGTCGATGTGCGGTAGGGGGTTGACGGTGAGTCGTCCCAGGTTTTTGGCAGTCTGGTCTCCAAAGAAATTTGCGACCCACCCATGGGCGCATTCGTGTAAGACCACCGCGGCCATGAGTGGTACCAGCATGAAAGAGAGGTTATAGAGAAAAGAGGAAAGGGAATCCATGTCGCTTAGTTGAGTTGGGTAAACGCCTTATTGTTGACCTGGAGTAGATAGAGCCTCCGGTTCAGAATACCAGCCGAACTAAAAGAGGCAAATCCGCTCAACGCCGGCAAGTCAGAGCGTCGCACAAGTTGGTCCCAGATCCCCTGTCCGGATTGAGCGCCATGGCGGATCGTTTCCATAATCATGGTTGCCGCATCATAGGCTTGAAAGGCAAAGAGGGATGGTTCTTTTTGGAACTGACTGCGATACCGCTGAACAAACATCTGAATGTTGGGATCAGGGCTGTTTGGGAAAAACCCATCGACAAAAATATGGCCGTCCAGGTCATGTTTGGCCCACCGAAACAACTCAGGATTATGCCAGCTATTTCCGCCTAAAATCGGCACATTCATGTCATAGAAAGCCAGTTGTGCGGCAATAAGGGCTAAGTGCACGGGCTGTCCTGGGACAAAGACGGCGTCAAAACCTGGGACATAGACTGCCCGATCCTCCCCGGTTCGGGTTTTTTCATTTTCCGTCGTGCCGTATGTGGCCAGATCTTTTTCCTTCAAGTGGCGTAATTGTTCACCAATATCGGTCTGGTCGTCGGCATACCCTTCAGAGGCAATAATTTCCCCGCCGGAGTGCAACACTTCCTTAGCGAACATATCAGCCATTTCACGTCCATACGCTGTTTTGGGATAAATAATGCCAAAGCGATGATATCCAAGCTTGAGAATGGCATATTCTACCAGGCGTTTGGCTTGGACGGATGAGGTCATGGCGGTACTAAACCAAAATGATCCAAACTGACGCACGTTCAAGAGTGTGGAAGAAGGGGTGACAAATGGGATGGCATTTTCATCAGGGAGTCGGCCGAGTTCCTGTATCTCACGGGATAACAAGGGGCCCACAACGGCAACCGGCTGAAATTCTTCAAGCATTTGTTGTATCTCGACGCGTAACGGGGCGGTGAGGGTCGTGGTGTCTTTGACGACCAGTCCAACCGAGGTCAGGCCCCATTGTTCCTTGGCGATTTCGAGGGCGAGACGAATGCCGTTTAACGAATCTGTGCCATAGTTTTTCATTGGACCGGAAAAAGGCAAGGCGGCGGCTACAATATGAGAGTGGAATTTGATTTTGCTGATAAATGATTGCAGGAGGGCCATCGCAGTTTGAGCATACGGGTGGGTGGGAAAGCGTTTGAGAAATCCCCGGATATCCCGTTCGGCCAGGACCTCATCTCCGTGGGCGGTATGCAGCTCAATCAATCTGATGGTCGCGATATCACCTGGATAGCGGGAGGCATAACTTTCTACCAGTTCCTGGAGGGCGGGTTCATCTAACTGTTGCAAAATCAGGGATTGAGCGAGGCCTTCTAATTCGAGCCGTTCTGTTTGATCGGCCAGACTCATTTCATTTAATAAAGCTTTTACGGCGCCCAGCGGATTGTGATTGGCTAACTCGGTTTGACGGATCAATTGAAATATTGACCGGCGTAGGTCGAGCTCAGTGGCATAGTCCAGTGCCTGATACAATTGATCCAGGGCAGGGCGATAGTCTTCTAACTCAATATAGAGCTCGGCCATCAAAACACGAGCGGGGTTCGTGGAACGCGAAAAGGGAAATTCTTCCAGAAGTTGCTTTAAAACTGTAAGGGCATCAGTCGGCTGATGATCATGTTTCAGTGCGGTTGCTTGTAAAAGATAGGCCTCTTCCAGGATTTCTGGAGGAGGGAAGGAATCAATCAGCTGTTCGAGAGTCGTGATGGCGGCTGCAGGATTATCTGCTTCCAGCTCCAATCTTGCCTGATCCAGAAGAGGGGAAATGGATGCTTGTTGGGCAAATGCCAGGTTGGTGCCTCCGCCCATGAAGGGCCACCATCCCTGGTCTAACAAGGATCCCAAGCTCCCCAGTACGAGAGACAATAGGATTCGTGGCAGATATTTGAATAAGACAGTCGTCAAAGGGAATTTACCTAAACGTTTTGGCAATGGACGGGAATGTCCGTATGGAAACAGGCCTGCACCCGGATAAATTTGTGAGTGGATTATTCAAGAGCAGAATACGGTGACGACAACACTTTTCTTGTTTAGTATATCAGGAAATTCTCTTACCAAAATAGAAGAACATGAGAAAATCTCCCGACCGGGACCAGGACCGGCGAGATCATCAAAAAATTTGAAGTTCTTCCATAATCATAGATGAGGGTGACATCAAGGGCTGATGAGGGAATTCGTCGATCGCTATCTCACCATGTTGCAAGTAGAGCAGGGCTATGCCGTGAATACGGTTGAGAGTTATCGACGGGACCTCAGAAAGCTGGAGGGTTTTTTTCGAACACACGATATTGCCGATCCTACACATCTTTCCAAGCCGTTGTGGTTTCAATTCTTAAGCAGTTTGAAAGGCGAAGGCCTCTCCTCCTCCTCAATTGCCAGGTGCCTGGCTTCTGTCCGGGGATTTTATAAATCAATTGAGCGGGGAAAGGACGATCCGACTTTTGACGGCATGTTGAAAGGGACCCCAAAGCAATGGAGTCAATTGCCGAAATTGTTGTCCGAGGCGGAGGTGACCAGATTGCTCAATTTGCCTATCATGGCTACCAGGGAGGATTCTCGTGATGCCGCCATGGTGGAATTATTGTATGCCACGGGTCTTCGGGTGTCTGAACTCATCAATCTGGAAATGGCGCATCTCAATCTGGATGTCGGATTTTTACAGGCGACCGGCAAGCGGGACAAACAGCGAATCGTTCCGATCGGAGATAAGGCACGCCAATTGGTCTCGGCCTATTTGCAGTCTTCCCGCCCTGCCTTTGTCAAAAAGCGAACATCTTCGGCGTTATTTCTCACCAGGCTGGGTCGGGCCATGAGCCGGCAATGTTTTTGGAAAATCCTCAAGGATCGCACGGCTCGCGCAGGCATCACCAAGCCCATTTCGCCTCATATGCTCCGTCACTCGTTTGCCACGCATTTATTGGATCATGGGGCCGATCTTCGTTCGGTCCAAATGATGCTCGGCCATGCCAGCATTGCCACGACCCAAATCTATACCCATGTTGAGCAGGCCCGTCTCAAAAAGGTTCACGACCAATATTTTCCCCGAAAACAACGTACCAGGGTCATTGATGCTCCCAACGGCTCTGAGTCTTGAGCAGGGTTAACCTCCATGCAGTTTTTTCGTTATTATGCCAAGGCACGTAAGCTTTCCTCTATCCAAAAAGAATAGAGGGAACCTTTGAGTTTGTATTCCATAGGTTGGCATATAGATGGATCGTAGGTATCCAAATTTGCAATTGGAAAAAGGCCTGTGGCAGGCTAGCATCGAGTTTAATTTATAAAATTTGGAGGGGTTGGTTATGAAGTATCGGAAGCAGGTGCATTATGTGAAAGGGGTATTTGCCTGCCCCAAATGTCATCAACATTTTGTGCAAGAGAAGTGGTTGGAGGAGTTTCGGGTGCGGTGTCATAAGTGTGATTATCGAGGGGCATTAACCCATGTATCGGTGGAAGAGCAAATAGACGAGGAAATTGAACGACGATAGACAAGATTGAATTCCTGGTAGATAGGTTCTTTAGGTGAATATAGTCGGTGCCATTCTTGCCATTCAATGCTCCTCATGAAGGTGTTTCGGGAAAATATCCTTTGGGTGTCTGTGTTTGCCGTTGTTTGGTGGTGTGGGTGTGTGCAAGTTTTCGCTCAACCTTCATCTCCCCATACACCTCCGCAAGCTAGCCATGGGCTTCAGGTTTTAGTGACCTATCATTCCCTTTCCGGTCATACAGCCGAGATGGCCAAGGCCGTGAAAAAAGGTGCTGAATCGGTTAAGGGAACCACCGTACTCCTGAAAACCGTAGGACAGGTAACAGCCGATGAATTGTTTGGCAGCGATGCGGTCATAGTAGGTTCGCCTGTCTATTGGTCCAACATGTCGGGTGAAGTCAAATCTTTTTTTGACCGGTGGCAGTTTGAATTTGGCGTGTTTCCTGAATGGAAAATGCGCGATAAAGTGGGAGCGGCGTTTGCCACGGGTGGACAGGTATCCAGCGGGAAAGAGGTGACGATGTTGACCATCCTGGCAGCCATGCTCGGGAACAAAATGATTGTGGTGAGCGACGGAGGAGCGTTTGGCGCTTCAGCGACGACGGAAGGCGACAGCCCTGGGATTAATGATGTGGAGCGGGCCGATGCCTGGGCCTTGGGGAAGCGTGTGGCTGAAGTGGCGGGGATGATCAAGCGAGGACAGTCGCTTCCAGGTCAACCATGAAAGACATTCAATGAGTACGTTGCCGGGAAGCACAGATGAAAAATGGGTCATTTATTGGGAGCGGGAGTATTCCACCGCCTTTGCCCCTGAACGACTTAAGCTTGATTTTCATCCCCATCGTCCGTTGATGACCAACATGCCCTTGTCTGAGCAGCGGGAGGTTGCGGCCAGCGGATATAAGGTCATCCCGGATGATTGTGGGCCGGTTCGCTTCGCAGGGCAATATGGGTGGTTGATTCGTTCGCCGACGGATTGTCGTATTCGAAAAAAAGGGAGTGGATTTGAATGGCAGTCTCCGCCTATTCGACCGGAGGAGCAGCTTTTGGGCTACAAATCGTTTTCAGGAATGTATATTGATACGATTTTGAATAGTGGATTCCCCAAGCTCTATTGCGGGATTCGTTTTTATTACCCCATGGAACTTGGCATGATGATGAAGGATCTTCCTAATCATTTTTATTATTTCCCAAAGCGAACCTTTTCCATCTGGGAAGGGATTAAAACGCAGGAATATAAAGTGACACCGGATGATTTTCTTCCTGGCTACGCAGCCTTTGTCACGAATTTTCTGATCCAATTGGATTCATCTACCGAGGAGCCTACCACGATATTGCGTGGGGATCCCATTGGTCTTGTCGTACCGGTTTTGCTCCCCAAGCATTTTACCTTACAAGAGTTGAAGCGCACCCCCTGATAGAACCTCAACGCTTAATGCACGCCCAATCTCCGGTCTGAGAACACCACTTTCCTTGTCC
Organism: Nitrospira sp. Ecomares 2.1; assembly: GCF_965152585.1. Classification (NCBI taxonomy): domain Bacteria; kingdom Pseudomonadati; phylum Nitrospirota; class Nitrospiria; order Nitrospirales; family Nitrospiraceae; genus Nitrospira; species Nitrospira sp. Ecomares 2.1. The sequence goes on from NZ_OZ224219.1 coordinate 750,607, forward strand.
AGAAGATAGCCTAAATTCGAATAAAGATGTGGCGTGAATCATCTTGTATTCCGGTTTCAATTCTGTGCCGGGAACCCGCTTTGAGTGAAAGACACATGGGAGTCGTAATGTGGGAGATTGCAGAAGCCTGTCCACCGTTAATGAAATAATAGGATGGATGTGAACCTTGGTCACCCTCAGAAGGATTTGATTATTCGCCAATGGCAGGAACTTGCTCAAGCCTGTCCAGATGGAGAAAGTCAGGCTCGCCTGGCGATGCTGTGGGACCACATCAGTCGATTCCCGGTCAGGCAGGCGGCGTCCGCCTATGCCGAGATTGAGACAGCATATTTTCTCGCACAAGCGGGTTTTTCAGTGGCATTTTTAGAGGCGTCTGGTGGGCGAACGGCGGACTTGGAGTGTTATGAAGGCACACATCGTTTTTTTGTGGAAGTCACGGTCATTCAATCGACCCAAGGGGCCACTCGGAAATCACCTGCCGTGCGTCTACAGCCTCATCAGATTTTAGAATCTTCTGATGAGTTTTTTGAACAGGCTTTAGTCAAGCGGTTGTTGTCGCGTATGGCCGAAAAAGCCAGACAATTAGAACGGTATTGTGCCCCGGTGTTGCTAGCAGTCAGTGTGCCCGATTTACCATGGGGGAAAGGGCGTCCCCAGGACATCCCTCCCTTGGATCTTCAGCGATTAGCCGCGATGTTAGTTGGCGTGGTCGTGGATGTCCCTCAGTTCAGTGCTATCCTCCTGACCTTATGGAAGGCACCGGCGCAGGAATTACGCAATCCCATTCGTATTCGCCAGGTCACGTGGGTCACCCGACCACCAGGGAATCCACGCGATCCTCGAATTCGATTGTTGGCCGTGAACCCGGTTGCTCGATATCGCCTTAGTGCTCGAGAACTGAAGAGTATTCAGGAAGAGATGTGAACCCGAGTTGGGTAAAAGGATTGGGACAGGTGGGAGCGGTTAGGATGAAGGGAGTGACGCTTTGAGTGCTTCGAGGTTTTTAATGACGAGGAGATCGCCATTCTTGGTTGCCACGGTGATGCCTTCGGTGCATATGGTCTGGCACTTCTCAAATTCGCGTGTCTGGTGAAGTGATTGAGCCAGCGCATAATAGGCAGCTGAATACTCGGGTTTCACCAGTATACATTGCTCCAGGGCGGGAATGGCCTCTTTCCAATTTTCGTCGCTCATGTAGGCTTTCCCCAGGCCGAACCACATGGTTTCGTCCTTCGGGTCCATTTGGAGTACTTTCTTAAATTGTTCGATCTTAGGATTGGCCATGGCGTAAATTCCAAGGAGATAAGATAATGACAGACAGTGAACGAAAACCAGCCTATCATGCGGGTGTATTCGTTGTCTAAGCCATTCCCCTATGCTAGGATCTTTTTTGTTTTTCCCTCCTGCCTGTCACTAGGCGCAGGGTTTATTGCCGGTATCGGCAATCAAGTTTTTCCCCTTTGCATGATTTCCTTTTCACGTTTGGGAGTTCTGTAGCATGGGACGTGTTGGATACGTTTCTCATCCGGCCTATGAGCTCCATGAAATGGGCAGAAGCCATCCGGAGTCCCCTGAGCGGCTTCGTGCGATACGCGCGCAATTAGAGCATTCGGGAACGTGGTCCCGGCTGCATCAGGTCGCACCACGACAGGCGGAGCGGAAATGGATTGAACTCGTCCATGATTCGTACTATGTGGAGAGTCTTGAACGACGTTCTCCCTCAGATGGCTATGCCTCCCTAGATCCTGATACGTCGATGTGTCCGGGTACGATGGAGGCTGCCTATCTGGCAGTTGGCGCGGGGTTGGCGGCGGTGGATGCGATTATGAATGACGACATTGACCAGGCGTTTTGCGCCGTGCGGCCTCCTGGGCATCATGCCGAGGCGGATCGAGCGATGGGGTTTTGTTTCCTGAATACCATCGCGATTACCGCCCGTTATCTTCAGCAACAGTATGGCCTACAGAAGATCATGATTGTGGATTGGGATGTGCATCATGGCAACGGCACCCAACAGGCCTTCTATGATGATCCTACCGTCCTGTTTTTTAGTACGCACCAGTCCCCGTTTTATCCCGGAACGGGTCAGGCGACGGAAACGGGAGAAGGTCAAGGAAAAGGTCTGACCATCAATGTTCCCCTCTCAGGAGGCCAGGGAGATGAGGAGTATCGGGAAATATTCCAGGAAATCCTGATTCCAGCCGCTGACCACTTTCAACCTGAATGCATTCTGATTTCTGCGGGGTTTGACGCTCATCGTGATGATCCGTTGGCGAGTATGAGCGTAACGGAGCAAGGCTATGCCGACATGACCACGATTGTCTCGAAGATTGCTAGGAAATTTGCCGGTGGACGAATCGTGGCATGTTTAGAGGGCGGTTATCAGCTCAAGGCATTGGCGCAATCGGTAGACCGCCATCTTCAATCTCTGTTGGATAATTGACGTGCTGAAATCAAAACGATCATGGAAAGCAAAAGCCTGGCTGTTGCTCCTGTTGGTGCTGGGGGCAGGGATCTATATCTTTTATACGGAAATTCGTCCCGTCGTTATTTTCGGATTACGGGAGGATTACGCGAAACCCATTCCCTATCAGCAGATTCCAGTGGGATTGCAGAGCTTAAAGGCGGAGGAATGTGGAAGTTGTCATGTCGAAATCTACGAAGAGTGGAAATCCAGTATTCATGCCCAAGCCTTTCATGATCCGTTTTTTCAAGCCTATTGGAAAAAAGATGACAATGTTTGGGTCTGTTTGAATTGCCATACGCCATTGGAGAATCAGCAACCGACTCTTATTCAAGACCTGCCCCGTGAACGAGTCGAAAAAGCCGTGCAAATTCCGAATTACCGGTACGATGCGGAATATCAACAAGAAGGTGTGACGTGCGCGGCCTGCCATGTTCGGGATGGGATGATTCTCGGGCCGTATGACGATTCGGCGGCGCCTCATCCCACAAAATTTGATCCATCCTTCAGAACGACCCAAGTCTGCTATCGCTGCCATAATGTCGTTTCGGGTCCCATGCAATTTTACAATGCGGGGCCTTGTGGCACCTATCCCGAGTATGAAGGCAAGTTTTTTATGAAGGAAAAGGGACTGATTTGTCAGAGTTGTCATATGCCTGAAGTCGAGCGGCCGGTTGCCAAGGATAGCCCTATTCGTTTCGGTCGCCGGCATCTCTGGCGAGGAGGCCATGATCCGGACATGGTCAAGCGAGCGGTCGCTGTCCAAGTTCAGGCAGAACCTCCCACCCCCCGACCTGGTGACGATGTCAAATTGACGCTGACGCTCATTAATGCAGGAGCTGGACACAAAATCCCGACCGGGGACCCTGATCGGTTCTTTACTGTTGAATTTACCGTGCGTGATCCGAACGGCACGGTGGTGCATGAGCAATCTGATACCATGGGCCGTTGGATCCTCTGGCAGCCGGTGATTGTGGAAGTCTTAGATAACCGACTATTACCGCTGGCCAGCCGGGATTATTCCTTTGAATATGAAATCCCGGAAAATGAAAAAGGGTGGATGGTTCAGGCGCGGATTCGGTATCATATTCAGACCGATAGTCAGAATCAGATGTTGAGAAATAAATATGGGCTGACGGGTGAAGATCCATATGTTTTTACGATCTATGAACGGGAGTTCCCATTGGATGCGACCCTGTCTGCGGCTTTACAGGATCAAGAACCCGATCCTCAGGTAGGGTGCATGGCACCATCCGATAGCCTTGTTCCTCATCATCCGGCAAATACCTCTTCACTTCATTCATAAAGGGAAAGCACTGTGGCTGAAAATTTTTTCATTGATACCGAATCATTAGCACAAAACCTGGGGCGTGAAGGCTTAGTCATTATTGATGTGCGTGGACGCGGAGCGTATACCTCTCATATCCCCGGTGCGGTTCATAGCACCTGGCATGAGTACAGCGATCCATCGGCCGTGGCAAAGGGGGTCTTAGATCCCGACCTAGGGAGGATTGAACAGCGCCTTCGATCGCTGGGTATCAACCAGTCCAGCGACGTGGTCATTTATTGTAACCCCTTTGATAATTGGGGTGATGAGGGGCGCATGTTTTGGATGTTGACCTATTTGGGACATGCCAGCGTTCGAATTCTGGACGGTGGGTGGGTTAAGTGGACGGCAGAGCAGCGTCCCATTGACCATGAAGCGGTTAGACCAACGCTTGGTGATTTTACTGTCACTGCCAATCCGGAACTCATTGTGAATAAAGATGGGTTAAAAAAACTGCTCAAAACACCTCACCCGGATACCATAATTCTTGATGCCAGAAGCGTCGAGGAATATGCGGGGAAGGAAATCGATGGGTTGCCTCGGGCCGGTCATATTCCTTCTGCCATCAATATCCCGTGGAATCGGTTTTTACAGCCGGATGCCACGGTGAAACCTCCCGAGCAGGTCAGGGAAATATTTGAAGATCACGGGCTACGGGACAATCAGGAAATCATGACGTATTGCCTGGGTGGCGTTCGGGCGGCTTGGGTGTTTTGTTTGCTTCGATACGTCGGGTTTCCACGGGTGAAAGTCTATCCAGGATCGTGGTGGGAATGGTCCCGGGATTTCGCGGCACCGGCGGAAAAAGACGTGAAGTTATTATTTCGGGTCACCAATCAGGATCAAATGAAATCATCTTGATCTTGTGTATGAGGAATGAGAGGATAACTTAATCTCTCAGTTCAATTTCTATTTACTTTTTCAAGGAGGTCAGGGATGAGAAAGCAAGTGGTTAAGAAGGCAATTGGCATCATCGCCATACTCGGGATTCTGGTTGCAGGGGCGTGGGGGTCTGTCGCGCTTGCAGGAGCCAACCCACATGTAGCTGAAGCGATTGCTCATGCCGAGGGTGCCGTGAAACATGGCGAGCAGGGACATGCTGATGCGTTGGTTGAGCATGCTCAAGAAGCTTTGACCCACGCCCAGGGTGCTCAAAAAGACGTGAAGAATCCTCATTTAGATGAAGGTGTTCACGAACTCATGGAAGCGGTGGAGCATGGCAAAGCTGGACATGCCGATGTCGGGACCAAGCATGCGAAAAGTGCAGTGATGCATTTGAAAGAGGTTAAGTAATCATAAAGGCTTAATCTGATAAAAAAGCGGGTAGAGTCCACCTCTGCCCGCTTTTTTTGTGGGGTGGTGATGTCAACGATCAGTGGAGGGTTTTTCCAATTTTCTCCTGTGTTTGCAGAAGTGCAACGCAATTTGGAGACAATCCTGAATGCCATCCATACCTTTGAGGGACAGCTTCTTGTGTTTCCCGAACTTGCCCTCTCGGGATATCAATTCATTTCCAAGGACGAAGTCCGGGAGCTGTCAGAAGATATTCCTTCTGGTCCCTCCATCAAAGCCTTGGAAGAGGCCATTCGAGGACGAGATCTGCATGTGGTGGTCGGATTGGCTGAACGAGACCATGACCGGTTATTTAATTCGGCAGTACTGATTGGGCCCAAGGGGTATATCGGGACCTATCGGAAAACCCATTTGTTTTTTGAGGAAACTCTCTGGTTTGCTCCTGGAGATACGGGATTTCTTGTCTGGGATATTGGAAGGGCCAAGGTTGGTCTTCTCGTCTGTTTTGATTGGTTTTTTCCAGAAGCCGCAAGAAGTCTGGCCATCAAGGGCGCCGATATTCTTTGCCACCCCAGCAATTTGGTGTTGCCCTATTGCCCGGATGCCATGGTGACAAGATGTTTAGAAAACAGGGTGTTTGCCATAACAGCCAATCGAGTCGGCAGGGAACAGCGTGGGGAAAAACCGGCATTGCCATTTATTGGCATGAGTGAGATTGTGGCCCCCAATGGAAGAATTTTATGTCGATCTTCCCAAAAGAACGAGGAGCTTGGTCTGTATGAGATGGATGTGGCGGAAGCTCGGGACAAACGAATCAATCCCTATAATGATTTGCTCAAAGACCGACGTCCTGAATGGTATGTCTTATAAGCCGCAAGTTGCGGAATTTAAAGGCCAGGGCGGTGGCCTGGCTTGACATAACCGCGAGGATGACATAAATCCTGAAATAGGGGTGTAAACCCAAGAACCAGATTATGGTCAGGAAGAGCTTTAATCAAGAATGAATCGTTCTATTGGTAGGGATGAGGAGGATATTATGAACAGGTGGGTGGTCATTTCGATTGTGCTTCTGATGGGATTGTCCGGGTGTATGGTTTCGAAGTCGAAATATGAGGCTTCGGTGGCAGATATGGAGTCGGCCAAAGCGGAGTTGGAAAAAAGCCGGATGCATCAGGAAGCCCTTGAAGAACAAATACGCAATTTAAAGGGATTGAACGAGAAAGTTTCTACGGATTTAGAGACCATGACCACCGAGGTGCAACGGATTAAAGAAGGGCGAAAGAATGAGCACACCTTATTGGAAACACGTGAACGGGAGTTAGATCAGGAGAAAGAGCAACTCACCTCAAAATTGCGGGTGGTCGTGGACCAATATCAAAAAGTGAAAGCGCAAAATAAAGCTCTCAAAGAGACTGTGTTGCGCTATCAGAAGGAATTAAAAGATACCCGTGAGTCTTCCATCGGGATGGCTGCTGGCGCGATGAAGCCCTCGGAAAACCCAGATATGTCCAAAAGCGGAATTTCCCCGTCAGGGGCTAGTCCGATCGTTTCGTCCAAGCCACCCTCGGCCAAAATTGTGTCTTCTCCAACACTTCCCAAAATGGGAGGGGATTTAGTCAATATTAATAAGGCTCCCGTGAGTGACCTGGTGTTGACGCTAGGGTTAACCCGTGAAGTAGCCGAGGAAGTAGTTTCAAACCGGCCTTATCGGCTTCGTGGCGAACTTGTGGCGAAAAATATTATTCCCAAGGCCACATTTGACGGAATCAAGGACCGTATCACGGCTTCTCCGTAATAGGCCCAATTGGCGTGGTTGGTAAGCTCATAAACCCCACAAGATTGGCTTCAAGCTACGATGGGAGGGATTGTGGAATAAGTAGATACTGACTGGAGTCAGCATAGCATTCCTCAACAAGGGGAACTTCATCAACAGAGATGGAGTTCCCCATTTTTATGTGCCTGGTCTTATGACATTTTCGCAGTAGTGGAGCCATCCGTCAGGCAGCGATCTTCGATGATCTGGCCATCCTGCAGTTGAATCAGCCGGTCAGTTTGAAGGGAGAGTTTTTCGTTGTGGGTCACAATCACGAAGGCAGTCCCATGCGTGTGATTGAGTTTTCGTAAAAGCGCAAATAACTCATCACCGGTATGTGTATCGAGATTGCCTGTCGGTTCATCAGCCAACACCAGGTCAGGGTGCCGGATCAAGGCTCTAGCTACAGCGACACGTTGCTGCTCTCCTCCGGATAATTCCCCTGGTTTATGATGCAGGCGGTGAGAGAGTCCCACTTCAGATAGGAGAGATTTTGCCGCGTCCATGGCCTGCTGTTTGGGAATTTTTTGAATGAGCGCTGGAAGGTAGGTGTTTTCCAACGCGGTAAATTCCGGCAGAAGGTGATGAAATTGAAAGACAAATCCTATGGATCGATTCCGGAATCCCGCTAACGCCGTTTCGCTGACCCGGAACATATTCTTGCCTTCAAACAGGACCTCTCCGCTGGTCGGGCGATCCAATGTCCCCATAATATGGAGCAACGTACTTTTCCCTGCTCCTGATGCTCCGACAATCGACACCATTTCCTTTCGCGCTAAGGTCATGGTAATGCCGTTGAGGACATGCACCGTTTGCTTGCCCATCTGAAATGAGCGACAAAGATTGTCAATGGAGACCAATGGCACTTGGGGAGTGAACTCTGGGGCGATGGGGTTATTCATAACGTAGTGCGCTGACTGGATCTAGCTTCGCCGCTTGCCATGAGGGATAGAACGTGGCGGCAAAACTGATGAGGATGGCCGAAGTGGCGACCAACAGCACATCCAAGGGCAGGATATGAACGGGAATTCGGGATATGTAATAGACGGAAGCGTCGAAGGTCCAATAATTCTGAATGAGCCACAAAAAGGTATAGCCGAGAGGGACCCCGATGCCTGTTCCCACGATACCGATCACCAAGCCGTTTAGCATGAAAATCCGCATGATGGCTCCTGGCGTGGCGCCCATGGCTTTGAGGATGGCAATTTCACGTTGTTTCTCGTTGACGATCATCGTCAAGGTTCCCACGATATTGAACGACGCGACCAGGGTGATTAAGACGAGCAGAAGAAACATCATGGTCTTTTCGAGTTTCAATGCCGAAAACAAATTGCGATTTAATTGCATCCAATCACGGGCAATGAAGGTGGAACCGAGTGTGGCTTCCAGGCGTTGGGCAATCTGCTGCGCCAAAAATACATCGTTGACTTTGACTTGAATCCCTGTCACCGTTTCACCGAGATTGAAAAATTTCTGGGCTTCTTCCAGGCTGATATACGATAACGACGAATCATATTCGAACATGCCGGATTCGAACACACCGACAACGGCATAGGGTCGAATCTTCGGTGTCATGGTTAACGAAGTCATGGGGCCGACAGGGGACACGACGTTGATGGTATCGCCGATAAACACGCCAAGCCGAAAGGCCAGCTCCTTGCCCAAAATAATTCCGGGAGGATTGGAGGGCGCAGGAGTGGGATTGTCCTGGTCAGAATTGGGAGATGTCGATGTGAGTGGAGTAACTGGGCGAGTCAGGTCAGCCAAATCCCCGAATTTCATGTTCGTTTGTAAATCGGTCACGAGTGTTTCCTGCGAGGGCTGAATGCCTCGAAGGATGATCCCCTGCACGGCTGTTTTGGAGGTGACGAGCACTTGTTTGAAAATAAACGGGGCAGCCGCTACTACATCGGGGACAGCTTCAATCTGACCGACCAGGTCCGCATAGCCTTTCATGTCATTGCTGCCACGTTCCTGGACGATCACATGCGCGGTCGTGCCAAGAATTTTCGATTGGAGATCCTCCTTAAAGCCGGTCATGATGCCAAGCGTGCCAATGAGTGCTGCGACACCAAGAGTGATCCCGGTGATGGAGATAAACGTGTTCAGCGAAATCGTTCGTTGCCGACGCTTGGCCCGAAGATACCGCAGCCCGACTAATATCTCATACGGGAGAGTCACAAAGGCCGATCCGGTCGAAGTTGCGGAAAGAGAATGACATCGCGGATCGAGGCCTGATTGGTGAGGAGCATGACGAGTCGATCAATCCCGATACCTTCCCCTGCGGTGGGAGGCATGCCATATTCGAGGGCCCGAATAAAATCCTCATCCAGATAATGGGCTTCGTCGTCTCCCGCATCCCGCAAGGCCACCTGGGCTTCAAAGCGTTGTCGCTGGTCTAACGGATCGTTTAACTCCGAAAATCCATTCGCTAATTCCCGTCCACCGATAAAGAGTTCAAAGCGGTCTGTCAGGGCCGGGTTGGATTCCTTTTTTCTGGCCAAGGGGGAAATTTCGATAGGGAAATCGGTAATGAATGTTGGTTGAATCAATGTTGGCTCGACAGTGGCTTCAAAGAGGTTGACGAGAATGTCGACGTGGCTGGCTTGCGGAGCACAATCAACACCTAACCGTTTTGCCGCGTCCACGGCTTTCTTGTGGTCGGACAAGACCTCAAGGTCTAACTGGTTGACCTCTACGATCGAGTCCAAATAGGGGAGGCGACGCCAGGGGGGCGCCAGGTAAATGCTTTGCCCCTGGTAATCTACCGTCGGACCTCCGCATACTTCCAGACTCAAGGTGTGAAACAACTGTTCGGTCAGGTCCATCAGATCATGATAATCCGCATAGGCCTGATAAAATTCCAACATGGTAAATTCCGGATTGTGTATGGTGGAAATGCCTTCATTGCGGAAATTTCGGTTAATTTCAAAGACGCGCCGGAATCCCCCGACAATGAGGCGCTTGAGGTATAACTCGGGTGCCACACGCAAATATAAGTCCACGTCGAGGGTATTATGATGAGTCACAAACGGGCGTGCTGTGGCTCCGCCAGGGATGGAATGCATCATCGGCGTTTCCACCTCGAGGTATTCTCGTTCCGTGAGAAACGAACGAATGGTATTGATGATTCGACTGCGCGTGCGGAATACCTGGTGCACCGATGGATTGGCAATCAAATCCACATAGCGTTGCCGATACCGGGTTTCGATGTCGGTGAGTCCATGCCATTTTTCCGGAAGGGGCCGCAGTCCTTTCGTGAGAAAGGTGAGAGTATGGACTTCCACCGTGAGTTCGTCGGTTTTGGTGCGGAATAACTTGCCTTCCACTCCGATCCAATCCCCTAAATCAAACGACTGGGAAAGTTCGTAGGACTGATCCCCAAGCAGATCTTTCTTAAGATAGACCTGGAGACGATGGCCTTCTTCCTGTAAGGCCGCGAAGGCGGCTTTGCCAAAACGGCGCATGGCCACAATGCGTCCGGCCACTGTGCACGAAATCGGGGTGCCTTCGAGCTCTTCTTTGGTCGAGTTCGTATAGGATTGAAGAATGGTTTCAAGCGTGTGGGTGGTGGGAAAACGTGTACCAAAGGGACGGAGGCCACCATCCTGAAGCGCGTGGAGTTTTTCCAGCCGTTGTTGTCGTTGTTCGTTTAATTCTTCCATAACTTACATGGCTCTACTGATTCATGAAGGTGAACATTCTCTTATATTCCTCTGGTGAGGTTCGACCACTCATATGTTGAGGAAAGGCCAAATGATTGAAATATTTAACAACCCCTCGATGGTTGTCTAGCCAGCCTATGGAGCGCGAATATGTTCGGTGGTGAATCATGAAGGCGGAGTATCGGATGTGGATGCTGTTAATTGGCCGGCATGTGTGAAGCTTTCGAGGCCTTCATCGTTAAGTACGCTTCAATGAAAGAGTCCAGCGCTCCATCCATGACCGCAGCGACATTTCCTGACTCATGGTTGGTCCGGTGGTCCTTAACCATTTGATACGGTTGGAACACATAGGAGCGAATTTGGCTACCCCAGGCAATATCTTTCTTTTCCCCGACAATATTTTGAAATTCAGCGTCCTTCTTTTGTTGTTCCAGCTCATACAGCTTGGCTTTTAACACCCGCATGGCGCCGATCCGGTTTTGCAATTGCGACCGTTCATTTTGGCATTGCACCACGGTTCCTGTGGGAAGATGGGTCATGCGAATAGCCGTTTCCACCTTGTTCACATTTTGCCCGCCGGCGCCGCCCGCGCGGAAGGTATCGATTTTCAGATCCTTATCGTCAATTTCAATTTCAATATCGTCGTCCAATTCCGGAAAAACCCCCACTGCGGCGAATGAGGTATGTCGACGCTTGTTGGCGTCAAAGGGGGAGATCCGAACCAGCCGGTGCACTCCAGCCTCTGAATGCAGATATCCATAGGCCAATGGACCGCCAATGGCCAAGGTTACGCTTTTGATCCCGGCTTCATCGCCTGGTTGCAGATCGATGGTTTCCACTTTGTATCCGCGTTCCTGTGCCCATCGAAGATACATGCGCATGAGCATCTGTGCCCAGTCCTGGGATTCGGTTCCCCCTGCTCCGGGATTAATGCTGAGAATGGCATTATTCTGGTCATGTTCGTCCGATAACAGTTGTTCCAAGCGCCAGGCTTCCAGCGTGGCCTCAATGTCCTTCATGCCCTTGCTCCACTCGACTTCCAGTTCCGGATCGCCCTGTTGGCCAATCAGATCAAGAATGGCGAGAAGGTCATCCCGTTGCTGGTCGAGTTGGTGAAGGCGTGCGAGTTGGCGTTCGATCTCGGATTGACGTCGTCCGGCCTTGGCGGCCTGACGGGGGTTGTTCCAAAAATCCGGTTGGGAGGTCTCCCGCTCGAGTTCTTCCAGTTCAGTTATTAGCCGGGGAACGTCAAAGATACCTCCGGAATTCCAGAATGGTGTCGTTGATTTTTTCCATTCGAATGCGAATATCTTCAAGCATGGGCAGCACTCCTCTCGTGGTTATATCGGTGAAGACCGTGGTTTGCGCGTGGAAAGCGGTGTGGTAAACCGACACCAAGTAAACAAAATACCAGCCATTATAACACAACCCCAACTAAAGACATCCCCAAATTGCGTATAAAAGGTGGGTGATGAGGAACGGAGTGGCACTAATCCCATCACCGCCTGTTCTGAGAAAATTGATGTCTGGGAAAGGATGAGTCCGTCCGGGGCAATGAAGCCGGAAATGCCGGTATTGGCTGATCTGGCAAAGGCCAAATGATTTTCCACGGCACGAAAGACGACCATGCCGAAATGTTGATACGGCGCAGCAGAATCCCCGAACCAGGCATCATTGGTAATCGTGACGAGGAAATTGGCACCCTCCTGGGCCATCCGGCGAACCAGATCAGGAAAAATCACCTCGAAACAAATAGCCACTCCGAATCTCGGACCACTATCGGGGGGCACCGTTGGGACTTGCATGGTCATGACTCCCTGGCCGGATTTGAAGTCGCCGATCCCCACCACGAGTTTATCCAGAAAAAAGAGAATTGACCGCAAGGGAATGTATTCCCCAAAGGGCACCAGATGCCGCTTATCATACCGGTCTGAGACCCGACCTTCAGCCGTCACCAGAAAGGCACTGTTATACAAATACGGCCGGCCGTCTTGTTGAAATCGAAGCGTGGGGCTGCCAAATAGCAATGAGCTGTGCGTATCTTTTGCAATATCAAGGACCTGGCTCTGATAGGCGGGTTCCCGCTCGAAGAGAAACGGTGTGGCCGCTTCCGGCCAAATGAGCAGATCGGTATTCTTTCCGGCTTGTTGGCTGAGTAAGGTGTAGCGTCGGAGTGTCTCATCCCGGTAGGCCTCGTTCCATTTGACGGCTTGATCAATATTGGCTTGGACCAACCCAATCGACAGCGTGCGTGCCGAGGCGTCAAGGTTGGCTTGTTCCTGCATCCGCCAGGCTCCATAGGCCAAAACGAGACTCAGCGCGCAGCCAAAGCCTGCTACGGACACCCATGGTCCGGGAAGGGGCAAGCCACGTGTTTTGGCGTAAATCCACAAGAGGAGGGAGGTTAGCGCAACATTTCCCATGACGAGTAAAAATGACACGCCATAGACTCCCGTCACGTCGGCAAATTGAATAACCGCAAGCCATTGGTATTGGGAATAGCCCAAGAGCGCCCAGGGAAACCCGCTTAACGCATAGGTTCGCACAAATTCCAAGGCGACCCACAAGGCGGGGGCTCCCAGCCACAAGAGGTTGGGACACGTGCGTTGGAACTTGGCATATCCCCAGCCATAGATGCCCATGTATAGGCCAAGATAAGCAGCCAAAAGGAGCATCAACAGGGCACTTACGATGAACGGCACTTGACCAAATTGATGCATGGCCGTGATGACCCATGTCACGGTTCCCGCAAAGGCGATGGTTCCCGCCAGCCATCCGTAAAACAACGCCCGTCTTGGCGGGAGGTCATGAATGATCATGTGGAGGGGAATCAACACCAACCAGGCCAGCCAACCGAGATCAAAGGGCGGGAAGCTCAGAGGATGAAGGATACCGATGAAGGCGAGAGCGAAAAAAAGGGCCCCTGCCCTGCGAGACGGAAAGGAAAAAGGTGGAATGGTCTGCCCCACGTCAAAAGGAACCCACGGTGGTTTTCAGGGGCGAGCCCTGCTGTCGTATCAGGTGCGGGCGTATGGTCAATCCGGAATGGTACCCAGGAATCAGTTGAGATTTCGGTTGGAAAGGAAAGAAGTAATGATGACAGTCGAATTGGTGAATACGAGTCAGGGCTACAAGAACACCAAATGGGACATACCGTTCACCTCGCATGAACGGCCCTAGGACCGACTAGACGGCTTTTTGGACCAATCCGGACCGCAGGCAACGGGTACAGACTTTGATTCGTTGGGCGGCACCTTTCACCAGCGCACGTACCGTTCGAAGATTTGGGCGAAAAATTCGTTTTGTGCGATTATTCGCGTGGCTGACATTGTTTCCCACTAAGCGGTTTTTTCCGCACACGTCACATGAAAAAGCCATGGTCTTCTCCCTGGATATTTAAAATGACCGAATTGTCGATTAGAGTCTGTTTGTTACCACAGGTGCCATTGTACACACAAGTACCCGAATATCAAAAACAGTTCTGTAGATGCAGACCAGATTACCTTTCACGATCTTTTTTGCAGAAACCAATAATATTTGACACCCATGCCTTTAGGTGACTTGAGTGAAGCCAATACAAATTCCCGTGATTTTCCACTCACCATCTATCGCCTATTCGGAGAGGAAAAAGGTTACCAAATTCCGTATAGACTCCGCTGTTGCTGGTCATCGGGATCGGGCACTTGGCGACGACCATTGGAATCGCCATGGCAAGCCCCACACATTCGCCAAAAATGTTCATCTAGCCTGCATAAGGGTTCAATCCCTGTGCCAGGCAGTAGGCATGGGTGGGAGCCACGCAGAGCATGTTGCGGCGATGGATACTCCCTCAAGTGCCGAAAAAGTTGGTATGACGATCCTGTCTTTTGTGTGCTTACCGATCGGTGTCGCCTTGGCGTTCAGCTTGCGGGGCTAACGGCCTGATCAAAACTTCAGTGTGCTGCTGCGGTCTTTTAAAAAAAGTACGCTCCTTTTCTTAGACCGCCGCGCAACTCCCCCGTCGTATCAACGGCACCGGAACGAGTAGGCAACCTACTACTGACATACCGCTGAGTCCGGTATGTTCCACCCATTACAGACTTCCTTCATGGATAAGCCCATAGAACAAGAGCCATCAAATTTCGTCAGGCAGTTGCTGGGAGTTGGCTGGAACAGAAGATCCAGTTGCTCCTTCGGGACGCATTCCAGTTCTGCGTTTAGAACCAGACCCGTACCATTGTATGTATAGCCGTGACAGCCAAACCCTCTCCATTGCCATGCGACCGGAGTTAAAGTCCTCCACAGAAACACTGAGTATTGCTTGCTAGCAGCTGCAAAAGCTGGCTTGTAAGTTGAAGACCCCTCCTTGGGAAAGTGCCATTTCCCTGACTCAAAAAGCTGGCCGAGAGTTACGAGTAACCCGTAGTTCGTAGCGATGGTCGTCTGATTGTTGCCGTTCCCATTTACGGCATCTTGGAAGTTACCCTGAAGGTCCCCGGCGAGTTTGACATAATCTTCTGACAGGCTCCCATCCATGCCCAATTCTGTACCCGCATCTATCGCCGATGCCAAAAACTTGGTAATGATTTCAGCGGCAGCCCTTTCGGTGCCAATACCTATAGCATCGACAACCGCGGAAAACATGTCGGAAAAAACAGCCGTGATCTTATCCGAACTATCCTGGTCAATTTCCAACTGTGTTGCGACACTCCCTAAAGTGATGGCGTTGTTTGTAAATGCATTATTCAGGAACGTGTCGATATTACTGAAATTCACGGCGACCCACCCCGCCAATCTTAGCTCTTTCACGATTTGTCTTGTGACCGCCCTCCAGGCATGCTTCTTCACGCCTTTGGGTCGATTCTTCGGTTTTTGGAGATGATCAGCATAATCGTCGAGACTTTCCTGCGAATATCGGCTGTAGAAGTACCTGATTGGGTGTGCCAGTGGTGTAGCCCAGGCCTCGGGGATTTTATTGTAGGCCGTCAGTTCATCACCCGTGAACTGCGGAAATGGCGCAACGGTTGGTGCCCACTTCCCGGCAGTATACTTATACGTATCAATACCTCTTACACCACGTCCGATCAGGACTGCCTGGTCGTTCCCAATCGCATTCCCTGTGTGGATAGTGGCGTAATATTCGGCCGCGTCCCAGCCATTACTATTAGCCCAAGACGGCCCGTCGGGTAACCGACTCCACATCTCCACCGGCCAGCCATTATAGCTATAGGCGACCAAGCCCTCCGCGCCCCGGGCGAGTAGTTCCGCTTTACCATCACCATCCAGATCTCCCGTTTGGATGGTCAGGTAAGAGGATGCCGCATCCCAGCCATTACTGTTCGTCCAAGACGGCCCGTCGAGTAACCGACTCCACGTCTCCGCCAGCCCGCCACTATAGCTATAGGCGACCATGCCCTCCGCGCCCCGGGCGAGCAGTTCCACTCTACCATCACCATCCAGGTCTCCCGTTTGGATGGTCAGGTAAGAGGATGCCGCATCCCAGCCATTACTGTTCGTCCAAGACGGCCCGTCAGGTAACCGACTCCACGTCCCCGCCGGCCCGCCACTATAGCTATAGGCGACCATGCCCTCCACGCCCCGGGCGAGCAGTTCCGCCTTGCCATCACCATCCAGATCTCCCGTTTGGATGGTCAGGTAAGAGGATGCCGCATCCCAGCCATTACTGTTCGTCCAAGACGGCCCGTCGGGTAACCGACTCCACGTCCCCGCCGGCCCGCCACTATAGCTATAGGCGACCATGCCCTCCGCGCCCCGGGCGAGCAGTTCCGCCTTGCCATCACCATCCAGGTCTCCCGTTTGGATGGTCAGGTAAGAGGATGCCGCGTCCCAGCCATTACTGTTCGTCCAAGACGGCCCGTCGGGTAACGGACTCCATACACCTAAGTCCTTGCTGAACGCATACGCCACGATCCCTGATGAACATCGGCCCAGCAGCTCGGCCTGGCCATCGCCGTCAAGGTCTGCCATTTGAATCGTGGAATAGCATGACGGGTCATCCCAGCCCAGGGTGTTCGACCACACCGGCAACGTAAATGCCGCCTTGCTTTCACCAGCTGCTAGAGATATCACCCCAATAATTATTCCGCTAACCAACCACCTGGGTAGGAACTCCAACCTTGATCCCTTAAATTTTCCACAGGGAGATTTCATGGTTCCTTCTCCTTCATTACATATATGATAAATACACCATGCGGATCTCTTGAGTATTCTCATCAAATGATTACCGATGAATCCACGCCCGATCCGCCTGGATGGCATTCTGATCCATTAAAATTGTCGGGGGACCTTAGGCTATCCCTAAAACAAAAAAGATTCAAGTCATTTCTCACGAGGACATTTTTGGGTTTCATCTTCGGCATGGGATCGCTGGGGAGCGGACGAGATTGGGAGGATCGACTTATACTGCTTGAACGTCGTGGGACACATCCTTATTTACTTGATTCTGTTTCAACCTCAGCCTATCCTAGGTTTTTCTAGTTTTTGATTTCTAATACGTGAGGTGGATCATGAACAGGCTCGCACGAGTTTTATCCTTGTTCTTTCTTTTTGCCTATACCCCTTTGGCTTTTGGCGGTGACGATGACGAAGTCTTATTTTATGTGCACAATAAAACCTCAACTCCAGTGTATGCGACGCTTTGGGAAGAAACGGGCATACATGTGAATGACCAGGAAATTCAGCCTGGTGCAGAGCCGAAAGTTTTTACTCACAAACAAGTGGTGCCGCCTTTCGGCAGAGATACCAAGGATTTTCATTTATTGATAACCCTGCGAAAAGGGCAAACCATGCCGGATAGTCACAATGCGTGCTTTGGCCATGTCGATGTGATCACCGAAGTCGCCGCGTTCGGATCTGAAAAGCATAATTTAACCGCGAAGGTTGAGTCTGTGAAAAATTGTTTCAAGACGGTGTCTAACACCTGTTCGGTCATCACGGAATACTACGATGATTACGATGTGTCGCATGTGGTGACGATCATTGAACCCGGCGAGTCAAAATTGGAATGCCCCAAATGACATGTCTGTGGAGAGGGAACGGTTGATGGCTCATTCATCCTTACTGATCATGATCCATACGTAATCCGGAGGGCCGTCCCATGATCTTGCATTCACCGACCATCTACTATCCGAAGAAGAGCGCGATCACACGTACTTTACGAAATCTGACTGGTGGGTTCGTCATTCTCGTATCCGTCATTCTTGTGTGCCTAATTATGACTGATGGCAATGCGAGGGCAGATCTCACTGAATACATCTATTTTAGAGAATTCAGTTTCGGAGGGGATCTCGGTATGGTGACCACGACCCTCACGTTCTTTGCCGACCCAGACAAGGAGACATCCCCTATCCCGGATTTCACCGACAGTCGTTTGAATTTTTCCTGGAACATTCGTCGGAATCAAGCCATGCCGGGAATTGATATCACGCCTGCTCCATGTTCATCGGGCTGTCAGTTCGATCTCACCGACCCCACATCGGATGCTAATTTAAATTTCAGCCTTGGCTCCGGTACTATCTACACGATAGGCGCGCAAAAAATAATCCTTACGGAACTAAGAATAGGTCCAACAGAAGGGAATAGGCCGCTCCTGTTTCTGGGGAATCCTGACCTGCGCCCACCTCTACAGACCTCAGCCCTCGGTACCAAAGGGCGTTGGACAGCGATACCTGCTGGTTCGTTGCCAGGATCAAGTTCGCAGCCCATTCCTGAACCTGATACGGCGTGGTTGATGCTCACGGGACTCTTTGGCTTTGGAACCTATGTCTACTGGAGCCGATCTATCCGTCGCCTTTTCAAGAAAACATGGTGAAAAACCTGCAAGTTACTTAGAAGTTCTAGCTGGTTCCGGGACTTTCATCTTTAAAAGAAATGCAGAATGCCTTCATTTTTGCATCCGCTTTTTGCGGAAGTCGTTCGCTTCGATTGAGGAAGAACCCTTCATTCATCTCTGTCGTGGTTGCCATCCAACGTGCCTCAACTCATAATGTTGATCTTCGAACGTATGCTTCTAACCTATCTTGACAAAGGAGGATTCATGATGAATCTGAAATTTCCTGCAAGGGGTCGACGTTATTCGTTTATGATGGGCCTTGCGTTGGTCAGCATGCTGACCATGCTCTTCGGATGTCAGCAGCAGCACAGAGTCGATTCGGTTGTCATTAAACCCAATACCTGCCCGCTTCCGGAAGACTTGTCGACAGAGGATCAACATAAGGTCAAGAAATTTGGTGCGGAAATATCAGGTCTCATGTCTAGCTTGGCTGGAGGCAAGCTTGATACTGATTTACAAAGCGCCCTCCAAAAAAATTATCCGGACGCCGGAGATGTAAATCGTATTTATGCCATGAGTTATGCCGCGTGTGTCTCTTGCCGGGTCGACCCGAATGATGTGAAGGGGTGTGCGCAACGTTTCGATGACATTATTGATAATTTCACGGCGAAAGACACAGCTCCGACCCATCCGGCGAAGGGGTATCGTTCCAAACTCCTGGAGCCTTTGCGAGGCACGAAGTAGTCTCTTCCCATCCATAGGATTGGGTCTTCCGAAATCTTTTCTTTGATGTCCTCACCACTTTTTTCAGAAGGTGGGGCATCCAGTATTTTCTTGATGTGAAAACTACCGGGTATGCAATGTGTCCATTGCATCAAGGTACGGATATTCTTGAACTGACTTGCGAATAGTGATTTGAAGAGGACAAGCTCACCAATTCCTTGCAAGTTTGGCTGTTGCCGGTCACCGGAATCGGGTTCCGGAATAAGACCAGCGGAATCGCAAAGACAATCCACACACAAGACGGCTATTTTAAATTGTCGGCTAACTCGCCTGTATCGCGGGACTACACGGCTGGCAAAAAATGACGCATGTCAATCTTCTCTTGACACCAATCCATTCTCTTCGTACGTTTCACAGGCAATCTGTGATATCTGGATTAATCGTTTTCCACCCTCAAATTTCTCATAAGCCCTTTTATGGAGATTGGGCTGGTTCGAGCACATTCCCGCAGGGTCGTTCGGTCTAAGACTTCCGGTTCTGGTGCAATAGGCTTTTTGTAATCATCATGCCGACTCCATCCTCCCTCTCTGAGATTCCCATTCAATTTGCCAAAGGGGTGGGGCCCAGAAGGGCTCGCTTGCTGGAAAAATTGGGAGTACTGACATTAGAGGATGCTTTCTGGTTTTTACCCTGGCGATACGAAAACCGCTTGGAAGTGTTGCCCATCGGGAACCTTCTCCCAGGCATGAAGGCCACCATTAAAGGCAGAGTACAGAAAGTGTTGGTGAAAACCACCTCTCGAAGAGGTCTGGTCGTCGTCACAGTTACGGTGAGGGATGAGACGGGTCTTATCGAATGCGTGTTTTTTAACCAGCCCTACCTGGAGAAAACTTTTGCGCCAGGTGTCTCCTTGCTATTGACCGGTTCAGTCTTGCCCAATTCTTCCGGAAGCCTACCGATGACGATGCGCGGGCCGGAGTATGAATTGTTGGATGAGGACGAATTGCCGGACATGTCGGGGGGACGGATTGTTCCGGTCTATCATGAGACGAATGGGTTGAGCTCCAAGCAGATTCGACGAATTATTCGATTAATTTTTGACCATTATGCCGACCAGCTGCAAGAGATGTTGCCGACGGCGATGCGCATGCAACTGGGGGTCCCAACCCTTCCAGAGGCGTTACCTGTCTTACATTTTCCCAATCAGGAGCGTTCTGTGGAGGCCCTGAATCAACAGGCAACTCCCGAGCATAGGCGGTTGGCGTTTGAAGAAATGTTTCTCCTGCAATTAGCACTCGCCATGCGGCGCCAGGGGCAGACTCAGGACATTGAAGGCATCGCCTTTGCTGTTCGCAATCCGTTGGTCGAACAGCTGAAAACTGTGTTGCCTTTCTCGCTCACTTCCGCACAGGAGCGTGTGATCCAGGAAATTAGCCAGGATATGGGACGGCCAACCTGTATGAATCGCCTCCTGCAAGGAGATGTCGGGTGTGGGAAAACGGTGGTGGCTCTTCATGCCATCGTGATGGCCTGTGGGTCTGGGTATCAAGCCGCGCTGATGGCACCGACAGAAGTGTTGAGTGAGCAGCATTATTTATCGTTGTTTCCGTTGTTTGAGGCCCTAGGTATCCGTTGTCTCCTGTTGAAAGGCGGGCAAACAGGCCGCGAGCGAGGCAAAATTCTCGCAGGAATCCAGTCAGGTCATGTGCAGGTGGTGGTGGGTACACATGCGTTATTACAGCCTGATGTGAATTTTGCCAAGCTTGGGTTGGTGATTGTGGATGAGCAACACAAATTCGGCGTGCTGCAGCGCGCACAGCTTCGTGGAAAAGCGGCCTGGCATCCCGATGTGTTGGTGATGACCGCCACGCCTATTCCCAGGACCTTAGCGATGACGCTTTATGGCGATTTGGACGTGTCGGTGATTGATCAGTTTCCTCCAGGGAAAAAACCTGTAAAGACGATGTTGTTCCCGACCGGTCAACGGAAAGAAGCACATCGTGTGATGCGAAAGGAATTAGAAGCGGGGCGGCAGGCCTATGTGGTGTATCCGCTCGTTGAACCATCAGAAAAAATAGATTTGCAAGCAGCCGTTGAGGCTGCCGATCAATTACGCGAAGAATTTTCTCCCTTTCGTCTCGGTTTGTTGCATGGTCGCTTGCCTTCCCGCGAAAAGCAGATGGTCATGGCCCAATTTAAAAAGAAAGAGATTGATGTGTTGGTGGCCACCACTGTGGTCGAGGTGGGTTTGGACGTTCATAATGCGACGGTCATGCTTATTGAGCATGCGGAACGTTTCGGGCTGGCGCAACTTCACCAATTGCGTGGTCGGGTCGGGCGAGGTCTTCATCAAGGATATTGCCTTCTGATTCATGCCTTGGGAAAAATTCCGCCCTACTCTCAGCAAATGCCCATGAAACTTGAGGCGGGTCAAAAGTTTGCCAATGAGATCCTCGATAGCTCGGAAGCGAAAGCGTTCTCTCGATCAACGGCCCGTCGACGACTCGGCGTATTTGCGCAATGTGAAGATGGGTTTGCCTTGGCGGAAGAAGATTTGAAAATTCGGGGGCCTGGGCATGTTCTTGGAGTAAAGCAATGGGGAGATATCGATTTTCGTGTGGCAGATTTGGCTCGAGATACCGGGTTATTAATAAAAGCCAAGCAGATGGCAGTGGAATTATTGGAACGTGATCCTGCGTTGATCCTTCCTGAACATCACACCCTCAAGGAAACCCTTTGTCGCAAGTGGAGTGAAAAGTTGGCGTTGGGGGCTATTGGGTAAAACGAAGAGGCATGATTATTTCTGCAGTAATCCAATGAAATGAGATGAGATGAGATGATAGTGAAAGGGTTAATCCTACGTAGAAGATAGGAATCCTATCTGGATTGACCTGTCAGGAGGTTCATGGTAGATATCTCATGCCAAACTATCATTGCCCGGATGGCGGAACTGGCAGACGCGCCGGACTCAAAATCCGGTTCTTTCACGAGAGTGGGAGTTCGACCCTCCCTCCGGGCACCAGCATAACTTCTGTAAGATATTTTTGTGACATGGATAAAGTAAAATTCATCATAGGTTACATATCGGATTCGGGTGATATTCATCAGGGGTAATTCGAGTATGGAGACCGGAGAATTGGTGTCAAATATTGACTTGACAGGGGCTACCGCCTTGACTATAGTTGGTGCCCTTGATCCTGAAATAAAATCGTATATTTGTATTAGTTCGTTTTTTTGATTATTAACTCACACTTCCAAGGAGGAGCCACATGCGGAAGGTAGGGTATTTTGGATTAGCAATGATTTTTGCAGGCTCGGTCAGCGTGGCGGTGGCGCAAGAGCGTCAACCACAGCATGTAGGGTATGGTACAGGTGTCGGGGAATCCCAGGGTGTAGGTGACAGGTCACGGGTGATGGACCAAGACGATATGTTACGGTATCTCTCGGCGAATGAGACCATTCAGGGAGAAGTTATGGCCATTGATCTGTCAAGCCACAAGTTGTACCTCATTAAAGGAGGGAGTTCGCAGGATGAACGGCAGACCCTCAGAGGGTCTTTGAACATCATGACCCTGTATTTAGACGACAAGACGAATTATGAGAATTTGAAGGCAATTGGTAAGGGCGACTATGTAACCGTTCAAGCGGAGAACGAGACAACAGAGACCCAAAAATATGGAACGGGTCGAAAGTTAGTTCGTGATGTGTATGTATTAGACGGGAGTCAATTGCTAGGAGGGATCGACAACCCCAACTTTAAGGGCGGGTTTGGTCAAGGGCCTGATCCTAACATGGCACAGGGTCAAAATATTATGAATGACAGCATGACTGGTGTTCCTGCTGGGGCCGTTCAGCCAGGATCAGTAGCTTCTGGCATCGTGAGTGAGCTTGGTGTGATGACCGGTGCTGCTCCTTGCTGGCAATGTGCCCCTCAACCTACAACTGTCAATGAAAAGACGGACAAAACCGTTGCGACGGACTACGGAGATGATCGCAAGAACTATAACAAGGGGACTGTTCAATAGGTTCCTGGTTATAAAATTGTTTTGTGCTTGAAAAGAGCGTGCCGGGCAATATCCGGCACGCTCTTTTATTATTTAGGTAATCATTCGAAGAAAGTACGATTCTGTTAATAAGCTGACGGCGGGAGAAGATTGAGTGAACATGGAAGAATTGGATCTTCGAGGTGTGATTTGTCCGTACAATTTCGTGAAGACGAAGCTTAAGCTGGAATCTTTAGAAGTCGGGTCCCAATTGAGAGTGTTGTTGGATGAAGGCGAACCAATTCGAAATGTCCCTCAAAGTATTACCAATGAGGGTCACCAGATCCTTAAACAGGAAAAAGTTGAACACTATTACCTTGTGGTTATTCAGAAGGTAGGTGTGTGATGGGCGCTCGAGCTAGTACTTTCGGGTTCTGGTTCAAATTGCCTTTTACTTCGTTGAGGTACCCCTTGAATTAAAAGCGTTATTTCTCCTTTTATTGATTTTGCTTTTAACTGTTGAGTCACTTCTTCTATTTCCCCTCGCAGTATTTCTTCGTTGATTTTTGTCAGTTCTCGTGTCAATACGATGTTTCTGTTTCCCATGACAGTAGTGATGACCTGTAATGTTTTAAGAATCCGATGCTGGGTTTCAAAGACAATAATGGTTCCTTTCTCTTCTTTAAGATTTTGAAAAAATTTTTCCCTTGCCCCTGGTTTTCTTGGAACAAATCCCTCAAAGATAAATCGATCCGTTGGTAGGCCTGACACACATAATGCCGTAAGAACAGAGGAAGGTCCTGGAATTGGAATAAGTGGAATGTTTGCCTTGATGGCCTGACGAACCAGATAAAAACCTGGATCAGAAATAAGAGGAGTTCCGGCATCGCACACCAATGCAACCGAACTTCCTTCCTGGAGACGATGGAGGAGAATTTCGGTTTTCTCCTCCTTATTGAAATCGTGGTAACTGGTGAGTGGTGTGCCGATATGATAATAGGTGCAGAGTTTTTGTGTACGCCGAGTGTCCTCAGCTGCAATAATGGCCACTTCTTTTAGAATGCGGATAGCCCGAAAGGTCATATCTTCCAGATTACCGATAGGAGTGCTGACAATATAGAGTGTTCCGGTCATGGTGTAGGGAATATGATGTAAGGCAAGGTTGAGATGGTACTGGGTGAGTCTGCCATTGTCCAGAAAGGTTCAGTCCTACTTGCCTCGTCCCTTTGTTTCAATATGAAATGGCATGAATGGATGGATAACTGACGACCATAGATTGCAGGACAGGTAGCTTTGGGTTCGGGATGTGGATGATTTGAAATATCAGGATATTCTTCGGGTGATTTCAACCTCCTTATTATCAAATTTCGTTGTTACCCATATGCTCATTCACGACCATGGACTATCGTCATTGAATCATCGGTCTTTGGGCGGCTTGGTGTCACAGATTATTGGCGTATTGTATCCCCAAACATGGCTTTTTAGGGTTTAAGTCCTGGCGTTAGAAGTCGCCTCCTTAACATTACGATGAACGCTAATTGCCACCGTGATAGGGTATCTTCATGGTCAGGCAGGGAATCGAAGAAGCTGCCGCCAGCCTTTTGGTTTTCCCTAATGAATTTCGTGAAATCGTGATTAGTGCGATTCCTATAAATAGAATGGCGGAAGACGAGAATATTGCAGCGTTGTCATAAATTTTTGATAGGAGGCTAGTGTGATCGGGCAAGCTTAAAACCTTTGTGGTGGATCTTCCCCCAGCACTGCATAAGTTATGTTGGGGGAATTCTGGTTTTCCTTATATAGATGAATGGTAACTCGTTGATTTTCTTGACCTTCTATAGAGCCAGATCTATACTCGACATGGGTTTCTCTGCATGCTTCTTTACTAGGATATTCAATGCCTGAATTGCTGCCATTTCTCACCATGGGCTTTTATTTTGGAGGCACGCTCCTTTTCCTTTTATATCTCTGGCATCGTTCTGATGTCATCGCCAAAATTTCACTTGTGGCCACGGGATTAGGGTTTTTCTCTCATACTTCGGCGCTTATTATGGCTCTGGTATCGACGGGGCATATCCCTATTATGACCTTTAAGGATGCGATGTCATTTTTTGCCTGGGGGTTAGTGCTGGTTTTTTTGGTGGTTGGCCTAAAAAGGGGTTTAGCGGTGTTGGGCGCATTTATCCTTCCCTTGGCATTTCTGTCTCTCGTTTCGGCAACTCTTGCGCCTCAGTCATCTGGCACTCTTGCCCCGGTTTTTCAGACGGTCTGGGTGCATGTGACCCTGAGTATTTTGGGTACCATCGGATTTGCTGTGGCCTTCGTGGCTGGGTTGATGTATGTGATGCAGGAGCGCCTTTTGAAGTCCAAGCAATTTAATGTGTTATCTTTCAAGCTCCCGCCGCTGGATTTTTTGGATTCATTAAATCAACGATCTATCCTTTTTGGGTTTCCCCTATTAACCTTGGGAATCCTGACAGGGGCAGTTTCCGCTCAATTGACGATTGGTTCATATTTAAGTTGGAACTCTGAGCAAATTTGGGCGCTTATTACCTGGTTTTTTTATTTCGCGGTCTTGATGGGAAGAGTGACGGCCGGATGGAGGGCGAAAAAGGCCGCCTATCTAACCATTGTGGGATTTGCCGGAGTAATTTTAACTTTTGTTGGCATCCTTATCAAAAGTCCGCAACCGATGTCACCGCTATGAATATTATCGTGTTAGGCCTCAATCATCGGACGGCTTCTGTTGAACTTCGTGAACTTTTGGCTATCCAGGATAGCCGGATGGGAGAGGCGTTAGGACGGCTCATGGCTTATTCAGGTATTAAAGAAGCCATGTATCTGGGGACCTGTAACCGGGTTGAAGTGTATGCCGTCGTGGAAAATGGTGAATGGGGCTTTCGTCAATTAGAAGATTTTTTGGTCTCAACCCATTTCTCCTTATCCTCCGAGGATTTACTCCCTCACCTGTATCGATACAGTGAGGATGAAGCTATCGCGCATTTGTTTCGTGTGTCGGCGAGTTTAGATTCCATGGTCGTGGGAGAACCCCAGGTTCTAGGGCAGGTCAAGGAAGCCTATGAGTTGGCTTTGACTCATCGTTCCTCCGGAGTCATTCTTAATAAGGTCGTCAAGAAGGCGATTTCGGTTGGCAAAAGTGTTCGGACGAATACGCGGATTGGGGAATATGCGGTTTCCGTCAGCTATGCCGCTGTGGAATTAGCCAAAAAAGTTTTTTCGAATCTGAAGCAACGAGTCGTATTATTAGTGGGGGCAGGGGAGATGGGAAAATTGGCGGCCCAACACCTGGTGAATCAGGGTGTGAAGGAGGTCCTCATTACGAATCGGAATCATCATCGTGCTTTTGCACTGGCCGAACGCTTCCATGGACAGGCGGTTCCGTATGAACAGCTTCGAAGCACGCTTCCCAAAGTGGATATTGTGATTTGCGCCACCGGTGCTCCCCACTATGTCATTACCAAAGATGATATCGAGATGGCAGTGTATCATCGAATGAACCGACCAATGTTTTTGATTGATATCACCGTTCCTCGAAATATTGATCCGGCGGTCAAGGATGTTGATAACGCCTATGTGTTTGACATTGATGATCTCAAGGCCCATGTGGGGCATAATCAGGAAGAACGACTGAAAGAAGCTGAAACCGCCGAGTCCATGGTGAGAGAAGAAGTCGGCAGCATGGTGGCCTGGGTTCGCGGACTGGAGGCAACCCCCACTATAGTGGCCCTGAGAAAAAAAGCGGAAGAGATCAAGCGGGGGGAGTTGGAGAAAGTCTTCGGTCGTTTGGGGGAATTGTCGCCGAAGGAGCGGGCTGCCATTGAAGGGCTGGCCTCCGCAATTGTGAATAAATTACTGCATGGTCCGGTCGTGACCTTAAAAACCGAAGCGCAATCTCAAAATGGATTTGCGTTTATTGAAGCCGCTCGCCGGTTTTTTGAACTGCGGGAACGGGAGATTCACTCTGAAGAGGTCCAGCTTCTAGAAGATGAGACGGGTGATGGCGTCAGTGGGGAGCCCCTGCCGCAAAAGGATGGCATGTGAATCAGACGGATAGTCGAGCACGATCGACGCTCATCGTGGGAACACGAGGAAGCCAATTAGCCATATGGCAAGCTGAATGGGTGCAACGCCAGCTCAAAGCCCTTGCTCCGGATATTTCTGTCATTCTGAAGCGCATCCAAACCAGTGGGGATAAAATTCAAGATGTACCTTTGGCCAAAATTGGAGGAAAGGGGCTGTTTGTTAAAGAAATAGAAGAAGCTTTGCTGAGACAAGATATTGATCTAGCGGTGCATAGCATGAAAGACGTGCCTTCAGAGTTACCTGAAGGACTGGAGATTGTTTGTGTTCCCGAGCGAGAGGATCCCAGGGATGCGTTGATTGCGCATGAAGGCCATATTTTAGCCACATTGCCGGTTGGTGCACGAGTCGGAACCAGTAGTTTGCGAAGACAGGCGCAGTTGTTACATGCGCGTCCGGATCTTGAGATTGCGATGTTGCGTGGGAATGTTGATACCCGACTTCGCAAGGTTCGCGAAGGTCATTATGATGCCATTATTCTTGCCGCCTCAGGCCTCAAGCGCTTGGGTTGGGATCAAGAGGTGACGGAGTATTTGTCCGTGGATGTGAGTGTGCCGGCAATTGGGCAAGGTTCGTTAGGTCTGGAAGGACGAAAAGATGATATCTGGGTTCGAGATCTGGTTGGGCAGTTTGAACATCGGTCCACCAGGATTGCGGTTACTGCTGAACGAGCATTGCTTGCAGGTCTTGAAGGCGGATGTCAGGTTCCAATTGCAGGTTATGCGACTATCCACGGGGACACGTTGACTCTTGTGGGGTT
Organism: Nitrospira sp. Ecomares 2.1; assembly: GCF_965152585.1. NCBI lineage: Bacteria > Pseudomonadati > Nitrospirota > Nitrospiria > Nitrospirales > Nitrospiraceae > Nitrospira > Nitrospira sp. Ecomares 2.1. The sequence goes on from NZ_OZ224219.1 coordinate 778,507, forward strand.
GGTTGCCAGTCTTGATGGGAAACGATATATCCGTCAGGTGCTATCGGGGCCAAATGGGGAGGCTGCTTCAATTGGCACGAGGGTGGCTGAACAACTGTTGGATGGGGGGGCGAAGCCCATTCTCCAGGAAATTTATGGGATGGCATGACCAAATCAGTTCCAAATCATGGTCGGGTTTTTTTAGTAGGAGCTGGGCCCGGAGATGCCAAGTTGCTGACCTTACGGGGGAGGGAATGTTTAGAGCAGGCGGATGTGGTGCTCTACGATCACCTGGCTAATCCGGAGTTGTTGAAATTTGCCCCTTCTCATGCCGAGTGTATTTATGTCGGGCGAAAAGGGCGTGGGGTTTACCGAGATCAGGCAGAGATTCATGTCTTGTTGGTGAGGAAGGCTCAAGAAGGTAAGTGTGTTGTGCGACTCAAGGGTGGGGATCCTTTTGTGTTTGGCCGTGGAGGTGAAGAAGCCGAAGTGGTTGCTGACGCAGGGATCCCATTCGAAGTTGTGCCTGGAGTGACCGCTGCCGTGGCTGTGCCGGCTTATGCTGGTATTCCCGTGACGCACCGGACTCTCGCCTCGACGGTCGCATTTGTGACCGGCCATGAAGATCCGACGAAACCATCGAGTGCGATGGAATGGCCGCGTCTCGCTTCGGCTGAAGGGACCCTGGTATTTTTAATGGGCATGAAAAATCTTCCGCAGATTGTGGCCCGGCTCATTCAAGAAGGCAAGCCTGCGACGACTCCCGTGGCGGTGATCAGGTGGGGGACCTATGCTCGTCAACGAACAGTGGTGGGTACCTTATCCGACATTGTGGGATTAGCCTCTCGGGCAGATATGAGTCCGCCATCCGTGATTGTTGTGGGTGAAGTCGTTCGGTTGCGTGAACGACTGAACTGGCATGAATCAAGGCCTCTGTTTGGACAAGGTGTCTTAGTGACCAGACCTCGTGCCCAGGCCCCGGCTCTTTCAAACTTGTTGGCGGGGCAGGGGGCGGAACCGGTGGAATGTCCAACGTTGGAGATTCATCCTCCTGATAGTTGGTCTCCTGTGGATGAGGCGATTGCTGCCATTTCGACATACGATTGGGTGATCTTTACGAGTGTGAATGGTGTGCAATCATTTATAAAACGTCTCTGGTTTCATCATAAAGATGTAAGGAGTTTGGCTGGAATCCGTGTGTGTTGTATTGGTCCTCGGACGCGGGAAGAGGCTGCTCGTTGGGGGATTGCATCGGATCTGGTTCCTCAGGATTTTCAGGCAGAAGGAATTTTGCAGGCGCTCGGCGGGTTGGGGGTCTCCGGTCAACGGGTTTTGATTCCTCGAGCCAAAGTGGCACGCGAGATTCTCCCTGACCAGTTGGAAGCCATGGGTGCCACGGTTCATGTGGTTCATGCCTATCAAGCGCTCCCTCCTTCGGTCGATATTGGCCTTCTTCGCGATCGCCTTCGCAATAGGGAAATTCAATATGTGACCTTTACCAGTTCTTCCACGGTGAGGAATTTTTGTCAGTTGTTTGAGAATCGCCAAGAATTGCAGGAATTAACCCGGCATTTGATCGTGGCGGTCATTGGCCCGATCACAGCTCAAACCGTTCAGGAAGAAGGGTTGTCGGTGGATGTCATGGCGTTGGAGAGTACGGTTCCGGCGTTGGTCGATGCCATAATCATTCATGCCCAGCAAGCTCCGAAGGATACGCGATTGGTCTCGTCTTCATAATTATTCTATGGTGGAGGAAGTTTCAGACACCACGTTTTGTTAACCGATTGATGGGAGGAGTAGCGTCATGGTTCCTGTAAAATCTTGTATGGTCCCTGTAGATAAAATTGTCAAAGTTGACCGGGACATTTTGGTCAAGACCGCTGCAGAAATGATGCGGGATAATGGAATCGGGAGTGTGATTGTGACCAGTGGAGAGGAAATCATCGGCATTTTAACCGATACGGATTTGGTTCGACGTGTGGTTGCTGCGGGTGCGGACCCGATGCGGACGACGGTTGAAAAAATTATGTCTGCTCCGATTGTCAGTATCGAGGGAGATCGAACCCTGTTGGATGCAAATGATCTCATGGCTAAAGAACATATTCGGCACCTGGGAGTGACCCAGGCTGGGAATATGGTGGGGATGATCTCCGTGCGGGATCTCGTGGTCTTTTTAACGAATCTTCCTCGAAAGTAAGGACGAGTATGGGATTTCCCGTTCATCGTTTACGTCGTTTGCGGCAACATGAATCTCTTCGCCGAATGGTCCGTGAGACCCAGCTGAGTCCCGCAGATTTCATCTATCCTTTGTTTGTGACCTTTGGCGAGAATAAGCAAGAACCGATCGTCTCGATGCCTGGTCAATGGCGGTGGTCTGTGGATCAGGTAATTCAGGAAGCCAAGGATGCCTGGGAATTAGGGATTCCTGCCGTTATCCTGTTTGGAATTCCTGAACACAAAGACGAGCGTGGATCTTCCGCCTATGAGAAGGAAGGGGTTGTTCAACGTGCGGTACGGGCGATTAAAGATCATGTCCCCGATTTAATGGTGATCACCGATGTGTGCATTGATGAATATACTTCCCATGGCCATTGCGGAATTGTTCGAGACGGCCGGATTCTGAATGATGAAACGCTAGAATGTCTTCAGGCAATGGCACTGAGTCATGCGGAGGCGGGAGTGGATATGGTTGCTCCTTCCGATATGATGGATGGCCGGGTCGCCGCGATTCGACAGGCATTGGACCAACAGGGACTCTCTGAGATGCCCATCATGGCCTATTCGGCTAAGTATGCTTCCGCGTTATATGCCCCGTTTCGCGATGCGGCCTTCTCTAGCCCATCTTTTGGTGACCGACGGTCCTACCAAATGGATGCAGCCAATGCGAGAGAAGCGTTGCGTGAGGTGGAACTGGACATCCAAGAGGGTGCCGATATCGTGATGGTGAAGCCAGCCTTATTTTATTTGGATATTATTCGACGGGTTCGTGAACTTGTGGCCGCTCCCGTGGCGGCGTATCAAGTAAGTGGCGAATACAGCATGATTAAGGCTGGGGCACAACTAGGCTGGATAAATGAAGCTTCGGTGATGATGGAAAGTTTACTCGCGATTAAACGCGCAGGGGCGGACCTGATTCTCACGTATTTTGCCAAAGAGGCTGCATGTCTCATGAACCGTGATGGTTTATGAAGATTACTCGAGGATTACCTACGGTTCGTCCCGCCTCCTGCCCTGTTCTGACCATTGGCAATTTTGATGGGCAGCATTTGGGACACCGTGCTCTTGTCCAGGCTGTTGTGAATTGCGCTCGGCAGGTCAACGGATTTCCTGTGGTGTTGTCCTTTGCTCCCCATCCTGTCGAGGTGTTGCGTCCAGGATCCGTCCATAAATTTTTATCTGAGGATTATGAAAAAATAGCATTCTTTGAACGTCTGGGAGTCGGGGAACTGGTGATTCTCCCTTTTACGATGGAGTTGGCCAGTCTGGGGCCGGATGAGTTTGTCCAGCAGGTTCTTCGTGACGGGCTTGGGATCCGAAAGCTATTCGTGGGAGAAAATTTTGTATTCGGTAGGGGACGAAGTGGTGGAGTGAAGGATCTGATTGAACTGGGGGCCACAGCAGGTTTTTCTGTTGAGCCGATTGCTCCCTTGATTGTGGGGCAGGAGGTGGTAAGTTCGACACGCATTCGCAAATGCCTGACAGCTGGAGATGTGGGTCAAGGTGCCCAATGTTTGGGGCGCCCCTATATGTTAGAGGGGATTGTGATTCCCGGTGAGAAACGTGGGAAACAGTTTGGATGGCCGACGGCCAATCTTCGACTTCCAGTGCACCGAGTTCTTCCTGCGGATGGTGTGTATGCCACGCTGACAGTGTTTAAGGGGGAATGTCTGGATTCCATTGCCTATATTGGCACGCGGCCGACGTTTTCTGAAGAGGAACGTTTATTGGAAGTACATATATTTGATAAGACTCTTCAGCTATATGGAGAAGATATTTCAGTGCATTTTATTGAAAGTGTGCGAGGGGATATGGTGTTTGCCAATCCCCGGGACCTCGTGAGTCAAATGGACCACGATGGTCAGCGAGCCAGGGAGATTTTGCGGAACTATTCAGGGCGACCCCGAATCCCTGCGGTTGTTCAGGGGGGAAGTGGATAGATGAATCGTTTAGTCCCCCTTCTTGGAATGGAATACAAAATTGACCAGGCCATTCGGGCAAAGGGCTTATTGGCGTCTGGAGATCGGATCGTGGTAGCGGTTTCTGGCGGTCCGGATTCTGTGGCCCTTTTTAGGTGCTTAGTGGAGCTGCGAACTCGGTGGCATTGGGACATCTGTATCGGTCATGTGGACCATGGATTTCGGGGACCTGAAAGTGAGGGGGATGCGAAGTTCGTGGAGGCTTTAGGCGAGAGATTTGGAGTGACCGTTATGGTGCGCCGGCTTTATCTGAATAAATACGATGCAAAATTGAAGAAGAAATCACTTCAGGAATATGCCAGAACTGCGAGATATCAGGCATTAGAACAAATGGTTCTTGACCGAAGGGCGACAAAGTTGGCGCTCGGGCATACGGCAGATGATCAAGCAGAGACGGTTCTGATGTGGATGCTGCGCGGGTCTGGAACCGGTGGATTGGGAGGGATTCCTCCAAAACGAGGAATGCATGTCGTTCGTCCCTTACTTGATATTCATCGGAGTGAAATTGTGGCGTATCTGGAGGAGAAGCAGGAGGATTCCAGAGTGGATTCCTCTAATATTCAACCTGTGTACCGCCGGAATCGCATTCGTCAGCACCTGATTCCTCAATTGAAACAGTATTCGCCGGGGATTGTGAATGTGTTGACCCGGCAGGCACATATACTTCGTGATGAGCATGCATATCTGGAGACATTAGCGGATGAAGCCTTTCAGCGCACATGTGTGTCAAATCGCATGGGAGAACGTCATTTTGACCGTATGGCGCTCTTAACCGTACCTTTACCTCTTCGTCGAAGAGTGGTCCGCCAGAGCCTTCAGATCCTTGCAGGACACCATCGGGGTCCGAGATTCGATCTTGTAGAAAGGGTATTAGACCGTATAGAGCATGGTCAGTCAGGTTGGACGATTACATGTCATGGAGTGCGGATTGCTCAGGAGTATGACCGTTTGGTGATGGCCTCCTGTGAGGAAGTGAATCAACCTGGAACGGATTATTCCAGCATGATGGTGACGCCTTTATCCATCCCTGGTGAGGTGGTTTGGCCTCTCACAGGAGAGCGTTTTTCGATTTCAAGAATATCCTCTCCCGTAACGGATGGCCATGCGAACCAATCAGAAGTTTATCTTGACCCTGCGAGATTTACTCCTGATTTGATGTTACGAAGGTGGGCGCCTGGGGATACTTTTTGCCCCAAGGGGCTTGGTGGGAAACAAAAAAAGCTGCAGGATTTTTTTTCGGATCTTAAAGTACCCCGTTCAAAACGGACCAAGGTGCCTTTATTGGTTGCGCCTGAGGGAATTGTCTGGATTGGTGGGTTACGAGCAGATGAACGGTTCAAGGTTTCATCATCCACAACTTCGGTCATTATGGCCAAGATGATCATGTAAGATGGAAGTCTCTATGAATCAAATATTTGGGAAACCCCTCGTGACGCAAGAAGCCATGAGAGCTCGCATTAAGGAATTGGGAAAGCAAATTTCTCTGGATTATCAAGGCAAGGACCTCCTCGTTGTTGGGGTCCTCAAGGGAGCCTATGTGTTTTTTGCCGACCTGGTTCGGGTTATTCGATTGCCGATTCAGATTGATTTTCTAATTGCCAAAAGTCACAAAGCAATAGGGAGTTCGGCAAAAAATGTGAAAGTGTGGTCAGAGTTGACCGAAAAGATCAATAACCGCCATGTGTTGCTGGTAGAAGATATCGTTGATTCTGGAGTCACCGCTCAGTTTTTAGTCAAAAATTTAATGAAGAAGAAACCAGCCTCCGTGGCTGTCTGCGCGTTGATTAGTAAGCCTGCCAATCGTAAGGTGGAGGTTGATTTGCGGTATGTGGGGTTTGAAGTGCCTCCGACCTATCTTGTGGGATATGGGCTAGATTTTAAGCAAAAATATCGAAATCTTCCCTACCTGGCTAAACTCGATCCGAATTTGGTTCAAGAAGACCCGCAGTCTTGATGCGGTTGTCAGCTATAAAAAGTGCGTGATAGAATCAATTGGTTAAGCTATTGTTTCGATAGTGTGGCTCATTATGACATTTGAATTGCTAAGGGGGTTACCCTCGGTATGAATTCTCGGGTGAAAAACTTACTGTTTTGGGTCTTTGTGTGTTTATTCATGATTTTGTTATTCAACCTCTTTACGGTGCCAAATCAGCACCCGGAAGATCCGGTGATCTTTAGTGATTTTATGGCTCACCTGGAAAAAGGGGATGTTGAACGAGTCATCATCAAGAACAATAATATCAGCGCGATTTTGAAAGATGGTACCAGGATCCAAACGTATTCTGTCGAGTATCCAGATTTAGTTAAGGTCTTACAGGAAAAATCCGTACAAATTGAAGCCAAACCACCTGAAGATAATCCATGGTATATCACCTTCCTGCTCTCTTGGGGGCCATTTGTTCTATTTTTGGGCTTGTGGTTTTTCCTGATGCGTCAAATGCAGATGGGCGGTAATCGGGCTCTGTCATTTGGAAAAAGCCGTGCGCGCCTCCTGACAGAAGAGAAGAAAAAAATCACATTTGCAGATGTGGCGGGGGTAGATGAAGCTAAAGAAGAAGTCGTGGAAATCATTGATTTCCTGAAGGATCCCGCAAAATTCCAAAAATTAGGCGGGCGTATTCCTAAGGGCGTTCTGATTGTGGGACCTCCAGGGACCGGAAAAACCTTGTTGGCCAAAGCGATTGCCGGTGAGGCAGGGGTGCCATTTTTCAGTATCAGTGGATCGGACTTTGTAGAAATGTTTGTCGGGGTTGGGGCTTCCCGGGTTCGAGATCTCTTTGAACAGGGGAAAAAACATGCGCCCTGTATCATCTTTATTGATGAAATTGACGCGGTAGGACGACTACGGGGCGCAGGTCTTGGCGGAGGTCATGATGAACGGGAACAAACACTGAATCAATTGTTAGTGGAAATGGATGGGTTTGACACGACGGAAGGTGTGATCCTGATTGCGGCCACCAACAGACCGGATGTGCTCGATCCTGCCTTGTTGCGACCAGGCCGGTTTGATCGGCAAGTTGTGGTGAATCGTCCTGATGTTCGTGGGAGAGGGGAAATTCTCAAGGTTCATACTAAAAAAGTTCCTGTCTCCTCAGATGTGGATCTGGAACAAATTGCCAGAGGGACTCCAGGGTTTTCAGGGGCTGACTTGGAAAATCTGGTCAACGAGGCGGCTCTGTGGGCAGCTCGCCTTGACAAAAAGTCTGTTGACCAGATTGATTTTGAAAACGCCAAAGATAAGGTGTTAATGGGTGTAGAACGTAAGAGCATGGTTCTGACTGAGGAAGAAAAGCGTACGACAGCGTTTCATGAGGCTGGCCACGCATTGATGGCGAAACTCTTGCCAGGAACGGATCCTGTTCATAAGGTCACCATTATTCCTCGTGGACGGGCTCTTGGCATGACGATGCAATTACCCATCGATGATCGACATAGTTACTCGAAGGACTTTTTGTACAATACGCTCTCCATTTTATTTGGTGGGCGCGTTGCAGAAGAATTGATCTTTAAAAGTGTGACGACTGGGGCGGGGAACGATATTGAGCGGGCCACTGAATTGGCCAGGAAAATGGTCTGCGAATGGGGTATGAGTGACAAATTAGGTCCATTGACATTTGGAAAAAAAGACGAAGAAGTTTTCTTGGGTCGTGATTTTGGTTCACGCCGAGATTTTAGTGATCAAGTTGCGTTAGAAATCGACAAAGAAGTCAAACGCCTGGTGATTGAATCTTATGAGCGAACGACCAGGATGCTGACCGAGCACATTCATACATTACGGGCCATTGCAGAAGCGTTGTTGGAGAAAGAGGTGTTAGACGGTATAGAAATTGAAAAAATCGTTCAACAGTCATCTTCCCTTGAGCAGGCTGCCGCAGTATAACGGATTTTCTGATGTGCTTTTCATTCAGAATAGCGATGTAATTCTATTTCAAAACTGAGCAGATTTGTTTTTCTGCTCGTTCCCCTTTTTTATGAATAATAGGTTGAAACGCCTGCTTCCATTCAGATCAAACTTCCCTATCCCTCGTGGATGAAGAGCATTTTAACACGGGCCCCACCAGCATTGTGGTGGATTTGCCTAGCGAACTTAACCGCCAAACTTTATCCCCCACGTATTTTTGTTGAATTTCTCGATTTCCTAGCCATTCAAATCATTGTGCTTTATAAGATGGAGAGCCTTATATGATTATTAGAGCCAATCATGGAAATGATTTTGTCAGCAGCCAGGGGCTTTGAAGCCCATGTCTGTTCCAAAGTCCATATTTCCTGAAATTCGCTGTCGGGAGAAAAGAATGCCCATTGGGTCAAAGGTGTTAATAATGGGTATATTGAACGTGACCCCAGATTCATTTTCTGAGGATGGGCGGAACCTCAAAATTGGGGCAGCCATTGAGCGGGCACAACAGATGATTGCCGAGGGGGTGGATTTGATTGATATCGGTGGGGAATCGACGAGGCCTGGAGCGTCATATGTGGACGAGGATGTGGAAATAAAAAGAATCTTTCCCATTCTGACGGTTTTGAGGAAACTTACCAATATCCCACTTTCTATTGATACACGGAAAGCTGCCGTGGCTCGGAAGGCGTTGGATCTCGGGGCCGATATCATCAATGATGTGAGCGCTCTTCAGGATGATCCTCGGATGGCTCAATTAATTCAAGAATACGGAGCGGGGGTTGTCCTCATGCATCGGCAGGGCCATAGCGTAAATATGCAGCATGCACCACAATATAATGATGTCGTGGGTGAGATAAAGAACTTTTTATCTGAACGGGTCTCCATGGCCCAATCGATGGGGATTCCGGCAGATCATATTTTAGTTGATCCGGGAATCGGGTTTGGGAAAACCCTCAGTCATAATTTAGAAATTCTCCGTAACATTGGGGAGTTGCTTCCATTGGGACAACCTATTTTAATTGGGGTGTCACGGAAGGCATTCCTTGGCACGTTAACTGGAAGGCCGGTTGGTGAACGAGAATTCGGGAATGCTGTTGCGGTGGCCGCTGCTGTTTGGCAGGGAGCACATATGGTACGAGTCCATGAGGTGGGAGCCATGCATGATGCCATTTTGGTGGCTCAAGCTTTACAAAATTCGTGCGACAAGTAGTATAGGAGTATATTCTCCAAGCGGCGTTTCCACCCGTTTGTTCTGCTTATAACCGTCGTGATGAGCCATATGCCCAATATTGGTCGCCCCCTGGGCGATGCCGCAAAGAATGACTGTCCTTGATTAAAGTGGAAATTTTTGAATTTTCTTTCCAATCCCTTGATTTGCTAATGGGTGGAGAGACAGAGAAAATACTCCACTACTCAAATTGTTTTTTGGCCTGCGAAAATTACTAGGAAAGAAAAGGGAGCCACATGGGGAAACTATTCGGTACGGATGGGGTGCGTGGGGTCGCGAACCTGGATCCGATGACCAGCGAAATGGCGATGAAATTAGGACGGGCGGCGGCCCATGTTTTCCGAAAACGAGATGGACGACATAAAATCATCATTGGTAAAGATACTCGTGTGTCCGGGTATATGTTGGAGTCGGCCTTAACTGCCGGCCTGTGCTCCATGGGTGTGGATGTCTTATTAGTCGGACCCTTACCGACCCCAGCAATCGCGTTCATGACCCGTAGCCTGAGAGCTGATGCCGGGGTGATGATTTCTGCTTCTCACAATCCCTATCAGGATAATGGCATCAAATTCTTTTCGAATGACGGGATGAAGCTGCCGGATGAACTGGAACATCGAATGGAAGACCTTATTCTTTCGAATGAAATTGAGCATATTCGACCGACGGCCGAGGCCATTGGGAAAGCTTATCGCATTGATGATGCCGAAGGACGATATATTGAGTTCGTCAAGCGCTCGCTTCCGCGTGAAATGGATTTTCAGAATATGCGAATCGTCTTGGATTGTGCCCATGGAGCGGCTTATCACGTTTTTCCAAAGGTCATTCGTGAACTGGGAGCGAAGGTTTGGGTGATGGGTAATGATCCTGATGGTCTCAATATTAACGACGGGTGCGGTGCAGTGCACCCGGAAAGATTGCAGCAAATGGTTCGAGACAGGAAGGCCGACCTCGGTATTGCCCTGGACGGAGATGCGGATCGGGCGTTGTTTGTCTGTGAGCAAGGACAGGTGGTCGATGGAGATCATGCTCTCGCGGCTTTTGCTCTTGACCTCAAAAGACTAGGCCGATTACGACACAATACGGTGGTGGGAACCGTGATGAGTAATTTTGGGTTTGAGGTCTGCATGCGAGAAGCTGGTATCAATCTGATACGAACAGCAGTGGGGGACCGATACATTTTAGAGCGGATGGTGGCTGAAGATTATAATCTGGGTGGAGAACAATCCGGCCATATGATCTTTTTGGATTATCATACGAGCGGTGATGGGATGATCTCCGGCTTGCAAATGCTGAAGCTGATGCAGCGGGCTCAAAAGCCACTGTCGGAAATTGCCACGTGTATGCATTCCACGCCTCAGGTGTTGGTGGGGGTCACCGTTCCCCGTAAACCGGACCTGCAGACCCTTCCACAGTTACAGCAGGCGATTCAAGACAAAGAGCGCCTGCTGAATGGAACCGGACGGATCCTTGTACGCTATTCCGGTACGGAACCGTTGCTGCGAGTGATGGTCGAAGGGCAGGATAGCATGGTTATCAAGGAGATTGCGGAAGATTTAATCACGGTGGTGAAGTCCTGCATTCAGTAAGGATTAGAGGGTCTCTCGCCATTATTTCAGTCGTTTGCTCCAATGAAAGATTTGGCATTTAGGAAGAAATAGACGCAATAATCCATATGGCCTGCTTTCCTCCAGCCTCAACCATTTGAGTTAAGTCCCTTGCTTCTTTTATGGGCATGGTCTCCTGGAGACGGTGGAAGGCCATACTCTGCGCTTAATTATGGGGTCTTTGAGTAAGGAAACCTTAGTAGGCCTTGAGATGAGCTTCATTAACCATATGCGCTGTCCTATGTGATACTTCTTGGAGTGGTGTCCTACCTCACCGGGCTTTGGCTTGGTCCGTTTCTTACCTTGTTTCCCCTGTCACTTCTAGGGGCTCTTCTTAGTTTTGGGTGTATCCTTACCTGGTTTGAACAACAGAAACGTGTAACACGACAGACAGGATTTATCCTATTTGCGCTTGTGGTAGGAGGAATCGGTCATGCGCATTGGGCATCGATTGCTCAGTTGGATTCGAATCTAGTTGCTGTGGTCGAGGAGCAGTCAATTTTTCTTGAAGGAAGGATTGTGGCCCCCGTCCGGCAAACTCCAGATGGGCTCATTTTGCTGGTGGAGGCGACTCGATTGGTGAGGCAGGGAAAGGAGCAGGTGGCTCAGGGCCGAATCCGTCTCACCTGGCGGGACCCCGGTGAGTATTCATTGGTCTATGGGGATCACGTTGACTTTATGGCCCGAGTACGCGAACCCTATGGCACAATGAACCCTGGCGGGTTTCATTTTGGGCAATACCTTAAACGGCAGGGGATCCATGCTGTCGCGACTGTGCAAGGCCCGGAAGCCATCAGGGTTCAGGATGCCCAAAAGCGGACTACCCGTGAGTTGATCTTAGGTGTTGTGGATCGTTGGCGCCAAACGATTCATCACGCGGCAGTGTCCAGTCTCAGAAATCCTGCTTTGGGATTATTCCTGGGGATGGTATTAGGAGAACAGAGTTATATTGATTCGGACATTCGAGACGCATTTATGGCCAGCGGAACCGTGCATATCCTCTCGATCTCTGGATCTCATTTAGGCCTATTGGCTTTGTTGATTTTTGCCGGGGCACGATGGACCTTCCGCCATTTACCAATATTCTGGCTTGAGCGACTATCCTTACGACTTACCGCCACCCGCTTTGCGGTCCTCATCACATTGCCCGCCGTTTCCTTTTATACCTTGCTGGCTGGTGCGGAAATGGCGACGGTCCGTTCCTGGATCATGATCGTGGTGTGTTGTGTCGGCATATGGTTGGGAAGGGAGCGCAATTTGGTGACAGCCTTAGCCGTCGCCGCCCTCCTGATGGTATTGCCGCATCCGGAGGCCATTCAGGATATTTCATTCCAGTTATCATATCTCTCAGTTGCGGCGATTGCCCTCGTGGTTCTGGTGCGAAAACAGAAGGAATCCAACCTATCGGGATTAGATGAAGCCTTCCCACCGGCACAACCGACCTGGGTCGTGGGTCTCTGGCATAAGGTTGTGCTAGCCTGGCTGATCACTCTCGCAGTCAGTTTGGCCACCTTGCCTTTGGTTGCCCATGACTTTCATCAAATACCCTGGCTGGGGTTATTTGCCAATATGGTGATTGTGCCCTTGGTTGGCGCGTTGATGATTCCTCTAGGTCTGTTGTCAGGAATGCTCGTCTTAATGGGGGGGGGAGGCACTCTTCCCTTGGCTAGTGTCAATCAATGGGTCTTTGACTGGCTCGCGCAGGTCGTATTGATGCTCTCACATATTCCGGGAGCGACTTGGTATGTCGCATCGCCGAGCCTGAGTTCGATAATCGTCTTCTGGGGAATGCTGGCTGGGGTTGTGGCCCTGTGGCATCGGCATCTGTTCCGATGGGGGTGTGGGACAATCCTGCTCGCGATTCTGCTGTGGTGGGGATGGTCGCCACGCACCGGGTGGGATCCGGGAACCGTACGAGTTACGTTCCTGGATGTGGGGCAGGGTGATGCCACCCTCATTGAATTACCCGACGGTCAAACCGTGTTGATCGATGGCGGACCATCCTATCGACGATTGGATATGGGACGTGCGGTCATCGGGCCGTATCTCTGGAATCAGGGTATCCGGCGGCTGGATCATGTGATCGCGACGCATCCGCAATGGGATCATGTCGGCGGATTACCATGGGTGTTGGACACCTTTAAAGTAGGACAGTATTGGGATAATGGCGTCTCTCGGCCGGAACAATTTTTTTCTCGGCTCCACTTGGCGGTAAAATCCGCCGGGCTTCGGGAACAGATACTTTCGGCAGGAACTGTCATTGTCAGCTCAGGACCTTGTACTCTGATTGTGCTGAGTCCTTCCCGCAGCGAACGGGCGGAGAGGTATAGTTCCTGGACAGTGTCTAGTGGAAAGGATCTCAATAATCGATCGCTCGTTACCAGACTCGAGTGCGGGAACCATTCCTTTTTGCTCACGGCCGATGTGGAACAGCAATCTCTTGATGATTTGCTGCACGTTTCCAATGGTTTTTCTGCTCGCATCGTGAAAGTGCCGCATCATGGAGCGAAAAGTTCTCTGAACCGTGAGTGGGTGAATCGACTTCAAGCTGAAGCGATGGTTGTTTCGGTTGGAGCCCACAACCGGTATGGCCATCCGGCTCCCGAGGTTTTGGATGCGTATAAAAAGCGAGGCCTTCCTTTATACCGGACTGATCGGGATGGGGCAGTCTGGTTCACCGCGACTCCCGGTTTGGACGACATGACGGTGAGAACAGCAATGGAGGAAAGCCTGCTCCAGGTTCAAGCTGGTCCGGGTATGTGGAGAGAGGAATGGGCCAATTGGACTCGGATAAGAAACCGATAAACAGGGTTTTCCCATAACACCCTATGTGGGCTTCAGGGTCATTTTCATGCTTGACCTTCTACCCACTTTTGATTCCATCTGGGATGTTTTACGATAGAATTCTCGAATCCGTCAATTGCTGAGGGGTTGGATCTTTTCCCGCATATTGGGAAGAGACGTGTGTTGAATTTGTATTAATTGTTTTAAGCCACCATAGAATAGAGGATATACGGTTAAGCCTCGGATACAATATTGTATCAAGACGGGTTGTCGGCATTAAAAGGAGTCTCATGGCAAATCAAGAGCAATTGAAGCTCATCAAGGTGGGTGTGGACCCCTGGAATGCCTGGAGAAAGGCGAATCCTTCCAATCGCGTAGATTTGAGTGGTGGGAATTTTTCCAAAATGGAATTGTCCGGTGTCGATTTGGCGGGTGCCAACTTGCAAGATGTCAATTTCAATCACGCGGATCTTTCAGGTGCCATATTGTCCGGGGCTAATTTGACTGAGTCCAGCTTGTTGGAAACGAATTTAACCGGCGCGAACTTGGAAAATGCGAATGTGAGTGACGCGGACCTTCTCCGGGCCATACTCATACAGGCGAATCTTGAGCGGGCACATCTCGCCAAGACGGATTTAACAGGGGCAAATCTGACTAAAGCGAATCTGACTGAAGCGAATCTTCACCTGGCCAATTTGCAGGGTGCAAAACTCACCGAGGCTAATTTGGAAGGATGTAAACTTCGAGAGGCAAATCTGGACCAGGCAGATCTCGCCGGTGCCAATCTTGGTCGTGCTGATCTGGCGCAGGCCAATCTCAAGCAAGCCAATCTACTGGGTGCGAATGTTGAAAAGGCTTCAGTAATTCAAGTGGATTTTCAGGAGGCTAATCTTCAGACTCTTGCCAACATGACGCTCCTCCAATTGTCAAAAGCCAAATCGTTGCGGCAGGCTCAACTTGACCCGCTCATCTATGAACAGTTGGTAAGGGAGTATCCCCATATAGGTGAACAGGATTAGGTAAGAGGCATTGGTAGGTATCAAGAAATTTCTACAAGTGAGGGAAAAATATGATGGGGTCTCGAAAGGTCATGCCAACGTTGGATAATGTGAGTTTTGATGGGGACCTCGCTAATCTGAGAGGAAAAGACTGACCATTTTTTATGGTGTAAGTAGAACGAGGGTGGTCGTTCAGAAGGTCCGCAATGAACAACAGGTTGGCTGCGGAATTTCAAGGAGTGCTGGGTTTGAGCTAGTCGCCTTCTTACGTGCGGATGCCGCTGACTATCTGCAGAACCATGGCGGTGAGGAACATGAGACTGATACCGGTGAAGACCCCATAGGCCGATTGGACCCGGCGTGTGGCAGTGTAGAAAATCGTGGTTAATGAAAAGATGACGTATAACAGTGAACCTGCAGCTAAGGCAAAAAACATGATAGTAAAATAGTAGGATACTGCGAATCCGCTGATCAAAGTCCCAAGACACGTTGGTAGGCCTGCTATCAATCCCATCAAAATGATATCTTTGAAACTTGGTCTTGATTTTCCAGCCGAGCCAATAATGGCAAATCCTTCTGTCCCATTGTGTAAAGCAAAACCCATGATGAGGACACCACTTAAGACCCATTCACCTTGCATATAGGCGGCGCCGATCGCTAGGCCTTCGCCCAGGTTATGGAGGCCCATTCCTAAGGCGATCATATAGGGTAAGAACAGCTTTGATGGCTCCGTTCTGTTCCGACCCTGTTGGCGTTGCTCAATGAGCACCAGACCAACAAACCCGATCAATAAACTTCCGAGAAAGGCAACCCAGGATAGCGGATCCGTCGCGCCGGTGAATTCTACGGCTTCGTGCATGAGGTCAAAAAAGAGATAGACAAGCACACCGGTGGCGATTCCGGTTAAATAGCCTTCCCAGGCTCTGCTCATGGCCTTTGCGATGACCAAGGCCAGGATGATGCCAAGGTAAATCGGGAAAAGTCCCGCAATTGCGCCAAGCCCGATTAATGGTCCAATTGTTTCCATGAAACAAACCTATCAAATATTAGAGTTTGTTGGCAATAATGAAACTTGGTTTCATTTTCATATTATAAATAACATGGGATCAAGGATCAGGGAATCTCGGATGTATGAATGGCTTCAAATAGTGCTCGGGTTTGAGAGAGCGGTTCCCATTTCATGATGCCCAGCGAGTCATCGACATAGACAGGATGTCGCATGCCATTGAGCACAGAGGTTACACCTGGGGTACTGGCTACTGCCCAGATGGCTTTACGGGCAAAAGGTTCTTCCCGTTTGGAATCCGGTATGAGGGGGTCTATGAGCTTACGAATTTCAGAGAGTTTCTTCGCACTTTTATGCGCGGCCTCCATGCGCATGACCTTGAGGAGGGATACGAGTTCAGGGACATAGCGATCCCGCCACGATTCCCATATTTGTTCTTCTTCCTGTTTGCCGGCGAAATGTCTGGTGAGTAGTTGGAAGACCTGATTGGCATGAGGGGCAATCGTTTGTGATTCGATTTGGTCCCAGTGCTCAAGATTGTGGATGGACGGACGAATTCGTTTCAGTTCTTCGGCCCAGTTGAAATAGTCCAGTGGAGCAGCTCCTTTTTCCGGTTTGGGGACCTGGGGTGCTAGCACCTGCTTGTAATCGTGTTCCAGCGCGGCGACTTTTGGGTGCTGGGCATCAAAGTTCGTATTGGAAATTTCCGCTTGGGGATCTGCGAGACGTATCATGCCTCCGCCTTTTCCCGGAATGGCATTCAGAGGCCGGTTCACCAGAACAGCAATGTCGGCTTCTTGGGCAAATGCCAGGACCGTTTGCGACTGTTCAGGTCCGGTATTGGGGGTGAGCAGGGCTCCCGATTCAAATATATTCATTGGGAGTTGCAGAACACGAAAATGATGGTGAGGGAGGCCGGCATGTTTCGCGGCAGCCTCAGCGGCCTTGAGCATACGAGAAAGTGATGTGGCTTCGGGATTATCGGGTTTGGCCGTGCAGGTATTGGAGGAGATCCCATAGTATTGCAAACGGCCGGCGGCGATTTGTGTCTCCAGATAGGTAAAAGCTTCTTGCAGACGCCGATAAAACTCCTGCCGGAGATCCTCAAGTCTGAGTGGATCAATTGATAAGTTCCGGTTCTTGGCATCAGACAAAAAATATTCTGGATTGTGCAGGAGACAGACATCCAGGGTTTCCAGCCCCAGTCGGTCAAGAGACAGAATGAGTTGTTCCTCTAGAAATGAAGGATGGAGACAATGCCAGATGCCCTCGCCATATTTGACCATTTCGGGAAACGGTTTCCCGGCCTGTTCCCTGGCCTCGGCGCGTGTAATATTATTTCCCTGCACATAGCCGATTTTTGAGACCACAATGATTTCATCGCGGGAGATCCTCTGCTTAGCAACAAGATCCTTGAGCACCACACCGACCAACCGTTCGCTTCCACCGTCGGCATAATTGGTGGACGTATCGATAAGGTTGCACCCGCCTTGTAAAGATTTTTCAAGAGCCCTTCGGTGGTCTTCCACTCCAACGTCGATCCGGTAACCACCAAAGCCTATGCGAGAAGTCGTCAATCCGGTGGAACCCAAAGACGTATATCCATGAGGAGAAGGGCGAGAATCCTGTGGGCTGGCAAGGATTCTGGCTACGTATTGCCCCGTTCCTTGAGGAGTGGCATGTCCGGAAAGGCCCTGGGTGGTCAGTGCTTGCAGGGGTGGTTCTTTCGTGTGTGAAGTGGTGGTTCCCTGAGGATGGCTCAATGCGTCAACGACCTCTTGAGGATCGGTGATCGGAGCCTGACAGGCAAAGTTTTTACAGACATACAGCGCGGATTTCCCATTCGCCAGATTTTTTCCGGCCAAAAGGGGATGAGTCGGTTCACCATTCAGCTCCTGCTTGTAGGCCAAAATGCGGTAAGGCACAAAACACGCATTCACTGCTGAACGGAGTTGGTCGTATAGCTTATCGCCGGGAATTCCTACAAGGGCCAACTCGATAGGGCCTCGTAATAAGAGGTCTACGACCATGAGACTTTTGGGAAACCCTCTGGGCACCTGCCCGATTTGTTGTCCATAGGCACGAATAGCATTGGTCGCGGCTTTCCGAAAGTCTTCACGATCACCGTGAAATGATAGGCGGGCCAAAGCCGAAGCGGCCACCGCATTTCCACTGGGAGTTGCACCATCGGCGCCTTCCCGTCCCCGGATAATTAAGGCTTCATGATCAGTGGGGGTGGTAAAAAATCCACCGTTGTCCCGATCTTCAAAATCTTCCAGGATACGTTCAGCTAACGAGACCGCCTCATAAAGGTACCGTTCCTGGCCAGAGGCTTCATAGACGTCGATCATGGCTTCGGCCGCATAGGCATAATCTTCCAAACAGGCATTGAGATGGGCATGCCCTGACCGATAGGTGCGCCACAGCCGGCTCTCCGGACGTGAAAGTGTGGTCAGAAGAAAATCGGCGGCACGGATGGCACCATCTAGATAGGGTTGGTGGTTAAATACTCGACCGGCTTCGGCCATTGTCCCGATCATCATGCCATTCCAGGCGGTGATGATTTTATCATCAAGTCCAGGTGGGATTCGTTTCAGACGTGCCTGGTAGACTTCCGGGCGCACACGGCTTATCGTGTCTCGTAGATCCTCGGTGGAACAGCCTAATTCCTCTGCGACCGTTTCTAGTGATTTCGTTGTGCGCGGGATGTTGGTGTGTTCCCAATTGCCTTCCTCGGTGATGTCGTAATAGGCGCAGAAGCGGGTGGCGTCTTGTTCATTTGTTATGAGTTCACGTATCTGTTCCGGCGTCCACACGAAAAACTTCCCTTCTACTCCTTCGCTGTCCGCATCAGTTGCTGAATAAAACCCGCCTTCCGGTGCGGTCATTTCTCGCAAAATGTAATCTAAGGTCTCCGTGGCGACCTGGCGGTATCGATTTTCCCCTGTGACTTGAAAGGCTTCAACGTAGGTCCGGGCGAGGAGGGCATTGTCATACAGCATTTTTTCAAAGTGGGGGGCTAACCATTCATCATCAGTGGAATAGCGCGCAAATCCGCCGCCGATATGATCGTACAGTCCTCCTGCGGCCATGCCATCCAAAGTTTTGGTGACCATGGCGAGTATTTTTTTCTCCAGACTGCAGTGGTACTGACGTAAGAGAAATGAGAGTCCGGTGGCGGGCGGAAACTTGGGCGCTCGTCCAAATCCCCCATAACGTGCATCAAAATCACGGGCAAATTGCTTGACGGCATTTTCAATCTCGGCTGCACCAACGGCAAGCGGAGATGCAGGTTGTAGAGCGGTTCTCAGACGCGTGGTGAATCGACTGGCTTGTTGGGTGATGTTGGATTGATCTTTCTTCCACCCTTCCCCAATGTTTGTCAGAATTGATCCGAATCCCGGACGACCATAGCGGTCCGTAGGAGGGAAATAAGTTCCTGCAAAAATCGGATCCTGATCGGGGGTGAGGAATACGGTCATGGGCCACCCACCGTGACCCTGGTTCATGGCAGTGGTGGCCTGCATATAGATTTCATCCAAATCCGGCCGTTCTTCCCTGTCCACTTTGATATTCACGAAATACCGGTTCATCAGTTCCGCGATGGTCTGATTCTCAAACGATTCCCGCTCCATGACGTGGCACCAATGGCAGGCTGAATAGCCAATGGAGAGCAAAATTGGTTTATTCTCTTTCTTTGCCATATTCAGCGCTTCCTCGCCCCAGGGGAACCAATCTACTGGATTGTAGGCATGCTGAAGGAGGTAAGGGCTGGTTTCGTGACTCAGTCGATTGGGTTTGTGCTCTGTCGTGGATTCAGACATAAAGGTTTTTCACTCAACGTGATCAGGATAATAAAAATTGGAGACGTAGTACTATCTAGCAATACATAATTTAGGAGAAATACTATTTTTGTTGGTTTCCGAGGCTTCGTTCATACAGCAAAACCTTCCAGCCATCCTTTTCCGAAATGAATCCTTTGGGTTGAACAACAGGAAGCATCCCGGTTCCGGGGACCCGGCCGGTCTGTCCCATGCTTCCGTTTTTGAGGACCCACATCATTTCACCAGGTGTTCGATAGGTGTTAAACTTAGGGTTGGTGAAATTTCTCGGTTGAATGGGAAGGTTTTTTGCCGCCGGCCCATCCCCCATTCCTTCCGCCCCATGACAACTAATACAACCCCCACGTCCCAGAAAGATTTCTTTTCCTTCCGCCAGGATTTCCGGAGTGGGCTCAATGGGAGGTTTCGCCGATTTGGCTTTGGCGATCTCATTCGAAGGGACCCGGGAGATTTTGATGTTGAATTCACCGCCTGCGGTACCATACCCAGCAGGGTTGGCAGACCAGGCAGGTGGCGCAAGCATGGTGGCGAGGATAAAGCTACTTCCCAAAATAAGCCGGTAGTGATTCATGCAAATCTCCTTCAATGCAAATTTTGGATAGGCAGAAAGAAATTTAATATTGTGGAAATCACTTGCGTTCTTCACCATGTATGATCTTCTAAGGTTATGCGCTCAAGGGTAAATAGGATACCAATCATCAAGGTGAGGGGCAAACCCCGCCTTTAATCACTTGTTTTAATTAAGTCGGCATTCTCTCTTTTCGAGTAATAACAGTTCTCTTGCTTAGTGGACAGTTGTGTTACAATTGGCCAAAAATTTTCCTTGAGCTTTGGCATTATGGCATTAAACGAGCACAATCGACGGAAATTTGTGGCTGGCATGAGTCGGCGGATTTCGAAGCTACGCGACCAATCTGAGCAAAGCTTGGACTTTGCTATTGAAACAATGTTTCAAGAGCGAACTGAGGCCTATCTGCATGTTGAGCAGGGGTTGATGGAGGTTGATCGGATGTTGGGGCTGGTTGAGGGGGAGTTGGAGGATATTACCGAACTGACTACCGCCCAGCGCTTGGAATCCCGGTTAGAATTTATTGAAGACCGTTTTGAAGAGTTTGAGAGCGAAATAAGGCAGCGTCCCCGCCGTCGACGGCACAAGATCAATCTCTTTAATTTCTTTAAGGCTGCCGGAGGTGGAGGAGGGGAGGGAGAGCCCACTTCTGTTCGTGGAGAAATTCGTTCGTCCGTCCACGCCTATGAAGTGCTAGGGGTTGAGTTTGGAAGTCCTTTGCCAGTGGTAACTCGAGCCTTTCGTGAGCGGGCGAAGAAGATACATCCTGATATCCGACAAGGCGACCGCAGTTCCGAGCCGGAACTGCGGCGAATTATCGAAGCCTACCAATTCCTCAAAACCGACTATTTCGGCGGTACGGCATCAGATTCTGTCCAGCGGCCATTCTGACTGTTGGCCAGGCTTTTTCCCCCGCGAGGATTTCGTTAAAGAATTTTGCTGACTGTTTCCGGAGGGCGGGCGAGGATTGCCTGGTCCCCTTTTTGAACCAGAGGACGCTGGATGAGATCCGGGTGTTTGATAAGAATGTCTAATAATTCATCATCAGTGAATTGTGAGTCTTGTAAGTTCAGATTTTTGTAAATCGCTTCCTTTTTTCGAATAATTTCTGACGATTTGATCCCCGCCTTTTTGAGTAGCCCTTTGAGTGTGGATTTGGAAAATGTTTTTTCGTAGTAGTTAATGGTCGTAAAGGGTTGTCCGCTTTCCTCCACTAATTTGATAACCTGTCGGCAAGTGGAGCAAGTGGGTTTGTGATAAATGAGGATGTCAGCCATGGATACGCCTCCTTTGTAAATGGTGTGTCAATTCTTTCACCGCCTTGACCTCCTTTTGAGGCCATGCTACAAGCTGGTCCAGCTGTAGGCGGAAGGAACAGTCTGATGAATTTAAACGACCGAGGGATTTTGCCAGTATGAGCGACCTAAACCCAGCTCAAGATTTTTTTTGTGCATCTGAGACGGAGCGAACCTTAAAGGATCTTCGGCTTAAACGTAAAGGCCAGCCCGTGTATGTGATGGGTCATGAAGATCGGTATAAAGGCAAGGAAGGGGTATTTGAATTTTTTAACGTTCGCCTTGCCGTGGTAAAGTTCCCCGATGAAAAAACGCTAGGATTTGATCCCATAGATTTATTATTACCTTGTGAGATCAACGAGGACGGCGTACCTTTTTTTGAAATTCGCTATTGCGAAACGTGCGATCAAGTTTTTCCTCTCACTTCATCGGAGTTTCATGCTCCGGTTGAGCGGAAAGAATGTCCTGAGTGCGCCCCATAAGTCCCTTTTGAAACAGGGACTTTCCGGCAGGTTGCCAGGCTGGCAAATGGGATAGACATGAATGTGGTTGTGTCGGTTTTAGGGGAATCTTGAAGGCAGGATTTACCCATCCCCCCACTTTAATTTTGTGCGTAACACTTCAAAGTAGCTTCGCTCTGGAAAACGAATGAGGTGTGTACGGTGGTCTGATGCTCGAACCTGCACAAGATCACCCGTCAGGATTTCCATTCCCACTTGGCCATCAATGGTGGCCATGGCTGGTTCCTGACTTGTCAGTTCAATGGTGATTGGCACATCGCCAGGGGCGAGGAAGGGGCGGTGGGAAAAGGTATGCGGGCAAATTGGGTTTATTAGTAATACTTCCAGCTGTGGATCTAAAATCGGACCCTTTGCCGAAAGGGAATAAGCTGTCGATCCCGTCGGGGTAGCGACGATCAGTCCATCCCCACGCAAGTTTGTCATAAATGCATGATTCACCCATATTTTGGTGGAGATCATTCTCGCTAAATGTCCTTTACTTATTACCACGTCGTTTAAGGCTGAATAGGTGTAGAGGATTTGGTCACCCCGTTGTAGCTGGACTTTTAGCATCAAGCGTTTATCCAGTTGACATTCTCCTGCGAACACTTTTTCTAAGGCTGTGGGGAGATCATCAAAGTTGATTTCAGTGAGGAAACCCAGACCTCCCATATTGACTCCCAGTATGGGAATTCCTCGTTGTTCAACGAGCCGTGCTCCGCTTAACATTGTGCCATCGCCACCCAATACAATGAGAAGGTCGGCTTCCTTGGCAATCTGAATACGGGTGGGATTATCAGAAGTAGGGAACCCTTGAGTGGAATCAAGAATGACAGTTTTGTGATGTGAAACCAACCAATCACGGAGATGGGAGATTTCCTGCAGAATGTTAGGGGCGTTAGGCTTGGTGATGATTCCGATAGTCTGGAAGGTAGACATGAGCTTCGATAAGAAATGGTGTTGCCAGGCGTCAGGATGGTAGTGTCTTCATTGAACTGATAGCAAGCGCGGATTTTTTGGAAATGGTATAGGCAATAATATCCGTGTGTGGCAGGAGGCTTTTCTTAGCGTATTTTGATTGGTAGAGTAAATCATCATTACCGTTGCTGGGTCCTCTCAATCCGGCTTCTGACTTGACAGTTTTGAGGGATCACGGATAGACTGAAATTGTGAATTTTTATCGAATTTATGTGTGGATATTAGACGAATGTGTGAGCGAAAAGTTTCGCGAATAATCGGCTAGAGGAGGTCCAATGTTCGAACGATTCACGGATCGTGGTAGAAAAATTATAATCCTTGCCAGAGAAGAAGCGGAACGGCACCAAAACGATTATCTGGGGACCGAGCATTTGGTGCTCGCCATTCTTCGAGAGTCGGACGGCATAGCCTTGATGATCATCAAAAAGATGGGTCTCTCGCCGGAACAAATCCGTCTTGAAATCGAACGGAATCTGCCAGGGGGTGGAACAACCGTGACATTCGGCGAAATCCCATTTAGCCCCAGAGTGAAAAAAGTGATTGAATATGGTGTTGAGGAAGCCAGGCTTCTTGGCCACAACCATATAGGCAGTGAACATCTGCTCCTTGGCCTTCTTCGTGAGGAAGAAGGAATAGGGGGGAAGGTGCTTCGTAGTTTAGGAGCCAATCTTTTAACGGCTCGCCAATTAACCGTCACGTTCCTTAGGAAATCAGGAACCAGGGAGCGAGATAAAAAGAGTAGCACACCTGCATTAGATGAATTTGGTAGGGACTTGACGCAGTTGGCTCAGGAAGGAACGCTAGACCCTGTTATCGGACGTTCAGATGAAATTCAAAGGGTTCTTCAAATTCTCAGCAGGCGAACGAAAAATAACCCGGCGTTAATTGGTGAATCCGGAGTGGGGAAAACAGCTATTGTGGAAGGGCTGGCCCAGCGAATCATTGGTCTGGATGTTCCGGACAATTTATTGAATCGAAGGGTTATTGCTTTGGATCTAGGTTCCTTAGTAGCAGGGACCAAATATCGAGGGCAATTTGAAGAGCGTCTTAAGGTGGTGATGAAAGAAATTTCCCAAGCGGGGAATATCATTCTCTTTATTGATGAACTTCACACCTTAGTCGGTGCAGGCGCTGCTGAAGGGTCAATTGACGCCGCAAACATGTTAAAGCCGGCTTTATCTCGTGGTGAAATTCAATGTATTGGCGCCACGACCCTGGATGAATATAGAAAGCATATTGAAAAAGATGGGGCACTCAAGCGGCGGTTTCAGCCTATTTATGTTCAGCCCCCTTCCGTAGAAGAAACCGTGCAGATCATTCAAGGGCTACGTGATCGATACGAGGAACACCATGGTGTTGAAATTACGGATGAGGCGGTTGAAGAGGCTGTGAAATTGAGTGAACGGTATATCACCGACCGGTTTTTGCCGGACAAAGCCATTGATCTTATTGATGAGACCGGTTCGCGAGCAAAATTGCTAACGTATGCCCTTCCTCCTGAGTTGAAATCCCTTGAACAGGAACTCAAAAGGGTCGCTCGTGAAAAGGAAGTGGCAATCGGGCTTCAGAATTTTGAAGAAGCCGTAAAATTTCGCGAAGAGGAAGAGCGGTTCAGAAAATTGTTAGATGATTCAAAGCGTGACTGGAAGAAAAAACAAGAAAAGAATAAACCGGTTATTTCCGGTGAGGACGTAGCCTACGTCATTTCGAAAATGACGGGGATTCCTCTCTTTAAACTTGAAGAAGAAGAAACTGAAAAGCTGCTGCATATGGAAGATTATCTTCACAAGCGTATCATAGGGCAGGAAGAGGCTATTTCTGCGGTTTGTCGGTCTATTCGTCGATCGCGAGCTGGATTAAAAGATGCCAAAAAACCCATTGGGTCGTTTATTTTCCTTGGACCGACCGGTGTAGGGAAGACGGAGTTGGCTCGCGCATTAGCAGAATTCTTGTTCAATACTGATGATGCGTTAATTCGGGTAGACATGTCGGAATACCAGGAGAAATTTACCAGTTCACGCCTGTTTGGCGCCCCTCCGGGGTATGTAGGCTATGAGGAAGGTGGACAATTAACGGAGAAAGTAAGACGTCGACCCTATTCAGTTGTGTTATTTGATGAAATTGAAAAAGCCCATCCGGATATATTTAATGTGTTGCTGCAGGTCCTTGATGATGGGGTATTGACGGACAGTTTAGGCCGAAAGGTGGACTTCAAGAATACCATTCTGGTGATGAC
This sequence comes from Nitrospira sp. Ecomares 2.1, assembly GCF_965152585.1. Classification (NCBI taxonomy): domain Bacteria; kingdom Pseudomonadati; phylum Nitrospirota; class Nitrospiria; order Nitrospirales; family Nitrospiraceae; genus Nitrospira; species Nitrospira sp. Ecomares 2.1. The sequence goes on from NZ_OZ224219.1 coordinate 803,619, forward strand.
GTCAAACTTGGGTACCCGATTCATTCAAAAAGGTGTATCGCTCGGGTTCCAGCGTGATGTTGAAGAAGAGCATACTTCACGTATGCGAGGTGAAGTCCTGGCGGAGTTGAAGCGTCATTTCAGTCCTGAATTCTTAAATCGTATTGATGAATTAGTGGTCTTCCACCAACTCACGAAGGAACATTTGGTGAGTATCGTTGACATTCTCATTGGGGAACTCAATGCCCGTCTTGTGGAAAGAGGAGTATATTTAGATGTCACCGACGAGGTGAAGCAGTGGTTGATTGAGGAAGGCTTTGAACAACAATATGGTGCACGTCCTCTACGCCGAACTATTCAACGCCGCCTGGGAGATCCTCTATCTGAAGAACTGATTAAGGGGCGGTTTAAAGATGCCAAAAAGATTAAGGTTGTCCTGACCGACCAAACTCCAAATTTCATTGAAGAAGAGGTGTTAGCGAGTGTTTGATTGGAAATAGGGATGGTCAAATCCTAGATGAAACCCTCAGGACCATCAGTCCTGAGGGTTTTGTTGTTTTTTACCCAATGAATCTTGGTGCTGAAAAGGACTCTATCCGTGATTTTAGGAATTGAAACATCGTGTGATGAGACGGCTGTGGCCGTGTTGGATGGGGATGGTCACATCCTCTCAAATATATTGGATTCGCAGGTTGAGGTGCATGCCCGTTACGGGGGAGTGGTCCCGGAATTGGCTTCGCGTCGTCATATGGAATGCCTGGAACTTTTGACAAGGGAAGCATTGGATCTGGCCAAGGTTTCTCTTTCCCAATTAACGGGAATAGCGGTCACCAATCGTCCTGGATTGGTAGGGGCCTTACTTGTTGGAGTAAATTTTGCCAAAGCTCTGGCCTATGCCACCAATATACCCTGGGTGACGGTTAATCATTTGGAGGGGCATTTGGCGTCGGCATGGTTGTCCGATCCGAATCTGCCCACCCCAACCATGGTTTTGATTGCGTCTGGTGGGCACACCCATTTGGCATTGGTGCCTCATCGTGGAGAATATCAGTTCATTGGATGGACGATGGATGATGCTGCGGGTGAGGCGTTCGATAAAGGCGCCAAAATGCTTGGGCTTCCTTATCCTGGTGGTCCGGCAATTGACCGGCTTGCCAAACAGGGGAATGCTCAATATGTATCCTTCCCTCGCCCAACACTCCGAAGCCAAAATTTCAATTTTAGTTTCAGTGGGCTGAAAACCGCGCTTCGATATTTTGTGCGGGATGAACAACAAAAGGGGAGCTCTCCCTTGCCCGTAGCGGATATAGCGGCCAGTTACCAGGAAGCGATTGTGGATGTATTGGTGGAAAAACTTTGCCGCGCCGCTCGTCAATATGATGTGAAAGGGGTCTCAGTTGTGGGAGGAGTAGCGGCAAACTCCTGCCTTCGTCTGAGGCTTGAAGAGCGTGCTCGCACATTAGGGCTGCATGTAACTCTACCTCACCGTGCGCTCTGCACGGACAATGGTGCCATGATTGCGGCTGCGGGGCTTGAAAAACTCAAGCGCAAGGAGAGGGCAGCATGGGATGTGGATGCGATTTCTACGTTGCAATGTAAATATGATGAATCCGCAATGGCTGGAGTCCTGTCTCAATGACTCCGATGATACGGCAAAAGGAGAAGAGTTATTCCTGTTGTCCTAGGTAATCTACATGGGTTAAAGGCTAATCATATTAGCCGAATGGAGCGTCTTTACCGTCGACGAATCCCTCCAGAAAAAGTCGTAACTCCAGAGGTGGCTCGGGAATGTGCTGAACTGACCTATGAGACGAGACGGCAAATCGGGCTTTTGGTCAATCGACAAGGCCAAGTTGAATCGGTCTTAATCGGTGACCACCACGAATTGGTCATCCCTCACCTTTCGAGGAGCCGTTCGGGCCTTCGATTATTACGAGGGGTTCGGTTAGTCCATACACACCTCAATAATCAACCGCTGACCCAGGATGATCTGACCGACCTCGCTCTTCTTCGGCTGGATTTAATCATGGCTCTTGGTGTGGGAAAAGATGGCAGCCTTCGTGATGCCTATGTGGCGCACATTCTTTCGAATCCCATCCAGGGGCGAACTACGTTGGAATTACCGCCTTGTGCCTTTCACTCGTTTCAATTGGATTGCCAGCAATTTATTCAATCATTGGAGCAAGAAATTGTTCGGTCGAACCCGGGCTTACGAGAAGGTGTTCGGGAGGGGAGAGCCCTCCTGGTCAGTGTCAGCACAGGGAATGCCGCTTCTGAAGAAGGGCGCCTCCAGGAATTACAAGAATTGGTGCGTGCCCAGGACGTTGAGGTCTTAGGGTGTATCACTCAACGGTTGGGAGCGATTCATCCAAAGTTTGTGGTTGGTTCGGGGAAGATGAAAGAATTGGCGATTCGTGCGCTGCAATCCGGTGCCGATACCTTGATATTTGATCAGGATTTGACTCCAGCCCAGGTTCGGGGTATTTCGGAAATCACGGATCTGCGGGTCTTGGACCGATCACAAGTCATTCTCGATATTTTCGCACAACGGGCGCATTCCTCCATTGGGAAAATTCAAGTTGAGCTGGCACAATTGCGGTATCTGCTCCCACGACTTGCCCAATCCAGTACGGCTCTTTCCCGGTTAGCGGGAGGAATTGGGACCCGAGGACCTGGAGAAACCAAGCTGGAGACGGATCGCCGTCGAGCCCGTGAGCGAATTCAGCGCTTGGAGCGGGATTTGGAGTCTATGGCGCATGGTCGTCAGGAACAACGGAAAATGCGTATGAAGCGAGGGCTTCCCATCATTTCCATCATTGGCTATACCAATGTGGGGAAGTCGACTCTATTAAATGCGTTGACGAAAAGCCAAGTCTCTGTAAAAGATCGCGTCTTTGAAACCCTTGATACGGTCAATCGGCGATGGTATCTACCTGGATTAGGCGACGTCATTCTGACGGATACCGTAGGATTCATCCGAGATTTGCCAAAAGACCTTATGGCGGCATTTCAGACCACCTTGCTGGAATTGCAGGAAGCCGATGTGTTACTCCACGTGATAGATGCCCATGTGCCGGATCCTGGGCAGCATATCATCGCAGTTGACAATGTGTTGAAGGAATTGGGCCTTGAAAACATTCCCAGCCTGCGTTTTTTTAATAAGGCGGATCTGATGGTCGAAGAAGACGTCCAACTCCTTTGTCAGCGATATGGCGGAATGGGGGGATCGGCGTTACAAGACGCGTCATTGCTCATGATTCAGCAGGAACTCACGACTCTTCTTCGTGGCCTTCAGGCGGAAGGTGGCAGGAAGGGAAATTCTCATGAAATGCCTCTCTATCCTCTTCCGGCTACGGCCGAGACCTTTCCATGAGGGGTCTTGCTTCGATGAGCCGGCTCAGAACAGCACGACATCCGATTGAATCGCCGGTGGAGGCGAAAAAGCGGGTAGGCCGGATTCTTGCGGCATTGGCTAAATCCGTTCCCGACGTCAGGGTAGAGTTAGATTCATCCAACCGGCTTGAGCTGTTAGTGGCCACGATTCTTTCGGCGCAATGTACAGACCAGAGAGTCAACCAGGTCACGCCGAACCTCTTTGCCCGCTATCGCACGGCACAGGATTATGCCAATGCGGATCCAGCGGAATTAGAAGCTCTCATTCGGACAACGGGGTTTTATAAAAATAAGGGGCGTCATCTTATTGGGTGTGGCCAGGCACTGGTGCAACGTTTTCACGGAATGGTGCCAGGGACGATGGAGGACTTGACTACCCTGCCTGGCGTTGGGCGAAAAACGGCCAATGTTATTTTAGGGAGTTCGGTGGGAGAGCCTGCCATTGTGGTAGATACCCATGTGAAACGGGTAGCCAATCGGCTCGGCTTGACGAAAAGCCAGGATCCGACAAAAATTGAAGAGGATCTTCAACGGCTTTTGCCAAAAGCGCAATGGACGGTTGGAGCCCAGCGCCTCCTGCTTCACGGGCGGTATGTGTGTCTGGCCAGAACGCCCAAGTGTGCTCATTGTGTGATCGCTTCAGACTGTGGATGGGAAGGAAAACAAAAGCTATTATGAAAAGTATGACCGGTTTTGGAAAACGAGAATCCCTCTGTCAGGGAACCATGGTTGGGGTTGAAGTTCGATCCGTCAATCATCGGTTTTGCGAGATGATGGTGCGTCTGCCTAAGTCTCTTTCTCATATGGAGTTGGAACTCAAGGAGCAAGTCAAACGTTCGTGTGAGCGGGGTCGAATTGAATTGACCGTGACCATGAATGGGGGAGGGTCTGGAGCCAATAAAACTGTTCAACTGGATCGCTCCATGGCGAGGCGGTATGTTCAAGGGTTGCGCGAACTACAACGGGAATTCAAGCTGGGTGGAACGGTGGATGTAAATGTGGTGGCAGGGTTTCGGGACCTTTTTTCCACCAGTGAGGAGCCCACGGTGATCAAGGATGTGCCGAAGGTTGTTGAAGGACTAGTCCAGCGTGCCTTGACCGATTTGGAAAAAATGCGCAAGAAAGAAGGCACTGCCTTACAAAAAGATCTCTTACAGCGAGTCCAGATAGTCGAGGAACGGCTTCATGTAGTTCAGCAACGCATTCCTTCTGCCCTGCAGGTGGCCGCTGATCGTCTGAAAGCCAGAGTCGCCAAGTTACTAGAAGGCGAACGGGTGAATGACGATCGAATTGCTCAAGAAATAGCCATGTTGGCGGAACGGTCAGACGTGACGGAAGAATTAACACGGTTGGAGAGTCATGTGGCACAATTTCGCTCCACACTCAAATCCAAGGGTGCCGTTGGAAAACGGCTTGATTTTCTCCTCCAGGAAATGGGGAGGGAAGTGAATACCATAGGATCAAAGGCCAGCGATTCCGAAATTTCCGGACAAGTTGTGGATTTGAAGAGTGAATTAGAAAAAATTCGGGAACAGGTTCAAAATATTGAATAATCGGTCCAGCCATGTCATAACGTGGGAGAAACGTTGTCAATAAAGGGGAAGAAATTGTTATTTGTCGTATCAGGTCCTTCCGGGGTAGGGAAGTCGACGCTTTGCCGGCATATATTGAAGACCATTCCCGACATTCGCCTTTCGGTGTCGTATACCACGCGGAAGCCACGGTCCGGCGAAACGGATGGCAAGGAGTACAGGTTTATTTCGGAAACTGAGTTTCACGCAAAAATTTCCGAGCACGCGTTTGCTGAATATGCGGAAGTCTATGGACGATTATACGGAACACCATGGAAGGAGTTGGAGCAGGAGTCCGGTTCGAACACGGATATCTTGTTGGACATCGATGTGCAGGGCGCGCGGCAGGTCATGGAAAATCTTCAAAAAGCTGTAACCGTATTCATTCTGCCTCCTTCTTTGGAGGTCCTTCGAACCCGTCTGGTTGAACGGGCGACGGATACATCGGACGAGCAGGAGCGTCGGTTTCAGAAATCCCAAGAGGAGATGCGGAGTTACTCGGAATACCAATATACAATTCGCAATGAAACTCTGGAGCAGGCCATCGAGGAACTTCAAGCCGTCATTATGGCTGAACGCGTTCGAACCACCCATGTCGATGCCACACATGTGTTCCGATAAATGCTGCATTGATGGGATTGATTTGTGTAGACTATTCATCTGATCAGGTGTTTTTCACAGAAAGGAAAGAGGATATCCAATGGATGCATTATCGTTATTACCCGAACATCACCAAAAAGAATTTGATTCACGGTATCGGATCGTATTGATTGCTGCCCAGCGGGCCAAGCAATTGGTTCGGGGTGGAGAGCCCTACGGAGCCAGCAAATTTTCAAAAGACACTTCGAGGGCTTTGGAAGAAGTACTGAACAAACAGGTCCCGTATTTAATAGGCCAGGAAGCCAAAGAAGCCATTAAAAATGCCAAACGAGCAAATGAACGTCCCATTGATCCGGCTCTCTATGCACAGCCGGATGAAAATGCCCAAGAAATCAAAAAAGAATTAAGTGTGTATATCGATGACACGGCTCAACATCTTGGCACCGTGGTTGAACCTGAAGAACAGAGCTGAATTGACTTGGCGGGAGATTCCATCAAGATGAGCCCCGGATTAATAGGGAAGCGGATTGTCCTTGGAGTCACGGGAAGTATTGCTGCCTATAAGGCAGTGGGGCTTGTACGGTTGTTGACGCAAGCCGGTGCCGGAGTTCATGTGGTCATGACGGATTCAGCGACCCGGTTCATCGCCCCCCTGACGTTTGAAGTGTTGTCAGGAAATCCGGTGGCGAGTGATGTCTTTGCCGGCCATCAGGACATGAAGCACTTGTCCTTAACGGAACATGCCGATTTGTTGGTCGTGGCTCCCTGCACCGCGAACACGTTAGCCAAAATGGCCCTCGGGTTAGCCGACAATTTACTCGGAACCATTTCGCTCACCGTTCAATGTCCGGTGATGATCTGTCCGGCGATGGATGGTGAAATGTGGGCCCATCCGGCGGTCCAAGCCCATGCACAGACCCTGCGCCATCGAGGGGTGGTCCTGGTCGAGCCGGAAGTTGGGGCGTTGGCCTCCGGAGAATGGGGACAGGGGCGTTTGGCTGCCGAGGAAGTCATCATGTCGACGGTGGTTGACCTCCTGCATCGCCGAACAGATTGGCAAGAGGAGCGTGTCCTGATATCGGCGGGTCCCACGCAGGAACCCATTGATCCTGTGCGATTTATCAGTAACGGGTCCTCAGGTAAAATGGGATTTGCCTTGGCCGAGGCCGCCGCCGCACGCGGGGCCGAGGTCGTCTTGGTCACGGGTCCCACGCAGTTAAAAGCTCCGAAGAATGTGACGGTGATCCCGGTGGTCACCGCAGAAGACATGTTGCAGGCGCTCACGGCACGATTTGAATGGGCGACCACGCTCTGCATGACGGCTGCGGTAGGAGATTTTCGCCCCAAACAGGCGCATGCGCAGAAAATCAAAAAAGACCAATGGCATGGCGAAGGGTTGGATTTGGAACGGACGCCGGATATATTAATGGCACTCTCCGCCCAGCGGACACACCAACGCCTGATTGGCTTTGCGGCTGAAACTGACCATCTTATTGAGCATGGACAGGCCAAGCTCGCCAGCAAACATCTGGATATGCTGATTGTGAATCACATCGGCGGAGAGCAGTCTGCCTTTGGAAATGATACCAATGAGGTGTATGTTCTTACGCCGGGTGCTGCCCCGCATCACATCCCACGCATGCCGAAACGACAGCTTGCCGATATGCTCTTAGAGCGTATTGTGTCCCTTCCAGTTCAGCCTTCCAGGCAGCAGAAGACCCTGTCTTCACCGACGCCGTAATTTGTGCTCACCTGATGGGGGTGTCTTCCCATCCTTTTCCATTCTGAATGAACGAAATCGCCAAAGCCGGGGGCATTGGTTGTGTGGTGAATGGCCAAGGGTCGTCATGGATTGTGCGGCAGGATATCGATAACGAGTGAAAAATGAAGCAAGAATCTCAAAGAACAAGAAAAAACTTAACTTTAGGAACTCATAGGCCGATAAGAATAGTATGGAAGGATTTTTCATTAATATTGTCTTTTTTGCCTGGCTCATTTCCATGGTTCTTCTGGCTATCCGAAGAATCTAACTGCTCTCCCCCATCCCCGTTCAATAGAAGGACTTGGTTCTTCTTTGAAGCCTTCAGAACAGGGACGTGTCAGGGAATGGGGCCACAAGACCGATTGCTGTCCAGGGTTCGGAGGCGTGTGGACCAAATGGTCTGTCCAGGGAATCTTAGGGAATGGCTCGGATTTGAATTCCATCGACCCGCTCTTGAGCCAACACGTCTGAGATAATCACGACCTTATCTCCAGTTTGGAAATGTTCCCGGGCTTTTAAAATTCGAAATGCGGTTTGGAGTGTTTTCTCCGGGTCTGAACTAAAGTCGATCCGAAAAGGATAGACGCCTCGATTCAGCGTCATCGTTCGACGGGATTGACTCCCGTTCGTGAAAGCATAAATGTTTGTGGAAAATGGCCGACAATTTGAGACCAAGTCCGCCATGATGCCTCGACGGGTGATCACGACAATCCCTTTCGCGTGCAATCCTTCCGCGAGCTGGACGGCGGCAGTGGCCAATTGCTGTTTGTCTGTCGTCAGCTTTAACTGTTTCGCAAACTGCAATCCTGGAATGGCTTCGGTTTTAATGGAGATTTTTCGCAGATACTCGATGCATTTCAGCGGATATTTTCCGACCGTGGTTTCCCCGGATAACATTACCCCATCGACTTCCTCATAGATGGCATTGGCCACGTCAGTGACTTCAGCGCGCGTGGGGATGGGATTATGGATCATCGATTCCAGGAGATGGGTGGCCACGATCACGCGTTTGCCGGATTCCGCACAGAGCCGCACGATTCTGCGCTGCACATTCGGCAAATCCTCCAGGTTGATTTCTGCTCCCAAATCTCCGCGAGCCACCATAATGCCATCCGATTCCTGAATAATCTCTTCCAGATTCCGGACGCCTTCCTGATCTTCAATCTTGGCAATAATTTTCACTCTCCCCACTTTGTGGCCCATAAGCTGTCGTAATTGTCGGATATCTTTTGCTTCTCGAACAAAGGAAAGAGCAATGAAATCCACATCGGCGGCTAAACCAAAGGCAATGTCTTTTTCGTCCTTTTGGGTAATGGCAGGGAGATTGACGCGGATTCCAGGTAAATTGACATGGCGTTTACTTTTCAATACCCCCCCATCAAGGACCCGGCACTGCATGAGACGATCCTGTTTTTCCAGAACCTCAAAATTAATCAACCCGTTATCCACGGTAATCTTATCGCCGACATTCACAGATTCCATTAAATCGGCGTAGTTGATGTGAATAGAGCTTTCTTCCACATCCATCGGACCACGCGCAGAAATAGAAACGATCGTGCCTTCCTGAAGATTGAGGTCAATCGATAAATCCCCTGTCCGGATTTCAGGGCCTTGGGTATCTAAAAGAATCGGAATAGGAAATGGGACCTTGGTATTGAGCGTCTTAATATGTTTGATCACTTTGGCATGGGATTCGTGGGTTCCATGGGACATGTTCAACCGCACGATGTTCATGCCGGCATCATACATTTTGCGCAACATTTCATAAGATTCGGTGACTGGTCCGATCGTGCAGATGATTTTTGTCTTTTGCATGAATGGGTCCCTATCAGTTTTTCATGATCGTGAATGGTGGAAACGATCTCATCATCCTAAACACGGGTGTCAAAAAGGGATTGGGTGCCCCAGTTTCCGGTTGAGGTTCATCGGATTGTCGGTATTCGTGTCGCTGGAGTGCTGCTTGGCGTGGAAGATATCCCACCTCCCTGTGGGTACTTATGAAGTGTAGCCCACTACAGCGTTAAACTCTAGCATGGTGGATCACCGGTCCGGACTCCATTGTGTTGGCGTGGTATCACCCACCGGGTGAGTGAAAGAAGGGCGTCTTTTCCACAAGCCGGGAGAACCGGGTGCACAGGATAATTGTATCGACAGGAGATGACTTAAATGTTTATGGAGGAGGATGTGCGTTGTCGATAAGGTCGAATCATATTATGATGATGCAAGATGAGTATGAAACCAATAATAGCTGAAGGATTTGGTGAGGTGAATAGATGAAAGCAGAAGCAGAAAATCTGGAATTTGTCACGATTAACGGGCTGTTAACCTATGGGGAGGCTATTGCCAGACGTCCGCCCGTAGAGGGTGCGGAGCCTCATTCCCCTTTAACTTCATTGGAAGATCGTCCGCAACGGACATTGGAGGCCATGGCCGCCATACGACTGTTTGTGCAGGAGGCTCAAAAAGGGTTTGCCAATGCCGCAGCTTACAGAGAGGCAAGGCAGGCGTTGATCCGGCAAGCCTGCGGAGGAGATGAGTTGGTGTTTTTCGCTGCCTGGAATCAGCTTCTCGCTCAGGGCGAGCTTGCTCCCTTGTTTCGAGCACCAATCGGGGCCACGAATAAACCTATACGACGTCGACCCGTGGCGATCGTTCCGCGCGAGCATATGACGCCCAATCTGGCGGAGGGTCGGATCGTCCTGGATATTGGCGATGACCGCTTCTGGTTGATGCCAAGGGATTTAAGTGCCCGCACGCTGTTTTTCACCATGCGGCACGGTGTCTCCCGGATGGATAGTAAGAAGTTTCGGGTGGGGCGCCGGTTGAGAAACGTCCTGGATGCCGAGCGGGGAATTCCTAAGGCTGACGCCATCGGAACCGCCCTTGTCCGGACCTTAGGCTTGGTGGGAAAACAACTGGACTACCTTCAGTTGGATAACTACCTGGATTCGAAATCCTTTGTGCATATGGTGAGTCAGAGTCCCAATACCCGGCAGCTTTTTGAACGGGTCGTCTCTATCCTGTCTCCCGAGACAGCCGAGGCCACTCAGCCCATCACGGAATGGGCGTTAGAATCGCAAGACTTCGGATGGGCCACCGGTATTGAGAAAACAATTGAGATCGAAGAAGCCGCCAGGGCCTTTGGGGTCGATACGAAGACGGCGCAACGTCTGATTAAACACCCCCTGTACAGTTATCCCGGCGGTCACTCTTTCTTTGAACTCTATGTGGAATTGGTTGACGGGTTCCATCAGTTGGGTCAAAGCCACCAGGGAAAAGTGTTGTGTTTATATACGCACAGCTCAACCTTGCGTGCGCTCTTAATTTTTCTGGATCCTCGTCCATTCAGTGAAGCCTTCTCAGAATTTGGCGCCTATAAGGAAGGACAGGACAACGTCGTTCTCCTCACCTATGAACATGGGCAATTGTCAGGCTATTCCACAGCCGTGGGCCTTTCAGAGCGGGAACGTGCCGTCCGCGAGGCCTTGATGACTGCGGAGCAAGGCCGTCGGGGAAAGGTCATCTTGAAACCACGTCAGATTCGGCGGATCGTGGCCCTGGTCTCCGGTGGGGATTTTGCGGGAGCCGGAGCGGCATTGAAGGAGCTCCGCGTGACGGGGAACCGGTTAGGCCTCGAAGTCTATTTCGTGCAACACGGATTTCTGGGGTTGGCCAATAATTGGATTGAGTTGGTGACGGAACAGGACACACGTGGCATGAGCAATCATGCCAGCAGCCCGATTGGCAGTAGCCGTTTTGAAGATTTCAAGGATGAGGAGGCTCAACTGGCCGCCATTCAGCATCTCAAACCGTACCTGGAGGATGGGGCGCTCATTGTGATGGGCGGTGACGGCAGTATGCGTGGGGCCCGTGCCATTTATGAACGGTTCGGCATTCAGGTTGTGGGGATTCCCGGTTCGATCGACGACAATATCGCCGGAACCACCTCACTCGGGCTCCAATCGGCGGTCGCCCTGGCTAATCAATCCATCGAGTCGCTGAAGGCAACCAGTGCCGCCATGGGCAGTGTGTTTTTTGTGGAGGTCATGGGGGCAGGATCCGGGCATCTGGCGCTTATGTGTGCCTACCAGGCACGAGCCGAGGGACTGTTAGTGAATGAACATCCGGATCCGGATGCCTACATTGAGGAAGTCATTCTGGGGACATTGAAACAAACGTTGGGGGTCCGGAATAAAAGCCATATAATAATTGTGGCCGAACGCACGCCTCACCAACATCATCCGGAGGGCGGGGTCCATGGCTTGGTGGATTATGTCGGCAGTCGGATTTCCCAGTGGACCCACCTGCAACCGCGATCCGGACATTACCCTCTGTCTGTGGCAACCAAGGCCACCATTCTTGGCCATACCCTCCGAGGCGCCTTCCCCACCCCGGTGGACAAAACCATGGCGCAACTCTTTGCCTACGAAGCCATCCGGCGGTTGATCGAACAACCGGAACAGATCATCGGCTGCATGTTAGCCTACCGTGATCCTGGAACCATTCAGCCCATTCCTCTGCATGCCGTGGCACCAAAACCCTTTGATTGGGAACTCTTCGCGCGCATGCACGGAACCGAGTTGGTTTAGCAAAAAAAGGGTTTGTCTTTTTGCTACGTGACAGGCTTGAATTTTTGAGTGTGTCACACACAGGAGGTCGGATGAGTGTGTTGACCACACGGGATTGATTCCTCAACAAGGTCTTTGGTAGTTTCCGGTCCAGGCAAACTGGCCTTTTACCATTCGTATTGCTCTGCGCAAACAGGGCTTTTAAAGCGATCATCAGCGCCCGAGTATTGATGTCACGACATGAGATCCGCCGCCTCCCACGCGACGGGCCTGGAGATCTAAACATGGCGAGTACGACCGGTATGAGAGGGGGAGGCTTCTACGATGCGCATTCCTCCGGGCAGCGCGCCGCGATGGACGAGTTTCTTCCCTGGATGGTAGAGGCCATGGCCGATTTGCCCTTGCCGGCGCGCGGCTCGCCGATCGCGCTGCTCGACCTCGGTTCGTCCGAAGGCGCTAACGCGATTCATGCCGTGGGCGCGATCATCAAGGCACTGCGCGAACGCACATCGGCCGACATCTGGACCTTCTTCGATGATCTGCCCACGAACGACTTCAATCAACTCTTCGCCAACCTCTTTCCCGACCAGACACCGACAAGTCGCACAGCCGGTATCTATCCCGCTGCCGTCGGCGGGTCACTCTTCGAGCGTGTTGCTCCGGCTTCGAGCCTTGACATCGCGACGACCTTCAATGCGGTGGGCTGGATGTCTGCGTTGCCCGCGACGCCCCTTCGGCAGTTCATCTCGCCCTCGCCGCCAGCGCAGCGGGCCTTTCGCGAGGGCGTCTCGGTGACCCCGGAAGAAAGAGCCGCCTTCACCCAGCACGCCCGTGAAGACATCCTGAGTTTCTACCGGTCCCGTGCCGCCGAGCTGAAGCCCGGCGGGAAGCTGCTCGTTCAAGTCTTCGGACGAAACGACGAGCACAACACCGCAAACGGAATAATCGACGGGCTGAGCGATGCGATGCTGGACATGGTGGAGGACGGCCGCCTGACGCGCGACGTCTACGAGAATTTCGTCTTCCCCGTTTTCTATCGTTCGCTTCCGGAATTGTTGCCCCCGTCCGGAGAGAGCGGGGAGCCCACGGCTTTCCGCGTTGACAAGGCGGAGGCCCGCGAATGCCGGGTACCCTTCAACGAAGAGTTTGCCCGGAGTGGGGACTCGCGCGCCTGGGCCGGGAGCTACGCCGGATTCATCCGCGCGTTCTCAGAACCTGTCTTTACGTCCGGCCTGCCGAACACCCCCGATCGGCCACAGCTGATCGACGAGCTGTACGCCCGGATGGCAAATCGATTCGAGGCCGATCCTGAGCGCTACGAGTTCCATTTTATTTCGTTGGGTGCATTACTGACGCGTGTGTGAGTGGGGTTGCCTGCCGGCCTGTGCACTATGACGTTCATCGAGTCCGTATTGTCACACAACTCATCCAGCCTCTTGGGCATTCCCTGAAAAGTCCCATTCGTTTTTTGATGGGAGTCATGGACGGGGCCTTCAGATTTTGATCACGTGAAATAACATAGACACGGCCATCGCGGTATTAAAGGGTGCAATATGAAGGTTGATAGTTGGTCTGGAACCATCATTTCCATTCCTTTTCAAAATCACCAAATTGATGGGCTGTTTTATCATCTTGTCACAGACGTTGAGCATCTCCGGAACAAACCTGTCTTATTGAGGCTCCATGGACTCTTAGGGAATCTCCTGGATGAAACCGAGCATGACCTTCCGTACATTCTGGCGAAGCATGGGTATTCCTCCATGACCATCAATACGATCATGGCCAACCTGGGCCTATTTTTTGGATTTGGTATTTTCGACGAGGCGATGCCTCAAATCCATGCGGCTTGTATGTATCTTCGACAGATGGGTTTTCAGAAAATTATTCTTGTAGGACATGGTTTGGGAGGAGCCATGGCGATTCGTTATGGCGCGTTGCAACAGCAACAATTCCCATCTCCTGCCATTCAAGGAATTATTGCCATTGCCACAGCGTATTCTTTGCCCGACACGATCCGGAAACGATGGACACGATTTGGCAGTCAACCTTCCTACCAGGAAGTCTATGAAAAGGCCAAAACACTGTATCCTTCAAAGCCCGGGCATGATCTGCCGGATGATGAAACCATTGTCGTCAAACGGGCGCATGGTCCAACCGTCCGACCGGAGCATTCGGAAATCTATACGTTAAAAACCTGGTGGGCCTTAGCAGGACCTGAAGCCGATGGTCCCAAAGCCTATCAACATATAGGCGGTATCAAGGTGCCGGTCCTGTTAGTTCACGGACAATATGATGAGATGATCGATCCACAGGAGTGTGCCGCACTGGGAAATGTGGCCACAACGGCAGGCAACCCCGATGTGACCCTGCTTCATCTTGAAGCCGGGCACGATCTTTCTGGAAAGCACGAAGAACTCGGACAAGAGGTAGTGAAATGGATTCAGGAACGATTTGAATAATGACGGTCTTTTACGGAACTGTCCAAAAATCTCTCCACCAAAGATTCCGATGATCCACCCCCACCAACAACTGTTCCGGCTTCGAACACGCGATGGTGTGATGATGAATGGGCATCTGGTCATCAAAGAAAATGATCTTGATACGAACATCCTCAAGACACCAATTGTCATAGAGGTGCATGGTCTGTTAGGGAACTTCCTGGCACGGGGAACTCCTCGCCTTCTTCCTCAGGCGCTCCGGGAGCGAAATATTTCGTCGTTTTCCATTAACACCAGACTGGCATTCGCCGGGCAAATAAACGGAAGAGGAATTTTCGATGAGACGATCCATGATATAGACGCAGCCGTGCATTTCCTGACTCAAGAGGGATTTTCTAATATTTTCATCTTAGGCTATAGCCTCGGTGCCAGTATGGTCTTGCACTGGGCCGGGCATCGCCAGGTTCCCACTGTCAAAGGGCTCATTCTTGAAGGGACGCATTATGCCATCCCCGATACACAGAGAAAGCGATTGGCCAAATGGGAAAGTACTCCGAGCTATGAGGAATTGTATGCCCAGGCTAAGTCTATTCTCGGCGAGAATCCCTCTCAGAGTGATCATGACGAAATGGTGGTGATCTACCAAGCCCGAGGACCAAGCCGGAGCCCATTGCACGATGAAATCTTTACCTATAAAACGTGGTGGCACATGATGGGACCGGAGGCATACTCTGCCATGGCCTATAAACAGATAAGCCGGGTCACATTGCCCATGCTGCTGATGCGGGGAGAAAATGACCCGCTTATCGGGGCATGGGAAGCCGAAGCTTTACAACGCATTGCACAAAAGGCAGGGAATCCCTTCGTGTCTATCAAGGACATTCCTCGCGCGGGTCATGATTGCATGGAAAACCCGGAGGCGATGCTCCAAGAAATCCTTAACTTGCTCAGACCCTTCCGTTGACTGACCTCCTTCCCGTATGGGCAAGTGACGTGCATCTTCACAAATAGTCAGCCATACAAGATTCAGCACTCCTGCTTCTTCAACTGTTCGTGAGCATCTCACACACGATTGCTCTCCTTGGCGGGGTAGTTGATTTTTAAGACGGAAGGAGTAGAGTAGCGAAATCTCCCGTTCCGAAAACGGGAGGCGAATGGACTTCACCCACCACAAAGAGAGTCATCATGACAACAAAAAAACCATCCAAGAGACCTGCAAAGCCGACCGAGCCTGAACCAATCAACAAGCGCAAGGTGAATCCCGCCAAATTTCCATCAGACCTGCCATTAAAGGATCTCAAAGAAATGTTCGAACCGGTCAGCGGCTGGCGTAATGTCGGCTTTTTTGTTTTTTCGATAGAGACCTTGAGCCCCGCCAAGACCGTCGGTCGTGGCCGAACAAATCTGACTCTCATCAGGCCGACCATTGTTCAGGTGGATGTGAATACTTCGAGTGGAGCCAAGCCGTATGCCGGATTCGATCGTCGGGAGTCGCCCACCCGAAACCCTGCCGTTTCCATGCACTTTGAGCCGAAAGCCTACGGGATTACAGCCGTTTCGACTTACGTCATGGTGTTCGCGATCGAGGTTTTTGAACGGGCATCGACGTTCGACCTATCCGGGTACGCCGGAGGCGGCACGGTGGCAAACAGCGGCCCGCGGACGCTCAGTGGCCAGACGACGGTGTCGCTGGTGCTCAGGAACGTGCCGCCATCGGCAGAGGTCTGGGGAGCCATCACGCAGACGGCGGGTGGACCATGGAACTGGTACACCGTGCAGGCTCGCTATCCCGCACTGGTCGTGAAGGCGTAGACACTCGCTGTACCGGGATCAAGTATAGGCTTGACGAGTTGAGTGCGGCGCTCAACGGAATTTCCTGGGCCGTATGGCTGAAGGGATGGGTATTGCCTGGCTGTGAAATGAATCAGCATGCCGGGGGTCTGTCAATCACCATGAGGCGGTGAGGATGACGAGCCATGTGTTGAAATGACCGTTTGGGCTGATGCTGCGTCAGACACTCCTCGCAACCCGGATAAATCCGGACCTCTTTCTCTCCCCCCAATTGCCTGCCCGCTCGGCATTCGACTCAGGGTCGTTAATTGATTTTTGGGTTCTTGAAGAAAAGATCTATAATGGGTAGGTGCCATTCCATAATGCCAGGTAGTCGTCCTACCGGTTCTACTAGCCACTGCTACTAGCGATCTCCTTTCTACTCAGTGATTGTCCTCGCCGGCCAAAGGAGTGATAATATAAGGCTTCTTCGAGTTGTCCTTAACCGGAACTGAAGATGAAACATTTTTCTTCTCTCGCCATCCTCGGCCTTGCGGTTGTGTTTACTACTCCGACATTCGCCGAATCCTCTTCTCCATCCTGTGAGATCATGTTAGAAAAGATTGATACGGCTAGGAAGGCGCTTGTTCCATTCCGTCGTACCATGGAAATGTTAAGAGCCCATCAATCCGGCGCATATGGCGAAGCGGAGGCCTGTGTTGCCGGCAGCCGTGGTAGTGGGAATCAAACGGTCATTTGTTCCAAGTCGCAATGGCACAGCCCAAAACCCGACAAGTTTGCTTTGGCTGAAATAGACCAATACCGGCAGGAAAGGCGAGCGTTTGAAGAAATGTTTCAACAGGCAAAGCAGATCTGTCTACTTGAGCCTTAACCAGGCGCGATGATTGTAAACGTTCTATTCGGTATCAATCGGTGATGATCAAAATTTTACCTGGTATAGCTCTCCCTCTTCTGCTTCTCGTGGCCTGGGCTTGGCCTGCCGGCAGCGAACCGTATGCTCCCTCCTGTGGCATCGCAGTAGAAAAGGTGATCAAAGCTCGGAAAAATCTAACCGGGTATCAACAAACGTTACAATCGTCCAGGAACCGGGAGCGTATAGCATATGCGGACCTAAAGGTGTTGTGTGCACGAGGCGGAGTCTTTAACCTAGGAAAAGCCGTAGCCTGCAACCAGGCCTCGTGGAAAGCCCCAACCCGAACAAAGGAAGTGATTGAAGCAGAAGAAGACTATCGACATGCAAGAAATGAATTCGAGAAGTCTTTTGAATATGCCGGGCAGTCTTGCCTCTTGACCCCCTAATTCCTCCCCGTTCTCTCATCCAAAATTTGTCCTGACTTTCCTAATGGTTGGGATTGAAGTGTGAAATCCCGACTTACAGTGATTGGTTTTGTTCACACGTACTCCGGGGATATTTGATGTGAAGCTTGCATTCACCCAGGTTGGGATCACTTCCCACGTATTTCACCAGCTCGTCCACGGCTCCAACATTGACACCATTAAGGATTTTCGCGTCGTCCATGGCCATTCACTTCCATGAATGGGATCGTTCCAGAACCCCCTCCTTTGTAAGGAGGCATCCTACCTACATTCGTTATTCCCCCAAAGTCAGTGGGTCTCCACCCTCCACCCAGTAAGAGTTGCCAATAAGGCGGAATAGAGTACATTAAAGATACACTTCCTTGGTCAAAAAACGGTGAGAGTTGTTTTTACACAGAAAGGTAAAAGCAATAAACATGAACAGAACCGTTGTACCCATTTTAGTAGTGTTTGGTCTTACCATTGTTGGCAGTGTGCTCAATTCGGCAGAGATAACGGAAGCCCGGATCGCTCACCTTGATCCTTCCAATCAGGCTCCTGTGGTGGATGCCGGACCCAATCAAACCATTGGCGTATTTCACAGCACGGCCCCTTTAGATGGGACCGTGACCGATGACGGGCTGCCAGGTGGAACAGTGACTAGCACTTGGATCAAAGTGAGCGGGCCGGGCACCGTGACGTTTGGCAATGCTGCGGCCGTGGATACCACAGCCAGTTTCAGTCTCGGGGGAACATATGTCTTACGTCTCACGGCTGACGATGGCGCCCTCAGCACGAATGCCCAAGTTACCATCACGTATAATGATATATCTTTAGTCCGAGTCCCCGATTCACGAGGGACCTGGACCGGGTTGCTCACCCGAACTCTATCAAACTGTCCCAATCCTGCGAACAATAGATCGAAATCTGGCAGCGTTCCAATTATCTTAGCCATGCAAACCCAGGAGGGAGCAGCCTTTACGAGTGAGGGGGCTTTCCAATTAGATCTGGTGGAGGGGGCTTTTGTGGTTAACCTGTTGCTTCGAAATTCCGTGAATGCGGATGGCATGTTTGCAGGCAGAGGGATTTTTGAACTTAAACGAATCAGCGATAATGCTGCTGGTGGAAGTGGAATGGTTAATTTGACGGGCACCCTGTCCGGGAATCATCTCACGTTCACCCGGTTTGAAGGACCTATTGGGGGAGATGGCTGTCGTTTCACCGCCACCGCTACTTTAAACCGCAGCAGGGCGGCTATTCCTTACCCCATTGGCCTTACCATCCCCAATCCTCAGGATTTTGATAGAGATAGCAAAGCAGACCTTCTTTGGCAAAACCTATTGACTGGGACTGTGGTCATCTGGGCGATGAATGACAGCGCGGTTAAAGATTTTGGATACCCAGGGAAGGTCCCAGCGCCATGGAAAATTATGGGCATTGGGGATGTGAATGGGGATGGCAAAGCGGATGTGGTATGGCAAAATCAGAATTCCCAAACTGTGGCTATTTGGTTTATGGAAGGGGTTATGCTCATGTCTGTGGGATTTCCTGGTTCGGTATCACCTGAATGGAAATTGAAGGCTGTCGGGGATCTCAATGGTGATACCAAAGCGGATCTGATTTGGGTGAATACGAATACCGGTCAAGTAGGCATCTGGTTAATGAATGGTCAGGCCATTTCCGATTCGCGCGTACTGAACCCAGTAGCCGGAGACTGGACAAGTTGGCAGTTGAAGGGTGTTGGAGATGTGGATGCCAATGGGAAGGGAGATGTGATCTGGCACAATTCGAGCACGGGCCAAGTCGCCGTTTGGCTAATGGATGGCACCACCATCGTCTCAATGGGATTGTCTGGAGTTGCTCCTACGGATTGGGAGATAGCCGGTTTCGGGGATTTCGATGGGCATGGGACCACAGACATAGTTTGGCGCAATATCGTCAATGGAGCGGTGGCGGTCTGGTTCATGAATGGCAGCACCATTGGTTCAGTTGGCTCTCTGGGCGGAGTGCCGTTAGCGTGGCACATTGCTCAGGTGTCTGATGAAAATGCTGACGAGAAAGTCGATGTGGTCTGGCAGCATGACAATGGGACGGTTGCCGTTTGGCTGATGAATGGCACAGTAATCGAATCCGTCGGATTTCCTGGCGGGGTGGGGTCAGGATGGAAGATTCAACCTCACAATTGAAGCTCACGCATTTACCCTGTGCGAGCATCAGTCCGGTAAGTGGCACAATGAACCTGACTTCCCTCATCTCATTGTATATGGAATGGAGTCTTTTCCAGTCGAAGGAATTGAAGCCGAGGAAGACTATCTAAAGGCATGAAATGAATCCGAAAGGTCCTTTTTATACGCTGGGCAATCCCGCCTTTTGTCCCCGTAATTCCTCCCGGTTCTCCCCCCATGTTTCTCCCCCCGCCGGTTTCACCGTTCCGCGCTTTTCTCCACCAGAATGGATGTGATCTTCCCCCGGTTTTGTGGACACGTCCATAAGTATGGATAATGTTCTGAAGGAGGTGTCGATGGGACGATCACGGAGGAGTTTTACCAAAGAGTTCAAAGTTGAAGCCGTTCGGCTTCTGACGGAGGGTGGAAGGAGCCTGGCTCAAGTGGCTCGGGATCTGGGCATCCGGGATACCGTGTTAGGCCGGTGGAAACAGGAGTTAGTCGAAAGCCCGGAGGGCGCGTTTCCCGGCCATGGACCAGGCAGCCCGGAAGCCGAGGAACTCCGGCGGCTGCGGCGCGAGAATGCACGATTACAGATGGAACGAGATATCTTAAAAAAAGCAGCAGCCATCTTCTCGAAGGATTCGCTATGAGATATGCGTTTATCCGAAATTATCGAGAAGTCTTTCCAGTCGGCCTGATGTGTCAAGTACTGGGAGTGGGCAGAAGCGGGTTCTATGCATGGCTGCAACGTGCTGAAAGCCCACGAAGCCGAGCGAACCGCCGTTTACTGGTGGAGATCAAAGCCATCCATCAACGCAGTCGGCAGACCTACGGCAGTCCCCGTATTCATGCGGATTTGCAAGCCACTGGTCAGGCCTGCGGAAAACACCGGGTTGCCCAGTTGATGCGCACGCACGGGATTGTCTCCCGGCACAAACGGAAGTTCAAGGCCACGACAAATTCTTGTCATACCCATCCGGTCGCGGAAAACGTATTGGCACGGCAGTTTGCGGTGGCCACGCCCAACTGCTGGTGGGTGTCCGACATCACGTATATCCCCACTCGCGAAGGATGGTTGTATCTGGCGATCACGCTCGATCTCTACCATCGGAAAGTGGTCGGCTGGGCCATGGATCGGTGGATGACTCAACAATTAGTGATTGACGCGCTCACGATGGCGCTTAAGAATGGGAAGCCGGGGCCTGGCCTCAGCCACCATTCTGATCAGGGCGTGCAGTATGCCAGCAATGCGTTTCAGGCTGTCTTAACAGCCTCGAGGATTCAGTGCAGTATGAGTCGGAAGGGGAATTGTTGGGATAACGCGGTCGCGGAAAGTTTCTTCCACACACTGAAGGTGGAACTCATTCATGCTCGACAGTATCACACACGTCAGGAGGCCAGAGCGGAGATTTTTAACTATATCGAAGTCTTTTACAACCGGCAGCGACGCCATTCTGTTCTTGGCTATCGGACGCCAGCTGAGTTTGAAGAAATGGCTCTCGCGGCTTAACTAGGTGTCCACGAAACTAGGGGAAGATCAATGTGACCCCATTGAAACAGATCCCCCATGTGTAAGCCCCAAAGTTTAATTGCCATCTAACGCATGGTTTAGAGGCCCTTTTCCGTCTTCCTTAAACCTGGACTTAACAATCCGACGCTGATGAATTCGCGTTATACCGGGGCTGGTCTCTCTGCTTCAGTATCATCAAGGAATACCAGGATTTTACCGATATTCGGATGGCAACCTCTGAGGCTTCTAACCATAATGCACCTTTTCTTTGGAACAATATTTATTGTTCTTCTCGCCTTTCCTCAATCTGCAATGGGAGCCACTGCCTATTTACCCGGTTCCGGTTGGCAATCGCTCACATGGACGCATCCTTTCGGAAATAATAGATTTAACAATGAGGATGGCTTCACATTTTCAGTCACCGAGGGTCAAAAGTTATACCTGATTGTTACAGATGCAGGTTGGAATGGGGGATTTATAGATGTCTTTAATCAGGGGGTCTTTACCGGACTTTACACGCCTTTTGTGAGCCCCGGTTGTGCGGCCTGGACCGACCAATTCGATGACGCAGCTTTGTCCAATTTCTGGGGCACTGGAGCACTAGAACTCGCTCCAGGTAACTATGACCTCACTTTTCAATTGAAGGGTTGGTGTAGCACGGCGGATATTCAACCCGATACTTGGATAGCGGCTTTTAAAGTGGGACCAAATGTCGCCCCTACGGTCAATGCCGGTTCGCCCCAAACCGTTATCCTTCCTGGTGCCGCAGCTCTTGATGGGACTGTGACGGATGATGGCGCCCCTTACAACTTCACGTGGTCACAATGGTCAACAATCAGTGGCCCCGGCACCGTGACCTTTTTGAATGAGTTCGAAGTTAATACCACCGCCAGATTCAGTGCTCCGGGAACATATGTCCTACGACTGACCGCAACTGATGGAGAGCTGGCGAATAGCGCAGACCTGACTATCACCGTCCATCCCACTCCGTCCCATCTCGATTCCGAGCACCTCTTTGAATATGAGTTGTGGATACAGGCA
Source organism: Nitrospira sp. Ecomares 2.1 (assembly GCF_965152585.1). Classification (NCBI taxonomy): domain Bacteria; kingdom Pseudomonadati; phylum Nitrospirota; class Nitrospiria; order Nitrospirales; family Nitrospiraceae; genus Nitrospira; species Nitrospira sp. Ecomares 2.1. The sequence continues at coordinate 825,736 of NZ_OZ224219.1, forward strand.
CAAACCCGTCTGACGGCTGGACCGGTCGCCATTAAAGGGCGAATCGTAAATACTGGCACTCTTGCCTTAAACTTTCCTCCCCAAAATACTGTTCTAAATTTATCCGGAATTTTTCTGGATAAATCGTTTGACGGTCTTTGGGGTAACGGTCTGCTAGAACCGGGGGCAGCTCTGTCTTTTAATTGGTTAACAGGGACTATTCCGGAAAATTGGAATCCCGGGTCCGATGAGATATTTCCGTCCTACCTGACGTTGCTTCCTGCGGATTCAGCTTTGAGATGGAACATTTCTCATGCTTACCCGGAGGACCTGGAAGATTTATACATGCAGCACAAATGGGTGGCCGGCCCCACGGATACCAGTCTTCCGTATAACAAGAAAAAATACAACCGGGACAACTATGGACACTACATAAATTTTCCACCCCAACAGGAGGTCGATTTCAATGATAATGAAAACGCCGATCTTCTCTGGCGAAATTCTCAGACTGGAAACGTCGCTCTCTGGCTCATGAATTGGCACAGTGTGGTCTCGATGGGCTTACTTGGACGGGTGCCAGCTGAGTGGGAGATTAAGGGTATTGGCGATGTGAATAATGATGGCAAAGCGGATGTCATCTGGCGGCATACGAGTACGGGCACCGTCGCCGTCTGGCTAATGAATGGCCTGAATATCACCAGTGTAGGCTTCCCCGGGAGCACCTCCCTGTCTTGGAACATTGAAAAAGTGGGGGATGTGAGTGGTGATGGGAAAGCAGATCTGGTATGGCGAAATAAAAAAACGGGCCAGGTCGCGGTGTGGTTGATGAATGGAGGTACTATTGTCAATTCGGCATTTTTATCCAACGTTTCATTGAAATGGGAGATTGCGGGCTTGGGCGATCTGAATGGGGATGACAAATCAGATATTATTTGGCGCAATGACACCAGCGGGGTGGTCGCGGTGTGGTTGATGAATGGCCTTGGGGTTAGTTCTATTGAATTTCCTGGTGCGACCTCTGTGAATTGGAAAATTCAGGGAGTGGGTGATTTTGATGGCGATGGCAAAGCTGACCTCTTGTGGAAAAATGAAACCAATCATCTCGTTACAATCTGGCGGATGAACGGTGGTTCTGTGATCTCAACTGGAAATCTTGGTTTCGTTTCACCGGAGTGGAAGGTGAAACAAGTGGCTGATGCCGATGGCAGTCCTGAGGCTGACGTGATCTGGCAGCATACCAATGGTGCTGTGGCGGTGTGGATGATGAACGGTGCGATTGTTTCATCGGTTGGATTTCCCGGTGGGGTATCTCCAGAGTGGAAGATTCAACCGTCGCAACCTTAAACTCTCACCCATTAGCTCGCCAGCCCACCTGTTTCAATTTATTTTCCCTACTTTCTCTCGATATCCACCTGAACATTGGTGCCATGGGAGGTCATATCAAACAACGGTGAGAGTGTACTCAACGTCTTGAGTTTCTCGATGTTCTCCGCATCGGTTTTGATTTTACAGTTGACCCGAATATTCTCGAACCCGCTCCTGACCTTATTCGAGAGGCCAAGGAATCCCCTGCTATCCAGGTCGCCCTCGAGTTCCGATTCCAATGCCTCAATTTTAATGCCCCGCACGGCAGTATGGTACACCAAGGTGGTCGTCAGGCAGCTCGCCAACGCATGTAACAGGTGCTCCACGGGATTCGCCCCGGTATCATGCCCGGCCAGAATGGCGGGTTCATCAGCATTCAGGGTGAATGGATCGTCGTGAGGGATTTCCTGCTTTGCCGCATAAAAGCTTGAGACCTTCGATTGGTTTTGCCCACACGTACTCCAGGTGTTTTCGATGTGAAACCTGCATTCACCCAGTTTGGGATCACTCTCGACGTTTTTCACCAGCTCGTTCACCGCTGCGACATCGACACCATTGATGACTTGCGCGTCAGCCATGCCCATTCACCTCCATGAATTAATTAACTCTATGATGAATAATTGAAATATGTGACACCTTTAGAGAGCCCCCCCACATGCCGGGATATCTTCTCTCAATATTGTTCGGGGGATTCTATTCTTTCCTATTTAAAAAGGGTATGGCCCAATAAAAACCTTCCCACCCGTTTCTGGGCAAGGAGGTTTCGGTAGAGGAGTAAAGGTTTGCAGAGTTGGGCCAAGCGAATCACAGCCGTGCCGATAGAGCCCACAAGGCGTCAGCATTACAACTCCGCACCGTGAAGAAAACATCATGGATCATTTCCCTAAAAAAAGTCTTTCGAAGGAGTAACCCACAAAAGACTTTTCAGGTCGGCATTCACATTCAAATGCCGATGTCTGGATTGGTAGTGAATTTCGGGAGAGACGATACCCCTCAGAAAAAGAAGTCAAGCAGTACTTCATCGGTTGCCGGGCAGGGCGAAGAAAATGGTTACGGTTTCGGTCACCTCGGGAAATTTTAAGGTAAGTATCTTCCCCACTGGTTTGGTTCGCAGGTTAGACGTTGCTTGAATGTCTCGGCTCTTGTGTATGGAATACCCCGATAAGATCTATCCTGTCATGAACGGTGGTTTGGCTTGTCAGGCTAGCATTCACCCTCCCACTGATTATGAAAAATTTTACAAGTGTTTGGACTAAATTAAAAAATATTTAACCCCTATAATGTTCCCCAGCTCTGTTATTGTATCTTGCAGCCAACGGCGGCTATTTTGGGTTAATCGGTTACGGCATGGTTCGCTCGCCTGGCGCCAAAATTCGACTAAAGCGGGAGGGGGAAGTCTTTGCGGAGTAAACTTGAGCGAATGGAAAATCAAATTTTGCAACAACAGACTTGCCCCCTAATCCACTTGAAATCACACTATGGAAAAGCCCACATGATTGATTTCATTTTCATTGAAATAACATACGGGACTGGGAACCTGATATTGGGATTTTCAATTCCTCCAAGCGGGAATTTTTAAAGCAAAAGACAATAGGATTATTTCCTTCAAAAAAGCACCGAAATTCGTTCACGTGATTTCTTTCGAGGAGATCGCTCACCGCTATGTAGGCGTCTCCAACGAATTTATCTAGAGGAAAGTTACTGTCAAGTTTCAATATTTCAATAAGGGCTTGAAAGAAATCTTCACCGTGTGTCTGGTATGCTACTCGTATGGCATCTGTTAGAAATGATTTGCTTTTTGAACCCAGTGCCGCTGAAATATAAAACACCCATGATGATAAATGATGCTTGTTTATTACGGCAGATATAAGCCACGCTAAAGAAGCACCTTCCAAATCTCCAGCCGCCAGTTTCTGATCCCCTAGGATACGCCATGCAGCCGGACAAAGCCCATCTAATGATAGGGCCTCTAGACATTTTTCAAGATTTTTTTCAAGAGAATGTGATTTAGATCCTTGAATTGCGTTTATGGCGCCTGCAGTTTCGCGTTTTTGCTGATCCATTCCCAGGGTAGGGCGAAGTCCATCCAACAGCCATTTTTTTAATTTCCATTCACTTTTTGGTTCGGGGGTCTGTGCTAAATAGATTTCGAGAGATTCTTGAGCGTCTTTATATTGACCCGCAAATAACAGTGCGTCGGCGAATAGTGCGTGACATTCGGCCTCTTCGCCTAACTTTACAGCCTCTCCATAAAATCTTGCAGCAAGACGATAGCGTCCAGCTCCGAACAGAATCCCACCCATCTCACTTAAATAATAACTTCGTCCACAATAAAGAGGGTCATGCCGGGCAGCTTCCCTATAATGAAAAAGGGCAAGACGTGGTTTGATATATCGAAGATAGTTACCGAGATTGTAATGAGCTACTGCGATATTCTGAGCATTTTGATGTTTCTTGGCCTTCTCCACGCGACGCTCCAAAAAGTTTCGATAAAATTCACCTTCCTTGGATGAAAGAGAATTTTTTCTAAGAATTGTCGGTATCATGAGAATTTGTCCCATGTCTTGGGTCTCTTCCTTATCGAAAATCCATTCTGCTATCTGAAGAGCTTCTGCTACTCGATTGGCGACAAGCAAACAGCGCGTAATAACGCCTAGAGTTTGGGGAAAATCAATGATTGAACTTCGGGTTGCATATTCCTCAATCAAGCGTGCTGCCACATTGGAATGTCCGGCTTCATTTATGGCGATTCCTGCGCCTAGAAGCACATCAAAAGGAAATTTCTTGAGAGCTGTTTCAGGCGATATGCCTTCATTAGTATGGAACGAGAAGAATATTTTTCCCGCCAGCTTTATAACTGTTTCTTCATTGCTTATTCGTATAAATGTATGAACCTGTTTATATTGAATTGGATTTATTTCTATAAAGTCAGGAAGTCTGGCAATTAATTTTCGAATTTCAGAAGTTAGGAGGCTTGCTTGAATTCCATGAATAGTTTGCCCCTCAATAATTAATGCGAAGGAAAATGGAAGGTTTGGTTGTGGGGAAGATAAATTCCTTATCGCTTTTAATTCTTCTACCAGTCGCTCTGGTGTTTCTGAAATCCATTCATCTTCCGAAGAAAACGGAAATGAAATAGTCTTGGAATCCCTCTTTTCGAAATATGAGTCATATGTATGCGCCCACTTCGCGTGAAACTTGTTGGTGTGTGAGTGATAATGAACAATCAAAACGGGTATCTTAAATTCGAGGAAATATTGCAAAGTTTCACGCTTGAAGGTAAGAGCGAAATTCTTCTTTAAATTGAGTTTGTCCGTGGCTTTGAGCTGGACTTTAAATATTAGACCGGTGCTTGAATCCATTTCGAAAATCTCAACCTCCCCATCAATTCCATAATCTGGGGTGGTATCACGGAAAATCCATCCTAAAGGCAGGAGCTTTCTACGGAACTCCGACCTGGATTCCTCCTCTAACTTATGTGGACGTGGATGTTTGGGCATAATTAAACTTTTTTTAATTTGTGTATTTTATCCTCAAAGCCATGGAAGGTATAGAATTTCCCCAGCATTATTATTATGCTCTTCAATTACATCATTTGTTTCTTCGGTTTGTGAACTCGGGGGTCTTTGGCTCCAAAGGCATCTAGAGCGAGTTCCTTTGTCCTGGAGGATATATTTTTCGGTCTGAATTGTGCTTCTGTATAGGTTCTTTCGCTTGCCATCTGTAGGTAGAGGTGCTTTTGATGAAGTTGGTCGTGGCAGCGAGTACGAAGACTGTTGGAAAAGATATAGTCTACCCCACAGTCTTTTCGGAATAAAGAATTTTGAAGCCTTGGATGCTCAAAAAATCTAGAATTTTGTTGAAGGCGGACCTAAGACTAACATGGCTTTAAATTGAATGGGAGGTTAGAGGTTTTAGAAAAATCAACTGCGATTGCAATCATCAAGAAGTATCGGGGCTTTCAGAATGACAACAGTCCGGGAAAAAAGATGGAGAGAAACGACATCGGGCATATTTGCCGTTGTCGTACTTGTGTTGGCTGCCATGTTGGCTGCATGCACAAGCGGGAGCGGACAGGATGACGTTCTGGAAATTAAGTTCTGGGCGATGGGCCGAGAGGGGGAGATTGTTCCTGAGGTGCTCAAAGAGTTTGAACGCGAGAATCCTGGAGTTCGTGTCATTGTCCAGCAGATTCCCTGGACCTCGGCCCATGAAAAACTGTTGACGGCCTTTGCCGGAGATGCCTTGCCTGATGTCGCTCAGATGGGCAATACCTGGATAGCGGAGTTTGCGGCGCTGGATGCCGTTGCCGGGCTGGACGAGATGGCAGGTGCTTCTTCCGTGATTATGGAAGAGGATTATTTCCCGGGGATCTGGGCGACGAATGTTGTTGGCGATACCTTGTACGGGGTGCCCTGGTATGTGGATACGCGGTTGCTCTTTTACCGTCAGGATATTCTGAAGGCTTCCGGAATTGTTCGCCCTCCTCGTGACTGGACTGAGTGGATGCAGGCTGCCACGGCCGTGAAACAACATGTCGGAAAGGACAATTTTGCCTTTTACGTGCCGCTGAATGAATATGAGATGCAGGTGTCCCTTGCTCTTCAGCAAGGAGTGCCGTTGCTCCGGGACGGTGATCGGTACGGCAATTTTTCCCGTCCTGAGCTGGTGGCTGCCCTTGATTTTTATCTCGACTTTTTCCGGAAGGGACTGGCACCGCCTTCCAGTGAAACCGACATTGCCAATGTGTGGGATGAGTTTGCACGCGGCCACTTTACGTTTTATCTGACAGGGCCCTGGAATATTGGCGAATTTCGCCGTCGGTTGCCTGCCGATCTGCAGGATGACTGGATGACGTCCATCCTGCCGGGGCCTTCAGGTCCGGGTGCCTCGACAGCGGGCGGTTCCAGTCTGGTGGTGTTTAAACATTCGGAACATAAAGATGCAGCATTCCGACTTGTGGAATTCCTGTCCCGTCCCGAAATTCAGCAACAGTTTTATGAAATCAGTGGGAATCTGCCGCCGCGTCGGTCAAGCTGGCGCGGAGACCGGCTTGAATCGGATCCGTATCTCGTGGCTTTCAGGGAGCAGCTTGAGCGTGCGTTACCGGCACCGAAAATTCCAGAATGGGAACGCATCGTGCAGGAATTGCGCATGGTGACCGAGCGGGCGGTGCATGAGCAATGGACGGCTGAAGAAGTGGCGCGTGAACTGGATAGCAGGATCGATCGTATTCTGGAGAAACGTCGCTGGATGCTGGCGCGGGATGGAGGAGGGGAGTCGTGAGATCGTCTGTGGGAAATCCCTCTTGTTTTTTCTCATCAAAAAAGCGCTGGCTGGTGACCGAATCGTAATGATTTCCCCGCTCTGGTATTCACATGTTTTTCTGTGTTGCCGGGTTTCACCCCGGCAGGCGAGCCACTTTTGTTTCGGCAAAAGTAGCCAAAACCATGGACGCCCCGTCTGGCCTTATAGGAGGGGATGGACGCAATTCGGAGGGCGGCCCAACTCGCCGGGCTCAAACAAGGACCGCCATGAGAGCGTCCCTCCCTTGGGCCAGCCGGCAGGTGTCACGAAAAAAACCATCAGTCATTCTGTTGCGTCAACTTGGTTATTCTGGACTCTACCGTGTTGTTCATCTGGCCATCCGGATATCCGTGTGATATGGTTTTAATCGGCCATTATGATATTTGAGTGGGACTCCTCCAAAGCTCAGTTCAATTTCTCTAAACACGGAATTTCTTTCGAGGAAGCCACAACAATTTTTGGAGACCCCTTATCCATCACAAGCCCCGATCCAGATCACTCACAAGAAGAACCGCGATGGATAACGATAGGAGTGTCGACCAATTTAAAAACTATAGTGGTTGTGCATACGGACCGGTTAGAGACTATAAGAATAATAAGCGCCCGACTTGCCACAAAACGAGAAAGGGAATGTTATGAGCACGGAATCTGAAAACGTTGAGATGAGAAAGGAATATGATTTTTCACTGGGTGTGAGGGGGAAATATGCAAAAGCCTACCATCAAGGATCGAACGTGGTCGTTTTAGCCCCTGATGTAGCCGAACGATTTCCTAATTCCGAATCGGTGAACCAGGCGCTTCGTAGCCTTGCAAATCTCATGGATGGCAAACATCAGCCCCAGTAAATCAACGGGCGGTACGTGCGACCCCCCCATAGGGTCAACCATATTTATCAGGCACCTACGTCGTCCCGGCCCCGCCTGAACCTGTGTCAATGCCCAGCTCACGGCGCTATAGTTCTCCACTCCAGAGTGCACCGCTGTTTCCTGAAACCCCAAATCATACGGTCACTTGATCAGATACATCGCCACATCGCAGAAATTGTGATACGTGATGAAGGTTTGCGTGATTCCCAAGACTCGACATGATTTTAGAAAGAGGGAACGTCCCGTGCAAGAATTGCGCATGGTGACCGAGCCGGCAGTCCATGAGCAACGGACGGCTGAAGAAGTGGTGTGTGATGGAGGAGGCTGGGCGTGAAATCGTCTGTGGCTGGCTGGATGTTTGCCGGGCCGGCGCTGGCGATCATTACCGTCTTTTTCTTTCTGCCGGTGCTGGCCGCCTTGGCCCTCAGTCTGACGGACTTTGATATCTATGCCCTGGCCGATCTGTCCAACCTCAGATTTGTGGGTTTTCGAAATTATATTGAGCTGTTGCAACGACCGTTGTTCTGGCAGGCACTGGGTAATACGCTGTATTTCGTGCTGGTCGGTGCGCCCCTTTCCGTGTTTGTTTCACTGGCTGGGGCACTGCTGCTGAATGGGCAGATGGTACGGTTCAAGGGGTTTTTCAGGACCGCACTATTTGCGCCGGTCGTAACGACGATTGTGGCGGTGGCGGTAATTTGGCGATATCTCCTGCATACCCGTTATGGCTTGATTAATTATTCCCTCGATTGGTTGGGCCTGCCTGTTGTGGACTGGCTGGGTGATCCGCATTTTTCCATGCCGTCCATCATTCTTTTCGCGGTCTGGAAAAACTTTGGTTACAATATGATTATTCTCCTGGCGGGTCTCCAGGCGATACCCGGCGATTTGTATGAGGCTGCACGGATTGAAGGGGCCAATGCCCTTCAGCGTTTTTTTAATGTTACCCTGCCTTCCCTTATTCCCTCACTGTTTCTCGTTGGGGTGCTGACCATGGCCGGGTATTTCCAGTTGTTTGCCGAACCCTATGTGATGACACAGGGCGGACCCGTTCAGAGTACGCTCAGCATTATTTATCTGATGTATGAAGAAGGTTTTAAATGGTGGAGCCTGGGCTCGGCATCCGCCGTGGCGTTTATTCTCTTTGTTTTTATGATTGTGGCGGCAATTGGGCAGCTTGTGGTGATGCGACGGTATGGGAGTGGAGTGTAGGTTTGTTGCCGGGTTTCGGCCCGGCAGCCGAGCCACTTTTGTTTCGGCAAAAGTAGCCAAAACCATGGACGCCCCGTCTGGCTTCAAAGGAGGGGCGGGACGCAAATTTGCGGAGGGCGGCCCAACTCGCCGGGCTCAAACAAGGTCCGCCATGAGAGCGTCCCTCCCTTGGGCCAGCCGGAAGGCGTCATTGCAAGGGCGAGGAGGGCAAACGGATAAAGAAGCCTTTGGGAATTCACTGGAATTATTATAGGAAAACGTGGTGTGAGGAGAGCGCCCCTTCCTTGGGCCAGCCGCGAGGCGTCGGAATGTGGGAGAGATATTTTTTGGATATGCCACATGAAGAGCGGGGAGCTATAAATTGGGTATGATTGGTAAGCCTATGAGACAACTATGGAGAGGATCCGGCGTGAATATCGGCCTGTCGTTTCTTTCCATGTTTGCCCTGTTCCCTTTGTTGTGGATGCTGAGTGTGTCCTTTATGGTTCCGGGAGAGGCCAGCAATTTTCCGCCGCCGCTGTTACCGGAGCATCCGACGCTCGCCAATTATATCAAGCTTTTTGAATATTCCAGTATGGGAAGGAACTTTTTGAATTCCCTGTTTGTCGCGACGGCGGCTACCCTGTTGTCACTCACGTTTAATGTGGCTGCCGGATATGCGTTTGCCAAACTTGAGTTCAAAGGTCGGCACCTGTTGTTCCGCGGGCTGTTGAGTGCCCTGGTTATTCCGGCCCAGGTGTCCATGATTCCGCTGTTTTTGATGTTGAAAGGGATGGGGTTGGTGAATAGCTGGATCGGTGTGCTGATCCCCTTTGTGGCCAGCATATTTGGTATATTCCTGGTACGGCAGTATGCCTTGTCCATTCCGACGGAACTGATCGAGTCCGCCCGGATTGAAGGGGCCAGTGAACTCTGCATTTTCCGGTCGGTCGTGGTGCCGTTGTTGACACCTATTCTGATTACACTGGGGCTGTTTACCTTTATGGCTGCATGGAATGATTTTTTATGGCCGCTGATCGTCCTGACCGACAGTGATAAATATACCCTTCCGATTGCGCTGGCCTCTTTGTCGCGTGAGCATGTGCAGGATGTCGAACTGATGATGGCCGGGGCGGTGATCACTGTGACACCGGTCCTGATTCTTTTTCTGATGCTTCAGCGTTTTTATATGAGCGGAAATCTTGCGGGAAGTGTCAAAGGATGAGAGGTCCATGTCGGACATCATGCTGCCTGTTTGTCGGCATGGCCTGGTTGTTATTGCCGGTGTGGGCATTGGGAGAGAATCCCGCCGCCAATGAGTTTCGGTTGCTTGATGGTTTTGAGAAGGTCGGGGAATGGAACACCATCGCGACGGAATACAGCGAGGCTTCGCTCAGGATGGCAGAAGGCGTGAAGGGCAATGCGCTTCAACTGTCCTATGAACTTCGAACTGCCGGGGCCGCCAATGCACATCGGGCCATTCAGCTTGATCTGTCGAACAATTTCGAGATCGCATTTACACTCAGGGGCCATGCGCCACAATCTACTTTTGAGATTCGGCTGGTTGATGACAGTGGCGCGAATGTCTGGTGGAAGCAGTTTCAGGATTACGAGTTTCCTGATGACTGGACAACCGTTCGTATCCGGCGAAGCGATATCCACTTTGCCTGGGGGCCTATCCAGGACCAACATCTGAACACCATCGCCAAATTTGAATTTGTGATTCTTGGCGAAACCGGTGACGAGGGTACGGTCGAGTTCGATACTCTCCAGATTCGTCCACTTCCTGAGCCGCCCGCCTTGATTCCGCCGGTCGTGGCCATGGCCGGTGACATCCCTGTCCCTGCCGTCCTTGACGGTAATCCTGAAACCACCTGGACTGCCGACACACCCACGGACCTGATATTTGATCTGGGTTATTTGCGCGATTTTGGCGGACTGACCTTGCGATGGGCCGAGGGCCAGGTTCCGGAGGCGATGGACATGGCCCTTTCCGAAGATGGAACACAATGGACCATGCCGCACTGGGAACGGGGAACCGGGCCTTCCTCCCCAGGAACGATTGGGTATGTGCGAACGGCAGAGGCGTTCGGGCGTTATATTCGTCTTTCACTTACCCCGGCATCGGAAGGCCGGATTGGCTTGCAGGAAGCCCGGATTGAACCACCGGAGTTCGGGCAGAATGACAATCAATTTCTTCTGTCCTTAGCCAGGGAAGCCAAAAAGGGATCGTATCCGCGCAGTTTCTTCGGGGAGCAGATTTACTGGACCGTCGTTGGCCCTCCACAGGGTGGCCGGTCGGCCATGCTGTCTGAAGATGGTGCCATGGAACCGGGCCCCGGCGCATTTTCAATTGAGCCGTTTCTTCTTGAGAAGGGGGCGGTGCTGAGCTGGGCCGATGGCGAACATCATCACAGCCTGCTGGATGGGTATCTGCCCTTGCCACGCGTGCGCCGGACCCATGAGGGCCTATCGTTGGATATCAGTGCACATCGTCCGCCTGTTCCTGCTGGACGGGAAGGGGGAACGGACGGCCATGCCCGTGATGTGGTGACCAGATATCGTGTGGTCAATACCGGCACGATCCCTCGAACGTTCACCCTGGCTCTTGCCATCCGGCCCATGCAGGTCGATCCGCCTACGCAGATTCTGAACCTTGTGGGTGGTGTCAGCAACATTGATCGAATCGGCTGGGATGGTGCCGCGTTTCAGGTGAATGGTGACTGGTCCGTGTATCCTGATCTGAAGCCGGACCATGTTTCGCTCGCCGAATTTGAACGGGCCGGGTTTCCGCATGTGCAGGATGCCGGGGCAAGCACGGTTTCGCAAAGCCTGGTGGCGCCGGGAGGCTTCGGCTCCGGCGTCATGTTTTTTCATGGTGATCTGAAGCCGGGTGAGGTTCGCGAAGTTTCTGTCGTCACGGTGCTCGGTTCCGATAGGGGGCGTGCGCCGGACCTGAACCGCGAGGCCATTGATGCCGGAGAAAAGGCCGCAGCCGAGGAATGGCGGGACATGCTCAATCAGGTGACCATTTCGGGTCCTCCGGAATCCATGCCGATCCTCAATAGTTTGAAAACCGCGTTGGCTCATATGATGATCACGCGCGACGGGCCGGCACTGCGTCCGGGTCCACGCACCTATGCCCGTTCGTGGATACGTGATGGCGCGATGATGAGTGAAAGTTTCCTGCGTCTCGGGCACAACGACCCTGCGGTTGAGTATGCCCGCTGGTACGCACCCCACCAGTTCGCCAGTGGCAAAGTTCCCTGCTGTGTGGACAAGCGTGGCGCGGATCCGGTTGTGGAGAATGACAGCCATGGAGAACTGATTTTTCTGATTGTGGATATTTACCGGTACACCGGGGATCGTGCCTTTGCCGAGATGATGTGGCCTCATGTGGACAAGGCGGCGGCGGCCCTGGATACCTTGAGGCTGTCGGAACGCACGGAGCATAACCGTCAAGATGATCGCAAGGCATTCTATGGTCTGTTACCGGCATCGGTAAGCCATGAAGGGTATCTGGACCGTCCGGCCTATTCATTCTGGGATAATTTCTGGGGTCTGAAAGGATTGAATGATGCGGCGTTTCTTGCTGAAGAACTGGGTCACTCTGACCGGGCAGCCGAGATCAGGGCCGATGCCGCTGAATTTGCCGCAGATATCAGCGCGTCTGTCAGTTTATTGGGCGAAGAACTCGGGCATGTGCCGGGGGCCGCAGACCGAAAAGATTTTGATCCGACATCCACCACGATCGCGCTTTCGCCGACCGGGGCGGCGGCAGCCCTGCCACGAGAGTTGCTGATAGCCACGTTTGAAAAAGCCTGGTCCGAGTTTGTATCCCGGCGTGATGACCAAAAAGCGTGGGAGGTCTATACACCGTATGAATTTCGGCAGGTCAGCGCGTTTGTGCGATTGGGAGAGGTGGAACGTGCCCATGCCCTGCTTGATTTTTATATGCATGACCGTCGTCCGACCGCGTGGAACCAATGGAGCGAGGTGATCGGCCGGCATGAACGGGTACCGCGTTTCATTGGCGATATGCCCCATACCTGGGTGGGATCGGATTTCATCCGGGCCGTGCTTGATCTGTTTGTCTATGCCGATGCAGAAACCGGCTCTCTGGTCATCGGTGCCGGTCTGCCGCGTCATTGGTTACAGGGTGAAGGGATTCGGGTGCGTGGATTGAAAACCCCGTATGGTGAGGTCTCCTATACGGCGCATGATGAGGATGGGCAGGTACTCGTTGATTTGGAAGGATCCTCCCTGCCACCCGGCGGCTTTGTTTTTCCAGCTTCCCTGAAGGGAGACCTCAAGGTAACATTCAATGGAGACCCTGTGAATGTGCATACAACCTCCCCATAAAACCGGTTGTCGCGAATTGGATTGCGTGCCAGCATTTCGGTTGTGAGTCCCTCGCCTTTGTAAGGAGAGGGTAGGTGAGGTAGATTCCGTGGGTTATCAGTCAATCAGCACCGGAGCAACCTCCGCAGAGGCTATCTCCTCTTTGTCTTTGTTCCTCTTCTGAACAAAGCCTTACAACGGAGGAGAATTCCAGGCCGGTGCCTGCCGAACAAGGAGCACGAGAAGGGGATTGACCTGTGAAAAAATCAGATAAAGAAAAGGATAAGGGTGGATGAACAAACAAACGACATTTCCCGAGGGGTTTCTATGGGGTGCGGCCACATCGGCCTACCAGATTGAGGGGGCGCCGCTGGCAGATGGGGCAGGTCCGAGCATCTGGCAGCGATTTTCACATACACCGGGACATACCCTGAACGGCGAGACCGGTGACGTCGCTTGCGACCATTACCATCGCTGGCGAGAGGATATCGCCCTCATGAAGGAACTGGGGTTGCAGGCCTATCGGTTTTCGGTGGCCTGGGGGCGTATTTTTCCGGAAGGCAAGGGGCGGCTGAATGAGAAAGGTCTGGATTTCTACGACAAACTGGTTGATGGCCTTTTGGAAGCAGGGATTGAACCGCTCCTGACATTGTATCACTGGGATCTGCCTGAGGCGTTGGACGATCTCGGCGGATGGTTGAATCCGGACATTGCGCATTGGTTTGCCGACTATGGGGAAGCCATGTATCGACGGCTGGATGGCCGGGTCAAAAAATGGACGACACTCAATGAACCCTGGGTCGTCACGGATGGCGGCTATTTACATGGTGTCCTGGCCCCCGGACATTCCTGTCACTATGAAGCGCCCGTTGCCGCGCATCATCTGATGCGTGCCCATGGTGCCGCGGTTCAGGCCTATCGCGCTGTCGGTGCTCATGAAATCGGCCTCGTGGTGAATATCGAGCCCAAGTATCCCGCTTCAGATGATCCCAAAGATCTCGCAGCCACCAATCGCGCGGATGCGTATATGAACCGGCAGTTTCTTGATCCGGCACTTCTGGGATCCTATCCGGAGGAAATGAAGGAAATATTCGGTGACGCCTGGCCTGAATGGCCGGCCAAGGATTTCGACCTGATTTGTCAGAAGATCGATTTTGTCGGACTGAATTATTACACCCGGGCCGTGACCTGTGATAAGCCGGATGCCTTGCCGGTGAGGGCCGGGACCGTTCCCCAACTCCATAAGACGTATACGGAAACCGGGTGGGAGGTCTATCCCGACGGACTTTCCGATACGTTGGTCTGGCTCAAGAATCGTTATGGTGAGATGCCGCTGTATATCACCGAGAATGGCTCGGCCTTCTTTGATCCGCCGAAAGCGGTGCGTGGGCGGGTCGTTGATCCGGTACGGATGCATTACCTGAATCAACATCTTTGCGCTGTCCGGACTGCGATTGAGCAGGGCGTGGATGTGCGCGGATATATGGCCTGGTCTCTGATGGACAACTATGAATGGGCACTTGGTTATGCCAAGCGATTCGGCATTGTGCATGTCGATTTTGAGACGCTTGAACGAACGCCGAAGGATACCGCCAGGTATTATTCGAAAATTATCGAATCCAATGGAGGAATTCTGGACGAACCCTTTCTTCCGGTTTCTTTGCATCTGCGTCATGGCTAGTCTGTCCCTACGAAATATTCACAAGAGTTTTGGCAAGACCGCCGTGTTGTCGGGCATTGACCTTGATGTTGCCGATGGGGAGTTTACGGTGATTGTCGGCCCTTCGGGTTGCGGCAAGTCAACGCTGTTGCGGATCATTGCGGGCCTTGAGGAGATCAATACCGGAACCGTTGGTCCTACTATTGAATAATTAGCCCACTGATTTTCTTCCTCCTAGTCCTATCGATATTGGTTTTTCCAATTTTCCTCAGACATTTTGTCGAAGTTTTTCCAAAGAAATTTTCTTCCTCATAGAGAAATGCCTCGGATTCCTCAAGGCATTTACAACACACATTTTCTCTGAGTAATTTTTTTTTGGGGGAAACTTCACTGTTCTGTTGAATATGTTGAGTCTTTGGGAAAACCATGGCACTAGATGTTGCGTCTGAATTATTAGAACAGGGCAAAGAATTCGGTCTTAAAAAATCGGGCTTTGATTTTATTCAACATATTTCATAGTCTCAGGGAATTGGAAGTTTTCTTCTGGGTTGAATAGGGACGGTAGGAAATGAAACAGGCCCTTTCGAAAGTTTTCTAAAAAGGTCTTCCATGTCGAAGGTACTCCAGGTTGAGCATTCAAGTAGTAGGCGATTTGGCTATGTTGTTTGGTCATTCCTGCTGTTTGTCATTTTAGGCGGATTCCCCTTTAAAGTGCTCGGGATGGATGAAATGAAAATGGGGAAGGTGGGAAAAGAAAAGCTGTATTGGGAGGCTAAAGGACTGAATCTCAAAACCCCACCCACAGAAAAACTACAAGGGATGCCACTACCAGAAACCCTCAAGGTACAAATTCAAAACAAGGGGAAGCGGTTTAGTCTTGTTCTGCCGGAGGGAGACAAGGAGGCAATTTGGGTCAAAACGATCGATGTTGCCGCACTAGAAATACCCGGCGCAGTGGAAGGTAAACCATTTGCCGTGAAAAGAGGGAATTACAAAGCATATTACAAGGCCGCTCTTGAAAGCGTGCAGGTATCAGCTGCCACAAAAAAAACTATGGCCAACCTTGAAACCATGGCTCAATTCCGCAAGGAGCTAGCCGGCAGAAGATTCCAGGTATTTGAGGATGCAAAAGAGCCAAAAGATCCGGAAAGCAAATCACAAAGGAAAAAACAAGATGAAGCTTTAAGGGAAATAAACCAACTTCGAAAATTCTCCCTTCTCTCTCTTCTGGCACAAGACGATAAGCTAACAACAGAATTGTTGAAAAATGACAAATTGAATGTGCAATCAGTTCGTGATTTAGAGCAAATTCCCCCTGAGACGCTTTTTGAGACCCTTCAGAGTATCTATCCAGACTTAGGGGAGGATGAACAAGAGAAAGTGAAAGAAAAACTTAACCAACAGGTGGGTTTACTTCAAAAGCGTGCCCGTGCTCTACGGTATTTGACGGATTTACAGAAACTTCGGAATCGTCAAAAGATCGGTGTGTATAAACAGGAAGAAGTCAGGGGAATTTTTGGTCAGAAAGATCGATTTAAGTCATTAGGGTTTCGAGGGAAATCCTCCCCAAAAAATGCCGCTGTTGGTGCAGAATCGGCAAGTAAAACCCAAAGTTTGCCGGATTGTTCTGGGATCAATGACTTGTTTAGTCCTAACACCTACCTCCTTTATGTGCTCGATTTTTTTAGTAACTATTTTGATTCGATTCATGGTCAGGAGGTGACCCTGGATGGCCTGTCCAAAGCTTTTCACCAAGATTTGGGTTCAACAATCTGTCATGCGTATTCCGATCCAAATCAGACATGGAGCCATGTCAATCTAACAAATCAAATTCTTGAAAATCTTCTTGCGCGACTGTTGATAACCCAAAAGGATTTTTCTCAGATCTTAAATCCACAATTAGGAGAAGATTGGGAAAGAGATTTTAAGGAGGAAAGCAAAACAAGAAGACAAGTGAAAGAGACGATCTATAACAGATTTTCTCAACAGGATGACTATTTGGATTTTCGTAGAGACAAACTCTATCCTGATCTCAGTCCCCAAGAACGGAAAAAACTTCCTGCTTTTGAAGAGGGTTTACTTGGGGAATGGTTTGATCGCTTGGTGAACGAGTTTGGAGTTTCACGTTCTGATCTTCAGCTAGCAGGTATACATCCTAAAAGAGTAGAAGAATTTCTGAAGAAATATGAGGAGTATGAATGGACAAAAGAAAACCTTCTACTACTGAATCTGAAGAATTCCTCAGTTAGGTATAAGCATATTGGGCGTCTAAAAAATTTCTTATGGCAGCACCTTTTAAAGAAAGCAAAAATATTTCTTGAAAAAGAATGGGTCAATGATCGGGTTGAAATTAGGGGAAGGGAATTTGAAAAGGAGATAAGAGGTAGGCGGAAGAAGGAGCAGGAACTCATTTGGCAAGAGTTAGTTGCCGGGAAACCAGGGCTGTTGTCGGGGGAGCAGATATCCGTCTTACAAGCACTTGTTGAAAGCAAGGCGAAGCCATCAATGGAACAGGTGGCGGTCCTTCAATTGCTGGTGGAAGGGTATATGAAGCCTACCGTTGAGCAGACGGTCGTCCTCCAAACACTGATAAAGGAGCACCGACGGTTGTTTCCTGAGCAGGTGGCGGTTCTTGAATGGCTGCTGAAAGGGAATACCAAGCCAACGGCAGAGCAGGTGACCATTCTCCAAGCATTGGTAGAGGAGCACACGAAGTTGTCTGAAGAACAGCTGGCAGTTCTTGCACAGCTCGTTAAGGGGGAACCCAACCTGTCGGCAGAGCAAGTCGCGGTCCTCGCAGCCTTGGTAGAACAGGTGGCCGTCCGCAAAACGTTTCAAGAAGATCCCACGAAGCTAACCGCGGAAGAGATGGTCGTCCTCCAAACACTGGTGAAGGAGCACCAACGATTGTCTGCAGAACAGGTGGTCGTCCTCCAGTCGCTGCTGAAGGGGGACATGAACCCGACGGCGGAGCAAGTCGTGGTCCTCGCTGCACTGGTGAAGGAACACCAACGGTTGTCTACGGAGCAGGTAGCGGTTCTTGAACAGCTTGTTGAGGGAAAAATCAAGCTGTCGGCTGATCAGGTGATGGTCCTCCGTTCATTGGTAACAGCGCATATGAAGCTATCAGCGGAACAAGTATCCATTTTAGAGTTAATAGTGGGAGGGAAGACAACGTTATCCGTGGATCAGGTGGCGGTTCTTGCCTCACTGTTAAAGGAGGAGCACCAACGGTTGTCTCCAGAGCAGGTGGCGGTCCTTGACGCGCTGGCGAAAGGCCAAACGAATTTATCTACGGAGCAGGTGAAAACCCTTGTAGAGCTAGTAGAGGAGTATACGAAATTATTCAAAGAACAGAAGGCAGTTCTTAATCAGCTGGTCCGGGGAAAAACCAACCTGTCGGCCGATCAGGTCGCGATACTTTCCACACTAGTGAAGGAGGATCAACGGTTGTATGGGGAACAAGTGGCAGTTCTCCAAACATTCATAGAGAGAAATACGAACCCGACTGCGGAGCAAGTCGACGTCCTTGTTGCACTGGTGAAAGAACACAAAAAGGAGTTGTCTGCAAAAGAGGTGGCGGTTCTCGAAATATTTGTGAAGAGGAATGCGAAGCCCTCGGCGAAACAAGTCGAGGTCCTCGCTGAATTGGTGAAGGAGCATAAACGGTTGACCGCCGACCAAGTGACCGTCCTCCAAAAAGTGGTGGAGGGGAAAAAGAAGCTGACCGTGGTGCAAGTCGCGACCCTCGCTGCATTGGTGAAGGAGCATCAACGGTTGACCCCTGCCCAAGTGACCGTCCTCCAAACAGTGGTAGAGGGGAAAAAGAAGCTGACCGTGGAGCAAGTCGCCGTCCTCGCTGAATTGGTGAAGGACCACCAACGGTTGACCGGAGAACAAGCGGCAGTTCTTGCCCAGCTCGTTGAGGGGAAACCTCAGCTGTCAGAGGCTCAGGTCGCGGTCCTCGTTGCATTGGTGAAGGAGCATCAACGGTTGACCGCCGACCAAGTGACCGTCCTCCAAACAGTGGTGGAGGGGAAAAAGAAGCCGACGGAGGAGGAAGTGGCCGTCCTCGCTCCACTACTGCAGGCATACACATTATCCGCAGAACAGAGGGCGGTTCTTGCCCAGCTCGTTAAGGGGAAACCTCAGCTGTCAGAGGCTCAGGTCGCGGTCCTCGCCGCACTGGTCAAGGAGCATCAACGGTTGACCGCCGACCAAGTGACCGTCCTCCAAACAGTGGTGGAGGGGAAAAAGAAGCCGACGGCGGAGCAAGTCGCCGTCCTCAGGGGACTACTCGGGGATTACACAAAGTTATCCGCAGAACAGAGGGCGGTTCTTGCCCAGCTCGTTAAGGGAAACACCCAGCTATCGGAGGAGCAGGTCGCGGTCCTCGCCGCATTGGTCAAAGAACACCATGAGAAAACGTTGTCTGAAGAGCAGGTGACAGTTCTTGAACAGCTCGTTGAAGGAAACCAGCTATCGGAGGCTCAGGTCGCGATCCTCGCCGCACTGGTGAAGGAGAACCAATGGTTGACCGCCGAACAAGTGGACGTCCTCCAGGCAATGGTGGCGAGGAATGCGAAGCCCACCGCGGAGCAAGTCGCGGTCCTCGCCGCATTGGTCAAAGAACACCATGAAAACACGTTTCCTGCAGAGCAGGTGGCGGTTCTAAAACAGCTCGTTGAAGGAAAAACCCAGCTAACGGAGGAACAGGTTGGGGTCCTCTCTGGATTAGTTGAAAATCATCAGCGGTTGTCTGCAGACCAACTGGACGTCCTCCAAGCATTAGTAAGTGTACGTATCAAAATACCTTCGGAGCACATCACCGTCCTACAAGCACTTATTGAAAGTCAGACAAAACCTTCAGAAGAGCAAAGGGCGGTATTAAAGGAACTGATTGAATGGGGAACGGAATTGTCGGAAGATGAGTTGCAGGCGTTACGTGGAAAAGCACGAAATTGCTTAAAGGGTGGGACCGAAGATGAACCCAATCAGGATTGTTGGCTGGAAGGGCAGGAGCAAGCCGGTGAAGTTGGCAGCAAATTTGAAAAGAATCCCTATCCCAAAATGGAAGCCTTGTTTCGTTTTTACTACAACATTCTTGCTTCCGATGAACAAGGGAACCAACAAAAAGTAGATGATTGGATTAAAGAAGAAATAAGGAAGATTAGAGATAAAAAATGGGAGGACTTCCTAAAAGAAATTGATGCGGAGGCCCAGGATGCAGAGGATAAAGGCGTCGAATTTAATCGTGCAGAATCAGAAGCAGAAGCCAAAGACCGTATAGAACAGTATCTGAAATCTGACGAAGGGGCGGAACAGGAATTACAGAGGTTGGCTCAACGGGAATTTGCCAAATTATACGCTCCTGAATCCGAAATGAGAAAAGAGTTTGATAATTTGGTGAAGGAAAAGGCCAAGGTTGATTGGCATCAGTCTGTGGGAAGAGCCGAATCGGGTCTACTGGAGCGAATACGAAATAATCTTTTAATTATGGCTGTTGAAGAAATATTGAAATTTCAAGAGAACAATAAGGATAGTTCTGCCTACCCTCTTTCGTTGGAGACGATGAAAGGCCAAGAGAAGGCTGGAGAACTTTTACAAGAGAATATCGCCAATTTGGGAAAATACCTCTTTTTAGATTTGACAATTTTCGAATCCAAGAAAGTCCCACCCTTGTCCTTTACGATTGATCGAGTTCATTCGTTTTACCAAATGGTGGAGCTGGAAGAAGATAAAGACAAACAAGAAGATGGGAAAGATAGACTTTATGTATTCTCCGAACCTGACCAAATAGGAGATAGGCAAAAGACTTGGGCATGGCTCAAGAGTTACGGTATTTGGCATGCGGCTATGATGGTAACAATGCACCCGAATCACTTTTTATTTACCGAATTGCGTCCTACCTCAACGCCACAATTTCACGATTTTTTGAAAGACTTGGATGACGGGGTGAATACCCAGGAAGCGTTTGAGAATTTAACATCCAGAATGGAATCCTTTACTTCGAGAGAATTGCAATTTATTACTCTAGTTGAACCACCGGCACGATTTCATCCTGAGTTAGAGGGACAACAATTTATTTTTGTTTGGGATCAAGGTAGGAATCTATGCTTCTATAGTGTACTTACCCCAACTCGATGGATTCCCTGGCGGAAAGTTCCAATAAATTTTAATTGGAAAGATGGCAAACTAAGGCACCCTTATCAAGATATTCCTTTTCAGATTGTTTTTACGGAATCCCTCACTCGGGAAGATACTCTGGGGCACATTCATTTTATAGGTATTGGGGAAAAAAGAGAATTTGATCATGAGCAATTCCCAAAAAGGAATTCAACATTTTCCCTTTTACATGCGAGTTTATCAATTAGTGGTCACTTATTAGGATTAACTCAAGGATTGGATGAAAAGGATGCAGAAGCTACAACAGAAGCAAGTTGGTCTGAAATTGAGGGCCTTGAGGCCATAGAAGTTCAAAAGGAGGAGACAAATTTTTCTAGTTTGCGAAGTTTTGCCTTAAAATCTCATGGCCAGAGTATTGCTGCAGGAAAACATTTAACCGCATTTTTAATGTTTTCATCCTCGCATACCATTGCATCTGGACTTCCGAAAAATCTGTTCATAACTCGAAACTTTTTGCTTAAAGGAAATGGGGAAATTCAAGGAATCCAGCCGGTATTGAATCAGGAGAACTTAGAATTCATCATTCCAAATTCCGAACATTTTGGGAAGGAAATTGATGCGTTCGGTTCTCAATTCATCGACATGAAGAGTGGATATCTACATAGCCGTGGTAACACTTCTGCTCTCCTTTGGAAACAGAAGAATGAACAGTGGTTTAGTGCGCATTTCATCTGGAGCACCGAGGTTCAGCTTTTTCCAACTAAACTCGTAACTCGAGTAAGGTTGGATGAGGGGAACTGCAAGGAAAATGGTGCGTTTGAAAGTTTTAAAAATACTAAGAAAACCGTATTCTATTGTGCTCCAAGGAAGAACCTGATGCCATTGGGGAGTACTTTATCCCACAACTATGGGGTTTTTGATTTATTTGAACAAGACGACGGAAGGGAAGATCCGTATAAGGTCGTATTAAGTTTAACCAGAGATATTTTAAAAGAACGATTTCAAAATAAACCATTATGGTATACCTCAAATGGGGGAATATTGTTTGACAACTTGAGCTATCGATATCCTGCCGGAAGTAGAGCTCAATTAATCCCTAGAGGTTCAGTGTCCACATTGGATCCAGCCATGGTGTATCTGGATGAATTGGGTCTCCATGCTCCATTGGCGATCGCCCAGGTTTTAAGGCAAGAAGAGAAATACAAAGAGGCGATAAAATGGTTGGGTGATGCACTAAAGTATATGGAATCAAAAGAGTTTCAATCCGATGAAATTTCGCGCCGAGCGGTCGGGCTGTGGTTGGAGAAACCCTTTAATCCTTATGCCCTCGCTGAATTGAGTCGGGATGTTTACCTCATTCATGTTCAGCAGGAGTTGGCTGCCACCTTAACGGATTGGGCGGACCACCTCTTTACTTTGGATACGGCTGAATCTGTGAATCGAGCACGAAAGCTCTATGACGAAGCAGGGCAGTTCTTAAGAAAGCTGGAAGCCCCTGTCCCTTCAAGCCCATCCGAAACGGAGAATAGGTACGTGCTGTATAAAGGTAGGCAGAGTTACGAGATTAATCGGGATGGGAAAGAAGAATGGCCTGTTATCCAATCTGGGCACTCCATTCTCGGTGAGGGGTCTACGACGAATACGGAGACCTCAGGGGGATATTGGAGAGATCCAGTGGCTGCAGAGAACGAAGAGGATGGGGTCTTGAGCGAGTTTGAAGAGGAAGATCCCTTCTTTGGTTTGGAGGTGGTGGATCTTATTGGGCCGCTTCCTGATCTGTTGGATGGTCCGGCATTACAGGAAAGCCCTATGATCGCCTTGTTGCGATGGCGGGTGAATTCAGGCCTGGAAAAAATTCGAAGTCATTTAAATTTCGCAGGGTTTCCGCGCCAACTCCAACCGTACGCTACCCCCGTGGATCCTGAGAAATTGGTCAGAGCCGCTGCGGCTGGGGATTTAGAATTCGAGCAATTTATTCCCAACGCTCCTCCCCCTATCTATCGGTTTTCTTTTCTCCTCGATCATGCCAAATATTTAGTGTCAGTGGCCCAACAATTCCAGGGTTCCATGCTCGCTGCATTGGAAAAATTCGATGCGGAATCCTACACCCTGCTCAGGGCAAGGCAGGACAGTCAATTGGCCAAGGCGCAAATGGTCTTACAGTCTTTGAGGATGACCGAGGCCCGTCATGGAGTCAAACAAGCCGCAGTGCAGTTAGAGCGCATGGAATTTCAGCGAGACCATTACGATGATCTGCTTGATGGAGGCATTTCTGATACTGAATGGGCCGCTCTTGGCCTAAGCGCTGCAGCACAAGTATCGTTTGCAGCAGGAGCGATTGAGAGTTTCTCCACTCTTGATGCGGGCAAAGGTTTCACCGCGTTAGGTCACGGGTTACAAGGCGCAGCAGCAGCAACCGCAAGTTTTGCGGCCTGGAAACGAAGAGAAGGTGAATGGAAATTTCAACGTGATTTATCCAATTTCGATATAGAAGTGGCAAATTTTGGGATAAATTTAGCTGAGGCTCGTTCGGATATTGTGGGCCAGGAAAAAGAGATTGCCCAGGTCTCATTGGAAAATACTAAGGACACGATTGAATTCTTGGGGGAGAAATTTTTCAATACGGATTTATACAACTGGATGGGGAAGCAGTTGAGAAAGTTATATCGTCATCAATTGAATATGGCGATTGCCACCGCCAATGGCGCGCAGCAGGCGCTCGAGTTTGAGCGACAAACTTCTCTGGACTTCATTGGGCAGGACTATTGGGATGATTCGAGAAAAGGACTACTAGGGTCTGAGCATCTCCTAGCTGATTTAGACAAAATGGAAGAATTCCGCCTACAAACCGCCGTGCGAAAACGGGAAATAGAAAAAACCATTTCTCTTGCGGCCAAGGCTCCCCTAGCTTTTCAACGGTTTAAGGAAACAGGTGTGTTGGAATTTGCCACTTTACCCAGTTGGTTTGAATCAGATTTTCCCGGACATTACCTTCGCTTGATTCGAGATGTTCGGGTCTCCATGCTAGCGTTGGTGCCACCCGTGGAGGGTATTCACGCCACCCTCTCCCATGATGGAGTGTCTTGGGTGATGGCTGGCCCACCCTTTGACGAGCCCTCTCCGATTTTGCGCCAGCCTGAAGCCATTTCGTTGGATCGTGCCAATCAAGCCACGGGTCTGTTTGACCTGCAACCCACAGATCCCATGTTGTTGCCTTTTGAGGGAAGTGGGGTAGCGGGAACCTGGCGCTTGGAATTGCCCAAGGGAGCCAATCGATTTGATTTTAATTCTATCGCCGACGTGCAATTTACTCTTCGCTATACGGCTCTGGAGGATCGAATCTACCGCAAAAAAATTCTTGAAGAGAAGTTAGGACAGGATGAAGAAGGCTATGTATCTGCAGCCAATGTTCGGGTGCTCAGCATACGGACGGAGTTTCCTGATCAGTGGTACCGATTTACCCATGGCAAGCCAGGTACTCAGAGCGCAGATGTAACGTTTCCTCATAAATTTCAATGTGGAAAATTTGATGGAAAAGAAGCGGAACTTCCCCCTCACACTATGGTTCTTCCATTAACTACGCATGATTTCATTCCCCATGAACTGAGAAGGCGGATTACTGGAGTAACCGCCATGATGCAACTTAAAGAGGCGGCTCCTGGAGAAGCACCATTCCTTCCTGTCGCGCTAACCCTTGTTCCTAATGAGCCCTGTGTGTTTGGGGAACGTCGAGAAACTCTGAAATTATCTCCTGCGGACGATACTGAAAAAATGGACTTTATGCCGCCTTATGGCAATTGGGTACTTCAGCTCAATCTGAAGGATACGGGAAATCCTCTGGTTTACCCAACACCTCCTGCTGGGGGGAAAGTTGATCTAGATGCCATCGATCTATCCAATCTGCAGGATATTGTATTGGGGATTGAGTATAAGGCGAAAGTTCATTATCCCCAATAGGGTGTTTTTGCCTCGGGAATGTTTTGAATTACGCATTCTCAAACTTTTAAAGAAGATCCTATGTCCCAATTGACTCGACGGGAGTTGTTGAAGACGGCCGGTACGGTGGCGGCTGGGGCGGCGTTGGGAGTTGGGCTAGGGGATACGCCGTCGGAGAGCCAGGCTCAAGCTACGGGTGGGGGCGGAAAACAGAGTGCGGGGAGTGTGTTGTCGTTGCCAAAAGGTGGTGGGGCGATCAAAGGCATTGGTGAAACGTTTTCTCCCAACCCGTTTACTGGAACAGCTAATTTCACGGTTCCTATCGCCACGTCGCCTGGCCGTGCGGGTTTTGGTCCTGAACTTTCCCTTCAATATAGCTCAGGTCAGGGCAATGGTCCGTTTGGGTTAGGCTGGGCGCTTTCCGTACCACAGGTTAGTCTCAAAACCGAAAAAGGGATTCCACAGTATCAGGGGAAGGATACTTTTTTGCTTTCCGGAGCAGAAGATTTGGTTCTGCATAAAAATTACCCGCCTGTAGAGCCTGAATCTCTAGGCTTTCGTATCACCACCTATCGTCCGCGTGTGGAGGGTTTGTTTGCCCGTATTCAATATTGGCAACGCACGACGGCTACACAAACAGCTGGGCTTAGTGATGACTTCTGGCGGATCACGACGAAAGACAACATTACAAATCTGTATGGGCGTACACCGCAGGCTCAGCTTCGCCATCCCGATTATTCTGAACGCATTTTTCAGTGGTTTCTCCAAATCACTTACGATGCCAAAGGCAACTATATTCATTATGAGTATCTGGATGATACGGCCACGGACCTGTCCAATGTTCCTTATGAAGAGCATCGTCAAAAGAATCAAGCTAGTAGGGGAGAGAATCCCCGAGTGTGGCAGGTCTATCTCAAGCGTATTCGTTATGGGAACCTTGCTCCCTTGCAGAAACATGATCGAGAAACGGTTGATGCCAAATTATTCGACATTGAATTGAAGGCCAAGGAACCTCATAAGAATTTCCAAGAACATTTTTTTGAGGTGGTTTTCGACTATGGGGAACACGGGAAAGTTGATGAGAATCGGAATCAGGTCGTTATTCCTGACCCCGATCCAAATAATCCTAAGAAACCGAAGGAAGATTCGTTTCACCCCTATGAAATTAGCCAATCGTGGGCCTATCGTCCTGACCCCTTTTCGTCCTATCGTGCGGGCTTTGAAATTCGTACATACCGTCGTTGCCAGCGTGTCCTAATGTTTCACAATGCCATTCCTGATGTAACAGGACCGGTCTTGGTTAAATCGACTGACTTTCAATATCAAGAAGACCAACACACAAGAGTTTCCTGTTTAAAATCAGTTACTCAACGGGGATATCGTGGAGACGATGTACTCGACTTACAGGACGATACCCAGTGGTATGAATCAGAAGAACTCTCCCTTGGGCAGCCAGGGGTGAAAAGCAAACGGTATCGCATTGGGTCATTTCCACCCGTCGAATTTGAGTACACGTCATTCAAACCGAACAACCAGAAGTTTCAACCCTTTGAAGCCGTCGGTGGAGATCTGCCTCCCCGGAGCTTAGCCGATCACAACTTTGCTCTGGTGGATATCTTTGGAACGGGACTTCCAGATGTTATCCAAACCTTCCCCAATAACTATTCCGTGTGGCGTAACTTAGGCAATGGCCAATTCGATATGCGTCGCCCGCTCAAAGATCAACCCGCCGGAATAACCCTCGATCAAGAGGGTGTTGGCTTTGGCGATATGGCAGGGGATGGCAGAGCGGATTTACTCGTGCACCGAGGTTCGCATTGGCACTTCTATGAGGCCACTCATCAAGGCGGATGGAAAAAGGCACATTTCTATAAAAGACAACCCAGCTTTTCTTTGAGCGACCCCAACGTCAAATTGGTCGATCTCACCGGGGATGGCAAAGCCGACATCCTGAGAAGCGATGATCGACACTTTACGTGGTTTCCCTGCCTAGGCGAAGAAGGCTTTGGAAATTTTGTCATCAAGTCACGAAAGTATGACCTCGAAGAATTTCCACACGTATTCTTTAGCGATCCCCGTGTGAGGCTAGTCGATCTTTCCGGGGATGGACTCACAGATATTGCCCTCATTCATTCAGGCCGAATCGACTATTGGCCGAATCTTGGGTACGGAAACTTTGGGCCTCGTGTCACTATGCAGAACACCCCACATTTCGGAGCAAACTTCGATCCGCGTCGACTACTCTTTGGGGACATTGATGGGAGCGGGCCGGCAGATATGGTCTATGTGGAATCCGGCCAGGTGAAGTTCTGGCTCAACCAATCCGGCAATGCGTGGAGTGAAGAACAAGTGATTCATGGGACTCCACAGGTGACCGATTTGGACTCTCTAGAAATAGCCGATATGTTCGGCACAGGCACCAGTGGCATTCTCTATAGCACCGATTATCGAGGCCTGGGGCGGAGTAACTACTGGTATCTCGATCTCACCGGGGGAATCAAACCGTACGTCTTGAAAGAGATGACCAATAATCTCGGAGCGACCACACGGGCCGAATACTCGACGTCTACCCAAGAGTATCTCAGAGATCTGCAGGACAATCGCCCCTGGATCACCACGTTGCCTTTCCCAGTCAAAGTGCTCAAAAAAGTTGAAGTCATCGATCACATCGGCCAATCAAAATTGGTCACAACGTATCGCTACCATCACGGCTACTACGATGGACGTGAACGCGAGTTTCGCGGATTTGGCCGGGTTGACCAACAAGATTCCGAAATCTTTGATGACTTTTCCGGTTCGACCCTTCAAGAGCATCCCCCAGAATTAGCGAACGTCAACAAAGCCTTTCACGTTCCGCCCATTCTCACTAAAACGTGGTTTCATACCGGGGTTTTCTATGAAGACGACATCACGACCCCCTTGGGAAACACCTTTAACGCCGAACACCTCTTGGAATATTACAGGGAAGAGTATTACAACAAAGACCCCTGGGCGTTTCATCTGGATGGAACAGCTTTAGAATCTAGCGGGGGATTAAATGTATCAGGTTTGCATATGGCCTATCGGGCTTTACGAGGCTCAGTCTTGCGCACGGAGGTTTATGCGCTCGATGGGACGGATAAGGAAGAACATCCCTATACTGTCACCGAAAGTCGCTATCAAATTCGAAAACTGCATCCCAAACCACTTGACGACCGACGTCTTCAGGATGGAGTCTTCTTTCCCTTCAAAAAAGAAACCCTCACTTACCATTATGAGCGTAATCCGTTGGATCCACGCATCGCCCATGATGTGTCCTTATATTTAGATGACTATGGAAATGTGACCCACGCCGCCTCATGGGTGTACCCCCGCCGCCCGGAATTGAAGGGAAATGGAAAAATAAATCAAGGACTCTTTGAGCGGGACCCTGCACTCCAGGACTATCATGAGCAATCCCGGTTCTTAGGAACCTTGACTCGAAAACAGGTGATTAATCCCCCTGACGTTCCACCCAACCTGCAAGCACCCCAAACTGACTCAGAGTGGGCCGAGGTGAGAAAGCGAGTCCTGACCGACCCATGGTTTGTTGGGGTGTTTTATGAGACCCAAACCTTCGAAATCCACAAAATTATCTGGGATTGGACCTGTTATGCCAAGGGGCTCACCAACCAAATTGGTGATACCTGTCACGAGATGTTCCGAAAACCCTTTTCCGAATGGGCAATTTCCCACCTAATCAGAAATGACAAGGGGGAAATACGAAACGAGCTGACGTTTAAACCTTATACAAAAGATATGACAGATCGTACACTGCCTAATCAGCCCACACTTCGTCTCATCGATTGGTCACAAATCTATTTCAAAAAAGACGATCGAGCGGAAATCCTTGAAGATGAAGGACGTCTGGGGCTAGGGACCATCGAATCTCTTGCCCTCCCTTTTGAAACCTATCAAGCCGTGTATCCGAAAACAGATTTTCTAGGGATGTATGGCAACAGCCTCAACCTTGAGTCTGTGAAAACACTCGGAGGGTATGTGGAATTACCATCTCAGAATGGAGCAAGAATTCCGTATTGGTGGATTCCATCTGGGCGACAAGCATTTGATTCAGGAAAGTTTTACCAACCAATCAGGACCCAAGATCCCTTCAGCAAACAAACCACGCTGACCTATGATGAGGCTGCCAAGGGAACGATCGCGTCTGGTCAATCCCAACCCTTCTGGTTATTAGTCAAATCGACCACCGATCCCGTCCAAAATTTGATCATGGCAGAGAATGATTATGTTGTGCTGCAACCAGAGAGTATCACCGATCCCAATGGCAACCAATCAAAAGTGAAATTCGATCCACTCGGTTTGGTCGTGGGCACAGCAGTCATGGGCAAAGGTCCAAACCCAAGTGAAGGAGATTCGTTAGACGAATTTTCACCGTATATTACGCAAAAGGAATTGGAGGAATGGGTTGAGTCAGACAATCCGAACAAGCTGGCCTGTGAATGGTTAAAAAAGGCGAGCACCAGACTCATCTATGATCTTTGGCGGCCAAAGCGAACCATCCCAGATGACGACAATGGAGCGATAACAGAGGTACAACCGGCGGTCGTGGCCACCATATCTCGGGAGCGCCATGCTTCGGACCCACCGGCAACAACCTGTTCGGACGAAAACGATCTGCCTATACAACTCAGTTTCACCTATTCAGATGGCTTCGGGCGAGAAATCCAAACCAAAGCCAACGTAGAGCCTGGCCCATTGGATCTGACCGATGCGAATGCTTCGATTGTTGAGCAACGATGGCTAGCTAGTGGTTGGACTATCTTTAATAATAAAGGCAAACCCATCCAACAGTATGAACCATTCTTTGATAAAAACCACACATATACGTATGCCAGAACGCATGGCGTCAGCTCCACGCTCCTCTACGATCCGCTAGAACGGGTAATCGCCACTCTGCATCCCAACCATACCTACGAGAAAGTGGTCTTCGATCCTTGGCGGCAGGAAACCTGGGATGCCAATGACACCCTCCTTTGTGGTCTGAGCAAAGAGAAAATGAAGGAGTTGGAGGCCTCTAGCACTGGAACGAGCGGAAAACCCAAACAATACGATCCCGCACAAGATCCACACATTGGAACATGGTTAGCCAAGTTGGATGCCACGCTCTCTTCGCCGACCTGGTATCATTCCAGGATAGATGAATCCTTAGCCAAGGAGCACTGCTCTAATGCGAAGATCAGAAATGCTGAACACTGTGCGGCGCGACAGACAGAAGACCACGCTGCCACCCCCACAATCACGCATTTGGACACCTTTGGCCGAGCCTTTCTAACGGTTGCAGACAATGGGAGAAAACCAGAATCAGAGAATAACGAATTCTTCCAGACGTACACCACATTCGATATCCAAGGGAATGATCTGAAAATTCGAGATCCCCGCGGCATCGAAGCCTTTAAGCATATTGTGGATATGACCGGGAGGAAGTTAAAGGTGGAGAGTGTGGACGCGGGCACGAAAGTATTGTTGCCGGATGTCGCTGGGAATGCAATATGGTCCAAAGACGCCAACGAAAACGAAGTCGTGATCCATTATGATGCTGTGCGACGGCCAACCCAGACGCACGTCAAACGCGCACTTCCTGGCACAAACGCAAGTGAACAATATCTGGCGGAAGTCAGATTCTATGGGGAGAGCCCACAAGCGTTGAAGTCTACGGGGAATAATCCAGAATCAGCTAATCTCAAAGGCCAATTGTGGCAAGGGTATGACGGGGCAGGGCTCGTGCAAAATGTCGGCTACGACTTTAAAGGCAATCTCAACACCACCGAGCGCATCCTTCTCGCTGATCCGATTACACAGGTCCGTTGGGAATCCGTCGCCGATATTTTCATCCCACTGGATTTGTCCGCCTTTGATGCAACAGCCAAATTAGAGAATGAGCCAGGGCCTCCCTCACAAAAGCGCAACGCGTATCGATTGACAACGAAATTCGATGCCCTCAATCGTGTGGTCGAACGCCAGGAACCTGATGGAAAAACAACCAAAACCCCAGCCTATAATAAACGGAATCTGTTGCAGTCGTTAAAGGTTGTTCCGACAGAAAGCCAAGAGACCTTTGTCCAACAGGTCACATACAACGAAAAAGGCCAACGGGACTCCATTGCCTATGGCAATGAGGTGGAAACGAAATATGAATATGACCCCAAGACCTTTCGCTTGATTACCCATACGACAAACCGTGGTGTTAATGCAAATGGGAAAAAACGTTTGCAACATCTCCACTATATCTATGATCCAGTTGGTAATATTGTCACGATCCATGATGATGCCCATCAAGATGTCTTTAATCATAATACTCTCATTGAGCCCCAGAGCACCTATATCTACGATCCCACATATCGGTTGATCCAAGCGACTGGCAGAGAGCATGAGGGAATGACCGCTTGCCACAATCAACAGTCATGCTCCAAGCACACAGAGCACATCCCACTAACCGATCAACCCGTGTCGAACGGTCAAGCCTTGGGAAACTATAAAGAAGCCTATGAATATGATCAGTCTGGGAATATCAAAAAGATCGAACACGCAAATGTTACGACTGGCAAAAAATGGGTTCGCACCCAGCAATACGATACGAATAGCAATCGCTTGGCCTCGAGTAACGCGGAATGTGACAAACATGCTGTTTTAGATTTATTAGAGGCACATGATCCCAATGGCAATGTCACGAGGTTGCCTCATTTGCAGAGACTTCAGTGGGACTATAAGAATCAGCTCATTAACGTTGAACTAAACGCATCAGAACACTGTCCAGACCAAGCTTACTATCAATACGATACTGCTGGACAGCGCGTCAGGAAATTCCTCAAAAAAAGAGGATGTATAGAAGAACGGGTGTATCTGGGAGAGTTTGAAGTCTACACGAAAAAACAATGCGGCCATCCAGATATCATCCGCCACACCGTTCATGTGATGGATGATCAAAGTCGCGTGGTCCTGATTGAACGGAAACAAGATCATGCGAATCCGACAAAGATGTCTTCAGAGCGAATCCGCTACCAACTCAATAATCATTTAGGGTCGAGTGGGGGGGAGGTTGATGCCACGAATGATGCGGGCTGGATCTCCTACGAAGAATACTTCCCGTATGGCGGAACGGCCTATCTTGCAGAAAAGGATCGTGACAAAGAATTTGCATTTGACCTCAAACGGTATCGCTATAGTGGCAAAGAGCGCGATGATGAGACGGGTTTGTATTACTATGGAGCACGGTATTATGTGCCGTGGATGGGAAGGTGGGTTAATCCAGATCCAATTGGACCAGAAGATTCTAATAATTTGTATCTTTTCACTCAAGCAAATCCATTAAATCACATAGATCATAGAGGGAAGCAATCTAGTAGTGCAGATGAGAGTTTGGTTGTAGGAACTTATAAGGAAGTTAAGGGTGATCATGTGCATCAAGTTGCTTCAGGAACTGATGCCCCGGGGGCGAAAAGAAAAACATCTCCAAATTTTAAAGAAGGTTTGGCTGTTAGTACCCGTGAAGGGGGATTAACTCCAGATATGGATAAAATCGGGCAAAAATATGAACGAAAATTTAACCAAGCTGCATGGGGAGAGGATCTAAAAGATTGGAAGCCAGAAGGTGGGAAAGCCACACTTTCTTCTACGGGTCCATCTCCATCAGCTTCCGGTCGATCTGCAGTACCCTCGCCTTATTTTGAAGATATTAAGTCTTATGGAAAGTATGTTGGTGCAGGCGTGGATCCCGAAGTGGCAGCCGAACTGGTTCTACAATCATCTACAGAACTTGATGTTCAAGATGTTTTTCCTAAACGTGTACCAAATGCTCCACGAAACACACCTCGGAGTCTTAAGTTGGGTCAGAGGTTAGGTAAGATTGGGAATGCATCAAAGAAATACCTAGGCCCAGCAGCAGTTGCCCTTTCCATTATATCTTTTACAAGTGACGCGTATGCACATGGGGCAGGTGAAGCCATTAGCAATGCATTGTTTGATCTTAATCCCCTTAGTGGGGGGAGTTTAAATGCAAACGAGGACACAATGTTGCTTCGGTCCAGGATAACAGATGCTTTGGTAGCAATGTACGAAGGTGATATAGCTACTCCTCAAGAAGACAGAGCTCAATCTAGTTTGTCCGAGCAACAAAGAAAAGCAGAAATAGAGGCATTATCAATGAGACTTTTGGGCAATACGTATTATCTGAACGGAGCACGTATTGTGGATTGAAAAAAGATTAATAGGTGATCTTCCCCTGATTTTGCGGACACATCTAAAAAGAGCCACAATAGGCCAGGAGGTGTGTCATGGCACAACAGCGGAGGAGATTTTCCAAAGAATTTAAACGGGAGGCGGTGCAGATGGCGCGAGGGGCCGATCTGTCCATCAGGCAAGTCGCGAAGGACTTAGGGCTTCATACGAATGTGTTAAGTCGGTGGTGCCGAGAGCAGGAACGGGATGGGGCGAAGGCGTTTCGAGGACAAGGTGTTCCACGGGATGAAGAAGTGGCTCGGCTCAAACGGGAGTTGGCTCGTGTGAAGCGAGAACGGGATTTTTTAAAAGACGCGGCGGTCTTCTTTGCCAGGGATACGCCGCAAGGTATGCCATGATGGCACGTTGGGGCAAGGTCTTTCCGATCCGAATGATGTGTCGGCTGCTCGAAGTCTCCCCCAGTGGGTACTATGCCAGCCAGCATCGGCCCCTGAGTCGCCGGGCGCGGGAGAATGTCCAGCTGATCCAGGAGATTCAACGTATCCATGCAGAAAGTGACGGAGTCTATGGGAGCCCTAAACTCTGGCAGGAATTACACGGGCGGGGGTATAGCTGTGGCAAACATCGTGTGGCTCGACTCATGAAGCAGGAAGGGCTTCAGGGGATTCCATCGAGAAAACGCTGGCGGCGGGGTCGATCTGGCACACGTCCTCAAGAGGTGACGAATCAATTGGCCCGAGACTTTGGAGCAGCAATGCCTAATACCAAATGGGTGACGGACATCACCTATATCCGCACCGCAGAGGGCTGGTTGTATCTGGCCGTCGTGCTCGATTTGTTTACCCGACAGGTCATTGGCTGGTCCATGCAACCCCAGCTAGGCCGTGAGGTCGTCCTTCAAGCCGTCCTCATGGCGGTATGGCAACGAACGACTTCAGAAGCCGTGATTCTGCACTCCGATCGAGGAACACAATATACGGCCCAGGAGTTTCAAGGGTTCCTGAAAACACATGGCATCGTGAGTAGTATG
Source organism: Nitrospira sp. Ecomares 2.1 (assembly GCF_965152585.1). Lineage (NCBI taxonomy): Bacteria > Pseudomonadati > Nitrospirota > Nitrospiria > Nitrospirales > Nitrospiraceae > Nitrospira > Nitrospira sp. Ecomares 2.1. Next base: position 859,751 of record NZ_OZ224219.1, read on the forward strand.
AGTGGCGTGGGCAATTGTTATGACAATGCCGTCGCGGAGAGTTTCTTCGGGTTACTGAAACGAGAACGAGTCTACCGGCGGGACTATCGGACTCGGGCGGAAGCGCGAACCGATATCTTTAATTATATTGAACAGTTTTATAATCGTCAGCGTCGGCATTCCTACTCCAAAGGATTAGCGCCGGGGGTCTATGCCGAACAAATTTCAGAAACTCTTAACTAACCCGTCCACGAAATTGGGGGAAAACCAAGGGTCGAAAACTAAATCAGGGTGTACACAATTTTGTTGAACTTTTGGGTGGAGACTTTTCTTGTTTGTTTCTTATGGTCAGGCGTAAAAACTGATCGACTCCCGAAAATTATGTTTAGGGAATTCCTATTTCTACCTTGCGATTAAAGTTCTTCTAGTGATTGCTGGAAAATAAAATCCCAGGCTATGGCACTTTTTCTTTCTTGCTCTTGTTGATAGGAGAAGTCATTGACGGTTCGGCTATGGTGAAAATTTTAGGGTAGGGAGTTGGGAATTTAAATTAACGTTTCTAGAGGTGACACTCATGCTTCAACAAAACGTTTTACGCTTTTTTCTTCTATTAAGCTGCCTCTATTTTGTTGGCGGCTGTTCGACTGCTCCTTCTGGTGCAGGGGTGATGGTCCGCGATTCACATGAACGTCTGAATGGGGTTTTGTGGATCCAAACCTCGGCGGAATACGAAGTCATGGCCCAAACTCTTTATGTCCAGGCAAAATTGGCACTTGATCGTTCTTTGGCTGATACTTCCCTGTCCGCACTCGAACAGGCCGGTAACTATCAGTCGTTACCACCAGCGATCGTCGTGGATATTGACGAAACCATTTTCGATAATTCTCCCTTTAGTGGACGATTGATTAAGGAACGAAGTGGATATGACCATGGCATTTGGACCGAATGGGCGAAACAAGGTGCAGCTGCCCCAATTCCAGGTGCAGTAGACTTTCTTCGGTATGCACATCGGAAAGGGGTGACGGTTCTCTATGTGACGAATAGAGAATATGATGTTGAACTTGCAACACGGAAAAATCTTCAAAATCTGGGATTTCCTCTTACCACCACCACAGATACTGTCCTAACGAAAAACGAACCTCCGCATAATTGGCCGAGTGATAAAACCACTCGCCGATCTGAACTAGCAAAAGACTACCGAATACTTCTCCTCATTGGAGATGATTTAGGAGACTTCGTGTCTGGGGCCAAAAGTGATCCCGCCACTCGCCGTCAGCTCGCGCAGAAACATAAAAAGCGATGGGGCGACTCGTGGTTTCTCTTGCCTAATCCTCTATATGGTTCTTGGGAAACCTCCCTGTACGACAAATCACTGCGTGATCAGCAAGTCCTGCAAAAAAAGATTGAACGTGTCAAGGGATTTTAAGAAGGAGGCTAACTTATGAATCGAATCTTTAAAAAAACGAATTTTATTCCCCCGGAGGAAACAGATGGCACTAAGATTTTCCCATTTCTCAATCCCAAAGATAATCAGAGCGGATTACCCTTTGATTTGTTTGACGGCTTCAGCATCGCAGCCGGGGAGATAGAATATGGAAAACCTTCCAAGGTTCATTTTCACCCGTTCCTGACTCAAGTGACGTTAGTGACGGATGGGAGGCTAGTTGTTCGGATGAAAGAAACATCTAAGGATACCCTCCTTTTCACTTCTCCTCCTTATGAATTAACAGTTGATAAAGAACAGGCCATTTTGACTCCTCCGAAAACCTTTCTGCAGCTGACCAATCCCCAAAAAGGTCCATGTAAGGTCTTATACATTACTGGACCAGAGTATTTATTTCTTATGGAAGGAAAGAAAATTATCTATGATGATGCCATTATCTTGGATGAAACGTGGGAACAATTGGCGGCGATGAAATGGAAGCCAGATGCTGTGACCAAGCCGAAATTTTCTGAGGTCGATCGAAAGAACGCCTACAAACGTCTCTCTCGTCGTTAACTCAATTTGCCACTGCCACTCAATTATATAGAAGACCGCCAAATTATGATAAGCATTTTCGATTAGCGAAGTTAACCGTGCCTTCTTTAGGCGAAAAAAAGTTAGGATTTTTTGGCGACTGGTGGTTCCGGCTTCATCGTTATACAGAGTAGATAACCAAAACTCTTAACCAAAAAATCCTCTAAGCCAGCTGAGACTATTGCCTTTATGAATGGATCAAAATAGAAAAACCACGCAATGGCTACCATGAGGTGACATTATGCAACGATCCCTAAAGGTTCAGCGCATTGAAGAGCTCTTGCTGAAAGACATTCACCTTTACGGAAAAGGGGATATACAAAAGTTATAGGCCTCGATCGGCGAAATGCCGATGCGCATGCATTCCGTGCCGAGGCACTAAAAGCGCTCAAAAGAGATCGAGAGGCTTTCATAAGTTTTGAAATGGCTTATAAATTGTATACTGCCAGAGCTAAGGACGGTATCCAAACAGGTCGTTCTTCCGGAGAGGTAAAAAAAAAGAGAGCAGAATTAAACTTCAACAGCTTGAGGCGACGGTTCCTGGACTTAAAACGAAGGTGATTTTAAAAAGAAAAGCGGGTGTGAGGTTACCGAAAAAACCTGCTCCAGGAATGAGAAAAAAGAAAGGCGGTGGAGGCGGGGGGTGGGCAGCGAGATATCGTAGATGTTTCAGAAAGGAGACAGTAGTTGTAACCAATGTTAAAGCGAAACCATCATATGGAGTTGTCAAGATTTTTTACTGCACCGACCGTCATCCTTCCAAAAAAAGTTCTGTTAATCAGGAATATGGATCAGAACGAGGGGAACTGGCTTATGGAAGCTGTGAGGTGAGCATTCCCCGTGATCATCGGCTCGGCCAACTTGAAAGGCCTTCGATTTTTCGATTTGAACTTAGAGAAAATCCTTCAAAACATGTCGTTTTGCGATCTGTTTCTAGCCAACCAATTGATAAATTCTTCTCCGACGTAAGCGGTCGTTTAAAAAAGTCATTAAATCGGGAGGCACTTATTTTTATTCACGGCTACTGTGTGAAATTCGATGAAGCTGCACGTAGGACTGCACAGTTGGCCTATGACTTAGGGTTTGACGGAGCCCCGATACTGTATAGTTGGCCATCTAAAGGGACCTTGCGAAGTTATCCGCATGACGAAAGTAATATTATATGGACAGTCCCGCATCTCAAAGCATTTCTCACAGATATTATCTCCAAAAGCAATGCTAAAACCATTCACCTCATTGCGCATAGCATGGGCAATAGAGCACTGACGGATTCCCTCCGAGAACTCGTCTTAGAAGGTTTCCAGAGAAAACTTGTACAAAAAATTAATCAAATCGTTCTCACTGCGCCCGATATTGATTCGGGAGTATTTATGAACATCGCACAACAAGTGGGAGAGGCCGGAAAACGCCTGACGCTCTATGCATCCTCTAATGATAAGGCCTTGAAAGTTTCAAAACAGTTCCATGGTTTTCGTAGGGCGGGTGATGCGGGAAGATCCATGCTTGTAATCCCTTCCCTTGATTCGATAGATGCTACTCGGGTAGATACAAGCTTTGTGGGGCACAGCTATTATGGTCATAACAAATCAGTGCTATCCGATTTATTTTATCTTTTGAGGGAGGGAAAGCCGCCAAGTGAAAGGTTCGGCCTACAGTCGCGGAAAATTAAGAAAGGTATTTACTGGGAGTTTTGCCCGTAAATTGAAGTCTCCCCCTTGCTATTGTTGAACCCCCCCAACACTCCGAATGGTTGTAGATATTAACCCATCGCGTTTCCGCTGAATTGATAAATTGATATGATGTTTGATCGCTGGTTTTTCTTGACGAATTTTGGTTACTCTTTCCCTCCAAATCACCTGGCTCTTTCAATTTAAGAACCTTTCTTCTAATTGTCAGGGTATACCCGATCCTTACCAATTGCCTTAAGACCCAAGCGATGGCAACCTAATAAGTTTGATATGAAAATAAGATGGAATTTGCTTGATATACTTGGTTATGCCAAGCGATTCGGCATTGTGCATGTCGATTTTGAGACGCTCGAACGAACGCCGAAGGATACCGCCAGGTATTATTCGAAAATTATCGAGTCCAATGGAGGAATTCTGGACGAACCCTTTCTTCCGGTTTCTTTGCATCTGCGTCATGGCTAGTCTGTCCCTACGAAATATTCACAAGAGTTTTGGCAAGACCGCCGTGTTGTCGGGCATTGACCTTGATGTTGCCGATGGGGAGTTTACGGTGATTGTCGGCCCTTCGGGTTGCGGCAAGTCAACCCTGTTGCGTACCGTCGCGGGGCTTGAGGAGATCGATAAAGGAACCATAAAGATCGGTGAGATCGATGTCTCGAGGCTTCCGCCTTCCGAGCGCGGTATTGCAATGGTGTTCCAGTCCTATGCGCTGTATCCGCATATGACCGTCTATGCCAATATGAGCTTCGGGATGAAAATTGCCGGAGCGTCTCCGGAAGAAATCGACCAGGCGGTGCGCGCGGCTGCCGAAACGCTCGGTCTGACGGCGCTGCTTGAGCGGAAACCGAAAGAACTTTCAGGTGGACAGCGTCAGCGCACGGCTATTGGCCGGGCGATCGTCAGGCGTCCGAGAATCTTCCTCTTTGATGAACCGCTTTCCAATCTGGATGCATCCCTTCGTGTGAAGATGCGTCATGAGATTGCCCGACTGCACGAGACGCTTGAAACCACCATGATCTATGTCACGCATGACCAGGTCGAGGCCATGACATTGGCGGATCGCATCGTGGTGCTCAGGGAAGGATGTATTGAACAGACGGGTTCCCCGCATGAATTGTATAAGTATCCTGTTAACCGCTTTGTGGCAGGCTTTATCGGATCGCCTGCCATGAATTTTCTGTCCGGGTTCGTGGTAGAAAGCCGCCCGGATATCACCACGGTCCGACTTGAAAGCGGAGCGATGATTCAGGTGAATGGCGTTGCCGGAGCATTACCCCCTGATACTCCGGTCACGCTGGGCATTCGTCCGGAGCATCTGACGCCGGGGGGTGATCACAACCTCATCGAGACGCAGATCAAGCTGGTGGAGCCACTCGGCAGCCATTCCTATGTCTATCTGGACACGCCGGATGCCGAGGACCAGCTGATATTCCGCGCATCCGGCGATTTTAGTTTTGCGAAGGGAGATAGGCTGACGGTGTGTATTGCGGCAGACCAATGCCATCTTTTCGGAAAAGACGGTAGGGAACTTCGGCAAAAACCTTCCGGAAACCTCACGACAAGTCAGGGAGATCACTGATGACGTTTTTCAAAAGAAGTCTGTTGACGTGTGTGTCTATTCTGGTCCTGCTGGTATTGCCCCTGAGAGCGGCGCTGGCAACATCGAATATACCGCCAAAGAACACCTGGCGGGTGACTGCTTCTTCGATTCAGAGCGATGAATTCCTTCCGGGGTATTTGGCAGATGGTGACATGGCGACCCGCTGGTCCAGTCAGGCTAAGGATGAGGAATGGGCTCTCATTGATCTTGGAGAGGTCGTGGAGATCACAGGCTTTACCCTGCATTGGGAGAACGGATTTTCGAGCAAATATAACCTTCTGATTTCGACCGATGCCAAGGTATGGACGACGGTCTATGAAAATAACGACAGTGACGGGCAGATGGATGATATTTATATCCAACCCATTTCCGGGAGATATGTCCGGCTGGATACCAGGGAGAGAGCAACCGCTTGGGGGAATTCTCTCTGGGAATTTGATATTAAGGGGATGGATGACCTTGTAGATATATCCGTGGTTGCCGGAGGCGGGGGTGATGTCAGGGTCATGATGGATGGTCGCAAGGATACCGTCTGGAAAAGCGACGCGGTCGACCGGGCTGAATTGCTCTTGGACCTGCGCAAGTCTAGAAGTATTACCGGGTTGCGCATTGACTGGGGCGAGCTCTATGCCGGTTCGGTGGACATGGCGATTTCCCTGGATGGGAAGGCATGGAATCAAGTCTCCTCCATCTCTGTTTCCGAGGGTTCACAGGGGCAATCCACTTTTGTGCCGCATCATGTCACCGAGGTCCGCTATATCAGGCTTGTGCTGGCTGATCCAATTAAAGCCGGGGGCGGTTTCGGGGTTGGGGATATTTCTTTGCGTGGTCCCAAGGAAGCCTTCACCCCTTTTATACAGTATCAATTTGATGCCCGAAGGGCTCCCTTCGGGGATTATCCCCCCCATCTCAGGGGATATCAGACCTACTGGACCCTGGTTGGTCTTCCAGTCGATACCGAGGAAAGTCTGTTTGATGAGTATGGCAATCTGGAATTCCAGGCCGATGCTCCCATGCTGATGCCCTTTATTCGAGAGGGTGAAAATCTGTATTCGGCTGCCGGAGCTAAAAAAATAACCCAACATTTGCAGGACGGGTACCTCCCGGTTCCCATCGTGCAATGGGAGACGGGAAACGGACTTCATTTCAGATCCGAGGCTATTACGAGCGGCCCTGTCGATGCCAGCATCACCTATGTGCGACATACCCTTGAAAATCGCTCCGATACTGAACGGAAGGGGGAAATCATCGTCACGGTCAGGCCAGCCCAGATTAATCCCGAGTGGCAACATGGCGGACTGTCGCCGATTAATTCGATCCGGTACAAGCACGAAACCGGGAAACCGGTGATTATCAACGGCAAGGACAGCTACCTCTCCCTCTCGCCTGCCGACAGTTTCCTCGCCCCGCAATATGCTCACGGAGATATTGGGAACGCTCTGCGAGGCAGGGTCGTCCTGGACGCAAGGGCAGATAAGCCAGGCGATACCATCTCTATTGGTGACGAGACCAGAACCGGTCTCCTCTCGGCAGCCTGGACGTATGCGTTTGATTTGAAACCCGGCGAAACCAAGGAGGTGGTGCTTGCGGCCCCCCTGCATGACACTCTTGAACATATGAAAACGGCCGCTGACTTCGGAAAGTTGCGCGAGGAGTATGTGACTTTCTGGACCGACAAGCTTGACCGTGTGGGATTTTCGCTTGCGGCGGAATCGGTCGTGAATACGGTGAAGTCGCAGGTAGCCTATATCCTGTTGAACAATGATGGCGTGGTCATTCAGCCCGGTGCCCGCAGCTATAACCGGACCTGGATGCGGGATGGCGCTATTATTTCCTCCACCCTCATGCGACTTGGTTTTTTCGAGGAAGTCAGGGGTTTTCTGAACTGGTATGCCGAACGTGTGGAACCTGATGGCCTCGTGCCTCCCATTCTCTTCACCAGCGGTGAGGTGTATGACGGCTGGGGCAGAAATATCGAATGGGACAGTCAGGGGCAATTCATCTATGCGATCATGGAGTATTATCGCTTTACGGGTGACAGGGATTTTCTGGAAAAGCATTTTGAAGCTGTTCACCGGGCGATGAAGTACATGGTCATCTTGCGGGAGCGTACGCTTGATCCGAAACATTATGAACATCTTGAGGCCGGTGAACGTCTGAAAGGCATTCTCCCCCCGTCCATCAGCCATGAAGGTTTCATTACCCCGATGCACAGTTATTGGGATGATTTTTGGGCTATACGCGGTTGGGCGGACGGTATTGAAATGGCGGAGATTCTGGGCCGGAAATTTTTAGCCGACTGGGCGAAGGAGGAGGCGAAAAATTTCAGTACAAGTGTCAGGGAGTCCATTGAAAAGACCATTGCCTGGAAGTCTCTCGACTATATCCCTGTGGATGCGGACAAAGGCACTCCTGATCCGACCTCCATTGCCATTGCCATGTTTCCCACTGAAGCCTGGCAGGTTCTGCCTGCCGATATCCTGGACAGGACATTCCGGGAATATTATCAAATGGTGAAAAAACGGGATGCCAGTTCTCTCCCCTATTCGTATACGCCATACGAGGTGCGCAATATTCTGGCTCTCGCAACTCTTGGGTATCGCAAGGAAGCTTTCCACTTGCATGAAATTCTCTTTAAGGGCAGGCGTCCGGCCAATTGGAATGAGTTTGCCGAGGTCGTCCTCTCCGACAGTCGGAAGGGTGTGTATATTGGTGATATGCCACATACGTGGGTCGGAGCGGGATATGTCAATTCTGTTCGTGGACTCATCGTGATGGAGGAGGACAACAGTAAAACCTTGAACCTGCTGTTTGGGACGCCACGTGAATGGCTGGTGGGCAATGGGATTACTCTTTCGAATTTTCCCACACATTTCGGAAACCTGATGATGCAGGCAAAGTGGGACGACAACGATCAGAAGCTGAGTCTGGATGTGGATATGCAAAAAGACATCGCCAGGAAGATTTATGTTCGCTGGCCAATCCATAAAGAGGGTAAGCCTGAGCAGGTGACCGTTGAGGGCGATGACAACTACCGCATTGATGATCACGGTATCTGGTTGTCAGGCAATAAATTCAAGTTGGTGGCCAAATGGTAAATGGCCGGTTTGATAAGGAGTAAAGAGTAAGGGTCAGGGGTGGGATGAATGACTGTAGCCTATGCCCCTGTCATGAAGGTATTCACCTGATTTTTTGCGGAGTCTTTGCCATGGCTTAGGATCTCCTTTTTCAGGACCCTCCTTTGTCGGTTGTCGTTCACCCGCTACCGGGGTTCATGTTCCTGGACGTGTCATAAATTTTGGAAGAACCGTGCCGCCGCATGCCTATGGGGAGTGTTGAATAATCCTAACTTCGATGGGCATATTGACTCACAGGCACGCTGCATATCAACAACCTCGGGTAAGCAATGCACCCGTCTGTCGAAACCCGGGCAACATGACAATTCACCAATCTACTGAAACGTAAGGAGATCGCTTGATGGGTATGGGTTGGCGTATAGGGAAGACAAAGAATCTGGCGATCATCGTGATGCTGTGTGTGATGGTGGTGGGCTTGCAAAGCCCCAATGTTGCGGGTGAGACCATTGGGCGGCACGCCAAGAATATGAGTTTTCCGTCGCAGTGCGCGGAAGAAGACAATGTGAATATTCCGGTCTATGGCGGCTATGTGTCCGACTATCAAATCACCGCGACCTTTCCTACCTACTATCCACTCAAACGTGGTCAGAAGGATCTCTGTATTGGGGATCTGACGAACTGTGAACAGGCGTGGGACATGAGGCCGACGGCGCAAATCGCCTACTACGATGCGGCGCAACAAAAGCTGAAATTTGTCTGGCAGTCGCCTGGCTTCTATTGGTATCCGATTGAAACCCCGGACGCGGTGAATGCGGAAGTGGGTCAATATGTGTCCCTGGCGTATCCGCCGACAGATCGCTATTGGGTAGGCTTAGGCTCGCCACCGGCCATGGCGTATTATGACGCGTTCAAACAAAATCTCATGTACATTGTCCGGGATGAAAATGGGAAGTGGCGGGAGCCTGAGATTGTCGATTCCACCGGCGATGTGGGGCAGTTTGTCTCGCTACGCATTAGCCGGGATAGGCGGCATCATGTGGTGTATTACGATGCGGATCACGGGGATTTAAAATATACCTACAAGAGCAATCCGGATGCGGTGGGCGGATGGGCACCCCCGACAATCCTGGATGCCACCGGCAATGTCGGGCAGCATGCCGCCATGGCGATCAGTCCATCGGGCCACCTGCATGTGGTGTACTACGATGCGGACAAGAAGGATTTGAAATACGTCACCAACGATGATACGCATGGATGGACGGCCCCCGTGGTCCTGGATGCCGTCGGGGATGTTGGAACCTACGCCTCAATGAGCGTGTATTATGAGGGTTGGACGGAGAAAATGAACGGAGCATATGAAGGTCATTATCCGCATGTTACGTATTACGATGCGAGCAACGGGAATTTAAAATATATCTATCAGGATAAACAGGGGTGGTCGACCCCGCTGGTGTTAGATGCGGCGGGAGATGTCGGTCAGTATTCGTCGACGGCGTTTGGTCCGGATGGGGCTTTGCATGTGGCCTATTATGATGCCACGAATAAGGATCTAAAATACCTTCATAAAGAATCTCCCTCGGCACAATGGCCGGTGGGGATCGTTCTTGATGCGGCGGGGGATGTCGGCCGGTATGCCTCGATTGGGGTTACGGCAAGAGGGAATCCGAATATTGCCTATTACGATGCCGACAAGCAGAGTTTGAAATTTCTGGCGAAAACGAAAACGACCGCACCGCAGTGGGACAATCCTCAGGTCATCGCATCAGGTTCCGCCGGTCAGTATGCGAGTTTAGTGACTTCGGGTTTTGTGGACATTGCCGATCTCGACGGTAAGGACATTTACAATGACGGCGATGTGGCGGTTCGAGTGATGGATGTATCCGGGTGGCCCTATGAATCGGGTATGGCTGTTAATATCGTGGGAGGGGCATCGGAGCCGGACCACGATTTCATCCAGTTCCTCAAACGAACGGACGATGATCATGCTCCCCCGCAAATATTTGTGCTCTATGCCAATGGATACGCACGGATTATCACGCAACCCCCGGTGGGACGGGAGGAGCGGGTCTGTTTCGGATCGTCGATGATCATTGGGCCGGCGGCAGAGGATCCCCTGTTTCCGTTCATTCCGATCGAAAAGTTGGATATCGATCCCCACACGATGACCATCAAGGTGCGGTATAAAAACGGATCGTCTGCGGTGCTGCAGCTTCAGGCCGAACCGGGCAAGACGACGGTACGGGTGACGGATGTGACGTACGATACCCTCACCGCGCCGTTTGTCACGATGCGGTCCATGTGGGTGGCCAATGATAATAGCGATATCTCCCGCATCCAAGCTGAATCATCGTCCGGTGTCGTGCAGACGTATACGATCGATCCGACGCATGAGGAATGGACCACTATCCCGGGAGATTCCTGGAGTTTTGACCGGCCTACCTATTCGCGGCATAATACCTCCTGCCCGGATTTCAAGATCGATGTGCTGGAACCAACGGGCTATTTCGTGACCCGGCAGGCGGAGGACTATCGCTCGGGGACCTTGAAGAAAACGTCCCGCAAGACGGCATCCGGGGGGCAAACGGTACAAGGGATGGGGGAAGCGACCTATGTGTTGAACCTGACCGAGGAGATTGCGAATCCGAGCATTCGTTTGCGATATCCCAAGGGCAAAGGCGCTGGTGATGTAGTCAATATCTCTGTTGATGGCCGAATCCAGTCGAAGATCGAAATGATTGATGAGGGTGCCATCGGTGAATATATGGTGACGCCAGAGATGCGATTATCACATCCACTTCCTGCCGGTTCCCATACGATACAATTGGAAGTGCAATCGAATACCGGAGCATTGGAATTGGACTATTTTGTCATCCACAGCCAGACCGAACATCCTGGTCAATAGCAGTCAGATGCTTCAAGATATTTCCTCCACCGCTGTTTGTGCCTCGGTACCGGTGTGCATCGGTGAAGATTGACCTTGCCCATGACGCGATGCCATTTCCTATGACCAGTCAACCTGAATGTATTTTGTGTGTTGGCAGTTGGTGGAACTTTAAGGAGCTGGTGCGGAAATTTATATTTTTTATATTTTCTCCACGCGATTTGTCCGATGAAAGTTGGATCATACCGAAATTGTAGCTCAAACCCTTCGACGTTACTTTCAGGCCAAGCTCTAGAAGGCTCCGTGCCTCTGCTTGTCATCCTCACCCGTTTATGGACCCCATCAGAATTCATTTGTTCAGAATGATGAGCGTTGTTGGGGGCATGTCAGGACGGTTGCATATTGCAGTCGGTTTGAATAGGCCAACCGCCTTCACTCCTGATCGTTTTGTCTCCACTGATTATTATCGTTTCTAGAATTCCGGCCCGCCCCACAAAGATGCCACGTGACTGTAGGCCGATATGCCGGCGGCATATTATTATTCAACATTTTTTATTCTATTCTGTTTTATTCTTTTAGGGATTTCTCTGAAAGGATTCTCAAAGTCCTGCCATACCCTCCTGTGAAGCGGCATGGGGTCGCTGAAAATAAGGAGGGAACACATGAAAGCGGTAATTGACAGAAAACGATGGTGGACGTTGGCGATGGGAAGTGGAGTGGCCGGGCTTCTGGCTTTTGCTGGAGCGGGTTTTTTGGGTGCAGGAGTCACCATTCCTGTCCCGGTAGCCTATGCTGAGGCAAATATCAATGATGGATGGGGCAATGGAGATCAATCCGGAAGCCTGATAGGGCTGGATCCGGAAGGAAAATTCACCCAAGCCTTTCCCCTTAAACACACGGATGTTTCTATTCAGGTCAGCGGCCCCCTGGCGCGGGCTCAGCTAACCCAGCAATTCGAAAATCCTTATCCCGACAAGATTGAAGCCGTCTATACCTTTCCCCTTCCACAATCGGCGGCGGTGGATGCGATGACGCTTACGGTTGGAGACCGGGTGGTGAAAGGGACGCTTAAAAAGCGAGAAGAGGCGAGAGCTATTTATGAAGCAGCGAAACGGCGAGGCCAAGTGGCGGGGCTCTTGGATCAAGAACGGCCGAATATTTTCACACAATCGGTCGCGAATATTCTTCCGGGGGAGAAGATTACGGTGACGATTAGTTACGTAGAGACGCTGTCCTATGACGATGGAGTCTATTCGGTGATGTTTCCGATGGTGGTGGGGCCGCGTTATATCCCGGGAAAACCCATAGCCCAAGTCCCAGCGCTCGGCGAGGGCTGGGCCTATGACACGGATCAGGTCCCGGATGCCTCCCATATTACGCCGCCTGTGTTGAAGCCGGGCACGCGATCAGGACATGACCTGTCGTTGTCCGTCAAGATCGATGCCGGAGTCTCGATTCAACATGTCCAATCTGCAACCCATGATATTGATGTGAGCAATTCACAAGCTTCTCAGGCGGAAGTCCACCTCAAACGGGAAGCGACTATTCCCAATAAAGATTTTATCCTGACCTATGCTGTGGCGGGGAATGATATTCACGATGCGGTCCTGACGCACCGAAATGGGGAAAATGGTTTTTTCACATTGCTGCTCCAGCCACCTGATCGGGTAAAGACTGATGAAGTCACACCCAAGGAATTGGTCTTCGTGTTGGATACCTCCGGGTCCATGTCGGGTTTTCCCATCGAAAAAGCAAAGGAAGCCATGCGCCTGGCCATCGACGGATTGAACCCCCGCGATAGGTTTAATCTCATCACGTTTGCGGGTGATACCCATATTCTGTTTCCCGAACCGGTTCCCGCAACACCGGCGAATATCCTGAAGGCCCAGAAGTTTCTGGTCTCACGGTCCGGTGGGGGTGGAACGGAAATGATGAAGGCCATTCGTGCGGCACTAGAACCCTCCGATTCGCAAGAACATGTTCGTATCGTGTGTTTCATGACGGATGGGTATATCGGCAACGATATGGCCATTCTGGGCGAAGTGCAGAAACATCCTTACGCCCGAATTTTTTCGTTCGGGATTGGTAGCAGCGTCAACCGGTTTTTATTGGACAGGATGGCCGAAAAAGGCCATGGAGAGGTGGAATATGTGGGTTTGAATGATGACGGCTCGGCAGCAGCCCGGCGCTTTCATGAACGGGTTCAACATCCGTTGCTCACGGATCTGTCCGTGGACTGGGAAGGGCTGGATGTGGCGGAGGTCTATCCAAAGCGACTCCCTGATTTGTTTAGCGCGAAACCGTTGGTGTTGACCGGTCGGTATACGACACCAGGCAAGGGCACGATACGGTTGCGCGGCAAGGTGGCAGGGCGTTCAGTGGTGCGGAATATTCCCGTCGATCTACCCGGTTTTGCTCCAGAGCATGATGTCCTGGCTTCTTTGTGGGCGCGAACAAAAATTGCGGAGCTGATGGCGCAGGACTTCGATGGTGTTCAGCAAGGAAACCCCCGGAAGGATGTACGGGAAGCCATCACGCAGTTGGGCTTGGATTTTCGGCTGATGACCCAGTTCACCTCATTTGTCGCGGTGGAAGAGTTGATTATCACGGAAGGTGGACAACCACGACGTGTAGAAGTGCCGGTGGAACTGCCGGAAGGGGTGAGCTACGAAGGCATTTTTGGAAGCGGTGACGAACAGGCAGGAATTTTTCGGCACCACCTGATGCAATCGCCAGCGACAATGAGTCGATCTTTTCTGAGAGGAAAGGTTGCCGGGGAATCCGTGGCCTCCAGCCCACCGGCTATGATGGATCGTGTTGAGCGTGAAAGGGATGATTCTCGTCGGAGGGACTCCTCCGACAAGATGGATTCCACACTCCAATCGTTGGTGGAACATGTGGAGAAAAAGTTCACGTTAGCCCAGGATGTGGCGCAACATGTCACCGATGGGAAGATATTACTTCAAGTCTGGTTGACGGATACCAATCCTGAGACCTTGGAGAAGTTGAAAGAACTGGACTTTGAAGTGGTAGCTCAGCCCAAGACGGGCACGCTTGTGATCGGGAGGCTGTCTGTTGAAAAATTAGATGCCTTCTCAAAATTGTCCGTAGTGCAGTATATCACGTTGCAACGTGCAGGAACGTAAAACCGAGGTGGTTAGAATCAGGCGGCTCGGGTATTTCATCCGAGCCGCTTTTTTTTTGCGTTATTCCTGGATGCCTTTAGCAGGAATCCATCTTTTCTACCCTGCTGAGTGAGTAAAATGGACGCCCGCCACAAAAGGCGATAGGCCTGAAAGACGATGTTCTTAAAGTTTCCTGAAAATTTCACAACCGGCTTGGATCAAAGCGCATTCTCATTGTGGGCATTACGTCATTTTTCTACTCAATAAAGGCGGTTGATGTCCCCAGGTCTGAGTGCGAAGGACACTTTGCCGATAAGTGAAAGCATAATAGTGAGCGTTTGAGTGCGTTTTTCGTGTGATAGCTATGACCCAATTATCTCAGAGCATTCCTCTGAAAAAACTTCCGGTTCTGGCGACGATTCGAGAAACCCTCATGGTTTCATGGCAGCATCGGATTAGATTGTTCCGCTGGATTATTGGATGCACCCTTATCGCCGGGACCCTTTGTTATCTCCAAGAGTACCTTGTCGTAAAGTACGTTTGGGCCAATAAGGACTGGAATCCTTTATCAGGTAGAATTTTCCTTTTTATTTTATCTGCATTTCCCACCCTAATGATTTCTGCAATGTTTTCGGTTTTTTGCCATCGTTTAGTTTTAGCAAACGGGGAGGGGAACTCCTTGAGTCGGATTGAATTTGGTAAACGCGAGTGGCGATTATTCTGTTGGAATTTAAATCTATGTTTGGCCGCAATTTTCATTGGCCTTCTTGCAATAATAGTCCGTTACCTTTCTCTGGAAATGTTGGAGAATTTAAAAGGGAATTATGGGGGCCTGGTGTTGATAAAAACATTCTTGGATAACTATTCATTGGATATTTTGTTCTATGGAGGATTTTCCTATCTTCTTGCACCCTATTGTCTGGTTCTTCCAGCAACTGCAGGTGATCTTAAGCCATCTTTGGCATGGTCATCCGAACAAACTAATGGGAATGAATTGAGGCTGGCACTATTATTTGGAGGCCTGCCGTTTGTTTTCGGGTTTTTGTACTGCCCTCCCTCGCTATTGACTTGGTTGGAAAGTGATCAAATGTTGATTGTGAAGCATGTGTTCAGGCCATTTCTTGTGTATTTGGTTACTCCGATCATCGTAATCGTGTTATCCATCGCGTTTCGTGAACTTACCAATTGGACTCCATCTTACTCCCATTCCGAAAAAGCCTCTTTAGCTTAAAGCCCCTTTGCGCAATTTTTTGTCCTGTTGCCAGTAACACATTGGTTTCAAAGGCATCTACCAGGCGGTTCGGACGGCATATTGGGTAATGAGTGGATCGGGGGTCAGGATGGTCAGTTCATGTTGGATGGCCTGGCAAATGAGCATACGGTCAAACGGGTCTTTATGAAGTGTAGGGAGTTTGGACAGGTGTCCGGTTGCGGCTTCTTCCAACCTGAGTGGGCTGATGCCATGCCGCTCACTGTTGAAGAATGAATTGATCCAACGGTGTGAGTAGGGGAATCTTACCCAGAGATTATTTCACGAAAATTTTCAAGACGGAATTCGGTCTCAGGAAAATTTCATGTGAGGGGGGTGAAAAATCTCTCCCGTCTCAACTGTGAAAGCGCCTTGTCGTCAGAAATGATCCACAGAAATGTGCAGGTATCCAGCAGAACCTTCACTCGGATTGTCTGGAAAACGCTTTGAGCAGTTCGTTGGGTAGGGGATTGAAAAAGCTAGTTGAACTCTTTGTGATGTGAAAAAAGGCAATTTTAAAATCGTTTTTACTTAAATAACGGCTATTTAAATCAGAAATAGCTAAAACGGAACTTCACCGGCGCGGAGTTTGATTAGAGCGTCTTTGACGAACTCCATGTCTTTGCTGCCGGGCTCCATGTTTTGTGCGGCGAGCGTCCAGGCGGCGTCGGTTTCCTGGCGGCGATTCAAATACCACAAGGCTAACCCTCGATACCAGTTGACGGCAGGTTGATTGGGAAGATCCGCCAGGACAATGTCGAAATGAGTGAGAGCCTGTTTGAAAATTTCCGGATCGTCAATTTGACGCGTTTCGATTTGGATAACGCCTAAATTGTAGTGGGCTTCATGCTGCTTCGGGTCCAGCTCCAAGACTTTTTCCCAGGCCTTCCTCGCCTCAGGGATACGATTCAAGGCCTGATAGGATCGCCCGGCCATGATTTGGCCTTGCAAGTCATCAGGATTCTCTTTGAGGCGTTTCTCCAGTTGGGCGACCATCTCCATGGGATTCGGGCCTCCTCCCATTTCCGCTTCAATAGCCATGAGTTTTTGTGCGGCTTTGAACTGAAGCGCCCCGTAAATGCCGACGGAGGCCAATAAGACCACCAGGCCTGAGGCGATGGTCGGAATCCAGTTTATTCGTTTCGAGGCGGCGGAATGCTGTTCGCTGGTTTCGTCGTGAACGACGTCCTTGAAGGTGTCCAGCCGGTCTAATAGATTGAGTAGACGGCGTTCGTCGGTGGCTTTCAACCGTTCGTAGTCAGTCGGGTCCATCCTTCCCTGTGATAGTTCCATTTCGAGGTCCTGTAGAGAGCGGACCACCGTTTCCCGTTCGATTTGAAGGTCAAGGAGTTCCTGAGCCCGGTCATCGTCCAGGCCAAAGGAGACCGGTGAAGGATCCCGCCGCCAAAATGGAAGAGTAAGGGAGGCAAGCACAATCCCCAGGATAACCACAAACGGAATCACGAAAATGGCGAGAGTCGACATACGGGATTGAGACTATTCAGGACTCAAGTTCACGCTCGATACGTTTTCGAGCCTGATCGTCCAATGGCGGTTCAGGTTGGCTGGGTGGAGTGGGCGTATCACGGACCCAATGAGTGACTTCCTTGTAAAGAAAGAATCCCCCGACGACGAGCAGGAGAAACGGCGCCAGCCAGATGAGCCAATTGACGCCATGTTTTGGGGGTTCCATGAGGATATAGTCCCCGTAGCGGCTGAGGAAATAGGCGCGAATCTCTTCCGTATTGTGTCCCAGGGCGATGCGATCACGAATCACTCCACGCATCTGTTGGGCCAGCGGTGCGCCGGATTCCCAAATATTTTCCGTTTGGCAGACGGTGCAGCGGAGGGTTTTGGCAATTTCCCTGACCTGAATGTCGACGTCCGTTTCGTCCTGCACGGCAGCGAATAACGGAAGAGGAATGGTCAATAGCGCCACAAGGCACCAGGTAAGTCGAATGGGCATTAGGACGTCGTCGTTGTGGTGGGTTGAGCTTTGAGCAACGGGGCAATGACTTTTTGTGTGATGTTGGTATAGACCTCACCGGTGATCGGGCCGACCCATTTATGGCGGATTTTCCCCTGTTGATCAATCACAAATGTTTCGGGTACCCCATAGACCCCGTAATCAATGGCCAATTGTCCTTTGAGGTCACGGACATGGGAAAACGTTGAGCCGTATTCCTTTAAATATTTTTGGGCATCCGGTAATTCGTCCTGATAATTCACCCCCAGCATCACGAATTCGGGATTATCTTTAAAGAGTTGATGCAGCTGTAAGATGCTTTCGTGCTCCACCTTGCATTCATAACACCATGACGCCCAGAAATTAAGCAGGACCACTTTCCCCTTGAATTGTTCCAAAGAGATCGTTTGTCCCGTTTCCACATCCGGTCCTTCAAAGTTGGGAGCATCGGTTTCAATCAGGACAGTGGGAATGTGTCGTGGATCTCCCCAGAGCCCCTGGTAAAACAAGGCGAACAGTCCTAACAGGCAGAGGATCAGTGTCAATTGCCAGCCTTTACTCATTCTTCCTTCTTTCGGGGCCGGAGGATATTCAAAATCACGCCGAGCCCCATGATGACACCGCCCCCCCATACCCACAGAACCAGTGGATTGAGCACTCCACGCGCGACAGCCACGCCGTCTTCGGATACCTCGGGCATGGTCAGAAAGACGTGCCCCATGTTCGTCGCATAAATGGCCGATTCCGTGGTAGGCGTTTGAGTGGCCGAATAGATTCGCTTTTGGGGCCGGAGCTCCGTAATCAAATCCTCTCCCTTAAATACTTGAAAGACGCCTTCCTGGGCATTCCAATTCCCGCCGGCCACTTCGTGAATTTTCGCCAGTTTCATCCGATAGTCCCCGATCGCGAATTCGTCTCCCACGCGCATCGAGACGACTTTTTCCGTTTGATACACGGTGGAGGCAATGATGCCGACGACTAGGACGAGGACCCCGATATGGGTGAGCATGCTGGCATATCGTCGTTGGTTGGCGGTAAAGGCCGCTAGACCGCCCTGGAAGATATTACTCCCGTTCCGCTGCGCATACAGTTGCGAAATTTTTCCAAAGTCCAGGACGATTGCCATGCCGGCGAAGGTCACCACATACCCTCCTGCCAGGGCATAAAGGTTATGAATGCCGGTCACAAATAGCAGGACGACAATTACCGCTCCTGCGAGAAGGGGTGTGGAGAAACTTTTTTTCAGGCTGGCCACCGACGCTTTGCGCCAGGGGATATAGGGACCGATTCCCATGAGAAATAACAATCCCAGGGCAATGGGCATAAACACCGCATTGTAATAGGGGGGACCCACGGTCACCTTGGCGTCCTGCAGTGTTTCGAGGATTAATGGATAGAGGGTGCCCAGAAAGACCGTGGCGGCAGCCACCAGAAAGAATAGATTATTGAAGAGGAAGATCGATTCACGGGAAACCAACGAATCCATCTCGACTTGTGATTTCAATTTATTGGATCTCAGGATTAATGCGCCGAAGGCGATCCCGATGACGGTGCCGACGAAGATGAGAATATACAGACCGCGCTCAGGATCCGTGGCAAAGGAATGGACCGAAGTGAGCACGCCGCTCCGCACAAGAAAGGTCCCGATCAGAGACAAAGAAAAGGTGACGATGATGAGGAAGAGATTCCAGACTTTGAACATCTTCCGCTTTTCCTGCACCAGAACGGAATGCAGGTAGGCGGTACCCACCAGCCAGGGCATAAACGACGCGTTTTCGACCGGATCCCAGCCCCAATAGCCGCCCCAACCCAGTTCGTAATAGGCCCAATAGCCGCCGAGCAGGATGCCGGTTGTCAGGCACATCCAGGCAAACATGCTCCATCGCTGTGTTACCTTGATCCATTCTTCTCCTAACCGTCCGGAAAATAATGCGGCCATGGCAAAGGAAAAGGGAATGGAAAATCCCACATAGCCCATGTAGAGCATGGGTGGGTGCATGACCATCGCGGGGTCTTGCAGTAACGGATTCAGGTCTTTGCCATCGAGAGGAACAGGTAGAAGCCGTTCAAAAGGACTGGAGAGAAAAACAATTAAACATAAAAAACCGAAGATGATGGCCGATTCCACGGCAATCAAATACGGCATAATGGTGGGCTGAGTGCGCCAATGCAGCCAGACGGCCAAGGTGCTGAAGACGGAAAGTATGAAGACCCAGAGCAGGAGCGAGCCTTCATGTCCGCCCCACACCGCCGCGACCGTATAGAAAAACGGGAGTTTCGAATTTGAATTGTTGGCGACATAGAGAACCGAGAAGTCCCGGATGATAAAGGCATAGACCAATGAGAGCATACCCACACCCAGCAAGACAAAGATGAGGGTGATAGCCATGCGCCCGGAACGGGCCCAATCGGGATTGCGTGTTTTGAGGGCCAGCGCGGCGCTGGCCATGCCAAAGACTGACAGCACCAGGGCAACAATGGTCGAAAAATGTCCAATTTCAATAATCATAGAGAATGGCGAACAGGGTTAGGGAGAGAGGGTTTTCATGAAATCTTTTTTGGGAAGTTCCACACCTGCTTGTTTGAGTTCCATGGGCATGTAGTCCTCGGAATGCTTGGCCATGATCATCGTGGAATGAAACGTCCGGCCGTCCCGCCATTGGCCTTCCACCACCGCCCCTTGTCCCTCCTTAAACAAATCCGGGGGAATACCCTGAAATGCCACAGGAATAGTCGAGGCACCATCTGTGAGCTCAAAGGTTAGCCCTACCGGCTCGGGTTGGGTTTTGAGACTGCCTTTGACCACCATGCCACCCACACGAACTTTTTTGCTGTAGGCTTCGGCGGTAAAGGCTTTTACCTCAGAGGGAGTCACGAAGTACACAATATTTTCCCCGAAATTCCCAAACGCGAGATAGCCGAGCGAACCGGCAACCAGGAGTATGCTGACAATAATGGCGATTTTTTTATTCTTTGTACCCAAGGGAGTCTGCCTCTGGTTCGTAAAGTTTGGATTCTTTGATCTCTTTAAATAAAACCATGACTCTTTGGCTCATGGCAAATACCATCCACCCCAAGGCCAGGACGGAAATCAGGTAGGCCGCGGCCACAAATCCAAAATTATTAATTAACGCGGTGTCCTGCGCGCGAAAAATCTGTGCCTGGCTGTCCCAGCGCCCGATGAGAACCAGGGTTTTCAATTCGCGAATGTTTTCCAGGGGAGGACCTTGGTATTCCACTGCAAGACTGGTATCCCCATCCACAAATTCAAATGTGGCCTGCCCATGTTCTACGTCACCCTGCAAGGTACCACTTTTGACCATCCCTTGTATCCTGACCGGTTGGGTAACCGGAGGACTGCTCAAAAGCGTTTCCATGGACAATGTGGATAAGTGTTGCTGGTAGTGCTGATAGGTCAGGATGGCGAGTAGGAGGGTTGCCCCCAGAATCAACGCCCAGCGTGTGTATAACCCGGTCATGGAGTCGTCTGAGAAAAATGGGTCTGACTGAGAAAGCGACCTTTTTTGGCAAGCAATAAGTCAGTCAAGTACAAAATTTGAGTGCGGACCATTACCATATAGGCAAACAATAACCAACAGCCAATGCTCATTAACGTCAGGGGGACCAGAATGTCTTCTGAAATGCTGACTCCTCTGGTGGAGAACGACATGGGTTGGTGGAGTGTTCTCCACCATTCCACCGAAAATTTTATGATGGGCAGATCGATGCCTCCGACAATAGCCAGAATTGCGGCATAGCGGCCGCCCTGAACCCGGTCATCCACGAGGCGCCGAAGCATGATGTACCCCCCTAAAATCAGGAGAAGCACCGTAAACGAGACGAGGCGTGGGTCCCAGGTCCACCAGGTGTTCCATGTGGGCTTGGCCCAGATCGAACCGGTGACGAGGGCCAGTGAGGTGAAGAGGGCACAAATGCTCGCCGAGGCCTGGCACATATTATCCACAAGCGGATCCCGCTTCCACAAATACCAGATACTCCCGAAAAATAATACGGAATAGGCCAGCGTGCTTGTGTGAGCCAGGGGCACATGGACATACATGATCCGGACCAGTTCCCCTTGATAATAATCAGGCGGTGAGGCGAGCAGGCCGATATACAAGCCTAAAAAAATGCAGAGAGCAGCCCCTCCGCCAAACCACCCTTTATAGCGTTGAATCTGACGAATTATGCGATTGATCATGTGCTGTATTGTAAAGAGAGATTCCTCAGGGGGAAAGGTCCGTAGGAACTAGACTTTTAAGCCGTTTTCAACATTTACGAGTCGAGGATGAATTCAAATAGCCAGAATGAGACGACGGTGAAAATAATGTCAAAGATGATCAGAAGTTGGATCCATTGCGAGTAAAAGGAAAATGGATCTCCACTTAACGCCCCTCGCGTGGCTTCCACGGCCGCGATCATGACTGGAACTGCCAGGGGAAGGAGCAGGACGGGGAGCATGACTTCCCGGGCTCGAATCTGAACGGTTAAGGCTGAAAAGAGTGTTCCGACGGCGGATAACCCCAAGGTGGCCAGGAAAAATATTATCAAAAGGGTTCCTACGGCTTCAATGACATCCAGATTAAAGAATAAGACGAACAAGGGAAATAAGAGGATTTCGACTGAGAGCATGAAGAGGAAATTGGCCGCGACTTTTCCGAGATAAATGGCGCCCTTGGGAGCGGGGCACATTTGCAGGGACTCCAGACAATCGTTTTGCAATTCCGAGGTGAAGGATTTCCCTAAGCCGATAATGCCCGTAAAGGTAAAGGCAACCCAGATGATTCCCGCAATCAGTTGGCGTGCCGCATCCTGGTCCATGGAAAAGCTGAAGCTAAACACCAGAATGACAATGAGGGCGAAGAATAGCATCGACGACATGGTTTCCCGTGTCCGCCATTCACTGATCAGGTCCTTCCAGATGACCCAGCGAATTGTGTTAAAAAATGGCATCGGTGGTGAGTTGCTCAGGGGAGAGAAGTTGAAGGTGTCCGCCTTTGAGAATCCCGCCACGTGTAGCGATTTGGGTGGCCTTGTCACGGTCATGCGTGGTCATGAACACGGTGCCGGCACGGTCCAGCGTTTCCTGGATGAGCTGGTTGGTGATCGCCACCCCGTCATGATCCAGGGCGTTGTAGGGCTCATCGAGTAGCAGCAGTTGTGGCTGAGCGAGAATGGTTTTGGCGAAATCCAATCGTTTTTTCATCCCGGCCGAATATTGACGTATTTTGAGGTCCGCAAAGGCCCCGATTCCTGTTCGATCCAGTGCCCGTTTGATCTGAGGCGGGGAAGGGGTTTGACCACGCATGCCCAGGGCAAATTGGAGATTTTCGGTGGCACTGAGTTCATCATATAAATGGGACCCATGGGCGATGAGCATGATGATTTCTCGAACGGTATCCTTCTGTGCCACGCCATCCTGTCCAAAAATGGTAAACTGACCATGAGACGGCGCTTGGAGGGTGGCTAAAATACGGAGTAACGTCGTTTTCCCTGCCCCGTTGGGGCCAAATAAGGCAAAGCACTCTCCCGGATGAATGTCAAAAGACAGATCCTCAAAAATACGATAGAAACCGTAAGCTTTGGAGAGGTTGCTGACCTGGATGGCGATCATGTCATGGTATGAGACTTGGAAAAGTTAGCCTTGCAGTCTACGAAATGTATTGGAGGTTGTCTAGGAATGTAACAAGATGTTGGAAACAGTCGCTAGCGATGGGCTTTCAATATTCATAGATTTCCAGGTCTCGCAGGTTATGGGGTTTCGTTGCGGGATGCGGCCTTGTCGGGTAAATTGAAAGACATCTTTGGCAATCCGATTTTCGTCGAGACCATGTCATATTTCAGGGCCTCCTCAAAAATAGGTAATTGGCAGACAACAAATACCATAAAACTCAAATAATCCTGGTGGGTTGCCTTATATAGAGTGAGCATCGCGTTGACGATGAAATTTATCGGGTCTTATGATGACGGTTGGTTGAAGGAGATTTCCGGTATCGTGAATCGGGGATTGCTTGAATTTTACCGTGGGGAGGCAGTGAGTTGAAATCAATCCTTGGGTTGAGGGCCACCTACCATTATCTCTCGAAATCCTGGCCTTTTTTGGGGGGGATAGGAATCTTTTGCGCTCTTCTAGGCTGCGATTCCGGCTATTCTGAAAGTACCTATGCCGATGCACCATCTACCCATACTGTAGCTTCCCGTCCTTCAAAGGGATCTCCCGCGCCGGATTTCCGTCTGATGGATATGCATGGAAAGGCTGTCTCGCTTTCCGATTTTCAGGGAAAAGTGGTGTTGCTGAATTTTTGGGCGACCTGGTGTGGACCGTGCCGGGTTGAAATGCCCGCCATGGAAGCCTTGTACCGCAGTATGCAATCAAAAGGGTTGGAAATTGTCGCGGTCTCCGTTGACCAACAGGGCACAGCCGTGACAAGGCCTTTTCAGGAAGCGATGGGGTTGAGTTTTCCTATTTTGCATGATCAGGATTATGAGGTGGGGCTGACCTATGGCGCACGTACGCTCCCCATGACCTTTGCGATCGACCGTCAAGGCATTATCCGGCAGGTGGTCTTCGGATCCCGGGATTGGAACAGCCCTGAAGCTCGCAGGGGAATTGCCGAGGTCCTTCAAGAGCCGGTTCCAGAGTCTTCCCAACGGATGTAATACAGTTATGATCGATTCGATTAGCCAGGTGTCTTTGCTTGCCGCATTTAGTGCCGGACTTTTGTCTTTTGTTTCTCCGTGCGTCCTTCCGCTCGTTCCTTCTTATCTCTCCTATATCACCGGGCTCTCAGTGGAAAATCTCGCGAAAGTTGAAGAGCGAGAGCGTTTTAAGTCTGCGATTATTCTCAATGCCCTGTTGTTTATTGCCGGGTTTTCTACGGTCTTCATCGCGTTTGGGGCATCGGCCAGCCTGATGGGGCAATGGTTGTATGACTATCAAGATGTGATCCGGAAAGTCGGGGGTGTCCTGATTATTATTTTCGGACTATATTTGCTTGGAATTTTGAAATTAAACTTTTTTATGACCGAACGACGTTTGATGCATTTTGAGACGCGTCCTGTCGGCTACCTGGGTTCATTTCTCATCGGTACGGCGTTTGCCGCCGGCTGGACGCCTTGCGTCGGACCGGTGTTGGGGGCCATTCTGGCCTATGCCAGTACGACGGAATCGATGTCCAGCGGGGTGATGCTCCTGTCGGCCTATTCGTTGGGTTTGGGTCTCCCGTTTTTTCTGACGGCATTTGGGATGGATACATTTTTGAGCTACTTCAAGAACTTTCGGTCCTATTTAGGCGGGGTATCGTTTGTTAGCGGCGGGCTGTTGGTCGCGGTGGGCGTCATGATTTATGCGGATTCTTTGACCCTCATCACCAGCTTTCTTGAACGCAACGGTATTGGATGGTACATCGGCCAATAAACCGGCTTGCACGACCTGGCCTATCCACCTCTTTTTTCTTTCCTTGTCTTTCCACTCGCTTGTATAGTTTCTGCAATGATGGTGGGCTTAAGAGATGTAGGGGTATATTGGAGCAACCAATATTCATGGAGGAGCGACGGTCTTCTCTTGGTTATGGAGTGGTAGGGGCCACGGGAAAAACTGGACAGAGGATTCATGAACGGCTCTTGTTTCTTTGAGCCACCGGCTCTCATTCATATGTACTGATGGTCCTCAATTCACTTCTATTCCTTACCGATCTATTTCTTGACGCACCTTTCTTCTCAGTGTAGGGTCCCACCACATTTTTTGAGACTCTATATTATGGAATCGTTGGCTTGTCAGCATTGATGTGTCCCTGCAACCTTCAAGTCATGTAAAAAGGGTCAACATGAAAAGAAAAGGCAGCGGGCTATCTCAATTTCAACGGGAGCGTTCTCATTGATTCTCGTAACAGGCGGTGCCGGCTATATCGGGTCACATACTTGCGTTGAACTCATCCGTGCCGGCTGTGATGTGACGGTCTTTGACAACTTCTCCAATAGCCACGCTGAGTCCCTGGCACGGGTGCAGCGTATTACGGGGAAGTCCCTTCGCCTGATACGCGGTGATTGCCGTGATCGAGCTGCGGTGGTGACGGCTCTGCGCGAGAGCAGGGCGACCGCAGTTATTCACTTTGCTGGCCTCAAGGCGGTGGGAGAATCAGTCCAACAACCCTTGGCCTACTATGACAATAATGTGGTCGGATCCCTTTGCCTGTTGGAAGCCATGGGCGAGTGCGGCGTAAAACAACTGGTCTTCAGCTCTTCTGCCACGGTGTATGGCGATCCCCAGCGTCTTCCGCTCACGGAGGACCACCCGCTATCTGCGACCAACCCTTATGGTCGAACGAAACTGATGGTGGAGGAGATCTTGCGTGACGTACATCGTAGCGATTCCTCCTGGCGGATCGGCATCCTGCGGTATTTTAATCCGGTTGGTGCACATGACAGTGGTCTGATCGGGGAAGATCCCCAGGGTATGCCGAATAATCTCCTGCCCTTCGTTGCGCAGGTTGCAGTGGGACGGCGGGAATACTTGAACGTGTGGGGTGACGATTATGCGACTCCTGATGGGACCGGAGTGCGGGATTATATCCATGTGGTTGATTTAGCATTGGGGCACCTCAAAGCGCTGGAAGCGCTGGCTCGATTGGATGTCCCGAAAGAGTGCTTAACGGTTAATCTTGGTACGGGCAACGGGTACAGCGTATTGGAGATCGTGCGGGAATTTGAAGCCGCGAGTGGCAAGCCGATTCCCTACAAGGTTGCCCCACGTCGTTCCGGTGACATTGCCTCTTGCTATGCTGATCCGAATCAAGCTTTCACCCTTCTGGGTTGGCGTGCGGAACGCGGGCTCAGTGAGATGTGCGCGGATGCCTGGCGATGGCAACGTGACAACCCCCAGGGATACGCAGGCTGACTTTTTTTCCTTGGATATCTGGGCACCTCTGTGGGGGGAGCCGTTGACGGCCTGGTGCCAGGGAATTCCGGTGGATGCTTGCTTCATTGCCGTGAAACACTCTCTCGGTGCGGTCATGTGGTCGGAATCCTCGCGTGGTCATTTAGGGCCTCACTGGAGGCGGCAGTCCCACCATGGTTCCTCAACTTAACCACATTCCACGTTCAATCTAAAAAAAACGGGTCCGTGAATTTCGCGGTAGTTCTCGCGGGGTTCGTCTTTCTGAGAAAGCATCCCGAAAGTGGTCAGGAGCCTGCTCATGGAACGTTTTTGAAAGGTGATGGTCTTCGGTCAATCGATTGTAAGGATTAGGCCACCCAGGGCAGGTACTTTTGGATGGCAAATTGGTGTTGGTCAGAGAATGTGGCCAACGGAGTCAATTGGCCTCTATAAGATTACGCGAAAACAAGGTTCAGGAAGGTCGTGGGTTAACACCATTCGCCGGTTTTGCAGGATTTGACGTTACTCGATAATTGGGTAGGTGGGGTCGTGATCGTGGAGGATGGTGAGTCACACCAGGTCCCAATTGTGCAGGCTCCGTCGGAGACAGGCGGCTTTGATGCTATTGAGTCGCTCAGCGTGGTCGGTGTCAACGCAGGTGAAGGGGTGCCGACTGAGGATAACAATGGGGATTCCGGGCTATGGGATACCGTCCGTACGAGGGTTTGATTCTCAGGTTTTTGCTCTATGGTTAAAGGTTTTGGGTCGGTTTGTTCATCCATCGCGGGATCGTGGGGAAGGGAAGCTAGAAAAGTCGGATTCTTTTTTTGTAGCTTTGCCAAGAGTTTTTGGCCGTCTGAGTGATAGGAGTTGTTAGGATGTTCATTGACCAGGGCAAGTAACCATTCCTGTGACCATTCTTCGATACCCAGGTCCTGGTAGGTTTTCGCCAGATGGAACATGGCATCCCCGGCAGTTTCTAATTCAGGAAACTCCTTGATAATTTTTTCAAATCGATGGGCAGCAGCGAGATATGAATCCCGGTTGAGGTAGAATTGCCCAACCATCAAATGTCGTTGGGCTAATTGTTCTTTGCAAATCAGAATGGTTTGCTTGGCTTCGGTTTCATAGCGGCTTGCCGGAAATTCTTGAAGAAGTTTGTCGAAGTTCTGAATGGCTAGATCCAGGGGCTCAGGGTCACGATCGACTGTCCGGTATTGTTTGAAATGGCTGACCCCAATTTTGTATTGGGCATAAGGTGCCAATACATGATTTCGGTGGAGGTCGAGGAAATGTTTGTATTCCACGATGGATTCCGCATAGGATTCCTTGTCAAAAAATGATTCGGCCCGTTTCATGATCACGTTCGGATCGTAATTCATTTCTACGGAATCACCGACGAAAATTTGTTCGTCCGTTGAGGACACTGCTTGTTTCGATGTGGTGTCGGTTGGTTTGGGTGTGGAGGAACATCCAGCGATCATGACAAGAGCAGCGAGGAAGGTGGTCGAAAGAATCCGAAAATTGACAGGAAATGTCACAGGTAAGTCACTCCGGGCAGTAGATGATCATGGGCTGAGGTGAATGTCGATACAGAGAGTATGAAATAGCCTGTAATCTATACAAGATTCGGACCAATAAAAGAAAGTCTTTAATATTGCGATTAGGTTAAATCTTTTACCGAAAATCGTCTCTTTTTTGCCACATTATTGAGTAGGCATAAAATAAATGCGACAGTCGGTATTATTGTGAATTTAACGAATAGGCCACGAGTACATGAATGGCAAACTCTCTAGAATTGTGGGAACCGGATCCTTTCTCCCCAGTCGTCGGGTAGATAACCAGGAGGTAGCAGATCTGCTAGGGATTGAGCCTTCGTATATTTTTCGAGTTTCAGGTATCCGGACCAGGTTTTGGGCCGGTCCACAGGAGGAATGCTCTTTCTTGGCAGAGCAGGCTACTCGAAGGGCATTGGATCAGGCCGGGTTGGTCCCGGAGAATCTTGACGCCATTCTTGTCTCCTCCACCTCTCCAGAGATGATTTTCCCCTCCACGGCCTGCTTGCTTCAGGCTCGATTGGGTATCAAAGGCATCCCGGCCTTTGATCTCTCTGCCTCCTGCTCGGGATTTCTCTATGGCCTTTCCATGGCGGATTGTTTTATTCGGGCCGGACAGTTTCGAAGATGTCTCGTCGTGGCTTCGGAAATCAAATCCCGGTCTTTGGATGTCAAAGATTTGAGTACAACCATTTTATTCGGTGACGGGGCCGGTGCCGCCATTGTCGAAAAATCATCAAATGCTGACATGGGCGTCGTCAGTATTCGACTTCACGCCGACGGGGCATATCATGATCTGGTCAAAATTGCCGGGGGGGGGTCCCGTCAGCCTTTGACTCAATCTGTCCTTGGTTCCAATGAGCATACCATGCGAATACGGGGTTCCAGGCTGTTTCGCATTGCAATCAAGCGCTTAGGTCAAGCGGTCCGCAACCATTTGGAGCAGGAGAAATGGGATGTCTCGGAACTCGACCAAGTCATTTTCCATCAAGCCAATGGACGGATGCTTGCCCAGTTTTGTGAAAATATCGGGATCCCTCATGAGCGATGCCTCACGATGATCGAGCAAGTTGGAAATACCTCCTCGGCTTCATTGCCGATGGCTTTAGACCATGCGAATCGGGGGCAGAGACTGAAGAAGGGCGATCAGGTCATGTTGGGGGCCTTTGGTGGAGGGCTGACGTGGGGCACGGCTTTGGTTCGGTGGGGATAAAATTGCCCTTTGGGCGTAGGTCCACTTACCGGAGAAACCTGGTTGGGCATTGTGTTGTATTGACGATCTCTTGCTATTTGGCCTATCGTGCGCAAGCAATAGGCATGAGTGGGATAGAGGTAGCTAATTAAGAATAGATAAAATAAGGAGGGGTGCGTTGAAAATCTTCCTGGCCAATCCCAGAGGGTTCTGTGCGGGAGTGGATCGAGCGATTGAAATCGTCGATTTGTCCTTAAAGACCTACGGGGCACCAATTTTTGTTCGGCATGAAATTGTCCATAGCCGTCATGTGGTTGAGTCCCTTCGTGGAAAGGGCGCTATTTTTGTGGAAGAACTGAATGAGGTGCCTGATGGCGCCATTGTCATTTTCAGTGCACATGGTGTGGCAAAAGAGGTGTGGGAAGAATCCACCCGACGAAATTTGAAAGTCATTGATGCCACATGTCCCCTGGTCATCAAGGTCCATAACGAAGTCAATCGGGATTACTCCAACGAATATGAGTTGATTCTGATTGGGCACGCGGGTCATCCTGAGGTGGTGGGAACCCTGGGGCAGGTGCCTGATAAATTTCATTTAGTTTCCTCGGTTGAGGATGTTGACTCCTTAGAAGTGGAAAATCCTCTGCATTTGTCGTATGTCACCCAAACGACATTGAGTGTGGATGAGTGCAGAGATATTGTTGCCGCATTACATCGTCGATTTCCCGGTATTAAGGGGCCACACCAGGAAGATATTTGTTATGCCACGCAAAATCGGCAAAATGCGGTCAAAGAGCTGTCACGTTTTGTTGACGTCATTCTGGTCATCGGGTCTCCTAATAGCTCCAATTCCAACCGATTGAGAGAATTGGGCGAGCGGTGTGGAATCCCTTCATATCTCATTGATTCTTATCAGGATATTCAAACTCAATGGCTGGAAGGTGTGAACGCAATTGGCATTGCGGCGGGGGCCTCGGCTCCAGAAGTGTTGGTAGCTCAGGTTATTAAGTTTTTGAAAGAGCAAGGAGCGACATCGGTAGAGGAGTTGACGGTGGTGGAAGAGAATGTTGAATTTCTTCTTCCCAAAGAATTACTGATGGCAAAAGTGCCGCGATAAGTTCCTCTGGATTTCCGCTTTCCAGGTGGAGGGCGAGCGTATCTTTTCCGAATTTATCCTTCCTCATTATCTTTCCCAATATACTGAAGCCGGTGGATCTGTTTGATTGGGGACTCCTCATGGCAATAGAGAAACCTCCGTAAAAGGTTTCATGGTTTTATCCTGTTGACAGGAACCTTGGTTTTGGCAATATGTCAAGATATTGAATAGGCTGCTAGTCAGCCATACCGTATTTTGTGGAAAATTTTGATTTTTCTTTCTTCTTTATGGTACTGATTTGAGCCAAATTACTGCCCTGTCATCCACTCCATTCTGGGAGGGAATATGTATCTTCGTACTCTAGTCGTCAGTGGGTTTAAATCCTTTGCTGAGGCAAAAATAGATTTTCCGAATGGGATAACCGCTGTTGTCGGTCCCAACGGGACAGGTAAGAGTAATATCGTGGATGCCATTCTGTGGGCGATGGGTGAGCAAAGCGTGAAGAGTTTACGAAGTGAGCGCATGGAAGACGTGATTTTTAATGGGACTGAACAACGTAAACCCATGGGAATGGTCGAAGCCTCACTCATTTTTTCCGAGGTGACGCCTCGGGAGTTGGAGCCTGTCTCTGCCCTTCTGGAAGGGCTTGACCAGGCAACGGATGTCATGATTACCCGCCGGCTTTACCGCGAGGGAGACAGTGAATATTACTTTAATAAGATTCCCTGCCGACTCAAGGATATTCGAGGATTTCTCTGGAATGCCCGGGCAGGAGCTCGAGGGCAGTCTGTCATTGAACAGGGCAATATTGAACAGTTGCTCAGTGCTTCCCCACAGGAACGGCGTGAGTTTATTGAGGGCACGGCAGGTATTATTCGATATAAAAAGCAAAAGGCGGAGGCGTTACGGAAATTACAAAGTACAGAAAATAATCTTTTGCGGGTTCGGGATATTCTAGGAGAAGTTCGAAGCCAGCTTCGGACACTCAATCGTCAGGCGAAACAGGCAGAGGAGTATCAGACGTTCCTCCGTGAAGCTCGGGAGCTTGAGGTGCGGTTGTTGACCCATGACTTTCGCCGGTTTTTTCAAGACCAGTGTCAGTTTGAAAACGAGTTACACGAATCTGAAAATCAGGAGCTTTCCTGCGTGGCTGAAGAGGCCAGGCTTGTGGCCGAGCACCAAGAGGTGCAATTGGAGTTGACGTCTTCTAGCGAAATTCTCAAGGAAGCGCAGGACCGATTTCGAGAGATTGAGCAACAAATGTCCAATGCATATACGGCGATTCAGATTGAACGCAACCGGCTTGATCAGTATGAACAGCAACATGAGCAGGTCATGGAGGAGCGGGCTCGACTGAATGGGGAGGGGCAGGATGCCACGGGTTCCTTGGAAGCTCTGAGAGAGCGGCTGGCCCAAATTCGGTGTGAGATGGAAATTCTCTCTGTCACGGTGAAAGACGGAGAGGGGGCCATAGCGGATCTCGCCGTTCGCCGTCGGGAAACTGCGGAGAAGGTCGACAAGGGGCGAGAAACCATTCTGGCTTTAGCGGTAGATAAAACAAATCAGGAAAACCGCTTGAGAAGTATTGGTGAAGGGCAGAGTTCGATGGCCAGGCGGATTGAACGATTGGCTGTGGAATATGCTCAATCGCAAACCGATCAAACCACACTTCAATCGGAAAGCGAAGCACTTCGACGGGAATGCTCATCTCTCGAAAGTCAGCTTGATGAACTTCGAAACAATCAGGATCGCTTAGAGGTCAACCTCCAAAGTCAGCGAGAAACCAGGGAAGAGCTTGATGGAAAAATTCTCGACTTCCAAACCCAAACAGCTGGTGCTGAATCTGAATTACGGGCCATTCAAAGCGTCTTTCGGGAAGAAATAGGGTATGGCCATCATGGTGAGGGTGATGAAGCCTCAATTCGCGTCGCGTGTTCGTGCATTCAGGAGGCGTTGGCCGAACGGATGGGAGTGCCAGAGGATGTTGAAAAAGCCATGGAAGCAGTTCTGGGTGAGCGGTTGCAGGCGTGGATTGTCCAATCGCCCCAAGAGGCAGAAATGTCCATTGCGCAATTCAAGCAACATGAATGGGGAAAAGGCAGCTTTATTCCCTTGAATATTCCGCGACAGGGTCGAGGGGGGCCAGCCGATTGGTGGAGCATCGTTCAGCACGACACGGAGGTGCTGGGCTTGGCTGTGGATTTTGTTCAGGTTCCTGACGAGTTGAAGCCTGTGGTTGAGGCCTTGTTGGGGAATACGGTCATTGTCAAATCATTGGCTGGAGCGTTGAATCTCATGACCAGGCATTCCTGGTTCCAAGGGAACGGTCCGCTTTTAGTGGCTTTGGATGGGGAGCTTGTGTCTCCATCCGGGGTTATCAGTGGTGGGTCTGGTGGAGAGGCAGGTGGATTATTACGTCGTCGTAGAGAAATTCTCGCATTGGAAGAAAGGTTGAATACTCTCTCTGTGGGATTGGAGGAAGCCAAAGCCAACCGGAAATTGCTTCTACAGGAAATTGAGGACCTGTCGCAACAACTTGAAGAAGCCACGTTGTCTATTCGCGAGATGGAATTTCAGATGTTGACCATTCAAAAAGAGGCTTCTTCCAAAGAGAAGGCTCTTCCCGATCTCGTTCGTCGGTTAGATGCACTTCAGCAGGATCGATTAGCGGAAGAGGAGGAATGGGGCCAGCTCCAGGTTGAAGAGGTAGAGGTTCGAACCCGGCTTGAGCGTCTTAATCAGACACGGGCTCAGGAAGATGAGGCTCTTCGTCAACTGTTGGACTCTCTCAATGCATTAGACCAAGAGCGACAAGACATGTTGGAAAGCGTCAATGATACTCGAATGAATTTTCAGTCTCTGAAGTCCCAATGGGACCATGAACAAGCTAATGTTGAACGGATTGAACGGGAAGAAGAGCATCGGAACAGCCGTATTCGACAGATTGATGGACAATTGGAACACCTCTTTCTCCAAAGTCGAAAAAGCCAGGAGGAACGACTCACCAACGAAGATTTGGTCGAAGAATTAAGCATTCAAAAGGAGGCTATTGCCGGAACATTATTGGAGCTGGGGAACCGGCATGCAGAATGTATGGAGGGAGTGAAACGATTGGATGGTCTGATTGCCAAGGCTCGTGAAACATTGAGCCATATCTTCAAATCCCGAGTGCCAATTGAGGGGCGTTTAGCAGAGGTTCGGGCGAAGTTCCATGCTGTGCAAGAAACGCTGACCATGACGTATGAAATTTCGACGGATGACCTCAAATATTCCCAGGATGCGGAGCAGACTCCTGAAGTGCTGGAAGGGACTGAACAGGCATCTGACGAGGAGAAAACCGGGCAGTGGAGAGAGCAGTTGCAGGGTATCAGAAAAAAATTAGAGCGGATCGGTCCGATTAACCTGGCCGCTATTGAGGAGCATGCTCAATTAGAAGAACGCTTTCAATTTTTATTAGCGCAAGAAGAAGATTTAGCGGGTTCAATCCAATCCCTTCAAGAAATTATTCAGCGATTAAATCAGACAACCAATAAGCTATTTGTGGATACCTTTAAAGAGCTGCAGGTGAAATTTAGTGAAGTCTTTTCAGCCTTGTTCGCTGGAGGACGTGCTGAGTTGATTCTCGTGGAAGAAACTCAGGAAGGGCAGGAATCTGAAGCGCCAGCTCTTGAGCCAGGTGTGGAAATTGTCGCCCAACCACCAGGGAAGCGCTTGAAAAACCTCAATATGCTCTCTGGGGGGGAAAAGACGATGACCGTGATGGCTCTTCTATTTGCGAGCTTTCTGATTCGTCCTTCTCCATTTTGTGTATTGGATGAGGTGGATGCGCCATTAGATGAAACGAATGTGGTCCGGTTTGGTCAATTTTTGAGACAAATGGCGGACCGGTCTCAATTTATTGTGATCACACACAATAAACGCACCATGGAGACTGCCAACTCTCTGTTTGGTGTGACGATGGAGGATCCTGGTGTTTCGAAGTTGATAGCTGTTCGGCTCCATGAATTAGAAGAGGTGAGCTGAGCATTTACAGTGAGTCCCATCATTTTTGGGAAGTCTCAAATAAAAAGCCCCTTCCGTAGAATGTCGGAAGGGGCTTTTTTGCCGAACCAGGTTTTGTATTTGGTTAGTTTCGAACGCCGGCCCAAACTTTCTCTGGGTCAATTTCTTTGTCAGGATTCAGCTCTTTGGCCTTATCCAGTAGCGTATCAGTTGTCTCAGGGATTTCTGGATCAGGTATACAGCAATCATCCACAGGACAGACTGCCGCACATTGAGGCTCATCAAAATGACCGACGCACTCTGTGCAGCGCTCATAGGTAATCACGTATACCGTGTCTCCATCACCCTGACCTTCACCGACCTTATGGCCCTTTTCTTCTGCGGCGCTACGTGTCTCAAAAATTGCTTCGTTGGGACATTCGGGGAGACAGGCACCACAATTAATGCACTCTTCTGTGATTAGCAACGACATAATTCCTCCTTAGGGGACAGGTAAACCGTCATGTCAATTGTAGGAAGCCAACGCCTACGATTTTTAATGAAAATTCCCTTGGCATGAGGGCTCGCACGGTATCAACTCTTTGGCGATTTTAACGGTGTAAATTTATTTGCGTCAACCGGACAGAAGACCTATCTGATAAGCCATTCGGGCCTGCGGTAAAATTAGGTGGACTCAAAAACCATTTTAAGAAATTGTTGGGGCCAATAACCATACAAATTATGGACACATGTCAATATTTTGAGGAAAGGCAGTAATTTGGTCTGACCTTGACGAACCTTTGGACGATTGTTATAGCACCGATACGTCATTCATAACGGACGAGAGAGGTTCCGTCGCATTTTGAGAGTCGCGTTTGAGGTTTGAGGGTGTTTGAGTAATATGAAGCGAAGGATTATGTCTGTGTGGATGAACCCTTGGTAGGCTCATCTCAGGGTATTTTCGTGATCGGGGTTGTTTTTCCTGGTAGTCCAATCGGGGTTAGACACCTTCCGTATTTTTCTTCCCTTTTCTTGCCTGCTTTCCTGTGAAAACAAATAGCTCAGGATCCTCAGTGTTTTCCGCCTATGTTGCCCTCACGACGGCGGCGATGGTCTGGGGAGGATCGGTGGTTGCGCAAAAAGTCGCTTTAGGTCCATTCTCGCCTGTAGAGGCGTCTGTTTTCAGAGGATTAGGAGCCTTACTGATCCTTATTCCTCTTTGGCTGTGGAAGGAAGGAATTGTTTCTTTTTCCCGAAGAGATTGGCGGAATTTTTTTCTGTTGGGATTGGGAGTCCTGGGAAATCACCTGTTCGTGCTATTTGGCCTGCAATTTATTGGGGCAGGGGCAGCGGGTATTATTATAGGTGCGAGTCCGGCAATTACCGCCTTTCTGTCCTCGTTAATCCTGAAGGATGTACCTCTCCGGGTAATTTGGTTTGGTTGCCTGGTTTCGTTTTTTGGAGTATTGAGTATTTCCGGGCGCGAGGCGGTGGAGGGATTAGGTACCAACCCCTGGCTCGGAGGGAGTCTGGTGGTGTGCGCCTTAGTCAGTTGGGCCCTCTATACGATTGGCTGTCGCAAAACCATGGAACGGTTCTCTCCGCTGACCGTGACGTGGACCACTCTTCTGATTTCTTTGATCTTTGAAATCCCGTTGTTGGCCATGAATCACAAAGTATTGGGTGCGGGGTTGGCGACGGTTCCCGTGTCTGGTTGGCTGGCACTCCTGTATGTCATGGTATTTGCCACGGCGTTGGGTCAACAGGCCTGGTTGTATGGCGTCAAGGGCATTGGCCCTTCCAGAGCAGGAATTTTTGGCAATCTTATTCCGGTGTCCGCCTTGTTTTTTTCCCTAGTGATTTTGGGAGAGCCGGTTGGCATGAGGGAAATAAGTGGGATAGGATTGATCTTGCTCGGGGTCTGGTTGGTTGATCGACAATCCTGTGCCGTATTAGTGAAAGTTACATGATCTGGAAATAGGCGGAAACGAAGAAAGAGAGCGCACTATGCTGAAGGAACGGATTGAGGAAGTCACACAGATGAATGAGTTGTTTTATCGTGGGTTTGAACAGCTGGATGTTGCGCTGATGGATTCTATCTGGGCTCATCAGGAGTATGTGACCTGTATTCATCCAGGGTGGAGTATCCGAGTGGGGTGGCCCGCGGTTAGGGATTCCTGGGTGGTCATTTTCAATAATACATTTTCGATGAAATTTGAATTGACTGAAGTCCAGGTCCAAGTTGCGGCTGATGTTGCCTGGGTTATTTGTACAGAAAACATCACCAGCCGGGTGGGAGAGAACGAACAGAATAGCCAGGTAGTGTCAACCAATTTATTTGAGCGGATTGGAGACGAATGGAAGATTATCCATCATCACGGATCACCGCTCATGGAATAAGATCTGAGTGTGCCTTGGCGGTGGGTTACTTCTGAGGCATTCAATTCACTATTTATTTGTAAATTTCTTACATTTTGTGGTCAATCGGGAAGGTGCAAGGCCAGGATAATGGCCAAACAGGTGTGGCTTGGAAAATGGAGTTTTGATCAGGAGGAAGAGCTACTGAACGTTGACTTGGCCCATTCTTCAACAATCACATCTCGTTCTTCCATGTTCAGGGCGCAATATTTTTTAAACATACCCAGTCCGCCTTTTTTTCTGCGCCACGTGACGAAATGTAAAAAGTGGTCCTTGCATAACGATTGGGTTCCGGCAGGGGCGTAGAGGGGTTCGGTGCATCCCCCAATCAGACACGTATCAGCATTCATATCCTGGTCCTCCTTTTAAGTTCGCCTGGCAGTGTTCAACAGTCGAAGTATGCCCAACCGCGAGGGGAGAAGGCAATCAATTCACGCCAGGACGATTAAGAATTTTACGTGAATGCCATTATAGAGGAGATGGGGGTGTTCCCTTGCTTTCTCTGTTTAATGGCGGGTATCGTAGGCACCCAGTAAGCGAACCATTTGACATATATTGACAGTGTTGTTGAAGAAAGGAGCGTGTTCTGTGTTGACTGCTACAGATGTATTTGAACAAACAAGAGAGATGGCCTTGCGCGCCACGAGTCAGGAAGAACGGGCTCTTCAAATCGATTATCCGGCGTTGGGAAAGAAGATTGAGCAGGCGTTGACAGGCCGAAAAATTAACCTTTTGTATGTGAATGAATTTTTGCCGGAAGGGTATGAAGATCAAGGGCGTTTTAACGTTATGGTCATGACCGCTGGCAATGTTCTCTTTGATATGGTTATCGGGGATTCGTATTTTCGATACGACATTTTTTCTTGCTGTGATTTAGATAAGATCCAATTGATCGACGGGACATGGGATAACAAAGAAAAACGCACGGAAGAATCATTTCTGAGTCTACGGTTAATGCATGGAGATGAGGCCCATATTCTTCTCGCGCTCAAGGATGATCAACGTCCGGCCGTATTGTCTTTTGCCGAAAAAATCTCTCATGGCCGACATCCAGAAAAAGTCTGATGGATTTTTCTGAGGTCTGAATAATCGTTCTTGAATCTCGTAACCGCTTAAAGGGCGGTAAATGGCAAGGCACAGACAGAGGCCGGAAAGCGTTGGTCTCGGATCTCGATTTCCAGTTTTGTCTGGGGTTGGGTGAAATCTCGTAGGGGAAATCCCAGTGCAATCGGTCTTTTGATACGAGGGGAGTGGGTTGAGCTTGATACCCATCCCACTTCCCGCGTTCCACTAAAAAGTTTCGCCCCCGCTTCCGGTAGTTGTGGGGGTTTTACTTCAAGAACTAACCCCACCATTCGCCGTTTGACCGATCCGTAGGTATCCATTCTGGCTACAACTTCCTGCCCGGGATAGCATCCCTTCGATAAGCTAAAGGCGATACCCTCCAAATTCGCTTCCGGCGGAACGATTTTTTCATTCAAGTCTGGCCCAAGGCGAGGCAATCCCCCTTCAATCCTGGCGGTCTCGAGTGCCTCCCTTCCGACCGGCTGAAGGCCGGCCTCTTTCCCTATCGTTAAGAGATGAGACCACAGCGCGGGAAGACCTTCGGCCTGGACAAATAATTCAAAGTCCTGCCCACCCGTTTCTTCCGTTCGAGCGATTACCCCTTGCATGTCACCAAATGTGAATGAAATGGTATCTAAAACCTGGAGGGAATTCACTTCTACACCGAGGGCTTGTTTGAGAATATCCGGACCATTCGGCCCGGTAACCAGGAGGAGTCCCCAACTTTCTAGGCCATTGTGGAGTTTGGCTTTTGTCCCATAGAGCAGAAATTTTCGGAGGGCTTGAAAGGTCAGGTCATCCACCTCTCCGACATCCTCAATGATCAACGTCTCCGGTTGCAGAAATACTCGAAAATAGGAAAGCATTTTTCCTTTATGATTCATGAAGGCCGAGTACCGACCCTGACCAGGCTTAAGAGGAAGAATATCGTTGCTGATGATGCTTTGGAGCCATGAGACTCGGTCATCACCCGTGACCATGATTTTTCCTCGTAATGATAGATCGGCGAGGCCGCCTCTCTGATGAATGGACTCATACTCTAACAGAGGGTTGCCGTAATGAAGGGGCACTTCCCATTCGCCACAAGGTTGAAACCTGGCGCCTAGGGCTTCATGCTGTTTATGAAGGGCAAGGGTCTTCATGATGTCGCTGCCGTCGTGATTTCCTCAAATAGCGCGAGTGTCCGCGCAGAAAACTCATTGCGCGAGACAATTTTTTGAATTCCAAGGTCTTTCGCCAGTTTCCATGTTTGAACTTCTTCATGATTGGCAAAGGCCAGGATGGGTAATGCCTGTGTTTGAGGAAGTGTGCGTAGCGATTTCACAATATCGGATGCATTGAGCCGATCATCATTCATGTTGACGATAATGCCCATCGGCTGGCTGGCAAGAGCTTTCGTTTGCCAGTCATCTCCAGTGCGGATACGTTCCAGTTTATAGCCTTGCGGTAAAAAGGCGTCGCGTATTTTGGTGTAGAAGAAGATATCACTAACCGCCACAAGAATCGTTTTGGTGTCCGACATTTGGTAAGGCCTTTATTCGTTCTAGTTCATAAGAGTCAGAATGCGCATGAGCGCTTGTTTTGCTGTCTTGTATTCAGGGTTAAGAGCCAGGGATTTTTTGTAGGAATCGACTGCCTGGTCCCATTCCCCTTGTCGTTCATACACACGGCCGAGATTCATGTGAGGAAAAGAAGGGTTTTCATATCGTTTGGCTTTCATCGCTTTTTCAAGCCAGGGAATAGCCTCGTCCAGCTGGTTGAGCTCAATAAGGTAAGCCCCGATATCGTTATAGGGATTTCCGAATTCAGGGTCCTGACGAATAGCCACTTGGCATTCCTCAATGGCTTCCTGCAATTGTCCCATGAAACTATAGGCCCATCCTAAAAACGTATGTGCTTCTGCAGTTGGGAAAATGTCGATGGATTGTTTATAGAGATCCACGGCCTCTTCCAGTTGCCCTTTCATTTGGAGTTCATAGGCCTGCTGAAAAAGGTTCCAGGCCGTCACCTTATCTTCTTCGTGGCCCTCGCCCTGGTCGAGAAAATCTTGAATATCCATAGGAAATTGTGTTGTGAACAGTCCTTTTTGTGTCTCTTAGGAAAAAAGGTGATTATTCGCCTTTGAGTTTACTCTGAACCAACTCAGCTGCACGTCGGCCGGAAAGTAACATCGACCCAAACGCCGGTCCCATACGTGGACTGCCATCAACTGCAGCAACGGCCAAGCCAGCGACAAAGCAATTTGGATAGATTTCACGGGTATTTTCTACCACTAATACTTCGGAACGCGCCACCCACATAGCCCCGTTTCCAGGCACCTTCTGATATAAGTTACGTTGGTGGAGGAGATTAACCACGACGGCATCATGACCGGTGGCATCAACCACAATTTGACTTTCAAGGGCAATGGGATCTACGTGAATGGTACCATGCCCCGCCATTTCCACGGTGGAATTATTGACCACCACACCTTCGATTCGCTGATCTTGCCGAAGAATGAGATCGACGACTTTGGTAAGATTCATAATCTTGACCCCGGCTTCGTAGGCAGAGGAGATGAGCCGGCTGGTCACATGAGGCGGATCAACCATGGTCATTCCCGGGCAGTCTTTAATCGGTTTAAAGGGAATGCCCAATTCTTCAAGAATCCGATCCGCTGGTTCGCAAATCGTGGCCTTATTCATGAGAAAACCACCAGACCAAAAGCCGCCACCAAGAGCTAGTGATTGTTCGATGAGCAGTGTCCGGAAACCGGTCGCGGCAAGGTCTCTGGCGCAGAGGAGTCCGGACGGACCTCCTCCGACGATGATGATATCGCTTTCAATCAGTGAGTCGAATTCTTTGTAGTACTCCCTGGCAATGTGACGGGTGATATCCCGTTCTCGTAAAGGAGCGATGTTGATAGGATTCATAGGGGAGCTCCAGATAATATTTCGTTTTTATGGAACATCAAGTACAATCACGTTTTGTTTTTGCCTGTTACCAAAACTCTGTTGATCACCTGCTTGTTCCACCATGGACTTTTACCGCTTTACAGATATAAGTCTCCACCGGTTTTCCGGAACTCTTCGGATTTTTCCTGCATGCCTTGTTTCAGTGCGGCCTCATCTGCCAATTGTTTTTCCGCAGCATAATCTCGCACGTCCTGGGTAATTTTCATGGAACAAAAATGCGGGCCACACATGGAGCAAAAATGGGCTAGCTTCGCTCCTTGCGCGGGGAGTGTAGCATCATGGAAATCCTTCGCCGTTTCCGGGTCAAGGGATAAATTGAATTGGTCCTGCCATCGAAATTCAAAGCGCGCCTGAGATAGGGCATTGTCCCTGTGTTGGGCTCCGGGATGGCCTTTGGCCAAATCTGCCGCATGTGCGGCGATTTTGTAAGCCATGACTCCGGCCTTCACGTCTTCTTTGTCCGGTAGGCCCAAATGTTCCTTGGGCGTGACGTAACACAGCATAGCGCATCCATACCAGCCGATCATCGCCGCGCCGATCGCCGAGGTGATGTGGTCGTAGCCTGGAGCGATATCCGTGGTGAGGGGGCCCAGGGTATAAAAGGGGGCTTCGTCACAGACGGAAAGCTGCTTGTCCATGTTTTCTTTAATGAGTTGCATGGGAACGTGTCCCGGACCTTCAATCATGACCTGCACATCATGCTTCCATGCAATATGGGTGAGTTCTCCCAAGGTTTCCAGTTCGGCGAATTGAGCCGCGTCGTTGGCGTCTGCCAGAGAACCAGGGCGCAGTCCGTCGCCTAAACTGAAGGATACATCATAGCTTTTCATAATCTCGCAGATTTCTTCAAAATGCGTATAGGCGAAGTTTTCCTGATGGTGAGCGAGGCACCATTTGGCATGGATAGATCCGCCTCGTGAGACGATGCCGGTCATGCGAGAGGCGGTCAGTGGGACGTAGGCCAGGCGAACACCGGCGTGAATGGTGAAGTAGTCCACGCCTTGTTCGGCTTGTTCCACGAGAGTATCTCGAAAGATTTCCCAGGTAAGTTCCTCAGGTTTTCCTCCAACTTTTTCTAATGCTTGGTAGATGGGAACGGTCCCTATAGGTACTGGAGAATTTCGAATAATCCACTCACGAGTTTCGTGGATATTTTTCCCTGTGGAGAGGTCCATGACGGTGTCGCCACCCCATCGGATAGACCAAATCAATTTTTCAACTTCCTCTTCAATGGAAGAGGACACGGCAGAATTGCCGATGTTGGCGTTTATTTTAACTAAAAAATTGCGCCCGATGATCATAGGCTCAATTTCCGGATGATTAATATTGGCAGGAATAATGGCCCGTCCCCGGGCAATTTCATCACGAACAAACTCCGGGGTGATATAGGAAGGAGTGGACGCGCCCCAATTCTGGCCAGGATGTTGAGTCACCCCAAAGGTTTGTCCGGTCCCTTGTTGGGCGGATTGGTGTTCCTCTCGTGCCTGGTTCTCCCGTATGGCAATAAATTCCATTTCCGGTGTGACGATTCCCTTCCGAGCATAATGCAATTGGGTGACATTTCGACCTGATTTTGCCCGAAGGGGTGGGCGTTGCAAATGGAATCGGATGGCCTGTAAGGCGGGATCGTTGGCCCGGGTTCGTCCATACTGTGAACTGACCTCTTTTAAAGGTTCTACGTCTTGCCGTTCCGCAATCCAATCCTTTCTGAGGGGATGGAGACCTTTGCGCACATCAATGTGGAGAGCAGGATCCGTATAGGGTCCTGAGGTATCATAGACGATGACAGAAGGGTTCTGAACTTCAGTGTGGTCTTGAGGACTATGACTTGGGGTTTGATGGATCTCGCGCATAGGGACTCGTACATCTGGCCTCGAGCCGGTTCGATATATTTTTTGTGAGCCCGGAAATGGTTGAATCGATAAGGAGGAAAGAGGAATACGGGGCTCCTCAGAAACGACGCGCAATGCGGGTGTTGGTGGGCTAGTGGTTGTGGCTTGGGGTGGTGTCATGCAAACCCTCTCTTTCTGGGGTTAGGAATTGATCCAGGGAGCTGACTCCAAAATACAAAAGCCGCCCCTTTTTTTGCTAAAGAGTGCGGCTGCTCGTGCGGGCTTTCGTGTCTCCTGCTTCCCTACGCTGGTATTATCCAGGTCAGGTCGTGAGGGTCGTCCCCGCTTTTGGGACTCTCAGCTTGTCGCACCCCTAGCAAACTCATGGTAAGTCTCGTTCTGTTTGTTTGTCAAACAGTGCCAGTCCCCTATTCCCTCAAAGAGAAGTGTAAATGTCAACCTCCATCTCTAAGTTTCTTGTACACTGCGGTTATATCCTCGATTCCCAATCGAATGTCCAAATTGGCCTGACAAAACTCTATGCCACGACCACCAAGTTCTCTTCCATGGTCAGGCAGTGTCAGGATCTGTGCTACTGCCGCAGATAAACCAGCAACACTTTTATTGGGTACTAAAATCCCGTGACCAACC
Organism: Nitrospira sp. Ecomares 2.1; assembly: GCF_965152585.1. Classification (NCBI taxonomy): domain Bacteria; kingdom Pseudomonadati; phylum Nitrospirota; class Nitrospiria; order Nitrospirales; family Nitrospiraceae; genus Nitrospira; species Nitrospira sp. Ecomares 2.1. The sequence goes on from NZ_OZ224219.1 coordinate 902,953, forward strand.
GTTTTTAAAAGCTCGGTTTCACAGCCCGTATCAAACCCTATGATGGGTAAGCCCATAGCCATGGCTTTATAGGTTGAAAGATTGGTCTCCTCAAAAATCATGGTACGAAGAAACATTGTGGCGGCTGCGTAATAAGGTAGGAGGTCATCCTGATAGCCAACGAGATGCATATGGGTATAAGTGCCTAAATCTTTTGCACGGTTTTCTAGTTCTGCACGTTGCTTCCCATCGCCAACCAAAAGCCAATAGAGCTTAGGAAACTGTTGTACAAGGCTGGAAAGAGCTTCCAAGGCATATATGTGCCCTTTAGAGGAGTCCAGGCGACCGACAGAAAGTGCAATAAAAGCATCTGAAGGCAAATGATAATTTTCTCTGATTGTCTTATGGAATTGTTCCCGTTTATGTCGAATCTTGTTGATTTCTTCAAGGTCAAGAATCCCGCGAAGAGGAGCAATTTTGGAATTGGGAATGCCTACTGCATGCAGTTCATCCTGACAGCGGGAGGCAGCAGTGAAGAAACAATCGAATAAGCCATGAAAACGGGCATACAGTCTTGGAACCCAGGGTTTTCCTTCATCCACCATTTGGGAAAAGAGTGACGGAACCAGATGAACCATTGGGCGCCGCAACAGGACTTTTAATGGCACGCCAATGGTTAAGGCATAAGTTGTATGTACATTAATAATGTCCGGGCGAAACCAGATTAAGGCTTTACAGACATGCCATATTGTTGAAATGTACCGGCCAAGAAACCAAGTCAGGGACCAACGATCTAAAAGTTTTAAGATACGGCGTTTAGGAACTTGGCCATAGGCACCCTTCTCTCGCAGAAGATCTGCCGTTATCCATTTTCCTTTATCAGGCGAAAAGCTAATGACTAAGTGTTTGACCTTATCCGGTGGGGTCAAGCGCACAATATCCCAGAGCAATCTTGTTGTGCCATAGCCGGTTATTCTATCAATCAGATGGAGCACTCGGACCGGCGTATCATCCTTGATCTTTTTGTTCACTTTTCCATCCCCGTCTGCTTCCGAAGAGGTCTCGTTGAAATAGGGCACTAAATTACTGCCTTCGTTTTTTAATGCATGCTTATTCGCCTGATATGGAAATTTGTTAGATCGGTCCATGAAATTAGGGTTAGACCAAATTGGTACATTAAAATTGGTACATTAAGACCCCAAGCAAAGTACGAGATTCCAAGAGACTCTGTAATTGGGTAAAACCGACGGCTTAGACTCTCGCTGTATTTCAATCATGTTAAATTTCTTTTTTGGAAAATTTAACCATCTGCAAAGTAATCATTTCAGCAATTATTTTATGGGCGAGTTCATTTGGGTGTGTATCAACGAGAGTCGGGGGTTCACCACGCCAATGGTTGTAGTGTCGTTGGAAACTTTTTTCATCGATGGTTGGCAGCCGGTTTAGTAACTCACTGTGCGCATCTATTACTACCGCATTCCTCGGGAAAAGATCTTTTGAAATTGGGACAGGAAGATGATTTTCTCCCAGTATTACTATGATCATCCTGGCGTTATTTTGTTCTGCCATGTTGGCGATTTCTTTATATGCGTCTTGTATGACCGCCGAGCGATTTTTTGTGGGACCATTTGTCAATCTCAAAAATTTTGCGAGAGTGTATTTTGTCATATTGAAATCATCGTGAAGTAGGAGAGGAAAGCCGATATTCACCGAAAAAAGAAAAAATCAGAAACTCCTTTTTGGGTATTTCGATAGTTGTCGATAGGTAAGTCAAATACCTTGGTTTGAAAGACGGCGGGTGCTATCCCTAGGGCGCTTTCTCCAAAATAGTAGGGGTTAGGGAGCTTTCCGTAATACGAAGGCGCAAAGGGTTGGATTGCTCGTTTCACAAGCCAGGGCGAATATTGAACAATGACATAGTCAGGCTTATGGCGAGGAATCAATAGTTTCGCAATTAACACCATTTGTGAAAGGCCGTAACTACAAACACCAGCATTCTTTGTCGATACGCCGAAATCGGCGCCAATCAGGTAGGGAAAGGTATTTTCAGCATGAGTGGCAGCTCCATACGTGAAGGAGCATCCTAAGGTGAGCGCAAATGGATGGTTGTTTGTGGTCTTTAACTTTTCATCCACTGGAATTCTAAATCCGTCCTTGTCATATGGTACCGGAATGTCAGGGCCTAAAGGCAATATTTCCCAGCCATGGGAATTGGGAATAGGTGCATATCCAAGTTCTTTATGAGCTTGATGGACTTGTCCGCTCCAACCACGCTGATCGGATTTAACGTAGTTATAGAATTGGACTGTTCTAAACGTTGTGTACGCAAGATAGGTTAATACGAGGGTAGTGATCGGGATAAGCAATAGAACTATATGAAAAAATATACTTTTCTTCGTGGAAGGTTTCTGCTTGGACATCAGCAATACCCCAGCTTCAAGAGGCAATCTCCATGGATCTCACTAACTTTCGGTAACTGGTAAACGGACACCGCTTTTTGGCAATTGATCAATGGTAGTTTTTCCAAATGTGGATTCCGCTCCCCAATGTTTGAGTACCTTTAAACTGTAATTCCTTCGGTTCCCCATGCCCCCCGCTCGCCAAGTATTGGGTTTTTTAGATTTATCCCTCAAGGCAGAGGTAGACCACACCTACAATTGAACCCAGAACTACAATTGAACCCAGAACTACAATTGAACCCAGAAATGGTAATAATGCTGAAGCGATTCCAGTTTGTACCCAAACCTTTCATAAAATTTACAGGCTCGTATATTGTTTTTCTGGGTAACCACTTCTGAAGTATGTATACCATTTGATATCAGCCATTCATGTAGAGTCTTCATCAACAATGAGCCGATTCCTTGACCTTGAACTTTTTTTTGAACCCCCATCAAGCCAACTTTTCCAATGCCATTTTTGACAGACCCGGTCACCATTCCGAGACAATCTTCCATATTTGCGGAATTCTTCACGATAAACACCACATCGGCAATTTCATGTAAAGTGCTTCGGTTAATCCAAATATGGTACATGCCTGCAAATTTTTCCTTCGAAATACATGGATCGTCGTGAAATCTAGAATGGGCACCTGCGATCAACGCAAGAGTTTTTAACTGCTGATTGGCCTGCGATCGAGGGAATTCAATTACTTCAAACGAATGACTTGGGTTCTTAATCTCGCCGAAGGTGAATTCGGTACTCAGCTTCCGTTGATAGGTAACTTTTCTGTCTACCAGGGAACCTGAAAAACTTTGAAGAAGAGGCAAAGGGATCATTCTGTCCGGGCAAGTGGCCCAATAAATCAAGTGGTAGCCCTGTTCTTTTGCATAAGACAGAATGTTCTCAAGTTCAGAGTTTGTTAATGCTGGAGAAATAATCTGCCCAACGGAAATCTCAAAATGTTGAGAGTCCCAGGGTAGTGGCACAAGAACCGTTAAAAGATTATTCTTAATTTATCTCTTCTCTCTTTGTGCAAGTGTTCTACTAGGTAGAACCTCCTCGCCACTATTGGACAAATCTGAGCGCTGGAGGTTTCTCTCGGTTTAGCTTTATTTTCCCTTTCACGGTTTCCAGACCTTCGGTTATACATTTTATGATGTATTCCTGCTCTTTTTCAGTCATTTCGTAATAGAATGGCAAACGAAGCAGTCGACCGCTCAATTGTTCTGTGATTGGGAAATCGCCCTCGATATATCCAAACTTTTTCCCCATTGGCGAACTGTGCAGTGGAACAAAATGAAAAACCGCCAAAATGTTCTGTTGCCTTAAGTACCCCATGAGGGCATCTCTTGTTTCTATATCTGGAAGAAGAATGTAAAACATATGAAAATTACTCTTGCAATCTCCTGGTATGGTAGGGAGACTCAATAGACCTTGAATTTCAAGGGGTCGCAGGAGCATCCGGTACCGTTTAAAAATTCCCCTTCTGCGCTCTGCAATCGAGTCCAACATCTCCAATTGGGCATAAAGGAATGCACAGACGATTTCACTGGGCACATATGACGATCCAATGTCGACCCATGTGTACTTATCAACTTCCCCGCGAAAAAATTCGCTCCGGTTGGTTCCCTTGTCTCGAATGATTTCTGCCCGCCTTATCATTCCGGGATCGTTGATGCAAAGTGCGCCCCCCTCACCACAGATATAATTTTTAGTCTCATGGAAACTATAGGTTCCGAGATGCCCAATAGTTCCGAGTGCCCGGTTTTTATAATACGCCCCCACTCCTTGCGCCGCATCTTCTATGACCAAGAGTGCATGTTTCTTTGCAATCGCCATAATGTGGTCCATTTCACATGCGATTCCGGCATAATGAACTGGCAAAATGGCTTTTGTTTTTGGAGTAATCGCTTCTTCTATTCGATTTTCATCCAGATTCAGTGTGTCAGGCCTGATATCGACAAATACCGGTTTCGCGCCCAACCGAACAATCGCATTGGCGGTCGAGACGAAAGTATAGGAGGGGAGAATGACCTCATCACCGGGTCCAAGGTTACAAAGCATTGCGGCCATTTCCAGGGCTGCCGTGCAGGAAGGTGTCATAAGCACTTTGTGAACGCCGAACTGTTTTTCAAACAGTTCAGAACATTTTTTAGTGAAATACCCATCACCAGCCAAATTTCCAAACGTCACTGCCTGCGCAATATAATAAAGCTCCTTTCCCGCAATGAACGGTTTATTGAAGGGGATGATCTTTTCCATCTTTCTTTCTCCATTTGTTGGAAAATACCTTTCTATGCGTCAACGGCAGAGGTCTCTTGCCTGAAGTTAGAATTTCGTGCCTCACACCGTTCTGAAAATACTTGGCGTAATCACCCTTGGAGGGTGTTACTCCCAATGAGTCGTTGCCCCAAACCTTTTTGCCGGTTCACCTCTTCGAAACACCTACGGTACATACCCTGCTTGAGTTGCATGATTTCGAAAAAGTTTGGTTACCTTTACGGAGAATTTTTGGCACCTCTATCAAGCCAGGCAAGCCCACAACCAAGCATTTCTATGTAGGGTTGTTGCCGATCTAAGTCGTTGGCTCACAGCAGGGATATCTCATCTCCTTACGGCTGAAGGCTTTAGCTATCGGGAATTCTGGCTACCGGATTACCCAAAGGGTATAAATCTGGGAATCTGGGAATGTGTAATGAGAGCGGGGCGGTGACGGCTTTCTTCCGGGAAAAATTTTCATCCCAGGGCATTAGATTTTAACATCCATTCTGGAATCTAACGGTGCCATGGTCCCCCCTCGAACAACTCGGTCCAACTTTTTCTGAAGACCCTACAAATTACCCGTTGTCCTCAAAAAAACAGAATAAGTTCTTAATCGTTGTCAAAAAAATCGGCCACCACTGAGGAAGGAGCATGCTTTTTTCTTGAAGTTTACCTGAAAGGCACACTAATGGGAATTCCCAATTTTTCTTCATCCCCTGGCAATACCAATACCTCAAGGATTTCATTGGGAGATTCGATATACCCGGTATATTGTTGATTTCGGCCTGTATCAGCCTCGACAGAGGCAATTAGCTTATTGTCCGATCCAAGGTTGCAGGGTTTTTCCCTCAACAATAGACAAATTCTTTCGGGTTTCCAAATCCAGGGATAACGCCAAGCCTAAATATGAGGCAATGCCATGAAGATACAGAGCGCTGGAAGTGTAAGTGGTAGGCGCACGGGACATTTTTTAGCCGTGGAGTAAATGGTGTTTCAGAACTTATTAACGGGACCTTGTTAATAAAAATGACGGAAATCTTAGGCTGTAGAAGTAAGGCTGGTGGAAACATACCCGATATAAGAAAAGGCCTATTGGTTGAACTTGGATTGGACATCATCCTTATGCCGAGATTGTACAGGTGGGGGAATGTAATGAACGTTTTGTCAGTCGGCTATTCCGGCAATTTATGCTAATAGAAGATAACAGATTCTCCTGGACTGCTCCTTCATCAACAGGCCCATGCGGATTTTGAACTCAGTTGTTCTGTATTGATTCCAGTGCAGGCTCTTTTTGTTCACCATTGCTCGGATAGCGAAGAGTGGGATTGATATGTCTCGGTGGCAAAACCGATTCCCCAGGGAAAAGGCAGAGAGGTATCTGTGTGTATAGCACCAAAGGGAAAACGCATTTAGAAAAAGATTAACAGACCGTCTTTTTGATTTATCGGGCTTAATAAAACACTGGAGGTCGAGCCTTCTGTAGTCCCCCGCTGGCACGGGAGTCGATTGTCGGCAGGTGGATTGTTGTGGAGCAGCTCATATTAGTAGCTATTTAAGGAGAATTCCTTTCATAGGTGCCTACAGATTTGGTAAGCTTAATTTCTGTTCCTTGATTTCGTTAAATTGGTAGTTAGTATCAGAAAATACAGCCATCTTTGAACAAAAAACTCGAAAACGTCCTTGGAAATAATAATTATGCCCACTATTACAGAATTCCCTATTACTGACTACCAAACTCTTCCGGATCAGGAATTGTTTGATCGAATTGTCGACGCAAAAGCCATATTAGGTCGGAAAGTATTGCTATTGGGACACAACTATCAACGGGATGATGTAATCATCCATGCCGATTTTCGAGGCGATTCTCTTCTCTTGGCCAAGTATGCGGCTGAGCACCCTGAATTTCCTCATGTGGTGTTTTGTGGGGTGCATTTCATGGCTGAAACAGCCGACATTCTCAGTCGTTCCAATCAAACGGTCATTCTGCCCGATATGGCTGCTGGCTGCTCAATGGCGGATATGGCTTCCATGGAACAGGTGGATGATTGTTGGGAGCGGCTCGCTCGGGTGTTGCCTGTTGAGGAGACCGTGACCCCCATCGTGTATGTGAATTCAGCTGCTTCTCTCAAAGCCTTTTGCGGAGAACATGGTGGGGTGACCTGCACTTCCTCAAACGCCAAAGCCATTATGAACTGGGCCTGGGAGAGACGGGAGAAAATTCTTTTTTTCCCGGATGAGCATTTAGGGCGGAACACCGCGAATGCGATGGGATTTCCCCCTGAGGAGATGATCGTCTGGGATCCTTTTCAACCCAATGGCGGGCATACTCGCGAAACCATACACAAGGCTCGTCTGATTCTCTGGAAGGGGCATTGTAGTGTGCATCAGATGTTCCAACCGGCACACGTTAGCTATTTTCGAAAGCAGTATCCTAATGTTCAGGTTATTGTGCATCCTGAATGTCATGAGGATGTGGTCAATCAGGCAGACCTGGTGGGATCGACGGAATTTATTATTCGGACAGTGACTCAGGCCGATCCAGGAACAATTTGGGCGGTGGGAACCGAGCTGAATCTGGTGAATCGGTTGAAACAAGATCAAGCCGATAAGCAAGTCTTTTTCCTTTCCCCAATGGTGTGTCGCTGTTCGACGATGTATAGAATTGATGGGCCTCATTTATGTTGGGCCATGGAAAATCTCGTGCAGGGTCATGTGGTTAATCACATCCAAGTTCCTGACGAGGAGAAAGTGTTTGCCAAGTTGGCTTTGGACCGCATGATGGATTTGAGCTGAATACCTTTCTTCTGTGGTTCCCCCCCTTCCCTTATTTGTTGCGCTTTCATATCAATAACACGGTTGTTTTCCATTGATGTGTTGTCGCGATATGACTGAAGGGTTATGTTTGACGGGTTTGGGAGGCATGGCTAGAATGGCCTTGAGTTTATCCCACTATTCTTGAGAATTTCCCCATGGACTACAAAGCGACATTGAACCTTCCCCGGACTGAGTTTCCGATGAAGGCCAATCTGCCACAAAAGGAACCGGAGCGATTAGCCTGGTGGGAGCGGGAGCGGGTGTACGACCGTATTCAGGAGGCCAGAAATGGCAGCCCCCGTTATATCCTTCATGATGGCCCTCCCTATGCCAATGGGCATATTCATATCGGGCATGGGCTGAATAAAATTCTCAAAGACATCATTATTAAATCGAAAACCATGGCGGGGTTCCAGGCTCCCTATATCCCTGGATGGGATTGTCACGGGTTGCCGATTGAGCATCAGGTGACCAAGCAGCTCGGTCCCAAGAAAAAAGATCTGAGTGCGGTGGAACTCCGGAAGCTCTGTCGCGAGTATGCGGAGAAATTTGTTGAGATCCAACGAGACGAGTTTCGCCGGTTAGGGGTATTCGGGGATTGGGAGCATCCGTATCTGACGATGGATCATGCCTATGAGGCCGCGATTGTTCGAGAGTTTGGAAAGTTTGTGGAAAAGGGTCGCGTCTATAAGGGATTGAAGCCGGTGTTGTGGTGTACCGTGGATCAAACGGCGCTGGCTGAAGCCGAAGTGGAATATGAGAATCATCTCTCACCGTCGGTATATGTGAAATTTCCCTTTACGGTCCTGCCGGCTGAAATGGGTTCCGACCAACGATTGGGTCTGCCAACCGTCAAAAAGTTGAAAGCCGTTTCGGCCGTCATTTGGACAACGACCCCTTGGACCCTTCCCGCGAACCAAGCCATTTGCCTCCATCCGGATTTTGACTATGCCGTTCTTCAAGCTGGAGAAGAGGCTTTTATCGTGGCTCTTGGATTGGTGGACGCATTTGCCAAGGCCTGTAAGATTGAGAAATTTGAGGTATTAGGAAAAAAGAAAGGAAAAGAATTCGAAGGATGGACGTGTCATCCTCCATTTGCCAAGAAGGAGATCCCTATCCTCAATGGAGATTTTGTCACCTTGGAGCAAGGGACCGGGTGTGTGCATATTGCTCCTGGACATGGGATGGACGACTATCTTTTAGTTCTGAAATATAACAAACCCCCTTATGTCGAAATGCTTCCTGATCGGAAGCCATTGGAAATCCTGGTGCCGGTCAACAATGCAGGACGGTTTACGGATGATTTTCCTGAGTTTGCAGGACAACCCGTTTTGGAGGCGAATCCCGGGATTGTGGAAGTCTTGAATGCTAGGAAGTTGTTAGTTGGTGAAAAAAGGCTTGAACATACTTATCCTCATTGTTGGCGCTGTAAGCAACCGGTCATCTTTCGGGCTACACGCCAATGGTTTGTGTCCATGGAGGAAGCCGATCTTCGCCAAAAAGCCCTGAAAGAAATTGATAAAGTCCAATGGATTCCAGAGCGGGGACGAGATCGTATTTACGGGATGATTTTGAACCGTCCGGATTGGTGCTTATCTCGTCAGCGAATGTGGGGGACGCCCATTCCTGTGTTTTCTTGCCAAGGCTGTTCCACCCCATTAACTGATTCCAAAGTGATCGAGCATATCAGTGTTCAAATGCAGGAGAGTGGGGCCGACATTTGGTTTAGTCGATCCGCCCAGGAATTACTTCCCCAGGGAACCACATGTGTGCAATGCGGCCATGGGTCGTTTAAGAAAGAACATGATATTTTAGATGTCTGGTTTGAATCGGGGGTGAGTCATGCGGCGGTGTTGAGGCCTCAAGGTGAAGGGTGGTATCCCGCAGACTTATACCTTGAAGGTTCCGATCAACATAGGGGATGGTTCCACAGTTCCCTTTTGACATCGGTGACGACGGATGAGCAAGCACCCTATCGGGCCGTCTTGACGCATGGGTTTGTTTTGGATGGGGAAGGCAAAAAAATGTCGAAATCGGCAGGCAATGTCGTGACCCCACAGGAAATTATCAAAGAGTCTGGTGCGGAAATTCTGCGACTATGGGTGGCCTCGCAGGATTATCAGGAAGATCTGCGTATCTCAAAAGAGATTTTAAAACAATTGACGGATGCGTATCGTAAGGTGCGCAACACCTGCCGGTTCCTCCTGAGTAATCTGTATGATTTTGAGCCGGGCGTTCATTCCGTGCCCCATGCCGATTTGCCGGAACTGGATCAATGGGCCCTCTGGCGGCTAGGGCAACTGATCGACAACGTGAAAAAGGGATATGCCCAATTTCAGTTTCGCCAGGTCGTGCACGAATTGGATTATTTTTGTTCTACGGATATGAGCGCGACCTATTTGGATATCTTGAAGGACCGTTTATATACCTTTCCGGCAAATTCGCTACTTCGGCGTGGTTCTCAGACGGTTTTGTTTGAAATCGTGTCCTCCTTAGCAACGCTCATGGCTCCGATCCTAAGTTTTACTGCTGAAGAAATCTGGCAGGTTCTACCAGAATCCACGGTAGAAGGATCTAAGCCGATGAGTGTGCATTTGGCCGACTTCCCGAGATCCCCCACAGTCTTTCAAAACCCACAGCTCCATACGACGTGGGCCTACTTGTTCCAAGTCCGGAGTAAGGTGCAATTCGCTTTAGAAAAATCAAGACGAGACAAGGTGATTGGTTCTTCCCTGGATGCCACCGTAATCTTGCATGCGACTCAACCAAATTCTGCGTTGCTCGAAGGGTATCTCACCGATCTGCCGGCATTATTTATTGTCTCGTGTGTGAAGGTGGAAGCGGTTGGGTCACTGCCTGGAGGGGAATTGGTGGATGCGAGCCTGGGTTTAACGATAGAAATCGTCAAAGCTGAAGGTACCAAATGTGATCGATGTTGGAATATCCTCCAGGATGTGGGTTCACAGACTCAACATCCGACGCTTTGCGGTCGATGCGTGGAGGCGCTGGTGTGAACGGCATTCATCGATTTGTGTTGTTAGGGCTCCTGGTGGCATCCATCGTGAGCCTCGATCAGGTCACCAAGTATTACATTGCCACTTCAATGTACCTCCACGAGTCCATCCCCATCATTCCAGGATATTTTTCCTTGACCTACATCAGAAACCCTGGTGCCGCCTTTGGGATAATGGGCACGACCAGTAGTGGGTTTAGGCTCATTTTCTTTTTCCTGACATCCCTCTTTGCCATGGGATTATTAATTACCATCTTCTTACGGCTGGAACCCCACGATTGGTGGGGGCAGATGACCATTGCATCGATTTTTGGTGGCGCGATCGGGAATTTTATCGATCGCTTGCAATATGGGGAAGTCATTGATTTTTTAGATTTCTATATCAATGGCTACCATTGGCCCGCTTTCAATGTGGCCGATTCGGCGATTAGCGTGGGGGTGTGCTCTCTTCTCCTCCTGTTTGCCTTTGAAAAACGGAAACCCAACTTGACCCCTCAGGAAAATCCTCCTCTCTAATCTTCCGAATTGTTTTTCAGCTGCGAGGCACGTTTGTGCCCACTTATTTTGCTCTCATCATATGATGTTCATGTGTGAGTATGGAGGATGAAGATGTTTTGGAGCACAGCCTATTCGCGACCAAAGGGGGTTGGTCTGTATATTTTTTGTATAGTGTTGTTGCTCAGTGTTTCAGTAAGTTTCGGTGCAGAGTTTCAGTTACCGGTTAATACCTGCCCTTCTGAGGGGAAGCCCATTCACGTTCATGTGCATGGAATCAAAAACGCTGCAGGATCCCTAAAGGCAGTCCTGTATGGACCAGATCCAGAGAGTTTTTTAGTCAAGGGAGCCAAGGCTGATAAGGAACGGGAACCTGCTCAAAAAGGTTCTATGACCCTGTGTTTGGCCGCACCGTTGGAAGGAAAATACGCTGTAGTTGTCTATCATGATGAAAACGATAATCATAAATTTGACCGTAATTTGATTGGCTTACCTACCGAAGGGTTTGGCGTGTCGAAAAATCCCTCGTTATTTTTAGCCGCTCCGAATTTTGAGGAATCCGCTTTCGAGGTGAATGGGGAAGTGACCCATTTAGATGTGGACATGAAATATTAGTGCCATATCAACCCCGATTCCTGGGCATGTAAACGCCTACAGCCACATGGAGTTTTGCTATATTGTCGCTATAGATATATGCAGGTGAAATGGAGATGTGGACACAGGATCTTCCACGTCATTTGATTATCTGCCAGTTGGCTATTTTGCATAATTGCTGAAAGCTTCAAAGAGATAAACTTCCTGGCCATGATAATGCTCTCCCACCGCATAGAATCGTCGTGAGATAGGTTTCCGGCAACCATATTGATTGGCTATGAGGAGAGGGCTCGCTATGACGGTTTGCCTTACTCCTCATCCCCCATTTATTAATCGGGGGATCCAAGACCGTTACAACCATAGTCTCTATCGAAAATCGTTCCGCACGTATTCCTATTAATATCAGGCCTCTTTTAAGGGCCATTTGAGGGGATATTAGGTTGCGGACATAAGCTGGAGATATTCTTCAGCGATCCTGCCCACCTCGAACTCCGTTGCGCGGGCACGCAACTGCTCCTGGCCGAGTGGACGGTCAAGTACCTCAAGAATAGCTTCGGCCAGCGCTTTGTCATTGCCTACCGGTACCAATGGTCCAAAAGCCCCCTTTTGGAGAATCTCGGTAGGACCGCTCGGGCAGTCAGTGCTGACAATTGGACATCCACACGCTAACGCTTCGATCAGCACATTCGGACAACCTTCCCATGCTGACGAGAGCACAAATACCGAAGCTCCGGCCATAAAGGCGAAGGGATTGTCGACAAATCCCGGCATGGAAATATCTTGGGAAAGGGCCAAGGTTTCAGCCAGCTCTTCAAGCTCATTCCGCATCCTTCCCTCCCCGAGGATCACCAGCCGGGCGGGGCGTACAGAACGAACTCGCCCAAAGGCCTTTATGAGACAAGCAAAGTCCTTTTGTGGCACATGTCTCCCTACACCTAAGATGACCGGCAGAGTGTCTGCCGGAAACCACGGATGGTCAACCTGGGTGCGTGCTTTTTCTTGTACCTGGGTGAGGGCCACCGGATTGTAAATCGTCGTAATACGGTTACGATGGATTCCCGTCAACGAGGACACATCTTCGGCGACGCCATCCGACACGGTCACGATTTCATCCGCCCGTGGGTACACGCGCTGCAAGAGAGGAGCAAGGAAACGCCAACGCCACTTTTTGGATGTCTTAATGATGGGAGACAAGCTGGTTTGTTCGTTGATGACAATGCGAGTTTTGCCACCTGCAAGGCGTGCGGCTAACAAAGCGATGAGGTTCGCAGGAGTTTTCGCCGTGAGCATCGTATCTGGTTTCTCACGTCGTAAATATTCAACCAAATCAGGGAGATACCCGATAGTTTTGGGAGGATGTGACGATAGAAGGATGGGAAGGAGCATTGACCATAACGCCCCAAAATCAGATGACACGGCATGGAAGCATCCCCGCCATTTTGTCCCCCCCTTGAGCCCGATGACCGTAACCTTCGGGGAAATGCTGTCCAGGTATGGCCCCGATACCTGACATAAGATCAGGTCTACTCTGTGGTTGCGATCGGCAAAGGCCTCTGAGAGATAGACCATAGCCCTTGCGACGCCGCCTCCGGCTAGTGATGGTAAAAATATCGCCAGATGTTTACGGCCTGGGGGTTCCCCTTTTATTTTTTCCGATTGACTCGGGAGTGGGGCGAAATCCGAGGAATTCGTCGTCATCATATGAATAAAGGTCGCTTGAGACTTAATTGAAAAGATACGGGGCTGATCAGGTGAGAACGCGTTCTCGTATCGTATTGCCGAGGCTTTTGCGCAGGGGGGAGTGAAAATAATATTTCAGGGCTTTCCACCCCATGCCGTTCCAGGCCGCCCAACAGGTCCGTATCCATTTTTCGCGGACCGCTTGTGCAATTGCACGCTGCGAATACCGGTGTGTCTGCAAATTGGCTTCTTGAAGGTTCAATAACCAATTTTCCGCCCATTGAAGATAATCATAATCCGGTGTGAACTGGGATTTTCGCATGCGAGACAACGTCAGATGCGGACCGAGATCCTCTTCTGTGAAAGGCACCCCCAAGACGTTGAGTTGATGGCGGATGATTGCCCGCTTTTTTTCGTCACCTAGCTCCACTGTTTGACTGGTGATTTGATCGGCGTGTATGCGGCCGTAGACCAGGCATTCAGGGAGGTTGCCGAGTTTATATTTTTGGGCCAGTCTCACGTGGAGGTCATAATCCTGACAGCGTGGGTAGTCGTTTCGATACCCATATTCCCGCAAAATTTTTGTCCGAGCCATAATCGATCGGTTACTCAGGGAGCATCGAAACAACAGTTGAATGTCGACGTCCTCAGGATAAATGGGCTGACGCTTGATCCGTTTTAATGGCCGACCCTGTTCGTCCATCATGCGGCACCAGCTTCCTATTTGGGCAAAATCATGATGGGCATCCAGAAAGTTGACCTGTTTCTCCAGTCGTGTGGGAAACGCCCGATCGTCGCTATCTAACATGGCGATAAATTCACCACGAGCCTGTTCAATGCCTTTGTTGCGGGTTTTGGGAATCCCGAGATTGTGTTCATTCCTGATGATGCGCACACGAGAATCCTGATAAGAACGCATGATTTCGATTGTACGATCTTTGGAACCATCATCTATGAGGAGTATTTCGAAATTGGTAAACGTTTGTGCCAAAATACTTTCAATGGCGTCTCCAATATATTTTTCGCGGTTATAAGCCGGGATAAATACGGTAACTTTTGGGTTGTCAAGCATTTTCGTCTAACCGGAATGTTTCAGGGATACCAGAGGAGTTCTCAATTCCTGCGCTATTGGAGCTAAAATCGCATAAGAAGTTGACTCTTTTTTAAAAAAAGTTCATAACACATCTCCTGAAAGTTCACGTGCCGATATGGTAATCGGAGCTCCTCAGGCAGGCGGTAGTAACGCATTCTTCTCTAGGGGTATCAAATCATATCCGATGTATCCCCCGTTTTCCAAATTTTTGGTTTTTTGACACCACCAATTTAACCCAAACACTCTTCAACACGATGTCTTTTCAATTACAGGTCAAACAACGATCGCCATTTTTCTTGAAGCGAGCCCGATATTTTTTATCTCGGCTTTTTGGAGTACGCTTGCAAAAGGACAAAAGCCTACATTTTGTGACAGTCAATGGGCAGCAATTTAAGCGATTGGTTTTTTGCGATTCTTTCGTGGCTGTTGAACTTGAGCGTAATCTCGAGTGCTTCCGGCGGGACGGGATCTTCCCGAATATTGTGATTCGTTATGAGCGGGAAATCTGGGTGGAGTTTGTTCAAGGGCGTCTCATCAAAGAGGTTGATGACTCACTCGTTGAAAAAGTGGCCATTTTTTATAGTCGTTTATACTCTGAAGCACCTCGGTTGGTGGAAACGAATACGACCATGTTTCCCGATCGCCTGGATCGGGATCTGCATTTTCTCAATCAGATTGGAATTCTTTCGAATGGATTGTTGGGGGAGATCAGAAAATCCGTGGATGTTCTGCAGCCCACGCATTGTTGGATCGGGTTTGATTATACCGATCCCGTTAAGAAAAATTTTGTCCTTCATCCCCAGACTCATTTGCTTTGTGCCGTCGATGTGGAAGGCCTCGTCTGCGAGCATCTCATAGGAATGGGTGCTGCCAAAGCCTTGGTGCGGTGGCTGAATCCATTCAAGAACGAGTTTTTCCGATTGTTGGCGACTAAGGGCGTGCCGGATATTCAAGCCTATTATGGATTTATCGAATTGTGTTTTCTCGCCCAGTGGACGAAACGGGCATTCTTTGAAAGAGATTGGAAAGCCATAAAGCCCGACTATTTCGAAGGGTATCGGAGACTGTAGGGACTATCGGTAATTAGTGCTGGAACGTATTGAGAAAATTAATACCCCTTAGGGCCTTTTCCAAAGACCCGCTGGACTCGGTCAACCAGAGAGAGCCGATTGATGACCACAATGAACACCTTTCGCATGTGTCCTCCCGGGCATTGAACGGGGCGGACCCCGTGCCAGGATTTATCCAATCGTTGAAATAACAGACTGAAATTTCCAATGGCAGTTGAAGCCAACGATTGTGGAAAATCCTCAAATCCGGGAGCACTTTTTCGGCTAAATTTCCCTTGATCGTCGAGAATAACTGTCTCCCCACCCCAGGCGGGGTCCCAATCCTCTTTGGTATTAAAGTAGAAAATATGGGATCCAAGTTTATGTTTGGCATCACAATGTGGAGAAACAGAGCATCCATTGGGGGTATAGTGCCAATGGAAATTCAATTCAAGGGATCTGACCCCAAATAATCGTTTTAAAAAATTCGAATAGGGTTTTCCCTGAAGCTCTGTTAGAAATTGATCCCAATGAGGAGAGAGGGGTAAGCCCGGGCGATACTCTAATGTGTAGCGATCATGGCTTTGTTGCCCATGAGCCCGCTTGACCCCAAAACGTTTTTGAAACATGGAGACATTCGGAAGGGTCTCAACCAGACCTTGATAACCTGTCTCCGTCAGAAGATCCGCAGGATTCATCCACGGATAGGGCTTGGCTTCCTGAAAGGATTGGGCCGAAATAGCTTCTAGCGCAGAAAAGTTTAGATACGTCATAACAATAAGCAAAAAAAGCGAGATTAAGGGAGGCAGTAATTCAACAACTTTTGGGTGCAATCCTTCAATTTAGGTTTCCACCACATATAGGAGTAACTGACAAGATTGCCCTTGGCATCAAATTTACAAATCAACGGCTCACCGGTCTTAATGGTGACTTTTTTGATACCGGCTTCATCGAGATGAAGAAGGAATTGTAGCAAACTTCGGATACTATTGTTGTGTGCCACCAACAAGACCCGTTTACCCTCTTGCAATGCGGGAGCAATTTCTTCCTGCCAGCAGGGAATGAGACGGTGTTGGGTGCATTTGATGCTCTCTGCTAATGGAAGGTCCTGAGAGTCCAAGTCGGAATATAAAGGATCTAATCCGGGAAATCGAGGATCCTGGGAAGAGATTGAGGGGGGTACGGCGGAAAAGTGTCGTTGCCAGATAAGAACCTGTTTTGCCCCAAACTGTGTTGAGGCCTCCCACCAGGTCATTCCTTGGAGCGCGCCGTAATGCCGTTCATTGAGTCGCCAGCTCTTTCGCACGGGGACAGAAGTCAAATTCATGGCTTTCAGCACAATACCGGCGGTTTCATGAGCTCGACGTAAAACCGATGTGAAGCACAAATCAAACGTAACTTTTTTGTTTTTAAGAATTTGAGCAGCCCGCCGGGCTTCTATAACACCTTTTTTGCTTAATTCGATATCTGTCCAGCCTGTAAACCGTTTTTCGCGGTTCCATAGGCTCTGTCCATGTCGTAGAAGAATTAGAGTTCCCATGTAGTTTGTAGGAAAGTTTGCTCCATGAGGAGTGGATTGACAGGTAATCACTTCGCAGGGGTTAAAAAATGACCTAAGTTATAATTTCGTCGGACGCAATCTAAAGAATACCATAGGTTTTCTCGAGAATGAATAATGATTGTCAGAGTGGGGCATTTTCGCTTACGGAGAGATTCTGTGAATGATTGACAGAAAGCCAATTTTGAGGAATCATGAAAATGTTTTCTTCGATGCTCGGGTTCAGGAGTCTTTCATTAGCATCCATGGAAGATCAATGAAGAGTGAACCGCACGGCCAAATTCTCCCTTTTCCCCCGCGGGATGGTTCAAATGTCTCTATCCGCTGAAAATTCCGAAATGGTCCAGCAGCCGATTCGCCAGAATCGGCTCTATAAGGTCCTGCATAAGAATCTGAGACTTCCCCCGTGGGTGGTTCGACCATTTTCTCGCGCTCTGAAAATCACCGGTAGCCCTACTCAATATCGTTTGCGAAAACGATTGGCCAGAGAAATTATTGCCATCACTAAGCCCCTGATAACCATTCCAGACAGAGCCGGATACCGGCTTTTTGGGCCTAACGATATTGAAGGAACTGCTCGCATTGTCAGGTATTGTGAAACAGTGTATCAGCAATCACGCGAGGCTTTCCCCCCGGATTATTTTCAAAAACATCCTCAAAAGAAATTTCTGCTTCCTATTCTTGAAGGTGTCGAATTCTGCCGCCATCCGGATTTGCTCGGGCTTATGGTGTCCAGGCCTATTCTTGATGCCGCAGCGGCTTATCTGGGAACGGTACCCAAGTTAACCGGAGCCAGGCTCTGTTGGTCGCCTGAAAATGAAACGGCTCGATCCAGCCAGCTTTTCCATTTCGATTATGAAGATCTCAGACAAGTTAAAGTATTTATTAATATCTTTGAGACGAAGGCGGACCAGGGGCCGCTGACGTTTCTTCCCGCCGATATATCCCATCAGGTGCAGAGAGCAATCGGGCGTGTGATTGGTCGTGTGCAAGATGAGCGAGTTTACGAGGGAGGTGGAAAAAACCATGAGGTGAAGTTGATCGGACCGCCAGGCTCAGGGGCGTTTCTGGACACGTCCCGCTGTCTTCACTATGGAAGCCGGTTTAACCGAAGTGATCGCGTGGTCCTGATCATCCAATTTCTCAACTGCTATTCCGCATTCCGACCAACGGCTCCATTCACTGTGCCTCCTGACCTTCCAGGATTTAAGCCGGACCTTGTTCAGAAGCTGGCCTTAGGGATCCATTGATTGGATCGGCTTCCGTATGGGATGTGCGGCTGCATAGTTGCCTAGGAGTGCATCGGAATCGGAATTTTGATGATCCTCCCTCGAAGATAGAAAAATTGTTGTGATAATGGCTTAGTTAACACCTATGGGCCAAAACCGTTAGCAAGACTATGCGTATTATGTTGGGGCAATCCGTCGACGGATTCGGCGTAGAAGTTTATGGGTTTTGCGTTTTCCTAAGAAGGAAATCTGTCTAAGTGTCCATGTCTGGTTGAGCCACCATAATCGCCTTCTGATTCTTTCTAGGGATGAATCATCTCGAATGGTTTGAGGTGGTACCCAGGAAAGGTTTTGAGCATCAGGCTTTCGTGCCACGGCCCGGATGTGATGGAAATCGCTTGTCCGGCCGTTGTCTATCGTGCATTCAATCAATACAAAGCCAGCGGCTTCAAGATATCTGGCAGTGGTCTGTGCGGTGAGATGATATTGGTGGACTGGACCTGATTGAAAAACCGATCCGGTTTTGTACCGAGCTGGCCGCAGCACATCCTTCTCGTCAAGAAAGAGATAGCCGCCTGGCGCGAGTACGCTGAAAATTTTTTCCAGGAGTATGCGGGGGGACAGGACGTGGGCCAGGACATGATGCGTCAGAACATTGACCGCATCGAAGGGACCTTGAAAGGGAATCGGTAACTGGGAAAACCGGGAAAATGGCAAAGGAAAGATCTCAGATAATCCGCGTCGGTCCCTAGCGTACTGTCTGTTTTTTTCGAACGGCTCCACGCAGAATACCTCCGCCCCCGCGGATCGGAGCCGTGCCGAGAATGCACCAGTTTGGCATCTCAGGTCGAGAATCCGTTTGTCTTTTACCTGAATGAAACGGTTGATAATGTTTAAACCCCACTCTGCGAAGGCATCCTGTTTTTGAATGTCATCTTCATCTTCGATTCCTTCCCCAGGCCTACTGCGGCTACCGGGGTCGTTGGCAAAGCTACTTTCATAGAATTTGTCCAAATCCTCCTGTTCAATTTGTGGAAAAGCGTACATCAATTGACAATGGATGCATATCACAATGCGGCAATTCAGTTTCGATGGTTCTGCCACAACAAAGGCTTCTGTGGAACGGCAGAGATCACAGTTTCCCTTTACGACGCGATCCCTGTCCATTTTCTGAACGGGTTGGGCTAGAAGTTTACTCAAGCCATTATTCCTTATCCTAAGGGTAAAAGTGGAACTTTAAGGGAAAGCACTGGTTGGTTCGTCAGGGGCTGAACATAGGGGGTGTTCATAGCCAACCGAGCCATTTGACCTGCGAGATGACCTCTGAATAGCAGATGGTTCATCCTCATCTTGACTGGATTCAGATGTTATGCCTGATTCTTGGCATAGATGAATTCTGCAAGTTCCAAATCCCACATGGTATCGATACTGACCAGATCCTCGTCGAGAAGGAGGGCTCCAGTTCGTTGACCCATGATGCTCCTTCCTTCCAGAAGGCAGTTTCGTGTCATGACATAGGCCACCCCGTTCCGGTGATAGACGGGAGTGAGTTGCTGTCGGGCGATGATTTGGCTCCCGTTGGGGTCATAATAGTCGATCCTGCCTGAGTCAAGAGTCAGTTGTTTGAGAGGGTGTGACTTGGAATCGGTTTCGGACAGCGTCCAGACGGCATCCCATTGTTCATTCACCAGCATTTCGATGGCCTGGATGACGTGTTCCGGCCGGCGAAGAGGAGATGTTGGCTGCAACATGATCACGATGTCGTATTGGACATTGTCTTGATGCTCCATTTCTTCTAATGCATGGATCAATACCGGGGCGTCGGATATTCGGTCCCCTGAAAGGTCGGGAGGCCGGAAAAAAGGGGCGTCTAGGCCAGATTTTTTCGCACACTCGGCAATTTCAGGATGGTCGGTCGAGACTACGGCTCGGTCGATGAAGGGGATCTCCTTAACCAACTGGCCAACTCTGGCGACTAACGGGATTCCTAGAAAGGGAGTCAGATTTTTGAGCGGAATCCCTTTGCTGCCGCCCCTGGCTGGACACACAGCCAGAATCCGTTGCGTACCTATCATTGGGTCTTTTTAGGGATATACCGCATTGTTGATAAAGCCATCGGTTGGGTGTAAATCATAACTTCCTGTGGCAAAAGTGTAAAGAATTTTCGACTGCAATGGTGCGAATAGATGCTCAATGGTTTTGGGTAGGTGCATTTCCGTTTTCCTGAAGGTTTTGCACGATTCCTCTGAGATTATCCAGACTTTTCACATGGAGTGATGGGATCAGTCTGAAGCGGCTGTTCTCACCAAGAATGACTCCCGCAAAGTGACAGCCAAATTTACCAGCAGCCTCCAGATCATCCTCACTGTCTCCAACAAAAAGCATCTCATCTGGTTTTGCCTGAGTCAGCTCTTGGATGTGAAGCAAGTTTTCCAGTTTACTTGCGGGAGCTCCGTATATCCCTGAGAAATAGTGGGTGAGGTTTCGTAGGGTCACAAGTCGATTGAGGGCGTTGGTGGGTGTTTTTGAGTTGAGGTATAGAGGAATCCCTTCATTCAACAGCCATGTCAGTATCCCTGAGGCCCCAGGTACTTCCTGGCACCTGACAATGGCGGTTTCGCAGGTAGCTGTGTAGGTCTCCGCCCATTGTAAGCCGAGGATTTCTGTGCTTGTGGGTGGCGGGATTAGCCCTTTCGCCTTGAACTCGCGGGCAAGTTCACGGGTGATTCCGTATCGATCTTTTTGAGAGCATCGCTGAAGAACTTCAGTGACAGTGCAACCGCTGGGATCGTATTCCTCGACAATCTTGTAAAAGGACTGAACCTTCACCTGGTTTGAATCAACCAGCGTTCCGTCAAAATCGAATGCGACGCAAGCAATCATTGCGCCTGAGGATCGGGCAAAGGCACTTCAGGAGCTTTCTCCGATGATGGCTGTTGGGCGATTTGAAACCGTCCCCAATGATCAACCATGGTTTTCCGCTCGGACCGTTGCAGCTTATTGATTCGTTTGTCGGCATAGAAGGAGTCGTTGTTGTAGTGGGTGGTGGACACTTCTTCAAAAACCACCCCGGTGTCTGTCCAAAAGGAATGCCAAACTCCAGGCAGGATGAGAATGGTTTCACCGGGATGTAAAATGCGGGGATAGCCGTCGATATTCACGTGGAGGATGCCAAACAGTATTTGAAAGGTTTCCTCTTTCCTCGCATGATAATGTGAGGGGTGTCGTTGTCCCGGCAATTGAATGACGAGTTTTTTGCAATACTCCCGATTGATACATTCAATAAGGACTGCGCCGGTTTGTCGGAAATTTTCAAGTCCGTAATGATGCGAATATTCGACTTTAAACTCACTGCCTAGTTGGATGTTGGCTTGGTTGAGCAAGGCTTTGACTTCGTGAATCGCTTGTTTAAGGGTCACGAGACCTTGGTTGACCGTGATCTCGACCGCGTCCCGCATGACCGGTTGATCCGGCGTCATGTCCTGGACGGCCGTATAGCCATCTTTCCATGCCCCGCTTTCCATCTGCCCTTCGACGTAGGGCATGGCAAAATACACAAGATCCCGTGTGAGTTCACGGCCTTTTTTAATGAGCCGTTTGGCAAAGACTCCACGCCGAAGGCCATCCAATGAGGCCTGTTCCACTTCTGAGGCCGGTGGACGGGTTTTTGAGCCACACAAGCCTTTCGCTCGATGGTAGGCTTGCAGCCAGGTGTCCACTTGCTGTGAGGTGGACGAGTAGGCATTCAATTTGATGGATTCGGTTTCCAGTCCAATGTGCCGTTCGAAAAGTCTGGCTCCAAGAGCGACGGCAATTTGAACAGGAACCGTGTCACCCGGATTTTCATGAGTGGACCAGCCGATGGGAATATTGGGATACCGGTTGCGCAAGACCTGGATTTGATTCAAATTCATTAACGGGTCAGGAGTTGGATACACCGACACGCAGTGCATGAGTGCGAATTGCACGGCCCGATGTTGAAAGAAACTCACCACATTATCGATGTCCTCCAGTGTCAGGCCACCGGTTGAGCACACCACGGGCGGCCCGGCGCCGGCAATTTCCTCCAGAAGCGGCCAATCCTTGGCTGAACAACTGGCGACCTTTAACACATTAAAACCCATGTCGACGGCAATATTGACAGATTCTTCATCGAAAGGGGTGCACATGGCTAGCAGCCCTTGAGCCCAGACTTCATTGAGCAATGTTTGAAATTGTGCCTGGTCCAATCGGGTGGATTGAAATCGTTGGATGTATTTGAGTTCGCTGTTGGATTGATGATCTGTATGAATAAAGGTGTCGAGTTGGCGGAATTGGAATTTAATTGCTGCCCGGACCTGATGCCGTTTGACCACCTCAGCCATTGATTGGATGATTCCCAGGCCGTGTTCCACGCTTCCCTGGTGGTTGTTGGCTAGATCCAATATGAATAAATCATGGAAATTGAAATCTTGGTCTATCATGCTTTTTCCCTTCCTCTGAAGATCTACAGCACTTCTAGTGCCTGTGGTGTATAGCCCTTGCGGTAATCGATGCGCACAGTTCGTTTCTTGGCTGATGAGAGATGCGCGGCGGCCACCACCAGCATGGTTTCCAGGCCTCGCTCCAGTGAGAGGACGGAATCTTTGATTTTGCCTGTCATCACGGCCTCGATATGCTGTAATTCCCAGATGAAATCATCCGGTCGCGTTTTCTGAATGGTGCGGAATTGGGCATCGTCTTTGCCGGTTTTCCAATCAACTCTGTCGACCCCTGGTTGGTGCCCGATGGTGAGTTCCGCGAAACCGTCATTTCCTTGAATCCTTGCCCACTTTCTGGAAGGGGAGGTAATGACGTCTTGCACCACCCTCCCGATTAAGCCTGTTTCAGTCCTCAGGGTAAGCAGGCAGAGTTTATCGTACTCCACCATATCTGTCTGGACATAATCCAGTGTCGCGGACACTTCGGTGATGCGGCCTTTTCCCAGGCCCCCACTCAAAAATTGCCAAAGGTTTATCGCGTGGGAATGTTCTCCGCTAGCACCTCCACCCCGTTTCCAAAACCCCAGATAACTGTCCTGTGGACCCTGTAACCATGAATGAGCCGCGAAGATGCCGCCCCAATGTTCACGAAATTCCACGTCGATAGTTTCAATGGTCGATAATTGGCGACCGGCTTGAAGTGTTTGCTGCGCGGCCTTTCCCACGACGTGGTCATATCCTACGAATGCGAATGTGCCAGACTCGGTTACCATATTTTGTAATGTTTGGGCCTGTTCCAGGTCTGGGGAGCAGAGAGGTTTTTCCACAAGAATAGCTTTGGGCTTTTCCTCAAGAGCCCCGAGGGCCAGGGGGAGGTGGGAATCTGGCGGCGTTCCAACGACAATGAGGTCAAACCCTCCTCTCGGGGCGTTTTTGACCAGGGAAAGCTTGATGGCCTCGTCCCATTTTCCATAACGAGTGGGATAAATTGTCTGTTTTGTCCGATCCAATGCCGCTTGGTCCACATCGCATATCGTGACGTTCCAACCGAGGGAGCGGGATGCATGGGCTAAATGGTTACCAATGGAGCCCGCTCCAAAAATTTTTACGTTATACATGTATCCTCCTTAGAATGTTCACGAGACTCGGTATATGGATGCACATTTATGCTCAGCAAAATTGCGGGTGCAGGGATTCTTCATTCCTGAGTATTTATTTGGGAAGTATTTCAAAAATATTGTCGTGCAGGGGCCTGACTTGTGTATGATGAAATCTTCCTAATGCATGTTGTAACCGCTTGATGCGGTCTTCGATCTGCGCCAGGTTGATGTCAGGGAAAATGTGGTTCAGATAATTGTAGCGTTGCGATCGATTTTGATCGCTCATGCGAAATTGAGCGTTGAATCGCCGCCGTAATTTTCTGCCGAGCGCCTGGGATTTTGCGGCCAATTGCGTGCCTAATTTCGGGGTCGGGGGTGAATAGGTGGTGTCGAATGTTTCGAGCGTATTCACGATGTTTTCTGAGGCAAAAGGCCCTTGAAGGGCGGCGAGATATTGTTCAATTAAACGGGTTTGGGCTTCAGAGTCATGTTCCTGTGCAGTCTGGTTACCTGAAAGGGTTGTTTTGACCAGTTCAATTAATTCCGGAGAGGATGTTGCACGGCGGCTAACGGCATTCGGAAGTTGTTTGTCAAAACGGTCGGACATGATCGGCTGAAAGGCAAAAACGGGACGTTTCAGAACATACCCTTCCAGGCCGGTGGTGCAACTATTATGAATAATGGCATCGGCCGCCAATAACCAGGGAATGACATGTCCTTCTATGTGAACCCGGACATTTGGATATCCTTTTGCCGCCTGTCTCCATGTCTCATGGCTTTCAGAGGGATGGGGACGGATCAATATGGTGTGTGCGGGGAAGGCTGCGGCCATTTGGCCTACCATATCCTGGAAATGCTGAAATAGCGCCAGGCGGTGCCGGGCCATGCCAAGTTCAGATTCGTCCACGTCAGATGGTGAGACCGTTGCTCGTTCAAGCGCCTCCTTCTCAGCTCCCTTGTTGGGCCTGAAGTGGTTCAATTTACCGAAATTGGTATTGATCAGGATGATCTTTCCGAATTTTTTATGGATGGATTCGACTTCCGGTTTCCAATATTGGCGCAGTTCCGGTCGTAATAAATCCACACGGGAATTTCCGGTTATATGGATGGGCATCCCGTTGTATTGGGGCTGTGACTTCCAGATTCTGGCATTCTCTGTTCCCCATGCTAAAAAGAAATTTGGTCGGGTAAATTCTGTCGAGCCCAATTTTTCTTTCACATACACTTCCGGAGAACAGTATACAATCGCCTCCTCGTCCGTTCCTACCAGCGCGTGCCCCAATTGAGCCAGAAGGGAGAAGACAATAGCATTCCGGTTATGAAGGTTTGTGGGGAGATAGATGGATCTGGGTAAAGAGGCCAGATTGAGTTGAATTTCATGCTTTTCGCCAATAATGACGGAAAATCCCCGTTCTGCGGCGAAGCAGGAAAGCAAAACTTTGGCGTCAAATTCCCTGTTGAAGACTTCAACGGGGATAGTCAGTTGTCGACGGGGTTTTGGTATGCGTGACAATGAAATTTCCGTAGATTTTCAAGACTGATCAAAAAAACCCAAGGCCTTTTTGACTTTTTTAGCCACGTCCCCGGTTTCGTTTAATTGTGGGCGCTTCCCGTTTTCTATGGGTTCGCCAAATGGTCGAGCCACCCCATTTTTGAAAAGGGAATCATGCAACATGCTGAGATTTCGTCGAGGCTGAATCAACCCCGAACGAATCAGGCGGGCGCAAAGCCGTTCAATCCCTTGTTGGGGACGGGCGGTTCCCCTTTTATTGAGGGGTTGGAAGTGCGCACGTTGTACAATCTTTTCACTGAGGCGCACTTTCCACGTTGGTGAATGTTCAGGAAGTGGGACGATATAGACGGGCTTGCCCAGAGATGCGGCTTCGGCCAACATCGATTCGCTTTCTCCTGTGACAATTAGCACGTCTGCGCCAGCTAAATACGCAAAATACGGATTGTCGGATTGGTTTGGTTGCCATGTATGAACAACATGGTCAGGAGTCAGAGTTTCCTCAAGGGCTTGACTCAGATCCTTACCCGTTCTGGGGGATGTGACAGCAAAAATCTTCCCATGGCATGTTTCGGCCAAGTCTTTGAGTTGGTTCCCAATCATGCGAGCCATATCCGGGGTAAATTTGAACCGTGCGGTGGAACCTCCCACGACAAAGACTATGCGAGGATGGGGAGCGTTGCCAAAGAGGTCCGGCCAACGTTGGCTGACTGTCTCCAAGTCTTCTTGTGTCAATCCGTTCAACGGGGCGAGTGTCTCAATACGGTTCGGATGCGGCGAAAATCCATAATAGGTTGGTGTAATCACGACATCAAATAAATCAGCAGGACCTCCTCCCTTCCGACCTAATTGAATGATTCGTGTTCTTCCCTGGCTCTGGTCACGAATCCATCTGGCAATTGGTGCGGGTCGCCATCCCGTCGAGATTACCACGTCAGGCCAAGGGGCCTGGAGTGGGGAAGAGTGACGTTGATCTAACCCTATAATATTCGGTGGGGCCAACCCCCACAGGAATTTTTGAATTTTATGCCACCCGTAGAATCGTAACTGTTTAATATCATAAGGCCACCCCAACGACTTTGCGAGTAATTCTGATTGGGTCGTATGTCCAGTTTTGCCGTCTGAGAGTATCCAGATTCGCGGAAGCGTCCCAATCCAATTGCCTCCACAACGGATTTGACTCTGTGTTATTCCCTTTGAGGAGTGGGTGTGGAACACGACTTTCCAGTGAATGGCCGGATAGCGGGCACTGATTGAGTCAATATGGCTGATCCACCAGTTGAAATCTCGTGTTAAATCTGATTGAAGAGGGGCGGGCGTGAAGGACTGGAGTGGATACGTGCTTTCTATTCCCACATAGACCATGCATTTTGCCCGATGAAACAGGGCTTCGATGACCCATGGAATATCGTCATCTGGAATGAGTTGCAGTCCTTTGGGTGCAAGAACAATGTCGAATTTTTGAAATCCTAGATCCCTGGAGTCTGGATGACAAAGGTCAAGAGTCGTCATGGCTAATGGGGAAAGGCCGCCGGACTTCAGATGTTCCGGAATGCGGTGAACAGGTTCCCCGAGATGACAATAGAGAAGAGTTTTCGGCTTGAGAATGTGGATTGCTTCTTCTATCTCGGATACGGTCTCGGTATCCTGGATAGGGATGTTGGACTGGATATCGCGTGCTTGAGTGGCAAATTTGGTAAATAATGAAGATGGATTGGATTGGGTGAAGGTCAGGAACCCTTCTTGATTCGCGCTGTATTCCAAATTGAACCACACATCTCCAACCGAGCTTTTCTGGTACACAAATTCCTCGGGGAAAGGCTGCCAGGGTTGCGTATGAAGAGCAGTAAAATGGAGGACTTTTGACCGCCCTGTTTGATATTCCTCGTCGCGGGCATTCCATTCGGGTTCCAATTGTCCCCAGAGGTTGGGTACATTTAAGGCGCGTTCCAATAGTGCATTTTTTCTTTCAAATTTGGCTGCATTAAGGGACCAGACCTTTGCCATTTTGGCGCAATCCATCAGCATGACGGAGGAATCATTTTGAGCAATAGAGAGAAAGCCATGATCGTTCAAGTCGTGGTCGAATAATTCCCCAGGATCGGCCAGGTAGATTTGGTCTACATCGTTGTAAATCGCTCGTCCGACCTGGCCTGCAAAGGATGGAATCGCAAATCGATAATTCGTAAACCCTGTGAGCCATTTCCGTCTGTCAAATCCTGATAATTCCTTCATGAGAAAAATTTCGTAGACTCGACCTGGATCACGAACCTGTTCAATGGACCACACGAGGATGCGTTCAGCCCTGTATTGGGATGATTCACTTCCAATAAAAATTCTGACTGGAGATTTCCCGGAGGAGGTATGTCCTTCTCTGGCTTCCAAGGTTATTTTTTCGGGAATTGCCCTAATGCCGTTTGGTCTAGAGCGGTGGCGTGTCATGGGAGGTTTGGAAATAGGTTTAGGTGGTTATTTCGACATGTGATCGAAACAGAAACATTGTTTAATTGAGAATTGCATCCGGTTGCACCTGAGCAGGGTTGGTGTGGGTTGGAGTGATATGAGACAACTCTGCAAATGCAGAAATAATTTTTTCAATTTGTTTCTTCGTATGGGCTGCGCTGACACTTAATCGAAGGAGGCATTCGCCGTTTGGTGTGGCAGGAGGAATCATGAGGTTGACATAAATGCCATATTCCAAGAGTTGTTGCCACATAGCAAGAGCCAATTCTCTGGTAGGGATCATCGCTGCCATAATCGGTCCGACCTCTGCCCCAAGCGTATACCCACTCTTTATTAATCCATTATACAAATCCTGTGAATTCGTCCATAGTTGTTGGCGAAGTTCGGGGTGAGACTGGATAATCCGAATGGTTGCCCGTGTGGAAGCGACAACAGATGGACATGGGGAGGCCGTAAAAATATAGGGACGACTGGCATAGCGGATTAACTCGAACTCTGGATGAGAACTTATACCGAATCCTCCTGTTGAGCCTAGGCTTTTACTGAATGTCCCGACGATGCAATCGACGTCCTGTTCGACGCCTGTTTCTTCCGCCAAGCCTCGTCCATGTTGGCCGAGTATGCCCAACGAATGGGCTTCGTCAACGATCAGTGTGGCTCCATACTTTTTCTTTACTTCGACGATCTCGGCCAGAGGAGCTCGATCTCCCAACATGCTATAAATGCCCTCGACGACAATTAAGGTTTGCTGACTTCTGTCCCCCAATCGACGGAGACGTTTTTCTAAGTCTGCCACGTCATTATGCTTAAACCGGATGATCTCTGCCCCTCCAAGCCTGCATCCATCGTAAATGCTGGCATGAGAGTCCCCATCCATTAATATGGTATCCCCCGCGCCTGCAAGAGCAGAAAGGACGCCAAGATTAGCTTGGTACCCCGTGGAAAAAACGATTGCATAAGGCGCACCATAGAATTCCGCGATGGCCTTCTCAAGCTCACGGTGGCTCGCAAAAGATCCATTCGCCATCCTCGATCCCGTTGTGCCGGTCCCTTCCTGAGCAAGAGCCTGTTGACCGGCCAGAATGGCATCAGGGTGAAAGGTTAGACCTAAGTAGTTATTCGTGCCAACCAGAATAGTCGTTCGCCCGTTGATGATGGCCTCTGTTGGTGAAAGGATCTTGTCGACTGTGATATGAAAGGGGTTGACTCCACTTTTTAGCAACTCATTTCTGGCTTCTTGAATAGGAAGAAATTTGTCGAATAATGACATGATTACCCTTTCAGCAATTTCTCAATCTCTTCGCCTAGGTCCTTCACTGTTCGGATTTTGGGAAGATTGTTCAGAGGGATGGAAATATCAAAGTGATCCTCGATTTTCAAGAGAACTTGCATAACCTGCAAGGAATCTAATCCCAACTCGGCAACCAGCTCTGTTTGTTCTTTTAACCGAAAGTTCTCTTTGGCAAACGGCTTAAGGGTGTCGAACAGTTGGGGGAGAATGTCAGAATAACTTATCATAATAGCCTTCTTGATGAGGGAGGAGGACGGATCTGTACTAATCCCTATGGGATGGCATGAGACTATCCGATGTGAACAATCGACGCAAGCCTTCTTTGAGTGAGATTTGAGGAGTCCAGCCGAGGGTCTGAGCCACCTGGGTATTGTCACAGACCCAATTGAGGTGGAGAAGTTCAGCCGCCTTCCCGCTGGTGAAAAGAGGAGTATATCTCAAGAGGTGGGAAAATATTTCATTACTTTTTCCTCCAATTTGTAGGAGGCTTGGTGGAATTCGCAAGCACAGGCGGAGGCGAGGATTGGAAATACGAAAAACATCCTCCCAGGAATATCCCCCAGGGAAGCCATCATCAATCTCAAAAATCTGAGAGGGTGGGGCCTGGATTTTCAGCCAATAAAGAATAGCGTTGCAGAGATCATCAACATGAATCAAGGAAAATCTGGCTTGGGAAGGACCAAGTTGAATCCCTATTCCTTTGCGTAATATGGTAAAAAGTGGGAGCAGGGCACGGTCTTGCGGTCCATAGACGGCAGGTGGACGAAAAATACTCCACTTCAGGTCCCCCGCCTCACGGGTTAAAACTGCTTCACCTTCATGTTTGCTCCAGGCATAGGGTGAAAGTGATGGCTCACGAGCGGCGAGGGATGAGAGAAGAACAAATCGTTGGGGAGAGGAATGCGCGAGACAGGCTTGAATGATATTAGAGACTCCCATCACATTGGTCGGATAGAAGTCCTCCCGGCTAATTCCGCGAATCGCACCTGCACAATGAATGACGGCAAACGAGTCTTTGACCAGGGCTAAAAGGCTGGCAGGATTTTCCAACCGGCATTGGACCGGTTCTATTCCGAGATTTTCGAGCTTTTGAACTTGGCGTGGAGAGCGGGCCAAACCACGGACATGCCACCCAGCTTTCTTTAAATGCTGAGCAAGGACTCCCCCAATAAAACCGGAAGCCCCTGTTAGGGCGACGGTAGTACCCATAGTGGAGGACGAGTGAGGAAAGGATAGTCCGGTCTTAAGCAGACCTGGCTATGGACAGCATTGGAGTGACCTCTTCCCACTGAATTCGAGTGAGAAAGTCTGCTTTGGCTCGAGATCGAGAAAGTTTTCCAGATGATGTTCGCGGGAGTGTCCTGGGGGGAATAAGTTCAATATAGCAGGGAATAGACAACTCCTTGTGAACTAAGGATCGTAGGCGCTGAACCAAGTCCTCCCGTTTTTGAGAATCCATTTCACGGCATTGCACAACCATGATGGCGATCTCATGACCGTCAGGGGAGGAAACGGAAAAAGCGGATGAATCGCCAGGTCGGACTTCCGCCTGTTGTTCTGCCATGAATTCTAAATCTTGAGGCCAGATATTCCGTCCATTAATGATGATCATATCTTTGGACCGGCCAATAATGACGAGACTGTTGTTGACCCAATAGCCGATGTCGCCTGTATTGAGCCAGCCATCTTGGGAGAGGACCTCTTCCGTCATGATTGGATCATTGAAATATCCAGTCATGGTGCTTGCCCCACGCACAAAAATTACTCCACTTTCTCGCTCATCGAGGACATCTCCGTTCATATTACGTATTTGAACTTCATATCCAGGGAGAGGAACACCGCAATTCACAAATTTGCTGCATCGAGCCTGGTTGTCATCAGTGGAGGATGGGACAAAAGGCATGGCTAACCGGTTATTCGAGAGCTGATCTCCGTCAACCCTGTCAACCTCGAGGCCTTTGTTCAATGGAGCGAAACTAACTGCCAAAGAACATTCAGCCATCCCATAGCAAGCCAAAAATGCTTCAGATTTAAACCCGCTGGCCTTCAGGGTTTTGGCAAAACGGGAGAGGCTATCGGCACGAATTGTTTCTGCTCCAGCGCCAGCGATTCGCCAGGAGCTGAGATCATACTGTTCATTGAAATCTTCCCCAAGTCTTCGCACGCAGAGCTCGTATCCAAAGGAAGGGCTGAATGAAATTGTTGCCCGACTCTTGGTCATTAAACTCAGCCACTGACGAGGACGCATGGCAAAATCGCGTGTGCTCAAATAATCAACAGAAAGCTGTGAAGCGATTGGACCAAGAACGAATCCGACCAGTCCCATATCATGGTAAAAGGGAAGCCAGGAGACACAACGGTCGCCAGTCTGAACTTGTAAGCCATGCTGAATGATTCCTGATAGATTGGTCATCACGGCCGATTGAGTGACTTCAACGCCTCTAGGCCAACGTGTGCTGCCAGAGGTGTATTGAATATAGGCTAATTCGTGCGGCTCCAGTGGTCTGAGCGGATCATGAGTTTCTTGCAATGAGGCGAATGTTTCTGGGCCTCCGATGAGGGCCAGATCCATCTCGGCTGCTGCTTCCTCTAAAAATGGCAAAAAGCCTTCAGGTGCCATGGCGATAGAGGCTTGGCAGCTCTCAAGTAGCCGTTTAAGTTGGGTGACGTATGCCTGATGTCCCCCTAAATGCAGCGAAATAGGGAGAGGAACCGGAACAAGTCCGGCATACTGACAGGCGAAAAAGAATCGAATGAAATCCGGGGTGGTGTCAGCAATGAGGGCCACCCGAGCGCCACGAGCTAGTTCTAATCCGTTCAGTCTTCTGGCTAGATTTTGAGCTTGTTGTTGTAGACCGGCATATGTCAACACGTGGGTGAGTTTGCCTCTCCCTGAATAAAAATTACAGCCGGTTTCTCCTGAAGCCGCATAATCAAGGGCCTCTGAAAGGGTGGAGAAGTTCCCATGTTTAAGTCTGAGTTGGTGATGAGTTGGTGTAGCGTTCATTCTATCTCAAGGATTAAAGGCAATATTATTCCAAATGGTTTGCTATAAAGCATTTTATTAATTAAGCAATTATAGTGCCATGATGATTTTTTGATTAATGATTAAGAACGAAGGAAAAGTGAAAGTGAATTTTCCTATTCGGTTTAAATTGTAGTAAAAAAACCGCAATTTGAGTCTATTTTGCAACAGTCAGTTTCCGGTATATAAGTAATTGTAGCTAGATAAAAGTTTAGAGAATCCAGTTGTTTTTGAGGTGACTGAAAATTGTTTGGTGCACCTCTTCTGAGGTGTCATTTGAATTCTTAAGTTGAGGTGGCCCAGGCCATCCATGGTCAAAAAATTGCTGCTGAGAAAATAATCGAGGCGTGTCATACCGGGGAATGACATGAAAATGAACCTCGGGGTCAACCATCATCAACATAAGGTAATTTATTTTGCTATAGCCAAATGTGCGTGAGACACTTGTCTCAATCTCACGTATGATCCCAGGCAGTTCTTTAAATGCATCGGCACTAATTTGGGAAAACGCTGTGGCCTCCTCTCGACAAATTAATACCAGGGAGCCAAGGGTCACCTGTTGGGGGCGTAGGAGCACAACCCATTGGGAAAAATCTTTGAGACAGGTATCGGGATACCCAAATTTTTTCATTGTGGTGTTCATGGACCTGCACTTATACCCAAAGAGATATTCTTGTGTCTATGAGGCAAAGAGTCTCTTCTGTCCCCATGGGCCTATATTGGCATCCCGAGTGGCCCATCGAAATATATCACGGGTTTTATGTTAAACCCGGTTTCAATATTACTATGCAGCTATGTTAGGCATTGATCCTGTAATGGATTGAACCAGGTTTTTGAGTGTGGGAATTAATGCATTCCGTTATAATCATTCAGGCTTTTCGATTGGAGGTATCGGTTTCCAGTTGTCTATTCTTGTGGCTTCTTCGGAAGGTTTCTATAATTGTCATAGGGGATGATCCTGAAGAATCAGGTGTGGGATGGATTGAGGGCAACAGGCAAATGAGGAAAGGGATGGAGGTTCCAGGGTGCTAACCAGTCAATGGTATCGTGAAAAGTATCTCCTTGATCGCATGACGTTTCGCGATCTGATATGGGCGTACGTTTTATACCCGAGTATTCAATTATATGGGGTGTTATTGGCCTGTAGTATCGTCGGTGCCATCGTCATTTTCGAGTACTTTCCTGTTTCTCCCCTTCGCATGGCAGTAAGTATTGTTCTGACCCTGCTTGCTTATCCCTTCGTAGAATATGCTGTCCATCGGTTTATTTTACATGGGCGATACCTGTATCGGTCGCCATGGACGGCAGCCTTGTGGAAACGGATTCACTATGATCACCACCAAGATTCCAATGATTTACGGGTGTTGTTCGGGGCGGGCTCGACCACACTACCTACGATTGTCGTGGCCACTTTCCCTATTGGGATGAGTGTTGGAGGCTGGGTGGGGGCCGCCCTTTCTTTTGGGACAGGATTGGCGTGTTTTATGGTGTATGAACTCTGTCATTGCATGCAGCATCTGCGCGTGAATCCCAAAGTTAAGTTTTTACGGCGGATCAAGCGACATCATTTGCTGCATCATTTTCATAACGAACAAGGAAACTTTGGGATCACGAGTCTGTTTTGTGACCGGATTTTCGGTAGTGAGTATGGGAGTGCTGAGGATGTGCCGTTCAGTCAGACCGTTTCCAACCTGGGTTATGCGGATGAGGAACGATCCCACTACCCTTGGGTGGCCCAACTATCCGAACAGAAGCCATAAAAGGCCCATGAAGATTCGTAGTAGTGATCCTCGCATCGCCTCACGAGGCCGCACTTCCTGTAGGCGAAGGGTGCGCCAAGATGGCTGGGGAAAGGCGTTTTGATTCGCATTGAACCGGTCACCGACCGCGCCGGTCTCAAAGAGTTTATTCGCCTTCCCTGGAAGTTGTACCACTCAGATCCTCATTGGATTCCGCCTTTATTGGTCGAACGGCTCCATACCTTTTCCCAGAAAAATCCCTATTTTCAACATGCTCGTTGGCAATGTTGGCTGGCTTATCGAGGACAGGAACCCGTTGGTCGAATTTCTGCCCAGATTGATGACCTGCATCTCAATCGTTATCAGGATCGGACGGGGTTTTTTGGCCTGCTTGAAGCAGAGGAGGAGTCCAGTATCTTTCAGGCGCTATTTCAGGCTGCGGAAACCTGGCTTCAGACTCAGGGGATGACGAACGTTCGTGGGCCGTTTAACCTGTCGATCAATCAGGAATGTGGTCTGTTGGTTGATGGGTTTGATTCACCGCCCATGATTATGATGGGCCACGCCATGCCTTACTACCCATACGGTGTTGAACAAAATGCCTATGAAAAGGCCCAAGATCTTCTGGCCTATCGTATTGGAATACATTTTAGTTTTCCCCCTGGAGTTTCTCTGTTTCTCAAAAAAGCGAAAATCTCGATGCGAATTCGTCCGTTACGGCGGAAGCATCTGAATGAAGATTTAGCGATTATTAAGGATATTTTCGAAGAGGCCTGGTCAGATAATTGGGGATTTCTTCCGTTTACCGATGCAGAATTTGCTGAGATCGGACAGCAGCTTAAGCTATTGGTTGAAGATGATTTTGTCCAGATCGCTGAAATCGATGGTGAACCAACGGCGATGTTGGTTGCCTTTCCCAATATGCATGAGGTCATTCGAGATCTGAATGGGCATCTATTTCCATGGGGTTGGCTGAAAATCTTATGGCGGTTGAAAGCGTCCTATCCCCGGTCGGGTCGGGTTGCCTTAATGGGCGTGCGTAAACGATTTCAATCAAGTCCGATGGGTGCGGCGATGGCCTATGGATTAATTGAAGCGGTGAGGGAAGCAGGGCTTCGAAAACAAATTCAGCATGTCGAAATGTCCTGGATTTTAGAAAATAATAAACGCATGCGTCACATTCTAGAATCCCTCGGAGCCGAACCATACAAGACGTATAGAATTTACGAGAAGCATCTTCAATGAATGCAGATATGTGTTTCGTGAAGCCATATGGAGCTTGACCATCCACCTGTGACGGCCCTGGTGCTTGCTGGTGCCCGATCCGGGCGAGATCCGGTTGCCCAGATGGCAGGGGTATCAACTAAGGTCCTGGCACAGGTGGGTGGGGAACCCATGATTTCCCGTGTATTGCAGACGTTAGACCAGTCGCGCACGGTGGGGAAAAGAATATTATGCGGGCCTTCATGGGAAACAATACAAAATAATCCGTTTCTAGGAACATTGATTGAGTCAGGAGGGGTACAGTGGGTGGAGCCTCAACAAGGTCCGAGTCTGAGTGTTGCGAGGTTTTTGGATGAACACCCTCAGGAATTCCCTGTTCTGGTCACGACGGCGGACCATGCCTTGTTAACGGCAGAAATGGTTGATTATTTTCTCCATGCGGTGCAGGAAAAACAGATGGATGTGGCCGTGGGGCTGGTGCCGTATTCCTCAGTTGTGGCGTCATACCCTCAATCTAAGCGAACGGTTACCCGACTCACGGGCGGAGGGTTTTGCGGGTGTAATCTTTTTGTTCTCTGCACCCCAAAGGCTAAGCGAATGGTGGAATTTTGGAGCCAGGTTGAGCGAGAGCGCAAGCATCCCATTCGCCTGATTCGAACTCTTGGAGGGCTGGCCCTGGTCCGTTATCTATTTGGTTGGTTGTCGCTTGCGGAAGCCTTGAATCGACTTGGGCGGAAGCTCAATCTTCAGGTGCAAGAAGTGCTGCTTCCGTTTCCCGAAGCGGCTATTGATGTAGACACTCCTGAAGATCTTGCCTTGGCGGAAGCCATCTTGGCGAAACGACAGGAAGACATGGAGAAAGGCGTGGCTCCTGGCTAATCATGGAGGAATGGGCATGGGCGTCTTCCTCGACAATCACCTAACGTAAGTAATCGTTGGAGCCCCATTTCACGAGGGATGAATTTTGAACAGACGTTCAGCATGTTCTAAGTCGGATGGATTATCGATCTCAGCCCAATTCAACCCCTTAATGCAAAAAGTGGACACATGACCCTGTTGGGCCAATTCGTCGAGGAGTGATAAGTACCATTGCTTGAGGGCCTCCGGTTTACGAATTCGTTGGTCTAGTGTTGATAGAAAGATTTTAGGTCCATTGCCCTGAAAACGGATCATGCCGATGGACTCTCCGTTTACCTGTTCGATTGGCAGGGTTTTGCCGATTCGATCCAATTGTGTGCCACGGACGATGACTTTCATGTCGTCAGCATCGTAGCAAGCTTTCTCATCGGTTACTAAGGTAATGGGCGTAGGGGGGGCCTGCAGCAGACCTTGTAGCACCGCCGATTCAAATAGGGTGTCCCCATTAATTAATATAAAATCCTGGGTCATGTCGTTTCGGGCCGCCCAACAACTCATCAAATTATCTGCCATGGCAAAAAATGGATTATAGATCGTACGGACAGAACCGGAGGCGATATCGTCAGCCAGAAGAGCTTCGACCTTCTCGGCCCCGAACCCTACCACAATGTGAATGGAATCAATTCCCAGGCGAAGAAGTTCCTGGATTTGCCATTTCACAATTGGTTGTCCATTGACCGGAACGGTACATTTGGGTTTGTCGACTGTATGCGGGAGTAACCGTTTTCCCTGTCCAGCACTTAAGATCACGGCTTTCATCGTGGTAAGCCTCCTATCATGAGATGTTCACTGTCTATTGCTGTGTTGAGGTATGGTCGATGTTAGTCAGATATCTAGTTCGAGAGGTCCTGAAGCCAACAGCTGTCGTCTGTGGCCTTTTGGTGGCCTTGTTTGCCGGATACAGTTGGGTCACATTTTTAGCCAAGGCCGTCAATGCACTTTTGCCGGCAAATATGATTCTCACGCTCATTGCGTTAAAAGTGGGAATTGCGCTTGAGGTCCTCATTCCTATTTCGTTGTATTTCGGGGTTATTTTAGGTTTTGGCCGTTTGTATACCGATTCTGAAATGAAAGCCTTTATGGCGTGTGGTGTCAATCCGTATCGGATCCTTCTGGCGATTTTTGTTCTTAGCTGTTTTGTGGGCGTGATTGTCAGCATCTTTTCTTTGTATCTTCGTCCATTGGCCTATGAGGAAAGTTATCGATTAAAGGCTGAAGGAGAGGCTGGATTTCGTTTGAGCAATTTAGATGCCGGGCATTTTTATGAACGACGAAATGGATCCCTGGTGTTTTTTGCAGAGGGTGTCGATCAAGACCATCAAAAATTAAGTGGGGTCTTTGTTCAAAGTGAAAACGGAGATAATTTGCAAGTCTTTTCGGCAAAGACCGCTCAAGAGGAGATTGATCCCCAAAGTGGTATCTCGATTCCAGTTCTCTTTGATGGATTCGAATATAAACTGACAAGGGAGGGGGAGATCAAGCACATTTCTGGTTTTTCACGGTTAGCAATTTATCCTCAGGAGCTTGTAGCGGAGTATAAACGCAAGGCCGAATCCACACAAAATTTATTAAAATCTGATGCTCGCAAGGATATCGCAGAACTTCAATGGAGGTTTATCGCTCCTTTTTCGGCTATTCTCATGGGTCTGCTAGGAGTTCCCTTGAGTCGTGCTTCTCCAAGACAAGGCAAATATGCCAAAACCTTCACAGCCACCGTAATTTTTTCAGTCTATTACTTTGCCCAGTTGATGGTGAAGACGTTGGTGGAGCAAGGCAACCTCCCCATCATTCCCGGTCTTTGGTGGATTATTCTTGGGTTAGGAGCCTTACTAGCCTATTGGCTGGCCCCCAAACGTTTCACCAGGTCTTTATCGTAGAAGCAGTAGTCCATGGTTTTCCAATATTCTCAGGTATTCTGACGGGATGCCTGGTAAGAGATAAACCCCCGTCAATGGGCTTCACGATATTTTCATGAAAACTCTCAATCGGTACCTGGCGGGTAGTTTACTAAAGGGATATCTTCCGGTCCTGGCGATCTTTTTGGCGGTTTTTAGTTTAATTGTTTTTGTTGAAGAACTGGATGAGGTAGGCAAAGGCCGTTATACATTTTGGAGCGCGAGTGAGTATTTGTTGCTGACCATGCCAAGCCGACTGGTGTTTTTGGCTCCGTTTGTAGCCTTATTAGGGAGTATTATGGCCTTAGGGGGGCTTGCCAATGGTTGTGAACTCATCGCAATGCAGGCCGGGGGAGTTTCTCCCTATCAAATAGCCTGGTCGGTGATGAAGGTTGGGGCATGTTTTATTGTACTCGTGGGAATTCTGGAAGAGGTTGTCAATCCTCCCCTGGACCAGGAGGCGTATTTTAAGCGATCAATGGCCCTGTCGGATTCCGGGGCCTATAAGGGAAAGCAGGGTTTCTGGTTTCGTGAAGGAAGGCGCTTCATCAGAATTCATCAAATTCGCTACGGAGAGAGTCCGCAAGGCCTTGATATTTTTGAATTTAATGATGGCGGCCAATTGGACTTCTATATGCATGCTCAAGAGGCAGAAATTGTCAATCCTCAGAAGTGGACTCTGAAAAATATTAAAAAGCAGGTCATTCACGGATATCGTGTTTCTCAGGAGCAGTTGGCGAGCCTGGAATGGGACTCTCCGCTTAAACAGAATGAAGTCCGGTTATTGACTCTTCCTTCTTCCACATTGGCCCCTTCGGAGCTCTACCAATACATGGAATTCTTAAAACGTAAAAAACAAAATTTTCTGAGATATGAGTTAAGCTTTTGGGACAAAATATTTATGCCCTTGAATACCGGTCTCATGATCTTAGTGGCCATACCGTTTGTCTTCGGTCCCTTGCGAATGTCTCCAGCTGGGAAGAGGGTATTCATTGGATCCCTGGTCGGTCTGGCATATTATTTGATGACGGAAATTTCTAAACATGTTGGAATTTTGTTCGGAGCCTCTCCGTTATTGACGACGGCCGCTCCCTTCCTACTGTTGTCCCTTGTCACGTTTGTTTTGTGGCGGCGTTATCTCAATTGAAAAGTAGTGGAAAGTGGACATAGAGATCATGCATGATCAACGACTCTTTGGTTCCATGTGGGTGTCTGGTCCCGGTCGATGGGGCATGGGGGATATTTATCGGCATCCCATTGATGAGGTATAAGCCATGTTGTTTGCGAATTCAGGCGTATGCTCTAGGGATTTGTTGGAATGAATTCCGATGGCAGTCATAGA
Source organism: Nitrospira sp. Ecomares 2.1 (assembly GCF_965152585.1). Classification (NCBI taxonomy): domain Bacteria; kingdom Pseudomonadati; phylum Nitrospirota; class Nitrospiria; order Nitrospirales; family Nitrospiraceae; genus Nitrospira; species Nitrospira sp. Ecomares 2.1. The sequence goes on from NZ_OZ224219.1 coordinate 942,125, forward strand.
CCGGATTAAGACCGCAATCAGATTTATCTCCGTCAGTTAGTAAGGGAAAGTCAGTCGACTCTATTAATATTTAATGTGTAAGGGAAATAAGGCGTGGTAGTTCAATGACTGTGTCTGCATATATTATCAATGATCCGAATGTCCGTTTGTGGAATTTGACCTCCCGTATCCGGTATGAACGAATGTTAAGTCGATTGGGGGTTGGGAATTTTCTCAATAATCTCAGCGATCTTCCATCCGATCATTCGCTTCTTGTTATTAGAGGAGATTTTTTATTTGATGCGCGCATATTCTCCTTCCTCCTGAAACAAACCAATGTTGTCCTGGAAGTTGAGGTTCAAGCTGGGTTGCGCCCGGTTATGGCTCATGTCGATTCCACTTTAGCTTCCGCAACGTGTGAAGGGATGCAACGAGAACACACCAGAGATGTTGCAAACTTACAATCTGTGACATTGCAAGATCTTTCAATTTCTTTTTCAAACGAATTGCGAAAAACTGATCATCCCTACGTGTTCCCCATTCGCGAAAATAACCGGGTGGCTTTGGAAGAACATTTATTTACGGGATCATATAAAGGCGTCACTGATCTGGTGACGAAGTTTCTTTGGCCTGTTCCGGCCAAATGGGCCACTCGGCTTTGTGCGGGTTGGGGGATTTCGCCTAATCAGGTGACCTCGCTGAGCTTATTACTTGTGATTGCCGCGGGAGTGTTGTTCGCGTTTGGGCAGTTTTTCTGGGGACTTGTCCTGGGCTGGATAATGACGTTCCTCGATACGGTGGACGGAAAATTAGCTCGAGTAACGGTGACCTCCAGTAAATGGGGCAATATTTTTGATCATGGCATTGATTTAATCCACCCTCCTCTTTGGTATTTAGCTTGGGGGTTGGGTCTCACCGCGTTTTCCCCTTTTCTCTCTTGGTTGACTCTGGAAATCACCTTTGGAATCATTTTGCTCGGATATGTGTTGGGACGCATGGTTGAAGGAATTTTTCAATGGTGGTTGGGGGGATTTGTCATCTTTTGTTGGAAACCGTTGGACTCCTATTTCAGGCTTGTCACGGCTCGGCGTAATCCTAATCTCATCTTCTTAACGGCTAGCCTTCTTGTTGGACGTCCCGATTTGGGTTTGGAGGCTGTGGCCATTTGGACGGTGGGCTCGACTTTGATTCTTCTGGGCAGACTCCTAATGGCGGGCTGGGGAAAAGCTCGGGTAGGTTCCCTCACTTCCTGGTTGGCTGAGATCGATCCAGTGAATCGAAATTCTTTGGCAGTGAGAATGTTTACCAATCCTCCGGTCACCATCAAATGATCGTTCATGTAGATATGACATATTTGTACGTCTACCCGAACTCCCCAATGTAAATGCTTCCTATCTCATCTTTGCCGTCGCTTGAGCTCGGTCGCACCGGGTCTAAGATGCATGTGGGGATCCTTCATAATTCGCTGAGTGGTCGTAATAGGCGGAAGCCAGCCCTTTTCCAGGAAATTTACCTCAAATATCCCGAAGTGCAACGGGCTGAGGTCAGCACGCCTGCGGATATCCTGGAAGCTCTGAAGACGTTTGCCCACCGTCAGGTGAATTGTGTGGTCGTCAATGGAGGGGATGGGACCATTCAAGCCACCATTGGGGCTTTGTTTCATCATCGTCCGTTTGCCCTCATGCCCCGGTTGGCTGTGTTGCCAGCAGGGACGGCCAATCTGATTGCGGGAGATGTGGGTTTAGGGAGATTTGAGTCACACACGCTTGAACAGTTATTGGTTCAAGCCGAAGCCATGACTCCGGGATTATGTTTTGAAACACGACCAGTTCTTCGTATTCAATTTCCAGAAAGCCGCGAACCCCTGCATGGGATGTTTTTCGGGGCCGGGGCTATTTATCATGGCACGCAACTCGGCATTGAAACCAAACAATCGATAGGCCGGTTAGGGGAATGGGGAGCCGGGCTGATTCTGCTGAAATTTTTATTGGCGTTGGCCTCCGGGTCCCGAAAAGGGTTGAATCCGATCACGGTGCGTGTGGCAACTGGAGAATCAGCACCTCTCCAGCATGAGTATTTAGTCTTGTTGGTCACCACCCTGGATCGCTTATTTTTAGGGATGAAACCGTTCTGGGGCAAGCAATCCCAGCCTCTGCGATACACGAGTCTTCGAGTGCCGTATCGCTATTTATGGCGTGCCTTGCCAACATTGTTTCGTGGGAAGACCCACCCTTTAGCCACGACAGAACATGGCTATGTCAGTGAAAATCTCTCAAGGCTTCGTTTAGTGTTTAACAGCGGATTTGTCTTGGATGGTGAAGTGTATGCGTCTTCCCTGCCTGAAGAGCCTTTAACCCTGGATTCTCCTGGCGAGTTGTCATTTGTGCGGTTAAAGACTGAATAACTGTGATGGATGGCTCCCCAACAGTCCTCGAGGTCGTGAGCCAGCCGAGCGCTCGACCCATTCCTGTGCCTATTCAAGCAGCGGGAAATTTCCTGGCTAAAAAATACGGGAATGCTGTCCAAGGAATCTTATTGTATGGCTCCTGCCTGCGGGCGGGAACGGATCAAGACGGATTAGTGGATTGTTATGTCATTGTGGATCAGTATGCTTCGGTCTACCAGTCTGTTTGGTTGGCCCTCCTCAATCGTTGGCTTCCACCAAACGTGTTCTATGGAGAAGTGAACCTGGAAGGACGGATTGTTCGAATGAAGTATGCCGTGCTCTCGTTAGGGGATTTTGAGCGAAGTGTGACTTCAAAATGGTTTCATTCATACTTTTGGGGACGCTTTGCGCAACCGACGGCCGTGATGGCCAGTCCGAGCCACACGATAAGTCAACGGATTATTTCAGGCTTGGGACGGGCGGTCCTGACATTTTTGGGGAATGTTGTTCCTCAAATGCCGCAACAATTTTCTGCCAAAGATGCATGGAGTATTGGGTTGGCCCTCAGTTATAGCGCCGAATTACGTGCCGAATCAAAAGGGCGAATCGCCACATTGTGGGACAGTAACCAAGCCTATTATGAACAAGTCGCACATGCGGCGTTTTCAGCCAATTTCCCAAAGATCAAGGTCATTCAGGGGAATGACATAATCATGTATGAGATGGAATATTCCAGGTGGGACCACATGAAGAATCGCATAGCCTGGATTGTTCGGAAAGTGCAGGGGAAGGTGTTATCTATTTTGCGGTTGATGAAAGCGGCCTTTACGTTTCAGGGAGGGGCGGACTACCTCATCTGGAAAATCGAGCGGCATTCCGGAGTGAAAATCGAATTGACCCCCGCCCAGCGTCGGCATCCCATTTGGGCCGGACTTACGACATTCTGGCGCCTCTATCGCAAAGGGGCCTTCCGGTAGATGCCGGGTTTCGGCCCATAGGTGTTAAGCTAAGCCTTGCCCTTGCCCTCTGTAGAGTTTCGGATCGAAGCCCACTTCGAGCATGTCCAGCGTGCTCATCCGTGAGCGCTGTCGATGTTTTCGACAGTGCCTGAGCAGCGACTCAAGCTCTTGGGACAGATAGCCCATGGCGTGGGCCTCCGACCACATGACGAATTGCGCGAGGAGAAACGCGCGTTCCTGGAGCCGCTTGTAGAGCTTCGCCAGGCTGATCTCTTGGCGTGAGGTATTCCACCGGGCGGTGTTGGCGACCGCATGCAGCCGCTGCACCCACACCGCGGCAATCAATTTGCCGTAAAGCTCGCATCGCAAGCGATGAACATTGCCGGTGGCCGACTGATGCACACGCAGAATGGATTTAAATTGTTTGAACAGCAACTCGATCTGCCACCGGAGCGTATACAAGGCCCGGACCATGTCCAAGGGCACCCAGGGCTCCGGCACATTGGTGATCAAGAGCGTCCAGTCGCACATGGCCACATGCCGTGGACTGCCGGTCCGGCCTTGTCGGCGGGCGTGGGCCTTGAACCGCCGGCGTCGGGCCTGGGCCACCTGGGCGGTCACGCGCAGGCAGACCAGCCGACAGGCGCGCGTTTGATTCTTGCCCTGCCCCAGGCACACCAGGCGTTCCTCCGTCGTCCCCGGGGCGGCCCGTAAGACCTGGCCGAGGTCAAGCGGCTCGCCCGTCTGGCCATCGTGCACCGTGGTGTCGAGGAACAAGCGCGTCAGAAAGAAGGCGCCTTTCCTCATCATGGCGTTGACGGTCGCCAGCTTGAAGTAGCCCTGATCGAAGAGCACCAGGTCGGTCGTGTTGACCAGAGCGGGCAGGTGGTCGGTGTAGCGATTATCCGGCACGGTACCGGCGGTGTCCGCCAGAAAGGTCAGTTCGCCCTGCTTATAGTCATACGCCGTTTGAAGCTTGCAATTGGCGGTGGAGGCGTTGCCCCCCGAGCCGGGGAAGATCGCGCCCAGTTGCTCGCTGACATCCCAACTCGAGCTATCCACGAGCAGGACGCGAGCAAACGGCTGGAGCAGGTTCGTGCGGATCGGCACCGGCTGCAGTTTGTGTCGAAGCACGGTGTGCAGACAGTGGCGGAGAAAGACGGCCGCTGAGGCCGTAAAGCGTTGATGTAAGGCTTCGCGACTGATGCGCGAGGAGAGCGCCGCGACCATCCCCTCCAAGGACGGATGCATCATCCCCAGTTGGCCCAGCGTCAGCAGGACGAGAAAGTCATAGGGCGTGAGCCGCCCGTGGCGTTGCTGAAATCCCGTGTGTTTGGCCAGTCGAGTGATCTCGTTTTTTTTAACCCCGCAAACAACTTCGGCAGCCCCCTCATGCTGACGCCCCCCTGAAGCCCTGGCTGCGAGCCAGGCCGAGACACGCCTGGACCCAGGCCGTGGTTAACACCTTAAAGCGCTGATAGCGCTTGAGTCGCCGCCGTACCTCGCCCAGGTCCTCCTTCTGGACGAAGAGCGTGGAGCTCTTGCCCGCCACAGTAAAACTGAGCTGATAGTAGGGCCCATGCTTCTTGGGATTGGAGGGAGCTTTGCACCGGCAGCCCGGTGTCCCGCACACATTCCACTGCTCACTCAGGCTCCCCGGCAAAACCGGGCCCAAGGTGGCCAGCTGCCGTTGAATCCGTTGCAGGGTCTGCTCTTCTCGCGTCATCGGTGCCTCCTCTTAGTTTCTCATTAAACCCGATAGCTCTATAATGCTATCGGTAATATAGCACAAAAAAAGCGCAAGGCAAGCGGAGGAACAAGGAACATCTTTGGCTTAGCTTAACAGCTATGGGGCGAGACCCGGCAACGTCAAAAGTCGCTTGGATATAACTCAAGGGCGTGAGCTTCCACCGTTCAAGCGGTCACACGGATTGATGACAGGATGGATTTCCGCTAAAACTTGGGGAAATGACGGGAAAAAATACATGCAGGCTTTGTAGGTGTGTAAGGAAGAAGGCTATTCCTTAGGACATTCAATACCGGATTTATTGTTGGAAGGAGAGGCTATTGATCGCGGTTGACTATGTAGAAGGCGGTGATGGAGAGGAATCGTTTGGCTATGCAGGCGGAGAACGGTTCGAGGTCGAGACGGCGGTTTTGACGTATTCTCGTGCGTCGAAGCGTTCGAGAGTAGTCACAGGGGAGGGCTAGTGCTCTACCTCTACTCTATCTACCTTTGACTTTTTAGGCCAGCGACGTTTCAGGCATATCCATTGTCCCGGTGCTTCTCTAATCCACTGTTCAAATTTTCGATTCAATTGACACGTCATATCGATAGCCTGTTCCGAGGAAGATGCTGAAGGGTTGTCGGGGAGTATTGGTTTGTCCACACAGATTCGGTAACGATAGTCCGGCAGTCGCACCACATGAACCGGGATAAAAGCGCATTGGTTGCGCAAGGCAAGGCGAGCCGGCGTGGTATTCGTGGGTGCCTCAATACCAAAGAAGGGGATCATTTCGGCACCGTCCAGCCGCGTATCTATGGCCAAACCAATGGAATGGCCATTCTTGAGTTCGCGAGCCAGCGTTCGAATACCACCATCACGGGATACCAGGCGTACGGGGAAGGCGTTGCGTAATTTGAAAAAAAACTCTCTAAGATAGGGGTTGGACTCCGGTGCATAGATGATAGAGACACGCAAACTAAATTGGGCTGCCAAAAAATTCGTGAATTGCCAGGCTTGGGTGTGTGCAGTAACAAAAACGATGGGTCGATCACCGCACAAAACTTCTTCGCTCTCTGGGGCAACGGAAAATTCAAGGCGTTGGTCACGCTGTTCCCACACTGTAAGCATATGAATTAATTCTGAAAGAGCAAGCCCCAGGCTGTGAAAGGTTTCTCGGCTAAGTTGCTGGATCTCTTGTTCGGTTTTATCGGGAAAGGTCAGTCGCAAATTTTTTTTGGCTGTATTAATCCTTGGAGTGAAACCTGCGAATGTTTTGAAAATCCCGCCACTAAGCGCCCCCGAAAACTGCATAGGTAATGCTCTTAATACCAGAAAAACTCCAGCGAATAGCCATGCTTCAATTTTCCACACGATTTTTTTTAGCGAGGGGAAAGCCAGGCTTAGGCGGCGAGAAATTAAATAGTGTTCAGCCATTGTTAATCTTACGTCATATGGGGCGAAATTTCGAACATTTGCGTTTGAGTCGGTTTGCGATAGTCGTATCTGAGCCTAACTCCGAAGCGCTCGCGTCGGCGGGCTGGTCTAGCACGTGCCCATGTTGGCAGGGTAATTAGGCAGTCCCCTGACCTTTCAATTCACCCGTTCCGGTTTTTAGGCTTTAACTCCTGTGTTACAAATGACTCCTGCCTATGTGTTAAGCAAAAAATCGATTTCTCCATTTGCGCCGCGCCTTCGGTACAGCGCCTGTCAGCCACTTTTTTCATGGTGTGTTGTTCATTTGCTTACGACGCCTGCTGTCCGATCATGGGGACGGGCGCTCTTTTTTCTTGGCGGGCCTTGTTTGAGCCCTTCGCCCCGACTCAGGACAGCCTCCGCGAGTTGGACCGCCCTCTTGTATTCCGCGGCCGTCCTATCTAATGAGGTCGGACTGAGCGTCAATGGTTTTGGGTCCTTTTCCAGAAAGAAAAGGACCTTGCCTGCCGGGGCAAGACCCGGCAACATTGAACATCGCTCAGACATGGTCATTTGATAAACGAGTAAGACGCATTGTCTTAAAACACCGTTTTGGGGACTTTCAAAAGCGAAGATGGATTTCCGCCAAAAACTGGCGGGAATGACAGGGGGTGGAGGATGGGCTTAGGCGAAGAATGAGCCAATGCTCGATTCTTATACTTCGAAAAAGGAACTACGAAGAATTTTGGAGTGTTATTGGTCGCGGTTGACCATGTAGCAGGCGGTGATGGAGAGGGATCGTTTGGCGGTGCAGGCGGAGAACGGTTCAAGGTCAAGGGCCGCGGCTTCGACGAACTCCCGTGCTCGAGCGGTGGAATAGGCCAGTGATCCTTGTTTCTGCATTAATTGGATGATTTTCGTGACGTCCTCATCTTCAATGGCATGGGCCAAAATCTTTTCGGTGATCCATTGGTTGTCTTGAGAAGAGCAAGTCTGGAGAAGGTGGAGTAATGGGATGGTAATCATGCCCTGGCGAATATCCTGACCAAGGGCTTTACCGAGTTTTGCACGGTCTGCCGCATAATCCAAGCGATCATCAGCCAATTGAAAGGCCATGCCAAGATGATAGCCAAACCGATAAAGAGCGGCTTGTTCTTCGATTGAGGCACCTCCAACGATCGCCCCAACCTTACAGGAGGCAGCAACAAGGGCTGCTGTTTTATATTCAACAATTTTGAGGTAGGCGGCCTCCGATAGGTGTGGTTGACTATTGGCGCAGAGTTGAAGAACCTCCCCTTCAGCCATCTTTCGGCAGGCATCCGCTAAGGCTTCGTTGATGCCATGATTGTGGAAGGTGGCAATCAGGGCCATGGCCTGAGAATACAAATAATCGCCCACAAGGATGCTGGCCTGGTTTCCCCAGAGTTTCCTTGCGGTAGGTTGTCCCCGTCGGAGGTCGGCTTCGTCTAAGACGTCATCATGTAATAACGTGGCCGTATGAATAAACTCGACGAGACTGCCCAGCAACAAAAAGTCTTTTTGGAGATATCCACAGAGACGAGCGCAGAGAATCAGAAGCAGCGGACGGATACGTTTCCCTCCACTGGCAAAGATGTGACCAGCGACGGTATTTATGAGCGGGGCATGCGATTCAAGGTGTTTGGTAATCTGGCTTTCAACCTCAATTAGGTCCGGCCGAAAGGCTTCCCACACATCCTCCATGGATTCCAGGTCTCTGAGGGCTGGTTCCTGATGCATGGCGGCGATACTAGGGGGTAGCCTGTGGATTGTCAAGCTGAACCACATGCTGGAAATCGATCAACATATTTTTAAAAACCAAATGGCTGGATGGAAAAATTTCCATAGGGAAAAGGGGATCGTCTTGACAGATTTTTTGACCATCCATTAATGTTGTTCCTTAATTTTGATTCGTTCTTCCCTTATTCTTCCGTCGCTCTCCGGGACCACACAAAGGCATACATGGCCCATTGAGTCTCTGCTAAGGGGTGGCGTGTCTCCCTCGTGACGATGGCCAACAACATTTTTTAGGTGAAACGTGAAACAGGTGCATAACCAACCAGTGTGGAATCTCCCGGGATTGCCTTCAGCCCAAGGCCTCTACCACCCTGGAAATGAGCATGATGGCTGTGGAATCGGGTTTGTTGCCCATATAAAGGGGCAAAAATCACACGACATCATAGAAAAGGGCCTGGAGGTCAACAAAAATCTGACTCATCGGGGAGCACAAGGATCTGACCCATGTACCGGCGATGGGGCAGGAATTCTCTCCCAGATACCCCATGATTTTTTTCATCGGGTTGCCACTGAATCTGGTATCGACCTTCCGGTAGCCGGGGCCTATGGGGTAGGCATGGTGTTTTTGCCCCAGGATGCCAAGACCAGGCAACAGTGCGAAGCCGTCTTTGAAGCGATCATAGGGGAAGAGGGTCAAAGATTTTTAGGGTGGCGTGATGTTCCAGCCAAAGAGGATCAAATCGGGGAACAGGCTCGAAAAACGATGCCCGCCATTCGACAGTTTTTTGTCGCACGTGAATTACTGAATCCGATGCAGTTTGAACGAAAACTGTATGTCATTCGTAAACGCATAACCCGGGCCGTTCGGGAATCAGCTCTCCCGGGGAAAGAATGGGTGTATATATCCAGTCTATCCGGCAACACGATTGTCTATAAGGGAATGTTGTTGCCTGAACAGGTTTCACTGTTTTATCCCGATCTTGCGGATCCCACATTTACCTCGGCGTTGGCCCTTGTGCATTCCCGCTTTAGTACAAACACGTTTCCAACCTGGGCCTTAGCCCATCCCTATCGCTATTCGGTCCATAATGGCGAAATTAATACGCTGAAGGGGAATGTCAATTGGATGCGGGCCCGACAGGGGCGGCTGGCCTCTGAACTATTTGGAGAGGATCTGAAAAAACTCTTTCCGATTATCGATGATTCCACGCAAAGCGATTCAGCCTGTTTGGATAATGCCATTGAGTTTTTGGTGATGGCCGGCCGGTCCCTGCCTCATGCCATGATGATGTTGATTCCGGAACCGTGGGTGGGAAATCCTCAAATGGATTTTGACCGACGAGGGTTTTATGAATATCACGCGGCCGTGATGGAACCGTGGGATGGACCAGCGGCCGTGTGCTTTACCGATGGGAAACTTGTCGGTGCGACCTTGGATCGGAATGGTCTGCGTCCCTGCCGGTATCAAATTACCAAGGATGATGTCGTGGTGTTGGCTTCAGAAGCAGGAGTGCTTCCGGTAGATCCTAAGACCATTCGCATGAAGGGACGCCTGCAACCGGGTCGGATGTTTGTCGTGGATACCGTCCAAGGGCGTATTCTTGACGACGAAGAAATTAAAGCCGATATCACCAAACGGAAGCCCTATCGACAATGGTTAACGCAATATCGGGTGTCTTTAGATGAACTGCCTGAGCCACTCAATGTGCCGCAACCCGATCATCCGACGTTGCGCCAACGCCAGCAAGCCTTTGGCTATACGGTGGAAGAATTGAAAATGGTGTTGATTCCTATGGCGGTAACCGGTGAAGAGCCTATTTCTTCAATGGGAACCGATACGCCTTTAGCCGTGTTGTCCGAACGGCCGCAACTTCTTTTCAAATATTTCAAACAATTGTTTGCTCAAGTCACGAATCCTCCTATCGATCCGATCCGGGAGCATCTGGTGATGTCCCTTTTCACCAACATCGGGCCTAAGCCGAACGTTATTGCGGAGATTCCTGAGGCCTGTCGAAGGATTAAATTGCAGCAACCGATCCTTAGCAATCTTGACCTGCAAAAGATTCGCATGATTGGAGATCCTCACTTTAAAAGTAAGACCCTTTCATTGCTCTTTAACGTGGCTGAGGGACCTGAGGGCATGGCTGCAGCTCTTGATCAATTATGTCAGCAAGCTTCGAGAGCCATTAAGGATGGGGAAAAGTTTCTGATTCTGAGCGATCGAGGCATTAATGCCGAGTGGGCACCTATTCCCAGTTTATTGGGTGTCTCAGCCGTTCATCATCATCTGGTTCGAGAAGAAACCCGAACAGAGGTCGGGTTGATTCTGGAAACAGGGGAACCGCGTGATGTGCATCATTTTGCCTGCCTCATTGGATACGGAGTCGGGGCCATCAATCCGTATTTGGTGTTTGAGTCCCTCGTGGATATGGAACGGGAAGGGTATTTTCCTGAAAGTGTCGATGCGGCGACGGCCGAATCCAAGTTTATCAAGGCAGTTAACAAAGGATTGCTGAAAATTTTCTCAAAGATGGGGATTTCTACGGTCCAGTCCTATTGTGGCGCTCAAATTTTTGAGGCTATTGGCCTGAATAACCAGTTGATTGATCGGTTTTTTACCGGAACGGCTTCACGGATCGAAGGCATTGGTCTCAGTGAGGTGGGTGAAGAGACCTTGCGCCGGCATGCTCTGGCCTATCGTCCCGTCCCCATGCGCCAATTAGATTTTGGTGGCGAAATCCATTATCGGATTCAGGGAGAGCATCATAATTGGAATCCTGAAACGATTTACAAACTTCAGCATGCGTCGCGTGCGAATGATGCCAAAGCCTATGCCGATTTTTCAGCCCTCGTGAATAAGGAAGACCAACGGCGCTCGAATCTTCGTGGGTTGTTTGAGTTTAACTGGGCAGCCGAACCCATCCCCCTTGAGGACGTGGAACCTGCCAGTGAAATTGTGAAGCGATTTACCACGGGTGCCATGTCATTTGGGGCAATCAGTAAAGAAGCACATGAAACATTGGCCATCGCCATGAATCGCATCGGTGCCAAAAGTAATACCGGAGAGGGCGGCGAGGACCCGGAACGATTTAACCCCTTGCCCAACGGGGATTCCAAAAATTCCTATATAAAGCAGGTGGCGTCCGGTCGTTTTGGGGTGACGGCACATTATCTGGTGAATGCCCGGGAATTGCAGATCAAAATGGCCCAGGGGGCTAAGCCTGGTGAAGGAGGACAGTTGCCGGGACACAAGGTGGATGAAATTATTGCCAGGCTTCGGTATTCCACGCCAGGAGTGCAACTGATCTCGCCCCCTCCTCATCATGATATTTATTCTATCGAGGATCTCAAACAACTCATTTTTGACCTGAAGAATTCCAATCCCGAAGCCGCGATTTCCGTGAAACTCGTGGCCGAAGTCGGGGTCGGAACCGTGGCGGCAGGAGTGGCAAAGGCTCATGCCGATAAAGTCCTTATCAGCGGTGATTCCGGTGGAACCGGGGCTTCTCCCTTATCCTCCATCAAGTATGCGGGAGTACCCTGGGAATTGGGTCTGGCCGAAACGCACCAGACGCTCGTGCTCAATGATCTGCGTGGACGTATTCGAGTGGAAACCGACGGCCAACTTAAAACGGGCCGTGATGTGGTGATTGCGACGCTTTTGGGGGCGGAAGAATTCGGTTTTTCTACGGCGCCATTGATCGTTGAGGGGTGCATCATGATGAGGAAATGCCACCTCAATACCTGTCCGGTAGGAGTGGCCACCCAAGATGGGGAGTTGCGAAAACAATTTACGGGGAAACCAGAGCATGTTGTGAACTTCTTTATGTTTGTGGCGGAAGAAATTCGCTCTCTGATGGCAAAGCTCGGATTCAGGACCATTCGGGAGATGATCGGACGTGTGGATAAGCTCAAAGTGCATAAAGCTGTTGATCATTGGAAAGCCAAAGGGCTGGATTTGTCTCCGTTATTGATCAAGCCGGATGTCGGTCCTGAAGTGGCCACATCGTGTGTGCAAAAACAAGATCACGGTCTGAAGGAGATTTTGGATAATCAATTGGTGGAATGGTGTCAACCAGCCATTGAGCGGGGAGAGTCGGTTTCCTTGGATCTGCCTATACGAAATGTAAACCGGACCACCGGGACTGTTCTGTCAAGCCATATTGCCCGTAGGTACGGGCCGGATGGACTCCCTTCTGACACGATTCGGATTAAGTTTACCGGATCGGCTGGACAATCCTTTGGTGCCTTTTTGTCGAAGGGTATTACGCTCATTCTGGAAGGCGAGTCGAATGACTATTTGGGGAAAGGTCTCTCTGGAGGGAAAATTATTGTGATTCCACCGAAGGGAGTGACGTATTCGCCGGAAGACACGATTCTGATCGGGAACACGTCCCTCTATGGGGCGACAGGTGGTGAAGGGTATTTTTATGGCATTGCGGGAGAACGGTTTGCTGTCCGGAATAGTGGCGCACGGGCCGTCATTGATGGAACCGGTGATCATGGGTGTGAATATATGACCGGGGGTGTGGTGGTGGTTCTTGGGAAAACGGGACGTAATTTTGCGGCCGGGATGTCCGGAGGCGATGCCTATGTGTTGGATGAGGATGGGCAATTCCCCGCACGTTGCAATATGGGCATGGTGGAATTAGAACCTGTTGTGTCATCGGAAGATAAACAGACCCTTCGTGGGATGATAGAGGCCCATCTTCGTTACACCCAAAGTGCCAATGCCAGGAGGGTTCTTGAATCGTGGGATATGATGTTGCCGAAATTTGTCAAAGTCATGCCCAGTGATTACAAGCGAGTGCTGCAGGAAAGGAAAACGGCCTTGGCCAAAGAACATGCTCAACGGGAGCGGGAGGCGGTGAGCCGTGGCTGATCCTCGTGGTTTTTTGAAATATAAACGGGAAGGACCTCGACGACGGCCGGTTGAGCTACGGGTTCTCGATTGGAAAGAAATTTATGAACCCTTTTCCGACGACAAACTCAAAACGCAGGGTGCACGCTGTATGGATTGCGGGGTGCCATTTTGTCAAAGCCCCTCTGGCTGTCCTGTGGTGAATTTGATCCCGGAATGGAACGATCTGGTACATAAGGGACGATGGAAAGATGCCCTCAAAGCGCTTCATGCCACCAATAACTTTCCTGAGTTTACCGGACGTCTCTGTCCGGCTCCATGCGAGTCAGCATGTGTGTTAGGCATTAATAGCGATCCGGTCTCTATCCGAGTCATTGAATGGAATATTATTGATAAAGGGTTTGAAGAAGGGTGGGTTGAACCGGTGCTACCGGTTGTCTCATCCGGGAAACGGGTTGCCATTGTCGGGTCGGGTCCAGCAGGGTTGGCGGCGGCCCAACAATTAGCCCGGACTGGTCATGAAGTGACAGTTTTGGAAAAGGCTGATCGGATTGGAGGCTTGCTTCGCTATGGTATTCCAGATTTTAAAATGGAGAAGTGGGTATTAGACCGTCGATTGGAGCAGATGCGGAAAGAGGGGGTGACCTTTCAGACTAGCGTGTGCGTTGGTGTGGACACCACTGTCGAGGCACTCCGTCGTGACTATGATGCGGTGTTGCTGGCGATGGGGGCCGAGCAACCAAGAGAATTGCCCGTTCCAGGAAGAGATCTTAAGGGCGTTCATCTCGCCATGGATTATCTTACTCAACAGAATAAGCAAGTGGCCGGGGATACCCTTCTGGGAGAGCACATATCGGCTAAAGGCAAACGGGTGGTGATTATCGGTGGTGGTGATACGGGATCGGATTGTCTTGGTACGGCTCATCGTCAAGGGTGTGTTGAAGCTCATCAATTTGAGTTGTTACCCGAACCTCCACCGAATCGGGCTCAATCGACACCATGGCCTTTATGGCCCATGCAATTACGAACGTCGCATGCCCACGAAGAAGGGTGTGATCGCGAATGGAGTATCTCCACCACAAAGTTTTCAGGGGAAAATGGGCACCTCACCAGATTGCATGCGACCCGTGTGAATTTTGAGAATGGAAAGGTGGTTCCTGTTCCCGGGGCCGAGATCAAGATGGATGTTGAGCTGGTCTTGTTGGCGATGGGGTTTGTCGGGCCGGTTAAAGGGGGCCTGCTGGATTCTCTTGGGCTTCAATATGATTCTCGTGGGAATGTGGCTGTTGATGAACACTTCATGACTAATATGGATGGGGTGTTTGCCACAGGGGACACTAAGCGTGGCGCGTCTTTGATTGTCTGGGCTATTGCAGAAGGGAGAAAGTCTGCGGCCGGGATTCACCGGTATCTACAAGCTGGACGATCCTTTCGGGTGTCCTGATTTCTTTCCATCCCTGGATGTTTTCCGCTTAGGTCGGTTTTTCAAAAGCTCTTGTGAAATGTAAAGTGGGTGTGTGTCCATCACAGATCATCAAGAAAGTGTTGAGTCCTACCAACAGCAGTCCGTCCGTCACGTGGCTGTGACTATGCCTCCTTCCCCTGCTCTGTTCGTCCCGGTAATATTGAGCTTGCTGACGCGCATTTTTTGAACGTCTTTCCTCTGGATTATTATCCCCTTAGCTTCTTAAGTCACTGAATGAGGAAACCTTTGCGCTATACAGATTTGTCACGTGGGGAGGCTATTTACGAAGATTTCCTTCGGCGGGCAGGCAGGATTCCATTTCTGGGCCTTGGTTTATCGGTGGATGTGTATTCACCTGATATATTTGACCTATACGAGGAACTTCGAAGTCAGCAAATCCCGATGGCCTATCTTGAAATCTTTCATGCGGCTTCGGAGGCTTTGGCGATGGTTCGAGCCCGACTTTCTGACATTCCTCTGGCCTACCATGCCGAGGGGATTTGGGTCACACAACCTGATTGGGACACCGCGTACAATTCTCAAGAGCGATTACAGGCTACTGCCTTCAATCTTCGAATGTTACAGCCTCATTGGGTTAATCAAGAATGTGCGGCCAAAGAAATAGGCGGCTTTTCGTTCGGGACCTACTTGCCTCCCGTATTTACCAGAGCTTCTGCAGAAATTACGGCTTACCAGACGTGGAATGCTCAGCTGCAGCTCGATCAATTTGATTGGGGACAGCAGGTCAGCTCGCCATTGCTGCTTTTGGAGGTTCCGCCCTTAACCTATTTTTCGATGGGTGAGATGCCTTATGCAGAATTTTTCGCGAACATTTCAGCCAAGTCACCCTGCGGGTTGGTATTGGATCTGGGCCACGTCTGGACGGCCTATCGATATTCCGGCGCTTGGCGAAAACAGGGGCTGGAATCGTTTTTCGAAGCCTTTCTTGAGCAATTTCCCCTGGAGAGAGTCATTGAAATTCATATCGCCGGTCTGGATTGCCATCCGAACATCCACACCGGACTTGATACAGAGCCACACGGACCCCAAAATTGGATTGATGCCCATGAGGCTCCCATCCCAGACGAATTACTTATGCTCCTGACTCGGGTTTTAGGGGATTCTCGTCTTCTCAATCTCAAAGGAATCGCCTTAGAAGTAGACAATAAGCCCATACCGCTTATCTGCCGGGAAATGAAAATGGTGATGGAGATGGTAGAGCCTCCGGGGCATTTGATTGCTCAGGTGCGTTCGTCTGCCACAGAATTGCAAAGGGAATCAAACTTTCCAGTGGAAAACGTCGAGCCTTCTAGGGAAACCCGTGATGGATTAACCCTCCAATACAGGGAGTACATGGCACTGGTCAGAGAAGTCCTGAGTGGTCGGCTGGATGTACCTGGTTCTTTGGATGCTGAAATGAATATGGGGCTTCATGTGTATGCGACTCAGTATTTACCATATGAAATTCTCACATGGGGTGGAGATGTGAGGGTGATGTTTCCCAATGCGTGTGATCTTTTGGCTCAATACGGGATTTCATTGAAACAATTCGTGGAATTTTGGTTTGCCCATCCTCGAACATCTGAGTCTGGGATTGAGTATGATTTTTTTCTGCTCAAAATTGATTTATTTGTGAAATTTATTGGGCAGATCTTTCCTGAGGCAAGTTCCCTTGTCAAACAGGAAGCCGAACTTCTTATTCAGGGATACCTCCTCGCATCTCAGGGGGCATCGACGTAACCACGACGGTTCCTAGGAAAATCGGTTCTGTCTGTCAGTGACCTGATCAGGTGAATAGTGGATTGGGAACTTCTGCTTGGCAGGGATTTAAAAGTTCTTGGCCTGGGCTGCTGCTCCGGTAGACAGGGCTTGATGAATTTCCTGAATGAGGCGCAGTTCAATATCGGTGACTTCAGATTGCTGAGCTGAGAACATCTGGCCGTTTTTGGAAATTTTTTCGAATTCGGCACGGACCCAAATGATGGTATGATCGGAAGGCCCTTTCTCAATCGAGAGGAGGTATTGGTTCCGAAAACCTGATAGTTCCAGTGAGGGAGGAAGTGACGTTTTGCGATCAGTAATATAGACGGCTTTTTGATCTGTTTGCATGCTGGAAAGTATTGAATAGCCGTTTTTTGTGAGTGCGCCTTCTATGATTTCTGAAGCTGAGGAAAAGGGAAACGGCAACTCCTGGCTTTGACCACCAATTTGATGAAGGGTAAGGGTCTTCCTCATCTGGTCCCTTTGGCTCCTGAGCCATTTGTTTTCTCCTTCCAACTTTCGATGTTCTTCTTCCAATATTTTAATTTTGGCTCCATCTTTTTTGGGGCTGTTTGCCAGTTCCGCCATTTGAGCCTGTGCATCTCGAAGTTGTTCTTTGTGTGTCGCTTCGGCTGTTCTAGCATCTTGGTTCAGCCGGTCGATTTGTTGTTGTAGGACTTTATTGCCTTCCTGCAGTGATTGAATAAATGACTCCAATTTGTCGATCTTTTTGGTCAGCTTTTTATTTTCTTCTTGAAAAGCAGAATGATCTTCGGGACACCCGGTGAGAAAGAGTAGGAGTATGGCTGCCAAAAGGTAAAAGGCCTTGCTCACACTGCAGGGGAGTATTTCTTGCCTCTGCCGGAATGTTCGCGGGCGCTGGAAGAATGCTTGAGTTTTCACCGGCTCAGCGCATCCGTGAATGGAGGATAGTGTTGTGATTTGATCAAATGGGTACCTTTTATTAGGTATTTTATTCCTAATCAGTTCTTATTTCAAACTTCCATATTGAGGGGGTATAAAGAATGGGGAATAATCTGTTATTCCTTTGAGAAATCGTGAAAATCTGAAGACAACTTAAGGGTGGAAGGTAGGTCGTGTTGAAACATTATGAGGAATCTGAAATGGATCAGTTTATTAGAATAACTTTCCCCGTCCCTCCACTTTCATGTAATTGTTCGATCATCGGTGATAACGAAACTAAACAGGCCATTGTGGTGGACCCAGGGGGAAACCCTGAGCGCATACTCGGGGAAATTGATGCCATGGGATTCACGGTCACTGCCGTTTTGCATACGCATGCCCATTTTGACCATTTCCTAGCCTCCGGTCATATTAAGGAGGCGACCGGGGCTTCCCTGTTTTTGCATCCGCAAGATCAGGATCTTTGGGGCATGCTGGAAATTCAATGTCGAATGTTTAATATTCCTTATGTGCCTGTCCCTCCGCCGGACAAATGGATTAAAGATGAGTCAGAAGTGCAAGTTGGTCCCTATACGGGAACCGTGATCCATACTCCTGGCCACACTCCTGGCTCGGTTTGTTTTTTCTTTGAAAGCCAAAGTTTGGTGTTTTCAGGGGATACCTTGTTTCGTGGCGGAATTGGCCGAACTGATCTTTGGGGTGGAGATGGTCAGATAATCGAGCGATCTATTCGAGAACGCTTGTACACCCTCAAGGAAAGCACGCTTGTGATCCCAGGGCATGGGCCTGAATCATCCATTGGATGGGAACGAGAGCATAATATGTTTGTGCATGGATAAGCATTGAGGATTAATGTTTGAAAGATAATGGGACTTTTGGGATTGGCTATTAGGTATGTTGAGAAATAAGAGAAAAATAGTCTTAAAAAAATAATTGCCCCGTTATAAAAACCCATTCTTCATTGAGGAAAGGAATCTTAATCCTAAAAAAAATGAAAAAGGGTTGAGTATTTCTTAGTACTCTTATTGATTTAATAGGGCACACTTTCCTATTTTAATCTCCAAGAATTGCAATTATAAATACCATCTTGCGTCGAAGAATGTCATATGCTATAACCAACCCTCTTGTTGAAAACTAAGACGGTATAAATAAGAAATTTGGCTTGCGTTTTTCAGGTAAAACTTTCATTATCAACAGCTTCTCAATGAGGAGGTAGGCGATGCACAGAGTGCTTCTATCCGTCCTTTTAAGTGTAGTGTTCGTTGTGGCCGGAAGTTCAGCAGCATTTGCGTTACAGTCCGGTGGTGTGGAAATTGGCGACCTTGAAACAGGATCTGTCGTGGGCCAGCCATTCCAAAAGTTGGATGTGGATATTGAGTTGAATGCCATGGAAATTGGTGGCAAGAAAGTCTGGTATCCTCCGGTATCAATTTTGAGTCTTATTTCCAGTGCGACAGGTGGTAGAGCCGGAAGGCCGGTTTTGGTCAAGGTCACCAATACTATGAAGGAGGCGCACGGTTTTTCTCTTTCCGCGGCTTCCACACAGACTGGTCCAACTACGATGGAAATCAACCTTGAGTTGGCTCCAGGTGAGACCAAGTATATTGGGATACCCATCAGTGATCTCACCTATGTGACTTCGAACAGTTTGTTGAATTATAAGTGTCAACTACATTCAGCCCACCTTGGTGGACAATTATTAGTGTTGACCAAGTAGAAATTATTCAGACGTAGAGTTTTGTAAAGATAAGCCCCATCCTTTTCACAAGGGATGGGGCTTATTTAATATATGAATGCCTTTATCAACTACACTTCCTCATCGCTACGACAATCCACATTAGCATTCAACGGAATTTTCTGAGCCGCAAACAGTTCTCCTTCTACAACCAATAATAAAAAACGACTCTCCGTCGGTGCCTCATCAGGTAAATTTCTGACGCTGGTGTTGAGGTCGACAATTATTTCTTCGGGGGATTCGGTTGTGGTGTTATTAATCACCCAGAAGTAATGGCTACCCTTTGGGTACAGGGTAGAGACAAACCGGTCGATGGCGGTTGAAATCGAAGGGTGAGCTGAGGTGCTGGTAAAGGAAATGAATACCAAAGAGATTCCGAGCAGGAGAGTTGGGAGGTAGCGCATACGAGGCCTCCATGGTATGAGGTAAAGGTTTACTTTGTGATGAATGTCGAGAGAGGGCTTTTTATCCATATTTCATTGTGGCTGAAATGTTAACAATCTACATGATATCTTAATATCTTATCCCTCGTCTGTTGTTTGAGCAAATCGGGAAATGATTCAATTGAGGTTGCCTGGGGAAATTTCCATGGACCGAGGCAAGGGAAGAAAAATAAGGAAATATGTAAAATCATGTTGTCTTTTCTCAAAGGTAAAGGGGCTCCAAGTAAAAAGCGAATTATCTTTCTTCTGGTAATGGCGTTGTTCCTGATTTCCGGTGCATTATTGTTTAATGCTCCGGAACAGACACAGGTGATCAATATAAATTTTCCCGAGGGCGGTGTATTGAAAGCGGAGGTTGCGGATACACCGGAAAAACTTTTATTCGGATTGGCATTTAGAAATGCTCTTCCTCCCAATGAGGGAATGATTTATATTTTTGAAGATTCCGGTCTCCATCGGGTCTGGACAAAAGAGTTTCAATTTCCTGTTGATGTGATTTGGGTCGATGAGAGTAAAATTGTCGTGCACATAGTCGAAGGGGCTCTTCCATGCCGTGAAAGGCAATGTCCCTGGTATGGTCCCCCGCCTCAAGATGCGCGTTATATTGTTGAAGCCAATGCTGGGTTTGTGGACCAAGCCAAAATTAAGATAGGTGCGCAGGTAACCTTTACATTGCTTGTCTCGTAAAGATAAACGGATGATGAATGATTCCAGTTCCGAGCGTGATATGGACTGCAGGATACATGAACCATTGAGTCCCAAAGAGGGATTTGTGTTTGTCGGGAAGCTGGAGGATATCCCCAAAGGAAAAGGGCGTGTATTCAAGGTCGGCGGGAAAAGTGTGGCTGTATTTCGCATTGATGATCGGTGCTTTGCTATTAATGATATTTGTCCGCACCAGGGAGCCTCATTGGGGAAAGGCCGATTGAAAGGTTTTGTGGTTTCTTGCCCGTGGCATCATCAACAATTTGACATTCGATCGGGATTCGGGCCAGATGGCGGAGGTTATTGTGTGGTCAATTATGATGTGGTGGTTGATAAGGGAAATGTTTTTGTCTGTCTGAAAAAACGTGATTGGCTGACAGGAGAATGATAGATTTTACAGGCGTAACAAGGAGTCAAGGTTTCGTCAAGGTGAAAGCATGAACATAGAGCAGGTGCAGACAAAAACTATTCAGGTGTTCAAATCGGCCACCTTTATGGTGCATTTATGGGAAGATCGGACCCGCGGGGAACAATGGGTGCCAAGTTATGACCCTAAAGCGCTGGGATTGGTGGGAGATGAATTTCTTCGAACTGTTAGTAATAATGCGGTAGATTCCGGTCGGCGATCATTTGAATTTCAAGCGTTGGAACCAGGGACCCATCATTTGGAATTTAGTAAAAGGATGGCTTGGAAGTTTACAGCAGAGGATCGACGGATTTTTAAGGTCATTGTCCTGCAGTCACCTTCCTGAATAAATTTTCATCATGCCGGATATCGGGTATCTCAATGGACACTTTTCTCCATTAGGAGAGGTGAAGATCTCTCCGGATGATCGTGGGTTCTTATTTGGGGATGGTGTCTATGAGGTTATTCGTGCTTATCATGGGGTTCCCGCCTTTTTGGGTGAGCATTTCAAGAGGCTCGTTAGGAGTGCCAAAGAAATCCAGCTCCCTTTTTCTTTAGAACAAGCCGAATTTCAGCGTCTCCTACTTCACGGCCTTCAGCAGAGTGGGTATCAGGAAGGGAAAATCTATATTCAGGTGACCAGAGGGGTGGCTCCACGGGAGCATATCTTCCCCCCAATTGGAGAACCAACGGTCTTTTTGGCATTTCGGAAAATGGTTGCCTTGCCGACAGAAGTCTGCCAACGGGGAGTCAATGTCATTACCCTACCTGATACACGTTGGCACCGCTGTGATATAAAAAGCCTGAATTTGCTTCCGAATGTATTGGCTAAGCAAAAGGCCCGGGAGGCCAATGCCTTTGAGGGAATTTTTGTGAGAGACGGACAGGTGACCGAAGGGGCTACCAGTAATATCTTTGCTGTGAAAAATGGCACAATTATCACTCCGGAACGCAATCATTTGGTTCTCGCCGGTGTGACGCAACAGCAGGTGGTGACCTTAGCTCAGGCAAAAGGTTTAAACGTCCAATTTCGACCTATTCCTATTTCAGAGTTCCTGCAATCCGACGAAGCCTTTCTTGTGGGTACCACAATTGAAATTCTGCCAGTCATTCAAGTTAATGGGGAAACGCTACGGGATGGAAAGCCTGGTCCCATTACCACAATTCTGCAACAGCAGTTTACTGCCCATGTTTCCCGCCTCACGATGTCGTAGTTTCTAAAAGTCAGAATTTTTAATCTGAAGGGGAATTAAACTGGCAGCCATTCGGCGACCGTTTGCCTAGATTTACATTTTCATTTCGGGTATGCCATTTTAATATTTCTGATGATAAATGCGAATGAAATCAAACTTAAATCTTTCGGACTTGACAGCCTGAATCGATTGGATTACCTTTGGCCCTTCCCAACATTTTGATGGAATATTATCGACTGTTTGATTTGTAAGAAAAGTCTTTGGTTTGTCAGTTTATTTCACATTAAGGAGGCCGGTCCATGTTTCACGTGAAATCTAGGAAAGCCATCACCACACTTTCCATTGGATTGTTAGTCGGGGGAACAAGTTTTTTGTCAGGGGGAACGCTCCTGGCCGAAGAAATCCAGGATAAAGTTATCCACAGCACGGGAATGGTTCATCAAGAATCACCTGGATGGGCAGAGCGGTTAAAGGGGCAGACAATCATGGAGGACACCCAGGAAGGTCGTCCGAACAGGGCCGCCATGGTAGAACGCCAACATGATCGGATCATGTTGAGAATGGAAAACGAATCCGGTGCCCAACATGCCGACCATACAGCGACCGGTTTTTACAATACGATGACCAACATGCATCAATATGGCGCAGGAGGCCAGGATTTACTTTTGGCATCCGATCGGAATGTGGAACCTGTTGCGGCGAGTGGTGGAAATTGTCCATCAACTGCCCCTGTCAGGGAATATGACATTTCCGCCATCAATGCCGAGATTACCCTCAACCAATGGCTTGATTACTATCCGGGCTACATGTATGTCCTGACGGAGAATATCGATAAGGTACGCGAAGAGGAAACCAAGAATGCGGAAGCGAGAGAGGTGGATGGTCATGGTGACCCCGGCGCGGTGACAAACGGTCTTCAGAACCAATGGATTCAACCTCTTGTGATCAGAGGAAATCAAGGCGATTGTGTGAAATTCACTCTCCGGAATCAACTCGAGTTTGGTGAGGAGGCCAGTCTCCACATTCATGGTTCGAATATGGTTATCAGCAAAACCGGACAGCCTGCTACGACAACCAATCGTGATACCGTGGCTGAAGAAGGGCAAGTTGTAGAGATGGAATGGTATATCCATCCAGACACCCAGGAGGGTGGCCGACAATTTCATACATTTAGTAATGATCGCGAATTAACGGTTATGGGTCTCATGGGGACTTTTGTGGTTGAACCACACGGTTCCGAATATTTGGATCCGTTAGGAAACGGGGACCCAACACCTATGGCCAGTGGATGGCAAGCTATTATCAAAAATGGAACGGGACCAGATTTTCGTGAGTTCGTGTTGATTTACCATGAGGTGGGTGATGAAGCGTTTCGCCCGGTAAACAAGCATGGTGATTTCTTACCACAACGGGATCCCCTCACCGATGCCTATCGTCCTGGGGCTCGAGCTCTTAATTATCGGAGTGAGCCATTTGGCATCAACAACATGCATGTGCAGCACGAATATTTCGGTTTTGAAGATGAATCGATGGGCTATAGTTCTTACACCTTTGGTGATGCTCCAACGACGATTCCTCGATCCTATCTCGGTGATCCTGCCAAGTTCAGGTTGGTTCACGGAGGGTCTGAGGTATTTCATTCCCACCATCCACATGGTGGGACGATCCGATGGCCGAGGAGCCCGCGGGCAATTGACGAAATGCCACTGTGGCATGCCGCGAAAAACGGTCCGGTCAAATATCCCGTAATCAGGACTAAAACCGACAGGGTTGATGTTGAAGTAATCGGGCCTTCAGAAGCTTTGGATTTGGAGACGGAATGTGGGTCTGGCTTATGCCAACAACTGGCAGGGGATTTTCTATTTCATTGCCATGTCGCCCATCATTACGTTGCAGGAATGTGGGGGTATTGGCGGGTATATAATACCATGCAGACAGATGACAACCGCACGGATGTCATGCCAAACCTCAGAGAGTTGCCCGATAGAAAAGGGCGGATGAAGGCGGGTGTCACTTCTGATCAATTGATTGGAAAAACAGTCGATTGGTTTGGGAAAAAATTCACCATCGTTGAAAAAGGAAAGAGCGATTGGAAATCGAACCCAGCGGTTATCAATATTAAAGAATGGGTGGAAATTCAGTTGCCGGCCCAAGGAAAGCCTGGTCATAAAGATGACGAAAAGGGTCAGATTATTTCTTATGATGCAACGGTATTGGATTGGGCTTGGGATGGTAATAAAGCCATGTCCGAGAAGGAAAGCACAATTGAAAATCCCAAGTACCATTCCCGAACTCCTGGTAAGCGCCGGCCGATCCTATTTGAGTCGATGACGGGAAAGGTATCATGGCCGCATTTGACTCCACATTTCGGGAAACGGGTCATGTTCCCACCAAATCACAATCCCGCCCCTTGGTTGGAAATGATTCATCAGGATGAAAATGGTCTACGAACTTCTGAGCCGGCCAAACCAGGAGAAAACGGCCGGTGGAGTTTGTGCCCGGAGAATGCCGGACGAAAATACTATAATATTCATTTCATCAACACTCCAATTGAAATGGCCGGCCCTCAGGGTAAGGAAGCTCCTGTCATTGATCCTTACGGGTTGATTTATGTCCTTCATGAAGAGGAAGAGGAAACACGAAAAAATAACGACAAAAAATTGCCGTTGGTGTTTCGTGCCAATGTTTATGATTGTGTGGATTATACGCTGACCAGCGAATGGTTGGATGACGACTTTACAAACTTCCAATCCTCCAAAATCAATATTCATCCTCATTTTCTCCAATTCGACAACCAGGCATCTGATGGAGTGATCACCGGTTTTTCATATGAACAGTCTGTCCGTCCGTTTACAATGCTGGAGAAAAAGACCAAGAAGGGTCTTCCTGTGCCGATGAATACAGTCTTTACGGCAAAGGCAAAAAAGGGCGATTCCAGCATTAAGGTCAAAAATGCGGCGCAATACCATGTCAATACGGAATTGTTGGTTGGTGCCGATAATGTCAAGGGCAACGAGATTCGTCGCATCAAATCTATTAAGGGCGACACCATTACCTTTGTTCGACCCCTGAAGCATGATCATCCCGTCGGGGATATCGTGACGGTGGAATTTGTGCGGTCACGACTTTGGGCTGATGCTGACGTGGGAACCGTGTTTTGGCATGATCATGCCTTCGGGGCCACTACTTGGCCTCATGGTGGATTCGGCACCTTAGTCGTGGAACCAGTTGGATCAACCTATCATGATCCTAAGACCGGGAAACTGGTCAGGAGCGGTCCAATTGCGGATATCCATACCGTTGAACCGGTTGGCTATGGTGTAGATAATAGCTTCCGGGAAATGGTGGTCCAAGTTCATGATACGGTTCCTCATACGGTCAATATTGTGACCGCTGGCAACCCGCCAGGGCAGCCGGTTGAGGTAGCGTTGGAAGCCGGTAAAACGGTGTCATTTATGATGCCGGAAAAAATTCTTATGACCCCAATGCCCTTCCTCAACGGAGGGACGCATACAACGGGAAGCGGCCTGAATTTCAGGGCGGAACCCATCGCCCAACGTTTGGCGGTGAATCCCGATGCTTCAAAAATATTCAGTAGCGCTGAACATGGTGATCCGGATACGCCATTATTACGAGCGTACCTGGGAGATACTGTAGTTTTCCGTCTTCTTCATACCCTCATGAATGAGACGATGACCTGGACAATATCAGGGCACACGTTTTTGAGTGAGCGGTATGCCGGTGATGCCAATAGGAAAAATTCCATGCATATTGGGATCGCTGAGCGATATGATTTAGTGGTTCCAAAGGCAGGCGGTCCTCGTCTGCAACCTGGAGACTATATTCATTTTAATGGACGGTCCTCAAAGTTTTCCGAGGGAGGTTGGGGAATCCTGAGAGTCTTGGATAAGGAGACGCCAGATCTTAAGCCGCTACCAACAGGGTATTCAGGTAGAAATGTGATTCCCAAGCCCCTTCCTGTTTGTCCGGAAGAGGCTCCTGTGAAATCATTTAATGTGGTCGCCATGGACTTTCCAGGGATGAGTTTTAATCCCAGTGCTCCGGAATCCATTGAGATTGACTTTGAGAGGACCATTGAGCTGAGAAATCCTGAGGGCAAGATCTACGTCCTTGAGGATGAGGTCACTAAAGTGGCCGGGGATTACCACCCGATGCCATTGACTATTCGAGCAAACGTGGGAGATTGCATTAAAGTTAATCTCAAAAATAAAATGAAGGAGAGCCGGGCTTCCTTCTCCGCCATTTCATTGGCCTTTAATCCACAAGATTCATTGGGGGCAAATGTCGGTAATAACAAAGGCGATCAAACGATTGCCCCAGGCGAGTCAAAGACCTATACCTATTATGCAGATCCTTTTAACGGAGAGATTTCTTCCTTGGTATGGGATTGGGGAAATGTGATGGTCAACCCACGAAACGGTTTGTTCGGGGCGGTCATCATCGGGCCTAAAGGGTCGCAATACCGTGATCCGAAGACCGGTGCGGACATTTCCTTGAAAAATAGCTGGGAAGCGGATGTGATTGTCGATAAGGCCATTCCAGGTCAAGAAAACCGCAAAAATTACCGTGATGTGGCTTTACTCTTTCAAGATGAAGACAACATCATCGGCACCAGCTTTATGCCGTATGTTCAGAATGTAGCCGGTCTCACCGGTGTCAATTATCGTTCTGAGCCTTACCTTCACAGAGAAGAAGCTGGTTGTACGCTTGGACGCATGTTTCAGCCTTGTGAGGTAGATAATCCACAAGATCCTGTTACACCGCTTATCCAGGCGCATGCTGGCGACCCTGTGAGGATTCATGTGTTCGGTGCCAGCAGCGAGCAAAACGGGATGTTTAGTGTGGAAAAACATGAATGGCCCATCGAACCATTCATGCCGGGAGCGGACGAAATCAGTGTGGTGGAGTTCGCCGGTTCGGAAACGATCGATGTGTTTATTCCGTCCGCTGGCGGACGTGATATGCTTCCCGCAGATTATGTCTGGAATAATCAGCGGCTGCCTTACTCTCAATCAGGTCAGTGGGGCTATTTAAGGGTACTCCCGAAAAATGACCAACGGATCCTGCCTCTGGAAAGAGGAGCGAGTGAGATCAAGCAAGCTTCGATCGACGCGGTGGAGACTGGAAGGGTGTTGCCGGTGGCAGCCAAATAACCAACTTCATCATTAAGGTTTTAAGAATGGGGGATTCGCAAGGATCCCCCATTTTTTTATATTTGTATTGGATTTCTTTTATCGGTTGTGAAACGAAACGGATCAAAGTTTTAATTTAAGCCAAATTGAAAATGCCGTTAGGTAAGCTGTTATGATATTTCTACAAGAAGTATCCCCCATTTAAGCGAATCTAGGATTATTAATTCTAATAGTTTTTTTTTAAGCCAATTATGGCTTTTGGCAAATGCCTTGACCTCGTCGAAAGGTGAAGCTACGATTTGGTCAATTAAATGACCATACTGACATAAAAATATTGGGGTTCCCAGCGAATGCCTTCTTTTCCGAGCGAAATGAAGTCATCCGAATTCGGCCTTGGGGTGGTGAATTCTCCAATTTTTCCATCAGTGGCGTCTTAGTCATCGGATTAATTTGGAGGGGTTTATGCGTGGAAGACAAAGTAAGAAACGTCTTGTTGCGACCGGTTTGTTGGTGATCGGGTTTACTTTGATATCGGTGATGATGGCATGGGCGTTGGACGTGTCAGACATACGACCGGAATGGACTGAAGCTGGTAAGAAATTGGCTTTACAGCGAGCCCAATGGCCGACTAAAGAAAAGAAAGTGGTAATTCCAGCCGGATGGTTTACCATGGGGAGTAATAAAAAAATTGATCGGAAGGCCTACCGGCCTGAGATGCCCCAACGCCAGGTGTACCTGGATGCCTTTGAGATTGATGCCTATGAAGTCACGGCTTTGGAGTATTTGCGTTTTGTCGTGGACACGGGTCGTCCGCCATTACCGGATTGGAAGTTCGACGGAGGAAACTTTCAGGAGAGTATGGCCCATCATCCCGTGATGCATGTCTCGTGGTTTGAAGCCGATGCCTATTGTCGGTGGGCAGGAAAGCGGCTGCCTACGGAAGCGGAGTGGGAAAAAGCTGCCAGAGGAACGGACGCACGAATTTATCCATGGGGAAATACCCCGGCAGGGCTTACGCGAGCAAATTTTGGGAGATCGGGCATTTCCGGCCCAGTTCGTGATCGACCTGAACGGCTGCTTCTTTATCCACCTATAATCTCCGTTGATAAGTATGAAATCGGGGTCAGTCCTTATAACGTTTTTCAAATGGCAGGGAATGTCGCAGAATGGGTGAACGATTGGTACGATCCGGAATATTATCAGACGGCTCCGGACCGGAATCCGCAAGGCCCGTCGACCGGTGAACATCGGGTATTTCGTGGCGGTGGCTGGATGGATAGTACTCCGACTGTGCGGACAGCCCAGCGCAATGGAAAAGCTCCTGAGGCACAGGCCAACTGGCTGGGCTTTCGGTGTGCTGCTGGATTGAAGAATGACCTCACTCATTCGATTTCCACTCCCTAATGGTGAGAAATGGATGCGTTCTCGTTGCTGAGTTGCTCTCCATTTCCTCTCACAAAGATTATTGATGTATTTTTCAATACTTCTTACTAAACGCAGGGGACGGTACTGATTTCAGAGGGTTTGAGTTCGCAAAAGGTTTAAATCTGAATTTCTGGTGATTCGAATGTGATAGGGTGATATGAGAGGAGTGGCTCACCAAAGAAAGCTACCAATCACTATGAGATGCTCGCAAGGATATTTTAATGCTCGAGTGTCTTGTTGTATGTGACCGGGAGTACTTCCTGATTATAGGGTTTTTGGGAAGAGGGCAGATATAACACATTGATATTTTTGGGCCGGCAGTGATGAGAAGGAGGGCGTTGGAATGATGATGAGAGTTTTGGTGGTCGTGATCTTCCTGATGATGGTGTCATCCATGGGGTGGGCCTATCAAGAGAGCCAGGTCAGCAATGGAGGGGCAATTCAAGGGCATGTCCGTTTACTTGGTGAACCCCCAAGACCGATGGCGTTTAATCTCGTCACGATCCCGGATGCCGTATATTGTGGAAGAATTTCTACCGGAACTGGGTGGCGCATTGTTGAGGATTTTATTATTGGGCCTCAGGGATCGCTTAAGGATGCGGTGGTGATGGTGAAAGGGGTAGACAAAGGCAAACCGTTTTCTTTGCCAAAGGTCGAGGTTGAGGCGATTGATTGCGATTTTTTGCCATTTGTCAATGTCTTAAAGGACCAGGATGAAATCACCGTGATTAATATGGATCCGGTAGAACATGATATCCAGGGATATGAAACGGCAAGAGAACGAGGGGCCAGGGTCTTGTTTAATCGTCCGTTGCCCATGAACCCCTTTCACAATGTAGTTGGTATGTTTGGGGAAAATGTCCATACCCATCTTCCCGGAAAACCGATGATTGAAAAAATTCATTTGCGAAAGGGCCGTGATGTGTTTGTTATGCAATGTGGATTTCATCCCTATATGTTTTCTTGGGGATTAGTGGTGGAAAATCCCTATTATTCGATTTCCAAAGAGGATGGAGCCTACGAAATTAGCGATATTCCAGCAGGAGAATATGAGGTGGCTGTTTGGCATCCTGGTATGAAAACCTATTTAGAAAAAACAGTCCGGGTGGAATCGGGAAAAACGCTGACATTAGACTTTCAATATGAGTCTCCCCAGGGACGGCGAAGCGTGCATGAAATGCAGGAAAATCCGCATTTTGGGCTGGAGATGCTTGGAGAGGGCGTTGAGATTATCCCGTCGTTACGACGACAAGTTCCCTGAGAGAAGGGGTGAGCATGAAACAGAAGCGAGTGATGGAAATTGTCGTGATAATAGGCTTGCTCTGGATCACCAGTTCGACCGCTTTCGGTTATGAAGTGATTGACGTAACGGATGGGGCCACCATTGTCGGCACGGTGACTCTCAAGGGCATTCCGCCTTCTCCTAAAGCGTACAACCTGGTGACGTTCCCTGATCCAGAGTATTGCGGCCGCATTTCTGATGGCCAGGGTTGGCGGCTCCTTAAGGACTTTGTGGTGAATGATCACAATCAACTTCAAGGGGTCGTGATTGTGGTTGAAGGTGTAAATGCCGGGAAACCGTTTTCCCTTTCTATTCCGAAGGTGGAAGCTCGCGACTGTCAATTTCTCCCATTTACGACGGTTGTTCGTGATGAGCATGGGATTGAAGTGGTGAATATGGATCCGGTCATGCATGATATTCAAGCCTATGAGACGTCGTTGAGCCAAGGTACGCGGGTGTTATTTAATTCTCCTCTGCCCTTTAATCCCCGGCATCAACGTGAAGATATTCATGCGACACATGAGCATCTGCCGGGGAAATCCTTGGTCCATCAATTTCAACTGAGCAAGGGACGTAAAACCTTTGTGATGCAGTGCGGGTTTCATGCCTACATGGAAAGCTGGGGGATTGCGGTGGATAATCCCTATTTCAACTTTACCAATGAAAGGGGAGAGTATGTTATTTCATCACTCCCGCCTGGAAGTTATCGCATTCGTGCATGGCATCCAAGTGTGAAGCATGAGCAGGTTTATGAATTTTCCGTGGAACCGAATCAAACCGTGAGAAGGGATTTTTCCTTGGAATCTCCCGTAGGCCGTTGGACGGCACATACCATCAGGACCCCGCCTCGATTTTCTGCCGCTGCTCTGGGCCACCCTGTTCTAATAGAGCCTTTGGTTGAACACCAAAGACCATGAAATGGATAGACGTTTCCCTTCTTTTCTCCCGAACTTGTGATAAGAAATTGGCGGGCGTGGTGGGTTGTGCCATTTTTGGAATAGTGGCTTGGTTCCCGCCCGGGTGGGCCTTCGCCGACTCTCCCAACATCTCTGACCACAGTCCCAGGGAATTCTCCGCAAGACTCATATGGAAGACGGGAGGCCATATCGCCAAAGCCCAGTTGTTTGCGAAAAAGGATCGCTATCGCATTGAGCCGGCAGGGGGAATACGAACAGGGTTAGGCTATGCGGGCGTTCTCATTATTCGATTGGATAAACAAAAAACCTGGTATATGTTGTCGCAACGGCGAATGATCTTAAGCGTTCCCTTAATTTTGGATTATTTGTTACCATTTTCTATCCGGTTGGAGGGAGAGACGAGTCGAACGGTTATTGGGGAATCCGTGGTAGGGGATCAACCTGCCCTGCTCTATGACGTGGAGGTCAAAGATCGTTTTGGCCAACTCGAACGATTTTTCGAATGGGTGGATCCTCAACGGGAGGTTCTCTTGAAACTCTTAAGCCAGGATCGGGACTGGTTTGTGGAATATCATCATGTGGTGCTTTCTTCGCAACCAGATTATTACTTTGAAGCACCATTAGGCTATCGAATTATTGAGGCTCAGGAAGCCCCGATTCCGAGGGGGTAGACATATGATGTGGCTAGCAAATGGGGGTAAATAAAAAAGGATGAATCGTTATAATGCAATGTTTTTTCTGGGAGTCCTGTGGATTTTCTCAGGTTCGGTTTGGGCGGAAGAGGCACAGGAGGAAACGGTTGTTCAGGTGCAAAAAGCCTATGAGCAGGGTCTTTTTCAGCAGGTCGTTGACCTCGTTAAGCCATTAGAAAAAGAGTTCTCTTCCCCCTCGCAAGTTTCTCGCCTGTACATTCTTGCCTTGGCTAACCTGGGAAAAACTCCTGAAGCCATTGAAACCTATGATAAAGAGGTTGGCGTAACCAAGCGGGAAGACGAGCCTTTGCTACGGCAGATGGTCATTGCCAGTATATTGCCTCTCCGTTCCGATATGCGGGAGCAAATGCGAGGGGCCGCCTATACCGCGTTAAAGGAAATCGAATCTGATAATGCCGTGGAATATTTGGAAAAAGGCTTAACTGATGAAAACGGCATGGTGAGAACATTGGTGGCAGAAGCTTTAGGGCAAAGAAAAGCCGGACTGCGTTCCAAGGTGTTTCGTGAGGCATTGAACGACGAGGCCGGTTTGGTACGGGCAACCGTTCTGGGTGGACTTGGACAATCTGGAGACGTGAGTCTGGTGCCATTGATTGAACCATCGTTGAACGATGAGCAGCATCTTGTCCAAATTGCCGCAGCAAGAGCATTATATCAGTTGGGTCACAAGCAATATTGGGCTCGTTTGGAGCAAGGTGCGAAAAGCGAGGAAGGGTATGAACGGGGGGCAGCTATCCGTGCCTTTGGCGAATTAGGGGATCGTCGGGCAATACCAATATTGGAAAAAACTATTTCTGACTCACAGCCTTCGATACGTGCCGCAGCTATTGCATCCCTAGGGAAATTGAAGGCGCCTGAATCCCTACCGACATTGAAAGCAATGTTGTTTGATCGAATTCCTGCAGTACGGAGTGTGGCGGCTTTTAGCATGGGGTATTACGAACAACATCAAGTGTTAACACCGTTAACCAGGGCCTTGGCCGATTCCAATTCCGGCGTGCAGGCGGCGGCCGTGGCGTCATTGCTAAAGTCAGGAGCGCCTTATTCAGTAGTCAGGAATACCGTCCAGCATCTTCTCAATGACCAAAATCCGGCCATACGGTCCGGTGCAGTCAAGGCGCTTGGAAATGGGAAAGGTCAGGATGTCCTCAATGCTCTCATGTTGGCTCTCAATGATCCGTTGCCTCGTCCCAGAATTGGGGCTTCCCGCGCACTGGGTCGTATTGGCGACCGCACTCTCTTACCGACTTTGAAGCGCACACTTCGAGATACTGATGAAGCGGTGCGGGTGACCGCCGCCGCTGCCATTGTGAGGATTTTGGATAAGGAGATCGGTATTTAACCAGTTTGGTTGTTGCCCTATAAGCGGTCTTCCTGAAGATGGACAGGTACGACCAGATAAAGGGTGTTCACATGTTCCTCCAACTTGTGCGGTGCATTGGGAAATGCATCCCTTTGGGCCAATTCTGGCGCACGATCATCAAGTTCGCATTTGTCTCGGTGACTGAGGTGCGGAATGACTTATGCCGTATCCAGGGAGGTTGCAGATTATGGATGCTGGCCGGATTCGGTGCATGGCTTCTCGTCAGTCCCGTTCATGCTGAAATACGGCCTCATAGTGAGTCTATCGACCATCCAATTATTCAATGGCATGAATGGGGAAATGAAGCGTTCGAACGTGCGCAAGCCGAAGACAAATTAATTATTTTGGATCTAACCGCCATATGGTGTCATGCCTGCCATGTGATGGATCAGACGACTTACGCTAACCCTCGTATCGTACAGTTGCTCAACACCAAATTTATTCCTGTTCGGGTCGATACGGATCAGCGCCCAGATTTGGATGCTCGTTATCGAGCGGGAGGGTGGCCGACGACCAACGTCCTTCTGCCGACCGGAGAAATTCTTTTTCAGGCGAACGCCTTGGGTTCTGAGGAAATGGAAACCATGCTCCTTGAGGTGCAGTCTATTTATGTCGCCGACAAAGGTGAGTTGCTCAAGCAGGCCTCTCATTTATGGGAGCGGGTAAACGAGAAGGTGAAGAACGATTCTTCCAGAGGGAATGAGCTTCAGGCGTCTATGGCAAAGCAAAGTGTGGCTATGATGAGAGCTCAATTTGACGCTGTCAATGGAGGGTTTCGGGATGCCCCTAAATTCTTCGAACCGGAAGCCATCCAAATGGTTTTTGCCTATGGCTTCTTTGAGGAGGATCCTGAGCTACTCAAAATAGGATTGGATACCTTAAAAAGACAAGTGCGCTTACTTGATCCGGTTTGGGGAGGATTTTACCGCTATGCCGAACAAGCAGATTGGAGTCAACCGCATTTTGAAAAGATGTTGTCGATTCAAGCTCTGAATCTTCGTAACTATGTTGAAGCCTTCCAACTCACCGGGGATCTTCAATTTAAACGCATCGCCCTGGCGCTCATTGAATATGTTTCGCGGTTTTTAACCGATTCGCAAACGGGGTTATTGTATGAAAGCCAAGATGCCGACGTTCTGGGAACTGAAGGGGAAGCTTTCATGCCTGGAGCCGAGTACTATTCTCTCAATGAGAGCAAACGATTGGCCGTCGGTATCCCATATGTGGACCAACGAGTTTTTACAGGGAGTAATGCATTGATGGCTTGGGCCTATTTGCATGCCTCATTGGTATTGGAAAAAGTCGAAATAGGGAACATGGCTCTTCAGATGTTGAGCCGATTGTATGAGAAGCGTTTTGACATGGAAAAGGGGCTTGCTCATGTTGAGACGGGAGGGGTTCCAAGCCTTTACGGTTTATTGTCTGACCATGTGCTCTTTGGTCAAGCGTTACTTGAGGCCTTTAAAGTGACAGGGCAATCTCAGTATTTACAAAACGCTGAAGCCCTCGCCGATGTAAGCCGGCGGTTATTGCACGATTCGGAGAATGGGGGATTTTTTGATCATCCACAGACGTCTGGTAAATTAGGTCTTCTGAAGTTCCCAGCTAAACCGGTGAAGGAAAATCTTCAAGCCGCCATTTGGTACCTCGATCTTTTTCATCTGACGGGGAAGCAACCATATCGTTTTCTGGCTGAGAATGCCTTGCAGGCCATGGTCACGTCCCGAGAGCCACTCCCTCTCGCATTGTCCGGATTGGCTATCGATCAATGGTTTCGGATCCCTATTCATATTGCGGTGGTAGGAGATTTTGACGATGCCATGACCAAAACCCTATTGGTGGAAGGTCAGCGAATGTTTTGCCCTGGAAAAATTGTGAAAAGTTTTGACTCCAATGAGGGACCGCCGAAATGGGGTGACATTATTTTTCCCTATGAGGAACGACCTGTCGCGTTTGTCTGTACTGACCGGATGTGTTCGGCTCCGGTCTTTCATGCAGAGGACATGAAAAAGAGTGTGGCCGACATGGTGGCCCTACTCAGGGACCCTGTACAAAAATGATGCGAGTGTGTTCAGATGCCCGGTTACCATTCCATTGATTTTTAGGGAAAATATTGTCTGTTCAAACTTTTCATGTTTCCGCGAACTAAAAGGCCTAATGGTTAGCACAAAGGACCTAGTTCTTGTTGGGTTTCTTGACACGTTTTTTTTATTCCTGATATATACGGAAGTGGGTGCTGTCGGACGATCCATTTCAAGATCAGCTTTTTTATACCTGGCCGGGGTAAAAGGGGTTGATCTCATCAAGTTAGGTTGTTTTCCCACGTCAACTCAATTTCATTCTTAACTAGGAGGAAGAATCATGAGGAACCGTCAGTCTTTAACTATGTCTTTTTTAGTGGGCTGCATGCTTATTGCTGCCCCATTAGTCGCCCAGGCGGGGGGAACTATTAAAGGGAAAGTCACGTTTGCCGGAGAAGTACCCCCACCAAAAGAATTTGCTTTCTCAAAATTTCCCAATGTGGAGTTTTGCAAAAAAAATGAGAGCAAGAGTGCGGATGGAGAGACACGATTGCTGAAGGAAGTGGAAGTAGATGGAAGCAAGGGTTTAAAGAATGCGGTGGTGGCGGTTACGGATATTCAAGACAAAGCATTCTTAGGCAAAGCCGACAAGGAAGCTCCGCAATTGGTGGAGGCTGAATTGTGTGAGTTTAAGCCATATACCGGAGTAGCCGTAAGTAAAGGACTGTTTAAGGTTGTCAATAATGATGCCGATCCCAGCGACCCTAAGTCGGCGGAAGGTGTGTTGCACAATCCTCATAGCTTTGATCAATTAGGTGCCAAGTCCAGCACCGAGTTCAATATCGGTCTGGCCAAAAAAGGTGATTCTTTAGAAAAAAGCGTCAAATTGAAAATGTCGAAAAAGGGGTCTGTGTTGCGGTTGCAATGTGACCAACATGAATTTATGCAAGGCTGGTATTTGCCGGTGACCAATGCGCATTATAGTGTGGCCGGTGCCGACGGAACCTTTGAAATCAAGGACGTGCCTGCTGGTAAGCACAAAGTAAAGGCCTGGCATCCTATTGCCGGGGAAGTGGAAGCCGATGTGGATGTGAAGGACGGGGGAACCGTCGAAGCCAATTTCGAGATTAAATAAGTCTCTTTCGATTGAGGCATAGCTCTTCTGTCAAGGGCAACTAGCCACGGGCTAGTTGCCCTTGTTTTTTGTGAGAAGCTTAGGCGATTTTTCTGATCGTTCAGCATTTGACCTCGCAAAATGACCCCGTTAAGATCGACATCGAAAATGATTTTTCATGTTGCCAGTTGAGTTTGAGGCCCCATGTGATTCGTGAATCATCTCTCGCAGATATTTTTCAGATAGGCTACTACTGGGAAACCAAAATTCTCCTCACCGCTGTGAAGCTGGATCTTTTTACCGCACTCAAGGGACAGTCGCTCACGGTTAATGAGGTTGCCGATTCTCTGAAGCTCAATCCACGGGCCTTGGAGTTGGTGATGAACGCCTTAGTGGCGATGCGTGTGTTAACGAAAGAAGAGAAGTTGTATGCCAATACTCCTGTGGCTGAACGACATTTGGTGCAATCAAGCTCAGAGTATGTAGGGCATTTATTACTGTTGCATGATGCGGAGTGGAGTCATTGGGGACAGCTGGAACAGACAGTAAGAACCGGACGGTCACCGGTAACCCAACATGTGTTTGAAACCAATCCGGAATTGGGGGCCCATGTGCTTACCGTCTTGGATCGGATCGGACAGGGAAGTGGGCAGGGATTGGCGAAAAGTGTCCCCATTCATGGAGCGGTGCGAATGCTGGATGTTGGCGGTGGGGCAGGAACCAATGCCATTGCCTTTTGCCTGGAACATCCCGGATTGTCCGCCACGGTTTTCGATCTTCCACAAACACTGAAGGTAACTAAACAACATGTCGAGCGTGCGGGATTAGCGGATCGTATTCACTTGCAAAGCGGAAACTTTCATGTTGATGCATTTCAGGGATCGTATGATCTTGCCCTCATGTCGGATATTCTTCATTATCAGGATGGCAAAACCAATGCGGAATTGGTGAAAAAAGTATATGCCTGCCTGAGTGAGGGTGGAAGACTGATCATTAAAGACCGGTTTTTGGATCAGACCAAAACGAGTCCTGCTTGGACGACAGCCTTTGCTGTTCATATCCTGGTGAATACCGAATGTGGCGAATGCTTTACGATTCAGGAAAGTCGCCAATGGATGGATCAAGCCGGGTTTCGAATCGTGGAAGAATTAGAACCGCGTGCCATGATTCAAGGCACCAAATAACAGAAGGGCATGGCACAAAATTATGGATGAAATGGCGGTATGGCTGAGAGAACCCGGATTTTTCGGCACCCATGCCACGGTTGGAGCGGATGTGAGCCAACTTATGGCGACGTTCTTTACGGCATTGTTTATTGTCGGATGGATTCAGGCGAGGCAGCACAACAATGATCGGCACCATTGGCTGATGTTCGGTGGGATGATTGCCATGCTCGCCTTCTTTATCAGCTATTATTTGTTTCGCAGTCTGGGTGTCCTGGCTTTTGAGGGAAAGGAAGGCTTTGGCGGACCTCAATGGTTATATGACCAGGTGTTTGTCCCTGTCTTGACCCTTCATATTCTCCTGGTCGTGATCGGCCTCGTGATGGCCATTTATATGATGGTGTTGGGGTTCCGGTCACAGACTTTCGTGGAAGGGAAGCGGGTTTTGAAGGATGCGATATTAAAGACTTCCGGGAGACGTATTGCGATGATCCTGGGAGGGGTGACCACCATTGTCCTCCTATTTTTCCTGTCACGGGTCATGACCTCTGGATTTTCCATGGGAAAATTCAGTGTGTATCTTGGTCTTATTCTTCTCATTGCATTGGTGTTTGGCATTGAAATATCTATCCAGCGGATTTGGCCAAATGGGGCCAGGCGGCATCGAGTGCTTGGACGATTCACCATGGTGATTTACTGTGTCTTGTTCGTAACGGGAACGTTCACCTACACGATGCTCTACATCCTCTATCCAGGAAAAATTGGGTAGGCTGTTCATGCAATGCGGTTGTGATTATTTCTTGCGGATCATGGATATTGAAGAGTTGCCCTCCGATTCTGTGTTTGCCAAATTTCATTGCGATCGGTGTGAATTTTCTCTCGGGGCCGAAGGAAGTGCCAAGGAATTGGATTCTATGGCCCCTCACACTTTATGGTCAGATGAGGCTTTATATCAGTTGAGCCGGCTTCCTCCCTATTTACTTCCCCTTGTTCGGGAAGAGGTGGAGGAGTTTGCCTCTACCAGGGGGCAAAGGGTTGTGACGGTTTCCCGAGTTGGGTCGGCGCGGAATAAGGGGATGGTGGAGTGGAGCCCGGACGCAGAGCGCCGTATCAATAATGTTCCGTCAGGAATTCGGGCAATGGCGAGAATTGAATTGGAGCGTACAGCTTTGGATCGCGGGATGCCTGCGGTCACGGTTGCACTCATGGAAGAGGTGAAAGCCCGTTATTTTGGTATGGCGGCAGGGCGCGGATGAAACGCCTTGTGAGCGAATTAGCGAAAACGATTAATCTCTGGAAATCTCTTCAAAGCGAGTAACGATATGTTGCATCGACTTTCCCTTCGTGTTCTTCCGCAATTGAATGCCTTAGTAACGGATCAACCCGTTCGCAAGCGGAAACGTTTGGTGATGCTGGCTCCCGGCTTAGTGGCCTTTGGGATCTATCACCTTCTCAAGCCTGTCTTGCCGCTTGCCGATCCGTTGGTGCTTCTGGCATTCACCGGCTGTATTTGTATGCTTACCGCCATCTGGTCCTATCGACAGGGACGTGGAGTCTCTCTCATGGAATCCTGGCGCGAAGACGGGGTAAAGCAGTGGGTCTGGTTGGTGGGATGGATTGGTCTGGTCTATGGGATTCAATTATCCCTTTTGGTTTTGGCGATTCTTCAAGTTTTTGTGGCCTATGATTTTTTGCTCCATCCGGAAGGTCCAGCCATGATGGCAACCATCATTTCATGCACGTCTGTCACCCGGGATGCCTTTGAAATCGGGCATGTGCAACGGATGAGGCAACAAGGGGTTGTCGTCCCAACCTTTCCTGACGGAGAGGCGTTACGAAAATGGATTCCGCAGGAAATAGGAAACATTGTGAAATGGGGCGCGTTGGCAACCATGATAGGGATAGCCGGTTCGTGGCTCCTGTTCACTGTGGGGCCGATTGAACTGCAACCCATCCTTCAATCATTGCTTGTTCCCGTTATGATCGCCTCCATCGGAATGAAGACGTTTTTCAGCGGGGAATCGTTATATGCTCAAAATACACAGGGAAGTAGGCCACGAACCTGGCTGTCATCCCTTTGGTTTTGGATGTGGCCAAATCTGACCTTTTCAGCGACGTATTTTCTGGTTCTCATGGGGATGGCCGCCTTTGTCTTCCGGGTGGAGCAGATTTCCCAAGTAGGATTTATGGGGATAGCCGCCTGTACCGCCATGGTGATGGCGCTGTATACCCTCTTTCTTGGTTGGCGCAAATCCTATGAAGAACAGCTTGTCGGCATTCCTGAATCCATACAACGGTGTCCCTTTGTGATGGGGATACTCCAAAATTCTAAATCCTCAGAACCTCTTCCTTCCCTCGCTGCTGCCAAAGTCGGGCATGGCAATTTGGTGAATTAAATTGAAAAATCTTTTCAAACCATTATTGAGTGTGCTGTTCATCTTTCTCATGCAGTCCGGAATTGCGTTGGGTATGGATGCTTATTCCTTACCGGCAACTGATGGGCAGGCAAGCCAGGATATTTTCTACAAAACTCCCGGAACGATTGAGGGTCCATCTGTCGCGGAGACCCACCAGGATTATTCAGCTTATCCTCTCGTGGATAACCGGTTGGTGGTCTGGTTTGTGACTCAGCAACACACCTACTTTGGGGGATTTGTCTTATCAATTCCCCTATTTTGTCTATTATTGGAATTCATAGGAATTACTCGAAAGCAGCCGGCATCCCAACAGAAGTTCGATGGACTGGCTCGTGATATTTTGCGCGTGGCCCTGTTGTCCTTGTCCATAACCGCTTTATTAGGCTGTCTCATGCTCATAACCTTTGTGACTCTTTACCCTGGGTTTATGAGTTACATGGGATCGACGTTTAAGCCCGTCATGCCGGTGTATGCCACGGTGTTTGTGAGTGAAGCATTCCTGTTGGCCCTCTATTATTACACCTGGGATTTCCTCAAGACTCCGGCGGCAAAGTGGGTCCATATGACTCTTGGAGTTCTTTCAAACGCAACCGGAGTGGTTTTACTGTTGTTAGCCAATTCATGGGCTTCGTTTATGATGGCACCAGCCGGAGTTGATGCCGAAGGGCACTTTTTAGGAAATGTGTGGCATCTTTTGCATTCTCCATTATGGAATCCACTGAACACGCATCGCTTTTTGGCGGATATTATGTCAGGTGGCGCCGTGGTCGTCGCCTATGCGACATACCGGTATTTCATGGCAAAAACCCCTGAGGATCGGGCGTATTATGATTGGGTTGGGCATGTCTTTATTGTGGTTGTGGTCTGTGCGCTCCTGCCCATGCCACTTGCAGGCTACTGGTTGATGCGCTCTGTGTTTGAGTTTCGGCAAACTATGGGCATGGCCATGATGGGGGGCATGTTGTCGTGGCTGTTTGTGCTTCAAGCCATTATGGTTGGTGTCTTGTTTTTGGGAATTAATTATTACATCTGGCAATCATTGGCCCGCCTTCAGGGTGGTGAGCGCTTTCATCCACATTTTAAGGCCATTCTCTTTACATTGATGGTGTGTTTTCTCGTGTGGTTTACCCCGCACACCATTGCGATGAGTGGGAGTGAGATGAAAGCCATGGGCGGGCAACAGCATCCGGTGCTTGGGAATTATGGGGTCATGTCCGCAAAGAATGGTGCGGTTAATG
The DNA here is from genome assembly GCF_965152585.1 of Nitrospira sp. Ecomares 2.1. Taxonomy (NCBI): domain Bacteria; kingdom Pseudomonadati; phylum Nitrospirota; class Nitrospiria; order Nitrospirales; family Nitrospiraceae; genus Nitrospira; species Nitrospira sp. Ecomares 2.1. Next base: position 982,643 of record NZ_OZ224219.1, read on the forward strand.
TCATGATCTGTTTAACCGCACTGAGTTACATTCTGTATCGGCGAGCCAATTATGTGATGACAGTACCGTGGGCATCCAAGGGAAATATTTTTCTTGTGGGGTTGTTCCTCATGGGTATTGCCAATATTGTGTGGTTGGCTATTTACGGATTTTATATTCCGGCAAATGTCCGCGTGGGCCTTTCTTACCCTCAAGGGATGACGACCGCGACTATGGTGGTTGGTGGGTTATTGTTGAATCGGTTGTTATTGCGTGGCGCTCACATGAACGGGCCTGTGCATTGGGGACGAATTACCCCGCGTGGGATTGTGGCATTGTTTGTTGTGGCTGCCGCCTTTACCTGGGTAATGGGGTTGATGGGGTATATACGGTCCGTTGGCCGATTGGAGTGGCATATTTCCGAAATAATGCCGGATCAATCCTCGTGGGCATTTACCCCTTCTCTGGGATTTGCAGCAAAAATGGTCACCCTCAATATGATTGTTTTTTGGTCTTCAGTCTTTTTCGTGTTTTGGCTTAGCCGACGGGATCAACAAGTGGTAGAGCGGCGAACGGCTGAATTTGCAAGGCCTTCTCCGGTGATTCAGGTTATTTCAGAAGAGGAATCCGCATAATGAAAGTTTATCATGGGCAATACAATAATTTAGGAAATGTGAAGCGAGTCCGTGCAAGGTCTTCTTTTTTGGCCTGTTTAATCGTGAGTATTTTAGTATATGGAAGTGGTGCCGCATGGGCCCAAGAGGTTCCGAACACAGGGTCTTCCAGTAGTTCGATGGTGTTGGAGGATTTTCAGCATCCTGATGCTAAAGGATTTCCCGTGGGATGGGAAGCGCAGCGGAGTACGGTCACTGCCCATGAAACCTATACGATTCAGGAAGAGGATGGGACTTTTTTCCTTTCGGCAAAGGACGCCAATCAACGGGTTTATACCAAGCACATGACGTGGGACCCGAAGCAGCACCCTATTCTGACCTGGCGTTGGCGGATACAGACGGTTCCCGATAACGCCGATTTCCTGGCCGCAATCTACCCGTCATTGGATGTTGACTTGATGTTTATTCCCGTGAATACGAAATATGTGTGGAGTGCAACGCTTCCGGTAGGGTCAGTTAAAGAGGGTGGCATGTTTAGCTCCACGGAAATTGTCATTCGTAGTGGGACTGAATCCCTTGGGACGTGGGTTGAGGAGCGGGTTAATGTATATGAAGATTTTCTGAGGATTCATGATCATGAGCCGGCTCCACATGCCTGGGGTATTTCTTTGTTAGGAGGGCCGGGAGTGGAAGTGGACTTTGGGTCCATTCAGGTTCAGGCTGAATCATCCAAAGGTGATCTTGTGCGTGAATGAAGAGTGAAAAGTGAAGATAACTCCAGCTAAAATTTTTGATGTCCTCCTTGGAGTCCTTGGATTAGGGACAGTGGGCCTCTTGATCGGGGTCTTCATGGGGGATGGGTGGCTTCCTGTTGCGTTAGCATTGGGAGCCATTCTTGGGGCCGGAGTGGGCTTGGTAGGCGGACGAGGATTTTTTTTGAGTATTTTTATCGGAACCATTTTAGGTGGTTTGCTGACATTAGGAGTGAGTGGAACCGAGGCTGTGACGGTTGGCGCAGCCTCGGGTGCGGCAATGGGTGGATTTTTGGGAATTTGGATTTCGATGCTTATAGAGACGTGGCGACAACGGAATCAAACCGTTCCTGAGTGCGACAAGCATCCTAATCATTTACAACCGTAATCAATCTGAATCATCGAGGTGAGCGTGTCAAAGCGAGAGGCAAGGTAGTCATGGAAAATCAGCGGGTACTCATCGGCTCAATTTTATTTGTATTCGGCTCATTTATCATGATGATCGTGATGTTGATTTATATGACTTATAAAGGGAAGGCTGATTTGGCGGAATTGTCGGCCGGCCAACCGGCCAACGTCAGGGTCTTGCAGCCAATGCCCACACAAGATTTTTCCATGTATAAAACGTTTGTCGGGGATGATGGCCGGGAAATGGTCGAAATTCCTGAAGGGCCGTTTACCATGGGCATTGAGGATGGGGATCCCGATGAAGGGCCATCGCATCCGGTGTATCTCCAAACGTTTTATATCGACCTTAAAGAAGTCACACAAGCAGATTATGATCGGTATATCAAGATGACGAAACGGGACAAACCTAAGGTGCCGGTCTTTGAAGATGATGTCTCCAAGCTGGTCGGTCTCGATTATCCGGTGGTGGCTGTGACCTGGAACGATGCCTTTGGGTATTGTCAGTGGGCTGGGAAGCGGTTGCCGACCGAAGCGGAGTGGGAAAAGGCGGCCAGGGGAGAAGGGAAGCGGCGTTATCCTTGGGGGGAAAAATTCGAATATCAGTTTGCCAATGTTGATGGGAAGGAAGATGGCTTTCAGTATTTAGCTCCTGTGGGATCCTTTGAGGTAGGGAGAAGCCCTTTCGGACTCTATGATGCCACCGGCAATGTAGCCGAGTGGGTCATGGATAGTTATGCTGCTGACTATTATCAACAGGCCCCATATCGGGATCCCCCAGGACCAAAAGTCGAAGATGAGAATAAAGTCATTCGTGGGGGCTCTTGGCGAGAATCTCGTATCGGCGCCAGGGTTACCAAGCGTTTTGCAGCTAAAATGTGGAGGAACGATGCCAGTGTTGGATTTCGGTGCGCAAAAGATCCTCCGGCCACTGAGACTCCTCAATCCTCCTAAGCGGTAAGCAGGCTCCTCGCCGGCGTGAATAATCGCCCATGGTTTCTCGAGATAGGACATATTGACGGATAAGGAATAGGGAGACATGGACGGTCGATTTAAATTAATTTTTCTGATTGCGGTCCTGTTTATGACCGGCCTGCCATTATTAGGGATTTTGAAAGGGACCGACACTCCCCCAAGTCTCCCGGACCCAACTCCCCAATCAATGCCTTCTTCAGCATTGGAGCCGTCCACAGAATCGATGGTTCCTGATCCTGACATAGGGAATGAGATGGTTGAGATACCTGCAGGGGAATTCATTCTTGGCAGTAATGAAGGCGGATTTAATGAAAAGCCTGCCCACGTCGCTAATTTAGGGACGTACTGGATTGATCGATATGAAGTCACCTATAAACGGTATATGGAATTTGTGGAAGCTACAGGCCATCGGCAACCTGGCCCGCCATCTCGTTATGCCGCAAAGCTCGGACTGTTGAGAGGGCCTTATCAGCCGATTACCTATGTGTCATGGAGCGATGCGAATGACTATTGTCAGTGGAAAGGCAAGCGTCTCCCTACTGAACAGGAATGGGAAAAAGCTATGCGAGGGACAGATGGACGCACCTGGCCGTGGGGTGATGGGTTGACCGGACATCCTGCCAATTTTGCAGGGGAGGGCGATGGGTTTGAAGTATCGGCTCCAGTAGGTTCGTTTCCCCTTGATCAAAGTGTATTCGGGGTCTTTGACGGGGCAGGAAATGTTATGGAATGGACGGATAATTGGTACGTGGAAGATCTATATCTACAGAAAGATTCAGTTTCGCAAGAAAATAATCGGCCAACCTCGACTTACAAGACAATGAGAGGAAGTGGGTATACGAGCCGAGGCGTAGATCTCCGAATCACCAATAGGAGTTTTATGGTTCCTGATTTTCGAGATGAGACAATTGGTTTCAGATGTGCACGTTCAAATTAATGACAATAAAGGTGACGAAATTCTGTTGAGGAAAATCAAAAAAATTAAAGAAAATCAAAATAGTAGAGGATGAGAAAGACGGCAAGCAGAATATTGACAACCATTCCGGCCAAAACTATAATGTCGAACACTTTTGCATTTGTACGCATGTGCAATCCCTCTTTTTACGTGATCAATAAATGTTTGAATAGCACGAAAAATTATATTATGTCAATGAAGTTTATTAGGGAAAATCATTTAAGATTCAGTTTCGAATTAAGCACAGGGAGGAATTGAAATGGGTGATTCGACGGCTGTCATAAGAGAGTCAACGGAGTTAGAGACTAAAATTGGAAAAGCGATTTTTTATGTAACCTGCTCGGTAAGCCTTTGGTTTTTCTATTGGTTTTCAGGCATTCAGTGCCCCTGCTAAAAAAGCATGATTTCCAATAAGACAATCAATTATTTAATACTCTTAGACGCAAGGAGGGGCGCATGCAGACAGCTCTGTATGTAATAGTTTCATTGGTTATTTGTTTTGTGTATTTTCAGGCACTGGATTATGTACTGATGGACGCTCAGGGGTTGGACTATTTCTACATGTTCAGATAGTCGTAAGAATGGAAATATTTAAGATTCACATTCATGACGAATTTTAGGTAAATTTGATGGGTTTAAACACAACACGTTTTCACAAGGAGGTAGGTCAATGGGTCGCCTGTTCAATCAAATGACCCGGGGGAAGAAAAAGTTGTTCGCCGTTTCGGCCCTGATGGTAATGGGCGGTCTGCTTTTGCTGCCAATTTTCCTGTCGGTCTCAGCTGTGGCGAGTGGTGGCGGGGCACCAGCAGGTGGTCCTCCACCAGATGTCGTTGCCGCACAAAAGGCGGGAGAGGAAGGCGAGGCGGAAAAGGTGGAGATGGGCCGTGACATTTATTACAAGACGGAAGGTCCAGCCATTGGAGAGGGCGCACCGGTAACGGCCGACAACGAAACTTTTTATCCTCGGTATAACTTCGAGAGTCGTGTCCTCCTTTGGGTAGCCAACCAGCAGCATCTTTATTACGGTAGCTTTGTGTTGGCGGTTCCAATCTTTTGTATGTGTATCGAATTTGCCGGTATGGTGAGCAAAGATAAGGCTATGGCCAAGAAGTATGACCAATTGGCTTATGATTTTATCAAGATCAGTCTGACGGCCTATTCTTTGACTGCGATCCTGGGTGGGATCCTGATCTTTACCTTCCTGACTCTTTATCCTGCCTTTTTTGGATACTTATCTAGTATTTTCCGTCCGGTCATGCACATTTATGCATTAACATTCGTGGCGGAAAGTGCAACCCTCTACATTTATTACTACGGATGGGACAAGATGAGGGAAGGGGTCCTGAAGTGGGTTCATCTCAGCATGTCCGTGATTCTGAATGTGATTGGAACGGTGCTGATGTTCCTCGCTAATTCATGGATTGCGTTTATGATGTCCCCGGCTGGAGTTGATGAGCAGGGGAGATATCTTGGAAATATTTGGCATGTAATTCATACGGCCCTTTGGAATCCTTTGAATGTTCATAGGATTCTTGGGAACATGGCATTTGGTGGTGGTGTGGTAGCTGCCTATGCTGCCTATCGCTTCCTTTCATCAAAAACGGATGAAGAGCGTGCTCATTATGACTGGATGGGCTATATCGCAATGAGTTTAGGTGTGGCGTTTTTAATTCCGCTACCCTTTGCCGGATATTGGTTGATGCGGGAGGTGTATGCCTACCGTCAGCAGATGGGAATTACCTTAATGGGTGGGTTGCTGGCTTGGTTATTTATTATTCAAGCCACCATGATTGGAATTCTATTCCTCACCACCAATTATTACCTGTGGCAAGCTCTTGGCCGTATGACGGGTGGGGAGCGTTTCCAAAGGTATATTAAATATCTCGTGTTTATCTTAGTGGTTGGGCTTCTGGTGTTTATTACGCCGCACACGATCGTGATGTCTCCCGCGGAATTGAAAGCGATGGGCGGGCAGCAGCATCCGGTCCTCGGAAATTATGGTGTCATGTCTGCCAAAAATGGTGGAATTAACGCCATTATCATGACAACCATTCTGAGTTTTATTTGGTACCAGCGAGGGAACAGGGTCCCCACAGTTAGCTGGGCTAAGTTTGGTAATATTTTTATGGGCTGTTTTTTTGTCATAGCACAGCTAAATAATGTTTGGTTGGCTTGTTATGGGTACTTTATACCTGCAAACGTACGAATCGGTTTGTCTGTGCCTCAGGTGGCGGGAACCTTGTCTTGTCTGCTCTTAATGACCCCGCTCAACCTGGCGATGTTGAAAAATGGAAGACAATTGGGGCCGATCAGATGGGGCCAAATTCCACCACGTTCACAATATGCGATCATCATGTTGGCCACAGCATTCACGTGGATGATGGGATTAATGGGGTATATCCGTTCTTCGGTGCGATTATTCTGGCACGTGAATGAAGTAATGCGGGATAATTCTCCATGGGCCTACACCCATACAATTGGTTTTGCGGCAAACGTTATTTCGTTTAATGTGCTGTTTTTCTGGATCAGTATAATGTTTGTCTTTTGGCTTGGCACACTAGGTGCTAAAAAAATACCGGTTCCTTCGCCTGCAGGGCAGCCAGTTCCATCTCCTCAATCTGCAACTGGTCATTAACGAAAAATACAATTACAAACAATCGTGGGGCTGCATTAGGCAGCCCCCAAGTTGGAGGATTGCACTGTGGTTGAGTTATTGGGACGGGCGATAGGAATGGGTTGGCCAGTATTACTGATGCTGGTTGGGCTATTGCTGTATTTCCAGGCAACTATTTCGGATCCTGAAAAAAAGAAAAGGGCAAGTTTTCAGACCATAATTGGAATTTTTTGTGCTTTTTTAGCGTTTATCGCTATTTCCAATTATACCCATAATTTTGAAGGGGAAAGTCGGTTGCTGCCGGTTTCCCTTGTCATGATCACAATCATGTCTTTTATTATGGGTCTCTATTTTCCGAATATCAGTGCCCTAATGAAAATTGGAGGGTTCATGTTTTTTGTGGCGGCCGCGCTTTCCGGGTACGGAAATTGGCTGCCTCAGGTCGAGGGCGGATTTCCTCCACCGGTCGTGAAGTTAGACTTCCAAAGTATGTCACCGCAACAACTTGGTGATGAAGGGGAAAAAATTATATTTGGTGGGATTGGGCAAAGTAAAACCCAAGGAGCCATAGGGAAAGGCCAGTGCCCGTTGTGTCATGGGTTCCAACAGGGATTTTTAAGTGAACGGGCACCTAATTTATTTGGAATTCCTGAAAGATCTGAAGAAAGACTAAAAGAGCCAAATTACCATATGAATAATGCCGCTGCTCGAACTACTGAACAAAAGGAAGCTTTTGAAGGATCGGGGACGGCTACAAATGCTCAGGAATACATTGCTGAGTCACATGCATGCCCGAGTTGTTTTGTAGTAACGGGATTTGGGGTCAAAGGATCAAATGATACCGTAAGTCCCATGCCTAAGATTCATAAACCACCGATATCTTTAACAATCGGCGAAATGGCAGCAGTGGATACCTGGATGTATACGAGGGAAGGAAAAGAAGCTCCTGCTTATGATGTGATTGCTACCTCATATGAAAAGTTCATTCCAGAAGCCGATCGCCCCTCTGCTGGTGGAGAAGAAGAAGCTGGTGGTGGTGGTGGGAATCTTTTAGCGGACGGGAGCGAGCCTTACGACAAGCTCTTTATGAAAGCCGGTTGTCCTGCCTGTCATACCATTCCCGGGATTGAAGGAGCCACGGGAAAAGTTGGTCCTCTTCTCATGGAGGGATCAAATGCTCCCAATCGGATTAAAGATCCCAACTATAAGGGTAAAGCAAAATCTCCAAAGGAGTACATTACTGAATCGATATTAGACCCAAGTGCCTACGTGGTGAAAGATTTTCCTGACGATCAAATGCCAAAGGACTTTGGTGTAAGGCTCACAGGCGGTGCACTTAGTAAGATGGTCGATTACTTGGCGCAATTAAAAGAAGGCCAACCTTTACCTCCAAAAGAATAAGAAATATTAATTTAGGGTATAACCCTTTATAAGGAGTAAGGAAGAATGACGTGGCTTAAATTAGTTGAAGGCTACATGCCGATGCAGATGATTTCCGAGTTGGCGATCTGCATCCTTGTGTTTTCTATTATTAATTACTCTCTCAAGAGAGCAGGCATGGGATTGCCAAAGTTTTGGGCAGGAATCTTTGTCTGGTGTTTCGTGAATTTGTTTTATTTGAAATATCGAATTTACCCACCAATACCATTTAGTGTGCGGGCTATTTATGGCACCGTGGCCGCTTGCGGTATTTTTATGTGGGTTTCGGGGTCACAGCAGGAATGGGAAGAATTCAAGCGCCCAATTATCAATGTGTTGGACGCAAAAACGGGTTTGACCAAGTTCGTTCGTACGGCCCTATTGATTTTATTACCAATTGGACTCTGGGGATTTGCCTACAACTCCTTCCTACCAAGTTTTGATGAACCAATTGAGCTAAGAACTGTGCATCCGGCCCCACCGGCCACAACTAAAGTGCATGGGAAAACCTATGTATTGCAAACCGCGGCTAATCCTTTTCGTATCAATACGGAAGGGAAATACGATCAGGCATACAGCAACGCTCATATCGTCAGCCAGGATATGGGGCGATTAATGAAGGATGTGAAAAATCCGGAAGATAACCCCTGGGATCCCAATGCGAAAGGCTACATCAAACATGTTCGTGAGGGGGGGGAGATCTTTTTTCAAAATTGCCATTTTTGCCATGGGGATAATTTAAATGGCCGTGGTCTTTGGGCATTCGCCTTCAATCCAATACCTGCCAATTTTACGGATGCAGGAACTATCGCTCAGCTACAGGAAACCTTTGTTTTCTGGAGGGTTGCTAAAGGTGGAATTGGTCTTCCTGGTGAGGGGTTCCCATGGGCATCAGTTATGCCACCGTGGGAACAGCATTTAACCGTTGATGAAATATGGAAAGTCATCATGTTTGAATACTGGCACACCGGGTATTACCCGCGGACTTGGGAATAAGGAGGACGCGGACATGAATGGTAATAAATCCCAAAATGGACTTTTTGAAAAGAGGATGGTCATGAACGAAACGACGACACCGGCCGAATATGGAAGGAGGGGTTTAGGAGCCTGGCTTCTGAGTTGCGGTCTCCTGATTGGTGGCCTAGGCCTAGCCACCACCTCCCACGCGGAAATGGCGGAAGGATTTGCCGAAGGGAGTCGCCCCGCCCCGCCATCTGCGGAACAGGTTGAAGCAGGGAAGCGAGTGTATTTCACCAAATGTGTATGGTGTCATGGGGTTGAGGGGGCTGGTGACGGACCCGGAGCCGATCGATTATGGCCGCGTCCACGGAATTTTAATGCAGGGACATTTAAAATCCGACATACCGCGAGCGGTGAATTGCCCCTAATAGACGTGGATTTATTTCAAACCGTTACCCATGGATTGCCTGGTTCGGCCATGCCGTCATGGGAGGGTATTTTGACCGAAGATCAACGCAGAGATGTATTGGCTTTTGTGACAACTGAGTTAGTCAAGGATCGTAGTTGGCAGGATACGGAATTTGAAGAATTCCATGTTTTGCAATTGGATAAAATTCAACCGGTTGCTCCCTCGGCTGAATCAATCAAACGCGGTTCGGAGTTAGTAAAAGAAATGAAATGTATCGAATGCCATGGGGTAGAAGGTCGGGGAGATGGGAATGCCTTTAATCTCAAAGATGACTGGGGCTTTTCCATTCAACCTGCGGATTGGCATAAATGCTGGAATTTCAGAGGCAGCCGACAAGATGCCTATAATGTAAAAAACATTTTCCGGACATTTTCCACAGGGGTAAGTGGAACGCCGATGCCATCTTTTGCAGATAATACTACTGTAGAGGACAGGTGGCATATTGCCAATTACGTCAATCATCTTTGTGAACGTGATGTTGATGTGGATATTGCCGGCGGTAATGTGACGGATGAAATTGCTGCGGCTTTACTAGCGGCAAAGCCCAGGGGAATTGATCCTCTTACGGATAAACCCAAAGTTGATTTCGTGGTTCCTTCTAAGTTTGTCGAAGGAGAGTTGCCGGCTGACGAGCATGATGAACGGTGGAAACTGGTTGACCGTCGCATTGTAGCCATGGGAGGGCAGATCACCCATAAACCAAGAAACTTTGTGACAAGAATTGACGATGTGTGGGTTCAATCCTTGTACAATGAAACCCATATCTCATTTATGTTCCGTTGGGATGACCGGACCAAGAGTGTGCAGCAAGATAGCGTTGACTGGGAACCCTATGAGGTAAATCTTGGAGACTACGGTATAGAAGAACAGGCACCAGGAGGATCAAAATTTGCCGATGATCCTGAACACCCTGAATCGATTGCCGCGAAACAAACGGCCTATCAAGTGTTTAATGACGGGCTGGCTTTTCAGTTCCCAATAAAATGGCAGGAATTGCCTGCGCCAAGAAAGCCTAGATATTTCTGGGGAGATGAGGGATTTCCCGTGGACATCGCCAAATGGACGGCTGATGGAGAATTGAAAGCGTACCAAGGTGAAGGTTGGGATGTTGATTTCGAAGATCGTGACGATTTCACCGAAGAACTGAAAACTGTGAAAGCTGAATGGAAAGATGGACGATGGACGGTTATCATAACGCGCCCACTCAAGGGTGACTATGAGGAAGATGCTTACATTGAATTGGGAAAATATATTCCTATTAATTTCTTTGTTTGGGATGGTCACAATGGGGATGTCGGGCGAAAGATGGCAGTCTCCGCTTTCTATTATCTCGTGTTAGAGCCACCCATTGAAAAAGAAACATATATTTACCCAACACTGGCCGCCATTGGGTTGGTCCTTGTTGAAGGGTGGATTTTGACCCGACGGGCTAATCGTCGTAAGGGTAAAGTCTAAGGAAAATGTGAACTTCGGAAATATCCGAAAAAATGAAGGGGGTGGGCAACCACCCCCTTTTTTTATGACCAATATTAAAAAATTTACAAACATTTCCGGTGTAGTCTTAGCAGGCGGGAAAAGCCGGAGGATGGGGAAAGATAAGAGAATCCTCGAATGGGAGGGGGTTAAATTTCTCGATAAAGTTTGCCTCACCCTCGTAGAATTATTTGATGAGATCATTGTGGTGACTGCCATTGAAGATTACCCTTGCGGACACCTCCCTGTTAGATCAGTGACCGACGCCATTCCTCATACAGGTTCCTTAGGGGGCATGTTTACCGGGATCAAGGAGGCCTCTCATTCTTCTGTATTTGTAGTGGCCTGTGATATGCCATTTTTAAATCCATCGGTTATTTCAAGACTGTGCGCTTTACCTGATAATGATGTGGTGATGGCCAATCTTTCAACTGGATATCAACCTCTTCATGCACGATATTCCAAACGTTGCTCCCTCATAATGGAGAAGATGATTCAGGACGGGAATCTTCGAATTCATAGCCTGATTCAGGACTCATCTCTCTCGGTCCAAATCGTTGAGGAATCTTTATTCGATGATATCGATCCTCATGGGTATTCTTTTTTGAATATTAATACCCCCGTTGATTATGAATTCGCTAGAAAAGCTGCTTCTCATCTGAAATAATAGTATGCCTCCCGCCCGCCACAATTTATTGATTATTCATCCTGGAGCATTAGGGGATGGATTATTAGCTCTGCCTGCTCTTCGGATATTGCAGATTAGATTTCCTGACCATCGCCTAATTTGGTTTGGTCATAAGGAATTGGGTGAGGTACTTGTGCATACGCAGGAGGTTCATCAGGCCTATTCTTTTGATAGACTGGAATTTTTGGCATATCGTGTGGAAAATGACTCCCTTCAAGAGAATTTTCTGTCGATTCTCCGTCGTTGCGATAGAGCCATATGTTGGTTAGAGGACACAGACGGAATTTGGTTAAGTTGGTTGAAGACTGCGGGAATTCCAAACTGTATTCTTCGGTCCCCTCGTGACCCGACATTGATAAATAAACATATGGTTGATCGGTATGTTGAAATACTTCAACCTTGGGCTAGGACGACAGAGGTCCGTAGTGACATAGGAGCACATGAGAGGCCTGCACGGCATCTTGTTTTCCACAAATCACTCTCGTTAAGAGTCCATTCTCCCATCAAGGAGCCACTTATTGTTCTTCATGTTGGAAGCGGTTGTCGATATAAATGTGCCTCTCCGATGTTTTGGGCGAGTATTGTAAATGGCCTGATGAGGACGAATCCGAAACGGAAGATTTGTCTTGTAGGAGGACCCGCAGATATTGACTCTCTTCGAAATGTGCAAGGGTTACTGACTGACATTGAGTATGCCACTCTTACCGGAATGGATCTGCTTCAGGTCGCAAAATATTTACAATATGCCCAAATATTTATTGGGCATGATTCTGGACTTTCGCATTTCGCTGCAAGCTTTGGCATTTCTTCCGTATTGTTGTTTGGGCCAACCGATCCGGCAAAATGGGCGCCGCAGGGAGCTCATGTAACCATTATACGAAAATCCTGTCATTGCATTGGTAAGACGTCCATTGCTGGTTGTATGGATAGACAATGTCTTTCTGTTTCTCCACTTGAAGTCCTCGGAAAGGTTGAAGAGGTATTATGTGGAGTGAAGACAGCCGTAAATTACCCAGCCTTTGAGTGCGTTGATGAAGACTTAACTGTGCCTTGCCTTGGTTAGAATGCTGTGCTACATTCGCCGCGGCCATTGAAAAACCCATATATTCTGCGGAGATAGGATGTTTCAGCGTGGAGAAAATCCTCCAAAACCAAGTCATTGAGGCAATTGCGGTTATCCTTAGCACGGCCAAGGAATCCGGCGAGTTAATGGTGGATACGATTCCTACCATCGTTGTGGAACCTCCTAAACGGCCGGAATGGGGAGACTTTTCTTCTAGTGTCGCAATGACATTGGCCTCACAAGCTCGACAACCACCTTTGAATGTAGCCGAACTGTTGGCAGCAGGCCTTCGTGCGCAGTTTTCAGATCTATTCGTCCACGTTAACGTTGTCCCTCCAGGATTTTTGAATTTGACCCTCCATCCCCACCGGTGGATTCAAGTCCTACGGATGATTCAGGACAAGGGATCGTTATATGGAACCAGCGACATTGGAAAAGGGAAACGCATCCTCCTGGAGTTTGTGAGTGCGAATCCGACAGGCCCGTTGCATGTCGGCCATGGACGAGGTGCTGCATTGGGGCAAGCCATTGCCAGCTTATTGAAATCTACCGGATTTTCGGTTTTTCGTGAATATTATATTAACGATGCCGGTCGCCAATTACAGTTGTTGGGCCGTTCCGTCCATGCCCGTTATCGAGAGCATTGGGGCAAACCGTCATCGTTTCCTGAGGATGGCTATCATGGAGACTATATAAAAATTGTGGCTGAATCGGTGGCGAAGACTCATGGGCAAACCTTACTGGATGAATCATCGGAAAAGGCGGAGACACTCTGTGCGCAATTGGCCAGTCAGATGCTTTTGGATCGAATCAAAGAAGATTTGGCCACATTTGGTGTTGAATTTGAAACCTGGTTTAGCGAGACATTTCTGCATAAGACTGGTCTTATTCAACAGTCGTTGGACGAACTTCGACAGAAAAGGCTGCTCATAGAAGAGGAGGGAGCCTGGTGGTTTCGTTCATCTCAGTTTGGAGATGAAAAAGATCGTGTGGCTCAAAAACAGGATGGGAGCTATACCTATTTAGCGGCCGATATAGCCTACCATCGACAAAAATTAGAACGTGGGTTTGATACCTTAATAAATATTTGGGGTGCTGATCATCATGGCTATATTCCACGGATGGAAGCCACAGTTCAAGCGTTTGGCTTTGCCAAGGAGACTTTGCGGATCGTTTTGGTGCAAATGGTGAGTCTGCGACGTGGTGGGCAAAAAATTGAGATGTCGAAGCGAGCTGGTGAATTTGTGACCCTACGCGAGGTGATTGATGAGGTGGGTCCAGATGCCGCTAAGTTCTTTTTCCTGATGAGACGAGCCGATACGCATTTGGATTTTGACTTGGATTTAGCCAAACAACAGTCTTCGGATAATCCCGTCTATTATGTTCAGTATGCGCATGCTCGATTGGCCAGTCTCTTTCGAGTTGCCCAGGAACGCCAAGTACGCCTTCCGGTCATCCAGGACGTTAAGCAGGCATTATTGATTCAGGATGAAGAGTTAGGGCTTATTAAAACATTGGCACAGTATCCTTTGGTGGTCGAAAGCAGTGCTCTCGCGTTAGAGCCTCATCGGGTGACGTTTTATCTCCAAGAGCTTGCTGCGCAATTGCATGCCTACTACAACAAAAATCGGGTCCTTCCCTCATTGGATCCTGAGAGGGACACTGGGGGTAGGGGAGAAAATATTAAATTCGAGACAAGTGGGAATACTGGAACGTTGAATCAGGAGCTCAGGTACGAAAGTATTTCGCCGGATTTGACCGCTGCTCGCTTAGCCCTGCTTCGGCAAGTCCAGACGGTTCTTGGTAATGGGCTATCTCTCCTGGGAATATCCGCACCGGAGAAAATGTAACGTGCGTGAAGGTCAAGCATTCGCGAAGATAATGCCTCAAGAGCCATCCATCTCACAGTCAGGTCCAAATCGTTTCCATATTCAGCATACTGTGCCTTCGGGTCGTGCGAGGGTTGGACGATTATTTACCGCCCATGGAGAGATCGAGACTCCGGCATTTATGCCGGTTGGCTCACAGGGGACGGTCAAGGGACTGGACCCGAAGGAAGTCCGCGAATGCGGGTTTCATATGATTTTGGCGAATGCCTATCATCTCTTTTTGCGACCTGGCCATGAACTCATTGAATCTCTGGGAGGGCTTCATGCCTTTATGCAATGGTCAGGAGCGATTTTGACTGATAGTGGTGGGTACCAGATGGTGAGCCTGGCAGATCTTTGTAAGGTGACGGAGGAGGGAGTCGGCTTTCGTTCCCATATCGACGGTGCGTGGCATTTACTCTCACCGGAAAAAAGTATGGCCATCCAAGTCGCACTTGGATCCGATATTATGATGGTTCTTGACCATTGTCCGACCTTTCCTTGTACCGAGCAGCAAGCGCGTGAAGCCGTACAGCGAACGACCAGGTGGGCCAAGCGATGTGCGGTGGTGCCGAGAAAAGAGCACCAATGGTTATTTGGAATTGTTCAGGGTGGAGTTTTTACCCAGTTGAGAGAAGAGTCGACTCAGGAGTTGGTTAATCTGAACATGGATGGGTATGCCTTGGGTGGATTATCCTTGGGGGAAGAAAAGCCAGCCATGTTGACCATGATCGAGACGGTAATTGATCAGCTTCCCCCTAGCCACCCGCGTTACTTAATGGGAGTTGGGCTTCCTGAAGATATTGTGGAAGGGGTAGGCCGAGGATTGGATTTATTTGATTGCGTCATCCCGACCCGGCATGGAAGAACTGGCTGGCTGTTTACCTCTACAGGGAAGGTGTTGATTAAACAGGCCCGCTACTCTCGTGATCCAAATCCCATAGATGCCGAATGTGGTTGTCCTGTATGCCAACGGTTTTCCAGGGCATATTTGCGACACCTGTTTTTATCGCATGAAATGTTGGGTGTACGTCTGAATACGGTCCATAATCTTTGGTATTATGGCTCGCTCATGAAGGAGTTACGACAAGCTATCAGCGCGAATCGGTTTGACGACTACCGGAGAGATTTTTACCGGCGACGCGAATGTGATCCGAGTGAAACGCTCATTCAGGATGTGACGACCTGATCGAATGGATTGACCACAGAAACAATTACATTGAGGTACTTATGAATTTAGATTCCTATGCCTGGGCCCAAGCCGGAGGAGCCGGCCCCGAATCCTCAGCCGGCTTATTATCGCTCATTCCTTTTCTTCTAATTTTTGTAGTGTTTTATTTTTTGCTTATTTTGCCGCAGCAACGTCGACAAAAAAAACAACGGGAATTGTTGGATAGCCTCAAAAAAGGCGATAAGGTGATTACGTCTTCAGGGATTTGGGGAACCGTGACCAATTTGGATAAGGAAACGGCTACCCTACAAGTCGCGGATAATACAAAAATCCGGTTGCAACGCGATCATGTCGCGAGCATCCGTACGTCGAATGAATCATGATGGATCAAGGGGTAGATGAATGAAAAAGCTTCGTGGGAGGTTGTTTCTCCTTTTCGTGGTCACGGTGGTGTCCGCCATCCTGGCCCTTCCTTCGTTTCCAGGTCTGTTCCAGTCGTTACCTGATGGGGTCAAGAGGGTATTGAGTCATCGCGGACTCTCCTTGGGCCTGGATCTTCAGGGAGGAATTCACCTGGTCCTGGAAGTAGAAGAGGAGCGTGCGGTGGAGATTGCCGTTGATCGAATTCGAAAGGCTGTCGAGGATCTGCTGAAGGATAAGGCAATCGAGGTGGAGGGTGTGCGTCGTGAGGGCTCGAAAATGATTGTCATCACCCTTCAACAAGAGGCGGATGGGGAGGCAGTCCGAACGCTTCTCGATGAGTCTTTCCCGAACTTTATGTCGCAAAATCCAGCGGGAACGCGCTTAGTATACGAACTCCGAGACACCGAGGAAGAGCGAGTTAAAACTTCAGCCATCAATCAGGCACTTGAAACCCTCAGAAACCGGATTGATGAATTTGGCGTGGCGGAACCTCTCATTCAGCGGTTGGGGCTCAACCAAATTGCAATTCAATTGCCTGGGGTCAAGGACCCTCAACGGGCTAAAGATCTCATTCAAGAAACGGCTCTCTTGGAATTTAAATTATTGGAGGAGTCCAAGGCGGCATTGGATTTACCGCCTCAAGTGGAAAAAGGCCAAGAAGACACGGTACGGAAGACGTTGGAAGGAAAAATTCCTGAAGGGGCAGAAATTCTATTTGAAACGGCGGTTTCGGAACCCGATGGGCGGGCGTATAGTATTCCCTATCTTGTGAAAAAAGATGCGGTTCTCATTGGGGATGTGTTGCAGGATGCACGCGTGTCAATTGGTGAGTTCAATGAGCCGATTGTCAGTATTACCTTTGACAGCAAAGGGGCACGAGAATTTGATGAGCTGACGGCTGCCAATATCGGTAAGCGGATGGCTGTGGTCTTGGATGGAAAGGTGTATTCAGCGCCGGTCATTCGAGATCGGATCAGCGGCGGACGAGCGATCATTGAAGGTACCTTTTCCACGGCAGAAGCGAATGATCTGGCTGTGGTGCTCCGGGCCGGTGCATTACCGGCACCGTTAAAAACCTTGCAGGATTTAACCGTGGGGCCCTCACTGGGACAGGATTCAATTGAGAAAGGGTTACGAACAACTATTATTGCCGGGTCGTTGGTCCTGATCTTTATGATTGTGTATTACCGACTTTCCGGCGTCATTGCGAATATGGCCGTTTTTCTTAATTTAATTTGTTTGCTGGGAGCCTTATCTGGGCTCAATGCCACCTTAACTTTGCCGGGTATTGCCGGAATTATTTTGACTATTGGAATGGGAGTCGATTCCAATGTCTTGATATTTGAGCGAATTAGGGAGGAGCTTCGTCAGGGCCGCCCCGTTCGTTTAGCCGTAGATAGTGGGTATAATAAGGCCTTTTTAACAATCGTCGATTCCCATGTGACGACCCTGATTACCGGGTTAGCACTGTTTTTATTTGGAACCGGACCCATCAAGGGGTTTGCGGTGACCTTGTGCTTGGGCATTGCTATTAACTTGTTTACGGCGTTGGTCGGGACAAAGGTGGTATTTGATTTCATGAATCGACGAAAGTTGGATACGCTCAGTATCTAATGGGTCATCTGGATTGAGAAGTGCTTCGTGAGCTTAATTGTCGTGGTTGGTGGGAGAATAGACATGCGGATTTATTGGGCTTGAGCATTCTTTCATGCGGGGCGTCAACGCAAGCATATGGGCATGAGACATTCTTTGGGGAGGAGCGCTGATAGATTATGATGGAAATTCTGGGGAAAACAGATATTGATTTTATGGGAAAGCGGAACATTGCCTTCATGGTATCAGGCTTTCTGGTTTCTCTGGGATTGTTGGCCGTTATCGCCATTCTGGTGGGATGGGCCAATTTGGGGATTGATTTTGCCGGGGGGACGGCCGTCCAACTGAAGTTTGATAAGCCCCTCCTGATTGCCGACGCCAGGAAAGCCTTGGATGCCCATGGATTGGGTGCCGCGGAACTTCAGGAGTTTCCCCAGGATCAAAAACTTTTGATACGCGTGAAAACTGAAACCACAATTGAAGAGGGCGTCAGTAAGAATATCATTCAGGCTTTTCAAGCTGAATTTCCTGATCATGGGTTTGTGGTGGACTCCAGTACGTCAATAGGTCCCACGATTGGGAAGAAACTACAAGAAGATGCCTTGATTGCCGTTATACTTTCGCTCGCAGGAATTATTCTCTATGTTGCCGTTCGTTTTGAGTTTCGTTTTGGCGTGGCTGCGGCCATTGCCACATTTCATGACGTCCTTGCAGTATTGGGGATTTATTTTTTGTTGAATACCGAAATTACGTTGCTGGTGGTGACGGCCCTATTGACCCTGGCAGGATATTCTTTGACCGATACCGTGATTGTGTTCGACCGTATTCGTGAAAATCTTCGACAGAGGAGACGTGAGACGACGACGACGATGATCAATAACGGGATTAATCAGGTCTTAAGCCGGACATTAATTACGACGTTGACTGTTGTTCTGGTCCTGGTTCCATTGACCATTTGGGGAGGAGAAGTGTTACACGATTTTTCTTTGGCCTTATTGTTGGGCGTTCTCATTGGAACCTATTCCTCGATTTTTGTCGCGAGTCCGCTCCTCTTACTGTGGCCTGGTGCAGAGGGAAAGCTATTAGGTCGAGGTAAATAGACTTCTCTGTTACTGTTTCTTGACAGCAAGGAAAAAGGAGCACCAAAATGTAGAAAAATATAGGTGTTAGATGTTCTCTATGGATTTTTCATTGTTGCCAAAGTGAAAAGCTTTGGGTTTCCCCTCCAACTGAAGGGCAAGACGATCCTGGCTATGGTGCTGGTCGGTCTATTGCCCCTTATTCTTTCTCTTCTCCTCACCTATTTTGAAGAAAAACGGGCACTACGGGAAGCCGCCGGTATCACCATGAAGGGGATTGCCGTGGAAGTGGCTCGTAAAGTCGAGACCCAGATTATTCGTGGGATCAATGAAGCACAACAGTTGGCCACCATTCCCTTTATTCGAAGTGCCGTCCTAAATTCGAACCGGAGTTATGCTGATAAAAATCCAGACGAAATTCAGGCCCTTATTCAACAGTGGCAGGAAAGTTGGCGGATCCAATCCAGTCTGGATGAGTCTCCGGTATTTCTGAACAAATATGCCACGGACTACCTGATTCAATGGCATGCGATCAGAAAATCGGATTATCTCGCCATAGTTGTGGTCGATGCGCAAGGAGCGCTGGTATTAAGCTCTTTCCCACAAGTCAATTTTTTCCATGGAAACAGTCTCTGGTGGGAGGCGGTCGTTCAACATCATGAAACCCAAGCATTTGTGAGTGATTTGTCATTTGATCCAGAGTTTGGGACTCATGTCCTGAATGTTGGTGTCCCTATTTGGGACGATCTTCGTCAGCATGTAGTGGGAGCCATTAGTATTCTTCTGAGGAGAGACTCGTTATTTCGGTCGATTTCTGAAGTGGCGGCCGGGAAAACAGGTCATGCCATGTTAACTGCTTCTGATGGGATGCCAATTCTCTGCCCAGCATTTTCCTTGGAAGAGCATGTGATGCCCTCTAATGTGGTCAGTGCGTTCCAACAAGGTGGTGTGGGGTGGTTGGTTGCTGATCCGGATTCACATGGTATGCCGAATGCCATAGTTGGCTATGCTCCTCTCCACTTGGGGATGCCACTTGCTCCAGAAAGTTTTGGAGGTAAGTCCTGGCATATGTTGACCAGTCAAGACTCTGCCGAAACGTATGCTCCGCTGGATCAATTATTAAGCAAGGTCATCTTCTATGGAATCGCCGTTTTTGTCATCTTGTGGGGGGCGGGGGTCGTGGTTGCTGGCCGGATTGTGAAGCCCATTCAGGTCTTATCCCAAGGAGTTGAGCAATTTGGAAGTGGGAATCTTTCGGAAAAGATTGCCATCCGTTCCGGTGATGAAATCGAACGTTTGGCTGACACATTTAATGCCATGGCGGAGAATCTTCAACATTCGTTTTTTGAGTTGAATCAGAAAGTTGATGAAATTGGGCGTTTGGAACAGAAATATCGTGATCTCATTGAAAATGCTCCGGAAATGATTCATCAATTGGATCCTGCAGGGCGGTTCGTGCATGTCAATACGACCGAGTTGCAAAAGCTGGGATACTCACTAGCCGAAATGCTTGAGATGTCGCTCTGGGATATTGTTCCGGCGGAACAACAAGAAGTGGTGCAGGCCTACGTCCAAGGGTTAGCCTTAGGCGGGGCTCGCTCCATCGAAACCGTCTTTCGGACGCAATCGCGTGAAGTGATGGATGTGGAAATTCATTCCACGACTTTGATGGATCCAGGAACCCATTTGGTGGTGTATTCGAGAGGATTTGTGAGGGATATCACAGCACGAAAGGCTCTGGAGCGTGAGGTTGAGCGGTATACCAACCAACTGGAAGGGATTGTGGCTGAACGAACCCAACAATTGTCTGAATCAGAGGCGGGATATAAGGCGCTTTTCAATTTGGCTGCCGATTCAATTTTTGTGGTCGATTCGGAAGGCCGGATCTTGGATGTCAATGCCCGTGAACGGGATATTCTAGGGTATGTCCCTTCTGATTTAGAGGGTGCTTCCTTTGTGAAGCTTGTGCCACCGGCGTTCCAAGTCGTCAGTCAGAGTTTGTTAGATCGGGTCAGCGGTGAGGAGCCAAAGGTGCCCACGACAGAGATTGAAGTTTATGATCGGCAAGGCGTGATGAAATCCGTGGAGATGGACCTCGTTCGGATTGATATGGGAGGAAGAGCCTCAATCATGGTCCAGTTACGAGATATAACCGAGCATAAAAAGTTTGAAGCTGAACTACAACGATACAATGAAGTCTTGGAAGAGAAAGTCTCTGAGCGTACTCGGGAAATTGAACAAGCCAAACTGTACATTGAAAGTTTGTTGGAAAATGCGAATGACGTGATTTATACCTTGGACGTTGATTTACGGTTTACTTATGTCAATGGAAAAGTTGATGCCTGGGGATATCGAAAAGAGGACTTGATTGGTAAGCCGTATCTCTCGTTACTCTCCAAGCGGTATCGTGGACGGTATTTGAAAGAGACATTGGATCTCGGGACAAAGCAAGTCTACGAAGTGGAGGTGGTGAGTCGAGAGGGAGAGTTGCGGGCGGTGATGGTGAGTGTGGCACCGCTTCTCAATGATGCAGGCGTCTACACAGGAGTCTTGGGCATCGCCAGGGATATTACGGAGCGCAAGCATTTGGAACGCCAGGTGCAGAATTCTGAGCGATTAGCGTCCATTGGGAAGCTGGCCGCCGGGGTTGCCCATGAAATCAACAATCCGTTAGGGGGAATTTTGAATTGTTTATACAATATCCGAAAAGGGACGTTGACGCCTGAGCGATCTCAGGAATATTTGCATTTTATGGAGGATGGGTTGCGACGGGTTCAACGTATCGTTCGCCAGCTCCTGGATTTTTCTCAGCAACGCGAACCGGAATTAGCCATGACAGATCTGCATCAAATTTTAGACCGGGTCCTGGTATTGACCGAGCATGTATTTTTGGTCAAACATGCTACGTTGAGTAAGTTCTATGATGAGACACTTCCTTTGGTGATGGTCGATGCGCATATGATTGAGCAGGTGATTATGAACTTAGTCCTGAACGCGGTTCAGGCACTCAAAGAAGGTGGCCAGGTGACGTTGCGGACTCGAAAACAGGAAGATGGATATGAAATTGAGGTTGAGGATACTGGGTGCGGAATAC
Source organism: Nitrospira sp. Ecomares 2.1 (assembly GCF_965152585.1). Taxonomy (NCBI): domain Bacteria; kingdom Pseudomonadati; phylum Nitrospirota; class Nitrospiria; order Nitrospirales; family Nitrospiraceae; genus Nitrospira; species Nitrospira sp. Ecomares 2.1. Next base: position 1,004,240 of record NZ_OZ224219.1, read on the forward strand.
CTCCAGAGATTCGTCCTCATATTTTTGATCCTTTTTTTACGACGAAAGGGACCGGCGAGGGGACCGGGTTGGGATTGTCGGTGAGTTTGGGAATTGTCCAGCGGCATGCAGGTGAAATGTTGGTGGACAGTGAAGAGGGGAAAGGGACTCGGTTTACCATTCGCATGCCATTGGTTCGATCTCGTTCGGGCATTCCTGTGAAGGTAGGCACATGACTCACGCTTCAATCCTGATTATTGATGATGAGCCCTTGATGCGAGTCTCTATGGTGGATGCGCTGAAGGCGATCGGCTATGTGGTACAAGAAGCCAGTTCCGGGTTGGAGGGACTGGAGCGGTTGCGGACTTCCCGGTTTAATTTGGTGATTACTGATTTGCGATTACCAGGTGTGGACGGCCTTCATATTGTAAAACAGTGTAAGGAGCATTGCCCTGGCACGGAAGTGATTGTCATAACTGCCCATGGCTCTGTTGACACGGCTGTGGATGCGATGAAAAGCGGTGCTTACGATTACATCACGAAGCCCTTTTCCATGGATGAATTGTTGTTGAGTGTGGAGCGAGTCTGTGCAGTGGTGGCTCTTCGGGAAGAGAATCGGGTCTTACGGGATGAATTGGAAAAGAAATTTAGTTTTCAAGGGATTGTGGGAAAAAACGAGCGAATGCGCCAAGTACTGGAAAAGATCAAGTTAGTTTCGGTCACCGACGCGACGGTATTAGTGGTTGGTGAAAGTGGAACGGGAAAAGAGTTGATCGCAAATGCCATACATGCCAATAGCGCCCGCCGAAATCATGCTTTGGTCAAAGTGAGTTGTGCCGCGCTACCGGAAACGCTATTAGAGGCTGAGCTGTTTGGCCATGAGAAAGGGGCGTTTACGGGGGCTCTCCGGCAACGGCATGGTCGATTCGAACTTGCTCATCAGGGCACCCTCTTTTTGGATGAAATCGGCGAAATTTCCCCTTTGGTCCAAGTTAAATTACTTCGTGTCCTACAGGAACGGCAGTTTGAACGCGTCGGGGGAAATGACACGATTGAAGTGGATGTGCGATTGGTGTGTGCAACACAGAAGGATTTACGGAAAGAAGTTGAACAAGGACGATTCCGGGAGGATCTCTATTATCGATTGAATGTGGTGCCGGTTCAGCTTCCCCCTCTCCGAGAACGTCGAGAAGATATATTCATGATTGCCCAGCATTTTTTGAAGACGATGTCAGGTCGAAATCACCAAGAACCAAAAGCCTTGTCACGGCAAGCTCGCGAGGTGTTGTTGCAGTATTCCTTTCCGGGGAATGTCAGAGAATTAGAAAATACCATTGAACGTGCGTTAGCTTTGGCACAACACACTCAAGAAATCCAGGTTTGGGATCTCTGTGGGCAGAGTCGATGTCCATATGCGGGTGGGGAACCGCAAAAAGGATGCGGGCTTTGCGGGGACCAGGAGGGGAGGAGAGGGGTGAAGAACGGGGCGATGGAAACCTTGGCCGAAGCGCGAGAAAATTTTGAACGGGGGCATATTCTCGAAATACTTAATCGAACGGGGTGGAGTCGGATGACGGCTTCGAGGGTTTTGGGATTATCCAGAAAAGGTCTTTGGGAAAAATGTAAACGGTATGGGATTGTTCGGGCATGCGACGACACGAATTCTGAGAAGGACGATCGGGATGACGATTGAAAGCGCAGCCCTTTTTTGAAAAGAGCTGCGCCATGAGTGCTTGCCCCTTAGGGTTTCTTAGTCGGAAAATAGATTATTCTCCACCCTCCCAGAGGGTGATGATCCGGTCGTTTCCAGCCGTGGCAAGGTATTTCCCATCAGATGAAAGGGTAATCCCTCTGACAGGTCCCTTGTGTGACCGAATCGTCCTGAACTGACGCCCAGTTTGAATATCCCACATTTTGACGGTCCCATCATCACTGGCGCTGATAAGCACCTGTCCATCCTGGGTCACAAGAAGATTTCTAACCCATGCCGAGTGGCCTTTAAGTGTGCGGCGTTCTTCCATCGTCGGCATGTCCCAGAACTTAATCGTACAGTCGCGACTTCCGGAAATCATGGTGCCCCCATCAGGAGTGAAGGTGAGCGCCCCAATCCAATATTCCATGGGCTTTTGAAATCCGCCCTGGTCGTCTACGTAAAAACCACGACTTTCGGTCGATTCGTCGTCGGCATCATCTCTCCAATGGCCGTTGTGAACAATTCTTTCTTCCCCGCTTGGTAGAACTTCATAGAGCTTAATTTTCCCGACATCGGTACCAGCAACTAGGTGGATACCGTCCGGGGAAAACGCTGTGCAGACGCTCCAATTATGGTCATATTGGTCTTTCCCAAGGAGCGTCATGAGTTCAGTGCCTGTGGTTACTTCCCAGATTTTAATGTCTTTATTCTGGCCAGCCCTAGCGAGCATGAGGCCATCTGGGGAAAATGAAATGCTGGTCACGCCATGGTCGTAACGAGTAAAGAGTAATCGAAGTGATTCCCCTGTTTGAGGATTCCAAAGCCGAATGGTCCGGTCTTCACTTGCTGAAGCGATCATTTGCCCATCAGGGCTATGCTTGACCTCTCGAACGGTAAGGGTGTGGCCTCGTAGAGATCGAAGAAGACGGCCGGTTTCAATATCCCAAATCCTAATAAAACGATCATTTCCTCCGCTTGCTAATGTCAGGCCATCAGGGGAAAAGGAGACAGACCATATTTCCTGTGTGTGACCACGAAATGACTTCAGTTCCCTAACACCGCTTTTCCAATAGGCGAGTGAATCAATGAGTGGCGTGGGTTGGAAATCTGGATTATGGATGAACCCGGGATTGGAACTTAGTGTGTCAGGACTTGTCGGCTGGGTCATGAAATTCCTCGCTTCGGAAACAGATTGACAATAAATGGTCGGTTAAATGACCTCGGGAATGGATCAAGGGAATTCTCTTGCCAAAGGGGAAAACTCATTCCTATAATTCAACTAGTTATGATACTAAACGGCGCTTTTCGAGGGAGTCAAGATAGCTACCTCCCAAATCCAATGCGAATTTATAATTACGGTGATCATCTTTCGAGAAATGAAACTCGTCTTGTGGTGATCTTGCGGTAAACGGAGGTTTTTCTCATGGAAATTCGTTTTCAACCCGCCCTCCTTCAGGAGGTGATTGACTCGTTTGCTGAAAAGACTGAGCGTGAGGGCGATCCGACTTATTTTAATGAGTTTCATGAGTTTGCGGATCCCATTTACGAGAAGTTTTCTCTTGATGACCGGGATCCGGAGTTCAAGCGGCTCTATCAACATTTATTTGCTAAATGGGGGTTTGCTGAAATTCTCAGGGATGCTTTTGATGATTTTCCGGTTTTGCGAGATAAAACTGGGATTGTATTGGTGCGAGGAGTATTAAAAGAAGATCAGGAAGGGGTTGATGTCCTCCGGAAATGGGGGGTGGTCGAGGAGAAATTATCCCGCAAATTTGAGGAGGCCGGGAAAAAAGGGGTAGGAATTAAATTGATCCCCAGGCGATTTTATGATCCAGCCATTACCCGTTACCTACGACATGAGTTAACGCATATTTCTGATATGTTAGATGAGGCCTTTGGTTACGATCCTGACACAAAAGTGGGGTTGAACCCCGGGGAAGAACATTTGATTTTAAATCGTTACCGTGTGCTGTGGAACCTTCATGTCGATAGCCGGATTGCCCGAACAGGAAAAGAGCCGATGTTTTCCAAGGAATATCGGTTTCGGGAGTTCCGTTCCTGGTATCGAAAGATTCTTCCCGGTCAGGTGGAATCCGTGTTTGAAGGGATCTGGCAGGCGGATTATCTCACTCATGCTGAATTAGTAGAGATGGCTTCGGATACGATACGAGTTATCGAGAGGGCTATTGAGGTTGAGGACAGTGAAGTTCCTGATGTGCCAACCAAGCCCATGCTTCTCCCGGGGTTCCCTTGCCCTCTTTGTCGATTCCCAACCTATACCTGGGTAGAAAACATGGATGAGACCCTAGAAGGCTTTGTCTTAGATTATATCCGCGAAAACCATCCAGGATGGGATGTGGAGTATGGGGCCTGTGACAGATGTGTCGAGGTGTATAAGCTGCGGGCTTCTGGAGTAGTATAAATTCTTAAAATGCCTTTCCTCTTGTCCAATTTGGTTTATACGCTATTGAAAGTGGCATAATGGCGGAATCCGATAAGCCAAGACAGCCTTCATCTAATCCGACATTAGGTCGGAGAATGTTTCTTCGACAATCGGCAATTTCCATTGGCGCGACTGTTCATGAATTTGTGAAGCACAGAGATGCTCCTTCCCCGATAAAAAAGGAGCAGCCTGTTCCTGAAAAAACGGGATGGCTTCGTCCCCCAGGAGCCGTGGAGGAGAAGTTGTTTTTGGAGCGCTGTACCGGATGCGCTGATTGCGTTGAAGTCTGTCCTCACGACGCCATTCAAGTGTTATCGAGTAATGACACTCCCGTTATCTATCCTGGAGAATCCCCATGCAAATTATGTGATGATCTTCCTTGTATTGGGGCGTGTACTACGGAAGCCCTTTTACCGGTTGAGGATAGTTTTCAGGTCAATATGGGCGTGGCGAAAGTTTGGGCAAAAATGTGTACGGCAGGAACCGGCTGCAATGCCTGTGTTTCTAAATGCCCCACTGATGCTCTCTCGATGGATTTTTCCTCATATCACATTCGTGTAGATGATTCGGTATGTGTGGGTTGTGGAATATGCCAATATATCTGTGGCACGGTAAATGACCGTACAGCTATTCGAATTGTTCCCAGGTAATGGGTCGAGGGCATCGTTAGGATGGATGGAATCCTTTGGGACAGAAAAATGCGAATATGGAAATTTTGGATTGGGGGTATGGGAAATGGATGGAGGGATAAAGGGGGAGTCTTTTGTGGATTTTTAAGGTAAGAGTAGGGGATTCAGGATGATAAAAAACTCTGGAAATCTGTGGGGCTATGAGGGATATTGAAGTCTTGACTTCATAGGCCTGTTGTCCTATTATCTGATCCCTTTTTCATGAAGTGTAAATGGTCCTGAGATGATCCTAATTGAAGCAAAAGCTTGTGAAATGAAAAATTTTAAAAGTTAGGTGAAATATGACATCAGGCGTTAAAGAGGGGAAAAAAGCAGGAAAAAACGGAACGACAGTTTCCGGAAGTGAAAAGTCCGTCAAGATATCTCCAAAGGATGCGCCAGCTGTTGATCGAGCACTTTGTCGGAGTAAGCTCTATCTTCTTGTGTCATGGGGTTATCTGTATCCAGAAGATGAGGAATTTTTGGATTATCTTCAAAGTGGAGAATTTGTTGAAGATGGGAAATTAGCCCTGGAGGGTTTGAAAAAAGAACTGCAAAGTATAGGCGGAGAAGAGGCACAGGAGCGTCTTGCTGCATTGGTCGGCAATTTTAATGCGATTGAAGCCTGGATATCATCCGAAGGGGAAAATTGGAGCCTCCAAGATTTACGTGATGAGCATCGAAGAGTGTTTAGTAATGTCATTGCCTTGGATTGTCCGCCGTACGAAACATTGTTTGGAAATGATCATGTGTTTGGCCAGTCATACGTAATGGGAGATATTTCTGGTTTTTATAGTGCCTTTGGCCTTCAGCTTTCTCCTGATATTCATGAGCGTCTTGATCATTTAAGTGTAGAGTTAGAATTTATGCATTATTTGGCCTATAAAGAATCATATGCCATTCTTCATGATGGAGCAGAAAAACTTAAGACCGTCATTGAAGCGGAGAAGAAATTCGTCAAAGAACATATTGGTCGATGGGTGCCTTTGTTTTCAGGAATGTTAATTAGAAAAGCCGATTATGGTTTTTATAAAATTTTGGCCGATTTCACATCAAATTGGATGGCCTTCGACATTGCATTTTTAGGGGTAACTCCTCAGCCTTATTCGGAAACTGATTATCGCCCTGCAACATACAATAACCCTGAAGGTCAAAGCTTTGAATGTGGAGCTCAAGATAAAGGGAACGAACTGAGCCTTCTTATGAGTGAAGTTGGGGCTGATGCCTTTTTGGATAAGGAAAGTGGAGCATCCGAGCAATCAGATAATGCTTAGTGAATTTTTGAAAAAGTCATTTTTAAATTTTGTTTTGAGTGGTGATAGGTTTGAGGAAACAGTTAGTTAACTGTCTTTTCGGTTTTAATCTTTTATCAAAGGAGGATGCGTCATTATGAGATTGGTGCAGACGCGTAACAAACGACTGGTGTTTGGCGTTCTTCTGTCTGTCTTAGTGGTCTGTGTAGGTTTGACCATGGGACAGATTCCGCTGGCCGTCTCGCAACCGGTAACGATTCCGGTTGGCAAAATTACTGGCCCAATCCCTATGGATGCGGCAAATCCTGTATGGGAATCAGTGCCTGGAATCGTTGCTCCATTAAGTGGGCAGACGATAACGACCCCAATGCATCCGAACATCTCAGTGAAAACTGTGATGATCAAAATGGCAACAAATGGCGAAGAAATCGGAGTTTGGGCCAACTGGGGTGATCAAACATTAAATAATACCACCATTGGTCCTCAAGATTTCAGGGATCAAGTGGCGGTGCAATTCCCTGTGCAATCTGCAGGGGCTCCTCCATTCCAATGTATGGGACAGTCTGGTGGGACGGTCAACATATGGCGTTGGAATGCGGAATGGCAAAAAGATCTTGGTGCTGGCGTAGCAGGCATGTGGGATGTTGACAATCAATATCCATCCATTGCCTGGGATTATTACTATGAAGAGCCAGCTGGTGGTGTGACCTATCCTGACCGAATTGGTCGGAGCCTTGGGCCATTTAACCCAGGAATTTGGTCTGGCAACATTATGTCAGATCCTAACCTGCGGTTGGGATCAGTCGAAGATTTGAATGCAAATGGATTTAGCACGTTGACCACCCAAGCGTCACAAGACGTGGTGGGAAATGGATTATGGGAGCCGTATGGATCATTGAAGGGTGGCTGCTGCAGCGGTCCAACCTGGCGGGTGGTTATGAAGCGGAGCCTCAAAACCCAAGACCCCAATGATGTTCAATTCGCGGCAGGTGCCAGCTTCCCGGTAGCTTTTGCAGTCTGGGACGGTTCCAACGTAGAAAGAAACGGAATGAAAGGGATTTCCACTTGGTTCACGGCTCAAATGCCAAACTAAGTTCCAGCCTTTTCTGGATCAGGTCCATTTTCCTTTAGGACTTTGATTGGGTTTGAAAACCTCCGGTAATGGACTCCAGTAATGGGGAAAATTACCGGAGGTTTTTTTTTAATAAACATCTACTCCTTATGAAATAAAAATTTGTCTGATAGGGAGTGGCCAATTGTTGCATTGAAGAGAATGCGACGTGTATAAATTTAAAATAGACAATCTTCGCGTTTCTTATTATCCCCATTACCTGGGAGCCGCATTGTGAAAATTTCACTTTTATTCCCTCCAAGTTGGCATCCCTCACAGCCCTATTTGAGTGTGCCCTGCCTTTCAGCCTTTCTTGAAAAATCCGGTGTTCCTGTTCATCAGCAACGTGATTTAAATATTGAGTTACTTGATAGGGTCTTAACTAAAGGTTTTGGGTTGGATATTCATCCGCGGTTAGTTGATTTGGTGAAAAAGCTGGAAGAGTCCGTTTCTGGAGAAACCGGCTATGGGAGTAGGGAGCATTACGCTCGTGTGGTGGAATCCCTTGATCGTTTTCCTTATTTAATAGATGAAATCGAGCCAGTTAAAGCCTCCTTGCGTAGTGAAGAATTTTATGATCTTGAGCGGTACCGAGAATGCCTCTTTTTGATTGATCGGTGGTTGGAAGTTGTCTCTTCCCTATATTTCCCGACCAGGCTGACGGTAGTTGACAACCAATTTGCGTATTCTATCTATTCTTCACGCGAAATTCTTCAAGCTATCCATGATGAAAGCCAAAACCCCTATCTTGATCTTTACCGGAAATTCTTTCTTCCTGCCTTTGGTGAAGACCTTCCAAACTTTGTCGGGGTCTCCATTACCGCAACATCACAGATTATCCCTGGGTTAACCCTTTGTAAATTAATTAAGGAAATTCATCCTGATGTTCATGTAACCGTCGGGGGAAGTATTTTCACCAGGTTGGTTGATAATCTCAGGCGATGTGATCGGCTATTCCAATTGACTGATGATTTCATCGTTTTTGAAGGAGAAACAGCCCTGTTGGAACTGATAAATCAGTTAGATGGAAAAAGAGATTTCAGTAAAGTGCCAAATCTCATTTGGCGGCAAGATGGAAAAATCATTGTGAATCAGCCATTTTACTCGGAAAACCTCGCGGAGCATCCAGCACCGAATTATGATGGGTTTCCTTTGGGAGAATATTTAGCGCCCCATACGGTGTTGCCAGTACAATTTTCTAGAGGGTGCTATTATAAGGATTGCGCTTTTTGTGCACTGACTTTAGATCATCAGAATTTTCGTCAAAAGGATCCGATGAAAGTTGTTGATGAATTGGAAGCCTTATCCAATAAATATGAAACACCGTATTTTTTCTTTACTGATGAGTGCCTGGCACTTTCACCAACTAAACGGTTGTGTAAGGAACTCATTCATCGAGGGTTGGATTTACAGTGGACGGCCGAGTTGAGATTTGAGAAGAATTTATCTCGTGAGTTACTGGCCTCCATGCGTGAGGCAGGATGTCAGAAAATTGTCTTTGGATTGGAAACCTATAATGCCAGGCTGATGGATTTTATGGTGAAGGGGATTACGCAAGGAAATGTTGATCGAATCTGTTCCGATTGTGTTGACCTTGGAATTGCGGTGCATTGCTACGTGATCGTGGGATTTCCGACTGAAACGGAAGAAGAGTCCTTGGAAACATTGAATTTTATTGTCAATAATACAAAGCTGCATTCTTCCTATGGATTTTCCTGTCAACCTTGTCTGTTTGATCTAGAAAAGGAAGCCCCCATTATGAGTGATCCTGGGGGATATGGGATTCAACGAATAATGCGGCCAGCTTCGGAAGATCTGAGCTTAGGGTTCTTTTATGAAGTAAAATCAGGCATGACTCCGGAGCAAGCTGAAAAAGTGTACCAATACGTGTATGAAAAGATCAGTGAAGTTGTGTGTGAATTACCATTTAATTACTCCATGGCGGATGGGTTGCTATATATCACCCGCCATAACAAACAGGTTGAGGTGGAACCCTCTAGGGTTTAGAAATTATCTGGGATGAAAATCTAGCCATCTCAATACACACATGCGCTTCAATTTCTAATATACAAAAATATGATTTCTACTACTGGAAAGAGCCAAGAAAGAATAGACGGCCCCGGGCTTCTTTTTGAATGGGGTCTCAAGAGTTTGTTGTTTGCAGCCTTTTTTGAATTGGTGCTGTATCGGCTGGTTTCACGGTTGGGTATGCACCTTGGCAAGTTAGCCGAAAAATATGAAGCGGTTAGAATAGGATTTCGCACGCTCTCTTCCTTAGGGTTTGTACTATTGAATATGACTGCGATTCTGGTTTTTCTGATTTTAGGGATTTTGCTGGTTCAAAAAATACGGACAAAGCTTTGGGTGGGAGAATGGGATAAGTTCGTTATTCCATTGGCGGCCTTATTGGTAGCCTGTACGGTGGGCTATTTACTCTTTCCTCCGGTTATGGTCGGAACGATTTTCTATAATGTTTTGGCGTTTGGATTGCTTGTTTTTCTTGTTTTGGAATACTGGGCTACTCACCGGGTGTTGAGCCAACGGCTCATGGTGGGTACTTTTTTCCTTGGGATTAGCGGATGGTTGTATTATCAGACGATGTCAACGACTTATGGATGGCTCAATATTTTTGATGCCCCACCCCTGGTGCATGAAGGTAATAGGCTTGGGGAGGCATTAATGGTGCTTTCAAGCATTCTGGTGTTTTGGGCCTATGGGACCACGTCGATCATCACCAAAAACAAGCAACAGCGCCGATGGGGGTTAACCCTGGTTATTAGCGGGGGGAGTGCCTTTCTAGCCCTACTTTTCATGGATTTTTTCCTTTCTCTCTGGAATCCTGAAGTGGCGAAAGAGGTCAGAAAGGCTGGCGAGGGGATAGGCTGGATTTTTCAAATGGGAATGGGCTATACCTTTTATCTTCCCTTTGCATTTTATGTGTTGGGCTTTACCTGTTGGGCGTATACCGTGATTAAGTTGGTGTTGATCGGTCGGTTAGCAGGATATGGGCTGGGACTCATGTTTATGGCTGGCTATGCGCTCCAATTATCCCATTTGACCTTGATGGTAGTGCTTGGGTTAATGTTGCTAAATATTGATAAAAAAGGAACTTTGGGAAAGCTTCGTAAGAAAGCCCAAGAAGGGGTAGTCTATCAACCAATTCGTCCCGTTTACGGGCAAACACAGTAGTTAGGACACACGCAATGGAAGAACAAAGTGCTGCAAGCCAAACGATGGAACCGCAGTCTGGCGAGACGACCACAGAAGAACGCCCATTAACGGTTGATGAGGAAATTGCAGAGATTGAAAAGTTGTTGAGCGAGGAGCCGGACGACTTCCAAGCACGGTGTCGATTGGGCGAGCTCTATTTCAATAAAGGCCGGATGGATGAAGCTTTGGCAGAAGTAAAGAAGTCGATTGAGATGGCAGAAGGCATTCGGGTAGAAATGGATCGGTCTCTGGCCATGTACTATTCGAACCTTGGAACGATTTATGGAACGAAGGGGATGCTGGAGGAGGCTACGGCTCAATTTAAACGAGCATTGGAATTAAACCCCTATGATGTACTTGCTCTTTTTAATGTCGGCCGACTCTATAATGATAAAAATGCATTTTTAGAGGCCAAGGAGTATTTCGAACGTCTGATTGAAATTTCACCTGAGGATCCCATTGCCTGGTATAATTTGGCCGGAGTCTATGAAAAATTAGATGACCCTAATATCTCCGACTTTAATACGTTAGACATGGCAATGCAGGCTTATATGAAAGTACTCCAGTTTGATCCAAGTAATTTGGAATCGAGTTTTAAGCTTATGGAAATTGCCTTAAATCTCAAGAAATCCGATCTGGCAGTTAAAATAATGGAAGATGCCGTTGAAAATAATCCTGATGAACCATTGGCCTATTATAATCTGATTAACACCTATGAAAAGTGTAAGATGTTTGAGCAAGCGGAAGAGGCCAGAAATCGTCTCAAAGATCGGTTTAGCAAGCGTTCGAGAGAAATGGTAAAAAAGTGATACCCCAACAAGGAGAGGTACCATGTTCGGAAGCTTAGGATTTACAGAATTAATTCTCATCCTCATGATTGTGCTGATCATTTTTGGGGCGGGGAAATTGCCGCAATTGGGCGAAGGGGTTGGAAAAGCGATTAAAGGTTTCAAAAAATCTGTCCATGAGGCAGAGGCGTATGACCTGGACCCCCAAACCCAGGCCGAAAACACGGCCTCAGCCAACCATGGCAATCCTCAAGCACAAATTTCACAGCCTATGCAAACTGTCCAGACTGAAACGGTTCCCCAAATCCAAACGGAGGGAGCACACCCTGCTCCACAAGAACAGGTTCCTGCCTCTTCTAAAGCCTAGTTTTGCTTAAACGGCAATGGGGCAAAAGTCTTTTTCGTAGTGGTCGTCGAACCAGATTGTTTTCGGAATAACCATAAAGGGTAAATCTTCTATGAGCATAGAGACCGCGTTGGAAATCGGGGTAATTGAAACCTTCGCCGGCAACGGAAAATCACGGAGCACAGGGGATGGCAAGCGAGCCGTCAAATCTGGAATTCCGTTGCCTAACCATGTCACCGTTGATCGGGATGGGCGGTTTTTCTACATTGCGGAATCTGGGTCTGACCGAATCAGGCGAGTGGACATGGAGACTGGGCTGTTGCATAACTTCGCTGGGACTGGTGAGACCTGTTATAGCGGCGATTACGGGCCATGTGGGGAAGCTGGGCTCTATCTTCCATTAGATGTCTTGTGTGATTCACAGAATCATATTTATGTCTGTGATTCAGGTAGCAATCGAATTCGAAAAATTGACGCGGATTCTGGAATTATTACAACCATCGTTGGTACGGGTCAGTGGGGATTTAATGGTGATGGGCCAGCACTGGAACGCAATTTAACGTATCCGGCAGCCATAGCCATTGACGATCAGGATCATCTTTATATTGCAGATACGCAAGCCCATCGCATTCGGCATTATAATCCTCAGACAGGAATGATTACGACAATTGCTGGTTGTTGGACGGCAGAAGATGATGAGCGTGTGAGTCCCTTGACGGCCCAAAATCTTATTGTCCTGTCCGGCGATGCGATAGGGATTGATTTTAGCAATGATGAAGGTTTATTGAGGCCGCGGTGTTCAGATGGACTGGATTTATCGTTATATCTTGACGATGGCAAGTCTGCTTTAGAGTGCAAATTGTACGATGTGGTTGATATCGATGTGGACCGGCATGGGGATTTGTATATCACGGATAAGGGAACAAACCGCATTCGAAAGCTAGATCGGAAAACTGGCACGATGTCCACCGTGGCTGGAATCTGCCGCTATGGGTTTGACGGTGATGGAAAGTTAGCGGTGAAATCCATGCTTAATGTCCCTGAAGGCGCTGTGGTAGACTCAGAGGGGAATGTCTATATTTCCGACTCGATGAATCACCGGGTTCGTAAAGTTGATAGCCAGACCGGTGTGATTACTACCATCGCGGGAAATGGGGATAGTGGCTATGATGATAAGAATATGGGTGGGTGCGGTGCTGCTCGCTTTGTGGCAAAAGAAGATGCTGGGATGTTGAAGCATGGTGATGGCCTCATTGCCGTAGAGGCGATAGTGAACACTCCAGCTGGCTTAACCTTGGACTCACAGGGGTATTTGTATATTTGTGAACGAAATGAAAATAAAATCCGTCGATTGAAATTGCGATAACGAGGCTAAGTTGATTTTTCAATAGAAATTGCCTGAATTCGGTGGAGCCATTCTTACCCCAGTGAGATAAATAATTTGCTGCCCCACGTATTGGTTCAAGGCTATATTATTCGTTTTTCTTCTCCCCCCCATCCTGTTGGCGGAGTTCAGTCATTTCCCAGTTGCCATTTTTGGTCGAAACTCTTGAAACTTTCTTCCCGGTTTGTACTCCGTATCGCTCTGCATTTAAAATGGGGAAATGCAGTTATTCGAGAACCATGCACTCAAATAGAAAATGATCGTCCAGAAGATGTGTTCGAGAATGGACTGATTTTTTTATTTTTGAATTATCATTGGTATTGAATCTTTAAGAATTCCAAGGGAACCAAGTATTGAGCACAATTCACGCCAAAAAACGGATTGCTTTGTTCGTGGTTTTTGCTGTGGTGGTTTTATTTGGATTGACTTGGTATCAAGTCCCCCTTGTCAGTTCACAGGGAATGGTTGTCCTTGCGCATTTTTCAAAAGGGGAAGTTCCTACTCATCCTTCCGATTCCGCGTGGGAGTCCGTGGCTCCTCTACCTGTTCCTCTCAGTGGCCAAATCATTACCAGACCGGTTTGGCCGGAGCCCAGTGCACGAGCTCTCTCCATCCGATCAATTCATAACGGAAAAGACATTGCGTTTTTACTGGAATGGCAAGATGCCACAATTAATGAATCGTTGACGCCTGGGGTCTTCAGGGATGGGGTTGCATTGGCTCTTCCACTGGGAGATGCCCCCGCCTTTTTTTGCATGGGCCAACTCGATCATTATGTGAATATTTGGCATTGGAAAGCGGATTGGCAGAGCGATGTGGACCGACGTGCCGAGCGAGCCAAAGAATCTAAGCGTGAGAAATCAGGTCCTCGTCGGTTTGAAGTGATCCCGCGTCGGCCCTCATCGGTCGAGGACCTCGTAGGAGGGGGGTTTAGCACCCTAACGAGCAAGGAACAGCAGGGACGCATTCAAGGGCAAGCGGAGTGGAAAAACGGTTTATGGCGAGTGGTCATGAAACGGCCCCTGACCTCCACTGGAGATGATTTGGACAATGAAGCGATGCTGGTTCCTGGGCGAATGCAAGCTATAGCCTTTGCGGTTTGGAATGGAGAAAATAAGGAGCGGAATGGGCAAAAGTCTGTTGCCTCCTGGATGCAATTACTCATTGATCCAGTTCCACTATCACAAAATGGGCCTGGAGCAATGGAATCCACGCATAGGTCATCATGAGAATCTTAGAAATGAAAAGGATGAGATCTATAGGTGGGATGCGAATTTTTTTAGGTATTTTGTGTCTGTGGCTTGGATTGATCGCCCTCCAAGCAGAGACATTTGGTCAGCTTCCAAATGAGAATATGACCGAAGAAAAAGCCCTGATATTGGCCGAACAATTTGGAATTGATGTGGGGGAAGTAGACGAGGAAATCAAGAAAATTCTTGGATTGACCAAAGCTGAAGGGGTTGTCGTATATGCCGTCATAGGAGGGTCTCCTGCCGAATTATCAGGAATAAAGGTGAAAGCGATCATAAAGGAAGTTGATAAGTATGAAATTAAATCTCTTGTAGATTTGGGGACGGCCTTGGAACAGACCCTCCCCACAAAGAATTTTACTGTCGCCACCTATGAACCTGCAGATCCAGAGAATCAAGGGGTTACCGGCGGGCTTAATTTCCATTTTGTACGAATCCTTCAGGATTAAACCATTTGCATGAAAAATCTGGTTAATAAAAATTTTGGGTTGTTGAAAATAGCATCCTTGCAAAACCGATGGATTTTAACGGCAATATTAGGGATTTTCTGTTTGTCTGGAGTCGGGCTTGGTCAACAGCCTAGCTCAGTTATTGGTGAAGGAGATGAATCCTGGATTGAGGAAATTGAGCAGGTTTTTATCCCTTCTGAACAATGCAAACAATGTCATGACCGGCATTATGAAGAGTGGAAGGGGATGCGTGAGCAGACCATGGATTTGAAGACCTTTGGCCGGGTGGATGGAGCTCTTCTCCATGGGACAGCTCTCACCTCACCGGTGTTCAAAACTGTCTTGGGCCTGTGGCTTCAAACCGATCCCGATCAGGAACAACGTACTCGTTGCCTTTCTTGTCATGCTCCCGCGGTGACCGTGTTCCCACAGCACACTGATCGGATTATTGATCAAGTGATGAAGGGAGGAAAGCGGGGTAAAATTGAAGGCATTAGCTGTAGTGCCTGTCATCTCATTACGGGGATCCAAGAAAATGCCTATGGACATCCCACTTTCAAAATTGAATCAGGGGCGATTCTTTACGGACCATACGCCGAACCAGATGAGAATCTCGTGCATCCCTCTGCGCAGGCGGATATTTATCGAGGAGCACATTACTGCGCATCCTGCCATTTTGATAAAGTTAAGGACGTCACTCGACCTGATATCCCTGGGGAAATTCTGAAAGGCACGATTTGTCAGGATTGTCATATGGAGCGTTCTACGGGGAGTTCAACCTCTCAACGTGGAGCCCTCACTCGTCCAATCGGAAGACATTGGTTTCAAGGTATTGTGATTCCTGGGATTATGCTGAGTAATAGGAATTTACAGGCCGAATGGTTTTCAAGGGTGGATATTGAAGCTAAAAAGGTCAATGGACAGGTTGAGGGAGAGGTCCTGCTACGGAATGGTGCCTTGCCTCATACATTTCCCGGTGGCGATCCAGTATTGAAGCAATTTTATGTCACGATTACGCTCAAAAATTCAGATGGACAGGTTATCGACCAATACCAGGAACGGTTTGGCCGAACATTTGAGGAACTGCTTCGCGGTCCGATCCCCAGACCATTTGTCAATGGAGGTACAACCAGGCATATTCCATTTACATTGAAAGTTCCCCAAGGTACAGAGGTTACCCTGATTGAGGCTGCAGTGAGTTATTCTCTCATTCCCGAGCCATCTAAGGCTCTTTCCACAAAATTCATCGAAGGCTTGGCCACCGATAAAGAACGGGAAACGGCAGAACGGATTATTAAAGATTATTCTTCCCCGCGGCTCCTCACGTTTCGCACCATGAGTTTATAGACAGTCAAAACTTGCGGATTGTTTGTTGGAAAACATAAAAGGATTGTCTGATGACCAAAAGCTACAAAGAGAGAACACCCGGGGGTGAAGTTATGAGGGGGGGGATATTGTTGTTGTTGTTGGGATGTTTTCTGCTGGCGATGCCTCCTCAGGCCTCTGTGGCAAGTGAATCGTCTTTAAACAAAAAACCAATAGAAAAATCATTTCCCAATTCTGAAAAATGTAAACGTTGTCATCTTCGAGTCTTTGATGAATGGGAAGCTTCGGCTCAATCGCGTTCTATTGTGACTGCCGCTTTCCGGGTAACCCTGGACAAATTTCTCGCTTCATCCGATAAAAAAGACCATGCAATGTGTTTTCGTTGTCACGCTCCGCACATTCTTGAATATGGCGACCATCTGCCTCATTTTATTAAAGAGGTTCAATCAAAGGATCCACGGATGGATGGAGTTGGATGTCCGCAATGCCATCTTATTCAGGATGTAGACATGAATTCGCATCCTCCAACGCCAACATTCCAATTGGGAACAACAATTTTTGGAGGATATGATAAAGCCGCTGAGAATTTGGCACATCAATCACAGAAGCTGGAACTCTATCGAGAGTCTAAATTCTGCGTGACCTGTCACGATTCCCTGCCAAAGATCACGGACTCTGCCAAGGACCTTCCTGGTTGGCTAGGGTCTTGGGAAAAAACTAACGCTGAAACCAGTGGGAAACCCTGTCAAACCTGTCATATGCCAGAGGCAGTTGATGAATCTGCAAATGGAGAGAAGGTCAGGAAGGTCGCCAATCACAGCTTCCCTGGTAGGTTCGGAAAGGTCCGTGCGGATGCTGTTACCTTGGACTTTTCGACTGAAGCCTCCGCCGAAACTTCTCAAGTCCAGGTCAATATTCAGAGCCTGGTCCCACATAATTTGCCTTTGCCGCATCCTGGGTGGTCTCGGGTGGTCGTTGATCTTTCTATTTTTGGAAAAAATCTCAAAAAGGTTTATAACGAACAACGGTTTTATGAGCGCACGTTTGGCAATACGGAGGGAAAGGAGACGGTCTTTGATTTTGAGGCAAAAAAGGTTTTACACGATACCCTTCTTAAGCCTGAAGAAATGCGGGTAGAGGTCTTTACGTTTCCCACCCCACAGGATGCGCCTTCCATGGATGTGGTGGTGACCCTTACGTATGCCCCAGTCCACGGACCACAGGATTTCCTTGAAAAAGTGGAAGAGGAAGCGGCACTCGGGCAAAAGGACAAGGCCTTTCAATCAGTCCAAATTGCCCAAAAGAAGATGAACATTCCCCTCAAAAAATAATCGCATCTCTCTTGAGGAGAATCGTTAGGAAGTCACGGCTCCCAGAGATGCGGAGGAAACCATCTTGGCATATTTGGCTAGCACGCCGGTTGTATATCGTGGTGCCGGTGGATTCCATTTTGCCAGACGGGATTGAATGTCTTGATCTGATAGTTCAACATCCAAACGTCGCGCAGTAATGTCGATATTAATCAGGTCTCCGTTTTGAACTGCCGCAATTGGTCCGCCTTTCGCGGCCTCTGGGGCGACGTGTCCAGCCATGAAGCCAAAGGTGGCTCCTGAAAACCGTCCGTCCGTCAAAAGGGCGACTGATTCGCCTAACCCTGCCCCAACAATAGCACTCGTCACGCCTAACATCTCCCGCATCCCTGGTCCTCCTTGTGGTCCTTCATAGCGGATAACGACCACGTCCCCTGGCACGATTTTGCCTTTTTGGACTGCCTGAAACGCATCCTCTTCGCAATCGAAGACTTTGGCGGGTCCATGGTGGGCTAATTTGGCATGCCCCGCTACCTTGACGACACAACCTTCCGGGGCAAGATTGCCTTTCAGTATCACAAGCCCTCCCGTTGGTTTAATTGGATGAGAAGGGGAAAAGAGAACTTTTTGACCGGGAGTTTCCTTGGCTGAGAAAGCTTCTTCAGCTAAGGTTCGTCCTGTGACAGTCATTTGGTCCCCATGGAGATGGCCAGATTCCAAAAGCCACTTTGCCACCAACGGGGTTCCTCCTGCTTGATAGAGGTCGGCTGCCATGAACTGACCCCCTGGTTTCAGGTCAGCCAGGAGCGGGACTTGGCGGTTAATAGTATCAAAATCATCAATATTTAATGGGAGTGACATTTCATGTGCCAGGGCTAAAAGATGGAGAACGCCATTGGTGGATCCACCGGTAGTGGCGATTGCCGCGATGGCGTTTTCCAATGCGGAGCGAGTAATAATATCCCTGGGGCGAAGATCATTTTTCAGGAGATTGATCAGGATTTTTCCGCATTCCTTGGCCACTTGGTGCTTTTTGGGGTCGAGGGCTGGCACGCCATTGAATCCCATTGGGGAAATTCCTAAAAACTCAAACGCAATTGACATGGTATTCGCCGTAAATTGACCACCGCACGCGCCGGCTCCTGGACAGGCTCGGCGTTCTAATTCAATCAGCTCCTCCGTTGTCACTTTCCCTTTGGCGTGTGATCCGACGGCTTCAAAGACATCCTGGATCGACACAGGTTTTCCATGGAATTCTCCAGGCATGATGGAGCCTCCATAGAGCATGATTGATGGAAGATTCAGACGGGCCAGGGCCATCACGCATCCCGGAATGGTTTTGTCGCAACCTGATAAGGCAATGACTCCGTCAAACAGATGTCCTCGAACCACTAATTCAATGGAGTCTGCCACTACTTCCCGACTAATCAAGGAGGCTTTCATGCCCTCCGTCCCCATGCTGATGCCGTCTGAGACCACGATCGTGTTGAATTCGATAGGGGTCCCTCCCGCCTCACGAATCCCTTGCTTCACACTTGCTGCGAGATCGCGGAGATGATAATTGCAAGGAGTGATTTCAGACCAGGTATTGGCGATCGCGATAAGGGGCCTGGAAAAGTCTTCGTCGGTCAAGCCGACGGCCCTGAGCATCGCACGAGCGGGGGCACGGTCGGGTCCCTCAGTCAGGACAAGGCTGTTTTTTTTCAAGGTTTTTGACATGAAACGGTGCTCCTTCGATCATAACCGTTGATGAATGGAATATTGGGTCAGCCAATGATTCGATGCCTGAATGTCTCATAATGCTAGGAAAATGGTCAATGTTAGAGGCCAAAATATTGCGCGTTTGTCAGCCCTAGCGATCATGCTTTTCCATGAAATCAACTGTAGAAGAGAAGAAGACGGGCGGTGAGTAACGCCGGACAGTCCTTTCCTCTGAAATGGAAAGAGGAGGGAGGTCTTGATCCTGAAATTCCCGGGAGGTGAGTTTACGAAGTGTCACCGATGAAAGGCTACGTTGTAGCCGGAACTTCCATCCATTCCTGGGGATGAGGGAGTAAACAATATGAGCAAATAGGGATTGGAGAAATAATAGGTCTCACCATGACGGTAAAACTTTACAAGCTGTCGTAATCTGGAATGCTTCAACTAATTTCGCAGGGGCTTTGATTCCATGGCCCCTTGTTGAAGGTATTCCAAGAGTCGATCATGCCGGATTGAAATGCTGTGGGTGCAGGATTTTCTCAAAAATTAATTATCGCTTTTAATACTATCTAAGCCAGCATTTAGCAGCTCTACAGAATAATAGGGCATTGAGCGTGAGTGGAGCCTTCTTGAGACAAGGTTTGGCGAAGTTGTAAAGAATGCCTCCTGCTTGGTGAGACCAATACATGCAGTTTCAAGTTTTTCTGAAATCTGAAGGCGGAAAGCGAATGGTTCATAGAATCAAAGGACAAGTGAAAGACATGAGTTCGTTGATCTACCAGGGCGGCAATCGTAAAGTGTGGTGGATCTCCCTGACTGTATGGGGCGTGGTGACTGTCCTGCCCGTGTGGGGGGCTGGTGAAAGTAGAAGTGAAGGAGGCTTGGAGAATGAACTCTCATCAGGAGTTGAAAATCTTGAGCCATTTCAGAAGGAGAAGGAAAACGTTTCCTTCGCCGATATCTATAAACAGCGGGTACCGGGTTATGTATTTCTCGCTCACAGCGAAATTGCCTCGTCGCCCCAGCCTTCGCCGGATATTGTTTCAAAGGGAGATGGTTCAGCCTTAGTTGGTTCCGTTATGGCCCTGTTAGCCACGTTTGGGGATGCCAATGTTCTTCCGCCCGAGGGGACCTCTCAGGCCAATCAACTGATTCATGGCCTCATCCAATTGCAGTCGGCCCTAGTGAAATCCGAATCTTCAGAGTTGAGCGAATATTTTATAGCGGCGGTTGAGCAGCGTTTTGATAAGGAAGGTGCAGGGATTTTACAGTCAATTTATCAGAGAGGGTTGACATCAAAAATGTTAGATGCCCTCGTGAGTTATAACCACAAAATACCAATGTGGGAAAAGCCAGCTCTTACTGAACTCTTTCAACGTTATAATGTTTCCCGGCAAGATTGGGAATTAATTGAGAAAATCTTTGGCGAAGCCGACGTAGCCTATCGTAGGAAAGGATCATCCATCCATGATGCCTATGAACTGTGGAGAGCACAAATGCCGGGAGGTCGGCCATGAAGATACAGGAATTAATTGAGGAAAACGGGTTTCCCGGTTTGTGCTGATCGGTAACACGCATCGGCAAGTTCGACTGCTCGTAACCCATCTTCCGCAGTAACGGGCATTGGTCCTCCGGTTCGAATCGCCTGACAAAAGTCTCGAAGTACTTCAATTAACGTGGCACTGGGAGGGCAGGAATGGTCTAATATCTCATTGCCCATGGAAATTTTTCGAACGATGTTGGTCGTCCAATCGGCGAATGCTTGGCCATATGACCCCATAATTTCTGCGCGGGTGACTCGTCCCTGGCTTACGCGTGAAATATCGAGGTAACAGGGAAGTCCTTTTTGCGTAACCAGTTTAATGAAAGCCCGATTTTCGGGGTCATCGGCCCCAGGCCGACTAATGTCAGCCGAGACCGAATGGATCTCATCCTGAGTGAGGACACGGACCAGATCCAGCAAGTGAATCCCAAACTCCATGAGGGCCCCATAATTGATCCATGACGGGTTTTTCCCCGGCAATGCTGAGCGGGATTCGAATCGCATGGTGCAAACAAGATATTGCCATTGGCCTAAGGATGAGGCGAAGGCTTGCAATTGGCGTATCGCTGGCTCATACCGTAGAGTCTGAGCAGTCATTACAGGGACTTTAGCTTTGGTGGCGGCCTCAACGATTTGGCTGCTCTGGATTTGGTTCAGAGCGAGGGGTTTTTCCAGAAGAACCGCTTTGCCATGTTGAATGGCTTCTAATGCAATGGGAAGATGGAGTGAGGGAGGGGTCACGATCAGAACGGCCTGAATAGCCGGATCGGCTAAGAGATCGTGATAGTTCGGGTAAAAGCGGAGAGGGTATTCTGTGGCGAGTCGAATGCCTTCTTCCATGTTTTTTCGGCTGATGGCAATCAATTTTCCTCCCGTCTCGATTGAGAGCAAATGATGAAGGTAACGGGAGCCGTGTCGTCCTACGCCAATCAATCCAAGGGGAATCGGTTTCATGTCAGCCCTGGTTTTCTCCTTTATCCCGCGTGAGTATTAAGTAAATGAGGTGTCTTCATCCAATCCGTATAAAACACACAGGATCGCCTACTAAGGCAGTTGGATAGGTCCGATCCTCAACTTGATAGGGAATACCATGTAAGTGGCACCAGTGTTCAACCCAGGGCATTTCTTCAACCGAGGTTGTGAGCAACCCTGGCAGAGTAAGTTTGGCCATGCAATTGGCAAATAAGCGAACTCCTGTTTCCCGTTCGTGTGAAAAGGCCGATACGTCAAAGGCTAGAGGGTCCGCACGGCCGTAAGAAAAAAGGACTGAGAGATTGGGGAATTCTTCCGGGTCATTCAGAACGCTGACAATCCAAAGATGATCAACCTTGCCTGTCGCAGTCTCTGCCGACCCGCAGTAAAAATGGATTCCGTTTTCGCCCCCGGCATGGTTGAGAATATCCACTTCTGCTTGTCGAAGATTATAGGGACATACCGTTCGATTTAATTCCAGCCGTTCCATGAGCAAAACGGGAATCTCCGGGACTCCTGCACCCACATATAAACTTCGCCCCATAGCAGGCAAATGGGCGCGGAGGGCTCTCGCAATCGCGATCCCCAGTTTCTTGCAGGGACCTCGGCGATCCTCCCAAAACGCGTCTCCACCTTCGTCACAATAGACCGGGCCAAGCCCATCATAGTCCAACACATTATACATTCTGGAAATTTCTTGAGTCGTGGCAGATGATAATTTTGGAGTTTTCATCCTGTGTGTGGGCCTTTCGATATGTCTTGGTTTCCTTCTTTTTACCAGGTTGGGCAAAGGAGATAATAGCCCTTAAAGGAAGAGGTGGTGTCATGATCTAAGCCAGGAAAGTGAGCTCTATCTCAACTTGACCCATATTACGATTTTGTGTATTGATACACTTGAAATGGCTTAGACGTTCTTCTATGTAAAGAGGTCTATTCCCAAAAGTGGCAAAAAGTTCCTCCTATCACCGATTCCATTCCTCTTTTACTGTGCGTCATGGGAAATGCCTTGGTTGGGGTTTCAGTATAGCGAAGGTACTCCTCAGGAGTGGGACACACCTCGCGCCTTAAGGCTGAACCAATCGGTGCTGATTTAGCTAATGATTGTTTTACCTTGAAAGTTTTTTGCCACCATAGCCTGTTTTTCTAGAGATCACGAGGTCAGATCCTTATGGATATTCTTCAAGAAATTCGTCGGGTGATCAGGCTGGAAGGTCAAGCCATTGCGCACCTTGAGGAGAGCATAGGTCTTCCTTTCGAGGAGGCGATAAAGATGTTGCAATCCTGTCAGGGAAAAGTGATTCTTACGGGGGTAGGGAAATCCGGCCTGATAGCGAACAAAATTTCGGCTACGATGGTATCCACCGGCACGCCTGCGGTGTTTTTACATGGCTCCGAGGGATTGCATGGGGACATTGGGATTGTGGCGAAAGAAGATATCGTGATTGCGGTAGGAAAGTCAGGCGAAAGCGAAGAATTGCTAGCACTGCTTCCATTTATTCGAAAAATGGGCGCACGAATTATTGCCATTACCGCGCAGGTAAATTCCACCCTGGCACGCGGGAGTGATCTTGTTCTTGTGACGCCCATTCAAGAAGAAGCTTGTCCGCTCAATATGGCTCCTACGTGCAGCACCACCGCAGCCTTGGTCTTAGGGGATGCGTTGGCCATGGCCTTGATGAAATTGCGAAACTTTCAGCCAGCCGACTTTGCCATGTTTCACCCTGGTGGACAATTGGGAAAACGACTGCTTTTGAACGTTGGGGATCTGATGCGAACAGGTGAGGGAAATGCGGTAATTCGTCTTTCTCATACGATTCAATTCATGTTGTGTGAAATGACGAGTAAACGTGCTGGCGCAGTGTCTGTGCTGGATGAGGAAGATCGTTTATTGGGATTGATCACCGACTTTGATATTCGTCGGGTGTTGGAGGGGGGACAAAACATTTTTGCTCTCACGATTGCAACGGTCATGAATCCAAAGCCCAGTTGGGTATATCAGGATGAAAAAGCCGTCAAGGTTCTTCAATTTATGGAAAAACGGGAAAAGCCCATCTCCGTGTTACCCGTCCTTGATCGACAGGAAAAAGTCGTCGGCATGATTCATATTCATGATCTGATTTCCCGTGGTCTATAGCAAATATTCGTGTTCAATGCGAGGAGTCTTGGATTTGATTCAAGAGGTGCCTCGTAGTAGGGGGACAGCGTGATGGTTAGCATCCATATTGATTCCTTAAATTCGGGTAGCCGGTTTGCCTGCGTATGGGGCAACAGAGTTTCAAATGTTTTTGCCCACCGCTGAATG
Organism: Nitrospira sp. Ecomares 2.1; assembly: GCF_965152585.1. Classification (NCBI taxonomy): domain Bacteria; kingdom Pseudomonadati; phylum Nitrospirota; class Nitrospiria; order Nitrospirales; family Nitrospiraceae; genus Nitrospira; species Nitrospira sp. Ecomares 2.1. The sequence continues at coordinate 1,027,968 of NZ_OZ224219.1, forward strand.
ACTATTGAGGGTTGGCTTAAAAGCGTACCTTCTGCCAGACTGCTTGTCTCAAATGAATTGAAACAATGAGCATCCACTTAGACGTGGGACAAGTCGGTAACAACCCCTCTTCAAAGGTTTTCTCCAGCTCCGATCTTTGGACTGCCCTGGGGTGGGGCCTTTGTGCGGTCATTCTTTTAGGATTCTCTCCCAGACTATTTCATATTCAAGAATATTTTTTTTTCCCTCTTCTGGGTATGGCAATCCTCCTTTGTTTATGGGAGCGAAAACTCTTCTGGATTCATGCCTCACTCCTTATCCCGTTTATCTGTTTTGTATCCTGGGTTGCGTTTACGATTCCTTTTTCAATTGATCCTATGATCAGTCTACGGGAATGGCAAAAAGTTGTGGCACAGTTTGCGGTTTTCTATGGAACCTGTTTGATTGTGCAGGAACAACGAAATGATTATTTTTTAAAAAAAGTTCTCCCCGTCGTCCTCTTGGGGGCCATTGCTTGTTACACCTATTCCCTTCTGGATTTTTTTGACCGAGGAGGGAATCTTTTAGATCGCACGATTCGTGCGGGTTTTCCAAAAATAAACGGTGCAGACTTTACCTGGTTGAGTACCAATGTGTTGATGGTTTTTCCTCTGTTTATCACGGGATTTTTAGCGGTGACTAATCCATGGAAACGGGTGATGTTGGTCTGTGGCATACTTCTCTCTTTCTTGGCCCTCCTGCTTTCCTATAGTCGTGGTGTCTGGTTAGCAGCCCTGGCGCAAATAATTGTCGGAGGATATCTAGTTCATAAACGGCATACGCTCCGATTGCTGATCATAGGAATAGCGGTATTCCTTTCAATTGGAGTCGTCCTTAGTCAATTGGGGCTACATCGTGAAACCTTCAATTCCTGGACTATTAAGGCTCGGTTAGCGGTATGGAATCTTAGTGTTTCAGATGTTTTGAACCATCCCATTGTTGGAGTCGGTTATGGCGTACCTATTTTAGAAAAACGTCATGGGCAAAATATTGTTGACTTGGAAGCAGTGAATCTCGGAATTCCTGATATTCCGGAAAAACCGCATAACTGGTATCTCATGGTGGTCACGGGGACGGGATTACCAGGGCTGGCCTTGTTTCTTTGGTTGCTCGCCAAAGTGGGATTAGCTATTTATGAGAAATGGACTAAAGCTATGACTTCCGCTCATCGGTGGTTACAGATGGGAGTATTTCTGATGGTTCTTGGATTTTCCATCCGTATTTTCTTTGAGGACAGCTTCGGAGGAAGCCATTCCTATCTGTTTTGGATACTTGTCGGGACGAGTGCGGTACTTGTGGAAATTAGGAGTGGAGAGAAAAAGACAATTGGGTGAGCTGAGAAGTGCCTAGCCGGAAAATGTATAGAGATGATTAGGGGAATTTGAGAGGCGGTAATCCATCCTTTCTTTACCTGATGGGCAATTCCTCACATTTTTTCGAGAGTTACGCTGAAAAGCGATAGGTGACCTCATCCGGGTATATGGTAAGTGAGCCTTGCTTACTCCACATTTTGGAGCGCGCAAAGAGTCCATCGCTTTAGGAGGTCAGTAGTTCTATAGATCACGGGCGTCAGGACGTAAGCAGGGTCCGGGCTATCGGAAAGGACGGTGACCGTTTGTTGAAAACCAACGGTAGGAGAGGAGCGTACCCTGTCCAGCCATCCGTTTGAGCGGGGGGCTGGGTTTAACCCCACTTTCTAAATGAAGTGGAAAATGTGGTCCAGACACATGGGAGATATGGAGTAGTGAGATTCTTTCGAGGATCCCTGTTCTTTCATCTTTGCCGCAATGGCCGCGAAAGCTTTAATGATTGTGTGTCATTTCGGCACACGAGCTTTCCACCCCAACACAGCTTTCATTGACCTCCACAGGACCAACCAGTCGGTCTCTTTCAGGACGCACCCTTTTCCATGGGAGTTCGTGGAGCCATGGCTAAAAGGTAAAGTAACTGGACAAGCCAAGGACTCGTTGCAATCGACAAGCTTTCGCGCCGTATTTCTGACTCGTCAAATTCCAGATGGTGCACAGTCGAAGGTGCTTCTGGATTCCCTCAAATATTGTTCCCCCAATCGCACCTGTTTCCCACAGAGTTGGCGCGACCTTTTATGGGGGAAGAAACCAAATAAATCCTCCAAGGTGGGAGAATAGACACTCAATTTAGCCCAAATTGCTGTCGGGACTCCCGGGCCATAAAGTTATTATGAATTCCCCATAATTGGAATTAGGAATAGAAAAGACCGTCATCCAGAAATATTCAACGGAAAGATTTAGAAATGATTTGAAATTCTTTAAATAGTTAAAGAATTAATCATCTGACTCGGAATACCAGGTAAAGAGGATTTCCTCATCGTCGGAAAATTTGTCTAAGTCAGAAATATATTGTCTCACCTGTTGGAAGTTGTTCCTTGTTTTTTAGCCCTGGAACGATTGGGTACCCTATTCTGTCAAAGATTTTTTCGACTTTAGAAAAACATCTGGCTTCCTATCTACTAGATTCGAACACTGATTTCACAAAACATACTCGGATCGAAGGAATCTAGAGAAATAATCGTGGAGATGACAAAGGTGGCAGAAGTTTTGCTGTACTAAGCCGGAAGAAAGATATTCATCATTTTCTATCAAATAACCAGTATGGACTTATGGAAAACTGAGACTTGTTCCGGGATTATCAGGCAGGAAAAACAACTCAATTTCTGTAGAAATACAAAGGAGGTGGTACCAGGTAGAACACTTGAAAAGAACTGCGAATTCGGATGGTTTGAAAATTTATCCCCACTTTCAATCCGTTTGAGAGGGAAACAGCCAATTCAGCATGCGGTCATATTCATATTTTATAGGTGTGTTAACCATTGCCCGGGAAAGATTTTTTATGGAGATTTATTGAAAGGATAGGCTTCCATGAAAGATTTGGTCTTATTCCTGGAAAAAAGGAAAGGCGGATTTATGAAAAGGAATACATGTCGGTCTTCAGGGTGGGTAGCGGGTTCACTAGCGACTGCTATGTTGGTTATGGGGACGGCGTCTATGGCCGCTGCGGCGGGTTTTACCGCATATAACGATTTGGCCTGGGGTACTGGTCAGCTCGAAACGAATATCACGAAGTACACCTCGCCAGATGGCGGTTCTGGCTTGCCCAGTACCGGCTTACTTAAAGATTTTGCCACTGGTGTCGATACCGGCGTCACCCTAGCCGTTATGGGGGGCTCATATCTCGGTGCTCCCCAGGCCACTCAAGGGGCAGATCCAACCACAGGAGATGCCTTTATGATCTTTGATGGCAAGGTCAGCGGCCAGGGCGCGCTTTCCTATGTCGATGCTGTTGGCAGTTCCCTCGTGTTGACCTTTAGCGGGCTCAATCCAAACAGGACGTACGATTTGGCCTATTTCGCTCATCGAAATGCGAACGGGTGGGATCGGGCTTCCCTTGTGACCATTTCCGGAACGGCTGGGCGAACGAATACGAGTTCGGTGGCAACTGATAATCCCAGTGAGCCTGGGGGTGTGATTTTCTCTGGTCCTGGGGATAGCTCAACTCGGTTACCGGCCGACAATGACAATGGTTATGTGGCGCGGTGGAGTGAGGTGAGTCCCGGCAGCGATGGTATCGTGGTGCTGACTATTAGTTTTGATGGAAGTGTGGGTGAGCAATACAAGGGAAAGTATGGCAGTGCAGTCCGATTGATTGAGTCATCTGGTTCTGTTGGCCATGATTTGGATGGGGATGGCAAAGCCGACCTTGTCTGGCGACATACAAATGGTAATGCTGCGGTATGGTTGCTGAATGGGACAGCGGTTCCCTCCTCCATGGGCTCTCTAGGAGGCGTGAGCTCTGCATGGCAGGTTGCGGGAGTGGGTGATACGGATGCTGATGGCAAGGCGGATATCATTTGGCGCAATACCACGAGCGGCGCAGTGGCTGTATGGCTGATGAACGGGGTGACCATGACTTCCGCTGGTTTTCCCGGCACAGCATCCACGGCCTGGCAAATTCAGGGAGTGGGGGATCTAAATGGTGACGGCAAAGCCGACCTTGTTTGGCGACACACGAATGGGAGTGCTGCGGTATGGTTGCTGAATGGGACAGCGGCTCCTTCCTCCATGGGCTCATTGGGTGTGGTGAGTTCGGCGTATCAAATTTCGGGAGTTGGTGATACGGATGCCGATGGTAAGGCGGATATCATTTGGCGCAATACCACGAGCGGCCTTGTGGCCGTGTGGCTGATGGATGGGGTGACCATGACTTCCGCTGGCTTCCCCGGCACTGCGTCGACAGCTTGGTCCATCCAGGGAGTCGGGGACCTGAACGGTGATGACAAGGCCGACCTTGTCTGGCGGCACACGAATGGAAGTGCTGCGGTATGGTTGCTGAATGGGACAGCGGCTCCCTCCTCCACCGGCTCATTAGGTGTGGTGAGCTCTGCCTGGGAAATTAGACAGGTGGGTGATACCGATGCCGATGGCAACGCGGATATCATCTGGCGAAATACCACGAGTGGGGCAGTGTCTGTGTGGCTGATGAACGGGACGACTATGACCTCCGCTGGTTTCCCCGGCAGCGCATCGACCTCCTGGGAAATTCAACCTTAGCCTGAAGCACTTTTTGAAAAGAGAGTTCTGCTAAATGTGATTCCCGTTTCTTGCTAGAAACGGGGGTCACGTCAAGCTGGAGCCCAACGCTTTAGGGAATTGTTGAGTAGGCCAGGGAAGAGGGGAATCTCATCTAAGAGCTGGGGGGCATGACGGAATAAAGAGGATAAGATTTATACCTCTTCCGGCATTGCCCCCCACTTGCTTTATGCGAGCTAATGAAGAAAGCCCAAAAGGCCTCACGTTTGAAAGGCACAGAGAAGGCTTAGAATAGTTTATACTTGGGGAAATTGGGCTCTCCTGCTGCAGATAAGCTACGTGTGGGAGGCGTCTCTAGATCACCTGAAAGGCATGATGAGAATTTAATACCATGATGAAGTAGTCCATAAGACATCATCGGATTGGAGTATGTGAATGGAAATGCAGGAGAAACCTTTGCTCCTTTCTTGGAAGCTCCTGATGCTAAGAGACCAGGGGAGTATAAAGATTCATTCAAAAATTTATAAATTCAGGAGGTGTCTCCAAGTTTTATTTGAATTGTAAGGAAATGGGTTAACTTCCTTTGTGTCAGAGAGAGCTTAAGCAAATTTTAAATCTGAAATATTCGAAAGGTCTCTAAAAAGAAAATTAACTGAGGTCTATCTGGGAAGGAAGCATTGGACGAGTGGGAGTGTGGGGTTATTCCCATATAGTATTGATTAATCTTCAATTTGTAGGGTGTTGGGGATCCCAATAAAAAAACTCTATGATTATTATGTCCAAAGGACGCAGGTTTTTCTACAGTGTTTATTCGTTTTAAAGAAAAATGACCTTTTAAAAACAAGATTTCAGCTATTTTGATCATTTTCCTGACCGCCTATCCGCCAGTTGACATTTGCTGGGCACGAGATATGCTGGAGTTTTGACAGTCTTAATTTGGTATTAGCCTTATATTGGTATTTTTATAGGAATGAATATTTGTATATATTCATACCGTAGGTTATGTATCAAGGTTTGAAGATCTGATTTTTTTGGATTTGCTCAGGCATTCTCTTACATGTTTGTGATGCCTCAATATAACCAGTAAAGTTTCCTTCGCATTTTATTCTAAAAAATTTGGGGATGACTTTTTCCCCCCAACATTAGGACATTAGGGATCGTAAATATGAAGAAAATTGGTGTGGTGAGTTTTGGCTGTGCGCTATTTTTACTGGTGGCCTCTGTGACGCCAGCGACCGCTGCTGTGGTGCGGCAACCCTATCTGCAACTCGTCACTCCCACCTCCGTTACGGTGGTGTGGCGCACGGACCTGAATTCGGCAGACAATAGCCAAGTGAAATATGGCACAGTGGCCGGCTCTCTGAGCCAAACGGCTACCGGCACGGCAGTCACACGCTCAGGGCTCAACGTCAAGGATCACATTGTTACGATTACCGGGCTAACCGCTGCCACCAAATATTTCTATAACGTCGGCACCGTGACGAACGGGGTGCAAGTTACCGGCACTACTCAGCACTTTTTTGTTACGGCGCCCCCCGTCGGGTCGGCCACACCCGTTCGGGCGTGGGTGCTGGGGGATTCAGGCGATGCCAGTAACAACCAAAGGAATGTGCGGGATACGATGCTGACTGAGACCGCGCAGAATCCTCCAGCTCCCAACTTGATCTTGCACATGGGGGACATTGCGTATGAAAGCGGGACCGATGCACAATTTACCAACAACCATTTTAAGATCTATGAAGATATTCTCCGCCAGACACCCCTTTGGCCGACGCTGGGCAATCATGAGGTTCCGAACAGCTCCAGTTCCCTGGGCATTGGACCTTACTACGAAGCCCATGTCCTGCCGAGCAGCGGCCAAGCAGGGGGAGTGGCCTCCGGCACCGAGGCCTACTATGCCTTTGATTACGCCAATGTGCATTTCATTGTGCTCGACTCCATGGACAGTAGTCGGGCTCCGGGCTCGCCGATGTTGACCTGGTTACAAAATGATCTGGCTGCTACCGGGCAAGAGTGGGTCATCGCCTTCTGGCATCATCCGCCTTATTCGAAAGGCCACGACTCGGACAATGCCGCCGACTCTGGTGGACGATTGGTCGATATGCGGGAGACGGTGCTGCCCATCCTGGAGGCCGGTGGAGTGGATTTGGTCATTTCTGGGCATTCCCATGCCTATGAGCGGTCTTACCTTCTGGATGGCGCCTACGGCTATGGCACCTCACCTAACTTTGCTACACCGTCCTTCAATACCCTTCTGGCCGATGGCCATATTCTGGATGCGGGCAATGGCCAGCCCTCGGGCACGGGAGCGTATCAGAAAAGTGCCGGAGGTGTGTCGCACGAGGGAACCGTGTATGTCGTCGCCGGCCATGGGGGGCATGATCTTGATTCCACCCATCCCGTGCATCCGGTCATGGCGGTGTTTGATGTGGCCTATGGCTCGGTGCTCCTGGACATCACGGGCAGCAGCCTCACCCTCCGAAATCTGCGGGCAGGAGGCGCTATCACCGACACCATGAGCATCATCAAAAATTCCACTTATCCACCTGGTCCAATTGCTTCGACTGACTTTAATAAGGACGGAAAATCCGATATTGTGTGGCGGAATACCAGTACTGGGGCCTCGGCCATTTGGCTCATGAACGGTGTTAATATTGCCTCTAACGGGTTTCCAGGCGTGGTGTCTTTAGCTTGGCAGATCGCCGGAGGTGGTGATATGAATGGAGACGGGAAGTCGGACTTCGTCTGGCGAAATACGAGCAGTGGTGCAGTGTCGGTGTGGTTCATGAATGGATCAACCGTCACGTCGACGGGTTTTTTACCCGGGGCTCCTTTAGTGTGGCAAATCGCGGGCGTGGGAGATCTCAATGGCGATGGGAGGGCTGACCTCATCTGGCGAAATACCAGCAGTGGCGCAGTGGCGGTGTGGACTATGAATGGGACGACTGTAACCTCGACAGGATTTCCAGGTAGTGTCTCGTTGGATTGGGTGATCCGGCAAGTAGGCGATCTCAATGGCGATGGGAAAGCCGACCTCGTCTGGCGTAAAAACAGTACAGGGGCTGTGGCTGTGTGGCTAATGGATGGGGCGACTATTACGTCGACGGGTTTTCCGTCAGGTGGATCCTTAGCGTGGCAGATTGCGGGCGTGGGAGATTTGAATGGGAATGGCACGGATGACATTGTTTGGCGCCATGCGAGCTCAGGTGCGGTAGCTGTGTGGTTTATGAATGGGGCGACTATCGCATCGACAGGTTTTCCGGGGAGTGTTTCGTTGAATTGGGTGAATCGGCAGGTGGGCGATCTCAATGGTGATGGGAAGGCCGACCTCGTGTGGCATAATACAGTTAGTGGTACAGTAGCGATATGGTTAATGAATGGGGCGGCCATAACCTCAACAGGCTATCCCGCTACTACGTCCCTAGATTGGCAAATTCAATAGTCGGAGAATTCAGGATATTTTTGCCTTTGAAAGCTCCCTTTTTTGCAGAAGCGAAGCTCCTTCCCTAACTTTGAAAAAAGCTGATACGAATGTGGCAAGAATGATATTGGCAAAAGAATCGTATTATTAAATTTTTGGCTGTACCAGCTAATTAGACCAAATACCGTTTAGCCCAGCGTTTTAATTGGTGTAATTGTGCTTTGGGTTGAGGGGTATTAAACCGCCACTCGCATTCTTTTAAAAACAGCGGAAAATGCATTTTGGGAATCCCGTTAAATCGCCGCAGGTGGCGCTTGGCCTAATTCCAAAAGTTCTCAATGCCATTAATGTGGGTCTGTTTGTCTGCAAAACGTTCAGAATGATTAATCAGGAAATGTTTCAAGCCTGATACGTCCAAGACATTATACGATCAGTAATGGTGAGCAAACACAATGCTATCAGGGCCTACACGCTGTTCAATAATACTCTTGAGGGTGTGGCTTTGCGTATAGGGGATGACCTTGGCGTAAACCCGGCCACCACGCTTGAGCAAACCAAAGACCGGGACTTTGCCAGCCGCACCGCCACCACGTTTTCCTTTGCGCACGCCACCAAAATAACTTTCATCCACTTCGCCTTCGCCGGCGAAGGCCGTTTCATCTTGGGTGGCCTGATCAATAATCATCCGTAGGCGATGAAAGTAATAGGCGGCGGTCTTGAAATTGACCCCCGACCAAGTCGGCAGCACATCGAGCCGTCGCTCCGGACACAAACAGTTCCATTAATCGCCTCTGTTTCTCAGGATTTAATCGGCTCCTCCTCATCCTGTACCTATAACTGAGTATCAGTTATCTGGTACAGCCCCTTAAATTTTACATTCAAGTTTTACGAACATCTCTCGTTGTTTTCAATGAGCAACGCATAAAATCCTCATGGTTTGTTTTAACCGATCAACGGAAGATGTCTTCACCTGAATTTTTATCCACCGTAGACTCCTAGACAAAATATAGACCCTGATTGAAGCCTCGCGTTATCAACCGATGATCGCCTTGGTTTCCCATTTTGACGGAGTATCTGTCCTCCGAGAGAGAGGTTATCAATAAACTCTTTGAAAAATCCTGAGCGACGCCCATGGTTGTTATACGCCACTTTCGTCCACGAAGGGCTTTGATGCTCCCATTCCTCGATGGTCTTCATGACTTGAGCATTATCTGCAAAGCCATTCATACTGTTAAATTGCTTCTCGCAGTACAGCAACACTGGCCCCAGTCAATGCTGGAGCCTCGCGCTGCCTCGGGTGCATTTGATTTTTCGCTCGTTTTGGCGAACCAGTGGAAACATGGTCGCAGGGTTGGTCGACATCAGTGTCTTGTGCAGTTGTGCCAGAAGCTTCACATGATGAAACGTCGACATTCTTTGAAGGCTTCCAGAACCGAATTCGCCGTCAATCACATGATTTTCGATGGAACCTTCCCAAAGTCCTTGGCCATCTTCTGGTCGCTCAGGTCCATGTCCAGTGAGATGAGGCTTAGCGGCCCGGATGGGGCGGGCCGAAGAGGATCGTAAAAGCCATGAACGCCATAAGCGACCGCTCTTGGAATACCTTTAGGTCCTGGGCCGTTAGCGTCACCATTTTCTTGAGGCGGGTTAGGGCGAGAAATGAAAAGCTTGCGTCGTTGCCTTAAATATGATCATTTCGTATTGGTCACGTCGCGGAGCCGTGGGTGCGTCATCTTGACCTTTTGGTCGTCCATGGAAGATCGCCCCATTCTTGAGCACCCAATTTGGGAAAGCTCGGTCGGTAGGAGGTCCCGTCAATTTTTCTGGCTCGATCAACATGCCGCTATCCGTGATCATCCAGCCCATATCCATCATCACTGCGTTAAGCGTTTACTTGCCCGCTAGAGCACGCGGGTTGCTAGATCCCTCGAGAGCCTTTAGTGGCCTTTTTGCATCGCCTCCTGTCTGTTCTCATCAGTGGCTCCTTTCGTTTGCGGTTTCAACCGGTCGCTGCAACACATGGGTTAAATCGTTCAGCAGGTGTTTCAAAGTTTAACGTTTTTCTTGGTCGTTCGTTGAGACGCCGTGCAACGGCGTTTAGCTTGGCTTGTGGAACTCTCGACAGATCCATTCCTTTCGGGAAGTATTGCCTTAACAGACCATTGGTATTTTCGTTGGACCCTCGCTGCCAGGGATTGTGTGGATCACAAAAGTATACCTTTATGTCGGTCGCCAGCGTGAAGCGTTTATGGTCGGCCATCTCTTTGCCTCGGTCCCAGGTGAGTGACTTGTAAAGCTCCCGAGGTAACTTATGCGCTTGCTTGATCAAGGCATTGATCACCGTCTCGGTGTCTTTGCTGTCGACTTTGACCAGCATCAGGTAGCGTGTATGACGTTCGACCAGCGTCGCCATCTGGCTGTTATGACTACCGAATAGCAGATCACCCTCCCAGTGTCCCGGTAAGGCTCGGTCTGCCGCAGAGGCAGGCCGCTCACGGATCGATACGGTGTCGGTAATCCGGCCGTGCTCCTCCGTTTTTTGTGTGTGGTGGCGTGAACGACGCATCATTCGTGTGCGCCTCAAATGCTGCATCAACTCTTTCTTCAAGGCACCACGTGCCTGGATGAATAGGCTCCTATAGATCGTCTCGTGGGACACCTGGTAACGTTCGTCGTCCGGATAGGTGTGCTTAAGCCAACCGGCAATCTGCTCGGGTGACCACTCCAATTGTAGCTTCCTGGCTACGATTCGAGCCAGTGCACGGTTCTCTACTAGTTTACAGGTTTTGGGGCGATGGGCCCGAGCCCAGGCCGTCTGATCAGCCTGACTTGCCCGGTAACCGCCTTGCCCATGGTTGCGTTTGATTTCCCGACTGATGGTCGAAGGCGCACGATTCAGGGAGGCTGCGATGGAACGAATGGAGCAACCTGTAGCTATGCCGCGTGATATTTCCTCCCGCTCCGCCAGGGTTAGTGCGCATGATGATCGTCGACGCTCTGGCGGGCGTATCCCCCCATGCTCTCGAAGGATACGTTCAATCGACGGATGATGCCGATCAAATAACCGCGCAATCGACTCCAGAGATTCACCTTTCTTCCAGCGATCCCACATTAAGGCCTTTTGTTCTTCTGTGTAATAAATCCTTGGGCGCCGCTTCATTTTCAACATCCTCCTCTCTATTATTAGAGATTAGATGTTGCAGCGACCGGTTGAAACCGCATTCCCGTCGGGAGTATTTCACTGACTGAGGAACCACTCGTCCCAAATACAACTGACTTTAAAGAAAACCATCACAAGAGATGGGGATATGCTTTCACTTGGATGATTGCGGAGTGGGATCAGCCAGCGCCCCAAGGCACCCAGTGACGGTCCCATTCCTTGGTATTATGTTGTAATGCTTGGTAAAAGGCCCGTTTACTGAGGAGGACTCTGTGGTTGAACGATGACGGAATACATGCTGCAACATCCACCGCTCGCATTGCCCCCGAGGGTAATGGTGCCGGCCGGGAAGGACCGCACAAACAGGCTAAAGGTCGCATCCGAGGTCACCAGATTGGTGCCGGTATCCGAAAAGGTGCTCAACCATGAAGGTTTCGAAGTAATACGATCGCCATGGGCGACATACACCGATACCGGTTGATTGACCGTAAAACTAAGGAAAGCGGCATTGGTTGCCGCCTTGTCATTATTGGCGGTACGGATATAGGTGGCGCCCTGCACACTGGAGGGGACGGTAGTAAAGGTATAGGCACGGTCGATATAGACGGTGCCCCCGGCTTGGAGGCCTGAGGCGGGCACCACATATGTTTGCCCACTGGCGACGGTCAGATTCGAAAGGGTTAATGATGAGGGTGGGGGTGTGCTAGATACTGTTACTTGAATGGTCGCGGGGGTGGGGTCGGCTAGTCCAAGGGCATCCGTCACCGTATAGGTCACGGTGAATACGCCGGCGGTATTAAAGGTGACGGAGCCGGGGTCCTCCACGGTGCGATCGGCCAGCCCCGAGCCCGAGCCAAAGGTCCACCGATGGGTGAATGGCGTATTGCTGTCTGGATCCGTGCCGGTGCCGGTAAAGGTGAGGGCTTGGCCTATCAGGATGCTCTGCGTCCCACTCGGCGTGTTGATGACCCCATTGGGGGCTTGGTTGACGGGCCCACTTCCGCCCTCGGGTTGGATGATGACGGAATACATGCTGCAACATCCACCGCTCGCATTGCCCCCGAGGGTAATGGTGCCGGCCGGGAAGGACCGCACAAACAGGCTAAAGGTCGCATCCGAGGTCACCAGATTGGTGCCGGTATCCGAAAAGGTGCTCAACCATGAAGGTTTCGAAGTAATACGATCGCCATGGGCGACATACACCGATACCGGTTGATTGACCGTAAAACTAAGGAAAGCGGCATTGGTTGCCGCCTTGTCATTATTGGCGGTACGGATATAGGTGGCGCCCTGCACACTGGAGGGGACGGTAGTAAAGGTATAGGCACGGTCGATATAGACGGTGCCCCCGGCTTGGAGGCCTGAGGCGGGCACCACATATGTTTGCCCACTGGCGACGGTCAGATTCGAAAGGGTTAATGATGAGGGTGGGGGTGTGCTAGATACTGTTACTTGAATGGTCGCGGGGGTGGGGTCGGCTAGTCCAAGGGCATCCGTCACCGTATAGGTCACGGTGAATACGCCGGCGGTATTAAAGGTGACGGAGCCGGGGTCCTCCACGGTGCGATCGGCCAGCCCCGAGCCCGAGCCAAAGGTCCACCGATGGGTGAATGGCGTATTGCTGTCTGGATCCGTGCCGGTGCCGGTAAAGGTGAGGGCTTGGCCTATCAGGATGCTCTGCGTCCCACTCGGCGTGTTGATGACCCCATTGGGGGCTTGATTAACGGGTCCTCCTCCGTTACCGGACTCCATCAGCCGGATTGCACTACCATACTTCCCCGTGTATTGGCTGGCGACGTTTCCATCAAAGCTAATGGTGAGCACGATCTTCCCATCGCTTCCGGACTCAATGTTGCTAAATCGCGCCACATAACCCTTATCATTGTCTGCCGGTAGCCGAGTCGAGGTATCTGAAGACCCGGAAAAGATTCCCCCGCCGACCTCATTGGGATTATCGGTGGCGGCGGAACTCGCATTGATAAATGCGTCCTGTCCGGAAAGAGTTACGAGGGAGGCCCGATCCCAACCGTAAAAGTCTCGATGGGAAAAGAAGGCCAAGTCGTAGGTCTTACTCGGATTGAGCCCATTAAAGGTCAATAGGAGCGAGTTAGCGTCTTGATTGACATAGGAAATGACGCCAAGGGTACTGACTTTTCCATTAAAGATGGTGAAGGCGTCTCCCATGGTCGGATTTGCACCCTGAGTGGCTTGGCCACCGCCGATAAACTCGCCACCCGTCACGGTTAGGGTCACACCGGTATCGAGGCCGGTGGTGAAATCTTTGAGCATGCCACTGCTGGGTAAGCCTGAGCCTCCGACGGGAGAGGTGAACTTCGTGATATTCGTTTCGAGTTGTCCTGATCCCCAGGCTAGGTCATTGTAAGCAGTAAAGCCTGTGCCTTGTGGCTGGACTGTTACTTGAATGGTCGCAGGGGTGGGATCGGCTAGCCCAAGGGCATCCGTCACCGTATAGGTTACGGTGAATACGCCAGCGGTATTAAAGGTGACGGAGCCGGGGTCCTCCACGGTGCGATCGGCCAGGCCCGAGCCAGAGCCAAAGGTCCACCGATGGGTGAATGGCGTATTGTTGTCTGGATCCGTGCCGGTGCCGGTAAAGGTGAGGGCTTGGCCCACCTGGATGCTCTGCGCCCCACTCGGCGTGTTGATGACCCCATTGGGAGCTTGATTGGCAGGTCCTCCGCCACTCTGTGGTTGAACGATGACGGAATACATGCTGCCGTTCCCAACGCTAGCATTGCCCCCGAGGGTAATGGTGCCGGCGGGGAAGGACCGAGCAAAGAGACGGAGGGTGGTATCCGAGGTCACCAGATTCACGCCGGTATCAGTAAAAGTGCTCAACCACGTAGGTTTCGGGGTGATACGCAGGTCATGAGCGACCGATACGGAGACGGGTTGAGTGACTGTAAAGCTGAGAAAGTCAGCATTCGTCGCGGCTTTATCATTGTTGGCGGTTCGGATATAGGTGGCGCCCTGCACACTGGAGGGGACGGTAGTAAAGGTATAGGCACGGTCGGTATAGACGGTGCCGCCGGCTTGGAGGCCTGAGGCGGGCACCACATATGTTTGCCCACTGGCGACGGTCAGATTCGAAAGGGTTAATGGGTTTGGTTGCGACCCACTCTTCTGAATAGCCATGGTGTCGGTGATGGCGCCTCCTGCCCGCAGATTTCGGAGGGTGAGGCTGCTGCCCGTGATGTCGAGGAGCACCGAGCCATAGGCCACATCAAACACCGCCATGACCGGATGCACGGGATGGGTGGAATCAAGATCATGCCCCCCATGGCCGGCGACGACATACACGGTTCCCTCGTGCGACACACCTCCGGCACTTTTCTGATACGCTCCGGTGCCCGAGGGCTGACCATTGCCCGCATCCAGAATATGGCCATCGGCCAATAGGGTATTGAAGGACGGTGTAGCAAAGTTAGGTGAGGTGCCATAGCCGTAGGCGCCATCCAGGAGGTAAGACCGCTCATAGGCATGAGAATGCCCCGCAAGGACCAAATCCACTCCGCCGGCCTCCAGAATGGGTAGCACCGTCTCCCGCATATTGACCAATCGTCCACCGGAGTCGGCGGCATTGTCCGAGTCGTGGCCTTTCGAATAAGGCGGATGATGCCAGAAGGCGATCACCCACTCTTGCCCGGTAGCAGCCAGATCATTTTGTAACCAGGTCAACATCGGCGAGCCCGGAGCCCGACTACTGTCCATGGAGTCGAGCACAATGAAATGCACATTGGCGTAATCAAAGGCATAGTAGGCTTCGGTGCCGGAGGCCACCCCCCCCGCTTGGCCGCTGCTCGGCAGGACATGGGCTTCGTAGTAAGGTCCAATGCCCAGAGAAGTTGTGACCGACAGGGCTTCATGATTGCCTAAAGTCGGCCAGAGGGGTGTCTGGCGGAGAATATCTTGATAGATCGCAAAATGTCTGGTGGTAAATTCTGCGTCGGTGCCGCTTTGATACGCAATGTCCCCCATGTGCAAGATCAAGTTGGGAGCTGGAGGATTCAGCGCGGTCTCAGTCAGCATCGTATCCCGCACATTCCTTTGGTTGTTACTGGCATCGCCCGAATCCCCCAGCACCCACGCCCGAACGGGTGTGGCCGACCCGACGGGGGGCGCCGTGACAAAAAAGTGCTGAGTAGTGCCGGTAACTTGCACACCGTTCGTCACGGTGCCGACGTTATAGAAATATTTGGTGGCAGCGGTCAGGCCGGTAATCGTAACAATGTGATCCTTGACGTTGAGCCCTGAGCGCGTGACCGCCGTGCCGGTCGCCGTTTGGTTCAGAGAGCCGGCCCCCGTGCCATATTTTACTTGGCTATTGTCTGCTGAATTCAGGTCCGTGCGCCACACCACCGTGACGGAGGTGGGAGTGACGAGTTGCAGATAGGGTTGCCGCACCACAGCGGCGATCGCTGGCGTCACAGAAGCCACCAGCACAAAAAGCGCACAGCCCAGCGCCACCATAATCCATTCTGATTTATTTAATTTTTCCAAGTGCACCGCTTTTATGTGGGGGGCTGGTGGCCAGTATTTATTGGTTTTCTAATTTTCTTAAGAGGTCATTCGCCTCGGAAAAGTGCGGTGTCTTTTGAATAGCCACACGGAGATCTTGTTTGGCCTCTTCCATTCGACCCATCGCTTGATAAACTTCCGCGCGGGCAAGTAGTTGCATGGCTGTCTGGCGTTTCCCCAGTACACGATTGGCCTCAGCTAATGCCTGTTCATATGCGAGGCTGGCTGCGTCTGATCGACCCATATTATCTAGGATTTCCGCTCGTTTGAGGTGCCAGGATGTATTTACTGACGAGCCAGCTATCTCTTTGTCTACTAAGGCTAGTGCTTCCCCGTATTGTTTTTGAACCATCCGTACACGGATGAGGCCATTTTTTAGTAAGATGGCATTTCCCAGCTTGGCAAGACCATCCTGATATCCTTCTGCCGCATCCTCAAGCTTTCCCAAAGATTCCTGAAGTTTTCCTCGAACAAGGTATAACTCAATTGTAGGTTGCAACTGAATGGCTGACGTAAAGTCTGTAATGGCCAGTTCAGCTTGACCAGTTCGTACATAAATGCTCCCGCGTTCGGCCAAAGCAAAGACTCGTTTCGTGTCTGATTCATCCTCAAGAAAATAATCCAATGCGGTCTTGGCTTCCTTGTCACGCCCTAGGGCAGAGAGAGTCAGCGCGCGTTGTAAAACGACAGTGCGGTTCTCGCGGTTCAGCAGCCAAGCCCGTTCTAAATCAAGCAAGGATTCGATGTATTTCCCATTGGACCGATAGACTTGCCCACGCTGGACCAGCAGGTCCACATTATCTGGATCCTTGATCAATTTCTCGGTGATTTCATGAATTTCCGGATCAGGCCCGGAATGGGCAGTGGCCAGCTGGACGAGGCCAAAGCATCCGAGTGCCAGAGCCAAAGAGGCCATTGCCACGACGACCCAAGATCTGTGTCGAGATCTGACTTGCTGGTCAATTTTAATGCAAACAGACATGAGTCTTTCCTTTTTATTATTGGGAAATAGGGGCAACTTGCTCATCTGTAGGCCTCTTTAAAGGGGTACCGCTTCAGATTGATCCATCTTCGATGTGAGGATAGTTGGCATGTTGGTCTGGTCGACGATAAATTTTTCTGGTTTTGACGAGCCTTTTGACAAGCGATAACTTCTTTGATCAAGGGAAACATATTGTAGACAGTTTATTATGAATTTGTAAAAGAAGCCAATTTGTGAAGCTAAATTTTCAGGGATAAATAAACCCTTGGGCAATGCCTCTTTTAACCTATCGGTTGCCTTATGTCCGAATGAACGGCATGTTCAGCGTTGCACTCGATTTGGTGTTTGAGTCATCGGCCGACGCCCTTATTCCAACCTGGTAAGGGCGTCTGGCCTATTTACTGGGTTATACCTTTTTAGCGCAAATAGGAGGACCGAAGGATCTGTGTCATGTCATTACCAGCCAGGAAATTACCTAAGGTCCGGCCAACTTCAGTATCGACCTAATTAGTGAACAATTTGTGGCTCAGACGTGGGAAGCCAAGCTGAAGGGGTTTTTCTTGGCGATTGTAGGCGTCTCCTCAAATCGCAGTTCGGATATATCCAGAAACTGGTTGTGGAACTTCTGAAAATCTAAGCATTGTGATTACCTAATCCATGGCCCGACTAGTCAATGTCAACGATTTTGCCTAAAACAAGGACACTTGTCTGGGGCAAAACATCCTGGTTCCCATTGCATCCTGCAGTCGCACGTCCTAACGGTAATGAGGCTTCTCTGGTTCCCTCCCTAAATAACCCCCTCCATCAGCCTTGTTCTTTCCCTGACCTGATTGTTAACAGCAAGGGTAGAGAGTGCAAACACTAGCTTTTCTACGTTTCCTCCCTGCTAGTGATAGGCAACTATGGCCCAAACGCCACCTAGATCAATCAGTTGACGGCATCCCTATCGCGCTCTTGTTGTGTGGTGTGGCCGTAGAAGCGGCATTGCATCAGTCCTGAATGGGAGCGCATAGCAGTTTATTTAGCCTGGTCTGAGGCAGGGATCGTTAAAACCTCCAATAGACAATTGGGGACCAAAAAACCTGGAAGAAATTCAACGTGGAGAGAGTCTTTTTCTATTTCATCGTTCCTCCTGAATGAGTACTGCCGAGTATTCTGCCGAAGATCTAAAACAATATTACAGATTTCGTTGCCTGGAACCAAATACAGGATGGCTGAAGAAATTAGGGCCTCAAGCTCCGTTGATTTATACACTCCAATATGGTTGAAGGTTGAACCAACTAAAAGGTCGGGGCAATTGTTATTGGAGCAGAAAAATGCCTATGAGGTTAGAGGAGAAATGTTGAATGAGAAATACATTCCTGTTTATTTAAGAAATGCTAACGAAAAAATTGGAGTAAATCGTTGAGTTAATTGAATTTTCTGATATGCTCTAATGAAGATGGAGGCAGTATATTGTCGGACTCTCGGTGGTATCTCGTTCATAGTAAAGCTCGTCAGGAAGACGTGGCGGAGGCCAACTTACAATTAATTGGGTGTTTATACCTTCTGTCCAAGTTTAAGAGGAAAGAGTTTAAAATCGACCCGAAATAAGGCGAAAAGTGATGGAGAGGTATTATTCCCTGGGTATCTCTTTATATAAGTTGACATGAAGACCGATACCGGAAAGTGACTTATGCTCATGGGGTTCTGAGGATGGTCAAGTTTGGTACCGTACTAGCAATAGTGGAAAAAGAAATCATTGACTCAATTAGGAAGAGAGTTCACAATGGAGCTGTTTTCCTTCCCCCTTTAGCTTCCTTTGAATCTGGATAAATTATTCGTATTAATCACGGGCCTTTTCATGGCCTTGAAGCAATTTTCGAACAGAACAGAACGGAATGGGACCGAACGAGTTTCACTTCTTATGAAACCGTGGCGTTTCAAGGCCGCATGGTTATTGGTCGCAATTGCGTGGTGTTGTAATGAGAATTGATTCGGCCCATTTGGCCGTTACGCGGAAAATTGGGTCGAAATAAGACCAATTGGCACATTTAGTCAATTGAGGTTACGAACTCGTTAAATATATTTAGCAACTATTCATACTTTTTTCTTCATACTTGAAGAAGCATTCAAGTAAAATAGCCTAGTTATCGCAAGGCCAATTTAAAAATCTCAAGGAAAAATATGGCATTACATGCCATAGTTTCTTGGTTGTTTTGAATAATGGAATCAGAAGTGTTGGTGCCGTGTTTTCTAATGCACTCCCATTTGTCCTCCTCTTGTCGGGATGAGTCATTTCGGTATTTATTGGATCGGGAAAATTTGACCACAAGATTGTTAACTCAGTTAGCTGGGTATTGCGGCAGCTTGTCCATTTTTGTCACAGGGTGGAGTTGCCATTACCTCGAAACAAAACGTGAAGTCATTATTTAGGTCCGGTAAATTTGGTGAAAATGGCAATAATCATTGCACAATTGAGTTCTGATGTTTTTAATTTAGGGAAAACTTGGCCAAGCCAAGTAGGAATTTAGAAGGACTTTAATCGGCTGGCAGATGCAAAGCCGACTGGCTTTTTCTTAGTTTTCCCATACGTAGGAATGAATTACTGGCTAATATATCTGTCCATATAGGGGGCTGTTTCAATGTGTACGGATTTTTTCTCCTTGTTGAATAGATGGCAATCTTAGTAATTGTGAGGACGTCCTTGACAAAGTTCTCAAGGTTGATTCCGTCAGGGGTTTAGGGCTCAAATATTTTTCCCGAGTTATGCTAAGAAAATAGATGATAACCTCAAATTTTCTGGTCATTGGTGGTGGGATCATCGGTATCAATGTCGTCCGACAACTGAAACGGCAGTTTTACGATGCGACGGTGACTGTTTTTGAAAACGGAAATTACTGTGGCACTCACGCCAGTGGTTGGAATAGCGGGGTGTTGCACGCTGGTTTTATTATTCACCGGAAAGGCTGAAGGCTAAATTTACACGCATCGGGAATAAACTGCTAACGGAATATTGTGAATCCAAACAGATTTCGATGAATAGGCTTGGAAAGCTCATTGTTACCAAAGATGGTAGGGAACATTCGGCTCTAGATTTCTCAGGCGAGGAAAAATACACGACATTGAATTACAAGCCATCATTACCGTGGAAGAAGGCAAACCCATTGAGCCTAGTGTGCAAACTTACCAACGAGCTCTGTTTTTTAACAATTTCAACAATCGATCCAATTGAAGGTTTGCAATCAGTGCCCAGCGATGCCAATGATGAATGGGTACAAATTCGTTGCGGAGTTTAGTATCTCAAGAAAAAGAAGGAGAGTCATTTTACGTCAGGCGGTGCCTTTATATTTAGGGTATTTCATTAATGCGGCTAGACTTTATGGAGACAATATTGCAAAGAATTTCGGTTTTTCCGAGAATTATAAAAATTTGCCCTTTTTAAAAGGACTCTCATACTCGGATGAGCCAAGAGGAGCTATCCGAACAAATTTTCATCCATCTCCAAATTTGCGAAATCCTTTTCTCAGAGCTCGTGTCACAGTCAACTCGGAGGGAAAGGGAAGATTGGACCAACGGCAATTCCGGCCTTTTGGCGGGAGCAATGTTCCTGAATCTAGAACTTTAGCCTTCAAGAGGTGAGGAAATACTCCTGCGGCCATCTGGTTACTTTGGCTTCCACCTTACTAGATGGGGTACAGACAGGAACTAGTCAATGTGAAGGAGAAGAGGTGCTAAATGGATTGTGATCCTTGAAGGAGATTGACAAATCCCTACAAATTTTAAATGCGGTCTCTCCGGGTTTATATGCTCTATCCCTTTTTCATAATGGACCTGTGAGGATTTAGCCGAAATGGAAAATTGATTTAGTTTAGTTGGTTCAATTGGGCCATTAAGGGTCATCAATGTGGGTAGGGAATACTGAGTCTGAATGTGGGCATGTAGATGAGACCCCCTGCTTAAAGCCATGGTTTAATGGCCCGCTGCAAAAAACCAAGTGGAAGAGCTGTGGATATGGTGGGAATTTTCTGATCGCATCAGATCCATGCCCCTCAAAAAATTAGGTGGTCACATACGGATTAGTAGGTTTTCGGAATTGGGTTGTTGACTGTTTTTCTTTTAGCCTCTGGGTGCGTCCTTGGCCTGGGTATTATAATTGACGAGCAAATAAGAAAAGGGACAGGATTATGAAAGCCGTTATTCTCGCTGGTGGATTGGGAACTCGATTTTCTGAGGAAACCGCCTTAAGACCAAAGCCCATGATAGAAATCGGAGGGAAACCAATCCTTTGGCATATCATGAAAGTGTATGCGGCTTATAATGTTACCGAGTTCATCGTGGCATTAGGGTACAAGGCTGAGGTTATTAAGGAATACTTTTTGAACTTCTATGCTATCAATAATGATCTTACGATCGATTTAGCGAATGGAAAAACCACGATACATGACGGCAAACAGCCAAACTGGAAAATCCATCTAGTGGATACTGGAATGCATACGCAAACAGGTGGAAGGCTCAAACGCCTTAAAAGATGGTTAGGTGATGATGAAACTTTTTTATTTACGTATGGTGATGGCGTGGCGGACCTCGATATTGAATCGGTGATTAAATTCCATCATTCACATGGGAAGCTGGCAACTGTGACAACTGTTCGTTCTCCTGCCCGTTTTGGGCGAATCGGGTTTGACGGAGACAGGATCTGTAATTTTCATGAAAAACCTGAGTCAGGGGAAGGATGGATAAATGGTGGATTTTTTGTGTTAAATGGTAAGGCCATTGATTACATCGTTGATGATGAAACATCCTGGGAGAAGGAGCCGTTGGAGGGTCTGACCAAAGATGAGCAAATGATGGGATATCGGCATTTTGGCTTTTGGTCCTGCATGGATACCCTAAAAGAAAAAAATTATTTGGATGAATTGTGGAATTCCGGGCAAGCCCCTTGGAAGGTATGGAAATGAGTATGTTGTGGAGTGAAAGCCGGGTTTTAGTAACGGGCGCAACCGGCATTGTCGGTTCCTGGCTAGTGAAAAGTCTGCTTGAAAAAGGTGCCTTTGTGGCTACCCTAATTAGAGATTGGAATCCTCAGAGCGAGCTCATACGAAGTGGTGATGTTAAAAGAACAACGGTGGTTTCAGGAGAATTGGAAAATTATCAGGCTCTGGAGCGTGCCATCAGCGAGAATGAAATAGATACCGTGTTTCATCTGGCCGCCCAGCCGCTGGTGGGGATTGCTCTGCGAAGCCCGCTGCCCACGTTCGAAGCGAATATTCGTGGCTCATATCATGTACTGGAAGCTTGCCGGATTCATAAAAACCTGGTCAAACAAATTGTCGTGGCCAGCAGTGATAAAGCCTATGGTGATGTTGAGGTCTTGCCTTATACGGAAGATATGCCGCCTTTGGGACGGTTTCCCTATGATGTGAGTAAAAGCTGTACCGATTTGCTCGCGCGCTCGTATAGCCAGACATATGATTTGCCTGTCACGATTGCAAGGTGTGGAAACATTTTTGGAGGAGGCGATCTAAATTGGAGTCGCATCGTTCCGGGTACGATTCGAAGCTTCCTGAAGCAGGAATGCCCCATTATTCGGAGCGATGGAAAATTTACACGGGATTACATCTTCGTCCTTGATGTTGTGCAAGCCTATCTTCTTCTGGCCTTACACGCACGGGAGGAGGGAGTTCGTGGCGAGGCGTTTAATTTTAGCGGAGAACAGCCGTGGACGGTCTTGGATGTTGTGCGCGAAATTCAAATACAGATGGAGTGCCATCAGTTAGCCCCAATCGTGATGAACCAGGCCAATGCCGAGATTCGGGATCAATATCTCGACTCCAGCAAAGCTAAACGGATGCTCAAGTGGGCTCCCTTGTATAGTTTGGAAAAAGGGCTGGCTGAGACAATTACATGGTATAAAGAATTTCTCGAGCAAAAAAGTATGACGAAGTGTTAAAGAAGAAGGCCCCTCACATTGGGCCCTGTTAAAAATATTCCTCCCAATACACAATACGTGACTGGTAGATCGTCGAAATGTTTCGTTTTTGGCGTGGATTGCAGCCGACCCCATAATCCCCGGTTTCCGGAATGAAGGCGGTCGACTCATGAGGGGAAAACTATGAAAAATTCACAGTCTTGTCGGTTTTGCCGTACGGTACTAGAGCATACGTTTCTTGATCTAGGGACTTCCCCTTTTTCAAATTCCTATGTGAAAGCCGAATGCTTGGGGGAGATGGAACCGTTTTTCCCATTGTATGCCTTTGTCTGTAGCCGGTGTCTTCTGGTGCAGTTAAAGGACTGTTCAACTCCTGAGCGAATCTTTAGCGATTATGCCTATTTTTCTTCCTATTCTGATTTGTGGCTTCAACATGCGCGCGCCTATACAGATATGATTCAGGAACGGATAAAACTGGATGAACGGAGTCTTGTGGTTGAAGTCGCCAGTAATGACGGGTACTTACTTCAATATTTCGTCAAAAAGGGCATCCCCGTTTTGGGAATCGAACCGGCGGAAAATGTGGCCAAAGTGGCTACCGAAAAAGGGATACCTACACGGGTATCGTTTTTTGGTGAACGATCGGCTCAAATTTTGGTTGAAGAAGGAAAGCAGGCAGATTTGTTGATTGGCAATAACGTCTTAGCTCACGTCCCGGACTTGAATGATTTTGTCCGTGGGCTTCAAACGCTGCTCAAACCTCAGGGTGTCATCACCATGGAATTTCCCCATGTGATGCGCCTCATGGATGAAAATCAATTTGACACGATTTACCACGAACATTTTTCGTATTTCTCTTTTGGTACCGTAGAACAGGTATTCCGGAAGCACGGGTTAATTCTTTTCGATGTCGAAGAGCTCCCAACCCATGGCGGGTCTCTTCGAATCTATGCTCGCCATGAAGCCGATCACTCAAAGCCAGTGGAGTCCAGAGTTGCGGCCTTGCAGGATCGGGAGAAAAAGGCAGGCTTACAAACCTTAGATCATTATCTTTCTTTTGCTGAAAAAGTCCATCATACCAAGAGGCAACTCCTGTCCTTCTTGATTGAGGCCAAGGAAAAGGGGAAGACTATCGTAGGGTATGGTGCTCCGGCTAAAGGGAATACCCTCTTGAATTATTGTGGGATTCGTACGGATTTCATTGATTACACCGTTGATCGTAGCCCTCACAAGCAAGGGCTTTACCTGCCAGGGACGCATATTCCAATCCATGACCCCGATTCGATCAGGAGAACGAAGCCTGATTACGTCTTGATCCTTCCCTGGAATTTGAAAGATGAAATTATGCAGCAAATGGCTTATATCCGCGAATGGGGCGGGGCATTCGTGGTGCCGATTCCGGAAGTCCGGGTGTATCCGTGATTTTTACCGAATCAACAATCAAGGGAGCCTTCTTAATTGATCCGGAGCGTATTGAAGACAGTCGGGGGTTCTTTGCCCGAACAATGTGTCAACGAGAGTTTGAGTCCCATGGAATCACATTCAGACAGGTGCAATGCAACCTTTCTTTTAATAAAAAGAAAGGGATCCTTCGGGGGATGCACTACCAATGTGCTCCGTATGAAGAAGCCAAGCTCGTCTGGTGCATCAAGGGCGCAATCTACGATGTGCTGATCGATCTGCGGCCTTTATCTCAAACGTATACTCAGCATTCCGCGGTCATTCTCACCGCGGAAAACCGGCGGATGCATTATATCCCTGAAGGATGTGCCCATGGATTTCAGACTCTTGAAGAAAATACGGAGATTTTTTACCAAATGTCGGCGTTCTACGATCCTCGATGTGCTAAAGGGGTGCGGTGGGACGATCCTGCGTTTGGGATTCAATGGCCAGCCGATGAACGGCTCATATCTGACCGCGACCTAAGTTACCCAGATTTTATCGAACCCCAACATTGAACACGATAAGGCTGCGTGGCCGTATGGATAACAAAGTTTCAAATCAAATCGGGCATGAGATCTATCAGTTTCTTGCTGAACTGTATCCCTTCTGTCGGAGTATTACAGGTCATGGCGTTCGGGAGACACTAAAGGGAATTGCACGCCATGTCCCCGTGAAGATGCATGAGATTCCAAGCGGAACCGAGGTGTTTGATTGGGTAGTGCCACAGGAGTGGAACATTCAGGATGCGTATATTAAAAATAAAAAGGGAGAACGGATTGTCGATTTTATGCAATCGAACCTGCATGTTGTCAGTTATAGTCAGCCCATTCACACCACGATGGCGCTTGAAGAATTAAAACCCCATCTGTATTCATTGCCCGAGAATCCTGATTGGATTCCATACCGAACCTCCTACTACAAGGAAAGCTGGGGATTCTGTCTGACTCATCGGCAATTGATGGCGATGAAAGATGAGGAATATGAGATATGTATCAATTCAACCTTAGAATCCGGGCATTTGACCTACGGGGAATACATCATAAAAGGGGAAACTGAAGAAGAGATCTTGATCTCCTGTCACACCTGCCATCCATCCTTGTGCAATGACAACCTGTCCGGAATTGCCGTTACGACATTTCTGGCCAAGACGTTGAGCGGGCGCTCATTACGGTATTCTTACCGCTTTCTCTTTATTCCAGGGACGATCGGGTCTATTACCTGGCTGGCGTTGCATGAAACCCAAGCGTTCACAATCACCAATGGCATGGTGGTGACCGGGGTGGGAGATCCCGGACCATTGACGTATAAAAAGAGCCGGCAAGGCAATGCCGGGATTGATCGGGCCTTCACGCATATCCTGAAAACCTCGGGGTTGGAGCATGACATCATCGATTTCTTCCCCTATGGGTATGATGAAAGGCAATATTGTTCCCCGGGCTTCAATTTGCCAGTGGGCTGTTTCATGAGGACACCTCACGGAGAATATCCCGAATATCATACGTCAGGCGACAATTTAACGTTTGTCCAGCCTCAGTCGTTGGAAGAGTCCTTAATCTGCTGTGAAAGGGCGTTAAATATTTTGGAAAGGAACAAAACATTTCTCAGTCAAAATCCCAAGTGCGAACCCCGTTTAGGAAAAAGGGGCCTCTACCGGGCCATTGGTGGTCAATCGGAAGGCGCGAGAAGGGAGATGGCGATGTTGTGGGTGTTAAATTTTTCTGATGGAATGCATTCGCTCTTAGACATTGCCGAACGATCTGGATTGGAATTTGAGTCCATTGACAAAGCCGCTGAATCGTTGGAAGAGCACGGACTTCTAAAGGAAGTATCATGAGTGCCACGCCCATTGAATTCTCATGGCGGACACCATGGACATCAAGGTGAGTGAGGCTGCAGTGGAGAGGAAAGACGACTTGTGCGATGGTTCAAGAAAAAATTACTACGGCAGGCCCTCGATCACGCGAATGATGATCTTGTCCATGTGGTCGGGAGGTGAAAAATGACCTCTCCCAATGGGAACCCTCTGGTGGAAACGACCTCTTCATGGAAAGCTCGCACAGTTATGGTCACCGGTGCCAGCGGGTTTTTGGGATCGCATTTGTGCCGTCACCTAGGCATGCGCGGTGTGGAAGTACATGCGATATCCCGATCTCAACGAGACCGTCAGAAAGGTGGACCCATCTGGTGGCAATCGAACCTGGAGGATTTCGGAGCGGTCCGCAGGTTATTCGAATCCATAAAGCCCGACGTCATTTTTCATCTGTCTGGGTTAGTCTCAGGAATTCAGAACAGAGAACTAGTTCTGCCGTCATTCCACAGCCTGCTCACCAGCACGGTGAATCTTTTAACGGTTGCGGCGGAAATGGGATGCCACCGCATCGTGCTGGCCGGATCCCTCAATGAACCATCGGATGATGGAGAGAGTATTCCCAGTTCACCCTATGCGGCTGCCAAGTGGGCGAGTAGCGGCTATGGGCGTATGTTTCATGCGCTCTATGGTACGCCCGTGGTCATTGTCAGGACCTTTATGACATATGGACCAGGACAGGAAACCCGCAAGCTGATTCCCACCGTCGTACATTCTCTGTTCAAAGGAGAATCGCCTAAACTTTCCAGCGGGCAGTGGAAGGCGGACTGGATTTATGTCGATGACGTTATCGAGGGGTTTCTTGCCGCTGCTCAAGTGCCACAAATTGAAGGGACCACGGTGGATTTGGGATCGGGAAGACTGGTGACCGTTCGTGAATTGGTTGAACGGCTGGTTGAGGTAGTGGGGAGTGGAGCTCCACCTCTATTCGGCGTCCTCCCTGATCGCGTAATGGAACCAGCGCGAACGGCCGAGGTGTTGAAGACATTTGAGACACTCGAGTGGAAACCAAAAGTTTCGCTTGAAAGTGGGCTAGAGCAAACTGTGGAATGGTATAAAGCTCAACTTTCTGACTCCAAAAATTCTCAACTCCCAGGGCATTCGAATGAATGAGGGTTTTCCATGGTGTGGGGGGTGGGGGTTCCAGATTTGCAGTTTCTCAATCAAATAATCTTTGCCAGAGGTTTTTGTCCTCTGTAGTCAAAGCTTCCAAACCCAAATGAGAAGAAAGCGCTTTTACTAATGAGGATTGTTCGTAATTATCCGAAACATATACTTAAGTTTTCCCATGCAGCACTCGGAAGTATTCTTGAGCAATTCAATTCGCCTTTTAATAGAAAGGTGATATCCCTTAAGCCTGATGGTCCGCCTCGAGGTCATGTGCTTCTCTCCTATAGAATTGAACTTTTTTCAACCAAACCGGGACAACCAATCCCTTATTATCACTATAACCGTCAATTGTCCGTCGTGATGGCAAGAACTTTTACTGATCTCGGGTTTGCTGTTGATGTCATTAGTAATCAGAATAAGAGTTTTCTTCCTAAAAAGAAATATGATTTTTTTATCGATACCCGGATGAACTTTGAAAGACTCGCCCCTCACCTTAATAAGGACTGTATTAAGATACTTCATGCGACTACGGCCCATCCCCATTTTAATAATTTTGCCGAAGCGAAACGACTTTTGGCTTTACAGGAAAGAAGAAATGTAACCCTACGTTCCAGGAGATTCATGATGCCAAGCTTTGCTATGGCAATTGAGTATGCAGATTGTGTGGTCGTTCATTGTGCATTTGGTGCCAAAAATTTCAATTATGCTAATAAGCCGATTTATCTGGTTCCGAATGCGGTTCCCTACAAATATCCCTGGTCGGATTCAAAGGATTTCGAATCCTGTCGATTCCGGTTTTTGTGGTTGGGGAGTGAGGGAATGGTGCATAAAGGTCTTGATTTGGTTTTAGAAGCATTCGCAGGAATGCCGGAATATCATTTGACGGTTTGCGGTCCGGTCGCGAGAGAAAAGGATTTTGAGCAGGCATATTTTCAGGAGTTGTACCATACTCCCAACATTCATACTCGTGGATGGATTGACGTAGAAAGCGCTGAGTTTATGGACCTGACCAATTGCTGTCTCGGATTGGTCTATCCATCCTGCTCTGAAACGAATGCCGGTTCGGTGTTGACTTCGTTGCATGCTGGCCTTATCCCAATCATAAGCTATGAGTCCGGTGTGGATGTGAGTAAGGACGAAGGTGTTGTCCTTGAGGATTGCTCAATCGAGGCTATTCGGGAGGCGGTTCGTCAAACTTCGTCTCGTTCTACTCAGGAACTCAGACGTATGTCCAGGAAATCATGGGAGTTTGCTCAAGAAAATCATATGGTCAACAATTTCGAAAAAAAATATCGAGACGTGATAGGAAAATTGATTAGTGAGTATAAAAAATAATATTCAGGATTTTGTTGTGGTTATTAGTCTGAGTTTAAACGGGAAATAGCCAATTGCTAAAAGACCGTTTAGAGAATTAAAAAAAGGATTTTAACGATATTAGAGATGGTATTAAAATTAAAAAGATTGATAAAAAAAATTCCGGGTGCCTATTCTGCCTACCAATGGATTGTGAAAATTTGCAAAGAAGTGGCTTCACGTCTGAAATCCACGGAGGCTATATTCACTGAAATATACAAGGAAAATTATTGGAGGGGTAAAAATAGTGTATCCGGGCAAGGTTCAGATCTTGAGCAAACACAGACGATTGTGAAAGAACTGCCAATTCTCTTTGATAATTTGAAAATTTCCACAATGCTTGATATCCCTTGTGGCGATTTTTTCTGGATGAAAAGGGTGGATTTAAGAGGAATTCATTATACAGGAGCAGATATAGTTGGAGAATTAGTTGAGCGGAATCGATACTTATATCAGACAAATAATATCATTTTTACTAAGCTAAATCTTTTACGAAATGACTTACCTAAAGTTGATCTTATTTTTTGTCGGGATTGTTTAGGGCATTTTTCCTTTTCGGACATTTTCATGGCCTTGCAGAACATGAGTAGGAGTGGATCGACCTATTTGCTCACAACAACATTTCCTGAACGACAAGCAAACCGCGACATAAAAACTGGCCAATGGAGGCCCCTAAATCTTGAAGCGGTCCCTTTCCAATTTCCTCCCCCCCAATCACTTCTTGTAGAACATTGCACTCAAAAGACTAGTAGGGGGGAGTACAAGGATAAATCTTTGGGGCTCTGGAAAATTAGTGATATTGAAATCATTTTAAAACGGCTGCCCTCCTCTTATTTATGAGGGAGGATTGGGCCACAGATTTCCTGACGAATGTTGATGGCAGTTTTAGGGTTTTACTCTGAGTGGGAAAAATGAAATTTTTCATGCTCCTAGACGGACAGGGAAGATTGCTGTACGCCTTCTCTCTAGGCACAGACTAATTGGAAGTAAGCCATTAATGAAGAAATTTACAATATCCCCACTTGTCCTTGCTGGAGTAATCATCATTAGCCTGGTAATAGGGGCATTGATCTGGAGGGTGAGTTCTCCGTACTTTGGGGTTGTACGAGGCTTTTTAAGTCCGCAGTTAGAGAACGTTGGTTCCGGTCCCTGGTCGATTGGAATTTACAAGGGTGAATCTCCCTTTGAATTACATGATCCTGAAGACATCTTGAATCCCGTTCTTACGGCAAAGGATGTTAAAGATGTCGATGCCAAATTTGTAGCCGATCCCTTTATGACAACCAAAAATGGTCGTTTTTATCTGTTTTTCGAAGTGTTGAATCGGGCCAATAATCAGGGAGATATTGGATATGCCGAAAGCGAGGATGGTAAAAAATGGGAATACAAGAATATTCTTATCAATGAACCGTTCCACCTATCCTATCCTTACGTGTTCGAATGGGAAAGCAATCATTACTTAATACTGGAAAGCCACGAGGATCTCTCGATCAGACTATATCGGGCCAAGTCATTTCCTGCGGAATGGCAATTCGTGAAAAGCATATTCAATGGAGAGCACTATGTGGACCCCTCAATTTTTCGATATGAGAATATCTGGTGGTTGTTTTATACAAACCCGCAAAATGACGCATTAAATCTCTATTATGCTGACGAGTTAATGGGGGATTGGAAGCCTCATCCGATGAATCCGATCGTGAAATTAAATAAGCATATTGCCAGGCCGGGCGGAAGGGTTCTTGTTCATGATGGGCGAATTTACCGGTTCACTCAAGATACTGAGCCACGTTATGGTATTCAGGTGTTCGCCTTTGAAATAGAAAAATTATCAAAAACCGCCTATAAAGAAAAAATCGTTTCAGAAAAACCTGTCGTCACGATGTCAGGAGAAGGATGGAATGCGTATGGCATGCACCATGTCGATCCGCATTTCATCAATGGGCAATGGATAGCCGCGGTTGATGGAAGATGCGGACCCAGTTCAATCCCCTGTAAGACATATTCAACAAGAAAATAGGCGGCTAAATAATTATGTTGTCGGTAGAAGCCTGTCGGAAAATTTCACATAAAACGCCCCCATTGTTTTGGAATTTGGTTACCCCAACCCCAACCTCTTATCCTAAACCCTTATTCAAGTACCGCCGGGATGGGTGACATTTGCTGATCGGTTGGTGAACCAGCTCTGTCAAGCTATCCCTTCTTTGACGGAGCCCATGATGGGATTTCCAAATTGAAGGGAGCCTCAACCTCCTAGCTGAGGATGAATGGGGAATGACAGTAAGACAGCCAGCAAAAATAATAAGAGGAAATCTTAAAAGCCTAAGGCTAGGAGCATTTCGGGACGATAGATAAAAGGAGTCTGAATGCGCTTCTTCTGAAATTGGGTGGAATTATTCTCCAGTCCGGCAATATGTCATCCAGAGGATTGAATCTCTGAGTGAGTAATTCGTTACTTCTCATATAATCTGAGAAAAGGTTGCTTCTATTGATGGTTTCGCCTGGAGTTGAATGAAGGTTTTTCCCATGCGAATTTGCTGTAGATGGTTATTCGGTCATGGGTTCAACCCCCAAATTAATGGAAAGGCCAGCAATATCTATAAACTAACTACTACCTAGCTCAACGTACAGAAAGGAATGAGTTTTGCTTTCTTTCATTGTATTCTCGGTTGAGTAGTTAGGTCATTCTCCCAAGTTATAAGTTGGATTCGGATAGGGAAATTTTGAAAAACGGGATTAAAATTCTCCTTATTAATGTTGGCGTGGTAATCCTAATTTTTGTCCTGGCCGAAATCGGGTTAAGGACATATTCTACCCTCAAATCTTACCTGACGGGGCAATATGATGGATCATTATTCACCAGGTTCAATTTATTCCATGAAAATAGAATGCTTGGCCTTACCACCTATGATCCCGTCCTTGGGTATAAGCCCAATCCCGGTTTTAGGGGGCTCATTCATCATCCACCGTATTGGGATAACGTGTATGTCTCTATTGACCGCCACGGATTTCGTCAACATAGCGATGACAACACGATGAGTGATCATTCCGGAACAAAAGTGTTAACCGTGGGTGATAGTTTCACTTTTGGCGACCAAGTGAATAACTCTCAAACCTGGCCGGCTTGTCTCGCACAAAAAACAGGTCATAAGGTTTTAAATGGCGGAGTGGGTGGTTATGGAGTTCTTCAATCGGTCTTGAGAGCTGAACAGGAAGTCGCCAAGCATGGACCTTTCGACACCATTATCTGGTCGATTACAGTGGGAGCAGATTCTCGTCGCGCTCGATTAATGGTTCGGTCGAATTTCCCTAAGCCCCATATCGCCACGGTGGAAGGAAAGACGAGGATGGTGCCGCCAATGGATTTTAATCCTTCTCCGGATTTCATGTGGTTGCTTGGATATTCGGTGATCCTTCAGAGGCATTTGTTGCCGATACTTCAGAAAAGATGGAATTTTGAATATGACGGACGATATGAAATTCCAGGGAGGAATGCTGCAGAAATAGAGGATATCATTGATTTTACCTTTCAACAATATGCCAAGCTAACGGGGACGAAAAGAAAGGTAATCTTACTACAGTATGGTCAGGGAATTTTTCTGGAGGAGGGCTTTGAAAGAAGAAATAATGAACGAGAGCTGATTAGAAAATATGGGGAAAAATATGATCTTGAAATAATTGATTCATTTGATGAGATTTATGTTCCTGAAAAGAGGGAGGAGCTTTGGTTTGGATATAGGGACTATGGTCATCACACCCCTTATGGGAATAAAGTGGTTTGCGATGTTGTTTTTAATTGGCTCAAAAAAGACACTTCCAAAGCATTTTAATTGTCCAACTGAAACGCGTTCTAGCATTCCGATGTTCTCCTATGAAATACTTGAGCTATGGAAGACAGCATCTAACAAAGAATCTGTTCTTTTTCAATAGATGAGTGGTAAAGGTGGCCCGCCAAAGGTATGCACAATGTGGGCGTATATTTCATAAATATACATGGATAGTAGTGGGTAACGAAAAGTCCAAAGTCGCCAAATCCGTTATAATCCGCTGACCTAAATGGTAGAGTCGTTAGGCAGAGAGGGCAGGATCTGTAATAGTCCCACTTTTCCGAATTCGTGACAAAACTTAAGGATTAATATGTTTGGAAGCAAAATGAAGAATACAGAAGAAACTGGGTGCTCTAGTGCAGATGTGGTAACCATTATTCAACCTGATTCCGGCTGGAAGATTATTAATTTTAAAGAGCTGAATGATTATCGAGATCTGTTTTACTTCCTCACTTGGCGGGATATTAAGGCGTTATATGCGCAAACCGTTTTGGGATTTTCATGGGCAATCATTCAACCCCTTGTGCAGATCATAATTTTCACGGTTATTTTTGGAAAAGTTGCGGAACTGCCAACGGAGGGAATTCCCTATGTTTTATTTTCAAGTGTGGCAGTGATCCCCTGGACGTATATGTCACAGGCGCTCACGCAATCGAGTCAAAGCCTCCTTCAGGGATCGAATATATTGGGAAAGATTTATTTTCCTCGAATAATTTTTCCCATTACCCCCGTTTTGGCGAAGCTGGTTGATTTTGGAATTTCCCTGTTCATTGTCCTCTGTATCATGTTGTACTATCGAGTGTCGCCCACATGGAATCTCCTGCTTTTCCCCGTGCTAGTAGTCATGATGATGGCTGTCCCGTTGGGGATAGGATTGTGGCTATCTTCACTGGCCATTCGATTTCGTGATATCAAACAAGCCATGCCATTTTTTATTCAAATGCTCATGTATACTGCCCCAATCGTCTATTCGGCATCATCAATCCCTGAGGGGTATCGGTTGCTGTACTCGCTAAATCCTCTCGTAGGCGTCATAGAGGGTTTCAGAGCGTGTTTGCTAGGTACGCCCATTCTCTGGCTGTACATCTGGCCTGGAGCACTGACAGCGGTCCTGTTGGTCATCAGTGGAGCGGTGTATTTTAAGCGGATGGAGCGTATCATTGTGGATGTGATTTAAGGAACCAGATCATTGTCAGGAAAACCATGAATAACCGAAATTGTGCCATCAGAATAGAAAATATTAGTAAATGCTACCGGATCGGATTGAAAGAGAACATCCAGGATAATTTATTTAACACCGTAGTGAATTTCATCAAAAATCCTCTCAAGAACTACCGGGTCTATCGCTCCCTCTATAATTTCGACGATGTGAATCCCGATCAAGATACCAATCCTCCCGATGTCATCTGGGCTGTCAAAAATGTCTCGTTTGACGTAAAAGAAGGGGAAGTTATCGGCATTATCGGGAGCAATGGCGCTGGGAAATCCACTCTCCTCAAAATTCTGTCGAAAATTACCTATCCAACCAGTGGGCAGGTCACGATCCGTGGAAGGCTTTCAAGTCTTCTCGAGGTTGGAACCGGATTTCATCCTGAGCTGACAGGGAGAGAGAATGTCTACCTGAATGGGACCATTTTAGGCATGCGGAAAAAAGAAATCGACAGGAAATTTGATGAAATTGTGGATTTCTCGGGAGTAGAAAAGTTTATCGATACCCCTGTGAAACGGTATTCGAGTGGCATGAAAGTGCGCCTGGCATTTGCCGTCGCCGCTCATCTTGAGCCGGAGATTTTGATTGTTGATGAGGTGTTGGCGGTCGGCGACGCACGTTTCCAACAGAAATGTCTGGATAAAATGAAAGAGGTTGGCCAACATGGGCGCACCGTACTGTTCGTCTCGCACAATATGCCGGCCGTCACTCGACTATGTTCCAGGTCGATTTTGCTTGACGGGGGAAGAGTGCAACAGGATGGTCCAACCCATGAAGTCATAACAAGTTACATGAATTCAGATAAATGTACCAAAGCTGAGCGCAGATGGACTAATGTTATGGAGGCACCTGGAGACGAAGTCGTTCGATTATGTGGAGTAAGAGTGCGGACACAGGATGGCCTGGTGTCGGACGTTGCAGATATTAGTCAACCTGTTCGAATTGAAATAGAATATGAAATACTTCAACCGGGCTATGTGCTGCGGATCTATTACCATGTTTTCAATGAAGAGGGTATTGAAGCTTTTTTACCGATCGAAAATGATAGGGCCTGGAGGCAGAAGCCGCGCCCCATTGGGCGATACGTGAGTACGTCCGTGATCCCTGAAAATTTGCTTTCCGAAGGGAGGTTTTTTATTTCGCCGACGATAGGTACCGAAAATCCCTGGGTGAAGCGCTTGAGAATTAATGATGTGGTAGCATTTCATGTGATTGACAGTATGGATGGTAATGGGGCTCGTGGTGATTCCGTCGGACATATCCCGGGAGTGGTCCGGCCTCTCTTAAGGTGGGAAACACAATTTAGCCCAAAAGAAGCACACACAGAAAAGACCAAAGTGTAGACTGAAGAATATAATATTTCTATTTTCTCAGAAGAATTTGCTCTTTTTTCAATATCTCACTACTCAACTTTCTCTTCAACTTACTCCAAAAAATACTGTACCACAAAATTTCAAGCGTAAGTCACAGGCACGGTGGTGTAGATGAAGCACCCGCTTGATTTTACCTATCTCAAATTCAAATAAAAAAATCGGATGATTAAGGGATGAGCTCTCATCAGTCAGTAATCTTTCAATATATAAAGATCCCATCTGAAAATAAACGACTTTTTTGTTTAGAGCAAAACATTCTTGTTTTAGCTTGGATGTTGTTTTTCATAAAAGACTCCTTAACCCCTATGGTGAGGGTCGACTCAAAGATTTCTCGTGGCAGGTTGTTAGTAAGGCAGATGCATAGTTACCTAGGATTTGTGAAAAGTAACGTCAGATGTCTTGGATTTTTTTTAGGTTATAAGCTTCAATTGTTAAGCTGGGAAGGGGGCGTTGAGTTGCCGTGCTATGGTCAAATATGTGTGCCTATTCATAAGGGGTACAAGATATTTGATTTTCATAGGGGGGTTGCCATTAAGGTGTTTGATCATGATGTGAATGCTTACGCTATTCGCGAGGAAATTGAAATTTTGAAGGTGGTCTCCCGGATCGAATTTGCCTCTTCTATAAAAAAATGGAGCCTTAAGGAAAGATGGTACGAAGAAGAATATGTGAATGGAACTTTGGATTCCTCCTATAAGCCTTTAGATTCAGTCGCGTTATTAGAGAAGTTTGTTAATGAGATCATTCCGTATTTGACACATTTAATGCTGTTTCAAAAGCCAATATCCAAAAATGCTGTAGAACATGCTCTTGATAGGAACAGGGAATTAAGGTCGAAG
This sequence comes from Nitrospira sp. Ecomares 2.1, assembly GCF_965152585.1. Classification (NCBI taxonomy): domain Bacteria; kingdom Pseudomonadati; phylum Nitrospirota; class Nitrospiria; order Nitrospirales; family Nitrospiraceae; genus Nitrospira; species Nitrospira sp. Ecomares 2.1. Next base: position 1,063,583 of record NZ_OZ224219.1, read on the forward strand.
CTATCGTCAAAGCCGGCATCCGCTGGATCAGAGTATCAAAGAATTCCATTATTTATTGATTCCATTGTGAATCGGCTCCAAACGGAAGGAAATTACCCAATATTTTTGGTATTTGCCCATGGTGATTTTGTTCCAGCCAATATGCTCAATACGCAACATGGAATGAGAATTATTGATTGGGAGGGTGCTGGATATTGGAGTGCATTATTTGATTTTTACAGTTATTTTTTTTATCGACCGGCTTGTAGGGAAGTGCCGGTGAGCAAATTAGGTTCAGAAGTAATGAAAGCCCTGCCGATGTTTATTTCAAAATTAACCGAACACGCTCCCGAAGTTTCAAGTAGTCTAAAGGCGCTGGAGAAAACCTATCGATGGATATTTTATATTGAGATGATCTATAGATTAGTGGATCGGCAAATGACAGATACAAACCTGGATGTTATGCATTATATCCAAGAATACATTAAGGCTTTTAATCTTTACGAAGATCTGGCTATCGGTAAAAACGTATGACGTTTCAGAAATCTATGCCAGACAATTTAGCGGCATCGCCCACCTTCATCTTGAAGTGTTGTTTTATTGAGGGAATAGAATAGAACATGTGCGGGATAGCTGGAGAATTGCAATTCAATCAGGCTGTGGAGTCGAAAGCCGATTGGGAAAAGATTAGTGCATTGATGGCGCGTCGGGGACCCAATGACGAGGGAATTTGGACCGACCATAAAACCTGTACCTTGGTCTTCCGCCGTTTGGCCATCATTGATTTAAGTATGAATGCCCACCAACCTATGGCGGCTCATAATGGTCGCTATACTCTCGTTTTTAATGGTGAGATTTATAATTTTCAGGACTTACGGAAAAAATTAGAAGGCCGTGGAGTACGTTTCCGTTCAACTAGTGACACCGAAGTTGTGCTGTATGCCCTAATGGAATGGGGAACGACTGCCTTAGAACGTTTTAACGGGATGTTTGCCTTGGGTTTTTTTGATTCTGTAGAAAAGCGATTGCTATTGGCTCGGGACCATGCTGGGATGAAACCGCTATATTATCTAAAGAAGGCAGAAGGGATGGTATTCGCATCACAATATAATCAAATATTGGCCCATCCTTTGAGCCACAATCTTGAAGTTTCGCCAGAAGCACTTGGCCTCTATTTGCGGTTGGCATACATTCCTGCGCCTTATGCTCTCATGCAGGGTTCACAGATGCTTGAGCCTGGAACCTGGGTCCAATTCACGGGGAATGGACAGGTAGAAAAGGGGCAGTACTTTAAATTTCCACAGTATGAAGTACCAAAATTAAAAGGGCAGGAGGCTTTGGAGGCTGCGGATTCGGCAATCACAGAGGCTGTGAAACGGCATCTGATCAGTGATGTGCCCGTCGGAGCATTCCTTTCGGGTGGCATCGACTCACCTTTAGTTGTAGCGAAAATGAGAGCGGTGAGTGCAGGCCCCATTGAAGCATTTACAATCGGAACAGGGGAAGAAGCCACGGATGAAACACAGGATGCCATGGCCTATGCGCAGGAGTTTGGGGTTGAGCATAGGATTGAATGTATGGATCCTGCCAAAGCGCTTGATTTCTTGGATGATGTGATAGAAAGCTGTGGAGAGCCGTTTGGAGATTATTCTATTTTCCCCACCATGATGGTATCTCGTCTGGCCAGTCAAAAATATAAGGTCATGCTTTCCGGTGATGGCGGTGATGAACTGTTTTGGGGCTATACAAGCCGCTTTGGTTCCTTGGTGAGGAATGCAAGTGATTTTTGGTATCCTTTCTGGTGGCGTTGGTTATGGCGAGGATGTAAGAGAGTTCTACAAGGTAGAAATTACAGCCATTTAAATCAACATACCCTTGGAGACTATCATCGTCTAATGCTCACTCATCTTTCTGAAAAATGGTTAAAACAAATTTTTCCGTCTTTGCCATCCTGGCCAAAAGCCTATGAAACATTTGATTACCATAGTTGCGATCCGGATCGTGTAGCACAATCTTCCCGAATAACGGAATATGAATGTCATTTGCCCTATGTGTTGATGAAAGTGGATCGGGCAAGTATGTTTCATTCATTAGAAGTTCGGGTACCCCTACTGGATAAGGAGGTCATTGAGGTCGCAGCACAAACTGACTGGCATCAATGCCTTGATGTGGAACAAAAAATGGGAAAGATGGTGTTACGACGGATCTTATCCAAATACACCAAACAACAGTCTCAACGAAAACGGGGTTTTGAAGTGCCTATGAGAGCATGGTTGCGAACTTCACTCCGGGAAATGGTTGAAGAAAGTTTACTGAAACGAAATGAAATTTTGGGGTTGGAAATAAATAAGAAAGCCCTTCGACAACTTTATACTTTACATCTCGATGGACGGAGGGATTATTCATGGGGACTATGGCCTCTGCTCAGTTTATCACTATGGATTAATAAATATAATCGGTAGCCGAGAACGAATTCACAAAAAACAAAATGAATTCCTAAATAATTGAACGAAAAAATGGCTAAGCCTGCAATTCTGAGCCATCGGTAAAGGGATCGAGCCAGGGTATGAAAGTGGTATCATCCTGACTGGGTTGAAGGATCTGTCCGAGTTGTGAGGTTTGCCATAGAGACTCGACTTGCTCAGTATCCGATCCGGATTGTCTGAAATATGAATTTCATGTTTTTAACCGTAAGGGGTAAGTGCGACACCTTTTCAGGTAAGCCTGTCATGCGAATCTTCTCTGAAAACATTTAAAGAGGTCCAATATGCTCAATCAGGAAATGCCACTAGTCACGATAGCTATTCCGACCTTCAATCGAGCAGGCACTTACCTGAAGCATACTCTGCAAAGCGCGATAGGCCAAACCTATAAAAAAATAGAAGTTATCGTTTCAGATAATTGCTCGACTGATCATACCGAAAGAGTGGTGAAAGAATTCAATGACCCTCGCATACAATATGTAAAGCACAGTCAAAATATCGGGCATTTCAGGAATTTTAAATTTTGTATAGAACAAGCACGGGGAGATTATTTTCTACTTTTACAGGATGATGACCTTATCGATGAGGATTTTGTTGATGCGTGCTTGAAAACCGTCAATTATTCCATTATGGAAATTGGGGTAATCAGAACAGGAACTCGCTATATTGACCCAGATGGCCATTGTTTGGGGGAATGGCCCAATGAAGTGGGTGGGCTATCAACCGAAGAGTTTTTTTTAGCTTATCTATCGTTTAAAACGGGCATTTACCTCTGCAGCACTTTATGGAATACGAAGCGATTAAGAGAAGCGGGTGGCATGTCTTCTAAGCATAATTTATTCTTGGATGTCATGGCCGTCGCAAGGTTGTCTTCTCAGTTTGGCCGAAATGATATTCAAGAAAGTAAAGCAAGTAATCGGAAACATCCTAATGAATTGTCTTCCTCTGTGAAAACCAAGGAGTGGTGCGAAGAATCATTTCTATTGGTAGATGTAATGTGTAATTTAGCTTCTGAAAAGAGGATGGCGCTAAGCTTGAAAAGGGCGGGAAGAAATTTTATCTTCAAACATAATTATAATCTGGCCAAGAAAGAGAAAGTCGTGAGCAATCGATTGAAAGGCTTTCTTCTGATTTCCAGGAAATGTGGACACCTGTTTTTTATCAGCCGGTTTTTGAAATATGTTGTTCTTGATGGGTGGAAGGCGGTGAAAAGGAAAATAAAACAATTGATTGTTCCTGTGGGATATGCGACGTAAGGAAGGACTAGGTGTTCCAACCCTATACATTCCGCCATTATATGAAGGAGTGACATGAATTCACGAAACAAAATATATCCTACGGATATATTTTTTGGGAAAGGGGATAGAGAAGAAAGTATTTTTCAGTCGACTGATTTTGCGCGTCTAAAATATCATGTTGATGAATGCTGCTCGAAATTGGTGGATATACATAAAAGCCACAAGATGGAAATACATTTCCTCCAAGTGTCCTCAGCGGAGGGAGCTGGCCGCATTACATTTCTTAGTTCAAGTAAAGTCTTAAGGGTTTTTAATGGGAATGAATTTGGAATGTTGTTGGCCGTTGAATTTGAAAAACGAGTCTTCACGGTTTGGTTGCCCTCTGCTTCTGTGAAATGTCATTTCGACAAATTCCAACGTATGTCAGCGCCAGAGGAACCATTTCTTCCCTGGCATTGGGAGGTGAATGTAAGCATTCAGTTGCAACTGTTTCTTTCCGGAATCCCGGGCGAGCAAGCCAATGTTCCGTATATGTTGATCGAGGATGCGAATGGGGAATTCATTGAAGAAATCAAATCTTTAAATTCCGTTGAACAATGTTTGTATCGAAAATCTGATTGGTTTTTTGCTAACAAACCCTCAGATATCTGGAAGTATTTGATCAATGGAAGTATTTATGATCCTCGGGGTCATAAAGGAATGAATAAGCGATATAAATGCCAACAATGCGCATATACATGGTGGAGTTATTTCGGGTATTTGAAGAAGGAAACCGGTAAAAAATTGTATGACAGCATGCAGGATATCCTGGCGTATTCCGTCCTAATAGATCTGTCGCCAAAGGGAGAATGGAGACATGGGTTTTGGACGGACGACATGGAAATCCATGCCCGTTTTCAATTGGACGGCATTCATCTGCTCATTTCGCAACATAAAAAAACCGGTGAGTCCTTATGGGTCGAAGGGGCAGAACGTGCCATGGCCTATGTCGCCGAACACCTCATGGATCAATTCGATGACGGCAGCCTATGGTTTTTACACGATAGCACGGAGCATCAGGATAGGCGGACACATTTTCATTCAACCCTGTTTGGGAAATCTCCCGGCAATTCACTGTGTATTAATACGCATGTGCAGGGCCTTACAGTGCTCCATCGCCTCCGGCAGGCGATCCCGCAAAAGCCCATGTATGCGGAAATGTTGGAGAAAGGGGTAACTGCCCTGAAGAGAGTTCTAGACCATCAACCGGCTGATCCACTCTATCGCATATTTCTTGCCATATGGATGAAAATTCGAAAAAAGCCAAAATCCAAAGCTGAAATCGTCATGCATGCCGTAATGACGAGAAGTATCATTAAAGTGTTTTGGCCGGTGCGACGTCAGTTTCCTAGGCTGACGTATCCCGGGGGATGGATTGACCGGGATTTAACCATCAGTTGTTTTTCTGAAAATTATCAAGTGACCAATCTGAAGGATTTTCTCACCCTGTATAAACAAATGCCGTTACCCTGGTTGCTCCCGTACATTAAAAATAATGTTGTAGCACTCAGGAAATTTCTTTCTCAATTTGGTCTGGCTAATGCCCTTGAAGCCAGCCCCTATTACATTGAATTTCTGGATGTACTGTATATGTATGACAAAGAAATTGGAAAAATCGATGAGGAGGAAATTAGAAAATCCCAAGAAATCATCTATCGGCAAACGGGTGGATCTTCGGTTGATTGGGTGGCTTCAGAACTTGTCAGTGGGAAATAACGCGTTCAACTAAATTTTTTCATGGATAATTTACCCGACACACATGCATTTTCATAAGAAACAGCCACGAGGCCTTATAAAGGGACTAGGGTAAGGTGAAAATCGCTTATATCGTGAGCCAGTTTCCCTCTCAGACACAAACCTTTATACAGAGCCAAATAATTGGAATGATAGAGGCTGGCCTTGATGTGCATGTTTTTGCCGGAAAGCCAAGGGACGATTTTCAGATTCCGGGAGACCTGAAAAAATATCATTTGCGGGAACGCACGAGTTATCAAGGCATTCCCAATAGTGCACTTGTACGATTTGGCAATGGAGTAAGGCTGGTTATTAAATATATTTGGAGGTATCCCGTCCCCATCCTGAGGTCACTAAATGTGTTTCGCTACGGGAGATCAGCTGCAACCTTTTCCCTTCTGTATCAAATTATTCCATTTTTGGGAAAAGGGCCGTTTGACATAATTCACTGTCAATTTGGCACGTATGGCCCACAAGGGCTCTATCTTAAGCAGGTGGTGGCCGAAACTGCTAAAGTCGTTACTTCGTTTCGCGGGTTTGACGCGACAAAATCCGTTCAGGCGCACCCCGATCTGTATCAGACCTTATTTAGGGAAGGGGATCTGTTTTTGCCGGTCAGTCATTCACTCAAACGTCTTATCATACAACTGGGATGTGATGAGGACAAAATCGTCGTCTTACCCTCTGGCATTAATTGTCACACACTCCCCTTTTCACCTAAAACTCTTAAACGGGGTGAGCCTGTTCGAGTCATCACGATTGCTCGGTTGGTTGAAAAAAAAGGCATTGCCTATGCCATTCACGCGATCGAAACCCTCGTGAAATCCGGAAAATTCATCCAGTATTTCATCATAGGAGACGGTGAGTTACGAGGTGATCTGGAGCGATTGATTGGGGAGAAAGATCTCACAAAGTATGTGCAGTTCTTGGGCTGGAAAAGTCATGAAGAAGTCATCCGATTGTTGCAAGGTTCCCACATATTAATGGCCCCCAGTGTGACTGCCAGAGACGGTGATCAGGAGGGAATTCCCAATGCGATAAAAGAAGCGATGGCCTTAGGGTTGCCCGTGATTGGCACTCAACATAGCGGGATTCCTGAAATTGTGGAAAATGGTGTGTCAGGTTTTCTGGTACAGGAACGAAATGCGGAGGCCTTGGCTGATCGACTGTCTTTCCTGATCGATAATTCTGAAAAATGGGCGGATATGGGAAGAGCCGGACGTGTGCGGGTAGAAACGGACTATGACGTCAAGATTCTTAACGATCGGCTGGAGGAATTATATGGCCAGGTATGTAAAAAAACGTGACCTTGCAGGTAATTGGAAATGGTGTATGCCGGGGGATGTCATTCAACGTCATCCTGAGCCAACGGAAAAGGGTTTGTGTCTACGGTTGAAGATCATTTTTGTCAGTTGCAAAGCATCTATGGTGCTAGATTAATTAATAAAAAATTCTTGCAAAGTATACAGCCGAGATTTGAAATAGGTGTATGCCTACTCCACGTATTTAAAAAAAAATGAGTTATATTCCGTCCTTGCCAAATAGTGAAAAAGGATAGAGAAATGCCCACCAAAAAACCCAAAATTTTATTTCTGGCCTATTATTTTCCCCCATTAAATGGTATCGCCTGCGTGCGAACCTGGAATATTGCCAAATATCTCTCTCGATTAGGATGGGATGTTACCGTGGTGACGCCGGATCCTCACCTATGGCGGTTGGGGGACTCTAGAGATATTGAGAAAACAAATCTTCAACTACAGAAAGAAAACATTAAGCGAATTTCTACAGGGCATGGCTGGCGGTTTCTTTCACCTGGATCTTTAAAATGCGAAAATATGGGAATAAGATGGTTTGTGGGAAAGGTCTGTCGACGAATCGCCAGCCAGTGGAGAATTGATCGGGAAATCGGCTGGATCAAAGAAGCCAAACGGTCCTGTTTAACGCTGGTGAGAGAGGATGTAGACATCATTCTGGCCAGTGGGAAGCCTTTTTGCTCCTTTCGATTGGCGAAGTGGCTGTCAGACAAACTGAACCGGCCATATGTGCTTGATTATCGTGATCCCTGGACCGACAATCCTCACGCCAAACTTCCAAAACTTCAGAAAACCATTCAGGAAGAGCAAGAGCTACTTCAAAAGAGCGCGGCCGTCACGATTGTTTCTCCTTCATGGGCATGGGATTTACGAAAACGATATGATCTCAAGGAAAAAGTCCATATTATTTCAAATGGCTTCGATCCGGAAGAACTGACTCAAGTACAGCCTACTCAATTTCCATATTTCACTATTGTCTATACAGGAAATTTCTATCCTCCCAAACGAGTAATTACACCGCTCATGGCTGCTCTTAAGCAGTTAAAGGAATTCAGGGAGGGGGGGGAAGTGAAATGGTTCCTTCACTATTATGGGCAAATGGGAGAGCATGTCAGGGAGGAAGCCGAGCGATTTGGGGTTATGGATAAAGTGAAACTCCATGAAAAAGTTCCACGGAGTGTGGCTCTGTCGGCTGTTGCCGGTGGCAATATCAGTGTGGTGATTACTTCCATACCCGACCATGTCACCCTTGCCGATCAGGGAATGGTTACCGGCAAGGTCTTTGAACCGTTAGGGTTGGGAACTCCGATTCTCCTCATTTGCCCATTGGAGAGTGATGCAGCCAAATTAGGAAGTTGCCAAGGAGTGCGTGTGTTCCAAAAAGAGGATGTCAGGGGCATTACCCACTATCTGAACGAACGTATTGAGGGGAAGGTGGAGGAAATAGCAGGGGGAGAGGAGTATTCGTGGGTTAATTTAAGCAGTCGGCTGAATGATGTTCTTCTCAAAAGTCTGTAAAGAACTAAAATTCAGTTAGCCAATCTTAAAAATCGAATTAACTCGTGGTGACTGCAGTGGATTTCAACAGGACCGTTATCCTGAGACTGAGCGAAGGATCGGTGCTCGGGTTGAAACACCTCCCGTTCAGCGAGAAACTACATGGGAGGTGCCGGCCGGTATAGGAACCATGAAAGGCAATCACGTACCTGAACGTTTTTGAAAAAATAGCATGAGTCCTTCCACAGCAAACGTAACTCAGGGAGTCAGAAAGTCCGGCACCATCCAATTGCGGAATAAACCAATATCTCCGAACAAACTGGATAAAATCATCCTGCTACAGGTGGCATGGTGTACCTTCCCGGCTTTAGTTCTGGTCAGGCTTGGAGCATTGCGGCCTGGAAGTATCTGGTGCTTTGTATTTTTGTTGACCTTTCTCGGATGGTATGCCCTCAAAAGAAAGGTCCCGGCTTTCATGGCTTTATTGATTGCGACATTGCCGGCACTTGCCTATACCCGAGGGTACTTTTTCTATAATTCTATTGTGGCGTTACTTGGCCTGGGATTGGGCCTATGGTTCGTCCGGTCTCCCAAAGAATGGGCAAAGCTATGGGGCAATCAATTACTCAGGTGGTTTTTTATCCTAGGAACAATGTATTGGCTCATATCCTTAATAATAACGGGGCAGTATTATGCCAATCTTCGTGCCATGGAAATGGTGTTTGCGGTGGGTAGTATATATCTGTTAGCGCAGTACCAGAAATATTTGGCAACAGCCCTAGCTGGGCTAGGAATTTCAGTTTTTTCTGTGGCCATTGGCATGATTGGACAGGGAGATCGATTGGGCATGGCCGATATCGACGGGGAGCATGTGGGCAATGCCATTACCTTTGGACTTCCCGTAGCCTTAGTCCTTCTTTTGGCTATGGCCGACAATGGCAAATGGCTATTTCTTCAAAATTCTAAGATTATCAGGAACGGGTTGATCGCTATGTGCGGAATTTTTTTATTGCTATCCACTTCCCGGGGCAGTTGGCTGGTTGCTTTGGTGGGTATAGGGGTAGCAGTCTTTTATCAATCTCAACAAAGAAGGAAAATTTTTTTCGCGATTCTTTTGATGGGGTGTCTGTTGCTTGGAGTAATGCAAACCAAAAGTGGAGAGAAAGTTTCCGAACATTTCGAAAAAATTTTCGATTCCGAAAGAACCTTGGCTCAAAAGAGTACCGGACGTTATGAAATGTGGCTGCTCTTTCCAGAAGTTTTGAAGGATTCTCCTATTTGGGGCGTGGGACCAGGATTAGGGAAGGAGGCGTATGCCCACTATTCCTGGGTGGACAGGGAGGTGACCTATAGAGAAGGAAATGAAGTGGCCTGGCATGCCTTATATCTACAAGTGGGGGTTGAAACCGGCCTAATAGGACTGACAGTTTTAGGAATTTTTTTAGTTAAATTGATTTTCAAGACTTTACTGTATCGGAAATTGACAGGACAGGTTATTCCGTTAATTGGTATTTTAGGTTTTATGACCATCGGAATTTCTGTGCCAGGGATAGATGGAATTTCAGGTCTTTACCTGGGACTTGCTTTTCTAGGGACCTTGCCTCAAAAAAAGAAGGCTAAGCAAATTCCACAACCTGTTCAAAAAATCAAATTCGCAAAGATGCCTTCCCCTGTCTGATTTCTCTGTAAAACAACCTGAGGTTGGTTCGATTAAAGTAGGTTGGATCCCTTTGGGGGGTGCAAGGTCGAGGACTCTTTTCCTTGCAGTTGAGGAGTGCAGACAGCGGTAACAAGAAATGGGTTTTATATGGAACTGTTAATCGTGACAAGTACAATTCATTATGAAATGGGAAAATGTCTTTTCGGCTATGGTCCCTATTCCCGGGAAATCGATATCTGGGCCGATCTGTTTGGCAAAATATTTATTGCCGCTCCATTAAGAAAGACGTCACCCCCAGCGGATTGTATTCCCTTTACCAGAAATAATATTTTCATTGTGCCGCAAATGGAAACGGGCGGGCCCCGCTACAGCGACAAATTTTTACAGGTACTTGCACTACCCGTTCATCTTTGGAATTTGAGTGTAGCAATGTCAAAAGCAGATGCTATTCATGTTCGGTGCCCTGGGAATCTTGGCTTGTTGGGAGTAATTCTCGCTCCACTATTTTCCAGGTTTTGTATAGCCAAGTATGCCGGACAGTGGAATGGATTTAAGCGCGAGCCCTTCGCTACACGTCTGCAGCGGTCAATTTTAGGTTCATGGTGGTGGCGAAAGGGACTGGTCACTGTGTATGGGGAATGGCCGAACCAACCTAAACAGGTCATTCCCTTCTTTACTTCCATGATGACGGCTGAGCAGGTGCAGCATAGCGCCGTCACGGCCAAGAGTAAGCAGCTGACACTCCCAGCTGCAATTCTCTATGCAGGACGACTCGCATCGAATAAAGGCGTCGAAATCCTATTGCGAAGTCTTCACGTCTTGTCCGAGCAGGGAATGGCCTTTAACCTTTCTATCGTCGGGGATGGACCTGAACGAAATCGTCTTATGAACCTAACTCTAGAGTTAGGTCTAACAGAAAAGGTCTATTTTGCGGGCGCCGTGCCTTATGACCGAATCATGAGTTGGTATGAAAAATCCCATATTCTCGTCTTGCCGTCTTTTCATTCTGAAGGTTGGCCAAAAGTGCTAGCGGAGGCGATGTGCCATGGAGTGGTCTGTGTGGGTACGGATCACGGTCTGGTTCCCTGGTTACTCCAGAACAGAGGAGTGGTCGTTCCCGTTGCTGATGTGGAAGCCTTGGCAAACGGTTTAAGAGCTATCCTGCAGGATGTGGAGGGCTATAAAAAACTATCCCAACAGGCCAGTGCCTGGGCGCATGGCTATTCTCTCGAAAGACTCAAGGAATCATTAGGTGAACTTTTTAAAAAACACTGGGGATACCAGTTGCCAGTTGTAAATTCAAGTCTTCCTCTTTCAAAAAAATAAAGGTGAAATCATCATGCCCGAGCCTTTAGCCGTCTTGCACATTACAGACACTATGCAAGCCGGAGGTTTAGAACGCGTGGCTGTGAATCTGGTCAATCTTTTGCCTCCAGACCGCTGCCGGGCGTTATTGTGCAGCACACGACGGGATGGCCCGCTCCTGGAAGGATTAGCCCCTCATGTGATGAGGCTTACATTGTGGCGTCGGCATCGGTTTGATGTGCAAGCCATAAACAAATTGGTGAATTTTATTCGAGAGCAAAATATTCAGATTCTCCATGCGCATGGGCCTTCACTGTTTATTGCGGTTGTGGCAGCCATTTTTGCGCCTTTTCCTGCAGTCATCTGGCATGTTCATAGCGGCAGGTTGGCGATCGGGGGGAGATCTACCTGGCCTTATAGACTGGTGGCCAGACGAATCAAGGGAGTTTTTGCCGTCAATCAGGATCTCGCCGATTGGGCGTGTCAAAAATTACACCTGCCCTCTAGTAAAGTATGGTATGTCCCAAATTTTTTAAGTGAGGATCATGAAAGAAAACCAGAGAAAAATATAAATCTTCCCGGCCGGGATGGGGGGAGAATTGTGTGTCTGGCGAACCTTCGCCCATTGAAGGACCATCCGACCCTTCTCCAGGCTATGGATCTGGTCATTCGTCAGGCTTCCTATGCCCATCTTCTTCTAATAGGGTCGACGAGTAATACCGCTTATCTTGAGAATCTTCAAAGGTTGATATCGAAATATCAATTAGGTAAACATGTTTCCTTCCTTGGTCACAGAGATGATGTGATGAGCATACTCAATTCATGCGATATTGGTGTGCTCAATTCGAGCTCTGAGGGCTTTCCCTTGACTCTCTTGGAGTATGGAAGGGCGGGGCTACCAACGGTAGCCACACGGGTAGGACAATGTCCTGAGGTATTAGATGATGGACGTGCCGGGATCTTAGTGCAGCCCCGTTCCCCAACGCAGCTCGCGGAAGCCCTGGTTGAATTACTACGATCGCCGGACCGACGTGAATACTTTGGCAAACAACTAAACTGCCATGTTCATGAAAAGTTCAACCAACATCATGTTCTAGAAAGATTTTGTCTTTGTTATGAATCGATCTTGGGTGGGCAGAAAGATACGATTCCTTCTTCTCTTGAGCCATCTCCCTGATTCTGTTTAAAAATTAGATGGAATTTTTGATCATCCCCCCTCTCGTCAGACAACCTCAAGCCCCTGGTTCGATCACAAATCAAAAAAATTGTGTGAAATTCTAAGGCTCGATCATTTTTTCCTGTAAATCCCCTCTTTTATGTCGTTCCCTAAATTTTATCGGGAAGGCGTCCTACCCGTTTCGACTTCCTCTTAAAATCTTGCACTAGGTATTATTTTCCGTAGGAGAATTCTGGAGAATTTTCCTTCAAGTGTAGGTCAGACCATTCATGTTTAGTAGAAACCCATTGAACAAAATATCCTATAGCATTGGATATTTTGTCTATTGTTTAAATGGTGTAGGAGTTTTTTGGGAGATTTTTTTGTTTAGGAACGTATTTTGCTTTTACACGATCTGAGCGTTTGAGTGAATGCGTTTTCTGGCAGGTCATGTCGACCCACAAATAGTGAAAAGATAATTCGATTCTTATTAATTTAACAGGGCATGGTTATGGAGTTTCTGAATATCCTGAAGGATAGGGGACATTGTCGAGTTTATATGTTCTCCATCAGTGCCCATATAACCAAAACCTTATTCCATTCTCTGAGCATCATTTATGGACAAGCTGGAAGATTTCTTTTCGTATGGAGAGAACAATGATCCTGGAAATTTTATTGTCATGTTGAAAATGTTACTTACTTCATATCGTGTACATCTCTTTGTCCTCCAAAGTTTTATCCCGCTTCAATTTTATCCTTCTCCCCCTTCATTCCCATTTTCATTCCGTAAAATCGCAAATATCTTCAATTTTCCATGATTTAATGATTGGAAAATGAAGGGCAGGTTGTCTGTGTAATTAATCACAGCATTGTCTTTCGATCCTTGTGGAAGCTTGGCCACAAAGAACCGAGAAACCCCACTTTGTTTCGAAAGGGAGTTGAGATAGATAGGTAGACGCCTAATGCAGGGAAAATGTGTCATGGGGAGTAGATATAAGGAAATGTGTTCGCCCCACATGACACAAAAGTTGTCTAAGAAGAAAACCAGTCGTCGGAGTTGGTTTATTCTGAAATCCGGACAATCCTAATTTTCCCGCGAACTCATCCTTCACAACGATTTTTTTAACCAGCAGAAATTTCCTGAAAAACCGTACCTCATTTAAACTTGGAGATAAAAAAATGCAAAACCAAAGGAACGGTCTATCTGTTAAAGAAGGCCTAACTACCAGTAATTTTCAGAACACAATGTCGCATCGAGGGCACTTCCTTCTAAGGTTTCCTAAAAACGTCGTAAAGACTTTCACAAAACCAATTATACGTTTTTTTTCTTGGATGTTCCTCAATAAAATGTCGAATTATATTCCGTTCTTAGCTTTAGCTATTTTGGTCCCTTGCTCTCCTGTTTTTTCAGCATCACTCAGTATTTCGAACTTGACCGTGGCCAGTGGGCAAACGTATGTGGTGTCCACCTCCGGCCTCCAGGTCGGAGGTACGGTGTATCGCGACCGCAGCTATACCTTTAAAACAGTTCCCTCCAGCGTGCAGGGAGCCGCGTATATCCAAACTGCCAATAATGACAAAGCGGCGACCAATTCGAACTTCCTTAGCTTTACGGTCAATCAACCGGTATCGGTGTATGTTGCCCATGGCGATCGTATTTCCTCGAAACCCTCGTGGCTGAGCACCTTTACCGATACCGGCACGAATCTGGTGACCTCGGATGCGACCTTCAGCCTGTTTGTGCGGGCCTTTCCCGCCGGCACCATTACCCTCGGGGGCAATGCGAGCGGTGGATGTTGCAGCATGTATTCTGTCATCGTGAAATCTGGGAGCGGGGGGACTACCACCACGCCCACTACCACCACGCCCACCACCACGTCTTCATCCTCACTCAGTATTTCGAATCTGGCCGTGGCGAGTGGGCAAACGTATGTCGTACCCACTTCTGGCCTCCAAACCGGAGGTACGGTGTATCGCGACCGCAGCTATACCTTTAAAACAGTTCCCTCCAGCGTACAGGGAGCCGCGTATATCCAAACCGCCAATACTGACAAAGCGGCGACCAATTCCAACTTCCTTAGCTTTAGGGTCAATCAACCGGTATCGGTGTATGTTGCTCATGGCGATCGTATTTCTTCGAAACCCTCGTGGTTGAGTAGCTTTACCGATACCGGCGCAAATCTGGTGACTTCGGATGCGACCTTCAGCCTGTTTGTGCGGGCCTTTCCCGCCGGCACTATTACCCTCGGAGGCAATGCGAGCGGTGGATGCTGCAGCATGTATTCGGTCATCGTGAAATCTGGGAGCGGGGGGACTACCACCACGTCCACTACCACTACGCCTACTACCACCACGCCCACCACCACCACGCCCACCACCACCACGTCATCAACCTCCTCATCCTCCTCCAGTAGTTCGGATGGGGATACCTATTTCGTGGCTGCAAGCACTGGAAACGATGGAAATTCAGGAACACAACAATCCCCGTTTAAAACGCTGGAAAGGGCGGTTGATGTTTTATTGCCAGGTGACACTCTCTATGTCCGAGGTGGGACTTACCAGGGATTTTACTTTTCTATAAAGATTCCAAGTGGCAATTCCTGGTCCCAACCGGTAACCATTAAAGCCTATCAACAGGAAAAAGTGGTGCTTACATCCCCCTCCCATAAAACCGCTCTACAATTTAGAGATCAAAGTCATCATATTATTGTGGATGGATTTATTATTAACGCCACTGGAGGTCCATCTGGCATAGGGACGGGGCATAATAGTCACCATATTCGTGTGATCAATGGGGAGGTAATGAATGCTTATCACTCCGGTGTGACTACTCACTCGGGTTCTAGTGCATTTGAATTTATTAATCTCCGTGTACATGATAATGGAATTGTGGGGGGAGCTTTCAATAAATCTCACGGTTTTTATCTTTCAACTAGCTCCAACCTAGTAAAGGATTGTTCGATCTATCAAAATACAGGTTGGGGAGTGCATATTTACAGTGGGGGGGGGAACAGTCCTAGCAACAATCTCATCCTGAATAATAAGGTCTATGAAAATGCCAAAGGAGGAAGGGGGGTAGGCATAGGAATCTATAATGGGTCGAATAATTCTGCAATCAACAATCTTATTTGGGGCCATAACAAGACAGGTATAGAAGCTGGTTCGGGAGCAACCAATTCAGAAGTGTATAACAACACTATTTATAAGGAAGTCTATGGGATATATGCAGACAATAACTCAGGTACAAAGATCGTTAACAATATCGTTAGTGAAAGTACTTCCTATGGTCTCTTGGTGAAACCAAATAGTGTGAACTCTCAAGTTAAAAATAATCTTGTTTTTGGGAGTGGAAGTGGAAGAGATATCCTTAATCAAGCCACAACTACCACCTTGAGCAAAAATTTGGAGGGAAATAGTTTTAATCCTAAATTTCAAAACCCTGGAGATTTTGACTTCCATCTGCAAAGTGGAAGCCCTGCCATTGATGCCGGGGTAGGCCTAAGTGAAGTAGTTAAGGATTTTGATAATAATTCTAGGCCCAAAGGATCTAGCCATGATATTGGAGCATACGAAAGGCCATAGGATTTGGTCTAAGTCGCAATATTTTGTATTGGTCTGTGAAGCAATTTTGTTTGCTTAGCTTTTCTTGAAAAACCACTTTTTGGGTTTAATGTATTGCCATTTGGAGGCTCCTACGCATTTTCTGTGTAGGAGCCTCTCTACTTCCCCATGGTCAGCATGTTTAAATGGTCGGAATTTTAGAAGTGGACTACGGCCATTGGATGGAACCTCTCGGATGATTAAGATAAAACTTCTGTGCGATATTTCCTTCCAGACGCGGGTTTAAACTAGTGCAATCAATAGGTTGATGCCAAAACATACTTGATTGGGTGTTTTCATGCCAAGGCATTTCCTGGGTCGGTTGTTGAGTTTGTGCATGACGTAGTCAAAATTCGGCTGAGGCCTGGTTTTGAAAACACAGCCCCTAGAAAAATATTGGCGAATGAGGCCATTGGTGTTTTCGTTGAGGCCCCGCTCCCAGGAGGCGTATGGATGAGCAAAATAGAAATGGGCATTGAGGGCTTTGGCGATGGCTTCATGTTGGGCAAAATCATTTCAGTTTTGAGCCGTGAGAGTATGGACTTACCCAGACAGAGGCGCCAGAATTTTCAGGATTGCATGAGTGACGTTCGCCGCTTCCTTAATGGGCACCTTCGCGATCAGCGTCAAGCGTGAAGTGCGTTCGGGCAGCGAAACGAGGCCTTGCCGGCGGCCTTTCACGTTAATGGTATCGATATCTCAGTCACCGAGGGGCGTACGGTCTTCGACAATGCCGGGTCGATCCTCGATTGAGACCCGAATGCGCAGGTGCCTGCGGCGGTCATAGGCTCCATAACGGTTCTTGCGGCCTTCTGGGAGCGGAGACGTCGGTGGAGGTGTCTGATGATGTTGATAGCCTGTTGATCAACCAACCACAGACTGATCTGTTCAAGATTCCAGTCTTTCTGTAGCCGACGCTCGATTAGACTTCAGTGCTCCTGTATAAGGCGGCATTGAACCTTGGTCTGGCGCCGGTGAATTTCAAACTGGTGGGTCTGCAAGGGACGATGAGCTTCTCAAGCCTCCGTTGCGCCGCACCTCACGGCTGATCGTGGATGGAGGGACCCCCACGACTCCAGTAATTTTGGTTTGGCGATGAGAAAAGCCACGTTCCTATTGCAACTTGCCTTCTATCCACCATGGTAGAGTTGCACTTACGAATTTAATTGCCAGCGAAAGTTATGAAGATGAGTAAATAACCACAATGGAATCATTTTTCGGGGTTTTAAGTCGAATGTGGTCTTGTTCGACGTCA
This sequence comes from Nitrospira sp. Ecomares 2.1, assembly GCF_965152585.1. Lineage (NCBI taxonomy): Bacteria > Pseudomonadati > Nitrospirota > Nitrospiria > Nitrospirales > Nitrospiraceae > Nitrospira > Nitrospira sp. Ecomares 2.1. The sequence goes on from NZ_OZ224219.1 coordinate 1,080,842, forward strand.
CCGGGGATTGTCTACTGGCAGAGTTAGCCGAGTTTTTAAATGTGAATCCGAATCAGTTTTAAAACTAGAAACAGAAACTAATAACCACGGCAGACATGGGCTGGGGGAAGGAGGGGCCGAAGCATTGACTATGAAAAGGTGCAGCAAAAGTTGTATGCCGAGACCGAGGACCCAAAACCGGAAGTCTAGGCCATCAGAGCTTAGAAAATCGGATCACTACCTAGGGGGAGACGGGCGGGGTAAGGGTTGAGCGAAAAACGGGAGTTGCAACAGTTACGCGCAGCAAGCACCAAGATCAAGCGGTTGGTGGCGATTTTGTCATTGAATCGCCATATGCCCTCGAGGCGGTAAATGTGACGATCCAATGAGTGAAGAAAACCGCCTGCGGGTTCCGCAACGTCGAACATTTCAAGATCGCGGTCTCTTTTCATTGTGGAGGTCTCGATCTTTACCCACGCTAACCCCGCAAAAGCCTAAAAATTTAAGCTATAATATATCCTGTTGAATTCTCAGTCTTCTTGTGGCGGGAATAATTTATTTCTCCAGAGCCGTTGAGCTAAAGTACGAAAGTGAATTTTGAGGGTGTTGAAAAAATGTGCCGTCTCGGGTTGCTCTATAGGTGTTGCCAAACATCCACCACAGCCACAAAGAAGAGACGCCAGGTTGCCACGGCGTAGACAAACAGCGGAAGAAGATCGAGCCAGCAAGAATTCCCTCATGGACCCCATTCGAACCGGGGCCCCACAGCTCATTGCTCAGGCCCTAAAGTCGGAGGTGACGGAATTCTTGGCCACCTATAAGGAACAACGAGATGAGCAGGGGCATGCGATCCTCAGCGGCCATCATTCCGAACCACGATAGTCAAACGAACATGGGGTTTGTGACGGTACGGGTGCTCAAAGTGCTCAGTCGCTAGGGCGGCCCCGTGAGGTTTCCTTCGACCTTGGTGCCGCCATGTATGCAAGTCAGTGAGTCTGGAAGCGGCCACCCGTGCCTGTATTTGAAAGGGATTTCGACGGGGGAGATAGGGGCGCTCGATGCGTTAGTGGGCCCGGAGGCCACGGGACTGTCGGTCAGCACGGTGGCGCGGCTCCAGCAGATTTGGCGCGAGAAATATGACAGCTGGCATCACCGGCCCCTGAATGTTGACCGGTGGGTCTCTATCCGGGTGGATGGTCACTCTAGTGGCTTACAAGCGGAGACTTAGCGTTTGTGTGCGTTAGTCGTCATTGGCATGAATGTCCACGAGCAGAAGCATCTCTTGGCGATTGAAAACGGGATTTGCGAATCCACCCAGAGTTGGCGGAAAGTGTGGAAGCCGCTTAAGCCGGGGGGCTGACCGCTCCGGCCTTGGCCATGTGCTTTTGGGGGGGGGCTGGAAGAAATTTATTCAATCACGCAGCCGAAACGGTGTTGGTGCCATAAGACGAGAAATGCCTTGCCCAAGAGTGAGCAGCCGAAGGTGAAGCAGGCCCGATAGTAGATTATCTGGCAGGCCCCACCGGAGGATGGGTTCGCTGTCTTCGTCATCAAGTAAGAGGGGAAGTGCCTGAAGGCCGCCGCCTGTTTTGCAGAAAGATCGGGCCTTTTATGCCTTTCCCGCTGAGCGTTGGCTGAGTTTACGCAGGAGAAATCCGATTGAATCGACGGTTGGAAGGCTTCGGCATCGAACATTTCGGACGAAGGGAACGCGGGATGGCATGCCCCCCATAATGTTTAAGTTGGGCTAATGTGAAAAGAAGACCGGGCGTCGCTTGCGAGGATAAAGCAGATGCCGAATGTCAGCGAAGGGATTTAGGTTGTTGAGGGATTAGAGGAGCACACCACAAATTCGATCGCCGCGTAACATAAGCTCAGATACCAGATAACAATAATTCGCTAAAGTTTTTTCCGATTCTGTCGAACTTTGACTTTGATAGCTAGGAAAATACTCGATCATGGATTTTTTGAATCTGGAGGAGAGAATTGGGAAATTGTAATAAACATCAAGGGATAAAGGTTTCTCTCTGCTGTGTGTTGTTTATTGTAAGTTATGGCATTACGGGAATAAAGGAAGCCAATGCAAAAGATTATTTTGTGTCGGCTACCGATGGCAAAGATGAGAATACCGGTACCAAAGAGGCCCCGTTTTTCACACTCGAAAAGGGCCTAAGTGTCCTTTACCCAGGGGACACTCTCTTGGTGAGAGGCGGCACATACCAAAGAAACCATGAGAAGTGGGGGCCAGCCAGTGGGGTTTCCTGGACGAAACCAGTCGTGATTAAAGCATACCAAAATGAAAAAGTGATTGTTAAACCATTACCCAGTACAAATTTTCCCGGTAATTCCGTTTTTTATTTTAAGGATAATACCCAATACATCATCATGGATGGGTTAACGGTTGATGGTACAAATGGGGGGTATGGGTATCGCATGGGAACCGGCAGTCACCATATACGCGTGAGCAATGGTGAAATAAAAAACACGTCCAATAGCGCGATTCAGGGAAGCGGGGCGCCGTTTATTGAAATTCTCAATGTTAAGATTCATGACAGTTGGTTGGGCACCAAACGGTATACTACTGGCGAAAGATCCTACGGGTTTTATCTGAATGGAGACTATAACCTCGTTAAGGATTGCGAATTCTATAGCAATCATGGACGTGGTATACACATTTATAGTGCCACTCGTAGACCAAGCAACAATCTCATAATAAATAATAAATTTTATGACAATGATATGGTCGGTTTGGGAATTTATAGCGGTGATGGGAACGTTGCCATCAATAATGTTTTTTGGAACAATGAGCGTGGGATTCACGTCGATTATGGTGCAACCAACACAATCGTGTATAATAATACGTTTTATTCAAATAATGGAGAAGAAATTCTACTTGGCCCCGAAAGTGACAGATCGTTTGTTAAAAATAACTTAGTCGTCGGCACCAACTCTGGTCCTGTTCTTCTCGCTATTAATGGCAGTGGTGCATCCGAGATTGAAAATAATCTTATTTTAGGAAATTCGATGGACCCAAATGATCTGCTAAAAATTTCAGATAAGTCTGTTATATCTAGCGGTAATCTTATTGGAAATTCGTATAAACATGGCTTAAAAAATCCCGCTAACTTTGATTTTCATATTAAAGAAACTAGTTCAGCCATTGGGGCTGGCTTACCCTTGTCAGAGGTAAAGACTGATATAGAAGGGGAGGCACGAAATTCCATTGTTGGCTTCGATATTGGCGCTTATCAATTCAGTGGCGTGAATTCTCTTGACCCACCAACTGATCTAAGAATTAGCCGTTAAAAGCAGAAGGCTGGGATATCAAAACGATAAATGAGTGTGCCTAAAGCTGATATACGGTCAAGTCAAATAGCGGAAGGAAAGAATGCTTAACGGCAAATGGACAATCGATCAGAGGTAGCCCCGGAAAATTTGACCCCGTCTTAAGTAGATAAGTAAGCCTGTTTCAATCATCTTCACGGCATTCACAGGAACTTATCATGAGTCGACGAATCAGACGCAATCACAATTCCGTGTTCAAGGCGAAAGTGGCGCTGGCTGGCTGAAGGGTGATTTAACCACCGCCAAGATGGCCAAAAAATTTGAGGTCCATCCAAACCAGATTGCCCAATGGAAAGCACAGCCCCTGGAGCATGCCCCTGGAGCCTTCGAATAAAAGCCGCCCGAGACGCCTCCTGCCGTCGATATCCAAACCCTGCATGCGAAGATCGGTCAACTGATGCTGGAGAATGATTTTTTAGAAGGGGCGCTCGGCAAGGCCGGACTGCTGAGCCTAAAGCCATGATCGACCAGACCCAAAGACTTCCCGTTTCGCAACAAGCGAAGGTCTTCGGATTGTCTCGAGGCTGTCTCTACTACCAATCCGTGCCATTCAAATGAGAGTGAACTGTCCTTGAGGCATCGTCTGGATAAAATGCATCTGGCACCTCCGTTCGCTGGTTCACGGATGTTGAGAGATTTGCTGCGCTTGGAGGGCTTCCGCGTTGGGCGGAACCATGTCAGAACACGGATGAAGCGTATGGGCATCGAGGCGCTCTATTGCCCGCCCAGGACGACTCAGGCGCATCGAGGACACGCCGTATACCCGTACTTATTCAGGAATTTGTCCATTACGCGCCCCAATCAGGTGTGGGCCTCAGATGTCACCCACATCCCGATGGCCCATGGATTTGTCTATCTGACCGTGATCCTGGACTGGTATAGTCGCCGACCCCTGGCATGGCGTATCGGTAACGATGGATGTGGAATTTATCATGGATGCCTTGGAAGAGGCGATTGAGCAATATGGCTGTCCTGCCATCATGAACACCGATCAAGGCAGCCAATATACCAGTGAACGCTTAACTCAAGCGCTCAAGAATCGAGATATTCAAATTTGCATGAACAGAAAAGGAGCCTGGCGGGACAATGTTTTTTTTGAACGACTGTGGCGCTTAGTCAAATATGAGGATATTTACTATGCCTATGAGAACCCGACTGAGGTCAAACAAGGACTGACATGGTATTTTGTCTTTTACAATACCAGTAGCCCACATCGGGCATATACTGGGCAGATACAAGATACGGCGTATTTCACCCAGTTGCCAATAGCCGAAGTTGCATAATTCATTGGGTTACTGTCTACTTAAAGATTGGCTTGGGGTGTTCAGATAAAGGGGACCTCTTCTCAGTAAACTTAAACTTTCCACTTTAGGCCGAGGAAATTCTTTTTAATCTAGGGTAAACTTTTCTTTTTTCGAAATCTAAGGGAGCTTTGAAGATTTCGGTGTAATGAATAGTTGGCATGGGGGAGTAAACTGAATGCGTGGGGTTTTAAGGCCAACACTGCAGAAAACGTTGCCATGATACGAATCGCTGTCGTTGGGGTCATGGCTGGTCACAATCAAGGGCAAGTACCATCCCAGGGAGAGACCCTTTCTCATTTATGGAGGGAAGGAGGTTATCCTGTAGTTTGTGCATCGTCTTCTCCTAATCGCTATTGGAGAGTTGCTGATATTATAAAAACACTCATTTGCCAAAAGAATCAAATTGACCTTCAATGCCTTCAGGTCTTTAGTGGACCTAGTTTTATTATTGCCGATGTGGCCAGTAGATTGGGTAAAATTTTTGGACAACCGGTTGTGATGGTTTTACGTGGGGGAGGACTTCCGAAATTTATGGCGCGTTATCCTCGTTGGGTTCGTCGTGTGTTGCGCAGGGCCGATGCTCTGATTTCTCCATCTGCATTCCTTGCACGGGCGTTGACTCCTTATAACTTTCATGTTCAAGTCATTCCTAATGTGATAAACCTTTCTCAATACCCGTATCGACATCGTCAGGTAATCCGTCCTCGTTTATTATGGATGCGAAGTTTTCATCCAATATATAACCCTATGATGGCCATAAGGGTGTTGGCTAAGGTAAGAGAAAAAATCCCGGATGCATGCCTCGTGATGGGAGGGCAGAATAAAGGGCTCGAAATTGAGGTTGACCAGCTGGCTAAAAAAATCGGAGTTGAAGGTGCTGTACGCTTTGCGGGGTTTTTGGATATGAATGCCAAGACTCATGAAGGACATTCTGCGGATATTTTTCTTAATACTAATCATGTTGATAATATGCCGGTTTCCGTTGTTGAGGCTTGTGCGATGGGTTTGCCTGTTGTCGCCACGGCGGTAGGCGGAGTACCCGACTTGTTGACTCACGAGGAAACGGGGTTGTTAGTTCCAGACAATGATGATCAAGCGATGGTTTCGGCTATTATTTGTCTGCTTAATGATCCAATCTTGACCGGCAAGTTGTCTGCAAACGGAAGGTTGCTTGCGGCCCGTTCTTCACGAGAAGAGGTGCTTCCACAGTGGGATCACCTATTTGCGGAAGTAATGAATCGCCGAAATAAAGATAGAGCCTTGGACTAAGTATTGTTGCCTGCGAGAGAATCGATAGTTTTCCCTGGAATGGGAAAGGCTGTTAGTGAGAATTGGCGTATGATCTTGGTTGCCTTAAGGTTAGTCATGGCAAACATATACCAACAATATACCTCGGCATGTCTTCGCTTCGTTTTAATCTTTCAAAATCAAAAATGACACTGATACTGAAAAATGGAAAGGAGGCTAATTTGGGAATTGGCATTTGTTTCAAGTCTACCTTCATTTCCTGTCTCAGTCTGTTTAATCACGGTTAGATTGCATGGGTAATATCTCCCTTCCTAATTTATATTCAGAAACCTCTGAGTTATAGGAGGGGTAGTGCAGTGTCATCTTTGCTTCTTATACCGACCAATGAAGTAGCAGCGCTGCATAAATTAACTGACTCTAGTGCACTTCCATCAGATCCAAGCCTTGTAGAAACTGGGCCACCATTATCAGGAGATTGCCAATATGATTAGTGTACACAAATTCATCATGAGAACCGACCACACGTGGGCCTTGGGCATTTAACGTCTCTGAAATTTATGAAGCAGGTAATCACAATCGGGGCAGGTCAGCGATCTGGTATTAGAAAAATGGTCAGTTGCACTGGCAAGTTGATTCCAAGTAATTCGTTTATGGTTATACAGTAATATTATGGGTTTTATTCAACAGCACATTTATCCAAAATTGCCCTTATTCTTGCAAAATTTGCTGATTAGTGCTTATGGCTATTCTCTGGATAAAAGACGATATGGTGGAATTTTTGAAGTAGAATATAAAAAGGCCAAAGACAGAGAAAAATTTTCTAAAGAACAATGGCATGAGTATCAAACTATTGAGCTACGAAAAATATTGCTACACGCTTTCAATTCTGTACCTTTTTATTATCAAAAATACTCAGCTATTGGTATCACTGCGGAAAATCTATCTACCTTTGAACTGAGTGATCTGCCTAAACTTCCATTTTTAGAAAAAGAGGAACTGCGGAAGTTTGGCAAATCCATTCTGCTGAGCTCCCATCTTGAAAAAGGAGGAAAATATTTAGCCAGTAGTGGAAGCACGGGAACGCCAGTAAACATATTATTCTCTCTCAATTGTTATAGAAAATGGATGGCTCTTTATGAAGCTAGAGTGAGAAATTGGGCCGGTCTGAGCAGAAAAAACAGTAGAGGCATGATTGGTGGAAGAAGGATTTTGCCAGGCTCCCACTCCACTCCGCCTTTTTACAGGTATAATTCTATTGAAAAACAGGTTTATTTTTCAGCTTATCATTTGTCACCTTCAACCGTGAATGATTATGTAGAAGGTTTAAAGAAATATTCAGTTGAATACATGGTCGGGTATGCTTTCAGTAACTATCTCTTGGCCAAGCTTATTGTTGATCAAGGTATTCACGCTCCAGAATTGAAAGCCGTTCTAGTATCAAGTGAAAAGCTTACACAAGAGATGAGAGATATGCTTAAAATAGCATACAATTGCAAGACTTTTGATGCATGGAGTGGTGTTGAAGCTTGTGGTTTGATTAGTGAAACATCTGAAGGAGAGTTATTGTGTAGCCCCGACTCAGCCATATTAGAATTCTTAAACAATGATTTAAAGCCGGTCGAATTGGGTTCTTCAGGAGAAGTAGTGTGTACTGGTCTTTTAAATTACGATCAGCCACTTATCAGATATAGGATTGGCGATTCGGTCATTTTAGATCCAAACCAAGGGACCCGTTGCGGTAGAGCTATGCCCAAAGTAAAAGAAATTATGGGTAGAACAGAAGATATCATTACTGGACCTGATGGGAGACAGATGGTTCGTTTTCATAGTATTTTCATTGATCTTCCTAATGTAAGAAAAGGCCAACTCGTTCAAAAAGATATTTATAATTACCATTTACGCATTGAGTCAAAACCTGCACGCCTTACAAAGGCAGAAAAGGAAATGATGACCAAACGAATGAAAAGCCAGTTGGGGGATGAAATCCAGGTAACATTTGAAGAGTTGGCCTCAATTCCGCTTACTCCTAATGGTAAGTTTAAGGCTGTTTTTGCATTGAAAAAGAATTGATGAATTCCGTTTTTGCAAATTTAAAAGATTAGGTATAGCGGATGGGACTTTATTGTGACTCCGAATTGGGTTCTAGATTTGGTCTTTTCTGGTTTTGTGGACACATTCGAAAAGGTCCATAATGAGCCAGGAAGTGTGTCATAGGCAAGCGGAGGAGATTTTTGAAAGAATAAACACGGGGCCATTCAAATGGCGACGGGTGAGAGTCTGTCTATTAGGCAAATGGCTGCAGAACGCATGAATCGCTCTGCGCTGATGGAGCATCGTCGCTCGGTCGCCACCCAGCTGCCGTGGGCGTTTTCGGCACGGGCACAGATGTACCCCTTGTGAACTTCCAGGGCGATGTATTCCCTAAGGGCTCCTCTCCTTGAACACGTATCCTATCCCTCGACCATGGCGGAATACGGCACTTTAATAATAATCAGAATAACACTTATACCCCATTCTCCTAATTGTCATTGCGTGCTATCATTTTTCCTAAAAGCATCTATCATTGGTCGACAAAAAATCAATTTAGAAGATTCAGTTTTTTTAAAAGAGGGAGTTTTATGTATGACGACTTTTTTAGAGAGTGAGCAGCAATCGTATGGATCGCCTCGTGTCGCGGTCATAGGGACCGGTTACTGGGGAAAAAATCTGGTTCGGAATTTTCATGAACTCCAAGCGCTTGCCGCCATTTGTGATAGTGATGACAAAAATCTTCACTCCATTGTCGAGAAATACCCTTGCGGAAAAGTGACAAATTCGTATGGTGACGTGTTAACCGATTCTAGAATTAAAGGTGTGGTCATTGCCACTCCTGCCGAGACCCATGCCGATATGGTGCGTCAAGCTTTGTTAGCCGACAAGGATGTGTTCGTTGAAAAGCCTCTTTGCCTTTCCGTGAAAGAAGGCCGAGCGCTTGTGGAGCTTGCTAGTGAGCGCCAGTGTGTTCTGATGGTGGGCCATTTGCTTTGGTATCATCCCGCTGTGCTAAAGCTCAAGGAGCTGATCGAGGAAGGGGAGCTTGGGCGTATCCACTATATTTATTCAAATCGCCTGAACTTGGGGAAAATCAGGCGCGAGGAAAATATTTTATGGTCATTCGCGCCTCATGATATTTCCGTAATTTTGGGATTGGTAGGGGAACTTCCGACCGACGTCCAAACCCAAGGCGGCAACTACCTTCATCCCAACATTGCTGATGTGACCGTGAGTTTGTTGTCTTTCCCGAGTGGAGTGAAAGCCCATATCTTTGTGTCCTGGCTCCATCCCTTTAAAGAGCAGAAGTTAATCGTCGTTGGAGACAAAAAAATGGCGGTTTTCGATGATATGGAAAAGAAAGACAAGCTTCTTCTCTACCCTCACTCAATTAACTGGAAACAGCAGGTTCCGGTCGCCAATAAGGCTGAGGCACAGATTGTGTCTCTGGAGGCGACTGAACCGTTACGAGCGGAATGTCTTCATTTTTTAGAATGTATCCAGACGAGGAAATCTCCACGGACCGACGGAAAAGAAGGGTTGAATGTGTTGGGTGTCCTCCAGCAATGCCAGCAGGCTCTTGAGGGTGGGAATGTGAAAACGCCTTCCGTCTCGGCGCCACCTTCCAGTCCCAAGCCCTTCTTCGCTCACGCGTCGGCGTTTGTTGATGATCACGTGGAAATTGGGGAGGGAACGTCTATCTGGCATGTGTCTCATGTGTTAAAGGGCAGCCGGATCGGCAGGAACTGTAAAATTGGTCAGAATGTGGTGATCGGTCCCAATGCGGTCATTGGCAATGGCGTAAAAGTCCAAAATAACGTGTCGGTGTATGAAGGTGTGACCCTGGAGGATTTTGTGTTTTGCGGCCCATCTATGGTGTTTACCAATGTCTTTAATCCCCGAAGCGAAATCCCTCGTATGCAGGAATTAAGGCTTACTCGTGTGCGAAAGGGCGCCACTCTTGGGGCCAATTGCACGATTCTTTGCGGGTTGACGATCGGCGAATATGCCTTTGTCGGTGCTGGGTCGGTCGTGACGAAAGATATTCCGGACTATGGACTGGTCGCCGGGGCTCCTGCAAAGCTTATAGGATGGATGTGTGCCTGCGGAACGAAATTAGTGTGGGAAGCGGAGAAGGCTGTTTGTGCCTGCGGAGAAAAGTATCTGAAGACCGGCGCCGTGGTCTCCCGTGTTTTTAACCATTAGAAGAAATGAGGTACTCCGTGAATGTTCCATTATTGGATTTACATGCTCACCATCAGCCCATCCGCAAGGAAATGTTGTGTGCGATTGAAGGGGTGCTGGAAAAAGGCGATTTTATATTAGGCGGAGAGGTAAAAACTTTGGAGGCCCGGATTGCTGAATATTCGCAGGCACGCTTTGGCATTGGCGTCTCATCCGGGACCGATGCATTGCTGGTGTCGCTCATGGCGCTGGGGATCGGCCCGGGAGACGAGGTAATCACCACCCCCCTCTCGTTTTTCGCCACTGCCGGCGTCATTTCGCGGGTAGGGGCCAAACCGGTGTTTGTAGACATTGATCCGGTGACCTACAATCTGGACCCTCACAACATCGCTAAAGCGGTGACATCGAAAACGCGGGCCATTATCCCGGTGCATCTCTATGGGCAATGCGCCGATATGGGGCCTATTCTGAATGTGGCCAAGGAATATGGACTGGCAGTGATTGAAGATGCGGCACAAGCGATCGGTGCTGAATACCGGGATGGCCGTCGCGCGGGAAGCATGGGAAATTTGGGATGTTTGTCCTTTTTTCCGAGTAAAAATCTTGGCGCTGTGGGGGATGGCGGCATGGTAGTGACCAATGACGAAAATCTGGCCGACCAAGTGCGTTTACTCCGAACGCATGGCGGGCGCCCAAAATATTATCACAAGGTGATTGGAGGTAATTTTCGTCTCGATACGATTCAAGCCAGTGTGTTAAACGTGAAGTTGGCATATTTGGATCGATGGACGGCTTTGCGCCAACAGCATGCGGAACAGTATGAACGGTTGTTTTTAGAAAGCGGCTTGATTGAAAAGGCGGGGTTACGATTGCCTGTCGCGGTATATCGAGAGAGCAATGTAAAACATTTTCATATTTACAATCAATTTGTCATTGGACTTCCCAATCGGGAAGCGCTTCGGACCTTTATGAAAGATAAAGGCATCGGAACCGAGGTCTATTACCCGGTCCCGTTTCATCTGCAGGAGTGTTACCAGTCTCTTGGTTATTGTGAAGGGGATTTTCCCGAGGCGGAGCTGGCTAGCCGTGATTTGCTGGCAATTCCAGCTTACCCTGAACTTACCTCTCAACAGCAGCAGTATGTTGTTAACGTCATACAGGACTTTTTTAAATAAGAAATTTACTTGGATAAAGTATATCTGAAGTGGCCACTCTATGGCTGCCGTCTAGCGATGTACTAAGGGCTCTCGAGTGGGTGTAGCGTCTGATGCGCCAGATGGGACTGCGTGCATCTATCCCAATGAACAGGCACAGGGGCACGGACACAAGATTTGTCCTTACCGACTGCGTGGGCGAGCCGGTATTCGGTCCAATCAGGCATAGTCGATTGATATCTGTGACATTCTGATTTGCCAAAAGCTTTATGTATCTCAGGGTATTCAGGACTAGTCCTTTCGCGGAATTTTGACTTGGCTGGCATTGAATACCCTGGAGATCGAGGCCTGCGTGGAGGCCTTAGGAAAATCTCTGCGGCGCTAAAGAGTCCCAGAGATCTTGAACACAGATCAGGGAGCGCAATACACCAGGGATACATACTGGCCTGGCTCAAATCCCACGGCGTTACGATAAGTAGGGATGGGAAAGGCTGGTGCTTAGATAATGGGTTTGTCGACGGCTCTGGTAAAACGTACGGTATCAGGACGTGTTACTCAGCGTATTATGAGTGGCCGGTTCTATTTTTATTATCCACCCGGGAAAACCCCCAAAATATTTAGAATCATTTATTGAATACGGTTTGCAAGCGGAAGGATCTTCTCAAATTTACGAACCGAGGTTTTTGGGGGAAACTAAAATTCCATGAAGTATCGGATTTGGATAATCAATTACTTTGCAGGCAATCGGGATTCAGGTTGGGGGGAGCGCCATTTCTTTTTGGCAAAGGAACTTTTACAGAAGGAGTGCGAGGTTCTAATCATTTCATCGGCCAGCAACCACTTATTCGATCGAAGGATTGAGTCAAATTGCCATTTTACAAATGAGACATATGAAGGGGTGCAATTTTGTTGGGTTAAAGTCCCACAATATCATCCTCAAAGTGTTTTGCGCTTTTGGAGTATGGGTGTGTTTGCATTGAAATTGTTTTTGTTTCCCATTCACAAACATCCAGTTCCTTTATGGATTATTGTCTCATCTATGCCCATTTTTTCCATACTCCCTGGGCTATTTCTAAAATGGAAGTTGAAATGCAAGAAGCTGGCTTTTGAAGTGCGGGACCTTTGGCCACTCACACCTGTGTATTTGGGAAAAGTCTCTCCCATGAATCCAATGATTATTCTTATGAAACTTCTTGAGAAGATTGCCTACCGGCGATCGGATATTATTATCTCTTTGCTTCCCAGGGCCGATCGATATATTAATCCCATTTCTCGTATAGCAGATAAATTTATTTATTTACCCAATGGGTTCAGTGAAGAGGTGAATACACAGGATGATTTACCTTTTGATCTTGACTCGGTGCTGCCTAACGGTAAGTTCATTGTTGGATACGTTGGTACGCTCGGCGTGGCGAATGCCATGAGTTATGTTATTCGAGCCGCTAATCTGCTGAGAGAAGAAGAAAATATTCATTTCATGATTCTTGGAGATGGCTATCTCAAGGAAGATCTCATGAAGGAGGCAGACGGCTTATGTAATATTGAATTTTTACCAAAAATTAAAAAAGGAATGGTCTCAAAAGTTGTTTCATGCTTTGATATTGGTATTATTAGTTGGCATAAATCGCCTCTCTATCAATTTGGGGTTTCTGCCAATAAATTGTTTGATTATATGTATGCTTCGAAGCCCATAGTCTTTGCCGGCAATATTCCTGAAAATCCAGTAGAAAAAGCTAAATGTGGAATCTGCATTGAACCCGAAAATCCTGAAGCAATAAAGCAGGCAGTTCTATCCCTTTATTTTATGAATAAAGTTGAACGTGAAGTTCTGGGAATGAATGGGAAAAATTATCTCTCGGAATATCATTCCTATTCTGTTCTGGCCACCCAATTATTTTCTAAGTTGACCGAATGAAGCAAGTACTCGTCACAGGTGCCTCCGGGTTCCTTGGGAAGCATTTGGTTGGAAATCTTAAGCTAGATTTCGAATTGCTTACCATAGGAAGAACGAAAGTCAATGATATTGTTTTTGATCTTAGTTCCGGACCATTTTTGAATTTGGGTCCATTGGATTGCGTTATTCATGCTGCTGGCCTTGCCCATACCATTCCTTCCTCAAAAACGGAGCAAAATAAATTTTTCTTGATAAATCTTGGGGCAACCGAAAGTTTATTGAAAAGTCTTCTTCATGGAAAAACGTTGCCGAAATCATTTGTATATATAAGTTCTGTTTCAGTGTACGGATTGATGAGAGGAGAAAATATCTCTGAAGACCATCCAATGCAGGCGATTGATCCTTATGGAAAAAGTAAAGTTGAGGCAGAATGTTTATTGCGGCAATGGTGTGATGCGCATGGTGTGGCACTTGCAATTTTACGGCTGCCGCTTGTGGCTGGCGCACATCCACCTGGAAACCTCGGGGCTATGATAAACGCCATAAAAAATGGGCGCTATTTTAGTATTGATTTGGGAAGGGCTAGGAAAAGCATGGTGATGGCCTCCGATGTAGCAAAGATCATCCCACGGGCAATGCATTTTCCTGGCGTTTACCACCTGACGGATGGTCATCATCCTTCATTTTTTGAACTTGAGGGCATCATTTCAGCGCAGCTGGGTATTAGAAGACCGAGAAATATTCCAGGCTTCGTCGCCCGTCTTATCGGTTCCTGTGGAGAGTTAGTGGATGCCATCGCTCCCGGGAGATCGCCAATTAACCGTGGAAAAGTTGAAAAAATAACTTCAACTCTTACCTTTAATGATCAAAAGGCCCGGCAAGTGCTAGGTTGGAATCCCAGTCGAGTGATTGATGTTTTTAGAATATTCTAAAGCTGTTTTTCTCATCGCAACATTAATAGCACTTATTGTCGCGAATCAACTTTATTTTAAAATAGCCCTTCACGCAGGAATTGTTGATATTCCGAATCAACGCAGCTCACATCTATCGCCCACCATACGTGGTGGGGGAATAGTCTTCGTAGTCGCTCTCCTGTTCTGGTCTTTTTTTAATATCAAACTGTATCCATGGTTTATTGTTGCAGCGTTGTTAATAGCTATTGTGAGTTTTGTTGATGACGTTCGGAGCTTGCCTGCATCCGTCCGTTTTTTTGTACACCTCGTCAGCATCATTTTGCTTGGAATTCAGGTTGGGCTGTTTGACGAGCCGATTTGGATTCTTTTTCTGATTATCGTTGTTGGTGTTGGTGCAATAAATGCCTTTAATTTTATGGATGGGATCAATGGTATTACCGGAATATATGGTCTGGTCAATCTCTTGACTTTTTTCTTTATCAATCATGAAATCATCCATTTCATGGATGAAAGCCTACCACTCTATATCTTGATGAGTATTTTGGTGTTCCTTTTTTATAATTTCCGAAAACGGGCTTTGTGTTTTGCCGGTGATGTTGGAAGTGTGACCCTGGCCTTCATTCAGGTTTTTTTGTTGGTGAAATTGATTCTTGTCACGCAACAATTCGCTTGGATATTTTTGTTTTTGGTTTTTGGTGTCGATTCAACATTGACTATTTTGTATCGGTTGAGAAATGGGGAAAATATATTTAAACCACACCGGTCACATTTGTACCAATATCTTTCGAATGAAATGGGGAAATCACACCTGATTATTTCCAGTGTTTATGGACTATTGCAGTTGGCAGTTAATGCTATATTAATACTTTTTCTTCCTAATAGTTCCGTTGGGCTAGTAGTATTATTTGCCACAATTTTTGTGGTTTTGTATGTTGTAGTTCGTGAGCAGGTCTTATTTCGATTGGGTATTAAGGGGTTTGTGGGAGATTTCAAGCTGTCTGTGTAAGTGGCGAGAGTTATTCTCGAAAGTAGTGCATGGAGTGAGTTGAAAAGACGCGGCGTCTCGGGTTGCAATGAGTGTTGCAAGACATCCACCACAACCACAAAGGAGAGACGCCACGATGCAAGAGCGTACCAAAACAGAGCAAGAAGATCGAGGAAGGCCCGATGCGCTGACGGACTTGATTCGGAGTGGAGCCCAACAGCTTCTCGCCCACGCCCTGAAAGTGGAGGTGGCCGAACTGTTGGCTGTAATGCTCCCCCGAAATCAAGCCACCTTTGCTCCTTGTTCACGTCGATATCTCCGCGGACTTTTGTACTGTAAGGCCTGATGCGGCCGCTCCTCGTTGTACCATTGCATCCAGGTTGAGACCGCCCGGCGCGCATCCTCAAATCCCGCAAAGTGGTATTGCCACACACATTCCTCTTTCAAACTGCGAAAGAACCGTTCAATGAGCCCATTCTGTTCCGGTGTATATGGCGTAATAAACTCCTATACTGCTCCCCTTGAAAGTGAGACCACCTTTAAGACATAACCCATTTCTTAAAGGAGGGAATCGATGGGACAGGACGAACCGATTGACCGCTGGATGGCGAAACGACGAGCTGCTCTCGTCTTACGCGTACTGAAAGGTGAAACGTCAGTGGCGGAAGCGGCCCGACAGCATGGGTTGACGGTGGCCGAGGTCGAGGGGTGGCAAGATCAGTTTCTTCGGGCTGCAGAAAACGGTCTGCGGCGGCGGCCCAAAGACGAAGACCTGCTGAAGGAGGAACAGATGAAGAAACTCAAACAGAAGATTGGGGATCTGGTGGTAGAAAATGATGGCTTACGGGAGGCCTTGAAACCATACCCTTTGGGCCGGGAGATGTCCGACGTGTGAAAGCGACCTTTCCTGACATCTCAGAGCGACAGACCTGTCGGGTCTTACGTGTCGCAGGATCGACGCTCCATCGGACGGCCGCGAGGAAGGAAGCCCCTCCCACACTTGCCGAGCCTGTAGTCATGAAGCTGCACACACTCATTCAAGAGTATCCGACCTATGGCTACCGCCGGCTGTGGGCGTTGTTGCGGTCTCGAGAGGGACTGGCGATCAATCGGAAAGCGGTGTATCGCGCCTTACGGATAAAGCAATGGCTGGTGCATCAACGAACCCGCACGCCTCGCCCTTGGGCCCAGCGCTGATTACTGTGCGGCGCGCGACTCCGCAGCCGTTGAGTCCGGGGCCGCAAGGCCGGGCGCCGTTGATGAACCAACCAGCCTTTTACCCGCAACACCCGATGCACGGCTTTCCGGTTGAGGCATTGCCCCTGGCCTTACCGCAACAAGGCCCATAACCGACGATGGCCATCAGTCGGGTGCTGTGCAATGAGGGCCTGTAGTTGGGTCGCCAAGACTCCTGAGACCATAGCCTTACGAGCTGAGGCTGCAGGAGCCCGTCGGACGGTGGCTCGCCCCGCGTCCAAGACCCGACAGACCCGGCGTTCCGAGACATCCGTGTGGGCCGCTTTCACACGTCGGATGTCCCCCGCGCTAAAGGGTACGGCTTCAGAGCCTCCCGCAACACATCATTGTCCACCACCAGATCGCCACTTTTCTGCTTGAGTTTCTTGTTTGGTTCCTCCTTCAGCGCCTCTTCATCTTTGGGCCGCGCCCGTAACGCGTTTTCCGCCCCCGTGAAAAACCGCTCCCGCCATTCCTCAATTTCTCCCACTGTGAGGCCATGCGCCCGCGCCGCTTCGGCACAGGTGGTTTCCCCCTTTAAAAGGCTCATGAGCAAGGTGAGGCGTCGTTTCGCCGTCCACCGTTGAATAGGTTCGTTGGGTTCGTCAGTCATGGTCCACCTCCTGTTTGAAAATTATGTCTTATGGGTGGACTTAACTTCGAGGGGAGCAGGATATGGCGGCCTATGGGGACCAGCGGGATGAGCAGGGACATGCAAGGGTTGTCCTCAGCGGCCATCATCCGACGCGAGAGATTCAGACGGGCATTGGGCCGGTGACGGTGCAGGTGCCAAAAGTGCGGAGTCGCCAGGGCGACCCGGTGACGTTTCGCTCAGCATTGGTGCCGCCGTATGTGCGCAAGACGGCCAGCCTGGAAGCGGCGATCCCGTGGTTGTATTTGAAAGGCATCTCAACCGGGGAGATGCAGCCGGCCCTGGAAGTCCTCGTGGGCCCAGAGGCCAAGGGGCTGTCCGCGAGTACGGTGGCTCGGCTCAAGCAGATCTGGCGGGAGGAGTATACCGTCTGGCGGCAACGGCGGCTTGATGCTGACCAATGGGTTTATATCTGGGTCGATGGGATTTATAGTGGCTTACGAGCGAAGCAGCAGCGCTTGTGTGCGCTGGTCGTGATCGGCATGAATGTCCATGGGGAGAAGCAGCTGTTGGCCATGGAAGATGGCATGTGCGAGTCCACCCAGAGTTGGCGCGAAGTCCTGTTGCAGCTGAAAGGCCGAGGACTGACCGCTCCGGCCTTGGCCATTGGCGATGGCGCCCTGGGCTTCTGGGCCGCGCTGGAGGAAATCTTTCCTGGCACGCGCCACCAACGCTGTTGGTGTCACAAGACACAGAATGTCTTGAATGCCCTGCTGAAAAGTGCGCAGCCAAAAGCCAAGCAGGCGTTACAGGAGATCTGGGGATCGGAGACCAAAGGGCTGGCTGAGCAGGCCTTTGACGGGTTCCTCGAGACCTATGAGCTCAAATATCCCAAGGTGACAGCCTGTGTACAGAAAGATCGGGAAGAGCTGCTGATGTTCTATGCGTTTCCGGCTGCCCATGGGCCGAGTCTCCGGACGACGAATCCCATCGAATCAACCTTTGGCACGATTCGGCATCGAACGGCCCGCACGAAGGGGAGAGGTGGTTCCCTTTCTCTGAACACTCGAACCCCATTCTTAAGTGGATACGCACCCCCATGAATTATGCGACCTCAGCCACTGGCAACCGAGTGAAATACGCCGTGTCTGGGGCCAGTCCCGTATGTGCCTGATGTGGGCGATGCGTATTGTAAATGCAAAATACCGTTTCAGCCCTTGCTTGACCTCGTTCGGGGTCTCATCGGCGTACAGGTATATATCCTCATACTTGACGGATCGCCATAATCGTTCGACAAAAATATTGTCACGCCACGCGTTTTTGCCGTCCATGCTCACTTGAAGGCCTTGATCTTGAAGCGCTTGAATGAATCGCGCACTGGTATATTGACTGCCTTGATCGGTGTTCATAATGGCCGGGCAACCATATGTCTCAAGCGCCTCTTCCAAGGCATCCAAGATAAATTCCACCTCCATCGTCACCGACACGCGCCATGCCAGCACGCGGCGACTATACCAGTCGAGGATCACGGTCAGATAGACAAATCCATGAGCCATTGGGATGTAGCTGACGTCCGAGGCCCACACTTGATTAGAGTGCGTAATGGAAAGATTCCTGAGTAAGTACGGATACACGGGGTGGCCACGATGCGCCTGCGTCGTCCTAGGCTGGCAATAGCGCCTCGATGCCCATCCGTTTCATCAGGGTTCTGACGTGTTTCCGTCCGACGCAAAAGCCCTCCAATCGCAGAAGATCTCGCAGCATCCGCGATCCAGCGAATGGGTGGGCCACATGCCGTTGATCCAGACGATGCATCACTCCCAGTTCATGCTCACTGACTGGTGCTGGTTTATAGTAGAGAGAGCCTCGCGACAATCGGAGTGCCTTTGCTTGCTGCGAGACGGGTAAAGCATGGTTCCGGTCAACCATGGCTTTGCGCTCAGCCGTCCGGCCTTGCTGAGCGCGCCTTCTAAAAAATCATTCTCCAGCGTCAGTTGCCCAATCTTGGCATGAAGGGTTTTCACATCCACAGCCGGGGCCGTCTCGCGCCACTTCTCATCAAAGGCGCCGGGGGCCTGTTCCAGCAGCTGGGCTTTCCATTGAGCAATCTGGTTGGGGTGGACCTCAAATTTCTTCGCTAACTCAGCAGTGGTGAAATCGCCCTTCAGGGCCGCCACCGCCACCTTCGCCTTGAACACCGGGTTGTGATTCCGTCGGATTCGTCGACTCATGATAAGCTCCTGTGAATGACATGAAGATGTTTGAAACAGGTCTACTTATCCACTTAAGGCGGTGTCAAATTTTCCGGGACCACCTCTGTTAACAGGTGGCTTGATTTCTGTGGAGCATTACATTAACCTCAATATTTTCCAGGGGTTGCAATGAGTCAAGCCACTTCCGCATTAAGGGCATGGGCGAGAAGCTGTTGGGCTCCACTCTGAATCAAGTCCATCAGTGCATCGTTTCTTCCTCGCCCTGGTTTGCTACGCTCCTTCATCATGGCGTTTCTCCTTCGTGGTGGTCGTCTTCCAGCACCCATGGCAACCCGTGAGGCCGGGACTTTTCAGTTTAGGTCAAACACTACTTTCGGGTTTTGCTCGGATTAGGATTCACCCTGTAATGGAAAATGTTGAGTACAGCTGATATCCCTCCATCATTACATTTAGGCCTAGAAAGATTTAGTTCGGACAGAACCAAATGATAGATTATTGAATAAACAGGGCATCGGAACCAATGTGCATTTTATCCTCTTGCATCTTCACCCCTATTATAGGGATAATTACGGGTATCTCCCCAAAGTATTCTCTGTGTCTAGTTCCGTATTTGAAGGAATTATTTCTCTTCCCATTTATCCCAAAATGACAGAAGGTCATATCTAATATGTCATTGAGGTCGTCGCAACCCTTATCAAATCGCTCTGGCGATAAGTAATCGAGGCATTGAGACTCAGATTCTTGAAGCTTTCTAGTGGATACATGGTCTGTTCCCCCCTCCTTGTGGTGGTAGCTCTCCTTTTCCGTCTAATTGGAAAATGATAGAGATCAAAATTTACATTCCATTGAAGTGGTTTCAATGTTAATTCAGGAGTACCGGTGATGACTAAGCGTGTTGTTGACACCCTTGGTGCGTTTTTTGGCTTAGTGGTGTGTATGCCACTCTTTGTCCTGCTCGCCTTCCTTATTAAAGTGAACTCCCGCGGGCCTGTGTTATCCCGTCAGGTGCGCGTGGGACGAGGGTTTCGGCTATTTTGTCTGTATAAATTTCGCACGATTGAGCAGGACGTTTCTGCAAAGGGAGGGGAGGTGACCTATGGCGAAGATCCCCGTGTGACCTGCATAGGAAGGTATTTGCGCCAGTTGAAGCTTGACGAGCTTCCGCAGCTGTTCAATGTCTTGATAGGGGATATGAGTCTGGTGGGCCCCTGTCCGGAGGTGGCCTATTATGTTGAAAAGTTTAAAGATGACTATCATGATGTCTTGACGGTCCGGCCTGGTTTAACGGATCTGGCTTCTCTGAAGTACATCGATGAACAAGGTGTGCTCGGAAAGGTCGAGAAACCCGAAGACGAGTATACGAATAGGATCTTGCCTGAAAAAATCCGCTTAGCAAAGCTATATATTGAACATGCTTCTTTAGCTTTTGACCTCGCCGTTATTGCCCAGACGCTATTGCAACTGCTGGGCTTGCGGAGTGTCATTTTGAAGGTTACTGATCGTGACAATCATGATGAGGTGGCATTTTTTGAGGGGTCTGTGGTTTTCCAGCTTATAACCAAATACCGGCGGCCCATTATCATAACGCTGGATCTGGGCCTGATTGTGTTGTCCTATTATTTGGCGTTCTGGTTAAGGTTTGACGGTCACATCCCTCAAGATGCCACACAACTTTTTCTCAAGACTCTGCCAGGTCTGCTTGTAATTCGTGGGATAGCCTTTGGGGTTTTTCGCCTTAATGAAGGGCTGTGGCGGTATATTAGTATCTGGGATTTTAAGAAAATTACTGGTGGGGCGTTGGCTGGGACTGTGGTGTTCTATGGCCTCGTCAATTGGGGGTTTGGTATCCCCGGCTATCCTCGGTCTATTTTTATCATTGATAGTATTCTTTTAGTCGGGTTTCTTTGTGGGATCCGGCTTGCTGTTCGAATTTTTCGGGAGCGAAAGATTTTGAGGAAGACAAAACGAGTCCTCATTATTGGGGCTGGCGATGCGGGGGAAAATATCGTTAGGGAGATGCAATCGCATTCCACCTCCTCCTATACGCCCATTGGATTTGTGGACGATGATGTCTCCAAAGTGAGCAAGCGCATCCATGGAGTCAAAGTTCTGGGAACACGCCAGGATTTGTCACGCATTCTTCACACGTACATACCGGAGGAAGTCTTGGTGGCCTTGCCTGGGACGAATTCGGCCGTTCTTCGAGAGATTACAGCACTGCTGGCTCCCTTTGATGTGCGTATAAAAACTCTGCCGAACTTGGGTGACATCCTGGAAGGCAAAGTTACGATCAATCAAATCCGGGACCTCGCGATTGAGGACCTGCTTCAGCGCCCACCTGTGGGGTTGGATCCCCTGCCCGTTCGCAATTTAATCGATGGGAAGCGAGTATTGGTGACCGGAGCAGGTGGGTCCATTGGTTCGGAACTCTGCCGTCAAATTGTCGCGCTTGCTCCTAAGGCCCTCATCCTATATGAACGACATGAGAACAGTTTATACGCGATTGCGGGGGAGCTGACGGACCAGGGTCATGCCGGTGTGATTCATGAGGTGCTGGGAGATATCACGGATGTTCCACGTCTCCACGAGACATTCAAGAGGTACCGTCCCGAGATCATATTCCATGCGGCGGCCCACAAGCATGTACCGTTAATGGAAGCGAATCCCGGAGAAGCTTTTAAGAATAATGTCCTGGGCACACGTTTGGTGGCCGAAGCGGCCGCACACTTTGGTGTCGAGCATTTTGTGTTGATTTCAACAGATAAGGCCGTGAATCCATCCAGTGTCATGGGGGCGACCAAACGGGTGGCGGAATTGGTTGTCCAGGCCATGGCGAGTCAGAATAAGAGTCAAACGCGATTTCTGACCGTTCGCTTTGGCAATGTTTTGGGCAGTAATGGCAGTGTCGTGCCCCGTTTCCAAAAACAGATAAAAGCTGGCGGACCAGTCACAGTCACAGTCACACATCCTGAAGTTCGCCGCTATTTTATGCTCATTCCTGAAGCGGTGATCTTAGTATTACAAGCTGCTGCCCTTGGGGAGCAAGGCGCTATTTATGTCCTGGAGATGGGCGGACAAATTAAACTTTTGGATCTCGCGCGAAACCTCATCCGACTCTCTGGTCATGTGCCTGAAAAAAATATTCCCATTCAGTTTATCGGTCTTCGCCCTGGAGAAAAACTCGAAGAAGAATTGGTTGGGGAATGTGAGCGAGCTGTGCCTTCATCAATTGATAAGATCCTCAGGATTCAATCAATCCAATCCCTTGATCAGGCATTCCTGACTAACATTCTGAGCAAGTTGGAGGATGTCCAGATATTGGGCCATTCTCCCTCGGTGATTGAGCTTCTTCAGCAGTTGGTGCCGACTTTTCAACGTCCTGAAATTTTGGAACTGGCAGCGATGGGTGAGGAATATCAAATTCATTGATAAGATTGTCTAGCTAAAGCCTGCGAGTTGGACGGATGGTCGGTGACAATAGGTTGAATCTTGATTCTGCTAGACAACCGATAGGATCCAAATTTCCTGTTACTCTTAATTTTCAGTTCGATTCATCCGAGAGAACCTAAAGCCCCAAGCTTGCTTGATCTTGATAAAAATTGTCTTTATAAGTTAATGTTTTTAGTTAGGGTAAAAAGGTGTGAATTGATTACCCTTGCCTGCAAGCGGCAGTTGCTGTGGTAAGTAAGTTTCCCCTCGTTATTGGTGGTAAAATGGAAAATATCTTTTAGAAACATATGCTTGAGTGAATCGATAAGGCTTCCTGGCCGGATGGTGTCAATTGGGTTATCTAGAGAGGGTTTGCCACTAATGAAGGAACTTAAGAGGATGAGAATTCTATTTGTTTTGGGTACGTTTATTCTCCTGTGTGGTTGTAATTCAGGGTGGAAGGGAATGAAAACCGTTGATGCTTCAAATTTGGAACCCGATGGTTACCCTGCTTTTTCTGGAAAAACACCAGTTGATCCTCCATCTTTGGTTCCTGGGCAAGAGCATGAAAAAATCAATATCGATGATCCGCGTTATATAATCCAACCTGGCGACCAATTAAGCGTAAAATTCTTTTTTAATCCGGAATTAAATGAAGAGAATTTAGTTGTGCGCCCTGATGGGCATATTTCCCTCCAATTGGTTCATGAAGTTAAGGCCGCAGATTTGACACCCATTCAGCTTAAAAGCATATTGGAGAAAAAATATGTTGGACAACTGAAAAATCCGGAGATTGCCGTCATTGTTCGCTCAGTCCGGGAGCCTTATAGAATCTATGTCGATGGAGAAGTCAAAACACCAGGAGAATATGAAATGGTCGGATCACTAAGTGTGTTGCAAGCCATTGCGCGTGCCGGCGGTATGAAGGAGGACACGGCTAAGAAAGGCGACGTGAAAGTCATACGAGAGGATCAAGATGGTCAGAGATTTGTTATTAATGTGGATTTGGATAGGGCTCTCAATGGAGGGGATTTGAGCCAGGATATTCGACTGCTTCCGTCTGATATGGTTTATGTCCCCAGGTCATTTTGGTAGGTCAATGTGTTTGCATGTGTAAGTAAGAATGTTGCCTGCATTTCCAGGCTCAATCCTTTTCTAATTTATAATGGAGATTAATACCATTAAGGGAGATTTGTTTTGAAAAGGAATGAAAGGAATACTGTGGATATTACAAATATTCAGTTAGCTTTTCGACGTTTCTATACACATTTTCTGATTACGCCAATCACAGCGCCTCTTTTACTCGCACTCGTCCTGGGTGGGGGAATTCTCGTCCATCAGGCACCCGCTTTTGCCGACCCCGGATCAGTAGTAATCGGAAAGGCTTCGAACCCTGAAGATATAGAAAAAATTGACAATGAAGTCTTTTCGATTATGAAACAACAACTCCGCTCTTATCAACAGAGTCTGGAGGAATCGGAGGGGCGTCTTCAAGATTTTCAACGGAAGCATGGAATAATTTTAATTGAAACCCAAATGAATCATCTTCTTGAACAGCGTAAATCTTTGGACAATTCATTAAAAGAGGCCGAAAACCATGTCAAGGGTTTTCAGGAGAAACTTGCCTGGATCCAGGGGCAGATTAGTCAGATTCCTCCTGAGGTCCCACTTTCGAGTTCGGACCAAGAGGGAGGGCTTGTTGGTGGGGCTAAGAATAATTTACTGAGCCTCCAATTAAAAGAGCAGGAATTATTGAACAAATATAACGAAAACAACCCTCATATTCAGTCTCTTCGAAGGGAAATGGAATTGATTAATCAGTTCATTGAGGAACAAAAAGTATTCTCCACCGGCAAGAACCCCCTTTATCTTGAGATGGAAATGCAATTATTTCACACGCAAGCTGAGCTCGTCTCGGCTGAAGCCCAAGCTGGAGTGATCAAGCAGCAGATTGCTGAAGTGGATAAGGAACTGAATAGGCTAAGAAATTTGGGGCCTGAACTCGATGAACTGCGGCGTCAAGTCACGGCAGATGAAAAAAATTATATTAATTACCTCACAAAAGTAGGGAAGACCCCCCCACAAGATTACCAAATCCAGGTTGGCGATCAGCTCGATATTAAATTCTTTTTTAATCCGGAACTCAATGAAACCGTTCTAGTTCGCCCTGATGGGCGTATCGCGTTGCAGTTGGTCGGTGAAATCACGGTTGTTGGACATACCGTAGAACAAATTCGAGCGATGTTAATCAAGACGTATTCCGGACAACTCAAGAATCCTGAAGTGGCTGTCCTTCTTCGATCAACAAATGTGCCTGGGGAAGATACCGGTACTACATCAGCCCAAGGAACTCCTGGAGGGAAATGAGATATGGAACCTGAGTACTCTGAAGCAGGAGATGGTTTTCCTTATCCTTTAGGAAGCGTACGAGATATTCTGACAGCCATTTTTAAGCATAAAACTAAGATAATTACTGTTTTTTTATTAATTTTTGGAATTGTCGCAGGCTATGTCTTCACATTGGTCCCTCTCTATGAGGCTAAAACCAGTCTCCTTCTGAAGCTTGGGAGGGAACATATATTCCGTCCTGAAGTAGGGAAAGAAGGTCAATTTGTTAAATATAATGAAGATGCCGCTCTTCAATCAGAAATGGAGATTATTTCGAGTAAAGACCTCATAAGACGGGTCGTGAGTACGTTAGGCATTGAAAAAGTCTATCCGGAATTTTTAGATCCTTCATTGGAGATTAGCAACCCTTTAGAGAAGGCTGTTTCAACCTTTTTGAAAAATCTTACACCCATCCCGGTCAAGGGTTCGAGCGTGCTTGAAATATCGTATTTGAATCCACGACCTGCGGTGGCAGCCGAAGCACTCAACCTCCTTGTTGACTTGTTGAAAGAGAAGCATCTTCAAGTGTTCAGCGATCCGAAGGCTTCGTTTTTAACGAAGCAATTACATACCTACCAGGAGAAATTAGAACAGTCAGAAGCAAATCTTCAGGCTTTTAAGCATCGGCATGATCTTTCCTCTCCCCTTGTCGAACAACAACGCCGTCTCCTGGATCAGCGGGCCACCCTGGATAGTGAATACAAGACGACCAAGAATAAGCTGCAAGGGTTGGTAGGTAAAATCGCTTCACTTGATACTCAGATGCAAACTATTCTCGATAATATTTCTGTTTCTAAAGTGGAAGAAGGGGGAAATCTGGAAAAGGCCAAAGCGGAATTATTTGCTCTGAAACGGGAAGAACAAAAGCTCTTAGCAAGGTACACTGAAACTAGTTTTCCTGTTTTGAGTCTTCGAAAAGAAATTGACCAGGTAGAACAGTTTATTCTCGCCGAACAGAAAAACGAACGCGCCAATACCATAGCCAGTGGAAAAAAAGCGATGTACAGCGCGCTTGAAAAGGAGAGGCTTGGGGCGGTGTCCGAGTCAACGACCCTCCAGGCAAGCCGTGAGGTAATTGCCCTTCAAATCGAGGATCTTGACAAAAAAATCCAGAGACTTGATGAATTAAATAAAGAAATGATTGTCCTGGAGCGGCAGAGGGCAGCAGATGAGCAAAATTACAATTTGTATCTTGCTCGGGTAGAGGAAGCGAATGTATCTGAAGAAATGGACCGGCTTAAGATGGCCAATATTAGTGTGATCCAACGAGCTGAGGTCCCCGGGGGGCCAGCGGGACGTTCTCCAATACTGCTTGTAACTTTGGGAGGGATTTTGGGGATAATGGCTGGAACCGGATTTGGACTTCTTCTAGAGTACTTTCAAGGTGCCTATACTCGCCCGGAACAAGCAGCAAATGATTTAAACCTCCCCCTCCTGGCTACTTTCGGTCAAAAGCTGTAAGCAGAAATTTAACACTATGTATCTGGCGTTTTACGGTCTCAAAAAAGAACCATTTCATACTACTCCTGACCCAAATTTCCTTTATCTGAGCCCCAGCCATAAGGAAGCGATGGGGGCTATTATCTATGGAATTGAGAGAAGAAAAGGTTTTGTCGCTATTTATGGCGAAGTCGGCGTTGGAAAAACGACGATTATTCGTGCGTATCTTGAAAAGACGAGTGACCGGAAACAGAAAACAGTCTACATTCTTAATCCAGTATTATCATTTCATGGGCTTCTGACCGACATATTTCGAAGCCTGGACCTTGTCCCGTCTTATGATGATTCCGCTGAGATGGTCAATCAACTTCAGGAAGCATTGATTCAAGAATACCGGCAGGATAGCACCGTTGTGCTGGTAATTGACGAAGCTCAAAATATGCCGGTTAAAACATTGGAGCAGTTGCGGCTGCTTTCTAATCTGGAAACCTCCACAGACAAACTCATCCAAATTGTTTTAATCGGGCAACCAGAATTAACAACATTGCTGAATCATCCTACCTTGAAATCCTTAAACCAACGCATTGCCCTCCGGGCAACAATACATCCGCTGCAACCGAAAGAGAGCCAAGCCTATATTGAGCATCGGATTGCACTATCATCATCCACCGGGGCGCCTTTATTTACGCAAGGGGCCATGAAACTGATTATTCGTGAGGCTCAGGGGATTCCACGGAGAATTAATATTCTTTGTGATAATGCGCTGATTACTGGATATGGCAAGCAACAAAAACCCGTCTCTATTAACGAGGTGCGAGAAATTCTTGTTGACATGAATGGCTCTCGTTCCTCATATCTTGTGAAGTGGGCGGTCGGTGTTGCCGTGGTCATTCTCTTGGCAATTGGAGCTTTTTTATTAAGCCCGATCTTTCTTCCTGGAAACGCTGGAGTATCCCAAGTCGGTCTGAGCGAACGTGACAGTCAGAACGTGAGGGCGACCTCCTCTGAAAAAATGTCTCAGGAAAGCATAGGTCAACCTGGAGAGCAGTTGATGCCTATGGCCTCATCTGGCTCAGAAATTGACAGACCTATTCCTCATACAGATAGAGGAGGGGAGAGTGTTGTGACGAAAACACCAGTCGAAAAGGTAATAGAATCAGCTAAGTCTGATGGTAAAATTAAGGGTCACACTGAAGCGGCTTCAAAGACAAGCCCAGTTTCTCCAGTTACCAGGGCCGTCAGAGAGGGGGATAATTTGAGTCGAATTGCCAATGAAGCCTATGGTTCTTCAAGCCGGCAATATGTGGAATGGCTCCGTCGGCATAACCCAGAAATCAGCGACCCCGATATCATTCTTCCAGGTCAAAAGATTGTGTTACCTGAGTACGTGAAAGAATAAGACAATATTATGAGTAAAATTTACGATGCTTTGCAGATTGCCTATGGGGAAAAGTTGGGTTCCGGGAATGAGTCCAAAAAAGAACCCATAGAAGTTCCTTCTGTGTCGATCCCATCGCCTTCTTTATTACAAGTTAGAAATACAACGTCTTGTCCAAGGCTTTATAATGAATCCGAATTGATGGTCATGGCACAAAATATCGCTGCACTTCTTCCAAGCCCTGACAAAAATGTCATTCAGTTCATTGGATCAAGAAAGGGCGAAGGTACGTCCACGCTTGTTCGGGAATTTGCTCTGGTCTCCTCTCAGCACAGCAATAAGCCTGTCCTTCTTGTTGAAGCAGATCTTATGCACCCCTCGCAGTATCAGGCATTCGGGATCGAGGCTAAATCCCCTTTGGATCATGTATTAAAGGATGGGAAAGCCCTTGATGGGGTCGTTTCTCAGGTTGACCAATCGAATCTTTTTTTAGCTACATTATCTTCCAAAGTTCAATCAGCTCTCACAACACGAACTTTTTACAATCCTACTGATATGTGGAAAATTGTTCGTGAGCAGTTTTCCCTCATACTCATAGATTCCTCTCCGGCCAATGTCACAGCAGATAGCTTGGCACTTTGTGAAACTGTTGATGGTATTGTGTTGGTGGTTGAAGCCGAACAAACCCGTTCGGCTGTCGCAAAAAAAGTCAAAGATCAGATTCTTATGCAGGAAGGAAATCTCCTTGGTATGGTGTTTACAAAACGGCATTTATATATCCCGGAATCTCTCTATAAATTCATCTAAGTTTCCCCTTTCCCAATCTGCCAGTTTTTTCTCTGTCATTTAACTTCACATTACTTTCTTCGTTGTTCCCTTTGAGGAGGATCTCCGCAGTAGTAAGCTTTCCAAAAATACAGACTGAGCCATACTAAATTTTTCTGTTTTGTGACGTTTGTCCCATTCCGAAATAGTTTCCAACCAGAACACAGGGCGGTTTCGGCCGTTTGAATGACCTGACATTGTCTCATGAACTCATTCGGTGTCAGGTGTCCGAGAGAGCTATGTGGGCGGCGTTGATTATTGTCCTGTCCCCACGCTTCGATGATCGTTTGGACGGCATGAGCGACTCGACCTGATGAACGACTTAAGCACTCGTCTCGCAACTGCCCGTAATTGGAATTTGGTGTCATGATCCAGGTTTTCGACCGCGGCCCTGGTTTCCCTTTCACCACACAATCCAAGGCCCTGCCTGCAATATTCCCGATATTCGAAACCCTGCCTCTGGGACTGGACTGTGGCGACTCCAGTTTTTTACGACTGGGAGAATCCGAAACGACCATCCCCTCGCCAGAGTATCTTGCACGAAATTCATGCTCCGGTGCATAGTTGGTCCCATGGGCGTGGGAGCGGGACCGCGATGCCAAGCCATCTATTTCCGTCTCCGAACCCGTATGCGGAGTTGGAGCCCTCCGAGTCGACAGACGGCGGATGGGTTTTTGATCCACCGGGGACTCTTCGCTACACAAGAAGACCCAGATCCCCAGATATCTAAATCGCGGACGGGCATACGCCCAATCAAGGATCCGATAACGCAAGGCCGATTTATCCTTGGCCCGGCTCCGTCGATACCTGAGGCACGCTTCAACTGAGGAGCTAACGGACAGGCCCGCCCACCACTCACCGTGAACGTCCCCTGAAACCACTGAACTAATTCCCGGCGGTGAACGGGGCCGCCGACTTTTTTTCGCAACGCTTCCAACAGCCTATGCTGACCCAGCGAGAGATAGGCTACTACTCGCTTCAACCGACCATTTTCTTATTCCAACTGCCGGAGTCGCCTTAATTCACTCACTCCAAATAGGCATACTTTTTCTTCCACCCAGAAAACGTTGTCTTTGCCACGCTTGGTTGGCGGCAGATGTTCCCCACCGAGGTGTCCTCTTCCTCTTGGGCCAGGGCAGAGATGACCGGCTCCTCCGAGAATTCAGAACGCTTCATAGATTTTTCCTTTCGTGTTGGACCACCGAAGCTGCCTTTTTTTTTTCTCGTTCTGATGGGCGTTCATTTTTGGGGCAGACGTCAATTGGTTCTATGAGTTGCATGCAGGAGTAGCAATAATATTGAGAAACGATCTTAGGTTTAGGAAAATCGTAGAGTATTTTCTATATCGTCCACAATCTGTGGAGACAGGGGCTTCTGTTTAGGATCATACCGAGCAATGACCGCTCCGTTCCGGTTAATAAGAAATTTTTGGAAATTCCAGGTGATCTCCCCCTTAAAGCTGGTGTCTTCGGTGAGATAGCGATAGAGGGGGTGCTTCTGTTCACCAATCACCGTGATTTTACTAAACAACGGGAATTCCAAGGAATACTTTGTATAGCAAAATTCCGCGATTTCCTTGTTGTCTCCAGGTTCCTGTTTGCCAAAGTCATTCGCCGGAAAGGCCAAAATCGTAAATCCTTGATCGCGGTATCGTTCATATAAGGTTTGGAGTCCGGCATACTGCGGCGTATTTCCACAAAAGCTTGCCGTATTCACGATCATCATGACCTGTCCTTTGAACTCGTTGAGGGAGCGTGGTTTATTATCAATATCTTCCATGGTGAAGTTGTAAATTTGTGAAGCCGGTTTATCCTTTGTGAAATCAAACTTTGAAGCTTGTTGATCTGAAGGGAGTAGTTGGGGCTGGGGTTCATTGGCAACTGCTTCTCCTATAGATGTTGAATACTCCTGACTACATCCGCTAAAGATTACTAGCGCACACAGTGTGGCTATTGAGGCATAACGAGGAATGAATAGATTTGTGCCTGCCATGGTGAATCCTCCTGAGATAATGGACAACCAGTCATTCGTTTACTCCAGTGTAATTCTGAACCTCCGGTCAGGGCAATTGGCCCAGATAGAAATATCAACTGGACTATTAGGTGTTTGAACTTTTTCCTAATAAACCCATACTGGGTTCTAGAAAAATAGCCAAAGGCATTTGTGCTTGAGAATATGATCGGAGATGGGATTAACAGAAAATGGCTGGTCCCGCCTTCGATAGCCTTAATCATCGTCGACCGAGTGGGATCTGCAGGCATCATGACCACTGAAATGGTCAGATCTTTTCCAGAGTTGGTTTAGCGTCGTCAAGTCCTCGATGATCGGCATTTCAAGGTCAAGGAAAATCTCATTAACGGATTCCGTTTTAAGGGCCGTAAGTCTCTCCAGGTTGTTCGAGGAAGGTGGAAACTTCAAATCTAATTTTTCTCAATCTGTCGTGAAGAAAAAATTATAGTTTCCTGTTCATCGACTACCAGAATTCGTTCGCCGATAGGAGGTACACCTGATTTGTAAACCAACATTTCTCTATGGTTTATTGCTTTTTATCTTTATCACTATCATATCGACTTCATCCCTTGTGGGGGCCAAAGAAATATAATGAAACGTTAGACAATTTGGAGTAACTAGAGGGTATGGGGGGAGGCATATGACGTGAAGAAAGAAGCTCTCATCGTAATGAGCCTGGCATCGTCCTTCCAAGTGTGAAACATATTTGAATCACATTAAGAAAGAAACCCGTAAAAATTTTCAATAAATCCAAAACCGGGCTAATGGGAATTTTCAAGCCAAGGAGAGAGCTGCTCGATGATCTGATCCTTTTTGCCGATCCCACCAATGAATTGCTTGAATTCCCCATTCAGAAATAGGGCTAAGGTAGGAAGGGAATGAATCTCTAATTCCCCGGGAATGAGGAAATTCTCCTGCACGTTCATTGTGAGGATGAGAAGGCGTTTCCCAAGCTCTTTCTGCAAGTGCTCTAATTCTTTGGTCAGAGCTCGACAATGGCCACAGTCGGGCTGCCAAAATTCTACTAAAACGGGGACGGGCGATTTTTCAATCATCCCATCAAACTCTCGATCAACTACTCCCTGAATCATGTTCGCCAATCTTGATTGCTTAATATTGCCTAGGAAATTCGCGCATTTTCCGGAAACAATGAATGATCATGATGTTAACTGATTTGTAAGGATAGGTTGAAGAATTTGCCTCTGGTTTTGGGTATCTTTTGGGTAGTAGGGTCTTCTCCCGGTTTCCCAGTGAGACTTGATGGGCACCATGTCAGGACCATGGGAGGCTTCCCGGCTCAACGGGCCTATTTTATCATGACGTTGATCTTCTAGGACGATAACCCAGTTTCACTTTCTCATGCCTTTTGTGGATGACTTCAATTTGTTGTGAAATTCATTCATGAGGCCTTTAGTAAATTTAGGAAAATGGAATCCGTGCGATCATTAATGTAAGTATGAGTAGGAAGGTTACGGAAAATTTTCTGCCTAGATGAATACTATTAGGCACGGCCAGTCAGTCGCAATCGATTTTTGGCAAACCAGGTATATGTGTTCACCAAGAGTTTATTGAAGATTGGTCTTCGGCTACACCGAGCAAGAAAGCCTAGCCCAACTCCCTCCCACATTTCCCTGAACACCTCGACACCTGTAATGAGGGTTCCATCCGACCAGCGGGCATGGATCACTTTCTCCAAATTACATTGGCTCAGTCCATGGTCTGTGGCATGATAAGACGAATTTGAAAAATCAATGAAATGAAGATGGGCTTTTCGATTGAACATTTTCATCAGATCGATCTCTCGACGACAAATCTGGCATTCGCCGTCATAATAGACCCTCAGTGGGTACGGCTTCGTGCAATGGAGGCGTGGCTGTGTCTTCGGGTTCAAAGCAGGTTTTGTTTTTTAAGATCTCATGAATGACTCTTGAAAACCAGGGAAGTCCCCGTATCCAATTGCGACCGAGTTGTATGGGGCATTTGCGATGCTTAGGTCAATCCCGAAAATGCTTCCAGCGCTCGCTCACGGGAATCGCTGAGTTTGACGATCGGCAGGGGATAATTCTCTCCGAGTAGCACCCCCGCTTCTGCCAACACTTTTTCGGGTGCTTCCCAAGGATTATGCAGGTATTTCATCGGCATCTTTTTTAACTCGGGGATGAACCGTCGAACATACTCGCCATCTTCATCGAACCTTTTTCCCTGCGTGACTGGGTTGAAAATTCTAAAATAGGGTGCCGCATCGGCCCCACAGCCTGCAATCCATTGCCAGCTGGCA
This sequence comes from Nitrospira sp. Ecomares 2.1, assembly GCF_965152585.1. Taxonomy (NCBI): domain Bacteria; kingdom Pseudomonadati; phylum Nitrospirota; class Nitrospiria; order Nitrospirales; family Nitrospiraceae; genus Nitrospira; species Nitrospira sp. Ecomares 2.1. The sequence continues at coordinate 1,113,669 of NZ_OZ224219.1, forward strand.
CTGTTGTTGGCAAGATCGGCATCGACCAATGTATCCCAAAACCAGTCTTCCCCAAGGTGCCAGTGCAACATGAGGTTTTTAACCAGAAAGGATCCGACAATCATGCGAATACGGTTATGCATGTAACCGGTTCCCCACAGTTCACGCATGCCGGCATCCACGATGGGGTAGCCGGTTTGACCTTGTTGCCATCTTTTCAGGGCTTTTAGATCTTTACGCCAGGGAAAGGTATTAAATTTCTTTTGCAGATTTTTTCGGGGGAGCTCCGGGAAATGAAAGAGCAGACTGTGAGAAAATTCCCGCCAGCCCAGTTCACTTAAAAACGTCTCCCCCTCCTTCCGCCATCCTTCAGCGCCCATGTGTTGTTTGGCGGCATGCCACACCGCATTCGGTGAGATTTCTCCGAAATGCAGATGCGGCGATAACCGCGAGACATTGTTTCTGGAGGGATAGTTTCGGCCTTCTTTGTAGTGTTTGAGGCCGCTTTTGAGAAACGCTTTCAGTCGAGCCTGTGCCCCGGCTGCTCCGGGCTCCCAATGTTTGGCAAGTTTTTTGTGCCAGGGAATATTTGGCAGCAGGTCCAGATCTTTCAGTGCCACACCTTTGTATGTGGAAAGCCTTAAATTTTTTGGGGCTTTTAGGGGTTGTCGGGGTTCATTGCCATTTCTGAGACATCCATTTTGATAAAAGGGAGTGAACACCTTATACGGAGTGCCGTCGCTTTTGAGCGCTGTCTGGGGTTCAAAAAGCAGGGAGCCGTTACAGGTGTGAACCTCGATTCCTTTGGTCTGCAATGTTTCTTGTATGTGTGCATCCCTGGCGATTCGCCAGGGTTCGTAACATCGGTTCCAATAAATTGCCGCTGCTCCTGCCTCTTTGATGACGTCCATCAGGACCTTTTGAGCCGGTCCTTTCTTGAAGCACAGATTGCCCTCGAATGTTACGTTCAGCACCTTGAGACTTTCATGCAGCCACCAGCGGCTGGCAGCGCCTAACTTCCATTCTCCGCTATTTTCCTCATCAAGAATAAATAGTAGGAGGATAGGGTGCCCTGTTTTATGGGCCGCCAACAATGCCGGGTTGTCCTTGATGCGTAAATCCTGGCGAAACCAGACCACGACTGGGGAGTTGTTTGTTGTCATGCTATGCCTTTGGCACAATTCAAAGCCGAAAATTCAATGCTCCACACTAACTAAAGGAAAAAATTTCGTGATTACCATTTGGCTAAATCCTGATTCAGCCAAAGGATGGTATTGGGTTGAATTCCGATGGAGGGGGCAACCCAACATTCGTTGTATTACAGATTATCTGGTTCTCCCCAGGTAAACCGTCTTTCAATGAGCCAGTAGGTAATGCCTAGCGCCAGCACCACCGCAGCAGTTGCAAAAATATAGGGAGGTGTGATTTCTTTGAAATCGAAAATGATCACCTTTCGGGCTATGGCCATTAAAGCTGTAGCTACGACCATTTTAATGTGAATGACGTCTTTGCGTATATACAGCGTAATGTTAATGAAAATTTCTATGGCAATGAGAACGGCTAGAAATGCTCCAAATGTGGTGACGATATCCCTAATGGTAAATGTCGTGAAACTCGGCAATATGAGTTTTTGATAAATGAGGTACACCACATCAACGACTCCCCACAAAATGGTAAACACCATCAAGACTGCCAGGACTTTTACGGCTGCCCGTATGGTCTGGTGGAGAACTTGTATGAGACGATCTTCTTGATCGAGGGATAATTCTTCCTGCCCGATTTTTTTGAGCCGGTCTTTGCGGAAATGCTCCATCAGGGAATCCACAATACTCTCGTGGCTTCCCAAAAAAGTCGTATTGAAATCCTTCTCAACGAGGTTTTCGAGGCCTTTCACGGCCTGAAATTCTTCTCCGGATACCCTTTTAAATCCCATGCTCCAGTCGGCATACTCGCGACGATCCACGGTTTTTTTCTTCAGCACTTGAAAGTCGGTGTGGCGAGGATCTTTTTTGATTCTCGCAATCAATTCATGTACAGCCTGCTCTTCCCCTTCCAGTATTTGGATGAAGGTATTGTTTCCATACAGCAACATTCCGGTTATGCCTAATCGTGCATTGTTTTCACGGCTGCTCCTTAGAATCTGTTCCAAATCCTCTTGTGACATCGGTTTCGTGGCGGTACTGATGTACGAAATTTGGATCATTAATTTAATCCCCCTTCACATGAGCGAATGGTCTATGATGTTGTTTTTTAATTGTAACCATAGGGGAATGAGTCCGATAGGTCATATGGCACAGAAGGGGGATAGGAATAAGAACAGTTTCCATCTCAAGCCGTAAAAAAGGGTACCCAGGCTTTAGCGGAAGGAATTATTCCTCGTGGCGTGGAGTAATTTATACTGAATTGAGGGAGAGCTCCACACTTGAAATGCTGAGGTTGAAAGCAAGGTCCATTTCCGCGGTCTCATGGGCACCTGATAGGCGCAGTTTGTATTCTCAAATTTTCATGCCCCGAATGGCGTGGAAACACAAAGTTCTTCAGATGCCTATCCGCTAAACCCTCACAATACTTTCCCTTGGACTCTAGGGCCTTGGTGAGATTTGGCACTCCTGAAGAGTTTATTGCAATATTCCGCTAATTTGGCATTTGAGCCGTAAACCAGGTCGAAATACCTTTCATGCCATTACGCTCTACATTCGAGCCGTCCCACACGGCAAAGGCCACTGGAAAGCTTGAACCAGCAATAAACTGGACATCATTGGGATCATCAGTCGTCAGGGCTCGTTTCATGACGACGCGCCACGTCGGTCCATTACAACAACCTCCTTTAAGGGCGCCATAAGGTTCCCATAATCCGTTGCCCAGTACGTTTTGTGCTGACTGGGTGGTGAGAGTGCTAAAGCCATTGGCGTTGAGATCTTCTACAGAACTGATCCGGAGGGAGGGATCTGACATGATATTGCCTGACCAGATGCCCTCATTGAAAGGCCCGGAGCTTCGTCCGGTTCGATTAGTATATGTGACCCCTCCGGAGGGTTCCTCATAATAATAATCCCAGGCGATTGCGGGGTATTGTTGGTCTACGTCCCACATGCCTGCCACTCCCGTGCCAAGGTCTTTTTGCCATTCAGCGTTCCATCGCCAAATATTCACGGTTCCCCCTGATTGCCCCATGCATTGAAATGGAGGAGCTCCGGCATCCTGAACCGGAAACTGGATGGCCATTTGATCCCGAAAATCCTGAGGCCCGATAGTGGTGTTGTTAATGGTCTGATCACCCCAGTTTGCCCAGACGCCAATGTCTTGTCCGTTGGTGGCCACCTTCACCATCACGGTCTTAACCGAAATATTCGGGTGCATGGGGGTGGTAATGGTCTGACCGCTCAATGGCACGACAACTCCGGGGACGGACTCCCAAATAGGATTTGCCCCATCCATCGCGATGTCTCCCTTAATGGAGGCAATGGGAATCGTCACCGGTTGGCTCACGGCTAGAGGGATGTCGATCATGGCCAAGATCGCCGCTACAAACAGAATTCCAGGGATTGGCAGGATTAAAATCATTCGGTGTTGATATCTAGGCTGTTTCATGTTGCTCCTGTTCGCTGAGCCATTAAATTTCAATGTTCCTGATTCATGGCTCGGCTCGTTTTGGAAGGGTCTCATCACATCAGTGGTTATTCAGCACCAGACTTTTTTTAGCCCTGGCTTCTTTGACAGCTTTACTTCTGCGAGGCGATAACGACTCCACAGGCCGATAGAGGCGATGCTCCCCGCCAAAATTATGAAGGCTCCCCAAAAAAGTGCAAATGGTTGGCTCATACGATTATTTCTCCTGTTGATGAATGGAAAGGCCGATGAAAGTGCTAAAAAGGAAAGGGATTCAGGTTGGTGCCCCCACAAACTGTTGCTCACCTGGTGAATGATTTTTCTCCAGGCAGATTCCATGGCAGGGCTCCAGGCATCTTCTGCCAATTCAGAAAAAATGTCTAAATAGGTCTCCGCCATCCTGAGCAGGTGATGAGGTTGCAGGTGGCTTACCGTTGTGGGTGCCAGATCTGCCCATTGTTCTCTGATGGGTGACCGAATTTTTCCGCTTAAGCGGATTTCCTTGATGATCGTATCGAGAATCTGGACGATGCGCCTGCTGAATGGTTGTAGCCCCATTGTTTGGAGAGAAGTGGCGATCTCAGGATGCTCTCGCAACAAGCGATGGAACAGCTTGTCGGCAAATGCATCTTCACTTTCCTTGATCCATCCTAGGCCGCATTCAAGTATATGAATCTCCGAATCTGAAAACTTGTGGGTAATTTGTTCCATGGGAGAAGTGCCTTTCCTATGGTTCTCTAAATATAGCTTCTTTTTCAATGTACACCCTGGGGTCTAGGAGAGGTCAAAGAAAAATGAAAAACCTTCGACAACGAAAGGCCGCTCAAGACTTGCGTGCGCATGTCGGAAGGTAGACCGTCTCAATGACGACTATGGAGATTGAAGTGTTGGTGGGTCGGGGAATTCTAGAAAACGGGGAGGATGCCGGATATCAGGTCTCTAGCCATTTTCGAATCTTTTCTGCCGCACGACGACCGGAAAAAAGGGCTCCATCCATAGTCCCGGTGGCAGAAAAATCCCCACAAACAACGACTCCATCCTGAATATGTGTCTGACGAGAGAACGGGTTAGGAAATGGTGAAACCTGGGCAGGTTGGGCGGCGGTGATGGAATAGGCTCGAATTGGTTGCCAGCCTTCAACTTGTGAGCCAAACCATTCACGCAATTGTTGGCGAACCCGGGTGGCAAGGTCTTCTTTGGAAGAATCAGCATGGTTTAACACTGAAACGGAGATCAATTGTTTGTTGGTCGTGGAATAGGTCGGGGCGATTTGAGTGAGGACACAAAGATTATTAATTGGACCGACTCCCTCTCCGTTCAATAACAGAAACGGCCCTGAAAAAGGCGGCTCAGAGGCAGCATAGTATAGACATGTTACATGGCGATAGGGAGCTGGATTGAGTCCGGGAACAAGCCTGGTTGCGGCTGGTCCGTCGGTGGCCACGACAATGGCGCGAGCGGATAGAGCCTCCCCTGATTCCAAGGTTACCGAAGTCTTTTGCATGGATGTGACCCTGGCTTGAGTGCTAATTCGCCCTGCCGGAAGACGGGATACCAATTGTCGGGGAATGGCTCCCATCCCTCCGTCGGGAAGTGAAATGTCTCCAGACGCAAATATCCGAAAAGCAAATTCCGCCATACGACTGGAAGTCTGTAAATCCGAATCCAAAAATACGCCACCAAGGAATGGTCGAAAAAATCGTTCGACTATGGAGTAAGAAAATCCGAAAATTTTAAGGTGTTGGAGTGTTGAGGTTTCGGGCCTTTGAAATAAATCGTTCAAGCTTCCTGTATTTGCCCGATGGCGAAATGTTGTTACCCGGATTTTGTCTGAAAGGGTGCCGATAGGAGTGAAGAGCGCTTGAATTCCCTGAAAAGGATGTCAGAAGGGATCCGGCATCCGATGCCATTTACCAAGACACCGAATCACTGCACCTGGGAAAAATTGATGGAGCTCGAGGGCAGGGTAATTCAATATGCGTTTGGCCTCAGGATACGCAGTGGAAAAGACCTGGAAACCCCGGTCTAGAAGGAACCATCAACGTGATCTGTGCGAATCCTCCCCCCTACGTCTTCTGATGCTTCAAGCAGTAAAAAGTTTATCCCATAATCCGCTAATGTTTTCGCGCAGGAAAGTCCGGCAAGACCTGCTCCGAAAAGGGCACATCAGCATTCATGGGAGAAATATGTTGGTTGAGGCCGAGAAAGGAAAAAGGTATATGCCTGATGTTCGGAAAGTCGTGCAAATTATGACTCTTCCATCACTTCAATTGAATTGCCGAAGGGATCGGTGATATAGACCGAATTGAGTCCGTCCCGGTGGGTGATGAGATCTCCAAATTTGTTGGCATCTGGACGGCTGAGCGCAAAATGAGAAGGATGGTCCCGAGGCAGAACAAGGGCCAGTTTGGTATTGGCGAAGGCCAGAAGCGCCCAGGATTCATCGATGTAGTCCACGCAACAGTTGAAGCGGGAGGTATACCATTCGACCGCTTTGGCCACGTTCGGGACTGGAATCGCCACATGATGGATGGTATCCAGTTTTGGGGGCCTGGACGGTGGCTTTCGCTTTCTGGTCAAGGGGCTTTGCCCTTTGGGTGCCATGCGCTTGTGTCTACCTCTCTACGCGTATTGAACGGTGGATGAAAAACCTTATTAAGCCTATCAAAATTGTTGGATATGCTCCATCAGCATTCTTGAGACCTTCTCCAGGTTGAACGGCCAGGCATAGATGAGAGTCACCTTCGGATGTTTCTTTCTAAGTTCCTCCAGTTCTTCAGGGATTTCACTTTCGGAATGCGATCCTCCCGGAGTAAACATGGTCGAAACTACGGTAATAGTCTCTGCTCCCTCTCGAATGAGGGATTCCACTGCTTCGGCGAGGGTCGGTCCGCAGAACTCATTATAGGCCAAGCCAAACAACGATCCGTTCAAGAGTGGCTTCATGGCAGCCCCAAGGGATTCGAGGCCGGCCTGGTAAGGATCGGTCTCAGGGGTCCGTGGCCAAGTACGAACCTTGGTATCCAATTCTAATTCTTCAGGTGACATGGGAGTGCCGGCTGCTCTTCGCTGGGCTTCAAGGCGTTTCAATTTGGTAATGAGGTCCGATGGATATCCTTTAGGGATGCCTCCGTGTCCGACAAGAAGAATAGCTTTTTTAAGGTCTGCCATAAATCAAACTCCTTCAATAGACTAGGTGGTGAATGAGGACGAGCTTATGTTCTTTGCCATGTGAGGAAGGGGAGTTCGGGGTTGAACCGTTTTGACTTCTTGAACCTGACCAAAATAGGAAATATTGTGGGTGCCGAGTAGTTGGGCGAAGGGTGTGAACCCGCGTCCGCCCACCACTACCTCACACAATGGCTGAAGATGTTGAGTAATATCACGAATCCAGGTTTGTAGTGTGCCTTTACCCGGTTCAATAATGCAGGAAAGAATAATAAGCTGTGCGTGTTTTCGGCGCAAGGCCATTTCCAACATCTCAAATGAGACATTGGGCCCGAGATAAATACTATGCCATCCTATTCGTCGTAATAGCACCGAAGCTGTGAGCGGACCGATTTCATGAAAGTCTCCAGGCACGCAGGCAATCAAGGCGTGCGGTCTTCCAAGAGGAGATTCTTCCCTGATGATGTTGATGAGGTGTTGGCGCACCAAACGGCTCACATTTTGTTCTCCCCTCAAACTGATTCCTCCCTGATGCCATAGTTCACCAATCAGTCGCAAGAAAGGAAAGATAATGATAGTCAAAGCCTGTTCCAGCCCCAGACCATCAATCCAGTTTTCAAGCATGGTGGTGATTTCCTGCACATCCTGCCGCCGCGCGGATCGAATCATTTCCTGTGCGTCATTCCAATATGTGGAGGGTATCCCTGAGAGATCAAGGGGGACATGCTGCATCAACTGTCGGAGTTCGTGCTCACCGGCCTGGGCTAATTGACCAATGGACTCACCATGATCCACCTGTGATTTCAGGTACAGGAGAAATTGAATATCGTCTTCAGTAAAAAGTCGATAGCCGTTAGAAGCTCGCTGAGGATGGACCAATTGGTAGCGTTCTTCCCATTTCCGAATCACGTGGGCGCTGAGTCCTGTCGTACTGGCCACAGATTTAATGCGAAATTTCTGGGAATCATTTGCAACGTTAGACATGATTGCGCAACATCAGCTCTTTCGGATGTGGATTGAGATAAACCTGATCCATTAAATAGGGAACAGCCAGGATGCGCACATAATGTTTAATGAGCGTCAGAGGAACAGCCAGGGGTGTGAGATGCCGGTGGTAATCCTGAATGGTTTCCTGCAACTCGGCCCGTTCAATGGTGCTCAGTTGTTTTTTGAAGTAGCCGGCCAGATGCTGGAGGACATTGACATGCTTTCGCACGGTGGCCTTGATTTTCAGCGCGTCCATAAATAATGGACCGTATCGGTTGGCCAGATCACCAGCTGTGTATTGGCCTGCCTGCGCGATGAGTTGTCCAAGTTCGTGATAATGTGGACGGCTGTGGGTGAGCAATAAATATTTGTGGCGGGTATGGAATTGCACAATGGCCCCTCGGCTGATCCGGTGCTCCTGAAATAAGGTTTTCCACCTTCGATAACAGAAAATGCGCTCGATAAAGTTTTCCCGAAGGGGGGCATCGCTCAAACGACCTTCCTCCTCCACAGGAAGCAGGGGAAACGCGTGTTGGAATGCGGAGGCAAAGATACCCGTTCCCTGCTTGGAAGGTTGACCTTTATCGGTATAGACCTTGACCCGATACACACCGCAGCTTGGGGAACTTTTTTTAAAAATATACCCATCCAAATCACTTTCCTGTAACTCCTGAACCCGGCGCTGACTAAAGTCGTGCAGGGTGGCGGTGTGATCAATGTGGGAGCGGATGGTCAGGAGTTGTGGAGCCTCAGGATCGCCGGCCAAATGCATGGCTTCTCGCGGAGTACTCAGTCCGGCTTCCACTTCTGGGCAGACCGGAAGCCATTCGACGAACGGGGCTAGGACGTCTGTGAGAAAGGCATCACGTTTGTGCCCACCATCGTATCGAACGGTATCACCGAGGAGGCATTGGCTGATCCCAAGTCGCGGCTTATGATCAGAAAGGGGCTCAGCCATATTGTTGTCGGGTCGGGTCGTTTTTTTGTGAGGTTTGTGATCGATGTCGATAAGTGGTATGGTCATAGGGGTGTGTAATCCCTTTCCTGACGGGTGACGGATCCACCATGCCCATGTCGCATGTTTCTCAATCCTTCTCCGGCGTTGAGTGCTTATTATTCATGACAAGTCTCCCCCAAGGGTTTGGCGTTCCTGAATCCTTCCTAACTTCATTCAACCCCTCGGATTCGGTTTCCCAGGGAAGATGGCCTGCCCTGCAACTTTTACTCCATTTACATGGCTTGAGGTGTTTGCTCCATTAACACCGATTCGTTAATTCTCACGACGCTGACGGTGCGTTCACCTTGCGGGCCTGTAAGTCCCAGTCGGACGGTGCTTCCCACTTCTCCACGTATAAGCCCAACCGCCTCCTGATAGGTTTTCCCGGCTAGGGGGAGCCCGTCGACTGTCAGAATTTCCTCCCCATGATTCAGTCCAGCGCGTGCGGCGGGTCCGGACGGATGCACGGCGCGAATGATCAATCGAGCAGGTTCTCCAATTCGAACCGCTGTAATATGCAGGGCAAGTCCGACAATTCCCGAGGGAGCGGGTGTGTTGGCGCCTGGAGGGCTGGCGTGGGGGTTGCTGGAAGTTGGGGGTTTTTCATCTGCCTCTTCGTAAGCGAGACTTCCGGGAGCGAATGAGCTAACCAGGAGCAAAGCCATGGCGAAACAGGGAAGCATGAATCTGCTTACGCGATTGTTGAAAGGTGCATAGAGGCGCATATCTCAATTCTCCTTTTATAAATTACGGCGAGATGCCGAATAAGCCCATGAGGCACAAACCCATGAATAAGACCAGGGAATTCAGTTGGACGGAAAGGCGGTGAAGACCATCCCGTTGTTGTTGAAGTAACGGGGTCGTGAGGCCTCTAGCCTGCTTGGCTTTCAATTGGTCACTGAGGTCATTGATTTGAGCAATGAGGGGTGTCCGGCAGTAATGCTCAATGGCCAGAACGCCTAACCAGATGGTGGCGGGAAGCAGGACGATGGATTCAAATCCATTCAGCAGTCCCAGGGCAATGCTGGTGGTCCAGCCAACAGCAGCACTGATCATTCCCAATCCATAATACTGAGGAAACAGGCTTCGGACGACTTTGGCGAAGGTGTCGGTATCCAGGGTCCGTGAGAGAACCGGCGCGGTCACAAACGACAGAAAGACAATCTTGCCCACCAAAATGGCCATGGCCAACAAATTGAAAAAAATAAGAATGTGTTCAGTCATCGTGTCACCCCCTTAAGAAGCATTGGGCAGCAGGCTTTGGGGCACCCGCAAGGCCTGGGAAAAATCAGGTAACTGGTCCATAGGAACTGTTTCAACATATCGAATACTGCCCTTGGCATCCAGTATGAGCATCGCGCCGGAGAATGCTCAAGTCTTCCAGAAGAAGGCCTGTCTGTGTGCCGAACCGATATTCAAGAACGTCCGCTAAAATGGTATATGATGAATATTCGCCTTAGCAGAAAATTCCTGTTGATCGTTGTAGGCAATCGTACTCAAGGTGACGAACGTCATCAGGTGATCCAATCCTCCATTGCGTTCGCTGAATCGGTGTGTCTGTTCATCGCACACCGGCGTATTCAACTATGGTACGACGTTGATTAACGTCATGTTCCCCCTGAGGTTATCGAGGGCAACGGTCCCTCCATCTTCTCCGATGGCGCTCGCAGAGGGAATGAGGTTGCCTTTCTCCAGGGATGGCGATGCTCCCAGAACAGAGGATTCCCAGAAAAAAGAACGACTCCGAGAGTAAAAATTGAAAAGCACAGCATGAAGAAGATGACCGAAAGTGATTGTTTTTTTGCCTCTAATATTCATCGGTTCGCTCATTAGATTCTATGGGAATAGTCCGGCTGCGTCCCTTGAGTTCATGCTTTGCCCAATATTGATTGTAATGCTTTCTGTAGGGTGGGAAAGGAATATGAAAATCCGCTATCCAGGGCTTTTTGCGGGAGAACGCGTTGTCCGGTTGTCAGCATCGTCGCGAGCTCTCCCAGAGCGATCTTCAACGCAAATCCAGGAACCGGCAACCAGGATGGACGATTCATCGTTTTTCCCAATGTCGTACAAAAGTGCTGCATGGTCACTGCTTCCGGAGCGACGCCGTTAACCGTCCCATCGAGAGTGGGGTGGGTGATGATAAAAAGGATAAGGCGAGCAAGATCATTCCGATGGATCCACGAAACATATTGAGTGCCGGGTAGAACGGGACCGCCCAGAAACACGCGAAACGGCACAGTCATTTTTGATAGAGCTCCGCCATCCGGTCCCAAGACCATTCCGAATCGGACTGGAATCACCCGAAGGTCCAAGGCTTCGGCCTCCATGGCCGTATTTTCCCAAACCTGAGAGAGATCTGAAAGAAAGCCCTTCCCACGCGTGGATGATTCATTCAGCTCTTCCTCACCCCTGGCTCCATAGAAGCCGACTCCTGAGGCGGAAATAAATGTGTGAGGTTTGTGTTTCCAGGTCGGGATTGCCAGAAGCAAGGCTTGGATCGGTTCCACCCGGCTGTCAATGAGCGCCTGTTTTCGCTTGTCGGTCCAGCGGGAATCGGCAATCGGTGCACCGGAAAGATTGATGACAACATCTGCACCCTCACATTCCTGCGCCCATGGCCCCAGAGTGACTCCATCCCACTGGACGAAATGACGTTGTGGGGTGGCAGACGCAGTGTAATTTTCTGCATGGCGGGTGAGAATGATGACGGAATGTCCTTCTTCAATCAACATCCGGCAAACCTCTCGTCCGATAAATCCAGTTCCACCGGCAATGACCATCTTCATGTTCAGTCTCCTATCTCATGATTTCAGAGGGGGCATCCCATTCTTGCAATTCCACCGTAGGAACAATATGAGCATCTCCCACCAGATCAATGCCAAAAGGATCGGGCTTATGCGTATCTTCAGGGTAGGCAGTTGTCGAAGTTGAGGAAACATCCACGTCCACGTTGAGGGTGCGTCCGGGAAGGATGTGAATGGACGTGATGGTCTGACCCATCGGGTGCCAGATGACGAGATTGTAGGTTCCCGGCGGAATGTCAGTGATGGAAAATTCACCTCGTTTTCCCGCCTGAGTGACATAGGGATGTGGAAGTACAATACCCCACCCTTCCATAAATTCATGATAGCTACAGCGAAAGAGGATAATGCCAGTCTTCTCCACCGCATACGTGACTTTCGTCCCGGCTCGATGGGTGCCGGTCTTGCCTTCTGAAAGAAAATCACTCTTACGATTATCGGGATGCGGTGGAAGAGTCTGCCCGAACAGATGAAGTCCACCCGTGGCAGAGGTTAGAAAAATTTCGAGTTTGTGTTCAACAGGATCCCAATTTTGAAAATGGAGGTCCTGACCGGCTTTTGCGGTGCCGACATGAGGAAGAAACATACAGTCTTTGGTTTGAACCATGGCCGGTGTCGAGGGAGCGGCTTTTCCTCGGGGGACGTTCTCCAGATAAACCACGGCACCAGGCAGGGAGTGGTTTGGACCCGGTCTGGTGATGGGAGACAACCGCCAACCTTTTCCGTCAGAAATTCGTCCACAATAATAGGGATCGGCTGAGAGAACGAGGTTGTACCGTCTTGGTGAATGAAGTGTTCCCTTCATGAAGACGGATCCCTCAAGATCCCCCCCAGCGAAATTTGGGATTTCTTCATAAGCGAATCCTGAATGCACAGGATTCAGCACCGCACAAAAAGTCACGGCGAAGACCGCGAGTATGGTTCCTCTAGCGGGAAAGAGGGGCTCTGTTCTCAAAATCAACATGATTGTCTGCCTGTCGATATTCCATGAATCGAATGATGTTCTATGCCTCTACATTATTCAACCGGAAAGGAGATGATAATTCCTCCCATGACGTCACCCAGTTTCCGATCACGTTTTGGGCTGAGGAGGTGTGTGTTATGACAAGTGACGCAGGCCCTGGAGATTGCCCGGTCTGCATAGATCGCCTGGAAATATGTTTGTTCCCCCTTGGTGATGTAACCTGTGGCCGGTTGAGACGGCTCACGTTCTACGGCCGCCAGACCAGCTTCTTCGAAGTCCGAGGCCGGACCATTTTTTTGGTAAATAGGCAGACGGCTTGCCAGACGATACTCAAGGCCGATGCCTTTCTCCTTCACGGCAGATCCCGACAGCAGCAGCATCTGAGCCTGAAGGGGCAGAGCGTTCCGGGACTCCCAGGTTTCCGAGGCGATGACCGTTCCTGTTTCCTGCATGCGGTCGACGATATGGGTGGTATACAGGGTCCGGTCAGATTCGATCACCGCATAAATGAAATCTGCCACGATTTCCGGTCGAACGCCTTTGATCGAATGAGTGCCTTCTTCGCTAGCAGCGATGTCTGACATAGAAAAGCCCAAGAGGATCACCGCTGAAGTTAAATAGAGGACTTGGAGCGTTTTCATCACAACACCTTTATGATTCATTACTGTGTATTGCTTTCTGACTCGGTCTGACCCGGACCAATGTCCCGCGCACATCGAAACCCGATGCCATGAGTTTTTAGTGCAAATCCACCCTTGCCTCGGGAGGTGGCTCTCAAATCAGTATCAAAACTTTTCCACGATCCTCCACGGAGAACTTTTAAAATTCCGGTCTCCGGGCCTTTGGGATTTTTGTCCGGAGCGCTGGCATAGTATTCGGAGGCATACCAGTCCTGCACCCATTCACGGACATTGCCGGCAAGGTTTCGGAGTCCGTATGGTGATTGGCCTTCCGGAAGGGCCGTCACTTCGACAAAGGTCTTTTTCTCTTCCCAGTCTCTTTCAAAATTGGCTTGTTTCGGAGTAGGTGCTTGGTCCCCCCAGGGGTAGAGACGACCATCGTTTCCTCGAGCCGCTTTCTCCCATTCGGCTTCGGTCGGCAGACGCTTTCCGGCCCAAAAGCAATAATCGACGGCATCATGCCAGGTGACCTGGACGACTGGGAGTTCCGCAATGCCCTCTTCCTTGTTGAACGGGCGTTCGGCGAACACATTCATTGGCGGTTTATGTAACGTTTCATCCAGGAATTTCATGTAATGCGCATTGCTCACTTCATACGTATCGATGGCAAAGGCATTGAGGTAAATCTTGCGGCGAGGCTGTTCGTCGAGGCGACCCTCTCCTGGGGCGCTTCCTCGTATGAACGGACCGGCCGGAATAGTCATCATTTCGACTGGGTCCTTTTCTATCGTGGTCGCTTCCGCTGCCGTGGCAGTCGGTGGGGTAACTGTCAGCATGAGTGCGATTATCATTAAACACCACATCTTCATTGTTTCTTCTCCCGACTTGCCTGAACAATGTTCTGAGTGATCCGCATGATCTTTTGTGTGAGAGTGTTTACGGCATCAAATTGGTTGTCCCGCTCAGCCTTTCTGGCCTCCATCAACAACGCGCGGGCTTCGTGTAACTGTCGTTCAATGCTGGACTGAACTGCTGGTGAAGCCAGGGTTCCTCCGATGGCCGCAGCATGAAACTCCTCCCAGGCTTGTTCGGTGGCCTGGGAGGCTTGATAAATAAGGCCCCGGCTCCCTTCCTGCTCCTGTGCCGCCACTGGGGGAACTCCGTAGACCGGAGTTCCACCCTGGATCATGGGAATGCAGGAGAGGAAGAGGATTCCTGCCAGATAAGAGGAGGCCACTCGCATGTTCATTACTATTATATTCCTTGCTTGATTGACCCTCATGGGAATGTTCCTACCGAATATTGTCTTGAACGATCGCCTGCATCTGTTGAAGTTCTGTATTATGAGGCTCGAGTTCAAGGGCGGTGGCAATTTGTGTCTTGGCCTCCTGCCATTTTTCTTGTCCCATTCTCTTCATGGCGTCAATCGTAGCCGTTCGTACTTTGTCATTGACTACCGTGGAAGCGGATTTTGCGCATCGGAATCCCAGTCCTACCCCGTAGCTGTTATTGGATGGATGATTCCAAAACCGATGTGTGGTGGTGATGCTGGATTGTGCGGCAATCCATGATCCACCCCGAATGACCCGCTTCTCACCGACGGTCAGGCGATCCACATATGTGCCGGTTCCGCCGATCCAGATGGGTTTAAGTGGCCCCATGGTGTTCACCGAATGGGGAGTCTTCCTGTAAAAATCCGGGTCATACCAGTCTTCCACCCATTCAAAAACATTCCCAGCCATATGGTGAAGGCCGTACGGGCTTGCCGCTTCCGGCATGGAGTCAATCGGCAGGGTGGCAGCATGATTTTTGCCAAAGTTGGCTTTTGCTGCATCGAACTCGTTACCCCACGGGTATTTCAATCCCTCAGGGCCTCGAGCGGCTCGCTCCCATTCGGCTTCTGTCGGGAGTCGCTTGCCTTTGAATTCGCAATAGGCCTTGGCATCAAACCAATTCACTCCCACCACCGGCTGGTTGGGTTTGTTCAATCGCGGGTCGTCCCAATAGGCTGGTCCGGGATGCCCCTTGGTCTTCATGAACTCTGCATATTTGCTGTTTGAAACTTCGTATTTGTCAATAAAATAACCATCAACCACGACCCAATGGGCCGGTCCCTCATCATGAAATGCCTCTTTGGACCAGGGCATACTCATTCTCCGTTGATAGAGTGTTGCAGAGTCGCCCGTGGTTGACGTGGCCTTAGACGGATCTTTGTCGATGCCCATGATGGAAGGGCCGAACGGCACATACGACATTTTGTCTGGCACGACCGCACTGTCCTGAGCGAATGCTGCCGATGGATGAAGGGTTAACAGGAGACTGCCGAGGAGGACGCCTGCCACAGGCAGGCGTCCTCCTGATCTGGTCAATTTTTCATTTCTGACTTCTCCAGATTTTATGTTTGTCATAACGTTCTTCCCGTTTAGTTAAAGGCTGTCGAATAAATGATCAAGGATCATGACGATCGGGACTTCCATGGTTTACTTTTTGTCTTTATTGATTTGATCCATGATCAATGTTTGGGTCTGCAGATATTCTTCATTTTTCGGATCGGCCTTGAGAGCCTTCTCAATGGATGTGAGAGCTTCCTGCCATTTTTCCTGCCCCATGCTGATCAGAGAGAGCATGAAGTCATATTGGACGTTCTGAAGCCCCGCTGGAGAGGCCGCCTGGGCACAGCGGAAACCTAAACCAACGCCATAAGAATTGTTCTCAGGTTGGTTCCAGAATCGATGGCTGGTATGAAGGGAGCTAGCCGGTGCTAACCAGGAGCCCCCTTTTAACACTTTGACCTGACCCTGATTCGCAAAATTGAGACCTGTGGAAGGACCTTGGGGGTTCATGGCAGGGCTGACGTTAAAATAACCGGGATCATACCAATCTGACACCCATTCAAAAACGTTGCCGGCCATGTTATAAGCCCCGAATCCACTCTTACCTTCTGGATAGGAGTCCACAGCGGTTGTCTGCCCGACGGTTTGACCATAGTTGGCCTTGGAAGCATCAAGCTCATGTCCCCAGGGGTAATGGGCATGTCCATCAGGCCCTTTCGCCGCTCGCTCCCATTCCGCTTCTGTCGGCAATCGTTTCCCTTTCCATTCGCAGAAGGCGCTGCTGTCATACCAATTGACTCCCACCACCGGTTGCTCGGGTTTGTTAAGTCGTGGATCATCCCAATAGGCCGGAGCTGCGTGTCCTGTGTTCTTCATAAATTCCTTGTAATCTTTGTTGGACACCTCATACGTGTCGATGTGGTAGGCATCGAGGACCACGTTGTGAGGTTTCTCATCCTGATGATTTTCACTGCCCATCACAAATTCACCTTTAGGCACGAGGACCATATTTTCAGGACCGGCGCTCAATGCAGGAGTAGTGATGAGGAGTAGTGAGGCCATCATGGTGCCACCGATGGTCTGATGAAACGGCTTCATAGAGAAATTCTTCCGATAGAGTGAATGGGAGATTGAGAAGTTCCGTGGTACATTCATGACGATAACCCTCCGGTTAATTGTTTGAGTGATGGTGAAAGAGATGCCGGTTTTTTAAAACCGTGGCATCAAATAGATCTCCGCATTGCAGGCATTTCCACACGGGGATCTGAAATTCAGAGGTTCCTTGATCGGGAGAGATGCAATAACTACTCACCAAGAACCCTCCACAGCGCGAACAGGCATGAAGCAATCTTCCAGCATTTTCAGTTTGCCTCCTTCCCGTTTGCTGGTTGGTGTGTTTTGTGGTGTGTGTCATTGTAGTCCCTCCGTTTTAAATTACAATTAGACAAATGTTGTTTGACTTATGTTTGTCTAATGTATGTTCATAGTTATAGCAATGCGTTCAATGTTTGTCAATTGTTTTAAAAAAAATGATTTGACATACATTATACACATTGATATAAATACCTAATGCCAATGTATAGAATTCATCGTTTTTCCAAGCTTACCGGCCTTTCTCCCCACGTCATACGAGCCTGGGAGCGGCGATACGGGCTGGTCAACCCTGTTCGAGGCGATAATCGTTATCGCCTGTATACGGATGACGATGTGGTGTTGTTTCGATATCTCAAGTCTCAGATAGACCAGGGGTTGTCGATTGGGGAATTGTCCGTGCAAGGACGTGAGCATTTACAGGAGCAGGCTCAGCGGGTATTTGTGGAAACCCATCGTGAGCCGCCACCGTCTGAACGTTTGGTTACCGATTTATCACAGGCGTTAGAGGAGAATGATCGTGTGGGTTTTGAAAGGAAATTGAATGGCGCCTTAGCCGTGATTCCTTTTGAAGAAGCGTTACATCGTTTTTTACTCCCCTTACAAGAACGGGTTGGACAACTCTGGCATGATGGAAAGCTTGGCGTGGGCCAGGAACATTATGCGTCGAATCAAGTCAAACAAAAAATTTTTTCGGCCTTGAACCATTTTCAAACTTCAGATGTGGGACCTGTGGTAGTCATTGCCTGTCCTACGAATGAATGGCATGAAGTTGCGGCAATGACCGCAGCCTATGTCTGCCGGGCACGGGGTTGTCGAGTACATTATTTGGGGGCCAATTTGCCGATTCCTGAATTAGCGGCCTATTGTGACCGGAACCGTCCCACCTGTGTGTTGCTTTCTGTGACAATGATGGAGTCTTCAGAAGAAGCCATCGCCCTGGCACAAGAAATAGCCGGTACGATTGTCCCGCTCACTCCTGTCGGTTTAGGGGGCCAGGCCATCCAAGCTTATGCTGAGGCATTTTTGCAGGAAAATATCATCGTCTTTCAGGACTTGAAGGCTCTTGATCGTTTTGTGGTTTCTCTCAAGCACTAAGCCTTCCTCCATTTGTTTTAGAGAATTTTTTCCCTTCCGATATTCCCTGTTTCATATTTGAGAAAGCTTTGATATGGTGCCCTTTTCCGCCATTCAGAGTCGATAGAATTCGAAGGGCATGTTCCTGAATCAAGGCTTTCAAAATGAGCAGAGCTCTTTGCCTGAGACAATGATTTGAGGGAGGCTGCAGGGTTATGGAAAACGACTTGTATCAAATTATCTATGCCAGTGCAGCAACACGGCGAATTGAAGAAGACGAGCTACTGTCGATGTTGAAACACGCACGTAATAAAAACAAGCAACTTGGAATCACGGGTATGTTACTTCATTGTGATGGATCATTTATTCAGGCACTTGAGGGGCCCAAAGACCAGGTGATGAATATGCTTGGGGTCATTCGGCAGGATTCTCGCCACAATCGAATTGTGGTGTTATTTCAAGGTCCGATCAAGAACCGGAGTTTTTCCCAATGGTCAATGGGGTTCAACAGACCTTCCAAAGAAAAACTGGCAACGAGCGAGGGGTATACCCCCTATCTTGACGTAGGCGATGATTCCCAGGCCATTAACAATTACTCCAGTGTCGCCCTAAAATTAATTGGCGCGTTTCGTGAACTATCTGATAAACAATCTTCATCCATGGAGGGCTAACTCCATGCTCACTTGCATATTCTTCGGGAACATAGACCGGACCCTACCTATTTCGAAAACACTGCTGTGAAAGGACGGGTCCCCGCCCATAACACACGGGGTGCTTTGTCTTGTGCGAATGATTTTTTTGCAACGATGTCGTTACTCTTCAATTTTCTAAGACATGTCGGTGGACCCTCTACCCTCAAAGACATGCCCTTTCCTCTCTGAGCAATACGTGGAAGTGTCCCTGATTTAAAATGTCTGGAGCCTCCTGTGTTCTCTCCCACCCCCTTCATGCATGTTTAAATGGCTTTTGTGATCAAAAATGAATCTCGGTCCGAGGTATCGCATGGGTTGAGATGTGCTGGAATAAAGGAATGTGTGACTTCTGAAGCAAGGTCTACCATGTTGAGACATCAAGAAATTGCGCCAACACCCGAAAGAACAATATGCCTCTCCCGGTCCTCTGCTCTGAAGATTCTCCACCTCACGCTCCACCCCGGTTGAAACCCTGGCGGCACGCATGGTCGGCGGTCCTGATTGTTGGATGTTTCTATGTTGTTCAGGCCCTTGGGATCTTCATGGTTTCCGCTGTGGGCGGGGCGGTGGAGACGTTGGCCGGGGGAATTGACGTCGGGGCGCAGTTTGGCACGGTACCTCAGTATAAGGAAGTTTGGTTACTTCCCCTGTCGTTATGTGTGGGGACATTGGGAGCCATGATGGTGTCGATAGACCTGGCGAGACGGCGAGCGGTCCTATCTTCGAATGCAAATGGGTTCAGTGAGCTACTTGGGAAATCCTATGATTTTCGAAATCTGTGGCGTTTTTTTTTGATGGGATTAGCCTTGGGTTTTGGATTTGTTGCCTTTACTGAATATGGTGGGCTCCCAGCGGACGATCTTCCTCAACCGCTCTTTGATGCCATGATCAGTGCGCCTCCTTCGTTACAGACTTTATGGGCTTTGATGTTTATTGGGGTATTTCCTGTTGTGGAAGAGGTGCTCTTCCGGGGGATTTTGTTTACCGGAATGTCGGAATCCTGGGGACCGGGTTTGGCTGGTTTCATGACCACGATGATCTTTGTTGGAGTGCATATGCCGAAAGTGCTTGAGTATTGGCCGGCACTATTAGCCGTTTCATTGGTTGGTTCGTTGACGATCCTGTTACGCATTCGAACAGAAAGTCTTGTGCCAGGAATCGCGCTCCATGGCACATATAACGGCGTTTTAGTCATGGTAGCGTTTCTCACGCAAGCCACTTCGTAGTGCATCCGGTTGGCGCGGGGTTTCGTTGTTAGCGTTTTCCTAAACTGATTGAATAGGTCTTTAGCCCTGATTGACAGGGGCTGACATGTCTGCTAAATAATTTACTAGCAACAATGAAGTTGCTGGTCATTTAGCAAAGATGTGTTTTTGGACAATGATCGTCCAATTCCTTTTCAAGGGATTGGGCGTTTTTTTTTGCCGAATGCGAAACATGGGGTGATGGGTTTTCAGGGAACTGACGTATTGATCCGACAATCTTCCGAAACGAACGGTGTAAGAATTCGGTAGGAACAAAGAAATCAGACTTTATCATTTCGAGGAGTGAATGGTGGGGGAAGTGGCAAAGGCGCCACTGTTTGGGCAAGGCGGATTAATCCGGCCTTAGACCAGGCAGTTGGCGCTTTTTTATTATGCGGATTACGGAATAACAGAATAAGGAGAGAGTCATGCATACGGGGGATGTCGAACGAATGGTTCAGTTGGCAGAAAAGAAAGTGGGGTACTTCCGAAGTAATCCCATTGGGTACCTGGTCTTATCCGCCCTGGCTGGCATTTATCTCGGTTTTGGGATTTGTTTGATCTTCAGTGTGGGCGCTCCATTTTGGGCCGAAGGATCAGCCGGGTTTAAATTAGTGATGGGCGTGTCCTTTGGCATTGCGCTGACGTTGATCATCTTTGCGGGTTCGGAACTGTTTACCGGAAATAATATGGTGTGTGCTCTTGGTGCTTTGGCCAAGTCCATCACGATGAAACAGGTCGGTCAGATTTTTTTCTGGTCGTTTGTGGGTAACCTCGCGGGATCAATGGGGTTGGCATGGTTGGTCGTACAATCTGGGGTGGTGGGACAGGCGCCTCAAAGCGATCTGCTGCTCAAGGTGGCCGCGCTTAAAATGAATCTTCCGATGTGGGAGCTGTTTATACGCGGGGTTCTTTGTAACTGGCTCGTCTGTTTGGCAGTGTGGACGGCATCCCGCACGACCAATGATGTCGCGAAGATCATGCTGATTTTTTGGTGTCTCTTCGCATTCATCGGAAGCGGGTTTGAGCATAGCATTGCCAACCAATCGCTCTTGGGCATTGCCTTGTTTCTCCCGCATGGCCCGGATATATCCTGGACCGGTTTTTTGTGGAATCAGTTGTGGGTCGTATCGGGAAATATCGTCGGTGGTGTCGTATTTATGGGAGGAGCCTATTGGATCATCAGTCCTGTGCGTGGGTGGATCAAGAAAGCAGAAGCCGTAGCGGAAGGTGCGTCACTTGAATCGTCACGGAGGATTCCTGTACCAGCGGAGAGGGAGTTATTGTCTCAGCCCCTGGCGGTTGGGCGGGAGAATTAGGAACTAGAGCAGGTCGTGTGACTGAATCGAGAAAGAAACGTGAAAGGATTCTGATGAATAAGATTGAGGTGCTCAAAGGCGAAAAAGACGGGTTGGACATCAAAGAGGATATTGCCCGATATGCTGAATCGGGGTGGGAGGCGATCCCGGATGAAGATATTCAACGGCTGAAATGGTATGGACTATTCCTTCGAAATCCCACACCGGGGTTTTTTATGATCCGGGTCCGTATTCCAGGAGGAAGAACCACTTCGGTCCAATTACGCACATTGGCGCATCTGGCCAACACCTATGGAAATGGCGTGTTGGATCTGACGACCCGTCAGCAGTTTCAGTTGCGGCATCTGAAGATCGAGCATGTCCCGGAAGTCTTTCGTCAAATGGAAGAGGCGGGCCTTTGTTCGTTGCAAACCGGCATGGACAATGTCCGCAATATCATGACCTGCCCGGTGGCCGGGTTAACCACGCAAGAACAACTCGATGCAACAGACCTGGTGAAACGGCTGACAGAAGCACTGGTGGGACATCGGGCTTATTCGAATCTTCCTCGAAAGTTTAATTTGGCCATCACCGGTTGTCTCGACAATTGTTTACACCTCGAAACTCAAGATCTGGCACTGGTTCCGGCAATGCTGGAGGGACGGGACGGAGCGGTCATCGGGTTTAACCTGTTAGCGGGGGGGAAACTCGGCTCTGGCGGGTATCGCATTGCCACTCCGCTAGATGTATTCGTCAGCCCCCAGGAAGTGGTGGCCGTGACCGGAGCCATCCTTCGCGTCTTTCGGAATCATGGATGCCGGGACTCGCGCACCACTGCCAGACTGGCTTTTTTATTGGATGACTGGGGTGAAGAACGGTTTCGCATGGAAGTTCAGCGGGAAGTGGGATGGGAATTATCGCGAGCAGGAACCGATTCACGGAAGCACTCCGTCAATGATCATATGGGGGTCTACCGGCAAAAGCAGTCCGGCTTGAACTACGTGGGGCTCAAAATTCCCGTCGGCCGTATTCAGGGGGATGATTTACACGGAATAGCCGGCCTGGCTGAATCCTACGGCACAGGGGAACTCCGTCTGGCAGCCAATCAAGCGGTCATCATGCCCAATGTTTCGGACCGCGTGTTGGGAGACCTGACGGAGGAGCCTCTATTACAACGCTTTGTCTACAATCCCACGCCGGTACAAAAAGGTTTAGTCAGTTGTGTGGGAAGCGACTACTGTAATCTTGCTGTCATCGAATCCAAAAGCCGGGCGGTGGAAACGGCAAAACGAGTTGAAGCGATCATCGGCACGGAGATGAAACCCATCACCATGCACTGGTCGGGATGTCCCGCCGGTTGCGGCAATCATCTGGTGGCGGATGTGGGTCTGTTAGGGAAAAAGATCAAAGTTAAAGGGCAGATTGTCGAAGCCGTGGATATCTTTGTCGGCGGCCGGTCCGGTCCCGATCCCAAACCGGCCATTAAGTTGCTGGAGGATGTCCCGTGCGACACCCTGGCGGAGGTCCTAAGCGGAATCCTTCCGTACCATTCTCGGGAGAAAATGCATCGCACAAAGGCTAAGACCATAAGTAAACGCAACATACCCCGGCGTGCCATTGAGCCAAAAAATCCAATCAGCGGACAAAGCGAAACGTCTGCGGCCATTCTCACATCAACAAGTATGAATTGAGCCACTACTTGGTTGGAAGCTTCTTCCATCCATTGTGTGGACGTAGCACGGGTTCAAAGGTATTCTGGTATTGTGCTCATATGGATTGTCTATTAACGAATGATTAAGCTTCTTGCCAAACTACTTCGTGTTCTGAATTCCGAGACCGAGCCGGGCCAACTCTCGTTGGGATTGTGTTTTGCCATGATCGTTGGGCTTACCCCGCTTCTGAGCTTGCACAATCTCTTTGTGCTCCTGTTGGTATTTATCCTGCGTGTGAATCTATCGGCTTTTCTGTTTGGGCTGGCGCTGTTTACCGCGATGGCTTATCTCCTTGATCCGCTCTTTCATCTACTGGGGTTGACCGTTCTGACCGCTCCAACGCTGGAAGGGTTTTGGACCTCCCTTTATCAATCGGTGTGGTGGCGATTGGAGCATTTTAATAATTCTATTGTGATGGGCAGCCTGGTGTTTTCTGTTGCTATGTTTGTCCCTGTTCTTCTGCTTTCGAACCTCTTGATTCGTCGCTATCGACAACATGTCCTGGCCTGGGTACAAAAAACCCGGATTATGCAAATGTTTAAAGCTAGCAAGTTGTATCAGACCTATGAAACCTTTTCGTCATGGAGGCCTAGCTGATGACGAAATGGATTCGGTGGTGGGGGCTTGGGGCGTTTGTCGTGTTTGCAGGCATTTTCGGTTGCGTGTGGATATTTTTGGTGGATGGATGGGTGAAAAGTTTGATCGAAGGGGCAGGGACCGAAGCCCTGGGAGCTCAGGTAGAGCTGGATGCGGCTGATCTCAGCCTGTTTCCCGCTGGCCTCTCGTTGACCAGATTGCAAGTGACGAATCCCAGGAAGCCCATGACCAATGCGGTGGAAGTGGCCAACGTGACTATGGGTTTAGATGGACTGAATCTCCTACGGCGAAAAGTCATTGTGGAAGAAATGGCTTTGGAAGGTGTTCGTTTGGGCACTCTCAGAACCACATCCGGCGCCGTCAAGCCAATCCCAGACGTGTCTGCTGAAGAGGAGTCCGGGATGTTTTCTCTTGCGCTTCCGGCTCTTGAAGTTCCTGACGTGAAAAATATTTTAGAAAAAGAAGACCTGGAAACCATCCGATTGATTGAGGCATTGAAAGGGGATGTTGAGCGGGAAAAAGAGGCATGGGAGGCAAGGTTGAAAGAGTTGCCGGGGAAAGCCCGGTTGGCCGAATACAAAGAACGGGTGAAAAGTCTGAAAAAGGCTGCAAAAGGCGGACTGGAAGGCGTTTTGGGCGGAGTGGGGGAAGTGCAGGTCTTGAAACAGGATATTGAGCAGGAAATTGAATCGCTCAAAGGGGCGAAGAAGGAGTTCGAGGAGAAGTTGGCGTTACTACGCACACGCCTCGATCAGGTGAAAACCGCACCGCAACGGGATATTCAACACCTCAAGGCCAAATACAATTTATCCCCAAAAGGGTTGGCTCATGTGAGTCAAACATTATTGGGGCCCCAGATTGGATCATGGGTTCATCAGGGAGCGGCCTGGTATGAACGAGCGAAGCCGTTTCTGGAAGGGGACCGCGCAGGGGGAGGAGAAGATGGCCCACAGGTGGACAAGCCTTTGCGTGGGAAGGGTGTGGATGTGCATTTTCAGGAAGTGCATCCGCTTCCCGATTTCCTGATTCGTCTGACGAAGGTATCGATCAGTTTAGGAGCAGGTGATTTGGCCGGGACTATCCATAATATCACCAACGACCAACCGACATTGGGACAACCCATAACGTTTGCTTTTTCCGGAGACCGGTTGAAGGGGGTACAGTCTATTTCGTTGGAAGGGTTTCTCAACCATGTGGTGCCCGCCGATTCCAAGGATCATCTGACAGTGCAGGCAAAAAAGTATGAACTGGATAATCTGGCATTATCCAAAAATGATAAATGGCCCGTCACCCTGGCTAGCGGGGTGGGTGGTGTCAACGTAAACGCGGATCTCAAGGACCGGGGATTAGCAGTTCATGGCATAGGGAATTTCCACAGTCTTCACTTCTCGGCAGGAAAAGATGGTGATACCAATCCTTTAACCAAATCCCTCAGCTCTGCCGTGGCGGGTGTATCTGAGTTTTCTGTTCAGGCTAATGTGACGGGGACATTGGAACAACATGAAGTCACGGTATCCTCTGACCTGGATGGTGTTCTTCAGGATGCGGCTGGCAAGATGGTGAATGAATTGGCTGCAAAGTTTGGCACTGAACTTCAATCGGCCATCTCGGCGAAGATTGCCGAACCGATGCAACAACTTCAAAATAATTTGGGCGGGTTTGAAAAAATTGCCGGTCAATTAACCGAGCGCGTCACGCAGCATGATGCTGTGCTCAAAAGTCTTCTTGAAAAAAGCCTTCCTATCAAAGGATTTAAGGATCTTCCCGGCGGACTCAAGCTACCGTTTTAACCGATACGTGAAAAGTCTGCTATGTTTCACAAAGTTTGTTGTAGGCGTCGAGGGCCGCTACTTTGTAGCATTCCGCCAGCGTGGGATAATTAAAGACGGTCGTGAGGAAGTATTCGAGCCCACGTTCGGTGTGAAGGATGGCCTGTCCGATGTGAATGAGTTCTGTGGCTCCCGTTCCGATCACATGTACGCCCAAGAGCCGGTGATCGTTTCGATGAAATAATAGTTTCAACATGCCGTTCAAATCTCCCATGATTGTGCCACGAGCGATTTCGCGGTAACGGGCTATTCCCACCTCATACGGAATTTTCTGGAGGGTCAGTTGTTCCTCTGTGGCTCCCACCATCGAAATTTCCGGAATGGCATAAATACCAACAGGGAAGAGGCTTGTCATGGGGTTGGCTTCCAGACCAAAGGCATAGCAGGCCGCTAAGCGGCCTTGCTCGGAAGATGTGGCGGCCAAGCTCGGAAAACCGATGACATCACCTGCCGCCAGAATATGCTGGACTGGGGTACGATATTGAGAATCGACCGGCAGACGGCCGCGGGCATCTACAGTCAATCCCGCCTTCTCGAGCTGGAGTGTTGCTGTGGCTCCCGTTCGTCCGACGGAATAGAGGGCAAGGCCTGAGACCAGTCGTTTCCCGGAAGCCAAATGGATCACGACTTTCCGGGATGGTGTGTCCGTAATTTCTAATTTTTCGACAGTTTCACCGAGACGAAAAGTGACCTGGTGATTCCGCATTTGATAAATGAGCTCATCAACAATCTCACCATCGAGAAATTCCAAGGGACGAATTCGTGAATCCACAAGGGTGACTTCGACGCCAAGTGCCCCTAACATTGAGGCATATTCAATACCGATGATCCCGGCTCCAACCACGGTCATGGTTCGTGGGAGCTGTTGCAGGTGGATGATGCCATCACTGTCAAAAATATATTGGCCGTCTATGGGAATATTGGGAGGAGGTGTCGGGATGGTTCCTACCGCAATCAGAATGTGGGCGCTCGACAGGGTTTGTGACTGGTTGTCGGTGTGAACCAACAGGGTGTGGGGATCCACAAAAGTGGCTTCCCCTTGGATGAGCTCCACATCGTTTCTTCGTAATTGATCGTTCATCACCTCACCTTCGGTGCGAATAACCTCCGCCACGCGCGCGACCAATTGGTCGGCCGTGGGTCGAATTTTCGCTGTATCCGGTGAACGACCCCAATGTTGATGGGGTCCGGTAAAGGACATGACGGCTTCTCGAAAGGTTTTACTGGGAATGGTCCCGGTCTCTAAACAGGCACCGCCCACTGTACGCTTTTTTTCAATGACCGCGACCCGTTTCCCTATTTTGGCGGCTTGAATCGCCGCCCGTTGACCCGCTGGTCCGCTCCCGATACAAATGAGGTCGTATTGAAATTGAGAGGGTGTAGTGATTGAGGAACTCATGAGGATAAGACGGGGCAGGATGCCGTTATGGATGCTCCCTCAGAGCATACCGTGAGAAATGAGGGAAGTACAGATGAAATTTATCATTAATTCGACTGCCTCACGATTCTACAGAAATTGTATGAGGGGCCTGCGAGTAATCTCGGGCAGAGATAGCCTGCGTCTAAGGTGCGATTATCAACATTCTCCGGGAAAAGGCATATCCTCAACAATCGATGCTGGTTGTCACCCTTCCATTTCTCCGTCAGTTTTCCCGATGGAGAAGATCAGTGTATGAATTGACCAGGCGATTTTCAAGATTGGGGAGCTCGTGTGAGCGTGTGAATGATGATTTCGGGAAAGCAGAAGAGGCGAATGGGAAATAGGGACGTGCCGACCCCTCGGGAGGTGTATCCTTGCATTGAACGGTATTGCCATGGGCCTGCCTTATAGGACCTGGGGCAACGACAATGGGTGATGATGGGATTGCCCCCAGGTAGACAGATTTGGCCTCCGTGCGAGTGGCCGCAGAGATAGAGGTCCATGCCGGCGTTCGAGGCTTCGGGAATAATTTCCGGCGAATGCACTAAGAGGATACGCACGGCGTCGGTGGGTGCGAGGCGTATGGTTTTCTCCAGATCACCCGTTTCGTAATAATGGACATCATCCAACCCGAGGAGCCAAATCGCATCCGACCCCTTTTCCAGGGATTGCGCTTCATTGAGTAGCATTCGGATTCCACATCGCTCGAGCCCAGGCACCATTTCGAGCCAATCATGATTCCCCAAAATGCCCGTGACCCCGTAAGGAGCCTTGAGGGTCTTCACCAATTCCTCCATGAGTATCAACGTCTTGTCATAATGGCCATAGGTGAGAAAGCGAAAATCACCGGTCATGACGCACAGGTCGTACTGCAGCCTGGACATGGCGGCCTGGAGCGCATGGCCTTTATCGATCATCCCCTCAATATGGAGATCTGACAAATGCACAATGCGAAATCCCTCAAAGGATTCTGGCAGGTGAGGGATGGAGACGGTGTGTTCGACAATTCGGTATTGTGACGTATTCTTCACAGCTAATGGCCAAATACCGGTTGTTTTTAAGAGAGTCTTGATAAGCCAGGCAATGGCTGGAAATTCCTCCATGTGAATATGGAGGTGATAGCCTTTTAAGAGAAGGGCCGAATAGTGGGCCTGCATCTCCATGCGTTGGCCTGCATGTTCAGGCCCGATACGGTCCACTAATTTTGCAAAGGCTTCTTGGTCGTGGTGTTGGGTCATGTGCTTGTCAGCCATGTGGGATCAGAGGTACCATTGCCATCATGCAACGACTAGATCTCTTTCAACCCGGGTTGCCTGATATCCAGTTTGTTCTCATGGTTTTGGCATTGTGTACTGCAGAACTGGAGACCATGAATGCGCCAGGATCCGTGAGAGAGACCGTGTTCAATCGGTGTTGGGCATTAATGCATGAAAGCCCTCCGCCTGTGAAGACACAAGAGCGGGTCCTTGATTTGACGCTTAGTGATGAGATTACCCTGGAGGCTTTGGTCCATGTCATTCGACAGACCTTCGAGGAGCATGGCTTTGTTGAATTGACCTGGGATCATCCACCAAGTGAACCCAGACGCGAATCGACTCCCGAAGCCGGCCCTTTGGTCGAGCGGTTACGGCAGTGGGAACCTCCTTCAGACAATTTGAATCCTCCCTCATCTTCATCAAACTAGTCCTCCATCCTGATCCTCGGATGTCTTGGACCGGTTCCCTTTTCTGGCGGATGAAGATCTTTCCTGCCCAGCGGAGAATCACCCTCTGAGCTATGGCGATCGGTCAATGGTGGCGTTTGTCTGGAGCACAAAAAAATAATCGGACTGCAATACGTGGACTTCGTGGTGTCTAATGGGGGGAGATGAACAATCGCATGGAGAACGTGCGAACCAATCAAAAAAAAGGTATCCTGTGGGCCTTTGGTAGCTTGGAAATGGTTACTGACTTCATGCAGGTTACGAGTTGACTGTCTTTACCTGTTTTGGCGTGGCCTGGGAAGAGCCAAAGGTTCCCAGGCTCCTGAATTTGGCCTCTCGTTGTTGTCGGAGCGCTGCCGGCGACAATTTCTGTAATTGCAGGAAATGGGTATCCAGTGCCTGCGAGATACGGTCGGCCATAGTTTTTGGATCTCGATGGGCACCTCCCATTGGTTCGGGTATGACCTCCTCGATAATATTAAGTTTGCGTAACTCCGGCCCCGTCATTCGTAAGGCGGTAGCGGCATCGGCAGATTTTGAGGCGTCTCCCCACAGAATTGCGGCACAGCCTTCCGGAGAAATCACCGAATAAATTGCATGTTCGAGCATCAGAATACGATCTGCCACTCCCAGGGCCAACGCTCCACCACTACCGCCTTCTCCTGTGACCACAGCCAGAATCGGCACCTGCAATCTGGACATTTCCAGCAAATTTCTGGCGATAGCTTCGGCTTGGCCGCGCTGCTCCGCATCAACGCCGGGGTATGCTCCTGGAGTATCGATAAAGGTGATAATGGGTCGGTTGAAGCGTTCCGCTAATTTCATGAGACGCAACGCTTTTCGGTAACCCTCTGGTTTGGCCATACCAAAATTCCGGCGCATGCGTTCCTTCAATGATTTTCCTTTTTCATGACCGATCGCCATGATTGAGCGGCCCCTCCATGTGGTAAACCCTCCCATGATTGCGCGGTCGTCGCCGAACAGGCGATCACCATGGAGTTCCATGAAACCTTCCGTCATATGTTCCAGGTAATCAGAAATCGAAGGGCGCTGTGGGTGTCTGGCGATCTGGCTATGTTGCCATGGCGAGAGATTGGCAAAGATCTCACGCTCAAGATTTGCCAGTTGTTCGGTTGATTTGACGATGGCTTCCTGAACCGAAACCTTTTTAGATTTTGATTTCACCAACTTGGCAATGCGTTCCTCAAGTTCTTTCAGGGGTTTTTCAAAGTCCAGGTATTCACGCACGGACAGGCTCCTTGGTAGAGGGAAATTATTGGAAGGTGACCGTGGATGTGCCGAGGAGATGTTCCACTTCTTCTAAAAACTCCGGGGACGGAGAAATGCCGATGTCCGACAATCCTGACATGCTGGCGGTCAGATCCGGATGCAAGTGAAACGCCAACGAAATAGGGGTCGGACCACGGTGACGTTCGAATATGTCCTTTAAGTCTAGCAGATTATGGGGGAGAACGTCCTGTTCGTGGACCTGGAGCGTCACATGCTTCACGGTTTCATTTTCTAATTGGGAGAGCGATTCGACTTTGGTGGCCTTGATGCGGGCGCCGTTATCCATCAGGTCAACGGTACCCGATATCCGAACGACCGATTCCGGTCCCAATAATTCTTCGTGTTGCTTAAAGGTTTCAGGGAAAATAATGGCTTCAACGGTTCCGTGTAAATCTTCCAATTGGGCATAGGCCATCCTGTTGCCTTTTTTCGTCGTGGTAATTTTGAGGCTTGAAATGACCCCGCAGACTTTGACCTCTCGTCCGTCGCCGACGTCGCGAATCGTCTGGGTCGAGCAGGTAGAAAAATGAGTGATCCCCACGCTGTGGCGGTTGAGTGGATGCGCAGTAATATAAAAACCGGTGAGCTCTCTTTCATATTTGAGTAAGTCATTCTGAGACCATTCGGGAATCTGTGGAATGACGAAACCAAACCCGTCTTGCTTTGGCGTGGCCGGTTCCGGAGCCAATATTTCAAACAGACTGGTTTGGCCTTCCCGTTTATTGCGTTGAATCGTCGAGGCATGCTCAAGGGCTTCATCCAGGACCTGAAACGTGCTGGCGCGCGTGAGACCCATAGAATCAAAGGCACCGACCTTAATGAGTCCTTCCAACACCCGTTTGTTGACCTTCTGCGAATCAATGCGGCAACAAAAATCAATAAAGGAAGAAAATGGGCCTTCCGTGTCTCGGGATTCTAAAATCACGTCCACGGCGTTTCCGCCGACGTTTTTTATCGCCACTAACCCGAATCGGATACCCTCAGAGACCACACTGAAGTTTTTTAAACTTTGATTGGCATCGGGCGGCAGAATGTGTACTCCCAATTCGCGACATTCCGAAAAATAGCCAACCATCTTGTCAGTATTTCCCATTTCAGATGTCAGCAAGGCCGCCATAAATTCAGTGGGAAAATGGGCTTTCAGGTAAGCGGTCTGGTATGTCACGACCGCATAGGCGGCGGAGTGTGATTTATTGAACCCGTACCCGGCGAAAAAGGCCATTTGATCAAATAATTTTTCGGAGATTTTTTCCGAAATTCCCTTTCCTTTGGCCCCTGAGACAAACAATTCCTTTTGTTTGGCCATTTCCTCATGTTTTTTCTTACCCATCGCCCGTCGGAGTAGGTCGGCTTGCCCAAGTGAAAATCCAGCTAACTGGTTGGCGACGGCCATCACCTGTTCCTGGTAAACGATCACCCCATAGGTTTCTTTGAGAATGGGTTCCAATTGCGGGGGGTCATAGACAATTTGGGAGGCATCGCGTTTTCGTTTAATGAAATCGTCCACCATGCCGCTCTCTAAGGGGCCGGGGCGATAGAGTGCGAGAATGGCGATCAGGTCCTCAAAGGTTTCCGGTTTGATTTTGACCAACAGGTTTCGCATGCCGGAACTTTCCAGCTGGAATATCCCTGAGGTTTTTCCGGAACTGAGGAGCTCAAACGTCTGGAGATCATTCAAGGCTAGATTGTTAATATCCAAGGGAGACTCAGTTGGAAGCTTGGCATTGACCATCCGAACCGCGTCATGAATCATCGTCAGGGTTTTGAGACCCAGAAAATCAAATTTCACCAACCCGACTTTTTCCAAATCGGTCATGGTGTATTGGGTGACGATTTCGTCGTTACTTGTTTTGTAAAGGGGCACATGATCCATGAGGGGTTTTTGCGAAATGACCACACCGGCGGCATGAGTCGAGGCATGCCGAGCCAAGCCTTCCAGGGCCATCGCCGTATCCATGAGTTCCTTCATCTTGGCATCTTGATCGACAAGTTCTTGCAGCCGGGGTTCCAGTTTCAGGGAATCCTGGAGGGTGATGTTGAGTTGGGTGGGAACCAACTTCGCGACCCGGTCAACTTCCGCATAGGGGAAGTCCATGACTCTTCCCACATCCCGAATGGCCGCTTTGGCGCCTAGCGTGCCAAAGGTAATGATCTGACACACATGCTCCTCACCGTATTTCTCAATGACATAGTTGATGACTTCGCCGCGGCGGTCCATGCAAAAATCCATGTCGATATCCGGCATGGTGACGCGTTCGGGGTTGAGAAAGCGTTCAAAGAGCAGGTTGTAGGTGAGGGGATCGAGGTCCGTAATGCGCAGAGCGTAAGCCACGAGGCTGCCGGCGGCCGATCCTCGTCCGGGCCCGACTGGAATTTTTCGGGATCTGGCGAAATTGATGATATCCCACACAACCAAAAAGTATCCGGCATACCCCATGGCATTCAGCACGGCGAGTTCGGTGTGGAGGCGCTGCTGGTAGACCTCGGGGGCTATGGCCGTCGGGCGTTCCCGTAAACGGGCTCGAAGGCCTTCTTCTGAAAGATGCTGAAGGTAGGAGTCATGTGATTGACCCTCAGGTACGTGATAATCAGGCAGATATGTGGTTCCGAATTCCAATTGAAGATCGCACTGCTCGGCCACCTGGGTTGTATTCAAGACTGCACGGTCAAATTCTGAAAATTCCGCAATCATTTCTTCTGTGGACTTCACATATAACTGGTCGGTGTCAAACTTCATCCGGTTAGGATCTTTGAGCGTTTTTCCCGTTTGAAGACACAGCATGATTTCATGCGGACGCGCATCTCGTTTATTGAGATAATGACAATCGTTGGTGCCCACCAGCGGGATGCCAAGCTTCTTATGAATCTCCAGTAATCCCCGATTCGCAACAAGTTGATGATCCAGGCCGTTGGCCTGCACTTCCAGGTAATAGCGGTCTTTTCCAAAGATGGACCGATACTCATCGGCCACCCGGAGAGCCCCTTCCATATCCTGATGGTTAATGAGCTGAGGCACCTCACCGCTCAAACACCCTGAAAGGGCAATGAGACCTTCTTGATGTTCCTGTAATAATTCCTTGTCCATGCGAGGCTTATAATAAAAGCCTTCAAGATAGGCTTTGCTGGAGAGTTTAATCAGGTTGTGATAGCCAACTTGATTGGTCGCAAGAAGAATCAGATGAAAATACTCGTTATGCGCAAGGTGGCCTGCCCGCTGGGTACGGTTGCCTGGAGCCATATAGGCTTCACACCCGATAATCGGTTTCACATCATGAGCTTTGGCTTTTTGATAAAAATCAATGGCGCCAAAGAGATTGCCATGGTCGGTCATGGCGACGGCGGGCATGCCGAAATTCTTCACCTGTTGGAACAGGGGTGTGAGTTGGTTGGCCCCGTCGAGGAGGCTATACTGGGTGTGAAGATGGAGATGAACGAATTGTGCCGGCACTCATATGATCCTTCCGTAAAAAAATTCTAATGAGCACTTCGAGTGAAGTCAAATGAAATCACCATCTGAAAAATATCGCGGTGTCCGGTTTCTGAATTTTTTGAGAATTGCAAGAATAAAAGACAAAATTATGAGGAGAAATAAGGATAAAGTAATCCAGAAAAAATGGGCACAAGTATGTGGATAAATCGGCAGTATCCGATTGAAAGGCAAGAGAGAGAATGTGTTAAGCAGATTGCTTATTTGGTGGGCATTGTATTGAACGATGAAACCCCTACCACAGGTTGGGTCATCAGGATGTTCAGAAAAATATCTGATTTAAGAGTCAAATTCTGCGCCATTCGTTCTCGACCATTTGGGGACTGTTGAATATTGTAAAAATTTTGCTATTTCATTCGCTGCTGAGGCACCGAGGCCACCAGAAAATAGTGGAGTGTTCAAAAAGGCCGCTAGCGGCATTTTTCAACACTCCCCTTTGTCGTGCAGACATACTGGCATGCGCGCGCGCTTTGCGGAAAAGTTGTGAGGGGAAACTCAGGATGAATATAGTATAGTCAGCAGGAGAGAGCGTATCTGAAGTATGTGTTTTTCATGTAAAAGGAGTGGGAGGACATGATACTGACAACGACGCACAATGTTGAAGGCCATCAGATTAAAGACTATTTAGGTGTGGTCGCCGGAGAGGCTATCTTGGGCACTAATTTTTTCAAGGATTTTTTTGCCAATATTCGTGATATTGTCGGAGGCCGATCGGGGGCATACGAAAAGGAATTGCGACGCGCGCGTGAAATTGCCTTTCAGGAAATTCAGGAAGAAGCCTTGAGGGTAGGAGCCAATGCCATTGTTGGAATCGATTTGGATTACGAGGTTATGGGGGAAACCGGGAGCATGCTCATGGTGAGTATAAGCGGGACTGCCGTGAGGGTTGAGTGATCGAATGGGTGACGGAGGAAGAACTTCACACCTTCATTAACTCGAAAGGTTGAACTTGAATATTCAGATCAACGAAGTTGAGAAAGGAATTCAATGTTAAATAATTTTCCCTAAATAAAAACATTGACCAAAATGAAGTTGGGCCGATAAACTATGTCAGTTGAATGAAACAGAAATTCTCATTTCTTACGTCTGAAACAATCTTAAATAAAGGAGGGCTTCCATGAAGGCAAAAAAAGGCGTCGTCGATTTTCTGAATAAGGTTCTTACCAATGAACTCACCGCGATCAATCAATATTTCCTACACGGCGAAATGTGTGGAAATTGGGGGTACGAACAATTACATAACGAAATTAGAAAACACTCAATTGATGAGATGAAGCATGCGGAAGAGATTATTGAGCATCTTCTTTATTTAGAGGGTGTTCCGAATATGCAGCGGTTGGGAACGATTAAAATTGGGGAAACGGTTCCTGAGCAATTTAAATCAGATTTGGCTCTTGAGCACGAAGCGGTTGTTCTTCTCGCCGAGGCCATTGCTCATTGTACCACTGTGGGAGATTTCACTACACGGGCAAAGCTCGAAGGTATCATTAAAAGTGAAGAAGAGCATATCGACTGGATAGAAACCCAATTGGAAACAATTAAGCAGGTGGGAGTTGAAAATTATCTCAGCCAACATATGCATGAAGAGTAGCCGTTTCTTTTTCTCAAATCTGACAGGGCTTTCCGGGATTGCCGATGCATCCTGGAAAGCCCTTTTTCATGGAATGATTGAGGGTTAGCTCGACCGTGAAACAGCCTGCATAGAAGGCCGGTTGTAGAGACTGGTGAATGCGATCATGGTCCTGCCCGTTATGTCGGAAAAAACCACGTCAGCCCACCCATGAACATTCGTGGAGTGCCGGGGACAAAGTGAATATCGGCAACACCTCCGGCGGGTTCTCCCGGAAGACGGGACTCATAATAAAACTGGGCCTGACGCCAATTGGTATCGGTCAAATTGCGGATGCTAAAAAATGCCTCCAGGCGTCCGGTTGGTGGCGCAAGTGGGATTTTGTAGCGAAGAACCAGATCGAAAATCGTAAATGGTTCCAGTTTCACATTGTCATCTTCCGTGCCGGCACGGCTTCCCACGGTCAACATTTGCAACGTTCCCGATAGTCCAATCGGAAAGCGGGCTGTGACGGATGAAAACGCCGTGAACTGCGGCGCCAATGGGACGGCATCCCCCGTTTTTCGGAACTCGGCATGCGTATACGTAACATCGCCTCGAATGGTGAGCCAATCCAGAGGGGTGATTCGAGAGCTGAATTCTGTTCCCAGGCGACGCGTCTTTCCTCGCGGTTCCGTTGTCCCTTCATCCCCCACGAATACCAATTCAGATCCCAGATCCAGCAGCCAAAATGTGGCGAGAAATTCGGACCAGGCCCACGGGCGGCTCCTGATACCGATTTCATAGCCAATAGCTCTGGTTAAGCTGTTAGTCGATGGATTTTCCACGGCATCGCGCGCATCATTGCTGTGAAAACCGGTTCCAACATTCAAGAAGAATTCCGTCTGGTACCAGGGACCAAAGACGAGATTGGCTTTTCCACTGGCGATGGCATTAGAGGCTGTCCCGTTTGGTCTTTCTGAGCAATCTGCCCCGCAACGATCTTTCACATTATACGTGAAGACATCAACACGACCGCCTCCCACAAATCGCATCCAGGGAAGGAATTGAAGGTCCAATTTCAGATAGGGAGAATAGGAGGCCTCGAATATGTCTGATTCCTGCGTGATCGCCAGGGACGAACGTTTCTGTTGCGTGCCCAAACGCACTTGGATTTGATCAAAGCGTGTCTGAAGTCCTGCCGTCATGGTGCCTTCATAATCGAGCAGGCGAAAAATCTGCCGATAACCGATATCACTTCCGGTCAACCATCGTCGGTCGGTCTGTTCAATCCCGTCACCATTTACTGGATCATTAAGATAAAACGTGAAGTTGCTGAACAGGGACAGGTAATAATATTGAGCCCATAGATTGGCGAATACTGTCCCTCCGCCGGGTAGATCGTAATGGTAATCCAATCGACCGGTGCTCCGTAACGATTTGCCGCCTTCTGAAGGATCAATGGAACCAAAGCGGTCTACCCCTCCGGACGTCACATCCCGCAAAGGAATCTGGCCTGACCCGTTCCATCGTCCATAATATTGAGAAAGCGTCACACTGAGTTGCGATGTGGCTGAGGGATCAAACGTTAGTTTCGCCAGCCCGTTGTATCGGGTATTGCGATTGACAAAATCATAGGGGCCGTCGGTGTAATAAAATTCTCCCGCAAGAAGGGTGCGGAATCTATCGTGAGTGGGAGAAGTCATGAACAGATGGCGTTGGGTATTAAAATTCCCTCCGGCGGATTGGACCACGGTTTGGGGAACTGTCTCACGGGTGACATAATTGGCAGCGCCGGCGGTGGCAAAATCACCATATTCTACATGGTAGGGTCCTTTTTTTACCGTAATTTCTTCGATAGTTTCCGGAATAATGAAATTGATGTCCCCGTATCCTTGACCATGAGCATGGCTGCGCATGTTGATCGGCATGCCATCCACATGAAGGGCCAGGTCTGTGCCATGATCAGCGTCAAAGCCGCGCAGGAGAAACTGATCGGCCTTTCCGGCGCCGCCTGAATGTTCCAAGGTAATAAGACCGGGAGCCAACCGCAATAAATCGGCAGGCCGGCCTTGAGGCTGAAGCAGAATATCCTCATTCAGAATGATTCGGCTGGAGGATGCCGCGATAGGGCGTTCTCCAACGACCTGCACTTCCTCTAAAACCGTGACCTCCTCCTGGTCATGGCCTGATGCCGAATCCACCCACAAGAAACTGAAGAGAAGGAAGACCTGTATCCACCAGGCAGGATGAGGTGTGTGAGGATGTAGGGCAACCATCGGGTTGATACTGAGGAAGAGGATAGAGGGGTAAAGGGGGAAAATCTGTTGGTAACACGAAAAAACAATAAGTAACACGATTTGTAGCAAGGTCCGGTAATATTGTCAATTTAAAATTGTGCGGGTTAGGGAGAGAGGAGGCATGGGGAGAATCGGAAGCCATGCGGTGAGCAAGGAATATCTTGAAAGGAGGAATGAAGGAGCGCTATTTCACGGCCTTTCCGGTGGTCGTCATAGTAAGTTGTCCATGCTTGACCCCTTTGGTTTTAATCAGCAGATTGGCTAAATCGACGAGAGCCGAACTTCGCCCTTTGACCACAATAACTTCCAGACAGTGGTCGTGATCCAAATGCACATGCAGATTCGAAATGATTTGCTTCCCGTATTCGTGCTGATGATGAGTTAATTGTTGCAGCACATCTGATTGATGATGGTCGTACACGAGAGTAATGGTGCCGACGGTCTCTTTATTTCCGCCCCATTCTTCCCCGACAAGTTGATTGCGGATGAGGTCTCGAATCGCCTCCGAGCGATTCTGGTATCCTTTCCGAGTGATGTGTTGATCAAATGCGGCAAGGAGTGGTTCTTCAAGAGAAACCCCAAAACGGACGAGTTGACTCATTGGCATGTTCCTTCCAGATTGGTTTTGGCCGTCCCCCTATCCTATGGCCTTCTAAATACAAAAGACAATTGATGGGCCATAAGGTGTCCGAGTAATGCGGATGCCGGTTGGTCTACAACCGTTGCAGGTTTGAAGTCGTCTTGAGGAGGGTGAAAAGTATGAGGGGGTGAGAAAGTAGCGGTTAATCCCAGAGTGACGAACCTGAGGGCAATGTCATCAGAGCGCCAAGAATGGTCCTCATTACACCCAGGCGGGCCTGGCACGCAATCAAATCCGGGGCAAAATGTTCAATGTGGTGTTTGGCGCAGGTCGCAAAAAATTGAATGCCCCCGTTGGCATTCAAGACGCGTCCGCGAAGGCGGTAGCACTGCGCAGGTTCCAAACGGGCGGCCGGGAGCTTACTCCCTGAACAAGGTCCTCGACATGGATGGCCAAGGTTTCAACTTGAGCCCGTCCAATAAATGTGGCGTCAATCATAACCGAACGTCTGTCGTTTGGGGAGTTGCGTAACTCCTGAGGCTGGTGCCGAAACGATTTCCAGAGATTGGAAGGGCCTCGTGAAAAACGATAAGAAGTGTATCTCAAGCCAATGGCGGAGTCCGGATTATTGAATCGGATGAGGGATATGACCGGACTAATGAGTGAGAGATCTGATCCTGACGCAAACATTGTCAACGGAAGCGGCGACAGGCTGGCTCAGATTTTCTCCAAAGGTGGTATCGAAGACTTCAATGAGAAAGACGGTGATATCTTGAGGAAACTCATCTTGAAAGATGATACGGCCGGTCTGGACGGCGTGATCCCAACGAAAATTATGTGGGTTGAAACTTGGAGAAGGCTGGTTGATCAGGTCAGGGTCTGAGATCTGAAAGACGGTTCCCGGTTCTGATCCGCTGGAGCAGGCATCGATAATGGTCAGCTTACTGGCGCCATGGGCCTGAAGGAGCACATCGATCCCATTGGTACCTGCCTCAACAATCTGAAGATCGGATTGGGGATGTTTGGAATAATATGACTGAAGCCGTTGAGCCACAACGACTCCTATTCCATCATCCTTTCGATAGAGGTTTCCGCATCCAATGATCACATGCATCGATGAAGTGTAGGATCATGTTGAGGGACTCGGCAATGGTTGCCCGGATCGCGGAGTCGGATCCGGAGAGGGGAGAGAGCGTGGAAAGGGGCCGTAACCTGGTTACTTACCTAGCGCCCGGTCCAGATTGAAGGCGGCGCTGATGAGGGCGAGATGCGTAAAGGCTTGCGGAAAATTGCCGAGTGCCTCACCGTGATGGCCGGTTTCTTCGGCATAAAGCCCCAGATGGTTGGCATAACCGAGCATTTGCTCAAACACAAGACGGGCTTCTTCTAAGCGATTGCGATCCGCTTGTCCAGCGCGCGTCATGGCTTCTACGAGCCAAAACGTACAAAGATTGAACGTGCCTTCCTCTCCGTCCAGCCCGTCCTGAATTTCCGCTAAATTATACCGGTAGACCAGTCCGTTGGAGACCAGGCCACCCTGTTCCGGCTTCCGGTTGATGGCATCCAGGGTCTTGAGCATACGGGGATCGGTAGGTGACACAAAAAACACGAGAGGCATCACTAAATTCGCGGCATCCAACGAAGTGCTTCCATATCGCTGAACAAAGGCTTGTCGTTCTGAATCCCATCCCTTGACCATAATTTCTTCATAGATATTATCCCGGGTCTTTAACCATCGCTCGCGGTCGGCCGGGAAGGACCGTTTTTCGGCCAGGCGCAGCCCACGGTCCAAGGCCACCCAGCACATCAATTTGGAATAGACAAAATGTTGCTGGCCCCCTCGGACTTCCCATATGCCTTCGTCCGTGCGTTGCCAGTTGTCGCACACCCAGTTGATCATGCGCCGAAGATGTTTCCAGAGATCGTAGGAAATGGGTGTGCCGTATTTATTATAAAGATACACCGAATCCATTAATTCCCCGTAAATATCGAGTTGGAGTTGGTTGTAGGCACCATTCCCCACCCGGACGGGGCGTGAGCCCCGATAGCCCTCGAGATGATCCAATGTTTCCTCGGTGAGTTGATGGCGTCCCTCGATGCTGTACATCAGTTGTAAGGATCCGTCAGGATTCAATTCATGACAGCGGGCTTCCAGCCACTGCATGAAGGCCGAGGCTTCTTCGGTGAAACCGATACGTAATAAGCCATATAAGGTAAATGCGGCATCCCGGATCCAGGTATAGCGGTAATCCCAGTTTCGAACGCCGCCGATCTCTTCAGGAAGACTGCAGGTCGGAGCGGCGACTATTGCCCCGGTCGGCTGGAACGTTAACAATTTAAGAACTAAAGCCGAGCGGTGGACCATTTCCCGCCAGCGACCGGTGTATGTGCATTGGGATAGCCAACGACGCCAATAGTCGACCGTGTGTTTAAATAACTCTTCCGCTTGGGTTTCCGGGCAGGAGGAGGTGGCTTGGGTATGGCCGGATTCGATCTCTTGCAGACAAAAATCGACTTCTTCCCCTTCTTGAAGGGTGAACTCGGTAATGATCATGTCGCCGTCCTGCGTCAGTGGAATGGTGGATCCCAGTCGAAGTGTCAGGCGGGAGGTTTGAAATCGAGCTCCATCTTTGGTGATCGTGAGCGTATGGGTATCTCGACCATAGTTGAATGCCGGACGGCATTCGAGACGAAACGTCATCGATTTTCTAATGGCTTGCACCCGGCGGATCAACCCGTCCCGGATGCAGTCAGTGGTGCGAAACCCGACCGGCATAAAATCGATCACCCGCCCGACTCCTGCCGGAGTATGAAACCGGGTCACGAGGACATTGGTATCGGGCCAATAATATTGTTTGGATTTGACTCCGTCAGGAACAGGAGCAACCTTGAACCGCCCACCCTTGGCATCATCCAGAATGGCGCAGAACACGCTGGGAGAGTCGAAATACGGATAGCAGAACCAATCGATGGACCCGTTCATGCCGACCAGGGCGGTCGTCTGCATGTTTCCGATCAGGCCGTAGTTTTCAATGGGCTGATAGGGCATGGTTTTTTTGTCGGCTCAAAAACGTTGAGTATTGATGACCAATCGAATGGGCACAACCTGCGGTCCGAAGGCAATCATACTATGACACAAGGGCCTCGTGAAGGCTCGAAGGTGCCGGGATCAGGTGAGTTTTCTATTTATACCTGGAGAATTCGAATAAGGCTAGTCCAGGTCATTATTCCCCGAGTCTGAGCAAGCGGCCCGTGGTTGCAAGGAGCAGTTGCATGGATCAATGACCGCTCCTAAGTGTGAATCAAAGGATGAAAATCCTGGTCAATTGCGATACATTGTGCAAATCTTCTCCGGGTTGTTC
Organism: Nitrospira sp. Ecomares 2.1; assembly: GCF_965152585.1. Classification (NCBI taxonomy): domain Bacteria; kingdom Pseudomonadati; phylum Nitrospirota; class Nitrospiria; order Nitrospirales; family Nitrospiraceae; genus Nitrospira; species Nitrospira sp. Ecomares 2.1. The sequence goes on from NZ_OZ224219.1 coordinate 1,154,637, forward strand.
AACTCGCAAGGAATAGGGAGTTCGATGTCAGTGCGGGAAGCCTGATGCCTGTCTATCCATCCCACGTTATGATTGAGGGGCAACTCTATGCCTTTCAGCGTATTTTGAAAGATGATTTCTTTTCACGCAACCTCCTCTATAAGAACCAGGCGGATGAAGGGTATGTCCTCAAGCTGAGCGACTTTCGATTTGTGCTGGGCTGGCTGTTTCGCCCCCTGACGGGCTGGATCTCCAGGCGGGAATATCGAATCTATCAAATGGTGGCCGATCTTCCGGGCATTCCAGCGTTAGGACCGCGATATGGGAAACGAGGGTATTTTCATCGGTTTATTGAAGGACATACGCTTCATGAAATAGAACGGCGTATTCAGGACCAATTTAACGTGGTGGTGGGGGATCCCGTCATTGCAAAGTATGCCACATCGCTGGCTCCCGATTTTTTTGATCAGTTACGGGTCATTGTTCAGGCGGTCCATCGCCGGCGCATTTTTTATGCGGACTTGAACAAACGGGGGAATATCATTTGTTCGACGGAGGGAAAGCCCTATCTCATTGATTTTCAAATTTGTCTGCCTATTCCTGTTCGACAAGGATGGGTCGGTACGCTGACTGACAAGATCTTTCACGTGTTGATTCGGGAGGATCTCTATCATCTGTATAAACACAAACACACCTTTCAACCGCAGATGTTATCCGAGAAGGAGCAGCAGTTGGCCCAACGGTCGAACTTAAATAGGCGATACCGCCGCTATCTGTGGCGGCCCTACATTGTGCTGAAGCGGTTAATCTATCCGCATGGGAGCAATGAAACCATCTGGTATAAGTGGAAAAAGGAAAAAGACCAATCCCCCAGAATGTCCTAATTCTTTGATAGAAGTGATAGGGAAATGACCTCGCTCATGGTCAAAATCTCTGCAAACGGGCGCAACATACCTCTCATTTTCAGCCGTTCTTATCATGACGTCGCAGCGATGTCATGCCGGATGTAAGGGCAGCATTCTTTTAATTTGCTCCACAATCACTTCAGGTGCTTGAGAAACATCAACGAATGGAGCGTCGTGAGGCTCTTCGAGCGCTCTGAACTGACTGGCTAACAGGTCGGCTTTCATAAAGTGCATTGTTCGGGATTGCAGGCGTCGATGGATCACTGTGTAATTGCCTCGCAAATACACTATTGCCACCTGGGGCTGGCCCTCGGTAAACCACTCGCGGTAGGTCTGCTTTAAAGCGGAACACGTAATAACGGCGCGCTGGGCCTTCGTGATCAGGTCGAGAACAAGGTTATGCAAAGCCTGAAGCCAGGGAAGCCGATCTTCGTCATTCAAAGGCATCCCTTCACGCATTTTGGCAACGTTCTTTTGTGAATGGAAATTATCACCTTCGTAAAATGACCATCCGAGATCTCTGGCCAGGAGTTGACCAATGGTCGTCTTTCCCGAACCAGAGACACCTATCAGGATTACAATCCATATGTCCCGTTCCTTTGTCTCTCTCATAGCCAAACTTTAGGAACCCATTTCCTCCAGAAGCGAGACGAGGTCATCAGCATGCTCTTCCTCGACAGCCAAAATGCCCTCCAGCATTCGGCGGGATGTCGAATCGTTTGTGCCCAGATAATTGATCACTTCCCGATAGCTATCAATGGCAACACGCTCTGCCACCAGGTCCTCCTTGATCATGTCGACCAGGGATGTTCCCTCCACATATTCGGAATGACTACGCATCAGCATGCCATCCGGAGAGAGATTCGGTTCGCCACCCAGTTGTACTATCCGCTCCGCCAATTGGTCCGCATGACCCTGCTCTTCATTGGCATGTTGAAGAAACTCCGCCGCCACACTCTGAGCATGAATTCCCGATGCCATGTAATAATGCCGCTTATATCTGAGGACACAGACGATTTCAGTTGCCAGGGCTTCATTGAGTAGCTTAATGACCGTGTCTCGGTCGGCCGCATAACCCTGGGTCACCGCTCCTTTTTCGATGTGTTCTCTTGCGCGTTTGCGTAAGGTTTTCACGTCTGTGAGAAATGGTTGGTCTTTCATTCCCGCCTCCTAACGTTGTTGATTCTTCTTCATGAGCAGCCATGCCAGTTCATAAACCGTCCTCCGCCTGTTCCCATACCAGGCCTGTATAGACAGCCTTCATTTGTATGATCAAATTTTCTCAGTCCTGTCCGTTAGTGGACAATGCCCAAAATTTTCAATTCATTCTGGATTTTATCCAAAAGACCAAAGAAACGTGGGAAACGTAGGGGGAGAGTTACTTATTTGGGTCAGCCAGGGTTCTTCTCAGTGCCATCTTCAGCCTGTTTCCTCTCTAATACTATGTATATTGACTCCGTCGAGCTTCAGATGTGGTTTGCCGATAATGTCGTCCACCATTCACTGTGGCAGCGGCTGTGCCTCTCACACAAATTGGAATATCCCTCACAAACAGAGGAAGGAATTATGCCATGAAAGCAGTCGTGTATAACGGTCCCCAAGATGTCAGTGTGAAAGAAGTTCCCGACGCAAAAATCGAGCGACCGACGGATGTGCTCGTGAAAATGACGACGACCAATATTTGCGGGTCTGATTTACACATGTACGAGGGACGGACGGCGGTCGAGTCAGGCACGGTGTTCGGACACGAGAACCTTGGCGAGGTGATCGAGGTCGGCAAGGGGGTCACACAGGTCCAGGTTGGCGAGCGTGTGTGTCTGCCCTTCAACATCAGTTGCGGATTTTGCAAAAACTGCGAGAGAGGTTTGACTGCGTTCTGTCTGACGGTCAATCCGGGAACCGCTGGTGGAGCTTATGGTTATGCGGGAATGGGTCCGTATCCGGGTGGACAAGCGGAGTACTTGCGTGTTCCTTACGGTGATTTCAATTGTTTGCGTTTGCCTGAGGATGCACAGGAAAAGGAAGCCGACTATGTCATGCTTTCGGACATTTTCCCTACCGGATACCATGCGACGGAGATGGCTGGCGTTCAGCCGGGCGACTCGGTTGTCGTTTATGGCGCCGGACCGGTTGGGCTGCTGGCGGCCTATTCGGCGATCCTCAAAAGCGCCAGTAAGGTCATGATTGTGGATCGTCACCCAGATCGATTACGACTGGCCGAGAAAATCGGTGCTATTCCCATCGACGACTCGAAGGTTTGTCCGGTTGATCAGGTCCTTGAGCTAACCGGCGGAGAGGGAGCGGATACGGGATGTGAGTGCGTGGGATATCATGCTCATACCCCTCAGGGTCATGAGCAGGCCAATATGACTATGAATAATCTTGTAGGATCAGTGCGAGCGACCGGCGGCATTGGTGTGGTGGGCGTGTTTATGCCTGAAGACCCCAAGTCATTCGATGCATTGGCTCAAAAGGGACAGTTGGCATTCGACTGGGGGCTCTTCTGGTCTAAGGGACAGCGGATAGGAACCGGGCAAGCCAACGTGAAGGCGTATAATCGCCGATTATGCAATCTCATTGAGGCCGGTAAAGCCAAGCCCTCGTTCCTCGTCACCCACGAGTTGCCTCTTCGGGAGGCCCCGGAAGCGTATCGGCATTTCGATGCGCGGGAAAACGGCTGGATCAAGGTCCTGCTCAAGCCTGCGGCGTGAGAAGGGAAATGGAAAATACTCACGATTCCACCAGTTGTTGGGGGCTCGAGATTTTCCGCAAACTCCGGATTGAATATCCTGCTGAATGAGGCGACGGCCGGAAAGGTCCACTATGACTTCATCCGGCCTGTCGGCCGTGAGTCCAACAGGGAATGCCGTGTTTCAGAACAAATCTTTATACATGTGCAGGCTTTGATTCAGAATATTTTGAGCGACCTTTTTCTCTAAAAATTCCTCCACCACGACCGCTTTGTGTTCAAGGGTCTTGTACTCTTCAAAGAAATGGCGCATTTCGGAAATGAAGTGCTGTGGCAGTTCTGAAATATCTTTAATGTGACTGACACTGGGATCGCCTGCCGCAACCGCGATGATTTTGTCATCGGCCTCTCCGTTATCAAGCATGCGCATGACCCCGATGACTTTGGCCGGCACAATACACATCGGAACCACATCAATTTGTGAAATAATCAGAATGTCCAGGGGGTCTTTGTCTTCACAATACGATTGCGGAATGAATCCGTAATTGGCAGGGTAATAGACGGAAGAATATAACACCCTGTCGAGTCTTAGCAGGCCACTCTCTTTGTCTAATTCATACTTTGCTCTGGTGCCTTTTGGAATTTCAATAATTCCATTGACAAATTCGGGAATCTTGTCGCCTGGGCTGGCATGATGCCAGGGGTTAAAAAACTGGGGCTTGGATAATTTGTCCATCGTGTTTTCCTGATAAAAAGTGAAAGGTGAATGTAGTTCTTGCTTTCGATACGCATGGCAAATTTTGCGGCGTTAAATGAATGTTGCTTCAGTTGGTCCCACACATGGGATCTGGGTTCCAGCTCTTTGGCCGTCTCGTTTTCTCTCTGTACTTCAACCCCTTTGTTGAGTTCGTCTTGCGAGCGATCCAGGACTTCGCATCCTTCCTTGCATGGACGTTCCCTGATACCTGTTCAAGCATCTCACTTCGTGTGATTTCAGCCCGCGAGGGAGCACGCAGGGAGGAAATTCACACCTATTCGAAATGTACGGATTGCCGTCCGATGGAGTCCGCTATCCTTTGTGAGGGGGAGGATCCAGGAGGAGCCGTGGCTATAGCCAGAGGACCAAATCCCGGGCTACAAAGCCCGAGGTTGCACCATGACGATCTTTTGTGTGGTAGAGAGTTCCCTGAACAGTTATCGGGAAGGTGTCTTCAGTCCTTGGCAAGAATAGCGAACCCTCACTCTCCTGTAAAGTACAGAAAAGCGTTTAGGGCTGGAATAGAGGCCGGCCAATTGATTAATCAAACTATCCAGTACGGGCATGGTCGAAGACCGACAAGTCTTCTCCAGACAGGGTGTACGCTTTTCCAAATCCCATCACAAACTGTCCACTCTTCTTGTGCAGGTGAAATAGGACAAAGTCCGGCAACTGCCGTAACAGGCCGGCCATCTTGCCATGCCGTTGCTCATAGTCGTCCAGCACCGACTCGTAATCGGGACTGTTGGGTGGGATATGTTTGGCATCACACACGTAATTCACCCTCGTCCGGGCGAAAATCTGTGACGTCGACTGTTCATCGGCGATGATCATGATCGCGACAGTCCCGTTTGCCAGCAGATGACGGGTATGCGCGGCGAGTTGACTGACAAAAATGTAAAAACTGTCCGGAGCCCGGTGCAAGTAGGGCGTATAGCTGCAGTGGGGAATGCCGTCGACCCCGACGGTGGAAAGCTGGAGACTCTGCATACCCTCTATGAGACTGGCGCAGACCTTAGCCGGCTGCTCATCGTTCATGGGATTCAACTACCTCCGTGTAAAGGGTTCCTCGCTCTTTCATATGGGTTCTGGAAAGGTTCGTTTCCCCTGTTCCGACGCCTACCGTCCGGCCCTCTAGATGGACGCTCTCATGTGCCAGCGAGCCTTGTTTGAGTCCTTCGATATGGCTCAGGATAAACTCCGCGAGTTTGTCCGCCTCCACAGGCTGGCATCCGTTCGATCTAATAAGGCCGGACGGGGCGTCAATGGTTTTGGCTTCTTTTGCCGAAAAAAAAGGGGCTCGGCTGCCGGGCCGAGAACCGGCAATACAGAACATCACTTTGACACGAAAACCGGGTACATACGTACGAGAGATTCACCTACCAGAGATCCACCCATAAATTGGATTTCCGATACTTATCATAAAGCTATAAGGCCAAAACGATAAATCCTGAATGATCTCCGCTTTCCCCCGGAAATATGGTTCTGTGGCAGATATTCATAGAGCGGGAAAAAATGTCGGATACCTTTTTGGGGAACACGCGAGTTGGAGAGCGGCTGCCGCATCGGACAGTTCAAGAGCGAGGAGCAACCGCTGTTCAGGGGTGAGTTTTCGAGCCGCGTCAATCTTGTGTTTCGCGAGCCTTTCGCCAAGTTGACTGGGACGGCGTGAGTCAATAAAACTTGGATCGGACGTTTTCAATTTCATAAAAATATCTTACATGGAAACATCGGATTCGTCACTGGAAAAATGGATTGGCATCGTTACCGACAGGTGTGATCATGCCCCCGTGCCTTGGTCGCATTCATAGCACCCGTTGAATTTTTCCAACAGCAGAGTACTACTTACAAATCATGGAAGGTCTCAGTACCCCCGCCCGGTGCTCCCGCCTTTCATGCTGCCCAACGGGAGAGCATCGTAGCGTGCTTTCAGATCAGGATGCTCGTTGAGATACCCATTTACGGCCTCCTCATCGGCGAACACCTCAGGGCTGCGCTGGCGATATTCCTCAATCGTCAAATCATGCTTTGCCAATAACGCACTCAGTTTTGTATTGATATCAGCGCCCATTTCCTTCATCGCCTCTGGTGAGGGTCGCTGCCCGTCTCCATATCCCTTTCCACCCTTAAAATAGTTCGTCATCATCTCGCCGATTTCAATACGGGACTTCACAAACTTCTCCACCTCGGCCGGTTCGGTGGCCAAGCCGGTCCCTGCGAAGAGCGCAACACTTAAAGAAACTCCGATCATCATGCGTGGCAGATTCATAGTCATGATTTCCTTTCAGAATGTGATTAAATAATTCAGTCAATCAAGTGGTATGCTATCATAGCATTCCAAGAAACCCCGTGCAGTCTGAGCGCAACTCACAGGTCGTTCTGCCAACTATCAGAAGACCACCTATGGCTGTGACGTCATGACGGTTGTAATCATTTGATAGAGATCGGCGACAGCAGCTTCTTTTGGCAAGAGGGCGACCGCTCCGGCCTTGAGCATAGCTCGTTGGTTTTCTCCACCGGCATTGACAGATAATCCAATAATAATGATATCCGGATGATGCGCTTTTATGCGCGATGTGGCCTCAATCCCATTCAGTCGTGGCATATTGACATCCATGATCACTAGGGCAGGTTTCAGGCGTTCAACTAGATCGATGGCTTCTTCCCCGTTCCCGGCTTCCCCCACCAGTTCCAGGTCTTCATGGCTCTCCAACATTTTCCTTAATCCCTCCCGCACCATCACATGGTCATCGACGATTAAAATGCGAATTTGGTTTTTTGTACTGATCTTTGGGAGATCGCCTGCCTCCGGAAGCGATTGATCGACCCTGGTTGGATCGATGTTCTGCCCGTCCGTATCCTGTTGTAGTGTAGGACCCTTTTCCAACTTTAACGCGATGGGTACAATGAGGCGGGCCGTGGTTCCATGATCAGGCAGTGATTCAATTTCGAATGTTCCTCCAAGGGTAATCATGCGTTCGCGAATCGAGAACAGGCCAAATTTCATCGCTTGGTCCGTGAAAGGCTGGGTGGCAGTTCCTTTGGGGGGATGAAACCCCTTACCCTCGTCGCGGACGGAAATATGTAGCACCCCCTCCTCTTTGCGAAGTGTGAGTGTGGCGCGGTCCGTGTCGGCATGTTTTATCACGTTGAGAAACAGTTCGCGGACCGATTGATACAACAAAATCGCCTGTTCCTCCGGGACCTTCCAGTCTTGAATGCCCTCGCAGGTCATTTCTACTTTCAGGCCATGATGGATCATTTGACCGGCCAACCATTGCAAGGCCGCCAGCAATCCAAATTCAAATAAGACCGAAGGGCTTAATTCCGCGACGAGCGTTCTTGTGTAGGTGAGGGCTTGATCGAGGACCTCTTCGGTTTCTTTGACCAGATCGGAGCTTTCAGAGTCCATGCCGGGGGCTGGTCTGATCTGGCCCAGTTTCAAGCGGCACACCACTAGTAGTTGGCTGAGGTAATCATGAAGTTCCGTCGCAATACGTTGCCGTTCCCGTTGTTCGGTCAAATTGAGGGCGGCCGCTAATTCCCGTAACAGTTTCTGAGAATTGACGAGCTCCTCGGTTCGATCATTGACCTGTCTCGCCAATTCCAGCGTAAAAAGTTGCCGGTCCTTCTCGGCCCGTTTCAGGTCTGTAATATCCAGAACTTCGATGACATTACCTATCCGCTCCCCTTGCTTGAAAATCTGCCTGGTGTTGCAGCGTACAGGATAAAAATGGCCATCTTTATGGATGAATACGTCTTCATGATTGGTCAGAGTCTCTCTTAAGAGAGATATCCCGGCCAGGGGACATTCTTCTATGGGAAATGGGAATCCATTTGGACGGGTATGGTGGACCATTTCATGCAAAACCCGGCCAATCAGCTCTTCAGGTTTGAACCCCATCACGATTTCCGTGGAGGGATTGGCAAAGGTCACTCGTCCGGCGGTATCAATCATAAGCAGGCTGGTCGAGGTATTATCGGTGATGGTTTTGTTGAGAGACAATTGTTCATGAAGCGCGATGGTCGACTGGCGAATGGTTTCCCTGTCCCGTTGGCGTTCGGTAATATTCGTCATCGTCACCAATGTCGTTTCATCGTCTTCCTTCCCCATCGGATCGAGCCTGATGGTGAGTGGGATGGTCCTTCCGTCTTTACCACGCCCACGAAACTCAGGATCGGGTTCCATGGATTCGACGTAAGGAATCAAGACGAAGCCAGATCGCGCGCCGGCCTGGTGGACTCGAAATTGCGCGGGAATAAGACCTTCAAATGGCTTTCCAATTAGCTCCTCGCGGGGATATCCGAACCATTCCTCTATTCGTGAATTGGCAAAAAGAATGTGTCCCTTCTGGTTCACCACCAGCATGCCATTGGGGGAGGCTTCAAATATGAGACGCCGTTGGTCTTCAAGGGATTTTTGTTGGCTGATATCCCGCCAGATCGAGCGGCTGGAGATAATACGTCCAGACGCATCACGCACGGCCGTGGTATTCAGGCTGACATCAATCGTCTTTCCTTCACGAGTCCGCAATTGCAATTCCGCATTGTGTTCGACTCCAAATTGGCGGAAGTGTTCAAAGGATTTCAGGGCGTTCGGGAGAGAGTCCTTGGTATACCGTTCGAAAACGGATCTGCCGATGACCTCTTCGCGGGAAAACCCGGTCTTTTCCAGAAGGGTCCGATTGCACTCAACAACGCGCTCTGTCTCGGCATCAACGGAAAAAAACATATCCGGGGCATTCTCGTATAAGTCGCGAAGGAGGGCTTCACTTTTTTTCAAGGCTTGTGCGAGCCGGTGAGTGGTGCGTAATTCCTGCAACTCGGCATGGAGCTGTGAGCCGAGTTCGAACCGTGTGGCGTCCTGCATTTTCTGCAGGAGAGGTTCGACCAGTGCTTGCTGTTCTCGAAAGAGAATTTCTATGTCCTCTTCGAAAACCAGTTGAGGAGTCTGATCGATGAGGGCATTATCCCCGGGGGAAGACTGTTCACTCGCCATCGGTATCATGGCATCATACGATGCATGAACTTCTGTCCAAAAATGCGCGGTCCGCACAAAGGCGAGAAAAAGCAGAAGCCATTCGAATTGAGAAGGTCCCAAAAGTCGCCGAAGGGCAGTGCACCATGTGGTGGAGTGTCCCGGTTCCAGAAAAATCATCGCACAGGCGATGCGCAGGTGTTGCTCTACCATCGAATCGTGAGCCGGCCAGTCCTTGAGGGGAGCACTCAGGGTGGCAAGGGCGGACAGAATATCGGAAAGTTGTTCGCCCTCGGGAAACGGCTCGCTGAGCAAGGTGATGACTTCTTCGGGTGTAAGAGGAGGACAGGTTGGGTCGCCGGCGATGTTCCCTCGTCCTAACAAAAATGCGGCATGTCGTGTGACGCAATACCGGACCCCGCAGAATCGGGAAAGATAGGTGAAGAGCTTTTCCTTGAAGCTTGAGGGCAGAGGGCTTTCCAGATAGGCGAATTTGGCCAGATCGAAAAGGCCCCGGGCGACGATCGGCTCCGGGCTGGCCAACCGGAAAAAGGACGGACAGACTCCCATGAATCCGCGGATTTCTTCCCAAAGAGTTTCTAAGCCGGTATCCTGGGTATGAGGGCTCACCTGTATATTCCTAATTTTAGTGAAAGGGTATCGGGCGTCTTGTCGTCCGATTATACAAGGCTTGGAGGGGATCGGACAAAGCCAAACTGCCACATCAAACACATCCGAATCCATCTCAGGGGACTCATCTTCAAAATTGTGGAGATCGAATTTTATCGATAAAGGGCTGTTGCCATTAGCGTTTTCAGGGGATGCACCCGCTACCCTGGTCAGCAAAGATCGGAATCAAGTTTTTTTTTAGCCCATTTTGTACAGGTACTGAGTTGAGACTCTTTTTCACATTTGAGGCAGGGAAGTGATGTATCAAAAGAAGTTTTGGGAGAGGGGGTTGTGCTTGTTAAGCCTCCAGTTGGATCCTAATGTAAGATTTATCTCCCTTTTCACTTATAAGGGTAAAGGTAAAATAAGGGGGACCGTGGCCCCTGTTCAACATTCTTTGGCCAGGGTGGGAGTCACGAGACAGTAGATATAAAAGGAGCCCCAAGCCGAATTTTGTATAGGGAATGAGGCACACACTTGCCCGACAAATTTTCAATTGAGTGTCCAGCCAAGCGACAGACTTTTCTCTGCGTGGAGTACAACAGTCAAAGAAACTCTGATCATAATGGGTGTCAAATCCGTGGTTATGAATTCCATTCAGAACGAGGAAATGAAAAAGCGGTACAGCCCAGCCATATCCATCCGGCATTGCCGTCTAACGTCTAGTGTGGCAATCGGCACAGAAAGGGTCTGCTGTGTCGGTGCTCATAATGGATCGTGTTGACAAAGGAGGTGCATGACAATGCGTACCAACACGTCCTTTTCTTCCGGACGGCTTTCCGCGATCATCAGGGTCATGGCCACGAGTGCGGCATTTGAAATCAGGCGCGCCCCGGTGGTATTGGCCAGTACGCTGTTGCGTTCCAGAAACCAAAGAAATAAGGCAGCCGCGATACGCTTGTTGCCATCCACAAAGGAGTGGTTTTTCACCAGAAAATACAATAAGTGGGCCGCTTTCTCTTCCAGGCTTGGATAGAGGTCTTGCCCACCGAACGTTTGCATGATCGCTTGAAGACTACTGTGCAGGCTTTCATCTTTTTCCTGACCGAAGAGGGCTGAGCTTCCAAAGCGCTCGCGGAGGCGCGCCACGATATCGATGGCTTCTTTATAAGTTAAGGCCTAACGTGTCTGGCTCCCTGCCCTAGGGGCGGGCACCCGTTGGTGGTCATAATCGTCAAGCAGATTCAGCGCCTGGCTATACTCGCCTACCATGCGGAGGAGCGCGGTGGCCTCATCGCCGGAAAGGTCCTTGTGCTTCGCCATCGTCGCCACCAGCCGGACCGTCTGTTGGAGTTCCTCCAGCCGACGCTGGTTAACGGAATAGCCTTTCACCAGATGATCTCGCAATATCTGTGTTGCCCAGATGCGGAACTGGGTTCCGCGTTTGGATTTCACCCGATAGCCGACGGAAATGATCACGTCGAGGTTATAATGGTCAACTTGATAGGTTTTCCCATCTGCGGCAGTATGTGCAAATTTTGCACATTGCTTTCTTCGGGGAGCTCGCCTTCTTTGAATACGTTACGAATGTACTTGGTGATGACTGAACGTTCCCGCTGGAATAGGGAGGCCATCTGCTGCTGAGTCAACCAGACGGTGTCCTGGGTGAGTTGAACTTTGAGGCGAACTATCCCATCCGGCGACCGATAAAACATCACCTCCCCGGCAGGACTTTTGGAAGGGGTGGCAGGTGGTTGCACGGAGCCGGTTGTTTGCCTCTGGCGTTTAGTCGGCAATGATAGCCTCTTGGGGAGTCATGGCCATATTAGCCTCTCCAGCTTTCTGTTTCGCGGCGGAGGCATAGCTATGATGTTCTCTCGGAGTGAAATTTAAAAAAATCTGACTATCGCTCAACATTTACCATACAGACTTCACAAACATGATAAGGGAAAAGGCACCTTTGGACTATGTGCCCATTGAATTAAGGTTTTATCCTCCCTGCTCTTGTCTCGTCAGTAGATTTAGAAATTGTCGGCTCCCTTTCGCAGCCAACCAATTGATGAAATCAATGGCATCCTCTCGGCCTCCGGGGTCTGTTCCCTGGATTGCATTAGAAAGAATCGTGCGAGCATACCCTTTGTAACTCAACAGGAGCCAACCATCTCTATCTCTCTCGACAAAAAGCCTGAGGGCTTCAACTGCATTGGCAGAATGGTGAGGTTCCAATTCAGCTAATCGCTCAAGTACAAGGTGATCTGGTTCTGCTTTCCCGACTAGTCTGAGAACTTCCAGGAGTTGGCCCATACTCCATTCGAGATCCATTTGCCCAGAAGCAAACAAGCCACCGAATTCTGCTAATTCCTTTGAATATTTTGTAGGGGCACCGGGATTGGTCACCGTGTGAAAGCGCCATGTCCATAAGTCAGTAATTCGGGTAATAACCTCAGATGACGGAGTCCTTATGCATTCTCGCAGGCATCGTCCGACAAAACCGAGCGCATGAGCACACAACTCCGGTGAAGCCTTCTCGTAGAACTGTGTCAAATGCCCGATACTGCTTAAGGATAGCGCTCCATGCCAGTAGAAGATCATGAGATGCTCTGCAAGGCGTTCCTCAGGGTCTTGCGATCGTAAATTGTCTTCCGAAAGTGACCCGAGTCGACATATGGCAGCACCGTATTGATCTTTCAATAATTCATAAACCCTTAAATATGGCTTGGAGAATTTAATATATGAATCCCATGCTGCCAAGTGGAGGCTTCGTGTTGGTTCCTGATCTTCCTTGGGAAAGATCTTTTGGACCAAACTGGCTGCCCATTGTGAATCGAGCCAGACAAGGGTGGTGAACCACTGCCCGTATATTGAGCGAATTGCATGAGAAGGATCCCGAGAAGGATCAAGGTGGGCATCGAGAAGCGCCTGAACTTCCGGCATTTGGTCAGAGACTTGGCCAACTAGTTCTGGCTGCCTAGGGTCATTTTCTGTGTACTTCCTGATCCAGCGGGCGTAGCGCATGATGGCATGCATGGTTAGCCCACGAGTGGAGTTAATTGACAAACTGGAGGGTGCCCATCTGTTTGAGTATGAATCCGCCTCGTCTTCCCCAGATGGATCTGGATCATTGGTGAGTTCCTCCAACGTCACCCACACTATCTCTCGAAGATTCAATGGAATACTGAGAAATTCGTGCTCGAATCCCACAGAGAAAAGACTTGCTAGCTCTTTGCGAGTCCACCCCCAGTCAGGATCAATATCGCGATTCGTTACCATTCTCCCTTCAATTATGCGGGGTTGGTGAACTACCCACATGCAAAGTTCGATAACTGGAGCCCAAAGGACCGACCGGTTTTTTTTAAGGGCCTCGCGGAACCCTGCCAAAATTGAGCGAACGTAGGTAGGATCAAGTTCCTTAAAATCCCGCGCCTTCTCTGCATACGGTTGAGGGTTGTTTGCAATCACAGTGGTTAGTGTTCTCCCTAAACCATTTGGTGAGGGACCTAAGGCACGATGATCTCTTTCGGGTTTCCATTTGACCAAGAAACTCTTTAACTCCGAAATTGGAAGGTTTTGTAATTCTTCAACATCCTTTGGGCTTGTTGGTCCCGTCCAGCTAGCTGCATAAGTCGAAAACTCGGGACATTCTGGTTCTCCTAACTCGGATACTAATGTGTCGAGTCTCGCTTTCCATTGTGTGTCGAGTGCTGCCCGGATTAAGAAAAGTTTTTTCATTTTCCAGTTTTTTTTGTATTTTTCTACTTGCTCCGTGGGCGGGCGCTCTCCCTTTTCTTGTTCCCAATCACTAATCAGCTCCTCTACATCGGGGGGACCATTCGTGATCATATGAAAAATATTTTCCTGAGCAGAAGGAGAGAGTCTGACAAAGAGATCACGCTGAAGGAGGCGGAATTCATGCACCGATTCATAAAACAGGTCGCGGTTTGTCAGACGATCAGTAACCCAATCCATGATCGTATCTGGGTTTAATCGTATAATATGAAGTGCTACGCGTTGAAAAATTTTACACGGCTTTGACTCAAGTAAACTAATAATGTGTCGAATTTCCTCTGGATGCGACGTGGCTATTTGCTGAGCCGCATCACGTACCGCTGACACCAAAAGATCCTTCAAGTCATCATGGAAATTTTGTTCATGGTCCTCAACGGCATTTCTCCAGAAAACAGAATAATCTTCGGGTCCTTCGTCATTCGATCTGATGCGAGAGAGTCGAACTGCTTTCCCTAATAGTTCACACAGCCAATCAAGAGTTTTTATCGGTGAGGCAGCTACCAAATCGGGAATGTTTCGCTCAAGAATGTGCTCATAGTCCCACTCTTCAAACTGTGCTAGTGGATTTTGCGCAGGGGGATACATTTGGCTCTCTTCTTTTCCAGTATCTGATTGCCCTGAAGGATCAGATGATACGGTTATTAGGGCTTTAGCAAGGTCCATAGCAGCCTTACTATGTCCATCTTTTGCAAGATGGGAAATGAGATTGCCAAGCTTTTCGGGGAGCAGAAGTTGGTAGGGTGAATTCAGCCAGGTTTTTGCCTTCGAGACAAATTTTGCAGCAAGAGTTGAAGGTAAATTTAGTGCAATGTCAGCGAGATCCTCGTTCACCCGGACGTTTTCGGTTAAAGGGATGGCTAAGGCAACCTTTGCCACTTCTTTCGGTGCATGTTCAGCCATCCGTATTAAGTATCGTGAAGCCGGCCATATCGGAAATCTGACATGACGACCATCATGGAGAAGGGGATATGGATCATCAAAAAACTTATTCTCGTAAAGGGGTATGATCCATTCTGGCGAGTTAAGGTTGTCAAAGAAGTAATCGAAGTCGGATGCCCGCTTTATTGCATTCTTTGTTTTTTCAATAATTTCACGGCTAATCATTGGACTCTCCTTCTTTGATGATTGCCGCAATAATAGAAAAGTCATCAAACGTCTGGGGAACCAATCTATCTAAAAGAAAAACTTCGAGGGCATTGATCCACTGCTCCATCTCTTGCTGAGCAGTAGAATGATTATGATGTGAGACAGCCACGAAATAGTCGCGGCAATGATCCCATTCCTTCACCCGTAAATTTTCAATTGTCAGCGGGAGGGTTTGCCCTTGTGGGTCAAGTCTTCGAATTACGTTAGCAGCCTGCTTTTTGTGGGATGGACGATTTTTGTCAAATTTAGAGAAAAAATTCTCCGATTCACCGAGGTATTTTCTCAACGGTTCGTCAAGTACTCCATCCCATAGGGTGTCATTATGACACTTGGATTGATTCTTTGCTCTGCGCCATTGATCTGCAAGCGTTCTAGACATTTGCATTAGGCTGGTATCGTTGGCCTCAATGGGAATTTCAAGGTATCGTGGTAGCTTTTCCATTAGTTCACGCAGTCCGTGTGCGGCTAAAGCAAAACGATCGGGATTTTGGTTTTGGTTTAGGACATGTAGAGCACCAAGGTATATCGAACCCAGTTGGGTATTCTTTTGTCCAAGCTTACTATGGAGGGCACGTTGTCTTCCTGATAAAACAAATTCATTTGGAAAATCCTGTTCCTGGTTTGTATCGGATCTATCAGTCACAGTCATTGTCTTTATGTCCAACTCCTCTTGTGGGAAATAGCATTACTTTATTTTTATGATTTGGTTTGACCTGCCCCGAACATTAATCCGGAAGGGCCAGTCCTTTCTTTGGCAAGAATAGCCAACCCCCAAATTAAAGTACAGATGGGTTTTGAACTTTCGGAAGATGGATTTCTGCCAACAGGAGAAAGGAATTAAAAGGCTGAAAGATGAATCCCCGATGACAGATGTCGGGGATGACGAATGAAGGATTTTTGCCAATAGTGAGCAATCAACGAAATGAATATGTCCTGAGCGACCATGTCATTCTGAACCATTCGGCAAAGCTCAGGGCAAGGTCCACCGAAGGATCTCGCTGAGCTGGGGGACTTTCGGCCTTGGCACAGATTTTTCGGCATGGCCTCAGAATGATAACTCTGGTGGGGGACTGTTTTAGGGAACGGAAGGATCTTGGTGGGGCGAGAGGTCGTTAGGCTGGGCACAGATTCTTCGCCGAGGGCTCAAAATAACAAGTCGTCGTGGGCTGGGAATGACAAGCCGGTGGTGGATCAGAATGACAACTTAGGTGAGGACTGTCTGGATGATGTGCCAGGCGCGAAGTGTTTCGGCGATCGTCCAGGGTTGGGTGACAATTCTGCGAGGCGAAAAATGGTTGTCCGTCAAAGATTTTTTCGATGGTACCCATTTAGCGGAGAGTTTCACAGGATCTTTTCAAGGACATAGACTGTCTGGTGAAGGCTGTCTATGGCGGAGAGTCTTGTTCCTTCATTTTTTGGCTTTTGGCTTTCTTTCAAAGTAATGGTGAATTGATCTTCGTACAGATCATGAATTTCTTTGCCACCAACATGAAAAGGAGGCCCTTCCATTTTTGATTGGTCATAATCATAGACGATGAGAAGGTATTTCCCCCCGTGTTTGAGGGATTGCTTGATAACTTGCGCGTACCCTTTTCTCATTGGGGCTGGCAGAGCCACGAGTGCGGCCCGATCGTAAATGTAATCGTAAGAGTGGTGTTCATTGAGTTTGAAGAAGTCCCCGCAGCTGATGATGATATTTCCGTGGGTGAAATGGGTGAAATCTTGATCTTGGTCTATGTGAGGGGATGAAAGTCCATTTTCAGAAAAAAAGTCTTTCACGGCCTGGGCATGCAATTCGACTCCATGGACATGAAGATTGAGCCCATGAAGCCAAAGAAGATCTTTTGATTTCCCACAGAGGGGAACGAGTACTCGCTGCCCCTTTCCAGGATTGAATTGAGGAAAGTACTCGGTCAGCTTTTCGTGATAGTGTTCTCCGTGGAAGGCTGTCCTTCCTTCGTTCCAGGCTGTTATCCAAAATTGTGAATCCATTGTCTCTACTCCTTGTCTTTCTGTTTTGACGTCGGTCTTGTCACCATTGTAAGGCGATCGTTGCGAATCTCAGCGATGAAGCTTTCAATGTAGGCCAGGATTACATGCCTTTCTCATGGAAAAATTCCAGGGCATGATACCCAACTCCTAGAAAAAAGGACAGATGGGTTTAAGGTATATTCGGACAGGCTGCGGTAGGAGGAAGGCTTCCTTAAAAAGATGGATCACCGATACACGATGTCGGGGATGAGGGAGGAAGAATCGTTTATAGAGATGAGCAGTCAACAAAAAGAAGGCCTTCTTCAGGATTAGGTGATCTTGTGGCTGGGCACAGAATCTTCGGCGAGGCCTCAGAATGACAATGCTAGAAGGAATGACTTGGTTGACAGGAAGGGGGAGGATCTTGCTGCGTGGGGGTGTCGTCAGGTTGGGCACAGATTCTTCGCCGGAGGCTCAGAATGACAATGTTAGTGGGGACTATCAGGATGCCAGGATAGCCTAATTATTTAAGAGTGTGGTTTTCTTTTGTTTCTCTGTGGGCGGAAGGTTGAAGGACATGCCAGGCGTGAAGGATTTCAGGCTTGGGCGATGCAACCATGCGGGGAAAACGGTGGTTGTCCGTCAAAAATTTGGCCGAGCGTTCCCAGGCCGTAATCATTGAGATAGCTCTTGCGGCGGTATCCTCGTCGAACACTTCCGGGCTGCGCTGGCGATATTTCTCAATCGTGGGGTCATTCGCTTAGGCGTTCACCCCAACCACTTGATAGACGGAAAGGGGTCTTTGAATGCCTTTCAATGCGAGTTCTCCGAGCGGTTCGGTCGAGATCAGATTTCCAAGAAGGGATGCAACTTGTTCCGGGATCAGGATTTGGCCGTGTTGGGCCTCGTTGCAGAGTCTGGATGCCAGATTGGTGACGGGGCCGATCGCGGCATAGTCCGTTCGTCCTTCAAATCCGATCGCACCGATCGTTGCATATCCGGTTGCAATCCCGATGCCTACTCCAAGGGGAATGCCGCGTTTCTTCCATTGCTCTTCCAACGAAAAGACCTCACGTCGCATGGCGATTGCCATGCGCACCGCTTGTTCGGCGTGATTGGGACAGGGCTGCGGGTCGTTAAAATAGACCATGATGCCGTCGCCGGCAAATCGCTCAAGCGTTCCACCATATTCGGAGATCAGGTAACCCATCGCCGCCTGGTACTCACGGAGGACGGCCATCACCTCTTCGGGAGCCACCGTTTCAGTAAAGGGTGTGAATCCTCGAAGATCGATAAAGAGCACGGTGATTTTGCTGCGATGCCCTTTCAGGAAATCCTCGTGGTCGCCCGACATGATCAGGTCGGCCAGATTTTGGGGTAAGAACCTGGCTAATTTTTCTTTCTGTAATTGCACGAGTTCCCGTTCTTGTGCGCGTGCTCGAATCAGGTTGCCGACGCGAGCCAGGAGTTCGGGTTCGTCGAAGGGTTTGGATAGATAATCGTCGGCTCCTGCTTCCAGACTTTCAATACGTGCTTCGATTCCAGCGCGGGCTGTTAAGAAAATCACGGGGGTCGATCGAAGAGTCTTATCGTTTCGAACGGCTTTCAAAAGGTCCTGTCCACTCATTTTCGGCATCATGACATCCGTCAGGATCAATGCCGGACGCAAGTGTTGAGCTATCTCCAGGGCTTCCGCCCCGTCCCTGGCTACTACGATCTGATATTGTCTGTGCAATATTTTTTTGACGTACCCGCGCATATCGGCATTGTCATCGACCACCAACACCAATGGGGCGTCCTTCTTTTCAGCGGGGGAAAGGAAAGACTCCTCGTCTATCTGTTCTTTTTCGGCTAGTCTTGGAAGAAAGGAACGATCGTCCTCGTCGTCTTGAACCGCAAGCAGCTGATCGGCCGTCACGTTCCCGCGAGGCAACGTGATGGTAAACACAGAACCACGGCCGGGATCGCTTTCCACCGCAATTGTTCCCCCATGCAGCAGGACGATTTCCTTCACTAAGGCCAATCCGATTCCGCTGCCTTCATAACGCCTCGTGGCACTGCTTTCCACTTGCGTGAATCGGTCGAAGATTCGCCCTAATTGATCGGGCGGAATGCCGATGCCGTTGTCTTCAACCTCCAGTTCAATGGAATGTTCCTTGGAGGAGAGACGAATCCACACTTGACCCTCATGGGGGTCGCTGAACTTGAAGGCATTGGAGAGCAGGTTATACAAAAGTTTCTTCATTTGGAGTGGATCGGCCTCCAAGGGCACCGGTTGCATCAGGCCTTTGACATGGATGCGACGAGTCGGGCTGGAATCAAAGTTCATGACCACGCTGCTGACGAGCGCAGCGAAATCCAGGCATCGTTTGTTCGGGGTGGTGCGACCGCTGTCGAATTTAGCCAGATCCAACAATTCATTGATGAGGAACAAGAGCCTGGAGGCATTCCGTAAGCCGGTCTGGACCACATCTTTAGCTTCTGCGCCTAGTGAAGATTTCAAGAGAGTCTTAAATGCACCTACCGCCAGAGTGAGCGGCGTGCGAATTTCATGGCTGATGTTTGCGAAGAACTCGCTTTTCAACCGATCCAGTTCGAGGAGTTTTTGGTTAGACGCTTCCAATTCAGCTCTGGCGCTTCGCTCAAAAAGCCGCGCTTGAAATTCGGCTCGTTGCAGTCGCTCGTAGAGGAAAACCGAGAAGAGTAATGCGACGCAGGTCCATATGAGAAAAAACGAGTTTCCTATGGCTGCGTCGATATCCGCCGTCCCGGAGGTACTGAGAAGATTCATCCCATAATACGACATGAGCGTTCCAGCTTGAGCGATCAGATGACTCGGCCAGGACACCGGCACAATGACCGCTGCGGCCAGGAACACCAGGTTGAGCCCGTTGTAATACTGGGCGGCGAATCCCCCAAGCACGACGGTCATCTGGACGATGCACAGATTGCCGATCAATACCCAAAGGATTAAGAACGCATGTGGCGGGATTGCAGCAGGTTGGTATCTCACCAGCAGAAAGCAACCGAGGAGCCCTAACTCCAAAATCGTGCGTATGTCGAGAATCGCATCGAGATGCTCTCGATGGAGGAGGACGTCGGCTACAATGAACGCAGGGTTGGCGACCAATCCCAAAAGATAAAGGACCGTCAGACGTTCCCAGGCAAAACGGGTGCACCAATTTGTGTAAGATTCGGATTCATGGAGCTGCGAACTGTCTTCCTTGTTTGTGGCGAGTCTTATGAACAAACTGCGTAACGGGGAGATGAGGGTCATCGTGAACCTCGGAAGGATCTGGATAGTTTGGATAATCTATCCATCGATCACCGCCTTGACAGCGCTAAAGTTATGCGCAGTTTGCTCAATAAATGATGCGGCCCAAGGAAAAAGCCAATGAGAAGAGAAAGAAGGGCCATGCACACCCCCAAGGACTACACGAGTGGGAAGTATTTATTACTGTGACGTATGAATTACTCCTTTGGTTGATATCCGACCACGAAGGTTTGACCCATGTGAGCAGCCGACCTCATCCGGTCAACCGACCGGAAAGGCAGGAAGTCTTGGGGTCCGTCGGGTTCCTGGGCACTTATCGCCGATTGTCGAGATCATGAGTAATACGGTTTCTTGCCGGTACGGGGGCTTCAGAAAAAAGCCACGGCCAGTGTGTTAGGAACTGACGTGAGTGTGTCGGCCGCTGGCCGTCCGTTCTGCATCCGGTCTGCCACGATCCAGAGAAATGGGACCGTCAGACTATAGACAAACCACTCATTAACTTCAAATTCCCTCAACCCCTTTCAACGGAAGACCATTAGGGAGATGAACGAAGAGAAACCCGTGGTAGAAAGTGTCATCTTGAGCCATTCGGTAGGGTAAGTCCAAGGTCCATCCAAGGATTTTCCTGAGCCGTGGCATCTTCAGGCTGGGCTCAGTGACAACTTTAATGGAGACTTCAAGGATGCCAGGTTAGTCTTACTTTTGGGGAGTGTGGTTTTCTTTTGTTTCTCTGTGGGCGGAAGGTTGAATGAGATGCCAGGCGCGGAGGACTTCGGCGACGGTCCAGGCTTGGGCAATGCAACCTTGCGGGGCAAACGGTGGTTGTCCGTCAAAAATTTCGCCGAGCGTTCCCAGTCCGTAATCATTGAGATGATGAGCCATCGGGACAAGATGAGACAGCGCAACTTCGGCATTGTGATAGACCCGAAAATGTGCCAGCACGAAAGGACCCAGGAGCCAGCCCCAGACCGTCCCCTGATGATAGGCTCTATCCCTCTGCCGGATATCTCCTTCATATTGTCCCACATATTGGGAATCATCCTGTCCCAAGCTGCGTAATCCATATGTTGTGTAGAGATGTTGGGCGCAATAGTCGACGACCGCATGCTGCTGCTTGTAGGTGAGTGGACTGTGTGGTAACGACACGGCGAACAATTGATTGGGGCGTGGGGCCGGATCATGTCCATGGGGTCCGTCCAGCACGTCATAGCAGCGGTGTAATGGTTCGTCCCAGAACCGTTGAAAGGATGCGTGGATGGCCTTGGCTGTTTGCAGAAATTCCTCGTGCGGTTCTTTCAAGGTTTTGGCCAATTGTCCCAAGGTAAGCCAGGCTTGATACCACAGCGCATTGATTTCGACCGGTTTGCCGATGCGGGGCGTCACGACCCAGTCTCCGATCTTGGCATCCATCCAGGTGAGCTGCACCCCCGTCTCCCCGGCATGAAGGAGGTGATCGGCGGGATCCATGCCGATTCCAAACCTGGTGCCCTTGCGGTACCACGCCAGCATCTCGACAAGCACGGGAAAGATCGTTTTGAGAAAGACGTGGTCATCGGAGGCGTCCACATATTGGCGGACAGCCTCGACGTACCAGAGCGTGGCATCGACACTATTGTATTCCGGCGCTTCTCCCTCCTCGGGGAATCGGTTGGGAAGCATGCCTTGGTCGGCATATTGCGCAAAGGTGGAAAGAATGCTGCGAGCGATGTCAAAGCGTTTGGTGGTCAGCGTCAGTCCGGGCAGACTGATCATGGTGTCTCTCCCCCAATCTCCAAACCAATGATAGCCGGCGATGATCGTGTGGCCGGTGTCGTTGGGTGAGAGGGGACGAGAGGCGATGAACTGGTCGGCGGCCAGCGTGAGCTGTTGGATCCAGGTTGGCCCATTCGGGGGTGAGTGTTTTGGCGTTGATTCCGATTGGAGCAATGCCGTTTCATGACGTCGGCGTGATTCGAAACAGGAAGCAGCGGGTCTGGACGGCTTTAGACGGGTGCTGGCCATCCAGGTCATCTGTTCGCCTGGTTTTAAGTCGAGGCTCCAGGTGCCGATGTGCAGATGATGCTCCCGATCGGGAAGTCCGCGCTCCCGTTCCAGGGGCAGATGATAATTGTGAAACCAGGTACTGACGCTCTCTACCAACCCATCCGACGCGGAGAGGATAAACGGAGCACCTCCTGTGGGGAGAATTTGTAGTCCATGGGGTACGGGCGTGGTGGAGAATTCCGGCAGGGTGTCCAGCGTCGTCCCGTGATAATCCCGATGATTAATAAAGGCGCGCAGATTGAGCCGAACCGGAAGGGTTCCCCGGATCAAGGTATACCTGACATACGTGGTATTCTCCCCCGGCTCCATCCAAATTCGTTTTTCCAATTGTGCGTCGGCGATGGCAAACGTCCAGACCGGCGTGGTGCCTTCCAAACGGAACCGCTCCAGATATAAAAAGCCGGTGGGTGCAATCGTGCCTCCATCCCAATGATTTGTTGAAAGTTGTACCGTCTGCTCCCGGTATTTCACGGTCTCTTCCAGCTTGCTGACTAATAAGGTCCGCCCGAGAGGTGGCTTGAGCGCGGCCATCAATAGCCCGTGATATCGGCGGGTGAGAGAGCCGGCTACCGTGCCGGAGGCGAATCCTCCGATGCCGTTAGTGACGAGCCATTCCCGGCGTTCCGCCATCCAGATATCTCCGCATATCTCCCTGCCAAAATCCACGATCTGTGGCAGGATGGAGGCGGGCAGGGGAGGTGGGAAGTCCTGGTGTTGTTGTCTTCGGTCGGGAGACATATCCTATTCTCCTGATTGTTCCAATAGCTTGGTGACAAGTCCGGTCCATCCGGTTTGATGGCTGGCGCCCAATCCGGCCCCGTTGTCCCCGTGGAAATATTCATAAAATAACAAATAATCCCGCCAATGCGGATCGTTCTGAAACACGGCGACTCCTCCGTTGACCGGTCGATGGCCAGCCGTATCACGAAGGAAGATGCGATTGAGGCGACGGGAAATTTCCGCCGCGACTTGCCACAAGGTTTGTTGCGATCCCGACCCGGTCGGGCATTCAACGGTGAGATGGTCACCAAAAAAATGATGGAATTTTTGCAACGATTCGATGAGCAGAAAATTCACCGGAAACCAAATCGGTCCTCTCCAATTGGAGTTGCCGCCGAACATCCCTGTTTTGGATTCGGCCGGTTCATAATCCACGCGATGTTCATGTCCATTCAGGTGGAGCACATAGGGATGATCTTGATGGTATTTGGATAAGGCTCGTATGCCATAGGTGGAAAGAAACTCTTCTTCATCCAACATGTACTTCATGACCCTGGGGAGTTGCTCCTGATCCACAATGGAAAGCATCCGGCGCACGCTTCCATCCGGAAGACTGGTTGAACAGACATGACGCCGGAATTCCGGGCGATTCTCGATAAACCATAACAGGCGCCGTTTAAAGCCGGGCAAGGCATCCACCACTTCCGGTTCCAGGGTTTCAACGGCAAAGAGAGGAATCAACCCCACCATGGACCGGACCTTCATTTGTTGAGAATGGCCGTTCGGAACATGCAACATGTCATAATAGAACCCGTCTTCCTCATCCCACAGGGAGGCTTCGTGATTGCCTTCCCCGAAGTGATTGATGGCATGAGAGATGTAAACGAAATGTTCAAAGAACTTGCTGGCCACATCGCCATAGGCCGGATCGTGCCGTGCCAGTTCCAAGGCAATAGCCAGCATATTCAGGCAGTACATGCCCATCCAACTCGTGCCGTCCGATTGATCGATATATCCGCCTGTGGGCAGTGGTGCTGAGCGGTCGAAGACGCCGATATTATCCAGTCCCAGAAAGCCGCCTTGAAAAATATTGCGCCCGTCGGCATCTTTCCGGTTCACCCACCAGGTAAAGTTCAGCAGGAGTTTATGAAATATCTTGGCCAACCACACACGGTCGGCTTTGCCCCTGATGCGTTTTTCAATTTTATACACCCGCCAGGCTGCCCAGGCGTGGACGGGCGGATTCACATCGCCGAACGCCCACTCATACGCGGGAATTTGCCCGTTGGGATGCATGTACCATTCTCTGACCAATAACCGGAGTTGATCTTTCGCGAAGTCCGGGTCCACCAGGGCTAATGGGACGCAATGAAAGGCGAGGTCCCAGGCCGCAAACCACGGGTATTCCCATTTATCGGGCATGGAAATGATGTCTTCATTGTAGAGGTGTTTCCAATCCGCGTTCCGGCCATTTTCGCGGCCTGCGGGCGGTGGTGGCTCTGTGGGATCTCCGGCCAGCCAGGTGCGCACGTCAAAATGATAGAACTGTTTGCTCCACAGCATCCCTGCAAACGCCTGACGCTGAACGTTTTGCGCGTCCTTGGATTGCGCCGTTCCGAGTCGTTTGGCAAAAAACTCATCCGCATCTTGCTGGCGTGCAGGGAAAATGGTTTCAAACTCTTCGCCCAACTGTCCCTCGGTCGGAGGTAAATTGGTCAATCGGAGTCGATAGGTGACGCATTGTCCAGGGGCAATCAGGGGATGATAATGAACCGCAGCCTTCGTTCCCACCTGTTCCGGGTTCACCGCCTCTTTTGTGCCGGAGACGATAAAGTCATTGATCCCGTCTTTGACGTACGGATTGGCGTTGGGCACCCCATACAGCCGTTGCATGTTGGTGTCATTTTCCGTAAACAGCAATTCCGGAGTGCCTTCGCTTAACAACCACCGCGATCCATATTGTTCATGGTCGAGGTGGATGACTTGCGCATCGCCAAGGTCCTCATCCCTATTGAGTGTGGGACGGGGAGCATGCGGCGTCCAGGACCAGGTATTGCGAAACCAGATGGTCGGTAATACATGAAGCTCCGCAAAATCAGGCCCCCGGTTGTGAGCGGTGATCCGGATGAGGATGTCTTCGTGCGTCGCTTTGGCATATTCGATAAACACGTCGAAGTACCGGTTGTCATCAAAGACACCCGTGTCCATCAACTCATATTCCCAATCGTGTTTGCCGCGCTTCCGGTTTTCTTCCATCAATTGGGCATAGGGAAACGGGTGTTGGGGATATTTATATAAAAACTTCATGTAGGAATGCGTCGGCGTGGAGTCCAGGTAAAAGTAATATTCTTTGACGTCCTCCCCGTGATTGCCTTCGTTCCCGGTTAATCCATACAACCGTTCCTTCAGAATGGGATCTTTTCCGTTCCAGAGAGCCAGTGCAAAACAAATCTGCTGGTGACGGTCGCAGATTCCCCCGATGCCATCTTCGCCCCACCGATAGGCCCGTGAACGTGATTGGTCATGAGAGAAGTATTCCCATGCGTCTCCATGAGGGCTGTAATCCTCACGGACCGTGCCCCATTGCCGCTCACTCAGGTAGGGTCCCCATCGTTTCCAATGCACCGTTCGCTTTTTAGATTCTTCGAGCCGTATTTCTTCTTGTGTCAGACGGGGTGTTGCTTCGGACATGGACGAGGCTCCCTATGGCAGATGTTTGAGGGTTTATGGCTGAAGTCTTTGCAGGACATGGCTAGTCGGGTCACGAATCATCTATCCACGGGAACATCCCAGCTCCGAAGTCCGGAGGCTCACAGGCTTCCATAACGGAAAACGGTTCTGAAATCTTGGCAATGTGTCACACAGTTGGGTGAAGGGTTGGTAGCCAAACAGGCCTGTGGGGAAGTGGTTGTTTGCACGTAAAAAGACTCCTGTCGGGCTTCCTTGCTCTGTTTCATAATTTTCATGTTCTCCCAGGATCTTCACGACTAGTGTATCACGAAAAAACCGTTAACTGGTCTGGGTATGTTCGGCCAGGAATAGAGGGATCAACCCCCACAAGTTCTTCATCAGGCCGTGGAATATTTCTTGATCTTCCGAAGAAACTTACAGGGTTTCAGGGGCAGTCGGTCAGGGATTATAGGAAAATGATGGTTCGAGCCATGCGATGTTGCTCTCAGAACAATCCTTTCAGCAAAGCTCAAAACAGGCTCTATAAAGTCCCGTGCCTCCCCTTGTTGTTATCCCGAGAGCAACGAGGGATCTGTGCCCAGGCAGACTAGCCGGATGCTTCGCGTACCTGCCCTAAGTCCTTCGGCTTTTACTCAGAATAAACTCCGTCGAAGGGGCTCGGCACGACTATTCTGTTCCCGGAAAGAGAAACCAATGCTTAGTGGGCTGCGACTTCAAGCAGGGTTTCGTAATAAATTCGGATTCCCGTTTCGAATTGGTCAACAGGGATTCGCTCAGCGTCACCGTGGATGGACGTGGCGAGTTCGGTGGTGAGCACGAGGGGCAGAATGCCATAGCACTTGGCCCCGCGCAGACGAAACATCCTCGAATCGGTTCCGTAAGGAATAATCATCGGCACAACGGTCGCGTCGGGATGGTGCCGTGTAATGGCATTGGACAACGCTCGAAACATTCCGGTGTCATGCGGCGTTACGACAGATTGACTCGCGGGGTGAATGACCTCAACTTTTATCTCATCGCCGAGTCGAGACTTCACCTCCGCCAGAAAGTCTTCAGCATCCATGCCCGGCAGCAAACGAGCATCGAGAGTCGCCGTGGCCAGCGAGGGAATGACATTCGTCTTGGCCGGATGTCCTACACCTGACTGGAGCGAGGTGAGCGAGACCGTCGTCTGCCTGATGGCGTTCGTGAACTGGTTTGGCTCAAGCTTTCCGAGCTTGGTCACGAGTGCGTCAAGGACAGGATTGGAGACGGTCGGAAATGGCGCATTGAAAAGCCTGGTAAGCGCACGCATCAGTTTATCATTCGGATTGTGATCGTTCGGTTGAGAGCCGTGTCCGGCGATGCCACGGGCCGACACACGGAGCCAGAATGCCCGCTTCTCCGCAACGGAGATACCGAAAACCAACTTCCCGTTCACGAAAATCTCACGACTGCCAAATCCCCCCTCGTCGAGAACAAATTCGGGATCGAGTTCCTCATAGTGGTTGTCGAGCAGGAAGCGGGTCCCCATTGTCCCACCGATTTCTTCGTCGTTCACCGCCAGGAAGATGACATCGCGGTCGAGCGGAATCTTCTGCCGCGCAAGCGTCAGAAACGCGTAGAGCTGAAGGACACCCGTGCCTTTCATGTCGATCGCGCCACGGCCCCAGATGTAGCCGTCTTTGAGTTCGCCGCCAAAGGGATTCATGCCATTCCAGCGACTCGCGTCTGCGGGCACAACATCCATATGGTGAAGTAGCAGAATCGGCTTGGCCTTGCCCGTGCCCTTAAGCCGGGCGGAAAGATTAATTTTTCCTGGTGCGGCTTCGTACCGCGTGACCGTGATCCTCTCTTTCTCAAGAAGCTTCTGAAGGAAGTCGGTTGGCTCGGTGACATCACCAGGCGGATTGGTGGTGTTGAACCGAAGATACTGTTGCAAGCTGTCTACCGCCTCGCCGACGGTCCTCTTCCAGTCAACATCCTCCCCCATGGCCGCGGTTGCAGGCGCCAGCAGGAACAACAGGCAGAGAGTTCTCAGGATCAAACTTGTCATTGCGGTTGATTTGTGGGAGTTCACGTTCATGGTCTGAATAGTGGGAAAAGCCCAATAGTGTGTACCATTGGAAGACCAAAGGATACTCTTTTAATTTTTCAGGACACAATCCCGATGTTCGGCCTCACGCTTCGCCCAGAAGCTTCCCCTCGTTATGTGTCGGTGCAAGCCCTGATCTCATCTCTTTTCCCCAAAGGTTAAATGTTTATAAAGGTAAGGTGGCCTTTTTGAACGTTCTGAATCCCTGACGAGAAAGTGAAGGTATGGTTTCAAAGGCCATCTCTGTTGAACATTTTCAATTTTTTCAACAGTCTCTTGGTAATAGTGGGAGCCACCATTGTGTAGGCTTCCCCTGTCTAGGTGATCAGTGCCTTGGGCGCCAAATGCTCCTCTTTTTCCAGGCTCAGTAAATCGCCGACCTGCTTCTGTAAGTCCTCCGACGAAATCACGGAGCCTCCGCGCTCAGCTTGCAAGATGGATTATATGGAGAAAAGATGTTCTAGGATCTTTTTATTTTAATCACCACCCTCTTGATTACCCGCACAATCTCCTCGCACTTTTGGTGGTTGAGTGCATCGGAATGGGGCGAGGCAAATTGCCCCGTATCGTTGTCGAAATACTGACCGGAGGCCGTCGCGAATTCATCTGCCAAAGCCGCACGACTCAGTATTTCTGAGCCTATACCGATATCACCACCGTCCACACCGAAAGCCTCTTTCACCATTTTGCTGCCGAGCATCGACCCGGGATTAATTGCGATGATCGGTGGTCCCTCATCTTTGAGCGAAAGCCCCATAGTGCGAGACCACATTGTCAACGCAAGTTTACTTTGCGCATAAGCCGCGTCGTCGGACAGCCTGACCTGTCCGGCCAGCGCTCTCGGATCGACTGGAGACTGAGCCGCGGAGGATACATTGACTACTCTTCCGGAGGAATCAAACAGCGGCAAAAGCCGTTGCGTCAGCAGATAAGGCGCAATCGTATTGACCGCGAACCGCACATCGAGCCCGTCCTTCGTGACCGTTTGGGGCGACTGATAGACGCCAGCATTGTTGATCAATGCATCAAGCCTCGTGTGTTTTTCCGCGACGACCTTTGCGAATGCCTCGATATCGGCTATGCGAGACAGATCAGCCACATAGCTTTCAAGGCGCCCATCACCTGGCAGCACAGAAAGGGTTTTTTTCACTTCTTCCAGTTTTGCCGGATTGCGCCCGTGCAGCAAAACATGGTGACCCATAGAGATCAACAACCTGGCCGTTGCTAACCCGATCCCGTCTGTGGAACCGGTAATGAGAATGATTTTTTGCATGGGAAAGCCTTCCTCACCCGGAGAAGTCCGGCAATATGTCATCAGCTAGACGTTTCAGTGTTGTCTCGATATCTGTTTGGTTATAACGCAGGTTCAGTGCAATATGGTTGACGCCGATCTCTTCCCGCAATTTCAGATAGTCCCGAAGGTGGTGCGTACCCAATCGGAAGCCTAAATGGATTGGCTGCGGCGGGGTTTCCGGGTCTTCAGCCAGATCGACATAAAAAGGTTGCATGACGGGCTGCGGAGACCTTCCTGCTGCCTCAACCCGCGACTGCCAGTCGCGAATGATTTGCGCCTGTAGAACGGTATGACGCGGATAGATCATCCAGCCATCCCCGTTCTGCGCGATCCATTCGGGGTTTTGTTGACTTCCCCCTGTAACTAACAACGGCAACTTTCCCGACGCCGGTTTGGGAAGCATATCTATGTCGCCGTTCGGGCTGCCAAAAGCGTTATCAAAATCTGGTTGCTCGTCGCTCATGCGTCTGATGTAGTCAAAGCACTCTCGGAAACGTGCCCCTCGATCCGCGAACGGGATGTTGAGCGCCGGGTATTCATCCGGACGGTCGCCGGAAGCCACTCCAAGGATCAATCGTCCGCCCGAAAGGACGTCGGCAGTTGCTGCGGCTTTGGCAACGTGAGCCGGATGTCGTAAAGGCAGAATGATACTCGCCACCCCAAGAGCGATCCGGTCTGTTAGTCCGGCCAGCAGCCCAAGATAAACGAACGGATCGTAGGTCTGTCCCGCGTCGCCAAATGACGGAACATTGAATGGCACATCTCGTAACCAGACTGCGGAGAACCCGAGTGCTTCGGCGAGCTGAACACGTTCAATGTGGCGGTGCATTTCCGGTACAGGACCCTTGGTGTAGTTCTCAATTGGCACGACCAGACCAAGGCTCAACCGGTTTGCGCGGAACACGGAGTTGTATCCTCGATTGATAGACTGGAATCCGGTTGTGTCGAAGTTCGCCTCCAGTGTCATCTCGCAAAGCCTCCGAATGGTTTCGGCCGTTGTTGATGATGCCTTACAATTCTCAATTTTCAACAACCACTTTACCCATAGCTTGTCCACTCTCTAAGCGAGCATGGGCTTGTCCAACTTCTTCAAGGGAATGACGCTTTTCATCAAGCACAGGTTTGAGGCTGCCAGATTCAACAATCTGAGTTAAGTTACGCAAAATCTCCCCATGTGTTTCTCGTTTAAAATTATGCAGGATGGGAATTAACATAAATACGACATGCAACGACAATCCCTTAAAGTGGGCCACAGTTAAGTCCAGCTCACATAAGGCAACGGTAGAGGCAATTTGACCATTGAGTGCAGCTGCCTCAAATGAGTTCGCCATATTTGCACCGCCAACAGAATCGAACACCAAATCAAATCCTGACCCATTGGTATGTTTGGCAACGTACTGCTCAACCGTTTCAGTTTTATAGTTGATGGCAGTTGCCCCCAGTTGTTCGATCAATGCCAATTGTTTTGCACCGCCACCCGTCGAATACACTTTGGCACCAAAATGTTTTGCCAGCTGCAAAGCCACATGGCCAACGCCACCAGAACCACCATGCACCAGAACTTTTTGGCCCTGCTTGATACCTGCTCGAGTCAAACCTTCGTAGGCAGTAATGGCAACCAATGGCAATGCCGCGGCTTCTCGCATCGACAAATTCTTTGGCTTATGGGCGATTAAGTTGCGATCCGCCACTATGTATTCAGTCAATGTGCCGGGTAAACCTGCTAACCCACCTGCACATCCATATACTTCATCGCCGATTGAATATTCTTTAACACCGTTGCCGACTTCCTCAATCTCGCCGGCAAAGTCGGTTCCTAAAATGGCCGGCGTATCAGGAGATAACGGTAACTCTTTACCCATTTTTCGAATCATGGTATCAACGGCGTTTACGCTTGATGCCGCGATCTTTACGAGAACATGACCGGCTTTTACTTCAGGTTTTTCAACTTCCGTCGCTTCAAATACGGCGTCTTCGCCATAGGCATTCACAAGCATAGCTTTCATGGCGTGTCCCCTTCCTAATGAATGCAGCTGAGTATGATCGTCTTGGACTTTTCCGAGCTGCTTATTAATGTTATGTCTAACATACGGAAAAGCTAAATGTTCAACAAGTACGCACATAAAATTTGAATGTTGGGTGGTCTCTGTTCTCCTGGAATTTGTTTAAGCTACCCTGGAGTTATTTTTTGCTTTATGGCCCCAATTCGAGCTCAGCCGTCCTGCCCAATCGGCACGCCGTCTGTACAGTAAACGTCTTATTGAGTTCGAGCGGGACCTGATCGCGCAGCACGTAATAGCAAGCCAGTGGGAGTTTATGAGCCACCGCCTTGATGGCCACCACCCCATGCGTCTGAACCTCTCAATTTAAACCAGTATAAAAAGGGAAGATCCAGGAGCGGTCAATTGACTATCCGGAGGTGTTTTCCCAACAATAGGCAGGAAATTTGTGTTGAAATTTCTTTCCATTCTTTCTGATTAAGGAACGCACTATGTTTCAAAAATTTCAAAGGACACGCCAAGCGCTCATCGTCAATCATTCATCCTATCCATTTTTGCAACACCGACATGTTGTGACGCTCAAGGGCTGTTTCTTGACTTTGATCTTGGGAGTCGGCTTGTTGATTCAATCTGTCTTGTTACCTATGCCGGCCTTTTCCGAATCGGAAGAGATTTATCCAGAGGGGGATAAAGAATATTTTAAAGCCCTCATAGAACTCGAAAAAGACGAGGAGTATAAAAAATTCTTGCTTCAAAGTGTTTCATACGCCGGTGATAAGAAAGTGGATTATATTGACTATAAAGGTGTCAGACCCACTGTCGATGGACAAGGAGCCGACCCTGCTGATACTGAGACAGATGCCGCTCATTTCAGGAAACAAACATACGAAGCCATGCGCGACCTGGATTGGTTTAGGAAAAACAATTATCAAAATTTCATCCGAAACGTGGGGCAGAATATTTATCCCTTGATCATTGCGAGTGACTATGAGCCGGGCAAAGAGGGGGTTGGCAGTACTTATTACCTGTACCGTAGAGGACTTCCTGTCGAAACAGTCACGCCTACGTCAGTCATGTATGAGATGGAGAAAATCCTTGCGCACCTGCCAATGGGAGTCTTTTTTTTAATCTCCCCCTACTTTGATAATGTGGCCAATCGACCAGAGGGATGGGAAGAACCGCTGATTGAATATAAGAAACACGTGGAAAATATTAAAGACGTTCTGGAAAAAAGTGATATGAGTCCAGCCACATCCGTCAGAGCTCTTAAAATGTTAGATATGGTGCATGAATATTTACAGGACTGTATCGCAAATGGTTCCGGTGATGAGAAATCGTATAGTGCGTTTGCTCATAACATCATCCCTTTCGTTGCCGAGGCCATGAAAGCCGCTGTGGAGTTGCAAACACAAGCGGGGTTGAGCGCAATGAGCCAATGGAAAAAAGAGTTAGGTCCGCAAGAGTGGGACAAACTCCATGTGGTGATTCCCGTGGTGTGGCCCGTGGCTCAAGGCAATCCACGACGGCAGTTGTTTGAACATCTCATGACTCCTGAACGGGCAAAAACCAACATCTTTGAAGTTCATGCAAGTTCGCACGATGAGGCCCGGACGACCTTAGGCCGAATAAAAGGTGATTCGGTGATGGCCAGCCTTACCTTTGACAAGAACACTCCCTTTGGCATGGGCAGTTACTTACGGTTATCCTCACCAACAGATCTCGTTCAGGGGGCTACTAAAGAGGAATTAAAGAAGTACCCGAAAACACAAGAAAATATTCTCCCTCTGAAAACACCCCACAGCAATTAAGAGAAGGGGTTTACGTTTAAATGTTTATGCGTTTTGCAAGAGGCTGCTAGGCAAGGATGGAGGAGGACGTGAATACACAAACTGAAAAAATTGGATTTGTGGGGGTGGGGCGGATGGGGGCCAATATGGCTCGCCGGCTTCAGGATGTGGGTTATCCCGTGACCGTGGTTTTCGATGTGGACAGCGAACGGGCCAAGGCTCTGGCCAAAGAATTGGATTGTGAGGCCGTGTCCACACCGGGTGAGGTGGCAGCCTTATCGAATACGATCTTTACCGTGGTGACCGATGATGGCGCGATGCGGGAAATCTTTTCAGAGAGTAATCAGGTAAGTCTCTTGAAGAATGCCGAGGGACGGTTGTTTGTGAATTGTGCGACGCTGTCCCCTCAGGTTCATATTGATATCGAAAAGCAAGTTGAAGCTCGCGGTGGGAAGACTCTGGAAGCATGTATGGCCAGCAGCATTCCTCAAGCGCGCGAGGGCACCTTATACCTCATGTGCGGGGGCAAGCCTGAAGTCTTCGAACGAGCCAAACCGATTTTAACCACCTTAAGCGCTCAACTACGTCTCATTGGCCCCGCCGGTCAAGCCGCTAAGGTCAAGGCCTTGGTGAATATGGTGATGAATATCAATACCGCCGGTTTGGCAGAGGGGTTGGGACTGGGAGATGCTCTTGGGCTGGATCTGACGATGTTACGAGAAGTCTTTGGCCAAACGGGAGCGGCGTCGAGAGTGTTGGAAACCGATGGGGCCGATATGCAAAATCGCGATCACGAATGTTATTTTTCGGTGGAACATGCCGCAAAGGATTCCGGCATTGCCCTGGCCATGGCTCAAACCCAAGGTCTGACTCTGCCTCTGGCCAAAGCGACGTTGGAGCAATATCAGCGATTGGTGAAGTTGGGGAAAGGTGAGTTGGATAAATCCGGTGTTGCCGAACTGACCTTTAAAGACCGCTCATCCCGACAATAGTATCAAACTCGTTTTCTCTTCTTCCTTACGATCAAAGAGGCTATTGTCATCCCGATCTATTCGGGAATGCTCGGGACAAGGTCTCCCGAAGGATCACGCTGAGCGGTAGCATTGTCCATCTGGGCACAGATGCTTCGCCATGGGCTCAGCATGACAAGTTGCTTTGGGACTACCTGAGTGGAACGAAGGATCTGGCGGAGACGTGGAATCGTCAACCTTGGCACAGACCCTTCGTCGTGGTCTCAGGATGAACGGTCGGTTGAAGGGGGGTGGCAAGCACGCATTGCTTACCCGCTTACTCTTCAGGATGAAATCAAAATTTTCCTATTTAATCCCACCCCTTCAAGTTTTGCGGGACAACCGTCTATTTGCTCAGGAGGGTTTTGCCATATTCCTGGGCCTGTTGGACCAGTTGCTCAACCGTTTTTATGGCTTTCCCCACATTTCTCCCTACAGTTTTCCCTAACGTTCTCCCGGTTTCCTTGGCTGCGGTGCTAACGGTGTTTTTCGCTTTTTGAGTCTTCTTTTGAGCGGTCTTAGTGGTCGAGGCCACTGTCTTTGCGCCTTTCTTTTTTAATTGGCTCACGGTTTTCTTTGCACTCGAGGAAACGCTGGCAGCTCGCTTGGTCGCTGTTTTCTTGGCTTGGGATATGGTGCTTTTTGCCTCTTTGGTTGCGCTCTTGGCTTTTTTGATCCCGGTTTTGGCCGCGGTCTTGGCTTGCTTGGCCACTGCCGCTGATTTTTTCTTTGCCGCCGCTTTGACTTGAGAGGCTTTCTTGGATGCTTGTCTCGCCGTGCTCTTTACCGCTTTTTTTACAGCCATCGTCTGCTCCTTTGGTGTATGTAGAGGTCATTGGATAGTTATACGTGAAATGTAACCTGGAACAAGGGAAATCACAAGTTAAAGAACCAACCGATCATAGGTGTATGCGATTCGTGTATGGAACACATGTGTCCTGTGATTTCTCGGTGGCCTCTGAAGAAACTAAATGATTCGGAATCTCCTCAATCGGGCAGAAAAGCTTTTCATGCCGTTTTTTCCTCTTCAAAGGCCCGGGATAGGGGGTATAATGCCACCAGGGGGTGAGAGAGGAATCTATGAAAATTGGAGTATGGATCATTCATCTGGCGGTTCTGTCGGTTGGCCTGAGTGGGTGCGCGACATTTTCCTCATCCCCTTTTTCCACCAACCAGGAAGCGCAGGTGACGACCGGCATATCATTTTCCCAGGTGGTTCAAGATTCCTCCGCGCATACAGGCCAGATTGTGAAGGTGGGCGGGGTGGTGTTATCTGCGAAACGTTTCATGGACCGGACCGAAGTGATGGTGCTTCAAATCCCTTTAGACAACGATTCTGTTCCAGAATGGGACCGGACGGAATCCAAAGGCCGTTTCATTGCCACTCAGAAGACTTTTCTTGATCCGGCCACGCTTCCCCAAGGCACTCGCTTAACAATGATAGGTGAAGTCACCGGGCAAGCCTCCAGGAAAGTGGATGAAGAAGAAAAAGTCTATCCTGTTCTTGCCATTCAGGCGTTGAAAGTGTGGCCACTGATTCCCCGAAACGGGTATGGGTATCGTCCCAATTGGGGGCCTTATCCATATTGGGGCGGTTATTGGGGTTCGTATTGGCCTTATCCGCCTTATGCTTTTGGGTATGTTGGGCGAGGGTATGGTGGCGGGAGACGGTTTCGTTGATAGAAATGGTCCATTTCCCAGCTGATTGACTTCAGTTTGAGTAAAGGTGCAGAGTAATTTTTCCCTCTCATTCACGTTCTTCCTTAAGGAGGTTTTTATGAAGCAGGTACTATCTGCAGTCCTTTCCGTGTTGTTTGTGGTGGGTTTAGTCGGAGTGTCCTCCGCAGGAATGAAAGATACCTTAAAGGGTGCAGCCGAAAAGCCACCGGAGACTTCAGCTGATGCTCATGCGGGCATGGACATGACGGAACATGCAAAAGAGCATGCGATTGAAGCCCAGGATGCCACGAAAAAAGAAGCCGGTGGCATGATGGATCAATTCAAGGACGGGGCCAAGGGAAAAGTAAATGAAACGCAGGAAACGGCTAACGAAAAGATTGACAGTATTGGTAAATAAGACGCCTTCCTAAGTTGGTCTTGGGAATATCCCAAGAATAGAACTTCAGCGTCCCTTGAGTCTTGGGCGGTCTGCCGAAAGTGTCTTTCTTTCGGCAGGCCGTTTTTTTTTGTCGTGTAATGAATGGAAGAAATGAGAGACAACCATCTATCTTCCTACGTTTGTTTAAGGTTTTCCCCAACGTGCTCTTTAACGGGGAACGGAGTCATTCGGTCACACAGGGAAGATTCGTGAAAGTCCCGACTGGTCTGAAAGTCGCTTTATTGATAGGCCATTGGCCGCTTCACCGTCACGGAGCAGACCCTCCGCAGACCCTTCCGTACGAGCATTTTTTATGGTATTCCTTACCTTTACCTGCTGTGGCCTTTCTCCACATCTCAAACTTTCTTAAAAGATTATTTTTTCCCACGTGCCGGCTCTAACGTCGACCGCCATGCGTGGTGATTCCCGTTCAACAATTCCGAAGGGGGATTCCAGAGAGATCTATCCGGTCATCCGTAACCCGAACGTTTGCCATTCGCATGTTTAAAAGTAAAACTCAGGTAAGAAGGAGTGAAAATATGCCCGTATTACTATCCTTGGTGTTCATTGCGGTCGTGCATTTTGGTTTGTCGGGTTTAAGCTGGGCTGCCGATGCCCCTGTTTTTGGGACCTTTGCCCTTTATGAGGTGGATAAAGATTGGAAGGATTTGCCGATGGAGGAAAGACAGAAAGGCGGGGAGGAGGCCAAAGCTCTGCTGGAGGCATTCAAAAGTCAGGTGACCGTGGATGGATATTGGACCTATGGATTGACGACAGAATCCCATTTTTTGCTTCGGCTGCATTCTGCTGAACTCAAAGCCAACCAGCAATTACTGACCCAACTTCGGAGTACCGGCTTTGGCCGGCATTTGGATTTGGAGTACACGATCAGTGGGGTGACCAAGGAGCTGAATTATGCTCCGGATTTTCCTGATTTGCTTCAACAACTCAAAGGGGCAAAATACGAGGGTGATCCGTCTACCTATGCGATTATGATCCCCATTCGCAAAAATGCCGAATGGTGGAACCTGTCCAAAGAGGATCGTGTGGCGCTGATGAAAGAACACACCATTCCCACCGTTGCCTATTTAAAAACGGTGAAGCGGAAATTGTATCATTCCACCGGGATCTCGGATGTGGATTTTCTCACCATATTTGAAACCAATAATCTGGTGGATTTCAATGATCTGGTTATTGCATTGCGGATGGTTCGTGAAGATATCTTCAATGTTCAACTCGGAGAGCCGACGATCATCGGCACATTGAAAAGCTGGAATGATATTGTTGACCTTCTTGTGAAATAGCCGGATGACGGCCTGGTGATGGGCCCGTCATCCTTGGGGCAATCAATCTTGGCATCAGAGGTGAAAGGATTTGTACATGCCAAAATGGGTAAAATGGAAAAGCAATCCATGAAAGAGGAACCGATGAAAAAGTAACCCTCATTCCTTTTATACATCTCTTAGAAGGCCGGCTGTGGACTGACTCTGCAGCCGGCCTTCTTATTGGAAACAAATAGGACCAAAGACGTCTTTGTTGAATAAATAATCAGTCCCTTGCGCGTGAGATCCGGTGTTTTACTTGTTTGACAATGGCCAAATTAGGCCCCTCGCCATGACCTTTTGTCTGTCCAACCAAACACAATCATCCTGTTATTTTATGTTCAGGGCTTCTTCAGTTTAGACCAGCCGATAAGCCCCAACCTGACCGCTCAAAAAGGGTGGTTGCCGTGTCAGCACTGAGAACTATCGGGTATTTCTCCAAGCGTTGGTTATGTTTTAGCCAGGTTCTTCACACCACCATGTTTCGCCAAGGAAAGCAGATTCCAATGATTCAAACGCTTGCTTCTCTCGGGCTTGGTTCTACCGTGTCTATAAGTATCCATAGAGTATTACGGAAAAGGACAACAGTGATCGTGGTCCTGCTCTGTCTTCTCTTGGGCTGGATGCCTCCCGCTATCGCGGTGGAAGATTCTTACATCGCAGGCTATGCTGCCGCAGTTCTTCAACATGAGTTCAATGCCACCAATGCCTCCCTGAACGTGAAAGATGGTGTCGTGACCGTCTATGCCGTTTCGCTCGGCACCCTTGACCGAACGAAGGTACAGACCGCTTTAGAAGCCATTCCAGGTGTGACACGTGTGGAAATCATAGAAGGCATTGGCGACTCCGAGATTCCCGTTACTCCCGCGACGGATGCCATTTCCCAAAAAATTCCCGAGCCCGAATCCAAATTTCTTCCCGATGGCCTTCTTTTCGATCCGCTTCATACCGACCCGCGTTGGCCGCATTTCTCCGTGGCCTACCGTGATATTTCAAAAGGTTCGGAACCAAAAACAACCGGCTCGGCAAATTTTGGAGAAACGTTCGCGATTTATCGCGATGCTGCGCCATTCAATGGCCAATGGGAAATCGCCTTCCAGGGCGGAGTCTTTAGCGTATTCGATTTGGACGCGTCGTCCAAGGACCTTGTAAACGCGGATTATACGGCCGGTCTTCTTGCCAGCTATCGGACCGGTTCGCTTTCCGGCTTCATTCGCGTCCATCATCAAAGTTCACATCTTGGTGATGAATTCATTCTCAATAACCAGCCGAACAGAATCAATTTGTCCTATGAAGAATTCGATCTGAAGTTGTCCTATGAACTATTCAACTGGTTTCGTGTGTATGGCGGCGGCGGGATTCTGGTAAATCGGGATCCCAGCACGCTCGGGCGCGGCACCAGCCAATTCGGGGCTGAACTGACAAGCCCTTGGACGTTGCTGAGCGGGAAGATTCGCCCGGTGGCGTATGCAGATTTCCAGGTCAACGAGAGAAGCAATTGGACAGTCAACCGTTCACTCATGGCTGGGCTTCAATTCGAAAATGCCCGCATCGGCGACCGCAAGCTGCAATTATTAATGGAGTATTACAAGGGGGCTTCACCCAACGGTCAATTCTATTCTCAGCAAACCGAGTGGATCGGAATTGGCCTTCATTTGTATTACTGACACCAAGCCTGGCCTACCTTGAAAGCCATCCCGGCGCACATGCTTTTGGGCTACGGATGGTAAACATGAAATTGCGGTAAAGACCTTAAGAATTGTATCGGTATGCGATCTCTTGCTACAGTTCTTCTAAGTTCTTCTAAGTTCTTCTAACATTCCAGAGACAGAACCTATGGGGAATGTCGATCCGCAATGTTGAACAATCCGGGCTTCTCATGGTGAAGAGAAAATTGGATACTAACTCGAACAAGAACGATCTTTTGGCGTTGTATCGGGATATGCTTCTCATTCGACGCTTTGAGGAGAAGTCCGCCGAAATGTACGCCTTAGCGAAAATCGCCGGCTTCCTTCATTTATACATCGGCCAGGAAGCGGTCGCCGTGGGATGTATCCATGCCATTCGCCCGGATGACTATGTCATTGCCTCCTATCGGGACCACGGACATTGTCTGGCCAAGGGCTCGGATCCTAAAAAGGTGATGGCTGAATTGTTTGGAAAAGCCACAGGCCTGTGCAAGGGCAAAGGTGGTTCCATGCATCTCATCGACGTCGAACGCAATTTCATG
The DNA here is from genome assembly GCF_965152585.1 of Nitrospira sp. Ecomares 2.1. Taxonomy (NCBI): domain Bacteria; kingdom Pseudomonadati; phylum Nitrospirota; class Nitrospiria; order Nitrospirales; family Nitrospiraceae; genus Nitrospira; species Nitrospira sp. Ecomares 2.1. Next base: position 1,194,000 of record NZ_OZ224219.1, read on the forward strand.
GGCGGGTATGCCATCGTCGGTGGGCATTTGCCGCTTGCTGTCGGTCTGGCGTTTGCTTCACGTTATCGCAAGGAAGACCGGGTGGTTCTCTGTTTTTTTGGTGATGGGGCGGTTCCCAGTGGGCATACCCATGAGGCCTTTAATTTGGCTGCGTTATGGAAATTGCCGGTTATCTTTATTTGCGAAAACAACCGGTACGGAATGGGTACGCCCGTTGAGCGCGAAATGCTGCTGTATAAAGATATTGCCGAACGAGCCAGAGCGCATGGCATTGAAGCGGAACAAGTGGATGGGATGGACGTGCTGGCGGTGAAGGAGTTGACGGCGCGTGTGGTGAAGATGTTGCGAAAGGATCCTCAGCCATTCTTTATTGAGGCGTCGACTTACCGGTTCATGGGCCATTCCATGTCCGATCCTGCCCATGGCCATTATCGAACCAAGGAGGAGGTGGGAGAAGCACGGAAGCAGGATCCGTTGATTTTCCTCAAAACCCGGATCCTTCAGGATGGCCTGGCCAAGGAGGCCGATTTTAAGCAAATGGATAAAGAGGTGATTCAGACGGTGACCGAATCTGTGAAGTTTGCCGATGAAAGCCCCTTTCCTGATCCCGGTGCACTTCATGAGGATGTTTTGGTCGAGTGAGGAGCATGGACTTAATAAGAATTCGGAAAGGTATTAAGTTACCTTCATCATGACACTCGATTATCAACAATTCTTGAATGACGGCCAACCATGTTGATCTCCTATAGGGAAGCACTGAATCAGGCGATGCGTGAGGAAATGCAACGGGATTCTCGTGTTTTTTTAATCGGAGAAGAAGTCGGGTATTACCAAGGGGCCTTTAAGGTCAGCAAAGGCTTTGTGGAGGAATTCGGCGTAGAGCGGGTGTTGGATACCCCGATTACCGAAGCGGGCTTTACGGGTTTGGCTGTTGGCGCGGCAATGGCTGGATTGCGTCCCATTGTCGAATTGATGACCTTTAATTTCGGCATTCTTGCCCTTGACCAAATCGTGAATAACGCGGCGAAAGTTCGTTATATGTCCGGCGGCCAATTGTCGGCTCCCATGGTGATCCGTGGGCCGGGGAGTGCGGCTCATCAGTTGGCTGCCCAGCATTCGCAAAGTCTTGAAGCCTGGTTTTGCCATGTCCCTGGTCTGAAAGTGATTGCCCCGGCGACGCCCTCTGATGCGAAAGGTTTATTGAAAAGCGCCATTCGTGATGAGAACCCGGTCATTTTTATCGAAGCGCAACTTCTGTATGGCACCAAAGGCGAGGTGCCCGACCATGATTACTCTTTGCCGATTGGGAAGGCCGCTGTGACGCGAACAGGAAGCGATGTGACCATTGTCGCCTATTCCAAGATGGCACTACTGGCGCTTGAGGCTGCTGAAGCCTTATCAAAGGAAGGCATCAATGCCGAGGTCATCGACCTGAGAACATTAAAGCCTTTGGATACCGACACGCTCCTGGAATCTGTCAAGAAGACAGGCCGTGTTGTCATTATAGAAGAGGGGTGGGAGTTTTGTGGGTTAGGCGCTCAGATTGCTGAGACCATCTATTCAAAAGGATTTGATTTATTGGATGGGCCTATCGTCAGGGTCGCTGGTGAGGAAGTTCCCATGCCGTATACCCGGCCGCTAGAAGACCTGGCCATTCCAGATGCAGCTCGGGTCATCTCGGCGGTGAAAAAAATTCTCTAATCGGCAACACATTTTTGAAATGGTTGTTCCTCAGAACGTCATCACAACAGATTCTTTCCAAGAATTCCCCTGCCATAAATAGGAGAGGCCTATGATTACGCGCGTTGTCATGCCCAAACTCACGGATACCATGGAAGAAGGGGTCGTGGTGGCTTGGAAAAAACATGAGGGTGACGCTGTCGACTCAGGGGATATTCTGGCGGAAATTGAAACGGACAAAGCGGTCCTTGATCTGGAATCCTTTGGGTCCGGTGTGCTGAGAAAAGTGTTAGTGCCCGAGGGGGAAACCGTGAAAGCCGGGAAGCTCATTGCCGTGATTGGGGAACAGGACGATGACATAGAGGCCACGCTGGCTGAGACCTCTGAGGAAAAAACTGCAGCACCTGAACCTCAAAAAGATTCTGCGGCTCCTTCTCCAAAGCAAAAGCCCTCTCAAACTTCGCCGGCACCATCCACCCCGACCAAAGGTGAAAAATCTGGCAGTGCCAAGAAAGAAGTCCAGGCAACGAAGGCGGATACGAGCCAGGAGGTCAGGATCAAAGCATCACCTCGAGCCAAGGCGTTGGCGAAAGAACAGGAAATTGATTTGTCAACAATCACAGGAAGCGGTCCGGAAGGCCGGATCGTGGAAGCCGATATTCAAGGACAGGTTAAAACACCAAAAGCTCTGGAGGGAGAAGCCCAAGACATTCCCCTGAGCCAAATGCGCAAGGCGATCGCTCGAGTGACCACGTCAAGTAAGGCCCCTGTCCCGCATTTTTATCTCACAACAGAAGTGGCAATGGATCAGGCCGAGCGTCTCCGAAAGCAAATGGAGGAATTGGGCAATGGCCCATTGAGTTTAACTGTGTTGTTCGTCCGAGCGGCCGCGCTCGCTTTAGTCCGTCATCCTGAAATAAATGTTTCATTCATGGGGGAAGCCTTGCGTCGACATGCCGCGATCGATATCGGAATTGCGGTGGCTCTGGAGGAGGGACTCATTACCCCTGTGATACGGGATTGCGCCGGAAAAAATCTTCTTCAAGTCGCCGAGGAGATTCGTGATCTGTTTGTCCGGGCCAAAAGCCAACAACTCACTCCCGAAGAATATGCCGGGGCTACATTCTCCATTTCTAACCTTGGCATGTATGAGGTGGACAATTTTATCGCCGTCCTGATGCCACCCCAGGCGGCTTCTCTGGCCATAGGCGCGGTGAATATTGTTCCCGTGGCACGAGGGCGAGCCATCAAACTGTCGCGTCGGATGAAAGTCACGCTTTCCTGTGATCATCGGGCACTGGATGGTGCGCAAGGGGCACGGTTTCTCCAGTCATTTAAACGAGCCCTGGAAAAACCATTGGAGCTGTTTCTTCCGCTGAAAACCCGATCCAAAAACAACCATGAAATCGATTAATAACCGGTTGTGCGGTGATGGCGGGCATTTCAATCTTGAGGCCGGTGTGTTGAGGCGGTAATAAGCCGGAGTTTTATGGTTCAGATAATACGGCTGTCTTGTTCCTCATTTTCTTTGCCGGATTGAGATATGGTCTTATCTGGTCCCTCCCTCTCCTGAGTCCAAGCCGAGATTAATTAAAAAGGGGATGTACGAAGATATGAAAGGATTGGGAATCCTTGTGATGGTGTCGTTTCTTCTGATGTTTGCCGGACCGGGATTTACCAAAGAGATGGTCACGAAGACAGGGCTGAATGAAGCCTTATTCGAGGCTGTAGGACGTAATGATGTGGCTATGGTCCGGCAACTGTTGAACCAAGGTGCCAGCATCCATGCTCAAGACGGAAAGGGACAAACGGCGTTACTCGTGGCGGTTGATCGCAACCATCTTGAAAGTGCCAAGGTGTTGATTGAGGCCGGCGCGGATGTGAATGCGCAGGATCGTCAACTGGACAGTCCATTGCTCTTAGCCGGAGCGAGAGGGTACCTCGAGATTTTACAGTTGATATTAGAGGCCAAACCCGATTTTGGAATTTATAACCGGTTCGGGGGAACGGCCTTGATTCCGGCATGTGAGCGTGGGCATGTGGAAACGGTGAGGCGTTTATTAGAGACCGAGGTGGATATCAATCATGTGAATCGATTGGGGTGGACCGCCCTGTTGGAAGCCATTATCCTGAGCGACGGGGGGCCCAGACATCAGGAGATTGTACAAATGCTTATGAAGGCGGGTGCCGATGTGAACCTGCCGGATGGGGATGGCATCAGCCCGCTGCAACATGCCCGGACCAATGGTTTTACACGAATTGTTAATATCCTGGAATCGGCGGGAGCCCAGTAGGGGTGTGAGATATATTGACAACGTTGCAGCCTGAACAAGACAATCGTCAGGTCAGCACCTGGATGATCTCATGTTTATCAAAGGAGCGTTTCATGATCGGCAAAAAAAATCTGCAATGTACATCGGAAAAAGGTTGGTATCTCTCTGGAATGGTTACCCTCAGTCTAAGCGCACTATTCATAGCGGGCGTGTCGGCGGCCGAGCTGCCGCGTGAGGCGGTCCTGCCACTCTCACTGGCCACGAAGGCTGCAAGTGCGGCGGTGGAGCAATGCACAAAAGATGGATATCGGGTGAGTGCGGCGGTTGTCGATCGGGCCGGGGTGGTGAGGGCGATATTGAGGGAAGATGGTGCCGGTCCGCATACCGTGGATAGCAGTCGCAAGAAGGCCTATACCTCGGCCAGTCTGAAAAGGCCTACGGCTGAATTGGGCGAGTTGATTGCCAAGATGCCGGCGGTTCAAGCATTACGGGATATGAATGAGGATATGCTTCTTCTTGGTGGCGGGCTTCCTATTGAAATTGGGGGAGAGGTTGTCGGTGGTATCGGGGTGGGTGGAGCGCCGGGTGGTCATCTGGATGCCGCATGTGCGCAGGCCGGGTTGGAGACTATCGGCGCCGGGTCCAAGGAACAAAAAGATAAATAAGAGAGGGTTTCGTCTACTCATCTGAACGCAGATTCTCCGTCCCGGAGAATCTGGGTTTAGTCTATTGTCCAAGCTGCCTTACCTGGTGTCCTTTCTTTCCTGCCTTTTTGGTGCCGGGCCTATTTCGTTTCATCCCTCAAGTTCCCTCAAGCTGCCGGAATGTCGTCATTGTGTCGATATTTCGGCAATAATTTTCTTTTCCTGTCACGAGCGTGGATTGCTCCAAGAGCAATTTGGCTTGCCAGAGCATCATTTGTGTTTGAAGGGCCTCTAGAAAGAAACTGGAACGATCATTGCGTTAATCAAAGTTGAGTAGGAAAACAGGCAAGAAGTGGAAAGCCATGAGGATTCATTGATAACCGTTTCGTTTTTCTAAAGACGGAGGAGAAATTTATTATGAAAGCCCAATATTTAGGACATGTGGTGTTTTACGTCAAAAATCTCGAAGAGTCTTTGAAGTTCTATCGAGATGTGGTGGGGTTTCAGGAAGTCGGACAGATTTTTGGAGGAAAAGCGGCGGCGCTCACCTCTGGCCGGACTCATCATGAACTGTTGTTAATTGAAGTGGGCGATGTTCCTGGACCGCCTTCGGGAAGGAGACGGGGCCTCTATCACATTGGCATTAAAGTTGGAGATAGCCTGGAGGAACTTCGTACTGCCAAGCAGGATCTCGATCGGGCCGGTATCACCATTGAAGGTATGAGTGACCATACGGTCAGCCAAAGTCTCTACCTTCAGGACCCCGATGGTAACGAAGTGGAACTCTATGTCGATGCACCGGAGGTGGATTGGAAGCGTGACCCGACATTGGTGCTGGCGCCGATCAAGCCCCTGGTGTTGTAATCTTCCCCCAGTTGTTGTTCTTCGTCGTACGGCTGGGCCTCTACGACGTTGAAACACAGGGCCACTCGAGGAGTCGTGTCAATTCCCACGCATTTATTATAGGAAAGCTCTTAAGCAAATTGTGTGGGTTGTTTGAGCAACAGGAATTTCCGAGGAAATCCCCTCCTTTGTAAGGCTTTGTTACAAAGAGGAACAAAGACAAGGGGAGGTAGAAAGGCCAGATGTCAATTTGTCGCGAGGGCTGTTGGCCCAATAATATGAGCACATAGCTGATTCTTTTTTTCGCCACCTTCACCTCACCTTACAAAGGGGAGGAAGCTGTAGGCATAGGACTTAAGCATTGTCTCAGGGGTATACCCACACTAAATTCGGAAGAGCCATAAGAAGATAATCCAAAAGACTAGGAGAACACATGACGACCATGAAATCACCCGAAGGACCTTCACCTCAATTATTCTTTCAAACCGTCAATGGACATATGCGGACGGCGGCATTGAAATCAGCCATCGAACTGGATGTGTTTTCCGCTATCGCGGAAGGCTACCATACTCCCAAGGCCTTAGCTCAACGATGCGGGGGTTCTGAACGAGGCCTGAGAATGTTGGGAGACTATCTGACTGTGGGAGGTTTTCTGACCAAACAGGGGGAGGAATACGGGTTGACTCCGGATTCGGAGTTATTTTTAACCAAGACTTCTCCGGCCTATTTAGGGCCGACTCTGGATTTTATGTTGTCATTTCCCCTTGTGGAGGGCTTCAAGCAGCTGACTGGTGCCGTTCGAAAAGGCGGAACCGTGGTCGGGGAGAAAGGAACCTTGGCACCGGAACATCCGGATTGGGTGACGTTTGCGCGGTCTATGGTGCCATTGATGAAAGGTCCGGCAGAGTGGATTGCTTCCTGGGTGAAAGAGAATGCGCCCGATACCCACAAAGTTTTGGATGTGGCAGCCGGTCATGGGGTGTTCGGCATCGAAATCGGTCGCAAATTATCAGCGGCGGACATTACCGCTCAGGATTGGCCCAATGTATTGACGGTTGCCAGAGAGAATGCTCAAGCAGCCGGGATCTCCAAGCGATTCCATGAATTGCCGGGGAGCGCCTTTGAGGTGGAATTCGAGAAAGACTATGATGTGATCCTTCTCACAAATTTCCTGCATCACTTCGATGTGCCGACCTGCGAGGCATTTTTGAAAACGGTGCATGGTTCCCTCAAACCGGGGGGATATGTGATCACGCTGGAATTTATTCCTAATGAAGATCGTATTTCTCCCGCGCTGATGGCTGAGTTCTGCTTGATTATGTTGGCCACGACTCCTGACGGGGATGCCTATGTCTTCAGTGAATATGACCGCATGTTCCGCCATGCCGGATTTGGCGAGAGCATCATGCAAGATGTTCCTGCATCCAATGAACGTGTCATCATTACGAAAAAATAATGGAAAGGAGAAACTAAAATGCCGGTACAAGTCTATGGAGTCAATCATGTCGTGATTGAAGTTGACGATGCTCAGAAAGCCGTCGAGTTTTATGCGGATGTCTTCAACCTTGAAATGCTACGGGGCGGAGAGGGGGCTGTCTGGTGCAAAATGGGGGAGCACCAGTTTTTGGCGATCTTTGAAGTTAAAACCCTTCAACCTGATCGGGCCAAACATTTTGGCATTATGGTCCGGGATGACGCTCAGGTGAAGGAAGTTCGGGAAAAAATCACCAAGAAATACGGATTGGAGGTGCGTCCTGATTTTCGATGTGATTTCCGGGATCCCTGGGGTAATCGAATCCAAGTCGGAGATCTGCATGATGAATCGTTGGTCTGGCTCCTTCCCTACCGGGAGGTACAGGATATCGGGATCACATTTGCCTCGCCTTCCAAAGCCCCTTGACCATCTGGGGCACAAAAGGCAACCTGGCTTTTGTTTGTGAGGGGGAATCGGCGATACTGTACCCCTATGGATAAACGCATTCAGCCGGTTTTGGGAGATCAGTCATCGCCCTATCAGGCTCTTCTCGAGGTTTCGGAGGCGATCGCGGTTCACCGGGATCTCACTAACCTGATACAGGACCTGGCTCAACGCCTTCCTCGTATCGTTCCACTGAGTTTCATTGGCTTGGCTTTGTACCAGCCCGAGCGGAACACTATCCAGGATTATATTATTCAGGCCAATATTCCTGCGGATATACAGGGCGGGAAAGAATGGGCTTTGGATGCCCATCCGAGTGGCTGGGTGTGGCAGGCCCAGCAGCCATTGATTATTTCCGACCTGACTCAAGACTCCCGTTTTCCAGCAGTGCTGCCCCTCATGCTCGAAGACGGCGTGCAATCTTTATGCACGGTTCCGCTGACCACCTCCTTACGCCGTCTGGGATCACTCGACTTCGCGAGTGTGGAAAAAGGAACCTACCAGGAGTCGGAATTGACGTTTCTGCTTCAGGTCGCCAAGCAAGTGGCGGTGGCGGTGGACAATGTCCTGCATCAAGAGGAATTGTGCCGCGAGCGGGATCGTCTGCAAGTCTTGCTGGACGTGAACAATGCGATCGTGTCGAAGCTGGAACTTGGGGATTTGTTTTCGACCATGGTCACGTCCTTGCGACGGGTGATTCCGCATGAAGCCACCAGCTTATATTTCTATAATCCGGATGCGCAGAACTTTCATCGACATGTGCTGAATTTTCCTTCAGGGAAAGGCTTGTTGGGGGGAAGCCATTCCATTGCGCTTGATGACACGCCGGCCGGAGAAGCATTTCGATCACGAAAAACGGTGTGTTGGCGTGAAACTGATCTGCAGCAATTTCATTCCGTCACCGCCCGACAGTTGATCGCGGAGGGTGTGAAATTTGGATGCTGTGTGCCACTCATGCTCCCCGATCGGGTTTTGGGGACGTTGAATGTCGGCAGTACCCGTTCTTCAGCCTTTTCCACGGGGGATGCCGACCTGCTGACGCAGGTCGCCGGACAAGTGGTGATTGCCCTCGAAAATGCCCTTGTCTATCGGGAAATTACCGAATTAAAAGAAAAGCTGGAAAAGGAGAATGTCTATCTCCGGGATGAAATCCGGACAGAAGCCAACTTCGAGGAGATTGTCGGCGAGAGTCAGGGCTTAAAGCATGTCCTTCAACAATTGGAAATTGTCGCCCCAACCGATTCGACCGTGCTGATTTTGGGCGAAACGGGCACAGGCAAGGAACTCATTGCTCGAGCTCTCCACCAGCTCAGCACGCGAAATGACCAGGCCTTTGTGAAAATTAACTGTGCGGCTATTCCTACGGGTCTGTTGGAAAGCGAACTGTTCGGCCACGAGAAGGGTGCCTTCACAGGAGCCATTTCTCAAAAAGTCGGTCGCTTTGAACTTGCGCATCGCGGAACCATTTTTTTGGACGAAATCGGGGAAGTGCCATTAGAGTTGCAATCCAAAATGCTTCGGGTGCTTCAGGAACAGGAGTTTGAACGATTGGGCGGGACGCGCACCATCCGCGTGGATGTTCGGCTGGTCGCGGCCACCAACCGCGATTTAATGCAGATGGTGGAAGCCGGCGAGTTTCGCAGTGACTTGTATTACCGTTTGAATGTCTTTCCCATCACGGTTCCGCCCCTTCGCGAACGGCAGGAGGATATCCCGATTCTTGTTCGGTATTTTGCCCAGCGTTATGCCACCAGGATGAAAAAACCCATCGAGACCATTCCTGCCAAGACGATGGAACGTCTGGAAGGCTATCCCTGGCCGGGGAATATTCGCGAACTGGAAAACCTGATTGAGCGCGCGGTTATTCTTTCCCAGGGTTCCGAACTGGCTGTGCCGTTATTAGACCTCAAAGCCGGTCTTCAGCGAGGGACTCAGTCTGGCGCGACCTTAGAAGGTGCGGAACGGGACCATATTCTTCGTGCCCTGCAAGACACCAAATGGGTAATCGGGGGCTCTACAGGCACCGCGGCCCGCCTCGGGATGAAACGCACCACGTTGATCTCGAAGATGAAAAAACTCGGCATCTCCCGCCCGACCTAATTTGGTGTGTTTTCTGCAAATTCTCTCCAACTTTTCATGTGAGTGACTATCCCCGGTCTCCTGCTCAAAGAAAAAAGGCTCTGGCCATACATGTTTCATTCAATCTGGAGGTTCATCATGTTTCAGCGATTCTCAATCAATCATCTCCCATGGAGAGGGAACTTGGGTCTTCTCCTTCTCACGGTCCTGTTTCTGCCTGGAGCGCCAGGGGCTCTCGCTGCCAATGCACAACCTCCTGAGTCGTGCAAACCTGTCAGTACCCCGTATCAGTTGAAAATTCCGTTCGGGCTGGAGGATGAGATCAAGCCATTTATTCCGTCAGACAATCCGCTGACGGTCGAAAAGGTTGAACTCGGGAAGCTGTTATTCTTCGATCCACGCCTGTCACGTGACAATACAATGTCCTGCGCGAGCTGCCACAAACCGGAGCTGGCCTGGACTGACGGCACCAAGCTCTCCATGGGTATCGATAACCAGGTGGCCACCCGGAACGGAATGACTGTCGTCAACCGACTGTACGGCCATGCCCAGCTCTGGCATGGGAAAATGGCCACGTTGGAAGCGCAAGCGGTCAATCCCCTCACCAAGGCGGTACGGATGGGAATGCCGTCCACGGATGCGGAGGTGGAGAAGCTCAATGCCATCAAGGGATACCGGGAGCGATTTCAGCAGGTTTTCTGCACGGATGTCACCATTGATGGGGTGGCCAAAGCGATTGCGGCGTTTGAACGGACTCTTTTGTCCGGCAACAGTCCCGCAGATCGATTCGACATGGGCGGAGAAGAGGACGCGATCTCCGAGTCCGCCAAACGAGGGCTCCAAGTATTTCAGGGCAAGGGCCGCTGCACACGCTGCCATTCGGGATTCAATTTCGCCGACGAAGAATTTCACAATCTCGGCATCGATTGGGACACGGCGAAAGCCGATCTGGGACGGTATTCGGTGGAGAAGCATCCGGGGACCGTTGGCGGATTCAAAACGCCAACCCTACGGGAGATTGCCAGGACCGCTCCGTACATGCATGACGGGCGTTTCGCCACCCTTGAAGACGTCGTCGATTTTTACGACCAAGGGGGAATCCAGAACCCGCATCTGTCTAATTTGATTATTCCTTTGGGATTAACCGACCAGGAAAAGAAGGATCTGGTGGAATACATGCGGGCTCTCAATGGTGAAGGATGGCAGATGACCGCGCCAACAGAATTTCCTCAATGACGCAGCGTTCTAGAGACCAGGGGCGTATTCACGCCGGTGATACCCTTCACCCTCTCGCCTCAAAAAAGGTCCTTGGGCTGGGCAGATCCGGGAACGTGTTGAACGTACCAACAGCTTTTAAATATGGAGCATTCGCAAATGCAAGGATTTCTCGATCATATTGTCCTGAATATTGAACATGATGAAGCGATGATCGATTTTTATACCAGAATTTTGATGCTACCGGCAGAGCGGCTCGAAGAGTATCATGCCGGGAAAGCGCCGTTTCCTTCTGTGCGGATCAATCATGATACCGTCATCGATTTATTTCCCAAGAAGTTATGGGAGCAAAACATTTCAGCAGGGACAGGCTTTAGCAATCTGAACCACTTTTGTCTTGCACTCACCAAAACGGATTGGGAAGACTTATGCGGTCGACTTCGTGACAATAATATTGCAATCAGTGAAGGGCCTGTCCAACGGTGGGGAGCGCGGGGAACAGGAACCTCCATTTATTTTCTCGATCCTGAAGGAAATGCGATCGAGGCACGATTTTATGAAGTAAATGATCAGCCAGAGAAATGCCTGCTTGGCACTTAAGGAAGTCGTTGCCAATCTCTCATAGCAAGACTCTCAATAAACAATCTCGGACATGCCCAAGCGTCTCCTCCTCTGTCATCCCCGCAGTTCGTCAGCGGAGGTCCAATTGGAACGACACCAAAATGGATTCCCGATGACTACTGTCGGAAATGTCCGCGATGGAGGGATTCACGAGGCATGGCATCCCGAGCACTTTGCCAAACTACTCAATGGATTGTCCTCCTGCCGTTCGTCATCCCGAATGAGAGAAGCGAAGGCATCGGGAATTTCATGAAAATCCCTTCTGCCTAACCATCTTCCGTTCGTCTGTCTGTCGCCCCCTCGACACGAGTCGACATATCGTCACATTTGATTCGACACACCTCTTCTCTTTCTTTTGCATCTTCGATAGAAACATCAATTCATTCAAATGTTTGTGTCTTTTTTTGATCTTTTGTGAAGGTGGAATGGCTCTTGCCATATGTAAGAGGTAAGAGTTCAACAAAGCTTTCGTTAGAACAAATAATGACAAACCACACACATTTATTCATTCACAAAGGAGAGGAAGCCATGAAAACATTATTTCAAACAGAAGAGAGTTGGGCGCCGGTTATTTTGAGAGTGATGCTGGCCTTGGTCATTTTTCCTCACGGCGCTCAGAAGCTGCTGGGATGGTATGGAGGAAACGGGTTTGAAGGCACGATGGGATTCTTTACTGAGCAAATGGGTTTGCCTTGGGTGATTGCATTTCTGGTCATTATGGGAGAATCGGTTGGCGCACTGGCAATGGCAGCCGGATTCATGACGCGGTTCACTGCCGCGAGTTTAGGCATCATCATGTTAGGCGCCATCACAACGGTGCACTGGTCTAATGGGTTTTTTATGAACTGGTTTGGCCAACAAGCCGGTGAGGGATTTGAATATCACCTGCTCGTCATTGGCATGGGTCTGTCGTTAATGGTGACGGGCGCCGGCAAATGGTCGGTCGATCAGGTCATTGGAAAGTGGCTTGCACGGCAGGAATCATTGCACGCTGATGGGACTCGTCGGACTGCGGCAGCCTAAGTGTGACAGATCTAAATGTACGACTAGAAAATGAATAATTATGGAAAGGAGTCAAGACATGAATAGTAGGCAACTTCGTCAGGATAGAAGCAGGGATCTCTCAATAACCATAAAGGAGGAAGTGATGAACCGTACAATGAATCTTCACGTGATTATGTTATCAGCGGTGATGGGCATGTTTCTTATCATGTCCGGTATCGGTTACGCAGACTCTAAGAGTGTCAGCCATGGACATAAGCAGGTCACCGGAGTCGTGACAACGGAGAAGGGTGGTGTTCTCACGGTTAAAACACCCACGGGAGACTATTCTCTGACCGAAAATGCTTCTCATCGTCATGGCCATGCCGTCCCCAAGGTGGGAGATGAAGTAACCTTGGTTCTGGATGAGAACAATGCTGTCATAGAAGCCCACCCTAAAGGCGAGGAAGGAATACATCAGTTCTATACGGGGAAATTGGTGTACATGGGGAAAATGAATAAAGAGATCAAATTGCAGACCCCTGATGGGGAAAAGGTCTTCCCTCTTGGTCGGCTGGAAATCAAAACCAAGCCCATCGAAGAAGGTGCCATGGTCACGGTTGAAGTGAATGAAGGCGGGACTGTGATCGATCTTCACCGTGCGTCGGATGACGAAACAAGCATTAATGCCAAAGGGAAGACTCACGAGTAACGAGTCGGATGTTCACAATGATGTGGCTCGGTCTCTTGCCGGGTGGTGAGAGATCGGGGCCACCTTCTGAGGCGGGGAATTGTGGTATGAGAAAAAGTCAGAGAGACGAAGAAGGAGCCGAAAGATGATATCCCTTAACGGAAAAGTTGTCATGATCACGGGGGCATTGGGTGGTTTAGGCCAGACGGTGACCGAGGCATTCGCCCAGGCGGGAGCCAAGGTGGTGGTCGTGGGCCGGGAACTTCCAACGAAGCTTCCGGAAGGGCTAGTGGGCCTTTCAGCGGATGTCACCGATGAGGCTGAGGTTCATCGACTGATGAAGGAGGCCGTGCGCAAAACCACACGCATTGATTGCTTGATCAATCTTGTTGGCGGGTTTGCCATGGGTCGTCTGGCAGAAACAGAAATGTCCACCTGGTCCAAAATGTTGTCTCTCAACCTGACCTCGGCCTTTTTGCTGTCGAGGGAGGCAACTCGCTTCATGTCCAAGCAAGGCTCTGGTCGAATTATCCATATGGCCGCGCGTGCCGCTGTGGACCCGTTCCCCGGTGCGGGTGCCTATATTGTCTCTAAGTCGGGGCTTCTTGCCCTGATCAAGGTGCTGGCTCTGGAGTTAACCGGTTCAGGCGTGACTGTGAACGGGGTATTACCGGCGACCATTGATACCCCTGCTAACCGCAACAGCATGCCGGATGCCGATCCCAACGAATGGGTGAAGCCGGAAGCGATTGCCGCACTGCTTGTGTTTCTCGCCTCCGAGGAAGCTGAGGCTCTGAATGGGGCGCTCATTCCTATCGGGTCATCATAGGAATGATGTTTGATGAATTGATCGATGTTTCAATTCGAGGTGTAAACGGTAAATTTTATTTATTGAAAGGAGAAGGTAGCATGAGTATTCAACAACAGGTTCAAGCATTGATCGATGGGATTTTGGCCGGGAAGCTTTTGGAGACCTTTGACACGTATTATGCTGATAACGTTGTCATGAGTGAGAATCGAAAAGAAGAACGAGTCGGGAAGGCTGCCAACCGGGAATATGAACAAAAGTTTTTAGGGAATATTCAGGAATTTCACGGAGCTCAGGTCGGACGGACGATCGTTGACGGGGACCATGCTGCGGTGGAATGGACGTTTGACCTGACCTTTAAAGGCGGAAATCGGGTGAAGATGCAGCAGGTGGCCGTGCAAACCTGGAAGGATGGAAAAATCATTCGTGAGGACTTTTATCACGGGTAAAAGGGTTCTTATGTGTTGAACCATGTGTGCTCACGACAGGTTTACGCTCAAAAACAATGGCAGCCTAAGAGATCCCGGGCTCCTGTTCTCAACTGTTTTGATAAGGAATGAAGTTATGCTCAGAGTCACCCCCCGCATAGATGAGACGACAATCACCCTCCAGTTGGAGGGTCGATTGGCCGGACCGACAGTCATCGAAGCTGAGCGGTGTTGGCAGGTGACATGCGCGGAGAATCCGGGGCGATCCCATCGACTGGATCTGCGGGGGGTGACATATTTGGATCAGGAAGGGAAATCGTTTTTGAACCGGGTCTTTCAGCAGGGCGCGAGTTTTCTCTCTTCCGGTTGTTTGACCCGGGCCTACGTTGAGGAGATCACGCGGTCTGGGAAATAATTTGCTGAGAAAACAGTATTGAGGAAAGGAGGGTGCCATGACGCAGATGAAATCGATTTCAGGAATCTACAAATCGGGATCTACTCATATGGTAGGGGACGGGTTTCCGGTACGGAATATCTTTCCAAGTCAGAATCTGACCGAAGAGATCAGTCCCTTTCTGCTCTTGGATTATGCGGGTCCGGCATCGTTCCCTCCTACGAATCAACGGCTGGGTGTCGGGGAACATCCTCACCGGGGATTTGAGACCGTGACCATCGTCTATCAGGGAAAAGTCGCGCATCGGGATTCAGCCGGAAACGGAGGAACTATCGGACCGGGCGATGTGCAATGGATGACGGCGGCTTCGGGTGTGGTGCATGAAGAACTTCATGAACAAGCCTGGGCCAAGGAGGGTGGCACGTTGCAGATGATTCAACTCTGGGTCAATCTTCCCAAATCATTAAAAATGGGCGCGCCCCGCTACCAAACGGTCCTCAATGAAGACATTCCGCAATCCAATCTTGGGGGACAAGGCAGTGTGCTCCGTGTGATCGCCGGTGAATATGAGGGACTCAAAGGGCCGGCCAAGACGTTCACGCCTGTGCACCTGTATGATCTGAGATTGGTTGCCGGACATCTGGGTGAGCTCAGTCTTCCGGTCGGATATAATACGGGCCTGTTCGTCCTTAGTGGGAAGTTGGTCTTGAATAAATCTCACGAAGTCGGGGAGGCCGAAATGGCTCTCTGCGACCCGCAGGGAACGAAGGTAAATTTTGAGGCCACGGAGGAGGCAAGGGTGTTGGTGCTGAGTGGAGAACCGATTCCGGAACCGGTCGCCCGCATGGGCCCTTTTGTCATGAATACTGAGGAAGAGCTTGTGCAGGCTGTGAACGATTATCGTGCGGGAAGAATGGGACGACTTGAGTAAGCCGATATTCGAGCTTCTTGATGGAAGGAAAGCGTGAAAAATTTTGTTCGGCTGTAATAATAGTGGTGAACCTTCGTCTACACATTTACAGAAGATGATGCCCTGCAATGAAGATGTAGGAAAGACAACCCTTATGGATAAGCCAATCATTCAGAGGACAGCACAAATTGAAAATTACGACTTAAATGTTGTGAATGGAATAGAACGGAATTGGTGGGAACCAACCAGATGAATGCAGCCATACTCAGACCCGTTTCAGTATACATTGGCAATGGGCGCGCCGTGATTCGTAGGAGTGTTGGATTACTCCTGATTCTTCTTGCAGGATGTGGGCAGGGAGATACCTCCCCTCCGGCTCCTCCACCGCCGACGGTGGAAGTGGTGACGGTCACCACCCAGGATCTCCCCGATGAACCCGAATTCATCGGACAAACCGAGGCCTTTCGGCCTGTGGAGATCCGGTCACAGGTGACGGGCATCATTAAGAAAGTTTTTTTCACTGAAGGCAGGAATGTCAAGCAAGGTGACCGGCTGTACCTCATTGACCCCGTGCCCTTCAAAGCGGCTTATCTGAGTGCCAAAGCCAGGGTGACGCAAGCGGAGGCTCGACTGGTACAAGCGAAGCAGGATTTTGCTCGAGTCAAACCTCTTCTGAAAGAGCAAGCGGTCAGTCAAAAGGACGTGGACGATGCGGTGGCGGAAGGGTTAGCCGCCAAAGCCTCCCTGGAAGCGGCGCATGGGGATCTGGTCAAGTCCAGGTTTGACCTGAGTAATACCCTGATCGTCGCTCCGATCGGTGGACGTATTTCGAAAAGCCGGTTTTATGAAGGACGTCTGGTGTCCGCCCAGACAGACCTGATGACCACCATCGATCAGCTGGATCCCATGTATGTCAATATGTCCGTTCCGGAAACATATTTGTTGCGGCGGCGGCGTGAGTTGGCGGACCACAAAGTCGAGAGGCCCGATCTCTTTCAATTGCGCGGAGTCATGACGTTCGCTGATGGCAGTGTCTATCCCCATGAAGGCAAATTGGATTTTGCCGATGTGGCCATCCGGTCGGAGACGGGGACCTTACAGGGCCGGTTTGCCTTCCCCAATCCTGAGGCTGATCTTTCTCCCGGTCAATCCTATTTGTATCCCGGACATTTTGTCCGCATCCGGCTGAAGGGGTATATCCGGACTGATGCGATTTTGATTCCTCAACGTGCGGTTCAACAGGGTCCTAAAGGCACATTTGTGAATGTGATTGGACCCGACGATAAAATCGAAGTGCGCGAAGTGGACGCGACCGGTTGGCGTGGCGGCGATTGGCTCATTGAAGAGGGCCTTCAACCGGGAGAGCGAATCGTCGTCGAAGGGTTTCATCGAATTCAACCGGGTATGCAGGTGAATCCAGTGCCGTTCCGGAATGGTGAGGCCACATCGGAAACCCCGGGCCATGAGAATCCGACACCTCCCGAAGCCACGCAGGAGAACTCATGAGTTCTCATTTTTTTATTGACCGTCCTATTTTTGCCACGGTCATTTCCATTGTGATTGTGGTGGTGGGACTGGTGTCTCTCCAGGTTCTTCCCATCGCTCAATTTCCGGAAATCACTCCGCCTGTGGTCCAAATTGAAGCCGATTATCCTGGTGCCAGCGCAGAAGTCGTGGCCGAAGCCGTGGCGAGGCCGATTGAGGTGCAACTCCCTGGGATCGATAATCTCCTGTACTACGATTCTTCCAGCACCAACGACGGTCATATGACCATCCGATTGACCTTTGAAATCGGGACGGATGTCGATATCGCACAGGTCCAAACTCAAAACCGTCAACGTTTGGCCGAGCCACAGCTTCCGCCGGAAGTTGTCCGGCAGGGTATCACCGTCAAAAAAGTGTCTCCCGATCTACTCGGGGTGGTGGCGTTGAGTTCCAGTGATCCTCGTCAGGATACGGTCTTTCTTTCTAATTTTGCGATTTTGCGGATTGTGGATAACATCAAACGGCTTCCCGGAGTGGGGGATGCGTTGATCTTTGGCGGACAGAACTACTCCATGCGTCTTATTTTGGACCCCATTCGTATGGCTCAAATGGATGTGACGCCCACTGATATTGCGAATGTGGTTCGTGAGCAGAACCGGGATTTTCCGGCTGGCCGGATCGGACGCGAGCCTGCCCCGAGTGGAACTGAGCTGACCATTCCCGTGATCACGCAAGGACGGATGAGCGAGGCCAAAGAATTCGAGGACATGATTGTCCGGGCGTATCCGGATGGTTCCATGGTGCGTCTCGGCGACGTGGCTAAGGTTGAGTTGGGGGCACAATCCTATGACCTCGAGGGACGGTGGAATGGCAAACCCAATGTCTTTATGCTGACATTCCTCTCCCCAGGAGCCAATGCCCTTGAAACCATGAAACGAATCAAGGACGAGATGAAGAGTCTCACGAATATTTTTCCTGCTGGAGTCTCATACGACATCCCGTACGATACAACCCGATTCATTGAGGTTTCTATTCAACAAGTGGTGAAGACCCTGGGAGAAGCATTGATCCTGGTTATTTTGGTGGTCTACCTCTTTCTTCAAAGCTGGCGCGCAACATTAATTCCAGCCGTGGCTGTCCCCGTTTCTTTGATCGGCACGTTTGCGGGTATGGTCGCCCTCGGATTTTCGATTAATACCTTGACTTTGTTCGGCATGGTCCTGGCCATCGGGATTGTGGTGGATGATGCGATCGTGGTGGTGGAAAATGTGGCCCGGCACATTCAGAACGGACATCCCCCAAAGGAAGCCGCGAAGCTGGCCATGACGGAAGTGACCGGCCCGGTCATTGCGCTCGTCGTGGTGTTGGCGGCGGTTTTTCTGCCAGTGGCATTTCTGGGAGGTATTACCGGCGAACTCTACCAGCAATTTGCGATTACCATTACGCTGTCCGTGGTCCTTTCCGGGGTCGTGGCCTTGACACTCAGTCCGGCCCTCTGTGCGTTGATTCTCAAGCCGGATCAGGAACGGGAGGCCGGGTTTTGGAAGAAATTTAATGATGGATTTAATTGGACGCAGAATCGATATGTGGGGACGGTTGGCTCGATACTTAAACACGCGGTGCTCTCGCTGGCGGTCTTTGGGGTTCTGCTTTTTGTCATCGGTGGACTGTTTCAAGTTCTGCCGTCCAGTTTTTTGCCGGATGAAGATCAGGGATATTTTATTTCGGTCGTGCAATTGCCGGACGGGGCATCCAAGCAGCGAACCATTGACGTGATTGAACAGGTTGAAAATTATTTTCTTTCGGTTCCCGAAGTGCACTCCACCGATGCGCTGGTCGGGCAAAACTTCGTCTTTAACACTCGAGGGTCGAATCAGGCGACGATGTTTGTGCCCTTGCATCACTGGGATGACCGCACGCAATCGGATCAGCATGTTAAATCTCTGATTGGGAATGCCTTCAAAAAGTTTGCCGAAATTCCCGAGGCGCTGATCCTGGCTTTTAACGCACCTTCCATTCGTGGATTGGGGACGACCGGAGGATTCTCACTGCAATTACAGGATCCGAGCGGTGGAGATTTCAAACAGTTTTCCGCCATCACGCAACAATTTGTGAGCAAGGCGAAACAAGACCCGGCCATTGGTGCGATCGGCACAAGTTTTCGCGTCACCGCGCCGCGTTTGTATGCCCGCGTCGATCGGGAACGAGCCAAGGCCTTGGGTGTGCCTATTTCCGAAGTGTTCGATACGATGCAAGCGTATTTCGGCAATTTCTACATCAACGATTTCATTAAATTCGGACGAGTCTATCGAGTGCAGACCGAAGCGTTGCCGGAGTTCCGGTCGAGTCCCGATGACATTGCGAAAATTTATGTACGTGCCCGAAATGCCAAGGGTTCGACGATGATTCCGCTTGATACGGTGGTCAGTACGGAATTTACGAGCGGCCCGGATACCGTGACGCATTTCAACGGTTTTAATACCGCCTCCGTTCTGGGAGCTGCGGCTCCGGGGTATAGTTCTGGGGCTGCCCTTGATGCGTTGGAACGACTGGCTCAGGAGGTGTTGATTCCCAAGGGCTATGATATCGATTGGAGCGGGATTTCCTATCAGGAACGGAAGACCGGCACCGAGTCCATTTTTGCCTTCGCCTTCGGCCTCTTAATGGTGTTCCTGGTGCTTGCCGCGTTGTATGAAAGTTGGTCGGTGCCTTTTGCCGTGATTCTTGCCGTGCCGTTCGGTCTCTTCGGGGCTCTATCCGCCGTCTGGATTCGGGGCTTGAGCAATGATATCTACTTTCAAATCGGCTTAGTGACCTTAATCGGGCTTGCGGCACGAAATGCGATTCTGATCGTCGAATTTGCGAATCATCGCTATGAGGGAGGGATGCCGCTGGTGGAGGCAGCCTTAGAGGCCGTCCGTCTTCGATTCCGGCCGATCATTATGACCTCTATGGCGTTTATTTTAGGCGTGGTTCCCTTGGTCATTGCGTCCGGTGCGGGTGCGGCCAGTCGTCAATCCATCGGGACAGGGGTCTTCGGCGGCATGTTGGCGGCGACATTTTTAGCGATCTTTTTTGTTCCGCTGTTTTTTGTGCTCATCAGGAAGTTGGGGTCACGAATGAAGGGGAAATCTGCCGACATTCTCGCTGAAGATCAGGATGAGCACATCCTTGATGGAGAACGATAACATGCGTTCGTTCTGTGCCCTCTTCTTGTCGTCCGTGTTGCTTATGTCCTGTGCCATGGGACCGGACTACTCACGGCCCGATATTAAAACGGCCGACCAGTTTCGCATGTCCGACACCGAAGGGGAGTCTATCGCGAATCTTCCCTGGTGGGAATTGCTTCACGACGAGGAATTGCAAAAACTCATTCGTGTGGCGTTGGAGGAAAATAAAAATCTTCAAGAAGCCGCCGCCAGTGTCGAGGAATTCCAAGCTCGAGTGTTCATCGAACGAATGGAATTTGCCCCTCAATTAAGTACGCAACTCAATGCTCCGGTTTTAGGGAAATTTGGCGGTTTTGCCAGACAGGGATTCCCCAGCAACTTTAGTTATTTTGGAATCGGGAATTTGAATTGGGAGATTGATATCTGGGGACGCATTCGTCGGTCAAATGAAGCAGCGTTTGGCGATTTGCTTGCCCGCGAAGAAAATCGACGGGCCGTCATCCTTCAGTTGGTCAGTGGTGTGGCAGGAGCGTATTTGGAACTGTTGCAATTCGACATGCAGTTGGACATTGCCAAGCGAACACTTGGTTCGTGGGAAGAATCGGTGAAAATTGCCCGTGCGCGATTACGACAAGGGGTAAGTTCAAGACTCGATGCAGACCAATTTGAGGCTGAACGGGCCAATGCGGCGGCCCGGGTCGCTCAATTCGAGCGGCTCATGGTGCAGAAGGAAAACGAACTGAGTGTATTCCTTGGGCGGAACCCCTTTAGAATTCCTCGGGGCCAGATTCTCACCGATCAGATTTTTCCGCCAACAGTCCCGCCCGGTCTCCCTTCGGAATTGCTCCAGCGCCGTCCGGATATCGTACAAGCCGAACACGAATTGGCAGCGGCGACCGCCCGAATCGGTGTTGCGAAAGCGGAACGGTTTCCCAAGTTTTCGATTACGGGTATTCTTGGTCTCGCAAGCCCACAACTTTCGAGTCTGGTCAGTTCCGGCAGTGAATTTGGGCAAGCCGGCCTGGGACTCGCCGGTCCGGTGCTCAATGCCCAGATTCTGGGGTTTCATCAAGAAGCCGTGGTGGCACAGGCAAAGCAGGTGTTGGCGCAATACGAGCAGACCATTCTTGTGGCATTCAAAGAAGTAGAGGATGCCCTGGTGGCAGTGCGCACGGCCGAATCCCAAGGGATTGCCCAGCAGGAACAGGTGACGGCTCTCCGGTCGGCCTTGCGTCTGGCCGACCTTCGCTATAAAGGCGGCCTGACCAGTTATGTGGATGTGCTCATCGCCAAACGGGATTTGTTCAATGCCGAACTCGAGCTTACGTCCACCCGTCGTCTGCATTTGGTGTCGATGGTGCAACTCTATAAAGCGTTGGGTGGAGGATGGTCCCCGGAATCTCCTGAAGGAACCATTGCCATTTCCAGCTCATCATCCGAGCAAAGCAATCCCGGTAACTGATAAAGTTGAATTTCAGTGCCGGATCGTCATTTCGCAATTGATGTGGTGGAATTCTCACAAATACGTGTTACTATGAACTTAGGTACCTCTGACTTCATAAGATAATATGAAAAAGTTTTACTTTCAACATTTAGACATTGGCCGAACAAACATCATGGGCCTCGATTAGACCGTCTGACAACCTTTCCCAAGTCCATGTAAGTTTCTGCCAATTACAGTCGTGTCAAGCCTTGCTTATCACTTAAATTCAGATTTTTAAAAAAATGGCAGTCAGGTGTATCGCGTGTTCAATCCTTCCTTGTTTCTCTGAGTAGGCTGAAAGCCACCTCACGGACGTTTCTATCCCGCACACACGTTTGGGTATATCCGCTCCTTGATCAATTATCCGCTTGCTGGAATGCGTTCCTTTATATATGCTGTTTTCTGATGGTGGATGGTTTTCAAAGTGGGATTGAGTTTTCGATGTAGGGAGAAACCTACATTGCTGAAATATTGAGGACGATGGTTGAAAACGTTGGAAACACTAGGAATATGGCGGAAGTTAAGCGCATGGCGGGCCGAGATTGCGTAGTATTACTGTTTCTTTATTAATACATCATTCTTGTGCTATTAAAAAAAATTCTTGGAACGAATCGCCAAACAGTGGGTATTGAACTGGAATGGCCTGCATTACTCTCTGATTTCCTCTTAGGTACATATTTTGCTTTATGTAATATATACTCATTATTCTAAATAATGGTTGCTTTGCACAAATCTATTTGTGTATGTTCGCTTAGGATTTGCACTTAATTATTTAATATTACGCATCACTATTTTTATATTATGTTTTAAAAAGTGCGATGGATTATATTTTAATTTCATTTAATTATTCTTATACCAATTTTTTCATCTCCCCACTTTCATTTCCCCCCAATTCATTTTCATCCATTTTTTATCCTGATGATGTATTACACGATGTTGCAACGTAATACTCCCGGAATTTATTCGTTCAGAATCTGAATTAGGTTCATTCAATTAGGGCAGGGTATTCGACTGTTTTAAGTAACGGGCGGGTTTGTGTATGCATTTTCGAAGAAAAATTCTAATTAAATTAATGCATTTCGGTGACCTGCTGTTACTCGGCATGTCTTTTCTGATTGTTTTGTGGGTGTTCTATGCACAGAACAACAGCCTAATGGCCTTTGAGGAATTTTTGGCATTGCGAATTAAAATTGAAAATTTTCTCGTAGGGGCTGTCATGGTGGGAATCTGGCATGTTGGGTGTGCCTCCTTGGGGCTCTATGAATCGAAACGACTGTCTACGATCGCCCAGGAGGTACCGGATATCCTTAAAGCCACTTTGCTCGTGACCTTTGTCACGGCAGGGATCGCTCTACTATTTCGAATCGATATGGTGTCCGCCGAAGTACTTCTAAGCTTTTGGATTCTTTCGACTGTACTGATATGTCTCAGCCGGGTAGGTGTGCGAGTAACGTTGGCATGGATGAGACGAAAGGGAAGAAATTTACGCAATATTCTCATCATTGGCACCAATCCACGTGCATTAGCATTCGCTAAAGAAATTCAATCCAAGCCTGAATTGGGATACTGCCTACTAGGATATGTGGATGAGCCGTGGGATGGACTCAATCATGAGCACCTTGAGGATGTTCCTATTCTAACTGATCTCAAAAAATTCCCTGGATTTATTCGAACGTTTTCGGTTGATGAAGTGCTCCTCGCTCTTCCTTTTCGCTCTTTTTATCAAGAAGCTGCTCAAGTCGTGGCACAATGTGAAGAGCAGGGTATTCTCGTTCGTGTGTTGGGAGATCTTTTTTCTCCGAAGCTGGCAAAGTCTACCATTGATGAGGTGGGACTTCATCCCACTTTCAGCCTCAATACCGGAGCAATTGGAGATCAGGCTGTTTTGATTAAACGAGCTATTGATTTAATTATTGCCATCCCTTCGGTTATTCTCCTTCTCCCATTTTTTGCAATCGTCGCTGCGGCCATAAAATTGAGTTCACCTGGACCGGTCTTTTTCATACAGGAACGAGTCGGGTTGAATAAACGGTTATTTCCTTTTATTAAATTTCGGACCATGGTGCCCGATGCTGAATTACAGCAGGCGGAACTCGAACATTTAAACGAAGTCGATGGAGCTGCATTTAAAATTACCAACGATCCTCGGGTGACACCATTAGGGCGCTTGTTGCGCAAAGCCAGTATTGATGAATTACCGCAATTAATAAATGTCATCAATGGAGACATGAGCCTGGTTGGCCCACGGCCGCTTCCGGTTCGAGATCTTCAGGAGTTCTATGAGGATTGGCATCGTCGACGCTTTAGCGTCAGGCCAGGTCTCACCGGTCTATGGCAGGTCAGTGGGCGAAGTTCTACCTCCTTTGCTAAATGGATGGAACTTGACCTGCACTATATCGATAAGTGGTCAATCTGGTTGGATCTAAAAATCTTGTTCAAGACCATTCCGGCTGTAATGAAAGGAAGTGGGGCGGTTTAAGATCTCTTTTTTAATTTCCCCCCAAACTTAATATATGTCAAAAACTGCGCTTATTACCGGTATTACCGGACAAGATGGGTCCTATCTGGCCGAGCTTCTTCTTTCCAAGGGATACTCCGTTCATGGAATAATCAGACGGGCCAGCACCTTTAATACTGCTCGCATTGATCACATCTATGCCGACCCTCATGATCCCCATACCAAGCTTTTCCTTCATTATGGCGATCTTACCGATTCAGGCCAACTGACCAATCTGATCTATAATACGCAACCTCAAGAGGTCTATCATCTCGGAGCGCAAAGCCATGTCCGGGTGAGTTTTGATACTCCAGAATATACCGGAGATGTGACAGGCCTAGGCACCACCCGTATCCTTGAGGCTATAAAGCGAAGCGAGGTATCCTGCAAATTTTATCAAGCTTCCTCGAGCGAAATGTTTGGAAATGCCAGCCCCCCTCAATCGGAGGATACCGCCTTTT
Source organism: Nitrospira sp. Ecomares 2.1 (assembly GCF_965152585.1). Lineage (NCBI taxonomy): Bacteria > Pseudomonadati > Nitrospirota > Nitrospiria > Nitrospirales > Nitrospiraceae > Nitrospira > Nitrospira sp. Ecomares 2.1. Next base: position 1,218,581 of record NZ_OZ224219.1, read on the forward strand.
ATCCCAGAAGCCCCTATGGAGCGGCAAAGGTCTATGCCTATTGGATGACAGTCAATTACCGGGAAGGGACTAATTTATTTGCCTGCAATGGGATTCTTTTTAACCATGAATCCCCCAGACGAGGAGAAACCTTTGTCACGCGGAAAATCAGCCGCGCAGTTGCTCATATAAAAGCTGGAAAGCAAAAAGATTTGTATATGGGAAATCTGGAAGCTAAAAGGGACTGGGGTTTTGCGCCAGAGTACGCAGAGGGCATGCACCATATGCTTCAAATGGATACACCGTGTGATTTTGTTCTGGGTACTGGAGAAACTCATACAGTTCGGGAATTTGTCGAGGAAAGCTTTGGGTACGTTGGTCTCGATTGGCGTGATTTCGTGAAGGAAGACCCACAGTATCTGCGTCCAACCGAAGTCGATGTCCTGGTTGCCAACCCTGAAAAGGCGCATAAGATACTCAAATGGCAACCACGGATCACCTTCAAAGACCTCGTCAAAATCATGGTCGATGCGGATATGCGAAAGTTGGGAATGGAACCCAAAGGGGATGGCGATTCCATCCTTCGTCAGAAATTTCCACAAAAGTGGTGGAAGGGTGATTAGTCATTTCAGGATACTGAGAATGCAGCACTCATGTACCCATTTTATCCAATTCACCTGCGGCAGGAACACCTCAGTTGTGCCATGCTAATTCTAGCCGTAATGCTCAACAATGGAACCAACCAGTAAAATATACATAGCCGGTCATATGGGAATGATGGGTTCGGCCTTTCTGCGTCAACTTCAGGCCAGAGGGCAGACGCATATTCTTACACGAACTCGTCGTGAACTGGACTTGACGAATCAAGCTGCAGTCCAAGGCTTTTTTGAAAATGAAAAACCGGATTATGTATTTGTGGCGGCAGCCAAGGTCGGAGGTATCATGGCCAATGCCACCTATCCCGCCGATTTCATTTATCAGAACCTGGCGATTCAAACCAATATTTTACATGCGGCCTATCTCTCCGGGGTGAAGCGAGTCTTGTTTTTGGGAAGCGTGTGTATTTATCCCAAGCATTGTCCCCAACCGATTAAGGAAGACTATCTGTTGACCGGCGCGCTTGAGCCGACTAATGAACCCTATGCCATTGCCAAAATTGCAGGATTAAAAATGTGCGAGGCGTATAATCGACAATTCGGGACGCAATATTTGTGTGCGATGCCAACGAACCTCTATGGAAGCGGGGATAATTTTGATCTGGAAACCAGCCATGTGTTACCTGCACTCATCAGGAAATTTCATGAATTAAAGGTTTCTGGCACTCCTGTTACGCTTTGGGGCACAGGTCAAGCCAGCCGGGAATTTCTTCATGTTGATGACTGTGCGAACGCCTGCCTTTTCCTCATGGATTTGGATCCTGAGCGATTTCAGACCTTGCTCGAATATCATGCCGGTCCCTTGGTGAATGTCGGGAGTGGAGAGGACATTAGTATCCGGGGTCTGGCTGAAATGATTAAAGAGCTTATTGGAGTATCCGGGCAGATCAATTGGGATTCTACTAAACCAGACGGAACCCCCAAGCGGAAACTGGATATAACCCGTCTCCATGCGCTGGGTTGGCAGCCCAATATTTCTCTTTCCAACGGCATCAAAATGACCTATGACTGGTATTTGCGACACGATACGCCTGGGCAACTTATGGAGGCTCATTCTTGAATACTATCGGAATGCTCCCCTCCACCAGTCCCTCTGAATTATCTGATTCCACGAAAGGGATGGCCAGGCAACATTCTCCTTGTCCGCCAAAATTTAATCTATTCGGTATCGGAGTCAGTCGGACTGATTATCAGGAAGCCACCATTCTCCTGATTCAGGCAGCTCAAGAACGCCGCTCTCTGATCGTGGATCATATGCCTGTGCATGGCCTCATCGAAGCCTGTTCAGATTCTTCCTTGAAGAATAAAATCAACCAGTTCGATATTGTCGCCCCGGATGGGCAGCCGGTTCGGTGGGCATTGAATCGATTTCATCAAGCCAATCTTTCTGACCGTGTATACGGTCCCGAGTTAATGCTGCGGTTATGTCACCAGGCCGAGCAAAAAGGAGTTGGTGTCTATCTCTATGGAAGCCAGCCGGATGTCTTGGGGGGATTGAAACGAAATCTTCTTCACCGGTTTCCTTCGCTACGAATCGTGGGAGCCGAAGCTCCTCCCTTCCGACCGCTCACCCAAGATGAGGATCAGGCGGCTGTAGCTCGAATCAATGCGAGTGGCGCCGGGCTTATTTTTTTGGGTCTGGGATGTCCAAAACAGGAGCATTTTGCCTTTGATCATCGTGAAAAAATCCACGGTGTGCAATTGTGCGTCGGTGCGGCCTTTGATTTTCATGCCGGCACGAAAGAAATAGCACCGCCTTGGATGCAACGAAACAGCTTAGAGTGGGTATTTCGTTTGTGGTGCGAGCCCAAGAGATTATGGAAGCGGTATCTTGTCACGAATTCCATCTTTTTATGGAAAATACTAAGGCATGAATTCGGTATTTTGAAATGATCAATCTGAAAATGGTTTTTTCCGTATTCTTTGCCTCGAGGCTGGGTTCTTATTCTAACCGGTTCAATCGATATGCATAAATTTTAATTGCTAAAATTAACACCTAAATCTTTATCTATCATATATTCCTAACATACATATCTATATTATATTTCTAACATACACAATATTATCGTGAGGTAGACTGTGAAAATACTTTGCCTTGGGGGAGCCGGATTTATTGGATCTCATCTAACAGCTCGACTCCTTAAAGAAAGACATACTGTCACTGTGGTCGATCAAGCCCACGACAAGATTCAAGAGTGGGTCGGTTTTGATAATCTGAGAGTCGTCAAGGAAGATATTCGAAGGCCAGATTGGGGGTTGAGGGAACTGGTTCAAGACGCGGATGTGGTCATAGATTTGATTGCCTATGCGAATCCCGGGCTTTACGTAAAAATGCCATTAGAGGTTTTCCGGTTAAATTTCACCGAAAATTTGAAAATTGCCGAAACCTGCGTAGCACTGAATAAACGATTAATTCAGTTTTCGACGTGCGAGGTATATGGCAAAACCCCTGCTAGTTTCATGAACGGTCATTTGCTGAATTCTGACGATCCCCGACATGCCACTTTCTCGGAAGATAGCACAAACCTCATCATGGGGCCGGTTAATAAGCACCGTTGGATTTATGCATCAGCTAAGCAATTGTTGGAGCGAGTGCTTCACGCCTATGGTTTAGAACTGGGTTTTAATTACACGATTATACGTCCATTTAATTTTATTGGCCCCAAGATTGATTTTCTCCTAAGCGAAGGTGAGGGGATACCGCGAGTCTTTTCATTTTTTATGGATGCGCTTCTCACTGGAACCAATATGAAGCTCGTGAATGGGGGACATCATCGGCGTTGTTATACCTATATAGATGATGCGGTTGACGCGATTTATCGTATTATCATGGATGTAAATGGTGTCTGTAATAGGGAAATATTCAATATTGGAACACCTTCGAATGAGATTTCCATCAGGGAACTTGCAATCAAAATGCAAGATATTTTTGTTCGAAGGTACCCGAGAAATGACCTTCCTCTTCCTCAGATTGTCGATGTTTCCGGTGAAGAGTTCTATGGTAAAGGCTATGAGGATTCAGATAGGCGAATCCCTGACATTTCAAAGGCAGAAGCGTTAATTGGGTGGAAACCTCAATGGGGATTAAACGAATTGTTAGAAAGTACGATGGATTACTATGTTAATCACGTGAACATGACACGGGAAAAGATAGCACCGGCACTGAAGGAAACCCATATTTAGTATATGAATGAACAATGGAATGCCCTTCTCTCACTTTCTTTACACAGGATTAATCCCAAAATTAGTTCTTCCTATCTGCCATGACCTACGACCTCAGGGCTGATGAGCGGCCTTTTAGTTTGTAGGCCTTTCCTGTCGACGTGAAAATACTTCATATATTTCATGATTTACTTGAAACCGGAGGGACTCCGTTTCAAGTAAGAAGCTTGGTTCAGGCTCAGGCTGATCTTGGTCACGATGTTCTTGCTGTCTCGTATAAGGGTGACTCTGAAAGAATTTCCTCAAATGTTCAGTCCGTTCAATTGGGAAAAGGTTTGCGCAGTGTGTTGCAATTTCGGAAGGTCTTGCAATCGTTTAAACCTCACATCATTCATTTATCCGGTATCTGGATTCCGGTTCATCATGTCTGGTTGAAAGAGGTTTTTCGTTTTGGTGTACCCTGTATTATTTCAACGAACGGGAATTTGAGCCCCCATGGATTCGGTGTCCGTTTTGGAGGAAAGCGAACGCACTTTTACCATATTTGGAGAAAAGAACTATGGCATAAGTATTTTGATGCCCCAATGCTTAAAGCCGTAGCATGTGTTCATACCCCATCAAAATACGAAGCGGAAATTCTGGCAGAGCTTGGAGTAACAAAACGGTTTGTAGCGCCGGTCGGTATTAATGCATCCTGGATAAAGTCTCAGCCATGTGATGGTAGGAAATTGAACGATCCGGTGACCTTTCTCCATTTAGGTCGACTGGATATTTTCCATAAAGGATTAGATTTAGTTTGCGATGCGGTTGAGGTTCTGATGCGTTCCCCGAACCCCAAACCATTCCGTGTCATAATGGCTGGTCCGTCGGTAAATGATTCTATGGAAAAACTTAAAAAGCGTGTAGCGGGGATAGGAAGCGAGATTTTTGATTTTAGAGATTATGTCTCAGGGGAAGAGAAGAAGATGCTTTGGACCGAAGCAGATTATTTTCTTAATGTGTATCGTTATGCTGGCATTGCGCTTGCTCCCTGTGAAGCCTTAGGGAATGGTATTCCTCTCATTGCCTCATTGGAAGGGAATCTTGGGGATTGGACGCAGCGAATGAACATGGGAATAACCGTGCCCCTGAGTGGTACGCATTTGGCTGATGGGATGGCTACGGTTTTGGAATATTCAGAGGATATGTATCAACGGGTTTCAGAGAATGCAATGAAATTTTGTTTGAGCTACTCCTGGGAAAAAGTAGCGCAAGACTTGGTTGATGAATATAAACGAATCATCGATGACTATTCTTGCGGGATGATGCCATGAGTTTGAGTAGAGGGTCTTGTATCGCGTTGTTTAAATCTGAATCCGCATTACCGTGATGGTATTGAATCGTTGGGGGAAAAGAGGCGGTATTTCACTTGTTGACCAGGCGATACATGGCGGTACGAATTTTCTTATCAACATTATTCTCGCTCGCTGGTTGAGCCCGAACGAATATGGCGCGTTTGCCGTAGCATATACGATTTTTCTTCTTATTGGCGCCATTCACACCTCAGTGATGATAGAACCGATGATGGTATATGGGGCAAAGAAATACATCGAAACATTCAGAGGGTATATCGGGAGTCTCTTGTTAGGACACGGAGTGTTCTCGGTCTTAGTGTCTTTTATTTTAATCGTTTCTTCCCTAACATTCTTGGCTTTTGACTCTAAGGAGCTGGCTGATGCCTTTCTGGGCTTAGCTATTGCAAGCCCTTTTATTCTTCTACAGTGGATGATTCGGCGAAGTTTCTATGTCGTTTCCCAGTCGACGTGGGCCCTTGCAGGAAGTTTTATGTATTTCACATTGAATGCATTGATGATATTTCTCCTTTTTCAGAAGGCTTCCCTAACCCCGTATTGGGCATTTTTGTCGATGGGTTTTATCGGTTTACTTGTGAGTGTTTGTCAGTTGCGCATACTTAAACCTGAGTTTAAATGGACTGGGCCTTTAAGTCTTTATTCGATTTTTCATGATCATAAGGAATTCGGAGCATGGAATATTGTCGGAACAGTTATCAAATGGGCGTCGACCGGTATTTTAACAATTATGGTATCGGCCTTTCTTGGTCTAAAAGCAGCTGGAGTTTTGTCTGTAGTGCGAACCCTTTTCCGACCGCTAGATCTTATGTTGAATGCTGTTTCACTCGTTGCATTACCCGTACTCTCTTCCGTTCAGGGTGAGCATGCTTCGATTGAACGACGCAAGAAAATGCGTGATCTTCTTTGGTTGGTCTGTGGAACGGTAACGCTTTATGGGATCCTTCTTTCCTCGTTTTCCGAATTCATACTTCATTATCTTTATAAAGGGATTTATGATGGCCATCGCCACCTTTTTGTGTTGATATCCCTCAGCTTTGTTGCGTCTTCCTTTGTGTTTGTATACACGCTGGGACTTAAATCGATTGGAGTAACTCGCGAAATTGCCAAAATCTGGAGCACGTCCGCAATTGTAGTTTTCGTTGGTTCAATTCCGATGATTAATGCCTGGGGAATTCCTGGAGCGTTGACTGTTCAAATATTTTCCATTTGTATTGCTGGGTATCTTGCCTGGTTGGCAGTGAGGCAGAAAATTCTTGCATAGAAAAGGGAAAAATTAGTTGAAGATTTTGCATTGGTATCCCAATCTTTTGAGAGGTGGTGCTGTTGCGAATGGCGTATTGGGTTTATCCCATAGTCAGGCGAAACTCGGGGCGGATGTTGTCATTGCGACTGCCAGCACCACCACCGAACCATTGTATTATTCCATAGAGCGTCCCAAGGATGTAGAGCTCTTTGAGTGGCACCCAAGGTGGTTCATAAATTTTCAAGGGCGAGGATTGCGTATCCTATCCAGAAATACGATTAAGAAATTGCAATCATTCGAACCCGAAATTGTGCACGTCCATGGCGAATTTAACATAGATAATTTGCATGCCTGCCGAATATTTCACTGTCCAGTTGTATTGAGCCCCCGTGGAGCATTTGCCCCACGTTTATTAAAAAGAGGAGTTGGCCTGTGGGGTGGGAAATATGCCTATCTTAAGCTAGCAAAAAAGATTTTATATGAAAAAGTCGTTGCATTTCATGGGCTTTCTCCATTGGAAAAAGTGCAAATTGAGGAACTTCTTCCAATGAGTCACGTCTATTGTGCGGCTCAAGGACCAAATCTTCAATTAGAAAAATACCTGATACCTGGAGTGAGAGAGGAAAGCTTTGACGCAATACAATTGATTTGTGTGGGTAGATTGGATGTCTACACAAAAGGATTAGATTACTTGGTGCAGGCTTTTGCCTATGCCGTGAAACGTATGCAAGGAAAGCGTCTTTGTCTAAGACTCATTGGCCCAGATTGTAGGGGCGGAAAAGAACACCTGAGGCGACTGGCCCGAAGCTTAGGTGTCCTTGGACAAATCACGTTCGAAGGTGTGGTCATAGGAAAGGAACTCATCCAAGCCTTGAAGGCATCTGATATTTATGTCCAGATGTCGAGATATGACGGTTTTGGGCAGAGTGTTTGTGAAGCCCTGTTGATGAATAAGCCTGCTATCCTTTCTCGAGAAATCGGTTGCATCTCATATGCAGATATTGAGGATATGTCGCATATAAGGAAAGTTCATCTAAATGGTGGTGAAGCGGGTGATGCCATCATTGACTTTGCTGGACGCCTTAATGAACTTAACTCTTTGGCAAAGTTTCATAGCAGTCAATTAAGGACCATTTTTTCTTGGGAAAGCGCAGCCCGGGCCCACCTTAATGCCTATGCGCAGTTTTCCGGAAGTCGCCTGCCAGCGTACAGTAATTAATATCATGCAAAGGGACAGAGTATTGGAAAAGGACCGAATGAGACAGGCCGCGCCCATAGTCCTGTCTGATGGGGTTTTGGCATCAAATCTCTTTCGACTCTTTGAAAAAGAGGGAATTGGTTATGTACTGGTGGGGGATTCCCGGGAGTATCCAGCAAAAATATTGAGTGATGTGGATGTAGTGATTGAGCCGGAGTGCGTTAGTAAGCTTGTTCCCTGTCTGATGAAATTTTGTGATCTTTATAATTTAAAACTTATTCAGATTCTTCAGCATGAACAATCGGCATGGTTTTTTGTTTGTTCCTGGACCGGTAATGATGGCAAGCATCATGTTTTTTACCCGGATGTTTGCACTGATTATATTCGATGGGGAAGGCGATTCTTAGGGGCTCGCTGCTTGTTGTCCGGGCGTATTCGAAAGCAGGTTGACGCAGATGGTCAGCAATGTTCTTTTTTTGTACCCGCTCCTGAACAGGCGTTTATCTATTACCTATTGAAAAAAATTGATAAAGGTTTTTTGGCTCCCAGTCATCAATCCTATCTGAGCGGAGAATGGAAAAAAGCGCAGAAGGAATCAAAGAAGCAGTTGAAAAAATTTTGGAAGGAGCCGGAGGTAGAAATGCTTTGTGACGCAGCAGAATTTAATTCGTGGAATGAGGTGTGTGATGCCTTGCCTAGGCTTCGAGTCGCTCTTCGCGAAAATCTCCCCTTTTCATTCAAAAGTTTTGCTTTAGATGTGCAAAGAAAAATTCTAAGAATAATGAAGCCAACAGGAGTTCATGTTGTCCTTCTTGGTCCGGATGGGTCTGGGAAAAGCACCATTCTGGAATGTATTGAAGGAACACTGGCATCTGCCTTTCGTAGGACCAAGCGGTATCATCTCAGGCCATTTTTTGGAAGTCCTCAACATGCTCGAGAACCAGAACCGAATCCGCATGGTAAACCGGTGAGGGGATTCCTGCCTTCCCTGATTAAGCTTGGGGTCTGGTGGATTGATTTTACCATTGGATATTTTATCAGTGTGTTTCCATTTTTGGTTCGTTCGACGCTTGTATTGTTTGATCGGTATTATTTCGATTTAGCCATTGATCCTAGGCGATATCGATATGGTGGTCCTCTTTGGTTAGCGAAGCTTTGTGGGAATTTCATCCCTCGGCCGGATTTAGTGATATTGTTGGATGTTCCGGCAGAGGAATTGTATTCGCGAAAAGCAGAAGTTTCGATAGAGGAAAGCCATCGACAACGACTAGCTTACCGTGAATTTGTTGGCGCGTTGCCAAATGGACATATTATAGATAACTCGGATCGATTAGAGGAAACGATCCATAAGGTTGAGGCTGTCGTACTCAATTATATGGCGATCCGTGCCATCTCCAGTCTTGGTCATGTTAAGCACTGAGATGAGGGCTCTAAGCCTATTTCCACCGGATGCAGAGATTAGGGCTCTCCCCACTTCCAAAAGCCCGCGGTTGCTTCTTGCTGGGGCGACCGTAAAACGTCGCTGGCAGGAAAGTGCTTTTTATCCTGCTCATAGAAGAATTGCCAAGTGTTATCGTTTCTTCTTGCGTTTAAAAGTGGCAACAGGATTGGGTTTAATGGCGCCCGTGGTAAATCATCATGCAAGTATCAAAGAATTGATAGGTGACATTTTTCCAGATGTGGATTCCGCTGCACTACTCATTGGGACTGCAGGACCCAATCAGAAAAATACTATCCAATTATGGAGTCGAGAGAGGGGCGTCGTTGGGTACATAAAGTATGCCGAGACGCACATTGCTCGCTCCAGGCTAGAAAACGAGTTCAAAATGTTGGAGCGTATTCCTAAGGGAGTTGGTCCAGAGGTACTGAAGTACACATCCTTTAACGACGGGAATGCCCTGGTCCTCAGTCCCATAGTTGGACGTGCTATTTCAGTAAGTATGCATCCGCCATCCTGGATTCACGAATTTTTGAATGGCCTTCAGATCTCACCCTGCGAAGGAATAGGAGAACACCCTGGAGTAAAAATTTTCCAGGCGAAATACGGCAGTGCTGTCCTACCTTGGCTTGAGTCTCTTTCTCATCGAAAATGGCCCGTTGTGTTTTATCATGGTGATTTTGCACCTTGGAACCTGCTGCATTGGTCAGGTAGAAATGCCGCTGCGATTGATTGGGAGTACGGATTATCAGAATCCCTTCCGCACCTTGATTTAATCCATTACCTTTTACAAGTAGGGCGATTGATCCGGTTTTGGACTCCCCGCCAAACAAGGGTATTTGTCATTAACTACATGCTGAGACACTTCTCATTAGACCTTGAGGAGATCGAAGGATTAGTGAGGCTGTTAGCCTATCATGTTTATCGTGAGGCAATTGCTGACGGTCATTTGGAAAATACCAATCGTGTTCTTTGGTGGAGGTCCGTATGGGAATGCGAAAAGTGAAGCGACTGAAAGTCCTGATCTCAGCCTATGCTTGTGAGCCGGGGAAAGGTTCAGAGTCTGGTGTCGGCTGGAACGTGGCTCTGCAAATGGCAAAATATCATGATGTCTGGGTGATTACTCGCATCAATAACCGATCTAGCATAGAAGCCGCATTAGAGCAGTATGATCAACCTAAGCCTCATTTCCTCTTTTATGATCTTCCCCGATGGATGCGTTTCTGGAAGAAGGGGGGAAGAGGCGTCAGAGCCTATTATTATATGTGGCAAATGGGAATTTTGGTATTGATCCGGAGGCTGCATCGCACAATGACCTTCGAACTAATACACCATGTGACATTCGTGAGATTTTGGACCCCGAGTTTTCTCTCTTTTCTCCCAATTCCATTTTTGTGGGGACCCATTGGTGGAGGAGACACTACGCCAAAGGTGTTGCGTAATCAGTTGGACTTTAGGAGTAAACTCTACGAGACAGGTCGACATCTGGCTTTGTGGATTGGAGAACATGATCCGTTTGTGTGGCGCACAGCAGCAAGAAGTCGTATGGGCATTGCCACGACAAAAGGAACCGCAAACCGCTTAAAAAGGCTGGGGGTTTCTAATGTAAAAGTCTACGGTGAGGCAGGACTAGAGAAGAGTGCAATTGCCCAACTCTCGCAATCCTCGCAAAGGTCGGATTCTTCGTTTAGGTTTGTGACAATTGGAAGACTCTTAGGCTTTAAAGGGGTTTTCTTTGCGTTACGAGCATTTGCTCACGCAAATATTCCGCATTGTGAATATTGGATCATTGGTGATGGTCCGGATAAAAGAAGATTGGAGCGACTAGTCGTCTCTCTTGGTATTGCAGAACGGGTGAAATTCTTCGGCGAGATTCCCAGGTCCGAAGCGCTGCGTAAACTTGTCGAATGCAACGTCCTTGTCCACCCCAGTTTCCATGAGTCAGGTGGTTGGGTGTGTTTGGAGGCCATGGCTGCTGCACGACCCGTCATTTGCTTAGATCATAGCGGGCCTGCCACCCAAGTAACAGATGAAACCGGAATCCTCATTGCTGTAAATTCTGCCGAGCAGGTATTGCGGGATATGGGGGAGTCAATGAAGAGGTTAGCTGGTGCGCCTTCTCTTTGCGAGCAAATGGGCAGAGCAGGCCGGGAAAGAGTGTTGCAAGATTATAGCTGGGATTCCAAGGTTGATGTTCTCAACGAGTTTTACCAGGAAGTGGCATTTCAGGGAACGTCCTGAAACGATTGTGTCATGGTCTCCTAAGACCCCGCATTCCACAACGCCAGAAAACCTTATTCTTTATCGATAGGCCTCAGATTAACCCCTCATTCAATTTTCTTATCCATAGACTACTGCTCTAGATAAGACGTGCCCCATAACAACAATGGAAAATAAGCTAAGGGTTTTGCTTGCCCACAATTTTTATCAAGAGCCGGGTGGGGAAGATGAAGTTTTTGCTGCAGAAGGCAGGCTCCTCGAAGCGAATGGCCATAAGGTCATTCGATATACCTTACATAACGACTCCATTCAGAATTGTTCGAAGTTTGATCTCGCCAAAACGCTCATTTGGAATACCAAGGCGTATCATGATCTTCGTATGATCATCCAACGGGAACGACCGCACATTGCTCATTTCCATAATGTCTTCCCGTTAATCTCTCCTTCGGCATTTTATGCAAGCCAGGCGGAGAAAGTCCCCGTGATTTTAACCTTACACAATTATCGGCTCCTGTGCTCCAACTCACTTTTTTATAGGGACGAAGCCGTATGTGAGGATTGCCTGAAAAGTACCTTCCCAGTTTCTGGAGTTATTCATGGATGTTACCGAGAAAGTCGCGTAGAAAGTGCTGGGGTAGCAGCCATGCTTAGTATCCATCGAATTTTGGGGAGCTGGAAGAAGAAGGTCAGTATTTTTATCGCACTAACGGATTTTGCGAAGAAAAAGTTTATTGAAGGAGGATTACCAGAGGGGAAAGTTGTGGTTAAACCAAACTTTGTCGAGCCGGATCCAGGGATTGGGAGGGAGAAAGTACAAGATTACGCGTTGTTCGTTGGGCGCCTTTCCTCCGAGAAAGGTCTTAGTACACTGTTAGGTGCCTGGTCAGAGCTCCATGATCGGATCCCACTCAAGATCGTCGGCGATGGACCGCTTGCTTCCCAGGTTCGTTCTGCTTCAAGTGCTCTTAGGGGAGTCGAGTGGTTAGGACGGTTGCAGAAGGAGGAGGTCTTATTGGCCATGAAGCAGGCGATGTTTTTGGTCTTCCCATCCGTTTGGTACGAGGGGCTTCCTATGACAATCATTGAAGCATTTTCTGTCGGGTGCCCCGTTGTTGGTAGTGCGATTGGAGGAGTGAATGACCTGATTGCTTCTGGAAAAACCGGTCTTCATTTTCGTGCCGGGGATGTAGAGGACCTGGTGAAACAAGTAACCTGGGTTCTTGCTCACCCTACCCAAGTGTTGGAGATGCGGAGGGAAGCTAGACAGGAGTATGAAACACATTACTCGAGTGCAGGAAACTATAGAAATTTAATAAATATTTACGCCCAGGCTAGAAGTGAGGAAAAGGGCCAGGTCTTTTCATAATAGTAAGCGCAAGCAAGCCAAAAATTGAGCAATAGAAAACGATGAACGTCATTGTAGAATTACTAGGTATGAGAAGCTGGCTGTTCGGGTTGCTTGCGCTATCCACAGTACTTTATGGAAGAATTTTGACAGAGTTAGGCGGGCCGGCAGTTGTGAAGTTTTTTCATTTTGCCTTAGTGGCCATTTTCGCAATTCTTCTTCTTCCGTTTTTGAGTAATTCTATTTCCTGGTCGCTTGTTTATGGGCTTTTATTGCTCTCCTGGGTTATGGTTTTAAGTGCAGTCATCAATGGTGCTGGCTTATTAAATATTTTGCTCGATTTCCTGATACTTTCCGAGCCATTTCTTCTTTTAGTCCTGATGATCAATCGACCGATGTCCAAATCACAGATTCAGACCTTTCGTTGGCTGCTTGTGGTTTTTATTTGTATCCATGTTGGATTATCGTTTGCTCAGGCTCTCGCAGGTGGAGGAACCGATGACGTTAAAGGTGTTTTCCTTGAACAGGGCGCTGGGCACCATGTTGCCGGGGCCGTTGCTTTGACGGCAGCAGTGTATTTTTTTACGGCCCTGGAAAATTTTTCTTTACCTGTACGGGCCATTATTAGTCTCATTATAGCTAGTGTGGTCATTCTTTCGGACTCAAAACAAGTGATTGCTGTTTTTTTGTTGGGGCTCGGTTGTTTATTGTGCACAAAACTGGGAGATATTCGGAAATTTTTTATATACGTTTTACTGTTTATGACTTCAGGGGCGGTGCTTCTATTTTCGGCCTTTACTATTTTTCCGGCGCTTACGACCTGGGCGGATCTGAACTTGATTCTAAAAGGGTTGACTGTAAAGTTTGGGATTTTACCCCTTCTTTTTTCTCACTATGACTCGGTATTGAATTGGATTTTTGGTTTAGGGCCAGGACATACCGTTGGCAAGTTGGCTTTCATGTTGCCTCAGTATGAGGAACAGCTTCGTTCTTTAAGTGTGTCGTTTTCATCTGTGACTCAACATGCATGGAACTATCAGCAGGGAAATTATCTTTCCCATTCCGTTACAGGGTCGAGCATGTGGTCTCCTTTTTTCTTCTGGGCCGGGCTATGGGGTGATCTTGGGATTTTGGGTGTTGTATCTTACGGACTGCTTTGGGTCATTGTAATTTTGCGCATCTGTACGAACGATCTCGCTCGTTTTCTCGCCTTCACAGTGCTAATTTTTGGGATCGTCTTTTCCTGGTTAGAAGAACCCGGCTATATGCTATTTGTGGTGACCATTATTGGACTTAGTTGGCAGGAGCAACAATCTAGATTGCCTATGCAAGGTTTGGAGATGGAGAAAGAGTCGTCATTGCAATGTTAATTAAGTGAGAACGCGGGAATGGATAATGGAAAGTTGCTCCACGAAATCCGGGGCCTATGCTTGGAAGGAAAGATGGATGTCATAATCAGGGCTATGAACCCTTAGCCCTATCAGTTTTTGTCGGTTAAGTTAATATTCTAGAGAGAGTATTGTGAGGCAATAGATTTTCGGGGTGAAAACCTATTGCCTCACTTCGGTCTCCCAATAGCTTTTAAAAATTCCGAGGTTATAACTCCTGACTCCCAATTAGAACGTTATGTTTGTTTCAGGAGCGAAGACTCATCGGAGCTTTAGTTCTGTTTTGTTAGGGTTGGAGGGGGGGCAGGGGGATAGATGCAATCCATTGCCAGATTCGTCGCAAGCGAGTTCGGATGTATAAAAAATGAGTTTTGATCCTGCTTTGCAGTTGATTGCCATTCAGGGAAACGTATACTTTTCCCTCCTTCCCCCAGTCGAAATGCTCCTGGATGTGAGGGCTTCATCCATATGTTTCCATCTGAAAATAAGCCATTCAGGAATATGGAATGCGGATCTGTAATCAACAAGGCATGATCGCCTGAAATGATATTATTGGTTAATTGCCATCGCTCTGTTTTGTGCTCTATTCTTTCCCCTGTTTCCCAATTGTTGACCATTCGGGTAAACGGAGCCTGCACAATAAGTTGATACCCCCGGTTGGCATAAATCCGGCTTCCAGTTAATGTGAGGTCAGGTGTTTGCACGGTTCGAAATCCCCACTGATTATTCTGGTAAATTTTGGCGTTGGTTATGGTGATCCGTTCACTGGCTTCGACGAATAATCCGTACGTTCGGTTTCCACACCAACGGCCGTCTTCCATCCGAATATTTCGATTGTCATAGTCTAACCAAAATCCCGTGGTGTGGTTCCCTTGTGCCATGTGACGTCTAAAAATGGCATCATGAATTTTCAAGCCTTTAAAGCCAGCCACTCCCCAGTTAACGAACTCCCCTTTTACTCCCCTCCAATTATTGCGTAACGCTTTGTCATCCTCAGATAGGAGGTTCTTGATCGTAGAGATCTGATACCCTGAAGCACCATTGTTGCTGGTCTCATTTCGTTTGCTTGTTAGGTTTTGGATGTTATGCAAAAAATAACCCATGCCATTATTCCAGGAAAAGAGAAGGTCCTCCAACGTAACATTGTTTCCATCTGTAATGACTAAAGCGCTACCGAGATAATCAGAAGCGGCGTGCTGAAAGGTTAGGCCTTTGAGAACAAGATTTGTTTTTCCCTTTATAAGTACTGGGCGGCTACGAATGGCGACTTCAATTAAACTTTCAGAAGGGGTTAATCCTTCAGGTAGGGCAATGAAAAGCTGGCTGGTGCTTTCTGTCGCAAAAAATGTCCCAGCTACTAATTCATTTGCCGACAAGACCTGTTTTAATGGAATTCCATTGACGAAAACCATTTCTTTTCTTCTCACAATATGACTTACGTTGACCCTACCTTTCCAACTTTCTGGAAGTGATTTCACTCCCCACTTATAGGGCCAGGCATGAACGAAGATATTGGGAATTTTTGTAGGTTTCCAATTTCGAAAAACATCTGATCCGGAAATGATAGCTTTGCCAATTTCGGTCGCCTCAAAGACAATTGGAGGATCTGAATCCTGTGGATTGACGATTAATTGGAATTTTTCCCGGTAGACACCAGGGGCCACAAGAATTTTTGTGCCAAGTCCAAGCTCACGATTTTCAATGGCTCTTGTTGTGGCCTGCCCCACGGTTTTGAGTGGCAAGTCGGCAGTTCCCGGATTAGAATCAGAAGCAACGAGGTGTTTATTGTTGACATAGATGGTTCGATCTACCTCTATGAGTCCTAAGGGGAGCGGGGCTCCATAGGAACTGGCTTGCAATATATTCGGTAAGCCTAAGACGAATAATATTGAACACAATTTCACATAGTTCAGAACGTTTACCCTGAGATGTACTAAAACTTTGCTCATGCTCTCTCCTTTATTGTTAATTCACCACAGTAACAAGAGGTACGAATTCTCCTTGCACAAAATATTCTCCTGGTATATCACGAGGTCAAGCTTATGGATTCAGAATGACCTTCAGGCAAGTAAGGTCTAGTTTAGACTGAAGTTCTCAGCTGACGATCTATTGTTCTTGACCAATGCCGACTTAGGGATTTAAGTAACTCAGAAAAAAGGGAAAAAATGGTAAAGAATGAAGAGAATGGATGAGGAGAATGGATGAGTTAAAAATTCAAGGTAACGATGTGAATACTTTCAATGGCAATAATTGATTTCACCTGGAAAATTTGCAAAAAGTAATATTAAGAGGCCTTCATCATTTCATACTAAACAACTTTGGTGCTTAATGGAAGATTCGATTTCAATTATAATGGGCATTCTTTTTTGGACTCATGCAATTATAACCCTACAGCTATACACCTGAAATGTGGCGTATCAATTTTGTGGATCTATTAGAAGAATTTCAAGGAAGAGGAGCACCCAGATAGAGGGGCACTCCATAGCAAAAAGAATTAAGGGACCTTCAACGCAAAAATAGACAGAAAATTAAACTTACAATATTCTAAAAGACGTCGAATAAAATCTTGTGGACCAATTGGAATTCAGTCGAGACCCCGATAGGTGCAATTATCTAAAAGGGCTTGGCCTGACTCCGGTTGTACGGTAAAGGCAAAGGTTGATGTCTGATCTTGGTTCATTGAAGTTTGCCATTCACTAAATGTCAGGCGGTCGGCCGCCGCTTGAAATGGTTTGGTGTTAGATGCGCTTGACCAAAGATTCCCGTTAGACTTCAATCCCGGTCCTAAGGGATTCTTGAAACTGCTTTGGACTAATAGTCCATCACCAACAATAATGTTATTCTCCAACGTCCATTTTTCTGCACCAAGGTTAAGTCTTTCTCCTGTTTCCCAGTCGTTTACCCCTCTGGTCTTCTGTCCTTGGACTCGAATCTGGGGACCTCGATTGTGGTAAACCTGGCTTTCTGTAACATTGATCTGACTTGAATTCACAATCCTGATTCCCCATTCCTGGTTTTGGTAAATCTTCATGCTTGTTATTGTTAGAGGGCCTTGGGTGGCCTCAAGGAATAAGCCATGCTTGAGATTTCCACAGGATACTCCATCTTCAATTTCAATGTTCTTGTTATCGTAGTCTAGCCAAAAACCGGCAGTGTGATTTCCTTGGGCACGATGACGACGAAATATGGCGTCGTGTATCCCCATGATTTTTGTTCCGGCAACTGCCCAGTAAACGAAATTACCCTTTGCCCCTCTCCAGTTATTGAATGAGGTCTCATCATCTTCAGAAAGATAGTTTTTTATTCTCCAGGCTGTGTGCCCGGGACCTCCATTGTGTGTCGAGACATTTCGTCGTGTTGTCACATTTTGTACATTATAGAATTGATATCCTCCCCAGTTATTCCAGGCGAACACACAATCTTCAAGGTAAACGTTTTTCGCATTGGTGATACCGAGGGCGTGTCCGACAAGACCAGATGCGTCATGTTGAAATCTTAGTCCTTTTAAGACAAAATTGCTTTTTCCTTTTAAAGTGAACAGTCCCTTCTGAACTGCTACTTCAACCTCGCTCTGCTTTATGTCAACATTGTCTGGTAAAAAAATCGTCACTTCCGAATTTTCCTCTGAGACCGAAAAATCTCCCGGCTTCATCTCAGAATGCAAATCTACTTGATTGAACTTGATTCCATTCACAAAAACCATTTCCTGACGTCGGACAATTGGTTGGAGAATGGTTTTGCCTTCCCATCCAGGAGGATACGGCCTCACCCCCCATTTGAATGGCCATTTATGTGTGTAAATATTTTTATGTTTTGTTCCCTCCCAGTTTTCCCAGATTTCTGAACCGGAAATAATGGTCTTCCCGTGTTCAATAGCTTCAAATGTAATAGTCGGATCCAGTTTCTTGCTGCTGAATTCCATATGAATTTTCTCTCGATAAACCCCGGGATATATAAGAATTTTTGTACTGAATCCTCTTTTATGATTTTCTAGAGCAAGGGTTGTTGCCATTCCTATGGTCTTAAGAGGCAATGCCTTCGTTCCTGGATTGGAGTCTGATGCGTGAGGCGGGAAGTTATTGACATGAATAACCCTATCCGATTGAAGCGCTTGGAGTGCGTTTGGCGCTCCGATGGCTGCAAAGATTTGTAATGGTATAAGGAACGTACAAAAAAATCCCATTGCGTAGAATAAACGAAATGTATAATTCAGCCTGATTCTGTTTTTCATTTCAAAGCTTCCAAAGTTTCTTGTGACATAAAAGCCAGATTCCTTAAACGACTGCAGTTCGTCAGACGATAAACTTCCAGCAGGATTTTCCTCGCATGGGAATTTTGGACCCCACAAGAATCCGGAGTATGGTTATTAAATCGGTAAATCGTTTGAACTCTCTCTGTCCAATTTCTTTAGATAGCGAAAGGATGCTGGTGTAATTACCAGGAATAGGTTAGTCAGCCCATGGTTCTTGACCAGGCAAAAGGGCTGTTCGAGTCATCCTGGGGCTTTTAAGATTCCCTCCGAGGGATCGCAATAGGATTGGCAATGGGATGGAGGTTTATGAATGCAATCAGAGTCTCCTGTAAATCCAGTCAGGTATGTATCGTTTTTGTTTATTAAACGCAATGCCAAGAATGTTTCCACCACTTTCGATGAGTTTATCTCTTGAGCTTTGAACTACGTGGGAACGAGAATGCACTGCTTCCATTACGAGCACTACACCATCAACCAACGAGCAGAGGGCCAAGCCATCATGTGAGGAGCTTATTGGTGGAGAGTCAATGAGGATATAGTCGAACTGCTTTTGGACTGGCTCCCATGGGACCATATCTCGCGATAACCATGACGTGCTTGAATTCGAGTCATGATTTTCTGAAAGGAAACAAAGGGAAAGAGATTGTTGAGGGTGGGGGATTCTTGATATCGACAGATCAAGAGAGCCTCCGTGCCTAATGGTTGATTCCAATGGGATTTTAGGTTCCACATGAAATGCCTGATGCTGATCCGCATGCCCTGGACATGTATCGACAAGTAGTACTGACTTATTGTTCTGCTTCGCTAATAGCATTCCAAACTCTCTGACAATTAAAGAAGTACCTTCACCTTTACCTGAACTAATAAATTGAATGATATTTCTCCCTGGCGGAGGAAGAAGTGAAGAAATACTTTGGCGCATACGCGCCATTTCATCCTGCATTTCCAGTGCTGGCAAGGGGGAGGTAAAGGAGGGCGTATAGGATGGCGTATAGGTAGAATTGACAGAAGGGAAATCGGATCTTTGTTCCTTCTTTTCCAATTCACGCTTATCATATGCATATTGTAAAGCTTCAAAAACTTTGCTCATTCATCTAAACCCTTCTTGATCCATTCGGTTACATCGACTTTCCTTATTGCTGAACATCTTGTCGCCTTTTCGATTCAATTTAAAGCTATGGGGTGGTTTGTCATTCGTCGTGTTCGTTAGTGGTAACATTCGTCCATTTGATCTTTGGGATTTTTTTGAAATGTCAGTGCCTGCATACAATCATAAGTTCTTGTAGGGAATGCTTGTTAGAATTGGTAACCCTAAATCCTGTGAAGCATATTCGGGTCGAGAATAACCGCTTTCTAAATATTCGGTCGCAATGACCCAGAGGATTGCTGAGATACCCCCAATAATTATTCCGAGGAAAAGAATTAACCCTTTTTGGGGTTTGACAGGTCTCAGGGGCAAAGTCGCCGGCTGAATCACACTGATATTGGCCATTTTAAGTTGGTCCATTGCCTCCGATACTTTTGCTTCCTCAACTTTCGTTAAGTACATCTTATAATTATTTTTATCTGAATCAACTTTCATTTGGAGCGTCTCAAATTCTTTCTCTAAAAAATCCAATTTGGCTAACTGTTCATATAATTTTTTGAGTTGAAACGTAACCTCGTTGATCTGGGAGGCATGAGCATTGATTTCTGACTCTACTGTAAGAATTTCAACTTCCAATCCCTGATAAACCGGGTTGATTCCCTTCGTGACTTTATCGTTTAAAGAGCCCTCTTGATTTTTTATGAACTGTTCGACCAGTCTAATCTCGTTCCTAATATTAACCACAAAACGGCTTGTTTCATGGTATTTGGCTAATAGACGCTGTTCCTCTAAGCCCAATTGAAGTAAGTTGGCCTGGGCTCCGTCAATGACCTTTTGTTGCTCAGAGACACTCGTGAGGGCCACATGCTTGGGGACATTTTTTATCTGTCCTTTTAATGATTCATATTTACTTTTTAACCCTTTTTCTTCGTTTTGTAGGTTTTTGTGAATTGTATTTAATTCATTTCGCTGTCCCAGCAGAAGCGCTTTTTCTTCGTCCAAATGGGTAAGCTTATTCTGTTGTTTGAATGCTTGGAGTTGCGACTTGGATTTGTGCAGTTTTTGTTCGTAGTCATGTAACTGGTTGCTTAAAAACAACCCTTTTGGATTACTGAAGATTTCAAGATGCTTTTCCAAAAGGAGATCAACAAGAAGGTTGACCACTTTTTCAGCAATCTCCGGTTGTTGGTGAAGAAAGCTGATTTCAATAATATTTGACTCACTAACTTTAGATACGGAGAGGTTTTTCCGCATTTCGCTAATGCCGGCATCTATGGAAGAAATGTTTTCAGGAGCGTTTTCAGTGATGTTTGGATAGACCACTCCTACCTTCAAGGCTTCGAGTACACGTTTCGTAAGGTCTCTGGTGAGCAATATTTGGACCTCTGACTCAATCATGCTTTTCTGGTCCATTGATATTTCCGGACTCATGGCGCCTATTTCGGGATGATAAACATTTTCTCTGCCCATTTTTACCATGACAGATGATTGCGCTTGGTAAATCGGTGTCATGAGAAAAGCTGTACCAATAGCTATGGCGACAGTACCACCGAATATGGCAAGAAATTTGTTTTTGTGTTTAAAAAACAGAGTAAGGATATCTCTGATGCTAATAAATTGTGTGGCTGTTTTTTGAGGTGTCATCCGACGTAATTTATCCCTTGAAAGATATTTCAGGATTTATGTATTTCTCTGGTACTTTGGCAAGTATGGATTAGCGACTTTTGGGCAAAACCTCAAAGGAAAAAATGTTGCATATACTTGTGGGAAACTCCATCCAGGAACGGCCTTGCTCCGCTTTGTTCAACCGAGACTTTTCCGGCTCCAAACAATTGCTGGGCCATCCGGTGCCCTTGCAATCATAGGGTTCAATCTATTCGTTTGAATTGGATTGAGACGCTTGGGTTGTCCGGGTTTTCATTTCTCCAGCTATTTTAGGAAAGGTAATGTCCTGCCCTGGAAAGATTTCCTTGGGATTCCGAATTTTGGGGTTGTATTCCAGGACACGTTGAACATAGCTAGGATGCGAGGATCCATATACGACCTTGACCAATTTTTCTAAAGTATCGCCTTTTTGTACGGTGGCCACCGCGTAAGGAAGATCTCGGTTGACCTCAACCTTTTTCTCACTTGGTTTAATTTGTAAGGAAGAGTGAGCAAAGATTTTTGTAGACATGGGTAATACCGTATCTTTACCTGCCCCCAAAGACTTTTTAGCCTCAGCAACCGTATTGTTGCTCTCGATGTTTTCCAAAGGAGGAAACATAATTTTTTGCCCTGGGTACATTTTTCGCGCGCTCACAATATGAGGGTTATGTTCAAGAACGAATTGAACGTGAGAAGGACTAGCTGTACCATAAATACTCTGCAATAACTTTGCCAGGGTGTCACCCCTTTTCACTATTCTGGTAACGGGTGAAGGCGATGCTTCCGCCTCGGATTGTTTGTTCGTTATTTCCTGTGATGTCATAGGTGTTTGAGCGATAGGGACAGAAGTAAGGCTATCTTGGCTAGGGAGGCGGATTGGTTCTTGAGCGACTATCGTAGGTTTTCCCATACGTTCACTGAGGGGTTCCGGCCTCAGGTGAACAAGGCTGTTATCACTGGCATTCTCAGATGGTGTTTCTGCCTCATCCTGAATCAGCGTCGCTGCTTCTACCATACGGTTTGCCTCAGCAGCCGTCGCAATAGGTTCTTCCTGGACTAAGAGCTCAGAGAGTGCCTGTTGGGCGGACGGGATAAATTGTGTTTCATCCCGAATAAACCGCGCTCCCTTTTCCTGACTGTCTGCTTCAGTCTTCGCGATGCTTTCCTCCTGGCTTGGGAGATCGAAGATTGTGTCTTGGGGGAGCAGGATGCCTGGTGATACCGTCTCTGGAGTTACAGCAGCTACCTCCAATTCTTCTGTAGCATCAGGTACCTTCTCCTGGAAATTATCGGGTGAAAACCCCAGCAGGAGGTCTTCATGATTATCGGGATTGGTATTCGTTCTTTCTTCGGGTGGAGTCGTGGTTGATTCGGAATGAGAGTCGACCCGATTCCGTAAATTCTCAAAGACTTCAGACACTGATTCCGTGAGGAGCGCCTGAGTCCTTTCTGTCAGGGTTGAACCTGTTTGACCAGAGGAAGGGATAATTTTCCCTCCATTTACGAGGTCTTGTTCAGGTACGAGGGTTTGTTTCGGATTCTCCCTTTCTTTATCCCGTGGCCCGGTTTCATATATTGAAGGGATATCGGAAAATTTGGATTCAGTCAGGGGTAGGAGTGCAAAAAGTGCCAGGACAAGGATGAGAGCCAAGCCTGTCAAAGGTACTAAGTTCCAGAGTGAGTGGGAGGGGCGGCCGGTCAGGTCATCGATCACTTCTTTAGCAATTTTTGCTGTCACCAGGGCTTTATTGTAGCCAAACGCGGTGACCAGGGCGTTATCACAAATAATATTCAGACGCCGGGGAATCCCCTTGGCTTCCTGAACGATTAACGCTAAGGCCGTATTCGTGAAAATACTTTTCCCTTCCCCTCCGGCCTTGTCCAAGCGATGTTGAATATATTCAAAACTTTCGCGCTTGGAGAGGGGGTGAATGATGGCTCGAACGGCGATGCGTTGCCGTAATTGTCTTAATTCATAACGATCCAGAAGGCCATCTAATTCCGGTTGACCCAGCAGCACAATTTGAATGAGCTTGTCTTTTGGCGTTTCCAAATTTGACAACATCCGCAGATGTTCTAATGTGTCCACGGGCATATTCTGCGCTTCATCAATTAATAGAACCACCGTTCGGCCTTCTCGATATTTTTCAATAAGGACGAAATGCAGTTGTTCCAACGCTTCGGCCTCGTCTCCCTCAATCGGGTCATGTCCCAGTTCACGCAGCAGGGTTTTGAGTAAGCTTGTAAAAGACAGGTTGGGATTGAGGAGATAAACTGTTTCCTGGTTGGCCTGATGATTTTGATTCAGAAATGATCGAAGAATCGTGGTTTTTCCAAGGCCAACTTGCCCTGTGACGGCGATAAACCCTTTTTTTTCTCTTATTCCATAGATCAGGGAGCCCAACGCCTGTTTGTGGCCCGGACTGAGATACAAAAAATCCGGATCCGGGGTAGTATTAAATGGTTTGGTACGTAAACCGAAAAAATTAAAATACATCGCGTCTTCCTAATATACTTTTATTAGCATCACTAGCTTAAAAATGGAGTCATAACCCTTTGGCTACTGCACGGTCTTTCGGTTACCGCTCCTGTCTTAATAATTAGCCAAAAAAACCAGACAGATTACCTCTGAGATATTTCAGGAAATAGAGCAACGACTTTTTGTTGTTCCCGTTCTGAATACCCAAAATATAGAGGCCACTTCGTGAATGGCTGTAGAGTCGTTTTGATTCTCTCAGTTCACAATCAAGACGATGCCCACAGGACTTTCCAAAATGAGTTAAGACACTGCACTTGGGGGAAAGGACGAAGATCCGAGCTTCGCATGTACCGCACTTAAGGATGAAAGAAAATTGAGAGGTCTAATGGTAAAAATGAATTAAGATACGCCATTCCGGGTAAGTAAGATATGATTAGGAAGATGAAAGAACCTTAAGAATATGTACTGCATGAATAAGTACCAATTATAAACAAAAATATCCATATATAGCTAGTGGTTTTCTATAATTGCACTACTCTGTTCTACATTACAAAAGGAACCCCTCTCGTGGGAAGAATCCGTGCCCCGGAAATACTTTGGGGGAGGGCTGGCTATGGTTGTCGCTATCAGTAAGATCTGGGAGACCAAGACTGCACGGTTTTCTGGTCTCTCCAGAGGCGGATTGCTTTGGTGGGTTTCGGTTCTTCATTTGCTGATGAAATGACTAACTTTTTGAAATATTTAACTGCTCCTTGAAATGTACACCATCTGTGGCGGTTCTTTTTAAATTCCAAGCTCTGGTTACCTTTATACGTTTCTCGGTCGCTCTGTTCATCCCGGTGGCTTTAAGGATGGCAATCAAGGGTTTTTGACAGTTTGACTTTCTCAGGAAAGTTGAGGATAGTGGCCAGAGTCTATTGTATAAATACCACACCTAGGCCTCCATACGAATGGCTTCCAAGAGGCTATGCCCGGAATGTGTCCCATGAAGAAAAATTCGCCAATCCCCGACCCAGATTTTGAACATATACCGGAGGTCAATCCTCCCATTTCGGCTACAAATCTTGATGTGCCGGACATACAAGAAGGTCATGCTAAGACCGGGGTCGAGAATCGACTCATTCAGGGTGCCTTAGAGCACACGAGAGAAGCCCTGATCGTCTGTGATGCATCAGGAACCATCATTCGAACCAGCCCGGCAGTCAATCATTACTGTCAACATCCGTGTGTGAATCGGCCTTTTGATGAAGCTTTTCATTTATCTACCTTTAATGGGAAGAAGTCTCCTTCGGGCGCTTCTTCTCCAAATCTGAGTCGAAAACTCCTTTCACAGGTCTTCAGCGGCGTGACCCTTTACCGCGAAAAAGTTCATCTGGAAAAACAGGATGGAAGGGTTGAGCAGATCGTATTCAGTGCCAGGCCTATAAAAGATGACCGTCAACATATTATTGGTGGAGTAGTGACGTTGATGGAGATCGACTCCGGGAAACGGACCGACCAAATCCTTCGGCATCAAAATGAGGTGCTGGAACAAATTATCAACGATACCTCTCTTTCGGACATTTTGGATAATCTCTGTCTGGAAAGTGAGCGCCATTTGGGTTCAGATGTGCTGACAGCTATTCTTTTGCTGGATGAGGATGGCTGTCATCTTCGACATGGGGCAGGCCCCTCCGTGGCTGAAAGTTACAAGAAAGCTATTGATGGCGTTGCCATAGGTCCTGAGGTGGGTGCGTGTGGTGCGGCTGCGTATCTGAAGGAACCGGTCATTATTCCGGATATTTCCACCCATCCGAATTGGGCTCCATTCAAGGATCTCGCAGAAAGACATGGGTTACGGGCATGCTGGTCTATGCCGATTCTAGCCAGCGACGGTCATACGCTTGGTACCTTTGGCATGTATTATACGGTCCCCCGTTTACCAACGGATGAAGAAACAGAGTATGTGGAGCTTCTTGCACATTCTGCCTCCATTGCCATTGAAAAAGTGCGGGCGAAGGAACAGCTACGGCGGCAGACTCATGCGTTGGAGGTGGTGAATCAAATTGGCAGGTCGTTGGCAGCGGAATTGAACTTAGAAAAACTCGTTCAAGCGGTCACGGATGCCTGTCGTGAATTAACCGGGGCGGAGTTCGGGGCATTTTTTTACAACGTCATGGATGAAAAAGGAGAATCTTTTGTTTTATATACGATTTCCGGAGTTCCTCGTGAGGCATTTGAAAAATTCCCGATGCCAAGAAACACACCAATTTTTGCTCCGACCTTTTCGGGTCAGGCCATCGTTCGAATTGACGACGTGACGGTCGATCCCCGATATGGACAGTTGCCTCCCTTCCATGGCATGCCGCCCGGCCATCTTCCCGTCAGAAGCTATCTTGCGGTTCCGGTCGTTTCCCGCACCCGGGAAGTGTTAGGAGGATTATTTTTCGGTCATTCACAGTCCAAAGTCTTTACCCACACTGCGGAGACGATGGTGAACGGCATCGCATCGGGAGCTGCCATTGCCATCGATAATGCCCGCCTCTACCAATCCGCCCAGAATGAAATAGAACAGCGAAAACACACAGCAGAGAACCTTAAACGGTTGGCGTCAATTGTCGAATCATCTCAGGATGCCATTTATAGTATCAATACGGACGGTATCATTATGAGTTGGAATAATGGTGCCGAAAGGATGTATGGCTATACCGCTTCTGAAATGTTTGGTTCGTCTTTTTCCTGTCTCCTTCTCCCGGATGCTCGCCAGGACGCTTCTTCCCAGTTGGAATTCATTCTGAAACAAAACGGTAACATGACTCATGAAGTGCTCCGGATGAAAAAGAACGGTGTGGTGTTTCCTGTGTCGTTATCGATTTCTCCAATCGTAGACGTGGATGGAGTCCTGAGTGGGCACTCCTTGATTGAACGGGATGTTTCCGAACAAAAACGCATTGGAGAAGCCCTTCAATCGAGTGAAAGTCGTCTCCATGCGATTTGGGAGAATTCGCCTACTGTGAAATTTGTGAAGGATCTAGAAGGAAAATATCAACTGGTTAATAAACGGTTTGAATCAATTCTCCAAAAATCGCGTGAAATGATTATTGGAAAAACAGATTGGGACCTCTTGAGTCCGGAGTTTGCCGGTCAATTAGTCGCGCATGATCAGCAGGTTCTCAGCAGTCGAAAACCTCAGGAATTTGAAGAACAGATACAATCACCCCATGGAGTATGTACCTATCTGGCAACGAAATTCCCCTTATACAATGCCGATGGCATTCCCTATGCCGTTTGTGGAATCGCGACCGATATTACGGCGCGAAAACGGGCAGAGCAGGACCTGCAAGAGTTGAACGAAACCCTGGAGCGGCGGGTGACGGAACGGACTCGCGATCTGGTGGGATATCAGGCAAATCTGCGAGGTATGGCCTCTGAGTTGGTTGTTACGGAACAACGGGAACGCCGTCGATTGGCCACTGAACTGCATGACTATCTGGCGCAATTACTTGTGGTGTGTCGGATGAAACTGACTCAGGCCAGGAACGATTGGAGTCTTCCTGCATTAAAGTCGAATCTGGAAGAAATAGATAAAATCCTGTCTGACTCGCTTTCCTACACCCGCACGTTGATTGCCGAGCTCAGTCCCACCATTTTGTACGAATTGGGTCTGGTGCCGGCCCTGAAATGGTTGGGGCAGCAAATGGAACGACATGGCCTCCATGTGCAGGTGCAGGCAAGTGACCAGTCCGTCCGCCTTCCTGAAGATCATGCCATTTTTGTGTTTCAGGCTGTTCGCGAATTGCTCTTCAATGTTATCAAGCATTCCGGTGTCAGCAATGCGACTGTTTCTCTTGATGGTCAGTCCGAGCAGAACCTTGAAGTCCTGGTTCAGGATGGGGGCCATGGATTTCAACCGACCTTGGAATCCACGGATTATACGAATCCGGGAAAATTCGGCTTGTTTAGTATTCGAGAACGAGCGGAGGCGTTGGGTGGTCTCCTTGTCATCGAATCCACCCCAGGGCAGGGGACTCGGGCCAAACTCGTCGTTCCCTTCCAAGCGACTTCTGCACCGGTATCGGCAAATTCCGCATTTTCGGAATCCCCCAAGCCGCCGAATGAATCATTGCCACGACTTCAGAAAAAGAAAGTCGTTCGAATACTTCTGGTTGATGATCATGCCATGATTCGTCAAGGAATTCGGACGTTATTGGAACACCATGATGATTTTATGATCGTTGGTGAAGCGAAAAATGGAGAGGAAGCTCTGAAAGTGACGAACCTGGTTCTTCCTGATGTGGTGGTCATGGATGTCAACATGCCTAAGATCAACGGCATTGATGCGACAAAAGTGCTGACCAAAGAACACCCTTCAATCAGGGTCATTGGATTGTCCGTTCATGAGGACAAGGAGATCGAAAGAATGCTGCTTGAAGCCGGGGCGGCCATGTATGTGACCAAAAGCAGTGTTGCCAACACACTGGTCGATGCCATCCGGGATGTCGTGAATCAAACTTGCTAAGCCTTGTGTGTATTGGCTTCCGAGAATCGTTTTAGACGGGCTTCATTGAGACAACACCTCACAGTCCTAGCCGGATTGACTCTTGGATTACACCATCATGTGATTTCATAAGTTGCTTGCGGTTACTACCTGGCGTAAAAGGTGGCTCCATCTCATCTCTCCCTGAACGACAGCCAATCAAGGTCATCACGGGTAGGTTTTTGAGTTTTTTTTTACAGAACTCCAGTTTCTATGCGTATCTCCTATGTTGTAACCATTTCAAGAATCGGACGGTCGCTGCCTGGTGTTCTAGGGTGGTCGTTGTGTGTGATCCTGCTCGGACCATCCTGGTGTTATGGTCAAGAAAGTAATCGTGAACCTTCTTCGCCTCGCCCGTGGATCATGGGCCAGGCCGGCGCTTTTACCGAGCCGATTGAGACGGATCGGCCGACATTCGGCCTGAGTCCTGCCACTATCACCAAGGGACGCATTCAAATCGAAACGGGATATACCTTTTCTTTTGAACATGCATCACCCGGTGTCAAAACGCATAACTTCCCTGAGACCCTTGTCCGTATTGGATTAACGGAGAGGACTGAATTTCGCCTGGAATGGCCAAATGTGACCTTCATTGACAATGGCAGGGATGTGCATGGTTTCAATGATCTTGGCCTGGGATTTAAAGTCCAGGTCTGGCAGCAACAAGGGCTCAGACCCCGGTTGAGCTTTGTCGGCCGACTGTCGATTCCCACGGGAGATAAGAATTTCTCTTCGGATAAGCTCGACCCGATCTTGCGGACGATTTTGACGTATGCGTTGAATGAAAAGGTAGGGTTGTTCGGGACGGTGAATATTGGCAGTCCCACTTCTCAGGGAACGCGGTTTGTGCAGGTTTCTTCGTCACTGGGGCTCAGCGCAGCCCTTCGAGATCGATTAACCGGATTCGTGGAATATTTCGGATTGTATCCCAGAGATGTGGCGAGTGGGAGCGCCAATTTTCTTCAAACGGGATTGATCTATCGTTTGACGTACAATTTGCAAATTGATGCACGCATAGGAGGCGGGCTGACCCATGGTTCTGATGATCTGTTGACGGGTGCCGGGATTTCGTGGAGATTTTAACCCGATCGAAAACGAAGACAGGTGTCGTTTGTTCACCTGACACAGAGTTGCGCTCAGGAACGAATGATACCTTTATTCCCTTCGGAAAAGAATCCGTAAAATTTTATCGGTCTCAAGGACGAGTTGATCCTTGTTGAGTTTGAAGGTCTCAGCCAGTTCCAGGCGGGAATGGGCCTCTGAAAAATCCGGTCGTAAGCGAATGGCTTGCCGGAGTGCCTTCATGGCATTCTGGGATTGTCCTTGGGCCATGTACGTCAGGCCTAAATCGGAAAAAGCTTCCGCATCATCGGGCTTCAGCCTCGTCGTCTTCCTCAGCACTTCCTGAGCCTCAGGAAATTTGTGTTGAGCTAAAAGTGACCGACCCAGCCAGTATTCGGTCTGGTTATTTCCGCTATATAACTGCGCGGCTCTTTCAAGCACTTCTTCTGCCTTCTTCCATTCATGTTGATCAAGGTAGACGGCTCCCATACCCTGAAACGCAGCGGCCAGATCGGGATCAAGTTGAATCGCGGCTAGATATTCCTCGATGGCGCCGTTCGGATCGCCCTGCTGATTGAGTCGTTCCGCCAATTGGAGGTGAGTCGCGGGGGTCTTAACCTGGAATGCGGGTTCCGCTCTGATAACTTCACGTCTGGCCCGTAGACCAGCTTCCACGCATTCGTTTGTGACCGGAGCGTGCGCAGTGCAGATCTCTGAAGATGGTGGAGAAGCAGGTACCCCTTGAAGGGTTTCCGGGCGAATGGAAGGTGGAGGATCTACCAACCATACCGTTACAGAAAGCAGGAGAATGGATTGGCAACAGCTGGAGGCCCGAGAAGCTAAACGAGTATGCATGAGCCAAACCACTAGGGGATGAAGGGTAAAGGTTTTTTTAATGAGACGGTCGAATGTACGGAATGAAGAAAAAATTGTCGAAATATTCGACAAAATACTCGGAATTCGGTCTATTCTGTCCATTCTTCTGTGTCCACACTTACTGATACGGTGTCTCCTAAACTGCTAAAGTGACGCATGAAATTGACTCCCCGACGCTGAAAAGGATTCGAGATACGGTAACCAATTAATGAGTGGTAGGGAAATCAATCACTAATCGTTGCCGTTGGAATCTCGAGTTTTTCGCCAATTTGTATTATTTTTTAAAGATATTATGTTAGATTTTGATGTCAATTTTTTCCATCTCAGGAAACTATAAATCATGCCCAGAAAGAAATCATCAAGTAACACGGTCCATTCAGAATTTCCCAAAGCGCTCACCGGTATTCAAGGCCTGGATGAAATAACGGGCGGCGGGCTTCCCCGAGGACGAACGACGTTGGTCTGCGGAAGTCCTGGCTGTGGGAAAACACTTCTGGGCATGGAATTTCTTGTCCGCGGGATTGTGGAAAGCGGAGAGCCCGGTATCATGTTGGCGTTCGAGGAAACGGCCGAGGAATTGACCCAAAACGTCCGGTCCCTGGGATTTGATCTAGATAGATTAATCAAGGATAACAAATTGATTTTGGATACGATTCCCATTGAAGCCACCGAATTTGAAGAGAATGGAGAATACGATCTCGAGGGCCTATTTGTGCGGCTGGGTGATTCCATCGACACCATTGGCGCCAAACGGATTGTGTTGGACACCATCGAGGTCCTGTTCGGCGGGTTATCCAATCAGGGGATTATCCGTTCCGAGTTGCGGCGGCTGTTTCAATGGCTGAAAGACCGGAACATGACCTCCATTGTCACCGGCGAGCGGGGAGAGGGGTTGTTGACCCGTCAGGGGCTTGAGGAATATGTGTCCGACTGCGTCATTCTGCTGGATCATCGAGTGAACGATCAGATGTCCACCCGTCGATTGCGTGTGGTTAAATACCGGGGGAGCATGCATGGCACCAATGAATTTCCCTTTCTCATTGAACAACATGGGCTGTCCGTCCTGCCCATCACGTCCTTGAAACTTGAACACAAAATTTCAAAAGAAAAAATCTCGACCGGCGTTCCACAGTTGGATGAGATGTTCGGGGGAGAAGGTGTGTATCGGGGGTCGACGGTTCTGGTCACAGGAGGAGTCGGGACGGGGAAAACGAGCCTGGTTTCGCATTTTGCGGATGCTGCCTGTCGCCACGGAGAACAGGCCTTGTATTTTGCCTTTGAAGAGTCCAGCCCTCAGATTATGCGGAACATGAAATCGATCGGGCTCTCGCTGGACAAATGGGTAAACAAGGGCTTATTGCACATTCTCGCCTCACGACCCACGCTATTCGGCTTGGAATCCCATCTCGTGAATTTTTATAATGCCGTGAAAACCCATCATCCGAAGCTGGTGATTATGGATCCGATCAACGATTTTCTATCCATTGGTTCAACTCGCGAGGTCAAGGCGTTATTTTTACGGATGGTGGATTTTCTGAAATCCCAACAAATTACCTTGGTTTGCACGGGCCTCAGCGCGCCTTCGGAACCTGCTCAGGAGGCGGAGATCGGAGTTTCCTCACTGGCCGACACCTGGATTCTCCTCTCAAACCGGGAATTTGATGGTGAGCACCAGCGGCAACTGTATATTTTGAAATCCCGGGGTATGGCGCATTCGCATCAGGTTCGGGGATATACGATGAATCATCGTGGCTGGCAGGTAAAAGAAGTGTCTGGAGGTAACCGTTAGGTCCATGAACCGGCTCGATTCAACATACCCATTGGAACCTATGAAGTCGGGGGAGGGTGTCCCTAGCGGCAAGGGAGAAATGGATAGAATGCTTGCAAGGATTGTTTTTGCCTCAAAGCATCCACGAATGATTAGGTGATCGAGGAGGGTCTCATGACTATGAAAAATGCGTCTAAAACCTCATCGACGCCCAAGCGGGGTTCTGCCAAGTCTTCTCCTTACCACTTAACCCTCTATGTCGCCGGACATTCCCCCAAATCACGCCTGGCCATGAGTAATCTACAACAATTGTGCGATACGCATTTATCCTCGAAATATACGGTGGAAATTGTAGATCTTCTCCAGGAGCCTAAGAGAGCCAGACTTGATCAGATTTTGGCCATTCCCACCCTGGTCAAAAAATTGCCGCCTCCCTTAAAAAAAATCATTGGAGATTTATCGAATGTTGAAAAAGTTTTAATGGGGCTGGATCTGATCGACGAATCGGGTGAGGTGCTTATGTCAAGTTCAATGAAAGTCTCATCATGAAATCCCATGCGCCAACCACCCCCAGGAAAGTACCCCCTGGCGGGAAACCATCGGGGATGCGCCTTCGATTGTATGTGACCGGGGCGACGAGTCTCTCGCTCCGTGCCATGGCCAATATCAAAGTCATTTGCCGTGAACACCTCGACGAACAGAATCCTGACCTTCAAATTATTGACCTGTATCGCAATCCCGCTGCCGCCCGTGCCAATCATATTTTTGCGGCTCCCACCCTCATCAAAGAGTTTCCTCTTCCCAGTTGCAGAATCATCGGAGATCTTTCGAAAAAAGACCGTGTCCTGCATGCCTTGGGATTGACCCCTCCTCTTCCATTGCCTTCTTCTGGATAAAGTATAGCCATGGCCCCAAAGCATAAACCGTCCCTCGCAAAGTCTCGTCTTTCAAGCCGTGAGGAAATATTACAGCTACGGTTGAAAGAAGCGGAAGACACGCTTCAGGCCATTCGGGAGGGAGCCGTCGATGCCCTCATCGTGGAAACAGGTGAGGGAGATCAAGTCTTTACGCTCAAGAGTGCGGATTATCCCTATCGACTCATCATCGATCAAATGATGCAGGGCGCGGTGATTTTTGATGAGAGCGGTATTATATTTTATGCGAATACCACCTTCGCCAGTATGGTCAATCACTCCCACCAGGAACTATTTGGTTTTCCTATCGAATCATTTATTGCTGAGGACGATCGGGAATTTTTTCTGACTCTGGCTGGTTCTCATTCACCGGTTTCCGGGAGAACAGGAACGATTCATTTGGTCTCCCAAGACCATTATGATCTTGCCGTTTTCATCGGCATGACGTCCATTCACATTGATAATCAGCACTTGCATTGTGCGATTCTGACCGACCTGACGGAGCAAAAGAAATACGACCGGGCGTTGGCGGAAGAAAAATTTTCCAGAATGATCTTGGAGCAAACAGGAGAAGCGGTGGTTGTGTGTGATCGGTCCGGTCGAATCATACGCCACAGCCGCGCGATCGATAGACTGATCCAGCAACCTATCCTCCATACCCGGTTTCATGAACATTTTCGTTTCACATTCATCCAGACTCCGGTTCCCTCCGGCGGTCGTGAGCCATGGAATGAAGAGAGGAATGTGGTCCAAGAAGTGCTCGCCGGCAGGACACTGCGTGGTCTTGAAGGCAATTTGCAGATCGCGAACAGAAGCATTCCTGTGCTCCTGAGCGGCAGTCCTTTGCAGGACGACGAAGTGAACACGGTGGGAGCGATTTTCACGATCGTGGATATTACGGAAAGGAAAATGGCCGAACGGGATTTACAGACCTTTAACAATTCTCTTGAACAACGCATTCAGGCTCGCACACAGGATTTGTTGAGTTATCAAAAACATCTTCGGGAGATGTCATCAGAATTAGTCGTGACCGAACAACGCGAACGACGACGCCTGGCCAATGAACTGCACGATTACCTTGCCCAATTGCTGGTCGTCTGCCGGATGAAACTTGCCCAACAGAACCGGGAAGACTGGAGTCCGGAATTGAAAACGGATATCGAGGAAATCGATACCATCCTGTCGGATTCACTCACTTATACGAGGACCCTGATTGCGGAGTTGAGTCCCAGTATTCTTTATGAACTGGGAATTGTGCCTGCCCTGGTCTGGCTTGGGGGGCAATTTGAGCGGCATGGTCTTCAGGTGGACATACAGGAAGAAGACAAAAACATTCAACTTCCGGAAGATCACGCGATATTTGTGTTTCAGGCTGTCAGGGAACTCCTTTTTAATATCAAAAAACATGCCGACACCACACAGGCCACGGTTTCTCTCAAAAAGACCGCATCCCACGAATTCCAAGTGAAGGTGGAGGATACAGGGAAGGGGTTTCCCCTGTCCGATGCCTCGCATGATTATTCCAGCCCGGGAAAATTTGGACTGTTCAGCATTCGTGAACGGGTAGAGGCTTTGGGCGGGAGTATTGATATCAAAGCGGAAGTTGGACAGGGAACTTGCATTACGCTCGTGGTTCCGTTTCATTCTCCCATTACATCAGAGGCTTCTCTCGATACCAAGGCAAAGTCTGTGACATCGTTGGCATCTTTCCCCTCAAACACCCCGCAGAAAAAAGGGACTCGTATTCTTCTTGTAGATGATCATGCTCTTGTCAGACAAGGCATTCGCGGGATATTAGAGGTTCAAGCAGATTTTCAAGTCGTGGGGGAAGCACAAGACGGACTGGAAGCCATTGAGTATGCACGCACCCTTCATCCCGATCTCATTGTCATGGATGTGAATATGCCAAAGATGAATGGCATTGAGGCGACCCGCAGAATTATTCAGGAATTTCCCTTGATGGCCATTATCGGGCTGTCTGTCCAGGAAGATAAGCATGTCCAGGAATTACTCCTGAAGGCAGGCGCGGGCATGTTTCTCACCAAAAATGGAATTGCCAGTGAACTCGTTGGCAGCATTCGTCAGATGGTTGCCCACACTCCATAGCCCTCCAACCTTCAGCTCGTTGGTGGCAGAACCGCTTTTGAAGTTCATTCCAGCGTCGTGTGAACTCTTCCTTTCTGCATTCTCAGGTGGGACCTCTTGTTATCGGGTCCCGTGTGTCAGAGCACAACCCATCAGTTCTGCGCGGATTGATCCCGCTTGCGCTGCTTGTGTCCCCTCAATAGTACGGAGCCAGCGGGAGCTATGTTGAGGAACGAGTGGCTGGCGGAATGGACATTCCCGAACGCGCCTCAAGAATAATCTGATGAATATACTGGAGCTTTGCGATAACGGGAGGAACCAGCACCTCCGGCATCAGATCAATTAAGCCCATGGCTCGATTCATTTCGTTCAATCCCAGCCCAAGCCGTTGGTAGGATCGAATCATGTCTCCGATGTCGGCTTTGGTCGGATCGATTCCCTCTCCGATTCCCGTATGTCTCGCGGTATCGAGCACACTCACGATCGCAAGGTATTTGGCAAATGTCTCCGCAAAATCCTCCCATGGGTGCATGGTGGCATAGACACTGATGTAGTTGGCTTGCCAGTCAGAAGGCGGGCCTTCCCGATAGTGCCGTTCAAGGGCTTGCGCATAGGTTGGCTGTTGATAATTGCCGAAGATCCGGTTGAACGTTTCTTCCTGCTTGTCCTGTATCAACATTTCCCAATAATAGTGGGCAATCTCATGTCGGAAGTGACCAATGATGGTCCGGTGAGCTTCCCCAAATGAGACGCGTAATTTTTCCCGCTCAACATCTTCGGCCTCACGCAGATTGATGGTGATTTTCCCGTTCTGATGTCCCGTGAACACCTGTTCATGGTCTCCCATGGTATGCCAGTGATTCCCGGAGAGGCTGACATCGGCTTTGAAGTCAAAGGATAAGGCGGGTTGAATGCCGTCTTCTGCTTTCCCATAGGGAAGACCCAATAGGTCCAAGGTGTATAGTAGGCGTCGTTTGCCGGTTTCCAGACGATACCAACGCTCTCGATTTCCCTCCACAGTCAGATCGGGAATCGTGTCATTATAGCGGCAGTAGTCACAGAGCTGCGTGACGAGTTGGTCATTGGGGCCTGCCTGAAGACATCGATTACAAACCTGTTCGACAACATAATTATGACATTTCAGTAGTGGGGCATGGCATGCCGTGTAGCCACATCGATAGGCGCCGTCAGGACTCACGAGTAGCCCCGACATACGATGGCAAGCCGGGCACCATCCCACTTCCGAATTGCAGGATAGGCAGTGGATATTTTCAAAAAACAACGTATTGCCGCAATGGCAGGTAAACATTTTCATGGTCATTTATTCCCGGTTAAGAGTGAACGTGAGAATCCAGGCGAGGGGAAGAAAGACCCTTCATCCGGCTGTCCAAACAGCCATCATCCTGAATCAGAAAATAGACACGCCGGTTTTGGTGGTGAATAATTCGAGTGCATATTGGCCCGCCAATGAATTGCCCTTTTCGTTTAATCCGGGAGACCACACGGCTACAGTGAGCCGGTTCGGGATGACAGCGACAATTCCGCCACCCACCCCACTTTTCCCCGGCAATCCGACATTGAAGGCGAAGTCTCCCGCCGCATCATAGGTTCCGCAGGTGAGCATGAGGGCATTCACTCTCTTCGTTTGGCTTTGGGTGAGGACCTGCTGATTGGTCCAGGGACAGAGTCCTTTATTGGCGAGAAAGAGAAAACCTTTTGCCAGGTCTACACAACTCATCGACAGTGAGCAGTGGAAGTAATAAAACTCCAACACCTCTTCAACTTCATTCGTGAGGTTGGAAAAACTTTTGAGGAAATTGGCCATGGCCGCATTCCGAAAGCCGGTTTGTCGTTCGGAGCGGGCCACCTGGGGATCATCTTGAACGGCGGCATTATTGGCCCGTTGCCGGACATAATCGAGAAAGGAGGATTTGGCATCTTTGAGATATGATACAAGGATATCAGAGATGACCAGGGCTCCTGCGTTGATAAATGGATTTCTGGGTATGCCATGTTCATATTCGAGTTGGACGAGAGAATTGAAGGTCGATCCGGATGGTTCGAGTCCAACCCGTGTCCAAATGTTATCGCCTTCAAATGGAAATCCGAGGGTCAGCGTATACACCTTTGAAATGCTTTGAATCGAGAAGGGCTCTAGGGCTTGCCCCACCTGGAACACATCCCCGTCAACGGTCTGGACCGCCATTCCAAAATTCTGAGGGGAAACGGATGCCAATTGGGGAATGTAGGTGGCAACGGTTCCGCACGGTAACAGGGTTAGGACTTCTTGATGGATTTCATTCAAAATGGCTTGATAGTTCATACAGGTTCACATCTTTTACAGGCAGGTATGTATGTATTGGTGTTGGGTGAGGGCCCATGATAACAGGAAGGGAGCGGACTTAAGGGGCTTCATCCTGTTCAATCATTTCAAAAAGGCTGTTCACCGGGTGCTTAATGGATTTGGGATAGACGAACCATTTGATGAAATGTCGTACAAAGGAGACAGGGTAGCCTGGGGTGCCTAGCCTGGGAGCAAAGTCATTCCAGCTCGAAATAGTTGAGGGATTCACTCCCGGCTGATTGAGAAACCACTGTTCCAGGTCTATGTCCGTACGAGTTTCCATGACGGCATTTCGAAATTGACAAAAAGACAGGCCGAAATGCCGAAGAAAATAGCCGTCAATGCCGACCGGACTGCCCAAGGATATGCGATAAAGAAGCGGGAAGTTCCGCTGTTGGCAAGCCCGCACTTTATCGGTCATACGGGCGAGCCAACAGCAACTTGCTAAGGTGTTTTGTGGGCGACGAAGTTTCATATTTATGTGCGTAAAAGAACCCGTACGAAATCTTACCTCATATTAGTCGAGGAGGCCTTTGCTAGTAGACAATGTAATTCAGGGCCCTCAAGAATTTTACGGGAATGCTGAAGCACACGTCATGTGTTTTTCTAATAGTGCTGCTCGTGGTCTTTTTTCGCACAGCACTGTTCATCGTGCCTGTGCCCGGGTTCTCTTAAAAAGAGGCGCTTTACTTTTATTCAAAAAAAGCGCATGGTAGAAAAAATCTAGAAAATCGAGGTCGTCATGGGGTAAATCGTTATTCCTTCACCCTATCGGAATTGATCCATAAAAAGGCCTTTCGGGGATGCACATGCCCGGAAGGCCTTCTTGTTTTCGTCATGAAACACACATAATAGATCCAAAGATGAAGCTGAAATTCTCATAGGTGAGTGTCGTCGAGGAGGGGAAGGAGGTGAGGCCATGCGAAAAGCCTGGCAGGGGTGGATGATGTGTAAAGTATGGCTGTTGAGCCCCCGATTGACAGTTTGGGGGGAAGGGATGATGGAAGGTCTTATTTTCAGCCTCATAGCGTTGGGAATGTGGAGAGTGACTTTGGATTGAAGGATCTGATAGTGCCCTATGGTCTTTCAACACATGAGTTCACCCCAGTTCTCTGAACAAGGAGGGATGGATTATGCGACGCGTTGATTACATCGTTGGAGCCAGGGACTTTAAAGGTCTTATTGCCGAGCAATTTATGCAAGATGCTGTGTATGCCTATCATCCTGAGGATTCGGCAGAAGCCTTGGCGCAGACGATGACCGAGGAAGGTTTCGGGAGTGTGCCGATCGTTGACCATGACCAGCATTTGCTTGGTATCGTCAGTGAGTTCGATCTTCTCCATGCCATTAAAGAGGAGCGTTCTTTATTAGGAGTTCCGGCGAGCGACTTGATGACACCTGCACCGGTTACGGTGAAGCGGGAAACGCCGGCTATGGATATTATTGATCGACTTGAAGGGAAGCATTTGATTCGAATGCCGGTGGTCGATGAAGAGGGCAAACTCCTTGGCGTCGTGGCCAGGCGGGATATCCTTCTGGGGTATTTGAATGCCACCCGTCAGACAAAGGTTTTTTAGGAGAGAAATCCTAGAGTCTCAGTCATGATCCGGGAATTTCGGGTTTGGAATGCGACAGTACCCGGGTGAGCGTCTGGCTTAGTTGATCCAGCAGGATTGGCTTGTAGAGGAATGCGCTAATTCCCTGTTCCAAAGCCTTTTCCATGTCAATGGTATGACTGAAGCCCGTACAAAGGATGATGGGCATATCGGGGCGTATTTTGAGAATTTCTCGAGACAGCAGGTCTCCTCCAAGTGTGGGCATCGTTTGGTCGGTGATGAGACAGTCAAATTGGTGGGGATTCATGCGAAACACTTCAAGGGCCTCCAAGGGGTTAATGCGGACAGTGACGGTATATCCCAGATGCTCCAGGAATTCTTTCAAGACTTCCGTAATCGACACTTCATCATCCACCATTAGCACATGACCACTTCCGGTGAAGATGGGGGAAGGCTTTGAATCAAGGGAGGAGTCAGTGGGTATCTGGTACTCGGGCAGGGCGATGAGAAAGGTGGTTCCCTCCTTATTGGAGGATTGTACCGAAATGTGTCCTCGGAGATTTTCCACAATGCCATGTACCACTGCCAATCCCATTCCGGTTCCTTTTCCGACGGATTTGGTGGTAAAGAACGGGTCGAAAATTTTTGGAAGGATATGATCGGGAATCCCAGGGCCGGAATCACTGACGACGATCTGTACATACCTTCCTGGATTCAGTGTAGGGGGAAATCGGAGGTCGTCTTTTTCAATGATGATGGCAAGAAGGTTGATGGTCAGAGTTCCGCCATTGGGGCGAAGGGCCTGTTCGGCATTAGAGCAGAGGTTCATGATGATTTGGTGAATTTGAACGGGGTCGGCAAACACCATATTCATTTTTTGATGAATAACCACACGCAGGTCAATGTTAGAAGGAAAGGTGGCACGGAGCAGAGTCAGAGATTCTTCAATAACCGGCCCCAGATCGACCGGGCGAGGTTGGTGTTCTGTTTGACGGCTGAAGGTGAGGATTTGCTGGATGAGATCCCGTCCACGTTTTCCCGCTATTCCAATTTGCTCAAAATATTTATATGCGGGATCCCCTTGGGGATGTTTCCAGGTTCCCATTTCCGCCCATCCGAGAATCGCCATCAGAATGTTATTGAAGTCGTGTGCGATTCCTCCGGCCAGGGTGCCTATGGATTCCATCTTCTGTGTTTGTCTCACATGCTGTTCCAGGCGTTTTTGCTCGGTGAGATCCCTCCATATGGCCGTCACGCCTGAAATAATTCCGTCCGGCTCTACATAGGGATTCAGTCTGACTTCCATAAAGCGAATGGTTCCTTCTGGAAATGTCAGGTGCTGATGAAAACAGACGACCCGCCCTTTTCGGCATTCCGCTAAATGACTGGTTAGCTGTGTTTCAAACAAATCCGCTCCGACAAAATCCCGGATGTGACGACCGGTGATTTCCCGGGCAGGCAGATTGAAATATTCACAAAATCCATGATTGACGGCTTGCAGGCAGTTTTCCTCATCTAAAAAACAGAGAAAATCGGAACTGGTCGACACTATTTGTTCATATCGGCGGAGCGCTTTAGTTGCGTGATACCGCTGGGTGATATCCCGGGCGACGGCATAGATGGCTTTTTCCTGAAGCTGGGGAGTGGCACGCCATTCCAGCCAGAGGTAATTGCCTCGGATATCACGGATGCGGTTCTGGAAATCCACCACATCTTTTTCTTCAGCGAGTTGATGGAACGCTGCCTGGGTAGATATCCGATCTTCGGGATGAGTGAAAAATATCAATGGTTGGGATAGCAGTTCCTCTTGGGTATACCCCAGAAGTTTTTCAAAAGCGGGATTGGTCTTTTTGAGATATCCGTCAATGCCGATGCTACACATGAGATCCAGAGAGAGGGAAAAAATGTGATCCCTCTGGATCTCGGCTTTGAACTGACCTGTGACATCAATCGACACACCGCCCAGTATCGGTGGCCGGTCATTTTGAAGGATTGGGAACTTGCAGGTTAAATACTGATGGAGGCCGTCTTTGAGAGGAATGTCTTCGAGAATTTCGAGGGATTGACCTTGGGAGAGCACCCGGGCATCATCGTATTGGATCCTGGACGCTGTGTCGGGAGGCATTAGGTCGTGAACGGTTTTTCCTATCCAGTTTTTGAGATCAATATTGAACACCTGTTCAAATTCCGGATTCAGATACATCAACCGATACTGTTCGTCTTTCATATAGGCCAAACCCGGAAGATGGGCCATGAACTGTGCAAAGCGTTCCTCGCTGGCTTTAAGTGCTTCTGACATCGTGGTGCGGTCGGTGATGTCTTCAGCCAGCCGGGTTATCCGGTAGGGATACCCTCCTTGCCTGTGGTTGATAAGTCCTCGTTCATGGATCCATCGGGTGGATCCGTCCCGCTTAATAATTCGATAGATTTCGTTATAGCCTCCGGTGATGCTCAATTTCAGATAGGCGTTTTCGATGCGGTCCCGGTCCTTGGGATGAAGGGCTTCAAGCCAGTCCAATGGATTTTGAGTTAGCTGAAGAGCCGGGCGCTCCCAAAGCCTTTCATAGGTTGGGCTGACATACAATAACCTTCTTGGTTCTTGAAAATCGGTCAGCCAAAAAATCCCCTGATAATGCTCCATTAATTGGCGAAACCGTTCATTGGCTTCTCTGAGTGACAATTCCAGTAACTCATTTCTGATTTTCAAGCGATGATGCTGGATGACTTCCGCCACCAGGGCCGGCAATAAATCCAAGTAGCCGCTTTGAGACGCTTTGACCAAATAGTCATTCACCCCGGCTTTAAAGGCTTCAATGGCAATCTGTTCGGACCCATTGCCTGTTAAGAGAATAAACGGAGATACGCATTTCATCTGACGCAATGTGCGAAACAGAGTGAGGCCATCCATGCCTGGGAGTTTGAAGTCGGCGATGATGACGTCAAATTCGGAAGGGGATTGTTCCACATGACGTATGGCTTCCTCCGCACTTTCGCATTCAAGAAGGGTGTGAACGTCCTTCTTAAGCGAACGACGGATCGCGATTCGCTCGTGGGAGTTGTCCTCGATGAGGAGAGCTGATAATCCGGATTCCTGGACCAGGGACATGTGGTTACCCGTTCGTTTAGGCTGATAATGGCTTGGCGTAGGGTTCCACGCAACTCCAGAATGTCCGGAGGGATTTTAAGAGATTGGCAAAGTTGGCGTATCCGACCGGTTTTTTGAGAAATGCCGTACATCCATATTCATATCCTTTGTTCCGGTCCCTCTCAAGAGTGGAATTCGTGAGAATGATGACAGGTAAAAACCGGAACTGATCCTTTGCCCGAATGGTTTGGAGAACCTGATGGCCATCCAGTTTGGGAAGCTTGAGGTCCAGAAGAATGAGGTCAGGGTCAGGAAAGATGTTTGATTCCAAATATTTCCCCTGGTGAAACAGATATTCCAGACATTCTTCGCCATCCGACACAATATGCAGATGATTTCCAAAGCCAAATTGTTCCCAGGCCCGTTTGGTGGCAAGGACATCATGGGGGTTATCTTCCGCCATTAAAATCGTTAAGTTCCGCGTTTCCTGCATCATCATGTTTTTCTCCCATCGGTACCGTGAATGAAAAAATGCTGCCTTTGCTCAATTCGGACTTCACGCGTATTTCTCCGCCCAGCCGGCTCACCGCTTTTTTGACAATTGCCAGACCTATGCCGGTTCCCTCATATTCCCGAGTCGTATGCAATCGTTCAAAGACTTGAAAAATTTTATCCTGATATGATTCAGAGATCCCGATGCCATTGTCCTCAACCGTAAAGGTGATAAACCCCTGGCGTTCCTGCATCCAATTTATGTTCAGAACTTTTGGGGAGGAGTGGTTGAATTTGACCCCATTGGCCAGGAGATTCTGGAAAATCTGTTTCAGAAGATGTTCATGGCCAAGGACTGTTGGCCATTCAGCAGGCGTGTGAACTTCTACGTCTTTATCGAAATTCAGAAGGAGCAGGATTTTGGGAATGATGGTACCGATGTGGCAGACCTGAGGAGCAGAATCTTTGTTATTTAACAGCGAGAGTTCAAGGAGATCAGAGACCAGGTCTTCCGCTTCGCATACGGCGGTGGTAATGCCGGTCAAATACAGTGTTTGATCTGATGAAACTTTGGTGGACAAGTCTTCTAACAGGAAATCTGCATAATTCTGAATCGCTCTCAAGGGCGTTCGCA
The DNA here is from genome assembly GCF_965152585.1 of Nitrospira sp. Ecomares 2.1. Classification (NCBI taxonomy): domain Bacteria; kingdom Pseudomonadati; phylum Nitrospirota; class Nitrospiria; order Nitrospirales; family Nitrospiraceae; genus Nitrospira; species Nitrospira sp. Ecomares 2.1. Next base: position 1,261,359 of record NZ_OZ224219.1, read on the forward strand.
AATCATGTGAAACGGCATAGTTATAGGCTTCCAGTTCCTGATTCTGGTTGGCCAGTTGTTGATTTAAGCGTTTGAGTTCAGCTTCGTGTTGTTTCCTGGCTGAAATGTCTACGACTGAACTGAGCACCATAAAGCCATCTGGCGTGTTGATGGGATTCAGGCCGATTTCTACGGGAAACTCGCTTCCATTTTTCCGTCGGGCAAACAGATCCCGTCCTGCCCCCATGGCTCGGGTACTTGGGTTTTCGAGAAATGCAACTCGATGTCGGGCATGTTCCTGCTGAAATCTTTTGGGAACGAGCGTGTCGATGGATTGCCCCATTAATTCATCTTGTGAATACCCAAAGAGAGTTTCAATTAATTTGTTGGCAAAGACCACCTTGCCGAGATGGTCAACAATCAACATGCCACTCGGGAAGGCATCAACGAACACGCGTAGCCGACGCTCCTTGTCCTCAAGGTCATTTTTGATCAATTTCATATCTTCTAGCAGAACCGTCATTGTGTGATTTTGCTCTTTCAGTTCCTTGGTTTGTAAGCCATATTTGACTTCGAGATCTTCCTTGACCGTTTGGAGTGCCTGTCTGGAAGAAATGTTTTTCAACGTCATATATCCTGTTACCAAGACGCAGAGAGTGGAGAGGGAGCGATTAAGCGTGGCTCTTTCATATTCTAACCTTGAAATAGAGCCCCAATAGCCCAGGAAAATTAAGAGAATCGCGCCGATTAGCGCGATTTTTGTCGCCCCTGGATTGTTGAGGGGGAAAGTGGCCACGACGACCAGAATGTACAGACTGCCCATGCCAATTCCAAGTGGAGTCAGGCAGTCCGCCACGAAAATTCCCAATGCCAGCCCCCCAATGAGAGCCTTCTGAAGATTCGGCTGTGGCTTTTGGACTGTTATGGGGGGAACCCTCATGGTCATAGAATTGAACGACCTGTTATCTAGGCGCTTTTCCCATCGGTCCATTCAATGAATGAGTCATAATAGGGAACCTGGGAGGATTCGGTGCAGGGGGGAAAGTTATGTCGGTGGGTCGTGTTTTTAGGACTGCCGGAGCTTGATGTGATGGCAGACTGACTCCTTTAAACATACCAACTGAGGGTAGTCTATGGCTTAGAAATTGGGCGAAATGGTTCATGCTCAGGCGCACCGCATGGCTATAAAGTGGGGTCCCGAAACAGGACTTGCTTTGGTCAAAAGATGATCACAAATATCCTTCGACCTTTTGTTTATGTTGACTCAAGGAGCCGACGAATTCGCACCCGAAAAAATTGATTGTTGTATCAAGCCGATTTTTGAGAAGAATGTTGAATCTGCCGGTACATTGGCGAATCCTCGATCATGATGCACCTCCCCTGAGCGATTGGATCGGGCTTGTGACATCTCTCGACATGATAAAAATAAGGCAGGATGAATTGGAAATGAGGCTAATGATAAAATAATGCGCGATAATAACGGTTTTTTTAAATGTACGCAAGGAAAATGCGTTCAATCAAAAGCGAAAAATTTGATTAATATTTTTATAGAAATTCCTTAAATCAAATGATGGACGGCGATAAGTCATTTGTGTCGAATTTTTCGAAATCGGTACGGACGTGTTTGCGGAGAGTAAATGTATGATCCATAAGCACGGGTTGGTTGGAATTTTTCCAATAGATCACCCAATGTCAGAACGCTTGCTTTTTTTGCGGTGCCATTTCGTGGCAAGGAGTACATGGGAAGGCAGGGCCTTCCAGGAAACAATCTGTTGTTCTCTCGACAGGGCTTAAATCCTATTCTGGTGGCACGGTGTTCGAAAGAAGCCCGAATCAGACCAGATGCGAATCCGTCACGGTGATTCCCATTGCCAGTGCGATTGTTTTGATTTCCTTAGGAGACCTTGGCCAATGTGGCCACACAAGCTGGCCCACATCCCGTGACATCATATTGTCCAACACCTCTTCATACGTTCTGATTCAAAAGCTCTGGCCGGTTATAGGAATGGCGCTTTTATTCATAATTCTGGGAGAGATAGGCTTTGAGGGCGAGTGCATGGTTACATTCTTGATTTTTTGCCCCGAAGAGAAGGGTGACTGGACCCTGTTGTATGCGTTGCCATAGCTCTTCGACTGCTTTGGGTTTTTGCCCAAGCTCTTTTGCGTAACGTCTTTGAAATTCTTCCCATCGCTTCGGTTCATGGTGAAACCAATTTCGCAGGGCTGTTGATGGGGCAAGATCCTTTTGCCACAGATCCGCTTTGGCCGCTTCTTTTGAAAGCCCTCGAGGCCATAGCCGGTCAATGAGAATCCGACACCCATCATCTGGGGCCGGGGTGTCATATATTCGTTTGACTTTGATTGCCCGATAATTGCTTTTATTCGGGACTTTAGCAACTTGGGAGGAAGTTTGTGGTAGGAGGTTGGAAGGGTGTCTGAAACAATCAGTGGTGTGGTCATTCACCAATCCGGCCGCTTGCATATGGGCGTAGATGACGGTACTTCCCACAAAACGAAATCCTCGTTGCTTGAGATCTTTTGAGAGGGCGTCACTCTGTGGAGTCGTGGCTGGAACCTGTGCCATTGCTTTCCAGTCATTGATTATTGGCGCACCTCCCACAAAATCCCAGATGTACTGATCAAACGACCCAAACGTTTCCTGAATGGTGAGAAAGGCTTTGGCGTTTGTGACGGTCGATTCAATTTTGAGGCGATTCCGAATGATCCCGGTATCTTGAAGGAGCACCGCGATTTTTCTGGAATCGAAGCGTGCGACTTTTTCGGGGTCGAATGCGGCAAACGCCCGACGATACCCTTCACGACGAAGCAGAATGGTTGACCAGGATAGGCCAGCCTGCGCCCCTTCCAATGTCAGCATTTCAAAGTGGCGGTGGTCTTCGTGGACGGGGATTCCCCATTCTTCATCATGATAGGGAATGAAGTGCGATTTCGTGCCCACCCACCCACAACGGATGGGTTTTTGAGTCTGTAACCGTGTGGTGCGTCCCATGCGAAATCAATGTCCTTTTGGGGAGTAACGTCTTCGTGCCCTGGCCTTAAAGAATGAAAACCTCTGTGCAAGGGGAATGGGGTGAATGCTACGAATTCCGGAAAAAGGTGTCAATGGATCATTCGGGACTTCATGACTCTTCAGGTCTTTATTAGTCTGAAGGCCTCTCGTTTGTAGGACCACGCAAAGCCATGATAAAATCTTATATGCCTTCAATTAGGAGGAGGACATGAACACAATCATGAAGCAGTTCCCGTCAAAGACCTCCCGGTTAAGCCGTTGGATCGGATGGGTGCTAATTTGTGGAGTCGGGGTAGGGTTGTCTTTGAATGATCCCCAGGCCTTCGCAGAAGCTACCACTATTCCTTGGGAATGTTCCGGATATTCTGGAGATGCTCAAGACCGATGCGTGACCACGTTGAGGGAGCTTCAACAAGAAAAAATCGACCAGTTGGCAGAAAAATTGAAGGCACAGGAGGGGATAATCAATCAGCTCAAAGAGAAATTAGATCGTCAGGAAGCGTTAGCCCTGAGCAAAGCTCAGAACTCTAAGCAGAATTCCCGTTATCGGCCGCCTTATGTTTCTCCCTACGCGTACTCCTATGGTTTTTCCTATGACTATGCCCAGTTTCCGCCTATCGGCACCTATCTCCAACCTCCCTGGGGTTATCCACGCTATTATGGCGATGGCCCTGGATATTGGGGTTATGGGCCTCAGGCATTCGGCTATAATTTCCGGTTTGGCGGGGGCCACCATCATCATCCGTAAGCATCAACATCTTTAGCCTGAGTTTGGCATCTGCGGTTGCCATGTGCGCGAAGGATTTTAGCGGCGGTTAGTCCCGGCTCTCTGCTAAGTGCTTTCATGGAAACCCGTTTCAATCCGTATCGCGATGTACCGTCTCCGGGGAAAATGCCTGGAGACATACCGCGATATACTCCGCCCCCTCAGGACCGGGGGTGCTGTACCGCACCCATTCATTGCGATAGGCGATGACCGCCTGTCCGGTATTCACCTCAATTATCCCTTCTTTGGTTTCCACCCGTAGTTGCCCGGAAAGGACCAGGGTATATTCATCAAATTCAGGCGTCTGCCCAGGCTCTTCCCAGCCGGAAGGACTTTGCATGCGCGCGATGCTGATTTGGTCTGTTTCGCAATTCACCCGTCCGATGTATTCGTCGATGAGTTTGGGTTTGTTCCCTGCAGGTTTAATCCTTGTGGGTTGCTCGATCAGTTTAGCCATACCGTCTCGTTGACCTCCTCTTCGTGAATTTAAGCGTGCATTGACTGGGTGAATGCTTGCCTTCGTTAAATTTTTATGCCAGGCCTGCTGGCCTGACAGATCTCCATTGTATTCTCTCAGGAAAAACTTTTGAAGTCCTTATATGGCATAACGGCTTGTCCGATCAGTGTCAAATTTAGAATAGCCTCAGATACCTTCGAGCAGCAAGAACAAGGACGAGACCGAATTCAAAGTTGTTTAGTTCAAGCGATTGGTTCCTGCCTTTAGGCTTTAGAAATCGGTTGGGAATGGGTATGAGGCCTTGGCGAACGGCATGAAAGAAAACACCAATGGGCTATTGCGGGACTTTTCTGAAGGAGAAGTCGGTTTTCGGAAAACATTCAAAAGGTAGTTGCTGGTTGGATTGGATTACTCATCTATTATCTGCCATCAGCGCTGGGGCGTCTGGTTTGTTAAATCGGCTGAGATCTCTTCTGGCATTCGGGAACGGACCCATCAATTTTGAATCCATCGGTTGGCTATTTGCCACCGTCAAAGGGCTAGTTTAATGCCACCGCCAATATCTCTAAGTCTATAACCGTGCATGGGCACCCAGGGAATGGAGAAGCTTGTGCGTTATCTCGTTCGCCTTTGTCTTCCAATATTTCTAGAGTCTTTAACCGATCTGGCCTTGGTAACCTTTGTGAAATTAGCGTTAACGGTCCTATTGTTTGTGAAGGTTAAGGAACATGTTGCCGTTCCGGTACAACTGCCGGACCATCCCGAAAATGTCCAGCCCTTTTCTGGTTGAGGGGTCAATGTCACCACGGATTGCTGTGGGTAGCTGGCTAAGCAACTTCGTCTCGGGCAATTAATTCCGTTAGGAGTCGAAACAACGGATCCACTGCCGCTGACGAACACCTCCAGTTGAGCTATTCCCTTGGCAGTAGTGACCTGTAGGGGAGCAGACGATGCGGACACATTCCCGTCGGCATCCCGGGCTTTAACAGTATAGTGATAGGTCATTCCCGGACTGGTCGTTTTATCCACAAAAGCATTAGTGCCGGGTTGCCCGATAACCACATTATTCCTGGTCACATCATATCCGGTTACTCCGACATTATCGGTAGAGGCTGTCCATGAAAAGGCCACCTGGATATTTGATGCTGAATTCAACGTGAGATTTCCAGGCATTGTCGGCGATATGGTATCGGGAATTTTTATACTCACCTCTTCCGAGGGGAGGCTTTCGTTTTTTGTCTGATCAAATGCAGTGACCGCGAAATAATAGGTGATTCCCTGCGGCAGGTTCTGGAACACGTAGGAAGGATTGGGTCCGGTAATTTTTGTGGTGTGATAGGAGCCTTGGGATGTGCCCATATACACATTATATCCCATCAAATCGGGTTCCGGATTTGCGTCCCAGATTAGTTGGATGGAAGATGCCGAGGAAGCGGGGTTAGTGCATAATCCGATGAAAAAGAATGCAAGACCGGCAATATTTTTTTTGGTGAAATTCAGGGGGATCATGTGGCGGAGCATATTCGACTCCTTGTGGTATTCGGACCGAAGTCCTCATCCTCTCCTCCCCCTGCGAATGACGACTTCCTTCGGTAGTCGGACGATCAGGCGTTGGATCCTGACTCCTGACTTTGCGACCCTACTTCACAGTAGGTGTGCCGTTTCGGGAAGAGGATTTCATGAAATGGTGGACTTTCTTTCGACTGTCTGTTTCTTTGGTTTGTAACTTAGACCTCCAAACGGTCTGCCGAACTATATCGGATCTGTAAGGAAAAACTTTAGAAAGAGCAGAGTTTAAGGGAGTACAAAAAGTTTATGAGAAAAAATCTCAAAAACAACGGAACGTAAATGGAGTTGAGGCAAAAAAATGGGTCCCATTCTTCATTTGGAATGGTAGCGCAATGTGGGATTGGTATCTCTCTTGGATAAACGAGAAAATATATTCGGATAAATAATTGCATCCGGGCTTGCCATCGGGGGAAAGGGAATGTCTGTCAGGGCGATTTCTACTAAGGGCTAGAACAAATGACAAGCTTGAGAAAAGATTGAATCCCGGTTTTCCATGTCGTGCATGATGTAGTAGGACCGATTTCCCGATGTGCTCGAGATGGTCGCGTTCCACGGCTAAGATGGAATTGGAAGTCTGCAAATTATGTAGAAGCCGGGGCCGCGGGTTAAAGAATGGGAGAGGGGTGTTTGAGATGAGGACCGGGTAAACCTGGTTGTAGTTTGTGAGAGTGCCCAACGTGCTGTTTTGTCGGATCGGCAGTTACATTATCATTATTATTGCCGGATCATATGAAGTAAAGGCTTAGCCCGTCCTCCCTGTTTGGAAATTTCCAAGATTTCATATCCCAAGTTGTGCGCGAGACCATGTAGCGTAGTCATTCTTGTACCGTAACTTTCGTACTACCGAATTTCCCATTCTGTGGAAGTGGTCCCGGGAAAACCCGTCGATGCGATGGTCAAGCCGTTCATCAGCCATACCGCCACACCTCCATTGCTGCGGTTCCGCCAGATAAGATCGGCGTTACCATCACCATTCACATCGTTCGCTCCTGCTATCTGCCATGCCACCGATACTGCCCCCGGGAAGCCGGAAGAGGCAATCGCTGTTCCATTCATGAGCCATATCGCGGTATTGCCGTCTGTGGTGTTGCGCCAGACAAGATCGGCTTTGCCATCGCCATTGGCATCCCCGACGGCATGGATTCCCCAAGCGGTCGGGACGCTGCCTGGAAAGCCGGTGGAATTGATGGTTAAGCCGTTCATCAGCCAAATGGCCACCGTGCTGCTGGTGTCATGACGCCAAATGACATCGGCTTTACCATCACCATTCACATCGCCCACTCCGGCGATTTGCCACCCTAATGAGACACCAGCTGGAAAACCAGTAGAAACAACCGCCTTCCCATTCATAAGCCATATCGCGGTGTTGCCATCAGTGGTGTTGCGCCAGAGAAGGTCGGCCTTGCCGTCACCATTCATATCGTCAATGGCTTGAATGGCCCAACTCGTGGAAACGGAGCCGAGAAAGTCTGCCGAGGTGATGGTCAATCCGTCCATCAGCCATACGGCAACTGCGCCGCTGGTGTTATTGCGCCACACAAGGTCTGCCTTGCCATCCCCATTCAAATCGCCCACTCCACTCATGGCCCATTCCATGGGTAAATGGCCCAGAATTCCCAATGTTGCGACACTCGTCCCATTGAGCAGCCATCCGGCAACCTCGCCGGTCTTTGTATGTCGCCAGATGAGGTCGGCTTTCCCGTCCCCATCCAGATCGTGATTTTTGGGGGTCCTTTGATTCGAGTTCTGTCGTTGGACGATGACGGAATACATGCTCAAATCACTACCGGCATTGCCACCAAGGGTAATGGTCCCTACGGGGAATGCCCGAGCAAAAAGGTGGAGGGTGGTGTCCGATGTACCAAGGTCATTACCCGTATCAGTAAAGGTCCTCAACCAAGACGGTTTGGAGGTAACACGAACGTCATGGGCGACATAGACCGTTACTGGTTGATTCACATGGAAGCTGAGGAATCCGTTGTTCGTAGCTGCTTTGTCATTATTGGCAGTCTGGATAAATGCAGCTCCCTCGACGATTGCAGGTACTGTAGTAAACGTAAAGGAGCGGTCAATATACACCACGCCCCTGGCTTGAAGGCCTGCTGCGGGCACGACATATGATTGCCTGCTGGCGACGGTCAGATTGGAAATAGTTAATCCAGGCGAGGTTCCCTTGGATACCGTGACGGTCACCGGCACAGAGGTTGTCGTATTGCCTGCGGCATCGCGGGCTGTGGCGCTGAGGGTGTAAGAGCCATTCGAGACGGCTGTTGTGTTCCAGGATGACGAAAATGGGTTGGTGGTATCTTCTGGCCCCAGATTGTTTCCATTGAGTTTGAATTGGACACCCACCACACCAATGTTATCTGAGGCGGTGGCGGATACAGTAACGGTGCCGCTTAGGGACGCGGAATTTTGCGGGCTCATGAGGACAATCGTGGGGGGCGTGGTATCGGGAGGTGGGACATTTCCACCCTGTGTCGGAAGAGCTATGGCCACTTCCTTCGATGGTTCGCTGATATTTCCTGATTGATCATAGGCCGTAACCGTAAAATAATAGGTGATCCCTTCCGGCAGGTTCTGAAATATGTGCGATGGGGTGAGGCCGGCATTTTTCGTGGTGTGATAGGAACCTTGGGATGTGCCCATATACACATAATAGCCCATCAGGTCCGGTTCGGAATTCGGGTCCCAAGTCAGTTGGATGGAAGAAGCGGAGAAAGCGGGGCTAGCGAACAATCCGAAGAAAAACAGCGTCAGGCCTGCCAAGTGTGTGCTTGCGAAACCCAGGTGGGGCAAATGTTTGACCATGCTTTCCTCCTTGTCCCAATCGGATCGACGCCTTCATCCTCTTCTCCCCCTGCGAATGACGCCTTCCTTCGGTAGCCGGACGATCAGGCGCGGGCACCTGACTCCTGGCTTTGCGACCCTACTTCACAGTAGGTGTGCCGTTTCGGGAAAAGGATTTCATGAATTGGTCAACTTTTTCCTATCCTCTGTCTCCCTATTGTGTTGCCTACACCCCCAAACTGTCTGCCGAACATTTCGGAGAAGTAAGGAAAAACTTTAGAGAAGACAACATTGGGTTATGAAGAATCTAGGCAGAGGAAAACCGGAGAATATAAAAAAACGAGCGGAATGATTATGGGAAAAAGGAAACGAAATTAAACTTAGTTAGAAAAGGAGGGGACGGAGGGTCAGGCTCATAGGTGAAATTCCTGGAGGCCGTGCCTAATGACTATCGTTGTAATTTTACGATTTCTATGAAAATTTTGATTCGATCATTACGGCAATGGTGAAAGTTTTGCATTGTCAGGATGAAGAACCATGGAGGCAGGTGCGACCAAAAAAAATACAAAACGACCCGGACCGTCATGCCCCCAGGTTGTTCACCTCAGGGATGGGTTTGTTGGCAACTATTCCGGCTGCTCATCCGGACATGACCACACCGGCCTGATGATTCCGTCGAACATTCTCTTATGGTGTGATGAAATGACTGTGCGCCACCTTTTGGGAAAGGCCATGTTTGGCAGATGACGTGCTGCTAACAGCAAGAAGATGTAACTGGCTCAACGGCAGATGGAAGCGCGATTGTCACTGTTATGCAGTATAAAGGAGGAGGAATTCTCATGGTACTCAAAATCATTACGTACCACGAGGAGGGGTCGAATAATGGATGCCGTTTTTGCGGAAAAGAAGATTGAGTCGAGCGAATTCTTTCAAATTGGGGAGGGGGGGCGGTTAAATCAAGGGAAGTGGGGGGGAAGATTTTTTTTATAAATTCCATTCGTCGGGTTGGCCCATGAGGCCATTTTGAGAAGCGGCCTGGTGTTTTTGAATTCCTGCTCATTGGATTTCCCAGTCTGTGGAAGCGGTACCGGGAAAGGTTGTAAAGGTAATGGCGACCCCGTTCATCAGCCATACCGCCACAGCTCCATTGCTATTGTTGCGCCAGATGATGTCTGATTTGCCATCCCCATTCACATCTTCTGCTCCCGCTATTTGCCATGTCGTCAGCACAGTCGCCGGGAAGCCTGATGAGGCGATTGACGTTGCATTCATGAGCCATATGGCGGTGTTGCCATCAAGGGAGTTGCGCCAGACCAGATCGGCTTTGCCATCGCCGTTGAGATCCCCGACGGCTTGAATATCCCAAGCCGTTGGCGCGCTGCCGGGAAAACTCGTGGAGGTGACGGTCGAGCCATTCATCAGCCATAAGGCCACCGCGCCGCTGGTGCCATTGCGCCAAATGATATCTGCTTTGGTATCCGCATTTACATCGCCCACTGCAGCGATCTGCCACCCTAATGAGACGCCCCCCGGGAAACCAGCAGAAACAATCGCAGTCTCATTCATGAACCATATGGCGGTGTTGCCATCAAGGGTGTTGCGCCAGACGAGATCGGCTTTGCCATCGCCGTTGAGATCCCCGACGGCTTGAATAGCCCAAGCCGCCGGTGCGCTGCCGGGAAATCTGGTGGAAATGATGGTCAAGCCATTCATCAGCCAGATGGCCACCGCGCCGCTGATGGCATTGCGCCAAATGAGGTCGGCCTTCCCGTCTCCATTCACATCGCCCGATCCCTTCAGAGCCCATTCGTGGGGTAATTGGCCCAGAATGCCTGATGCCGTGCCGCTCGTGCCACTGAGCAGCCACACGACTACCTCTCCGGTTTTCGTGTTTCTAAAGACCAGATCGGCCTTGCCGTCCCCATTCAGGTCCTGATTTTTATGAGGATTCGGGTTCGTGTTCTGTGTTGGAAGTGTCATTGCCACTTCCTCTGCGGGTGCACTGATGTTTCCTGATTGATCATACGCCGACACCGTAAAATAGTAAGTGAGTCCCTCTGGTAGGTTTTGGAAAACATATGATGGGTTGAGGCCGACATTTTTCGTGGTGTGGTAAGACCTTTGGGATGTGCCCATATGCACATAGTATCCCATGAGGTCCGGTTCCGGACTCGCGATCCAGGCTAGTTTGATGGAAGAAGCCGAGAAAACAGGGCTAGCGAACAATCCGAGGAGGAAAAAGACAGGGATGGCTGTAACTCTGGCTGCAACACTCAAGGAAGGTATTTGTCGGGTCATACACTATGCCTTGTGGTATTCGGACTAAAATCCAAATCCTCTTCATAGGGATTACCCCTCCTTGGGTGGCTGGATGAGATCAGGTGTGCTCACCTGACTTCTAAGTTTTCGAGTCTACTCCACAGTAAGTGGAGTCGTTTCGAGGAAAAATTATATAAAACAATTGTGTTTTCAAAGGTGGTGCATCTTAGAGGAAGATACATTAAGGAGGATATAGGGTAAAACATGTAGTTGCTCCGTACTGAACCCCAATTTTTCTGTGCTGATCTTCACAAAAGTTGGGAGAGAGAAAAGACTGAGAAACGGGTTTTCCAGAATAACCATCTGGCATTCGTCAGAGGATCTATTAGCCACTATCATGGCTAACCGATCTCAATTTGATAGCTGTGGGAAATTTTACAGATTGATGAAGAACTGCAGAAGAAGAATATGGTTAGCCTGGTTGACTGTACCTGAAAGGGGCGTGTTAATGATCTGTAGTTGATACCCGGCATCCACATTGAGATTGGGGGAGAACGTGTAGTTGAGACCCAGAAAAAACCGGTTTTGTTCGAATCCGGCTTCAGGCCCCTGGCGAATAGTATTGAGGTTAACAAAAATTTCATCATAGACGGCGATTGCGAGGGCAGGGGAGGCCGGCAGCGGGAACGTTCCTCGAAGCATGGTTCGGGCTCGAACGGCTGTTCCGATGGCATGTTGGATCCACCGTTCTTCGAGACGGGACCGGCTGAATAATGTGAATGTTGAAAATTTGTTGTTGTAAATGAGTTGCTGAAATATCCGATGTTCCTGGCTGTAGCTCGGTTGGTAATTAGCAACCCAGGCGTACCCTTGCCAGAGCGAGATGGTGGATGTGAGTTGATAGCCGATAGCCGGTCGAAGAAGGAGCTGGTTGATTTGTGAGGCATCGTCGGAAAGTCGTGGATTGGCCTCCAAGTATCCTTTCACCGGGCCGGAGATAGGAAAGTTTAGATACACTGGAGTCCACAGTCGAAAATCTTGAATCGTTTCGGAGCCTGCAAAGCAGAAGACGGGTCCCCACAGTAAGAACGCGGCAACCAATCCTGCCACTATTCTTTTCGTCTTTTTCACATCCATCACGTTCTCTTCTTTTTGAAATGCTCAGTCTTTAATCTTTCTCAGAAATAATCGAAGTTGTAAAGAGAGGGTAGCCTCTCAAGTCTGTGCCTGCCCTTTAGTAAGGTCGGAATGGTTGTGATATGTCTCTCTTCTTGTGCGTCCCGGGGAGCCTGTCGGTGGCGTTCCTGATATTTCCTTGAATTTAGCGCGTGTTTAAAACCCAATGTTTTAAATTTCAGTTCCTCTGCTCTGTGGCTACCGAGAGTTCTCCGATGTTGCGTTCTCCCTGGAAGAATGCGGTAAACATTCGGCGGGTATACGCTGGCCTCCGTCCCTGACTGAGTGCGTATTGATACCCCTCAAATGCCAGGCCAGTATGGGGTTGAGGGAAAATGTTCGAAAGTTTGATGGGAATACCCAACCGTTCGGTCATGGGACAGACCCAATCCCACCACACCATTTTAACGTATTCCCCGTTCGGTCGTAATGTGGGTTGAGGATCCGGACACAGTCCATATGGCATCCATTTGATAGTCAACGTTTCGGTGGCGGCTACTTGGGAAATGAGTTGTACCGCGTAAAAGCAATACGGACCAACATAGTCGGAATACAAAGTGACAGAGGATGTCATCAGGCTGTATTTGTTGGAGGCGTCACTTGAGTGACGCTATCTCGGGTTAATTCAACTGTCAATGCCATAACCTTTCATCTTCATGTTCCAGGCTCTACATGGAGCCGTGGGTTGTGGGTAGAATTTTTTTTATCCTCCCACCCACTACCATGAGGGCTAAAAAGGAGTAAAATAGAAAAGAAGGGAATTTTTGGAAAAGGGGTGCCTATGGGGAAAATCTGTATCCTTGGAGGTGGAAAAATAGGGTCGCTCATCGCTACGTTATTGGCTGAGTGTGGCGACTTTGAAATATGCCTTGGAGATGTGGATCAAGAGGTGGTTGTGCGCCTGAAAAAGGACATTGGACCTGAGCATTTTCACGTGTCTTCCGTCGATGTGCAGGACTCGCGAGCTCTGAGTAAATTTATTGAATCGGTTGAGCCGGACGGAATCATTTCCAGCCTTCCCTATTATTGTAACTTAGCAGTTGGAGAAGTGGCGCGCTCATGCGGCGCCCATTATTTTGATTTAACTGAAGATATCGAAGTCACCAAGGGCATCAAGGATGTCAGTAAAGGGTCGCAGAAGGCATTTGTTCCGCAATGTGGCCTGGCGCCAGGATTTATCAGCATTGTTGCGCATGAACTGATGACCCGCTTTGATACAGTAGATATGGTGAAGATGCGGGTAGGGGCGTTGCCGGTGAATCCGAGCAACGTGTTGAAATATTCGTTGACGTGGTCGACGGATGGTTTGATTAATGAGTACGGCAATATGTGCTATGGAATTGAAAACGGTCAGGAAGTTGACTTGCTTCCGCTTGAAGGGTACGAAACTATTTCAATTGATGGACTCTTATACGAAGCGTTTAACACGTCTGGTGGGTTGGGAACTTTGGCGGATACCTATTCCGGCAAGGTGCGAACGATGAATTATAAAACACTTCGTTATCCAGGCCATTGTGAAAAAATTCAACTGTTGATGAATGATCTGAAACTGAATGATGACCGAGAGACCCTGAAGCGTATTTTGGAAAAGGCCGTGCCGAAAACTTTGCAGGATGTGGTCCTGATCTATACCTCTGTCACCGGTTTGCGAAAGGATGAACTTTTTGAAGAAAATTTTGTGCAGAAAATTTATCCGCGCATGATTGCCGGAAAGCTGTGGTCTGCCATTCAGGTGACGACGGCCGCCGGGATGTGCAGCGTGGTGGATCTTGTCTTTCAGCGTCCCGAACTGTTTCGGGGATTTGTGACACAAGAGACGTTTGGTCTCCCCTCAATCCTGGCCAACCGGTTCGGGAAGTTGTTTGATCCGGAAGATTCGTATTCGTGATTATCTTGGGATGTGAGAGGAAGTGAGGTGTGTAATGGATGTCTTACATGAATTAGGGCTGAGAGCGGTAAATGCCGGTGCCTGTTCCGGCCCTGGGGGATGGGTGGCTACCACTAGCGAGGGCCTGTTGGATTCGGTGAATCCTGCGACGGGACAGGTCCTTGCACAGGTGAATCGTAGCTCAGCCAGCGATTATGACGCCCTCGTTCAAGCATCCCAGCGGGCATTTCTAGAGTGGCGACAGGTTCCTGCTCCCAAGCGTGGTGAAGTGGTTCGGTTGATCGGAGAGGGGCTTCGCGCGAAAAAACATGCATTGGGCTCCTTGGTATCAATGGAGGTGGGAAAGATCAAGGCTGAGGGGGACGGTGAAGTGCAGGAGATGATTGATATGGCGGACTTTGCCGTGGGGCAATCCCGTATGTTGTATGGCATGACGATGCCCTCTGAGCGCGACAAGCATCGTATGTTTGAACAGTGGCATCCGCTGGGAGTGGTCGGAGTGATTACCGCCTTTAATTTTCCCGTCGCGGTGTGGGCGTGGAATGCGTTCCTTGCTGCCATTGCCGGTGATTCGGTGATCTGGAAGCCTTCTCCGAAGGCGCCTCTCTGTGCCCTGGCCGTTCAACAAATCTGTAATCAGGTCATGAAAGAACAGAGCGTTCCTGGAATTTTTTCCGTGTTCATTACCGATCAGGTAGAACTGGCCAAGACCATGGTCGCCGATGAGCGGTTGCCGCTCATTTCGTTCACCGGTTCTGTCCCAGTGGGGCGGAAAGTTGCCAAAGTTGTTGGGCAGCGTTTAGGGAGGAGCTTGTTGGAACTCAGCGGAAACAATGCGGTGATTGTGGACGAGACGGCAGATTTGGGACTGGCTATTCCGGCAATTGTGTTCGGAGCTGTGGGCACTGCCGGCCAGCGCTGCACGACGACCAGACGGGTGTTGGTGCAGGAGACTCGCTATGAAGAAGTTGTGCAACGTCTGCTCCATGCCTATCGGCAGGTGAAGATTGGAAATCCTTTAGATCCAGGGGTGTTGATGGGGCCGCTGATCGACGAACGGGCTTTGGAAGAGTATCGCATGACCCTTGAGGAAGTAGTTCAGGATGGCGGAGAGATCCTTTATGGCGGAAGAGTCCTTGAAGGCCCTGGGTTTTTTGTGGAGCCGACCATTGTGCGTGCGGAGAATCGATGGAAAGTCGTGCAGCGGGAAACCTTTGCGCCGATCGTCTATGTAATGCCATTCTCCACGCTGGATGAAGCTATTCTGCTTCAGAATCAGGTACCGCAGGGATTATCCTCTGCTCTCTTTACCTTACACGTTCGGCATGCCGAACAATTTTTATCCGGACAAGGGAGCGACTGTGGAATTGCGAATGTGAATGTCGGTACGTCCGGCGCCGAGATTGGTGGTGCGTTTGGAGGGGAGAAGGACACGGGCGGGGGGCGAGAGGCCGGCTCCGATGCGTGGAAGGCGTATGTGCGTCGGCAAACCAATACGATTAATTGGGGAACTGAATTGCCCCTGGCGCAAGGCATCGCATTTTCCAGGGACTAATCGGGAGGAAAAGTTATGAAGCAGGGGGTCGAACTCGAACAGGTCATCACTCGCTATATACACGACTATGTTGCCAGAAATCATGCAGCTGCCATGGTGAATCAGGCTTTGGAGGAGATTGGCATTGGTTTGTTTCCGGTGGTCGATCATATTACGATACGGACAGGGTCAATTGATCCACGCGCTGAGGAATTTCTGTTGTTGGGATATGCCTATGCTGAAACGCTGGAGTATGACGATTGGTGGGCCAAAGTCTATCGGGCTCCTGGGTGTCCCGCGTTATTTGTGGATCAGGCGTATGATGGTGAACGAGGGAAAACAAGTATTATTCCTGCTTGGGTGAAGCAATTTGGGGATCGAACATTACACCATATTGCGGTGCGGGTGGCGGATATTGAAGCTAGCATTCATCGGCTGACTGCCAAAGGGGTTATGTTTGCCGGACAGATTGTGGGCGAACGGGGAGGAGATTTACGGCAGATTTTTACGGTTCCCGAGCAGGTCAATGGGAATGCGTTCTCCGTCCTCGAACTTGCCGAGCGGCATAGGGGTTTCCAGGGATTTTCCCCACCACACGCAAATAGTCTGATGCAATCGACGGTGACCCGGTAAGATATATTTGGAGAAAATCGGAATGATCGGGCTGGCTATGCGTCGGCCGCTTCGAGAACACGTTTTGCATTTTTGGCTATAGCGCCTGGGTCTTTAGCCACGATCGCTGCAGCAAGCCCAACCGTGGCGGTGGCGACTTTGATGACTTCACCGACCTTTTCCAGTTTTTTGATTGCCCGCTTGGCTTTGCCCACCGAACTCTTAATGCTTTGGACATTGATCTCTGATTCTTCCAAAGCCAACCCCACGGCTTTCGTGGTCATGTCCGAGGAGGAGTTCAACAGCGACCATTCCTCGTCCTCTAAATCACGCCGTTGAGTCGGGGTAAGATTATTCCAATTGGCAAACCGGTAATTGCCTAGGTTGATCCCGAGATCACGGAATTGTTTGGATAACTCAAAGGCGTCTTCAGCGCTCAGGGGCATTACGGTCCTCACTTACAGGTTTTTAATGGTTTTCAGCAATGTTCGAAGGTCTTTAACCGAGTTTCCAACCTGTTGTAACACCTCTTTCTTGGTCAAATTTTGACGTTCTTCGAAAAGCCGTTGGTGTCCGTCAGAAATTTTGTCCAGGACCTTCCCGTAAATTTTGACAGCTTCAGACCGTTCATCCACCTGGGACATTCTAAATTCTTTCCATTCAGCTAATGCGGCTTTTCCTGCGGGATCTTGGGATTCCATGGTCAGGGTCATGTAATAATTTTGGATGGCGGCTTCTTCAGTTTGGAGATCTCCACCAAATCCGTCTGACACAATGCGGTGTAAGGATTCGAGAATTTGTTGAATCGGTGGATTGGCTTGTTCGATAAGATTCTGAAGTTGATCTTGTCGCCATCGTTTCACCGCCACAGTGGTCACGATGCCGGCTATTTTTTTGTAGGCCTCTGCCTCTTGTGGATTGGTGGCAGGCTGAGACTGTAGGGCTGCGGAGAGTTGCGTCAGTTCTTCGGTATTATCGACAACTTCATCAGCCGCCAGATGTCCTAGGGATTTCATATATGTCTCAATAATAGATTGGCGGAGGAGTAAAGCTGTTTTTTGTGTGGCACGGTCCTGCGCCATTACATCCAAATTGGCATGACGACTTTGGGGTTGATAGCGTTTTTGCCGGTTGGGAAATTCCAGGTACTCATCAACCAGGGTGGTGTACTGGGCGGATTCTGCGGACAGATTACCGAAATCTTGAATAGCTTTAAGGTTCGTCGTACAACCTTGCGTGAATGCGAGCAGGACCATCGCAGTGAGGATAATTGTGGTGGAGCGGAAGAGGGAGAGAGAAATGTGACGGGTCATCATCCGGCCTGTGGTCAATCCGATCTGGAGAAAAAGCTCCATGATTTGTCGGCCATGTCAGGGTTGAGTTGCAACCATAGGGGATTATCAAAAAAGTGTCAAGAGAAATTCACGTTTCTTATCTCAGAGTGAACATCAGATTAAAAACATTACGGCGGGATGAAATCGGAAATGACGAGCAGACCAAATCTCGACTCTGATGCCATAGAGCGATGGAGTCGTACAAGTCATTTGAACAGTGGCATTGGACCTGTCGATATTATGCGGCGAGCAGGTGATCCGTGGTCGCTTGACCGAAGAGATTGTAGAGGAAAATGCCTCGTTCCCCACAGATTGGGCTTCATCTCTATACACATCTCTAGAGGTATTGTGGGATGTTGATGAGGTCTTTATAGAATGGAAGGATCCTCACATATCCGTTTGGATATCAATTTCGCTGCTAAATCGTGACCCTTTTCATTCCAATGCCCTGCGCCAAGTTTCGTATTCGGGAACCCGTGAAAATGTACGTGATGTTGCTCCGCATATTGTTGAAAATCATATAACAGATTGAGCACGGGAAATCCCTCGTCTTCGCCAAGTTTTCTGAGCCGTTTCTCCGGGTAATCCAGTTTTTGGGCATGAAGGCGCTCCTGCAACAATAACTTACTTTCCTGGTCGATTTGATCAGGGCTTGTGGTGGTGACCAGAAAAAATTTTGCGCCATGCTCCAGGACTTCCTTATGCATTAATTTTAGAATGGCTTCGGTAATGTCCCATGCTTCACGATGAATCGGTGTCTGGGGTTGAGCATAGACAAAGTCTGCTAGACCAGTGTTGCTAGAGACGTTTTTGTGACTTTCCCCAATTTGTCGTGCCGCCAATACCCGGTTGGCTTGGTTGAGCAGTTCCAACGTACGAAAATTATGTACTCCCCAAAGCAGGAGTCGATATTTGAGGAGCGGTGGAGACCACTCTTGAAAATTGTACACTAGCTTCAATTCTCCCTGATCAAGATGAAAGTACGGACGAGGGATGTACTCTGGTTCGCGCAGCTCAGCGCGGGGAAAATTGTCTATGAGATCATTCCCGCTGAAAAACATGGTGAGCACAAGGTCGGGGTCATAGTCCCAACCACGGGAGCGCAGCGTGATTAATTCTTCTGCATTTCCATACCCTGGGACGCCAAAATTAATAATTTCTACATTGTGCGGGAGTAATCGCTCACATGATCGGAGCTGTTGTTCGACTTTTCTCCCGAAGGTGTCTTCCAGCATGACTTGCCTTGCCTCCGTATAGGAGTCTCCCAAGAGCAAAATCCGGTAAGTGTTTTTTGGCTTTTGAAGTGGATGTTCGACATCCCGAAATCCGGCTGAGTTAATTTTGATGTAGGCGTTTCCCTCACCATGAAACCACCCTTCCATTCCCGGTTCAAGAACTCGTCCTCTTTCAGGGTCAAACCCGTGAAATACCGGATAGGATATGTCCAATAGTCGAAGCCCAGCTTCTGCAATCAGGAAACCTCCAAAGACACCAATCAGCATTACCAGGCCAATTTTCGCGAAGTAATTGAAATTTTTATTCCTCACTGTTAGCCATTCTCCTCTATCAGGTCAGCGGCCTTGCTCATTTTTTCCCAAACGCGGAACATGCGCCGTATTTAATGATAAGTCCTCCGGGTATTGACCACGGGCATATTTCAAAGTGATCCTGACTCCCCGAAAAAGGTTACAACGGTTTTCGTTTCTGACGAACGGGAGAAGACACATTTTTCATGAAATGTCGGAGGTTAGATTTTGACCAAAGCGACGCTTCTCTTATGTGCCATGGACGTCCTCGACTACGGCATGTTTGTGCTCTCTAGGTTCAGATCGGTTTTTTACACGTTCGGCTTAAATGAAATAATGTTGAGCGATCAATGGGAAGTGAATTTCTGAGCAATCTTGTCGCTGAGCGAAAGAAGAGGTTCCTGTGAAATGAGATTGCGTTCCAAGATATTTTCGTATGCGGGTGATCCCATTCCGCAGCAAATAGAGTATTTTAGGACTTGGGATGGGGACGTTGAAAAAGGAAGACGGGCCTACCCCTTCATAGCGAGTGTGGGCAGTGAGCTTTTCCTGATTAACCGCACGAAATTGAATTGGTTTCAAAGGGGTAAATGGCGTCTCATGCAGGAGAGGGGACCGAAGGAAAGTTAGCCATGAATTTAAACGCGGTGCGGTTTAACTGGCTATTCAAGGGACCTTAATGTCGGGATGGCTTGGCGGCAGCCATGTGGGGGTAAACGGGTTTTAACGGATGAGATGCTAATAGGATCAAGCGAGTATTTGGCCTAGGCCAGACAGAGGGTTGTGAACGAGATAATTGGGTAGAAGGAATGATCCTATTTTAGCAGAGTTGGGCTTTGAGTCAGGAGCATGAGAACGTGTGGCCCGAGGTCTCGATGCCACCTGGGCCACAACCTTATGAAGGTAGCCTATTCCAGGACCGGATTCAGTGATGTGAGAACATGGCTTGAGGATAGCTCCTATCCCGGAGAAGATGTCAGTGTAGGATTATTTTTTTCGTGAATGGCATTGGCCCTCGTTTCCTGCGTGACTGCGTCCTCGGTTCGACCTATTTTTCGCAATAGGGTGGCGTAATTTCTAAGCGCTCGTTCCACCCGAAAATGATCTTTCCCCATGGTCTGTTCCGTGAGAGTGATGGTCTGTTGAAACAAGGGTTCGGCTTTATCATATTGTCCTGTTGTGACATACAGTAACGCTAAATTATTGAGAGGGCCGCTCAAGCTTGAATGTTCGGGCCCTTCTGCCTGTTCAATAATGGCAATGGCGCGTTGGATTAAGAGGATGGCTTGCTCAGGTTGGTCTTGTAGTCTGTGGATTTCTCCCAATTGATTGAGAATGATGGCCACCCGGGGATGGTCCTTGCCAAACCCCTCTTCGCTAATAGTCAGCATTCTTTCTAACACAGGTGTCGCTTGTGAAAATTGCTTAGCCGTACTATAGAGAAGCGCCAGATTGTTCAAGCTGCCGAGGAGATGGGGGTTGGTGGGGCCAATTTGCTTCTCTTTGATGGCTAAAGCCCGGAGTAATAACGCCTCTGCCTGGGCATACTGTTCCTGGGCGCGATGTAGGAGTGCAAGATTATTGAGTGGTTCAACGAGTTCGGGCGCATCCGGTCCTTTAGTTCTTTCCTTGCTGTCCAGAATGCGCTTTAAATATGATTCGGCCTCGGCATAGTGGGATTGCCGGACAAACAGTGCGGCCAGGTTCTCTAGGTCACGGATCACCTCCGGGTTATCAGGACCCAGTGCCTGTTCCCGAACGGCCAAAGCTCGTTCAAATGAGGATTGAGCCTGGTCGAACTTTTGTTGGGTGACATACAACGCACCAAGATTACTGAGGCTTGCTGCTAACTCGGCTGTCTGAGAGTTTGGTCCTTCTTTATGAATGTCCACAGCTTTTAAAAGCAGGGTTTCAGCCTGTTTGGGCTCGCCTTTCGCATTGTGCAGAATCGCAAGGTTGGTGATGGATTGGATGAGGCGAGGGTCTTGGCCTTCGAACTGTTCTGCCAGTTCAAGAGCGGTCTTAAGCTCCTGCTCAGCTTCCGGGAACTTTCCCTGTTCCATGAGGGTCGTGCCTTGTTCCGTGTGGAGCTGCCAGGGCGTTTTGTCTTCGCTGCACCCGACGAGGGTGATGGCGAACAGGGTGAGGGTCAGGGAGCGGAGAATATGTGAGGGCCAAGAGAGAAGCATCATGAGATGGGGTGTGTCCTTTGGTTTTGAGTGAGCAAGCAAAAATTTTCAGAAGGTGATTGTACTGAAGGGCTCTGGGTCTTGCCAAACCGAGTGTTTCCGGTTGAAGTTATGATTGAGGATCACCAAACAATGAGAGTTGTGCGGGGCTTGGCCGTCGAAACGTGGCAGGAATTGGTGTATCGGGACTGTCCTGAAACCCATGTTTTCGGTAGGCGGTCTCAAACAGTTGGGCAATGACATCCCACGTTCTCCCCTCGCCGACATGGCGTTTAAAAAAAATTCGTTCTCCGACCTGCCCTTCCCGAACCTCTTTGAGGCGGGCGAGGATTTTCTGGATGCGGTCGGGAAAATGGTGTGTCATCCGTTCAACAAACACCTCTTCTACGTTATCGTTCAGGCGAAGCAGGATATAGGTGGCATGTTGGGCCCCGGCCTCGCGGGCTTGAGATAGAATCTGGGGAATGTCGTGTTCATTGAGTCCTGGAATCACCGGGGCAATGGAGACCGCTGTGGAAATCCCGGCTTTGGACAAAAGTTCTAACGTCTCAAACCGTTTCGTAATTGAGGGGGCTTGTGGTTCAACTTTCCTCGCAATGTCATCTGAGGCAAATGGAATACTCATAAAAACACGCACCCAGGCCTTGTCACGCAGTTCCTGTAACACTTCAATATCTCGCACGATGAGGGCTGATTTCGTAATGAGTCCCACGGGATTCTGGAATTCTGCACAGACTTGGAGGCATGATCGAGTGAGTTGGTAAGTGGCCTCCAGGGGTTGGTATGGATCGGTATTGCCCGAAAAAACTATTAATTCGCCTTGCCAGGAAGGTTTGAGCAATGATTCTTGAAGTTTAGCCGGGGCATTCACCTTGACGACCAGCTTGGATTCGAAGTCCGTTCCGGATCCGAACCCCCAGTATTCGTGGGTAGGGCGTGCATAACAATAGGCGCAAGCATGAAAGCAGCCTCGATAGGGATTCACGCTCCATCGAAAGGGGAGGTCCGGGCTGGTATTGTGGCTGAGGATGGTCTTGACCCTTTCTTCGTAAATGTCCGGAGTCACGGGTGCGGCCGGCTCCAGGTGCTCCCGGACTTCAGGGACAAAAGGATTTTGGGGGTTTGAGATCGGTTTCATATCAGGTCAAAGAATTCGCTGGCTCCTCTTGTTCCCACTAGGTAAAAAGGGTAACCTTTCACGTCTGCTGTGTGCCACCTGGACATTCTGGTATAAATATATATGACACACCAGGCATTGTAGATGAAAACTACAGCTTTTTAACATAAAACTTGTTGCCCCCGTAGCTCAGTCGGATAGAGCAGCGGTTTCCTAAACCGCGGGCCGCACGTTCAATTCGTGTCGGGGGCACCAAATTTTTTCATACTCTGCAGGTCTTTCCGCAGCACATTTTTTACGCATTTTTCTGCCTTGTCCCGCCTACATTTCCTCTCACAGTGTTGGGTTTTTTAGGTTCAAATCAAGACCTACACGGAATGTTCTAACTTATTTATTCGGACATATTATGTAACCACTTGTACATTGGAAGTGGTTCTGCCCCAGATTTCTGCTTCGGGGTGTTCATAGCCCCGCTCACTTCTTTTTAATTTTTTTCTCTCAGCCTCGTTGCAGCCATGTGTGTGAATCACGCAATTGCAAGATTCTCGACTATTATTTAATTTTCATCCGCTATTCACCGATTGATAGTTTATTGAGCGGGTTCTGAATGCAAACCAGTGTGCTGATCAAGTTGAAAGTCAACAAAGGAAGTGGATTTAAGACGTACTGTGGCCTGTTTCGTCTATGAATTTGCCCGAATGATACCGTCATGGTCTTTGTGTCGATGAAGCGGTTAGAGCTTAACTTACAGGGGTGTGTGGAGAACTTTCACGGGGAATGAGGTGAGTTATGATGCAGAGTGTGTATCGTAGGAGTGTCCAGGTCTTCTTTCTGGTAACTGGTTTGTTGACTCTAAACCTTACCGGGTTGGCTTGTGCTGATTCAAACATGGGTTCAATATCCGAAGAGGCGAAACGAGCCGAAAGTCGTGCCGAAAAACGGGCATTAATTGTGATTGATGATTACATCATTGGTCCGGAAGACATTTTGGAAATCAGTGTTTGGCGCAATCCCGATTTGTCGAGAGAAGTGATGGTTCGACCCGATGGGAAAATTTCGTTGCCACTGATTGGGGATGTGAAAGCGGTGGGGCGCTCCACCTCTGAACTTCGCGATGACATTACGCAAAAACTCAAGTCCTATAAGGAAAATCCGACAGTGGCCATTGTGGTCAAGGCGGTGAATAGCTATTACTTTTATGTGCAAGGGGCCGTCGGAAAAATTGGAAAATTGCCTTTGTTAAGCCGAACGACTCTTATCCAGGCCATTACATTGGCGGGTGGAATGGCGCCTGATGCAGTGCGGAGTCGGATTACCATTTTTCGATTGGGAATGGATAACGAGGCACCTCAGAAATTAGTGGTCAGCTACGATGATATTATTTTGCGGGGGGCTGACAATGTGGAGTTAAAGCCCGGAGATACGATTGTCGTGCCTTCTGAGACCATGGTTCTGATTCCGTAAATACTCATTTTTTAGTTTGATTGAGGGCATATGAGGAATACCTTTCCATCCATAGGCAGCAAGGTGTGTATTCTCCTGATGGGTTTTCTGACCTGTATGGGGTGTTTAAAGCCTGACGTGGTTGTTTCACCAGGCCACCCTGAAGAGGGCTTTGTATTGGGTCCGGAAGATGTCATTGAAGTGATCGTCTGGAAAAACCCCGATTTGTCGAGGCAGGTGGTGATCCGGCCGGACGGAAAAATTTCTTTAGCCTTAATCGGTGATGTGGTAGCCAGCGGGTTGACGGCTGATCAGGTCGCCAAAAAAATTGCAGAAAAATTTAAGGCAGTAAAAGAAAATCCTTCGGTGTCTGTGAATGTGATCGAAGTCAATAGTTACTATGTCTTTATTGTTGGAGAAGTGGTGAAGCCAGGGAAATTGCCATTGAAATCCTATACGACGATCCTCCAGGCCATGTCTTTAGCCGGTGGATTTACCCAATTCGCTTCCCGAAATGACATCATTGTCGTTCGCACGGAAAAAGATGAAAAGGGGCATCTCATAGAAACACGTATCCCGCTTCGATATTCCGATCTTATTTCGGAGGATGGGGGAGTGTATAACATCACTCTCCGGTCGGGGGATACAGTCATCGTCCCGTAAATCAGGAAGCCGCTTAAAAACCGGATTGGCCAGGTAGATCCTGGGATCTCGCAATAGAAAGAATATCATGGGCTCCATGTCTGGTCCTACTGCAGCGCATAACAACACCGATCCTGCACTTATTGTCCAAAAATATCTCAAAGATTTTTGGGATTTGGCGGTTCGACGGAAGTGGTTGATTCTGAGTTTTGTCATATTGGGAATAGCCATTGGTGGAACTTTGGCTTGGCTGAAAGTGGATATGTATCGCTCGGAGACAGTCATTCTCATCGAACAACAAAAAATTCCTGAAAAATATGTCTCGTCCGTGGTCGGAGGCAGTACCGCCGACCGAGTGTCTACTATGACCCAGCAGGTGTTAAGCCGAACCAGTTTGCTGAAAATCATAGAAGAATTTCACTTATACTCTGACGATATAAAAGCCCGGGGGTATGAGGGGGTGATTGAGGCATTACGAACAAACATTCTGATTGAAACGAAGGGGAGTGGTGGGCAAATCGAGGCTTTTAACATATCGTTTGCGCACCGTGATCCGAAGGTGGCCATGAAAGTGACGGAAAGGTTGGCTTCTCAATATATCGATGAAAATATCAAGATTCGCGAACAATTTATTGAAGGGGCGATGGAGTTTTTGGACCAAGAGCTTATTTCGGCGAAAGAAGCCTTAGATCAAAAAGAAAAGGCCTTGTCGGAATATAGGATGAAGTATGTCGGGGAGTTGCCTGCCCAATTGGAGGCGAATTTTAGGACGCTCGATCGATTACAACTCGAAAAAACCCGGATTCAAGATTCCATGAATTCCATCAATACCCGGTTGGATCTGTTGGAAAAAACCATTTTGGATTATGAGGCAAATCCCGGAGCGGTCGCTAAAATCCCGGGATCCCTCCTTCCGGGGAAAACGGATCCCCTGACCCAGCGTTTACATGAGCTGACCCGTGAACTGGCGAAGTTGTCGAGTGAATACAAAGAATCCTATCCGGATATCATTTCCTTGAAGAAACAAATCAAAGATGCGGAGCAGCAACTGGCGAACCGCCCCATGGTGCGTGGAGGACAACAGACTCCTTCTGATCCCTATCTGGCCGAGCTGTTGAACACCAAGAAAGAATTAAATTCTCAACTCCCTCCGTTGAAATCACAGTTGGCCGATGTTTCCAAAAACATGAAAAACCTTGAGAAGCGCCTTGAGGACACGCCTCATCATGAACAGGCATTGCTTGCCCTTGAACGGGACTACGACAATATCCAGAGGCACTATCAACGCCTGCATGAAAATCGGATTAATGCCAGGATTTCTGAAAACCTAGATAAACGACAAAAGGGAGAGCGATTTCGTATTTTAGATCCGGCCAATTTGCCGACCAAGCCAGAGGGAAAGCCTCGGGAATTAATTGCGGTGGGTGGGTTTATTGTAGGGACCGGATTAGGCTTTGGACTCGCCTTTCTTTTGGATTTGTTATGGCCGACGTTCCGACGTTCGGAGGAAGCTGAAATATCTTTAGGGCTTGCCACCCTGGCCACCATACCCAGTTTTAAAATGGCTTACGGGAAATCGATGAAGATGGTGGCAAGTGAATTGGAAGCTCAGAATGGCTCCAATGGGAAGCACCTTGCATTGTCTCAGTGCGTCGATTCCCTGTTGAAAGGGAATGGTTCTGACACGGAAAAGGAGGAAACCGAAAGTGGGGCCTCTGGACACCGCCACAAAACCTTTCAGGAGGCGTTTCTCCCTCAGTTGAATTTAGTGACCAAATGGCGTCCTCAATCCATTGTGGCTGAGCAGTACCGGGTGGCCGCGACTCGGCTGGATCTTCTGGATCCCGGTGCTTCCAACCAGGTGGTGTTAATTACGAGTGCCATGAAGGGAGAGGGAAAAACCAGCACATCTGCGAATATCGCCTATACTCTGGCAAGGGATTTGAATGAGCCGACCCTCATCATTGATTGTGACTTTAAATGTCCGAATTTGCACAGGGTTCTAGGTTTAAATCAGGCGCCAGGTGTTGCAGAATATTTTTCCGGGACTAATCGGTTGTTGGAACCCTGTCTGCAAAAAATTCCTGATCTGCCGTTGTGGTGCATGACGGTGGGGGATGTTGGTCGGTATCCTGTTCCGCTTGCCAAGTTGCAAAATCTCTCTTCTATGTTAGAGATGATGACATCACGTTACCGGTTTATTATTCTCGACGCCCCACCCGTGTTGCCATTGGCGGATGTGAATGTCTTAAGCGGATTGGCTCAAGTCGTGTTGATGGTCGTTCGGTCCGGGGTCACCCCAAAGGATGCGGTGCAAAAAGCTGCTGAAATGATTCATCATGCAGGCCCCACAAGACTCGTGTTGACCGATGCTTGGACGCAAGGTGTGCCTTACTATGTGCGGCAAAGTTACATTATTCCTTATTCCTTGGGTAGCAAGGGGTAGAGATAGATTGTGGGGAAGTAAAATTTCCACGATGGGTCGTAGGCTGAATGTGAGAGATCCGGTGTGCGACGGGTGATTTTTATTTTGACTTCATTCGGATTGCCTGCTTAGTCGTCTTCCAGTCTGTTGTTGGAGACGTTGAGGCATGTGCTAGGGCATGAGGCTGCTTAAATACCTACCACCGGGTGTGAGACAAAGCAGGGAGGCTCAATCCAATATCCAGCCAGGGCTTGACCGAGTATATTGAATGTGATGCTGATGAGGTGGACTCGCCTCGGATTGCTAAGGCTTTTTATGCGAAGTCAATGGAGGACGTATTTTTTTACATTGGCCCCAAAGCGGTGGCCCAAAAAACGTGTTCTCATTGTAGGGGATGGGGTTTTGGCCCAAGCCCTTGCGCGTGTCTTAGTGTTCGATCGATCCTACCGGTATGACGTCAAAGGGTTTTTGTCGAATAATCCTGCCTTGGTCGGAACTTCATTGGTCAATCCCATGGTTCTTGGGACGACCGAGCAGTTGTTTGAAGTCGTTGAAAAATGTGAAATAGAGACGGTTGCGGTCTGTGTAGAGGATCGTCGGGGAGGCTTGCCCCTGGATTCTCTTCTGGATGTAAAATCCATGGGCCTGGAGGTGATTGATGGACACCGCCTGTATGAAACTGAGTGTGGTCGCCTGTCGATTGATGAGCTCAAGCCCAGCTTTCTCATTTTTTCGTCAGGGTTCAGAAGAAAACCAATCGTTATGTTTCTTAAGCGTGTGGGGGATGTCCTCGGCGCGTTTCTGGGCCTGATTGCGTTAGCCCCCTTATTTGGTTTAATAGCCTTATTGGTAAAATCAGACTCTCCTGGACCGATCTTTTATCGCCAGACTCGAGTGGGACATCATGGGTATCCCTATGTCCTGTTGAAATTTCGTTCGATGCGAAATGATGCGGAGGCCCAAGGGATTCAGTGGGCGAGCCTGGGAGATGTGCGCGTGACGAAAACGGGGGCCTGGCTTCGAAAGCTTCGGTTGGATGAATTAC
This sequence comes from Nitrospira sp. Ecomares 2.1, assembly GCF_965152585.1. Lineage (NCBI taxonomy): Bacteria > Pseudomonadati > Nitrospirota > Nitrospiria > Nitrospirales > Nitrospiraceae > Nitrospira > Nitrospira sp. Ecomares 2.1. Next base: position 1,289,141 of record NZ_OZ224219.1, read on the forward strand.
CCCAATTGATTAATGTTTTAAAAGGGGATATGAGCTTGGTCGGCCCTCGACCTGAGCGTCCCCATTTTGTGCAGGAACTGCGCAAATCCATTCCCTACTATGACCTTCGACACACCGTTCGCCCAGGAATCTCAGGCTGGGCGCAGATCTGTTTCCAGTATGCGGGGTCGCTGGAGGATTCGCATGTTAAATTGCAATATGATCTCTATTATGTCAAAAATCTCTCGTTATGTTTGGACCTACGAATCCTGATGAGAACCATTGGTGTCATGTTTACGGGAGAGGGTGCGCGATAAGCGAAATTGACAAGGAGTTCGCTGGACTTTTTTAGAATGACTCCACGTGATCAGCCTCGGGCAGTATTTCGTAAGGCATAACGGGTGAGGCGTGAAGAGTGTAATGGTAGTCGAATCTCTTCCTGTCATGCAGCACAGGCTGTTCCGGGCATCCATCTTTTAGTTTTATGAAACACGTGAGAAGTGAGGGGTAAAGGGTGAGACAAATGTGTTGGAGTTCTACATCGTAGATTTTCTCTCTCCAGCGTCACTCAAAAATCCCCTCCTACTTCTCTTCCTCTATTCCTATCACCTCCCGCTTTTCTGCCTCATGCTTTCAAGTTCCCACAGTTGAATCGTGAAGGATCCCTCGCAGCGCCACTCGTTCATCTTCAACGGACTTCAGTGTACCCTCCGATAAACCGAAAGGGTCTGAAAATATGTTAAAGGATGGACATTCAGTATGATCCACGGGTTGAGCTTCGATATTGAAGAACATTTTCAGGTTGCTGCCTTTGATTGTGTGGCCCGCCGTCGCCATTGGGAGAGACATGAAAGCCGGGTAGAGCGTAACACTCATCTTATCCTGGATCTCCTGGAGAAGCAGGGGATTCATGCCACGATGTTTGTGCTGGGTTGGGTGGCCGAACGACACAAGGGGTTAATCAGGCGTATTGTGGAGTCGGGGCATGAATTGGCCTCTCATGGGTATGGGCACGAACTCATTACAGGGCAAACGCCTCAGGCGTTTCGGGAAGATATTCGCCAAGCCAAACATATTTTGGAAGATATTGGAGGGGTGCCCATCATCGGTTACCGTGCCCCGACCTTCTCGATTACGAAGGAATCGGAATGGGCCTTGCCGATTCTTGTAGAGGAAGGGTACCACTATGATTCCAGTATCATGGCCGTCGTGCACGATTACTATGGAATTCCTGGGGCCATCCCAACCATTCACACCATCTCCACCGATTCAGGGCCAATTTGGGAGGTGCCACCGTCAACCTGTAAATGGGCAGGGATGACCTTTCCGGTTGCAGGAGGCGGATATTTTCGTCTGTTTCCTTATCGGTTGCTCAAGCCACTCCTGCAGCGAATCGAATCACAGGGGCATCCGCTTATTATGTACCTCCATCCGTGGGAGCTGGACCCTACTCAACCCCGTATGAGGGGCTCCATGCTTTCAGAGTTTCGTCATTACTTGAATCTCGAAAAGGTTCATGGTCGTCTCATTCAACTCATTCAGGATTTTTCCTTCGGGCCGTATCGCAATCTCATTACCTCCTAATTCGGAGACGGTGCCTGTCAGGAAATCACGCGCATCCTCTATTTAATAATTTTTTTCGTGCTAAGGGGCATTAGTAGGGGACCTTTACATTTATTCCTCCAATTGTCTAACGCACCCATGTCCTTCCAATAGTAGGCCCACATCTTTATTGCAAATCTCCTTAAACCTTCTGAAGTGAGCCACAAATTAAGCCACCTCATCAGTTCTCGGGGGAAATGGTTGTTTCTCGTCGTGAACTGCAGTCAAGTCAGAAAGAATTTTTCATGGCCCAATATTGAGACTGAATTATTTTTGGACTTGTGGCTTATTTTTTCATCTTTTTGACCGATACATAACATTATGCACGGTTTTATCGGTTGTTTCCCTTGTATTGAGGTTGGGAGGCGACAGTGCCAGATTTTTGCAGGGCTTGGGGTAGTGTCTGTTTGACCAGATGAGGAGGATGTGATTTAGAACATGCGAAATCAAAACGTCTTTCGTCCAGGTATGGTTTTCCTTTGCTTGGCTATCGCTTACCCTTCGAGTCTCGTTTTAGCTGCTCTTACTCTGGAATCCTCCTTCAACCTTACTGAAACCTATACAGACAATCTATTTTATAATGATAAAGATAAAGAGGATGATTTTGGAACCTTAGCAGGCCCTAATCTTGAGCTGAGATATGACAATCCAGATATTGTGTTAGGTGCGACCTATTTCGGCAGGTTTGCGGCATTCGTCAACAATCCTGATCAAAATCGCTATATTCAAAACGCGAATATTCTGTTGGACCTCCCTTTCCTTACTAAACGATATAAGAAATTGACTGTGACTATTGATGAAACTATGAATTTTACTCCTCAATTAGATGCCTTCTCTTTGTCTGGAGCACAGGATGCTTCTACTACGTATTCTGGGAGAGGGGGAACTGATTCTGGAGGCACGGGAGGAACTGTGGGCGCCGCAGGAGGAGCTTTGGGGGGATCTGGAATTTCACAAGGAACCGGTGGCACCCAGGGAGTGTTTACTTCCCGAGCCAGTGCGTTTTCGAATATGTCCGGAATTACCGTAGGCTATGCCATGACGCCTTCGGTGACTCCGACTTTTAGCTACAAAAACCAGTACCTTCACTTTTTTTCCAGTGGTTTCCAGGATCAGTTGACACATATCGGAAGATTTGCATTGAGCTATGGGAAGTCTGAGCAAACCACGATCATCCCTTCCTATACCTATTTGCAAACAGACTATCTCGGCACACCGACCCAGGTCACCGTTTCGGATAAACTGATTTCTCACCAGCCTCGATTAACCATTTCCCATAACTTCACTCCGTTGTTGACAGGAGCTCTACAGGGCGGGGCCGCGTTTAGCAAGCAAATAGGTGCTAAAGAGACTCAGGATAATGGGGCAACCACCCAAGAGCTTTCTGATAAGTGGCAGAGCACATTTATTGGGGGGGCGACAATTACGAAAAGCTACCGAAACGGAAACATTTCCCTGAATGTGGATCAAACTATCGGGGGTGGTGGAGGGTTGGCCTCTCAAGAGACTCGCACACAAACCCTTACGGGAAGGATTCAACACAGCCTGAGCACAAAGTTAAATGGCTTTGCGTCTTTCGGTTACGCGAGGAACAAATCGACTCAAGACGGCAATGCCTTTGATACCAATACCTATCGGGTTCAGGGGGGAATCTCTTATGCCTTTCTGAACTGGCTTTCCGGCAATGTGAGCTACTCCCATATTAATCAGAAGTCCAAGGGCCTGGCGGTCGGTGATATTAAAGTCAATCAGGTCTTTTTTGGGTTGACGGCCTTTGCTGATCCTTGGGTGCTGATGCGATGAGGATGGGTCCAGAAAATGTTCAGAATTGGGACCAAAAAATCCTTTCGTTGCCAATCGCATCAAGCTTCATCCTGCCCGCACCATTCCTTATCCCATCAATATGCTCAATCGGTTGTCTGAATACAAATTCAGTGACCGCGCCTCTAACCGCGCCCGCCTGTGGATTTGGTCATCTTCTTCGTGACAAATCTTCAATTCGTCTCGCGAATTAACCGATAGATTTCTAAAAGTGTTGTCTGGGTAACTTTAGGATTTTCTCTTTTAAACCTAGAACCTGTGGAAGGTTTGGTATTGGCAACAGGTAGGAATCCTAGTGGTCAAGTCATGGCTGAGAAAAATCCTGATCCCGATTTTCGTGAGGCTTAATCCCTCGGTAAGGAAACCCAGGTGTGAATAATCGTAAACATTCGCTACGGATTTCCTTATTAAGAATTTCATGAAAGTCTGATATGGATATTTTGCTGCTAGCACCCCATCCTTTTTATCAGGATCGAGGGACTCCCATTGCAGTCAATCTTGTCCTCAAGGTCTTATCCGAACGGGGGGATCACGTTGATGTGCTTACGTTCCACGAAGGAAGGGCTGTGGACTATCCAAACGTCAGTATTTACCGAATACCCGCATGGCCGTTCCTCCGCAACATTCGACCAGGATTTTCGTTGAAAAAGTTGCTGTGCGATGGATTGCTGGGCGTCAAGTTGATCTTGCTGCTTTGTCAAAAGCGATATCACCTGGTTCATGCTGTGGAAGAATCGGCCTTTATGGCGCTGGTGGTGAAGTGGATATTACGGATTCCCTATCTCTATGACATGGACTCTTCGTTGGCACAACAAATGATTGAGAAATATCCTCGTCTGGCTATTCTGTCCCAGGCATTCACATATTGCGAACGTCGGATCGTCAAGTCTGCCTCTGTCGTGCTGCCTGTCTGTGAAGCATTGGTCAAGAGAATTGAACCGTATCGCCCGTTAAAAGTCATACTCCTTGAAGATGTCCCCCTTCTTGGAGAATCGACAAATTCCTTCACAGCGGTGAACCAGGATCTGGATGTCCCAGGCATACGGATCTTATATGTCGGAAATCTCGAGGCCTATCAAGGCATCGATTTGTTGTTGGAAAGCTTTGCTCTGGCCTTGAGGGAGGTCTCACCGATCACGTTGTTTATTGTTGGCGGGGAAAAGGACGATAGAGATTCATATTACCGGAAAGCCGGAAAATTAGGTGTCGACGGCCACGTGTATTTCCTGGGGCCACGGCCTCTTGACCAATTATCTGTTTATCTTTCGCAAGCGGATATTTTGGTGTCGCCAAGAATCAAAGGCAATAATACTCCGATGAAATTGTATTCCTATCTCGCCAGTGGAAAGGCCGTCCTCGCCACAAATTTGATGACCCATACCCAGGTTATCAATCGGGATGTGGCCATGTTGGCCGACCCGACTCCGGAATTATTTGCTGATGGGTTGGTTCAGCTTATTCGGAACCGACCCTTGCGAGTGTCTCTTGGGCAGGCCGCGCAGAAACTGGTTGAGGAGAAATACAGTTATCCCGCATATCGCATGAAATTGAATGCGGCCTATGATCATCTCATGACGACCATACAACAGCCCTCCGAATCTATAACTTAGGTCGGACTTTCTATTTATTTTAGCTGCGATGTTGACCAGAAATTTACCTCGTTTAGCGAACGCCCGGTACGATGTCGCGGTGGTAGGCGGAGGAATTTATGGTGCCTGTGTGGCCTGGGATGCGAGTCTTCGTGGATTATCGGTGGTGCTGTTTGAGCAAGGGGATATCGGTTCAGGGACATCGGCCAATAGCTTAAAGATCATTCATGGAGGATTTAGATATTTACAGCATGGGGATGTTACGCGAATGCGGGAATCCATGCAGGAGCAAATGGCTCTTATGCGGGTTGCCCCCCATTTGGTTCATCCCTTGCCTGTCCTTATTCCCACCTATGGGCATGGCCTGCGAGGAAAAGAGGTTTTTGCATGTGCCTTAGCAATCAACGATCTTATCGGGTTTGATCGAAACCGATTGGACGACCCGCAAAAACATATTCCACGAGGACGAATTCTCTCCCGACGTCAGGTACTGGAGCTGTTGCCGAATATTCCTGAACATGATCTGACGGGTGGTGGAGTGTTTCATGACGGTATGGTGTACAACTCAGAGCGATTGCTTCTGTCATTTCTCCATTCGGCCGAATCAATGGGGGCGGAAGTGGCGAATTATGTCAAGGTGGTGGGATATCTCAAAACGAAGGATCAGATTCGTGGGGTAGAAGCTGAGGATCAGCTCTCAGGGGAGCGCTTTCAAGTCGAAGCCAACGTGGTGGTGAATGCGTGCGGACCCTGGTTGGATCAAACGGAAGACATGTTGTCTGATCGACCCGGATACCACAAGATCCCGTGGGTCAAGGCTTTTAATATTATTACCCGTCCATTGTTCTCTTCCTATGCGGTCGGGCTGGCGGCCAGAGAAGTCTATTCCGATGACCGAGCTCTGCTGAAAAAGGGGAAACGATTGCTCTTTATGGTGCCCTGGCGTGATTGCTCCCTCATCGGAACATCCTATCGCTCCTATGAAGGCAAGCCGGATGAGTTCAGGATTTCCGAGGAAGATATTCATGAATTTTTGGAGGAGATTAATCAGTCCTATCCCCACGCGGCTCTCACGATGGAAGATGTGGCCATGGTCAATGGCGGATTGCTCCCTGGAGCGAAGGCGGAGTCTCGTCGAAGAGATATTCAACTGGAAAGTGGAGTTTACATCCGTACAAGGGAAGATGTGGGCGCGCGAAATGTTATCTCGCTGGTGGGGGTGAAATTCACAACGGCACGAAGAGTGGCCGAGCATGTGGTTGATCGGGTGTTTCGGGTGTTGGGCAGAAATCCATCACCTTCACAAACGGCTATAACTCCTCTTTATGGAGGAAATATTGGCAGGTTTCAGGAATTTTTAAATCAGGAAATGAAAAGTGCACCAGGGAAATTGAGTCAAAAAACTGTACATCGCTTGATTCACAATTATGGGTCTTCTTATCGCATGGTACTTCAGTATTTGCCTGATTCGGGCGAGAGAAACACCTCCGACGGGTCAGAATCTATGGAGATTCTCCAAGCAGAAGTCCGGTATGCCTTGCGGGAGGAAATGGCCCAACGATTAAGTGATGTGGTTTTTCGCCGAACAGAGTTAGGGACGGCTGGTTATCCAGGCGATATGGCCCTGGATTTGTGTGCGGATATTCTTTCCCAAGAGTTGGGATGGAGTGAATGCCGGACCCTAGAGGAGTTGGCCATGGTGCGAGGTCGGTATCCAGGATGAACAGGACGAAACACGCAGAGCCCATATGGCCCTTGCGACTCTTTAAAAAATCCGTCTTGAAACAACGGAAATACAAAGAACTCACCGAAGCACTTGGCGAAACGACGACATTACACTGTCTGGATATTGGCGCGGATAATGGTGTGATCAGCTATCTGCTTCGTCAACGGGGAGGACAGTGGAAAAGCGCGGACTTGGATCAAACCACTGTGGAAACGATTCAAGATTTGATTCAGGAACCGGTGTTTCAGATTGATGATCGTCCAACACCATTTGCCGACAATGAATTCGACCGTGTGGCCGTGATCGATTTCCTTGAACATATTCACAATGATGAGGCCTTTATCCGTGAGCTGCATCGGATTGTGAAGCCTCATGGACGAGTCGTTCTGAATGTGCCGCACATAAAACCGACTCTCCTCAGAAAAATTCGATTGGCCATTGGCCAGACTGATGAAAAACATGGGCATCTCCGCCCGGGATATACCCTCGGTGACATCAATCGGATACTGGGCGATCATTTCCAGGTGGTATCGGAGAAGACCTATTCCAAATTCTTTTCAGAATGTATCGATACGTTGATCACGTTTGCGTTTGATCTCCTGAAGAGAGGGAAGCGGACTTCTGCGAAAGGGCTGGTGGTGACCGGGAAAGATCTGAAGCAATATCAAAAAATTTTCACCATGTATTCATTGCTCTACCCGATTATTTGGACGATCTCGAAACTTGATACCGCCTTATTTTTTACGAGTGGATACATGCTTTTAGTGGTTGCTCAAAACAAAAAGGATGCAAACGCGTAATGGGACGAGTCATGGTCACGGGCGGAAAAGGGTTTTTGGGGACCCATCTTGTCAGGCGGTTACTCGCAGACGGTCAGGAGGTTCGGGTCTTTGCGCATCGGGGGAGCAAGCAGGGTGAGGCCTCGCCAGCCACTACGGGGTGTGAAGTCATATGGGGGGACATCCGTAATCTCCAGGATGTGGAGCAGGCCGTGAAAGGAGTGGAGAAAATATTTCACTTGGTCTCCAACTTTCGAAAAGGGGGATCGGATAAGACCGATGCCTATGCCGTGAATGTCGAAGGGACAAAGAATGTGCTCGGTGCCGCCAAGAAATATGGGGTTGGTCGGGTGGTGCATTGCAGTACAATCGGCGTCCATGGGGATGTGCAGTCGATTCCGGCTCATGAAGAAACCCCGTTCAACCCCACGGATTTATATCAGGAAACGAAGCTCCTGGCGGAACAGTACGTGTGGAAATTTCATCAGGAAACAGGGTTGCCCATTAGCGTCGTTCGACCGATTTCTCTGTATGGGCCGGAAGATCTTCGAATGCTGAAACTGTTTCGCACCATAAAAAAGCGACAGTTTATCTATATCGGGCAAGGCAATGTATTTTTTCATCCCGCCTATATTGATGATGTGATTGAAGGGTTTCTGCTTTGTGCATCACATGAGAAGGCCGTAGGTGAAGCGTTCATCATCGGAGGAGATGGATACCTTCCCTTGCATGACCTCGTGGATCGCATTTCCGCGCAACTTCAGGTTCCTGCCCCGAGTATGCATATTCCCCTTAGGCCCGTGGAATGGCTTGCCGGTCTCTGTGAGTCGGTCTGCACCCCACTGGGAATAGAACCTCCTCTGCACAAACGACGGGTGAGTTTTTTTAAAAACAATCGGGCTTTTTCCATCGAAAAAGTCAAACGCGTGCTTGGCTATGCTCCACGCGTATCCTTAGAGGAAGGGCTGAAACGAACCATCCGTTGGTATGAGGATCATGGACTCCTCTAAACGTTGCCCATGGTCCATATCAAGAATCTACGGGGATCTCTAAACACTATGTATCTGTTTGCAATCGGCAAGGGAGCACCGGGATGAATGAGAGACCGCTAGTCGAGTCGCTTGGGGACGAAAAACTTTCTCCGTATCGTCAATACCTCAGCATGTTCGTTGGCGAGGAATCTCTTGGTGCGCTGGCCAAATATGAACTGTTTATCTCGGTGCTGGGTCGATTACCCGGTGCCATCGGGTATTTCGTACGGGGCAAGTGTTATCCAAGGCTGCTGGGGTCCGTGGGTCGAGGGACGGTCTTTGGTGCAGGGGGCGTGCTCCGTTGTCCGGGAAGAATTCACCTGGGGCGGGGAGTGATGATTGATGATTGCGTAGTTCTTGATGCCAAAGGACACGGCTCTTCCATCGTGCTTGGCGATCAGATCCTCCTGGGCCGGAATAGTATTCTCAGTTGTAATGACTCCTCGATGTCCATCGGCAACTTCGTGTCGATTGGCCCATTTTGTTTTCTGGTTTCACGCAGTCATTTGACGATAGGGTCAAATGTCGCGATCGGAGCAGGAACGCACATGCTTGGTGGCGGCCATGCGCATGATGACCCCGATGTGCCGGTCATTCAGCAAGCCCGGACATCGAAGGGGATTACCGTTGAAGACGGTGCCTGGATTGGCATTGGCGCAAAGATTCTTGATGGCGTCACGATTGGGAAAAATAGCATTGTCGGTGCGGGCGCCGTCGTCTCCAAGGATGTCCCCCCATGGACCGTGGTGTTGGGTAACCCCGCCCGAGTCGTCGAGAAACGAAAGCAGGTCAACGGAGCATGAAGAGTCTTCCCATAGTCTGGCAAGAAGCGGAAGGTCTGTGGCCGGATAAGATTGCTCTGATCACTGCGGAAGAAGAACTGACCTATCGTGAATTGGCTCGGCGTATACGTCGTGTATCCAACGCACTCATTCGTCAATGGGACGTTCGGCCGGGCCACGTGGTGGCTTTGCTGGCTCCGAACAGCGTTGAGTTCGTCGTGAGTTACTTTGCGGTGACCGCGATTGCCGGGATTGTTCATCCTGTCGATGAGCGTCTGAAGCCTGAGGAGATCGGCTTTCTTCTTGAAGACTCCGGTGCCCGGTGCGCGATTGTTCATCAGGCGCTCTGGTCCAAATTTTCGACGGTGTGGAAGACACTTCCCGCCCTCGAACATGTATTGTCTATTGGCAAGGTTGAAACACATTCAAATGTTGAATGTTTCGATAGGTGGTTGAACCTGCCGGCCGATCCCGGGGATCTCCATGAATCGGGGATTTCACCAGCGCCTGACGCCATCGCCGAGTTCATGTATACCTCGGGTACGATAGGCAAGCCGAAGGGCGCCATGCGGTCCCATGGCAATGCCAGAGCTGCATCCGGTAACGCACGTCGGGCATTTGGCTACCGGCATGAGGATGTCATTGCCATCGTCATGCCACTCAGCCATTCCAGTGCCCTGGTTAGTCAGATGTTGCCCATGATTGAAGTGGGAGGAACAGCCGTGTTGGTAGAACGTTTTGATGCGGTTGATCTTCTGGCACGAATTCGTAAGTGGAACGTCACCTGCTTCCGTGCGGTGCCGGCCACCTTCAAAATGTTAATGGTCTATCCGGAGTTTCATGCCGATTATCTTCCCTCTTTGCGTTTGTTGATGAATTCCAGCGCGGCGATCGAGTCTCAAACCCATTTGGCCATCAAGGAGCGGTTCCCCAACGTAGAGTTGGTCAATTCGTACGGGCTGACCGAAGCCTCTACCTGCACGATACTCTCAGATACCGTCGGACTGGAACATCCGGATTCCATCGGTGTTCCGATACCCGGTGTGGAGATGGCAGTTATGGACGACGAGGGTTGCCCTGTGGAGGAGGGACTGACGGGCGAGATTTGGGTTCGAGGTCCGCATGCGTGCCTTGGTTACCATCGACTTCCGGCGGAAACGGAAGCGTTGTTTGCACCCGGAGGTTGGTTGAAAACCGGTGACATGGGCCACAAGGATTCCCTAGGGCTTTTTTACTTTCATGGACGTAAAGTTGATGTCATTAACTGTGGGGGTAGGAAGTATGCCCCCGTAGAAGTGGAACAATGCATATTGGAGCTCAAGGATGTTGCCGAGGTGGCGGTGCTTGGTGTGCCCCATCGTGTCCTTGGCCAGGTTGCCAAGGCCTATGTGGTTTTTCGGGACCGCGCGACTGGAGATCTTAAAGCGGTGACCCGCCATTGTGCCAGGTCTCTTCCGAGTCACAAGGTCCCGTTTTTTATGGAGGCGGTTGATGCCTTGCCGAGAAACAGTCTTGGCAAGATGCTGCATCGGGAGCTGAAGGCAGAGTCACCACCAGCGTTGCACAAAGTGTCACGGAATGGATAAGGACGAACATTATGTCAAACACACATGCGAAGGTGATCGAGTTTCTTTCAGGATTGCTTCAGGTGGATATTCCTCCGGATATCGACGATCTGCACCGCAGGGAATTCTCCGACTGGGATTCCATCAATCATCTGCGTCTGATCATGGAGCTTGAAGAAATGTTAGGTGTGAGTCTTGAGGACGAACAAGCCGCAGACCTATCCTCATCGCGACAAATTGAGGCCCTGTTCCTTAAACATGGTTTGACGTTACCTGGAGAGGAATCCTCATGAAAATAGGCATTTGTGCCAGAACATGGGGAGAAAATGGCGGCATTGGTGTCTATACGCGAAGCGTGATTGAGGCCATTTTACATTTGGATACTCGAAACGAGTATCACATTCTTTACTCCAGTAAGGCACACCTTGGATCGCTTCCTGGCACGGATCGCGTCCGGGAGGTGTACCTGTCTGCCAAAGGCAAGTGGATGTGGGATCAATGGGCAGTGCCGAGGTATGCGCATCGTGAGGGTCTCGACCTGATCTTTCACACCAAGTTTGCCATCCCGTTCCTGGCGCGATGTAAAACAGCCATGGTACTCCATGGGACTGAACGGTTTGTCCACCCTGAGTTTCATCAGACTGCGGATCTCTGGTTTTTTAAAACCGTCTATCCCCAGTATTTAAAGCAGGCCTCCCTTATCATTGCGGTATCCAATCGAGCGAAGGAGGATATTATTTCCTACTTGGGTATTGATCCGGATAAAGTGAAGCTGGCCTACCTTGCCACTGATCCTATCTTTCGATCGATTACTGATCCAAGACAGCTGGACCCGGTCAGAGTTAAATACAAACTACCATCGCGATTTATTCTGTTTGCCGGCCATATCTATCCTGGGAAGAATTTCACACGCCTTTTGGAGGCTTTTTCGAAGGTAAGAAAACATGTCGATGTTCATCTTGTCGTGGCCGGCGGTATGCGTTGGAAGTATCAAGAAGACATGAAAACTCTAGAAAGCTTGGGATTACAAGACTGCGTTCATTTCGCCGGGTATGTTCCGCAACATGAACTTGTCGCGTTTTACAACCTCGCTGCTGCAACAGTGTTTCCTTCACACTACGAAAGCTTTGGCCTGCCAAACATAGAGGCGAATGCGTGCGGATGCCCGTTAGTCACCAGTCGTACAGGAGGAAGTCCTGAAGCGGCAGGAAATGCCGCTATCTATGTCGATCCACTGGACGTTGCGGAAATTGCAAATGCCATTGGTCGGGTCTTGACCGATGACGCCCTGCGGCAAACACTTATTGCCAAGGGATATGAAAACGCGGCACGGTTTTCTTGGGAGAAAACGGCAAAAGCCACGCTGGATGCCTTTGAGTGGGTCGTTGCTCCTGCCTAAGGTGCAACATTGACTATACGACATTTCAAGAGAAGCTTTGAGAAGAACCGTAACGAGCTGCTTGGATTGGGGCTCGGACGGTATCCTCTATTTGTGCGTTCGGATGTGCAACCCGAACAGATCCCTGTCTTTCAGTTTCACGACGTTTCAACGGCCACCCTCCAACCGATCTTGGAATTTATTGCCCGAAATGCCTATGTCACCCTGACGGGAGATGAGTATTACGAACGGACAGTCGGGGCTTCGCCACGTGGGGATCGTGAAGTGTTGCTGACATTCGATGATGGTCAAGCCAGCCTCTATACCGTCGCCTTTCCCTTGCTCGGTAAGTTCAAGCAAAGGGCCGTGGCCTATATCGTCCCTGGGCGAGTGCCAAATGGCGGAACGAATTTGTCTGGAACCGATTTAGAGGGTGCTCTTTGCAGTTGGCCACAGATACGCGAAATGCATTCAAGTGGTGTCATAGATTTCCAGTCACATTCTCTGTATCACCACAGTATCGCCATCTCTCCGACGGTAGTGGATTTCAAAAGGCCAGGCCTTTCCACTTCGTTTCTGGAGTCAGATCTTGCGCCGATTCGTCAGCAAACTTTGGATAGTTCTCGCACCGAACTTCATAACCTTTGGGGATCGCCGATATATCAATGGAATGCACGTATGTGTGCCAATCCAGCGTTTATCGAAAACGTTCAAATCGAAGACCTGTGTGTCAGATACGTGGCAGATCACGGCGGTCAAGAATTCTTTTACGATCGGGACTGGCGGCGTCAACTCAAACAAATCATAAAGAATGCACAGGGAAAATGCGCTCCAATTGAATTCGAAACTGCCGATGAACAACGAAACGCTATCCTCACGGATCTGTGTCAGTCGAAGGCAGCCATTGAAGCCAACCTACCAGGTAGCCGGGTGCGGCATTTTTGTTTTCCCTGGTACAGGGGGTCTGCACTTGCAGCGGAGCTTTCCCTTGAGGCCGGGTACGTCACCAACGCTTGGGGGAGTCTCCTGCCGCAATTCGTGAATAAGGATGGGGTCCAACCGCTCCCAATCTCACGGCTTCAACCGAAGTATATCTTTAGGCTTCCGGGCGTTGGGCGTAGGCCATTATGGAGGCTATTCGGTCGAGCAATGTAGTGGGTGGTTGTCACATGGATGGGGTAACGAGGAAGGGTAGAGATGTTACGTTGCCGAATTTTAGGAACGAACCATTTGTTCCCATGAGAGATTAGCTGTCTTATGAATGAAGATGCCAATAATGATGTTGGGGCAGGAGCAAGGATATTCAGGAATTTCGGGTATTTAACCATCGGGAAGCTCCTTGCTGATGGATGCACATTTCTGTTCTTCCTTGTTCTCGCTCGAACCTATGGCCAAGAAGGCATCGGGCAGTATTCGTTTGCCATGGCCTTGACGGGTGTACTTTCCGTTTTTGCCGATTTCGGGATCCAAACCCTGTCCATAAAGAATCTGAGCCGTTACAGGGATCAGGTAACGACCTACTATGGCCGCCTACTGGCGGTTCGTCTTTTGCTATCGGGAATGGTTATATCTCTGCTGCTGGTGATGACGGCCCTGTTCCCCTTCCCGGATGAGATGAAGCTTCTCATCGTTGTGATCGGAGCCTATCAAATTTTTCTCACCCTGGTTGAGGGATTTGGAGCTGTATTTGTCGCCTGGGAGGATATGCACATCACGAGTCTTTTTGAGGTCTCCCTTCGAATCACGACAGCTTTAACAGGGATGGTGATTGTTTATCTGGGTGGAAGCCTGTTACTCGCCGTATCATCCCTGCCAGTCATGACCTTACTTCATGTGGCACTTGGGTATCACTTAATTCTCAGGCGTTGTGGGGCGCTTCGTATTTCGGTTAGGACTGCCGGTGTTCGTCAGGTGTTGCGCGAAGCGTTCCCCTATGCCCTGTATTCCCTGTTGGATCTATTCTCCTCCAGGGTTGCCTTATTATTTGTCGGGTTCATGCTTACTGTATCCGCCACCGGGGTCTTTAATGTCGCCTATCGATTTATTGTGGTCCTGTTGTTTATGCCGATATTCGCCGGCCTCGCAATCTTACCGCTTGCATCCCGTCTTTATGTCAGTTCGTTGGAGGAGTTTCAGGAACTCTATCGAGTCACGCTAAACGTGGCTATTGTTCTTGGTCTTCCAATGGCGGGGGGTATTTGGCTGATTGCACCAAGATTGATCGAGCTTCTTTATGGATTAGAGTTTGTTGAATCAATTGTCATACTCCGTTGGCTTGCCTGGCTCGTCCCGGTGGTATTTCTCAGGTGTATCATGCGGGTTTTTCTCATAGCCAGTGATCGCCAGGAGGCCGTCACCAGAAGCCAATTTCTTGTTGCGTGTGTCGGGGGCATTCTTCACTACTGGCTTATTAGCAGGTTTGGTTTGCAAGGGGCAGCGGTAGCAACGCTCTTGGCGGAACTTTTGCTCATTGGGCTTCTTGGCTTTCAGCTTAAGAAGTTTTTTGTGTGGCAGAACGTCGGTATCAGAATTGTTGTTAGTAGCACTGCGGTCGCCGTTTTTCTGATGATCTTAGTGTTTTGGTTCAGTTTGCCACTGTCTGCCACGATACTTTGTGCTGTCCTCATTTATAGTGGCGTGTTGGTTCTTTTTAGCGATATTCGACAGGATGAACTTCGGCTGCTTCTCAACTATTTATCGCATAATCGTCCAATACAGAGTGGTCTTACCAAATAACAAGCTAAAAAACCGGGCAGAACTAGAGAAGGTAAGTGAGACATGTGCCCTATGAACATAAAAATACTCGACCATGCCGGTGGTCCGGCGTTGAATAAAGAGTACACTTTTAGGCCGAAGGGGTGTTCGAATGAAACTCCATCTGTTCACGAGCAAAATTTGAAGTGGGGAGCAAGCGTCCATAAAGGATCGTAAGAAAGTTGTGTTCATATACTCGTGGTCTAATTTAAAAGGATGATGCCAGTGAACATACAGGTAGTGAGATCGAGTCAAGATTTGGACCGCTTGGGCCCGGTCTGGGACGAGGTAGCGAGAACCAACACTACCTGTCCTCCCTGGGCCACATATGATTGGTTTAGCTCATGGTACTACGCGTCTTCCGAAGCGATTAGTCCTTTCATTATCCTATTTCTGGAAAATGGAAAGCCCATCGGTCTGGCACCGCTTGTACGAACTGTAGTCAGGCACTATGGGATGTCGTTTGTTCAGCTAGGCTTTGTATCTGACACTAATCCCAATGAAATAATCATTGGTCAGTCTGATCAATCCCGGTGTGTTGCGGCATTCTTCTCGTACCTTTATGAGGCGGAAAACGAATGGGATGTCATGAAATTGCGGGGCTTGAAGAAACAGTCAACGACAATGCATTTATTAGAGGATTTTTTGAAGAAAAATCCACGTAGATGGATATGGGATACCAGTATTGAATCACCCTTCTTGCCTATTAAAACTGACTGGGAGAATTACTACAAAAATCTTTCAAAAAATCTTCGAAATTCTATACGTAGGGGTATCAAGGATATTCAGAAGTGCGGAACGCTCAAGACGTTAGATTATTCAACCCCTGATAGGGTAGACGTAGGAATTGAAATTATTTATGAAATATCCGAACGGAGCTGGCAGGCTCAAGAGGGCACTGATATTTCCTCAGGCAAGGACGGTCGATTTTATGCTTCCTTTGCGAAAGCGGCGGCCGATCGTGGGTGGTTGAATCTCAAAATTCTATTTCTCGATGACCATCCCATAGCCTTTGAATACAATATATGTTTTGGAGGTACCGTGTACGAACTCAAGTCTGGCTACGACCAAGCTTATCGGCAATTTTCCCCGGGGAAAATATTAATGAGGTACAACGTCGAGTATTTTATTTCCAATAAATTCAGTGAAATTGATTTTATGGGGGCGTCAGATGACTATAAGCTGCAGTGGACAAAGCTGGTTTGCCCATATACGAACCTCTGGATGTATGCACAAAAGAAGAAGTCGATGGTCCATTACTTCATAAGAGCCAAAATTATTTCAAAAGTTAGGCACTATAAGAGCATTAAAAAGCTTCAGCGTAAGATTAGTCGCCTAGGGAGCAGACCCGACAAACAACTATAGATATTGGTCGCTTGCAATGGTACTTGCCGGCCCGAGGGCATTACAGGAGACTGTGACATGAAATTGAAGATCAAGAGAATCCAGACCTATAAAGAATTGGACGGCTTAAAGGTAATCTGGGAAGAATTTCAGAACGCTAAAAATGGGCCATCGGTATTTCAATCGTGGACCTGGAATCGTGCATGGTGTGAGGAAGTTCTCCAATCACAAAAATATGCCAATTTAGATGTCCGGGTGGCAGAAGAATCAAATGGAAAGATAGTAGCTATTCTACCAACGTATCTCGACAAAAGGACGATACCGGGAATTTCCACACTGCAATTCCTTGCCCACCGGATGTCGATCTACAACGATATACTACTCTGTGAGCCTGAAAATCAGGAACTTGCCCTGGCTGTAGCTGAATCGCTCATTGAATCCCTCGGTCCAACTACCATAGTCCACCTCCGTCACTTGGGAGGGGAGTCAACCTTCACAAAGGCACTTCTCCTGAAGAATTGGGCGCAGATTCAGTGCCCACGATTATTGCTGAGGAATGATCCCGCTATCACCGATCAAAGCAAACGCCTTGGTCAGACAAGGCGAAAAGCTTTTCGTTCAGCGCATAATCGACTAATGAAAGAGTATTCGATCGAATACCGGGTAGTTAAGTCGCAGGACTTCAGTCCTGCCATGAGTGAACTCATTGAACTTCATTTGCGACGATTTGACGCAAAAGGCCAGTCCAGTTTGTTGCAGGGGCAAACTCTTCCATTTCTTCAGCGGGCCATGCAAGATAGCACGAACCGGAATCAATTTGAGATCGTCCAGCTTCGAGCTAATGACACCACAGTGGCAGCCGTCTTAATGGTAAAGGATCGAAAGAGTTATATTTACTTTCAAGGCGGTTTTGAACCAGAGTTTTCCCGTTATTCACCCATGCGCCTTCTTTTAACAGAGACGATTCGTAGAGGTTTTGAGGAACTCGGCTGTGAAGTTTATGACTTAGGTGATGGTTACGGGACCTACAAGTGCGACTGGTCGCCAACAGCTGCTATGAATTATTTCTGTTGTCGAGGTAATAATCCCCTCTACGCAAATGTTTTTGCGACAGCAACAAGATATGCATTTCAGCGGAGAACCTTGAGCTGTCTTTCCGAAGAAGTCCTAGAATTATCTGGAATTCAACCGCACTAGCCACCAATTCACTCACCAGATTTCAGGGAGCAGGCTCTGATTGCTGTCATTAACTTGGCTAGGAAGGGGGAGTGAGATCGATTAAATTACAATTTTCTCCTGCGTGGATCCGGGGTCCTCGTGGCCGAGTTCCCCCTGAGATTGCCGTATGTCCCCAAAGTATTTAATGACCTCTGCAGGGCGATTGGGAATACGCAATAGACCAAAAGTCCTTTTCGAGTGATACTCGATCCGTTTCCAGATAGTACGCTCCTTCTTCTTGTAATTTCTCCCAGCACCCGTTTGCGGTATCCCCGGAACAGCGTGAGACTGCTCGATGAGTGCCAAGAATTCCAGAAGGACTCCAGGCAGAAGATGCGTTATCTTAAATTCAACAGATAGCAGCCCGTCTTTCGGCTGGAGAGCGGGGCGAATCACCGCGAGCAGGTTCCCCGTATCAACACCCTTCGTCAGATGGTGTATGCAGGCGCCGAGATTTTTGAAATCCCGCTTTAGCATCGGCCAGAACAGCGTGTTGTTGCCGCGGTAATGAGGAGGGATTCCGTAATGTATATTGATAGCTGCTAGCTTTGGTATCCCGATCAGCTCGGCGCTGAGCATTGGCGCACCGCAGGACATCAGTACATCAGGCTGAAGGCTGTCGATCAGTTCAACTCCCGGGCGAGAATTCATATCTGATTCAGGAAACGGAACGATGTTCGGGATCGATGGCTGTGTTCCGCCGGGGTAGAGCCTATTAATCAGGCGGTCCCTGTGGCGCCTTTCACCCATCTTTCCGAGCCAGTTTCGAAGTAATCGAGTTGCACCCGTGAGGGAGCTGATATGTACCTCGGGTGCTTTCTGCGAACGGACGGGTTGAATGATGACGGTTGACGGATATTGCTCAATGATTTTCCTGGCCACATAGGCTTCGCTGGCGCCGCAATAGCTAATTATGACGACCTTCAATGACACCTCGTGAATCCTTTTGCCGAACCCGGTTCGATCGCGTGAACTGCCAATGAAAACAACCTATCGCTGGACCATAATTATGTCAAGGCGAGCCTGATAATTGAGTGAATTGGGAATAACACATCGCAAATACTTGGGACCGCATAGAGTGTGCCGAATGATCATGGACCACTCACTAATTTTCGCGCACCTTCACAGGGTCTGTGCAGAGCTCTCGTTGCTGGTATACAAATTTCTTCGCTTTTACTCCATATTCCAGATTCTCAGGGGTTTGGATCGTACCCCACGTTGTCGTGGCATTCAGCATAGTCCACTTTATTTGAACACTCCAAGTTCCTCCTTAAATGGAAAGTGGTCCAAGGAACGACTCGACTTTAGTTGTCGACAACAGGGTGACATACGCCCCCTCGGGTGTTTGTCACCCTGGGCCTGATAGTGGCTACTGGTATTGTTTAAGGCAATACGGCCTCTGTTCTTGTGTAAACTCAATTGTGATCTCATAGGCGTGCAAGTTCAGATCTTTAAATTAACTGAGCACCTCAGTCATTCAACAATAACAATGTCAGTACAGGTTCCTCTTCCGTTAATGCGCACGTAAATAATTTTATCTTTACATGTTTGAGTGAAGTGTTCACGGGTAAATTGGCTGCCTTGATCGGAGTTCATGCTAACTGGGCAGTCATATTCTTCAGTCGCTCCTTTCAAGACATCCATGGGGGAATATAATTATTTGGGACTCTCTCACTTAAGAGATGTCAAGTTATCCGTGGCCACCTCACTGGAACATGGAACGGCCACCAGGTGACATGACGGATCACCGAGAGTTTTTACTTGGGCTTGGTCATGGCTATGCGCCTAGTCATTGGCCGGGTCCGAGGCGGATCAAAACACACCCCTCCATCGGCAACTGCCCGATGTTGCATGCGGCTTTTGCTGTAACGGTTTAGGGGTAACAGAGGTGGCTATCCCTGTCCAAATACGTTCTCCCCCCTGGCGATTTGGTGCTTCTTCCAGTCCTGCACCTGATCGTGATGTAGGTCGAACAGTTTGGCTCATTCCACCAGGGTGCGGTCCACTCCGTATAGTTAAAGTGGTCTTTCACCTTGAGGTTCGGAGAGGGAAAATGCCGCGCGCTTTGCATCTTCAGAAATATTGGTTAAAAGGAAACATACTGCAGAAAATTTCCCTGAGAATCCCATGCTTTCTGTCTATGGTTGCAGTGGTCTTCCTGACTATCGACTTAGTCAAATATTCGTTTTATGCTAATTACTGAATTTAATTAATGCTACGAGGCCCATTAGCCTCGCCGGTTTTTGGCCATGGAAAGCATCTACGGGGAGGTTGGATATGTGGCATGTATGGTTAATATATTGTCCCGGGTTTTTTGGAGCGGTCTGATGAAGCGTGCAATTCTAGTTTGAAGCGTGAACGTCCATGAGTTCCTTTCCAACTCTGGGTGCCAGCAACGTCCTATTGGCAGCTAAAGGATTTCAGGCAGCGATCAGCAATACTTGGCGATAAAAAGTCACTGCCCAAAGCTGTGGCTAGTCACAAATTGTGGGAAAGATAATTGTGGGTACCGTGCCGGTGTCGCATCTTCTCATGATCTTAGTGCATTAAGAGCGTGTTCGAAAGGTGAGAATTCTAAGGAGGGAAAAATGATTGATGGAATGGTCAGCCGAATAACCGGCCTCGCAAAGAAGGTCATCATGTCTAATAAAGCTCTAGACAGGCTGTTTTATGATTTTTCTAATATGGGGGAGTTTAGCAGTCTTTACCAGCATGAAAAAATGTTGGCAGACCATTTACGCGTCGATACCTATCATGACGCTATCCGTGCGCATGTTAAGGCGGGAGATACGGTTATTGATCTGGGAACCGGTACGGGCATTCTTGCACTTTTTGCGGCACGACAAGGAGCCAAGGTTTACGCCATTGATCATTCCAGTTTCATTGACATCGCACGGACAACAGCCGCAAAGAATGGTATCGACACCATCACATTCGTACGTTCTAACAGCCAGCGCTTCAATCCCCCGGAGAAAGTTGACTTCATCATACATGAACAAATGGGCGATGATCTGTTTAACGAGAATATGATACATAACCTGCTGGACTTGAAACGACGGGCTTTAAAGAGCACCGGAAAGATTTTACCTGGGCGATTCGAACTGTTTCTGGAACCTGTTGCTCTGAAGAAAGGTCGCAGAATGCCCTTTCTCTGGGAGAAGCCTGTTACCGTGCGTGACCTTCCTCAGGGGGTTGACTTCAGCTTCTTGCGTGATCTTCCAGAAGCCAAGGCATTCCAACCACCTGGTTATATCCGACACATGGTGGAAGAAGCTGCAGTGGATTTTTTCCTTTGTGAGCCTCAGCCAATTATGACATTTGATCTGAATAAGATGGATGATGCCAGTACGGTACCAATGCATTGGCAGGCGAACAAACGTGTTAATCGGGCTGGAGGTCTTGATGGATTTTGTCTGTACTTCCTGGCTGACTTTGGAGAGGGTTTTCAGCTTGACACTCGTCCTGGGCGTACCCATTGGCCAAACCGGCTTTTCCGAATGCCTCGTGTGGAGTATGCCGTTGGGGATACGATTCGATATGCAGTGCACGTCGGGGATATTAGGAGATCATATACTTGGACCTTCACAGTTGAATAAACGATACTGGCATGTATCCAACCAACCAACCAATCAATCCCAGAATTCTCAAACTAATTTGGACTTATTGGCCTAGAGGAATGGGAACTTTCCGCCTGAAAAGATAAATGAGTGAACAAGGTCTCAGGTATCCTGCGATAGAAATTTGAAGCTAAGAATAGCTGCAAAGGCTGCTCTTACTGAGGTCCCTTGTGCTGATTGCCTCCTGTATGAGGAGTTATCCTGGCTAAGGGGACAGTTGTTTCGCACAAGGTGCTCTTGTAAGGAGTGCGAAAAAATCATGAGCAAAGCCAAAAGCATGCTTTCCCTTCGTTGGCCTGTCAATCTAATCCTGACGCCAACGCTCTAGAATTTTTATGATTAAACAGATTGGCCTCAATACTGGTTTCTTTGCAGCTACGTATTATTGATGAATGATTATGACTGCGTTTAAGGTTTTTATTTTGATGCACTGGTCTATTATTGATTTAGTTTTCTTATTCCATATTTTTATGGAAATGAACTTTTTTGCATTACCAGCGACTCCAACTTACTTCCTGGTACCTTGATATGCCTTAAGATTTGGCTTTTTCTCCGAATGGAAGAAAGGGATTTCTTGGGGTAAAACCCATTCCTTTGAATCGCATCCGGCATGCTCCTGGTACGATGGCGTAGATTTTGCTTGCGCTTACAATCAGTTTTTAGTGAACCACAAATCTTACCACAGGTTGAAAAAACTAAACGGGGGCGAAATGAAAATGGAAAAGAGCAAAACAGGAAAAGTGTCAATTTTGAAAATTCAAGGAAGGCATGACGTATGTATCACAATGCGAATTTTATTCCTTGGAATTATAAGTTTGGCAATGCTAGGGCAGGCGTTTGCCCTTGATACGATTCCGGAAAAACTCTCTGATTGGACTGAAAAAGGGGTTGTTCTCCAAAACAGTTCAGGCGTTGCTTGGGAAAATAAACCTGGTATCGCCGTGAGTGGTATCTCGAAAGTGGGCGGGATCTATTATCTCCATTATCTCGCAGGGTTTAACGGGTGTTGGGATGCGGATGGTGATGTCAACCATCAATCTCTCGGTCTTGCCACCAGTACGGACGGAGTGAATTTTACGAAATTCACAGGTAATCCATTGTTGAAACCCCATGATTTTGTATCTGTAAGTTCCCAGGAAGAGGGGATCCGAACTGCGTATATTCAGTATCTTCCCTCGAAGGGGAAGTTTTACGGATACTTTGGTGTTGAATCGCCAGGGGGTTCTCAGACATGTAACTTTGGTGGTGGAGGAACCTGTGGATGTAATATAAGTGTTGATTCTCGGGTGTATGGAGCGACGTCGGTTGACGGGAAAGCTTGGACGGTGGAAGGGTCAGTCGGTGGCACATATTCCTCAAGTGGGAGCGAAGTCTATGCTGCAGGTTGGGTTTATGATGGCAGCCAATTTGGTCTGTACGTGACTACTGCTGAGGGTGGCCAGCTAAAATCTGCCTCTAGAGGATCAAATGCATGGAGCCTCAATGAATTGGGCGGTATCAGTGCATTGGACTGGGGCTGGTCCGGACTCGATGTCTATTTACACGATGATAACAACACTCTCACATTAATATATAATCCCCAGGGTGGTAGTCATCCCGGGAGTAGCAATGACAATCTGTATTTTGCTACCACTCACCTCGACGACATGAGGAAAATACAAAATGAGCGGGTCATCACGACATCAGGAGTACTACAAAATAAAATATTGCGGGATGGCAATGAATGGAAATGGTATTACAGTGATGACCCGAGTTGGAATAATAATGTCATCAGGCTTCGCACGCACCCGATTGCCAATTCAGACAATGTGCCACCCGAACCTCCCAAAAATCTGAATGTCGCGCCCATTCCTTAATTGCATTTTTCAGTGCAACTCTTGCTCTTGATTGAGTGAATGGTTTTGATAGCCTCGTGGCTTTCTTTCGCCGATCAATAATGAACGGTGCGCATACAGGAGCAGCTAGAGGCGGCTGATCTGTGAGTAAGGTTACCAATTGCGCATTGATTGTGAACGGTTGAGAATCAACTTCTAGCAGTCTAGATAATGGGAGTGAATATTTCCAGGATCAGTCGTGAACTTTCATTAAGCTGAAGCCTTTCTCTCTATCATTTTCAAATGCCCATTCGCCCTCCCTTTCCGCACTTTTAGATTTCAGATTGGTTCGCAGATATCGTCTTTTACCTACAAGACTTTTTTCTTTTTGAGATTCCTTCTATGACGAGGCACCCAGTCACCGTTTTGTGCTCCGCCTAGACCTCGATTTTAATCCTATCCACCCAGTTCACAGAATCAATTCGTTGTAGTTGCCAGGGACCCATCCCCCGCATGTTAGTGGCATGGAATGGACGGAGCGTCCTATGGTTTTCTGTTCAACTTGGATTTGTAGGAAGGCTTGTATCTCCATGGTGGAGTTGTATTAAAAGATAGGACAGCAGGTCTTTCGCCTGCCTACAAACGAATAGAGTTGTTCAGAAGGTGACAGGTTCCTCTCGACGACTTTGGCCTGTGCGGTCACTTGGCTAAGGACCTTTAGTTTCGTCTTTCCCTATCCGAAACATAACTACATATTCATTTTTGTCAGTTCTCATGATAAATAGGAATTCTGTGTTGTTTGTTCCCTATTTTCTTTGCTTGGGATTCCTTGTCTTTGAGAAATGTGGTTGAGCGTAAGGGGAGCTCATGACTTTCTCCCGAAATAGTCCTTGTGACCACGCTTGATCGGTGTAGGGAATGCGAGCGGAAACACAGGTGAGTCATTTGAGTTCATTATTCAAAGGCGCATAGGTTTCTGTTCGGAGTTTCTTGGATAAAGGTTTTGGATGATGCGACCTCTCCTTTCTATTGTTGTTCCAATTTACAATGAGGAGGAATGTGTCCATCCCCTTTATGAAGCGATACGAACGGCCTGTGAGAGGAATGAACAATCGTATGAAATCGTGTTTGCGGATGATGGAAGCAAGGACCGTACCTATGAGTTACTTGAAGACATTCATCGAAAAAATCCTGAAGTCACCGTGATTCGTTTACGAAAGAATTTTGGACAGACCGCAGCGATGGCTGCAGGGTTCAGAGCGGCTCGCGGGCACATTATTATCAGTATGGATGGGGATCTTCAAAATGATCCCAGTGATATCCCGCAATTGTTGGCCAAGATCGCAGAAGGCTATGACGTGGTCTGTGGATGGAGGAAGGAACGGAAAGATAAATTTCTTTCTCGGCGATTTCCTTCACTCATTGCAAACTGGCTTATCGGCAAAATCACAGGAGTAGCCATTCATGATAATGGATGTTCACTGAAAGCCTATCGAGCCTCCATTATTAAACGCGTAGCTCTATATTCAGAATTGCATCGGTTTATTCCGGCAATGGCAACTTTGTCCGGTGCGAGAATTACTGAATTGGTTGTCACCCACCATCCACGGATGTTCGGAAAAAGCAAATATGGAATTTCAAGAGCGTGGCGTGTGTTTTTGGATTTGTTTTTAGTGAAAATGGTGACCGGGTTTGCCGCCAGGCCGGCATTGTGGTTTGGCATACTCGCCATTCCTGGAGCGTTGTTGGCGGGGCTGAGTTTGGTCGGCATGGTTTTCTCAGATACCATTGGAATTGTATTCCCTGCTACGACTTTTTTGTTATGCGCACTGACAGGGCATTTGCTGACTATGGGAATGCTTGGTGAAATGATTCTCTTTTCCGGGGATTTTCGTCCGGATCAGATGATTTGGAGAGATCAGACTCAATGATTCTTTCGTCCAGTCTTCAAAATTGGCAAGGGAATGACCTAAATCGGTTTGGAATGATGTATCGACCGCCTCACGCATATGTCCGGACGGGGGTGGACTTTCATTGGATTGCCAGTCTTTTTGAAGGCCAATGCATATCCCAAATACACAGGGTTCTCTCCTACCTTCTCCCATTTGTCATTTCTTGTGCTTTGCCATGCTTAACATTAAAAGGCGAATTCTCATGACTGTCCATTCCGTCCATCCAGCATGTGTCACTTCAGAGCCATTGCAGGTTGCCGTTTCGGTTGTCGTCCCGGTAACAGAACGGTGTGATGCCCTCGATGAGGTTTATCGTCTGCATGCGGACATCTTACGTCGTATGGTTCCCTCCTTTGAATTTATATTCGTCCTGGACGAAGGGTTTGAGCAACAAGCCGAATCTCTCAATGCCCTGATAGCCAAGGGTGAACCGATTCGAATGGTTCCGCTTCAGCGACATTTTGGAGAGGCCACTGTTCTGATGGTGGGGTTTCAGGAGGCCAAGGCTGAGGTCATTATTACGTTATCAGCCTATTTTCAGACACTGCCTGAAGGTCTGCACACGGTGATGGATTCCCTTAAGGAGGGATATGATTTGGTGGCGACTCGCCGTTATCCCCGAAAAGATCCCTGGATCAATCGTCTGCAAAATCGCATCTTCCATTTTGCCATGGGATTGCTGACTGGCGTGGAGTTTCATGATATGAGCTGCAGCCTTCGTGGCATTCGAAGGCCTGTGGTTCGTGAAGTCAATCTTTATGGAGATCTTCACCGATTCCTTCCCTTGCTTGCCTATCAACGGGGGTTCCGGGTGGTGGAGCGAGATGTCGCCCAGCATCCGGCCGATTGCCACTCCCGAATGCTTCGGCCCGGCGTATACCTTCGCCGTTTTCTGGACATCATTACGGTCGCCTTCCTCTTTAAATTCACAAAAAAACCATTGCGATTTTTTGGGTTGATCGGAGCGGGATTGTTTTCAGGTGGCCTGGTCATTTCTATGATTTTGGCTATCCAAAAACTCTTTGGTCTCACTGGACTCACCGATCGGCCACTGTTAATCCTGGGTGTCCTATTGATGGTACTCGGAGTCCAAACCGCCTCGGTCGGCCTCCTTGGTGAAATGATCGTTTTCACTCATGCCAGGAAGATGAAAGACTACACCATCAAAGATCTCTTAAAGGCAAAACCTTAAGAATAGTCGCCAAATCAATATCAAGTAAGAAAACGATAGTCTGAAGTTAGGTAGCTCGAACACGATTACTGGTCACTCTGTTCTTATGAATTCCCCTCTGGCTTCCTCTCCAGGTGTATCCATTTCGAAAAGCGAGTTAGGTTGTGCCATTGTTTGTCTTGCCGCCTTTTTAATTGGGGTCTTGGCCAGGTTCGATGCGTTAGGTACCTGGTGCCTGGCTGTCGATGAATTTTATATCGCAAAATCGGTTGAACTGATTCAGCAAAAGGGGATCCCTTTATATCCCCATGGTGGCATGTATTGGCGAGGCTTGCTTTTCCAATACTTCGAAGCTGCCAGTGCAGGCCTATTCGGTCTGAATGAATATGCGCTTCGATTGCCAGCGGTCCTGTTTAATCTGTTAACGATCCCCCCTCTCTATTTGTTGGGTAGAAAACGAATTGGAAACGCAGGAGCACTTCTTCTAGTTGCCTTTTTTTGTGTATCAATTTGGGAAGTGGAATTTGCTCGATTTGCACGAATGTATTCTATGTTTCAATGTGCCTTTCTTTGGTTTCTTTATTATTTTCATGAAGGATTTTTTCTTGGCCGAAAACAGGCAATTCCTTGGTCATATGCCATTGCTTCCATCAGCACCGTCATCTATGAGGGTTCGATTTTCATGGCGTGCTTACTGTTCTTGCCACTATTGATTCGAGGGGTAAGCCTTGTAAATCAGTTACGGTATGGTATTTGGGCTAGTGCAATTCTTCTTTTGAATGTTGTTTTTCCGAAGGTGTGGTTGTGGCTTTTCCCTGGAGGTTCGGAAAACGAGTACCCAAAGGGATTCGTTCTCCCTCAGGAGGGGGGAGGCCCTCTTCTACTGCCAGACATTTCCTTGTGGGAGTCTGTCTTCCTGCGAGGAGATCTCTGGGGTGTGGGATATATGGTACTTGTCCTGATGGGAATAGGTCTCGCCTATATGGGGATGAAAAATTCCTTATGGGATTGGCGGCAAAAAGCCATAGCCGTAGCGTTACTTGGCGCGGGCCTATTCCAGTTGTTTGGAGTCGTGCTGGCCATTCTACTTGTATCATATTTCACTCAAACCATTGATCCACAGTCGGTCTTACGAAGGTCAATTGAAAGGAGTATTGCCATATTCCTGGTCGCATGCCTTGGATTCTGGCTTACCGTGGGGTTTCTCACGACTACTGGGTATATGGTTACACAAGGACCAGAAAGTCTATCTTTGCATAAAATTTTTGCGATTGTTTTTCATTATCCAAGAGTGATGGAGGAGTTTGTCTTTCTCTGGCTTGATGTGATGCCCTATTTCCTGATGGTGTCCTGTCTTTTCGGATTTATGGTGTTGTGGGGTTCGACAGAATCCCGCCAGTTCCTGAACAATCACTTTCTCCTTCTGGTGTTAGTTAGTTGTGTCCTCATCTTGGGAGTGATCAATACGATGTACAACTCGACAAGATATTCATTTTTCCTGTATCCCTTGGTTCTTCTTCTTTGGTTTGAAGGGGGGCTGGCCTTAAAATCATGGCTAGACTCGAAATTTTTCACCAATACTAATTTGGGACGAATTCCGAAGTGTGCCGTGGTATTTCTGCCATTTGGACTATTGCTCTGCTCGGAAGATTTTTCCTTCGCACATATCATGAATGTCGGGAAAGCCGAGGTGAACTTTCGGATGAATGTTCCCGAAAAAGTTTCCGTTCACTATTATCAGCGGGCTGATGTAAGAGGTCCTGCCGACTTTATTAATGAAGCTTGGAAGCCGGGCGACCTGATTCTCAATGCCGTCCCTTCTTCGTCATTTTATCTCACGCCTGAGAACTATATATTTTATGACGATCAGTCTTCCTTATTTAGGGAAAATTCCCAGGACCGAGGAAGGAAAGACCGATGGGGAAATTTAATTCTTCATAATAAGGAGACCGTACAAAAAGCTGTTCAGGAAATTAATGGAACGGTCTGGATTTTGACCAAACCAAGATACCGGTCACTGCTGATTGGATGGGTGACCGAGGTTTTTGGTGAAAAAAATTCGGTGATCCAAAGTGGGGTGGCCGGAAAAGATCGCCGAATACAGGTTGTCAGAGTTGTCCGATATCCATCATAAGCATGGGCCATAAATTGAATTTTACTGAACAAAGCATTGTACGTTTACCTTTAGTCTCTGTGGTTGTTCCAGTCTATAATGCCGCTAAATTTTTAACTGAAACTCTTAATTCCATCCTATGCCAGACCTATAAACAAATTGAGGTTATTGCCGTAAATGATGGCTCTACGGATTCCTCGAGAGAAATTTTAAAAGAATTTTCTGGTCGGATTCATTGGATAGATCAGGAGAACTATGGGGTGGCCATTGCTCGAAATGTGGGAATTGCCCACAGTAGGGGAAATTTTGTCGCGTTTTGTGACGCCGATGATATTTGGTTTCCTGAGAAAATCGAATGTCAAATGGACCTTATGCATAGGCATCCTGATGTAGGGGTTGTCGGGGGGTTGTTGGAAAATGTTGATGAATTGGGAAGAAAAATCGAAGCATGCCTGTGTTATTTAGACCTATATGACAAGCCGATAAATCTTAGGCAGATTCTACTGATGGAAGGTAATGTGAACGGTATAGACATGTCGACTGCGATCATTAGAAAAAATGTTTTGGAAAAAATCCAGGGATTTGATCCTGAGCATAAACATCTCAAGGCGGAGGACTATGATTTTTGGATACGAATTTCGAACCAAACAAAATTTTACCTGCCATATGAATATTTTGGTCAATATCGGGTTCTCAGAAAATCCAGGAGTCATGGAAGCTTGCGAAAAGAATATTCTGCGCAATTCCAAATATTGCAAATGTACAGAAGTGAGTATTCTCTCGAGAATTACAACATACGTAAGGCCAAGATTTATAGTGAATGGGCCGAGAGTAGCTTTGTTGTTGGGGAAAAGCATGCCTGGAAGTTGCAAGCCAAGGCTATGAAATTGCATCCGGCAAACCTCTACCACCAGGTCCGGTTCGGCTGGGGATTGATTAAACACATGGTGAAAAGCCTTGTTCGTCCTTTCCAAGGGAATATTGGTTTTCGCAAGGATATCGGGTGATGGCCTCAACGATACATGAACGTCTTGCCGATTTGGTGGAAGGATATGGCTGGCTGGACGGTGTCGGAAAGATTCTGAATGAATTGGGCTCCGAAGAGCGAAAGAAACTCTTTTGGGAAATCCACCTCGGATCCCAGGCAGCATGGATGTTATGGGTGGGAAGAACAAGCCAGGATACCGTCCTGGTTCTTGATGCGGGGTTAGGAACCACAACGGTGGCCCTATCCTATTTATTTATCAATGTGACGGGGGTCTATCGGGATGAGCCTAGCAGGAGATGTGCCATTGCTCGCGCCAGGCAAGAGGGCCGAAAAATTAAGACGGTCCTCTATGGACTTAATCAGTCCCTTTCTTTTCAGGAAGGCCTCTTTGATCTTGTGTGCCTTCCTGACCCGCAGGTTTGGTTGGAAGCCGGCGTAGGCACTGTGCGCAAGGCTAGGGATTTTTTTTCCGAACTCTTCAATTTATTGACTCCTGGTGGAATGATCTATTTGGGAATGAGGGAAGGGCCATTATTCTCTGACATTGGCTATGAGGCAACCCGGGTATACCAACGCGGCCTTGGATCTGCAATGGTGAGGAATTCAAGCAGAGTTCTCAACAGACTCAGTTTTTATCCGACTTGCGGGCCTGTTGAAGCGGTATTTGAGGAGCGAAACAAAAAGTCGTGGGTCTCGAAAGGTCGGTCCACATTGAAAAAAGTGCTAAGAGGGGAGTCGTACGGTTTGATTGTAGGAAAGTCCTGCCCGGAGCGGTCTTCTGGGGTTATAGGGGACATCGTGAGTCAGCCTGAGATTGACCAATCGGACCGATCAGATATTCAAGTGTATGTCGGAACTGCCAATACACTTGTGGGGAAACTTCCAGGTCGGATTGTCCGGTTTCCTTTAGGCGACGAGCCTTTGTTTCGATGTCGAAATAATTATGAGACCTTACATGCGTTACAGGGTAAAGCTCCTGTGGCCATTCCAGCCCCCTACAATCTTCGTCGTTTTGGGGATTTGAGGTATTTTGTCGAATCCAAACTACCCGGTCTTGAACCAACAGGGACCCGAAAATGTTCGTGGGAATCTGACAGGATGACGGCTCAGGCCCTTCACTTCATTTTGCAACTTCATACCGCAACAGCACAGAAAGTGATTCTTGATGACGCGCTTTTTGAGCGCCTTGTGGGTGCTTCTCTTTCCCATTTAATGGGGTATTCCAATGGAACCGATAAAGAGATGGTTGCAAAGGTTGAAGCCCTATTGAAAGAAGGGTTGCTGGGAAAGGAAGCGGTTCTGGTGCGGACCCATGGTGATTTTAAGCGGACAAATTTACTTGTCAATGAGTCCGGGGAAGTTGTCGGTTTGATCGATTGGGATTTGTCGCGAGAGATGGGTTTTCCGTTGATGGATTTATTGTGGTACTTGAGTTACGAAGTCTATTTGAAGCAGCGAATTCCCTTTTACCAAGCCATTGTGAGAGTGGCCTTTGAAGAAGATCTTTTTAAGAATGAGTGTGTCCAAACGTATTGGCACGCACTCGATTTAGGCCCTGGAGATCGGCAGAAAATTTATGCGGTCATTCTGCTTCTCTATCAATTTCATGAGCATTTCGATCATTGGCATAAATCGGAAGAAGATTGGTTCTCTCACGCCATGATGCCAATTTTGCGTTCTGCTTTTGAGAAGGCGTTAGCTACGGTCACTGAAGCAAACTGTTCCGTTTCATAATGTTCCGATTGAATATAGGGTCATAAACAGCCAGATGGTTTCTGTTGAAGGTTTTGCTTTTGAATGGGACTTATGAAAATGCAGTCAGATATGAAGCGCCTCTTCAAGCATTCTTCCATTTATGCAGTCGGAGGAATTGTCAATCGCGCTGGAGCATTTCTTCTTCTTCCGCTCTATACAAGCTATTTGACGCCTTCTGAGTATGGGACGCTGGAGTTAGTTTACGGGGTCACGGCACTCGTCTCTTCTTTGCTGGGAGTGGGATTGGCGCATGCGACATTGCGATTTTATTTTGAGTTCCAAGAAGAGTTGGAACGAAAATTTCTGGTGAGTACGACATTGGTCGGATCCAGTGTGATTGCCTCCAGCGGGGTCGCCTTGTTGTGGTTTACGACACCGATTTTGTCAGGATTTCTGCTTGGCTCAAGACAAGACGCGAGTCTCCTACAGCTTGGCCTCCTTATTCTCATTCTACAATTATCCACGGAAATTGGTCTCGCGTACTTCCGGGCCAGGGAGTATTCCACCCGATTTGTGGTGGCTTCCTTTCTGCGATTACTTTTACAGGTAGGATGTAATTATTACTCGGTGGCTATCCTTGGATGGGGAGTGTGGGGGATTCTTCTGGGAAATCTCATGAGCGTTGGGATATCGTGGGTCTATGTTGTTGGCACCACGGTGTATGAATGCGGGCTACGGTTTCACCAAGCCAAGTTTCGCCAGGTGCTCACCTATAGTTTCCCCTTTCTCTTGAGCACCATTGTTGGGGTTGCCGTTCTGTATTCAGATCGGTTTCTCCTGAAGGCTTTGTATGGACTCGAAGCGGTCGGACTTTATGCTTTGGCGCTGAAGTTCGTGGAATTGGGCAATGTGCTGGTTCTCGAGCCGTTTAAAAACAGTTATGGATCTTTTCGATTTTCAATAATGAAGAATGAAAATGTGAAAGAATTGCAAGCCAAAATTGTTATTTATATGGCTTTAGTGGTTGGCCTGTTGGCACTGGGAATTTCAGCTTTTTCACCGGCTATTCTGCGGATGCTGACGACATTAGAATATTGGCCGGCTGAACACCTTATCCCGATTCTGGCCGCGGGTCTTTTGGTGTCAAGCTTGGGCTACCCATTTCAGACCGGTATTTTGTATTTAAAAAAAACGAAGTACTTATTTTATGTGACTGTGTTGGCCGGCTTTGTGAAAATCATCTTCAGTGTTGCCATGATCCCTCGTTTGGGGGCAATGGGGGCAGGGTTTGCGTATCTTTTGGCGGAAGTCGTGAGTGTGAGTTTAATGCTGTTTTATTCGCAACAGCTTTTTCCCATTCAATATGATTATCGGGCTCTGGGAAAAATTGGAGGGATTTGTGCTCTCCTTTTAGGACTCAATTGGGGAATTCTGTTTATGGGATATGGGGGATTCCTGGGTGCCGGGATAGCTATTGTGAGTTTTTATCCATTTCTCATATTAAGTGCAGGCTGTCTGAACTGGTCAGAAGTCGAGGCAGGGTGGCATTTCGCTGTCGAAGAAATCCGGCGGTTGCGGGGAACAACTATATAGGGGAATCCCTTTGTCCTGAATGGAGGCTTTTTCAACAAGCTTTAATCAGAGGAATGCATTGGCCAATCAAACAAAAGTTGCTCATGTGGTTTTAAGTCTTCAACCCGGTGGACTCGAGCGGTTGGTATGTACGCTTGTTTGTTCTCCTATTCTTTCAACTTTGCCAACGATTGTCCTTTGTTTAGATGAACCGGGGGTTCTTGCTCCTATGGTAGAAAATGCCGGCTGTCGGATTGTGGTCGTCAAACGTAGGCCAGGACTTGATTTGGGTTTGATTGGTCGTTTGGTCAAAGTATTGAAGCGGGAAGGAGTTACCGTGGTGCACACCCACAGTCTTGATCCGATGTTGTATGCCGGGTGGGCAGCGTGGTGGATGTCTGTCGCCGTTCGTATTCATACGCAACATGATATCTGGTTGAGAACATACAACTGGAAGGACCGTCTGAAGTTTCGAGTCGGTTCTCTGTTTTTTCATAAAATCGTCGGTGTCTCTCAAGATACAACGCGGGCGTTTGGGGAGTATGGAATCTCTTCTCCTCAAGGTCTTACGATTTTAAATGGGATCGAAGAAAAGAAATTTTCGAACCCCCACAATGGGAAGAACATGGCTTTTCGCGAGGCCCCCGATTTTCAAAATCAAAGAGAATGGGTGGTGGGGACCGTAGCCCGGCTCTCTCCTGAAAAAGGAATACATCATCTTTTGCACGCTTATTCGGTCCTTCAGGCACGAGGCATTGCCCTTCGACTGATCCTTGTTGGAGACGGACCTCAGCGCGGTGAATTGGAAGCGCTAGCAGAGGGTCTTGGTATCTCTTCAAGCGTAGAATTTATGGGGTACCAGGAAAATGTTGAAATCTTCCTGTCCACTTTTGATTTTTTTGTTCTTCCATCTTTGACCGAGGGCATACCACTTTCATTGTTGGAGGCGATGGCCAACGGTCTTCCCGTTGTGGCGACGAATGTTGGGGGTATTCCTGAGATTATAGTTCATCAGGAATCAGGTCTTTTAATTCCTCCGGGGAATCCCGAAGATATTGCTCAAGCTCTGTCCCGACTTATCCAGGATCCTGGTGAAGCCAAGCGAATGGCTAACAATGCCCAAAACCGAATTCGAGACTATTTTGGAATGACTCCGATGACCGAGGCCTATCAATATCTCTATGAGATGGAGCCACCACCTTCATTCTTGAAGAATATCGTGAAAAAGGTAGCTCAGAAGTTTCCACGGCGATGGATGTTATGGAATGGGGAGCGGGATACCCGTCACATTGCCATCACAGTCGACGATGGCCCCGATCCAACCTATACCCCGCAAATTCTTGCAATCCTCAAAACCTATGGTGTCACCGCAACATTTTTCCTTGTTGGTGAAAAGATCGAGCGGCACAAAGAGTTGGTTTTACGAATGATTGAGGAAGGTCACGAATTGGGGAATCATTCGTTTACTCATCCTTCCTTCGATCACTTGTCATGGAAGGAAGTCGTCGTGGAAATTGAGCGCACTCAGGCACTCTTTCAAAGCATCACAGGACGCCCCTGTCGATTATTCCGTCCTCCCTATGGAAAATTATGTTTGGGCTCTATTGGGGGAGCTTGGCTTGCACGTCTCACGTGTGTCATGTGGAATGTTGATCTCAAGGATTTCCAGGCAGAGAGTCCAGGAGAAATTCTTGCCGCGCTACAATGCCAGTCTCTTCAATCCGGGGATATTCTGTTATATCACGGAACCAATCCCTCTGCGGTCAAGGCACTTCCGAATATCCTGGATGTTATCGTCCGCCAAAACCTGAACCCGGTTCATATTTCAAAAATGCTCACGGTTTGACGGAGAGCCACGGTGAAATTTCTTTATCATCACAGAACGCTGGGTCGAGGAGGGGAAGGGGTTCATATTGCCAGTATGGTTCGGGCTCTTGAAACGCTAGGCCATACGATTCAGGTGGCATCTCCGTCTGGTGTAGATCCACTCCGGATGGCCGGCGCCTCGCCCGTTGATAAAGGTCAGGCCCAGGTACGAGGGATAACCCGAATCTGGAAATTTGTGAGTTGTTGGGTTCCTGATATTTTCTTTGAAATTCTTGAAATCGGCTATAACGTGGTGGTGATGATTCGATTGGGGCCAATTTTACTACGGCGAGGCCAAGATGTGTACTATGAACGGTATGCATTTTTCATGTCTATGGGAGTGTTTTTAGCCAAATTTTTTGGGTGGCCTGTTTTGCTGGAGGTGAATGAGGTAGTCGGAGTTCAGAGGGCTCGAAACCAGGTGCTGGTTCCTGTCTCTCAATGGTTTGAAAAAATGATATTCAAAAAGGCCGATGTGATACTCACTGTCTCGAGCTTTTTGAAAGAAGAGGTGTTAAAGCGAGGCGGAAAACCAGGTGCAGTTCATGTCATTCCCAACGCGGTGGATGCCCAAGTGATAGAAGCGACGGAACGGGGAGATCAGATTCGAAAGCGGTATCACCTCAATGGTCATACTGTCGTTGGTTTTGCAGGATGGTTTGATACCTGGGATCGGTTAGATCTGCTGATTAAAGCGGTCGGAGATGTTCACAAGGAATTTCCACATATTCGGCTTATGCTGGTAGGCAATGGCCCGGTTGTTGATGGGCTCATCGAACAGATTCGAGCCAGCAAGTTAGAAGAGGTTGTGTTTCTCACTGGCCCCGTGCCCAGATCTCAGGTGTTATCGTATATTGCGGCTATGGATATCTGTGTGCTTCCAGATTCAAATGTCTTTGGTTCTCCGATTGTCTTGTTTGAGTTTATGGGCATGGGGAAGGCCGTGATTGCGCCGGACCTTCTGCCTATTCGAGATATTATTGAAGATCGTAAGGATGGATTGATCGTCCAATGTGGCAATCCTGGTGCGCTCCGGCAAGCCCTCTCACTATTATTGGGCGATAGTGCACTGCGAATGGAGTTAGGTTCCCGTGCCAGGAAAAAAGTTCTGGGTCAGCATACCTGGCATGAGAACGGAAAAAAGGTTGAACGGTTTGCCTCCGCACTCATAGACAAGAGTTGAAGACCCTGGTTCCTCCTTCCGCGCTATATTGATCCGCTTAGGATTGTCGAAAAATTACCGACATAAACAGCATACACTTAACTTTAATTGAGTTTAATCTCTCCTTTCCTTTTTGAGAACGAAGCATGGCCTTAGGCTCTGCTTGAAGGGCAATTGAGGGGAAGGGGTCAATCCCTATTCCGGTGAAAAGGAATTAGCATGAAACTGCTATTTTGGGTGGCCTTTGTGGCGGTGCTGTATACCTATTTTGGGTATCCCCTGCTCGTTTGGCTTTTGGCCTGTGTGAAACCCAAGCCAATTGCGCAGGGAGATTTCTCTCCTTCTGTCTCTATGATTATTGCCGCCTATAACGAGGAGAAAGTTATTGGTAGCAAAATGGCTAACACTATGGCGCTGGCATATCCGGAAGGGCAGTTAGAAATTATTGTCGTTGCGGATGGGTCCACTGATCAGACTGTGAGTATTGTTCAGTCGTATGTCAAAAAAGGAGTCACTGTCTTGCATCGACCGGCCAGGCAAGGAAAGACGGCAGCTTTGAATCATGCCGTTTCGGTGGCTACTGGGGAGATTATTTTATTTTCTGATGCTAACACCGTCTATGAGCCAACGGTGATTCAGAAGATTGCACGAAATTTCCATGATCCTTCTGTGGGTGGGGTTTCGGGCCGAAAGGTGATTTTAAAAGACTGCGATAGGCAAACCAGTCAAGGGGAGACGGCCTTCTGGAATTACGAAGGTTGGCTTAAATTGGGGGAAAGCCGTTTAGGATCCATCGTGGGTGCGGATGGTGAAATTTTCGCCATCCGCAGAGCTCTTTTTACTCCTATGCCATCCTTCATTGTTCATGACGATATGTTTCTTTCTCTGAAAATTGTTGAAGCCGGATTTCGAGTGATTTATGAAGGAGAAGCGACATCTGCGGAATATTCCTCAAAAACGCTTCATGATGAATTTTTTCTCAAGGTTCGCTATGCATCTGCCGGGTATCAGATTTTTACCCAATTCCCCGAGATGTTTTTTCCGCCAAAGACGTTCTTTGCCTTCCAGTTTATCTCTCACAAATTATTCCGCTGGTTGATCCCATTTTTTCTTTTAATCATGCTGGTGAGCAGTGCGCTGATTCCTTCCCTTTGGTATCACAGTCTTTTCTGGGGGCAAGTGTCTTTTTATCTTGCTGCGGTCCTGGGATGGGTTCTCATGAAAACACTCGGCCGCGCTACTCTTTTTTATGTGCCGTTGTACTTCTGTATGGGGAATGCCGCTGCGTTGTACGGATTTTTCCTTCATTTCTTTAGTGCCGGACAAACCAGTCTTTGGCGTAAAGCCGAACGTTAGGATTCGCTAACCTTGGAGAATGGCTAAGTGTATCTCGTATCTGGACTTCTCGGTGGGTTTTTGATCATTTTGGGATTTGTCTGGCTCGTATTGCGGCAAAAGCAGATGCATCTCTGGATTGCGAGTTATGTCATCCAGCAATTTCGTTCTCGTCCAAAGGTGACTGCGGGGCCGATTCATATATTTTTTTGTGTGACCGACCATTATGAGCCCGCTGTTGGTGGGGTGTCGTATGAACAAGAATGTGCCCGGATAGAAAAATGGATGAAAAATTATCCGCATATCGCGTCCAGGCATCGGGATGTGAGTGGGAGATGCCCCCAGCATAGCTTCTTCTTTCCTGCGGAAGAATATCGACCGGCTCATTTAGATCATCTCGCCACTTTATGTGGAATGGGGTTTGGAGATGTTGAGATTCATCTACATCATGATAATGATACCCCCGAACATTTGAGGGATACACTTCATGAATTTAAGACCATTCTTCATGAGCGCCACGATCTCCTCCGAAAAAATCCTGAATCAGGAGAGATCGAATATGGTTTTATCCATGGAAACTGGGCCTTAGATAATAGTGGTGGTGCAGGGAGATGGTGTGGAGTCAATAATGAGATCTCCATTTTGCGTGAGACGGGGTGTTACGCAGATTTTACCTTTCCTTCCGCTCCCGACGAGTCTCAGGTTGCCACAATTAACTCTGTGTATT
Organism: Nitrospira sp. Ecomares 2.1; assembly: GCF_965152585.1. Taxonomy (NCBI): domain Bacteria; kingdom Pseudomonadati; phylum Nitrospirota; class Nitrospiria; order Nitrospirales; family Nitrospiraceae; genus Nitrospira; species Nitrospira sp. Ecomares 2.1. Next base: position 1,326,721 of record NZ_OZ224219.1, read on the forward strand.
ATGCCACCGATGACCCCCTGAGACCGAAATCCCATAACACCGGTGTTGCTGTTGAAGCTGGGAGGAAGTCCAGTGGAGATTTGATGTTGATCCAAGGTCCATTGGGGTTGAATTGGAAATCTCGAAAATTAGGGTTACTCCCCAGGATTGAAAATGGAGAACTCTCCGGGGATAACCCTCCCTCCAAAGAACGCGTTGACCTTTGGATTAAGACTCATATTCACGTACAAGGACAGCCCAATTGGATCTTTGTGAAACTTCATACTCATGGAGCCGATGAGCAGAACATGGCGGTTTTGCTTGGAGAGCCCATGGACCGTATGTGGACCTATCTGGAGGACGAATATAACGATGGTCAAAGATACTGTCTCCATTATGTGACTGCCTACGAATTATTTCAGGCAGTCAAAGCTGCGGAAAGTGGAGTCGCGCTCGATCCTTCTTTCTATTTAGCAAAATTTGGGAGATCTTTCCAAGCTACAACAAAAAACAAATGAATTAAATACAACTCTCCAGGCTATTCTATTCCGAAACGGCGAAAAGGATTTCATTTAAAACATTATGGTCAAAGAAGAAACCGCAGATCTAGAGCCTGTGGACTCTATTGGGCCCAACCGGGCATCTGGGAATGGACCTATACCTTCACCGCTGTCTTTTCTTCTATTTCTTTACTTCATCACGCTTTATTTGCGGCCCCAAGACTGGGTGCCGTTTATGTTGAATTGGCCTGTTGATTATATAATTTTTGCCTTTTTGCTCGGTGGCTCCATTTTTCAAATGGATGGATGGCAGCGTTTGTGCAAGTTGCCATTATTGTATGTATTGGTAGTCTGGCTTGTGGTGATCAGCCTGTCAAACCTTGCGCAAGGAGGGGAAGGAGCATGGTATGCGCGTGCGGCTTTCACGGAGTATTCGAAATCCTTTCTTATTTTCATGTGCTTGTTTCTGTTTTTAAACTCAACTGGACAAATCCGTCGGCTGATATGGTTCCAAATTTTCCTGTCAGGGCTTCTCGCCTACCAGTGTATTGATCAAGTGGCGACTGGGGTTGGGTGGGCCGGGCAACATCTTGGTTGGGATGATGGTCACGGTGGTCGCGCAAAGTGGGTGGGGCTTTGGGATGGGATGAATGTTCTGGCTTTGCTTTTTGTCATTTCCTTTCCTTTTCTCATTCAATTTATGTTCTCTCCCTGGAATATCTTTATTCGGATTACATCCTTTCTTTTTAGCCTACTTATTTTTCAAGGACTTCTTTTGACTCAGTCACGCGGAGGATTATTGGCCACAATCGTAGCCTTGTTCGCTTCGTTGGTCTTACGATTTAAGCCACGTACCGCGTTGATCCTTGGTGCCATTGTTCTGGTTCTGGCCGCGCCGTTGGTTGGCTTTCTTACGACACGGGGGTTTGATGATAGTGATGGGAGTAAGTCAGCGGCACATCGTGTGGATCTTTGGGCTGCAGGTTTGGAGATGGCTAAAGAAAACCCTGTTTTTGGTGTAGGAAAGATGCGTTTTAAGAGCGCTGCGAGAGATAAAACAGGGCTCAGCCTCATTGCACATAATTCTTATGTGGAAAATCTTGGCGAAACTGGCTTTCCCGGGCTGTTTATCTACATCTCATTGTCGTATCTGTCGATAAAAGGGCTGTGGCATGTATCGAGGCAAGTCTCTGATCCTAAGGATCGCTCACTCGCTTTGGCTCTTTTAGCGAGCATTTGTTCGTATGCAGCCACCTCGATGTTTGTGACCACAGATTTTATTCTTTTTTATGTACAGCTTGGTATTGCTGCAGCCTTTTGCTCATTAAATGGTTTTCTTCCTCGGTTGACTCTAAATGATATTTTTTGGATTGCCGTGATAGAAGTTGGATTTGTACTGTTTCTTCGATTATTTACTGCACTGTTTTTTGCTGGCGGAATGTCATAACCTTTTTCTTCGGAGTCAAATGCTATGTGTGCCATATGTGGTGTGGTGAGGTTTAGGGACGGTGAACCTGTCGAACAAAATCTCCTTGTGCAGATGAGGGATTCGATGGCTCATCGGGGTCCTGACTCCGCGGGAATATTTTTGAATAAGCATGTGGGCTTTGGACACCGAAGGCTGAAGATTATTGATTTACATGCTGGCGCACAGCCTATGTTTAATGAGGATGGGACTATTGCGGTTGTCTACAATGGCGAGATATACAATTTTTTGGAATTGCGAGAGCACTTAATAGCTAAGGGGCACACCTTTCAAACCAAGTGTGATACTGAGGTTATTGTGCATGCCTATGAAGAATATGGAATTGACTGTCCCAAATGGTTTGACGGCATGTTTGCCTTTGCCCTTTATGATGCCACCAAGAATTCGGTCTTTCTCGCTCGGGACCGGGTTGGGATAAAGCCACTCTACTTTTATATGGACCAGCATCAGTTCCTCTTTGCTTCCGAGGTGCGCGCCATTCTCAAGGTGCTTGAATTTCGCCCATCCGCAAATATAGCTGCTTTGGATTTCTACGTGTCGGTAGGATTTGTACCCGGAGAAACTACATTGTTCCAAGGTGTCCAAAAATTGCTCCCTGGGTATGGTTTAATTCTTCAGGATCGACAGGTGACGCTTTCACAGTATTGGGATCTGAATGATGCTCCGCCCAGCGAGTTATCTTTTGGTGAAGCTCAAGAACGGTATGCAGAATTACTTCAAAAAAGCATTGAAATGAGTCTGATGAGTGATGTCCCATTGGGGGCATTTTTAAGTGGTGGGATTGATTCCAGTGCGGTGGTTGCAGGAATGAGTAAATCTATGACCGAGCCGGTCAAGACCTTTTCTGTTGGATATCATGATGATAAAGATGCCAGCGAACTTCCCTATGCCCAGTGTATTGCAAATATTTTTCACACGGAACATCACGAGTATATTCTTGAATCGGAAGAATTCTTTGCCTCATTGGATTTGTTACTTGAGTACACGGAAGAACCCATTGTGGAAAGTGCGGCAATTGCACTTTTCCACCTCTCTCGGTTAGCCAAAGAGCATGTGACGGTTATTCTCTCAGGGGAGGGAAGTGACGAGATTCTAGCCGGCTATCCCCTGTACCCGATTATGGCAAGGCTTGATCGAATCCACCGTGTATTTGGCTACCTCCCATCCTGGATTCATGAATGTCTGTCGACGAGCCTCAAGGCCAATGAGAAATACACAAAGTATGTTGATTGGATGAGAATGTCTCTTCTTAACCGCTATCGAGGAATCTCTAACGATGTGACGCCGAGCATCAAGCGGAAAATGTATCAACCGGGCTTTGCTTCTCGTTTAGGCAATGATTCTGATGTATTTTTTGAAAAACTTCTTGGCACACTTTCCCAAAGTTCCGGATTGAGGAAAATGGGCTATCTTGATATTAAGTCTTGGTTGCCTGATGATTTGCTGGTCAAAGCGGATAAGATGACCATGGCCAATTCCCTTGAACTGCGTGTACCATTTTTGGATCACCATTTACTTGAATTTGCCATGTCCTTGCCTGATGAGTATCGATTGAAAGGGTGGGAGGGGAAATTGGCCTTAAAAAAAGTTATGGAAAAAGTTTTGCCTCATGAGATTATTTATCGAAAGAAGAAAGGATTTCCCGTGCCAGTGGCAAGGTGGTTTAAGGAAAAACTTTATCATCAGGTTCGTGATGTCTTGCTGGATAGCAAAAGTCTCACACGAAATTACTTTCAAGAGTCGTATATTGATAATGCTTTGAAGCGACATCGGCAGGGAAAGGAAGATTTGAGCCGAAGACTTTTTTCCCTTGTCGCTTTGGAAATGTGGCACAAAAAGTACATTGATTGATCACTCTCATTTTTGATGGTTCTGTTCGTCATGCCAATGTCCTTAAAAGTTCTGTTTATTTCTCAAATTTTTCCAACTCCCGTGAATCCAACTAAGGGAGTCTTTAGCCACCAACTTGTTCAAGGTTTAACGAACTATTGCGAGGTCCGCGTCGTTTGCCCACAACCCTGGTTCCCGAAGCTCCCTGGATGGAAATTTTTGGAAAGATGGCATGGGTATTCATTAATTCCAATTGAATATGCTATCGATAGCATACCCGTCTTGAGCCCCAAATATCCGTTTATTCCTAAATGGGGTGAGCATTACCATAGCTTCCTATTATTCCTAGGTCTTGTTCGATATACGTACGCCCTGAGGCGCTGTTTTCGGTTTGATGTGATAAATGCCCATTGGCTTTATCCTGATGGAGTGGCTGCTGCCCTGCTTGCCAGAATTATGGGGGTGCCCTTGGTACTGACAGGTCTCGGATGTGATGTGAATATGTTTTTGTTTGAGAAGCGCAAGAGGGGGCCGATTCTTCGGGCCTTGAATCAGGCTTCTCGAGTCACAGTCGTTTCAGAAGAATTGAAGGCTCACCTGCTAGGCGTGGGGATAGACCATAAGCGTGTCACGGTTATTCGTAACGGCGTTAATAAACAATTATTTTTTCCAAGGGATCAGACCGATTCGGAAACCATCCTTGGTCTTCCACAAAAGGGCCCCTGCGTTCTATTTGTGGGAAGATTAGCAGAAGAGGAAGAGAAGGGGCTTCGGTATCTGATTGAGGCCTTCCAAGAACTTGTTCAAATTAGAAAGCCAATAACCCTGTATATTATCGGGGATGGCCCCATGCTCAAAGCGTATCAAGAACTCGTCCACAAGCAGGACCTTCAAGGGCATATTCAATTTGTTGGTGCGAAGGCACATCAGGATATCCCTCTATGGATCGGTGCATGTGATGTTTTCTGTTTGCCGAGTCTTCGTGAGGGGTGTCCCAATGTGATTCTTGAGGCATTATCCTGTGGCCGTCCAGTGGTGGCATCCAGAGTGGGTGATATTCCCAATCTCATTGGGAAAACTAATGGGATTCTTGTTGAGCCTGGCAATAGTCACCAATTATCTGAGGCGTTGGATATGGCACTGGCCAGGGAATGGGATGAAGGGGAAATTTGCAGGTCTGTCGGTAACTTGACCTGGGATGCCGCCGCATCCCAATACTATTCCGTTCTCCTCGGCGCCTGTTCTGATGTGTGATTTTCTAACGGATGGGTGGAAGTATTTCTCGGAAGGGGGAGGTGCAGCAAACCTTTCATGGCTGATTGCTGCACCAGGTTAGACCATATTATTGAATGGTAAGGGTAAGGCCTTTTGGGGAAGCCGGAGGAATCGTATCTGAGGTGCCCCCCCCATTCGCATATTCTGCTGGAAGTGGGTTCCCAAGAAATTCCCAAATATAATGTGTGAGGGATGATTTGCCGCAGAATCCTCGTGATTCATTTGCACAGAGATCCGCCTTAATCCGTGCCTCATTGGGGAATGGCCAGAGATTTTGGTTGGTTAAAGTGCCATTTTGATAGCGTTTGATGATTGTGGCGCCAATATCTCCACCATCCGAAGCCACCCCTTTATTCGGTGTCCCTGTTTCCGCCCGCAGCAGATATTTCAATCCTGGTTGTATACTGGAATCGTGAGCACCAGGACTTGCGCCGTTATAATTAGGACTATTCGAATAGACGTTATTGTAATCTGATGTGACGGATCCATTGATTCCACTATTTGAATTATTGTGTATGAGGCTATTTTTTAGGGAGACATTGGTCACCTGATTGCCGCCCCCACCGAAATACGTCCCATAAGATCCCCCACCCAATGTGACATGGTTGAGTGTGGTATTACTGCTTTTCCTAGGAACCGTAATTGCGTATTCGTTGCCCCAGGAAACAACATTTTCAAATCGATTATTGTTATTGATTCCCCCTCCTGACTCAGATGCCAGACCGTTTCCGACATTATTGAGGCTAATCATGCCAAGAATGACGTTATTTGATGAGCCAGTATAGGGAGCGGTGTCACCATTGCTATTTCCGGCAAGCAATATGCCACCACGATCTCCTCCTCCTGTTGCAGTCGTCCCATCCAGGAGAATCACATTTTCCACCAAGCTGTCATAGGTATTATATAAACTCATGTTGAATTTCGGGTCACCGGGTTTGTAGGCTAATCCATCCCAACGATCCCATCGGAGCACAGCCCGCCGGACGGTCACTTTGGTGCCGCCATAGACACTCAGGACATATCGGCCGGCTCCCCAGCCCCACACATCTTCGAATAGAGAGTCGCGAATCCTGGACAAGCTCCAGACATTATTGTTCGTGTTTACCGCACTCCCATACGCACCTGTACGGCGAATTGTAATATTATTGATTTGATTGGTTAACGATGTGCCATCTGGGGATTGGACCGAAACGGACGGTCCTTCGCCGCAATTCTGGAGGCGGAGCCCTTCGATAACGATATGATGGGTGCCCGCTTGACGGATGTCCACCCCCGTACGAACTCCTGCACCATCGATCACGGCTTTGCCATCGTGTTCTGCTTGAATTATCGTGGGTGAAGTTGTTGACCCACTTGGCGGATTCACGATGGTGCCTCCCTCATAATTATATAGGCCATCTTTAAGGATATACGTGTGGCCTCCTCCCTTCGAAAAGGCATGCGTGAGGGTATAATAAGGGTTCTGGCTGGTGCCATTACCTAGGACATTACTCCCTGTGGGGGAGATGTAATAGGTCGCGGCAATGCTCTGAGTGGCATTCAGCATGAAAACTGCTGCGAGGAAAGACCAACAGAGTATTGCTGGATTTGTTGCATATCGACTTTTCATGGATTTCTCCTTGTGGTGCTATGTCGTGACTTCTCTAGAATCCCTTACGCATGGGAATTTAATGGACGGTAAAGCTATTAGACATATTCCCTTATAGTTTCCTGAAAATTGGGTTGTCACATCCCGTGACTGGTTATGTTTCGGTAATATTTAGAAAAGCTTTAAGTTTTTAGGAATTTTTTTAACCTTAACTAGGGCATAGTTCGAAAACTCAACCTTGTTGACGGACGAAGTTTTCGGAAAAAGCTGCTTGCTGTGCGTCTGGTTGGAGTTTGTATGGTTCCCCTGCCTAATCTGGGTATCTGTGGTTGGTAAAAGAAATATGTCAATGGATTCGTCATCATAGGCTAAATCTCTCTCCTACGGGGATGCTTAAGTTTAAGTACCGCTTAATTTGCTAACCTTTAATACAAGCAGTATTTAGTGAAATCCTATAAGCCAGTTTAAAACACGTATAATTTGTTGAGTGTGTCTTTAAATCTTTTTAAGGGAAGCAATAGAGATCAAAAGCCCTTTCAAAGGCATTTCCCTTATCTGATCAGGCTTCGACCAACTGCTCCTCATCTGAAGAGTTGTCTGTAAGGGATGGTGCTGAGCACTCAAAGCTTTCCACCACCTCCTTCTTGGATCTGTTATATCTAGTCGAAATAATATAGGTATCACTTATCTTTCTCCGGATAGTCTCTTATAGTTTCGCCATTGATGGTTCATGGGATAATCCCGCCCTACTGTTTGACGATGACGGAATACATGCTCAAATCATTTCCCGCATTGTTATTGCTGACATTTCCCCCGAGGGTAATCGTGCCGGCCGGGAAGGACTTCACAAACAGGCTGAAGGTCGCATCCGAGGTCACCAGGTTTGTGCCGGTGTCGGTAAAGGTGTTCAACCAGGAGGGTTTCGAGGTAATACGATCGCCATGGGCGACATATACGGAGACGGGTTGATTGACCGTAAAGCTGAGGAAAGTCGAATTGGTCGCCGATTTGTCATCATTGGCGGTTCTGATATAAGCACCTCCCTGGACGAGAGTGGGGACGGTCGCAAAGGTATAGGAACGGTCGATATACACGGTGGCGCCGGCTTGGAGGCCGGAGGTGGGCACCACATAGGCTTTCCCACTGGACACGGACAGATTCGAAATGTTGAGTGGTGATGAGGGTGGTGGTGGTGGCGCACTGGTATTGCTCACGGTGACCGTTCGGGCTGTAGCGGTTTTCGTATTGCCCGCCGCATCGCGGGCGATCGCCGTGAGGGTGTACGAGCCATTCGGGACGGTGGTGGTGTTCCAGCTGGTGTTGTAGGGATTGGTCGTATCTTCAGGGCCGAGGTTGGCGCCCTGAAGCCGGAATTGGACGCCCGCGACGCCGACATTATCACTGGCGCTGGCGCTGACTGTCACCGTGCCGGAAACCGTACCGGCGCTGGGAGCCGTCAGCGTGACGGTCGGGGAGTGGTGTCACCTGCGGGGGCCGCCCTCTGGTTTGATGCTGACGGAATACATGCTGCAACAACCCCCGCTGGCATTGCCCCCGAGGGTAATGGTGCCGGCGGGGAAGGACCGCACAAACAGGCTGAAGGTCGCATCCGAGGTCACCAGGTTTGTGCCGGTATCGGTAAAGGTGCTCAACCAGGAGGGTTTCGAGGTAATGCGATCGCCATGGGCGACATATACGGAGACGGGTTGATTAACCGTAAAGCTGAGGAAGGTTCCATTGGTGGCCGCTTTATCATTGTTGGCGGTTTGGATATACGTGGCTCCCTGCACAGCGGTAGGGACCGTGGTAAAGGTATAGGTGCGGTCGATATAGACGGTGTTCCCGGCTTGGAGGCCGGAGGTGGGCACCACATAGGCTTTCCCACTGGACACGGCCAGATTCGAAATGTTGAGTGTTGATGAGGGTGGTGGTGCTGGCGGCGGACTCGCATTACTCACCGTGACCGTGCGGGATGCAGAGGTGGTCGTATTGCCGGCGGCATCGCGGGCGATAGCCGTGAGGGTGTATGAGCCATTCGGGACGGTGGTGGTATTCCAGCTGGTGCTGTAGGGATTGGTCGTATCTTCCGCCCCGAGGTTGGCACCCTGGAGCCGGAATTGCACGCCGGCCACGCCGACTGTATCGCTGGCGCTGGCGCTGACGGTCACTGTGCCGGAGACCGTACCTGCGCTGGGAGCTGTCAGCGTGACGGTCGGGGAGGTGGTGTCCGCTGGTGGTGTGGTGATGTTGCTCACCGTGACCGTGCGGGATGCAGAGGTGGTCGTATTGCCGGCGGCATCGCGGGCGATAGCCGTGAGGGTGTATGAGCCATTCGGGACGGTGGTGGTATTCCAGCTGGTGCTGTAGGGATTGGTCGTATCTTCCGCCCCGAGGTTGGCACCCTGGAGCCGGAATTGCACGCCGGCCACGCCGACTGTATCGCTGGCGCTGGCGCTGACAGTCACTGTGCCGGAGACCGTACCTGCGCTGGGAGCTGTCAGCGTGACGGTCGGGGAGGTGGTGTCCGCTGGGGTACCACCCTGGGGTTTGACGCTGACGGAATACATGCTGCAACAACCCCCGCTGGCATTGCCCCCGAGAGTAATGGTGCCGGCCGGGAAGGACCGTACAAACAGGCTAAAGGTCGCATCCGAGGTCACCAGATTGGTGCCGGTATCGGTAAAGGTGCTCAACCACGAGGGTTTCGAGGTAATACGATCGCCATGGGCGACATATACGGAGACGGGTTGATTGACCGTAAAGCTGAGGAAGGTCGAATTGGTCGCCGCTTTGTCATTATTGGCCGTTTGGATGTACCTGGCTCCCTGCACGAGAGTGGGGACGGTCGTAAAGGTATAAGTGCGGTCGATATACACTGTGGCGCCGGCTTGGAGGCCAGAAGTGGGCAGAACATAGGCTTTCCCACTGGACACGGCCAGATTCGAAATGTTGAGGGTTGAAGAGGGTGAGGGCGACGTGCCTGTGGGTACAGAAATTTGCCTTTCTGTTGAAGGGGCACTTTCATTTCCGGCATTGTCAAATGCTGTCGCTATAAATCCATAGGTTGTGCCAGCACTAAGTCCGGATACGGTTGTTGAGGGTGAGGATGGATTAGTGGGCATTCCTGAAAATAGTGGTTGTCCAAAATCTTGGGATGGTAGCGTCCGTTTGTAAATTTTATATCCTGCTAAATCCGATTCGGTATTTTTATTCCATGTGACCGAAACATCAGCTGAAAAAACAGGGGGACAAGGTATAACAGTTATTATTGCTATCAGGAGAATGAAAAACGAAAGTATTTTTTTTGGAGATGCGTGAGAGGCTAGGCCCATGATTAATTGTGCAAAAAACTGGATGAGGTTTTTGCAAAACCTTTGTGCGATTTCCTCAAGTTGAGACGAAGCGATCTTAGGATCATTGGTTGTGAAAGTTTCCTTAACTAAGAGGAAGGCGCTTTGTAATTTCATTATTCATCTCCTGCTTTTAGTAGTCTTTTTCCTATTTCATTACCAGTTTTCTTGAACGGTTTTTCTCTGTGCGTGTCTATTGTCAAATTCGCCTCTCTAGTGGGATTTCAATCTGAGAGAAGAAATCAAGGGTTTCTGTCTGCTTGGATGTTTCCCAGCAGAAGAAATCCAATCCGAATATTTAATCCAGCAATAGAACCTAAACTTCCAAGTACTACCTAAGAAAAATTGGAAGATGTTTCCAGTTCAGGGGGAGGTTGTTGAAAAATCATGAAGATGGATAAATTTGGGGGGGACACGAAGAAAAAACGCAAAATGAGTAAATATTGTTTTAAGCACGATAATAAAAATGCCAAAGGCAGACTTTTCATCAGATAATAAGGAGAAATTTAAAACGTGGGCTTTGATAGAATTAAAGATCTTTCGAATTAATTATAATCGCTACGGAGGCATATGCAATATGGAGACCATTGACGGCCTAGGCTTAATATTAGGTTGTTAATAAAGAAAAAAATATTTGGTGGGTTTACGGAAATTCTATCAAGAAATGGAATTCTGCTGTAGGGTTACTCAATGTAATGTAGGAAATACAATTCAGCATTGCTACGTAACTAATATTTATGTGAAAGTTATTTGGTGATTCTGAGGAAGAAGATCTTTAAATTTTTAGGATGAAGAAAAACGGATTGTTTGGGGAAATTCTTCGCCTCGAGCCAGAGACAACGGGATTTTTTTTTAAACGATCCTAAAGAATTTTGGTGTTTGAACAATGTTGCCACGCTTGTCCATATTTTGGCGATTAACCCTGGGATACCTGACAATCCTTGCGTTAGTGGTTGGGGTGAATTTATATATCCTCCATCAGTTTCGTGCATTAACGGAATTAGGCGCTGAGTTAGCAACGCACCATTTTCCGGCAGTGGAAACGGCAAAACGACTCATTACCAGTCTGTATGCGCAATTAAAAAGTGATAAGCAATACTTGGTGCTTCGGGATACGGCCCTTCTGAAGGATTTCCTTCAGGAAGCTGAAAATTTTCGCAAAACCTTGAAAGCCCTTGAGGATCAGGAAAATCCTGGCAGTACGCTTGAATTACTTGCGGAAACCAAAGAACTGCATGAAGAATTTCATACCTTATTTTTGAGCGTTGGCGTTGAACAAGCCGACCGTTCTCCTCAGGCTATCGCCAGATATGAACAAAACCGGGATACGTTGATTACTGCCATAACCCAATCCATCACAGCCTATATTACTTCTCAGGAAGCCAGTGTTGGCGCGATTCTCAAGGATTCTCATCTTCGCTCGGTACAGGCCCAGGAAATTACAAAACAGCTTCTCGTGATGGCGTTGGTTCTAGGTCTTGGCTTGGCCGGAATCGCCAGCTATAGTATTCTTCGCCCCCTTCGACGAGTCAAAGCGCAAATCCGCCGAATTGGACAAGGTCAATTTGGAGGCACAATCTCCTTGTCTGTTCCCCAGGAGTTACGCGAACTGGTCGGCCAGGTAAATTGGATGGGCGAAAAACTACAAAAGTTAGATGAGATGAAGTCGGAATTCCTGGCAAATATATCCCATGAGTTGAGGACGCCGTTAACATCTATTCGTGAGGGCTCACAGCTTCTGCTCGATGGCATTCCTGGAACGTTGACCAAGGACCAACGAGAAACGCTCACCATTATTTCTGAAAGCAGCCAACGACTCAATCACTTGATCGGGAATCTTTTAGATTTATCCCGGATGGAAGCCGACATGGTTTCCTATAATTTTAGTCCCACCGACTTGAATCGTTTGGCCGTTCGATCGACAGAAAAGGTGAAATTTCTTGCGGAACGCAAAAATATTCATCTGACCCTCGATTTGTTTCAGAACAAGGTGAGGTTCTATGATCTGGATGGACCGAGGATGGAACAGGTGCTGGAAAATCTTTTATCCAATGCCATTAAATTTAGTCCTGAAGGAACGACGGTGTTGATTCGATCGAGGCCAGAAAGTTCAGGAGAAGGGTTGCAATTTACCGTGTCTGATACGGGACCAGGAATTCCCGAAGCCGATTTGCCTCATATCTTTGAACGATTTTACCAGGGGAAAACCCAAGAAGGTCGTGTGTATGTGGGGAGTGGGATTGGGCTGGCTTTGGCGAAGCGTGTGGTGGAAGCCCATGGTGGAAAAATTTGGGCAGAGAGCATTCTTGGAACCGGGACGGCGTTACATTTTACCATTCCGAAGCGAAAACATACGGGGACTGTCTCTTGATACGCAAACAGTTTGAGTCGTTGATCTGGGTGTTTTTTGGGTCTCTGATAATTCTAATTTCTCTTGAATGGGGAGAGTGGAATTTTACCGGCTGGAAGAGTTTGGCTATGGCTCAATCTATTTCACCCGGGTATTCAACTGGGCCCTCGGTGTTAACTCCTGACCCCGAAGATGTTCCATTTTTTCGGGCAATTGCGGATGATCAGGAAAAGAAGCTGGGTTCATGTAAAAATGAAGCTGAATGTCGGGCGGTTCATTTCCTTCTTGGAGTCGCTGCGTTATATGAAAATAGGGAATTGGCTGCGCTTCATTTTCGAAAAGTGGTGGTCTCAAATCCCAATAGTGCCTTGGCGAGTGAAAGTCGATTCTGGTTGTGGTTATTGGATGTATTGAATGCTCCGGGAGGAGGGACTTTACCAGAGGGTCTTACAAAGCGATTAGTTCGTGAAATTGTGAATAAAGAATTACTGGTTCATGAATTAAGTCGTCAATTAGAAACAGACTCTGTTGATGCACTTAAGCAAGAACTGACGAATCGGGAAAAGGCTGTCGAAGAGTTGAATCAGGCTCTCTCGAATCTTTCCAAACAAACAGAGCAATTGAAAAAGGAGCAGACGCTCCGGCAGGATGCACAGCTGGAACTTAAGGCCAGTGAGAGAAAAGTTCAAGAATTGACGAATCAATTAGAGGCTTTACGCCGTATCGATCAGGAAATACGCGAGAAGGCCCCGCCGACCCGCCCGTCTGAAAAAATGGCCCCAACCCCCAAACTCGAAAGAGCCGAGGAGAAAGAAATACCATATGAAGGTGATGGAAAAAAATAAAGGAACTGTGATGGCTGATGAACGAATTCTTGTTGTTGATGACGATCCAAGTTTACTGACCCTCCTGAAAATGCGCCTGCATTCCATGGGGTTTGTGGTGACTGCGTGTGGGTCGGGGGGAGATGCGTTGAGCCGCGTACAGGAGGATCCCTATGATTTTGCCATTCTGGATCTTCGATTGCCGGATGCTGATGGCTTGGATCTCATGGAAGAATTGCACCAGCATCAAACCAATCTTCCAATCCTGATCTTGACAGCTCATGGCTGTATTCCCAATGCAGTGGAAGCGATGAAAAAGGGTGCGTATGGGTATTTGACCAAACCGTTTGATGACAAAGAGTTGCTAGAGAGTATTGATAAAGCCCTCACTACCAAACGAATGAGTCAGGAGATTCATCGGCTACAACTGCTGGTGAACGAATTGTATGGGCTCGAAAATGTCGTGGCACGGAGTGCAGAAATGCATACGGTGTTGAAGCAGGTGGCTCAAGTGGCGAAGACCGATACCACCGTTTGTATTTCCGGAGAAACAGGGACCGGAAAGGAAGTGATTGCACGCGTGCTTCATTGTAATAGCCCCCGAGCTTCAAAGCCGTTTATGGCCGTCAATTGTGCGGCAATCCCAGAAACTTTGTTTGAAAGTGAGTTGTTCGGACACATGAAGGGTTCCTTTACCGGAGCCCATCAAAACAAGCGGGGTTTAATCCAAAGTGCCGATAAAGGGACATTATTTTTAGATGAAATAGGTGAAATGCCGCTGTCATTGCAAGGGAAACTCCTGCGAACTATTCAAAATCGGGAAGTGTTGCCTGTCGGCGGTCAAGTGCCTACAAAGGTGGATGTGAGAATCCTGGCTGCAACAAATAAGGATTTGGAATTAGCTGTGCGGGAAGGGCGATTTCGAGAAGATCTGTATTATCGAATTCACGTCGTTCCCTTGTGGATTCCCCCGCTTCGACAGCGTCGGGAGGATATTCCTTCTCTCGCCCAGTTTTTTCTTAAGCGGAGTATTGAGCATCATGGGAAAGTCGTCAAGGGATTTTCGCCGGAAGCCATGCAGGCCTTAATTACCTATCCCTGGCCTGGAAATGTTCGAGAACTTGAGAATATGATTGAGCGCGCGGTTGTCATGTCCCCTCAGGATATTATTACAGCAGAATTTCTCGCCCTTTCTCCCCACGAACAAAGCAAGCCAGGTAGTCTTCAACCATTAACCGATGCGAAGGAAGCGTTTGAGAAGGAGTACCTCCAGGATCTGCTCAAGGCCACACAAGGGAATATCTCCAAGGCAGCACAAATTGCCGGTCGCTATCGGGCGGATTTTTATAAACTGCTTAAAAAATATGGCCTGCATCCTTCCGATAGACAGGATGACGCGCCTCCTTCAAACGGCCAACCAGGACTCCAGTAATTTTTGTACAGCTGTCCAGAAGCTTATGTTTCGCCATGGGGTCGGGAAGGCGCCAGGTTCGCTTCACTTTAAAAACGGCAGTTAAGTAGTCTCACGCTGATTTATACTTCCAGATTTTCGGCAGAAATCGGCTGAAAAGGCCTATATATACCTGGTATGTTTCATTCCAGCAATTCGGATAAGGCGTTCCTGTCGAATAGCCGCATGTCCCCCTTTCTGCATGACTCAATTTATTGGCTGAAACGGGACGGCTCTGTCCTGTAGATTGAGAATCTAAAAATACTCCTATTCATCAGAATCGAACCCTAGCTTTCGTTGTCAGGCGAGAGGCGAGGTCGATTTGAGAAGCCGAACCCTACAGTCCCCCTCCTCATCTTCCGAAAAAACTACTACAGTTGTATTCTGACTAAAGTCCTGTGATGCAGGCTAGAGTGGTTCTCTATCTTGAACTTTCTCTCCATGAAAGAGGTGGAATCGAAACCTGTTGGGCGAAAATACTTTATCTATTAAACCAAGCTTTAGTCGCTTAATGACTGAATCCTCATGAGCCTGGCCGTAAGAGGTAATTTTGCCTTGATACGCAAAGGACTCGATGACTAGCGTAGGTAGTCGGGTGTTTATTCCATAAACCCAGGTGCGCCAGAGTGATTGAGGCATGTGCTACGTAGCATGTCCTCATCAATCAGAAAAATAGAAAGGCTGTGTCCTTTGGTAGCACCGAGAAATGAACTTGTCTCTGTTTAACTCTCAATAGGTAATGTGGGTCGGTATGAGTGTGTGGGTTTTTCCATCTATTCTCACGGCAGGAGTCTCCCTGTTTTTGGCGACGATCATATTTTGGAGGAGAAAGGATGGTGCTCATTATTTTCCTTTACTCTTCCTGATGGTGGTTATGGTTTGGATCCATGGGCTGAATGTCATTCAAGAAGCGTTGTCAGCCCATCTCATTATTTCCAGGAAATTAATTCTCATTGGTGAGATAATTCTGCCGGTTATGATCGGCAATGTCGGGTATTCATTATTACAGGAATTTTCTGCTAATTCCTTGGCATTGGGCAAAGGGTGGTGGAAGGTCATCGCCGGTGGGGCTGCTCTCTTAGCAATGTTGATCATAGGTATTTCAGATGGATTCATGCAGGTCAATTCAGAAAGGGAAGTTGTTTTCAAAAGACCAGAGGGTTTGATGGTCTGGGGGTTTATTGTATTGGCATCGTGTGTGGCAATATTTCAGTTGGAACGTATGCTCAAATCTTTTCCAGATCCCCTGCAATATCGATTGAAATACGTGTTAATTGGATTGGGAGGTCTGGCCTGTATATCCATCGCACAGGCTTTTCATGTGGCCGTGGCTTCGGTGTGGAAACAGGAAGATGTGTGGGCGGGGGAAATCGCATCGTTTATTTCTCTGGTTGTCATGGCACTGGGGTTAAGGCGATGGCCAGGATCCCAGGTAATTCAGAAAATTCAAATCAGTCACCATGCAGTATATGCCTCACTGGCGGTGGTGTGTGTCAGCGGGTATTTCGTTCTTGTGGCTATGGTGATCGCACTGGTGCAAAAAACCGGTTGGGAGGTCAAGGAATCACTGGGTGTGATCCTTAGTTTTTTTGCCGTTATGGGGTTGGTGATCGCCGTGCTTTCCAGGCGTATTCGTGTCGAGTTTCAGCAATTCATTTCTCGTCATTTTTTAAAAGATAAATATGATTATCGAGAAAAATGGATAGAGGTTACCGAGACGTTTGCGGCTTGTCCGGATGTCCAACAAATTTTGAATCGGTATCTAGAGTGCCTCAGTCGAACATTTGGAACCTCTCGAGTCACAATTTGGAAGTATTTTGATGTTGACGGCCGATATCATCAAATACGAAAGGAACGGCGTCGAAGAAAGTTGAATGATCGGTCACCGAATATTTCAGAACCGATTCCCATTCCTGAAACTCACCCTCTCATTCAACAGTTGAAAGCACAGCAAGAACCCTTGTTTGTACAGGCGGGTCAGCGGGCGGCCGAGGATTGGAGAGAATTTCTTGATGTCACTCACGCCCATGTGTGTGTGCCTTTGGTGACTGGACAGGGCAGACTGCTCGGGTTTTGTACGCTTAGTCAGGAATCGGCTTATGAATGTTATGATCAGGACGATTTTGATTTACTGCGAGCTGTTGCGCATCATGTGACGATGCTGCTCATTCAATTTGAATTAGTTGAAGAGCGCAGTTCGGCCGCCAAATGGGAAGCGGTGCATCGGTTCTCTGCATTTTATTTACATGATTTAAAAAATTTGGCCTCGAGTTTATCTCTTGTGGCTCAGAATGCTGCTCAATACGGGAGTAATGTTGAATTTCAGGCATCTGCAATGCAAACCGTTAAAAATACGTCTCAGCGAATTATTGATTTAATGGGGGAATTGTCTCGTCAGGCGAAGGAACCAAATCTGAGTGAAGGAACCGTTACGGAATCAGTGGATGTGAATCTGTTAATTCAGGATACACTGGCTGCCGTAAATGACCCTGGATGCCAAACGAATTTTACACCAGGGCTAGAGGTTCCCGTCCTTCAGCTCAAAAAGGATGCAATCAAACAGGTTTTCTTAAATTTGATCCTTAATGCGCGTCAGGCGACCGACCGGAATGGTACGCTTGATATTTCTACCGCCTATGATGGTGAGCAGGTGATCGTTGAACTGGTCGATTCGGGGGATGGGATCCCTGCGGCCCAGCTTGAAAAGATTTTCCAGCCATTTAAAAGTTCCAAAAAAAATGGATTGGGTGTGGGGCTGTTTCAATGTAAGCGAATTATCGAGGACCATCATGGCATGATTCACATTGAGAGCCAGGAAGGGCGAGGTACGACAGTAATTGTTACATTTCCGGTACAAAGTGCCGATAACGCAAGTAGTGTGGTGTTTGGTGTTTCTAATGCCGGGGTAAAGTCTGACTCAGGAAGAAACGAATGACCATGAAGTCTGATCCTCTTGCCGAATCTTCACGTCTTCCTTCCCTACTATTGATTGATGATCACCCAGAGATTCTTGAACAGATGAAGTGGGGATTGAAGTCCTCTTATATGATCTATGAGGCGGATCATCGTGTGGCGGCTGTCGATATTCTTCAGCGGGAAAAGATCTCACTGGTAACCTTGGATTTAGGTTTGCCACCTGATACCGGCGGGGTGACCGAAGGATTGGCTGCCTTAGAACAATTGCTGGCGGTAAACCCTTTGGTGAAGGTGGTCGTCATCACGGGAAATCAAGATCGCGCCAATGCGCTCAAGGCGATTCAATTGGGCGCATATGATTTCTTGGAAAAGCCGGTAGATTTGGAGGTGTTAAGAGTCGTTCTTCAGCGGGCCGGGTATTTGGCTGGCTTGGAAAAAGAAAATCAAAAGCTTCTGGACCGTGAGGCGAAACGAGGATTTCCAGAAATTATTGGAAGCAGCCCGGTTATGGTTAAAGTGTTCGATACTATCCGGCGAGTGGCCGGGTCGGATATTTCTATTCTTATTGTTGGGGAAAGTGGCACCGGGAAGGAGTTAGTGGCTCGGGCGATTCATCAGCAAAGCCACAGAAAGGATGGCCCGTTTATCGCGATTAATTGTGGGGCTATTCCCGAAACGTTGCTAGAAAGTGAGTTGTTTGGGCATGAGAAAGGTGCGTTTACCGGGGCTCATCTCCAGCGTCCAGGTCGAATTGAGTCGTCTCAGGGCGGGACGCTTTTTCTCGATGAGATTGGTGAGATTTCTCCTGCATTACAGGTCAAACTGCTTCGGGTCTTACAAGAACGAAGCATCGAGCGGGTAGGCGGACGCGTAGAAATTCCAGTTGACACGAGAGTTTTAGCGGCCACCAATATGGATCTTCAACTGGCGATGAAAGATGGCCGTTTCCGGGAAGATTTGTATTATCGATTGAATACCGTGACAATTACGGCGCCTCCCTTACGCGAGCGGGGTGGCGATATCGTGATGTTGGGCAAATCGTTGCTTCAGCGTTATTCAGAAGAGGCCAAAAAGAAGATTTCAGGATTTACGAGGGAAGCCTTATTGTCGCTAGAACAGTATCATTGGCCTGGCAACATTCGAGAATTAGAAAATCGGATTCGTCGGGCCGTGACACTAACCGACAATCCAAGAATTGCCCCGGAAGATTTGGATTTGCCTGAACCCGATGAGAGTCAGGTTGGACTCACTTTGAAGGTAGCCAGAGACACGGTAGAAAAACGGGTGATTGAGCAAACTCTGGCCAAGACCGGTGGAAATATTACGAAGGCTGCGACTATTCTTGCTGTGAGTCGTCCGACCCTGCATGATTTAATATCCCGTCACCACATAAAAAAATAATCCTCCCTCGGTAATGGGCTATTCTCAATTTTCAGATTGAATGCTGGATGGAATTTACGATCGATAGGATGCGTTGATTTTCACGTAATCGTAGGTCAAATCCGTGGTCCAAATCTTGGAGGAGCCCTTTCCCATTCCGAGTGAAATGGAAATCGTCAGGAAGGGCTTCTTCATTTCCTGTTTAATTCGTCGTTCGACCTGAGGACCCAGCCCTTTCCCATTTTGGACGATGGGAATCTTATTGAATTCGATAAGGAGTTTCTCCGCTTTGACAGGGGAACCTGCCCGTCCCAATGCGGCCACAATTCTTCCCCAGTTGGGATCCGTGCCAAAAATAGCGGTTTTGACTAAAGGGGAGGTGGCTAGAGTATTGGCAAATTGTTTCGCGGCCCGGTCACTGGAAGCCTGGGTAATCTGAAATTCTATGATTTTGGTGGCGCCTTCGCCATCCCGAACAATTTCCATGGCCAGATGGTGGCAGACTTGAAATAAGAGTGCTTCAAATTTGCCATGTGCCGTCGTTCCGGTTTTGATGGTTAAATTTCCGGCTTTCCCGTTAGCCAGACATAATGCCGTGTCATTGGTGCTGGTTTCTCCGTCAACAGAAATGCAGTTGAATGTTTGTTTGGTGACGGCGCGAAAGGTTGCTTGTAGCGTTTTTTGGTCAATGGCCGCATCTGTCGTGATATAGGCCAACATGGTGGCCATGTCAGGGTGGATCATTCCTGAACCTTTGGCGATCCCGCCAATGGTTACTGTTTTTCCACCAATACGGTCCTGAATCGCGATTTCCTTAGGACAGGTGTCTGTCGTCATGATGGCTTTGGCAGCTTCACGGTGACCAGCCTTGCGTAGACGTGAAATCAGAATCGGAATGCCGCTACGTATGGCGGATATGGGTAGAGGAACCCCAATGACACCAGTGGATCCGACAAACACGTGGTGGAGGGGAATTGTGAGTTGGTCGGCAACTCTCTGACCCATTTCCCTTGCATGTGCCAATCCTTCCTGTCCGGTAAATGCGTTGGCATTGCCACTATTAATAATGAACGCTTGACCCATGCCCCTCTTGAGATAGAGCCGGTCGAGAATCACCGGAGCGGCAGGGAGCCTGTTAGAGGTGAACACCCCGGCGATGGGTCCAGGCTTTTCTGACATGATCATGGTCAGATCAAGCTGCTTGGTCTTTTTAATGCCTGAATGCATTCCTGCTGCTACGAAACCTTGGGGGGCAGTGATCCCACCTTTTACGCGTTTAGACATGGAGACATCCTCTTCTCGTCAGGAGAAACCGGTGAAAAATGGTTTAGGGAAAGAGGCCTGGCGCGGTCAATCCGAGTGTTTCGGGAAAGCCTAACATAAGATTCATACATTGAATCGCCTGTCCGGCTGCGCCTTTTACGAGATTGTCCAGAGAACCTGTGCTGACCAGATACCCCGTTCGAGGATCATAGGTGCAACTAAGGTCACAAAAATTCGATCCTCGCAAATTTTTCGGATTGACTCCCTCGGAACTGGGAAAGAGTCGAATGAAATATTCGTCTTGATACCGACTTTTATAGGCGGCATCCAAATGGGACTGATCAATGCCAGGTTTCAATTTGGCATAGGCCGTGCTCAGAATGCCTCGATTAATGGGTATGAGGTGAGGCGTGAAAATTATGGATGGACTGGAGGAAGTTGTTTTGGAGGCTGGAGCAGGAGCCAGTCGTGCTAACCCCTGTTCGATTTCAGGCACATGGCGGTGTTTGCCGATTTTATAGGCATGAATGGCTTCATGGGATTCAGGGAAATGGGTCCCGAGTGCAGGTGTGCGACCCGCTCCTGAAATTCCAGACTTTGCGTCAATAATAATGGAATTTTGGTCAATGAGGTTTTGGGCTACAAATGGCGCGAGTTGCAAAATGGCGACGGTGGGATAACACCCGGCGACTGCGACAAGATGGGTCTTGGAAATAGCCGCGCGATTGAGTTCTGGTAGTCCATAGACCGCATTTTTGAGCAAGTCAGGAAAAGTATGAGCGGTCTGATACCATTGTTCATAGACCGTCGGGTCTTGAAGACGATAATCGGCACTCAAGTCAATAACATGTTTCCCTAGTGACAGAAAATCGGCTACTGGTTGCAGGGATTGTGTGTGGGGAAGAGCGAGAAACACCACATCGACTTCCTTGGCGATCGCTTCGGTATTCAACGATGACAATGAACAGTCAAAAATCTTCGTAAGATGAGGAAGCAGCGAAGCGACAGCGATGCCTTCAGATTTTTCAGACGCCACCACGCGGTTTAGTGTGACCTGTGGGTGCAGGGTGAGTAATCGAAGTAATTCACCTCCCGTATAGCCACTGGCTCCGATCACTGCGACGCGAATTTTTTTATTCATGGTCATTTCAAAGAAATTGGTTTTGGGAGAAAAGGACAATACCTATTAGGAAATCATTTAACTCTGTGCCAAATGCCTGTTTGTGGAAAGGTAAATTGAGGTTTGAGGTGGGCAAAGGCATCAGAAGATGACGGATTAAAAAAGGGGGAGGCTGGATGGCCTCCCCCATGGTCCTAGGTGAACGGTGAGCCGGCCAATTATCGTTTGGAGTATTGGAACCTGGCCCTGGCACCTTTTTGCCCGTATTTTTTTCGCTCTTTCACCCTGCTATCTCTGGTGAGCAATCCATTTTTTTTCAAGGGATCCCGTAAGGAAGGATTATATAAAGCTAAGGCCTTTGCAATCGCATGGCGAAGAGCTCCTGCCTGACCCGAGACGCCTCCACCCGTCAACGTGGCTTTGACATTGAATTGTCCACCGGTTTTGGTGACCTCGAATGGTGTTTGAATTTGGATTTGATGTGTCAATCGTGGGAAATACGAATCTACTGATCGTGCGTTGATCAGAATGTCGCCTTGTCCTGGTTCTACCCATGCTCGGGCAATCGCATTTTTCTTTTTTCCTGTTGCGTATTGAACTGTATCGACCATGTGAGAATAGATCTCCTTTTTTACGGTTGAACGGTAACTGATGACTTTAGAGGTTTAGAGGCGTTGGGCATTGCGCTCGATGCAGATGCTCGGCACCAGGGTAAATTTTGAGTTTTCTAGCCATTTGCTTTCCTAACGTACATTTTGGAAGCATCCCACGAATGGCTTTAGAAAGCACTTCAGTTGGTTTCTTTGCATGAAGATGCTCCGCAGTAATGGCTTTGATGCCTCCAGGATACCCGGTGTGGTGATAGTAGATCTTTGAACGAAATTTATCGCGGGTGAATTGAATTTCACTGGAATTTATGATGACGACATGATCCCCCGTATCGACATTCGGAGTAAACGTTGGCTTATGCTTTCCACGAAGGATAGAGGCAACCTTCGCGGCCAAGCGTCCAACGGTTTTTCCTTTAGCATCGACTAAAAACCATTGTCGTTCAACTTCTAGCGGTTTAGCTTGATAGGATCGCATGAGTGTTGTATTTCCTTTCCTCTACTTGATTATATGCCTAGATATCAGTCTGCTCTAATCCTTTTTGATCGAGTTTGGAAAGCCAGGTATCCAAATCTTCTCCGCCGCGACGTTCCAAGACTTCAGGGGTGACGTAGATTGGACATTGACATCGAAGAGCCAGGGCAATCGCATCACTCGGCCTTGAGTCGATCGATTTTTCCAAATCATCTTTGGATAAAAATAGCGTGGAAAAATAGGTGTTATTTTTGACTTCTGTGATCACCACTTTATTTAGGGTAAAGCCAAGGTGCGAGGCAAAGCTGCAAATAAGGTCATGGCTCATGGGGCGTGGTGGGATGACGTTCTCCAACGCCAACCGGATCGATGTCCCTTCGGCGGTACCGACCCATATGGGAAGAACCTCTGAGTTTTTTTCATCCCGTAAGACCACAATCTGTGTATCGGTATTCGGATCGACCAGGACCCCATGGACCTTTAACGGAATTAATGTGTTTATTTCAGTCATCACCCGCACACTCACTATTAATCGTTACTATTTCAGATGGCCTCATGAACATCAGCTAAACATCTGATTTGCCAAAATCCTCAGGCTTGAGGTTTTCCAGCCATCGTTCCAATTCTTCCGAGTTTTGTTTATGGAGCACTTCTCCTGATGCGAAAATTGGGGCATCCGTACGAAGAGCCACGGCAATTGCGTCACTTGGCCGAGAGTCAACCGTAAATTCCGAGTCTCCAAAGAGGAGATGGATTTTAGCGAAATATGTATTGTCTTTCAGATCCGTGATAACCGTACTGATAACCTTGGCATCCATATTATCAAGCACCGTTTTCATGAGATCATGGGTCATTGGCCTTGGAGGAGCTATCCGCTCCAAGGCAAAGCTAATCGCGCTGGCTTCGGCTTTCCCAACCCAAATAGGGAGCATATCCGAATTTTGTTCATCTCTCAGGATGACAATATAGGCGTTATTATAGGGGTCAAATAAAAGACCCCTGACGTTCATTTGATTCAACATTCGATATGCCAGTCATAGATAAAAAGTGATTTTCACTTGAAAATCAAACCTAGAAAAGTAGCATTCAATGAGATCTTTTGTCAATGAAAATAAGGGCTTTCCAATCTCATCATGCTCTTGGTTGATATCCCGTCATTTGTCCTCCCCAGAAGAGAGGATGAGGGTTTCAAAGAATTATATCATGCATAGAAGGACATCGGTAACCAGCCTGCATTTGATCTGCCTTCCTTGCTGTTTATGCCTGGAATTCGAGTTTCGCTTTGACTGTAGCGGTTATCCACTCACATGCTTCCTCACGGGAAATGTGATGCTTTTCGCCAGTTTTACGGTCTTTGATTTCAATGGTGTTCTGTGCCAGGCCCTTATCCCCAAGGATAATATGGAACGGAATGCCTAGCAAATCCGCATCGTTAAATTTAACACCACCTCGTTCCTCACGGTCGTCAAGCAACACCTCTATCCCGTTTTTGGAAAGGTCCTGGTAGAGCTGATTGGAGGCTTGACGTACGTTGTCTGATGCCGTGACGGAAAGAATGTGGACATGGAAGGGGGCAATGGGCATGGGCCAACAAATACCTTTGTCGTCATGGTTCTGTTCAATGGCTGCTGCCGCTGCTCTGCTGACACCAATGCCATAGCATCCCATGATAGCGGGGAGCGTCTGACCCTGGTCGTCAAGGTAGGTTGCGCCCATTTTTTCACTATATTTTGTCCCTAGCAAAAAGATATGACCTACTTCGATTCCCCTTGCCGTTTGCAGCGAACTGCCCCCACGCGGGGAAGGATCACCTGCCTGGGCCTGGCGAAAATCTCCTATGCTCTCAATGGAAAAATCCCGATCGATGTTGACATGGATGAAGTGGACGTCCGGTTCGTTCCCACCGACAATGAAGTTGCTCAAGACAGCCACGGCATGGTCAGCCAGAATTCGAACGTTCTGAAGACCGATTGGTCCGACAAAGCCGATTGGGGCTGTTGTGAAGCGGGCGATCATTTCAGAAGTCGCCAGGGATAATTCATGAATACCAAGATGTCGTTGAATTTTGATTTCGTTTGCTTGATGGTCCCCTCGAATCAGGACTGCGGTTATCTCATCCGTGCCAGTCTGATACAAGAGGGTTTTCACCAGACGGGAAGGAGGTACGTTAAGTAGGGCACATACCTCTTCAACTGATTTGGCATTGGGTGTGGAAACCTTTTCTGACGGTAGTGGGGCGTCACGCTTCCCGATGGTGGGTGGAGCAATCTCAGCTCGCTCGACATTGGCAGCATATTGTGTATCCGGATCAAAAACGATGAGTTCCTCTCCGGTATTGGCTAGGACCATGAATTCGTGAGAAGAGATGCCCCCGATCAAGCCGGTATCGGCCTCCACCGGACGAAATTCGAGGCCCATGCGAGAAAAAATACGGCAATAGGCGTCGTACATGCCTTGATAGGTACGTTTGGCTCCTTCCGCATCCTGATCAAAGCTATACGCATCTTTCATGATGAATTCACGCCCTCGCATAATGCCAAACCGTGGCCGAATTTCATCACGAAACTTTGTTTGGATTTGATAAAGGGTAAGGGGCAATTGACGATAGGAACTGACCTCTCGACGGAATAAATCAGTGACAACTTCTTCGTGAGTGGGGCCCAGGCAAAAGTCTCGATCATGACGATCTTGTAATCGGAACAGTTCCTTTCCGTAGAAATCCCAGCGATCGGTTTCCTTCCACAGCTCGGCCGAAGAAAGAATCGGAAGTAAAAGTTCTTGAGCTCCTGTCCGGTTCATTTCTTCCCGAACAATGGCCTCGATTTTCCGAATGACCCGCAATCCAAGGGGAAGGTAGGAATAAATACCGGCTGCGACTTTCCGGATCATTCCGGCGCGAAGCATAAGTCGGTGACTGACCACCTCGGCTTCACCCGGATCTTGTCGCATCGTTGGGATTAAGGATTCTGATACACGCATGAAGACACCTGGTTATATGGTTGAGGAAAAAAGCCGCAAGGCAGATTCATAGGGCTTGAAAGGCAGTAGACGTTAAACAGGATAGAATTATTGCAGAAGTCGACTAATGTCATTCCAGGTCGCATAGGCCATCAGGAAGACCAACAATACCAGGCCAATTTGTTGGGCCATTTCTCTCGACCGATCCCCTAAAGGTCGACCTAAAATAGCTTCGCAGGCAAAAAAGAATAGATGGCCTCCATCAAGAATGGGAATGGGTAACAAATTTAAAATTCCCAAATTAATACTCAAAATCGCAATAAGCCACACGACGCTGGCCATGCCTTGTTGGGCCTGCTCGCCGGACACGGTGGCAATCATGAGCGGTCCGCCCAGGTGTTTCGATGAAATTTCTCCAGTTACGAGCTTATAGAGCCCCATAACGGTTAATTCACACCATTTCCATGTCGCCTTGAGGCCATCCCAAGGTGCGAGGAAGAGAGACGTACTCTTGAGCACCGTACCCGCGCCGGCTAGTTTGACGCCAATGCGGCCAATAGACGTTGTTTCTCCATCCGGGGAGGTGCTGGTTTGGCCTTCAGGGGTGATGCGAAGTGACACCGTCTGCCCTCCGCGTTCGACCTGTACCTCGAGAGGGGTTCCAGGGTGATTGCGTACGATCTCGGTCATCTGAGACCAGGTGGCAATCGGTGTGTCATTAATTTGGATAATTCGGTCATCCTGTTGAAGACCCGCAGCCATGGCAGGCGTGTCTGGCATGACTCCTCCGACTAGTGGAGCATGATCCTCGATCCCTAAGGTGTATTGAGGTTCGTCCGGGCGATCAGGCACCATTTGAACGCTTGGAGTGATGATCAGCGTTTTCACGCTATTTCCACGAATAACATCCAAGGTGACGGGACGCCCATGGGCTTTGCCCACCTGTTCGTAGAGTTCACCCAGGGTCGAGATGTCTTCTTCGTTAGCCCGAATTACGCGATCACCGATGTGTAATCCGGCAGTTTCGGCCGGAGAGTCCGGGATGATCGCTTCAATGACCGGGGTGATGTTGTCGATGCTGGGAACAAACAGCGGTGACCCTAAGGCCAGCATTCCCGTAAAGATCAGGTAGCTGAGGATAAAGTTGAAGCCGGGGCCAGCCGCCACAATCAACGTTTTGTGGGGAAGCGACTGGTGAATAAAGGATTCACGTTGTTCAGCAGCTGAAACCGCCTCTGACCCTTCTTCTCCATATAATTTGACATATCCCCCAAGAGGAATGGCTGCCAGGAGATATTCTGTATCTCCAATCTTGCGACCAATCAGTTTGGGTCCAAACCCGATGGAAAATTTGAGGACCTTCACTCCCACCCAGCGAGCGGCCAGGTAATGTCCGTATTCGTGAAAAGTCACAAGGACTCCCAGGACGACCAGGAACCACCATAACTTTTGCCCGAATAGGAAAATGGAATCAGGAGAAAACGCCAGGAGGTTATTCATGGATGTGTAATCGTGGGTTGATATTCATAGAGGTGAAGTAGAGCAGGCTTTCATCATTTCCGTGGCTGTTCGTCGGGCCCATTGGTCTATCTCTAAGGTGTCTTCAATGGATGTGACGGGAGTCGCGTTATAGGCATTCATGGTTTCTTGAATCACTCTGGGTATATCCAAAAAGGCAATCTGCTCCTTGAGGAAGGCATCCACGGCAATTTCATTTGCGGCGTTTAATGTGGCTGGAAGCCCGTCCGCTCCTGCCAGGGCGTCGTAGGCTAACTGGAGACACGGGAATTTTTCCGAATCAGTTGGATAAAACGTGAACTTTCCGATTTTCCCTAAATCCAGGAGTGGGGGATTCAAGGGAATGCGTTCCGGGTATTTGAGAGCATAGGAGATTGGTGTTCGCATATCCGGGTGGCCTAATTGCGCAATGACTGACCCATCACAATATTCTACCAAAGAGTGGATAATACTTTCTCGGTGAATGATGACATCTATTTGATCCTGAGGGATATCAAAGAGCCATCGGGCTTCAATCACCTCCAGGCCTTTATTCATCAAGGTGGCGGAATCGGTGGTAATTTTAGCTCCCATTTTCCAATTGGGGTGTTGCATCGCCTGTTCGGGTGTCACGTGTTCGAGGTCATTGATGGGCCAATCCCAAAATGGTCCGCCGGAAGCCGTTAGCACGATCCGGCGAATGTCGACCTTCCGGTGGCCTTCCATCGATTGGAAAATAGCACTATGTTCGCTATCGATGGGAAAAATCGTCACGTGATGTTTGTGGGCTTCCAGTTGCATTAATCGACCTGCCATGACCATTGGCTCTTTATTTGCGAGGGCAACCTGCCGGCCTGCTTGGATGGCTGTCAATGTTGGTTTGAGTCCTGCCCCCCCGACGATAGCGGAAATCACTAAATCGCCTTTCGATGCACTGGCGACGGCGCAAAGCCCCTGTTCTCCGTCCAAAATTTCAGTTGACGTGCGTCCCATCCGTGCTCGCAATCGGTTGGCGGCATCCTGGCAGAAGAGCGCAGCCACGTCGGGCTTGAAGCTGCGGATTTGTTCCTCAAGGGCCTGATCATTTGAGCCGGCGGCCAGACCGACGACTTGAAACTCTTCAGGGAATCTGGAGATCACATCTAAGGTGCTGTTCCCAATCGACCCGGTAGATCCTAAAATGACGATGTGTTTCACCAGATTCTCTCCCTATGGTTGCGTACAGTCTGGTTATGGGTTTGATCCCGTGAATAAGGCATAGTAATAAATGACCGGGGCGGTAAAGAGCAGGCTATCCACACGATCTAACACTCCCCCATGTCCTGGAATGATTGTGCCTGAGTCCTTGACACTCACGCTACGTTTGATCGCGGATTCTGCAAGATCACCAAGGGTTCCGATTATGGCCATCCCCATGCCGAGAATAGCGCATTCCCCCAGCGAGAAAAAGGGGAGAAACCAAAAGTGGCTGATGAGAGCTCCCAGTACGGAAAAGAGAATTCCTCCGAACAAGCCTTCAATTGTTTTTTTAGGACTCAGGGTTGGAGCCAGGGCATGTCGTCCAAGAGATAAACCCACGACAAATCCACCGGTATCAGCCAACCACGTGATGGCTAAGACAAAAAAGATTAAGGCGATTCCATGAGGGAGTTGCCGGAGGAGTATGAAATGCCCGAGCAGAACCACAACATAGAGGATCCCAAAGGGATAAGCCACCCATAAGGGGAGACGTTGTCTCATGGTGGTCGGAGATATGAAAAATCCTGTCAAAATGACCCCAACGATTCCCAAGAACCAAGGATTCAAGGCGAGGGAGTAGCCGGTATACATAGCGACAAGGAGCATGACCGCACAAAGGCAGGAGATCACCTTGGGGATAAGGGTGCCGGTCCGTCCAAAGTAGAGCGTGAGAAATTCCCACAATGCAAGGAGGGAAGCGCCCCCAATCAGGATGGAGAGCAGCCAGGGTGGAGAATAGCGTATTCCCGCATAGAGCAAAGGAATAAATACGATGGCTGAGTAGAGTCTCCGGGGATCCATTGTTTAGGGGAGTACAATTAGCAGTGGGTTAGATGAACAAGAAGTAGGGTATTAGGAATGCGGGATGGCCACAGCCCGTGTTATGGCGAAACGGTTTGAGTGATTCGGCCAAAACGACGCTCCCGTTTTTGATAATCGAGTAAGGCAAGAAGAGTCTCAGCGCGACGAAAATCAGGCCACAGGGTTTTGGTGAAATAGAGTTCCGTGTAGGCAATCTGCCAGGGAAGGAAGTTGCTGATTCGCGCTTCTCCAGAAGTGCGAATCAGCAAATCGGGATCAGGGAGACCCCATGTGCTGAGATATTGCTCAAATAAGGACTCATCAATTTGGTCTGGTGTGAGCGATCCCATCTGAACCTCGATCGCAACTTTTCGAGCGGCATCGACAATTTCGGTGCGTCCTCCATAGCTCAGGGCGACGGCCAGAGTGCGCTGAGTTAAATGGCGGGTTTCTTCCGCTACTTCTAAGGCCAGAGACCGGACGGAAGACGGCAGTTGTTCAAGCCGTCCAATCGGCAGGAATCGTACCTGTCGCTCTTGAAACCGTTGGCGTTCTTGATTGAGGTACTGCTCAAGCAACCCCATGAGGAGTCGAATCTCAGAATGAGGACGTTTCCAATTTTCCTGGGAAAATGCATAGATAGTGATATAGGGAATCCTGAGTTCATGCCCGATTTCCAGAACGTCCTGGAGCGCACGAAGCCCTTCTTTGTGACCGGCAATTCGAGGCAATCCTCGTTGAGCGGCCCATCGGCCATTGCCATCCATGATGATCGCGATATGTCGGGGAAGGGAGGTGAGGTCAAGTTGATCCAGCAATTCCCCTTCAGCAACTTGCCTTGCATCCACCGCGTGAAAGTCATCCATTGAATTGTGTTGAAACCGATTGTGAGGGTGAGAACCGCGTTGCAATTCAGTTGAAAGGTTTTAGAAACTAGCAAAATTTCACAATAATTTCAGTCTAATAATGAAACCGATTCTTGTCAAATTGCGGGCAGAACTTTCACCGGAAATTGCGCCCACCTAGGAGATGGGCTATACTCCAGTTTTTCCTTCTTTGATACGTAATTTGTTGTAATTGAGGTTTATGGTACCCAGCCTTTCAGATTTTGCCCTCCAAGAAAAAGATGTCCTCCAGGCCTTAAATAAGGCCATCGCTCGCGATGTGGATTACGTGGACATGTATGTCGAGTCCTGCGTGACCGATTCCGTTTCTATGGAAGAAAGCCTGGTCAAGCGCGCGGTCAAAAGTATTTCCCAGGGGGCAGGCATTCGAGCGGTGGCTGGTGAACGAACAGGGTTTGCGTATTCAGATGATCTGTCTGTGCGAGATCTTGAAATTGCCGCTGATACGGCACGATATATTGCGGATTCTCCTCAAGGGGACAACCCTATAGCCGTCACCCATCGTTCTCAACCAACACAGAATCTCTACCCGTTGTCTCAGCCGCTCACCGATATTACAACCGAAGCCCGGGTTGACTTACTGAATAAAATAGACGTGGAAGCCAGGCGTTATGATCCGCGAATAACCAAGGTCATGGCGTCTTTTAACACGGAACAGAAAATATTTTTAGTCATTAACTCCCAAGGGCAGCTGGTGGGAGATGTGCAGCCTCTCTCTCGTCTTCAGATTACCTGCATTGCTGAAGATGGATCCAATCGCCAGGTTGGGTCATTTGGAGGAGGGGGACGGGTCGGATTTGCTTTCTACCTGGAGCAGAACCGCGCGATGGAGTTTGCGCGGGAAGCTGCACGTCAGGCGATTCTTAATCTAGGCGCGGTCGAAGCTCCGGCTGGCACCATGCCGGTTGTGTTAGGTGGGGGCTGGCCTGGCATTTTGCTTCACGAAGCGATCGGGCATGGGTTAGAAGCGGATTTCAATCGTCGCAAAACCTCAGCCTTTAGTGACTTAGTCGGAAAGTCCGTCGCATCCGAATTATGCACCATTGTGGATGATGGGACGCTCCCATTCCGGCGTGGATCTATGAACATCGATGATGAGGGGACGCCGACGTCACGAACCATGCTCATTGAAAAAGGTATTTTGCGCGGCTATATCACGGACCGGCTCAATGCCCGCTTGATGGGCATCCCGTTAACAGGGAATGGAAGACGGGAAGATTTCAGAAGCATTGTTCTTCCACGTATGACCAATACCTTCATGCTAGCGGGAGAATCCGATCCGCAGGATATCATCCGGTCGGTGAAGAACGGGTTGTATGCCGTCTCGTTTGGGGGAGGGCAGGTTGATATCACCAGTGGAAAATTCGTCTTTTCAGCCAGCGAAGCTTATCTGATCGAAGATGGGAAGGTGACCAAACCGGTCAAAGGCGCAACGTTGATTGGGAACGGTCCTGATGTTCTCAAGAAAGTTTCGATGGTCGGACATGATATGAAATTGGATGAAGGAATCGGTACATGCGGAAAAGATGGGCAATCGGTTCCGGTCGGCGTGGGACTTCCTACCATTAAAATCGATGAAATGATCGTCGGTGGCACGGCGATGGGCTGATGGATAACCCTTCCGTTTTGTTTTTCTCCATTTAATAATGTCAAATCTGTCAACCATACATGGTGACCGTTTCCCGGAATTGGCGGACACGGTTCTCAAGCGAGCCAAGGCCTTGGGGGCGACAGAAGCGGATCTTCTTGTGGCTGAAGGTGATTCAGTCTCGGTGCAGGTGCGGATGTCAGAAGTGGACCGCCTCTCCAAAGCCCGTGAGAAGGTCTTGGGGATTCGGGTGTTTTTTGGCAAACGTTCAGCCAGTTCTTCAACATCGGATTTTTCCAAAGCCTCGTTGGATCGTTTAGTCAGTGACACATGTAGTTTGGCCAGGGCTGTGGTTGAAGACGAAACGTCAGGACTGCCGGCGCCGGATCACATGGTAGCCGATATCCCCGACATGGATATGAAAGATGATCGGCAATTGACAGTTGATGAGGAAATAGACCTGGCCAGGAGAACCGAACAATCCGCGTTTTCCGCTGATACCCGAATCACCAATTCTGAAGGGGCTGAGTGTTCGGCTGGTTATGGGTCGATTTTGTTGGCGAATTCCCATGGATTTATTGGATCGTACGCCAGTTCCTCTTACTCACTCTCTGTGTCGCCCATCGCATTGGACAGCCAGAATGGCGGCATGCAGCGGGATTATTGGTATTCCGTGAAACGGAAATTTCATGAATTAGAGAGCCCGGAAAAGATCGGACAGGAGGCAGCTCGCCGAACCCTGCGGCGGCTAGGCAGTCGAACCATTACGACGCAAGAAGTTCCCGTGATCTTTGATCCGGAAACGGCCAAAGGCCTCCTAGGGCATATTTCCTCAGCGGTTTCAGGCTACTCCCTGTATAAGGGGGCCTCATTTCTGTTGGGACAACTCGGAAAGTCTATTGCCTCAGATTTAGTGACCGTGATCGATGATGGTCGATTAGCCGGAGGGCTTGGGTCTCGACCTTTTGATGGTGAAGGGTTACCCACGAGAAAAACCCTGGTGGTCGATAAAGGCGTGCTGTCGAGTTACATGTTAGATACGTATTCTGGACGAAAACTGGGAATGGCATCCACCGGCAATGCGTCACGATCCGTGGGTGAAAATCCGACAGTGGGTGCCACGAATTTATATCTCTCGCCAGGCTCCTATTCACCGGAAGAAATTCTCAAGTCAATGAAGCGGGGGTTATTCGTTACGGATCTGATTGGGTTTGGCGTCAACCTTGTCACCGGAGACTATTCAAGGGGAGCAGTAGGGTTTTGGGTTGAAAATGGAGAACTGACCCATCCTGTGGAGGAGGTCACCATTGCCGGGAATTTACAACAGATCTTGAAGGATATTGAAATGGTCGGGAATGATTTAGAATTTCGTGGCCGGTTGGCCAGTCCTACCGTCAAAATTCGGAAAATGATGGTTGCCGGTCATTAGAGAAATACACGACAAGAACTCATTCAAGGGTCTATCGATACCTATCCATTTCATGAAGACAGAAAACGGCCGCAGGCCCATAAGGAGTTAGGATGCCACTGGAAAAAGAGGACGGAGCCAAAGTTCTCCAGTTGATCACCTCCCGGTACAATGACCGGGAATGGAGAAAAAAAATTGAAAAGACCTTAAGCTTACCCCCATCGGGGTTGAAAGACGAAGATCAACGCAAGGCATTTCTCTATCTCAAGGTCGGGCTGCAAATGTACAAATCCCGCAGGGCGGATGTCCCTTCTTGGATTGTGGGAGGTTTTGCCACGAAGGAAGTGATTGACCGGGCATTGTTTAAGCCCACGGTTATTGATCCCAATTTTACCAAAGACCAGGTGGCTGGCTTTGGAGAAGATCCGGGTTCGGAAGTCGATGCGGTCTGGTGGGAGGACATGCTCGTCAATTGGTTTGAAGAGCCGGAAGAAGAGGGCGATGACGAGGCCGAGGCAGAATCATCTGAGGAAGGAGAACTATCTACTGAAGCCGCTAATGCCTCTGACGACTCCACAAAAAGTCCATCTCACGCAAAAAAACCCACTACCTAAGTTATTTTTGTCAGGCTTCTCGCAGGTCTCTTGTGCCTATTTTCAACAGTAAGGGCATGGAGGGACATTCTTCTATACCGACTCACCGGCCTTTTTCCTCTTCATCGTTGAAAATTCCAGCGACACACTCGGGCTTCGTCTATTCTTCCCTGCATCGATTAAACTCCTGGGTTTGTCGGCTTATGTATGGTGTGGTGGCAAAGCGATTCCCGGTTCCGGTAGACGGACCGGCGTTGATTGTCTGTGACCATACTTCAATGGGGGATCCATTGGTGTTATTGGCCACAGCAGGACGTCCTATTCGATTTTTGATGGCAAATGAGATCTATGCCAAGTCGCACATTCGTTGGGTATTTCGAGCGTTTCGTTGTATTCCGGTACAACGAGGCAAGCGGGATATTCGTGCAATTCGCACGATGTTAGAGGGGTTGGCAGCGCAGGAGGTGATCGGCCTTTTTCCAGAAGGCGGATTGGATCGGCATCGTTTAGATGCGGGGCATTTGGGGGTGGGCTATCTGGCGATCAAGTCCGGTGCACCTGTGGTTCCGGCGTCCATTGTCTGGGACGGACCCCATTCGGTGACGTCGATGGTTAAAACCCTATTGGTTCCGAGTAAGGCCAGGATTAAGTATGGGAAACCACTGCTCTTTCCTCAAGAGGTTCGTCCGCGGAAGGAATCCCTTCAATTGTGTACGAGGGAAATTATGAAGCAGATTGAAGTGTTGAGAGAAAGTATTCTTTCGGATGTCTGCTGAAGCTAACTTGCCCTACCGTTCTCGGTGGGGGCGAGTATTCCATTTTCTCCCAAGATAGCTCCTCGCTAATAAATGGTGGGGAATCCCCATTGAAGTTTTGCCGGGTTTCGCCCCGGCAGCCGAGCCACTTTTGTTTCGGCAAAAGTAGCCAAAACCATCTTGGCCATGCTGTGGCCCTTCGGGTTCCCTGCGCGGTTCGCCGACCCCGGTGGCGCGCAAACTCGCAAGGCTCAAACAATGCGCGCCTTTTCTCCGGGGTCGGCTGCACTGCGCGGCCACATCATAAGGCCAGGGGAGTCTGCTGAAACAAGGCTTTCTTTAATTATACAGTAACCACTCGCGGAGCCTGCCCTGAGTTTTCGAAGGGCTCAGACAAGGCCCGCCGGTTAATGAGAGCGTCCACCACCAGGGCCGGGCGGAAGGCGTTTGACAGGGGCAAGCTGAGGATATGGGGGGCTTAGGGAGTTTCACGGAGTATTTTAGACTGGGCTAGATTTCCCCCGACGTTCATCGTGTGGTCAGCGACGATGGTTTCGATCCTTTGCAACTCTGTCATACCCGCAGGTGTAAATGGGTATCCATCCGATATCATTCCAAATTAGATTCCCTTTGGCAGACTATTGAGTATAACCCAATGAAGTTTTGGCGGGTTGCGGCCCGGCAGCCGAGGTTCTTTTGTTTCGGAAAAAAGATCCAAACCCATGGTCATCCCCGATGGGCCTCATCAAAGTAGGCGGACGCAAACCACGGGAGGGTCAATTCGCTGCGCTCACAGAAGGATAGGGAGTTGAATTCAGATAGAAAACCGAGTGGAGTTTTTTAAGGAGAACATCAAGCTTTTGAGAGCTTTTCTTTTTCATATGTATAAACCGAGAGAAGGGGAGGACGCAAAAACATTCCTCCCCTTCAGTTAATTCAATGGGAACACAATTCACTTTTCCCTGGTTAGGTGAGTGGTGCCCTTTGGGAGTTTTAGGGGATCAAAGCCTTCTGTAACGGTCTCAAAAGGTGGCGGAATTAGATTAGGATCAATCTTTGGCTCTTGTGGTTTCCCTGGTTCTTGGGAAGGATTGGACTCTGGAATTTCTGATGGTTGAGGTGCGTGCCCCTTTGTTATTGCCATTTGGCCTTTCCTTTCAACCTTTTCAGGTTCTTGCGGGTGAGAAATACGGGATTTACTTTCCCATGTGTGAATTCCAAAAATTAGTAATAAAAATAACATAACAATTCCATTTATCATTATTAAACTGAACGCCAGGGATAGCTTCCGTAATTTTTTATTTCCAACTTGCCGATTTACTTCTTTGGCTTTTCTAATGCCTTCTGTCATTCCCCGATAAATATTTGGTAATGAATGTTCGCCAAACCATTTAATCGTTTCCTCCGTTAGAGGGATTTTTTGTAATTGACTATTGCGTAGAACCTGGAGCGCATTCCACCAAGCGATGAAAAGAAGTATAAGCGAAAAAAGTGCTAGGATTACTAATGCCCATTCAATGGAATTTTTTGGCGGGAGCGTACTCTCAAATATCCATTTTGCAAAAAATCCCCATGTACCAATGATAACTGTAAGCGCTGATAGATATCTTGTAGCTTTTTCATCGATTCGATTGAGTCGTTCCTGTTCTTCCTTAAAGACCTCTTTGGCTAAAAGATAAAGCTCGCGATGATTTTCCGTAGAGTTTGCCTTAGGTGTAGAGTAATTCTGTGGATTTAATAAACGAAATTCACGAAATAATAAAGTCAAAGAATTAAGAAAAGACATGCCATTTCAACTGGTATTTCAAATGATTTAATTCTTCTGCTTTTTCAGTCCTCTTAATTTAGGGCGTTTTGGAAAGTTTTAGTTTTAGGGTCAAGCGTTAATTCTTTATATTTTATGCTTGATGCTGGCATTGTCAATTTTACGAGGTAAGTAGGGAGTGAATCATTATGCCAAGCTCTTATATACAAGAAGACTTTTGGCTTTATCCCCCTTGAAAGCTATTTCTAGTGTTTGCGAATCCAGGTTCCATCGGATTGCATGGTGAATTGCCCAGATGTGATTTTTTCGATGGCGTTTTTTCCTGCTAAGGCTTCCACGGCCGGAAGCGCTATGCGGTTTTTCTGCGCAATACCCTTGTAGACGTCCCGCCGTTTGTTATTGATGTCCTTCATAAATTGAATGTATCAGCGATTGAAGAAGGGGTAAAGAGTTCCAGATAGCCGTCAGGGCGGTGGCTGTGAGGGTGTATGATTAGCCGCAGTGTGAGCGGAATATTATTAAGGGAGATCAGAAGTAGAGGGCTTTACCCCAGGGGAGAATTCAGAGAGGACTTTTTTAGAATAAGTTCATTTGGGCGGGGGGCTCGGATGGGGTTTCTTCTTTGGGGGAGGCGTTGGATGTGGGAAGGGTTGGCGGTGACGCGCTTTGAGGAAGGGTGGGAGTTTTGCTCATACTTTCCAGGACAGCCTTGAGTTTTTGGAAATCTTCCTTGAGAGGAACCCGTAGATTTCCCTGGTGGAGTGCGGCTGCCGGATGAAGCAGTGGGAACACGATGAAGTTGGGCATTCGGATGACCTGCCCGCGTACTTTGGTGATACCGACTTTTCTTTCCAGTAACGTTTGGGTGGCAAAGTTTCCTAACGTGCATACCAATTTAGGTTTGATGAGTTCAATTTGTTGAAGCAGGAACGGTTTGCATGTCTCGATTTCTTCCGGAAGAGGATCTCGATTGTTGGGTGGCCGGCATTTAATGACGTTGGCGATAAAAATATCTGCGCGACTGAGTCCGATTGATTGCAGCAACTCGTTGAGTAATTTTCCTGCCGCTCCGACAAAAGGCTCTCCCTTCTGGTCTTCATAAAAACCCGGGGCTTCTCCGACAAACATGATGTCAGCCTGAGGATGGCCTGTCCCAAACACCACCTGAGTGCGTCCTGAAGATAATCCACATCGTCGGCATTCGTGAAGGAATGTTTTGAGTTCAGGAAGATCCATTGAGGGGGGATCTTAAATTTGACGGTTTAGGATGTCAATGTGAAGAGGTTTGAACCCATTCAGTCACAGCCCTTGCACAGGCAGAGGCACTCAAGACGGTGCTTTCTAGAGAAGGAGGGAGGAGGCTGGCCGTCCAGGGGCCGGCAAGAAAGAGATTGGGAATGGGCGTGTGGGGCAGAGGGCGAAATGTGCGGAAACCGGCCAGGCAAGGAAGATATGGGTAAGCTGAGTGCGTGACGGGTGGCTCACCGGACGGGAAGGATTGCTCAGGAGAAATGTGAAGCATGTTTTTGATATGAGGCCAGACCGTTTTTTGCAGCCAGTCGTCGGTATGTCCTGAGGATGGCGAAGGGGTAAGGTTAATGCCCGTGATCGATGTCCTGGCGCCATCAGCATTCCGAACGGCCTGGCTGGTTATCCAATCAAATACACCGGAGTTGAGGATAAGGCGAGGAGGAAGGAATGTGTCGTTCAGGGTGAACCGGACCATTGTTCCTGAGGATTCCTGCAGGTGAGCCAAATGGGAAAAAGAAGAAAAACGAGCCGGGGCTCTTTCCGGCAAGAGTCGAAGAAGCTCTGGAGGGGAGAGAGGCGAGACGTAGATGTCAGCGGTGAGACGTTCGCCCTTATCCAGGGCAATGGCTCGGATGCGTTCTGTGTCGGCTTGAATGAGGGTGATTTCATTTGAGGGATAAAACGTCACGCCTTTTCCAAGTAAGACTTCTTTAAGCTGTTGTTGTAGGTGGTCGAGCATGTCAGGTGAGGCTAGAAATGTCTCTGGTCCATTGGGTTTGGATAACCAGAACCGCGCAAGGATCTCCAGGAAATACTCGAGCGATGCCTGGGTCACATCACATCCTAAAAATAATCGACAAAATGGGTTCCAGATACGTTGCCTGGCAAGAGTCGATTGTTGTGTCGAATTCAGCCAGGATTCAACTGTGAGCATGTCAGGGTGGTGGTCCGGTGAATGGGGATCTTCCCATTTTTTTTCTAAAAAATTTATCAAACGCCATCGATCAGCCCAGGGAAGGCCACGAAAGCCGGCGAGTCGGATCATGGGATGAAGAGTCGTAATTCCGTGCGGGTTGGATAGCGTCTCTGTTAAGCCTTCGGATGTCCCAAACTCCAGCTCAACCGGTTGAATGGATTGGCCTGTATGTTCGAAGGCCAGTTCCTGAAAAAGTGCCCATGTAGCATGGTAAAACCGGGGAAGAATGAGCGGGGAGGGCTGTGTTATGAGGTGTTGAAAGGATGTTGGAGGTTCCGGTTCTTTCGATTCGGAAAATTGGGGGGAGGCTGTTGCCGGAGAAAAAGATCTGTGGTGTTCGAGAATGGTGATCCGGAATCCGTAGGGGACGAGCCGAAAAGCCGTGAGTAATCCAGGCAGATCTCCACTCAGTATCAGAATGTGGCGTGTCACACTGATGGGGCAATGTTATGGGAGAGAAATGATCGAATCCAGATATTGGCGGCAATCCCAAGTCGTTGTATGGGGGCGACCCGAATCCGTGGGCCGAACACCTGATAATGTTGGTCTTCGAGTTGTGTGAGGATGCGGCTGTAGACCCCACGCATGATTTCGGAAACCACCAGGGACTTCTGGTCGGTGGGGGGAAGGGTTTGGAGAATTTCTTGAGCTTGGCGGTAATAGGTGTGAGCTCTTTCGCATTCAAATTTCACAAGTTCCACCAGCGCTGGCGATTCTTGTTGACCCAGGAGAGCTTCCTCCGAGTAGCCGAATCGCTGTAAGTCCTCTAGTGGAAGATAGATGCGGTTCTGTTCGGCATCCCCTTTGAGATCGCGAAGAATATTGGTTAATTGAAACGCCAATCCCAAATTGACCGCATAGTCTTCTGCCGCAGGGGATTGGGTTTGGAAGATCTTGAGGCAAATGAGTCCAACCACCGACGCGACCCTGTAGCAGTATTGATAGAGATCGGCAAACGTCGCAAACCGATTGGTCGTCAGATCCATTTCGACGCCAGAAATTAATTCTTGAAGGAGTGCTTCCGGAATATCGAAGGTCTGTAGGTGGGCGGCGAGGCTCGTCGTGACCGGTTGGGTCGGGTGGCCTTGATAGGTGGCCGTCAATTCTTGTC
Source organism: Nitrospira sp. Ecomares 2.1 (assembly GCF_965152585.1). Lineage (NCBI taxonomy): Bacteria > Pseudomonadati > Nitrospirota > Nitrospiria > Nitrospirales > Nitrospiraceae > Nitrospira > Nitrospira sp. Ecomares 2.1. The sequence goes on from NZ_OZ224219.1 coordinate 1,365,962, forward strand.
GCCATTTGCGGACTTCTTCGATGGGATGGCTTCCCGGTGCCGGTTCATCAACCGCGCTATCCACCATTTTGCAAAAGGCATAAATGGTATACATCGCTTCCCGCCGCTGCTGTGGCAGGAACAGAAAAGAGTAATAGAAATTGCTGCCACTTTCTTTCGTATATTTTGTGCAGAACGTCTGCGCTTCGATAGGAGTCATCGGCTTCATGAAGTATTTTCCAAAGGCGGTGGTCAGTCAATGATCGTGAACCGGGGGTACAAATGAATGGCGGCAACTTTTCAATTTCAGGGCAAGTTATGTCTGACTAAGCCGCTAACGAGTTTCGTTCCCGCGCTGCCCTGGAGGGAAATTTTGAGTCCCCCTTTTCTACGCATCACCCTGGGTGACTCATCTATGGATCAACAAGCTCAATATGGCAACAATCCGATTACCGGATACACAACTGATAAACGTCAGTGCAGAGTAGCAAGGATTGCGAAGCTCTTCAATGGATGGGAAGAGGGTACTTTTCTGGATTGGGCGGGATGTTTTCCAGGTGATTCAACAGCAAGCCGGGCTCATTCCCGGTAATTGACCCCGGATTCTCAAGTGGAACAAGTCCTGCCATCCCAGTAAAAAATGGGAAGGTTCCTCCTTACCGGGTGGGAACCTCTCCTATTTTTTTGCCTGTGGTTCGAGCTTATCGGCAGAGATCCAGCCTGTTTTTCCCGTTTGTGTTCGAACCTGGTAGACCCATCCGGTTGGCTGATATGCTCCATCCAGAATCGTTAATGTTTCTCCTAATTTCACGATGGGACCAGGCGTGGCGTTAGCAGGATCTCCCATCAACAAGGACCTTCCAAGAATATTCGTAAGTGTTACCTGCTGATTCTCGTGAAAGTTTGGATCTTTCATTCCAATCTTGGATTCATTACCCTTTTGATTCCTGGTGATGGCAGTTGTCTCAGTGGCGGTCTCTTGGGGCAAAAAGGTATTTGAATTGAGGGCCCAATACGCTACTCCACCAATCACCAATAAAAGGACGATCCAGAAAAGCGGTTTCCTTGAAGGAGGCTTGGATTGGTTGAGGTCGTCCTCTTCCAATCCTTCGTCGAATTCCAAATCTTTATCAGGCTCCTGGGCAAAGAGCACGTTCCATCGAGAAGGTTGTTCTGGGGTGAACACCGTACCGATTGTCGAGGTCATCATGCCTATCTCCTTTTTATTCGTGAGGTCTGCAAGCGAGTGTCAGTGCCGGATTGGCGCGGGATGAATTTGCCAAATCAGCGGGTTGTGTACGAAGAAATACCCATCCATGAAGTTTATTAACATCACTTCTATTTCCTGTCAAATCTTCCAGCCATATCAATGAGGCCACATGGTCGCGTCTTCCCGCGAACAGAACGTCCTGGGGAAACGATCGAGTTCATTCGAAGGATGGAAGGACCCGGTCGGTCAGTTGTGTCTGGCAATAATGACGATTGATATCGTGATCGGCGTTATGGAAAATAGACCTGGTATGGAATCTTTGATTTGGGGGACATCATGAAATCGTATCGAGAAGAACTCTGGTTTCAGACCAAAGAACGAAGGGAATTTCGGAATATTACCCCTCAGGTGGAACGTGTGGTACAACAGAGTGGGATTCAAGAGGGATTTGTCCTGGTGAATGCCATGCATATCACCGCGAGCGTTTACATTAATGACGATGAACCCGGATTGCTACATGATTATGAACAGTTTCTTGAGCGTCTGATTCCGCAGACGGGAACGTATCGGCACAACCTCACCGGAGAGGACAATGGTGACGCGCATATCAAACGCCAAATCATGGGCCGGGAAGTTGTCGTGGCTATCACCAATGGACGCTTGGACTTTGGTCCTTGGGAACAAATCTTTTACGCGGAATTTGATGGCAGACGTCGGAAGCGGGTGTTGGTGAAGATCATTGGAGAGTAATGAGTTGGCAAACGGGTTCCGGTCATGTGAAAATACCTTGGATATTTTGATGATTTGCCTTTTCAGAAGTATTTTTTACCTCCGCCTGGATCGTTTACACCCATGAATGCAATGTCTAGTTGGTATCGTCCTGATCCCCTCACCCGGGATTTAATTCATCTCATTAATGCCCGGCGACACGAACATGGGGATCCCAGTTTAGCCATTGAAGTGTTGCAGGCGTTGCTCGATCAGGACCGCGAACATGAGGTGCTTACCGTTCTTGCAGCCTTAGACGAAAGTATGGCGGAGTGGTTATTCGATTTGTTGGCGGAAGCGGCCAGCTCGTGTCTGATGGAGGATGAGAGCGAAGACAGCGAGCAGTATGGGATTCTGGCCTCATTTGAATTATCACTCCAGGCCAATCTGGAGTTTCCGTTGAAGTTGAAAATCGATCCTGTGGAAACCGCGGATTTGTTACGGAGACATCTGCATGTCCCGCCAGAGGCCGTGATTACGGTTGAACCAAGGCTTCTTACCGATTCTACCCTGGAATTTTTAAGCTTGCAGAAGATTCACGACCATATTTCCAATCTGGCTGATGGACAGCCGCGCCAGGCGATTGCGGCAAGGCTTCATCCACCGGTCGAAGCCACCGCATTTTTATTTTTTGAAATTCTTGGCGTTCCTGACACCACGTTACCGGAAGCTCTTTCCGAGGATGATTGTCAGGCAATTATGGATCATCTCGTCAATCAATGTCCCGAAGTGGCCAAGGCGCCTCAATTATTGGAAGCGCCTAATTACGCCGCCTATGCCTTGTATGATGCACAAAACGCCGTTCGTCTTCATCGATTGGCTGATGAAACAGCTGCGGTGTGGCATGACCTGGAAGGCCCGGTTCGAAGTCGAACCGTCGTTCATCTGCATACTCAATGCGGGAATGGCGTGTATATGCCCGTGTGGACGGATCTGTTTGATCCGGATCTACCTGAAGACCATGGACCGATTTGGACGTCTCCGGATGTGTGGGTGTTTACGGCAGACTTACCCATTGAATGGCCTGGGGAATTGTTAACCAATCGCCTGCTGGCTGAGGGCTGCACGCGATTTGAAAACCACATTGTGGAAGCCACGGACAATTGAACAATCGTTATGGGGCCTGGCCCATGCGACTTGGGTTTTACCGGGCAGCCGCCTGACGTAAGTGATCGATCAACTTGGGAGGAACCCGTAGCGAACCACGTCCGGTTCCGACCGAAATATCAGGCTTCAGGGTGCCGTGAAAATCACTGCCTCCTGTCATGAGCAGGTCAAATTTTTTGGCTAAGTTGAGATTGATTGAAATTTGACGAGCGGAAAAGGTTCCATAGAAGACTTCAAGCCCCCGTAATCCCTGGTCCATCAACGTCCGGCATGAGGACTCCGTCTTATCCGCACCCAATCCCTCCCAATAGGGGTGAGCAAGTATGGGGATGCCCCCAGCGTCTGTGATCCACGTCATGATTTCGGCTGCTTCAGGGACCATTCGTCGAACATAAGCTGAGCCTCTGACCCCCAGGAAGCGATCGAACGCTTCTTTCATTCCCTTCACATATCCTTTTTCAATTAATATCTGTGCAATGTGCGGGCGACCGATCGTTCCGCTTCCGGCGACATGCTCCACTTCAGCGAGAGAAACCTCTACATGGAGGGTGTGGAGCCGGTCAAGGATGTGGTGAAGACGATCAAAGCGTGTCGCGCGAAGCTGCTCAAGCCTGGCTTGAAACACAGGATCAGCCAGATCAATGAAATACCCGAGCATATGCGTTTCCCGCCCTTCAAACTCTGTACTTAATTCAATGCCGGGTATGATTTCAACCGGGAGGTCCTGAGCGGCCTCCAAAGCTTCCATGAGGCCCTCAGTGGTGTCATGGTCGGTTACCGCCAGGATGCTCACGTGTTGTTGATGAGCAAGCTCCACGAGTGCGGTGGGAGATTCGCTTCCGTCCGAGAAATGGGTGTGAGTATGAAGGTCGATACGGCTCATATGATTGGGGTTTATGGTTTGCGTGCTAAGATTCGTGCGGTAAACGCGGGTCCTGAAGAGCCCGCATGATCTCCTTCGTCGTAATGAAGAATGCTGAGCCCTTGAAGAAGCCCGAGTAATTCATTGGATTCAAGACAGAACTCTTTCCGGCGTGGGTGTTGTCGATGGATATGGTTGTCCAGAAGAAAGGTTTCATACATGATGACGCCACCGGATTTAAGGGCTTGAATGAGTCGGGGAAAAAGAGGCCGGTTCAGGTAGAAAAAGACGAGAATGACATCATACATGGCCGTGCCCAAGTCAGGAGGATGTTGCGGATTCATTTCTAAATCTATGGATTCGGTTGTGATCGAGGACAAACCGGCTTCCTGGGCTTGCGCCTGAAGCTCATGTAGCGCGTCGGCATCACGATCGATTCCATGAACGGAAAACCCTTTGGAAGCCAGATACAGCGCATGACGACCTCGTCCCGTTGCCACATCCAACGCTGTTCCGTCAGGAAGTCGTGAGAGGTGGTCTACCAGAAATGGAGAAAGTTGCATGAGATCGGTTGAGGCCATTGGTTGGCGTGACCGGATCAACTGAACCCCGACTGACCCCTCAATCCTCTTCAACGGAGGGCGAATTTTTCTGACCCATATTTTAAGACGGGTAATGGGAAATTCATGAAACAGGGCTTGGCAGATTTTCTCCGCCATTGTTTCAATCAGGGAAAAGGCTTGCCCTTCCCCAATGTCCTGAATTCGTTGGGTGATTGATCCATAATCGACCGTATCGGATAATTCATCGCTCTGAAAGGCCGATTGATTGGGGCAACGGAAAATGAGATCGACCAGGAGGGGTTGAGGTTGCTGTCTTTCCTTTTCAGTGACCCCGCATCGTGCGGACAACTGGATACCTTTGACGACGATGGATGATGACATGGGCCATTATGTCAGATCTTCCTCGTCGTGTGCATGTGATTTTTGAAAAGAGCTCATTGATAGTCCCATTCGTATTCCGGAATGGAGGGATTTCGTATGTTCCCTTCGGGAGATGTTGATGAAATTCGTGAAATGGATTTCCCTACAGCCTGGGATTTACTGGAACGCTCGCTCGGGCCTGCTGTGGGTCATCGGTTTCCTCGTTCTGCAGGGGTCGTGTAAGTGGAGTGGTCCACCCACCATCATGTTGACTGCTGAGGAATTTCGATTTAGTCCTACCCGGATTGAATGGGAATCCGACCAGCCTCTTCGTCTGCTGATTCGGAATCAGGGACGTGAACGCCATGTGTTTCACAGTCAGGAATTGTTTGGTCCGGATGCTAACATCCTATGGCATCAGCCAAGGATTGCGCTGCAGGAGACCAATGCCGTTGTGCTTGAGCCGGGTCAATCGATTGAGTTGTTTTTTACTGCATCTGCCGGTCTCTATCCCTTTCGATGTTGGATAAAAGGGCACACCGGCATGGAGGGAACGATCCTTATCAAAGATCTCTCCTCAAGCTAATAGAGATCATCTTGATGAAATCACAATAGGACCACCATCAGGGAACCAGAAAGCCCTGGATCTTCTTGTTGGCGTATATCGTGGCTTGAGAAGCCCGAAGACCTGAGGGACTTTAATTATCTAGGATTTTTTGGATCTGAATGATGGCGAGAGACAAAACGCTTGCTGGTGGCAGTGAGCCGCCAGCAAGCATGGTCCTATTTGCCTGGAACAGCGTCAATGGAGGTTCTGGCCTGGGCGTCACGTTCGCAACTCGTCGTGGCGATCATTCGTTGGCCTGCAGTTGCATCAGCGGGAATCCTGGAGATACAGGCTTCAAGCGTGTCGCCCTGCGTGCCAGTAGAGACTCGGGTGGGTCCCGTGGTAACGGCTGTGGTTTCAGCGCTTGAGGACGGCGAAGTAGGTGAAGCTGGAGCGCCACTTGCACCGGTTGCGCCGCCATTCATCTCAGCGCAGCCCATCGTCAAGGTTGCGAGACCGAAAGAAGCATAGAGGAACAGTGTAGAAAATGATTTCATTGGTCGAACCCCTCCTCAATAGATAAACAAGTCGCGAAATATACTTGAGACTCCAAAAAAAAACAAGGTGTGGAGAGCAAAATCTTCTTTACTGATCTCTACCGCATTTGGGTCGTTTCCCATCCGATAATCTTGACTGATTTAGGGTTTATTGCTAACGTAAAATTTTCCTCCCTACGCGCAGAAAACGGACGGAATTATTCATGGCGTACCTCATTGCTCGACTGTTCCGGGGTCAACCTAGGGGCCAGGGTCAAGTGTTGTGACCTTTCAAGACATTATTCTCTCCCTTCATCAGTTTTGGAAATCCCACCACTGCATTTTGACTCAGCCGTATGACACTGAAAAAGGGGCTGGAACGTTTAATCCGGCAACCTTTCTTCGCGCGATCGGACCCGAGCCTTGGCGTGCGGCGTATATTGAACCCTGTCGAAGACCAACCGATGGCCGATACGGGGATAATCCGAATCGCCTCCAGCATTACTTTCAATATCAGGTGGTGTTAAAACCGGCTCCTGCGGATTCGCAGGATCTGTATCTCCAAAGTCTTGCCCATTTAGGGTTAGATCCCTACCAACACGATATTCAATTTCTTCAGGATGACTGGGAGTCTCCCACCTTAGGGGCCTGGGGGTTGGGATGGGAGGTCCGGCTGGATGGGATGGAGATCACGCAATTTACCTACTTCCAGGAGATCGGGGGTTTGGAGCTGGATCCGGTCACAGTGGAGTTAACGTATGGGTTGGAACGCATTGCGATGTATCTGCAGCAAGTCGACAACGTGTATGACCTGATGTGGACAGAAGACGTTCGATACGGAGATCTCTATCATGAGTCCGAAGTCCAGTTTTCTGTCTATAACTTCGAGGCGGCCGATGTGGACTTGATTCAGACCGGCTTTGATCGCTACGAAAAGGAATGTGAGCAGTTACTGGAGCATCCACGGGGATTGGTGCTGCCGGCTTATGATTGCTGTATGAAATGCTCTCATCTCTTTAATTTGTTGGATGCCAGAGGAGCGATCAGTGTGGCTCAACGGACAGGCTATATCGGCAGGGTTCGAAGCCTTGCCAGGAAATGTGCGAAGGCCTATCTTGGTCAACGGGAGCAGATGGGGTTCCCACTCTTACGACAGGCGTCAGCTTCCTCCCGTACTCATAGAAAACAACAGATCATTTAAATCGATGCCCCGAGGCGGGGCTGTGGCAATTAGGCTTATGGCACCATCAAGAACGACCCGTAAAAACGTCAAGGCCAAGTCTGTCCCGAAATCTCAACCAAAGACTGTCCCGTTTTTGTTAGAAATTGGGACGGAAGAATTGCCGTCGGCTGTTATCCCGCAGGCATTGGAAGACCTGGCAAATCTTGGGCAACGGCTCTTTGCGGACAGCCGGTTGGAGTATGAGTCCTTGAGGGTCGTGGGTACGCCGCGGCGCTTAGCCTTGCTGGTCAAAGGTGTGCAACCACAGCAAGCTTCCTTGACTCAGGAAATATTAGGCCCTCCGGTCTCTGCAGCCTTAGATGCTTCGGGGCAGCCCACCAAGGCAGCCTTGGGGTTTGCCAAATCTCAAGGAGTGCCGGTTGACCGACTTCGTAGGAAAGATACCCCAAAAGGGGCCTACATGGCGGTCGAAACGCATCAACGAGGTCAGTCGGCCAAGCGGGTGATCACGGAGGCGCTTCCGCAGATCTTAAGTAAATTGGTCTTTCCGAAAGCGATGCGCTGGAATGCCTCGCGGGCAAAATTTGGTCGTCCGATTCGTTGGGTGGTCGCGTTAGTAGGCGACCAACCGCTCAGAATAGAATTTGCGGGAATTCAATCCGGCGCCATGACGAAAGGGCATCGATTTTATCGAGCGAAAGGGAAAAAGCCGGGACAGGCGTTTCCTCTTACCACCGCCAACAATTATATCGAGGCCATGAAACGACTCGGAGTTCTGGTTGATCCTGAAGAGCGTCGGAGCCTCATTATGCAACAAGTCTCAGCGTTGGCTAAGGCGGCGAAAGGCCAGGTGGACCCATTGTACCGGGATGAGCTGATTGAAACAGCAGTCTTCGGTGTGGAATACCCTCACGCTATTCTTGGAACGTTTCAGAAAGAATTTTTAGCGGTTCCCAAACCGGTGCTGATCTCATCGATGAAAGAGCATCAAGGATTTTTCTCGCTGATCACCAAGGATGGTGGGCTCCTGCCAAAATTTATTGCGGTGACGAATATGCCGTGGGGAAATACCCCGCTCATGACCAAAGGGAATGAACGAGTCCTGGCCGCTCGCCTGAGTGACGCTCAATATTTCTTTACAGAAGACTCGAAACGCCCACTCCATGAACGAGTGCCGGCGTTAGAAGGGGTTCTGTTGCATCACAAATTAGGCACGGTTCGTCAAAAAGTGGATCGGGTGGGTCATCTGGTCGGATGGATGGCTGAACAGATCGGCGGAAAGGATCTGGACGAGATGTGCCGTCGCGCCGCTTTTCTGGCCAAGGCGGATTTGACGACCGGAATGGTAGGTGAGTTTCCGACCCTGCAAGGGGTCATGGGGGAAGAATATGCCAGGCATGATGGCGAATCTCCAGAGGTGTGTCGCGCCATTGGTGAACAGTATTTTCCCAGGTTTCCAGATGACCAATTACCGAAAGAGCTGCCAGGAGTCCTAGTCGCCGTGGCCGATCGGTGTGATTCCATCGTGGCTTTTTTTGCGGCCGGCATGTCTCCGTCCGGCTCGGAAGATCCGTTGGGGTTGCGCCGCGCTGCGTATGGGTTGGTGCGGATACTCGCCGAAACGCCCCTCCGGTTGAATGTCACCTCCGTTGTGGATCAGGCGCTGCGGATCTTAGATGGACAAGGTGGGAAGGTGCGTGGCACCCCTCAAACCGGTTCAGATGTGGTGGCGTTCATTCTTGACCGGCTTCGGTTCTATGGCAGGCAACATCTGGGCTTACGGGAAGATATCATGGAAGCGGTCATCCATGTTTCCAATTCGATGGTCTGTGATATGGCTGATTTGGTCGCACGCATGCAGGCCTTGGAAGCCATGGTGCCTCAGCCGGATTTTGATCCGCTGATGATCGGATTTAAGCGGGCTCATCGAATTGTTGAAAAAGAACAATGGACGAACGCGCAGGCCCTGCCTGAACAGTTTGTGCATGAATCGGAGCGTCGGCTGTTTCAGGCCTTGGAAGTGGTGCAACAGCAAGTCCGCGATTCGGTGAATGACCGGAATTACGGGAAAGCCCTTCTTTCGTTGTTGGAACTCAAGAGCCCGATTGATGAGTTCTTCGGAGCTGTGATGGTCAATGATTCAGACCCACAGACGCGGGCTAATCGCCTTTCCTTATTAAAGGCGACGGATGACCTGTTTCTCACGGTTGCCGATCTGTCCTGTCTGCAATCGGCAAGTGGATAACCGTCGCTGGAAGAGGATTCCTGGACGCCCTCGTGAAAGCGAGACGGTCATGGGAAGGAACATCCGATGGGGGGTAGTACGGACGGGGGAGTGAGCCCAAAGATTTCACGACGCCTGAAACGCTTTACCCTGGTCGTGACGGTTGCCCTTATTATTGTCTGCAATGCCTTAATTCTGACCGGTCTTTGGGTGAGCGGTGTTGATTTGGAGAGCATCGTGTCAAAATCGGAACTCTTTGATCCGGAAAATGGGCATTGTGTTCAGGTCACGTGGTTAAAGGTCGCGGGTGTGGACGGGTTGGTCAAGGTCTGCTCCGAATGGCTTGATTTCTCCGATATCTCGGGTGAGACACATCGGTTGCCGAAAGGAAAACCCCTGGCCATGGGGCCGGATGGCAACCTGTATGTCCCAGGGAACCCGGCGGAGAATTACCGATTGATTGCGCTCATGATTTTTGCCATAGTTGTCATAATATCCGGCATGTGGACAAAGCAAATATTGATAGCTAAATATCAAGACCGTCTTCAATCTGTAAATCATCATTCAACCTGAATGCTTGTGTATCCAACCTTTGTTCTAACAACCAGCTCACATATTTATATTCATACACCACGCCTATCCCAGGCGTCTCTGAAAAACAAGACTGTTGACCGTGAGGGTCTCCTGACAACAGGGAGAATGGTCGGGAGAAGAATGCCAGGCATTCAGTCCTCTCCGGTGCTGACGTCTTTTTTTCCGGGAGGCCGGTGGATCGGGTAAAGGAGAGCGAAGAAATGCGGCACAAAAAATATGTCTATTTCTTTGGCGGCGGAAAAGCTGAAGGATCCGGCAACATGAAAGAACTCTTAGGAGGGAAAGGGTCGGGATTGGCCGAAATGACCAACCTGAAAATTTCCGTGCCTTCAGGGTTCACGATTACGACCGAGGCCTGTGTGGAATATTTTTATTCAAAAAAACGCTTTCCAGCCGGGATGTGGGATCAAGCGCTGAATGGCCTGCGGCAGGTCGAAAAAACCATGAAGGCCAGACTCGGCGATCCGGACAATCCGTTGCTGGTATCGGTGCGGTCCGGGGCACGAGCGTCCATGCCCGGTATGATGGATACAGTCTTGAATCTCGGCCTCAACCAACAAACGGTTCAGGGTTTAGGCAAAAAGACCGGCAATCAACGGTTTGCCGTTGATGCGTACCGGCGTTTCATCACCATGTTTGGCAGCGTGGTGATGGGCATTCCCCGTGAGCGGTTTGAACATAGCCTGGAAGCCATGAAACAGGCGCATGGGGTCAAGCATGATACCGATTTGTCTGAACAGGCCTTGGCGGAGTTAGTGGTTCAATATCAGGAATTGGTTAAAACCGAGACAGCACGAGACTTTCCGCAAGATCCCTTTGAACAACTCCGGATGGCGGTGGATGCGGTGTTTGATTCCTGGTTCGGGGATCGTGCCGTGACGTATCGCCGGCTCTACGATATACCCGATGAATGGGGAACGGCCGTCAATGTCCAGTCCATGGTATTTGGCAACATGGGGGACACCAGCGGGACGGGGGTGGCCTTTACCCGAAATCCTGCAAACGGCGTCCCGGTCTTTTTTGGCGAATGTCTGTTGAATGCCCAAGGCGAGGATGTTGTAGCCGGGATTCGAACTCCCATGCCGGTGTTGGCATTACAAGACACGTTGCCGGGAGCCTACAAGGATCTCATCAAAACCCAGCGTACTCTGGAAAAACATTACCGGGACATGCTCGATCTGGAATTCACGATCCAAGAGGGCAAACTGTATATGTTGCAAACCCGGGTTGGAAAACGGACCGGGATCGCGGCAGTTCGGATTGCCGTGGATATGGTTCGTCAGGGACTCATCGACCGGAGAGAAGCGGTCAAACGGGTCGCGCCCGAACAACTCTCTCAATATTTGTACCCCATATTCGAAAGCAGTGATGAAGCCAAATTTCAGTCTGTCGGGAAGGGCCTTCCGGCCGGTCCGGGAGCGGCGGCCGGGCATATTGCTCTCACTCCGGATCAAGCGGTGGCCATGAAGGCCAAGGGCGAACGTGCCATTCTGGTCCGTCATGAAACCAGTCCTGATGATATTCAGGGGATGCATGCAGCCGAAGGATTTCTGACAGCCAAGGGCGGGATGACTTCGCATGCGGCCGTGGTGGCCCGTCAGATGGGAAAAGTCTGTATTGCCGGTTGTGATGCCGTGGAGGTCTTGCCCAATGGAAAGGTCCAGTTTGGGTCCATGGTTCTGTCCGAAGGAGATTTTCTCTCCTTGAACGGGTTTACCGGACAGGTTTATGCGGGGGACATTCCGGTGGTGGATTCCGAAGTGATCCAGGTCATCCAGGGAAGAATGGATCCGAAAGATTCCGAAAAATATCAGTATTTTTCCACGATTTTAAAATGGGCCGATGCGTTTAGAGTGCTCAAGATCCGGTCCAATGCGGACATTCCCGAGCAGGCACACATCGCGCGAGGATTCGGGGCCGAGGGCATCGGCCTCTGCCGGACGGAGCACATGTTCTTTGCCGAAGACCGTGTACCCATCATGCAGCAGATGATCCTGGCATCTTCAAGAGAAGAACGGGAGCTGTATTTAGAGCAACTTCTTCCCCTTCAACGGCAGGATTTTATCGGACTCTATCGGGAAATGAAGGGATTTCCCGTCACGATTCGCTTACTCGATCCTCCCCTCCATGAGTTTCTACCCAAACGAGAACATCTCCTGGTTGAAATCGCGAAATTGGAAGTGACCAATGGAGACCCTCAAGTCATTCAGGAGAAACAGCGCATCCTGGATCGAGTCGAAGAGTTACATGAATATAATCCCATGCTGGGTCTTCGTGGATGTCGGCTTGGGATTACCATGCCGGAAATTACCCGCATGCAGGTTCAGGGGATTTTTGAAGCGGCCTGTGAAGTGGCGCGCGAAGGCAAAAAGATTGTGCCGGAAATTATGATTCCGTTGGTGGGGATGCCGTCAGAGATGAAAGCCCAAAAGGAGCTGATTCAAGACGTAGCGGAAAAGACCATGGCGGAATATGGCATGAAGTTGAGTTACTTGATCGGCACCATGATCGAGCTGCCTCGTGCGGCTGTAACGGCAGGGCGAATCGCCGAACATGCTGAATTCTTTTCCTTTGGGACCAATGATCTGACGCAAACGACGTTCGGGTTTTCGCGCGATGATGCAGGACCCTATATCGGCTTTTATCTGGATCGCCAGGACCGGTGTCCGGTCTGCCAACGGACCAACGTCGATTGGAAGAAAATGGTATGCCGGATGTGTAAGGCCACGATCGACAAAAAAGCCGAAAATATTTTGGAGGCGGATCCCTTCGCGGTATTGGATCAGGAAGGGGTTGGAGCCTTAATGAAATGGGCGATTCAGGAAGGGCGGAAGACCCGCCCTTTAATTAAACTTGGAATCTGCGGAGAGCATGGGGGGGAACCGAGTTCCGTGGCTTTTTGTCATGAATTAGGCCTGAACTATGTGAGCTGTTCGCCTTACCGTGTGGCGATTGCACGTCTCGCTGCGGCTCAAGCGGCAGTAGCGGTGCTCGAACGTGAGGAGAGTCAACGTGAGTCTCGATCAACGTTTCGCATAATCAACAAATCCCGGGCGGTGTCATCCAAATCCGGTTCTGCCAAAACGCCTAAAAAGGCGCCATCAAAGAACACGACCGGGAAAAAAGTCACGACGAGGAAAGTCGTGGCCGGGAAGAAACCGGCCACAAAAAAATCAGCCCCAAAGAAACCGGCGGCGAAGAGTACCGTGAAGAAAAATGTTGTGACAAAGACCACAGCCAAGAAGAGCACATCCAAGAAAAAGACTTCTCCCTCTCCTACACGTAAAAAACCGACTGCGGCTGCTAAAAGGCGGTGACGTCCGTCCCATCAGATAACACTTTCATGAAGCGAGCCCTTTCCCTCGCAGCCAAAGGGAAAGGGCGTACGAGTCCCAATCCCATGGTAGGGGCTGTGATCGTCAAGGATGGGCAGATCGTCGGAGAAGCCTATCACCGTCAGTCCGGCGAACCTCATGCAGAAGTATTAGCGCTCCATCAAGCGGGCCCTCGAGCGCGAGGGGGCGTCCTCTATGTAACGTTAGAACCCTGTTGCCATACCCACAAGCGCACGCCTCCCTGTGTCCCTCTCCTTATTCAGTCCGCACTAGCACGGATATGCGTGGCGATGATCGATCCCAATCCACAGGTCAATGGACGGGGGCTTCAACAACTCAAGCACGCGAATATCCCCGTATCGGTTGGCATGTTAGAACAGGATGCCAGAAACCTGAATGAGGTCTATGCATATTGGATTACGACCGGACGTCCGTTGGTAACCCTCAAAGGGGCCATGACGTTGGATGGAAAATTGGCGACCGCCACCGGCAAGTCACGATGGATCACAGCTGAACGCGCCCGACAGGATGTCCATCGTCTGCGTAACCGGATGGATGCGATTCTGGTGGGAGTCGGCACGGTCATCGCCGACGATCCTGAATTATCGGCCAGAGGAAAAACGATGACCAGCGGACGGGTGGGACGCCAACCGGTGAGAGTCATTCTCGATAGCCGATTGCGCATTCCCTCCAATGCCAAGGTGTTACAAGGGGTGGAGGAGCAGCCCACCATTTTGTGTACGACCACACAGGCTCCAGTCAAAAAAATTGAGCACTTTGAAAAACGTGGCATTCAGGTTTGGGTGTTGCCTGGGCAAGCGGGACGCGTCTCGTTGAAAGCCTGTCTTGCTCGATTAGGGAAACAGGGTATCACTTCGGTCCTCATCGAAGGCGGCAGTAAGGTGAATGCGACTGCGCTTCACCAGGGATTGGTGAATCGGGTAAGATTGTATACGGCTCCAATGCTGCTGGGTGGGCAGGATGCCATTGGCCTCATCGGCGGACAGTCGCCGAAAAAAATTGATCGAGCCTGGCCACTCGCGGATTGCCAACTCAAAAAGCTCGGGAAGGATTGGCTCATGACGGGAACAATTGAGCCACGACGGTGAGGGGGTTACTTAGTCATCGATAACGGGCAGGCTGACGGTGTCTGCTATTCATTACCATAGAGAATACTCCAATCCTGTGCACTATAGAGAAACCGGGGAGATCGCGCTCATGTCCAATCTCAATAAAGTTGACGAGCAGTATTTAGCATTAGCAGTAGATCTCTTAGAAACCCCCAGCTTTGCCGCCAAAGTCACGAATCTCATCGGAGGGCCGGTTGAACGGGCCATCACCATGCTACCCGAGGGATTTTCCAACAAACTTCTGACGACCACGCAAAAAGCTTTGAATAAAGCGTTAAATCTGGCCGTGTCCAGTATAAATGAACGGTATCGGGGTAAGCCGGCCAATGGGGCTCACCGGGTATTGACGACCGTCAGCGGTGCAATCGGGGGATCGATGGGGCTCATGGCGTTGAGCGTAGAATTGCCGATCTCTACGACACTGATGTTGCGGTCTATCGCGGATATCGCGAGAAGTGAGGGAGAACCGATTATGGAGGCCGGGAGCAAGCTGGCCTGTTTGGAGGTGTTCGCCATGGGGGGCACCAGTCAAGCGGATGACGGGGCGGAAACGGGATATTTTGCAGTGAGGGCGGCGTTGGCGGGTGCGATGACCGAAGCGGGCAAGTATCTGCTTGAACGTGGCTTGGCGGGGTCAGGCGCTCCGCCGTTGGTCAGACTTCTGTCTGAAATTGCCTCACGATATAGTATCCAGGTATCAGAGAAAGCTGCCGCTCAGGCAATCCCGTTGCTGGGGGCCGCAGGGGGAGCCACCATCAATTTTCTGTTTATGGAACATTTTCAAAATATGGCGCGCGGCCATTTTATCGTCAGGCGTTTGGAACGTACTCATGGCAAAGAGGCCGTGAAGGATGCCTATCGCCAATTCGCCGCCAGAAATTAGATCCGTCGCGTTCTGTTTTGTCCTACCCGCCGGTTGTGAGGGTTGTGAGCCGGTGCCCATCTGGAAAAGTTGGCCGAAGAGGGGCTGGGCTCAGATCCTTCGTTGCTCCCCGGATGTCAATGAGAGGGGTGGAGTCCTCTAGAGGTTTTCCTGAACTTGGCCGAAGGGCTCGAATTATTATTTCCGTATGATTCCCAAAAAGTTTATTTTGAGTTCAGCGATTAATTCCCTCGATATTTCTTCTACAAAAATTCCGCATAATTCCCGTTTCCTTCTACATTGAAGCTTTCAGAATTTTACCGTCGACTACGCCTCTGACCCTATAGGAATGTCCGGTTGAATATGAGAGGATAATTGAACGGTCATTAATCTGACTGTTCTCATGGTCAAAAAAGTCAGGGAAATGTTCATGATGCACTGGAAAAAAATTATTGTCCTTCTCTCATGTCTGGTACTGAGCCTGGTAGCTCTACAGAGTTGGGCTCATCCACTTCCGGAAACAGCCGGAGACCAGACCGCACAGCCTTCTGAGCGGAATCTGGCCTCAATGGTGAAAGAATATGTGGAGGCTGCTCCGGATAGAGCCAAAGAGTTGTTGGCTGACATTCAACAGCGCCCCGACGCCACGGTTGAATCCATTTCAAAAATTCTTCAGCAGCCCCGCCAATATGAGACTCAACCGGTTGGTGCCCAACCCAGACGACCAATACGAGTGAGGGGTGAGGGTGCTGAGTATGCCTTGTATGTTCCTCCTTCCTATTCACCCGAGAAGCCTATGGCCCTCATTCTCTGTTTGCATGGGGCGGGGTTTACGGGGGAGGCCTATCTGGATCGCTGGATTCCACGTCTGGGTGAAAAATACATTCTGGCTTGTCCTTCGGTAACCATGGGGTCATGGTGGACCCGATTCGGCGAGGATTTGGCGTTAACGGTCTTAGATGAGGTTCAAACGCAATACCATATCGATCCCGATCGGATCTTCCTCACCGGCATGTCCAATGGTGGTATTGGAACCTGGATCATCGGGATGCATTATGCGGATCGCTTTGCGGGTATCGCGCCGATGGCCAGCGGTATTGATGATGTGCTGTTTCCCTTTGTCGAAAACCTGGCCCACACGCCCGTCTATGTCATTCACGGTGCGGCGGATAGGGTCATGCCCGTGCAGTTGAGCCGAGACTTGGTCAAAGAGATGGAGCGTCGCGGCATTCCTTATCAGTACCAGGAGCATACCTGGACGCATCCCCATGCGGGAGGACATTTTTTCCCCAAGCAAGCCCTGCCGGAATTGATCACCTGGTTCGATAGTCAACAACGAAAGCCATTGCCACGGACTATCTCCCTGGTTCGTGATGCCACCCATCTTACGCCATTCTCGTGGGTGCGTATCGATATGACGGATCAAATTGCCGCCTTTACGGAAAACCTCATTGACAGCCGGGATGAATTTATCACGGGAGGGGTATACGCCAAATTGCACGCCCAAGTCACAGATTCCAACAAATTTGAGGTGAGTACCAATCGGATTCGCCGCTATACCCTGTTTCTAAATCAGGACCTGGTGGATTTTTCCAAACCCGTCATCGTGGAAACGAATGGGAAGGTATCCTATGAAGGCATGGTCGAGCCACGCATCGACACGCTTTTACAGGAAGTCCGGCACCGCTCAGACTCCCACACACTCTTTCCTGTCAAACTCACCATTGATGTGCCCTCTTCCGATATTGTGAAAGAGAAGTAGTGGTCTGATCAAAAATCTACCCACCTGCGCGGGAACCGAAAAGGTGGATGATGACAAAAGGCAATCTGAAACACCCCCAAAATGAATAGCAGAAAACCCGGGTGCTGCCCATTTGAGCTTCCTGCCAGGGTTGATTCAAAATCTAGATCGTGGTCTTGAGGAAGGGCTTAGCGTCTTCTCTGACGATTGTCTTTTTGCGAGACGAGAAACACGTTATCTTGAATCTCCCGGTCGATGGAAGTATTCCGCCTGATGATGTCGGCTAGGGTGGTCTCTTCCAATTTTTTAATTTCAAAAGTAGGGAACCCATTGAGATAAAAAAACCGGTCTCCGTCCCGCAACCGTTCGAACTGATCCACCAGAATCGTATAAAATAAATTCCCCACTAACGCGCCAGGGCGATGATCTTCAGACACCCCGCCCATCCATAAATCCACAAGTTCGACGCTTCCATATGCAGCTTCCAGACGTTCTTGTACTTCACGATTCTTGGTGATGTCGTCAAAGGACACGGCAGGTGAGAGGCCAAAGGCCAACCGGGCATCATTGTAGCTCGCCAGTCCGTGGTCCCGTCCCCGTTGAAGATTGAGTGAGACCAGGTCGAATCCTCCTTCTCCAGGGAGGCCGAAGAGGAAACCCCTTACGTCGTCGATGATATAGTTGTCGACCCTTTGCGCGCGATTGTTCGCGAGCCCTCGAAGTAACGGGTCAATCCCTCCTTCATTGATGAGACGCCCTGGAGCAAAAAATGCCTCTCGCAGCGGTAAATGGCCTTCCCGAATCGACTTTCCATCTTTACCCAGTCGGAGTAATACCGGTGAGAGCAGGGTATGGCCCACACGATAGGCAGCCGTACTGAACTCATTGCCAATATCGGGATTGACCCCACGCTTGTACCCAGTGTAGGGCCTCAGGGCATTGGGTCCGAGGAGTACGGGGAGAAATTCCTTATAGGTGATGACCTGGATCAACGCCCCGACCCAGATCCTCGCGGCTTCGTAAATGGCATCCTCGCTTAATCGGGGGGAATTGGCATGCATGAGGTCGGCCAGGCGATTATGTTCCCGCATGAACAACGTATGCATGGCCGTCAGCCCCACTTGCTCATTGGCTCGCACATCTCCCGCCACAAATAGCGTGGGAGCGGGACCGCCCTGGTTAGGCAGGCCGATGGTATTGAACGGCAGCAAATTGCCCGGGCTGGTTTTCAGCCGGCCTGTTCCGTCATTGGCTCTAAGGGCCGCGGCTCGTACCGGGTCTGAGCCATACACCATCGATGCGTCGATAAACGCTGTATTTTGATTCATTTGCTGCCGTGGATTCCGGGAATCCGTCCCGGTAGCCGGATCATAGGCGGACCGGTTCAGCGACATGTGCTGTGTTCCGGTTGATTGTGGATCGAAGTGAGGATCGCCTGTCGGGATTTGAATAGGGAAGGGTTCGAGGGGGTCTGCCCCCTCGGTCAGGTCGATATCGTGGTCGATGAATTGTCCCCATTGCCAGATAAAGTCCGAGGCCGATTTTTCGTTGAAGATCGGTTTGTCTTGGGCGGCCACCGTATTGGAAATGTCACGGACATTTGGCCGGTTGTAGCCGGCAGGTGTCCAGCTACCATTTTCGTAATCCGCTTTAACCTGCCGAAGCAATTGGCTATTGGCGCTTCCCCAGTCGGGGTTTTGCACATTATTGTTCCTGCCATCAATGGCTCTGATCTCGAGATTGTTCCAGCCATGATCGGATCTGGTCCTGGGATTGTCCCTGTTAGCACCGGGTCTGCGGTCGTGATTGTCCCTGCCGGCATTGGGTCTGTTCTCTTGTGCGAACGTCTCGTGTAAGAGGGTTCCTATGAGAGCGATCAAAACGCTGCCGGCCAAAACGGATCGTGTCCATGCCGGGACTATTTTTTTGTTCTGGAATTTGCGATTCACGTACTTTTTCTCTCGAATTTCCTAATGGTATGACTTATGGTTGTAACCCTTTCGGAAACTCGGATAGAAAAAGATGAATTTAGAAAAACGATGAAGCCGGGATGAAAAAATCCGGCGATGATGAATAAATCCATGGGAAAAAGAAATTTACCCCAGTCGTGGAAATAAATCCAGTAGAGGGAAAACTAGTTCGGAGGTTTAAACTCAGAGAAGTGATGGGGTGATTCGGCGGGTGAAAAATGGAAATTAGTGAAGCGGGTCTTAAAAAATTATGGCTGGTTTCAAAACTTCGACCGAAATCCGGCCTGGCTTGGGGGAATATCCCCGTTTGGCTGGCAGTTGGATGACCTTTCTCGCTTTCCTACTTAGCGGTATCCCTCCTGGATGGTTTGGGTATCTACGGTTTGTTACGTGTTTGAAAATTTTTTGAATTTGTGTGAATAGGGGAACATGCCTTGTTTCAGGAATGCCCCAAACCACATGCCAAACAGGAGAAGGATACCCAGGTAACTACCCGTATCACGGAACCAACTGGAATGTTCATGAAATTCAAGCACGTCCAGTTGGGTGGGTGTGACAAACCGCCCACGAACCGAGACGGTAGCGGAGTGATCCAGAATCTGTTGCGTGGTGCCGATTTGTTCACCATTGAATAGGCCAATCATATCTCCTGAGGGAGTTTTCACATAGGATGGCCGATCCAGTTCCAGAAGACGTCCTGGACGAGCCGCCGTTTCCTCAAGTGTTCGGACGAAATGGTTATTGGCGTTTCGAGGTCCTTCTAACAGGACAAAAGGCAGTGCGAAATAGAGTATGAGTAACGACGCCGATATCGCCAATTTGAACGGAGACAGGAGCGAAATTGGGAGAGGCTGTGATATCCCCTTTCGCCATTGCCATCCGATATAAAATAAGCCACCCGCGGTCATGATATAGGTTGGAAGACTTTCCGGCCAAAATAACCCCACATTCCATAAGTCCCATGACAGTGGAGCAAAGAGATGGACGCCATTGGCCCATTTGGTTTGAAGCGCATCAAGCACGAGATGTAGGAGAACGTTGACCCCGAGAATCAGGAACACGGCTCGTGGTGTACGCGTAAGAAAGGCCAAGGCCCCGCATAAGACCAACGTGACGAATAAAGAGGCCTGGGCGATACAATACAGGCGAATGGTGTAGGGATCGCTTCCCGGCAGGAATCCCATCAAGACTCTTTGGAAAATCCAGGGGATGTCCGGAAGCAAACAACCCATGCAGACCAGTTTGGGATCGATTCCGGGTTTGACCGCCTGATTCAGGAGGCCTTGCACGCCGATGTGGGCTAAGGTATTGGGCACGACTTCCTTTCACCAGAAATTAGGTAAGGTATCGGCAAAATGTGGGACTACCATAATCGGCTTCACTGGGCATTCTCAAGGAGGATGTTTCTCAGGATTCATTTATCGTGGAAACGAATGGGAAGGTTTTTTAGGAAGACATGGTCGTGCCTCGCATCGACATGCTTCTCCAGGAAGTCCGGCACCGCTCTGAAACCCGCAGCCTTTTTTTTTCGTCAAGGTTACCATTCAGGTGCCAGAGCCTCCGGTTGTTTAATACCACCGTTCACTTGTTGTTTCGAATGAGCCATTCCTGTGGGTCATATCCTTTTTAGGCTCATGCCCCCTTGTCAGACGCCCTCGTTCAGTTAAAATTTCCTTACACTCCCCAACCCATTGTCTTGAGGTAAAAGGCTGGTGCATGTTCCGGTTGGTTTTCTCCTTGTGACGTCAAAACGCAAATGGCTTTCTTGTAATGTTGGATCAAATTTTTTCAAGGTGAATGAGAGACACAGACACATGTTTTGTGAGGAAGGTAGGAGTTTCTGATGAGGGTGGAATTGAGTGAAGTGGGCATTATGACAGATTCAAAGGCCATGAGGCGCAATGCTATCGTGAATGGGGTGTCGATTGGAATCCCTTTTATTGGCACCCTTATCGGACTCCTGTCTTCCGGTTTCTCTGCTCCCACTTCCTCCACGGTTTTTCTCTTCCTGTTGTTTTTCCTGTTCAACCTTATCGGGGTGAGCGTTGGGTTGCATCGATATTTCTCTCATCATGCCTTCGAAACGAGTACATGGGTTCGATGGCTATTGGGTATTTTGAGCACCTGGGCGATGCAAGGTCCTATTGATCGATGGGTGGCTGACCACCGGCGGCATCATCGTTTTTCTGATCAGCCATTGGATATTCATAGTCCGTATTGGAGTCGGCAAAATAAGATCACTTCCGGGTTCATGCGTTTCGCGCATGCCCATCTATTATGGATGTTTGTGGAATGGCCAACCGATACCCGTCTCTATGCGAAAGATACTATTAGTGATCCGATCAGTCGAAGATGCAGCCGGTGGTATTGGCCGATCTGTGCCACGTCGTTTTTGGTGCCGGCCATGCTTGGGTATGCCATGGGAGGTTCGGATGAAGCGGTTCGGGCTTTCTTCTGGGCCGGGTGTTTGAGAATTTTCCTCATGCACCAATTTACCTGGATGGTCAATTCTTTTGGTCATATGTTCGGTGGGAAAACGGAAGGCAGCCGGGATGAATCGCGAAATATGCATTGGGGAGTCACGCTTCTCTTTTTGGGTGAAGGGCTACATAGCTACCATCACGCCCATCAGCGTACCGCTGTAAACCAACCGGCGTCTTTGGATCCGGCCGGATACCTCATCACCTTCCTTGAAACCATTCATGTCGTCTGGAAAGTCCAACGCTTTTAAATTCCAGCCGGTTCTGATCGTGGGAACCGTGTGGCAGGGTTGAAGCTTATCCAGAATTTTGGATTCCAGTCTTCCAGCGGTATGTAGGCTTCCGGCATGGGTACAAAAGCCCTCGCGCAATCTGCGACGGGTCTCAAACGCTTACATCAGAAATGGGGGAACTCCCTTATGGGCCTCGTTAGGGGGCGGAGCGATCATATTGCACATGGAGGTGGATACATGATCAATTTGCAAAACAGATTGATAAGTTTCATCTCCTCCAGGGAACCGGGAGGAGTGCCGGCGATTCGGGGATCCGCAATGACCACGGCAAGACATTGAGCCCGGGAGATGGCCACATTCACCCGGTTGCGGTCGAGAATGAAGGCCAGTCCGCGTGAACCGTATTCACCGTAACTGGAGCAGAGAGAAAGAATGCAGACGGGAGCTTCCTGCCCTTGAAATTTGTCAACGCTTCCAACGCGTGCGCCGTCGGGTAGCGCGGCCTGAAGCGCGCGGACTTGAGCGTTGTAGGGGGCGATGAAAAGAAAGTGATCCAAGTCTAATGGTTTGGTGATGCCATCCTTGTCGGTGTAAAGACGTCCATGGAGTTCGTGGTACATTGTCGTGACCCGTTCAACCTCTTCATCGCTCTGTTGGATATTGCCATCATGCTCCACCCCGCTGAAGAGGATCCCGCTTTCGCAGGTGATGAGGCTGTTGGCACCTGGTGGGACAATGATCCGCTGCCGGGCGCAGTCGGGATGTGATCCAAGGCGGCCCTCATACATACTCTCCGAGATGAAGCGACAGACGGCCGGATGCATCCGGCGGGACTCCCCGAGAAAAAGCCCGTAATCCGGAGGTACCACGGCATGCATGACGGGAGAGTCGGATTGACTGGCCTCCATGTCCTTGAGCGCGTACTGGAGGACGGAAAGTCCGGCATCGCCGGGATGGGAGCCTTGCACGGGTTGTTCGAGTTGCATCTGATCACCTAGAAGCACAAGGTTCTTCGCGGATCGAGCCATCGCCATGGCGTTGGCCAGGGCCACCTGCCCGGCTTCATCAATGAACAGGAAATCAAGTGCGCCTTCCCACTCAGGCCTGGTAAAAAGCCAAGCCGTTCCGCCGACCACGCCACGAGTGTAAGTCTGGTGCGCGGTGCCGGTGTCTTTGAGGTATTGCACGCCGGGGTTGCAGTTAAACAAGGGATCATCGGGGTCACCACCAACTTTAAGTCCGTGGAGCTGGGAACCACTCCCTTTAACAGCGTCCCCGCAGGCAGTGAGAAGATTGATCACGGCCTTGTGGCTGTTTGATGCGACGCCGACTTTCTTGCCGGAAGCGAGCAATCTGGTGATGACCTGTGAAGCCGTGAATGTTTTTCCCGTGCCGGGAGGTCCCTGAATAACCAGGCATCCACCGGCCATTGAACCGGCGATCCGGCTGGCCGCATCGGTTGGCGTTTCGTCCGCATGTTGCAGAGGTGTTGCGGGTGGCACTCGGTTCAAGAGGGCGGACACCGGGGCATCGAGGTTCCCTGACAAGTGTTTGGCAATTACTTCTGTAAGCGCAAGCTGAATGGCCGTCGCCGAAACATGTTCGTCGGGAAGCAGTGACCCCTGCTGAGGGAATATGCCTGCACATTTTTCGGTTAGACCTTTCTTGCCGATTTTGAGAGCCAGTCTTCCGATGGACACATCCAACTCCACGAGGGTGAATTTCGCATTCAGGTTATGGGTGAACATCACTTTGGTTTTATCCCCCGCAGACAATTTGCATTCCTGAGAGGGGTCGAAACGATATTCTTGTACAAGTGAAAGTTTTTCGGGCACGGGAGTTCCAACGGCGGAGATCCCCTCAAGGCAGGCGGGGTCGTCGCGGAGTTCTTCAGGGGTCGCGGTGGCGCGGTCAAACATGCGCCACCACATGGGCTTTTCTTCCCGGCGATGAAAGTCGATCACATCGGCAAGAATCAGGGAGATAGCATCTCCTTGCGTGCGAAGCTGTGCAGCGGTCTCCAATCGCGCCACGACCTCCGGGGGCAATTCTTTTGGGGCCGAAGGAGCCGGGTCGGGATTTTGGTTCACCACAGTGATCTGATGTTCGACGATCACTTTCCGTAACCACTCCAGCAACTCTGCCGTGGATGCACAATCGTCCTGGTTGTAGTCGCGGATATCTTTCAGAATGGGGCTGCGATTCCAATCATCGGGCTGTTGGCTTTCGATCCACCTGGCGTATTGAACGATGGAGTCAGCCGCGGTGGCCACCTCGGTGGCGCGTTTCGGTCGGTAGAGGCGTTCGACGGTCTTGAGTGAGTAGCTGTTTTCGCCGAGGCGCAGGCCGTGACGGACGATCTGAAAGAGATCAACAAACACCTCGTTCCGGAGCAGCGCGTCCACCTCGTCCTGCCGGGTATCGTGGCGCGTGCTCAACCGCCGAACTGCGCAGACTTCGTAGGGGGCGTAATGGTAGATGTGCATGCCGGGGTTGTGCTGCCATCGATTGAAGACCCAGTCTACGAAGCCTTCGAAAGCGAGCTGTTCTTCCTCACGTGTGTGTGCCCACCAGTCCATGAACTCAAAAGAATCCGACTGTTCGCTTCGGGTGCAGACTCCAAACAGATATTCCAGTCCACCGGCAACCAGCGGGTACCCCTCCATGTCGAAGAAGACATCCGCCGGATGATCGGGCGGAAGAGCGGCCAGGCCCACGGGTTCGCCATTTGCCCCAATGGAAGGCAGGACTTCATAGCGCGGGGGGGCATCAGGATTCATGATCCGGTCGGCCCGGGTTTGGCACTGAAGACGCGCCTGGGCCACGAGCTTTTCCAGTGAGTCGGCAGCCAGTTTGCGAATGGACGTGCCGGAGGCCGCAGAGAGATCGTCGACTGTGGCGATCCCACCCTTCTTGAGCTTTTTAATCTGCCCCACCGTGATGCCCGCCACCTGCACGAGATGATCTGTGTCATGGAAGAACTTCTCCGCATGGGAAGTCCAACGGCCGTGATCAGCTCGGGGAAGGGGTTCAGGGCGATCCGTGAGATTTCCGGTGAAGCCGTTCTGCATGGTCAGGAAATTCGTTTTGATGCGGCGGTAGTAATGGATAAAGTCTTCGATCCGAAATTCAACTCGTTCTTGAGTGCCGAGTATGAGCCCGAATCTTTCGGGTAACTGAGCATCAGTGGCGGCGGCAAGCATGTCCGAATAGCAACACAGCTGAATCGCATAATACGGCTTGGGCGAGCGGGCTAGCTTCGTGTCCCACACTTGATACTGTCCCGTTTCTTCGAACAGAAGAAAGTCGGCAAACCCCGCGAACGGCTCATGCTCCAAAAACGCCTGATAAATAATGGGGACCTTTGCGTTGATTGCGGAGAGAGTCGTTGTCCGGGCAATGACCGGATCGGTCCTTGGAATCTCGACCAGGTTAGCAACCGAAGCCTTGAACTCATCGAGCACCGCGCGTTCGTGTTGCGCGCCGGTCTGCGCAATAAGTTGTCCATCCTCGGTTTCCTCATCAGGCGTGACCGCGCCGGGATTATCCAAGGCGTATCGGTCCATCCAGGATGCGAACGGTGAGCCCAGATAGCAAATAAGATCGCTCGGCGAAAACACCAGTTTTCCGGAATGTTCCTTCTTCATGTGCGAAAATCAGGTCTAGTCTGCGGGTTGCGATGGTGGTCGGGATGGTGCGCGAGAATTAGGAGGAAGAACGGATACATGAAATCGGACGATTTGAGCGACCAATCATTTGCCATTCAGCATCTGACCAATCCTGCGGAGCCAACCTTCTACTTCATTATCTGGGTCTCGTTCACGGATCATGGCGGCAGTCATTTCCGGAAATGCTCTCTCTGCAAGTTTGATCTTTGCTTTGTCATCGTTCATTAAACTATCAAGGCCAATTTTCTTTGAATATTCTTTTGCAAATGCCCTTGGCACAGCAGGTTTTCCTTCAGTCGGGTGATCTACTATTTCAACTTCCACATCAAAGGCTGCCCGAATGGCATTGGGGTGGAGGTAGCTTTCAATCTCGTGCTTTTTTGTCTGAACTGCCCATGAACCATCAGACCTTTGATTCACCTGTTGTACCGATTCAGCATACCTCTTTACATCTCTATCGTAGATATGTACCTCCGGGCATTTCAATTGTCGAAGATAATGCTCGTTGACCCAGTGTTTAAGGGTGGAGCCACCCAGAACCAAAAACGCTACATTTTCGTTTCTTTTGAGATCTGGTAAGGATTGATCTTCCAAATGCAATGCTCTGCTAAGGTATTTAAAGGCGGTGACATCGGTTGGCCCCTCCACGCACAGGAGAACTTTAACGCGACTGTCGGGAATTAGGCCAAGACTCTTTGCCACTTCACCAAACACATCTGCGCCAGCTTGGATAGTTAATTCTTCTTGATGCTTATGTATGAAACGAATGCTTTGGGCTGGGAGCTCTGCTGCCAGACCTGGGCTGTGGGTGGTTAGAAGTACCTGACAACCTTTTTCGTTTGCTAAACTTTTGAAAGAATCGATTAATATACGTTGGTTGTTAGGGTGCTGAGCGGTTTCAGGTTCCTCGATTGCATAGATAATACTTCGCCTGCTGCTTTCCTTTAAGCGGCGCTCTGCTTCCGCCTTAAAAAAACTAACAAGCACCATGCGCCGGACTCCGCTACCCCTTTTGTTCAGCGGAATACCATCTTCCGTATCCATGTTGACCGAAAAAAGCCCAATCCACTTTGAGGTTGTAGGAGGCTTAAATTCGGGAGAAAGTTTTTGCGCAAGATTCGGATCCAGTGTTTTCAATGCTTCGTGGGTTTGCCGAGCGATGGTTTCCACTTTTTCCTTGACCTTACATTGGATCTCCTCAATCTCGCTTTGGACTTCAGCAATTGCAGCCGTAATTGCGGCCTTCATAGGATTTTGTACTTCGTCGTCAGAATCCCTGCTGCTTCGGTCACTTTGAAAGAGGGCAAAAAACGGTAGGTGGCCTTCAATCTGGTCCCAGATGACCTTACGTTCATCTTTTGCGCCACTCACAACAATTGGCACCATTTGTCGATTAAGATTCTCTATGGAATCCCAGATGGCGCGACGCATGCCAGGATTGCCCTTCAGTTTTGCAGGAAGCCCCTTGGCCTTGACGATATGCTTAAGCTCACTTTCCTTAAGTTCCAATAAATTGGAAACCCCTTCAGCCGTTGGATGATGGGCTAGAATCCTGATTTCCGTGGTGATTTTTTGTTTGGAGCAGTCGTAAACTTTTTGAATCATCAGCGTTTCGGACATGGACAATAAATACTCGTTGGCCAAAGACGTTGTAGCCCCGGCATCTAGCGTCAGGCTAGTAGGCAGCTCGGTAAATTCGCAGGTTATGACCACCGAGTTGTCTCGATGAAAAATATTCGCGTCGCTGGAATCTATTTTTACTACCTCATTGTTGAAGAAAATCTCAAGGGCTTCTAACAGCGAAGATTTCCCAATATCATTTTTCCCTATAAAGGTAGTTAAGTCTTCAATTGGCGTGAAGACTTCTTCTTTGAAGCAGCGGAAGTTTTGCACCGCAAGAGAAACCAATTTCATCTTTGCTTCCCTCATACGGGGCCAAGGTTGCCCTGAAAATTCTTTTTTGTGCGGGAAGACCCGTCGCCATCTGCGAAGAAGCGCCAACCTGCGCCGTCGAGCAGCCTGTTGATCTTAATAGTGGCTGTGGCTTCCTTGGCGGACATGATGATTTCTGGCTCAGTGAAGCTGGTCAAAAGTGTCACTTAACGTTGATACTTGGAATGGGGGGATTGTAGGCGGCATGTGCAACGGAAATTAGACGTAACCCCTTACTATGTCAAGCATTTTTCTCATTCCAGAACTTTATTGAAAGAAGGAGGAAACCCGTAGTCATTCTGCAACGGGAAGCAGGGTTTGAGCTTGATGGAAAGGCATTATTGGCTTACACTTGCCGGGATGCCGAACAATTCGATTCCCTCCTCATATCCAGCCCTCAAAATTTTACCGGCCTATACGGGTTTGAATACTGTTGAGGCCATTCTGCAAGTCCCCCGGGCCAAACGGTTACTTTGGCTGGAAATTCTCTTTAACGAGCAACTTGACCTCAAGCCCTGGCAGGATCTTCCGGAGGTTAAGGACGCCTATCAGAAAGCTTGCCAGTGGTTCACCACGTATAGAAGTTTGATTCAATCCGTGGTGCCTCGGGTGTCGCTCCCTCTCGACAACGGAAAAATTGACCAACGAGACTATCGGACGTTTGCGGAGGCTTTACAATTTGTCACCCATCAACCTTGAAACGCTCAAAGCACTCCTTAAGGAATACGTAACTCAGAGGCAATATTCTATTGATCTGATCCTCGTTGGTGGGCTCGCTCTTCAGGCTTATGGGGTTCATGAACGCGTCACGGTCGATGTTGATGGGGAGTTGGCTGGAGACCTTGAGCCGCTTTTGGAATTCCTCCGAGCCCGTCAGGTGCCGGCGGATCTTGGGGAAAATATATCTGGATGGTCAGTGGTGGCGATGCCTCCAGGATATCGCAACCGGACTTCAGTGTGGCATGAAGCCGAAGGCCTTCGAATCAGGCTCCTTCATCCGCTTGATTTTGTGATTGCCAAACTCCGTCGTGGAACGGAGCAAGATTTGGAGGATGCTCAAGAAGTTGTCACTCGATTTCATCTTTCTCCTGCCGACATACAAGTTGCCGCAGATTCAGCCATACAGGCCTCTCCTAAAGACACTGCCTTGTTTACCTTTCGGAAAATTCTCCAAGTTTTTGACCAGCGAATGTCTGGGAGTTGACTCGGCAACCCAAGGCAGGGTCAGGAGACAACGAAGAAAAGCAGAAATTGGGTTGTTAGGTTATGATGAGGAAGGTGGCGGGTTGCCACAATGTTGCTCACGGAGGGCTAGGGCTTCGGGCATCCATTCCTGAAATTGTTTGATGCGGGTTCCGTGGCTGGGGTGGGTGGACATGAATTCGGCCGGTTGTTTGCCTTGACTCATTTCTCCCATGCGCTCCCAGAGTTTTGGGGCTTCGGTCGGATCGAAGCAGGCACGGGCGACAAACAGCAGGCCCATATAATCGGCTTCTGATTCATGGTCACGGGAAAAGGGGAGGAGCACGCCATATTGTGCGCCGACTCCCAATGCGCCCATGACCATTCTTTGTGTGTCGTAATCCATATCGCCGACCGCCACTGTGGCGGCGATGGTGCCCATCTGCACTAATTTTTGATGCGCCATGCGCTCGGCCCCATGACGCGCGATGGCATGGGCGATTTCATGGCCCATGACGACGGCCAACCCGCTTTGATTTTCCGCAACTGGGATGAGTCCGGTATACACGGCGGTTTTTCCCCCGGGTAAGGCAAAGGCATTGGCCTGTTGAGATTCAATGACATTAAATTCCCAGTCGAATCCAGGATCCACATCGGCTGCCGCATTCGCCAGACGGCGTCCGATGGTGCGGACCAGATCCACGACCTGCCCTTCCGGAATGACTTGGGACTGGCTGAGGATTTCCTGGTAGGACTGCAGCCCCAAGGCCATTTCCTGCTCATGGGTCATGTCCACCAATTGCGATCGGCCGGTTAGTGGAACTGTTTCCTGGTTCGAGACGTAAAAATACAGTCCGTATATCGCGAATAGGACGAGCGGGATGAGCCGCATTTTCCAACTCATGCGTGCACGGGGTTGTCCACCTATTCCCCTATTTCTCCCAAATAATCCGAAGCGCATCGCCTGTGTTCTCCGGGGGCTTAATCAAGCAGTATCGCTAATAAATTTTTGCGGTAGAATACATGGGAAGGCAGTGAAAGCTTACTGCAAACAAGCCAGGCGAGGCTAGCGTTGATAATTAAGAGATGCATGTATCCATGCAGGGTGGGCACCCGGGAAAGGGAGAGGCGATGAATACTGAGACAACCCAAGTCGTGGTTTCACGGCGAAAGTTTAGTGGGAAACAGGTTATCCTTGTAGTCGGGCTTGCGATGTTGGTCCTGGCGTTGGGCGTTGTATTGTGGATGAACCAGTACGTGAATGCCGCGATGTTTCAGCCGACCCGATTGGGTGAGTCGGAACAGCAGGTCCTGAATGTCAAAATGGCTCATTTGCTTCATACGGCCGATTCCCCTTCTTCATCCGTGTCCCAACCTTCTCCCTCCACGGTAAATTTGCCCATTGAGCCGGTGCCGTATTCTGAAACGGATGCGAATCGGCAGATTCAGTTAACCGAGCGGGAGGTGAATGCCTTGATTGCCACCGATTCGTATATGGCCAGACATATGGCTGTTGATATGGCGGATGATCTTCTGAGTGTCCAACTTGTGGTCCCGGTAAAACACGAAATGCCCCTTGTGGGTGGAAGGATGTTGAAGGTCAATTTTGGACTGGCGCTGAGTTATGCCAATGGAAAGCCGGTGGTGGCGATGCGCGGGATTAGTTTAGGCGGAATTCCGCTTCCCAGTGCCTGGTGGGGAGATATCAAAAATACCAACCTGGTGGAAGAATTTGGCGGCTCAGGCGGGTTTTGGGATCAATTTTCAAAGGGGGTGAAGGATATGAAAGTTCAGGATGGTCAATTGTATGTGATGTTGAAAGAATAGCCGTCCCCATCCCGAGTTCAAGCCTGTTCATTCGTCTGGAACAGGCTTGATTTTCATGCATCCCGGTAACGTACCCTCTCCGACTTTCGTGTCGATCCATGCGAAGGGGATTTTCCTACCCGGTGCGGTTCATATTCAGTTGTTTGAATCGAAGTGCTTCCTGCCTGCCTGGAGTTCCTGTTCTCCGGTTGTTGTTTTAAGTCCCCGTCTCCCTTGTTGTTTTGTAATCCCTCGTTGATCCTTCAGATGGTCCTACCCCTCTTTCTGTTCACTGCCGGGGTCTGGTTTTATGGGGCTGTGGGGTTTCCCGGAATCACCAGACACGTCATAGGCGGGATGGCCGCCCAATACAGAGCCTGGGCTTCCACAGGATCAAGTGAGAGCACCAGATATTGGTGGGACCCGCCCCAGGTGCCTATTCTGGCTGTGACCCGTCGCCCCCAGCCGGCTATTTGGTGTCCCATGTTTGCCCAAAAGGATGGGAGGTGAGACGGTTGTACCAAAATAGTCACGGATTCCTGAAAGGCGAGCTCGTAGCGGTTGGGCATATTGTTAACGGTTAACGGAGTGATGGGATCTACCGGCGGAGAGTCCGGAGAAGAATCTGATGGAGGGGAAATGGGCAGGGGGGAGACCGATGGGTCTTTCGTCTTGAGATGAAGCACGGTTGAGTGGGAGAGAGGGTCTCCGATCCACTCGGCGCCGGTCAGGGGAAATGTCCGCAGGGGGATGCCACGAGCTTTGAGTAAAACGATGTTCTTGTCGGTATCGACGATGACATAGAGAGATTTTGTTTGTGCCATTTGCAGTTCTTGTTCAACGGGATGAGAAGAGGTTTTCGGTTGAGCCCCGCTCTGAGAAGAACAGGCTTCTCCCAGGACAAGGGTAAAAAGAATCGTCACCACCAGGGAGGAACCGGGGGGTTGGAGCGGCCAGGGGTTGAAGGAAGCTTTGAGCGGGTTCAATAGATGATCAGGGTGGTGCCAAGGGGCACGTGGTGAAAGACATATTCAAGCGGTTCATCGCCAAGTCGGATGCAGCCATGGGTGACGTTGGTGCCCAGCGTTCGCGTGTACAGCGTGCCATGGATGAAATAGCCATTGCCGAAGCCGAGGGCATAGTCGCCGAGCACCCCGGTTTCAATCCGGTCTTTGGGTTTAGTTGGAATGGGTTGCCCTTCTTCAATGAAGGCCCAGTCGGGTTTGTTCCAGGCCGGGTTTTTAATTTTGATGGAAATGGTAAAGACCCCACGCGGAGTATCGAATACCCATCCGTTGCCGGGATTGCGAGGATCTTGTAACCGCGCTCCACTGCCGGTTGAGGCTACGGCACTGTAGAGGATTCGATTGCCCTTTCGAAGGGACACCCGATTTTGGGCCGTATCGACCACGAGGTACAGGCCCTTGGGCGCCGTGGCGAGGAGGCGGGGAGCGGAAGGATAAAACGGGATGTTTTCTTCCTGGGGGTGCGCCGCCACCGGGACCACGGTTGTAGTGCGTTTGGGGGCGGGGGGGCGTGAGGCCCCAAGTGTCGTTGTCAGCAGGACGAGTAGGCTCAGCAGAAGCGTCAGGTGTGAGTGGGGGGTCATGAAGAATGACATTCTATTCTATGTCGGTGAATGAGGCCGCAAATGTGGGGAGGGTGTGCCAGCGTTCATTTCGCTCCTGAATATG
Organism: Nitrospira sp. Ecomares 2.1; assembly: GCF_965152585.1. Classification (NCBI taxonomy): domain Bacteria; kingdom Pseudomonadati; phylum Nitrospirota; class Nitrospiria; order Nitrospirales; family Nitrospiraceae; genus Nitrospira; species Nitrospira sp. Ecomares 2.1. Next base: position 1,397,928 of record NZ_OZ224219.1, read on the forward strand.
CGCTTCCATCCGGCGTAATGAGTTCACGACCTCATTGTCTTGGTTCAGTGCCCCGACGATGGTGACAGGCGTTCCAACTTGTGTCCGACCAAATACGTCATCCATGGTTGAATTCTTCAAGGCAATACAGCCGCTGGTGGTATTTTCGTTATTAGGTCCTTCGCCATGGATTTCAATCAGACTGCCGATGGATCGATCCGCTGGAACCAGGCCATTGGCTTGGGCATCCTGGAAGCGCTTTTGATGGGCAACGGTCGGGTAATCTAATAATAAGGCCTTATAATAATTGGTCCCCGATCCGTCTTTTTTGTGTATCACATGAAACTGGCCTTCCGGCGTGGCGCCGTCTCCCTCGTAGAGCTTATCTGCCAATCCTGAAAACCCCACGCGTGCTGGATAGTCGGCAATGATCCGGCCCCGTTGGTAGACGAGTAGGCGACGGGGAGCTTTGAGCACAATGACCGCTGTGCCGGCTGTCCCGGTTGATCGTTGAATGGTGTCCGTGACCCATTGTTCCCAGAGGGTAATCTGGGCATCATTTCCGTAGCGATTCATCTGAGCCAGTACGTGGGGTTCCACGCGGCGAAGATGCTCAAGGGCCTTTTCTCCGGCTGCCCGTGCCTGCCGGTATTGTCCCTGCTCTAATCGCAAGATACTTTCTTGTAACAGTCCCTCTGCCAGGGAAAGCGCAAACATGTCGTCTTCCAGATCGAACAGGTGGGACAGTTCACGTAATCGTGTGAGATGAGCTTGTTCGGGTTGAAGGAGTTCCTTGACCTCCGTGTGAAGCGCTGACACTTTCTGGCGCGAAGCTTGGATCAGCAGAGAGCCTTCTTCCACCAGTTGTTGATACTGCTTGTTGAAGGTCGCTTCATCGCCGTTTGTCCACCAGTGATTGGCCTCCCTCCGCCATTGGGAACGGAGTTCCAGCACCTGGTGATGAAATTGTTGGTAACGATCAGGAAATAAGGCCTCTGCGCCGTTGGCCCGGGCTTGTCGGTCCAGATCCTCAACCAGAGGGGGAAAGGTCTCGGGATACCCTGTGTGTCCCCACCAGGCATACGCCAAGGCTGGAAGCAGGACCAGCATGAGCGTGATCATCCAGCGCCGACGCCAGGCCGACTGAAAACAGGTGGGCGGAGTGATCAAGGTGTTCTCTCTCATCAGGCCTGTTGCTTTGCGGGAAGCCGTTTGAGAGAGATAATCCGGGCTTGAAGTCGGGTGGCAAAAGATTCTACGGAATGGGAGGTGGTCATCACGTCGATGAAATGTTCCTGGGCCATAATGGAGTCGATTTCGGCGAGGAGCGTTTCGGTGTCCTGAAAGGCTTGGAGAAGTTGGTCCAGCTTCCCGTGATCAGATGCGTGAGTGGAAACGTCTGCCAGGAGAGCACGAACGTCTTGAAGATGCTGTTTGGCAAAGGCGAGAGCCACCTCGGCATTCGCTTTACTCTCTCTTTTATTGGCGATGGCTTCCATTTTGGCTTGGGTCGCATCGTTGAAGACTTCTGACAATATCGTGATCGCAGGATCATAATTTCGAAAGAGCGGTATCCGATCTCCCTGTTGATCCAGATTTTGCTTGACCTGTTGATATGCCGTTTCTGCTTCAGTAAATCTCTCAATCGCGTAATGTTCGGCTTCTGACATTCTCGCGTCTTCAAGGGCTTGCGTGGCTGCGTTCCATTGAGAGAGAGGTGGTTCTGCGCAACCGGCTAAGAGCAGCCAGAGCAGAAAAAGTGCATGGATGTTGTGGAGAAGATTAACCTGTCGAGGGCTGCGTTCACTGGAGGATTTCCATACATCCATGTTGAGTTGAAGTCTTTCTGTCACGATTATTGGGGCATCCTTTGACATCGGGAAGGTCGTTCTTCATGAAGAGGAAGAGGGGCCGAAATGTTCCGGCCCCTCTTGTCGTTCGCCCGCATCAAAACCTGAACAGGTGGGGCCTTTTCCTCAATGGTAAAAGGTCGGACGTTGCAGGTCGTGGGGATCGTCAGGATACCTATTTGCCGAATGGCTTTTTGGGCGGATTTTGCTGTGGTTTAGCAGGGCTGGGAGCGGCAGTCGGTTTCCCGATTGGCATACCCTTTTTGGGATCTTTTTGATTGGATTGGCTCACAGTAGCACCTCCTTTAAAGGTTAGGTAAGCCGTCATGGCTTACTACTTGGAGAATTAAAAGCAAAGGTAATGCCAGTTTTTGATCCGTGGTGCAGGGGTAATTTCTCTATTTTTTGCGGATAAGTTGATGAAATTTCGCGAAGGAACATGATGCGAAGAGACATCCTGTCCAATGCAAGAAATCTTGTCCAAAATTTCTGGAAATTCTGGTCCCGATTGGGAGGTACGTTTTAAAATTTTCTCCTGCGGTTCCAGGGAGGGTCGGGAATAAATTCTGGCTGGTCATCCGAGGCTTGACCAGCCCTTACCATTCTGTTGCCTACGCTGGAGGATACCTGGTCGGCACACACGGAGGCCGTTGAATACGTCCAGGAAACTGAAGGAGTTCAATGCCTCTTATGATGATCGGCGTTGTAAATATTGTGTGGCGGCATCTAAGGCCCGGCTCAGTAGTTCAGGCCCCGCCCAGGTTCGGGTGGTTTGGCTTTCATGAGCCTTGGCCCAGTCCAGGGCGAAGGGGAGGGGAATGAGGCGAATCGGGCCTTGGTAACAATCTGCCCATAGTTTGCTTAGGACCGTGCCGATTCGAAACGGGGAGGGTATCAGATTGACGGGGTTCTGTATCACGTCTTGGCAAAGTTCCGCAGGGGACGTGACCAGCAATTCCCGACAGGCGGAGGGCCGCTGTTCATAGATGGAGCAGATTTCGTTTTCCAGAAATGGACAGGGCATTCGAAGCGCATAGTACGCGCGATTAAGAGGTTCCAGTTCTTCATCGGAGCCTTGATGTTCGGAAAAAGCCAATCGTTGCAATCCATCCTCCAGGCCGGCCTCACGTAAGATTTCTTGAGCCGCCTGAAATCGCTCAAGCAAACGCTCCTTTTTTGGAGAAGGGAGTGCCTCGACAACCGACAGGAGCGCAAAGGCCTCCGGTGGGGCGACGGGAATCATCATGCGACAGCAGGCGGCACAGCCTTTTTGGCAGGAAATGGTGTCACCGGTTTGAGTGGTGTTGTCGATTTCCAACTGTTGAGCTTGTTCTCCAAGGGATCGCATGAGGGGGAGAATATCGGTAAGGGGAATGAATCCAGTCGGTACGGAAACCGACGCCGCCAGATTTCCGGCAGGGGTTTGAATATCCAGGTTGTACGATTCGTGAGGTCCGGAGGTTTTCATGAGAAAATCTTATGAAAGAACAATCAACTAAACAGATTACGTTAATAGACGTCATTGCCCGGCCGTGACATGCACTGGAGGGGAGCCGGAGATTGAATTGTAGAAGAACCCGTATGTTGAGGAAAAGCTGATGGCTTGGGTTCACCCGACATGCCGGGGAGGGCATGATTTTCTGCATGGCGCCATTCCAAGAGAATCATGGGTCTTACAAGATACCCGGGCTTTTACCTTGAGAGTTTTAATTCTTGAGGAAGAACGAATTCAAATTCAAGTCCTTCTGCTTCAAATGGGCTTCTCGTATCCAGGGGGCTGACATCAGGCACAGTTATAGCATAGTCGGGTCGTGCTTAGGGAGTGAAGATCTCTTTTTTCTAAACCGGTCCTCCCCTTAAGGCATAAAAACCGTACCTTGGAAAGGAAAGTCGAACCACCACTATGCTTGAACGTGTGATGGATCGTTCAGTATTTCGGACGAAACGTTTACTGAGCCACCCGCGCTCCGAGGATTCCCATGAATTAGGGTTAAAACGGGATCTGACTGTGTGGCATTTAATCGCGCTTGGGATTGGCGCCATTATTGGGACCGGAGTGTTTGTCTTAATAGGAACGGCCACGGTCGGCAATTCCCACCGACCGGGTGCGGGGCCCGGCATCATTCTGTCCTTTTTGTGTTCGGGAATGGTCTGCGCGCTGGCTGCGCTCTGTTATGCGGAATTTGCTTCTATGATTCCAGTGGCCGGCAGCGCGTATTCCTACACCTATGCCACGTTGGGAGAATTGATTGCCTGGTTAGTGGGATGGAATTTGATTTTGGAATATGGCGTGGCGAGTGCGGCTGTGGCCATTGGCTGGTCCGGGTATTTTGTCAATGTTCTCAAGTTGGTGGGAATTGAACTGCCGGATCTGCTGGCTCATGCTCCAGAAGCAGGCCGCGGTGGCCTGATCAATCTTCCGGCTGTAGTCGTCTGCCTTGTGATGATGGGCCTACTCTTGATGGGAACCAAGCGAAGTGCACAGATCACCGGTGTGATTGTGGTCGTGAAACTTTTCGTTATTCTTTTTTTTCTGGCTGTTGGAGCAGGAGGGGTGAACGCCGAGAATTGGACCCCGTTTCTTCCTAATGGGCTATCCGGGGTCGGAGCAGCCGCAGCCATTGTGTTTTTTGCGTATGTGGGTTTCGATGCGGTCTCGACGGCGGCCGAAGAAGCTCGAAACCCCCAGCAGGACATCCCTCGGGCTATCTTAATATCCTTGGCATTCTGCACGCTTATTTATATCTTGGTGGCAACTGTTCTGACGGGGTTAGTCCCTGTAACAACCATTGATGTTCATGCACCTGTGGCAGACGCCCTCAGCCGAGCAGGATACCGGTGGGGCGCAGCCCTGGTTGCCGTTGGGGCTTTGGCCGGGATTACCGGCGTATTACTGGTCATGATGCTCGGGCAAATCCGGATCTTCTTTGCGATGTCTCGAGATGGTCTTCTCAGTCCTCGCCTGGCCACGATTCATTCCAAGTATCAGACTCCGTCCCTGTCCACCATCCTGACTGGATCAGGGGTCGCGCTTCTCGCTGGGTTTATCCCCATTGGAGAAGCCGCTGATATGACGAATATCGGAACCCTTTTTGCGTTTTGTCTTGTCTGCCTTGGCGTGCTGTGGCTCCGTGTCACCCAACCGGAGCATCCACGGTCGTTCCGGCTTCCCTGGATGCCCTGGATACCCGTATTGGGAACACTATCGTGTTTTGGGCTTATGCTCTTTCTCCCCTTACTTACCTGGATTCGTTTTGGGGCGTGGACATGTATCGGACTTCTGGTCTACGCCTTCTATGGCCATCGCCACAGCCGGTTGGCCGCCACTCATGGAAATATTTCGAGACTCCCATAGGGGTTAATGGTTCTTCTCCTTGGTCATAATTTTATCGGTCCAGGCTAACAACACGGCTGAGCCTAAAAAGGTCAGATGGATGATGAGTTGCCATTGGATGTGTTCAATTGGCACATTGGCAATGTTGACGAAGGCCTTGAGTAAATGAATGCTGGAGATGCCAATCAACGAAGCCGCTAATTTTACTTTGATGGTTCCCGGGTCGATATGGCTGAGCCAATCCGGTCGATCAGGATGACTCTCCAGACTAATTTTACTGACAAAGGTCGCATACCCTCCGATGACGACCATAGTAAGCAGATTGGCCACCATGGTGATATCCACCAGGGTGAGAATTCCTAACATAAATACGGTTTCAGTGAGGGTGCCAATTTCATGTACCATGTGCCACAGTTCGGTCAGAAATTTCCAGGCATAGAGCACTTCAGCGATAATCAATCCACCATATAATGGTGCTTGGATCCACCGGCTGGCAAAGATGCCCATTTCGAATGCATGTTCAATCCAATGCGGGATGTCTTCCGGCGTGGAATCGATGGGAGAACCCGGTGAGGTCGGGGATTGGGACATGAAAACCTCCTTTGAAAAAAAAATGATGAATGAACGTGTAAGGCTCTCCAGTCGGTCTGGGAGCATGACCGCGTTGGGAACGCATGCGAAAAATAACTTGTAATCATTGAAAGATAGACCGATGTCGCAGAATGTGATGTGAAAAAAGAGAGGAACGCACATCATTCCACGTTGATCTATTACAGGTGGTAGGAAAGAAATTTTATGAGTGAGGAGGAATGATCAATATCAGTGCGGGAGGTGGGCAAGCAAGGAATTGAAACAAGAGTATGGAATTGTTTTCTTGACCTTGTTGAGTTGTCTGTCAAATATACTGGGAGCGCTCAAATCAGATCAAGTTATTCTAAAACGTTCTTCGGTGGCGACTCCTCATTTCATTTCAGATGGTGTCGGCCACCGATATGTCAGACGGTGGCCAATGTGCCTATACGCTCCCAAACGCCATGCCCGTTATTTTCCTTAGAAAATCAGCGTCACTGAGAACTGTAAGATGCGCCCGGTATCCAGCTTCTCTTTATCCTGAACCGTGAGTGACCATTTTCCCTTTGGATTTTTGCCTGCTAATGCCAGGAGGTCCGGTGTCGTGGTGACATCGTAGGTAGTGTGGATATTGTCTGTCCCGCCTCCAATGCGATTGTGGAGCAGAATGGGCGAGACCCCTGTTGAATTGGGCGGGACCACCTTAATGATTAAATCACCGATATAGGAATGTTCAATGTCCACTCCGATCTTGACGGAGGTGAGTACTGTGGTCTCGGCCACTTGAACGGAGAGCCGTGAAGTCTGAAGATCGCGAATGGGAATGACGGCGGTGGAGGTATGAACGGTGGTGGGAGTCGGAATGGCTGGTGCAGCCAACTCAACAGCGCGTTTGGCATTGATCCGTCCATATCCATATAAGGTGCTATGGCCGTTGGTGTCATATTTTCCCCCACTTGGATCGATTTGATCACACGAGCGCTTGAGGAGATCTTTAACCTCATCCCAGCGCAGCGAGGGGTTGCGAGCGAGAATGAGGGCGGCCACTCCTGCGACACCGGGACAGGCGCTTGATGTGCCGCCAAAATCGTTAACATAATTGCCTGCCGCATCGCCTCGACTCACTTGTCCGGGATTGTATCCTGCTGACGCCGAGCGATCGGTGGTCCAGATTCCCGGGATGGGAAGAACGGTATCGTTGCTGGGAAAGGTACACCAAATGGCCTTGCCGAAATCGCTATAGGCACTCTTTTTCCCTTTGGCGTGGCAGGCGGCCACCGCAATCACTTTTTCATAGCTGGCGTATCCATCGTTATCGACACTTTCGTTCCCGTTTCCGGCGGCCCAGGTGATCACACAGCCTTTTCCGTTGCGTCCATTGGCGACGGCCCAATCTATGGCAAGTCGGGTGGAATCCGGCAGGGGAACCAGGGTGTGATGAAGGGGATCGCGGGGGTCCCACCAGGCACCATCTTCAGGCCCCCAGCTACAGGAAATGACATCAGCGCCATGTTGCGCGGCCCAGATAAATGCATCAGCCTCGGCCTGTGAGCCTAACGGGGAGACATAGCGAATGGCCATCAATCGGGCTTTGGGAGCGACCCCGGCGGCACCATGAAAACCGTTGCCGGTGGCGACGCCTGCACAGGCGGTTCCATGATTATCCCGGCTACCGGGTCGAGGATCGTCAGTGGCGCGTGTCACATCGCGAGGAGCGAGAAGTTTTCCAGAACTGGCAAACTCTTCGTGATCAAGATCCATCCCGTCATCGATGATCGCGACAGTGGTATTTTCTCCTTCACTGAGTGCCCAGGCGGCCTCCACGTTGGCATGGGCATCATAAACCGTTCCATCAATCGTGGTCTTTTTCAGGTGCCATTGTTGTGGAAATGCGGTGCGCCATCCCATTTGTCTAACAAGTTCAGGGTGACAGAGTTCTACATGTTTATGCTGCAAGAGACTTTCGGCCATGGCAAATACCTCTTGCCCTGTGCCCTCCGGCGCTTCGACAAAGAAGGTATTGCGAGCATATTCCAGTACCCGTTTGATTCCGAGTCCGGAGGCTTTCAAGATTTTCCGACAAGTGGATTCGGCCAGGTCATCATCAAATTTAGCAAAAAGGTTTTCGGTGTACAGCACCGGTTTTTTTGATTGAGGATCGACCAGGACCCGACCGGCAAATTGTACGTCCTTGACGGATTTTATGGTGGTGCGAATGGCTCCCCGCGCACTCGCGCGTCGAACCTTTTGGGGATAGCGAAAGATTTCCACGCCGGCATGTTGAAACCGGTGGACCGGCTCAAGATCGTCCAGGGCTTGCCGGGCTCGAAGCGACTGCGCTGCAGCTTCCAACGGTCGACGACTCTGAGTTCGCACGACGACGAGCTCTTCATCGGTTTTCAGCCTGAACGATTTCCCGTTTTGTCCTCCATAACGAAATGACAGCATGGGTGGTCTCCTTCTGTGTGAATTGGCAATGATCCTTGGATTTGCTCCGCATTCCTTCGTAGAATGACGAATGGCTTTGAACGATCCGTTTTCTCACTTTCCTCTAAGGATGACCGTGGTAGCCCAAGCGGTATCCCGTGTCTATGTTCGTGAGTTCGACTGCTTTGCGGTTCATGGGCCGGTCCCTCCCGCTTTGATTACGTCGGTGTTGTACTCTTTTGATGATCCGGTTATCAACGTGTGCCGGGGTGAGGTCTCTGACATCTCGACGTTTCCTGCCGACCTCACGCTGACACCGGTCTATCGTCTTGAGCCCAATGGTCCGCAAGGAGTGCCGTCTGGCAAGGTGTTTATTCGTTTCCAGTCCCACGTCCCCGTCGAGGGCCGGCGGCAAGAATTAGAGGCGTGCGGGTTCTTAATTCGTGAATCACTTTCCTATGCGCCTCATGCCGCATGGCTTGAGAGTTGTGATGGGAATATTGCCACGGCGCTTCATGGTATGGCAAAGCTGCGTGATCTCAACGACATCGAGCTGGTTAACCCGCAGATGTTGATGCGACGGGTGCAGCGGTCCCCAGATGATCCCCCACCGAATCCACAACCTCAAGGGATTTCCTCCGAATAATCTTATCGGTTTCGGACGGTCAGGGAATCTGTAGGGAGAGCGGTGCGTTGGCGGGTATGGTCGGTGATGTTGCCGAGAGCTTTCATCACCCAATTGTCTGATTGCAGGGCTCCGACGACGGTCACCGGAGTTCCTTCTTTAGCCAGATGAAAGACGGCATCCATGTCTGTATTGGATAAGGCAATGCAGCCATTCGTCGTACTGTTGCCATTGGGTTGTTGTCCGTGAATTTCTATGAGATCTCCGATGCCGCGTCGCGCCGTCAGGCCGCCCTTGAGCTTGGCTTTCTGGAAGCGTCGACGATGCTCGTTGGTTGGATAATTGAGTAAGAGGGCTTTATGGAATTTGGTGGATCCCGGTCCTTTCTTCTGCTGGATGTGAAACTGCCCCTCCGGTGTTGCGCCATCGCCTTCCTGTAACTTGTCCTGAAGTCCTGAAAACCCGAGATCAATGTAAAAACGGCGCAGCGGTTTTCCATTACGATAGAGCACGAGTTGGCGGGAGGCTTTGATAACCACGATGGCCGTGCCGCCTGTCCTTGAAGACCAATCCACTGTGTTAGTGGCCCAAAGGTTCCACTTGGCAAGTTGTGAGAGGGTTCCATACCGTTTCATTTGGGCCATGACATGAGCCTCAATGGGTGCAAGAGAATCTCTTGCCTGTCCAAGAAGAATATGAGCGTGATTGTCACGGTCTTGCCCGAGTCGAGAGGCGGCCTGGTTCAGTAACCCTTCTGTCACGGAGAGTGCGCGCAGATTTCGTCGAACATCAAATATCCCGATTAATGCCCGTAAGCGGGTTACTTGCCGACGTTCAGATTCTAATGCGGTTGTCAGTTGCTGGTGTCGAGTGGATTTTTGGTGCTTGGAGACTTCAAGAAGGGCCGAGCCTTCTTGCAGCAGGTTTTGGTAGGTTGCCTGAAGCGTATGGGTGTCGGCGGTCGGCCACCAGCGCGCTTGTTCTCTTCGCCATTGCATCCGGAGATCGATGATGGCTTGATGAAATGCGCGGTATCGTTCCAGGGAATAAGCTTCCGCGCCATGGCTCCACACCTGTTGGTCGAGCAATTCAAGGTGAGGTGGGAAGATTTGGGGAAGGCGATCTGCCTTCCACCAGCCCACAAACAGAAAAGAAAACATGATGAGGGCTCCAGCCGCCAGCCAAACTGCCGGTTGCTTGGCTGGTTGTCGGCCGGAGCCCCACCATCGCATGTGTTATGCCTTCTTGTGTTTTCCGGTCTTCTGAATAGCCTGTGCGACCTGTTCAGTGACGCGGGAGGCTAAGGCTTGAACGGATTCGGCTTTAGCCTTTACGCCAATATAGTCTTCCGTGGCCATAATGGCGTCAATTTCACCCAATGTGGTTTCTGCTGCTTGCAGGTCTCCCCGTAAGGCTTGCAGGTCGGCCTGGGTTCCCTTGCCCGCTGGCGCTTGGGCCAACTGATTTTTGGCTTCTTCTAATGAGGTTTTGGCTAGGACCACGGCCCCTTCGGCACCGGTTTTCGCCAATTGCTTGCTGGCGATGGATTCGGTTTTGGCTTTTTCCGCATCCGCTACGACCTTGACCAAAATGGCATTTGCCACTTCATAGTTGCGTGTCAGCATAAAGGCATCGTCCTGCACTGCGATTTCTTCTTGCGCTTTTTGATATTCGTCCTCAGCAACACGCAAGGATTCAGGAGCATATTCCGCCGCACCGGCTTGCTTGGCAGCCTGAAGAGCTTGCAATGCCGAGTCAGTCCCCTGGATGGGTTTTTCGGCACAGGCCACGAGCATGATGCCGAATAACACTGCCAGAGCCGCCGTTTTAAATGATTGAATCATCATTCCCATGTTTGTCAATTTCCTCCTTCATAATTGAGGGAGAACACGTTCTCCCCCTTGGTTATGGTTGTACGAGCCCGGCCCACGATGCGTGAAAGGGGCGAATTACTCCCCCTCGTTTACGAAAACCACGGACTTATCAGAAAAGCACGGCGTTGTTTTATCCCTGGTATGCTTGGGTAAGACATTTTAGATAAGAGGAGCGTGAGTTCTTTTGTTCGCTTCCTGTTTCCTGAGCGGCTTTTTCTGCAAGTAAATATAATGAGCAAAGAAGATGCCATGAATTTGTGACCATAAAAGAGGACTAAGGGATGTATGACATGAAAAAAGAACCTCTTTTGAGTGAAAAAACAAGGAAAATGATCGAACTATGCGGGATTACCCATGGACATCATGTCCTGGTAAAGAAACTTTGTCCTGAATTTCTCTAAGAGAAGTAAATGAAAAATAAATTGGACTTTGCTGGGACGCATGGAAGTTTTTGGATCGGTGTGAGATTAGTTTAGGAAGATCCAATTTACCGAATAAGTGGATCGTTGAACTCCCGTTCAATGCAAGCCCTATTCAATCAGCATTCTTATCTTTCCCGTAAAACTCTTAGTAAAAATGAAAAAAAAGGCTTGGAGACAGAAATTACGTTCAGTCTTAAAGCACGATGACGGCCAGAATGATCAACTCCGTGGTTGGAGGGGTTGGGCTATTTCGGTCTTTAAGGAGTGAGGCATGACATACGCGTGGAGGGGAGGTGCGAATAAGCGAAAGATGCGGGCAGGTAGACTGCTCGTGAAGCTGAAATCACTCGATTGCGGACCTGCCACCCGGGCGGTAATGTTTCGATGGGTTATCAATCCCTTGAGGGTGTATTCCCCGCCGCTTGCGGCGGGGTTCATTATTTTTCGCGAGGGCAAATTGAAAAATGGGAGCCAGAATGCTTCCTGTTGTTGGTGGATGTGTTTGTGCAATCCGGACCGGTAGTCCCGGGTACAAGCTAAGTGGGCAAGATTTTTTTGAGGGGATTGTGAAGGGAGTGAGGCTGAATCTGTTGCTCCGCCCTCTTTAAGGAAATCTGATGAAGAAAAAGAAATGACCCACGGAGATTCCGTGGGTCACGTGATGAAACTCGAACGGGGAAACCTATCCGACTAGTTGCGCTACAAGATTTTGAGAAGACCGGTGGTTGTGTTTTCGGAGTTTAGTCCATTTGCCGGTAGTAGAAGGAGTTGATTCTAAGTTCGATTCGTTAGCATGTGCAGGCTGGTTTTTACCAGTGAGGGTATCTTCCACCCGTTGAAGTTCATTGAGATGGGACTGGTGCTGTTCCAATTCCCAAGCCACCGCTTTAGAAAGTTGCGCCACCTGTCTTCGTAATTGGTTCATGGCGTGCTCATGTTGTAATAATTCGCTTTTGCGAGCCATGCTTATGTACCGGCTATCTACATACATCATTTGTTGATCCCTCCGTGTGGTGAAAACTTACACTTTCAATGAATTGATGAATTCGATTGCCCGTTGCTTTGTTAGGCAAAAGCAAACGTGTTGCCACATTCAATCTTCTTGAGGATTTGACGCGTAAGGCCTTGAATATTCAATGGAAATTTCCTGCTAAGTACTCAGCAGATTTATGCCAGATTTCTGAGATGGGTGAATGCGGGCAATGTTTTTTACAATGAGCACAAAATGATTCATTTCTTGTTAAGCATCGGTAGAAGTGTGATTACATCTGCCATCAAGCGACAAGAACGTGGGAAAAATTTTCGACAAAACCTCGTATTCACGAGTTCATTAATTTTGAGGCAGATTGGGACATGCTGTGGAATGCCTCACATTCGTAATACCTGGCTGAAAATTTGAGATTTTGATTGCTTTTAAGCGATTTCTATTTTGGTATGGCTTTGAAATCATGTTATGAAGAAGGAAGAATGATGTGGATAATGATATTGAATATAATAGGGTTTTAGCTGTTATTATTGGTTTTGGTGCTGAAAGGGATGCGTGTGTTTTCTCGGCAATCCTCCTGTTTCGCAAGGATAAGTGGCGAAATTGACCCATTCTGCTCATTTGAATGTTTGGGCCAGCTTTCCATCCGAAACAGATATCATCTTCCAATAGTTGAATTTGTGGTTTTCAATCTTCAAAAAATCAAAGACTTTAGAAAGCCGATTGAAATCCAATTGGTTGTCAAATCGTTGAGTTCAGCTTGGGTACTGATTGAATGACAATTCCCAAAATCTTTTGCCAGAAAGAGGGTATCCCTATTAAAAAATTATCTTCAGCACAATTCCGCATGCAATTGCTGGATATTATGGCTCGGAAACATCATTGGGCCTGGCCGCAGTTTGTCGGGCCATCCATGTCTAAACAGCAGCTCAAAATTCATTTCCAGCAGGAGTATATGTCATATGTTCGGGATTTCCCGGTATTCCTGGCACGCATTCATGGGCAAAATCCTCCGTTAGTAGTCCGAAAAATGTTAGCCGAAAATATTTATGAGGAAGATACCGGGATGCTTTCATTGGGGACTTCACATCCTGAACTCTTTATGAGAATGATGGAGGGATTAGGGTTTCGCCCACGCGAATTTGAGAAGATTCAGTTGTTACCTGCTACACGGCGGTATCGGTCATGGTTGGAGCGAATTTCTAATAGTTCGGATTGGGTCTTAGGCGCAGCCGTTTTGACGATCTTTGTCGAAGGCAGCGTCAATGATCGTCAGGAACTGCTCCACACGGTCAAATCAAAAACTCCCCGGCAGATTCATGAAAAAATTAAACATCATCCATTGGTCAAGCATCAGGGGGTATCGCCCCAAGCCATGGATCTCATTCGAGCGCATCAAATGGTTGAGACCGGTCATCGTCATGATGCCTATGCGATAGTGGTTCGCTATGCCGGCACTCGTTCCCATCAAGATAAAATTCTGGCCGCGATGAATAAAACATTGGACCTTTGGCTTCGCTATCGAGATGGAGTTGCCCGTGCTTGTGGATTAAAGAAAAACGAGAGTGAAAACTGCTAATACGATGAGCCCTTTTCCTTGTTATATTTGAAGAGCGATGGAACACGGAAACGTTTTTCATCTGGATCTTTTCGGGCATTTCCTCCACAATAGACTTTTCCAATTTTGAAGTAGGAGGGAAGAGACATGGCCACAATTGGGCAATTCATGACACGGAATCTGAGTTATGTGACTGAAGAGGCCAGCATTCAGGAAGCGGCTACACACATGTATATGAGGCGGATTGGTTCCATGTTGGTGAAGCAGGAGTCTGAATTTTCCGGAATTGTGACCGAAACGGATGTAGTGCGTGCGGTAGCTGAACAACCTGCCCAGATTGAACGCTTGAAGGTGAAGGAACTGATGTCCAGCCCCATCATAACCGTAGACCGGGATATGTCTGTTCATTATGCCCGGGATCTTATGGCCGATCGAAAAATTCGTCACTTGGCCGTCACCGGAGAAAATGGAGAAATCGTTGGAATTATATCTGTGCGAGACCTCTTGGCCTACTTTAAGACAGTAGCGAAGGAACTTAAAACATCTGAAGAGGATAAGTGAACCTGCCCATAGCTGAGCAGGGAAGGAATTGAATCCCTAAAATGATTGCTGGTGATGAGACATTTCTGGTGAGCTTACTCAATTTTTTCTGCCTCGGCTTGTTGAATCAGAAGGGTCAGACGTTCTTCTTCCTGACGAATCCGCGTAATCCGTTGCTCTATCCAGGGGCCGATGTGTTCTTTTTTTGATTTGGCTTGACCCTCCAAGACAGCAATTTCCTCTCGAATCGCTTCACGCTGCTCTTTTAACGCCTCAATCTGTGCCATGGCGTCGGCTTTGTCAAAGATCAGTGATTCAGGATTACTCTCCCCGGCGTTTTCTTCTCCATGCGGCAATTCTGGGGATTGGGGTGGCAAGACTCGAATGCCATCCTCTAGCTTGCGTTGATTCATGACGACGGGAGAAACAATTTCGATTCCGGCATTATGTAACGTGGTGAGCATTTTCGCGCGAAGATTTGACCGTGCACTAAGAAGTTGCTTGACCTCCACTAAAAACCCCGACACCCGATAGGTTACGGAATAATCGCCGAGTTCCATGATGTGGACGAACGGGTCTTTGAGATTGGCCGCAAGAGCCGATTCGGCTAGCAGTTTTTCAATGGTCTTGTGGGAAATATCATAACCTAACGATACTGTGGCGGAAACAATCGTGCCTGAGGAGCGGAGTACTGTAATCGGGTGAGAAACTAAGAATAAGTTGGGAAGAGTCGTGAGGTCGCGTTCTTCTGTTTGTATTTCCGTGTGAAACAAGCCCCGTTCTGTGACCCGGCCGAATTGATTTTCCACGCGAAGAAAATCACCCAATCGAAAACTTTGCATGCCCCGCAACATAAAGCCTGCCAGGGCATTCGAGACGAAGGTGGTAGAAGAAAGAGTAATGACTGCTGTGATCAACAGGGCCAGTAGTTGGAAAAGCTCTTTGTGCGTTTCTCTGTCGAGAGGCAGGGCCAGAAGAATGAGCACAATCCCGATCCCCACCAGCAACAACATTCCCACACGGGCTGAAAAACGATCTTCCTCCTTCAGTCCCCCATTGCGGCGAAAGAAAAACCAATGAGCAAACCATAAACCTGAGCTGACCAGTGCGAAGACGAATAAAATTGGGAGAAAGATCGGGAGAGCGGCAAAAAAATGGTCAAGGAGCGTCATAATGTTCAGAACAGATAATACCACATTATGCCCGAATTCAGGGGTAGGATAAAGCTAAAAGAGCAATTGAATAAGTAGGAGGAGGTTAGGCCAAAAGGACTCCTCCTCGAATTCCCCTCTCCGTTCAGGGAAGCGAGTGGGAGTCTTTTCCTAGAGCCCAACAAAAATACAGAAAGAACAATCTTAAGCAAACCAGTTGAGTTGTCGTGAGGCTATGGCATCAACCACGGCGGCGGTTAATTTTTTCCGATCCACCGGTTTGACCAAATAATCGGTTATGCCTTGTTTCATGAGTTGCGTGGCCAGATCGATATCGGGAAACCCGGTTAGGACGATCAACGGCACGCTGGGGTATGCACGTTGAAAATATTTTATGGCTTCTATGCCATTGATATTGGGCATCCGAATATCCGTAATAACGACATCGATGACCATCGGATGCTCTCCTTCGTTGAGGATGTGGATAGCTTGCGCGCCGTCTTCCGCCTCCGCCACGTAATAGCCGTCCTTTTCCAAGGCCATTCGAACCACTTTTCGAATGGCGGCTTCATCATCAGCGACCAATACTCCGCCCCGATAGTTTTGGCCGGAATACATTCCTGCCGTTCGTTGAGTCGTGCCCGGTACATAATTCGTGTTCATTGCGAATCCTCCTTGAAGCCTCGTATGAAGTTGAATGAAATCTCTCCCCTAAAAAACCAACTGAACTCATTTGTATTGTATGAAGCATGAATATCCATCAGTAACTTGCAACGAGTGTGCCCTGTTGGGCTGATATGAAAATGTGGCCCTGTCTTAGAAACAGCCCTGAAAATAAATAGAAAACATGGAAAGGCAATTTGGAATTTTTATGAACAGGAAGAGAAAGATTCAATGGAGATGTCTACCGAAGATTCACTTCGTACTCATCGTAGGCATATTGATTGAATGGAGCGACCTGAGAAGCCGGAGGAAAAATGAGCTCATTGAAGATGTAAAAAGATTCTCCAAATTTTTGAGTTCGTTGTGATATGGCTTGAAGAGGGAAATTGGGTGGAGTCACATTGTAAGTTTACGGGCAATCACGGAGGTGGTGGAATGGTACAACGCCCACTGGGTGGAGTTTTGTGAGAGTTTGACATACTGTTGAATGTCCTCGGGTGAGCATAGCCCGGTCTTTAAATATTCCTGTTCGAGGACCAGAGCCGACTCCGACATTACTTTGGCCATTGGCGAATCTCCAGGACATAGATGCATGAGAGATTGAACCCTGACGATATGAAATCCTGATTTTTGTATTGTGTGCGGAAGCCGGAGAGCATAGGCCGGATCTAATCCGACATTGATAAACATCTGGCAAATGGCTCGGTTCACTCTTCCTTGCGGCGTCTTTTGCTCCTGGTCGGGCAATGTTGCCGAGGTGAAGTCCGGTTCTTCGAATATCGCCCAGCCTCCTGGTTTAAGAAGAGAAAACAATTTTTTCAGAATGGCTCCCGCTTCTTGATTATGAATCAGGACATACCGGCAATGAAGGAGATCAAAAGATTGTTCTAATTGAACATTAAGAAAGGATCCTTGGTAAATTTGAACATGGGGAGCAACCTCATGGTGAAGATAGGTGATTTTCTGGTCGACACCCACAGCTAGTCCCGTCGGTCCAATTTGATTTCCCATCCACCGCAAAATGGATCCTGCCCCTGCCCCAAGCTCCAGACAATGCCACCCCGGTTGAATTCCCGTTTCTTCCAATAGCCTGATGGTCGTCGGATCGTTTGCGGCTTCAACCAATTGTAACCGTCGATATTCACGGTCCTCAGATTTGTTGTCGAAAATATACTGACTCATCACCGTTCCTCTCCTGTCGGTTGTTTCATGATATCCAAGGCCGCATGGCATCCGGTCACATACCCTGTCGCCCAGGCCCATTGAAAGTTAAACCCGCCGATGCGGCCATCGCAGTCCAACATTTCTCCAATCACATAGAGCCCTGGCATGTGTCGGGAGCCCATGGAATGAGGGGATATTTCTTCAAGAGGGACTCCTCCGGCCGTGACTTCGGCAAAGTTCCATCCACGTGATCCGATGATGGGAAGGCCAAGGTTCGTGAGTGTCTGGACCAGATTCCGGCGAGCCTCCTTGGATAGGAGATTAACCGGAGTGTCAGAAAGAGCAGGTTGTTGGATATCCGCCAGCATAGTGGCTACACGCGTTGGTAACCGTTCCGCTAGTAGTGTGGGGACGAGTTTTCGTCCGGCCAGGGAAGCTGCCTGAATCAGCCATTTCTCCACATCTTGGTTGGAGGGTTGAGGGAAGCAATCGAGATGAAGACGGACATCCTCTCCTTGCGCGGCTGCGCGAACCCAAACCCGGCTGGTATCCAAAACCACCGGTCCACTGATGCCGAAATGTGTCCACAACAAGCTGCCGGTGCGACGATCGATGGTTTTTCCGGCTACCGTAGTCGTGAGTGTTACGTCATGGGAAATGCCTGATAGCTTTGCATGAAAAAACGAGGGCTCAAGGAGTAAAGGCACCAGGGCAGGATAGGTGGCGGTGACCGTATGTCCCAACTGTTGGGCCAATCCCCAACCCGATCCATCGGATCCGGTTTTGGGGAGGGACCGGCCACCCGTCGCGAGAATGGCTCGTTTGGTCCGAAGCGTTCCATGGGAATGTTGGATCAAGAATTCCCCTCCTGCCCTGGTCAGGTCCCGAACGAGGTGGTGAGTCAAAAGAGAAACGTTCAGTGCCTCGCACCGCCTGAGAAGCCCATCGAGGACTGTTCGGGCTTTGTTGCTTTTGGGAAATAGTTTGCCGGTGGCTTCGGTCTGTAACGGGACCCCCAAAGAGTCAAACCATCGAACGGTTGCCTGTTCGTCGAAGCGTCGAAGAATGCGTTCAATCAACTTTCTGTTCCCGTGAAAGTCGGAAGCGGTGACACGTTGATTGGTGACATTACATCGTCCCCCACCGGAGACGAGGATTTTGGCCCCGAGGGTTTTGGCGCCGTCCAAAAGAGCGATAGAAAGACTGGGGTTTGTCTCCGCAGCAAAAATGGCGGCTGCCAGCCCTGCTGCTCCAGCGCCGATGATGGCGATGTCGATATTTGAAGGCATAGGCAACGTCGGGAGCGAGCGAGAATCTATCCGTGTTGGGAGTCAGACGGTTTACGAAACAAGACGACGTTCTTGTGCAAATAGATGATTTCTCCTCCCCATCGTGAATTCAACCATGCCCAGGTCTCGTGTGAGAAAAAGCAGACATGCGTCGGATCTTTGATGTAATACCAATCCAGAAACGGTCGATCGGGTGGTGCCAGTTGGGTCATGATTCCCAATATGCCATTAGCTTTCAGTCGTGCCCATAACCGGTCAAATTCCTGTCCGGGATGGTGCAGATGCTCGGCCACTTCCGTGGCCGTGATGAAATCATAGGTCTGTTCCAGGACTCCAGGATTGTACGCATAAAAGGGGTCGTAAATCGACATGGTATGTCCGGATTCTTGAAGCATGGAAGAGAGAGTTGGACCCGGACCAGCCCCAAAATCCAATCCGGAACTATTGGGTCTCAGGTGTTGGTGGAGTGGTTCGGCTAATTGGTTTAAAAACTTTCGATAGCCCGGGTCTTCAGAATTATTTTCATGGTGATCGTACTGTTTTTTTTCCTCGTTGGGTGAGACGTAATAGGCGGGAGGAACGAAAATGAGCCGACACTGTGCACAGGAGAAGTATGGTCGACACTGGGCACTTCCCACTAAAGTGGGTTCCGGTTTACAACATAGTGGACAGTTATGAGGAATAGCGATATGTCCCCTGCGAGAGAATTCAGGATGAGCATGGAGTGGAATTGTACTCCGCGTTCATTCGTTGATTCCGGTAGGGGACGGGTCGATTGTACAGCGCCTGTGACAATTATCGATTCCTTCCATCGGCACAAGCGATACAGAGGGGGGCGGTGGGATCCACGTCTAATCGTTTCCTGGAAATTTCTGCCTCGCACCTCAGGCACCAGCCGAATTTTCCGTTTTCGAGCCGTTGGAGGGCAGATTCGATACGCTGCAATTGAATGTGTCGACGTTGTTGAGCAGCTTGAGCCATGGCTTGTTGTTGGAGGGCATCCATTCGTGAGACGCGCCCGATCGTCGTTTGGTCCAGTTCCACCGGTTGGGCCGCTTCCTGTCCGGTGGAGGATACGGCCTGCAATTCGTCCTTGAGGTTCAGGAGCGTTGCTCGAAAATGGTCGTAATGAGAAGTCGGCTGTGTCATGAGGCCAAGAATCAAAGAGGATTATGTGTCTCTTGTCGGATAAAATGCATACGAGAGAACGGGCATAGGACGCTATTGGGTTTGGAGAATGATGGAAGCAATGTACCCCAGCCAGACCGTGAAAGGCCAATAATCGACAAGAGGAAATCTAAAAATCTTTCAGCAGGGAGAGCACATGGAAAAATTATTGAAAGGGTTAATCAAGTTCCAGGAAGAGGTGTTTTTGAAAAAGAAAGAGTTATTCGCCGGGTTGTCCGGTCATCAAAAACCAAGAGCCGTATTTGTGACCTGCTCAGATTCACGGATCGATCCGTCATTACTCACTCAGACTGAACCGGGGGAGTTGTTTATTATTCGGAATGCAGGCAATTTAATTCCAACCTACGGAGCGGCTATCGGGGGCAGTACGGCCTCTCTCGAATATGGGATTTCGGTCCTCCAAGTCAAAGATATTATCGTGTGCGGACATACGGATTGCGGTGCCATGGGGGCTTTGTTGCATCAGGAGAAACTTCAGGAGCTTCCTGCTGTCAAAGCGTGGCTTCAGCATGCCGAGACCACCGTGCGTATAATGAAAGATTTATACACGCATTTGCACGGAGATGAGTTATTTGCCGCCGTCATACGGGAAAATGTGTTAGTTCAACTCGATCATCTAAAGACGCATCCGGCTGTCGCAACGGGATTGCGCCGGGGAAATTTGCGCCTGCATGGATGGGTCTATTCCATAGGAACGGGTGAAGTGTGGGTGTATGACTGGGAGAAAAGAAGTTTCATCGATCCTCGAGAAAGAAAAAGCCCAACTATCGTTTGAATAACTGCACTGAGGCTGTCTTTGGTGAGAGTCTGCCAAAATTTGCGAATGGGAGGCTTCTTCGTAGGCAATTATCGTAGGTGGGTGGCTCGAATTGCTACATGGGATAAACCATCATCAATCCGAGCCATGAAAGTATATTACAGGTGCATGAAAGGAATGCTCGAACTATCTCGGCCACCGTTTCCAGGCATTACTTTGTGAGTCAAACCACCATTGAGGGCCACTTAGATAGATTCTTTTATGGCATTCCAAGGATTCCTGGTGCTCGTTAGGCCATTCCTTCCAGGTATTGTTTTGAGAGTCAAACCACCAGTCCGGCCCATCCATGTTAAGATTCTTATGTTCCTCGATAGTCCACTGAGGTTTCTCTGAGGGCCATTCCTTCCATGTATTGTTTTGAGAGTCAAACCACCAGTCGGGGTGCTGAAGATATAACAGCTTATGCCCCTCCAGGGTAATTCTTCCTTCACTGTCCCACAAGTCGGCATGTTGTTGACAAAAGTCATTGCGTCTCATGTTGTCTTGCGCCCAGCCATAGGTAGCGAATGTGCAGCTGAGCAGAAGAAAAATAGCAGTCATATGCCCACATTTTTTCATTGGCAGACTCCTTTTTTACGAAAGCCGGAAATTGAATAATGACCTCATGGGTTCCTGTCCTTTCTCCTTTTGGACCAAATGATGGAGAGGTTTTCCAGATCAGGCCATTATCTGGAAAAATTTAGAAGAAAGGATGAATTCTTTGAATTGTAATCAACGGTTGGAGAAGAATCGTAGAGATAATTTTGGTAGAAGAATCCGGATTATGTCTAACGGAAGAGTTGTGGTCCTATAACAACCTTCGGCAATAGGCATTCCGATGGTTTGCAATGGATTGATGGCGTGGGGAAGAGAGAGCAAGGTAAGGGATTAAAGGCTGTAATCCCGTTTGGAAGGGAATTCTTTCTATGCAACCGGGAAATAAGTTCTTTGTCAGCATGATCAATACGGGTCAAAGGCACTGGACACGTGTCAGGGTGTTTTGATCAGTGTGGTGAAACACCTCAGGTCGCCCCGCAATCTGTAACTGCGTATCTTCCTTATAGCTGAACTTCCAGGTTTCGTTAATGGTGACAGATAATTCATATCGCACCGTTTTCGCAGCCTGATCCAGATAGGGATTTGAGAGAATTCCATACACACCGGATCCCGCGTCAGCGGCCAGGTGAAACTCTTTTGCGTCGGGCTCCGAAGTCCCGCCTGCATTCACCATGACGCCCCGAGGAACCATAAAACACCGCATCACCTGTTTGCTGGCCGCATCCCATAACCAATACCCCACTTCCTCGTGAAACGGCTGTTCCTTGATCAGCGGCCAGGCAATGGTCGAATAACGGAGGCCATAAAGCACCTGCAAACCATTTATTACAGGTCCTATTGGTTCAAACTGCAATCGTTCTCGAAAATGAGTTTCGTGGCCACCCTCTTTGACTGGTGCGAGATCGACACCCTGATCGCCTTCCCAGAGTCCGGCTAGAGAAGCGAGTGGACCCAAGTGTCTAAGAATTTCGGCATCAGCGGCATCGGGATGATCTGCTTCGGTCATGAGAATAGGCTCCTTTCAGGAAAGTGTGAGGAGGAACGGACATAGAACTTTTTTGGAATCTGGCGTAACCGACTTTACCAAATCGTACAAATGGTTTGTGAATGTTTTTTAAAACCACCAGATCCGCATTGACTGAATCCAACGAATACTATGAATGGCCAGGCCTGCTAATTTGGGGACGCTCAGTTGCACGGGTTTGGATTTTAAGCATTGGATGACATGGGCTGAAGCCTGATCGGCAGTCATCATTAGTGGTTTCCAGGAGGCCTTGGGCAGCTTCGTATCCACAAAACCAAAGCGAATATTGGTCACGTATATGCCATGCGATCGGAGCTTGAAGGCCATTGCAACCAAATAGTTGCTGAAACCGGCCTTTGATGCCGTATAGGAAGGGGAGTCGGCGTTGTAAAAATCATCGGCGAGACTTGATAGGCCGATAAAGTGCCCCTGTCCTTTCTCAAGCCAGCCCGGCGCGAGTGCGGCCAGGGTTCGTACCATTGACGTGAAATTCACCTCAACAACGCGCGCCTCCTTAGAGAGATCAGGCAGGGTCAAACGCGAGCCAATGGCCGCGCAATATATGCAGGCGTCAAAAGGCCCTTCTTCGGCAAGAAGATTTTTCAGTATCTGCGGGTACTCGGGAGCGGCGATATCCTGCACGATATGTCGAGGCCCATTCGGACCGAGTGGACTAGGACTCCGGGAAATGCCCACGACTCGATCTCCCTGAGCCAATAGCGCCCGGGTCACGGCTGCGCCAATGCCGTCGGAGTTGCCTATGAGTAAATAGGTGTGTTGCATGGGCTTTTGAATACCAGAGTCATAAAATCTTCTCAATCCTGACATGAAAGACATGGTATGTGAAGAGAAGAATCAACATGCATCAATGTCCGTCTTAAGTGAGGCTTGAGTTGTATCCAGAGTGTGGTCTGGCACTGATAAATTGGAAGTGATGAACTTCCTCCGCTTGCCTTTTGAAAGGGCAATTACCCTACTCTATATTCCTAAACCAGGCGTTGTGGGGAGACTTCAATTGGTGTAATAAAGAACTTGTGTGATGAATGCGACGTTGGGGTTGGTCATGTTCGTGTCGCTGGTTTTTTGATTCTTTCGTCCATCCGATGTGGAATGCTAAGGGGTGGTGTCTGTGCAGCGGAGGTTTATCCTCAACGTTCATTTAATAAAAGCGAAATTATGGAGGCTGAAATAGGATGGGAATCCCGTCAAAATCTAGCCTGGGAAAAATTATGGATGTGACAGGTGGGCCTTCGACCTGGTGCCTGTGGTTGGTGTGTGCGCTTTTCTGGACTTGGCTGTGGATGCTGGTTTGGCCCCGGGTGGATAGTCTTGGGTTAGTTTTAGGTTGTGGTGTGGCCTTAGGGTTTGGTCTGGGTATTGGATTGGGGTTTCTCTGGAAGTGGATGGGGCTATGGCTATGGGTCTGGTTATTAGCCTATGGTTGGTCATGGGCCCTGCTTTGGTAATATCTGGCTCAGGTTGTCTGGCTATAGTTTTGCCCTATTTACCTACTGCTATTCCTTCGAATTCGTAGGCTCCTGGCGGGAATTTGGCCAAAAAGTCTCTGATGACTTGCTTGGCTTCTTCGTTTGGTCCAATGCATTTTCAGGTAAATGGTCGGGTTCCGATGCAAAGGTCAATTCGCTTAATTCCTGAGGTCCGAGCTCTCTTCGGGTATTGATGTAGAAGATTGTTCGTTCTCTGACGTCAGAGATCTGTAAACTTTTCATGTGCCCACCGTCAACGAAAGCTTGGAGCTCAAGATCGTGATCAGTCGTCTCAGTGATAATACTGGTGGCCTTGAAAGGCAGTTCATTGTTGTCTCCGGCTGCCAGCAAAGGGCTGGTCAGTACGGTGGGGATGAGGCCAAAGGCACAACTTTTTGGGGCCGGTATTCCCGTCAATCCTCTCATCTTTGACAAAGGCGGACAGCTGGCAGCCCATTCCTGAATGGGCCATCCGGGTCTGGGCTTGACCTTCGCCAGATAATCCTGGAATTGATTTGCTATTCTGCCTGATTGTCACCAACAGTCTTCTGTACATTTCAAGAGGGGTTGGCTAGGATGATGGGCCAACCGGGTCAATTTCAAACATTCCGTCATGAAAAAGAAAATTACGGTGTTTGTGTCCTATGCCCGCGCCAATCGTGATCTGGCGGCCAGATTTTTGAAAAAGTTCAAAGAGCAGGCTGCGCCCTCCAAGCTGTATAACTATACCTTCTGGCGGGATAACGATTTTCTGGTAGGCGAAAAATGGCACGAAGAAATTCAGCATGCTATAGAAGAATGTGATGTGGGGTTGGTCCTGGTCAGCCCGGCGTTTCTCGGATCACAATACATTCAGGATCACGAGCTTCCCACGTTTGTGAAGAGTGGCGGCAAGTCCGTTATTCCGGTCATGTTGCAACCGATTGATCTGGAGCACCATGATTTGAAAGGCTTACAACATACGCAAATCTTTCGGCTGCATCGCCCGCGTTTTTCCTCGTCTAAATCCTACGGGGAATGTTCGGGTTCCCATCGTGATCAATTTGCGTTGGAAGTGTTTCGGCAGATCGAAGCCCGTTTGGATACAATCTCGGAAAAATAATCCCTGAGAAGACCAAGTATTCCTGAACCCTCCGTCCAAATGATATTTTTCCTATTACATGCCGATCAAAAATTACTCCCATGACTGAACCAACGATCACGTGTCCTCAATGCAAAACGGAAATCAAGCTGACGGAATCGCTCGCGGCCCCACTTCTCGAAGCCACGAAGCGGGACTTCGATCGACGATTGGCTCAAAAAGATGCGGATGCCGCCAAGCGGGAAGCGGCTCTGCGTAAGCGCGAAGCTGCCTTGGCCAAATCTCAGGAAACGTTGGACGCGCAAGTCGCCGACAAACTGAAATTCGAACGCGGCAAAATTGTGGCGGAAGAAGCCAGAAAAGCCAGGCTGGCTCTCTCAAACGATCTGGACCAGAAGTCCAAAGAAATTCTTGAGATTCAGGGGATACTTAAACAAAAGGATGAAAAGCTGGCGGAAGCCCAAAAAGTCCAAGCCGATCTGCTCCGTAAGCAACGGGAGCTGGATGACGCCAAACGCGAATTGGATCTCACCATAGAAAAGCGCGTACAGGAAGGACTCACCGTCACGCGGGATCAGGCAAAAAAAGAAGCCGAAGAAGCGCTCAAGTTTAAAGTCATGGAGAAAGAGCAGACGATTACTTCCATGCAAAAACAAATTGAAGAACTTAAGCGTCGTGCCGAACAGGGGTCCCAGCAACTTCAGGGCGAAGTGCAGGAGCTTGAACTCGAAGCGATGCTCACATCAAAATTCCCCCTGGATCAGATTCAACCCGTTGGAAAGGGTGAGCATGGGGGCGATGTGCTGCACCGGGTGTCCAGCTCAATCGGCCAAGCCTGCGGAACCATCTTGTGGGAATCAAAGAGAACCAAAAACTGGAGTGATGGCTGGCTCATCAAGTTACGCGAGGATCAGCGGCAGGCCAGGGCTGAAATCGCGATCATCGTCAGCCAAGCCCTGCCCAAAGAAGTGGAAACATTCGAATTTATCGACGGCGTCTGGGTCAGTCATCCCAAGGTCGCTCTTCCCCTGGCCATTGCCATGCGTAATACCCTCATGGAGGTGGCTGGTGCCCGCCAAGCCTCGGAAGGGCAGCAAACCAAAATGGAAATGGTGTATCAGTATTTGATGGGTCCGCGCTTTCGACAACGGGTGCAAGCGATCGTAGAGGGGTTTTCCTCGATGAAGGGGGACCTTGATAAGGAGCGGAAAGTCATCATGAAGCAATGGGCTAAGCGTGAAGAACAAATTGATCGGGTGATGATGGCGACGGTGGGCATGTATGGGGACCTTCAAGGCATCGCTGGAAAAACCATGCAGGAAATTGAAGGGCTTGAACTTCAAGCCTTAGATGCACCCAAGGACGAATCCGACGGAAAATTGCTGTAAGAACTTTCGCCTCTGCTTTCGCCAATAAAAGCAAAGGCTTGGTCTTCGCACAATCAAGCCCGTATCGACTCATTCTCCGTAATCTTGCCGCCACGTGCCACAATTCTCCTGAATCATTCTGCTATCCATCAACATTTCTCACCTTTACTTTAACCTCTGGTTCCCGGACTTCTCTGGTTTTTGCCTTCGGTTCCGGGGGACTAGCCTTTCCGGTAATAGGTTTGTCCTGTACAGCCAAGTCGCTTCCTTTAAAAAATGATCATTGCTGGAAGGATGGGAGAGGTTCCTTTTCAGTGTCGTGTGGATTGGGCCCTCACAGCACACGACACCGGTTTGGGGAAATTTGTCCATCTGCATCCTCTAGCGAGTGAGGCAAATAGCCTCATTTCCATGATTGAAAAATGAAAACAGTAGAAAAAACTCACGTTAATATTGGCACGCAATTTGGAAAGACTTATCGAAGGAGAGGCAAGAGCCGAGTCTATATCACCAAAGAAGGAGACAGTTCTGATGAAAATATTGAAGCAAAAGATTCAATCGAAAACCTGGATCATCGTCGCAATGGTTTCCTTCGCCTGTGCTTCGGTGTGGGCGGGAAGTGCCGGGGATCTTCAGCCCCGGGTCCCATCCGATCGCATAGAACAGGCTCTGTCCTTTACCAATCCCTTCACCCCCACAGAGGAATTTATTGCGAGCGGAAAAAAATTATATGAAGGCAAGGGCTGGTGCGCCTACTGCCATGGCTGGGAGGGCACAGGGGCACCGACCGAGGGTCGAACCTTTCCTCCTGATATCAAGATGCCAACCAATTTTGCGGATGCCGCCTGGCAGGCAGCCAGAAGTGATGGGGAGCTTTTCTGGGTTCTGATTCATGGGAGTCATGGTACGGATATGGTGGCGTATATGCCGCAGTATATTACGGATAAGGAGGCCTGGCAGATCATTTCCTATCTCCGAACGTTTGGAAAAACCTAATGGGGTTTTTTTATCGCTCCCACATAGGGAAGACACAAGGAGGAATGATGAGACAGGTATTTCAATGGACAAGTGGATGTATCCTGGCGCTGGCGGTGAGTGGATCCCCGGTGGCGGCCCAGGAACATGGTCATCAACAGATGATGATGCCACGCGTCCCGGCGGATAAGCTGGCTGAAGCCAAATCCCTGAAGAGCCCGTTGCCGTCCTCACAGGAAAACGTCGAAAAAGGCAAGGCGATCTATGAGGGCAAGGGCACGTGTATCAATTGTCACGGAGTCAGTGGACGCGGCGATGGCCCGGGTGCCGCGACACTCAATCCCCCGCCTCGGGTGTTTCGGTCACATGGCTTTTGGAAGCATCGGTCTGAAGGGGAAATTTTTTGGGTGATCAAATATGGATCGCCGGGGACCGGGATGATTCCATTTGGTGGAATACTTTCGGATGAAGAGATCTGGACAGTGATGCAATATGAGCAAAGTTTTTCCGGAGGATCACATGGCGGAGGGAGAGGTCCTCAGGGAGGCCAAGGTCACCAGGGTCGGGGGATGATGAAGCACTGAATTGTTCGGTGTAGAAGAAAGGCAGGTGATGGGATTGAATGTTGCTGGGATAGGTTGTCGAACAGCATGCGGATTTATCAAAGGAACCCTTCTTCTTGCCTGGATGCTTGCAGGCTTGTTCGTCCCAGCAGGAGCGGCTGACCTCACGAATGAGGGAGAAGGCATCGTACAGTCCACCTGTGTTGGTTGCCACCGAATTCATGGCGCGCCAATGCCGCGCTCCACAAAACAAGCGCCGGACTTGATCTGGGCGGGTAATAAATATCAACGAGACTGGTTAGTGGCCTGGCTCCAAAATCCAAGGGAAAAACTTTATCCGGTCGGTTACGATTTCAAGTTCAAACGGAAGGGGCGGCATCTTGCGCTCTTACCCGGAGAAGCGGAAAAGGTTGCTGATTTCTTGAGCACCTTAAAGGATGTGAGAATCACCGAAGGCATGATGAAACCGGGCACATCGGCAGAACTAGCGAGGGGTGAGCAACTTTATGTGGAGCATGCCTGCCAAAATTGCCATTGGACGCCGGCAGACAACCGGCGTGGCTATACGGGCGGGACCTCCAGTACGTCTTTTGTCAATATGGGGAATCGTCTCCAGGCCGATTGGGTGTATCGATTCAATCTGAACCCCAATGACTTTGTTCCAGGAAGTGGAGCCTATATTCCCAAACCTTCCCTACCGGAGACGGATATCTATGCGATCACGGCGTACATGATGACCTTCAAATAACCATAACAGGCATCCACAGGAGGGTGACAGATGAACCGGTGCTTCAGTCGGATGAAACATAAAAACCATATGAGGAATTTTCCGATGGTGGTCCTGGGGCTAGCGTTAATAATGGTCATGACAAGCCCGGCTCTTGCCGGTGGGGGGGATGTTGAAAAAGGTCAAACTTTGTTTCGAAAAACTTGCGGGCATTGTCATGGATTAAATGGGAAGGGTGATGGTGCCATGGCCGGATATACCAACCCTCCTCCCGCCAATTTAACCAGTCAGAAAACTCAGTCCAAATCAGACCATGAACTCAAAGACGTGATCATGAACGGTCGACCGGGCACCTCTATGATCAGCTTTAAAGATGCCATAGCGGAAGAACAATTTAACGATCTTCTTACTTATCTCCGTTCCCTGAAACCGTAAAAGTTGGTTTTCAGGATAATGGATTCTCTTCTGATTCAATCCTCAGAATGGCAACAATAAAAACCCCTTCATCATTCTACGGACTATCAAGACGGGGACCTGCGTGGGACAGTTTGCCTAGGCCGACCTATTTGCTAAGCCAAATGGTTTTGGCCAATTGCCGTCGCATGAAAAAGGAGAGAGACATGAAACCGGGAAAGGTCTGGGCTGGAATGACCCTTGGTACGTTAATGTTATGGTGGAACGTTGGTTTCTCTATCGCGGAGCCCGAACATTCTGCCGCACACAGGCTGGAACATGAGATGCCGAAGGCCTCGTTGCCAAAGCGCATGGCATTAGATCTTCCCCAGGCCGCACAAGAGGGTCTCAAGTTGACGATGCGAGAGCATCTTGAAGCCCTTGAAGCCATCGTTGGCGCTTTAGCGCGAGAAGACTTTGCCAGGGCCGCTATCCTGACAAATGAGGAACTGGGTTTCCCGAAACACCATGTGGCCATGCAGCGTGAGCAGGGTGCCATATTCCCGCCTGAATACCATGAGCTGGCTATGGGGCATCATCAAGCTGCAGAAGCCATGGGCGAAATGATCCCGACCAAAGACCTCAAGCAGATTCTCCCTCATCTCGAGCAGACCATCCACGCCTGCGTGGAATGCCATCAAGTCTTTCGCTTGCAGGATTGAATTGTGAAAATTTGATAATACACTCCCAACAGTGGACGAACTCTGTGTGCTTGTAGTTGCCCCTAACCGGTTTGTCATTCGGAACCCATGGCGAAGAATTTGTGCCTAGGTTGAGAAGCCCCAAGTATCAGCGAGCTTATTCCGTATACTCAGGATGACATTGCCTTTCAGGTTTTGTTTGTGAACAGCATAGAGTTTATTGTGAATTGTCTGGCAAATATAGATCAGATTTTTACAATTCAGGCAAGAGATTCCCATAATTATTGTTTCTCTTGAGTGTTAGGATTAGAATCCTCTCCTTATTTTGTTATGCCTGCCGAATATTGACAGGTATCTTTTTCCAAGCCTTCCACAAATACGCAGATTTCCTGATGAATAGCCACTACGGATATGCCATCCTGGCCAGTCTTCTTGCGGCCGGGGTCACGACCACAGGTCTCTATGTCATTCGTCGGTTTGGAACATGGGGACAATATAATGCCTCCTATTTTTCCTGTTTCGCAGCCGGGGTGCTGATTTCGGTTGCCTTTCTCCATATCATTCCTCAAGCCCTCCACATGAACGAGCAGGCCCCGGTATATTTGCTGGGAGGCTATCTGGCCTTCCATCTGCTTAACCGGTTCATTCATGCCTATGTCTGCGATAGCACTCCCGACACAGCCATTGGACTGATTCCTCTGCTCGGGATTGGCCTGCATTCGACATTGGATGGGGTGGTGTATGCCATCACGTTTAGCGTCAGTGTCTTAACCGGAACATTAGCGGGTATCGGCATGGTCCTGCATGAGTTTCCGGAAGGGATCGTCACCTATGTCCTATTACTCCGTGGCGGGTTCACTCCGAAAAAGGCATGGCTGTTGGCCTTTCTGGCTGCCGCTCTCACCACACCGATTGGGACATTGTTGGCAATCCCCATCATTCATCAAATCAATGAGTCCGTCCTTGGCGCGTTGCTGGCGGTTTCTGCCGGGGCATTTGTCTATGTGGGAGCCACTCACCTTCTTCCATTGGCCGAGCGGGAAGACCGTCCCTACAGTCTGGCCGCCATGGGAGCTGGCGTTCTGGTCGCCCTCGGCATCATCCTCACGCACGGCTAATTTCATAAAATTCCCACGAGACTCGGCCCGGAAATTGTCTAGCTGGTTCGGTCGCCAGCCCAATCTATGCTTTATTCATTGCCTTGGTTAGGATTAGTTTGGAAGGGGTGAAATAGGGATGGGGGTATTTTCTTGTTGCCAACAGCTGATCAAAAGTTAGCTATTCTTCAACTCACACCTCCGATAGGTGCTTGAGCATGATGAAATCGTTTTTAATAGGTCCTTGTCGAATTGCGTCGTGGTTACGGTCAACCTCACATGGGCTAGAAGCCCTTGTATTTAAATGAAGAAACTCTTAATCTTCAAAACTGTCAACGATGTCTTGGCCGTTTCTATATATACGATCTGTTGTTAGGTGACCCTTAACTTTACATTCCAATGAGCCAGTGTATCTATTGTAAAAAAACTAATGTTGAGTTCAATCGAGAGCACGTGATTCCAAAGGCTTTTGGATTATTTGGAGCCGAGACAATGGTTTTGAAGGATTCGGTTTGCCAAGCTTGTAACGAAGACTTTGGGAAGGAAATTGATCAAGTTTTGTCTAGGGACTCCTTTGAGGGTTTATTGCGAGCCCAAATTCTGGGACCACAGAAAAAGAAGAGTGAAAGTTTTAAATCGCGTCGAGTTAAAATATATTTTCCTGACAATGCAACTTGTGGGATTTTGAGAGGTGCAAGTCTTGATATGGATTGGAATACTCGAAGCCTGAGACTTCTCGATCAAATCATCGTCCGATCAATATCTGGAAAATTGGCTTATTTTTATGAACAAGAATTCGAAAGAGAAGATGCTGGAAAGATTTTGGCTCTACCCAAGGGAGCCGTTAGAGTACTTGGGACCAATGCAACTAAAGTAGAAGCACTTATGAATTTGGTTTATGATAAAGGGGTAAAAATAAAAGAAAAGGAATCAATTACTCCACCTTCGGAGCTAAGCGGTAATTCGGTTCCAATTAATTTAGAGGGTCAAATTGACGGGCGAATTTGGCGTTCGATTGCCAAAATTGTGTTTAACTATCTTACATCTATTCAAGGAAATAAATTTGTTCTCAATGATGTATTTGACCCAATTCGAGATTTTATAAGAGGTAAGGCGACAACTTTGAGTCCAATTAAATTGTATAACAAGCCCTTTCTTAACCATGAGACTTTTCGATTTCGTTCGTTTGAGGGACATCTCCTCGGTTTTCAAAGAGAAAATAATAGGCTACGAGGGAAAATATCGTTATTTAATACAATCCTCTATGAAGTCATGCTTTGTGAGGAACTTAGTCCTATCCATTACGGTTTAAAATTTGGCCATGGGTTTGATCCACTTGGGAAGAAGGTTTTAAAAATGTCTGATATCCCAAATGGAATACTTCGACCAGTTGATTCCATGCGTAATTTTTTCTTTTTTCCTTTATGATACATCATGAAATATTTTGCCTAATTCATCATTGATGTTTCCGCTGGCGGCGGTCACCTAATGGAATTGGTTCTCTCGATATTTTCAATAAACCTTAAATTTTTGATATGCCTGACTCTTGGTAGGGCGAATTGTGTTTTTTGCGGTAGGTCAACTTTAGGCACGTGGTTTACAAATTCAATATTCTCCTTTCTCAATAAATTTAATTTATTGAACCACTTTCCTCTTCCCTCTGACTGACTTTTTTGGACGACATATTATATTGCAATCCATTCCCCAACCTGGCAAGGCGGCCGATGTGAGTTTGTTAGGAGAGGAGCTTTTTCTATTAAGGTGGCATTTGGGTTTCTCATGTTTGCTCCGTTGGTTTTAGGATTCCATAGTTCACTAATTGGATATGAAGTTTTCCAAAAACGTGATGGAATTATACTGATGAGCTTCACAGAGAACCCGCATTGTGCGAATATCCAAATATCGAAGAAAGAATCTGCCATCGTTTCTACAAAGGATTGACACATAACATACTCTTGCCCATATAAAAAGATGAGAGCCGTATCTTGCAAAAGAAGCTAAAACAGAGGTTGCAATCAATCGAAAACCTTGGAGGTGTTGACTCGCATCAAGCCAGAATTGGCGGAGCGATTTGGGGTTGTGTTGTTGGCTTTGCTTAACTCTGCCGCTCGTGACGAAACTCGTCCAGACAGTGATGTCGATATCATGGGGGCGTTCGATGGCCCTGACACTTCGGAGAGGAACTTTGGTGTACAGTTCTGTTTGGAGGATGCTCTTGGCTGTCCGGTTGATCTGGTGACTGAGAAACCTCTTCGGTCGGAATTGCGTTCTTTCATTGAACAGGAGGCGGTGATGTCTAAAGCGAGAATAGCATTTTTATCTCGATGATATAGTTGCCTTTGCGGAAAAAATCCTTGCCTAAAGTTGTCAGTCCAAGCGACTGGATTCGGTAGATCCACTCCTTGCCCTCTTTTCATTTCGATAAATGAATTGGGGGTCGGTAAGCTGGCTCCCAACGACCTCCGTAGATTATGGTATTTCTAGCCCAGGGAAAAATTATATGACCATGCCAACTAACCGGGTACGGAATCTTCTTCGGATTGGTCATCGGGGTGCGGCAGGCCATGCCCCGGAGAATACGCTGG
Organism: Nitrospira sp. Ecomares 2.1; assembly: GCF_965152585.1. Classification (NCBI taxonomy): domain Bacteria; kingdom Pseudomonadati; phylum Nitrospirota; class Nitrospiria; order Nitrospirales; family Nitrospiraceae; genus Nitrospira; species Nitrospira sp. Ecomares 2.1. Next base: position 1,430,901 of record NZ_OZ224219.1, read on the forward strand.
CTTCTCTGAACCTGGCTATTAAATTGGGTGTCGACATGGTTGAGTTTGATGTCCGGCGAACGGCAGATGGAGCGCTGGTCCTCCTTCATGATGATTTGGTTGACCGGACGACAAACGGAAAGGGAACTGTCGAGAATTTGTCGCTCAGCGTACTTCGGGAATTGGATGCCGGAGGGGGGGAAAGGGTTCCTCTCCTTGAAGAAGCGCTCGCCTGTCTCAGTGGACGGGCCGGTGCCATGATTGAGCTAAAGGTGAGGGGAATTGCCGCTGACGTCTGCGCTTTGGTGAAGGCCGCTGACTTTCAGGGAACAGTAATTTATGCCTCGTTTTTTCATGAGGAACTGTTACCGGTAAAAAGGTTGATAGGAGATGCTTTCACATTGGCGTTAATCGAAGACGTGCCCATACCTTACACGGCCTTTGCCACCGCCGCTCAAGCGACCCATGTGGGAGTGGCGTTGGATGTTGTGACGCCTTCTCTTGTAAATGCGTTTCAGGAGCAAGGTTTTAAGGTGTTTGTCTATACGGTTAATGAGCCTGAAGATATTCGCCGAATGAAGCAGATGGGAGTCGATGGGATTATTTCCAACTTTCCCGACCGGATCTAGTCCAGCTTGCACCAAATTGCCTGTTCAGAAAAACTGTCTTGCCTACTAGTTTGGAACCATAAAATCGTAACGCCCAACCAAACCATCCGACATCTCCCCCGACGTGTCGGGGGCATAGTCCACTATCACCCTCTCCAGGTCTATGGTTGTGAGCCCGGCATCCAGAATGACCACATCCATTGGCAGTAATTTCTGGTTCAGTTCATTGTTGGGGATTTGGTCGCCACGGAAATAGAGCTGTGTGACCAGTTTCGGGTGTCCTGGAGGTACCAGTTGAAAGTGTAGGTGGGACGGGCGGTACAGGCCGGCTTCCAGGTCGATAGGATAAAAGCCGGGCACGATGGTTTTGAACCAATAGTCTCCCTGCTCATTGGTGACCGCTTGTCCCCAGTATTGAAAATACGCATCGTAGGTTCGGTGAATGATTTCTCCGGTCGTGGGATGGGGGAATTTCAACATGCCGTTATCCTCTCTGTGGTTATACCGGCCCGAGGCCGAGGCGCTCCACATGATGATCGCGGTGTGAGGTATCGGCTTGCCGCTTTTTGCGCTCAGGACTTTTCCTTTCAGATAAATGACCTGCCCTTTGGCTTTTCCCCTGCGGCCTTTGACAAACGTGAGATCCTGATCGTTCGCCTGACTAATGGGAATGCCGATGGCGTGGTTTTCTCGAATGGCATCGATCGGATCTCCCTCGTCGGGGAAGAAGGGCCCCAGGGTTTGGCGTGGAGTGGGCTCCTTGAGTATTTCTGCAAGGCTGGAGGCGCCACTGAACCCTCCGGCTAACAAGCCGAAAATGCCCATTCCCCGCTTTAACAGGGTTCTTCTGGACAAGCGATGAGGTTCTATTGTCATATGGATTCCTTCTCCACATAAGGAAGTGGCAACACGATGGAAGATGTACTGCTGATGGCAAACAGGTAGCAACTCTGGAACGTCTCTGAATTGTTGGTTTCTATGGTCATTTTTTTACATATTCTCCACACATTCCAATATACCATGAAGAAGAATTAAGACTTTAACGGTGAAGGGAAGGTGCGGTATGTTGTCCCAGAATAGGAGAAAGTGTCATGAGTCAATTGGGTTCGTCTATTCCCTGGTAGGTCTATAAAATCTTTTTTCTCTCATGGTGAATTCTTGATCCCCTCGCTTTTCGTATTGCCGTGACCGAGCCCTCTTGCAAAATATGTGTTGGAGCATGGCCGCTCAAGGATCATTTTCTTGTCGATTGTGGTCTGACCAGAGCGTTTGTGTTTGAGGACCAGTTTTTTGCCGGATGGACGGTGTTGGTGTTGAAGGAGCATGTTTCCGAACTGTTTGATTTATCCAGAGTGGCGCGCAGCATGTTGATGGAGGAAGTTAGCCACGTGGCGCAGACACTGGCGCAGGTGTTTGACGCGAAGAAGATCAATTATGAATTGCTCGGTAATCAGGTTCCTCATATGCACTGGCATCTGATTCCAAGGCTCAAGACCGATCCCGATCCGTTAAAACCGGTGTGGTGTGTGCCGCATGAGCCCGTAGGGCTTCCCGCTGAACAACTGGCCGAACGGATTCACCTTCTTCGGTCGGCGTTGTGCATCGATCCCACGCAATCCCTCTAGTCTTCTCAGCCTACTCAATTAAATTTTCAGCACATCTCACAGAGGTTTTCGTGATGCCCTGTTCTCCTTCCGCCCCTCCTGTCCGTTCGAAATCCTTGTTTTGAAAATAGGTTAGGAGGTTGCGGTTTCCGACTCCAGTGAATCGATAAGAAATTGCGGTCGCGCCGGCGGGCTGGTTTCGAGCTGTTTATATTGGCAGGGAGGGATGTCATCCTTCAACCGCCTCAGGAGCGTGGGAACTTTCATTTTGGGCGGGATATCGCACAACCAGACGTGCATGCCGGTTTCCAATTCTTCAAAGTGGCGTTTTAATGCAAATCCTGGTTTTTCCATGAAATAGGCAGAAAGAAATCCTGTGATGCCCTGTACGACCCAGGAATGTTCTTTCACATATCGATAACTGACCCGAATTTCTACCATTTCAAGCATGAATTGAGCCCCCTATACAGTACGTTTCCTCTTATGGATGGCTCTACCCTACCAATTATGTGGTCTATTAGGAAATTAAGGAAAATCATCAGGATTTCTTTTGGTTCTGTGTTGCCAGGCATACTTGGATTTGTACCGGTTCGTTCCCACTATGTCCGGCGGGTGGTATCGCGGGCCTTCATCTTGTTTTCTGTCTCTCCATTTGAGTCATTCCCTAGAAGCGACCGCATCTATTCATAGATTCCTACTTACTCATGGCGGAGATGACAGAAGGCTATGCGTTATCACCATCGGTGAGGGCGATGGAGGATGGGACAGATTGATGTATGCTGAAACTTTTTCGAGAGCAGGATAGGAAGCAGGAGTAAGCCAAGGGGCTTGGGAGCGGGGGTCGGAGATAACCCGGATGACGAATTAATCCGACCCCCGTGGGTAGCCTAGGCGTTAATCGTCGTCTTCGTCCTTGCCATGCTTGCCTTTTTTGTCACATTCTTTTCCATGCTTTTCTTTGTATTCCTTCATCTTTTCCGCCCGTTTTTCTTGCATTTCCTTCCATTTTTCCTTTTGTTCAGGAGTGAGTTCAGCTTCAATTTTAGCCATGGCCTGTTGGCGCATGTCTTTCATTTGTTGGTGAAGTCCCTCCATCTTCTGGTGTTTTTCCTCAATGATGGGGAGGATCTTGTCTTGCTGTTCTTTCGTAAGATCCAGCTTCTTCGTGAGTTTCTCCAGTTTGGATTTTGGATCATGACTGTAACCATGACCGTCTCCATCGGCCCAGGCTGCTGCGCCAGACAGACTCAATGCGATGGTCAGCATGAAAAGCCCCATCATGCGCGAAACCGTTTTGATTGTTCCCTCTTGGGTCATGCGGCGTTGACTTGTCCGATTCATTCCTACCTCCTGTGTGAAAACCAGTAATTGAAAGGGTTAGTTTTCTAGTATATCAAATGAAAGAGTGTCTCTGCTTTGCCTGACCCTATAAAAAGTAAAGAGTAAGGGAAAATTCTTAAAAATTGTCTTTCTAATTGGTTGCGTTGGAAGCCCTCATTTGACGGTGGAAGATCTTTTTTGAGGGAAAGAAGACGCTTTAAATGAAACGCCGGCAGTCTGTGGTCTGACACTTACAGGGCAGTTCCCCGTTGTGGTGTGAGTCGCCATAGTCGAGCGTGAGTTCGGTTCCGGCCTTGATCGGGTGTAAGGCATAAAACTCTGCTCGTTCTCCAATAATTCGCATGAAGGTATTGGGTGTGCAGGAATGGTTAATGAACCGGAATCCTGTTGTCTCTTCTGCCCCATCAATTGACTTCCCATTATTCACTTCGACTATGGCAATCCATTTTTGGATTTTCGCTCGTCTTCGTCCTTCCCGTTGCGTGATGCGTTCCCCTTCGTACTCACCGATTTTTTGTCTGGGTCGCAATGTTACTTTGGTGAATAAGCCACGGCCCTCAATGGCGCTGGGTTTGACTTCCATCGGAACGGGCCATTTGGTTTTGCAGGCCGAAGCTCTATGGGTTGGGGACATGGGCAGATGACAACAATACGTTGAAAAATTTCTAGGAAAATGACTTTCAGAAAACTGTACAAAATGGGAAGTTGGTGAGGCAAGGATGTAGAAGAGATGAAGCGAAAGAAGAGACAGCATCAATTTTCCGGCGATGCGGAATCACTCGATCGGAGGGACCGGCCATAAGTTTGATCATTGGTAAAGCCACTGGCGAGTTCACAGAAAATGTATCAAGGTTAATCACCACCCAGAAACGCATCCTCATCATGTTCCGGCATGAGATTCTCTTCTTCTTCGATACCTAATCCGCCTTGAAACGATTCCCGGATGGCGACCACCTGTTGATGCGATGGAGTGCCTTCAACCTGCTTCCCGAATCGCTCGAGGAATCGATCGCAGAGGTCCAGCCCAAGTTGAAAATATCGGGGCAGGGGACCTTCGGTGACTTGCTGCCAGGTAATGTAAATGAGGAACTCCTGCAGGTGTCGAGCCTGTGGAAGCTGTGCTCCCAATTCCTGAAGGGTATCAAACGCGCGCTTGGCCTGTGGTCCTTGATCGGTGGAAAATATCGCCTCCGCTTCTAAAATGTCCGATTCACGATCGCCAAGTTCTCCTTGTTCCTCAGCTTGTTGAAGAGCTTGCAGTGCGGCGATGGCTGGATCAAAATTCATGGAAAAGGCCTTTGTCTGTGAAGGTAAGATATCCGAACTTCAAGGGAGTGTAGCAGATCTTTGATAAGTTTGCGTATCCATAATCTGGCAAAGGGAAACAAAAGTTTTCCAGGAACAAACCTCTCTACCCGAGGCATGATGGCGTGAGGTAGGGTACTATTCCAGGAGGGAATTGGCTAAATGGTGAATGTACAATCCGATCACTACTCTCAGTCGGCGTGGAAGGCGTTCTGCGAGGCCAGGATGGACTATCTACGGATTTTGGCTGAGACGGTGGAACAGAGTTTTCTCCGGCGGGATACGACTCATCCGACCTTCTGTGGGTGTATCGATTGGCATTCCAGTGTTCATGGGGCCTACGCGTTATTAACGGCTTCACGACTGACCGGACAACATCGCTGGGCTGAAATAGTCGATGCGGCACTCACGCCTGATTGTCTGGAGGCGGAACTGGCCTCACTCAGGAACGGAGAACTCAATCATGAAATACCTTATGGTTTTTCTTGGTTTTTGAAACTGGCCATAGAACGGGAGCAGGGGTGGGGGAATAGAGACTTGTTACCGTTGGCGGCAGAAATTTCCACACAGTTGGATCAATGGATTTTTTCTCTTCCGGCTGGAGAGGTTATTTATCATTTGAAACAGAGGAACTATGGTAATTTGTCATGGGCCTTGCTGAATTTGTGGAATTGGAGTCAATGGAAGGCTGACCAAGTTTTAATCGAAAAACTTCTTAGGTTTACACGAATGTGGGTTGTCCTTCTTGATGAGACCTTGCCTCCTTCATATGACAAGGTGACGAATGAGTTTTTTGCGGCCTCTCTGCAACGGACCAGAACCATTTTTACGATTCTTCCCCAAGAAGAATCTTGGCGATGGTTTGAGTCATTTTGTCCAGAGGGCCTTTCTATGGAACCGATCCCCACAGCTCCCACGCCACATTCCGCAGGACTCAACTTTAGCCGAGCTTGGGCATTCTGGACGCTCTTCCAATCCACTCAGGACGTGGTATTTCGTGACTTGTACCTCAATCATATTGCGACGCATATGGAGATGCCGCAGTATTGGCGGGATGACTACCGAAAGCACGGGCATTGGGTTCCCCAATTCGGCATCTACGCGATTGCGTTAGGTATGGAGGGGTAAAGGCGCAAGCCCATTAATCTGAGTGCATCCCTTCTTGGCTATTTTCCGCCTCTCCTCTGTCAGCCTTGATCCCTTGCCTCAATCTTTTTCTTTGTATTGCCGAGGTTTCGGCCCCGCACGACGAGGTACTTTCCTTACGGGGAAAGTACCCAAAGCCATATTGGCCGTGGCCTGTCCAATTGAGTTGCCTTCGCGGTTCGCCGACATCGTCGGCGGGCAAACTCGCGGAGCTTGGCCTGAGTCTGCTCGCAGGGCTCAAACAGTGCCCGCCTTTGTTCCGGTGACGGTTGCACAGCTCGGCCAGGCCACAAGGCCAACGAAGACTGCGGAAACAATGAATCCTTGTTCATCGTGGAAAACTAACTCGAAGTGCCTGTCCTGAGTCAGTTGGAAGGACTTGGACAAGGTCAGTCTTTAGATTCAAGCATCCGACCCTTGGGCTAGCCAGTAGGCGTCGGGAAGTGGAAAGAGGAAAGGGTGTTTTTGCCTGATAAGTTGACAGAAATGATTGCAATTGCCCATTCATCTAGCAGATCGCTGTAGACGGTTACATTTTGGGACTATTTCTGTTGCCCTGGTAATATTTTCGCCTTGGCAAAAAGCGAAAATTGGATGCGTTCGACAGTCCGCTCCCGACCCATAACGGACGGTCGACAATCTAAAGCCGGAAGAGTACTATCAACCCATTACGGCCGGTCGCCTAGATGCGGAACATGCACCCCACTCCAGCGAGTTGGCAAAATATGCTCAATAGTTGCCATGACTAGACAACGGCTCAAGAAATTGCTTCTGTTGTCGCGCCTGAGGGGCCAGTTGTTGTAAATGGGTTCAGGTCTTAATTCTTGAATTTCCTTTAGATCAGCGACTCCCATCAGACTGAGAGAAAAATCATAAATGTTTAATCGTCGCGCCTGGTCTTTGGGCGCACCCATAGCCTACTCGACTAGGGAGGGACTCAAACTCAAGTTTAAAGGCCTGACCCCTTCAACGTTCCACGTCAACTTCTAATTAGGTCTTCTACGAGGTTTGCAGTGGACCTCAAAGTCATGTGCGCTGAAACCATCAGGAACAGCACAGAAGCTATCTATGCCAGCAGATAACACGCTCATCAACACTCCAGCGGCTGCTTGGGCTTGGCTGACACGCGAGCTAGCCACCTTCGAAGAAGTATCTGGAAGCTCTATGAAGAGCGAATGGCAAAGGTTCAGAAGCGAGGAGAACGGGAAAGGGAAATGGGCTTGGCTAACTGACTGGCCGTCGGACTATTGGATCGCAAGGAGTCAGAAAGCAGAATTCTCAGTTCTAACCGCCGTCTGGGCGATTCCGGAAAGATTGGATCAGTGGCCGCCATCGGAATTAAGACCTCGCGCTAGTTCGCTCGTAGGAAAGATGACCAACAGCGCGTCATTCCTTGGCATTCTGGCCAGAACTGATCCAACTCGTGCCCTGCTGGAAAGCGATCCGATCTCCCGCTTCTATGACCTCGACAATTCCAGTAGCAGGCACGGAGATGGAGCGATGATTAGTTCTGACCAGATACGGGCCTGGTTGACCACTGCATTTGGCTCCCTTCTTAGTGGTATAGCCCTCACACCGGTAAGTGATACTCAGTTTCGTAAACTTGTCGTTCAAGAAGTCACAAAGCGGATCTCAATGATCGATTCTCTCCCTAGCACAGAATTGTCAACTGACGTTATGGATCATGGGTGTGGCACTCTCTATAACACGCACTCAACACCAGATGGATTGCAGACGACCATTGTCCGTCAAGGACAAGGACAGGAATGGCAGAATCATTGGGCCTGGCTCTCTGTGCCTCAAGATGTGGGAGCCATGAAAGCCACGTTGTCCCTTGCAGGTCTGCTTCTGATTAATGAACCCCTACTTATGGGCCTGATTTCAACCGTCCGGAGCGGAGAAAAACGTCCTCGCAAGCGCGCATTATGCGTAATGCGTCGTTGGCTTCTGACCACCAAAGTCTTGGCTTGGCTGATCGGAGCGCTCGAGCACAATTGGACTACGGTCAGGCCTCAAGATCTGGCCTGTTTTGCCTTTAGCGCACTATCTCCTGCTTGGCCTCGGCGAGCGGTCGCTATCAGCCATAGGTCATCGGAATCAAAACCAGTTCTGTCTACGCTCAATATGTGGAGCTCTCCGCATGCTGCTATAGACGCTTCGTTCGTGCCAGCATGGGAGACAAACACCGGCATGATATGGAGCCTGTTTGCCGCGGTGCCACTAATCGCGCGTGTAGAGTCTCCCGCGTATTTCGAGTCCGAATGGTGTAGACGTGAGCATGAGATGATTCAATATCTCCTCGAATGCGCCGACTTTTACGAAGAGCGGACGATCGTAGACATTGGTGTTGATCAGCTAGCCGAACTGGACGTATCACTATACGAGAAAGGCGAAAAAGCTGGTAGCTCCTTGCGAAAAAAGCCGGAGACAGCTCCCAGATACGAATTTCCTCCCTTCTCGTTAGTACTCGTAGCAACTCTTCCTATGATGATTGATCTGGCGCTCCTCCGTGCGGCCGGAGCGTTGCGACTCATCCACGCTTTAGTCCAGAACCCCAGTTTGGCAAACGAGGTAGCCGGCAATGCCGCCGCGGGGAACGATATCGACATCGAGGCACCTACTAACAATCCGGACGGCTGGGTAGCCTACGGTGACATCTTTAGAGACCTCGAAACGTTGCTCGGGCGCGAGGAGCCCAAACAATATATGGTCCGGATGCGACAGAGTCGTAAGGACAAACACTCCCTGTCGCTGTTGTTACCCGATGACTACTCGGCGCTCGATATACAGCTAGATCATGTGAGCGCGGGACAGATCCCTGATCTGAGTGGCGGGAAATATGTGCTCGCCGATGTGCTGGCGGCTTTAGAATGGAGGCGTACGGTGCTCACCTGGTTTCTGGACCAGGGCTATGGCGACAAAGTGTTGGTAAACATCAGCGGGATAAACGCAGAGGAATGGACTACGCTTCCTGATATGTCGCTCGCACGGGGTTTATTGTCTCTTTATTCCGATTCGCCGATCTGGATAATGCAGCGAGCTGATCAGAACGCACATCTGTGGCCTGGCTTTCGCGAGCAACCAATTTTCACCCGTTACCTAGAGGAGCAGTTTAGCTGGATCAAACCCGTCGTATTGAACTCATCCTGGTTACTCTACTACCTTGCGAACTCTGGCCTTGACATCGAATCTAAACTGGAAGCCGCCATGATCGGGGCTGTTGTACATTCAGAGGGACCAGAAGCTGTCAAGATCGAACCTCAATCTGAAGGCATGGGCCTAATCATTCCAGAGCCAAAGAGTTTTTTCATGATTCCAATCGATGCCTTACAGAGCGAGATCGACTCCATGGCGGGTCACATAGAATTGCCGCATTCTTGGAGAGCCCCCAATCCAGGACCATCGTCATAGTGCGCACACTTTTACTAGCAATGGTAAGTGGGGCATGCCTTTTTTCTCGAATTTCCCTTAGATCAGCCCTCCCCTCAGACTGAGAGAAAAATCATAAATGTTCAATCGTCGCGCCTGGTCTTCGGGCGCACTCATAACCTACTCGACTAGAGAAAGATTGAAACACCTGCTGAACGATTTAACCCATGTGTTGCAGCGACCGGTTGAAACCGCAGCCTAGAGCGGACGCCTTGTAAGCTTAAAAGGACACCTTTTTTTTTTTCAGTTTCAATTTTTGCTTTCCCTGCGATAGGCAAGAAAGCTTGCTCGGAGGCCCTGGAGCCTGGGCCAAGCCATCGAGAAATTCGTTCAGAACTTTTCACCCATGTAACAGAATGGGCCATATGTTACATTTTTAGCTTTTTTTGTCATCTCATTTGTCCATCAGCTTGATTAACTCCTAGGCTCCTCGTTAGAGCATTTAGCACTTTACTCCTTCCCTACGACCGACGCCTCCTGTCCGGCTCTCGGGATGTACGCTCTTATCGGTCGGCAGGCCTTGTCTGAGCGTAGCGAGTTGGACCGCTCTCCTCCCTGCGTTCGTCCTTTCCAATGTGGCCGGACTGGGCGTCACTGGTTTTGACTACTTTTGCCGAATCAAAAGTAGTTCGGCTGCCGGGCCGAAAACCGGCATTTATGCGATTGGCTTAAGTCTTGGCAATGGGGAGAGGTAATCCTGCTTAGAGAATTCCGTGCTTTCAAGACCTAAGGCGTTATTCTATCTTTCCAGTATCCAGGCTCTCGATGCAGGTGGGAAATGGCGACAACTAAGATTTCGCCCTCGAGTATTTGATAGACAATTCCATAGGGGAATCGTCGTAATTGACATTGGCGGGTATTTTGGTTGAAAGGGTTCCAGGCTTTGGGGTAGGTTTTGATTCGCTCAAGGGAGTGAATAAATATAACAATAAAATCCGCACCTAATTCGGGTTGTTCTGAATTGTAAAATGTGACGGCCTCATCAGGCTCTGTTTCGGCGATTTCTAATAGTCGAATTTCCATTATCTCTGGTATTTGGATAAAGCTTGCTGAAGGGATACAGAGAGGATCTTCCCTGATTGGTAAGCTTCAACTCTTTTTTCGACTTCTTCTCGCCAAAGGTTATCAATAGCTTGATCGGGCTTATCAAGACTTGCAAGAAGACAGTCAACAAGGTGGGCTTTTTCAACCGGAGGAAGCCCGAGAGCTTGATTTAAAATGTCCTTGGTCTTTGTACTCATGTTCTCTTGCTCCTTGTATATTTCTGGTGTTTTCCCAGTCTATGGAACATGGAGGGTAGAAGGAATATTAGTCTCTGTCAATCGAAAGAAAACTAGGGTTAGATACTCAATTTTGCGAGAACAGATTCAGGGGAAATGAGGTTTCGTTGTAACCCGAGGCTCTTAGTATCCAACCCCATGGCGAGGCCCAGCAGTTGTGGAAGATGGAGGATTGGAAGATCAATGGAAGTCTGTTCCTGACGGGCGGCATTGGTCTGCATGCCGTCGAGATTGAGATGGCAGAGCGGGCAGGGAGTGACCATGATATCCGCTCCGTGAGATTTAGCATCCCGCGTATGGGTGGCTACCATGGTGAGCGAGTTTTTTTCATTAATGGTCAATATGGGAAACCCACAGCATCGGGTTTTCCCCGGAAAGTCTACAACTTCCGCCCCTAAAATTTCGATGATCCGTTCAAGAGATTTTCCCCGATCAGGATTCCGGTCGAATTCGAGCGCATCGGTCGGTCGTTGGATATAGCATCCATAAAACGGCGCGGCACGAAGACCGGATAAGGGACGGGTGATATGTTTCCGCAACGTCTCCTCGCCCACGTCTTCCAAGAGAATCCACAGGAAATGTTTGATTGTGGTTGTTCCCCGATAGGTTAATCCTTCTTCCCGGAGCAAGTCGTTCATTTCCTGGAGATAGTGTGGTCGAGTGGTGAGACGATGGTTGGCTTGGCTCATCACCCCCTGGCAGGTACTACAAATCGTCATGATGGGGAGGCCTTGTTGTTCCGCCAGCGCAAAGGTACGGGCGTTCAGCGCATCGCCTAGCCGCGGGTCTTTTTCCTGCAACACACCTGCACCGGTACAGGAGGCAGTTGTCATTTCTGCGAGTTCGATTCCCAATCTGGGATAGACCTGCATGACGGATTGATACAGCTCGGGGCAGGCCCCCTTTGAGACACAACCGGGAAAAAAGGCGTATTTCATCGTGTAATCCTGACCTGTTTAAAGAGCCGTTGAATGTGCTGGATGCCTGGGATCGGACGGTGAAGCGGACCTAATGGGGGGACTTTGCCTTTGAGTAGGGATTGGAGAACCATAGGAATCATGGCGAGTAATCTGCCAATATTTTTAAGGCCGAAGGTTCTGATCGCCAGCATAGGTTCGTCCAGAATGCCTTTATGTTTAATAATATCGGTAAAGACTTCGGCATGGCGGGAACCGCAGGTTGATGGAACTTTTTTCGCCAGGCCTTTTGCCCGCAACGCCATGATCCGGTCCATCGGTCCGACCCCTTTGGGGCAGACCTGAATACATTCCATACACCGGGTGCAATCCCACATGCCACTGGGTTGGTTGAGGAAGTTCAGGCGTTGGGAAGTCGCGGCATCCCGTGGGTCGGCGACGAACCGATAGGCTTTCGCCAGGGCGGCAGGCCCGATGAAAGTCTTGTCGACCTCCAGGACAGTACAGTCAGAGACGCAGACGCCACACATGATACAGCTCATGACACCTGAGAGGTGACTCATGGACTCGGGTGAGGCGGTGTATTCGGCCGTGGGAGGCAGCCCTTGCGGTTGGAGCCACGGTTGTATCTGCCGAATCTTTGCCCAGAAAGGCGCCATGTCGGTGACCAGATCTTTAATGACCGGCATATTATTCATGGGTTCAACCTGAATCGTTTCACCTTCCGAGGCCATGGAAATCATTTTGGTTTTACAGGCCAGTGTGGCGTGTCCGTTAATGCGCATACCGCAAGATCCACAAATGGCCCCGCGACAGGAACAACGAAGTGTTAGGGAATCATCAATGGTTTCCCGAATTTTAATGAGTCCATCGAGGACACTGTCGGAAGGATCGATTTCCAGATCATATTCCTGATAGTACGAGGAGGGATGATCGTGTTCCGGATTAAAGCGACGTATGCGAAGAGTGGTGTGCATCAGTGTGGGTAATTCCTCGGCTTGTGCTTACAGTATATCTCCTTTAAGCCGTTAGGGGTGACTTGTCGTTCGTGCACGGTTGAAAAAAAAGACATGATCGGATTTTTGTCCCCATTAATAGACGCGGATTTGAGGTTGCCATTGGGTGATCCGCACTGGTAGATACTCGACATGGGGAGGACTGTCTGGCCTATGATACAGCAACACATGTTTGAGCCAGTGTTCGTCATCCCGGTCAAGAAAATCCGTCCGGAAATGGGCTCCACGGCTTTCCTGTCTGGTGAGGGCGCCCACAATAATGGCTTCTGCACAGTCCAACATAAACCCCAGTTCCAGTGCGGCAATTAATCCGGTGTTAAACACCTGCCCCTTATCCTGAATAGTGATGTCCGGCCAACGTGTTTTGAGTGTGGTGATATGGTGAAGGGCCGTCTCCATGCCTTCCTCCTCACGAAAGACCGATACATACCGGTTCATGGTGGTGCCCATCTCCAGGCGCAACGCCGCCGCTCGTTCCCCCGGTCCTTTCCGTGACACGATGTTAGCCACCAGATGTTTGTCTTTGTCCATGGCGCTATCCGGAATGGTGGGAGGAGGATTCGTATTGGCATACTCTGCGGCACATGTTCCTGCCCGTCGGCCAAACACCACGGTGTCCAACAGAGAGTTCGCGCCAAGCCGATTGCCCCCATGCAGGCTCACGCAGGCGGTTTCTCCTGCCGCGAAGAGGCCTGGCACGCCGGTCCATTGGCCTTGGACATCCCAACATCGGCCTTCGGTATCGGTTTTGATGCCCCCCATTTGGTAATGCATGCCTGGCCGGATGGGTAACGGCTCTTCGGCTAAATCGATATTGGCAAAGGTTTTGGCTTCGGCGTAGATTTGTCCGAGACGATCCTGAAGGAAGGCTCGTCCCAAGTGCCGGCAGTCGAGCAAGACGCAACCTTTGATGCCACGCCCTTCATTAATTTCAATTTGTTCCGCACGGGAGACGACATCCCGCGAAGCCAGCTCCAGCATATTGGGCGCATAACGCTCCATGAAACGCTCGCCCTTGCTGTTGAGAAGGTAGGCCCCTTCTCCCCTGGCGGCTTCCGTAATCAAGAGGCCCTTCCCCTTCAGCGTCGTCGGGTGATATTGCACCATTTCCATATCCATTAATGGGGCGCCAGCCCGGTAGGCTACGGCCATGCCATCGCCCGTACAAATCAGGGCATTGGTGCTGGGTTCGTACACACGGCCTAAGCCGCCTGTGGCCATGATCACGGATCTGGCTCGAAATAGTGCGAATGTTCCGGTGCGGATTTCAAAGGCCACCACTCCCGCACACCGTCCCTGGTCGTCTTTCACGAGAGAGGTCACAAACCATTCTTCGTAGACGGGAATTTTAGCCTGCATGGTTTGTTCATACAGCACGTGAAGCATGGCCTGTCCGGTAAAGTCGGACACGAAAAAGGTCCGTGCGCGTTTCTGTCCACCGAATCGGCGCGTACCGAGGTGGCCTTCTTCATTGCGGTTAAAGATCACTCCCATATGTTCCAAGGCGATAATATCCTGGCCGGCTTCTTGGGCGAGAACCTCAACGGCGTCCTGGTCGCTTAGATAATCACTGCCTTTCACTGTTTCGAAGGCATGGTCTTGCCACATGTCACCCCGGTCCGTCAGGGCGGCGTTAATACCGCCTTGTGCGGCATTGGAATGACTGCGCACGGGGTGGACTTTGGTTAGAAGGGCGACAGAAGCCCCTTGGTTATGCGCGGCAATAGCGGCGCGCATGCCTGCCAGGCCGGCACCAATGACGAGCACATCATAAGAAAAGGCAGAGTTCATCATTCTCAAGTACTGTTGCGTGGCACTTGGATCCGCACAGCGATGACGACGGCCGGGTTCGTGACCCGACTAGGTGGAAATATTCTCACGGGTCTCCACTGATTGATAAGAAAGATGGCGGGGGCCTTCATAAATCTGATCAGGCCGGAACAAGTGATTATCCTGGTATTGTTCAAAACAGTGTGCTAACCACCCGGCCACCCTGGCCATCGCAAAGACAGGAGTAAATAAATCGGTATCGATGCCCATACGATGGTAAATGATGCCGGAGTAAAAATCCACGTTGGGTCGAATGCCTTTGGGTCCCACTCGTTTTTCCATTTCCTGTTCAACCGCCCTGGCTAGAGCAAATAAGGAATTGCCATCCGGTCGGTTATCCAATTGTTGTGCGAACTCTTGTAACACGTGAGCGCGGGGGTCCTTCACCTTATATATCCGATGACCGAACCCCATAATCTTTTGCTTGAACGAAAATTTGTGGTTCAGAAATGCCGGAATGGCTTCAATGGTCGCAATCTCCTCCAGCATGTGAATGACGGCTTCATTGGCGCCGCCATGCAACGGGCCTTCTAACGTGCCAATGGCTGAGGCGATTACCGTAAACGGATCAGCCAGCGTGGAGGCGGTCACCAGTCCACTAAATGTCGAGGCGTTCATTGTGTGTTCGGCATGGAGAATTAAGCAGATATCAAACATCCTGGCCATGTCCGGGGCAGGGACTTTTTCGGTGAGCATGTACAAAAAGTTTTCGGCGAAGGAAAGGTCGTCACGGGGTTGGATCTGCTCATCACCATGACGGAGACGGGCAAATGCTGCGACGATGGTGGGGAGTTTGGCGATGAGGCGGACGGCGGTCCAATACCGGGTGTTGTCATCCCGGACATCGGGTACCGGATAAAACATGCCCAGAGCGGCCACGGCCGCTTGCAAGGCATCCATCGGGTGGCCATGCTCTGGGAGGCATTTCAGGAGATCGGTGATGCGATACTTAATCCGGCGATGGTGAGTGAGGTCCTCGTGAAACCGGGCGAGTTCGGCTTGAGTGGGAAGCCGGTTGAATAATAATAAAAATGCTGTTTCGGTGAAGCTGCTTCGGGTAGCAAGTTCCTCAATGGGGATACCACGATATTCCAGAATCCCCTGGACCCCATCCACATAACTAATAGTTGATTTTGCCGCAGGAACCCCTGCTAGGCCTGGCAAATAATCTTGCATGTCACCTTCTCTCTCTCTCTTTGATGTTACATCCGTATACTTGCGAATAATTTAGTATACCGTGCCCGTGAACTCCACCCCAACTTTCCTGGTTAATTTGCTATACTTTTCCTGGAAAATCAGGATGACCCGAAGTAATGACCGTGAGAAAGACGAATATCATGAGTTCTCGTTTGGTGTAATCTTTAATTTCAAGAAAGGGGATTTGAGTATGCAGGGTTTCAAAAACTTCATGATGGTCGTGGGATTGGTGGCTCTTGTCACGGGGGGGACGGGCAGCTTGGCTGGAGCTGACCCCGGGAGTGAGCACAATCCCCATGGGAAGCAGCCTCATGCGGGAATGGGGTATGGGAATGGCGATCATGAGGGTATGGGTCGGCATGGCGGTCTTTCAACCTTGGCCATGAAGGAGCAGTTGGGTCTTTCCGATGAACAGGTGAATCAGTTGCGTCCGCTCGAGCTGGAGTATCGGAAGACCATGATTCAGAATGGGGCCGATTTACGGGTTGCCATGATGGATTTGGGGATGTTCACGGATGCGAAGAAAACGGACAGGGCCGCGATTGCCGGCAAGGTCGATGAAATTAGCCTGTTGCAAAAAAAGATGATGGTGTATCGTGTTGAGGTTCTTCTAAAAGTTAAAGAGGTGTTGTCTCCAGAGCAATATGAGCAATTCCGGTCACGGCTGCGTGTGCAAATGGAGGGGATGGCGCACCATGGAGGGGGAAAACAAGACGTAGAAGAACACCATGGCAAGTATCCAGGCAAATCTCATGGCCATGATGGTGAGATTGAGAAAAACCATCCCTGAATAGAGGAGTGTTCCTCTTGATGAGATCTCCTTGGGTTTCTTTCGACCTGAGAGTGAGGATCGACGTTTGAGGTCATTGAGCAAAGCATTGATCACCTAGGTCCCTTCTTCCAACCGGAGAAGGGACCTGGCGTTATTTCAGAATCCCCCAAGCTGCATTTATCTCCCTACAGGGTGTTAGGGAAAGTTGTAGGCGATTACCTGCACATCTTAATGCCAGACCTGATGCGGATTGCCACAGGAAAACTTCTAACCATTTGATGTTGTTCATGAATAAAAACATGGCATGGTAGGGAATGAGCCTTGCAATGTCCTCTATTGAGTAAGGTCAGCAATGAAACGCGATACTGTACTTCGTCGCATTTATTTGTTGCGGAAGGAGGCTGTCATGAAATCATTGAATAAATTTTGTGTCTTGTTATTGGTGATGGGCTGCCAAGGAGTTGTGCCGGTTTTTGCAATGGAGGGGGAACCGATGGCTCAACCACCTGAGGTTCGACAGGAATTACAGACGAATTCACCGACAACGACGGCACGGTATAGAAATGTGGAAGGGAAGCTTCAGGCCATCCAGGGAGATATGTTTATCATCGAAGGGGCGTCAGCTGAACAACAGGTTAAAATCCAGGTGGGGAAAGATACCGCCTTTCCCAATGGGCAAAAAGAAGTCGGGCAACCCGTTAATGCCCTGGTCTCGGCCCAGGATGGACATGCGTTGATTATTCAATAACCGGCAGCTCGGGATTTCCATGCCCTGGGCTGAAGGTATGAGGTAGAATTTTATGGGAAGAGAGCATCGGGTAGGGATTTAAATATTATCCTCGATGCCATGAATGCGGGAAGGGTGAACATTTCAGAATTATTCACTTTGTCACTTGGGGGAGTCACGGTGTGTGGTTCGAAGTGTTCGTCCTTCCGCTAATTTTAGATTGATGGGTGCATAGTAACAAATTATTGGAGAGAAGGCCAATGATGAAATGTGAAACGTGCTATCAAGAATATACTGCTTTTGATTTCGTGACTCTGCGGAATCTTTGCGAACATGTGTATTTGGATTCCCTCGCCCAGAAGCAGAATTCTTCTTTATTCAAGTCAGACAAGCCTGTTTCCCGGTTGAACATGCATCAACCGGTCTGACCGAGGCCTGCTGCGGCCCCGAAGATCAAAAGGCTTGGGACCTAAGAGGGAATTAGGGGCAGGATCTGCCGTGTGTTTGCTCTTCTGCGTGGTATGAACTTCGAACAAGCGGGCCGGATTCCACGTGCTGAAATCCTAAGGCCATTCCTTCCTGTTTGAATTCTTCAAATTCCTCTGGAGTATAGTATCGCGAAACCGCCGCATGCTGAAGAGTCGGCTGAAGGTATTGGCCGATGGTCAGAATGTCACAATTTACTTCCCGGAGATCCCGCATTACCTGCCGGATTTCATCGTTTGATTCCCCTAACCCTGCCATCAGCCCGGATTTAGTTCGTCCTCCCATGGTTTTGGCCCATTGAAGAATCCGGAGCGATCGCTGGTATTTCCCCTGTGGACGAATTGTAGGGAAGAGACGAGGGATGGTCTCAATATTATGGTTCAAAATATCCGGATTGGCCAGCATGACTCTTTCCAGATCAGTCTGCTCCCCCTGAAAATCAGGGATCAACACTTCGACGGTGCAGGCCGGATTTTCATGTCGGATTCGTTGAATGGTCTCCGCAAACAATGCGGCCCCTCCATCGGGGAGATCGTCCCGATTGACCGAGGTTACCACTGCATGCCGGAGTTTTAGGAGTTTGACGGCATTCGCCACCCGCTGAGGCTCTTCCCGGTCCACTGCGGACGGGCGTCCCGTCGTCACCGAGCAGTAATGGCAACGCCTGGTGCAAATATCTCCAAGGATGAGAAACGTGGCCGTCCGATTATTCCAACATTCCCAAATATTCGGGCATCGTGCCTCTTCACAAATGGTATGCAGTCGATGCGTATCCATCAGTTGCCGGATTTCCTGGTAATGGGGTCCAGGCCGGAAACGGACTTTGAACCAGGGAGGAAGGTTTCTTCTTCGGGAGGGCTTTGCGGAAGAAGAGACGGACGAAATTTCTGAAGTAGGGATGAATGTCATGAGCCTCTTGGAGTTTATGATGACCTGTGAATGTGTCCTAAAGTGGCTTTGAGTAGGGGATGCACCAGACAGGCATGTCTCATTCTAACATGTGAGTATAAGGATGCCTACATTCTCCAAAAGATCGCCCAATCCTAAAGGAGCGTGGGGAATCTTGTACCCTATGGATGGGTGAAGTCAGCGGAGGGGTAGCAGACGGGTGGGTTTGTCAGGATATCATGCTGGCTCAGCAATCATGGGGGAGAAGTGGTTTGCCCAATCAATGGCTTCCACATAGTATTCTCGAATCGTGCTAGGAGGGAGTTGGAGCTTTTTGAGTTCTAACCATTGACCTTTCTCGTAGGCTTTCACGCTGCTCAATGCCGCTCCCATTGGTCCCTTCTCCAGGATTAAGGCTTCAAGAATCTCGTCCGGGAGGGGAAGGGTGCCGACCAGTTTTTCCATGGAAGATCCGTACAAAGCTTCTAAGACCGAAAGAAGGCCCATGGTGAAATATTTTTCCGGGGAATCGGCGCCAAGTTGCTGTCCTAGTCTCTCACACATTTTTGCTCGCACCAAGGCGATCACCAGCATTTCCATCGGTTGGTCTTTCCCTATGGCCATTACAATGAGAGAAGCCCAGGTGCGTATCCGGTCGATGCCTACCATACAGGCGGCTTGCTCAATGGACTCCACCCGCCTGGGAAGTCCGACAGACGCCGAATTTACATATCGAAGAATCTTGTAGCTCAAAGAAAGGTCGTTTCGGATAAATTCGACCAGACATTCAAAGGAGATATTCGGGTCCTGAATTTTCCCTAATAATTCCAGAAGAGCTATACGATTCCCCGGAATTTCACGCCCGCGAATGATATCTGGTCGATAAAAGAAAAACCCTTGAAAATAGAACATACCAAGCTGCTTGCAGGTCTCAAAGGCTTCTCGTGTTTCCACTTTTTCAGCGAGAAGCCGTGCGCGGTAATCCCGGATTTGCCGGGTCTCTTGTTGTAATTGTTCGGAGCTTTTTCCTAAGACATCGATTTTTACAATATCGGCCAATTCCAGAAACGGTCGAAAGCGATCATGGAAGACAAAATCGTCCAAGGCAATGGTATAGCCCTGCTCAGAGAGAGATGCTATGGCTTCAATGACTTGTTGGGTGGGTTCCACCGTCTCCAATATTTCCAAGACCACCCGGTTTTTTGGGAGAGCCTCACAGTATCTATCTAATAAAAATTGTTTGGGAATATTCAAAAAAGCCAGATGGGTTCCTACCACATGCTCCAGGCCAATATCGAGATAGGTATTTAAGAGGACCTGGGCAGTGGCGATTTCTTCATTATGGATAATGGCTGAGTCGGATTCACAGTTTCGATACAAGACCTCATAGCCAATGGTCTTCAGATTCGGGCCCAAAATCGGTTGGCGACCGACGAAGATATTCCCGTAATTGGCAATGACGGTGTTCATGGCTAGAGGCGAAGATTAGGGGCTTTGATGTGTATTGCGAAGGAAGGCATATCCGTGGTGCCTATTATTCTCATCTCCAATTTCCAGGCTGATAGGGGTTTCCTTTCATTATTGTCGGCATTTCACAAAAAAGAATTGAGAAATCTTTGAAATTCATGAAAGTCCACGAAAGAAAGTG
Source organism: Nitrospira sp. Ecomares 2.1 (assembly GCF_965152585.1). Classification (NCBI taxonomy): domain Bacteria; kingdom Pseudomonadati; phylum Nitrospirota; class Nitrospiria; order Nitrospirales; family Nitrospiraceae; genus Nitrospira; species Nitrospira sp. Ecomares 2.1. Next base: position 1,451,074 of record NZ_OZ224219.1, read on the forward strand.
GAAGTAGCTTGTTGAAACTGGGAAATCTCATTTTTTTAGGTTGGGGCCCGGAATCCGGGGATTGTAGGGTCGTTAACATCGTTGAACCTCCTGAGGTTCCAGCCGGTTGTTGTCAGATGTGTGTGAACTTTTGAAAGGTAACAAGAGGAGGTGGTGACGGAGAGAAGGGGAGTCGATTGCGAGAAATTCGAATTATTTGGGGAGGTAGGTTATGCCTTGACGGAAGGATCTTCCACATGGAGCATCGGAACCAGAGCGTCAGGTCGGATTGGGCGGCTAAAGAAATAACCCTGGTATTGGTCGCAATTCAGAGTTGTGAGAAGATCAAGTTGTTCCTGATTTTCTACCCCTTCGGCGACGACGGTCAATGAAAACTCATGCGCCAAATAAATCATGGCCGAGACCAAGGCCCGGGCTTCAGGGTTGTGGGTAATATCGATCAGAAAGGAGCGGTCGATCTTTAACTCATGAATGGGAAAACGTTTCAAGTAGCTGAGAGAGGAGTAGCCTGTCCCGAAGTCATCCATAGAGATCTTTGGTCCCAACGCCATCAGGTGGTTCAAGGTCTCCACGGCCTGCTCGGCGTTTCCCATTAAGAGGCTTTCCGTCAGCTCGAGGGTCAAATGCTTTGCATCGACCCCCCTGTTCTTTAAGGTCTCCCTCACCAAATCAACTAGATAGCCGTCATTGAATTGCTTGGCCGATACATTCACCGCGACCTGAATCCATATCCCCTGAGCCTGCCAGCGTGCCAATTGCGCACAGGCTTCCTTCAGCACCCATTCACCCAAAGGGATGATCAGGCCGGTCTCTTCGGCTAAGGGAATGAATTGATCCGGAAAGATGAGGGTACCGTCCGGTTTCTGCCATCGAACCAGCGCTTCGACTCCGATGATGGACCCGCTTTTCACCTCAACCTTCGGCTGATAATACAACAGGAGTTGGTCTTCCTCGATGGCATGACGCAAGTCTGCTTCCATGCGCAGACGCTCCAGGCTATGAGCATTTAGTTCGCTCGAATAAAAATTGAAACCTCCCGTTCCATGAAAGTTGGCCTGGGCGCTTGCCCCAACAGCGCATTGGATGAGGGTGGTCAAATCTTCGGCATCGGCAGGAAAACTGGCAATACCGATGCTTGGGGCAATGTAGACCTCGGTCCCATTGGCATTGAACGGAGATTCCATGACCTTCAGAATACGGGAGGCTAACTTCGTCGCATGTTCCGCATGAGCCATCGTCGGACACAATAACGAGAATTCATCCCCATCCACGCGAAACAGACTATCCAATTCACTTGAATCGGGTATTCCCCGCCCAAATACATCAGATCGGCGCATGCATGAACTCATTCGCTCCGCGATCTGCGTGATGAGCTGATCTGAGATTTCCGGGCCGAAGGTATTGGAGAGGCGCTTAAACTGATTGAGTGTGATATGCAACAACACCAGGTTGTCATGATGTCGTTCCGCTCGCTGTATAAACCATGCCAGGCGGTCAAGAAACAAACTCCGGTTCGGCAATTTCGTCAAGGCATCATAGTAGGCAAGTTGGTTCTGATAGGCTCGAGCGGCCAGTGTGTTGCGAACCCGAAGCTTCAATTCACTGGGATCCACCGGCTTGGCGAGAAAATCTGTGGCACCCCGGTCAAGAGCCTGAAGTTTGGTCTCCGCGTCGGAGGAAGAGGTCAGGATAATGACAGGAAGATGTTTCAGTTTGGGATGGTCCCTCACAAGCTGCAGGATTGTGAATCCGGGGACGTTCGGCATCATCAGATCAAGTAACAGAATATCCGGTCGATACTCTTCGATCTGTTGCATGGCCCGAGAGGAATCCTCCACAAGCACAAAGTTCTGATAACCAGCATCCTCCAGATAGGCCCGCATGATCTCCATGGTCGTTTCCTCGTCGTCGACCATCATGATGGTGGCCTGAGTCAGAGAGGTTTCATCGCATCCCAATTCATTAAGGACGGGTTTCGCCAGGAGCACCCCGTCCTGATTTCGTGTTTGGTATGCTCTCGGGTCTGTCTGCTCTGTTTCCATGTCGCGATCACTCAAAGTTAAAAAAGGCGGGTATCTCCGGCTTCAGGTCAAGGGTGTTCGTTTCCTGTGCAAACTTTTCGGTCTTTCGAAAGGGAAAATAAAGTATAAAAAGCGAAAAACCCGAAAAATTGATGGCCGATTAAATAGAGACACCCTGAGACTACATGCAGTTATTGAGCTGGAAGGTCTGACGGGGCCGTCGCCGACGTTGGAAAGGTCTGCCGGGGACTTTTTACCCTGCAGACGATGATGCAGATGGCATTTCCATTGTCACGGGCTCTTGGGTCCTTTGAGCTCCCTGAGCTATTCGTGTCGCCAGAAGGTGAATGCGGTGAAGGTGGTGTTCGATGATTTCCAGATCGGCAGCCTTGGCTGCGGCTTCAAGTTCAGCAGCCGGCTTGTTCAACACATCAAACCCCACAGTGCCACCCGCACCCTTCAGCCAATGAGCCAGCTTGGCCAAGGCCTCCATATCCCGATTGGAATAGGCGGCATCCATTGCCTGCAGTTGTTCGTTCAGGCGGCCCACAAAACGGGAAATCACATTGGCGAATTTCGGGTTGGTTGACCCTAACCTGGAAACGATGGGTGAGGAGTCCTCAATCTGTGAGGCTTGATGGTGTGAGGACTCCGGGAGGACGGATGGTCTGGATGATTCCCCACTTGGTTGACCATGGAGGAACTGAGCCAATTTAGTGAGGAACCGGTCGATGTCGATTGGTTTTGTGAGATAGTCGGAAAATCCGGCATCATATAACTCCTGCTCGAAGCCTTTCATGGCGTTGGCAGTGAGCGAAATGATGGGGATCTGCAGGCCTCTGTCGCGCAACGTGCGAGTGGCAGTAAGCCCGTCCATCTCAGGCATCTGCATGTCCATGAGAATGATGTCATACTCGCTTGCCATAGCCATTTCCACTCCTATCAGACCATTTCCCGCTTCGTCGATGCTCAAACCATAACCCTCCAGGACCACCTTCACGAATTCGCGGTTTTCCGGCCCATCGTCCACGACCAGGATCCTGGCCGATGGAAAGACCCAGTTGGTGAGTTCCTGCATCATGCCCGGTTCGTCGATCCTTAAGGCCTGCCCGGGTGTGACCCAGGCCACCTCCCCCGCACTGCCGGCATCCAGTGTAATCTTGAATACACTGCCGACTCCCGGCTGACTGTCCACCGTAATATCCCCACCCAGGGCACGTGCGAACTTGCGGCTGATAGCTAATCCCAGGCCGGTTCCCCCAAACTTTCGGGTTACCGACGCATCGGCCTGGACAAAATCTTCAAAAATCCGCTGAGTGGCTTCCGGATTCATTCCAATCCCGGTATCTGCGACATCGATATGAAATTGGATCAGCTCTCCGGCGACCTGCTTGGCGTGCGCGGTCACCGTGACCGCGCCGCGCTCAGTGAATTTCACCGCGTTCCCCACGAGGTTGGTGATAATCTGGCGAATCCGGCCCGGATCGCCGATTATGGTCTCCGGGACGTCATCCGGTATCTTAAGTTCGAGTTCGATGCCCTTCTCATGAGCCTTCACACCCAGAACCCTGACGACATCCATGATCACGAGATAGGGATTGAATCGTACCCGTTCGATCTCCAGACGCCCCGACTCGACCTTCGAGAGATCCAGAATATCGTTAATGAGGTCAAGCAAATGTTTCCCACTGGAATGGATGATCTCAAGATGTTTACGGGTTTCAACCGAGTCGCGTCCGTAACCACGTTTAATCAGTTCTGTGAAACCCAGGATGGCATTCATCGGTGTGCGGATCTCATGACTCATATTGGCCAGGAAAGCGCTCTTGGCCTGATTGGCCGCAACGGCCTCTTCTTTGGACTTCAGTAACTCGATTTCCGCTTCTTCCAATTGCGTGACGTCGTCAAAGCTGACCAAAACCCCGACATTTTTGGCTCCGCTGCCAAGGATAGGGGAGCAGTTAATCATAAACGTCAGCCGCGTGCCGTCGGGTAGAGTCAATCGGACGCGCTCATTCTTTTGAGCCTCTCCCGAATTCAATGCGATATGCCAGGGGTGTGTCCCCGGTGCCAACGGATGGCCTTCGATGTCAGACCAGGGAAACGCTCCGACCGCCTGACCCAAGAGCGCCTCAGGGGTAGAGGTCAACAAGGTAGCGAAGGCCCGATTGGCCAGCATGATTTGCCCTTTGTTGTCGAGCACCAGGAGCCCTTCTGCCATCGTATCCAGAGCGGATCGCACACGCTCAGGAACAGCCTGTGAGGGATCGAGTTGTTTCAACATTTTTCCCAAATACAGGTAAAAGCCGATGAAACACATTAGGGCCACAAATAGCAGGAGTTGTGTCTGTTGGCCGGTGATAAACGCGAGCCAACCGTCGTCACTAACCGGTGTGAATCGCAGTTCGACTTGGCCCCATTTATCTTCCCCTTCCCAGATAGCGACTGTTACCTGGGTATTTGAAGAATAGTCCGACTGGTTGTCCCGCCAATGGTTCTCATGGTCACCTATTGTGACAAGCCATTCACCCGATTCAGTTCGCAATCCGGCAGATAACAGGTCCGGGTTTCGGTCCACGACCAACTGTAAAATTCCCTCCAGGCGCTCAACATCCTCCTGGGTAATGAGAATTGTGCTATTGGCGGCGATGGACTCAGCGAGGGCCGCACGTCCCTGGCGAATCGCGCCGGTTCGGTCCGGCATCAAACCAAACAAGCTGGCTGTTAGCAACACACTGATAAGGAGACTGACCTGGCCGAAGGCCAGACGGGACTTTGTTGAAAGAATGTTCATCCCTTATTCCAATTGAACCAACGGGCTCGAGGGGCTTTAGCGGGAGCCCCGGTTTTCTCCTCAGCTATTTCGGAAGACGCGGTGGGTTTCTCAAACAGTGACTCCACCGAATCGCCTTCCACGCCTTTTTGCCCACTTTGGCGCTTCTTCTTCGCCGCCGCATCTAACACCAACAGGGGGTTCACAAACTGCCAGGCCGGCACCGACGAAAGCAGGGCCGTCAAGAGCACCCCACTGCGTAGGAGCCAGACAACATAGCCAATCGACAAGCCGGTGGAGACGGCAATGCTGGATGCCAAATAGGCTTGTTCGGTGTCGGCGACCTCCTGAACATCGTCGCGAACCCGATCGAGGTCCTGAAGGAATCCTGATCTGTGCAGCAATGACCGGATTTCATCCTTGAAGGCTGTGATATCAGGGGGCTTTTTGAGCACACTCCACATGTCACTCACCATTCCCGCGAAGCCTGTGCGCTCTCCATCCTCTTGCTTAGCCGGCAATTCGTGTCGTCCCAGCGTATTTTCGGTAACCGAATTTTTGGCACCCGTAATCGTGGAACCCTGGCCGCCATCAGGGATATTCCCTGGCGAGCCGGGATCAAAACTGCCACCATTGTCAGGCGCCTGGTCCTCCGAAGGCTCGTCGCCGGAATCTCTCGGCGGGGGATCTGATGAAGGCGCAGGGTCCTGTGGCGTGGGTATGAAAATTTGTGGCGGAACATTGGTTTGGGTAACCGCGACGGCAATGGCCTGTGTATCGACGGACGTGCCGTCGGAGACTTGGACGATCACGTCATAGATGTTATCGGCTCCGATATCGCCAGGCGCCTGGAAATCCGGAGCTGTGATGAATGTGAGGACACCGGTCACGGGATCCATGGTAAATAATGCCGCATCGGCTCCGCCGATAATGCTGTAGGTCAGGGGATTTCCATCCGCATCTGTGGCATGCACATTCGTCACTGCCCTGGTGCCGGTGGTAACGGAAATATTGGCGGTGGTACCGCCCCCGTTCGAGGTGATGACCGGCGCATCGTTGATTGGTGTCACGGTTAAATCCACCGTGACAATATTCGAGGTGGTACCGGAGAGATCGCGGATCGTATAGGTGAAACTGTCGGCAAGGGTTTCTGAGCCATTATGGGTGTAAGTCACCGTCCCATCGGAATTAATGCTCGTGATGGCGCCATTAGTGGGACCGGAGACAATGGTGATGCTGGTCAGATCCAATCCGTTATCCGGATCGGTATCATTGATGGAAAGGTTCAGCGTATTTGTGGATCCCTCGTTGACGGTGAAGCTGTCGGCTACTGCGGTAGGGGGATCGTTGACCGGTGTCACGGTCAAATCCACCGTGACCGTATTCGAGGTAAGGCCGGAGAAATCCCGGATCGTATACGTGAAGCTGTCGGCAAGGGTTTCGGAGCCATCATGGGTATAATCTACCGTTCCATCCGTATTTACGCTGGTGATAGTGCCATTGCTGGGGGCGGAGACAATGGTGATGCTGGTCAGATCCAGTCCGTCATCAGGGTCGCCATCATTGTTGGAAAGGTTCAGCCGGGTGGTTGCCCCTTCATTGACAATAAAACCGTCCCCCACGGCTACCGGGGGGTCGTTCACGGGATTCACGTTGATCGTCGTGCGTGCAGCGACACTGTCTGCCGTGCCGTCGTTGACATACACGTCGATCAATCGGTCTCCGTCGGTGGGAGCGTTCGTATCCGTGTGCTGGTACTGAATTGCCTTGAGCAACGTTTCTGTCTCGACCTCTGTAAACGTGCCACCGCCTTGTTTGGTAATCGTGACAGTGGCTGTTCCGGCTCCGGTGCCAATCACGACATGATAGTTCCCGCCGGTGCTGTCCTGTCCGGCCACGGCGGTCGCCAGAGTAAAGATATTGCCGTCGAGCACGAGCGTCTCGGTATTGCCGTTCAGCAGTCCGCTCACGCCCAGTTTCACATAGGCAAAGGTGGTGCTGTCCGCATCCAACAGATCCGTGTCACTATCGGCGATGCCAATCGGCCCGCCGCCTTCAGTGAACGTAACGGCATAATCGTTGCCGGTGGCACCTGAACTGTCGTTGGCATCCAGGTCTACGGTCGGCGGGTCATTGACCCCATTGATGGTGAAGGTAATGGATCCTGTATCGCTCCGCGCGCCGCCGGTGCCTTGTCCGCCAGAGTTGCCGTCGTTCATCACAAAATCAACCTGCACGCTACCCGGTGGGTTGCTGCTGTTATTGGCATACGTGATCTGTTGCAGGGCACTGTTGACCAGGGCGGTGGTGGCGTTACTGTTGAAAGTGAGGACCAATGTCCCACCGCTGTTGGTGGTGACGGTGCCGATGGTCGTTCCGCCAACTACCAGGCCACCGCTTTCGGTCAAGGTACTCAGCGTGCCGCTTTCAGCGAACATATCTTCCGCATTGGCGCCGCCGTTTCGGGCCAATGTGAGCGTCGCGCCGTTATAATCATTGGCGGCATCTAGTTCAGGGTCGGCGATGGTGGCATTGCCGTCAAGCACCACCTTGGCACCCCCTTCAGTGAAGGCGGGCGTGTTGTCCAGACCGGCGAAGACAGGCTGGTCATTAACCGGATCCACATTGATGGTCGTTCGGGCGGCGGCACTGTCTGTCGTGCCGTCATTCACTCTCACCTCGATCAACCGGTCACCATCAGATGGTGCGTCCGTATCCTGGTGCTGGTATCGAATTGCCTTGATGAGCGTTTCCGTTTCGACCTCACTAAATGTCCCGCCCCCCTGCTTAATGATCGTCACTACGGCCGTGCCGGCGGAAGTGGATACACGCACATGGTAGTTGCCGCCGGTGGTATCCTGGCCTGGCGCATCGGTGGCCAGAGCAAAGGTATCCCCGTCGAGGATCAAGACTTCCGCATTGCCATCCAGCAGGCCGCTGACCGACACGGTCACGTAAGCGAAGGTCGTGCTGTCCACATCTGCCAGATCGGTGTCGCTGTCGGCAATCGCCGTGGGACCGTCGCCCTCGGTAAAGGTGAACGCATAATCGTTGCCTGTGGCTCCGGAACTGTTGTTGGCATCCAAATCCAAAGTCGGTGAGGTTGTGGCCCCATACTGGCGGGCAAAAATATCGGTTTGCGCTCCGTCGCTGCCGGTCCACACGGCGACAAAGTTATCACGGTCCAGCATGGCCACAGAGGCGCGGTCCTGCACGTTGGCGGTGGTTTGATTAATCAAAAACTCAACACCGATTTTTTGACCACTGGAGTTAAATTTCTGACCAAAGATCCCGGCCCCGTCGACTTGACCAGCCTGATTACCGGTGCCTTCCCACACGACGATGAATTCTCCAATCTCATCCATGGTGATCGAAGGATTGGTCTGAGTACTGAGGAGCCCCGAGGTGTTAGCGATTTTGGGGAGATAGAGGGGATTCCCGGTTGCATCGAATTGCCTGACATAAATCTCCGGATCCAGGACTGTCGCGCGATAGGCAACGGTAAAACGGCCATCGCCACTCATATCCACTGCGGCGGCACCGGCACTGAGCTGTAAGAGCACGTCAACCTGACCGCTATTTTGTGGACTGCCTCCGCTGTTGTAGAGCTGAAAGAAGACGTCGGACCCGTTATCCCATACGACAACAAATCCACCAGAATCCGCAATCCCTACCGAGGGATCCTTCGCAGCCGCTGCGGTGTTGACGGTGATGTCACTGCCGGTCAACCCTCCGCCCATGCTGCCGCGTCGTACAAAAATTCCTTCGTTGCCCCCGCCGTCGCCTTCCCATGCGATCACGAAATCACCGGCGCCATTGATGTTCACGGATGGATTTTGCTGAGTGTTGGATGTGCCGGTGTTGACGATCACGTCTCCGGCGTCGATCGCTGTGCCGTTGGCCAAAAAGCGTCGCATGAAAATATCCCCGCCTTGGGTCCAGGTAACGAGAAAATTCCCGCTGTCGTCGACGGCGACATCGGTCCACGCATTCGTTCCGCCCCCGATGTTGACTTGAAACTGCGCAATCTTCTCGTTGCCACCACTATCGAACACCTTGGCGAACACTTTGTCGTTTGAAGTTCCGTTCGTCCAGACCACCACGTAATCGCCGTTGGGTGCGATATCAACCGCCCGCTCGGCCCCTCGCAAGGGCCCGCTGGTTTGTTCGTTGTCCCCGGAAGGATCGTTGACCATAAATTCACTCTTCGAGACAAAGGCGGAGGCCGTATATTCGAACGCCCCGATGTCCGGTACGGCATCACGCGTGATGCCCCGCTGATCAATCGCAGGTGCCCCTGTTGTTGTGCCGGCGTTGAGTGCAAGGCTACCGGCCATTAGCGCATGTGTTCGAGTCGGCCCGCCGTTGTTGGTAAGTGCCCCGAGATTGCCGCTGACGCCGGTAATGTCGCTGCCAAAACCGGTCCCTCCTGTTACATCTTTGATCAGGTTGAAGCCATTGCTGCTGAAGGTGCCATCGACATCGGGATTTGCAGTCGTTGCAGTATTGTCACTCACAATCGTGTTGGAAATTGTGATGGTGCCTGCGTCCGCAACAATTCCACCTCCATCATCATTGGCATGGTTAAGTGTGAATGTGGAGTTCGTTATGGTAATTGATGTATCTGTCCACAATCCCCCACCGTCAATCCCGCTAGTGTTACCGGTGACTGTAATGTTTGTTAACGATCCACCGTCAGCCCCATGAAAGTGTATGGCACCTCCTTCAACAGTGGCGGAGTTATTAAAAAACAGGACCCGATTCACATTGGCAGTCCCGTGCACGTGTAAGCCTCCGCCACGGTCGCTAGAATTGTTTTGCACAATCGCGTCCGTCAGATTCAGGATGCTGGAACCATCTACGAAAATCCCACCACCATCGTTCGCATTACCTCCTTGAATGGTGATCCCGCTTATTGTCGTAGTATTGGATCCTAAGATGTGAAACACCCCATCCACACCGAGACCAGAAGCATCAATTATGGTATTCGCCGCGCCGTTCCCGATAAGGATGAGGTTATCCGTGATGTCCAGGTCACCCGTGGCTGCAGAATCTTCCCCCGTTCCGGCAATGGTGAGCAGGTAGGTCCCGCTTCCGGCGAAGGTAATGGTATCGGTGCCGGAATTCGCATTGGCATCCATGATGGCTTGGCGGAGTGACCCTGCGCCCCCATCCGTGGTCGTCGTAACCGTGAAAGTCGCCAAGACCCCTTCCCATGCGGCTTGGGCGGCTTCGCCAATCACGATGGACGTTTCAATAAACCCGGTGGAGGCTTCCAAATTCCAATTGGCATATTCGCTGACGTGCCCGGTCCGGTCCGTACTGGCTGCGATATCAGCCCCTGTCAATTCGCCCAAGGTTTGCATTGCCGATAGGCCGGCCTGACCACGGCCAAAGTTACAGCCGTAGATCAATAGGTCGGCCTCGGAAGACAGACTCTGCCCAATCTGACTTAACACCGCCGCATACTGATTGCTGATCGAATCATTGGTGAGAAAGGCTGTGCCTAAATGCAGTTCCGCTTCGGTGCCTTCTCCAATGAGATGAATGGCATCCACAGCATTCCGGTCCTTGAGCACCTCTGCAATTTGTTCAAGTCCATCCCGCCCCGCATCCAGAAGAATGACTTCTGCGCTAGGGTGGATACCTTTCATAAGGGTCTGGTAATCCTCAACCCGCGTATCAATGAAGACAATTTCCCGACGATCGGTTGGCGTTGCCGATGAGAGACCGGAGGCCCATGAGTTTTCACTGTCAGGATCCATGATTTCACCGGAAATGGGTTCCGCGGGGGCATCGGGGCCCGGAATCGATTGATCTTGGCTGGTCTGATCCTGGATCACTTCCGCCCCGGTCACGAGAGCGGCCCCATCAAATAAGATCCTCGGTTCGAGTGCTAACAGTGGTTTCATTCTACCGACCATCTCCATATCAAGTGATCACTGGCAAAGATGTTTCCTTCTGTAAATATTCTCCCTGGTTGTGTTGGTGTATCTGCCATTACGAACCTATTTTTTGGCATAATTCTTTCATCTGAATTTTTTGGGTAGCGATAAACCCAATCGAACTTACTTAGCACCTCTAGATCATTGTTTTTCCTTTTGACGCATTCTCTCAACATAAAACTCCTCCATCTCCCTATTCGGCTATTGGCTTCATTGACTGGAAGACATGAGGGGAAATTTTCACCATCAAAAAAATTTTGGGGTGGTGGATCTGAATGGATGCTGGAATATGGGTGTCCTATCTAGAAGATCGGATCGGATTCTTGATTCCTCAAAAAACAGTCAAAATAGGGTTCATAAAAAAAATGACATCACGTGTGGTGGAACAATGAGGTGAATTTGAAAATAAATTTTGGATGCCATATAGCTCAAACAATGAGATCACAAGACGTTGTGATGGATTGGTAAAGATTGTTTCACATCTGGGCAGTTCTCGTATAAATGAGAACGATCTACGATATTAATCTTGCCAAAAGAACGTCCGAGAAACAGAGCTGGAAAGCTGTTAAACGGCAGCTCTGGTTTCTATTGTGAACAAAAATGCTCGAAGGGCCCGTAAGGATAAACGGCCTAGAGTTGAGGGAAATTTCACATGCCGGTCAGCGGAGTCATTCGGGCAGCTACTATCCTGAGGCAAGTTTGCGCGGGCATAAGACGCGTGCTGGAGTGAATTGTATCGGATGGATCATTAACCATTTAGCGATGGCATTACACATTCAAAAATTTCTGATCGATGTGGTGGTGATAGGATTGGTCCTGCTGGACTCCGGTTGTGCGGTCATGCCCACTCCACTCACTCAGGAAGAAATTCAACAGCGGGTCCAAGAGGACCTGGCGCAACTCACGCAATATCAGGAGCCCGTGGCTCGTCCCATTACGCTCTTTGAAGCGATGGCGCGGGCGTTGAAATATAATCTGGAAACGCGGGTGCAGGGATTAAAGGAAATGGTCACGCATCGCCAACTGGATCTGGCGCATTACGATATGCTGCCAAAAGTGGTGGCGGATGCGGCCTATAATGGTCGCAGTAATTTTGCGGGAGCGAGCAGCCAGTCCTTAGAAACAGGCCAACAATCACTCGTGTCCTCCACTTCATCTGATAAGGATATTTACACATCGAATTTAACATTGAGCTGGGATGTCCTGGATTTCGGTCTATCCTATGTACGGGCTAAACAAGCCGCTGACGATGTGCTCATTGCGGAAGAAGATAAACGTCGCATTGCCAATCGGGTAATCCAGGATGTTCGATCCGCGTTTTGGAAGGCCGTGGGAGCGGAGCGGGCATTGGGTCGGCTGGCCTTCCTTCAGGATTGGGTAACGCAAGCGCTGGGTGAAGCGCATTTGATCCGGGAACGCGCCTTGGCGGATCCGCTGACCTCCCTGCAATATGAACGAGAGCTCTTGAGCGCACAACGGGAAATTCAACAACTCTATCAGGAATTATCGTTATCAAGAATTCATCTTGCCGAACTCATGAATTTAAACCCTGGTGAGCCCTATGAACTGGCTGTGCCGGAACATCCGCCCCTTGTATCGAAAGTTGAGGAGAAACTGGAAGATTTGGAATACCGGGCACTCATGAATCGTCCGGAACTGCGAAAAGTCGACTATCAAAAACGAATTAACGCCAAGGAAACCAAAGCCGCCATCCTGGAATTGCTCCCGAACCTGAATGTGTATTTTGGAGGTAATTATGATAGCAACAATTTCCTGTTTCATAATAATTGGCTGAATTACGGAGCCAAAGTTAGCTGGAATCTGTTGAATGTGTTCCGGCATCCTGTCCGTTTGCAGGTGATCGACGCACAGGAAAAGGTGCTGGACATGCAAAGTTTGGCCTTGACGATGGCTCTGATGAGTCAGGTCCATGTGTCGGTGGCGCAATATCATGCGGCCATGAATGATGCGGCCACGGGAAAACGCTATTTTGACACACAAATGGCCATTGCCGACCAGGTCCAACGTGCCTGGTCGCTTAACCGGCTGAGTGAACATCTGGTCATCCGGGAAAAAATGCAAGGTCTGGTGGCCGAATTACGGTATGAATCGGCTCTGGCTAAGTTAGAAATTGCCTATGCCAATGTGTTGGCCGCGATTGGAGAAGACCCCTTCCCCACGGACATCGCGGGAGACGGTGTGGAAGAATTGGCCGTGGCCTTGCAAGAACGTTGGGAATGGCTTGAACGTCCCGAGGTCTTCGCGCAGGTTCATCCAACTGACGCTCAAACCCAAGCAACAACCACTCAAACCCAAGGGGCCGAGCCTCAACCCCAACAGACGTTCGGTCAATCCCAAGAGGCCGACGCGCTACCACCAGAGCCTGAGCCCCAACCCCAAGAGACTGGCGTGCAACCTCAAGAGACTATCGCGCAATCCCAAGAGACAACCACTCAACCTCAAGAGAGAGTTAATCCATGATACATCGACACCCTATCCACATTCTGTGTTTGGTCCTGAGTCTGATCATGCTGACTTCAGGCGTCAGTTTGGCAAAAGGCGGAGGACGCAGCAGTTTGCCCTCATCGGATCTTCAGACGATTCGGGGCATCGTGAAACCTGTCGTTGAGGCGGTGCTTGCCAGTGAAATCCAGGCGTTAGTGAAGCGGATGCCGTTTCGAGACGGAGACGGATTTAATAAGGGAGACCTCCTCGTTGAGTTTGAATGTGCCAAATACCGGGCGGAATTGTCGGCCGCTCAAGCGGATTTGGATGCAAGGCAAAAGACCGTCATCAATAACGAGGAGCTGGCCACTCTTCACGGGATTGGCCGGTTGGAAGTGGACATTTCGCAGGCCGAATTGAAAAAGGCTCAGGCGGTTCTCACAAGAGCACAAGTGATTGTTCAAGGTTGCCGGATTCCTGCCCCTTTTGCGGGACATGTGGTCAAGACATTGGTCCACCCTTATGAAAGTGTGAATCCGTACGATGATCTGGTGAGTATTGTCAGTAATCAGAATCTGGATATTGAATTGATTCTCCCATCGTCTTCGCTGCGGTGGATCGCCAAGCACAGTCCGTTTTCATTTAGAATCGATGAGACCCAAAAGGACTATTCGGCGGAAGTGGTGGAAATTGGTCCTCGTGTTGATCCTGTGAGCCAAACCATTCGGGTCTTTGGCCGGTTTCACAAACATCCCACTGGTGTCTTAGCCGGGATGAGTGGAAGCGCCAAATTTCCGGAAGGCACGTTTCCCACTCAATCAACATTTTCGTCAAGCACGAAACCCTTAGCCTCATCGACGTCCATGAGTAAAAAAACTGCCAAACCTTAACTCCTTCCCGGATCAACTTCCCTGTTGATCCAACGGAGAGAAACGAGCGTGGTGCAAACAGCAACCCAGACAGAGTCCCCTACGCGAGGGATTGGGAAGGACTTCAGATCCTCCTCCGGTCTGTCCGGCGGCTTTTCCATCGCTCCCAAGAACCAAACGGAAAAAGATTCCAGTATTTTTCTGGCGCTTCTTCAACTGGAAAGTCAGGTTCGCAAGGCTCAAACGGTAAAAGAACTCTGTTTTCTTCTGGCCAATGAGACCAGACGTCTCGTGGACTTTCGACAGGCCTGTATTTTTTCCATCACGTCGAAGGGGCGGATGCGGGGAAGGGTGGAAGCGGTGTCCAGTGTGGCCGTGGTTGACCGCAATGCGCCGATGATCACTTGGATTGAACGCGTCATTTCCGAATTATGGGGACAAGGCAGTCTCAAAGATCCCGGTCCTCTCTCCTCCACTCATTGTTCGACAGAACTCCAACGTGATTGGAAGTCCTTTGCGTTTCCTCATGTCTTATGGTGTCCATTAATTCGCGCAGATCAGCAGATGATTGGTGGCCTGTGGTTGACCAGGGAGATACCCTGGCAAGATGGGGAGGTGCAATTGATCCGGCGGTTTGCCGAAACGGTGGCTCATGCCTGGCAGGCGCTCGGGGGCACGAAACGGAGAGTGAAAAGCTGGAAGGTTCTTAAGAACTGGCTATGGGGAGTGCTGGTGGTCGTGATGGCGGCTATGTGGCTGCCCGTGCGATTGTCCACGCTGGCTCCTGTGGAAGTGGTGCCGCGGGATCCGTCTGTCGTGACGGCCCCATTGGATGGGGTGCTGGGAGAAATCCTTGTCCACCCGAATACCCTTGTTCAAACAGGGCAAACCCTCTTTCGCTACGAGGACACCACATTCCGGAATCAATTTGAAGTGGCGGAAAAGAATCTGTCCGTCACCTGGATGGAGTATCGCAAAGTGTCGCAGGGTGCATTTGTCGACCATGACACCGGTGCGGGTATGCCCGTGCAGGCCTCGGAAGTCCGGCTGAAAGAGGCCGAACGGGATTACGCCTGGGACATGTTACAGCAGGTGGAGGTCAAAGCTCCCCGGGCGGGCATTGTGATTTTCACGGATAAATCCGAATGGATCGGCAAGCCGGTGGTGGTGGGCGAACGCATTATGGAAGTGGCCGATCCCCAGGAGTTTGAATTGAAAATTGATCTACCGGTGGAAGACGCCATCGTGTTACGGGAAGGCGCCGAGATTGAGGTGTTTTTGAATGCCCATCCCTTACGAGCCATACCTGCCCAATTAATTCATGCCAGTTACCATGCGAGTATTCTCCCGACCAATGTCCTGGCCTATCGGGTGGAAGCCGAGTTCACGGATCCGCCTGAAGATATTCGAATTGGCTGGCAAGGCACCGCAAAAATCTATGGGGAACCGGTCACCCTCTTTTTCTATCTCTTCCGGCGCCCACTGGGAGTTCTTCGACAAACGTTAGGTTTCTAATGGGTCAGCCAAAGCCTCAAGAAGACATTTCCCTTCCACCCTTGCGCGAAGATCTTCAGATCCTGCCCGGGACCCCCACGCCTGATGGCGTCCCCACCTGGACGATTGTGGACATGGTGCGCAATCAATTTTTTCAAATTGAATGGTCCGCCTTTCAACTGCTTTCCCATTGGCAGGCGGGAACGGCAAAGGGACTGGTGGATCTGGTGACCCGAACCACCTCGGCCAAGGTCTCAACCGGGAATGTGATGGAGTTGGTCCAGTTTCTTTATAGGAACAATTTAACCCGGGATTCCTTAGCCGGTGGAAGTCAGGGGTTCTTAGAACAGGCCGAACAGGCGAAACAACATTGGTTGCTGAGAGTACTCCACAACTATTTATTTTTCAGAATTCCCCTATGTAATCCCGACCGGTTCTTACGAACAACGCTTCCGTTCGTCACTCCGCTATTTAGTTCCTGGGCCTTATGGTGTGTGATCATCCTGGGTGTGATCGGGTGTATGGGAGTTGTGCGGCAGTGGGAATCGTTTGCCAACGTTTTTTTATACTTTTTCACGTTTCAGGGGATGACCGGTTATATCATCGGGTTGGTGGCCATTAAGATATTGCATGAACTGGGGCATGCCTATACCGCTATCCGATATGGGTGCCGGGTCCCCACGATGGGCCTCGGATTCCTCATTATGGTGCCTGTCCTCTATACCGATACAACCGATTCCTGGCGGCTCACGGTCCGGAAACAACGCGCGGCGATTGCCGCTGCCGGAATGGTGGTTGAACTGAGTGTGGCGATGCTCGCGACCTTTTTATGGAACTTCTGTCCTGATGGCATTGTCAAAAGCATGCTCTTTGTGTTGGCGACCACCAGTTGGGTGACGGGGCTGCTGATCAATTTGAATCCACTGCTCCGGTTTGACGGCTACTACGTCCTCTCCGATTGGCTGGGTGTCCCGAATTTGCAATCACGGGCCTTCGGGTTTGGTCGTTGGAAACTACGGGAATGGTTGTTTGCCTGGGGAGATGCTCCTCCGGAACACATGCCCCCGCAACGGCAATGGGTGCTGATCGCCTATGCGTGGGCGGTGTGGGTCTACCGGGCCGTCGTGTTTGTCGGCATTGCGGTCCTGGTGTACTACTTTTTTTTCAAGGTTTTGGGGGTCATTCTCTTTCTCGTGGAAATAGGCTGGTTTCTGGCATGGCCGGTCTATGAGGAACTGCAGGTTTGGTGGACACGTCGAACCGCAGTCGTGAAATCGTGGCGTGGCCGTGGAGTCGGAGTCGCATTGACCGGATGTTTACTGATGAGCGTGATGCCTTTGGATACGACGGTGGAGATTCCGGCGATTCTTGAGGCTCCGGAACGTATAACTCTGTTTCCACCGGCTCCGGCAATGGTGGTGGAGGTGTTGGTTGAGGAGGGAGATCGGATCGAACACGGTGAAACACTTTTAATTTTACAGTCGCCACAGGTGGAACATCAGATTGATATCGTCGGACATCGCATTGCGGCGTTGGAATTGCGCGCAGAACGGGAAGTCGCCTATCAGGATGATCGGGATGATCATTTGGTAATTTGGGAGACGCTGGTGGGCGAACGAAAGGCTTTGGCCGGCCTGGTTATGCTCCGGGAGCAATTGATCCTGCGTGCTCCATTCTCGGGCGTGGTCACGGACCTGGCATCGTCCCTCCATCCAGGGCTGTGGGTGAATACCGACATGGCGATGGCCCATGTGATTGGCGAACATCCGTCCTTGATGCTGGCGCTTGCCACAGAAAAAGAAAAGACCCGGCTCTCAGTGGGGAATGAAGGATGGTTTTATCCGGACGACCCTACTCGGCCTGCCCGACAGGGGGAGCTTCGGGACCTTCGTCATGTGGACGAATCGGAAATGGCGTTACCGTATTTGGCCTCTATCTATTCCGGGGGGGTGCCCGTGCGCCAGGATGCGCGGGGCCGATTGATTCCGGAGCATTCCGTGTACCGGGTGGAACTGGATGTGACGGACAGGGATCCTTCCTGGAATCAGGTTGTGCGAGGGGTGGTCCATGTGAAGGGCAATGGGCAAAGTTTCATGGGGCATCTTTGGGCACGTGCGGCCTCCATTCTCATTCGGGAAAGCGGAGCCTGATTGTGAGAAGAAAAAGTGGAGTTGGGAAGATGCGCTCACTTGAGCGGCCTTTTCTTTGTCTACTCCAACAAGGTCAGTCCTGGGGACTACCCTGCTTTACGATTAAAAATCACGGTAGTGGTGCAGGGTTTGAGAGCCTTAAAGGCAGCTCACATTCTCTTTCATTAAAACAAATAGTCCAGACTTTGCTTCCAACATTCTCCTCTAACATTCCAATCACCACCAGAATCTATACACCAGTAACAATGCCCACCAACGTCCACTAACATTCAAAAAGCGGAAAGTAACCCCCTCAAACCTTTATTAGTCTGCATCAAGAGTATTTCCCTAAGATCCGACAAATGATATGGGAGTCCCTTCTTTTGAGGGGCTACCTTTGTGCTCGATAACCCCTAGGGGTACAAAGGATTTTTGAACAATTTGTGACCTAAATTATTCGTCTTCACATTTCATTCATGATTGAAGATCGTCATATGAAAGTCATGTACCGCAGGCTCGCGATGCTCGAAGCCGGGATGGATACCAAGGTGGTAACACCGGGTGCCCAAAAAAAGCGGAAGTCCACCCCCTCCCAAGAGCCTCCAACGGTCAGATTGACCAGGACCTTTATTTCGTTAGAGCCACGGATTCTCTTTAATGGTGCCAAGCTTGTCGCAGGGGTGGAAGTCGTTCAAGACTCCATCACCCAAGAACAACCGGGCATTCCTTATACCGAGGGAGAGCGTAAAAAAGTAGATGACATCAATTCCGCCGCCGAGGTCATTCATCTCGATTCCACCCGAAATGGGAGTTTTATTGCTATCTTGGATCTGGATATTAAGGTGGGTTTGCTAGAGACCCAAGGCATCATTATCAGAGCAGGATTTCAGAAATGGCAAAGGTTGTTAACTGAGACCACCTATATCGTGTATGAACCTGCGTCCTCGGATATGGGCGATCAAGCCCATGAGATTCACTCAACCAAGCCGTGGGGGCAACCATATCCATATGATAGTCCGGAATCGATATATACGGCTGCCCGTATTGGTCTCATTTTCTCCTCTACTTTCCCCTCAGGATCCTCATGAAACGATTGACCTTCATCTGTTGGATGAGTCTGGGTCTGGTATCTCTTACCCTGAGTATCCTCTTAATCTGTGACCTGATGATCGGCCTCATTCCGGACCAAGCCGCTCAAATCTTTACCTATCGGCAAAAGTATAGCGAAGCCATGGCGGTTCAGTATTCCATTCTGGCGCAGAGGGAGGATGACCAGGACATCCAACAGGCCTTGAATCTGTTGGTTGAACGGAATGCGGATATCCAATCAGTGGCCCTGGTTTTGGAAAATGGTGAGATTATGGCCATGGCCGGGCCGCATCGTGCTCTCTGGAGCCAGCCATCCGGAGACCGCTCCACGCTCGATCATATTCAGATTCCTATTTTTAAAGGGGATCTGCATTGGGGAACGTTACAACTCCGATTTCCTTCTATGGATACCGGGATCTGGACCCATGTCCTTGATAATACCTGGGTAAGATTCCTTGTCCTGGTCATGGTCTACGGGTTTTTGGGCTATTTTTTGTATATGAAACGAACGTTGCGGCAACTCGATCCCAGTTCAGTCGTCCCCATGCGGGTGCAAGCCGCGTTTGATGTGTTAGCAGAGGGTGTGGTGTTTCTGGATGGTGATGACCGAATTGTGTTAGCCAATCGAGCCTTTAGTCTCATTGTCGGTGTTGATCCTCATGACCTGATCGGGAGCACACTGGATGGTTTTGAATGGACGTCTCCCGACCCGCTCACCCCGCTGATCACTTACCCTTGGAAGACCGCGCGACAGGACAAATGCTTGAATTTGGATGTGCCTCTGGTTTGGGAGAGGCCCGGGAAAACCGTAAAAAATTTCCGAGTCAATTGCACCCCCATTTTGGGTGTACGCAAACAGGTCCGAGGAATTTTGGTGTCGTTCAATGATGTGACGGTATTGGAAGACACGATTCAGGAGTTAGAGTTGTCAAAAATCGAACTGGAAAAACTGGCTCACCGAGATCCCTTGACGGGTTGTTGCAACCGGCGAGCCTTATTCGAGGCCTTTGAAGATCAGTGGGAGCGGGTCCAACGTGACGGTACAGATTTGGTTTGTATTATGGCGGATATCGACCATTTCAAGTCGTATAATGATCGGTTTGGTCATGCGGTGGGGGATCAAGTGATTCAAATCGTGGCGCAAGTGTTATCAACAGCTTTACGTCCTTTGGACATTATTGGCCGGTATGGGGGAGAGGAATTTTGCATTCTCCTGCCTGGGCAGACTTGTGTCGAGGGCATGTTGGTGGCCGGACGGTTACGGGAACACATTGAACGCTTGGCCAGTACCGCTATTCGCACGACGTCCGGGCAGAAAATTACGATGAGTTTTGGTGTGTCAGCCGCCGCTTTAGGAGCTTCTGATTATTTGGAATTGGTAGCCCAAGCCGACAAAGCCTTATATGTGGCCAAAGAGAATGGGCGGAATCGGGTGGAACAGTGGATGGTTAATGAAGCGGTTGCTGCGTCAGCTCAAGATGAGAAATTGATGAGTCACTCAGTATCCTAGCGGGAGTTGGGGAGGGACTGGGATTATATGCAATTTACGGATGATTTTTACCCAGCCTCTAGTCAAAAAATGCCCCTCGCAGGTGAATGGAAGTGGATAAAGGAATTTTCAGCGGTCGAAAAAAAAGGGTGAGTGTGGTGCCATGGGGAGCCTTTATGATTGACCTTTTTTTGACGGTTTTTGGAACTGCAGTGATATTAATTTTGTCTTTTATTGCACCAATTTTTCTTTTAACTGGAGAACTTTTTCTTGGTATTTTGAGCTTAGGGTATTATCGACCTCAACTTAAAAAGGAGGCCCTTAAAAGCGAACTGCCATATAGAGAGGTCAGTTTTTGGGTAGGTCTAACAATTTGGATTGGAATTCTTCTTTATTTTTCATACTCTCAATAGTGAGTATGGAAAAAAGAAAAAGTATCCAAAATTCGAGGCCTATCTCTTGAAATCCTTCTGCTTCTTGGCGGGAGGAATACACTCAGTTCAGGTTACTGGTTTCATGGCCTGATG
Organism: Nitrospira sp. Ecomares 2.1; assembly: GCF_965152585.1. Lineage (NCBI taxonomy): Bacteria > Pseudomonadati > Nitrospirota > Nitrospiria > Nitrospirales > Nitrospiraceae > Nitrospira > Nitrospira sp. Ecomares 2.1. The sequence continues at coordinate 1,471,855 of NZ_OZ224219.1, forward strand.
CAACACATCGGTGATCCATAATTTGAAAAATCGTTGGGTCGCTTGATGATATTCTGTCAGTTTCCCTGCGATCTCTGTCATGGCAAATTGTCCATTCACAAAGAAATCATGATCGATGAGATAGGCCATTTCTTGTATAGGTTGCGCGATCGGATCGAGTCCATGTTGTACGCAGACCAGGTCAACTCCACCATTCAGTCCTATCACCACCTCACTGTGTGTGGCTTTCATGGCTCCGGCCATCCCAGACCAGGCGAGGTCTCCTGTCCATTTGTTGTGTAGAAGTAGATCCCAATTTTTGTCCGTGAGGTCAACCATCGCCAGCCTGTATGTGCTTGAAAGGCTCCCCATCCCTCGTACGGCCTGGCAACCATGGCAAGAGATCCCCGATTGAAAGGCCATTGCCACCGCTGAACAGCGCTGAACAGCGCTGAGGAAGTTATACGAAACTTGATCTTGTGTCAGGAAAAAATTTTGAAAGAGGTTTGTGCCTCATCCCTGAATCGTGACCGGAGGAGCTAAGGACATTTGGACAATGACATCAAGCATGGGTGTCATTCGATACAGATGGACGGGTGAGTTTTTGTTGGCAAAGGGCATTGCCTTTTTGAATTGAGGAGTAATTCCCGTATTCGGTTTTCCTCCTTGTATTCTTCTGCCATGCAGGGCTTACTTGCCATTATCCTGCTGCCACGGGTTGATGTGCTTCCTTCATGAGATCTAACATGCCGGAGAGCTGCTTTCCTGCTTCTGTCATGCATTCTTTGAGGTTTTCCTCATCCAGACCCGTTAATTTCCACGATTCGGGAGCTACCAGATGTTGCCATTGGGCATGCCCATTGGGTGCCTGGAACCCTTCCGTGAGTGCGCTCGCCATATTGAGGAGTGCCGCTTCAAATCCGTGATCGGTGGTGCCGGATGGATTGTTTTGATACCGAATGGCGATCCCGAAATTTTTTGGTAGTTGCCATTCCTCAATGAGTGTCTGGCCCACTTCCGTAAAATCGAAGCCCAATATCCGTTGTTCCATAATATGGATGGGCGTCCCGGTCGTAGCGGACTCTCGTAACACCTGTTCAGATGGTTCGGGGAGTTGCTCATAGAGGATGAGATGTCCGATATCTCTTAACAAACCCTCTACAAACATCCTTTCACTGTCCACCAGAAAACACTTTCTTGCTAATTCCCGTGCGACCAGTCCACTAAAGAAGCTGTTTGACCAAAATACGCTCATACTCATCACTTGTTGGTTGAGGCCCGAAAAGGTTTGGGTGACCGAAATGGCGAGCGTCAAATCATGGAGGGGTTGCATACCGAGGATTCCGACAGCCCGGGAAATGGTCTCGACTTTTCGAGGCATTGCGTAAAACGCGCTATTGACTAACTTGAGGACGGCGACAGTCATGCCAGGATCAATGCTAATCGCCCTGGACAGATCGGCCATGGTGGACTCAGGATTATCAATGACCTTTTTGACTTGCAGATAGACGTCCGGCAGCGTAAAAAGTTTCGTGCAGTTTTTTACGGTTTCTTCGGCTGTCAGCATGTTGATCCCTTCTGGTGCAGCTCTGGTGTTCAACGGCGAAAAATTTGCCTCTTTCTTGTAGTTCTCGGACATTTCCCTGGGGTACTTAAAATGAATTCTTTTCAGTTCCGGTTTGGCTGTTGGTTCATGCAGCTGGTTGAGGTCGGTTTTCAAATGGGATGTCCGTTCAGAAGCCAGGAAGGAGTCTGTCGTTGCCCTGAGAGGTCAGGCTTCATTCATGCTGGCAAAGGAACGAGGAGAATGGGCGTAACAATTAGGAACGATCGGGGCGATGAGAGACGGAGGGTTGGGTCGTTGCTGATATTTTTTTATGGATGCGATTTCTGCCCCATGTGATGATGGCAAATGAGAGGCCCAAGGCGATGGGCACAAAAATCCCAGAGGCTAATTCATACTTGTCCAGCCAACCGAGTTCGTGGAGGGCCTTAAAGATATAGTTGGCCAGGCCACTTACATAATAGGCAATCACGATCACGGAGAGGCCCTCTACGGTGTGTTGTAAGACGACTTGGCTTTTGGTGGTCTTATCCAAGCTGGCCAGGAGCTTCACGTTTTGATCTTGTTGCGCCAGGTTTTGCTCTTGTAAAAGTAGTTCCACCTTAGTGCGCAGGACCGCAATGGTGCCCTCAAAGTCCTGCTCTAAGGCCTGAATGCGGGTCAGTAATTGCTGATATCCATCGGACACCCCTGTAATTTTCCATTGAAAATAATCGATGAGCGTTCGACCGTAAGGCAGAGGATGTTCCTGAAGTGCCAGGGTATTACTGTGCACAATCCGATCGTAAGGGACCGAAGCCGAAAGGCGATAACGTAGCGAAGCGGTCAATCTCCCCACTTCAAGGAAATCATGGGTTAACGCTTCCAGCCACTGTTGAAGGGTACTATGTGTCGCCAGGTTCAGTTCTTTCGTAATAAGGGTCCGTTGATAGAGCTGACGCTGTTCGAAGATTTGAACCTGATCGACCGATCGGGAGAAGGCTGGATAGGGAAGGAGAATCAGATGGGTATAGTTTTCAAGTGTGGTCAAAATTGTTATCAGTCTGGCCAGTTTTTGGCGTAGTAAAACAGGATCGGGAGCCCAAATGAGATATCGTTCCCGATCATGTTCGTCCGGAGTAAAGCTGGTAGCAACGCAGATGTCCTCCCCCAGAACCTTGCTGGCATACATTTGCGGCCCGGGGAGAAGGGTCCCCAATTCCTCCTGGTCGTAGGTACGCGCCGAGATGACCAACAGATCCAACGCGTTCACCTGGATGCCCAACGGAGAAAAGGGAAATACATATCCGGGAAATCCCAACGGTCCGAATCCTAATGGTTGGGTCGCGTCAGAGGGGATATGCCAAATCTGGTAGCTGTAATATTCTGTGTGGGCTTCCCAAATGGCAATGAGTTTGTCCCCATTCGTTCCTTTCTTGACTCCGAATCCAACCTTATCTTCCAGGACAACGTGAGAAGATTCGATCTCCAAACAGTTCAGCAGTTGTTGGAACTCTTTTCGGCTTTGGGGGCGTTCACTTGCCGGATTCGCCATGCGATACGCGGTGTGATGCACATGGGCGGGAACATCCAACCAGCCTTCCAAATATCTTTCCTGCGCCTTATGCATTTGGCGAAGAATTCCTTTTCCTGGGGAACCGGGTTTTAATTTCATTGGTGCGCGAAGACTTGTGACTGGAATCGAAACTGGAAGGAAAGTTTACTCATTTGAACAGAGTTCTACCCTACCTGATAGGTTTCAGGCAAGAGGAGAATAGGAATGAAGGCAGTTGAGTGTTTGAAGGGGTTTGGATTGTGTTCAAAAGGGGATGGCCCAGGAACGGATGGGGATCATGCTAAGGCGAGTTGAGACTGAATCCAGTCACATATTCGATTTTCCGCCCAGAAAGGGTCCTCCTGCCTATGGTGCCGTTGAAAAAACCCGCAATGACCCCCATGTGCAGGCGCCTCAAGCTGGATAAAAGGATTGGAGTGGAGAGCAGGGTCGGCAAACATGGGGTAGGGGATAAACGGGTCGTCTTGGGCGGTGATAACCAGGGTCGGAATTTTGATTGAAGACAGCGTATTACGAGCGGCGCTTTGTTCGTAATAGTCTGCGGCATCTCGGTACCCTCCGTCCTGAGCGGTATAAATCTCGTCAAATTCCCACATAGTCCGAATATGAGAGAGGTGTGAGAGATCCCACCGACCCGGGAATAGTTGTGATTTTTTTCGTAATTTGGCGGTTAAGCTTTTGAGAAAATACCGATGATAGAGCCAATTGGAGGGACGTTGCAGTGCGCGTACGCAGGCCGCGGGCTGGATGTTGGGACAGACGGCTGCGACTCCACGAAGAGAGGGGAGGGTGGTTCCATGCTCGCCGGCTAATTTGAGTGTGAGATTGCCTCCCATGGAATACCCGACGAGCCACACTGCAGTGCAGCCATCCTCTTCAGTAATTTCTTGAATAATTTTGCCGTAATCCTGGCTGAGCCCATTGTGATAGAGAGTGGGAGTGAGATGTTCAGATCCTCCACAATTTCGTTGATTGATGCGAATGCTATTCCATCCTGTATTCCAACATTTCCTGGCCAGACCCCTCATATAGTGTGATTCGGTACACCCTTCGAGGCCATGAACTATCAGGATGGTGGGGTGTTGTGAGGGGGAGGGTTGCCAATGACATTTTGTCAGAAGGCCCACCTGTGGGGAGACCTGAAAAATGCGTTCTTGTGTGGGCATTCCGGATGGAAAACTACCGCGTGGCCACCATCGTGGGAGAAGGGTCATACGGTGTGGGTCAGCTAACCACGGGTGTGGAATAAATGCTTTGGATGGCCACAAGGAATGATTAAGCATGTGTGGGAATCAGGTTGACGGTGAGGGCTCTTTGGCTGTCTCTCATGATTGGGATACCAAAACTCCTGTGTGTGAAACAAGTCTGGATAAAGGAAATGGATCAGTATTGAATGGTCAATCACGTGGGTGTGATCACATTGAACGGGGAGTACCTATTTGACAGGACAGTGGAACTTTCGGTAGACCACCTCAGGTTTTTATTCGTTGTTGGCCCATCTTGTTTGGCCGTATGCTGTCAATCTTTACCGTAGGATCGTGGAAGTGTCTATGAAAAAACCAAAGTCCTTGCAATCCTCAGGAAGCCGGGAAACGTTTCTCATTTTTATTGTAGTGGCCTGCGGGATTATGGCGACTCTTTCAGTGAATCTGTTCAATCAATCGGCATCGGACCCTAGCGAAGCGAATATAGGGGAATCCACCCGTTCGGACCAACCACGGTCTGTTCCAGAGAAAGTCCCATCTGTGAAACTCACCGATGTGCCACTCGCCACGGGCACCGAGCCGATGGAAAAGTTGTTTGTGCAATCCGGCTGTGCGGTGTGTCATACCATTCCAGGTATTGCCCCGGCTCTGGGACGTGAGGGACCTCGGTTAGTCTTAGGGACGAATGGCCCCCTTCGATTGGCAGACCCTCAATATCAAGGGACGGCGACAACCGTTCGAGAATACATCCAGGAATCCATTTTGAATCCAGGCGCGTATGTGGTGCCCGGATACTCCGATAGGGTGATGCCCCGGTGGTATGGGACGCGGCTCAATGCGCTGGCATTGAATCGTATTGCAGAGTATTTAGAAAATGTGAAGGAGTAAAAAATTCCCGGACAGCTTCAAACGACGTGAATGCGTCAGTTTGTCTCATGTCGTCTTACTTTTTCCCAACACCTTGGAGAACATAAGTTTCCATGTTGATGGTGATCTAACCCTAGGAATGCCTGGCATCGTAGGGAGGTTGGGCTGTGCGAATGTTAGAGTTAGAATCGAATTCCCAATAACATACCGATGGTGGTTGCTACTCACCTGATTCGGTAGAACCAGAGCCTGGAAGGTGAAAATCAGCGTGGTTGCCAGGGACATGGCCTGACTGCCTTGGTCATGATTCGCATAGACAAGCTCCACTCCGCCAAAAGGAATGATGGTGACTGGAACGACCGGAATGTGATACCGGCCGATTCAAGTGGAGGTAATCTGAGTGAGGCCTTCGGCAGGGGAAATCAGGAGTTGTGGGCCGACCGGGAATTATGAGCCCAGAAAATAGTGTACCTGGCAACTGAGCGTGAACACGGTATCATCGGTGGATATCTGCCAGGAACCCGGTATCCGTTCCAAACTCCAACTGGTTTTCTGCCCGTAGGGACGTACTAGAGAGAGCAAAGAGGAGAGCTAGCAGGGCCACGATAGTTTTTATCCACTTATCGACCATCATGTCGTTCTTGCCCCCTTTTGGTTAAACACGTAATGTGAGCAGTGGGACTCAACTCCGCATTATTTGTGAATTATCCCTTGAGCATCCGTGTTGAGGTTTTCGTCTTAGCTCAGGTTTGTGTTCACAACAAAACCTACCCCCCCTCTTCCCTGGATTCTGATGGTATGACATTCACCATCTGAATGCACAAGAAAAAGAGGAAGATGAGATCTTTTACCCCTCCCCTACCTGCCGTTGGCAGTTCAAGCTGGAAACTGTGGGAGGGTGGCAGGTACTAGCAGCGAGGTGAATAAAGGAAAGCCTCCTTAATGTTTCGCGGCATCCTCTGCCATATGTTCGGTACTTTCCATTGCTTCGTGGGCGGCTTCTTCCGTTTGCTCGGCAGCATTGTCCATGGCTTCACCCGTGCTTTCCATGGCGCTATTGACGGATTCGGATGTTTTTTCGGCCGCTTGATCAAGATTCTTTCCAGCCTTTTCGGCAGGGCCCTCTGTTTCCCCGCACCCTGATAGTGAAGCCACCAGTCCAAATGCACAAACAAGACATAGCCCTAATAAGGGGAATCGATTCATAGCAGAAACCTCCTGTTTAAAGTGGGAAACACGTGCTTGTCCATCCTGTTTGGTCTCTCGTTCCAGTGGGATCTTAGGGTCAGGAGAAGGGTGTTGAATGGAATACGAGGACCATTCATGCGTGAATGAACTTAATCTATTGTACTCTAAATTGAAGAAAGATCAATGAGTCGTAAGTAATTTGTTTTACGTGAATGTCTTCTATGACCGGAGACCTGATTGAAACCCAAAACTTCAGGGATGGTTCAGATTCAAGCCACTGGGCGTTTTGGATGAGGACTTCCTGAGGAATGTTTGGGTTGGCTGTCGGTATGATACGAGATGACTCTGTTCATAGGAAGGTCTTGCGTTTCGAGTTTTTTGTCTTAACTTTTTTGAGCAACGGTCGATAAGAACTAGTAGGTCTCATTGGAATAGTAAGCAAAAACCAACAATTATCCGGTTGAGGTTGTTATGGCAAAACCAGTTGGAAAACTTCGAAAAATAAATTTAAGTGAAGTGTGGGGAAATGAGGCCGACGGGTTTGCCTCGTGGCTTCAGCAAGAAGAAATTTTAGATATATTGGGTGAGACGATCGAGCGAGCCCTCAAGCCCGCTGGAAGTGACATTCCTCTCAGTATTTTGTCCGGAGGCGTCCTCGCCAAAGATGCGAAGACCGGGAGTTACGTGATTGTGTTGGGTCATTTGGAGGGCATTGATCCCGACGCCCTGGGTAAACTGATCATGTATGCTGCGGGCCTTGATGCGAAGACGGTGGTGTGTGTGGCCCAGGCCATTTCTCCGGAAATTCGCCAGACCCTGGATTGGCTGAATGGAGTTTCCCGTGATGAAGTGAAATTCTATGGGGCTGAACTCGAATTATGGCGCATTGATGATTCCGTCCCTGCTCCCAACTTTCACCTTGTTTGTCAGCCCAACCTGTGGGCGAGACAATTGAAAAATGGTCAGGATGAGGGTGGGGAATCGAAAGCGGCAAAGGGATCTGAGTTCTCCGAATTGAACGCGCACAATGAAGAAGCCTCGAAAGGGACAAAAGAAAAAGGGGCAGCTCCACAAGGAAAGACGGCTCCAGTAGGGAAAGATGGGGTCTCCGTGCGTCAGAATTTTGTCTACACCAAAACCTTCTCTTAAAACAAGTTTCCGGTCCTTCCGCCAGTCCGTGGTTACCCTAATCTTCTACCACCCCCCACGGATATCACAGGGACTGTGTCTTTTGGATGGCGTAAAAACGCTCCTCCTTCCCCGTCGCTCCCTCCTCTCCCAATGCACGATTTTTTGTAATTCACTGTAGAAATCTCCCAATTTTTTTCTTGTTGGTTTACCATCTGTCCATAAAGTCAGGGTTTTTCCTGCTTAATAAACCGACTATTCCTCATTCTCCCGGGAGATCCAAACCGGGGGATATGCTGAATCGGATTGTCTTTGTCTCTTCACAAGCCGTGCGAATTTTTCTCGAGAGTTTCGACGTTCCTGTCTTACCTGCCTTGTTTGGGCAATCAAAAGGGATCGGATTTTGTCTCCCTTGTATTGAGAGTTGGCGTGGCTCATGGTAGCGTGGGGGATCGGTCTTCTGAACGGAAAACAACACACAGGTTGCAAAAGAGGTATTGGGAGAGGCCTGGATCATCCTTTCACGAGTTTCTATGTGCTGATTGATGGAAACCAAAGAAACCGGGTTTTGTTCCTGTAGATGCGATTACTTTGAAATTCTGGCATTAATTTTTCGGAAAGCTTGTAATTATGTCGTCACTTGACCAACATTCTTCCATCGACTTTATCAGAGCAAAGGTTTCTTCAGATCTGGAACGCCAGGCTATTCCCCACCAAGTGCATACCCGTTTTCCCCCCGAGCCCAATGGACATTTGCATATTGGCCATGCGAAATCGATTTGCCTGAATTTTGGCATTGCCCAGGAATTCGGTGGTCTGTGTAATCTTCGTTTCGATGATACGAATCCGACCAAAGAGAACATGGAATATGTCTCCTCAATTCAGGAAGATGTCCGGTGGTTAGGCTTTGATTGGGGCGATCGCCTCTTTTTTGCCTCAGACTATTTTGAGCAGCTCTATCAATTTGCGGTGCGACTGATTCAAACCGGCCACGCCTATGTTGATAGTTTAACGGCCGAAGAGATCCGGGTTTATCGCGGGACTCTGACGGAACCGGGGAAGGATAGCCCACACCGGAACCGCACCATTGAAGAAAATTTGGCCTTATTTACTCGGATGCGGGCCGGAGAATTTGGGGATGGGGTGTATGTGTTGCGGGCCAAAATTGATATGACCTCTCCAAATATTAATCTGCGTGATCCTGCCTTGTATCGTATCCGACATGCCACGCACTTTCGGACAGGTGATGACTGGTGCATCTATCCCACCTATGATTTTGCGCATCCGCTTTCCGATTCCTTGGAGGGCATAACTCATTCGTTATGTACCCTGGAGTTTGAGGATCACCGACCCTTATATGATTGGTTGCTCCGGGCATGTGAAGTCTCGTGCTATCCCCAGCAAATTGAATTCGCCCGTTTGAACCTCGGGCATACCGTGATGAGTAAGCGCAAGCTTCACCAGTTGGTTGAGGAGAAGCATGTGGACGGGTGGGGGGATCCCAGGTTGCCCACCTTGAAAGGGCTTCGGCGTCGGGGCTACACCCCTGAGGCGATTCGAAATTTTTGTGAGCGTGTGGGGGTGGCGAAACGTGACAGTGTGATTGAAATGGCTTTGTTGGAGCATGCCATTCGGGAAGATTTAAATCGGTCGGCGCCACGGGTGATGGCGGTCTTGCATCCACTGAAAGTCATAATTGAAAATTATCCGGTTGGGAAGGTTGAGGCTTTAGAGGCCGTCAATAATCCTGAGGATCCCACCCAAGGCAAACGGGAAATAGCTTTTTCTCGTGAACTGTATATTGAACAGGACGATTTCCGTGAAAATCCGCCTCCAAAGTTTTTTCGCTTATCTCCAGGGCAGGAAGTACGCCTTCGTTATGCGTATATTATTCGCTGTGTCGGTGTTGAGAAAGATCCAGAAACAGGGGAAGTCACGGCTCTACGATGTACTTTCGATCCTGAGACGAAAAGTGGAGGAAATCAATCAAGTCGAAAGGTAAAAGGGACTCTCCACTGGGTTTCAGCTCAGCATGCCCTTCCTGCCGAAGCGCGACTGTATGAGGCCTTGCTGACTCACACAAATCCCGGTTCAGGTGGTGAGCCTCAGGACCTTCACCGGTTGCTCAATCCACATTCCTTGACGGTACTGTCTAATTGCCGGGTCGAATCCGGTCTCAGAGGAGCGCCATCAGGGAGTCGGTTTCAGTTTGAGCGGCAGGGATATTTTTGCCTGGATCCGGACTCTACTCAGGAACGGTTAGTGTTCAACCGGACGGTGCCTCTTCGAGATACCTGGGCGAAAATTGATAAGAAATGAAAGCTTCTTGAGCAGGAATTCAACCCGTATGTATGGGGATTTTAAACATAGCCAGCAATTGAGTCTCCTCGTCCGGTGTTGAAAATCTCCATGCCCCTACCGGGATATCCAAAGTCAATGGGCCGATTTGTATTCGTTTGAGGTCGAGAACTTTGAGCGGCGTATGAAATTTTGGATCCTTTAGGGCATGAAAGATTCGACGGAGATGACGGTTTTTCCCTTCCCGTAAGACGACCTCTAGTTGTGTTTTGGGTCCGACTTCTCTTTTTTTTGTAATCCTGTGTACTTTTAATGGTCCGATGGAAGTGGAAACTCCCTGTAACACCCGGGATAGGTCATTGTCTGAAATTCTTCCCCTGATCTCAATCGCATAAGTTTTTTCGCATCCGCCTGGCTCAGTGAGGCGGTCAACCATTGTTCCATTTTGGGTGAAGAGCAGGAGGCCACGGGAGTCTTTGTCCAGTCGGCCGATGGGTACCCATCCTTCCTGCAATAGGAAAGGCGGTAGGACATGATAGACCGTTTTTCTCTCCCTCTCATCCTTTCGAGTGACCAGATACCCTTTGGGCTTATGGAAAAGGATGACGGTGGTCCGTGCCGGACGAGGAGGCTGTGCTTCTGTGATCGACCTCTCAAAGTCAGACATGGTTGGTTTTTTGTTGGAATCGACAGCTAAGAAGTAATTCGAGATCTTTGATAGTTCTTGTACTAGGGAGCTCACATGTTCTGCCTATTTTTGTTCTAATATATTGATTTTTAACAAAAATATTTTCATCAATCGTTTTTGGTTTTCTGATCCGATCCCGTCTGAATTGATGAGGAATGTACCAATTGCCTGTGATCCATTTTTTATAAACGTATTCTGGATTTTGGTGTTTTACAGGAAAAATAGATGAAAATTAAGGAATGGAAAGTCTTGCCCATTGTTTTGTAGAATTTTTGGAGTTATTTTCATTAAAGAAAGGTATGTTTTTTTTGGTATCTAGTAAAGACCTGTAAAAACTCTGCCGATACAGAGAGTATTGGCAGGCATGAAGAACCGCTATCCTGGGGGTCTTCGACATGTTAGGGAAAATTTGTTTTGTCTTGGCCATGGTTGCTTTAGCTTGTTTCGTGACGGTGCTCTCCTGGTTTGGATGGGTCCATGGGGTCTCTTGGTCAAGGCGCAAAACCTGTTCTCCTCATCATGAATGAAAATCCCTCAGTTCGTCTCCCGACACCTGCCTCTTTTATTCGTGCCGTAGTTTGAGAATCGACAAAATCCTTTTTTAAACCGGGTTATCAGTATACCTGAGTGCCTGCGGGTTTGAGGGTGGTCGCTGGAATGTCACGTGAGCCGGGACTGACGGTCTTTGGCTGTCTTCTCCCGGCACGAAAGTACCTAAGATCCGGCATTCTACCATTGAATATTCCCGAACAGGAGGTCCTGCAAGATGTCTAGCAGTAAACGACCGCCCAAGGAAATACACGGGCATCCCCGAGTGTCAGTCCCCGTTCCCAACTGGAAGATTGAGGAGACCTATCCCTGCGCTCAGAGTTTAAACGATACATTTTGGCGGTGGGAGTTTCTCCGTCGGCGTTCAGATTACCGGAAGGATTGGGAACAACATTACCTACAAACATATGATTTTGATCTGTCCTGTGCCAAAGATCCTCAGTATCCCACCCGGTATCGCAAAAAAGTTTTTTCGCCGGATCATCCGGCATTTAAAGCTCGAATGCCGAATTCATTAGAAAAATACCATCTCAGTGGGCTTCCCAATCCCTCCATTGCGAAACCCTGGATGTTGTCCTTTGATTCGAATTACGGTCGGATCTATTTCGGACAGGGACCGGATTGGCTGGGGGGAGGTGAAGAGGTCACCTTGTGTTTGTCGGAATGGCGAATGGCGGCCGTGTTTGATCTGAAAAAGCCCTTATCGGGTCAAATTGAAAAAGTTAAGGCAGATCTTATGGAATGGCAAAAACATCAAGTGGGTCGAAGTCTCGAACGGCGAAAATGTCGTGATGAATGGCCAATGTATCTACGTGTGTTGGATGCGGTGGATCTGGGTGTGCCGTTTCATGAAATCGGACAAACCTTATTCAATCTTCACGATGATGAAATATGCGAAGCACGAGCCAATCAATTGTTTAAACGTGCCTGTCAAATCAGTGTGCATTTTCCTGTGTAAGGGATTTTTGTTTAGTGGAACCTGTCAAAGTATGGTCAAGGATGGTCATGGAATAAGGTGTGGAGTGGTGAAATCTGAAATTTTCAGAATGTTCATGGGGGAAGGAACCGTACAATGAGCAAATTAATTGAGGCCTTGAATCGTTTACAGTCCGTGAGAACAGAAAAGGAGCTGCCTTCCTCCCCCTCTTTGCTCAATGACATACGTCAGGACGAGTCTGAATGTGTGCAACAACATCAGTCAGATTCGAAGCCATCGCCAAAGAAAAACATTCACCCCGAGGAGGGTCCACGATTTAATCTGGATCTCCGCGAATGGCTGGGCATCCTTCACCATGAATATCTTGGGAGTTTCGTCCGTGAGGGGGGAGGGGCGGTCAAATTTGCCGTGTTCCCGGGTGAAGACGTCTTGAGAACCTGCCAACAGGAATTGGAGGGACTCGCCAAACGTGAAGGATATGTGTTGGCAAGAGTCGACGCGCGATTCACAAAAGCCCACATGGTCGAGCGACTGTTTCAAAAAATTGCCAAACAAATAGATTGGGATGAACTTGCCTATAGGTTTCTCCAACGGTTGCTCGAAGAGCATGGGCATCAAATTCCTTCGGACCGGCAAGAATTTTCGTTGCGGCAGGTTGCAATGGTGAATGAACGGAAGGAGCCGATGCTCCGCCGGGACATTCAAACATGGATGGAGAAAGCAATTGAAGGCGATTCAGGCCTGTGCCGTGAATTTCGCATGGCGATGATTCGGTTGTGCATGGCTCAGTTAGATGCGGGCGATTCGGATCGTGTCTTGGCCACAGCCGTGAAAGAGTGGCTGTGTGGAGACCTTCGGCTTGTGACTGGAGTCAAAAAGGCTCTCATCTATCAAAAAGTCTCGCGTCATAATGCACGGCACATGCTGTCTTCTTTAACCCGCTGGCTTCGATTAACGGGACAGGGAGGCCTCCTTCTCTCACTCGATATCTCCCGGTATTTTATTAAAAAGGATGCGTTGCCGACTGATGGCTCTCTGTCCTTTTCTCCTTCAGCCACCATGGATTTATATGAATTGCTTCGTCAATTTATTGATTCGGCTGATGAGATGGAAGGCTTGCTGATGGTGATCCTGGCTCCACAAGATTTTTTGACCGATGCCCGCCGGGGCGTGGATCGGTACGAGGCGTTGAAGCTGCGAGTGTGGGATGACGTTCGTCCGAAACACCGCCAGAATCCATTGTCGTCGCTGGTTCGGATTCAAGATGACCATGAGTCGGTGTCTGAAGGAGAGACCGGTTCTTCCACCGGGATGCCAAGGAGAATGGCACCTGATGGAGAAGCCCGTCGTGTCATTGAAGGTCTGCGGGCTGGGGTTCCGAACCGGCATGTGGTGACGACGCTCGGATGTCTTCAGCCTGAGGTGGAGGGACGTTTTCGGCGGTTATTAGAAGCTACACAGCAAAATATTACGACGGGTCCGTGCCCTCGTGGCATGGTGATCGAGGGTGAGTTTGGCAGTGGGAAGTCGCATATTCTGGAGTATCTCCAAAACCTGGCGTTGGATGCCAATTTCATCTGCAGCAGGATTGTGATCAGTAAGGAAACGCCTCTGTATCACCCTGTCCGTCTGTATTACTCCGCGATCGAGGCTGCCGTGATCCCTGATAAGCGAGGGGAAGTGTTTTCGGAAATCGCGGGTCAATGTGATGTCTGGGCACCCCGCTATAAGGAGCTTGTCACGTGGGTGAATAATCCGGAGAGTCAGATTGATTCGAGGTTTGCGGCGACGTTGATGCTGTATGAACGATTGAGTTCCGATATGGAGTTGGGTCACCGAATGACCCGATTTTGGACGGGAGACCCCATCGGGGTAGGCGATTTAAAAAAGTACCTGCAAGAGGCCGGATTTGGAGAGCGATATGCGTTTGGCAAGATATCGGCTGCAGAGTTGGCGCTTCAGCGTTTTCAGTTTGCGGCTCGTCTGATGCAAGCTGCGGGGTATGCCGGGTGGATTTTGCTGGTCGATGAAGCCGAGTTGATCGGCCGATATTCGGTGAATCAGCGGGCGAAATCCTATGCTGAAGTGGCACGCCTCATGAATTTGGATGGCGGTCTTACTCTGCCGGGATTGGGTACCGTGCTGGCATTAACCAATGACTTTCGAGAAGAGGTCTTAGAGAAAAAAGGTGACAAGATTAAACTCTTGGAGAAACTTCGAGCCAAGAATACAGAGGACGAGCGTATATTAGCCGACAAGGCAGAGAAAGGCATGGGCTTATTGGAGTCGCAACGTATTCCCCTCGGACAGCCACCGAACGACATCATTCAAGAAGCCTATCAGACGATTCGATCGCTTCATCTGAAAGGGCATGGGTGGCATATGTGGGAAAATGCGGCGAATGATCCGGCCCAAATAGTCCCAGGAACCAGTATGCGGAAATACGTGAAGAGTTGGGTGACGCATTGGGACTCCCTTCGTTTCTATCCGGGGGAAGAATGTGAAATTGAAGCCTCGACATGGAAACCCTCTTGTGTTGACCAAGTAAATCCCCAGGAAGAGGATGTCCAGGAGGAAAGCCATGCGGGCCGCTTTGCTTCGGATCCCGAGTCGGTCACAGGGGAATCGCCTGAAGAACAGGAATTCGTTTCCCATGGGATTCGAGGTGTGCCTGATTCTTCTCCTAACCTTCCATAGTCTCCATTGTAAGGTTCCGGCCTTTTGGCGGAACTCCTCGCTTTCATGATAGTGTAGAATCTTCACGAAAGGGTCGCTCCCTTTCGTGAATGACCTCCTGCTGTACTTTCCCAGGCAATGAGCTATATGTAGTTGTGTATGATCGGATTCGCATTTCGTTTTCTCTCAGCTTTCCTGCCCATGCCAGACTCTCTGCAAACATGGTTATGTTGAAACACGCGTCGTTTCGTGGCTGCTAACTCGCCGGGTCTCCTCACACCTTCTTCTCCGTACCACACGATTTTCCGCATGTGGTGGCCCTTGGCCACGAGTTGGATGCTCATGGGCCTCGAGTTTCCACTGGTGACGGCCACGGTTTCACGCCTTGTTGATCCGGAGATCCATTTAGCGGCTTATGGTGGAGTGGTTTTTCCTCTCTCCCTCATGATCGAAGCACCCGTCATTATGATTCTGGTTGCGTCAACCGCATTATGTAAGGATTGGTTAGCCTACCGGCTTATTCGCAATTTCATTGTGGGCTTGGGAAGTATTCTGACAGTCATTCATGTTGTGGTGGCCTTTACCCCCGTGTATGGGATCATTGTACAAGACGTGTTGGGAGTTCCCGAGGTTATTGTGGAACCGGCCAGAATGGGTCTCCAGTGCATGACGCCTTGGACGCTCTCCATTGCGGTGAGAAGGTTTTTACAAGGAGTGGTCATTCGCGCAGGCCAGACCCGCTTGATTGGTCTGGGAACGTTGGTCCGATTAATTGTGAGTAGTGCTGTTCTTCTTGGAGGATTAGCCGTATCCAGTTTTCCCGGAATTGTCGTGGCAACTGTCGCGATGTCCTCCGGGGCGATGGTCGAGGCCGGCTTTATTCTTATTTTTGTGCGTCCAATCCTCCGAAATCTTAAGGCGAGCCCGGCGCATTCTTCGCCTCTCACGTTGAAACAATTGAGCGTGTTTTATTGGCCTCTCGCCTTTACTCCACTGATTTCCCTTGGGAACTTACCGATTGTCAGTGCGGCCATCAGTCGGATGCCGAACGCAATAGAGTCCTTGGCTGTATGGCCGGTATTGGGAGGGCTCTCATTTGTGTTTCGGGGTGGAGGATTGGCGATGCAGGAAGTGGTTGTTGCCCTGTGTGACCGGCCACACTTTCTGGTTCCTTTGAAGAGATTTGTGGCAATGATTTCAATGTGTACGAGCGGAATGCTTTTCGTGATTGCCGCGACTCCACTCTCTACCCTCTGGTTTGAATGGGGCGCGGCTCTGACTCCTGAGCTGACCATGTTGGCCTCGACAGCGCTCTGGCTTATGGTGATTTTCCCTGCTTTGAGTCCATGGGAAAGTTTTTTTCAAGGTCAGTTCGTTCATCGTGGGGCCACTTCCACCATTACTCAAGCTGTCTGTTTGTATCTGACTGGAAGTTCCATCTTCTTACTGGTCGGAGTTCTTTATGGGAAAATAACCGGCTTATATGTGGGATTGGCCGCGATGCTTACCGGCTTTGGATTTCAGCTATGGTGGTTATGGAGGAACAGTCGACGATTTAAGGACCGCTCATCAAATACTTAAAGAATTACCGTGGGGGTGTCTCAGTTTGTTCTAGGTCCCGTCAGGTTATTCCAAGGTTCATTAGGGAGTGGAAGGGGATCATTGAATGCTAATCCCTGCATATTGAATGTTTAGACCTTCATATTGCAAACGAAAATATTTCCGAGTTTAATTCGTAAGCATTTGTTTTTATGAGTGAATAATTACATTAGGCCATTTAAATTGAGAAGGAACGTAAATTGCTCGTTTACCGGAGGAGAAAGTTGCGTTTTGTTCTATGGTAACGGTTTTTTTCATTTTATTTGTGAATAACTTATGGTTAACTCAATGAATAGAATTTTGGTGATTGATGATGATATTCACGTGAGAGAGTCCCTTTCTCTTTCTTTGGAATCAGCCGGGTATACAGTTATGGCTGCAGGAACCTGTCAGGAAGGTCTTCAAAATCATGTAAATTTTCAAGCGTCCCTGATTATTATGGATGTGGTGGCCATGGAAGAGAGGGAAGACGAACCCACAGGGCTTGGTTCCGGACCCTCTCCAAGTATTCCGATGATTACTTTGACGGGAAATATTCCCACACCGGGCGGAACGATGAAGGGCCCTCATCAACAATTCCAGCCGATCTGTACCTTGCAAAAACCCTTTACTGTAGATGAGCTTCTCCAAACCGTGAAAAGGGCTTTGGTATATTAAGTCGGTACTTCTCCTGTTTCTGCTCCATTTTCATAACAGTCAATTCTCCCTTTGGCTCAACTCAATCATTGAGTAAGATGAGGTTGGGTGGTTAATCATTGGGAGGTTCGAAATGTCCTGGAGGTCGCGACCCCCATGGGACAGTGGTGGGGCGTATCTGTTTGAAGAGACTTTGAAGATTGACCTGAGCCGCGCGGATTAATTTAGGATCACCGTGGTGAAGCAGGCTGGTGAGTAGGACGAAGAGGTCCTGGTGGTCACGGCTTGTCTGGATCAGTCGTTGAAACAGGGGATCGGGAGAAGACAGGTTCGGAAGTTCAGGATTATCCTCGTCCGGGTCATTCCATAATCGCAGAAGGGTCTGGGGATCATGATGGAGCCAGGCATCAGGCACATTCAACGATTGGGCAATCAAGGTCATAATGGATAACGGTGGGTCCCAGTTTCCATTTTGGAAATCCTGTAAGGTCGTGAGTGGCACTCCCGTTTGTTGGCTAAGGTCGGCCAGAGAGAGTCCTCTTGTTTGACACCACTGCCCCAAATGTTGATGAATGGACATGATTCGATCATAGGAAAATATTGATTAGCCTGTCCATCCTCAATTTTTACCAAACCCGAACGTGCTTCACTTTCTACAATCGTGAAAATCACTATGAGGAAGCCACCAATGACTCAAAAGTCATCCAAGGAGTTAGAGGTATCCTACTGGATTAGTCCAAGTCCGGTTGGCCGGCTTCTATTGGTGGGAAGCCCAGATGGGTTGCATGCCCTGCAGTTTCAAGATGGAGCCCACCCCCTCGACATTCAGCCGGCCTGGACAAAATCGCGTGAGCCATTTCATGCCGCATTGGAACAACTGAAGGAATACTTTGACGGTTCCCGGACACAGTTTCAGATTGCATTGAACCTTCAAGGCACCTGCTTCCAACGGCATGTGTGGAAAGCTCTCCAAGGCATTCCTTATGGTCGCACGGTTTCGTATGGTGAAATTGCCAGGCAGGTGGGCAGCCCGAAAGCTTCGCGAGCCGTGGGGGCTGCCAATGGCCAAAACCCTGTCTCTATTATCGTGCCATGCCACCGGGTGATCGGATCTAGTGGGAAGCTGGTGGGCTACGGCGGCGGGTTACCCATAAAAACTGCACTTCTGGCATTAGAACAGTTGAGGCATTAAAACGCTTGTCATTTTCGCCAGTCCCCTTACCTCACATCTGGAATAGTAGCTTCAACCGTAAACTAATCCTTTGTCCCATTTTATTGTCCACAATTATTCCTATGAACCTTTTTTTTAACCATTTATCTTGACTGAACCACTTCACTGCCGGTCGACGGTTAGGAAGAATAAAATGACGGAGGCTTTTTGGTGGGGACGACGGCGGAATGGGTTTGCGCAGTAGCTGTTTGGATATCCTTGACGTATCGAGTT
This sequence comes from Nitrospira sp. Ecomares 2.1, assembly GCF_965152585.1. Classification (NCBI taxonomy): domain Bacteria; kingdom Pseudomonadati; phylum Nitrospirota; class Nitrospiria; order Nitrospirales; family Nitrospiraceae; genus Nitrospira; species Nitrospira sp. Ecomares 2.1. The sequence goes on from NZ_OZ224219.1 coordinate 1,490,168, forward strand.
AACGATTCATGGATGACAGGAAAGGCCAGATGCTCCCAGGGGATGTCGGCCAAGGTGACCAGTTGGACATCCAGGCTTTCCGGGCCGGGTTTAAAGTTCAGATTTTGTAGATGTGCCCGGTAGACCACGTAGACCTGAGAAACATGTGGAAGGCTAAAAATACCCAATAAGCTATGAATGGTGATTTCCGCATGCGCTTCCTCCAGGGTTTCCCGGGCTGCCGCCTCTTCGGTGCTCTCACCTAATTCCATAAATCCAGCCGGAAAAGTCCAGAGCCCTAATCGTGGCTCAATGGCCCGCCGGCATAAAAGAATTTTATCTTCCCATTCAGGAATACTGCCCGCCACGATTTTGGGGTTTTCATAGTGGATGATATGGCAGGATGGACAGACGGCTCTGAGAAGGGTTTCGCCTGAAGGAATTTTTTCTTCAACGACGGATCCGCATTGAGCACAGTATTTGATGTTGTTGGGCAAGGTGGTAGATCGAAATTTAGATGAACAGGTCGTTGAGCGAGATACTTGAGCGTGTTTCACGATCTGAAAGACCTGGTTGTGTAGGTCTTTCTTTATCATACTCTGTCTCGCCTGTAATTCAATGTCGTATTTTAAGGATGAACCCTTTCTTTTATGGGGAGCATATCCCAGTTACGTTTTGAAGGGAAGGGGCTCATTTACCAGCCTGGATTGTGAATCCTCGTATTCCTTTGGTAAGGTTGGCCTCTGCATGTGTCTTCTTGCAACCCTGACAAATTTTGGATCGCGTGAGAACTGATTGGAGCGAATGGCATGAGTACGAATGATCGGCAAATTATTTTTTCATTGGTGGGTGTGGGACGCATTCATCCTCCGAAGAAACAGGTCTTGAAAGATATCTACCTCTCATTTTTTTACGGGGCCAAAATCGGAGTGTTGGGATTGAATGGTTCGGGAAAAAGTACGCTCCTCAGAATTATTGCCGGCTTGGATACTAATTATATCGGGAACATTACCTTCTCGAAGGGCTATTCCATAGGCCTTTTCGAGCAGGAGCCGTATTTGGAGCCTGGAAAAACGGTGAAGGAAGTCGTTGAGGAAGGGCGGGCCGAGGTTGCCAAGCTGCTCCGGGATTACGAAGAGATCAGTCAAGCTTTTTCGGGAGATGTGAGTCCTGAGGAGATGGAAAAGTTACTTGAGCGGCAGGGGAGACTGCAAGAGCAAATCGAGGCAGTCAATGGGTGGGAATTGGAGCATCAATTGGAGATCGCCATGGATGCTCTCCGCTGTCCACCACCGGATACTAAAGTTGACCTCTTGTCCGGCGGCGAACGTCGGAGGGTGGCTTTGTGTCGATTACTGATCCAAGAACCCGATATCTTGCTGCTTGACGAGCCCACCAATCATTTAGATGCGGAGACAGTGGGGTGGTTGGAGCAGCATCTTCAGGAATATAAGGGCACGGTGATTGCGGTGACCCATGACCGGTATTTTTTAGATAATGTGGCTGGTTGGATTCTCGAGTTGGACCGTGGGCAAGGTATTCCGTTCCAGGGCAACTATTCTTCATGGTTAGAGCAGAAACAGGCCAGACTGGCCCAGGAAGAAAAGTCGGAGTCGAAACGACAGAAAACTCTGGAGCGGGAACTTGAATGGATTCGCATGTCTCCCAAGGGTCGTCAGGCTAAGGGGAAGGCCCGTGTGACGAAGTATGAACAATTGGTGAGTGAAGAGCAGAGCCAACAAACTGATGATTTGGAGATTTATATCCCTTCCGGCCCACGCCTTGGTGATGTCGTGGTGGAAGCCTCCAATCTCTCAAAGAGCTATGGGGATTGTCTGCTATTTGATGGGCTCTCATTTTCTTTGCCCAAAGGCGGTATCGTTGGTGTGATTGGGCCGAATGGGGCGGGAAAGTCCACTCTGTTTAAAATCATTGCCGGGATGGTTAAACCGGATACGGGCGATCTGATTTTGGGTGAAACGGTTACCTTGGGCTATGTCGACCAGAATCGCGAGATTGATGGCAATCTGAATGTCTGGGAATGTATTTCGGATGGAAAAGAAACCGTCGCATTAGGGAAAATGGAAGTGAATTCGCGTGGCTATGTGTCACGGTTTAATTTTTCCGGTTCTGATCAACAAAAAATGGTTAAGGATTTATCCGGTGGAGAACGCAACCGGGTTCATTTAGCCCGCACCCTGAAGGAGGGTGCGAACTTGTTATTACTGGATGAGCCGACGAACGATCTGGATGTCAATACTCTGCGGGCTTTAGAGGAGGGCTTGAATCATTTCGGGGGGTGTGCGGTGATCAGCAGTCATGACCGATGGTTTCTAGATCGTGTGGCCACCCATATTTTAGCCTTTGAAGGGAACAGCCAGGTGAGTTGGTATGAAGGCAATTACAGTGAATATGAGGCTAATCGCAAGAAGCGACTGGGGAAGGCTGCTGAACGTCCCCATCAAATCAGATACAGAAAACTGACCAAATCCTGATGGTTTGAGGATGTCAAAAGAACCTGTCCATATGCCATCTTCCTCAGAGAAGTCTCCTCCCGTTGCAGGATCGAGCGGGAAATCTGGTTCCATCATGATTGCCAGAGTTATAGGGATTCTGTGTGTCGCGGTAGGGTTTATGTTGGGTATTCAGGGATTAGAACATCCTGGCTCTCCCATGCTTCCGACCGCCTTAGGGATGATTGCGGCAGGCTTAGTCGCCCAAGTGTTCGCTTTAGTGAAGGCTTGTTTTGCAGGTTCACAGGGCAAGGGGTGATGGCTGAATCATCAGGGGGCATGTCGCCTCATCGTTTTGATGTGAACCTATTTATTCCAGGTCTGGTCCTCATGCTCTGCCTTGGACTCGTTGCCTGTTCTCACTGGCGCGATAGCTATTTCGACGATGGCGTGGGAGAGTTAACGCAGTCGGATATCCAAGCGAAATTGGGGAAGCCTCATATGGTCAAAGATCCATTGCTTTCAGACAAGACCACTTGGACCTACAGATTTGCCATGTCTGAAAGTGAATTGGATCCGTCTGGAGTAAAGGCCTTAGGCAAGCAGGCTGGAAGCCTGATGGGTGGGGCTCAAGGCGGCCCACGTGAAAAGGTGTTTTGTTTTATGTATATTTTGACCTTTGATAAAGAGGGGATCCTGCGTCATTGGGAGCGGGATGTCTGTCCAATTCCCCAACCTCCCGATCCATTTCAAAGTGGTCTTTCCGGGTAAGTTTGGTCCTATATATAGTAAGTGAGTAAAAAATCCTCAAGAAGTGAGGTCATTCTTTTTACCAGAGAATTGATGGGACTAATCGTATGAGCGTGCATAAAAGCGGAGCTTTTCTTCAACAATGTTTCTCCGTACACCCGCTGTGCCTGAATGTTAAACTTGTTTCTCCCCCGCAAATTGTCGGGGTGCTTTGTACGAATTGTCAGATGCGCCATCGTTTGACCCTTCCCGAAGCGCCGGTATCCTCAGAAGAGACTACCGGAATTGGTAGCCATGAACTACTTCGGCTTCAAGAATGTGTTCAGAGCCATCCCAAAGAGGTCAGGGTCAGCTTGGTTCATATCGAACAGTCTGCCGTAGAATTCAGATGTGGGTCCTGTCATTGCAACTATGCGTTGAATGTGGCCCTATTTGAAACCCATCAATCCTGACTGATCTTTTTCTAGAATTTGTTCCCGTCCCTTATCAACTTCTTGTTGGTTGCCTCACAGCTGTTTTCCAATGAGGAGCGTTCTGAGAAGGACCGAACGGAAACAATTCCGTATTAGGGATATTCAACATATCTGTCCGTGCCCTCCCCCCTCGCGCTCAATTCCGAGGACCTATTTCCTTCTGGCTTTGTATCGTCTCAGGACGATTGCCATTCTGACCGTAGACCGAATCATTACACAGTCCTGCTTAATAGAAATGCTGCATTATGAACCATAAGACGGACTTGCCAGATCAGAAATTGTCAGGGGAGGGGAAGACAAGGAATGGATGAATCACGGGCAGCGCCACACTTGTGTGGCGCTGCCTCAGTTTTTGGGGGGCTCTAGCGGTTGGGTTGCGGGGTGAAGCGAAGATAGGGTTTCACCGCACGATGACCTTTCGGAAATAGCGCGGGGATTTCTGCATCCGTCACAGCCGGCGTGATGATACAGTCTTCTCCGTCTTTCCAATTTGCAGGAGTGGCAACTTTATGCTTGGCGGTTAGTTGCAGTGAGTCAATCACACGAAGAATTTCATTGAAATTTCTGCCAGTTGAGGCCGGATAGGTCAGGGTTAATTTGACTTTTTTATCTGGTCCGATCACGAATACCGAGCGAACGGTCATATTGTCGAGGGCATTGGGATGAATCATGTCATAGAGATTCGCGACTTTTTTTTCTGGATCGGCAATAATGGGATAACTCACCGTGCAGTGTTGAGTTTCATTAATGTCCTTGACCCAGCCATTATGAGAGTCGAGCGGATCCACGCTGATAGCTAACACTTTCACGTTTCGTTTTTTAAACTCCTCTGTCATGTTCGCCATTGTTCCCAATTCCGTGGTGCAAACCGGGGTGAAATCCTTGGGATGCGAAAAGAGTATGCCCCATCCGTCCCCAAGCCATTCATGAAAATTCACGGTGCCTTGCGTCGTTTCTGCTGTAAAATTTGGTGCTTCATCTCCAAGACGTATTGCCATATTATTTCTCTCCCATTATGAATAAAGTGAGTAATATATCTCTGCGGTAGAAAACCCGCGAGAAAATTGGTTGGCTCCTATTGGGAATTTCCTCAAAAAATTCAGAGGCATTTTAGTGTAAGACAGTTCTCGTTATATGGTCAACTTGGGTCGAAATGCTCTAAGGTAAGCCCGTTTAATTGAGACATGGACTTTTTCCCCATCCATTGTCATATGAGAATAACAAATTAAGAAGGAGTACAAGAGGTTATGGCTGAGTCATCATTTCAGGTCGCGATTATCATGGGGAGTCAATCGGATTGGGAAATTATGCAGTTGGCCAGTGAGACGCTCACTAAGCTGCATATTAACCATGAGAGTCGGGTCCTCTCTGCGCATAGGGCTCCGGATGCTTTGTTGGAGTTTATCAGTGAGGCGGAATCTTGTGGAGTGCAGGTGTTTATTGCCGGGGCTGGGGGGGCAGCCCAATTAGCCGGAGTGATTGCGGCGAAAACCCAATTGCCAGTGTTGGGTGTTCCCATGCAATCAAAGTCCTTGCAAGGCCTCGACTCCCTCTTGTCGATTGTTCAAATGCCCAGAGGTATTCCTGTAGGAACCTTGGCGATAGGGAGCGCGGGTGCCGTGAATGCGGCGTTGTTGGCTGCTGCGATTTTAGCATTGGCAGATGATTCCCTCTCCAGACGGTTACAAGCGTATCGAGAAGAACAAACGCGTTCGGTATTAGCAGAACAGTTGTGAGTGTCGGTGGAGAATTTCGCAAATAGTTTGCGAAAAAAGGTGTATGACAGGCAGGGCGCTTAGTGAGGAGAGTGCATGGAAGCCTCCCGAGCCAGCGTGTTGGATATCATGTCCGGCTGCCCGATATTGACAAGGCAACCCATCCCAGAATTGGGAGGGATGAGTACCACGATGTAAATCGCCTTTCTTGAATCCGAAGAGGAAAGACATTCTGTCTGACCAGACGAGTTACGAGTCATCTCATCACGTTTTGATGGTCGTGCCGTCTATTTTAGTTTTTTACATCGTCGATCCTTTCAAATCTGCAGATTATTTTTCCCTCCATTTCAATTTTCTCACTGAACATCTTGGCCGGTCTGACCCAAAGGCCGCAATCGCCATAGAGTGTGCGGTAGACCACGAGGTCTTCTTCTGTTTCGGAATGTTTGGCGACGCCAATGACCTGGTATTCTTTCCCTTTATAGTGACGATATCTACCGGGTTGAATCGTTGGGAGGTTCTGGTCTTGAGGGGAGTGTGGTGTGTTCATAAGATGGATGGGTGTTGTTCTGTTCGAATGGTGCCACAACCGGTTACGAAGTGCCTCGCAAAAGGTCCGATCGGCATTGATTAGTCCTGTGAGTGGTATTGGCGATAGGCAAAGAGGGCGATACTTCCTGCGACTGTCGCATTTAATGGGATAGAGGGATGGATTTGAGGAATACATAGGCGTTCCGAAAACTGATAGGGTGGCACACCGACGCCTTCCTCTCCAATAAGGAGTCGGACATGCTTAGACCATTTCACGGTAGAGATATTTGTCCCGTGCAAATCTAAAGCGGTAATCCATTGCAATGTGTCAGGAGCATTCAGGTCGGTAATGGAGTCTGCCCATTGTAAGGATTGGACAAATACCGCGCCGCTACTGGCACGAATGACCTTCGGGTGGAAGGGGTGAACGGCTTCCTGAAGCAACACCACCGTTCGCACGTCAAACGCTCGACAGCACCGGAGTAAGGCCCCCAGGTTCCCAGGGTCTCCAATTGGACACAAGACTTCCAATCCGTTTGGAGGTCGGCTTAGATTTGTCTGAGACATTTCGGGAACGCCGCAGACCAGGAGCGGTTCTTTCGTTCCAAAGACGTCCAATTCCTGAAACAGGGAATGAGACAGTTGATAAGGGATGGCCTGAGATGGGAGGTCCTCTCTGTAGCTCCACGATGGGGGAAGTAAGATTTCATGGACCGTCACCTCAGAATTCGATCCGATTTCCTTTCGGAGTTTATGCCCAGAAACAAGGCAGAGGCGATGCCGTTTAATCCCATGAGAGTCAAGTAATGATACCCATCGCTTGAAGTGGGCATTTTGTCTACTGGAGATCGGGTGTGGTTGATTCACGAGCCTTTAGAGAAATTGAAGTAAACGAGGTAAACGGGGGGCCAAGAAATCCCTTTAGGCCTACTGTTTGTAGTTATTAGGAGAGAGCATACCAAAAAGTGACTCAAGAGACCTAGAGTAAATGCCGATAACCGAATGAAACAGTTACCCCGCTCGGCCCATGCATCCGCTGGATGTTTTACTGAAACACATATAGGCAGAAGTGACTTGAAGAGGAGGACGACATGTTAGGATCTTGGTCCATTGGGAAAAAAGATCAATCTGCTAATGGGTCCCAAAAGGAGCAAGATGCAATTGAATCTAGGCCTACAGGAGAATCGGGAGAATCCGACAAGGCTGCAGAAACCTTAGCAAGGGTTTTGCGATGTCTGGGCCGTCATGCGATTGAACTAGACCACCTTTCGGAAGAGGAGATAGAAAAGGAGTTTGAACGGTGGGCGAGACATGTATTGGTGGGTGCCCAGATCGGCGACGGGACAAAAAATCGCGATGCAAGCCCACGACGGGATTGGGGGGCACTCACTCAATTTGTCAATGGACATCGTCAACAGGAAAAATCCTATGTGACACGCAATCTTCAAGATATGCGAAATGTTCTTTGCGAATTTACCAATATCATGGGACGCACATTTGTGGAGGATCAGGAAACTGATCAACAAGTATCCAATCATTTGGGCCAATTACGTACGGCAATCGAGGACGGTTCTTTACAGGATGTGAAACAAGCCCTCTTGGCTGTGGTTGAAGGTATCAGTGCTCTTGTGGATGAACGAAAAGAACGTCAGCAACAACGCTTGGAAAGTCTTGGAGAAAAATTGCGTGTTGTTGAAGAGGAGCTGGGTGGCGCACGAAAGCTCATGACGCTGGATGCTCTCACTCAACTCTATAACCGCGGAGCGTTGGATCTTCAATTAGAGCGCACGGCCGGCATGAGTTTCTTCTCCGGGACGTTGGCCTGTATTTTAATAGTTGATGTCGATCATTTTAAGCATGTCAACGATACCTATGGCCATCCGGCAGGCGATGTGGTGTTACAGCAACTGGCGAAGCGCCTGGTGTCGACCTTTCCCAGAAAAACGGATTTTATTGCCAGATATGGAGGGGAGGAGTTTTGTGTTTTGCTACAGGGAGCCGGAGAGGAACTGAGCCAGCGATTGGGTGAGCGTCTGTTGGATGCTGTGAGAGGAGAGGAGTTTTCCTACCAAGACATCACTATTCCGGTCACGGCATCGATCGGATTGGCAGAGTTACTCCCTGGGGAAACCGTGTTCTCATGGATAGAACGTGCAGATCGTGCGTTGTACCGGGCAAAGGACAATGGCCGGAATCAATTGTGTCTGGCAACTGAGAATGTTGGAGTGGGGAAGAAAGACTGAGTCAGAATGGTAGGTATGAGCTTCGTTTAGCCGAATAATTGAGGATCAGTAGAGCTCAGTTGTTGTAAGGCTAATTGATGGATGTGGGCCATGTCTTCAAAGTTCCCAATCCGGCTGTGGAAAAAACTGGCAATTTGTGGAATTCCTGCCATGATGTGCCCCAGAATCGGTTCCCAGTCTTCCGGTTCAACGGCTAAGCGCCCCTGACTGTTCTTCTGTACTGAGGCAATGGCAGCGTTGGTATCGGGATTGGTCCAGATGTCCGCAATGATACCGGAGAGTGCCACGGTATCTATCAGAGGCTGGAAGTCCAACGGAGTCTCAAATAATTCAGGTGTATGGCTATAGAGAATGGCCACCTGAAACTCCTCAGGAAGTTGCCAATGCTGGGCCAGCCAGGCTCCCACCTGTGAATGATCGACTCCCAAGTGTTCTAGTTCATACTGGTGTAATGTGGCATGATTGTCCTGATTGTGTTCCTGGAGCGAAGCAATTTCATCCGAGGCCACCTCGTTTAATGCTAAGAGGCCGATATCCTGAAGCAGGGCACCAAGAAACATGAGTTCTACGTCTGGAAAAGAAAAGTGTTTTCCAATGGCACGAGCTGCCACACTGGCCAGAATGGATCGCCGCCAAAATTTTACATGGTCAATCCCGGAAGTTGAGACCTCTTTCATATCTTTGATTAAACGATAAAAGCAAAAAGACAAAGCCAGATTGGCGATCGTTGAAAATCCAAGCAGAGTCACGGCCTGTCCGATGCTGGTCACCTTGTGTCGAGAGCCACCGTAATACCCCGAGTTCGCCATAAATAAAATTTGAGCGGCCATTCCTGGATCCTGGCTTATGATCGTGGCCAATTCTGAGGCATCAGTTTTTTCATTTTGGCACATTTTGAGAATGGTCGAGGCCAGGGGAGACAAAATGGGCAAGGATTTACAGCCTTTTATCCTCTCAAAAATCGTGGAACGCTCTTCGTCTTGAACGGGATCTAATGGAAGTGTGAGTTGCATGAAAGAATCCTAGTGAAATAAAAAAAAGCGATAGAGATCAAAACTTCGTTGCCTCTTTAACGTCTTTCCTTTTTTCGGTCAAAACAAGGCATGGCTTAAGCAGGGTCTTGCCATAGATTCATGGGGGGATATGGGGTGATGACGTATCTGTCATATTTTTCGGTATCATTACTGAACTGAGAATTCTGGCCTATATTCCAATCCCAAACGAAAGGTGAATGGTTGAGCCGGGAAGCCGGCAAACTGTTCATAGGAAGCGTTGGTGACATTTTCGAGGGCTGCGTAGCAACTCCATTCGGTAAAGGGATGGTAATTAACCGTGATGTCTGCCTTGGCAAATCCTCCTACTCGTGTGGTTTGGGTAGGAACTTGAAAATCAAAACTGGAACTGACCCATGTAACTTGGCTTTTGACATTGAGGGTCGAAGATAGCTTCATCGTAACTCCAAGCCATCCGCGCCATTTTGGGCGGTTCCTTAGTTGATCTCCAGTTTCCGTCACTCGAGTGGTGAGGTGGGTGAGACTCGACTGGAAAGTAATAATAGGGATTGGCGTAAGAGACAGGGAAATATTCCAACCATGGGTTTCTGCCTCATCAATATTGGCCAAGCGGATAATTCCTTGGTTGAGGAGGTCGGGATCGAGGTCAATAAGGTTCCTGAACCGGTTGTGAAAGTATTCTATCGTTGCGGTAAAGCTTTCATCGAATGTGTGATAGTCTAGGCCGAGATCCCACCCGACACTGGTTTCGGGTTTTAAGGACGGGTTCCCAATTAAGGGGTCTCCTAAACTGGATAGGCTCGGCAATTTGAACCCCCTTCCATAGCCACCACGAATCTGGATTGAGTCTACCAGTTGATATTTCGCTCCAATCCTGGGATTAATCTTCGGCTGGAACCCTTGTGAGATATCGGCTCGAACACCGGAGTTCAGGGTTAGTTTTTGCCACAAGACCGATGTGAGTTCGGCAAAGGTTCCACCGAGTGTTCGGCGAATGGCAAAGTCATCTGGTTGGTCGGAGGAGCCTCCGAAGGAACTCAAGTTTTGCGTTCCGTTCCGTCTTCCGCGTTCATGAGTCAGCTGTTCACCAAGGGAAAACTTCCATTGTGGGTTGATCGTCCATGTTGTCGTCATGCGTGTTTGAAAACGGGTGTAGAGGGTTTCAAAGTCAGCCGGAGGCAGGGCATAGGTGGCGGGAGTCGCAAGAATTCCGGGGTTGGAGACGTCTTGAAGTCTCCGAGTGACGCTCAGAAATACCTGATGCTGCCAACCCGAAGGCATGTGAAATGAGGCTGACAAACCGGTCAGAAATTCTTGGGTCTTTCGACGTTCGGTTTCCCGGAGCAAAGCAAATTCCGAACCACCGCTGCCTTCTGGAAAACTCCGTACCGTTGAATCTGTATATTGCCCGTTGAGTTGAATGTCGAAGTTGGGATCTGTCTGAATGGAAAGATTCCATCCAGCCGAGTCCATCAAAAATGAATCTTTCTCGATTTGCTCTCCATTTTGGGTATGGGACAGCGTCAGATTGGCGGACAATGGTCCAAGTGATCCTCCGGTTTGGACAAGCCCTTTGAGATAATCGTATCGACCTCCTTCGCCCAAAAGGCGAAAGGAGGGAGTCGTGGAAGCAGATTTGGTAATGAAATTGATTGCGCCCGCCATAGCTTCAGAACCATAAAATGCCGAGAGAGGCCCCCGAACAATTTCTACTCGCTCGATCCGATCAATAGGAATAGTGGAAAGGTCAACAGAACCGCCTCGCTGGTTGGTTGAGTCATTCATGGGGACCCCATCCAGCATAATCAAGGTGAAGTTGGGATCGGCCCCTCGGAGATACACTGAGCTGATTCCACTTCTCCCGCTCATCTCATCGGTATGGAGTCCTGGGACTTGCTGGAGGATGGTGGTTACCCGATTGGGCTGAAGGGGGGCAATCTGTTCGGCACTGAGGGTCGTAATGCTTTGAGTTGATTGGTGAGATTGGGTGGGTTGGGCGGAACCTGTGACAATCATCGTATCAAGAGTCGGAACCGATGATTCCCCGGACTGTACCGGCGTGGGAAGCCATATCCTTATAACTGAAAGACTGACCAAGAGAATTTTGCCTGGGAATGGCAGAAATGGGGTCGGCATTATAGAATGACATTCCGGTGGGGACGGAGGTTTGCCTGGCGGACTGACACAGCCGTTCTCACCGGATAGGATCTATACGAATTTTCAATGGTTGTCCACTTCTTACAGATGAAAGTTGGTTCATGAAAAAACATGAATATCGAACAGAACCCATGACCACGGCTTCCATGCCATCGGGGGTCCTGCATTTAGTTGTCAATGAAGGCGCTGAGCGATTTAGTTACTATGGCATGCGTTCCATTCTGGTCGTGTTTATGACCGGGATGTTACTGAATACCCAGGGAAGCCTGGATCCCATGGGCGAGGCTGAAGCAAAAAGTTATTTCCATCTGTTTGCCTCGGCAGTGTACTTTTTCCCTTTTTTGGGAGCGATCTTGGCTGATGCCTTTTTGGGGAAATATAAAACGATCATTCTTCTTTCTTTGGTGTATTGTGGGGGTCACGTCGTTTTGGCTCTCGATCACACCCGATTCGGCTTACTTCTTGGGTTGATTTTAATTGCGATCGGCTCCGGGGGCATTAAGCCCTGTGTATCAGCGAATCTGGGGGATCAGTTTGGTATTGCCAATGCGCATCTTTTAACCAAGGCTTTTGCCTGGTTTTACTTCGCCATCAACGTCGGAGCTTTTGGGTCTGTAATGCTGACCCCCTGGCTTTTGGAGCATTATGGCCCGGGTCTAGCCTTTGGGGTGCCTGGCATCTTGATGTTTGTGGCCACCATCATTTTTTGGTCTGGCCGGACTCACTATGTCCATATTTCTCCGGACCGGGCAGGGGTGCTTCAAGCGCTTTCAAGCCCACAGGCCTGGCGAGCGATTGGGAAGTTGGCGGGGATTTATGTGTTTGTCGCATTTTTTTGGTCTCTCTATGACCAAACGGCTTCAGCATGGGTTCTTCAGGCCCAACACATGAACCGTGTTTGGATGGGTATTGAATGGTTGCCTTCCCAAATTCAGGCAGTGAATCCCGTCTTGATCCTTCTGTTTATTCCTTTGTTTACCTATGTGGTCTATCCGGTTTTGAATAGAATATTCCTCCTCACAGCATTGAGAAAGATGGCCTTGGGCTTTTTTATGACGGCTGGGGCTTTTCTGATCTCAGCCTATATTGAGCAACAGATTGAATTGGGGATGAAGCCAGCAATTGGCTGGCAGTTATTGGCCTTCGTGGTGATTACGGCTGCGGAAGTCATGGTGTCTATTACCTGTCTCGAATTTTCCTATACCCAGGCTCCACTTAAACTCAAATCGCTTCTCATGGGCTTGTTTTTGCTTTCGGTGTCTTTAGGAAACGGGTTTACCTCCTTTGTGAACTTCTGGATTCAGAATGCAGATGGGACTGTTGCGTTGACCGGTCCCGACTACTATTGGTTTTTTGCGGGCGTCATGTTTCTTGTGGCCTGCTTGTTTCTTTTGGTGGTAAAAGGTTACGAGGAAGAAACGTATTTGCAGGGAACAGGACAGGGATGATCTGACCGGAGATTCAAGTTTCTCGCCCATCCAGACATTAATAATCCTCACGATCCTTCCTTATAACCGAGAGGAGTAGGGGAATATTCTTTCCCTTCCTGTGAATGTTGAAAAATTATAATTTCCAATGGCATATTGACCCACAGGCACGTTGCATATTAGAGGCCTCGGGACGGTTCAAAAAAGTCGTCCAGCAAGGTCGCAGTCATTTTTGCGCGCAGAGCGTACTTCCAGTACGTGAGCACGGAAAAATGGCGAGAACGCCGCTGGCGGCTTTTTTCAACAGCCCCTTCCTGTAAACCAGGGCCCTACGAACAACCCTATAACCATCTGATGGAGATACAAGCTTTATAAGGAAGAGGGGAAATCTATAAAAAAACGGGAGAAAAACCGAAGACAGGTCATTGAAGAATCAAGGCAATTTTCTTTTTTGACTAAGATACAGAACTTGATTCACCCGAAAGGCCTGGTTGTAGTGGCCGGATTGGATATACTGAGAATGAAAACATCGACCATCAAACATCATCAACCTGTTTGGGCGCATTTCGATGAGTTTCAGCAATTCCCAATATTCATTTCCGTCGTTGATATACCTATTGTCTCGACAAGCGAAAAGTGGATTGAAAATCATGCTATTTTGGAAGTTTTCATATCCTTCCGGGCTGGTAAAAAATTCGTCGCTCAGTTCCAATTGGTTCGCAAGCTGTCGGATCGTCGCGTCCGGTATCGGAGGTACCCGTTCGAGTCCTGTCGGTCGATGGCGATATAACCCGGTTCCACCCGCACAAGAATCTGCAGGATTAAGATAGACCATGGCGGTGACATCCTGATCGATGTGAGGTTGTCGTTGCCCAACGTTTAGTCGGTAGTTGTCAGTCTTGATACCTTGAAAGACGACTGGTTGGGGAGAAAAAAATGTGAAGAGAGGGCATCCCCAAAGGGCGCTTAGCGATTCCACCAGTTCTCGGTGCTCATAATTGAGTCGTGCTCGAACTCCAGGAAAATTCCCTACGAGTTCGAAACGATCCGTATAGGGGAGGCTTAAAGCGATTTTGAGGATTTCTTCAGGGTATTGATAGAAATCATCTACGATCACGACCTGATGTTGTCCCAGTCCAACGCGTTGAATTGATACTGTTTGGTGTGGATTGAGGGCAAGAAGATCCGAGCGAATGTAAATGGACATGGAGTCCCTATTGGTATTCGGCTAGGATGACGTTAAAAAAACGGGCCTATAGTGAACCTTGTTTCAAGAGGAGTCAAGGGGGTTACGTAAAATTGGCCTGGAGTGAGAACGATCACCCTATGAGGCCAGCAAGGCATTGAGAGGAGTCTGGAGGCATGGGAGCTATATATAGAAACGTCTTAGAGCAGATTCGCATGGCCTTTCCTCAGCCGGTGTCTGACCGAGTCCATGATTCCTATTTTGTTCATAGCATCATGAGGGCCGTTGAAGCAGTGGATGCCATGAAGAGTGAGCGACCGATTCTCGGTGAACGTGGTGAATTGGATTATCACACGGCTCGGCTTAGCCGGTTAGCTGAAAAGGGCAGAAGTGTGGAGGCTGTCACCCAGGAGTTAGTGCAGTATTGTTCGGGGCTCACTGTTTGGGGGCACCCGCGGACACAGCAAAATGTTGTTCCCCCCGTTACGATCTCTTCTCTAATTGGTGTGTTGCTCGCTTCACTCTATAACCCCAATTTGGCGTGGGATGAGTATAGTCATCGGGTGGGTTTAGCTGAAGTGGAAGTGGTCGGGATGATGGCTCAATTATTAGGCTATGATTCTGAACGAGCCGGGGGGATGTTTACTTTTGGCGGAACGGGAACCACGCTGTACGGCATGAAATTAGGCTTGGAAAAATCACTCCCTGGTTCCATGGAGCACGGGATTCGTGAAGATGCGGTGGTGTTTGCAAGCGATAGTAGTCATTATTGTCGTTACAATATTGCAGGGTGGTTGGGGTTGGGGAGTCATAATCTTATAACCATTCCTACCACTATTCACAATGAGATCAATCTCAAGGTGCTTCGGGAGCAAGCTGTACAGGCCTTACAATCGGGTCGAAAAATTGTCGGCATGATCGCCACGCTGGGGACAACGGATGCATTCGGGCTGGATGATCTCCAAGGTATGGTGACGTTGCGGAATGAACTCGTCCAGGAGTTTTCTCTGCCTTATTGTCCCCATATTCATGCGGATGCAGTCATTGGATGGGCATGGTCCGTCTTTACCGACTATCCCTTTGAAGCGAATCCGTTAGGGTTCCGTCCTCGGACTGTGCGGGCCTTGGCTGGAGCCTGCAAAAAAATTCGACATCTCTCTTTGGCAGATTCGATTGGAATTGATTTTCATAAGCCAGGGTTTGTCCCCTATATTTCAAGCTTAATTCTCGTTCGGAAAAAAGAAGATCTCGATTTGCTACAACGTCCCCCGGATCAAATGCCCTATCTGTACCAATTTGGTGAACAGCGGCCCGGCATGTATACCTTGGAGACATCACGATCGGGTGGGGGAGTGCTTGCTGCCCTGGCAAACTTGAAATTGTTTGGGAAAGAAGGGCTGCGAGTCATCATTGGCCATATTGTAGAAATGGCGCAACTTTTGAGGGAGCACCTGGAGAGTCATGAATGTATGACGGTGGTCAACCGGGATAACTTTGGCCCCGTCACTCTCTTTCGGGTGTATCCCGAAGGGGTGGACACATTCCAGATAAAGGAAGCGGAGATGCATGATGTCGCGTTCCGTGACATTCTGTTGGAACACAATGCGTTCAATCGAAAGGTTTTTGATTTTGTGCATCAGGAAGGCATGGCCGGGCGTGGAGTAATCCTCTCATTGACAGATTGCTACCGTCATACCGATTATGGGGAACCAATCGTGGCCTTGAAATCATTTATTCTTTCGCCCTTTGTGGATGAAAACAATGTGGAAGCGGTGGTTAATAAGGTGTTAGAGGCCAGAAAGTTGCTGACGTTGTCCTAAATGAGGTGAGAGGTAGACGGAATTTCACATGCTTGGCTCTGTGTGAGGTATGCGAAGGCTAATGAGTGCCAAATTTGATGATTTTTTGTTAATGGGAGAGAAAATTGAGGTGCTAAAGAGTACCGCTAGAGAGTGAGTCAAGAAGCAACGGTGCGTAAATTCTGCTCTCGACAGCTAATATTCCCCGATCTCGAAACCCATGATAGGTAAGCGCGATTTCGGTATCTGGACCCCGCCAGTTGTACTGTTGACCACGGATCATGGATCCATAGGGATCGTTAGATTTTCCAAATTCATTTTCCAGATACTGCAAGAGGGAATTATGGGTAGCTTCTCCTTTGTAATGGAAGAGGGCTCGAACATACTTTCCATCTATTGTATAGAGTTTGACGGATTCCAACTCAATGGATCCGAGCTGGGGTGCTCCGAGTTTAATTGTATAGATTTGCAAGGAATTAAGTGAGTCGATTTGCTTAAGATCTGAGCGTTCCCGAAGAGAATGGCCCCAGAGGCTGCCGAAAAACCCTTTGGGATCATTTTCAATTGGCGTAGCACTTAAGGCGGGTGTCCACGGGAACTGGCAGAAGCAAATTATGAAAAGTATTCTAAGGCTGATTGTAGGATAGGGGCGGGTAAATGATTGGAGACTCATGGTCATCCCAGACGCTACCACGCGCAGGGGATGAAGACAATGGAGAAAAAGATTTCTTCCTATTTGTTGATGGGCAGATATCAAACGCAAGGATTGTTAAGGGTATACCATGGCACATGGGAGAGGGAGTCAGAACGCATGAAAGGCAGGTTGGAGTTCAGGGAGGTGAATCATTGAATTGCAGAAATTTTTTCCGTTGAGAATGCCATCCTTTCCGGTTTCTCCAGCATTTAACATAATCCACTTGTCAGGGTTATGCATGATGGCTTGGACCAATTGGGTATGGAGCGCGTGTCCCGCGCATTTTGCAATGAAATGCCCAATAACCGGAACTCCTAATAGCGACAGGTCGCCAATGAGATCGAGAATTTTATGGCGAACGCATTCGTCCGAAAAGCGTAGGTCCTCATCATTGACCAATCCGGTATCAGAAAAAACGACCGTATTGTGTAGTGACCCCCCGAGCCCCAGTCCTCGGGACCATAAAAATTCGACTTCTTTTTGAAAGGCAAAGGTACGGGCTCCGGCAATATTTTTACTATACTCATGAGGCGTACAAAAATGGTGATATTCTTGTTGTTGTATAAGGGGATGAGGGAAATCAATGTTATAGGTTATTTGGGGAAGTGCCGAGGGAAGGACACTGATGGATCGGTGATCGTCTTCCACAGTGATTGGTTGAACAATTTTAAGGTATTTGCGTGATACATCCTGAGTGAGGATACCGCTTTGGTAAACCATGTCGACAAATGGTGTGGCGCTTCCATCTGCTGCCGGGATTTCGGTGCCAAGCAATTCCACGTAAGCATTATCGATTTCCAGGCCGGCTAGTGCACTTAACACATGCTCAACCGTCTGTATGCCAAAATCACCAGCTTGAAGTGTGGTGCAATGATCTGTCTGGCCTAAAAATGAAATGCCAGCAGGGCATGATTGAATTTGATCAGCATCATGCTTCATAACAAAGACCACCCCGGTGTTAACCGGAGCCGGGTGAATGGCAATTGAGGCAGGGTTGCCAGAATGCAGACCAATACCAGATAAAAAAGATGATGTTTCGAGAGTTTGTTGATGACGCATAAAAAACCGGTAATCTTAAGTATTCAATGTGCAAAATTTATACTAATTGAGGGATTAAATAAAGGCAGTGTTTTTAGGGACAAAATAATCATTTTGTTTCTGATGTGTTGCAGAAACCAAACAAATGTATACTTTTCCACTAATTAGGGTTTAATGATTAAAGGAGGAGGAGTTGGAATGCCGTGTGTGAATTGTTGGTTAAGAAGTGGATTCGTGTGGATTTGTTGAGAAATTTTCAAGGAAGCGACGCGATTCAGGGGCTTCAGCTACAGCCGAATAAGGAGAAAGAGCTAATTGTTCAATGATTCCTCGGTGCTTTTTTTGTAAGCCAGAGGCTAGGAAAATTTCCTGAAAAACTGCCCACTTTTTTGACGTATCTTGTAACAGTCCCTGACAGAATTCTTCAGGTCTTGTCCTGAGAGTATTGGAAAAATGCTGGACTGCTTTTTCTATGCTGTGATAGGGAGGGGCCAAATTGAGATGAGTGTAGAATTCTTGAAGGTGGCTTCTGAATTCTTGTCGAAGTTTGAAAATAGAGTCTGATGGCAACAAGGGCGCTAGTCTTTACACATAGATGAAACAGGAGTTGAATTATCCGATGTTAAAGCGGTGAATGGTCGATTGACAAGTCCTTGCTTGAAATAACAGATTCAAAGCAGGAGGTCTCAAAATACATGGGTAAGTAGAAAAAGTTTGCAACAATTATTTACTTAATGGAAAATAACAAATCCTTCATAGCAGGTTCCTTTAACTTTTGAAGGGCTTTGGCTTCAATTTGGCGGACACGTTCACGGGTAACGGACATACTTTGGCCGACCTCTTCAAGGGTCCAGGGTTCGTCCTGGCCAATGCCAAAACGGAGGCGAATTACCATTTGTTCCCTTGGAGTCAGGGAATCCAAGATCCGTTCGACTTGTTGGTTCGTTTCCTGGCGCGAGACAGGTCCATCGGGCGTCAAAGTTCCCATATCAGGAATGAAGTCTGTGAGAAAGGTTTCTCCATCTCCAACCGGAGTCTCTAGCGATATAGGATCCTGAAATGCTTGAATGGTGTCATGAACTTTTTCCACACTCAATTTGAGTGCTTCTCCAATGTCATCCAACTGAACCGGGCGGGCATACTGTTGGGTCAATCGTTTTGAGGCGCGAGCAATCTTGTTGGAGATTTCATTTAAATGGACAGGTACGCGAATGGTTCTGGATTGGTCAGCGAGTGATCGGGTAATCCCTTGTCGAATCCACCACGTGGCGTAGGTGCTGAACTTAAATCCTTTGCGATATTGAAATCGTTCTGCCGCCTTCATAAGCCCAATATTGCCTTCTTGGACTAAGTCCAGAAAGGCTAGGCCATGACCCGTATAGCGTTTCGCGATGTCGACAACCAGGCGAAGATTTCGCTGAACGAGTTCGGATTTCGCTTTTTCTAGTTGGAATTTGGCTTTTTGAAGTTGCTGACAGAGATCCTGAATGGATGGGTGTACTGAGGGATAGGTTTGGCCTAAGTCCAACAGGACAGATTTTAGTTTTTCAATTGCTGGAGCCGAAAGGCCGCTTAAGGCAAATGTTTCCTTAAGCAGAGCAATGGTCCCATCCCTTTGTGGTCCCTTTTTTAAAGGCTGTGTGAGATGAAGGCTCTGCTTGATAATGAGCCGGATTGCTCTGGACGCCTGATCAATTTCCTTCGCCAATTCGATTTCAGAATCCTTATTAAGAAGAGGCCGACTGCCAAATGATCGGAAGTATAGTGATTCGAGAGCTGGCCCGAATCCCGAAGGCTTGATCCCCTCAGTTTTTACGGTAGTGAGTTCGATCTCTGTGGGCTCATCCAAAACGGTTTGGTTTTCCATAATAGTTTCCCTGTGGGTTTATGTTTTCAGGTGACCTATTTAGTTCAGCAACAAGTTGAACAGTTGATAAATTCTTTCAAAGCAAAAAACATGCCAATGTTAGGTTTTAAACCTTCCACCCATCAATGCAAAGCAACTCAATGCCATATTTTGAAATGTTGGGTTTCCTTCATTGTGACAGTTTGGCAAGAGCCTCTCATTTCATGAAATGTAAAACAATTTGAAACAAAAGGATAAAACTGACATCCGTGGAATTTTTCCAGAATTATAAGATGGTAGTTTAGCTATTAAAGAAATCGGTAGCCCATCCAATTCCCTGGATAGTGCGAAAGGGGAAAGACTAACAAGTTTCAAGATGGTGGAAGATGCGGAAGGAAAAAGTGCAGAGCTAATTGACAGAACTGTTATATTTCTTACACGTTATTGCAAAAACGGTCTAAATCTTCTTCCCGGCCAATCATAACCAGCACATCACCTTTTTCAATGACGTCATCCGGTTTGGGAGTGAAATTAAAGATTTCTTCTTTCATCATACGTCCTTTGACCATCCTGGTAACTTGTTTTTTTATCCCAATCACATTCAAGTTATGCTGTCCGCGTAATTTAACATCCTCGAGACTCAATCCGGACAGGCTCTCTGAAACGGACACTTCCTCCACACTGAAGCCCGGAGCCAACTCTAAGTATTCAAGTACGCTGGGGGAAACCAGGCGGTGGGCGAGACGGACGGCCGCATCCCGTTCGGGATAGATAACTTCATCAACCCCCAGATTCATTAGAATTTTTCCCTGAATTGGGGCCACGGCTTTGGCCACAATAGATTTTACCCCCATTTCCTTGAGTGTTTGAACAATAAGGATGCTAGCCTCAATGTTTTCACCGATACTGACGACTGCGACATCGACGTTTTGCGCGCTTACCGCTTTTAACGCTCGTTCATCAGTCGCATCGCATTGGACAGCGAAGGTGGCAATGTCACTGATCGCCTGGATTTTTTCCTCATCCTTGTCGATGGCAAGTACTTCGCATCCTTTGGTAACCAATCCTTGTGCAACGCTATAGCCGAAGCGCCCAAGGCCAATGACTGTGAAAAGGCGTTTCATAATAGATTAGGTCACGACTACTGTTCTCGCCACGCGACTATTCCTGTTTTAAGAGCAGCAAAAATTGCTGTGGAAGGGAATCCTTCTGATCCGTTTTAGAGCGGCGGTTCGGTGTTTTGCATATTGAGAACATACGCACAAGGGGGGCACTTTCAAGGTTAAAGAATCTGGTCAATTGGAAAAATTCGTAGCGTAGGTATGTCACGACTGAAGTTACTCAATCATACGTCTGAATGCGGAGGGTGTCAAGAATATTCAAATTGAAATGTCGGCGGGTTGTCGCGTCATACTTTTCATGAAGTCTCCACCATTATGATGGGTATCAAATTGAAGAAAAGCCTTGCTAAGATGCGTGCCTTATGAAAAATTTTCAATCTGGGGAACGGGTTCATTTAATCGACAAGAAAGAGCGGCCGTATGCCGTCACACTGAAAGCCGGAGAAATCTTCCAACATAGTGGAGACCGGATTGCCCATGATGACATTATTGGAAAACCGGATGGTACTGTGGTCCAGTTTTCCAATGGGAAATTAATGGTTGCCGTTCATCCAACATTAGCTGAGTATACCTTGAAAATGCCTCGAGGAGCTCAGGTGATTTATCCCAAAGACTTGGCCGTCATCCCAATGTGGGCTGATATTTATCCAGGCGCCAGGGTCTTTGAAGCTGGTGTAGGATCGGGAGCCTTAACCATGGCCCTTCTGCGTGCGGTGGGGGATCGGGGGTGTGTGGTGAGCTATGAAATGCGGGAGGATTTTGCGGCTACCGCTACGAAAAATATCGAACGGTTTATGGGAAAGGTTCCCAACCATTTTCTTCAGATTCGTGATGCCTATGAAGGTATCGAAATTGGGGAAGGGACGTCTTCCTGGATGTTTGATCGGGTCGTGTTGGATCTTCCAGAGCCATGGAGGGTAGTTCCTCATGCCGCCAGGGCATTACGTTCGGGGGGGCTGTATCTGAGTTATGTCCCGACGGTGCCGCAGGTCATGCAAACGGTACAGGCTTTGGAGCAGAGCCGGGTTTTTACCATGGTTCAAAATTTTGAAACGTTATTGCGGACTTGGAACATTAAAGGCCGAAGTGTCCGGCCTGACCATCGTATGGTTGCCCATTCAGGTTTTATCACCGTGGCCAGAAAAGTCGAAAAAAATATTTGGCAAACGGAGCAATCGAATACTATCGAACCTGAATCCCAGTCAGAGGATCAACTCATCAAGGAGGATGAATATGCCGGCAATGGATTAGATACTCCCTGAGCCCTAATGGGCCAACCAGCAGGAAATCATTACCATGGTGGGTCCCGTAAAAACGATCATCATTGCCGATGATGAGGAAGATCTTAGGCTGTTGGTCCAAGTCACCCTTGAACACCCCTCCTATCGGATTCTCACCGCAGTTGATGGTTGTGCAGCCATGGATGCAGTTTGCACTCACATACCCGATCTGTTGATTCTCGATTGGATGATGCCGGGTCTCGATGGGTGTGAGGTGGTGCGAAACATTCGCTTACGCTCCGATACGGCCAGAATTCCAATTGTTATGTTAACCGCGAAAGATGGGATAGATGCACGTGAGCAGATGGCTTCCCTTAACCTTGCAGGCTATTTGGTCAAGCCATTCAGCCCATTAGAGTTGATTCAAAAAGTTCGCGAGGTACTTGCCTCATGAGGAAGGGTAAGCCCGCGGAGGATGGGATTCCTTCTTCATCCTTAATGGGTCATTCAAAGGACGAAGCTTCCCAAGAATCTGCCACAGGGAAACTTCAGGCGGCTCGCTTGCAGCTCATGGCCTATGCCAAAGATCTCAAGCAGATGTTGGAACAGGAAGGTCAGAAAACCCAACAGCTTAAAAAAGCTCATGCCCAAATGCTTGCCTACGCCAGGGACCTTAAACTGTCATTGGAAGCAGAACAACGGAAGAATAGTGAATTGGAGCAGGCCTATGCCGATACTATTCTTCGCTTAGCCCGTGCGTCACGCTATAAAGATGAGGAAACCGGTGCGCATATTGAACGATTAAGCCATTACTCGCATTCGCTTGCGTTGGCTATTGGCTGGGATCAGCCACGCGCTCGTTGCTTATTTGCGGTTGCTCCAATGCATGATGTTGGGAAAATTGGGGTGCCAGATGCTGTGCTTGGCAAGCAGGGGCCATTGACGGAAGAAGAATGGCAATCGATTAAGCAACATCCTTTGTTGGGAGCGAGTCTATTGGATGGCTCGACGTCTCCCTTGCTAGAGATGGCTAAAGAAGTCGCGCTGACTCACCATGAACGTTGGGATGGAAGTGGATATCCTCGAGGTCTAAAGGGAACACAGATTCCCCTAACCGGGCGGATTGTGATGCTGTGTGACCTTTACGATGCTTTACGGAGCCGACGACCGTACAAAGCAGCGTTTACCCATGCGAAGACATGCGACATCATTTTGAACGGGAACGACCGTACAAAGCCGACACATTTTGATCCACTTCTTTTGGAAGCCTTTCGGGAGATGCACCAGAACTTTAACGGCATCTATTCCACCGTGGCGGAAAACTAATGTACTTTGCAGCAGGCCGTCATTGATTACTTGGGGTGTTCAATAGAATATCCAGCTTCTGTCCAGGCATTCATACTTCCTTCCACATTATAGACATTCTGATAGCCCAACCCCATTAAGGTTTCGGCAGCAATATTGCTGCGGTGTCCGGATTGGCAGTACACCACGATGTGCTGATCCAGTTTCGCGTTGAGCTCTCGGTGTCGTCCTTGCATTTCTCGAAAATCGATATTGAAATCCGTTCCGGGAATGAAGCCACTCATATGTTCGTCCGGACTCCGAACGTCGATGAGCACAAATCCTTTTTGTTTGGACTGGGAAGACTTTTCAAGTCCTGCTTTAAGTTGCTGAACTGTTAAAAGATAGGGCTCAGCAGTAACGATGGGGAGATTCCACCATCCCGAGAAAAGAAGAGCGATTGTTAGGGAGAAAAATAAACGTTTCATGGTTATCCTCCATAGTATTGGGAATGGCTTTCTTGTTTTGAAGAAGTTAAGGAAAATGGCATTGTCCCATTTGAAAAGGAAATTGAGCAGGATATTGTTGAGCGATTGTTTTAAAATTGTATGGTTGGTTAGGAGGGACGGTCAAGCGAGTTATCCCGAATAGAAGAGTCCCGCCAAGGTTATGAAATTGAAAAGGGCATCATCGATTAATTTGAGATGGATCGTGTTAGAAAAATAGGATGCCTACCCGTTGAGGCTGTAAGGATTGGCTGAGGTGTCCAACCGTGGGGGGAATAGTTTGAGGACTTACCGGGTGGAAGGAGAAGTTTGTCTTAAATCTTCCAAGGTGAGAAGGGGGAGCAATTGAATGCCCATGTGGGCCAGATGGCTTTTCCCTTCATTTTCGGATCGATCCACAACTACTAACCCATGTGTCACAATTAAGCCCTGAGCGCGAGCTGATTCTGCGGCCTTTACCAATGATCCGCCTGTTGTTAAGACATCGTCGACCACTAAAGCTGTTTCCCCGGGATGAATAGTGCCTTCAATTAATTTGCCCAATCCATGATCCTTAGGTTGTTTGCGTACGACGAACGTTCGCCATTCCCGCTGTGGATCGGCTCTATAGCCAAAATCCGAAATGCAGGTGGCCAGGGGAATCGCTCCGATTTCCAACCCGCCAATAAGCGTGAAATCTAAGGATTTAAGCCGGTGATAGGCTAATTGAGCCACAAGATGACGTGAGTGCGGATGAGCCAATACAATACGACAGTCAACATAATAGGGGCTGGTTTTCCCTGAGGCGAGGCGAAAGCCTTCTTGCTGATTCCATTTGAAGGCTTCCAGCTGATGGAAGGCCTGAATGAGGGCATTTTTGGGCATAGGAAGTTTATAGGACATTATGGTTGAGTCATAGGCGAATTCCTTCTACCATTACGACTTCAAGATCTGCAACAGGGCGCGGAAAAGATTATGGTGATATAAGGGGAATGTTCGAGTGAAATCGGAATGCGATGGTGTTGGGCGAATCTTGCCTCCTCCCCCCTTGAGCGTTAAGAACTCCAAGGCCAAAAAAGAACTCAGCGTGAAGGAGTGTATCGAATGTTTAAAGTAAAAAAACGTCCATTGAAAAAAGAAAAGCCTCCGGTTCTTTATAATATTCTAGAGAACTATACGGATTATGATCCCCCTGGAAATGTAATGGTGTGCGGAATGACGGAACCCGAAGATCTGGAGATGCATGCACGAGTCCTGTCTGAAAGTTATGATATTCCTCTTGAAGACATAACGGGCGTGCTTCAAGACGGGGGGGTTTATCTCTATCCGCATGAAGGTACGCTGGTTACAAAAGGCGCATTCGTGTGTCGCGTGGATCCTCTTGGCAAAGATCCGAAACACACGTGGGTCATGGATCTTGAGCAATATGCGGCGGCGGAGCGCATGCGTCAAAGTTATGGTGTGACGTTGGAAGAAGCCATGGAGCGGGTTTTTTATCGAGGACTTCCTCAGGAATTGCAGGATCGGTTGCGGCAAAAAAATTTAGGAATTGATTTGACAAAAGTCGACTCGGGTATCTCGTGTGGTGGAGACATTCAATTTATTGATTTTCGAAAAGATTGGTCTCCTCATTTTAAACGAAAATGTGTCATGCCTGATGGACGATTGATTGAGATCAGTGGGCTCCATGATTTTGCGCAACTGCATGGCATCAGCATAGAGGAGACCCGTGCGTTGTTCGATCACGGGGGGACTCTTGCGCTGAAAGATGGTGGGGGCCTTGCCTGTCAGATTATCAATGGCCAGCCATCCGTGGCTCGCTTTAATTCACGCCAATTCAGTAAAGCCAAAGCTCTCGCCAAGGAAAAAGGCCTTCATATGTTGGACGCCTTAAGTGAAGTGGCTTATCAAGATCCCGTGTTGATGCGAGCGCTTCGTCGTGCAGAAAACCCCTCATTCTAAATGTTCCTTGATTTTCCTGTGGGGCAAGTTCCAATACCGGATTTGCTCAAGGTGATAACCTCCAAGGATAGCGTCTTGAGCTGTCCTCACGCCATTTCCTTCATGTTCCTTCCCTGATCTATTCCCAACCAATCGAATCGTAACCTCGTTCCGAAAGACATCGGTTGACGAACGCCTGGTGGGCTGGTGTGGGTTGCGAAGCCTGGAATAAGCCACGAATAAAGCCAATGGTCGCACCTGTCGCGGCACCTATGGCTGCTCCAATACCCACTCCTCCTCGAAGGGCGCCACTGACTGCTCCGACGGCACCCCCTGCTCCCGCCCCAACGGCAGTATTCCCGGCCACTGTCGAGGCTTCGTGTTCTGGGACATAATCCTCTGCAAGCTGTTTGCATTCCTCAATGTCCTGTTCAGCTCGATCGGGGCCAACTTGTTGAAGATGATCGTTGGGATAGAGGACCGGGCGAGGGCCAGAACACCCAAAGCCTAGAATGCAGACACTAGAGATGCTAAGAGAGACAATAAAGGACTGAAAATGGGAATGGGGCATGCTCTGTGCTCCTTTAATATAGGAAATCGTGTGTTTAATGAGAGAGGGTGTTTGGTGGCCGAACAAATCTGGCGCTTAGACGCATGAGCCATTTTTTAGGAATGAATGGAGTGATCCAGTGTGTTGCCAGTCCTTGCCACCCAATAGTCACGAGGGATTGCTTGGATTTTAGGGCCTTTAATGATTTTTGTACGACGTCCCGTGGAGTGTGAGGGGAAGCCATGTGGCGTGGACAATGTCCTGCCGTTTTATGGAAATCGGTTTCGGTATAGCCGGGACAGCACACCTGGATGGTCACCCCCCTTTCCCTGGCCTCCATCGCCACGGCTTCAGAAAAAGATATGATAAAGGCTTTGGTGGCGGCATATTCCGCCATATAGGGAATTGGGAAAAATCCTGCTACGGACGCCACATTGATAATTGCACCCTGCCGTCGATTCATCATATCGGGTAGGAAGAGTCTTGTGCTTTCTGTGGTCACATGGATATGGACCTGTAGCATGTCTTGAATAGTTGGGAGTGACATGTCTGCAAATAAACTATACAGGCCAAAACCGGCATTGTTGACAAGCAATGACACATGAGGCCGAAATGATTGAGCCAAACTGTAAAGGATTTCCGCCGCGTGAGGTCTGGCCAAATCCAGTGTTTCTGTCCAGACCTGAATAGAAGTGGTCTGTTGAATCTCCTTGGATAATTCAAGTAGACGGTTTTGGTCCCGGGCAACCAAAAGAAGGTCAAAACCTTGAGTTGCTAAGGCTCTGGCATATTCGGCTCCAATCCCTCGTGAAGCTCCTGTGATGACAGCAAATGGCGTGATATTTTCCATGGAAAAAATCTGAATAAATCGTTCAACCATAAAAGGCTTTCTTCCTACAGGTCAACTCTGGATTGAATGTTAAGCGCTGAGCATAAAAAAGTCGTTATGGGTTTTAAACAAAGCATGATCATGAAATAAGCCGGAAATTATTAAGAATTATCGAGGATGTGCCGAATAAAACCGGTATGCGCCGATCAATCGGTTATTTGAAGCCGATTGCCTGAACTCACCACAAACCAGAGGACTCGATAACCGATATGAGTGCCGACGGAATTGACAATAGGTTGAAAGCCTGCGGGTCGAGCTCGGCGATTGGTGTGCTTGAGTTGCCTGATGCCGCCACACCATCAAAGGCTGTCATAAAAAACGTCAATTTAGAGCAGGCCCTGGCTGATATTGAAGAACAAGCCGGAGGATTAGTAAAGACGACAAAGCAGGTGATGGCCTCGTTTAAAAAAATTAAAGATGCCGCAAAAGTGGGGGATTTGATCAATCTTCGAAAATTATTAGAGGAAGGGAAAGAGGTGACGCTGAGTTTGGGTTGTGACTTTGTGAAAACCCAGGAACGTCTGAACTTTGATGAAGCCGGGTACCTGGAGGGCAAAGCGTTTCGCCAGGAACTTCTCACGACTGCACAGCAAATGGGTGTCAATCTCTATGAACACGATGGGTATTTGTTTTCCTATCCAGTCTTATTGCGCATACTTCATAAAGAACGGGCGGTCGCCATTGACCGAATGCGGGAAAATCGGCTTCGTCCTTCGGTCTTGGTCAAACGATTAAAGGAAGTTCAAAATAAACCCCTTCGATTTAAACCACAAACGTTTCTCGAGATGGTTTTTACGGCCTATTCCATCGTGGTGGCGGGTCGAGGGAAGCATCTCATTGGTAAAGGAACTGTGATTCCACTTTTGGAACTCTATCAACTTCTTACGCTCCTTCCTTGGCAGGCCAGTGAATACACGAGACAAGAATTTGGGCGGGACGTCTATCTACTGGATAAAAGTGGAACCATTACCACCAAAAACAATCATCGGGCAAACTTTCATGCGAGTACCGGGGTGCGGGATGCCACCAAGACGTTAACCGTGATTGCGCAAGGGGGACGGGAGAAAACTTATTATGGAATTTCCTTTGTCCAGGCGGGATAAGCGGGTCGGGATGGTATTTAAGTTTCCCTAGGGTGAGCCGAGAAGACGAACTAGATTAACAGGATATTGAGGAAAAATTTATGTCTCCACAGGAATGGTTGAACGTTCTGAAATCCGCCTATCTCCAAGGGTTTATTCGTCGGGGAGGATCGGCCGTCAAATTTGCGGTAGTGGACGAGGCTCAGAACACCAAGTCTGTGAGCATGGAGGTGGGGGACCTGTCACGAGAGCAGGGCTTTGTCACGATTCACGCAGATTCTTGTTGTACGAAAGTTCAACTCATTGATCTTCTGTTTAAGGAAATGGCCAGACAAATCGATTGGGATGCCTTGGCGTTTGAATATGTCCAAAAGCTGTTTCGAGAACATCAATGGAAGATTCCTGAACGAAGGGGGGAATGTTGCTGGTCTTCTGTGGCCTCTCTCAATAGTTGCGATGAATCCATGATGAAGCGAGAAATGAATGCCTGGTTGGAAGGGGCCTTGTTTCAGGATTTTCACATGAGTCGGGAATTTCGATTGGCCATGATTCAGTTGTGTTTAGCCCAGCTGGAATTACCTGACAGTCCGTCTAAAGAGCCGGCAGCGATCAGGGCCTGGCTTCGAGGCGAACTGAAGCAAATGGCTACTCTCAAAAAGTTATTAATATTTGAAAAGGTCACCCGCAGTAATGCGCGTGACCTCATTGCGTCCTTGTCCCATTGGACCCGCCTGGCGGGAAAACCCGGTATGGTTCTGACCATCGATATTTCAGCCTTTACAGGCGGGAAGGATGTCGGGGCCACCTCTTTGAATTATTCGCCCTCTGCGGTCATGGATGCCTATGAAATGCTGAGACAATTCATTGATGGCAGTGATGAAATCGAAGGGTTGTTGGTCGTGGTTGTCACCTCACAAGCCTTTCTCTCGGATCAACGGGTGGGGCTGAATCGGTATGAAGCCTTAAAGCTTCGAATCTGGGATGATGTCCGGGATAAAACCCGTCAAAATCCTTTTGCGCCCATGGTCAGACTGACCGACCAGACCGAAAAATTTACCCAGGGCAGTCTCCTGGCAAGAGTGGGAAGCCGAAAAGAAGATGTACAGCATCAACGGGTCATTGAATCCTTGCGGGCGGGTGTACCGAGTCAAGGCGTCGTCAAGGCGTTAGGCTGTCCACAACCGATGGTCAAATCCAAATTTCAACAGATGTTACAGGATGCCCAGGCCAGCATACATAAGGGTTGGACTACAAAAGGGATGTTGATTGAAGGAGGATTTGGAACGGGAAAATCCCACCTACTGGAATCCTTAAGCCACATGGCCTTGGATTCCAGATTTGTATGTAGCAAGGTCGTGATCAGTAAGGAAACGCCTCTGTATAGTCCCGCATTGATGTTTCGATCTGCCATTGAGTCTGCTGAAATCCCCGAAAAGCGAGGAGATGTCTTGGCGGAGGTGGCAGCAGATTTGAATTTCAAGAGTCCTCAGTATGCAAATTTTTACGAATGGGTGCATCGTCAAGGCGGGGAAATTGATGGGCGCTTTGCTGCCACGGTATTTTTGTACGAACGCATGGTCAATGACCCGGAACTCAGTCATCGGATCATTCGGTTTTGGGCAGGGGACCCCTTGACCGATGCTGAAATCAAGCGATATCTCAAATCCTGCGATGCCAATGTCTCTTATCGATTCGAACGGGTCTCGCCAATGGAGATGGCGTTGCAACGGTTTAAATTTGTTTCACGACTCATGATTGCGGCTGGATATTCTGGTTGGATTTTACTGATCGACGAAGCGGAAATTATTGGACGGTACTCCTTTAAGCAGCGAGCCCAATCCTATGCGGAATTAGCCAGGTGGCTGGGTAGACTGGAAGCTTCCAGCTTTGCGGATCTTGGCTATAAATCCGGATTGGCGGCGGTGATGGCGCTAACCGATGATTTTCAAAGTGCGATTCTGGATGAAAAAGGTGATCGGGAAAAAGTGCCAGAAAAACTGCGTGAAACAGGATCAGAAACCGATTTAGTGCTGTCCCGCCAAGCGGAACAGGGCATGCGACTCATCGAATGCGAGCGCATACCCTTGGTTGGTCCCTATGATCAGCTGGTGGAGGAAATCTACCATAAAATTCGTTCCATTCATGGTGCGGCGTATGGGTGGGAACCACCTCAGGTCCCCACGATTGAGCGGTTATCCAGCACCCGGATGCGTGAATATGTCAAAGGTTGGATTACCGAATGGGATTTAACACGTCTTGATCCAACACAAAAAGTCGAAATTGAACTAACGGAAATTCGACAAGATTATTCAGAAGATCGTGAATTAGAAGGTGATCAGGAAGGAATGCTTCACCCGGCACTCTCCGAATCCATTTAATCCGGGGTTTGACCAAAATCGCCGTCATCAGGATTTTTGAATATGGCGAGCAAAATATTCAAATCGAAACTTTCGAGGGCGGAGTACACGTTTCTTCAGCATAGATCACGGTCTTTTCGTCAGCCTGTAAAAACCAACCCGCGTTTGCATGTGACTTTTTAACCTGTGAAGGATACAACCAATGGAGTTACGGCCCCAAGAATGGTTTTATACGCTTCGGCAAGAATATCTGCAACGATTTATTGGGCAAGGAGGCTCATCGGTCAAGTTTGTGGTGACAGACTCTGACCCGGATAGAGTGGGCGTCCAAAATCATTTGGCGGTCCTGGCTCAGCAGGAAGGGTATGCCTGCATTTCGGTTGATGCCAAAGACACCAAAATTCATATGATGGATAAATTCTTTCATCAAATTGCTCGTCGAATTCCATGGGATGACCTGGCTTCACAATTCGTTCGTCGACTTCTTCAAGAAAATGGGTACCAAATCCCGGAGAACAAAGAAGAGTTTTGCATGGCTGGAGTCGCCCGGATGAATGAACGGGCGGAACCTTTATTGCGACGAGATTTAAATAGTTGGTTAGAGCGGGCCATCTATCGAGATACGCAGATGTGCCAGGAATTTCGTATGGCCATGATCCGATTGTGTTTGGGCCAAATGGACTCTGGCTCGGAAGTCCCCTTTATGACCGAACCGGTTAAGT
This sequence comes from Nitrospira sp. Ecomares 2.1, assembly GCF_965152585.1. Classification (NCBI taxonomy): domain Bacteria; kingdom Pseudomonadati; phylum Nitrospirota; class Nitrospiria; order Nitrospirales; family Nitrospiraceae; genus Nitrospira; species Nitrospira sp. Ecomares 2.1. The sequence continues at coordinate 1,521,123 of NZ_OZ224219.1, forward strand.
CCTGGCTGGGCGGGGAGATTCGTCAGATTTCAGCTCTCAAAGAAGCCCTTATTTTTCAGAAAATTAACCGGACGAATGCTCGATATATGTTTGTTTCGTTATGCCGTTGGTTACGGTTAGTAGGGATAACAGGGTTAGTCGTGTCCCTGGACTTGAGTCGATGTTTGCTCAGTAAGAAACCTGACGATCCTGAAGGCTTGTATTATGGCGTCTCGGCCACGTTAGATGCCTACGAAATGCTTCGCCAGTTTATTGATGGGACGGATGAATTGGAAAGTTTTCTGCTGGTGGTCCACGTACCGCAAGAATTTTTGACAGATGAGCGTCGGGGGCTCAATCGGTATGAGGCGCTGAAGTTGCGTATTTGGGACGAAGTCCGTGATCGTCAATACCAAAACCCATTAGGGGCTTTGATTCGTCTTGGATCTCAACAGCCCGGGGACGCCCACGATACCGGAAAGAGGGAATACAATGACCGGCCTGCCATGGCCAATGGTGATGTTGGACATCAACGAGCCATGGAAGCCTTGCGATCCGGGGTGCCGAATCGTGATGTGGTGCAGGTACTTGGAAGCCACCAACCGGACCTGGAGGGAAAATTCAGACGGCTGATTCAACAGATGGAGGCAAACGTTCCTCATGAAATGCCTACAAAGGGTATCGTGATTGAAGGAGGGTTTGGGAGTGGAAAGTCCCATCTTCTTCATGCGTTGCAACAGGTGGCGCTGGAGCAGAACTTTGTCTGTAGTCCCATTGTAATCAGTAAGGAGACTCCATTGTACAATGGAGTGCCCTTCTTTCGTGCAGCCATCAATAATGCCATTGTTCCCGGAAAACATGGCGATGCTCTAACCGAAATAGCCGGTGAACTGAATTTCCAAAGCCCGCAGTATGCCGATTTATTTGATTGGGTGCATCGGAAGGACCAGGTCTGCGATTCCCGATTTGCTGCCAGCCTGTATCTCTATGAGCGGATGATCAATGACCCGGAGCTGAGTCATCGTATGATCCGGTATTGGGCAGGAGATCCTATAAGTAATAGCCAACTCAATAAATACCTTCAGGGGTGTCCGCCGGAAAACCCGTATGTGTTTAATAAAATATCCAGTCAGGATTTGGCCTTGGACCGGTTTCAATTTGTTTCGCGCTTGATGGTCGCTGCCGGCTATAAAGGGTGGATCCTGTTAATTGATGAAGCGGAGATCATTGGTCGGTATTCCTTTAAGCAACGGACTAAGTCTTATATGGAGGTGGCGCGGTGGATGGGGGTGCTAGCCGATCATTCATGTCCGGCTATTGGGGCCATTGTGGCTTTGACCGATGATTTTCAAAGTGTGGTCTTGGAAGAAAAACAGGATTCTCAGAAAATTGAGCAGATGTGTCAGGAGGAATCGACGGATGAAGCTCATATGCAAGCCTTGCAGGCGGTCCAGGGTATCCGGCTTATTGAACAGGAGGGCGAACCATTAGTTCGTCCCTATGAATCAATGGTAGATGCGTTATATGAGCGGCTTCGGACGCTTCATGGGTCCGCCTATAGCTGGACACCGCCACCCGTTTCCGCTGTAGAAAAATTATCCAGTACCCGGATGCGCGAGTATGTGCGAGGGTGGATTACCGAATGGGACTTGCGACGATTGTACCCTGATGCCCAGTTGGACATTGAAATTCTTGATGTGCGGCAAACGTATGACGAGGATCAGGAACTGGAGCCCAGTATGGGTGATGACACTGACCCTGGAAAGATATCAGAGTCGGAAGAATGCTTGATGGCAGTCGCCTTACAAAATCAAGCTCCCGTGTGAGTAAGGGGGCCAGCCGGGAAGGGTCGACCGAAATGCGCAGCGGCCATCCTATCGTCGGGGAATGAGTGGCTTAATTTAGTAGCGTGAGGGTCGGGTTGTCTTCCAATCGGCTGGCTTCTGCTTCGGTGGCATTTTTTGCGATGGATGTTAGCTCCCAGTGCAATACCTCGTGAGCAATTTTACCCAATTGGGATTCCCTTCTTCCCCTCCATCCCTTCCAGACGTAATCAGGTCTGATTAGTTGACGTGCCAGTCAAGACTGGCGGTGCAAATTCCAAATTTTCACCGGGAACAATAGGATGGCAGTACCAGGTTATTGGTGGAGAACGGTCATGATACAGGAGCCCAGATGAGACCCATCGGTGGCTTCTGATGTGCTTCCCCTCCTTTCCGCTCTCACATTGAAGGTACAGAATCATATCAATGATCGGATGTGTACCCTTAATGATTTGAACAGTTTGATCTACATATGGCGGCCGATTCAAGCGCAATTCATTGGAAGAAATTGCAAGGCAACATTATCGGGGCAATGGGTTGAGGGAGGGCTCAAATTGGAACGAGGCTCAATTTAGTTGGTAATGATCCGATAGCGTAAGGCAGAGGACCGCCCTCGAAGAGGGAGGGGTTTGAAAAGCCTGAATTGAGAATAGGAAAGACCTTTGTCTGTATCTGAGTTGACGCCTCGTAAAGAATTGCCATTGTCGGTTTTGAGACTGTGGCGCATCTGTGTGAACAGGATCATGGGAGCCATGGAGCTCTTACACCAGCATACGATTTTGCTGTTATCCGTGCTCTTTGGACTTTGCCTTATCGTGATTTATTTGCATATTTCCCAATTGAAATCTCAAATGGTGACGGTCATGGCCTTTCGGGGATCCGAGATCTATACCAGAGCATTGAATGAGATGCGGATATGGTACACCGTCGAGGTTGTTCAACGTCTTCATGCCCAGGGAATCGAAGCCTCGGAAGGGTATCGAGACCATCAGGGCGAAATCCCTCTCCCTGCGACTCTAAGCCGGGATCTGGGTCGTCGATTGGTGGCCGGGCGACCAGGCGAACAATTGAAGTTAATGAGCCCCTATCCGTTTCAAAATAGAGTGAAATCAGGGGGACTTATGGATAGCTTCCAGGGAGAGGCCTGGGAATTTTTCGCGCAACATCCTGATTCTGATGAGCCATTCTATCGGTTTGAACAAGTCGATGGGCGTGAGTCCCTCCGTTTTGCGAAAGCCGATCGAATGCAGAAGGAATGTGTGGAGTGTCATAACAGACATCCGGATAGTCCGAAGCGTGATTGGCAGATCGGGCAAGTGGGCGGCTTGTTGGAGGTTGTCTATCCCATTAATTCGGTAGAGACAATCATGGGCATGAGTTGGCTCGGAACTTATGGATTGATGGGGATGTTGGTCGTCATTTGGATGGGAGGATTCTGGTTAGTCGTCTTAAAGCTCGGACGGGTAGCAAGCGAATTGGAAGAGGAGGTTCGAGACCGAACCGGCGCGCTGCAAAGTGTCAACAAACATTTGGAATTAGAGATTCATGATCGCCAATTGGCCGAAGATACCCTTCGGCAGGCGAAAGATAATCTGGAAAAGCGAGTCCAGGAGCGAACGGGAAAGTTGGCTGCCTCAAATGCGGAACTCATTCGGGAGGTTGCGGAGCGGAAGCGGGCCGAGGAGGACATACGCAAACTCAATTCCCAGTTGGTTCAGCGTTCGGCGCAACTTGAGGCGAGTAATAAAGAACTTGAGGCATTTAGTTATTCGGTCTCCCATGACTTGCGGGCCCCCTTGCGGGGCATCGATGGGTTTAGCCAGGCGGTACTGGAAGACTATGATGAAAAGCTTGATGAGTCAGGGCGAAGTTATTTGCGTAGGGTGCGGACTGCCAGTCAACGAATGTCTCAGCTTATCGATGCCATGCTCAATCTTGCCAGATTGACTCGGGCTGAAATTCATACACAGACCTTTGATATGAGCGCCGTAGTTCGGGGGGTTCTTGACGACTTGCAGAAGGTGGAGCCGGACCGGCAGGTAGAATGTATTGTGGCCAATGATGTATTCGCCACCGCTGATCCGCAATTACTCCGGGCGGTTCTAGAAAATTTGTTAGGTAACGCGTGGAAGTTTACCCAGCAACAAGCTCACCCTCGTATCGAATTCGGTTATGGGCAATACAAAGGGCAGGCCGCCTACTTCGTCACCGACAATGGGGCGGGTTTTGATATGACCTATGTGCATAAACTCTTCGGGGCGTTTCAACGGCTTCATGCCTATACTGAATATCCTGGAGTGGGTGTGGGACTGGCGACGGTGCATCGGATAATTCAACGGCATGGCGGTCAGATTTGGGCAGAGGGAGTCGTAGGCAAGGGCGCAACCTTTCATTTTACGTTGTAAGGGAAACGAAGGAGGAGACGATGACGAACAAAGCAATTTTGTTAGTAGAAGATCATCCCGATGATGAAGAGCTGACGATGCGGGCGCTCAAGAAAAACAATATAAAAAATGAAGTCGTGGTGGCCCGTGATGGTGTAGAGGCGTTGGAATATTTATTCGGAACCGGAGCTCATGCCGGTCGGGATTTAAGCAACATGCCTCAAATAATCCTGTTGGACCTCAAGCTTCCCAAGATTGACGGGCTGGAAGTGCTTCGACGGTTGCGAGCTGATGATCGGACAAAGTTTCTCCCGGTGGTTGTGCTCACGTCGTCCAAGGAAGAGCAGGACATTGTGAAAAGCTATCAACTTGGTGCCAATAGTTATGTTCGTAAGCCAGTGGACTTTCAAGAGTTCTCTCAGGCGGTTCAAAACCTTGGGCTCTATTGGCTGATTTTAAATGAATCGGCACCGGAAAGGGTGTGATACATGTGAGGTCCATAGGGTTACTAACCTGGTTGGGGGGCGTCTGGTTGCTTTGCGAGGATCCGAGGGATGGTGCAGTCATTCCTGGTCGCGTATATTGAACAACCTTTTCATGAGATTTGGATTATTCCCGCTCCCATTCTGTCTGTCAAAGGTTCCAACAGGTGTCAACTTTTCAGTGACATCAAATAAGAAAGAAATGCCCGTTCACCGCGCAATCTGCCTAGCTTCCTGAGTCCAGCCTTTCGGATCTTGAATCTCTTATCTTTTGTTTTCATAAGGTTTTCTCTTCTCTATCTTATGCAGTTTGGCCCCCGGCATATCCCTTGCTCCGGGTAATAGATACGAATCTTCCTACCAATCTTTCCAAGGAGGGGGCCATGAGACGAATGCTCACATGGGATATACCTGAATCCGTGATGACACAAGATCAAGCATGGAATCCAAAACGAAAATATATAGCCGAAAGCGTTGGGCTGGTGACCCACCGGGCGTCAAGAGGCAGTGCGACCGGTATAACCTGTTGTGCCAAATGTGGCAGTGAGGTCAAAGTCTTTGTTTCTCCCAGACGAAATCCCCATTCCAGTAAATTAGGACGTGCAGTCTCGTTAAAGGATCATGATCTGTGTCGGCGCTGTTGGCGGAAGTTGATGCATCAACAACGAAAAACCGGGGTGGTGACATTGCCCATTTCCTTCTTTGTGAAAGAGGAAAGTCTCCGACCTCGCCTGCTGGTGCCTACAATTAGTTCTGTGCCCAAACAAGCTTCCTAATCCTCAACACGAAGAAGGCTGAGGGAGAGGGGAATCGCCTCATCCGCAATGATATGTGGCACTTGGACTCCTGGCAGGAAGTTCAGTTAGACGAGGCAGTCGCCGCAACTTGGCTCTGTTGAATGAATCCTTTCGCAAGGGCCGCATTTTGATACACAACCTTCAACGCCAGGTTCCCGAACGGACGGCGTACGACCTTCAATAATACCTGTCCCTCTTCAAACCCCAAATTCAGCTCGTTTTGTTTTCCAGCAAGAAACGATTGCTTGGTCGGTTCGGTGAGGTCCTGTGTGAGGTGATAACTATCTCCTAAGATTATTTGTAACTGCTCGAACCAGTCCTCCGTGAATTGCCCCATATCGATGGTAATTTTTGCCAGTTTCCGGACCGGTTCGGGTGTGCCTGGAACTGTGTCGGGTAAGTAGGTTAACTCCAAATATCGATTTTTATCGGTCAATTCATAGAGGCATTCCGTCGAACTTTTGCAGGCCGGTAAAGCGGATACGTCTTGTTCCGTCATGCCAAATTTTAAATCGCGGAAGCCATCAATTCCGGGCTCTGCCAACCCTAGAGGTCCAAAAAGAAGGATGGAAGAATAGGCGAGGAGTGAGCAGGCGCGTATGCAGAGGATGCGGGAAAGTAGTTTCATGACTGAAGGTTCCTTAATGGTGAAGATAGAAAATTAAAGAAAAAAGGCCGATCTAGGGGATGTAGGCTGATTTTCATGGGTGGTTCACCATAACAAACCTTTCCGGAAAAAGGCGATGAGGCACTGCACGAGGACTAACAGATTGAGGCAATAGTCTTTTTTGTGGTACTCAGAAAAGAAATTGTTGAGCGGGGGTCGTGAGAATTGCGGCTTTTTTTAAGTTTCGGGTATTGATTACCGCTGTCCTGAGTAGTTTTAGGGAGATTCCTGATAAATCTGGAGAAGTGGCCCCATCCAATAGCGCATGGGTCGGTCCCCTTCAGCTGCCTTATGAGGAAGATGGGCGACATACCAAAAGACCACATTGGTCTCTTGGACGCTTTCATCACTTTTGGATTCCAAATCCCCACGTGCGCCGAATGGCCAGCCGGTATCTTCATCCCGGTAGAATTTTCGAATCGAGACATCACGATTTGAAAAATTATTCGAATGGCCATCAAAAGGACCTGGAATAATCCAGACACCCTGTCCGGTGGGATAATCCCGCACAAACCAGACGCGATCCTGGCTATTGCTGGCGGGTTTCTTGGCATCCTCCTCAACCAGGTATTTTTCCCACCCCGGCCCCCAACCGTTGTCGTTTGTAGAATTCCGGTCCAGGACAAAGACCTGATCCTGATCGGATCCGCCAATATCAAAATCCAGGCGCCAGTAGGCATGGTGATCATGGTCGGTATTACAGGAGAGATTCCAGCTCTGAACACTGGGATATAAACGACCGTCTTCGCTCAAATACCAGGCTTGATACAGATGGTATTGACCAATTTTGGCATAGACACCTAATTCCAACCACTTGACCCCTTGGATGGTATGTTCGGCCTGACACAGCTGTTTGCCATCGCAGTTAGGATTCTTTTTAAGGCGCGGTGGGCTGATCCGGTCTTCGAATGGTCCGCATCGGCCACTGGACCGCCCAAGCCCAAACCAACTAAACGGATGCCAGGCCGGCCACTCCCGAACATACTTGACCCGGATCACCGGCAAATCGGCTTTACCTAAAATCTGTTTGCCTTCATAAGACACATTGCGTAGCCCTAGGCCAGCAGCATCCTTCATCTCAAGATGTAGGTCCCACGGTCCCCACGTAAACGGTTTGGATTCCCAGTCAGCCAAGGCGGGGCTGACAGCCAACACACTGGTCAATGCGACACCGACGATGAAATATCGAAATGATGCCATGCGACCGACTTCTTGTTTGGGAATAGTCATTGGGGTCCTGCCTCCTTGCCTGCGTCCAAGACGGTCTGAGAAGTGAGGTCAACTCGGGCAAAGTAGAGTGCCGAACTCTCCGGCATTTCAGAAAATGTGACCCACAACACGCGGTCCCCAAATCCCGCTTCATCGCTCACCCAGAAATACCGGTATTCTTCAGGTGAGGTGAGAATGGCATGTCCGTGCAGATGCTGAATCTCTTGGGCAATTCGTTGATCTGCTCGTGCCAGTTCAATAGCGGCGGTGATTTCTTCTTCACCTTCTTCGGGTTGGTAGCCTTCACGCGGATCCTGCTGGACAGAAGACATTCGGTCGTTTTCCATGCAGACATGCACGGCCACATTGTGGGTGTAACTGTAGTAGGTTAACCGATAGGCGGAGGCATCGGAATTCGATGCCCGTTCGGTCGTTCGAGAGTTACTTGAGTCGTCTCCCTGGAGGATTACCAGGCATTGGTCGGCAGGGACTTTCTCGGTATTGATGTAGGCAAATCGCTCGCCCAATTGGGTCTTCACGTCCGGATCCCGTTCTGCTGTGGCACGTAAGCCAGGTTGGTTGGAATCGACAATGATAATCTCCGGTCCGGGAGCGGATAGGGTCGTAGGAGACATGGCATCGACGGGGCGTCGCGGACCGCCTTCTGGTGGTAATTCCAATGGTAATTCTACCAGTGGAGGGGGATGGAAGGGCAGGGGTTTTTGGGGAACCTTTGTCAGTTCGACGCTGGAACAGCCCAGAAAAAAGCTGCCAAGGACCCAACCGGCCACCATAATGATTTGCGAAGTCAAATTTGCCTTCATGAGGCCGGCTCTCTAGGTCGAGAATGAAAAGACCTGTGTCAGCATTGATCAAACAGGATGACCTTAAAAATTCTGTGTAATAAAAGCAAGAGAGGCAGGACAATCCCCTGGAAGGTACCAAGGAAGATATTCGAAGCGTTGATGTGGTTTGGTCAGGGTTGTAATGAACGCTGAACTCATATGACTCTATTCCAAATGGCGGTTCGGGACCTCAGGAGTAGAAAGTTTTCACCTACGGAGGCATGCATGAAGCACCTTGTTCTGGGCATACGAATGACACGGTATTTGGTAAGCGTGTTTTTAATAAGTGGATTTTTGGGATTTGGACAGACTGTCCAGGCGAATGAATTTTTAAATTGGGATGCCTTACTCAAAAAGTATGTGGCCTCCAAGACTATCGAAGGGATAACGCTGTATGCCGTGAATTACCAGGCACTTGGTCATGATCCGCTATACAGAAGAGTCATTGCCGATCTGGAGAAGGCACCAGTGGAGGGCTTCAGCACACAGGAAGAGAAGTTGGCTTTTTGGATCAACGCCTACAACATCATGGCCGTCAAAATGGTGTTGGATCATTATCCACTCAAAAGCATCAAAGATGCCGGAGGATTATTTTCTTCGGTTTGGAAACTCAACGTGGGAACGGTTCGCGGGAAGGCACGAACACTCAATGAAATTGAACATGACATATTACGCAAAATGGGGGAACCCCGGATCCATGTGGCGATCGTTTGCGCCTCCTTGAGTTGCCCTGACATACGGCCGGAAGCCTATACGTCAGAGCGATTGCATGAGCAACTGGATGACCAGATGAAGGCATTTTTAGCGAATCCGAACAAAGGGTTGCAGGTGGAGGAATCCAATCATCGCCTGTATCTCTCCTCCATCTTTAAATGGTTTGCTGAGGATTTTGAGTCCAAGGGAGGCGTGCGTCCGTTTTTAGCCATGTATGTCCCTGAACGGGTTTCTGCGTATTTAAAAAACGAAACATTCAGATTGAGATACTTGGACTACAATTGGAATCTCAATGCATTCAAATAAGCTTGGAAGGTAGGCCTGAAGCCAATCCCTTGTGGGGGGATATAACCATGGACCTCGGTTCGATGGTTGCATGAAAGGTCTCATTCAAATGTAAAGCCTCATGGGAACCATGTGGCCGGTAATTATTCATCACCTGTTTATCGCTTTTTGATGCCGCGAGTAGGCGGGGCTTGGAGAGGGTCATCGGGCCAGAAGTGTTTGGGGTAGCGGCCCTTCAATTCCTTTTTAACCGCTTGATAACCGGTGGCCCAAAAACTCGTGAGGTCCTGGGTGACCTGAACGGGGCGTCTGGCCGGAGAGAGGAGATGAATGAGAACGGGGACTTTGCCGTTGACCAGGCGGGGCGTGTCGCATTGTCCAAATATTTCCTGGAGTCGGACAGCCAGAACGGGAATCTCACCTGACAGATAATCCAAGGGAATGTGGGATCCTGTCGGCACGGTGAGATGGGTGGGCGCCAGGGTGTCGAGTGTTTGCCGTTGTTCTGGGGAGAGGAGTGCTTGAAGCGGCCAGGCCAGATCGATCCGTTTCAGCTGATTGAGACTTGAGAGATTGGTGAGATAGGGGCCAAGCCACTGGTCCAATGTGTGAAGAAGTGTGTCATCCGAGACGTCCGGCCAGGTAGATCCCGGTTCCGTGACGCGTCGCAGAAATTGGACGCGCGCCTGCCAGTTTCTGAGGGTGGGGGTCCAGGGCAAACAGGGGAGGCCCGTGTTTCGAAGGCCTTCAAGAAGGACGGTCAACACCAAATCAGGATCGGGATCGGGAAGGCGGCTTTCCTCCAGAATGAGTTCTCCCAATCGTCGTTGCCGGATGGACCTGACCGTTTGCGTTGATCCATCCCACATTACAGAATCCGTTGACTGTATGAGATCCCCGCAATGAGTAATCAGATCTTCACGTGAAATCGGGACAGCCATATAGATGAGTGCCGTCGCTGGCGCTCCATTAAGGTCTGCGATAACGAGCCATTCTTCATGCTCCAATGGATCGGGGTGATGGAATCGCGCGCTTCGTCCATTGGCTAGGCGGTATCGTCTGGCCTCATCGGATTGTCGTTGCGCAATACGGTCGGGGTAGGCCAGCGCCAGGAGTACACCCATCTGATCAATCTGCTGCTTGGGGACATGCCGGGGAGTCGTGATGTGAAGTGTTCGTTGCCATGCCTGAGAGACTTGGCGAATACGTTGGAGGGTTCCCCTATCAAAGAATCCGGTATCCCTCTGGGCATGGGCGCTACCATAAAGCACATCAAACCTGGCGCGAAGATCGGCATGCTCTCGTGCCGTGGATCCCTTGAACAGGTCCCGTTCACTTAAGGATGCGGCGAGATCACAGGCCAAGGCTCCTGAGTCCAGCTCCTTCCCCTTCAGGACCATATGCGCAAGCCGCGGGTGCATGGGGAGCTCGGCCATAGACCGGCCATGATCGGTAATGTGGCCTTGGGCATCGAATGCGCCAAGGGAGTGAAGAAGTTGTCGTGCCTGAGCCATGGCCCCCGAAGGAGGAGAATCCAGCCAGAGCAATTCCTGTGGATCCTGAATGCCCCATTGTGCCAATTCCAACGCAAGAGAGGTCAGGTCTGCATCCAGAATTTCCGGTGCGGTGCGCGGGGTGAAGGTACGCTGTTCAGCCTCAGACCAGAGCCGCATACACAGACCGGGTTCCAGACGTCCTGCCCGCCCGCGACGCTGTTCGGCAGATTGTTGTGAGACCGTGAGGGTTGTCAGCCGGCTCATACCGCTGCGTGAATCAAACCGTGGGATGCGCATGAGTCCGGTATCGATGACAATGCGAATGCCTTCAATGGTCAGACTGGATTCGGCAATGTTGGTGGCTAATACCACTTTGCGCCATCCGGGAGGCGGCGGAAGAATGGCCTGGTCCTGGGCTTGGGCGGACAAATCACCATAGAGCGGAGCGATAAGGATGTGTGAGCCAAGCGGAAGGTCCGCCAAGATTCGCTCTATTCGTCGGATTTCTCCGGCTCCCGGAAGAAAGACCAAAAGGTTGCCCGGTTCGGTCTTCAGCAGGCGATGAATGGTCTGTGCCACTTGAATGGCAAAATTTTTGACATCCGGTTTTCCGACGTAGCGGGTTTCAACGGGAAACATGGTTCCCTCGCAGGTGACCACCGGAGCCTGTTTTAATTGTTGCGAAATGGCTGCAATGTCCAGTGTGGCGGACATGATCAAGAGTCGAAGGTCTTCTCGAAAGACCTTCCGGGATTCCAGACATAGGGCCAGACCCAGATCGGCTTGCAGACTGCGTTCATGGAATTCATCAAAGATGACCAGGCCATAGCTCTCTAATGATGGATCGTGTTGAAGTATTCTTGTGAGAATGCCTTCGGTCACCACTTCCAGTTTGGTATTCGGGCTAATTTTGGTATCCAACCGGGTTCGGTACCCGACAGTGGTGCCAACGGCTTCACCCAGGAGATCAGACATGCGGCGTGCTGCTGCGCGCGCAGCCAACCGTCGGGGTTCCAGCATGATGATGGTTTTGGGAGTCAGCCACGGTTCCTGGAGAAGAGCCAGCGGGATCTGTGTCGTTTTTCCGGCGCCCGGCTGTGCGGTGAGAAGGACGATGGGCTGTTGGTTCAGCGTCTGTCGTAATTGGGGAACGACGGCATCAATAGGATAGGATGGGCGCTTCATGGAGGATTATGCGAAGGTGGGAATATGGACCCATGGTTTCTGAATAAGTCGCAACGCTCTCATGTTGACAAGGAACTTACCTGAAAAGACCAAGGGGGAGCATCTCATTCACATTTAGATGCATGGTCTTACCATATTGCGAACATTCGAGGTACACTGAATTATTGAAAAAAATTGCTCTCAGGTGTCAGATGTCCGGGATGCTATTGACTGAACAAATTGCTGTGAATGTGACCAATTAAATCAGGAGGAAATGAACCAATGAGGACAGGTAGGAAGGGGAAAATTTTCGCAGGTGTTTGCGGGATGATGGGACTGTTCATGATTGCCTCACTCGCGATGGGGAGTGAGCCTGGATTTGATTCCTCAAAGGGAATGCTCACAGTGGATGGTCATGTGGTTCCGGATATTGGCCCCCTTCCGACGGTGGTCCCAACACCACCGACAAATCTGAATTATGCCGCAAAAATTTCCTTGGGCAAACAACTGTATTTTGATGGACGGTTATCCAAAAACAATGCGATCTCCTGTGCTTTCTGTCATAACCCTGTCACGGGATTTGCCGATCCCAATCAAACTTCGGCGGGAGTTGGAGGACTGCGGGGAGGCCGGCAATCGCCGACTGTCTACAATACCGCATTTAATCCCTTCCAATTTTGGGACGGTCGAGCCGGCTCTCTGGAAGAACAGGCCATTGGTCCTATTCATAATCCCGTTGAGATGGCCGAGACCCATGAAAGTGTCGTTCCTAAAATTGCGAAAATAAAAGGCTATGAGGAAGAGTTCCAGAAAGTATTTGGAACCGGTGTCAGTTTGCAGGGAATCGCGGAAGCGATAGCCGCCTATGAACGCACCATCATTTCCACCGATTCGACTTTTGATAAATTTGTTTTAGGTGATCCAAAAGCGATGGGCGAAGACGCCAAACGTGGGATGGACGTGTTTAAAGGAAAAGGCCGGTGCATTCTGTGTCATAACGGTTCTAATTTTACGGATAATCAGTTTCACAACCTCGGCGTGCCACAAGTCGGACCGATGAAAGAAGATTTGGGCCGGTATTATGTGACTCTTCGAGAACGCGATAAAGGCGCATTCAAAACTCCAACGCTTCGAAGCATTACTGAATCCGCCCCGTATATGCATGACGGCGCTTTTAAAACATTAGAGGAAGTTGTCGACTTTTTCGATGAAGGTGGGAAGGCGAATCCTCAGTTGAGTCCGTTGATGAAACCCCTGGGATTGACACCGCAGGAGAAAACCGACCTTATTGCTTTCATGAAGGCATTGACCGGCGAACCGATTCCATTTGAGTTTCCAACGTTACCAGAGTAAAGCGGATTAAAAGGAAAATCGGTGGATACTCGTTTCTAAGCTGGTATCGTGATCGTGTGTACCATGCTGCCTGTGGGAAAGGTGTTGGCAGATAATCCCACAGACATTGGGGAGCGAGGAGACCTATTGTCTGAATTGTCACGGGGCCAAAGACCTGGGTAATCGTTTGGTGACGGTCTGACGCCTATGCCCGCCGACCTCTCCTCCGAAATATTCTAGAAAAAAAACAGAAGAAGATGGTTTGAAAATATTCGAGAGGAAAATTCGGGGAACACCATGTCCTGCTGGAAGGGAGAGTGATTCTGGCCGTTCAAACGGAATGTCCTCACTTATCCGCGAGGGCTTGAGAGATCATTCAACGAGTGAGGGAAACTCAGAGAAGGTCTAGTGGGTGGGGAGGAGCTAACACGTTGTTTAACGCAGGCCATCTATAAAGGATTGACTAATTTCCCCTCTGGCCACTTCGGTCACAGGGCCTTTCATCGTAATGTTGTATTGAGAATCAACGGTAATATCTAGAGTACCCCCCTGGGCTTTCACCCTTACGGGGCTTTTGACTAAGCCCAATCGGACTCCTGCAGAGGCTGCCGCACAGGCCGATGATCCGGAGGCTTGTGTTTCCCCGGCACCCCGTTCCCAAATCAAGATAGAAATGGCTCGCGGCCCGGTGGGTATGGCAAGTTGGACATTGGTTCGTTTCGGGAAAATAATATGATTTTCCAGTTCAGGGCCGATCTCAAGAAGGTCCTGGCGGGTCCATTGTTCTTCCTGTTTCTTATACACCACGCAATGCGGATTTCCGACGCTGACGCCTGTAAACCGAAGAGATTGCCCTGCAGCCTTGACCGGCTGCTGAATCAACTCAGGCACCCGTAAGGTGCAGGGGAGGGAGATGGGTTGAAACGATGCTCGTCCCATGTCAACGGTGGCCCCATTCACGAACCCATGACCGTTGAGGTCCAGATGAATCTCAACCAGGCCGCCCTTGGTTTCGACGGTAAAGTGTTTTTTCCTCGTTTGCTTGGTGTGGTACAGATAGCAACCGAAAATCCGCAGTCCATTACCGGACTTTTCCGCCTCACTGCCGTCAGGGTTGTAAATGCGCAGACCAAAGTCGGCTTTTTTGGAAGGGCCGAGCGCCAGAATGCCGTCACTTCCTACTCCCCAATGCCGATCACAAAGAGCCCGGATGGTCCGCGGTGTGAGTTTAAAAGACATTTTGGCCGGGTCGAGGGCAATATAGTCATTCCCCAAGCCATGTCCTTTGAAAAAAGTGTTGTTCATGCCTGCTCCACAATGGAATGGACTGCTATCGGGTGATCGGCCCTGCCTACAAGGCTTTTTCCCGGCTGGACGGTAGGGCCTGAATTATACGTAAAAATGTTGAAAGAGGAAAGCACTTAAGGGGAGAAAACGTCGAAGAAGGCAAAATCTTATAGCGAATTAGCCAACCATTTGCCTGATAAGAACAGGAGCCGGTCTATCTTGATGATGGAGAGGATGCAACCAGGAGTTCGCGCAAGCCATTTATTAGAAGTATGGTGGAAAAAGATCACAATGGGGCGGTGTCCCACCTCAGATCGGTTCAATGCTTTTCCGAGCACATCGAACAGTCCATTTGCTCGAAAGCCTTATGGGTTGAATGGGAGGGAAGGGCCATGGGCCTCGCTGCCACGGGTTAGTGAAAGCGAGGCCAAAATATCAGATCAATCACGAGAAGAAGGTGGAGCTCATTGAGCCTTCTTGGACATGTTACGAGCCGACCGGCGTTCGTTGTCGGTGAGGTAGCGCTTACGGAGGCGCACATTTTTGGGAGTCACTTCGACCAGTTCATCATCTTCGATGAATTCCAACGCGAATTCTAAGGTCATTTCCCGTGGCGGGATAAGGTGAATGGCTTCATCGGTTCCAGACGCCCGAATATTGGTGAGTTTTTTCTCGCGAAGGGCATTCACGACCAGGTCGTTGCCTTTGTTGTTGACCCCCACCAGCATGCCCTCGTAAATATCGACTCCAGGATGGAGGAATATTTCTCCACGGTCTTGAAGACCCCAGAGACCATAGGCCACGGCCTGTCCAGGACCATGAGCAATGAGCACGCCGGTGGAACGATGAGGAATCTCTCCTTTAAACGGCTGGTATTCATAGAAAATTTGTGACATGACACCGCTTCCTCTGGTCATCCTCAATAATTCACCGCGAAATCCTAAAAGGGCACGCGAGGCAATGTGGAATTCCATGCGAACGGTGCCGACCGCGCTGATTCGTAGGTCTTTCATTTCGGCTTTCCGGCTGCCGAGCGCTTCGATAACCGCACCCTGATAACCGGGGTCTACCTCAATGACCACGAGTTCAACGGGTTCCAGGGTTTCGCCGTCCACCTCCTTGTAAATGACTTTGGGCGGGGATACCTCTAATTCAAACCCTTCCCGACGCATGGTTTCGATTAAAATGGACAAATGGAGTTCGCCTCGTCCCGAGACGGTAAATCGCTCGCCACCGTCGGCCTCCTCCACTTTAATACCGACATTCATCATGGCTTCGTGAGCCAGGCGCTCTCGAATGTGTCGTGACGTGAGAAAGCGCCCCCCGTCCTTCCCGGCCAAGGGGCTGGTGTTATGGGAGAAGTTCATGGAAATCGTCGGTTCATCCACGTTGACGGTCGGTAAGGCAGTCGGGTTTTGAGGAGAGGCTAAGGTTTCTCCCACCCGAACGTCCTGATGCCCGGCAAGGGAAATAATGTCTCCGGCTTGAGCGGAACCGGTTTCGACCCGGGTCAGACCCTGATAGGCCAGAAGCTTGGTGACCTTACCCCGAGAAATGGTGCCATCCCGTTTCACGGCGACGATCTGATTGCCGACTTCAATCATGCCATGGACAATCCGTCCCACAGCCACACGTCCGATATAGGAATCATATTCCAACATGGTCACCAGCATTTGAAACGGTTGCTCAGGATCAGCCACTGGCGGCAAGACCCGATGGATGATGGTGTCCAATAAAGGCTTCATGTCGACGGCAGGATCATTTAAATCCAGGGTGGACTTTCCTTCTTTTCCGGATGCGTACACAATGGGGAAATCTAATTGTTCGTCGGTCGCGTTGAGTTCACAAAATAAATCAAAGGTCTGATTTACGATTTCTTCGGGCCTTGCACTGGGACGATCGATTTTGTTGATCACCACGATGGGTTTGAGATGCAGTTCCAAGGATTTTTTCAGGACGAATTTGGTTTGGGGCATCGGGCCATCAAAGGCGTCCACGAGCAGGAGCACGCCGTCCACCATTCGCAGAATTCGCTCGACCTCGCTACCAAAGTCAGCATGGCCGGGGGTATCAACGAGATTGATGCGGGTATCTTTAAAGAGGAGGGAAGCATTTTTCGAAAAGATCGTAATCCCACGTTCTTTTTCTAATGGATTTGAATCCATAATGACCGCTTCGCCTTCTTTAAATACATGCGCGCCGGTTTGCCTGAGCAGGGCATCCACTAACGTTGTTTTGCCATGATCGACGTGAGCGATGATGGCGACATTGCGAAGGTCTTTTCGGCGTTTTTGATTCAGCATGAGAGTCGGTTCCTTTGTTGGGCACAACCAGACGAAGCATGAACGACATTGTTCTATGCTGAGGTTGCGTATCGAGGCCGGTCTGAGGAGATTTAGGCTAGGGCACCGGCCAGAACAGCCGGAGAATGGCTTGGATCCTGCAAGACGGTCGATTCTTGCAAAACCGTACAGGAAGATCAGTTCTAATGCAACTGGTTTTCCTTGACTTTCCTTAAATTTCAAAAAGCCCCCTCAACGTTTGACGGCCATTTTTTCCCCTTTCCTAAGGAAATTCTTGAAGGTGAGATTCACCGGAACCTACTTAGGCTCCGATTTAAACGAAGGCGATGAACCCGGGCAAATTAGGTGGCTTTAGAGTTTCAAGGCCATGGACTGACGTCGGGTAAAACCGATAAACGCAAAATGGTCTAATGATAGGGTGGAGGAGGTTTTCCCGTTCGCTCCAGGTGTTGGACCGGGATATTTTAGCTGAGACAGGGCCCTTTACCGTGTTATGCTGAGGTTATCCCCATCCCAAATATAAAGGCTTGCGTAGGGTAATGAAGATCCTCGTGCTGGAAGATGATCAGGAAACGGCGTCCTATATTGCCAGTGGTCTAATCGAGGAAGGGTACGTGGTCGATATTGCTACGGATGGGAAGGAAGGGTTTAAGAAGGCCATCAATGAGGTGTATGAAGTCTTAATTGTTGATCGGATGCTACCCAGTCTTGACGGGATCAGCCTGGTCAAAGGACTGCGAACTACGAATGTGAAAACCCCAGTACTCTTTCTCAGTGCCTTGGGTGGGATTGATCACCGAGTCGAAGGACTCCAATGTGGTGGTGATGATTATCTCACTAAACCCTTCGCCTTTTCGGAATTAAAGGCTCGAGTTGAGGCTCTGCGTCGTCGTCCGCCCATGTCAATGATTGAGACACGGTTGCGCGTCGGGGATCTTGAAATGGATTTACTCACCCGAATCGTAAAACGGGGAGAGGTGTGCATTGAGCTTCAGCCTCGGGAATTCCGCCTGCTCGAATATCTCATGCGAAATGCCGGTCAGGTGGTGACCCGCACCATGCTGCTCGAGCATGTATGGGATTTCTATTTTGATCCCCGGACCAGCGTGGTCGACACGCATATCAGCCGTCTGAGGATGAAAATCAATAAAGGCTTTACACAGCAACTGATCCATACCGTCCGCGGCACGGGTTATCGTATGAGTGCCGATGCGTAAGCTTCTACGGACGGCCAGTTTCCGATTAACCCTTTTCACCGCGTGCCTGTTTGCGGTTTTTGTGATCACCACATTTGTCGTTTCCTATTGGATAGCCGTCCGGTATCTACTTGAGCGTGTTGACGGAGAAATCACCTGGCAGATTCAGATGCTCGTCAAGGAGTATCAGGCCGGATCTCTTAATTCGGCGAATCCCGATCTGGTGGAACCGGGGACTTACCTTCTGTTGCGGGATAGCGCCGGAAGATCAATTGTTCAGAATTTGCCGTCAGGGGCTCCTGTCCGAAAATGGTTTCAGGAGCTGCCACCGAAAGAAATCCCGATTGATCATGCATCACATAAACTTCGCGCGCAGACGGTGTTGTTACCGGATGGCACCCAATTGACCGTCGGGCAGGATTTAAGAGATCTTGAAGCGGCGAAAGAATTTTTACGGCAAGCGTTTGGCTGGTTGTTAGCCGCTATTCTCATATTGGGGCTTGCCTGTGGAGCGATTGTGAGCGCCATTACTTTGCGACGTGTGGAAGAAATCAATCTCACTGTGGGGGACATCATTAATGGGCACTTTGACCGTCGTATCTCTCTTAAGGGAACCCATGACGAATTTGATCGGTTAAGTCGCCAAATTAATCTGATGCTGGCACAAATTGAAAAATTGATGGGAGGATTGCGGCAGGTTTCAATTGATATGGCTCATGATTTGAGGACTCCGTTGTCGCGGATGCGACAGAAACTGGAAGGAGCGCGTAACAGGGCGACCTCTCCGGAGGATTATGAGCAGGCTATTGATCAGGCCCTCAAACAAAATGATGAAATCCTGGAAACGTTCAGTGCCCTTTTGGGAATCGCACAGTTGGGCTCTGGTGCCTACCGGCAGAAATTTCATGAGATCTCACTCAGTGAAATCTTTGAAATCCTTGAAGAAACCTACGCCCCGATTGCCGAGGAGCGTCATCAAATTCTCTTTGCGACCATCCAACCAGACTTACAGTTCCATGGCGATAGCAGACTGATCACCCAAATGCTCGTCAACCTCATCGAAAATGCCATTCGGCATTCCCCGTCAGGTTCCAGAATCTCTCTCATCCTTTCTCAACGAATGTCCGGGATGACGGCCGTCATTACCGATACAGGACCTGGCGTTCCGGAATCCGAACGAGAAAAAATTTTCCAACGCTTTTATCGACTGGAAATGAGCCGAACCACAACCGGGAGCGGACTCGGCTTAAGTTTAGTGTCTGCGATTGCGGACCTTCATGGAATCCGTATCAGTCTTTCCGATAATCATCCAGGATTACGGGTAACATTGGAATTTCCTCTGCCCATTTCCCAGTCGTACAAAAAACCCTCAACCTTACCAATTCGTAATAATTTAAAGCAGCTTCGGTAAGATTCGTTAGTGTATAATTGAAGGACTATGACACGTTCGGATCCTTTTCCTATCAGATTGTCCTATACGCACCGGTACGAAGGAGGGGAATAAAAAAGCGAAGTGAGCACGATTTTCGGATTGACGATCAGAATACTTCCTCATACCAAAATTTACATCCCCGAAAATTCCGAACAATCCACGGCATTTCACTTCATCCTTGATTTCCCCGGAATGGGTCGCCTCAGTTTCCTCTCTCAACACATGAGTTAGGTGAGGGGGTACTGGGATGGGCGAAACTGCAGGCGGCAAGTTTATCGCACCGGATTTGCCCCTGAGAATCCCATGTATTCCATTGAGGTCTATGGTGTGGCCTAAGGGACTTGGTAACTCGTATGTTTATGAAAAGCCCATGTGGGTTGTGGTGTGATGTTCAAATCATCATGTCCGGCATAGGCATCTAGAATAATCAATTCCCCCATTCTGGGACTGTTCCTGTCTAAGCCCTTGTGTTTATGGAGGTTTTATATGCGACCACGTCGGGTGACGATATTGGATCTTGTGACGAAGGGGCCGACCAATTCTCTCTATGCCCGGGTCATGAATCAAAACCTGGCGAGTATTATGCCGCAGGTCGTTGGGGTGTGGTGTGAAGAATTAGGCCATGAGGTTCGTTTTGTCTGCTATACCGGTCGTGAAGATCTTCACCGGGAATTGCTGGACGAGACGGACATTGTGTTTATCGGGGCCTTTACCCGGTCCGCTCTGACCGCCTATGCCATCAGTAGCATGTTTCGAGCTCGAGGAGCCGTGACGGTACTGGGTGGGCCTCATGCTCGGAGCTACCCGCAGGATGCGGCCAAGTATTTCGATTATGTCGTAGGGTTTACGGACAAGAATCTCATTCAGGATATTCTAGTTGATTGTGCGCAGCATCGTCCGCTTGGTATGCACCTCGCAGCGCCCCGGCAGCCAACCGAGTTGCCGGGAGTGAAGGAACGCTGGAAATTCGTTGAGCCGACCATTGCCAAGGCGCCCACATCATTTAAAGTCGTCCCGATGATCGGCAGCATGGGGTGTCCTTATACCTGCGGGTTTTGTGTGGATGCCAATGTCGACTATCAGCCCTTGTCGTTTGACCAGATTAGTGAGGATCTCAAATTTCTTCGGACAAAGTTGAAGCGACCGATTGTGGCCTGGCACGACCCGAATTTCGGGGTGCGGTTTCAGGAATATATGAATGCCATTGAAACGGCGATTCCACCCAATAGTATTGACTTCATTGCAGAAAGTACCCTGTCGCTCCTGGCCGAACCGCACCTGAAACGCTTAAAACAAAATGGATTCAAGGCGATTTTGCCGGGTATAGAGTCGTGGTATGACATGGGCGATAAGTCCCGGACCGGTCGCCACACCGGACAGGACAAAGTTAGGCAGGTGGCCGATCATATCAATCTGATTCTCCGCTATATCCCCTATGTCCAGGTGAATTTTGTGTTGGGCTTGGATTCCGACAAGGGACCTGAACCGTTTGAACTCACCAGGAAATTTCTGGATTTAGCGCCTGGGGCCTTTCCGGCATTTTCCCTATTGACGGCATTTGGCCAGGCCGCGCCGTTTAATCGGGAATTGCAACGGGACGGTCGGGTGCTCCCGTTCCCTTTTCATTTTCTGGATAATAATCATGCGATGAATGTGCGGCCCAAACATTATGCCTGGCCGGAATTTTATGATCATGTCGTGGATCTGTCCCGGCATGCGTTTTCCTGGCCGATGATTGCCAAGCGGGTGATGCTGAATCGTGGCTGGGTTCCCAAATGGTTTAATTTCATCCGGTCGGTGTCGAGTGAAGGGTTTGGCCGGATCAAGTATCACACCAAGATCAGAGGACTGATGGATACGAATGTGTCGTTCCGAAAATTTCTGGAAGGGGAAACATCAGAGCTTCCAACGTTCTATGCAAGGAAAATCCGCGGAAAATTGGGTTCGCTCTTTGACATGCTTCCTGAAGGGGCCACGATGCATGATCATCATGCGTACCTTAATTCCTATCAGGAGCCGAGTCCTCCTCTTGTCGCATTAAACCCACTCCCCAAGGTAGAAAGCGCGGCTATATAAGAACAAGTCAGGACTGCATTATCGCATACCTCAGCCTCAGTCTTTCAGATGGCTACTCGGGGTTATGCGTGACTCTGGGATTTTCCACTTAGCCTTCCCATCCAGCAGACCAATAGATCGCCAACCTTAATAATCGGGAAAAATTCAAGCAGGTTTCTCAAAGATGAAGTCAAGAGGCCATACCATCGTGATCGCCAGGAACGAGACGCCCAAGATTGTCGACAAGGGTCGTGGCAATTTTATTCGCGTTCTTCGGGCCCGTGTTGATGACCATTTCGCGGGCAGGAATCGCCGTGATGATCTACGCCTGTATCTGAAATCAGCAATCGTCCTTATCTGGTTTTTTATCTCGTTTGGTATGCTGTTGGCCAGCTCAAACGGTGCATTTCAACTGCTTCTTTGTGTGTCAACGGCCTTCGCCGCCTGTGGGGTCGGATTCAACATCTTCCATGACTCGATCCATAATTCTTTTTCGGCCAACCCCACCGTCAACCTGTTCCTTGCACGGAGCTCCTGCGCCTTGTTAGGCGTCAGTCGGTATTTCTGGCGCCATAAACACAATGTTCTGCACCATAGTTATACAAATATCCTGGAATGGGATGATGATTTGGAGACCAGAGGGGCCCTGCGGATGAGTCCTCGGCAGGCTTGGGAAAAAAAATTCAAGCATCAGCATCTGTATTGCTGGTTTCTCTATGCGTTGTCCACGATCGAATGGATCTTCATTAAAGATTTTGTCCACTATTTCACGATGAGGATCAATCAATTTCAGAAGTATCCATCAATGTCGAGCAGAGATGAAATCGAATTCTGGACATGTAAAGCGATGTATTTTTCCGTGTTCATCGTCACGCCTTTCCTTTTTCAGCCGTTCTGGAAATGTGTCGTAGGTCTGGTGATTTTCCACCTCACGCTAGGTCTCAGTGTGACCTTGATCTTCAATCTGGCTCATATCATGGAAAAATCCGCATATCCGAAATCGCGAGGAGAGAATCCGCCTAACGTCGAATCCGAATGGGCAGTCCTCCAGCTAGCCACAACAGTAAATTTTGGAAGAAATAATCAATGCCTCACATGGTTTTCGGGGTGCCTGAACTACCAGATCGAGCATCATCTATTTCCTAAAGTGAGTCACACGCATTATCCGGAGATCAGCAAAATCCTCAGACGAACTGCCGCAGAGTTCCACATTCCGTATAATGATTTTCCCACCTATCTTTCCGCACTGAAAAGTCACTTTCGCACATTGAAAGCGTTGAGTGAGTTACCCCGCTTGGGTGTTCATCCTGTGCCGTCAACAGCTAGCTCCTCTTCCTGAAAGATCCAGGTCCTAATGGGTGAGTAGGAGTAGGACGATGAAAGAACGCATTATGGGGTCACAAATTTTGATGGTGTGTTGGGGCAACCCCGCCAAAACCAGAAGGAATGACAGAATCTTTGTGTGGCGGATGTATGAAGGACCGAATGGGGGAAGGCGGGACAGGTTGAATCCCCACAGTCCAAGACCTATAAAATGCGTTCGGTTGCACATGTGCTATAGAAAGACGTGAATGTGGAGGAAATCACATCGATTCTGAATGAAAATCCACTACCGGAATTACAGGTCCGTTTTAATTTTCTGCTGAGTTTGGGCATTATTCTTTTACTTTTTTCCTCTTCTTCAATTATCCCTCCTTTGTAAGAGGAGACCAAGGGAGGTAGGAACGGTTGATAGCTTTCCCGCCCCCAGGAGTGAAGACATCCTCAAATCCATGAAGAGACCATCTAAAGGCTTCAACATCCTTTACCCACATTATATTTCAGTGTGGTTATGAGCCCTGAGCCTGACAAAAAAGGCGCAGCGGTCAAGGTTCCGCCGCCACTTATTATTCTAGTCGTCCTGCTTCTGGCCTATGCTCTGGACTACGTGGTTCCCCTCAGGATTCCACAGTCATCGGTTTTAGATTTTGCCGGGTATGCATTGGTCGGGATTTCACTCTTACTCATCGTTATCACCTCAAGGTCATTCCGGCGTCTGAACATACACATTGAACCTTGGAAGCCAACTACGAAGATCATCACGACCGGGTTCTTTGGTATCTCACGCAATCCGATTTATCTGGCGTTGTGTGCCATGTGTATCGGTGTCGGCATGATTCTTCATAGTTGGTGGGTGTTGTTCGGCGCGATCCCTGCGGCCCTGTTGCTCTACCACTTCGTCATTGCACGCGAAGAGGCCTACCTTGAACAAAAATTCGGGGAAGCCTATGTGCAGTATAAAGCGCGCGTCAGACGCTGGCTGTGATCTCATCCGCTGGCTATGATCTCATCGAACAGCGATGTGAGTCATATTTTTGCGCCGTTATTAGAGCCCGTCATGTGCCGGAACACATCCGTTAGGCTTGCCATACCTACCTGTTTCTCATGTTATGCATCATATTCTGTCATGAGAATTAATTGTTCATTTCTACACGACTTCGATTCTCCATCGCTAGAATTTTTTCTGCTTTCACCACATACCTGAGTGGTCCTCCCGGTATGAGAGCATCAAAGGGATAACAGGTTGTTAAGATCAAAGTTTCCGCATCGTCATGATTGGCAAGGCGGCTGTGTCGGCTATCCACCACGGTGAGTGCCTGAACGGTATAGGACGTTCGATGTCCGGTTGGCCATTCCACATAAATGAGATCATTTTCTTGAAGATATTGCAGGAACTGAAAGTGAGTATCGCGATGTCCGCTCACCACGATGCTGCCAGGTTCACCAGGCTTCACACTCCCGGAAAGCTGCCCAGGCCCAAAGGCTAACGATGGTCCGCTGGCATCAGCCAGGATAATCTGGTCGATGCCGTGTTGCGGAACAATCAGTCGTCCCACCGGCCAGGTGTCCGCCCATGGCCAGGGCTTGGCTGGCTGTTGTGTCTTGAGAGTCTTACTCCAGGCCTGTTGCAAAAGCCATTGGGCGGCAATAGCCTTCATGGGAATCCACAGCCCCTGACCGATCAACCAGATTCCCAGGACCAACATCAGGCTTGCCAATACTCGACGCACACGCGGTGTTACGTCCGTGCAGCTTGTTGTCGCTTCCATAAGCATCCCATCCCGACCATGAAGATTCCTAACAACAGATAGAGCGTGGACGGTGTGGCTGTTTGTGGCCAGCCGAATATCGCCTCGTATTGCATGCCATGCGGAAGATTGGTCTTCATGGCCTGGGAATGCAGCGGTTGATCTTCGGCTCGGGCGGGGACCGTTTCTACGGCGACCAGGCTTGTGTACTTGCTCACGAGATGATGCCGCAGAGCCACGTTGATGACGGCCTGTCGGAGTTCCGTTTGCAGTTCGGATTGATCAGGTTTGGGTGATGAAGCCTATTGATCCATGAGTTGGGATATTTTTTGCCTGGCCCAATGGACCGCAATGCCCGACCGGGAAAGCCCGGTCGTGAAAGGCAGATTCCTTTTCCAGGGAACGGTTCCGTGCATCCCGGAAATGGTCAGATGGGCGGGAGGGGTTGTCGTTCGAAACGCGGCCATGAGCGGTTCGCCCGCATAAACATCCGGCAGTGGAGCAGGAAGGAAATCCCATGCCCCATCGGTGGAACTTTCCAGTGCGAGATTAAGAAATGCGGGTTGTTCGAGTTTCACAAACAGGCGATGCATCTTGTCTTGCACCTCCTGCGTGGTGCCGATGTAGGTAAAGGTGCCGCGGCCATGTCGCGCGGCCTTCCGCATGAAATGTCCGTTGGGAGCGGAGCCGATGCCGACGGTAAACAAGCGGGTCTGGCCGAGGAGACGTTGAAGGGTCGCGAATAATTCCTCCTCATTGCCGATCAATCCGTCGGTGATAAAAATGACCTGTCTGAGAGATGTCTGTATTTCTTTTTGATGAGACAATGTTTGAACCACAGCCGGAAGCATTTCCGTCCCGCCCTCAGCTTGAAGGCTGTTCACATACAAAATCGCGCGTTGAATAGCGCGGGTGTCAGCCGGCACCGCCTGCGGAAATAAATGTTTTGTGATGGAATTAAATTGAATGATGTTGAAGCGGTCCTTAGGCGTCAGACGAGACACGGCTAGGGTGAGTGCGGCTTTGGCCTGCACAAGGGATGCGCCTGCCATGGAGCCTGAGGTGTCAATGACAAAGATAACTTCGCGGCTAAGGTCCTCCGGCCCGGCTTCGATGAGTTGTGGGGGAAGGAAAAACATCAGACCGTAGGTGTCACCGTCGTGTTCCTCTAGAAACAGTTGAGTTTGGGCTTCATGGGAGGCTTGCGGGGTCCAGGCTAATTCGAAGTCGCGATCGGCAAATGTGGAAGGGTCGACCAGCTCAATGTGCGTGCGTCCGTTGGAATGGGTTTCAACATGAATCTGGTGAGTCTGGGACTCCACTCGATCAAGCAGGAAGCCGGGCGCCAGATCGAGATGAAGGGTAAAGGGATTGATGTGGCCTTGGTCAGGATGTTGGACCGGTGGCGTAATCCGTGACGCATCGGGAACCTGATCGGTGTTGACGGCCCATCCCAAACCGGTTGTATGCAGTTGTGCCTCGACCATAGACAGGGGAGTGCCCGGGATATAGCGGGGCCCGACCACCATCGGAAACCGGAGAGAAAACCGGCCCTGGTCGTACCGGACCGTATCCTGAAATTCAATCTCCACAATGATGGGTTCCCCCGGTGCAAGATTTGCCACGGATGCGGTAAACACATTGGGTCGTTCCTGCTCCAGCAAACTGGCGCGCTGTCCCTTGCGCTTGGCCTGTTTAAATGTTTTCCTGGCTTCGGCCCGTTCTTGAATGATTCCTTCAATCATCCGGTCGCCGATCCGCATACGCAGGTGATCGACGGCCGCTTGTTCGGGTAACGGAAAGACATAGATGCCCTCGGCCCATTCCGCACTGGGATTGTGAAAGGTTTGCGAGACGGTGGTGCGCACGATCAGCCCGCTGATGGTGGTGGTGACATGGGTGGAGACGGTGGGGGCGGGGAGAGTTGTTTCCCCGGACATCGGGCGAATCATCAAGCCCGGTTGCAGGTCCGGTCCGGCCTTGTGAGCTGGTGCCGTGACTTGAGATTCCAGAGGTTGAGCAAAAACAGGAGGAAGGCCCAGGCAATCCACCACACTGCCGGTGAGCCAAAACGCCAGAGGCAGAAGAAGTTGCTTCCAGTAATTCATACCTGCTCCTTTATGGTCGTGAGAGGTCCTTGTGAAAACTGTCCGTCAGGGCGGGCCCGGGCTGACCCACAGCGTGGTGGGCCAACCCGGGGTGAGAGTCTTAGGGAAGGGACTCGACCGTGATGAGTGGATCGGAAGAGACAAATTCCTCCCGAATATCCTCCGGCAAGGAGACTTCGGTGTCCGTAGAAGCGATTTGTGGTTCGTCAGTTGTCAGAACCATTTCTTCCGCAGCCGGGCTGTCCGTGTCCGCAGGAATCATCGACAGTTGGAGTTCTTCTCCTTCTGTGGTTGAAGCAGGGAGTAACGCCACATGGGCCCGCCGGTTTTGTTCAAAACATTCCGGCGTCTCTTCCTGGCAGATCGCTCCGTCTTTCCCCAACGTGTCCACCTGGACGTCGTCCTCAGGAATGCCAAGCGACAGCAGGTAGGTTTTCACGGACTGGGCTCGCTTGAGCCCCAACGCACGGTTATAGACATCCGGCCCCTGAGCGTCAGTATGTCCCACGATCTGAAGGGTGCCGCTCCATCCTTCCGGCCTGCTCTCCATCTGGATTTTAAGATTGTCCTTGGCCTCGTCGGATAAGGTCCATCCGTTAAATGCGAAATAGACATCCGTCTCTGCCATCGGCGGGTTCTCACCCGGTCCGGGGATCGGGGTGATCTCCTCGGTCAACGGCTCTTCAGCCGAGGCCTGGCTCACTGCCATCGGTTCGTAAGAAGCGGGTTGCCGTTCGGTGGAGGTAAACGCACTCGCCATTTGCCCTTTATCAATTCCCTGAGAAGCCGTGGCAGGCAGCGGGACATCCTCGGAATACATTAAGAGGCCGCCTATACCAATGACCAGAATGAGTAAGCCGGAGGCCAGATAGACAATTTCCTTGGTATCCGTTGGACCGGCTCCGGTCTCAGGGTTTGGGCTCTCCGTGTGCTTCTGTGATACGGGTGGCTGAGAAATTTTCACGTTCATGTCTGTCTCCTTTGTGAAGTCGTTAAGTAGTCGTTGGTATGTCCGATCGTTTTTTTTCGCGAACTCTTTTGATAATCCGCTATTTGGCCCCTGTAACTGTTCACCTCCTTTCCGGTTGCGAATGCGATTGTTGAAATGGTGCTATCGCAAGGGGCTTGCCATGACGATGAAAAGAAAAAGATGTTGTAAAACAGTGGCTTATGCGTGATGTGAGGGTGGTCGGTTTGCGGGGATTGCGGGGACGAATGAGTGGATGCGGGGATATCCACGCATCGTCTATTAAGAGAGAGGAGGCTCTGGGGTTATTTCTCCGCCGTATCAGCAGGGTGGGTGTTATTGCGAATTTCTGTAATGCCGGGGTTCGTCCCGGCAGCCGACCCACTTTTGTTTCGGCAAAAGTGGGCAAAACCAGTGACGCCCCGCCCGAGCTCATTGGATTGCTCGGACGCGGGGAAGGGGGAGACGGGCTAACTCGCAGGGCTCGAACAAGCCCGGCAAGAAGAAGAGCGTCCGATCATGGGGACGGGCGGCAGGCGTCGGACCAGCGGAGCAATCTCGTACCTCAACACTTCCTTATACCCGCTAAGTTGTTGACGGCGTGATTTTCTGTGTTGCCGGGTTTCGGCCCGGCAGCCGAGGTCCTTTTGTTTCGGCAAAAGGACCCAAAACCAAGTGACGCCCCGCCCGCCTGTATCGGATTGATCGGACGCGAGCGAGGGGGAGACGGGCTAACTCGCGGGGCTCGAACAAGCCCGTCAAGAAGAAGAGCGTCCGATCATGGGACGGGCGGCAGGCGTCGGAGTTCTCAACTAAATTGTCAATCTGAGCCATTGCGAAAAATCTGTGCCCAGCTAGATGATTGTCTTCGTGCTGGAAAAGAGGCAGTGTGGATTTGATTGTTATGTTTCGGCCTCGAAGGTTTTCCAAAAAACACAAATCTTTCCTTGACTTATTTCAACGATTATTAAATTATCTCCTGCCTTGGGTTCTTATGGAAACTAAAGTGTTTTCCAGGCTTTGAGCGCATCCAAAGAAGTGGCAAATCCGATCCCTTTGCGGATTTTCCTAAACGATTGATTGTGTGCCATCCGGTAGAGGACTGAAAATATGTTATTTGAATGGGAAGAAGAGGTAAAAGGATTCAAGCCTGTAACTGGAATGAATATAGTAGATTCGTTCGGTGGGTGCGAGAAGGACCTCGAAAACTATTTAAGAGAGATTATTGGAGACCTTCTTTTTCCAGAATACCTGGTGTTTGGCAATGAACGCAGTTTTCAGAAGGAAGCAGACCTGTTCGCGGTCAATAGTAGCGGCGACCTAGTAATCTTTGAGCTTAAGGTAGATGGGCTATTTGACCGTGGGAAAATTTATCAAGCGTTGGATTATGCACAACATTTTTCATTCTGGCGCTACAAAGAAATGAACGGCCATTTCCAAAAATGCTATCCCAAGCGAGACGAATTGATGGATGCTTTTGAGGATCACTTCGGTTTTCGTGTCGATCGTACTGAATTCAACAAGAAACAAAAGGTCATTGTAATTTCTCATTCGTCCTCAGAGGATACGGGAAGGGTTTCTAGGTACTGGAAGGGATTGGGTCTCGACATAGAAGAATACTTCTATCGGTTCTATGCGGTGTCTGGAAAGAGGTATTTTGAAATATCAAATGAACTGTGGTTTCAGCAAAATTCCTACAATTGTTGGATCAATACCTGCATGCGTTACATCCCCAAAGCATATTTGGATATGGTGAAGGGAAAGAAAGCGGCCACTTATGGCGACCGCCGTAGCATTATCGGACCGTGGATGAATAAGTCATACATATTCCTTTATCACAATGGCTATGGAGTCATTGGGGTTGGAAGGGGTACTGCAACAATACAGGAATTTTACAATAAAGAACTTCAAGCCGAGGAGAGATCCATTAAATTGAGCAACTTTATAAGTGGTGTTGACTCTGTAACGGGAGATATAAATACATTGCTTCCATCTGGCAAGATTAAAGAGCTTCTACAGCGAGATTTCTATTTTCCTAATTCATTAGTAACACTGTCGGAACTTGAGGCGGAAAAGCTATATAAAGAATGCAAGAATAACTTAATTATGATTGAACAAGACTGAGCAGCACCGGCAATTCCCAACAAAACCTGCCTCAGGCAAGAAAGAGAAACCTACAACTGACATCCCATCCCTAATTACAATGCGGGGTTTCGCCCCCGCGCGACGAGCCACCTTTGTTTCGGCCAAAGTGGCCAAAACCAGTGCCGCCCCGCCCGCCTGTATCGGATTGATCGGACGCGAGCGAGGGGGAGACGGGCTAACTCGCGGGGCTCGAACAAGCCCGCCAAGCAGAAGAGCGTCCGATCAGGGGCACGGGCGGCAGGCGTCGGAGTTCTCACCTGAATGGTCATTCTGAGCCACCGGCGAAGAATCTGTGTCCAGCCCGACGATTGTCTTCGCACTTGAAAAGAGCCCAGATGGATGTAAGCGTTTGGTTTCGGCCTAGAATAATTTTCGAATAAACGCAAATCTTTCCTTGACTTATCTCGACGATTATTAAATTATCACCTCTGATTTTAGAACATTTAGAGAAGGCTTTTATTATGGGCATGCAGTCCGGTGAATGAGCTTTGTGTGTTGGGAGGGGAGACTTGTTAAAAGCCATGTGTTTGCCCCGAAGGAGGCACTTCAGACCAGAAATTCGATTGTCCCCGACGAAAGACGTTTTCCCACAAAAGAGAAGGTTGCCGATTCACCTTTCGAGCCCATCAAAAAAATTTCAGTTATGAGCGACGAATCTAAAGCGATTGAAGAGATAGCGAAGACTGCGGGAAAGGCCATTGAGGCTGTGCTGAAACTTGGTGGATTTTTATCTAAATACGTGGGTGGGTCGACTGAACAAGCAATGGGTATCGTTGAGGACAAGCTCAAGTATCTACGATGGGAGCGTCAAATCCGGCTGATTGAACGTGCGGACAGTTTTTTAGCTGAGAGGGGGTTGCGACAACCTAGTCGGAATGTGCCCTTGCAGTTAGCCATTCCACTAATTCAAGGTGGTTCGCTGGAAGAAGATAACACACTTCAAGATCGATGGGCGGCTTTATTAGTCAACGCCGCTGATGCTTCCTCTCATGTTGAGGTTCGACGGGCTTTTGTCAGCATTTTGGAGGACCTAACTTCACTCGACGCATTGCTTCTAGAAAAAATCTACGCAGCAACCTTTGTTCCAGACTTCGAGGCAGAAATCTGGACAACTCATTTGCCCGAATGTGTTACTGATGAGAAACCCAATCAGGAGAATCTCCGTCCTTCGAGTCGCGTGGAATTATCCTTAGGTAACTTGACACGGCTAGGACTTATTACTCCCGAAATGACGTACGGCGGAATTGCAATCTTTAGCAAAGTGCACAGAACTGTTCTTGGTCGTGAGTTCCTGAGAGCCATTTCCCGGGGACGATGATGGGTAATCCGTAGTTCTATGTGGAATGTAGACAAGCTGCAGACTTGACCTCAGAAAACTAACATTGTTAGGAGCCATTATGGATTGGAAACTAGCGTTAGCAATGGGTGGTTGGCTGTTGGCATTTGCACAATTCTCTTTCACTTACAAATTAACTAGGAAAAAGAACGAAGATGAATTGCTTGAAAAGACGCTTGGTTACTTTGAGCGCGGAACACAGGCGAGATCAATAGCTATTAGTTTGGTTGAAGGTATTTGGTTGAAAAGCCAAAAAACTTGGACATCATTCTTCCTGTACTTATAGGGCAAGCAAATTTTCTGATGACAGAATCTGAAGATTATGAGCAGGAAAGTAGAAATTTAATACGCCTACTTACGCTTATCGAGAAATGCATGCCATATGCTGCAGACGTAGGAAACGAAACTGCAGAAATATCTCAAACTCTGCTTTCTGGAGCACGATTAAAAAAGGGCACAAATGTATCTAATGTTACCTTGAAGTATTGGTATGCAAGGTTTAATGATGGAAATATGGCA
This sequence comes from Nitrospira sp. Ecomares 2.1, assembly GCF_965152585.1. Taxonomy (NCBI): domain Bacteria; kingdom Pseudomonadati; phylum Nitrospirota; class Nitrospiria; order Nitrospirales; family Nitrospiraceae; genus Nitrospira; species Nitrospira sp. Ecomares 2.1. Next base: position 1,552,716 of record NZ_OZ224219.1, read on the forward strand.
ACATTTGAAGCCGAAACTGCAGGCCTAGAGATCGCGTCAACTCGAATGCCTAAAAGTTGCGCCGCTTCCCACTGAACCTTTTGGCTCCGGCTATGCGAATCTGAAGGCATACAGCAAGTCTCTGGGACATCTTAAATCCAGAACGATGAATTTCTTAAAGAGGTGTTCGAGCAATTCGGACTCATTCATCTTGAAGTGCCAACGCTTATGGCGTTTTCCTTAAAAAATTTAATGGCGTACTATACGGTCAGAAATTTGCAGATCCGGCTCTCATGCGGATCCGTATAAACATTGTTAGGTATCTAAATACCTGTGTTTCTAATCACTTGAATGTCAATGATGTGGGCACGTGACAACCGAAGAAAAAAGGCTAATTCATGAAATCCGACATCTCTACAAAACTGGCAACCGAAACAGCTTACTTCAGCCAACTAATCGCAGACATCAAAAAAGGGGAAATCAAGATACCGCAGTTTCAACGAAAATTCGTCTGGAAAGATGATCAAGCGTTAGACCTGCTCGATTCTGTGGCAAATAGATATCCGATTGGCAGCGTTCTGCTCTGGAAAACGGTTGAAAAGCTTAATGCAGCTAGGGATATAGGTAGTTTTCGTTTACCCACCACTGACGAAATCACGCCGACGAATTACGTATTGGATGGTCAACAAAGGTTAACAGTAATGTACTCCTGTCTTGGAGCAAGTGAAAGCGAAGGCGGTTATACTGCAGCTTATGATCTTGTAAACGAAATCTTCATTGAGATCAAAGGTCCAATATCCAGACCAGAAATATTCCCTCTTCGGAAGATGTTCAATACAACCAGCTTATTGAATTACCGAACATCGCTCCTCAATTTACCAAATGCCGCCATTCTGCAAGAGCGACTCGACGATATTATTTCCGCATTCACTCAGTACAAACTACCAGTAGTTACACTCAAAGATCTAACAATAGAGGAAGTTTGCCCAATCTTCGAAAGAATAAATAGCTCAGGTACTAGATTGTCTACATACGACCTCATGGTTGCAGCCACGTGGGCTGAAGACTTCGACTTGAACGAGAAGGTTGCCAGTGTATTATCTGCACTTGATTCGAAGGGGTACGGAAGCACGGAGCGCTCGACCATCCTTAAGGCATTATCAGCCGTACATTCTGGATCTATTCAAGACAAATCGCTTCGTGAACTTCGAAATCTTTCGACAGTACAGATTGAAAGTCTCGCCGAGCTCACCGAATCCGCACTTAGGTCTGCAGTTGATGCACTTAGTACTCAATTCCTAATTCATAGTTGGGATTTCTTGTCGTACGAAGCCGTATTGCTTGTGGCGACATACATTTTCAGAGATGCCAAGGAATTATCGGCCCTGCAGGCCAATCGTCTAAGGCAGTGGTTCTGGCGTGCCTCGTTCGGAGAACGCTATAAAATTGGTGGAGAGAACTTTGTTTCGCGTGACCTAGAGGTGGTGAAGGCCTATGTGCTCTCTGGTGATGGCAATGGTGAGCAATTTGGCCTGGTGCCGAATTCAAAGGATTGGGGAAATATTCAGTTCAAGAGCAATGTATCTAGGTCAAGGTCATACATCTTAGCTTTGGCATCCGCTGCTCCAAGAAATCTCGCCAATGGTATGTCAATTGACGTTCAAAGTGCCCTTTCAGGATACAACAAGAAAGAGTACCACCATGTTTATCCAAGAGCCTATCTGAAAGCTATTGGAGAACCACTAGAGTCCAACGCCTTGGGAAACATCGTGATGCTCACGTCCACCTCCAATAAGACTATATCCGATAGTCCGCCTTCAAAGTATGTCCCTGTAATAGTTGCGGAGCTTGGCAAGGACGCTGACGCAGTGTTCATTTCCAATCTTCTTCCCAAGCCCTCATCTTTCAATTACAAAAATGCGAATTACTCTGACTTTCTTGCGGCGCGAGGAAAGATCATATCCGACCATGTCGCTGGTCTCATCTCTTAGTGAGGGCCGTGCTTCGGGTCAGGTCTTGCAATATGACAGTGGATTGTCACCTATTGAAATAGCTGAGTGAGGGCAAAAGGGGATTGCATGATTGCAAGACTCGCTTCTAAAAATGACCCCAGAAACTTCCTACTTTCTTTTCCTCCCTTTCCCTGACCGACGCCTGCCGTTCGGCCCTATGATCGGACGCTCTTATTCTTGGCGGGCTTGTTTGAGCCTGGCGAGTTAGCCCGTCTCCCCCCTTCTTCGCGTCCGATCAATCTGATAAGGCCGAACGGGGCGTCAATGGTTTTGACTACTTTGGCCGAAACCAAAGTAGTTCGGCTGCCGGGCCGAGACCCGGTAACTATTCAATTCCTTTCAAAATTTTACAGTCGGTGCAATTATCGTTAGGCTACGCTACAGAGATCGTTTAGCCTTTTTGCCCTCTTTAGGTATGATCTGAAAAATGGGCTATGTCGTGAGAAACTAGAGTGAATGGAGCGGTATCGTGGCTGTTCAATTTCCAGAGCTAAGTAATGAGTTAATCCAATTTATTGGTGAACAAAAGATCTTTTTTGTGGCCACGGCTGCGCCGGATGGAAGAATCAATCTCTCCCCGAAGGGCCAGGATTCGCTTCGTGTGCTCAACCCTCACGAAATTCTCTGGATGAATTTGACCGGGAGCGGGAACGAAACGGCAGCCCATCTTTTGGAATCCAATCGAATGACGATGATGTGGTGTGCCTTTGAAGGGCCGCCATTGATTCTTCGGGTCTATGGCACAGCACAAGTCTTTCATCCGAGGGATGCTCGTTGGGCGGAGTTTTCGACTCAATTGCCTTCTACCACAGCGACGCGGCAGTACTTCCTGGTGTCTATTGATCGGGTGCAAACCTCCTGCGGTCATGCCGTGCCTTTCATGAACTACGTTGAAGACCGCCATATCCTTTCGACGTGGGCTGAGAAGCAGGGCGAAAAAGGGGTCTCGGCCTATTGGCAAAAGAAGAACCAGCTCAGTATCGACGGAAAGCCGACAGGGATTTTTGGTTCTGAGGGTGATTAGAATGATGATGGACTCCGCAAGCAAGGATGAAGGATGAGTGAGGGGTTGCTCTATTATTTGGCCTATGGTTCGAACCTCCATCCTATGCGGTTGCGGGAACGCGTGCCTTCTGCCGAATTCATTGGTGTGGTTGAGTTGAGACCGTATCGACTGGCTTTTGAGAAAAGGGGTCAGGATGGATCGAGTAAGTGCAACCTGGCCCCCACGGGTGAAGAATCCGATGAAGTGTATGGGGGCATCTATCACATAGATTCAGCCCATAAACCCATGCTGGACCGATTCGAAGGCAAGGGGAAAGGTTATCACGATAGCCAACTCCCAGTAGCACTTCATGGGAAAGAGTACGCCTGTTTTACCTACCTGGCTCAACCATCCTACATTGAGCATAACCTGAAGCCCTATCATTGGTATAAAACCCTCGTTGTGTTGGGTGCCAAACATTTACGGTTTCCCACTGCCTACGTTCGTTCCATCGAATCGATCGAGTCAGTTGAAGATCCGGACGAAGAAAGACGGATGCAACATCAAAGATTGATCGAGCGAATTCGTCAATACTCCCAATCATAACTCAGGAAATTTGACGCCTGCCGCCCGTACCGATCGGACGCTCTTTTTCCTGACGGGCTTGTTTGAGCCCCGCGAGTTAGCCCGTCTCCCCCTCCTTCGCGTCCGGTCAATTTCATGAAGCAGGGCGGGGCGTCAATGGTTTTGGGTCCTTTTGCCGAAACAAAAGGACCTCGGCTGCCGGGCCGACACCCGGCATCTTCCAGATAGTTCAAAAAAAAGAAAACAAAACCAGCTTTTTGCTGGCAACAGACCATACGCGGTATTCTAAAGCCGACGAGACGTTGTCCATTGCGAAATCTTATATATAGATGAAAGATGGCTCTATGACTGACCAGCAGAAACCACATCCTCGCGGCGACCAAACAATCATTGGCAAACTGTCCGGAAAATCGATCACCATCCCCGATGTCAATGCCCCGCCCATGCCCGCACTGGCGCCGCCCGGCGTCATTCACAATGGCACAAAAGCCGAAAACTTTGACGAGATCGACTCGTCCATCGGATATCCCGATGTGCGGAGTTTCAGAAGAAAGTTCGGGCTGATCATTCCCGCCACGAATACCAGCATGGAGCACGAACTGTGGAGCATCATCTGTATGAACCAGGGACCGGACGGGTTGCGAGGGGTGGGCCTTCACACGGCCACCGTCATGACCTCGAAGCCGAGATTGGAAACCGAAGAAGATCTGAGGGCGTATAAGAAGCAGTTTCTGGGCGGACTGAGAGCCGCGGTGGATGTGGCCTTGTTGGCAGAGCCACAATACCTGATCATGGGCATGAGCCTGGAGCATATTATTGGAGGCATTGAAGCCATTCGGGCCCCGATGGAGGAGATTGAAGAGTATTCCGGGCTGTCCTGGGCCACCTGGCATGATGCGGTTCATGCGGCGCTGGGGAAATATGGCGCGAAGCGGATCGGCCTCCTGACGCCGTTCGATAAGAAAGGCAACGAGTTCGCAACACAGATGTTCGAAGAACTGGGATACGAGGTGGTATCGAGCGTGGGCTTCTCCTGCGCGAACGCGCTGCATATCGCGCATGTTCCTGACTCGGTAAAGGAAAACGCCATTCTGGAATTGTTGGCGACTGAAGAGCATGCATTGGACGCGGTCGTCCAGTGTGGCACGAATATGAGCTTGATCAACGTGACGGAGAAATTGGAACCGGTGCTAGGGATTCCCATCCTGGGGATTAACGCGGTGACTTTCTGGTACGCGTTACGGGAAAACGGATTCGAAGGACCGTTACCGGGTGGGGGAAGATTGTTGCAAGAATTCTAGGCCGGACGGGAGCCGTACGACCAACCCTATCGCTGACGAGGGGTCTGATCTTTCGCGCCAGTCTCCGGACTCATGAGAAAGGAGATTGGGCTGTGAAAACCAATGGTGAAATTTTGTTCTAGGGAAATGAAGTTAGCCGAACAGTGACGATCTTCGGCCAACCAGAACTCTCATGCTTCGGATCTGGAATCCAAGCATCACCTGATACAACGATGGCCTGACGATGGGGCGCATGGTGCCCAATGTGTTGTCCACAGAAAATCCACACTAATGGAGAGGTCAGGATCAATCTGCCTGGCAACGGGATAGAGATGTCCTGAGTCTAGCCTACTTTTTCACCTTGCAACGATGAGGAGAACAGTATGAGTCAACAGTCACTGTATGAACGTCTTGGCGGGTACGAGGGCATTGTCGGGTTTACAAATAATTTGCTTCCCCGGTTGCAATCCGACCCTCAATTGGGGCGATTCTGGCAGAATCGAGGTAATGACGGGATAGCCAGGGAGCGCCAACTCCTTATTGATTATTTGTGTGCTAATGCCGGAGGTCCGATGTACTACACCGGCCGCGATATGAAGCTCTCCCATAAAGGCATGAAAATCAGCGAACGTGATTGGGCGATTTTCCTTGAACATGCCGGGGCGACGATGAAGGCGTTGCACGTTCCGCGGCAGGAATGTGACGAAGTGGCGTCGTTTGTCTCCAGCTTGAAACCGGATATCGTCGAAGTCTAAGTCGAGGGATGACAAAATCTATCCAGTCCACCACTATAAGGTGGCGCACTTTGGGACGCGCCAAGCATTAGCTCAGCTGCCGGGGCGAACCCCAGCAGAACATCACGCCGACACCAACTCAGCGCGTATAAGGAAGTGTTGAGGTACGAGGTTGTTCTCTGGGTCCGACGCCTTCCGCCCGTCCCATGATCGGACGCTCTTTCCCTTGGCGGGCTTGTCCGAGCCCCGCGAGGTAGCCCGTCTCCTCCTGCTTCACTCAATGGCGGTGACAAGCTGTTCAGCGATCTGTTTGGGGGGAAGATGCGTAGGCGGTTATTTTTGGTATAGAATACCGCCTCCGTGGGAACAGATGATGGCGACTCCTTCGAAATTTTCCGATTCTTTTCTGCCTTCCGGCACATCCACCTGCTTTCGAATTCTTTCCGTATTCTCCCGCTATGGTCTGATCACCAATACCGGACTTCGTGTGGCGATTCGATAGGTTTGTGGCCCTGTCGGGTGCCGGAAGAATGGCTCTCGGGCCTGCCGTTCGACTGTTTGGGCGGGCGTCGAGGCCGGCAGGAATTGGCCCAACAGGCCTCACGGTCTTTTCTGAAGGTGTTTCCATAAAAAACTAGGCAAAAACGTGAGACCTATGCAAAGGAGGCAGGTATGAAACCGTTAGAACACGCCATGATCGACAAATTCAAGACACACTTCGGGGGGGAGGCACTTCTTCCTGGCGACGCCGGCTATGACGAGGTGCGGCAGATCTGGAACGCCATGATCGACCGCCGTCCCGCGTTGATTGCCCGCTGTGTGTCAACTGAAGATGTCGTCCAGGCGGTCGGGTTCGCGCGCAAGCACAACCTGCTTGTCTCGATCCGAGGCGGCGGGCACAACATCGCGGGGAACGCCGTCTGCGACGACGGCCTCATGATTGACCTCTCGCTGATGAAGAATGTTCAAGTGGATCCGAAGGCTCGCCGGGCGACCGTCGAGCCCGGCTGCACCCTTGCCGATTTCGACGCGGCCGCGCAGGCCCACGGCCTCGCCACCCCGCTGGGCATCAACTCGACCACGGGCGTGGCCGGCCTGACGCTCGGAGGCGGGTTCGGCTGGCTGAGCCGGAAGTACGGTATGACCATCGACAACCTGCTTTCCGCGCATGTCGTCACGGCGGAGGGGCGTCAAGTGCATGCCAGCGCAACGGAACACGAAGACCTCTTCTGGGGGCTGCGTGGTGGTGGTGGGAACTTGGGTATTGTCACCAGCTTTGAGTTTCAACTCCATCCCGTCGGGCCGGACGTCTTAAGCGGGCTCATTGTCTTCCCCTTCGACCAGGCGAAGTCGGTGCTGACGCAGTTCGCCGGTTTCACCGAGACGATGCCGGACGAGCTTGCCGTCTGGATGGTCACTCGGAAGGCGCCCCCGCTGCCCTTTCTGCCGGCGGAGGTCCACGGGAAAGAGATCGTCGCCCTGGCATTGTGCTATGCGGGTGACCCCACTCTGGGCAGGACGCTGATCGAGCCGCTGCGCGGGTTCGGCACGGCCTACGGTGAGCACATCGGCGTGCAGCCCTACATGGCCTGGCAACAGGCCTTCGATCCGCTCCTGACGCGGGGTGCGCGCAACTACTGGAAGTCCCATAACTTTTCGAAACTGAGTGACGGCGCGATCGACGCCGTTATTCAATATGTCGGCACCCTTCCGTCGCCGCAATGCGAGATCTTCGTCGCTGCGATCGGCGGCCAGACGGCCCGCGTCGCGCCCGAGGCGATGGCCTACTCAAGCCGGGACGCCAACTACGTGATGAACGTGCATGCCCGTTGGGAGGGAGCTGCCGATGACGAGTCCTGCATCGCCTGGGCGCGCGAATTCTTTGCCGCGTCACAGCCGTTTGCCAGCGGTGGTGCGTACATCAACTTCCTCACCCAAGACGAGACCGACCGCATTGCGTTCGCCTACGGTGCGACGTACAACCGGTTGGTGGAGCTTAAGAAGAAGTACGACCCGACGAACCTCTTCCGGATGAACCAGAACGTCAGGCCGGTCTGAGAGGAGGTGAGGGGCCTCATACTCGCATGCAGCAGAGGGCGCGTCGGATCCCTGCTGATGCGGGTCGTTATGCCTAGACAACAGGTCAGGAGCAATCCTAGGTCCGAATACATTGAATATCTCCAAGAGGTCTGTGCGCCATTGGGCCGATTTGGACACGCCGGCTGTTCGGTGACGATGGTCACTTTCGCAAGGGTGTGAGGTTGGGTCTGGTTGCGGATGATTGATAAAACCAGAGGTCACCAAAACAACAAAAAGGACCCATCAGTTCCCCATTCTTACGATGAAGCACATCATTCCTCCTGCTGCCTGTGGAGCTTCGCAGAGGGTAGAATATTAGGATGGACGTGAAGGCTCTGAAGAGTCGGATTGCGGGCAAGGTGACGGTTGCGACCGACGCCGGGTACGAAGATCTCAGGTGCTCGCTCATTTGGAATCAGCTGACGCCGGGGCGTTACCCGAAGGTGGTCGTGCAGGTGGCCAATGAGCAGGATGTCATCGAGGCTGTCAGGTTTGCTCGCGCTCAGAATTTGAAAGTTTCCGTGCGTGGTGGTGGGCATAGTTGGGTCGGGTTTTCGTTGTGCGACGGGAGCCTGTTGATAGATCTCGGGCGTCTGAACCAGGTTTCGATTGACCCTATGAGTCGCACGGCAGTGGTTCAACCGGCGGTGACGGGGCGGGAGTTAAACCGGCAGTTGTCCGCGCATGAGTTGGCCTTTCCCGTGGGACATTGCCCTTCGGTCCCCATGAGCGGGTTTTTACTGAATGGCGGTTTGGGCTGGAACTCTAATACATGGGGACCGGCCTGCTTTAGCGTCGAGGCGGCCCATGTTGTGACGGCCGATGGCACCTTAGTCGTGGTTAATCAGGAGCAACATGCCGACTTACTCTGGGCAATTCGCGGGGCGGGGCCTGGCTTTTTCGGGGTGTTGACCCAATTCGTTCTCAAGCTGTATCCGGTGCCACGTGCCATGACGACCAGCACTTACTTCTACCCGTTGTCACACATGGAAGAGGTTGGCGCATGGGCAGAGGGAATGGCCAGGCAGTTGCCGCCAGAGGTGGAATTGGCGATGTTCTGCGCGCCGGCGCCACCGGCCTATATCGAACAGTGCCGGTCCGGCAACGGCTTTGTCTGTCTCCTGACTGCGACGGCCTTTCTCGATTCCCAACGTGAAGCCGCTGCCAGGCTCAACCTCCTGGAGGCCTGTCCCGTTTTATCCGCATGTCTGGGAAAGGAAATGATCCAACCGACTTCGCTGGACGCCTTGCTCGATAAGGGCGGGATGTTATGGCCGGACTACCATCGCGCCCTGGCGGAAACGTTTTGGTCGAACTCTTCACCTGTACGGCCGTTGGCGACGATGCGCGAGTCCTTTTTGCACGCGCCGTCATCAAAGTCACTGGGGGCATGCATATTTGCCACCGGTTCGGAGAGTAGTGCTGCAATGCTCCCCGCCGCCGCATTCTCGATGACAGCCAGGACGTTACTTCTCTGCTATGCGATATGGGAACGGCCGGAGGATGATGATGCGAACAGGGCATGGCATTGTGAGACAATTGCGGCATTGAACCGGTTTGCGGTGGGTCATTACGTGGGCGAGTCCGACATCATCGAGGAACTGGTACGCGCCGAACGGTCGTTCGCGCCTGCGAACTGGCAACGCCTCCAGTCGCTGCGCCATACCTACGACCCTGATAGACTTTTTCATACCCACTTCGGGACAGGGTGACTATCAGGGATCTGTCGTACTATCCTTCCCTGCCACTCAGTGGAGGCACAGTTCAGTCCCAATTCTATGAGTGAGGGCGTTAAAATTTTCAAAGAGGAATTCGAACAATCCAGACCCATCCATCCCTGTCGGATGCAAATAATGCTTGAGTGATCATATTTTGCTATAGATACAGCCATGTCTCATCTGTCGTGCCAGGGGACCGCCTTCGGTGGCAGTTGAACTCCAACGTGAGGCCCCACTGAGAAGTGAGGATGATTTCACTGTGCGATAGCATATCGGGACAACCCCCACATTATTGAGAGGGACTTGTTATGAACTGGGCGATTCTTATTATTGCCGGATTATTCGAAGTCGCATGGGCAATTGGGCTCAAATACACGGAGGGCTTTACGCGTCTGTGGCCGACTGTCGGGACTGTGCTGGCCATGGTAATCAGCCTTGGCTTGCTTGGTATTGCAATGAAAACACTTCCCGTCGGGACGGCTTATGCGGTTTGGGTCGGTGTCGGTGCTGTCGGTACTGCCATATTGGGAATCTTCTTGTTTGAGGAGCAGGCGAATCCCGCGCGACTGGTTAGTCTGGCATTGATCCTTGCAGGCATCGTTGGCCTCAAGCTCGCAACCCATGCCTAACTCTTTCTTCCAGTAGACGGGTTTCTGGGGCCGCTGAATTCCAACCTTTGTCGTAAAAAAGCACCCCGGACAATAAATTTATGAGCGAATACGTGGAATTTCTCAAAGAGGTGTTCGAGGAATTCGGACCCATTCATCCACGCCGCATGTTTGGCGGGTATGGGCTCTTCCATGATGGATTGATGTTCGGGCTGGTGGCGGATGATGTGTTGTATTTGAAAGCTGACGAGGCATTGGCCCCATTTTTTGAGGAACGGGAATTAGAGCCCTTCCAGTATAAAAAACACGGCAAGACATTCACCATAGTCCTACTATATGGCCCCCGAGGAGATCTTTGAGGATACGGCGGAGGCGAAGGGCTGGGCGCTTCGGTCGTATGAGGCGGCCGTTCGTGCAAAAAAGTCGGTGAAGAAGGTAAAGCAAAAAAAAAGCCGGTCACGGTTTAATCGTTAGTTCCAGGAAATTTTTTCCTAAAAGTGCATTCGCTGATAGCCCGCGCAGGAGGAAAAATTCAGGATGACGCGGACATCAAACGATATTCCAGGAGACACATTGAGGGGGAGATGATCGGGACGGTCTATATTGCCACCAGCGTTGATGGTTTTATCGCCCGCGAGAATGGCGGTATCGACTGGCTTCCCGGGGTGGGAGATGCCGGGACGGAGGATTACGGGTATCATGAATTCATTGATTCTGTTGATGCCATTGTTATGGGACGGGCCTCATATGAGATGGCATTATCCTTCGGGGCATGGCTCTATGGGGAAAAGCCCGTGGTGGTTCTCAGCAGTCGTCCGGTGGCTATTCGCAAGGACATCGCAAGAACAGTCGAGTCCATGAATGCACCACCGCATGAGGTGGTGCAACGCCTGGCGGGACGTGGATGGAGGCATCTCTATATTGACGGGGGCAAGACCATTCAAGGATTCCTTCGCGAAGACTTGATTCACCGACTGATCATTACGAAGGTTCCCATTCTTCTCGGCACAGGCATTCCCTTGTTCGGGTCGCTTTCCCACGAGATCCACTTGCAGCATCTTGCCACACGAACGTTTGAAAACGGTTTGGTGCAAAGCCACTATGAGGTGCGACGGAATATCACCGTGTAGGCGACTTTTTCCTGGGCTGATTGCAACCCATGGGCGGTGAATTTTTTTTGTATTGTGGCAAGGCGTGTCACGTGACATCCAATCCTCTGACTCAAGTATACTAAGGACGTTCTATGCCATACGTGAATATTCAAATGACGACGGGTGCCTCCAGAGAGCAGAAGGCGGAATTGGTGAAAGACGTCACTGATTCCCTGGTTCGCGTGTTAGGAAAAAACCCGGATCACATCCATGTCGTGATTCAAGAGATTAACGAGGAAGACTGGGGATTTTCCGGACTTCTGACTGATGAATGGAAAAAGCAACAGGACCGATCGTCCTCAAGCGAATGACGATTGACCATTTGGGGGCAGTGGGACCTATGAACCTCAGACTGCGCCATGGTGACCCTTCCGATGCTGAACCGTGTGGCACGATCTGTTACGAAGCGTTTAAGTCCATAGCCGAACAACATAATTTTCCTCCTGATTTTCCTGCCCCGGATATTGCCGTTCAGTTATTTTCTCACCTGTTCTCGCGTCCTGACCTTCATTCAGTCGTAGCTGAAGTGGAAGGGCGGATCGTCGGGAGTAATTTCCTCTGGGAGAATGCCGTTATTGCCGGGGTCGGTCCGATCACCGTGGACCCGGCGGTCCAAAATGGGGCCGTGGGTAGACGCCTGATGGAACATGTGTTGGAGCGGGCGCAGGAGATCCGTTTCGCGAGCGTCCGGTTAGTGCAAGCGGCCTATCACAATCGTTCACTGTCTCTCTATACCAAATTAGGTTTCCAAGCCCGTGAACCGCTTTCGACGATTCAGGGTCCGGCCCTTGGTCTCTCGATATCCGGCCACGCTGTTCGTCAGGCGGTTGAAAAGGATTTGGCGGGTTGCAATCGGTTGTGTCTTCAGGTCCATGGGCACGAACGGGAATCCGAACTGCTGGACGCCATTAAACAACAGACCGCCACCGTGGTCGAACGCGATGGCCGCATTTCGGGCTATGCCACTCTGGTTGGTTTTTTCGGCCATGCGGTTGCCGAGAACAATGAAGACCTGAAGGCGATCATCGGTGCGGCTACCGGTTTTCCCGGTCCGGGATTTTTGCTCCCCACGCGCAATAGTGATCTGCTTCGCTGGTGTCTGGAAAAAGGGCTGCGGGTCGTTCAGCCCATGACGCTGATGAGTATGGGGTTGTATCACGAACCCGACGGGGCCTTTCTGCCTTCCGTGCTGTATTAAGAGAGGAAGGGCGGCTAATCAATCCTTATATAAGGACTACTTCCATGAATTCAAATAAAGCGCTTTGGGAAAAAGGTGACTTTACGCGGATTGCCAACACCATGCGGGAAAGTGGGGAAACGCTTGTTCAGCGACTTGGAATCACAAACGGGCTCAAGGTTTTGGATCTCGGGTGCGGCGATGGCACAACCGCATTGCCTGCGGCAAAACTCGGAGCCGAGGTATTGGGTGTCGATATCGCGAGCAATTTGGTCCAGGCCGGGAATAGGCGGGCCAGGGAGCATGGCTTTGTTAATTGTTCCTTTCAGGAAGGCGATGCGTCCGATTTGCACCAATTGCCGGACCAGGCGTTTGACCTCGTCGTGAGTATCTTCGGGGCGATGTTTGCGTCCAATCCTTTTGCGGTGGCCAAGGAGCAAGTGCGGGTGACCCGACCCGGTGGCCGGATCGTGATGGGGAACTGGATTCCGAATGATCCGACGCTGGTTGCGCAGATTTTGAAAATCAGTTCAAGCTACATGCCGCCGCCTCCTGAGGGATTCGTCAGCCCGATGACGTGGGGGGTCGAAAGCCACGTGGTCGAGCGATTTGCGGGTGCGGGAATTCCGGCCGAGAAAATATCTTTCACACGGGACACGTTTACCTTCAAGTATCCAGGCGCCCCTTCAGTATTTGTGGATGAATTCAAAAAATACTACGGACCAACCATGAATGCCTTCGAAGCCGCCGAAAAGAACGGCCGGGCTGCGGACCTGCAGAAGGAATTGGAAGATTTGTTCAACAACCAAAACACAAGCCTGCACGCTGGTTCCACATTGATTCCTGCAACATTTTTGCGTGTAACCATTGCGCTTTGATCGGGTCGAATACGGGAACCATGCGGGTTCGGTGTAATTTGTGAGCCGAACCGTAACGATGGCGTTGGAGTCGGTAGAGTCTGGAATTGAACAATCGAATGCTATGACCGCCTGTGTGGAGTTTCTCCATGAAATGTTGTGCCACATCCGGCAGGAGCCAAGGTGAACGAAATCAGCGCATTTGTGTTGGAGTATGGCGGGATCGTCTTGTTTTCCATCGTCTCAGGTGAACAAATCGGACTTCCGATTCCGGCTATTCCGGTAATGCTGGCGGCCGTGGCGCTGGCTTGCATGGCCTGGAGCGGGGTATGTCCCGAATAGGGATGTATGGCTACATGAGTCTATTATTGAGTTCGTTCTATAGAATACTCCCTGCGAATCGACAGGTTTTGTTGACCCTGCCCGGTCGCGGACTCTAACCGGCTGAAAAATTCCATTGTTATGGTTAGTCGAATTGTCTCCGGCGGTCAAACGGGTGCTGACCGTGCAGCCCTTGATGTCGCGCTTCATTTAGGAATTGATTGTGGCGGGTGGGTTCCGAATGGGCGGATGGCAGAAGACGGCGTCATTCCCGCACGTTACCCGAACCTTGTCGAGACAGAATTCGACGATCCGAGCATCCGGACGGAGTATAATGTGCGGGACTCAGATGCTACGTTGCTCATCACCCGTGGGGCACCGGCCGGAGGGTCGGCATTCACGGTTGAAGCCGCCATGCGTCTCGGCAAGCCTGTTCTTCATGTCGATCTCCTTCGAGAATCGGTGGAACAGATCGTGCCTCGGGTATGTCAGTGGTTGCAGGATCTTCATCCGGTCATCCTGAATGTGGCCGGGCCTAGAGCCATAGCTGTTAAGCTAAGCCAAAGATGTTCCTTGTTCCTCCGCTTGCCTTGCGCTTTTTTTGTGCTATATTACCGATAGCATTATAGAGCTATCGGGTTTAATGAGAAACTAAGAGGAGGCACCGATGACGCGAGAAGAGCAGACCCTGCAACGGATTCAACGGCAGCTGGCCACCTTGGGCCCGGTTTTGCCGGGGAGCCTGAGTGAGCAGTGGAATGTGTGCGGGACACCGGGCTGCCGGTGCAAAGCTCCCTCCAATCCCAAGAAGCATGGGCCCTACTATCAGCTCAGTTTTACTGTGGCGGGCAAGAGCTCCACGCTCTTCGTCCAGAAGGAGGACCTGGGCGAGGTACGGCGGCGACTCAAGCGCTATCAGCGCTTTAAGGTGTTAACCACGGCCTGGGTCCAGGCGTGTCTCGGCCTGGCTCGCAGCCAGGGCTTCAGGGGGGCGTCAGCATGAGGGGGCTGCCGAAGTTGTTTGCGGGGTTAAAAAAAACGAGATCACTCGACTGGCCAAACACACGGGATTTCAGCAACGCCACGGGCGGCTCACGCCCTATGACTTTCTCGTCCTGCTGACGCTGGGCCAACTGGGGATGATGCATCCGTCCTTGGAGGGGATGGTCGCGGCGCTCTCCTCGCGCATCAGTCGCGAAGCCTTACATCAACGCTTTACGGCCTCAGCGGCCGTCTTTCTCCGCCACTGTCTGCACACCGTGCTTCGACACAAACTGCAGCCGGTGCCGATCCGCACGAACCTGCTCCAGCCGTTTGCTCGCGTCCTGCTCGTGGATAGCTCGAGTTGGGATGTCAGCGAGCAACTGGGCGCGATCTTCCCCGGCTCGGGGGGCAACGCCTCCACCGCCAATTGCAAGCTTCAAACGGCGTATGACTATAAGCAGGGCGAACTGACCTTTCTGGCGGACACCGCCGGTACCGTGCCGGATAATCGCTACACCGACCACCTGCCCGCTCTGGTCAACACGACCGACCTGGTGCTCTTCGATCAGGGCTACTTCAAGCTGGCGACCGTCAACGCCATGATGAGGAAAGGCGCCTTCTTTCTGACGCGCTTGTTCCTCGACACCACGGTGCACGATGGCCAGACGGGCGAGCCGCTTGACCTCGGCCAGGTCTTACGGGCCGCCCCGGGGACGACGGAGGAACGCCTGGTGTGCCTGGGGCAGGGCAAGAATCAAACGCGCGCCTGTCGGCTGGTCTGCCTGCGCGTGACCGCCCAGGTGGCCCAGGCCCGACGCCGGCGGTTCAAGGCCCACGCCCGCCGACAAGGCCGGACCGGCAGTCCACGGCATGTGGCCATGTGCGACTGGACGCTCTTGATCACCAATGTGCCGGAGCCCTGGGTGCCCTTGGACATGGTCCGGGCCTTGTATACGCTCCGGTGGCAGATCGAGTTGCTGTTCAAACAATTTAAATCCATTCTGCGTGTGCATCAGTCGGCCACCGGCAATGTTCATCGCTTGCGATGCGAGCTTTACGGCAAATTGATTGCCGCGGTGTGGGTGCAGCGGCTGCATGCGGTCGCCAACACCGCCCGGTGGAATACCTCACGCCAAGAGATCAGCCTGGCGAAGCTCTACAAGCGGCTCCAGGAACGCGCGTTTCTCCTCGCGCAATTCGTCATGTGGTCGGAGGCCCACGCCATGGGCTATCTGTCCCAAGAGCTTGAGTCGCTGCTCAGGCACTGTCGAAAACATCGACAGCGCTCACGGATGAGCACGCTGGACATGCTCGAAGTGGGCTTCGATCCGAAACTCTACAGAGGGCAAGGGCAAGGCTTAGCTTAACACCTATGGGCCTAGAGCCAGCGAAGATCGTGAAATTTATAATTTCACTACAGTTGTGTTGAAATGTGTCTTTTCTGCGCTGAAAAGCAGGATGAACATTGGGCCCGAATTATAATACTGGAGTTATAGCTCTGGAGATAAAATCTCACCTGCGTGCATCATTTTACCCTTCAGCTGAATTACCAACCTGGATGAGACCGGAGGATCGTTGGCCGGTGAGGTCGGCGTAAAAATCCTTGCCTTCGTGATTGATGACGATGAAGGCCGGGAAATCTTCCACTTCGATTTTCCACACGGCTTCCATACCGAGATCTTCGAATTCCAGGACTTCCACTTTTTTGATACTATGTTCGGCCAACCGCGCGGCCGGGCCTCCGATGGATCCCAGGTAAAACCCGCCATGCTTTCCACAGGCCTCCCGCACTTGTTTGGAGCGATTGCCTTTTGCCAGCATCACCATGCTGCCGCCTGCTTCTTGAAACTGGTCGACGTAGGAATCCATCCGTCCGGCGGTGGTGGGGCCGAACGATCCCGATGCATGGCCTTGGGGCTTTTTAGCAGGTCCGGCGTAATAGACCACATGATCTTTCAGGTATTGTGGTAAACCTTTCCCGGCATCCAGCTGTTCTTTAATTCGGGCATGCGCAATATCCCGCGCCACAACGATGGGGCCGGTGAGGGAGAGACGTGTCGCCACGGGATGCTTGCGAAGGTCTGTCAGAATGTCTGCCATCGGCCGGTTTAAGTTGATTTTTATGACATGGCCATTCAAATCTTCGTCTGTCACCTCGGGTAAATATTTCGCAGGATTGGTTTCGAGCTGTTCCAGGAAGATGCCTTCCTTGGTGATTTTTCCAAGGATTTGTCGATCGGCTGAACAGGAGACGCCCAAGCCGACGGGGCAGGAGGCTCCGTGTCGGGGCAAGCGGATCACTCGCACGTCGTGAGCGAAGTACTTTCCCCCGAATTGCGCACCGATGCCGGTCTCGGCGCAGAGTTGAAGAATTTGTCTTTCCAGATCCAGATCTCGAAAGGCACGGCCCTGGTTGTTGCCTGAGGTGGGCAGATCATCCAGGTAATGGCAGCTGGCCAGTTTCACGGTCTTTAATGTGAATTCCGCGGAAAGGCCGCCCACGACAAAGGCCAGATGATACGGCGGACAGGCCGAGGTGCCGAGCGTTCGAATTTTTTCTGCCACGAACGCGAGCAGGGATTTGGGATTTAAGAGGGCTTTGGTTTCTTGATAGAGAAAGGTTTTGTTCGCGGAACCTCCCCCTTTGGCAATGAATAAAAAATGATACTCCGATCCCGGCTTGGCGTAGAGGTCGATTTGTGCTGGAAGATTCGTGCCGGTATTTTTTTCCGTGTACATGTCGAGTGGGGCCATTTGGGAATATCGGAGGTTGCGCGTATCGTAGGCTTCGAAAATCCCGCGGGAGAGGGCTTCGGCATCATCGCCGGTGGTGAAGACCTGTTGCCCTTTATAGCCCGTGGCGATGGCCGTTCCGGTGTCCTGGCAGCCGGGTAGCACGCGGGCAGAGGCGATGTTGGCATTTTTGAGGAGTTCTATCGCGACAAACCGGTCATTTTCCGAGGCCTCGGGGTCTTCCAATATTTTGGCCAATTGTGCCAGATGGCTTGGTCGCAACAAATGGGCGATGTCATCCATGGCCTCGCGAGCCAGGAGGGTGAGGGCCTCGGGTTGGACCTTGACGAGTTCCTGACCTTCACAGTTCGTGGTGGACACATAGTCCGACGTGAGCTTTCGATAGCTGGTCGTATCTGCTTGATGTTCAAATATCTCCTGGTACTGAAATTCTCCCATGTCTGTCAGTCCCTTCTTCGTCTATAACTTTAAATATCCTTTGTGTGCCCCACGGTAATTGCAGGTCCGTGGGCTTGGCAATATGGTTCTCGCCGGATCGTCAATTGTGCGTCTTTTTTTATTGAAACTTCAAGGGAGTCTCGAGTTTTTTTCGGCCGTAGATTAGAATGCCCCCACGCCATTTTGAATGGGACATGTCAGTGTGGAAGTCGTTAGTCCGCCTGTCGTGCGTTGTTTGGACCTGGTCTCTCGATTATTCTCCCGGCCTTTTTTCGGAGAGGAAGGTGACTTCCTATGGATTTTCTTTTAATGTAGCAGGCTGCTGGAAGTCTTCATGATCATAATGGAGTGTGATTGCCCATGAAAGCCTTGATGTTCACCAATGAATTTCCCCCTTACACCTATGGTGGCGCCGGGGCTCACGTGGAGTATTTGAGTCGTGAATTATCACATCTTCTGTCCGTCGAAGTCCGCTGTTTTGGCGACCAGAACCTGGAACAGGGCAATCTGACTGTGCATGGCATCCCTCTGGGAGAGACTCCGTTTGCGGCTCCCAAGCCTCTGCATTCGGTCATTGGCGCGGTGCAGCGCTGTTGGCAAATGAATGCCGATGGGATGGGCGCTGACCTGGTGCATTGCCATACCTGGTATACCCATTTTGGCGGGATTATGGCCAAGCTCAATTACGGCATTCCGCTCGTTATCACCACGCATTCATTGGAGCCTCTCCGGCCATGGAAACGGGAGCAATTAGCCGGCGGGTATGATTTTTCTCTGTGGGTTGAGAAAACGGCCCTGGAGATGGCTGATGCCATTATTGCCGTCTCCGAGGGAACAAAGAAGGACATTCTCAGATTGTTTCAAGTTCCCGAAGAGCGGATACATATTATTCATAACGGGATCGATCTGCAAGAATTTCGGAAGGTCCAAAGTGAGGAGGTGTTAATCCGATATGGGATCCCCACCGGACAACCCTATGTCTTATTTGTGGGAAGGATGACACGGCAGAAGGGGATCACCTATTTGATTCAAGCTCTTTCCTATTTAGATGAGGAGTTTCCGGTGGTGCTATGCGCCAGCTCTCCTGATACACCGGCCATGGCGGCGGAAATGAAGGAGGCCCTCGATCAGATTTCGGCCCATCGAAAGCATATTTATTGGATTCCGGATATTCTCGATAAACCGAGTCTCATCGAGTTGTATTCTCATGCCGGGGTTTTTTGTTGTCCTTCTATTTATGAACCATTCGGGATCATCAATTTAGAGGCGATGGCCTGCGAAGTGCCGGTAGTGGCTTCTGCCGTGGGGGG
Organism: Nitrospira sp. Ecomares 2.1; assembly: GCF_965152585.1. Lineage (NCBI taxonomy): Bacteria > Pseudomonadati > Nitrospirota > Nitrospiria > Nitrospirales > Nitrospiraceae > Nitrospira > Nitrospira sp. Ecomares 2.1. The sequence continues at coordinate 1,571,688 of NZ_OZ224219.1, forward strand.
CATTCCTGAAGTCGTTGTGGAGGATAAGACCGGATTTTTAGTGCCGGTTGATCAATTTGAAGAAGCTCCCTTTAGCCCGAAAGATCCTGACCGGTTTGCACAGGATTTGGCCGACCGGTTGAATCAACTGATGCGAGATCCTGAATTACGGGTGCCCATGGGGCAAGCGGGAAGACGACGGGCGGAAGAACTCTTTGGCTGGGACAAAATTGCTAAACGCACAAAGGCGCTCTACGAAACCGTTCTTGAGGGCAGCTAGGGCATGGGGCTGTGAGGTACCAATGTGGAAGGGAATATGAAGAGGGGCTTATCGTGTTGAAAGCTAAGGAACCCCTGGACTCCGGGCATTCCTGGTGAAGGTTGGAGGGGGTGCGCGTCCCGGCCTCTTACCCGGGATCGCGGCCGGTTTGAAACATGGCCTCAAGGCGCTGGACTTCTTCTTTGCGGCGGTGACGTTCTTCCACCAGCATAGAGATCATGGAATTCCAAAACGAGACTTCAGCCTCTGACCCGTCGGTTAACCGTTGGTCTCTCCATTCCGTCGCAAAACGGGTATACACTCGAATTTCGCAATCGTTAAAACTTCTGAGCGATTCAAGCAGTTCGTCTTCAGCATGCATAAGTCAACTGGCCTTCCTGAAGTTGGAGATGTAAATGATGAATGTTGGTCACAGCGAGCATGAGGATGTGTATCGGCGGTTTATTGCGGGTTCCTTAGTGTGAGCCATCATCTATGGAGGAGAAATTCTCGATGATAAACAAGTTATCCAGCGTTCAAGTCTGTTATCGGTGGATCGGGCTTGGTGTCTTCTGTTTCGTGATTTGGGGTTGCGGCGAAGATCCTCGCCAATTATTTGAAACGGCTCAGTTTGAGGAGCAACAACATAATCGATCCCATGCTCAGGAATTGTACGAACAGATTATTCATCAACATCCTGAGAGTGAATTTGCTGAAAAAGCCCGGCAGCGAATAGAGGCCTGGAAGACAGAGAATCCGGAAGAGGGAAAGTGACGTGCTTGAACTGGTCAGGAGTGATGTTCAGGATCTACGCCGGTTCGATACATGTATTCTAATCGTCTAATATCCTGGTCCCGCCGCATCCGCTCATCAATGCATAGGTTCACGATGGTATTCCAAAATCCAGCCTCCGCCATTGAGCCGGCTTCCATCCGTTGATCCCGGAATTCGCTTGAGAAGCAGGTGTAGCGCTGCAAATCGCTGTCATCGAATTCACGAAGGAAGTTTGGTAAATCTTCCGTATGAGGAATGGGTTCGTGGTGATGGCTCATCATGCAATCTCTTATGGAAAATATATCGGTGAAGGCCACCTGAATTCTTGAGGTTTTTGGGAGAATTTTCTTAGGATCCCGACGTGGCTTCTGCCATCGAAGCATGCCGTCCAGGGGAGAATTTGTTCATTGTGTACATTTCTTGAGCGTTGGTTTTTGCTCGTTGGAGTTTCATCGTATCGACCACATGATGATGGATATTCCGCAGAATGAGACAAGCATGCGTGGTTAAGCGGACGTCACGGAAAAAAGCATGAGAAAAATTGGGTAGCTTACATTCCACATGCAGGATAATCGTGAGGACGCGAATAAAGCTTCGCCATATTTCTCTGTTGACAAATTTCCGGGAATCGGTGATGACCGTCAACGTCAAAGGTCGGGGAGTCGTTCGTGTCAGGAGGCTCTGGCCAAGCACGACATCCTCCAGGACTGCTTGCATGGATATCCTCCCAATTGGGTAAACAGGCCTTGTCTCACGAATAAGGCCTGATCTCCAGACGATATGTGAATGTGTGCATCGGAGATACTTGAAGCGATCACTTTTTGTATGCCGGATATCCCATCCGGAAATAAGTAATGCTGAAAAGGAAATGGCTGTGGGGGTATCCGCTCGTGATGCACCTGATGCTCATCCTTGCGGTCGGCATGCTGTGGTTTTCTCGAAAGAAACACTGGGTTTTATGATAGCGCCATTCACCATTACAACCTGACTGTTTGTGAAAACACATGAATGACGATTACTCCGGCGATGATCAATCCCATTCCAATGATTGCTGGCGTATCAGGAATTTCTCGAAAGGCGATTGCACCTACGATCGCCAGAAGAATGATGCCGACTCCTGACCAGATGGCATAGGCGATGCCGACCGTCATGGTTCGCAACACAAGACTTAAGAGAAAAAATGCCGCGACATATCCAATGACGACTAACAGGCTTGGGCCTAATTTGGTAAATCCCTCGGCTGCTTTGAGTGAACTGGTTGCAATCACTTCCGCCACAATTGCCAGGAATAAATACACGTAGGTCATCGAGACAATCCTTTCTGGACTCCCCCTCTCGCGAGGTGCCGGTCTTTTACGCCATCAGATTTTTTGAAGGTGCATATTTCAAGGGATTAGTTGCCTAGCGGCCTATTCTGCTTTGAGCATCAGGACCTCCCGCTGTGGGAAGGGGATTTGAATACCTGCAGTTCGGAACTCTTCCACAATGGTCTGATACAGCCCAGCTTGGGCCGGCACATAATCCGGGATGGTTACCCATGGTTTGACGGATATGTTAATTGACGAATCTCCCAAAAGGGCAATGCCAATAACCGGTTCCGGATCTTGTAATATGCGTGGGTTGGCCGCGACTTGTAATCCGTACTGAATGAAAAAATCCATGCTGATGTCCGTTTTAAACATGTCTGGTTCTCCAGGGGAAAGTGTTGGCCGGGTCTCTATGGGAGATAGCCTACCGGAAAATTGACGGGATGACTATATGAGGAGCAATCAGGATGGTATTTTGAGAGACGCATGAATGGCCAAAGAATGTTCAGGAAACTGGGTTGCACCAAAAAGGAGATTGCGTTAAGAAAGGCGATTGTGAGAAATGTGGATCTAGAATGGTGAAAAGAGGAGGAAGGCAATGAACACGCATATTCGGGTTATGGTGGCAATGATTCTGGGGATTGCGGCCTTATATGGTTCGGCCCTGGCAGAGCCGGTTCTGCTTCAGGAGGGCTTAGGGAAGCATCATTTTCCGATCTCCTCCAATGGAGCGATGGCGCAGCGATATTTCGATCAAGGACTCATCCTGTCATTTGGCTTTAATCATGCCGAAGCAGCCCGGTCCTTCAGGGAATCACAGAGGCGAGATCCGAACTGCGCCATGTGCTATTGGGGTGAGGCATTGGTGCTCGGTCCGAATATTAATGCCCCGATGGATCCTTCGGTTGTTCCTCAGGCCTTTGCGGCGGTGGAGAAGGCCTTAACGCTGAAAGACCAGGCCACCGAAAAAGAAGGCGCGCTCATTCAGGCATTGGCTATGCGCTACTCCAAAGAGGTGATGGCCGATAGATCGCCCCTTGACCTGGCCTATGCCGAGGCCATGCGGGTGGTTGCTCAGCAGTTTCACGATGACCCGGCCATTGGCGCTTTGTTAGCTGAAGCACTGATGGATCTGCATCCCTGGGATTTTTGGACCAGGGGAGGAGAACCTCAACCCTGGACACCGGAAATTGTGTCGAGGTTGGAGACCGTATTAGACCAATCGGCTAGTCATCCTTTGGCCAATCATCTCTACATTCATATCATGGAAGCCTCGCCGCATCCCGAAAAGGCTTTACCCAGTGCCGAACGATTACCCGCCCTTGTCCCAGGCTCAGGACATCTGGTGCATATGCCCGCGCACATCTATATTCGTGTCGGGCGGTATCGGGATGCCGTGCTGGCCAATCAACATGCGGTTAAAGTTGATGAGTACTATTTGAACCATGCTCATGAGGAAAGTCTATATACGGCGGCCTATGTTCCCCACAATTCACATTTCCTCTGGGCGGCGGCGATAAAGCTCGGGCAACAGAAGTTGGCGATGCAGGCGGCGTTGGATACTGCGGCGTCCGTCAAGTCTGAGATGATGCGCGCTCCCGGCATCGCGGGCACCATGCAACATTTTTGGACGATTCCTCTCTATACCCAAATCGCATTCGGGCAATGGACAAACATTCTCGCGGAGCCCAAGCCTCCGGTGGATTTACGGTATCCCACGGCTATCTGGCATTATGCCCGTGGATTAGCATTTGTGCGTCAAGGAAAATTGGAAGCTGCCCAACAGGAATCTATGAAGCTCGCGGAGATTGCCCGTGACCCTGCGGTGGCCAAGCTGACCATTCTTGATCTGAATAATATCGTCGATATTCTGGCCATTGCGGAGGCTGTTCTGGCAGGAGAAATGGCGGCCGGTCATGGGGAATATGAGACCGCAGTTCGTCAGTTGCAGCGCGCGGTTAAACTTGAAGATGGATTGAATTATACGGAACCGAAGGATTGGTATCTTTCGTCACGCCAGGTGTTGGGTGCGGTGCTTCTGGAGGCTGGAAACGCGGTCGAAGCAGAGCGCACTTTTCGCGAAGATCTCCAGGATCATCCTCAAAACGGGTGGGTGCTTTTCGGATTGGAACAAAGTTTGCGCGCCCAGGGAAAAACCGATGAGGCTGTAAGTGCCCTTCAATCGTTTCGCCAGGTATGGAGCGATGCGGATGTGACCTTGACGGCTGCCAGGTTTTAAGCTCTTTAGTTTTGGAACAATGCTGGAATTGATTGAACCGTGTGTCATTTTCCGGGCATCAGTCATTGGTGTTTTCCGTCTTTGTCCCATCTCCTGATTTTGGTTTTGCAGAATCGGATAGGTCCAGTACGCTTGGCGTGTTCACCGGCGCGTGTTTTTCTAAACCGTATACCGGCTCGAAAAACAATACTCTTCTGGGAGACTCGTTTTGTCCTGCTTGCTGTCCGGGGCCGAAGCAAGAATGGCTTCAGTCTCCCATCGCCACACTCCTCTTCAGCATCCTGGAGATTTTCTTCATCGTCCTCCTCTGTTTATTTAAGTTTCTCCTGCCACAATCCGACAACAGTTCAATAAGATCATAGGTAGCGGTAGGGGTGCATTTGCACCGTGAGTTGTTGCCCCTTTCCAGATGGCTGTGAGGAGATTGTTCATCGCTGCATAACCTGATCCACGGAGTACACCTTGAGTCGACGATCTATCGGAATTCCTTGCACGACTGTTCCAAAGTCCACCGACGGAGGTGGTCTGTCCCGGCTCCAGGAGATTGCCGACAGACGAGCAATTCCCGGAGTGTTGCTCTTCTCAGAATCCGGAGACGTTTTGTTTATGAACCCCGAGGCAGAGGCGTTAAATCGCCAGATCATGGGAGACGCGTATGATGCCGAGGCGCGAGGTGTGTGGCCCGCCGAGGTCCTGGAGTTATGTGGGTCCCTTCGGACATTATTAGACAGTCCCGAGAACCAGATGGCCGAAGGCCAGCACGAGTTACGACGAGTGACGGGTGATGGGAAATCGCCTGTATTGCTGCGTGGTTTTCCATTAGCAGCCCATACAGAAAAAGATGAAGCCTGTATGCTCATCATCATGGAGAAAATCGGACGTGAACGTCGAGTGGTGCCTAATCAGGCCAAAGAGCAGTATCGTTTGACGAGTCGGGAAGTAGAAATTGTGAAATATATCAGTGAGGGGTGGACCAATAAAGAGATTGCTCGACATCTGGAGATAAGCGAACATACCGTGAAAGAACACGTTCGCCATCTTCTGAAAAAAACGAAAACAACCACTCGCACCGGCATTCTTGCCCAAATCTTCCAGGATACCTAACGCCTCCAGGCGCCCGCCCGACTGCCCCTTCTCTCTTTTTTCCCTTCGATCCTACAATGTTCCATGGCCCCGTTTGACTGTCAATCTGCAGTGCCTGGCTATGTTTTCCTACTAGTTTCTTGTGCCTGTTTAGAATGACCGGTTTCCTATCCGAGGGTTCTTCTCAGGAAACCCTTGATTGTCACTCTCAAGCTGAGGATAATCTCATGGTTCGTGTTTGATGTCTCTTGATCCTCTCAGAGGTTGCCAATTTCTCCCTCTCCCCACACTCTGCACGATACGTTGAAGCTTGATGAGCCAGGCCTCGTTCGGGCTCTTCAAGCTGGAGATGAACAGGTATTCGCGGCCGTGATGGATTGGTATTCCGGTTCGTTGTTGCGGTTGGCCTTGTCCTTTGTGCCGAGTCGGGCCGTGGCCGAAGAGGTCGTTCAGGAAACCTGGATGGGGGTGTTTGAAGGCATCCATCGGTTTGAAGGTCGATCGTCTTTTAAGACCTGGCTCTTCCGGATTTTGACGAACCGGGCGAAAACGCGAGGGATACGGGAAAGTCGCTATGAGCCGTTCGGATTAAGTGCGTCTTCGGGAGAGATAGACGAAGGTCTTTCCTTAGAGGATTCCTTGTTTATCACGGAGGGTTCCCGAACGGGTCACTGGAAAGACCCCCCTAACGCGTGGGAACCGGATACCCCAGAACGGGCATTGCTCTCGAAGGAATGTCGAGCAGCCATTGAAACCGCGATTGAAAGTTTGCCGGCTACGCAGCGGCAGGTGATGACCCTGCGCGATATCGAAGGTGTCAGTTCGGAAGAAATCTGTAACATCCTTGGGATCAGTGAGACCAATCAACGGGTGCTGTTACACCGGGCGCGCACTAAAGTGCGCCGAGAGCTCCATCCCTATGTTCAGGGGGATAACACGTAACGACAATGGATACGAATTTGAAACAGAAACTTATGCGATATATGGCGGGAAATTTTTCCTGCCAGGAAATCGCGCAACTTATCACGGATTACCTGGATGGGTCCCTGAATCTTGGCGAGCGAGTGCGATTTCAAATCCATTTGGGCTTGTGTTTTGCCTGCCGTAATTATTTACGTCAGATGAAACATACCATTGCGACCTTACGACAATTGCCTCCTGAGCCCGTCCCCCAACATGTAAAAGAGGAACTGCTTGAACGGTTTCGGAATTGGAAACAGCATCAACTCCAATCTTCCGTGAAATCTGAAAACGAATAATCTGCCGGATGCTGGTCTGTGCGATTTCTCCTTCTCCCTTTCGACCCAATGTGGTGGATAAGGCTTATGGAGTGTCACAACCCTTCGTGTGTTAATCGTCCTGTTTTCATTAAAGGAGACAATCATGGCCTTGAAAGATTCAACGATGCTCCCGCTGGGGACGCCCTTGCCTCACTTTGAATTGCCGGATGTCCGGACCGGTCATCTGGTGTCTCCTGAAAATTTTGCCGGGAAACGCGCGATTCTGGTGATGTGTATTTGTCGTCATTGCCCCTATGTGGTTCATGTGCAGGAGGAACTGGCCCAACTCGGTCGGGATTTTCAAAAGAAAAATGTTGGCATTGTGGCGATCAGTAGTAATGACGTGAAAAATTATCCCCAGGATTCCCCCGCAAACCTGAAGGAGATGGCGGAGGAATTGGATTTTCGCTTTCCCTATTGTTATGACGAAACTCAGGAGGTGGCGAAGGCGTTGACGGCCGCTTGCACTCCCGATTTCTTTGTGTTTAATGAGGAACGAAAACTGGTGTATCGTGGGCAATTGGATGATAGTCGACCGGGAAATGGGAAGCCTGTGACCGGGCGGGATCTGCGTACCGCCCTAGACGCTGTTCTGGATAAGAAACCCGTTTCCGTAGTACAAAAACCTAGCGCGGGTTGCAACATAAAATGGAAGGCTGGGAATGAGCCGGATTATTAACAATCAATGTCTGGGTAGGGAACGTCGATGCGTGAGAAGCATAATCCAAGGATTTCCTGATTTGGGTTGATTCAAGAAATTTCTCTCCTGACCTATCATTTTTCACATTTTCCTCTTATTCCTTCACGGATTTTTTAAACACAATATCTCCAAAATAGGCGATGGCGGATTCCCTGGTATTGTCGGTGTCGGTCATGATGGCGACTCCTGAGATATTTGGCGGATCTTCTCCGAATGCTTTCTTGTAATCTTCATAGATATTGCGTTCCTGAGTTACCCATTGATTTAAGTTGGCACTTCCACTTTCCGTGACGAACATATACACCCGATCTGTATAGGGATTGGGTACCATTGTGCCGATTGGACTTTTGCTTTCCCAAATATAATTGATGGCTCCAATCGGGGGATATTGGCCATAAAGCAATTTGATGGTTTCAAATTTCGCCTTTTCAAAAAACCCGACCTGACTGCTGTCATATTGGAAGGTGATGTAGAGCCGTGCCGGATAGTCATCTCCTGATTTTTGGGCAACATCACCATTCTGAAGAATATTCTCGACTTTCCATCGCCACTCAATCACCGGATATTCCTTTGGATTGATCGAGATTTCCCGTGTCAGGCCGGAGGAGGATTGGCGACTGATGGCCTTGACCACCACCTGCTGCTCATCTTTGACCAGGTCATACTGGGTATGTTCGGGGATGTTGTCAAAGGTCAGCGGTTTCCACCCTTGAGGCAATGGTCCTCCTGGAGTGGCGAGCGAGAAGTTGCCGACGACCAGTTGGTTCGGGCCTTCTGCGATGACCGAGGTCGAGTGGATCAGACTTATAAGGCCTAAGGCCAGCGTGAGAAGGTAGAAGAAGGCGCGTCGGAATGAGGTGAGTGTCATGCCTCGTCTCGGAATGAGCCTGAGAGGTGTTCAAAAAGTCGTTGACTGGCTCGGTTCGCCATGAGCCTGTCAAAAGGCCGCCATGAGCAGAGTGAGCGGTTACTGATGGAATTCGATCTTACCTGGTCCATGCAAAGAGTTTGCGGAGAAACTGTTTTTTCCCTTCCGTCAGCGTGGTTTTTCGCCAGGCATTCGCGGACTTTTTGACGACTTCTGCTTGAGTCGGGTAGGGGTGAATCGTGCCGGCGATGGTGTTGAGGCCCAGGCCTCCTTTCATGGCCAGGGTAAATTCACTAATCATGTCCCCCGCATGGGAGGCGACGATGGTGGCTCCGACTATCTTATCCGTTCCCTTTTTGACGTGAACTCTGGCGAAACCTTCCTCCTCTCCATCCAGAATGGCCCGATCGACTTCATTGAGAGGAAAGGTGAAGGTGTCGATCGGAATGTTTTTGTCCTTCGCATCCTTTTCATATAGGCCGACATGGGCAATTTCCGGCTGGGTATAGGTCGCCCAGGGAATTACCAGTTGGTCCGTGCTCCCGTAACCAAGGCCGAACGGATGGGGAAATAGCGCGTTCTGAATGACGATTTGCGCTTGGGCATCGGCCGTATGCGTGAACTTGAACGGAGAGCAGATATCTCCTGCCGCAAATATTTTGGGATTGCTGGTTTGAAGCCGAGGGTTGACCTTGACTCCGGTTTTGTCGAATTCGATCCCAACGGCCTCTAGTTCCAATCCCTCAATGTTCGGACTGCGGCCGACGCCCACCAGAATTTCATCAACCGGGATGTCGTAATGGGTGCCATGCGAGTCAACCACAAGGTGCTTGGCGCCTTTGGCTGACTGAATATTCAAGTCCTTCCCGCAACAAAGCAGTTGCACCCCGTCACTCAGAATCGATTGTTCCACAATCTCGGCAGCGTCGCGGTCTTCATTTGGAAGAATGCCGTGCATCGCTTCCACCAAAAACACCTGACTGCCGAATCGGGCAAATGATTGGGCCAGTTCGCAGCCAATGGGACCCGCACCGATGACCCCGAGTCTCGGAGGAAGTTCCGTCAGAGAAAAAATGGTTTCGTTGGTGAGATAGGCTGTGTTGGCCAAGCCTGGAATCGGTGGAGCTGTGGCCCGGGCTCCCGTGCAGATGACTGCTTTGGTAAATTGTAGTGTTGTCCCATCCACATCGATCGTGCTTGAACTGGTGAATCGGCCGTTGCCGATAAATACATCCACGCCAAGTTTCGTAAAGCGATGAGCTGAGTCGACATGACTGATCCGTGCCCGCAGTTTTCGCATGCGGGCCATGGCTGCACCGAAATCCCGTTTGACCTCCCCGGAAATATGTACACCAAATTGCTCCGCCTCTCTGACAGCGGTCCAGGCCTTGGCAGCGCGGATGACGCCCTTGGACGGCACACATCCTACATTCAGGCAGTCTCCGCCCATCAGGTGTCGTTCAATCAACGCTACTTTGGCTCCGAGAGCTGACGCAATCGCGGCGGTGACCAAGCCGGCAGTTCCGGCCCCGATGATGACGAGGTTATATCGTCCGGATGGCGTGGGATTGCGCCATTGAGGGGGATGCACATTGTTGACTAATTCCTGGTTATATTGATCCGCGGGAAGGACTAAACTGGTATGGGCTGGTGATTGTGTGGTGTTCATCTGTGGCCTCTAGTTTAGTAAAGGGTCAAAGTATTTACGATTTAGTATTGATGGCTCCGCTTTGAGGCTTTTTCCATTTCTGATAGGCCACCGGCATAAGGGCCAACAGGCCTAGGAGCGTAAAGGCGAGTAAGACCGGTGGACTGGCAATTTCGCTCAAAGAATTAATGGTGCCCAATTGGCGACCGGCAAAAGCAAAGACAAAGCTGCCGGGAATGATGCCGATGGACGTCGCCAGAACATAGGTGCCGAGGTTGACACGGGTGAGGCCGGAGACCAGATTCACGAGAAAAAATGGGAAGGCTGGAATGAGTCGAAGCGTCATAAGATAACTAAACGCATTATTGGCAAATCCTTCCTGGATGGTCCCGAGTCGGTCGCCAAACTTTCGCTCCACCCAATCGTGGAGCAGATAACGGGCCGCCAAAAAGGCGAGCGTCGCTCCAGCAGTGGCTCCGATGTTGACGAATAGGGTTCCCATCAGACTTCCAAAGAGGAATCCCCCCGTCAACGTTAAGATCGCTCCACCGGGAAGCGAGAAGGCGGTCTGGAGAATATAGACAAGAATAAAGACGGCAACGGCTGTTTCATAATGGGAGGCCGTGTACGCTAATAAGGTGTCCCGGTTCGCTTTTAAGGCCTCGAGAGAGAGATATTGGCCAAGATCAAAATATAAAAAGGCACCGATCCCTGCCAGCAGAATGCACCCGATGAGAATCTTTCCCATCAAGGAATTGGGTGCGTCGGTTGGCGTGGTAGATGGATGGGACATGTGAGGCTCCATTATGTGGGTTTTCATGGGAATTCTCCAGTCATGTTTTTTTTGAAATCCGGTAAATGGCAAACCGGGCATCGCTAAAATTCCTAGTGTGTCAAGGCTATAGAGATGGTTAACTCTATTCCTGTTTGCCATGAGGTGTCTTTGACGATATAGAGTTGTAGTCACGATGTTGCGCCATTTGTTACGGGGAAAATTTCAGAGGAAGAGTTGCCCGTTCCATTCTGGATTGACGCTTGTACGAGCTGTTTGAACAGGAAGGATATCTTGCAAATTCTTGCTAAAGTTACGCGAAAGGTAATTTTCCGACAAGTTCCTCAGCCGGATAGGTGAGAATTTCAGCAAGCGTGGGATGGTAATGAGGTATGCGGAGAAGATCGTGAACCGTCCCATGAAAATGCATGATGGCAATCAGTTCATGGATGAGTTCGGATGCTTCCGGCCCGACGATATGGCCACCGAGAATCTCACCAGACTGAGGATGACAGAGCACTTTCACGTGTCCATACGTTTCACCCAGGCAGAGAGACTTTCCATGGTCGTTAAAGGGGTAGGAAGCGACAAGATAGGGGAGTTGACGGTCAAGGCATTCCCGTTCAGACAATCCTACGCTGGCCACCTGGGGATCAGTAAAGACAACCTGGGTTTTAAGACGGTCAGAAAAATGTTTGGGAGGTAGATTCGCATGAACGGCGTTCCATCCTGCGATTTCGCCCTCTTCGAGGGCGATATGGACGATTTCATAGCCGCCGTTGACATCTCCAACGGCAAAAATATGCGGCTGGGATGTCCTCATTTCCTTGTTCACTAAAATGGCGTTCGGTTGATGGGCAATCTGAGCCGCGTCCAAATTGAGACCGTCAATATTGGGGCGGCGGCCTAGAGCATGGAGGATTGACGTGGCGGTGACGTGGCGGGGTTGACCTTGATGGAGAAAGTGAACCGTTTTCATTTCCCCAGATGCCTTGACCTGTTGGAGGCAGGTATTGGTATAGACGGTCATGCCTTCAGCCCGAAGATGAGCTTCAACTGGTTGAACGAGGTCTTCGTCTGTGTCGGAGAGAATATGGTTGCTTCGTTGAATCAGGGTTACTGCGACTCCGATGCGGGAAAAAAACTGGGCGAGTTCCAACGCGACCGGTCCGCCGCCCAGAACAATCATGGACTCAGGCTGTGAATGAAGCTCGAGTGCCTCATCACTCGTGAGATAGCCGGCTTCTTCTAATCCCGGAATGTCGGGGTGCGATACCACGGATCCAGTGGCGATGATATAGGCTTTTGCCGATAGCTGCTGTTGACCGACTTGAATGATCGTTGGCGAAACAAAGTGGGCATATTCTTGATAGAGCGTAAATCGCGGATGGTGGAGTGCTTGGATGCGATCTTCAGCAAATTCCTTAATTAACTTATCTTTTCGATCAATAATCTCCGGCAGATTCACCTGGAGCCTGGACGAGTGAAGACCGAATTCCGGCGCACGACGGATGAGCGCCGCGAGGTCGGAAGAGCGGAGAATGGCTTTGGTCGGCATGCATCCTCGTAAAATGCAGAGACCACCTAACGGACCCTGATCGACGATGCCGACGTCTGCCCCTTCCGCTTGGGCAGTGCGTGCTGCTGCATAGCCCGCCGACCCCCCTCCAATTATGATGATGTCATGGGAATGGGTCATGTGGAGGGCCTGTTATTCCGGATGAATAGAGAGAAAACATGGTCGAATTACGAATGCAAGTATGTAGCATGAATTCATCTCACGAAGAAAGGCAGTTGTGCTGGCGGCCAGTGCTGGATGATTGAAGTTGGGTGGCTGTGTACCCGGGGTCTATTCTCCTGGATTCCGTGCACATGGCTACTGACTTGAATGTGTCCGCATTGATTGGGAACAGGCTGGCCAATGGATGAAAGTCTTTGCATCGTTTGACGCAGCTTGTAGATTATTCCTCAATTTGTGAAGGCCGCACTTTAATGCGGGACTGTGCTGCACCAGAGGGATCGACATAAGGAGGGGACCCGGCACTTTCAAGGAGTAGGGACGTTGGAGTTTCGGAATGCGGCGGTTATTCACTCCACGTTGTATCGGATTATCTGGGACTGTCATCGACCCTCGAGCCCCACCTGAGCGGAGGCTATCGTTATCAGCAGTATTTGCTGGTGGAAGATGGGAGGTATGTTTCTATCGGCCAGGGTTGTTAGAAGATGTCGTCTGTTTTTGTCTGATTTCTTCGACTTTGGCGATGAGTGTTTCCACTTGATAGGGTTTTTGAATAAATGCAGCCATGTTCGGGTTGTGAAATCTTTTCATCGCTTCTTCCTCGGAATATCCACTTGATAAAATCACCGGAATCGTTGCGTTAAGTCCTTGAATGTGTTCGAGGAATTGTTGGCCGTCCATATTGGGCATGGTGAGATCTAAGAGTACGACCACAATTTCCTGCTGATGTTGCTGGAAGACTTGAATGCCGATTTGTCCATCCGAGGCGACTAAGGTTTGTAATCCCATTTCTTCAAATATCATAGAACAGGCCACGCGAACGTCCTCTTCGTCATCCACCACCAACACCATGGGTTTTTTTGTCGGTGAGGCATGTTGAGTTGGAATGGAGAAGACCGGCCCCTTCTTTGTTGAAGGACTGGGCGTGGTGGCGGGAAACAGTAACGTAAATTCTGTCCCGACGTCTGGTTGACTTCGGACGGCAATTGAGGCGGCATGGGCCTGGGCAAGTCCAAGAAGCGCTGCGAGTCCAAGCCCTCGTCCGGGAAGTTTGGTCGAAAAGAATGGGTCAAAAATTTTTGGAATCGTGTCTGACGCCATTCCGCACCCAGTGTCCTGAATGGTTAGGGCAACACCCCGGCTATGCGGGAGCTCACCAATAACATACCAACTCTGAAAATTCTCTGTTGCCGGCTCCCATTCGAATGTACGGATGGTGATGACCCCATCCCCTTCTCCAAAGGATTCTGATGCGTTTACCACGATATTCATTATGATTTGGCGCAATTGAGCCTGGTCGGCTCGAATCGGTGGAAGGGAGGGGGCGAGATCGTATTCGAACGTGAGTCGTTTTGAAAGGGTGGCCCGGAGAAAAGGGGCCATGTCCTCGAGAAGATTTGGAAGATTGATAACTTGAAAATCCAAGCGGGTTTGTCCGGCAAATGCCAACATTTGATTGGCCAATTCCCCACCGCGAAGACCGGCTTTTTCAATGAAGTCCAAGTGCTCTCGAGCCGGAGCGTCAGGAGGAAGGGAGCGAAGTGCGAGGCCGGAGCGGGCCACAATAGTCATCAGGAGATTATTGAAATCATGCGCGATCCCTCCGGCGAGTACACCCAGGCTTTCCAGCTTTTGTGAATATTGCCGTTCGATTTCATGACGGCGTCGTTCGTCTTCGGCCCTTCGCTGTTCTGTCACATCCCTGAGAGAGGCCAAAAAGGCGGGTTCTCCATCCCACTCAATAGGGACCACTCGCATTTCTACAGGAGTCGGTCGACCGGGTTCGCTCATGATTTCTATTTCCATGGTCTGGTTTGCAGAGACCGGGAAACCGAATGGGGATCCGGTGAGTTGTTCGGATGTCTTTTGAAAGAGCTGTTCTGCTGCAGGATTGGAAAAACGGATCAGGCCGTCATGTCCGACGACAAGGATTCCGTCGCTGGATGATTGCAAGATGATGCTGGACTGACGTTCAAGAGAGCGTATGCGAGGTATGGTGACACACTGCTCAATCGCCTGCTCCATATGATGCCAGAGGAATTTTTCCGATAGAGTGTTTTTGTTGAAATACTCTTGTGCGCCAAGTTTGATTGCGTGAGCCGCAATTTTTTCGTCACCGTACCCGGTGAGAAAAATGATGGGATTCTTTGACTGCGACTGTGAACCCCGTACTTTCGCCAGGAATTCTAATCCGGTCATATCCGGTAATTGGTCATCCATAAGCAGACAGTGAGGGAGGGAGATCTTGCAGGCTTCCCAGGCCTGGACTCCTGTTTCCATTTCTTGAATATCGAGGCGAAACGGGGCTGTGCGCCGAATCCAACGAGTATAGGTTGATCGGTCCCCCTGGCTATCGTCGACGATAAAAATTCGGAGAGTGGTGAGTTGAGGTTTTTCAATACGGATTGGCATGTTTGACGGAGATCCCATTAATGGAAGTGGAAAGACCGGGAATGAGCTGGGATGAAAAAATGTATTCGTCAAGCATTAGGAAGGCCCTGCATCACCTCGAAATTTTCCAGTTTGTGTCTTTTGCCCAGTCGTAGGTGGAGAACTAATGTAAACCGGTATAATTATAGTTTTATCATGGCTTGTAGTGGCAATCGGTTTCAACCGGTTTCACAATATAACTGTTGATCTCTACCTGATTCCAGGCTTACCTATCGCATTTGTCTGGTAAGAGGTTTCCACGATGGGTTGAATCATTTTGAATTTCAAATCAGACTGTGCTTTTGGACCCGTTTCCCGTTTGTCGGTACCTGGGGATATTCAGATCGAGAAGAATCGTACCTGGTGGAGGATCTTCGGTATTAATCTGCCTGATTATTTGGACAAATAGGGCCAGAACTTATTCCCATTTTCGCCATGTATGACGGAGTCCTGGTTCTTGAAAGCTGCGAATGGTGTCTTCTGCATGGTCCTGGCTGGCTTTTACCCGAAGTATGGATTGGCTCTGAGCAGAAAGGTTAGTCATTCGTGGTCCGATTAGCCAGACCGCTTGAACTCTTACGAAGGCACAGGATGGCATTAAAATCTAGATGGATGAAGGCTAAATCCGTATGGCCAACTCCTAAATCTTACCTTAGCGATTTGGTCAGTCTTCTCATCCGTGGGATCTAATATATTGTCGTATGGGACTGCTCCTTGCTTTCTTCGTGGCGCCGGGCTCAACGGTGGGCGATCCGGAACTTCTTTGCCGATCCGCATAGCTCAGGGCGCGTGAGACCAATGAAAATATCCATGGCCTGCGGCGGCAGTATTGATCCAGCACGAATTTGTTCAACTGTACGCAGTGCGAACTCAATCCCATTGCGTAGGGTTTGAACACCAGTTTCAGAAAATGTCTGAATTGGGCAATGCTCCAGGAACTGTTCACAACTGCGGTATCAGTCACCCGTGGCACTTGTAGGAGCTTGAAGCAGCCCCTAATTACATATGCACCATGTGCTGGGCGCTTTCATTGGCGGGGAGTGGCGGGGCGATCCAAAATCCTTGCATTGCATCGCATCCATGTTCTTCCAGGAAATCCGCTTGTTCTTGCCTTTCTACTCCTTCGGCGATGACTTGTAGTCCTAGGGCTTTGGCCAAGGAAATGACCGCCATAACGATCGCGGCATCGTTGGTACTGTACGGGAGATTTTGGATAAGACTTTGATCGAGTTTGATGCCATCAACGGGAAATGACTTCAGATATCGAAGAGAAGCATAGCCCGCTCCAAAATCATCAATGTACAGATGGACGCCCATCGCTCTGATTTCGCGAAGGGTCTGGATGGTTTCTTCCGTTTCATGAATCAAAAACGTCTCGGTCAGTTCCAGTTTGAGATTTTCCGGATCCAGATGCGAATGCTTGAGGATGTCTTGTATGAGTTCAGGGAGATGCCCCTGATGGATTTGCCTGGCTGAGAGGTTTACGGCGACATGAGGAGCAGGAAATCCCTGCTTTTCCCAATATTTGGCTTGTTTGCTGGCTGAACGTAAAACCCATTCCCCTATAGGAATAATCATGCCATTTTCTTCGGCTTGGGGAATGAAGTGATTCGGACCAATGAGTCCTTGGTAGGGGTGATGCCAGCGCAGCAAAGCTTCCATGCCAATGACTTGCTTGGTGCAAATATTCATTTGTGGTTGGTAATGGAGGAGAAATTCTTCTTTTGCCAACGCCCGACTGAGCTCCATCTCCAGTGTGGAGCCATCAAGGCCAGCTGTTTTCATGCCGGCGGTGTAAAACTGATAGGTATTGCCGCCTTGCGCTTTGGCTCGATACATCGCGGCATCGGCATGAGATAAAAGTTCCTGGGGGTTGGCGCTATCCCAGGGATAGATGGTGATCCCGAGGCTTCCGGTCACACGCAGTTGGTGCTGCTTGATAATCACGGGCTGGGCCAGGAGGTGAAGAATGCGATGTGCAACAGCGGCCACGTCCTCAATCGACACGATTTGTTCCAAAAGGACTGCAAATTCATCTCCTCCCAATCGGACACCCGTATCAATTTCTCTAATACATTTTTTGATTCGTGCGGCCACAGTTTTGAGTAACGAATCCCCGTATTCATGGCCGAGGGTATCGTTAATATCTTTGAAATGATCCAGGTCCAAAAACATTAGAGCGATTGCCGTGTCGTTCCGATGGCAGCGGGCCACGGCACAATTTAATCGTTCATAAAAAAGGCCTCTGTTTGCAAGCCCTGTCAGGTGGTCGTAATGAGCCAATTGGGTAATGCGTTGTGTGGCCTTCTGGCGTTCCATGGCGTACCGAATGGCCCGGCACAGAGTCGAGCTGCTGGTCTGGCCTTTGATTAAATAGTCCTGGGCTCCACTTTTTACGGCTTGAATCGCCTGGGCTTCTTCCTCAACTCCGCTCAAAATCAGAATCGGGATATCGGGGCAAAACTGCATGAATTGCAGAATGGATTCAAATGATTTCCCGTCTGGGAGATGCGAGTCCAGAATAATGGCTTGGAATTTGTTTTGTTGAATGAGGTCGAGAGCATCACTGAGAGAAAGGCTATTCTCCAAAGTAAATTGGTTTTGGAGTCCTTCTTTCAGCATGTTTCTAATAACCAACGCTTCTTTAAGGTCATCTTCAACCAACAAAAGTGAAATCATGGTTGCTGCTTTCTTCCTGTTTAAGCTCGTTCCTAAGTCCAGGAACTATTTAGGTTCGAGAAGGCGGTCATAGGTTATCTTGTCGGATGTAGCAGTGTTTTCTTAATAGTTTTTGTAGATTTTGTCTTTTTGAGGAGAAGATCACAAAATAAATTTCAGGATCTTAATGCTAAAATTTTAAATAAAAACAAGCGGTTAATTGGTTTAATAGGTCAAATGAAGGCGACGGATTTTCATAGAAATGATACGTGCTTTGTTGTAGGTGACTTTGGTTGATTCTTAGGAAATTTATCTTTACTTTTCAGACAAAATTTTTATATAGTGTTATCAAATTGCGCCTTGTATTTTTACCTTCGCTTTTTGTAAACAATAGGTCTTTTTCCTGGTTTCGCCCAAAACTCGGTATGACGTACTTAATACAGATTGGAGGGCGATTTATCTTTAAATCTGTATGAGAGATTGCTCACTTCTCTGGAAGTAAGATTCTTTTTTGGAAGAACGGTGAGGAAGGACTGATTGGTTTCTTGTGCTGCGAGGGCCCGTTGGCTCAATACGAAAAGTGGTATGATTGGGTTGAGCTATTAATTTTTAAGGAGCTATGTTAATGGGGAAGACAGCGTCATTGCCGGAGGTGATTCAGCGTTTAATTGAGATTGGTAAGCCCAAAGGGCATGTGACCATAAAAGACTTGACGAGTATTCTTCCTGCCGACCAGATCACTTCTGATCAATTACATACCATTTTAAGCGAGTTGCACGAAGTCAATCTCCAAGTAATCGATCCTTCAAAGCGGACGGCCTTGCAGTTGGCGGCGTTAAAAAAGAATGCGGGGCAAGAGGAATCAGATGATTCAGAGGAGGAAACGGATTCTTCCCTGGATATTGATTTGACGCCAGGTGAACCTACCCGCATCGATGATCCGGTCCGGTTGTATCTAAAAGAAATGGGACGGGTGCCTTTGCTCACCCGTGAAGGCGAAATTGAGCTGGCAAAACACATTGAGGAAGGCAAACGTGAGTTAGCATGTGCTGTCTATGGCATGCCGTTGAATATCAATTACCTAGAATCTCTCCACGACCAACTGAAGCTGGAGGAGATTCGTGTTCGAGATATCGTGCTCCTGCAGGAAACCTTAGAGGAAGAGGAAGTTGAAGAGGAGGCCATTGCCAGCGAACAGGAGGATGAAGAGCTCCGATTACGAACGTTAGAGAGTCTGGCAACGGTTCGAAAGCTTGGGCGTGGGTTGCTTTCACTTTATATTCAAAATCGAGATGGGCAAACGACTAAAAATTCGAAGGCGCAACTTGAGAAGCGCCGGATTGGTCTGGCTGACCAATTTGTGGATCAAATCGAGGCACTTAATCTGCATCAGCGTGTTAAAGACCAAATGTTAAGGCGTGTCAAAGATGTTGGGCAGGAAATTCGATCGGTTGAAATGATGACTGCCCGTCATACGAAAAGGCTTGGGCTTGCAGGGCAGGATGGTATGCAGGTGATGGGGAAAAAACCACGCGCGACCACAAAAGGGAGTTCGCATAGGCGAAAACAGCAATTAACTCCGGAAGAAATCGAAAAGTTAAAACAAGAAGTGGAAGCAGGGAAAGGCACCCTCTTGCGGATCCAAGACGAGGTGCTGGGTATGCCGATGGAAGAATTTACGGCTGCCCTGACTATTCTGGAGACCGCCGAGGAAAAGGTGAAACGAGGGAAGGCCCAATTGATCGAGGCCAATTTGCGATTGGTCGTCAGTATTGCACGAAAATATACAAATCGGGGATTGCAGTTTATCGATTTGATCCAAGAAGGCAATATTGGATTAATGCGTGCTGTTGATAAGTTTGAGTATCAGCGTGGCTATAAATTTAGCACCTATGCAACGTGGTGGATTCGACAGGGTGTGACGCGTGCCATAGCCGATCAGGCCCGTACCATTCGTATTCCGGTGCATATGATTGAGGCCAATACAAAACTAGCCCGGACGGCAAGGCAGTTGGTGCAACAATTAGGGCGTGAGCCTACCCCAGAGGAAATTGCCGAACGGATGGGGCTAACTCCTGAAAAGGTCCGCATGATGTTGGATATTTCTAAGGGGACTATTTCCCTTGAAACGCCAATCGGCGAAAAAGAGGATAGCCAATTAGGGGACCTAATTGAAGATAAAAATGCAGTTTCTCCTATGGATGCTGCAAACCGTTATGATCTGCAACGTCAGATTGCTAATGCCTTGGGAGTGTTGACTCCTCGCGAAGAAACTGTGATTCGTAAGCGGTTTGGGATCGGTGATAGTACCGATCATACCCTGGAGGAAATTGGTCAGGATTTTGACGTGACTCGTGAGCGCATCCGTCAGATTGAGGCCAAAGCCCTAAAGAAACTTCGTCACCCAAGTTGCAGCCATAAACTTCGGAGTTTGGTGGACCATCTCTAATCTGAGTCTATAAATGAATCGATAAGGCCCCGTCATGTACATGACGGGGCTTTTTTTTTGCCATATCCCTAGGGAATTATGTTATGGATACTTGTGATTCTCTCTTTTCATGAATTTCTATTATTCATTCCTTTGACGTTCCCCTTCTCCGTTCCGGTATGTAGATGGTAAGATTTTTTTAAGATGCGGATTTTAGTGGTGGAAGATGAACCTAAGGTGGCTTCCTTTATCCGGCGAGCGCTGGAGGAAGAAAGTTATGCCGTCGATGTATGCGCGGATGGGCCGGGAGGGTTGGATTGGGCTCAAGCCGTAAATTATGACTTGATTGTCTTGGATTTAATGTTGCCAGGATTGCCAGGTCTCGAAGTGCTTAAGCGTGCTCGTGCCGCAGGTGTCAAAGCTCCCGTACTTATTTTAACGGCACGTTCAGAAGTGGACCAACGGGTCAAGGGGCTGGATGCTGGGGCTGACGATTATTTAACGAAACCCTTTGCGATTGAAGAATTGCTCGCCAGAGCTCGAGCGCTCCTTCGTCGAGCAGGAGGGGCTCCAACCGGAATTCTTCAAGTAGATGATGTGATACTAAATCCTGTGACTCGAGAGGTGACTCGTGCTGGCCAACGTCTTGAGTTCACGACTAAAGAATATGCGCTCTTAGAGTATTTAATGCGAAATGCGGGACGGGTGTTAACGCGGTCCATGATTACGGAACATGTGTGGGATTTGGATTTTGATACGTTTACAAATGTTATTGATGTGTATATTAGCTACTTGCGAAACAAAATTGATAAAGGACGGGAACGAAGTTTGATTCAAACGGTCAGGGGGAGCGGATATATGATGAGGTCGGACGGGTGAAAACGACCTCGATTCGAGTTCGATTAACTTTATGGTATGGATCCGCGTTGGCTCTCATTCTGGTTCTTTTTGCCGTGGCATTATATTTGGTCATGTCCCGCGCACTTCGGGAACAGGTGGATGCCTCGTTGGATGAGGCCGCAGCTGTGGCGATTCGAACCCTCGGAGAACACCGGTTTGGTCCATTCTTGATTTTTGAAGATTTATCTCAGGACTTTCCTGAAATCGCACTTTTGGATAAGTTTTTTCAAATTTTTGGGCCGGCGGGGCAAGTGACGATTCAGTCCGCTAATATTCAAAGCCGAGAGATTCCATTGAGTCAGACATCGTTTCGTGCCTCTCTCGATGGAAAATCCACGTTTGAATCCGTTCAATTTGAAAAAGGCGTTCCACTGCGATTGCTGTCGGTTCCTATTCGTCAAGATGATCAATTAGTGAATATTTTACGCGTTGGGACATCACTTTACCCAACAGAGCGAATGCTGCATCGGCTCTTAGCCGGGCTCTACATCGCGTCTCCTTTAGCCTTGCTCGTCTCCTTGGTCGGAGGGTGGTTTTTGGCAGGCCGAGCGTTGCGTCCGGTTCATGCCATTACGCAAGCGGCCCAACGAATAGCAGCCGGGGATTGGACCCAGCGGATTCAAACTCCTCATTCCAACGATGAAATTGGACAATTAGCCTCGACCTTTAATGACATGATTGGACGATTAGAAGTGTCATTCCGGCAAATCCGGCAGTTTAGTGCGGATGCGTCTCATGAACTTCGAACACCCTTAACCATTACAAAAGGGGAAACTGAGCTGGCGTTACGGCGACCACGGCAAGCAGAAGATTATCAGGCTGTGCTGGAGAGCAATTTGGAGGAAATCGACCGCATGAGCCGGATCGTGGATGAGCTTTTGTTTTTATCACGAGCGGATCTTGGGGAAATTAAGCTCAAGATGTATCCAGTTCAATTGGATGATTTAGTGCGAGAAATCCAGCAACAGGCCTTGGTGTTAGGCCAAGAACGCAATATTCACACGGTACTCAAAGCCATTGAGCCCGTCGTTGTCCAGGGAGACGATCTACGTTTGAGGGAATTACTTCTAAATTTGGTCGATAATGCCGTGAAATATTCTCATCAAGGACAAACCGTGGAACTTTCTTTGCTTGTCGCCGGAAACAAGGGAAAGCTTGTGGTTCGAGACCACGGTATTGGTCTTGCCTCTGAGGATCACGGCAGAATTTTTGATCGATTTTACCGGACCGATGAAGCGCGTTCTCATTCGGCAAAAGGAACTGGATTGGGTTTAGCGATTTGTAAGTGGATTGTGGAAGTTCACCATGGGACTATTGAGGTCCAAAGTGTCGTTCATGGTGGTTCATGCTTTACGGTTTTCCTCCCTTTGGCTCCCTCTGCTGCGATAGTGTAAGACACAGACTTCCCGCACTATTAAAATTTTTTAATTTTCCCCTAATTTATCTTTCATCTCCTGGTGGTACACATATACCTGTACTGACCAAATATAAAAGGAGCCTCTACAGGCCAGGTCTACAGAGGTAAATTTATATTGGTTAAGGTTTGTTGCCTTAACCCTGAAATGTCCAGAGGGGGAACTCATGATTACAATTCAAAGGGGTTCACAATTCAGCGAAACGCAGGGAAGTCACACACTGTCCTTGGTTCGGAGCCGATCTAAGAAACGGGCTCAATCAAGTTATCGAAATTCGCAGGCGGATTTGGATATGGATAAAGAGGAGAGCTCCAAATCCATTGCTGAGCCTGGATCCGTAAATTTAGAGTCCATGTACTTTCGTGGGTTTCGCTCACGCCCACTTTTGAATGCCAAGGAGGAGTTAGCGCTGGCTACCAGACTATATAAGGGTACGGCCCACCTTCGTTCATTGTTACAGGAGGCCTTTGAGCTTACCAAGGGACTGAATCAAGGTCCGGAGGTACAGTTGTTTCAGGATGAATTGACAAAATTCTCAGAGCTAAATGGATATTCAGCTCCGGTAGTGGAAGCCATCGTGGAGTGTTTAGGCAACATTGAGACATTCTCGGCGATGAATGGCAAGGCAGGCCAAAAGCTTAGTCTGCGGTTTTCGGAAATTAGTCTTTCGATTTGTGAAGTTCGGGTGGATATTGAAGAACCAAAAGATGCCTTGGTGCAACGCAATCTTCGTCTGGTAGTGGATGTCGCTAAGCGTTACTTAGGGCGAGGGATGAACTTTCTTGACCTTGTGCAAGAAGGGAATATTGGACTGATGAAAGCGGCGGAACGATTTGATTACACCCGTGGGTTTAAATTCAGTACCTATGCGACGTGGTGGATTCGCCAGGGCATTTCGCGAGCGGTTGCCGATCAAAGCCGGACGATTCGTGTGCCGGTGCATACGAATGAGGCATCCACCAAAATTGCCAAGACTGCTCAGCGTCTTGCGCAGCAATTTGATAGAGAGCCCACGTTTGAAGAAATTGGCCAACGCCTGGAGATGACCGGCGATCGGGTGAAAGAAACGATTGAAGCGTTTCAGGAGCCGATATCCCTAGATGCTCCTTCTGTGGATGGAGAGACGGAATTAGGAGAATTAATTCCTGACCTGGCATGCCAGTCTCCGGACGAAGAAGTGTCCCGTAAATCAAATGCACAGTGGCTGAATCAAATTTTTCAGGTTTTGACTGACCGGGAGCAACAAGTCATTCGTTTACGCTTTGGTATTGGAGTGGATGAAGCTTGGACTCTGGAGCAGGTCGGGCGGTCCATGTCCGTAACTCGTGAGCGGATTCGTCAAATCGAGGTTGTAGCATTGAAAAAGCTCAAGGAGTCCCATGTCAAGGCCATGTTGGCTGAAATTCAGTGACCTGTTTCGGTCGAGAAATTTTAATTGTACAGGATGAAATCCATGACATCAGATTGACATAGGTACCAAAAAAGTGGTGGATTTAGAAAGGCAGGAATCTTATGGTTCCTGCTTTTCTTTTTGTGAGTGTGGTCATTCTCCTTAATGATCCGCCAAGATGGTTAAAGGATGACATCATTCCGTGGGGAATTACTTAGTGCAAGGGAGATGGAAGCCGTCTAGTTTAGCGTGAGGTCTCAGGTTGGTGAGTGGGAAATGATTTCTAACGTGAGCACAAAGAAAGACCAGACTCGATTTTGAACGGATAACAGTATGCCAATTGAGATCACTCCCCATCTTTCTATTCCTGATTCTGACGTGCGATTTTCAGCTGCTCGAAGCGCAGGTCCGGGCGGGCAGCATGTTAATAAGGTGAATAGTCGGGTCATTTTAGAGTTTGACGTCAACCATACGTCCGTTCTTAGTGGCTATCAAAAACGACGAATTGCCGAAATGGTTGGGCAACGCATGAACCAAGAAGGGGTTCTGAGGCTGCAGGCTCAACGACATCGCACCCAATCGGCTAATCGCGCTGATTTATTGGAGAAGTTTGTGAAAATACTGCAGGATGCCCTGCGTCCTGTAAAGGCCCGGGTTCCAACCCGAGTGCCGCATCGAGTGCGTGAGAAGCGTTTGGAAGAGAAGAAACTGCGTACTCGCGCGAAGCGGGTGCGACAAAACCCAAAAAATATAGATGAAACGTAACGCTCTGCAATTTTTGACGACAAGGGAATTTCATGACGACCCGTTCCTCCCATTCTAGTTCTTTCATGCCAACTCCACCCCGTGCTAAACGCGTCCCGTACCGGTTAGAACATCATGGGCACGTTCGAACAGACGAGTATTATTGGCTCAGAGATCGTGAGAACCCTGAAGTCCTGGCCTATTTGCAGGCTGAGAATGAGTATGCCGCCACGTTGAGGAGCCACACAAGAGAATTGGAGCAGACCCTGTTTGAAGAGATCAGGGACCGCATTCAGCCAACGGATTTATCTGTTCCGTTTCGGCTGGGAGACTTTTGGTATTACACTCGCTATGAAGAGGGAAAGGAATATGCCCTGTACTGCCGGAAAGAGAAATATTTAGCGAATCCGGAACTCATCATGGTCGATGGCAATGAATTGGCTCGGGGACATGATTATTTCTCATTGGGGAATTGGACGGTAAGTTTTGCCCAAGATATTCTCGCCTATGCCATTGATACGCAAGGTCGGCGGATATATACCATTGGCTTTAAAAATCTGACAACGGGCGAGACGATTGATGAATGGATTCCTTCGGTGACAGGAAATATGGAGTGGGGCAATGACAACCGTACTCTCTTTTATTCCAGACAGGATTCTGTAACCTTGCGATCCAATCAGATTTTTTGTCATCGGCTGGGGACGAACCCCCAACTGGATACGTTGGTGTATGAGGAAACGGATGAAACCTTTTCTGTTTCTATCGAAAAAACAAAATCCAAACAGTATTTGTTGATTGGATCCCATCAATCCATAACGAATGAGTACCGGTATCTGAATGCGGATAATCCTGAAAGCGATTTTCAGATATTTCAGGCCAGGAAACGAGGGCATGAATACGATGTGGATCATTTGGGGGATCATTTCTGGATTCGAACGAATGATGATGCCAAAAACTTTCGTTTGATGCGGACTGAAACAAAAGCCACGAGCGCCACACACTGGGAAGAAGTGATTCCTCACCGGCTGGAGGTGTATTTGGAAGGATTTGAGCTATTCAAGAATTTCCTGGTGTTAGAAGAACGGAGGCAGGGTCTCATCCATCTTCGTATGCTTCGGACCGAAGATGCCTCTGAACATGAACTGAATTTTGGAGAGCCGGCCTACCTTGCAGCGTTGGGGGATAATTTAGAAGCCGATACTCCTTATCTACGATTTGGGTATACATCCATGACCACCCCCATGACCATCTATGATTATCACATGGAAACACGAGAAAAAATTCTTCTCAAACAAGAGCCGGTTCTTGGGAATTTTCACATCAGCCACTATCAGACGGAACGCCTTTTTGCTCCAGCACCAGATGGTACCTCTATTCCTATATCCGTGGTCTACCGAAAAGGTTTTGTCTCGGATGGCACGCATCCCCTGTTGTTGTATGGCTATGGTTCCTATGGTGCGAGCATGGATGCAAGTTTTAGCTCCCCCCGACTCAGCTTGTTGGATCGTGGGTTTGTCTATGCGTTAGCCCACATTCGAGGTGGAGAGGAACTGGGCCGACAGTGGTATGAAAACGGCAAGTTATTATCCAAGAAAAATACCTTCACGGATTTTATAGCCTGTGCCGAATTTTTAATTCGGCAAGGGTACGCTGCCCCTCAGAAATTATTCGCTCTTGGTGGAAGCGCTGGTGGTTTGTTGATGGGGGCGATTATGAATATGCGGCCTGATTTGTTTCATGGTGTAGTGGCACAGGTTCCTTTTGTGGATGTGGTGACCACGATGTTAGATCCCAATATCCCTCTGACGACGGGAGAATATGATGAATGGGGTGATCCCAATCAACAACAGTTTTACGAGTATATGCTTTCCTATTCACCCTACGATAACCTTCAACCCCAGCCGTATCCTCACCTTTTAGTGACTTCAGGGTTGCATGACTCACAAGTGCAATTTTGGGAGCCGACCAAATGGGTTGCAAAACTGCGTGCGCTGAAGACCGATAATCAACGCCTTTTGCTCAGAACCAATATGGATGCAGGCCATAGTGGAGCCTCAGGCCGTTTTAAACGGTATGAGGAAACCGCGATGATCTATGCATTCTTATTGGATCTTGCCGGTTCCGCTGACCGGTAAGGTATTCCCTTTTTTTCAGGAATCTCATTGACTCGCACATTCGTCTTCAGCTCCAGGCCACATTTCCCCTAGTGAGTCAAGGCGAGCGTGAGGAGGCTCCCAGTGTTGGTTCCCCTGTCCTGGTGGGTAGCTGTCCTCAGAGCCTGGCTCTATCCGCGTAGGGCCTCTTCAGCCCTTGGTGGAAATGGAAAAACCTCGATCCTAGGCTCTTGCCAGATGAACCAAGATTCTCTACATTCTTAGGCATGACCCCCAGACGATTCCGGGCCAAGGTTCTCTCTGTTCGGCATTTGACTCAAGATGTTCGAGAATTAATCTTGGAGTTGGTGGATACCCAGAGCTTAGAATTTCTCCCAGGCCAAGCAATTGCCGTAAACATCCCTGATGGGGCTTCGGGCCTTTCATTCCTGAGATACTATTCGCTGGCTTCACTTCCCAGTTCCTCTCATCAGCTCGTACTACTCTTTAATGCCGGAGACAAAGGAAAAGGCGCAACGTTTTCGTTGGAGCATTCGATCGGTGAGGAACTTGAATGTTCCGGTCCTTTCGGTTCATTTCACCTTCATGAGGACCCTGAACGAGATCTGTTATTTATTGGGACGGGAACCGGCATCGCGCCTTTATGGTCTATGCTGTCCAGTCTCTTTGAGGAATCGTGTTCTCAGCCCATGACCTTGCTGTGGGGACTTCGGAGTGAGTCGGATATCTACTATTTGGACCAGTTGCAAAAGTGGGCCGATTGCTATAAAAATTTTTCCTTTAATCTGACCCTGTCTCAACCTGCTCATCATTGGAGGGGAAGGACGGGACGGGTGACACATCTGCTTCAGGAGTTCCCGGATGTGGATCATCTGGCGGTATATGTGTGTGGTAATCGAAAAATGGTTGCGGATGTCACCAGTCTCCTTCAGCGTAAGGGAATATGTCCTGTCTATCGCGAACGGCACCATGAAGAGAAATAATACGTTGGTCTTCGATTGGCAGATTTGTCTCTTCATGGTGCCGTTTAGTTCCTTGCTTCGCACGTCCATGCAGGTTCACTCTCTTCTCGCCAAAGGCTTTCTGGAGGAATAGGTTGAAAGGTCGTTGTGATGCAGGATGAGATGAATGTTACGACACAGTTAAGTGAGCGTTCAGGGGAACACGATGATCTCCCTGCTGATCTTGGGATTTATCTTCATGTTCCTTTTTGTATAAAACGATGTCATTTTTGTGCATTTTATCTCGTCCTGCATGAAGAACAACGGGTGAAACAGTTTCTTCAGGCCATTGAACAAGAACTCGCGCTGTATGCTAACCAACCGGGAATGAGAGAGCGAACGGTTGCAACCGTCTATGTCGGGGGTGGGACTCCCACGGTCTTACGTCCTGAACAGTTGGCTCTTATTTTTTTTAGCATTAGGTCCAAGTTTTCCCTCTCGGAACAGTGTGAAATCACCGTCGAAGCAACACCGGAATCTCTTACGGACAGGTATGTTGATTTTCTTCAGCAAGCAGGCGTGACACGTTTAAGTATAGGGATCCAATCTTTTGATCAACAGGAACGGACGATGTTGGGACTTTCAGGGACCAGTGCGGAGGCTAAAGCCAAGGTTCAAAACGCAAAACAGGCTGGTTTCTCCAATATTAATCTTGACCTCATCTACGGGACTCCCAACCAAACTGTCCAGTCATGGGAAAGGACTCTGACTTATGCACTGGAGCTGGATCCCTCTCATTTGTCCTGTTATGCACTTTCTATTGAAAAAGGGACTCGATTCTATAATGAATTTCGGCGCGGGCTATTTGAGGTGATGGACCCAGATCATGAGGTGTCTTTTCAGGAGCAGGCTGAAGTCCAATTGGAGTCGTTGCAATGGTCTCGCTATGAACTTTCCAATTGGGCGAAGCCAGGATTTGCCTGTCAGCATAATCTTCGATATTGGCGAGGGTTGGAGTATTTGGGATTGGGTCCAAGTGCCCAATCCTTTATTTCCGAATGCCGGTTTGGAAACGTGTCCAGTCTTGAGCATTATTCGAAATTTTTGATGGCCGGACAACTGCCGATTGCCTCAAAAGAGGTGCTGTCTCGTTTTCAGCAAGAAAAGGAACGTATTGTGTTTGGATTGCGTCTGCTTGAGGGGGTGCCAATTGATTGGATCTATCGGGCATCTCAGGACGAATGCTGGATGACATCGTATGAGGGACTGGTGAAAGAAGATTATCTTCTTCCGACAGAAAGATGTGTGCAGTTAACGCGGAAGGGTCGCCAGTTCGCCGATACGGTTGGTATGCGATTACTGTAAAAATTATGTGACTTGAATTGAATTCTTGAAGAGATGTCGATGACATTTAAGGAAAGTGCCTTTTATTGAGGCGTTTTGCTGAGAGAGGCGTACAATGAGGATTTGATTGCGTTATATACAGGGTTATTCAGAAATCTTCCCCAGCTTTTGTGGATAAAACATCTTCTGGTCTTTTTTGAATAGTAAGGAGTTGAATGTATTTTGTAGGTAAGATTATACGGAATCTGTGTTGAAAAAAATGGTAAAGTTTTTAACAAACAATTAGTTAAGCGGTGGTAGGATGTTTCGTAAGTCATTGGCAATTTTAGAGGAATCGTTTCTGACAGCTGGATTGTTGGTGTTTTTCCACAGGCCATGGGGATAAATGGAATCCACCTGAATTATTCCTGAGAAATGTACCGAGGATGATGAAATAGCAGGTATGTTGCATGGGAGAAAAAAATTGAGCAGTATGCTTCTATCTGAAATGCAGCAATCATGTATGGGTCCTGATGCTTAAGAATGACTTTTTGAAATTGGGTGTTCCTCTTCATTCCCGGGAGCTCTCATAAGCCCATGAACCCAATTTCTCCTTTGCCCCTTGTTACAGGATCAGAAAAACTAACCCAATCTGTTTCAACGCATCGTTTATCCAAAAGCCGCTTCCTGGCGGGTTTGCAATGTGCCAAGCGGTTGTATTTGGAAATCCATTCGCCAGAATTAGCCACCCCGCCTACGCCGGATCGCCGGGCCATCATGGATATGGGCACAGATGTTGGCGTTGTTGCGCGTCAATATTTTCCTCAAGGCGTTCTGATTGAACACACACACCGTCAAATTCCTGCAGCTCTTCTTCGCACCAGTGAGGTCGTGAAGGATGCAGCGATTCCGTCCTTATTTGAGGGGGCGTTTGTCTGGCAAGGTATTTTAGTTCGTGTTGACATCTTGGAGCGGATCGATGCTAGGCGTTGGCGGTTGATTGAAGTGAAGGCGACCTCGAAAGTGAAAGCCACGCATCTAGACGATCTGGCCATTCAAGCTGCGGTCCTGGAGGGAGCTGGCATCGAAGTCAGCGGGTGTTTTTTGATGCATCTGAATACTCAGTATTCTTTTCTTGGCGGAGATTTGAATCTAGAAGAAATGTTTGTTTTGGAAAATAAGACCGAGGAAGTGGAGGCGCGTCGGCCATTGATTCAAGCACAGCTTGAAGATATGTGGAAGACGTTGGAGCAGGCGACCCCACCCTCCATTGTCCCTGATAGTCATTGCCATCAGCCGTATGAATGCCCTTTCTGGAACCATTGTACGAAAGAGAAGCCTCAGCGGTGGGTGTTTCATCTCCCTGGTAGCTCGAAATTGCAAACGCTCCTCCTGGAGGAGGGGATTGAAACCATTGATGAGATTCCCGAGCACATTCAATTGTCCGCAACTCAGCAACGAGTGAAGGATAATGTGGAATGGATCTCCCCTCTCCTTCGGCCTCGTCTGCAATCGGTCCGGTTCCCGGTTCATCATTTAGATTTTGAGACCTTTATGCCGGCGATCCCGGCGTTTGCTCATACTCGTCCCTATCGGCCGATTCCCTTCCAGTGGTCAAACCATATTGAGTACCTTGATGGCACGGTGGTCCATCATCATTATCTGTGTACCGACGGCCGGGACCCTCGAGAAGAAGTGGCGTTGAGTCTGTTGGAGAGCGTGGGAGATGCCGGGACCATTTGTGTCTATTCGGAATATGAACGGTTTCTGCTTTTTGCGCTGGGAGATGTGTTGCCTCAGTTGAAGCCCGTCCTATCGAAGGTGGTTCGCCGGTTGTGGGATCTCCTTTCGGTCATCCAGCAACATTATTATCATCCGGACTTTCACGGATCCTACTCCATTAAAGACGTCTTGCCGGCTTTGGTGCCTGCCTTGGCTTACGATGATTTAACCATCCAAAATGGTGCCGTGGCTGCGGTCATGTACCAGAAAATGGTTTTTCATGAAACAGACCTAATGGAGCGTGCTCACATCGCCCAGGCATTACATGAATATTGTGGCCGGGACACATGGGCAATGGTTGAGCTGAGACGGGTTCTCCTGGAACGTGCCGGAGGGTGCTAACCCTAACAAGTGCGTCAAATTCCGTTGACCCATTCGTCCGTCGCTGCTAGAATTTCACGGGTTCTGTCTTTCCCAGACTCCATCAGTCCAATGATGCCTGTGTCCTAGATATTCTGCCTCCTCGCCAACGCAATTTATTGAAGGAAAACACCTAGTGAATATCCTGGTATTACATGGGCCTAATCTGAATTTACTTGGAACTCGTGAGCCGACTATTTACGGAACGATCACCTTGGACGAGGTGGATGTTTCACTGAAAAATTTAGGAAAAGAGTTAGGTGTCTCGGTCGAAAGCCGGCAATCCAATGTGGAAGGGGAATTGATTACCTGGATCCAGGAGGCCAAGGCACGCTTTGAAGGGCTGGTATTTAATCCTGCTGCCTATACCCACACCAGTATAGCCCTCCGGGATGCGATTGTGAGCGTGGGAATTCCTATGGTCGAAGTCCATTTATCGAATATCCATCGCCGGGAAAGCTTTCGTCGGCGGTCTTACCTTGCCCCGGTTTCGCTTGGGCAAATTTCCGGGTTTGGACCACAAAGTTACCTGCTTGGACTGAGAGCGCTGGTTGATGCGCTTCAGCGGACCAGCCTATTACACCGCTAACATTTCTGTTCACGTTTATTGTATGAGGAGTTTGATGCTGTGATAACGACTGCAGATTTTCGAAATGGGTCGCGCTTAGAGCTGGATGGGCAACCCTATTATATTGTGGAATTTCAACATGTAAAACCCGGAAAAGGCGGAGCCTTTGTTCGAACAAAACTGAAGGGCTATAAAACGGGGAATGTTATTGATCGTACATTTCGTTCTGGAGAAAAATTCGACGAGCCCAACCTTGAGGAATGCGACATGCAGTTTCTCTATAACGCCGGCGAAGAATATGCCTTCATGGATATTAGTAGTTTTGAGCAGTTTACCTATCTTAAAAACCAATTGGGCGAAAACGTCGATTTGCTCAAGGAAAACACCGTCGTCAAAATTTTGTTGTATCATGATGAGCCGATCGCGGTAGAGTTGCCTGTCTTTATGGAGTTGAAAGTCGTGGAAACCGATCCCGGCATCCGAGGGGATACGGCATCTGGTGGGACCAAGTTGGCCGTTGTCGAGACCGGCGCCTCCGTGAAGGTGCCTCTCTATCTGGTAACCGGAGAAGTGATTAAAATTGATACGAGGACGCGCAGCTATGTAGAACGGGTTCGGTAATTCGGGATCCCTGTCCTCCAGACATACACGAAATAGGAGATTATGGCTGATTCATCCAGAAGAGAAATCGAAGACCTTGTCGAAGTGTTAAACCGGCACCACCTGACTGAGTTGGAATTCGAAAAAAAAGGTGTGCGAATTCGCATTAGACGGGATCATGTGCCGGCTGTTACTTCCCACCAGATAGACGGATCAAAGCCAGTGGACACTGGCTCCTCATTGGAGAAGCCGGTTCCCATCCTCTCTACCGAGCCCGCACATTTCTTGACTGTGACCTCGCCCATTGTGGGGACCTTTTATCGTTCCCCTTCTCCTGATACTGATCCCTATGTCGAAGAAGGTGATATTGTCAAAAAAGGGCAGGTGCTTTGCATTGTCGAAGCCATGAAACTGATGAATGAAATTGAGGCGGAAACCGATGGCAAAGTCGTCAAAATTCTGGTGGAAAGTACGACTCCGGTTGAGTTCGGCCAGCCGCTCTATTTAATTGATCCTTTGTCGGGATCTTGAGAGCTGGGTTGTCCTGATAGTTATTTGGAGAGTCACGGTTGCTCATAATGATTAGAATGGCTTTCTGAAGTCTTTTTATCTTAAGGATACGACGTGTTTAAAAAAATTCTTATTGCCAATCGTGGAGAAATTGCTCTGCGGGTGAATCGAGCGTGCCGGGAGTTGGGTATTCGCACCGTCGCGATTCATTCAGATGTTGATGCTCAATCACTCCATGTCCGTTACGCAGACGAACATGTCTGTGTCGGACCTGCCGAAGGGGGTCTGAGTTATAGAAATATTCCGAATGTCTTGAGTGCTGCCGAAATTACCGGAGTGGATGCGATTCACCCCGGGTACGGGTTTTTAGCTGAAAATGCGCATTTTGCCGAGGTATGCGAGTCGATTGGGATTACCTTTATTGGACCAACTTCCGAGCATATTGCTCTACTCAGCGATAAATCAAAAGCCAGGGCCCACATGAAGAAACGTGGAATCCCTGTGTTGCCAGGGAGCGATGGTGAATTAAACGATCCCAATACCTGTGTCGCTATTGCCAAAAAGCTTGGGTTTCCCGTTATTGTGAAAGCCTCGGCCGGTGGCGGGGGGCGAGGGATGCGGGTGGTCTGGCATGAAGAAGAGTTGGCCCAGGCGATCGAATCCGCTCAATTAGAAGCCCAAACAGCCTTTGGGCATGGCGGTGTGTATCTTGAGCGATTTTTTGAAGATCCACGGCACATTGAATTTCAGATTATGGCGGATAACCATGGGCATGTTGTGCATTTTCATGAACGAGATTGTTCCATACAGCGTCGCTATCAAAAGGTGTTGGAGGAATCCCCTTCTCCGGCGTTGGACGATTCGTTACGACGCAAAATGGGGCAGGTGGCAGTTGAGGCCATCAAGTCCGTGAAGTATCGAAATGCCGGCACCGTGGAGTTCCTCATGGATCAAAGTGGAAAATTTTATTTCATGGAAGTCAACACGCGTATTCAAGTTGAGCATCCGGTCACCGAAATGGTGACAGGAGTCGACCTGATTAAGGAGCAAATTCGTATTGCTGCTGGGGAAGAGCTGTCCTATCGACAAAAAGATATTCAATTGACCGGGCATGCCATCGAATGCCGAATCAATGCCGAATGTCCGGATCGATTTACCCCTAGCCCCGGTACCATCACAAAATTTTGTCCACCTGGCGGACCAGGGATACGCGTGGATACCGCCATGGATACCACCGGTATTGTCCATCCGTATTATGACTCGATGATTGCGAAGCTTATTGCCTTTGGGCGAGATCGAGAGGAAGCCATGGCTCGTACTAGACGGGCGTTGGATGAATTTGTGATTGAAGGAATTAAAACCAGTATTCCTCTCCATCGGCGGATTCTTGATCATCCTGATTTCCAAAAGGGTCCCGTGTCCACTCGATTTTTGGACCGGCTTGTTGCTTTACAGTCCCCATGAGCGCAGTCCCTATTTCTCGGATTTCCCTCCCCACTGTTTTTTCTCGGTTTTATCTCATTGTCGATGACAGCTGGGCCTCGCGATGTTCACTGGCGGAGGTCGTGCAGCAGGCTGGCGAAGCAGGGGTTAAGCTGGTGCAATATCGGAATAAAACCGGATCGATGAAGCAGGCATATGAGGCTGGCCGGGTTCTGCGAAATGTGGCGGCAGAGAGGGACATGACGTTTATTGTGAATGATCGATGTGATTTGGCGTTGGCTCTCGAGGCCGATGGTGTTCATCTTGGTCAGGCCGACCTTCCCCTACTTCTTGCACGGAAAGTTGTCGGACAGAAAATGTTGATTGGCGTTTCGACCCACAATCCTGAACAGGTGCGATTAGCCACGGAAGAAGGTGCGGATTATTTAGGGTTTGGCCCTATCTTTTCGACAAGAACCAAAGCGAATCATGAGCCGGTTGTTGGTATTGAAGGACTGGCTGGTATTCGAGACCTGACCCCCCTTCCCATCATTGCCATTGG
The DNA here is from genome assembly GCF_965152585.1 of Nitrospira sp. Ecomares 2.1. Classification (NCBI taxonomy): domain Bacteria; kingdom Pseudomonadati; phylum Nitrospirota; class Nitrospiria; order Nitrospirales; family Nitrospiraceae; genus Nitrospira; species Nitrospira sp. Ecomares 2.1. The sequence continues at coordinate 1,606,482 of NZ_OZ224219.1, forward strand.
TGGGATTGTTCCGGATTCTGTTCCGGCACTCCAAGCGGCAGGTGCCAATGGAGTAGCGGTCGCTTCGGCCATACTCAATGCGAATGATCGCCCCAAAGCGTTGGCGCGGTTTATGTCTCTTTTTCAATGAGGTGGTTGGCCAATCGTTGAATTTCAGGATGGTAGGCTAAGTTTTCCATTCCCTTTCGCCAGTCCGTCTGCACGGTTTTTTGATATTCCAAGGGGCCAAATACCGGTACGGTCGACCATTCATGAATCAGACCAATCGTGGAGGTTCGCTGCCGAATGAAACACTCGTTTTGGGTTGAGGGCAGGGGATCATTCAGGACGATTCCGCACGGCTTAATGCCTGCACCGTGCAGTGCTTCCAAAGTCAGGAGCAAATGATTCACGCTGCCAAGGCTCGTTCTGCTGACCACGATAGCCGGAAGATTCAGCGACACGATCAGGTCTCGTATGGTGTGTGTTGGTGAGAGTGGAGTCAAGACCCCTCCTGCACCTTCCACGAAACACACGGAATGCTGTTGCCTGACGACATGAAAGGCGGTGGCAATTCCCGCCACATCAATGGCTATTCCCTGTGCGCGAGCGCAAGCTAACGGCGCAATGGGCTGAGGAAAGGCATAGAGACAGATTGACGCAAAGGGAGGAGGAGGGGAGAGTAGACTCTGAAGACGGCCTGTGTCGGAAGTCTCTGGCTGTTGAGGATCGAGACCGGTTTCCACCGGCTTCATGACGCCCACTCGATGCCCTTTTTTTTGCAACGCCAGAACCAGAGCCGCCGTGATGGTTGTTTTTCCGACACCGGTGTCGGTTGCGGTCATGAATATGGCGAGATGGTCAGATTGAGCACTCATGGTCAGAGATATGCTGGAAAATGTGCGGGTCACCAAATCCGGCTGTCCAGATTCCATATTTGTCCGGATGTGTTAGGCGACAAGGCCAGGTGATAGACAGTTGTAGCCACATATTGTAATGAAGAAGGTCTCGGGAGAGTATGGTTGCCTGGTTCCATTGCCGACTGCCATCCTGGTTCTGATAATGGTGAGGTGTGCCATCCTGGAAACACCATATTTATTCGAATATTGAAGGCTCCCCATTCCTTTGCCACTGTCTGCATCAATCCAGTCAGTCCTGCTTTGGAAGCCGCATAGGCGGCTTGGCCTGCCACTCCTAGTTCAGCGGAAAGAGAGCCTACAAAAATCACGGCCCCATCATGTTGTTGTTCAAAAATGGGGGCGATAGCTTTGAGCACAGTATAGGCACCGGTCAAGTTCGTGTGAAGGGTACGGGTCCAGTCCTCAGGGGAGGTTTTGAGTAAGAGTTTTGAAGGGGCTACCCCGACGGCCCATACCAGTACGTTCAGAGAATGGTGGGCCTGGATGAACTCCTGCAGAATGGCCTGAATTTGTAAGTTGTTGGCGACATCGGCTTGATACAGATGACTTTCTCCACCGGCCTTCCTGATCGCCGCCGCAGTTGCATTCGCTGCGGTTTGATGTTGATGGTAATGAAGGCCTACTCTCCAGCCCTGGTGTCCGAAAACCTTCGCAATGGCTCCACCGATGACTCCGGATCCTCCAAATACCATGATGTTCGAACGGGTGTTCATCTTTCCGACTATTGATTGGCGATGGGGTTCATTCGTAAATGGGGAGTACAGCGTGTCACTTTCATGCATCGTTGAAAAAGTGAAAATAATGAGATTAGGGGTTGGTATAGGACTGGACTGGCTTGGTGCCGTTTTGTATTGATTACCATTTGGTTTCCTTGTTTCTTAGTCTGCATAGGACAAAGAGATTGTCAATGCTTGAATAGTCTGCAAACAAAAAATGCGGAATTTTTAGGGTGAATGGGACCTGGATCGTTGGTCCTTGCTTGGATCTTGCCCGTTTTAATGATCCTATGGTAGGTTCACATCACTTTCTGTCTATGAATATTTCCTTTACATTGCTTGGAACTTCCTGCAGGACTGGAGCATTGGTTTGCCTTGGTCTTTCCTTGTTGTGCCTACCCGGCATGGTCTATTCTTCCGATTCCACGAAGTTTATGGTTGACAAAAGTCATGAATATTTTCCTGATCAGGTGGGAAATGAATGGGTGTATAAGGGAACGATGATCGAAGGAGGCATGGTCCAGATTAAGAATGAGGATACACAGTTTACGAATATCTCAAAAGTGACCGGGACAGAAATCCTGGAGGGCGTGGAGGTTACGGTTTTCAACGATACCAATCCTGGGAATCAGGGCCCGTCGGATAGTTATTATCGCCGTGATATTGCAGGGATCCGATATTATGGGTCGAAACCCGGGACGACGTTGGAGCGCCAACTGGTGCCCTATCAAATCGTGCGGTTTCCCCTAGAGATCCCTAGCTCTTTCGAGCAATTTAACCGGACCGGGGTGGATTTTGGAACAGATGTGGATCATGATGGAGAAAAAGAAACGGTGGATATTGAGGCAACTGTCTCCGTTCAAGGACAAGAGACCGTGATCGTACCGGCTGGCGTATATCCGGAAGCCATTCGCCTTGAAGCCAAAATGATCATGAAGGTTCATTTGTCGGAGAGTGGAGAGACAATCCAAGGAACAGATACGATGACGGCCTGGTTTGCTCGTGGGGTGGGATTGCTCAAATACATTGAACGGCAAACCATTCCTTCCGTTCGCAGTCAAAATGAACGGATGGTCGAAGTGATTGAGGAATTGGAAAAGGTGACAGTGGCATCTGAAGTGGCATTATTGCGTCGGAGCGAAGCCACGGCGAAGCGTGTTTTCCGTAATCACTTTTTCCACCATGAATTGCTCAAGATACCCGCTTCCGCCGGCTTTCCGGCCGATTCCTGATAATCGATGCCCTCCAAAAGGCTGCCGGTTCACCAATGATCCGGTAATCGGTCGATTGATATATAAATTCCCCACATCAAAGGTGTCGCGAGCCAGTTGGATATTGGCAGGACTGCGTGAATAGATTCCTCCGGTAAGGGCATAGGGGGAATTATTGGCTAATTCCAGAGCTTCAGAAATTGTAGAGACCTTCAACACAACCATGACCGGGCCAAATATTTCCTCCTGAACGACAGGATGCGAAGGGGGTAGATCTGTGAGTATCACCGGCCCTTGAAAATACCCAGGTCCCTCAATCTGACAATCGAGAAGGCACGTACCATCTGTTTTCCCAAGTTGCACAAAGTGCCGGACTCGTTCCAGTGCCCGTTGATCAATGAGTGGTCCCATCCGGTTTCCAGGGTGTTCGGGGGGACCGATCGGAATGCTAGAGGCTGCCTGTTTGAGTCGTTCAATAAATAAGGGGTACACATCGTTTAGGACAAGGATTCTGGAGCAGGCGGAGCATTTTTGTCCTTGGTAGCCGATTGCGCTGGCTAATGCCCCAATTACCGCTTCATCCAAATCGGCCGTTTCATCAACAATGATCGCATTTTTTCCCCCCATTTCTGCAATGACATGTTTAATATGTCGTTGTCCAGCTGACACCTGACCGGCCTCCCGGATAATATTCAATCCAACGGTTTGTGATCCTGTAAAGGCAATGAGATGGACCTTGGGGTGTTTGACAAGGGCCTGTCCCAAGTCCGGCCCACCAGGAAGAAATTGTAAGACGCCTTCAGGTAAACCAGCTTCCATGAGCAGCGTGAAGAGGTGATACCCCATCATCGGTGAGCGCTCGGATGGTTTAAACAGGACAACATTCCCGCTGACTAAGGCTGCCGAAACAAGACCGGTGGGGATGGCTAACGAAAAATTCCACGGCGCAATCACCACGGCCAATCCTCGTGGTTGGAAGATCCGTTGGTTATATTCCCCTGGCTCTATTCCCAGGCGCTGCGGAGTGCCTAACCGAATCATTTCCCTTCCATAAAATTCCAGAAAATCGATGGCTTCAGCGACATCGGCATCGGCTTCCCGCCAGGGCTTACCGGTTTCCAGTATTTCCCACGCGGCTAATTCCGGTCTACGTTGTCGCATGAGTCCGGCTGCATGAAATAAAATCCGCGCACGGGCTTTCGGAGGGACCTTTGCCCAGGTACCGATATGGTCGTGGGCGATGTGAACAATCGGATCAATCTGGTCAGGAGACGGAGTTGGAAATTTGGCAATGATTTGCCCAGGAAAACTGGGATTAGTCGAGATCAGTTCTGCCCCAAACCATTGCATGGGGGGCGGAACCGGATAAGAATGGATTTGTCCCAGGAGGGGACCGATGTGGTTGAGAGCTAGAGAAAAATCTCGTTGAACGTCCTGTTGAGAAAAATCCGAATGTGGTTCGTTGGAGAACCTGTCGGGACTGTCTCCAGCGAGTACAGTGGCTTCCGACTGAATTTCCCGAGACATCGTCTCCTCTTCATTCCTGTGAGCGTTCGAGGGTGCCAATAGCAGATGCTCCAGGGATTCGGCCGTTTCATATTGGCGTCGAATAAAACTTTCATTCGAGGTATTTTCCAATAACCGACGCACGAGATAGGCCATGCCGGGAAGAAGTTCCCCAATCGGCGCATAGACTCTAAGCCGAAATCCCTGTTGCACCACGGCATCACGTAGAGGTTCGGCCATGCCATATAACATCTGATATTCAAACGTTCCCGGCGGGAGATTGAGTGAGTCGCCCATCGCCTGGACTACGGCTAAGGTTCGAATATTGTGCGAGCCAAAGGCAGGGCGAATGAAGGCTCGATGTTCCAAAATTCGCTGGGCGAGGTGTTCGTAGTTCGCATCCGTGTCGGTTTTTTTTAAGAAGACCGGGATGGGCCAACCTTGTTGTTGATAGCGAATCACTTCAGAGTCCCAGTAGGCGCCTTTGACGAGGCGAATACCGAAGGGGGTGTTGCGCTGTTTTCCCCATGCTAGAAGAGTATCCAGTGTGTGGTTGGTGTGCTTGAGGTAGGCTTGTATGGCGATGCTGGCATGCGGAAAATGTTGGTAGGCAGGTTCAGAAAATAAGCGCATAAATACCAAAAGAATGAGCGGCTCCAATTCGGCCTGTTCCATATCAAATGTGAGGGAGGCAGGGAGGGCCTGCGCAAGCTCCAGGATCGATCGTAGTCGAGGGGCAACCCCAGCGTAACTGCTCTCAGGATCAATCGGGTCTAATTGCGAATATAAGGCAGAGAGTTTGATGGACAGATTGATCCTGGGAAGAGACCCAAGATGATCGGTTTCTAATAGATGTTGATGATTCCATTGTGGGATAATCTCATGTAATTGGGTCAATGTCTGAAGGCATCGCGTGTGATATTGGTCGGCCTCCTCTTCACTGACCGTGGATTCTCCGAGCAAATCCAGCGAACACGCACTTCCTGCTTCCCAAAGTTGAGTGAGCGTCGGGACAGCGTGACCGACGGTTTCCCCTGCCATAAATGTGTAGGCCATTTTCAAAAATTGGCGTCGCAATATCCGTGTCCCAACTTGGGCCGTAAGGGAATTTTTTGAAAACCGGTGCAGGAGCCACTGCAGGGGACCAGGGAGAGTCGGCAGATCTTGGAAGTATTCCTTCAGGATACGCACAAATTGTGCGTCTGTCTGAAGGGAGGGAAGGACGTCAATAAAGCGAAACAATTGCACTTTGAACTGTTCATCACGGGTTCCCCAATCTAGAAGTAGTGAGGTCCACCACCGGTGATCCCAAAATCCCGGTGTATGGTGATGAGCGTATTTGGCTAATGTTTGTCCAATGCGCCGAATGTCAGGTTCCAACGAATCATGGGCAATCATCCGCATTTTCCTCCTAAAGGTATTTTACACCTTTTCGGAGAATGGGGAAGAGAGATGAGGGAGAGGAAAACTCAGAAGAAGGATTAGGGCTCGCAAGCAGAGAGACGTTTGCCGGAAATACTGCCATGAGGACCGAGGGAATTTTTGAAAGTGCCTTCCAAATGAGTGTCGTTGTTGCTGAGCAGCAAACTATCTTCCTGAACTCCTTGGGGAAAAGTCCATTGGAGATAGACCGTATCCCCGTGAATCTCAATAGTGGTCGGTGCGATTTGAGACGGCGAGGATTGGTCAGGGGGTGAAAAGGTGACAGTCATTTTACGATCGCCATGGTTTTGGTGGTTATGTACTATCCATCGCCAGGTACCGCACAGCCGGGTGGTGTCAACATTGGCTTGTTCCAGTTTTTGCCACTGCTGAATCTTTTGCCAGGCTTCCCATGCTGTCCTATGGGCGGTGGCCTCCAACTCGCTGATTTTTGTGAGAAGAATCATTCTAAACATAGGGAAAAGCCGGGTTTCAATATAATGCTGAGTATAGGCATCATGAATTGGTTGGGCGGATTGGTGTTGATCGGCTATGTGATCGGGAGTTTGCCAATACTCGAGTAACCTCTCCTCGATTCCTTTTTGGCCGTGCTGCGTGAAAGTACTCGTCCAGGATTGGGGACTATTATCCCAATCCGGATACGTTTGATCGTAATACGAGGCAAATTTGGCAAATTCTTCGCTAGGGGGAGGTGGGTGAAAAGTCATCGTGTGAGACCAAGCCGATACTTGTTTGTAGCCATTAATGACAGATTCCAAGGCTTGAGGGGGCGAGTGTTTCGTGATCCATTTCAGGTGTGCATCGTCGGGGATGATGTCGGAAAGTGGTGGGATACCTATTGTTGATTTAATAAGAATCTCCCGAAATGTTTGCGTATGAATGGTAGTAGCCAGTGAGTTCAAGTAGATGATGATCGCTTCCTTGATCTCTGCTGGGAGATTCAACTGCGTAGGTAACAGTTGTGATTTCATGTGAGAGCGTGAACCTCTTTCACCTGGAATGGTTGTGGCTTTGAAGAGGGCTAAAGCCTCGTCATCAGAGGAAAGCTGAAGAACTTGTGTACGATGTTTTTCAAGGAGGGACCAGGGGAGCCTAGTTGATTCCTGATCGGCAAAGGCAGTCGAAAGGAAACAGAAAATCAAGACTTTGGCGCAAACAAACCAGGGAATCAACCAAACATTTCGATTGCCATGCCATTCCATTTTTCAAAAAAAAAGTTGGCGGTGTATCGGGATAAATGGATGAAAGGAGTCAGGCATGGATTTCAAAAATCAAACGATGCTTATGGGGTTTTGTGAATGATCGCGTTAATGAAGTCTATTGAGGTTTGTAGCACGTCTTCTAGATCTGATGCCCGGTAGCTAGGAGTGCTACTTTGCCAGAATTCATCGGAGGCTTCGGGATAAGATCGCACTTCGATCTTTTTCCCGGCCTGGTTGGCCATTTGGCAGAACTGGTCACGTTCTTCTGCTGAATTGAGTAGGCTTTTCCCCGGTGTCTGGAGCAGAAGGGGGCAGTATAAACGTTGAGCCAATTCAGGGTCGGTTGGCAGAGTGCCAGAGATTGCCACTGCGGCCTGAAGGCGACGTCGATGCGCAGCAGTTTTCATTGCCAGGGATCCGCCCATTCCAAACCCGATCACGGCATGCGCATTGCGGGTGGTTCTTTCTAAATTTATATCCTCGGTCAGGTTAGCGTTGAGAAATTCAAAGCTGGCATTGATGTCTTGTAAGGCTTGTTGCTCATTGACTCGCTCCATTAAGGCATCGGCAACTTCAGCATTGGCTGTCACCATCCCGCCCTGTCTTACATACAAATTGGGAACTAAGACCACGTATCCTTGGCAGGAGAGGCCTTTTGCTAATTCCTGAATATGGGACGTGAGTCCATAGCGATCATGCAGGAGGACCATAGCCGGTAATATTTTGTTAGCCTCTTGTGGGGCGAATTGAAGACCCTCCACCTGCGGGCCTTTAGCATGTCGTGTTTCCGCGTAGGGATCCACCATGTGGTCTTTGTGTGTTTCAAAAATTCCTGAACTATTAAATCGCACAACGGTATATCCAATTTGTTCAATGTCATAGGGAGTAGTGTGTTGGGTCATCAGAATAGCCTTTGGATAAGAATGAGCCGAGCTAGCGGAAAAGGAAAAATCATTGAAAATTCAATGGCAAAAGTCAAAACACTATATCGATGGATTCTTTGGCCTGTCAATCGAGCATCTGTTCTTCAGAGCGGGAAGCGTTAAACGAAGATTTTTTATTGGTTTCGTTTTTCAGAGGAACGATTCCATTGGAATGCATTCTCTGGTGATAAGAGTTCGGTCATGCCATATTTCCTCACATGGGAAGCCATCTCAGAATAATTGGCATCACTTTTTCGAGGAAAACCACACCACATTCACGCAGGAAAAAATCAACTCAAATGCTATTGTGCGTTTCGTTTATTTTGTAATCAGATATTTCTTGCTAATTCCTAAAACGATCAGTTTGACCACCTTCCAAGTCCATTTTTTCTTGATACAAACTGTTCTTCCTGAATCCTAGAAAAGTTCATTAGGGAATATTGCCAATGTGGTGGCTTTTAGTGTAAGATGGCGCCTGCAGTGGAATGTCAGAAGGTTGGATATCGGGATAAGGAAAGGAGTTGAGCATGGAACGGCGAGTTACTTCCCATACGGAAGAAGAAGAAATGAATCAACGCCGTCGCCTTCTCACGCTTGCACGGAAAGGGGATCAAAAGGCGGTTGAATCGTTATTTGAATTGTATCAAGTTCGGGTTTTTTCAGGGGACGCTCTGAAAAAAAAGAAGTTGCCCTCGTTTCCCTTGCCCACGCCAACAGGATCTTCGGGGAAAGGCTCGGGGAAGGGGATAAAGAAATTAGGTAAAATATCCAAATCTTCTCCATCAGAGAGGAATTCTCTTCCATTAACCGCCAAGCTACCGCAAGAGTCAAAAATGATGTCGGGATTGCCCACCAAGAAAATTGGAAAAATTAAAGTGGCAAAGCCATCTGCAGGAAAATCCATACAAACTGCTCCCAAGCTTGGAAAAAGTAAAAAAGGTGTTCCCGTTGCCAAAGCCAAGACTCAGAAATCCACCTTGTCTGTGAGACCGGCCAGGGCAAAGAAAAAGTAATAATAGATAGGGCAACTCTGTTGTGTGGTGTCAGAATTCAATAGCGGACTTCAACTCTCAATCCACCTGCTGCCAACTGCTTCCCAATTATATCAGCGTCTTTAATGTCTCCTTGATAGACGATTGCACTTCCGTGGTGATCAATCTGCCAGGCTAATTCAAAGGCTTTTTTCGGGGTCATCCTGGGAATCACCTGACAAAAAAGACTGACGACTTGTTGGTAGGTATGACAATCGCAATTGTAGACGACGACTTCAGCCTCAAAATCTTTTCCGGTTCCTGTGTCAATGGTTTCTAGGGTTTCCGGATCTTTAACGATTCCATAGGTAATAGGGTAGAGCATTCTGCATTGTAGCAATGGAGCTGAGGTCCCTCAAGTGAATGCTTAGGGAACCGTTATTTTGAAGAAGCCCCGATTACAGAACAATCAGGAAATTGATCGTCAGAGATACCTGACCTATGATTGTCCTTCCTGAATCAAGCATGGCAGAATTGTTGCCGAAGAAAACTAATGCAGGGGTGTACCAAATTCGACAGCTAGCGTGAAAAAATGATGTGCCAAATAGGAACCCTCTAAGTAACATAAAGGAGTGTTTGTGGGTAAAACGATACTGGTAACTGGAGCTGCGGGGTTTATTGGAAGCCATGCGGTGGAAGCATTGATCAGGCGTGGAGATCAAGTGATTGGAATCGATAATCTCAATGATTACTATGATCCTGCGCGTAAAGAGAAAAATCTTCGAGAAGTGACCGAACATGCCAAAACGGAGAAATGGCCCGGCACATTTCAGTTTCTCAAAGGAGATATTCGCGATCGAGAGTTGGTTGCAAATCTTTTTTCTGATCATCGTTTTGACGCTGTTATCCATTTAGCAGCGATGGCGGGAGTTCGGGTATCTATTGATGACCCTGGACTATATTACGATGTCAATGTGATGGGGACGATGGCCTTATTGGATGCGTGTGTGGGGCGGATTGGTTCACAGGGCAAACGTTCACCTTCTCCGATATTTGTGTTTGCATCAACTTCCTCTGTGTATGGCAATACCACGACGATTCCCTTTGTTCCGGAGGATTCGTGTGATAAGCCGCTTGCCCCGTATGCGGCAAGTAAGCGAGCAAGTGAATTGCTAGGGTATACCTATCATCACTTGTATGGGTTGGATTGCACCGTATTTCGATTTTTTACCGTGTATGGCCCACGTGGTCGTCCCGATATGATGGCCTATAAAGTATTGGATAATATATTTACTGGCTGTGAAGTCCCTCTCTATAACAATGGGAACATGCATCGAGATTGGACGTATGTCGAAGATATTGTCAGTGGCCTTACCGCGGCGGTGGATCGTCCTATGGGTTATGAAATCCTGAATCTTGGACGAGGTGAACCTGTCCACCTTGTCGACTTTGTGAAAGGCATTGAGCAATTAGCAGGACGTGCGGCGCACCTAGTTCCCGCGCCCATGTTGGATGCCGATATAGCCTACACCTTTGCCGACATTTCCAAGACCCGCAAGCTATTGGGGTATAATCCTCAAACATCTGTGCCCGAAGGAGTCGCGAAATTTTGGGTATGGTATCAATCGGAGATATTGCCGGCTTCAGCCTCAAAGCCCTAACCCCGAATTTCTCAATTCCGCCGTTTTGCCCTGTCATTCTTTCAGAGTCTGTTTCTATTCCCCGGTTCAACTGGACCGGGGAATCTATGCCTCTATTCCTGCTTGAAAACGAGCGACAGAAGGTTTCCTCCCATTTCGTGCCTGTTGTTGACGTTGAATAAAGATATCTGGTCCTTCGGGTATGATGCTCAAGGGGACATTTTTTCGCATGTTGCGGGATGCCTTAACTTTTCTACGGAACTGCCGAAAAGGATTTACACGTGTCCATCTTAGAAGAATAAAGATAAATTTGGTAGTCTTTCAGAGGCCATTCAGTATTCGAGATGAAGAAGAAATATTCTTCTTTCTCTCATGATACGAATAGTCACCATTGCACCAGGAGGATCTCATGTGGGTTTGTCCAAAACGTAGCGCTTTAATTGTCGTTGTCACGTTGGGAGTCCTTATGGCTTCGGGGTGTAGTAGCCATTCGGTCCGAACTGGGGCCAACTCGGAAGGGGATGGGATGGCCTCAAGTGAAGATGCAGTTGACACCAATAGGATTATGGGTCAGGCAAATGGATCAGGTGAGGGAAAAGGAATAAATGGCGGGTTGGTTAATGGAGTCAAACCTTCTCAGCATTCGAATGGTTCGAATTCCCAAGATATGGTCAATGGGGAAGATCCAAATTCGAATCCTGAAGGGATGCAGGGAACGCAACGAGCATTTGGCCTAGGTGGCTCAAACTATAAGCATCAATACCCCGGTGTAGATGGATCTGACCCTAATCATGGACCTGTTTCTGGATTTGAAAATGGAATGGCGTCGAGTCAGAATCCTGATCCAGAAGCTTGGGCAAATGCCTATTTGGGAGATGGCAAGAATCGCCGTGAGTTTTATGGGGATCCGTCAAAGTCCGGGATTCCCATGGACGGCTCTTCACAAGGAGGAGTGAATCCTGCGAACTGGGGCGAAGCTTATAGGAAGGAACATGGCGGTCCTTCTCCTGAGTATGTCGATCCCGATTCGAGCATTGCTATTGGCCCTGGCCAGCAAGGGCGGGTCTCAGTGGGAATTGGGAGAACCGATAAGAATGGCTCGATATTTGAGTCAAATTTTAGTGGGTCCATGGGGATCCAACGGGGTCAGGTTCAGGACATTTACTTTGCCTTTGATAGTTGGAATATTTCTGGCGACGCCGCCAAGTTTCTTGAGGAAGGGGCGCAATGGTTGCAGGCGAATCCTGGAAAGGCTTTGACGATTGAGGGGCACTGCGACCAAAGAGGGACTCAGGATTATAATTTGGTATTAGGTCAAAAACGGGCCGATGCAGCACGAACATATTTAGTGAATCTCGGTGTGCAACCCGACCGGATTAAAATTGTCTCCTACGGCAAAGAGCGACCATTTTGTCAACACGACAATGAAGATTGTTTCCAGGAAAATCGACGAAATCATATGGTTGTTCGGGTCAATTGAAAGTAGGGCTCTCATAGGACCCTCCGTGGTCTTCGAATAAGAGGATGCGAAGCACTCGCATCCTCTTCATTTTTCTTGTACATCCGTTTTTCAACCAAAAAGACAAAAAGGCTGGAATAGTTAGGTTATCCTCTCCTAATCTTTCTGTCTGAAAATCTTGCACCGGTTTTTAATGAGTGGTAGAGTCTCCACCCCAATCTGTGCGATGCCGGAGTGGCGGAATAGGCAGACGCAAGGGACTTAAAATCCCTCGGGCTTACCAGCTCGTACCGGTTCGACCCCGGTCTCCGGCACCAACCAAATCAATAGCTTGAAGCGACGAACCTCTAAATATTTCTCGATCTTGTCTTCAGTAATCTTGTCTAGAAGAGTAGAGCCGCCCAAAACCGGAAGAAACCGCCTGGAAAACCAATTGGACTTTTTTTGAAAAATCCGTTGGCGTTGAAATTCGGGGTCTGTCAGATAAGTGTCTGTGAGGGCCTTAAACGTCATTGGCCCTTTGGCTTGATCGCTCATAATTTTTCCCATCATTAAGTCCGTTATATTTGCCCATTTGTTTCTTAGACAAAGTCATGTTGAGAGTTGAGGTTTTCCACCGCTTTAGCTTGGCTCCCAGTGTCTCTCCTGCTACCTGAAGTATCTTCCCCTCATCCACGACACGAAACTTCACGTACCTTTCTTCCTTTATTTTGATCAGTCCCATAAGACTTCTTATAGATTGAGGAAATGGGTGATTATCAATGACTTGGGCCAGTGTGACATAATGCACCACGGCCCGCTCTTCCAATGCACGAATGGAAAGCCCTTGGGCTTGCCGAATTCGCTTTAACTTGATATTCCCCGTGGTCTTGCCACGGGGATATTTATTGCCATCTCCGGATTCTTCATGTGAGTGTTTAGACTAAAAGTGGTTAGCTGAGTTTTCTCGGAAGCGGCATCACGATTTGCGTTTTGATATAACCATCCAATGCGGTGGGTTCAAATATGCCCGCACTTTCCGAGAGTTGTCTTTTACCCACAAAGCCTCTTCACTCTCTCCTCTGTCTTACCGATAAACCTCTTATGCAGGACTTTGATAACTCCAAGCATCCTACCACCAGAGTATTAACCCTTTCCGGACATCTGGATTCCCTTCAAACCCTGAGGCTTGAAAAATTTATTGAGGAGGCCCAGCAAGGAACCTGTCGTCACGTCATCCTCAATCTTTCCAAAGTGGCCACGATGGACCTGGGCGGAGTGGGCAACCTCTTCACGTGGTACCACGCTTTGCATATCAATCAGGTGCGCCTCAGTATCGTGGCTCCGTCCCCCATGGTCCGCAATACGATGGAATCTCTCCATTTGACGGAACTCATTTCAATCCATTCGTCCATCCCTGAAGCGATCAGTCATCATCATGTCCCCAATTCCGTTTCTTCCTAGATACCTCCTGGTGTCATCGGCAGCACTGTCTATTTCTGAATCCATCGCTCTACCTGGTTCGTAGCAAGTTTAGAGTTTTAGCCCTTGCGCTTGGCTTTCGTTGCTCAGGTCGCAAACTGCAATATTCACCCATTATCACAGTGGGAAACTCCACGAATGATCTCACCCTTTTTGGTAGTTCAACGACATCACTTTACTTTTTGAGTAGTTTGCTCATTAGGACCACCAGTACGTACCTCTAGTCTTAACGAGTAATTGTTCGGCCTACCCTGAAAAGATTGAATATAGCCCTATGTATTAACATCTCATTTTTATTCTTTACAAATTAAGAGGTAGATTCGATGCTCCAAGTCCGCGAAAAACTAAATAACCAATCAACCGTCATCATCTTCACGGGACGGTTTGATCGACAATCAACCATTGGTATTGGGGATCTGATCCTTGGATCCAAAGACATGAGGTGTCAGCACATCATTTTGGATTTTATGGGCATCACCGGGATTGATTCGGTGGGTCTCGGTCTCCTGTATCTTTGGTACCATAAACTACAACCTCAACACATTGGGCTAAGTATTGTTGGGCCTTCTCCTAATGTTCAAGCTGCGCTGGAAGGCTGTCACCTTCCTGCCTGCGTTCCGGTCTATGCCACTGAGCACGAGGCAATCCGACAGGAAGTTTACTGTTAGAGGGCTTCATCGTTCGGACATCAGTATGGTCGTCTGTTCTTTGATCCACTAATCCCGGGTTATAGGAACACCAGTCATCAAACTCTCATTTTTTTGGGAATATGTCGCCTTCCTCCTACTTTAATTTACTGGGAGTCCTGTATTGATCTGCAAAAATCCTAGTGAAAAGGTCCACAACTGACTTAAGAGGTGATTGAAACCGAAGGTAAATTTCTTCAGGTGGCGAGGAGATTTGAGTAAGGATTTGAGTATGCCAAAGTGGTATTTCTTTTTGAGTCGTAACCCTTAAAATTGAATCATTCGCGTATTACTTTCCCTGTGTGATTTCGTTGTGTGGTTTTTTTGTTTTCTTCCATCAAAATGTAGCTGGCCGGTTTTTCCCCTATCAAGAAACTATTGGACTGAATGGTTCTTAATTAGATGTTTCTATATTCCCCAAAATTTTTCCTACCAAAAAAAACTGATGAAGAGCCAGAAACTACTGTGAATGGGCTCAAGTTAACTAATGGCCACGGCTAGGTCACGTCGACAGTCGGAACACTTGGCTCCTTCTTTCGAAACCGATACCAATCGAATGTAATGTGCGCACCACATGCAGTAGAGATACCCTGGTCCATTGAATCGAAACGGATAGGTGGGGGAGAGCTTCCCCCAATTGACCGTTTCTATGGGATACCAGGAGTGTGAGTGTGGCAGCATTACCTAAAAATCCTTTCTCAATAAAATGGTATTGGTTCCGATCCCTATGCTGAAATGTGAGGTTTTGCTAATTCCAGAACCAGTGAAGGGAAAAGACTCCCAAAAAAGCTATCACCGTTTCGATTACCCACAAGGTCGTCCAGTCCATAAAGATGTCCCCCCTGGTTTCTTTCTTGTCCTTTTTCTCGTCTTTGCTCATAAAATAGCAACCTTAATGCCATATAATCCGGCGCATCGGACCGACCGGCTGCCCTCCTACCAACTAATTGATTATTAAAAGAAACAGGAAAAGTAGAGGAAGGAAAGTTGCGATCTAACCATGGAGGCCGAAGTATCGGAATAGATACAGATCGTATCTCATTCGCTGAGGAAATCTGGCTTTTTGACGAGCACGTCATTCAGGATGTTTGGAAGGACCGTATTATTGGCCTACATAATAGCCTATGACTCCTTGTGGGGTCGGACTTTTGAGTTTTATTCGTCTTAGGGATTCACAAAGGATATGTGTTTGATCCTCCTCCGAACCGGTAGACATTCCTATACTTAAAGTAAGGTAGGGGATGGAACGTCATGACCAGGAACCTATTGACGGATGAGTTCAAAGAAGATGAGGTCATGCAGGTATTTTCAGGCTTTTAATCTCATACCAGCTTGACCCTGGTCTCAGCATCACGTTTCTTTTCTGTGTTGTCTTCGCCTTTTTCCCACTGTGTTGTAGCGTGTGGGTGATCAGTGAATTGCCCTGGTCGTTAAAATTTTCATAGAACATTTTTACCCATTGGGTAAGGTCTGCTTGGTGTTTTATATGAGGCCAAGCGCCTCGTCCCATTCCCTGTTCTATACACACATGTTTTTTGAGGAAATTTTTAATATAAAAAAGTGGATATCGAAATATTTCAAAATGGGAGCATGGCACATCTGTTGCTGATATATGGGATCTGAAGGATAGCGGAGCAGAGGCTATTCCAGTCATATTATGTGTCAGATCATAAAGGAGGGACAGGTGCATGTTGGTACGAGCACGGTGGGAGAAGGAAACGAGGATCTTGCTGCTTTCTGGTCGGTTCGATAAATTTGGACGAGTACCAATTGAAACGGCCTTGGCGGCGGGAGAGGGACGAGCTTGCAACCACGTTGTGATGGATTTTTCACGAGTGTCGTCAATGGATAGTGCAGGCATTGGAAGATTGTTGTTGCTCTATCATTCGCTTCGAAGGAAAGGCATGGGTTTGACGGTGATCAATCCAAAACCCACGGTTGAGACACTTTTGGATCTGGCGGATCTAACCACCATTATTCCCATTATCCCGGAAAAGTCTGAAATCCGATCGGTTGCCTGATCCCCAGAGAAAGAGAATCGAGTTTTTCTTAAGTTGTGGAATCGCAAAACCGAAATGGAAATTATTGACCTATGATGTCTATGATCCATACCCAACCGACTTCAATTGACGATATGCATGTTATTACATTCGGGACCTGCTTTGATGGGTCTGCCGAACCTGCTTTAGAGGCGGCTGTTTTACAGGTGCAGGAAATTCAGGGCAAACATATCATTCTGAATATGGAAACCCTGACCACACTTAATAGTCGTGCCTTAGGGAAATTATTCCTCACCTACCATCATCTCAATCGGAAGCAAATCCGGCTCAGTATGGTCAATCCAAAGCCGGCAGTCCGTGAAATGTTAGCATTTGTCAATTTTCCGAAGATCGTCCCCATCTATGATTCGGTTGATGACGTAGTGGCTTTCGAGCAACGTCAGATGGAATCTTCAGGCATCCCAGAGTAACCGACGTCACAAAAGGCGTATTGAGGCCAGGGGCATCTCGGATAAAAATGCGGCTTGGGAAAATGGGTAGGATTAATGAATGAGGTTCTCGTATATGAGTTGACTAAAAGGAGCGCTCCCCTCTGAAAGGAGATGCAGCATGTCGATTAAAACCGGTCAACATATCGTCGAAGGATCCATGTCCAATCTCCTCCTTCATTAAGATCCAGGCACTTTCCTGGAGGCCGCCCTCTATTTCGGAAGACAAGCAAATTGAATATCTGCCCAACGTCTGATTCCTAAGGCATTAACCTAGGCACTCCGGGATCTCGCCCCGACGGTTCAGAGGCGGACTTGCAGTTTTTGATGCCTATGGGTGCCTGCAAGGCCTGAACCGGTTCTCCGACCATTCGCCATAGCCTTCTTGTTTGCACTCCTCGCCTTCGTCGGTTTGCCTTTGGCATACTGATGCCGGTATCCCTTCATTGACTTCCATTTTCCTCCCTTCCTAGAATCGTCACCCTGGCGGCTTATCCAATTCTCCCGGAAGGGATCTCTGGCTCGTGAATGAAAGCGTCGTCCTCGATAAGGTTATCAAAACTCATGGTCTCGTGAGGGCGGTGGATCATGTGTCCTTGGCGATTCAGAACGGGGAATTTTTTTCCATATTGGGACCGAGTGGGTCGGGGAAAACCACAATCCTTCGGTTAATTGCTGGATTAGATCGGCCGGATCAAGGGGACATTATAATTCAGCAACGTGCTGTCACCTTGGATCCCCCTCATAAGCGACCCGTGAATATGGTGTTTCAGCATTATGCGCTCTTCCCGCATCTGTCCGTTTTTGAAAATGTGGCCTTTGGATTAAAAATGAAAGGAGATGGCCGGGCCAATATTCAAAAGGCGGTGAGTCACATGTTGGCTCTGGTTCGTTTGCAAGGAAAGGAGAAGCGACTCCCTGGGCAACTGTCCGGAGGGGAGCAGCAACGGGTGGCGCTTGCACGAGCTCTAGTGAATCGTCCGGTCGTCCTGCTGTTGGATGAGCCCTTGGCTGCTTTGGATCAGCAGCTACGCCAGGAGATGCAGGGAGAACTGAAGCGATTGCAGCGTGAGGTGAAGGCGACATTTATTTGCGTGACTCATCAGCAGGATGAAGCCCTCATGCTCTCGGATCGAATTGCGGTCATGCATGGGGGGAAGTTGTTGCAGGTGGGAACGCCTCAGGAGATCTATGATCACCCCGTATCTTCGGTTGTGGCCAAGTTTATCGGGCTTTCCAATGTGTTGTCGGGCATCATTGCCAGTTGTGACGGTGGGTTGTGTCGGGTTGAAGCGAATGGCTTGTCACCCGTCATGGTCTCGTGTTCCCCGCATGATTTTCCGCAGGGGGCCGTCACGGTCATAGTTCGCCCCGAACGCGTGCATGTGTCCTCTAACATGTCTGCCAATCGATATGACAATGGTCTTCAGGCGATGATGCACCACGTGGCCTTTTCCGGGAATGAAGTGGTGTACCATGTTCGGCTTCAGGACGGGGCGATCTGGATGGCTCGCGTGCCAATTGCCGAAGCACAGGCCTGTCCCTTGACAGTTGGTCAACAGGTGTACGTGCAATGGTGGGCACACGATGGGTTGGTTTTGCCCTCCCAATCTCCTCCATGCTGACCAATCGTTTTGCCACATCTTCCGCATTTCCTGTCAGGCTGTCCCTCGTATCGGCAGGCCTCTTCTTGGGCCTGTTCTTTTTTCTCCCGCTGGTATTGGTCTTTGGAGTGAGTC
This sequence comes from Nitrospira sp. Ecomares 2.1, assembly GCF_965152585.1. Classification (NCBI taxonomy): domain Bacteria; kingdom Pseudomonadati; phylum Nitrospirota; class Nitrospiria; order Nitrospirales; family Nitrospiraceae; genus Nitrospira; species Nitrospira sp. Ecomares 2.1. The sequence continues at coordinate 1,624,826 of NZ_OZ224219.1, forward strand.
TGGCAAGCCGGGGATTGTATGGGGGAATTTCCTGGATCGCGACCTGGGAAAATTATCAACGTGTCTTCGATCCGCTCGTGGGAGTCATATTTTTTCGGTCACTTCTCCTGGCTGGATTTACGACTCTAGTTTGTGCAGTGGTGGCGTTTCCCTTAGCCTATTGTCTGGCCAGGGCTTCCCGGCACTGGCAACTTATATTGTTGACCCTTGTGATGATTCCGTTTTGGACGAATTTTTTGGTTCGCACCTATGCGTGGGTGTTGATTTTTCGGGCGGACGGTATTCTGAATAGTCTGTTGATCAGAGTGGGGTTTCTGGAGGAGCCGCTTTCCTTATTGTTCACGGATGTGTCGGTATTTGTGGGACTGGTCTATGGCTATCTGCCCTTTATGGTGCTTCCTCTGGTGGCGGCCATAGAACGCATCTCTCCCCAATTAGAAGACGCGGCGTTTGATTTATATGCGTCTATGGGCGCGATGTTTCGACATGTGCTGCTCCCGCTCAGTGCCCCAGGTTTTCTGGCCGGGGGAGTGTTGGTCTTTATTCCTTCCCTCGGTGCCTTTATTACGCCGTATTTATTGGGTGGAGGACAAAACATGATGGTGGGGACCTTCATCCAGCAGGAATTTTTGGTCGCCCGGGACTGGCCGTATGGATCAGCCATCTCATTCGGGCTGATGGGAAGCGTTCTTCTTATTTGGTTTTTGCTAGCTCGGACGTCAGTGGGAAAGGATCCATCATGAAGCGGATGCCGAGCAGTTTCATCCTCATGAGTGTGCTGGTCATGCTCTTTTTATATCTGCCGGTGGTCATCCTGATCGGCCTGTCATTTAATGCCTCCACAATGGGAGTGGCGTGGAAGGGGTTCACGTTTCAGTGGTACGAAAAGCTGGCCCTGGACCGGGCGATTCTCGAAGCGACGGTCAATAGTGTGGTGATTGCAATAATATCAACCGGATTGGCCCTTATTCTTGGAGTGGGGACCGCCATCGGTCTGGAAACCCGTCAAGGGGGGCAGAGGGCGTGGGTCAACATGATCCTGTTGCTGCCACTGGTCATCCCGGAAATATTATTGGGTGTGGCCTTATTGATGGTGTTTGTCTTATGTCAGGTCCGTCTGGGATTTGGGACCATCATTATCGGACATATGGTCTTCAATCTTCCGTTGACCATCGTCATGGTCAGGGCCCGTCTCCGTAAGCTGGACCCTGCCTGGGAAGACGCGGCGCGTGATTTGGGCGCCACTTCATGGGACGTGCTCACCCGCATCACACTTCCCTTGTTACGTCCGGCAATCTGGGGGGCAGGACTGTTAGGGTTTACCGTATCGTTGGATGACTTTGTCGTGACATTTTTTGTCGCCGGCCCCGGTTCAACCACCCTCCCACTCAAAGTGTTTTCGATGATCAGAACAGGGATGACTCCCGAAGTGAATGCCTTGTCGGCGGTAATGGTCGTGGTCTCCATGCTGTGCGTGGGGTTGTCTTGGTTCCTCCAGGAGCGGTCGGCACCGGCTTCGTCTGAATCTTCGTATTTATGAAGGGCGGCAACTCATGAACATGTTGTGTCAGTGGGCGGGGATCTTGATTCTCCTGGTGGCGGCGGGATGTTCGGAATCTTCCACATCCTCGGAATCACCATCCTCTCAACGCCCTACTCTTTATTATTTTACGTGGTCTGACTATGTGGATGCGGGGGTGGTGGCCAAATTCGAAGCGACCCGGGGGGTGCGGGTGGTCGTGGACACTTTTAGTAGCAATGAAGAGTTATTAGCCAAAGTGCAGACCGGCATGACCGGGTATGATGTGGTGGTGCCTTCTGATTTTATGGCAGGCATTATGGGCCGATTGGGGTTGCTGGCGGAGTTGGATCTGGAAAAAATTCCTCATGTGCAAGATCTGGAGCTCCACCTCCAGCAGCTCTCGTTTGATCCCACCAACCGGTTTGCCATTCCCTATTTATGGGGTACGGTTGGAATGGGGTATAATTCTGAGGTGGTGACGGAACCGCCAACCAGTTGGGAAGCCTTATGGGATCCGAAATTTTCCGGTCGTATCAGTATGCTGAACGATGAACGGGAAGTCTTCGGGTTGGCACTCCAGTCCTTAGGCTACTCGCTGAATAGTGTCGATCCCGAGGCCATTCAACTAGCCAAGCATAAGTTGATGAAGCAAAAGCCCTTGATCAAAGCGTATACGAGTGAACAGTTTGACCAACTACTTGTGGCCGGGGAGGTCGTATTAGCGCATGCCTGGGGAGGGCCGATCGCCAGGGCGATGCGTGAGCACCCGTCAATCCGGTATGCGCTCCCCCATGAAGGTGGGATGATATGGACGGATTGTCTGGCGGTCCTGGCCAGTTCTACTCAACAAGCGCTCGCGATGGATTTTATCAATTTTCTTTTAGATGAAGAGGTGGCGCTTGCCACATCGCAGCGACTATTATTTGCTTCAGCCAACCGACATGTTCGGAATCGTCTGCCGGAAGAGATTCGCACGAACACGGCGGTGTACCCGCCAAGTGAGATGCTTGCCCGGATGGAGTGGTTGGAAGATGTTCAGGAGGCCATTCGTTATTATGATCGAGCATGGACAGAGCTGAAAGTGCACTAGGCTTGGCTTGACCCTTTTAGCCATCTGCTACTAAACTGCATGATTGCTAAGTTTTATATACGAGGATTCACGAAAGGGAAGTCCATGATGCAGCGAATGATAATTTCGTCACAGACAATATGTTGGGTGGTTGTGGCCTTTTTCCTGGCCTGCGCTCCGCTGTGGGCGGAAGAACCAGGAACAAGTCGTTCCCCTCTCTACCTGACGCAAATGCCCTATGAGCCTCCTCCTCCGTCAGAATCAAGAGGGGTCGAGGCCACGCCACCTCCTGAAAGCTTAACGACCGAGGATGAGGAGCGTCTGGAAGCACTTATTCCGCTGCTTGAGGGAAAACAGGAATTTTGGGCCATCGGAGAGTTTGTCTATTTTGGGAAACACTCGGTCCCGTATTTAGTAAAAGCCCTCAAGTCGCCGGTGTCCAGAGTCCGGTTCAATGCGGTGGAAACGCTGTCGATGATCAATGATCCCTCCGCAGTCCCGGGCCTACTGGAGGTCGCAATCAATTCGGAGGAAGACTCCCGGATCCGGTCCCATGCATTGCGTGTGGCGACACGATTGGATCCCAACCAGGTTGTTCCGGCCATAGAGGTAATGGTGAAGGACCCCAATTCTACGATTCGGAATACGGCGGTGTTTGAATCACGGAGGGTCCATCGGAAGGAAGTGCTGCCTTTCATTATCAGTGCCATTTCAGATCCAGAGCAATACGTGTCAATCACGGCGCGGGATTCTTTCTGGATTCTCACCAGATTCAGCGGTTCAATCCATGATTGGGAAGCCTCCACCCCTGAAGACAGGAAGGAATGGATGAAGGAATGGTGGTCCTGGTTGGAAGAGAATCAGGAACGATTCGGCGAGACCCCGTCATCCACAAAACCTCCTCGATCACCGGCAGACCTGAATGTCAGTTGACAGCGGTTCCTGAATAACCAAACGAGAGGCCAGGGTGGTCCCGGACGGTGGTCGAAAGCGTGTGATTTCATGAGACGAAAGACGTAGAAGATTCAGAAAAGGAGTCAGGTTGATGGCAGTATTACCTATAGCAAAAATCGGCAACCCGGTTCTCCGGCAACAGGCCAAGCCGGTCGATCCCGCATCAATCGGGAGTCGACTAATCCAGGAGTTCCTTGATGATATGTTTGAAACGATGGTGCATTATGAGGGAATTGGATTAGCCGCCCCGCAGGTCGCACATTCGGAACAGATTGTCGTGATGGAATGTGAGGGGAAGGATGGCATTCCGAAGACCGTCCTCATAAATCCTAAAATTGTGTTTTATAGCCCCTCCCAAACTGAAATGTGGGAAGGATGTCTAAGTATTGATCTCATGCGAGGTAAGGTGGTCCGGCCGTCCATGATCCGCGTGCAGGCCTATGATCGGCAGGGAGTACTCCAGGATTTTGAAGCGAACGGACTCTATGCGGTGTGCATCCAGCATGAAATGGACCACCTCATCGGAAAATTGTTCATTGATCGGATGGCCGACATGTCGACCCTGACCCAGTTGGAAGAGTTTGATGCCTATTGGCGCGAAGAATCCGCCCCGGTGATTTAATTCCTGCTTGAAAGAGCTGACCGTCGAGCGTTTTCTGCTCATCCATTCCACGCGTGTGTTTTCGTGATTCCATGATTCCCATGGGGTTCACGCCATCTGTCGACGAAAAAGGTTTCGAAACTTCCTGTGAAATCGCTCCTGAGAGTTCTGTCCTACCTGGCCCCGTATCGGGGGCTGGTGTGCGTCACCTTCTTCTTTGCCGGTGTGACGACGGCACTGGAACTGCTCCCCCCTTGGCTCATCAAAGTGGTGATTGATGACGTCATCCCGGCAAAAAATACGGACATGCTGACCTGGGTGCTCATTGGACTACTCCTGGCCTATGGACTGAAGAATCTCTGTAATTCCCTCCGCATCCGCTTTAATAACACGCTAGAGCAACGTGTAGTGCATCGACTCCGGCAACAAGTGTTTGCCGCTCTGCAACGGTTGTCGTTGACGTATTATGAAAATCGATCGACGGGTGAAATCATGTCGCGTGTCGTGAATGATACGGAACACGTGCAACGAATTTTCATTGATGGGCTTGAGGGCATGTTGACGGCCACTTTGACCCTGGTCGGCATTACCACTATTTTATTTATGCTGAACTGGAAAATGGCCCTTCTCGTTCTACTGCCGATTCCGATACTCATCATCGGAGGCGTGGCGTTTACCCGCCGGGTCCACCGGTATTATCACGATATTCGTCAGCAGGCCGCTGAACTCAATGGCTATCTGCAGGATTCCTTGTCGGGGATCCGGGAAACGATGGGATTCAATCGACAGCCCTACGAGCAGACTCGTTTTCATGACATGAGTCATCACTACAGCCAAGCCAATCTAAAAGCGATGTATTTATGGTCGATTTATTCTCCTGGAATGATTTTCATCGGAAGCCTGGGAACCATTTTGATTGTGTGGTATGGCGCCGGTGAAGTGATAGCCGGTCATCTTTCCACTGGTGAGTTGGTCATGTTTTTATCATACCTCGTCTTGTTTTATACCCCGGTCAATCAAATTCATTCCGTGAATCATTTGTTGCAACATGCCCTGGCTGCCAGTGAACGGGTGTTTGACATCTTGGATGCGGAGCCTGCCGTTCCCGACCATGGGCATCTTCGTCCGGCTCAGCCCCGGTTGTCGGGGAAAGTCGAATGGAAGGATATGGCCTTTTCTTATCGGCCCGGGAAACCGGTCTATCAACATCTTTCCCTGGTGGTGGAACCGGGGGAGCATGTGGCGTTAGTCGGGCCAAGCGGTGTGGGAAAAAGCACGCTCATGAAACTTCTCTTCCGGTATTACGATGTGGGGGAGGGTGCGATTGAGTTGGATGGATACGATATTCGTCATCTCCCGTTATTCTATCTTCGTGAACAAATCGGCTTTGTCCAACAGGAGCCCTTTTTGTTTAATGGCACGGTGCGAAGCAATCTAGCGTATGGAGACTTGGCGGCATCGCAGGATCAAATAGAAGCGGTGGCGCGGGCTGCGCAAGCGCATGAATTTATTCAAGCGCTACCTGATGGATATGACACCTGGATCGGGGAACGCGGAGTGAAATTGTCGGTTGGGCAAAAACAGCGTATCGCCATTGCCCGGGTATTGCTCAAAGATCCACCCATTGTGGTCATGGATGAAGCCACGTCGAATATTGACACGGAAACGGAAGTCGAGATTCGGATTGCCATGGATGAACTCATGCGTGGCCGGACGACGTTTATCGTGGCCCATCGGTTGTCGACTCTGCAAGCGGTGGATCGAATTGTCGTGTTTGAATATGGACAGATTGTTGAGGAAGGCGATCATGCGACCCTACTGGCGAGAGGGGGCTTGTATGCCGGGTTGTATGAAGCCCAATTTCATGTTTAACATGGTATCGCATACATCCAGCTGCTATACGCGGAATCCAGCGCTGGTGGGTGCGGGCCGGAACTAAAGACCCGAGTCGATCGTGAGAAACGAAATGACCGTGAAATGTCCGATATGCGGCAATGTGGAACAATGGGAAGGCAATGTCTTTCGACCCTTTTGTTCCAAGCGATGCCAATTGTTGGATTTGGATGGATGGTTGAGTGAACGCTATCGTATTCCCGATGCGGAAGAAGATGGGTTGGATGAGGCGGTTCGTGAGTCCGGACCCACATCTGCTGATTAGTAGCAGGTTGGACTGAGGAGGAATGCGCTACCAATGTGGTTTCCTGCTCTCAAGTTCACCGCTTTTCTGAGTCAGAGGCCAACGATGGGCAACTCGCCAAAATAGGGATTCGCTCAGCCACATTGACCTTTTCGCCCTCGCTCCATCCAGTCCGAGATGCTCCTGGTAAATGAAATTATAATGGAGACAAACCTATGCCAAAAATGATCACGGCCAAACGTCACGAGGACGAAACAGATAAGGCCCAGGAGTTTGTCCGGACCAATATCCTACTTCCTGCCAGTTTGTTGGGGTTGATTTCGATTGTCGTCGGAGTCATCGCCTTAGGCTTTCAATTCTGGGCAGGAACGTATGGATGGGAAACCTTTACCTACAGTTCGGCGCTCATCATAGCCGGAGTTCTTGTGGGAATCGTTCAAACGAAATACCAACAGTATCTATTGCGAGAGTTTCCGGGACATTTTGCTAATCGCATGAGAGCCTATAGCCAAAGGTCAGTCCGGAAGGCAAAGAAGGCCATCACCGAGCATGATATTGAGCATCGCGGTCGCGGATTCGTTCCGCTCTGGTATCTTCTGGGGATCGTGATGTTTTTTGCGCTTTCCGGATTAGCCGTGGCCACGGGTTTTATGGAGCCGGTTGCTGCGTTTGCCTTGCCCTGGGCAGGCTATTTCTGGGCAAAGTTATTTTTTTGGAAAGGGGTAGTGTTGCTGCCGGACCGCAAAAAGAAATGAGGCCTTTTCTGCTGTTGATTCCTGGATCGGCTATGAACGGATCAGGGCTTGGAGGGTGAAGGCTTCTTGAACCGTTCTGTCTTGGGAGCCGGTTGGGCCGTAAGAAGCGATTCAAGATGTTTGACCTGTTTTTGAAGAGCCCGAAGTTCCTTGCGTAATTCGGGGAGTTGGTATTGAATGACCTGTGACCTTCGCCAGATACCATGTTCGACCGCCGGTCGCCCACCTACAATCTGACCGGATTTCACATCATTGGTGACCCCCGAGCCCGCCGCAATTTTCACCTGATCACCGATCGTGACATGATCCACCAGGCCGGCCTGGCCCCCAACCATGACGTGGCGGCCTAACACCGTACTGCCTGCAATCCCCACCTGGGCGACGAGAATACAGTCTTCCCCGATTACCACGTTATGGGCGATCTGCACCTGGTTGTCGATCTTTGTGCCGCGCTTAATGACGGTGCTGCCAAATGTTGCCCGATCCACGGTCACATTGGCCCCGAGTTCAACGTCATCTTCAATGATCACATGGCCCAATTGCGGAATTTTATGGTGGCGGCCTTCATGTTGCACATAGCCGAAGCCGTCGCTCCCGATGACGGCGCCGCTGTGCACAATGACTCGATTGCCGAGGACACACTTGGTCAGTAATGAGACATGGGGGTAGAGGATGCACTCATCCCCGATACTGGCATCGTCGCCAATATGTACCCCGGCATGAATGGTGACCCCGGAGCCGATGAGCACGCGGTCCCCAATAGTGACGAGAGCGCCAATTGAGACATCCGGACCAATCCGCACATCGAGTCCTGACACAGCCGTGGGGTGAATGCCACGTGGTGGAAGAGGAGGAAGGAAAAATTTCTGCGCCAAGGTGGTGACGGCGACCAGCGGATTCGGAACAATTAATTGCGGTCGAGGATCGTCGGGAATAGGCTCTGTCACAATGAAGGCTGCCGCCTGTGACTGACGTGCCGCTTTCTGAAACGAAGGCTTCAGGAGAAAGGAGATATCTCCCGAGGAGGCTCCTTCAAGATGAGAGAGGCCGGATATCTGAATGTCAGATGATCCGTGAATGGTGGCGTGAATGGCTTGGGCTAATTCCTGAAGAGGAATATTCATGATTCCTGAGGAAGACGATATCGTCATGTGCGCGATTTTTTTGAAGTGGGACGGGTTTTGGCTTTTTTGACAACTGGAGCAGGGCGCGAATTCTTTGCCGGTGGTGTGGGGTGCGGGTCGGAGAGGGCGTTCCCTTGAGCATGTGTCCGTTCATCCAGATAAAGGATGACCGCCCCGATGGTTGTTAATCGCCCAAAATCCTCATCCGGTATTTGAAGATCAAACGCCGATTCGACTTCATAGACTAATTCAATGGTTTGTAGCGAGTCCAATCCCAAATCATCACGGAGCGAATCCTCAGGATGCAGATTTTTCGGATCGCGCTGAAGGTATTTACCGAGGGTGTGGTACACCTGCTGACTGAGTTGAGAGGATTTGTTGACGGAAGATTTCATGTAAACTTTTTTAAGACGAGAACCGCATTGTTACTTCCAAATCCGAAGGCATTCACCAAGCCCACCCGAACGGATTTTTTTTGTACCTTAGTAGAAAGTCCCGGCAAGGCACAATGGGGGTCCGGATTATCATAGTTCACCGTGGGGTGGATGACACCGGTTTGAATGGATAAGGCCGAGACAATTGTGCCGATTGCTCCTGCTGCTCCCAAGGTATGGCCAATGAGCGATTTGGTGGCATTAACCTTGATGGCATTCAGGCGTTTGTCGAACACCGCCCGTAACCCCTTGACCTCCACATCGTCACCGACCACAGTGGATGTCGCATGGGCATTGACGTAGTCCACCTGGGATGGCGAAATCCCTGCATCTTTTAACGCCAGGCTGACGGTCCGAGCAATATCCGACCCATCCTCTCTGGGAATCACCATATGATACGCCTCGTTGGTGGCGGCATACCCCGCCAGTTCGGCATATATTTTCGCTTTACGACGGGTGGCATGGCGAAGCGATTCCAGAATCAGGGTGCCGGCCCCTTCCCCCATCACAAAACCGTCCCGTCCTTGATCGAATGGTCTCGAAGCCTGATCGGGGTGGTCATTATACCGGGTGGATAAGGCACGTAATGAGCAAAAGCCGGCAAAGACCAACGGGGTAATGCTGGCGTCCGCTCCTGAGGCAATGACGATATCTGCCTGGTTCAAGCGAATGGCCTGCAGAGCTTGTCCGATAGAATGAATGCTGGAGGAACAGGCGGTGGAAATGGTGAGATTCGGTCCCTTTGCCCCAAAGGCCAACGCCAGAATGCCTGAGGCGGAATTCAGCGTAATGGTCGGAATAAAGTTCGGATGGACCCGATGGGGCTTCCGGGACTGATAGAGGGTGGTGAGTTCACGCTCCCCCATCATCATGCCACCCATGCCCACACCGGCCATGACCCCCATCCGTTCGGCCGGCTCCTTCTCAAGGTCCAGCCCACTATCCTGAATGGCTTCCCGTGTGGCAGCAAGGGCAAATTGCGCATAGCGGTCCACACGCGATGAGAATTTATCTTCTGAAGGATCCGGGAGACGAAAGTCGGAAATCTGCCCTGCAATCCTGGAGCGATAGGATTCCATGGGGAAATCCCCAAAAGATGAGATCGCCGTAATCCCTGATTTGCCATGAAGGGCGGACTTCCAAAAAGTAGGAACCCCGACACCAATGGGGGACACGATGCCGAGTCCCGTAATGACCACGCGCACTGCCATAGTTTTCTCCAAAAAAGAAGGTTCTAACCTACCAGAACCTTTGGTCAAATAGGGAGGGGGCATGGTGCGATAAATTCTGTTTTTATGCTCTTTTTTCTTCATATAGAGCATTTCAGTTTAGGATTTGGTGCCTGGAAGGGTCGCGCGGTAAAGGGGAATTTGAGTTGAATAAATTCACGATTTGCCTAAAACGCAAGCAGAATGGCGGAGTCATGAAAAATGGCTGGCGGAAATTACTTGAGTCCCCGCTTGAGAACTTCCCCTTTCGGGGGAAGTCTGGAAAGGCATCAAGGCCTCTCAGCATCTACTGGAGGCCGTTTCAGGTGGGGGAATATTGGATTGACAGGTCCATGCTCACCGCCTAACGTATTGTCAGGCGTGAGGCAGAGAAGAGCGTCTCAGCTCCAGGAGGACCATGGGAATATCAATCATTCGCAGACTTTAAAGGAGGAGAGGTTGAAAATGGATAAGAAGGAACTTGTCAGCCAGTTGCTTGCAGCGAAAAAAGCCTCAGGAAAGACGTATGACGAGCTGGCAGCAGCCCTTGGCCTGTGTAACGTCTATGTGGCCCAGTTATTCAGATTGCAGGCGCAACTCAAGAAGGAGACGGAGGGCAAGCTCGTCAAGCTGGTACCGGGACTCACGGGGAATTTGCTTGATGCCATGCGGGAGTTTCCCCTGCGATCCTATGATCCGGCGGTCCTGCAGGAGCCACATGTTTATCGCATGACCGAGGTTTGTGCCCATTATGGGGAGTCCATTCTGGACATCATGCACGAGCAGTTCGGTGATGGGATTATGTCGGCGATTGATTTTAAGCTCACCGTCGAGAAGGTAAAGGGTGACAAAGGAGAGGACCGTGTCGTCATGACATGGAATGGAAAGTTTCTGCCACATATCGAACAGACCGCATAGCTGGGCGGGGAGTGATGCCATGGAAGCAATGGGCCAGAGGGCAGGAGATTATTGTTGATTCTAGTTCCATTAAATGTAATGCAACAGTTTAGTTTTTACTTTAAGTTATTTGTTTTAGGCTCTCTGAAACGAAAGAAAATGTTGGTGGATCATTAGGATTAGGCGGTCCATGAAATGCACAATTTTGTTTTATTGTGAATGCATATATTAACCTTTGTAGGAGCGGTCAATTTAATTTGTATGTAGCATGAAGCTAAAGCTGAATATAAAGTATAACTTTAATTTAAATGCCTATGAAAACGAGTTGGAGATAGACCGTGTAGACGAAGAAAAATATGACGGTGGAATGGGGGGAATGGTTTAACGAAAAATCGGAGGGTTAACGAGGTAGGTTAGATACCTGAGGCTTTCCTCCACCATACAAACCCATAGGTCACAACCATAAAAAGCAGGACGATGAACCCCAAGATTATTTGAATCTCCGGGGTGAGGCCTTGGGGATAAATGATGGGCAGGGCATAATGCTCAAGGAATCCACCCGCATATCCAGCGTCACCGCCGGCCTGAAGAAGCCAGTTTTCTAATGGAGTGAGAGGGCAGATCCACCCGCCAAATTCCAAGGCTACCGCCCAAAGTGCGGCAGGAAGATGAACCCAGGGGATCCAGCGCCACCACATCGTGAGGATTCCCCCGAACAATACAAAGATAATGAAGGCGAAGTGGATCAGAAGGACAAGGTCCGCAAGGATTTGCCAATGCATGAGGACTATCCCGATTGTGATGGTTTCCGGTCAATTCCCGATCCAAAATGGATCGAGAGGAAATAGTACAGACGTCCCCTCCGTTCCGTCCGGGATGGTACCATCCTGGATTCCTCCAGACGGAATGGATCTTCCATCCTGCTAAACCAATATACGTAATGGTTCCTTACCCTCTGTAGAGCGACCGAAATGCGTTCGCCGATCTTGCGGGTGTAAAGTATCAATTGAAAGTCGGTCTGTCATTCCAGGCAAGACATAAGAGAGGGAAGAGAAGGCAGTGAATCACGATAGGGTATCTCCCGGATTTCCCCTCGATTCACACTCACATCGGATGGCAAACGTGGGAAAAAGGTTCTTACATGGCTTACCACCGGTTCACCTGATCGGATCCCAGGCCAGGGGGAGATCACGGGGAAGTAGTCTGGTGGGTTTCATCCTGGGGTTGGTGTGGATAGTAATGGTTGCTCCCTTGGCTATGGGCAGTCATAAAGGTTCTGAAGAGCATCATGTGGCTTCCGAGTCCGGAACCCAAAATGCTGTAGGGCATGCCATTACGGGTGCGCCGTTTCAGGTTTATCTTTCCAAGGGAGTCGGGACAGACCAAGAAGGTAGCCAGGTCCAAGCCGGAGGCAATGCCGCACTCCAGACGGTTATTGGGGCTTTCAATCACATGATGGAACATCGGACTGACTACGCCAGATTTCAAGAGGCCCTGACCAAAGATGCCCTACAAAAAGTCATCATTGAACCAAAGGTCGTGAATCGGGAGGGTAAAGAATTTTTATTGTTGGTGGCCCAAACCGCACAACCCAACCAGGTCAATCTGCTTATCAGCGCATCCGCACTCGAGAAACAGGGCTATCTCAATCATCCGGATCAACTGGTGCCGGTATTGGCGAGAGAATTTCAATGGGTGGTGAGCAAAAGCGACACGACCTCGAAACGTCAAACAAATATGTCCCCCGGAAACTTCAAGCAGGTTCCGATCAAGACCAATCAAGAAATTGCGGAAATGTCAGGAGAGGAACGCGAGCATCTGCTTCAGCTTTTGTTTCGCACCTATTTAACTACCACTGACAGGCATAACAGTTTGGATGGAAAATCCTATTACGAAATCGGTTCCACCACACGGATCCCCCCGGCCCAACCTGATTCCACGACCAAATTGTATGACATTCGGGTGCGTGAGGCCCTGCAAAAAATTGTGCGAGAACCATACTTTCAGGAACAGACTCCGAAGGCGATCAGGAGTCTGCTCAATGGCAAAGTTTGGAACGTCACATTCGCGGACATTCAGAATCGGGATTGGGCCACGCGGACCCGGGTGGTCCCCAAAGAGCAATCGATCACGGTCGGCGAACAAGAGAGAACCATTCAACCTGCCATGATCCTCATTAATATCCATCGATCTGCCGCACCGGAAGATCCTTTCTATAAGGAATCCAATGGTCTTCCGATGGGTGCACTTCCCGTCGACAAGTTGGCACGGGTGATTGCCCAGGAAATCCAAAATAATATTACGGAGAAGTCGATGCGGGGCCATGTGGCCCAGGATGAACTCTCCGCCCCTCAATGATCAGTGCGGTGCCCACAATCTTCATTTTCTCACTCAACAATGCCGCTTGTGTGTGTGAATAGTCTGTGATACTGTCAAACGTATCGTGTAAGACCTCTTCTTCCTGGGGCAACAGACCTCTTGAAGCAAAGTAAGGCCTTACACGATTTTTTTGTTCGAACCCTCCTTGGTCTCCTGAAAACAGGAACATTCCAGCAAGCATCCAGGAGTTGTGTGATGGGACAGAAAGGGTGGTCGGGCGTAGCCCGCACCCCCAATGGTCTCTTGGCGTGTATTTTTTGTGCAGAAGGTCTGTCTAAATCGAAAAAGGATGATGAATGATACAAGAGATCGTTGGCAAAATCCGTGAAGGTATGAATATCAGAAACGATCTGCTTGCAGGTCTCGTCGTCGCACTGGCACTCATCCCCGAGGCGATTGCCTTTTCGGTCATCGCCGGGGTAGACCCCAAGGTGGGACTGTACGCCTCGTTCTGTATGGCCACCGTCATCGCGGTTGCCGGCGGTCGGCCGGGCATGATCTCGGCTGCCACGGGTGCAATGGCACTGTTGATGGTCACCCTGGTCAAAGACCATGGGTTGCAATATCTGTTGGCCGCTACGGTGCTGACGGGTGTGCTGCAAGTCGTTGCCGGCTGGCTCCGGCTTGGTTCCCTGATGCGCTTTGTGTCGCGCTCAGTTATCACCGGCTTCGTCAATGCGTTGGCCATCCTCATCTTCATGGCGCAACTGCCTGAGCTGACTGGTGTGAGCTGGGAGGCCTATGCGATGGTGGGCGCTGGCCTGGCAATCATCTACCTCTTTCCATACCTCACCAAGAGTGTGCCGTCTCCGCTGGTAGCCATTACGGTGTTGACAGGTGTGTCCATTGGTCTTGGCTTGGATATCCGCACCGTGGGTGACATGGGCCAACTCCCTGACACCCTTCCGATATTCCTGCTGCCGGATGTGCCGCTGCATTGGGACACCCTCCGAATCATCTTCCCGGTGTCGGCCACACTGGCCGTGGTGGGGCTGCTGGAATCCATGATGACCGCCTCCATCGTCGATGACCTGACGGATTCCTCAAGCAACAAAAATCGCGAATGTGTCGGACAGGGCATCGCCAATATGACCTCGGGTTTCATCGGCGGCATGGCCGGATGCGCCATGATCGGGCAGTCGGTCATTAACGTGAAATCGGGCGGCCGTGGGCGGCTCTCGACCCTGGTTGCAGGCGTATTTCTGTTGCTGATGGTGGTGTACATCGGTGACTGGGTGGCCCGAATCCCGATGGTCGCACTGGTTGCCGTGATGATCATGGTTGCGATCGGCACCTTCAACTGGGCCTCAATCCGCAATCTGCGGGAGCATCCCAAAAGCTCCAATGTGGTGATGATCGCCACCGTGGTGGTGGTGGTGGCCACTCATGACCTGGCGAAGGGCGTGCTCGTTGGCGTGCTGTTGTCCGGGTTCTTTTTCGCTCACCAGGTCGGACAGATTTTGCATATTGGCTGGAGGTCGGAGAATCAGGGCCGTCTGCGCACCTATATCATCACCGGGCAGGTGTTCTTTGCTTCGGCTGAGCGGTTTGTCAATTCTTTTGATTTCAAGGAAGTGATCGAAAAGGTTCAAATTGACGTGAGCCGTGCCCACTTCTGGGATCTGACTGCTGTCAGCGCGTTGGATAAAGTCATCCTCAAGTTTCGCCGCGAGGGAACGGAAGTCGAGGTCATCGGCCTGAATGAAGCCAGCGCCACGATGGTGGATCGTTTCGCCGTCCACGACAAACCCGATGCCGTGGAACAGGTGATGGGCCACTGAGAGGAACACATCTGGTGAAAAACGTGAAAAAGTGGCGGGTCATCAAGAACGAGAATAAGGTGCTGGCCTGCGTCGATCAATCGCATTTCGCTGATTATGTGGCCGACTATGCGGCCTGGGCGGCATGCCGCATGGCGGCACCGCTGGAATTTCTCCATGTGATCGATCGGCATCCCGAGATTGCGACCGGCCACGATCACAGCGGTGCCATCGGGATCGATGCGCAGGAAGTGCTGTTGAACGAACTGTCCAATGAGGATGAGTCCCGCAGCAAGGCGGCCCGTGAGCGTGGCCGGATTTTCTTGAACGAATTACGGGAGCGGGCCATGGTCTCGGGAGTCGAATCTCCCGATGTTCGCCAGCGCTACGGGCTGTTGGAAGAGACCTTGGTGGAGCAGGAAGAATCCGTGCGTCTGTTTGTGTTGGGTCGCCGGGGAGTCTCGGCTGAGGCAACCCAGCGTGATTTGGGGCGCAATGTTGAGCGGGTGGTGCGCGCCCTGCACAAACCGATACTTGCGGTCACCGATAGCTTCAGGGAGCCCCGCCGGGTCATGATTGCCTTCGATGGCGGAATCGTCACCCGACGAGGTGTCGAAATGGTGGCGGCCAGCCCGCTCTTCCGTGGCCTGCCGGTGCACCTTCTGATGTCAGGCAAAGAAAGTCAGAGTGCCTCCAAACAGCTTGAATGGGCCAAGACTACATTGGAGGCGGCAAGCTTTGATGTTTCGCCTTCACTCACTCCCGGCGACGCGGAACGCGTCATTGCCAAAGCGGTCCATGAGCAGGGCATCGATATGCTGATCATGGGAGCGTACAGCCATTCTCCGCTTCGCAGTCTGGTATTCGGCAGCAAAACCTCCGATTTGTTGCGTTCCGCTAAAGTTCCGACGCTATTGCTCCGATAAATCATCTGCCGTTGCTTCGTTTCAATCTGATACCACCAAATAAAAATAGTGAATGCGGAGAGGCGGTGTCTGGTGACAGACACGGCGCAACCACGGAATGGATGACGCGAAACCTCGGTGATGTTCATCATGACGAAGGGGTGGACGTAGAAGAAAAAAGAAGCCGGGCTGTCATAGGTCCAGCTTGTCAGAATACAAACCCTATGATACCGTCAAACGTATCGTGTAAGACCTCTTCTTTCCGGGACGACAGACCCCTCGAGAATGAAACAGGGACTTACACGATTTTTTTGTGCAAACCCTCCGTGGTCTCCTGAAGGCAGGAACAATCCCACAAGGATCCGGGAGTTGTGTGATAGGGCAGCGACGGTGGTCCGACTGAATCTGTTGAATTGTGTGTGTAAATTATTTGTAGTTTTTTGTGAAAAGAAAGAAGGATACGTGATGGTAAAAAAGATTGTGGCCAAAATGGGTGAGGGTATCAAGAATGCCTCCGAGATTGGCTATCATATTGTAATTTTGTGCTTGAGTGCGGGGATTGCGATGTCGCTCCCGACCGCGGCCAGAAGTTTTCTGACCTATTGGACAAGAGTAGAAACAGAAAAAATGTCGATCGTGGCCTTGGAAATAGGCGTCGCGGCGTTACTGATCGTGGTGATGACCTATCTCCGACGGAGTTGGCAGGATCGCAAGCTGGCCAAAATGGCCATTGATGCGGGCTTCGTGTCATTTTTCCCCAAACGGGCGCGACGGGCTGAGGATGGGATTCGCAAACTTCGGCAGACCCAGGGGCGTGGCCGGACAGTCTTGGTCATCGGATCAAGCGGATATGACACGTTGCGTGATCAGGTGGGGGACTTATCCACTATTCTGGATAAATGTCTGGGAGCCAACATCATGCTGGTAAACCCCTTCAGCCAAGGTGCGAGTGCACGGATCCGGGCGATAGCCGATCCGTTGATGTCGATTGAGAAATATCGAGCGGGCGTCAGGCAAAGTATAGAATTGCTTAAACGGCTTCAAGGAGTCGGAAAATCCGTCAAACTGAAACTCTATTCGGACCCTCCGCTTCTGAAATTGGTCATTCTTGGAGACTATCTCTGGATGCAGCATTACCATACCGATCTGGATATTCAGGAAATGCCGGAATACGTGCTGCGACACAACGCGAACGACCACGGGCTTTACACGTTGTGTTATCAATACTTTGTGCAGCGATGGGAACGGACCGACATACCGGAATACGATCTGGAGACTGATGAGTTGGTCTATCGGGACAAAAATGGCCGAGAAGTCAGAAGAGAACAATTCTGGCCGGATGACATCCCGCAAACCATAGAGCAGGGGAGAGAGATCCCCGTGTTGGCCTCACCGTCACAGATGACCAGGGAACAGCCCGCGCTGGAGCATGTCATGTGTCGAACAGCGACCGAAATTGTACGACCGCATTTCTGACCGTCTTAATAGGATATCTCCCAACTACTCCCCACCAAGGCTCGGACAAAAAGACTCGTATCCTTTCGTCCGACGCCTGCCGGTTGGCCCAACGGAGGGACGCTCTCATCTGCCGGCGGGCCTTGTTTGAGCCCGGCGAGTGGGTCCGCCCTCCTGCGTCCCTACATTTAAATAAAACCAGACGGGACGTCAATGGTTTTGGGTCCTTTTGCCTCCACAACAAAGGTTGCGCTCCTCGAGACGCACCAAGCAAAACCTCGCCTGCCGGGGCGAAACCCGGCAACACAGAACATCACGTTGCCACGAACGTTCGGAGCACAAGTGTGGTGCGGGCGCCTACCAGCGCATTAAGGAGGGTATTCAAGAGCCAGCTGTTGGGCGCTCCCCCTCGAGCCACTTGTTAGCCGTGGGTGTGTCACCTAATGACATATGATTGCTTGTACATGTAGGGCGTAAGACCTGTCGGCCAGCTCAGCTGCTGGACTGACGCCAAGGCTATAGCCGAAAGCTGCGTATCAACTCTGCACTCACCCGTTTTGGGTCCATCTGGAGCGACGACTAACATGATCTGAACAGAATGGAATTTTCCATCAACGCGAGGTAGTGCGGCCGAAATCGCTTTGAGGACCTTGTCGGGTGTTATAACCTGTCCGGAAATAAGTTCGTCCGGTGCCTGTCCCCGTACAAGAAGAGCGCCGGTGTACACCCGAAAATTTCCTACTATGAGATCGGGGGAGCGGTCTGCAATACTGCGGAGAATCGGCGATCCGAACGCCATATACCATTGCACAACAGCGTTGCTTGTGGCGTTGTCGGCCGAATCACTGCTTATGCCAATGGATCCGGCGATCAACTCGTCCTGCTTCCTACCATCCAGGGCGATCTCAAAACGAGCGGCAGATATGAACTGTCCCTCGGTTATAAGCACTTGCTCTGAGACAGGTGTGATACGAAGGCGACGTCCTGCGATCTCAACCTCTGCCCCCCTCACTGTCATACTCGGTACCGACTCTGAGGGCGTTACAGCTTCTTTTGCCAACAGATCCAGCAAGCGGGACATAAGCCTACTGCCTTCATCCTCGGCAGCGGCAGCCAACGGCCAAACCGCCATCATGAGCGTAAATGTGAGTAAATCGCGCATGCCTAATCTCGGAACCGGCTAACAATTTTAGGGCGGATCCCCATAAGAATTGGGTCTGCCAATTTCTGTCCGTATACCACGGTCTAATGGGTAAATCCGGATGCATGCTTTGAATCAAATCGGATAATCGAGAATTTTAACCTTTCGGTAAAGAGGGAATAGTTCCTGCAAGATCAGTGTCGTCGATTACATGGAACCTGCTGATACTACCAGCCTGGCGAGCTTGACGATATTTGGCATAGGCTGGATCATTCACAAATGCTTGCACTGCCTCCATAGAAGGAAATTTGATCAAGGCAATTACCGTTGATCCTAGTTCCTCGCCTTCAATAGTCGTAATATTGCCGGGAAAGGTATTTCCCGCCATGACTGTGCACGATATTGTGAACATTTGCTGCGTAGTCTGGAATCCACGCACCATCGGTGACTTTAATGTCTACAATTAAAAATACAGCCATGAGGGTTCTCCTGGAGATGGAGTTGGTTAGTCGACTAAATTTACTGAGAATATTATTAAGACCAGAACTCTATCAACAAATAGTAAATAGGTTTCACTTCCGTAACCCTCAAAGCCCACAGGTCTGGAATAACGCAAGCGAATTTTTCGTCAATTGACGAAATAAGTCAAGATGTGGGTCTGCGAAAAATGGGAAGAGGGGTTGTTGAGATTTTGTTGATGACTAATGCTCATATCCATAAGGAGCGTACGATGTGTGGACATTGGTCTCCTATTGTCCGACGCCTGCCGGCTGGCCAAAGGAGGGACGCTTTCATCCGCTGGCGGGCCTTGTTTGAGCCCGGCGAGTTGGTCCGCCCTCCCGCGTCCCTACATTTTAAAAAAGCCAGACGGGGCGTCAATGGTTTTGGGGCCTTTTGCCGAAACAAAAGGGCCTCGCCTGCCGGGGCGAAACCCATAGGTGTTAAGCTAATCATCGGCCTTTTCCCCTGTGAAGTTTCGGATCGAAACCGGCTTCGAGCATTTCCAGCGTGGACATGCGTGAGCGTTGTCGATATTTTCGACAGTGCCGAAGCAGCGTTTCGAGCTCTTGAGACAGATAGCTCATGGTTTGCGCTCCCGACCCCATCATCAATTGCGCGAGCAGAAACGCGCGCTCCTGCAGCCGCTTGTAGAGCTTCGCCAGACTGATCTCATAGCGTGATGTATTCCACAGGGCGGTATTGGCGACGGCATGGAGGCGCTGTACCCACACGGCGGTAATCAATTTGCCATAGAGCTCGCAGCGCAAACGATGGATATTGCCGGTCATGGACTGATGCACGCGGAGAATGGATTTGAATTGTTTGAATAGCAATTCGATTTGCCAGCGGAGCGTATACAAGGCCCGGACCATGTCCAGGGGCAGCCAGGACTCCGGCTCATTCGTGATCAAGAGTGTCCAATCGCACATGGCCACATGCCGGGGACTGCCCGTCCGGCCTTGGCGGCGGGCCTGAGCGACCTGGGCGGGAACGCGCAGGCCGACGAGCCGACAGGCGTGCGTGTGATTGGGGCCCTGCCCCAGGCGCATTTGGCGTTCAAATGTCGGCCCTGAGGCGGTCCGCAAGACCTGCCCGAGGTCAAGCCGCTCACTCGTTTGGCCATCGTGGACCGTAGTGTCGAGGAACAAGCGCGTCAGAAAGCAGGCGCCTTTTGCCGTGAGGGCGTTCAAGGTTGCGAGTTTAAAATAGCCCTGATCGAAGAGCAGCAGGTCGGTCGTGTTGACCAGGGCGGGGAGGTGGTCCGTGTACCGATTATCCGGCACGGTGCCGGCGGTGTCCGCCAGAAAGGTCAGTTCGCCCTGCTTGTAGTCATACGCCGTTTGAAGCTTACAATTGGCGGTGGAGGCGTTGCCTCCAGAGCCGGGGAGGACGGCGCCCAGTTTCTCGCTGACATCCCAGCTCGAGCTATCCACGAGCAAGACACGGGCAAAGGGCTGAAGGAGTTTCGTGCGGATCGGCACCGTCTGCAGTTTGTGCCGGAGCACGGTGTGCAGACAGTGGCGGAGAAAGGCGGTGGCCGAGGCCGTAAAGCGTTGATGTAAGGCTTCGCGACTGATGCGCGAGGAGAGCGCCGCCACCATCCCCCCAACGACGGATGCGGCAACCCCAGTTGGCAGGGTCAGGAGCACGAGAAAGTCATGAGGCGTGAGCCGCCCGTGGCGTTGCTGAAATCCCGTGTGTTTAGCCAGTCGAATAATCTCGTTTTTTTTAACCCCGCAAACACCCTCGGCAGCCCCCTCATACGGACGCCCCTCTGAAGCCCTGGCTGCGAGCCAGGGCGAGACATGCCTGAACCCAGTCCGTGGTTAACCGCTTGAAGGCCTGATAGCGCTTGAGTCGCCGCCGCACCTCGCCTAGGTCCCCCTTCTGGACGAAGAGCGTGGAGCTCTGGCCAGCCACGGTAAAACTGAGCTGATAGTAGGGCCCGTGCTTCTTGGGATTGGAGGGAGCTTTGCACCGACAGCCCGGTGTCCCGCAGACATTCCACTGTTCGCTCAGACTCCCCGGCAGGACCGGGCCCAGGGTCGATAGCTGGCGCTGAATTCGTTGCAGAGTCTGCTCTTCTCGCGTCATGAGTTCCTCCTCTCGTTATAGCCGATAGCTTTAATAATGCTATCGGAAATATAGCACAAAAAAAGCGCAAGGCAAGCGCAGCGGTAAGGAAATTTTTTGGCTTAGCTTAACACCTATGGGCCGAAACCCGGCATTACGGAACATCACGTTGATACGAAATTTCGGTTCAAAATTTTGAACTCCAAAGATCTGCAGCATTGCACCCAGACTTCCTAAAAAGTAGGTCATGATCGTCATTGGGTCTAGGTGCGGTGAGTGGTCTGATACTGTTCCGGCTAGAGGTGGTCATGATCGCGGAGAACTCGTACTCACACTTCTAATACTTTTCACGGGCGTTCATGTGTAACCCAATGGCTGTCGTGAGCGCCTGTTTATCGGAGGCCAGGAAAGAGACGGGAGGCGCGGAAAACCGTGGCGATCTCGACCGCACCTACTCTCATTCGATATACGATGCGATACGGGGATTCAATCACTTCGCGAATCTCTGGATCATTGCGTTCGGGCACCTTGCGACCCGATCCTGGAAACGCCTCCAGCCGCAACCGCCTTCACGATCCGGCCCACCACTAACTCCGCGACGCGCGGGGAATCTTCAGCTATGTATGCTCGGATGGCTTCCATATCACGGAGTGCTTGGGGCGACCAAATGATTTGAGTCACAATCCGAGCCGACGTTTGACTTGGTCATGCGGAATGCCTTCTCCCGCATCAAGTTCAGCCAAGCCTGCATCAATCTTGGCAAGAAATACAAGTCGCTCAATGGCGTCGTCATATGTCGCATCAGATGGTAAATTCTGCAAGGACTCCAGAATGCGGTCTGGTATGGTTTCAGATGACATATTCCGATTTTACCTTTCCCCTACGGGGATTAAAATTGTCAGAAGCGTCCGCCTAACAGCTCGGTGTTAACGGCGTGGTAGTCCAAACCCAAAAGATCTGTTTGTCCCCCATAGACCCATAGCATCATCCTGGTTCACCAGAAAGTACCTCACGACCGCCACGGGGTTTGCATGGCCATGGCAGGGGCGGATCATGATCGCAGAAAAACTCGTAACCATTCTGCGAAATACTCGTCAAGAAAATCCATGTGCAATTTAACGATTCACTTGAGCCACCGAGCGTACCGAGTCAACTGACCTGCGGGCGGGTCAGCAGTCCACCTCCAATTACTCGTTAGATGCCCACTCCTGAGTAAGGAGTGTTGTGGCGGCGTGTATGTACTTCCGGCAATCGAACTCGTACCTCTTCAAGAAGATCCCAGAATCGCATCTTTGCAAAAGCCCAAAGCAGGATCCCGAGCCTTTCGTTGACGAGATTCCGCTCAAGGTATTTCCGAGCGATGGACTTGTGTATCCGCCGCCCGAGTTTCGCTGAAACATAGCAATAGGTTATCGCGTCCCAATCACGTAGGTTCTGAGTAACGTCAGGTGACTCTTGGCCAATTCGTATATAGAGTCTTGCCACTTCCGAGGGGTGAGTCAACACTTCGGAAATTCCTACCCGATTCTCTTCGAGGAATGTGGGTGAGAAGTGTTGTATGAGCAGGTCCGCAGATGCCGGATCTCGCCATGAATTCCAGGATCGCAGTACGAGATGTTTAGGAATCCGTCGACCTTCAGCAGATAGACTCTTATATCCGCGCTGACGCATTCGAGAGTACGGCGAGGCAAGGAAGTATCGTTGAATTCTTCGGCGAGTGCGAGTTTCACAAACCTCCCCTATTTTACTCAAGCAAAGCCCGTAACTTTCTCGTTCTCGGTACTTCGCTTTCGGTACCAGCCGAAGTAGCCGGCTAATAATTCGCCGTCCAAAAGAGCGATTCCCATCAGCAAGATTTTCGCAAATAACCTGGAGAGAGATGTCCCGTAGTAATAGGTCTGAGTCCAGACTAGAGAATAACAGTCGTTCAATTTCGTCGCCGTCAAGGCAACGGCAGAGGTTGCGGAGGAGCTTACGTTCATCTGTTCCAGGTTCGCAGGGCGGTATACTTCTGATGTGGGCGACGCGATCCACTTTCTGGTATCTACCGATTTTTATGCTGATCGGCATAGCAACCCTCTTGACTAGCATCAAAGCTCATGGATCGGCCTGGTATGGACAGGCGGATTCTTGGTTAATTATGGAATTAAGTCAAGTTGGATGACACAGAAAAAGGTACCTGACTGAGTTGGTAGTGTTGCTGACCGGGCCTTTTCCATGAGAGGAGATCTGGTGAACATTTTTCTTCCTTGATCCGACACCTGCCGGCTGGTCCAAGAGAGGGACGCTCTCATCTGAAGGGTAAATGACCGACCGAGCAGCAACGGATCCCTGAACTCGAATCGGAAAATCGCCGTTTACGGATGGAGCGTGAAATCTAAAAAAAGCCACGGCCTTTTTTGCCAAGGAACACACATGAGGTCTCGATTCATCGAGCAGCAGCAGAAGGCCTGGCCGATCACCCTCACGTGTGGTGTGTTGGGCGTCTCCCGAAGTGGCTATTATGATTGGACAGCGCGTGATCTGAGGCAGGGCATTCGTTCGAATATCGCGCTAGAGAGATGAATATAGGAGATCGTTACTGAACACCGCCAACGCTATGGCGCGCCACGGATTACCGAGGCGTGACAGGATGAAGGCCTGAGCTGTCGTGAGAACCGTGTGGCTCGACGCGTGCGTGCTTTGGGACTGAAAGCGATTCAGGCCAAGAAATTTACAGTCACCACTGACTCGACTCACGCAAAGCCGGTGGCACCCGGTCTGATCGAGCAGGACTTCCGTGCGGCGGCGCCCAATCAGAAATGAACCAGTGACAGTACCTCTGTCTGGACTGAGGAGGGATGGCGGTATCTCGCCGTCGTGATGGACTTGTACCCACGGGGAATTGTGGGTGGTCGATGAATCTACGGATGACACAACAGCCGGTGTGTGACGCGCTGACCATGGCCGTGTTGCGTCGCGGCTTCCCCAAGGGCACGATCATCCACGCTGATCGTGGCATTCAGTATGGTTCTCAGCGCTATCGGCAATTGACAGGAGCCATGGTCTGTGCGGAAGCATGGGGCGCAGGGCCGCCTGAATGGTACATTTCTAATTTGCTACAAGAATGTCTGATGGGGAAGGACTGAGGAGATGAGGTAACCAATCTTCACATTTAAGCAGCATAAAAACAAGCGTCAGTTTACGGGTTGCTGGATTCCGCCAGCGTAAACTTTATGTTTACCGGTTCCATTCCAAGCATGGGCCAGATCGATAAAATGATATCTTGCCCACTTTTGGAGGCAATGGACTCATCAAGCCAGCGCGCATCAGGGATTATTTGGTCATCCAGAGCCAGCAATAAATCACCGGGCATTAGCTTAGCCGCGTGAGCGGGGGTGCCGTCAACAACATCTTGAACAATGACTGCGACATCACCCCCAATGCGTTGGTGTGCGCTGACTGGCGCATCCTCATAGTACGCCCCAAAACTAAATTTTCTGACAGCCCGCCAGTACGTTGCCAAGTACAAACTTCCATTCCGCCACTGAAGCACCTGAGCCGCATCGAGACTACCACCAAAGTTCATGGCCGAGAAAGGTGCAACTATCGGCAAATGCCCGCCGACTAAATACGAGTAGCCAACCATGGCGTAACCTTGCCGGTACATTTTCACAGACTCTTGGTCCATGTGTGTGACCCAACGATGGTCGATGGATTTCGCCTTGATCAGTCGGTTGTCCTCCGGATCGAGCAACGGATGATAACTCATGCTGTAAGGGTAGGCACAGCCGCCCAAGCCAGAGGCCAGTATCGACACGAGGAGAACGTAGGCAAATTGTTGACCTGTAGAGCCGTTCAATTTCTTGAGTATGAGTATAACCAAATCCACACCGGTCCTGGGCGCTTAGCGTCGCCCTGGAAATGCGCGCGGTAAAGCGCGCCCCATTCGGCCATTGGCTTGAACTAACCCACCAACGGCGGTGGCGAATTCCGCCAGTTCCAGTTCGGTGAACAGGGGGCCTCGCGCCTGGGTCCAGCCCAGGCTTGAAACATCACTTAGAGTTTCTGCACGGCGTGGGGCTTGGTTGACGTATTGCTCTCGATAGTTGGTCAAACCAATTTTTTCGCAAGTCATTCCGCCTTGTACTCCTCCGCCCACATTGATGCACTCCCTGATTTCAGCCGAACGAGATTGGTATGCCGGCGGATTATGTAAGAGTTGCTGCTGAGCCAACCATTAATTTGAAGTTGCGTCGAATACGCAGCACTGATATCGGCCAAGCCTTGTGTCGTGTTGACCAGGGCATCTCCCATGGCTTTGATGTTGGTCGGTTTGGCATTGACCCAGGGGGACTCACGGTAGAACGATTCCACGCTGGTACGGACTATGGTGCCGTCCTTACTGGTCGGTGCAGTGGTGGTACAGCCGCTGGTCGCAATCACCCCAGTTACCATGACTATTAAGAGATAATCGGATCGAATGCGTGCCATAATCCTTTCACCTTAGAGTATGTGAATTTGCGCAGTTTGTGTTGTTCCAAAGCGTGCCGCTTCGAAATAACTACAGAGGGCGCATTTTCTTTTCTATTGTTGTTCATGTCAATAGTGAGTGGAAATAAAATAAGGATAGCATTGATGTAAAGAGCAGTTTTTAGAATACTTAGATCATCATTATGCATAATCGAATTGTGCAAAATAGTTTGTTGCTATTAAGATTGTTTCTTGTCCGTGAGAATCCCGAGTTTCCCTCAAAAGTAGTCGGTGGCGAATCAAACCCGTATTTATTCGCAGATCTCAACAATAATGCTCAGCTGGACTTCATGCATGGAGAATACTGACAGATCATATTTTGGAGTTAAGGTTCCGCAATGGGATTCTGGTGTATAAAGTAATCTATGCATGAGATATGATACACAGTTTCAAATAAGGATGACTCTGCCGAGAAAAAACACTGATTTTTGGTTAGGGTAGTACAAGGTATGAGTCGTACTTCTGGCTGAAGTTAAATCTTTATTACTTGTGTTAATTCGTGCGTCATGACACTTTGTATTGATGGTACAGGAAGTAAAATGAGGTAGGTGCTGCAGAAGATAATGAGGATTTCATTAAATTTCAGAGTGCGAGCTCAACGGGTAAGGAAAGGTGCCTTGTCTTATGTAGGAGTTTCTCTCATCATAATTTTTCTGGTGGGCTGTAGTACCACAGAACGTTCCGAAACCAAACAAGAGACTGCGAGAAAAGCCACTATTGAAGAACTTCATTTTTTACCGATTGCAACCTCCTATAGCTGTTGGCCGTGTGCCCTCAGTTCCTTGGGTCGCTCTAATCTACCCAATGAAGATCAGCAAGCTAACTACTTCGAGGCTGGTGCGGATATCCCCATTGTTGCAGAATTGGAAAATGACAAAAATCAGCGGTTTTATATGAAGCCGTCCAGCGTGCGCTCCAAAAAGGATTTGGCCCTGCCTGCGACGCGGGTCTTGTCTCCTAGTGATTTCACTATCACTTTATCGGGCTCAGAGTGGGAGAAAAAAGGCACACTCTTCATGATTGAAGGTTATCCTCATTTTCGATGGGGTGCCAAGCTAAATCCTGAAGTCATTATAGAGGGAATGGATGATGTCGAAATCGTTTTGAGGATTCAGTATAAAAACGGGCCTATACTGACGAGGACATTGCGCCCTAATACGATAAATACCTGGGGATTGCCGCCAAAGCTTGCTCACACACAGCCTCTTCAGCTAGACACGAGTTTAGCATATGTCGTTAATGACGATGGCATGCCTGCTGTCATCGAAGGTAGAAAGGTCCCCAGTACAAGTAGATGGGATCGGTATTCGCAACGTGAGAAACCCAATGGATACCAAGAAAAGCTCTTAGGGATAAAGGCCGACGCATGGAATGTTATTGAATTTGATTTCACACAAGGAATAAAACACTTCTCCGGGAAACAGTGTACAGGGGTCCACCCTGCTCGCCTGATCGTGACAGGACAAAATCTTGATGCCCGTAAGCAAGGTTGCCAGTTGCAAATAAGAGCCCAGCAAATCACAGGCCCCCACTCCCTCACGGTAGCAATGGTTGGCGCGCCCGAAGTAAATATTTCCATTCCGGTTGGGATAAAACCCATGCAGCGGGACCAACCGCTTGCAAAAGAAATCACCAAGGTTTCTTGGGGGCACATTAACAACGCGAAAGGCTACCAAGATCGCACAAGAGTCCTTCCTGGAGATCGGCTCGGATATTCGTTGAAATTTCATGACCAATGGTATTCCTACCAAAATGTCGAATGGCAGAAATTGAAGTTTGAAACGAGTGAAGGTATTACTATTGAGCCCGGCCCGACAACACGACAATGGGATGATCCTGAGTTTTACGTCGTCATTGATAGAGACCTCGCCAACGCGCTAACCGGTGCGTTGACTATGGAAGTCTGGTACGAAGGACGGCGTGATCTTGCCAAAAGTCTTGAATACACGCTCGATAGCACAAGCCTCTATAGTCCTTATTTGTTTAAGGCAAACAAAGACACCCTGGAAAAGAGAACTGGTCGTGATGGGCGTCAGGGTCGTGATGGGCGTAAGGGGATAGACGGCCGGAGCGCACAGATCCAGAGCAGAGCCAATGGTGAACATGGTGGCGATGGCGAAGCTGGCGGGGATGGTCACAACGGCAATTCCGGCGTTAGACCCGATCCATTAAATCTTACGGCTATGCAAGTCAAAGGCATAGATGGGCAGGACTATGTCCTGTTTGGCTTTCAACGGGGTGCAGAAACAGAAGAAATATCTTTGCTTATACTGGGCGAACCGTGGAAGGTTAAATTGATCGGTGGTCCTGGGGGCAAGGGAGGACGAGGCGGACATGGGGGAGCTGGTGGCGATGGTGGAACAGGTGATATGAACCTGCGTGGCGGCAATGGTGGCCAAGGGGCCGATGCTGGCAATGGTGGAGATGGCGGAGATGGTGCTGATGGCGGCGATATTCGATTAGAGATTACTGACCGGCAGCTGGAAACGATGTTTCATTTAATCACCGCAGGTGGCCTCGGTGGTGCAGCGGGTGAAGGTGGGACGGGTGGTAGAGCAGGAAGGGGTGGTCCTGCGCTTATGAATGGACGAAATGGGAAGGATGGTCGCGCGGGCCGTGATGGTTCCTCTGGTTACCCTGGACGGAGCGGACAACCGGGCCGTGTTGAGGTGAACATCGCTAATACTGCTAGCAAGCTTTGGTCGCGAGCCTCGGCCGAAATGCGTGCGCTATTGGTAAAGCCGGCCCTATGATAAAAACTATTTTCAGCAGGTACTAACCTCACTCAACCTCATCTGGATTTCGAGCGAGAAGAAATTCGACTTACGTTCACCAATGTTCAATCTAACGGATCGGAACTCAACTGCGAGCCACGACAACCTATTGCGCCTGGACCTCCTTCCGCATCGCCTCGATTCGCTCATCGAAGTCCGAACAGTCGAGGATTCGCGTACAGGTGGCGAGTAAATCTGCGATAAGGGCAGCAGCGAGCAAACTGGAGTTGATTTCTTGTTCTTTCGACATGAGCCGTGGGTGAATCACTTCGTCGCCGTCCGCAGCGATGAGGGAGTCCATGAGCGACCGCATACCCGAGTGTACATATGGGTTCGTTTCCTGGTAGAGAGCCACGATGCGCAATGGTCGAGTGGGATCCGCTTCTTGCTCACGCGTAACTTTCGCATAGGCTTCAACCCGTGCCACCAAGTCCAACCGTTCCCAGTCCCAGTAATCGGAGCCATCGCTCCTTTTATGAGAGAAGCGGTCTCGATGGACATCGAGTTCGGTTTTGAGTTCCGCGTCGGTCCTGCCAGCTTGCCGCAATATGTGGGGGAACCGTCTGCCTATTTCTAGTAGAAGTCGCCAGCGATTCACGTCACTGAAATCGTGGAAGTTCTTTGCCCGGTCGATCCGTTTCTCCGGTTCGCACTCAATGAACTGGAGGTTGATGAATGTCTCACAAAGAACCCTCATGAGAACATTCTGAACTGGGCTTTCTCGAAGATCCAGAACTCCTCGGCAGAGCTCTATTATACGGACGAGATGTGCGTACGCGACATAGCTCAGGAGTTCACGATCTCCAGGGCGCTCGACACGGCGAGGTCGATAGGTTGCTTCGAAGTCTTGGGCGAGCCGAATAGCCTTCGTGAGTACTTGTCGGTGCTGCTCCTGCCGCGCTGAGAGGGCTGGTGCAAGCCACGGGTCGCTTTCGGGTTCAGTCAAATCGGACCCCTCGCCGCCTAACAATAATAACGTTTAAGCGAATCCGCATAAAGCTCCGATCCGCCAGATTCTGTCCGTATAACACGCCATTAAATTTTCTAAACCCAACACCATTTTCGTCGCCGTCTCAATGTGGGGCGCCTAAGAAGCTAAATTGCAGCATCTAATGCGAAACGGCAAAACATTTTCTTTCAGAGCCCTCTAATCCCATATACCGAACTGGAATGACCGAGAATGATTCTTGGTTAATTGACGGAATTAGTCAAGCTGGATAACCCAGAAAAAGGTACCTGACTGTTTCGAGAGTAGTGATGTTCGGGCCTTTTCCATGAGAACAAATTCTGGTGAACATTCGTCTCCCTTGATTCGACGCCTGCCGGCTGGCCCAAGTAGGGACGCTCTCATCCGCCGGCGGGCCTTGTTTGAGCCTTGCGAGTTGGTCCGCCCTCTTGCGTCCCTCCATTTTAATAAAGCCAGATGGGGCGTCAATGGTTTTGGGTCCTTTTGCCGAAACAAAAGGACCTCGCCTGCCGGAGCGAAATCCGGCAACACGGAATATTACGTTGACCCCCAAGTAAGGTTTTTTGACGCGTGCTTTTACTCCCCGTCGAGACTGGGGCGCAAAAGAAACGGTCCATAGACAACAGCGAACAGCAGATAGCCGCCGCTCCAGATAATTGCCGACAGGCCAAGCACGAGAGAGGTTGAAAGATCCGTCGCCGGACCAAAGACCCGCAGCATTGCACCCACATTCACTAGTGTATAAATCATCACCGTCATGGTGCCTGCCTGCCGTGGGCGCCCGGTGTGACCCAGGCTGGCGCGGGTCATGATCGCCAGAGTCATCGAACCCACGGCTCCGGTCGTGAGCACGTGGACTGCATCCTCTTGGGGCAATCCAGACCCCAGAATCGCCGCTCCCAGGATAAGCAGCGACATGGCCAGCCACCCATAACCCACGTGCAGGATGAGCACCAACGGTTCACGCCAGGTGATCCAGCCGTACCAGCGCAACAGACGAATGAGATTTACCAATCCCGCTACGACCAGGAGCCAGCCCGTCATCAGGGACTGTGGCTGAATCGACCAGGCGATAGCGGCGATGGCGGCAAGAAGGATCGACGCACCGTCGAAACGGGAAAAGGATGGAGGTTGTTGGGGCATGCCGCTCTCGCTCAGATAATCGAGTGTAAAGCTGGGAATGACGCGCCCACCGATCAGCGCTAACAACATGATGATAACCGAGAGCGCCATCCGCTCGGGGAGATCCGTCGCCGCGTCGCTTAGAGCGCGGACGTGAAAAAGCAGATTGGCGATTGCATAGAGACTGATCAATATGCCGATTGGCGAACGATCCCACGCGTTCCCCATCGCAATTTCCCGCCAGACAATGATGGCCAGGGCGATGAGAAAGGCTCCGTCAATGAGGACGCAGACCAAGGGTGGAGGCCAGGGTATGGCGATGACCAGGCGTCCTGCTAGCCACAATGCCCACAGCACCATTAGCGGCAATCCTTTGATCGGAGGACGGTCCGTCCAGTTGGGCATGGCGGTGAAGAGAAATCCCGCGATCACGGCTGGAAGGAAGCCGAAGATCATTTCATGCACATGCCATTCTCGCGGGACATAGAGGAAATGTGTGCGGTCTACCCCGGAAAGAATCATGGCCCAAATCGGCAGGGCGACGCCGGCAAAGACGGCGGCACTTAGAAAGAACGGTCGAAATCCGTATGAAAAAAATG
Organism: Nitrospira sp. Ecomares 2.1; assembly: GCF_965152585.1. NCBI lineage: Bacteria > Pseudomonadati > Nitrospirota > Nitrospiria > Nitrospirales > Nitrospiraceae > Nitrospira > Nitrospira sp. Ecomares 2.1. The sequence goes on from NZ_OZ224219.1 coordinate 1,655,715, forward strand.
CCAGTCGTTGAAGCCCGGATGGTTTGTTCGTTGTGTTGATCATATAATCCTGAGTTTTGAAAAGTTGTTCGTCATGGGGATATGCGAATCCTGGGTCGCCTGAAATATTTTCGGCTTGTCGGGTAGCAGTGTAGGCGATTCGGTTGAGGGGGCAAAGGGGAGGGGATCAAGAAAGGGTATCTTTCAAACAGGGCGGCCTCACCGGGTGGTTACTCTGTGCCATTTTGGGGAATGATCGGTGGCCAGGTTGACCGTCATTGCGGCTCAGCTAGATCCTTCGCTTCACTCAGGATGACAATGTTCAACGGGATTGTGTGACTTTGATTGTTCTCCCTGCTGACGTTAGGAGAATACATATTGACCAGTGCGAGCCATACCAGGTGGTCATCCTGAGCCAGCGGCGAAGGATCTGTGCCCAGGGTGACGAGTCAACGGCTAAGCCAGATTCTTCGTTTCACCTTGCCCTGAGCCTTGACGAATGGGGCAGAATGACAAAATCTCCTCAGAGGGACAAGATCTCTTGGGTCATTCTGCTCCCTTTTGGGGAATAGTCGGTGTCCAAGTCGAACGTCATCGCAACTCAGCTAGATACTTCGTTTCCCCCATCTCTGAAAGTGTTTTCAAGTGTTACGTCTATGCCGGCTCGTCGTCGGCCGAATTGCCTATGCGAAAAGGCAACGTTGCCGGGAATCGTCAATGGCCCCCAGCGGGGGCTTCAAAGACACCCAAAAGTGAAACGTGGGGGGGAATTCTAGAGCGTATTGAATCTTTGCAACGGAGATCATTTTTCCTCACCGAGGCCTCTGAACGTTCCTTTTCGACATGCGCTCAAGCTCGATTTTGGTAAGGGCTGAGTTGTGTTTGTCTGAAGCCAGTATCCACCGCGACTGGGTAAGTCGGATTATGCTCGCCCGAATCTTCTGACCACAACACCGGGTAGGTGGCGGTTTGAGTGAGTTGCGTTGGCGGGAGGAATGGTTTAGCCGTCCATATTCACAAAACGCTTACTCCAGCCCGCTAAATCTTTAATATGATGGAGAGGGTGAAGGTCCCGGACAGAATCAGGAATGATGGCAAACCCGTAATCGGTATGATCCCCTCCCCGGGCGCCAGGAAGTTGTGCGAATGTAAGTTCTCCCACCAGGGGAGAGTAGACCCGTTTAACGAATGGCCGGGCATTCCAGGTGATGACATAGTCGGGAAGCAGTCCACTCCGATCTCCCGAAAATATTTCCTGGGTATCAACGACTTCATCTACGAGGTGTACATTTGTATCCCGATCGCGCAATTCCAAGAAAACGTTCTTGAGAAAAGCAACATAGTGGTTATGTAATTCACTGTGGGGTGCCAACATTCCTTGTGATTCTCTGCCGATAAGATTGAGACGTAATTCCGTTCTAATATCTGTTCGCAAGGCGAATCCAGGGGTCAATGACCAATCTAATCCCCCAATAATTTCCTTTTCGACCACCCATTGTCTGACAAAATCCGGTGAGCTGGCACCGATGGCATATTGTAATCTTGCTGGCACCACGTTACGTAGGTAGGGAACAAGGCCGTTCATTCGAAACGTTCGTTTAGGGGAAACCCCGCAATATTTCTCTAGAAAAATCTCGTTAATCCTTTTCATAAGCGGGCGGACTATATGGCCCTGGGCATAATCCCTCGTCATACCATGAGCGGAAAACACGACGACCGTGGTCTCATCGTCTACATGACCAAAAATTCTTGCTAAGGCCCGATCGACGGCTTGGTAAATCTTTAATAACGGAGTGTCAGGGCCAAATGCCTTTTCATCTTCATTACTGAAAAATACATGTCCTCCACGGTGTGTTTCTGCAAACACGGCAACGAATAAATCCCATTCCACCTTTTGCATTAACTCTATAATCAAACGGCTTTTTAGCTCTGCACTGGCGATCAGTTGTTGTTGAATCGTCTTCAGTTCTCCGGACGTTTTTTGAATAGGGGTTTCTCGTCCAATAGGGCTGTTGCCCATATCCTGGATGATGGCTTTTACACGTTCCTGGCTACACCCAAGAGGATAGGTTTGCCCGTGTGTGGCCCAGTCGGTAATTTCTAGACCCTTGTTCAGGGCAACTGGAAAACTATAGGGAACATCGAGGATGACGACATGGTGGCCTGCATTTTCTATGTCCTGCCAAAACGGATGATAAAAAGACCAATCAGCTCCAATCCGGCGAAGCCCCATACGTTTTGCATCCCACACGAGGTGCTGGTACATCCCATGCACGCCTGGATCGGCTCCATTATAAAATGTCGGCCAGACGGAGCCACTCAAGGCCTTCGGGACATCAAGCTTGACCAGGTTTCCGGATTTCAATTTTTCCTGTAAACACGGTAAGGCAGAAGCTCGGGATTGAATATAGTCGAAATCACCGGCATCCAAACCCAGTAAACATAAACGTGGCATGGTCAACCTAAAGATCTTTAATACACGGAGTTGATTACGATGCTGATTTCAAAACCTTGGTAATCAGGGCATGGGCCTCTTCCTGGATTTGCTTAAGATGCGTGTCGCCTTTGAAGCTCTCCGCATAAATTTTATAGACATCCTCTGTTCCAGAGGGGCGGGCGGCAAACCAACCGTTTTCCGTCATGACTTTCAGCCCGCCAATGGCACTGCCCGTTCCCGGTGCCGAGGTCAGGATGCCGGTAATCTTTTCCCCCGCGAGTTCGGATGCCTGAATTTGCTGTGGCGCAAGTTTTTTCAGAATGGCCTTCTGCGCGGGTGTGGCCGGGGCATCAATGCGCTGGTAGACAGGGATGCCCAGTTCTTTGGTGAGGTCGAGGTAGAGTTGGCTGGGATCGCGTCCCGTTTTGGCCATCATTTCTGCGGCTAACAGATCCAGGATGATGCCGTCCTTATCGGTCGTCCACACGGTGCCGTCACGACGCAAAAAGGAAGCGCCGGCACTTTCTTCTCCTCCGAAGCCGACGGACCCGTCAAGCAGCCCATCCACAAACCATTTGAACCCGACCGGCACTTCAACCAGACGCCTTCCTAACTTAGCGGCAACCCGATCAATCATGCTGCTACTCACCACCGTCTTTCCGACTGCGGCATCTTTCCGCCAGCCGGAGCGTTGTGTGAATAGATATGAAATTGCCACCGCGAGGTAATGGTTGGGATTCATCAGCCCCGCCGTGCGCGTAACAATTCCATGACGATCATGGTCGGTATCGTTGGCGAAGGCAATATCGAAACGATCCTTTAAAGCAATCAGTCCGGCCATGGCGTGAGGGGAGGAACAGTCCATGCGAATCTTTCCATCCCAGTCCAGATTCATGAAACGAAACGTCGGATCCACGCCTTCATGCACGACAGTGACCGGAAATCCGTAGCGCTCGGTGATGGGTCCCCAATAGTCCACGCCTGCGCCGCCAAGGGGATCGACCCCGATGGACAGTTTCGCATCGCGAATGGCCTCCATATCAATCACCGCACCAAGATCGCCAACATACGCCCCGACATAATCATGCCGGTGTGTGGTCGAGGACCGGCGGGCCTTCTCATACGAAATGCGCTTCACTCCGCGCAGGTTGTCGGCCAGTAAGGCGTTCGCTTGCGTCTCGATCCATGTGGTCACGTCGCCATCAGCCGGCCCGCCATGGGGCGGGTTATATTTGAATCCGCCGTCTTCAGGCGGATTGTGCGAGGGTGTGATGACAATGCCGTCGGCTAAGCCCGTCTTCCGGTCACGGTTATAGGTCAGGATGGCATGGGAAATAACGGGAGTCGGGGTGTACCCGTTGTCACGGTCTACCATCACGATCACACCATTGGCGGCCAGCACTTCCAGCGTACTTGCCAGGGCCGGCTCGGAGAGCGCGTGCGTATCCATGCCTAAAAAGAGAGGCCCGTCAATATGCTGTTGCTGTCGATAGAGGCAGATGGCCTGGGTGGTCGCCAGGATATGCGCTTCATTAAACGAATTCTTTAATGAAGAGCCGCGGTGTCCCGATGTGCCAAAGGCCACGCGTTGTTCCGGCACAGCCGGGTCGGGTTGACCGGTGTAATAGGCGGTGACCAGCCGGGGGATGTTGGCGAGCATGGATGGTTGGGTGGGCTCTCCTGCAAGGGCACTGACCTTCATGTTGATCGCTCCGCGTCCAGAGATGAATGAATGTGACATCTCCTGATTTTCAGGAGGAGGGGGCATACCTTACCGATATTTATCAAAGGATTCAAAGCCTTCATTCTTTCTCATGCCGACCTGGTCGTGTCAAAGAATGGGGTGCGGCCTTCTATTCTGTTTGGGACCTGTTCGGCATGGCAGGAATCTCAACGAAGGCTTCATGATCTCAGCTCTTATTTGAGTCTTATCAACACTTTTTTAGAAATTCTGTGGATAAGAAAATCATTGACATCGGCATCTTTTCCACGGACATCAATGGGCATCGGTGTGGAGACACATGTCAAGAAAAAAATACGATTTCTACCTTTACGCCTACGCCAAAAAACCCACACCACTCCCTGTAGTGGTATAAATTTTTTTTTATACAATGCCTAAAACAGTGGCAATCTGCTGGTTTCCTTTTTAATCCTTAGAAAAACATGCGGCTCACGCCTGCTTTCACCAGGTTATACACAAAATTTGGGGATGAGTGTTTTTGGCCATGGTCTGAATTTTGCCGACCTCAAAAATCAAGGCTTTTTATGTGATGGCTGCCAATCACGAGGAGTCAAAGGGGTGATGGTGCTCAATCATCTCAACACTATTGCCATTCTTGTTCGTTTCCAACCTTTTTGCCAGCCCTTAATGAATTCGACGGGAGAAAATTGTTGATGTGCCAGTTTGTTCTGACCATACCTTACATCCCGATATCCTATGAACGTTGTTATCCTGACCCATTCGGCATAACTCAGGGCAGGGTGCACCGAAGGATCTCGCTGAGCTTCCGCATCGTCAACTGGGATCTGCTTCGCCATGGGCTCAGCATGACAAGGTGGATAGGGTCTTGCCTTTCGTTGCAGGTCAGAATGGTGAAGTGAGATTTTCACTCTGAATGACTCATGCTCCTTTTCTTGAAGAGCCGTTGCAGAACCAATCACATCATATTTGTATACACAATGCACCTCATTGGTAAAATAAGCGGTGCTATACCGTCACCCTCCTGCTTTTTCTTCTACCGGGAAATAATGCCGTATGGACTCCCTTGAATCCTTCGTGTCGACCGTAGCCGGTTGGGTGTGGGGTCCGCCCATGTTGATCCTGTTGGTCGGCACCGGGTTGTATCTGACCATTCTGCTAAAAGGCCTGCAGTTTCGTGTCCTGCCGCATGCGCTGAAGTTAGTGTTTCACAAAGAGCCGAGTGCCAATGGCGACATCAGCCATTTTGCGGCGCTCATGACCGCCTTATCAGCCACCGTGGGTATCGGAAATATTGTCGGCGTGGCAGCCGCCATCACGCTCGGGGGGCCCGGAGCTGTCTTTTGGATGTGGATGACCGGTCTGGTGGGCATGGCGACCAAATATGGCGAAGCCGTGCTGGCGGTGAAATACCGTGAGCAGGGCGAATACGGGATGCGTGGCGGGCCCATGTATTACCTGGCCAAGGGTGCCGGGCTGCCGTGGTTAGGGTGGCTCTTCGCTGTATTCACAGCCTGTGCGGCATTTGGCATCGGCAATATGACACAGGCCAATGCCGTGGCCGGGATTGTTGAGTCGACCTTTCAGATCCCGCCCTGGATCACCGGGGTGGTGTTAATGAGCCTGACCGGCCTTGTGATATTGGGCGGCATCACATCCATTGGCCGGTTTACCTCCGTATTGGTGCCATTCATGATTGTGGGGTATGTGTCATCAGCCCTGGTTGTCCTGGTCCTGCATGTGACGGAAATCCCGCAGGCCTTGGCTAGTATTGTTTATCACGCGTGGAACCCGATTGCCGCCGGAGGCGGGTTTGCCGGCGCCACGATGGCTGCCGCCATGCGCTACGGGTTGGCAAGAGGCGTGTTTTCGAATGAATCGGGCCTGGGGTCTGCGCCTATTGCCGCTGCTGCCGCACGCACAGACGATCCGGTCCGACAGGCCCTCGTCAGCATGACCCAGACCTTTATCGATACGCTGGTGGTCTGCAGTATGACGGCGTTGGTCATCCTGACCGCGACTCCATGGACTCAAGGTATTGATCCGGCTCAACTCACCAGCGCCAGCTTCGGGGAAACCCTTGGTCACACGGGAGAACTCATTGTCACGTGTTCCATCACGCTGTTTGCCTATTCGACCTTGATCGGCTGGAATTACTATGGTGAGAAAGCCATTGAGTATCTGATGGGGACGAGGGCAATCGTGTATTACCGCGTGATCTTTGTCGGGGTCGTCCTGCTCGGCGCCACATCCAGGTTGGAACCGGTGTGGAATGTGTCCGATATCATGAACGGCATGATGGCCATTCCGAATCTCATCGGGTTGTTGCTCCTGGCAAAGATTATCAAACAGGAAACAGTACGCTATTTTAACCTGCAAAAGATGGGCACAGGTTCTTCGCGTTCTCTTCCTCCTCCTCCTGTGTAATGCGGGGAAGGGAAAACTGAATACCCCCATCAAACCGGCCGATCAACAATCCGTGTGCGGATTATTCACGCCACCGACTCTTCTAAAATTTGTCTGTAGGGTTGAGGGTTGGTACCTGTGTTCACCACAGGCTGCCAGGTTAGATCGGGTATCAGGAGTGAACAAACCAGTGCCCCAATTTCAATAGGGCGTAGGGTGCCAGGTAAAAAGACAATACGGAAATCACGACACCTGAGATGGCTCCGGACAGTCCGCTCATGAACACCCCGATCAGGGGAAGCAAAAATACGATCAAAATCATGGCCAGGGCAATACGCTTGTGGTGTTCGTAGAAAGCCTGGCGTCGGTCACTCTTGAGCGAATCGGAAAATGATAAATCGGAAGGAAGTGCCATCCGTACAGTATAGACAAACAGGGTGTTGATTGTGAATGTATTCCTCAATTCTGACAAGAGAATTTCATGGTGCCTTAAAGGAGATGCAAAAACGCGATTCTCCCCCATGAACCACCCCATGCAGACGAAAGAGTCCCACGCCTCCCAAACGCACACGCTCCCTGGGATTCAGACAACCTACAGGCCCTTGAACAAAAGATAGTCAACCTCATCCGTTTTATACATTGGGCGAATGACATTCTCCTGATATAGATCAATAAGAAAGATTGGGCGAAAGATGTATTCATAATATTCCTAATAAGGATAAGGAGAATTGTTTATGGTCACAAAAACTCAGAAAGCTCAGGCAGCACAAGTCACCGACATGCTTCGCAAAGACCACAAAAAAGTCAAAGGGCTTTTTAGGAAATTTGAAAAGACGGATAATGCCCGGGAGAAGCAAGAGATCGTCGACATGGTGGTAACGGAGCTTGAAATTCATGCGGAGTTGGAGGAAAAGATTATCTATCCGGCCGTTCGCTCGAAAATGAATGACGAAGACCTGATGGATGAGGCCATCGAAGAGCACCATGTTGTGCATGGCGTCATCGGGGAACTGAAAAAAATGAAGCCGGGTGACCAACGCTATGATGCGAAAGTGACGGTGCTCGGCGAACTCTGCAAACATCATATTCAAGAAGAAGAGGAAGAGATGCTGCCCAAGGCAGAAAAGCGGGATATCGACTGGGACGGTCTCCACCAGCAGGTGATGAAACGGAAAGACCAACTCATGGAGAAGGCGGGGTTGTCTTCCAATGGCGCAAGCACGAACTCGAAAGCGCGGAAAAAGAAATAGGAAAAGCACACCCGCGTGCGCTCAACCGCATGTCACACAAAAACTTCAACAGTCCATTGATCGGGAGGCAATCATGCCGGGTGACGGCATGGTTGCCACTCAGAATAATGCTTCTGTGCCTGATCCCGGCGGTAGCCATTGCACAGGGAGCACTAGGGGAGGAGTTGATCGTGAGTGGGAGGACATTCTCATGCCCGGACAGGCCCAACTGTGTTTCCACAATGGCTGTGGCGGAAAGCCATGCGATTGCACCCTATCGATATCAAGCATCATTGGAGGAAGCCAAAGCCGAGCTGAAGCACATTTTCGCTCAATTACCTCGCACGGAATTGGTGAGGGAAGAGGAGGATTATCTTCAGTACGAAGTCAAAAGTTTTCTCTTTGGTTTTGTGGACGATGTCGAGTTGTGGCTGGATGAGGCCACAAAAACCATTCACTTCCGTTCAGCCGCTCGCAGCGGCTACTACGATTTCGGGGTCAACCGAAAGCGAATGGAAGATGTGCGACAAATCCTGAATGGCAAGCTATAGCAATAGCAATAAGTATGCAATATTCTGCAACCTCAGCATAAAGCCCGTATGGGTCCTCAATGCCATATCTCCCAAACTATGCATTAAGGGGCAGTTGAAAAAAGCCGCCAGCGCCGTTCTCGCCATTTTTCCGTGCTCACGTACTGGAAGTACGCTCTGCGCGCAAAAATGCCTCTGGCCTTCCCATCGGCATGACTCAGGGCAGGGCTGGACGAACTTTTTTGAACCGCCGCCGAGACCTCTGATAGACAACGTGGCTGGAGGTCAATTTGCCCTTGGAAATTATTATTATTCAGCACTCCCATTAAACAAATTCATTGTCATCTTGAGTGAAACGCAGGATCTAGCCAAGGCATAGCCGCATCCATCTGTCGACCGGCTCTTTCTTTTGGCTCTCCCCTTCCCCATTTCCGCCGGCCATCACCGGACAACAGGTGTTGTCATCCCTCGGGAGCCGTTTCAAGCTGAGCCGGATCCTTCGGAGGTCTCAGGATGACAACATTTCGAAGTGCTTCTATCTTTTTGACCGTTTATTTAAGTATGGGAAGGAGGAGTGTACGTGGTGGGGTGGATGGTGACGACGATGGATTTTGAGGTGGGAGTGTTGCTCTTGTCGGCGACGCTGTCGATGGGGATGAGCACGTTGGCTTCGGGGAAATAGGTTGCCACACAGGTCCGGGGAATGGGGTAAGGGACCACGACAAAGTGTGAGGCTAATCGCGTTTGACCTTTGTGATGGCTGATGATGTCCACTGCGTCGCCTTTGGCAAATTTTCGTTCTTCCATATCCTGCTCATTCATGAACACCACCCGTCGGCCGGCTTTGATGCCACGGTACCGGTCATCCAACCCATAGATGGTGGTGTTGTATTGATCGTGGCTGCGGATGGTCATCATGAGCAATTGATCGGGTGCCAGGTGAATGTCCGGCATCGGGTGGACGGTGAACCGGGCTTTACCGGATGGAGTGGGAAATTGTCGGGCATCACGGATCGGATTGGCGAGATAGAATCCCCCTGGTTTGTTGACGCGTTCGGTATAGTGCTCATGTCCGGGGACGACCTGGCTGATGAGATGGCGAATGGCATCATAATCGTGGATGAGTTCGTCCCAGTTGATGTGGTTCCCTGGTCCTTCTTTGTTGGTGAAGGTGGCCTTCGCGAGGCTGGCGACGATATCGACTTCACTTTTGAGAAACTTGGATACCGGCTCAAGTCGGCCCTGTGAGGTCTGGACGATACCCATGGTGTTTTCCGTGGTGACATATTGGGGGATGTCATCTTGAAGGTCCCTGTCGGTGCGTCCCAGGGCCGGAAGGATCAGAGCCTCGGTTCCGGTAACCAGATGAGCCCGATTGAGTTTGGTGGAGATGTGGACGGTGAGCCGGCAGCGGGAAAGCGCCTGCGCGGTATAGGCCGTATCCGGTGTGGCCGAAAGAAAGTTTCCGCCGAGAGCCATGAAGACCTTGGCTTTTCCGGCATGCATGGCCTTGATGCCTCGCACCGCGTCATGGCCTCTTTTGGTGGGTGGCTGAAAGTGACAGGCCTTTTCGAGGCGATCCAGAAATTCCGGAGAGGGGTTCTCGGTGATGCCCATGGTGCGATCGCCCTGCACATTGCTATGCCCACGGACGGGGCAGGGGCCTGCACCTGGTTTGCCGATGTTGCCACGCAGTAGGAGGAAGTTAATGATTTCCTGCATGTTGGCCACGGCGTTTTTATGTTGGGTCATGCCCATGGCCCAGGTGCAGATGATACTCTTGGCCTGTTCCGCAATATCGGCGGCCTTCTGAATGTCCTCTCTGGCAATGCCGCTGCCTTCCTCAATTTTCTCCCATGCGATGTTTCGTGTAATGGTGGCGAAGTTGTCAAAGCCTTCGGTGTATTCCTGTATGAACGAAAGGTCGAGAATAGAGCCAGGATTCTTTTCTTCCCTCATGAGCAGTTCCTTCATGATGCCTTTGAGCAGGGGGACGTCGCCGTTGATTTTGACGGGGAGAAAGAGCGTGGCGATCGGGGTTCCCTGGCCCAGCCAGCTAGTGACTTCCCGGGGATGAATGAACCGGGTGGTGCCGGCTTCGGGAAGCGGGTTGATGCTGACAATCTGACAGCCTCGCCGGGCGGCCTGTTGAAGCGTGGCGAGCATACGCGGATGGTTGGTGCCGGGATTTTGTCCAAGAATGAAGATGGCGTCGGCCTTGTCGAAATCGTCGAGCGTGACGGTGGCTTTGCCGATGCCGATAACTTCTTTTAACGCCACGCTGCTGGATTCGTGGCACATGTTGGAGGAATCGGGCAGATTGTTGGTGCCATAGAGTCGCGCGAAAAGTTGATAGAGAAATGCGGCTTCGTTGCTGGTACGACCCGATGTATAGAAGATGGCTTCGTTGGGATCGTCGAGGGCATTGAGGTGCCCGGCGATGGTGTCAAATGCCGTGGCCCAGGAGACGGGATGATAATGCGTATCTTCGCCCCGTTTGATCATCGGGCGGATGAGGCGTCCCTGCTGTCCAAGCCAGTGATCCGATTCCCTGCCCAGTTGCTCCAGGGAATATCGTTGGAAAAATTCTTTGGTGATGACGGTGTTGGTGGCTTCATGGGCGACGGCTTTGACGCCGTTTTCACAAAACTCGGTGATGGCCCGCGCACCATCAGGATCGGGCCAGCCACAACCCGGGCAATCAAATCCTTGCTTCTGATTGACCTTGAGGAGGGCCTGGCCACCGCGCATGAAACCCAGTTCGTGCGTGGTATGTTTGAGGGAAGTGAGAATGGCGGGGATGCCGCCGGCGCACGTGGAGGGCGCGTCAAGTTGAAGGCCGTGGCCATCTTCGATCGGGATGTTCCACGGCGGGGTTGACGGGGCTTCCGGTATGTCGCGTTGTTCGTCCACCTTTGTCCTCTGGTTGTGGAGCCTGGTGAGCTTGAATTCGTCCGAAGTCGTGATAGACCGTCATGCGTTGATGGTCTAAAAACCCCACCAAGGTCATGTTGAATTCTTCTGCCATCTGCACCGCCAGCGTGGAGGGTGCGCCCACGGCGGCGACAAACGGGATGCCGCCCATAGAGGATTTCTGCATGAGTTCGAAGCTGGCCCGCCCGCTTACCAGCACCACATGGCGATGCAGGGGAAGACGGTTATTCATCAAGGCCCACCCTAGAACTTTATCCAGGGCATTGTGCCGTCCGACATCTTCCCGCAGACAGAGCAACGTGCCCTGTTCATCGAACAAGGCTGAAGCATGACAGCCCCCCGTTTGCTTAAAGAGCTGTTGCTGCGCGGCCATGCGTTCCGGCAAACAGAATAGCATGTTTTGTGTGACGGAAGGGGAAGTCAGCATTTTAATGTTTTGGCCAAATGGATTGTTGATTTTAAGGGCCTCGATGGAAGTTTTGCCGCAGATCCCGCAACTGGAAGTCGTATAAAAATTCCGGTCCATCGTCGCGGTTTTCACCGACACGCTGGAGTGCAGCTTTACCCGCACGATATTCTGAAAGTTCTGCCCCTCGACGATTGGTCCACATGGTCGAATCTGTTTGATGTCGTTCCATTCAGTAATGATGCCTTCGGTGAACAGAAATCCTGCGGCCAGTTCCGAATCGTGGCCGGGAGTGCGCATGGTAATCGAGATACTTTTCCAATAAGCCTGGCCGTCGGCCCAATACTCCAGCCGAATTTCAAGCGGTTCTTCAATTGCTAACTGGTCTGCTCTGGCGTGTGCAACCGGGCGGGAGGAATCGGCGAAAAAGGTCGTGCCCTGCGTCGGATAGAGTTTGGTTGCCATGCTCCCAACCTCTTTATCGTTGAATGGCTAGGCGCCATTGGTGTCACTGTAGATCTTGTTATTATAGCTCCCTTCATTACTCTTATGCACGGCAGAATTTCTTCGTGGTCAAAGAAGACCTGATGCGGAGAATTCCAGGTCTCGATTGCATGGTCTTCCCTATCATCGACAATGGACCCTGAGACAATCGACGGACCTCGTCAGGCCATAAGTCATTTCGTCTTCGGTCACACTTACCCCGGTTTGAGGTTTTTGATGGCTATATTGTGCGGCTGCTGTACACTTCTTCTCTTTAGACGACAGATTTCCTGATACGATAGGGAATGCTCAAGAGGTGACATATGAAAATACTGCTGACGGGAGCGACAGGATATGTGGGCGGGAGACTGCTGCATCGGCTGGAGCAGCATGGCCGGCAGGTGCGGTGCCTTGCCCGGCGACCGGAGTTTTTGCAGTCCAGGGGTGGTCCCGGCACAGAGGTCGTCGCCGGTGATGTGCTTGATCCGGCCACCTTGGCGACCGCCATGTGTGGAGTGGAAGTGGCCTACTACCTGGTGCATTCCATGGGGGAGTCAGGAAGTTTCGAGGCTGCGGATCGTGAGGCTGCGGACAATTTCGGCCAGGCTGCGCGCGCGGCTGGTGTGGGACGCCTCATTTACCTTGGCGGTTTGGGCGATGACCGGGAAACATTGTCTCCTCATCTGCGAAGCCGGCATGAGGTGGGAGAAATTCTTCGGCAATCCGGTGTGCCGGTCGTGGAATTTCGGGCCTCCATCGTTCTTGGCTCCGGCAGCTTGTCTTTTGAGATGATCCGGGCGTTGGTGGAACGGTTGCCGGTGATGTTGACGCCACGCTGGGTTCATGTCCCTGCCCAACCGATCGCAATCGATGATGTGCTGGCCTATTTGACCGGAGCGCTTGACCTGCCGCTGACGAACAGCCTGGTTCTGGAGATTGGCGGTCTCGATGTGGTGTCGTACGGGGATTTGATGCGGGAATATGCCCGCCAGCGACAACTGCGTCGGTTCATGGTGCCTGTGCCGGTTCTCACGCCACGATTATCCAGCCTGTGGCTTGGACTCGTGACGCCGTTGTATGCGCGTGTTGGGCGCAAACTCATTCAAAGTATCCGGTATCCCACGGTGGTTCGCGATGACTCCGCGCGACGGGTGTTTGCGATCGAGCCCATCAGTGTGCGCGATGCCATCGCGCAGGCGTTACGGAACGAAGATTCGAAATTGGCGGAGTCACGATGGTCGGATGCAAACTCTGTAGGCGGAGGAGCCCGTCAATATGGCGGTGTGCGATTTGGTAACCGGTTAGTGGATGTGCGCAGACGGCATGTGCCTGTTCCGCCGGCTGACGCGTTTCGCCCTATTCAACGAATCGGCGGGAGTACCGGCTGGTACTACGGTAACTGGCTATGGACCCTTCGTGGGTGGTTGGATCTCTTGGTAGGGGGCGTGGGTCGTCGCCGTGGTCGGTGGGATCCGGAAGCCTTGCGGGTGGGGGACGTGGTGGATTGGTGGCGGGTGGAGGCCATCGAGCCGGGGAGGCGTCTCCGGCTCTTTGCCGAAATGAAATTGCCCGGACGTGCCTGGCTTGAGTTTCTCGTGGAACCTGAAGGCGCCGGCTCGAAGATCACGCAAACAGCCAGTTTCGATCCGATTGGTCTAGGAGGTTTGGTGTATTGGTATGGGATGTGGCCTGTGCATGAACTGGTGTTTCGCGGAATGATAAGAGGGATTGCCCGCGAAGCGCAGCGACAGGACTGAAAGATAGGACTGTGCACGAGGCCCTGGATCAGGGAAGGATTAGTGGACCCCTGAGTGGAATAGACCTGGCGAGCTTATGCTTCGATTCAGTTAAAGAATAGCAGAAGCTGTACATATCATCATAAGGAAGGGCTGTGCGCTCACTTTCAAATTTCGTTCGACTTGACCGTGTTTGTTCTTGCTGCAAAGGCCTAGGTACAATAGGTTTTCCCTTCCACTCAACATGTGAAGTCCACCACTTGAGGCCATGAGCAATACTCCGCCGCTTCAATCGTTTCATCCGGTTGTTCAAGAATGGTTTACGACCAGACTTGGTGCACCGACTGATGTGCAGCGAGCCAGTTGGCCAGCCATTCATTCCGGACAGCATGCGCTGATTTCTGCACCCACCGGCTCCGGGAAAACGCTGGCAGCTTTTCTCACATGCATCGACCATTTATTGCGACAGGCCATTACCGGGGAGTTGGAGGATGGCATTCAGGTTATCTACGTGTCGCCGCTACGGGCGTTGAGTCATGACATTCACAAAAATTTAGAACTTCCGTTAGCTGAGATTAGCGAGCTGGCTCTGTCTGCCGGATTTTTGGGGCCGAGAATTCGGGTGGAGGTCCGAACCGGGGATACGCCCGCTGCGCAACGGCAGCAACAGCTCAAGCATCCGCCCCATATTTTGGTGACGACGCCGGAATCGTTGTTTCTTTTGGTAACGGCCAAACGGAGCCGGGAACTCCTGACCGGTGTGCATACGGTGATTGTTGATGAAATTCATGCTCTCGCACCGAATAAACGTGGCGCCCATCTGGCGCTGTCTCTTGAGCGGTTGGATGCCGTGACCTCCCGGCGGTTGGTACGCATCGGTCTGTCCGCCACACAGCGACCATTGGAAAGGGTCGCGCAATTTCTCTTGGGTGAATCGGCTCATCGCGCGAAGGCGCAACAACCTTCCCTCTTTGATTCAACGCATTGTCACATCGTGGATGTCGGCCATCGCCGGCAGTTGGATCTGCAGGTGGAAGTACCGAAAGATGAATTGGGCGCAATCGCCACGAATGGGATTTGGTCGGAGATTTATGATCGAATTGCCGACATCGCCGGGCCGCATCGTTCGACCCTGGTGTTTGTGAATACGCGCCGGATGGCCGAACGGGTAGCGCATCATCTGGAAGAACGCTTAGGCGAAAATCAGGTGGCGTCCCACCATGGCAGTTTGTCACGGAAACTCCGTTTGGATGCGGAAGAACGACTGAAGACGGGGCAGATTAAGGTGATGGTGGCGACCGCGTCATTGGAGTTGGGGATCGATATCGGGTGTATTGATGTGGTGTGCCAGATCGGATCACCTCGCGCGATTGCCACCTGTCTTCAGCGAGTGGGACGCGCAGGGCATCAGGTGGGAGCGGTTCCACAGGGACGACTGTTTTGTACGACCCGGGATGAATTAGTGGAATGCGCGGCGGTGGTCCGTGCGATTCGGCAGGGTCAATTGGAAACCATTGAGATTCCATCTGCCCCGCTGGATATTCTGATTCAACAGATCATTGCCGAGGTCGCGGCGCAGGAATGGGATGCGCGGGATCTGTTTGCCTTGTGCCGGTCAGCCTATCCGTACCGGGAGTTCACGTGGGAGAGCTTTGAGTCCTTGCTGCAATTGGTTGCCGAAGGATTTGTGCCGGGGCGCAGACGGTTGTATGCATTGATCAGTTATGACCGTCATGAAGGCCGGCTTCGGCCAAAACGTGGAAGCCGGTTGGCTGCGTTGACTTCCGGGGGAGCGATTCCTGAAACGGCGACCTATCAGGTTGTGGCGGAACCGGATGGAACCGTGGTGGGAACGGTGGACGAAGATTTTGCGATTGAGAGTCTGGCTGGAGATATTATGTTGCTGGGCACGACCTCCTGGCGCATTCGGGGAATTGAAACCGGAAAAGTCCGTGTGGAAGATGCGCATGGCGCCCCGCCCAACATTCCTTTTTGGCGGGGTGAAGCGCCTTCCCGATCGTTTGCCTTATCTCAGGCGGTGGCAGAGGTGCGAGAGCAGATCTTTCATTTGCTTGAACAGGGTTTTGTTCCCGGAGATAAAACCCCGCGGCATTGGTTATATGAAGAATGCGGAGTGGATGCGGCGGGTGCCGATCAATTGTTGGCCTATGTGGCCGGAGGCACACAGATTCTCGGAGGCGTCCCGACGCAGACCTGTGTGATTGCGGAACGGTTTTTTGATGAGGCCGGGGGGATGCAACTGGTGCTGCATGCGCCGTTTGGTGGCAGGCTCAACCGCGCATGGGGGCTGGCATTACGCAAACGATTTTGCGTGAATTTTGATTTTGAATTGCAGGCGGCCGCGACCGATGACGGGTTGGTGCTGTCGCTTGGTGAGCAGCATAGTTTTCCACTGGAGGCCATCTTTGGGTTTGTGCATCACAATACGGTGCGAGGCGTGCTCATCCAAGCCACGCTGGCGACTCCGCTTTTTCTCACACGCTGGCGATGGAATGTGACCCGTGCGTTGGCGCTGTTGCGATTTCAACACGGCAAACGTGTGCCGGTGCATCTTCAACGCATGCGGGCGGAAGATTTATTGGCGGCGGCGTTTCCGATGGCGGCGGCCTGTGGCGATAATCACGTTGGAGATATTCAGGTGCCGGATCACCAGTTGGTCCAGGAAACGCTGCACGATTGTTTGACGGAGGCCATGGACCTGGTGGGCCTGCGCCAGGTGCTTGAGCGGATCGAGAATCAGGAGATTCAGGTGCGGGTGGTGGAATCGCCGGTGCCCTCTCTCTTTGCGCATGAAATTTTGAATGCCAACCCCTATGCGTTCCTGGATGATGCGCCGCTCGAAGAGCGACGCGCGCGCGCCGTGAATCTTCGACGAACGTCACCCGCCAGCTTCGACGGAAACATTGGGACATTGGATGGTGCCGCGATTGAGGCGGTGATTGATGAAGCCTGGCCATTGGTTCGTGATGGTGATGAATTGTTCGATGTGCTTCAGATTCTGGGGTGGTTGCCTTTGGTGTTGGGTGAGTCGTGGCAGGAGTACGGCGATTCATTGCTGTCGCATGGCCGCCTACTGGTGCTGAGGGTGCCCATTGAGGGATCTTCGGAAAGGAAGCCGGTTGAGGGTTGGACCACCAGAGTACATTTGACGCGTCTTCAAACCTTGTTCCCGAGGGCACACGTGGTCGCCGGTCTGCAGGATTCACTGTCCCTGTCTGTGGACAAAGAATCGGTCACGGCAGAATCTGCCGCGCGGGATGTGGTGCAAGGCTGGATGCCGCATATCGGGCCGGTGACCGCTGGCGAATTGGCGGGAAAATTGAGCATCCCTACAGCACTGGTGCAGCAGGCTCTCTTGCAGTTGGAAGGAGAAGGCCAGATTCTTCGAGGCCATTTCCGTCCCTCTTCCCGGTTTGAGGCGTCGACCGGTTCTTCGAGGGGAGAAGAACAGGGGAATGCCAAACAGACTTTCGAAGAGGAATGGTGTGACCGCAGTCTTCTGGCGCGCATTCATCGGCGAACGGTGACGGCTTTACGCCGGGAAATTGAACCGGTCGCCGCGTCGGATTTTATGCGCTTTCTCTTTCGCTGGCAGCATCGCGCACCCGGCACACAATTACACGGGGAAGCCGGGCTACGTGAAGTGATTCACCAGTTGGCAGGATTTGAAGCGCCGGCTTCCGCGTGGGAACATTCCCTCCTCAAATCCCGCCTGGCTGACTACAAACCTGAATGGCTTGATAATTTGTGCCTGCGCGGAGAAGTAGTCTGGGGACGTCTGACTCCTCCGGAAAGTAAGGCCGCGCTCTTGTCTGTTGTGGCATCAGGACAGAGGCAAGGAGACTTGGTCCTGGACGCTGGAGTGTCGGTTCCGGCATTCCGGCCCCTGACTCCAACCAGGCTGGCTCCCATTAGTTTTTTGCGACGACAGGACGTGAGTTGGGTGTTGGCGGTGGCCAAACCTGAAGCATCAGCAGGACCGCTTGGCGTCCGCCTGAATTTGAGTGGGGTGGCACAAGCCGTCTTGGATTGTCTGGACCGACGTGGCGCATGTTTTTTCACGGATCTGACCGGTCGAACGGGACATCTGGCCGCCGAAGTGGAACAGGCCTTATGGGAATTGGTGGCAGCAGGGTTGGTGACCGCTGACGGGTTTGATCCCATGCGAGCCCTGCTTGATCCTCGACGGCGGCGAGCCGAGGGCAAGGCGCGCGCGCGCCGTCCGGGTCACAGCGTCGGGCGTTGGGACCTGTTCCAGGGTGATCATGTCGCCGATCATGAGGCCCAGTCGGTTTGTCTGCACCCGCATGAGCAGTGGGCCAGGCAATTGGCACATCGTTATGGCGTGGTCTTTCGCGATCTGCTCAAACGGGAATCGTTGCCGGTGACCTGGCGTGAACTGCTGGTGCAGTATCGAAAACTAGAATGGCGGGGTGAGATGCGGGGTGGCCGGTTTGTGACCGGTTTTACGGGAGAACAGTTCGCACTGCCGGAGGCAGTGGAATCGTTACGGGCGGTGCGCCGTGATGTCCAAGTCGGAGCACAAGAGATTCTCCTGTCCGCCGCCGATCCGTTAAATCTGGTCGGCATCATTTTGCCGGGCGAACGGATCTCCGCTCACACATCCAAGCTGATTTTTTTCCGTAATGGTGTGACGGCTGTCGATACCGCCTCAGTCGTCAGTCTGGCTTGATCGAACCTGTTGTGACAAACCGAACAGGTCAGAAATCCCATCAGCAATCCTTCGCATCCCGTTTTATGGTACCGGGTCTGGCATTGGCCCTTTTGGGATGTATGACCCTGCTTTGGATTCCGCTTCCCTCTCCTAACATTCTCCGGAAAGTCTTCTACGATTTTTGTCATGTTCCATTATTTGGTGTTGTGGCCATGATCCTTTTGTATCTGGCACGGCAACGAGGTGAGCCACGAGGGTGGTCTGTAGGTAGCCAATATGGTTTGGCGTTCATTGGGGCTGTGATTCTGGGTGCATTGGCGGAAGGCATGCAATCGTTCAATTCGAGTCGTTTTGCCGAATGGTCGGACTTCCTTTTAGATGTGTTGGGAGCTGTGGGTGCCTTGGGGTTGTCTTTCACGTACGATCAAAGATTTACGGGACGTATGGCAATATGGCGGGTGGCTCCTAGGAAACAACTGGTTCAGGTCGGAGTCGGATTGCTTGTGGTGATCGCCCTGAGTCCGGTGCTCGTCTGGTCCTATGTCTATTGGGACCGGGATGCCCGATTCCCTTCACTCGTTCAGTTTTCTGCCGCATGGGAAATGATGTTGGTCAATGGGAGGGACGCTGCCGTTCAGATCGTTCCTCCGCCCTTAGGCTGGGGTAAACCACAGGTCGATACCGTGGGGCTCGTGCTGTTTTATCCAAAACCCTATCCAGGTATCCGCCTTAGGGAGCCCTATCCGGATTGGAAAGGATTTTCTCATTTCCATTTTGAGGTGTATTCCGAATTGCCGGAAGCCCAATCGCTGATCATCCGAATTGATGATGCACAACATAATAACGACTATACGGACCGGTTTAATCAGGCCATCACCATTTCGCCGGGCCTCAATCACATTCACATTCCGTTAGATGACATTCGCCTCGCCCCCGTTGGTCGGGAAATGGATCTCAGCGCGATTAAGAATGTTGGACTTTTTGCCATAAACCCCCCGGAAGAATTTTCCCTGTATCTCGATAATTTCCGTCTGGAATAGAGTTGTCAGGGTTCGTGGAGTGGAAGCCGGGGGAGCGAACATACAGAGTATCCCAATAATTGGCAGATGCATCTGTGAAATCAGCGCTGACATCCAATTCAACAATCCTGTGTGGCGGTTGAGAATATGAGGTTGGGTTAGGGTCGATTTTTTCATTGAAGCCCGGTAGACAGATGCGCACAGGTGAGTAGAATATATTTTGATGAAGCTGTTTCATTTTTCAATATGGCGCGTCATTCGACTGGGAAGGAATGGGTTGCAAAACTATTCATGTCCGGTGGCTCTCCCCACCATGGAATCTCAACAAAAAGGCGATTATCCCAATGGTAGCTAACATCCTGACGTTTTCCTCCGCATTTCGTTTTCGATGTTTTCTATGGATTTTGGTGTGTGTGCAACTGGGTCTGGTTGGTTGCCACGTCACCTTAATTTCTTCTTATGATCCGGAAATGGATCGGACGGCAACATCGCTCCAAAAAAAGATGGACGCCTTTTTAACCCGACTCGAAACCCATGCCGGGGAATCACAGGCTCACTATTCGTGGGATCAGGTCTTTTATCAGGACTATCTGGTCCAGCTTCGCTCCCTGCGACTGCGCGCACAGAGCGATCCCACAAATGAGTTCACGGCCAAACAGTTGACGCTTATGATGGATAATTTTGAGCAACTTCGTTTAGCCCATGAAGCGGGGCCTCTTCCCATTCCCACGATACAGGCCACACGAGATTTATTTAATCAAGGCTGGCAGGCCATTATTGCGAAAGAAATCGCCAAGCGGCGGGGAGTGGATCCACAGTGATCATATTCAGCGACAGGAAGCACGGGTAGATGGTTGTCACGCGTGAGTGGTGTGGCTTGAATGTTGGGTCATGTATCAATGGTCTTCCTCAATGATGCGAAGCGATCTTGACCGGACTAGGGCCCTTCGCTAAGATCTGCGTATGTCTAGACCGCCATTTCCTACAGGTCCTCGACCCACGCCTCGGATGGGTGGGGCTCGTCCTCCGGCTCCTCCAGGCCAAGCTAAACAATTCGAATCGCTCCGGGCGTCGTTGCTGTTTTGTCCAAAATGTCAGACTGCGACTCCGGCTCGTGAGCGTCTTCTTTTAGTGCTCCCTACCGGAAGTCTCTACGAATACCTCTGTGCCCATTGCGGCACCTCCACCGGTTCTAAAACCGACCAGGCCCAAAGCGAAGTTCGCCTCATCACTCCCTAAATTTCTCTTGCATCGTTTTTTGACGGAGGATTTTTTGTGCTATGGCTCCGTCCTTCCCGTCTTTCCATTTCGTCATCATCGCCTGTAGGTAGTGGGGAGTCATCTTCATGAGGATATGCAACGAAAGAAAAAGGTATGCCATTTCAAGGAGGCAGAAGGATCTGGCTGGACCTCAAGGTGTTTCGACCTGGGCACAGATTCTTCGCCGTGGGCTCAGAATGACAATGTGCAATCAGGTGGCCCCGCAAGTACTAAGAGGAGAGCCAAATTCGACAGAATTACGCCAAGATTGATTCCCAATGAAAAATGTGATGACCCTGCTATTGTTGTCTCCGCATTTAGTCAGCGGGGATCCATCAGGAAAAGTCTCAGATGGATTCCCGATAAGCAATGTCGGGAATGACCAGATGGGTAAATTTTTGGGCAGCTGGCGGCAGGCATGACGGGGAGTTGGCGCCTTCTATTATTCTGCTTGTAGGGCTGTTGAATATTTCAGATATGTGGCCTTTGCATGAACCGATGCGTGACCGAGGTCCACAAAAGAAAAATAGTGGAGTGTTCAAAAGGGCTCGTCCAGTCCTGTCCTGAGGCTTCTCGAAGGAAAGGCCGCAGCCGCTTGGACGAGCGGAGCGTACGGATGAGTACGTCAGCACGGCCAAGGGGTGAGAACGCGGCTGGCGGCCTTTTTCAACACTCCTTATGTGGATTCGAGGAGTGATCGGATGGGATGGGAAGGCCTTCCTGGGCCATGATACGGAGCGCATTGGTGGTGGGGCAGGGGCCCGGTCGTAGTTGATAATCGAAATGCAACGTGCCTGCTTCGACGGTTTCCTGAAAGTGGGCATTCCGGATATGCCCGTTACCACTGGCCAATCCTGTGAGTTCCAAATCGTGAGTTGAAATCATACCCAGTCCACGGCTTTGTTGAAGGGCCTGCACAAAGGCTTCGCTTCCCGCCCGCCGTTCACGATTATTGGTGCCCCGATAGATTTCATCAATGAGAAAGAGAACAGGATCAGGATTGGGGCTTTTCACGGCCTCCAGAATGACTTTCAAGCGTTTGACCTCCGCGTAGAAATACGACAACCCTTCGTCCAGGGCATCCGTGACTCGTATGCAACAATAAAGACGCAACCAGGTCCAGGAAAATATTCCGGCACATACCGGGGCTCCTGCCTGGGCCAGGCACAGGTTAATACCCACTGTTCGCAGAAACGTGCTTTTCCCTGACATGTTCGAACCGGTGATCAGAAGGAGATGGCCTTCCCCTCGCAACTCCAGATCATTGGTAATGCGATGAGCACGTGGAATAAGCGGATGGCCGAGGCCGCATGTGGTGAGGCCTCGTGTGTCCGGAGTGACATTCGTTGCCTCAAGATGTGGCCAGAGATAATCCGGATTGAGATAGGCATACCGCGCGAGGGCGCTGGCGGCATCAAGTGTGCCAATGGTATCCAGCCAGTCAGGAAGCGATGCGCGAAGGCGCGTGATGAGGCGATTGAGTTTTCCGACAAACAACAGGTCCCAGGGCATCAGGGCATTAAGGCCTAGATGGATCAGCGGGTGGGCCTTGACGCTCAGCCCCTGGCAGATGCGGCTGAGTTGTTTGAGGCTCTGGGTTGGACGATGCTGTTTGGTCAAAATGGACTGGCAGACCTGTCGGATGGTCGGTTGACGGGAGAATGTTGATCGTTCAAGTGTGGCAATCACGCTGACAAGTTTTTCCAGCTCTTCATGGAGGGCGAGGACTCGGCCAAACAGCGGATGAATGGATCCCGAGAGGAGAAAATACGTTCCGAGATAGAGGGTGAGGGGAAGCAACCAAAAATTTGGTGCTCCCGTAAGGAGCGTCCAGAGCCCTAAGGCAATAGTGAGACTCGTCAGGGCGCATGCGGCGATGATAATCAGAGATAGATACCTGATGGCGATGGGCGCTTCAAGCAGGGAAATAATCCGGGTGCCATTTAGCCGTACGGAGCTAATGAGCCTGGTGGCTAAGAGACAACGGTCCCTCAAACGGGAGAGCGGGGTGAGTTCTTTGACCAAGGTCTGCCTGGTTGTCCATGATAGCCCGTCCGATTCGGGAAGATTGGATTGAAAGAGCCAGGTGGCGATGCGCTCTTGACCAATGGAGGAAAAGGTGGTGTCGATCAGGCCCAGCAGGGAATGTGGACCCGTGAGGTCGAGGTCTAAGGCGAACGGATGTCGCTCAGGGGTCTTGTGTTCGTTGGCTGATATATGAGGCCAATCAAGTTGCAAGCGAGCGAAGCTGTCTTGTTTAATTTCCAACCAGAGCCGTAATCGATGCAACCGGGATTTCAATCGCTGGTGAAACCAGGATATAGTCAGAAATCCGATGAGGAAGATAAGAAGTAGTCCATTCCCGGTATGAAACCAGGCCTGTTGATAGACCCCGATCGTGATCGCGGCGCCAGCAAGGAATATCCCCATTCTCCATCGGCTGAACTGTTGGCTGGCAATGGCGCCTTTCGCCTGCATCCGCTCGGTGCGGTGAATGAGGCGAAGGATCGCTTGTTCTCGTCTATCGGTAGAGGTATGTTTCATAGGGCCTGCGGACATTAGCCGCTCTGCATGATCCCGTCAATAGAAATTGGCCAAGAGCTTGTTGAAGCATGCGGTCAGTCGGATTCTGATGACACAGAGTTCTCAGCGGACTTCTTTCTCTCCACACAGTTTGCGCTTATTTGAAGAGGGCCTCCTGTTTTCTTCCCCTGAGAAATGAGTGGCAGCAGTAGCGTACAATTGAAAAACGTTTAAATAATGGAAAAGCTTGTATGGATGCGACGGTCTTTGAAATGACGGTTCCGGTTTCGGTGGATGCTTCTGAGTTGGCGGGGATTCTGGATTGCCAGGAATTTCTGGGGGCATGGGAGGCGGAGGGTTCGGTCGTGCTCTATTGGAGTAAGAATGGAGCAGCCATTCTTCAGCAGGTTCGGTCGGCGATCAGCGCATTGGGTGTTGTTGTTCCCCCGGAAGGGTCACTGCAGTTTCAGCCCGTGAAAGCCCAGGATTGGAATGCCACCTGGGCGGCGTCCGTTCAGCCTATTCATATCGGCCGTCGAATTGGGATCCGCCCGAGTTGGGCCACCATGGACATGCCCAAGGATGGAGTGGAATTGATCATTGATCCCAAGCAGGCGTTTGGGACCGGTCATCATGCTACTACCCAATTGATTCTGGAATGGTTGGAAGGGGTCACGTGGGTTCCGGGCATGCGGGTGCTGGATGTCGGGACCGGGAGTGGCATTCTCGCGATGGCGGCATTACGCCTGGGAGCGACCACGGCGCTGGGAATTGATGTGGATACCACGGCGCTGGACTGTGCCAGGGAATACGCAGCCGTGAAT
Organism: Nitrospira sp. Ecomares 2.1; assembly: GCF_965152585.1. Classification (NCBI taxonomy): domain Bacteria; kingdom Pseudomonadati; phylum Nitrospirota; class Nitrospiria; order Nitrospirales; family Nitrospiraceae; genus Nitrospira; species Nitrospira sp. Ecomares 2.1. The sequence continues at coordinate 1,679,876 of NZ_OZ224219.1, forward strand.
AACATTCAACAAGAATTGACACTGTCCTCCTGCCAATTAGCCACGCTACCCGATCAATCATTTGATGTCATTCTGGCCAACCTGGATCGCAAAACAATACTTCAAGTAATGGGTCAATTTTCCAGGATGCGGGGTTTGCATACGCAATTGGTGTTGTCCGGGTTGCTGGAGGAAGATGAAGCTGAGATTGTCGGACAGTTGGAAGGACAGGGATGGCTTCGACGCCATGTCAGGAGGTGGGATGGCTGGATAGCAATTCAGTTGGGAGTCGCTCCGCTCGACTCGTCTTCTTCGGGTTGAGACTCCAGGAATGCAATGAGGGCTTGGTAGGTGAGTTGCCGGACTTCCGCTTTTGATCCAGTGCCCTGATCCAGGTTTTTCCGCAACCAGACGGTTTCCGAAATGTGAGTGGTGGCTTGGTTGCACAGGGTCCACATCTGGTGAAGAAATTCCATGGGAAGCCCAACCTGGACGCCTTCTGATTCAATCCGGTCATCCAAAATAGCCAGGAGATCAGAGATGGCCTCGTCTGCCCGATAGGGGTGGGAAGCGAAGCCGAAGCTGGCGTGGGCGGCTTCCTCCTGTTTTGCCTGCTCGACTAAGTCATGCATGTACTCCTTGAGCAAACCAATGATTCGTCCGGAAAATCGCATGGGGGTCGTGAGGGGCTCTCTCTGGAACAATTCGTGAGATGAAATGAATTTTTTTTTGACGTTGTAATTTTCCATTTGAGATGAGGAAGACCCCACCATCTAATCATCGAAGAGGGTGTCGACGTCCGGTTTTAGCACGCCGGGAGGGAGCCCGGATTTCCAGTCTCCGTATTTTCCGTCCGGACGATGGAAATATTGATTATGTTGGCGCTTGATGATCCAATCCTCACCGTCGGCCCACAATTGTCGAATTTCTTCCTGCTCCATTGAATTCAATTCTCCTGTCTTGTGAAGTCTACCAGGGGGAGATCTAATACGTGATGTATGGGCTTGAAGTATCTTAATGAAACCCTTCTCTTCGGGCAAATCACATTACTTGTGAAGGGAATTGGTGTGATGAATTCCCTTCGTGAGGAGCCTATGGATCAGGAAAGAATCCGAAATACCTACTCAGAGACGATTGGCATATTTGTCTTGTGATCACGCTTTTTTACCTTCACTTCCTGTGGGTCTTCCATGCCGTTGAAGTCAGATAATATGAAGATTGCGGTGATCGGCGGGGGGCCTGCGGGCCTGATGGCTGCGGAGGCCGCGATTGCCATGGGCGCACGCGTGGATCTATATGACGCCATGGCCTCCGTCGGTCGAAAATTTTTGTTAGCAGGGAAGGGTGGGCTCAACTTGACGCATTCTGAGCCATTAGGGAATTTTATTTTGCGATATGGTCCTCGGCAGGAACAGATCCGATCGTTGCTTGCCGGATTTGGGCCGGATGCCTTGCGCGAGTGGGCTCGTGAATTGGGTGTGGAGACGTTTATTGGAACATCCGGCCGCGTGTTCCCTACTGACCTTAAGTCTGCACCTCTTTTGCGGTCTTGGTTACGCCGATTGCGCCAGCATGGAATGACGATTCACGTGCGGCATCGCTGGTGTGGCTGGGCGGGAAGCGAGACTCTCCGGTTTTCCACGCCGCAGGGAGATCGTCTTGTTTCTCCTGATGCTGTGGTGCTCGCGTTGGGTGGTGGCAGTTGGCCCAGATTCGGCTCCGATGGGGCATGGGTGCCGTTGCTTGCCGGGCGTGGTGTTCTCATTGAACCGCTGAAGCCGACGAATTGTGGTTTTGATGTCGAATGGAGTCCTCACCTTCGTGGCCGTTATGCCGGGCATCCCGTGAAGCCGGTTGTCGTGGCGGGAACCACCCAGGAGGGCGTTGAGTTCAGGCATCAGGGGGAATTCGTTCTGACGGAGACCGGCATTGAAGGAGGTGTGATCTATGCAATTTCGGCATGGCTACGTGACGAGATTGTGAAAAGGGGTACGGTGCTTCTTCGATTGGATCTGGCGCCGGACCGGGATGTGTCCCGCCTTATTTCAGACTTATCACGGCCGCGAGGTTCACGCTCGATGGCGAGTCACCTGCAGCGCCGGGTTGGTATTTCCGGGGTGAAAGCCGGCCTTCTGAGGGAATATGTGTCCAAGAAAGACTTTGCCGACCCCATCCTACTTGGGACGGCCATCAAATCGCTGCCGTTACGTCTCGTTGCGCCGCGCCCGATGGAGGAAGCGATCAGCACGGCGGGTGGAGTAGCGTTTGAAGCCTTGGACGGGCGACTGATGATTCGCACCTTACCGGGTGTATTTTGTTCGGGAGAGATGCTGGATTGGGAAGCGCCAACCGGCGGCTATCTTTTGACTGCCTGTTTTGCTAGTGGTCATGCTGCGGGTGTCGGAGCTGTGAGGTGGTTTCAGTCAACCCGCCGTTCCACTTAGGCAAAGTTCTGACAACCGGCGACCCCCCGCATGAGCTCTGGTCATGGACCCCTTCCTCATTTTTCATCCCAACAGTGGCCGTTAATTCCCCAAGGAAAACCGGGTGAGAACATTTTACGTCCCCAGGCGTTGGCATGAGCATTTCACTTGGTATAAAATATTTACTTTGTGTCCTGTCCCCCCTTTTGTTGGCTGGAATTCATCCGAGTAGTGCACAAAGGACTTGTACAATATGACCCTGACTCATCGCATGCTTTATATTTTGTTCGCCAGTGTGCTGCTTTCCTGGTTGATTATTCCCGGAGTCTGGGGTGAGGAATCCTCTCAGATTTTGACGCAACAGGCGATGGATGCATGTCATGAAGGGAGACGGGCAAAGGACGAAACGGCTCGGGTTGCTCACTTTGAACGCGGGAGAGAACTGGCTAAAAAGTCTGTGGAACTCGACGAGAATTCCGCCGACGCGCATTTTGCCCTGTTTTGTAATATTGGCGAGCGTATGCGGGCCAACGGAGAAGTCCTTTTCTCGGTGTTTGAATATGGACGGATGATGGAAGCTCTGGACAAGACCCTTTTACTCAATCCTAACCATATGGATGCCCTCTCTTCTAAAGGGACGATCCTCATCGAAGTCCCCGGGTTATTTGGAGGAGATTCCGAAAAGGGCGAAGCGATGCTGCGGGAGGTGATCCAGAAGGATCCTGAAGCCATTAATGCTCGCATGGTTGTCGCGCGATTGTGTGTTGAGCGGGGAGAGGATCAAGAGGCGTTTAATTTAGCGAAAAGGGCGTTGGAGCTTGCCAGGGCGGCAAACCGGGATGATCTTCTCCCTGATGCGGAAAAAACCTTTTCCGAGATTCAAACGAAACTGGCTTCCAAATAAATCGCGATTTGGTTTTTGCCAGGTGCCCGAATTGGAATGGAATTTTTCTTCTAGCTTTTTCCTGTTTTTCTCCACAATCCCTTCCTATTTTTCAAACGTTTCCTACCTTGTGGTGGCTGGGTTCTTAGGCAATACTGCAAAAGCCCGTGCTCTGTATAATTAATGTATGAAGACGCGCGTGGGTGGATCCAAGCACCGGAGACGCATGCCCACAAATTATGAGCACTCAGGGTTACCTGATTATCTGGCCCCCGGGTTATCCATTCTCTTTGTTGGAATTAACCCTGGTCTGCGCTCGGCTGAGGTCGGTCATCATTATGCCGGACCTTCCAACCGGTTTTGGAAGCTGCTGTTTGACTCCGGGCTGATTCCCTTTCCCCTGACCTATCGGGATGATTGGCAATTGCCTGAATTCGGGTATGGGCTTACCAATATGATTGCCAGGCCGACCGCCGGTGTTCAGGATTTGGGAAAACAGGATTTTCTCCAAGGGCATCAGGCATTAATGACAAAAATCATGACATATCAACCTCGACTAGTGGCCTTGTTAGGAGTCAGCATGGCACGCATGCTTCTCTCGTCCAATGAGGCAACCAGTGTTAAGCAGCTGGCGCTTGGAAATCCAATTCAGGTGGGCCTGCAATCTATTCCCCTTTGTGGTGTGCCTGTCTGGGTGTTGCCAAATCCGAGTGGAAGGAATGCCCATTATTCCTATCAGCAAATGAAAGCTTTGTACTGTGGGCTGAAGGATTGGGGTCATCCATCCTGAAGCGAGCGAGTAGTCCACCCATTAGAGCCGCTCGCATCTGGCAGCCAATAATGCTTTGATCTTGTGTTTGAGGTATGTATAGACGAATCTTATGTGACCTGTGTTCTTCTGAATATCCGCGAGAGAGTGAGTTGGTTTGAATGAGGAGACTTGTTTCTCGCTTTGGGGGCCATTCTGAAACGCTGGGGGTATGGATGAGTGATGCGAGATCGATTTTCATTGGATTCGTTTTTTTTGTAGGCCTTGGCTTTTTGCCGGGGTTGGGAGAGGTTCGGGCAATGCCGATTTCCCATGCCATTGAGCAGGCCAAGTTGGCGACAGTCGGGATTCTCCCGGCTGATCAACCTGAGATTTCTGATAATGACTATGGACTGCCCGTCAGTATTCGGGGATCGGGAATCCATATTGGCGGAGGAGTGATTGTAACGGCGCGGCATGCGGTAGAGCGTACAGAGGGAGGCAAAGTCATTATCCCCGACACCATTCATGTAGTCACGGACGATCTGTTTGAGTTGCCGGCAACCCGGCAGGGAGCGAATGCTTACCTGGATGTGGCGGTGTATCAACTCCAGGGTCCTGAATCGGATTGGCCCCAAGCGCATGTCACGTTTGCCGACGAAGATGTGACGTATGGCGATCAGGTCTTTACCGTCGGATATCCACTGGGTTGGGGGCCGGCCATTAACTTTGGCACGACTGGCAATCCCAATACCTTTTTGCCGACGGTGAACAGTCGGTTAATGCAAGTGGATATGTCCGCCTGTAGCGGCAATTCGGGCGGCGGGTTATTGAATCAACATGGACAGCTGGTGGGTCTCATGCATGCCATCATTCAAACGGATACGCAACATGAAGATCGGCGCTGTGCCCGATTGGCTTTTGTTCTCCCGGGCCCGTTGGTTCAACGAGTGGTGACCGCCGTCTTGGATGGGAGGGTGCCGGGGTTTTCGGTGCTGGGGATTCAGCTCCAAACCATAAGAACGGGAAGTCGTTGGGCGTTGGTCGTGGCCAAGGTGACCGGTCCCTCACGTCATGCGGGATTTCAAAAAGGCGATGTGCTGGTGGCCATTAATGATGTGCCTATTACCACACCGGCACAATTGAAAAATTATCTGATTGAACGTACCGAACCCGGTCAGGTTGTCGAGATCAAGATTCAGCGTGGAGATGCTCAGAAGCTGCTCTCGGTTACGTTAGGTCGATCCTAAGAATGCCTTTGTTTGTCTTTGTTCAAAAGGCTTTCCGGCCTTGTGGATTTCCATGTTTCCCATGCCAGGCCTTCCCTTACTTGGGAGTATGGAAAAATAGGCTAAAGGAATCGAGTCACGCCGGTGAAAGGTCATGAATCAGGCCATAATCCTCAAGATTCCCTACAAATGGTCCGATAGACCCACCAAACGCACTGAAACATGGGGTAATCTCCTGTGGATCGGGCCTTGGAGAAAGAAGGATCAATGCCGGGCTATGATTATTAAAGAACGAACAATGAATGGCTTGCCTGTGGTGAGTCTTTCAGGAAAGTTGGATATTTTTTCTAAAAATGCCTTCAAGGAGACCGCAGAGAAATATACAGATGCGAAGTCAAAAGGGCTTATCCTGGATTTTCAAGGGGTAACTTTTTTGGATAGTGTGGGGTTCGGCGCTTTGGTGGTCCTCGCCAGGACATTCCTGAAACTCAAGGGGAGGATAATTATCGTGAATCCTCAGGATCAGGTGAAGACCTTATTATGTGAAATGCATATGGAGAAGATGATTCCCATGTATGCAACGGATGACCAATTTTCTACGTTTTCTGAACTTTAGCTCCCCTGCCTCCTTCTTCCTTCACGATTATCACGTGTTTTTTTTGGTGATGAGTCTTCTGAGATTCTCTTACGTATCATCCACCCGTTTCTACTGGATCCCTTCAATGGTGGGGGGATAATTCTCCATCCCGGGACAAAAATGCTCCACTGTATGTGTCTGTGTTTCCTTATGAGTATGATGACGGGGTAGTCAACCTAGAGAGAATTGCAGTACAGTAGTGAAAAATTGGTGAAAGTGTATACGGTTTTCGTTACCGGAAAGCTTCCTACTCTCCAACCTGTTCAGGTTTGTCTCGCAAATCCATTTTTTACGACAATTTACCTCTGACCGGTGACTCTCCCTCTTCATTCCTTTCAATACGATGTGATTGTCGATGGCATGGGGTCTGCGGGGGCTTCGACCCGCAGGGGTGGCCTGTCTCTGAAGGCAAATAGGTTGAGCGGGGTCCGTCTCTGGTGAGTCCTGTCCGGCAGGAATGGATGGGTTCCACAGGTGGGAAAAGATCATTATTAATTTCAGGGTTTATGAAGGTCGGAATTTAAAGGAGTGTAATACGTATGTCAGCGCTGATTTATGGACAGAAGCTTACCAAAGCCTATGGGACCAAGCGTCTCTTTCAGGAACTGACGCTCGGCGTGTCAGAAAAAGACCGTATCGGGATTATCGGGCCGAATGGATCGGGGAAAAGCACCCTCCTTCGAATCTTTGCCGGACTTGAAAAGCCGGATGAGGGAAGAGTCACTCGACGGCAGCATCTTCGCATTGCCTATATTCCCCAACAGGCGGATTTCGATTCCGATTCCACAGTCGCGGAGGAAATCGAACGGGCCGCGTTGGCCTCCGGCCTCCATGCGCATGATTGCGTGGCTCGGGTGCAGGAGACACTAGGGCGCATGGGGTTTGGTCAGGGAGATCAGATCGTGGGTCCTCTTTCAGGCGGATGGAAAAAACGTCTTGCCATTGCCTGTGGGTTTGTTCAGTCGCCGGATGTCATGCTGGTGGATGAGCCGACCAATCATCTCGATCTGGAAGGGATGCGATGGCTTGAGCAGGTGATGTCCCAGGCTCCATGGCCGTGGGTCATGGTGAGCCATGATCGATGGTTTCTCGGCCATGCAACCAATAAGGTGGCAGAAATTAATTCCCGGTATCCTGATGGCATCTTTCTGGTTTCGGGAGGCTATGAGCAGTTTTTGGTTAAACGGGAAGAATTCCTGAACAGCCAAACTCAACAAGCTCAGGCCTTGGCCGGAAAAGTCCGCAGGGAGGAAGAGTGGCTTCGTCGAGGTCCCAAGGCTCGATCCACTAAAGCGAAGGCTCGCATCGATTCTGCGCATGCGTTGCAGGCGGAGTTGGCTGAAACCCAAGTGCGGTTGCGACAAGAAGAAACCTCCATTGATTTTGTCGGCTCAGGTCGGCGCACCAAACAATTGATGGTCGTCCATCAGCTTCGGAAGGCATTTGCCAAGCGGACGATTATTCAAAAATTGGACTGGGTGATCTCACCGGGAACCGCTACCGGGGTCTTAGGCCATAATGGCTCCGGGAAGTCCACCCTCTTGAAATTACTCGCCAAGGAATTGGAGCCTGATCAGGGAAGCGTGACGCATGCGGATAAATTGCAGGTGGTGTATTTTGATCAAAATCGTGATCAATTGGATCCGAAGATGACCTTGAGACGGACGTTGTCGGATTCCGGGCACACCGTCATGTACCGGGGGCAGACCGTGCATCTGGCTGGATGGGCTAAACGCTTTCAATTTCAGCCTGAGCAACTGGATCTCCCGATTGAGTTACTCTCAGGCGGTGAGCAGGCGAGGGCGGTCATTGCCCGATTAATGCTTCAGTCCGCAGATGTGTTGATTGTGGATGAACCGACGAACGATTTGGATATTCCGACGCGAGAAGTCCTGGAAGAGAGTTTAAAGGAATTTCCCGGGGCATTAATCCTGGTTACCCATGACCGGTATATGATGGAGGAAGTCTGCACGGAATTTGTCGGTTTAGACGGGCAGGGAGGGTACGGACAATTTGCGGATTACGGACAATGGGAATCATGGCTTCGACGTCAACGATCGGGCAAAGACCAGTCAAGCACTCAAACCAAGGGTACCCGTGTCGCGACGGAACGGCCAAAAGCCAAAAAACTCTCATTTCGTGATCAGCAAGAGTATGACACGATAGAAAAACGGGTTCTTGATGCCGAGGCTGTACTCGAATTGTGCCGCACGGAAACAGAAAATCCCAAAATCGTTTCCAATCATCTCAAGCTCCAAGAAGCTTATGAAAATCTCAAGTCCGCTGAACAGGAGGTGGAACGCCTGTATACCCGGTGGGCGGAACTTGAAGCGAAGCAACAGGCATAGAGTACAATGAAGATATGAGCGTCTGTCAGGGTTGAAGCATGCTGTTTACTGAGTCCACCGCACGGTGAGGGAAAGAAAGAAATGACACCATGAGACTTCTGGCCACTATCCAGAAAACGGGCGTGATTTTTTTACTCTTTTGGGTTGGAGCGGTATGGGCCGGTTTTGAGGAAGGGGAGGAGGCCTACCTGCAGGAGAATTTTTCCGCCGCTCTGTCTGAATGGCGACCATTAGCAGAAGAGGGACATGCCGAAGCGCAGAACATGTTGGGCTATATGTACCGGTATGGCCAGGGAGTCACCCAGGATTTTGAGCAGGCTCGACTGTGGTACCGTCGGGCTGCGGATCTCGGCAATGCCAGAGCTCAGAACAATCTTGGCGCGATGTACCGCCAGGGTTTGGGGATGCCGCAGGATTATCAAGAGGCCTTTCGATGGTTTCTACGGGCGGCCGAACAGGGAAACGGTGGTGCGCAAAATCATGTGGGTCTCATGTATTACAAGGGAGAAGGAGTCCCAAAGGACCTGGTGCAAGCCTATAAGTGGGCGTATCTGGCTGCCCAGCAGGGCCTGGATCCATCAATCCAAGCCTTGGACCTACTCTCACAGGAGATGACCACTGCACAGATCAATAAGGCAACTGATCTCGCACGGAAATGGAATCCCAAAGGTGAAGAGGTCGCTCTTTAGGTGAAGGTCTGACGTCCATGTGTTGAGAAGAGTTTTGTCATCCCTTCTACGTTGCCGTAACTGATTTTGGGAATTGAGAAGGAAGGACTCTTGAGGACGTGACGAGTTCGGTGAGATAGACCTTATGAGTCGGCTATGATTACTTCCTGTATTTGACTCCCTCCCAGCAGAGTGCTACCCTGATTCACGGTGCAAGCGATGGTGGTTACCCTGCCTTTTCCGCGCTTTCATTCCTAGGCGGATTGATTTTTACAATTGATTCTTGAGGGTGTGAAACCTTCATTAACCCCTTCGCTTCCTGCCCGGTTCGACAGGACGGTTCGTGTTCTTTGTCATGATTGGGATGGTTTTTTTGCCAGAAGGAGGCTTCTTATGAAGCTGACAATGAAGTGGGGTGGTAAGGTCAGGAATAGAAAAACCTTTAAACCGGAGCCCAAGATCCGTTGGGATCTCCTTGGCCTCGCTGATCCATCTAAAGAAAAAATCCCCATGCCGATCGATGAGGTTCGCCGGCAAGTTCTGATGATGTCGAGCCCTGGGTTTGATCAGGATAGCGCTACTCGCCTTGATGTGGTGCCTCAAAAAATTTCCCGTTCTTCCACTTCTGCAAAGCCGGTGACCAAGACGCGCAGGGAGTCCACGTAGGACGGCTATGCCGCGTAGGTGGACAAGAGACGGGTACATGGGAGCATGGCAGGTTCGGTGGCTCGACAAGTGGGTGTGATGGTCTCTCAAACAGGCATAGACTTAAAGAGACCTAACACTCAAGTGTGGAAGCCGGAGGCGTGATAACCCATATCAAAGGAGGAAGATAAATGGGAAGACCCACAAAAGTAACCCAAGCCAAACGAAATCGTGAAATGGTCAAAAGGATGAAGCAACAGGATAAGGAAGCCCGACGTGAACAACGCAAGTCTGAAAATGAAGAACCTCCTAGAGTACTCGATGGGGAAGATCCCGACTTAGTTGGGATACGGCCGGGCCCGCAACCACCTCAATACTAGTGAGACCTGTCCCTTCTCACTAATCGTTCGACACAAATACCGGTATTCTTCCGGGGATCTTTTCCCCAACTCAAGTTGTTCTGCCAAGGTTGGCTCTATTATCCGAAAAATCTGCCTCACTCTGCTTTTCTGACAGCCCGGTAGTACCCGTAGGGGGAGAAATGGCATGTCAGGTCGTGGATTACTGTAGTTCACCTTACTGTGGGTGACCATTCCCGAACAATCCTGTTGAATAGGCGTGCGTCTACATGGAATCTAAAGAAAGGCCAGCCTACTTCCAGGTTGTTATTTTATAACTTGTTTGTCTGCATCGGTTGGCCGGTTCCTGTGAGAGGGTGGCACCCTTCCCATTGGGAGTTCATATAGAGAGTATCGGGCCACTTCATGCTCCAAGGCAGATCCCTGGAGGTCCGGTGATGCGGGTTAAGTTCTCCCAATTTTTGGTCGTCACAGTCTCTTGTTATGTGAGACGCATCGCTACTTCCGTTGGTTGTTCCGAGGCCATAATTAGCATTACGATTTGTCTGAGTTGAGTCTTCCTGTTGAGCTTGGTCAAATAGGACCTGGGTGAAAATCCCGTTGCGCCTCTTTGCATCACCGCGCCAGCCAGGCGAAGTTAAGATGGGTCACGGAGAATTCTAAATGTTGGTATCATCTGTGAGGGCTTTAACTAATTCCATGCCGTTTTTCAGGCCCGGTTGGAGTGATTATTTGCCGAGGGGATACCATCCGCCAATCATCCTTAGGATATAATAGAATAGGCTTATGAAACTGAAAAATCTCATTGAGTGTGTGGTTCTCGGTCTGGGGTGTGTAATGGGAGGATGCGCTGCCTCGCCCATGGAGATACCGGAAACGCTTCGGAATCAGATTGATCCTACTCTCACGTTTTCGCAAGTGATTCAACATCCCGGGTCTTATCAAGGAAAGATACTCCTGCTTGGAGGGGAAGTCCTTTCGGTCAAGCGCCTTAAGGAAGGGACCCGGCTTGAGGTGTTGCAATTACCCTTGGATGAGTACCGGCGTCCCTTAATGACCCGCACCGACTCACAAGGCCGGTTCCTCGCCATGGAGAAAACTTTCCTTGATCCCGCCATGTTTCCGCCGCATACTCTGATCACCCTTGTGGGAGAAGTGACAGAGAGTGTTGCCGGCAAGCTTGATGAGATGGACTATCAGTTCCCCGCCGTAGTGATTAAAGACCTCTATGTGTGGAAAGACCCGTCTCTGACTCAAGCAAGCAATTCCGGACCCTGGTCCAGCATCTTTGGTGGTGGGAGCACCGGAGGCCGGGTCGGTGGGGGGATCGGAGTGGGCATTGGCTTTTAGTGTCAATTTGTTCTTCGGCCGTAGCATTTTCCCCTCATGACCACCTCCGGCTGTACGTTGGGGGATGAGCCTCGATACGGCGAGGCATGGACTGTATTCCTCACACCCCTCCGTCAACACCTTTAGCGGTTCCATCAAATAATTGCTCCTGATCCTCCTTCCTCCATTTTCTGAAAGGTGATGGGGATGTGGTTCTTTCCTTCAGCAAACCTGTGCGTCTAAGATAACGGGTGCCCTCCCACTAGAGAATTTCATTAATTTTCGAAGGCAAGGCCTGGCAGGTTTGGCTTTGAACAATAAACTGAAGGTGTAAGATGCAAAAAGAGCCGGAAGAATCGACAGCGTGCGTGAGTTCAGAAGGAGAGCGTCGAGCCCAAAATATGATGGGGACAGGCCGGCGGGCCGCGGCTTTTTATCGGAACCAGATGGAAAGCGAATTAAACGACAATATGCAGTCGTTTATTGCCAGACAGGAGATGGTTTTTCTTTCGACCGCCAATGCCAAGGGCGAATGTGATTGTTCGTTTAGGGCGGGGACCGTCGGATTCGTTCGAGTGCTCAATCCCAGGATGTTGGCCTATCCCGAGTATCGCGGAAACGGGGTCATGGCGAGTGTCGGCAATATACTTGAGAACCCACAAATCGGCCTGATGTTCATCGATTTTTTGCAAACCACGGTCGGTCTGCATGTCAATGGAAAGGCAAAAGTCCTCACCAACGATGATATCATGCGTCTTCCCAACGTCACGGCGGCGATTCTCGAGGACGTGACCGTGGCCGGAGGACGTCATCCCGAATGCTGGACGTTGGTCGAGGTGGAGGAAGCCTTTATCCACTGCTCCAAGCATATCCCACTGCTCAAAAAATTAGACAAACCTCTTCATTGGGGTACCGACGATGAATCCCTCAAAGGCAGCGGGTTTTTCAAAGAGATCCGCTGAGAACCGGGATTGAATGTTAGACCAAGATCACGTGACGATATGCACAAAGACGGTTGTAGGAGAACGATGAGTCGTACTCACTACATCAACCATGTCTGATTGAAGGGATCTTATGAAATCACCCGTACGGGAGTGGATCATTGGATGCGTGATCATATTGTTCTGTCCACTTCCGGTGTTGGCCACGGTTGGCTGGGAAACGGGGGACATCGTTCTGGATTTCGGGCTGAATCTGGAATCCGGGGAACGTACGGTCTTGGTAGATAAAGTTGAAGTCGGAGAACCCTTTTTTGTTGAATTGACCTGGAAACTGAATGCGAAAAATTGCCTTTTGCATATACAAAGATCTACGGATGGTGAAGGTGTACCCACCACCATATTGGTGGTGGATGATGGTCTATTTAATGGAGTTGTTTCCCATGCGGTCTTTCCTAAAGTAGACGAAGTGGTGGTCACGGCTCGGGAAGGGCAGAGGTGTGAAATTCAGCCGTCTCAAGATGAATTTCTCGTGATTGCCAGGGCTCCACGTGCTCCCCTGGCTTCCGAAAAAGAGTGGGCTAATGTCCCGATTGGAGGGGTGGTGGTCCTGTTCCGGGCTACAACATTTTATTTACCTCATGACGTCACGATTATGCCGGGCCAAAAGGTCTTGTGGATTTATGCCGATGGCGCCCAAGAACCCCACAGTGTCACAAGTGGTGGCTGTCGGGTGAACGATTGCTCTGGTGGTGGAAAACAGTTCGATAGTAGATTGAATCTCAATAAACCCGGACAGCGGTTCGAGCATGTGTTTAAGCATCCCGGTACATTTCCCTACCATTGCAAGCTTCATTTAGGATCTATGCAGGGCACCGTGATCGTCAAATAAGCTTTTCCAATCCATTAACTAACCCTCCTTCCTCTATGCCTGCACGAGTGAAAGCCTGAGGATAATCGGGGTTGATGGAAAAATGTTTTTTCTGCAGGCTGATAATCCCACAGATGAATCTTCCCATGGGTGCATAAGAATACCAGAGGCATCCGCGTTGAATAATCACCATTTTGTACCGCGGTATGGCTTAGCTTAAAATTTTTGAGGCTTCTGGCCAAAAGGTGTTCTCCCCTTCAGAACAAAGGATTGATCTTCTTTTCACGAAACGTTTTTTGCGGGATTGAGACGGTCCAGCGATTTTTCATCTACCCGGTCCGGATGGGCATACATCAGAGGATAAGTGGTGTATAATTAGCGTTTTGGCCGATACGCATCTGGAGTGGAAAAACCCGTTCAATTCGTGACATCAACCGTGGGTGTTTGGTCGACCGGTGCCTGTGTTTTATAGAACATCCATATGTCTTATCTGTGCTGCTGCCGAATGATGCATTGTCCATCACGACCGGGATTGCCCTGGTGCCAGAGGTCGTGCCTGTTTGTAGATCGCTCAGGGTCCTATACGATGATAGGGGAACGATGTCCGTAGAACCCTTTGGTGTCCTGGAACACCTGAAAGTCCTCTCTCCGAATCATGTCTACTTCCTGGCATCCAAGGCCTTTGTCCTTCGCGGGTATGAGTATTACGCCCAAGGAAGGCTCGAGTCGTATAGCTGGGACCGGACGCAGTCTATCTTGTCGGCTACGGTGCGAGGGGCGACCCAGTATCTGGTTCGGTTCGGTGTGCACAACGGGCAGCTGACCTTTTCCTGCACCTGTCCGGTGTGGACGCCGGAGTCGCATTGCAAACATGTCATTTGTGCCCTATTGACCACAGTCAATCTCCTGCTTCCCGATACCTTCCGTATGCCTTCATCCAATTCCACCCAACGAGCGCTGCTCCTGCGACAACTCATGGAACGCGTCGGGAGCCCTTTGGCCTCAAAACCACCCACTCCGGCCGCTCCTCCACGCTTCGAGATTACTCTTCGAAACCGTCATGGAGTGTCTTCCATTAGCATTACCAACCATGGGAACATTTGCCAATCCTTTGCGGGAATGCCCACCGAGCTAGCCGTGCTGCTTCGTGCCACCCAGGATCCTGCATGGTCCGTCCAGGAAGGGCTGCGTGACTTCCTTAAACATCACGGACAGAATCATGCCTTGTTCTTTGAGCATGCGGATGGGAAATATCCTGTGGAATGGGCGCCGGATTCGTTATATACCACGAAAACCGAGTTGGACATTCTCGGTTCGCATGTCTCGATTGCCGCCTGTTGTTTGCGTTTCGGAGAGGTGCAACGGGACACCCACGCCTGTATGGGCTTTGCAGCTGATTTGGGCGCGAAAAAACTTGGACCACTCGAACATGAAGGTGGGTGGGCCGTGTACGATTTGTTGTATGAAAACAGTCAACGGGAACGGGTTATTGAGCCTGAGGATGTTCTCAGTCGTCCGTTGGCCCTGCCCTCGACACCCCACAATCGCGATGGCTGGCTTTCATCGGAACGCCCCACAGGAACGGACAGACCAACTTTTTCCATTCCGGTAGACCAGTTTATGGCCTTACAATTCGACATTCCCCTCCAAGAACAAGATCGAATTTTGCGGTCGGTATTGCTCAAGTGTGCCGGTCAAGAAGTCTCACTCACTGATCATCGCCACTCCGGAGAGACGCCAATTTATCAGTATCGTCTCACATTCATTCCAGAGACCATTCCGATGGATGCCTCGGTGTTGGATTTGAGAACAGGGATTCTACGCGCGGAATGTTGGCTTGGGGAAAGCAAGGGGAGGCCCAGTATCCCTATTTTCAGGATGTTTCCATTTTTTGAGAATGCCAAAACGGTCTCGAGCGGGTTGAGGGCGAAGAAACGCCGTGCACTCCTGTATGACACATTTTTTCAATTGATCGGGCAGCAAAAGCCATCGGATGTCAGGAAACTTATCAAGACCTGCATTGCGCAGGATGAATTTCGTCCATTTAAACTGAAGGCGGAGGCCGAACAGATCCTTCAGCGATTTTCCTCGCCGGCCTTAGAGCCCAGTGTTCGTTTGGTGGTTCACGACGGGCACTGGTGCGTCGTGATGAACGATTGGGCGAAAGAAGCCTTGCTGTATGCCATTCCTTATATACTGTGGGGGCCATCGCTTTTTGACGGAATGGTGGAACATGATGAAATGAGCCTTCCGCTGACAAACCTCTATCCCTTGTTTCCAGACCTTCATGCCAGATTGCAGGAAGTCGGAATCGAACTGTTTTATCAAGACCAGCCCATTTCCACGTCGCAGTGGAATTGCTCGATCGATGCGCGACGCGCTTCGAGCATTGATTGGTTTGAACTACGACCGGAATTGCTCTGTGACGGGGTGCGGATCGAAGCCAAGGATATCAACAAAATTCTTGAGCGTGGTGGCATGATGGAGTCGGATGGGATGATCCGGATTGTGGACCAGAACACTCAGGCCATTTTGCGGGCGTTTGCCTTCCTCTCCAATAAACCCAGCTTGGAACACAAGGAACAAAAGTCCGTCGTTCGTGTGCCAAAATTGCAAATTTTGGATTGGGTGGCGTTGAGAAAGCAGGGAGTGACGGTCATCCTGCCTCCAGCGGACGAGGCGTTGATCAACCGGTTACTGCACTTTGAGCAGATTGAGCCCATTCCCCTTCCTCAGGCCTTGGGGGCCACGGTTCGACCATATCAACAAGAAGGGTATCGTTGGCTCGGGTTTCTCTATCAACATCGCCTGGGTGCCTGCCTGGCGGATGACATGGGATTGGGAAAGACCCTGCAAGCGATTTGTTTATTCGCGGGAATCAAAGAAGGCATTATCCAACCCCCGGAACCGATTCAAGGGCCACATCTCGTGGTACTTCCTCCCAGCCTCTTATTTAATTGGGAACATGAAATTTCCAGGTTTTATCCCTCACTGACTATACAGTCGTATACCGGGAAGGAACGCACGTCCTCATTTGCCGGAGCGGATGTCGTCCTCACGACCTACGGCCTGATCCGGCGGGACATTGCGATCCTCGAAAAAATCCCATTCAATGTCATTCTGTTCGATGAAGCCCAGGCGGTTAAAAATATTGTGGCCAGGACCACCGGTGCCGCGAGACGGCTCAAGGGGTATTTTAAATGCGTGATGACCGGAACCCCCTTGGAAAATCATGTGGGGGAATATTACGCCCTGATGGATTTGTGTGTGCCGGGCCTACTGGGAGACTATGAAGAGGTCAGGGGAAAAATGAAAACGCCATCACCGGCCCTGTTAGAAACCATTATGCAGCGGAGCAGACCTTTTGTGTTGCGACGAACCAAAAGTCAAATCCTCAAAGAACTGCCGCCAAAAATTGAGACAGATCTGTATCTGGAATTGACCGATCGTCAAAAGACCTTATATCAACAGACGGTCACCAAAATTCGTTCAACCATTGCTGCCGCCTATCAAAGTCAAACGCCCGCGCAGGCCCGTATTATTGCGCTGACGGCGATTCTCAAACTTCGGCAAATCTGCCTGTCGCCACAATTGCTGAGTTCCGCCCATACCGATCTTTCCCCGAAGCTGGAATGTCTCCTTGATCGACTCAAGGAACTCCTTGATGAGGGACACAGTGCGCTCGTCTTCTCCCAATTTACGTCGTTTCTGGATATCGTCGAACAGGCCTTCGATGCGCATGGCATTCCTCATGTCCGATTGGATGGTTCCACACCGACGCCCACAAGAAAAAAACTGGTTCAGGAATTCCAGGAGGGGGCGAACCCTTCGATCTTTTTATTGAGTCTCAAAGCCGGAGGACAGGGACTGAATCTCACCAAAGCGTCCTATGTGTTTCATCTCGACCCCTGGTGGAATCCGGCCGTGGAAAATCAAGCATCTGACCGGGCGCATCGCATTGGGCAAACACAGAACGTCTCTATCATGCGGTTACTCATGCGTCATACCATCGAAGAGAAAATGATGGAATTGAAGCAGAAAAAGTTGGATCTCTATCACGCCGTCCTGGAAGGAGCCACTCCTCATGGCGGCGGAGTGTCTCTCTCACAAAAAGATTTTGACTTTCTTTTGGAATGAACCATCGTTGAGCAAGAGGCTACGCGTTATTGTCCTTGATTGTCACCACGCTGCTGGTCGCCTTGTCCGTCATGGTTGGTACTGCAGTCGTCTGCCGTATTTTCATCTTCATGCCCTCTCGATCCAGATGACCAAGGGTAGGTGTCATCTGGGGCATCTTATTGGCGCTAATCGCGCATAACATAGAAATTTTGATTTTTGCGGTGGGGTACTGGGGTTATATATTCCCCAAAATCTGGGACGTTCGATGTGCACGTTAACTCCCGGATTTGAAGTTCGTGCCTATTACTCTTTTGTCACCTATACGACCGTAGGATTTGGCGGTCGTTTTCCAATCGGTCCTCTTCGCTTTCCCACAGGAATAGAATCACAGACCAAGTTGGTACGGCTTACCTAGACGTCGTCCTGCATCTACCTCCAAAATGGAAACCCTGCACCGGAAAAATTCCAAGTCGGGGTGAGAGAGTCGACGTTCCGTCATGTAAGCGCAATCTTTGGGCGACGCCTACTGAGCAGACATTCCGGCATCAGTCGCGAACTGCGACGGAACCTCTGGTGTGGACAGCATGATTATCCGCAAGGGGTCCAGCTGATGGCTGAAAGTCTACTCCACCAGGCAGCGAGGCGGGACCGACTCAAATCACACGCGGTCCGAGAGTATGTGCACAAGAAATTACATCGTGGCGTTGCCCCGGAATTGATTGCGGACCGGCCCCAATACCAAAACCAGGTGCCCACCATGTGTTACGAGGCCATCCATCAATAAATTTATGTTGTCGCGCCTCAATTGATTCGTTTGTTGCCCCGCCACCTTCCCAAGCGGAAACCACAGTGGCGGTATCGGAAGGCCGGTGGGCGCATCAAGGACGAACCACCTTGACGTCCGTACTCAGGAGGGCAACTGCGCAACCAGTGGCATTGGAGGGCACGGTTATTTATCAATACCCGGATTTGAGCTTTTTCTCTCCTATATGAAAACATCTTCATGACAAATTCATCGCACCTTCATATTCACCGAGTATGATTAATGAGGAAATGCTATCGGCTCAAATAGCTGGTGTGAGCCATGCATGCCTTTCCGGCGTTTTGAATTGGGATGATGACGGTTGCCGCGACTGCATTAAAAAATTGCGCTTGGAGGAAATAATCTTTACGGAGCAGTTATTGGAAATTTTTTTTCACGTGCAATCTTCCACCATCCTCACAGAGCGAAATCGCTCAAACTAAGCGTACCCCAACAGGCAAATTCCTGTGGAGAGGCTGTGACAAAAGAAAAACGCGAAAAATTTCAAAACCTTAGAGATGATGAGAGCCTTTCAATGACATCAGGAAGTCACGGAATACACTTTGCAGAACAACATTATCAAGTGAGTGGGCCGTTTGTGTCCCTGCATCAAATTCATTTTCAGGAAGCCTAATGAATGGAGCAAGAAAGAAACTCTGGAAGAACTGAATTCCCTCTTTTCAAAAGCGGTGGTGTTCTAAGGAGTGGTATTGAAAGCATGCATGGCGATGACAAAGATTAGTCCCTGGCTACTTGGTATGATGGTCACGGTGGTGCTGTTTTCCATGGATTATCCGGCACATGCCCAACGAACAATCCCATCTTCTTCCGTATTCGAGATTCCGGAAACCATTTTTGCTGCGGGTGATATTGCAAAATGTAACGGCGACCACTCTAAGTGGGAGGAGTTTCTGCAGATGGTGGGTCTTTTGACCGAAAGCGAGGGAGAAGAGAAAGAAGAGAAGGAGCCCACTTTCCACAAGCTTCTCGAACTCGTAGGTTGGATTGAGGAAACCGACTATCATGCGAAAGCAGAAAAAACCGCCAACATGCTTTATGGCCGAAAAGGCAGCATTCTCGCATTGGGTGATCTTGGGTACCCCATAGGGTCCTCCCGGTCCTTCACTGAATGTTATAACCGGTCATGGGGGAGGCTCAAGGACAGAACCTATCCGGTACCAGGAAACCATGAATACAAAACCAAGAACGCCATGGCCTATTTCGCTTACTGGGGCCGCCGGGCCGGGGAGGCGGGGAAAGGGTATTACAGTTTTGATTTGGGTGAATGGCACATCATCGCCTTAAATAGCAAATTGGAAAAGAGCCAATATCGCGACACGATCTCAGTCCAACATGCGTGGCTACAACAAGATTTAGCGGGCACCGACGCCAAATGTATTCTCGCCTATTGGCATCACCCCGTGTTCAGCTCCGGCAAACATGGGGGATCTCAAAGGATGAAAAATATCTTGCAGACCCTTTATGCCAGTGGAGTCAGCGTGGTTCTCATGGGCCACGACCATGATTACGAACGGTTTGCCCGCCAGAATGCCGAAGGGGACCTTGATCCCGCACGCGGCTTTCGCGCGTTTGTCGTGGGCACGGGTGGCGCTCCCCTGTATTCCCTTGAAACACGACAAAAAAATAGTGAATTCTTCCAAGCAGACACGTTTGGCGTTCTGAAACTCGAACTCTACTCCGATCGGTACAACTGGGAATTCTTGCCTGTTGGAGGAAGCCCACCTCTGGACACCGGGACCGGGTCCTGTGTCTTACCTAAGAAGAAATAAATGGTTGGATTGAACCAGGCAAATAGAGGTGGTTCCGTTTCTTTGAACACCATTGATAAGTGGATCGTATGCTCTTGGGGTAGGCCGTTCTGGGGTGCGGTGGTGATTGAAATTACACGTGATCAGGCGTCCGGCTAGCCAGGCTCGAATGAGGCTGGCGGCTGTTATAAACCTGGAAGGAGCGAGCAACGCCCGCCCGTGCTTCGGCAGCCGAGTCATAGCCTGTAAGTTACACTTTTTCAAATTTGACGGATCGCCACAGACCCTCCAAAAAGTCGTTCTCCCGCCACGCGTTAAGCTGCTAATAAACTCTGCCGCAACTGATGCCTGAGCCCTTCGGCTGTTTGGTGGTGGATACAGGGTGGAGACGGTTCAATATCGTTCTGCGCTCAGCAGGCCGCTTGGGTGCGCGCAGTTTCTGGAAAATCATTTTTCAATGTCAACTCGCCCATCTAGGCGAGAAGGACCTTCACATCCACGAGCCGCTCTGGCGTGGAGTCCCGATGCACACACATCCGGGGCTCGGTCTAGACGCAAGGTTTTCCATTGCAAAATTTGATTCGAGTGAACATCAAACCGTTGAGCATGCTCAGCCATGATGTGTTTACCTTTGACGGCGGCGCGGGCTACTTTTGATGTAAACGCTGGGTGAGTGCTTAGCCCATGAAATCATAGTCCTGCACCTTCAACGTGTTCAGTGAGCTTTCCCATCTCCGGCACATGTTCTTTACGGAAGGCATGCATTATCTTTTCTTCTGTGCATGATCCCGTACCGCTTTGACTGCGGAAAATCTAATTCTTTGAAAACAGCTGGCCTTCTACCAAGAGCGACAAGTGAGACCAGATGCTTCGACAACGTCTCGCGAGTGATACTGGTGCTGCTCTTGTATGGGTTCGCATGGAAAGAGGCCCTGGTTAATTCGTCAAAGACTTTAACCGGGTGCCATCGTGCAGGATTTCTACTGCTCTGGCGTTGGAAGTCGCGGCCGGGGTGGTCACCGCCACCAAATAAATCCGCTTCAGATCAAGCGACAGGTTTTCTCGATCCCACTCGTACACCGTCACCCCCCCGAGGCGCCGGTCCTCAGCAACAGGGAGAACAGGGAGTCCTCCCGAACTACGGAATCACACTCAAACCAACCAGGGCGTTGGCAGAGAACATTGATTGTTCTACGATTGGCTACACATCTGGGGAGGGTTTTTGTGGAAGAACAACTTATGGCCGCACCGAATTTCCGTGGAGTTAGAGGAAAGGCACTGTGTCCCTAACTGCAAGCTGGAACGTCCTGATCCTTGGTCTGGTCCATCGATCTGCTGTTGACTTCAGAGACGGAGATGGACACGCCACTCTGCTCCTCAACTGCCTGCTGCAAAAGTGGGATCATTTCGCTCAGGAGAGCGTTATAGGTATCGGCAAAGCGTTCTTCCGTCACTTGCTCCATCGTCAACCGGGAGGCAATCTGTCGCCAATTACCATCCACTGCTTCTTTCATCAATTGCGATGATGGAGACGATTTTCCATTGGCCAGATCGGACCGGCTGGCCACGATGAAGTACAGCGCTTCAACTGGCCGGCGATCTTTTGTACAGGCCGCCGTCTTGAATACTCTGGTGTCCTGTTGATTGAAGATGTCAATTTCGCCAGGCTGGGCCAGTAGTTGACCCGCTGTGAGGACGCCCCCCAGCCCAATAACCGCCACAAAAGAGAGAAGGTATCTGCTCATGGATCTCATGAATGTTTAAGCTCCGACTGAGGACATAAGAGCATTGTACCAGAATGTCCAAGTCAGATCAGCGGCATCAGGTTATGCCGCAGCAACTTATATCCTCGCCTTGGTTTGCTTGCACGCGGCCCTTACGCCCAAGGCTGTGTTCTCAACCGCAACAGCCCCACTCAAACGGCCGCGGTTGATAAGAAGAAAACGGGACCCGTTCTTGAAGGGCCACCCAACATGGCGGGGGCACCCTCACGCAAAGGGATTTTGGTTTTCTCTTAGGATAAGCGACGGGGAGGGGACATACAGAACCGTCAGCCAACTGAGATACCCCACCGGAACGACATGGCATGCCATTGAGGATATAGAACGAGTCGGGTAAGGGTGGATACCATACCAGTCGTCATCCCCACAGGTTGATAGCGGGATCCATCAGAATAGAAACCAGATGGATTTCCGATAAACAATGTCGGAAATGACAGAAAAGGGAGAGATGCCGGATTAGCACTGTCCGGCGAGACCCATTCATCAATCATCCCCGCGGGAGTCAGCGGGGATCTATCTCCCCTCCTTTTCTTTGGTTCAAATAACCGTCGGCTTGCCTGCCAAGCCTATTCGCCGAAGTCGCTTCGGCTCCGAAGGCCGGGAATTCAGGCGCCGGCACGGTTTCCTTTTCGGCCGGACTCAGGGCATACGTTTTCAACATTCTGTTAGAGTTTGACTGATCGTAATCGCAGGGCATTAGTAATGACTGAGACTGAGCTAAAGGTCATCGCGGCTGCGGCAATCATCGGACTCAAGAGGATGCCGAATGCCGGATAGAGGATGCCGGCGGCAATCGGGACTCCGATGGCATTATAGAAAAAGGCAAAGAACAGATTTTGCCGGATGTTGCGCATGGTCGCCTGGCTGAGCCGACGGGCACGGGCAATGCCTCGAAGATCACCTTTGACCAGGGTGACTCCGGCGCTTTCCATAGCTACATCCGTGCCGGTCCCCATGGCAATGCCGACATGGGCCTGGGCGAGGGCGGGTGCATCATTGATGCCGTCTCCAGCCATGGCCACGATTTTTCCTTGTGCTTGAAGTTGCTGAATGATTCGGCTTTTCTCCTCGGGCAACACTTCCGCTTTTACCTCATCGATGTCGAGCTTCTGTGCGACCGCCTGTGCTGTTTGCTGATGGTCGCCGGACACCATGACCACTTGAATTCCTTCCTCATGCAACAGGCGAATGGCTTCCGAGGTTGATGGTTTAATCGGGTCGGCGACTCCGATGAGACCGGCGATCTGATTAGCGATGCCCACAAACATGACGGTTTGGCCGTCACGGCGCAGGTCCTCGGCTTTCTCCGCTAACGGTCCGAAGTCCTCGGGTTTCAGGTGGTACTCTTCCTCCAGGAATTTCCGTGTTCCGAGTGCCATGCTGTGTCCCTGAACGGTTCCGACCACGCCTTTGCCGGTTTTCGACTGAAAATCCTGAGTCTTCCATAACTCCAGCCCTTTGTCTTTCGCTCCGTTCACAATGGCGGAGGCCAGGGGATGTTCGCTGTTGCGTTCCAGGCTGGCGACCAATTGCAGGAGGTCATCCTCCTGCCTATCGGTAAGAGAAATGACTGACATCAATTTGGGTTTGCCTTCCGTAAGGGTTCCGGTTTTATCGACGACCAGGGTATCCACTTTTTCCAATTGTTCCAGGGCTTCCGCATGTTTCATCAAGACGCCGGCCGTGGCTCCTCGTCCCGTTCCCACCATAATGGACATGGGGGTGGCGAGACCCAACGCGCAGGGACAGGCAATAATGAGGACCGCAACTGCGTTGACGAGTGCGTGAGCCATGCGAGGCTCCGGACCGAAAAAAGCCCAGATAAAGAAAGTGAGTAACGAAACCCCGACGACAATCGGGACAAAATAGCCGGCTACCAGGTCGGCCATCCGTTGAATGGGCGCCCGGCTGCGTTGGGCTTCGCTGACCATACGAACAATCTGCGCCAGAACGGTATCCCGGCCGACTCGTTCCACTTGCATCACCAACGTTCCCGTTCCATTGACGGTTCCTCCGGTGACCTGAGCTTCTGCCTGCTTTTCCACCGGGATCGATTCTCCGGTAATCATCGATTCATCTATAGCACTTTGACCCTCAAGGATGACTCCGTCGATCGGAATTTTTTCTCCTGGGCGGATACGAAGCTTGTCTCCTGGATGTACCGATTCCACGAGGACGTCTTCCTCATCGCCATTTTCGCGAATACGCCTGGCAGTTTTTGGTGCCAAGCCTAGCAAGGCTTTGATGGCGCTGCCCGTCTGGCTGCGAGCCCGTAATTCCAGGACCTGGCCCATTAGCACGAGGACGGTGATCACGGCAGCGGCCTCAAAATACACGGCGACCTCACCGCCTTCTCCCCTGAAGGAGGCGGGGAATAATTGAGGAGCAATGGTGGCCACGGCGCTATAGACATAAGCCGTACCGGTTCCCAACGCAATGAGCGTAAACATATTCAGACTGCGGTTGACGAGCGAAGCCCACCCGCGCTGGAAAAACGGCCAGCCGCACCATAAAACCACTGGCGTTGCCAATATCCATTGCACCCATGCATTGACCGACGGCGAGAGAATCTGCTGAACGGGTTTGCCGAGAATCATCTCGGACATGGCCAGGAAAAACACCGGGAAGGCCAACACAAGTCCAATCCAGAATCGGCGCATCATGTCCTGGAGTTCGGGATTCTCTTCTTCTTCAAGTGTGATTTCGCGAGGTTCAAGCGCCATCCCGCATTTCGGACAGGAGCCGGGCTGATCCTGTACCACTTCAGGATGCATGGGACAGACATATTCCGTTTTAGTCGCCGGTGCGATTGCGATATCCGGCTCCAGTGCCATGCCGCATTTAGGACAAGCCGCCGGTTTGGGAGATTCGACACCAGGACACATCGGGCAAATATATTTGGCGCCGGGCTTGGCCGGCACGGCATCCATCGACTGTGTATGTTTCCCAGTCAGATAGCCTTCCGGATCATGGCTGAATTTGTCCTGGCAACGGGGATTGCAAAAGTAATACATGGTGCCCGCATGCTCGAATTTTCCCGCAGCGGTAAGCGGATCCACCATCATGCCGCAGACCGGGTCCTTCACCTGCTCTACCTTGGCCATGCTTAATTCCCGTCGCCGGGGCTTATTTTCGGGGATATGAGGTTTTTGTTCCATTGTGATGGTCCTTATCATCAACAGGCGAAAGTAAGAAGGTCATCTGGCCCGAAGTGGAAATTCTCAGTGGCATCACCTATGGCCTTCGATTCGGTCGGCGTTCACAAATGAACTCGTTGATTCAGTATAGTGAAATACCTTTGCCATGGGGAAGCCAACCCGAAGTTTGCGTTACGGAAATAGGCCACAGTTTTCCCGTCTGCTTTAGTGCCATCGCGTTCCCTATATCCCCGCATGGATATAGTGTTAACATGGCTTAAGCTGACAGGAGCGTGAGTCTAAAGCTTTAGCCATCCGCAGTTGAACGGCTTGAGACTTGTGCGGGGCCCAATCAACTTCGAGCAAGCTCTAACCCTTTGGCCTTGAGTTCCGGCAAAAAGCTGTGCTCCCGCACTGTCCGGTTGACCCTGTTAATTTCAATCCCAGCCAAGACAATGTAAAAATGGCCATCGACAGGTCACTGGTTGACGTGCTGAATGCACGTCGCATGACATTTTGGCAAACACAGGGCATAAGGCTATTACTGCGCGGACGCCCCAAGTTCGTGCGAGGAGAATGTCATCGTCATTACAGATCTCGGAAAAAAAATCGGATTTTTATTACCCGCACAAAATGCGTTGCGTGACGCCGGGGACACGGAGCTGCTGCGCTCGGAGCTGTTCAGCATCGAGCAATTGAAACGTCATGCGGTCACGCTAACCGGTCAACATACAATCGATCCGCACTCTGGACCGGACAAGTTATTACCTCGGCTGGCGGACAATGAGCGCGTGCTGGTGGCGGCGTATGACCTTGTGACAGCCGCCGTGACGCCCGGTCAACGGATCGTCGCGGCAGAGGCATGGTTGCTTGATAATTTTTATCTTATCGAGCAGCAAATCGTTCTGGCACGTCGCCATTTGCCGCGAGGGTACAGCCGGCAGTTGCCGCGACTGGCTGACGGTCCGTCAGCCGGTTTTCCCAGAATCTATGACCTGGCTTTGGAATTGATCTCTCATATGGACGGTCGTGTCGACAGCGACAATGCGACCCATATCGTTGCCGCCTACCAGACTGTTGAACCGTTACAGCTCGGAGAACTGTGGGCATTCCCGATTATGCTGCAGTTGGCACTTTTGGAAAACCTTCGCCGCGTGGGGTTGCGTATTGCCCGTCGGCGTGAGGAGCGCGACGCGGCGATCAGTTGGGCAGACCGCATGCACGCGACGGCCGAAAAGGAACCGAAACAGCTTGTTCAGTTGCTCGCCGAGTTCGCGAATGCTGATGTCCCCTTGACCGCACCGTTTGTGGAGGAATTTTACGCGAGACTCCAGGCTCAGGGGCCGGCTATGGCGTTCATTCAAACCTGGGTCGAACACAAACTACTCGAACAGGGGGTGACGGCGACGCAGTTGTCGGAGGCGGCCGGCCGAACGGCCGCGACCAATCAGATCTCCATCTCCAACAGTATCAGTAGTCTGCGTTTCATCGGAACAATGGACTGGAAGAATTACGTCGAGTCGCTCAGTGTTGTTGAAGAGACATTGTGTGAAGACCCGATGGGAATGTATACCAGCCAGGATTTCGCCACCCGCGACCGGTATCGGCATGTCATCGAAGATGTGGCGAGAGGCAGTTCGTGCAGTGAATGGGCTGTCGCACGCCAAGCGATTGTGCTTGCGCAGACTGCAGCTGCGCAGATGGGTTCCAACAACCGTGCCTCCCATGTCGGATACTACCTGATCGATCACGGACGCGACATACTGGAGCGTGGGGTGAACTGCCGTGTGTCGTGGAATTTGCGGATCAGCCGGGCGAGTCGGCCCTTCCGCCTGATCCTGTACCTCGGACCCATCCTGTTGCTCACGGCTCTGGCAACCTCGGTCGTGCTGTTCTCTTTCGAGGGATTCGGGTTGGATGATTGGCGGTTCTGGTTTTTGGGAATAACCGGGATGATGGGTGTC
Source organism: Nitrospira sp. Ecomares 2.1 (assembly GCF_965152585.1). NCBI lineage: Bacteria > Pseudomonadati > Nitrospirota > Nitrospiria > Nitrospirales > Nitrospiraceae > Nitrospira > Nitrospira sp. Ecomares 2.1. Next base: position 1,706,505 of record NZ_OZ224219.1, read on the forward strand.
TCAGGGCTGGCCGTCTCGCTGGTGAATCTGGTGGTCACGCTGGCCTTAGCGCCTCGGGCGTTACCACGATTGGATTTCTCAAAGGGTATTCCATCCGTTCACCGCACGATGGTCGTGGTTCCCACCCTGCTGAGCCGGTCACAGGAGATTGATGATCTTCTCGAAGCCCTGGAGATCCGATATCTGGGGAATCGCGATCCCCATCTGTTCTTTGCCTTGCTGACGGATTTTCGTGACGCGCCTGAGCGTATGTTGCCGGATGATGAGGCATTGCTCGCCCGGGCTTCCGCAGGTGTCCAGGCGCTCAATGAGACCTACCGGGAGGACCGGCCGTGCATCTTTTATTTGTTTCACCGACCTCGAATGTGGAATCCCTACGAACGGGTGTGGATGGGGTATGAGCGCAAACGCGGCAAGCTGGAGCAGTTCAATGCCGTGCTGCGGGGAGAGGCACAAACGGCATTTTCCGATATTGTCGGTGATCCCTCCCTCCTCAGTTCCATCAAGTACGTCATTACGTTGGATACCGATACGCAACTCCCCCGTGACACGGGACGCACCTTGATCGGCAACATGGCCCATCCTCTCAATCGGCCGGTATACGATCCGGACAAGGGACGTATCGTCGAAGGCTACGCGATTCTTCAACCACGCACGTCAATCAGCCTGACCAGTGCCGGTCGGTCACGGTTTACGAAACTGTTCGCAGGTGAATCAGGCGTCGATCCCTATACGCGCGAGGTCTCGGATGTGTATCAGGATATTTTCGGGGAGGGGTCGTTCATCGGCAAAGGCATTTACGATGTGGATGCGTTTCGTCAGGCTGTCGATGGACGCTTTCCGGAGAACCTCATTCTCAGTCATGACTTATTGGAAAGCGGGTATGCACGTTCAGCACTGGTCACTGATGTCGATATCATCGAAGAGCATCCGGCTAGTTACGCCATAGAGGCGAGCCGAAGACATCGGTGGATACGCGGGGACTGGCAGCTTGCCGGCTGGTTGTTCCCACATGTGCCCGGACCGCCATGGCCCAAAGGATCGAAGGCGCAGCGGCAACCGAACCCACTGACAGCCCTGTCGGTGTGGAAATTATTTGACAACCTTCGACGCAGCCTCGTGTCCCCGTCACTGCTGGCTTTGCTGGTCGGTGGTTGGCTGATTGGTCCGGGATCGGGATGGGTCTGGACCCTGTTGGTCGGGGGTGTGGTGTTTTTGCCCATCCTGCTCGGAGCCATGATCGATTTCATCCGGAAACCTGAAGAGCGGGATTGGCTGGTGCACCTCATCCTCAAAAGCAAATCCACAGGCCATCCGTTCATGCTGGCGTTACTCACAGTGGTCTTATTGCCCTACGAGACGCTGATTAACCTGAATGCGATTCTGCGCTCGGGTGTGCGGATGCTGTTCACGAAACGCGGATTGTTACTCTGGCATATGCGATCCTATGTCAGTCGCAATGCGCGCCGGACCCTGCTTGATTTTTGTATGGAGATGTGGATCGGACCTGCTCTGGCGGTGGTACTGATTTTTGCCTTAGGGGTCAGCCGGCCGGAGGAGTGGGTGTTCTATGCGCCCGTGTTGTTGCTGTGGCTGGGGTCGCCGGTCGTCGGCTGGTGGATCAGTCTTCCCCTTGTGGTCCCCGTACCGGACTTGACCGTTGAGCAACGAACGTTCCTTCGGGCCTCGGCCCGACGAACGTGGCGTTTCTTCGCGAAGTTCGTCAGTCCGCAGGATAACTGGCTGCCACCGGATAATTTCCAGGAATATCCGGCCCCGGCCATTGCCTCCCGCACCTCGCCAACCAACATCGGCATGTCGTTACTGGCAAACTTGTCTGCGTACGATTTCGGGTATCTGTCCGCCGGAGAATTTTTGCGTCTTACGGAATACACTTTGGCGACGATGGAAAAGCTGGAACGTTACCGCGGCCATTTCTATAACTGGTACGACACACGAACCCTGAAACCGCTTCGTCCGCTCTATGTCTCGTCGGTGGACAGCGGAAATCTGGCTGGCAGTTTGCTCACCTTGCAAGCGGGATTGGCCGAGTTGAAAGATCAGCCGGTGCTGTCCTCGTGCCCGTTTCGTGGCCTGCAGGATACCTTGCAGGTCTTTGCCGAACACGTGCCCTCGATACCGGCCCCCGAACTTTCGAAGAAGATCAAGGTTCTTCAGGACACTCTTCATACATTCACATTGAACGGGGAACCACAGACATTGGCAGGCGCGGAACGACAGATGGAAGAGATTCACCGCATCGCCGGGGAACTGGTAGCCTGGCTTCCGGCAGATAGCGATATCGATGGCGAACTCTATCAATGGGCACAGGCATTCGATCAGCAATCCTGCGCACTGCGAGATGACCTGAGATGGTTGGTCCCCGAGTCGGGGCACTTCACCTCCATCCCGACACTGGTGGAACTGGCCAGAAAGCGGGTCGTGGGTACCCAAGGGCTGTCATCAGCCGGAGTGGGCGCATCCCCGCATACAGCGGCAGTGGAGCGGATAAAAATCATCGATGATTTGGTGAATCGTTGTCGCGAATTGGCGGGAATGGACTTTGAATTTCTCTATGAGACGTCCTGCGGCTTGCTGACCATCGGATACGATGTGGGGGAACGGCGCCGTGATCCGTCCTGTTATGATTTGCTCGCATCAGAAGCACGTTTGGCAAGTTTTCTCCTTGTCGCACAGGGACAGGTTCCGCAAAAGCATTGGTTCTCACTCGGTCGCCAGCTGACCAGTTATGGCGGCGCCGTGAGTTTAATTTCGTGGAGCGGCTCGATGTTTGAGTATCTCATGCCGCAACTGATCATGCCGAGTTACCAGAACACCTTGTTGGAGGAGACCTGCAAGGCCGTGGTGTCCCGCCAGATCGAATACGGTCGACAACGCGCGGTGCCATGGGGCATATCCGAGTCCTGCTATAACGCCACTGATATGCACCATGTTTATCAATATCGGGCGTTTGGGGTCCCCGGGCTGGGCTTTAAGCGGGGGCTGGGAGACGACCTGGTCATCGCGCCTTACGCCAGCGCGCTGGCGCTCACGGTGATGCCGCGAGAGGCCTGTCGCAACTTACAGACCATGGCGAGCAATGGATTCTGTGGCGTCTACGGATTCTACGAGGCGGTGGATTACACGCCTTCCCGCGTGCCTCGAGGGAAGAATCACGCGATCGTGCGCACGTTCATGGCGCATCATCAAGGCATGAGCCTGTTGGCGTTTGCGCATGTCCTGCTCAATCAGCCGATGCAGCGCCGTTTCATGTCTGCCCCTCACATACGGGCGACCGAATTGTTGCTGCAGGAGCGCGTGCCGAAGAAGGGCGCGACGTTGCATCCCCATGCGGCTGAGGTGAGCGCCGCCGCGCGCCCTGCCGCTGCGGAAGGCGGGGCAATCATGCGCGTGTTTACCGACCCGAACACGCCGATCCCTGAAGTGCATCTGTTATCCAATGGCAGGTACCACCTCATGTCGACTCATGCCGGTGGCGGATACAGTCGCTGGCGTGATCTGGCCGTGACCCGTTGGCGCGAGGACGTGACGTCCGATTGTTGGGGCACATTCATCTACTTGCGTGACCGCGACTCGGGAGGGTACTGGTCCACGGCGCATCAACCGACATTGCGCACGGCCGATCACTATGAAGCCATTTTTGTGCAGGGGCGCGCCGAATATCGGCGGCGCGACCTGGGGATTGAAGCCCATACTGAGATCAGTGTGTCACCTGAAGACGATGTGGAAATCCGACGCGTCACGCTCACCAACCTGTCGATTCGTACCCGTCATATCGAGGTGACGAGTTACGCGGAGGTCGTCTTGGCGCCATTGAATGCCGACTTAGCCCACCGATCATTCAGCAACCTGTTCGTGCAAACCGAAATCCTGCCGGACCGCCAGGCGATCCTCTGCCGGCGACGTGCCCGGACTCCGGGGGAGGCGACACCGTGGATGTTTCACCTGTTGGCTGCGCCCGGGGCTGTAGCCGACGAGCCCTCCTACGAGACGGACCGCTCAAAATTCATCGGGCGGGGTCGAACGGCGGCCAACCCTGTGGCACTGGAGAGCGATGATCCTTCGTCGACCTTGTCGAATACGGATGGTTCGGTGCTCGATCCTATCGTGGCCATCCGCCGCACCATCGCCTTGTCGTCCGATGAGTCCTCGACCGTGCAGATCATCTCCGGGGTCGCGGACACCCGGGAGGCTGCATTGGTGCTGCTTGAGAAATATTGCGACCGGCATTTCGTTGAGCGTGCTTTTGAAATGGCCTGGTTCCAAAGTCAGGAGGTGCTGCGTCATCTCAACGCCACCGAAGCGGAGGCTCAGGTCTATGGTCGCCTGGCCACCTCAATCATTTTCGCCAATGGCTTGCGCCGTGCTGCGCCAAGCGTCATTGCCCGCAACCAGCTTGGTCAGTCCGGGCTTTGGCGTTTTGTCGTCTCGGGTGATCTGCCGATCGTTCTGCTCCGTATTGGCGACCGGAACCGTATCGACCTGGTCAAACAAGTGCTGCAAGCCCATGCCTATTGGCGGATGAAGGGGTTGATTGCGGACTTGGTCATCGTCAACGAGGATTTCTCCGGCTATCGGGCGGTGCTGCAAGACCAGATCATGGGGCTGATCAATGCGGGTCACGAACCGCAAATTCTTGACAGACCGGGTGGGGTCTTTGTGCGGCGTGCCGAAGAATTGTCCGAAGAGGATCGGGTCTTGTTCCAGACAGTCGCCCGCGTGGTGTTGACCGATACCGCCGAGACATTACTCGAGCAGGTGGAGCGCCTCGTCCCGGTTGTGCGTCTGCCGGACCATTTGGTGCCATTGCGGCGACCGGCAGTCATACCGGCCCAACCATTGGCGGCTCGTGACCGAATTTTCTGTAACGGTCTGGGTGGGTTCACACCCGATGGGCGCGAATATGTCGTCACTCTTGAACCTGGGCAACATACACCGGCGCCCTGGGCGAATGTCATCGCCAGCCCACACATTGGCACGGTGGTCAGTGAGAGCGGGAGCGCGTATACCTGGGTGGAAAACGCGCACGAGTTCAGACTGACCTCATGGCACAATGACCCGTTGAGCGACAGTAGCGGCGAGGCGCTCTACATTCGAGACGAGGAAACGGGTGCATTCTGGTCGCCCACGCCATTGCCCGCTTCCGGTCGGTCCGGCTATGTGTGCCGTCACGGATTCGGGTACAGCGTGTTCGAGCATCACGAAGCCGGTATTGCCTCGGAACTGTTCACCTATGTCGCCATGGACGCACCGGTCAAGTTTGTGGTGATCAAGTTGCGCAACCATTCGAAGAGGCCCCGCCGATTGTCGCTGACGGGATATTGGGAGCTGGTGCTCGGAGAGTGGCGCCATAGCAATATGATGCACATTGTGACCGAAACAGATCCGCACAGCGGTGCCCTGTTTGCCCGCAATGCCTATGGCCGGGAATGTGCCAATCGAATGGTCTTTGTTCAGGTCAGCGAGCGGGAGCGCACGGTGACGGGAAACCGTACCGAGTTCATTGGCCGCAATGGGTCCCTGGCCAGTCCGGCCGCGATGCGCCTCAAGCGTTTATCGGGCAAAACCGGTGCGGGTCTTGATCCCTGCGCGGGCATACAGACCTCGATCGAACTGGCCGAGGGGCAGGAGAGTGAGGTCGTGTTCATCTTCGGCGCGGCCCGCAACACCGATGAGGCGCAGTATTTCATCGAACGATTCGGCGGACCGGCTGGTGCCCGTTGGGCCTTGGAAGCGGTGTGGGACCACTGGAACCGGACGTTGGGAGCGGTGCATGTGGAGACGCCGGATCGAGCGTTGGACGTATTGGCCAACGGTTGGTTGGTCTACCAGACGTTGTCCTGCAGGCTTTGGGGACGTAGCGGGTATTATCAATCCGGTGGCGCCTACGGGTTCCGTGATCAATTGCAAGACACCATGGCGCTCATTCATGCCACGCCCTGGCTGGCCCGTGAGCAGTTGCTTCGATGCGCCGAGCATCAGTTCCGCAAGGGTGACGTCCAACATTGGTGGCATCCGCCCAATGGACAAGGCGTGCGCACCCATTTCTCCGATGACTATTTGTGGCTTCCCTATGCCGCCTGCCGGTATGTCCTGGCCACCGGCGATACGGGAGTCCTCGACGAGTCCGTTCATTTCCTTGAGGGCCGTGAGTTGAATCCGGAAGAGGAGGCTTACTACGACCAGCCGCAACGTTCGACTGAAGCGGCCAGTCTCTATGACCATTGCGTGCGGTCAATCAAACATGGATTACGGTTTGGCGAACATCAATTACCCCTCATGGGCTGTGGCGATTGGAACGATGGGATGAATCTCGTCGGTCGTGATGGCAAGGGTGAGAGTGTGTGGCTGGCGTGGTTCCTGTACGAAAACCTACAGCTGTTTGCAGGCCTGGCTCGTCGTCGAGGAGACGAGGCGTTTGCCGACATGTGCACCGGGCAGGCTTCGCGGCTGCGCGACAACATTGAGGCCAATGCCTGGGATGGCGAATGGTATCGGCGGGCCTATTTCGATGATGGCACACCCTTGGGTTCGTCCCGGAATGCCGAATGCCAGATTGATTCGATCAGCCAGAGTTGGGCGGTCATTTCGGGCGGCGGTGATCCCAATCGAGCCCGTCAGGCCATGGCGGCGGTGGACACCCGCCTGGTGCGACGCGAAGATCAACTCATTCAGCTCCTTGCACCACCATTTGACACCTCAGACCTTGAGCCCGGCTATATCAAAGGTTACGTGCCCGGCGTTCGCGAAAATGGTGGCCAATACACCCATGCCGCCATTTGGACGACGACGGCGTTTGCCCTGTTGGGGGACAGGGAGCGGGCGTGGGAATTGTTTAACATGCTCAATCCCATCAATCATGGGAGTCAACCGGATGATATGGAACGGTATAAGGTTGAGCCCTACGTCATGTGCGCGGATATTTATGGTGCGCCGCCACACACCAGCCGGGGGGGGTGGACATGGTACACCGGAGCGGCAGGCTGGATGTATCGTCTAACCGTGGAAACCCTCTTGGGCTTGCAACTGGAGATCGACTATCTGGTTATTGCCCCCTGTATCCCGGCCCATTGGGAAGGGTACAAAATACACTATCGCTTTCGCGAGACCGTCTATCACATCACCCTCAGGCGCGTCGGTGAAAAACCGGAACACGTGAGCCGTCTATCGATGGACGGTGTGGAAATCGATGGCGTAGGAATGGATACGGCAGGGCGGCGGCAAGGAAGGATCCACTTGGTGGACGACCGCCGGGATCACTACATTGAGGTGGATTTGAGCTAATGGAGTCTTTCTGCCTTTGTCCTCTTTGTTGAAGGCTTCACTCGCTCACATAGAGAAGAAAATGTCTGTTGCGTCAGGCTTTGGGGCAATCTATTTCATAGCTTGTCGGCGGACCGACTGGCGACACCATAGGATCCATCCGGCCTTCAGACCAGGCTCCTGTCCGTGTGGGCTAAGATTGAATGGAAGAAAGGGGAAATCGACCTCATCGGGCAAGCCTCCGGGAAGCCTTGCCCGATGAGTGTTCACCTAAGGCTATCGCCCGGCGCCCACAGGTTGTTTTTTGGTTGCTGCACCCATTTTGCGGCATTCTTCCGCGCAATGGCGACAGGCTTCTGCACATCGTCGGCAATGCTCGTTTTGATGTTTCTCACATTCCTCCGCACAGGCGTCACAAATTGTGGCGCAAATGTCGCAGAGTTCCGCACTGAATTGAGAATCTCGACTCATAAATGCCGTACAAGTCCAACAGATATCTGCGCAGTCTATGCAACGCCTGGCACAGTCCGGCATCTCACCCAAGCATTGATCTGAACATGATTCGCACTCCTCCGCACATTGCACACAGGCTTCCACACAAGATTGGTGTTGATGAGCCATGAATCAATCCTCCTTTCCTGAGGCTGCCCGTCACATCCTCATTGAAAAAATAGAATAAAACCGATTCCTGTCCACCCACGATAACCGGGTGACTTCCCGAAGAAAACTGTCGATAACCCTTGAGTAGTGTGATAGCGAGGCTGTAAATGTTGTGTGCTTTTGGAAAGAGAAGCTCCAGCTCCACAAAAATTCGCAGGCGGATATCGCGGTATAACTATTCTTAAAACCAGAGCCTTACGCCCACCACGAATCGTACCTGACTTGGATTTCCTCCTTCTTTCCGGACAAGCGAGGCGGTATCTCCAAAACTTTTGTCCAGGGAGATTCCCACGTAGGGGGCAAATTCCCGTCGGATTTCATAACGCAGCCGAAATCCCAATTCAAGGTTATTCAGTCCTGAACCCGTTGTGAACTTTCTCACACGTTGAATCGCGGCATTCGTCTCAAAGCGAGGCTGGAGGATCAGCCGTTGCGTGAGGGAGAGATCTTTGGTCGCGGTCATTCGTGCGGACAGGTCCCCATGTTGACTAATGAAGAGGGCGGGCTGAATTTCATAATTATACGGGACGAGACCTTGGAATCCGATCACCGCCAGTCCCCGCGTAACATTCCGCCCCCGATAAGATTGGGTTTCGACGCGCCCCCCTATCTGAAAATCGTAATACCGTTGAATGAAGCGTCCGAAGAGGAGTTGTGAATCAATGTCATAGTCGGCCTTAAATGCCGTGTCCCGCTGGCCCTCGCTTTTGAACCAGATTCGATTGTAGTCACCGCCGTACCACCCCTCGATGTCCCACCGGTAGTCGTCATTACTTTCATTCCCACTAAAATTTGGACGGTATTCAAGGACGTCGGCGAGGAAAAACCCGTGGCGCTGCTCATCCATGACAGGACTGGGCCAGTCCGCTGTTTTGGATACAGGTGTTCCCGTCTCCGACATTTCTCCAAATACCCCGGATCGGGTGTCAGTTTGGCCTTCCGGCTGTCTCGTTTGGGGGTGGTGTGTGTGTTGATGAGTGGACGTTGATTTGTCGGGGATGAATTGGGCAAAGATGACTGATGAATGGGAATTCCAAATGAGTAAATTGATGACCGTGAGTGAGAGGATGCATCGAACAGATGTCCTCATGAACGCACCGAAGGTTCCTCGTCGGAAACCTCCACGACGCGGAACATGCCCGCCTCCATGTGGAAGAGGAGATGGCAATGAAAAGCCCAACGTCCGGGAGCGTCCGCCGTGATGGCGACCGAGATCCGCTCGGCCGGTTTCACGATGACAGTGTGTTTGCGGGGCAGGAAGGCTCCAGCTCCGTTCTCAAGGTGCATCCACATCCCGTGCAAATGCAGGGGATGCTCCATCATCGTATCGTTGACGAAGGTGAAGCGGAGGCGTTCGCCGTTACGAAAGAAAATGGGCTCTTTGGCTTCGGAATATTTTTTCCCATCGAATGACCACATGTAACGCTCCATGTGGCCTGTGAGGTGAAGTTCAATCTCACGCCCAGGCTCCCGCTGGTCGGGATAGGGCGCCAGGCTTTTCAAATCAGTGTAGACCAGCACCCTGGTGCCGGTATTCTCCAGCCCGATGCCCGGCTCATCGAGCTGTTGCCGCGAATATTCGGCGACAGATTGATTGCCGGTACCATGATGACCGGGAGCATGTTGGACAGGTGTGCTGCCGGGAATCATCGAATGGCGCGATTCATCCGGTGGAAGGTCCGACATGTCGTGCTTGTCATGCAGGTGTTCCGTGGCGTGTTTTTTTGACTTGTCCATTTCCGGAGGCTCCATGTGTGCCCCGCCGTGCTGATCATGTTTGTTCATGTGGCCCATGTCCATGCCGTCCATGTGCATGCCCATGGCAGCCATGGTCCGGAGCGGCCGCGGACGACGGTCGGGGAGGGGTGCGACCATTCCTGCGCGCGTAGCCAATGTGCCGCGTGCATAGCCGCTTCGATCAAGCGTTTCGGCAAAAATAGTATAGGCCCGATCCTCGGTTGGTTGGACGATTACGTCGTAGGTTTCGGCTGGGCCCATACGAAACTCGTCCACCACCACCGGCTGCACATTTTGGCCATCCGCCTGAACGACGGTCATGGCAAGTCCGGGCAGGCGTATATCATAAAAGGTCATGGCTGTGGCGGCGATAAAGCGAAGGCGCACCCGTTCGCCTGGAAGAAAGAGCCCCGTCCAATTTTGCTCGGGTGCCAAGCCGTTCATCAAATAGGTATAGGTATACCCGGTGACGTCCGCGAAGTCCGTGGGGTCCATTCGCATCCCGTCCCACATTAGATAGTTCTGCAGGGCCGGCCCCAATCCCATTCGTGACACATCGGAAAAGAACTCGGGGGCGCCGCGCTTCTGAAAATTATAGTAATCACTTTGCTTTTTGAGATTGCCAAAAACCGATTCCGGCGACTCGAAGGTCCAATCCGAAAGCACCACCACATAGTCCCGATCATATTGAAATGGCTCCGGCTCAATCGGATCGATGATGAGCGGTCCGTAAACACCCGATTGTTCCTGGAAGCCGGAATGACTGTGGTACCAATAGGTTCCGCTTTGCCGGATGGGATAGCGGTAGCTGAAGGTAGTGGCGGGCTTGATGCCGGCAAAGCTGACGCCGGGCACGCCATCCATGTCCGGCGGAAGAAGCAATCCATGCCAGTGAATGGACGTATCATCCATCAACCGGTTTGTGACATTGATCCTCACGTTGTCACCTTCCTTCAACCGAATTAAAGGCCCGGGTAGCGTGCCGTTAATGGTCTTGGCCATTCCGGTCAACTCTCCGATTCGAAATGGAGACTCCGCAATGCGTAAATCAATGGTGGTTCTCCGTAGTTCTGAAGGAGAACCAGCTTCTGCTATGGTTGTACCGGCCAGAACATAGGAAGGAAGGAGGCGACTCAAAGCTGCCATTATTCCCAGCGCACCGACCCCATGCAGTAACGAGCGCCGCGTCATCCGATTGTCTTGCCAATCCCTGTTGATGCTCATGATTGAACTTTCATAATATTCGGACCATAAAAACCGTTTGGTTTCGAATCAATGCTGATGTCCAAAATGACCATCTGGTGCCGATGTTGGTGTGTTCGATTCAACCGTGCCATATTTTCTGAAGGGTGGAGCATTCCAAATGACGGGATGCCCCGGAGCTAAATCGGCCGCTTCGATAAAATGGGGACGCGCGGCTGAAACGGGCCCATTTTTATAGAGGGCCATGTCCAGGTTGTAATGCGCTTCAGCCAGTGTTGGCTGGGATCGAACGGCTTTTTCGTACTTTATAATTGCAGAGGTCCACCGGTGTTCGGCAAACAGACGATTGCCATCCAGGAGCAGTGGCGCGACCGGTGGAGTCGCATTTTCGGGTGGCGGGAGAGGTTCGTTTTGCGGCAGTTGAGGTGCGGAGACACAGGCCGTGATTGTCCATAGCGCGAGAAGAACCAGAAGATGCCCGTTCAATCGACAGCTTGTCCCTTGTACGTGAGTGAATGGTTGCATCATGAATCAGATTGCCTTTCTCTTTTGATGTGAATATTCCACATAGGACGGAGCTTTTACAATCTGGTGTATTGTTGGCATGGTCCCGTATCAGAACTTTTCAATGATTGAATTGTAATTGCCGCTGGCGCCAGATGAAATAGATGACGGGGATGACCAACAGTGTGAGCACCGTCGCCGTGACCATGCCGCCGATCATCGGGGCCGCGATGCGTTTCATGACCTCGGCGCCGGTCCCGTGGGACCACATGATGGGCAGCAAACCCAGAATGATGGCCGAAGCGGTCATGATTTTTGGGCGGACTCGTAAGACGGCGCCTTCGATGATGGCATCACGAAGGTCCGCCAAGGACTGCAGTCGATTCTCCCGTTGCCGGCGGGCACAGGCCTCGTCCAAAAACATCACCATGATCACGCCGGTTTCTGCTGCCACTCCTGCCAGGGCAATCAGTCCGACCCACACGGCAATGCTGAGAGGATAGTTCAGGAAATCCACATACCAGATAGCCCCGATCAACGAGAACGGCACCGATAGCAATACCAGCAGACATCGGGGGACGGAATGAAAGTTGAGATACAGTAGGAGGAATATGAGAAAAAGCGTGAAGGGTATCACCATTTTGAGTTTTTCTTGCGCCCGCTCCAGATACTGATATTGACCCGCCCATTGTAACGTATACCCGGATGGAAGGGTGATGTGCTTCTGAACCAGGTCTTTGGCCTTGTGAACATAGGTGCCGAGATCCTCGCCTCCAATATCCACAAACACCATACTCGCCAACGATCCATTTTCATCTCGCACAGAAGGCGGTCCCGTGGTGAGGGAGATGTGAGAAAGTTGGGCGAGGGGGATTTGTTCGCCGTGTGGCGTGCTGACAAGGACGCGCTTGAGCGCTTCCACATCTTGTCGCAGATCACGTGGGTATCGAACATTAATCGGATAACGTTCACGGCCTTCCACGGTCCATGCAATATTTTTCCCGCCAATAGCGGATTCAATGACATCCTGCACGTCTCCAATCGTGAGGCCATAACGGGCAGCGGCGATGCGGTTCACGTCGATATCGACATAGTAGCCTCCCGTGACCCGTTCGGCGTAGGCACTCCGGGTGCCCTGAAGTGTGTGAAGCAGGCTTTCAATGTGCAGCCCGATGCGTTCCAGTTCTTTTAATTTCGGCCCTAAGATTCTTATGCCTAAACTGCTGCGAATGCCGGTGGCGAGCATTTCCGTTCTCGTTTGAATCGGCATCCACCAAATATTTGCCATTCCCGGAAAATTCACCTTTTGGTCCATTTCGGCAATCAGCTTGTCCCAGGTCATACCGGGTCGCCAATCTTCCTGAGGCTTCAGGGTCACGATGGTCTCGCCCATATGTAAGGGGGCCGGATCGGTTGCGGTGCGCGCCCGACCCATTTTGCCCATCACCTGATCCACTTCCGGGAATTCTTTTAACAATCGGTCTTGCGTTTGAAGGATGGTGGAGGCTTGTTTAATCGACATGCCCGGAATGCTGGTGGGCATATACAGAATCGTGCCTTCGTTCAAGGGGGGCATAAATTCAGAGCCTAACTGTTGGTAGACGGGAACGACGAGGATCATTCCGAGAATGGCTAAGCCGACGACCAGCCATCGGACATTCAGAACACCTTTCAGGAGAGGGGTATAGATCCATACAAGAAACCGGTTCAACGGGTTTCGTCGTTCTGCCATGATCCGGCCGCGAATGAACCATTTCATCAAGAGAGGGGCCAACCCGATGGACAACAACGCCGCAAAGAACATGGCGAATGTTTTGGTGTAAGCCAGCGGCTTGAACAGACGGCCTTCCTGGGCTTCTAATGTAAATATGGGCAGAAACGAGACGGTGATGATGAGCAAAGAAAAGAAGAGGGGCTTGCCGACTTCCCGGGCGGCTTGAATAATGACGTCATCCCGTGAGCCTGAACGTCCTCGGGATTCCCACTCCTCCAAGCGACGGTGCGCGTTTTCCACCATGACAATGACCGCATCGACCATGGTTCCGATGGCGATGGCAATGCCGGAGAGTGACATGACGTTCGAGGAGACGCCCAGATAATACATCGCAATAAACGACAAGAGAATCGCCACCGGCAGTAAGAGGACGGGAACCAGCGCGGAGCGAACGTGAAATAAAAAGAGGAGGCTAATCACGCTCACGACGAGGGTGATTTCAATGACTTTTTCTTTGAGCGTAGCGATGGCCCGAAGAATCAATTCCGAGCGATCATACACCGGAACGATACCGATGCCTTCGGGAATGGAGGGCGTGATGGTGGCGATTTGTTCTTTGACCCGTTGAATGACTTCAAGCGCATTTTCGCCATATCGCATCACGACGATGCCCCCGACGGTTTCTCCTTGTCCATTTAATTCAGCAATGCCACGTCTGAGATCCGGACCGAACGTCACGGTCGCGACATCGTGGACGGTAATGGGCGTCCCCTTTCCGTCCGTTCCGATAGGAATGGTTCGAAGATCATCAAGCGATTGGATGTATCCGCGGCCTCGTACCATATATTCCCGTTCACTGGCCTCAATGACCCGTCCTCCTACTTCATTGTTACTGCGTCGGACAGCCTGAATGACCTGGGGAAGGCCGATGCCATATCCCTGTAATTTCACGGGATCGACTTGGACTTGATACTGTTTGACGAACCCGCCGATGGTCGCCACTTCCGCCACGCCGGGCACACTCTGTAACCAATAGCGCAAATACCAATCTTGAAACGAGCGAAGATCGGCCAAGCTATGGTTTCCGCTTTCGTCCAACAGCGCATATTGATAGACCCAGCCCACGCCTGTCGCATCGGGACCCAGTGAAGGTGAAATCCCTTCCGGGAGTTTTCCTGTAAGACCCTGCATGTATTCCACCACCCGGCTTCGGGCCCAATACATGTCGGTTCCGTCCTGAAACACAATGTAGACAAAGGACAAACCCAGCATCGATTGTCCTCGAACATATTTGATGCGTGGAGCGCCTAACATCGAGGTGACAATGGGATAGGTGATTTGATCCTCAATCAAATCCGGGCTTCGACCAGGCCACTCCGTAAAGACGATCACTTGCACATCGGAAAGATCGGGCAGGGCATCCAGGGGCGTGTGATAGACCGCCCAGATTCCCCACCCCATCAGAAAAAGGGTCAGGATTCCTACCAAAAAGCCGTTACGCGCACTCCAGCCAATGATTCGTTCAATCATGTTGGATCACTCACATTCCGGACATTCCCGGCATCCCGGACATTCCCGGCATCCCGGACATCCTTCCGCCTCCGGCAACCACCGAAAACGTTTCCCGAATATCGGGCTGCCCTGCGCGTTGAATCAGGATCGTCAGATCCCATTGACCTGCCATCCCAAGATTGACGTTGGCTTCATAGGTGCCTTCCGCACTTGATGACATCGGAACCGTAGCCGGGCGCATGCCCGGCATCGGCATGGTGAAGGTGAGTTGAACCTGCGCAGGAGAGACCGGTTTGCCCTGTTGATTGGAGACGATCACCTGTATACGGTTTTCCCCTATGCGTGCGGGCGAGGGATTGGTTGAAAAGCCCAGCACCAGGTCACCGGCTTTCTTCTTACTCGCTCCTGCCGGTGTCTTGTTCGCCGGCGCCATTCCTGATCCTGTCATGGTCTTGTCCTTACCCATATCCATATCCATCTTGCCCATGTGCGCCTGCTCCATTTTGATACCTCCCATCCCCAGCGCGCCCATCATGTTCGAACTCGCCATGAGCTTGCTTTCCGAATCCAGGAGAAACGTGCCGGACGTGGCGATCCGTTCGTCCAGAGCCAGACCTTCGACGATTTCATAGTAGCCGCCTACTTTCGGGCCAAGGGTGACTTGCCGTGGTTCAAACATGCCCTCTCCCCGGACCACATAGACGATCTGTCGGGTCCCGGAATCGAGTACCGCTTCTTCAGGAACCACAAGCTTACTTCCGCGATTCACCTGAATCTGAACGGTCCCATACATGTCCGGTTTCAGTCGTAGCTTCGGGTTCTTGAACACCAGCCGAACGGTATTGGTGCGGGCCTCCTGGTTGAGGTAGGGATAGATAAAGGTAATCTCTCCTTGAAAGGTTTCTCCAGGATAGGCCGCCAGGGTCAGGATTCCTTGTTGTCCCACTTGGACGAAGGGCATTTCATACTCAAACACTTCCGCCTGCACCCACACGGTAGAAAGGTCGGCAATCGCATAGAGGGTCATCTCGGGTTTCACCAACGTACCTTTAAACACCTGCTTATCGATAACGTACCCGGCGACAGGGGAATAGATCGTGACATAGGTCTGCGGCTTGCCACGACGCGCTAACTCATCGATCTGCGCATCCTTTAATGTCCAATGTCGGAGACGGTCGCGCGCAGACTGGACCATTTGTGCCGTCTGATGTCGTGTTTCGAGAAGAGGGCTGTCCTGAATCTGCGCGTTGGCCTTCATCGCTAGCAGATATTCCTCCTGCGCCGACACGAGTTCCTGGCTGTAGAGGGTAAACAAGGGCTGACCTTTTTTTACAAGTTGCCCGGTGGTATCCACAAAGAGATCTTCCACCCAACCTGAAATGCGAAGATTGATATGGGTGAGACGTTGTTCGTCATAGTCCACTTTCCCCACGGCACGGATGACCGTCTGGAGCGGGCGCATGCTCACCAGGGCTGTGGTGACGCCAATCAATTGTTGCCGTGCCGGAGTCACCATGGCATAGGCCTGGCTGGATTCCATCTCCATGGAAGAATGGCCGCTCATGGTTCCCATATCCTGCATGGGTTGTTCGATATGCTTTGCCTCGTTCGTGGTCATTCCCGCTGATTGGAAGAGGGGCCACCAGGATTCTTTAAAAAATAACAGGCTTGTCACGAGGATACAGAGCAATAATCCGAGGATGATCCAGCGTGGTCGTGATGTGTGCGTGAGCATCGTGCATCTCCTTCTTACAGGTCCGCGCCGAGCACGCGTTCAAGTTGGGCGACTTGCTGTTCCCGGTTCACGAGCGCCCGGATATATTCAAGTCGAAAGGTGATGAGCGCGCGTTCCGCATCGATCAGATCTAAAAAATCCGTGCGATCAGTCCGATAGCCCGCATGGGCGGCTTGGAGAACCTGCTGGGCCTGCGGAAGGACGGTGGTGCGATAAAGTTCCAGAACCTCTTGAGTGGCCTGAATTTGCACCACCAGATCCTTGACCTGAAAGCGCGTGAGAGTGACAAGGGTCTGTTGCTTGGCTTGTGCGGATCGGACCTGCGCCGCCGCTTCCCGCACACCTGCGTCATACTTCGGTTTGGTCCAGAACGCGAAGGGTATGTTCACCATCACATTCCCGCCAAATCCGTCGTCGGTGTTGTAGTTTTGCCAGCGCTGGAGTTCCACCCGAAGGTGAGGGTAGTACTGCAATTTGGCCAGTTGTGTGGCCGACTGAAATCGATTCACTGCCAGATCAGCTTCTTGAAGTTCCGGGCGGAGTCGAAGCGCGTGTTCCTGGAGTTCTTCAAGCGAGCGTGTCAGCGGTTGAGGATGTGGGGCTCGCGGGATTCCAAGCGGAGCATGGGAATCACGATCCAGAATGGTATTGAGCTGAGCTTGAGCGGTTTCCCGTCGTTGATTGAGGACGGGTAATTGTTGGGAAATTTTCGACAGCTCTACTTGAGCGCGCAGGACGTCCACCTGTGTTCGGGTTCCCACTCCGTATTTGGCATTGGCAATATCAAAGAACTGCCTGAGCAATTTTTGCTGTTCATGATGGACCTCAATGGCTTTGTGGGCGAACAACAGCTCAAAAAAGGCCATTTTGACCGCAGCGGTAATCTCGCGAATTTTGGCGGCCACGCGTTGTTCCGCCTGGTCGGCTTCCCGTGTCGCCACCTCGGCTTTCTTCGAAAGCAACCCCGGGAAAGGAAATTGTTGCGCAACCCCGTAGATAACCGTTTGTGTTTTGGTGACATTCAGCGAGTCAGGCGTATTCCACAACTGAACCTTTAATTCGGGGTCGGTCAGGGCTCCCACCTGAGGGGCGCGCTCCTTCATGGCCAGGACCTGCTCGTGTGTCGCCGCGATCTCAGGATTCTGTTGAATCGCTTCCTGGATCAGGGGCACGAGTTCCAAGGCCGGTTCAGTTGTGTCTGTTGGTTGGGCCGGGAGTGGACCTGGCAAACCAAGCCATACCATACCGAATGCCACTATCACCACGTATCTTGAAATAATCTGGTGCATGGTTGACTCCGCTTGTTATGTAGCGACCATAGACCTCTTACCGATTCTGCCTCGTACCCAAAGAAGCAGGAAGGAGAAAATGGTCCTGTCGATCAGGCCTGATGATGTCAGACCGGGATCAGTGAGGTCGTGAATTCAGAGAATTGGTGATGAACGGAAAAACGGGGAGGGGATCAAATACGAAAAACCGAGATGAGGAGGAGAAGGTCTTTTGGCACGGCCACTTGGCCGGTACCGGGCGGAAAGATTAAATTTCTGGAGGAGGGGACAAGGTCAGGAAGAAGTAGGGCCATTTCGCCAATGAAGGGGGCATGAGCCTGGCTGTGTGAAGGAGTATCGAGACTCGATTGGACCGCGAGAGTTTTAAACCCGTCACAGAACTGAGTAACAGGCTCTTCCCCCGGCATGGTGCAATCACTCACTTGAGTCACCGGCATGTTGGTGTAGACCGGCACCAGGCAGGCATAGGCGTTAAAGCTGAACCCGAGGAACAGACCAATCAGGAAGAGGGCTAAGCCTTTTTGGGAAGTCTTCATCGTACTCTCTATTCTAGTGTCGAAAAGTCTTCCAGGCAAGGGAAAGCCGATCAATAACCTGAATAGCCAGTCGGTGAGCAACATCGATTGCCGATTGGAAGAAGATCGAGCAATTCCCAATTTCAACGGGTCTGCATGAAGGGATGTGTCTTGCCAAATCCATCATCCCGAACGTAATTATCCCCTTAAGATACCTAATAGGAATTATGGTAATCTTGGGTCATGGAATTTCCATTTATGGAATGGGGGACTTCTCTAATGCGGCGTCTCCTGGCCAATCCGAAATTATGTGCGAACTTTCAATCGTTACATGAGAAAGATCGTGTAGCGTTATATGTCCAAATCTGTAATGTTCCTATTACTTCCAATGAATGGGTGTATTTTTTAGGTATTAAAAGGGAAACCGCATTTGGAGTTTCTGGGCAAGTAACGATTGAAGAACATCCATCTAATAGTGTTGCGTATCGTGGGCCTCTCCTATTTGATAACAATGATCTCTTTTCTATGGGACCATCCTGCATAGATCTTCACTCATCCGATACGGGCGCGTACAGCGGGCTCCTTCTCCTTTACCATCGCAGTAATTGTGCTCAAGTTTATCCTGAATTAAATCAAGAATTGCTTTGTGGAACCTATCGGGTTTTTCTGAATATAGAGTGTGATGGGAAACATTGGTCATTCAACAAAAAGTGTTTTATTAGAAAAAATGAGGCTACGCAAGAATTAACTGGAGGCTGGATCGAAGATGGCCTGCAACCATAATTTTCCCAATTAATTAATATTTTATGATTGCTGAATGGCAATATCGTATAAGCCTTTCTATAAGCTGGGCATTAAGAAAACCTCTTGAAAAACTCGTTCATTTTGGGGATGGAATAAGCAAACAATTATTTAGTTCATCCTTATCCCAAGCAGTTGACTTGCACGTGCTGCCACAAAGGAGCGGTGGTCGGCTTCAGGTACTGGGCTTGGCTACTCCAGCAGAACCCCTTTGTTGATCTGTCCAACTTTGCATGGACTGAGTTTAGATAGATGTACCGACAAGATGGTTTTTTAACGCCCTCGAAAAAACGGCCCATCACGCCGATTGGTTCAGTTGAAACGTTGGGAATACACCCAATTGAGATGCCGTATGACCTGCCACAAATTCCGCGTGGGGGGTGTAGACACAGATAGTGATTGCTCATCAGACAATCCAAAGAATATGTGCTTCGCCCAACACGTGGAGATAGATTTGGTTAACTGTGGGAGTGCGAAAGGCCGCCCGGCGAACCAGACCCCGGCTCATCACGACATAGATCGCACCCAGATACTAAATACGGAGGGGCCGTGGTCCACCTGCAGTCTAGCAAAGTCGGATGAAACTCTTAACAAAAGGCTTGCCTAGCTCTATATTCTAAAAGGCCAGGGAGAGGGCAGATATTTAAGTCTTAAGTTCCACTCCAAAAAAAATCATCGGATCCATACTGGTTTGATCCATATATAATTTCGTAATCAGCCCCAATGGCCTGCAAGATTACTTCAGCTTGCAGACTCTCTTCATATAAACCTTGCAAGTGCCAAGGATTACGTCTTAGCACTGCCCAACCACGAATCCATCCGGGATTGTTGGGATGGACCGCAGGAAGCCATCTTTCAAAAAGCTCTAATGGTTGAAACCAAAATGAATAGCCCACCCCGTCATCCCCATTGTTCGGGTCCATACCGGAACTCACAAGGCCAATGACATGGCCGTCCTCATTGAAAATTGGTCCGCCACTCATTCCACCAGGCCAATTACATGAAACCTCAAATGAAGGCCACGGCTTGGTAATACCGCGCCCTGTGGAGAATAGTTTTGTTATTTCACCCACAGCTCCATACATTTTCTCAGTAAATATCAGCACACCTTCTTCCCTAACATTTTTGACATCCATGACATTTGGATAGCCAATGGCCATGACTCTATCGCCAATTTTAGGCCGTGAACCACTAATCTTTAATGGCAAAAAATTTGTAAAATCCTTGACCCGTTGATTTGCAGGATCAAAGCGAAACTTAACGCAATCGAAAATGTTTCTATTGACAGTGCGTCCATGTAATCGGCCAATAGGATCGCTAACTTCTCCTCTATAGTTATCAACATGATCAATAAAGACAAAAGAATCTTTAGGAATAGGCGGCCGGCCGCAAACCATCCCGGGGCTCATCATTCCAAAAACAGTTCCTAACTGACGATCAATAATTTGTCTTTTTTCGGGACACTCCAGCACATGATAGGCTGTTAAATACGACCCAAAAGGATCCACGAGGAAAAAGGTTCCTAGCCCAGAAATCAGATGTGTTTCTCGATCTATTGTAAATAATGGCACAATACTTCTACGAAGGCCGAAGGGATCCTGTATCCAAAAAAATCTTTCATTTTCTTGGCTAGATGGTAAAGCTGGAAAAGCCATTAGGGTATTCCGATCTTATGGAAGAATGAATCGAAAAGTTGCTTCCGCCCTTGCCCACTGCGATGGACAAAATTCAATAATTTGAGGTCAGCTTTCTTTCTGGCGGAGTGTTTCTAAGACCATCTTTTCAGATAATTTTAAAAAGTTCGTTTTTTGAATCATATAAAAAATTCCAAGGGTTCTTGTTGTCGTCGATATTGAATAGGGCTTTGGTATCGTGTAAGGCTTCGTGCGATCGATTCCTTTTCAACCGTGGATTTACCCTTGGTATTTACGGAGTTGCCACAACCATATTTACCATAAATTGGTATAGAGTTAACATTCACAGCTTGACCGGAACATCAGTCGAAAGCTTTTCTACAAGTGAACGGGTTGAAGCATGTGCGGTGCCCAATCATTTTCACTCATAGAGGCAGGTCTTGTAATCATGAACACTCTGCTTCCGCCTTTCGTATCCAGCGCGCACAGTGGAATAATGGAGGCCCAAGTGGCCCGCAATTTCCCGCATCTGATATCCATGGGTACGATAGGCTTCGGCGTGTGTTTCTGCTGCAATAGCGGATTGTTCATCAGACAGTAGGCATGACAGCGCCCCCCCCCAAACCGTTCCACCACTTGGGCGAGGCCATCAAGAAAGGCCTGACGGTCGGCCACGGTTTTGACAATTGCTTGTCGGCCATCGCCCCGGCTGGTCACGTAATAAAGGGCATGAGTAAATTGGAGTTGAAGAGGCCGGGCCATTGGAAGAGTCTAGATGGGTACTCTGTCGTAATGGAGGACCTGACCCCAAATCTGTCTGATCATACAAAGATAGGTGTACGATGAGAACAAGTCTAGGAACTCTGCACTTTTGTAGACTACAACAACTGATATCCAACCTGATTAAAATAATGGGCCAAAACATCATTAGGGTCAAAAATTTCTGCAAGTTTATAATCAAGAGGCTCCACTAAATTACCATTCACATTCGCCGGGCGAGGCAACATGGCTCTCCCGCCATCGGCAGAAACCAAATGGCGTCTTTCAATTTTCGCTGCTCCTAACCAAATGTCACACCAATAGGATGTTGTGGTAGGACTAGGGAAAAGGTGTGCCCATGCTTCTCGAAAATCACTGCTCACCACTCCTTCATCATTCTTGTTTATTTCGATTCGAAGATTTGCGTCCTTTTGATAAATTGCTGAGTTTTTATAAGCATCGTGGATATGCTTCCAATCACTCTTGGGATTGGAATGCAGAATGTGGCTCTCGATGTTGTCTATTGAAGGATCCTCCTTGAGCGGCAAAGGAACAGCCTTAGAACCCCCACTGATCGCATGAATATCCTTAATGGCCTTTTCCAGGCCTTGTATCAATTTTCCTTGCTCCTCGTGGTTTCTAGTTTTGTTGCTCTTAGATAGTTTGTATGAAATTGGCCACCTTTTATGGGCAAAATCAAATGGCATATTACCCTCAGGATTTCCATAAGCGGTATTCATTACATTTACGATACACCTATCGGTTAAACACTTCAACGCGTAGCCTAGCTCTATAAGGACATTCGGGTTGGAGCAATGTTTCCCATTGGTGGCTTCTGCAATAAATGACAGATCTCCCACAAAGGCCCCACTTTTCTCAATTTTATCCAAGATCGTTTTTGCTATATCTGGACTTCCAGAAACATCCCTTGTATCACGATCAAGCTCGAATGGCTCTCTTGGGTTTAGGCTGCTATTTAACTTGGCTATAACCTTGTCCAAGCAATTCTGTATGAAGGTTTCGTTGTATTCTTTGTCAAGATCGCATTGCCAAGAGTAAAATATTTTCATGGAGAATTTCCTCAAATGAGTTAACAAATAAAAGACGGGGCCATACGATTATCGCATCAGACCCCATCCCTTCCCATATTCTTCGGTTGGATGGCCCTCTTCCTGTATGATCAAAAAACTCAACACCCGCTGTTAACAGACAAAGAAATTTGCTCGCCTAAATTCCAGAAACCGGTGCAAAAAATCCCCGAATGGGATGCTGGCGCGGATGACCTTAGTCATTGATTTAATTGGTGACCTCAAATCTGTAGCGTTCATTCATCCAATAATAAATTTGAATCTGCTCAACAAGCTCTCATTTTAAAGAGATAACAGGCTGACCTTTTTTTGTGGGTGTTCGACCAGCATTCAGATGTTCCCAGCATCTTCCAAAGTTTCATATAATCGATTGAAACTCCATTTACTCGGCTAATAGGGTCTTTTCCATAAAAGGTCACGTAATCTTAAATCCTTTTTTGTCGGGCGACTGATGCCAAAGATTGTCCGGGTTCGGGGATGATATCAATGAAAATCTTCAGATTAATGCTTGTCTTTATGGCCCTTGGGGTGTCGGTCTTCTGCCAAGACGTTATGGCAGAAGAGCTACCATCCTTCACGACCGGTCTGGCTCAAACGGTCAATCCCGGCCTTTATGCGTGCAGGGATACCAACGCGCGCATCAGTGCAGTTGGAAAGATTAAGGCCAAAGACGGCACAGAGTGGATCGTGCCGGCCAAGACGCATTTCGAAAGCGCGGCAAAGGCGGCGGATCTTTACAATGAATGTAACGGGATCCGGTTGCGCCGGTCGGCCGATCTTGACCTCAAGTCGGTTCCCGTGATCGATGCCGGTGGCAGCGATATCTTCACGGCATACATTTTTGCCGACAACTATTTTGAGTTGTACGTCAACGGCAAACTCCTCGCGGTCGATGCGGTTCCGTTCACGCCCTTTAACAGTAGCGTCATTCGCTTCAAGGCGACCCGGCCGTTTTCTCTCGCTGTGATGGGCGTTGACTGGGAAGAAAGTCTTGGTCTGGGCTCGGAGCAGAACAGGGGGTATGGCTATCATCCAGGTGACGCCGGGTTGGTGGCCGTGATTAAGGGCGAGAGCGGCCAGACCGTTGCCGTCACCGACAATACGTGGCGCGCGCAAACATTTTACACTGCGCCACTCAATGACCGCTCTTGCCTGAAAGTACGTGGCCCGGCTCGAGACAGCTCTGCCTGTTCGATGGAAAGTGTTCGAGACGGGAGTTCCTTCTCCGCGGCGCATTGGCAGGTTCCTGCTAGCTGGTTCGCACCGGGTTTCGATGATAGCGACTGGCCGCACGCAACCGCCTTTACCAACGACACCCTTGGCGTCAATAACAAACCGGCCTACATGAATTTTCGCAATGTATTCGATGACCCGATAGCCGACGCCGACTTCATCTGGTCATCCAATCTGATCCTCGACAACCTGGTGCTCATGCGAAAGGTCGTCGAATAACGACGGCACTGGGGAGTGCATTGGTTCCTGCCGCAAACCTCAAAGACACGCATGGGTTGAATCAACACATCTCATTGGTAGAGAGCCATTGGTCCCTTCACCATTGGATACCTGTGCCCACTAGACCGGAGCCTTCTAATGGGTGACCCTGTGGACAGGAAACTGCCCCCAGCGCACGCGACGGCGTTTTTGGCCACATCTACGCCGACGTTCGAGAAAGTTTGCATGATGGGAGCCTTCAGAAAGTACATGAATGACGCTGGGGTGGCACACACCGACGTAAACTTGCGAGTCAATCGCCGGTCAGAGTCCTTGCCGCGAGATTCCTGATCGACGTTTGGGGTGTGGGTGTGAGAGTCCTCACGAAGTCTGTCCGCAATAACGGCAAATGCCAGTCGAGCCCCCCTTGTACCTTTTCAACCGATACAACACCATACAAGGCCTCTCAAATGGCTTGTCCTGAGTCCCGCGAAGGGAGTCTGCAGCCGCTGGGGAGAGCGAAGCATTCGGAGGACTATGTGAGCACGGCCAATGCGGGATGGAGCCAAATTTGACTTAAGTTGACAATTGCTTTTTGAACTCTCCGAGACAATTATCCAATCAGATACCTATTTTATCAATTTCGATACGGACCAATCTCCTCTTAATGTCTGACGGATATCGAAGATGCCGAGTTTCCCCTATCTCCAGGCTGCATAACACCAGATGAGATAAATGAAGATAGGGATTATTCTAATAGGGAGCTTCAATGGCATACGAATTGCTTTTTATGGTTTCTGTGTAGGAAACCATAAAGAGATTTAGCCATAGATGGCTTGGAACATCCCTGCGAAACTTCACTGAGAATCATGGAAGGAGACGATGATGCGAAGGACACCCAAGAGACATTTTGTGAACGAAATACTTCGAGCTGGAGTATTTGGTATGGCTTTGGTGATAGTCCTGACCGGAGGAAGCCAGAATGTTTTGGCAGTTTCTCAAAAATTAGATCACATGGTTCTGGTGGCAACTCCAAAAGGCAGAATTGCCATACAGAAATCTGGACATAAAGAGCCTTCTCTCCCTACCTTAATAAAGCCGTCCGTAAACCCAACGGCCAATATCTTACGAGCGCGCAGTGGCTCCACTTCCCCCTTGGACGCTTTGCAAACATCGAATAATCCAATCCTGGCCGAAGAATGTTTGGTAGATTTCTCGGATTACGATGCCTTAGATCTTCTAGAGTTCAGTCTTCATCCATACGCCGAAACGACATTTGCCTATACCCCCTGGTGGCACCAAGCCTGTAATGGGCTTATGTATGTCGAGGTTCGCCCAATCTGGACCCCTCTCAGCGTTAGCCATTTTCATTTAGGCTACGAAAATCCACATATTACGACTTGTCCCGGAAGCTTTACGGACTGGGGCATTATTCAGGATGATGGTACCTGCCAAGAAATTGAACCCCGGGAAGAACCTCGAAGTCTCCATCCACATGAGGGCCATAGACCGACACACATCTTTGTGACGGATGGCGGAATCAATGACAAGAAACTGTTTAAGCTCAACCGGATCAGGGTTGAAAGCACCCAAGGCATCCAATTGTGTTACAAACCGATGCAAGAAATTGATGGCCCCTGGATTTCCAGCGGCGTAGCTGGATCCACTCACCCAGGTATTTGGTATTGCTGGGATGAGCTTCCCACTGGGAATTGGGATTTATCAGATTGGACGGATCATATAACCGAAGTGAAAATTCGAGCCAGTCACGGTAGCTTTGGTATCTATCAGATTGATGACATCGGGATTGGAATTTATTAGAAAATATGGAGAAGGCAGATATTTAAGTCTTAAGTTCCACTCCAAAAAAAATCATCGGATCCATATTGGTTTGATCCATATATAATTTCGTAGTCAACCCCAATGGTTTGCAAGATCTCTTCAGCTTGCAAGCTCTCCGCATATAAGCCTTGCAAATGCCAAGGATCACGCCTTAGCACTGCCCAACCACGAATCCTTCCCGGGTTTTGGGGATCGACAGCGGGAAGCCATGTTTCAAAAAACCGTAATGGTTGAACCCCAAAGAATATCCCACCCCGTCATCCTCACTGTTGGAATCCATACCGGAACTCACAAGGCCAATGACATGGCCGTCCTCATTGAAAATTGGTCCGCCACTCATTCCACCAGGCCAATTGCATGAAACCTCAAAGGAAGGCCACGGCTTGGTAATACCGCGCCCTGTAGCGAATAGTTGTGTGATTTTACCCACAGCTCCATACATTTTCTCAGTAAATATCAGCACACCTTCTTCCCTAACGTTTTGGACATCCATGACATTTGGATAACCAATGGCCATGACTCTATCGCCAATTTTAGGCCGTGAACCACTAATCTTTAATGGCAAAAAATCTGTAAAATCCTTGACCCGTTGATTTGCAGGATCAAAGCGAAATTTAAGGCAATCGAAAATGTTTCTATTATCAGTGCGTCCGTGTAATCGGCCAATTGGATCGCTATCTTCCCATCTATAGTTATCAACATGATCAATAAACACAAAGCAATCTTCAGGAATAGGTACCTGTCCGTAAACCAGTCCTGGGCTCATCATTCCAAAGACTGTTCCTAACTGACGATCAATAATTTGTCTTTTTTCAGGACAATCCAGCACATGATAGGCTGATAAATACGTCCCAAAGGAATCCACGCGGAAAGAGGTTCCTAGCCCAGAAATCAGATGTGTTTCTCGATTTATTGTAAATAAAGGCACAATGCTTCTCCGAAGACCGAAGGGATCCTGTATCCGAAAAAATCTTTCATTTTCTTGGCTAGATGGCAATACTGGAAAGGACATTAAGGTATTCCAGTCTCATGAAATAATGATTCGGAAAGCTGATTCTGCCAGACTCATTGCGAGGTGGTACGGTCCAATTTTCCCTTGCTGACCTTTATTTTTCACAAGAAACGAATCAGAAAATCTGTATTTCAGGGATAACTGACTTTTAGAGAATGGACGGGCTATGAGTGTTTCCCCAACACAGTCAATAGGACCATTGCTGCGCGGGTTTCCCTAATCATTGTAAACACCCATACGGAATGCACTGTGTAATTGCGGGTACATTTCATTCCTGTGGCGGAGTTATTGAGCCTTTGCTGAAAAAATCTGACCCGTGATTTAAAAAACTTTAAAATTAAAACATTAACATGTCGGTGAAACATCCATTCTTGATGAACTCATGATCAGAATTCATAAACATCCTCGTCGCTCCTTGTGGGAGAAGGAAGGGGAAAAACCGTGTATTTGTGACAACCATCATTCCTAGCTGTGGGAGAGAGGATTGTTGGAGGAAGCGTGCGCCCTCTCTGATGCCCGGTGTTCGAGGTGAATTCTCGCTTCGGCAAGATCCAGGTGACTGAGAATCCCGACCGGTCGGGATTGATGATCCAACACTGGAGCCTGTTTCACATCCTTCATGTACAAAACCCGTAAAGCTTTCCGGACAGTCTGCCCCTCACGGAGTGCGGCGACCTCATGCTTGGCGATCGTGTCGACGGACTCACCGAAATCCTGGCCATGGGTCATGGCCCGATAGAGATCCGTCTTTGTCAGAATGCCGGTCATTTTTCCTTCCGCATCCACGATAGGCAACAGGGTTTGTGAACACTTCCCAAAGGCCAGGATGGCCTCATTGATCGTGGCCGTTTCGGATAGACACGGTGCGGATTTTTTCATCACGGCTTCGACCGGAGAGGAGAGCAGTTCCGTCGTCCAGCGTGTTTCGCCCAATACTTCTTCTTGTGATGGTCGTTGGGCCGTGTGACGAAGGATCTGACTGAGCGTTTGGAAACTCTCGACGAAGGTTTTGAATTCATTTGAATTAAACACCATGAGGGTTGCTCCGGTCTTGGCTGTGACGGTGACGCGCCGCACCATCCCATATAAAAACGATCCCTCGCCAAAGTGTTCCCCAGGGAGTATGTCGTCATGCCATAGCACTTTGCCCTCGCCATCGTATCGGGTGGCTTCCAATGTGCCGTCTTCCACAATATAGAAAGCGGACCCTCGTTCCCCCTGGCGGAAAATCACATCTCCCGGTTCCACATGTATGCGCGCAATTTTTTGTGTTTTTTTCAAGTCCAGGTAATTGAGATCCGGCGGGAAAAAAAGCTCAAAAGTCCAATCGACCATGACCCGTAGTTTGCGGTCGAGTCCGGGCAATTTCAGCAAATGAACTGTGCGTGTTATCCACCAGGCAATAAACCCGCTAAACTGGAAACCCATGATCGAACAGACGCCTTTATGATGTCCGATCGTGGCCATCTGGCCCAGTGTTTTGTACCGGAATGAACCAAGGGGTTTGCCGGAGGAAGATAAGGCGATGTTCTCGGCGGCATGCCGGCCAAGTTGTATGGCAAATTGGGCCGTAGGCGGACATTGATTCCCATACCCGTCAGGATTGGCTGCTCCATCCCCAATGCCCCAGACATGGGTAAAGCCTTTGAGTCGTAAATATTCGTCGGTCTCTAGCCATCCGTTGGCATACTCCGCAGCCAAATCTTTGAGCACCGGATTCGGGGCATTGCCAATGGTACAAATCTGGTTCTGGGATTTAATGGATGTGCCATCGTTTAATCGGATATAGCCTGCGCTCACCGAAGAGGCCCGCCTGTTGAGCAAAACCGTCATTCCCCGGGATTCAAGAAACCGTTGAGCAAAACGCCCGAGGTCTTCGCCCAGTTCAGGGAGTAAATGTTCGCCTGAGTGCACCAGGGTGACCCGCAGCTCCGACGGGTCAAATGCGGGATAAAACCCTCTGGCATCCTGTAACAAATCAAGAATTTCACCAGCCGTTTCGACCCCGCTGTATCCACCACCGACGACCACGAAATGGAGGAGAGATCGGCGGATATCGGGGTCGGGTTCAAGATCCGCCTCCTCCAAGCGTTTAATAATGTGTTCGCGGATTCCCAGGGCATCAGCTAATGTTTTTAAAAATAGCCCGTGCTCCATCATGCCCGGTACCGCGCGGAGATTGGTGCTACTTCCCAACGCGATGACCAGGTGTTCGGCCTCGACGGGTTCCAGGCTTGCCCCCTCATCCGCATTGAATTCGACTCGTCGTTTTTCCAGATCAATGTTCGTGACCTCGGCACGTTGTACCTTACAGCGGCGCAAGGCTAGTCGAATGGGATTCATGACATGGCGCGGCTCGATACCCGCCCCGATCACTTCCGAAAGAAAGGGTTGATAGACGAAATAGTTCTCAGCGCTGACCAGCAGCACGCGTTTGGCCGTGTCGTTCCCCCAAAGTTTTTCGAGTCGACGGGCGCAGGCCAGACCGGCAAACCCACCACCAAGAATGACGACTTCCCATTTTTTTTGCATACGGCCTATCGTCTTTTCTTTCGTTGATCAGGTGTCGTGATTACGTCAATCTTGTGCAGGAACACTTCTCATCGCCAAAATTTTTTCGTTCGCCCAAGATGCTACCGAGCTTAACATGCTTCTACTCCTCATCGCCCCTCAAGGGAACTGGGAATTTCCCTGGTTGGGCAGATGAAAGACCCTTGCTGAGTCTCCCATTCTGACCTGTTAGCCGAGAAGATCCTGTTTCAGCTTGCCGGGCCTTCGCCGAAACAGCTAGATTTTCCTATTGATGACCGTGTCCAGGAACCACAGTCAAATGAACCATGGGTCAACGTGTGAGAGGATAGACAAAACTTTCACTGTGGCTCTTCGCCTGCCGGTCCTTCCACCGCGAGGCCAGGTGATTCCCGACCATCGCGACGATAATGAGATGAGCTATGTCGATTGAACTCAATCACACCATCGTCCCGGCGCATGACAAAGTGGCATCGGCAAAATTCTATGCGAAAATTTTCGGGCTCGTGTTCGACGAAGGAAAGGTCGGATATTTCGCGCCGCTACGGATTAATGAGACGCTCACGTTTGATTTCGATGATGATGAGGTCGGCACCTTCGACATTCATCACTATGCATTCAAAGTTGGGGAAGAAGATTTCGACCGGATCTTTGGTCGCATTCAGACCGAAGGCATTCCCTATGGGAGCGGACCAGGTGCGCGGGAGGATAGGACCATCAACCACCGGGGTGGCGGACGCGGAGTATACTTTTGCGATCAGAGCGGACACATCCTTGAACTCCTTACGGTGGAGTAGGGTGGGATCAATTGTTTTGATGGTTTAGGGAGGGAATGATGGGGAATGCTCTTTCAGATGCTCTTGTGCTTTTCGGGGCCACAGGCGACCTCGCACAGAAGAAAATTTTTCCGGCGCTTCAGGCCATGATTCAACGTGGGAAGATCGACGTTCCGATTAT
The DNA here is from genome assembly GCF_965152585.1 of Nitrospira sp. Ecomares 2.1. Classification (NCBI taxonomy): domain Bacteria; kingdom Pseudomonadati; phylum Nitrospirota; class Nitrospiria; order Nitrospirales; family Nitrospiraceae; genus Nitrospira; species Nitrospira sp. Ecomares 2.1. The sequence goes on from NZ_OZ224219.1 coordinate 1,736,711, forward strand.
CGGTGTCGCCAGAGGCGGCAAGGATGTGGACCACCTCCGACAGCGTGCCAGGGACAGTCTGGAAAAATTCGGCGGCGGGGTCGATGAGGCCGCCTTTGCAAAGCTTTCCGATTTGCTCAGATGTGTTGATGGGGATTATCAGGAGGAAGATACGTTTACCCGTTTACGTCAGACCCTAGATACCGCGCAACGCCCTCTCTTCTATTTGGCCATCCCTCCTTCTCTGTTTCCAGCCGTGGTGAAAAGCTTAGGAAAGTCAGGCTGTGCCTCCGGCGCACGAGTCGTCGTGGAAAAACCTTTCGGGCGCGATCTGGCTTCCGCCCAAGCCCTGAATGGTACCCTGCGCAGTGTTTTTGATGAATCGGCAATTTTCCGCATCGATCATTACCTCGGAAAGGAGTCGATTCAAAATCTCCTGTTTTTTCGTTTTGCCAATTCGTTTCTTGAGCCCATCTGGAACCGCAACTACGTCGAAAGTGTGCAGATCACGATGGCGGAGCAATTCGGGGTAGACGGGCGTGGCAAGTTTTATGAGGAAACCGGTGCGATCCGGGACGTTGTGCAAAATCACTTGTTGCAAGTGGTGGCCAACCTGGCCATGGAGCCACCTGTCAGTTCCGGTGGGGAAGCTCTGCGCGATGAACGGGTTAAGGCCTTCAAGGGCATTCGGCCACTCACGGGAAATTCCCTGGTGCGGGGACAGTTCCGGGGCTATCGTGAGGAAGCCGGGGTGAGGCCGGATTCGCAGGTAGAAACTTTCGCCTCGATGCAGCTTCATATCGATTCGTGGCGGTGGGAAGGCGTCCCCTTTTTCATTCGAACAGGGAAATGTCTTCCGGTAACGGCCACGGAAGTGTTGGTCAAACTGAAACATCCGCCTCATCAGCTCTTTGACGACAGGCGGTCAGATGCATCGAACCATATTCGTTTCCGGTTGGGTCCGGATCGAGTCGCGATTGCGATGGGTGCCCGGGCCAAGGTACCTGGCGAACGAATGACCGGGGAAGACATTGAGCTCTATGTCTGTCGCCAACAAGGGGATGAACAGGGGGCCTATGAGCGCCTCATCGGCGATGCGATGGCGGGAGATGCCGCGCTGTTTGCCCGGGAGGATGGAGTCGAAGAGGCCTGGCGTATTGTGGATCCAGTTTTGAAGATGCCCACCCCTGTCTTTGAATATGCGGCAGGGACGTGGGGTCCCAATGAGGCGCAGGCTGTCGTGGCGGATATTGGTGGATGGCATAATCCAAAGGAGGAGGAATGAATCCTTACCCTCTTTTCAGAGCTCACACGGTTCGCTCCACATTCCTGGAGGTGCTAATTTTATTTAGTTGACCGAATGAAATGTCATCTTTCTATCAACCGGATCTTCCGGCGGGATACCGTTGATGCTATTTGGTTGCATGCCACCGATTGGTCTGTGATCTGCGGGAGAAGCTGGTAAGCTTACCAACTTCTCACGCACAGCCAGTGAAATGCAGATCTAGACTTTTGTTATTCGCAAATTCGAATTTCTTCTTTGGTATAGAAAAACCCTTGTTGAAAAATTGCTCTTAATTTATTTAATTTTTTCTGGTCGTTGCAGGCTCAAGTCGTTCAAGTTTTGTTTCTCTGCCATTTTTCCCAACGCTTTGGGCTTTTTCGTAGCTTTCAATCAGAGCACGGTAAGGCGGAACAATATGGTCGGTCATAATTTCTGCAAATTCCATCGCGTCCGCACGATTCCACGTGCTCATGATCTCAGCCAGCACCGCGTAGGTATCAATTGGCATGGCTCCGGCCTGCACCACCCGGGCAATGGTGATGTCGGTGGCCATCTTGCTCCAGTTCCCGGAAGCATCGACAATGGTAAAAACCTTATAACCCGCGACAAGGGCGCTTAGGGTTGGAAACGCCATGCAAACACTTGTAAGTGTGCCCGCGATTAACAGGGTCTTTCTATTGGTTTTCTTAATGGCTTCCACCCATGCAGGATTGTCCCATGCATTGATCTGGCCAGTGCGGGGAACATACACCGCATTTGGATTATATTTATGGATTTCCGGGATCAGCGGGCCATTCGGTCCATCAGGGACAGACGCCGTTGTAAAGGTTGGGATCCCTGCAAGGTGTGCCACTTTTGTCAGAGCCGTCACGTTGGATCGCAACACCGGAAGATCGATGTCTCTGACTAACTGAAACAGTCCGCTCTGATGGTCAATCAAAAGCATGACCGCATCATCCGGATCGATCATCCATTTGTTTTTCTCTACTAACTTGTTATCTGTCATGCTTGCTCCTTGTTGGTGCTGGTGGTTGATCTGCTTCCGCTAAACATATCAGAAACGGCCTCCACGATAATCGGTCATGGCCTGCCGAATCTCTTCCTCTGTATTCATCACGAACGGTCCCTGTCCAACAATGGGTTCATTTATCGGCTCCCCATTAAATACCAGCAATAACGTATCGCTTGTTGCGTCGAGGGAAATCTGTTCGCCTTTCCGTTCGAAGAGAGCCAATTCTTTCCTGTTCATGGTCTTCGTTTCATTGATCAGAACCGTCCCTTTCAGAACCAATAACGTGGTCGTGAATCCATCCGGCAGTTGCAATTTCAGGGACTGTCCTTTATTGAGCTGTATGTCCCATAGATTAATGGGAGTGAAGGTTTTTGCCGCACCTGGAGTGCCGGTGTAATCGCCTGCGATAACCCTGAGCCTGCCTCCCTTTTCATCCAGCTTCACAACTGGAATATCTTTGTTTGAAATTTCCTGATAACGCGGCGCAGTCATTTTGTCTTTAGCCGGCAAGTTCACCCAGAGTTGGATCATCTCCAGGGTGCCGCCATTTTTCGTAAAGTTGAGACCATGTTTTTCCTCATGGAGAATGCCGCGTGCCGCGGTCATCCATTGCACATCGCCCGGACCGATTTTTCCTGAGTTCCCGGCGTTGTCCCGGTGTTCGACTTCGCCTTGATACACAATGGTGACCGTTTCAAAGCCACGATGCGGATGTTGTTCGACTCCCCGAGGTTTGTCGGAAGGCGTAAACTCTGCAGGACCGGCATAATCGAGCAGCAGAAACGGACTCATCTCCGCTCCCAATTCGTCATACGAAAACATCGTCGTCACCGGAAACCCATCTCCGACCCAATGCTGACCGGTGTTTGGTATAATTTGCGTGAGGTTTTTTGTTGTCACGATGATTCCCTCTTTTCATTTGGCACTAGCGTGATTGTTCCCCATTTTTTCTTGTGGGCCACGATGATATATAATTCTTACAGGATCAATGTGCAAGTACGCACATAAATGATACCGCTCAAACAGAAAGAGAATTTCGATGCCCACCAAGAAGAATGTGTTTTGTCCCGTAGAATGCACACTTGACGCCATCGCCGGGCGATGGAAGGTCTTAATCATTCATCAGTTGCTTGAGGGCACCAAGCGTTTCAATCAATTGCAACGGGAGTTGGGCGGAATCACCCACCGGACGTTAACGAAACAATTGCGTGAAATGGAAGAACGTGGGTTGGTCAATCGAAAAGACTATAAGGAAATTCCCCCGCGGGTCGAATACCGGTTGTCCCCCCTTGGCCAATCGCTTGAAAGCGTGTTGCTCGCGATGCACGAATGGGGAGAATCCTATGGGCGAAAAGTATTACAGAAAAAATAAATAATTCATGAACATAACCAGTTTTTCAATGGGGCCAAGGAAAACATTTGAATACGAAACACCTGCAGGGAAATGTCATGTATGTGTTGCAGCGACCAGTTGAGCTCACAGCCAGTAGTGGACACTTGCGATTTCCCAAAAAAAGGTTTTCGACACCCAATCATTGAGAAATTGTCAAAAATGATGTTGTTGCACAAAGGATGGGTTCTGCAAAGCCCGGTGCTAACCCACTTTCATGTTAATAAGGCTTCATTTGCTGGGCTCAGGTGCCCGTTGTGATTTGAATGGACTTATATGAGTACATCAGTCTCAAAGTGCTCAGGACTTATTTGACTGGCTTACAATTGTTTTCCCCCAATCTATTGGCAGGAATACGCGAAAATCATCCGGCATTCCTTCCTACTCTATTCACTGATAGTGTTTCGGTCGGATCGGGGTCAGTCGTCTGAATGAGAAGACCTCATGGCGCCCAAAGCAATCTGGTTCGCAGAGTCATGAAGGTTTTGCTAGTGTTGAGTGTTCAGATCATGCGAACCAATGAATGGGTCTGACCAATGCGAGTATGGCGAACTTCTGCCAGCACCTGCGCTACTCTTCTGGTGGCGACAGCGTGCGGTGTCTTGGACGGCTTGCCTGTCGCCGCTGAACAAACCGTACCCACCCGATGAACAAGCCGGAAGCCCCCCCTGTCGCACCTCCCGCATCCCCACCAACGCCGGTGACCTTCTGGCAGGCCTTCGTCTTCTGGCTCAAGCTCGGATTCATCAGCTTCGGCGGGCCTGCCGGACAGATTGCCATTATGCATCAGGAACTGGTCGAGCGTCGGCGCTGGATTTCCGAGCGGCGTTTTCTGCATGCGCTGAACTACTGCATGATCCTGCCAGGCCCGGAAGCCCAACAGCTCGCTACCTATATCGGTTGGCTGATGCATCGAACGTGGGGCGGAATCGTGGCCGGGGCACTGTTCGTCCTGCCGTCGCTTCTGATCCTGATCGCCTTGTCGTGGATCTATATCGCGTTCGGTGACGTGCCGCTGGTCGCGGGTTTGTTTTACGGCATCAAACCCGCCGTGACGGCCATTGTGGTTCAAGCCGCTCAGAGGATCGGCTCGCGGGCGCTCAAGAACAATGTGCTGTGGGCAATTGCCGCAGCATCCTTCGTGGCGATTTTTGCACTCAACGTGCCGTTTCCCGCCATTATCCTCTTAGCTGGACTGACCGGCCACTTCGGCGGTGGGATCGCTCCAGACACGTTTAGAGCCGGTGGCGGCCACAACCAAATCGAGATGTCGGTTGGCTCAACGCTTATTGATGACGACACTCCGCCACCTGAGCATGCGCATTTTCGTTGGACGAAATTACTCAAAATCACCGTTTTCGGAGGCTTGCTATGGACTGCCCCCATGGCCTTCCTGGTGGCCAACTTTGGCTGGCAGCATACGCTGACGCAAATGGGCTGGTTTTTCACCAAAGCGGCCATGGTAACTTTCGGAGGGGCCTATGCGGTGCTGCCCTACGTGTACCAGGGCGCGGTTGGGCATTATGGCTGGCTCACCCCCACGCAAATGATCGACGGTTTGGCGCTTGGTGAAACCACTCCGGGGCCGCTCATCATGGTCGTGGCTTTTGTCGGATTCGTCGGCGGCTACGTGAAAGTATTATTCGGGCCGGAGTTTGTATTTCTCGCCGGGGCGGTTGCCGCAATACTGGTGACGTGGTTCACCTTTCTTCCCTCATTCCTGTTCATTCTGGCGGGAGGCCCCTTGGTCGAATCGACCCACGGCGACATCACATTCACAGCACCCCTTACCGCCATCACAGCGGCCGTTGTGGGAGTCATCCTCAATCTGGCGCTGTTCTTCGGCTACCACGTTCTCTGGCCGCACGGCTTCACCGGCTCCTTCGACTGGGTATCGGCGTTAATCGCGCTGGCCGCAGCGGTGGCCCTGTTCCGCTACCGGCGGAATGTCATTGAGGTCATCGCCGTCTGCGCGTCGATCGGGCTGATCATAAACACATTGATTCTGTGAGGTGAGTCATGAAGTGGATTTCCGGGGACGATCCCCAAAAAGTTCAGGGCTTGCGTCTCATAAAGCGACAATAGATGAACGGTTGCTTGTTGCCCCCAGGGGTGTGGTGGATCTGTTCAACTGACTCAACAAGCTCAAAATTATTCCCAATGGCTAAGGTCAAAAATTCAGGGGAATAGCAAACAACAGGTAAGCCGCTGCATGTTGGTGGCGCCTCATAGGCAAAGGCCGCGATGATCACGTGACCTTGCGCACTAACAGCCCTGTGCATGGTCTCGCAGTATTTTTCTCGATCCTCCGCTTCCGTCAGAAAATGAAACAGGGCTCGGTCGTGCCACACATCGTACGTCTTGGACGAACGAAAATGGGTGACATCACCTTCGATCCAGGTCACCCGGTTCGCGCGATCGCACAGTCTGTCCTTGGCACGATCCGAAGCGGCGGCAGAAATATCGAGAACGGTAAGGTGCTCGAAGCCCTGGTCGAGAAGATGATCAACCAGGGTTGAATCGCCCCCTCCCACGTCGATTAGGCTTGCGGTCTTTTGAACGCCTGTTGACTTGATCAAATGCAATGACATCGTGGGATGGGACTGATACCAGCTCAACTCCTCGGCAGCCGTAGTCCCGTACACCTTCTCCCAATGGGTTTTCCTGTCCATCTGTTAACCTCTTTTTAATGATTTAATACACCATGATGCGGTCCGCAGATTGAAAAAGTTCGACCATGTGTTTCAATGCAATAGGGGGTGACGGGTGTGATGTCTTTTAGGTCAATATTATACAGGAGCATCATGGTCTGATTGCCATAGATCGTCACTTTCATCTTTTTCAGGAACGCCAAGTATTCTCCATACTTGGGCTGTTGAAAAAAGCCGCCAGCGGCGTTCTCGCCATTTTTCCGTGCTCACGTACTGGAATTACGCTCTGCGCGCAAAAATGACTGCGGCCTTGCTGGACGAACTTTTTTGAACTGCCCCAAGGCCTCTAATATGCAACGTGCCTGTGGGTCAATATGCCCTTGGTAACTATTATTATCCAACACGCCCATGTGGTCAGCCAGACTGATCCGCTCGCGTTCCGGTAGCTTGGCCCGATCTAGGGCGGTCGTGTCCGAATGCACCAGACGCCGGAACCATCCAAACCCTTTTGCCACGGAGGTAACGGCGCTGGCATCCGCTAGAATGGTGACCTGATGCCCGGCATTCACTATTGCCCAGGCCACGTTGGGGACCGGGCAAATCTGGGCATCATCTTCGGCCAAGGAAGACTTCATATGGATCAAGATGTGTTGAGGCTGAATTTGCTCAGCCTCAACGGCCCTATTTCCGTAAGAAGTGGTAAGACGACGACGCACAGGCCCAAAATGAATTTCATGTTTTTCTTACACCATCTCCTTTGCGATTGTTACAACTATGGGGTTTACGTGTCCAAGTGGGTTGTCTGCTGAGGCGGACAGGACACCGTTCCATAGGAACAAAAGACGCAACAATCTCCTTTCTTGGGTTTGAGAATCGTCCGGCACTTCAGGCACTCATACATCACCCGGCAGGAATCAAGTGACATGGTTTCGGTCTTCTGAAAACCGCATTGCGGACAGCGTAGGACTGATTGTCGTTGTGCGCTTACTCCCATTGGCCATTCTCCATTTTTTCTGCATGACCGTTCGTACTACCCCCATCTTCATTCCATGGAGTTAGTCCAAGTCAGGAAACGTTTCATACTTATAAGACAAGTTTCCTCCTTCCTGATTCTCATGGTACAACCTGTAGCAACTACAGATGCAAGAAGGTGTCTTAAGGAGCGAGGCAGCATGGATACCATCGGAGTCTTGTCTCGAAAGACCGGGTGCCACATCGAGACTATCCGCTATTACGAGCGTATTGGTTTGCTGTCGAAACCACCGAGAACCGAAGGCGGACACCGTCTCTATGACAAGGAACCACTCAGACGGTTGGTCTTTATTCGTCGTAGCCGGGAACTGGGATTTTCGCTTAAGGAGATTCGCACGCTGTTCAAGTTGGTTGACGGCGAGCGGTACACGTGCCAGGAAGTGAAGGGGGTAACGGAGCAACATCTCAGGGATGTCAGTAAAAAAATCTCAGATTTGCGTAGGCTTCAAAAAATACTTCGTTCGATTTCCTCTCAATGCGAAGGAGGTTTGGTTCCTGACTGTCCCATTATTGAATCGCTGTTTGAGGAGAAATGCCCATGAATACGTTAGCGGTTTATGTCGGAGCCGCTTTGGCTGAAATCGGCGGATGTTTTGCGTTCTGGATGTGGCTTAGGCTACACCGAACACCCTGGTTGGGAATAGTGGGAATCGTTTCCCTTGTGATTTTTGCTGTGATACTGACACGTTCAGAAGCGGTCTTTGCGGGGCGAGCCTTTGCGGCCTATGGGGGAGTCTATATCATGGCCTCTCTGGTATGGCTGTGGGCTGTGGAAGGAATGCCCCCTGACCGGTGGGATTTGGTCGGAGCCGGGATGTGTTTAGCGGGAGCGGCGATGATTCTCTGGGCTCCCAGAATGGGGTAGAAGAAAGGCTAATCATGTCTGTCAGCTATGCGTTGTTTTTTATTAGGGAAGAAGTTTTTGATCATCTTTAAAAAAACAAAGGTTGGGAGATCGGCGTAGGTCCAAGCCTCATGGTGGTAGACTCTGGATTTGCAAGTGCACTTATGAGTACAACGGCCCGGGACGACATCAAGTTGGTGAAGGACGCGAGTTACGCCCGATTGGATCTAGGATTTTTTGAGGGGGTCGCCTTTGTCGGAAAGATACATGCCAACAAGCCAAGCCACCAGGACGGCAACATAAAATTGCCCGACAATCGCCTCGAGATAGGTGAGGGTGCGTGCGATCGGCTTAATGGGCGTGAGGTCGCCATAGCCTACGGTAGTAATGGTGATATAGCTATAATACATTAATTCTGAAAATTGGACTCCTATGGCGGTAGATGTCAGGCCTTGAAAAGAGTTCGGGTTGGCCAGATTGGTGAATAGATAGAACATTGCCCAGTTTAGTCCGATCAGGAGATAAATGCAGATGGCGCCAATGATTTTATTCACAGTGATTGAGCCTGTAAGAAGCAGATGTCGGTAAGCAATCCAGGTACTGACCAGAGAAAACACAAATAGAATAGACATGTTGACCAAATGAAGCTCAGGAATGCCTAAGAAGTAGTCGATTGTGGCAGTCGCGACCCCGCTTACTGCAAGGATTCCTCCCCCTATCATCAACCATTTTTTTTCACTGACATGGCTCCAAATCCCCATCAGGAGCATGAGACAAAGAACTGGCTCTAGGAACAGACGTCGGGTTTCACCCATGACTCCTTCCTCTTGAGCAAGGGCAACCGAGAGCATGAGGATCAAGAGACCTCCTAACAAATATCCAAAATTCATCCTTTTAATTTTCATTGATGTCGTCTCCAAATAATGAAATGGGGAGGCTTCATATTCATGAACAATCCCGGGTTTCCCGCCACTTCAATGGCTCGTATGGTCAAACCTTGTTTACCGGCTGATCTGAATGTTTGACTTGTGTGTCCCACCGGCAGAGAGAATTTTCCTCTGTGGAAGTCATCGCCACAAGATAGAGGTGATTGGTTTTAGGACAATATCCCGGAATATCGACGTGTGGCGATTTCCGAATTTTTTCATCCCATACAAAGAGATTGTGTATCAGCATCTGTGAAAAAGACTGTATCCCGCCCACTCCTGTGCGGGGTTGAAAGGGTGAGGGCAGGGCGAAAAAACCCTCCTTTCGGTGCCAGGCATTCCGGAGAGTCTATCATAGAAAAAAAAGGACAGGATCCAAAAGTTTTTTAATGCAAAACTCTAGGGAAGCGTCCACACGACAATCCCTGAAGACAAGCGTGGGTGGATTCAATAGTACCTCACGGGAAGTAAGTGTGGTGATGGGCCTCTACTACCTGGTCCTCCGTTCCATGAAATTTTTTTGTGGGTAGGCGGAAATTTTGAGTAGGGTTGCTTCTCAGCCCGAAACAGGTACTATAGCCATTCTTCCTTAGCTGGGAGGTATTCATGCGATTACTGTATTTGTGGGAGGCTTTTTATGACGATTTCTGGTAAAGGTGTTTTCATGAATAGGGGATGGTATTGGGTACAACGAACATGCGCATGGGTTGTCACCATTATTCTCCTCTCGGCATGTTCGCAAAATCGTGCCTATCTCTATGAGACGGGCGAGAGGCCGATACCTCCAGGCATCGAAAACCAAATCCTCCCTCATAAAACGACTCAGGATGAGGTATTGACTCTACTTGGAGAGCCGATTGCCCGCCTCAAAACCAAGACGGGTGGGGGGCATATTCATATCTGGACCTATTCCTATATGGATCTCCAGAGCCCCTCACATGACAAGGGTGAGTCATTGACGATCACCTTTGATGACAAATCCTTTGTGGTCCTCAGTGTCACCAGAGGCCCGCTCTAACTCAGGATGGGGAAACAAGGAATATTCCATTTGCGTCCCTTCGGATAGGCAAATGGATTTTGAGGGAACTCTCCCGGATGTATTCTTCGCATTTGTCCTGAGCCATGGGGTTACCTTGGAAAATGCTTGAAGGAAAAATTTCCAACGGATTGGCAGGAAATGCCTCAAGCGTCCATTTGCCTTATTGCCATTAAAGGGGGCAGGTCTCTGTTTGAGGACATAGCAGATCAACCGTTTCTCTAAATGGTATTTTTCCATCCTCATGATCATCTTTTACGGGTCCAATCCGTGCCTGTCAGCCCATGGTTGTTGGCTAATTGATAGTGAAAGATATTATCGAATATGTTAAAAGCATCATGGACGTGGTGGGTCGTTCCATCGGTTTCAACTCAGGGGAGAGGATGTGTTTCCCGCTAGATCGAATGAGAATGACATGGCTGCCGCACACACCTTAATCGCCTGTCATGAATGTGATCTCCTTCATCGTATGCACCCTCTCCATTACGGTGAGCGGGCCAAGTGTTCCAGATGTGGTGCATCGCTGTATGCGAAAAAACGAGATAGTTTCGAGCATACCATCATCCTGGCATTGGCCAGTCTCATTTTCTTTACCATTGCGAATGTTTTTCCGTTTATGACGTTTGAGCTCAATGGCCGTGTTCAGGAGAGCCTGCTTTCCACAGGGGTGATGGAGTTTTTCGAACGGGAGATGTGGGCGTTAGGGGTGCTGGTCTTGTGTGCGAGTATCCTCTTTCCGGCCCTGAAAATTCTTGGCATGTTGTACGTTCTTGGGCCGTTGGAATTAAACAAGCGACCGTGGCACGCCGCTCTGGTTTTTCGGATGGTTGAGCACTGCCGGACCTGGGCCATGATGGACGTCTATCTGCTGGGAGTTATTGTCGCTGTGGTGAAATTGTCGGATTTGGCGAATCTGGTTCCCGGTGTCGCGATTTATTCATTCGTCGCCTTAATTCTGACCTTAGCTGCTGCCGATTCTGCACTTGACACCCATGCGGTCTGGGAAAAAATGGAAGAGATTTCATGATGGGCTTGTACCCCACCGCAGCCCGGTCGGGACTCATGAGTTGTCATGCCTGCCATCTACTCAGTCCCATACCTCCGCTGTCGAGTGAGGGCGAGGCCATCTGCCCTCGCTGCGAGGCCCCTCTCCATTTGCGAAAACCGAATAGTATTTCGCGCACATGGGCATTGTTGATTGCGGCCTACATTCTGTATATCCCCGCCAACCTGCTTCCCGTCATGACGGTGATTTCGTTTGGGAAAGGCGAGGCGGATACGATTCTGAGCGGAGTCAAGGAACTCATCCATGCCGGAATGATGCCAATTGCCCTGCTGGTATTCTTCGCCAGCATCACCGTGCCGGTGTTAAAGCTTTTGGCGCTGACGTATCTGTTGCTTTCCGTTCAATACAAATCTCAATGGCGCCCGAGAGAACGGACCATGTTATACCGGATGACTGAGGTGGTCGGCCGGTGGTCCATGATTGATATTTTTATGATTTCGATTTTAATAGCTCTGGTAAAACTTGATGCCGTGGCGACAATTGAACCCGGGGCGGGGGCGATCTCATTTGCGGCAGTCGTTATCCTGACCATGTTTGCCGCCATGAGTTTCGATCCCCGATTGATCTGGGACAGCATAGAGGAGAAAACATGAAGGACAGCGAACCCAATCCTGGCAATTTTGAGGAATTGGCGGAAGTGACGGTACAAAAAAAGCGCGGGATTTCTATCGTGTGGATTATTCCCGTGGTTGCGGCACTGATCGGAGGGTGGCTGACCTACAAAACCATCTCCGAAAAGGGTCCCACGGTCACCATAACCTTTGAAGACGGGGCGGGATTGGAAGCCGGCAAAACGAAGATTAAATATAAATCCCTTGAAATTGGTACCGTCAAGCGGGTTGAAATCAGCCAAGACCTCTCTCGGGTTAATGTGATAGCCGAGTTTCGCAAACCAGCCGAACCCCACCTCACGGAAAATTCCAGGTTTTGGGTGGTTCGTCCCCGCCTGGGTTTAGGCGGCATTTCAGGGCTTGAGACGTTAGTGTCCGGAGCCTATATCGCCATGGATCCCAGGCCGGGACCTTCGGCTCTGACATTTACGGGATTAGAGAAACCACCCGGAGTGACACGAGAAGACAAAGGGGCTCAATTTCAATTGCGTGCGGAAAACCTGGGATCGAGTGCCCCCGGTGCGCCGGTCCTTTATCACGATATCCAGGTTGGACGTGTTCTTGATTATGTCTTGGATGAGGAAGGCGAGGGCGTGTTTATCGATATTTTTATTCAAGACCCCTATCATCTGCGTGTAGAAGATACCAGCCGATTCTGGCAGTTAAGCGGGTTTGAAATTTCGGTTGGGGCGGAGGGTTTGAATGTGAAAATGGAGTCGCTCTCCTCACTCCTTACAGGAGGAATCGCGTTCGATACCCCGGCAATGGCAGGAGGCTCGGGGGAACCGAGCCAACCGGGTACGGCATTCAAACTTTTCAGGAATTTTTCCAGTATTCAAGACGAGAAATATGTTCTGACGCGTCCGTTCATGATCAATTTCGATGGGTCGGTTCGAGGCTTGAGTGTTGGGGCTCCTGTGGAATTCCGTGGCATTAAAATCGGGATCGTCTCCGATATCGCAGTCAATCTCGATCCCAACACGCTTGATATTAAAATTCCCGTACTGATCGAGATTCAGCCGGAACGAATTACCACGACACAAGTCCTGCAATCACAAATCATGCAAGCCCAGGTTTCAGATGATCGATATGCTGTCATGAAGCATATGGTGAAACGTGGCTTGAGAGCCCAATTGGAGACCGGGAGCTTACTGACCGGACAATTGTTTGTCGGACTTGACTTCCACAAAGATCTTCCACAGAAAGAGCTGAACCTGACTGGAAAATATCCGGAGATTCCAGCCATACCGGCAACCATGGACGAATTGCGGCGGACCGTCACCGATGTGATGGCCGAGATTCGACGCTTGCCTCTTGATAAAATTGCCAAGGAAATTCTGGAGACGGTTGAAGGAGGAAACCGACTCGTCAACTCCCCTGAGACGCAAAATGCCATTCATAACCTCAATGCCGCATTAGGAAATGTGGAAAAGCTCACAGGGGGGCTTGACCAGCAAGTTGATGGTCTGATGATGAATCTGGACAAAACCCTGGGGACCGTCCAGAAAGGGCTACGGATAGTTGATCCTGATTCACCCGCTGCGGTGAATATAAATAATACTCTGAAGGAGCTGTCTGCTGCCGCCCGTTCCATTCGGGTGTTGGCCGATTATCTTGAACAACATCCCGAGGCATTAGTCAAAGGGAAACAATGAGGTGGTGGACATGAACAGGGTCATAAAGGGGGTTTTTTTATTTGTTGCTTGTGTAGGCGTGCTCACTCTCCTCGGGTGTGGAACGAGCCAACCATCGCATTTCTATTTGTTGCGAGCCGTGTCGCCTGCCTCGGTCTCCGGCCTATCGGACACGAAACCATCGAGCCTGTCCTTTGGACTAGGGCCGATCACCCTTCCCAAATATTTAGACCGGCCGCAGATTGTGACCAAAACCAGTGCGCATGAAGTCGAGTTGGCGGAATTTCATAAATGGGCTGAACCGTTGAGTGAGAATGTGTCTCATGTCCTGGCCGAAAATCTTTCAGCCCTACTTTCGTCGGATCGAATTCTGCAGTATCCGTGGAGGAGTTCAATTCCCCTGGATTACCAGATTGCCGTGGATGTCTTGCAGTTCGATGGCACCATGGGAGGGGAGGCTGTTCTGGTCGCCCGGTGGAGTCTGTTGGGTGGGGATGAACAAACTGTGCTCACCACTAGGAAAACGCAGATGACCCATGCTCCGACCAGTCAGAATTATGAAGCGTTGGTCGAGGCCATGAGTCGGAATCTTGAGGATCTCAGTCGCGAAATCGCAGAGGCGCTCACCACTCTTTCACCAAAGATCCAGTCCCGGTCGTTACCCTAATCTTCTGTTGAGGTATCCGAATTTCTTTTTGGGTGTTCTCTCGCACCTGGAGGTTGACGGTCGCATCATCAATCCTACATGCTGCCCAGCTCAATACACTGAGGTCATCGCTCTTTTTCAATGATTGCTAATAATAGTCAATGGCTTTGACCCGTAACGATTTTTCCTGCCTGGCAGATCTGATAGCGATTACCACGGAATCATTCATCGCGGACAGGCAGAGGAAAAGCAGGCGTCATTCTTATCTATCGTATTGAGAGTAAGACAATATGAATGACAGAGGATTCGAAGACAACGGGTTCACCAGACGAAATTTATTGCGGGTCCTTGGGATTTCGGCGGGAATGGCTTCCCTGGCCCATCTTACGGGATGTGGAAACCTTTGGGAACGGCAGCCCGTTATTCCGGTGGACACCTGGAATAAGGGAGTCTGCCGATTTTGTGGAACCGGGTGTGGGATGCTGATTGGCGTGAAGGAGGGAAGGGGGTCGTCGATGTGAAGGGGGATGAATATGCCCACAACCGTGGACGCCTGAGTATTAAGGGGCTGATGAACCGTGAAATTCTGTATGAAAAGGTTCGAGCCCTCCACCCCATGATTAGGAAAAATGGAAAACTTGAGCGTGCGACAAGGGAAGAGGCCATGGAGACTTGGTGGCAAAGAAATTTCGTCAGGCCATCGACGAGTTCGGGCCGGATAGTGTGGCCTATTACGGGAGCGGCCAACTCTATACTCAGGAAAGTTATATTGCCAAAAAATTATTCAAGGCGGGGATTGGCACTTTAATCAGGAGGCTTCGGAGACCCTTATTCACAAAAGCGAATGAGGGATTTGGAAGCTAAACGTCTTTTGTAATGGCAAAATTTCTGCGAGGTATTGGAAAAACTAACCAAATATGACTGGGCCAATGCCCGTCTCAAGTGGAGGAATTCATAAAAACAGCACCTTTCAGACTTCTGAGGGGAGGAATGCGCAAATGGGATTAACCTATCCAATGAAAAGGGGCTCCCCAGCTTTCTAGGGGAGAGCCTCACTTTTAAAATCACAAGCCGGTTTTCCCTTGCCCTCTGAGGTTGCGCCATGTTCATTCTGGGCCAGGCCGGAAGCATCTTATATCTTATCGCCGGCAGAACTGCCTCGACGACCGACCCGATAACCGGACATAAACAAGTCAGTCATGGTGCCCATGAATATTCCGATTATGGGCAAATACAGGCACCGTCCAACTAACCGGCTAAAAAACTATCAATCAATGCAGTAAATACGCCATGAATCAGGGGTACGCCAAGGAGCCCCTGTGTCACACTGCGCATCGTGGGCGGCAGGTTCTGCGAGTTAAGGTGTGTTGAATAATAAAGATTTTCAAGGGAAAATTTGCCCTTGATTAGATTATTCAAAGGCTCCGGATCAGTTCAAAAAAGTTCGTCCAGCAAGGCCGCAGCTGTTTTTTCGCGCTGGGAACCCAGGGTCGTTCGATCTGTGTTAGCTTTTGGAGAGTGATAATCCGGGAGGAATAAAGAAGGGCGATTCTTTCCTCAATTTTATAGATCGATTGTCGATGGGCTTAAGCATGCAACTTATAAAAAGAATTTCATGTATCCTTAGATTGCTTTCCCTGGTGAGGCCAATGAAAATCCACCTGCGAATCGGGTGTGTCATCGCAGAGAACAAAAAAGGATGGGTGAAAAATTTATATCACACAAAGAGAGGAGCCATGTGCCCACTTTACCGGAGTCTTTTGATGGATGCCCCTCAATAA
Source organism: Nitrospira sp. Ecomares 2.1 (assembly GCF_965152585.1). Classification (NCBI taxonomy): domain Bacteria; kingdom Pseudomonadati; phylum Nitrospirota; class Nitrospiria; order Nitrospirales; family Nitrospiraceae; genus Nitrospira; species Nitrospira sp. Ecomares 2.1. Next base: position 1,752,604 of record NZ_OZ224219.1, read on the forward strand.
GGTGGTCATCGGATTTTTCCGATGACCTTTTTCGAAAGGGGGGTCATTTGAGGGCTTCGGCTCCGCCCACAATATCCATCAGTTCCTTGGTAATGGCTTCCTGACGGCTCCTGTTATACTTGAGGCTGAGTTGCTTGATGAGTTCACCGGCGTTGCGAGTAGCGCCATCCATGGCAGCCATCCTTGCGGATTGTTCGGCAGCAGATGATTCCAACAAGATGCGGAATACCTGACCCTGGGCATACTTGGGAAGCAGTGTTGACAGCAAATCCTCCTGATCGGGTTCATACAGATAGCCGCCGCCGGATGGCGCCTCAGCCGCACCGAATTCTTTCAGCGGTTCGATAGGGAAGACTTTATCCACGACAACTTGCTGCTGAACGACGTTTTTAAACTCGTTGTACACGATATATCCTTCATCAAAGGCCCCTTCGGTAAACGCCTCTACGGCAGCCCATCCGACTTCAAGTGCATGCTCATAGGTCAATCGGTCAAACACATTCACATTCGGATCGCGAAGGGGCCAATGACGGCGGCGAAAATACTCGTTTCCTTTCCGGCCGACCACTCCCACGATGACCTTCGCCCCTGTTTCTTCGCATTTCTGGATCATCTGGAGAGCTCTGCGAATCACGTTCATATTGAACGCTCCGCATAATCCACGGTCACTCGTCACGACGGTCACTTGAATGATCTTGACCTGGCGTTTTTGGAATAGGGGGTGGATAGATTGATTGACCCGACCGCTCAGGTTGGCAAGCACACGGCGTAATTCTTGTCCATAGGGGCGAAACGCCAGAATTCGCTGCTGTGCACGGCGGAGTTTGGATGCAGCCACCATCTTCATGGCCTTTGTGATCTTTTGTGTGTTCTTGACCGAGCCGATTTTACGGCGTAAGGCCTGAAGATTTGCCATCCCTGTTCCTCCTACATCTTAAATGCGATCTTGTGAATTGAATCATGAGTTTCCTATTTTTTTTCTTACAGTCTTCTCTTGAATTGTATGCCTTCTCATCCTGATCAGGATCTGACGAAGAAAGGCCTGCGAACCAGAACCGCGTGCCCTCCACATCGGGTTCTTAAAGCCATTGCTCCCTTTTTTAAGGGGTCCCATGACAAGTCGGAGAGTCTAGCAAGTTCAACCGGCGATTATGATCCCATGAGGCAGGAATGCAGAAAAGTATTGTGCATGGAACGAGGGAATGTTGCAAGAGGATGTGGTTGAAAAAATTAAAGGGTTTCCCTCACGGGTACAGAAAATCCGGTTCAAACTTAAATTTCATGATGGCCGGTAGACAGAGACAACCTTTTTCTGTCGCCGACTTCCGCTCGTTTAACTTTTCAGTTCAGGCTGCATTTCATGGTCTATTGGACCAGGTTCTGAAGGGGAGGAAACAGGCTGACCCTCTTTATCTGTTGGCGACCAGCCGCCCCCTAGGGCTTTGTACAGCCGGACAATTGAACTCAGGTTTTGCTGGCGTGTAGAGACAAGTCCCAATTCGGCCTGAAAGAGGTCCCGTTGGGCTGTTAAAACATCCAGGTAGGAGGCGAACCCTCCGCGATACCGTTTGTCCGCGAAATTCAAAGCAGACTGTAACGATGAGACCTGGGATTCCTGCGCCTCACGTTGTTCGCCAGTTTTTTTGATGGTGATCAACGAATCCTCAACTTCTCTAAACGCACTCAGGATAGCCAACTCGTACCGGGCAAGAGCCTGTTGTTCCTGAGCGGTCGCCACTCCGACGCCGTAGCCCAGCGCGGTTGCATTTAACAGCGGACCGGTTAAGGTCCCTGAGACGCCTGCGGTCGCAAATGGTCCTGTCGCCATCGAGTTCAACTGAAAGCCGGCTACGCCACCACCGGCATTGAGACTGAATTGGGGAAAGCGTTGAGCCTGGGCCACACCGATGTTTGCGGTAGAGGCGGCAAGTTTTTGTTCCGCTTCCAGAATGTCCGGGCGCTGACTCAACAGGCTGGAAGGCAACCCGACCGGCACTTCAGGAGGCAGAGTCTGTTCCGTCAGCGCAATTCCACGAGGGATCGCCATCGGTCGGTGTCCCAACAGAACGCTGATCTGGTTCTCTGCCTGGACGACCTGCTGTTCCAGATTCGCCAATTGTGCTCTCGTGCCGGCTTGTTCGGCCTCGAAGCGATCCAAATCAAGCTTCGAAGCATACCCGTGCTCGTATTGTGATCGGCTTAATCTCACGGCTTCATTCCAAACTTTGAGTGTGCGTTCGGCAATCTCCACTTTGAGATCAAGAGCCCGGAGGCTGAAGTAGGATTGGGCCACGTCACTGACCAAGGCAATGACCAGGCCTCGCTGGTTTTCCACTCGTGCCAATAATTCTGCATGGGAGGCCTCGACGTTCCGTCGAATCCGGCCCCACAGATCAATCTCCCATTTAACGCCCCCCACGAAGGATTGCCTCGAAAAATCAAGGTCCCCCCGTCCACTTTGTCCGCCGGCTTGCCCGGGTATCACGGCCCCGTTTCCGGTGGATAGCCCATTACTCGTATTATGATAGTACATTCCCTCTCCTTGATATCCTAAGGAAGGGGCAAGGTCGAATTTGGCAATGATGAGTTGGTTGTTGAATTCAGCTACGGTTGCGGCGGCCACCCGAAGGTCAAGGTTTTCCTGTAAGGCGGTGTGAATAAGTTTCTGAAGTTCTTCATCCTTAAACAATTCCCACCAGGGCATATTCGCGATAGATTCCGAGGTTCCAGGGGCGAGCCGCCAGGAATCGGATGTGGGAACGTCGGGGCGTTTGTAATCCGGTCCCATGGTGCAGCCGGAGAAGAGCAGGAGGCTCAGAACGATGGCTCCGCATTTGTTCATATCCGCAATCTCCCTAGAGCTTGAAAGGAGTTGGTGCATTTTTGGGTTGGGGGATGACTCCAACCGCATCTTCGTCTTCCATAAATTCAGGATCCACAAAATCATGGTCGTCGGGGTCCCGGTCAGGATGGTCGTCGTGGCGGTGGACTAATCGCTCCACCACGTAAAACGAGACCGGGATGAGGAAAATCGCGATAAAGCTTGCCGCGATCATCCCTCCGATGACGGTGACGCCCAGAAGGATTCTCCCATGAGCTCCTGATCCCGAAGAGAGAACAAGTGGAATCACTCCGAAGATAAAGGCGAAGGATGTCATGAGGATCGGCCGCAGTCGCAGGCGGGCTCCGGTCAGAGCCGCATCGACGAGAGAACGGCCCTTTTCATACTCCATTTTGGCAAATTCAACAATCAGGATCGCGTTTTTCGCGGACAGCCCGATGAGCATGACGAGACCGATTTGGGTGAACACATCGTTTTCCATACCGAGTGCCCACAAGGCACCAAATGCACCGACGACTGCAATCGGTGTACAGATGAGAACACTGAACGGAAGCCCCCAACTCTCATATTGGGCCGCGAGAATGAGAAAGACAAAGAGAAGGGAGAAGCCGAAGATCACGCTGGCCGGGACTCCTTCGGAGGCAACTTTCTCCTGAAACGACATTCCGATGAAGTCGTACCCCATCTCGCGCGGCATCGTTTCGGCGAAGACTTCTTCCAGGGCCTGCATGACCTGACCGGAGGTAAATGCGGGATTCGCTGAAGCGAAAACCTGCGCGGATCGGTAGCCGTTGAATCGCATGGTGAATTCCGGACCAGAAATTTTTTCCATTGTCACCAGTGTCGAGAGAGGGACCATCTCATCGGATTTATTTCGCACGAAAAATTGACCCACGTTTTCGGCCTTGGTCCTGAATTCTCCTTCAGCCTGCACATACACCTGCCAGACGCGCCCGAACCGGTTGAAATAATTTACCATCACGCCGCCCATAAAGGTCTGCAGGGTTTTATAGACATCTTCAAGTTTCACCCCTTGCTTCAGCACTTTGTCGCGATCGACATGGGCAAAGACCTGTGGGACGTCGGGGATGAAGGTGGTGTTCATGGACGCGATTTCGGGACGCTGTCGTGCAGCTTCCATGAACGTGTTGAGGTTGTCGGCGAGGAAGGCCACATCCTGTCCGGAACGGTCTTCCAGGATGAAGGAAACGCCACCCGATGTGCCGACGCCGGGAATGGCCGGAGGCGGGAAAAGAAAGGCGTTCGCTTCGGGTAAGGCGGCGAGTTTCTCGTTCACATTTTTGAAGATCGCCTGAAGCTTTTCCTCGGGTTTGGTCCGTTCATCCCATGGAGCGAGCGTGACGAAAAAGAACCCGTTATAGGTCGTATTGACGGTGCTCAGGAGACTAAACCCTACGATGGTGCTCACAAATTGAATTCCGGGAGCTTCTGAAAGAATGGCCTCGATTTTTTTTGCAACCTCATCCGTTCGTTGGAGAGAGGCGGCCAACGGCAGTTGGACGTTTAAATAGACATATCCCTGATCCTCCATCGGAAGAAACCCGGTGGGAAGTTTGGTTCCCAACAGACCGGCACATACCGCAGCCACGACCAGAAAGATCATCGCACGGCCCGACTTTCGGATCAGGTAGTGGCAATACCCGACATACCCGTCCGTGGCCCGTCCGAACCAATGGTTAAACCATCCGAAAAATGCCCCCAACGGGCCTCTGGCTGGAGTTCTGGGCCTCAGAATCATTCCGGCAAGCGCGGGGCTGAGGGTCAAGGCATTGAAAGCGGAGATGATCACCGATAAGGCAATCGTCAGCGCGAATTGTTGGTAGAGCCGCCCCGTAATGCCCGGAATAAACGCGGTGGGCACGAAGACCGCCGCGAGAATCAGTGCGATCGCGATCACCGGCCCGGAAACTTCCTCCATAGCTTTCCGGGTCGCATCCTTGGGCGACAGGCCTTTTTCGATATGGTGTTCGACGGCTTCGACTACCACGATGGCATCGTCTACGACGAGCCCGATGGCTAATACCAGTCCGAATAAGGAGAGCGTGTTGATCGAGAAATCCATCAATGGGAAGATCGCGAACGTCCCTATCAGCGACACAGGCACGGCCAGCAGAGGAATGAGCGTGGCCCGCCATCCCTGTAAAAAAAGGAAGACGACAATTATGACGAGCACAATTGCTTCAAAGAGAGTATGCACGATCTCCTTGATTCCCTCTCTGACAGCCAGTGTCGTATCGAGCGAGATGGCGTAATCAAGGTCTTCAGGAAACCGCTCTTTCATCTCCTCCATTAGCTTCTTTGCCCGATCAACCGTATCGATGGCGTTTGACCCCGGGAGTTGGTAGACGGCAATGAGCGCGCTGGGCTTTCCGTTGAAACGGCCGATCATACTGTAGGATTGCGCACCTAATTCCACCCGGGCCACGTCCTTCAGTCGGATGATAGAACCGTCGGGATCGGCCCGAACGATGATCTGTCCGAATTCTTCCTCGTTAAGCAGACGACCTTGTGAGCGGACCGTATACGTGAATTCCTGGCCTTGCGGAACCGGTTGCGCTCCGATCTGACCGGCCGGGTTGACGGTATTCTGCTTCTTGATGGCATCCAAGATCTCGGTCACGGTGATGCCCAGTTTGGCGAGATGATCGGGTTCCACCCAGAAGCGCATGGCATACTGGCCGGCTCCAAAGATCGTGACCTGGCCGACCCCTTGGCTCCGCGAAAGAGGATCGTTGATGTTCACGTAGGCATAGTTAGCCAGGAAGATTTCGTCATAGGTGCCATTCGGGGAATACAGGCTGAAGAGCATCAGAGGACTGGTGGTGGACTTTTTGATGGTCACCCCGTAGTTCTTCACGTCTGAGGGCAATTGAGATTCGGCCTGCAGGTACCGCATCTGGGTCAGGATCTGGTCATCGTTGGGGACCGTGTTTACGTCAAAGTCCACGCGCAACGTCATCTGCCCATTACTGGCGTTCGTGGAGTACATGTAGATCGAGTTGTCAACACCGGCCATCTGCTGTTCGATGGGGGTGGCGACCGATTGTTCGACGGTGACGGCGTCTGCTCCGACGTAGGTGGCCTGCAGTTGGATTTCCGGAGGTGCAATGTCGGGAAACAGGGCGATGGGAAGTTGCACCATGGCGATCAGCCCGAGGATCGTCATGATGATCGAAATGACGATAGCGACGATGGGCCGGTCGATGAAAAATTTAGCCATAAGACAGCTTGTGATTATGTGGCGCTAACCGGGTCTGGGGAACTCTCAGCGCCGGGTGGTTGTTCGTCCGAAGTTGCTTTTGGCGTGACAACCATACCGTCTCGAACCTTGAGAAGTCCCTCGACGATGACCATCTCGCCGGGATGAAGGCCCTCGTCGACCAGCCAGAGAGATCCAATTCTTGGCCCCAGGGTCACTTTTCGAATCGCTACCTTGTTTTCCTTTCCGATCACGGCGACCTCAAAGGTACCCTGGAGTTCCTTGACTGCCCGCTGTTGGACTAACAGGCCCGCGGTTCGAGTTTCGATGGGGGTGCGGATCTTGGCAAAAAGGCCGGGGCGCAGGATGTTGCCGGGGTTTGGGAAATAACTGACGATGGTGATCGTCCCGGTTTTGACATCCACCTGACGGTCGGCCAGGACGGCTCTTCCCTTGTGTGGGTATATGCTCCCATCAGCCAGAACCAGCTCAAGTCTTTTTTCATGGGAAGGGTTTAAATTTTCCTGACCGCCGGCCTTTTCAATCCGTTCCGCCAGTTTTAAATATTCCTGCTCGCTAATGGGAAAGTTGACCTTGATGGGGTCCAACTGGGACACAGTCGTCATCAACGTATTCTCGACGATGAGATCACCGATCTGGGCGGTGGCGATCCCGGCTATCCCGTTGATCGGGGAGGTCACGCTCGTCCAGTTTAGATTCAGTTGCGCATTCTCCAGTTTGGCACGCGCCGAAGCGACTGAGGCCAGGTTGACTGCGCTTGCCTGAAGGGCATCATCCAATTCTTTTTGGCTGATGGCGCCTTCTGCTGCCAGGGGAGTGTTCCGCTTAACGTCAAGCTGGCTCTTTTTATAGGCCGCTCCCGCACGGGCCAGTTCGGCCTTCGCTTGGTCCAGAGCAGCCTGGTATGGTCGTGGATCGATTTTAAACAACAGGTCATTGGTCCTGACCGCCGACCCTTCTGTGTAATGACGGGACAACAGATACCCCTGGATTCTTGCACGAATCTGGGCGTCCACATACCCGACGGTCGTTCCGACCCATTCCCCATAAATCGGGACGTCCTTTTGTATTACCTCAGCTACCAACACCTCAGGTGGCGCCGCCGTGGATTCCGCCTCTTTTCGATCACAGCCCAAAGTTATCCCCAATAGAAGGCAGACCATGAGGCTTGCCACTCCCCGAAAGTCCCGACGGGCGGTTTGCGGTTGTGACCTCACGATAAAAGGCCTTGGGGCCTGGAAAAAAGCATTGAAACGATGGATGGTCATACTCGTACTTCCTATGGAGGGAAGAAAATGAAACGGTTGTGATTCTTTCATGTTTCGAGTTCCATTCTCAAGTAGGGATCCTAAATATATTAGTGTTGTTTTTTGAAACTGGCTGGTGAATTCACATTTGAGGGCAGCGTCCTGAAAGAGTTAGCAAAAGTTTTTTCGGTACTTTCCATTTGTGAATGTAGCCATTTCGAACGATCGATGGTCTTCATTTGACGTCTTATTCACTGCTAAATTTGAATTTTCAAAACTTTTCTGTATGGGGATATTTCATCAACAAAAAATGGCCAGGGACTGAAACCGATTGTTTTAAACGTACAAAACCTTTAAATTTACTCCCTACATGACGCATCTTCCTGGAGGTAGGGGTTTCCCCCAAAAGGATTGGACCGATCTCGGACAAACGGACACAGATCTCACAAGAGATTAACCTTCAACGGAGCATCTCCCTATGACCTCTCTCACTCAACGACCTGTTTGGAAATCCCTTGAACAACATTATCAACAGGCCAAGAAACTTCATATGCGCGCCTTGTTCGCGGATGATCCTGGAAGAGGTCGACGGATGACCGTGGAGGCTGAGGGGATCTACCTGGATTATTCGAAAAATCTTATCACCGGAGACACTCTACGCTTACTCCATGAACTGGCGGAAAGCGTGAATTTGCGGGGCCATATTCAGGCGATGTTCCGGGGTGACAAAATTAATATCACAGAAGACCGGGCAGTTCTTCATGCCGCCTTGAGAGCCTCCAGAAACGCATCTATCTTGGTGGAGGGCAGAAACGTGGTGCCGGATGTTCACGCGGTGTTGGATCAAATGGGGGATTTTTCTACACGAGTCAGAAGCGGGGAATGGAAGGGCTATACCGGGAAACGCATCCGGAATATCATCAATATCGGCATCGGGGGTTCGGATCTAGGGCCGGTGATGGCCTATGAGGCCTTAAAGCATTACAGCGACCGCAATCTGACCGTGCGGTTTGTTTCGAATATCGATGGAACGGATCTGGCTGAGGCTACCAGAGATCTCGACCCTGCAGAAACTCTTTTTGTCGTCTGTTCAAAAACCTTTACCACCATCGAAACCCTGACGAATGCGCAATCCGCCCGAGACTGGTGTCTCAATGCTCTTCATGACAAACAGGCTATTGCCAAACATTTTGTCGCCGTTTCGACAAATCGCAACGAGGTCCAGAAATTCGGAATTGACCCGGCGAATATGTTCGAATTCTGGGACTGGGTCGGCGGGCGCTATTCCCTGGATTCGGCCATTGGACTTTCGCTGATGATCGGGGTCGGGCCTGATCATTTTCGAGACATGCTCGCTGGATTTCGGGCGATGGATGAGCATTTCCAATCAGCACCTTTCGAGAAAAACCTTCCTGTGCTTCTCGGCCTCCTGGGTGTGTGGTACGTCAACTTTTTTCACGCTGAGACCCACGCCATTCTCCCCTATGATCAATATCTGTGGCGGCTCAGCGCCTATTGTCAGCAGCTTGACATGGAGAGCAACGGCAAGCGCGTGACTCTAGACGGGACGGTTGTGGATTATCAGACAGGCCCAATCATCTGGGGCCAGCCCGGCACCAACGGTCAGCATGCCTATTATCAATTGATTCACCAGGGGACCCGGCTGATACCCTGTGACTTTATCGGTTTCTGCCGTTCCTTGAATCCCTCCGGGCGGCACCACGACCTGCTCATGGCCAATTTTTTCGCTCAAACCGAGGCTCTCGCATTCGGCAAGACCGCCGAGGAGGTTGAAACTGAGGGAGTCTCGCAAACGTTAATTCCCCATCGAACTTTTCCCGGCAACCATCCCACCAATACAATCATGGCTGAGGAACTCACACCAGCCATGCTGGGAAAACTCATCGCCTTGTATGAACATAAAGTGTTCGTGCAGGGGATTATCTGGAACCTGAATTCCTTCGATCAATGGGGAGTGGAATTGGGCAAAGTGCTTGCCAATCGGATTGCTCCGGAACTGACCACACCACGGGAGCCGGATCTGGGTCATGACAGCTCCACGAATGCTTTGATACAACGCTATCGACAGCACCGTCAAATCCAGGCTTGATGCTGCCATTTTAAGTCTTAAAATCTTCCAACATTCATTTCTTTTTAGGATCGGAAAAGGGACAGTTGAATATAACCGTGTGGGGCTTTCTCGTGGAGCGGTGACGGCCAAGGCCATCTTGTGAAAGGGCCACGGAAAAATCCAATCAATACTCATCTTCACCTTTGCCGGTACGGTTTTTGATATTTTCGATCAGCCTTTTGAGGTAGAATCGATTCCGAATCGTGGCATGCAGTTCCGAATGTGTTTTTCTTAAATTAAGGAGGGCTGAAGTTATGCGACAGAGTGTGGAGAGAACAATTTTGATTCTGTTCCTCTTTGTTTTCTTTCTGCAGGGGTGTGCGGCGACACAACAACGGCGAGATGTGGTCGAATCAGGATTTCTTACAGAGGGTGAGCATGGCATGCTCACGGAAGGTGGGAGCAACGAAGCACTCCTTCGTTACGTCAATCCGGATGTCGACTGGCGCTCGTATGACAAAATAATGCTTGATTCCGTGTCAGTCTGGAAAGACCCCGAAACACAAGATGTGTCTCCGGAAGATCTGAAGAAGCTGACCGATTTTGCCTATGGCCAACTGCATGACGCTCTGAGTCTGGACTATACCTTTGTGACCCAACCCGGACCCGGAGTCATACGTGCCACCTTTGCCATCACGGAAGCGGAGGCTTCTAACCCGGTTGCAGATGTGGTGACCTCCATTATACCTCAAACCAGAATTTTGACTGGAGTCAAAGGGCTTATCGTGGGAGGTAAGCCTGGGTTCGTAGGAACAGCCGGCTTAGAGGCCAAGTTTACCGACGCCACAACCGGGAGAATTCTGGCTTTGGCCGTTGACCGGCGGGGCGGGACCAAGAATCTCAGGGGGATGACTAACAAATGGAATGATGTGGAGAAAGCCTACACTTATTGGGCGTCGGCTGTTCGCTATCGATTGTGCATGTTTCGTGGCGACGCGAATTGTGTGGAACCGGAGTCCTAAGGACATCATTGTGTGGAAAACGAGGGAAGTTAAGAGAGAGTGCGGGATCTCTTTCTCAGTTTATTTATAAATTCCAGTGAATTCCCTCTCACACACCGTCAAATGTAGTGTGAATGTGTTGCGAGTGAAGAAAAGAAAGCCGTCCGGGGTTTCCTCAGGAAACCCGGGTTTTCTTATTCGCGTCATTTCGGAAAAGGTCTATTGCGGAGTTCCCCGCTTTAGCCATTCCCGGCATTGATGATCGGGAATTCATCCTGGTTTCATTTCTGATGACCGGCCACAAGCTTCCCGTATGAACCAAGGGGAAATGAATCTCTGCCACCGATGCGCCGGCATGACAAAGAGGGGGGGGACCTCCCCCTACCTGCCGGCAGAGATGACGATTGTAATTAAGGGAAATCGGTGGGGAAGGAGAAGAGACTGCGAGCCTGGTTGGTAAATGTTTCGCAGAAGGTGAATGGATTTTTCCCCGCTCCACTTCTTCTTATGAATTATGCGTCTTGACTGATGGGTAGCAATACGAATCAACCAGCATACAATTCTCCGGTGGGTGACATCGAGAGTTTTTGTAATCGGATAGCCGCTAACTGAAACTGCCCGGAGCAGGCCACAATTGGGGCAGGAAATCGGCGAATGGGATCGCCCTTTCACTCACTCAGGCGAAGAAGAAAAGTGAAAGGGAGTTGGCAAGAAAATACACAAGCCGGTTGCGGACCTCATCAACAACATTTCCTTTCAAAGCACATGAACTTCCGGCGGAGGTCCGACCAACTGACACAAAGTATATTGAACTTTCAGCCAGTTATTTCCATTAATCCTACCTGATGAATAGAACCTGAGTTACGCGCGCGATTCTGCCGGTGATCAAGCAACCGGATTTCCGCACAGCAGCGATACTCGGAGAATAGGAGATATCAATCTGTACCTGTTTTCCTCAACAGACCCATTAAGCAGAGTTCTTGGGTGATGAGGTTCACGGGAAATGTCTTGAATGAGGGTCTTCAACCAACAGCGAGAGGTAAGAACATGAATGTACGGTTATGGGTGGGGTCATGTTTGCTCCTGCTGTCAGCCTGCGGCCCTACTCAGCAATGGGTGAAACCCGGGGCGACAGAGACAGACTTACGTTCAGCGATTACTCTCTGCGATCGGGAGAATCGTCATTTTAATCAGGAAGGCATCTCTCATTTTGGCCCCGAAGATGAAACCGTCCGACCAAGAAATTATCGCAGGGGTGGAGGGGATATGCTGAGGGAACAATGTCTGCAAAGTCACGGTTGGACACTTGAATATGTAGAGTGAAACGGTGGGTTCCAAACTGTGAACCAACAGGCTTTCAACCTTTTTTCATTTCCTTGATTTTGCGACTGCATTAGGGAATGTGAATCTTTGCTGTGAGGACCGTTTTTTGAACCAGCTATCTCCGGATTATTAACCCGCGACCACAAGGAGGGGCCCGCATACGATTTCTGATACAAAAATTTTTGTTGGCCTGGCGATCTTGGTGTTGGCCATGCCTGCCATTTTTCCGTGCTCAGGTACTGGAAGTATGCTCTGCGCGCAAAAATGACTGCGGCCTTCCCTTCGATCTGACTCAGGGCAGGGCTGGACAAACCCTTCGAAAGGCTCAGGACATGCTTTTTTTGACCGCCCCGAGGCCTCTGATATGAACCGTGCCTGTGGGTCAATATCCCCTTGGAAATTATAACTATTCAACACTCCCTGTAGAGCTCAGATCATAGCCGGTGGTGTTGATTTTGTTAATGCTGGCACGCGTACCTCCGACACATCTTTTTTCGAGTGAAAGAAAGTTTGGTGCGATCCTCACAATATGCCATGTAGATTCTTATGAGACGATGCAGGAGAGATTCATCCACGGTGATCTAATGGTTGATGCCCTCCCGACGTACTGATGCGATGAGGCTCATCAATCTTTGAGTGGCATTTCATCCCCTGACTTGGAGGGAATTCGTCAGCAATGTTCCGGAGAAACTGCAGGGTTTTCAATTTGTGGTTGGAGGAATCGGTGTCCTCCGCCATTCACGAAGCCGTTGGGCTAACTTATCTGCCCAATACTCAAATGCCTGGTGGGCGTCGTCCCAGGAATCTATCGACCCATCCAGAGTTCTGCCACCAACCCGACGATCCGCAGCGGCCATCAATAGGATTCCCGTGTTGCCATCGGTCAATTTCGCCTCGATGCTGGCGCGACCCACAAATGCCTGTGTCCCTGTGGCCAGTTTTTTCGCTCCGGATACCATGGCGGCAGGAGGAAGTATCGTCGACACGATATCCATCCCGACGTCGGATGGCTCGGCCTCCGTCAGGGCCAGTTCTATTTGCAACGCACCTGGAACAAGTTTGGGTACCACAAGAAAATCTTCTTTCAGTTTCCAAATGACTTTTGAACGTAGATCATCCGCCAATCGGTGTAATTCTTCCTGTGGTACGGTGGATTGTTTGGATATCAATACGATGGCCGGTTCCACATACACGGCCCGATAAATTGAAAAATCAGCTTGAGGGTTTTTGTACAACAGGAGAGCTTCTCCCTCCTTTCCCGGTTGGAGAATCGAATAGTCTCCGAGGAAACCAGAGAGTTCCACCTCCTTAGCCTGTTCGGTTTGGGCACATCCTGCTACCCCGGCCATAATAATCAGGATCGACACCATTACATGCCATTGGGCAAACCTAAGGTTTCGTTCAAATGGTAAATGCCGTTCCTCTCCATCCATATGAGATGTTCGATGGGGAGTGGAGCTTGTCACAGGTTTCTTCATCGGCCATCCCTTCTGGTTCATCTTGTAAGCCCATAGGTGAAAAGGGGCTGTGATAAAATGCTTCTTTTATTTTTCCCCTGATTCTGATTTTTTATGTGTGTGAGTAAAACATGTTTTCCCTCAATAAGTCATTGCGGGGATCTCTATCCTCCTGAGGGCTTGGCGGGTGCTTAACGTGAACCCTCCTTAGCGAGGATGCGTAGGCTGGCCATACAGACACCACCGACCAACTTCCAGATTGAACCGAATTTATGGTTCTGGCCCAACACCTTAATAATCTATATCGGGAATCCCCCGTGGGGTTTACCGTTAACGATCGCCGGGAGATGAACGCCTCGCACGTGTGGCCTCAATTCTCGTCGCAACTTAATGGTTTGTATGACCGGCTTTCCCCCAGGCAGGCGTCAGGTCTGTTATTTTTTGAGCTGGTCTTTCGCCGCATCGACGATGTGTTCAACCGTAAATCCAAATTTCTTGGTGAGTTCCTTGAGGGGAGCCGAAGCCCCAAAGGTTTCCATACCGATGATGCGCCCGGTTGATCCCACATAGCGCTCCCAGCCCAGAGTAGAAGCTTGCTCCACGGAAACCCGTGCGGTCACCTGTGCAGGGAGCACCGTTTCACGGTACTCGGGATGCTTCCGGCAATAGTACTCAAAGATCTCCCATGAGGGCATGCTCACAACGCGCGCATTAATTTTCTCGGCTTTGAGTCGCTCGGAGGCTTCCACGCACAGAGATACTTCACTCCCGGTCCCGATGAGAATCACATCCGGTTCCCCATCCATCGTATTCGTCAGGGTATACGCCCCTCTGGCCACACCGGAGGCTGAGGCATAGTGAGTCCGATCAAGTGTGGGAATGGTCTGTCTGGTCAGAACAAGTGCAACCGGCTCGTGACGGAATTGCATGATCACGCGCCAGGCTTCGACGACCTCGTTGGCATCGGCGGGTCGAATGGTGATCAGCCCGGGGATGGCTCGCAGGGAGGCGATCTGATCGACTGGCTGGTGCGTCGGCCCGTCCTCGCCCACACCAATGGAATCGTGCGTGAAAATATAGATGACGGGAATTTCCATGATGGCTGACAGTCTCATGGTTGGCCGAGCGTAATCGCAGAAGACCAGGAAAGTAGATCCGAATGCCCGAACCTTTGAGAGTGCCAGCCCATTTATCACGGCCCCCATCACATGCTCGCGAATGCCGAAATGCAAATTACGTCCTTGATAGGTGCCGGACAAAAAATCCCCGGCTCCGTCAAACGTCAATCGTGTCTTGACAGACGGGCCCAGATCGGCGGATCCCCCGATGAGCCACGGAATGTGTTGTGCGATGCTATTAAGCGTCTTCCCTGAGGAATCCCGGGTCGCCAACCCTTTGGCGTCTGCCGGGAATGACGGTAATCCCTTATCCCAGCCTTCGGGGAGTTGACGATGCTGCATTTTGTAGAGATGATCGGCAAGATCGGGATAGGCTTGCGTATAGGCCTCGAACCGGGTAAACCAGTTTTCCCGAATGGACCGTCCTCGTTTACCTATGCCTTCACGGAAATGGCCGGGCACTTCGTCGGGCACAAGGAATTTGGCATCTTCCGGCCAGCCATATCGTTGTTTCGTCAACCGGATTTCCTCTTCGCCAAGGGGTTCACCGTGTGCGGCACTGGTGTCCTGTTTGTTGGGCGCACCATAGGCAATGTGGCTATCCACGATAATCAACGTCGGCCGGTCCGGAGTGGCAAGGAAGGTGTTGAATGCTCGAGTCAGGATGTCCAGGTCATTGGCATCTCCTACGCGCGTGACATTCCAGCCGTACCCGATAAACCGGGTGGCGACATCGTCGCTGGTCGCCAATTCGGTATGGCCTTCTATCGTGATGTTGTTGTTGTCATAGATCCAACACAAATTGGAGAGTCGAAGATGTCCGGCAAGGGAGGCAGCTTCATGGGAGATTCCTTCCATCATGTCTCCGTCCCCGCAGAGCGCATAGACGCGGTAATCGAAGAGCGGGAAACCTTCCCGGTTGAACTGCGCCGCCATCCAGCGTTCGGCAATGGCCATTCCTACGCTGGTCGCCACACCCTGACCTAAAGGACCGGTCGTCATTTCCACCCCGGAGGTCCACCGGTATTCCGGGTGGCCGGGACATTTACTCTCCAATTGGCGAAACCGCTTGATGTCGTCCAGCGTCACCGAGAGATGGCCGAGCCGTTCGTATTTGGCATTGACGGCTTTGACCCCACAGAGATGCAGGAGAGAGTACAACAACATGGATGCATGGCCGATGGATAAGACGAAGCGATCCCGGTTTCCCCATATCGGATCATCGGGATCGAACCGTAGGAAGCGATTCCATAAACAGTACGCCACCGGCGCCAGCGCCATCGGCGTGCCGGGGTGCCCTGAATTCGCCGCCTGGACGGCATCCATGGACAAGGTGCGGATCGTATTGATACAGAGTTGATCAAGTTGTTTGTCCGGCATCATGTCAGTGCTCCAAGAGGTCTTTTAAAATTTCTCCGGGATGTACGATCTTCCCTGCATCGCCGCTTGATCGTCGTACTGGTATTTCTTAGATCGTCCGGGTAGTTTCACTTTTTCCCGCTTCACCCGTTTATAGGGAATCATGCTGAGCAGATGGCTGATGCAGTTGAGGCGCGCGCGTTTCTTATTGTCCGATCGCACGATGTGCCAGGGGGCATGTTTGGAGTCCGTGGCGTCCAGCATTCTGTCGCGTGCACGCGAGTACTCGTACCATTTCTCAAGTGACGGCAGGTCCATCGGGCTGAGCTTCCACTGGCGCAACGGATCCTCCACCCGAGCCTCGAAACGACGCCTCTGCTCGTCGTGGCTTACCTCGAGCCAGTACTTGATCAGGATGATTCCGGACTTTGTCATATACCACTCGACATTCGGAGCATGTTCGAGAAAGGCTTCGTATTGTTCCTTGGTGCAGAAACCCATGACGTGTTCGACCCCGGCCCGATTATACCAACTGCGGTCCCAGATAACGATTTCTCCGGCTGCCGGAAAATGCTGCATGTAGCGCTGAATATACATCTGGGTTTTTTCCCGGTCCGAAGGGGCGGGGAGCGCCACGACGCGGAACACGCGGGGGCTCACGCGCTCGGTGATAGCCCGAATCGTGCCTCCCTTTCCGGCTCCATCCCGGCCCTCGAACACGACCATAACTCGCAGGCCTTTGTGTTTGACCCAGGCCTGGAGCGTGCAGAGTTCGGCCTGAAGCCGACGCAACTCCTTCTCGTATTCCTTACGTTTGAGCTTCGATCCGGGTTCGTCCTTCTTTTTTTTTGACATGCTTGTTACCCTCCCTTAGTTGTGCGAACACGCAAAACGCGCTAAAAAGATTTTTCCATGATTCAAAGGGCCCTCCGGCCCCTCTGAAGCCGCCCGATAGGCATGTGGTTCCGTATTGAGGCCGGGAGCCGATCGCGACGCCACGATTACGGTACCGGACATGGTTTGACATTCCAGATATCGGCCGCGTACTCCGCGATAGTCCGGTCACTGGAGAACTTTCCAGAACTTGCGATGTTCATAATCGCCTTGCGTGTCCATCCATCCGAGTCGGCATACAGGTCGCAGACCCGCTGGTCAGCCTCGAGATAGGATGTGAGGTCCGCCAGGTGCATGTAGTGATCCCCGCCCGTCAGCAACGTATGAAGCAGGGGCGCGAAGACGCCGGGATCATAACGACTGAAGTGGTCGCTGGCAATCAGGTCCAGTGCCCTCTTGGTCTCGGTCTCGTGTTCATAGTGCCAGTGCGGACTGTACCAGCTACGGCTGCCGGCCACCTGATCCGCTGTCAAACCGAACAGAAAGAAATTCTCCTCGCCCGCTTCTTCCGCCATCTCAATGGTCGCGCCGTCTCGTGTGCCCAACGTCAGCCCGCCGTTCATCATGAATTTCATATTGCTCGTGCCGCTGGCCTCGTAGCCGGCGGTGGAAATCTGGTTGGAGACATCGGTCGCCGGGATTAGCCGCTCCGCGAGCGAAACGCAGTATTCCGGGAGGAACACGACCTTGAGGCGATCCTTCACGGCCGGATCACCATCGATGGTCCCGGCCAGATTGTTCAGAAACTTAATGATGACTTTGGCCAGATGGTAGGCCGGTGCTGCTTTGCCGGCAAAGAAAAATGTCCGCGGGGCCATCTGAAGCTTCGGATTTTCCCGCAGCCGGTTGTACAGTATGACGATCCGTAGTGCGTTGAGGAGTTGCCGCTTATATTCATGGATGCGTTTGATCTGACAATCGAAGATGGAGTCAGGATCAACGGTCTGGCCGCTCTCCGACTTGAGCCACTTGGCGAACGTGGATTTGGCGTCGCGCTTCGCCTTTCGGACCGCATTGCGAAACCCCTTGTCGCCGGCGAGTTTCTTGAGCTTTGTCAGCTGGGCGAGATCGGTGATCCAGCCGTCGCCGATGGCCTCCGTGATGGCGTGGGAAAGCGAAGGGTTCGCCATCAGTAACCATCGTCTCGGTGTGACCCCGTTGGTCTTGTTGTTGAACCGTTCGGGATACATTTCGGCCAGATCTTTGACCGTCATGGAGCGTAAAAGGCCTGAATGAATGGCTGCCACGCCATTGGTGCTATGCGATCCGACGATGGCCAGATTGGCCATGCGAACTTTACGTATCGCCCCTTCCTCGATGAGGCTCACATTGGAGAGCCGGTTTTCGTCACCGCCGAAGTGCGCCCGCGCGCGGTCAAGATGCCGGCGGTTGATTTCGTGGATAATTTCCAAATGCCGCGGCAACAAGAGTTCAAACCATTGATGCGGCCATTTTTCCAATGCTTCGGGCAGCAGGGTATGGTTGGTATAGGCCAGTGAACGTTGCGTCAGATCCCAGGCCTGGTCCCAGTCCTGTTGGGCCTCATCGAGGAGAATGCGCATGAGTTCGGGGACGGCCATCGTCGGGTGCGTGTCGTTCAACTGAATGGCGACTTTTTCCGGAAGAGCGTTCCAATCGGTATTGCCGCGTCGGAACCGCCGGACCAGATCGCCCAGCGAGCAGGCGACCAGGAAATATTCCTGAAGAAACCGCAACCCCTGACCCCGGATGGTGGAGTCGTCGGGATACAGCACACGGGTCAGCGACTCGGCCGCGAGCGTACCGGCCAAGGCGGCCACGAAATCACCGCTGCTGAACCGCTGAAAGTCGAAATAATCCGGAACCGTCGCAGCCCAGAGTCGGAGGGTATTGATCGTTTTTCCCCCGTACCCGATGACCGGACGGTCGAAGGGGATGCCGATGATGCTGGTAGGCCGCCCGGGGATCATGCGTAAAATCCCGTCGCGCAGTTCGAACGAACAGTTTAATTTCACTTCTACCGACTCTTCAAGCCGTGGCACTTCCCAGGGATCGGGACGCCGCAACCAATTATCCGGTTGCTCGCATTGCCAGCCATCCTTGATCGTTTGCTTGAAGATTCCATATTCATAACGGAGGCCGTAGCCCATTCCGGGAATCTGCATCGTCGCCATGGAATCGATGAAGCAGGCAGCGAGCCGGCCGAGGCCTCCGTTCCCTAACCCGGCATCCGGCTCGATCTCGGCGATGGCGAGAGGATCAAGGCCCCGTTTTTTCCCGGCCTCTAACGCCAATGGTCCCAGCAGTGCGTTGGTAACGTTATTGGCGAGTGACCGCCCAAGGAGGAACTCCATGGACAGGTAATACACCCGCTTGGGATTTTTTTTCTCGTAGGTTGTTTCGGTCTTGAGCCATCGTTGCGAGATCACATCGCGAACGGAGCGGGCCGTCGCCTCAAACTGTTCGCGGGGGTCGGCCTTCTTGGGGTCGATGACGTGGTCGAAGATCAAGTGTCGTTCATAGAGTGCGTCGTTCGTGCCGGAAAATTGGATGGGTCCGCACCCATACCCTGCAAGAATTTCCTTGATTCCGTCTTTCATCTTACCTCCAGGCAAAAAAGTACGAGTTCATCTAATCTGTCTTCTGGGTGCAGGATTGTCCCCAGGTTCGGGTGCCGGTCCGCCGGATCTTTTCCCGGATCGGCAGTGCATGAGGTTTCATCGTCCAGGTGATGTTGTTTGAGACCCGCTGGGGTCCAGGTGCGCGAACAGCACCACGACGGACCGTGTCTCGGTCCGGTACCGCCGACCGGGAATCGCCGGGGAAGATTTCCATGGTTCAATGTCATGCGGCGAATCCAGGGCGGTATCGATCCATCTGTACCAGATGTCGCCTTCCTCGTTATGTGCTGTGGGCAGCTCGAATTCCAGCGGCTCCCAAAAGGCATTCAGCATAAAGTGGACGAGGAGCTTTTCTTTGGGAAGTTCAACGGTAAAAGCGATGCTGTGTGAATTCGGGCCCCAGTCCGGTTGGTTGAGTTTGACACCGTGCCAGGCTTTATTCGCCTGTCGAATCAACTGGTTGAGACTCATCCGTTGCTGCTCTCGTTCAACGTCGCGCAGGAGACGCCGTGCATTCAGCAACGTGACAAATCGATGAACGTCGGCGTGCCTATGAACAAGCGTCCAATCGAACCAATTGGTTTCGTCGTCCTGGCAGTATGTATTGTTGTTTCCGTTTTGTGTGCGGCGGACCTCATCCCCCATCAAAATCATGGGAATCCCCACGGACAGGAGGGTCATGGCCAAAAAATTCTTCACCTGCCGGTTCCGTAACCGTTCCACGACCTCATTATCTGTCGGCCCTTCGATTCCACAGTTCCAGCTTTTATTGTCGTTGGCCCCGTCGCGGTTATCTTCGCCGTTAGCCTCGTTGTGCTTGTCGTTGTAGGAGACGAGATCATTGAGCGTGAAGCCGTCATGGCAGGTGACAAAATTAACGCTCTGTTCCGGCTCCCGTTCTTTATGCCCGTAGATCTCCGGACTGCCGATCAAGCGATCGGCGAAGCGTGCCGACGAACCTTCTTCGCCACGGAAGAAATCCCGGATATCGTCACGAAACCGTCCATTCCATTCTTTCCAGCTGTCTCCGATAAACGAGCCGACCTGGTACAGCCCGGCGGCATCCCAGGCTTCCGCGATGAGTTTCGTCCCGGCCAGGGAGGGGTCCGATTCAATGTCCCAGAGAATGGGGGGATTCTGCAGGGGCTGACCGGCTTCGTCGCGGGCGAGGATCGATGCGAGGTCGAACCGAAAGCCGTCCACGTGCATCTCCTCCACCCAATACCGGAGGCTATCCATGATTAAACGACGAACAATCGGCTGATTGGCATTTAAGGTGTTACCGGTCCCGGAGTAGTTGCTGTAGCAGGTCCGGTCCGGCTCCAGAATGTAATACGCACCGTTTTCGAGACCGCGATAACAGAGCGTGGGCCCGTCCTTGCCGTTCTCGGCAGTGTGGTTGTAGACGACATCGAGGATGACCTCGATCCCCGCTCGATGCAACGCCTTGACCATGTCACGGAATTCGTCCACGACGCTGGTCGGATCCTGGCGCGAACTGTACATTGGATGCGGTGCGAAGAACGAAACCGGCGCATAGCCCCAATAGTTGACTCGCCACGAAGGACAATCCTGTGGGTCGAAATGAAACACCGGCAAGAGTTCAACCGCGGTGATGCCGAGTACCTGGAGATACGGAATTTTTTCGATCAGACCGGCATACGTGCCCCTGGTGTTTCCCGCGACGCCTGAACTGGGATGTCGGGTAAACCCGCGCACATGCATCTCATACACGATGGTTCGGGTAGAGGGATGTCTGAGCGGGGTGTCGCCCTCCCAATCGTAGGCCTGCACATCCACAACCACGCTTTTCATGGCTTTTGCACAATTGTCTCCCGGCTGGGATGCTGCGACGCGGCTGTATTGCGTCGGCATCGCCACGGCTCTGCCATAGGGATCGAGTAGGATCTTCTCGGGGTCAAATCGCAGCCCTCGCTCAGGTTCGAAGGGGCCGTGGGCACGATAGGCATAAATCTGGCCGGGGCGAATCCCAGGGACGAAAACATGCCAATAGTGGTACGTCCGGTTTTTCCAGGAGTCGAGGGGAAAAATGGTAACCGGCTTCTTATCATCCGCGTGATCGAACAGCAGCAATTCCATGAGGGTGCAGTTTTTTGAAAAGACGCAGAAGTTGACCCCCTCAGGAGAAACGGTTGCCCCGAGGGGAAAACTTTTTCCGGGAGCGGTTGTTCCGGCTTGCATACTCACTTCCTGTTTGGCCCCCCTTTTCTGATTCTTCGGCATGGGTTTCCATCCTCAGGCAGAAATCCACACGCCCCACCCTGAACCTGTGACTGGTCTGGTTCCAGAGTGGGTCTCTCGCCTTTCTCTCCCTCGGCGTTGCTCCTCGGGGTTTGATGACTAATGGTTATTTGTTTGCCAGTTTGGCCAGGTCTTCCTTGTATACCGGCGTGTCCGATTCGTAACCCTCGGGGAGTGTATGGCCGATGCCTTTGTGGCAATCGATGCAGGTTTTTCCTTCACTCATGGCTTTCTGCATGTCACGTTGGGCTACAAGCGACTGGGCGTGCCAGTCCATGGCCTCATAGGAATGGCAATTACGGCATTCCTGTGAATCGTTTTCTTTCATCTCGAGCCAAACCTTTAACGCCATCTGTTCACGCTTGGCTTCAAATTTTTCTCGCGTATTAATGGAGCCGGTGATTTTACCCCATAATTCCCATGTGGCCTTAATCTTCCGAATGACCTTTGGTCCCCACTGCTTGGGCACATGACAGTCGGCGCAAATGGCGCGCACTCCCTGGGCGTTGGTGTAGTGAATGGATTGCTGATATTCCGGCAGGACGAAATCCGTCATTTCATGGCAGGCATTGGCACAAAAGGGGAGGGTATTGGACTGCTCCATGGCGGTGTTGAAGCCCCCCCAGAAAATAATCCCGGCTATTCCGCCAACGACGAAAATCGCTCCCAAGCAATATTTGCTGGAGGGGCTCCAAAACCAGTTCCAGAGTTTCGTAAGCATTGAATGATGTGAACCCTAAATTCTGTTTCGTGTTTACTTCAATGACCCTTTTCCGTAACGGGATTCAAATCCTTTTCGTACGGCGTCAAGCTGGTCAGGGTTCATCCCTTCAAAGTACCAGGCATGGCCGGGGATAGGTTTGAAATGCTTTTCGAGTAATGCCTGCGCTTCTTTTTCACCCGCGACCTTTTTGAGTTCCGGAATGAATTCGAAATAGGTGTGCTTGGCCACCTCATACATCCCATGCCACCACGTGTAATCGGGACCGCTCATGGAGGCACCGTGCCGCGCTCGACGACCTTCGTGATGCCAGATTTCCCACCAAATCCATTCGATCTTCTCGTCGAAGGGGGCTTGGCTGATTGTCCCGGCTTTCTGTAGGTCACCCATGATGGCGGAGATGGGCTTAGCAAATTTCTCGTTATAGAGGTCTACCACCTTATCAAACTGGTTGTAATGTCCCAATATCACCGAATCGGTGTGACAGGCCGTGCACACATTTTGCATTTTGAGACGACGTTCTTTCCACGTCAGCACTTCAACGACTTCTGACTTCTTGGCCTTGTCGCCGACTTTGGGCAATGGTTGCCCTTCCGGCACATCAAACTCACTGCCGTCTTTCAGTTTCACCAGATTGTTTTTGACGGAAATGGGTGGCCGCAAGGTCCAGGAGATCCGTTCGCCCACATTATGGGTGGGCTTTTCCCCCCCTCCGGCGCTCATATGGCAAGTGGCGCAGGTGGGTGCTGCCGAATAATCCACGCCGGCTTCCCATTTATCCGATTCGAGATTCATCTCAGTCGTTTTGGCGTGATAGATGATCCCATGCTTGGATTCGTTATAGACCTCGATTTGAGGATGATCCGGACCGACATGACATTTTCCGCAGGTATCCGGCGTTCGTGCCTGCGCTTTGGAGAAGCGGTGCCGACCATGACAGGCGGAACAGGAACCCCTAGACCCGTCGGGATTAATGCGTCCAATTCCGGTGTTGGGCCAAGTAGTGGGTAGGGGTTTTCCATCTTCACCAATTTCAATGGTTGAGCCGTGACATTGTTTACATCCGGCATTCACAGCCTCCGGGCCGCCAACGACCTCACCCAACAGATTATCGAAGGATGCCAGAATATCGCCGGCTTTCGAATGATGCGACCCATCCATCTCCTCGAACTCCGTGGTATGACAGCGTGCACAATCCTTGGGCGTCACAATAATGGAGATCAATTGCCCTTTATGCCTGAACCCGTCCTTGTCTTTCCCATCCGCTTTGTGACAATCAAGGCAATTCACCCCTCGTTGCCCGTGCATGCTTTGATTCCATTCCTGGTATAACCCAGGTGAATGTTTTCGATGACATTGCACGCATTCCTCACCGTCGGGATTTCCCCAATCCGTGCCATAGGTGCCGGCGGGTCTCGCCGCATTGGCTTCACCGGTTTCTCGAACCAGCATGCCGCCCCCGTCTAGCAACACCATCGTCGAACTTCCGATCAGAAGAATCACGATCGCACTAAACGATATCCGAAGAAAATTTCCTATCAAGGACCCGTTAGAGGTGTTCTTCATAAGTGTTCCTCACAGAACGTTAGGTTGATGGTTGTGGGTGATCTTCTGTGTTTGAGTGGCTTTCATTTATATTGATCCCGAAGTGTTGGTTTCTTAAATTGAGAAACGTATTTTTTCCATTACTCATACATTGTCGGATTCGGTGGAACTTTTTCTTCGCGCCGTTGTTCCGCGCTGCCCCCATTGCCAATTCGTGATCTCAAGCATATCTTCGCCGTGCTTCGAGATGTAGGTTTTGTGCTCCAGCAGTTTGTCGCGAATCGCCTGCTTGGCATAAGCGGCCCGGGACCCGAGTTGCGGCAGCCGGTCGATCACGTCACCGACGAGGTGAAACCGGTCGAGGTCGTTCATGACGACCATGTCGAACGGCGTGCTCGTCGTACCTTCTTCCTTGTAGCCGCGCACGTGAAGATTTTTGTGGTTCGTCCGCCGGTAGGTCAGCCGGTGAATAAGCCATGGGTATCCGTGAAACGCAAAGATAATCGGCTTGTCCTTGGTGAACAACGCATCGAAGTCCTGATCGGACAGTCCATGCGAATGTTCACTTTGTGGCTGCAGTTTCATTAAATTGACGACGTTAATGACGCGAACCTTTAATTCCGGCACATGGGTGCGAAGGAGGTCTACGGCGGCCAGCGTCTCCAGCGTCGGTACATCACCGCAACAGGCCATGACCACATCAGGGTCTCCCCCTTTATCGTTGCTGGCCCATTCCCATATTCCGATGCCCGCCGTGCAGTGTTTGATCGCCTGGTCCATCGTCAACCATTGCGGAGCAGGCTGCTTGCCCGCGACGATGACGTTCACATAATTCCGGCTGCGCAAACAGTGATCGGTGACCGATAGCAGCGTGTTGCCGTCCGGCGGCAGATACACGCGCACAACCTCTGCTTTCTTGTTCACCACGTGGTCGATAAAGCCGGGGTCCTGATGGCTGAATCCGTTATGATCCTGCCGCCAGACGTGGGAGGATAACAGATAATTGAGGGAGGCGATCGGCCGCCGCCAAGGAATGTCATTGCAGACTTTCAACCACTTGGCATGCTGGTTGAACATGGAATCGATAATATGGATGAACGCCTCGTAGCAGGAAAAAAACCCGTGCCGTCCGCTCAAGAGATATCCTTCCAGCCACCCCTGGCATTGGTGCTCACTGAGCATTTCCATTACGCGGCCGTCAGGAGCCAAGTGGTCATCGTATGGATAGCGATCGGCCATCCATGCGCGATTGGTCACCTCCATGGCATCCTGCCAGCGGTTTGAGTTGTTCTCGTCCGGACTGAACAGACGGAAATTGCGGCTCTCCATGTTCAGCTTCATGGTGTCGGCCAGGAATTTTCCCATGAGGCGTGTCGATTCGGCTGTAATAGCCCCCGGTGTTGTCACTTTGACGGCATAGTCTCGGAAGTCCGGCAAACGGAGGTCGCGGAGCAGGAGGCCGCCGTTGGCGTGCGGATTGGCGCTCATGCGGCGCGCGCCCTTCGGCGGCAGATCAGCGAGCTCCGGTTTCAGACGACCGTGTTTATCGAACAGCTCTTCCGGATTGTAGCTCTTCATCCACTTGTCAAGAATTTTTACGTGCCCGGGCTTTTCGTGCATCTCACCCATCGGCACCTGGTGGCTGCGCCAGTAATCTTCGGTCCGTTTGCCATCGATTTCCTTCGGGCAGGTCCACCCCTTGGGCGAACGGAGAATGATCATCGGCCAGCGCGGTCGCTCCTTGACACCCTTCGTCCGTGCCTGGGTCTGGATGTTGCGGATTTCTTCCATGCAGGTGTCGATGGTTGCCGCCATGATCTGATGCATCTTGTCCGGTTCACTGCCCTCCACAAAATTGGGCGTATAGCCGTAGCCGCGGAAGAGCTGGTCCAATTCTTCGTGGCTGATACGAGCCAGTACGCAAGGATTGGCGATCTTGTACCCGTTCAGGTGCAGGATCGGCAGCACGGCGCCGTCGGTTGCCGGGTTGAGAAATTTGTTGGAGTGCCAGGAGGTCGCCAGTGGTCCGGTTTCGGCCTCGCCGTCGCCAACGACACAGGCGACGATCAGGTCGGGATTGTCATAGGCAGCCCCGTAGGCATGAGAGACGGCATACCCCAATTCGCCGCCTTCGTGAATTGAGCCGGGGGTCTCGGGCGCCACGTGGCTGGGAATGCCTCCAGGGAACGAGAACTGCTTGAACAGCCGCTTCATGCCCTCTTCGTCCTGTGCGATGTTCGGATAGACTTCCGAGTAGGTGCCTTCCATGTAGGCATTGGCGACGATGCCTGGACCGCCATGGCCCGGACCGATAATGTAGATCATGTTGAGGTCTCGTGCCTTGATCGCTCGATTCAGATGGGCATAGATGAAATTCAATCCCGGCGTTGTCCCCCAGTGACCGAGGAGGCGCGGTTTGATGTGTTCTTTGGTGAGCGTCTTCTTCAATAGGGGGTTGTCGTACAGGTAGATTTGTCCGACGGAGAGATAATTTGCCGCGCGCCAATAGGCATCGATCAAGTCCAGTTCTTTTTTTGATAACGGATTCGCCATGCTGACCTCCTTACATTTGCATCATAAAAAAAATTTCTTCTGTGACAAAATTTCTTCTGTGGAACAATGTTTGTCGAATGGAGAACTATCCGGATTTACGGTGTTCCTGTGAGACAATGCACCGTCTCCCGTGCAATCCAGGTTTCCTCATCCGCAGCTCCGACATAGACCTCGACGGGTTGCCCCTCCGGACTGATCCTGGCCACATCTCCCTGTTGAAGTCCGATGGCTGCGCGATTGAGGAGAGGATCCAACCGTAATCCACACCATTCCATTCCTTCACAAATTCTGCGCCGGATATCGGGAGCCGCCTCCCCGATTCCGCCACCGAATACGATGGCGTCCGCGCCGCCCAGAACCGCAAGATAGGCACCGATATATTTTTTGACACGGTAGCAAAACACCTCGATGGCCATTTGGGAAGGTTCATGCCGATCACGTTCCGCTGCTTGCAGTAATTCTTTCATATCGTTGGTTCTTCCGGAAAGTCCCAAGAGCCCCGATTGTTCGTTCAACCACCGATCCACTTCCGAGGCATCGACATTTTCTTTTTGACAGAGATAGTTCACAACGGAAGGATCAAGATCACCGCACCGGGTACCCATGACCAGCCCTTCCAGCGGGGTGAATCCCATGGAGGTCTCTACAGATTTCCCGTCTTTAACCGCAGTGATGGAACATCCATTCCCGAGTTGCACTGTGATTAGTCGGGATCCTTCAGAACGCCTTCCTGTGTTCTCAAAATAACTTCCAACCAGGGAGGCATGTGCGATGCCGTGGAATCCATAGCGACGGATGTGATGGCGATTGGCAAGCTCATGGGGCAGGGCGTACACTTTGGCATGAGAGGGCATCGTGTGGTGAAAGGCCGTGTCGAACACTGCTACCATCGGTACGGTGGCGCCAAGGGCAGCTCTCGCTCCCCGAATCCCGTCCAGACAGGCCGGGTTGTGTAAGGGAGCTAATTCTCCAAGCGCATCAACCTCATCCATCACGTCGGGGTTAATCACGACCGGTTGTGAAAATCGTTCCCCTCCATGGACCACCCGGTGTCCGACAGCTTGCACTCCTGCGAGGCAATCGGACTTCGCTCCTCCGCAGTTTAGTTGTTGGAGCTGCTCAAACAGCCAGCGGACAGCTTGATGGTGATCGGTGATTACCCGAGTGGTCTTCATGCCTGGTTTTTTTTCGACCTCATATTCAAGACTTGCTGTGTCTCCGATGTCTTTCACGGCTCCTTTTATCACTGTCCGATCAGGTCGGTCATCGCGACTTGATGCTTCCCGCCTACAATCGAACAAACGAAACTTCAGGGATGAACTCCCGCTGTTTAAGACCAGAACTCGCATGGGTCCTTTCGGGTCAACGTGACTGCCAGGTCACGATCGGTCGAATGGCAACGGGAGTCTCGGGAGAAAGGTTGATCTCTTCCTCCTCATGCCGGATCATGAAACCCTTGCCCTCGCGCAACGAATATTTCGCGCCTTCGGGCCCCATATCGATATCAAGGATTTGGCCGCGGTACGTCAACGGAAAGCGGATCCTTGCCGGCTGGGCAGGGAGGCGTCGGGGCCTGAACGTCAGGATACCGTCGAAGTCCCGCATCCCCGCCATGCCATAGACTAGGACCATCCAGGTGCCGCCCATGGAGGCGATGTGACATCCGTCTTTCACATTTCCTCCGATATCCGCCAGGTCCATGAGCAAGGCTGCCCGTGCATATTCGGTTGCCAAATCCGGGTATCCGATTTCGGAGGCCACTATACTCTGAATGCAGGATGAGAGAGAGGAGTCCCCTGTCGTCAGGGGGTCATAATAATCAAAGTTGCGCTTCTTTTGCTCGAGGGAGAACGACTCTCCGAACAGAAACATGGCTAAAATAATGTCGGCCTGTTTAATAACCTGATACCGATAGATGACCAAGGGGTGATAAAACAAAAGAAGAGGGTAATTTTCCGGTGGGATATTCTTCAGATCCCACCGCTCTTTTTGTAAAAAGGCATCATCCTGCGGGTGAATTTCCCGCTCTTCATTGTAGGGGATGTGCATGTTTTCCCCAGCCCTCCGCCAATCCTTGACTTCCTCCATTTCTATCCCTGTTTTACTGGTCAGGGCGGCGAACGCATCGGGGTTCTTTTCTCTCAGAGACTCGATCGTGGA
Organism: Nitrospira sp. Ecomares 2.1; assembly: GCF_965152585.1. Lineage (NCBI taxonomy): Bacteria > Pseudomonadati > Nitrospirota > Nitrospiria > Nitrospirales > Nitrospiraceae > Nitrospira > Nitrospira sp. Ecomares 2.1. The sequence goes on from NZ_OZ224219.1 coordinate 1,780,998, forward strand.
CGCGGCATACAGAAGATTTTCCCGCGCCATGAGATTCGTGTAGGTATTATTGTTGACGACGGTATTATATTCATCAGGGCCGGTCACCCCATGAATGCAAAACTTTCCCTTCTTGTCGTCGGAGAAAAATCCGAGGTCGCTCCATAGGCGGGCCGTTTCGATTAACATTTCCGCCCCATAGTCATTCAGAAATTCCTCGTCACCGGTTGCCTGGACGTATTTTTTTAGGGCATACATGATGTCCGCATTGATGTGGTATTGAGCAGTCCCTGCGGCATAATAGGCCGAGGCTTCTTCTCCATTGATGGTTCTCCAGGGAAACATGGCGCCTTTCTGACTCAGTTCCCGTGCCCATTTTCTGGCCTTGTCCAGCATGCGATAACGAAACATCAGAAGATTTTTGGCGACGCGTGGGGAAGTGTAGATCAGGAAGGGCAGCAGATAGATTTCCGTATCCCAAAAATATTGACCTTCATAGGCCTGGCCCGTCAAACCCTTGGCGGGTACACCGGTGGTATCTGCTCTGCCCGACGCCTGAAGGACATGAAACAGATTGAATCGTATGGCTTGCTGAATTTCTATATTGGAACGCTTGGTCCGGGTTGGATCCAGATTGCTGACCTGGATATCGCTCCTTGACCAAAAATCAGACATGAATTGTTCCTGGTCGTCGAGGATGAGAGCGAATCCCTGTCCGAGGGCTCTATCCAAAGTCCGTTCGGCTCTGGCACAAAGTCCTTCGGGAGATGCGGTGTGCGTCGTGTGATAGGTCATGTACTTGAACAGGCGGACGGGGATGCCCGGCTTGGCATCGATCGAGAAAACGATGGCCCCGAAGTCCTCGTAACACTTGTCCTGAATGGTGTACGCACAGTCGGTCGCCAGATCGTGATCCATCCCGCATGCCAGTGTCATGTTGCTGTTCTCGGTTCCGTGACACAGAACAATGCGTTGATCTTTGGCAATCTGCTTTCTGGGATGCAAAGTCCGGTCGAGAAAACCCTTCGCCTGTCGAGGGTCACTGTTTCTCTTCTGATGGTCATGAAGATAGAGCATTTCAGAGGACAGCACGATCGGCGCCTCTGCATTCAACACCGTCACTTCATAGGAGATGGCCCCCAGGTGGCGGTGGGAGAATGACACCAGGCGTCTGGATTTGATGCGCACCTGTTTCCCGGACGGGGTCTCCCACACAATCTCCCGGTCCAGTGTGGCGGATTTCATGTTCAGGCGGCGGTCATAGTTCAGCAGATTTGCGTTGGGTAAATACAGAGGCTCGTCGTCAACATACAGTTTGATTTTGTTGCTGTTTGTCACATTGACGATGGTCTGACCGGTTCGGGCAAAGCCATATGCCTCTTCGCCGTATACGATCGGCCATGATTCGTAGAAACCATTGACAAAGGTCCCGTTCTGAACGGCGGGCACTCCCTCTTCACCGCATCCTCGCATGCCAAAATATCCGTTTCCTATCGCAAAAATTGATTCGGTCATTTCCAGGAACGGGGGATGGAATTGTTTTTCAATCAGATTCCATTCGTCGGGAGGATAAATATGAGGGGGAGGCTTCACACGTTCATGGTGTATCATGAGTTTTCACCCTTCCAATGAAGAGGCCATAAGTGAAGACCCCGGCAAGCCAGCGGAAAAGGCGATATGTCGAGCTGATCGCCCGTCCAAAAAAGAGAAGGAATTCTTTCGGGACGTTTAGACAAGCAATTCTCCAAGATCGTTGACTACCATATCGGCGCCATGTTTTCTGAGTTCTTCGGAATCTTGTTTTCGTGCCACTCCGATTACCAACCCGAATCCTCCGGCCCGGCCCGCTTGAACCCCGGAAATTGCATCTTCCACCACCACCGCGCGTTTCGGATCCACTCCTAATTTTTTTGCGGCGGCCAGGAAAGCATCCGGAGCCGGCTTTCCCGAGAGATTCTCCTGGTGGATGACGTTTCCATCGACTTTCACCTTAAAGAGATCTCCAATTCCGGCAGCGTTGAGTACAATATCGCAATTTTGGCTTGAGGTCACGACGGCGACTTCGATTCCATCTTTGCGGATTCGTCGAACCAATGCGATACTTCCTTCGTAGGCCTCAACACCGTTCGTCTCGATGACCGCGTTGATCATTTCGTTCTTGTGGTTTCCAAGGCCGCATACGGTCTCTGTTTGTGGTGGATCGGCCGGAGTCCCTTCAGGGAGTTCAATTCCCCTTGACTGGAGGAAATCCCGAACACCATCAAATCGCGGTTTTCCATCGACATAGAGACGATAATCCGTGGCGATCTCAAACGGTTGAAACGGTCCACCAGTCCGGGATGCCCGATTCTGCAGGTATTCGTCGAACATTTTTTTCCAACAGATCGCGTGAACTTTTGCGGTCGCAGTAAGGACTCCATCAAGGTCAAACAGCACGGCATCGAATTTGTCCGGGGTTATCGGGTAAAGCGACTTTGCTCCGCTCATGTTTGGTCTTCCCTCTCTCTGAAGGAAATGAATGGAGCCTCTAAATCGCACTCACAATCGCTTTGTCTAAAAGTGGGCATCGAATACGTGCCTCCATCCATCTCACGGGTTAAAAGTGATTCGCCCAAACACGGCTTAGTCATCATGCCAGTCGGCCCGGTGTGCCGGCATCCTTTTTCGGGAAGCATTTCCTTCCATCTCTTCTGTGTATTTCCCGAGGCTGGCAGCTCCGTTACATTTGGCTCTCTGATAAAGCGCCTGTTGGCCGGCCTTGATATTGTTATTGTCCCCATGCCAGGCCTCCAGGGCAGCGTCCTGCAGAGCCCGGCCATACGAAAAGCTGATTTTCCAGGGCTTCGGTGAAGGAAGGATATTTATGGCATTCAAATGTGCTGTGGCCAGGCGGTCATGTTGGCCGCCTGATAGAAAGACAATTCCCGGAACAGCCGCCGGCACATGACGGCAAAGGCATTGCAGTGTAGCCTGAGCAACCTTTTGTACCGAAGCCTGCTTGGTGCATTCCTTGCCTGAAACGACCATATTGGGCTTGAGAAGCATCCCCTCCAGCGAAACCCCCTGGGCATAAAGGGCGTTGAAAACTGTATGGAGCACATGCCCCGTAATCTCTCCACAGCGTTCGATGGAATGGGGCCCATCCATCAGCACCTCGGGCTCGACTATGGGAACGAGCCCTTGCTCCTGACAGAGGGCCGCATAGCGCCCGAGTGCGTGAGCATTGACCGCCAGGCAGGTTTGACTTGGATGCCTGTCTGAAATCTGAATAACCGCCCGCCATTTGGCGAATCGGGCACCCATGTTGTAGTAGGCGGTCAATCTGTCTCGAAGTCCGTCCAATCCCTCAGTTATTTTTTCGCCTGGAGATCCTGCCAGGTCTTTAGCCCCTGTATCCACTTTAATCCCTGGAATGATACCCAGTCTGGTGCAGACCTCCGGCAGGGGAACTCCCCGGGCGTTTGTTTGTCGAATGGTTTCGTCATACATAATTACGCCGCTGATAAACTCCGAAACTCCCGGACTTGTGAAAAGCATTTCCCGGTAGGCACAGCGACTGTTTTCGGTTGAGTTAATTTTCAGGGACTCAAATCGTTTCGTGATTGTCCCAACCGTTTCATCGGCCGCAAGAATACCTTTCCCTTCTGCTATCAGGGCTTTCGCCGTTGCTTGGAGACTGTCGTGGTTCATGGAGTTATCCCCCTACAGTTCGCGACCCGCAAAACTAAAAATGGGTCATGACGGGAACAGGTTGTTCAGATAACGATAATTTTTAGTCAATAAGAAGGAAAAACCGGTTTGAGCACCGCGCCCGAATATCGGGTAAGCTGCCCCGGCAAACCGTACGGTATCGATCCCCTGGATTTAACGGTCTTATCATTCTCATATCGATCGGATTGGTTCTCAGTTGGGTGAATCGGTATGTGAGGATGATTCGAAAACGTTTCGGGCCATTCTGTAAAGCGCAATTGCAGTTCGGCGGATTGGCGGAGGGCGATGACCCCTACTTTTGGGTTCAACGTGTCAAGAGGAATCTTGGATGAAGGGCGTACGGTAAAATTCTTGTCTTTGGTATTTTCCAACGGAATGGGCAGGTGAACGGGATTGAAGGCTTCTGCTGGTAGGTCAAAACACACTTGCTCCGTTTCCAAAAATTTGAAAAATGAACGCTCGACCTGTACCTCAATAAAAGTAAATTTTGACTCAATAAGCGGGGCGAGCATTTCTACCAGTTTGTACCAAAGGTTTTTTGAAACGTGTATTTAACTAGCATATAATTGAAATTGACATCAAGTATCACATCTGGATCGTGGGATCATCAGTATAATTCAGGCATAAGCCGGATCCAAAACATTCTATGGTGTTGCTAGCTTAACCCAAATAATGACTCAAAAAACATATGGGGGCAGTGAATTTACAAATGCGTAACACATACTTCATATATGAATATGTGAGGGACGGACCATGGTCTTTTCCTTCATTCGGGAGGGATGTTTTTTGCCTGAATCATGGCTTTGCAGGGAGTCGAACGTTGACAGTAGGGGTGAACGAATGGTTACAGTTTCCTCTTCCCTTGTGAATTTCATTTTGGATTGCTGATGGCCGAAAATTTTCAAAAAGTTTACGTCATTCGTCATGGAGAGACGGAATGGAGTTTGAGCGGACAACATACCGGGACCACGGATTTGCCTCTCACCGAAAACGGCCGGAATCTGGCACGACTTCTCCAGCCTCTTTTTTCGAATTACTCCTTTGACCTGGTGCTTACCAGTCCTCTGCAGCGAGCCCATGAAACGTGTGTATTGGCAGGATTGGGCGAGAAGGCCGAGGTGGACACCAATCTTGTGGAGTGGAATTATGGAGAGTATGAAGGGGTCACTTCCAAGGAGATTCAAGAAAAGAGACCCGGTTGGCTGATATTTACCGATGGCTGTCCTGGTGGAGAAACACCTGAAGAGGTCGGGGTCCGTGCGGATCGCGCCATTGCCAGGGCTAGAACCGCAAAGGGTGATGTCGCACTTTTTGCCCATGGTCATATTCTCCGAGTACTGGTTGCCCGATGGCTCGGTCTTCAGGTATCTGCCGGGCGCCATTTTCTTCTTGATACCGGCACATTGAATGTTCTGAGTTATTACCGGGGAATTCCCGCCGTGAAGATCTGGAACGCTCCATTAATTCACGTATCGTGATCGTTCTGTCCCCATCTCCCTTCTCTCTGAAATGTCCTCAAAAATCGCCAAGTGAAATTAGAGTCCCTTGACCTGCATGGGCTGTTCATCTGAATTTGACCCCACCTGAAAACCTTAGATCCATTTTTGAGATTCAGGGCTTGGCATTCCTCGAATGGTTGGATTAGCTTCCGGGTAGGCCCCTTATATTGAATTCTCTTACTGCAAAAAATTATTTTTTGATTTCATGGATCTGTTTTTCGGATATTTTGCTTGCTGACATGTCGCCGGTTTATTGGTTTCTGTCCTGAATTGGAGTCAGTCGTCAAGGCGAATGATGATGTGAGGTTAGCAGAAGATCATCATGGTCTTGGAGGATCTCTTTCATGAAAGGCGATTGCCCCGTTGTTATGCCGTGGGGATTCAGTTGGTTACTTAAGCCTGAGTTTGAGTGGGAAAAGGAGCACGAAAGGAGAGAAGTCGGGGTGTCAGGCAGGATGCGGAAATAGCTTGGGTGAACCGTTGTATGGTGTGTGTTCCGGTCATTGGCGCGAGTCTGTTGTGAGTGTTGTTGGCGGGTAATGGCAGCACCTTTGCCTTGCAAAGACCCATTGAAAATCTGATTTCCGGCATCACGTTGGACGCCTCTCAACGGGTGGCGGCCGGGGATTTTTGTTGATTCGGGGATAAAATCGGAACCGTTGATGAGATCGGCTTGCAGGCAGCCAAGGTTCGGACACTTGTCCATACCATTATCAGCGTAGCGCATGTAGAATTCGCTCCTCTGCAACTGGAGGATTTCTCCAAGCGGAAAAGAGTCTGGTACGATCCCCAAATCCAGTGGCGGTATGAAACGACGCCCGTCCAGGTTCGGTGTATTCTTGTTGAATTATGGAAGCTTCTGTATGCGCATCCCAAAGTCCTTCCCGACCCCGCCAGGATTCGTTTTATGGGGTTTGGTCCTCCCTCTTTCAACTGCCCGGTCCTGAATTTGGAAAAAGTCCTTGAGGGGGTGCCTATAGAACGATGCCGCAGGTATCTGGGGTATGGGTCTAAAACGTGAAGGTCGATCGGAAACCGGATTCTCTTGTGACAAGCTGTCACCTGGCTTTTGTGGATTCAAGCATGTATTAATTGAAGTCTAGGAATTCTTATGCATCGACTTTCATCCAAAATTGTGATCGGGCTTCTTCTCGGCATAGGAATCTGTGCCGCCCTGGCGTATGTGTTATTCCCCTTTATCAAAACGGACGTGTATCGGGAAACACTTGAACGGGGGTTTTCGGCGACCCTGGGAAGAAAGGTCTCCCTGGAAGGACCGATCTCCCTGACTTTTTCCTTGCAACCACGGTTAATTCTGGAAAACGTTTTGGTTGCCAATCCTCCCTGGGCATCTCAACCGCATTTTTTCCGAGCCAACCGTCTTGAGATCGAGTTGTCCTTGGTGCTGCTTCTTCAACGCCGTTTGGAAGCGGAAAAGATTGGTCTTGAGGGAGCGGAACTGTTTTTAGAAGAAGGGTCTGAAGGTCTCGACAACTGGACATTTGGTGACGGCGCTGCGCCCGGCATATGGTCACGAGCCGTGCCGTCGGTCTTCATGACTATTTCCAATAGAGGGGAGATCTCGATCGAAGGTTCCCGAATTCGGTATCGGCCATACCTTGGTGAAGAAACGACCGAAGTGTTCATTCAACAAGGGGTGGTGGTTGCTCCCGATGATCAGCTCAGAGCATTCTCCTTTGAAGGCGCCTATCGGGATGTTCCCGTTAAGATTGAACTTAACGGCGGACGGATTATGGACTTATTTAACCTGGATCAAGCTCCCTGGCCTGTCGAGGGCATTCTGTCTGTAAAGGAGGCATCCGCCTCCTTCAAAGGAATGGTAGGGGGAACGGACATCAATAAGACATTTGACCTTTCGGTCCAGGTTCATGGGAGCCGACTGAGTGCCCTCAACGACCTTTTGGAGACCGACCTTCCCGATTCGGCTCCCTTTATTATTGCGGCCGACTATCTTCAAGGGAACGATGGCATAACCTTGAAAAATGTCCGTGGGACGCTGGGTACTTCCGATCTCGCGGGTCAATTGATTATACCAAATGGGGAGGGGCGTCAGGCAATCCAGGGTAAATTGTCCTCAAAAATTTTCCAGATCCAGGATTTTCTTTTTTCTCCAAAAAGCACTCAGCAAGACATGGAGGCCGGGCAGGGAGCATCTCCCACGAAGCCATCACCAGACACCCCGGCTTCGCTGCCCGTTGATGTGGATCTGGATGTGACAATCGAAAAATGCTTATTCGGAGAGATAGAGTTGGGTTCCGTCTCTTTGACCGCGTCTGGTCGTGAGGGTCATGTTGACCTTAGTCCGGTTCGGGTTAAGGCTTTCGAGGGAACTGCGGCGGCGCGTGTAAAAGTTGAACTCAACACCCCTCAGCCGCAATCGGTGTTTGAAGCCAAAGGGACCTCTTTGAACTATGGGCAGGTGTCTCAGGCACTAGGAGTGACCGAGAACATTGCCGGATCTACCGACTTTGAGGTGACGGCGAGCGGGAGCGGTGCCACCCTGGAGGAGTTTCTTAAGACGGTGACCATGAACCTTCAATTGGCTCACACCACGTTCGGGCTCTCCACTCCCATACCCGAGGATCCGCTGCCCGTTGCCTTGCGTCAGGCTTCTCTTCAGATTTCTAACGGGGGACCGGTCAAAATTGTCGCCCAAGGTGCCTATCAAGAACGGGCCTTTGGTGTCAGACTCATGACCGCTCCTCCAATTGGTCTGATCAAGACTGGAACTTCCTGGCCGTTGTCGCTCAAGGCATTGTCCGGTGGGGCACTTCTGGAAGTCAAAGGCACTCTGGATATCGGCAAGCAGGATATACCGGGGACCATGAGTGTTTCGCTCAAAGGAAGCCGGTTGAGTGAGTTTGATCCTGATCTTCCTCCCGTGGGTCCCTATGTTCTCATGGCTCATGTGAGTAAGAAGGGTGACCGGTTTCAGGTCAGTGATCTCCGAAGTCGATTTGGAAGCAGCGATCTGTCCGGAAGACTGGAGCTGGATCTCCAGAAGGCCAGGCCTCATCTCACTGGGATGTTGACATCAAAACAGATTAAGGTGACGGAGTTTTCACGACCTGGCGATAAAAGTGAAAGTGCCATTCCATCTGAAGTGATGCAGGGGTTCGATGTTGACGTGAATGTGGCGATTGATCATGTTCGAGGGGAGGGACTGGAATTAGCCGGTCTGGCTTTTATGGTCGGGCTTCAGGAGGGCCGGCTGAAAGTGGACTCCCTGCAGGGAACAGTACGGGATCAGCGATCAACCTATGGAAGTTTTCATGGCAGGTTTCAGATGGATACGACCGGGCCGATTCCTACTCTTTCCGGCAACGGATCCTTTGACGGTATCCGGTACGACCATTTCTTCCCGAATGTGCAGTTCGCGGACCTTACAAAAAATGATATGACCCTGGATGTCAACTTTTCAAGTTTAGGAAACACCATACACAGTTTGCTGAACCGATCCACCGTTCTGGTAGAAGGGGAAAACCTTTCGGTACGGTTTCATACGAAAGGTGATCATCCTGAACCGGTCCAGGTGAGTTCCAATCTGAAGGTTGAAAGCGTGGATGGCGGGCCTTTGCGACTGTATGCGGAGGGGGTATTTGAGAAAACCCCTTTTCGGCTTCGTTCGGCAACCGGTCCGATGAGCGACATTCTGAAATTCGGGGGATTGTGGCCGGTGAATGTTCGGATGGATGTGCCAAAGGCCATGGTTGAAATGAGCGGACATGTTCATTTCTCTCATCCTGGCGATGAATTCGACTTTCAGGTCCTCCTTAAAGGACAACACCTGAGTGATCTGAGCGTATTGACGATGTCCGACCTGCCTGTAGTCGGTCCGGTGGACATTAACCTGCATCTTTCCCGGACGCCGGTGGGATTTCATCTGACGAACATCGAAGGGGCTCTGGGGGAAAACTCCTGGGGAGGCAATCTGACGGTGCTGACAAAGGAGGAACGTACACGGGTGAGGGGGAAATTGATTGCAGAGAGTATTGATCTGGGTACTTTGCAAGAACCCCAGGGGGATGCATCACAACATAAAAACAAATCGAGGGTGGAAACTATTGCAGGTTCGGTGAAAGGCATCGGGTCTATGGCCTTCGATACGGTACGAGATACCATAGGACTCAGAAAAAAACCGAAAGTTTCCACAATTAAGGCGATTCCGGAATTTACGTTTCCGGTTGAAGTTCTCCGTTCCTTTGATCTCATACTTGATGGGGAAATCAAACAGATTCGAAAGGGAGAAGAGGACCTGGGACATGCCTCATTTCAGGTCACTCTTGAAGAGGGTGTCTTCACGATGCAACCCGTAACGGGAAATCTATGGGGAGGAGACTTTGATGGGAAATTGATCCTTGATGGCAAACAATACGTTCCGACTCTCGAGGTCAACCTGAATATTCATGGGCTGGATTATGGGCGCCTAGCTAAATCTTTCGGTGGTACCGACATGGTAAAGGGGCAATCCCAATCTATCATGCTCGACTTGAAGGGTCGAGGAGATACGATGTATGAAGTGTTGGAGCAGGCCAGTGGACAATTTACCCTGATTGATGGACCTCTTGAGCTGGCCACAAAATATATTGATCTCTGGGCTGCTGATTTGATTACGACGGCCTTAACCACCGCCTGGAAAAAGGAATCGGTATCTAACCTCAATTGTACGGTCGGATTTTTTGATATCGAAGAGGGAGTCATGAAAAGCGATAATATTCTCATTGACACCAGTCGACTGACGATAGCCGGCGTTGGACAATTGAATCTGGCCGACGAAACCATGGATCTAATTTTGACTCCCCGGCCCAAAGATCCAAGTTTATTCAGTCTGGCTCACATGGTTCGCATCACCGGTCCGCTTTCGGATCCGGACGTGTCAAGCGACAAGTTACGCATTGCCGAGAGCGGAGGGTGGGGGTTGTTGGGCCTGGTAAATCCTCTGGGATGGATCATTGCCATTCCACAAATTGCGGGAACGACCGTGGGCACGATGAATCAAAATCCTTGTGTTGAGGCCATGAAAAGTCGACAGCATACCGCTCAGGCCCTTGATGAAATCAAGGGCGGCCTGTGGGGAAGTATCAAACGGGCTTTTAGTAACTTCGGGGGATCTTCCAAGGTTCCTCCAGACAAACCATAGTAGATAAAGAAATCTATTCGTGAACAGGCTTGAGTGATATTATTCCTTTTGACTTCCTCCTTTGCCTCCCGTTGTCCCGGGAGGATGGGGAGAGAAGGAGATCCCAACCCGATTCCATAATCATTTCTTCTTTCTGCCAGACGAATCTAGTGCCTATGTAAGAGCTATAGCTTGCACGATCAGTCACATTAAATTTCTTTCAATCCTGGCAGGAATCTCGCCATGCTGATTTCATATAACCGGTTGCTAAGAAGACGGTGCTGGGCGTGTTTCAGTGGTAGACGATTTGCAAGTTCAAGGGGGCATGAGCGAACGACGGGTAGTTTTTTAATCAAGACGTTATCGCTCGATCCGGTATTTTACTCCATGCCCTCGGCCAGTGTTTGGTTCAGGCCGACAACAACAGAAGGCCCGGGGAATGAGAGCGAGTTCCGCCAAGTTCTGATTTGAATATCCCCACAACCGGTATGTGTGGGCGGTGGCTTCACACTCAGCAGTCAACTAAAGGGGTGACTGAATTCCTGGAGAAAATTGCGCGTGGAAAAAACTTCCATTCACTTCCCCATCCACAGGATTGAGGTCAAGTGTCACCGGTTTTAGGTTTGTCCGGAAGTTTGGCCGGCGGAGTAAACCACTGATCTTTGGGTACGATTTTGGGTTGTTCTGGATCCGCCATATAGGCCGGTGTCATGATCTGCACACCATGTTCGTTGAATACATCGAGAATATTCTGGCTAAGGCCGGTATAGAGGTCCATCATGTAGTATGGCCGGTCGCAGTAGACGTTGAGTTCATAGCTGACGCAGAAATCGCCCAGGGCAAGGTGCAGGACGAAAGGCCGGGGATCCTTCAACAAACCGGATGTCCGGTCCGCAGCCTCAATCAGCATTGCCTCGACCTGCCTCCACGGGGTCTCATAGCCGATTCCCACCGTGGTATGAAGAATAAGACCCTTCTCTCTGGCGGCGGCACTATAATTGGTCACGTTGTTGTTCAGAATTTCCGAATTGGGCACGATGATTTCCTCGTTTTTCAACGACCGAAGCCGAGTCGTCAGAATTCTTCTTTCCATCACATCGCCGAGAATTTCATTGACTTTGATACGGTCTCCTTCCTGGAACGCCCGCCGGTAAACCAGGGTATACCCGGCCAGGATATTGCCGATAATGGAGGAGGAGCCGAGCGACAAGAGTATGCCGAGGAAAATCGTAATACCTTTAAAGGCTTCGGAGGTGGATCCGGGTATGTAGGGGTATCCCACCACAATCCCAAAGGCGATCACCAGTGTCCGGAAAATCCGGTAGGTGGGCCAGGCCCATTCCCGGTCGAAACCCGGCCATGTCACCTTCCCGATGAACAGATTGGCAAAAATTAATTTCCCAAACTTAAGGAGGTAGCGGAGCAGGACGACCAGAATGACGAGAAAAACCAGGCTGGGGAACGAGGACAGGAGGCCCCTCACGATTACTCGAATAGGGTCGAGGATGATATTGAACAACTGCTTGCCTATATAGGCGGTCCAAGGGAATTGACGGAACACAAAATTGAGATAAGCATACAGCAGCAAAAGGAGCAGGAATGCCTTGATCCCGTGCATGCCACCACGTAGTCCGGCCCACAACTGATGGGCCTGAAGGACAATGACCTTTTGAAATTTTAAATCCTTGACCTGTTCTTTGTATCGCGGCTCCATGACGGCATCCAGCTTGTCAAAAATCCATCGGATTCCCCACCAGGCCAAGACAAGAATAGCCGTGGCGAGCAAGGAAAAAGCAATGTGAATCACAATGTTGATGGGTTTGCGTTTCTCCCGATGCGTTTCCACGGCATCCACGATCCGTTTTAGATGGATTCGAGCTAAGACTTCGCGCTCCACTCCCCCTTCCAGCCGGCCGTCGGCATTGGTCACCCCGGTTAATGGTTGATCGCCCGCGAAAATCATGGTGACCCCTTTTTCCTCAACCAGCCGCAGGGATTGAGTTGACCGGCTTAGATCGGAGCCAAACTCATCAATGCGCTCAAGGATTCTTCGGGCACGTTCCTCGGCGGGCAAAGCCGACACGCCGCGGACATGAAAGAGAGTTTCCCCGTCAAGTATGACGGGTGCGGTGGGGACCAGAATGGGTGGAACGACCGTGTCATCAATGGACTTTTCGTGCAGAGTTTCCTGGGAATTTTCTTGAAGGGCAGAAAGTGCTTGGGCCAAAGCCGGCGGAGGACTGACGTGTACGATCATGATCCAGAATGCAATAAGGCCTGGAACAATAAGAGCAATTCGCCTCAACTTCCGATAGGGTAAGAAAACCGATGAAGAGTTTTGGGAAAGGGAGGGGGTCATTGTTCGTCTTTCTTCAATCAAAGAATCTCAACCCCAAAAAGGCTCGCGCAATAAGAGAGAAGGGCTTGTTCCGGTGAGTCTCTCATGGAAGAATGTCTTCCTTGACCGACAGAATGCTCCCTTCAAAGAAATCACCTCAATCCGGTTTGAAGAACCGTCGGCTCCGTGGAGATTTATTTTCAAATTCGAATGTGCGTCCTGTTTGAAATAAAGGAGCGGATAGGATCATACTCGAAAGGGGAATCCGTTTGGTAGTAGCAAAAGCCAACCAGGGCGGTGTATCGGCAGATCCCAACAGGCGATTCACCCTCTTCCCCTTGTGTATTTGGAGAACGTAATTTCTTAGATTTCCCTCCACCCTTCAAATCCTACCCTTCGAGAGGGGGAGAATCATCACGAGATGAATATGATCATGGTGAAACTCGAGCACCTGAAATCCTGCTGGGGGGCGCAGCTGGGTGGAGGTTGAGAACCGGCCATTCAGGATCTAACCGTCGTCATCCCATGTGGTTCTGTTCCTCAAATATCGGAGATGGTGGTCATGGCACGGCGTCGTCCATTTCCTGAATTTTGTACTCCACAGGAACCGGGAGCTGGCATCATCGGACCAGATGGCGAGCAGGGGAATTTCTCCGGCGTCAGATGGCAGCTTGGTGGATTGAAGAAGTTTCACCGGTCATTCCATCTCCTATGCAGAGACGACCGAATGACCGGAAATAATAATTCATCTGGACCAGAGAACATATTTCACTTTTAATGTCGCGATGATCATCGCATGGGGGATACGCCGACAGGAAACTTCATGGCTATCTACTTTTCGATTTCTAATTGGCGTTTTTTGGTATAGAGAAACCGGACCAGATCATACTCGAATGGAGAGCCAGTCTGGTAGTAGCGAAAGCGCAGGTTGTGGCGTACATCCACGGCCCACACCAGCGTTGCCGCGGAGCTTCGATCAATGTGGTCGTCAAAATTTACGGGTGTATAGAGGTAAAAGTAGCGGGCCGCCGCATCGGCTAGCAAGCCGGTGGTATCACGAATGGAAGACGGTCCGAAAATGGGGAGGACCAGGTAGGGGCCGGGATTCAGGCCGTAATGTCCGAGCGTTTGCCCGAAATCTTCTGTCTGTTGGTGGATCCCTAGCGGAGTGGCATGATCAAAGAATCCCCCGAGGCCGAAGGTACTATTGATCAAAATCCGTGACAGAGTATTGAGCGTGACTTCTCCTTTGAGTTGAAGAATGGAATGCAACAGATTACGAAGGTCGGCGATGTTCGAGAAAAAATTCGAAAGACGATCTTCGAAAAAATCCGGCATGACGGCTTCATATCCCTCTACAACGGGGAGGAACACGTACTCATCGAATTTCGCATTAAATTTGTACATCGACCGGTTAAATCCTTCTATTGGATCATAGACATCAATGACATAGCGTTCGCCGGGTTGCACTACATCCTGGATCGGGCGCCGGGCTGGTTCAATGATCACCTGTTCCACAACAGGAGTGTTGTCGCGAGGTACGGGAAGAGTGGGGTCTGTCCGGGATGGTTCAGACGCCGCTGCCATTGCCGTTGTCCCTTCAAGAGAGTCCTGGGATTCTTGTATTCCTCGGCCCGAGCTCAGAGACTGTTGGTTGAGGTGGTTGCGAAGATCGGGATAGTTTTCCTTGTTGGTGCTGTGCGTGACATTGTGGACTGGAGCCCATTGCGTCAGCGGTTGCTCCTCCACGCGGAGACTTTCAGAGGAGGTGAATCCCGGAAACGGCTCCGGATTGTTCTTGAGGATATTGGGAGATACGGGATTGTTAAAGTATTCAACGATGTAGGCCAGGGTGGTGTGATGCGCAAGATTTCCGCAATGGCCTCCTCGTGGATAGATTTTAGCCCGGGAGCCAAACACCGACAATAGGAAATCCAGATCACCCTCACCCAGAATGAAATCATCCGCGTTATGTAGTAATCCGATCTTGGTGGAATGCTTCAGATAATCTTCCAGGCTGGCAAGACTCAGGTTTTCAATGAGGCTTTGTTCCGTAATATCAGGGTATTTAATTTTAAAAAACGGGTAGAACATTTCACGAAAATAATCCAGAAATGTCACGCGAGCAGACACTTTATAGTAGTCGGTCAAGGAATCGGTTGTAGAGAGAACCAGATTTTTCGGCTTGATATAACCGGAATTGGTCAACACGTCCGACGTAAAGATCATATTGGCTGAAGAAAGCCGGAATGAGGTTCCGATGAGCGCTGCCAGAACTTCATCGGCAGGTTCCCGATCCTGATAGGCGGTATACAGAAAGTCTCCTGAGAAATCGACGAAGTCACCCTTCCGATACACTTCCGAAAATGCATGAAACACCTTGTCGAAAAACTCCGGAAACGTATCAGCGACTCCGGGAATATTTTTCGCCAACATGTCATCCAGAATAGAAGTCGAAGTATACAAGCTGACCGGCGGGTTAATCATGAGGACTTTTTTGAAATGAAAATCTCCCTGTTCATCATCCAGCTTTGACACAAAGGCTGCCTGAGCCGCGCCCAGACTGTAACCGGTGAGATAAAAATCCGTGACTTCAATATCGCTTTGATGTTCCAGCCAGGCCAAACGCATGACACGATACAAGTCCTGTGAATCCTCCAGGAGATGTCCGGGAACTCCCGTGCTGGAAGCCGAGACGATGAAATTCGGATGGGTAGGGGAAGACAGAGACAGAACATGGAAACCGGCTTGATATAAGGCGTGTTGGAGAACCGTCATTTTTTCGGAATTATAGCCTGCCCCCGTCCCGGCGATGACAAAAATTAACGGGGCGGGACCTTCCTGGGTGACCAGGGAATAGCGCATTTTTTCGTCATACCAGAGAACGTGAGGAATCTTATGATCCAGGAATACCCTCAGCTCATAATCCTTCACGGGGATTTTCTTTGGAAGCACAGCCCTCAAGGCGATCGGCGTTTCCGTAACGGTTGCTGCGTAGGGATTCAGGTCCGGATAATCATACAGGACTTCCTGTGCCTGACTGACTCCCGACAAGGTCCAGGCTATTATGACCGTCAAAGAAAGCTGAATAATCTTTCGCATACCCATCAATTTCATTTTCACCTATCCTCTATAATTATTTATCGAAAACCCTGAAATGCCGAAAAGCCGCTAACTTTGCCAGATGATTCAAACCATTTCAATAGAAGGGGAATCATGTCGGGCAGGGGGCCGGTAAAAAATTTTCCCAACTCAATCTTCGTCGAACGTACAGCGATCCTGTTATCGCTTGGAGTATTTCATTGTTATCTGTTGCCTTGGTGTCTTAATCCCGGCATCGGTATTGTTGAAAACCCAGTTTCAGAGTAAGCACTGCATCTATCGTATCCAAAAAAGGAAAAGCCATTTTTGCTTTTCTTCTTTCCCGGAAAGATTTTGATAAGGTATACTCCTGCAACCCACTCTAGTCCATCACACAGCCAACCATGTCGGATTCTTATCGATTCGGAGACTACCAACGCGTACTGGGGCATGGATACGAGGTATTCAACTTTAATGCCTTGAGTCCAAGTGTGGAACGGGATTCGGAAGGGCATCCCATATCCTGCCAACCATCCCGGATATCCCTTACGACTGAGGAAACCTTCAAGCTCCTTCGCCCCTATGTTTCCGTTCGATTCATGGAACAGGTCAAATCGGTTATTCCCCTGGGGCTGTATTTAGCATTGTTCCAAATTTTGATTTTGCGCCAACTGGTGCAGAACAGCTGGGTGATCGTGAGTGGCCTGTTTGCGGTGATCGTTGGATTAATGTTTTTCATGGAGGGTCTCAAGCTCGGCCTCATGCCCTTTGGCACCATTATCGGTCAGCGTCTGCCCCAAAAATCACCTTTACCCTTGGTATTAGGCATTACCCTTCTTCTCGGAATCGGTGTCACTTTTGCCGAGCCTGCCATTGGTGCATTGAAAGTGGCCGGCCAGAATGTCGTGGTCGAGCATGCCCCCTATCTGTATGCTCTCCTGAATCACTGGTCCGAAGCTCTGGTGCTGGCGATTGGATTCAGTGTGGGCTTAGCGGCGGTTATTGGCACCATGCGGTTCTTGTATGGTTGGAGCCTCAAGCCGTTTATTTATGGGGCTCTGGCTCCTGTACTCGCCTTGACGCTCTATGGAGCTTCTGATCCGGATTTGACGAAGGTGCTGGGGTTGGCCTGGGATGCGGGTGCGGTGACAACGGGACCGGTCACCGTGCCGTTGGTCCTGGCATTGGGGATCGGCATTGCGGGGGCGGCCGGGAAAGGAGATTCAGGATTATCCGGTTTCGGAATTGTGACCCTGGCCTCTATTTTTCCAATTATTGCCGTACTGATGCTGGCATTCTACATTGCATCCACGGTGACACCAACCGAAATTATTGCCGCTGCCAAACAGGCTTCAGGAGCAGTTCAAGCCGTTCCGTCTTACTGGTATGAACGTAGTCCGGGTGTGGAAATTGTGATGGGTATACGTGCCATCCTCCCACTCGTCCTGTTTTTATTCGTGGTCCTCAGATTTATACTCAAAGAATCGCTCCCGAATAAGGGCGAAATTGTCTATGGAATTAGCCTGACGATCATCGGCATGTGTATCTTTAACCTGGGACTGACCTACGGACTTTCACATTTAGGAGGAAACGTGGGAGGTCTGGTTCCCGCTGCATTCATGTCCCTCTCGGAGGTGCCTGGCTCACCCATTTATGTCTATTCGGTAGGGTTGGTTCTTTCACTGGTCTTTGCCTGGGGTCTTGGCTTTGGGGCGACCGTAGCGGAGCCGGCCCTGAATGCACTGGGTGCTACGGCTGAAAGTTTGACCAATGGAGTCTTTAAGAAAAAAACGTTGATTGTGGCTGTTTCACTGGGCGTTGCGATCGGGATTGCCACGGGTTTAGTGAAACTGATTTTTGATGTGCCGTTAGTCTGGTTGGTTCTGGTCGGGTACCTCATGGCCTTTGTGCTCACCATTTTTTCCAGTGAAACCTTCGTCAATGTAGCCTGGGATAGTGCGGGTGTCACCACCGGACCTATTACCGTCCCGCTGGTCTTAGCCATGGGATTGGGGTTTGGGAACGCTACTCAGGCTGTGGAGGGCTTTGGCATTCTGGCCATGGCCTCCATCGGTCCCATTCTCACGGTGTTGATGACCGGTCTTTGGGCAGAATACAAAGTCAGGGCACAAGCTCGTGCGGTTAAAGAAACGAGGGGCGGCTCACAACTACAGGAGGTGCAATCCATCGTATGAGTATGAGTACGAACATGACGTATCTCACCGACGTCGCCATGATTACCTGTGTGGTGCAATCAGGTGATGCCGATGTGATTGTGAAAGCTGCCCGAGATGCCGGTGCAACGGGAGTATTGGTCCACCAGGGTAGGGGAATAGGGATTCGCGAACGTTTGGGAATCTTGGGAGTGGCTGTGGATGCCTCAAAGGATATCATCAGCGTCCTGGTCTCTTTCGAACAAACCGATCTTGTGGCCAGCCACATTTTTAAAGCCGGCCAGTTGGATACTCCAGCAAAAGGGTTCTTATACATCACACCCTTGGAAAAGGTTGCCATGTACATTCCAGAGGCTGTGAGAGAACTATTGCGGCAAAAAGGGTCAGCTTCGGAACGATCATGAGCGCCGGACAAGCCGCCGATCATTTAATGTTCCCTGAGCCCAGTCAGATCATTACATGTGTTCTGCCGGATGATGGCACGGACAGAGTATTACTTAGGAGATTGCGTGAGGAAAAGGGCATCATTCGTGCGGACAGCGTTTCCTGTCGAGGCATTGCTGCCCTTCGGGAAGCCTTCACGAAAAATGGCCGTTTGCCCGAATCAACTTTGGTGAGGATGGTAAATATCGTTGTGTCGGTGACAGAAGCGGAAGCGTTGTTCGAGTACATCTATGAAGCAGCCCATGTCGGCCATCCCGGGGGTGGGATGTTGATTTTGAGCAAGCCTGTCATGACCACTCCTTACTCTCTTCCCATAGATTGATGCCAAATACACAACAAACATCATCTACCCACCATGGAAAACAAAACCTGCCTCTTTTTCGCTTTTCGTAACTTCAGGAGAAGCCTTTTGATCTAGCCGGATCATGTGGGGAAGCACAGTATTTTTATTCCACATCCTTTCCTCGTGAGTGCAGTTGGCCTTGAAGTTTCGTGGGATGAGCCGTCGATGTGCATGAAAGTGGTTCGGAAACTGTGCTGCTGTTGTCTTATCATGCTCGTTAGTTGCCAGCGTCGCAGCCAGCCAACCTTTTTAAGTTTTCAACCCTATTTCATTAAAACAGCCCGGGGATATCCCTTAGCTTGCGGAGGGGAGCTTCACTCCTTGAGATTTTTTTTCCAGGTTTTGTCCCGCATCATGGCAAGGAGGATAAATGCTCCACCGATGATGGCTCCAACTCCAAAAATTTGGTAGATATTGACCCCCCCGATGACCGGGCCCTTGGAAAGAGCCATAACAATCGAGGTTCCGATGACCAGAGCTGAGGTTATCGCAGCCACGGCCAGTCGACTGACAGCTCGTATGAGCACGTGTTTGAGTTCATCAAGTTGAGTCAGTTCTATACCAAATTTTAGATTGCCGGTTTTGACGGTATAGATTCCCCGGCGGATTTCCTTGGGTATGTCAGCGAATAATTCTAAATATTGTATGAGAACTTTGAGCCCGCGTTTCCCGAGGGCTTTGGGAGACAACTGGTTGAGTACAGCCTCTTGAAGGGTGGGCTGTATCGCGGCCATCATGTCAAAGCCAGGATCAAGCTTTTTAAATGCCCCTTCCAGTGACACAAAAACCTTGAGCAGCATAGCCTGATCGGGAGGCATGGTAAGCTTGTTGTTCCGGATCAATGCTAACAAGTCTCCCACCATGACCGACAGATCCAAATGTTCCATGGATTTTCCGGAATACTTGCCCAGAAATTCATCAACAGGTACCAAGAGGTCGCCCGGGTCTTCTCCCTCCCGCTCAGACCATTGTAAAAGGATCGAGCAGAGGGCCTCGGCGTCATTTTGCAACAATGCCTGCAACAGTCTCATGATTTGTTGCCGTCTGATTTCAGAGACGCGTCCAATCATGCCAAAGTCAATGAAGGCAATACGTTCACCCGGCAAAATGAAAAAATTTCCTGGGTGCGGATCCGCATGGAATAATCCATCAACCATAATCATTTTGAGCACGGCATTGGCCCCCGTCCGGGCAAGGCGTTTGCGGTCCATCCCTGCTTGATCGATGGCCTGAATATTCACGCCGGGAATCCCCTCCACAAATTCCTGCACGCTAATGCGTTCCTTTGTCCATTCCCAGTAAATTTTGGGAATCACGACCTGGTCATTGTCCTCAAAGTTGGCCGAGACTTGCTCCGCATTCTGTCCTTCCGTCATGAAGTTCAGTTCATTCTGCAATGATTTCACGAATTGCTGAACAACTTTTTGAGGATGATAGGTGGCGAGTTCCGAAACGTTATTTTCTGCTAACGAGGCCACGTGGGTTAATAGACGCATATCGGCTTCGATCTTCTCCCGGATTCCAGGGCGTTGAATTTTGAGTACGACTTTCGTTCCGTCTTTCAACGTGGCCCGGTGAACCTGGGCCATGGAAGCGGCAGCCAGTGGTTTGGTGTCCACCTCTGCGAAGAGGTCTTCAAGTGGCGCTCCCAAATCTGCCTCGACCTGAGGGCGAAGCTCCTCGAAGTCCAGTTGTGGTGCCTGCGATTGAAGTTTTTCAAATTCACTGATCCACTCAGGTCCGAACAGGTCAGGGCGAGTGGCCAGGATTTGACCAAGTTTGACAAATGTTGGCCCGAGTACTTCAAAGAGTTTCCGTATACGCTGAGGACGTTCAAGGTGGGCAATGTCCTCTGCATATTGCCACCCCATAATCTTGCCTGTTTGTTCCGCTGCGGCTTCAAGCCCCATTTTTTTAAATATATCGCCGAATCCTGCGACACTGAATGCTCTGATGATTTCGTGCAACCGACCCAGGTCGGCCATTTTGGATTGGAGCCCCATCCTCAATTCCTCCTTACCATGTCCATATTTTTGGTGCTATTGTACTTCCCTCCAGGGTTCAGCCGGACCCCAAAGAAAAGGTTTGAAAAATCCCCATTCTTCAGAAGAAAGGGTGGAATGCTTTTTTAATGTCTGTTTACGACTACTTTGTTGTTCCAATCTGGAATCTTCCAGGAAAATTTGCTGTAATATTGACACAATTAGTTGGAGAATGAAAAGGAAAGGCAAAAGATCGGATTTGATGGTCGGGTTCTTTGAGCCGGGATAAAGAAACTATTCATTGTGAAGCCCTTCAGACTGAGGGTGTCCTCGTTCTTCACTTTAATGGAATAGGTGTTTGCTCTCTGGCAATCTTGTCCCTAACCTTCAAAATCCAATGCCTGTTGTATTTCTATCAATGGTTTTTTTATTAGGAAGGGGAAAATGACTATGTGGGTTTCATCTAGCGTGAATCTTCCATTGGTATTTCCTTCGGTAAAAAAAAGTTTTTTGAAATCCGGGTTCACGACCATGGTTGAGATAGTGGTAAGTTCCTGTCTCATCCTGGTGGCCTTCACCGGTCCTGTAATGGCCGTTCCTACAGCCGAGGAATTGCTGAAGGCGTTGCCTCTTTCCGACGGTGAACGGAGAGATGTCCTCAAGGGAGAGATTGTCCGTTTTACGACCGAAGAAGGCTCGGATCGGGAACTGGCCTTGGGAGCCGTATTGCTGGTGCCGAAAGTCCCTGAAAATTTAGTTCCACTTTGGCGGGAGGCCGTCGTGTTCAAGCTTGTCGGTGCGGTGACGGCGTTTGGCGAGATTTCTGATAAGGCAAATGAAGGTGCCTTTGCAGGAGTGAAATTGCAACCAAACGGTGAAAAAGAAGCCGACCGCTACCTGGAAGCTGAACCGGGTGAAAAATTGAATCTGAACATGAAGGAAATCTCCGCTTTTCAGGCACTCAAGGCCAAAGGGGTAGGGCAGACTGAAGTCGAGGCACTGGTGCGGAAGCAATTGCTGGCCCGGTACCAGGCCTATCGCGAAAACGGTCTGTCAGGCATTCCTCCATACGCGCGGGGAAAAGATGAAATGTTTCAGTTACGTGAGGACCTTCTTCTGGCTACCAATCAGGCCAAACTCCTAGCCAAATACTTTCCCTCTTTCCATCAAGCCCTACTTAAGTATCCCGCCAACCAGCCCAAGCAGCTCGAAACCCGGTTTAACTGGGCCAATGTTGACGTATTTAGCCGTCCGACATTGATCTTGAGCCATCGCATGTTATTTCAAGAGGGTGACGCGTATGTGGTGGTTGACCGCCATTTCTATGCCAGCCACGAGTATAACGGCTTGCAGTCCATCGGGGCCGCACTTCCTGCGAAAGAGGGCTCGCTGTTAGTTTCTCTTTATCGTATCTCCACCGATGGTGTGGCAGGTTTAGGATCCTCGGCGAAGCATCCAGTCGCCCGTGGGTTGATGGGGCCCTATTTCGAAGAAATCTTTGAGGGGATTCGTGAAAAAGCGAAATAATGACTCCGCCCGAGTTGTTAGGAAATTTGTTCCACCTGCATTTTTCGGGTTGCTTTCACATTAAGGGGTTCAAAATGCGTTAGATGCGATGGGTGGGATAGTCCTGGATTGTTGGGGGTGAATTGGCTATCCCCATGAATATGCAACCGGCGTGGGCCGGTAAGGCTGCTGAAATTGACCGTGATGTTGGTGCCGCCTTGGAAAAATTTTATGCCCACCGTCCCGTCGCAAAGGATATTTCTACGATCGCTCAGAGAATTCCCATCCTTCCTGATGTCTAAAAGGCAGAGTTCATGCACGCCGGACAATTCGGGGATGAGGCGCTTTGTAAACAAGGCAAAATAGTTGGGTATTACAGGACTGTTGCGGCTTCTTATGGATTGCAGGCATCCATTCCATCCATCCATCCATCCATCCATTCCTTCTGCTATGCGTTATTCTTCATCCAGGAGAAAGCCCTTGAGTATCTCAACAAGAGTAAAGGTTGGGAGATCGGC
The DNA here is from genome assembly GCF_965152585.1 of Nitrospira sp. Ecomares 2.1. Classification (NCBI taxonomy): domain Bacteria; kingdom Pseudomonadati; phylum Nitrospirota; class Nitrospiria; order Nitrospirales; family Nitrospiraceae; genus Nitrospira; species Nitrospira sp. Ecomares 2.1. Next base: position 1,803,713 of record NZ_OZ224219.1, read on the forward strand.
GTAGGTCCGAGTCTCGTGGAGGTGCACGCCGGGTTTGCAGGGGCTCTTACCCCTATAACGGCCAAGGAAGATCTTTGCGCTTTCTTTTTTCTATCGGGAGGGACTCATGGCAGGCATCGGGCTTTAGTGGGCCAAAATTATGCAGATCATTCCGTCGTGTGGTGGGGAACTATTAATTTTATGAGACGTGGTGGTCGGATGACTTCTCCTCCTTGCCACGGACTAATCTATCGAAGGTTTTTTCATACTCGGATCTACGACTTGAGCCTACACCCGAGGAAGTTTTTTTAGGTAATGATAATCGTTCTTTCGATCGAGAGGAGCTTTTTTTGAGGGGAAAATTTGGCGAAAAAGTAAACGTAGAGAAATGTTTCGTGAAAGGTTTATGGACAGGTTGTGGGTGGTCTTGAGCGACTAAAATCCAAATGAGGTATTCGAGTATCTCCGATTTTTCTTTCCGGTAAATCCAATCAGGTGCTAGAGATCCGGTTTTACATTTTATAATTCTGTTCCCAAGTCAACACCGGCTGGTTGACGGTCGCATCCCTTGTCTCAATCTGCCGTCTTACTTCTGTGACAGGGTACTGCCCACTGAAATCCCTCCCACTACTTTCTTATTCGATTCGAATACCTGGTCATACGTCAAGGGATTTGTTGGCTTATCTCTGGAATTCTAATGATTGGGGCCACACACATGCCTGCCATAACCAGTGCGGTCAGTGCCGCGATATCCGCCCAACGTCCCGGGTCGCCTTGTGCCATGTCGGCAACTGTGACTCCAACCAGCATGGAGATCGCCGAGGTTGGCCCGATCGCAAGCTGCCGCGACGAACCGAACAGTGCGAAAAACAGGCCCCCAACCAGATTGCAGTAAATGCCGTATTGTGGCGGTTGACCGGCGAGCGAGGCATAGGCAAGTGAGACCGGAATGCCGTAGGCAGCGAGCGTCACTCCTGCAATGGCGTCGTGCGTCAACCACTGTGGTCGGTAGGCAGCCAGCCACTGTGCGGGGGGAAACGCCACACGCCATCTGCGGACCGGAACGCCGTCCGCGAGTTGGCTGCCGTATCGGATTTTTTCACTCATAATGCCGGGTCCCGAAACACATCTGCTCTGGCATCCACCGACGGGTTCGGGAATTTGAGCGGAAGTTTAAATTTGGAGTTAAACCATACATGGTCGACGATACTTTCGGCCCGGTAGCACTGAGGGGAAACTGTACCATAATTTCCGGAAAAACTTGAACATGACTCTTTTAATAATGGTCATCCGGGAACATGATATGAACGCCGAATCTCGCCGTCTAAAGAAGTCGGGCGATGGATTCGCCGGACTTGAATATGCCTCTCCTGTGCTCTGTGAGACCGGCCCCTTTCGCATTGGAGATACCGATAGGACCAACGGGCACTCGCCTGTCACAGGGCACAGGAGGCCGGATTGGATACAGATTTGCCGTTCAGCCTGATCGAAGAAATTTTCGGGTGTTGTATCTGGCGGAGGAGGCCTTCACCATGTTTTTCTCTCTGTGTATGAGAAATGTGGAGGTCAACCATTGGTGGCGACATTGAAACACCAATGAATTTAAATGATGTGGTGAGGAAAGAGTTTTTGGTATCCTCCTATGAAAGTACCTTGAAATTACAGATTACGAAATTCCGGAAAGCCGGGGACGAATTGGCTGTACCTAAAATTTTAGACTCTATGGTGCTCATGAATCGTGCGCTTTCATCGGTTTTTTTCCTCCAAGCTGGTTCGCATTCCAATGTTACAGGGCACTCGTTTTGTTCGTGTATGCGGTTATTAATGCCCAGTCGAACGATTCACTTGGGGCTATCCTCAGATGTGGATTGTGATTGGAAGGGGGTGCCGCAAACATTGGGAAGAGCCTGTTCAATGTAAAATAGTCGTTTAAGAAAAATAATATGGACAACCGCAGCCCAGCGAATCCCTCAGTCAGGCTCGACGGGAGAGATGTGGGCTTTTACAAAAGGCGATAACGATGCATTTTCCAGTTCAGGCGTTAAACATTCTCAAAGGCGGAGTGATGGTTGGAATGTTACTTAGTTTTCCAATGACAAGTCTTGGAATGACCAAGGCCATCACAACCCCTCCTCCCGTGAGTGGTCATGAACTTTCAATTGAATCCATCACCCCGGCTGATGTGTTCGCACGAGTTCAACTGGTACGGAAGGAACTGGATGACATCCGTTTTGAAATGGGGCAACCCAAGAGTCGGGAAGTAGGTCTCCTGGTTGAAAATGCGACTCCCCATGAGGTGTTCTTTCAAGCCAAAACCCTTAATCAAAAAGTGTCCAGGTTGGTAACGGAACTCACCGAAGAACCGGATCGCATTGGAACAGAAGAAGATCCTGACGATATACGTCCATTTCATGTCTGGAAAATGGTCGATACCTCTCTACATCGAATCCTGTCTCTTAAGCAGCAACTCGGGCTCCCCCTGACTAATAGTGAAGCTTTGGCCGATGCCGAAACGTCCCCCAATCAAGTCTTTTTTGTTATTGGATTGGCGAATACCCAACTCAATCTTTTACTGATGCATCAATTTTCTCCGAGGGATGCCGCAGAATTAATCCGCCTGGGAATTGAATACACCACGCACCTCTTGGGTCAATTTCCTAATGCTCCAGCGTCTGCTCCTCTCCCACCGCTTGAACGAGGTCGCAAGTCATGGAATAGCTATGATCATCTCATTGATTGCTATATGGTCTTAGGAAGCATCGCCAGGGCCTCCAATATTCAAATGTTAACGCTGGCACCTCAGAATCTTGATCGTCCCGACATTCGGTCAAATGATGTCTATGATTTAGGCACCCTGGTCATTTCTGAACTCGCATATCTCCATTCCCATCTTTCTCATAAGCCTCACCCCCAACCGGTCAGACTTCATGGTCCTATCCTGCCTTCCCATGTGTATCAACAGGTTGGTGGACTCCTGGCTCAATTGCAGGTTTTACAAAAACAGGTGCAATCTCATCCCGATTGGATTCAATAGACTGTTCGCCTTTATGCGGCCGGAACCGGGTGGTCACCCATAACCACCGGACCCATTAACGAAAATCAGAGGCGACAGACATAATAAAGATTTTGGTGCTGTGCCACCGGCCATACATAATGGCAAAATACACTCGGATACCTCATCGGAGAAATATATTGCCGAACAAATTTTTGTTGTGTGGATCTTATTCCTTCTACTCATCATGACTCTTATCCTAGGAGTATTCACAGAGGGTGAGCCTTATCCAATTTCCCCGTCTCCTCACTCCTCGAAATTCCCGGAATCTGCCGCAAGTGTGGGTTCCAATGCTAGCCCCGGTTCTCATTGGCCGATCGCGCAAGCCCAACAAGCTTCCCACGATGCCGCTTCGATATAACCGGCGAATTCTGACTTGTACGTATTCCAGAAGGCCGCATTATCGCTCGTCACCATATGCGCAACAATTGGAGCAACGGTTTTAGGCATGTCCATGATACCGGGAGCCGGAGCCTGATGGTAAATGCTGATCAAGCAGACCGAGATTCTGTTGTGGATCAGTAGAGTGGTATGACATGCGATATGGGTAATTTTTTCACTCTGCTGAAAAATACGGCTGCCGTCGTCGTACCTCAGATGGGTTAGTAGATGGCCCCGGCTTTTGCCCGGGAATGGTGCTGCATGCTGGGCTGAGGGTGTGGTGTTATGTCTGCGTTGGTAACAAGAAGGTGATGGTAAAAATCGTTTAGAGAAAATGGTTCTTCTCTATTTGGAAAGCCATTCCGGATCGTTTGTTACTAACTGTTCCAGTGATTTCAACTGATGAAGAAGTACGGTAGCTTGCTGGTAAACCTGGGAAGGGAAGGTTCGTCCGGGATAGGGAATGGGTTTAAGAGAGTCGTGTTTTTTTAGTTGTGTATAAAAAAAGGCGAGATCCGAAACCAGGAGGGTAGCCATATCATAGACATCGCTTGGGTATAATTGCCGCGAAATTCCCACGTTATGCGCGGCAGGCAGATCAAGGTGAAGAACCGGAACGCGGGACTGTTGCGCAATCTTTTCCAGAATGGCATAGCATTCAACCAAGCGAAGAAATACATCGGCCGGCTGTTTGCCCCTCACTAAAGGGGAAGTCTCTACAGTGGCGTTTGATGGGGGAAACCGGTCCAGCAACCGTTTAGTGTACTGACTGGCCAGAAGCACTTGTTGCGATACATCACTGGGTGAGAAATGGCGCTCCTGCAGGAGATTGATTTGCCGGTTGGCTTGTACAATGGCGCGTCCGATTTCTGTCAGACTTGTCGCGGAATCCTCGGGTCGTTCCGGGATAATTTCCTTCAGACCTAACTCCTCCTTGATGGTCAGAAGACGAATATAGCTCGCATTCACCATTTTCCAGATATGCAAAGGCGCAAGAGCAGACAGCGAAATGGGCTCCGGTGAAACTCCTGTGCTCCCGGTGAGTTCCAAAGCGAGACGATCAGCTTTATGATAGAGGGTCAGAGCTTGGAAATAGGCTTCATGGGAGTGGACATTGGTGACAATGGCATCGGACGGGGTTACCAGTGGTTTTCCCATTTCAAACCGGATCAATTCCAGGGTATCCAGAAGCATCTGAACACGGGCCATGACATCTGCAGACGTGATTTCTTCGAGAGAAATGGCATGCCCGCTTATGGGGTTTGGTTCATTCGGGTTTTCTACGTTTGAAGCCAGCCCCGTTCCCATTCCTGCCATGAAGAAGAACGTCACACTGAATATGCTGGTTATCATGGCCCGAATACGTTTTTCCACTTTATCCACTATTCTCATCCCTTCTGAATTCATGCGGAATTTCACCGCCCACGTATCTTCCGAATGTTATTTCTATTGTGATTGGTCTATGGCCTTTTCCGCTTCTTCGGGGGTCACGACACCTTCCTGGATCAAGTTTTGGAGCGCACCTTGAAACGCATGTGAGGCCGTCTTTCGGATTCCTCTCACCCGTAAGACCGGAGGGTATAAGCGAAGAAGGTCCGGGTTTTTGATTTCGATGGGGAAGGATTCACTTTCCCCGTATGGGGGGAGTTCTGCCTGGCCATCAACAGGAACCCGGAAATACGGTTTCCCATCTTCAGTATTCCCATCGGTCCCTCTTATATCAAGGCTGGTGGTCACATCGCGGAGCCGTGCCATTTCTTGAATTTTGTCAACGACGAGGATCAGGGAGTCGGCATCGATGGGATCACCGGTCTGATTTTTCACTCGAACCAGATAGCGGACGTCGCCTCGAGAGGAAAGGCTTCCCCCCGAAAATAATTCTCCTCCGCCTGTAAAGCTTCCTCCGGAGTCATAGGTGAGCAAGGGAATGACTCCTCCCGTGAGATCCACGAGTTCGCCGTTTGGAGAATCGCCATAGGCTCTTTCACTGCCCCCCCCCAAACCAAAAAGAAAGAGCAGGAGACAGACTCGCCCAAGATACGGAAGAGTTTCCCTTTCCAGAAATTGAGTTATCATGGCGTCATCTTACAGAGAACGCCCTAAACCTGCAAAGGTATGCGTGTTCATCAACTTCGCCATATTCAACTCCCGGTTTTTGTGTAGAGAAACCGAACAGGGCCATATTCGAACATAGAGTCGGTTTGGTTATAGGGCAACTCACTCGACCCTCGTATCCATTGCCCAGGTCAGGGTATAGGGGAAACGGCGTTCAAAGTGAATCTTGTAATGCAGGGGAATGTACAAATGGAAGAAGCTGACTGCGCAATCGGTCAGCAGCCCTGTGGAATTTCTCATTGAGGTAACTTGATCCTCCGTCTGAAGGGTGGATGCCTTGGATTGAAATTCAAACAGGGGATTATGAATAACCATCCTGATGCCATCATCATTGCAACCAAATCCGAGGGCATAGGACCAAATGTTTTCACCACTACCCAAATGTCTGTAATAGGCATACTAACCGCTTATCTGGGGTGCAAAGCTTGACCCTCCGGTCTGGGTACGAATCGAAAAATTCAGGGCGTCAAATTTAATAAACGTGTTCCATGCCTCATCACAGGAGGAATATTGAACATGTGAAACGCAGCGATCCCCTTTCCCTCTAAAAGACCTGATAAGTTCCGTTTACCTTTCTTGCAGGTTTTTTGCCTTTTCAGCATGGGCCTTCGCCATTGCTTCGGCGAGTTCCGCGGCTTTGGAGTAATGGTGCTCTAAATTTTTAGCATGTTGCACGAGGATTGATTCATGTCCTTCTTTGGGAGTTCCTAAGAATTCATACTCTTTCTTAATTTGACGCATCTCTTCCGTCCGTGCATGAAGATCACGAGCTTCTTTCTGGTACCAGGCGGCCAAACGGGTATGATCGTTATGCTGGACCAATTCTCTAGGCGGGCTGGAGGCGCACCCAACGATCAGGGCAACAATTGTGGCAGCAAACAACAATTTACAAATAACTTGCATGTTCATGATCCCTTCCTTTGTGATAAATACATGTGGGTTTTTCGGCTATTTTTGCCGTGCGATAATTGGTTGACAATTCGTTTAAGGTGAAGAAAAAATACGACGGTTTACACCCTCAGGGCCTCGTATATCGTTGGCCCCTTCACTGTGCAGGAAAGAAAGATGCGTTGAATGCCATGGATCCTCTCATCAGATCCATTTATCGGTTTCCGTCCTGTTAGATATGGAGACCATCGCGTCTCTCAAAGGCGACCTTCCATGATTGGAATCTTAACGTCCACAGGAGAATATCCGATGAAGATCCAAAAATAGGAGGTACGAGATAGGCAGGGTTCAGTCCTGAACGTCCGAGCGTGTGGCCAAAGTCCTTTGTTTCTTGATGTAATCCTAACAAAGTGGCATGATTAAAAAAACCTTCCTCACCCGAATGTGCAATTGATGCGGAAAAGTCCCAAAGTGTTCATCGTTGCTTTTCCATTGAGTTGAAACATCGCGTTGAAGTGATTCCGGGACTCGGCAAGAAAAAATTTGGAAAGACGGTCCTCGAAAAAATCCGGCATGACGACTTCATACCCTTCCGCCACAGGCAGATCACGTATCCATCAAGTGGTGCACTTAATTTATCAATGTCCTGGTTCACCCCTCTGATGAAATCGTAGGCATCCACGAGATATCGGGCGTCAGAATGCGCCAGGTCCTCTACTGGCCGTTTAGTCGATTGATTAAAGCGTCAGAGGTAAAAACATTTTTGAAGGGTGAGAGGCGAAGGGATGTCCCGATGAACGCGGCACCCGTAAGGTAGAACTCTGTGACCTCTCTTTTGTGTGGAATGTCCAGCCAGGTCAAGCCCATGATTTGATGCAGGTCTTGTGAATCCTCCAGGACAGTCTTCATACTCCTATGATGCCTAAAGCACTGGTCTGATTCAGACTCATACCAAATTGGAAGTTGCTGTGCTTTTGGAAAGGGAATTATATATTATGGTTCGAGAGGAACTATCATGAACTACAGCCCGGAGAGTGCCATTGATAGAAATTTCCATGAGTGCGAACGGTTGCAACGACAGAATCCAATTTAGAAACTTATGCCACAGTCTTATCTGAAACGCATTCTTGATGCCCGCATCTATGACCTCGCCATAGAAACACCCTTGGATGACACTTCCCTCGTTTCCGAACGCATGGGTAATCATGTGTTATTGAAAAGAGAAGATTTGCAACCTGTGTTTTCGTTCAAAATTCGTGGTGCGTACAATAAATTATTACATCTCACCGATGAGCAGCGGGCGGGTGGCGTCATTACGGCCTCGGCGGGCAATCACGCACAGGGTCTGGCTCTTGCGGCGAGGCATATGGGTGTGAATGCCACCATCGTCATGCCGCGAACAACCCCCGCAATTAAGGTGGATGCTGTCAAACGCCATGGCGGGAAAGTGGCGTTGTTTGGCGACACATACGATGAAGCGTCAACCCATGCACAAATCTTGTTGAAAGAAAAAGGTCTGACGTACATTCCGCCCTACGATGATCCGGATGTTATCGCTGGTCAGGGTACCGTTGCCATGGAGTTATTGCGGCAGCATCCCGCCCACATTGATGCCGTATTTATTCCCGTAGGTGGGGGTGGGTTGTGCGCAGGCATGACGGCCTTTATTAAATGTGTGCGACCGGAAATCAAAGTGTTTGCCGTTGAGCCAGAAGACGCGGCCTGCTTGAAGATGGCAATGGAAGCAAAGCGACGGGTGATGTTACCTCAGGTGGGTATATTCGCCGATGGGGTTGCTGTGGCACGAATCGGCAAGGAGCCGTTCCGTGTGCTAAGGAAAACTATCGATGGCGTCATCACTGCCAACGCCGATGAAATGTGTGCCGCCATTAAAGATATCTTTGAGGACACCCGCTCGATTGCCGAGCCCGCCGGAGCGCTTTCGCTGGCAGGATTGAAAAAGTATGTGGCGCAGACAGGCTGCAAGGGCAAAACATTAATTGCGATTGATAGCGGAGCCAACATTAATTTTGACCGTTTACGCTATATCAGCGAACAAACAGAAATCGGCGAGGGTCGGGAAGCAGTTCTCGCAGTCACTATCCCTGAAAAGCCCGGAAGCTATATGAAATTCTGCAGCTTGATGGGAAAACATTCAATTACAGAATTTAATTACCGATTTGCGGATAATCTTGATGCACATATTTTTGTCGGTGTGCAGATTTCCCCCGATAAAAATGATCGCGAAGATATTATTTCGCTCTTAAGGGGAAAAGGTTATCAGGTCGTTGACATGACCGACAATGAAGTGGCTAAGCTGCACATTCGCCATATGGTGGGAGGGCATGCGCCACAGGCCAAAAATGAAATCGTATTTCGTTTTGAATTTCCCGAACGACCGGGAGCCCTCCTGAATTTTCTCACCAAGCTCGCCTTCCGCTGGAATATCTCCATGTTCCATTATCGCAATCACGGTTCTGCCTATGGCCGTGTGCTTGTGGGTATGCAGGTGCCTAAACCTGAGCGCAAACAGCTTGATGTTCTTCTGAAAGCCCTGGGTTACCCCTACCGGGATGAAACGAAAAACGAAGCCTATCAATATTTCTTAGGTTAAATCGATGGCGAGAAGTTTCTCCAACTTCAGGAATACTGGGGGAATTTTGAAGACCAGTCGATGGGCTGCATTTTTTCTTTGTGCCACTATTCCTATCCTACCCCTATGGGCTTACTTCTCTGATCAACTCCTACAAGAATTAATTTCTGTTAGGAGTCACAGCACGTCTCTGTGGTTGGTTTACTCTGTTTCCTGGCTGGCCTCAGTGGGAATGTCTGCCTATCTTGTTTGCAAAAGTGAACCTTCTCCAAAAGGGGATAATGCCAATTCCATTTTTTGGGGATTCCTTACTTTACTCTGTATTCCTTTTATTGTGTTCGGGATATGGGTTTTTTCCAGTCCGCACATTCCCATCAGAATTTTCCTGCTCCTTTCTCTGACCAGCTTTTTCCCACTCGGTTTTTTTCTGGGATGGGAGTTAATTGTCAAAAATCTGGTCGCCGGAGAATCATGGGTTAACCTCATTGTTCTCCCGGTAAGCTCTGCGCTCCTGACGCTTGTTTTTGTTGAACTCTTCTTTGGGAGTGATTTACGGAAGCCAGACCCGGTTCAAAATATTTCAGCTATGAATAGCCCGGATCGGTCCTATTGGTATTATGCACGATATAAGGAAAATGGAATAGAAAGGGCAAATTCCTATGGATTCGTAGGACCTGAACCCAATCCTCAGATGCCGGACGAGAGGGTGCTCCTTATTGGCGATTCCATCCCGGCTGCTGAACGCCACCCTAAAAACTTTCCTACAATCTTGGAAGAAGAATTTAACAAAGAATTTCACCAGGAAAAAAAGCTTGAAATTATCAATGCCAGTATTGCTGCTTATAGCGTGGAACAGATTTACCTGTATTATTCAGAAAAACTTCGAGACCTTCCCCATAATTATTTAATCTTTAGCTTTTATCTGGATGATGTTAACCGGAACCTTCGTTACCGAAAAAATAATCGTTTATATTCTCCTGACTGGACTGAGTGGCAACAGGATGTCTATTGGCAATGTTATCTTTGTCAGCGTCTCCTGAGTCTGTGCAATGTGTCGGATCACCTATTTCTTAATTATCGGAAAAGAAATTACGAGGATGCCTTCCCCGAGGCATTGAGGGTTCTTGAGAAAACCCGTCTTCTGGCCAATTCACGCGGAGCCAAATTTGCTGTTTTAAATATCCCTCGTTTTACGTGGGAGGGGGTACTTCCGAATGTTGACACGTATCAATATTTCGAGATGAACAAGGCTTTGGAACGGTGGTGTATAGGCAATGGCGTGCCTTGCTACGATACCTTGCCGTTGCTGATTGGGAAAGAAATTTCTACCCTGAGGAGGAGCAAGACAGACATTCATTTTACTTATTTGGGACACCAGGTCGTTGGTCTTGCCCTAAAGGATTTCCTTGCTTCACTAATACGGCCTGGCAAAACCATAAGGGGTCCTGGTGAGTTTGTATCGGGCATGTAGATGAGAAGCCGTCTTGCGTAGGAATCGAGGCTTCATCATTTCTACCTCCAGCAATACGAAGAGTCCCATCGTTGGCTCAGCTTTCACCGTACCAACCGTGGTAGGGGAGGGCAAAATACGCGGACGGCAAAGAATCGAACCGTTCATTTTGCCAGGGTGAGTATTGTCCGGCCGTTCTGCATCAATTGAAAAGGGTTTCCGTCGTTTGGGTGGAGACTTAATTTAAGTGTTTGGACTCCTTATTCGGTAGGTGTGGCCGTAACCCTTTTCGAGTAAGAGAGCCGTTGCTGGCGGTTATAAAACCGTTGACCCTGGGCTGGATGAAGTTGGATAGCAATCATGGCCAATAGGAGCAGGGTGAATTCCAGCCCATGTAGCAGTGATTCAACCATCCAAATGCACCAGGCTCCCTTTTGCTCTCCGGCCGTGATCCCTTGCCGTTCTCCCAGGGTTATAGCACCAGGTCATCAAAATCTGACTTCGGTTTGAATATAGAAATAATTGGTATTTTGCGCCGGTGGATTTCCCGGCACGTTCGTTTGGTTTTTAAGATAGGAACCTTTGAGAAAGTAGTCATAGCCGGCATCTATGCTGAGATTGGGCGAGGGATTCCACCGAACGCCTACCTCCAGATCCTGTCCCAACACGTTGCCCGCGGCGCCGGATGGATCCTGCAGGCCGGAATTGACCCACGCATCCCGGGATTGGGCCAAATACCAGGCCCGGAACTTCAGGTCGAGTCGAAGGACGGGAAGCGGGTTGAGAATCAAACGAATGCCCGGGGAGCTGATATTGGAACGGTAGAATGGTCCAAACAGACTGGTGGGTGTTAATTCACTGCGCCGCGCGCCAAAAAGATTATCAAACGTTTGGTTATAGTTCCCATTTGCACTATCGGTTCCGCTGGCGTAATCGTACATGGCCAGGATGCGGGGAGCCCAGGGAAGCGCAAAGGTATAGCCCAAGGAGAAGTGTTGAAAATACGCAAAATGATCTTCCCCATCCATCGTACCCACCTGCCAGGCCGTTTCACCATCATAATCAAAAGATCCGATTCGTGGTGGCTGATAAAGCCTCACGCCAAAAGTAGAATGGGAGCGCGCCACCTGTTCCCCTTCAGCATCCTCATCCCTGCCGAAATAATACAGGTGAATTCTGGACCAGGAGAGTTGGTACGTTTCATAGGAAAGGCCCCAGAACAAATTCCCGCTATTAGTAAACAGGCCCAGACGGTCCGCGGCACGGGTGTTTGAAACCACTTCAGAAAAAAAAGTCCGGAATTGCCACTGACCTTCATTGGCAAGATTCCAGTGAATGCCGTCAAAGGCCTGAGAAGAATTGCTAAAACGGCTGCGGGCAACAAGACGGCGTGACCCGATATCCAGGTTGATGCGCCCGACATGAAGATCTGTTCGAAGTCCGGTCCGCCACACATCCGGCAAGGTGAGCGCCACAAAGAGTTGCTGTACATTGCCGGCCGTCAATGTCGAGGTCCCCACTACGTCAGTGGCGGAATCGACACCGTTTGTGGACCCCTGAAATTCCAGCTGAGCACGGAAGGCCTTCCACCGTGCGCTGGCCCGGAAACGGGATCTGGTCGCCCATTGCCAGGTGCTTCCCTTCTGGTCCGTTTTAAAGGGATAATCAAAGCCCTCGCGCCGCAGACGAGCGGTCATGCCGAGGTCCAACCATTTCGGCGCATTGAGGGCCGCAGACAGGTACCGGTTCCAATGTATTTCTGCCTCCTCCTGCAAGAGCACCTGATCGGGATATTCGTTCCAATTCCACTCCTGACCGTTTCGAATCCGTTCCTGGATATTTTGAGGAATTTCTCTGGCTCTTTCCCTGACTGCATCCAATTGCCAAAGCAGGAAAGGATCATCTATTGGAGGAGTTGGTTGTTTGTTGGGCTCTCCGCCATGCGAAATGGGTGCAGCCAGCAGGATCCAAAACAAGGAAAGAGCCATGATCTTTCCGGCATTCCTGCTGTGGGGGAACCATATCCGCATGGAAGCTAACTATGGACGAAGCTCGGACTGAGGCTGGCTTAACATTTGTAATGTGCCGATTCCCTGGGTTCCTCGGAGGATCATGAATCTTGCTACGAAAAAATTAAAATACCCATTTGGCGCCTACCCAGGTATTGAGGTTTTTTAACCCCTTTTCAAAACTTTCTTTTCGATGCGCTCCTTGAAAGCCACCCGTCAGTTGAAGAAGGTCGTTTACCTGATATCGAACGGCAATATCCCCTTGCACCACATTTTCATGTTGTCCCTTGCGTTCATCCCCCTCAATGCCTGTGGTCCATCCGTTAAATTCATAATGGAGCGCCATTTCCAGTCCAAACCGTTCCGTGATTTCCACGTCCATCTCCCCGGTCACGAAATGATTAAAGTAGGACGTATCATCCTGTAATTCTGGCTGCTTCCGTCCATCCGACAAGCCCCGCTCATAATGATAGCCCAGAGCCAGCCCGATTTTCTGTGCGGGTTTCCATTCCACGTGCGTCCCGATAGTCCAAAACCGGGTGTCCCGTTGTGTGAAGGGTTTGTCGTATTCCCGCAATCCATAGCGGCCATAGAGGATAATCCTGGCATCGTCCATACCGGGGATCTGTTGAGCAAGTCCTCCTGCCCAATAATTGGTAGTAACCTCTTCCTTTTTTACTTTTGGTGAATTTCCGCCAGTCTCTTCAAGTGGCCGCACCTCATTCCTTCCTAAATACAGATCGGGTCCGAAAAAATAGCGCAGGAGGAGGTGTGTGGAGGAGGTCAGATGATGGGAGGCCTCCACACTCAGGGATCCGTGATTAAATTGAGTATTGTTCGTAAAGATAAACCCTTGTCCCCGGACACCCAATTGGGTAGATCGACCCATTATCGGGAAGGACTTTGTAATATGAGCCATGGGTTCATACACCACATCGTCCCCTTGGTTAGCGAGAAGGCTATCAATAACCGGTTGAGTAGGGTCCTGGCTTCGGCTCAGCCTCCGGGTTGCCGAGAACAGGGCGGCATCGTCGGTATAATAGACATTGCTCTCGCCCGTGACCTTCCACTCGGCAAACGTCGGGGGCGCAAGGAATAGAAGGAGAATGACAAGGGATAAAAAGAGCGGCCTGTAAGCAGTCTCAACTGAGGCGGTTAGGCTCAAAAGCATAGATTGTCGGGTTTTCATTTGTCGGCGGCCATCTATCTTTCTTGCATCACACCTGTGTGTCTGTGGCAGGCATCCATATGCACACACACAGATGAATTCTCGATACTCAATGTCGGGAATGACGGCTGTGGAGGGGTTCCTTTGCACGTGTTGGGAATGTCCTGGGTGGAAAGATTTCCGATTTAACCATACAGGAATAACGAGGTTAAAGGTGCAAGGTTGGCACGAAAAAAATTAAAAGTGGGGGTTCACTTTCAGATTTTTTCGTATGCTCACCCTTCATCAGGCATAGTCCGTGGGTTCATGGTGACCTGTTTGCCATTCAGACCCAACATGCCCTCGGTCGCAGAAGATTGGGGTGGACGACATGTTCTTTAACGTATCTATCCATAACGATGCAATCACCATCCCACCCCTCATCCGCCTTCCTTGAGGAGGTACAGAGGATCTGAAGGTCGCGAGTCGAAAAGGGTGAGAAGTGTCTGTTATAGTCTGTTGCCGCGAAACCGGATTAACCAGAAAGCATGCCGGACGACCACCCATTTACACTCATGATCGTCGCGGTGGGGGCGGAGCACTTCTGGTGTCCATTCGAATTGCCTATTTTAAGCAGATTACTGTTCTCCCGGCAGAATTTGCCGTCTCACAAGGGAGAACATTGAGCTTCAATGAAGCGGGAAAATTCAATAACCACTGTGGCTTTCACCAAGCAGAGGGCGCAAATTGCTCACAGATTTGCCTCCATCGCTCTGGGTCTTCGACAGGCCATGATATCTGTTCCTGGGAAGATCTCTCTGTGATGAATATACTGATTCCGAAATTCTGGAATGCGATGCATATTGTATAAGAAAGGGTATTCTTCATGCGATGTCTCATGGGGCTTTTCGTTTTGTTGTCATTACCGGCCGTCTTCGGGTGCTCCAGTATTTCTGTAAGTTCTGATTATAGGGAGTCGACGGACTTTAGTGAGCTGAAGACATTTTCATGGATGCTGAAAACGCCAGAAGGGGAGATTGATCTTGGTGGGGCTAATCACATGGCGCGGCAAAGGATTGAGAGTGCGATCGCAGCCGAACTGGCGAACAAGGGATACATTGAAATAGTCGCTGGAAAGTCAGATTTCCATGTGACCTATTATGTTGGTAGAGAAGAGCGTATTCAGGTCCAATCTATGGGAGGTCCACTAATGAGGCCTTACTGGGGAATGGGTATGGGCTATGCAGAAGTTTACCAATACGAGGAAGGGACGCTCATTATCGATCTGCTTGATGCGAAGGCGCCGCAGAATATTATCTGGCGTGGGATTGCTAAAGGCGTGATGGATTGGAAAGGAACCACAGGAGGTCAAACCGGGCTGATCAATGAGGCCGTCCAGAAAGTTTTTGCACAATTCCCCCCTAAGCGATCTTGATGAGGGCGTGGTGGTGTGTGTTGATTGACCAATGGCCCCCCCGACGCGCTTCGCGATCGTGGACTCAACACGTCAGTGTAATTCTCGCTCCTGGTGGAATAGATCAGCTACGCTTGCATCGTGGTGTTATCTCACTGACCGCAGCTCCCGGCACGGTAATTCTACATCGGAAAAATCATTTACCAGAAGATTCGGACATAGGCGAATCGGTCCCATGTTTGTGGAAGGGATAGATGGTCCTCCAATCCTGTCTCATGTCCACCACCGCCCATCCTTTGCCTTTCGCTTCGTCAAGGGCCTTATCAAGATGGCCGATGGACGACTTGCGGTCATAGGCCCGTTCACGCTCAGGGTCCGTGTGGTGGATAAGAGCCATGAAGCTTGCTCCACTACCGCTCGCCGCCCACTGGAGCATTTGAAAATCGCCGTCTGAGTTCCCAAAGGCAAGAATGGGCCTCCGGCCGATGTGTGTTTGAATGCCGACGGGTTTGCCGTCCTTGTCGTCAATGAAATTGATTTCAGGAAGTTTGAGGAGTACTGGATATCCATCGCGCAACGCGTATTTTAGCTTGCCGCTGCTGCCGATGACTTGTTCGGGGGGGATTTCATACACGTGCTCCGTCCATGGGCGCATGAACTCGATGCCTCCGCCCGAAAAAATGAACGTTGTGAATTCATGTGCCCGGAGATATGCACGCAACTCCATCATGGACTGATACACCATTTCACTGATCAAGCGTCCGGTTTGCGGGTGCTTCGCGGTTGCGATCCAATCATTCACGGTTTTCTCGAACTTATCCCTCGTCATACCCGCGTGGGTGACCATAACGATTTTGAGGATTGCTTTTTCGCCATCTGCCAGAGCGCCCTTGATATTCCCTTTGAGCAGCGAGGCGAACGGTTCCGTGTTACCCATTCGGGATGTTGTGGGGCGAGTGCTTTGACGCAGTCAAGTGCAAAGAAGAATTGGAAGTACATGGGTTGTTCCGCCCAAAGTGTTCCATCGTTGTCAAAAACAGCAATGCAGACAGCTTCAGGGACAAGGTCGGGACCGGGTGTGGTGACACGTTTGACGAAATATACCAAGGACTGTTTGTTCTTGCCGTCGTTCCAGGATGGGAGCACGTCTTCGGCGTAGATGAGTGGTGCGGTAAAAATCAAGATGAAATAAACCCCGGCAGCGATGAAAGTCCGCGTACCGATCGTTTTCACCCGGGGCTCCTTTCCGTGATTGATATTTCGTTTGAACGACGTTCTCTTGATAAGGTTTACATAACGTGACCGAAGGCAACTGAGACATCAGATGGCCAACGCCGTGCGAAGGAGAGCTGCCGGCCAGAGACCGTTGCCGGTCAGTCCCAGGCCCTTCCCCCATACAGTAAGACTCCGACGACCGCTACGTTTTAGAGCAACATGGCCATCACCAATCCTGTCGCTGACCGGCTCTGTCCGTCATTGCGTGCAAACCAGCAGGCGACCGCAAGGGAAAAGAGCGCGGCTCCTGCACTGCAAGCCGTGATGAGACCGCCATCTGAACCGAGCGAAGTACCAACCAGAACCGCAACCGGTGCCGGTGGCGAGAGGAAGAGCGCCAAACCGGTCCCTGCCTCAAGGATCGCTGTCGTGGTGAACAGAGATCTGAGTTGCACAGTGAGTCTTTCCAATGAGTGTTTTACGGATTAGCCCGCATCCGCCGGAGAGGCGGATGCGGACCCGTGAACTCAATCAATGTTTCAGGACACCTGATACTACTTGTTGCCTTGGCCCACCTAAAGCGTTTTCAGCATCGGATCGATGGCGATTCTTGCTGCGGTGGTAGGGTTGATGCAGCTCAGGTCTCCCTCTCCCTGCTCTGAGCCATTGATCGTTATCCCGAGCCTGTTGCCCCTGGCTCCTTGATAGATGTGACCTACTCGGTATATTGCACATGCATCGTCTCGATCTTACCGTCGAATTTGAATGGCGCCTTATCGTAATAGTCTAACGACACCGGTGAGCCGAGATCAGTGCCGATATCGAGGCAGTCATTGGCGGTAAACAGCAGTGGTGCGCTAATCGGGACGATACCCGAGGCGACTTCTTTGCCGTTGACCTTCAAGATAATCTTAAGTGGACCGGCGGGCTTCGGTTCGACATAACTGGTCAGAACCTCGATCTTTACCTTACCGGCAGAAAGTTTCTCCTTGGCCTTGATCTGCGTGCGATGAATCTCGAACAGGTTATATTCGTAGGACAGCGTTCCGTCTTCCATGTAGAGGGCCAGTCCCCCGGAAAAACCGCCGAGAGCATAGAGCACGCCATCCGCATTCGCAGAAATTTCCGTGTCGATGGTCACGGTGTTTGGCTTATTGCCGAGTGCGGGCGCGGTAAATTCCGGCATCCGGATAATGTCGCCGGAGAACGTCCATTCCTTGTAGGGTGTACTTTTTCGCAACTCCGGGTGAAGTGCCACCACCCAGAGGCCTCCGCCGATGGGAAGCGCCCCGTTCTTCGCTGCCTCCATCGCGAACAGCTCTTTCATTTGCGCAAGCTTGTCAGGCATAGAGTCCGCAAGGTCGTTGGCCTGGGTCCAATCCTCTTCAATATTGTAGAGCTCCCACCGGTCTTTGTCGGGTGTCCAGTCTTGGATGCCCTTAGGTAGGCCGGGGACCCAAGGGATGCGGGGGCCGATCGCGGACGCCATCCAGCCATCGTAATAAATGGCGCGGCTGCCCATCACTTCGAAATACTGGGTGTGCAGTCGGCCCTGAGCTTTTTCATCGTTGAGGGTATAGGCGAAACTCGTCCCGTCGATCGGGTCCTGCGGGATGCCATTGACCATCCGGGGCGGAGTAATGCCGAGGATTTCATAGATGGTCGGGACGACGTCGTTCACATGATGAAATTGGGCGCGCGGCGTCGCGGAGGGCTTGATCTTCGCCGGCCAGCGCAGGGCCATAGGATTGCGAGTGCCGCCGAAGTGAGCGGCGACGAGCTTGGTGGACTTGTACGGCGTGCTGCCCGCCCAGGCCCAACCTGCATGGTACATGTTGTCGGTTTTTGGTGAACCCAGTACATCGAGGCCGCCGAGAGCATCGAGTGCCTCAATGTGTTGCGAGATCTTGGTGGGGATTCCGTTTTGCGCCAGCAGTTCGCTGATGGTGCCCTTCTGGCCCTCCGCGGAGGAGCCATTGTCGCCCCAGATGTAAAAAATGAGCGTGTTCTCCCCATACCCGAGTCGGTCGATCTCATCGACAACCTTGCCGACCTGCACATCCGTATGTTCAGCGAATCCGGCCGCCACTTCCATCAGACGGCGTTGGAAGGGTTTCTCATCTTCAGGGATACTGTCCCAAGCGGCCAGGGTTTCAGGCCGAGGCGTTAATTGCGCATTCTGCGGAATCCAACCCATTTCCTTGGCGCGTAGGAATACACGCTCGCGATATCTGTCCCATCCGTCGTCGAACTTGCCCTTGTATTTGTCGGCCCATTCTTTCGCCACGTGATGCGGCCCATGGATGGCACCGGGAGCCCAATACATGAAAAACGGCTTGTCCGGCGTAAAGGCTTTATGTTGACGAAGCCATCCGATCGCATCATGGGCGATGTCCTCAGTCAAGTGATAGGGTTGGCCAGGCTTATGTGTGGGCTGGACGACCGTGGTGTTGCGCACCATATGGGGCTCGTATTGAGAGGCTTCGCCCGCGAGAAAACCGTAGAAGTACTCGAAGCCATAGCCGGTCGGCCAATAATCAAACGGGCCGGCAGCTGTGGTTTGCTCCGCGGGAGTATTGTGCCACTTGCCCCAGGCGCCGGTGTGATAGCCGTAGCTTTTGAGGACGTCAGGAATCATCGCGCTGCTTTTTGGTTGGAGGCCGGAATAGCCATCCCAATCGTTGGCAAGTTCCGCAATCTGTCCGGCCCCGACGCGATGATGGTTGCGTCCGGTCAGCAATGAGGCTCGCGTGGGCGAGCACATGGCTGTCGTGTGGAAGCGGTTGTAGGAAATGCCCTGCTTGGCAATGCGATCGAGGGTGGGGGTATGCACTTCGCCGCCATAGGTGGCCGGGAGGCCGGGTCCAGAATCGTCAATAAGTACAAGGAGAATGTTTGGCACATCGGCCGGTAACCGTTTCGGTTCGACGCGCTGCTTGTAAATTGACTCCTGCATGGTTCGTCCCGCGATACTGGCCGAAGGCGTCGGTGGGAACGGCAGTGACTCCTGCGCGAAGACAGGGCCCGCACCTAATCCCAGGACCAATGTGAGAGATGGCATAAGAATTCGTTGCATCGTTCTTCTCCTTTGTTTTTCAATTTAGGCCCGTCAATCGCGCATGCCTTTACCTTTGCGCACCGGCGATGAGGCTTTATGGACGGCTGCCTTATCATGGTTCTTTTTTGGTGATTATGTGGTGGGTTAGCCCACATCCGCCGGAGAGACGGATGCGGAGTGAAACCTACTCTA
Organism: Nitrospira sp. Ecomares 2.1; assembly: GCF_965152585.1. Lineage (NCBI taxonomy): Bacteria > Pseudomonadati > Nitrospirota > Nitrospiria > Nitrospirales > Nitrospiraceae > Nitrospira > Nitrospira sp. Ecomares 2.1. The sequence continues at coordinate 1,823,206 of NZ_OZ224219.1, forward strand.
CGACATCTCAGTCAGCCCGGCATCACTGCTTGGTGCCGCTTGTGACGGCTTCCATCACGTTGTCCAGGTTGAAACTACCGGGTTTCTGGCGTGGTGGAAACTCACGGAAGCTCTGCAGCCACTTCCCGACGTATCCTGCGGCGGGAGCGAACATGAACATGTGCTCGGCAAACCAGCGATCGTAGTCCATGCCGATCTCATGGGCATGCTCGAAAGGGTCCATGCGCAGGTTGGTCAGCATCGGGGCGCGCAATTTCACAAACGGCTCCTGCCAGACACGCAGGCCGTCGGCGTCCTGCCGCAGGAACGTAGCCTTCCAGTTACCATAACGCAACGCGGCGACATTGCCATCGTCTGTCCAGTAGATGAATTCCTTGCGCGGCCACTCGCCCACTCCCTTGAGGGCGGGCAGCAGGTTGTAGCCATCGATGTGCACTTTGTAGGTCATATCACCGATTTGCCTGCCCTTCAGCAGATCTTCCTTGACCGTGGTATCGCCTGCAGCGGCGAGCAAGGTCGGGAGCATATCTTCATGCGCAGCGATGTCATTGATCACCGTGCCGGGTTTGATGACACCCGGCCACTTGATTGCGGTCGGCACGCGGTAGCCGCCCTCCCATTGCGTGTTCTTCTCCCCGCGGAACATCGTCGTGCCACCGTCAGGCCAGGAGAAAGATTCCGAGCCGTTGTCTGTGGAATACATGACAATGGTGTTCTCTTCAAGGCCAAGTTCCTTGAGCTTGTCGAGCACCTGACCGACATGACCGTCATGCTCGACCATGCCATCAGCATAGGTCCCCAGACCGGTTTTTCCGACCGACTCCTCCTTCAGGTGCGTGAAGATGTGCATGCGGGTGGAGTTCCACCAGAGGAAAAACGGTTTGTCCTCCTTCCTGGCACGTTCCATGAAATCCAGCGCCTTGACGTTCACCTCCTCGTCGATCGTCTCCATGCGCTTTTTGGTCAGGGGGCCGGTGTCCGTGATGCGGCCATCGGCGAAACTGTGAATGACCCCGCGCGGGCCGAACCGCTTCTTGAATTCAGGATTCTTCGGATAGTCGGGATGTTCCGGCTCCTCCTCGGCATTGAGATGATACAGGTTGCCGAAGAACTCATCGAATCCGTGGTTCGTCGGCAACATTTCATCCCGGTCCCCGAGATGGTTCTTGCCGAACTGGCCGGTCATATAGCCCTTGGCTTTGAGCAAGGTGGCAATCGTCGGATCTTCCTTCTTCATCCCCTCGGGAGCGCCAGGCAGGCCAACCTTGGTGAGGCCGGTTCGCATGGGCGACTGCCCGGTAATGAAGGCCGCGCGTCCGGCCGTGCAGCTTTGCTGGCCGTACCAGTCAGTAAACAGCGCACCCTCCTTCGCGATGCGATCGATGTTCGGGGTCTTGTAACCCATCATACCCATGTTATAGGCGCTGATGTTGAACCCGCCGATGTCATCTCCCCATATCACGAGGATGTTAGGTTTCCCCCCTGCCATCGCAAGGCTTGGGGCAATGAAGATGGCGAGTAGCCCGAAAAGAATACGACGAATCGAGTTCATTCTATTTCTCCTTGATTTGTGGGACATGTGACCATTCGAAATATATGGTTAACCTACGGGTGCTGATCGTTGTTTTCCGGTGCTATTTATCCGAATCTTTCCCATCAGGTCATCAATATTTTCGAGACGTCGATTAGGTGATGATCAACCAAAGGAAGAATTCGACGCTGAACACACTATTTCCCTTAAAATATCCATTAACCTACCAGGAAAAATGGTGATCATTTCACCCCGTTTTCGGAGCCAAATCCATATGACGTTGGCAATAACTGATGGCCTTCTCACGAATTCGGAGCGAATAGGACTGAAATTTGAAAGAAGAGTTGGAATGGAAAAAAAAGATTGTTCACAAAATTTTTTGTGCATTTTAGAATTTATAGAGCTCATGCAATTCAGCCACGGAAGACCATCAGGGAGAACTGAATACGATCCGCCTCAAGGTTCCTTCTCCTAACCGCCGCTCAATACCTCTATAAAGAAAATACCCCATAAAGGCCAGCCCGATGCATATAACCTTAGCGAAAATGAGGGAAAAATCCTTTTGTTCCCACACGGCCATGAAAGCCGCACCCAACAAACCACTCTCCCGAAAAGCATGAAACATCTTTTCAGCAAACAAAACCAGGAAGGTACAACTACTATACACCAAGGTCCTATACAGAGCAGCCGCACCAAGCGAATGATGAGCATCGAACCTGGTCCCCGCTCGGGTTTTACCCAATAGGACCACAACCTTTGCAACAATGAGTGCGCCGACCAGTGACTTTGAGAAAGCATAGAACTCAATTTCATAGGCCTCTAGCATCAATTTCATGAGGGTGAGGAAGATGCCGAAACAAAAGAAAAAATACAGAGTGACCAAACCAACTTCCTTAACCTCATGCTTCACCGTCGAAACCATTCCCATCAGGCGTTCTCCACGTGTATGAGTGAAATCTTCAGAAAGTGTCACCTGAGTGCAAACCAAACATCAAAGAGCCAATTAGTGCTGTAGCTCCTTCCTAAATACTTTGAGTAAGCCTACCCGATTGCATCAGTTTTTGTCTCTGAAACTCGTTTATCCAAATGAAATACATCGCGAAAGGTGTATTCATCCTCTAGCTTTTTATAAATTTACTAAAACTTTCTCATTATGATAATATTTTGAGGCATTTAATGATTATTTTTTCCCAAAGGAGGATAACATGGAAGCTGTCATTGGTGGTGTGGTGGTCGGAGCTGTCGTCGCAGTGGCTGTTCCCTCGATTGCGTCTGGAATAGGTTCGGTAGTTCGTCCCCTCGCTAAAGGAATGATTAAGGGAGGCCTTGTGGCCTACGCCGCCGTTTCAGAACTGGTTTCTGAAACCGGGGAACAATTCAATGATATGATTGCTGAGGCAAAAGCGGAAATCGGGAACAACGATAAAAAAATGACCAGGGCTAAATCGCAGCGGGCTTGACCACAGTCTTAGTCCAATCTTCTCAGGAAATAGCCTCCTAAGCTTCCAGAAATTTCATTCAGGAAGCAGGTGAGGCTGTTGCCAAAATTAAAATGTGATCTGAAGTAGTTTTTAAAGTAGTTACCCGGTGGTCGTTAGCTACTTATGTAAGGGCAGGTTTCAAAGGCAAGGGGCGGAGGAGCATAATGCCGTCCCAGTGGGTTTCCCATTGCCGGTTTGAAGTATAGGATCACTTCTCGCATTTGACCGACCCCTTTACCCGTGCCCGCGTCTAATCTCGCAATTGAAACGGTGGAACGTTCCGATCACTTCTCCTGGTCTTGTGAGGTCCGTCATTCTGGGCTGGCTTTTTTCCGCAATGAACCATATTCCATCCGAATCCTCACTGCTAAATTAATGCTGCTATAACTACCCCAAAACTGGCATAGGCGACCCAAGCTGTCATGTTTACCTCAGGAAGGCCAGAATTATTCCGAAGAATTGTGTCCTGTGAACATTTTTGTCCCATGGGGTCAATCCTAAATTTTCTAGGTAAGTGCGTCCTGTTAATGACAGGTTGTACAAGAAAATTTTCGGGTTGATCACAACCATTTCTTCGAATTCCTCGTTTACCGGGCAATTGTTGATAAGGGTACTCCACCAAAGAGTGCCCAAGCAGGATATTCCCGTTCAAGTTCCATTCGAGCGATTGACTCGATGGGTCCAGACATGTGCTGAACCCGTTGGTGGGTATTCTTTATAGGGGAAAAGGAAGGTTGTCCTTCCCAATTTACAGACCTTTGGTTCTTTCCCATGGAAGGTCAGATGCATCGATCAGTTTTAAGGAGGGGGCATAAGATTCTAAAGTTGTTGGCCTATGGGAATTCATGGAAAATTTACGACTGGAGAGGAAGGGATATAGAGATCTGTCGGGATTCTGGCCCACCCGTTACGCAGCGCGGGCCATCCTGGTAGCGAATGGCAATCCCTGTGAGTGATCTCACGGTTGTGTCATACATCATGGGCGTGCCCATGCCATAGGGTGAATACCCGTATCCACCAATCGTGTATCCGGTTGTACCGTATCCACCGTATCCAACCATCCCGTAAGAAGAATACCCCCACCCTGGGTAACTGTAGTTGTAGGCATAGCCTCCGTAGGCAGGGGTCGCCACGGTTCGTTTTGTCCCTCGATGAAGCACCACGCCGTCAGCCCCCAAATCAGCGGCTTTTTTGAGAATGGCGCCTTCCTCGTCTTCATAACTCACTGCTGAATCCAGGACACTCAATTGGGCAATGGCGATATGGGGACATTTTGGTTCCAGGGCCATCACTTCCACATCGAGTACCGATTTTTTGGGTGGAAAGGTTTGGCTGGTAAATCGAATGGTATCGACTGAGGTGCACCCGGTCATGATGAACCATATCCCCGTCAAGCATATGAGAAGAAATAAGGTCGGTCGTTTAACACAATCCATTGTTGGCTCCTTGCCTTATCGCAAATATTGTTCAATCAGTTTAACTTCGCTTTCTATGCGCAACACTTCGATTCCAGCGCGGTGTTGTCGATAATCGTTCATCGTCTCCTTAAATTCTTTCAGTCGGCCAAGCCAGGTTTGTAGGGCTTCTGGTTTTTCATCGGGATGGTCCTGGATCTTCCTCAACAGTTTCTCCGTGAATCGCAATCCGTCGCGTTGCACCTTCCATTGTTCTTGATGCAGTTCCCACCCTCGCAGGTCAAGATTCCGGACTTCTTGAATGAGAGGATCCTTGGAATCCGGAATCTCATGTAAATACTTTATTCGATCCGAAATCTTTTCAATGTTGATGGTTAATTCCGCAATCTGGCGTTCAATATCGCTGAGGATGGATGGCAACGGGTGCATTTCCTCATTTGCGGCCAACGAGGAACCTATGATTCCCATGGTTAGGGTCAACACCAGTGCGAAAATGTTCGTCATGCGTGACATGCTCATAGCCTAGGCCTTTCTTTGTAATCCAATTAGGTTGGAAAATAATGCAAATTCTGGAAAGCTGGTTTGTTTTTCCGGCAAGGGGGTTGCTGAAAGCCCATCGCAAACTGAGGGTTAAATCGGCATCCTCGTTATCATTTCATGCTGGCAACCTTTGGAACCAAGCGCCATTTCACCATAAACCCTTCTGATCTCGCAATGAACGATTCCTTCAATCGATATTCATTTGTGAGGTTCTCAGCCTATGAGATTTCGTACAATAGCGTGGATGGCAATGTATGGTTAAAACGAATGGCAGATATCCGACACCCTCAGACAAGCCTGTGGAACGTCCACAATGAATGAACCGTGGTGGCTTAGGAAAAAGGAGACCATATGAAATACGCACCGAATAGGATTGCAAGACAACCGGCACTCACTTTCAGGTTGTGATGCCACGATTGAGAAACAAAGACAAAGGGAAGACTGATCAGCCCGCTCATCAGGAGCATGCCCCCAATCGAACCCACACCAAATATGAGAATATAGATCATGCCCATTGCCATGGATGGGATTGTCGTCAGGACAGCAAGGGTTAAGGCGGCACTGCCTGCCATCCCATGCACAAACCCCACTAACAGGACTTTGGCGCGAGAACCGCCCAGATGATGGGAGTGGCTCCCATGATCCTGCCCATGAATATGAACATGTGAATGGGTCATTTCCTTATGATGATGCTCGTGAAGGTGAACCGTCCATGGCTGGAGGGTCCTCCACAGAAGATGCACTCCCAAAGCCACAATCATGGCTCCGACCATAATTTCCATGTTGGCTGCCATGTGTATGGGAATCGTCCACTTGAGACTCAACACCAGAAAGCCGACAAGGGCTAACGCACAGGTGTGCCCGACTCCCCAGATCACTCCCAATAACACCGAACGACGGATATCCCGTGATTCTGCAGCCAAGGTTCCCATGGCAATGAGGTGGTCCGGGTCGAGCGCGTGCGTCATGCCCAAAGTGAGGCCCAGCAACCATGAAGTGATCATTAGATGATCCATTGAAAGATGGTACCTGGATTCGGTGTTTTGGCCATCATACGATTCTTACCTGCTTTTCTCTCCCCATAATATGAACAATGTGCAAAACGACTCTATTCCCTTCTTCAGTGCCTCCGGTGGATTCATTCCTTTTAGGGCTAGCCCATCACATGGTCATCCACAACTGTTCGACCGCACACGTTTTATCAGATTGAGCCGTCTTCCTGCTACAAATAACAATATTGAGGTTGGGATAGCCAAGGCACAAAGCATTGAAGTGGTTCAGTACAAAAGGACAGAAAGAAAAGTGCGCGAATAATCTCTCGGTCTCATGGTTTTTCCCGCCTCCTTCTGAATATCGACTTCCATAATTCTCCTTTCTCGAACGATCTCCTTCTGGGACATACTTAGGTCCCTCGTGTCCCAACCGGCTGTGGTGATCTAGCCATGAATCATTCGGATTAGGGTTGTTCAAAGGAAAAGACCCGTTTCCAGTCCGCCTTCATGTTTACGATGGTCCACCCGCGTTTGGCCCCTTCATCCAGGCCTCGTGAGAGCCGACCGATGTGCGATTCTCGATCATACGCCCATTCACGTTCGTCATCGGTATGGTGGACCAGAAGTCCAAATCGAGGCCCTTCCCCGGTCGTAGTCCATTCGAGCATCTGGAAGTCTCCGTCGGAATTGCCAAAAGTCATCAGGGGGCGACGCCCGATATATTGATTGATCGCGACCGGTTTCCCGGACTTGTCGTTGAAAAAATTGAATTCCCGCAGACGGACGAGTACGGGTTTGCCGTCTCGGACCTCGTATTGAGTCTTGATGCTACTTCCGATTACCTGTTCGGGCGGGATACCATAGATGCGTTCGACCCAGGGCCGCATGAATTCAATACCGCCACCCGAAACGATAAAGGTTTTGAAGCCGTTTGAGCGCAGATAATCTAATAATTCGAGCATGGGTTGATAGACCATCTCCGTGTACAAACGCTTCGTCTTGGGGTGCTTGGCGGTGCCAATCCATTCCGTGACCGATTTTCTGAATTCCTCGGTGGTCATTCCGGCATGTGTGGCTAAGACGAGTTCCAGCAGAGCCTTTTCCCCACCCGCGAGCGCCTCTTTCACGTTGCCCTTCAATATGGAAGCGAAGGGTTCCTGAGTTATCCATTCGGGATGCTGCGAAGCCAGCGCCCGGACCCGGTCAAGGGCAAAGATCGCCTGGAAATACATCGGCTGTTCGGCCCACAAGGTTCCATCGTTATCGAATACCGCGATGCGTTCGTGTGACGTAACGTAGTGCGGACTGCCTTCTTCCGTAACTTTGGCGACAAACTGCAGAATGGCTGATTTAGTAGCCCCTTCCTTCCAAGAAGGTAAAGGACTGGTATCACCAAACACTGGGACGGTTAGGATTATTGCTAAGCCAATTTGGAGGGATAAAAAACGAATGGATTGTTTACTCATGAAGTATCTCCTGTATGTTGTTGATAGCAAAGGGACAGGTGCTCTTGAGGCTCTGATTGTGGGGAAAGACTGAATGCATGGTTGATGAGTTTCCATAGGTTGCTTAGTCAACTGTGAAAGGCCGACCCTTTTTGAGTTCATCAGAGAGGTGAGTTTTCGTATGGGGCAAAAACTACACTCTCAACTGTCGGACGGACTAGGACTCTTGGGCCGGTCAAAATGACTCTTTCATTCAAGTGTCTTTTGACAACTTTGGGGATAGAGTATTTGACTGAGGATCTCATAAGAGTGTGATGAGATCAACGAATCAAAGTTGGGCACTATCGGCGACTTGTTTTTTGGCAAGCCCACCATTGCTTACTGAGAGCCATGTGTCGGCAGTTCTTAAAGATGCGGATTATGAGCTGCAGTGTTCCGATGAGCACATAAACCCCTAACAAAGATGCCCCAAAAAGGCAAGCCATGCCCATTAAGGTTGACGGCATGGTGGTTGCGGTTTGCGGCAGCACTTCTGGTGGTCCCATGTACAAAGCCGACTACAAACAGTTTGGTACGCGACCCGTCCAAACGATGGAAATGGCTCTTCTGTCCGGGCTATGGATAGAAAGATGTCGTGTGCGAGGCCGGAAGGCCTTTCAAAAAAATTGAACCTTCAAAAATTACAATCATGGTTCTGATGAGCATGTCCATGTCGGATGTCAATTCCGCAGGGAGCGATCACTTGAATGTCACCACACACATTCCGCCAAAGGTCAACTGCAATCAGGTGGAATGGGACGAGTGGATGTGCCATCCCGAATGGTGAGGTTTGTGCCAGACTCAGCCCAACAACTCCCGTCGGATTTGGAGGGAATTCAGGAAATCAGTTTGGCAGGGCCAGATTTCTCCTTTGCTCAGTCCGAACATTTTTTCTCTATGAGAAGATGGACCGGTGGTGAGTTTATTCTGTCATTTTAGGACTCTGTTGAAGCTCCCGAAATTCTTTTTTTAATTGGTCCATTTCCATTTGTTGCCTGTGAACCTGTTCCTTCAACGCACGAATTGCATTATCTTCCGATGCCGATTCTCGCTGAATGATTTCGGGTTTGACGGGGTCTGAGGATTCTTCCGTTGCCTGGACCTGAGAAGGGGAGGGCTGTTCGGACGGCTCTCGCCACATTTCCAGAGACGGGTAATTGATCGACAGAGTAACTTCGTGGGGGTGACGCCAGATCTGAGGGGAGGAGTCGGCCCTCAGCACTTCCTTAGGGAGGAACAGCACGGTCCAACCGCCAAGGCCGGTCGGATCCGGAGCCTGCCGGTCATCCACGTACACAACGTTTATTCCTCCCGGGTTCTGTGTGTAATGGGTGATGGTCAGAAATATCAGGTCCTCGTGGAGGGAGAGAGTCCCACTCGTCAACCTGGAACCGTATTTCCAAGGATAGATTCTTTGAAAGACCACGTGCTCTTCAGATGTGGCCTGGGACAATGCCAAAAGAATATGAGGAGTCAGAAGCTCCACATCATTATCCGAAAAAATTCTCTGCGGCTCCGGCAACCCGACCAACAGTTCGGCAACGGCTGGTTCTTGTTTTTGTACCCTTAATCCCCGTAACGCTCGACGGATTACCGTCGGGGAGAGAACCTCTGGATGGGTGGCCCGAAAGGAATCTTGTGGAACCCATTCCAGATACACGCGCGTGGTCTCGTCCTTGTGAATGGGAGTCTGTATCCCAGGCCCGGCGCAACCAAGCACAATCGCGAGGCCCAACAATCCTGCCATGCTCATCCGCCACATATTTCCTGTCCAGGCTTGCATGTCACTTTCCCGACGACTTTTTCGTCTGCGTCAACAACCACCCGGAAATGTATGCTTCAGGATGGCACCGATTCGTTCGTTTCCCATTAAATGAAAAAGAAATGTTTGATCTTTCGTCACCAAATCATAAAACTCGCTTGGCTTTTGAAAAGGGTATCAGGTCCGAGAATCGCAATTTCTCACATGTTAATTCCTGGTGAAATCTTTGTCACTTTTTGTATTTCACAACTTAGCTGTTTGCAAATACTCCCATTGAATTTTGGACAGTCCCATTGGTCATTTTTCAATTCTTCGTCTTGGCGTGATCAAGCCTGTGGGTGAGATCATATTCAGGTGCGAGTCCTCCAATACCGCTCCACTCGTTCAGTTCACCACTCCGAAAATTAGATCTTAAAGTATAAAAACACCCCGGACATTGGCAGCTTTTCCTTTCAGGATCTTTAGGTGATCTTGTATAGAGGTTCTTATTGATGCACGCTCTACGTTCAGCTCTTTTATTAAACAAAGTTTCCCTAGGGCGGCTTCAAGGGATTTTTATAGTATTAATTAGAATTATCTGCTATAAGAAGCAAAATTCCAGCATGGTTCCAAGTGTTTATGGTTGCTGTGTTTTACATGAATTATTTTTTGTAATCCACGGTTATATGTTTTGTTTCATCCGGTCAACCCCTCCAGCTCTTTTGTCGTTTAGATCAGGAAGAGAGCACATGCTAAAACCAGTCACACCGAGAGTAATCAGTCTCTTTTTCATCATTCTCCTTTTGAGGGTCTTATGCACGCCCGATGTCTATGCGGCAGGGAAAATTGAGATAGACGACACGAAATGGATCAGTTTGGGGTTGGGCTTACGGACGAGTTTTACTGCTCAGGAAGATAAGGCGCCGAATGGAAATTGGGGCAATGACTTTAATCTGGACAATCTCCGTCTCTACGTGAATGGGCAGATTCATAAATATATCAAGGTCGAGTTTAACACCGAATGTGACAATTGTACGTCGTCCGATCCTACCCGCGGTGGAAATATGATTATCCTTGATGCCATCGGCAAGTTTGAGTTTAATCAGTATTTCAATATCTGGGCAGGACGTCAGTTAGTTCCACAGCACCGTGCCGAACTGGACGGCCCGTTTTTTCAAAATGTTTATAACTTTACTCAAACTCCCTTTTACACTGCGGATTTCTCCGGGAGTATTGGGCAGGGGGGGCGGTTCGGCCGCGACGACGGTGTGAACATTTGGGGAGCATTAACTCCGGATAGGCGATTGACGTATGTCCTGGGAGTATTTCAAGGGCACCGCGGCGGGTCGAATCAGTCAGACAGCCTGCTGTATGCTGGACGCATCAGTTACAACTTTCTCAACATCGAACAGAATCCAGGCTATTACACCAGCAGCACCTATTACGGCAAGGGCGGGGATATATTGACCGCCGCCTATGTGTTGCAATACCAAAACAATGGAGCCGGGACTGAGGCCTCTCCCTCGACCTTTTACGGGATGAATGGGGATCTATTATTCGAAAAGGTGCTGGGCAACAAGGGTGTGCTGACCGTCGAGGGTGAACTCAAGTATTTCAACCCCAACCTGAGCGATCAGGCGTTGGCTGACCCCAATTGTTTCTGCATCTTTTCTGGTCTTTCCTGGATGACAACGGGCTTGTATCTTTTTCCGCAAAAAGTCGGTATCGGGCAATTTCAGCCTTACGTGCGCTATGTGGACACCAACCCTAATGAGAGCTCCTCCCGATACCTGGTAGAGGGGGGATTGAACTATGTGATCGATGGGCATAACGCGAGGATTTCGCTGTTTTATCAATATGGCGATTTTTTAACCAAAGGCAGGACCTATACCCCAGGCGTCAAGGGCGATGCGGTCAGTGCTGTGGGGCTGGGCCTTCAACTTCAACTGTGACGGGGGACTGACATGGCAACGGAGTCCATCCTGAACGATCGGCAGACGTTATGGAATCCGGGCAATTTCTTCCGGATCGTCCTTCGCGGGATTGGTCAGGTGATGTTCCAGGGCCATGCTGGAACGGGGATTTTATTTCTGCTTGGGATCGCATTCGCGTCTCCGTTGATGGGGGTAGGCGCGCTGATTGGGGCCCTCATTGGTCCGGTCACTGCGACGCTGGCGCGATTCGACGGCGAGGAGATCGAAGAAGGACTGCATGGCTTCAACCCGACTCTGGTGGGGATTGCCTCACTCTTTTACCTAAAACCTGAGCCTCTGACTTGGGTTCTGCTAATCGTCGGGTGCGTGGCCTCGACCTTTCTCACTTTCGTGATGCGTCAATACGTGAAATTCCCCACCTACACCGCACCCTTCGTCCTCGTCACGTGGGTGGTCATGATCGTTGCGCATGCGATGGCCGGAACTGCGATCGACGTGATGCCGGCTTCTGCGGCGAACACGCCGTCTGGTTTTGTCACGGCGGTTTTAGCGGGTGCAGCCGAAGTCATGTTCGGTGCGACGGTGCTGACCGGAATGCTGTTTCTTGCGGGGATTGCGCTCTGCACCTGGCGGCATGCTGTGCTTGGCCTATTGGGATCCATCGTTGGAACGCTTGTGGCACTGTATCACAATGATCCAAGCCCAGCCGTTCACCTGGGCATCTATGGATACAATGCTGTTCTGGCACCGATTGCGGTATATCTCTGGGGGAAGTCTCTCCTGATTGCGATTCTGGCTGCCATGATCTCCGTGCCTTTGACGGAGTTCTTTCCCTCCTGGTTGGGCATCCCCGCGTTGACTGCCCCCTTTGTGGTCGCGTCATGGATTATTATCGCCGTCGGTCAGATCGATGCGTTATTTCTGCGAGAGCCGGTGGAGAAGTTGAGTTAACGTCAACAGGCACAGGGGGTCGCTTGGATCGTTTCGTGGATTGCGGGCGCCGGATCTCTTACATCACACGTTCACTATTGAAGAGGAGAGCATGTTATGCATCTAACACCTCGTGAGACGGAAAAACTATTGATTTACCAACTTGGCGATATTGCCCAACGGCGAAAGACCAAAGGCCTGAAGCTGAATCATCCGGAGTCGATGGCGCTCATCTGCTCGACGGCTCTCGAAGGGGCCCGCGAGGGGAAGACGGTCGAGGAGGTGATGACGGAGGCCGCGGGCGTGCTGACACGTGATGACGTCATGGAGGGAGTAGCCGAGATGATCCCTTTCGTTCAACTTGAGGCCGTGTTCACTGACGGCACCAGGTTGATTACGGTCCATGATCCGATCAAGTAATCCCTATTCATTCTGAGACAAAGAGGAGGACGAACATGGCCCAGTCAAAAAAGGACACCCCCAACTCTGGAGTCGGGAAGTGGTTGCGGCACAAGCATGCCGGCCCTCAATCCGAACAGACGGACACTGCTTCGGTTGGAGGTCTGGTTCTGGCCAAAGGGGATATTGAAATCAATGCCGGCCGGCCGAGGACGACTCTGAGAGTCCGGAACACCGGGGACCGGCCCATCCAAGTCGGTTCCCATTTCCACTTTTTCGAATCCAATCGTTACCTGCAGTTTGATCGGGGGCAGGCATTTGGTCTGCGGTTGGATATTCCGGCAACGACCGCCATCCGGTTCGAGCCTGGCGACGAGAAGGAGGTGACACTCGTCCCCATGGGTGGGAAGCAGTTCTGCGTCGGCTTCAATAACCTGGTCGATGGGTGGACGGGCGACGGGCCAACACCCGACTATCGTCCCAACTATGACGAGGCGATGCGGCGGATGAAGGAACGTGGGTTCAAGTCGACCAAATCCTGACCAACACCGACAAAAAAGGAGTCTCTGAGATGTCTAAGATTTCACGCAAACAATATGCCGACCTGTATGGTCCAACTACGGGCGACAAAATCCGATTGGGCAATACGGATCTTTACGTCGAGATCGAAAAAGATCTGCGTGTGTATGGCGATGAGTTGGTCACCGGGGGCGGGAAGACTCTCCGTGATGGAATGGGGTCGGACAATCAAATAACCCAGGCTGCCGGCTGTCTCGACCTCGTCATCACCAACGTGACCATTCTGGATCCGATTTTGGGCGTGATTAAGGCAGACGTCGGTGTCCGCAATGGGCGGATCGTCGGTGTCGGGAAGGCCGGTAATCCTTCGACGATGGACGGGGTCACTCCGGGACTGACCACGGGGACCTCGACGGACGCGATTACCGGAGAGCATCTCATCCTGACCGCAGCAGGTATGGACACGCACATTCATTTTATTTGCCCGCAACAGATCTGGCACGGGCTTTCGAATGGCATCACGACCCTCTGGGGCGGCGGCATTGGTCCGACCGACGGGACTAATGGCGTGACGACGACGAATGGTCCGTGGAATATGGAGATGATGCTCCGCTCAGTTGAGGGATTGCCGGTGAACGTGGGCTTTTATGGCAAGGGAAATTGTACCGGCAAGGCCCCGCTGGTTGAGCAGTTAGAAGCCGGTGCGACTGGTTTCAAAATTCATGAAGACTACGGCACGACCCCTGCCGCCATCCGGTCTGCCCTGTCGGTGGCCGAGGAATACGACGTCAGCGTGGCCGTGCATACGGACACGCTCAATGAGGGGGGATTTGTCGAGGACTCCATCGCAGCCTTCGACGGGCGAACGATCCACACATATCACTCTGAGGGGGCCGGAGGCGGTCATGCGCCTGACCTCTTGAAGGTCGTCGGCCAGCCGAACGTGCTGCCGAGCTCGACCAATCCGACGTTGCCCTGCGGTGTAAACTCGGTGGCAGAACTCTTCGACATGATCATGGTTTGCCACAACTTGAATCCAAAGATCCCCTCGGACGTGGCCTTTGCCGAGAGCCGGGTGCGTGGCGAGACGATCGTGGCCGAGAGCGTGTTGCATGACATGGGGGCAATCTCGATGATCGGCAGCGACTCGCAGGCCATGGGCCGAATTGGAGAGAATTTCCTGCGGGCCTTCCAAACGGCTGATGCCATGAAGCAGGCACGCGGCAAGCTTCCCGAGGACGCTCCAGGCAACGACAACTTCCGGGTGTTGCGTTACCTGTCAAAGGTGACGTCGGCTCCCTGCATCGCGGCGGGGATCTTCCATCAGTTGGGATCGATCGAGCCTGGCAAACTGGCCGATCTGGTTCTCTGGGAACCCGCCTTCTTCGGGGCAAAACCCAAGTTGGTGCTCAAGGGTGGCTTTGTGGTGTGGGCCAACATGGGGGATCCGAATGCCTCGCTGCCGACCCCGCAGCCGATGATGTACCGCCCCATGTTCGGGGCCCTGGGCTCGACACTGCAGAGTACCTGCATGACGTTTGTGTCTCAGGTTGCTCACGACAGGAACGTCAAGGAGAAGTACGGGTTGGGCCGTATGGTCGAGCCGGTCAGACAGACCAGGGTTTTGACCAAGAAACACATGGTCCGCAATGATTATTTGCCAAAGATCGAGGTCAACCCGCAGACGTTTGCCGTAATGGTTGACGGGGTACATGCCACCGTCACGCCGCCGAAAAATATTGCACTCAACCAGTTGTACTTCTTCAGTTGATTCGTATCAATGACTCCTGCGTCCGGCACCAGTCGGTTTCATCTGACTGGTATCCGGGCTCCAGGAACTTCCAAGAAGGTTCATCGGCGCGCGAGCAAGAATTAGCGATTGGGGAAAAACAATGATTATGGTTGAATCGGTATTAGGCAACGTCAAGGATGCGGGCTGGAAAGCCAAACTCGATGGTGCGCATGTTGACGTGTTGGACCTCGACCAATGGCAGGCGCAGAAAACCCGGTTCCGCCTGAAGTCGGAGGGGGGAGTCGAGTTGGCTGTATCGCTGGAGCGGAATACTCACCTGCATGATGGAGACATTCTGATCTGGGATGACACCACCCGTGAGGCCATCATTGCCCGCATTCAACTTCAGGATGTGATGGTGATCCGGTTGGATGGGTTGCTCTCGAAGACACAGGATTTCCTCGCTCACATTTGCCTCGAACTCGGACATGCGCTGGGCAATCAACATTGGCCAGCGGTGGTCAAGGGCACAACGGTCTACGTCCCCCTGACCGTGGACCGCCAAGTGATGGCTTCCGTGATGAAGACCCACGCGTTCGAGGAGATCACCTACGAATTTTCGCCGGGCGCCTCGGTCATTCCTTATCTGGCGCCACACGAGTCCCGGCGGCTGTTCGGTGGAGCCAATTCAACACCCCATTCTCATGTACATGAACATTCGCCTACCCTGAATCACCATGACGATCATTCCCATCCACATACGTAGACGACGAACGACGACCACACGCCACCATTCGATTGGAAAACGATCATGCTGACCATCTCCGAGCTGATGCGTGTTCTGCAGTTCGGCGATTCGGTGTTGCCGGTCGGGTCATTTACGTTCTCCAATGGATTGGAGTCGGCCGTGGAGCATGGGGTGGTGCATGACCTCGCCTCGCTACGACAGTTTGTGCGAATCGCCGTCGAACAGGCAGCGACCTCGGATGGCATCGCGGTGCTTGCCGCCTTCCGCGCAGCCCGTGCGGGCGACAATGCCCGGATCGACGAGGCGGACCATGCGGTCTTTAATCGCAAACTGAACGAGGAGATACGAACGATGACCGTGCGTATGGGCCGCAAGCTGGTGGAGATGGCTGATCGTGTGGTGGGGCCTACGGTTGCCAGTGCGTGGCTGTGCCGGATTACGGCTCATGAGACGCCAGGGTGTTATCCGATTGGCCAGGCGCTGGTTTTTGCCTCGCTTGGGCTTTCGGAGCAAGACGCCTTCGCGGTGCACCAGTATGGTCTGGCCAGTATGATGCTTGCTGCATCGCTGCGCCTCATGAAGTTGCATTACCTGGATGCCCAGGCTGTCCTCTTTGAGATTAACTCCGAGGCCGAGGTCGCCTACCAACGTATTGCCGCTTGCTCACTTGAGGACATGGCAACCTTCGTGCCGGTGATCGACATTCTGGCATCTTCGCATGTGCAGGCAAAGGTACGCATGTTTATGAATTGATGAGTAAGGAGAACACGCATGAAGACCATCACACGGATAGGAATCGGTGGCCCTGTCGGATCAGGCAAAACGGCCATTGTCGAGGCGATCACGCCGAAACTGATGGACATGGGAGGGCGAATTCTGATTATCACCAATGACATCGTGACCACCGAAGATGCCAAGCACGTCCAACGCACGCTGAAGGGTATCCTGTTAGAGGATCGTATCCTGGGCGTCGAAACCGGATCATGTCCGCATACGGCCGTTCGCGAAGATCCGAGCATGAACATTGCTGCCGTCGAGGATATGGAAGCACGGTTCCCTGAAACCGATGTTGTTCTGATCGAGAGTGGTGGTGACAATCTGACCCTGACTTTCAGCCCTGCCTTGGTCGATTATTTTATCTATGTGATTGACGTAGCCGCCGGGGACAAAATTCCACGCAAAAATGGACCGGGGATCACGAAGTCAGACATCCTGGTGATCAACAAAACGGACCTGGCCCCATACGTTGGAGCAAGCCTCGAAGTCATGGACCATGATTCCCGCCTGATGCGGGGAGACCGGCCATTTGTTTTTACCAACTGCAAAACCGGGGAGGGGATCGACCGCTTGGTCGACCTGATCAAGGACAATGCATTGTTCGACCTGAATCTCGTAGAACCGAAGGTATGAGGGTGTTAGCCCAGGAACTCGCTCCGTATCAGGACGAGCCGAAGCAATTACCAAGTGGCGCCTTGGGCAAGAATGCGCTCCTGCGTCTGCGCTTCGAGGCCCGACGTGATCGCTCGATCCTGGCATTCTCGGAGCGACGGGCTCCGCTCCTGGTGCAGAAGGCCCTTTACTGTGATGAGGGTATGCCCGATCTGCCGGTGGTGTTCATCATCACCAACTCCGGGGGTATCCTCCAGGGGGATCGCTACACGATGGAGTTTGCGGCCGGACCCGGTGCCTGCGGACACATCACGTCCCAGGCGGCCACCAAGATTCATGAAATGGACGCGAATTACGCGGGGCAGACGCAGGAGATCACATTGGAGGAAGGCGCTTACCTGGAATATCTTCCTGATATGGTTATCCCGTTTCGACATTCTCGCTTTCATACCCGCACCCGGATCAGGATTGCCTCAACTGCCACTCTGCTTTACTCGGAAATTTTGATGGGAGGACGTCAGTTTTATGGTGATGGAGAATTATTCCAGTTTGACTTGTTCTCCTCCACCGTTGCGGGAGAGCGATTGGACGGGACGAAGCTGTTCGTTGAGAAATTCCTGATTGAGCCGGGTCGCTCGGCACCCTCTCGATTGGGCGTCATGGGAGATTTCACCGTTTTTGGAAACGTTATTTTGCTGACTCCTCGCGAGCATGCGGAGGCGATCCAGGGACGGGTGGCCGCATCCTGGAACCGCGAGGAGGGGTGGGCTGCCGGTGTGAGCCGGTTACCCAATGATGCTGGATTGATCTACAAGGTGATCGGTAGGGAGTCGAGTACCGTCCGCGCGAAGGTACGAGAGTTCTGGTCATTGGTGCGGCCCGAGGTCACCGGCTTTGCCGTTCCTCCGAAATTTCCTTGGCATTGAAATGGTCTCTGCGACCTCTCCTGGCTGAGAGAATGTTTTGACGCATGCGTGGATCAGGCCTTATGTCGGCTTCTCTTGGAGGAGAAATCGGTTTGCTTGCGCGTTGAACGGATTTTGGGGAATTGGTATCTTTCCGGTGTGGCTGAATATGCCATCTGTGAGTGTACTCCGAAATGGAGCATCCGCCTGCGGACTTAACTATTTGAGGATCCCGGAGGCTCGGTGACCCGTTTGAGTGTGGCAGCTCCCCTCCAAATCGAAAATCTGTTTCGGAGCCAGATCAAACACTTCAGTGCTACCTGTAGCCCGGACCATTGGGAACCCACACCCATGCTATTGCAGCCCCTTTTTTCCCTGAAGTCACGCCTGGGGTTTCGTTGCAATAGATCCAATCAGGATGGCTTACCAATCGGGGATCGATCGGCCAATTATCAGGAGACTGGCGTTTGAACTCATCAGACTCTTTTAGCCCGTCATGACATGCTTTTTTTGAGGAGTAAATGGGTCTTCCTCTTTTCTATCCGGTTTTCCTTTCAACAGGTTTTTGGAATCAGGGAATGTTGAAAAATGGGATCATACAGAATACATAGTTGTGGCCTTACGATACGATCATGTTTAATCAGGCGCTTCTTTTTCCCGAACTCCCGTATCACCGTGCTTTTCTGTATTGCCGGGTTTCGGCCCGGCCGCTGAGCCACTTTTGTTTCGGCAAAAGTAGCCAAAACCAGTGACGCCCCACCCGACCTCATGAAATGAGATGGACGCAAGTTACGAGAGGGCGAGCCAACTCGCTGCGCTCAAACAAGGCTCGCCGGATGGTCGGAGCATCCATCCAGATGGCCGGGCGGCAGGCGTCGGACCCTGGAAGCGATGATTCAAGGTCCAAGATGAAAGAGCTAGAACCATACATTCGGTATGATCCGAAAAATGCGGTCGTCCCTTCGCCGGAGCTTCGGGAGGCAGGCCAGCGGCTTTCCCTGCCTTCGCTGGGCCTCTTTGGCCGAAGTCGCTATGAAAGTTGAAAGCGGCCTCGCGTTTACGCGCTGAAGCAGGCTTCGATGCGCAAGCGTGCAGGCAGGTCGTCCCTAGACCGTGCTCACGTGCTCCTCCGTATGCTCCGCTCGTCCAGGCGGCTGCGGTAATCCTTCGGCCCGGCTCAGGACAAGTTTTGAACACTCCGCTATTTTTCTCTGGTAAGCCTCGGTGAGTCAGAAGCGAATAAATAGGAAAAATTTTTTACAATATTCAACAGTCCCAATCAAAAAAAAGCCCCATACCAAAGGCATGGGGCTCTGGATTTTTGCGACCCTTGGATGTGTAAGCCAAATACCTAAACGGCTAAGGCGCCTAAGACCCAAAAAGCCGCAAGCACTCCCAAGAATGACGCGAGCATTTCACACAGAAAAGACATGGCATCCTTCCTTTGAATTCGTCTGGTTTAACCGTCTATGGCCTTTCAGATACAAAATCCTGCGTTCTTTCACTTTAGATGGAGAAGAAGTATTTGGAAAGAAGCAGAATCGGCGTTCCAGGCAATCCTGGAATGATAAACAAGACTGCACCCACGATTAACGAAAACCAACCCATAAAGTTATAAAATTTCTTTTTCACGTTCACTCCTCCTTTTTTGGGGTGATGCCGTTCCCGCACGCAATCCGATCCACCGAGAAAATAATTCAAATAATTTTTCTTCTCAAGAATAGCACACTTTCCAACTCATTGGTGAATCCCACTCCTGGGGCTCCTTTGAATGGTTCTGAATGCTCTGCAGCCTATTGCCATGATTCTATGTAAACCCCCTCATTCTTGAGGGGGCATCGCCAACCGACATTGAATATCATCATGAAATATTTAAAAAATGAAATAGAATATCGATCAGCAAGGTCACCACGAATGAAGGGTAGGGGAAACTTGAGATTGAAGAACCTGGAAATGGGTACGGTAAAGGTCTGAAACCTGACTGGCATGGCCAATAGTGTTTGGTACTCACACCGAATTGATGGATTGTTAGAGGTCCTTTTTTGTCAGTTTGCCTTCCCTGAACTGGATGGTCTTTTCAATGGCCTCGGTAAACGATTCCCCATAGGCGAATATTCGGTAACCAAGATAGCCGGCGACCATCGCTCCCGCTATTTCTCCGACCCCAAAGGTCATGGCCGCAGCCAGTCCTACCCCTCCGGTTAAGGTCCCACCGACATTGGGGTGTTCGTGAAAGAGTTCCCAAATCCCACCGGTGAGGTAGGTAATTCCTCCCTCCAGCCCTCCTAAAGCCTCCTTGCCACTTGAGGCGAGTGAGTCAGCTAATGATTCCGGGTCTGCTGTCCTGGCTGCGCGTTTTGGCATATAGACATCCTTATAAATGAAAGAATTCTTGGTTCAAAGCTACAAGTAAATTCTAACGGAAACATGGAGGGTTGTAAAATTCTGCGAAGAATCCAAACCTGAAAATCACTGGTTTCGATCTATAGGAATGGAATAGTATTATGATGACGATGAATGTGTTAATTCCGCCTGAGCCTCACTGACTAGGTCGGAATAGGTGGCTTCCACAATCAACCCTCCCTTGACGATTCCTTTTATGACAGGACGAACACTTTGCTGAAGACCGGAAATAATATAGGGTGAAAAGTACCCCACCGCAGCCGTAGCCACGAATCCAATTGCACCCCAGACCAAACCCGCCACACCTGTCTCCATGGCATCCTCCTCCTTTTTGAAATTCTGTATTAGGTGTCTTTCTTTATTCCAGTTTGGAACAATCTAATCTTTAACGGTTGTTTTCTTTTCCTGATTGACTTCAGATTTGGCCTCAGCGACAAGATCTTGAAATTGTTCCCCGGACTCAGAAACATATTCTGATACCGCTGAATAGGCTGCAATTCCCCCTTTCATGGCTTCCTTGGCCATGGACCGCACCCCCGAAGTAACTGTCGAAATAAGTGATGGGGCTGCTACCGCTGCAATCGCACCAACGACTATACCACCAATGATTGGTAACATGAATTCTTACTCCCTTCTTGAATGAATTTGCGTTGTATCCTGAAGGCTGAACCCGGCCAAGCTGACAAAAACCAGGTACATTCCTCAGGTCTGAATCCCTTGCCTTACGCGGAAAGCTCTATGAGTTCTTTCTCGGAAACCGGCTGACGTTCTTCTGCTGTCTCATTTTCCCAACTGTCGCTTTTTATAACCTGTGATTCCAGAACCCGTATGGTCCGTGGCGGTTCGGCAGGCTTCCCCATAATAGGTCGAAGGCCATTCAAGGTGGCAATGATGGCTGAACCATTACTGAGTAGGGTGGCACCGATGGGTCCGAGAATTCCAATACAGGCCAATCCCAGTGCAACGGTATTGGGGATAGAAATTATTTTCCAGTTCTGATGGATCAAGCTGATGGCTTCGCGGCTAATATCAATGGCTGCGGGAATTTTCCACAGGCCTCCATGTAACAAGGTCACATGGGCCGTATCCTGAGCCACCTGGGTTCCCCCCTCCACGGCAATTCCGACATCGGCAAAGGCAAGGGCCGGTGAGTCGTTAATTCCATCTCCTACGACCGCCACCTTGTATCCCTGTCGCTGAAGGTCCTTCACCACATCCGCTTTATGGCCGGGGAAGACTTCGGCAATGTAGCGGTCAATCCCTAAATCCATGGCCACCCGTTTCGCGACTTTTTCATGATCCCCTGTGAGCATGACGATTTCTTTAATTCCGCGTTCCTTGAGAGCGTGAATTACCTCAGCGGCCTCTGGCCTGATAGGGTCGGTGTAGGACAACAAGCCTGCCAGTTTCCCGTCCACGGCTACACAGAGGGGAGAAACGGCACGGTCTTCCAATTCACTGATTTGCTTTTTGATCTTTTTCGAAAGAGGAATGCGTTGTCCGGTCATATACCGGTGATTCCCAACCAGCACGATTCGACCGTCCACTATCGATTCAACACCCAGTCCCAGTGTGTAGTCCGAGGTGGTTCGCTCCGAGATGATCAGCCCGCGTTCCTGCGCTGCCCTGACAATCGCCTGGGCCACAGGATGTGTCAATCGATTCTCCGCAGCCGCGGCCAGACTCAGGACTTCATCTGCTGAGAATGAGCCAAGTGGGCAAATGTCCACCACGTCGGGGTGTCCCATGGTGAGGGTGCCCGTTTTATCAAAGACCACGGCATCAACCTCAGCCAGATTTTCCATATGGCGCCCGCCTTTAATCAAAATGCCATGGCGGATCGCCTTGGTCATGGAACACAGGACTGTCGTGGGAGCCGCGATTCTGATTCCCGTTCCATAGTCCACAATCAACACCGCGGCTGCGCCGGGAATACCTCCGCCAATCACGGCTCCGACCGCACCTAGACCAAAACTATAGGGGACCAGGTCATTGGCCCATTTCACGGCATAGTTTTGAATTTTGGTCTCTCTGGCGGGAGCGCCCTCCACCAACCGCACAATTCGAGCGGCCTCTGTTTCATCGCCGATTTGCTCAGCCTGAATGTACAGTTCCCCTTCACGGAGGACTGTAGCGGCATAGACCGGATCGCCGGTATTTTTTTCGACCGGCATGGATTCGCCGGTTAAGGTCGCCTGATCCACCAGGGCTTTACCCGATTGGACAGTCCCGTCTATGGAAATCCGTTCCCCGGGAAAGACCACCACGGTTTCTCCGCGTTGAATCTCGCTGACAGGAATCTGAATTGTTTGACCGTCCCGAATGACCCAAGCCCGGGTCTTCTGGTAGGCCAGAACTTCTTCGATCGCCTTTTTGGACTGTAACACCGTCAGGTCACGAATATAGTCCGCCACATTGATTAAAAAGACCATACCGGTCGCCATGGGAAAGGCGCCTTGTATCGACATCAGAGCGGTCGCAGAGGCATCGAGAACATCCACATTGAGTTTCCCCTCAACCGCGACGGAATGGTAGGCCCGTTTGAGCATCGGCAGTGCGGCAGCCAGGAGGAAGGCGGGAACAGCGATAGCAGCTAGGGGTTCAACGAACAGAGCGATGGCAATTCCGGTGCTTGAATACCACAGTTCCGGGCCAGATTCCTCATCGACGGCATTCTCTTCCTGTTCTTGCATGACCTGTTTGGGCTGGTAAGCCTCAATCTCTTCATGCCGAAAGCCCCGGAGAAAGTGACATAACTTTTCTCCATTCCACGTGATCGAGTCAAAGGTCACCGTGACGCTCGAGCAGCTGGAGTTAACACTGACTTCCTGAATGCCTTCCTGGTCCTGTAAAAAGATAGGGAGGGCATCGGCAAGCTGGGCACGAATCTGCAAGGCAGGGACACGAAGACGCACTCGCTCTGGAAGTGAGTGGACGACCTCAATGGAGGCCAGGATGTTGGGCATTGTGGCAGGTAATGTCACAGGTTTTCTGTTGGAAGCTGGCTCCACGCCATTCCCGTTCCTCTCGTCATGCTCTGCTTCCCCTAATGCTGTGTTGAAATTGTCGATGCAAATATCCTTGGGTGAAACTCCAAGGGTTTTCGCGATCATGCGAAAGAACTTCGGATTGGTAGCCTGATATTGGTCATAGTGAAGAATGAGGTGCCCTGTCGCTGGATTTTTCGAAACTTCATCCACCCCGTCCAGTCTGGACAGTTTGAGATCGATCCCCTCTCCGGAGTCAATGTGTTGTTCAAATCCCGACAATTTTAATCGAAGACGGCCGGGGAGAGCATGGACGATGGAAGCCGAGGGGGTGCTCATTATGATAAATCCTTTGCAGAAGAGATGAGAAATAAAAGGGAAACCAATTGAAATCCGGACGCAATTTTTCAGTCGCTTTTCATCTCGTGGGATGAATCAACCGGGTTGGTATACCCACTATTGTTAGATCTAGGATTTGCCTCGTGTTTTCTTTAAAGGCTTCTTTGGTAAAGCCTTTTTGGATGCTTTTGCCTTGTCTGTTCGCGCTGTTTTTGAGGATGTCGTGTGCTTTTCTGAGCGGGAACTTTTCCTGACGGTGTTTTTACATTGGAGAGAGGTAAGCCTAAGAAGGACGCAACAGAAGAATGGAGGCCTAGGACTTCTACAATATTTTGATCGTATTCAATGAGGAGGCTGCTTGTTTGGGTATTCGCCGCCACATGTTTCATTCCCGACATTTCAAGAAGGTCGCGTTGAATTTCAGCAGCATTCGCAATGTTGTTTTTCAGCCGGTGAAGCTTAAGACGCACCCGACCGGGCAGGGCATGAACAATCTGAGCATCACTCTCCTGATTCATCTCTTTTCATCCTTGGCCTTTTGTCCCTTTTGTCGGTTGGCATCAGCTTTTCCCCGGGCCATACTTCGCTTTCCCGGTTTTACTTCCCCTGGCTTTTTTATTCGTTCCTCCCTGGGTACTGTCAGGGGAGGGTGTTTTGAGAGTTTCCGAGCGTGCCTCTTCCAAAAGTTCATTGAATTGTTTCGTCACCATTGAAGTCTTCTCGGAGACTGTGTCGAAAGCCACAAGGCCGGCTTTGACAAGCTCTTTGACTAATGGGCGAAATGCACCGGAAATTCCGGTGGAACCGTCCTCGGATTGCGGGTTGTCCGTTGAGGCAGAATCTTCTTTATCTGGCTGAGACATGGTCTAACCTATTTCTGCTTCATTTTGAGGATTTGGCTTTTGCTGGTTTAGCAATTTCTGCTTTTGCTTCAGCGACAATGTCATTGAATTGTTCCCCGGTCTCAGCAACCATTTCCGAAACGGCGGCATAGGCCACAATGCCTCCCTTTAAAACTTCCTTAATTAAAGGACGAAATACTCCACCGAAACCGGACAGAAGGGACGGGGCTGCTACTCCTACCACTGCTCCAACAACCGCACCGCCAATTACAGCTTCCATTTGTCAAACCCTCCTTCAAGAAATGGTTATTCACACCTTTTCCACGCAGCGATTACTTCTAAATTAAAATCAAATTTTTTGCAAGGGATTTTTCATGAAATAGGTGAGGTTTTCAGGGAATTACACATTCCATATTCCAAATTCGTCACTAAGGTATTAGCACTTAGGTGTTTGCCTGGCGCATTCACTCTACTCCAAAACAATGGTATGTCGATTTCCGTCGCGAACCCAGTAGGTCTCTCCAGGCCAGATATACTCCATGCCCTGGGGCCCATGAATTTGGATGCCCGTGAGAACTGCATAGTCATTCTGCACGGGATCAACGGTTAATTGGATCATTCTTTCAAGTTCCTCAAGAATGACAGCATACGCGGTTTTCGTCAGACTCAGGAGGTCCGGAATGTCACCGTAGGTGAGTTTGCGAAAGAGATGTTGCTTCAGCAGGCTTTGTTCGATGTCATCAAGATCGATTCCCAAAGAGACGCACCGATTGGCCAGTTCAGCTTGGAATCCGTGCAATGCCCCGCAGGCATGGGACGGTTGCAAACGCCCGGGACGATCATGGCGACCAATTTCGCCTTGTGTATCCACGCCGATGTGCGGCAGGGCAAAATACACATAGCGTTCACGCCCATCTTCATTCGGCGCATGGTGTTGCGCGGCTAAAAATCCGGTCTTTCCCAGAAAGAGCATGCCGCCAAGACTGGAAAAAATAAAGGCTTCTCCCCAGGTTTTTTTCACGTCCTCGACGAAGGGCAATGTCAGCTCATCCCGGCACAGGCTGACGAAGGCAATGGTGTTTTCAGCCCGGAAGCCTTCAGCCTGCAAGAGATCATAAGAGCGTTTGACAAAATCCCCTTGTGGTATCGCCTTCGGAAAGTGTGTGGAGAGGACTGTGTTAAAGCTTGCCATGGATTTGCCTGGCTACATCGGGAGAAAGAAAAATCCAATGCCCAAAATTACATAAACCCCCAATAACATCACGCCTTCCATCCAGTGGGATTCGCCATCTTTGGTGAGGTTCCCGTTGACGAGAATCGCGATGACAATGGCCGCAATTTCAAATGGCACGAAAAGCAAATCCAAGGGTTTAGGGCCGAGAAGGTAACTGACGAAAACGAGCATCGGCGCCACAAACATCACCACCTGAATACTCGCCCCGACGGCAATGCCCATGACCAGATCCATTTGATTATTCCTGGCGAACCGCACCGAGTTCATTAGCTCTGCCGCATTCCCGAATACGGCCAGAAAAATCACACCGGCAAAGATGGGGGTAAGGCCGATGCCTGCGGCGGCGGGTTCAATCGCTCCGGTTAATATTTCGCTCATGAAGGCAATGCCCACTGTCACGGCGGCCAACATTCCAATGGCTTTGTTTTTACTCCATACCTCTTCTTTTTCTTCCTCTTTTTGTGGTGCGCTCCCTTCGATCGGTTCTTCGGCTTCCGTGCGAAATAAATGCTGATGAGTTTTCAGGGTAAATACCAGGCTTAGGAGGTAGGCGATGAAGAGCACAACGGCGATTTCGGTACTGAGTTCTGTTTCCTGTTTGGAAGTGAAATGAAACAGAGCAGGGACGATGAGTCCGACACCTGCGAGGGTTAAGAGTCCCGAACTCATCCCGGCCGCCGTCGCATTGAATTTTTGTTGTTTATGGCGAAGACCCCCGAGGAGTATCGCAAGCCCCATGCCGAGCAACAGGTTTCCCAAAATGGATCCCGTGATTGAGGCTTTGACCACATCGTACAGCCCCGCTTTCAAGGCAAAGATCGAAATAATCAATTCCGGGGCATTTCCCATTGTGGCAGCGAGTAATCCTCCCAGGGTGGCCCCGATGTAGACCGACAGGTTTTCCGTCGATCGCCCCATCAACCCGGCTAAGGGCACAATGGCGAGGCCCGAGACGATGAAGACGAGAATGGGGTTGGCTTCATACCAGTCCAGTCCTATTGCAATGGGGATGAAGACCAGGAGTAAATTAAGTCCCATCGTTGCCCTCTATATTGAAGTGGTTAAGGGAACCCGAAATTTCGGCAGTGTACTTAATACCTACCACACTATTCATTACCTGTCTGTATAAAAGTATTTTCGCGAGCGAGAATTGAAACCTCCTTGAGGGCGGGATGTAATGGACCTCCAACTCACAAAGAGAAAAGGAATCCGAAATAGAGTATGGCGCTTCCGCTCAACAGCCATGGCCGCCAATGTCCAAGCCATTTCAAATGGACATAACATACGCCCATAGCCAGGAGCGACAATATCATTGGCGTCAGAGCTTGAGAGTCCAGGTTCCAGTCGGTCCCCACCAGTCCTATGGCCACAGGAATGGTCCCCTGAAACACCATGGCCCCGGTGATAATACTAATCGCGAGGGTATCTTTTCGGTGTTGGAGCCAGAGCACACTATTGGCTAATTCCGGCAACTCCGTGGCCAGTGGGGCAATTAATAAGGTGAGAAGAAGTGGTGAGACCGCTAAGGTCGATGCGAGATTCTCCGCCACGTACACGAAGATTTGAGAGCCTAAAATCAAGGTTGTGACGCCAACCATTCCTTGTAAAAGAATGATACCGTAAGAAGGGAGTGTGGTCTTTCGTGCAAAAATCAGGGGAACGGGATTGAAATCTCCACCGGACTGACCGGAAAGCTTTTTTACGACATAGTAAACATACAGACCAATTAAAAATACTGCGCCAATCAGGTGCAGCCAGCGATAAGGGAGAAAGGCGCAACCAATTCCCAAACTAAATGCCAGGAGGAAACAACGCAAATCGGTTCGTACCGCTAGGACATTCAGCTTAAAGGTTGGTGGACGTCTGCCGTATCGAGAGAACACCAAAAGCAGGATCGCCAGGATTGGCAAAATCAGCGTACTCTGGGTGAAGGGAGCACCAAGAATCGCGCCCATTCCCACATTTGTTTTGGGAGCACCCGCAGTTAAAAAGAATGCACTAACAGGAATGGCCGTTTCCGGTAGAGTCGTACCCAACGCCGCATAAATGCTACCCACGGCACCTTCTGAAGTGCTGGTCCGTTTCCCCAGCCACTCAACAGCATTGGTAAAAACGGAACAACCCCAAAGGATGATCAATACCGCGCATAGGAAACCACCCACATAAAAAATAATGTTCATGATTCAACGCGGAAACGATATTCGGATTATGTGTAAGGGGAGAAAACGGTAGGAGTAAAGGTCCGTCCGCGACTATAAATAATTCAATTTTTCAATGACAAAAAAGGGATGATAGATAACAAAAGTGCGTGGGGAGTGGCAAGTGTTTCCAGGACAAAAAAATTTCCATGAATTTTTATGCCTGAAAATCTGAGGCATGAACTCCCAGACAGCATCTCATGAAAGGGGATCATGTTGAGTGTCGAAAATGGAAGACCTTTTACTGTTCTTTCGGGTAAATCGTGATCTCTCTTCTTCGTCATTCCCGACAACCTTTGGTATCTAGGCTTTCCTTTGGATGGGTACCCGCCTGAAACCGCGGGTATGACGGCAACAGGATGAATACCTGCCAATGACTACAGGGCAAGCTCCATCTCCGGAGATATGAGCCAGGGTGTTCTGTCAGTGCTGGTGAAATCTCAATTGTTTCCGACGGTGTCTGACAACTGCATGTGTTTCTTACTCTGGGATCAATGAAGTAGGAAAGTCCGAGCGTTGCACAACCTTATCGACCTGAAGGCACCCTGCACCTAAGACGAACAACGCTAGTTTTTCCGACTCTTCGCAAGGTTCCGCCCAACTTCGACTCGGTCGGTATGCCGGTATCTTCTATGCTTCAGGTATTACACAATTCGATTCACCGCGCAGCATGCACAACCGATAGCGAGAAGCGGCCGCCCAATAGATGTAAGCTTTCTCCACATCATTCCATTCGTTGGTCATTCCGCTGAGATCTTTGGTCCCCCCGCGCCGGTCGACGGCCATCGCCAGAATCTTTCCGGTCTGGGCGTCAGTAATCTTGACCTCCATACCGGCCGTTCCCACAAAGCCCGGCTTGCCGCCCACGACCAGGCCTTTGACGCCGGTCAGGATTCTGGTTTGAGGAATAATCGACGTCACCACATCCGCCCCCGGACTTGAAGCCTCCGCTTCGGTAATGGCAAAGGTTGCACGCATGACGCCAGGTCCGGGTAGGCCCACAATGGCATAGTCTTTGGTCAAGGCCTCATGGAGGTGGCTATAGGCAAAATCGGTCAGCATTTGAAGATTCTCGGGAGAGACATCTTTCGTTTCTTTGTCTTTCCAGACCTCCACGGAATCAAGAATTATCCTGTCGTAGGAACGCCAGTCTGCATCTGGGTTGATGTAGCGAAGCAGGGCCTCGTGGTCACCCTTCCCTTCTGTGAGCATGGATTGTTCACTCGCACTCAGAAAACCGGTTTTGACTACGTCTCGTCGTTGTTGCGTGGCCGCGCATCCCTGTAAAAGGAAAAGAAAGATGACCAACATCAGGGTTGTGCGATGAATATTCATCTTCATGAAAGTATTTCTCCTTTATGTGTAAGGAAAATTAGTACGTTGTACAGTTAAGAAGAACACTACCTTAGCAATTTCAGGGAAACATCCCAAATAAGTACATTCAGAGAACGTAGGGTTCATGTCGTTCAATGTACGTCGCTACCAAGCCTCTGAATGGCCAACGTGTTAATCCGGGAGTCTCGGTCAATAATTACAGCGGACGCAAAAGAAATGTTGGCAGTAAAGAAAGTCCTCTTGGGTCTATGGCATGTGGCAACGGACCGAATATTTGAGCTATGCTGGCGCCATGTATTTCGCCATGTAGCTATGGGGATATTGGGTTGGACCAGAACGACAGCCCGGGTTAGCCTGCCCGTGAAATCTGCCCTCGCATGTCTGTCCTGTCGCGCGTCGACGCGCACGGGGGAAGCGTGGTGCAGGCACGAGAACGGATCTTTTGCTTGGTGAGTTGTCAGGAGGGAGGAAACGCATGACCAGAGGTTGGGCTACACCCTATCCCTATCCGGTGAGAGATACTCGGGGATGGACATGGTGCGGGGAGACATGGTTTCTCACGATGGTGATGATCGTCGCGGGGGTCTTGAGTCTGAATCCAGCGGTGGCTGCAACAGGGGAGGAGAGCTTGAAGAAGCAGAATTCCACGGTGCTGCGTCTGAGTTTGGATGATGCGATTGCCTTGTTTCTCCGTCAAAATCTGGATCTTCTTCAAACCAAATATGGCATTGATACCGCCAAGGCCAAACGAATTACCGCCGGCCTCTTCCCGAATCCCGAACTCTCCATCAATACCCTCAGCGCGTACACCCAGGATTGTAACCTGAGTAAATGCGGAGGAATTATGCCCGTGATCAGTCAACTGTTTCTGGTGGCGGGTAAACGCGGATTCCGTGTTGAAAGTGCGGAGTTCGGGACGCAATCAGCCGAAGCCGGATTCGAAGATACGCTTAGACAACTCAGTTTTGCCGTGAAGGATGCCTATTATCGGGTTCAAGTGGGGCATCGCCTTCTGGAGGATGATGAACAGAGGTCCAGCCGGATCAACCGTGCTATCGAGAAACTAGGTGGTACATTGGCAAAGACACAAAATCCGGAGGATTTAATCCGCCTTCAAATTCGAGCGGTTAAAACACATGCTAATATTATCCGGGATATTCAACAGATTGATTCGGACCGATCCGATCTCCTCCTGCTCTTGGCCCTCTCACCGGAAACGGAATTAGAACTGACGACGGATCTGACGTTCGAGCCGATCGCCCCCGATATTGTGGCTCTGAAGAAGCGCGTCGAGGATGCCAGACCGGATCTTCGCGCCAAGCGTCTGCTCTTGGCCAAGCGGCGTTCAGAATCGAAGCTGGCGATAGCCAACCAGTACCCGGATGTAACGGTGGACCTCGGGTACAATGTCCAGGGACCTCAAGGACCTGACAACCAGCAACAATGGACCATCAATTTGGGCATGCCTATTCCCGTGTTCGACAGAAATCAGGGAGGCATCAAGGAAGCAGCCGCCACAGTGCATATTGCAGAAGCCGACCTGCGCAAGACCGTGAATGAAGTTCATCACCAAATAAACACGGTCTATCGGCATTTAGGCCAAAGCCGTCTGCTGGTCGAGACCTACCGCGCGGGTGCCTTCGAGGCCAGCGAAGCCTTGTTCAATAGGGTGGAGCAGGACTTCCATTCGGGAAAGACGACGATTCTGCATTTGCTCGATGCCTTTCAGGCAAAAATTGATATTGATAAGGCATACATCAACGCACTCTATGAATATCAACGCGATATTCTGCTTCTTGAGAGTGCGGCTGCTCAGCCAGTCAGCTAAAGATCCCGGCCTATGATGTGTTCCCAATCTTCCTTTTGTCCTTTTTCACGCGTTCGCGACCCCGCAAAACCAGTGCCGGTGATTCGGTTCTTCCTGAAGGCATGCATCATCATGGGCTTTCTTGGCTGGCTGGGGTTGGGAAGCGTTGGCAGCGTCATGGCGGGAAAACAGGAAGACAGGCCTGCAGAACAGAAGCCCGCAGTCCAGCCTCTGAGTCTGGATGATGCGATTGTCTTGTTTCTCCGTCAAAATCTGGATCTTCTTCAAACCAAATATGGCATTGATACCGCCAAGGCCAAACGAATTACCGCCGGCCTCTTTCCGAACCCGGAATTTTCTATCAATACCCTGAGTTCCTACACCCAAAATTGCGAACTCTCTGATTGTGGAGCGATTAGCTCCGTCCTGAGCCAACAGTTTGTCGTGGCGGGCAAACGCGGGTTCCGTATTGAAAGTGCGGAGTTCGGCATGCAATCAGCCGAAGCCGGATTTGAGGACTCGCTTCGACAGCTCAGTTTCGCCCTGAAGGATGCGTATTACCGTGTTCAGGTCGCACGTCGTCATTTGGCTTTCGATCAAGAGACTCGTGATCTCCTCTCTCGTGTGGTGGAAAAAATGACGGATGAGTTACAAGGGATGGGCAACTACAAAGACCTTACCCGGCTCAAACTTCAAATGGTGGATGCACAATATGAGTTAATCCGTGATGTTCAGCGAATTGATTCCGACACCGCCGACCTCCTCTTGCTCTTATCCCTCTCCCCCGAAACTAAATTGGACCTCACAACGGACCTCACGTTCCAGTCGATCGCCCCTGATATGAATGCATTGAAAACACGGGTTGAAGAGACACGACCGGACGTTCGAGCCAAGCGTCTTTTGTACGCGAAGCGTCGCGCCGAATTGAAGCTTGCTTTCGCCATTCAATACCCGGATGTGACGGTGAACCTCGGGTTCATGGTCCAGGGATCCAGGGGACCTGACAACCAACAGCAATGGACCTTCAACGTGGGTATGCCCCTTCCCGTGTTCGACCGGAATCAGGGCGGCATACAGGAAGCTGCCACCGTCGTTCAAATCGCCGAGGCCGATTTGCAGCAGACGCTCAATGAGGCGCATGCTCAAGTTGACTTGGCACATCGTCATCTGGTCCAAAGTCGTCGGTTAGTGGAAGCCTACCGGGCCAGGGCGTTGAATGCCGCTCAGTCCCTGTTCGATACCGTGAAGAAATCTTACGAAGCCGGGAATAGCGAAATTCTGTCCTTTCTTGATGCCCATCAGATGAGAAACGATATTCAAGAGGCATACCTTGATGCTCTCTACCAGTATCAACGTGATATCCTTCTCCTCGAAAGTGCGGCCGGACAAACCATTAGCTGAGTAGGATGGAGTGACCAATCCCAGTTCTCCTTGACTTTTTAGCCGGCTTTGCTGAAACTCGTCCATGTCTTTTTTATGTTCCACTGACCGTTTCCTGATCCAATAACAGGGGCATTCCCTTTCTCAAGCTATGGGTCGCATCATTGCCATCACCAATCAAAAGGGCGGAAGCGGGAAGACGACAACCGCCGTAAATCTTGCCGCGACACTTGGCGAACTCAAGCGTCGAGTTCTGCTGGTGGACCTCGATCCCCAGGCCTCAGCCTCCAACTGGTATGGGATTTCCGAAGAGGGAAAGGGGCTCTTCGAGGCCTTTACGGAATCCAAAAATCTCAAGGATCTCATTCAATCGACCTGTGTGCCTCGGGTTGACATGATCCCCTCTTCATCCTGGCTGGTGGGGGTCGATAAGGCGTTGGCCGGGGAAGTCGGGGCAGAGATGATTCTCAATCGTCATCTCGCTGATCTGTCTGATCAATGGGATTATATTCTTCTTGATTGTTCTCCCACGCTTGGCATTGTGACCATCAATGCGTTGGTAGCCGCCAAAGAAATTCTCATTCCCGTAGAGACACATGTGATGGCCTTGCGTGGATTGGCTCATCTGCTTCAAACGGTGGAGACGATTCGTGTCAGGTTAAACTCGGCTTTAGCCATTTCCGGGATTCTAGCCTGCCGGGTCGATGCTCGCACGCGGCATGCATTAGAAGTGGTGGCCCAACTCCGTGAGCGTTTTAAAAAGCAAGTGTTTAAAGTGGTCGTCAGAGAAAGTATTCGGTTGGCGGAATGTCCATCATTCGGGAAACCCGTGACATTGTATGATCCACAGGGGAATGGCGCAAAAGACTATCGGGCTTTGGCAAAAGAGGTAATCAGGCAGGAACGGGTGTGACTGATTGGGAAGTATTCAAGGTACCCTTTTTTTTTTAGGAGAGGTCGCGTATGACGAAACGACGTACAATTGGAACAAATCCACTGGATGAGATCATTCCGAATCCATTGGGAGCTGCGATACCTGGTCAACAGGAAGGTCCGGACCAATTCGCGCTTCAGGAATCGCGAAAACAAGGAATTGCAGGCAAAACCGCCGGTCAGCATTCTGTGCCCGATCGCGTGCAACATGACAAAAAAGAGGTGAGATTCCTTCATCTGGTTTCAAAGGATGAGGGTCTAAAAGGGAATTTCAAGAGCTCCCAAGCGGTTCCTGCAGCAGCACCTCAAGTAAGAATTGAGATGCATCCGGCGACCGGTCATTTATCGGAACGCCTTGTTGAACTCGAAGAGGAAAACCTTTGTCTGAAGTGGGCATTGGGATTGATTCTCGCGCCCTTTGTCCTTTTAGCCTTTTTGGGCTAGATCCGATTCAGTCAGATGACACCTCTATGCCGGGTAAAAGGGGCGGGTGCCTTTTCTGGTTTTCCTCAAGAAGAATCTTGCCGGACCTTTTTGAAATTCCCCTGAGAAACCTGCTTAAGGTCATGGGCAGTTTAGTCACACACACATCCCCCATTTTTATGCGTTCTGCTTTAAACAGGATCAACTTCACCGTGATCTTGGACTTCCAAGGTCTTTGATAAGATTCATCAGCATCGGAAGGTGCTCCTCATGAAAATCCATTGCTTCCGACTCCAAGAAAAGGGTTTGCTTCAACTCACCGAGGAAAGACCTACGGCATCATGGCTTGAGGATGGAATCGTCCGTTTATTGGATGTGGATTACCCAGATGTTACCAAAGATCTGCGTGAACTCCTTTCCCCCCTGAATCTGGAAGGCGCTCTGCTGGACAAGATCGAATCCCAAGCCGACGGTGTCTGTGTTGAAACATTCTTGAACGCCTTGTTTCTTCGATACCCACGCCCGGCCATTCATGATTTTAAGGATCTCTATATTTCGATGATCTGTGTGCGAGAAACCCTCATTATTCTCCACAATGGAATGCCCTTGCCCCTGGAACAAATTTTCGCGAGGATCGACCGGTTCGGAGGGATCGGAACCACTGCCATCACGGACCTTCTTCTCCATATCCTGTTATTGGTCATTAATCGTGATATCGAATTGTATCAGCAAACTCGACAATCGATCGGGGAATTGTCAAATAACTTTGATCAGTGTCTTAACACCGAAGTACTCAATGATATTCAGAATCTGACCAATCAGGTTAGTCGTCTCCAATCAACGACTGAAGATCGTCTCATTTTCTTGGGAGGCTTACTCACGTTGAAATCCCCTCTATTGGAATTGCATGACGTGCGATTGTATTTTAAAGAGGCCATGAACGAATTAATGCAAATGCAGCGTTGGTTGGAACGTCTGGAGGGAAGGCTACAGGGTTTATCTCAATACTACAATTTGTCGCTGCAGAATAGCACCAACAATCGTCTTCAAGTCCTGACAGTCATTTCGGCCATTTTTATGCCACTCACCCTTATTGCCGGTATTTACGGCATGAACTTCACAAATATGCCCGAACTTCAGATGCACTACGGCTACTTTATCATTCTCGGTTTCATGGTTTTGCTGGGTGGGGGATTGGGAATATTTTTTTATGTACGGGGCTGGTTTCATTAAAGGCCCCTTTCCATTGGCGTGACATTCTTGAAAGAGTGGTTGGGAGGCCTTTTCATTCCCAATGGTCAACCCTATTTGTCAGGGGATCGCTCATCTCCCGGTTCCGTGGCCTCACTGGCCTTGGTTTGCGGGCTGTCATCAAGAATCGATTCAAACTCATCCCAGGAAATGGCACCGTCCTTGTCCTTGTCGAGTACCTTCAGGACGCCTTCCATCCATAGTTTTCGGGTCAGGAAGTTTCCGACCTTGGCATCGGCTAAGAGTTGCTCCAAGGCGGATGAGCCGATCTTGAAATCCTCTCCATCGATTTTATCGTAGTGGTCGAAGCCTTTACGAAAGTCACCGTCAAACCGTTCATTGACCAGTTGACGAATTTTTGTTTTCAACTCTTCCTCTTCGGCTCCCACTGGTATCTCCTTTCTATCGTTTGCAGGGCTTGGCATCCGCATCGGCTTGGTGCGGGACCTTTCGAAAATCGAACATAAAACCATCCGGGCTTTTCAGTTGGAGTTGATGACCAATGAAGGCATACCGGAGGATGACTGTTTCACCTTCCGGCTCAGTCAAAAGGAGGGTGTGGTCTTGGACACGATAGGTTCCGAAGTGGCAAACCTCTTGGGGGGCAAGCCACACAAACCCACCGGCCTGGTCAAAGATAAGGGTGATAGGTTTGTGCCGGTCGTCGCCCAGAGTCTCAGTAAAGAAGGGCGACGGATGTGTCATTTCTGCACTCACCCACGACCCTGTCAATACCAGGTCCTGGGAGGCACAGGCAAAAAGGCCGACCCCCCACCATATGGTTAATATGACCCAGAATCGGCTCAGTGATAGCTGTTTCAGTTGATTGGAATTCATCATCTTTTTCTCTGACCGGATGTGTGTTCTTGTTCTAAGTCCGATTACTTCTGTGAGAAAAGACGTGTCCAGAGCGGGGCGAGGAACCAGAAGGCAATCGCTCCATTGACGCTGTTGAAAGAGATGAGGATAGAACCTATCGCGAAAAGTGGTGCGGGGTACATGGCCCACAAGTTCGGGTTCGTCCAGAGCTTGGGAGCACCCTCCAGATGCCAATCGCGTTTGGCGGCCACATACTGGTGGAGGATAAGTAAAGAAAAACTGGCCAGACCAAGAGTTGAGGAGAAAATGATGACCGCAACGGCATCTTCTTCGTAATGTCCGAGCAACGAGGCCGCGTACGGGATGAGGGATACAAACATCAGATGAACAAAGTTTAACCAGAATGTCTTTTCATCGCATTTCCCAATGTGCTTGAGAATCCAAAAATTCCGCATCCACAGAAACGCCGCCATATAAAAACTGAGTATCCAGGCAGCAAAGTTTGGGATCTGCTCCTGCAGATCGGAAAGAAGCTGTCCTGTGGTCAGTCCAGGAGTTTCCGGCACCTTCAGATCCAACACCAGAAGCGTGATCACAATTGCGTACACACCGTCAGTGAGGGCATTGAGCCGTTCCAGTGAGGTGAGATGGCCTAAAAAAATCCCTCTGCTCCAATTCCTCATAAGCGCGTTTGGTTCATGAACATGAGTGGATTCCTACACCCCTCTGGTCTTGAGCATCCAAGGGTGAGTGATGAATTTGGGGACGTTGAGGTGGTTGCCCGGGTGATAGAATCGGTGAAAATTATAAACGGAAACTGGAAAATATTACCCCAAAGAATACTACGAGTGCCACTCCGGCCGTCCCCCGGTTGTATGGATACTCGCAAAACGCCGCCCAATAGATAAAATGGAGGGTCTTGAGAACAACATAACGAAGAGATAGCTTCAAGTAATCAGAACCGGTAAAGATTGGGGGACAGGGGAGGAGGTCGATATGACCATGTGGAAAAGAAACTGGAACATGTCATTCCCCCTGACAATCTGATAAATTATCCTCGCGGTTAAAGATATGGCATGTTGTTTTTTCCGGCTTATCATTCCAAATTCAAGAAAGAGATTTGACGAATGCGGAACAACGTGTTCACGAACACATTGTTACTCGTGTGTGTGGTGGGTCGTTCGGTGGCTGTGGCGCCACTCGCGAAGCCCGGTCGGTGGAACAGTCGGGCTTCCTGGGTGATGTGTATTCCCAGATGCATGCAGGCAAGGACGATGAAGCCCTGCTGGTTTATCGAAATGAAAAGGCCGACTGGAAGTCGTATGAAAAGGTGATGATTGCCCCGGTGACGGTTTGGGTGGGGACGAAAGATTCCCAACTTGAGTACGTGTCCCCGCTGGATCGCCAGCGTCTGGCAAACGATCTTTGGGGTAAGCTGCATGAGGCTCTTCAAACCGATTACGAAATCGTTGATGAGCCGGGTCCTGGTGTGCTGCTCATCAAAGCGGCTATTACGGAGGGGGAAGCCTCCTGGCCGGTTATCGATGCTGTTTCGACCATTGTGCCGCAAATGCACGTCCTGAGTGAATTGAAATATCTGGCCACGGGCACGGCTTCCTTTGTAGGGAAAGCCAGCGGGGAGATCAAGGTGACTGATGGCCAAACAGGAGAGCTGCTCTTAGCTGCGGCTGATCGTCGAGCAGGGGGCAAGAGACTGGAGGGCGTGACACATTCCTGGGACGATGTGGAAGAGGTCTATCGCTATTGGGCAGAGCAAAGCCGATGGCGGTTGTGCAAATTACGTGATGCACCAGATTGCGTCGAACCAGAATCATGAGAAGGCGGTTGATATGTGATCATTGGCCTTTTGGCGTCAGAACGTCTAACGTCCTGTCCTGATGACTGACTCTCAACTGTCCTGACCCCATACCTCATTCTTCGCAGGTCGGAGAGTTATTCGAAAACGTTCCCACTCAACAACGTTCCTCGCTTTCCTCCCTTGAACAGGCGTGGTCAGCTATGCTATGCCTTCCGTGTTAATGGTTTTTGTCAATTACTAGGGAGAGGCCCATGACCAAGGCTATTCACAGAATCGCACGAACACTGGTCTTCATGGTCCTTATCGTTCCGGGCATTGGCCTCGCACCGGCACAGGCAATGACCGCAGCTGAAATTAATTCGGAAGTTCAAGAAGCCCTGGCCAAACTCTATGCGCATAGCAAAACCGCCAAAGACTTTGGCGCGGTCGCCAAGGGAATTCTTGTTTTTCCGGACGTCTATAAGGCTGGTTTTTTGGTAGGTGCAAGTTTTGGCGACGGTGCGCTTCTGGAAAATGGAAAGACTGCAGGGTATTACCGTACGGTTGAGGCTTCATATGGATTACAGGCCGGTGTCCAATCTTTTGGCTATGTGTTGTTTTTTATGCAGGATGAGTCACTTGATTATCTCGACAAAAGTGATGGATGGGAAATCGGGGTGGGCCCGAGCCTCGTCGTCGTGGACAAGGGCTTTGCAGGATCCATGACGACCACAACTGCGAAAGACGACATCTATGCATTCATTTTTGATCAGAAAGGGTTGATGGGGGGTATCGGGATCAAAGGCTCCAAAATTACCCGTATTCATCCTGACTAGGGAAAGCCCGTGATGAATTACAACGTGTAAGTACAAGTCTTCGTCGAAACGGCGGTCTCCTTTGAAGTTGAAGTCATACCGGGAAAATCCCATTACAGGTCCTGGTTGATCTGAAAGGCGGCGCCGGTACGAAGCGAGCTATTGTTCCCATCACTCCCAGAGTCATCGTGGAAATCCCACGTGCTTCCGAAGCCTGTCTTGTTTCAATCAAACCGGAATTTGCCATCCACTCCAAAAACTGTGGGGAATGTAGAGGCCAAAGGTAATTTCGCAGCCGACGCTTTCCTCGCCGTCCTCGCAATACATCCGGATGCGAATGGGTTCCCATCGACCGGTGTTTTTCACGGTTTCTTGGATTGTCCTGGTGTCACCTGCTTGACAACTCTTCTGAACGCTGAGTCTGGACATTCAGGAGTCAGCAGGTGCAATCCCGGTTAATTCACCCAGTGCAGGACGTCACGGATGACGGACCACCGGAGAGTTTTCTTCTTTGCCCCCCTGCCCAAAATCCAATGTTCAAAAACCGCGTCAAGCGTTCCATCTCGTTTTTTTAATCTCAGCCAGGCATTCACAAAATCCGCAAAGTTCCGATGACTTTTGGGCATGGGATACACAAGAGGGATTTTGATGGGGTTGGGTAGAGGGACTGCCACCGAATAAGCCGGGTAGATTAAGGTCCAAGCCGAGCCGGCTTCGGCGATATACATGAGTGCGTCAAAATCCTTTCCGTGTTCCTTGAAGAACTCACGCGGCGAATTGACAGGTATTAACGTAGCCTGGGGCAACAAACTTCGGGCAAAGGCTTGATAGTACTGTGAATGAGAGGAAACTCCGATCTTCAAATCACCAGCACTCCGAATTTTTTCCCACGAACTAAAGACATCATGGTCATGATCTCTCACCAGGAAGGCTATTGTCGCATCCATGTAGCCGTCGGAAAAAATTACACTTTCGGTCATTTCCGGTCTGAGCGCTGAACCGGACATCACGATATCACAAACATTGTCGTTTAAATATTCCACAATCTTGTCCCGATCCGGAAGCCGGACAAATTCAACATTCACTCCGAGATCATTGGCGAGCAAGTGGGCCATTTCGATGTCGAATCCTACTAGTTCGCTCGTCTCATTCTGGAACACAAACGGCAGACTGTTCTTGAAAAATCCGACTCGAAGCACGCCCCTCTGCCGTATGGCTTCCATGTCCGTGTTTTCTGACGGTGCAACGGTTTTCTCATCGGGAGTCAACTCGCGAATCCCGGTTTCTGCAGGTTCAAATCTCAATGCCATTTCGACAAAGGATTGATACTTGGTGTATTCGGACTCGATCGCATAGGTAAAAAACAGACGTGTTCCTCCGAGAAGGACGATGCCCGTCAGGAAACAGACAGTCAGATAGCCCGCTAGTTTTCTCCATCGAACCCGCAATTTTCCAGCCAGGGCGCAACTTCCAAGAAGACCAAGCACCCACATGTGCATGGCGGCTGTCATGGTCCCCAAGCGCCCGGTGAAGACATCCACGGTCACGAAAAGCTGAAACATGTCTGCAGGAATACGGAATAGGTCTAACAAAAAGGGAATACCGATCATCGAGCCCCCGAAGAAACTCGCCAGACCCGATACCAGGAACCCCGGGTAATGCGCCGGAGAAAGAGTCGACCCGGCAAACCATCCGGCAAACGGAATGAACGCCAGGCTGAGTAACAAGCCGGAGGAAGGAAACGTATACGAAGTCGGCACAATGACTTCAATTGCGGAGGTCGTTTCTTCATTGGCCAATTCGGCTTCTTCCAGCAATTTCCGGCCTCCCTCAGTCAGCAGGGGAAGAATGATCATGGAATTACCCGTCGCAAAGGCTGTCACGAGTGCGCCACGCACCGACCGAAGAATTTTCATGTAAGGCAACGGGGTGAGGCTAGCTACCAGAGCCGGCAGGACCCAGAACGTGAGGAAGACCGCCGCAACCATCTGGGAAATGAGGAATATTTGTAAACGTCCCAATTCCTCGAAGTTCAAGGTTCCCGCCGCGCTCGCGGCGATGGCGAACACACCGACGGGGGCCAATTTCATCACAAATTCCGTCACTCTGGTCATGACTTTCATGATGACCGATAGCAGATCAAGCATGGACTGTTTTTTTTCGATGCCGATCAACGCAATGCCTACCACGATGCTAAACAGCACCACGGCCGGAACGATACTGTTGGCAAGAGAAAAAAATGGATTGGAAGGGATATACAGTTGAAGGAAATCGAGCGGTTGAGTTTCTTCGATCAGGGAGGGGCTGAAAAACATTGCCGATGGCCACTGAGGAAAGGTCAGGGGAAGAACCGCCACCACGGTTAGTGCGATTACCCATAAGAGCGCTAAAATCCCTCCGGCCTTCTTGCCCATGGAGATAGCATCTTCATACGTCAGGCTCCCTAGTCCGCTCATCAGAGAGGCCATCAAGAACGGCAGAATAGCCATCTGCAATAATTGAATAAAAGCCTGGCCGACAATACCGATCGGTTGGGTTAGTTCCCCGAAAAAAATTCCGGCGATAATGCCTAGACCCATTCCAAGAAGAATTTTGGCAGAAAGGCTCAGGCGGGGAGTTTTGGGAAGAGGCTGTTCCATAGTTATGAACTAAGAGGAATCCCGATATCTTTCCATGCGACCTCTTTTACCCTAATTCTTTCACTCAAGTACAGATTGTAAGCTTCCCCCAATCGAGGACAAGTCAAATGTAGACCTTTTTGGGGGTGACGTCAGGGGCGACGTCAGCACCATGGCGCCAGGAGGTTCTTCTGAAACGGACGCGGTTCAGTGAAACGCAGAGCTTGTGGGGATCCTGTAACAAGTAGAGGCGGGGATCAAGGTCAACGAGATCTGTCGCGCGCATGGAAGCAGGGGGCCCTCCTCTCAGAGCTAGCACCGAGGACCACATGTCGTAACCCCGCAGGTGTCTACTATCCGGATTTTGATTTTTGGGAGCGGACCGTGCGAAATCCAAGATGACTGGTTCCCGTGTTGATTTCACCCTTGCCGCGCGTGCCGACCATGTAGCGGGAGCAGTATTGCTCGGTGCACAAAAACGACCCGCCACGGTGCACGCGTTTTTTTTCGCCGGGTTCGGTGGGATCGAACGGGGAGTCGGGCCCTTGGGGATTGTGGGCGACCCCGCCTGCTATTGTGAGTCGTGCGTAATAATCGGGCCGATACCAGTCACTCGTCCATTCCCATACGTTCCCGGCCACATCATACAGTCCGTACCCGTTAGGTGGAAATTTCGCCACCGGTCCGATGCCCGTATACCGATCATCTCCCGTGTCTTGTTGTGGGAATTGACCTTGAAAGCTATTGGCCATCCATTGGCCGTCTTTTCGAAACTCATCGCCCCAGGGATAGACCTTCCCGCTTAATCCCCCACGCGCGGCGAATTCCCATTCGGCCTCAGTAGGGAGGCGCTTCCCGGCCCACTTGGCATAGGCCTCCGCGTCCTCATACGCGATGTGAACAACGGGATATTCTTCCCTACCATTAAGGTCGCTGGTTGGACCAAGAGGATGACGCCAGTTGGCACCCTTAATGTAGCTCCACCATCGAAAATGGGTATCAAGCGGCACGGAATGGTCCGGTGGAGAAAACACAACGGAACCGGCCACCAGGTTCTCCGTCGGGGCACCTGGAAAATCCTCCGCGCGCGGTGTGCGCTCCGCGACTGTGACATAGCCGGTGGCGTCGACGAACAGGGTAAATTGGGCATTGGTGACTTCGGTTTTATCCATCCAGAATCCATCGACGTAAACAGGATGGATCGGACGGGAATCGCGCGTGGCCTGCATGCCCACGTCATTCATTTCATTATCCGAAGAATCGGCTGCCCCCATGGAGAATTCGCCCCCAGGAATCCAGACCATGCCATCCGGCGCCGGATCGGACGGAGGCGACGAGTGCGCGGAGCCTGATGAAGCATTTGCGGATGGCACCGATGTGTTCACAGACGTGAGTGGAGGCGCACTCGGGGTGGCCGGGACTCGTCCGGACTTCGCAGCAGTAATCCCCATATCGCAGGTTATGCCGACTTGTTGATTCGGCACGGATGACCTGTCTGATTGCGCCGTGCTGTACCACCAGATTCCCAGTCCCAGGATTATGGCGAATGCTGCAGCGCCAAGGGGTATGAACGGGTGGGATGGCTTGGGTCCACCTTCTTTTTTCAAGCGACGGTCGGATTTCATGATGATCTTACAAACATTTGGAGATAACCTCGGTAGTCCGCTTCCATTACTTTTCGATTGTAGGGAATACTATTGTAACATGCACGCTCAGGGCATCGTCGACATACAGGACGGTGGAGGCGCGGTTCCCGTTCTGATGCGTGCATGATGTTCAGTTCGACCACGCTTTCATGCGCCAAAATTTCAAGAGATAGCCCCGGATCACGATATCGTTGGTTTCGGGTTTTGTGCCACTTGAAGCCCGCAATCCCGGCATTCCCATGCCGCGGATCTTTTCGGGGGTTTGGGGCGTGGGGGTGATGGACATGTTGCCCGGCGAATCCCGAGTCGGTCGGAATCTCGGCGGGCGTGGCGGCGAAGTCGTTCACCTAGATGTGACCAGGTCGAGGAAGCATTTCGCCCACGGTCTGTGGCTGGGTGATGAACTTGGTTGAGGCGCATTCGGCAGCGATGAACAATACGAAGAGACAGGAGTAAATATGAATACAAGAATTCATGGTGAATGTCCTATGGTGAAGTGGTGGGGGTGGAGTTGCTTCCGATAGTCCTGGAGTTTTTAGAGGACGAAAAATAGGATACCGATTTTCAAAACGATCAATGGTTCA
This sequence comes from Nitrospira sp. Ecomares 2.1, assembly GCF_965152585.1. Lineage (NCBI taxonomy): Bacteria > Pseudomonadati > Nitrospirota > Nitrospiria > Nitrospirales > Nitrospiraceae > Nitrospira > Nitrospira sp. Ecomares 2.1. Next base: position 1,866,358 of record NZ_OZ224219.1, read on the forward strand.
CTATTACGCTTCTGTTCTTTCTCAACTTTATGCCAGGCCTTTTTCCCAGCCATTTCGGTATTTGAAATAATAGATGATACGTTCCGGCGCCTGCTTGATTAACTCCTTGAACACGGTTCATGTGGGCTACATGTTGTTGGAAACGCATTCTTGGTAAAACTTGGCAAGTAGGGTCACGGCGTAACTGCATTAGGCGCGGGCTCAGCCAGCTCTTCACAGACCCAGGCTTGAAGCAGGCGGTATGAGACCGCCAACAGCATCGGACCGATAAAGATCCCTACCAGACCGAATGCGATGAGTCCTCCAATCACCCCTGTCAAGATTAAGAGGAGCGGCAGGTCGGCGCCTCTTTTTATGAGGATCGGCCGGATCACATTGTCCAAAGTACCGACCATAATCGACCAGACCAGCAGAGCCGTCGCCCAGCCCGCGAATCCCGCCCAATAAAGCCATCCAACTCCGAACAGCAACACAAGTAGCGGTCCGATCTGTGCTATGCAGAGCAGGAACATCATGGCTGTCAGGATCGTCGCGAAGGGCACGCCGGTGACGGCAAGGCCTATGCCTCCTAGTGTGGCCTGGACGAATGCGGTCCCAACCACTCCGAGCGCAACGCCTCGAATCGCCTGACCGGCAAGGATTACGGCATTCTCCCCGTGGATTCCGGCCAGCCTTCGTCCAAAGCGACGCACGCTTTCGGTCACCGTCTCTCCGGTCGCGAACAAAATAGCGGCCATGACTACCGTGAGCAGGAACTGCATGGCGATCATGCCGAAACTACCGAGCTGGTCCACGGACCAACGAACAAGCCCCGCTGCGTAAGGCGCGAGCCTATTGGCAAGGTCCTCCTGCCCTGAGGCAGCCCATTCGCCCCACGTCTGCGCCGCTTGCCTGCCGACGAGTGGGATGGTCTGAAGCCAATCCGGTGGTGGTGGCAGTTGAAGCGTGCCAACCGCCTCGACCCAGCCAGCGATGATGTTGGAGTTGGTTACGATGGTGACGATTGCCAGCGAGAACGGCACGACAAAGATAAGGAGGAGTATGCACGTCATCACGGTGACGGCGAGCCACCGCCGCCCCCATAACCACTCTTGAATTCGCAAGAGGACCGGCCAGGACGCGACGACGATCATCGTCGCCCAGATCACCGCAGGAAGAAACGGCCGAAGAATCCAGAGCGAACCGGCGATGAGCCCGCCAATGAACAACACCGCCAATACCGTGCGCGTGATGTCCTGTGTGTGGAAAGGACTATTCATGAGCGGAACCCATTCCCTATTCCAACGAATACGTCACAATTCATAGGAAGCCTCTTAACTTGATTTGGTGTGTGATCACGGCTCAATTGGCCTGGATCGTGACGAGCGGGGATGGGCCTGCTCGCCGGTATCGACCATGGTCATAAAGCCGAAAAGCCATGTGAATGCCATTTCCCTTTTGCCTCCGGACCATCCTGACGAAGATACAACGGCTCGTATATATCAGCGATCGCGGCGGGCGAAATAGAAATAGGCGCCCACACTAGAAATTCGTCGCCACCGCGATGATGTGCCAAAGGATCACGGGTCTCAAAACGATTAACAACCCATAGTAAACCCAGAGGATTTGGAGGGCGCCCATAATGGCAGCCATCCTCGGATTCATTCCCTTGCTTGACCTCCGCCTGAGCATTCCGATTAAGTCGGGAAGGGCGGCAAAGGTGGTTCCTAAGCCCGCCACAAAGCCGATGATTTCAGACCGTCGAAAGTTGTGGATTAACAGGCTTTCCGTATCCGGTGGCTAACTCCCCACAGCCAGCAAGAATGAACGCGCTGAATAGAACACTAAGGATTTGAAGTCTCTTTGGAAATACCATGGTTATCTCTATTTTCGTCAGGCACTCTCTTTGAGTCCTGACTCTTTCGATCAATTCGGCCTCCGTTAGAGCCGCCACTGTACCACTCCTCTTGCCTCCACGATCAAGTCCCGACGTTCACCTCGAAGACGTGATAGCCCCAGGCCGGCAGATCGAGATAAAAACCTTGTGAGAAAAGATCGTTTCCATCGCGATTATAGGAGGTGTCGCCCATCTGGTCCTTGAGCCGTATGGTGCAACCCATCAGTTCCGGAAACGGAAAACGGATATAGCATTGGCTCGGGTTGGCGGCAACGTTCACCATGACCAGCAGCCGCTCCTCTCTTGGGCCTTGCCAGGCATAGACCAGGAAACTATCCGATGTTCCGTTACCCTCCCACGCGGGTAAGCCTTCGAGCAGGGCCCAGTGACCTTCACGAATCGCCGGTTGCTGGAACACCGTGAGCAAGCGCTCGTAGAATCGATGAAGGGATTTGTCCGATGATTCCCCTTCGGCGCGCGGGCCAGATCTAGTTCGCTTCCAGCGATGGAATACTCGGGATGCGTTTCCACCCAAGGATGATCCAGACCGGTATGATTGGGGACGAAGTCAAGCATCAGCTTCAAACCCCGCTTGCGGAGTCGTTCGCGGAGACGGGCCAGCGGGGCATCGCCTCCCAGATCGGGATGCACAGTATAGCCGGTAATGGCAAAGCCGGAACCGGCAATATCCTTTTCATGTAAATCCGGCAGCGTCTCTTCGAACTCTCTGCGCCATTCGTGATGGCTGCGCGATACCTGTTGTCCTGCCGGGCCGGTTCGCCAGACGCTCAAGAACCAGATCCAGTCGAAGCCCATTTTCGCCAGACGGTCCAGTTCGGCGTCAGGAAGGTCGTCCAGCGTCGCCCGGCGGCCAAGAGGTTGGGATAACTCCGTCAACCACACCCGGGTATTGATCTGATAGAGCGAAGGAGAGATCGGTGTGGTCATGATGGGGAATCAGCACGCGGACCGCACGGCGCTCAACCATCCCATCGAAGTCTCCCCTAATTTCCCTTGACGGGATGGGCAGCGCACGCCGTGGTGGTGAAGAGCAGCAAGACGGCGGCGAGACAAAGAGACTGCAATGGGGGGAACTCTTTTAGGTGCGGGATGTTGTCCTCTGATTATCTCTGGATATCGGAGACGCTGTTCATTTTTGCTCAATCTCACCTTCGTCATGACGGAATCCAGGCTCTTCCAGCGCCGCCTGTTACCGTTCCGGAGCCTCGGATGAGGATAAAGGCGATGATATATATCATCATCAGTATTGTAAATTGCCGGACTGTGAGCGATGCGCACTGGTGACAACTAGACCGATGATCGATGCGGATACTTATGGCTCCCCGCGTGGCGCCTTTCATCAAGCTCAACTATGTTGACGGCTGTTGGGATGGTGCGGCTCTTTCGGTTGAGGGGTTTGGCTTGGCGGACCCACATTCGGTCTGATCCGGTTTGGTTACTTGATCCACCCCTGTTGCTGGAATCTGGGCTTGATCTTATCGGCGATTTCTTTGGCAATCGCCTTTTCCCGGCCTTCAATTTTGGCGCTACCGCTGTATTCCCCGTATGCCTTCATCCCGCCTCCAACGATAAGGCCTACGGGGTTGGCCGTGGCAATGAGGGCGGCGGTTCCTACTGCGGCTCCGGGGGTTTGACTGCCTCCGGAATGTACGGTGCCGGATCCAAGTTTTCGTAGCCCTTGGGCCGTCATTTGGAAGCCTTCGGCCGCCACCGTCAACTCCGACCCACCGGAGCCAAATCCCACCGCGACGCGCTTGACCACACTGCCTTCATCGATTGCGAGGAGGTAGCCCCGGATCACGAGGTCGTTGATTTGCGGGGTGGTTCCACTCAAAGCCCGCCTGGCCGGCAGTCCCATGTAGCGAATCTCCTCGACCAGTTGTTCTGCAATGTGAGTACCCACCTGCCGACCGGCCTCGATCTGCTCGGGGGTTTGGGGAGTCGGATGATCGGTATGTTGTCCGGCGAGCACGGAGTCGGCCGGAACGTCGGCGGAGCTGGCGGCGAAGTCGTATACCCAGATGTGAGCGGGTCGAGCGACTTTTTCGGTCACGAGTATCTCGCGGTTCGATGTCTCGGTCGAGGCGCATCCTGAAGCCACGAGGGACAACATACATACTGCGGACCGCATTAAGACCTTCATGGCGGATCTCCTTTGGTTAGAGGGCATATGCAACGCCTTCGGTTTCATACCAGACATCGGGCGGACCTTCCAATGGGCAAGGAGGAGGACCTCGCCGCACATGATATTTTGAATATAGAAAATTAATGGATCGACCAATTCATTTTCTGCCGGTCGATTATGACCGTTTCGATAACTAAGGTTATTCCTGTTTTCGAATTTATGTTCCCGGACTGTACCAGATGGGTGAAGTGTACGCCCGTTCCTGGGGCACCATTTTGGTATCCGGTAGGGGGTTCACGTCAAAACGTTTGGCATCGTAGGCGGTCCAACGAGGCGTCGGAATCCCAAGGACACGTGCATAGTAAAAGGCACGAACCGATGGGTCAAAGTCCGGATCCGTCCTGACCGTGATTAATTCCGGATCGCCGATATTGTTAGTCCAGGTGGCGTTTTCGAGATCCACGGTGCTACCCACAGGTGGCAGTTTGTCATCAGACCCGGGCTGACGTTTTTCGACGTCTCCCCAAACAACATCGTAGACCTTTTTCCGAAAAGCCCCGTCCATGGCCAACCATCCTTTGATAATTTGGTTTCGAGCGAGGTTAGCCCCGACACATCCTTGAGTGCGGCGACGTTCCCTCCGACTTGAATTGACTGTCAGGTTGGGCAATAGCTTAATGGATCCACCCCTGTTCCTTGAATTTTCCCTCAAGGTGCTCGGCGATGGCCTCCGCCGTTCGTTTCCCTGCACCTTCAACGGTATCCTTTCCGGACATCTCCCCATACACCTTCGCGCCTCCACCAACGATCAATCCGATCGGATTGGCAGTGGCTGCCAGGACGACAATAGGTAAGGCAACCCCGGGCATTTTATTTCCTGCGGAATCCATCTTCCCGGATCCGAGTTGACGGGGACCATTGGCTGTCCACTGGTAGCCTTCCGCTGCCGTGGTGATTTCGGCCGCTCCGGATCCGAACCCTAATGACATCCTTTTGAGTCTGCTGCCTTCGTCAAATGTTCCAAAGTACCCCACAATCAACAGGTCATTGACCCGGGGTGTGGTCTGTTTACCAGCCACCAAGGACGAAAGACCCATCTGCTGAATTTTGGATACCAGTTCCTCCGCGACGGTGAGCCCCAGTTTGCGTCCCGCCTCGAGATGTTCTGGCGATGGGGGTTCGCCAGGGGGATCATGGTGTTTGGCGGCCGAGGACCAGGCCGGGAGATCTCCCTGGGTGGCGGCAAAGGGATACACATAGATGCGGTCCGGCTTGGGAAGTTTCTCCTTCCCGTACATGGGATGTGTTTCGGTGATCTTGGTTGAGGAGCAACCTGCCGCCACAGTCATGGCAAAGATACCTAGGACGAGACCCGTGAGGGATTTCATGACAGACCTCCAGTGGTTGGATGATTATTGAATTTGCTAATTGTTTGTGCAGGATTTTCCGTTAGGGTATTGGATTAGCAAGAATGCTTTTCAATCGGTAGTAGTGACAGTTCAAAACGGATCAGGAAAAATCTGTGAAGCTTATCAGTGGGGCATTGTAGGTTAAGCAGTCCTAAAAATCGAGAACATGCCACAGGCTTTTTGGTCTGAGCTTTTTCCCTTACACAATTTTGTGAGTCTGGGGGCGGAAAATATCGTGGCGAACACAAATTGGCTGCCGTTCGGCTATTGAAGTGATGACGAGTTGAAGTGCCGGTTAGAGCACGGGCTTTTTGATCGGATTTTTTAGACGAAAGTGCGGATCAGGCTTGGTCATGCGTGGCATGGGAACCGGCTATCATTATTCATGACAAGCCATTAGATTTTGAAAGATACCGAACGCGCTTTGCTTTTCCCAAAGAACGAAGTCGCTGCTCGAATGTGCTGTATGGAAATAAAGGATTTTGTGGTCCGGCATGAGATGCAGCTTTTGCCCTCGTAAAAAATTTTGCTATATTGGCCTGCATCGTTACATTTTAGCTTATACAAAGGAGAAAGAATCTATGAAGCGATTGGTGAGCGGAATCATAACAATGACAGTTCTCATTGCGGTCACGTTGGTGCTGAGCGTGAATGGTTATGCAGAAGAAGGCAGCGTTAAAGCGATGTCCCCGTGGAAGGGGGTCGGCTTTGCCTTTCCGGTTGGACCTGATCAAGTGTATATGGTGGCCGTTTACAGTGGCGTGATGTTGATGGATGACGCCAAGGGAGCGCTCCATGCGGCGTCGATCGTCTGTCCAGGCACCGTAGATGCCGATATGAAAAAGGGAACGAAAACGGGTTATGCCAAATGCGTTATCACGGGAGAACAGGGCAATCGTGTCTTTGCGGAGTTCAATTGCACCGGTGATGTGGAAGGGTGCCGGGGGATATTTAAGATCACCGGCGGCACCGGCAAATTTGCCGGAATTACGGGTGAGGGCGAAATGATTTCGAAGATCCAGGCGCGAGAAATTACGATGGTCAGCGGGGTTGAGTCGGCCCAACAACTCGGAGAGGGAGTCGCGGTGTGGCCTAACCTGACCTACCATATTCCTGACCAGAAGTAAGTGCTGAACGAATCATTCTCTAGATGTGGAGGCATTGATGCGTACGTATATGGTCTTGGGGCTGGCGCTTGGATTCGGGATGCTTCTCCATGTGTCCCACTTGTCGGCGCAGACCTTTGTGTTCCCTGAAAAGGGACAGAGTCCGGAACAGCAGGAATTGGACGACTTTACTTGTTTTAAATGGGCCAAGCAGCAGACGGGCTACGATCCGGAACATCCGGACCTGGCCGCAACGCCGCCGCCGCCATCGGGCGGTGGTGCGATGCGTGGGGCGATGGGTGGTGCCGCACTCGGAGCCATTGGCGGCGCCATCGCTGGCGATGCAGGTAAAGGTGCGGCGATCGGTGCCGCTGCCGGCGGCGGAATGGGCATGATGCGACAACGGCGGGTTGAGCGAGGGTATCAGGAAGAGGTCCAACAAACCTCGGCTAAGAACCAGCAGACCCGGGCCACCTTTGATCGTGCGCATAACGTGTGTATGGAAGCCAAAGGCTACAAGATTGGTTAGGGCATTGGTCCTTGACCGAATAAAGGAGAAAACGATGAGGGTACAGCGGTCGTGTATTATCCTGTCATGCGTGGTCATGCTGGCAGGCTGTGTGGGCACTCAGCAGGGTGGGCGACAGCCATCGGGTTCTTCTGTCGACTCCGCGCCTCCTCCTCAGGCGCGGACCTTTGTATTTCCGGAAAAGGGACAGAGTCCGGAACAGCAAGAGCAGGATGATTTTATTTGCTATAAATGGGCTAAGCAGCAAACGGGTTACGATCCGGAACATCCGAATCTGGCTGCAGCGCCTCCTCCGCCATCAGGCGGGGGTGCGTTGTTCGGCGCGATGGGTGGTGCCGCGCTCGGTGCTATCGGAGGGGCCATTGCAGGCGATCCAGGTATGGGAGCCGCCATCGGTGCCGCTGCCGGCGGCGGGCTGGGCATGATGGGACAGCGGGGTGCTGAGCAAGAGTATCAGCAGCAGGTCCAACAGGCAGGAGCCCAGAATCAGCGCACCCGGGAAACGTTTGATCGTGCCCATCGTACCTGCATGGAGGGAAAAGGGTATAAGGTCGGCTAAAGCAGACGGTCCCTGACCACCGGGATTGTGCCGCAAAAAAAATTCATTGCCCCGTGCTTCATCTGTTTGTAACGTAAGTGGGCCAATGCCAAAGCGGTGGAACCCCAGGCTCATACAGTCAGTCGAATATACCTTGCCCTTTCCACCGTGATCAGGCCGAAAATGGGCAGATAGCCATCATGATCCAATACCAGGTGCAACTCCACCAATAAGCCTGTCGGACTTAGGATGAACCGGCTGCAAGAGCGTCTAAGCAATCCATATTTCGCCGCTTTCCTGGTCCATAGTCCCATTATGGGCCGGCAAAACCGTCAAAATTCGGATTCGCTCATCCGCTTTTTCGCTCTCGATCCCCTAAGTCCGACAGGTTCCTAGCCCTTGGTGCACCTAAGCTTCCCTCAGTTATTCCGCAAAAGACACAGATCGATCACGGAGGAATGCTAGCTGACCGGTGTATGTTTGAATCGGAACTTGCGTGTCCGGCTTCCTTCACCCGTGACAACTTCATGGGGCCTGCGGCTTATCCGCGCAAAGGGCATTTCCATTCGGCAAATTGGCTTAAGACAGGGACGAATGAGAGGGGGCAGTCATACCCAAACGGACCAGTTTCCCTTCACCGCTTTTCAGGCCCCCCTTCGATCTGCACCGATGCTTGGGGCAATAAGGTCGAGCAGATTTCTTTATGAGAGATCCTGGACATCGGGAGATGGAAGGTCCCGTTCGTTCCGCTTGATAGCCGCATATGGATGTAAGGAACAAGTGAAAGTTAACCGTTCTGTAACAAACCCTTGACCCTTCCGCAATAAGTTCGAGGTAGGCTAGGTCTCTCAAATGAGAAAAAAATCGTCCATGCAAGGGGAATCAATATCATGCTGTTTCCTTCTGCATTGTCAGGACTTTTTGCTTAACACAAAGGAGGATGTTCATGAGGACAGGGATGATCGCACTTGGAATATTTGGACTCGTGAGTCTGCAGATGGGATGCGCGGCATTACCAGGCTCTGATCTTTTGTCGTCCAAAGCGAATGGGACAAAGACGGTGACCACCGACCAGCAGTTCGATGAATTAGCTGACAATTCGTCAAGTTTCCTGAACGAGGAAAAGAAGCTCGCAGGTGCAGTGGTGAGTATTGATCAAACAGACGAAGGGTATCTTATATTAGCTGAATGGCTGCCCTATCCAAAAACAGAACTTGCGGAAGGACCCAAAATCGGTCAATCCGATATGAGCAGACATTTTCTTATTCGTTTTATTGGAAAACGGGAAAAAGAATTTTACACCACTCGGGGGAATATATTTCTTTTAGAAGGGACGGTTGAAGGAACAAAAAAAGCATTAGTAAATGTTTTTGGTCCACGAAAAGATCTGCTCTATGTTAAGGCGAAATGTATCCGTATCTGGGACACCGGACAAGATAGGGACCCCTCCAGCCAATTGGACTCCCAGTATCCTCCACGGATAAGTAGAACACTCTGTGCGGATTAACATCAGAGTCCTCTTGGGTTGGGGATTGTACTTTTGCTCCATGCCATGGCCGCAAGGGGATGTTCTTCCTCCCTATACGGCCAAGGAGGTTCCGAAACAGCGGGAGGATAAAATGGAAAAATGATGGATGCCGGTTAAGCGGGCTTATCTGGAAACAGGATTTGAAATTGGAGCTGTAGCGTCCAATCGGGCGCCCGGTCAGGTTTTTCCAGATAATAAAATCCCTGGAGTTTGATGTTGATCGGACGTTTTTCTCCACGGAACACCACTTTTCCGAATCCGCCTCCAAGGGGTACCGTCCACCGGTTCCTCCTGTCCTCCGCCTCCCAGTTTGCGGTGATTGCCGGGGTAGAGGTCAGGTACCAACCATTGGAAAAGTTGTAATTCACAAATGGCTGAAGTGTAAACAGGTTGACCTTCGGGCGTTGTTTCTCTCCCGCAAATGACCAGACATTTCTGATGACGGCCCCCACTACCCATGGGTCCGGTATGCTGACAAGCGCAAGTGTGGGACCCACGCTCCATTTTCCCAGGCCCAGATGATCATCAGTCGCGGTATTCAAAATAAAAGTCGGGCCTATACCACCAATCAGTTTAAACCGTCGTTTGGATTCGTCACGGGCAAAGAATCCCGTGTACTCAATATCTCCTAACCCGGTCATACTGCCCGTTTTATCCTCTATGGCATTGGCCGGAATATATGGGATGGGAATAGTGAGGCGATTGAGGAGGGCCCAGTTGCCAAATCTTCTTGTGGTGGAGGCCTGAAGATTGAATACATTGACGAGATGGTTGTTGGCCCCGGCCCCGAAAAGCGTACCATTTACAAACCCCACCCGCACAAGGTCGGACACGGGGTTCTGCACTTCTTCGGCTAGTTTTGTAATCTCCTCCGCATGGGTTGATTGACTTCCGAAGAATCCCAGGATCACTCCTATCATGACCCAGCTTCTACATGGTTTTTTCGAGGCCACCGAATATTCCTTTGAGCCCACTAACAATCATGCAGGTGATAAATCGTGGGGAATAACCAATGGGAGGGTTGGGTAGAATCATGAATCGTGTGATTTTTGGGGAGTGTAGCATGGACGTTTGAGAAAGATCTGTCTTGTATTCAGCCACCTATTCCCGGCAAATTGAAAACCCCAGGTAGGAGGAACCTTCGGGGCCATGCGAGTAGATTCGCACCTTACCGGGTTTTTCTCCTCAGAGACGAGCTCCCGACCGTTGTCGACTCCTATGGCGTAGGTGGCACACAACTGTGTTCGCCGCGCCATTGGCACAGGCGATAGCGTAGAGTATTGGCCCAGTATTCAAATGATTCTTCGACGTCATTCCATTCTGAAGTGACTCCTGACAAAGATTTTGCACCGCCCCGGCGATCGACCGCGGCGGCCAAAAGCGTCCCAAGTTCCGCATCCGAAATTTTAGCTTCTATGCTGGCACTGCCAACAAATGTTCCGGTCCCGGTTGTGAGAGATTTGGTGCCAGAAATGACATACCCGGTTGGGAGGACACTGGAAAGGGTATCTAACACCGTATTTGAGGCTTCGGCTTCTGTGAGTGCCACACTCAAACGCATGACACGAGGCCCGGCCTTACGAACAATCCGGTAATCTGCCAAGAGCGCATTCTGTAGTTTGCCCGAGAGGAGCGAGGTCAACCGAATACGGTCTTCTTGGGGAATGTCCCGAAGAGAAGATCCCTCTCCCAGCCAGAGCTGGATCGGGTCAATCATGATTTTGGAATAGTGTTTCCAATCTGCAACCGGGTTGACGTATCGCAGAAGGGCTTCACTGTCTCCCACGCCTTTTTGAAGCATCGAATAATCCTCGAGAAACCCGGATCTGTTGACAGTGTTTGCCTGTTGAGTTGTCGCACAAGCCGTCATGGCAAAAAAAACAAGAGCCAGTAAAAATCGCTCACTCCTGGGCATGAATGCTCTCCTTTGTTTCGACAAATGGTTTGATGATTTGGAAAACGGCGGAATGAAATTTTTTGTTTCTCCGTTAGCTTTCTTGGTTCTTGAGAAGCCTGGCTGATTGCAGAAAGGGGCATATGTGAAATTGTCCTTATGTGTAGAGGCCTTTTCCAATAACATGGGCAATGGTAAAAAATAGGATAGCCGTTGGATGGCAATGTCAGGTGAGATTGAGCCTGTGGCTAAAACAAAAAACAGACGTGTGATCAATCCCGGTAGTTCGTAGTGGAGGTTCAGATTGTGGTTTCATTTGATCTTAACTGTAATCAAGTGTTGGATTCCATATATTAAAAATAGTCATAATGGCACTTCGGACCTTGCACATGATAGGTTTTAGGTATATGACCACGCTGATTCCAAAACTTCAAAAGCCCACATGGCTCGCTTGTCTTGCGCTGTCGATCCTGATCCTTATTCCTGGCTCTGAGTTAGGGGCTTCTCAGGAGTCGGAGAATCAACTGTTCAGCCCGAAGTTTCCTCAGGCTCTGAAGCCGTGGACGGGCGATTGGGATGGGATGGTCAGCCGCAATCAAATTCGGGTGCTTGTTCCCTTTAGCAAAACATATTACTTTTTAGACCGCGGCAGACAGCGTGGCCTTACATACGACCTTATGAAAATATTTGCCAAGCAGATTAACGAAGATTTGCAGCGGAAGATCGTGCAGGTTCAGTTCATTTTCATTCCCGTGAACCGTGATGAACTCATTCCGGATTTGCTCAATGGGGTAGGGGATATTGCCGCTGGTGCTCTTACGATTACACCTGAACGAAAGAAACGTGTAGATTTTTCCGACCCGCTTCTCACCGGGGTACGCGAAATTATCGTCACGGGTCCTAGCAGTCCTCCGCTCTCTAGTCTGGATGATCTGGCCGGCAAGTCCATCCATGTGCGGAAGTCCAGTAGTTTTTACGAACACCTTGTTCGCTTGAATGCCTCGTTCGCCACTACCGGGAAGCCGGAGATCACGCTCATCCCTGAGGAGGAGAATCTTGAAGACGAGGACCTTCTCGAAATGGTGAACGCCGGTTTATTGCCAATGCTGGTCATGGATAGCCCCAAGGCGGAATTTTGGGCGAAAATTTTTGAGCATATTCGTCTGCATCCGGACATTACTCTTAATACCGGCGGGGAAATCGCTTGGGCCTTTCGCAAAAACAGTCCAAAGCTGAAAAGAGTAATAAACCGGTTTGTGAGTAAAAATAAGAAAGGCACCTTAATCGGGAATTTGTTATTCACCCGGTATTTAAAAAACACCCGGTACGTTGAAAATGCCGTGTCAACGCAAGAACGCAAAAAATTTCAGAATCTCATGCATGTATTTAAACAAAGTGCCCGACCGTATGGGTTTGATTGGGTGCTTGCCATGGCCCTTGGCTATCAGGAGTCCATGTTGGACCAACGAAAGCGAAGTTCTGCGGGTGCAATTGGTGTGATGCAGCTCTTGCCCAGTACTGCTAGGGATCCCAACGTCAATATTCCCAATATTAAACAGCTTGAGCCTAATATTCATGCCGGAGTCAAGTATTTGCATTTTCTTCATGACCGGTATTTTAAAGACCCCAAAATCAGCCTGTTGAATCAATGGCTTTTTGCCGTAGCCTCCTATAATGCGGGACCTGCCAGGATCGCGAAACTTCGGACGAAGGCGCCGTCGATGGGCTTGAATCCGAATCAATGGTTTAAAAATGTGGAGATCGTGGCGGCGAAGCATATTGGTCGGGAGACCGTTCAATACGTGAGTAATATTTACAAATATTTCATTGCATATCGCCTGATTCTGGAAAAAGAGGAAAAGAAATCAACAGTGCAATATTAAGCTCTGTGAGGGGCACCGACCGGAATAGTCTTCCTTGGGTAAGTGTGGACATTTAGGAGCATCTTGAGACATTCCCGCCTCATTCTTCCCATTCATCCCGCTCCCGGCTCCACTTATTTGAAATAGAATACTGCCTGCCACATCAATGGCAACCCGGCCACTTTCATTCCGTTTCTTCCCTGTTCTATGGGTTGACCGAATTCACGTGCGAGGTCGTTTCGCCAGCATAGCCTTGGGTCTGGCATTAGTCACATGGACATTATTGGGACATGTGGCAATCAGTGAGGCTGATGTCGTTTTTCTTGAAAACGGTGACCGCGTGAGTGGGGACCTTATCGCCTTTGATGACACGGTTCTCGCTATCGACACGGATTACGCCGACATTGTCAATATCGACTGTGATGATGTTGCGGGATTAACTCCTGACAGCCCTCTCTGGTTGGCGTTTCATGATGGGGCTATAATTCCAGATGGCTTAGGCACTCGGGATGGCGATCGCCTGATTCTTCCGGCCTGACCCGGATGGCCCGATTCAACTAAATCAGGTCAGAGCGATTCATCTCTTTGAACTGTCCTACCGCGGCAACATTGGGCTTGGCAAAAACGTTTTTTCCCAACATCAAACCAACCAATAACAGGCTCATCCTCATTGTCATCAGTTGTCCTGCCAGTATGGTTCCCATACGCTTTTCCTCCTTTCGGTCTTCATTCTCTGCATTCGTATACGTTGGGAGTGAGTCGGGAGCCCTTAAAATAAAACTTGAAGTTCAACATGACATATTGACATGTGTGAATCGTAGTGGGCTTTTTGCTTTTTCATGGTTACTTTTATGAAAGGATTTTGTTAGGATTTTCCGCTCTCAGGGATACTCGAGAGGTTCCTTCAGGTTTTCGCAAGCTTGCGTTTCATTGCCCTCAAACAAAAAGGATCGGTTGCCTGAGGACGTCGCCAAAAACCTGATTGGTGAAGCGCTCAAAACCGAAGGAGCGGACGTCAATATGCGGCACGAATATGCGGAAAAATTCACTCACGTGATTCCTGTGATCAACGTCGCACGGTATTCTTCAAACGGAGAACAAAAGCCGGACTGCGATTCAAGGGCAAACTTGCGACGAATATTCACTTGATCTATTCAGGAACAAACGGAACGGTGTGGTTGCTCTTGCCTTCAATTAACTTTCAATCTTTTGATGAACATTGTGAAGTTTTCCATTTTACTCCTTGTTGAAGAAAGGAAATTGCTTATGGTTCAAAAACGCCTCGCGAATATCTCGGGTCACAGTCTTCTGGCCTTGGCCGGGCTGGTGTTATGTGCGGGACTGTCGCCCGCTTTTGCTCAGGACAAGCCCAATATCCTGGTCATTTGGGGCGATGATATCGGGCAATCCAATATCAGCGCTTACACCAAAGGCATGATGGGGTATCGGACCCCCAATATCGACCGGATTGCCGATGAAGGGATGATTTTTACGGATTATTACGGTGAGCAAAGTTGTACGGCTGGACGGTCCTCATTTATCACGGGCCAAAGTGTGTATCGTACCGGTCTCAGTAAAGTCGGTTTGCCCGGCGCAGAGCTAGGGCTCAAAGGGGAAGATCCCACGATTGCGGAAGTGCTCAAGCCCTTAGGTTACGCAACAGGGCAATTTGGCAAAAACCATCTCGGAGATAAGGATGAACATCTACCCTCCAATCATGGGTTCGACGAATTTTTTGGGAATCTCTATCACCTGAATGCCGAAGAGGAGCCTGAACTTCCTGACTATCCAAACGCCAAGGACTATCCGAATTTTCAAAAACGATACGGGCCTCGTGGTGTGATTCATTCCTATGCCGATGGAAAAATTGAAGACACCGGTCCATTGACGAAGAAACGGATGGAAACTGTCGATGACGAGACTTCCGCTGCGGCGCTTGATTTTATTGATCGCCAACACCAAGCGAAAAAACCATTTTTCGTCTGGTGGAACGGGACGCGGATGCATTTCCGCACCCATGTGAAACCTGAACTTAGAGGGATTTCCGGCCAGGACGAGTACAGCGACGGCATGGTCGAGCATGATAGGCACATCGGGCTGTTTTTAAAAAAACTGGATGATCTGGGCATCACCGACAATACCATCGTTTTTTACTCGACCGATAATGGCCCACATATGAACAGTTGGCCTGATGCGGCGATGACGCCGTTTCGGGGAGAAAAGAACACCAATTGGGAAGGCGGCTGGCGGGTGCCCGCCATGGTCCGGTGGCCAGGTAAAATCCAACCAGGGTCGGTCTCGAATGAAATCATGCATCATATGGATTGGTTGCCCACATTCGCGGCAATCGCCGGAGATTCCGACATCAAGGAAAAACTGCTGAAGGGCCATCAGGCCGGTAACAAAACCTTCAAGGTTCATTTGGATGGGTACAATTTTCTTCCATACCTCACGGGGAAGGAGAAAAAAGGCAGCCGGGACGAAATTTTTTATTTTACCGACGATGGAGATCTCAGCGCCTTGCGCTACAGGGATTGGAAATTGGTCTTTTTGGAGCAACGGGCGGAAGGAACATTGAAACTTTGGTCCAATCCCTTTACCTCCTTACGGATTCCCTTAATGTTCAATTTGCGCCGTGATCCCTATGAGCGAGCACAACTCACCTCCAATACCTATTACGATTGGTTGCTGGACCATGTCTTCCTGCTTGTTCCAGCCCAGGAGTATGTCGGAAAATTCCTGGCCACGTTCAAGGAATTTCCACCACGCCAAAAAGCGGCGAGTTTTAGTCTGGATCAGGTAATGGAAAAACTTAAGGAAGGGGGAGGATCCCAATAATTCTTCTGGTGCAGGAACGGCCCCGGTCAGAATGTCTTGGTCGGGGCCGTTTTTTTACGGGTTCACCAATGGTTTTTGGACAATTGAGGACACTATGATTGCTCGCGATTCCATTCTTGAGTTGAAGTCCAGGATGTCGCGCTCCATTCTCGGACAGGAGCATGTGGTTGAGCGGCTCCTGATCGGGCTCCTGGCCAATGGAAACCTGTTGGTTGAAGGTCTCCCGGGCCTTGCGAAAACCCGAGCAGTCAAAAGTCTGGCCCGCCAACTTAACGCTGATTTTTCCCGCATTCAATTCACTCCGGATTTGCTTCCATCCGACATTACCGGGACCGAGGTCTACCATAATGTGGATGGGCGTGGGGAGTTTCATTTCGAGCCAGGGCCTTTATTTGCCAACATTGTTCTGGCCGACGAAATCAACAGGGCTCCGGCCAAGGTGCAAGCCGCGCTTCTGGAGGCCATGGAAGAACGGCAGGTCACGGTCGCGAAGAAAACGCATAAGCTCCCTGATCTGTTTATGGTCATGGCCACTCAAAATCCGATCGAACAGGAGGGAACGTATCCTCTGCCTGAAGCCCAGATGGATCGTTTTCTCATGCACGTCTATATCGACTATCCCGACGAAGCCTCCGAGATCGAAGTGATTCGCCTGGTACGCAGAGAGGAACGGCCACAGCCGGCTATTCATGAGGCGAAGGCGTCCTCAGCAGAGGCTGCCCCTATTTCGCAGGAGGTGGTCTTCGCGGCGAGGGATGAAATTCATAAAGTATACGTTTCCGAAAATATCGAAAAGTATATTATCGACCTGATCAGTGCCACCCGGCATTCCGATCGCTATGGCGAGGAAATGGGAAAGTTGATTCAGATCGGCGCGAGTCCGCGCGGGGGCTTGGGACTTGATAAATGTTCCCGGGTTCATGCCTGGCTCAACGGGCGCGACCACGTGACTCCGGATAACGTGCGCGCCGTGGTCAACGATGTGCTGCGGCACCGGATTATGCTGAGCTATGAGGCGAATGCATCCGGGGTGACAGCGGATCAGGTGATCGAGAAATTGATCAAGGTGGTGGCGGTAGCCTGAAGAGCTGGCGTCTGGCCGGCCGTGAAGGTTGGAAATGCAAGAGCTTACCGGCGCGGCACATTCCCATAGTCGTTCACGATCACATCACTCCGGGATCATGAAGGTATGATGATCTCATGCCATTTCTGGATGATCTGAGCCGGAAGTTTTAACCCGGTATGTTGAGTAGAACGCAGGCAAATCTCACATGGAAATCTTGACCCGCGATGATCGACACCGGCGTTTACGTAGAGCTTAACGAACTCGTTGCCCTTCAATACAAAGCCCGAGGGGTTTCCTTCCTGCCTCGTCAGCCTGTTCACAGCATCCTTTCCGGACGACATGCCTCACGAATGCGCGGACGTGGCCTGGACTTTGAAGAAATCCGCGGTTACCTCCCCGGAGACGATCCCCGCACTATTGATTGGAAGGTCACGGCTCGAACACGAAAACCCCATGTTCGTGTCTATACGGAAGAGCGGGATCGGCCGGCAATCGTGGTAGTGGATCAACGACTTGAAATGTTTTTCGGGAGCAAGCGGGCCATGAAATCGGTAGTGGCCGCGCAGGTCGCGGCACTCGCCTCCTGGAGAGTTCTCAGCATGGGCGATCGTGTGGGGGGCATCCTGTTCAACGATTCCGATCTGGTGGAAATCAGGCCGCATCGTAGCCGTCGGAATGTCCTTCATATTCTCCGCACTCTTGTGGAAATGAACCACTCGCTCCAGGCTGATTCCGATGTGGGCTCCAACCCCTCCATGTTGAATCGGGTACTGAAGAACCTTCTCCGGCTGGTCAAGCACGATTGCCTGATTATCATCATCAGTGATTTCGACGGAATCGATGGAGAGACCCGCCCCCTGATCACTCAACTGTCAGGTCATAACGATCTGATCGTCGTGCCCGTCTTCGACCGGTTGTCGAGGGAACTGCCGGATCGCGGCCGACTGGTGGTAAGCGACGGCACTTTGCAGGTGGAGGTGGACACCGCAAAAGGGTCCATACGAAAGAAGTTACTGGAAACGTGCGAACGCCGGATGAAGACTCTCATGGAATGGTGGGAGGAATTGGCTATTCCGGTGGCGCCCCTGTTGACTGATCGCGATCCGGTCGACCAGATACGTGAATTGTTAGGTCAGGCGCAGGCTCGAAGGAGCAAGAGGCGGTAACCATCTTTAGAATGAAACTCTATGGACGAGATACACGGCCGACAGGACTTCCCATCCCTCCCTGGGTTGCATGATATTGTCATGCCGGAGCCCGTTGCATGGGTCCCGCAGACGCCCGGGTGGTATTTGGTGGCTTTTCTGCTCAGTGTAGGGCTGGTATGGACTGCTGTATGTTTTCGGCGCCGTTGGATGCTCAGCCGGTATCGAAAATCGGCCTTAATCGAGCTTGATCGTATTGAAGCTCTTGCCCTCCATCCTGAGTCACAGGTCAAGGGCCTGGCCGAACTACCGGTGTTGGTCAAACGAACCGCTCTTTCCTTTAAATCACGAGAAGAGGTCGCAGCCCTCACGGGTGAAGCATGGCTTCGCTTCCTGGATACCTCCTACGGAGGCACCGGATTCGCTCAAGGAGTCGGTAGACTTCTTATCCACGCCGGGTATGAGGTCCCAACAAGCTCCCCTCATGAGAAGCAGGAAAAAATTGTAGACTTGTTCCGTCTGGTCCGGTATTGGATCAGGAGGCACCATGCTTGAATTCGAATATCTTTGGATATTCTTTCTGCTTCCTGCCCCTCTACTCATTTGGTTGTTTTTTCCGCCTTACCATGAACCTCAGGAATCCGTACGCATTCCGAGGTTCGAGCTATTAACGGGCGCTATCGGGGGCAGACCGACACGCGGGGCAGTGGTTTTGCGTCGGAATTGGCTTCAAGGATTCCTGGCGCCTGTCTTTTGGATTCTGATCATCATCGCCTTGGCCCGACCGGTGTGGATTGAGGAGCCGATCGAACGGATCGAGTCCGGCCGGGATCTTTTGTTGGCCGTTGATCTCTCGGGCTCGATGGAGACCCGCGACATGCGGGATCTGGATGGACGGCAGATAGAGCGTCTTGAGGCGGTGAAAGGAGTCCTTGATAATTTTATCGCCCGGCGCCCGGGAGACCGGATCGGGTTGTTGTTTTTCGGGACCGCTCCGTTTATGCAGGTTGGTTTTACCCTCGACCATGAAGTGGTTCGCACGCTTCTTTCCGAGGCCGAGGTGGGAATGCCCGGACCGCAGACGATGATGGGAGATGCCATCGGCTTGGCGATTAATGTCTTCGAAAACAGCGAGGCCGAGGAACGGGTGTTGGTCCTTCTAACCGACGGGGTAGATACCAACAGTAAAGTTCCACCTGAAAAAGCTGCGGACCTGGCCAAAACCAAGGACATCACCATTCACACGATAGGATTCGGTGACCCGAGCCTGGCCGGGGAGGACCTATTTGATGAGGCTGTACTACAGACCATCGCGGAGAAAACGAAAGGGCTTTCCTTCATGGCAGAAAATCGTGAAGCACTGGAAGCCGTCTACCGTGAACTGGATAAACTGGAGCCGCAAAATTTTGAGACACTCTCCTATCGCCCGACACATCCGCTGTATTTTTGGTCTTTTGGAGCCGCTGTGATTTTACTTCTTTTCTATCATGCCAGCTTGACCGTATGGCTGGCTTTGCGGAGTAGGGGAGGGCGCGATGCTTGACCAGGTGACGGAACTGCATTTTCTCCGGCCGCTCTGGTTACTGGGTCTGGGAGCCGCCCTTTTTCTCTATCTGCTGATTCGCCTGAGGACAAGTGTCGACCGCCAATGGCATGGAATTATTGAGCCCCACCTGTTGAAGCATTTAAAAATTCATGGCGATGGAGGCTCCCGATTCCAGCCCTTGCACCTGATCACTTTGGTGGTTGCCCTAGGATCCCTGGGGATGGCGGGACCGGCCTGGGAACGGGAACAGACGCCGTTTACCGAAGATCTTGCTCCTCTCGTCATTGTTCTTGACCTTTCATCTACGATGAATGCCATTGACGTGCCTCCTACACGGCTTGAACGGGTCAAACAAAAAATCCGCGATCTTCTCGCGCAACGCAAAAATGCCCGTACGGGACTGCTCGTCTATGCCGGATCCGCCCACTCTGTATTGCCTCTTACCAATGATCCGTCGATTTTGGATTTGTATGTGTCGGACCTCAGGACGGACGTGATGCCTGTACAGGGGAAAAATCCGGCTCTCGCCTTGCAGGTTGCCGAAGGCATGTTGCAACGGGATACCGTTGCCGGAACGATTCTTTTTGTGACCGATGGAATTGCCCTCGAGCATCTGCCGGTTTTCAGAACTCATCAGGAATCCACCCGGGATCAGGTCATGGTGCTGGCCGTCGGCACACGGGAAGGCGCCCCGGTTCGCATTGGCGATAACCGGTTTCTTAACGACGCCAATGGCCGTCGCCTGATAGCCCGACTTGACTATGAAGGGCTTGAAGCATTGAGCAAACAAGCCGCCATCAAGGTCATCAGCACGACTATCGATGACAAGGATGTGGAGCGGATTCAAGACAGTGTTCAGAGTCATTTACAAGCTGTGCTGGCTAAGGATGAGCAGGTTCGCTGGAAGGACTTCGGCTATTTTTTCACGATCCCGGTGGGATTGCTTGCATTATTCTGGTTTCGAAAAGGCTGGACAGTCCCATGGATACCGATGTTTTTGCTCTTTTTGCTTCCCGGATGCTCCGCCAACGACGGCGAATTTTCCTTCATAGATCTGTGGCTGACAGCGGACCAGCAGGGCCGGTTCTATTTGGAGCGACAGGATTATGCGACGGCGGCAGATCGTTTTGATAATCCGATGTGGAAAGGCATCACCTACTATCAGGCCGGTGAGTATGAATCCGCCATTGACTGGTTTGCACGCCTCTCTACGCCGGAAGGGTATTTTAATCTGGGCAATGCCTACGCGAAAATCGGCGATTATCCTCAGGCGGTGCAGTCCTATGACATGGCCTTAAAACTCCGGCCGGATTGGTCGGAGGCTCTGGAGAATAAGGCATTAGTCGCGGGGCTTATTCCTGCCTCTCCGGAGGAGCCACCCGGGTCGGATGACCCTGGCGGACCAACCTTCGATCCGGATGCCATTGAATTCAGCGAAAAAGGAAAAGAAGGTCAATCGGGCGAGGTGGAGATGGAGCAACTGAGCGATGAACAGATTGCCGAAATGTGGCTGCGCCGGTTACACACCACCCCGGCTGATTTTCTGCGAACCAAATTTGCGTTGCAAGCGGAGCAGCCGGGTGAACGTTGAGGCAATGGGTAAACTCAGGACCAGGAGGGTGGGAGGCTGGTGGAGGGCATGGGTCCCGCTTGTCATCACTCCAATAATCCTGATCATGACCGTGCCTCCGGCAACCGCGCAAGAGCCTTTTGCCAGAGCCCGTATTCACCCCGAAGGTCTGGTGACGGTGGGTCAGCCTGTCGAGCTGGTAGTCGAGGTATTTGTCTCCACCTGGTTTGCCGGGGCGCCGCAGTTCCCGAGTCTCAATATAGATAACGCCCTCGTGATTCCTCCCGGACGCTCCTCCAACCTGAATGAAGAGGTCAACGGTGAAAAATTTTTCGGTATCACCCGTTCGTATACCCTCTATCCTCAAGTCCCCGGTCGTTATCAGGTACCCTCGATCGAGGTGAGAATAAAGCCTGGTCTTGCCAAGACTACCACGGTGGTTCGAACTCCTCCACTGACCCTGGAAGCCGGCATTCCCAGGGAAGCCAGAGGGCTGCCCTACTTTATCGGGGCCAAAGAACTTACGGTTTCCCAAATCGTGCAACCTACAAATCGCCTCTTCAAGGTTGGGGACGTTATCACCCGGACAGTGACCACCACCGTATATGATTCGTTATCCCTGGTGCTGCCATCCGTTAAGTTCTTGGCGCTTCCCGGTCTGGCCGTCTATCCCTCTCCCCCTGTCGTGACGGATGAAGGCGGGGAGCGAGGCGAACGTATCAAGGGCCAACGGACCGATGCCGCCACCTATGTCATGCAAGAGGAAGGCGATTACGAGTTGCCCGCAGTTGAAGTGGTCTGGTGGGATGTGGCGAACCTACGAATTCAACGGTCCACTGCTCCTTCTATTTCGTTCCATGTTGACCCTGATCCCGCCTATGGGGCCGAGTTTGCTCTTTCCGACAAGCCCGATTCGGGGTTAGAGAAAGATATGTCAGGTGGGAACGGTCGTGAGTGGGGGCCGTGGGTTCTCACCATCATCCCTCTTATGGTGGCGGCTATCCTCTTAGGGTTGAACTTTCGCTACGGATCACATCTCACCGCCTGGTGGCAGGAAAAACAACGCCGGCATCGGCAGTCGGAGAGTGTTCATTTTTCAGCTTTTAGAAGAGCCTGTCGAAAGCATGACCCTCGGGAAGCCATGCAGTGCCTGCTTACCTGGCTTGAACACGTCTGTCCATTCGACCGGACAGTGACCGTATCCTGGCTTGTCACAGAAAATTCGGCTCCTGACCTGGCTGCTGCGGTTTCGGAGTTGGAGGCTCGTTTGTACGGGCCCTCTCCACCTGCAGAGTCCTGGAACGGTGACGCATTGTATCAGTCCGTCAGCCGTCAGCGAAAAAGGTTGCTGTCATCGTCTTCAATCCAACAAACACAGACTATGCTCCAACCTCTCAATCCTTCTACAGGGGTGTCGGGATAGTGCCTGGTATAATCAGATTCTCTGTTGTCTGAGCGCCATATCTTTCATGTTCATAAAATGTTCAAGAGAAACCTACATCATCTTCGACCCACATTTGGTCATCAATGATTTTGGCGAGTTGCCCATGGCGATCGCTCATGGTTCCTATTGGGGGTAGGGGAAGTATGCCTCTGGTGTTTTTGGAATATGGCATGCCCCCTCAGAATATCCACAGCTCTTCCCTCTCCCCCTTCAAGCATACTTTCCCTACACAGATAGCATTTGAGCCAATTTCTACAGTTCTGTGAAATGTCCCTTCTTATATAATGAATGGCAGTCATTTTGTGACGCATTGAAAAAAATTGACTAAACGTCAAATGTTTGCTACAAATGACTTATGGCTGTGTCAGAACGGAAGAAACGTGAATATGCCCAACGAGAGAGTCTGATTATTGATACGGCCAGAAAGCTCTTGCTGGACCGTGGCTATCTGGAACTCAATATGGATCAAATCGCTGAAGTGACAGAATATTCAAAAGGTACCATCTATCAACATTTCTCATGCAAGGAAGAAATTTTAGTGGCGATGCTTTCCGAGTCAGCCGATAAAGCCGGCCAATTTCTTCTCAGGGGTTCAAGCCTGAAAGGCAATCCGCGTGAACGGATGGCAGCCATGGCGTTGGGCTATGACCTCTTTGTGTGTCTGAACCCGGACCACTTTAAAGCGAAACTCCTGGTTCAAAATGAATCAATCATGAGAAAGGCCTCGCCGACTTTTCAAAAAAAAATGGATGCCTCGAATCAGGAAAACATGCGCCTCGTGGCCGGCGTGTTGCGTGATGCGGTGGCGGAGGGACATGTTCAATTGAAAGAGGGCATCACCCCTGAGGAAGTCGCGTTTGGTTTATGGACAGGGGCCTTGGGGGCATACGTGTTAATGTCCTCCGAAGTGAACCTTCATGCTCTGGGAATAACCGATCCGAGAAAAGCAGTCTGGGAAAATATGCATGCATTACTTGATGGATTCGGCTGGCGTCCATTGTCCAGCGAATTGGATTATGAGCAGACCAGAATCCGGATTTTGAAGGAAGTGTTTCCCCAGGAAGCCGCTCAGGTAGGAAAGGCCTGAGGCCACTCTTTTTTTATTCTCTGTTGACGAAAAGTCAAAATTTGACGAAGCAGAACATTGGAATATGGGAGGATCAGTTGCCGGCTGCTTTTCTTTTTGTTGTAAAAGCAAGCCTGATGATTTGGATTAGAAACGAAGCATGTGGTTATGAACCGTTTACCATTTAAGGAGGTGTCCAATGGATAAAGTCATGTGGAAGGTCTCAGGGCTTGTATTTGTCACCAGCTCCCTGGTCGGTCTCATAGGTGGACTGCTTGCGGCTCCGCAGTCCGGTTTACGAACCCGGAAAAAAATTCACCGTGGGTATGAGCATATTAAGAAGGATATTAAGGGGCAAGTGAAACAGGAGGTCCATGATCTTAAGGGGGCGGTGGCCAACGTGGCGAGGCAAGGGAATGCCTATCGGGAAAAATTGTTGGCCTGGAAGGGATTCTCAGAATGGCAACAGGGGTTTTTAGATTTCCCACGGGCTGCACCGGTCAAGGTCCTTCGCTGGCATCCCAAAGATGTTCAGTGATAATCTTTCTGGAGTCGCAACGTGTCAATTACAAACATGCTTTGAGTGGTCATCCTGGGGGGTAGAGACCCCAGGATGCGGGGATGAACAAAAAACTCTTTTATGATAATCGTGAGGTCATCCAAGTATCGGCATTGGTGAATAGTCATCATAAACGGGAGAGCAACAAGGGAGTAGATTTATGCGGACATTGATAAGTAAAAGAGTGGTACTCGCCACCATTATGTCCCTTGCAGGGTTTCTTCAGGGCGGTCTGGACCGTGCATCTGTCCAAGCTGCCGTGAAGGGGCAGGAGGTTTTGATGGCAGAGGTGTATCCACCTCCGGAAATTGAGGGATACAAATCCTATCCCAATTTATCCAATAACGATGGAGAAGGTGCGGAAGAAAAGGTAATAGGGGAGAGATTGTTTCAACGGAATCTTCAAAGTGGGGTATTGCAGCAATCGGGGAATGGAGCTCGTCTTCAACTGAAATCTCCCGGCAAGTTGCCGGGGATTGAATTGGGGGTCGAAATGCACAGCCTCCAGGCTTTTCAATCCGTCATTCCGTCAGAGAATCTGCCGCAGGGCCTGGATGTCAAACAGAAGCAACCCATTCTGCTCCGCCCTTCCATCAATGCTCCTGACTATAACGGTGGGTTCCTCCGGTTTACATGGTAAAACCGGAAATTATTTTTTACTCTTGTGCTGCCGGCGCAAAATGGAGGTCCACTTCTCCGCTATCGTCGAAGGGGATGGTGAAGTTGCCGGGGGATTCAGCGAAGGCTGTGCCTTGGAGATGATACCGCAGTTTGGCGGCCGTGGAATTCATTCCTTGAACCTGACGAAGGAAGCTGTCGAGGCCGGTAATCACCTCTCCCGTGACCACCTCGGATCCCAATCGCGGGACGATCACTTTTGCTGGTGACATGCCGTTGCCGAATTCCTTGTCGTTCAGCTCAATATCAAAACGAATACCGTTGAGACCCAGATCGAAATTATTGGGATTCTGGATCCGGAGTTACACCTCAAAACGCTGTTCAAAGAGGGTGACATCTTTCGGAGTAATGCCGGCAATAGAGATCTTTGGTGTCTCAAAATTCCCAGGGAGAGTTGAGCAGGCCGACATAAACCCGATAACGAGTAGGATGAGGCCGGATATTCGCAACCTCCTGCTGAACACAATCGGCATAGATTTTTTCCCTTCATGGTGAAGTGCGGTTACGCTGCACCTGCAAAGAATCTCCCGTCTAGTCCAGTCTAGCATGCGAATCCCCACTAAATGCGTGCGCCAGATTTTATATTCCCATTCACATCAGCACAACTGCCATCAAAGTCCATTCCCGATGGTTCTGATAGAATTCCCCCCTCCGAGGAAGAGAGCCGAAGACAATTCAGCGTGTTATTCAGATGTGCTCTCGAAATTTTTCAGGCGTGACTTTTCCCGAAAGTCGATGAATCGCGGAAAAGATACATCTTCATGATAGTGAGAAGGTCCGGGTCTTTCGGATTTATTTTGAGTTTATGTCCGAGGGATATGACAGGAGAAATTGGATATTTCCGCAAACCATATTTGACTCCCATTGCATAACTTCTGGGAATTGATGACTATGTGTGTTGTCTCGATCACGTTTTCAAGTATGCTGTTCAATGAGCCAGAAAAATTTCCCGAAGCCTGCCGCAGTATCTTTCGGACAAAGATCCGATAATTCCAGATGACACCCGGCCTGTTGATTGTCGTTTCCCGGGTATGTCAATCTTCCGGAATCTTCTGCTTAGCTCGCGAATGGCATGTCTCTTGTTTGGTAGGTTTTGCCAAGAGCAAGAGTAAAGTGCACTTCATTTCTGACACATGCTCCTAAAGGAATTTTTCTGCGACAGATAATAAGGTACGTCGGTCTTTCTCTGGGAGCATTCCTGATTCTTGGAATGGGGGGCTGGGGCACCTTCGCGTTATATTTTGACGGGCCGGGATCTGACATGCTCCGGACGCTCCTGGCTGCATGCTTTGCCGTAGCCGGCCTTGTGGCGTTGGTCGGCTTTTGCACCGGTCGGTTTCGATGGATGGCCGCCGGGTCTTATCTCAGCCTGTTTATCCTGCTCTTTGTCTGGTGGAGCATGATCGAGCCGTCCAATGATCGCGTGTGGCAAGCGGAAGTGGCCATGCTTCCCTATGCCACCTTCGACGGAAATTTGATCACCGTTCACAATATTCGAAACTTTGACTACCGTACCGAAACCGACTTTACGCCCGCCTATTACGACCAGACCTACGATCTCACCAAACTGGATTCAGTGGACCTTGTGGCCGCCTATTGGATGGGTCCGATGATCGCGCATATTTTTCTCACGTTCGGATTCGGTGATGACCACTTGGCCATTTCCATCGAAGCCAGAAAGGAAGCCACTGAAGGCTATTCTTCCATCAAAGGATTTTTTAAACAGTATGAGCTGATCTATATCGTGGGCGATGAACGGGATCTGATCCGGGTCCGGACGAATTATCGAAAAGATCCTCCTGAAGATGTGTACCTGTATTCAGTAACCGGGTCTCCTGAAAACCTCAAACGGATTTTTCTGGGGTACATGAAGACCATCAACGAACTCCGCGAGCGACCGAAGTTCTACAATACCCTCACCGCCAACTGCACGAATGTCATCTGGATGCACACGCGTCTGAACCCCGGCCATGTGCCTTTTTCCTGGAAAATTCTGTTAAGCGGATACACTCCTGCCTACCTCCACGAACAGGGAAAGTTGGGTGCCGGTCCTTCGTTCGAAGCATTGCAGGCTCGTGCCCATATTAACGAACGGGCCTGGCAGGCCGACCAAGCTCCTGATTTTTCCAGTCGCATCCGTGCCCATCTTCTCTCTCCCTGATATCTGCAACCAGGATTTAAGTTGATTCTCAATCTGTAACCGTTGTGCTATTTCAGTTTTCCCAGTTCCCACAGACAGGCTGAATATACTTTTCTCTAGCGTTTACTTTAATTTATGCCTTTGCTACGCTTGCTGCCGCCGATTCAGGCGAAGATGTGAGAGAATTTCATTCTCTCATCTAGCATTCACCATCATCTACCCACAACCAAGGAGTATTAGCGTTATGAAGCAGTTCATCATGTGTACCGTTGCCGCCGTCATTCTGTGCGTGACTCCAGTTTTCGCGGAGAATGCACAAATCACCAATATGCAAATATTGATCGATAAGGTCAAAGCTGATAAGAAGCTGCTCATCGCCAGCAATATGGATTTGACGGACAAAGAATCCAAGGATTTCTGGCCACTCTACGAGGGCTATCAAAAAGAACTGGAGCATTTAAACCAGCATCTTGGCGGACTCATCAACGAATATGCGGAAGCCTACAATAAAGGGTCCGTGCCTGATAAGGTGGCCAAAGATCTCATCAACGAATCAATTAAAACGGAAGGGGCGGAAGTCAAAATGCGGAGGGAATATGCTGAAAAACTCAGCGCAGTCCTTCCGGCTCATAAAGTGGCTCGCTATCTGCAAATGGAGAATAAGATCCGGGCTGCGATCAAGTTTGATCTCGCGGCCAATATTCCATTGATGGATTAGTCGGGAATTCAGCAATGTGTTCTGAATTGTGCCTCAGCAAGATGGTATAGGTTGTGTTCCTCGATTGTTCGCAGATTGGGCCGACTTGCTCCTCCGTGAATGGAGGAGTAAGTCGGTGGGCCGAGGGTGGCAATAGTTGCCCCACCTCGGAGAAAAAGTGGATTTATGTTTGGCCGGAGTCAGTATTTACCCGATTTTATCAAAGGAATCGCAAGGAACATGACACGTACACAATCTCACGGTCTCTGGTTTTTTATCATCTTCACCGCCGTCATGATGACCGGTTGCCAGTCGCCGGTAGGCGTGACTCGTGTCGATTCTGAGACCGTTCGGCACCAATTAACCAAAAACGTCATTTCTTCAGGGGAAACCAGCCCCTATACCGAAAATGTGCTCCGTGTCACCGATCTGACTGAGGCTTATTTTGATGATCCCCGTGAGGCGTTGAACACCTTGCACCATATCTTCCTCGCTGAAGAGCAACGAAAAGGTCCCGTGGCGTTCGCGCTCGCTGAATTGTCTTTTCTCTATGCGCATAAAACCAACCAACCGACCTATTATCTGGCCGCGGCCTTGTATGCGTATCTCTATTTGTTTCCCGAAGATTCGAGCAATCATTTCAACCCATTTGATCCTCGTGTCCGGATTGCGGCTGATTTGTACAATAGGAGTCTGACGACGGGATTCATTTCCAAAGAGCGTTCCGTCATGATTCTGCAATCGGGAAGCTATACCCTTCCCTTCGGAACCCTCCAGGTGGCCCTTCCGGAAAATCGGCTCCAGTGGGAAAACCGGACTCTCACCAATTTCATCCCCGTCGCAGAGTTGGAAGTCCGTGGGTTACATAACCGTTATCGGCAGGCCGGAATCGGGGTTCCGTTAGCGGCCGATCAAATCCCCTTAGGTCAGGAGGAAGGGTTACAGATTGCCAAAGGCAAAATGCCTGTCACGGCCTTCATGAGGCTTCCCAATCTTATGGAACAATTGAAGAAGGGGACTATTCAGGGAGACTGGGAGGTGTATAACGCTTATGACCGGAGGACGGTCAGTATCCAGGGAAGTGATGTGCCGTTGGAAATTGAATTTACCTCTTCTCTGGCAGCTAGTTTGGCCGATGACCGGGTCTGGGCACGGGAACTGAAGGGGTTTTTTATGGGAGATTCGTTGGCCGGTGAGTCAGGGGAATTAATTGCTCTGGAGCCGTATAGACCTGGCCGTATTCCGGTCGTCTTTGTCCATGGGACGGCCTCCGGCTCCGGAAGGTGGGCAGACATGACCAACGATCTGATGGCGGACCCCTCAGTTCGTGATCGATTTCAGTTCTGGTTTTTCACATATGATACCGGCAATCCCATTTTGTATTCTGCGGCTTTGCTGCGGGAAACCCTGCAAACAACTGTGAGTGACCTCGAGCGGAAATATCAGGATCCTGCTCTCCAGGCGATGGTCGTCCTTGGACATAGTCAGGGTGGGCTGTTGAGCAGACTCACGGCCGTCGAAACCGGAAATATCTTTTGGGATGAAGTGAGCAACCAACCACTTGACGACATCAAGGTATCCGACCAGACCCGGGACTTACTGGAACGAATGCTGTTTATTACCCCACTTCCCACGGTCAAACGCCTTATCTTTATTGCCACGCCCCATCATGGGAGTTATGTGGCTGGTAGTTGGGGTGCCCATCAACTGGCCAAGTTCGTAAAGCTGCCGGGCCGATTGATGTCAGGTGTCACAGATCTCCTGTCGTTAAACCTCGACACACTCAAGCTGGATTTACAAGGAATGAATGTGGGAAGTGTGTCGGCGATGGAACCGGGAAGCCCCCTGGCGAAAGGCCTGGCTCAGACCCCTTTGGCTCCCGGAGTTTCCGGCCACTCAATTATAGCGGTGGAGGGCGATGG
Organism: Nitrospira sp. Ecomares 2.1; assembly: GCF_965152585.1. Lineage (NCBI taxonomy): Bacteria > Pseudomonadati > Nitrospirota > Nitrospiria > Nitrospirales > Nitrospiraceae > Nitrospira > Nitrospira sp. Ecomares 2.1. Next base: position 1,895,917 of record NZ_OZ224219.1, read on the forward strand.
TCCCATGGAGGATGGGAACGATGGAGTGGTGGCGTATCAGAGTGCTCATCTGGAGGGAATGGAATCGGAATTCATTGTCCGGTCCGGCCATTCCTGTCAATCGAATACGCATACGATCCAGGAAGTCAGACGGATTTTATTGCTTCATGCCTTGGAAACCTGCAAGACCCATGGCCTCTGCGCCTGATGTGGGGGGGGTGGGAGGATTGCACGAGGGTCTGTTCATAAGCCCTGGCATCTTCCTGAGCCAACATTTTTCGAGGTTACCGATCCGCGAGGAGTTTTTCAGTTGGCGGCATGATACAACACGTTAACCGTGCCTGTTATTCCTCGTATTTTTTCCATGATGATATCGCTATAATCCAGATAAAGACAACTGCCTTTGACGAGCCTCTTATCAATCTTAAGCGAGGAGAAAAGCGTGATGATCCGTTTACCGTTACATGTGGTTCTCATCCTGTTGGTAGGTGTATCGGGTTGTGCCAGCACTCAGCAAACTCGGAGCGTGGAACAATCAGGATTTCTTGGAGACTATTCCATGTTAAAAGAAGGGAAAAAAGACGAAACCCTTTTGATCTATAAAAATCCTCAAGCCGATTGGAGAAAATACCAGAAAATCATTCTTGATCCCGTCACCCTCTGGATCGGCAAGGACTCCCAATTGAAAGACGTGTCCGCGGAAGATCGTCAACGGATGGCGGATCTCTTCTGGGCCAAATTGCATGAAGCCTTAAAAACCGATTATGAAATTGTGACCACACCCGGTCCGGATGTTATGCGTCTCCAGGCCGCCATTACGGAAGCCGAAACCTCCAATCCCGTTCTAGATACGGTTTCAAGCATCGTTCCTCAGTTGAGAGTCTTAACCGGAGTAAAAGGTTTCGCTACAGGCGTGTCCGGTTTTACAGGGTCGGCGAGTGTGGAGTTGAAAGTCACGGATTCCTCGGACAAAACCCTGCTGGCCGCTGCGGTGGATCGCCGGGGAGGGACGAAAAGTCTGAGCGGAGTCACCAATTCGTGGAACGATGTCGAGGAAGCCTACCGGTATTGGGCGGAAAAAGTTCGCTGGCGGGCATGTCTGCTTCGAGGTGGAGAAAATTGTGTGGAGCCGGAGGCGTAATGGCGCGGCATCCCCAGCATGATCCGGTCGAATCATCCCGTTGTTCACTGAAAAGGAGATTCCTATGAAAGTCGTGCCCTGGTGGTCCAGTTGCGTGATCCTCGCCTTAGCGTCCTGTGGTGGAGGGAATCTCCAGCATATGGATGCCACACCGTATGCTCAAATGATCGAGCGTCCTAACGGGGAGTGTCCTCATTCCAAGATTGAACAGGGAATTGTCAACAAGCATCCGGATGCGACCATCATGGCAACCGTTTCCGAAATCACAGGAGACAACGTGGTCACGACCGCCCAAATCCCGGTGAAAGCAAAGGAAACGGTGTATCTCGGATGCGCCGTCCTGCCTTCCGGCCAGGATGCGGATCGAAAGATTCTCGACGTCCAATTTGAATAAACGATTTCAGGGCCACATCAAACGTGTGGTCCTGGACATTCCAGCAGGCCATCCCTCAGATGAAGGAAGAATCATGAATGAAGTTGTTGCGGTGAGAGCCCGGTTACACATCCTGGGTCTTCTCTTGATGGGAGCATTGATTCTGCCTCCATCAATTCAAGCCGGAGGTCTCTTCCTGACTGAAATCGGCACACCGGACGTAGGACTCGCCGGGGCGGGATGGGCGGCTCGCGCTCAGGATGCGTCAACCTTATTTAAGAATCCGGCCGGCATGTCCCTCCTGGAGGGCGCTCAATTCCAGGGTGGCGCTCAACTGTTATATGGTGATATAGGATTCACCTCCAACGGCAAGTCCACCCCGTCCGGCGGAGGAGGCGGGAATCCCATTGATGTGTTTCCCGGAGCCAGTGGATTTTACGTGCATCCCCTGGGAGATGATTGGAGAGTGGGCTTTGGCATATTTTCCAATTTCGGTCTGGGATTGAAATACAAAGGGGAATGGGTCGGTCGCTACTACGTGAAAGATGCGCTGCTGGCCGGAGTCAGTTTTATGCCCACGGCCAGCTATCGTGTCAATGAATACCTGTCTGTCGGCGGAGGGGTCAACGTGATGCTGGGCGCCGTCAAACAAACGGTTGGTATCAACAATCTCGGGAGTACCAACGACGGGCAAATGCAAATCAAAGATCAGGCTGTCGGGGTTGGGGGCAATATTGGCGTCCTGTTCACGCCGACCCGAGGGACACGCTTCGGACTCACGTATCAATCTCCCATTGACTTGAATTTTTCCGATAAGCCGAAGTTTTCGAATCTCGGACCCATCGGGACCGCTCTGCAGAATAACGGCCTGTTGAATAAGAAACTCGATGTCGGCATGACGGTTCCCCAGTCGTTGATGTTCAGCGCCTACCATGACCTGACCGGGGCATGGGCTATCATGGGTGATTTTGGTTGGCAGGACTGGTCTGAATTCGGGAAGGTGGATATCGGCGTAGATACGGCCAATCCCACAAACCTGGTCGCCAACCTGAACTACCAGGATACCTGGCATGTGGCATTCGGGACCCAATATCGTGTGAACCCCGCATGGGTGGTCTCGACCGGTTTTGCCTACGATAGTTCCATGGTGAAGGATAAAAATCGTACACTCAGTATACCGGTTGGTGAAACCTACAAATTCGGGTTTGGGGCACTCTGGCAAGCGACGCGCACCCTCAATCTTGGGTTTTCCTATGAACTGACCTGGATAGGAGATATGCCGGTTGATCAAAATCGTGGACCGCTTTCCGGCCGGGTGTCCGGTGACTTTAAGAATACGACGCTCAACTTTTTTGCCTTGACCGTCACCTGGGGAGAAGGGGTGAAGATGGGGCCGGGAGGAGCTTAACTCCACAGTCCTTCTGGCGAGCATCTGTGACACGGTCGAGGGGGAATGGTTTGTTGCCGGGCTCAGGACCGATGCCTCCTCCCTGCACTTCGATCATGACAGGATGAGAGAACCCATTCCTCTGACTCATTGCGTTGGCATCGGGTGAAGGGTGCGAGGATTGGTCACTTGAAGCCTCATGTGAACAGGAAGGCCAATCACGCGATGGCTCCGAGGCGCTTTCGGGTTTTCCTCTTCAGTCGATTTCCATCTTCATGTTGAAACAATCTCCTGCCACGTGGTTGACGAACGTCCAATCGATCAAAAGATTTTTTGCTTCTGTATAGATAACAAACGAGCACTTTCGTGATGGGTTTCTGGCTCTCTATGCGAGCCGGGACCATGGTAACAAAAAACCGACGCTCGCCGGTTTACCATATCCTGCGCTGAAATAACGGCCATTCAGAAAGTTCGCCAACTTCGCTACCCGTTAGATATAGTGGGGGACCGTGAACGAAAAACATGGACCTGAACAATAGAGAAGCAACCCTGAGGAGATAAGATGACAGATCGTCCATACGCCCGTATTGTGTTTATCCTGCTTCTCACGATCATCGTGGGTGGTTGCGCCCTCTATGCCGGGATGCAGCTGGAACAACAATTCGGGCCTTCCTCCCCGCAAAACCGGCTGACAAAAACAACCGGGGTGACCACAGTCAGTTACCGGCAGGATGTGAAACCGATTCTTGAGGCTCGATGTATCGTCTGTCATGGATGTTACGATGCCCCATGTCAACTCAATCTCAGTGCCCATGAAGGGATTGAACGCGGTGCCAACAAAGAACTGATTTATAACCCCGGTCGATTATTGGCCATGGAACCCACCCGGCTTTTTGTCGATGCGCATTCACCCTCCGAATGGCGGGAGAAGCAGTTTTTTCCGGTGTTGAACGAACGGGTGCAGACGAAAGAGGCCAATCTCCAAGCGAGCCTGATGGCGAAGATGTTGCTCCTGAAGCGACAGCACCCGCTTCCCGCTGTCAGCCCGCTCCCCCCCAGTTTTGATTTTGGCATCGAGCGGCCTCAATATTGCCCGACGCTTCCGGAGTTTGACGCGTTCGCGCGGGACAATCCCTTATGGGGGATGCCCTTTGGATTACCCGGTTTAGGCGATGAGGAACACGCCACATTGATGAAGTGGTTGGAGGAGGGCGCCGACGATGAAGCACCAGCTCCGGTGACCGCAGGTGTCCTGTCAAACATTTCGGAGTGGGAAACGTTTTTGAATGGCCAGACACCGAAAGAACAATTAATGAGCCGGTATCTCTACGAGCATCTCTTCCTGGCCCATCTTTATTTTGATGACCTCACCCCCAAGCAGTTCTTTCGTCTCGTACGATCCACAACCCCTCCAGGTGAAGCCATTGATCTCATTGCCACCAGACGGCCTTATGATGACCCGAAAGTGGATCGTTTTTTTTATCGCTTTGAGCCGGTCCGGACCACGATTTTGGCCAAAACCCACATGCCGTATGCGCTCAATCCCGACCGGATGTCCCGGTATCGCACCCTCTTTTTAGAACCAGCCTATGGGGTGCCGACCTTGCCGTCTTATGACCCGGAGACGTCGGCCAATCCTTTTGAAACCTTCAAATTGATTCCGGTGAAATCCCGGTATCAGTTTCTGCTCGATGAAGCCCAGTTTACCCTGATGAATTTCATCAAGGGACCTGTCTGCCGGGGACAGGTGGCGCTCAATGTGATTAATGAGCGGTTCTGGATAGTTTTTTCAAACCCCAATAGCACGACCATTGCCCAGGGGGCCCAATTCCTTGAAAAAGAAGCGAAGAATCTTCAAATGCCCATCGTCGAGCAGAGCAACGCCACACCCCTGGGGACCTGGCTGAAATATTCTCAATTAGAAAAGAAATATGTGGCCGGCAAAATTAAGTTCATCCAACAACATGTCTCGACACCGGAAGCCATTTCACTCGACCTGCTTTGGGATGGCGATGGGCAGAATGACAATGCGGCTCTCACCGTGTTTCGACATCTGGATAATGCGACCGTCGTGAAAGGGTTTGTCGGCGAGGAGCCCAAGACGATGGTGTTACTGGGGTATCCCTTGCTTGAGCGGATTCATTATCTGTTGGTTGCAGGGTATGACGTGTATGGCAATATCGGTCACCAGTTAAATTCCCGCCTGTACATGGATTTTTTGCGAATGGAGGGGGAGCTGGATTTTCTCACCCTGCTCCCGGAACGGACGAGAACCCAGGAATGGAAATACTGGTATCGAGATGCCGGGGATAAGGTCGAAGATTTTGGTGCGGTATATTTCAACAGCATCAATCGTCAGACAGGAATTCAGTATCGCACGGCAGACCATAAATTAGAATTAATCGGGATGGTGCGCGAACGGCTCGCGCCGGTCTTGCACAGGCCCTATGCGATTGAGAATTCTGGTAATGACCACGTCCGTCAACAGCTGGAGAAGTTATCCCACCTCCAAGGAACAGCCGTGTCCTGGTTGCCCCAAAACGCCATCTTATCAATTGGCGGGTCCCATGCTCAGGTGGTGACCCTCATCCATGATAACGGGATGAGCAATGTGTCCCATCTGCTCTTTGAACAAGAACGGCGTTTGCCGGAAGAAGATACCTTAACGGTGGTGCGAGGGTTTTTGGGTGCCTATCCCAACGCTTTTTACCAGGTCGACGAATCCACACTCGAAGAGTTTGTCAGCGCCGTGGAACATCTCGGTAGTGAGGAGGATTATCAAGCTCTGCTCAATCGGTTCGGTGTCAGACGAAGTGATCCTGATTTTTGGAAGCATAGTGATGCCATACAAGCTGCCTATAAAAACGAGTCACCCGTTGAAGCAGGGTTGCTTGACTACAGTCGTCTGGAAAACAGGTAAGACGTGGCGAGGGGATGATCATGCGTTCAACGATGAAGACCACCCCCGGACAGGGAAAAAACAACTCTCGGTTGAGAAGAAGCGTTGTCTAAAAGTTAAAGAGTAACCATGACGATCCAGCGCATAGGTGCTTCACCCCGGCGACCGTGATCGTGGAATTCTTGCCTCTTATCCCCTTAGTTTTTGTGGTGATCGGGAAACTGGAGAGAGGTTTACTGAATATCTTTTTGATATTCGCGTATCCCGCGTTCCTCGTCTAACCGTTGTCGAAGTTTCCTTGCCCAGTAGTCAAATATTTCCAGCACGGGTCCCAGGGAATCCTTTTCGCGCGTCAGGAGAACCTCTGAGCTCATCCGTTTTTCAACATAAGCAACCAACCGTTCCTGGCTCTGTGTATCCAATATCTCGGCCTCAATCGCGGCCTCTCCCTCCAGGGCATTCATGCCGGAAATTTTTTCGGCACCCTGGATCAGGAAATCGTTGGCCAGGGGAAGCAGCGGGATCGATGATTCCAGTGCCGGGCGCTCCAACATCACATCCGTCAAGGCTGCGCGGAGGCGCAGGACCCCGGGACCGGGATCTTTCACGATCACATAGCCTCCTGCCAGTGCGCGGCTCATGCTTTCCTGGAATGCCAGAGCCAATCTCCAGGCGGTTAACCCATCAAGGCCACCATACTCAGAATGTTGGCTGGGAAAGATCACCAGGGGATCCAGCATGATGGTGTTGTAGTCTTTGAAATTGACGCCTGGCTTCCGGTAGGTCCAGGCACCGCTGTCATCCGGGGAAGGACGGAGGCTGTTGTAATCAGTTAAAAAACCGGAAAAATCCAATGATTGGGTTTTTTGCGCACAACCGGGCAGACTGAGGACCACGCAGAAGAGAAAACTCAGCCTCTGTATTTTTGAAAAGGTGTTCACTCTGGTATCCTACATTTCCTTTTGAGATTGAAAGTTGACGAGTATATCTCGTCTATTCCATAAAGACCATATCAAGGCCACATTTCCACTCAACTCCATTTAGAAAAAGAGGGTATCTCATGATGAGAGCATGGCTGGTGGTTTGTGCTGGAAGTCTGTTCCTCTATGGATGCACTGACGTGAAGTATGTCAAGGCCGGTGCCACAGAAGCGGATCTAGAGGCGGATCAAATCGATTGCCGCAGTCACATCCTGATGCCGCCCCCCGGCCCTGGCATTCCCAGTGGTCAAATGGGGAAACCAGGGGTCAGCCAAGGGTTCATCACTCGATCGGCCGAGCAGTCGGCACAACAAGAAGTTGACCAGTGTTTGCGAGCTAAGGGATGGGAGCTGGAACCCCAACCCAAGTAAGTTGCTGAGAGGATGTAAGCGTAATATGGCTGTCGTTGTGAAGAACGACTCGTGACAAAAATTTCACTCAAAAATACGTAAGGATGTAACGAGACTATGAATTCAGCATTGCATGATAAGACCATTGCGAAGGAATTGAAGATCACCGACAAGCAGGTCACGGCCACGGTGAGTCTGCTGGATGATGGCGCCACCGTGCCGTTTCTTTCACGGTACCGCAAAGAAGTCACCGGCGGGTTGGATGAGGTTGTCATTACCTCCATTCGGGACCGCGTGGCGCAGCTTCGAGAATTGGATAAACGTCGGGACGTCATCCTGGCCTCGCTCGAGGAACAAGGCAAGCTGACCGATGTGCTGCAAGAGCAGGTGCAGGCGGCCACGACCATGACCGAATTGGAAGACATCTATTTACCCTTCCGCCCCAAGCGCCGCACCAGAGCCATGATCGCCAAAGAGCGAGGATTGGAACCGTTGGCGTTGAGCCTCTGGGCACAAGATGCCCAATTGAATGTCGAAGCGGAAGCGCAGAAATTTCTGAATCCGGAATTGAGCGTCGAGACGGTGGAGGACGCGTTGGCCGGTGCGCGCGATATCATGGCCGAATGGATCAGCGAAGATCTGCAGGCTCGCGCTTCCATGCGTGCCCTGTATCTGGAACAAGGGACTTTCAAGACCACGGCCGTGCGCGGAAAGGATGTGCAAGGCAGCAAGTATCGGGATTATGTTGAATGGGAAGAACCGGTGGCCAAGGCGCCATCCCATCGTGTCCTGGCCATGCGGCGTGGCGAGGTGGAAGGATTTCTGACCTTTCGTGTGCTGGTGCCGGAAGCCGAAGCCCTCTCAATTCTGCATCGCCTTTTTGTGAAAGGAAAGGGGCCCGCATCGGAACAGGTCATCCTGGCCGTCAAAGATAGCTTTACCAGGCTCCTGGCCCTTTCAATGGAAACCGAAGCCCGCCTGGTCACCAAAACCCGCGCCGATCAAACGGCCATAGAAGTGTTTGCCCAAAATGTGCAGCAACTGCTCATGGCGCCACCTCTGGGACAGAAGACCGTCCTGGCCATTGATCCGGGATTTCGCACCGGATGTAAAATGGTCTGTTTGGACCGACAGGGCACCTTGCGTCATACGGAGACCATCTTTCCGCATCTGGGAACAGGCGGAGCCGCTAAGGCGGGAGACACGGTGGTGGAATTGTGTCAGCGTTTTCAGGTTGAGGCGATCGCGGTGGGCAATGGGACGGCCGGGAGGGAGACCGAAACATTCCTGCGCGCGCTCAAATTGCCATCCGCCATCCCGATCGTCATGGTCAACGAAAGCGGCGCTTCCGTTTATTCCGCGTCTCCGGTCGCCCGGGAGGAATTTCCCGATCACGATGTGACGGTGCGCGGCGCGGTCTCGATCGGGCGGCGGCTGATGGATCCCTTAGCCGAACTGGTGAAAATCGATCCCAAGGCCATCGGCGTCGGGCAATACCAACATGATGTCGATCAGAGCATCTTAAAGCAACGGCTCCAGGATGTGGTGATCAGTTGCGTCAATCGGGTAGGGGTGGACGTCAATATGGCCAGCCCGCAACTGCTCACGGCCGTCTCCGGCGTCGGGCCACAGCTCGCCACGAATATCGTGGCCTATCGACAGGAGCATGGTCCGTTTGCGAGCCGGACGGCATTAAAGAAGGTCCCCCGCCTGGGAGCCAAAGCGTTTGAACAAGCCGCAGGATTTTTACGCATCACCGATGGGGAGCATCCGCTTGATGCCAGTGCCGTGCATCCTGAACGGTATGCCGTGGTCAACGCGATGGCGAAAGATTTAGGCTGCACCGTCAAGGATCTCATGAGGGATCCTGCCAGACAACGCACGATCGATCTCACTCGATACATCACGGAGGAAGTGGGCAAGCCGACCTTGACGGATATCCTCACCGAATTGGCCAAACCCGGCCGTGATCCCCGTCAACAATTTGAAGCCGTGAAATTTGATGAAGGGGTGCAATCCATCGAGCAGGTTAAGCCGGGCATGATCATGTCCGGGGTGGTGACCAATGTCACGGCCTTTGGCGCGTTCGTCGACATCGGCGTGCATCAGGATGGGCTCGTGCATATCAGTCAACTCGCCAACAAATTTGTCAGCGATCCCAACACGGTGGTGCAGGTCAACCAACAAGTCAAAGTCACCGTGCTGGAAGTCGACATTCCCCGCAAGCGCATTTCCCTTTCCATGAAGGCGGCCTCAAACGGGAAGCCCTGAGTCGCGAGGGTCATTTCGCTAAGCCATGTGGCTGTGAGCTGGCCCCAGATTCTTCGTTGCACTCAGAGTTGGCGGCCCTTCTCTTCAGTCAGACCAGACGGGGCGTCAATGGTTTTGGGTCCTTTTGCCGAAACAAAAGGACTTCGTCCTTCGGGGACGAAACCCCGCATCGATCAGTCCTTACAATTTATTCCAGGCGTTCGTTGAAGGTAATCCAACTTCTTTCCGTCATTATGCCTGCGCTCTTCCCTCTTTGATGGAAATTTCTCAAAAAACTTCCCTATGTTTTCCGACGCCTGCCGGTTGGCCCAATGGAGGGACGCTCTTAGCAGCTGGCGGACCTTGTCTGAGCCTTGCGAGTTGGGCCGCTCTTCGGAGTTGGCGTCCCTCCTCTTCAATGAGGCCAAACGGGGCGTCAATGGTTTTGACTACTTTTGCCGAAACAAAAGTGGTTCGGCTGCCGGGCCGAAACATGGCATCTAAAAGACAACTTCCATCCATCTTTGCCGGGAGAACCCCTCAAAAACCCGCAAAGAAAAGTAAGTCATTGCGAACAATCAGGAAGGTGGGAAGGGGCCGGGTGTATCTGCGATTGGAAGGCTAACCCTATCCACTCTCAAACTCTCGCAGAAGAATCACCAAAGAAACGTGGAATGTTTTTGAAGGACAGGGAATTTAAAGGAAATCTTGCGGTAGGGAAGGATGGAAGATCTCGTCACATTATATGAAGGCTTTGATGGGAGGGTAGATGGTTCAAGTCTGATCGTTCCGTAGTTGGGTGAGTAGTTTTTCTATAGCCGCAGAGATGCCAGGGACTTTGTTCTGGGTCACATCCCAAATGATATGAACATTTAATCCAAAGTAGCCATGCGCAATCACATCTCGAAAGGCGGCAGCCTTGGACAATTCAACCTCGGGCATCATCTTGTGGATTTCCGGCGGCAAGTGCTTAGCAGCCTCACCGATAATTTCCAAATTGCGAACCACTGCATCGAAGACCAACTCATTGCTTTGAAATGTTTCCAGTGTCATACCGTTGGTGTAACGGCCCACTTTTTTGGAGGCTTCAAGTATATCTTCCAGAAAAAACGTCCAATCACGCGACACGAATCAAATCCTTTTCAATAAGAGGTCGCATACGTGGCTTCACGGTATCCTCAATAACCAAATCAACACTAGTATGAAAAAGATCCTCCAAATAAAACTTGAGATCCATATAGGCATCGAAGGTGGGGGAGGACTGAAACTCCACGAGAACATCAATGTCGCTACCCTCGTGCATCTCATCACGAGCAGCCGAACCAAAGATGCCCAATTTCTTGATGCCAAATCGGCGTACGATTTCCTCGCGGCCATTTGTTAATAACGAGAGAAGATTCGTGTGGTTCATATCATTGCCTCCATATAAAACCAGGTTCCCTGCCTGCCGAAAAATGATGCAAAGGCATCCCGACAATAATCAAAGTCCTAAAACCGTGTATCGTCATCGTTCTCAGGGAACCTTACCAAAAACGGTTCAGCTTAGCATTAGCCCATCTTTTCGAGCAGAACTTCCGCATGTTTCGGATGGCAAACTCACTCTATCCTAACATCCATCTTTCTCTATGGGTGCCATTCCCGCCTTTAAATAGCGGAACTGCATCGGCTCTTCTCCGTCCTGCCGGCTATTTTCTACAAAATATGTATCCCTGTTTCAGATCAAAGACGAAAGAGCCATTGGTAGGCGAAATTGAAAGAAGGCTTACCTAACCGACCACCTTCCGGTCGGCCAACCGGGTTAACGCCAGAATCGACAGGCAAATTGTTGACCCGACGCCTTCCGGCTGGCCCTAGGAAGGGGCGCTCTTAGTATTTAGCGGACCTTGTTTGAGCCTGGCGAGTTGGTCCGCTTTTCTCAGGATTGGCGGCCCTTCTGTTCAGTCAGACCAGACGGGGCGTCAATGGTTTTGGGTCCTTTTGCCGAAACAAAAGGACCTCGTCCTTCGGGGACGAAACCCCGCATCGATCAGTCCTTACAATTTATTCCAGGCGTTCGTTGAAGGTAATCCAACTTCTTTCCGTCATTATGCCTGCGCTCTTCCCTCTTTGATGGAAATTTCTCAAAAAACTTCCCATGTTTTCCGACGCCTGCCGGTTGGCCCAAGGGAGGGACGCTCTTGGCAGCTAGCGGACCTTGTCTGAGCGGAGCGAATTGGGCCGCTCTTTAGAGTTGGCGTCCCTCCTCTTAATGAGGCCAAACGGGGCGTCAATGGTTTTGACTACTTTTGCCGAAACAAAAGTGGTTCGGCTGCCGGGCCGAAACCCGGCATCTAATCAGTTTGAACAATCAGAAAGGTGGGAAGGGGCCGGGAGTATGTGTAAAGGGAAGGTCTGCCTCCAGGCAGATAAAAGACGAAACGACCGTCACAGGCTCAACCTGGATCATAATAGCCATACACGCGGTTTAACACTTCCGACAGGATCGCTTCATGCTGCGCCTCGGCTTCATCCCAGGTGGAACAGCGGCGGCACGTTTGATCAAGGGCGCCACCAAACACCATTGTTTCAAACAGGAGAGGGGGGCCGGCGAAGAACTGGTGATCAATCCCAAGGAAAACGGTAGACACCTCAATGTCGGCGATCTGTGTATGACTCACAACCCGATCAGCCGTTTCCACCCATTCGCCAAATTCCTTGGCACCAGAGGCCAAAACGACTTCTTGATTACGTAAAATATAGAATCGCATGTCAGCGCTCCAGATCATATTCCACGTCGCCGTGGTCTCTTCCTCGAAAGCACACCCGATATGATGCCAATTTCTGGTCTTCTACATCAACATTCATCTTTGAAATGAAGGTTGCCCCCAGTCAGACTCTAAAAGAAATGGAAGCCAGGTTGCGTCTCATGAGGAATCGATGACAATATTGGTCTCGGTTTTTTAGAATGCCGGAATCATGTTGATCAGGCCCGGCTGTGGCTTGATGACCGTATGTACTCACTCACGAATAGGATGGCACATGACTGAAGAAACGAAGCCCGTGTTTACCATAGAGAAAATCTATGTCAAGGATTTGTCCTTAGAAGTTCCCCATGCACCCGGCATTTTTCTGGAGCGTGACGCCCCACAAATACATATCGAGTTGAAGACGCAACATACCCGTGGGGAAGAGGGCTTGTATGATGCATCCTTGACGGTCACGGTCACGGCCAAGGTGAAGGATAAGGTCATGTTTATCGTGGAAGCGGAACAAGCCGGGATTTTCCGGATTCGCCATGTCCCGGAAACGGAACTGGGCCCGGTGTTAGGCATCGGATGTGCGAATATTCTCTTTCCCTATGTTCGTGAGACGGTCTCTGATGCGGTGACACGGGGAGGCTTCCCGACCGTCATGCTCAACCCGGTGAATTTTGAGGCCCTCTACCACCAACAGCAGCAACAAAAGACTCAAACCGATTCCGTGGCCACGACTCACTGAGTCAGCTTCTACGGCGAAGTGCTTTCTTGAGGGGAGGGGGCAATAGCGTATTTGATCGCCAATCACGAACGGCATGGATTTCTGCAGGAAGAGTTACTAAAGTCAGCCAGTAAAGATGTCATATTGCAAGACCCTAGGAATTGGCTCCCGTGATGGGATCGGTGGGATACGGTAATTTCATGCGAGCCACGACTGACACAGCGCAAAAAAACGATTCCGGCGACCGAAATTAAGCGCAGGGGACTTTCGGTCATTGACAAAGCCTTGAAGAAGGGGCCGGTGCATGTGCTCAAGAACAACGAACCCGCCTATGTCATCATGGCAGAAGATCAATATCGGGAACTGGCGAAGCGGTATCATAAGTCGTACCTGAACCGAATTCGCCGCTCATTGAAGGATCTTAAGCAAGGGCGTGTCCGTCCCCATACAGCCCAAACTCTCATCGACGAACTTCACCTCGAAGCCTAATGTATACGCTGGCCACGACCAGCTATTTTGATCGGCGTGTGGCCAAGTTCACGCGAACTCACCCCGCACAGAAAAAGCCACTCGCCAAAGTTTTCAGAGGATTAGAAGCCAATCTGTTTCAACCTTCTCTTCGCCTACATGCTCTCAAAGGGGAATTGGAAGGACGGCATGCCGTCAGCTTGACTCATGCCTACCGTATTACTTTGACATGACGAATTACCAGAAATGAAATTGTCTTGCTCGATATTGGAACCCATGATGGGGTCTATCGATAAAATGTTCACATGGCCACGAAGGAAAAACCCTCGCAGTTATTGTCCGTCCGTGGGTTTGCCTTGGTACGCTTGCATGTTGATCCGACGCCTGCCGGCTGCCCCAAAGGAGGGACGCTCTTAGTATTCCGCGGACCTTGTTTGAGCCTTGCGAGTTGGGCCGCTCTTCAGAGTTGGCGTCCCACCTCTGAAATGAGGCCAGACGGGGCGTCAATGGTTTTGGCCACTTTTGCCGAAACAAAAGTGGCTCGGCTGCCGGGCCGAAACCCGGCGCATAATTGTTCCCAAATTAATGATCAAGAGAATTAATCCTTAGAGACATCGCAGTGGGCGACTTCAAAGGGTGGCTATTGAAAGAGTTCGTCGGGTTCCATCTTGTGACGATAATGCAGTTGAAGGCCATTCAAGAAATTCCGCAAAATTTGGTCCTGGCATTTGCGATAGTGCTTATGATCAGGTCTGCGAAAAAATGCACTCAGCTCATGCTTGCTTATACGAAAATCAGCCAGAGCCAATATCGACAATATGGCATCGGCTTGTAAATTGAAGGCGATCTTCAGTTTAACGAAAATAATATTATTGTTGAGCCGTTGTTCCGGTTCAGCCTGCGCGCCATCTTTTTTGCCACGCCTATCGTTAATCAAACCATTGAGAAACGTGGCGAACATGATGTCAGGACATTCGACAAAATCCGGATCATCATCTTTTTTTAACCACGCACTCACCTCTGTTCGTGTCACGGTCTGGTTGGCCTGAGCAAAAACATCAATCATTTTGGAATCACTAAAATCCAGGATGTAGCGAATTCGACGAAGGCAATAATTATTGTTCATGTCTGAGTTTCCTTGACTTCATGGTTCACTGTCCCACGAATTGGTGAGAGTTGGATTCGAAATTTTCATCAGCGAACGTGATCGTCTCACCAGTCAGAATGTTCTTTCGTGTTTGAGTATGATTTTCCCATTGAGCAGGACTTACCCCGCAGAGACCATGGCCTTCGCTTCGTCTTCACTGCCTACCATACCTTCAAATTTCAAGATTTGATAGAGTGCAATGGGCTCCCGAGAAAGTTCAACGACTCGAACGCCAAGCGGCTCTCCCTCAACCAAAAGCAGGTTTATTTCTGGGTCAGGATGAGGCGACCAAAGAAACTCGAAAAGAAAAATTCTCTCCCACTTCAACACCATGACGGCCAATAGAGGTGGGGGAGGGAGTGATGTATGAATACAAGACCTAACCCTAATAAAGTCAGTACTCATGCCTGACCCCGCAATCTAGGCTCGGCCTACGGGATGCTGAATCCTGTTTTCTACTCTATCCAACCACTTACAGACCAAGCGCCGCCAAATCCCGCTTTAGCGCAGCCTCCAGTTTTGTCATAGTGTCGACCATCTCTGATTGAATCGTCGGCCATTCGGACTCCGGGCTGCGGTAGCCTCCGTTCTCAAGAACGTGCTTGATCCGGCAGGCGCGTTTGGCCTCGAGACGTTCCCACAAAAGTGTCCCACCGAATGCTTTTTCAATTTCGTCTTTGCGGGCGTGGAGTTGGTCAAAGATGCGTTTGTTTTCCCCTGCCTCGCCGCGATCGATGTAAAGTTCAGCGAGGCCGTATTCCTGGACGATCACATAATTGAAGCCGAGCCCGCGGATGCCCGAGCTTGCTCCGAGCCAATGGTAGGCCCCCGGTTTAATGTTGGCGTGTCGCGTGTGTCTGTTGTGGGCAATGGCCACCAATCCCTGCCAGAATTTTAGGCGCAGTTCGTAGCGTTCTGCCCGTTTCTTTCGTCCCACCTGCCCCTTCTCTCGGAGTTGAACTTGATATTCATTCGCCTCCGGCAGCGGGATGATCTGCTGAACATCGATCAGCCGCTTCTCGCCATCCTGATAGGGGCGCAGCCGAACGCACCGGATGTCGATGTCCCGCTCGCGCAGCCAGAGCACGGCGGTGGTGAGTTCCTTCCCAAAATCTTCGGAAACCAGCATGATGCGCACATCAGGCGCGAATGCTTCTTCGTCTGGTTCCTCCCAGCCCAGAAAAGTGAGCATGCGGGTGCGTGCTTCTTCTGTCGGCTCTCCGATCCTGGCCAGAAATTCTCCATGGATCGACTCGGCACGTTCAAACGTCATCGCCGAAACCATACTGGCATAGCGGATGGCTTGGAGTTCCATGTGTCCGCCGTCATTCGTCCGCTTCAGTTCGATCACTACGAGATTCGCCTGTGTGTCAATTGCGAGCAAGTCGATGCGGCGGCGGCTGTCGTCCCAATCGCTGAACTCCTCCGTGAGCACGTAGAAATCGTCTCCCAGCACTTCGATCTGCGTCCGTAGCAATCGTTGGAGGTCATCGCGTTCGCGCAATTTGAGGTCGGCAAACGACGCTTGGCTGAGCGGGCGGAACGCATCAGAAGTCATTTCGTAAAGTGGCAAGGTAGGTGTCCTAATTTAAAATCTGCTTGGTCTGCCCCGCCGACCGGTGCTGGACGCGGGCGAGACAGAAACTTTGTTGTTTCTGGGGAGGCGGTGAGGTCGGCAATGAGGGCGGAGAGGAGG
The DNA here is from genome assembly GCF_965152585.1 of Nitrospira sp. Ecomares 2.1. Classification (NCBI taxonomy): domain Bacteria; kingdom Pseudomonadati; phylum Nitrospirota; class Nitrospiria; order Nitrospirales; family Nitrospiraceae; genus Nitrospira; species Nitrospira sp. Ecomares 2.1. The sequence continues at coordinate 1,912,043 of NZ_OZ224219.1, forward strand.
TGCGCGGCGGTGGCGAGGGTGGTGGTGAGTTGGATTTCTAGTTGGTCGCAGACGGCCATGAGTTCATCCACTTTGGCAACGATACGGAGTTGTTCGGGGAGGTCATCAAACTCCGAAGAGTACAACAAACGGCGCGTATCACGAGTGAAAAAATATGAAGCCAACAGGAAAGTTTTTTCCAACCACTTTCGATTATTAGGATCCCAATCCTCAGGTGTTTAAGGCATCACGAATTTTGCTTTTAACAAGTGTCCAGTCTTCGGTTTTGTTTCTTTGTATTCGCTTCGCTAGTTTCCGTTTTAGGTTTAACTTTGATATGTTTAATGTATATTCTTTATATAAGTCATCAATTAACCGCTTTCCACTTGCTTTTTTAATCCATTCTTTATCCCACAAAGGCAGCAGTTCTTCGTGCTGTTTTTCGCACATTTCTAAAAATTCTTTTTTCCAGTTGGATTCCTCAAAATCTTGTATTTCTGTCTTTAGCCCGGAAAGCCTATTTGATAAGGTTTGAGCCATTTCCTCAAATGTTTTGCCTGCAATATCATTCATTCTAAGTCCAGCACCTTCGGGTGATTTCTTGTCAAATATTTCTTTCGCTACGACTTCATTTAGCTGTTTCATTGCTATTCTCTTAACATTATTAGTAAATGTACCGCGTGATCCAAGATCTGAAACGCCCAACTCAATTAGTTCATCGTATAGCTCTTTTTGCCCTATCAGATAATTTTCTAAACAGTATCTATCCCATTGAAGAATTTTCACCATTGGACTGCTAACAATATTCGTAAGTATTCGATCAAAATCGAAAATAAAACAATTTCTCTTATCCAGTTCACCTTTTTTTTCAGCCCGTTGAAGCGTTTCGATTTCCCTCTCGACTCCGGATCTTCCTCCCAAACTTGTGATTTTGAACCCGTTAATAAGCTCAAAAAAGCCATCTTCTATTAGGAGGGCATCGTGGTCACCTTCGACAAAGATATTTCCCTTCGAAAAAAGACTGTCCGCTGCAGAAGTTCCTAAGCGGCTTAGAGCACTGAAAATTTCATGGTTATCTTTCTCGTATATTTTAGTGGCATCATTATGTGATCTTAGATGATGGACTGTGCAATCTTCTCTATCAAAAGCTGCGCCAAGTATCTCCCCAGAATGCGTGCAAAGAAGAACTTGAATATCATTGTTTTTGATGATTTCATCTGCTATGAAAGAAATAATATTTTTGCATACTGCAGGATTTAGATGCAGCTCTGGTTCGTCTAAAAGAGCGATGCCCCCTGAAGCAAGAGTTCGACGAAGTAACATAAATGTGAGTATTAGACCTTTCTCTCCACTACTCATACCATCAATGTCGAAAACTTTACCTGAAGATAGTTCTTGAATTGCTACCTTTAAAGTTCCCACCGGAGTTATTGATATATGGGAAAGTTCTTTTCCTGGTAGGAGCTTGCCGAGAACTAACCTAAAGTCTTCCGTAATTTCGTTTTGATTTACACCAGCAAGAAATAGGTTATTTACAATTGTCTGTTTTAGACGCTGGTATTTGGTTGATGCTAGGCCTAGGTGAGATTGAATCTGGGTGTTTGCTTCAGCGGACCCAATTTGGATGTTTGTTTCTCCAGAAGGAAATGCTCTGTCTGCAGGGAAGTAGCTAAACAATGCTTTATGAGGGGGGTGCCTTTTTTCAAGTAGGCTAACCATTGTTTGATTTAATTGATTCTCACCGCGAATACCCTGCCTACTTGGATCGATCGTCAATTTAATTGGAAAGGCAATGGGTGTTTGAAATTTCAATACTTCACTTTCAACTCCCTGCGTAATTTGATCAAGTCGTTTCTTCCCTTCTTCAGAGGAGAGAAATTGGGTTAGAGCTAATTGACCTTCATCTTCATTTCTACCCAACTGCCCTCGAAGGATCTCTAAACCTAACTGTTGTTTCGCTGCTAAAAGATAATGAGACTCTTCGGCATTGAGTTCTACTGTCATATTTATTTCAATAGGTATTTTCTCATCTCGAGCGAGGGAAGAAAACTCTAAATAATTATTTAGTTGTGGGTGTGGAGACATTGCCCCGAGGGAAACAAGAACTTGTTGCCCTTCTTGATAATAACGAGGCATAAGCAGGGATTTCACAAGCCGAATTGCTTCCAGAATTGTCGTTTTGCCAATGGCATTTGGACCGACAATGACGTTAGTCGGTTTGTCGAACTCAAAACTAACATCACTTAGGCCGCGTAAGTTTACCACCTTTAGCTTTTGGATCTTCATGTCGGTACCAACGAGTTAGAGGTCTGGTGTTGTAAAAACAGTTTCGGGGAAAATTGGAACTTGCTGATCGGTAACCTGAACTTCATATTTTTTGTTAGTGATACGATGTATGCTAATTATTGCACTTCCCGCCCATGCTACCCAACTCGTTGAAAAATGTACAGAAATTTTGTTCAAAAAATTCTGTCGGTGCGTGTTGATGTGCGGCGTTGTGTTGGGCACAGATCCTTGGCTGGAACTCAGGATGACAATGCAGGGGAGAAGGAATGATTCATAGGAAGATGGGTGCTCGAGTATTCGCAACGATAAGGACGGAACGAAGAGGGATTTCCCCTGATGGAAATCAGAGAAAGAAATTTGATTATGTTTCCTTTCAGAAATAAAGACAGCATTTGATTTCACATTTTCTCCGCGAAAATTCGAGGGCGATTGATCTATATTCTAGAACCTAGAATTGAGGAAATTTCTTTTGAAGTTCCGTTGATTTTATGGTGGCTTTAGTTTGGAATCGCGAGGTGGCATTGAGATTTCAATAGCTGGATTGCCGGGTCTCGTCCCATAGGTGTTAAGCTAAGCCTTGCCCTTGCCCTCTGTAGAGTTTCGGATCGAAGCCCACTTCGAGCATGTCCAGCGTGCTCATCCGTGAGCGCTGTCGATGTTTTCGACAGTGCCTGAGCAGCGACTCAAGCTCTTGGGACAGATAGCCCATGGCGTGGGCCTCCGACCACATGACGAATTGCGCGAGGAGAAACGCGCGTTCCTGGAGCCGCTTGTAGAGCTTCGCCAGGCTGATCTCTTGGCGTGAGGTATTCCACCGGGCGGTGTTGGCGACCGCATGCAGCCGCTGCACCCACACCGCGGCAATCAATTTGCCGTAAAGCTCGCATCGCAAGCGATGAACATTGCCGGTGGCCGACTGATGCACACGCAGAATGGATTTAAATTGTTTGAACAGCAACTCGATCTGCCACCGGAGCGTATACAAGGCCCGGACCATGTCCAAGGGCACCCAGGGCTCCGGCACATTGGTGATCAAGAGCGTCCAGTCGCACATGGCCACATGCCGTGGACTGCCGGTCCGGCCTTGTCGGCGGGCGTGGGCCTTGAACCGCCGGCGTCGGGCCTGGGCCACCTGGGCGGTCACGCGCAGGCAGACCAGCCGACAGGCGCGCGTTTGATTCTTGCCCTGCCCCAGGCACACCAGGCGTTCCTCCGTCGTCCCCGGGGCGGCCCGTAAGACCTGGCCGAGGTCAAGCGGCTCGCCCGTCTGGCCATCGTGCACCGTGGTGTCGAGGAACAAGCGCGTCAGAAAGAAGGCGCCTTTCCTCATCATGGCGTTGACGGTCGCCAGCTTGAAGTAGCCCTGATCGAAGAGCACCAGGTCGGTCGTGTTGACCAGAGCGGGCAGGTGGTCGGTGTAGCGATTATCCGGCACGGTACCGGCGGTGTCCGCCAGAAAGGTCAGTTCGCCCTGCTTATAGTCATACGCCGTTTGAAGCTTGCAATTGGCGGTGGAGGCGTTGCCCCCCGAGCCGGGGAAGATCGCGCCCAGTTGCTCGCTGACATCCCAACTCGAGCTATCCACGAGCAGGACGCGAGCAAACGGCTGGAGCAGGTTCGTGCGGATCGGCACCGGCTGCAGTTTGTGTCGAAGCACGGTGTGCAGACAGTGGCGGAGAAAGACGGCCGCTGAGGCCGTAAAGCGTTGATGTAAGGCTTCGCGACTGATGCGCGAGGAGAGCGCCGCGACCATCCCCTCCAAGGACGGATGCATCATCCCCAGTTGGCCCAGCGTCAGCAGGACGAGAAAGTCATAGGGCGTGAGCCGCCCGTGGCGTTGCTGAAATCCCGTGTGTTTGGCCAGTCGAGTGATCTCGTTTTTTTTAACCCCGCAAACAACTTCGGCAGCCCCCTCATGCTGACGCCCCCCTGAAGCCCTGGCTGCGAGCCAGGCCGAGACACGCCTGGACCCAGGCCGTGGTTAACACCTTAAAGCGCTGATAGCGCTTGAGTCGCCGCCGTACCTCGCCCAGGTCCTCCTTCTGGACGAAGAGCGTGGAGCTCTTGCCCGCCACAGTAAAACTGAGCTGATAGTAGGGCCCATGCTTCTTGGGATTGGAGGGAGCTTTGCACCGGCAGCCCGGTGTCCCGCACACATTCCACTGCTCACTCAGGCTCCCCGGCAAAACCGGGCCCAAGGTGGCCAGCTGCCGTTGAATCCGTTGCAGGGTCTGCTCTTCTCGCGTCATCGGTGCCTCCTCTTAGTTTCTCATTAAACCCGATAGCTCTATAATGCTATCGGTAATATAGCACAAAAAAAGCGCAAGGCAAGCGGAGGAACAAGGAACATCTTTGGCTTAGCTTAACAGCTATGGGTCTCGTCCCGGCAGACGAGGTCCTTTTGTTTCGGCAAAAGGACCCAAAACCATTGACGCCCCGTCTGGCCTCATTGGAGGGGAGGGACGCTAATTGGAGAAGAGCGGCCCAACTCGCCTGGCTCAAACAAGGTCCGCAACGGATAAGAGCGTCCCCCCCCTGGGGCCAGCCGGCAGGCGTCGGATCAAAATTGAAGCGTACCGAGGCAAAACCACAGAGGGCGGACCAACTCGCGGAGTTTATCCTGAGCCTTCGCCGAAGGGCTCGGACACTGCCCGCCTTTTTTCCGGTGCCGGTTGCACCGCTCGGCCATACCACCAGGCCGGGGGAGCTGAGAGAGTAAGGGTGAATTAATTCCCATGGCTCACACAAGGTCCGCAACGGATAAGAGCGTCCCTCCCTGGGGCCAGCCGGCAGGCGTCGGATGAACGGTACGCCTGTTGATTTGAGCGACAGTTCGGTTGGCCGACCTGCAGGTGGTGGGTCAGATGTGAAGAAGGGTGCGTGATGACGGATGAGGAATGGTTGCTGGTGAAAATTGCGATGAGACGGCGAGCTAGAGAAGTTCCCGGAACTGTTCGGAGGATATTTCCGCCGCGTCCAGGATCTGTTTTAATGTGCCCGGTTTGATGACATGCTGGCGAGGAATGATGACGATATGTTTATCGTCGGTCATGGAAATGTGCTTGCCTTCTCGAAGGAGGTAAAATCCTGCACGCTTGAGGACTCTCACGACGCGTTCATGAGAGACCTGCGGGAGTTTGGTCATACCGTGACTTCGACGGTCCGCAGCTTCTTTTGTCGTTTTAAATCTTCAATACTTTCGAGGTAGGTCTTAATGGCATCCTTGATATTATCCAGGGCTTCTTCCTCAGTCTCCCCTTGTGAAACACACCCTTTTAACGTGGGACAATAGACGACATACCCCCCGGCTTCAGGGTCTTGTTCGATAACGATTGGATATTCCATGCTGACCTCCCCATTGATAGCACTGTTGATGTGGCTAAAGTATACCAGAAGTTGCCTTCCGGGTAATTGCAGGCCAAGTTTTGATCTTTCAACTGGGTCATTCATGTGAGTCTGGAGCCTGGCGATGTTCTGCACATATTTCCATCAGCACCATCTTCTCCTTAGCAACTCTCTGTCAGATGTCATTTCTTTGACCGAGAGTCCTGTCAGCAATCGCAGGAATGAGGGATAGGTGGATACCGGGGGTTCGCCCCCGTACGACGAGCCACTTTTGTTTCGGCAAAAGTAGCCAAAACCATTGACGCCCCGTCTGGTCACATTGGAGGGGAGGGACGCTAATTGGAGAAGAGCGGCCCAACTCGCCGGGCTCAAACAAGGTCCGCAACGGATAAGAGCGTCCCTCCCTGGGGCCAGCCGGTAGGCGTCGGATCAAAATTGAAGCGTACCGAGGCAAAACCACGGAGGGCGGACCAACTCGCGGAGTTTATCCTGAGCCTTCGCCGAAGGGCTCGGACACTGCCCGCCTTTTTCCCGTGGCCGGTTGCACCGCTCGGCCATACCACCAGGCCGGGGGAGCTGAGAGAGTAAGGGTGAATTAATTCCCATGGCTCAAACACGGTCCGCTGGCTGCTAGGAGCGTCCCTCCCTGGGACCAGCCGGCAGGCGTCGGAATGTAGGGAAGAATATATTTGGCACTTCCTTGAAAAAAAAGGAGGACTACAGGAAGGATGGAGGGGAAGAAGTGGATCGGAAGGATGGGGTTTATTCGTAGACTTGAAGATGTAGTTTAATTGCAGCTTTTTGAAGAGCACCATCAGCAGTCCACATGCCACACCCTGTTAGTTGAGCGGAAGCCAGGAGATGACAGTCGACCCATCCCAGTCCTGCTCCATACAATTTTTGAGATTCCAGTAAGTGAAGGACTTCGTCATCGTCGGCTATTTGAGCCTTAGAAAGCGCCTGGAGTAACGCTAAGATTTCGGAACGATTTTTTAACATTCCGCACGCCAGTTCTCCAATGACAGCGGAATGGGTTAGGACCAAACTTTCCTGGAGGAAGGATATCAGACGGGGACTTCCTGCTCTGAGATGGTTCACCCAGATGGAGGTGTCGACGAGAATCATGGCTTGGGGATTGATCGCCGTCGCGGAGGCAACTTCAGTTGCCTTTCTGATCCTCCAAGTTGGGCCAAGCGGTGGGCTGCCTCTTTGGAAATAAGCGCCTCAAGCCCTAACCGAACTAATGCGGTTTTTTCCTCAATACCGGTTAATTTCGAGGCTTTTTCTAGCAGGTCATTGTCAATGTTTAAAGTCGTTCTCATATGTATGAATATGCACTATTTATGCATATAAGTCAATGACGCTTTTGATTGTCGACAGAAGGGGATTGTTGCCCCATGAATGATGTCGGGCATGATGTGAAGGTTTGGTCAATGCCGGGTTTCGGCCCGGCAGCCGAGCCACTTTTGTTTCGGCAAAAGTAGCCAAAACCATTGACGCCCCGTCTGGCCTTATTGAAGGGGAGGGACGCCACCCTTTAGAAGAGCGGACCAACTCGCAAGGCTCACACAAGGTCCGCCAAATGCGAAGAGCGTCCCTCCCTAGGGCCTGCCGGCAGGCGTCGGAACATGGGAGAAGAACCGTTGCGAGACTTTTATGCAAGAGTGAGGAGCGGAGGAAGGATGACGCGAGGAATGGGTGGTGGGGTTTCGGACCGGCAGGCGAGGTCAAGGGATTCGGGGTTTCGCCCCCGTGCGGCGAGGTCCTTTTGTTTCGGCAAAAGGACCCAAAACCATTGACGCCCCGTCTGGCCTTACTAAAAGTGGAGGGACGCCAACATTTAGAAGAGCGGCCCAACTCGCAAGGCTCAAACAAGGTCCGCTAGCTGCTAAGAGCGTCCCTCCTTTGGGCCAGCCGGCAGGCGTCGGCTCCAAATTAAAGCGTACCGAGGCAAACACACAGACGGTGGCCCAACTCGCAAGGCTCAAACAAGGTCCGCTGGCTGCTAAGAGCGTCCCTTCTTTGGGCCAACCGGCAGGCGTCGACCCTATAAGACGAACCTTTCAGGGGCTCGTAGGAAAAGTGGCTTGCATGAATGACCGGGGGCGAAGATTAATGCCGGGACGGGACCTGGCTATTTTTTGATAAGGGATGTTTTTTCCTGGTTCGCCATTTACGGATTTTCCCGTCGATATGGTAAATTTCCATAACGGCGATTGGTTGAAATTACTTTGAACAGGAGTTTGGTATGTCGGCACTTTTTCAACCCCTTAACCTTGGGGCGATTCTTCTCAAACATCGGGTGGTGATGGCGCCCCTGACCCGGCTTCGCAGTCAGCAACCGGATGACGTTCCCCACGGGCTGAATGCGGAATATTATGGGCAACGGGCGAGCGACGGCGGGCTCATTATCACCGAGGCGACGGATACTTCTGAACAGGCCCGTGGCTATCCCGGTGCGCCGGGGATTTATACTGCGGATCAGGTGAGGGGCTGGCAAGGGGTGACCGAGGCGGTGCATGCCAAGCAGGGCTTTATCTTTTCACAGATTTGGCACACCGGACGTATTTCCCACAGTTCAATGCAGCCAGGCGGACGGCTGCCCGGCGCTCCCTCGGCTGTTGTTGCGGCCGGCAATCATATGGACCGGCAGGGCAATGTCGTCCCCTTCGAAACCCCTCGCGCGCTGACCCTTGGGGAAATTGAAGAGATTATCGGTGATTTCCGCAAGGCGGCCGAGCATGCGCTGGCGGCGGGATTTGACGGTGTCGAGATTCATTCCGCTAATGGCTATCTTATTGATCAATTTCTCCAGGATCATACGAACCGGCGGGAGGATGCCTATGGCGGGTCCATTGAAAATCGCACGCAGTTTCTGCTTGAGATTGTTGAACAGGTGACGGGGGTGTTCGGCCACGACCGCGTCGGGGTGAGGATTGCGCCGTGGGGTGTGTCGGCCGACATCCGCGATAGTGATCCGCAGGCGCTGTTTTCACATGTCTCGGTGGAGCTTGGTAAAAGAAAGCTGGCGTATCTGCACATCGTGGAACCCCGTGCGAATCAGCGCAGCGATACGAATGCGCTTGATCCCAATGCTCCCGATGCCTCTTCCCGTTTTAAGGGTTTATTCGGCGGACCGGTCATTGCCGCCGGTGGCTTTACTCAGGAAACTGCTGAATCCGTGATTCACGCCCGCCATGCCGATGCCGTGGCGTTTGGCCGGTTATTTATCGCCAATCCGGATCTTCCCGATCGCTTTCGTATGGGCGGTCCTCTTAATCCCTATGACCGCGCTACCTTCTATGGGGGAGATGCCCGGGGATATACGGATTATCCGTATCTTGATACCGCAACGCCTGATTCCTCTCCGAAAACGGTTACTCCCCAATAGACATTTTTCTCACGGTTGGAGGGAGGAGATGCCGGGGGTCGTCCCGGCAGCCGAGCCACTTTTGTTTCGGCAAAAGTGGCCAAAACCATTCTCACCCAGGTCGGCCCCATAAAATCGTGCTGACGTGAGAGCTGGGAGGGCGGCCCAACTCGCAAGGCTCAAACAAGGTCCGCCTCACAAATAAAACGTCAGCCCGGGTAGCCGACCTGAAGGTGAGGAGGCGGGGATTGGTATGTGGAAAATGGTGTCTGTTCGATGATGGATGTCGGGGTGATGTGAAGGTTTGATGGGTGTCGGGGTTTCGTCCCCGAACGACGAGCCACTTTTGTTTCGGCAAAAGTGGCCAAAACCAATCTCACCCAGGTCGGCCCCATAAAATCTTGCTGATGTGGGAGCAGGGAGGGCGGCCCAACTCGCAGGGCTCAAACAAGGTCCGCCTCACAAATTAAACGTCAGCCCGGGTAGCCGACCTGAAGGTGAGGAGGAGGAAGTTTAGAGGGATGCCCGATGATGGATGTCGGGAATGACGGAGGCGGAGCATGGGCTTCGATTAGGAAATGGCAGGATTGGGGAGGAATTGATTGATAGGACTCGCTCAACTTTTCGCCCTGTCTGTCTTCAACCCTGCTCTCATGTTTATGCCGGAGATGGTGGTTTGGCATCCTCTTTCCCAGCCCTGAGCTGGCTAAATGTCTCTTTACCCAAATACCGCTCCAGCTTTTCACTGAGATCGGTTGAAAGACTCTTCATTTCGGCTATTCGACGGAGTTGTGCTTCCATTTTGTTTTGTAAATCCAATCGATGTTGCCGGAACTTCTCGAATGCCCCAATCATTCTTGAGGCCACTTGGGGATTTTTAGCATCCAGTTCCATGAGAAAGTCCGCGACAAAGGCATACCCTGATCCGTCTTCGGCATGAAAACCTTTGGGGTTGCCATGCGAAAAGGTCCCATACAACGCTCGCATTCTGTTCGGGGTGGGGTGTGTAAAGGCCTCATGTCCTGTCAGGTCTTTTACGATCTGGAGAATATTATCGTTCTGTGATCTCGCGAATGCCCCCATCCACTTATCGACGACTAACGCATCATTGGCAAATTGATTGTAAAAATGTTGGGTCACGTCGTCTCGATAGGATTGCGCCTCATCCATATTGATGATGATCGACATAGCCGCATAGCGGTCGGTCATATTGTTGGCCTGGTTATATTGCTTCACGGCCAGCTTGGCCACGTCTGCGTCTCCTGAATGCGACACATACGCGAGCGCGGTGTTTTGCAGACTACGGCGGCCGGCATCCGCACGATCATAGGCCTTACCGGGATCATAGGTGGTGTGGTAAATCTCGAGAAACTTATCGTGAAGCTCACGGCCGATTGTTTCCAGAAATGTTTTTCGTACTTTAAGAATCGCTTGCGGATTAATCACCGTCCGGTTAGGAGCCAGTTCCTGATAGACGGGCAGGCTGAGAGCCAGGCTCATGAGTTCCTGGTCCATATCTGTTCGTTGCAAAATCCTACGAAATGAATCCAGGACATCTTCGCCAACGAGGATGTCTTCTCCGCGTTCGTCACGATCAATTTGATCCATGAGTTTGGTGGTGAGGAATCGATTGCCTGCTTCCCACTGATTGAATCCATCACGGTCATGCACCATCAGATGTCGCAATTGGTCGTCTGTATACGGAGCCTCCAGATTGACCGGAGCGGAAAAATGGCGGAAAAGCGAAGGGACAGAGTCAGATGGGATATTCTCGAAGGTAAATGTCTGTTTCGCTTGCGTGAGCTCCAGCATTCCTTGACTGACATCCTCGCCATCGGGTCCTACCAATCCATATTTCACGGGAATGTGTCTGGGTTGACCGTTTGATTGATTCTGTATGGTTGGGACAATCTGTTCGAGCGTGAGGATGAACATTTGCTTCGCCTGATCCCATGACCAATCGGCTTTCACTGTGGGTGTGCCTGCCTGGGTGTACCAGAGCATGAACTGGCTGAGGTCCCGACCGGAGGCCTCTTCCATACAATGCACCCAATCCTCAACCGTGACCGCTTGCCCGTCGAACCGTTCAAAATACCTATCCGACGCTTTACGGAAATCTTCCTTGCCCAATAGGGTATGCAACATCCTATTGAGCTCCGCACCTTTGCTGTAGACGGTAGCGGTGTAAAAGTTATTGATGGTGACAAATTGATTGGGTCGCGGTGGATGGGCCATCGGCCCGGCATCTTCGGGGAATTGACTCATCCGTAGGCTTCGGACGTTATCGATACGATTCACCGCTTGCGAACCCATATCCCCGGAAAATTCCTGATCCCTAAAGACCGTCAAGCCTTCTTTTAAACACAACTGAAACCAGTCCCGGCATGTCACCCGGTTCCCGGTCCAATTGTGAAAGTATTCGTGGGCAATCACCCCTTCCACGCCTTGATAATCGGCATCGGTCGCCGTAGAAGGATGCGCCAATACATACTTCGTGTTGAAAATATTCAGGGACTTGTTTTCCATCGCACCCATATTGAAATCGTCAACCGCCACAATATTGAACAGGTCAAGATCATATTCACGACCATACACCTCTTCGTCCCATGTCATCGCACGTTTCAGGGAGGCCATGGCATGATCAAGTTTATCGAGGTCTTTTTCATCCGCATAAATACACAACACCACTTGACGCCCGCTGGCTGTCACGAAGGTATCGTCAATGCACGCGAGGTCACCCCCGACAAGGGCAAATAAATAACTGGGTTTGGGGAAAGGATCTTCCCACACCGCATAATGCCGTTGACCATCCATTGGCCCATGATCGACGAGGTTCCCGTTAGAAAGGAGAACCGGGGCCGCAATCTGATCAGCAATAATCTTCGTGGTGTATGTCGCCATATTATCCGAGCGGTCGGGGAAAAAGGTGATTCGCCGGAACCCTTCGGCCTCACATTGCGTGCACCAGTTGCCGCCTGATTTATACAGGCCTTCAAGGGCGGTGTTCTGTTCGGGGTGAATTCTGACATGCGTTTCGAGTGTAAAGGCGTCACCTTTGGGTTGGAGTGAAAGGGACTTTTGATCAACGATGTAGCCTTCGGTCAAATTGGCCTTCTTGGGGATCGCAAGGCCATTGAGTTTCACCTCCAGCAATTCCAGTTCTTCGCCATCAAGGACCAACGGGTGATCATGACTGCCATTTTTCTTCACCTGTAACTTGGCGCTGACCAACGTTTCTCCATCGCGTAGATCAAACGTCAGATCAACATGTGTGACCCAATAATCAGGTTGCGTATAGTCTTTCAGGTATGTCACGGCATTTACTTCAGACACGGCATCATCTCCTATTGTTCATCATCCTCAATATCCGGCTATGGCCAGAGGCTTCATTGTTAACATACCTCACCGCATACGCAAGAGGATAGGCTCACTGTCTTACGCTCTCGCGGTTTCCAAAATGAGTAAGACGAAGTAAGAAGTCGGATGCCTGGCCCTGAAGGTTCGGTGGGACCGCTTCATATGTTCTGCTTTCCACTGGTGGTGGGTAGACAAGGAAGGGTGGTGCAGATTATCGAAAGGTCTGAGCGAATGCTGTAGTTGTCGTCATGGCTTCGCTGGGTCTTCCATTTTTCTTAGGATGATCATGTACTACCGGGCGGGGTGTTAGATAGATGTCGAAGCGGTGTTTTTTTGTTTTGATCGAGGTCTGGGGTTTGATTCCGGCGAGATAATCGGCATAGGCCGGGCGTTTGACGACTACCCGGTTGGTGGCAATCGTGAGGGCTACCTTCAGTAATTCATCGGCATCTCTATCCTGCCCGACGATATCCTGGACAATTCGCATGTCTTTTTTGACGAGCGCCGATTTGTCTTTGAGGGGAAACATGGGATCGACATAAATGACCTCGGGTGCAAACGGGACATGGAGCAAGGCTTGTCGGCTATCCCCACAAGTGAGGGATAGCCTGTCTTTGATGAGCGCGCCAATTTTCTCATCTTCTACGGCACGACGTAATCCGTCTTCCAGGAGTGTGCCGATCATTTCCGATCGCTCGATCATATGCACGCGGCATCCCATCGTCGCCAGCACAAAGGCATCACGCCCCAACCCGGCGGTGGCATCCACAATTGTCGGTCGTTTGCCTTTTTTGATGCCGACCGCTTTACTGATGGCCTCGCCACCGGCGTGGCCATATTTTCTTCGATACGCGGTTTTGCCGGACACAAAATCAATGACCACCGGGGTCAGATCCGGTTCATCCTGATCGATCAATTGCCATTGTTGATCGTGTAATTGAAGACAATACTTCATCTGTTTTCTAGGAATTTCTTTGGCAATGATTTCAGTAGGGAGGATGGGTAGGGGAGTTAACCGAAGAGTCGCGCCGTCATCACGCTGATTTACATGTGTATGTCCGGGTTCATACTTTGGTGTATGACTCTGACGATCACAATACGCTTTTTTCCCGTCTTATAAAAAATGGAGTGGGGGCCACATTCGAACCGGAACAATTCCGGCACAATTTCACTGCAATCCTGTCCCAATGTTGGACTATCGGCCACCTGCATCAGGCAATCTCTGAGGGAAAGGAAATATTCATCCGCCACGTGTTGCCCGAATTGCTGGATCGAAAATTCGTAGGTTCTCTGGAGGTCCTGGTCTGCCTTTTTCGAAAGTTGATACTCACTCATTGTCTACACGTCGTTTTTTGACATCGTTCATAATGTCCTCAACCTTCCGTCGGCTCACACCGCTACGCTCTCCTTCGAGAAGTGTTTTTCGTAACACCTCGATTTTTTCTTGATCCCGCCGGATCAGATTGCGCACGTAATCGCTGGCGTTGGCATATTTTCCCGTCTCAATTTGGCCCTGCACCCAGTCCTTCATGGGATCGGGAACCGACACATTCATTGTTGCCATTTCTTATCCTCCACGTTTCATTCTGGCATAGATGGCCAATCCGTTCCAACCAGTGACACCATGGGTGAGGTGATTCGCAATTGAGAGACAGATTCATTCCTGCCAGAGACTTCAGAAATGGCAAAATGGGCGAGCGATCGGACCGTAAAGACCTGTGCCAAGGCGAACGGATGGGGATGTCGTGAAGGGCTCAGGAGGACACAGGGGGGCGTCAGGGTTACTCGATCGGAATACGGTTTTTGTTCTGCACAAGCCATTGGTCGAATGTTTGCAAGTCCGGATTCAGTCTTCGGCTGAGGTCCGGATCGCGTGCCCCGCAAAACTGTGATTCGAACTCTTGCTTGAACTGAAACATGTTGGCCAAGTCATCCGCGCCGGGAAATCCGAACGTAGCATAGACGGCCGGTTCCACTGATTGATACTGCACCTTCTGTCCGATGGCGCGCGTGAGTGCCGCCGCCATTTGGTCGCCTGTCAAATGCTCGCCGGCAATCCCGACCGTTTTTCCGATCAATTCCCCGCCTTTCTTCAGGATGCCCAGTGCGCCCTTTCCGATATCTTCCGCTGCGACACCGGGAAGTTTTTTGTTTCCCATCGGCAGGGTGATCCTGAGGATTCCGTCCTGACCCGTCTTGGGGCCCATGCCAAAGTTAATCAGGTTCTCCCAATAGAATGAGGTCAGATAAAAGGTTGTCGGCACCCCGCGTTTCAAAAACTCGTCATTCGCCTCACCCTTCGCGTCGAAGTGGGGGACCTTGTACTTTCCCATCAGGGTCGGCATGCGGGTATCTTCGAGCGGAATCCACTGTCTGGTGTCTTCCAGCGTGGACCAGATGACGTGGGACACTCCGGCCTGTTGGGCCGCGTGCGCTTGCGCCTTGGCCTGAGCCAACTCCTTCTCCGGGGAACCATGCTCCCAAAAACTCGTGAGACAGAATGCGCCGTAGGCACCCTCAAAAGCCCGTTTCAAGCTCTCAGGATCGTCTAAGTCGGTCGCCACCACCTCCACCCCCAGGGTTGCGAGAGCTTTGGCCTTGTCCGAATGAATGTCCCGCGTCAACGCGCGAGCAATGAAGCCACTATTCTGGTCATGCACGATTGCACGGACTAAACCGCCACCTTGCGCACCCGTGGCGCCCACCACGGCAATAATTTTTTTGTCTGGCATATTGGATCCCTTCTTATGAGATTAGACGATCGCAATAGATATTTGCTTCACCGATTCAAACCGATCAATTCCGCCAGAGCCTCACCTGCGCAGAATGAAGGGGAATTATACCTCTCGGAACCGTCGTCCGGAAAATCTCAAAAGTCCCGGAAGGGTGTGTTTCTTCTCGCACCTTTTCCCGGCTGGTACGGGAGGTGGAGGCATGTCAGAAGGAAAGTCAAGCGTGGGTTACAAGGTGGTTTCTTGCCCGTCGTCTTTAAAAAATGATCTCCGTGTAATTATTTCTTCTTTTTATCGTTTATTTTTGAATATATCCTCATGGATCAAGAGGCCTATATAGTACATGAAAGACTATCTCGCCTTGCGCATCGCTAAACGATCTGACAGGAACCATTCTTCTTCAGAAGAATCGCGCCGTGGATACCTGTTCACCTCTTCTGCGGGGTGGAGGGAGCCGCTCGGTGACTTGGTAATTTTCCGCCAAAAGATATCAAGAGGTGAGAACCGAAAGGCCCATGAATTAGGTCTAACACATTATTGCGTATTGCAATATCAATCGTTAAGTAAAAGGATTATGCTTGATTGGAGCAAGACGGAATATTATTAACCGGAAAATACGTCGTGGCGTACGGGCCATCGGGGCGTTCTCGATGCTGCTTCGCCTTCCAGAATGTGGTTGATTCCCTATGAACATGGCTATTTTCATTCCCCTCCTTCCGCTGCTCGCCGCCATGCTGATCGGATGGCAGGGCAAACGACTGCAGTCCCATGTTGCCTTGATCGGGATCGTGGCCACGGCCGGGTCCAGCCTGTTCTCTTTTCTGACCCTCTACCACGTCAGTACGCAGGGTCCTATTCACCTCACCTTCTGGTCCTGGGGGCAGGAAGCCGCTCCTTCCCTGACCGTGGGGATGTTGGTCGATCGGCTGACGGCGGTGATGATGGTGCTCATCTCCAGTGTCAGCACAGTCATTCATCTGTATTCCCGCCGCTATCTAGAGGGTGATCCCGGGTACCAGCGGTTTTTCGGATTACTCGGGTTAATGACGTTCACCATCCTCTCATTGGTGGCCAGCCCGAATTTCCTGGTGTTATTTCTGTTTTGGCAACTCTTGAGTTGGGTGTTGTATCTCCTCCTGGCCTTCAATGTTTCTCATGCCCTGGCTTCCGAGTATGCGCGAAAAACCTTATTGGTTCATCGAATTGGAGATGTCAGTTTTCTTTGTGGCCTCCTGCTGATTTATCAATATTTTGGTACGTTCGAATTTGCCGCCGTGTTTCAACAGGCGGCTTCTGATCCTCCCATGATTCGGTTGTGGGCCGGTTCCTCCCTTGAACTCAACATTGTTCCGGTTATCGCCCTGCTGATTTTTGTGGGCGCGATGGCTAAATCCGCGCAATTTCCTCTCCACGTCTGGCTTCCGGATACGATGGATTCCCCGACGCCGGTCTCTGCCCTCATGCATGCCGGGATCATCAATGCCGGAGGGTTTCTCCTGAACCGGTTGGCCCCATTGTACGCACTCTCACCCACGACGCTTCATCTCGTGTTCATCGTGGGGGCCGGCACCGTCCTGCTCGGCGCCTCGATGATGTTGGTTCAGAATGACATCAAAAAAACGTTGGGGTTCTCCACGATGGGACAAATGGGCTATATGATTATGGAATGCGGCCTGGGAGCGTTTGCCCTGGCCATCTTCCATCTCATTGCCCATGGGTTTTTCAAGGCCACCCTGTTTCTGGCTTCGGGCAGTCTCATTCAAGCCGCGCGACATGAACCGAAATTTCCCCCCTCCTCCGATCATCGACCGACCAAGCTGCCGACCGGGCTGACCTGGATGACCGGGCTGAGCGTCACGCTGCTCATGCCGTTGTTCATTCTTCTGGTGGCCCATGGCGTGTTAGAGGTTCCACTTCAGGATGCTCATGGGGCGGTGATTTTTCTCTTTTTCGGATGGGTAACGGCTTCCCAGGCCATTTTCAGTCTCTATCGCCTGCAGGCCGTGGCCTCCTGGAAGGTCGCCGGTGCGATGATCGGGACGTTGTTTTTTATCGGATTCGTGTATTTATGGGCGGGCGAAACATTCACGCATTTTCTGTATCCGGATCCGGGCGTGGCCAACGGATTTTTCCAGGCCGCCGCCTTCCCGCCACAGGTGTTCGATGGGATGATCCTGGTGGCGACGCTGGTGGTGCTGTTTGGCTGGCTGATTATGTATACCACGGCTCGTGGACAAAAAATTCTCAATCCGCATTGGGTGCTCTCGATACGGCAGACCGGTTGGGTTCTCTTCATCAACCGGTGTTATGTGGATGGCCTGTTTAAAAAGCTGGGCTCTGCCCTGCTTCGGTTGGCGGAGAAAGTGGCCTATCGGTATTAGTCTTCGTCTTGGTCAAATGAGAATGTCTTGTGAAGATGTACCTTGTAAATGACTGGTGTCCGCCTTTCTCTTTCGTCCCGGATCTTTTGATGGTGGGGAATTAATATGGAGCGAACCGTGCCAGCGGGGTTGTGGGGAATCGGGTTGGCCGCCATTCTGGTAGCCGGGGGAGTCTTGACCGTATTGGGATGGGACACCGGATCCGATCCCTCCGGCCGTCTCCTTGCCGCCGCCATTCTTCTTGCCTGTTTCTGTGGCCTCCTTGGTCAACAAGGCTCATCACGTGTTTCCGATGATGTGGGGCCCATCCTCCTGCTGGGCGGACTGGGCCTGGGCGGAGTGCTCGGTATGGAGCCGTTCAACCGGATCTTTGTCATCGGCCTTCTCGCCTATACGGGCTTTTTTCTGGCGCGACACATGGCTGCTTCTCTTCAAAAGTCCCTGGCTCTGGTGCATGTTTCGTTAGCCCTGATGCTGGCTGTGCTGGCGATCTTCATGGAGGAAGGACGCGGCGTTGTCGGAGTGCTGTTTCTGGTCCTCACCTTTTTGCCTCTCGTGCCTTTTCATCTGCCCTTTTTGGGTATCCTCCGGTCGTCCCGCGAATCTCTCGGCAGTGTCTGGCTTGTGGTCTGGCTGGCTGCGGGGCTGTCCCAGCTTCAGGACCTGGAGGCCATGCTGATACTCCATGTGGAATGGAAGGGCGTGTTGCCGGTGCTTGCGCTGGTAAGCTCCCTCTATGCCTCCCTGAAAGCGATGGGACATCGCCTCCCTCGTGAAGGCCTGGCCTATGCCACGATCACCTTCCTCGCGTTACTGTGGGGGTTGAGTGGTGAGTTTTCTCATATAGCAGAATGGGGGCTTCCCTTCGGGATGGCGGTCGCATTGTTGATGAGTGCGCTGTTGTGTGCATATGCCTTTTTACACGAACGATACGGGGCCCATCCTCTGAACACTCTGCAAGGGTTGGGTGCCGGGTTGCCGCGTTTTCGGGGCATCTTCACGTTTTTAATTTCTCTGATTATGCTGTTGCCGGTGCTGCCGGTAGTGGCCGCATTCAAGAATATTCCGCCCGACGCCCCTGAGGCACATTTTCTGTTCCCGGTTTGGCTGTTGTTGTTCACGGTGTGGCTTTCAGTCAGTTGGGTCTTTACCACGATGCTGCATCAAACCGCGTTCGGAAAGCCCCGATCCGATGTTCCCCATCGTGATTTATCGGTCTATGAACTCTGGACATTGCTCCTGTTGATGGTCACGGCAAGCATGTGCGGAATGATGGCTTAATACGGTTGAATGTCTGATGCAACACACCAAGGGATGGAGACGATGACAGATTCCACGGCACAGGAAGTCGAGTCATTTAAAGAAATCGAGCGCATCGAGGTCAGGTCGCTGATTCATTTAGCGAGTGAAGCGATTTCCCAGTTCTGGCCCATGCAGACCTTCATTCACCACAATCCGCTTCATGGCCTGGAACATCTACCCATCCACCGGGCGATTGCGGAGGCCGGAACGTTTTTGGGAGGACGGGGATATTTACCCAATCAGGAATATCGTGACCTCTATCGGCAGGGCCGGTTTTTGGAGGAGGCGATTACCGATACCGTTGCACCGTTTGCCGGCAATCATTTTGTCACGATCGGCACGCGGAACATTTCCCACCTCGAAATCTTGCGGATGCTCCTGATTCATGGGACCGGCGCCGTCCCCCATGATGTCCGGAATGCCGTCTTTCTCAATGCGTGTAAAGACCCCCGTGTGAGGGAATTGTTTCTCCGGCTTCAGCCCCGTGGCACGCATGGGGACGCTCACCTGTCCTTCCGCCACCAGACAGATCAGGCCGGAAAGAATCTGGGGACACAGGAGACGTTGGCCGCATGGTGCGATCGGATGTGTGACACGTCCCTTCAGGAAGAGATCAATCAGGAACTCATCAAGTGGTGTGCGGGGTTCCTGGATCAAGGGCACGCTCCCTGGCCCATGCCCATGCGGGAAAAGACGTTTTATGGGAGTTGGAAGGCTTTGGCTCAGCGGGAGGGCTCCGGGTTCCTGCTGGGCATTCCGGATTGGACCAGCAAACTGCAACACCTTCCCGACCGGCCGGAAGATGCCGTCCTCGCCTGTCTCCAGTCCATGGGTGTTCCTCACGATCTCTGGAGCAATGTGTTTACCCTGCACCTGGCCCAGCTTCCGGGGTGGACCGGGTTTTTGAAGTGGCGTGCCGACCAGGTTGACCATGAATGGCAGGCGGCCTTTCCCATCGATCTGGTTCAATATCTGGCGGTTCGTCTCTTTTACGAGCGTGAGTTGGTGCAGCGGGTGTGTCAGGATCGCCTCCGACTTCCGGGCACCTATACGGCTATCCTGTCCTCCATGGAGCATTTCCCTTTTGGCTATGGTCTCTACCGGATGTTTCGTGCCGGAAGGCTGGATCCGGAAATATTTCCCAAATTGGACGAGACTCTATTCAATGCAACCCCGCTTCCCTTGCAAACGCTTGATGGCGTGGGACGTGAAGCGGACGCCAAATGGGGATCGGTCCAACAGGATTTAACGGCCAAAGGAGACACGTTGCTTCTTTGCCATCTGGCCGGATCACTGGGAGTTCCGCTGAATGACCTGGTGGAATGTCCGCCTGAAGTCCTGGATACGCTGCTGGATTGGACCGCCAATTTTCCCGACTCCACGCATGGGCCCCTCTGGCTCCAGGCTTTTGAGATGAGCTATGTGAAAGGCTTCGTCAGGGGCCTTTCTCCCAATTTGGCCATTGTGCATGAAAGTGATTCCAAGAAGGACAAACCCACGTTTTCCAGACCGCCGGCCCAGGCGATGTTTTGTATTGATGTGCGATCTGAGGGGTTCCGACGGCATCTTGAAGAAGCGGGGGGGAATGAAACGTTCGGATTCGCCGGATTTTTCGGCCTTCCCATCTGTTTTCAGAGTTTCGGGAGTGAACAGGAAACCGATCAATGTCCGGTCCTGCTCAAACCCAAGCATGTGGTCAGGGAAATTCCCCGTGCCTCTCAGGGAAAAGCGGCTGAACGATTTCTCGAACGTCAGACTCTGGCCAAGACCGGACATGCCCTGCTTCATGATTTGAAAGAAAATGTGATTACCCCGTATGTGATGGTCGAGGCGATCGGCTGGTTTTTCGGGTTCAGACTCTTCGGCCAGACGATTGCTCCGGCCTGGTACCGGAGGTTCACCTCCTGGTTGAAGCAATGGTTTGCAATTCCGATTGCCACCACATTAACCGTGGACAAACTGTCCAGGGAGGAGGCTGAAGAAATTGTGGCGTCCGAACATCGGGCGACAATTTATCGTCTCTTAATCGAACGCTACGGTCGTCTGGGTCTGGCCGTTCCGCACGATCAAGTGGATCGACTTCGTAGGCAGGCCTTGTATCAGCTTGAAATGGATAGCACGGAGGAAGATTCTCTAGACCGGTTGTTAGGATGGAACGCCAGCGGCCATGAACAGTTTCTGGGAGAGTTGCGAAAGGACTCCGGCATTCATCACCGGGCGGTCAGCCGACGTATGCACCGGATTACCCAGAAAGGGTTTACGACAAATGAACAGGCCTATTATGTGGAAACCGCTTTGCGGATTATCGGGTTTACCACAGGCTTTGCCAGACTGGTCTTGATCTGTGCCCATGGGAGCGAATCGGAGAACAATCCCTATGAGTCGGCTCTGGACTGCGGGGCTTGCGGCGGCAACCACGGCATCTCCAACGCGCGGGCTTTTGCGGCCATGGCCAATAAGCCTCTTGTCCGGCAGCTTCTTGCCCAGAAAGACATCCATATTCCGCCAGACACCCATTTTTTACCGGGACAACATAATACCACCACCGACGAAGTGGAGTTGGAAGATTTGGAGGACGTTCCCGCCACTCACCGGAAAGACCTTCAGCGCCTCCAACACGATCTGGAGCAAGCGGGACGCCGAAACAGTCAGGAACGATTGGGCCGCTTACCGGACGAGAGCGGCACGCCGTCGTTGCCAAAAAGTCTCAGTCTGGCCAAACGACGAAGTTCGGATTGGTCCCAGGTGAGGCCTGAATGGGGCTTGTCGAGACATTCGACATTCATCATCGGCCGGCGGTTATTGACGCGGGGCTTGAATCTGGAAGGACGGGCATTTTTGCATTCCTACGATTACCTCCAGGACCCCACGGGAAAATATCTAGAGATTATTATGACGGCCCCGTTGATTGTGGGCAATTGGATCAACATGGAACATTATTTTTCCACTGTGGATCCCGAGGTATACGGAGCGGGGAGTAAGGTGTACCATAATGTCGTCGGCCGGATCGGGGTGATGTATGGTTCCCAGAGTGACTTGCGCATAGGACTACCCTTGCAGACGGTGTATGATGGTCCCAAGCCTTACCACGAACCGATGCGGCTCTTTGGCATCATTGAAGCGCCTTTGGAACGCATATCTCTCATCATTTCGAGGCACCAACTTTTGCAAAATTTAATCGGAAATCAGTGGATCAATCTGGTGGCCCTCGACCCGGTCACCATGGAGTTCTTTCTGTACCATTCACCGGAGGAGTGGCGGATTATTCTTTAATTCCCTTTTAGAAGGAGTGCGACGTTATGAGCATCAGGCTATACCCCATGAAAGAGATCAAAATCATTCTTGAAGGAGAACATATCCGTTTTGTTACCGATGTGCTGGATCGAATCAAGGCCAGCGGGTATACCGTCTTCAGTGATGTTTCAGGTAAGGGGCACAGCGGATACCATAAGGGTCACCTGATGTTTAATGATACGAGCAGTTTGCAAATGGTCCTGACTGTGGTGCCTGAGGATAAGGTCGAGCCTATCCTCTCGGCGCTGAAGCCCTTCCTCGAGCGGCATTCGGGAAGTTTGTTTGTGCTCGATGCCAGTGTCTTGAGACCCGATCATTTTGAATCCACCAATTCCTAATTCTCCGGGATACTCTAATGTGAAGCATATGGTGGATATGACAACATCCTCCCGCCGGTGCAAATAGAAGACGACAATAACGTATGTCACGCTGGTAGGAGGTATCCTGATTTCCCAAAGATGTGTTATTGAAGGCAGCAAGGTTTGGACGATGGTAGCCTGTGCTCGCATGTATGGTATTTCCTGTTTGCCATGAATCAGTAGAACTGTTGGTCCTGCTAAAGCTTTACATAACATCGAAACCCTCACTCACCCATTTTCCTATCAAATTAATAGCAATCTGTTAAATTTCGGAATGCGGCACGTTCCCTCTGCTGCTGATATTCCGGCCGGGTTGTGGAGTGTCTAAAACGTGCGATGGCTGTGGTTGTCTGCACCGGGTTTCGATTGTTGCAGGGGCTGTTGAAAAAAGCCGCCAGCGGCGTTCTCGCCATTTTTCCGTGCTCACGTACTGGAAGTACGCTCTGCGCGCAAAAATGACTGCGGCCTTCCCTTCGGCATGACTCAGGGCAGGACTGGACGAACCCTTCGAAAACCTCAGAACATGCTTTTTTGAATCGCCCCGAGGCCTCTCATATGCAACGTGTCTGTTGGTCAATAGACCCTTGGAAATTATAATTATTCAACACTTCTTTGTTTCATTTAAGATGACAAGGATATAACGGTCTTGTCCCCGCCGAAGCCGGGAAAAAACGGGTCCGTTTCTTCCCGGCTGCCTGATGCCCCTCAAGATGGCTTACGAGGTTCAGTTCTCAGGCGACCACATGCGGAGCCGGAGGCTGTTGGTGACGACACTGACGGAACTGAAGGCCATGGCCGCACCGGCCAGAATGGGACTAAGCATAATGCCCCAGATGGGAAAAAGTATGCCGGCCGCAACCGGAATGCCCACAACATTATAGATAAAGGCCCAGAACAAATTTTGCTTCATGGTCTTCATGGTCTGCCGGGCCAACTCGATGGCGGATCCGACCGCATGCAGATCATTCCGCATGAGCGTGACATCGCTGGCCTCGATGGCAATATCGGATCCCGCTCCCATAGCGATGCCGATATCCGCTTGGGCGAGGGCGGGTGCGTCGTTCATTCCATCACCGACCATGGCCACGACTTCTCCTGCCGATTGGAGCCGCGTAATTTCAGCCACCTTTCCTTCGGGTAAGACGCCCGCCACTACCCGTGTGATTACGGCCATTCGTGCCACCGCTTCTGCCGTGCGTTGGTGATCGCCCGTGAGCATCGTGACTTGATACCCCAGCCGGTGCAGGCGGTCCACCACCTCGCGAGAAGAGGCTTTCAGCGGGTCGGCAATGGCTATTAAGGCCTCCACCGTACCGTCGATCGCCACATACACGGGTGTTTTTCCTTCTCTGGCGAATCGCTCGACATCCTGTTGGATGGCGCTGGTCCGGATGTCCAACTCAGACATGAGTGCGAGATTCCCTACTGCGACCTTTCGTCCTTCAACTATGCCTACGGCGCCTCGCCCGGTCATCGCTTGAAACGCGTGCACCGGAAATAAGGAGTATTTCCTGGTTGCGGCATGTCGCACGATGGCTTGCCCAAGTGGATGTTCCGACGAACTTTCCACTGAGGCCACCAGACGAAGGATCTCTTGTTCGGTGTATTTCGTGCCGGGGGCGGAGAGAATTTCGGTGACGGCCGGTTGTCCTTCGGTGAGCGTACCGGTTTTGTCCATGACGATGGTCGTGACCTGGCTTGCCCGTTGGAGCGCTTCTCCACCTTTAATGAGTACGCCCAGTTCGGCTCCTTTTCCGGTGGCCACCATGACGGCTGTGGGGACCGCCAATCCCATCGCACAGGGGCAGGCGATGATCAGTACTGACACCGAGGCGACCAGGGCGCGTATGGCGGGGGCGGTATCCGCCATGACAAACCACACCATAAATGTGGCAATCGCCAACGACAGGACTACGGGAACAAAAATCCCGCTGACACGGTCGGCCAGTTTTTGAATCGGCGCGCGTGACCCCTGGGCCTCGCGCATGAGTTGTACTATGCGAGAGAGGACACTGTCTGTGCCTAAGGTTGTGGCGTGATATTGAAACGCGCCGGTGGTATTCATGGTTCCTCCGATCAGGCGATCGCCGGGTTTTTTGTCGACGGGCATGGATTCTCCCGTCAGCATCGATTCGTCGACCGAGCTGGTTCCGGCGAGCATGGTGCCATCCACGGGTATGCGTTCTCCGGGACGGACCAGCACGGTGTCCCCGGTGTGCATGTCTTCCACCGGAATCTGTCGTTCCCGGCCGTCCCGGATGATCCGGGCGGTTCGTGGTTGAAGGGTCATGAGTTTTCGCAAGGCTGCTGATGTTTGGCGCTTGGCTCTTGATTCAAGCGCATTTCCCGTCAGGATCAACGCAATGATCATGATGACGGCCTCATAGTAGAGTTCCGGTGCCATCCCCCGGGTGAGAAAGACCTCTGGCGCGAGAGTAGCCAGGAGAGAAAAGAGAAAGGCCGCGCCGGTGCCAACGGCCACTAAGGTATTCATGTCGGCGGAATGGTGGCGGAAGGCCGCCCAGGCTCGCGTATAAAAATGTCTGCCTGCCCAGGTCATGACGAAGATGGTCATGGCGAGCAGGATTACCGAGAGCCAGGCCGTATCGAGTGCATAGAGGTCGGGTACAAATGATGTGAGGACGGGTGTCATCCATTCCATGATCCATTGCATGAACGGATCGGTCGCCCCACCGTGCGCATGTGAGAGTCCGGAACTCATGAGTGGCATGGAGAGCACCATGGCGACCACCCCGAGTATTCCGCTGACAATGGCCTTGTTGCGAAATGATCGAAATTCCTCCGCTTGCGTCTGTTCCTGTCTGGCCTGCTCATACCGGTCCGTGTGGTCCGGCGGCTTAATCTCCGCTTCATACCCGGTCTGTGTAATGGCCTGTCTAACCAAATCCGCGGTGGTGGTGTCAGGATCGTAGGTCACCTCCGCCGTTTTCAACATCAGATTGACTGAGGCCTGAAGGACGCCGGGTTTCTTATCCAGCGCGCGTTGCACGCGGATTTGGCAGGCGGCGCAGGTCATCCCGCCGACCGAGAGACTCACTTTCCGGGTTTGGGCCATGTCAGGCGGTTCGTCTCGTTTCCTCATGGGAGGATGCGATCGTGTTCTCTCTGTTTTTGCGATGACGGTGTTCATGTCGGTTTCCCTATTCTGTACGCTCGATGCTGATGGGTAAGATTTTTGAAACGAATATTCAGCCATTTAAATAATACGCACTTCCTCGGTTGGCCCCTCATCCCACTGTCACCTTGAGCAACCCTCTCATCCTGGATGAAACGAAGGATCTCGCTCAGCTTAAATGTCATCGGCTGCGCACAGATCCTTCGCCAGAGACTCAGGATGACACAATCAGCAGGACGAGGAGTTCATTTCCCGGTTACCGCATGGATAATTGCCTGGGTTCTTCGGTTTTCTGAATTTGCTTGCCCGCTATGGCCTGGGCCATGAAGAAGTACCAATTGACCCAGACAATCGCGGTCAGTCCACCGATGATGACGATCCATTCGATGGTGCTCATACGACCTCCACACTGAGCCGGGCTTTATAGCCTTCCTCCTCGAGCGTGTGAACAATTTCTTCTGGTGTGATGGTTTGAGGATAAAAGCCAAGGGTGGCCTCGCCAATTTTCACCTGATCAACCTTCACACCCTTCAGGTTTGAAAGGATGTTGGTGATGCCTTGAACACAATGACCGCAGCTCATGCCTTGAATCGCGAGTGTGAGATCTTCCATGGGAACCTCCGTTTGGTGAAATATGTTTGTGTGTGGTGCGTGTCACGTTCTTTGTCCGACACGCCCGTTTGCTTATATAGACGGAGCCCGGATGGAATTCTTACAGTGGGTGGAGTGTTGAAAGCTCAAACGGGAAGAAAATTGAAAAAACAAAGTTGAAGAGGGGAGTGGTAGATATAGGGAGAAGGGGAATTGGGGCTTATTCGCAGGTGCAATTCAAGCAGCCATGCTTACTGCAAATCCCGCAGGAATCTTCCAAGGACTTTCGCAAGGCATGACGCGCTCGATGCAAACGGACCGTGAGGTTATTCGTGGTGATTTGTAAATCCTTAGCGACGGACTTCAGGGATTCTCCGGACAAATCAATCCGACGAATGATGGCGGCATATTCGGGCTTGAGGGTCAATACGAGTCGATCCAGACAGGCACAAATCGTCGGTTGGAGTTCATCCAGCGAAGGGACCTGATGGGTGCCCAGTGTCTCGGTCTCGACAAGAAATGCTTGAAACCTTTTGGTGTCCGTTTCTTTGCTTCGATAATAATCAATCAGCGCATGTCGAAGGATTTGGTAGAACCAGGGGATGATCCGGTCCATCTGTTTGATGGAATGGAAATGGGCCAAAGCTTTCATGAAGCATTGTTGCAGGAGGTCTTCGGCGAAAACAGGATTGCCGAGTCGGCGGGTCAGGAAGGCGTGAAAGGCCTGGCGATGATCAGTGAGCTGCTTCATCACCTCATCGAGGAGGGGATGGTGCCGGGCATCTTTCCCCATTTCAGATGTGGCTTCGGTTCCCATTTGGCGCTCCAGGTCTTCGATCAATCCCGGCGGATTGGACCATATCATGCCCGGCCGGCATTCGGGAAGAACGGTACTTTTAATGGAAGTGATGATTTAAAAAAATAGAGTCCCGCTTACGACCGGCGGGAATGATGACTCAAAAGGGAAAAGGAGAAGGATAGTTGTTCATTCAAAATCGTGAGCGGGTTTGAATGTGTAAGGAAGGCTGGCTTTACCCTGGCCACATTTTCATGATTGACACGGACGACGAACTTCCCAGGCGAGAGGCTCCGGCATTGACCAATGCCACAGCCGAAATCAGGTCGCGTATCCCGCCGGCAGCCTTAACCCCTAACCGTTGTCCGACAATGCCCCGCAGAAAACCCACGCCTTCAATCGTGGCTCCGCTGCCGGTGAATCCTGTGGATGTTTTTACAAAGTCGGCCCCGGCCTTCTCTACCAGTTGGCACCCTATTTGTTGTTCTTCCTTATTTAAGAGTGACGTTTCGAGAATAACCTTGACCAGGATTTTTGAAGAGTGGGCACGCCGTGCGATGTTCACGACCCCCTGTATATCGTCCAGGACGGCTCCATGATTGCCTGCTCGAAGCAAGCCAAGCTGGATGACCATATCCAATTCATGCGCCCCGGCTTCAATCGCCAGTTTGGCCTCATAGGCTTTCACGTCCGGAAGCGTGTTGCCGTGAGGAAAGCCAATGACCGTGGCAATTCGGACCGGAGATCCCGTAAGACACCGCGTGGCAAACGGAACCCACAGCGGGGCGATGCACACCGCCCCGAAGCCGAACGTCATGGCTTCTTCGCAGAGCTGTCGGATCTGGTCTTTGGTGGTTTCTGGCTTTAAGGCGGTATGGTCAATGATTTTAGTGAATTCGTCGCGGGTCATCCTGCAGGCTCCGATGAGATATTCGAGAGGTTGCGGTGTCCCCTCCGAGAATTCGTATGACCTGACCGTGCCGTATCGGTACCCGGATCAGACAACACATATGAGCTGACTGGGCACGGATTACAATGTTTTGCGAATGTTGTCGTAGCCTTTTTTCAGTTCGTCCAGCACTAGTCCCAGGCCGGAGGACACGGATTCGGTGGTCTGACTAGCTTCCTTTTTGACCGCTTCCATCTTGCTCTTGACCTCTTCCCACCGTGTTTCAAGTTTCGCCCATTCATCACGCGCATCGGCTTTGGCCAGGTGGAGTTTCACCTGAACTTCGTCACGCTGACGTTTCAGGTCATCAGCAATTTTTTGAAGCTGTTCTAATGAGTCTGCCATGAACGTCTCCTTTCATTATTCGAACCGTATGAATAATTCTATTCTAGATTAACAAGAAATTAGCCTAAGAGTGTACCCCGTCACATAGGTGAAAGGGACCAACGTTAATCAGCCTTCTACCTGTGATGTGCAGGAAGGCAGGAAACTGGGGGATTTCCAGGCATAGGCGGGGGTGCGTGGCGCCTGGTCCTGTGAAGCGGGAGATTATGTTGGGTCGAGTAACGGGTGACCGGTGCGAGTGGATATTTAATAAGGATCGTTCTGCGCGATCGTGTCCTCAGTCTTCACTTCGTAAGGAACGATATCGCAGGTGCAGCCGTTGACCTTTCGATCCACATACATGGACCAATGACCATCCCGGTTTACATCATGCCAGTAGAATAAGGGCCATTCTTTGGTTTCGACGACCGAATTCCAATGTTCATTATATTCCGAGATGAGGATTTGACGGGCGGTTTTGTAATCCACGATTCCGTCTTTTTGAAGTGAATATTCCCGCATGTAGAGGCCGGTTACAATATTGATATCCTCGTCGACCAGGTAGGCCTCGTCCGGTTCGGGTGGCGGCATTTCTGCTTCGGCTATTTCTCCTCCAACGAGAACAAGAGCTAATCCGATGGCGCATGCTTGAATGGGGATTGTCGTTCGCATGACATCCTCCTTGGCTAGAGGCCCTTTGCCCGACTACCTTGGTGAGTGTGAGCTTCCTAATCCCTTGTTTGGAGCAACTGTTATGCCAAAGAAGAAGTGAGTAATTGTTTTGTTTCGAGGGAAACCAACCTCTTGAGTTGTAAGGAATTAGAATGGTGACGGGGCGATTGAGGGCAGAATGCACTCGTCAAGATTATGCCTTTAGGTTATCCATTTATGCACAATAGTATCAATATTTGACATCTATTGATGGCTTTCACCAGGCGTAAGCTTCGGGAGCCGGACCCCCAGGTCCGGGGAAGATCGTATCGAGCTTTTTTAACACATCCTTGGAAAGAGTGAATTCGGTGGTGCGCATGGTGCCTTTTAACTGGTCCATGGTTCGAGGACCAATGATGGGTGCCGTGACGGCTGGTTGATGAAGGAGCCAGGCCAAGGCGACATGTGCAGGCGCTTCGCCTAGTTCCCGACACAGGGTTTCGTAGGCTTCCAATCGTGGACGGTATTTTTCCACGTTCTTCCGCAGATCCTCATCGGCCCGTCGTCCGCTCGTCGCCGGTTCAAGCGCCCCGGCCAGCAGGCCGCGCGCGACCGGACTCCAGGGAATCAAACCGATGCCGTAGGCTTCACAGGCCGGAATGACCTCAAGCTCAATCATGCGGTCATTCAGGTTGTACAAACTTTGCTCGGCCACCAATCCCAGGAAATTCCGGTGCCTGGCCATTTCCTGCGCTTGGGCCAGATGCCATCCGGCAAAGTTACTACTCCCCACGTATAATACTTTTCCCTCGCGCATGAGTTGTTCCATGGCCTGCCAGATTTCCTCCCATGGAGTATTCCGGTCCACATGGTGCATCTGATACAGGTCAATATAATCGGTTTGGAGCCGCCCCAAACTTGCTTCACACGCCCGCTTGATATGGAGTGCGGATAAACGGGATTGGTTGGGCCAGTCTCCCATCCGCCCGAACACTTTGGTGGCCAGCACGATTTTTTCCCGGCGGTTGCCTCCTTGTGCAAACCAACGCCCGATAATCTGTTCGGTAATCCCTTCCCCCACCTCCCAACCATATACGTCTGCGGTATCGAAAAAATTGATGCCGAGTTCCAATGCCGTATCCATGATGTGTCCACTGTCGGCTTCTGTGGTTTCCGGACCAAAATTCATTGTGCCCAAACACAACCGACTGACTTTTAATCCTGATCGACCAAGATGGACATATTTCATTCAGCCACTCCTCATGAAAGATTTGGGAAACCGGGAAAAAGTTCTTTCACACCCTACCAAGAATACCGAAACTTCTTCCAGAAGATGAGGACCACCAGCTGTGGAAGGGATGCGGTGTCGGGTGCACGGTCCACCCAAGACGTCCCTCCTGTCGATTTTGAATTGGTTTACCATTTGGCGTAAGATGAACCCACCCTTCACGATTGTTGTGGGAAGTCCCATACAAGCAGGAGGTCCTGCAGCGTCATGTCGATTCAATACAGCATCGACAGCACCGATCATATCCGGTTTATCAATGAGGCCTGGTTGCAGTTCGCCTGCCAAAATGACGGAGCACACCTGAGTCGTGCCTATGTCATCGGAAAGTCGCTTTGGGAGTTCATCGATGGGGAAGATAACAGACAGATTCATCGGTTGATTTTGAATACGGTTAGGGCCACACAAAGAGTTCAGGAAATCAAATTCCGCTGTGATTCTTCAGTCTGTCGCCGATATTTTCTCCTTACCGTGTCTCCTCTCCCTGAGGGCGAACTGATGTTCTCAACACATCCCCTTCGTGAGGACTCACGGAGCCCCGTTCCCTTACTTGACCCTGATGTGAAGAGGGGAAGGCAATATCTCAGGATCTGTAGTTGGTGTATCAAAGCTTGCCTCTCGAATCAGAATTGGGTGGAACTGGAAGAAGCTCTTTCCCGTCTTGATCTTCTAGGTGGCGGAATCATGCCAAATCTGACGCACGGGGTTTGCCCCGACTGTCAGGGTACCATTGAGAAGGAGTTGAAAAACCCGAAGTGACCAGGTAGAACAGTGCTGGCTCTGTTCATTGCCATGGAATCCCGTGTGCTCGAAAAAATCTGACATGGTGGTGTATAGTCGTTTAGCGTATTCATGGACAAAAGGACGCAAGTCTCTGTGCCCCGTTGTTCTTTGTGAGATTCATTTTTGGTTAATTGGAGGGTAGTATGGCCGTAAAAAAGAAGTCGATCCGTCAAGCACCTAACAAACGCACTCCTTCTTCCAACAAAAAACAGACGCCTTCTCGCAAAAAAACACCAGCTTCCTCCAAGAAAGGATCAGCCTCCTCCAAAAAAGGGACAGCCACTCGAAAAAAAGTGGGTGCCTCCAGGAAATCGCAACAGCCTCAACGCGCCCGTTCTTCTCGGGCACCGGGAGGCCTGGCCAAAACAATTGAGTCTCTCAATGAACGCCTTGATATTATGCTACCTGAAGTGATGTTCAGGATTGCCGCGATTGAGCACCTCTTAGTGAAGAATCAATTATGCCTGTATGATGAACTGACCAATGCGAGGCAATTTATTCAAGAACAGGAACATACCTAATCGGCATGTCCAGAGCAGGGGCCACTTTCGAATCAGCATGAGAGGCCCGGCCGGCATTTATCCCATGATAAAGAAGGAAAAATTATGAGCGTCGATATTCGTGAAACCATCGGGCATAATATGCAGCGCGATCTTGAAGGTGTAAGCGAAGACACCTCTGTGGTGAATGCGGTGAGTCTTATGGCGGCCAGACGGATTGGGAGTCTCGTTGTCCATCCGGCAGGGCAGGAATCTCAGCAAAAAAAAATTATCGGGCTCATTTCAGAGACCGACCTTATCCGCCTGGTCATAGCCAAGGATCTGACTCCGGCCGGAACGAACGTGGGGCAGATTATGGCAAGCCCGTTACTCTCCATTCCCTCTGATCGAACGATGCTGGATGCCAGCCATTTCATGGAGAAAAATGGGATTCGGCATCTTTGTGTGACAGAAGGAGAAGGGGTTGTCGGGCTGATTTCCGTTCGCGATCTGGTGAAACATTTTGTATATGCTGAGAAAGGGCCGATTCGCGATCTTGATGATGTGTACCGGCCCCTCAGTGTGCTGATGCGGCGTGACATTGAAACGATCGATCGGGAAGCGACACTCATCACCGTCGCCCAGCGTATGACCGACAAGCGGATTGGTGCCCTCATGGTCACGCAGGCCGGCGAGATGGTGGGGATTGTCACGGAGCGTGATCTGGTCTATAAGGGTTTGGCTCAGAACCGGAATCTGACTCAGGCCAGGGCAGGTTCCGTGATGACGCAAGCGCTGATCGATATTGATATCAACCGGACTGTGCATGATGCCAGCGATCTTATGGCCGAAAAAAATATTCGGCATCTGCCCATTACGGAAAACCATGCCATTGTGGGAATTTTGTCTGTGAGGGATCTGATGCGAATGATTTCCGTCAGGGATCGCCCAAGATTTCTCAATCAGCCATCATAATGCTCCTTCCCTCTGGCAGGATTGATTTGACCAAAGAAAGGAGCGCAACCATGGGAAGCACCAAAGGGTATGCGGCGTTGCAAGCCGGCGCCACACTCGAACCGTTTAGCTTTGACCGGCGACCGGTCGGATCGAATGACGTTCTGATCAAGATCGACTATTGCGGAGTCTGCCATTCCGACATTCATCAGGCGCGTGACGAATGGGGCGGATCAATTTTTCCCATGGTCCCGGGCCATGAGATTGTCGGGACCGTGACGATTGTGGGAAAAGACGTCAGGAAGGTTCGGCAAGGTGAGAGGGTCGGAGTAGGATGTTTTGTCGACTCATGTCGCACCTGTCCGGCATGCACCCAGGGTGTAGAACAATATTGTGAACCGGGAATGATTCCGACCTATAACGGGCTGGATAAAAACGGTCACCCCACCTATGGCGGGTATTCCCACCACATCGTTGTCAATGAACAGTACGTGCTGAAAATCCCGGAAACTCTCTCGATGGAAGGTGCAGCCCCACTCTTGTGTGCCGGAATTACGACTTACTCTCCGCTGCGACAATGGGGTGTGGGAAAAGGACATAAGCTCGGGGTCGTGGGGTTGGGGGGGCTTGGCCATATGGCTGTGAAATTTGGAAAGGCCCTTGGAGCGGAGGTCACTGTTTTTAGCCGCACCGACCAAAAGCGGGTGGAGGCTGAACGTCTTGGGGCCACAGCATTTGCTGCGACTTCGCAGGAGGGGACGTTTAGGCGTTTGGCGGCTCAGTTTGATTTTGTCATTGATACGGTTTCGGGCCAGCATGATTACAATGCTCATCTCGAATTACTGAAAACCGATGGCACATACATTCTTGTCGGTGCGCCGAGTGAGCCGATTGCCCTTGGGGCGTTTCAGCTTATCATGCGGCGGCGACGTCTGGTGGGCTCCCTGGTTGGCGGGATTCGCGAGACGCAGGACATGCTGAATTTTTGCGGGGAGCATGGCATCACATCTGATGTGGAAGTCATTCCCATCCAACAAATTAATGAAGCCTATGAACGGGTCCTGCGGGGCAACGTCCGTTTCCGTTTCGTCATCGATATGGCATCGTTACCTGATACGCCAGAATGATTTCGTTTATTTTCGTGTTCGTTCTGTCTTATCGTTTTCCACTTCTCAAAGGAAATCTTTGGGAAGTGAGCCCTGGTGTATGATGAGGCCGTAGTGTCCGGCTGTATGAGTGATGATGCGGTCCCATTGGAAATTGTCTGCAATTGTCTACTATTCCGCCTGAAATTCTTGTTTCCCTGCTGCTTGTGAAGCAATACGCGTTGGGAGAGGGAACCTAGCCTTTATCCGCAAACTTTTTCCTTCCACCAAAAAAATGTTTGCGATTAAACGAATCTCTGGTAATCTTGACCATAAGGGAGATTGCCATGATGGGAATGGTGGTGCATCTCGTTTTTCTTCTGATGTTGGTCTGGCCCACGGACAGTTTGGCCCGCCGCGCCTCTTTCACTTCTGAACAAAAAACACAGCTCTCCAGCATTCAAATAATTCGGGTTTCCACCCTGGCGCTGAGCGAAAATGGCTTTGTGTCCTCGGAGATTATCCTCAACGTGGTCCAACGGCGATTCGAAGAGCTCGGATTTCAGGTGGTCACGGATGCCGCCCAACCGCATGATGTGGAATTCCACGTAATCTGTGAAGAACGGAAGCACGAACAAAGCGTTGCACGCTATGGCGGAGATGCTGAGCTGACCCATACGCCGGACCGGCTCTGGTATGGCCCGGCCTGCCAGTTATCTTATCGCCTGGAGAGGAAGGACCTTGGGTGGCACAAAGAAGTGCGTGCCTCCATTCAGGAGGATTCCGTCCTTCCGCGAGAGGCTCAGGTCGTAGACATCGGAGCTTCTGTCTTTGAACAACTCACATGGGAACTTGAAACACTTGATTTTCCGGTTATGCTACTGAGTGAATGGGGACAGACGCATCGACTGGTGGCCTTGCTCACCGATCCTGAGACACCCCAAACCCGTCAAATGGTTATTCTTGATTTGCTCCGTCAGTTCCCTGACCGGGAAGCCCTTCCTTATCTTCTGAAACGAATTGAACAGGGGCATTCCCCTCATGAATCCATTGCCGCTCTGTCCGGGTTGGGCCATGAGGTGGTTCCGCATCTGCAACACCTGTTTGAATGTCAGGACCAACCGGTCCCGATTCGAGCTGCCGCTGCCAAGGGTTTAGGAAGAATTTTGCGAGCAGACGGGGATGCTGAGGTGATGACGATGTTGCTGAAGTATCTGTCCCATGCTGTGTTGGAGATTAGGTCTTCCTCGGATATCGAATTTCCTGTGCTCACGGAAGTCGTGTGGGCTGTCGGGTCCATTCATCATCAACCAACGGTGAAACTGATTGGCACGCTTCAAGACCGGATCTGGCTCATTTACGATAACTCACCGGAGATGAAGAAGCTGCGGGATGTGGTGAGCGTTGTCCACAAATATTTGGACCCCAGTCAGATTTGAAATGGGGAACGGGAGTTGGACCATATGACCACTAGGAGTGGCTGAAGAAACAAGGTAGATTTTAAGACTGTTGAATCATTTTAAATTCCCCTAGTTCCAGCCCTAACTATTTCATTGCTGAGCAATCGAGAGCAATGCGGAGAGTGTTCAAAAAGCCCGTCCAGTAAGGCATCAGCAAGTTAGCGCGCGGAGCGTACACGCAAGTACGTGAGCATGACAACGAGGCGAGAACGCCGCCGGCGGGCCCTTCGGCCCGACTCAGGGCATGTTTTTTAACACTCTCACTTAGGTTGGTGGAAGAAGGGGCCCCGCCCATTGACCTTTAATGCGCTGCACATCCACAAGATTATTCGGCGGACCCAAATCTGCCATGAGCTTGGTGTCAATCCTGCCATGACCCACAAACAATAGTCGGGGTTCACTCACGCCCGGCGCTTTAAACCAATACCATCCGGGACAGTCAGGTGTTGTGTGATTCCAGGTTGGAATCATGTGGCGCAGGTCACGTTCCAGTGTAGCTTGCACCTGGTTCGCGTCATGCTGACCGATTAATGATCGGATGCCTGCATATAGTGCTTCCGCATGAGCGTATAATGTCATTGTCCTGAGAATCCTTTCTTTTAAACCTTTGTGAAAGATCGCCATCCAACATACGTCATTTTCTTTCCGGGACTCAACTGGTTGCATGATCCGGAAAACATGTGACGCCTCTTTCGGCTCAATGGTTTTGCCAATCAAAAATCTGTCATTTCGTTCGTCCTATCTGACAATGGGTAGAGTGCACGGCATGAGCAGAAATTTGAGCAAAGTGCTTCACGGGAACAACCGCATTGGCTTATTGGGAAATCACACAGGAGGCACCATGGATTGGGTACCCGTGATGGGGTATGTCGCGGAGGCATGCACGACCTTATTGTTTCTTCCTCAGGCGATTCAAATCGTAAAAACGAAACGAACCAAAGATTTTTCCCTGAGTATGTATTCAATGTTGACTTCGGGCTTGGTTCTCTGGAGCGTGTAGGGATTGATCAATCCAGATTGGCCATTCGTCATCGCCATTATGGTGGCGCTGTTTCTAGCTGGTTGGATTTTCATCCTCAAGCTCCGGTACGGGTAGAGTGCAAAGATGCGGAAATTTCACCTTGTTTTAGAATGGTGATGGTCGTGATGAGCGTGACCTATGGCGCATCGGCTTTTCCGGCAGGCAGGCTTGCTGATAGGATGAGTTGCTGCCCCTTGTTAATCGCAGGATGCCTTTTTTAATGGTGGCTGATGTGATGCTTGCCGTTGCCGGCGATGTGGTCGTGGTGATTGGGGTCGCGTTCTGGGGCATCCGGCCATCACACAAGGCCTCCTTGGCACCCTCCTTTTTTTTACCCATCCTGGTGGACGCTGAATTCGTACGATGCTCACCCTTTCAGTTTGACCGGTAACACGGCCGGTATATTCTCCGTAAGAAATATTTGGGTTGGTTTCAACGAGAGAAATGATCTTTGGTTGCGAAGTAAATACCGGCATCGTAGAATTTCCTTGCTCGTGCCTTGTTGAGTGGGTATCAGTGTAGGCCCTTCAAGATATTCTGATGTTTCAGGTCTGGGGTACTGAGGTATTGCATCCTTAGGTCACTCGAGTCCTATGGTCAATCGAATTCTCACAACGTTGCCGTCCTTGTTAACCTTTTTCAGTCGCTTCTACCTGTGATGAGTCCTTTCTCTCTAGAACTGTGAGCTTAGCGATATGATGCTGATTCACGGTCTTCATTTCCGCAACCTAAAAGGAGATGTCTTTGGAGGAGTGGTCGCCGCAGTCATCGCGGTCCCTTTAGCCTTGGCATTTGGCGTGGCTTCGGGGGCCGGTGCTGCAGCGGGCCTGTATGGCGCAATCTTTGTAGGATTCTTCGCAGCGTTGTTTGGTGGGACTCCTGCACAGGCTTCAGGGCCAACGGGCCCCATGACGGTGGTGTTTGCGGGTCTCATGATCGAAATGGCCGACAACCTGCAACTGGTGTATACGACCGTAATTTTAGGTGGTGTGGTTCTGATCGCAATGGGGATGTTAGGAATCGGGCGGTATATCCGTCTTATGCCCTATCCAGTCATTTCCGGGTTTATGAGCGGCATTGGGGCCATCATTATTATTTTGCAAATCGGTCCCCTATTTGGGCATGCGGCTAAACCAGGAGGGGTAATTCCCAATGTGATGGGGGTGGTGGAGTTTCTCACACAACCCGTCTTGCATGCGGTCATATTGGGAGGGATCGCCTTGCTCATCACATATCTTACCCCCCCATCTATCGGAGGAGTGGTTCCACCACCGTTATTGGCCCTTTTGCTCTGTACACCAATCGCGATTGGCTTTTTTCCTGATGCACCGGTAATTGGTTCAGTCCCCTCTGATTTTCCGCCATTGCATGTCCCTGCGTTTGAGATCGAGTTCCTGCCTCTCATGCTAGAAGGGGCCTGTGTCTTTGCCCTACTGGGCTCGATTGACAGTTTGCTCACCTCCTTGGTGTGCGACAACATGACCCGCACTCAGCACAACTCCAACCGTGAACTCATTGGCCAGGGAATCGGCAATATGGTGGCAGGTCTTTTTGGTGGCTTGCCTGGTGCCGGTGCGACGATGCGGTCTGTGGCAAATATTCGATCCGGGGGGCGAACCCCAATTTCCGGTGCCCTGATGGGCCTTGTGCTGCTAGCCACCTTGTTGTGGTTGGGTCCGTTGGCCGAAAAAATTCCGCTGGCGGTACTGGCAGGCATACTGCTGAAGGTCGGGGTGGATATTATTGATTGGCGATTCTTGCAACATATCTGGGATGCCCCGAAGACGGATGTGGGAATTATGATTGTGGTCTTTGTGATTACCGTGGCGGTGGATTTAATCACGGCTGTCGCGGTGGGTGTCGTCCTGGCGAGTTTATTTTTTGTTAAGGAAATGTCTGATTTGCAATTGGCCAATATGAAAGTCATCACAGAGGTGCATGATGAATCACCCCTGGGATCTGAAGAAGTTGCCGTTATGGAGGGCAACGCCGGGAAAATATTGCTGATTCATGTGGATGGTCCGATGAGTTTTGGGTCAGCCAAAAACATGGTGCGTCGCTTAGAGACCGTGCCGGGATTGCGAAAGTTTACCAGTTGTGTGTTGGATTTATCGGACGTTTCGGCAATCGATGGGACAGCCGCATTAGCTATTGATGATATGCTGCGTATCGTTCGCGCCCATAAACAGCATTTGTTTTTTGTGGGGATGCAACCTCACGTGACTCAGGCGTTAGAAGGGTTCCGGGTGCTATCCCATATTCGCCCGGATCATCGCTATGCAAAACGATTGGATGCGTTAAAACATGCGGCGCAAGCCGCTGGCTCCACACATTCCGATGATATTTCGTCCAACTAGTAATTGTCAGCTGACGTTTCCACCCCATGGCTGAATAACATTCAATTTGATGGTCTTCCTCGTGTACTCTTTTCCTGATACACAGGTGAGGAGGTGCGATGTGGTCCTGTCCACCTGGAGCCCTGTTTGTTTTTTCTGGATCTATGGGCACTTGAAATTGTGGTTGGCAGAAGTGGAAGAGATCGTTTGAGCGTTGACGAGGGGTGCTGCCTTCCGCCTCGTCAACCCATGATTCTTGGTCTATTGGGCAGGGATGCTCGGAGTTATTTTTTGCCTTTTTTCTCGGCCCGCTTTTCCTTCATGGTTTTCGCTGGTTTCTTTTTGGTTTCTTTGCGTGCGTCCTGGCTCTTGCCCATGGTGTGCTCCTTGTGTTGTTAGTAGTACGGCTTTTCTATGGTGCCGTTCGGAGGCGAATGGTAGCGAACCTGAGAGAAAAAGTATAGATGGCGTGATGTGGAAAGTTGGAATTTAGAAGGAAATAAAAAGCAGGACAGAGGTTCTCGCCCGAGAACTCTCGTGATTGGGAAATGCTCCTGGTGATGATGGAAACATTGGTGGCCCGCATGGTAAAAGATGAAAAGAACTGGGGGGGTATCCGGCCTTGCTTTTGAAAGGAGCGCACGATGGCTGATCAATGGATGCTGCGCGGTGTCGAGTTTTCCAATTGCAACTGTAGCTATGGGTGTGGATGCCAGTTTAATGCCCCCTCGACGAATGGATTTTGCGAGGCAATGGGCTCGGGATATATTGAAGAGGGGTATTTCAATGACACGCGTCTGGATGGATTGAACTACGTCATGCTCTTGCAATGGCCGGGGGAAATTGCACAAGGAAATGGAACGCAGCAGATTTTCATTGATGAACGGGCGAATGCTTTGCAACGCGAAGCCCTCCGGAAAATATTACATGGCGAGGCGACGACCCCGGGGGCTACTCATTTTTTTGTATTCAATAGTACGATGTCCAACGTGTTGGAACCGCAGTTTGTTCCAATTGATCTTTCCATAGATGTGGACGACAGAAAGGCCACGGTGAATGTGCCGGGCTTGGTCGAGTCGACGGGTACGCCCATCTCCAATCCCCATACCGGACGAGACCATCGCGCCAGGATTAATTTACCGGAGGGATTTGAATACACCGTGGCCGAAGTGGGCAATGGGTCGACGAAGGCTCAAGCCGGAATTGCATTGAATCTGTCTAATAGTTATGGGCAATTTAATATTCTTCACATGAATCAGGATGGAGTGATCAGGGCCTGATTGTGGTGGGATGCGTTTATCCTTGTCGGTTACTCCTTCGTCAGTCATCATCGTAGTTTTTTAACTTACCGGTCAGTTGCTGATTGTTGCAGGGGTTCTTATAGTCCATTTCCATGAGCCCCTCTCCTGCGCCTTCATTTTCTTCGTTACCCACGCGTGATCGAATAACGATTTTCTCAGCCCTGATTGGGGTGATTGTTTTAGCTTGGGCGTATGTCCTGTATCTCTGGGCAAAGATGCCCATGATGAATGCTGACGCGCCTGAGGCCATCCTGCAGTTGCATCCTTGGATGCCAATGGACTTTGTGTTTGTGTATGTGATGTGGGCCGTCATGATGGTCGGGATGATGTTGCCGGGTGCCGTCCCGATGACCCTGTTGTATGCAGGCATGGTTCGCAAAGCCGAGCGGCAGAGCACTCACATGGCTCCGACGGGGGCCTTTGTTGGTGGCTACTTGGCTCTATGGAGTGTGTTTAGTGTGGGCGCGACTGTCGTGCAGTGGGGATTGCATGAAACGGCCATGCTTTCACCCATGATGAAGGCCAAAAGTCAGGTCGTAGGAGCCGCGCTATTGATCCTCGCAGGCATCTATCAAATGACCCCCTGGAAGGCTGCCTGCTTAGATCATTGTCGGGCACCTGCTCATTTTATTAGCGAGTATTGGCGACCCGGCGTGTGTGGCGCGTTTCGTTTGGGACTTCATCATGGTGTGTTTTGTCTGGGCTGCTGTTGGGCCTTGATGGGGTTGTTGTTTGTGGGTGGAGTGATGAACGTGCTCTGGATCGCAATGATTACGGTCTTTGTTTTTTTTGAAAAGATATTGCCCCCTGGTATCTGGAGTGGAGGCTTGGGATGGGTCGCCGGGATCGGCTTGATTGTGTGTGGACTGTGGATGTTGATTGTGACCTGAGGGATTGCCCGATATTGGGATGTGCCTGTTCCGGTTGGACTCGATTACTTTCCTGGTGAATCTTGTGTGACCACGGCCACGCCATCTTTGGTGACAGAAAAGCGTTGACTGTCGTGCTCGATATCGTGACCGATGATGGTATCGGGTGGAATGACGACGCCCTTATCGATGATGGCCCGGCGAATACGCGACCGTTCCCCGATTTTAACATTTTCCATAATGACGGAATCGCGGACTTCGGCATGAGCCTCAATGCGAACATTTGGTGAGAGCACACAATTTTGTAGCAGACTTCCGGAGATAATGCAGCCTCCTGAGATAATAGAATCCAGTGCCATGCCTCTGCGCCCTCCCGTGAACTCATCGGCAAAGACAAATTTGGCTGGCGGGTATTGGCCCTGATACGTGCGAATTGGCCAGACCTCATCATAGAGGTTGAGGTGGGGATCAACCCCGACGAGATCCATGTTGGCTTCGTAGTAGGCGTCCAGGGTACCAATGTCCCGCCAGTACTTGACTTGTTTTTTGTTTTTATCTTCAAAATTATAGGCGAAAACTTTTTTGTTGTTCTGAATCATGTTGGGAATGATATTTTTCCCAAAGTCATGGGCCGTGGCCATTTCGGCATCTCTTCGCAGTTCTTCATAGAGATGGTCTGTGCGAAAAAGGTAAATGCCCATGGAAATAAACGCATGTGTTGGATCATCGGGTAAGTGAAACGGGTTGGCCGGCTTTTCTTCAAACCTGGTGACACGGTTGGATGCATCGACCCCGAGGACCCCGAACTGTCGCGCTTCTTCGACTGGCCATTCAAGGGCGCCCACGACGGCATCCGCTTCCGTCTCCTGCATGAATCTGAGCATGTCAGCGTAGTTCATTTTGTAAAGGTGATCGCCGGCCAGCACTAATAAAAACTTCGGGCGTTCCTGTTCCAGCAGAAACAGGTTTTGATGCACCGCGTCGGCTGTGCCCCGGTACCATTCAGCGCTGATACGTTGCTGCGGTGGGATGGAAAAAATGAATTCGCCCAGCTCCGGGTTGAAAATCGACCAACCTCTTCGGATGTGGCGGTCTAATGAGTGGGATTTATATTGAATGAGCACGGAAATTTTGCGAAGTCCTGAATTGAGGCAATTGCTCAAGGTCACGTCGATGATGCGGTATTTACCTCCAAAGGGCACAGCAGGTTTGGCGCGGTGTTGGGTGAGCGGGAGGAGCCGTTCACCGCGGCCACCGGCAAGGATCATGGTATAAATATCAAGCATGGGTGCCATGATATCAAATGGCCCGGATGGAAGGAATGGGTTGCGTTCTGGCTGTTGCTTGGCGTGCAAGCTCCGAGTTGTGAATGAAAGTTGGGTGAGCTTGAAAAGCCTCGAGTCACTTATGCCGGCTTTGCCGGAGTATTCAGAAGTGCCTTGATGGCCGGCTCGAGATCTGAGGGTTTGGTTGCGGGCGCAAAGCGTTCTTTGACGGCACCGGTTTGGTCCACGAGAAATTTGGTGAAGTTCCACTTGATGGCTTCTGATCCGAGTACTCCCGGTGCCTCGGTTTTGAGATGTTTGAAGAGGGGATGGGCATCCGGCCCATTGACGTCAACTTTGGCAAACA
Organism: Nitrospira sp. Ecomares 2.1; assembly: GCF_965152585.1. Classification (NCBI taxonomy): domain Bacteria; kingdom Pseudomonadati; phylum Nitrospirota; class Nitrospiria; order Nitrospirales; family Nitrospiraceae; genus Nitrospira; species Nitrospira sp. Ecomares 2.1. The sequence goes on from NZ_OZ224219.1 coordinate 1,954,100, forward strand.
TGGGAAAGGTTACTCCATACTGTGTTTGGCAGAACGTGAGGATTTCTTCGTTCTTCCCCGGATCCTGACTTCCGAACTGGTTGCAAGGAAATCCAAGAATTTCCAGGCCCTGGGCGTAATATTTCTGATAGAGATCTTCGAGCCCTTGGAATTGAGGGGTGAACCCGCATTTGGAGGCCGTATTGACGATAAGTAGGAGCTTGCCCTTTTTTGCGGCGAGAGTCTCATCCTTTCCTTGAATGCTTTGGCAGGGAATATCGTAAATGGTGCTCATGGGTTTTGTTCCTTTAACATTATGGAGTTCGAGTGCATGAAGTGCTGCTGTCTTTCACTCTACTCAGTTGATTGGCCCGAGATCGTATCATTTGGATAGAGGTTTGACCATGCGATGTTATCGTGAAGGGAAATTTGACACAATATGGATTGTGCTGTAACCTGTGGTCTGTTCATGTCGATTCGGTCCGACGACGGGAACATCCTATAAATTTTCGGGCCCCGCGATCGTATCGCGACCAGATCCTGCTCGGAGCGGACTTCCCACCTACTTCTGCTTCACCCGGTTTTCTGACCCCGTGTATATACGATCCTTGTAACAAAAGGAATAGTTTTATGTCTGCAACTGCGTTGTCACAGTTTGGTGCGCTTGGTGTGTCTGCTACATTGGTTGGGGTTTTAAATAAACTCGGAATAACTGAACCGACTCCGATTCAAATCCAGGCCATTCCTCCGGCTTTGGAAGGTCGGGATGTGCTGGGTTGTGCCCAGACCGGCACCGGAAAGACTGCCGCCTTTGTCATTCCCATCATTGAACGATTGGCAGATGGTCCGAAGGGCCACCCACGGGCGATGATTTTAGCGCCAACCAGGGAATTGGCTTTTCAAATTCAAGAAACAGTTGATAAGTATGGGCGCGTGCGCGGGATTTTTGCAACCACCCTGGTGGGTGGCGCTGATATGCATGCACAGGTCCGTGGGTTACGGCAGCGTCCGGATATCATTGTGGCCACGCCCGGTCGTCTGCTTGACCATATGTGGCAGGGAACGGTTTCCTTTGCCAAGCTTCAGATGGTTGTTCTGGACGAAGCCGATCGGATGCTTGATATGGGGTTTGCCCCTCAGCTCAATCAAATCATTGAGGCGTTACCGGAATCCCGGCAAACCTTACTCTTCTCGGCTACGATGCCAAATAACCTGGCGGATTTGGCGCGGATGTCTCTCAACGATCCGTTTAAAGCCTTGGTGGCGAAATCGGCCACACCGGCTGAAGGGGTGACTCATACCGTGCATCACACGGCCAATTCCGACAAAACATCCCTCCTGCTTTCTATTTTAAAGGAGACAGAAGGATCGGTCCTCGTGTTTACCAGGACCAAACATCGCGCTGACCGGATCGGGGAAACCCTGGAAAAGGTTGGTTGTCGCGTTGCAGTGTTGCATGCCGGCCGACGGCTTCCTCAACGTCGAGCGGCGCTGGAAGGGTTTCGCCGTGGACGTTTTGAAATCTTAGTCGCGACTGATATTGCGGCCCGAGGATTGGACGTGGACGATATTCAACACGTGATCAATTATGATTTGCCCCATGTGCCTGAAGATTATATTCATCGTATTGGTCGGACGGCGCGTAAGAATACCAAAGGTTGGGCCACCAGTTTTGTGACCGGTGAGGATAATCGTTCATTACGAATGATCGAAAAATTGCTGGGGAAGGCGGTTCCCTGTGCCCCAGGAAGCCGGCCGCCGATGCCGCCCGTTGCACAGGAGAGACGTGGGCCTCGGCCAAATTCCGGTGGTAGAGGTTTCGGCGCTCCCCGATCGGGAAGTCCGGCACGGCATGACCGACCGGCTGGTCGCCGACCGCGTCCATCTACCTTAGCTTCCTAAACCATCACACGCAGCCTCTTTATCTTCATAAAGGGCATCGCGGGTTTTTTCTTGAAGCCCGGGTCAGAATGATCCGGGCTTCATCGTTTTTGAATTGTCTCTATTTCTCCCCTTTTCTTTTTTTCTCATTTTAGTCCAGGTTGTGACCCCAGGTTGTTTATGGGGTTTTTGGCTGATTCGACAATGACCTGCGTTACACTTTTCTGTATGGGAATGTGCAGGGGAGTTGCATCGCACTGCGCCGGTGGCGGTTTAAGGCCAAAAGGGAAACGGCCAATCGCGGAAGCACCGCTGCTAACGATCATACCCCTGGTATTGCCGGTTTATGTCGATGAGTAAAGCCTTTTTGTCGGTCCTCTCGTGACCATCGCAACCGACCTGCTCTTCGGTGTGGCATCTGCTCCACGCACAATCGAAATGACGAAGCTCTTCATGCCGGATAACCTGCCGTTTGAGAAGGGCCTGTGTCCTGGATGATTGAAAGATGAGGACGAAGCTATGCATTTTGCACTAGAATTCGCTGGTGGGGAGGTCTTTTTATTTCAATAAAAGGAGGTAGTGACGATGCTATCCTGGATCCCTCGGCTCACTATTGCTCTTTTGTGTATGGGGCTTATGGCGGGTTGTGCTTCCTATTCAACGGGTACGGTCAATCCACATGTGGCGGAAGCGTTAACGCATGCACAGGAAGCTGTCGATCATGGTGGTATGGGGCATGCCGATGTGGTTGTGACGCATGCGGAAGCTTCCCTTCAACATGCGCAGGCCGCTAAAAAAGACATGAATAATCCTCACCTTGATGCGGCCATTGCCGAGTTAGGGGAGGCCATTGCCCATGGTGAAGCCGGGCATGCTGATGTGGCTACCGGTCATGCCAAATCTGCGGTGATACATTTAAACCAAATTAATGGAATGACACCCTCAACAGAAAGCAATGAAATGGTGCCCTCTTCGGGGTATTATTGAAAGGGCTTTCTGCAAGATGTTTCGGGTGGAAGTGATGATGTGTCGGGGAACCAAGAACCCCGCCTGAAGTGGCGGGGTTCTTGGTTGAAATATTCCCTTAATTTTATGGGGCAGCGGCAGTTTTGACGTCCAATATTTTCACGTCAAAGTAGAGTGTTTTTCCCGCTAAGGGATGATTGAAGTCTAAGACGACCACTTGTTCTTTCACTTCCGTCACGGTCGGGGTGACCATTCGCCCTTGGCCATCTTTTCCTTGTAATTTTACTCCGACTTTTCGTGCATCAGTCGGAATTTGATCAATGGGGACTTCCTGGACGGCCTGAGGGTTGATAGGCCCATATCCCTCTTCCGGGGCAACCGTCACCTGCTTACTCTCGCCCGCCTTCATGCCATCCAGGGCTGTTTCCAGTCCAGGAATGATTTGGTGGGATCCCTGAGTAAACGTCAAAGGTTCTCCCCCCACGTTGGTGTCAAGCACCTCTTTGTTCTCCAACGTCAAGGTATACTCCATTGAGACGGACTTTCCTTCGGAAACGGTCATGGGTGAGCCTCCCTCTTGTGAATCCGCCTGTGCAGATGTGGCCATTGCCGAGGCCACCAGCAAGAAGCTACAGACAATCCGAGCCAATACATGCAGTGCCATGAAACTGATCCTCCGCAAAAAATATTGCTGATATAACAGTTGGCTGGAAATGGGGGCGGTTTAAAACGAGATGGGGAACAACCGTTTGCTTCCAGACTGTTGGTGAACGAATGCAATAATCTATCAGAAATATTTTTTCTTGGCTATGTGATCAGGAAATATTCTGCTGCTTGATGAAAAGATGCCTGGGATTCTTGAAAACCTTCAAATTTGTAATCCGGTGAAGACTAGAGAGGCCGATGGTTCAGGGTAGGCTGGCCCTCCTTCTTCGACTATTCCTGGCCTGGCAACCTCGCTATACTAAGCGGAACAGTGTTTTGCTGTGAGATTTTGATTACGGGAAGGATGTTTCGCTTCCTTTAGACTGCTCTCCTGGACCCGAGGAGGAAAGGCCAAAAATGGAACCCAACGAACGGATGGTAAAAGCGAAGCAACAGGTTGCCCAACATCGGCGGGAATTTTCCTGTCGGGAGGTGGATGAACCTCAAGATGAGCGTGTTCCGCCCGGGCAACATGTGGTGAATAATTTTCCAGTCCTTGATTTAGGCTGTAAGCCGGAGATCGTGCTGGCGGAATGGGCCTTAAGTATTGATGGATGCGTGGCCAATCCGTTGACCTGGGATTGGGAGGCCTTTCAACGACAGCCCCAAGTGCAGTTGACTGCTGATTTTCACTGTGTGACGTCCTGGAGCATGTTGGATAATGAGTGGGGAGGTGTGAAATTTCAACATCTGTTGGAATTGGTTCGTCCCTTGCCCGAGGCGAAGTATGTGTTATTCGAAGCCTTTGATGAATATACGACCAATGTGACTCTTAAGGTTTGCAATGATGATGATGTGCTTCTGGCAACTCATTGGAGCGGGAGGCCATTAACCAGGGATCATGGTGGCCCGGTACGCGTGATCATTCCCAAGCTTTATGGATGGAAAGGCGCAAAGTGGGTCAAAAAAATTACGTTTTCCGAACGAGATGAGCGGGGATTCTGGGAAGTGCGCGGGTATTCCAATACCGCTCTTCCCTGGAATGATGATCGGTATGGTTGAAATGCCGTGACGGGAAACCGTGGTAGAGCGCGTCTCATTTTCTCTTCTGTGGACTCTTCATGTAGTTATGCCCGTGCGTGATCCTTTCTGTATTACCAAAATTGAAGCGTGGCCAATCGCCTTGCCGCTCCTGGCACCCTTTGTCGTGGCATCAGGGGCCATGACGGTGGCTCACAATGTCTTTGTCCGCGTCACGCTTCGAAACGGGGCGTACGGTTTTGGGGAAATGGCACCCTTTCCTGATATTTCAGGAGAGGATCAGGCGGGTTGCCTTCGAGTCTTTCCTCTTGCAGCCAGCGAATGCCTGGGACAATCTGTCACTCATTTCAGAAAATTAGCACAGCAGCTTCGTGAGGTGGCCCGCCGGACTCCTGCCGTGCGATGTGGCCTTGAAACGGCCCTCCTTGATGCATTGTGCCGTGGCATGAGTATTCCCTTGTGGGGACTTTGGGGAGGGGCGGATGTGCGACGACAGGAGACCGATGTTACGTTGCCAATTGGACCACTCGACCAGATGGTAGGCACCGCCCAAGCGTGGTTTGCCAGGGGATTCCGGGTATTTAAAATGAAAGTCGGCTTGGAGGTGGATGAGGATATCCGGCGGATGGAGGCAGTGTCTGCCGCATGTCCCGATTCGAAGCTGGTCCTTGATGCGAATCAAGGTTTTTCATTGGAGCAGGCAAGTGAGTGTATAAGAGCAATAGAGCGATTGCATCTACCTGTGATGTTATTCGAGCAACCGGTTGCCCGAGAGGATGTTGAGGGATTCGTGGCCTTGCGACGGAAAGGAGCGATTCCTCTTGCCGCTGATGAATCGGTTCGATCCGTAGAGGATGCGAGAGGATTGATTGAACGAAACGCCGTGGATGTACTGAATCTGAAGATTACGAAATGCGGGGTGGTGGAGTCTATGGATATTGCCGGGTTGGCGCGGGCTTCAGGACTCGGGCTCATGATTGGTGGCATGGTAGAAAGCCGTGTGGCGATGGGCTGCTCCTGGAGTCTGGTGTTGGGCTTGGGAGGGTTTGAATTTTTAGATCTTGATATGCCGCTACTGTTGTCTGGGGATCCAATTCAAGGAGGGTATCAATATGAGGGACCCGTATTGCACCCCTGGGAAGAATCCGGGCTTGGGATGGAGATGAGAGATGAGCCCTCATCGGTGATCGTCGTTGAATAAAAGGAGCGTTGAGCTAAAAGGCCAAGAGTATTACTCAGTGTTACCATTTCTGGGTTGTGCACGAATATCTCTATCGCACGGGCGGCGGTCCCATTGTCAACAGCTTTTCTTTTAATTAGGTAAGGCAAATCTTTTTTGCCGCAAGTCTCAGGACAAGATTGGTATCCCGTCATAACACGAGCAGGTGTTGTTAAGATGCGGTTTCCGCATTCAATCGTTTCTTGCTTGCCAGAATTCTCATTTACTGGGTAGGATTAATTAATGGTCAGATTAGATACGTTGCTTAAACAGGATGGTGAATAATGGGAATCGGTAACCGAATGATGGGATGGAGCAAGACTCTCGGACTTGTGGGGCTGGCGTGGTTCGTCAGCGGAGGGTTCGTGTTTGGTCAGGATCTGGCCTCCTTTGAACAACGTGTGACCCAGCATACGTTAAAGAACGGGTGGACCTTCATAATTGTGGAACGGCCAGTGGCCCCTGTCTTTGCCTTCATGACGCGCGTCAATGTGGGATCGGCTCAGGAAATCATGGGGCAAACGGGACTGGCTCATATGTTTGAACATATGGCGTTTAAAGGAACACCCCACATTGGAACAATCGATTACGACGCAGAAAAGATTGCGCTAGAGGCATTGGAAGAGGCCTACCAGGCTTATCAAACGGAGAAATTTTCTTCCGATCCTGACCCGGAGAGGGTGGATCGCCTGTATGCGGTTTTTAAAAAACGACAACAAGAGGCCTCTGCCTATGTGGTGAAAAATGAGTTCGGCGATATCATTGAACGAGAGGGTGGGGTCGCCTTAAACGCGTTCACCGGTGCTGATGTGACCGGGTATTTTTATGCTCTACCGGCCAATAAGGTTGAACTGTTTGCCTATCTGGAGTCTGAGCGCTTTCTGCACCCGGTCTTTCGAGAGTTTTATGAGGAACGGGACGTGGTCATGGAAGAGCGTCGAATGCGGACGGAAAGCCAACCCTTCGGCCGGTTGCTCGAACAGTTTGTCGCGACGGCCTATATGGCTCACCCGTATCATCATCCGGTGATTGGCTTTGCCAGCGACATCCAATCCTACACGATGACCGACGCGAAGAAGTTTTATGAGGCGCAGTATGTGCCTACAAATTTAGTAACGGCGATCGTCGGGGATGTGAAAGCGGAGACGGTCATTCCGATTCTTGAAAAATATTTCAATCGAATTCCCGCTGCTCCCTCGCCCCCTCCGCTTCGAATCGTTGAGCCTCCGTCCATCGCCGAAAAAATTGTGAAACTGCAGGATCCTTCCCAACCGTTATATGTCGAGGGGTATCATAAACCCCCTGTAACTCATACTGATCAACCGGTGTACGATGCGATCGACGATATTTTGACGAATGGGAGGACGTCCCGGTTGTATCGATCGCTGATACGGGACAAACGCATTGCGGTTTCGGTCGGAGCCTATGGGGAATATCCAGGTGACAAATACCCGCATGTGTGGATGGCCTATGCTGTTCCTGGCCGGGGCGTGACAAATCAGGCCGTGCAACAGGCCTTACGAGAAGAGTTTGACCGGCTTAAAACCCAGGACGTCTCCGATGAGGAGTTGGCTCGATTTCGCACCAGAACGAAAGCCGGGCTAGTCAGGGCCTTGAATAATAACCTCGGCATGGCGATGTACCTGACTGATTATCAGATGTTGTTTGGCGATTGGCGCGAGTTATTCCGGTCCATCGATCGGTTGGATCAGGTGACCAAGAGCGAAATTCGTCGGGTCGCCAACACAATGTTTCAATCCACGAACCGAATCGTGGGCATGATTGAAACGGTTCCTCCTGCTGATAGTCCTCAAGCAGTCACTTCCGGGGAGGGTCAATCATGAATCGCATCATGTCTCAGCAGTCTGCGGTGTGTGGAGTAGGCCGATGGTCAATCCTGAGCGCGGGATTGGTCGTCTTCGTCATGTTTTGTGTACCCGTTTGGGTGCAAGCGCAGGTGACTAAAGTCGAGGAGTTGCATTTTCCACCCTTACCCGAACTGGTCATTCCTGAACCTGAACGCGTGGTTCTGGATAATGGACTGGTGGTATTGCTGATGGAAGACCATGAGTTACCATTGGTGGGTGTGTCAGCCATGATCAGGACAGGATCTCGGTTGGAACCTGAAGCAAAAGTTGGGTTGGCCTCCTTAACGGGAACCGTGCTTCGCACCGGGGGGACAAAAACTCTGAGCGGAGATGCGCTGGATGAGTATTTGGAGGGGAAGGCCGCCGCGATTGAAACACACATTGGGGACTCGTCGGGAACCGCATCGATGGGTTCTCTCACTGAAGATTTTCCGGATGTGTTGAAGATATTCGGGGATGTGTTGCGGTTTCCCGTATTTGATCCTGAGAAGTTAAAAATTGCTCAAAATCAGGTGATGGCGGGGATTTCGCGTCAGAACGATGATCCCGATGAGATTACGTCACGAGAATTTAAAAAGTTAATTTATGGGAAAGAATCACCATATACATGGGAGCCGACTTACGCCTCCGTGGGATCTATCACGCGAGAGGATGTGATCCGGTGGCATTCGACATACTTTCATCCTAATCGCATCATTTTAGGTGTGAGTGGCGATTTCGAACGAGAAAAGACGTTGGCGCTCATTCAATCGATTTTTGGTGATTGGCCCAAAGGCCCAGAGGTATCGGATGCTCAGGTTGGCATTCAGGCAAACGTTCCGGCTGGTGTATTTTATGTTGAAAAAAACGATATGACCCAAGCCAAAATTGCTATGGGACATCTGGGTATTCGTCGGGACGATCCTGATTATTATCCATTGGTGATCGTCAATCAAATTCTTTCGGGGTCATTTGGGGCCCGATTATTTTATAACATCCGGTCCAAGCAAGGGCTGGCCTACGATGTTCATGGGGGCGTCGGGTTACAATGGGACTATCCGGGCATGGCCATTCTTTCGATGTCGACGAAAACAGAAACGACGGCGAAGGGAATTGATGCGTTAATTGCGGAAGCTCGGAATATGGTCGCTGAGCCTCCTACGGATGAAGAAGTGACGAGCGCGAAAGCCAGCATTTTAAATTCCTTTGTCTTTTCAGTGGATTCTCCCACGAAAGTGCTTGGTAAATACCTGACGTACGAATATTATGGGTACCCTTCAACCTGGCTGAGAGAATTTCGCCAGGGCATAGAAAAGGTCACCACGGCTGAAGTCCGAATGGCTGCACACAAACATTTGAGACCTAAGGAGTTTGCCATTTTGGTGGTGGGCCCTCGTGTAGGCACAAAACCGGCATTGGCTCGTTACGAGAAAATTCAAGAATTGGACATTCGCATTCCAGAGCCTTCTGCCGGAATGTAGATGGTCCGCGCTGCATGTAACGGGAGCTGGATGCCTCTTTGGGATCTATGCTGAATTCAGAGAGGTTCTGAGATGCCGATATTGTGGAGGGCCATCATGGTTCGTACGGGCTTATCCTGTGCACTGCTCCTGAGTATTCTGCTCTCTGGTTGCCAGACCAATCCCTATACGAATCGCTCTCAACTCCTCCTGATGCCGTCGGGGCAAATGAGTCAGATGGGGGCTGCCCAGTATAGTGAAGTGTTGCAGGACCCGAAAGTCGTTATTTCCAAAGATCCCAAAGAAATTGAGCCGGTCAAACGGGTCGCGGCTCGTATTATTGAGGCGGCCAAGCGTTCTAAATACGCGGAGGTGGCGAAAGAATTTGATTGGGAAGTGACTGTCATTAGAGATGACAATATGAAAAATGCCTGGGCTTTGCCTGGGGGGAAAATTGCGGTCTATACCGGCATTTTCCCCATGGCCAAAAATGAGGCCGGATTAGCGGCCATTATGGGGCATGAAGTGGTTCATGCATTGGCGGAACATGGAGGTGAACGGATGAGCCAGGGACTGGTGGCTCAATATGGAATGACCACAGCGTCGATTTTACTTTCGACCCAAGGTCAAAATCCGGCGTTAAACGCGTTAGCCATGCAGGCGATGGGGCTTGGGGTGCAGACAGGAGTGCTGTTACCGTTTAGCCGAAAACACGAATCAGAAGCCGATTATATCGGCATCCTGCTTGCCGGCGACGCGGGGTACGACCCACGGGAAGCGATTCACATCTGGGAACGGATGGCAGCGACTTCTGATGGCGCTCCACCGGAATTTTTATCCACCCATCCAGCCCATGAAACCCGGATTGCCGATCTCACGAAATGGATGCCTGAAGCCATGGGTCTGTATGAAAAGGCTGCGAAAGCGCCTGTGGGCAATCTCCCCCCCATTATGCCATCTCCTGCTCAACCTCCTCCACAACAACCAAACGGGGCTCGTCTCCGTCACTAGCTGTGGAAGGTGTCTCTATGGTGCGGCCTCTTCCTGAGAAGCCGGGTAAAAGTAATCCAAGGTACGGAATGATCGTCAGGCCGGGTTTATTTTGGCCAACAGTGGTTGCCTGCATGATGTTGGCCGGCTGTGGGAAAAGTGAGGCGGTGGTGGAAATCGCCCTTCATCCCACAAACTCCAAGATTCTTTACCTCGCTACCAATGACTATATTTATAAATCCCGTGATGAAGGGATGACCTGGCAGAACATGTCTGCGGGTATGACCCATTCTCGCGTCATTGCCCTGGCCATCGATCCCCTGTTCCCAGCCAATATTGTAGCCGGGACTAAAGGTGACGCGGTGTATAAAAGTTATGATGGTGGCCAACGATGGGTGTCACGGCGGACGGGATTGGATGATGTGACGATTTCTTCTGTGGTTCATCAATTGGTCTTTGCTCCGGGTTCCAGTGCCCATGTTTATGCCGCCACCTCGTTAGGGGTGTTTGAATCAGACGATGGGGGAGAAACCTGGAGTAAGCGGATGGAGGGCATGAAAGAAGTGCTCATGGTGGTGGCACTTGACTGCGACCCCCGGCAGCCTCAAACGCTCTATGCCGGAACAAGTGGGGGAGTCTATAAATCCATTGATGGTGCCCGAAGCTGGAGGATGGTCAATAATGGGCTGGTGGCCTCGGACGTCCTGAAATCTTCCAGGGCACTGGGGGTGACTCGCATTAAGGTTGACCCTCGTGAATCCGATACCGTGTATACTGCCACTCTGAATGGATTATACGTCACCAAGGATGGGGGGCAAGTTTGGACTCGCATTGGAGATATCCTCCCCGATCAAATGTTGAGTGACCTCATTCTCGATCATACCCACCCCCATGTCGTGTATGTGACCAATCGTGACGGTGTCTTTAGAAGTGAAGATGGAGGAATAACTTGGGAAGCTCGAAGTGAGGGCTTGACGAATGTTAATATTCGAGCTTTAGCGATGAGCCCGGTCGATTCCGATGTACTCTATGTGGGCACGAATGGAAAAGGACTTTTTCGGACGGTGGACCGTGGATTGTCATGGAAGGCTGTGCCGCTGGTTGTGGAGGAATCCCTGGGAGGTTTATCCTGAAAGGGAGATGATTTGATATCCTTCCTCTTGAAGATTAAGATCATCATTTCATGGGTGAGTGATCGCACTGATTAGATTGATATCTGGCGAAGAGTAAGGAAAGGTAACTGCTGTGGCTTTTTGGGATTCGAAGCAAGGACGAAATCGTGCGGATGCGGTCTGCTCCTTTTGTGGTCGGGCAAAACCTGGAGCAACGAATTTGATACAGGCCCCGACAAAACTGGCTTGTACGCAATGTCAGGCACCAGGATCGGTGTTGATTTGTGCAGATTGCATCCAACAATGTTCCAAGTTTTTATCAGGCCATAACGAAGGTCCCTCCGTCATAGAGCCGCCAGCGGGTCCCTTGCCGACACCTCCTGAAATCAAAGCGGTGCTTGACCAGTATGTGATTGGACAGGACCGTGCCAAAAAGGTTCTGGCGGTTGCCGTCCACAATCATTATAAACGGGTGTTTAGCGGCAAAGACCTGCCTGATGTGGAATTGGAAAAAGGGAATGTAATGTTGATCGGGCCGACGGGAACCGGTAAGACCTTACTGGCGAAAACCTTAGCGAAAATTTTGCATGTGCCCTTTGCCATCGCGGATGCCACTACGGTGACGGAGGCGGGATATGTTGGAGAAGACGTCGAAAATGTGGTCTTGAAGTTATTGCAGTCGTGCGATTTTAATATGGCCAGAGCCCAAGTGGGTATTATCTACATCGATGAAATTGATAAGATTAGCCGGAAATCTGAAAGCGCATCTATTACGCGGGATGTGTCCGGGGAAGGTGTCCAACAAGCATTGCTGAAATTAGTGGAAGGGACGTTATGTAATGTGCCTCCCAAGGGGGGCAGAAAACATCCCGAGCAGGAATTCCTCAGGGTGGATACCTCCAATATTCTCTTTATTTGTGGCGGTGCGTTTGTCGGAGTGGAGGATATTATTGCTCAACGGACCAATCAGAAGCGAATGGGTTTTGGGGCAGTTTCCGCTAATGGTGAGGGACTGACCTCTGATCAATTAATGGGAAAACTCAAGCCTGAGGATCTTTTAAAATATGGACTCATCCCTGAATTTGTGGGCAGATTCCCGATTCTGGCGTCTCTGAATGATTTGCGAGTGGAGGATATGGTTCGGGTTCTCCAGGAACCGAAAAATGCTCTTCTGAAGCAATATCAAGCATTATTTCAATTAGATGGGGTGCAGTTGGATTTTACCCCTGAGGCGGTTCAGGCCATTGCCACAAGGGCCTCGTCTATGAAAACTGGAGCCAGAGGATTGCGTTCCATTCTGGAGGAAGTGATGCTGGATTTGATGTATGATGTTCCAGCCCTGAAAGATATTAAGCGAGTGGTAATCACTGAAGAGGCGATTGATGGCAAGGGTGTTCCCCAATTAATTTCCTGAAAATAATGCTCTTCAATAGTTGTTTCTCGCCTGGGGTCTGTTGCATTCTTTCCCATTCTGACTTATGCTTATCAAAAGAAATTCATCACGACATTCGGGCCACGTGGTGAATGTTTGAGTGACGGGCCCATCACTGATGTTGTTTTGCCAAGGAATCCGCAAGGAGTCTGATTGGAAGTTAGTCCTAAGTCGCCATCTGGTTTGCGTTCTCGGGCCGTTCCTTCCCTTCTCTTCTCTTCGAACCATGCAAAACAATATCGCATTTAGAAGGAGGGACCCCGATGGGTTCAAAGATCTATGTGGGTGGCTTGCCGTATTCCACGGCAGAGCAGGAATTGGCTGACCTTTTTGGGCAGCACGGCGCCGTGACGTCGGCTAAAATTATTACGGACAAATACACCGGGCAGTCTCGGGGATTTGGTTTTGTGGAAATGGCCTCGGATGCTGAAGCCAAGGCCGCGATCGAGGCGCTGAATGGGACCGAAATGGGAGGGCGTACCCTGACGGTCAATGAAGCGAAGCCTCAAGCGCCACGAACGGGATTTGGTGGTGGCGGTGGTGGCGGAAATCGTGGCGGCGGAGGAAACCGTGGTGGCGGTGGAGACCGTTGGTAACGCACTAAGTCACTAAAGGTTACACTTTAATAGAAGCAGGGGATCCGGTATTGGATCCTCTGCTTTTTTTATACCTTGGGTAATGGCCAGGAAACATTGTAGAATGATTTGACAACTGCCGGACAAGATGACTCGGCAACGGTTTAATGTGCATCACGGCTTTCATCTTCCAACTGAAATAGAATGGAAAGATATATACGATGAGCGATTCTTCAGAATTTTCTTCCCCCAAGGATTCTTCTCCGTCAGGTGGTTCCTCATTTTCAAAATCCTCCCGTCAGTCGGGAATTTCGCCGTTAGCACTCATTGACCAATGTTTGGCATCATTGCCGGAAGGGGATCAACGCATTCCCTTGCTCTATCAACTTCGACACCGGCTTGTTGAACAAACGACGGCTTCTCAACAACAGGAAGCCGACATGAAAAAACTCCAGGGGGTGCTTGAAAAGCTGACGGCCCCGGCAAATCGAATCGGGACGTTGTTGGGTCAGCCTGATGATGGCGTAGCCAGAATTATGGTTGGTGGGGCGGAATACTATGCCAATGTCGATCCCAGGCTCGAGCGAGATGGCTTAAAGGTTGGACATCAGATTTTAGTGAATGAGGCATATGTCGTCATCCGGTCTCTTGGGTATGATCGGAGTGGTCCAATTGTGAAAGTTCGAGAGATTTTAGGCGATGGCCGTCTTCGAATTGATCAAGAGGTCGGCAGACAAGGCATTCTCATTCAACGGGCCGAGGAGCTTGCAAGTGCGGACCTGAAGGTTGGCGATGAGGTTCGATTGGACCCGACTCACAAAATTGCCATTGAACGTTTAGAAAATTCACAAGGCCAATCGCATCTTTTAGCGGAGTTACCAACTGTGCGGTGGGAGCATATTGGTGGCCAGCAGGAAGCCATTGGGGCCATTCGCCGGTCAATAGAATATCCGCTCCTGCATGAAGGGTTGTTCTCCCGTTATCAATTCCAGCAACCCAAGGGTTTCCTACTTTATGGCCCACCCGGCTGCGGAAAAACGCTGATCGGCCAGGCTACGGCTGCGAGCCTTGGACAAATCTTAGCGCAAGAACGTGAAACGCCCACGCCTCATGTAGGAACCCAGGGACAGGATTCTCTCTCGCAACTTCCGCCGATTGAAGGTGGCGTGTTTCTGCATGTCAAAGGTCCTGAAGTTTTGAATATGTGGGTCGGGGAATCGGAACGAATCATCCGGGATTTATTTCTCCAAGCTCGCCAACAACGACTGGCCGGAAAGTTACCGTTTATTTTTATCGATGAAGCCGAATCTATTTTAGGGACGAGACGGGCAGTGCGATCCTACAATGTCTCCAACACGCTGGTTCCGATGTTTTGCGCTGAACTCGACGGGATTGAAAGCCTTTCTCAGGTGGTCGTGATTTTGGCCTCGAATCGTCCGGATATGATTGATCCGGCGGTGCTTCGACCTGGAAGAATCGATCGAAAAATCAAAGTTGGCCGACCTGGAAGAAACGATGTTGGGGAAATTTTGCGTGTCTATTTGACCGCTGATCTTCCTTACGACACGAAGAAATCTGCCGGGGGCGGAGAAGATGATGGGACTCCGGTTTCGCGTATCATCGACGGACTGTTAGAGAATCTCTTTCAGCGGAGCCAGGAGAATCGCGTGCTGGCTATCCGGTTGCGTAACGGCCGGCGGGAAATTCTCTACCGGCGGGATTTATTGAGTGGAGCGGTGTTGGCGGGAATCGTCCGGCGTGCCAAAGAACGGGCCATTGAACGGGCGATTCAAGCGGGTGACCAAGAACCATCGGGGCTGACCCTCGATGATTTACTCATTGCCACCAATGAAGAATTCAAGGAGAGTGAAATTTTTCCCCCTGATGATTCAGCTGAGGAATGGTTAAAACTCTTGGATTACCATCCAGACCAGGTTGTTGGAGTGTCGTCCCTTCAGCCTGGAAAAGACGGAGAAGAACATCGGACCTCTCAAATTGTTTAAACCTCCCTTTCTAACAAGCTCTCAAATGGGACATTCTCAGTTGAAAGATCGGAAGATATGAACCCGATTCGCCTGTTTGGCATTGAGACCGAGTATGGGATTGCGAGGGAAGATGTCGAGACCGCGGATCCTGTGGTGGAATCCATGGAGTTGGTGAGGGCCTATCTTGACGGACATTTTACCCGCCGTTGGGATTATCAGGGCGAACATCCCCATGAGGATCAACGGGGGTTTCGTGTCACCGAGTTAGCTCAGGATAAAGAAGAGGACCTGTTTGCGGAGCAGGATGCCCATCGGCCTTTTTCCTTCCATGAAATGAAAAGTGACCTTGTCCTCCCCAATGGCGCACGATTTTATAATGACCATACTCATCCGGAATATTCCACGCCGGAATGCCGGTCTCTTAAGGATATGGTCGCGCATGACCGGGCTGGCGAACGAATCCTTTGGATGGCGGCACAACGCCGAAACAAGGTCCTTGGCGGACCGATGGTCCAGCTGTATAAAAACAACACGGATTTTCATGGGCATAGTTATGGTTGCCATGATAATTATTTGGTCTCGCGCACACTCAATTTCGAGAATTTGGCTCGCGGGCTCATGCCTTTCCTGGTTAGCCGACAATTGATTGCCGGGGCAGGCAAGGTCGGTCGTGAAGCGCAAGAGCGCGGGTTTGTGCCCGGCGGGTTTCAATTGTCCCAACGCGCAGATTTTATGGAGACCGAGTTGGGGGTGGATACCATGCACAACCGCCCCATTCTTAATACACGAGACGAACCCCATGCGAATCGCGAGCGCTATCGACGTCTCCATCTCATCGTGGGCGATGCGAATATGTGTGAGTATGCCACCGCCTTGAAGATAGGTACGACACGGGTGGTGTTAGATATGATTGCGGGTGGGCTCGTGCCGCCCTGTGAATTAGACTCCCCGGTGCAGGCGATTCAGGCGCTGTCGCTGGATTTTGAATTGAACACGCTTGTGAAGCGGAAAACTGGCGGCATGATTTCTGGGCTGGATATTCAACGGGAATATCTAAATTTGGCCAGAAAGTTCTTCATCGAAATGGATGAAGAGACGACCTGGATTCTTTGCGAATGGGAGCATGTGTTAGACCTTCTCGAGCGGGATCGATTGCAGCTTGTGGGGAAAATCGATTGGGTGACAAAATGGTGGTTACTCGAAACCTTTAGCCAGGCCGAGGCCGTCGGCTGGGACGACCCTTGGCTTGCCAGTCTGGATCTGGAATATCATAATCTGGATCCTGATCGCGGCCTGTTCTTCGGGTTGGAATCCGAAGGTCGAACAACCCCGCTATGTCAGGAACAAGAGATTCAGAAAGCCATGAAGCATGGACCACTCGATACGCGTGGGGGGCTCCGTGGATTGTGTGTCCAACGATTTGAAAAAGACATTGCGTCGATACAATGGGAAGGGGTTCATTTTCGTGGCCAAAATGGGGGACTGCATCTTGATCTGCAGGATCACCTTGAGCCGGTGTCAGTGGCTCGCTGTCGGTCTGTAATTGAATATGCCGCGACTCCATTGGATATGATGAAAGCTCTGACAGGGGAGCAGTAACTTTAGGTGGGATTATTCTAATTTTTGGATATTTCACTTCACCTTAGCAGAATATTTAGCAAAAATTTGGAGTGATTTATACTCCCGGTTAGGAATAATACCTCCATGAATTGGTTGGTAATCTTTCTAGCGAACCTACTGATAGCGGGGGAAAGTCGTCCCCGAACTTCACCGGATGAAAAAGGGAATTTTGAGAATTGTTAGTTGATCTAAGAACCAATAAGGGAGTCATGCCTAACTCCTTTAACTTCCTTGAAAGAAATAGAGTTGTTAGACTCACTGATGGTGGGTTCTGGCTTTCTGATGAAAAAAAAGTATACGAGTATCAACGGTTCACCGCACTCATTCAGGATCTTCAGAGAAAAAAGATAAAAATACTTGATGTTGGATGTGGGAAGGGGCGCATACCAAGAAAATTGGCTGAAGATTCACATATCAATGTCGAGTTCGAATATTCTGGTTTTGATGTGGATCGTAATGACATTAATGAAAACATTGCGTTCTTTCAGTCGGATAACCGGTTCACATTTAACCATATTGATTATATGAATAAAATGTACAGCCCAAATGCTTCGACAAAAGAACCCGTTTTTGACTTTTTAGATGATTCATATGATTTGGTTTGGGCATGGAGCGTTTTTTCCCATTTGGACATTAAAGATTTTGAAATGTATATGAACCTTATTTCTGACAAATTGGTAAGAAATGGTTTTGCCTTTTTTACCTGTTTTAGTCGATATGAGGCAAAGCGCAATCCGGAATTTACGCCAAATTATATTTTTTTGGAGAATAGTGATTTACCTGCTAACGGTGGGAAGCAAGATAATAATAATTTAACTGCCGTTTGCTACAACCCCAGTTGGATTGATGAGTTGTTAATGAAGCTAGGATTAGAGGTCATTATGTCCTGCTATCCTGTTTATGGTGGGAATTTTCAAACAGGTATGTATTTACGTAAAGTTTAATGTATGTTGTTCTGGAAAGCATGAAAAGTTCATGTGGAGGATGAGATTTATGGAAAGCACATATGCATATATCCAAACCGGAGGGCTTGAACGAAAAGAGCAGCCAATCGATCCACTCTCAAAGCCATCTGGACCTGGTGATCAGGAATCAGGTCCTAAAAAGCCGGAAACTGATTCTCCTTCCCGTGATAATCTCATGAAGCGCATGCGCAAGGTGGATCCCAAGCAGGCGGAAAAATATCGCCAACGGACCGGGGAATAAGATGGGACAACAGGGAGATTTTATTCAGATTTTACGAGAACGTGGCTATGCGGTTGACGATTTTTGTCAGCCGTTCAATGTCAGCGGGCCATCAGCCCATGTTGATATTACAACCGGTACGACGGTCTTTGCCATCAAGTATGCAGATGGTGTCCTCGTAGCTGGTGACCGGCGGGCAACGGCCGGCAATGTCGTGATGTATGATCGGACTGATAAGGTCTTGGAATTGGATCGTTTTTCGGTCATGGCCATTGCAGGTGTTCCTGCCACCGCGTTTGAAATGGCAAGAATCTTAGAGCATTCTTTTAAGTATTACCGGAGAAGCCAATTGCAGGATTTGAGTTTTGAGGGAAAGTTGCGAGCCTTATCGACATTGTTGAAAAACAATGCGCCTGCGGCGTTGGCAGGAACCGGAACCGTGGCGCCAATTTTTGCGGGGTATGATCAACTTGAGGGATGCGGGAAGATCTTTTTCTACGACATCTTAGGAGCCGAATTCGAGGCGGTAGAATATGCCGTGTCAGGATCAGGATCTTCTACGATTCGGGGGATTTTGTTTTACATGAATCGGTGGGGGAGTGGTCCCGTGGCTGGGATGAATGAAGAAGACGCCCTGACGTTCGTGCTTCGGCTAATGACCAGTGCTGCAGAGTTTGATTCTGCCACCGGTGGAGTGGACGCGCAGGCTCAATTGTACCCCGTCGTCAAACGCATTTCCCCTGAAGGAGTGAGGACCATTCCCGCCGAACGGTTGAAATCGCTGTTTTCAGAAAAGGTGCTGAATCATGTATGAAGAACCCTATCGATGGATTGAAGCTGTCGCCAATCGACGAAATTATCTGGACGATCAATTCACACAAGGCAATCCATTAGTCGGTGTTTCCTTTGCCCAAGGAATTCTGTTGCTGACTTTTAATCGGGGTACGGAAAAGATCTATGAAATTTACGATCGCATTGCGCTAGGAGGCATGGGGCACCCGGCTGATCTGGAGAAATTACGGTATACCCTCTTGGATATGGCCCACGTGGAAGGGTTTCAACGGTCACCCGCGGATGTGACCGCTTCCCGCCTGATGAAAAATGGTCTGGCCCCTGTCATTAAGCAAGCTTTTGAAGAAATTTTCAAGGCACCCTACATTGCCAAAATTTTGCTGGCAGAAGTCGGGGCTACCCAGGATCGCGACCGCTTGCTCAGCATCAATTATGATGGCATGTTTGAGGAGCAACGCGAATTCGGGTTGCTGGCGGCTTCCCCGTCAATCCGTGGGTGTCTTACTCAGGAATGGAAAAACCATAGTCCTCTCTCTTCTTTGCCGTCGGCGGTGGAGGTGAGTCTCCGGCTGTGGGGGATTGCGAGTCACCTCCAAACCTCGACCCCCTCTTCGGATTCAGAAGAGGGGGCAAGCACCTCTTCGGCAGCCACTTCCATGTCCACCATTCCAGACGATGAGGCCATTGCTTCACGAATTCGTGAAACGCTCTCCAAGGAAGCACTGGAATGTGTATTGCTGGATCGGGAGAGCGGGAAGATGGAAACCTATCGTGTTCTGAGTCAGTCGGAATTACAGTCCTTCATTCCTCCCGTGTTCCAGCCTGCCACCTAATCCTGGCAGAGTGAGATTCCTATGCATAATCGAATCTTCGGCATTGAAACCGAATATGGCCTGCTCATTAAGGCCGATCAACCGGACGTGTCTCCTTCCTGGGTCGCACGCCGGATCATTGAATATTTGTTTGGCCAGAAAAAACATGGCGTGATTGATTGGCATTATCGTGGGCATGATGAACCTCCAGGCAATGGAGGCTTTTTGCTCAACGCAGGCCGGATGTATGTCGATATGGGACATCTTGAATATGCCTCGCCGGAATGCCATTCGTTGTGGGATCTCGTGGCTGTGGACCGTGCCGGAGATTGGCTATTGCAGGACTGTCTGGATGAACTAGGGCTTTCTGAGTTGGTGTCGATCATAAAAAATAATATTGATCATGAGACAGACGCGACATTTGGCTGCCATGAAAACTACCTGGTCACGCGAAATTTTCCCTTTACTTATAAAGGATTAGGGTTACTAATGCCTTTTCTGGTGACACGCCAGGTCTTTACCGGCGCCGGCCGAATCGGGATGGCACGTTCCGTGGATGGCTGGATTAACCTGGACGATATTGAAGGGCGTGGGAGAGACCGGTCACGGGGATCAGCGGCAGAGGGGGTGGTCTATCAAATTTCCCAGCGTCCGGATTACATCGTCAACGATTTTTTTGAATGGGTCCAACACAACCGGGCCATTGTAAATACCCGGGATGAGCCCTTGGCCGACCCCGAACGGTTCCGGCGTTTGCATTTGCTCATGGGCGATTCGAACATGGCAGAAGAGGCCACCCTATTGAAAATGGGTACAACCGGATTGGTCCTGCAATTAATCGAAGAAGGGCATGCCCCACAAGGGTTGGATTTCGATGATCCTGTCCAGACCTTGCGAGCCATCTCCCGCGACCCTCAGCAAAAATGGATGGTCACTCTCTCAACCGGCCAGCACCTTTCTGCCTTGGATATCCAGGAGCAATTTTGGGAAGCCGCTGATAAACACTATGCCGGGCAGGATGAGGAAACAGATTGGGTTCTGGCCCATTGGGAATCGGTCGTGAAGGATTTACACAAAGGGTATCAGGAGGTGGTGGGCCGGGTTGATTGGGCCTCCAAGCTCTCGTTGCTGGAAACCTTTCGGGAAGCAGAGAAATTGGAATGGGACGATCCCTGGTTGAAAAGTTTGGATTTGGAATATCACAATGTCGATCCACAGGCAGGGCTGTACCATGGCATGGCAGAAGAAGGCGATGCGCCGCGCTTTACGACGAATGACCTGGTCGAGTTGGCGAAAGGTCATCCACCACGAAATACCCGTGCGTTCGGGCGATCAGAAATCATTCGCCATATCGTTAAGGAAGGGTGGGCGGATTTCTTAGAGAAGGCGACAGGCCATCATGATCCGCGCCGGCCACCTTATGTCATCAATTGGTCGGTTTTGCAACTTCAGGGGAGTCCGGCTTTTGTCATGGCCGATCCCTTTCGCAGCTATGTGCAGGAAAGCCGCGATTATTGCGATGAATGGTCCTCTCGCCCTTCCATGGAATCTCTCCCTAATAAACCAGATATCTAAAGCTCGGACCGAGTATGCCGGTGGCACCATTTAGTCTGCCGTTTATTAAGTGTTGACGCCTTTACTGCATTATTCGACAGTGATAACTTAAACTAAGGGAAGGCAAGCAGGCGAATGTCAAGGGCGTTATCAAAATTTTTTAACGAAATCATATCTAGGCTAGCTGATCCTTCAGGATAGGAACTCCAGGTAATAAAACAATATGTCTTAAATATCGGTTTTTCGTGGTTTAGTGGAGGATAGCGTGATAGATCGTGGCATCCTGACATGTAAGGATCATTTTTCAAATGGCGCCCTATAATTACCACCAATTTATTGGAAGTTTTTAGCCCGTCTCGAAGGTGAGGGCTGTGGCTCATAATTTGCTCTCTTTATCTTTAGGAAAGGATGAAATCCCTAGGTATGGTTCTGTCCAGTTTGGTCTTGAAAGCCATAACATTAAATGTCAATGGAGTTTATAGCCATGGTAGTTTTGACCTCGCACGAATGAAACCAATTTGTGGGAATGTCCCATCCGCACGATGTCAGGAAGTCGAGGCTGCACCAACGATAACTGAGAGCTTTGTTTTTATGAAATGAATTGGGATAGGTTTATTTTGTGATTAAGGGAGGGAGGACCAAATTCTCAGAGAAAATAGGTAGCTGGCAATCTGGATGAAATTTATGGCGCCTGCGTTATGTCCTCAATCGGGCTTTATTTCATTTCCATGAAAACCCGTTGTCTGTCATTGCAGAGAACATTTGGACTCACGTTGAGGAAAGCCAGTGTCGGTGCGGAAAAAATCCTAGGTTTGATCTATGGTGTTCTTGGGGATGCTGATTGTCGATTGTGTATCCCTACCTGCACTCAAATCGGATTTGTTTTGATTTGAGGAAGTGTATTTTTTCTTTCTGTGCTTTCCATATCTGTAAGGCTGTATCCAAAATATATTTACGCATAGGTTTTTTAGTTATGGGGTGTCGGACTCCTCCACTTGTTTCACTCACCTGGATTGGGCTCTGTTTCTCCCTATGGGTAGGCGTTATTTCGTGTGTAGGCTCAATTTCTTTGCACTGAAGAGTTTCTCTGGTTGGGAACGCCATCGGTATTTGATTGAATCAAGAGAGCTCAATTCGTCCCATTGTTCACGATTTCACATAGAAGAAACACTCAAATGAAAATTAGCCCATTTCTGTTTATTTCAGTCTGTTTGCTCACGGTATCCTGCACGTATAAAAAAGAGGCTGAAACTGTCGATACTCATCAGGTGATTTATCCGGTCGTAGAAGACGCGGAATATAGCAGCAAATATGTCGCCCAAATTCAATCGGTGAATTATGTAGAGATACGAAGTAAGATTAGAGGTTATATTGAAAAAATCTATGTTGATGAAGGGCAACCGGTCAAGAAAGGGCAGTTATTGTTTGCCTTGACCAATAACGTATTTGAAAAGGAATTGCAAAAAGCGAACGCGGCGTATCGAAGTGCCTTGGCAGACCTGAAGGTTGCCAAAGTTGAACTAGCAAACGTGACCGTGTTGGTAGAAAAAAATATTGTGTCTAAATCGGAGCTGTATGTTATTCAAGCCAAGGTAGATGCATTGAAAGCCGACGTGGAAGAAGCGATGGCCAACAAAGAGCAGGAAGCATTAAACCTTTCGTTTTCAAAAATACGAGCTCCCTTTGACGGTTTCATTAACCGTATTCCAAATAAAGTAGGAAGTTTGATAGCCGAAGGAGACATCTTAACCTCACTGTCTGATAATCGTGAGGTATTCGCCTATTTCAACCTTTCAGAAGTCGATTATCTTAATTACATTGCTTCTGGAGAACGAGGGACCAAGGTTGTGAGCTTTGAGCTCGCCAATCAAGTCCTTTATGGGTATGAAGGAACGATAGAAATGATTGAAAGTGAATTCGACAGCTCAACAGGGAATATTGCGTTCAGGGCCAGATTCCCCAACCCCGATGGACTATTAAAACAGGGGGCAAATGGGAAGGTCATTGTTCATAAAATACTGGAAAATGCGTTGCTCATTCCTCAAAAATCAACATTTGAAATCCAAGATCAATTGTATGTGTACGTGGTGAATCAAGACAATGTGCTGGAACAAAGGAATATTGTTTCTAAAATGCGACTGCCAAATTTGTACGTGGTGGAATCGGGTTTGTCTGAAGACGAACAGATCCTGTTCGAGGGTGTGGAGAATGTGATGAATGGAGACAAGGTGCACCCTGTTCATGTTGATATTGCCACCGCCATGCTGTGAAGCAGTCAATATTGAGAAACATTAGATACCTATGACTGCAATATTTATTCATCGTCCGGTTCTCTCCATCGTTATATCTCTTTTCATCACATTGCTGGGCTTATTGTCCTTTACCCAACTCCCTGTTACTCAGTTTCCCGATATTACTCCTCCCGAAGTCAATGTGACGTCAAAATTTATTGGTGCGAATGCCGAGGCGGTGGTCAAGGCGGTGGTGACTCCACTTGAGCGAGCCATTAATGGTGTCGCTGGCATGGCCTACATGGCGTCGGTTTCTGGGAATGATGGCACCAGCCTTATCCAGATTATTTTTAAGGCCGGGACCGACCCGGAGATAGCCGCTGTCAACGTTCAGAACAGAGTGGCTTCCGCCTTGGAAGAGTTACCCCCAGAGGCGATTAAGTCCGGAGTGATCGTCGAAAAGGTACAAAACAGTATGTTGTTGTATATCAACATACTCAGTCTGGATCCCACGATAGACGAAAAATTTCTCTACAATTTCACTGATATCAATGTCCTGAAGGAGCTGAAAAGAATTGATGGCGTCGGTTTTGCTGAAATTTTGGGATCAAGGGAATATGCCATGCGTGTGTGGCTAAGGCCCAATAAATTAGTCATGTACAACATTTCAGCTCTCGAGGTTATCGAAAAATTACAGGCCCAGAATGTAGAAGCTGCGCCGGGTAAAATTGGCGAAAGCTCAGGTAGGAATAAGAACGCCCAGGCCCTTCAGTATGTGTTGAAATATACCGGCAAACACAATACAAAAGAAGCTTATGAAGATTTGGTGTTAAGTAGTACGGATGATGGGGAAATTCTGCGGCTAAAAGACGTCGCAGACATTGAATTCGATTCCCAGGATTATGATGTTCTCTCCAAGGAAAACGGACAAGCCTCCGCTGCTATTGTGTTAAAACAGCGCCCCGGAAGTAATGCCAAGGAGGTGATCAATACGATCAAGGAGAAAATGGAGGAAATTAAATCGACGTCATTCCCTCCAGGGATGGATTACAGCCTCAGTTATGATGTTTCTCAGTTTTTGGATGCCTCCATTCATCAAGTCCTGACAACCCTGGTTGAAGCCTTTCTTCTGGTATCCCTGGTGGTGTTTGTCTTTTTGCAGAATGTTCGGCTCACCATCATCCCTATTTTGGCCGTACCGGTATCTCTGGTCGGCACATTTTTCTTCATGCACATGATGGGTTTTTCTCTGAATCTCATTACTCTTTTTGCGTTGGTTCTTGCCATAGGTATTGTGGTCGATAACGCGATTGTGGTGATTGAAGCGGTTCATGCCAAGATGGAGGGTTTAGGAATTGGAGCCCAGCAAGCTACCGAGGAAGCCATGCATGAAATTAGTGGGGCCATTATGGCCATTACCCTTGTCATGTCGGCTGTGTTTTTGCCCGTTGCGTTTATGGATGGACCGACGGGAATTTTTTACAGGCAGTTTTCTTTGACTATGGCCTGCTCTATTGTTCTTTCAGGGATAACCGCGCTCACACTGACCCCCGCGCTTTGTGCCGTGTTTCTTAAAAATACCCACAACAGCGAGCACCCTCAACCATCGCGACTTCAGAAATTATTTGATGGATTCAATCGGTGGTATGACAATCTTTCTGATAACTACAAAAAACTCATTAGCGCGATAGGGAACAGAAGGATTATCACTTTTGGGGTTCTGCTTGGTTTTTCCGTGGGCACCGGTTTGATCGGGGCGTTTGTTCCCTCGGGCTTTATTCCTAATGAAGATCAAGGGACGATTTATGCCAATGTCACCGCTCCAACAGGAGCGACTCTTGAACGCACGGAAAAAGTTGTCGATGAAGTGCAGCAGATTGCCTCAGAATTAGAGGATGTTACTTCAGTCTCAAGTCTTGCCGGGTTCAGCATCCTGTCGGAAGGTACGGGTGCCGTCTACGGAATGAATCTGATCAGTTTGAAAAAATGGAATGAACGAATGGCTTCCGATAATGAAATTATCAGCCTTCTTGAAGAAAAAACCAAACATATTAAAGATGCCAGCATTGAATTTTTTACCCCCCCCCCTGTGCCGGGTTATGGGAATTCCAGCGGTTTTGAAATGCGGTTGTTAGACAAAACCGGTTCGGGCACCCTTGAGGAATTGCAAAAAACGGCTGATTCCTTTGTCGATGACCTTAACAAACGGCCGGAAATCGCTAATGCTTTTACCACCTTCAATGCACGTTTTCCTCAGTTTATGCTTCATATCGATGGCGAGAAGGCGGCTCAAAAGGGAGTCACGGCTGAAAATGCGATGAATACCCTTCAAGCACTG
The DNA here is from genome assembly GCF_965152585.1 of Nitrospira sp. Ecomares 2.1. Classification (NCBI taxonomy): domain Bacteria; kingdom Pseudomonadati; phylum Nitrospirota; class Nitrospiria; order Nitrospirales; family Nitrospiraceae; genus Nitrospira; species Nitrospira sp. Ecomares 2.1. The sequence continues at coordinate 1,979,764 of NZ_OZ224219.1, forward strand.
ATTGGCAGTGTGTATGCGACCAACTTCATCCGCTTCGGCCAGATGTATAAAGTCATGGTCCAGGCGCTTCCAGAGTTTCGTGCAGAACCTGATGATCTGATGAAGTTATATATCAAAAATGACACAGGGGAAATGGTCCACTTTTCTTCTTTTCTTCGCGTTGAAAAAATTTATGGTCCTGAGCAGGTGACCCGTTACAATATGTACCCCTCAGCCATGATCAATGGTCAGCCTGCCAAAGGGTACAGCAGCGGGCAGGCTATTACCGCCATCAAGGAGGTGGCTGCCAGTAAATTGCCGAAAGGTTTTGGATACGATTGGGCAGGGTCATCACGAGATGAGGCCCAAATGGGCAATCAGGCCATTTACATTTTTCTGATTTGCTTATTATTTGTGTATCTACTCCTCGCCGCACAATATGAGAGTTTTTTACTGCCCATGCCGGTCATTCTTTCCCTACCCGTTGGGATCTTTGGTGCCTTATTTTTCCTGTTAATTATGGGTTTGGAAAATAATATCTACGCTCAAATCGCGATGATCATGTTGATTGGCATTCTCGGTAAAAATGCCATTCTGATCATCGAATTTGCCATATTGCAGCAGAAACGGGGAAAAACCGCCTTTGAAGCAGCGATTGAGGGGGCCGCACTGCGTTTGCGTCCAATCTTGATGACATCATTCGCATTTATTGCCGGGCTCCTTCCATTGATGTTTGCCTCGGGAGCCGGTGAGATCGGAAACAATACCATTGGCTCTGCGGCGGCGGGAGGTATGTTTTTCGGGACCATTTTCGGCGTGATTCTTATCCCGGGCTTATATGTGGTATTTGCAACGATGGGAGAGAGCAAAAATCGAGAGGAAAGATCGAAAACAGGGAAGGCGTCCCGGTTGAGTTTCAAGTCGAGGTTTAAACTTGCCCGCAGGTTAGCCAAACTTCAATAGTCCCCGTTTCGTCAGGGAACTCAGTCCATTCTCAACGAATATTAGAATTTCTTTTCTTATACGCAATGAAACGTCATATGTATTCCAATTTTATCATTTTATTCCTGGTTCTAATTTTTAATGGCTGCACCGGACTGAAGACCGATCTGGCCATTCAGGAAAACGAAATACCAACAAGCTTTAAGGACAAAACAGATACCACGAATATCGCTGACATCCAATGGAAAGATTACTTTGTTGATCCGCTCCTCCATGAATTAATTGAGACTGCCATAGAGAATAACCTTGATTTGCAAATGGCTTTGCAGCGAATTGAAATTTCGCGTTCAAGTGTCCGGGCAGCCACGGGGGCACTGATGCCGACAATGGGTTTGGGTGTAGGAACCGCCATTCGCCGATACGGACTGTACACCATGGACGGGGCAGGGAACGCGACGACCGACTTTAAATCAGGTCAACAAATTCCTGATAACTTGCCGGATCTTTTTGTGGGCTTACAGTCATCATGGGAAGTTGATATTTGGGGGAAGTTGCAAAACCAGCGCAGTTCCGCAATGGCGAAATTTCTGGCCAGTATCGAAGGGACGAGCTTTGTCGTTTCTAATCTCGTAGCGGATGTAGCCATCTATTATAACGAATTGCAGGCTTTGGATAATGAGTTGGACATCATCAGGCAAACCCTCCACACACAGTACGAATCGTTGGAGGTGGTTGAACTGCAGAAGGAAGCCGGCAGGGCAACTGAATTAGCCGTGGAACTATTCAAGGCTCAAGTGCTCAATACCAGTATTTTGGAAAAAGAGGTCCTGCAACAAATTACGATCACCGAAAATCACATAAACTTTTTGTTAGGCCGCTATCCCCAAACTATAGAACGGACCAAAGGCCAATATTTCTCGGAAATTCCACATGAAATTGCATCGGGTGTTCCTTCACAATTATTGGCAAACCGCCCGGATGTTCGTGAAGCCGAATTGCAGATCAAGGGCAGTAATTTCGATTTGAAAGTAGCTAAGGCTGCATTTTTCCCAAGCTTTAACATCACGGCAAGTTTTGGGTTTCAGGCATTCAATCCCGATTTTTTATTTGTGGCCCCTGCCTCAATCGCCTATACCGCCGTAGGCACGTTGGTCGCACCACTTATTAATAGAAACGCGTTACAAGCACAGTTCAATAATGCCGAAGCCAATCAGTTGACTGCCATGTATCACTACCAAAAAACAATTTTGAACGCCTATGTGGAAGTGGCCAATGAGCTCTCTAATATTCATAACTTGCGAAAAATCAATATTCTGAAAAAGAAACAAAACGAAGTGTTGCGACAATCCGTTGAAACATCACACTTACTCTATAGATATGGCCGGGCAACCTACCTGGAGGTCCTCACTGCACAACGGAATACCTTGCAATCCGATCTCGAATTGATCAATTTTGCCAAGCAACTTCGTATCGCGGCAGTAAAAATTTACAAGGCATTAGGCGGTGGATGGAAATAAAATCCCTACTTATTGGAATCTTTCTTGGATTGAGTTGAAAACACGGTAGGGGATGGATATTTTTAATGTCCTTCGACCAGGAAGATGATGCATGAAAATAGAGGCGGTGTTCTTTAGAGCGTTGTTTGGGGTTATGGTCTTTACGGAGTTGGGTTTGGCCGATGTGTTCGAAGTCAAGGAAGCTGTGGAAGGGGTCATTTGCCGAAAGCTGGCCACGGATTATGCGAACGATTCTACCACCCTTACCATACAAGCCATCGCGCAACTACAAATTTGTCTTGCTCAAACATTGAAAAATTCGACCTCGTCTTCGGCATTACCATTACCTCGAAATTTTGACATTCAACCTTCTCGCTCTTCGACAAGTATTGGCGACACCACGCTTCCAACTCCACCAACTCCTCCAACACCTCCAAAGTCCCTGAAAATTCGATGAGGATTGTCTTGTCGCCCTTCTCTTAAAGTACTGTCCAATTAAGCAAGATATATTAAGAAGGCTAATGGAAATGGTCGTGCAGCCTTCTCCCTTTTGCTGTTGTGTCGTACTCGCCCGAAATCAAGCCACCCGTCAGGCCTATTCCTGTCTATATTGACGATGGTTCCGGCCGAATCCTTGAACGGTTCGTAGATCCCTCCACCGGTTTCTGGTGTTGATTAGAGTTGTCTCTGGAATTACTGTCTTAGTAGAAGTAGGTTTGGCGATCTTCTCGAACCTGATCAGGTACCCGTCGCGGCATTCTCTCCTCGATTTCCATATCCGATTAAAAGCGATTTGACCATTTCATAAAAACCACTCACGGCAATCAGGATCGTCTCGTCGCAGAACTCATAATCCGGCTGATGGAGGCCCGGTGCATGCTCACCAATGCCGAGTCCGAAATGCAGGATAGGGCAAATCTCGGCAAAATGCCCAAAGTCCTCCGACCAGCGGAACGGTTTGGGAATTTCAATGGCCACAATTCCTGCATCCAGACACACGCGCTCCAAGGTATCAACCAAGGCATCATCGTTGACGGTCGCTGGAAAATCCTGCACCCACTCGACTTCCGCAAAGAGCAGTTCCGCTGCGGCACAATCGCGAACACACTGTTCAGCTTCGCGTTGCAAGGTTTGAAGGCTCGCCGCAGAAGCTGCACGCAGCGTGGCACACACGGTCGCCTCTCCCGGTGTAAGCCCAAACGACATGAGCCCCAGCTGGGCATGAGTCAACGTGAGCATACGATAGGGATTGTCCGTGATTCTGCTCAATCGGGGGAGTTCAGCGAGTAGCTGTCCGACCGCATTTGCAGGTGACCGAGCTTGTTCAGGCTCGGCCGCGTGGGACGCTTGACCAAGGAGACGAACTCTCATTCCGACAGATGCACTGGCGAATGTCCCCCTTCGATACACGACATGCCCGCTGGGAAAGCCTGGTAGATTATGCATAGTTATGGCGTAGTCCGGCCGGACCTTCTCAAAATTCGGATCATCGATAATCGCCCGTGCGCCTGCCCCTGTTTCCTCTGCGGGCTGGAATAATAGCACCACTCGGCCACAGCTTGGTGGCGTGCGATGAAGCAGGGGTGCCAGGCCCGCCACGATGGCCATATGTCCGTCATGACCGCATCGGTGGGCGATGTTCGCTCCAGGAACGAGCCATTGGTTTTTGTCTGCTTCTTCTACAGGAAGGCCATCCAGTTCACATCGAATCATCACCGTTGGCCCAGGATGTTGTCCCTCATAAACCGCTGCGATTCCATAACCACCGAGATGAGTCAGGATTTTGTCTGGTGCATAGGAATGCAGAAAGTTTGCGATAAGTGTTGAGGTCATGACCTCTGATCCGGCTACTTCCGGGCAAGCCGCAAGGGAACCGCGAAGGGTGACTAAAATGCCTTCAAGTATGTGGTCATGACGAATGTTCTGCATGTTTTTATTCTATGGTGGCAAGGTGTCTCTGTCCACTGGCCCAGATCAGTTGCAGTCGGAGCATTGGCGGAACGCGGGCTTATCGAGCCCATAATGGGGTACAGATTTCCCGGAATCGATCAACCTCTAATCCTTGATTCACTTTGCGAGGTCGAAATGAGAGCGGAAATAGTCGATGGCTTTGTCGAGGCCTTGTTCTAAAGTAATCCGAGGTTCCCACTTAAGCAGGGTTTTGGCCTTCTCGATATTGGGCCGGCGCACTTTGGGGTCGTCGATGGGGAGGGGGTGTTGCGTAATCGTGCTCGATGAGTTGGTGAGTTTGATCACTGTCTCGGCAATATCCATAACCGTGAGCTCATGTGGATTGCCTATGTTAACTGGGTCATGGATAGATCCAAGGTTAGCTTGAGTTAATCCGAACCGTACCGAATCCTGAAATTCTTGATTCTTTCGAAGTTCGTCCGCCGGGGCCTGGAGAAGGGCAACAATTCCTGCGACCAGATCATCAACGTAACAAAAGCTACGGGTCTGAGACCCATCGCCATACACGGTTAACGGATGGCCTTGTAATGCTTGAACGATAAAATTGGACACCACCCGCCCATCCTTTGGGCGCATCCGTGGACCATAGGTATTGAAAATTCTGACAATTCGAGTATCGAGGCCATGGAACCGATGATAGGCGGTGGTTAAGGCCTCGGCAAATCGTTTGGCTTCGTCATACACCCCACGGGGACTAATGGGATTGACATTGCCCCAATAGGTTTCAGGCTGTGGGTTGACCAGTGGATCCCCATACACTTCAGAGGTACTGGCTAGAAGAAATCGCGCCTGTTTCGCTTTGGCTAAGCCCAAGGCTTTGTGCGTGCCTAATGCACCGACTTTCATGGTGGCGATGGGAAATTCCAGATAGTCCTGTGGGCTTGCCGGTGAGGCAAAATGCATGACGGCATCGACTGGTCCGTCGACATGAAGGTAATCGCAGACATTGTAGTGAATAAATGAGAACTCCGGATGGCCCATGAGGGCACTGATATTCTCTGTGCGTCCGGTAAGGAGATTGTCCAGGCAAATGACTGAATGTCCTTGAAGGATAAGCGTTTCACATAAATGACTTCCTAGGAATCCGGCGCCTCCGGTTATGAATATCCGCATGCGATTTCTCCTTCTATACTTCTGAATTTGTGTGAACCAATGAACGGGAGACCTTGTCCGAAGCTGCAAGAGTGTTAGATAATAGGGTAATGTCTATGCCATTTTCAAACCATTCTCCTTTTTCTTTTCCTCTGTCTCGTCGGGCTCTCTTCAAGCTTGGGGGACTGGCTTCCATTGGCTTCGGCCTTCCTGGATGCGATATGGGGTCGATGTTTGCGGTCCCTCCACGAGAGACCACATATTTTACCTCGAACGATAAATTTTATACCGTGAATTTCATGGATGCTTCCTACAACTTTACGCGGGACCTGGATGTGGAGCAATGGAAAATGGTGGTCAAAGGCGCCGTGGAACGCCCTGTGGTTATGAAGTGGCGTGATTTGCTCAACTGGGAATCCTTTGATCAGGCTGTGACCCTGATGTGCATTGATACGCTTCCAGGCGGGAGTAGCTTGGGGACCGCCATGTGGCGAGGAATTTCCCTCAAAAAACTTTTGCAAAACATCGGAGCTGATGAAGACATTGCCAGGGATGTGATTTTTAGAGCGGCTGACGGGTATTCCGACAGCATTCCATTTTCCAGGGCGATGGAAGATGATGTCATGTTGGCCTATCTGATGAATGGGGAAAAGCTTCCCAAGGATCACGGCTTTCCCGTTCGCCTGATTGTTCCAGGTCTCTACGGGATAAAAAATGTGAAGTGGATTACGGAAATCGAAGTCTATAACGGAGACTACCTAGGCTACTGGCAGCAAAAAGGTTGGACGGATGATGGGACTATTCATATTTTTTCCCGCATTGATAGCCCTGGTCATTATCAGTCGTTACAAGGCCTTCGACAACGCTTGCGCGGGATTGCCTACGGGGGACCGGAGAGCATCAGTGAAGTTCAACTGAGTTTTGATCAGGAGAAAACATGGGTGTCTGCGGAAATCGAACCACCCCTGTCTCCGTTAACCTGGGTGATCTGGAATTATGATTGGAGTCCGCCAAAACCTGGCAAGCACATGGTGTCTGTCAGGGCTATCGATACCAAGGGAAAGATCCAAACCTCGGAAATCACGAGACCACAGCCAGCTGGGGCAACGGGATTGCATTCCATTGTTCTGGATGTACTGAACGCTTAAACGGGGTTGTCAGGCTTTTTAGCCGTCGTGCGAATAGAGAGCTCCTGTAGTTGTTCTAGTGTGACGGGGGAGGGGGCTTCGGTCATCAGGCATTGAGCCTTCTGTGTTTTAGGAAACGGGATCACTTCTCGAATCGATTCCGTCTTGCCGAGTAACATCACCAACCGATCAAGTCCCAGCGCGATGCCTCCATGAGGCGGGGCCCCTGATTCCAAGGCATCTAAGAGAAATCCAAATTTTTCACGAGCCTCCGTTTTGGAGATGTTGAGTAAGTCAAAGACTTTTGACTGAACTTGTGGCGCATGAATTCGAATACTCCCTCCCCCTAACTCAAAGCCATTCAACACCAGGTCATAGGCTTGAGTTCGAATCTTGAGGGGATCGGTTTCCAGAAGCGGGATATCATTTGGGTGAGGAGCCGTAAACGGATGGTGCAGCGCGACATACCGTTTGGCGGCATCGTCATATTCAAACATGGGAAAATCCATGACCCACAAGGGTTCCCACCGGTTTCGGTCAATCAATTGAAGCTCCTCTCCCAGCAGTAGGCGAAGGCGTCCTAAGACTTGATGGACGATGGGCGCTTGATCTGCGACAAATATGAGCAGGTCCCCGGATTTGGCCGAGGGGAGCGCTTCACGTAGGGCATGAGTCTTGAAAAATTTGGCGATGGAGGAATCCAGATTGCCCTCATCATTAATTTTGACCCAGGCTAGCCCCTTGGCCCCGAATTCTTTCGCCGTATCAATCAGATTGTCTATCCGGTTTCGGGTGAAGGCGTTTCCCCCAGGAACGATAAGGGCTTTAACGATCCCCCCGTTTTCCACTGCACTCCGAAAGACTTTAAAATCGCAGGTTGTGGAAAATTGACTCAGGTCTTGGAGCTGAAGATCAAAGCGGAGATCCGGTTTGTCTGTTCCATAGCGTCCCATGGCCTCTTCAAAGGACAGCCGAGGCAGCGGGGTGGGGAAATCAATGCTCTTGGTCTCTTTAAAGACAAGTCTGACCATATGTTCGATCAGGTTCATGATATCTTCCTGATCCACGAACGACATTTCGACATCGATTTGCGTAAATTCTGGTTGTCGATCCAGCCTGAGGTCTTCATCGCGGAAGCATCGGGCCAGTTGATAATAACGATCAGTTCCCCCAATCATAAGAATCTGCTTAAAGAGTTGCGGCGATTGGGGAAGTGCAAAAAAATCACCTGGGTTGACTCGACTCGGTACGAGATAATCCCGTGCGCCTTCCGGTGTGCTTTTCGTTAAAATGGGTGTTTCCACTTCTATGAATTGATTGGCGTGAAGGAATTGTCGCACGAGATGTGACACCTGACTGCGGAGTTGAAGAAGTTCTTGCATCTTTGGCCGTCGAAGGTCCAGGTACCGGTTCTTTAAACGAAGGGTCTCTGAGGTGGTGATGGTATCGTCAAGTGCAAAGGGGAGGGGTTTGGCTTCATTGAGAATGATGAGTGCTGTTGTTCGTATTTCTATGGCACCGGTCGGGATGTGGGGGTTGGCTGATCCCTCAGGTCGCAGCGTCACCTCACCTGTGACGGTGATGACGTACTCATTGCGAAGATGATCGGCTAGTTGATGTACCGTGGGCTCCTTTTCTGAATCAAACACGATTTGTGTGAGTCCGTAGCGGTCGCGAAGGTCAATAAACCTCACTCCGCCATGGTCGCGACGGCTAGCCACCCAGCCTGCCAGAGTCACGGTTTGGCCAACGTGATCCAAGGAGAGTTCACCGCAATGATGTGATCGTTTCAACTGTAGGATCCTTTCCAATACCTGTCAGCTTTTGATGGGAGAACATGAAACCAAGAATATGGAAGTTCAGGTTTTAAATTTGAATCGGCTTGGTGATGTGACGCCTGGTCGGCGGGGCCGTGCTTTGCTTGTGGTGTCAGGAGTCGAGATCGTCTTCTTGCGCCTGATGGGTTTGGAGTTTCCCTGGCGCGGCCAAAACTGACCGGCTGGCCCAGATTTAGGGAGCTTTTCCGTTCTTTTGATCGTCTGATCCTTGGATCGGTACAGCCCTGCTTGGTCGGTCGTTCCCGCAGGCGCTGGGGTGCTCCTACTTCTCATGGAATTCGGGTTTGGTGAACGGGGCCGCGAAGGAGCCGTAGGTCCGGATGTAGGGAATTTTTCTGAATGCTTAATAGGCTGACGAGTGGGCAGCCATGGTCGAGTTTTCCCTGTCGTTCCCGCAGGCGCTGGGGTGCTCTTACTTCTCATGGAATTCGGGTTTGGTGAACGGGGCCGTAACTGTCCTGCAGGTCTTGATGTTGGGATTTTTTCGGCCCTCTTTGCCGGCTGGTGGATAGCCAGACGTGGCGATTCAAGTGCGATGAGTAAATGCCGAAGGTCATTCGCTTCCTTATCTGTCAGGTATCGCGTTTGACCTGGAGGAAGGGTTCCAAGGTTCAAAGGTCCAAACTGAACACGTTTTAAGCGGATTACTGGATGGCCAATTTGTTCAAACATGCGTTTGACTTGGTGTTTACGTCCTTCATGAATGGTAATTTCCACCCAAGAATTCGCTGCCGCTTTTCCAGCTTTTTTTACTTTTGCGGGAGCTGTTGGCCCATCTTCTAACATCAGTCCATGTCGAAGTTTTTGAATTTCTGGTTCTTCTAAGATACCCTTGATTTTTACAAGATAGGTTTTATGGACATGATGTGCGGGGTGAAGACAGGCTTGGGCAATATCACCGTTATTGGTGAGCAGCAGTAGGCCTTCACTATCATAGTCCAAACGTCCGACGGGAAATAACCGGATGGAAGGTTTCGGAACCAAGGCTTTGATCGTAGGGCGCCCAGCAGGATCATGCAACGTGGAGATATATCCCAAAGGCTTATTGAGCATGAGAAACATATCAGGAGGGCGGGATTTTAGGTGGCGTCCTTCGACCTTGATATGGTCAATCGCAGGATCGACTTTGGTCCCTAGTGTCATGACCGTTTCCCCGTTGACGGTGACCAGTCCATGTTGGATAAGTTCTTCAGCCTTGCGTCTGGAGGCGAAGCCGGAACGGGCGATGATTTTTTGTAAACGAACTGTTTTCTCTGCCTGAGCCATACCTATTCCCATTCGATCGTTGCCGGGGGTTTTGAGCTAATGTCATACACCACACGGTTGACCCCTTGCACTTCATTGATAATTCGATTGGACATTTTGCCCAATACCTCTGGCGGAATCACTCCCCAGTCCGCAGTCATGCCGTCTGTACTGGTGACGGCACGAATGGCGACCACTGATTCGTAGGTCCGTTGGTCGCCCATGACTCCCACAGTCTGGATTGGCAGTAAAACAGCGAACGATTGCCAGATGGTTCTTGACAGTGCGGCGCGTTCAATTTCATCACGGACAATGGCATCCGCCTCACGAAGAATTGCCAGGCGCTGTGCGGTCACAGAACCGATGATGCGAATTGCTAAGCCCGGACCGGGAAAGGGTTGCCGCCAAACAATGTCCTCTGGCAGACCTAATTCCAATCCCAATTGACGAACTTCATCTTTAAACAATTCTCGAAAAGGTTCAATCAGTTTAAATTTCATGCGTTTCGGTAAGCCACCGACATTATGATGTGTTTTGATCGTTGCCGAGGGCCCTTTCACGCTCAGACTTTCAATCACATCAGGATACAGTGTCCCTTGAACGAGAAATTTGACTGTGCCTAAAGATACTGCTTCCTGTTCGAAAACTTTGATGAATTGACGACCAATGATTTTTCGTTTGCGTTCCGGGTCTGTTGTGCGCCCTAGTGCTGATAGAAAGGTGTCTCCATGGTCAGCAATGCGAACTTTCAGATGATAGGCAGAATCGAACGTGGTTTGTAATTGTGCCACTTCATTCTTTCGCATAAGGCCATTATCAATAAAGATGCAGGTCAATTGGTCTCCAATTGCCCGGTGAGCCAGGACAGCGGCCACTGTGGAATCCACTCCCCCGCTAAGTGCGCAAATGACCTTGTCGCTGCCGACAGTCTGACGGATGTTTGTCAAGGCTTGTTCGATGAATGACCCCATTGTCCAAGTTGGCTCGCAGTGGCAAATATGACGTGCAAAATTTTGAAGAATAGTTGACCCGTGGAGTGTATGGATGACTTCAGGGTGGAACTGGATCCCAAAGAGCTGCTGGGTATTTGGGGAGGACTTCATCGCGGCGATAGGGGCATGGGTCGTGTGGGCAATTACTTGAAATCCTGGTGGAAGTTGTTGAACGGAATCCCCATGAGACATCCACACAGGAAATGCGGTTGCGGGATCAAGGCCAAGAAATAAATTCGTGTTGTCGTCAATGGTCAGATCGGCTCGACCGAATTCACGATGGGGTGTGGGATTGACGGTTCCGCCACATTGATGGGCGAGTAATTGCATACCGTAGCAGATGCCCAGGATGGGTATGGCAAGATCAAAAATTTGGCTGTCTATTTTGGGGGCATGGGCCTGAGTAACGCTGGCCGGTCCTCCGGAAAAAATAATCCCTTTGGGGTGGTAGTTAAGGATGTCCTGAACCGTCGCCTGCGAGGGGAGGATGACAGAGAAAATGTGGAATTCGCGTATCCGCCGTGCGATGAGTTGCGTATACTGCGATCCAAAATCAAGAATGACAATGGTATCGTGTTGCGAGTGCATGAGCCTGCGAGTTAATTTGTCAACGTGGGAACTGACTGACTTAAGGGCAAGACCAGATTTTAGTCAGCCCGATAATTTGGGGCCTCTTTGGTAATCACCACATCATGAACGTGGGCCTCCCGAAGCCCTGCAGAGGTGAGCTGAAGGAACTGAGCATTCTGTTGAAGTTCTTCGATTGTCCGACATCCGCAGTACCCCATTCCTGCCTTCAGCCCTCCGACTAATTGATAGACCATGACCGCGAGATTTCCTTTATAGGGAACTCTGGCTTCAATGCCTTCGGGAACTAATTTGGAAGTTTCGCGGCCTTCTTGAAAGTAGCGATCCTTTCCTCCTCGTTCCATGGCTCCCAGTGATCCCATCCCCCGGTATTCTTTGTAGGTTCGGCCCTGATACAACACGGTTTCACCTGGCGATTCTTCGGTTCCGGCAAAAAGTGATCCGATCATCACGCAAGAGGCCCCGGCCGCGAGGGCCTTGGTGAGATCTCCCGAGTATTTGATGCCTCCATCAGCAATTAAGGGTATTTGGTGTTCTTTGGCGACGGTGGCACAATCGGCCACTGCCGTTAGTTGAGGGACTCCGGCTCCTGATACAATTCTGGTGGTGCAGATTGAGCCTGGCCCGACTCCAACTTTAATGGCATCTGCTCCGGCCTTAATGAGATCCAGCGTGGCAGCAGAAGTTGCGACATTTCCTGCCATCAGCTCCAGGTCCGGATAGCGGGATTTAATGTCTTTGACTTTGTCCAAGACGCTTTGAGAGTGCCCATGAGCGGTATCGACAACGATTAGGTCAATTCCAGCTTTTGTGAGCCGTTCCAGCCGTTCTTCTACATCAGGTCCGACCCCGACGGCCGCGCCAACGCGCAGACGCCCGTGCGCATCTTTGCAGGCAAAAGGATATTTGATTTTTTTCTGAATGTCTTTAATGGTGATCAACCCTTTTAGCTCAAATTGATCATTCACTACCGGAAGTTTTTCAATGCGATGCTCATGAAGGATTGCCTGGGCTTGGTCTAATCCAGTGCCCTCAGGGGCAGTCACTAGGTTGTTTTTCGTCATAACCTGGGAAACTTTGAGATCCAGACGGTTTTCAAAACGAAGGTCTCGATTCGTTAAGATTCCAACCAATTTGCTATCTTTGGTTACAGGGATTCCGGATATGCGATAGGTCGACATGAGATGGTGAGCATCGCGAATAGTATGATCCGGGGAGATGGTAATCGGAGAAAGGATCATCCCGCTTTCTGATTTTTTGACCTTATCGACTTCTGAGGCTTGCACGTCAGGGGAGAGTGCACGGTGAATAATTCCAATCCCCCCTTCCCGCGCTATCGCAATTGCTAATCGCCCTTCGGTGACGGTGTCCATGGCCGCGCTCAGAATGGGGATATTGATACGAATATTTCGAGTGAGTTGGGTGGAGGGATCTACATCAGATGGAATGATATTTGAATGGCGTGGGACCAAAACCACGTCATCAAAAGTGAGCCCTATTCGTAATTGTTTCTCCAACATGAGTTAGGCCTTGTATCCTGTCCCTTGCCGAAATCTGTATACGGAAAAGTCTTTCATCATAATTTTCTTTTAAAAGTCAGTCAATGTCCTTCTTGTTTTTCCAGATGGGATTGGGAGAACACCCAATACCCTTCAGAATCAGCAGCTAACTGTATTCTCAGCCGAGGATTCGGGTGTGGCCTTAAACTGATGCCAACGGGTGCAGGTATTCCCGTTGGCATCTGGTCAATGTGGGTGGTTGTTTCCTGGGGATGTTGCCAGAGCTATGTGGCTATTCCGCTGCTTCAGGAATAAAGGCCATCGTTTCCTCTTCTTGGAAGTGATCTTCGGCTTCCTCTGCCTGCATGAATTCCTGAACTCGCATATTGCCGCTGTCAACGGAATAAATGTGTCCTCTGGAGTCAGCCCCTATTCCATAGGGAAAGTTGAATTGGCCATCCTGGGAGCCGAAGCCACCCCATTGGGTGATAAAGTTACCGTCCCGATCAAACTTTTGGATGCGTTGGTTGCCGGTATCACTGATGAATACGTCACCTGATTCGTCTACCGCCACACCCCAGGGTGATCGGAATTGTCCAGGTTCTTGTGCCTGAGCGCTGCTGGCATGACCAGGTCCAATTCCACCGCCCCACTTGGTGAGTAATTGAGGGAGGACGTTTGAGCTGGTATCAAATTTTTGAATCCGATGATTCCCCATATCGACTATGTAGACAGTTCCATCGGTTTGATCTACCGCAATGCCTCGCGCAAAATAAAACTGCCCGTCCCCATTCCCAAAGCTTCCCCACTGCATGATAAATTCTCCGGTTTCATCAAACTTTTGAATCCGAAAGTTGGCACTATCGACGACATACAGGTACCCGCGGACTCGGTCGACCGCTACACCCCATGGAGCATTAAACTGTCCTTCGCCATTACCACGGGATCCGAGTTTCATCATGTAATGCCCTAATTTCCCATCAAATTTTTGAATCCGATGGTTATTGGTGTCTGCCACATATACATTGCCATTCCCATCACATGCGATACCGGTTGGATTATTGAAACCGCCATTAGCGGCACCGAAACTTCCCCATAGGAGGATGAAATTGCCATTACGGTCGAATTTCTGAACTCGGTTGTTCCCGTTATCAACCACAAATAATGACCCTTGGCGATCAATCGTCAGCCCGTATAGAGGGCTAATAAATTCTCCTCCATGGAGAAGGGAGGCTCCCCGGCCTGGTTTTCCCCACTTTGTGGCGCAAATATACCCAGATGTATTGAGAAGGATATGGGTGCTGGCCGGAACGGAAACGTTATTGTTGGCATCTTTAAACCAAACGTAGACGGTTTTTGTTCCATCTGTTGGAGAGGTGGTAAAAGGAATCGTGGCTCCAAATTTTTGTTCCGGCTCCACCTCAACCCACCCAGGCATGGTCCCGCTTGGAGTCATGGGGTTTTCAGAGATGAAATAGGCAGCCACCCCGCTATCTACGTCTTTAGCTGAGATGGTGGCGACCATGTCGGGACTATTGGTCATGTAAGCGCCATGGTTTATGACGATGTCAGGATTTTGAGGTGCCGAAATGTCGATCAGAACCGGAATAGCGGTCTGTTCCTCAGAAAGCTGGCTTTCTGCTCCTTCTTCAGTGACCGAAGTCATGGCATAAAAATATGGCGTGTCATTTGTGAGACCACTATGAATATAGGGGGTGGTCACGCCTTCAATCTTTGTTGAAGTTTCTGTAGAGACATTGGGTTCCGTACTAAAATAGAGGTTGTAACTGACGGCATTGGGAACTTCGAGCCAACTAAGGATGTTTTCCGTATCCCCCGGCTTAACGGCAAGGTTGATGGGGGCGGTAAGATCGCTGGAAACCCGTTTTTCTTGTTTGCCACGATTGAGTTCTTCTTCTGTTGGGGCAAACTTGGTTAAACGATGGTTGCCGCTGTCTATTACGTATACATATCCCTCTTTGTCTATTGCGATCCCTGACGGGAAATTCAGCTGTCCTTCGGTTAATCCACGATTTCCCCATGAAGTTAGATAGGTTCCGCTAGAATCAAATTTTTGGACACGGTGATTTCCGCTGTCGACAATGTACACATATCCCAACGGGTCGCAGGCGACTCCCCATGGGGCTTTGAATTGGCCAGGGGCATTCCCTTCCTTTCCCCACTTCAGGAGAAAGTTACCGCGTGCATCAAACTTTTGAATCCGATTGTTCCCCTCATCAGCAATATAAATATTCCCTACAAAGTCAACTGCGAGTCCGCGAGGAAAAAAGAACGCCCCGTCATATCCCCCGTCACGGCCCCACTTGAGCACAGGGGATCCGTTTGGCAGGAATTTTTGAATTCTTGCATTGCTGGTATCAGAGACAAACAGGTTGCCTTGGGAATCGGTGGTAACACCCCAAGGGACATCAAATTTCCCGGCTTCCGCCCCTCGCCAGGCAAAACCAAATTTCCCCCATGCGTTGATAATATTACCTTCTGAATCAAATTTTTGGATGCGATTGTTCCCACTGTCGGCCACATACACCTCTCCTTCTGGTGAGGTGGCGATGCCACGTGGGTAATAAAATTTTCCTTCGCTTGAATCGGGTTCGTCCCCCCAACGTGCAAGAAATTTTCCCGATCGGTCAAACTTCTGAATTGAATGATTGTCTGTATCGCCGACATAGATATTTCCGTCTTTATCAATAGCAATGCCGGTTGGTGATTTGAATTCTCCATCGTCGACGCCTTCACATCCGATTTGCATTACGGAGAGATAGGGGGAGGGAATCGACATTACTTCCTCAGACAATAGACTTTCACCCTCTTCTGTGACCACAGAGATTGCATAGTGGTAACAGAAGTTATTGGCTAAGTCGTTATGTTCATAAGGAGATATCGCTCCTTCAATGCAATTGGCTTTTTCTTTTGTAATCCCAACTTTTGGGATAAAATCCTCATGCCCTGCGACTGGTCTGGTCAGTTCATTTGGCTTAATTTGAACGCCTTTGGTGGTCATGAAATAAACGTTGTAATACAGGGCTTCAGGGACAGGATCCCATGTGAGGGTAATACGCGTATGATCAGGGATCGCACGTAAGTTGTCTGGTGCCTGAGGAATATTGGCATCCTGGTTTTGTCCTGCTCCCCAGTCTTCCTCCCCACTTTCTACGGTCAACAACCTGGTTCGAGATAGCGGGTTTTCAAAAAATAAGGCATCGAGAAGTTTTGTCATGCTGTTCCTCTGAAATTGATGAGTCAATTGTGTATAATTTGAAATTTTGCAATAAATACAACGACTTACGAGAAAAGTCTACCAGGAGAAAAATAGCGAAGTCAAGGAAGGCTTAGCAGGCCCATGACCTCCTAACCTTCTTAGATAACAAGTCAATTGTAAGTTATGACAGATCAAGGAATACTCTTACCTTATTATTTTTGAAGAAAAGTTGATCCATAGGGAACCCAAAAACCTCGCCCCCTTCACCACTCAAAAGTAGGTAAGAAGGCGACAGATATTCAACAGTGCAGTGCTTACGAAGGTTGGCCAATTCCTGATTTAGTGACGTTGGCAGCCTGCGGACCCTTTGCTCCTTCTACCAAGTCAAATTCGACGGATTCCCCCTCCTTTAGGGATTTAAATCCGTCTTCTTGAAGAGCGGAATAATGGACAAACACGTCCTGTCCACCTTCAACTTGAATGAATCCAAAACCTTTTCGATCATTAAACCATTTTACCGTTCCCTTACTTCTCATGATGGCCCTCCCCATTAGAGCACTTGTGGATATAGATTATAAAATTTGTGCGTTCCTAAAAAAAAAGCCGAAAAAGGAGTTCATTCCTCTCTCGGCTTCACGGCGTAATATCCTTTTCACTTCTTTAACCATAATACAAAAACGATGATGGTGTAGCACAGTTTAAAGAATCTGTCAATAAATGACAGGAGGAAATTCATTCCCTACTATTTCGCCTGTAGGGTAATTGTTCCAGATTTGGAATTAATGGCCGAGGGGGCCATGTTGGTTATCCGACATTTTTTATCACTTTTTATTCATCCGTATTGTCC
Organism: Nitrospira sp. Ecomares 2.1; assembly: GCF_965152585.1. Taxonomy (NCBI): domain Bacteria; kingdom Pseudomonadati; phylum Nitrospirota; class Nitrospiria; order Nitrospirales; family Nitrospiraceae; genus Nitrospira; species Nitrospira sp. Ecomares 2.1. The sequence goes on from NZ_OZ224219.1 coordinate 1,996,600, forward strand.
AAGATGTTGATCAGACTTCTCGATCGGTACATTTTTTTTGAGTTACTTCCCCCATTTTTGACCAGCCTCACCGGATTGTGTTTCATCATTTTTACGAAGGAAATGCTACGGCTGGTGGATTTAGTGGTATCTCGAGGAATTAGCTTGGCGGGCTTGGGGTCGATTGTTCTGCATTTGCTTCCTTCCTTTTTAGTCCTAACCTTACCAATTGCCTGCTTGATTGCCTCAATTTCGGCATTTAATCGCCTATCGTTTGACAATGAGGTGACTGCCATTCGAGCCGCGGGGGTTAGTTTCTGGCGGATCAACCTTCCTGTGGCGGTCTTTTCCGGAATGGTATTTCTTTTAACGGTGTACCTTTCTCAATGGGGCCAGCCGTGGGCCAAAGTGTCATTGAAGACTTTGGCCCTGAGCGTCATCGAAGATGAGTTGACTCTTGCTGTTGATTCGGGTGTGTTTAATGAACCAATCCCTGGACTCATGGTGTATGTGCCTCACTCAGAGAATGGCTCTGGCCAAAAGGGCGTATTTATTTCGGATCAGCGTAATCCCGACCAACCCTTGATCATTGTGGCGGAGAATTTTCAAATGTTGAAACAGAGCGAACGTCAGCAGTTTGGTATTCGCTTGTTTAGGGGGGCAATCCATCAAATCCCCAAAGATGCCAATAGTTTTCATCGGGTCGCCTTTGATACCTATGATTTTTGGCTATCTTCACCATTTACGTCAGTGAAAGAAAAAACCAAACGGAAAACCTACCAAGACCTCACTCAACAATTGGAAGAATCGGGTGGAACGGATGCCGGTGCCCTTCGTCGATTAATAGAGTTTCATAAAGACACGGCCTTTCCGGTCGCCACCTTTGTGCTGGGTTTATTGGGCGTTCCGGTCGGAATTGTGTCGAAGCGGTCGGGAAAAGCCGGAGGGTTTGCGATTGGGGTTCTCGTGGTCATCGGGTTTTATCTATTAAATGTGCTGGGAGAGTTTCTCGTGACGACTTTGGTGATTTCTCCATTAGCTGGCGCATGGATGCCAAACATCATCCTGGCCTGCCTGACAGGATTCTTACTATTTCAAGCACGAAAGCAATGATCAAGAAATTTTTCAACCAGATTTAGATCATGAAGAAAATTTCTTGGTATGTGTTTGGAAAATTTAGCCGGGTCTTCCTGATGTGTCTTGTAACGGTGTTGACGATTTATCTCGTCGTGGATTTTTTCGAAAAATTAAGAAAATTTTTAAAATATGATGCGGACTTAACGGTTATTTTTAGCTTTTTTGTCTATCGAATCCCTGAAATTGCCTTTTTACTGGCCCCGCTGGCGGCCCTGATGGCCTCAATTTTGACGGTTGGTGGGCTTAACCGGACTCGTGAAATTACGGCGATGCGCAGTTGCGGGTTAAGTTTTTATCAAATTGCCATTCCCTTTTTTGTTTTTGGTGCGCTCGTGAGTGTCGTGGGTCTGAGTTTGACGGCTGTGTTGATTCCTCTGGCCAATATCAAAGCCGAATATGTCCAATCGGTCCTGATTCAAAATAAACCAGAGCCCCTCTCACTCACTCCGGAAGGTTTGTGGCTCAGGGTGGGACGAAATCACCTTTTGCGTATTGATTCGGTGACAGAGGATGGACATCGTTTGAATGGTATTCACCAGTACACACTCGATGATCGCTTCAATCTCAAGGGAATTCTTGAAGGGGAATGGGCAACATTTGTCGATGAGGAATGGGTGATTGAGCATGTGATTCAACGAACATTTCAGGAAGAAGAACGCATGCAAGTGAATGGCATGCCACGGCAGGTGTTGCGCCTCTCTCTCACGCCTGATGATTTTCAGAATTGGCTATCTCAGTCTCCAGAGCACATGTCGTTGTATGAATTGCATGATTATATTCAGAGAGTAATTGAAGATGGCCATAGTCCTCATCGTTTTTTAACTGATTATTGGGCTCGTTTTGCGTACTCCATCGTTCCTCTGGTGATGACATTGCTAGGGATCTCGGTGAGTCTTCGAGGAAGTGGTGTGCGTGGGGTGGGAGTGGCGAAAGGGCTTGGGCAAACTCTGGCAATTGGATTTTTCTTCTGGGCCGCACATTCCGTGGGTATTGTTTTAGGACGCAATGGAGCGGTGTTACCGATCATTGGTAGTTGGATTGCCACAGCCATGTTTTTGGTCATCGGAATTAACCTTTTTTTGAAGCTAAAATGAGGGAATCGCGATTGCCTTGAAGATTGCTCCGACAAATGTGTGATTGAAAATTTCGTCTTTGTTTGCTGGCACCATTAGTGTTTGTTCCTGATGCTGTGCAATGTATGAATTTGTCAATTTCCCTCATGAACACGCAAGGTTTTTTCTTAACTCCCCCTGTCTTGAATCCGATAACACTTGCACAGAGACAGAGCTTGAAGGGTAGAGGAGGCCCCAATGCTTTCAGGCAGACAGTGGATCGGAAATTTCAAAAACTCACCACTTACATAAGGTTGTGATTATCGGATAACAAATTCAACAGGTGACAAGGGCAAACTATCCGTGAGGGTAGGGCGCAAAGCCAAGAAACCCTGAGAGCGTGGTTGTTTTAGGGTTCGTCTGGTTACCGAACTGTGTTGGTAGGTCCATGCGTTCGTTCATGCGCCCATTCCCTGGAATTGGGCGCTTTTTTTTGGTCACAAGGAAAGGCCGAAATATGGACGATGACGCGCAACATTTCACAGAGCCAGCACTTGGCATCAAAGAGCTCGACTCGTCTTGCCTTGGCTCAGTTAGTCAGGACAAACCAGAAAATGGAGAAGCGCAGGACCGGCTTGATCAGGAACATGTTACTCGGATTTTATTGGAGTTTCTCCCGATCATTCGCCGGATGGCTGGAGTTATGGCGTTCAAGAATCCCTTTTCCCTGGATGTCGAGGATTTGACGAGCGCCGGGGCAATGGGTTTGTTGTCCGCGTTAAAGCGCTATGATCCAACACGGGATATCAAATTTAGAACATTTGCCGAATATCGCATCCGTGGCATGATGTTAGATGAAATTCGGGCAATGGATTGGGTTCCTCGGTCTGTTCGATCCCGTCGAGATCAAGTGCGACAAATTGTTGAAGAACATCTTCAGAAAAACGGGACGCCACCGACTTCACAGGAATTGGCTGCGCTATTGGGCGTTCCCATTGATGAAATAGAGGGAGTGGGAGGGTGTGATCCTCGTCTAATTAGTCTGGACGAGCCGGTTGGGCAAGGAGAAGATGAATGTACGCTTCGTGATGTTTTGCCGGATGTTAACCATCTTGACCCTTTTGTGGCCTGTGCGGACGCAGAAATGAAGGCGGCATTATCAGCGGCCCTTGAGACATTATCGGCACGCCAGCAAGAAGTACTTCAGTCCTATTATCACACCGGATTAACGATGAAGGAAATTGGTCACCAAATGGGGCTTACCGAATCTGGCGTCTGTCGGGTGCATTCCGGTGCACTCCGACATTTACGCATAGAGTTGAAACGTATTGAGGATGGGGGACGCAGTCCGACTCGGCCTAAGAATTTGCGAAAAACGCGTGCAGGCAATGACTAGTTAAATGGTGTGCTTATTAAAGAATTCGTGTCCGCCAATTTGGGCCACTTTTCGGTTGACCTGAGCCCAATGGGGGGTCTTGACCAGTTTGGGATTATAAAACAGCACAGCCCCATCCACTACCTTCCGACCGTCTTGCACAAGCCTCCAGGCTAATAAACTTTCTTGCATTTTTCGATTCGTTTGATCAAATTTCACTTCGTTTGGATTCCGCCCGATCCATGGCTCAAACTGTTTGGCACGAAGAACCGTGCCCTTGACCGTGCCATCGCTGTGGTATTTGTGAGTCATCCGGTTCCGAATGACGGCCGCAACGCCTAACTTTCCAGCAAAACTTTCCCCACGGGCTTCCAGGTAGATTGTTAGGGCGGCTAATGTATCGTCGCTGTGGGTGGAATCCTTCGTCTGGGTCATTTCTAGCGGCAATGATGAGCCAGGCGAAGAAGACGAAAGAACCAAAGCGATATCAGCCGAATTTACGTGAGTAGGGGAGACCGGGATTAAGCATAAAAAGAAGGTTTCTAGGCCAATGATGAGGATAAAAGGCAAAAGTCTTTTGTTTTGTTTCATTTTATCCCTTTTTTAGTGGTGATGGGTTTAAATTGTTTGCGCGTTGTTTTTTTAATAAAGGAGCTAAGTTCAATGTAATGCTTTTTGGATAAAATCTTTCGCAAGGTATATGCCATTGAAGTTTTAGATTGTTCAATGGCTCGTTTCTATGGGAGTCTTGTATTGTAGTGGGGAGTTTGGTGTTAGGCCTTTTGGATTTTTATAAATTACAAGTGGCCTTCCCTACAGCATTATGTCGTGGTTCCGGGACATCATAGACAAGGGGAAACGGTTTTTTTTTAAATAGGCATTGGAAACAGGGAGATTTCGGGATTCTCCTACTGATTAAAAATCCGACAATCTTAAAATTGGGTAATTGAATCAGCGGAAAATGGGGTGAACAACCTGGGAATCTATCGAGAATGCTGCATATTCCAAGATTTTAGTGAGGGAGGAGATCATGAGGGCTTTGTCGGCGAGCAAAAGAGCATGGGAACTGATGGTGTGTTTCGGCGTGGGAGTAATTCTTCTGGTTACGTTGCCGCATTCCAATGGTTGGGCTCAGTCAGACCAAATTCCTATCTTGACTAGTAAGCCTCTCGCGCATGCTAAAGTGTTTTTGAGTGCCGGAGATTACCGGCGAGCGGTGGAGGCTTGCCAAAAAAATATTGACCGCAACCCCTCGGTTGAAGCGTATGTTTATTTGGCCTACGTATATCAGGCAATTGATGGTTATTTAGGATCATTAGCGAAGCAGGAGGATTATGTGAAAGTAGAGCAGTTAGCTTTGAATTTGACCGCACGGGACATTCTTGATCTCATTGATCCGCCAAATGTCATGCCTCGTATGGCGCAAGAGCTTATTCATGAAGGTATTCGACAACAATTTGACGTGACAGCAGCGATGGCCAATCGGTTGAGTCGGACACAGACGGAAGAATTATGGGCACAACAAACCCGGTGGCGCGAATTGAATCCTGATTCATGGTGGACCGGCACACCGGATGAATGGCAGTGGTGAATTCGGTTCCTGTCATTTCTGCGAGTGTTAGAGATCCCTCAAATCATAGGGGGTAGCCCTCATTGCTAGCTAAGCCTGTATGAATGAGTTGACAGTCCGACAAGAGCGGTTTTAGGATGCCATCAGAGCTGGGCATTTTGTCGTATTTATCCAAGGAGGCAGTCAGTGTCTGATTTAGTGGCCAAAGCGGATGCAACGAATTGGGATGGGGAAGTGCTGAAATCTTCAGAGGTGGTCATGGTGGATTTCTGGGCGGTCTGGTGTGGACCCTGTCAAATGGTGGCCCCAATCGTCGATGAGCTCGCACAGGAGTATCAAGGCAAGCTTAAAGTCATGAAGCTCAACACCGATGATGCCCCCGAAGTTGCGGGACAATACCAAATCATGAGCATTCCCAGTATCCTCTTTTTTAAGGGTGGCCAAGTTGTCGAAAAAATTGTTGGAGCAAGACCAAAGCAACAATTTAAACAAATCATTGACTCGCTCCTGGCTCAATCTACTTCCCCTGCCTGATCAGTGGGGCCGATGACTCGGTGTTATGCTGACCGAGCTGCGTATTTCCAATTTTGCTCTCATTGATCAACTTCATCTGGAGCTCCCGCCTGGATTTCTTGTCCTGACGGGGGAGACCGGAGCTGGAAAATCTCTCCTCATTGATGCCCTGGTATTACTTACCGGCGGGCGAGCCTCTGCAGAGCATATTCGGTTTGGTGCTGACGAAGCCCTGTTAGAAGCCTGTTTTATTCTTCCCGCGACACATCATCTCACGATCAGGTTACAACGGGACGGATACCTCCTGCCGGATCAACAGGACCTTATCGTTCGTCGGTTGTTGTCGCGGTCAGGAAAGAACCGCAATTTCCTCAATGGGCAACTGGCCCCTCTTCAAACGATTCAAGACATTGGTTCCCAGTTGGTAGATATCCATGGCCAACATGACCAGCAATCACTGCTTTCCGCTAAGACCCAGCTCAAATTGCTGGATGCATTTGGAAATCTTGAGGATGTCGTAGGTCGCTATCAACAGATGCATCGTGAATGGTTTGAGAAAAAGGCGGCTCTAGATGAATACGTAGAGAAGATACGGGATCAAGCCAATAGGCAGGATATCCTTCAATACCAATATGACGAGTTGGTCAAGATGCAGTTGCAGTCTGGAGAAGAAGAGTCTCTAAGCCAGGAATACCATCGATTGAAACATAGCGGTCGATTAGGAGAGTTATCGAATCAAGCTTTTACTGCGTTACATGAAGGAGAACGATCTGTTCTGGATCACCTGGGTGAGGTGACTGAGCGGGTACAAGAACTTGCGAAAATAGATGCGCAAGGTGAACCATGGGTCCCATTGTTGGAAGCAGCGACCGTGGCGTTGCGGGAGGTGACGGATAATCTTCGAGATTATCGGAATCAGATAGAGTATGACCCGGAGCGAATGGATCTGATTGATAGTCGGTTGGCCGGTCTTCAGCGGCTTAAAAAGAAATATGGAAAGCCGATCGAAGATTTAGTGGAACTTACCACTATCCTGAAGCAAGACTTGGCGTTACTCCAAAATGGAGAAGAGCAAGTGGCGCATTTGCAAGCAGAAGTGACCAGTCGATATGAATCGATGAAGGCCTCGGCTGAAGAATTATCGGCCAGGCGGAAAACAGTTGCGAAGCATTTGGTCAAGGAGATCAAGCAGGAATTAGCGGCTCTGAAAATGTCGACAATGGAGGTGCAGGTTAATATTGAGATGGCCAATGGAGATACCGGAATTGGTTTGACAGGAATGGATCGTGTTGAGATGCTCCTGGCTCCCAACCCGGGAGAACCGCTCATGCCATTGGGCCGAATTGCATCGGGTGGAGAATTGTCTCGAATCATGTTGGCCTTAAAAACCGTGTTTGCGGAGAATGATCAGACTCCCGTCGTTATTTTCGATGAAATTGACAGTGGTATAGGCGGGGAAGCGGGAATGGTCATGGGGAGTCGTTTGCGTCAATTGGCGAAATTTCATCAAGTATGTTGTATCACCCATCTCCCACAGATTGCCTCGCAGGCTCATGCACAATTCGTGGTGGAGAAAACAACGCTAGATGACCGAACGCAGACGAAAGTACATGAAGTCACTGGAGTACATCGGGAAACCGAAATCGCTCGCATGTTGGGTGGTGGCACCCTGACCCCAACCATCAGAAAGACCGCCGGTGAAATGCTGGATCGGGGAAGCAGCCCTCACGTAGGCGTCGGTCTCCAAAAGCCAAGAAAGAAACCTGCCAAGACCTAATCTAATTTTGAATGACCCGGTACATTCAGGTAGCCATTCATGAACGGGTGGATAACTTATTCTCTGTCTGAGAGAATTGTTAAGATTCGGGTTTCTCAAAAACCTCATAACCATTCATTGTGAAGCTAACGCATAGTCTCAGCTAAAAGTCCCGTCGGCACAATGGATGAAAAGTCGTTCGTTGGGAAGATCCAATCGATAAAAAGGTGAACGCCATGCCCTACGACATCGACGACCGCGGTCCTCTTAGTATCGTCGACCTCGATCCGTTAAACCGGCAGATTCTGGTCTTTCATCAAGGTAAAGCGTGTTCACTCGATGCCTTAGATGCAGGGTTGGACCGCAAAATGTCGATCAGTGTGAGATGAGGCCGAAGTAATTGTTTTATTATCGTTTCGTGAGAATGCGGTGAAAGGCATGTTAAACTAGGGTCAATGATGGTTTTAAAAAAATGGATCAGCGTAAATGTTGGAGCGTGGAGGAATGAAGGAGATTGCATATGCTCGATCCAACGGTAAATGACATTGATCAACTGTTGACTGAGACGATCCAGACACTCAAGCTTGAGGAGGTTTCCCGTCACTATCGGGATCAGGGTGAGTTTGTGGCTTTGGAGCATTTCATGCCCACTCAGGTAGTTCAGGAGTTTATGCGGGAAGTAGAGCGCGTGCGGCCCCAGATCAATCGTAATTTTATACCAGGGCATAAAAAGGGGGGAAGTGTCAGCTTTTATCTTCTGCAGCAATCAGCTCCCGCAATTCTTGCGTTCTATCAGCATCAGGGTTGGATTAATCTCCTGAGCCAGATTGCCGGAGTTCCGTTAATGCTGTGCCCTGAAGAGGATCCCCATTCCTGTGCGCTGTATTTTTATACCGAGGCAGGAGACCATATTGGGTATCATTATGACACCTCATATTACAAAGGTGAACGATTTACGGTATTACTGGGTTTGCAGGATCAATCGAGCAGTCGACTGGTCTGCCGTCTCCATACCAAGGAACAGGGTCGAGAGGTTAAAGAACTATCCCTCAGGACTGACCCCGGCACATATATTTTCTTTAATGGCGATAAATTGCATCATGCCGTGACGCCGCTTGGGGCTGGGGAAGAGCGGATTGTGCTGACGCTCCAATACGTCACTAATCCCTCAATGGGGCTGGCTCAACGCTGGTTCTCAAATATGAAAGATGCTGTGGGATATTTTGGATGGTCGGCCATGTTTCGAAAACCTCACCGTTAAAGACTGGTTCCATATCCTTCCTCAGTGCAACCCAATCAACACCACGGTTGTATTATCTTCTCCACCTAATTGGTTGGCAGTACCCACAAGTGTACGACATATGGCTTCAGCGTGCGGAGCTTCCTGGCCGACAATCGTTTGAATCTCCTGATCAGTCAGCATTTTGGTGAGCCCGTCCGAACAAAGCAGAATGAGGTCTGAGGGTTCAAGCGGATAGGTTTGAACGGTGGGTTGTGCCTCAGGATCGATTCCCAGGGCTTTGGTCAACACATGACGAAGAGGGTGTGTGCGAACCTGTTCAGGGGTAATGAGGTTAAGGGCCAAACGCTCCTCCATGAGGGTATGATCTTTTGTCCAGAGCGAGAGCGAACCCTGTCTGAAAAGATATGCCCGGCTGTCGCCGGCATGAGCTACACTGGCCTGAAATCCCGTCGGGGAACGACTGATGGCGACCACGACAATGGTTGTCCCCATTCCTTTCAGTCGTTCATTTTCTGCGGCTTCCCGTCGAATCCTTTCATTCGCAGACTCAAGGCCTTGATTCAGCACCGATTCTAATTTTTCAGGTTGAACGTATTCAGAGGTTTCAGTCGCTCGTTGGGTTCGAATGACATCGGGAATAGTTTTAACCGCAATTTGGCTGGCCAATTCTCCCCCAGCATGTCCGCCCATTCCATCTGCCAATACCCATAGTTGTAGGGTGTTGTCGATCGAAAACGCATCCTGGTTGAGTTTTCTCACCAGACCAATATGTGTCAGTCCTATGCCAGTCCACTTGTTAGATGGTTGCGCTGATGTCATAGAGAAGCAATGAATTCCGGGATTCCATGGCGTTGGGCCAGACGGTTGTAAATAAGGTCGGCCAAAGGCTCAAGGTTTTTGCAATCTGCTTCATTATATCGGATAAGTATCTCTCTAGAGGCCGCTTGTCCGAGTTGCCATTCTTCCCACAGACGGACGGCATCCCACCCCGTGAGTCCTTCCAGCGAAGCCGGGCGATAGCAGCCTATTTCCGTCTCAATCGCCTTCAGGCCACCTTTTAAACCAAGGCGTCTGGCCGAAAAACACAAGTCGATATGAGGATGGTCAAGAATCAAGTCTGGGTATTTGGCCTTCAAAAATGGCAGGTCAAAACCTGAGCCAAAGAAGGTTACGAGAACATCGTAGGAGGCAAATTCGGCTTGCAACCGCTCCCCGGATAAGTTTTCTCCCCGAATGAAGGTTGTCATGCGACCTTTTCCGTAAATACCCACCACCGTAATCTCGCCATCGGGCAATGGGATTCCATTTGTCTCAATATCCAGAAACGCAGCCTGAGATCGAAAGTTAGGATAAAGACGCCAGTGGTCGCGCGCTTTCAGGATGTGGGTAAAGAAGCGGGAATTCTGCGCTTTCCACTGTTTTTGCGCCTCCAGAATGGCCTCATCGTACTGCGCTTTCCGAAACGAAGAAATGCGGGGAGCGAAAGTTTTCTCGAGAAAAGCATCCCATGTGCCAATACCATCCCCCCACCAGAGACGTTCGGTAGATTCTCCAATACCAGGTAAAAAAAGAAATGTGGATTGTAACATGTGTCTAAACAGGAAATGGGCTTAATTCTAACCTTGATTTCACCAAGAGGACAAGCTACATTCGAAGCAATCTTTAGATCGTATTTCATTCGAAACCTTAGAGAGAATATATGGAATTTAGTCCACAGAAAATCAAAATGACCATCGGTGGGATACAAGTTATTGCACAACTGAAGCCGAATCGAACCGCACAGGCTGTGGTTGACGCCCTGCCTGTTGAGGTGCCCGTGAATCAATGGGGAGAAGAGTTTTATTGCAACATGCCGGGTGTCAAGGATTATCGGGAGGTGGCCACCACACAGGTGAAAGTCGGTGATGTGGCGTTTTGGGGAATGGGGGGAATGTTGGCAGTCTTTTTTGGGCGTACTCCCATGAGTCTTGGCGATGATCCGGTTCCGGCTGATCGGGTGAATGTTATTGGAAAAGTGATAGGTGATCCGAGAGTGTTGATGGAGGCCACAGGGGCTTCCCTCATGAAAGTGGAACGGCTTCCTGAAGGAACCTGATGCGACTCAATAAAGTTCGCGTGCATCAGATGGCCGTCTCAGTCATTGAACGATTACAGTCGAGTGGATTGTTGGAAATTCACGGAAAATCTGAAGTGGTCATTCAAAAATTGGAATCAGCAATTGTATCCGAGTTGCAGGTGGAAGATCGGTTGAATGCGGATGTCCGGGAAATGTTGAAAAAATTTGAACGGGAGTTTGCGGAAGGTCGAGCGGATTATCAGAAAATGTTTACGATGGTGAAACAAAAGCTCATCAAAGACCGCGGGGTCATTTTATAGGGCAGACGGAAGAATGTGATTAATGCCTGAACGACTGGATTGATGATGAATACTCCCATCCTCAGCGACGAAAAACAGACACATCTTGCACATGTGATTCTGACCAATGTCACAGAAATGTCCGAGGTGAAGATGATCGGCGATACTGCTCACGCCCTTCGTGAAGTGAAGCGTGTGTTGGCCGAGCACATGAAAGCTGAAGAGGAGTTGGTTCAAAAGGTTCGAGGTCGATTGCAATCGTATTCCCGGCCGGTTCCGGAAGGTTCTCAAGAGTGGGATGTCCTTTATCAAAAAACCTACCAGGAAGAATTACGTAAGCGGAACCTAAGCTGAAGAATTGCTCTTTTCCCCCTCCCTCCAGATTTTTAAATTCCTGTGAGTGTGCCCCAATCCTTTTTTAGCCCTGATTCTTATCCCTGGAACTCTCCAGAGGGCCAATGGTATGGTTTGGTAGGGTCACCCTGATGAATGATCGTGAAAAGACGATTCATGCTCTTGGAGCCGCCACTCTCTCCATTTTACCGGGGATCGGCCATCTATACTTAGGTGTCAAACGCGGGAATATTTTCTTGGTCTGTGGGATTCTTTTAATGATCATTTCCAAGCTTTTCTGGCCGACAGGATGGTTAATTTACATGCAATTTGCCATTCTGGCAGGCTTCGATGCGTTTGCTTTTGGTAAACGCGGGAGAGGATTGTTTTGATATCTGCCAGGTATATGGAGATCGTAGAATGAAGCAAGGCGATCGTCACGTGCTTATCTTTGTCCGATTAAGTCTGGCTCTGTGCCTATTGGTGCCCGGGATAGGATTGACGGCCTCGCTGGCTCAGGCCGCGAATGTGTCAGTGACCGATTTACTCACATCTCCAGGAAAGACCATTCAATTACAGGCGCGCTTAACCAATCCTGAGGCAGAAGGGGAAATCGGTTTGCCCGATCAGCCTTTGGAATTTATTGTTCATGGCCGGACAGTTGGGCAGGCGAATACCGACGCGAAAGGGTGGGCACGGCTTGACTTTGCTCCCAGTATGCGGGGGAATTTACCGATCATTGTGAAAGTAGTGACGACATCGAAGGTGGATGCCATCCAAGGGAAAGGGGTCCTCTTATCCTGGGAACGGCGCCGTCCCATATTGCTGATTGACCTGGCGGTGTTAGTGGAAGGAGAGGTGGTCACGGAACCGCCTCCGCCTGAACTTTATAATGATCCCGGGCTCATATTAGGAAATGCCCATCCTGCAGCGGCTTCGGAATTAGGCAAGCTAGCTGAATTCTATTACAACCTTGTGTATCTGGACTTGACCGGGCGAGGGCATCTTGAAGATATTCAGGATTGGGTGCGGGAGCATCAATTCCCTCCAGGAATGATTAGGATCCTTTCGAAGACGCCCACGGCATTGACCGAACTTATACACGATCTAAAAAAAGAGGGTTGGGAAAAAGTGAGTGGTGGCATTGGGCGCACGGCAGATTTTGCGGAAGTTCTCGTTCAAAATAGGTTGCAAACCGTGATTTTGCCCTTGCCACAGACAGAGGACCGGTTTCCACGCAGGGCCATTGTCCTCAATGATTGGTCACGTGTCCGACGGCATCTTTGATGACGACAGTGAGCAAAGAGCCGGGCGATGAATGATCCGGTGAGGAAGGTTTATATTTCTCGATGCATATAACTTTCTGCTCATGTGATAGATCGTAGGGGGAGATGCTCCGTTGAAAGCCGCACGACCTAAAACCCGTTTTGTGTGTCAGGAATGTGGACATCAAGGCGTCCGCTGGAGCGGCCGGTGTCCAGAATGCGCGCAATGGAATTCCTTACGGGAAGAGGTTGATCGAGATCTTTCAACTCTTCAACAGCGAAGTGTCGCTGGGGGAACACCAGAGGCTGTTCCTATCAGCTCCATCGTGCAGACTCAGGAGTTTCGTCTTCAGGCTGGCATTGAAGAATTGAATCGAGTGCTCGGTGGGGGAGTGGTTCCGGGATCGGTTATCTTGATTGGAGGTGATCCTGGAATTGGTAAAACGACACTCCTGCTCCAAACCCTCGCCTCCTTGGGAACGGCCAGACAGGTCGGGTTGTATGTATCGGGAGAAGAATCCCCTCAGCAAATTAAAATGCGGGCGGATCGCATAGGTATTCAATCGCCCAACCTGTATGTCGCTGCCGCGACATCCCTGGAAGAAATTTTCAAAGTGGCTGAGCAGATGAATCCCGGTGTCATCGTCGTGGATTCCATCCAAACAGTCTTTACCCAGGAGCTCACATCAGCGCCGGGTAGTGTCAGCCAGGTTCAGGAGGTGGGCTGTCGTCTGATGTGGTTTGCCAAGCGGACGCATGTCCCTATTTTTATTATCGGGCATGTGACGAAAGAAGGAGTGATTGCCGGGCCAAGGCTTCTGGAGCATATTGTCGATACGGTGTTGTATTTCGAAGGAGATAAAGGACAGAGCTATCGAATTCTTCGGGCGGTGAAAAATCGGTTCGGGCCGACCAATGAAATCGGGGTCTTTGAAATGAAGGATGAGGGACTGACCGAGGTTGGGAATCCCTCAGAACTATTTTTGACGGGGCGAATCGGACATGGCGCCGGGTCTGTGGTCGTGTCCAGCGTGGAAGGCTCTCGACCTTTATTAGTGGAATTGCAGGCTCTGGTAGCGGAGACGACCTACCCTATGCCGAAACGTATGGCCAAAGGTGTAGAAGTGAATCGGGTGTCGTTGTTGTTGGCCGTCCTGGAAAAGCGACTCGGGTTGCACTTTGCCGGATACGATGTGTACGTAAATGTGGTGGGGGGGCTTCGGATCGATGAGCCAACGGTTGACGTGGGCATCGTATGTGCCGTGCTTTCGAGCTTTCGAGAGTTGGCACTGGACTCGCGATTGGTTGTGATGGGAGAAGTCGGGTTAGGCGGAGAAGTTCGGCCGGTACAGCATGCGGACCTGCGCATCCGTGAGGCGATGAAATTGGGGTTTCAGCGTTGTGTGGTGCCTGAACCGAATCTGAACCAATGGAAACCTGTGGCTGGCATGGAAGTCGTGGGGATTCGTGACATTGGCGACATTTGGGAAACGGTTGTCAGTCATGCCTCATAAATGGTACCTGCAGGCGGACTGTATACGATGAAGGCTACAAGTCGATGGGTTCTATTGCCGATGGTGTTGCTCGTAGGATGTGCCGGAATATTACCAGAATCGTTGCGACTGCTCGAAGACGGGCAAGAGCAACAGGTACTTCAAGCCTTGCGTCAAAAGGAATTGACGATTCTCACCCTACGAGGATTATTTCACGGATCAATTTCCGGTTCCGGCGTTCCTCTTTCTCAAAATATTCTTGGAACGGTTTCGTACGTGCGTCCCGATGTTCTGGATCTGAAAGGGTTTATTCGAATGGGCGTGCCCGTGATGGATTTTCATCGCAAGGGGAACGAGTATGAACTGTATTTTCCCGCTGAAGGTAAGGTGGTCACCGGAAAAGTTGATGATACCCAGGAGCGCACAGCATGGGATCACACCGTGATGCTGAGTATTCGTGCCCTGGATGCCGTGTTAGGAAAGATTTCCGGGGGATCAAGTAAAGAGGCCCGTGTGTGGAAAAGCAACGAACGTTATCGCATTGATCTTCCTGAAAACCAATCCTCAGCCACGGGATCTCAAGACGATTTCACCGTCAGGACCTGGGTGGATGCCCAGACCATGGACCTGATATCTATTGAATATCGACGCTCGTTTGATGATATCGTCGTGTCCGTGGAATGTGAAGATTATCGAGAGGTGCAAGTGACCACTACCGAAGAGAGTTCACCTGTTCGATTGCCTTTTCTTGTGCGGGCGACAGATTATCGACCCAGCGGAGGATCCATTACCCTGCACTTCAAGGAATTTATCGTCAATGCGGCCTCGTAGGTGTCCTTATGCGTCAAGTCACCACTAATCAGCAAGGCGGGAGTCAATAAGTTCTATGCTGTTTTTAGCTCTGGAGTCCGCCACCTCTCATCAGAGTGTGGCCGTCTTTCGCGACGAACAGCTGTTGGGCAGTCTGGACTGTGAGTCAGGCCAATCTCTGACTCCGCAACTCATCCCCACAATCGATCGTCTGTTATCTTCGGTCTCTTTGCATTTATCACATCTTGAAGGTTTAGTGGTGTCCATAGGTCCGGGGACTTTCACCGGATTACGAGTCGGCCTGGCGACCATGACGGCCTTTCGGCTGGCTTTACAGATTCCGTTGGTGGGGGTTTCCACACTGGAAGGGCTTGCCTGGAATCATCCTGTTACCGATCTCCCTCTGCTCAGCACTATCGGTATTCGCCAGGGAGTTGTCTATTGGGCACTGTTCCGTTGGGAAAATCAACAGATGGTGTGCGTGGAAGAGTCTCAAATCGGGGACATCATTGATGTCTGCGGTGCCCTGTCCGAACCCACCATTGTGCTTGGAGATGGATGGATGCAGAACCGAGAGACTCTCCTTTTAAAAGGGTTCTCTCTTGTCGAAGCTCCTTCCGAGGTGCAATGGCCATCGGCCAAAGGGACCGGAATGGCAGGACGGGTACTGCTGGAACGAGGCGTTCTCCTTCCTCAAGGTTGTACCCCACAGTATATTCAGCCATCGTATGCAGAGATATCAAAAGCAAAAAGCGTGAATCCCATCAAGTGAGACTTCTTGGGTATCTGTTCGTGCGACCATAGAGGAGTGAAGGATGTTCACAAAGGACCGGGTCGTGGGTACTGATCCATTTCACAATGAGGCCATTCGATTAGCCACATTGGCTGATTTGGATGCATTGGTGAGTCTGGAAGAGGCCTGCTTTGCCGTCCCCTGGTCGAAAAAAAGTTTTGAAGCCGAATTGCACGGGAATTCCTTCAGCCAAATGCTTGTTATCCCAGGGCCGAAGGAACTGCCGGAAATTCCCTTGCTGGCCTACATCTGTGTATGGGTGATCTTTGAAGAAATTCGCTTTTTAAATCTGGCGGTTCACCCTCATTTCCGTGGAAATGGATTGGCTAAGCAGTTAATTCTACAAGCATTATGCATCGGGAGTGCTCAGGGATGTTGTCGGGGGATGTTGGAGGTTCGGGACTCCAATCAGATGGCCAAAAAGCTCTATGAGTTCTTTAAATTTAAGGAATATGGCAGAAGGAGTTCCTACTATACGAATCCTAGCGAGGATGCTATCCTTATGATTCTGGAACCGATTTCAGGGGAAATTTCCGATAAAAATGATTTAGGGGAAATTCAGGTCGAATGCAAATAGGAGACGCTTGCCGGTTCAATCACTACTAACACGGGAGGGCACCGAAAGTGACGGACGAACAAATCGCCGAAAATTTGCGGTCATCCAATGTGGAGTATCAGGAGTTGGAGGAATCCCATCACCGGTTGGATCTGGAACTCCAGCAGTTATTGAAACATCATGTGTTGACTCCTCAGGAAGAAATTCTAAAAAAACATTTACAGAAAGAAAAACTTGGCAAGAAAGATCGAATGGCTGCCCTGATTCGTGAACATCGTGCCTCATGTGATAATGCCAACACACCTGGATAATCCGAACGGCTGCTTCGCACGCTAAGCCCCACTTTCTAATGGCTGCCTTTTCCCCTACCATGGCCATGAATGCGGTGGTGCATCCCCTTCAGCGCCACATTCGTGATATTAAACGCCGATTAATGATCGTGGGAGCCACGATCATGGTGTTTTTTGTTATAGCGTTTTCATACTCTTCTATTCTGATCGATTGGTTTAAACGGCCCTTTGAAGATGATCTGATTTTTTATGCCCCGGCCGAGGCATTATTTGCCTCCATTAAAATTTCTTTTATGGCGGCGGTGATTGCCAGTGTCCCAATCATTCTGTACCAATTTTGGAAATTTATTGAGCCGGCGTTGCTTCAGAAAGAGCAACGATGGGCGGTGCCGCTCTTCTTCCTCGGGTTGGGGTTTTTCCTCTTGGGGTTGGCTTTTTGCAATATGGTGATCCTCCCGTTGGTCATCGACTTTTTTGTGACGTTTGGCATGGATCGAGCCATTACGCCGGAATTAGCCGTCGGAACTTATGTCGACTTTAACGTCAAGTTTCTCCTGGCGTTTGGCTTTGCGTTCGAAATTCCACTGTTGATTTCTCTTCTGTCTCGTGCAGGAGTCATTCAGGCGTCTGTCCTCATGCGGTTCCGCAAACATGCCGCTCTGGTGGCGTTGATTCTTTCGGCCGTGATTACGCCGGATGCGACAATGTTCACCATGTTATTAATGGCCGTTCCCTTGATCCTACTGTATGAGATAGGCATTTGGGGTGCAAAGGTCTTTGGGCGTGTTCCTCAATCGGCAGGGGAAAAGAGTCAAGCAACTGAGGGGGATGAGGGCGTGGACGATGAAGAAAAAGGCTAAACGGATGGGATCAGGTATCCGATCGACACAAGGACAAAAACCTCTATGGAATTGTCTTGTGGGCACAGTTGCTTCGCTCTGGCTTATGGGGTTTTCCGGATTTGGAGACAGTCGTCCTCTGTTATCGTCGGTATATCCGGTCTCGAATATTCCCTCTCTTCATCCTGATGACTCTGAAAATACCCACCAAGGGTTTGCCCCGAGTATTCAAACCCTTGTGGTAACTCCGGACGGAGTGGTCTATGCGGGATCCTTTGGAATGGGGCTGTTTCGGAGCCAGGATAAGGGGAAATCCTGGGACGCGTTGAATCGAGGTTTGACGGACCCATTTTTACTGTGTCTTACGGTGACTCCAGGGAAGCACATCTATGCCGGGACGATGCGTGGTGGGGTCTATCGTCTTGGGCTCAAGGGTACGACTTGGGAGTCCATTGGAACAGGATTACATGAGGCGGAAGTCAAATCATTCCTGGTTCACGGGGATGCCGTATATGCGGGAACAGGAACCGGGGTGTACCGGTGGGTAGAAGCCGAAAAACAGTGGGTCATCGTCGGAGCCGGATTGGATCGAATTCTGGTTCCTGGTCTGGCCATCATGGATGATGGGAAACTTTTCGCCGCGACTTCTGGCAAAGGGCTTTTTCATCTGGAGACTCAACAGGCTTCTCCCGCTAAATGGGTGGACTCCCAATCCATATTTGTCGATCCACGGGAACGGTTGCCACATCGCTATCTTCGAGTCATTGCCGTCAATGAGGCCCAACACATTTTTTTAGGAACACAGGATGGAGGGATCTTCCGGAGTACGGATCGTGGTCAATCCTGGTTGTCACTCAGCCGGAATCTCCCCAATGATTCAATTAGAAGCATTGTCCCCGATCATGAAGATATTATTGTGGCCACGGGAAATGGAATTTTCCGATGGACGACTGATCAGCAACAATGGGTGGGCATGAACACCGGGTTGACTAACCTGGCTATTCAAAGCCTCACGCTATCGGATGCCGGGGAGTTATATGCCGGAACCAGTAGTGGAGCATTTCGAAGTCAAGACGGGGGTGCGCATTGGACGAATATTAGCCAAGGGTTGGGTGTCCAGTTGGTTCCCAAAGGCCCTTATGAATAAATCCAGGTAACGGAAAGGACGGGAGATGAGCGACGCAACTCAGAAAGATCAGACAATCACTATCCATATTCAGGTGAACGGCGATTCCTGGGGTGATATCCACTTAAGGCTTTTTTCGGATGTCGCGCCCAATCATGTTCAGAATATGCTGAAATTAGCCAAAGAAAAGTTTTATGACGGCACGACGTTTCATCGGGTGATTCCCAACTTTATGATTCAAGGGGGAGATCCCAATAGTAAGGAGCAGGATCGTTCACGCCATGGAATGGGTGGCCCGGGCTATCGAGTCGATGCGGAATTTAGCTCCACGCCTCATAAGCGAGGGACGCTATCGATGGCGAGATCGCAAGATCCTAATAGCGCGGGTTCCCAATTTTTTATTTGTGTAGCAGATTCGAGTTTTTTAGATGGTCAATATACTGTGTTTGGTGAGGTGGTGAGTGGAATGGAGACAGTTGATCGAATCGTCAATGCTAAGCGGGATGCCAATGATAATCCTATTGATCGGATTGAAATGACCATGAGTGTCCCTGAAGCGAATGCCTAAGAAGTGGGGGCGGGTCTGGCCTTGGTGTCTCCTTGGTGGATGGCTATTGGCGGGTTGTGTTGCTCCACCGTTCTATTCCTACCTGGTCTACGAAAATCCCACATCGTTTGTTCGACTTGAAGTTTCCCCTTGGGTCGACACTGATGTTCCTCAGACATTGAACGAGCATCCTGCCACCATGTCTCGACATCAAATGATCGAGGCCCTGAGCGGATTGCGGGTGCGTGAGTATCGTTCAGGCCCCATCCGATGGGTCCGTGGCCTTGCGGATCCTGAGCCGGCGTTCTTGAAGGAGGAAATAGAATTGTTAGCCCCACGTTTACTCGATGGACTAGGGTTAGCTGTTCCCCAGGAACTGGTTACGTTTTACATCAGTCATCCGGTGAATGCTACGAAACGGGAAGTGACCTCGGGAGGGATGTATGTCAGAGATGGGCATCTCCACGTCATCATCAGTAATCACCGAACAACGTATGAAATTCCCCCTGCAGGGCTGATCTATGATCGGCGGTATCCGTTGTTTTCTCTGGCTCCCCTTGATGTAGATTTACTTTATGATTCAGAAGAGACGGTGATGCCAAAAGAGAAAAAGTTTTGGGAAACTATTTTGGGGGATGAGCACAGCGGTGAGATCGTTCTCGATCTTTCCCGATTGTCGATGATGAAAATGTAAACGTCTAATCCTGGGTTGTACCGGTAGGGGATGTAAAGAGGCCGAGAGACAACGATAAGCCTTCCTTAATGAGGTTCTGCATAGAGAAGACCAACGATGATGAAAGAGTCTTTCGTAGGCTATGGGACTATTGGTCATCCCGGAGGTATTTCGTTATTCCAATACGATTATGAGAAGAATTGTCCCTAAAAGTCTGAAAGCTTCTGGCCGGGGGGAGGTCTTGCTTCAAGAATCCGTGTGTAATCGCTTGCGAGATATACGAAAAAAACAGGGAATTTCCCAGGTGGAGTTAGCGGCCCTGGTGGGTCTGACACGACAAGCGGTCTATGCCATTGAAGCCAATCAATATTTGCCAAGCACCAATGTTGCTTTACGGTTCGCTCGTGCGTTGAAGTGCCGGGTTGAGGATATTTTTATCCTTTCAAATCAAGAAGAAATGGTCGAAGCTGAATTCATTGGTGCCCCAACGGCGTTGGGGCACCCGACAAGGGTTAAGCTGGCATACGTTGGATCAAGGATACTGGCCAGGCCGATGGCTGAACTGGGTGATGTGTTAAATTTTGTGATGCCAGCAGATGGTGTGGTTGTGGAGCAGACCAAGAGATCGACCAGTCCCAAAAGGCCATATGTACGCGTTCAATTACTGAATCCTCCGGAAGTCATCAAAAAGGGGATTCTCATTGCCGGATGCGACCCGGCGTTATTTCTAGCCGGGGAGCATGTCCGTAAGGTAAACGCCATGGCGGGAATCACGAATTGGACCATGGGAAGCGCGAACGCGCTCCGTGCGCTTCAACGGGAAGAAGTTCACATGGCCGGCTTGCATCTTGTGGATGTGAAATCCGGACAAAGTAATGTTCCTTACCTGAAACGACATATTCCCGGGCAGGATTTTGTCGGAGTGCGATTTGCTTCCTGGGTTCAAGGTCTCTTAATTCAGCAGGGAAATCCCAAACATATTCGTACTGTTGAAGATTTTGGCCAGGGCGGGATTCGTCTCGTCAATCGGGAAGTAGGAGCCGGCGCGAGATTTCTTTTGGATACGCTCCTTCAAAAATCTGGATTAACCGGAGAGATGTTACTGGGGTATGACAATGAAGTGCCGTCTCATCTCGAAGTGGCTCGTCTGATTCGAGATGGCATAGCTGACGTGGGCATTGGAGTGGAAGCCGCAGCGCGTCATTTTGGTCTTGATTTTATTCCGCTTCGAGAAGAACAGTATGACCTGATTATGCGTCGCGAATTTCTTACATCCCACCCCGTGATGTCTCAATTTCTTGATGCCATGGTCAGTCATCCCTTCAGGCGGGAAATCGAATCACTTGGGGGATACACGGTGACCGAAATCGGAAAAATTCTTCATTGGTAATTTCGTGTCTCCTCCAATGTCTCGGGGAGGTCAGGAGATAGGGCACGGTCGCAACATACCACCGTTTTCTCATGGAATTTGATGTATTGGCTGCATTGCCACCATCACGTACTCAGTTTTTACCATATTTCCCAATAGGGGACAGGGGTTAAGGCAATACCTTCTCATTCGGAAAAGCTGCCAGGTTCAGGTGTGTTGGGCTATGGCTCATTGAGGAAATAGGCCTCAAGAGAGTTCGTGGAAAAGTGGCGGTTAGAATTTTACCGTTGAGAAAGTATTAAGGACTGCAGGTCCTGCCATTGAACACTTTACAGGAAGAACCACTTCTGGCTAGTTTCCAGGATTTAACCAATGGGGGAGTAGGGTCTGGTCGCATTTCGACGATCACGTCAATGATATCTCCCACATCCAAAGTTTTCAGTTGAATCTTTCCTTCTTCTTCAACCTGAACCCATTGAATACCAGAATCAGTCGTAATCAAAAATACGCCTTTGTCCGATTCAATTTTCATAATGGGACTGTTGAACTTCTGGAGTGAGGTTGAAGCTTCGGCATACACCTGTGACCCAGGCTGAAAAAAAACAATCAACCCTAGCAGAAAAGCAAGCAGGTGATGGAGGTTTGGCATAAATTTCTCCTGTTGTTACTTTGAGAAGCCTTTCTCATTATCGCAATATTCTTAGCAGAAAGTCTATGGGGGTTTCTATGGGGGTTGCATCAGGAAATTGCAGACATGTTTGTGATGGCCTGAGCTAGGGCATGGTTTGGATGGGAATTTCTGTGGCCTTGGATTCTTGGATTCGGTAGGCTCGAACCACCGGCTGCTCCATATGCTCTAAGGAAATTATCAGGTGAAATGGTTCAGGAAAGTTTAGTTTGGCCCGATAGCTTTCAAACTCCATGGCGATGGTGATATCGGTTTGAGATGGCCTGGCCGGACTAAATGTGTGGGAATGATAAAATCCTAAAAGGTCGAGATTTTTCGAACGAATGTCCCGCTGAGCCATGGCCATTTCTCTCGCGTCCATCTGAAAGGCGATATCCGCTCGCTCCTCCGGCGATAAACGTTGCAGGTCGGACAATTTAGCTCGGTCAAAGCGTGAAAGTTCTTCTTCGGATAACTCAGCCAGAATATTGGTAATGCGATAGTATTCGGTGATTGTGCTTCCGGTTCCTGAAAGAATGCCACAACATTCATGAGGTGCCAATTCCCGCGCATGGGCTATCATGTTGTTGATAATACTTGACGGAATGGAAAGCATGGACCTAGATACTACAGGAAACTTCCTGGTCCACAAGTTTGGTGATGGTGGGATGGGGACCACAGAGAGGGCAGTCTGGAGATTTTGGACGACCGACCTTTCGGAATGTCATATCAAGGGCATCGTAGAGAAGAAGATGTTTTGCCAAACTTTCTCCAAGTCCGAGGACTTCCTTAATAGCCTCGTTGGCTTGCAAGACACCAATGGTCCCGGCTAAGGCCCCTAATACCCCGGCTTCTTGGCAATTCGGCACAAGGCCGGCTGGTGGAGGCTCAGGATATAAACAGCGATAACAGGGAAAGCCTTCATGGGGTTTAATCGTGACTAATTGCCCTTCAAACCGAAAGATACTCCCTGAAATCAGCGTTTTTTTTGCAAAAAAACAGGCATCATTGACGAGAAACCGCGTGGAGAAATTGTCGGATCCGTCTAGAACGATATCGTAGGCCTCAATTAAGGCAAGGATATTGGTGACGCTGACATGTTCAGGGTAAAGATTAAGAGTGATTTCAGGATTGAGGGCTGATAATAATGTCCCGCCGGATTCAACCTTTGGAACACCAATACGGTCGGTTGTATGGAGAATTTGCCGTTGAAGATTGGATAGGTCCACGACATCGCCATCAGTCAGACCTAAGGTTCCGATTCCGGCCGCAGCAAGATACAAAGCTGCCGGAGAACCAAGGCCTCCTGCCCCAATCACCAGGATTTTGGCATCCTGCAATTTTTTCTGTCCTTTGCCGCCCACTTCCGACAGAATAATTTGACGGCTGTAACGCTGGATTTGAGATTCAGTAAATTCCATGGGAAGCGAAATCCTTATTCAACGACGTTCAGTTCAATCGGATCAACCATGCAGCCTTTTTGACGAAGACCCTGAATCGCCCGGTCAATTTCATCGGTTTCTCCAGAAAATTCCACATCCATCCAGCCTGTGGTCTCACGGACATCGGCCCGTCGGATACTGGGCACGACCTGAAATTCCTGCCCGATTTCATACAGGATGGGAGAAGGAATTTTATCCTCGGGATATCGAATGTGAAAGCGTAATTTGGCCATCATGCACCTCCTGCGATTGCGGGAATGATGGAGACTTCATCTCCGTCTTTCAGTGGGGTGTCTTTGCCGGTTAAAAACCGAATATCTTCCTCATTAACATAGATATTGATGAATCGGCGAACCTCTCCCTGTTCATCATAGACGCGTTCCTTAATGCCGGGATGGGCAGAGCCCAGGTTGTCAATTATTTCCGACACCGTGTTCCCCGCTATTTCCACTTCACTTTTTCCCCCGGTCATGGGGCGTAAGGGAGTGGGGATTCTGACCTTAATCATGCTGACTCCTCTATGGCAAAAGTCTTGATAAAGTGACTGAGACTGGGTGGGATGCGGAAGGGGCGTCCGACGGAATCGACGACCGCTTCCTGAGTTTTCAGTCCGTTCCCGGTAATATAGGCCACGGTCACATCATTTTTTTGAATGCGCCCTTGTTTCACTAATTTGCGAAGGACCCCAATGGTGACCCCCCCCGCAGTTTCAGCAAAAATCCCTTCCGTTTGAGCCAGAAGCTTAATGCCTTCCACTATTTCATCATCGGTGACGGCGTCCATGGCCCCTTGGCTTTCCGCAGCGGTTTTTAATGCGTAGTACCCATCCGCCGGATTGCCAATGGCCAGCGATTTGGCAATGGTGTGGGGTTTCACCGGTTTAAAGAAATCACGGCCCTCTCGAAATGCCGTGGCAATGGGAGAGCAGCCTTCTGCTTGCGCCCCGTTCACTTTCGTGTTCACTGAATCGACCAAGCCCAACTTCTCAAATTCTTTGAGGCCTTTCCAAATTTTTGTCAGCAATGATCCGGATGCCATGGGCACCACGACTTGATCAGGAGCCCGCCACCCTAATTGCTCGACAGTTTCAAAGGCCAACGTTTTCGAGCCTTCAGCATAATAGGGGCGGATATTGATGTTGACGAATGCCCAGTGACGTTCTCCCGCGATTTCGCTGCAGAGTCGATTGACATCATCATAATTTCCTTCAATTTCCACGACATTCGGACGATAAATCAGATTGCCCAGCACCTTCGCGGCTTCCAGGTCTCCGGGAATGAACACATAGCATTTCATTCCTGCCGAAGCTGCATGGGCCGATACCGAATTTGCCAGATTGCCGGTTGAGGCACAGGCAACGGTTTCAAATCCCAGTTCCCTGGCCCGAGTTAAGGCGATGGCCACCACGCGATCCTTAAACGACAACGTCGGATGATTGACGCAATCATTTTTAATGTACAGGTTGTCCAGTCCGAGGAAGGCCCCCAGATTTTTGGCATGAACCAGCGGGGTAAATCCGGCATGAAGACCGATGAAATTAGCGCCTTCCACGGGGAGAAGATCCACATATCGCCAAAGGCTGCGAGGACCGGATGTAATTTTTTCACGCGTCATGACCTGTTTGATGACGGCATAATCGTATTTGACTTCCAGTGGGCCAAAGCATAATTCGCATACATGAATATCCTGCGTAGGATATTCTTTCCCGCACTCCCGACACACTAGAGCTAGCATTTTTTTCATAGCATCATCCTCCCCTTTTAAACGGCGGGGTTTATCCGTTGGTTAGCGTTGTAGCCGATGGTTGAAGTTGGCACGCTTCCTGTTCATAGTCGATAAGTTCCGTCAACGAAGGATTTGGGCCGCAAAGTGCACATGAGGGATTCCGTTTGACGCGAATTTCCCGAAACGCAGTGGTGCGTGCGTCAAAATCCAGAATGCGGTTCGTTAAAGGCGTTCCAATGTTGAGGATGAGTTTAATGGCTTCTGTGGCCTGAATCGTTCCAATGAGTCCGGCAACCACCCCGATGATCCCGGCTTCCTGACAAGTAGGGACAACTCCTGCTGGCGGGGGATTTTTGAACACACAACGATAACAGGCGGATTGATTTGGAATAATGGTGAAGACTCGTCCTTCAAACCGGAGAATTCCTCCATGCACAAGAGGTTTGTTCTCCAGGTAACAGGCATCATTAATCAAAAATTTTGCGGGGAAGTTGTCGACCCCATCAATGACGACATCATATTGGCTAATTAATTCTCGAGCATTGCGAGAAGTCATTCGTTCTTCGTGGATGTTGACCTGGACATCAGGGTTTACCGCCTGAATTTTTTCTTTGGCCGAAACGACCTTAGACCGTCCCACATCAGGGGTATGGTGAAGGATTTGTCGTTGAAGGTTGGAGAGATCAACCACATCACTATCAATCAATCCAATGGTGCCAATGCCGGCTGCCGCAAGATAATAGGCCACCGGGGAGCCCAAGCCTCCCGCGCCGACAATAAAGACTTTCGCTTGTGACAGCTTTTTCTGGCCTTTACCGCCCACCTCCGGCAGTAAGATGTGCCGGCTATATCGAGTAATTTGGTCTTCTGTGAAACTCATATGACCTCTGACCTTTTAGGTGCTGAATGTTGGTTCATCCTCGCTATCCGAGGAGAATGAGGTGAGCATGATCAAAAATAATTATTGGGCCAGGGAATCATTCTCCAATAACCCTTTGCAGAGCACATCTCAGTTATCCTTATCTTTTTGAGGGAGAGAAGTTGCCCTCCTCAAATTCTTCCTTCAGGGAAGGGGATCCGTGGAATTGCACTAAATATTAAAATATTTCTCAATGCTCAGATATCGTTCGCCTGTATCGCAGAGAATAGTGACGACATTCTTATTCGGGCCTAAGGCTTCGGCGACCTTTTGAGCGGCAAATATATTGGCCCCTGCAGATATTCCCACCAGGAGCCCTTCCTTCCTGGCAAGTTGCTTCGTGGTTTGGTAAGCTTCTTCATCCGTCACGGTCATAATTTGATCGATGAGGGACCGATTCAGAACTTTAGGAACGAAGCCCGCGCCGATCCCTTGAATCCTGTGCGGCCCGGGTTCTCCTCCCGATAATACGGGGGAACCGGTTGGTTCTACCGCAATCACCTTGACCGAAGGATTGTTTTCTTTAAACAGTTCTCCGCATCCGGTAATCGTTCCGCCGGTTCCTACCGCAGCGACGAATGCATCCACCTTGCCCTCCAAGGCCTCCCAGATTTCCAAGGCCGTTGTCTTGCGATGAATGGCTGGATTAGCCGGGTTAGAAAACTGGTTCGGCATGAAGTATTCGGGATTTTGCTCCAAAATACTTTCTGCTTCTTTAATCGATCCTCGCATCCCTTCTCGGGCGGGAGTCAACACCAACTGCGCGCCATAGGAGGAGAGCAGGCTGGCCCGTTCCAGGCTCATCCCCTCCGGCATAACCAGAATTAATTTATAGCCCCGAACGGCAGACACCAGGGCTAATCCAATGCCGGTATTGCCGCTGGTCGGTTCCACAATGGTGCCACCAGGCTTGAGCAGACCCTTGTTCTCTGCTTCATCAATCATATTCAGGCAGATACGATCCTTGACGCTGCCGCCAGGATTGTAAAACTCCGCCTTCCCATAAATTGTGGCTCCCCCTGCAGGCGAAAGCCGGTTTAATCGCACTAACGGAGTATGCCCAATGCCATCCGTAATATTTCGAAGATATGCAGCACTCACGCGCCACCGCCCATGAAAAATAAAAATTCGAGTTTATCGCCATCCTTAAGAGAAGTCGTTCCCAATTGCTCTTGATCAACCATCTGCGTATTCAGTTCCACAGCAACGAGTTGCGGGTCAATATCTTTGGTTTTCAAGACGTCTAGCACCGTAGAAACCTCCAGGGTTTCGGGTTTACCATTGATCGTCAATTGCATGCCGTGCTCCAAACGTAAGTACTGAAAATCCCTAAACAAAAAACGTAACAAACCCCTACGAAGGGAGTCAAGAAATGGTGCGATTAGGTGACTTGTCGCAAGAGCGGCACCAGATCTTTGGCACGGCCCTGAAAGGACACGTCCACCAAGGAGGAATTGGGCGTCGGATCCAAATTTAATTCGACCACCAGGGCGCCACCATCTTTGGCAACGGGAGCAAAAGAGGCTGCCGGATAGACCACGCCTGAGGTCCCAATAATGAGAAGAATATCACAAGTTCGCAATGCCTGATAACTGCGATTCAAATCTTCCTGATCCAAGGACTCTCCAAACCACACAATATGGGGGCGCAACAACCCCGAACAATCCGTGCAGGTTGGTGGATAGACCAGAGGCAGATCGCGGTTAGACGAAATCCGGTTGCATTGTGTACAACGCACTTTCCAGATATTGCCATGGATTTCCGAAAGACGTTGCGAGCCGGCCAGGGCATGAAGCCCATCGACGTTTTGCGTAATGAGCCAGAAGTGTTCAATTCGTTGTTCAAGTTCAACGAGAGTTTCATGTGCCGCATTCGGGTGTTTGGTTGCGACCAATTCCCGTCGCCAGTTATACCATTCCCAAACAAGTTTGGGGTCCCGGGCAAAGGCCTCCGGTGAAGCCAGTTCTTCAGGGCGGAAATTTTTCCACAAGCCTTCGGGGCCTCGAAACGTCGGCACGCCGCTATCTGCGGAAATTCCCGCACCGGTAAGAACCGTGACCGAACGGGCCATGGCTATCCGGTCACGCACATCAAGAATTGTCATTCCATTAGACATAAAACTGATTCACATTCAGGGAAATATTGACAACGGCCGTGTTAATTTCTCATGTCTATTTCTTCATGATAGTGATGTTTGGCATAGGTACGTGGTTGGGAAAATTCCCACCCTGGCGGTTTCAGGATTCCGCTTTATTCCTTATAGAGGCGGATGGTGACTTTTTGCCCTTTAATTCTGGTCCGGCCAAGAGCCTTGATGATGCCATGGACATGCTCTTCCGGTACTTTAACCAGAGAGAATTGATCGGAGACTTTGATGGGGCCAATCACATTCGAACTGATCCCGGCCTCGTTGGCAATGGCACCGACCAGATCTCCTGTCCGCACTCCTGCCATTCGACCGGCGTTTACGTGCAAGGTCGCCATACTTGTGGATTGACTGTGACGGTCCCGTCTGCCGACCGGTCTGCCACCACCAGCTCCGCCTCTGAGAACTCTAGGAGCATCCGGGTAATCCGATGGACCCCGCCTTGGCCGTCTGGACGTCTGGGTTGTGTCAGATGCCCGGTCCCGTATCGCAGGAATGTCTTCTTCAACTCGATCGCCCGTCTTTGACCCGTAGGCCAATTGAATCGCGGCAGCGGCGACATCCGCCTGGTCAAATTTTTCGGTGAGGGTGTCGACCACGACTCGGAATTGTTCAAAGTCGTTGGCTTTGAGAATGTCTTGAATGGACACGCCAATCTGTTCCAGCCGCTTAGTTTGAAGGTCGGCCACAGTCGGGAGTGTTCCCATGTCGACTTTTGATTTGGTCAGGCGCTCAATGTTTTGCAGCAGCCAGCGTTCGCGTGATTCCACGAGTGTAATGGCTTCACCGGCGCGTCCGGCGCGTCCGGTTCGCCCGATACGATGAACGTAGGCTTCAGGAGAGGACGGAACATCGTAATTCACCACGTGCGATACGTGAGGAATATCCAGCCCTCGGGCCGCCACGTCTGTGGCGACAAGCAATTCCGTTTTCCCGGCGCGGAACGATTGCATCACGCGATCGCGTTGAGCCTGGTTCATACCGCCATGCAGGCCTTCTCCCCGATACCCCCGGCTATTGAGCATAGAGGTCAACTCATCCACCTCCAAGCGTGTTCGGCAAAAGACCAGTGCGGATTTTGGACCGGACATATCCAGGATTCTGGCCAGTGCAGCCACTTTGTGAGGTCTCGCCACGAGGTAGGCGGTCTGATGCACCCGAGGGGCCACCCCGGACTTGACCGGTTCCTTTATGATCTGAATCTCAATGGGATTTCGTAAATGCTGGCGTGCGATGGAGGCAATCCGTGGAGGCATGGTGGCCGAAAACAGTGCGGTCTGCCTGGTCGCAGGCGTTTGTTTCAGAATGGCATCCAGATCTTCGGCGAAGCCCATATTGAGCATTTCATCGGCCTCATCCAGCACCACAATCTGAAGGTCCTTGAGCTGAAGGGTTTTGCGTCGGATATGATCCAGTGCCCGTCCTGGAGTGGCCACGACGATATCGACCCCGCGTTTCAACGCGATAAGCTGTGGGCGGATGGCCTGTCCGCCATAGACGGCGAGGATGGCGATGTGCTGTTGTTTCCCGTAACGCTGAACAGCTTCGCAGACTTGTATAGCCAATTCGCGTGTGGGCACGAGAATAAGGGCGGATGGGTTCGGCTGCTTGGGTGAATGGGCCAGGCGCTGGAGGAGGGGAAGGGTGAATGCAGCGGTTTTTCCAGTTCCGGTTGCGGCACGCCCCAGGAGGTCCTTTCCGGCCAAAAGCGGTGGAATGGCTTCGCGTTGGATAGGGGTGGGCTCTTCATAACCTAACGCTTCGAGCGTGGTCAGCAGCGCCGCTTCAAGGCCGAGGGCCGCAAAGCCGGGTGAGAAGCCCTTCATCGTAGGAGCTGTGGGTGGGTTGGACGTGTCGTGTTTCATGACGGTTTTGCAACCTTTCTGGATGAGGTCCTCATCTGTGTATAGGCCGACTTGAGCCGGTCTGTCGGTATGTGATGTTCGTTAAAGACGAGAGAAAGGGACGGTTCTGATTGAACCGGCTTCCCTGGGCTGGATGGCCTCATCTTAAAGAGACCGGGCCTTCTTACCGTGTCCTACCCCGCGACCCGCTGGTCCTGTCGCGCCGGGCAGCATATGGTCCCTGACCATGATGACGAAACCGTGAAAAGTCACGACTACTTGTGACTCTTTTTGAGGGATGTCTGCCTGTCGTTATGTGGGGTGGTCGCCTAACGAGCGTTTCCTGTCCATAGTTCTTTTACCAGGAAAGGTAAACCAATTCCTAGCTCCCCTCATTAAAAAGGGTCTTTGGTGGGACCAAAAATATAGTGGGAGAGGGGCGATGAGGGATCTTCTGCACGAAAAAGACTTGTGAATCGGGTTGAATTTTGAGAGATTGACGGGTCTCAGCGTTTCCAGCATTTCAAAACAGCAGTCTGTCCCATCTGTCACGCGTAAGGAGGTTGATATGGTGAAGGTTCTTGGTCTTGTGAGCGGGTTGGTGCTGGGCATCCAGACGACGGTTTGTGCAGGCGTGGTTTTCCATGTCGAGACGACCTTTCCCGATCGGGCAGAAATGCCTTCCCGAAACGATGCGATAACGGTCGACGGGAAGAAACTGAAGATGACGATAAATGATGCGGGGAAGACTCAATCCACGGTCATTTATCGAGGCGATCGGGAGGAAATTCTGCTGATCAATCATGGAGATCACACCTGGCGGGCGATGGACAAAGCCACGATGGTCAATCTCGGTCAACAGATCAACCCGGCCATGGAAAAAATGCAGGAAATGTTAAAGAACATGCCACCGGAACGACGTGCCATGATGGAAAAAATGTTTGCGGGGCAGGGGATCAATCCCGCCATGATGGGCGGGAAAGTCGAGATGCAGGTAAAAAAAACCGGCGAAAGCCAAACCGTCAATGGCTACTCCTGTGTGAAATATGAAACCTGGCGGGAAAAGGAAAAAGTTGCAGAACATTGCGTGAGTGATTGGAAGCAGGTTCCCGGCAGCCAGGAAGCCCAAGGCGTGTTTCTTGATATGGCTTCCTTTTCTCAGGAGGTATGGCAAGGGGCATTCAAAGGCGGCGGAGGTCCAGCGTCGTTTTTTGAATCAATTGGAAAGATGGAAGGCTACCCGGTGTTGACGAGAATTTTCTCCAAGGGAACCGTTGTCACAGAAAGCCGGTTGACCGGAGTGGAGGAGAAGTCGGTGACCGCCAAAGAATTTGACCCTCCCAAAGATTATGTCAAAAAAGATTTCTTGCCAAAAAATCTTCCCTCCCATATGGGGCAATAGCAGCGAAGAATTTGGAAGTTAATGAAGCCGATTTGAGAGAAGAATCTCGCTGAGTCTCAGGTTTTTCGACCTGCGATGAGATCTTTCGAAGATCTGAATGCTCGCGGTCCGGTTCGCACCTATCGTGTTTCTTGGGCAAGGGTGTGGGGGATGAGGCCATTGTCCCTGGTGATAGACTTCTCGCTCAAGGAAATCAGCAATACCTAGGGTCGGTACCGTTTTCACAAACGATCGGTTTGGTATCCGGTTTCGCATTCCCGCTCATTCTGGCAGTTTCGGAATATGAAGAAAACTCCTATCGACATTTGGGTGACGGACCCGCTTTCCAGCTTTCTTGGAAGGCAGACCACCAGTGGCATAGTGCTGTTTGTTGCCGCCTTGGTGGCATTGGTTCTGGCTAATTCACCTTTTGCGGATGCCTATCACCATCTTTGGCACAATGAATTCTCAGTCGGTTTCAATGATTTTATTATCAGCAAGACATTGCATCATTGGATCAATGATGGACTGATGGCGGTGTTTTTCTTTGTGATCGGGCTTGAACTGAAACGCGAGATCATGGCGGGTGAACTGAGGAACCCCCGTGATGCTCTTCTCCCTATCATGGCGGGGGTAGGCGGGATGATTGTGCCGGCGTTGATCTACCTGGCGTTCAATCCATCGGGCGACGCGAACGACGGATGGGGCATACCTATGGCGACCGATATCGCCTTCGCGCTCGGCATTATCTCCCTGTTGGGCAACAGGGTTCCCTTGTCGCTTAAAGTGTTTCTCACTGCCCTGGCCATCGCGGACGATCTTGGTGCGGTGCTGGTCATTGCCGTCTTCTATACGTCGCACATCGACGTCATGAGTCTTGTGGTTGGTGCGGGATTCATGATCCTGCTGGTGACGTCCAATCTGCTGGGGGTCCGCAACATCCTGTGGTATGGACTGCTGGGAATCGGTGGCCTATGGATGGCCTTTCTCTTGTCGGGGGTGCATGCCACCATTGCCGCGGTGCTGGCGGCGTTCACCATTCCGGCCAATGTGAAGATCTCCGACAAGGGATTCGTTTCACACATCAAGGCTTTGGGCGACAGATTCGAGGCGGCAACAAGCAATGACGTGACCCTGGTTACCGATGAGCAACTCCATATACTGGAAGACATTCGCGCAGTGGCCAAGGAAGCACTGACTCCGTTGCAACGTCTGGAGCACGCCATGCATCCTTTGGTGGCGTTTGTGGTGATGCCGGTCTTTGCCCTGGCAAATGCGGGAATCAGCTTTCCATCCGACTTCCTGAATCAATTGGCCAATCCGGTCACCTTAGGCGTGGCATCAGGGCTGCTGGGCGGCAAGGTCATCGGCATCATGGGCATGTGCTACATCCTGATACATTTTCAATGGGCCTCCTTTCCGGAGCAGACAGGCTGGAGCCACCTCTTTGGTGCTGCGATGCTGGCCTCGGTGGGATTCACGATGTCGCTGTTTATTACCGAACTGGCTTTCAGCGATGACGCATTAATCCTCCAAGCCAAATTGGGCATCCTGCTGGCCTCTCTGGTGGGTGGGGCTGCAGGATACTATCTGCTGAAGCGGGCAGGGTGATCTTCTGTATCGACCGTGGATGGTGTGTAGCGAGAGGTTGAAAGGAAGACGGGCTTGTATTTCCCGATCCTAAACACGTCGTGAGCATCATTCAGCTATTGAACGAATACCTCATGATTCGGTTAAGCCGTAATGAAATTCTCATTCTGAGTCAGCGCGAAGGATCTGTGCTTAAAGCAAGAAGCCTCAGAACTCATCGAGATTCTTCATGGAGCCCGCCTCAAGCATATCGTAGAAAATAGAACGATTCTTCCCAGAAATCCAATTTCGTCAAACCCCGCACCCTCCAGCTTCAATTACAAGGTCACGCCCACATTGTAGGGCGGGCTGGCACATCCAACCAGGTTTGGATGGTGCTGTTCACTAAGAATGACGTGAATGTTCTGTAGGACCATTTGATTTTATTGAGACCATGAGGATTCGGTCCGCGGCTTTTCATTTGCGAAGAGGGCATCCGAGAGAGAAATCGTCAGGGGCAGTGTGACCAACAGGACATTCCAATTCCTTAAATCTCTCTGATACCGCTTTGCTGAACAGCTACAGTTATTGCTCTGTGTCTCTTTTGCGCCGTTGTCATTTAGGAGGTATGGAAAAATCCGGATTGGATTTCATCGGGTAAAAAAGTGAATATGCGACGTTCCATGAGGTTGCACTTATCTGGTCTGTCCGGCCATCAATGATGAGGTATGAATACCCTCTTAAGAGTTGATGAGGAATGCAAAATCCTCCTGAATTCGATGGCCCGGTTTATTTCTTTCATAAGGCACATTCCGGCAATCAATCACAAGCATAGTCTTTCTTGCTGGCTATTGTGGGAGCAGGTTGAAAGACTGAGGAAAAAGTATGTGAATGAATTCCTAAATAATAGATAATGTTTGGGCGCGTGAGGGAGGATTTTCACTCGACTCCGACCATGAAATAGAATGGGGCTATGCAGGGAAACATTCCATGCTATGGAGTCGGAAACAAATGCCAACATTTGCATTGGTAATATTATAATAGAGCGCAGTTGAAAAATTTATTCTCATGGCAAATACAGCCAGACGAAGAGACAGCCATCATTAGCTGGAAGGAAACGTTCAAGGAATTCTGTCCAGCAAAACTGTAGCCATTTTAACGCACAGCGGGTATATTAAGCCCGTGAGTCTGGAAAAATGGCAAAAATTCCGCTGGAGGCCATTTTCAATTTTCCCACTGACTTGTCTTAAGACTATTTGTTGCCTCTCTTCCACGATTATTTTTCATAAGAGTCTGCATATCGATCAAAGCATAAAGCCGTTCCTGGCCAATGCTGGGATCTCTCAATTTCAAGATTTTGTCGATTACTCTGCCGGGACGCTTGTGTCCCGCCCTTCCAAACGACATGTGCGCAGACTTTCTCTTGAGGTCGCGGGACAGAAAAAGAAGTACTTTCTCAAGCAAAGCGGTTTTCAATCTTTCCATCTGTTAATGAAATCATGGTGCCGACTTCAAGTGCCTCTTTCGGGCACGGCGCGGGAGCTTTTACTTCTGGAGTTATTTCGAGACCAGGGCATTCCGGTGATGAAGGCAGTCGCCTGGGGAGAACGTACGGTTTTGGGCTGGCCTGTGAGGGGTTTTATTTTAGTAGAAGAGGTGGTGGGTAAGGAGTTTGTGGACGTTTACCGGGGAGCATCCCTACGAGTTCGTCGGCGCCTGTTTCGCCTATATGGTGAATTGATGGGGACGCTTCATCGAATAGGAATCGATTCCAAGGTTCGACCCCAAGATCTCAATTGTATTTCCGATAACTATAAAGATTTTCGAAATTGTTTTGTGGTGATTGACCGCGAGCATGGACGACCTTATTTGATGGGACTTTCAATAGAGCAATGCGGAATTCGCTTGGGTGATATCTGGGCCAAGGGAATGTATCGAATCGGACTGGGTGAACGTAGCGAATTGCTGGCGTTTCTCTCCGGCTATTTCACAGGTGCCGGTCAGCGAAGTGTCCGTGAGGCGCGTGGCGCGATCTCTTCGAATCTGGTAACACGGGCGTCTTGTCGAGCGGCTGAAGTTTTGTATCATACCAATCGTTTTGAGACACTGCGAGCGGGATTTCAGGTCCTATACGGTATTGGCCTCGATAGATTCATCCCTTGACTAATTTCCTGAATTGACCAAGAATCTTTTCTCAGCCGATCGCAGCGTCTGCGATGGGAGATAAAATGGAACAGAAGAAGGTTCGTTCACACTGACATTCGCGCAATCGTAATTCGGAGGTACTTTCATGACGACATCCGCGCAGCATCCCTACCACCCCATCATCTACGTCCGCGGCTTTGCCGCCACTTCGAGCGAAATTGAAGAAACGGTGGCCGATCCTTACATGGGGTTCAATATCGGCTCAACCAAGTCGCGCGTGGCATGGACCGGTGACGTCAAGCGTTTTTACTTCGAGTCGCCGCTCGTGAGGCTAATGGGCGATCACGAATATGAGGATGTCTTCGTGGATGGGGACGACCTCGTGGCAGCCGAGCGTGCCGACCATCCCGTTCCATATCGCTCAATAATTATCTACCGCTATTACGATGAAGCCTCGAAGGACTTTGGGGACGGCAAGACGCCGCCTATTGAGCACTTCGCCAAAGGCCTGGGCACTCTTATTCTGCGCCTGCGCGAAAAGGTCTGCGCGAATAAGGATAACAAGGTTACGCCTAAAGACTTCCGGGTCTATCTCGTGGCTCATTCCATGGGAGGGCTGATCTGCCGGGCTTTTCTGCAGAATACGAAACTTGGCTCAGCGGAGGCGCGCAACGCCGTAGACAAAGTCTTTACCTATGCCACGCCTCACAATGGCATTGACATGCGGATCGTGCGTAATGTGCCGGGTTGGCTCTCGTTCGGCGACATCAATAATTTTAATCGCGACAAGATGGCCGGATACCTCGCGGTGCCCAAGGGGGACGACGTTTCGGTCGTCAAAAATTTCCCGCCTGAGCGCATCTTCAACCTGGTCGGAACCGATGCACGCGATTACACCGTGGCCGGCGGCATTTCGTCGTGGGCGGCAGGGGATGCCAGCGACGGGCTGGTGCGTCTCGAAAATGCCACCACGCATGGGCCGGGCTCCGACGGCAAGGATGTGAGTTCGCCGCGCGCGTTCGTGCACCGCAGCCATTCCGGCCACTACGGTATCGTCAACTCCGAGGAAGGCTATCAGAACCTCACGCGGTTCCTGTTTGGTGCACTGCGCGTGGATGGCATTCTGGAGATCGATGACATCACATTGCCCGTGGAAGTGCAAAAAGC
The DNA here is from genome assembly GCF_965152585.1 of Nitrospira sp. Ecomares 2.1. Lineage (NCBI taxonomy): Bacteria > Pseudomonadati > Nitrospirota > Nitrospiria > Nitrospirales > Nitrospiraceae > Nitrospira > Nitrospira sp. Ecomares 2.1. Next base: position 2,032,679 of record NZ_OZ224219.1, read on the forward strand.
GCACGAAGACGGCAAGAAGGTTCGAGCTTCCTACCAGTTCGAAATTGCGGCCAGCGTGCGCGGCTGCCAGTGGCAGATGACACGGCGCGAGGTGCGGGAGAACTCCGCCATCTTCCGCAGCTATGGGGAACTCTTCCCAGGGAAGGACGGAACCAAGCGCAAGCCGGATCGCACGAAGAGTCCACACCTCTTCTCCATTTTTCTGGATCCAAGTAAGAGCGTCAAAGCATCCAAATCGGTCAGCTTTGCCTTCGACATCAAGGTCCTGGTTCCCGATTACGTCGTGGATGGCCTGCTGTTCATGAAACGCCACTATGAGGGTGGTTTTATCTATCGTCAGTTGATTCTGGTCGAGGCCTTTCCCGATAAGGGAAGTCCGAGCGGATGGCGCATCAAGTATGGCTATCAGGACATGAATCCCGGGAAACCCGGCAAAGATGTAGAAACCCGTCCTCTCATCAAGGGAAAACCGAACGCCGGCATTACCTTCGATATCCCAATCGAGCAGAACGCTCGCCCTGGCCTGGTTGGAACTTTACGCATCGAAGCAAGGCCATGGAGCTGAGCCTCTGATGGTGACTATACTTATCTCCAATTGAGATAAGATTCATGGCTGCGAAGGTAAGGAGTTCAATGCCGATTCAATATGCTGTACGAATCGCCGGGGATTACGATTGGGGCCTTTCAAAAAGGTCCAATCAATTCAAAAATAAGCCAAAATGAAGGGTCGGGTCGGGGAAAAACATTAAACGACTTGGACTGAGAGGATCTTAATTTCCTTGCAACTGAGGAAAAGTTTATTTTTTGGATGAGTTTATGTCTCAAGGATGTACCTGGCTCTTTGGTAGGGGGGCCTCAATCGCAAATGGCCTCAAGTGGGAGGTTCCTCAGGATTGGAAGGAAGACCTTATTGCTGAACGGATAACTCGGGAAGCCCACGTGAGAATGATCACCGGGAGGTTGCGCCAAGAGATGATGCGGATTACCGAGTATCCGACTCCGTACACACGTCTACTTGACACTATGGCGAGTAGCACTCTTGATGGAGGACATCATCGATTGATTACGACGAACTGGGACTATCTGCTACAGCGTGACTTGAACAATTGGATCAATGCAAACAATCAGGGCTGTGCGCCTCGATTTCTTAGTACCCATGGCACGGTTTACCATCTAAATGGTTCCGTAGAACCTGGCGATTTCCAGAATCGAAGTCCCTTCCTGTTAGAGACCGACAGTGCGAGCGTGAGGAATAAAACTTACGAAGCAAATAAGGCCTTGAACTATTTGCTTTGGTCAAATCTGATTGTCATTGTTGGAATGTCCTTCGAATGCGACATGGATCGCGGCCTTTTGGCCACCCTAAGAGCGCATGAAGATGACCTGCCAATTGGCTCAGCACTTTTCGTAGTCGTAGAACCAAATAGAGAAATTCTAGGAACCACGTACAAGAAACTCGGGTACTGTTTACCTCGGGCGAATGGTATTCGAGTGAACGCGTATTTCGCAGAATGGATTGATAGTGGTATGCCTGAACTCGAGCAGGAGATCTTTGTTGGAGAGCGCCATGACGCACGCCTTGTCTAATTGGCAGCGTGGATTTTAAATGAAATTTTGACATGGATTCTTTCCCAACAGGATATTAGGTGATGTCCTCTAAATCTTGCAGCCACTAGTGCGGAAAATGTCTGGTGGACGGTTGTGCGAACCGAATACTAATCTGCAGGATTTACTCGCCACACCCGTCCAGGTGGTTAAGATGACAGTTGGGTGAAATTTAGATTTTTCCTTATTGCTTTTTTCCTGTGTGGGTTGGAGGGGTCATGAAGCGCGTGATGACCATTGTCCTGTGTGTGTTGTTAGGGATTTTCTTTGTTGTGGCAGGAGGAGCCAAGCTCATGTGCAGTGAGTCCCAGGTTGAACATTTTGCGCAATGGGGGTATCCCTTCTGGTTTTTGTATTTGATCGGGATCATTGAAGTCGGCGGCGGACTTTGTTTGTTTATCCCGAAGACGCAATGGTATGGCATGGTGGTCCTGAGCATCACCATGGTGGGTGCCGCGCTGACACATTTGAGGGCTGGAGAAATGGGTGCGGTGCCCGTTCCACTTGTGCTGCTCGGTCTTCTGCTCCTGTTGGCTTGGATGACCAGGGAACCGTCCAGGAAGAATGGAGCCAATCAATGGCCTCACCAAAAATGAATTGCCTGAAGCTTCATCAATATTATGACCGCACAAAATTCTTCAAGAAATTTCTTGAGTTGTTTATTCACATTTCAGTAGGGATTCGTTTGTCAGGAACTCTGCTGTGTTGGCTGTGCCTGCATCAAACGTTGGGCTTGCCAAGCTGTGATGTGTTTGAATAACTCGCCGCTGACCCATCAATGCAGGGGCTTTTTGTGCTGCCCCATTGGTGGTTGACCACTCACATTTTTCGGACTCCTTTTTTCTTTCCTAATCTTGACCCTTCAAGCGGTCATTTCCTACCCTCAGTAACAGGCAACATTGACCATTTTTTCCATGTGCAGAGGGAAGAGAATAAGGAGGTCTGATCATGAAACCCACATTTGGACTCGCGCGATCGGTCTTTTTGAGAAAATTCCCGGTAGCTGTCACAGCTATGACCATGATGATACTGGCGTGCACGGTTGGGATACTGCCCGTGCATGCTGGCCAACATCCGCATTCCCAAACGCTCCGTGGCACTGTAGAGGGCAATGGCCATGCGCAACGCGGATATAAGGTCTCGCTTTATGCGGCTGAGGCAGGTGGCCATGGGAAGGGTCAAGTGCTTGGAACGGCTAGAACCGATGGCGACGGGAAATTCAAGATCCGCTACCGGGTGCCGCATGGTCAGCAATTCGTCCTCTTCGTCATTGCTGAATACGGCCCGGTCATGCTGGCCGGTGTCATCGGCACGGGCCACCATGTGTACGACGCCGTGGTGGTCAACGAACGCACGACGGTTGCCACGGGAACCGCTTTCGCTCAGTTCGTCGACGTCTGGAAAATTCACGGTAATACTTACGGCATGATCAACGCCGTGAAGATGGCGGAGAACATGGCCAATCCGGAAACCGGAGACATTGGCGAAGTGCTCTTCAATACACCAAATGGAACCGAGACATCGACATACCCGACCTTCAATTCCCTCACCAACGTAGTTGCGAGTTGCGTCGCGGATAACACCAACTGTTACTCCCTGTTCATGGCGACGACACCGGAGGGAGGACCCGCGCCGACCACGGTGTTGCAAGCCGTCGCCAACATCGCCAAATATCCGTCGTATCCAGGTTATCCGACAGATACGGACGATCCGCTCTATCAGCTGTCGCTATTGGATCCGGTCAATCAGCCGGCATTGATGAAACGTCCAACCAGCTGGCTGTTGTTCATTAAATTCAACGGGGGGCAGCACAACATCTACGATCCATTCAACCTCATGAGCGGCCCTGGCCAAATTGCCTTTGACGAAGGCGGCTTCGCCTGGATCAACGACAACTATCGTCCGACATTCTCAAATGAAATTGCCTGTGCCGGGCAGCGCCTGATTAAAACGTATCCCTGGGGTGAGACCTTCCCCGGATCGCCGTACTTCGGCGGTGGTCTCAGCGGGGCGGGGTTTGGCATCGGGCTGGACCCGCATGGCAAGGTCTGGGTGGGCAATTTCGGATTTGAGGCGCCGGCCTGTGCGGATACCACCGTCGACCCTCTGCCTGACCCGGCATTAAAGATTCCAGCCGCCCATGATAGCGTCTCGGTGTTCCGTCCCGATGGCAGCCCGATCTCCGGCTTCGATGGCTTCACTAAAGGCCATATCTGGTGGCCCCAGGCCACCGTCTCAGACAAAAAGGGGAACATCTGGATTGCTAACTGCGGAAACGACACGGTCACATTCATTCCAAAAGGTAAACCTGGCCATGCGAGGAACATCGCGTTCCCGGGTGGACGAGGAGCAGAAGGCATCTACGCCCCCACTATCCCGGATACGGAGCCGGATTCGGACGCGCCACTTCTCAAACCGTTTGCCATCGCGATCGATCCGAAGGGCCGCGCGTGGGTAACGGCCAACCAGGTCGGATATGTGGCCGATTCCGGCACGGCCGATCCAACCGAGGCGATTGGCGGGGTCTACCGCGTGTCGTCCGATGGCACAGTGGAGATGCTTCCGAACCTCAATGCCAAATCCGAGCCGGTGTTGTCCTGGCCGATGGGAATTTCCGGCGACAGCCAGGGAAACATGTGGGTCTCTAACTCGAATTCGGTGAAAGTGCCCTGTGTCGACCCACTCGATCCTCAGGACGGAATGGATGGTCCTTCAGTCACTCTGTATCCCGCCGATGACAGCGCTCCCTCTACTCATATTGGTGGCGGTCTGACGATTCCCTGGGGCAACGCGGTCGACGGAAATGACACGCTCTGGGTGTTTAATTTTGGACAGAAACCAACCCGCGATGTCGATGAGAACACGGTGTGGCCGGATACGCCGCTCTCGCATTTTTGCGGTGCGGATCCCAGCAAATGTCCCTCGGGTAAAGGCACGGGCGATCCTATCTCACGGGACCCCGGTTACGTCAGTGACGCGTTGGATCGGGTCACAGGTGGTGGTATCGATCCGTCTGGCAATGTCTGGCTCCTGAACAATTGGAAAAAGACCGGTCCTTTCGGGCCGGTCTATAACACCAACCCAGGGGGCAATTCCTTCGTGATCGTTCCCGGCGCGGCCGGACCCGTCAAGACACCATTGATCGGGCCACCGCAATCATTTGATCAGCGAGGCCACAGGAGAGACCACCGCAGAGGCCATCGGAGCCACTCACCTCACCAGGCATATGACCGGGATTGATCATCTCGATGCGTGAAAGCGTTTGAAGGTCACGCGAAACCTTCATTGGTTATCGTCCTGCGTCGGCGCTCTACCCCATTTCATGATGGGGTAGGGCGCCGAAGTTCCAGCCCTCCCTGCCCTTTTCCCCCGTTCACCACCGGTGATGTCATTTCCTGGGGCCACTTGAGGCCTTTCTTTTCTTGGCTCACGACGAGTGCCTCTGTCCTCGCTTTTCAGTGAGGCTACCGAATATGCCCGATTCGAGATGATTTTCGTGAACTCTCACCTCTCATCGTATTTACTCAAATGATATTCCCATGTACAGGACTGTGAGCGTGGGTGGTCACAGACTGGTATAGGGGTTGGGCGAACGGAGGCGGTTTTCCAAAGCCGATCTTCCTAAAACGTTGTGAGTCATGCCACATGTTTCTGAAATGCAGAACGTGAAAAAATTTTTGACAAAAAAAGAGAAAAATGTTACCCAGGCGAAAACTATGCCTCTTTAGGTTGACGTAACCGGTAATTCAAAAAGAACATTCCTCTCACTGTATCTCTCTGGGGAGGCTTTCATGTATAGGCATTTTCTTTTTGGACTCATGATCTTCGGGAGTATGTTTGGTGCGATCAGCGCACTGTCATCTCAGTCGGCAACCGCGCAAGCCACCGACACGTCCCCGGCCGGCATGGTGGCGTACTTTTCGACGCAAAGCGAATGTCCCGATGGCTGGGAGTCGGCGACCTATTTGCAGGGACGTCTCGGCCTGGGGACAACCGATACGGCCGATTGGACGCTCCTCAAGCAAGTGGGCACGGCCCTTGAAAATGAAACAGCCCCGTCCCACGACCATCCGTTTGGCGTGACGCTGAGTCTTCCTCAAAAAACGGTCGATACGGGTTACTGCGGTGGAAGCACCACGGGGGGCGCGAAGAAGGGAGACTATACGGTTAACGGTCCTGCTTTGAGCGGCGACACGGGTCTCCCCCTGTTCCAGATTCTTGCGTGCGAGAAGAAAGACAGTGGACAATCGCCGCCACCGACAGACGACTACGGCACGTCGGCGCTGGCCTTCTTTAATCTCAATTCCTGTCCAACCAACTGGCAGCCGGCGATCGGCTACCCACAGGGCTATCAGGTGACCTGGAGCGGACCACAAAATTATAAGGTGGTGATCACCTTTGACGGCACGGACAGCGATAAGGATGGTGTTCTCAGGGGACGGGGCTCCGACCCGTCGAAGATCGCCGGAGGCAAAACAAACGAACTGAATTTTTGGAACATGGTCGTTTTCCAGAATAATCAGACAAAGGCCACCTATACGTGGAACACACAAAAATCCCGTTCCGACTTCAACTTCAACTATGCCCTTGCCGGTCAAGAAGTGTACGCCTCCGTGCAGTACTCTGAAGAAAACGGTCTGAATGCGGGTATCACGGGATCAGGAGCCACCGACTATAACTTTTTTTCGAATCAAGCAGCCGACGGAATCTGGCTCGTCCAAGCAGGGGAAAATAATCAGGCCGCCAAAGGTCCATTGGGGAACACACAATTCACGGCGCGAGCGTCATCGTCATCCGTCGATGGCTATTTTGTCATGCCCTTCGAAGCGCCGCCCGATGGGACCGTCGGAACCCTGGTTGGCAATCCCTATTCCAACGGTGAAGAGCGTACCCATACGCATACCCTGACCTCAAGCATCAATCTCGATACAAGACAGTATGAGCTCGCGCCCTGGCCCGCTAGTTGCTCAAGCCTGACCAGCGACGGTAAGCACTCGTTTAGCGGTAAGACAGAGGGGGTATTCAATAATGTGCCATACACCCAGCTCCTCCTGTGCGAACGGGAACCGAATTTTTCATCCGCCAATCCGCCGGCTGGTGTTCCAACCAACGTGGTGACGTTCTTCGGTAGTCAAAATTGTCCCTATGGCTGGAAACCGAGCCCGACGGGTAGCGGTCGCTTTCTCGTCGGCCTACCCGACGGCGGAAACGAGGATCAAGCGTTCGGCGGCGGGAATCCGCTGCAAACGCCGGGCGATCGGCCTCAGCATACCCATGGCCTCAAAGGATCGGTGTCGATTTCGGAGCAAAAGGTCGCTCTGGCATCGGGGACCGATTCGCCAGTCTTTGGTCATGACGGGACGTACGACTATAGCGGGTCGACCGACTCAAGCGATTTTGGCCTCCCGTATTTGGCCGTGGCGAATTGCCAGCCATGCGTCGTCAATGATTCCAACCCGGTCTGCCACGAACAGGCGCAGAGCAAGGAATAAGGATTCTCAACCCATACGATTCTGTTTAGCGAAGAGGAGCGGAAATGGCAGTGATCACGAACATCACCATCGGGAGGAATTGCATCGACGATTCTTTTGTTGACCCGGGAAGCGCCGGTCTCCAATGCGCTCACGCGAAATCTGTTTGGGGTGGGGAAAAATCCGGCCAGTTAAAATCTCGCCAGCGAGCTGTGAACGCTCAACGGGACGGGGAGCCGGTCCACTTCTTGGAGAGTATTTTATGCAGACCTTGATGTTTTCGCGTACGGGGCTCATGGTTGTTTCGTGTATTTTGGGCACGGTCAACGCACTGTCACCGCAGTCGGCCAGCGCGCAAGCCACCGACACGTCACCGGCCGGCATGGTGGCATTCTTTCCGCAAAGCCAATGTCCGACTGGATGGGAGCCCGCACCCTACGCACAGGGTCGGCTCCTGCTTGGCGTCACCGACTCCACGATGTACGACCTGGCCAAAACAGTCGGTACGCCCCTGACGAACCTCACAGCCCCGGCCCATCAGCACGACTTCACCGCTTCGGTCAGCCTCCCCGAGAAGCAACTCAATACCGGCGACTGCGGCTCGTTTGAGCACGATACCCAGCATAGGACCGACACTACGCACTACTACACCGTCAAGGGGACGACCCTCAATGGAGGGTCCTCCGACCTTCCGCTGTTCCAAATGCTCGCGTGTGAGAAGAAAGTCAGCGGTCAATCCCCGCCTCCAACCGACGGGTATGGAACCTCAGCGCTGGCCTTTTTCAACCTCCAGTCCTGTCCGGCCAACTGGCAGCCGGCCGTCGGGTATCCCCAAGGGTACCAGGTAACGTGGAACGGACCGCAGAACTACAAAGTCGTGATCACCTTTGACGGGACGGATAGTGACAAGGATGGTGTTTTGCGGGGACGTGGATCCGACCCGTCGACGATCGCAGGAGGCAAAACGAACGAACTGAATTTTTGGAACATGGTCGTTTACCAGAATAATCAGAAAAAGGTCGCGTTCACGTGGAATACACAGAAAGCCCGCCCCGATTTCAACTTCAACTATGTCCTTGCCAGCAAGGAAGTGTACGCCAACGTGCAGTTCTCTGAAGAAAACGGCCTGAACGCAGGTGTCTCTGGGGCAGGAGCCACTCAATATAACTTTTTTTCAAATCAACCAGCCAGCGGAATCTGGTTAGTCCCAGCGGGAAATAATAATCAAGCAGCCAAGGGTCCGTTGGGGAACAATCAATTTACCGAGAGCACGCCTACATCCACCGTTGACGGCTATTTCGTCATGCCATTCGAAGCGCCTCCGGATGGAACCGTCGGAACCCTGGTTGGCAATCCCTACGCGAATGGTGAGCAGCGTTCGCACAGCCATGCTCTCACCTCAAGCATTAGCCTGGACTCGTATCAATTTGAGAAAGGGGTTGGGGTATGCCACGATCTGACCAGCCCCGGCACCCACACGTTTAGCGGATCGACTGTCGCCACATTCAACAATGTCCCCTACACTCAGCTCCTGCTCTGCGAACGGGACCCCACCTTCTCCACACACAATCCACCCACGGTGCCCTCCGACGTCGTGACGTTCTTTGGCACCCAAAATTGTCCCTATCCCTGGAAATCAAGTGCCACGGGATCCGGGCGTTTGCTCGTAGGTCTGCCAGACGGCGGCACCCCGAACGAGGCCTTCGGGAGCGGGAAACCGCTGACGGCTCCCGGCACCAGGGTTCCACATACGCATGGCCTGAAAGGATCGGTCACGCTAGACGACCACGAGAAGGTCGCCCTCGCGATTGGGACCAATTCAGCTCATTTCGGCATGACCGGGACCTACGACTACGGCGGAACCACCGATGCGGGGAACTTCGGCTTGCCCTACCTGACAACTGCAAATTGCCAACCCTGCAGTGGGCCGAACGATGCCAATCCGGTTTGCAGCGAACAGGAGGCGCAGGGAAAGGAATAAAAATTCCCGTCACACGAACTCGGCTTCATCACGGAGGAGGAGAGGACATGACGGCAGCGATCACGAACATCACCATCGGCGTGAATCTCATCGACGATTACCTGTTGACCCAGGAAGCGCCGGTCTCCAATGCGCTCACGCGGAATCTGTTCACGGTCGTGCAAAACCCGGCCAGTCAAGATCCCACCAGCGAACTGCTGACCATCGATGGGGACGGCGATCCAGTGCATTTCTACCCGGACCCTACGTCCCAATCGGGCTGGACAACGGTGAAACTCGGGGCCACGGCACCCGATAACACCGGCCCCTGCAATCGTCTCGTCGGGTTTTATCACCAGGGTACCCTCAACGCCCTCTGCTACTACCCCCTCAAGACGGGGGCCGGAAGCAGCGCGGTGTGGATGCAATCGTCCGTGGCCGGCACGTGGACCCCCGCCTCGTTATCCGCCACGGCGAAGAACTGGATCGGCTACACCTATCAGACGGATCAGTACGTGGACACCGACGGCCATGCCTATTTGTACGGGGTTACGGGCAACGTCACCCCCCACGCCTTCTTTGTCTTGACCTATTCCACCGATCCGCAAACCGGCACTCCACAATGGATGCCGATCGCCGAGCGGTACCCGACACAATTCATCCCGGAAATTTCCGATCCCGACACGGCGGCCTTTCGCCTCACCGAAGGGACGGGCGGCAGCGGGTCGGTCACGGTCCTCTGGGTCGATGGCAGCACCATCTCGCATGAGGACGCGACGGTGACCTGGTCAGAACAGAACAACCAGCAGACGGCCACGTTTACCTGGAGCGAGCAATCGTCCACGTTCAACCCGGGGAAAGGCACGCTGACCGCCGACAACCTCTATGCGCTCCCCGGCGAACTGGGCAGCGGCCAGCTACTGCTCCTCGATGCGACCAACACGCTCTGGCTCGTGGCGAATTTCTATGCGGCGCAACCGTCGATCACCCAGTTGACCGGGCTTGCGAATCAACCGAAGAGCGCGACGGCGGTGGGGGTGGGCGTCGACAGCAGTCAGACCGTGACCATCTTTGCCATCGAACCGGGCAGCAACTATCTGTGGTATCTCCAGCAGACGGGGAGTGGCTCGCTCACCTTCGGCAGTTGGGTGCAGTTGGGCGGCACGCTGCTCACCCTGAACTGCCCGGCCTACATGCGGGCGGGGCCGGAGCTATTCTCGGCCGGGCTCGCGACGGATCCGCAGTCAGGGGCGAGCGCTCCCGCGGTCTTTCACATGGATCAGAACCTGCCCGGCGGGCCCCAGGGCAATGGCGATTCCCCAGGCACACAGGTCTGGTCGACCCGCAAGGTTTCCGCGCCCCCGGCGCCGGCCAACACGACGCCGACTCAAACGGCCACGTATTCCATGGAGTTGGCGGGGTTTGATGCGGGCAACAATCCTGTCGCGGCCGGCACGGTGACGGTGACGGCCGATCAGGCGGTCACCGTGGTCTGGAACAGTTATGCCTATCATATCGGCCCTACCACCCCGCTCACCGTGGAGTTGGACGAAAGCGGGCAGGCCACGGTCCTCTATGAAGCGGTGGGCCTGACGCCGCCGGTCATCACCTTCACGGCGGTGGATGCCAGCAACCACATCACGGGCTCACGGTGGTGCCGGGGTGATGTGGTCCAATACATCCAGGCTCTGGACGGGACGCCGCTGGCGCCGCTGCCGGACTCGGTGGCTCCGCAACTGCAAACGGTGACCGGCACCGATCTGATCAATCAGGGCTTAACGGGGGGCGCCTATTCCCAAACCGACACCGCCAACACGGCGGCACAGGCGATCAATTCCTCCGGAAACTGGATGAGCCAAAACCCGACGGACTCCACGGGGCAGGGGGCCATCGACCTAAACCAGATCAAAACGCCGCATTGGGAGATCGACTTCGCCCATCCGGAGGGCCCGCGGTTCCGTGTGCTCACGGAAGAGGAAGCGCGTGATCTGTTGCGCAACCGGCGGGCCACCGGCCAGTTAGGCTCATCCGGCAGCATCTTCGGAGATGTAGCACATTTCTTTAAGCACGAGTTCGATCAGCTGACCTATTTTGCCGCCACGGTCACCGACGGAGTCCTCAATATCGTCTTCAATGATTTGGAGCCGTTCGTCATCTCGACCATCAAGCAGGCCGGCGCGGCCCTCGAAACCATCTTCTCGAAAATCCGGCAACTGGCGGATGAGATCTACAAGGTGCTTCAGGAGGTCATCGCCTGGTTGAAGATGCTCTTTGATTGGGACGATATTCTCAATACCCATACGGCAATCAAGTACGCCGTCAATCAAACCTTATTCACCAATCTGATGACCGTGGTCGGCGATGCGGAGAACGACCTGTCGAAGTGGTTCTCTTCCCTCAAGTCGGACATCACCAATGTCTTCGACAATATCGAAAGCCACTTCGACAATTCGACCAGCTTCAATAATTTTGCGAACAATGCCCAGACAGGGGCAGCAACAGCCACGAACACCAACGTGCTTGCGGGTACGACGACGCTCAACACCAACCAGCAGCATGCGTCGAAGTGCAATTATGTCTACAGCCGTTCGAAGACCTCCTTCGGAACCATAGGCGCCGTGGCGCCTGCGGGAGTGCCACCCGGCCTGGTCGGGAGCGATCCGACGACGGCCATTATTCAGGCCATTCAAACCAGCATCATGGATCCGACAAACGCCAATGGGCAGTCGCTCTATACGGTCTACTCACAAAGCCTGCTCAATTTCATAACAGACACCTTGAGCGATCCCAGTAATTTTTTGGATCTCATTATTCTCCAATTCCTGGAAGCCGCAAAAGATCTCGTGCTCTTTGTGGTCGATGCCGTGGAGGCGGTCCTGGAAGCCATCCTCAATCTGCTCGAGGATGCGCTCGAGGCATTCCAAAGCATGATCACAGATTCAATCGACATCCCGATCATCACGTGGCTGTGGAAGAATGTGATCACGAACGGCGACGAGTTCACCTTGCTCGATCTGTTCTGCCTGATTCTTGCGGTGCCCGGTACCATCCTCTATAAAATTTTGTATGGGGGCTCAAACGCGTCGCCTCCCTTCACCAGCACAACCCTCGATGAATTGCAGCAAAGCCAGTTAGCTTGGCCGTCCATCCCGGCCCTTTCGGACAGTGGTGTCGAGTGGTCAGCGCCGGTCGGATATACGCCTCCCTCCAAGGAGGTGTTGGAGCCTCTGGGCATTCTCGCGGGACTTTCGTATATCGTCACGGGATGGTGCGCCATGAATATGGATCTCAAAGCGGCTGCGGGGGAGGACGATGCCTCAGCCCGAAACTACTCGATTCTTTCGGTTATTCTTGCGGGCTTTCAGATTGGTTCAACCGCTCCATATTCGGTTTTCGGCAAATCGTCGGGTGATTGGACGCAAGCCGACAGGTGGACACTCAACGCGTGGTTTACCGGGATCTTCCAGGCGTCGTGCGATGCCTGTTTCGTTGCGCTTTCCACGACCCACACGGCAACCGAGTTTGTTGATGGAGCCGGGCCGGTGGGTGACACCGCTATCGGTGTGTGCCAGGAAGCGGTCGGCATTGTGACCTGTATCTACCAAAGCCAATCGGGATCTGGATACTCCGGTTGGGACGCCGCCGGCAACGTCATTGGGCCGATTGACGAGAGTCTGAAGTTTATGCTCGATTGCGGTCCCGAAATCCAGACAGTTCTCATTTGTTTAGATTTGATCCTACCAATCGGAGTGTGTGTGACCACCTGCAAATCAGCCGAAGATGGTTAACCCGGTCCAGATCCGAGTTCCGTAAAGTCGGGGCCTGCTTCGCAGGTTTTCGACATTGCCAGCTCAAGCAACAAGGGTTGTCTGGAACATAACACATCAAGATCTCTATCCATCTTCATCCATTTTTTATCAGGAGGAGCGGACATGACGGCAGCGATCACGAACATCACCATTGGCGTGAATCTCATCGACGATTACCTGTTGACCCAGGAAGCGCCGGTCTCCAATGCGCTCACGCGGAATTTATTTGCGGTGGTGCAGAATCCGGCCAGTCAAGATCCCATCAGCGAACTGCTGACCATTGATGGGGACGGCGATCCAGTGCATTTCTACCCGGACCCTACGTCCCAATCCGGCTGGGCGACGGTGAAACTCGGTGTGACACCGCCCGCCAACACCGGAATCTGTAACCGCATCCTGGGGTTCTACCATCAGGGCACCCTCAACGCCCTCTGCTACTACCCCCTCAAGACGGGGGCCGGAAGCAGCGCGGTGTGGATGCAATCGTCTACTCCAGGCACCTGGGAGCCTGCCTCATTGTCCGGCACGGCGAAGAACTGGATCGGCTACACCTTTCAGACGGATCAGTACGTGGATGCCGACGGCCATGCCTATTTGTACGGGGTCACGGGCAACGTCACGCCCCACTCCTTTTTCGTCCTGACCTACGCCACCAACCCGCAAACCGGCACCCCACAATGGATGCCGATCGCTGAGCGGTACCCGACACAATTCACCCCGGAAATTTCCGATCCCGATACTGCGGCCTTTCGGCTGACGGAAGGGCCCGGCGGCAGCGGTTCGGTCACGGTCCTCTGGGTGGATGGCAGCAATATTTCGCACGAGGAGGCCACCATCACATGGACGCAGCAGACGCCCACGTTCACCTGGACCGGGCAGTCCGGGACGTTCAATCCCAACAAGGGCGCCCTCACGGCCGAAAACCTCTATGCCATTCCCGGCCCGCTCGGCAGCGGCCATCTGCTGCTCCTCGATGCGACCAGCACACTGTGGCTCGTGGCGAATTTCTATGCGGCGCAACCGTCGATCACGCAGTTGACCGGGCTTGCGAGTCAACCGAAGAGCGCGACGGCGGTGGGGGTGGGCGTCGACAGCAGTCAGACCGTGACCATCTTTGGCATCGAACCGGGCAACGATTATCTGTGGTATCTCCAGCAGACGGGGAATGGCTCGCTCACCTTCGGCAGTTGGGTGCAGTTGGGCGGCACGCTGCTCACCCTGAACTGCCCGGCCTACATGCGGGCGGGGCCGGAGCTGTTCTCGGCTGGACTCGCGACGGATCCGCAGTCAGGGGCGAGCGCTCCCGCGGTCTTTCACATGGATCAGAACCTGCCCGGCGGGCCCCAGGGCAATGGCGATTCCCCAGGCACACAGGTCTGGTCGACCCGCAAGGTTTCCGCGCCCCCGGCGCCGGCCAACACGACGCCGACTCAAACGGCCACGTATTCCATGGAGTTGGCGGGGTTTGATTCGGGCAACAATCCTGTCGCGGCCGGCACGGTGACGGTTACGGCCGATCAGGCCGTCACGGTGGTCTGGAACAGTTATGCCTATCATATCGGCCCTACCACCCCGCTCACCGTGGAATTGGACGAAAGCGGGCAGGCCACGGTCCTCTATGAAGCGGTGGGCCTGACGCCGCCGGTCATCACCTTCACGGCGGTGGATGCCAGCAACCACATCACGGGCTCACGGTGGTGCCGGGGTGATGTGATCCAGTACATCCAGGCCCTGGACGGGACGCCGCTCGCGCCGTTGCCGGACTCGGTGGCTCCGCAACTGCAAACGGTGACCGGCACGGACCTGATCAATCAAGGTTTGACGGGAGGGGATTATCAGGAAGCCGGCCCGGCTAACACCGCCGCGCAGGCGATCAATTCCTCCGGAAACTGGATGAACCAAAACCCGACGGACTCCACGGGTCAAGGGACTATCGATCTGAACCAGATCAAAACGCCTCATTGGGAGATCGACTTCGCCCATCCGGAGGGCCCGCGGTTCCGCGTGCTCACGGAAGAGGAAGCGCGTGATCTGTTGCGCAACCGGCGGGCCACCGGCCAGTTAGGCTCATCCGGCAGCATTTTCGGAGATGTAGCACATTTCTTTAAGCACGAGTTCGATCAGCTGACCTATTTTGCCGCCACGGTCACCGACGGAGTCCTGAATATCGTCTTCAATGATTTGGAGCCGTTCGTCATCTCGACCATCAAGCAGGCCGGCGCGGCGCTCGAAACCATCTTCTCGAAAATCCGCCAGCTCGCGGATGAAATCTACAAGGTGCTTCAGGAGGTCATCGCCTGGTTGAAGATGCTCTTCGATTGGGACGATATTCTCAATACGCATTCCGTGTTTAAAGAATGTATGAATCAGACTCTGACAAACCTAAGTGGCTCCATCACTTATGCGCAAACAGTCGTCCAGAAAAACTTTGCGGAGGTGCAGGCAGAAGTAAAGGAAATCTTCACCAATCTCGAGTCGAAATTCGAACTGATCCAAGGGCAGAGCTATAACGACTTCGCGAATAGCGCTTCGGAAAGCCAAAACACCTTGGCCGACCCGAGCACCCAATCGACCCAGCAGCAACATGCCTCGAAATGTAACTACGTCTACAGTCGTTCGACACCCTCATTCACCGGGGCATCGGCCATCTCGCTGAGGGACCTGGGAGGCACCTTGGGCGACAGCGACCCCACGACCGTCATCACGGACGCGGTGAAGCAATACATCTATAGCGGCAATACTTCGGACCAAAACACGCAGCAGTTCAATTCGACCAATGCCACGCTGCAGAATTTTGTTACCGGGAAGATCACTAATCCCAGCAGCCTATTCGACCTCATCATCGTGGACTTGTTGACTGCGGCGGAAGATCTGGTGCTATTTATCATGGACGGCATCGAGTACGTCATCGAAGCGATTCTCTCGGTGGCGGCGTCCGCCATTAAAGCGTTTTCCGACCTGATCAACCAGCCCATCGACATTCCGATCGTCACTTGGCTGTGGAAGAACGTGATCACGAAGGGCGACGAGTTCACCTTGCTCGACCTGGTCTGTCTCATCTTTGCCGTACCGGCGACCATTCTCTACAAGCTTGTCGCCAGCACGCTATTAAATCCGAACGAAGCACCCCAAGCTCCGTTTTCCAGCAGCGACGTCACCACGATCCAGACCACCGGTCTCCCTTGGCCCACCATACCCTCCGAGGGTGTGCCGACAATGGCAGCGCGAACGTCGGACAGCTCTCAATTGTCTGCAAAGATTATGGCCAGTCTGACCGCCACCTCTTCGTTTTTTATGGGCCTTGGCTACCTCATGACCATGGTGAGCGATTACAAAGCCTACCAAAGCCAACAAGAAGGCGCTTTTGTCCCTTCACCCAAGGCCACGTTTTACTCCTACTTGAGCCTATTCTTTCGCTCAATGACATTTGCAACCGGTGCGCCGGGCAGCGTGTTTGCGAAACCCTCCTCCCAGTGGGCCATAGCCGATCGATGGACCGTGGGGCTGTGGAGCACACGGGGAGCGTTGGTCCTGGCGGATCTCGTGTATTGTGCCTTGTCCGTCTACAAGACAGGGGCAAAGTGGGTCCCGGTCTACGGGCCGGCGCTCAAATCCGCTATGGGCGTGCTTCATATTGGTATTGGGGCTGGGGCCAGCTACTATCAGCTGAGCGACAATAACTATAGCGATTGGGTGCCCATTAACAACTTTCTCCGACCGATCCCCAGCTGTTTCAAATTCTTGTTCTACGATCCACCGGAATCAGGGGTGTGGGCTCCGATTCCATGGTTACTCGTCATTGATGCCGTCGCCGGCGTCGGAGCGACCGCCACTCAGATCGGCGCCGCGGTGTATAAATTCCAGAATTCGAACTAGGGTACAGAAAATCAGGAGTGATTGCCTTGATAGGTTCCTGGCTTTGAAGAGGTTGGAAATGATTCTGCTCCCTACTTTCTGAACTTGAAATTGAAGGCCACCTTACCAACGGGACTGGAAATGTGTTACCAATCAAAGTGACACTAGGGGCCGGTGTGCGCGGTTGTGAGGAACACATTTTGTGCTGCGAGGTGTTAGGAGAACTCCGCCCTCTTGGGTAGCTGAAGAGCTGTTTTGCAGAGACGGACCATTTTAAACGCAAGCTATGCGTACTGGAAATGGAAAGCGAAGCCTCTCTTTTCCTGCCAGTTTTTCATACCCCCGCCCCCCATACCACGGCTTTCCTCAAAAATGGCAGCATTGAACAGTGAAGGCTGTTCGACTGACGGTCTGTCTTATTTGAAAGTATTCATGGAAGTCTCATATCCGGTTCCTTAATTCCTACGATGCTGGATGTTGTCCTCTACGAACCCGAAATTCCACCGAACACCGGGAATATCATTCGGTTATGTGCCAACACCGGATTCGGTTTGCATCTGATTCATCCGCTGGGTTTTGAGTTGGATGATAAGCGGGCGCGTCGGGCCGGGTTGGATTATCATGAATTGGCCAGGATGAAGGATTATCCCACTTTGCAAGACTACCTGGACGCTCAAAAGCCCTCACGAATTTTTGCGATCACTACAAAAGGACAGCGCCCCTATCATGACGTGGCCTTCCAACCTGGTGATGCTTTGTACTTTGGCCCCGAGACGCGGGGCCTGCCTGCCCATATCCTGGAAGCCCTTCCTCCGGACCATCGGTTGCGCATTCCCATGCGGCCAGACTCTCGTAGCCTGAATTTGAGCAATGCGGTGGCCGTGGTGGTCTATGAGGCGTGGCGCCAGTTGCAGTTTTATGGCGCCAAGTAAGCTAAAGGTCCGTAGGCGAGAGAGGCTAATTCTGCTAGAGTAGAGCCTTTCATTTTTGGCATTTCTCGGAGGAATCCTGAAACGAAGAATGTTGCTGGGTTCTAGGGCTGTTCGTCCTAGGCACAGACCCTTCGCTTCCAATTCAGGATGACCATGTTGTTGAGATCTCATAAATGCTTAAACTGGCCGCCAGATATCTAAAGTATCACACGAATTTTTATCTATTAAGAAAGGTCATCGGATGAAGGAGATTTTGTTTGTGGGGGCGGGTTCGGTTGGGGGGTATTTCGGTGCGCATCTGTCTCGCCACAATCCGAACGTGTCGTTTCTCCTGCGCCCGCGTTCCAGGGAGGCAGTTGCTAAAAACGGGCTGACCATCCGGAGCGCGATTGGTGAGAGCTTTACCGTGCATCCCAAGGTGGCTTCGGATCCCAAGGAACTGCCCAAACCGGATCTGATTGTGTTGGGGATTAAAGCCTATGACCTGGATGAGGTAATGGATCAGATAGAGCCGGTGCTGAAACCGGATACCACCATTCTGACGTTGCAAAACGGGGTGACGATTGAGGATACCCTGATGGCCCGGTTTGGCCGTGAGCGGATTGTGGGCGGGGTGGCCTTTATCTATTCCAGGATCGCCGAGCCCGGAGTCATTGACCATTATAAAAAAGGGATGCTGGCCATTGGTGAACCGTTGGGGATGGAGACCCCCAGACTTCAAGTCATACTGGAATTATTTAAAGGTGGAGGACTTCCCTGTTTCATCAATCCTGATATCCGGCGCGCGAAATGGGAGAAAATGTGTTGGAATTGTGTGTTTAACCCCTTGACGGTATTGCTGAATGACCGGGTGGCGAAAGCCCTGGATCATCCGGAGTTCCAACCGGTCATCGCGACCATCGTGCGAGAAGTTTCGGCCGTGGCCATGGCGGCGCACCGTGTGCCGTTGGATGAGGATATGCCGCAGAAGGTCGTTAAATGGGCTCAAGAACTTCGTGATATCCATACCTCGATGTATGATGATTGGTTGGCCGGACGGCCCACTGAGATTGATGAGCTGAACGGTTTTATTAGCGAGCAAGGCAAAGCATTTGCCGTGCCCACTCCCATGAATGACATGTTAACGGCCTTCATTAAGGCAATGACTTTATCCAAGCCTTCTGTGGAGGCTACGATAGAGGTAGGCGGGGCCATCATGCAGTCTCTCCAGTTGACGCGAACGACGCTGGCCCAACTTCCTGCGGCGCATCAGATTTCTGAATTGCCCGCATTGATGCCCGGCATGAATATTCGTGGCGTTAAACTTCAAGCGATACTTGATGTTGTGACGATTGATGTGGGAGCCGACCATGTGACCTTTGAGTCGCAGGATGGAAAATTTTCGGCCTGTCTGACGATAAAGCAAGCCGTGGAGTTTGGCATTCTGGTGTATGAAATGGATGGCGCGCCCTTTCCCACCGAACGCGGCGGGCCGTTCCGGCTAGTTACCCCTGGCTTGGGTGACTTGTGCGCCAATGTGAAACAGGTCGGCAGCATGGTCGTTTCCAAAGGCCTGGTTTCTGATAGTCGTCCACCTCAAGTCTGTCCCGAGAAAGAGTAGGTGTGTCTTGATGCAGCCTTCGCACAGTGTTCCCCTTGTCTATAATCTGTTTCCACGCCTGGCCGGTCCTTGTGGTCGCTGGGTTGCTCATGCGGAACGAGCCGCAAGCATGGGATTTAACTGGCTCTTTGTGAATCCCATTCATCTCCCAGGATTTTCGGGGAGTTTATATGCGATCAAGGAATACGATCTCTTGAATCCGGCATTTTTACCGGAAGGGACTCAGGGTCAGCGTCTAGATGTGTTGCGGCCCACGCTTCAAGATATCGCGCAATGTGGCCTGGCGCCTATGGTGGATTTGGTCTTAAACCACACTGCTATCGATTCCTCTTTAGTGTCCCAACACCCCGACTGGTATATGCGGGATGAACACGGAAAAGTTGAAAACCCCTATGCGGTTGATCCGGATGATCCCAGCAAGAAAACGGTGTGGGGCGACTTAGCCGAAATTGACAATCGGCATTCGCCGGACCGTGAGCATCTCTGGGAGTTTTGGGGGCAATTGGTCGACCGGTATCTTGAGCTGGGCTTCCAGGGTTTTCGATGTGATGCGGCCTATAAGGTTCCAGGTGAGTTGTGGAGTTTCCTGATTGATCGGGCGCAACGGGTGAATCCGCAGGCCGTTTTTTGGGCGGAAAATCTGGGCTGTACTCTGGAGCAGACGCGGGCGCTTGGAGACGCGGGGTTTCACTTTTTTTGTAACAGCTCCAAATGGTGGAACTTCAAGGATGCCTGGTGTTTAACCCAGCACCGTGAATTTCAGAATATGCCGTCCATTGGATTTCCCGAGTCCCATGACACCCCGCGCCTGGCGGCTGAGTCTGGAGGGAATGAGGCGGTCCAACGGCAACGCTATGCCTTTGCCGCGCTGTTTTCTACCGGCCTCATGATTCCGATGGGGTATGAATTCGGATTTCAGAAGTCGTTGCATGTGGTGGAGACCACCCCCGATGATTGGGAATCCCCCCGATGGGATTTGCAGGATTTTATCCGTGCCGTAAATCACTGGAAATTAGAAGTGCCGCTTTGGCAGGGGGAGGGGGAGCTGGTTCAACGGTCGATGAGCCACTCCAATCTGTGCGTTTTGGAGCGGCGGTCGTTGGACAATTCCCACAGTTGGGCACTCCTCTGCCTCAATACGAATCTCTATGAACCGGTTGATGTAGCTATCGGTGAGTTGGGCACTCTACCGTCTTCTCCCAGAATGTGGCGTGTCAGCTCGCTCGATCAGCATCCTGGTTCCCAATCCCTGCCTGAGCGGGTCGTGTTTCAGCCAGCCGAAGTCATTGTGATTACAGACTTTTAAGTGTGGTCTTGAGATTGCAACTGAATAGATGGGGCCGTAAAATGCTCCTTTCTTATTCACAGGGTTTTATTATGGGATTTTTGGGAAAGGACGAGAAGGTATGTCAGAGCGGACGTTAGCAATTATTAAACCTGATGCGGTGGCCAAGCATGCGATTGGTGATATTGTCCGCCGGTATGAGGAAGCCGGGTTATTTCCGGTTGCTATGAAAATGATGCGGTTATCCCAAGGGATGGCAGAGGGGTTCTATGCTGTCCATCGAGAACGCCCATTTTTTAAAGACTTGACCACCTATATGAGCTCTGGGCCAGTGGTGGTCGTGGTGTTGGAAGGAAAGGATGCCGTCAAAAAACACCGTGATCTGATGGGGGCAACCGATCCCAAGAAAGCCGATCCTGGCACCATTCGGGCTGCGCATGGCGCTTCTATTGAGGCCAATGCGGTGCATGGGTCCGATTCTGCGGAAAATGCTCTAATTGAGATTCGGTACTTTTTCGCGGAATCCAATCTAGGCTAGTGAAAAGACCAAACTAAATTGGTTGGTGCTCAATGACCTTGGCATGATGCCCGCCGACATCGGCGGGCATACCTGTCTCTTCTTATAGATATAGTGTATTGGTTTTGGGCTCATGTCCCTCTGCACGTATACACCTAATGCCGTATGAGAACCTGGCTAACAATTTGTAGTCTGGCCCTGTGTCTGGGGCTCTTGGCCGGGTGCGGACGGACACGTCCTCCACAGGGACCACCGGTGAGTGGTGCCATTCCTCCTCCTGCTGTCGAATCCGTACCGGATCGTGATGAAGGAGGCGCGCCATCCCTACCCGGAGTCTCTCCGGATATTCAACGAATCCATTCACAACTCTTTCAACAATCGAAAGCATATTTTGAGGAGAAAGCCTATCCTCAAACCATCAGCGGGCTCACGCGGCTGCTGGCGCTTCTTCCTGCAGAATCGATTGAAGTCCAAAGCCGTTGGTTGCTGGCTCAATCCTATCGTCAGGTGGGGGAATGGGAGTCCGCCAGAGATCAATACCGCACGCTTGCCGTTGCGGGGAGTACCAATCCCTATCAGGCTGATGCTCAGTTGCAATTCAGCGAACTTCAACTTTTACTTGAACAATTTGCGATGCCTCCTCTCGATACTCAGGCCATACGGTTAACTCTTGAACAATTGCCGGCCAGTGGAGGGTTTGACCAGGGAATTAAAAAGATGAAAGCCGATGGAATCACCACCCTGTTGATTGATTTGGGTTGTGAGGGAGCCGGATTCCACACCGATCAATCGCGGACGTCGAAGGCGCCTCGGCATCTGTTTGATCTACAATCGCTCTTGCGCTCATATGTGGAACGAAGTCATCAGGTGCATCTGTTGGTGTACGTGGGAGTGAATCTGCGTTGTGTCGGCAATTGGCACGATTCTCCTTTGCCGGAATGGCGAGACCGCACCTATAATGTGACCACCCGTCAGGCTCAGGATTCCAGATTTTTTGATCTGTTTCATCCAGAGTATCAACGGTTTCTCGATGACTTTCTGGCACAACTTTCCGGGGAGGGTGTAGACGGTCTGGTGTTTCTCGACGATTATCCCATGGGGATGTATGACGGGATATCCCGTTCGGGGTTAACCCGTTTTCAAACCGCATTCGGTGTGAGCTTTGATCCCGTGCGTGCCTTCCAAGCAGGGTTTGATCCTCTCAAAGCATCGAAGGTGTCGAGTCGATCAACACAGGGTACAAACGCGTTTGAAGAAGATTCCGCGTTTTGGCGATGGGCCGGGTGGAAGGCTCGCGAGCGATTGACGGTGGTTGAACAGTTGATGGGCCAACTTCGCAAGCGCCATTTGACGGTTCAATGTGGTCTGGAACTCCACCCGCATGGATTGACCGATCCGGTTCGGGCTTTAGTGGACTATGCCCAGGATGCCATGGAAGCCATCCGGCGCCCGTTTTCCTTTTTCTTTGTGCGACCGGAAATCGATCGTCATTCATCGTCCGATCAACTGTCGGCGATTGAGAAGCTCCGGCGCATCTCAACAAAGGCTGTGTTGACCCGCTTGCTTCCTGTGCTTGATGATCCGCGGCGGGTGTGGGTGAGTATGCCGGCGGAGAGAGGAAAGCGCATTGCGCCGGGAACAGCCGGGGGCAGCGCGTCACTTCTTGATGAGTTTCCTTCGGGAATTGGTATCGTACACGATATTCGCGCCTTTTCTTGATTTTTCTCTGATGTCTCTGGCCCATAGAGGTGGGTGCACCCACTCAACCTCGTGCATGGGAGGCACACACATATGAACGCCATCATCGTATTGAACAAAAGGGGGTTGTAATGGAGCCACAGGATTTACGTTTTCACAAGGAGCACGAATGGATTCGCGTTGAAGGGAACAAGGCGACGTTAGGCATCAGTCAATTTGCTCAGGATGCCCTGGGGGATGTGGTCTTTGTGGACGTTCCTAAAGTAGGAACCTCATTGCAGGCTGAAGATCAGTTGGGCGAAGTGGAGTCGACCAAGGCCACCTCGACGATTTACACGCCGGTGACCGGAAAAATTCTTGAAGTCAACGCAGAGCTTCAAGACCATCCCGAACTGCTCAATCAGGATCCCTATGGAAAGGGGTGGATCGCGGTGCTGGAATTAGCCAATCCCGGTGAAGTGGATGCGTTGATGACGCCGGAGCAATACACGGCATTTTTAGCCTCACAGGAATCATGACCGTGTCTCCCCGCATCGTGATTGTCGGATCAGGCCCTGGTGGGTATGTGGCCGCGATACGTGCCGCTCAATTAGGGGCTACGGTGACGATCCTGGAAGAACAGGTGCTGGGGGGGGTGTGCCTGAATTGGGGCTGTATTCCCAGTAAAACCCTGTTGGGCTTTATTGATCTCGGTGAACGGGTTCGGCATGCCCAGCCGTTTGGCCTCAACATTGAAGGGCCTGTGACCTATGATCTTGCCCGCATGGTCGCGCGCAAGGAGGAAGTGGTTCGCGGGTTGGTGAAGGGGATTGGCACGTTATTGAAGCAGTGGAAAATAACGCACGTGCCGGGGCGGGGCGAATTAGTCAGTAACCGGCAGGTACGGATTACCCACCCTGATGGGTCTTCCTCCACCCTTGATGCCGATGCCATTATTCTTGCCACCGGTTCTTCCTGGCCTCAACTGCCTCAGTTTCCTATTGATGGTCAACGCGTGCTGACCAGTAAAGACGCGTTGGATTTAACGGAGATCCCCAGGAGCATGGTGATTGTCGGCGGCGGGGTAGAAGGCTGTGAGTTCGCCTGCCTGTTGAGCGGGCTGGGATCGGAAGTGAGCGTCGTGGAAATGATGCCTTCGGTGCTGCCTCTCGAGGATGAAGATACCATCTCCACCATGACCCGTGAATTGAAGAAACGCAAGATTCAACTTTATCTCAATACGCAGATTTCCAAATGGACCGCAGTTGATGAAGGCGTGCGAGTGACGCTGGCTTCGGGAGAAGAGCTGGTTGCCGGCCACCTGCTGGTTTCGGTCGGGCGTCGTTTGAACTCCGGCCAATTAGGGCTGGATCAGGTTGGGGTTGAGATCGGAAGCAAGGGTGAAATTCTGGTCAACGAAAAAATGGAAACCTCCGTTCCCGGTATTTATGCGATTGGAGATGTGACGGGAAAATTCATGTTGGCTCATGTTGCGTCGGCTCAAGGAAAGGTGGCGGTCTCAAACGCGATGGGCCGGCCGCAGGCCATTAATTATGATGTCATTCCTGCGGGAATATTTACCTTGCCGGAAATCGGGCGAGTCGGGCTGACCGAGGCCCAAGCCCGCGAACGTGGTTTGGCCGTCGCGATCGGGCGATTCAAATATGCCGGTCTCGGAAAAGCCCAGGCTGTCGGAGAGCCATTTGGCCATTTCAAAGTGATTTCGGATGAACAGACCAGGAAAATCCTTGGCGTCCATATTATCGGTGCCCATGCGGCGGACCTTATTCATGAAGCCGCTATGGCGATGCAGGGTGGGTTGACCGTCGAGGATCTTGCCAACATGATCCATGCTCATCCGACCTTTTCGGAGGGGTTGATGGAGGCGGCTGAGGATGTGGAGGGCATGGCGATTCATCAGGTGCGAAAGCGGTAATAATGCCGTGAGATGTGGTCACTGATTCAGCATGAATGACGTTGAACCAAAGAGATTGCGAGCCGGGTCGTTGCAATGGCCTGATATGCATTCAGGCGAATTTTCCTGTAGAGGCTCTCTTCTGTTGAAATTGGCCTTTTTGGGGGCAGGCGTGTGTTTCGTCTATTGGGTAGGGTGGCCGCAGTCAGTGCTTTCTCCAGGCGTTCCCCTCGAAAATTCAAGTGTTCTCGAATCACCCACATTCCTTTCCGGTTCCGCTGACCATCCTGTCGAAGTTGTGAACGTGGCGCCTCATTCGGGGAGAGACGTCGTATACCCTCCTCAAGTGATGGTGGAAGGGGAACCGGGACCAACCCGTGAAATTGCGGGGGTGACCGTGGATTTGAACGATGGCACCTTAGCTGAATTAGAGCATCTTCCTGGCATTGGACCGGTCCTTGCCGGACGAATTGTGGCGCACCGAACTTCCCTTGGAGCATTTCGACACATTGAGGACCTGGTACTTGTGCCGGGTATTGGAGAAAAACGGTTGGAGCTACTGCGCCCCTTTGTCGGTGTAGGACCCTCAACCAAGGCGATAGGTATCGGGAGTTAATTTTTCACTTTCACACAGCGTGGCTTATAAAATGACAACTTCAGAAATTAACCGGCAACTGGATCTGATTCTTCGGGGAACCGTGGAGGTCATTCAGCTCGACGAATTAAAGGCCAAATTAGCGGAGTCACTGAAGGAACAGCGTCCTCTCAATATTAAAGCCGGATTTGATCCCACGGCGCCGGACCTGCATCTGGGCCATACGGTGTTAATTCAAAAACTCAAGCACTTTCAGGAGTTAGGCCATCAAGTTATTTTTCTCATTGGCGATTTTACGGGCATGATCGGCGATCCGACCGGCGTGTCGGAAACCCGTGTAGCGCTGACGAAAGAACAAGTGCTGGCCAATGCGAAAACCTATGAACAACAAATTTTTAAAACGCTGGATCCTCAGAAAACCCGTATCGAATTTAATAGCCACTGGATGAGTGGCATGCGGGTCGAAAAAATGGTGGATTTGTGTTCACATTATAGCGTGGCGCGGATGTTGGAACGGGACGATTTCTCAAACCGATACCGGGATCAAAAACATATTAGCGTGCATGAATTTCTGTATCCCCTGGTTCAGGGGTATGACTCGGTGGTGTTGGAAGCCGATGTCGAGTTGGGTGGAACCGATCAGAAGTTTAACCTGCTCGTCGGGCGTGATTTGCAGCGGGATTACGGACAAAAGCCGCAGGTGGTGCTCACGATGCCGTTGTTAGAAGGCACCGATGGGGTCCGGAAAATGAGTAAGAGCTTTGGAAATTATATCGCCTTGGAAGATCGTCCGGCAGACATGTTCGGCAAGCTGATGTCTATTAGCGATGAACTGATGCTTCGGTATTACGAACTCCTGACGGTTAGCAATTTGGATAAGGTCAAGCGGCAACATCCGATGGAAGCCAAAATGGCGCTGGCCGAGCAGATCGTTCGTCAATATCATGGAAGTGATGCTGTGGAAGAGGCCAAGGCAGATTTTAAACAGCGATTTCAAAAGCGGGATTTTCCCGATGAGCCGGATGCCCATGTGAAACTTTCACCCACGGATTTTAATAACTCGCAAGATTATTCCCTGTCTGTCGTGGACGTTTTGATGCGGACCGGCTTAGTGCCCAGTAAATCTGAAGCCAGACGGCTCGTTTCCCAGGGTGGGGTCCAGGTGGACGGAGACAAGCTTGCCGATCCCAACGGGATGATGACCTTTGAGCCTGGCCGATCCTACCCGATGAAAATTGGCAAGCGAAAATTCGCAATTATTGAATTCACTGAGTAGATTTTTTCGGATGTATCCAGAAGTGGCTGGGTTCCACGACAGAGGAAACACACCAACTATTCAATTCTTCTTGTACCTTGACTAAGCTTCAATCCACACCTAGAATGCGAATCCTGACCTCGTGAGCGGGCGTAGCTCAGTGGTAGAGTCCTTGCTTCCCAAGCAAGTTGTCGGGGGTTCAAATCCCCTCGCCCGCTCCAATTCAATACACCCATTCCTTCCTCTTCCTCTGGTTTAGCGTTCTGGTTTTTTCTGGTTTTATCAGGCCAAAAAATTACAGGGCCTCTGATCACGACCAACCCCGGATATCATGGCGGTACTTATCTTTTGTGCCGGAAACATACATTCCGCCTTCCCCTCTAATTGGGATATCCAATACTCTTAATGCCATCTTAGCCTGATTGTACCAATCCCTCATTGGGCTTTTTGTTTTTCACGCCTCAGACCATTGCTTGCCCTTCAATCCCTTTCCATTCTCTCAGGATTGTGGCCGGATCAGGCCAACAAACAGTGGTTTGTTGGTGCGCAATAAGTGCGCGGGTTCAAAATGGCAGCTCTAGTTCAAATAGGGAATTGTAGGGGTGTGGCTCAGGGGGTTCACTCAATCCTGAATGGATAAGCGGCGCACCTGAGTAGGTGAGCCGACAAATTTCTTTCAGGTTGGAGGAGGAATTTCTAATGCAATGGGGTCTGCAGAACTTACCGGATGCGGTCGTTGTTCGAATATTTGGTTTGCCCGATCATTCTCTTGGAGAGATGTTTGAAAAGGCAGCAGAACGAGCGATGAGTCTGAATAATCGAAAAGTCCTCGTTGATTTTTCTGATGTGGAATCCATTGGTCCGATGGGGCTGACCTTGTGTGCGTATGGACTCTATCATCTTCAGGGCTTAGGTATTCCTGTTGCGCTCATTCAACCTCCGGCCTCGCTCCTTCCTATTCTTTCCATGCATGGGATAAAAGAGTTTCCTGTAGTTTTTAGTCATGAATGTGATGCCAGGGCGATAAATTAAGCCTCCTGAATTTCTGCCCTAGGCAATTTCTTCAAGCAATTGCATATTCCCTGGCCGCAAGGGATTGAGACCACTCTGAGATACAGATAATAAAAAAGGGACTTGGCCATGCCAAGTCCCTTTTTCAGATTACGCCTGCCTTACGAATTAGAGTTGCCGTAATGCATTCACTCTCGCTTCAATCGGCGGGTGAGTGGCAAATATTTGCATGAAACTGTGTGATTTGCCAGAAATTTTCATCGTTGCCAGGGCATCTTGGGAGCTATAATCAAATTGGGTACGTTGCACCCAACGATCAATGCCCTCCAGAGCAGAGATCATATGTTCTTTGCCTACCGTGTTGGCTGCGAATCGGTCTGCTGCAAATTCCCGACGGCGGGACCACCAGCTAATCGGAATCATCGCCAAGACGGAGAGAACGATTTGCAAAGCGATATACACTCCAAATCCTAGAGCCTCATTCCGTTCAGCCACCTGCCGATAGATAAATCGGCTGATAAAGTAGACAAATGTATTCATCAAACCTGCCAACACGGTAGTGGTAAACATATCCCCGTTGTAGACATGGCCCATTTCATGAGCCAGGACGGCTCGAACTTCACCTTCATTAAGATTGTTGAGCAGACCGGTTGAGACGGCCACCATGGAGTTGTTTTTTGTCGGCCCGGTGGCAAACGCATTGGGATCCGGTGATTCATAAATCCAGACCTCCGGCATCGAAATACCTAACTTTTCAGATATTTTTTGGACTGTGTCATACACGAGTCTTTCAGCCTGGGAACGGGGTTCCGTAATTTGGGTGCAATCAATAAAAGCCCTGGCCATTTGTTTGGAAAAGGCCAGACTGATGAAGGCACCGCCAAATCCGATGACAAAGGCCCATAACAGGTCCTGTTGGGCCAATGATCCACGGAGATCAATCCCGAAGGCCGGCAGAATCATCTCCGATAAAACGGTGAACGAGATTGAGAGGGTGATAAAGATGAGGATATTGGCAATTAGTAATAAACCAATTCCTTTAAATTTTTTCATAGACAATCTCCCTTAATTGTTCCACATCCACTGGTGGAAAAACGCTAATGTGTTCGACTTCATGAAAGATTTTCCTGTTCTCTTCACGATTGTCCTAAAAAACGACTGTTAGGGCTCAACATGTTGGAAGATAACACCTTTTCCTTGAGAGTCAAGAGTGGGAAAGACGTGACCCTCGGATGAAAAACCGTTATGATATCTTTCCGGATGAATAGATCATTTTTCATGGGTATCCATTCTGAATTTTATTATACACGATTGATATTGAGTCTTGTTCTGGTGATGGGCTATTGGAGTCTTTCCGATGGCCTTTATGCTCAAACCTCAGAGTCTTCCCTATCTTTGGTGGAGGAACCCTTCGGACAACAGGTGATGATCAGTATGGAAAGTTACGCTTTTACGCCATCCGAATTTGTGGTCAAAACGGGCTCACCGGTGACACTGACTCTGAGTAATCAGTCATTTTTAGTTCCTCACAATTTTTTGCTGGATGATCCTAGCGGCATCCGTCGGGTGGATGTGGATATTTCCAGCGGCGACACTAAGGCCGTCACTCTCACTTTGACCGAGCCCGGCATCTATCCATTTTATTGCGATAAACAGCTCCTGTTCTTTCCCACGCATCGTGAGCAAGGGATGGAAGGCCGTCTCATCGTCCGCTAGCTCCCATGCGCCTTTCTCCATCGGATCAACATCTTCTCGGTGACGTGCTCAAACGGGTTTCCCGCTCCTTTTATTTAACCCTCGCCATTCTGCCTCGTGCCGTTCGTTCGCAAATTGGTCTGGCCTACTTGCTGGCCAGGGCTGCGGACACCATTGCCGATACAGGGGACTTAGAGGATGGGGTTCGTCTGGAATGTTTACGTCATTTAAAGGGGCAGTTGTGGGGAAGCCTCCCTGATCTGGCGCAGATCAAAAAAATCCAGGGGCAAGTACTTACCCAACAATCGAATCCCGATGAGCGTCGCTTATTGGAAGAATTAGAGGGATGTTTCCGAATTTACCAAAAATTCAGTCCAAGCGATCGGTCCCAGATTGCGCAGGTTCTTTCAGTCCTGATTGGAGGAATGCAATTTGACCTCCACCAATTTCCTCAAAAAACGGATGGGGAGGCGGTACGAGCATTACAGGCAATACACGATTTTGAATATTACACGTATGCGGTTGCGGGATGCGTGGGTGAATTTTGGACGAAAATGGTATGCAGTCACCTACCGGGATTTCGTGGATGGGATCAGTCCTGCATGATTCCCTTAGGCATTCGCTATGGGAAGGGATTGCAGATGGTGAATATTCTTCGGGATTTGCCACGGGATTTGAGGAATGGGCGGTGCTATATTCCTACGGTGTTGCTGGATCAGGTGGCTCTTGCTCCTCATCAGCTACTCGATGAAACTTCTGTTCAGGCATTTCGCCCCCTTTTCAGAAAATTGATTCAAGAGGCTCGAGATCATTTAGATCAAGGTTGGCGCTATACGATGGCCATTCCTCGCATGGAGGTTCGCCTGCGATTGGCCTGCATGTGGCCGATTTTGATTGGGATCCGTACTTTGCAACAATTGTCGGTCTCACCGCTCGTGCTGAGTCCGAACTCACCCATCAAAATTGCGCGGGGCGATGTCTATCAAATCGTGGCCTCCACGGGACTCACCGGTGGCTGTGGCACGGTGGGTACGGCCTATTGGGGATATTGGAGGAAGCGTATTATCTGATTTATTCTTGTTTCGGTGAGAGAAGTTTTTCCCCTTTGAGAAAGACTCCGTAAATCGCCTGAGTTGGACAGGCATCCAGACAGAGACGGCACGACTCCATGCATCGTGACGAATCGAACTTGTAGGGAGGCGTCGAGAGCCAGGCTCCCGTCGGACAAATGGGAATGCAAATCGAATTATGAGTACAACGGTCCGGATGTCGGACCAAGTGGTCTCTTCTCACCATCATAGGCTTCACTCCTTCAAAAAGGGCTCCGGAAAACATTTCAAGCATATTCATTGCGATTGATGATTCTCCTTCTCCCATTGTTTGACCAATTCCTGAATGCGTATTTTAAGCTCAGGAATTCGATCAAGATTGTTATCAATGGCGTTCAGAATATTTTCTAACCTGGCCATGCGTCCAAGCTCCTGATCCAGACGTGTCAGGTGATCGTATTCCTTAAACGCGCCCGCATGAATGGACTCAAGATGTGGACGAGCGGACATGAGTCCCGCTGTGACCATTTGTGGCTCGTCATGCACGGGTGCGGTGACAATAAAACGGCCTTCGGATAAAAGGAGGACGGTATGGGGAGCATGCCCGGGAATGGGAAGGACCTGTTCAATGGTGGCTCCAACCCCCTGTTCCCAGGAGGAGATCCAGCCGGGAAAGGACTTCAAAAAGGCTACTTTCCGTAAGTTGGCTTTCCATTTCTCTTCATTGCCCATAAGATGAAGACCATGTGCCAGGTTGTGGCGCCAGGGTTATGAGACCAGTAGTTTCTTTGTGAGAAGACAAAAACTTAGGATTTGACTGTGGGTAATGAACCATTTTTTCCTGGCATCAGGAGTCGTTCCACGATTTCTCCTTTGCCGATATGTCGCTCCATGATTTCGGTGACATCGGCTTCCTGGCCAACCCAATACCAGACGCCTTCGGGATAGATGACGACGCTTGGTCCATACTCACATTGGTCCAGACACCCGGCTTTGTTTGCCCGGACAATACCTTTTAACCCTAACCGCTCGACTTCTTTTTTGAAAAACCCATGTAACCCGACAGAACCCAGGGCAGCACAACACCCTCGCGGATCTCCCTTTGGCCGTTCATTGACACACACGAAAATATGATGGGTAAATTTACTCATAATCTTTAAATTTTCATTAAAATGACCGAACAAGGAAATTGGAAAACAAAGAGCCGATCTTACCTGAGGGTTCAGGAAGCTGTCCAGGTCATCGGGCAATATTGACGGGAGAACCCTCGTATTCATTGAACAAAATGTACCTGATAGATTCACCAGGGTGCAGGACGGAGGCAAGGCTTGCAGAGAGGCGAAGGGAAAAAGATTATGGTGATTGGGGTCCCAAAAGAAATTAAGGATCATGAATTTCGTGTAGCACTGACTCCTCATGGTGTGAAGGAATTGTGTGGCCGTGGGCATCGAGTCGTGATTCAAGAGGGGGCCGGGGAGGGGAGTGGGTTTGGGGATGACCTCTATCGGCAAGCCGGTGCGGTTCTGGCTCCAACCCCACAAGCCACCTACGGAGATGCCCAACTAATTGTGAAGGTAAAAGAGCCGCATTCCGAAGAATGGCCTTTTCTAAGAAAAGATCATGTTGTGTTTACCTACTTGCATTTGGCTGCCTCTAAAGCCTTGACGGAGGCCCTGCTGAATATCGGGTGCGCGGGTATCGCCTACGAAACGACTGAGGATGCAAAAGGGCAATTTCCGCTCTTGTATCCCATGAGTGAAATTGCCGGTCAAATGTCGGTCCAAATTGGTGCACATTATTTGGAAAAACAACGTGGAGGTTCCGGGGTCATGTTGGGTGGGGTGGCCGGCGTTCCCCCGGGAGAGGTCGTCATTCTGGGATCAGGGGTTGTGGGGGCATCAGCCGTGAAAATTGCCTTAGGCATGGGAGCGAAGGTCACGGTGTTAAGTCTGGATTTATGGCAGTTACGCATGCTGTATGATCGCTATCCTGGTCGTCTTGTCACGGTTGCGTCCAATCAGTCAATGATTCACCATTTCCTCACCCTCGCGGATCTTGTCATTGGGGCCGTGTATCTTCCTGCGGCGCGAACGCCTCGAGTGATTACGCGATCTATGATTTCTGACATGAAACCCGGATCAGTTCTGATTGATGTTTCAGTTGATCAGGGTGGGTGTGCGGAGACGACCCATCCGACCACGCATAGCGATCCGGTTTATGTTGTCGATGGAGTCCTGCACTATGCCGTCGCAAATATTCCTGGGATTGTGCCGTATACATCGACTTTAGCCTTGACCAACGCCACGCTACCTTTTATAGTCCAGCTTGTTGAGGAAGGTTTGGAAGGTTCCCTGCGTAACCATCATGGTTTGCGAAATGGATTGAGTGTGTTGAACGGTCGCGTAACATGCCAAGCCGTTGCCGATGCCCATGGATTACCATATGAGCCCCTTCCTTCCTGACGTTTCGTAGTGATCGGGGCGTAGCGCAGACCGGTAGCGCACCGCGTTCGGGACGCGGGGGTCGGAGGTTCAAATCCTCTCGCCCCGACCAGTTATCAATATTCCACTGGTCGGTTTTCTCCTACAGTGGTTTTCTGTTTTCGACATATCCACCCACAGCGAAAATGTCTTACACCCAAGAAACTTGGGAAACATTCGCCCTGGAGGGTTCGAAACCTTGTAGGCAGGTTGGACCACAAATAACCAACAATTTTTGTGTCATGAATGAAGAGGTTTTCTGCCTTTTCGAAAAATGGACAAATTGATGAGATGGAAAGCCTAGCATTTATTATAGGAATCGTCGGACTGTGTACGGCAAGTGTGGCGCTCTGGTCTGTTCGGCGACTTCATCAAGAGGTATTACGCCTGAAGCGTGAGCAATATTATCTTGAGCAGAAAGTGGGTGCACTCCCTGGAAGGATTGAGTCTGCCGTAGAACCATTACGCATCCAGACGGCGCAGTTGGCTCGAGGCCAACGGGTGTCCGATACGTTGATTCGAAATGGCCAACTGTATTATGAGATTTCCAGTGATGAGGCGGTCCAATGGCTGGTGCAACCTTCCACTTCATCGAATATCTTTGTGTTGGATGTCCGCACAAATGCTGAATATGCCAAACAGCGAATTCCGGGAGCCAAACTCATTCCTGTTGAGGATTTAGAAATGCGGTACCAGAATGAAATCCCGATTAAATTTGATAAAATCCTGGTGTATTGCGCGGGTGGTGATCGGAGTCGGCTTGCCTGCGATTTTCTGAGTCGACAGAATTATCCCAATATCTACCTTTTGAAAAATGGATTACAAGGGTGGACGGGACCCATGGAAGGGGATTCGAGTGGATCTCTCATTCAAATATTGTCTAAATCACGGGTGTCTTCACCTTCTGTTGGATAGATTAAATTATTCATTTTTTGGGGAATGCGAATTATGCCGTCAGATTTAATTGTCCTGAATGTGACAGGTCCCTTTCGGGAGCCACGCGAGTTGGCCTTTTCCTATGATTATTCCATTCAGCGGCCTGACTGGGGAACCGCACAGGGAGTCAGGGTAAAGGTTTCGATTGAACTGGAACTGGACTATTTGAAAAATTCGATCCTGTCCATCGCCGGCGGATCGATTGGTCAACAGCTTCGGATCAATCAAATCCTTTCGCGAGCAATTTCCGATAAAAAACTTGAGATTGCTGATGCGGATGGATTGCTGGCCGATCGGCGGGATGTGATGATAGGGCCTTTTGCCGATGACTCTATTGCTCTGTTTCGGTTGCTTGATGAGTGGATGAAGGCGGAACAGGCTGTCCTGCGGAAGACCATCCAGGAAAAGACAGGTCTCTGAGAGTCAGGGAAGCTTGAGGAGGGAAGAGACCCTTGGTCTCTTCGCGCATCACTGTGCTAGAAGACGCGTTGGTAGCGTTTTGAATAGACGCCGGTGTCGTCTTCGCCAAATCCCAGGGACGCACGCTCCGGCGAATTTTTGTTGTACAGGTCAATCGCATAGTGGCCTCTGACATTTTCCATGGCCACTTCGTATGGAATGGAGCTGGGATAAAACTCTCCAGGGGCATGAGCCCCTCGGCCCAAGGCCTTGGCTGATTCGGTCACCCCATATTGAACATCCGAAAAAATATAGATATCGGCAATGGCGAGTTCACCGAGTTTGTCTCTGGGTGTGGTGGGTGGCAAAAGGGTATCCAGCGAATTATTCAGACGGGCTTTTTGGAAATATTGCAACAGCGCGACGACCTGACTGTCTGTGGTGGCCGGAGGAACCAGAATCGTGATGGCTTTCATGTCTGTGACGGTTCCGGTGGTTTCATATGTCGGGATGAGATCAGTCGATACAATGTTATGGATGCGCACCGGAGTATCAGGTGTCGCCCGGGTTCCCTCATTGGGCATATTTTTCGATTTAGGGATGATCAACGTGATGAACAGCCATAAACCAAAAATGACGCCAAACACCACGATAAGGGGGTGGATACCTACCCGTCGGCCCTCTGTCGGTTCTTCTTCTTGGCTCACGTTTCCATTCCTTTGATGCGTTCGGATGTGTGTGGAGTTTGACGCTCCAGGTGTTTGGCCGCATCCCACCATTTGTCGAGTTGCGGAAGTGTATAGTCGCGAAGATCCTTTCCTTCCAACGTCGCTTGTGATTCAACGAAATGAAATCTGGAGATAAATTTATTGGTGGCGCGGCGTAATGCCTCTTCAGGGTTGACTCGAAGGAACCGGGAGACATTTACTAACGCAAAGAACGCATCGCCTACCTCTTCTTCGATGGTGTTTTGAACAGGCAGATTTGATGGCCGAAGAGTCCCTTCCTGAGTCCGTGGAATACTTTCCGCAACGGCCGTATATAATTCATTCAACTCTTCTTGGAATTTTTCCAAAGCCGGCTCAATCCTCTCCCAATCAAATCCTGCACGAGAGGCCCGTTTTTGAACTTGAAATGCCCGCTGGAGGGCTGGAGCAATTTTGGGAACTCCCTGTAAAACTGACTGAGGTTCAGGTTGGGTGGCTTGTTCTTGTTTTTTAAGTTGATCCCATTGCCGGCTCACATCTTGTGCTGTTGTGATAGGAGTAGGATCGGTGGTCAGTTGGAAAACGTGTGGGTGGCGTCGAATGAGTTTATCGGCTAAAGCGTTAGCCACATCATCAAATGAAAAATGGTTCTGTTCTGAAGCAATTTGTGTATGAAACACAATCTGAAGTAAGAGGTCTCCTAATTCTTCCTTTAGAGCGGAAGGCTTCCCGGTATCTATGGCCTCCAGCACCTCATATACTTCCTCAAGGAGATGGGGCTTTAAGGACTGGCTGGTTTGTTCACGGTCCCAAGGGCAACCGTCCGGTCCACGCAATCTTGCCATGATTGCCAGTAAATCTGACAAACATGTTGTCGGAGGAGCGGAGGGGGAAGGCTTTGAGGATGGTTGATTCATGTAGTTTTCAAAAAATATGAGTATGGCGCGAGGGCATTATACCCGTTTTCTTTCTCAGTGTAAGTCCTTGATTCTTGATAGAGCCCATTGGTTAGTGCTACTGTTTTCTCACTAGAGGAGGTGTTCTATGAGCGAAGAAGAACAAGGTTTCGTAATTCGGGATAAACGAGGGCGATCGGAGCCGGAGGCTTCCCCACCCCCGGAGGTAAAGACTTCAGCGGCGGAGCCCGTTTCTTCGGCGGAATCACCCCATGCACCTCATCCTCCATTGTCATTTTCATCGTTTGTCTTTTCTCTCGGAACCTCTTCTCTCATGTTGATGGGAGAGACCTTGGATCCTCAACAGCCCCCACCTCCCGTGAATCTTCCTCAAGCCAAGGAAATTGTTGATATCTTATCCTTACTGGAAGAGAAGACCAAAGGAAATCTGTCGTCGGAAGAAGCGTCCGTCTTAGGAGATATGCTCTATACCCTGCGGATGAAATATGTCAGTTTAACGTCAGGTAAGGGCAGTATGGTTTCCCCCTAATTGCTGGCGAACCCTTTTCCTTCCCACAAACTTCCGTGCGAGTGCTTCTTCTTTCGGCTTTAGGCAGACAGGCAGATCGACAGTGGGTATGTGGTCGCACCTTGCGAAGATACCGTTCTTGATCAATAATGATCATAGTTGTCTAGCCTTTGGGTGTTATTCTCCGACTGACATGCCGTGAACCTTCTTTCAGAACCGCTCACTGAATCCCGGAAATTTCCTCGAACGGGGCCACCGTCTGCGTCCATCGAGTCGGGTATCCCCTCTCACAGTTCTTCATCAAAACAGAAACGGCATCATTATAGACCGGTCTGGATTGTGCTGGTCTTACTCCTACCCTGTCTGGCCCTCACTCTCTATTACGCGCGGTATGGCTTATCAGGCCCTCTGCAACCGGATTCGATTCTTCCGAGTCCCAGCTATGCCCTGGTGCTATTTCTGGTGTATCTGGATAGCGTGGGGTTGGTGGCGCTCACCCTCCTCTTGTCTCGAAACTTAATTCGAGCTTTTTTCGAGAAGCGGCATAAGCTGCTGGGGAAGGGGTTCCGGTCAAAGTTGGTCGCGGCCTTTATCGGCTTTGCCCTGATCCCCACCGTGCTACTGGCCTTGGTGGCGAGTGGGGTCATCAGTGAAGTCATCGACGTGTGGTTTAATGATCAGATCATGCATGTCTTACGGGATTCGGAAGAAGTCGCGCATCTCTATCAGGAGGAGCGTGAGTCATTAACCGCGGATACGGCGCGCGCCATCAGTAAAGAAATTTTCCGGGAAGATATTTTAAAACCGGAACATCGGGAATTATTGCGAGCCATCATGGCCCGCATGCAACAGGAATATCATCTAGCGGGGGTGGAGGTCTTTTCGCCAAAAATGGAAACCCTGGCCCGCATGATGGATCCAAAATTGTCTGATGCGGTGTTGAGCCTCCCTGTGGGGCAATTGGTGCTCCATGTATTAGATACGGGTCAGCCAATGTCATCAGCCCAGGAAGCTCCGGTGGGGAAACTGATTCGGGCGGCAGCGCCGATTCGAGGGAATGGTCAAGCGGATCGGGTGTTTGGCGTCGTGGTGGTGTCGTCCTATGTGCCGGAAGCTTTGGTGATGAAAATGGATGGGATTGCCAAACAATTTGAGGAATATCGCCAGATTCTATCCATGAAAAATCCGATCAAGGGGGGAGCCTACTTATTTGTGGCTGTGGTGACTGTCCTGATTTTATTTGGCGCCACCTGGTTTGGGTTTTATGTTGCCCGAGGGATTACCGTCCCCATTCAACGATTGGCTGAAGGGACCGAGGCGGTTGCCAAGGGTAATTTGGATGTGAAAATCGACGTCAAGGCGACGGATGAAATCGGGACGTTGGTCCAATCGTTTAATCGCATGACGGCTGATTTGCGTACCAGTAAAACCAGTTTGGAAGAAGTGAATATGTCACTCGTACGATCCAATGTGGAGATCGACCAACGGCGGGCCTACACCGAAGCGGTGGTGGAAACCATTGCTGCCGGAGTGCTATCGATCGATATGGCCGGTCTGATCTCTACCGTTAACCCCTCTGCAGAGCGGATTATGGGAGTGAAGGGAGACGATTTGCGCGGACGACCGGTCCATGACGCGTTCAAGTCCTTCAACCTGCAATTGTTTCAGAAAGCCTATGACCAGATGCTCCAGGAACAGACGGAAAGTGTGTCCATGGATGGCCAGATGGAAACACCCAACGGCCGCCTCTTGACCGTAGGCCTTAATATTTCCAGAATGCAAAACGAGGCGGGCTTGGACCTGGGCTTTGTGTTTGTCTTTGAAGATCGGACGGAATTCATTAAAGCGCAGAAAACAGCGGCCTGGCAGGAAGTGGCGCAACGCATTGCCCACGAAATTAAGAATCCGTTAACCCCGATTCAATTGTCTGCACAACGATTGCGAAAAAAATACGCAGAAAAATCTACAGGGTTTGATGAAATTTTCGATCAAGCTACCGGGGTCATCATTAGCGAAGTTACACGCTTAAAGGGGATGGTCGATGAGTTTTCAAAATATGCCAGAATGCCCCTTCCTCAGATGCGGAAGAGTTCGCTCCATGACATTATTGAGAAAGTGATCTCCCTCTATACAGGGGCTCATCGGGATATTGAATTTCTTGTCGAACTGGATGAAGGCCTTCCATCCCTGAATTGCGACCCGGAGCAGATGCACCGGGTGCTGGTCAATTTATTTGATAATGCGATTCAGGCCATGAATGATCACGGCCGTCTTTGGGTGACGACCGAGTGCGATTGGCGCCGGCATCGGGCCGTAGTCAGAGTGGCAGATGAAGGGATTGGTATTCAGCCGGATGATCATAAAATGTTGTTCGTGCCGTATTTTTCAAAAAAGCGAACGGGTACAGGGTTGGGATTAGCCATTGTGCATCGTATAATCTCCGATCACAATGGGACCATTCATGCCGAGAATCATCATCCAAAAGGTGCGTTATTTACATTCGAGTTGCCGTTGTAGGGGAGGAGAACGTCAGTGGCTGGACTGTCTTTTCTCCGGAAGGGTCGTTTTGCAAGACACACGTGAAGGACCACTCATTACACACCCGATGGAGGTCGTATTGTGGCCGAGACCATTTGCCTGATTGATGACGAACCAGCCATTCTCAATACCTTAAGCAGCATTCTTGAGGATGAAGGCTATCAAGTCCTGGTGGCGAAGAGCGGCCTGGAGGCGCTCAAGATTGTCCGAAGTGAGGTCCCGGACTTGGTCATTTTGGATATCTGGATGCCGGAGATGGATGGGCTGGAGACGTTGAAGCGATTGCGTACCCAGTTTCCCAACATCTTAGTTGTGATGATGTCCGGGCATGGATCCATTGAAACCGCTGTTAAATCCACAAAACTGGGCGCTTATGATTATTTAGAGAAACCCTTAGATTTAGAAAAAGTCACGATTTTGGTGCGAAATGCCTTGCACCAACGCAAGCTGGAAGAGGAAAACCTGAATCTCAGGATTCAGGTGGAACGGCGATTTGAATTGGTGGGTTCTTCCCCTGCTATGGAGCGGCTTCGCGAACTGATTGCGATGGCGGCTCCAGCCAATAGTCGTGTGTTGATTGCCGGGGCCAATGGGACAGGGAAGGAACTTGTCGCCCGCGCCATTCATTTGCAGAGCCCACGGCATAATCGTTCCTTTGTGGAAATCAATTGTGCCGCGATTCCGGAAACGTTGATCGAGAGTGAATTATTCGGTCATGAAAAAGGGGCTTTCAGTGGCGCCAGCTCAATGAAACGTGGCAAGTTTGAGCTGGCTGACGGGGGAACTCTGTTTTTAGATGAAATCGGGGACATGAGTCTGGCCACGCAAGCCAAAGTGTTGCGTGCCCTTCAAGAGCAACAATTTACACGGGTTGGCGGAACAAAACTTATCAATGTCCAGGTCCGGGTCATTGCTGCATCCAATAAAGATTTGTCGGAAGAAATTGGAAAAGGGACCTTCCGTGAAGATCTCTATTACCGGTTAAATGTTCTGCCGATTGTGGTTCCGACCCTGAAGGAGCGTCGTGATGATATCCCTGAACTCGCGCAGCATTTTTTGCGACTTCATTCGGAAGAGCAGGGTATAAAACCGAAAGAGTTCAGTCCGCAGGGCATGGAGGCGTTGCAACGGCATGATTGGCCTGGAAATATTCGGGAACTCCGGAATTTGATTGAGCGTTTACTCATCATGGTACCGAAGACAATCATTGATGCTGCGGATGTTGAGATGTTTCTCCAGGGCCGGGCGCCTAGCGGAGTGCCCTCTTTGGCCGTGGGGACCAACTATGACTCACTCCGGGAAGCCCGTAATGCCTTTGAGCGTGAAGTCATTTCTCTAAAACTCAGGGAGAATAATTGGAATGTCTCCAAAACCGCTGATGAATTGAAAATCGAGCGTAGTCATTTACACAGAAAGATTAAGTTACTTCATGTTGAACTCCGGCCCGAACATTAAGCCTCGCAGGACTCCTTCTCCCTCTTCTACTGAAACGTTGTCTCCCGGATCTTCCCATCCTTTCCAGATTGAAAAACTGGTGGCAGGCGGATTCAGTCTCGGACGACTGAATGGCCAGGTGGTGTTGTGTGCCGGTGGCATTCCCGGTGAATCCGTAGAGGTGGAGATACTCAGTCGGCGCAAAGGCGTGAGCCAGGGGAAGATACTCCAGGTCCAGGATCCGGCTGAGAGCCGGGTAGTTCCACCCTGTCCGGTCGTCGGGCGATGTGGGGGATGCCAGCTCCAGCATGTGCAATACGAAGAACAACTGTCTCAAAAACGATTGATTCTGGAAGATACCCTTCGTCGGATTGGAAAAATTTTCGATGTACCGATTTTCCCAGTGATCCCGTCTCCGAGGCCCTATGGCTATCGGCAGGTCCTGCGCATGGGAATCGGGGATGGACCGGACGGATTATTCCTGGGATTTTTTGAATCAGGGACTCAGCAACTGCTACCGGTTGACACATGTTTTTTGGTGGACGATAAAATGCGATCGGTTATTGATGCTGTCCGGTCTAGCCTTCGCTCCTTGGTTATTGATGGGATGAATTTGGAGAGTGTGGAAATCCGATGGTCCCAACTGGAAGAGGTGGGGCTGTTGGTATTCCGCGGTCGAGCCGTGACCAAAGAACATGTCGAGCGTCTGATGAATGTCTGTTCTGAGATTCCCAACATCAAGGGCTGGATTTATGAACGCGCGGATGCACCAGAACATGATTCGAGGCACCGTTTGCGGCATCAGCCCATTGTGCGAGGAGCGGATCATGTCTGGGAAGCCTTCCGAGGATTGCGCCTGAAAATGGGGTATCGATCATTTATGCAGGCCAACTGGAACGTCTTTCAATTGTTGGGGAAGATGGTAGGGGAGTGGCTGGGTTATCTGAAAGGGCAACGAATTTTGGAGTTGTATGCTGGAACCGGCCCTTTAGGTCTCAGCCTCGCGAGCCAGGGTGCTCACGTGACCTGTGTGGAGGGGGATCCGTTTGCCATCCACGATGCCCGTGAGTCCCTGCGTATTAATGAGATTACAGGGTGTCGTGTGCGAATCAGTTCGGTCGAATCCTATCTCATGACTGTCAAATCCGGCGCCTACGATGTTATCCTCCTGGATCCTCCGCGTGCGGGGCTCAATCCAAAAGTTGTGGATCGCTTGGGAGTCTTGCAAGTCCCCAGACTGTTCTATCTTTCTTGCGACGCCCCGTCATTGGCCCGGGATATTAAATCGTTATGTGAAAAGGGCTATACCATTCAGCGCATGCAACCCTTTGATATGTTTCCCCAGACGGCACATCTCGAAACATTAGTTGAATTGACGCTTTCAGCACCTGAACCGGTCGACGGAGATTAAGGATACGCCATGGCCACCTATCGAGAAGCGGGAGTAGATATTCAACGAGGCGATGAATTTGTCAAACGAATTGGTCCTATGGTTCGGTCCACCTTCCGTCCTGAAGTCTTGGGAGATATCGGAGGGTTCGGGGGCCTCTTTCGATTTCCTTCCGACCGCTATCGTGAGCCGATTCTGGTGTCAGGGACGGATGGCGTCGGGACCAAGGTCAAGATGGCCACCTCGATGAATCGACATGATTCGATCGGAATTGATTTGGTCGCGATGTGCGTCAACGACATCATTGTGAGCGGA
Organism: Nitrospira sp. Ecomares 2.1; assembly: GCF_965152585.1. Taxonomy (NCBI): domain Bacteria; kingdom Pseudomonadati; phylum Nitrospirota; class Nitrospiria; order Nitrospirales; family Nitrospiraceae; genus Nitrospira; species Nitrospira sp. Ecomares 2.1. The sequence goes on from NZ_OZ224219.1 coordinate 2,074,534, forward strand.
GCGGAGCCGCTCTTTTTCCTGGATTATCTCGCGACGGGTCATTTAGAAGTGGAAGTCGGAGAAGCGATTATTCAGGGAATTGCCGAGGGATGCCGCCAAGCCGGTTGTGCCTTAATCGGTGGAGAAACCGCAGAAATGCCGTCATGTTACCCGAAGGGTGAATACGATCTGGCCGGTTTTGCGGTAGGGGTGGTGGAACGGTCCGAGATGTTGGGCCCGGAAAAAATTAAACACGGGGATGTGTTGATTGGAGTCGGGTCGAGTGGCCTTCATAGTAATGGCTATTCTTTGGCGCGTAGAGTGGTGCTTGAGCTGAAGGAGTGGTCTCCTGAGACACGGGTACCCGGTCTGCGTGGCACGGTCGGAGAGGCGTTACTCAAGCCGACTCTTATTTACGTGAAACTGGTCAAAGCCTTATTGTCGAAGAGCCGATTACATGGTCTGGCGCATATCACCGGCGGGGGAATAACCGGGAATGTGCCACGCGTCATTCCGGAGTCCTGCCAAGCGGTCATCGATCGAAGCACGTGGGCGCCACTCTCGTTGTTCACAGTTCTTCAAGAGGCAGGTGCCATTGATCAAGACGAAATGTTTCGCGTGTTTAATATGGGCATTGGTCTGGTCGTGGTGAGCCCCCATGAAGAAACCAGTCGGATATTGGACATAGTTCAGGAACAAGGGATGACAGGCTGGGTCATTGGAGAGGTTCGAGAGCGGCCGTCTTCTGAGCCAAAACTTTATTATTCGCATTAGAAGGTTGAATCTGTGTCGCTTGCACTTGGAGTCTTAATCTCCGGCCGGGGATCAAACCTTGTCGCAATTCTAGATGCCATTGATCGGGGCGCATTGGATGCGACTCTCAAGGTCGTAGCCAGCAACAAGCTCAATGCTGCGGGGATGGAGCGGGCGAAAGAGCGAGGCGTTCCTACGATCTATCTAGATCCAAAGCCTTTTGCCCAGGAGACCAACCCTCGCGAAGCCTATGATCTGGCCATGGGTGCCCTTCTTCGGCAACATGGAGTGGAATATGTGGCCCTGGCGGGATATATGCGGATTGTGACCCCCGCCTTAATTCGGATGTACCCATCGAAGATTTTTAATATTCATCCCTCGCTCCTGCCGGCGTTTCCAGGACTCGATGCGCAGCGCCAAGCCTTGGAGTGGGGAACAAAAGTGAGCGGTTGCACGGTGCATTTGGTGACGGAAGGGGTCGACGAAGGGCCGATTATTGTGCAAGCCCCCGTGCCCATTCTTGAAGGGGATACGGTTGAATCCTTATCCGCTCGTATATTGGAGAAAGAGCATGAATGTTATCCTCAAGCTCTTCAATTGATGGCACAACAACGATTACATCTGGAGGGGCGTCAGGTTCACATTCTTTCCAATGACGAATCGATTAAAGAGAGGATGAGTGGATCGGGAGACACACAAAAAAAATAGATCAGCGATGGCAACACGACTAATAGTCAGTTATAATCCTTCGATATTTTTCAATTCATAAGACTTTCTTTTTTCCAACGCTGCATATAGCAGGAATCTCAAGTGTGGGGGGCTAGCTCAGTTGGGAGAGCACTACGTTCGCAACGTAGGGGTCGCGGGTTCAACTCCCGTGCCCTCCACCATTTTTATTTGCGTCTTGCCCCCCGGCAACTCAATTCGCGGGTTCCGGTTCGAGAATTCTCTTCTCACTTCCACCAGGTTTTAAAAATTTCCTCATTTCTATTCGAAACCAGATAGATCCATTTCTCACCTGACGTCCTGTTGTGTCTTTCCAATCGCGACGGGATTCCCATCAATTTTCGGGCACTGGTCTTCTGAAAGCTAAAACCTCCTTGTCGCAAATTTTCTTTTGGTAAAAATGCGCCAGGAGGATGCTCATTTGCCTGAGGGCATTCTTTAACTTTTCTTCAACGGTGATTGTGTGTGTTGGCAGTTCTTTCGTCAACAAACTGCCAATGGTGGACGGCTTTTTTGATAACCTGCGTTTGGAAATTCAGGTTCGGGATAGAAAATGAAAAGGGCATTATGCTTTAATCTGCATAATATTAGTTAACTTTATGTAGTATTATGCGATTTTCTAAAAAAAGCGAGTATGCCTTGCGGGCCATGACCGAGCTGACTCAAGAGTTCGGGCATGGACTCGTGCAACGGAAATCCCTGGCTGAGCGGCAGAATATTCCATTGGGTTTTCTGGAAATGATTTTGTTGTCGTTGAAAAACGCCGGGCTCATCGGGAGTCGTCGTGGTGCCCATGGCGGGGTGTTTTTAATTAAGTCGCCACGGGAAGTGACATTGGGGCAGATTATTCGCCTTCTGGATGGTCCGCTAGCACCAATTGCCTGTGTGAGTCAGACGGCCTATCAGAAATGCCGGGATTGTCCCCATGCGGCAACGAAGACATGTCCAATTCAGCGCATAATGCTGGATGTTCGGAACGCAATCGCGTCGGTCCTTGATCATTACACTTTGGAAGATTTTGTATTTCCCCAGAAGGGAGGGGCACTACTCAATCTGAAAACACCACCAGTGTCAGGTGCAACACAGAAGAAAAAGAAGTCGTCGGATAGTCAATTTTAGCCAGTCTTTTTTTGCTGTCGTCATGCGGCAAGGTCAACGATAAGAGGAACCTATGGAAACTCATTGGCGTAGTGTGGTGAAAGGCATAAGTTGGCGGGCAGTGGGTACCTTGGATACCACTCTCCTGGTGTTTATTTTTTCGGGTGAACTCCTTCTTGCCGCTTCCGTTGGCCTGACGGAATTGGTCACGAAAATATTTTTATATTGGGTCCATGAGCGAGTCTGGCAAAAAATTCACTGGGGGCGGATATATCCGACAACCAGTTCTCCATAGTTTCTCCATGAATGATATTTTTTTCCATCACAAAAGGATAAATGATATGGCACGGCAAATACTGATGAGTGGGGCGCTGATGGCTTTCCTTGGTGTCGCAATTGGCGCTTTTGGCGCGCATGGACTCAAGCCATTTCTTTCGGAACAGATGTTGGCGGCCTTTGAAACTGGTGTCCGGTATCATTTGATCCATGCCTTGGCCATTCTTGGTGCCGGATTGAGTCTGGCGAATGTTCCCCTTCGCCAGTTCAGATGGGCAGGTTGGGCCTTTTCCCTGGGCATCGTGTTGTTTTCAGGAAGCCTGTATGTCATGTCCATTTCCGGTGTGCGCGGATTGGGGATGATCACGCCTTTGGGAGGCCTGTGTTTTCTGGTGGGATGGGGCTTGCTTGCGCGAGGGTATTGGAAAGCCTTTCCCGCTGAGAACACTCCATTCTCTCGGCCGGATGGTACCTAGTCGAGACCTCCTCTTGCTCTGATTAGGGCGTTGGTGTTTCTGTCTGAGGCAATGTGTTTTTGACGATAAATGGCGGGCTGGTCTCTCCCATATAAAGCGTTCGATGGGGAAAAGGAATTTCAATGCCATTCTGGTCAAAGGCTTTTTTCAGACGTCGCCGGTATTCTCGCCCGACTCCCCATTGCTCGATGGGAATGGTTTTGATTCGAGCTTTGATGACGACTTCCGATTCCCCAAAAGCATCTACGCCCATTATTTCAATGGGTTCCAGGATTTTCCTGCCCAATTGCTCATCTTGTTGTAGGTCTTTTCCGATCTCGCGCATGATTTCTGTCACGCGGTCAGTGTCCTCTTTATAAGCCACGCCGATATTCATGACATAGGCTGACCAATCTTTCGTCATATTGGAAAGGGTCGTGACGGTGCCATTCGGGAAAATGTGGACCGTTCCCGCCTGGTCGCGTAGGGTAATGGTTCTAAAGCTGATGGCTTCGACTAAGCCACCGGTTCCATTGACCACGGCCACATCCCCGATCCGAACCTGGTTTTCTAAAATAATAAAAAATCCGTTAATGACATCTCGAACCAGATTTTGGGCTCCAAAGCCGACGGCCAGTCCCACGATGCCTGCACTGGCGATAATGGGTGTGATATCCAACCCTATTTGATCCAAGCCCATCACGACGGCAACGACCCAAACCATTGTAAGACAGATGGTCAGAAGCAAGCCGATGAGAGTTTTAACCCGTTTTTCACGGGCCAGGCGGTCCTTATCATTATTTTCCCTTATTGTGAGTAAAAAGATTTCGAGTCTGTGCAGGCCGAACCGAACCGCACGTATCCCGACATAGGCAACCACGAGGATAAGGAGAAGGCGCAAGCTTCCTTCCATCATGACGAGCGATTTGGCTGCGAGAAAGGGAGTGAGTTTTTCAAAAACAAAAGATTCCATCCATGACCTCCTTAAAGAGAAAGAAAATAGTCAATTGGTGAAGGACTGTTTCAACTCGGGCCAATCGAGAGGCGGAGCCAGAGAAGAATGCCTATTCTTTCAAGGGACCGGAGCATTGGCAAGCCGGAAGGGACTGCGTTGCCATGTATCTACAATCCGGGCTGAAGAATTTGAGAATGAAGTCAATTGTAGGGGGGGCGAGCGACTTTTTTTTTCACGGAGACCTTAGGCCACATATTTTAGGGCTCTCCCTTGACACATGGGATCTTGGGTGGTAAAAAACTCAAAATAGGTCGTCAAGGACAATGAAGTCCAATGGTCGGCCTCCATACAATAGAATAACCCGGACAATGAAGTCCTCAGCCAAAAATTTGGTTGGGGATTTTTTTTTGCCTTTTTAGCCCATGACCTCTCTTTGGAGTTGGAGAAACCCCAAAAATTTTGGTCAATGAAGCGTGGCTGATCATGACCGAGGCAAGGTGGCGTGGAAAATTTTGGTCGTGTTTTGGCGAGTGCGACCTCAAAAACATGGAGGGCTACATGATTGGAGACCTAATGGCTGGAATCACCTTTCACCACTCATCTAAGAGTCGAGGACATGGAGGGCTGGTCAGCGTCGGTCTTGCGCTGCTTGCGATTATTGGCGGATTGAGCGTGAGTGAGGCGGCGGTGCTCACCAAGGAGGATTTCAAGCTCTATGGGTATGTGGAGGCGTCCTACACTCAAAATTTCAACTTTCCCAAAAATTCCGGGGCCAATGCGAATCAGTTGCGCATCTTTGATGGGGACGCCAATTCCTTCAGGCCCAATATGGCCCAATTGGTCTTTGAGAAGGAAGCGACGAACGGGAGCAATGCCGTCGAGCGTGCCGGCTTCCGCCTCAAATTAGATGTGGGTGAAGATGTGCAATTTACAGGCGGGCGAACCGGGGATGATGTGGATTTCCAGGAAATGTATGTCCAGTATGTCGCCCCGCTGGGCAACGGGTTGGATATTCGGATTGGACGAATGAATTCCCTGGTTGGCTACGAAGTCATTGAGAGTCCCTACAATAATAATTATTCCCGATCCTGGTTGTTTGGATTGGGTCAGCCCTTCACGATCACCGGCATTCGTGTGGCCTATGCGGTCAACGAGAAGCTTTCCTTCTCCATGAGTGCCCTGAATTCCTATACCGGGTTGACGGAAGATAATAATACGGCGAAATCTGTGGAAGGGTTGGTCTCCTATCACCCCACGGAACAACTTGGATTGAATGTGTATGGCATTGTGGGAAAAGAGAGTTCGAATACGAGATCCGGGTCAGGGAAACGGGTTCTGGTCGGGGGGTATGTGACCTTCCAGGCTACCGATCAATTAGGCTTTGTGGTGGAGGGGTATTATGCCAATCAGGAAAATGCAAGTGCGATCAGCTCGGGCAAAAATGCCCGTTGGGATGGGGTAGCCGGGTATGCCATTTATGATTTCAATGACCAATGGGGCCTCCGGTTTCGTGGAGAAATTTGGGAGGATGCCGGCGGCGATCAGAGCTGCTTGGGGACGGCCGGATCCGGCGGCAATTCAAATGTGTGTACCGTTTCTGCCCCGATAGCCCAAACGCTGTGGGAGAACACGGTGACGCTTCAATATAAGCCGGCGCCCTCGCTGATCACGCGATTGGAATTTCGCTATGACAAATCCAATCAAAATGTCTTTTTAGATGGAAAAAATAACTCAACCAATAACCAACAAACACTGGCAGTTGAAGCCATTTTCCTCTTTTAAGAAGAGGTAGAAGGAGCAAAGACGATGAATGTCTCTATTCATAAAGCCAGTAGAGCCATATGTTCGGGATTCATGTCTGTCCTGGTATTGAACGGTTTGGGCTCATACGTGTGGGCCGAGGAGGGAGGCGCGTCGCAACTCAATGCCGGCGACACGGCTTGGGTGTTGATATCCTCGGCGTTGGTGTTGGCCATGATCATTCCCGGATTAGCGTTGTTTTATGGTGGGATGGTTCGTAGTAAAAATGTATTAAGTACGATGATGCATAGCTTTATAGCGGTCTGTCTCGTCAGTGTGGTGTGGGTATTTTGGGGCTATAGTTTTGCGTTTGCTCCCGATGTGGGAGGGATCATTGGGGGACTGAAGTGGTTGGGATTAGCCGGGGTGGGACCCGAACCGCTTGAAGGTTCGACGATTCCCCATTTAGCCTTTATGGTGTTTCAGCTCATGTTTGCGGCGATTACGGTCGCGCTCATTAGCGGAGCCATTGCCGAGCGAATGAAATTTAGCGCCTTTGCCTTATTTGCGGTGTTATGGGTCACGTTCGTTTATGCCCCCCTGGCTCATTGGGTATGGGGGGGAGGCTGGTTGGCTGAGTTGGGGGATTTGGATTTTGCCGGCGGGACGGTCGTCCATATTAGTTCTGGCGTGGCTGCGTTAGCCTGCGCCCTTGTCTTAGGAAAACGCCACGGATATGGTACCGAGAATATGAGCCCTCATAACCTCCCGTTTACGGTCATCGGGGCCAGTTTACTGTGGATCGGGTGGTTCGGTTTTAACGCGGGAAGCGCCTTGGCGGCTAATGGGGTTGCGGCCAGCGCCTTTGTGGCCACTCATGTGGCGACAGCCGCAGGAGCGTTGGCCTGGGTCGGAGTGGAGGGACTCTATCGAGGAAGATCAACGGTGTTGGGCGGGGCTAGCGGCGCAGTCGCGGGGCTAGTGTCTATTACGCCAGCCGCCGGCTATGTGGGCCCCATCGCGGCGATTGTGATTGGTTTTGGAGGAGGCGTGGTGTGTTATCTCGGTGTATTTTTAAAGCATAAACTGGGCTATGATGATGCCTTAGATGTGCTTGGCATCCATGGAATCGGAGGAACCTGGGGGGCAGTGGCTACCGGGTTATTCGCCAGCATGGGTGGAGGCACCGGGCTCTTTTTCGGGAATCCCGGGCAGGTCGTTATTCAGTTCATTGGAGTCGGTGCAACCTGGGTGTTCTCATTTGTCGGCACCTTTCTTATTCTCAAGCTCGTTGACGGCACGATCGGGTTACGCGTCAATCGGGAAGAAGAGGTGCTTGGATGTGATCTGACCCAACACCGGGAACGGGCCTATGGGTAATATCAAAAAGAGGTGAAGTTTTCGAGAGCAAGTGACGGTCAGATGGTCCGTCGCCACCACGAATGAAAAGATTTTTCAGCGTGTCTTAATCCAATGGAAGGATGGTTCTTATGAAGCTGATTCAAGCCATTATTAAACCTTTTAAATTAGATGAAGTGAAAGATGCCTTGATCGAGTTGGGTATTCAAGGCATGACTGTCACCGAAGTCAAGGGATTTGGTCGTCAAAAAGGACATAAAGAGACCTACCGGGGCACTGAATATCAGATTGAATTCGTCCCAAAGATTAAACTGGAAATCGCCTTGGCCGATGAGCGGGTGGGGGAAGCGCTGGAAGCCATTATGCGTGCTGCCAAAACCGGCAGTATTGGGGATGGAAAAATTTTCGTGTCCGAGCTGCATAGTGTCATCCGTATTCGTACGGGGGAATCAGGCGAAGGAGCGGTCTGACCATTGCCACCCTATCACACCACGTGTTTACTCGAGGAGGGGAAATGAATCTGTTCGTTCCAAGCTCAACGATGGGAAGGTTGACCGGATTGGTCTTATGGATGAGTCTGAGTCAGCCCTTTGCTGTTTGGGCAGGTGAAGACGGTTTGTCAAAAATTGATACGGGGGATACGGCCTGGCTTTTAATGTCTTCTGCGCTGGTGTTATGTATGACGCTTCCCGGACTGGCCCTATTTTACGGCGGGCTGGTTCGCAAAAAAAATGTGCTCGGAACCATTATGCATACCATGGTAATTCTTTGTTTAATCAGCGTGATTTGGGTGTTGTGCGGATACAGTTTAGCCTTCGGTCCTGATATTGGAGGGTTAATCGGGGGACTGGAATGGGTGGGGCTGAATGGTGTGGGATTGGATCCGAGTCCGACCTATGCGTCAACGGTGCCGCATCAAGTCTTTATGTTCTTTCAACTCATGTTTGCGGCCATTACGGTCGCACTCATTACGGGCAGTGTAGCCGAGCGAATGAAATTTAAAGCCTTATTGTTGTTTGCCGTCTTATGGTCTCTCCTGATTTATACCCCATTGGCACATTGGGTGTGGGGTGGAGGGTGGTTAGCCAAGCTTGGAGCCTTGGATTTTGCCGGCGGTGCAGTGGTTCACATCTCTTCAGGGTTCGGGGCGTTGGTCTGCGCGGTGATGCTTGGGAAACGCAAGGGGTTTGGGGCAGATCCGATGCCCCCGCATGACTTGCCGATGACCATTCTGGGAGCAGGACTTCTCTGGTTCGGGTGGTTCGGCTTTAACGGGGGGAGTGCGCTCGGAGCCAACGGTGTGGCTGCGGCCGCGTTTCTCGCCACGCACACGGCCGCGTCGGCAGGGGGACTCAGCTGGATGGTGGCTGAATGGGTCCATAGGGGTAAGCCGACCGTGTTAGGGGTCGCTAGTGGGGTGGTCGCGGGTTTGGCCACGGTGACTCCGGCTGCAGGATTTATCGGGCCGATGTCAGCCCTCTTGATTGGGTTGGTTGCCGGCACCGTCTGTTATGTTGCGGTCGTGTGGAAAATGCGGTTTGGCTATGATGATTCCCTGGATGTTGTCGGTATTCATGGCGTGGGCGGATTGATAGGCATCCTGGCTACAGGGTTGTTTGCCTCAATCGGAGCCCAGGGTTTGTTTTTCGGGAACGCCGGACAGTTCGGTATACAAGTCGTATTGGCTTTGGTAACCTTGACCTTTTCTGTCATTGGAACCTATCTCATTCTTAAAATCGTGGATGTGACAGTCGGACTGAGAGTCTCCGCCCAGGACGAGGAAATGGGATTGGATCTTAGTCAACATAATGAGCGAGCCTATTCCTAAAGCAGGAGGGATGTGGATGAGCATGATTCGGTGGAACGGTCATTGTCTCTGATCCACTTCTGATGAGTGCCTGGTAGTGGTTGCGGCGGTGAGAGCGTGGGATTACTTTTATAAACAGATGTGCTTGCGAAGGAGGTATTGAATGACCGCGAAAGAAGTGTTGGATTTTGCGAAAAAGAACAAGGTGGAAATGGTCGATGTCAAGTTTGTCGATCTCATGGGTACCTGGCAGCATTTTTCGATTCCCACCTCAGAATTGACGTTGGATTTATTTAAAGAGGGCTCAGGATTTGATGGATCCTCTATCCGTGGCTGGCGCATGATCCAAAATAGCGACATGCTGATCGTGCCTGATCCGAACACCGCTTGCATGGATCCGTTCACGGAAATCCCGACGTTAAGCATCGTGGGGGACGTGCAAGATCCGATTACCCGAACCGTCTATGAGCGGGATCCCCGTGGAGTAGCCCTTCGCGCGGAACAATATCTCAAGAGCACCAAAATCGGGGATGTGTCCTTTTGGGGGCCTGAAGCCGAATTTTTTATTTTTGACCATGTGTCGTTCGATCAAAACAGTCACTCCAGTTATTACTTCGTCGATTCGGAAGAGGGCATCTGGAATTCCGGGAAAGACGGAGAGAACCTCGGGTCTCGACCGCGCCATAAGGAGGGATATTTCCCCGTGGCCCCTGTCGACTCGCAACAGGATATCCGGTCGGAGATGTGCCGGGAAATGGAAAAAGCCGGGATCAAAGTGGAGAAACATCATCATGAAGTGGCCACGGGCGGGCAAGCCGAAATCGACCTTCGATTCGATACCCTGGTCAAGATGGCCGATCAGATGATGATGTACAAATATATTGTGCGAAATGTCGCGCGTCGGCATAACAAAACCGTCACTTTTATGCCCAAGCCGCTCTACGGGGATAATGGCACCGGGATGCATACCCATCAGAGTATCTGGAAAGACGGGAAACCATTGTTTGCCGGGAAGGAATATGCGGGGGTCTCGCAGATGTGCCTGTATTATATCGGCGGCATTCTCAAGCATGCGCCGGCGTTAGCCGCGCTCACCAACCCGATTACGAACTCGTATAAACGGCTCACCCCGGGCTTTGAAGCGCCGGTGTTGCTGGCCTACTCCAGTCGGAACCGATCGGCGGGCATCCGGATACCCATGTATTCGCCAAGTCCCAAGGCCAAACGCATTGAGGTCCGGTTCCCTGATCCCTCGTGCAATGTGTATTTGGCCTTCAGTGCCATGCTCATGGCCGGGTTAGACGGGATTCAAAATAAAATTCATCCGGGCGAAGCCATGGATAAGAATCTCTATGACTTAGAGCCGGAGGAATTAGGGAATATTCCCTCATTGCCGTCCAGTCTGGAACAGGCATTAAAGGCTCTTGAGGATGACCATGAATTTCTCTTGAAAGGCGGAGTGTTTTCCGAGGACCTGCTTGAAGCCTGGATTGCCTATAAACGGACCAATGAAATCGATGCCATTCGAGTCAGACCACACCCGTATGAATATGCTATGTACTTTGATTGCTAAGCGCTGAAAAATGGCCTTCCCCACATTCTTGTGGGGAAGGCATACGGTTTATACTCACGCCCGGGCAAGTCAGATGAAGGAGATAACTATTTCCTTTTGATTCCCGGGCGTTACTGTTTGGGAAACCGTTGAAGGAATTGTTTCCGGATTTTCGTCATTCTGGTGTGAATGGCATGCTCCAGATCGTCGGCTCCCTGAAGCCAGTTTGTGGTGAGCATCCCGAGGCGGCGAGCTAAAAACACCATTTCATCAGAACCGGATGGTGGCAGGACAAGATCCTGGGCATGGCCGCGGACTATTCTGAGTCCATCAATGAGTTGTCGAAAATACAGATAGTCGTCTTTGAGCTGAGCTCCGTCTTCAAGAGTGAACAGGCCTTCCCCGCTCAGGTGATCGATGGCCTCCAGCGTATTGGGCGTGCGAATGGAAGGATGGTCGTGGCCGTGCATGAGTTGGAAATATTGCACGGTATACTCCACATCAAGCAGGCCACCGGCTCCGTATTTGACATGCGTCGTTCCCGGCTGGACCAGCTCTTTGATTTGACGCTCACGAAGATGGAGGGCCGTCTGAAGATCCCACGGGTCGGGAGCATACACAAATTGGTCACGATGCCGTTCAACGGCTTTTCCTACCGCACGATTTCCAGCAAGAAAACGGAGTTTGAGTAACGCCTGCCGTTCAAAAGGAGCGGCTCCACCTTCAGGCGCATAATAGCGCTGAATTTCCTGGAGGGAATTGGCGAGGAGGCCTTTTTCTCCATGCGGGCGCAAGCGGGTATCCAGGTGAAAAATGCCTTCCTGCTTGGCTTCAATCCATTGGAGAAATTCCTGCGCCCAGCGTTCAAAATAATCTGAGGATTTCTGGTCCGTCTGGCCTCGCGAGGGTTTGCCCGGCATGTGATAGACGAACAGAATTTCGATATCCGAGGCATAGCCTAATTCGCCACCACCAAGTTTTCCTAATCCAAAAATCGCCATAGATGGAGGAGCGGAGAGGGAGGCTTTCGGATTGATCGCCTGTTGAGAATGCAGAAGGGCCTGGTTGAGAATGACATCAGCAAGATTGGTCAGGGCCTGGGAAAAGTCGGGGAGGGGACTATTTTCCAGGAGATGACGCATGTCGATTCGAAACAGCTCTTCGTCTTTCCATTGATTCAAACGTTGTTTTTTGTGGACAGGAGTTTTGGCTTTCAGCAATAACGGCTCGATGGCCCTGGTGAGTACCGATTTTGATCGAATCAGGGGGCCTTTTTGATATTGATTCATCATGGGCAACAAATTGTCATGTTGCCGTCGGAGTAAATCCTCCCACAGGTAATCACTGCTGCCAAAGAGTTGAGCCAGTCGTTCCAGCGTGGAAGCCTGGCTCAGCTTGGTGAGATGCGAGGGGGAATTGGCCTGCTCTAACCAGAGATCCAGGAATTGATCAAAATGATCGAGCGCTTTCCCGGGGTCCGGTGCCCACCTCAGATAATGGGTGAATTCTTTGAGTAAGGTGGCCGCCGTTCGTAGTTCCTGTTGTTCGCCTTTTCCCTGAATTTTTCCGCCCTGGCGTCCGCGGACGTAAAGACGGTTGCGGACGCGGTGGTTGGCGACTTCAATCTTGGCTTTCACAATATAGATCCCGCGCATGGCCAGGGCATTGGCAAAGGTGTACAAAAACGCCGGCGTATCGGTTGAGCTAATATCCAGAATGGTTTCATGACCGCCGCGCGGGTTGGAAAATGTGATGTGGACCGGATGGACCAACTCCGTTGGTTTTTGACGCATGTTCTCTAAATTTTCAACGAGCCGGCGATTCACCTGTCGACGGGCCTGCCGGATCTGATTCTTTTGAAGAAGGACGAGAAGGGCCGTCACCATCTCTTGAAACTCACGTTGTTCGGGTTCGGCAAATTTCAGATCTTCAAGAGCCTGCACATGAAAGACATCCACGACAATTTTCCGGGTCAACCCTCGAGTCGCTTGTGAGGAGGAGCCCGTGGAGGTATGGCCTTGCAATGATGATGTTGAGGGAAAAGTTGGAGACATCTTTTCTAAAGACGTAAAAATCGTGGCCTCTCGAATATCCAGCCCAAAGGAGGATAAGACGCCACAGAATGTGGCAAACTCGGAAAAATAATCGTAACCCACCAGCGTCAGTTGAAATTGCCGGGTGGGCAGGGTCCGGATCGAGATCGCACAGGGTCGTTCAAACGTGAGCTGGTTCGCCAGGACTAAATGTTCCAGGATGGCGGCGGGAGGAAAGCTTTCAAAATAATCCGGGTCCATCTGCTGGACAAAATCTCTGATTAAGGCCGGACGAAGATCAGGACATTGGGTTTGATACGACTGGATCCGCTCTGCTTCGGTCATGGTGCCCGAGTATACTGAAAAAATGTTGGATTGTAAGGTCGGACGCGCTCCCGTATAATTTTCTTTTTTCACGATGACTGCTTTCAAACCACACGCAGCTTCCGAAGAGGATCCTCCCGCAGCCCGCCTTCCCGATCCCACGCCTTTACTCCTGGCTTCAGGACTTATCACTCAAGACGTAGCCCGGATACTTCAGGCCTATGGCCTACAGGATTGGAAACGCGCCGACCAGAACCTTCAGGCCATGGCCGGGGAACCGGTCACCCGGAAAGCCCTGGCGACCATTCTGCCCGCCGTGTTACGCAGTGTTGCGCGTACGGCGGATCCGGATCAGGCCATGAATGAATGGGAACGGTATGTCGACTCCGGTATCCAACGGCTTCAACTCTTTCAATATTTAGCAATGGTCCCGCATGTGGTCGAAGTGATGGGCACGGCATTCGGGAATAGCCCGGCCATGGCGCAAACATTTATCCGTGATCCGTTACTCGTGTATTGGATCGAAGATGATGGGGTCCTGCGCCGGCGGATGACCCGGATTGCCCTTGAGGCCAACGTGCAGGCCGCCCTTGGTACCGTAACGAGTTTCGAGGCGAAATGTGAAGCGTTACGGCGGATGAAGCGGCGCGAAATGCTCCGAATCGGGATTCGCGATTTGTTGGGCATCGCCACGCCCGTAGAAACCTATACCGTGTTGTCGGATCTCGCCTCCGTAGTTATTCAGGCGGTGTATGAACTGGTGAGCCAGGAATTAACCAAGCGGTTTGGCGATTTTGGAGAGGGAGGATCGACCGGGAAAAAGGCTGACGGTTTTTCCGTGCTGGCAATGGGGAAACTCGGAGGCTGGGAGCTGAATTACAGCTCGGATGTCGATCTTATTTATGTGTACCATGCGCCCGAAGGGAAGACGGAAGCGGGGAGGGGACAAACCAGTATTGCTCGTGTGCTGTATTGTGAGACTCTGGCCAGGGAACTCACGGCGGTCTTGACGGCGCCGACAGCCGAAGGCGCCTTGTTTCGAGTCGATCTCCGTCTCCGTCCGGAAGGAATGGTCGGGCCGTTGGCCTCCTCCCTTGAGGATGCCCTTCATTATTACGCGGGTCGAGGCCGAACCTGGGAACGTCTGGCCTTTCTCAAAGCCAAGCCCATTGCCGGCAATCTCCGTGTGGGGCAGGCCTTAATTAAGGGGCTGACAGACTTTGTGTATGGGAATGAAGAAGACGAAGGGCAGGTCTTTTCGGCTATTCATTCGCTCCGGTCACAAATCATTTCCAAAATGATTCGCCGGGGGGAAGTCGACCGACATGTCAAGCTGGGCATCGGAGGCATTCGGGAAATAGAGTTTATTGTGCAAGCCCTTCAACTGCGTTGGGGACAGGCGTATCCTAAAATACGCGATCGGCAAACACTCAAAGCATTGGTGAAGTTGACGCACATTGAGAAACTGACGGCACAGGACGCTCGCCTGCTAAAAGAGTCGTATGTGTTTCTAAGAAATCTTGAGAACAAACTTCAAATGGTTCATGAATTTCAAACGCATCTGCTTCCGAACAAGTCCGAAGAGATTGCCAAATGTGCCGTCAGAATGGGTTACCTCAAACAGGCCACCGTTGCCCAGGCCATGGAAGCGTTCCTGAGCGACTATCGTCGACATACCACCAGGGTGCATCAGTTGTACGAACGCATTCTGTGCTCGTCACCCTCCTAGCGAATCCGGCATATACCTTTTTCACACTTCGTTTTCTCTGGGTGTTTCTAGCAGCAGGAGGAATGTCAGGTGTGAATCAGTCCAGAGGGGTTGAAAACGATCCAGGGATTGTTATCTCTTATAGTGAGAGGAAAATTTTACATTTATTCATTCTTTTTTCGGGGAGAAGCCAATGGACCTTAACCGGATGACGATCAAATTACAGGAAGCCCTGCAGGCTGCCTCGGGGATCGCGATGCGACGAAGCCATCAAGGGATTGACGTGGAGCATCTCCTGCTGGCCTTGCTGGAGCAATCCGGTGGATTGGCTCACCCGATATTAGAGCATACGGGTGTCTCGCCCACCGCCGTCAAAAATGCCGCAGAACAAGCGCTTCAGAAGGTTCCTCAGGTTCAGGGCAGTGGGGCACCTCCAGGGCAGGTGCATCTCTCTCCTCGCCTGGCAAAGGTGCTCAATCAGGCGGAAACGGAGATGAAGGAACTGCGGGATGACTACCTGAGTGTCGAGCATGTCATCCTGGCCATGGTAGCCGAAGGAGGCGTCTTTACGTCCATGGGACTCAAGCGGGATAAGGTGCTCGCCGGTCTCCAGGAGGTGCGAGGCAATCAACGCGTCACCAGCCAGGATCCGGAAGGGACCTATCAATCACTAGAAAAATATGGGCGTGATTTGACCCGATTGGCCAGCCAGGGCAAATTGGATCCGGTCATCGGCCGGGATGAAGAAATTCGTCGGGTCGTGCAAATCCTGTCCCGCCGCACCAAGAACAATCCGGTCCTGATCGGTGAACCTGGAGTGGGAAAAACTGCCATTGTCGAAGGACTGGCACAACGGATCATTAAAGGGGATGTGCCCGATGGACTTAAAAATAAACGCTTGATCGTGCTCGATATGGGTGCCCTGGTAGCGGGTGCCAAATTTCGCGGGGAGTTTGAGGAGCGATTAAAAGCCGTCCTCAAAGAAATTCAATCCTCTCAGGGACAGATCCTGTTGTTCATCGATGAGTTGCATACAGTTGTGGGGGCCGGAGCGGCAGAGGGGTCCATGGATGCCGCCAATTTGCTGAAGCCGATGTTGGCCAGAGGGGAACTCCATCTGATTGGCGCTACCACTCTTGATGAATACCGGAAACATATTGAAAAAGATGCGGCCTTGGAGCGGCGGTTCCAACCGGTCGTGGTCGATCAGCCTTCGGTGGAAGATACCATCTCCATCCTGCGCGGGTTAAAGGAGCGGTATGAAGTCCATCATGGGGTGCGCATTAAAGATTCGGCATTAGTGGCAGCCTCCCGCTTATCCAATCGATATATCGGTGACCGGTTTCTGCCTGATAAAGCGATTGACCTCATTGATGAGGCGAGTGCGCGCTTACGGACTGAAATCGACAGCATGCCCGCCGAAATGGATGAGATCTCTCGAAAAGTTCTGCAATTGGAAATTGAACGGGAAGCCTTAAAGAAAGAAACCGATGCGGCCTCTCGCACCCGGTTGACCACGATCGAACAGGAGTTGAAAGGCAAACAGGAAGCCCTGAAAGACTTAAAAACCCAGTGGGATGCCGAGAAATCGTCTGTCGGGAAATTACAAACGATCCGGCAGGAGATCGAGGGTGCCAAACAACAAATCGAGCAGGCTGAGCGGCAGTATGACCTGAATCGTGTGGCGGAGTTGCGCTATGGGACATTGCCCAAACTGGAAAAATCCATGAAAGACGAAGAAGAGCGGCTGGCCAATCAACAGGGGACGAGCCGACTGCTCAAGGAAGAGGTCGATGAAGATGACATTGCCGAGGTGGTCAGTCGATGGACCGGCATTCCCGTGAGCCGGCTACTTCAAGGCGAAGTGGAAAAGCTGCTGCACCTCGATGAATGGTTACACAAACGCGTCATCGGTCAGGATGAAGCGGTCAAGGCGGTGGCCGAAGCCGTGTTGCGCGCGCGGTCCGGCATCAAAGATCCCAATCGACCCATCGGTTCGTTCCTCTTTCTGGGCCCGACCGGCGTGGGTAAAACCGAGTTGGCACGGGCGCTGGCGCATACGCTCTTCGATAACGAAGCCAACATGGTCCGTATTGATATGTCGGAGTATATGGAAAAACATACCGTAGCCCGATTGATCGGCGCTCCTCCAGGGTATGTGGGGTATGAAGAAGGCGGCCAGTTAACCGAAGCGGTGAGGCGCAAACCCTTCTCGGTCATCCTCTTCGATGAAATTGAAAAGGCGCATCATGATGTTTTTAATGTCCTCCTCCAAGTCCTAGATGACGGGCGGTTGACCGACTCACAAGGCCGAACCGTGGACTTTAAAAACACCGTGCTCATCATGACCTCTAATCTGGGCAGTCAGGAGATTCTAGAGGCCCAGCAACGGAATATGGACTACGAAGGCATTCGCGCGTTAGTGCTCAAAGAAATTCAACAGCATTTCCGTCCGGAATTCTTAAACCGGGTCGATGAAATCGTCGTCTTCCATCCGTTAAAACGGGAAGAGCTTGCGCAAATCGTGGAAATCCAATTGGAACGCCTCAGGGTCAGATTAGCGGATCGGCGAATGTCACTGGAACTCTCTCCGGCGGCCCTGGCCGACCTGGCTGCGCGGGGCTACGACCCGGTCTACGGAGCCAGGCCGTTGAAGCGCCTGCTTCAACAGGAAATCGAAACGCCGCTCTCACGCCTGATCATCCAGGGGAAAGCCATGGATGGGCAACGGATCGTGGGCGAGATGGTTGATGGCAAATTCGTCCTCACCGCCCGGGAAAATGGAGAGGCCTAACGCCACTCCATCAATCCCACGGGGGGTATAATCGTGGCTCCCCGTGGGATGGTTCTCTTCAATGGATTCCGGTCCAATCACCTGCCAAGATATTCAATAAACAGCATGAGGAAATAGCCACCGGAAGGAATAGCGAAGGCCTTCAAAATGGGTTGTTCAGCAAACGGGCAAAACGCCCCTTTCCTAAAGTGCTGCACCCCGCTGATGACCTTCTGTATTTGAACTTTTCGTGCAGAGCCTGAACTCGTGCTCAACATGGATGTCAGCTCATTGAGAACGCGTCCCCTGGCGTTCTCAGCCGTTTGCCGGAAATGGAAGGCTGAAAAAATGGCCAGCCCGATGTTGCTCCCTATCACAAGAAGAAGACTGATCGGAAGATCCCAGTCATCAAAAAATGAAGAGCGTGACACAATCATGACCAGGACGATGATAAAGGGATAATAGATTAAGGTCCCGACCACTTCTGTGAGCTGGCCACAGAACCGCAGACTCTGTTGGATATGGGCCAGGGAAATGTTCAGTGCACTGTGGAACCAGGGTTCCCGGACCGAATCCTGAATGGGCCATTGAACCCCTCGTTGTAATGCCCAATCCACCATCCGGGCGCCAAGCCGTGTAGCATACACCACAAAAAACACCAGGAGCCACATGGTGACCACGCTCAATAAGAGAATCACCTTATCCCAGATAAAACACGTGTCACCCCGGCAAGGGGTGGTGGGAAATCCAATGAGAAAAAAGATTGGAAAGGCAAAAAGAAACAAGTAGACGATCGTTTGAACGACCACACGAGATCCCGCGCATTTGAGGCTCATTAATGCCGTATAGACTTCCCAGCATTCCCGAACGGTATTTTTGGGGGATACGCGACTCCCTATAGGATCAGGGCCGAATTCCATCCATTTTTTCCATTCGAACCATCCTGAACATTGCCCTGGATGGAGTTGAAATTCCTCTTCCATTTGACGAAATTTGGCCTGAAGGGTTCTGTATCCCCGGCAAAGGAACAAGAGACTCAAAAAGAACGCGGCTAACCGGAGTACTTCGGTGGGCCAAGCACTGATGCCTTCCAGCCAGGCAAATGGTTCTCCATCCTTGAGTTGGTCTGTGATGGACACCAAAAGCAAGGAGTACATACCGACGATTGCGGCCAAGAAAATCCAAAACATGTGGGACTTGCATGTGGTCTTGGCAAGAAACACGGCTCTCCGGCTCATGGCCGCATAAATCACCCAACCACCTAATACAATACATCCCAGCAGTAAGAACGTCCGCAAGCTAATGAGGGGGGCCGGCTTTCCCTTTTCAAAATCCGGTCGTGCAGCATGAATGGTGCTGGGGTCCGCACTCAGGTCGTACGCGCCTGTCAGTCCGACCTCGAAGACTCTCGGCGTTCTTTTATAAGAGTGGGTGTCTGGTGAATCGTCGCATGTCCCATGAGAAAAAAAGGAGGAAGCTGTCCGACATACGGTGACGGGGTCAAGAGCCAGCAGCGTGGATAAGAATAACGAGGTTTGATAGGCATCACGAAAGGGGGGAATCGAGCCCTGAATCTGGGGATGAAGGCGTAGGCCAAAATGGGAAGCAATCAGAAGATTCCGCGTCCATTGATATTGGGCCGGATGGAGGAGACGGGTATCAAGATCGGTGGTAAAGAAAATGACCCCGGGAAATTCCTTCCGTAACGCTTGGAGGAGCAGCAGTTTGTCATAGACATCTCCTGCCAAAATGCCCATGGCCTTAAAGCCCGGACAGATGGGCCACGATCCTTCCCCCACATTGTCCATACAGCGTTCACGAATCTTTTGATCTTCGACTTTAATTTGTAAGGCCAAACGCCTCAGGTAATCGAATTGCGACGGGCCTTCCGGGCGTTCAAGACCTCTATTGCGGAAATTTAAAAAGTTTCCGGAATCGGTTCCGTCACCCTTGGAGTTTCCGTCAGAGCCATTCATATTCTGGGGAAGCTCACCGTCAATTCCACGAAGATAGCTAAAGCGATGGGCCCAATCCGGCCAGTCGACGTCTCCTAAATTTTCAATTTTGGATATCAGATCAAGATCCGGAGTCGTTTTCGTCACCTCAAGAAAGGTCAGAGGCAATTTCCGCCCATAGAGCGTATCCCACTCGCCGATCAAGGCAATATGATCATGTCCATTTTGAAGGTTCACCCTTCGTTTGGTTAATTCCTCGACGAGTGTTCTAGCCAGTTCTTCATCTGTTCCGATGACACGATGCACATCAAAGTTCAAGGACCTCATATACTCCCAGCACGTGGCTTCACTCACACATTCTTCTCTCCCAAGAGGGAAACCTTCAAATAGAACGGCATCAGACGCCGTTGCAGAAAAGGAAAGGTATTCAATCGCGTGCGAACCCTCTGTTGGAGAGGTGGAGGGAGGTTCCTGACTCCGCTTTGCGAGCACTTCGCCGATCATGGCGCGTAACGTTCCGGAATGAAAGGGCCCTAAAACCGTAAACGACATGGTGGGATCAGGTGAATGTTTACCTTGTTGATTCTTTCGAAAGTCCGGTTCTGGATTTTTGACGAATGCCACGAGGCCTTCCAGGGACGCCAAGGGCTTTTTCTCCAGGTCCTGATCCTTGACCCATAAGACCAGGACATTGTTTTTTTGCTTGTTCTGTGGTTTAAACCATTCGAGAGGCACATCAAGGGTGGGACAACTTTCATCCCAGCAGGTATCATTTCCTTTAAGTTTTGTGCGGTCCCACCCAAAATATCGGAAAAACTCTCCTTCTTCGGGGATATACCCGGCCTCCCCGAGAGCGGACACCACCGCGTAGCGATGGCGTAACCGGTATTCTGTTCCGGAAGCAAAGGGAGTCCCTTCTGTCACGACGATCAGGACTTTGAAGTTTGGTTCGGTTGTCCCTATGGTCTCCGTGATCTCACGCAACTGAATGCCTAATTTATGATGATCCTTGGTCCCGGAACCATTGAGGGAATCTTGTGATGACGGGGCCTCAGACTGAGATGGGTTGGCCTTGGGTTCGGCATTTTTATGAGCCTTTACCGATGCGAAAGGGTCCTGCCAGAGCCGGCTTTGAACCCGCTTGTCCCCAACGATCAACGACTTGCCTTGTTGTTCATTAACGGGTCGTTCACTTCGAAAGGGTTGTTGGTAATACAGAAATCCTCCAAGCACGGTTAGCAGAATCAATAACCCCGTAACAGGAATTTTTGAGTCATCACTTTTTTCAAAAGACATGATTCACTCGCAAGTTTTCCCTGGAATCCGATACCTGTCGGATAAGGCATTTCGGCTTCAGTTCATTGCTGAGGGAAAAGAACATCTGTGTGGTTGGACAACTCAAAACGTCCTCCATTTGATAAAAAATGACAGCCACTCTCCCGTTCCTGCCTACTGGAAACTCAAGATTCATGCGAGCGCAACGGAAGGCTCCTCCGTCACTGGCTGATCACATGACAAACCAGCGGGATTATAGAAAAAGAAAGAAACAAAAGGAACGCCAATGGAAAATGGAATATGTGTGGAGTGGGAGATTGCGTATCCAATCAGATACGATCCTGTATCCGATCAGATACCTAATGGAGAAATTCTTTGATGAAACGCGCGTTCATTATTTATATAGGGAGCCCATTAGTGATATGGCCACAATACGCCAGGAAAACCTATGGGGTCTGTCCTAATTGAAGAAGCATGTGTCGTGAGTTTCATCGTCGGAACGATTCGCAAGCACGTCAATCCATTATCGACAATGACAAGGCCTAGGCTCACATCAGGTGGCTATTTCGGCATGACGGCCTTAATCACGAAGCCGCAAGGCGGTCAAACCGCCAGCCCCACAGCGCTCATCATTAGTGAACCGATAACTAGGGAGGGCCTACACGTTTGAGGATGACCAGCAGAGGCATGGAGCCTTCTAGAGCTTATCCTGAGAGTCACGTTGAAGGGCTCGAGCCATCATTTACGTAGGATCCCGAAAATGTAGGGAAGAACAACCTCCGGGTCACCGGTTCAAAAATGATCTGTGTGAATCGCGAAAGATGTCTCTGGCAAGAGGATTATTCCTTTTGCCCGGTTTTTTTAATGATGTGGTATCCGAACTGGGTTTTAACCACGGGGCTCAGACTGCCATGCCCCAGGCGTTTGACCGCATCTTCAAAGGCCTTGACCATTTTGCCGGGACCAAACCACCCAAGATCCCCACTTTTGGAACCACTGGGGCAGGTCGAGAATTCTTTCGCCAATTCGGCAAATTTACCACCGGTTTTCAGGCGTTTTCTCAGGTCGTCGGCCAACCCTTTTTCTTTCACTAAAATATGACTCGCTCTCCACTCCATACATTCTCCTTTCAAGCCCTGAATCAAAATCTGCTAAACATCACCACTTCCTATTGACTGTGTAAATTATACGATGCCCCATGAAAATATGTCATCTCAAATATTTAGAGGGACCAGATCTGTCAGGCTGATTTGCGCCTCATGGGTTAGAGCGTTTGGAGGTACCGGATCCAGGTGGAGTAAAGACTTCGTTCAGATCACTAAAGGAGCCTCCTGGAGTCGGCCCGCCACTGATGACGTATATACGGCCATCCACTACCGCAGACCCGAGGCCGTGGCGTCCTGTCGGCATGGGTGCCATGGTTTGCCAGGCGTCACGCGCCGGATCATACGCCTCGTTTTCACGAAAGGTCCCCTCTTCCTTTTCGCCGCCGAAGACATAAATCCGACGGCCAACTTCGGCCGCGGTGATCCCACTGCGGGCAGTCGGAAGATCTGAGGCCCGCGACCAGCGGTCGGTGACGGGATCGTACACTTCCATAACAGCGAGATTTTGCCGATAGTCGCCGTTTACTCGTCCGCCGATTGCGTACACCTTACCGGCCACGGTTGCGGCCGCAAGATGATCGCGAGGGGTCGGCAGTGGCGTGCGCACAGTCCAGGTATTGGTTTGGGGATCGTAGACCTCGACGGCTGAGCTATTGGCCTTCCCGTCGTAGCCGCCGATGGCAAACAGTTTTCCGTCGTGCGCTGTCACGGACAAGGCCCCGCGAGGAGTCGGCATGGGGGCGCGCTCCGTCCAAGTGTCCATGGCTGGATCGTAGGCATACACCGTGGCAACCGACTGCCAGACGCTGAGTCCCGCCTGCTTGTAACCGCCAATGACATACAGCTTCCCGCCTGCCACCCCGATACCCAGATGGTGTAGGCCGACCGGCATGGGCGCTTTGGCCGTCCATCGGTCTGTGGCAGGATCGTAGGCTTGTAGGGATGAGGTGATCCCAAGATTGATAAAGTTACTCAAGCCGGGCTGCTCAAAACCGCCCACGACGTAAATTGTATTGTTCAAGGTCGCGGCTGCCACCTCAGTCCGCTTCGTGGGTGCCGGGGTTGCCGTCTGCCATGCGCCCTGGTCCGTCTCGGACTGTACCGATTGCGCAAATACCGGGAGGAGGATGAGGCAGAGCGCAGTGAAAAACGGCATGAGAAAGGCCGAAGTCCTCATCATGGGAACGTGGCATCGAAGAGTCGATATTATCAAGTCACGCATAGCGGGATTATACCCAATCGAAGAATAGAAAATCTTCGATATACGCAATGCTCCCAGCCATCGGTTATGGAAAAGGTGGCATCCCGCAGCATGCTGAAAAAATCTGCCAGCGGCAGTGGTGTTTAGACAAGGCAGCCTCCCATCTCTCCAGTCTGCTTCATGGAAGGCCCTGGAATGTTCCCAATAGTTCGACGCCTGCAGGCTGGCCCACAGGAGAGACGCTCTTCTTTTCTAGTGGACCGTGTATGAGCCCGGCGAATTCATTCATCCTTCCCCCCTAGCCTCTCCTGGCCTTGTGGCATGGCCGAGCAGTGCAGCCGGCACCGGAGGAAAGGCGGGCAGTGTTTGAGCCCTTCGGCGTTGGCTCAGGATAAACTCCGCGAGTTTGCCTGCCGTCCGTGGGTTTGTCTCGGTACGCTTTAATGTTGTTCCGACGCCTGCCGGCTGGCCCCAGGAGGGACGCTCTTCTCAGGTTAGCGTTCCTCCCCTATAATGTGGCCAGACGGGGCGTCAATGGTTTTGGCTACTTTTGCCGAAACAAAAGTGGCTCGGCTGCCTGGCCGAAATCCGGCATCAATCAATTATTCGCATCGCTTCGAACATTCCCAATCGGGCAGCGATCTTTTTCTCATTCGTTGTAAGGAGGTTTTATGTCAAAGGGGCACGATAGGGTCGGTGGAGTGGGCCTTCTCCTATCACTACGACATCCCAGAATTGCGGGAGGTGAAACAATTTTCATTCTTATCCATCCTTTTAAAAATAAAAACGCTAATCTCCATTCCCCTCTATATTCAGCTTCAAGCCCCATTCACCGATAAAGACAATAAACGCCACATTCCGACATCCCAGTCTCACAGTGAAAGCCGATACCTATGGACCAAGCCACCAGAACACGCATCGAACACAATATCTTTCCTCTCGCGCATCAAGCCTGTGAACCATGGGAAACATTTCCGTGGCACACAGGCCGGGGAGGAGCCATCGATACGCATGTGGCACATTCATCCCAAGCCCTGGCCATTGATGTCTTCGGAACTATCAAAACCTCATCCGATTGTGATGTGATTCTTGATGCGCTGGCAACCAACCTTGGGGTTCCGGCCGGCGGTCACTGGAACATCACCCTGGAATCGCGCGTGCGCCCATCATTGCTCAATGAACCTCGCCCGACGCAAGTGGATGTCTATGCGGAAAGTCCCAATTCGGTGATTCTGTTTGAATGTAAATTCACCGAGCAGGATGGAGGCGCCTGTTCGCAAACGGTACGGCGCAATGGCTCTATCCCGTGCCAGGGAAACTATATGCAGAAAAGCCTTCGCGGAATTACCATGACCAGTCGTTGCCCATTAAGTGATAAAGGCATCCAATATTGGGACATCATTCCGAAGGTCTTTTATCTCGATGCCGAAACTGATTACCAGCCCTGCCCATTCGCGGGAGCGGCCTACCAATGGATGCGCAATCTGGTGGTGGCCTATAAGCTGGCACGGCAGAAAAACAAGCAACCGGCGGTAGTTATCGTCTATGCAGACAATGCGGATCTGCCCATGGCCAAAAAGGTCAAATCCCATGAATGGGGAGAATTCACGCAGATGGTCAGACAGGATCAGGTAGCATTACACGTGCGTTCGTATCAAGAGATTCTCACGCTTGCACAGGAGATAGCCAGAGCCGATAGTGGCGAGAACACCGTATGGATAGCCTTAAACGAATGGGTCAACAGAAAAATATCAAAGATCAATGGAACCCGGAGAAAAGCAAAAAGAAAAAACCGCTCTCAACCCGCCACAATGTCAGTGAATAGAAGATAATCACACCAGCCACTCCACCGGAATAATTTCGCCTGGCCGCACCCCCGCACCTATCTTCCCGCCATCGTCCTTCCGACGTTCCTCTGTTTTTCATAGAAATTGCTGAAAGAATCGTTATGGTCCGACGCCTGCCGGCTGGCCCCCCGGAGGGACGCTCTTCGCATTTAGCGGACCTTGTTTGAGCCTTGCGAGTTGGTCCGCTCTTAAAAAAGTTAGCGGCCCTCCGCCTTCATGAAGCAGACGGGGCGTCAATGGTTTTGGGTCCTTTTGCCGAAACAAAAGGACCTCGCCGTCCGGGGGCGAAACCCCGGCAACAATAATCGCAGAGAGACAACACGGTTGCCGTGATTGCGGGCCGGTCTTACCAGATACCATTCGTATGGGCTACAGTATCTTATGGAAGGAAATATTGATTCCTCATTCCGAACCAGTGGGAGGAACCAGCAGGGAAGTCGGTCCTACCTTACCCAGGGAGATTTTGGATGTTTGCTCAACGATCAACCATTTCGTGTGTGGGGGCGGCGGCGCCTCTAGTTGTGTGTCTGGCGCTGCCGGGAGTCATCTTGGCCCATAATGGACCACCAGAGAACAAGCCGGGCCAGCCGATTCATGACATTCTCCCGCACATCGAAATCCTGAACAATAAGATATATGCCTCCACCGACCCCGACGCGATGGGGCAGTGTGGTGGATCCAAGATGAGGGAACAAAAATTCGCGGGTGCGGACCGGTTTGTCCCGGTCCTGTATGGGGTCGCGTACTGTGACCGGGAAACGGGCATTGTGTGGGAGACCTCCCCTTCGATGAAGGCCTTTACCTGGGCCGGGGCCATCAGCCATTGTACCACCCGCGAGGTGGGGGGACGAAAAGGCTGGGCGTTGCCCATGCGGGAGCAACTGGCGAGTCTGCTGGATATCAATTCGGTGCTGTGCCTAGGTGGGGGTCTCTGTTTGCCGGATGTCCATCCGTTTCAAAACGTGCAATCGGCCAACTATTGGTCAGCGTCGACGACCGGGGGAACTCCCACATTCGCCTGGCTCGTGAACTATTTCCTGGGCGGTGTATTCGTCATCAAGTTGGAGGGAAAAGGTCTCGCATGGTGTGTGCGGGATGGACAAAGCTCCGACGGGCAAGGACTAGCTGCGATTGTGGAACCCCACCATGACCATGAAGTGCTTGAAGTCATGTGGTAATTAGGCTTGAAAAGTATAGGGGACAGAGCCTCCCTTCCTCAAATTATAAAAAATTCTCTAATTTCTTGTTGGCTCTTCGCTCCTCCCTCTTTCATGGTCATCAATGAAAGTTTTGTCTCTATGGTCGGACGCCTGCAGGCTGGCGCACAGGAGGGACGCTCTTAGCATCTGGCGGGCCTTGTCTGAGCCTTGCGAGTTGGGCCGCCCTCTTCAGAGTTGGCGTCCCTCCTCTGCAAGGAGTCCAGACGGGGCGTCAATGGGTTTGGGGCCTTTTGCCGAAACAAAAGGACC
The DNA here is from genome assembly GCF_965152585.1 of Nitrospira sp. Ecomares 2.1. Taxonomy (NCBI): domain Bacteria; kingdom Pseudomonadati; phylum Nitrospirota; class Nitrospiria; order Nitrospirales; family Nitrospiraceae; genus Nitrospira; species Nitrospira sp. Ecomares 2.1. The sequence continues at coordinate 2,100,925 of NZ_OZ224219.1, forward strand.
TCGTCGCACGGGGACGAACCCCCGACATCTTCGAAGAGTGAGAATGTGGAAGGAGAAACAGGAAGACAAAGTAGATGCTGAATGTCACCCGATATTTTTATTTTTTTACAAAAATTCAACCTGGCCTTGCATTTCTTCTGCATCCAGGACCTGAGTTATCAATAGCAATCCCTGTATCATCTCGCCTATGGATATTCCTTGAGGTGCGTACACGATTCCACTATGGTTTTTGCCAGCCGCGTGGAAACGAAGGAAATCGTCATCTTGAGTGACGATTACTCTGTTATCACGTTGAGCCCGCGTAAAATGTTCCGCATCAGAAGCACTCAGCATGTCAGTTTCCTTCACAGCGAGGATGTCTACGCCACGCTGTCGTAATCCAAGTATAACCGCTTGGCTATGTGCTCATCTGCATAAAACCGGATCTTTTGGCTCACCGAAGCTTTTCTTTCAGTTTCGAAGGAATCTCCTGTCGCAACATTGCAATAAAGGCCTTGTGCTCAGTGATATCCCGGTCAATTTCCTCCCTGCGATCAAAATAGTACGCCAACGCCGCATAGACATCTGCTAAGGTCAGCCCATATTCGTTCGCGATTTCATCTGCACTTTTACCAAAGCTCTCATGCCAAATCACCACATTCTGCACGGTAATGCGATGTCCGGCAATGCGTGGTTTTCCCCCCGCTATTTCAGGCGTGCACTCGATATGCTGATCCAACGTTCTGGTATTCATGAATATTCTCCCTCTGTCCGAAGTTGTAAATTTTGGCAATCTACCAGACTTCCTTATTGTAAGCTAGAATTGGGGTTAATAGGAAAAATTCCTCCCGTAAGGTCATGCCCATAGCAAAGCCCAAGACCCTGAGCCTCCTTAAAGCCGAGCCCATCCTCTCTTGTTTTCAAATAGATCTCGGCGGAAGCCCTGCAAGGTTCGTTTTAGTCCGACGCCTGCCGGCTGATCCCAGGGAGGGACGCTCTTCGCATCTGGGAGGCCTTGTTTGAGCCATGCGAGTTGAGAGTCACTTTTATCTAACTTCACCTGGCCTGGTGGCATGGTCGAGCAGTGCAACCGGCACCGGAGAAAAGGCGGGCAGTGTTTGAGCCCTTCGAGGTTGGCTCAGGATAAACTCCGCGATTTGGGCCACCCTCCGTGGATTTTGCCACGGTACACTTTCATTTTGATCCGACGCCTGCCGTCTGGCCCACAGGAGGGACGCTCTTAGCATCTAGCGGCCATTGTTTGAGCCCTGCGAGTTGGGCCGCTCTTTAAAGAGTTGGCGTCCCTTCTCTTCAATGAGGCCAGACGGGGCGTCAATGGGTTTGGCCACTTTGACCGAAACCAAAGTGGCTCGGCTGCCGGGCCGAATCCCGGCATCTATCAGCCAGCAACGAGTAGGCGTGATGAGGAAGAAGTTTAAAACGATTGATAATTCTGGAGCGGAAAATCAGCCCGGCGGATGGCCGGATCGCTATTCCCCCAAGAACGCGTTCTGACTACTTTCGGGAATTCCTATTTGATATAGATCACGCCCGTCCCGGTTTTTCGCGAATGGCTGCCTTGGACATGCCCTTCAGTGCTCCCTTCAGATTTTTAAGCGGCACTTCCGGCACGAGGCTAATGACTCCACCCTTTTCTACAACCTGCAAACGTTGTTGAGAGGTCAGGTGAAGTTTCTCGCGCACGTCCTTGGGAATCACAATTTGAAATCTCGGTGAAATCGTGATCGTAGCCATATCAAGTCTCCTTATCAATTCATGATCGGCCATGCTATCGACATTCGGTTGGCTAGTCGAGCGCGGGGTCTTTCGCAAAGACTTGTCTGCGTCTCATAGTGAAAAAAATTCATCCAGATAACGAGAGTTAACTCAATGCCATTGGAATGTATCTTTTATGAAACTGCAACACTGCCAATCGGTTGAATGAGACGGTAAATGCGTGGGTCAGGCGAAAGAGGCCTAAGGGCGTAATTTCAGGATATACTGCCGGCGGGTTGGGCGTTTTTGATGAGAACGGTGGGTTGCGGATTGTTTGGGGGGACAGGTAAGTGTTCGGTTTGTAAAAGGGTGATATGCTCATCCATTCCCCATCGAGCGTGATACAGGCAATCTTCAATGGAATGCCCTGTGCCCGAAAATCCTTCGAGATCGGGAGAATAAAATCCGAAAAATGTGGGATCGTCGGTTGCTTCAATGATGAGAGAATAGGGTAAATCAATCATAGCCTGTTCCTTTATTGCTTGATCCGGGCAGCCTTCAAAATGGCATGACATGTTCCCGATGGGACCTCTTTTTTACCATGATAATCGACGCGAATGAGTTTGTCATGACCACGTTTCTGATAATATCGAATGGAGCCTTTCTCTTTTAACAAGGAGAATCCCTGTTTTTCTAATAATCGGACAAGTTCTGCAAATGTCATTGTGGCATCCTCACTGATCCTATCAAGAGAACGATACACCTTCAAGGCTGTACCTTAAAGCGTTCAACGCGTAGTCATAAACAATAATCTGATTCCTAAGGTGGAAAATGAATTTCGGTGCAGGCAGTAATAACTGCTGCTACCACATCTCGCCTGACTGTCCGAGGGAAGTCATCGAACAGCAGAACAAATAAGAAGAGGTTCTTCCATTATAACCTTCAAGTCGGGCAAGCGTGGCGGCGTGCCAATCAGCGGCCCCTTGATCCGACGCCTGCCGGCTGGCCCAAGGGAGGGACGCTCTTATCCGCTAGCGGCCCTTGTGTGAGCCCTGCGAGTTGGGCCGCCCTCTTCAGAGTTGGCGTCCCTCCTCTGCAATGAGGCCAGCCGGGGCGTGAATGGTTTTGGCCACTTTTGCCGAAACAAAAGTGGCTCGTCGCAGGGGGGTGAAACCCCGTATGTAAGGAACACAGTGGAAAGAGGAGTTAGACTGAAACTTCGACGTATTCGACTTGGCAACTGGGAGGTGGGAGGGGTTGGCCATCGGCCTGTATTCCTTCAAGATGGAATGCAATCGCTTCTCGTATGAGTGTTTCAGTTTCATCCAGGGTCGCCCCAGTTGCCACACACCCAGGTAAATCCGGCACATACGCCGCAAAGTTTTCAGGCGATTTTTCAATCACAATGGCATATCGCATACGGTCCTCCTACTTTTTCCAGCCGGTTTGTTCATTCACCCTTTTCCTCTATGCATCCCTGGCCTGGTGGCATGGCCGAGCAGTGCAGCCGGCACCGGAGAAAAGGCGGGCAGTGTTTGAGCCCTTCGGCGTTGTCTCAGGACAAGCTCCGCGAGTTTGCCCGCTGCCGGTGACGGTGAACCGCGGAGGACACCCGAAGGGCCATGCCACGGCCAAAATGGTTTTGGCTACTTTTGCCGAAACAAAAGTGGCTCGGCTGCCGGGCCGAAACCCGGCATCTACGCAACACACATTGATTCTTTCCCAAATTCATGTTCGAAATACTTAAGGCTTCATCGCTTCGCCCTGTGCCGCCTCAAATAACGCATTGCACTCCTGCTCCAGAATCCCCCCAATAACCTTCGTATTCCGAAAAGGAGTCCTTCGTGCCACCTCCTCAGACCGAATATCGATTTGCCGCCACCCATGTTGTTGGAGAAACGGAATCGACGTGCCAAAGTAGACAGTGGCCATGCCCGCCCATTCGATCGCACTCTGACACATGGGACAGGGTTCAGCAGTTGTATACAAATCGAGGGCTGTCCAATCGACCGGTGCATGGGCGGCCGCACAACGATTGATCACATCGATTTCGCCGTGAACGATAGGATTGCGGGAAGAACGGTTGTACCCTTTCGCGAGGACTTCTCCGGTTGTCCGTCGAACGATCACGGCTCCGAAAGGATACTGGGGGACCTTCTGCGCCATAACAATGGCCAGGCGCATGTACTCATCGGGGCTCATGGCCTGTTGAGTTTTCCGCATTTATTGGGGAAGGGCCACGGTTTCCTTCTGTATTTCCTGAGATCCATTTCCACCGTTGTTTGCTAGTGGGTAGTTAATTATTCCACAAAAGGGTTGATCTCTTTTTGCCTAGTCGTTATCGGGCATCTATCTCTTTTCTCTCACCCGATCAAAACCGAAGAAAAACGAAAAGAAAAAGTCCCTCCCACTTCAACACGATGGCGGCTAAGACAAATGGGGTAATGGAGAAGGAAGTGAAGGGCTAGGGGCAAGGTAGGTGATGTGTGAATGCAAGACCTAACCCCGATGACGACAATGGAGCCAATTTCTACATACGGTCACGCAGGTTGGTAATGCAGCACGAGGAGTTGGCTGGAATTCAGGGGGAGCGTCGCGTAGGTTCGGCCGTCATTATCCACAAATTCCACTTCAAACATATCTGGTCCAAGGGATTCCACCACGGTCCCCACTTGTCCTCGCAGCAAGCTGCTCTCAGGAATATCCTTAGTCAAGGCGACCACATCCAGGACACAAATATCTTGAATCATGAGGTAATCTCCTTCCTATAGGATATAGCATGAGGCGAATCGTGGAAAGTCCTCATCACGGCGAACGATCCACAAGCTTCGAACAGTTACTGGCCCAGCGGGGCCGTGTACTGAAAAGTCTAGCGCATACCGCTTTCCATAGTCATCTGAACCGAGGAAAGTGGCTTTTTCCCTCTGTACGACTTCAAGTAGCCTTCGACGAACCTCTTCTGCCGAGGCGGCAGTCCATCCCAAGGCGCTCTGAAAGACACGGGCTTTGTGTTGACCTCGCGGATGTTCACGGCTGAGACAATAGTCGCGAAGCTTTCTGACATCCACAATAGCCCTGGCGGCATTAGAGAGTTTCATGGCAAAGGTCCATCTTACATTGCCTGGGGGTCATCAGTCTTCCAATTGACCCCTCTTTGTGTGCGTTCATCCATTACAATGAATTTTTTTAATTGTGCTCATTCTACGGCCTGGGGCTGGTAGAGGTACTTCAGGAAGCCGGAAAAGAACTTGCCGATATCTTCTTGCTCGCCGAGGTAAAAAATAGCAAATCAGACTTTTCCCTTCGCATTGAAGTTGGTTGCCTTTTTTGGGAAATTCGGAGGACCTTTAAAATCTTGTTCCGATAGAGGATGTCTGGAAGATTTTTGCCCTTTAAAAGGAGCATAAGGGGCTCCATCACTCCTAATGTTTTTTCCATGATCCTCAACAGCCTTAATGAAAACCGGAACTAGCTCAGCCAATACCGGCACAGCGCTGGTGAGAGACCTCCGGTTTGCTCTGGATTGATCTTTAGAAGCACCATGAAAAATCTGGTTCCTTAGAACGTAAAGCCGCTCAAAAATTTGTTTGAGATAATTATCTATTTGGCCTTTTCTTAAATTGTTTTCAGCTGACCTTACAGACTTTTCTATTAAGCCCCAGGCAGGATGTGCCTCCAAGTCTTTAGCGGATAATTGCTGGGTCCAAATATCCTTCAGAAGAAAGATGTTCTCTAACACATCATCCCTAAATTGTTTGTTGGGGTTGGAGTGGTAAGTCAAAACTTTAACCACATGAGGTGAACTGGAGACATCCTCCAGGAAAGACTTTAGGCATTGCAGTTCAGTTATATTATATTTTTGAAACTTTTCTTTAATTTCCTTTCGCTCCTTCGGTTGACCATACAACGCATTCAAAGCAATCCACCAAAATATAAATTCTCCATCAAGATCTTTCTTGCCATCTTTTGCGCAGCCTCTTGCGCGTTTCTGCCAAGACTTTGCCCGATAAACCCTCAAGAAGGTCTCTTCCTCATCCATATGAGATTCCCCCACGGAGAAAATTAGATCATTGGCTATAATAGCCTTCCAACAACCAACCCCAACACACTTATCATTCCACCCACTCCTGCACTCATGAGGATTGTAAGCCACCAGCGAGTATCCTTTTGATGCTCTAAGGCCCGAGAGTGCAGGTTGATTGCTGCATTGATCAAGGTGTTAATATCCGCATTTGTCAGAGGATTTCGAGATATCCTTTTTCTTTGCTCTTCAGACAATTGAAAAAACTCTTCTCGTGTTAATTTTTTCTCCCCATCTATGTCATACAATTTTTGGTAATTTCGACGCCAAACCAAAGAGGCTTTCATTCTTTCAGCATCCAGGCGGAAAAATTCCGGATGTTCAATGAAAATCTGTTTCCAGTGTTCCGCCTTATTCTTTTCTCCAGAAATTCTATCCGCCCATCCCTCAAAATCAAGTTTATAAAATTTATAGTTGCCCATTGCCTGAATGGCTGAAATTACCTCGGCCAGTCTATTGGGTTCGTTAAGGTATGGAGAATTTGCCATCACCAACTCCAATTGGGAAAATTAGATTAAGCATGGGGAAAAAGCGGTACCAAGTTCCATACTAGTATTCCAGTTGTGCATATATCAGCTCGCCACCTTTTTGTCGTAGGTCAGTCCAAAGATCGTATCCGTCATCCATCGTTTGAATGATTCGTTGTCCATGAACTGCTTGAACAACTCCGTATCATCCTTGAGCACGGCCGTCATGACGCGGGCCAGGGCCTTGTCGTGTTCGATGCGGGCGTTCTGCTTATCGGAGTTCTTTTTGGCGTTCTGGTAGGCCGTGTCCGCCGCAACACGATTGGGTATATCTTCAGTGATTAATTTGTGCACACGGTCGGCGTCGCTCCAAGGGATATTCCCGAACTGATCGTTGAAGGTTTTGATGATATTGGAGAGCCGATCCAGTTCAGGATCCGGCTTGCGCCCACCGCCGGCCGTCGGCACCGGCTCGATCTCCGCATCGGTGTCCGGTAGCTGGATCTGCATAGCCGCCTGCTTCTCGACACGGTAGCTGTCCATGTCGATGGCATCAAGTATGCCCCTAGAAAGATCCTCTTCCACGGGTGCCGGCAACTTTGGAACGAGGAAATTCAGAAAGATCGAAAGCTTTTCCCACTCGGTGCTAGTGTATGGCAGAACCTGGGCGAGGAAACCGTAGGTGCGGGTAAAAGCTTTTGCTTTGCCTTTGAAGTCCACCTGGCCGTCCTCGTCCAGCTGCTCTTTGTAGCCAGCGACGCAAGCGTCAAGGATTGGATCGAGCTGGTCGCGATCCGCGCCAGAAAGATACAGTCTTACCAGTTCATCGATCTGGGAGTCTGTATAGACCTGATAACCGTCGAGCGTGGCCTTCAGGTCATGCAACTTATTAGGGTCGGTCTCTTCTGCCAGAATTGTGGTGCGGTAATAGTCCGCAAACGCCTTTTGAATCGTGTCGGCGTCATTCATAAAGTCGAGCACAAAGACATCATGCTTTTGGGGGTGTGCCCGATTCAGACGCGAGAGCGTCTGGACCGCCTTGATGCCCGACAGCACCTTGTCCACATACATGGTGTGCAAAAGCGGCTCATCATAGCCGGTCTGAAATTTATCGGCACAGACCAGAAAGCGATAGGGGGCTTCCTGAATCTTGTCAGCAATCTGATTGGATGGAAATCCATTCAGCGAGGCTTCGGTAATCTTTGCCCCGCCGTAGTCATGTTCACCTGAAAAGGCGACGATGGCCCGATGGGGACTCTTGCACTCAATCAGATAGTCGTGGATGGCATGGTAGTACTGAATTGTACGGTCGACGCCGCTCGTCACCACCATGGCCCGTGCCTGGCCGCCGATCTTGTTAAGCGCCAACACCTGCTCGTGAAAGTGATCCACCATGATCTCGGCCTTAAGCCCGATCGCGTGCTCGTGGCTCTCCACATAGCGCCGGAGTTTTTTCTTTGCGCGCTTGGTGTCAAATTCGGGGTCGCTTTCAACTGTCTTCATCAGTTTGTAGTAGCTATTCACCGGGGTGTAGTACTTGAGCACGTCAAGGATAAAGCCCTCCTGAATGGCCTGCTTCATCGTATAGCTGTGAAAGGGGCGATGCTTAACCGTGCCGTCCGCCTGTGGATCGGGTTCTCCAAAAATCTCTAACGTCTTGTTCTTGGGTGTGGCGGTAAAGGCGAAGTAGCTCGCGTTGGGCAGAAGCTTTTTGGCTTCAATAAGGCGATTGATAGTGTCCTCGAGTTCCTCCTCGTCATCGGGTGTGGCGCCGGCTACCGAAAGTGAAAGGGACATTTTGGCGGAGGTACGCCCGCCCTGGCTCGAGTGTGCTTCGTCGATAATAATGGCGAACCGTCGCCCGCGGTGTTCGCTGCCAATTTCATCCATGATATGCGGGAACTTCTGCACCGTCGAAATAATGATCTTTTTGCCCTCGGCCAGGAACTTCCGCAGGTTACCCGAATGCTCGGCATGCCCGACGGTCGATCCCACCTGCGCGAACTGCTTGATGGTGGTTTTGATCTGCTGGTCGAGAATGCGTCGGTCGGTAATGATAATGATCGAGTCGAAAAGGGTTGTGTCGTCCTTGTGCAGACCAATCAATTGGTGCGCCAACCAGGCGATCGAGTTGGATTTGCCACTTCCTGCTGAATGTTGGATCAAATAGCGCTTGCCCGCCCCATGCTGCCCGGCATCGGCCAACAATCTGCGCACCACGTCGAGCTGGTGGAAGCGCGGCCAGATTTGAACGGCCCTTTTTTTACCGGTCTTTTCATCTTTTGTTTCGACAATCTGGGCGTAGTTTTCGATGATGTTCGTTAGCCCGTCGCGCGTGAGGATGCGTTTCCACAAATAATCGGTCTTGAGCCCATTCGGATTAGGCGGATTCCCGGCGCCATCATTCCAGCCCAGGTTGAAAGGAAGAAACCACGAGGCTTTGCCCTTCAGGTGCGTGCAGAAGCGTATCTCGTGGTCGTCCACGGCAAAGTGCACCACACAGCGTCCGAATTCGAAGAGCTTCTCACGCGGGTCGCGATCCCGCTGGTATTGCTGGACGGCATCAGCAACCGTCTGCTTGGTGAGGCTGTTCTTCAGTTCAAAGGTCACGATCGGCAGGCCGTTGATGAACAGCCCGAGGTCGAGGGCAAGCTGGGTTTCGTCCCGGCTGTAGCGGAGTTGGCGTGTGACGCTGAAGCGGTTGGCAGCATAGCGCTTCCGGGCTTTTTCGTTCCCTGGTGATGGCGTGCCACAGAAGAGATCTAGGTGGTATGCCCCATGCTTGACCCCGTTGCGTAACACCTCAATGGTGCCTCGCTTGGTAATCTCGCCCTGAAGGCGGGCCAGGAATTTACGCCGCGTTGGGCCCTCTTGTCCAAGATTGAGCGCCTCAGCCGCCTCGGGCTGCGTCTCCTGCAGGTAAATGGAGAGCTGGGCCAGATCTAGGCAGTATTCCCGGTCATAGTTCTCGGGCATGCCCCCGATCCACCCGACCCCATAAGTAGCCGGCCGTTCGAGCATCTCCTCACCCGGTTTTGGGGGATCACAGGGATGACCCGTCAGTGCCGTACAGATCAGCCGCTCAAGGCCGCGTTCGCTGGTGTCAGTGGGCATGCATGGCCTCCATCGTGGAAGGGGCACAAGGCCAGGCGCACCATCTGCGGAATTGGAGTCCGCGCTTGGATTTGAGCCGGTAACCAACGGAAATCACGACATCCAAGGTGAAACACCTGACCGGCTTGTCTGAGCCGCCAATATGCAAATTTTGCATATTGCTTTTTGGGGTAAGCTCGCCTTCCTTGAAGACATGATTGATATGTTTGGTGATCACCGACCGTTCACGTTGAAATAGAGGGGCCATTTGCTGCTGAGTCAGCCAGCCAGTATCCTGAGCGAGTTGAACTTCGAGGCGAACCATTCCATCCGGCGATCGATAAAAGACCACATTGCCCCCAGGATCTTTGCCAGGCCTTTTGGAAGCGTTGGCAGGCGTTTGAGCGGAGCCAGTTTTTCGTCCCTTGGGTTTAGTCGGCAAGGATGGCCTCCTCGGAGGTCCCGGCGATATCATCAAAATCAGTTTCTTCCTCAATATCACCTTGCTCTTCGACCTCCTCCCTCAATTCGTCTATTTCAGGTTCAACTGATTCATCCTGCAGTTGGGCCGCTACCCCGCGCACATCGAGTTTGCCGGTGACTACATCGGCGATCAGGGTAATGCGGTATTCGCGGAGGAGTTCGATCTCGCGTTCGACTCGGCTGATTGCAGATTTAAGGCCGCTAAGGTTCACTGCCAAACCAGCGACGATTGCGATTTGCTCGTCGACCGGTGGGGCTGGAAACGGTATCGGATTGATATGGTGGTTATTGATCTGAGGAACACTTGAGACATCGGCCAGATCCGCAAGTGTCCGCGTCTTTAACAACAGAGCAACGTAATGCGGATCAAAACGTTCGCTGATCTCCCAACACATCAAATTGGGGTCAACGAGACAAGCCAAGTCGACAAGTGCGACCCGGTTCGTATAGATGGCGCCGCCCCGTTTTGGAAATACAAGCAGCGAGCGACGAGTCGACCTTCGAGTCAAGGACCTCTTCACATATAGCCTGCTATGGGTCAGCCTGAGCGAGTCATCAACAGCGCCGAGATCGCTCACCTTCAGGTACATGGAGTTGCCAACGCTGTCTTCGGTGAGTTCGTTGTCCAAGACTGAAGGTGTCGAATACAGCCTTCCCACATACTTCCCTCGAAGCACCTCCCAATGCTCTGGCACGTCCCCCAGCCAATCCACGCCGGAGGGTTTGAGGCGAACATTGGAGTCAAGGCCGCGGGTGACGGCGTGGTGGATGATGGCCTGCTTCTCCTCCTCCAACAGATTGATTAACTTCTGCTTGGCCCGAATATACCGCCGAATCTTCCGATCATAATGGTCCAGGAAGCGAACGATCGCGAGTTGTTCGGAAGAAGGGGGAACCGGTGTCTTTATACCCAGGAATGTGGAAGGTGGGATCGTGTTTCTAAGGCCCGAGTAAAGTGGACTCAGCAACTTCCGGTCGTCCATTGCGATGTAGAAGGCCTCTACGAATCGGGCGAGCTGACTGTTGCGGCATTCAAGAATCGTATATGCACCAGTGATCATTCCGTTATGCTCAGAAAGTCCGACAGTCCTCGGTGTCTCCGGGACATCAAAAAGGCAAAATACAAAATCTCCTACTCTTACCTCTTGACTCGTACCCATGTCCGTGGAGAACTTGCCGCGCATCGTTGAGATATCGCGCACGATCACGCCGGCCTTTGTTAGTGAAAGTAGCTCATAGTCACTGTGGCGTTCTCCGACCAGAATCTTGCGTCTTCGCAGGAACGCCCGGTTCGGTAAGAGGTCCCAATGAGCCGGAATCTCGCCTACCCAGGGCAGGCCAGAATCTTTCATGGTGGGATAGAGACTGAGGTTGGCGATCATTCTGCTGTTTTTTTTCGAACTTCGTGGTTTTGAGGGAGCTTTCTCTGAATCAGGCCAGTGTGGGAGGACGATAGATGGAACGGCCCACTCAGCCATTGCGTATCAGAGTTCATCATGTTCCCACCTCAACGACAGCGCTTTTGGTTGAGTGCTGAGAACTAGCCACAGTCGGCGTCAACTCCCACTTCGGTGGATACCATTGAGGCAAGGGAATTTTTCGTGCCACAAACCTCTGCTTGATACGCATCCGGCCTGACGCGCCTTGAATATCTGGGTGTACGATACGTGCATACTTGCTAAGCTCACAGAACAAGTTTTGGCAGTCGATCAGCTGCAATGGGCGCCCCCACAGGTTTTGAAACTTTAATCCCAGCCGTGCAAACTCGGATTCTGCAAGTTCGGACATCATTCGAATAATGTCGGCCTCCGAGAGCCCTGCGGTGTCCGCGAAGCATTTCCGGATGCCATCTCGTGCTCCCGGTCCCGCCACAACGAATTCCGTCTCCGGGAAGTTAAGCAGCGCGCTATAATTCAAGTCGATTGTTAACTGGAAGGCTAGAAAGTCGCCGAATGATGGACAGCTACGAAGTATATTGAATGCCTCTCGGAGGGATCGCACCTGCGCGAGTCTCTGGGGAGTTCGATCCTTCATCATGTGCTCAATCAAGCGGAGGTGATTTCGATGCTTGCGGCGGCTCCCGAACGCGGGAGACGGCATAATATAAGCTGCTGAATAGATGCGGTCGCCACGTTCCATGAGGCGATCGAGGGCTGTTGCGTAACGTTCAAAGCTAAACTTACGCCAGCTTGGCGGCCCTACGGCATCCGCCAGTTTCTCCCAGGTATCTATCCGATTGAACAGTTTGAAGAGTATTGCCCTGAAGAATACTTCGCTTTGGGATTGCTCCCCCTCGTAAAGGACACGTCGAATTAGATACTGGCTAACTCGATCTGACGCACGATAGACATTCGTAAATCGGTACCGGGACAGAACTGGATCATCCGTCCACGGTGGCGAATACCCTTCCACGCGGCGCATAAATACAGCCTGCCGAAGTGAAGCAAATCGCCAATATGTGTCATACGCTGGAGTCGTAGTCACAAAGCGACTGGGTCCAACCTTGATTCTTCCCTTCTGCGATTGATCTCGCCCGCGGATAAGTGAGGTCTGCGGTTTCAAGCTAGGCGTTTTTAGAATCATCTGGTCTTTTCTTTTCATACGCCAGCTTCTTGCTGTGGTGACAGGTAACTGAGTGATCGGCTTGTTAGGTCTAGCTTTACGTGGCCACCCGCGTTCTCACGGAGAAGGCGAAAGACCCGATAGCCCTCGAGAATAGCCTTCTCCCATTGCCAGAGCGGGACAGTATCGACCTCGAAACCCGTTATGAACTCTTTTACTGTTTTCAGGAGGTCATAGTCGACGTGGTCGATACCGTCGAAAAAGCTGAGCTGTTTAGCGCGACTGAAAATGATAGCCGCGACGGCCTCCTCGAGAATTACTGCGCGGGCTCCATCCTGTCCCTCGTCCTTCTTCGAGCTGCTTTTGCGCTTACATTTCAATAGGGCGCGAATTACTGGGGACCATCCCAGATAGGCAACATGCGAAAAGTGGAAGATGTCGTGGTATCGATAGCCGTCTGGATCTTCGATATTGTCGGTGAGCCGGTCGCCGAGGTTGATGCCATTACATCGAAGCATTAGGACCTTCTGAGTGTTCCGCTCACGCTCTCTAAACTCGATTTCGAGGCGTCGGGGTAACTGCTCCTCCTCCGGGAATTTCTCATCGAAGAGCTGCACGTATCTCTTCTCGGTAGGCCATCTGCTTGAGGTCTTTCGTCCGTTGTTCTGTGCGGCTTTACAAAGATCGACGCTTGCTTCCACTGCCACACACTGGAGGAGGCTCCATACGCGCTGCAACAGTTGAGATGATAGCGGCACGTCGGACATCTGCCCCTCAGACAACGCGCGAAGGACATCACCAACGGAAGCACCAAATTGCAAGAATAGGTTGAGGGACGTTGCGCCCGTTGCGTTAGACACCTTCCCCTGGCGCGGCAAGCTAGGGAGGACTCCGGGGGCAACGACATGGCAGAGTCGGACGAAATACCAAAGAAAGTCGCCGACCTCTTCGTGCATGCGATGCCGGTACACGGGATAGGCATTTCGCTCGCGGTTCTCCTTTTTCAGCTCGGTGAGCACACTTCCGGCTTCTCCCATCAGTCCTGTGGCAAGCAGAAGGGCGTGATCTTCTCGGTCCACGAAACGATCGGAACGTTTCGCTGCTTCAGCAAAATCCATTAACCACCAGCTGCCGTCAGTCGACACTTCCGTCTTCCCCCATGTCACGTTGTTTTGGGCCGTAATGCCCCTGGCTTCTCAATCATCGGCTTTCTTGTTTCGTGAGAACTCAAGCGGCACTCCTTGCAGTCCCCAGCGACCGGATTCCTCAAGATAGTTGACAAACGCCTCGGAGATGGCTGTGGACAAGATGCGATGACCTTGTGTTGAGCAGCACAAGTCTTCACTGGTTTTTTTGTAGGGTCGAAAGCCATTTGGAATCAAAACAGCGGCGTCACCGTAGTAAACGAACATGCGCGATACCAGCATCCTGTCCACGCTGGTATCGTGCTCGATGTTTCTAGGATTCGGCTTTCCATCATCAAGGCTGTGATGTGAATTAACCTGGATCCACTGCTGCCCTTGGGAGTGGTAAATGTTGTCGCCGTAGAGCTGCTTCAAGCTGCCGTTTAGCATCGGACGCTTGCAGGCGAAACGCGGGTCATTCCAGTAAGTGTTGAAGTCGAGGATCTCGTCGACTCTCATCGCGTAGATTAGGTGGCCAGCGAGGTCGTACTTCCCCTTTGCTCCCGTGCCGATGATCCAGTCGCCGACCATAGCCTTGGCCCGGAGCTGGGGCTTGCAGGTCGCTAATGTGCAGTACCCGAAGAACGGGTTTGGTGCGAATCCATAGTCACGGGCGACGATGTACGAAAAAATTTTCATCAGCAACTATAGTGTTTGAGGACCCATTCTCGACTGCGCAGTTTACCTGTGATTGGGTCATCCCACTCCTGTATCTCTCCGTTGATCGCGGCGACAATCCGGTCTCCTTGCCATCCGACGATGGCGGCGTCACCACATTTGTTAAGTGCCTCTGGGATGTCGGACGCAGTCGCTCCTTGAGCGAATACTCCGACTACAGTCTTGGCCTGTGCGACAGCTTGCTCAATCTCCCAATTCACCCACCAGCTGTCGGCCGTGTCGGGGGTGATGAGCACGACCAAAGTGCTGGCCCATTGGATTCTGGGTGCGAGGATTTTCTGCTTGATGTAATCCTCGCTCCTCGCCTTATTGGGTTTCTCGCTGTTGATTGATCCGTCGCGGACGTCCATGCCCGCTCGACCGATGAGGACCTTCAGTTTTGGGAGTAAATCATCGTCTTCGTGGACGTGAGAGATGAAAACATTCTTCTTGTCAGCCATCGGTGCCTCCGTGGCCACGCAGGTCGGCGAAGACATTCTGAAGGCCGGCTAGAATCAGCTCGATGATGCGCTCGGTGGAGCGGGTAACGGCAAGTTCGCGATTCTCAGCGAGTTGGAGCCCGTTGGATAGGAGGGCGAATCCCCCGTCGTGCAGACGTTGGAAGATGAAATCATACTCGTCCCAGGGGATGCCCCTTGTTTTATATAGCTCGCGCAGTTCGTCCGAAAGGGGGACCATCCGGTGGTAGTCCCAGGTCAGCTTTGGTGGTTGGTGCCCTTCGAGCGCCTCGACCACCAAGTGAGCACAGCCACCAAAAGCCCCTACAAGAAAGACCGGCTGTTTTGCCTCGAGACTGAGGAGGATCTCTTCCAGGACGCCGGGCATTCGACCGCGATACACATCTGATTCGGAGCCAATGCGGCCTCCGAGAACAACGCGAGCGTTGACGTTCGCGACCTGCCGAGCTCGCATTTCCGTGAGTCCCCGAGCCCAGGCAAACCGCTGGTTCAGGTTGTCCACCGGCACTTCATTGCAAACGGGATCGGTGAACAGGGGGTCAAGCGTTTCGTCTATGTCTTCAGGGCGTTGGCAGAGGATCAACTCGACCAGAGGCCCGAGCCGGGCCTGCGAGTGAACAGTCTCGAATGATGGCCACGGCAGGTAGTTGATGAGCTGTGGGACAACAGTTGCGTTTGGATCTACGGGTGAATCCCGGAGTTGTTCGACAACGGGGTCGCGAAGAAGGTCTGCGAGTCTTATCGTGTAGCCGTCACTGCCGAGGTGCCCCCCGTAGACTAGCCGAATCCCCGAAATTAGAAGATAGCGCGAAACCTCGAGAAGAGCTGCTTCAAGATGGGCAAGTCGTAATCCGAAGCGCGAAAGGTCCTCGGCCGCCGATGTAGAAAGCGCTACCAGGAGCGACTTCGTGTTCAGGTCGCGCTCCTGAGCATGGCGTTCTAGCGGAGTTTCGACGCGAATTCCTGTCTTCTCAATGATGCTGAGTTCCTCCGAACCAAGGGGGGGGTCCGGATAGAGGATGACTTGATCAGGCTTGCGGTGGACTAGCGTCAGAAGCTCGGGCCCAGCCGGCAACACAACATCGCCAGGGTGCTTTCGCCGTTCTAAGCTTTCCGCCGAATAGACTTGTCTCAGGGCTTCACGAAGTAAGAGGTCAATCACATCTTGCGCATCGCCTTTCCAGCGCACGACTGGCACGTTGCCCACGTAAGGGAAGCTCCGAACTTCTCGCTCCTGAACGGCGTCGACGACAACGACTGGCCGTTGAAAGTGTTTGGCCAAGAGTACCTCACGGCGGCACCACGAGCGCGAGGAATAGGAGTCAGTTAGCACGGCCAACAAAGCTGCGTCCCGCACTCCCCCTTCGATCTCCTTCGCGAAGCGTGAGCCCACCTCGATGTCGCCGCTGTCAAACCATGTCTTCTGCGGTTGGTTCGCGGTGAGATGCGCTAGGAGCGACTTGACGACTCTGGGCTCAGTTTCGAGATCGAGTTTGGTGTGGCTCAGGAAAATCGTCAGCGGAGGCGCGTCTTCAGGCGACGGATGAGATTGAAGGCGGCGGAGCAGCAGTTGAATGATCCGCCTCGCAATAAAACGTCGGCGCTCCTCCACGCTATTGATCGCCCACGCGCGTAGGAAGTTGAGATCCTCCAAGCGTGCATCGATTGGCCACCCGTGCCGAGTGAGCTGAATGGGCATGAATCGGTGTGAGGTGTTAGCGTTGCAGAGCTCGCGTAGCCTGACAACATAATTAGCCCAAGTTCGACCAGTTGTTGACGGCCGATGAGCATGCGCAGCGAGATGGTCGTCGGCGAGGACCACAACTAGGATGCGATCGGCCTCAGCTGCGAGGTGGGGCTCCGGCACGCTGTTTGTCCCATCAAAGGGTATGAATACCGTTGGGATCCGCAAGCCTGGCACCGCCGGATCATCGTTGAGGGCGGAATAAAGGTATTCGGACAGTTCCGCTGCTTCCGTGGAGGCGGTGTGGTACTCGAGCTGTACGAGGATCGGGGCTTTCACTGTTGTGCCCCTGCTGGTGTCCGAGTCGTCACGGGTCTACTCCTACTGTCTCCAAAAGTGGTGATTGTTGTCGTACCAGGCTTAATCATAGAAACGTACTTGGGCTAGGCGGAATTAACGATCCACTCCCCAAATGATCTCCCTCTGCAGCCCCTCCGTCTCCTTTCACATCGCCCGGATGTCGGCAACGATTTGTTTTAAGGGGCATAGCGGCTGGAGTTTACAGAACTTTACTGTCAACACCTTATAGTCCTTCGAAATAGGTTTTGATTTTTTGCGCCATTAATACCCGGCGAGTATTTAAAAATTGTGGGTAGTCATCTACGGTCATTTTTTCTACCCCTTCGGGAATGCAGTTCATGTTCAGATTTTTTCTCAGTTCTTCCTGATCGGTGATGTTCCCATATCGTTTTTTCCCACTGTTGCACTGATCTATAAGCTGCCCGAAGTAGATTTCCGGTTCTTTGTGCCCAATGGCAATGTTGATTTCACTTTGCGCGACGACGTAATTGCCAATCTGATTGTATTGACCTCGGGTTAGGCCACTTTTTTTAAGGTATTGTTTGGGGAAGAGGTGATGTACATCGGATTTCACCTCGATTAGTTCCCGTACCGTAATGTCCCGCGACAGAAACCCGAGATCGTTCAGTTTAACCTGAGCAGCCTGGAACAGCCGGAAGTAGGGACTGGATGCGACCGAAGTATTCATGGCTTGAGGAAGGGCTGATTCCCAAAAGGCATCGGACAGTTCCCCACGAATGAGATTGTCGGCATAGTCGGTGATGCCTTGGCTGTGGATTTGGCGAATATCGTAATCAATGGCGGATTCCGGCGATGATGAATAACGACCTGTCAAAACGGAAAAGACGAACCATCGTCGCACCAAACGTTCGATTTCGGCGTTTGGTGTATTCAGGTCGCGCAAGGTGAGATAGAGGATATAGGCGAAGTTGAGAGCATTTTGCGACCCAATCATGACTGCATCGACAAACCCGGCCGATCGAATAATCATTAGGAATCGCTTAAAATGTGTCTCGTTCATGAATCGCAACACGGCAGATTTCAACCGCGTAAAGGAATCTTCAACAATCGTTTCCTCGAACTGTTTAGTTTCAAAGTTCCGTCCGGAAAGGAGAGCCACCAGGTCTTGCATTTTCCCCCGGCGAAACTCTGTTGCAAATGCCACTCGGAGCATGTCGGTGTAAGCCGGGTCGTAGATGTCGTCATTCTCTTTTTTGAGCCAGGACATCTGAGAAAAATAATCGGTTTTCGCAAAGGTTGGGTCATTCTTTTCGATGATGCCATGAAAATCCGGGGCGATGGCCAAATGACAAAAATAGTCGATGGCTTTGCGTAGCGTGTTGCCTCCATAGGTTTCATTGACTGAAATCTTGGACATCGCGAAATCGGCCTGGCTCAGTTCCGAGCCTGCCGAGTTAACGCGGATGAATATTTCTGCGACGGTTTCGATGTCCAGGTCCTCTGCCAAATCGATGACGCCGACGTGGTTGTTCACAATCTTGCGAAGTTTTTCCAGCGTGGAGAATAGGGTGTCTTCGTCGACGCCGGGATTAGCCGCGGTATAGGCTTTGGTAATCTGTAGTAACTTGGCATTGGGGGAGAACAATTCAGCAACATCCGCGAGCCAGGACACGTCTTTGCGGATGGCGGGGTTTGAAACTTCGAAACGCTCTTCTTGAGGATGAAAGGCGATACGGATGTTGATGGTTTCATAGTCTTTGGTGAGCACCTCTCGACCAAGCAGCGAAGCCATTAATGCCGTGACACGCTGTTGGCCATCGATGAGGATGCGCTTACCGGCTGATGGGGTGCCATCCTTCAGCTTGACTGTTGGATTTCGCCAAGCGATCAAGTAGCCCACGGGATAGCCCTGATACAGGGAGTCCAATAAATTGCGGACTTGGGTAGCCTGCCAGACAAATGGCCGTTGAATTTCCGGTATGGCAATTTCTCCGGACTTGACCCAGGTGAGCAACGTATCAATGGGATGTGGAGTAACGGAATACCGTTGGGTGGACATGTTTACGTGCCTCCTCCAATGATTTCGGACAGCAGGCCTTCCGTTTCTTTCTCCAAAGCCAAAATGTCAGCTCGAATTTCTTCCAAAGTTCGCAATGGTTGTGGTTTATAGAAGTAGCGAGTGAAGCTGACCTCGTAACCGGTCTTCACGCTGTCTGGAACATACCAGGCGTCGGCGGCGTGGGGGAGCACTTCGCGTTTGAGAAATGCCTCGATGCCACCTTCTTCCAGGAGTGGTATCTGTTCGGTGTCGCGCAGATCGGGATCGGGCTCGTATTCCACAATGGCAGGCTTACCCTGGATAGTGGCTGAGAATAATCCACGCAGCGGGTCGAGTTTGGTTCCCTTCTTGTGGATCTTCTTAATAACCGGCTCTGCGTCGTCTGCTCGTGTCTCGGTCTCTTTAAGCGCCTTGATCTCCTTCGGGGTGTAAACTCGGTTTGACTCGATTCCCTTGAGGCGCAGGGGCCTTTCGACTGTCACCTTCCAGTAGCCGAAGGCGGCGTTGGGGAAGATCTTCGATTGCTCGGTTTCTTTGAAGTCGATAAAGGTGTCACAGATTTGCTGGATGTCATCATCCGATAGTTCACAATTCTTCTTTCCGAGATTTTTCCGGAGTGGCTTGAACCATTGCGTGGCATCGATGAGTTGTACCCTGCCTTTGCGATGTTCGGGCTTGCGGTTGGTGACCACCCAGATGTAGGTGGCGATGCCGGTATTATAGAACATGTTGAGGGGTAGGGCGACGATAGCCTCCAGCCAATCGTTTTCGATAATCCAGCGCCGGATGTTGCTTTCACCTTGGCCTGCGTCTCCGGTGAAGAGCGAACTACCATTGTGGACTTCAGCTATCCGGCTACCGAGCAGGGTGCCGTGCTTCATTTTACTCAGCATGTTGGCCAGGAACAGCATCTGCCCGTCACTGGAGCGGGTAATCAGTGAGTACTCCGGATCGTCAGCATGTTCGATGATAAAGCGCGGGTCTTTGATGCCCTGCTTGCCGCCCATGCGTTCCTGGTCGCTTTTCCAACTTTTGCCATAGGGTGGATTGCTGAGCATGAAGTCGAACTCCTGCGATCGGAACGCGTCATTGGCCAAGGTCGAATGTTCCGGACCACCTATGATGTTGTCCGCCGCGTCACCTTCGCCTTTCAGTAGCAGATCGGCTTTGGCAATGGCGTAAGTTTCGGCGTTGATCTCCTGGCCGTAGAGATGCGTGGCCACTTGTTTACCATGGGCGGTGGCAAGTTCCTGCAAGGTTTCTTCTGCGACGGTCAGCATACCCCCGGTGCCGCAGGCGCCATCATAGAGCAGGTAGGTACCGGACTCGATCTCATTTGCGATCGGTAGAAAGATCAGTTTTGCCATGAGTTTGACCGCATCGCGCGGAGTCCAGTGCTCTCCCGCCTCCTCATTGTTTTCTTCGTTAAATCGCCGCACCAGTTCCTCGAAGACCGTTCCCATCCCATGGTTGTCGAGGCCGGGGTGTTTCACCGTCCCATCGCCGTTCAGTACCGGATTTGGGCTGAGATTGATATCGGGCGAGAGGAGCTTTTCGATCAGCGTGCCGAGTGCGTCAGCCTTTGAGAGGCGCGGGATCTGATTGCGAAATTCAAATTTTTCGAGGATGTCTTGTACGTTCGGCGAGAAGCCTTCCAGATAGGCCTCGAAGTCGGCCTTTAGCTGTTGCTGGCTGGCGCGTGCCTTGAGATCGCGGAGGGTGAACTTGGATGTGTTGTAGAAGGCTTGGCCAGCTGCCTGCCGCAGGGCCTGGTCTTGATGAACGATCTTCGCTTTGTCGAGCGAGGCCTTCATATCGAGAACGGCCTTTTTGCTGAGTTCGAGAAGCGAATCAAGGCGTCGCAGGACAGTCATCGGTAAGATCACATCGCGGTACTTGCCACGGACGTAGAGGTCGCGGAGTACATCATCGGCGATGCCCCAGATGAAGTTTGCGATCCAGCTGAGCTGTCCTTGCTCCATTGGTTCCCTTTCTTATTTCACGCGGCGATTTTTAGGGTGAGTATAATTCTGTCTCTCTCAACATGAATTGCTTCGGCAGTTCTACCATCCACATAAAAAAGGTAGTCTGCGAATCCATGCCTCTGTTCAAAAGAAAAATTTCGAATGACTACGCTGCGATCTGCGGACAAGTTGCCGTGATTGGCATCTGGACTGATCCATCCTGCCTGAGTTAGGAGGACATCATTTTTTTCGCGGGCGTGTTCTTCAGGCGTGGGCATAAACCTGTTGGGGGTTATTCAGGTAATGGCCAATGCGTTGGGCATGATGGATTAAGTCAACTACATGGAAATGTACCTCAGACCAGAATTTAAGTACAGAAAAAACTTTTGCATTGAAGGCTTTAGGTTTGATTCACAAAAATGGGGGGAGATCTTTTTTGGATTAAATTCAGAGAAAATTATTTCTCACAAGGTTCTTTGGAGCATCGCGAATGGGATTGAAAAAATGTGGGCGTGAAGCTTTTAAAATTCTTTCGCGATATTTCGTGGGGGATTGGCCTAGATTATGAGAACTAGGATTGAGGAATTTCTTTGGAAAATACGGGGATTTGATGAGAGCTTAATTTATAGGCAGGAGGAGGCATTGAGATTTCAAGGGGGGGAAGACGGGGTCTCGCCCCCGTACGGCGAGGTCCTTTTGTTTCGGCAAAAGGACCCAAAACCATGTTGGCCGTGGCATGGCCCTTTGGGTACCCTGCGCGGTTCACCGACACCGGAGGCGGGCAAACTCGCTGCGCTCAGACACTGCCCGCCTTTTTACCGGTGCCGGTTGCACTGCTCGGCCATGCCACCAGGCCAGGGGATCAGTGAAGGGAAGCGGACCAACTCGCAGGGCTCACACAAGGTCCGCTCGATGCTAAGAGCGTCCCTCCTTGGGGCCAGCCGGCAGGCGTCCAACTATAGAAGACGAACCGTCCAGGCACTTCCATAAAAGAGAGAAGACGACAGACATTACCGAGTGGAGAAGATGGATGGCTGCGGACGAATGGTGGAGATATTGGAGAGAGTCAAATCGGATGGCGGGTCACGAACACTGGCCTTACGCGAGGGTGGTGACTTCCACTTGCAGCCGCTTCTGTTTGGCCTCGTTGACAATCACTTCTAAACGGGCCGCAATATCATCTTGAATCCAGTCGGCACCACACATTGAACAGCGTAAAGCCGGCACCCTTCGGACCACGACAATGCCAAACTCTAACTCGGCCGTAAAGGTGGTTGTACCGGGCTTTTTTATGCCACCACAGAGCGGACATTGAGATGGTAGGTGTTGTCGGGTCAACGATTCCTCCGGGTTCTTAAATCAGGATTAAAATGCTCCTGGTCTGGGCGATAGACAGTAATAATGTATCCCTGTTGACTGACTGAATCAAGGGCAACGACGACATGGATGGGCTCATCACCCTTCCACCCGAAGAGTAAGGCGCTTGGGAATGGGGTGTCATTGGCGTAATCTTCAATTTCTTCACCTGTAAGAAGAACGTTGAATACATCTTATCGCGCAATGCCTCGCTCGAGGATCCTCTCCAGGGCATGACGCTGCCATTCGATTCGACCGTTTTCAATGGCCGCCTGAAGGATATCCCGGTTCAGATTCTTCTCCTTACATACCGACTGATGCCACGCCCGTTGCGGGCTCTATCCGGTTTTTTTTGATTGAGCTTTCCGGTGCGGTGCGGTTGTTTTTCTTTGTGAATTCTTTGCTATCGTCTTTTTCTTTGGTTGGGTCGCTCGATGTTCTTTAACAATATCGACAATTTTGCCATCTCGAAAGATATAGACTGGCGTGTTGGTGTCAAAGCCTAGTTGTCTCGCGTTTGCCGCCGCGCGTTCTAATGCCACGCCCACCTTGGCCAGATCCGGGTCTTTGATTTTTGGCTGCTTGTTGGCCATTGGGTTCTCCTTCCGAGTCAACATATTCCGGTCTTTCCAATGCATTATCGTAGAGAATCCATGTGTTCACAAGTGGTCGATATATCTGCTGGAAATTTCGCCACCCTGCCAGGAACCTTCTTCGAATGATGTTTTCCGCGACGGCATGCCCGCCCTGGGACACACGGGCCGCCACGCGGGCTATGGCCATTTCGGAGTTGGGAAGTTTCAGGAAGATGAGTTTGACAAAATAGCCTTTCTTCCTCCACTGAGGGATGAGACGGGCATACCGAAGTCCACTCAAGGTGGTTTCAAAGGCAAAGCTTTCTCCACGACGGACGCATGCGATAATTTCTTGAACCATGAGACGGCCCGCCTGGAATGTTGCAATTTCCGGGTTGAATGGAGAGAGTCCTTCCGCAATAAGATCCACATTGATGAAGCGTGGACAGGCAGCTTCTTTCGGAAGGAACTCGCGGGCAAACGTGGTTTTTCCGGACCCATTGGGGCCGGCAAGGATCACAATTTTTTTCTTGGGTGTGTTCGCCATTTACGCTGAGTACACAGAGGAATCAAAACATCATGCTATCCAAGCCTTACACAAAAGTACAGAACTTGTGTTGATGGAATTATAGAGGGTATTTTTGTAAGACGGAATTTTCCCGTCGGTTGGGTAGAGCATCAGCTCGGTTGGCTGACCTGAAGGTGAAAAGTGGGGGATTGGCATGTAGGAGAAAGGTGTTTGTTTGATGATGGCTGTCGGGGGTGATTTGAATGTTTGATGAATGTCGGGTCTCGGCCCGACAGCCGAGCCACTTTTGTTTCGGCAAAAGTAGCCAAAACCATGTTGGCCGTGGTGTGGCCCTTCGGGTCCCCTTGTATGTTTGTTTTTCCTTCCTCGCCTGGTAGCGTGGGAAGGCTTGTGACGCGGTGGCCACTTCGTCACAAGGGCCGGGTACGATCGCGAGGTGCCCAGAATGTTCTTCGTCGCGCAGCAAGATCCTCCGGCCATCATTGGTGTTCGAACGGTTGGTTGGGCCATGGCGCCCGCATACAAGGAGGAGTACACGATGACACCCACCACGACCACGATTGGGATTGATGTCTCCAAACAGTACTTGGATGCCTTTTGTCGGCATGATCAGCACACTGTACGGGTGCCGAATCATGCGCAAGGCATTGTCGCCTTGTTGGCCTGGATTGGCCAGAGAACGGCTCGGCCCTTGATTGTGATTGAGCCAACAGGGGGCTATGAACACACCTTGCAGGCGATGCTGCTCGACCAGGGCCTTTCGCTGGCGAAGGTGAATGCCAGGCAAGTCAGAGAATTTGCCCGCGCGAAGGGGCAATTGGCGAAAACGGATGCCATTGACGCCTCTGTGCTTGCTGCCTATGGGCAAGTGATGGCCCCCAGAACAGTAGTGGGCACATCTCCCGAACAACACGAGCTCGCTCAATTGGTCAAGCGCCGCCGCCAGTTGGTTGAGCTCGCGACGATCGAGAAAAACCGATTGGAAAAAGTGACCGATGATCTGGCGACACAATCTATTCAACGAATGCTGTATGTCCTCAAAGAAGAAATCCAGGCGATGGATGCTCGGATGGCCAAGCTGCTGAAGAATCACCAGTCCTTCGCCAATACTCATGACGTGGCTAGGCAGATCAAAGGCGTTGGGCTCATCACGTTGGCGACCTTGCTGGCTGAGCTTCCCGAGTTAGGCCGGATTGGGAATCGACAAATAAGTAGTTTAGTCGGCGTGGCGCCTCATAATGTCGATAGCGGGACGAGGCGAGGCACCCGCCATATTCATGGCGGGCGGGTCCACATCCGCTGTGTGCTCTATATGGCGGTCCTCAGTGCGATTCAGCATGATCCCAGCATGAAACGGTTCTATCAGCATCTCGTGGAACAAGGGAAGAAGCCCAAAAAAGTTGCGCTCGTGGCGGTTATGCGAAAAATGCTCGTCAGACTCAATGCCAAAATGCGTGAGTATTATCTCCAGGTAGACGGAGCTCCATGGCAGGTGCAAGGAGCCTAGGGAGAGGTCACGTGACTTGACTTTCAACACGGTTGCTGCGCGGTTCACCGGCCCCGGAGGCGGGCAAACTCGCTGCGCTCAAACACTGCCCGCCTTTTTCCGGGACCGGTTGCACTGCTCGGCCATGCCACCAGGCCAGGGGAGTCCATCGGGAGACTGTGGACCAACTCGCCGGGCTCAGACACGGTCCGCTAGCTGCAAAGTGCGTCCTTCCCTTGGGCCAGCCGGCAGGCGTCGGACCATACGAGACGCATTTTTTTGAAAATCCGATAAAAGAGGGAGAAGTGTAGGAATGAGGGAGACGATTGAGATGGATGGTTGAAACGGATAGCAGGGCTGATAGAGTCGAGGTGGTCGAAATGAGGGAACAAGCTGAGGGAGAGGGGATGTGCATTAAAACTTGCGTCGAGTCCAATACCCTGGTTTTCGTTTAAGATGCATGACGGCAAGTATTTGAACCGTAGCTGATTGCACTCTATAAACCACCGCATAAGGAAACCGGTGAAGAAGGAATCTCCTTGTTCCGTGCGAATAAGCAGGCCATGCTCCCGGGGTTTCGGATATTCGAGCCACTGCGTATTGTACTTCTTGAAAAAATAACCCGACTATGCCTGGTGCTTGTTCCTCATACCAGGTGTGAGCTTGTTTGAGTTCAGCGAAGGCGTCCGAATGGAAGATGATGTCGCCATCATTTTCCATGTGTTATCCGACGTTGGACCTCTTCCCAGGTAATAGCAGTGGCCACGCCATTGTCCAAGTCCGATATTCGTTGTTGAATTTCCTCCTGCCATGCCTGCTCTACCTCGGCTTCCTGGACGGGATCCAGGCTTTGGATGAGTTGCTGGGCTACTGCGGCCCGTTCCTGGACGGGTAACTTGAGTGCTTGTTCCAGTATGGCTTGGGAATGTTGTCGCATACACTTTCTCCTTCGTTCCTTTGTGCGTTTTCGAGAATTCCTCCTCTCAGAGCTTTAGGAATATCCTATCCTACTGCACCCTTAGGAAAAAGGGTAGATGGATTCTGGGAGGTTTGATTCTCGATGATTGATGCCGGGCATGAGGGTGCGGTCTGCCCGAAGGACCAAGCTGAAAGAGTTGTCTGATTGGGATTGTTGGGGGTGTTGTAAAGAGTTGCTGGGGGACGGGGTTTCGCCCCCGTGCGGCGAGGTCCTTTTGTTTTGGCAAAAGGACCCAAAACCAGTGACGCCCCGTCTGGCTTTATTGAAGGGGAGGGACGCTAATCTGAGAGGAGCGGACCAACTCGCCGGGCTCAGACAAGGTCCGCTAAATTCTAAGAGCGACCCTCCCTGGGGCCAGCCGGCAGGCGTCGGAACAGAGGAGGAGGCTTTTTAGGGCCTTTCCAGCAAGAGGGAGGAGCGCAGGAAGGGCCGAGTTGGGAGATATTGAGACGGATGGCGGGAATGAGGGAGGGGCGTCGCGTTTCGATGTTTTGAATTTGGGAGGGGCACCGATCCTTCGCCATGCCTGCCGTGAGCGTAGATGGTACGCTTCCCTTGGTTTCCCTTTTTTTATTCTGCTTCCTTATTGGCCGAGATTGATCTCATACCGTGTGCTGCGGCCGCCACCTACCAGGGTGAGTGCGCCTTGTGCCACCAGGTCCTGTAAATCCCGTGTGGCTGTCGCTTTGGAGGTGTGGGCGATGGCCATATATTTTTTGGCATTGATCCCGCCTGTGAATCCGCTTGGTCCTTCTTCTAACATCCGGCGCACCACCTGCATCTGTCGTGAATTGAGTTGGTCTTGTAGTCGATCGAACAATCTCGTTTTTCGCAAGGTGAATTCAATCTGCTCTTCTGCCTGCTGTTGCGCAGCCAGTGCGATATTCACAAACCAGCTTATCCAGGGTGTGATGTGGTTGGATTGTTGGGCTTTCTGCAAGGCTTCATAATAGTGTGCGCGGTTTGCCTCAATGGCACGAGAGAGGCTGAGCAGAGCCGGCCGCCCGAGACCTTGCGATAAGGCTTTTTCCGACAGGGCGCGCCCGATGCGGCCGTTTCCGTCCTCAAACGGGTGGATGGATTCAAAATAGACATGGGCGATGGCGGAGCGTATCAGGGGCTTTTTGATGTCCTTCTTGCCCTGTGGGCCGGTGTTATTAAACCAGGTGATGAACCGCGACATTTCTTTGGAAACCCGTGTTGAGGGCGGGGCTTCAAAATGAATGCGGGGTTTTCCGATCGGGCCGGACACCACCTGCATGGGCTCCGCATGGCTTCGCCATTTCCCGACGGTGATGCTACGACTGCCTTGTATGATCATGCGGTGCCAGGAACAGAGTGTGGCTTTGGTCAGAGGCCCGGCATACCTGGTGCGTACATCCGTCATTAGCGCGGCGGCCCCTTGCGCCCGTTGATCCCGCACCTGTTCGCCAGGCTGTCCCAATCCCAGATTTTTCCGGATGGAGGAGAGGACATCCTGACGACTTAAATATTCGCCTTCAATTTCTGATGTCTTGAGAGCTTCCACGACCATCATCTCGATGATGGCTTCCGTCTGCGTCTCTTGCGGTATTCCGCTCAACAGGCCGCTGGCTCTCCCTGTTTTTTCGGCGAATGCCAGTAAAGCGTCTTCAACGGTGGTAAGGTCGTATTGGAAGTCCGGCCAGTCCGGTTGTTGCCAGTTATAGGTCATGAGCCGATTATAACAGGTATTCGGCTCAATAACGTCAAGTAAAGTGAGCTGAATAGGCCTTTTATTCGGCTCAGCCCGTGAAGGGACATTTTTAATGCATTCCGGGGTTTCGTCCCCGGACGACGAGCCACTTTTGTTTCGGCAAAAGTGACCAAAACCATTGACGCCCCGTCTGGCCTTATGGGAGGGGAGGGACGTCAAAGATAACAAGAGCGGACCAACTCGCTCCGCTCAAACAAGGTCCGCCAGCTGCGAAGAGCGTCCCTCCTGAGGCCAGCCGGCAGGCGTCGGTTGAAGAGAAAAGGAGGGTTTGCATAAAAGGAAGGATTACGCCGAAGGATGGATTGAGAAGATGTTTGCGGGTAGGGCGTCATTTCGCATAACCGACAATACTGCATAGACTTTTTAGGACCTTTTCCATGCATGCCGTTTTGATCTTTCCGATGTGCTTGACGATGTTTTGGTCTGAGAGGGTAAATACCTTATCCACTCGTATCCAACTGGGTTTGGGCAGAGTACCATCCACGAGATCTATTGCAGTTAATGGGATGGCAGGTTCTTCTTGAGGGACAGTGGTAACGGCCAAGGCAATAAAATCCCCATGGTGATCGGGTGCTGTCAGGACGAGGACCGGACGCTTTTTTGAAGAACTTAAATCGGCATAAGGAAAGGGAATCAGAACAAGGTCATAGGCGCTACACGTCATTCCAAACCTCATCCTCAGAATTGTCCCAGGCATGTTTCATGGCCGGAGTCTGGGCGAGCTTGAGTTCCTCAGCTAGCCTGTCTTTGAGCCCATGTTTCAACTCAATGTACCCGATGAAATCTAAGACTTCCTTCGCTAAAGGTTCTGGAAGCTTTTGAATTTCTCGCATGATTTGTTCGGCCGTTGACATGGCGTGCTCCTCATTTCCTCTGTCAGGGATACGTTGTACGACCAATGTACCCAACCCATTGATTAAAGTACAGAATTTTGTAGAGCCTTTTTTAGAGCCGGGGAGCGGCCAGACAGCCGAGCCACTTTTGTTTTGGCCAAAGTGGCCACAGCCATTGACGTTCCCTCTGTCCTCATTGGAGGAGAGGGACGCTAATCAGAGAAGAGCGGCCAAACTCGCCTGCCTCAGACAAGGGCCGCTTGATGCCAAGAGCGTCCCTCCCTGGAGCCGGCCGGCAGGCGTCGGATCAAAGTTAAAGCGTGGCGGTGGAGATCTATGGAGGGCAGGCGAACTCGCAGGGCTCAATATTTTAAAAACAGAAGAATAGGAGTTTTGTTTTAGTGCCAAGGCAAAGATCTTTCCCTGCGCTTAGGATGACATTTTTTGGAGGAAGTTCTGAAACGGTTTGCAGGAATGACGGATGATTCTTAGCGGCAAGGAACGGTTATTTATTGGACGGCTTGGAGCTGGAGGGAGAGCGTGTGTTCTTTGCCGTTGCGTCGGATGCCGAGTTTGATGCGGTCTCCGACATTGTGCCGGTCTAACATTCGAGCGAGGTCATCATAGGTTCGTAGCGTCTCTCCATCAATGGCGGTGATCACGTCACCTAATCGAATCCGTCCGTTTGCCGTTTCTTCTAAGCCTTGCAGGCCCGCCTTGTCCGCCATACTTCCTGGAAGAACTTTGGCAATGACGATGCCTTTGATCCCCCAGCGGGCGGCGATGGCATCCGGGATGAGTGAGATGCCCAGGCCGGGACGAATGACTTTTCCATGTTGAATGAGTTGCGGGACAATACGTTTGACAATGTCGACCGGCACCGCAAAGCCAATGCCCGCGTAGGCTCCACTGGGACTGACAATCTGGGTGTTGACGCCAATGAGTTTCCCGGCGCTGTTTAAGAGCGGTCCACCGGAATTGCCGGGGTTGATGGCCGCATCGGTTTGGATCGCGCCCTCAATCGTCCGGTCATTCACCGATTTAATCGAACGTCCCAGGGCACTGACGACCCCGGTGGTGAGGGTGTGATCTAGTCCGAAGGGATTGCCGATGGCCAATACGCGTTGACCGACCCGAAGGTCCTGGGAATTTCCGATATCCAAGGGCATGAGTGTGTCGGTCTTGCCGGTGATCTGGAGCACGGCCAGATCATGATCAGGGTCGACCCCGATGATGCGTGCGTCACGAGTGGATTGATCGTCCAGCACCACTTGTATGGAATCCGCGCCATAGATGACGTGGTAATTGGTGACAATATGTCCCTGCCGGTTCCAGATGAATCCGGATCCCGACCCCTGCGGGACTTCGAATGTATTGAGCGACCAGATATCCCGACGGACAGCCGTATTGGTGATGTAGACCACCGACTGTGCCGCTTTTTCAAAGACGGCAATGGTGTTGAGTTCTTCTGGACCAAGCGATTGCTGGGCGACGAGGTATAGATGCGAGGGCTGGGCGGAAACCGATTGCGCCTGTTTCGGGACGAACGCCTCGCCCATGGCGGTGTGTGGCAAAAGAAGCGTGACGAACAGGACCGGGAGGAGAAGCCCCTGCCATTCGGTGGAGAGCCGGTATGGCTGGTCGCTGGGTATTTCCTGGCGAGGATGGATGGTCCGGGGAATATGGTGAAGACGCATACGAAAGTGTTTCCCGGTTCGGTTCTATTCTCCCATGAGCTGGAGGACCAGATTTCTAGTTCGTGGTCTGGTATCAAAATCGATCAAAACGACTTGTTGCCACGTGCCCAGGGTTAAGGCACCATTGACGAACGGAATGGTCAGCGAAGGCCCCTGTAGTTGACCGCGAAGGTGGGAGTGGCCGTTATCTTCTCCGGCGTTCCGCGTATTATGTTCTAATTGAGGATCAGCCGGTATGGTACGGTTCCAAAAGTTTTTCGTATCGGCACGAATGCCTGGCTCATCTTCGATGATCATGACCGAGGCCGTCGTATGTTGCACGAAGAGGGTGAGTATTCCACCTTGAAGGCCGGACTCTGCGAGTATGCGTTGAATGTGCTCTGTGAGGTTCTCGATGTTCGAATCGCCGGTCATGGAAATGTTGAGGGAGTGAGTGATGACGGACATGGGCATCCTTAGCACGAGACGGTTTGTAAAAATTGTTGATCGGCTGGTGAAAGGGTGCCCCCGCGCGCCTGTCGTAAAACCGACGTGAAACGCCCTTCTCTGGTGAGCCGGCAAATGAGATCCAAGACCTCTTGACTGACGATCCGCTGGGAGGTGAGTTGACGGAGATAGGTGAAGGCGGCGGCAAAACTTTCTTCTGCGCGCGCGTAATAATCTTTTCCTCGCCGGTGATTGCTATAGGCTTCCAATTGTTCGCAGGCGACTAAGATTTCCGCGAGTTGGTGTGTCCAGGCGGCGGCGCGTTCGAGTTTTTCCGGGTAATAGTAGTACAACATGATGCGTTCCATCCAGGGCGACCAGGGGATGTCGATTGTGGCGATGGCCGTTTTCACCGGACGGAGATATTTTTTGAGGCGTCGGGCAAATCCCAACCGCATGTCGATGTGATCTTTGACCGCAGGGGTGAGCTTCACGCCTCGGGCTTGGAGTGCGGCTCCATACTGGGCGATGAAGGCGTGCGATTCACGGCCATAGGGGGTGTCGGGATAGCGGGTGCGCCATTCCCGCGGCCGGGTCGGGATCTTCTGTTCCTTGGCCCATGACCAGATTTGGCCGAACAGGACCGGATCAAGCCCGGCTCGCCCCATATCATGCAGCAGACAGGCGGCTTCAAATTGACGGAGTCGGGAGAGTGGATATCCTAAGGCGGCAGCGACCGCCACACACATGCGTGACGTCCGGAGCGCATGCGCTTTGTCATATCCGGGAATCATGCGATCGGGTCGGGTGGGATGCGGTCGGTCGTACCATTTCAGCAGCGAGACCACCTGCGTGCGGGTGAGAACGGTGTGGGTAGATTTCAATGTTTGCCGGGAAACAACGGCTAGAATGATATAATCCTCATGACAAAAAGCGTAAGGATTATGCAGTGTATAAGAGTGTGGCAGGATATCCCAGGCCTGGGGAGCTGTCAAGAAACCGCTGGGGCACCCAACATGGGACGGCTATCCGATAACGAACCACTACGATGCCAATTTCCCCGGATGGCGGGCCGGGTAGGGCGAATGACTTCTGCCGTCTGTGCTTCCCTGCAGTCCATGGAGGGTTGGAGTCATTCTTACATTTCCAACGGATTTCGGTATGATGGAGAAGTAATTTTCATGGTTCCCATTCCTCACGTCACACACACAACGGTTAGGGTATCTGCTCATCCGAGGAGAGTCATGTAGTGCGATGGTCCGGCAAACAGATGTTCTGGTGGGGCGCATTCGCTGCCCTCATCTTGACGATTGCGCTGATCGTGCTTCCCTTGTTTTTAAATCCCGATTATCTGAAGAATCTGGCTCTGCAACAAATTCAACGCACGTTTGGTTCGCACGTGACGGTGGGACAGACTTCCTTCGCTCTATTTCCCTCTCCGCATTTTTTGGTTTCGGACATTGTGGTTCAGGAGCAGCCTGAGTCGCATGCGGTGTTTCGTGCGAAATCCATGAGTTTGGACTTGGGAATCTGGCCGTTGCTCATGAAAAAAATTGTGGTGCGGGAGTTTTTGGTAGAGTCTCCCGAAATTGAATTGCGTCGTGAGTCAGGGGGGGAATGGCGTTTTCTGAGCTATGCCAGCAATGATTCGCCCATTGTGTCCTTAGCGGAATTTCTGGTGCTGGGAAAATTTGAGGTGACGGACGGCAAAATTATCGTGATTGATGAGTCACCTCGAGATAGCGTTCGAGGATTTGTTATTGAAGATGTGGCCTTCGTCTCTGAGACCAGTCATGAAGGGTCCTCAATTGACTCGACGTTCGATTTGTCTGGAAAAATCCGTCAGACCGAAGAGTTGGCGCCTTTTCGCATCAAGGGGGAACTTGAAGCGCTTTGGGAGACTCCGCTGCATTCCGTCATCAACGAGCCGGTTGGTTTTGAGCAGATTACCTTCTCCGGGAAGGTGAGGGCTGATGACTTGGAGATCAAGCAAATTGGGGAATTCCTGCCGAACGGTCAATCGCTGGTGGAGGTCCCCGGTACGCTGTCGGTCAAGTCTCAGGTCACCTGGGTCCAGAATGCGAAAACTTCCCGACTTTCTCTCTCTAAAATTAACCTGTCCAGTTCTTTTATTGATTTGGATGGTTCGGCCAATACTGAAATGCTGGAAGACGGACATCATATGATGGGGTTCTCCATGCGATCCTCCAATGTTGATCTCGACATGATTCGACAATATCTGCCCAGGACGTGGATGCCGGATGACCTGCTGCCCGTATGGGGCACAGGCGAGTGGGGAGGCGGACTGAATATTGCCGAAGCACGGGTCACCGGCTCCACGCGTGAAGATGTGAGGACTTCCGTCACCGGCACGTTTCGTTTAACCGATGGCTATCTCCGTATTCCTGATTGGCCTACCACCGACCACATCCAAGGGACGGTGGTGGTGGAACCCGATCGAATTCAATTGTCCGAGGTGCACGGCATTTATGACGGTATTCCGGTTGAAGTGACGGAAGGCCTCTTTTTGTTAAAAGAGTCAGGCCCGTGGGGGAATGTGGGCATTCAAGGGCCTGTACCTGCGGAGAAGGTTCGGCAGGTCGTGACGCAGTTGGGAGCGCCAACCGATTTTGGTCTGTTGAGTTCATGGAAGGTCTTGGATGGCACCGGCCTGCTTCGCCTGCAGTTTACCGGGAATCTTTTGGAATCTCCCGGATTGATGTTCCAGTCTGGTGAGTTTAATCCTGAGGGCCTGGTGATTCAGATTCCGGGTCTTCCTCATCCTTTGACTGAAGGCCACGGTACGATTATTTTTTCCCGGGAGAGTACCGTGTTTCAAGGCATACAGGGAAATGTGGGTGCCTTCCCGCTGGCGTTGAATGGGACTATCAACTATCAGGGAGTCCCCCGGTTTGATCCGCTCACCATTCAGGGCGGGTTTGCCGGTGAGGACCTGTTGCCGGTTTCCGAGACTCAGGCGACATCACCTGGGATGCAAATGACCGGTCCGCTTACCGCCTCGGTCATTCTGACCGGTCCGACCGGTCATCCCAAATTGAAAGGGTGGATTGATGGGCGAGACGCTCTCATTGCCGTACCGTCTCTTTTGCGGAAACATGCGGGTCAGGATGGACGCCTTGAGTTTGAGGGACAGTTCCGTCCCGGGAGTCGGGTGCATTTTGAACGAGTGGAACTGATCATGCTGCCTCTTCGTCTTCGGGGACAGGGGACCATACGGTATCGCCCGAAGGTTACCTGGGAGGCCCGGTTTGATTCCGGACCGGTGTATTTAGGTGTGCTGCCGGAAGGCATCCGTGTCCTGGGAGATATCATCCAGTCAGGAATTCTCGAAGTTCAACTGAAAGGCAGCGGACGCGGAACCGATTGGACCCAGTGGAACACCAAAGGTTGGGTCGCCTTAACCGAAGGGGTCGTGGCTCTTCGCGGGATGACCGATCCAATTTCGAATTTGTTTGTTCGACTGAAAGTGGATGAGAATCTGCTTGATCTGAAGCGCATGGAGTTTCGCCTGAAAAATAGTGAAGCCGTCATCACGGGATTTATGAAAAACTGGAAAACCACACCGATCGTCAGTGTCCTGTTTGACTCGCCTCAATTCGATATTGATTTACTGATTCCCAAGGAAGGACGATCAGCCATCCGGGATGGGATCGAGTGGTTAGCAGCGCATGGATCGCTGGAAGGTTCTGTGTATATCGACCGTCCGAGCTATAAGACGCTTTCCGGAAAAAAATTATCGGGCGTGTTGAGGATTCATGACAATCTGGTGTCAGTGGATAAAGTGCAAGCGATGGTGGCGGAACATGGCACCGTCGGGGGGCGGTTCTTTGTTCATCTTCCTGAAAATCGACCGGCCGCCATGCGCGCGTCATTTCAGGCGAAGGATTTGCCTTTTGAGAACGTCTTGAGTCTCTTTGGCGAGGAACGTCGATGGATCACCGGAAAGATGGCTGTGCGAGGCATGCTCCAAGGCCATGGGCGGGATGACCGCGGCATCATTCCCACTCTCAATGGAAGTCTTGAAGTTTCGCTGGGCGAAGGCTATATCCGTAAAGGCACTATTGTCCCGCGAATATTGACGCTTTTAAATTTACCGCATGTCCTCAGGGAAAAAGTTGATCTTGAAGCGAATGGATTTCCGTTTACGACCGTGAGCAGCAAACTTACGGTGGAAGACGGTGTATTTTCCACCAAAGATATGTTGATACAGAGTCCAATCATGAAAATCTCGGCGGCAGGCATGTATGACTGGAAAGGTGATCGGCTTGAAGGCATTTCCGCCGTCAGCCCTTTTGGGGCCTATTCGGATCTCTTGAAAGACCTTCCTCTCTTTGGACGAATTTTTTCCGGAGATCGGAAGGGCATCGCCACAGCGATGTTTTCGATTGCAGGACCGTTGGGTGAGCCGGAGGTCGAGTATCTTCCCATGGAATCCGTGAAAACAGGGTTGACCGGTTTGGCCCAATTGGCGTTTGATGTTTTGAAAAATACATTGACTCTGCCCTATGATTTATTGAAAGACTCTAAGGGGGACGAGGATTCCCTCTCTCCTGAGTCCAAACGATCCGGCGTACCCGGTCCCTTGTGAGCCGCGTATCTTTGCCGATGGGAATTCCGGATGGACATTGAGAGAAAGAGGGAAGGTTTATGAACATATTGAGGTGGCGAGAACAGATCGAGTGAAAGGAAGCCAGGATGATTCCAACGGTTGAATGGAAAAATAATCATGTCGTGATTCTGGATCAACGGGCTCTCCCCGGAGAAGTGCGATTTCTTCATTGTGGCACCTATCAGGAGGTGGCTGAAGCGATTCGGAATTTGAGCGTACGGGGTGCGCCTGCCATTGGAGTGACGGCGGCTTTGGGCATCGCCTTAGGGGCCCGGCAATGTGAGGAGACTCAGCATGAGCGGTTTTCCGGCTATATGGAGGAGGTCTGTCGCACGCTGGCCGCGACGCGTCCGACCGCCGTGAATTTATTCTGGGCCGTTGACCGAATGAAACGTGTGATGACGGATATGTCCAGTGCACCTGTTCAAGAAATCCAAAAACGATTACAGGAAGAAGCTCTGGTTATTTTGGAGGAGGACCTTCGGGTGAACCGGGCCATTGGCATGTTTGGCGCCGCAATTATTCGTGATGGAGATCATATTCTCACGCATTGTAACGCCGGAGCCCTGGCAACGGCAGGCTATGGAACGGCTTTGGGAGTGGTCAGGGCGGCCTGGGAGCAGGGGAAAAAGATTCGGGTCTTTGCCGATGAGACCCGACCCGTTCTCCAAGGGGCCCGTCTGACGGCCTGGGAGCTTCAGCAGGATGGTATTCCCGTGACGTTGATTACCGATAATGCGGCGGGGGCACTGATGCGACAGGGCCGGATTCACTGTTGCGTCGTGGGGGCTGACCGGATTGCTGCCAATGGCGATGTGGCCAATAAGATCGGAACCTATTCGGTGGCGGTCTTAGCGCATGCCCATGGCATCCCTTTTTATGTGGCCGCCCCTTCATCGACCATTGATATGGAAACAGCGGATGGGAACGGTATTCCCATTGAAGAGCGGAGCTCGTCCGAAGTGACCTCATTGCATAGTGGGCAAAAGATTGCTCCTCACGGTGTGGAAGTCTGGAACCCGGCGTTTGACGTGACCCCGGCCGACTTGATTGCCGGTATCATCACTGAACGGGGTATTTTTGCTCCACAAGCCTTATCCGAACATTTTTCGTCGACCTGTTACTGATCGGGGGCACCGTCAAAAGATACGACTTAAGACTTTAGACAGATCAAGGAGATTATACGGTTTGGCAATAAAACCTGAAAATCCGAATTGGCTGGCATGCGCCATGACCGGGTCGTTGGAATACCCGCTTGAGACAATCACCTTGGCATCTGGATCATAGTCTTTAATGAGGCGCAACGTTTCCTTCCCTCCCATTCCTCCGGGTATAGTGAGATCAAGAATGGTGGCCACATAGGGATTGCCGTCCTGAACGGCACGAGTATAGAGCGCAATGGCTTTCAGCCCATCGTCGGTATAGTCCACGTCAAATCCGAGGTGCTCGAGCATTTTCCCTAGCACATCCTGGATGTCCTCTTCATCATCCATCACTAAAATCCGTCCGGTTCCTTGCACGAGGCTTTCCGGTGTTTCCTCGTTTTTTGTTGACAGGGAGGTTGAAGCGGGGAGATACAGGGTGAAGCATGTGCCGTGGCCGAGAGAAGAGGTCACGGTCACATGCCCTCCATGTCGTTTCATGATGGAATAGGTTGTGGCGAGGCCCAGCCCGCTCCCTTTTTGTTTGGTTGTAAAGTAGGGATCAAAGATTTTTTGGAGATGGTCGTCAGGAATGCCGATCCCTTGATCAGCGACGGACACACAGACATACTTGCCGGATTTGAGAGGGAGGGTGGATTGAGCGTTCACCAGAAATTTCTTTGCGACGACGCTAATGGTGCCTCCCTCCGGCATCGCTTGGTCGCTATTAATCACAAGATTTTGTATGACCTGACTGATTTGTCCTTCATCGACCTCAACCGGCCAGAGGTCATCTGGAAGATGCGTGGTGCATCGGACGGCAGAGCCTCGTAGGGCAAATTGAATCGTGTCGGTAATAATTGAGGCCACCGATGTCGTGCTTTTAACCGGAGCCCCTCCTTTCGCAAAGGTCAGCAGTTGCTTGGTAAGGTCCCGCGCACGCAAACAGGCTTTTTCTGCCGCCTCCAGTCGTTCAATAACCTTCTCTCCGTGGGGGGGCGTATGTTTGGCCGTGACCATTTTGGCCAGCCCGATATTGGCAAACACGGACGTGAGAATATTATTGAAATCATGCGCAATCCCGCCGGCCAGTAACCCAACAGACTCGAGTTTGGTGGCACGTATGCGTTCTTCCTCCAGGCGTTTCCATTCCGTAATGTCTCGAGTCACAATCACGCCCACGACCGTCCCGACGCTGGTTCGGAAGGGATGGATGTGACTTTCAAACCATCGCCACTCCGACTGTTTTGTTTGCAACCGGCACACCATATCAATTTCCTGAAGTGCCTTGAGATGAGAATGAAAGGACGCAGACAAAGGCCCCCGTTCTTCGGGATGGACAAAGTCAAAAAAACTTTTTCCCAGCATGTCGGCAGCCCCATAGCCCAGGACCTTGAGACAATTTGGTGTGACGTACTGACATTCACCTGTCGCGGTGGTTTCAATGATCAAGTCATAGGCATGTTCCACGATGGCTCGATAGCGCTGCTCACTATCCCGCAAGGCATCTTCGGCTTTTTTACGTTGGAGTTCACCTGCCGCTCTAGCTGCAAAGAGTTGAATGATGGATTGCGCCACATGAATGTTGCGAATGGCCATCGGGCTAAAGATAAACAGGAGCCCGATAATTTGTCCTGTCCGGCCACGGAGGGCCGTTCCCAAATAGCTGATGATCGACCATGACCCGAGAGGGGAGTCGGGAGGAAAGAGCGGCGATTCCAAATTGTCCCCATGGCATCCTTTGACTTTCAAAAGTTCTTCAAAAATCCTGGGAGGTGGCGTCCAAGGCATATTCTCGCCAAAGGTCCCGTTGGACCAAATGGCGACAGTTTGGGTGAGCGGGTGAGTCGGCGATTCCAATTCCGCTAATATGGCATAGGGCACATTTAGGGCCTGACAGAGGTCTCTAACTAAAAATCGCAAAAACGCCATGCTGCCGGGAGCCGGATCACTTTGGGCTATTTTTCGCAGTGCTTCATCAATCCGTTTGCGTTCTGTAATATCCTTAACCACAGAAATGGCACCCCATTGAATGCCATTGGAGTCGAAGAGGGGGTAGCATGAGACCAGAAAATCCCCTGGGAGAGAAGGAAACTGTGTTTCCACCACCGCAGACAGGGCGCCTGCTAACACCGTTTCCCATGGCGGAGGGTTTTTGGGGATGGTCGCTCCATAGTAGGGTATGCGGTAATGTTGTCCGACCAATGGGCCGATTTTTGGTTGGACCTGGTCACGAATGGCTCGATTGGTCCAGACAATCGTCCCTGCGCTGTCTAAAATCATGACATGATCCGTGAGGGCATCAAAGGCCTGCTCCCATTTCTCGACCGACTGCACAGGGGTGGTTATTTTTGAAGCCCCTTGAAGGTTCTTAGTCATGGTGTCTCAGCAGCGCCGCCGCCTCCTGTTCGCTCATGTGTCTCCCGCATCTGATATCGCTACCAGACGACTTTCGCGAATAATTCTGCCAGATGGGGATCGACACTTTTGCCCGCTTCCTGGCGAATTTTTTCTCGTGCTTCCGGGACGGGCATAGCCCTTTGGGAACCATAGCCGGTCACGAAATGATCGAAGATATTCGCCAGCCCGACAATGCGTGCCGACAAGGGAATTTGTTCGCCGATTAATCCATCCGGATATCCGGACCCATTAAACTTTTCATGGTGATGGAGGATGATCTGTTCGACACAGGCATGAAATGGAAGGCCCTTCATCATTTTGCCTCCGATGGCGGGATGGCATTTGAGAAGTTCCTGGTCTTGTTCCGTCGGGGAATGAAGTCCGGAAATGAGGTGATCATGG
The DNA here is from genome assembly GCF_965152585.1 of Nitrospira sp. Ecomares 2.1. Taxonomy (NCBI): domain Bacteria; kingdom Pseudomonadati; phylum Nitrospirota; class Nitrospiria; order Nitrospirales; family Nitrospiraceae; genus Nitrospira; species Nitrospira sp. Ecomares 2.1. The sequence goes on from NZ_OZ224219.1 coordinate 2,139,844, forward strand.
ATGCCGATTTTCCCGATGTCATGGAGATAGGCCCCGAGTTGTATGCCCTCCTGCTCCTCCTTGGTTAATTGAAGATGCTCAATGAGCAGAGCGGCATAAAAATTCACCCGGCTTCCATGTTGAATCAGCTCGGGGTGTTTGGCTGCCAGGAGGGTTTTAATATTGGCCAGGGCGGATTTGACATCGATCCCGGAAGCCCAAAGGCTTCCAAATGCTTGCAACGCGGCTTGAAGGGAGGAATAACGGCGACGGCGATCGAGCGTGTTATTGATTGTGTCAAGCAGCTCGGCAACATTGAATGGCTTGAGAATATAGGCGGCCACCCCGTGGCGGATGGCTTCGATGGCGGATTGGAGTGTGCCATATCCGGTGATGATGATAATATCCACATCTTTCCCGTCTTTCCGAATCTGAGAAAGAAGATCGTTTCCTGACAGATCAGGGAGTTTTAAATCGAGGGTGATGAGATCAATGGGGTGGGTTTTGAGAATTTGATGCGCAATTTCAGCCCGATCAACCGTAAAGAGATTGAAGTAGGGAGAAAGAATTAATTTTAAGGCCTCGCGCGGACCTTCCTCGTCCTCAACAATTAAAATATTTGCTTGAGGGACGGAGGATTCAGTACCAGTAGTTTCCATCAACGACTCCTTTTCCAAATGAAGCGACCCATGAAGACAGTAAAAAAAATAAATAGTTCATGAGAGCGTAACTGTTCGCTTCTTAGGATGAAGTCGGAGTGATTTCCTACTCCGTGTGAGGATACCATCATGTTTAGTGGCGATTCACCTCCTGACGACAAAACCGGTTCTCTCCAGCCGAGAGATGAGGAGGGAACAACCGGGGATAGGGAAAAAGAGCCGTCATCTTATAAATTTTCAGATTTTAAATGAAATACCCGATCTTTGACTGTCAGATCTTGAAATAATTGGTTGAACAAATCTTTGGCGACATGATTGGTGAGTTCTTCCACATCCTTGGGATTGAATGTCACGACGCTGTTGGTCCCATTCGCGCCGAGCACCATCCGGACAGTGCTGCCATCCGCCGCATTTTTTGCTTCAAAGGCCACGCGCATTTTGACCTCAATATCCGTAAAGCCAAACCCGCTTTTCGCATTCGTCTCCAAGACCAAAATATCGCCTGTCAGGGTGACATCGGCCGGAGCACTTTCCGCCTCGGTTTCAGATGTTGTCGCCCGGGAGGCTTGCCACTTTTCCTGTTGAAGGTATTCCAGGGCAAGATCCGCCATCCCCTCGCCGAGGTCCCCATTCCAGGCATTAAAGTGAGTTGCACCTCCCCAAAAATGCGTCCGGGACCCAAGACGAGTTTTCTGTGGTCGTTTATCCTGAAACGGTTCCACCAGAATGGTCAGATCTTCGTGAGGGTTGGTCGTGACCTTCGTTGTGGACGGGAGGGCATGGGGATCAAAATTCACGGTTTGCCCGGACCCACCACATCCTACGACCCCTAGGCTGGCAATGAACACCATGATAAACCACTTGGCTTGCGTCTTCACTCGTGGAACCTCCATGTATAGAAAGTGAATATCAGATGAGCGTTTATGCTGTGACGGGAGAGGGATGTTGCTGCCGATACCCTACCATGTCTGCACCACACATCCATCCTCAATGTTGGAAAGCGTAAGAATAATAAACCTGCAGGATTTTATCTAGTCTTGCGTTGATTGTCAGTCATGAGCATGAATGAATGATTCCAGCACAATGCCACCTTATGATGAAGCATGATCTGTCTTGACATTGCCGTAAACCACTTGACACTATCATACCTGGTTTGATTGTTAATCCAAAGGAAATTCTTCATGTGGAAGCATAATTTTTTGTTTCGAGCCGAAGGGGCGGTGCCTCTGGAGCAGACCGAAAACGAGTTATTTCATGATACGGACCCGGCCCTGGATAGTTCAGGCTTGCAGATGGATAAATATATTTCCGTCTGGCTTCAAGGGGATGGCGATGAGACCAAGCCACTGGTCTATACGACGGTGTATGTTCGAACGGCCACGTTAGATCCCGAGAAAGGGGTTGGATTCCTTCAGCCGCTTCAAGGACGGACCCACCAAATAAAATCCATGTTGTCCTCCGCGCAGAAAATGTATCTTCGGCAGTGGTTGTCGAGTTCCTATCCCCCAGCCTGGGAAGAGTCTGATGACCACTTTCAGTCAATTTTTTCAGAACCCTGACCTCCTCCTCCACGCTGGAGGACGATCGATTTGTGCAATCGGACTGTTGATAAATCGGTTTCTCGCTCACCCTGGTGGCGCGGGAACAGGTCGAATTTTTTTGTGAAGGGATTCAAAGGTATTAGTCGTGGACCTACAGACACAGGTTGTGATCGTCGGTGCTGGTGGCGGGGGAGCTGTCCTGGGCCTTCTCTTAGCCCGAAAAGGGATTGCCAACATTGTTCTGGAACAGGCTTTGGGGCCTCCGCAGGGCTTGCGGGGGGAGATTCTTCAACCCAATGGACAGCAAATTCTTCAGGGGCTCGGCCTCTTAGACCAACTGCCTGTTCATGCCTACAAACCGGTGAGATTTTTTCATTTCCGTCAAAGTGGAGGAACGCGGCTCTGTACCATTGACTATGGGATGTTGCCGCCGCCTTTTAATCGGGCGCTGGTGATGTGGCCTCATGTCGTTCATCACACCATTCTCGACGCTCTGCGCCGGGAGAATCCAGAGGGACTTCGGTATGGGGCAACCTTTCAGTCCCTTATCCGCAATGGCAAAGGCATCGTAGGCGTCAAAGCGGACATAGGGGGAAGCCCGGTTACTATTGGATCTCAATTGGTGGTTGGGGCAGACGGACCGTTTTCTGAGGTTCGAGGAGCCCTTGGGATTCCCACGGCGCTTCATCGATATCTCGACAGTTATCTTGTGGCCATGTTGGAATCACCAGGTCCACTTGAGGAAGCCCAGTATTATGTGGGCAAAAAATCTATTCTGGGAATTTTTCCTGCGGCCGGTCAAAAGGTCTATGCCTTTTATATGGTTTCGTCGAATTCTCTGAATCAGGTCAAGGCCGATGGGGTGTCGGCCCTTCGGGAAAAATGGAAAACCATTGCTCCGGATCTTGCCCCGGTTTTTGACTCCTTACTGGATTGGAATCAGACGACCTATATGGGAACCGGGAGGGTCCGGGCGAAAACCTGGGTTCAGGATGGGGCCGTCGTCATGGGTGATGCCGCGCATGGGATGAATCCACATGCCTCCCAGGGACGGATGCAGGCGATGGTCGATGCCGTCACCCTCGCGGAAGTCCTTGAGGAATGTCACCGGACCGGAAATTGGTCGACGTCCGCTCTTAAGCGGTTTGAAACACAACGGCGCCCACAGGTCACCATGTTGCAGCGCCTGGCTGATGAAGAGGTCTTTTTCTGGAATACCGGAAATCCTCTCCTAGGAATGCTGCGAGACCGTGTGTTCTCTACTATGGATAAAAATCCGCGTTTGCAATATCAAGTTTTGACGGCCACAGCAGGGCTGCGGACCACATCACCATTTGGATGGGTGGATCGGTTTCAAGCTGCAGGATTGTTACCCGATCCCCGGGCCCATCAGATTCCCGATCATGCCCGGTCTACATAATTAACTTCGGAGTCCATCTTCGTCACTCATCATTTTTCCAATATTTGGTCTGTATCCTATGCCAACCACAACGTTGCAGTCGCTTGAACTTCCCGAGGACCTTCGGGAAATCCTTGAACAATATTTAACGCAGCTTCAGAAGGATTGGGGTGCTGATTTAGAAGGAGTTCTCCTGTATGGAAGTGCGGCCAGGGGAGATTTCATTGCGGGCCGGTCCAATATCAATTTTTTGGTGCTGGTCCGGAAACTTTCAGTGAGCGGGCTTCAGCGTGCAGGGCAATTGCATCGCCAATGGGGTAAGCACCATATCGTCGCACCACTGGTGATGACACAGGAGGACTTGTCCCGATCATGTTATCTGTTCCCCCTGGAATATTTTCAAATGCAAGAGCACCATGTGCTTCTGGTAGGGAAAGACCCATTCGGTGCCGGGCAAATTGATGGGACACAGTTAGGATGGCAATGTGAGCAGGAACTCCTGGCCAATGTGTTTCGGGTGCGGCAACGGTTTGTCGAAGGAGAAGGACGAGCGGAGGCCATCCAGGCTTTGCTGATTCTATCCATTACTGCCGTTCTCCCCTGTGTGCGAGGAATTCTTCGGGCCTTAGGACACCCCTCAAAGAGAAAAGATGTGCAGATTCTTGAATGCCTCCCTTCTGCCTTGCAGTTTGAACCCACGGTCCTCCTCGAAATGCTTCAGATGAAGCGAGGCATCAATAGTCCGGGTTCCCTTGAATGGCCAAAGGTGTATGATCGATATCTTCAGACTTTGGAGGACTTGTGCAAACGGGTTCAGGCGGTTCGTCAGAATAGGGGGCTATGACCATGTATGAAAAGCGGTTTGTCGGTCCGCTCATCCTGCTACTCCTGCTGGTTTTCTCTGCACCCTCGATGGGAATGACTCCCAAGGAACAAAATCTCCCAACCCCACTGGGATATGTGAGTGACTATGCCAACCTGCTTGATGAGGAATGGCACAAACAAATTCGATCAGTGTGCAAAGACCTTGAATCCTCCTCCGGCATTGAAATGCTGGTGGTGACTCTCCCAACCATTAGCCCTCTTGCCCATGCCCAGGAATATGCCTCACGCCTCTATGAAGCCTGGCGGATTGGTACGGCGCAACAGGAGCGTGGCATTCTGCTGCTGGTAGCTGTCAAAGAACGCCAGGCCGTGGTGGTGGTTGGAAAGAACCTTTTGCCGATCCTCACTCCACAACAATTGGATGAGATTTCCCTCAAGCATTTGCGCCCCATGTTTCGTTCCGGAGAGTATGGGATCAATATCTACAGATCTGCCGTATCCCTTTCGACGTTGGCCGCGCGGGCTCCTATTCCGAAGGACAAACCCACCCCTCAGCGATCAGCCGCTTTTTGGTTGAACATCGGGGTAGTGGTGATGATGTTGTATGCGTTATGGCGGTTCACCCGTCCCGAACGGCGTCATCCCTTTCCCCGTTGGAAAAATGGAGAGTATTGGGGAACGGGCCAGGGGGGATTTGGTGGAAACTTTGGTGGATTTGGCGGAGGAACGGGTGGCCAGGGCTTACGTTGAAGGGGCTGGACTGAACCTATCGACCATCCCTTTTCTCATCATGAATTATGTGGGTGGATTTTTGGGACCGTTTTCTCGAAATCCGGCTATGTGATGCTCCAACCCTCTCCATGGATTTTTTGAGACTTCTGGAAATGAAATTGTTGGGAAGGTCGATCACGACTAGAAATCCGATATTCCCAGGCCAACTTTATGCCGGCCTGGGAGGATATGGTTTATGACAACATTTTATGATTTTCAAACGTTAACGATCGCACGACAATTTCACCATTTTCATAAGAAATAATGCGACGGGTGGCCGGAAGATCTGAGTTGCCGACCCTGATGTGTGTATCTGAAAAACTGTCGACATTTTTCAGTGACCGGTCTTTTGGTGAAAAATAATAGACCGTATATCGGGTGGTGAGGTGATGGTGATCCTGGGTGACTGCACTATCTTCGACGTTGATGGTAAAAGCAGCTTGTGGCATGTTTCGGTTGATCTGCGTTATGCGGTTGTCCTTCACCCTGTACCAGGAACCCATGCCATCTCCATGAATGGTGATCCGTTGTCCCAAAGGGTGCTGGTCATCTCCCTCTAAAGTCAGGGTATGTTTTCCGTCTGATTCCTGAAAGGTTCTGGGCCCCCGGTGCACCGCAATCATTCCAATTTGGTTTTGAGCCCAGGTTTGTAGTTCCGCATCATCGATGACCACCGTCACATCCCGTGGTCCTTTCACGGTCACAGTCCCTTTGGTTTCTTTCCCGTTGACATTAACCCGAAGGTCGGACTGAAAGCCCTTGAAGTCAGGTTGCCATCGGGCCGTTTTGGCAAAGGCCGCTTGTAGCAGTTCGCGGGCCTTTGGATCATCCTGGACCTCGGTGGTTGGTTTTCCTTCTGTATTCTTTTCCATGGCGAAGACTCCTTTTCCTGTGATGTCGGTATGTGACCAGGCTGATTGAGCGAACACTGAGGATCATTATAAGGATCTCAGAAGAGGTCGACAACCGTTTAGATGGAGTGAGATTCGGAGGACTCTTGCAATCCTCAGCCTCCTTGGTTGTATCGGGAAATTTGTCGTGGCAACAATTACATTTTCCAAAAACCCTCTGTCAGAATCTCATCTTTGCTAAAGGTTTCACTCTTTCCCCGGATGCATATAAAAGGCTAAAAAAGTGGGAGATAAAGGTACGTTGAAAAGAAGGTGGTGTTCGGCTAGGCTGCATCCATAATTTTTTATCTGAGGAGAGAATTACGGGCATAGATGTCCGTGTTTTTCATCCCTTTTACAGAGATGTTTCGCTTGCTTCCACCCCCAAGAGGCATTGCGCATGAACGCCGCAGAGCAACAGGTAAATGAAGTCCGAAAACTCAAACGAAGTGAAGCCCATGGTTGGCTGATACATCTTTTCCAGGTCATGGTTGTGGTGGGTCTGTTGTTACCCACTTTCGCGTTGCCAACAGTATGGGCCGAAGATGTCCCCGATGTGATTGGGTTGAGTCAGGGGGCGGCGGAGTCGGCCATTATGGGAGCGGGCCTGACGGTAGGAACCATTACGAACAGTAGTCATGCGTCGGTGCCGGCGGGGAGTGTGATCAGTCAAACACCGGCAGGCGGCACGAGTGTGACGGCCGGTAGTGCGGTCAACCTGGTGGTCTCGACAGGCCCGGCGCCGGTCACGGTGCCGAATGTGGTGGGGAGTGCGCAGGCGGCGGCGGAGTCGGCCATTACGGGAGCGGGCCTGACGGTAGGAACCATCACGAGCAGTAGTCATGCGTCGGTGCCGGCGGGGAGTGTGATCAGTCAAACGCCGGCCGCCGGTGCGAGTGTGACGGCCGGTAGTGCGGTCAACCTAGTGGTCTCGACAGGCCCGGCGCCGGTCACGGTGCCGAATGTGGTGGGGAGTGCCCAGGGTGCAGCCGAGTCGACCATAATAGGAGCGGGCCTGACGGTAGGAACCATCACGAACAGTAGTCATGCGTCAGTGCCGTCGGGAAGTGTGATCAGTCAAACGCCGGCCGCCGGTGCGAGTGTGACGGCCGGTAGTGCGGTCAACCTGGTGGTCTCGACAGGCCCGGCGCCGGTCACGGTGCCGAATGTGGTGGGGAGTGCGCAGGCGGCGGCGCAGTCGGCCATTACGGGAGCGGGCCTGACGGTAGGAACCATCACGAACAGCAGTCATGCGTCGGTGGCCTCGGGGCGGGTCATCAGTCAAACGCCGGCCGCTGGCACGAGTGCGGCGGCGGGCAGTGCGGTCAACCTGGTGGTCTCGACAGGCCCGGCGCCGGTCACGGTGCCGAATGTGGTGGGGAACACCCAGGCGGCGGCGCAGTCGGCCATTACGGGAGCGGGTCTGACGGTAGGAACCATCACGAACAGCAGTCATGCGTCGGTGGCCTCGGGGCGGGTCATCAGTCAAACGCCGGCCGCCGGTGCGAGTGTGACGGCCGGTAGTGCGGTCAACCTGGTGGTCTCGACAGGCCCGGCGCCGGTCACGGTGCCGAATGTGGTGGGGAGTGCGCAGGGTGCGGCCGAGTCGACCATAATAGGAGTAGGTCTGACGGTAGGAACCATTACGAACAGTAGTCATGCGTCGGTGCCGGCGGGGAGTGTGATCAGTCAAACACCGGCCGCCGGCACGAGTGCGGCAGCCGACAGTGCGGTCAACCTGGTGGTCTCGACGGGCCCGGCGCCGGTTACCGTGCCGAATGTGGTGGGGAGTGCGCAGGCGGCGGCGCAGTCGGCTATTACGGGAGCCGGCCTGACGGTAGGAACCATCACGAACAGTAGTCATGCGTCGGTGGCCTCGGGGCGGGTCATCAGTCAAACGCCGGCCGCCGGCACGAGTGCGGTGGCGGGCAGTGCGGTCAACCTGGTGGTCTCGACGGGCCCGGCGCCGGTCACGGTGCCGAATGTGGTGGGAAGCACCCAGGCGACGGCGCAGTCGGCTATTACGGGAGCGGGCCTGACGGTAGGAACCATCACGAACAGCAGTCATGCGTCGGTGGCCTCGGGGCGGGTCATCAGTCAAACGCCGGCAGCCGGTGCGAGTGCGGCCGCCGGTAATGCGGTCAACCTGGTGGTCTCGACGGGCCCGGCGCCGGTTACCGTGCCGAATGTGGTGGGGAACGTTCAGGCGGCGGCGCAGTCGGCTATTACGGGAGCCGGCCTGAAGGTAGGAACCATCACGAACAGTAGTCATGCGTCGGTGCCGGCGGGGAGTGTGATCAGTCAAACGCCGGCCGCCGGCACGAGTGTGACGGCCGGTAGTGCGGTCAACCTGGTGGTCTCGACGGGCCCGGCGCCGGTCACGGTGCCGAATGTGGTGGGGAGCGTTCAGGCGGCGGCGCAGACCGCGGTCACCAATGCGGGCCTGACGGTGGGAACCATCACGAACAGTAGTCATGCGTCGGTGGCCTCGGGGCGGGTCATCAGTCAAACGCCGGCCGCTGGCACGAGTGCGGTGGCGGGCAGTGCGGTCAACCTGGTGGTCTCGACGGGCCCGGCGCCGGTTACCGTGCCGAATGTGGTGGGGAACGTTCAGGCGGCGGCGCAGTCGGCTATTACGGGAGCGGGTCTGACGGTAGGAACCATCACGAACAGTAGTCATGCGTCGGTGGCCTCGGGGCGGGTCATCAGTCAAACGCCGGCCGCCGGTGCGAGTGCGGCCGCCGGTAGTGCGGTCAACCTGGTGGTCTCGACGGGCCCGGCGCCGATTACCGTGCCGAACGTGGTGGGGAACACCCAGGCGGCGGCGCAGTCGGCCATTACGGGAGCGGGTCTGACGGTAGGAACCATCACGAACAGTAGTCATGCGTCGGTGGCCTCGGGGCGGGTCATCAGTCAAACGCCGGCCGCCGGTGCGAGTGCGGCCGCCGACAGTGCGGTCAACCTGGTGGTCTCGACGGGCCCGGCGCCGGTCACGGTGCCGAATGTGGTGGGGAGCGTTCAGGCGGCGGCGCAGTCGGCCATTACGGGAGCGGGCCTGACGGTAGGAACCATCACGAACAGCAGTCATGCGTCGGTGGCCTCGGGGCGGGTCATCAGTCAAACGCCGGCCGCCGGCACGAGTGCGGCCGCCGACAGTGCGGTCAACCTGGTGGTCTCGACGGGCCCGGCGGTGCCGAATGTCGTGGGAAAAACCCAGGCAGCAGCTCAAACCGCTATTACCACGGCAGGGTTGAAGCTGGGTACGGTGAACTCGACGAACAGTCCGACAGTTCCTATTGGGAGAATCATCAGTCAGACTCCCGCACCAGGAACCAGGGTGGCGGCAGGTAGTGTTGTGAATTTGATCGTCTCCCTTGGAATCGCAGTTCCGAAGGTCGTGGGCTTGCCGCAGGCCGCGGCGCAATCCGCCATTTCCGGTGCAGGCTTGACGGTAGGGACGGTGACGACAGCAAATAGTGCGACCGTGGCGATTGGTTCGATCATCAGTCAAAATCCGACTGCGGGAAGCAATGTGGCGGCGGGCAGTGTGGTAGACCTGGTGGTATCGCTAGGGGCTCAGATACCGAATGTCGTGGGATTGAAACAGGCTGCGGCCAAAGAAGCCCTTACCACGGCTGGGCTAACAGTGGGAATTGTGACGACGGCCATTAGTGCCACGGTGCCGATTGGCGACGTTATGAGTCAAAAGCCGGGCGCAGGGACCAATGTGGATCCAGGAAGTGCAGTCGCCCTGGTTATCTCGTCCGGGCAGCCGGTTTTTCTCATGGGCGTGCAAAATGATCCCAAGACCGGACCACTCGTAAATAGTCTTTACCGGCTTCGCACTAATGGGGTGGTAACCAAAATTGGAGATCTGACGCATCGTACGCATGGCTTGGCCTATGTCGGGACCACCTTGTATTCCGTCGAGGAACTGTCTCTTTCTCCACAGCCAGGGGCGCCGCTAAATTTGTATCGGGTGAATCCGGGGAGCGGGGCTTCGCTGGCCAAGATCCCACTGTCATTGTCCACAGGCGAATCAGTAGAGGGCGGGCGAGGGCTGGCCACGGAGCCTGGGACCAATCAACTATGGGGCTTACTCGTGGTCAGATCCGAAGCAAATAATATCCGCCGGTTAGTAACGATTAATCCGACCACCGGCCTGGCGACCCAAAAGGCCAAACTCTTCGGAAACTTTATGGATCTGGTCTTTGATGCGGCTGGAACGCTCTATGCCATCACGGATAACCGGCCGGTGCCAAGGGGGGCCAACGTACTTCCGGCCAGAATTTATAGGGTGAATAAGACGACGGGGGCCACGACGGAATTCCTGGATGTTTCGGCCGGGGCCGTGGCGGGGCAATCGAATTTTCGAGAAAGTGAAACGATTGGGGTCGGACCTTCATCCGACCTATTGTATCATCTCTCCGGTCAGCATAAGGTAACTCCAGGATTCACCAAGAATATTTTGTTTGAATCGATCAATCTGACCACGAAAATCAGAAAGGCGATGGCGATCACGGGTCCCGACTTTTTTGTGACAACCGCCTTGACCCTGGTGCCACCCACAGGTCCTCCGGCCTTGGGAGACCTGGATGCGTCGGGCACGGCCGATCTGATCTGGCGCAATCAGAATGATGGCAGCACCGCGATCTGGTTAATGAACGGAACGACGATCGCCGCCTCGGGCTTTCCAGGGGGGGTGCCGAAGGTTTGGCAGATTGCGGGCGTAGGCGATGTCAATGGCGATGGTAAGGCAGACGTCATCTGGCGAAATGGTTCGAGTGGCACGGTAGCCGTGTGGTTGATGAACGGGGTGTCGGTGACGTTCGTGGGTTTTCCCGGAAGCACGTCGACAGCGTTTGAGATTGCCGGTGTGGGCGATGTCAATGGCGATGGCAAAGCCGACCTGGTCTGGCGGAACACCACTGATGGCAGCACGGCCATTTGGTTGATGAACGGGACCGCTATTGCTTCCTCCGGTTTTCCGGGCGGAGTGTCTTTGGCCTGGCAAATCGAGGGCGTGGGCGATATGAATGGGGACGGTAATGCCGATGTCATTTGGCGCAATGGAATCAATGGGGGAGTAGCTGTGTGGTTGATGAACGGGGTGTCGGTGACGGCAGTCGGCTTTGTCGGAGTCGCCCCAACCGCTTTTGAAATTGCCGGCGTGGGCGATGTGAACGGCGATGGCAAGGCCGATCTGATCTGGCGCAATCAGATTGATGGCAGTACCGCGATCTGGGTAATGAATGGGACCGCCATAGCCACGGCAGGCTTCCCGGGTGGAGTGCCCGTAGCCTGGAAAATTTCTCAAGTCGGTGATGTGAATGGGGATGGCAATGCCGATGTTATCTGGCGCAATGAAAAGAGTGCCATCGTGGCCGTCTGGCTAATGAACGGGTTATCAATTTCGACCGTGGGTTTCCCAGGCTCCGCTCCCTCAGATTGGGAAATTCAGTAGGCACGGATTCCGAGCTGATCCGTTTACCAGGCTCATAGGGATAAGGTGGAACGCGTAAATTTCCACATGGTGCATTTTTTATCAAATTTCATTTCTCTCTTGCTCGTGCAGGTATCTTTCGTCCACGTAGTTTAATACACGACCGGACCCCCATTAATGTGATGAAGGTTCAGCACCAAACAGGGTTGAATCTAACCCCTCAGAGGTTACATAGATGTCACAAGTTGATATTTTTGTGGCTGCCGGTTTTCGTAAGCCTCGTTTTCCTCACCTTTATTTTCCCAGCGACAGCAAGTGCCGTAGAAGTTCCTAATTTAATCGGGATCCCACAGGCTACTGCAGAGTCAGATATTACGAATCTCGGTCTCACTGTGGGAGTTGTGACGGCTGCCATTAGTGGTGGGGTGCCCATTGGCAACGTTATCAGTCACGATCCGGCGGCCGGGATTAATGTCGTACCGGGCAGTCAGGTGAATTTCGTGATTTCCGGAGTGGCAGTGCCTAGTGTGGTGGGGTTGGGAGAGGTCGCGGCCCAAACCGCTCTTACAGATGCGAGTCTCACTGTAGGTACGGTGACGACGGCCAATAATGCCACGGTGCCGATTGGGAACGTCATCAGTCAGAATCCGGCGGCCGGGACCATTGTGTTTCAGGGTAATGGAGTGGCCTATGAGGTGTCTCTGGGTATTGCGGTGCCGAATGTGGTGGGCTTACCCCAAGGCACGGCACAATCGGCGATTAGCAGTGCGAGTCTGACGGTGGGGACGGTGACGATGGCCAATAGCCCGACGGTGGCCATTGGGAACGTCATCAGTCAAAATCCCGTGGCAGGAACCAATGTGGAAGCGGGCAGTGCGGTGGCCTTGCTGGTGTCTCTAGGCGCCTCGGTGCCGAATGTGGTGGGGTTGGCAGAGGCTGCGGCACAAAGCGCCATTACAAATGCGGGTCTCACAGTGGGCACCGTGACTTCGGCTAACAGTGCCACCGTACCTATTGGGACTGTTATCAGTCAGAATCCCGTAGCGGGGGGCAATGTGGCACCAGGCAGTCCCGTCGACTTTGTGGTGTCCCTGGGTACCTCGGTGCCGAATGTGGTGGGTTTGACGCAGGCGGCGGCGCAGTCGGCCATTACGGGAGCGGGTCTGACGGTAGGAACCATCACGAACAGCAGTCATGCGTCGGTGCCGTCGGGTAATGTCATCAGTCAGAATCCTGGGGCCGGAAGTAATGTGGCGCCAGGTAGTGCGGTGGCATTGGTGGTGTCCATGGGGCCTGCGGTGCCGAATGTGGTGGGCTTGACGCAGGCGGCGGCGCAAGCGGCGATAACCTCGGCTGGTCTGACGGTGGGAACGGTCGGTTCGACCAATAGTCAGACGGTGGCCATAGGGAGGGTCATCAGTCAAACTCCCCCGCCGGGAACCAGTGTGACAGCGGGCACTGCGGTGAACTTGGTGGTTTCCCTTGGTACTGCGGTCCCGAATGTGGTGGGCCTGGCGCAAGCGGCCGCCGAGACGGCGATTACGAATGTTGGTTTGATAGTGGGCACCGTCACGCAGGCCGGCAGTGCGACGGTGGCCGCGGGTAATGTCATTAGTCAGAATCCAGGGGCCGGAAATAATGTGGCGCCAGGTAGCGCAGTGGCGTTGGTGGTGTCCCTGGGGCCGGTAGTGCCGAATGTGGTGGGTTTGATGCAGGCGGCGGCGCAAACGGCGATAACCTCGGCGGGTTTGACGGTGGGCACCGTGACAACTTCCACGAGTGCTACGGTGCCCATTGGGAGAGTCATCAGTCAAACCCCCGCGTCAGGAACCAGTGTGACGGCGGGCAGTGCAGTGAACCTGGTCGTTTCCCTTGGCGCCGCCGTGCCGAATGTCGTGGGTTTGGCGCAGGCGGCCGCGCAAACCGCCATAACCGGTGCGGGCTTGACGGTGGGGACGGTGACGACCGCCACGAGTCCAACGGTGGCGATTGGCGCCGTCATCAGTCAAAATCCCATAGCGGGCGCCAATGTGGCGCCGGGCAGTGCGGTGAACTTGGTGGTATCGTTAGGAGCCCAGGTGCCCGATGTCGTGGGCTTGACGCAGGGCATCGCTCAGACGGCTTTGATCACGGCGGGCCTGATAGTGGGGACGGTGACGCCGGTTTTTAGCGACACGATCCCTCTCGGAAATGTGATCAGTCAAAATCCCACAGCAGGGATGAAGGTAGCACCGGGCAGTTCGGTGGCCCTGGAGATTTCATCAGGGCCCCCGGCTTTTCTGATGGGCGTGCAAAATGATTCCCGTACCGGACCGCTGGTCAATAGCCTCTACCGCCTTCGCACCAATGGGGTGGTAACCAAAATCGCAGATCTGACGCATCGCACGCATGGCTTGGCGTTTGTTGGATCTATGTTGTATTCCGTCGAGGAGTTGACGCTTGCGCAACAGACTGGAACTCCGCCGAAGATGTTTCGGCTCAATCCCGATACCGGTGCCACGCTGGCTACGATCTCCCTGTCGTTGTCCACGGGTGAATCGTTAGAGGGCGGGCGCGGGCTGGCCACGGAACCTGGGACCAATCAGCTGTGGGGGTTGCTCGTGGTCACGTCCGAAGTGAACAATGCCCGCAGATTAGTAACGATAAACCCGACGACGGGCCTGGCGACCCAAAAGGCCAAACTCTTCGGAAACTTTATGGACCTGGCTTTTGATGCCGCTGGAACGCTTTATGCGATTACGGATAACCGACCGGTGTCCGGGGGAGCCGTGAATCCAGCCAGAATTTATACGGTGAATAAGACGACGGGGGCCACGACGGAATTCCTGGATGTCTCGGCCGGAGCGGTAGCCGGCCAACCGAATTTCCGAGAAAGTGAGACCATTGGGGTGGGGACTTCATCTGACCTGCTTTACCATCTTTCCGGGCAGCATAAGGTGACCCCAGGATTTACGAAGAATATTCTGTTTGAAACGATCAATGTAAATAATAAAGCCAGAAACGAGATAACGCTTACGGGCCCGGACTTTTTTGTGACGACGGCCTTGACCCTGGTTCCACCCATGAGCCCGAGCCTTTCAACCTTGGGAGATCTGGACGCGTCCGGTACGACCGACCTGGTTTGGCGGAACACTGCTGATGGCAGTACGGCGATCTGGTTGATGAACGGAACGAGAATCGCCGGTTCCGGCTTTCCAGGGGGGGTGCCGCTGGCTTGGCAGATCGGGGGAGTGGGCGATGTGAACGGCGATGGCAAGGCGGATGTCATCTGGCGAAATGCCACCGGTACGGTGGCCGTGTGGTTGATGAACGGGGTGTCGGTGACGTCCGTGGGCTTCCCCGGAAGCACGTCGACAGCGTTTGAGATTGCCGGCGTGGGCGATGTGAATGGTGATGGCAAAGCCGACCTGGTCTGGCGCAACACGTCTGATGGGAGTACCGCCATCTGGTTGATGAATGGGACCGCAATTGCGGCTTCCGGTTTTCCGGGCGGGGTGCCGCTGGCTTGGCGCATCGCGGGCGTAGGCGATGTGAATGGCGATGGCAAGGCGGATGTCATCTGGCGGAATGCCGCTGGCACGGTGGCCGTCTGGCTGATGAACGGATTTAGTATCTTGGGGGTCGGCTTTTCCGGTAGTGCTTCAACGGCGTTTGAGATTGCCGGCGTGGGCGATTGCAACGGGGATGGCAAAGCCGACCTGGTTTGGCGCAATCAGAGTGACGGGAGTACCGCGATCTGGTTAATGAATGGGACCGCCATTGCCATGGCGGGTTTCCCGGGCGGAGTGCCATTAGCATGGAAAATTTCTCAAGTTGGTGATGTGAATGGGGATGGCAAGGCGGATGTCATCTGGCGGAATGCCACTGGCACGGTGGCCGTTTGGTTGATGAACGGTTTGTCAATTTCCACTGTGGGGTTCCCCGGTTCGGCTTCCTCAGTCTGGGAGATTCAGTAGATATGCATTCCAGTCGGTTGGGGACACCAGGCCACTGTGTTGAGAGGATGACACGCGTAAACCCCTTCATGTTACAATGAGACTTATTTTTCCTTGCTCCTGATGAGTCACCCTTTAGTCACCTGATTTACCACACAACCGAACCCTCCCCCATTGCAGAGACAACGAGACCCCCTTCTTTAAATTCAACGAAATAAGCAATAAGAACCCATGGGGCAGGTGCATGCGGCAGCCTAAACAGGCGAGCCTTGGTCGCCCTGTAATGGGCTCGATTCTTGCTGAATGGAGTTAACGACATGAACGTGATGAAAGTTCTGCACCAGAATGGTTTGAATTTTAATTTGACCTGCCAGAAATTGGAAAAAGGTTTCACGTCGATCCTTTTGCGCCTGGTGGTTCTCGTGAGTCTGCTTTTCCTCACCTGTGCCTTACCGGCGACGGCAGGAGCCGAAGAGGTCCCTAATGTTGTCGGAAGCCCACAAGCCACAGCAGAGGCGGCTATTACCAGCAACAATCTGTTAGTGGGAGTCGTAACGCCGGTCAATAGCCCCGCGGTGCCCATCGGCACGGTCATCAGTCAAGATCCAGCGGCAGGAATCAATGTGGTACCTGGCAGTCCTGTGGACCTCGTGATATCCGGAGTGACTGTGCCGAATGTGGTGGGATTGGCGCAGACTGTGGCCCAAACCGCCATTGCGGCGGCAGGTCTCACGGTGGGAGCAGAGTCGACAGTCAATAGTGGCACGGTGCCCATCGGTGACGTTATCAGTCAAACCCCCGCGGCGGGGACCAATGTGTTGCCGGGTAATGCCGTAACCCTGGTGGTGTCCCTGGGCACAGCCGTGCCGGATCTGGTTGGCATGTTGCAAACGGCCGCAGAAACGGCAATTACCACGGCCAACCTGACCGTGGGACCGGTAACGACGGCTACCAGTACGACGGTGCCGGCTGGTGCGGTCATCAGTCAATCCCCGGCAGCGGGGAGCAATGTCCCGCCGGGTAGTGCGGTGACTCTTGTCGTGTCCCTTGGGGCCAAGGTGCCCAATGTGGTGGGGTTGACTCAGGCCGCTGCAGATACCGCCCTCACCAAGGCAGGTTTGACGCTGGGAGCGGTGACGACGGCTACCAGTGAGACGGTGCCCGCTGGGACCGTCATCAGTCAATCCCCGGTGGCCGAGTCGAATGTCGCTCCAGGTACCGCTGTGTCCTTGGTGGTATCCCTGGGGGTAGTGGTGCCAAAGGTGGTGGGCTTAACACAAGCCGCAGCGGAATCGGCGATTACCACGGTAAGCCTGACGGTAGGCAGGGTCACGAAGGCCAATAGCTCTAGCGTTGCGGCCGGCAGGGTCATTAGTCAGAATCCGGCGGCAGAGGCTAAGGTGAAGGCAGGCAGTGCTGTGGATTTGGTGGTGTCCCTTGGGGCCAAGGTGCCCAATGTCGTCGAGATTTCAAAGGGTAGTGCGCAAACAGCTTTGAGTTCAGCCGGGCTGAAAGTTGGTAAGGTGACCTCGGCCAACAGTCAAACTGTGGCCGTAGGGAATGTAATCAGTCAAGATCCGCCAGCAGGGTCAAATGTGGCTCCAGGAAGTGCGGTCGATCTGGTGGTGTCGCTGGGGACAGCGGTACCCACTGTTGTAAATAAATCACAGACTGCGGCGCAAACGGCCATTACCAACGTAGGCTTGACGGTGGGGAATGTAACATCAGTCTTTAGCGAGAAGGTTCCTATCGGAAACGTAACCAGTCAAACTCCCAAAGGTGGGGAGAATGTGGATCCAGGTAGTTCCGTCGAATTAGTCATTTCCTCGGGCCCGCCGGTTCTCCTCATGGGTGTGCAAAATGATCCCAAGACCGGGCCTCTGGTGAATAGTCTCTACCGCCTTCGTACCGATGGGGTAGTCACCAAAATGGGGGATCTGAAGCACCGCACGCATGGCTTGGCCTATGTCGGGGCCAACTTGTATTCCGTAGAGGAGCTGACGCTTGCGAAACAGGCAGGGACTCCGCCGAATCTGTATCGGCTCAATCCCAGCACTGGGGCCACCTTAGCTACCATTCCCTTATCGCTGTCTACAGGTGAGTCCTTAGAGGGTGGGCGCGGGCTGGCCACGATGCCTGGGAGCAATCAATTATGGGCCTTGCTCGTGGTCACGTCTGAAGTGAATAGTTTTCGGCGGTTGGTGACTATTAATCCGACGACCGGGCTGGCCACACAAAAAGCGAAACTCTCCGGAAACTTCATGGACCTGGCCTTTGATGCCGCTGGGACACTTTATGCGATTACGGATAACCGACCGGTGTCCGGGGGAGCCGTGGCGCCGGCCAGGATTTATACGCTGAATAAGACGACCGGCGCTCCAACGGAATTCCTGAATGTCTCGGCCGGCGCGGTGGCCGGCCAACCGAATTTTCGAGAGAGTGAGACCATAGGGGTAGGGTCGTCGCCAGATCTACTCTATCATCTCTCCGGGCAGCATAAGGTGACCTCTGGATTTACCAAGAATATTTTGTTTGAGCAGATCCATCGAACCACGAAGGCCAGAACGGCAATTCCGCTCACGGGTCCGGACTTTTTTGTGACGACGGCCTTGACCTTGGTGCCATCCACGAATTCGAATTCGAGTACCGGTCCTCCGGCTTTGGCCGATCTGGATGCGTCCGGCACGACTGATCTGATCTGGCAAAACAGCAAAGATGGCACCACGGCCATCTGGTTGATGAATGGAACGACGATCGCAGCGACCGGCTTTCCAGGCGGAGTCCCTGCGGTCTGGCAGATCGCAGGTGTGGGTGATGTGAACGGCGATGGCAAGGGTGATGTTATCTGGCGCAATGGTAAGAGTGGCACGGTGGCCGTGTGGTTGATGAACGGGGTGTCGGTGACGTCCGTGGGTTTTCCCGGAAGTGCGTCGACAGCGTTTGAGATATCCGGTGTGGGCGATGTCAATGGTGATGGGAAAGCCGACCTGGTCTGGCGTAACACAAATGACGGCAGTACGGCGATCTGGTTGATGAACGGAACGAAAATTGCGGCCCCTGGATTTCCTGGCGGGGTGCCGGTAGGCTGGCAAATTGCAGGGGTGGGCGATGTGAATGGGGATAGTAAGGCGGATGTCATCTGGCGCAATGGGGCGAGCGGTACAGTGGCCGTATGGCTGATGAACGGGTTAGGTATTGCGGGGGTAGGTTTTCCCGGAAGCGCCTCCCCGGCGTTTGAGGTTGCGGGCGTGGGCGATGTCAATGGTGATGGGAAAGCCGATCTGGTCTGGCGTAACACAAATGACGGCAGTACGGCGATCTGGTTGATGAACGGAACGAAAATTGCTGCCCCTGGTTTTCCAGGTGGTGTACCGGTAGCGTGGCAAATTTCTCAAGTCGGCGATGTGAATGGGGATGGCATGGCTGATGTCATCTGGCGCAATGGCTCGAGTGGGACCGTGGCTATCTGGCTGATGAATGGAGTTTCAATTTCGAACGTGGGGTTCCCGGGCTCCGCACCATCCGACTGGGAAATTCAGTAGACATTGGTTGGACCCGACCCCCAACCGGCCCATTCATACGTACGGAATCCGCCATCATCTCCAGTTCTTCCAATGGACAGGAAGGTATTGCGGGGGTATTCATGGAAAGGCAAGTGCAGCCGAGAGTATGAATTTAAACTCCGGTGATGCCATAATGTTCAGCCAATTGTTGTCGTATGGAACACACAACGTGGACACAATGCAAATCCAGCCTCATGGCGACTTGAACCTGGCTCACCGCGCCACCTGTCGAAGACTCAATTCGTTCGTTTTGCAACTGGGAGTGCTGGTATGTCTGCTGTTTCTCACCTGTGCCATGCCTATGACCGCAAGGGCTGTAGAAGTCCCCAATGTAGTGGGGAGCACACAAGCTAAGGCTGAGGAGGCCATTACCAAAGCCAATCTGAGGGTAGGAACTGTCACTTCGGCGAAGAGTGTGACTGTCCTGCCGGGTACCATTATCAGTCAGGATCCGGCAGCAGGCATTAATGTGGTTCGACGCAGTCGGATTGATCTGGTGGTTTCTGGGGTGGAGGTTCCTGACGTCGTTGGCCGGAAACAAGCTGACGCCCAAAAGGATCTGACCAAAGCAGGCTTAATCATAGGGAGGGTGACGACGGTCAATAGTACCGTTGTGGCGGAGGGCCGAGTCATCAGTCAAACTCCCACGGCCGGAACCAAAGGGGCATTTGGCAGTCCGGTGGACCTGGTGGTGTCTCTGGGCGCCAGAGTACCGAATGTGGTGGGGTTGACGCAGGCGGACGCGCAATCGGTGATTATTACGGCCGGTTTTACCGTGGGAGCAGTCACGACGGCCATTAGTGTCACAGTGGTCCCGGGCAAGGTTATGAGTCAGAAACCTGGAGCCGGAACTAAGGTGGCGGCGGGCACTGCTGTGGCCCTGGTTGTGTCCGTTGGGGCAAAGGTTCCCAATGTTGTTGGTCATACGCAAGCTGAGGCCCAGAAGGCCATTACCACCGTGGGCTTAACTGTGGGGACGGTGACGATGGCCAATAGTGCCGCAGTGGCGGTGGGTAAAGTCATTAGTCAAAACCCAGGGGCGGGCACGAATGTGGTGCCAGGTAGTGCTGTAGCGCTAGTCGTGTCGTTGGGGACCGCCGTGCCCGATGTCGTAGGCTTGACACAGAGCAGTGCTCAAACGACCCTGATCGGCGCAGGCTTAACTGTGGGGACCGTGACTGCGGCAAATAGCGAGACCGTGCCTAGCGGCACCGTCATCAGTCAAATACCCGTGGCAGGAATAAAAGTGACCCCAGGCAGTTCCGTTGCCCTGGTCATTTCTTCCGGACCGCCGGTATTTCTTCTTGGCGTACAAAATGATTCCAAGACCGGGCCGCTCGTAAATAGCCTCTACCGCCTTCGCACCAATGGGGTGGTGACCAAAATTGGAGATCTGACGCACCGCACGCACGGTTTGGCCTTTGTCGGGTCTACCCTGTATTCGGTGGAAGAGCTGACGCTTGCGAAACAGGCAGGGACCCCGCCGAATCTGTATCGGCTTAATCCCGACACCGGCGTCCAGTTGGGCAAGATTCCTCTGTCGTTATCGACGGGAGAATCTCTAACGGGTGGGCGGGGACTGGCCACGGAGCCTGGGACTGGGCAACTATGGGGCTTGCTCGTGGTGACATCCGAAGTGAATAGTTTCCGCCGGTTGGTGACGATTAATCCGTCCACGGGCCTGGCCACGCAAAAGGCCAAACTGTTTGGAAACTTTATGGATCTGGCCTTTGATGCGGCCGGGACGCTCTATGCCATCACGGATAACCGACCGGTGCCCGGGGGGTCGCCTGTGTTACCCGCGCGGATTTATACGGTGAATAAAACGACGGGCACGGCAACCGAATTTCTAGATGTTTCGGCCGGAGCAGTGGCGGGACAACCGAATTTTCGAGAAAGTGAAACGATTGGGATAGGGCCTACGTCGGATCTGCTGTATCATCTTTCCGGGCAGCATAAGGTGACCTCTGGATTTTCCAAAAACATTCTGTTTGAAGCGATTGAACAGACCACCAAAGCCAGAACCGCAATTCCGCTTTCGGGCCAGGACTTTTTTGTCACGACGGCCTTGACGTTGGTGCCAATCAGGACTGCTCCGGCCCTGGGAGATCTTGATGCCAATGGCAAAGCGGATTTGGTTTGGCGCAATACTTCCGATGGCAACACGGCCATCTGGTTGATGAATGGAACGACGATCGCCGCCTCAGGCTTTCCAGGCGGGGTGCCGGCAGCCTGGCAGATCGCTGGTGTGGGCGATGTGAATGGCGATGGCAAGGCAGATGTCATTTGGCGAAATGGTTCGAGCGGAGGTGTGGCCGTGTGGCTGATGGATGGGTTAACCATTCTCTCCACAGGATTTCCTGGTAGTGCCTCGCTGGCGTTTCGGATCATGGGCGTGGGCGATGTGAACGGGGATGGCAAGGCGGACCTGGTTTGGCGTAACACGACTGATGGGAGTACGGCCATCTGGTTGATGAATGGGACGGCTATTGCCGCCTCCGGTTTCCCTGGTGGGGTGCCGGAGACATGGCACATTGCCGGGGTTGGGGATGTGAATGGGGATAACCGGGCCGATGTCATTTGGCGGAATAGCACCAGTGGAGGTGTGGCCATGTGGCTAATGAACGGGTTATCGGTGACAGGCGTGGGCTTTCCCGGAAGTGCGTCGACAGCGTTTGAGATCATGGCCGTGGGCGATGTGAACGGCGATGGCAAGGCGGATCTGGTTTGGCGCAACACGACTGATGGGAGTACGGCCATCTGGTTGATGAATGGGACCGCTATTGCCGCCTCCGGTTTTCCTGGCGGGGTCCCAGCCGTTTGGCAACTAGCAGAGGCGCGGGATGTAAACGGGGATGGCAAGGCGGATGTTATTTGGCGAAATAGGACGAATGGGATGGTAGCTGTGTGGCTGATGAACGGCCTGACTATTTCCGCCGTGGGTTTCCCGGGATCGACCTCCACAGATTGGGAGATTCAGTAGCTCATAAATTCCCGCAATGTAGGGCCTTATCGAGAAACCAGGCAAAGGGCTATTCGAAAATGGACTATTGAGTAGGATCTGAGAATGGATTGAAGAAGTTACTGATAGGACTTGGCGCACCGCATGCCAATGTAAGGACTTTTCTTTTCAGGATTTTCTCGCGCCCGATAGGTTGACCGGGCAAAAATCGAACTCACACTCCAGGATCCTCCACGATGCACTTTCATGGACCCGGAGTCCGGTCCGCTGGGATTGTGGGCGAGGCTTGGTTGACTGTCATAGGGTGAATACCAGTCGAAGACCCACTCTGATACATTTCCAGCCATATCATGAACACCAAATGGGCTGACTCCATTCGAGAAGGTTCCAACTTCTAACGGGCCGGCTTTTCCTCGATCCAAAGCCGTTTGCATCCAATCAGCCCATTTTGCAATGGATACAAATGGTTTACCTGCCCAATAATCCGCTGTGTTGGTTCGTTGAGGATCCCACGTATTTCCCCAAGGGTAGGCATAGCCTTGAGGTCCTCTGGCAGCCAGTTCCCATTCTGCCTCGGTTGGGAGGCGTTTACCCGACCAGGTGCAATAGGCCGTCGCATCATACCAGGTCACTCCGAGTACCGGATGGTCTGGTTGGTGGAATCGTTCATTCTCCCAGAATGCGGGGGCGTCCCGACCTGTGGATTCAAGAAATTCACGGTAGCGGCGATAGCTGACCTCATATTGATCAATATAATAGGCATTGAGGCTCACCTGACGTTGAGGAATTTCTGCTTGAAAGGCATTGAACTGGACTCCAGCAAAATCTTTCAGAAAGCCAGAAATTTGGTCCTCGGTACTTCCCATCCTAAATTCTCCTGCGGGAATCAAGATCATGGGGTCGGCCTTCTTGCCTGACAGGGCGGACTGAACGGTATCCGGTAAATCCTGTGGATGTAGCCGTGCTTCAAGGACAGCCTCAGGTTGAGATTCGATCGGTTGATCGCTGGTCACTGGCTGTGAGTCAGGAGACTTCTTGAACATATTCTCAAAAAATCCGAAAAACCCGGAACTCTCGTTCGGGGGTGAATCAACCACAGGAGGAGTGGGGGGAGAAGTGAAAGCGGGAACGGTCCCAGTTGATGGCGATCTTTCAGGGGTCGCTGACGGATTGTTTTCACCATTTGGAACAATTTGTGGTTGCGCAATTTTCGCCTCTAGTTCCTTACGCTCCTTTTCCGCAGCGACTCGTCGTCGCTCTTCTTCAAGAGCTGCCAGGCGACGCGCTTCCGCGGCTTCCTGTCGTTGTTCTTCCTCGGCGGCGAGTCGGGCCTTTCTGGCATTCAAGGCGGCCTCTTCCTTCAGTCGAGCGACTCGTTCCCGCTCTTCTTCCAGAGCTGCCAAGCGACGCGCTTCTGCGGCTTGCCTGCGTTCTTGCTCCTCGGCGGCGAGTCGTGCTTGTTCGGCTTTCAATGCGGCCTCTTCCTTCAGACGAGCTTGTTCGGCCGCTATTCGTTGGGCTTCGGCCAGTTGGGCCTGGCGGGTTTGTTCCTGCCTGGCCAAAGCCACCTTGCGTTCCTGTTCTTCGGCCGCCATTCGTTGGGCTTCGGCCAGTTGAGCCTGGCGGGTTTGTTCCTGCCTGGCCAAAGCTTCCTTGCGTTCCTGTTCTTCGGCCGCCATTCGTTGGGCCTCGGCCAGTTGAGCCTGGCGGGTTTGTTCCTGCCTGGCCAAAGCTTCCTTGCGTTCCTGTTCTTCGGCCGCCATTCGTTGGGCCTCGGCCAGTTGAGCCTGGCGTATTTGTTCCTGTTTGGCCAAGGCCTCCTGGCGTCGCTGTTCTTCGGCCATTCGTCGGGCTTCAGCCAGTTGCATTTGACGCGTGAGTTCTCGTTGGGCCAACGCTTCTTTGCGCCGCTGTTCCTCGGCCTCAATTCTGGCCTGTTCCTCGGCCATTCGTCGGGCTTCAGCCAGTTGAGCTTGACGTGTGAGTTCTTGTTGCGCCAAGGCTTGTTTTCGTCTCTCTTCCTCCTCGGCCAGTCTGGCTTGTTCGGCTTCCGCTCGCCGTCGTTCCTCTTCTGCTACCATTCGCTGGGCTATGGCCAGTTGAGTTTGAAGTTCTCGTTCCTGTTGTGCCAAGAGTTGTTTGCGTCGTTCCTCCTCAGCCGCCAGCTTGGCTTGTTGGGCTTCTAATTCGGCCTGTCGTTGAGCTAAGAGGATGGCTTGTTCATGACGGGCCTTTTCCGCGTCCACCCGTCGCCGTTCCTCCTCGGCAGCCACTCGTTTAGCTTCGGCAAGTTGCGCTAAGGCCAGTTGGCGTTGTTCTTCCTCCGCGGCCGCCCTGGCCTGTTGGGCTTCTAACGCGGCTTCTTGTTGAGCAAGGAGGGTCTCCTTTTCCTGGCGTGCCTGTTCGGCAGCCACCCTCCGCCGCTCTTCCTCGGCCGCCAGTCGTTGGGCTTCGGCCAGTTGGGCCAGACGCGTTCGTTCCTGTTCCGCCAATTTTTTTCTTCTCTGTTCCTCTTCTTCGGCCACCCTGGCTTGTTCGGCCTTTAATTCAGCTTGTTGTTGAGCCAACAGGGCCGCTTGTTCCTGGCGGGCCTGTTCGGCAGCCACCCTCCGCCGCTCTTCCTCGGCCGCCAGGCGCTGGGCTTCGGCCAGTTGCGCTTGAAGATCTTTCTCTCGCTGTCGCTGTTCCTTCAACGTTTGGAGAGCCTGTAGTTCAAATTTTTCCCGTTCTGCCTCTAACGTGGCCGCCTCTTCTGCCAAGGATTTTTGTTTTTGAGCTTGCTCACTCTTTCCGGATGGTACCTTGTTATTGAAGACATCTAGGGGATTTCCAAAACTCTTTAAGAGTCCGACAATTGTCTCGATCGTCCCTGGAACAGGATTGCTTGAACCTCCTTGGCGATTTGGGCTATTCGCAATTTGAGGCCCGGAGGATTTTTTTTCGGGAATAAACACAAATTCTCCCTTATCCGGACTTAACCCCCACATTTCCGGTCTTTGCGCATGTTTATGGGTGAGAGCTGCCGATTGCACATGCTCATCGAGAAAGGTGAAGAGTTCGGATGTGGGAATGATGCCATCGCCGTTCAGATCCCCACGGCCTTTCCCGATGCCTTCCAGAAGATAATAGGTGAACACACTATGTTTCCACTTCGGTCCGGCTAAGGCTTGTTGCCCGGTTCCGCCTGCGGTTATCAATTGGCGGGCAGGTTCACTGGTAATCATCTCCAGATAATGGCCGGTCATTGGGGGAAACGAACGCTGATTCCGGCCGGCAATGCCTCCATAACAAATATCAATGAGAAATAAGACCTGTTTTGCCGGAAGGGCCTCAGACAGTTCACGAAGAATCTCCACGCTGATTGCCGTGTCTTGAAGAAGGCCCGGTTCGGTATCGACAGGCATCATATAGCCCACCGGTTGTTGCTTGTCCTTGCCTGGAGTTTCTCCAATATGACCCGCAAAAAAGATAAGGACCCGATCATTTTTTTGTACCCGGGTAAGAAGGTTCTGGCGCAACTCGCGAAGAATTGCCGTTCTGGTGGCTTGAGTGTTGTATAGTGATGTGACCTTAAATCCCTGCCCCTCGAGCATACGGGCCACGGATTTCGCATCATCGACCGCATAGGCCAGACCGGCGAGATTCAGATATTTATCAATTCCTATAATGACAGCCCAGGCGCTTCCCTGAGTCTCGGCTACATATTGGGCAGGAGTTTTTCCGTTTACCGCATTGCTTCGTGGATCTGCCTGCGCCTGTACCGGGATGAACAATGTGATCAAGGCAAATACCAAGAAAGAGAGGAGAAAGAAGCGGGGATGGGCAAGGAATCCTCTCCTCGGAATGGAACTATATAAAACGGAATCCAACACGGGGCACCGGCTCCTGTGACGTATGTGTATTTTGTTCAAGAAAATTCTCAGAATAAAACGGACAATGGCCAACTCTCTTTTTGCCTTAGGTTTTCTCAAGGGCTCCCGATCTCGTTGCGGCAGATCACCATAGGGTCAAGAATTGGAAAAATGTGTAGCAGGATTTATAGTGGTCTTGTGGCGTTGTCAGATCTTGAGACCAGTTTACTGGGTCTTGCGTCAGAGATGCGAGTGTTGACTTCGTGTCTGGTTCAAAATTCAAGGGACGTTCCGTTTCTTCATGCAATCTGACGGTCTTGGCCCTAAATAGAGGCCACTATGTCTAATGGGGGGAAGGTGGAGCCGGTGGCCCAGGGAAATATGCATTGACTTCATGGGAAAGAGTTTATACGATCGCCTGGTTTTCTCTACTTCGGCAACATCGCATTTTTTGGATATGAATCCATCTGATAGCCACATAAGCTGAATGAGGGAGTGAATTTAAACCCTCCTTTTGGACCTGTGGTGTTGAGCGTACCATCCCCCAAACCCATTGTTAAAGTCGATAACTGTGCGTGGGCAATTGTGCCAAATCCTTTGTTCAGGATCGTTAGGGAAGCCTCTTTTGGTTTATTCTAATTTATGAGGAGCAATAATGACCTATTGGCTCATGCAGCACCCTTTGTTTAGACGAATTCGGCCGTTGGCCTGTTTCTTTTTGTTGGCAATGCTCGTCATCAGTCAATCCGTCACTCATGGTAAAGAATTGAAGGATGTAATCCCTGATCTTTATGGGGGGGATGGGTTTCAAACGGATCCAAATTTTGCAGGCAACCGGTCCAATGATTTCGGTAATTCGGTGTTTAATTCATTTAATGAACTGACCAATGGCATCGGTGCACAAACAGGGCAATTTGCGGTGAACTCAACGGTGGCGGCGTATCGGTTTGATGTTGAGCGTGGAGTGCCTGTCGAGGTCACCAAAAGCCTTGGACCACTTTTTGCGGAACGGGCTGACACCTTGGGTAAAGGAAGATTTGATTTCCAGGTCGTTTGGTCAAACGCCAATTACAAAAAATTTAATGGACAGAAACTGTCTTCTCTCAGTGAAGATGTTTCTCCTACCGCCGGGCCTGGAACTCCGCCGAATGCCCCAGGGTTGGATGAGCTGTTACAAGTTAACCTGGACGTCAAAGTGATTACCAATTTTGTGGGATTTTTTGGCACATATGGGCTGACGGATAATTGGGATGTCAACATTTTGGTTCCTCTCATCAATAACCAGATCAAAGCAAAGTCGAAGGCGACCATGCTTGATGCCAACGGCGTTCCTTGTACTCAAGGTGGAAATTGTAGTGGTATTTATGTGATCAATGGAACGGCACCCGGCACGGGAGACCCTTCAAAAGACAGTTCTTCGGGGAATAAAACCGGGATCGGGGACGTCCTTCTTCGAACCAAATATAATTTTCTGAAAAATCATGAAATCTTACCCGATTTGGGGGTACGTGGGGGCGTTTCTTTTCCAACGGGAAATGAAGATAACTTCATGGGAGTCGGAGAATACAAATTTGAAGGGTTGGCTGTGGCTTCTAAATATTATTCATCCCCGATCGGAATGATTGGGCCTCATGTGAACACGGGTTTTGTGCTGGTCAACAACAAATCCGAACTGAATCTTTTTACCTATGTGGCAGGGTTTGATCTAGCTCCCATTCCGGTTTTTGCTTTCTCCCTTGATCTTCTGGGCCGTCATGAATTGGATGATAAGGATAAAAGTGGAAAGGACATTGTGGACTTGGCTCCCGGGTTAAAATGGGCCCCTTATCCCAATACGTTGCTTCAGGCAGCAGTCCAGCTTCCCCTCAATAAAAATGAAGGCCTCCGGCCGGATGCGGTCTGGACATTGGGACTTGGAGGAACGTTCTAAGGTATTGAATCGTCACCCCTTTGGCTGCTGCCTTTTATAAGGATGCTTTAGGACAGGAAGGGATTTGGAAGAAAATAGGAATATGGGAGAATCGAAGTGCTAATCGATATCTTGTGCAAGGCGAAACCCGATCTGGATACTTCGCGAGTCGGCGTTGTATCCATTTCGAAACGAAGAACGCAAGGATATGGGATCGTTAGTCCAGCCACCGCCTCGCCTCACTCGTGTTCCACAGCGTCCGTTATTCGCCTCTAACCAGGCCAAACCATTTGTTGGCGCACGGTGATAGTCGTCATGCCAGCAGTCCTGGACCCACTCCCATACATTTCCACTCATGTCCTGAAGCCCGAGACCGTTGGCTTGTCGGGTTCCAACCGGCTGCGTTCTTCCAGTACTGTTTGTGTTGAACCAGGCATAAGTACCAAGTTGTTCTTGTTCTGAGGTTCCCGCCCAAATTTCGTCTTCTGCTCTATTTTTGGCAGCGTATTCCCACTCAGATTCTGTTGGAAGTCGATAGCGAAGGCCGGTCCCCTCCGATAACCATTTGGCATAATCGCGAGCATCTTCCCACGAGACATTAATGACCGGGCGCTTTTCACGTCCCCACCCCTCATCTCCAGGAAACGCCCGATCCGTCGCCATGGCGAACCGGTCATATTCTTCGAATGTGACCTCGAATCGCCCCAAAGCAAATTTTTTGATATGGACCTTTCGTAGCGGGTGCTCGCTTAATGTATCCTCCCCCCGGCTATCACCCTGTTGAAATGTTCCGGCAGGAATTGCAACCATTTCAGGGTCCAGATGGATGCTCACCACCGGAGAGACGACTCTCAGTATGGCCATTTTAAAATCCTTATTCTCCTCCGCTAACCATGTGCCTAACCCACCCAATAGCATAACGAACACCCCTATGAACCCTGCTATCTTCAGCCATTGTTTCTGACGCTTGGCAAGCTGGTATTGTTTCTTCAGCATGGACACGGTTTCTGCATGTGAGGATTCGTGTGGGTTCAGGCTTGGCGCTCGGCCCTTAGGCGAAGATGTTCCGACTGGATACGTTTGTCGTCCGGGACGGTCAGGCTTTGTGTGATCAGCCTGGGGGGTGGAAGATTTTTCCGCAGGTAGGGTTGATTGGTTTTCGTCGTTCATGGTGTGCGCAATCTGAGCATGCACATGCGAACAGATTTAAGTCGCTATAGGGACGGTTCTTATTCTTCTGCGACTTTTCGGTCAATGCTGTCAGGAAATGACCAGTTTCTCCGTTAAAGCCTGAAGCCGTATTTTATAATTTTTTAAAAAGACGATCCTCATTTCACCGTATTTTAACAGATAGCCCCCTGAACGAAAGCTTTGTTTCTTAATGTAAAAATTTAATAAGCATTACACAAGGGCGGTCCCGCAAATTTTGATAAAAGGTTAAATTCCTAGATTATTAGAGGAATGAGGTTGTTTATCCTGACTTTCGAGGATCAGGAGGTAAGTGTCAGTTTCTGACACATCAGAATATTTTGAACCCTTGTGTCGGGCTTAGCGCGTTGGAAAAGGGCTGAAGGGACTAATGGAGTCTTTACCAGGATAGGAGTGCGGGTGCTTCTTTGATACCGGTACTTTTGCACCTCTGCCGAATCTTGGGAAACGTATGTTGTGTGGAGCTGGCGAGAGGAATTGAACCTCCGACCTGCGGTTTACAAAACCGCTGCTCTACCGATTGAGCTACGCCAGCTCGGCGAATATAAGGACCATCATACCAAAGGATGAAGCAATCAACCAGCATGAATACATAAAAAATTTTCCAACCAACCCTGCTTCAGGTCATTTGCAGCATGACTTTTCGTATGCCACTCTGGTCCGCTTTTTCCATGGCCAGAACGCCATCAAAAAGTGGATAACGGGCATGGATGAGCGGGTCGACCCGGATGTGACTTGTTTCCAGTAAGCGGATGGCCGGAGGGAAAGGACCGCAACGAGATCCAATTAAGGATATTTCCTGAATAACAAAATCCGCCATATTCACAGACACATTTCCGTGATACGTGGATTTGAGGACAAGTGTTCCCCTTGGCCGAATCAATTGCATGGCTGTGGAAAGCCCTTCGGGGCTTCCAGTGGCCTCCACAATCATATCTGCGCCTCGAGAAATATCAGTGAGGTGGGAGGTTATTCTGATTCCCATGTGGGTGAGCCACGCGTCATGGTCTGAATGGCGACCCAACAGGGTGACTGCGCATCCTGATAACACAAGAACTTGTGCGCACAGGATCCCTAACTTCCCATCTCCGATGACAACCACCCGGTCTGTTGGTTTAATTGAGACTAATTGGGGAATTTCACAGGCTGCGGCCAGGGGTTCAATAAAGACGGCCTGGTCATCGGAAATAGAATCAGGCACAACAAAAAGGTTTTCAACAGGCAGGGTCAGGAAATCGGCAAAGGCGCCATCTCGACCTTGGATTCCTAAGGTGGTGCGATGAGGACAATGAGTGGGATGTCCATTGGTGCAGGTTTCACAAGCCCGACAAGCGGCATTGATCTCTCCCACAACTCGTTTCCCAATCAACGCGGTATCCGGAGCCTCATCGACTATCCCGACAAATTCATGCCCCAAGACACCTTCAAAACCCATATACCCTTTCATCAGCTGTAGATCAGTGGAGCAAATTCCCGCTTGGATGACCCTGATTCTGGCTTCCCCATGTGGTCGCGGTGGAAGGGGAAGGTCTGGTTGAAATTGAAGCCTCTGATGAAAAACCAGTCCCCGCATACGGTTGTTCCTCCATGAAATTGCCTAGATCATGGACACAATAGGAACATAGCAAAAAATGCTGGCACTCTTCAGCAATTTCTATGAATATTTCAGTAAGACGAATTTCCCCGGTATGGATAGCTATTTCTCCTTCAGTTTGATGAAACATCTTCCGTCTTGTCAGGAAAGGTTTCTGGATTTCGGTCGATAATGTGAAGGTGTCGGGAGGAAGGACTGTGGGATGCCTGTCGAAACAGAAGGAGAACAATGATGATTGCCGGTATGGCCTCTGCACTATCTGGAATTCAAACTGGAGGAAGAATACTCAGCGTTGGCGCCCATAATACTGCCAATGCACAAACAGAAAGTTTTAAACGAATCCGTGCTCTTCCTGTAGAATCGTCAGCCGGTAATGGGGCGAGGGTTACTTGGCAAACAGATGAACGCCCTGGCCCACAATTTCTCTCAAGTGTAGATTCGATCAGTCTTCGGGAAGGATCTAATGTCGATCTAGGGAAAGAAATTATTTCCAATCTGCAAGGGGTGAATCTCATAGAAGCTAATATCGCCAGTACCAGAATTCAGGACAAAATATTGGGCTCCCTCTTGGATATTACCGGGTAATTCCTCCTGCCTCATGTAACCACTTATCATTCGATCGAGCCTCCACTTCAACTACTTCGTTCTTTTTAATTCTCGTGCGGTATTTTCGCCGGTGTTACGCTCATGAGAATGACGAATTTTTGCATTTTCATCAATCCATATAGCCAGTTCTGAAGGTGTTTAGGTCTTCGAAGGGCGCTTATATTCTTCATTAAAGCAAAAGCCTTGACAAGATGGATGAGACTCTGTCAGTCAGAGAGGTGTACGAGTGCCAGAAAAAACTGGGGATTTGACTTTGAACGTGGGAAAACAATTATTGTAGAATCAAACGGTTATACGAAGTGAGGCGAACTGTCTTGGGGAATTTCTTGAGAATGCGAAGGGTTGTGAGATAGAAATTTTCCTATTCACTCCGTTTCTATTAAATTTTTTGAACAGGAGATCGGGATGATGCACATGTCACGGTGGTTTGCTGGCGCTGCCCGGCCGTTTCGAATTGCCCCTCCATGGGGGGTTCTTTCTTTATTTTTAGGACTGGGGATGGTAGGTGGATTTTTTGGAAATGGGTGGTTGGTTCCCGCCCAGACGCAAGCGGCTATACCCGGAGCGTTTATTGAAGGTTTTTCAGAAATTGTTGAAAAGGTCGGTCCCGCAGTTGTCAATGTGGCAGTGACTGGTGGTGGAGGTGGACCATCCAGAGGCTTACCTCCCGGGCCGTTTGGTGGCCCTCCAGGCGGCGGCCCTCCCGGTGGTGGTCCCGGTGGCCCTCCAGGCGGCGGCCCTCCGGGTGGCGGTCCCGGCGGCCCTCCAGGAATGAGTGCGGGGTCTGGAGTGATTATTGATTCTCGCGGATATATTTTGACGAATAACCACGTTGTGGAGGATGCAAGCGATATCAAAGTGTCCTTTCATGATGGACGAGAGATGTCAGCAACAGTTGTGGGAACCGATCCAAAGACTGATTTAGCGGTCATTAAAGTCAAACTTGAAAATGGCCCTCTTCCTTCAGTGGCCTGGGGAGAATATGAATCCCTTCGTGTTGGAGATGTGGTCCTGGCCCTTGGGAGTCCATTTGGATTACGCAATACGGTGTCTTTGGGAATTATCAGTGCCCTGGGGCGAGGTAGTGTCGGTATTACGGAATATGAAGATTTCATTCAGACAGATGCCGCCATTAATCCCGGAAATTCCGGTGGGGCCCTGGTAAATATGAAAGGGGAGCTCATCGGGATCAATACGGCCATTTTCTCCAGGACGGGCGGGTCCGAAGGAGTCGGATTTGCCATCGCAGTTAGTATTGCCAAGGATATTGCCGCAAGTCTGATTGAAACAGGGAAGGTGGTAAGAGGATGGATGGGAGTGGCCATTCAGGAATTAACACCCGCCTTAGCGCAATCTTTCCAATTACCTG
The DNA here is from genome assembly GCF_965152585.1 of Nitrospira sp. Ecomares 2.1. NCBI lineage: Bacteria > Pseudomonadati > Nitrospirota > Nitrospiria > Nitrospirales > Nitrospiraceae > Nitrospira > Nitrospira sp. Ecomares 2.1. The sequence goes on from NZ_OZ224219.1 coordinate 2,172,349, forward strand.
AAGGTCGACAGGGCGGGGTGTTAATCAGCGAAGTGCATGAAGATGGCCCTTCGGCAAAGGCCGGACTCCAGCGGGGCGATGTCATTCTTGAATACGGAGGAGAAGCCGTCAAGGATGTGAATCATCTTCGTAATATTGTGGCTCGAACGAAGGTGGGAAAGAAAAAAGAAATTAAAGTGTTACGAGAGGGCAAGGAGACGATCCTGACCCTGGAGTTGGGCGAGCGGCCCTCCGATCAAGCATTGGCAAAGACTGGTCCGGTAGAAGAAGAAAAAGCTCCGGCCATGGAAAAACTCGATAATGTGTTGTCGGGAATGACGGTCGCACCGATTAGTGGGGAACACCGGAGTGAATTCAATATTCCGGAACACATTAAAGGTGTGGTTGTTGCGAAAGTTGAATCAGGCAGCGCCGTGGAGGCAGCTGGGATTCAACCCGGTGACGTCATTCAAGAAGTGAGTCGCGGAAGTGTGAAAACGATTGACGACTTCAAGCAGATTGCGTCAAAAATTGCCAAGGATGAGTTGGCCGTTCTACTGGTCAACCGGCGAGGCAATAATCTGTTTATCGCAGTGAATCCTCAATAAGGGATGTAAATTCGGAGGGGGGCGGCGTGAGCCCCCCTCGGAATTTTGGGATACACAACAAACATGGCCAAACAAAGCAAAATGGGTTCCTGGTTTGAAGAGAAAGTCTTCAAGCCACTGGAAGACAAAAAAATGCCCGTCATGGAGCATTTGCACGAGTTTCAATGGCGGCTCACACGGGCAGTCATTGTCATGGCCTGTGTCTTTGTTGGGACATTTTTTTATGCGGATACGCTAGTGTCCTGGCTACGGATTCCCCTGCAAAATTATTTCATTTTAGATTCCTGGGAATGGATGCCATCGGATTTGCCAAAAATTCCTTTTGTTTTTCTCTCCCCGGCTGAGGCCTTATGGCAAAATGTGAAGGTGGCCGGATTATGTGCATTGGTTTTGTCGACGCCGCACTGGCTATGGGAAGTCTGGCAATTTGTTCTTCCTGGCTTGCATGCCCAGGAACGTCGATTTGTCGGGCCTTTCACTGCCATTAGCACGGTGGCCTTTTATCTGGGATTGACCTTTTGCTTTTTTGTGGTGTTGCCCTTCGCGTTGCACTTTTTGATTTCCTATGGGCTGGCTTCGGGATTTATTGCACAAATATCTATTGCCAATTATGTGGGTTTTATTCTCTGGTTTATGTTGGTTTTTGGCCTGATTTTTGAAGTTCCGCTCGCTCTGACCTTGATGGCTAAATTAGGGTGGGTGGATGCTCCTCTATTACGAAAATACCGGAAATGGGCATTTCTGGGCTCCTTTCTCTTTGCGGCAATTCTGACACCCACCCCTGATCCATTTAACCAATGCATTATGGCCATCCCGATGTATTTCTTTTATGAAGTGGGGATTATCAGTGCCCAAGTTTTTGGCAAGAAAAAAGGCCCGGAAGGTGAGGATGCTGCGGCACCCGCTCCAGCCACGGGCCCACCGGCCGTTCGGCGTCCCCCATTAGCCCCCCAACCTGTGGGAGCCGGATCTGGAGGGGACGAGGAATATGTCGATGTCCCGGATTCTGGTCCTCGATAATATTTACGCCGGTGGGGACTTCTGATGATACGGGTAGCTGCCATTTTGATCAGTAGCAAGATACAGTCAGGCCAAAGCCACGATGAAAATCGGAAACCATTGGAACGGATCTTGACGAACCACCAATTGACCCTTTTATCCTATGATGTCCTAGCCGACGATCGTCAGGCCATTTCTCGTCGATTAGTCACACTTTGTGAGACAACGGCTCCTCACATCATTTTGACTCTTGGGGGAACGGGGGTGCGACCAACAGATTGGGCTCCAGAGGCAACTAGAGACGTGATTGAAAAAGAGATCCCTGGAATCGGAGAAGCCATGAGGGCTGAAAGTCTTAAAAAAGTTCGGACTGCCATGCTCTCACGCGGAACGGCTGGAATTAGGGGGACAACCCTGATTTTAAATTTGCCGGGTAGCGTAAAAGGTATGCAAGAGAATTTAGATATGGTGTTACCGCTTTTAGAGCATATGGTGGGGAAAATGGGAAACGTGGCCACCCAATGAGATTGGCGCAAGGCCGTATTTATATTATCCAAAAAATTATCGTATTGAATGTATGTGGAGGGATTCATGGCAACTGAGCTGAATATGATTCAACCATCCTCAAGTTCGAGTGGGGATGTCTGTACCTATATGTGGGCCTGTGCAATCTGTGATGAAACCGAGACTTGCCAAAAGGACCGTGAAGGTCATAGTCGCTGGTTGGTTGGAAAACGGATGGAGCGTATCGATTACAAAATTTTGGTGATGAGTAATAAAGGCGGGGTCGGGAAAAGTACGATGACGACGAACCTGGCCATTAGTCTGGCACTTAAAGGGTATGAAGTAGGGATTTGCGACATGGATATTCATGGTCCCAATATTCCAAAAATGGTAGGAGCCGAAGGTCAAAAGCTCAAAATCAGTACAGGCGGCGGGATTATTCCCCATCAAGCCTACAATTTGAAAATTGCCTCGATGTCCTTTCTTTTGCAAAACTCCGATGATCCCATCATTTGGCGGGATGCGTATAAGTTTGAATTCATTAATCAACTGTTGGGTGGAGTCGAATGGCAGGACCTCAATTTTCTGCTCATCGATCTTCCGCCCGGGACCGGGAATGAATCGGTGACGACTATTGACCTCATTGGTGACGTCACAGGCTGCGTGATTGTGTCCACTCCGCAAGAAGTGGCTCTCTTAGACTCTCGAAAATCGGTCACTTTCGCCAGAGACAGCGAGATTCCTATCATCGGCATCGTGGAAAATATGAGTGGCTTAGATTGTCCCCACTGCCATCAATCCATTGAGTTATTTCGAAAAGGGGGTGGCGAAGCCTCAGCCGCGGACATGGGTGTCCCCTTCCTCGGTCGTGTGCCACTGGATCCTGAAATGGTTCTTCAATGTGATCGTGGTGAACCCTATGCTCTGTTTCATTCAGATCTTCCCACGGCTGACGCTATTCATGGGATTGCGAACAAAGTCGAGGAGTTCTGTAAGAAGAAAGATTCCCTGGTGAAGGTATCGGCTAGACCGGCTCCATTTAAGAAGGCCTAACCGGCAACTGAAGCAGGGCGCGAAGTGTTCTCCTAACGATCTGACTATTTGATCAGAACGGCATAGGATAGTCGGATGACCAAGAGTTGAATTATTTGTAGCGACCGCCATGATAAATGAATAAGCAAATAATTTTTTGCGTTACTGTGGCGAGACTCTGATTAGGGTGCAGGCGCTTGTAGAGAATCACATTCACCTTCCACATGATTAGGCAAGATACATGGATCAGCTTACTTCGCTAGGTTTAGCCCAACAGACTGTCCTGGATGCGGCGCATCCCCTGGGCTGTGAAAAAATCGGACTCCTTGATTCCCTGGGTCGGGTTTTGGGAGAAGACATTCTCGCCCCGCGATCCAATCCGCCATGGGACAATTCGGCTATGGACGGCTTTGCGGTCCGGTGGGCTGACATTAAGCAGGACTATGCCATCACACGCATCCCGGAATTGAACATTGTAGAAGATGTCGCGGCAGGGGCAGTGGCTACCAAAACCGTCGGTCCAGGGGAAGCGATTCGGATTATGACCGGGGCCCCTATGCCGGCCGGAGCAGATACCGTTGTGCGAGTGGAATACACTGAGCCTTCCGGCACGAAGGTTCGAATCATGAAGGCGGAAGCCGGGCAGGGCTCCAACATCAGGCCAAAAGGGGAAGATGTCATTGAGGGAGAATGTATTATTCCGAAAGGGACCCAACTGCGTTCAGGGGAAATCGGCATGTTGGCCATCCTGGCTAAATCGTTTGTCCTCGTGTCCCAGCGTCCTCGAGTGGCTATCCTTTCTACCGGGGATGAGCTGGCAGATCTGGATGAATCATTTGATGAGCATAAAATCGTTAATTCCAATAGTTACGGAATTGCTGCGGCTGTCCAGGAATCCGGTGGGATACCTGTTCTTTTGGGAATTGCCAAGGACGACCCTGATTCCTTAAAAGACAAAATTCGCCAGGGTCTCACCTGTGATATTTTGGTGTTATCCGGCGGGGTCTCCATGGGAGATTATGATTTTACCAAGCCTGTGTTTGCGGAACTCGGAGCAGACATGAATTTTTGGAAATTGGCCATTCGCCCGGGGCAACCGGTGGCCTTTGGGAAAATCCAGGGGAAGCTTGCGTTTGGCTTGCCCGGAAACCCCGTGTCTTCCATGGTCACGTTTGATCAACTCGTGCGCCCGGCCATGTTGAAAATGGGCGGGCATCGAAAGTGGGAACGGCCCGTTGTCAGGGCACTTTTTCAAGAATCGTTTTCCAAGCATACGGATCGGCGACATTTTCTCCGTGGCATTCTTCAACACGAAAATGGCGTTCTTACGGTCAGGACGACCGGTGGGCAGGGTTCAGGAATACTCACCTCAATGGTCAAAGCCAATGGATTCATTGACGTACCGGAAGAGGTCGAATCTCTTAAGCCAGGCGATTCAGTAAATGTCCAATTATTATCGCGGAACTTTTAAGCAATATACGCATTATTATCTATCATTCATGCCGCCTATTGGAAATTATTCGCTCTCCTGGAAGGAAGTATAGGGTTCATCATGACACCTCCCATTTTGGGTTTTGTTGGCCGCTCCAACAGTGGCAAAACGACTCTCATCGAACGATTGATTCCCGAACTGACGCATGCGGGCTATCGAGTAGCCACCATCAAGCATGCCGGGCACGGATTTGACCTGGATACCGAAGGCAAAGACAGTTGGCGTCACAAACGTGCAGGGGCCAGCGCGGTTATCGTCTTATCCAAAGGTAGCTTGGCCATGTTTGCTGATGTCCCGGAAGAACTTCCTGTCGATCAAGTTCGGGACCGTTTCATTAATAGAGAAATCGATTTAATTATTGCCGAAGGCTGGAAAAGCCACGGCTTTCCCAAGGTCGTCGTCGTGCGTGAGCAGTTACAAGAAGTGGATGTGTCATTGGATGGCTTGTTGGCGGTAGCCTCGATGAAACACATTGAATGTGCGGCACCCTGGTTTGATCGGGACGACGTCCAGGGCCTGGCGCAGCTGATCATGAAACAGTTCCCCCTGCAAAGGGATTCGTAACCTCCATGGGAAAAGGCCTGACCCTCATTGCGGCCACACTTCTGGTGCTGGCCTTAGGAGGCGCTGCGGCAATCCCGCTGACGAATCAGCCTACTTTCTGTGCGAGTTGTCATACCATCAAGCCCTCCTACGACTCCTGGATTCGGTCCAGTCATAAAGATGTCACCTGTGTTGATTGCCACGTGCGTCCAGGCATCTCCGGGTTCATTGAGGATAAAATCTTTGCCGGAATAGAAGACGTCGCGATTACATTCTTCGGAACCCCGACCGACCCGCACAATCTGAAATCCCACGTGACTTCCTCCGTGTGCATCAATTGTCATCGAGCCATCTTGCGGGTGACAGAAGTCTCCGTTCGTGATCTTCCCGCACCAGTGAAAGATGTGGGATTGATTATGAATCACCGGGAACACATGGAGGCCTTTGAGAAGCGTGGGAAAGGGGAGGGGTGTACGACCTGTCACGGGCGTGTCGTCCATGGATCGCCGATTAAAGCGTATCCCATTGTGATCCCGCGCGGGCACGTCAAACTCGATGACCAACCCCATGAACCAGATCATCCAAAAGACTCGGTGCTCTGGAAAGCCAACATGGCCGATTGCCTTCGTTGTCATGATGGGGAACAACGTTACGAAGGCGAAGTGCTGAGTAATCGCTGTGAAACCTGCCATTTACCCGATAAAATCGGTGGGTTTTTGTTTTAATGCCTGCCTCGGGTTCCAACGCTTCTTCTGTGGTTGAAGTTCGAAACCTCACCAAACGGTTTCAAGGCTTTACGGCCGTCGATAATATTTCTTTCGACATCAAAAAAGGTGAAATACTCGGTCTGCTGGGGCCGAATGGTGCTGGCAAAACCACCACGATTCATATGTTGTTGGGTTTGATCACACCAACCGTCGGGAGCATTCACATGTTTGGCCTGGATTTGGCCACACATCGAGAAACTATTCTTCAACAGGTGAATTTTTCCTCCACCTATATTTCGATGCCGTTTTCCTTAACGGTAGAGGAAAACCTGAAGGTCATCGCGCGGCTCTATGAACTCAAGCATATTCAGCAGCGTATTGATGACATTGTCAAAAAGTTGGAGATGGAGGATATCCGGCATCGCCTCACAAGAAAACTGTCTTCAGGCCAAATGTCGCGGCTCACCTTGGCCAAAGCCATCATGACCGAACCAAAGGTTCTGTTTCTGGACGAGCCTACAGCCAGTTTGGATCCTGATATTGTCAATAAAATTAAATCGTTTTTAAAAGAATACCAACGCTCTGAAGGATTGAGTATTCTCTATACCTCGCACAACATGCGGGAGATGGAGGAAATGTCCGATCGGATCATCTTCCTGCAACGAGGGAAGATTGTGGCAGAAGGCACCGCCCCGGAAATCATTCAACGCTACGGCCAACGAGATCTGGAAGAGGTCTTTTTAAAGTTGGCCAGGGAACAGAACGGCCCATGAGTCTCGGTCGTATCCTCGCTTTATTATCGCGTCATATGTATCTCTACAAGCGAAGCTTTGCCCGTTTGCTGGAGATTTTTTATTGGCCGTTTTTAGATCTCGTGGTGTGGGGATTCATTACGATTTATCTGGAAAAGGTCGGGATGTCGCTGCATGGCGCCGTCTCCTTTTTTCTTGGAGCATTGATCCTCTGGGATGTATTGTTTCGCGCGCAGCAAGGCATTGCCGTCTCATTTCTAGAGGAAATGTGGGCTCGAAATCTGATGAACCTGTTTGCCAGTCCGTTAACGGTCGGAGAATATCTCGTCGCGACCATGACCATGAGTGTGCTCAAGGTGACGGCCGTAGGCGGGTTGATGATGCTCTTTGCCTGGGTGTTTTATTCCTACGATATCCTCCAGATGGGGTTCTCGCTACTTCCCTTCGTTCTCAACCTGGTGATATCCGGCTGGATCATTGGGGTGCTTACCACTTCCATCATTATGCGCTTCGGGCAGCAGGCCGAAGTGCTGGCCTGGGGCATGGTCTTTCTTTTTCAACCCATATCTTGCGTGTTTTACCCCATTGAGGTTCTTCCGCCTGTGCTCCAGTCGATTGCCTGGATGGTCCCTCCCGCGCATATCTTTGAAGGGATGCGTGGAGTCCTCACCACTGGGGATTTACCTGTGATGCATTTACTGTGGGCGACCGGCCTCAATTTTGGGTTTCTTGTGATCATCGTGGCATGGTTTTATCACACCTTCAGTATCTGCAAAGAGCGCGGTATGCTTGTCCGGGTAGGGGAATAAATTTTTCAAAACGGACCAAACATCTTCCTTCATTTTCCCCCTGTCCAACGGACAGGAAGCAAAGAACAAATGGGTTGCAATCCATTAATGCTTCCCTGGTTCCTATTATCATCATGGGGATGTGCCATTCGCCCATGATGAATTTCAATGGAATGCGCAACTTGAATTAATGTGCAGAGCGGTCATTCTAAAACTTTCCCGTCGGCCTGGAACTCTGCCTCCGGAGCAAATTCCCGATTGTGCAATGTGCGGCGATTAGTTCCAATCGCGAGGGCCAGCGCAACGACAATCACCATCACCGCGACTCCGAATGTAATCTGCATACCCGTGGCAACGGCCTCGGGATGTGGAGTTGTGATGTCGATCGTTGCCGATGCATAAGCGAACACAGCGCCCATTACCGATGCACCCGTGATGCGTCCGAGATTGCGCGCTAGATTAAGCATTCCGGAAGTCACGCCACGCTGGTCAGGGCTGATATCTGTCATGACGGCAGTGTTGTTGGCGGTCTGGAACAACCCATATCCGCCGGTGATGAGCACGATGGGGACAATGTAGCCAGGGATACCGTATGTCGTCGACATCATGGATAAAATGAAGGAACCAGCCGCCATTCCGATGAGCCCGACGATGGTCACGCGTTGCGCGCCAAAACGGTCCGCCATGCGACCGGCGGGCACCCCAGTCAGTGCGGCGACAAGCGGACCGACTGACAAAACGAGTCCAACCATGGCCGCATCGAGCCCGAGCGCACGAGAGAGATAGAATGGTCCGACCACGAGCGTCGCCGTCACCACGTTCGTGACGAGTGCGCTCATGGCAAGGCCGGCACTCAGCACTGGATCGCGAAACCACGCCAATTGGATTAAGGGCGATGCGGCTCTCCTCTCAGCGAGTACGAAGAGGCTGACCCCAAAGGCCGCAGCCAACAGGAGAGCGATGTTGAGGGCACCGAAACTGCCGCGCCCAATTGTCACGGCGAGTGCATAAGCCGCGAGCGTCAGTGCAAGCAGCAGCGTACCCACATGGTCGAGTCCGGCCCGATCCGTCTTCGGCTCCAGACGATCAACGGGCAAGTAATGATGTGCGAGAAGAAAAGTCAGGATACCCAGGGGTAGGTTGATGAGGAAGATCGCCCGCCAACCGAACCCGGCAATCAAAACCCCGCCGAGCGATGGGCCGAGAGCGGTCCCAATTGCGGACATGGTTCCGAGCAGGCCCATGGCACTACCGGTCTTTGCCTTTGGAACTGTCTCACCGACAAACCCCATTGAGAGAGCCATCATGATGGCCCCTCCCAGGCCCTGCGCCGCCCTCCCGGCAATCAGCAACCAGAACGTGGGCGCGGTTGCGCAGAGAACCGAGGCCACCGTGTACAGGAAAATTCCGGCTAATAGCAGCCGTCGTCGGCCAATGATGTCACCGAGCCGTCCGACGCTGACGATCAGAGTCGTGGCGGCAAGGAGAGACGCGAGAATCACCCATTGGACTTCCTGGAAGGAGGCGGTGAAGGCCCGTGTCAACGTCGGCAACGCCACATTGGCGATGCTCGTGTCGAGTGAAGATAGCAACATGGATAGGGAAAGGGCGATGAGCGCCCACCGAACTGACGGTGTCTGTTCTGCACTTCCAGTTACGATCACATCTTGTGTTGCAATGGTTGGCTTCAACATAGGCTCCCACTTTTTGGCAACTCCCGATATGTTGCTACCCAAAATATACCCTCAAGTTTGATATGGCGGAAGACGCACCACTTGCACTTTATTCGTGCGTGTGACGCTACATCAGGAATAAACTGTGCTAAAATCAATGCATGTCGACCCCTGATTTCAACCTGCTTGTCACGCTTGATGCGGTGCTCGCGGAAGGGAGTGTGGCGCGCGCGGCCCAACGGTTGCGGCTGAGCCCGTCGGCGATGAGCCGGGCGCTGGCGCGATTGCGTGAGACGGTTGGCGATCCGCTGTTGGTGAGGGCCGGACGCAGCCTCGTTCCCACACCCCGCGCGCTCGAACTCCGCGAGCGGGTGAGGCAACTCGTGCAGGACGGAGAAGCCGTTCTACGGCCTGCCGAGAAACTCAACCTTAAACAGCTCGTCCGGACGTTCACGCTCCGGACCGGCGAAGGTTTTGTGGAGAACTTCGGACCGGTCCTCATTGCCCGCATCGGCGAAGAAGCTCCTGGTGTGCGGTTGCGCTTCGTGCAGAAGCCCAACAAAGACAGCGCGCCCCTTCGCGACGGGACCGTCGATCTGGAAACCGGCGTTGTGGCCGATACGACTGCTCCGGAGGTGCGCGCGCAGGCTTTGTTCCGAGACCGGTTTATTGGGGTCGTGCGAATGGGGCATGCGCTGAGCAAGGGGAAGATCACGCCCTCCCGTTATGCTGCCGGGAAGCACATCGTCGTCTCACGGCGGGGTCTCGACAAGGGATCGGTTGATGAAGCCTTGGAGCCATTCGGGCTGGAGCGAAAAATTGTCACGATCGTCGGTGGTTTTTCGACGGCGCTGGCTCTCGCCCGAGCCTCCGACCTGATCGCCACGGTTCCTGAACGACACACAGGAAACTTGCGGGCCGGGATGTATAGTTTTCCCCTTCCGGTCTCTCTACCGGAGGTCACAGTTTCCCTGCTCTGGCACCCGCGCCTGGATTCCGATCTCGCGCATCGCTGGTTGCGCGGCCACGTTCGGGATATCTGCGCGCCGATCCGCTGAAGGTGAAAATTTTCTGAAGTCCACCCGAGCATGATTGCCGATTGCCTACCGGATCAGGTGCAAACCATCGAGGTAGGGGCGCAGTCCTGAAGATACTGTTGGTTACACGACTGTTTGCTCTTTTCAAGGTGGAGACGAATGATGATCGACTAACAACGGGGGATGGATCTGAACTGAATGGTGAGGTTAAATCTGCTGTATCAGAGCGAAAGCGGGAAGTCTGAGAACGAACCGGAAAAACTCACTGTCTTGGTGATTTATTCCCTAATGGGTTATCAAGGTATTTGGGGCACGAAGTGGGGATCCTGAATTTTTGGAATCATGCTCATTCCTTCTTGTGTGGCATGGTCATTTTCATCGATACTCGAATCGGACCTGACCAATCCTTCGGTATCCTGACCGAAAGTTTGTCCCTTGCCCTCTCCTCCTAGCAACTCCTCTCCTAACTGGCCTTCATCCACAAACCGCGTACGAAAGACATGCGGCAAGTGCTGAATATTGTTCGTTTGACCAGTATCCTCTTTTTCGAATTCCTGAATTATCCTGCGACTTCCTGCGGTATCCTTCCATTGCTCAAAGTCATGTCGACATTGCTCCAGATCTAATTCGCACCAGATGAAATGCTTATCATCCATTGTGCTGAGATAGAGATCAATCTGCTCATCATTAACCGTATGGTGAGAGGCACATCCACCAAGGAGTACGAAGAAACCCACAAGGCCAAGCGTACAAATATTTCGCATTTCCCCCTCCGATAGCTCATCCTATCGGTTGGATTCGAATTTCCTATACGCACGAACTTAGCGCTTCATGTGAAGATCGCGCAGTTCAGAGGTGAACTGTTTTCGTTTTTCTTTTTTTCTGTGGTAATAATCGGGAATTTTAGGTCTTTTTTTTTAGTGGTTAAGTCAGAAAAGTCAGGCAATACGGAAAAGGGGGTGAGGGCATGCCCCCTATTAGTGAGTGCTTTGTGCAGTGTGAGAATTGAAGATGATTTCTTGAAGGAGTTGCAGGCACTTTCTTTTCGTTTTCATCTTGTGTGTTTCTGGGTTTAATCCTTCGGTTAGCCCAGCATCTCATTCATAGGCTGTCGTGGCGCCGGTCCAAGACTGAGGAAGGGGGAAACAGTTTTATAGTAATGGCTCCGTTCTCAGAGAAGTAGTTTGTTCTTGATAGAGAAAACGGCGGATTGGAAAAGTCAATAATTTCCTGGTTATCGGTCACGGGCGAAGGGTCTGTGCCACGGTTGACGATGATCGACTTTTTTAGAGTCTCGTCGGACCTTTTCCTGAGCGAATTCGAATGGATCTGGATGACATGGTTAGCCAGGGCTTGTTTCGCCCTTCAACCTCTTCAATCGATCTTCTTTTAATTCAATCCAGAGCGACTTTTCTCTCTCCACCGTGACGGAACCTGGTTTAAAGCCTTTGCCTTTCCTGACAAACTTCCGCAGAGTATAAATCACTTCGCCTTTCCCGCTCTTTCGCAAATTACTAAACCAGAGGGTCAGCGTCGCCGCATCCTTTAAGGTCTCCGGTGGCACCGTGGCGCCTTTCTCCAACCGGACAACCACATGAGAGCCTGGTGTCCCTCGTGCATGGAGCCACAGGTCATCCGCATTGGCGACCTTCAATGTCAGATGATCATTATCCTTGGCTGTTTTTCCGACTAAAATCGGGAGCCCGTCGACAGAGGTATATGTCCGGTAGGCTTGGGCTGGAGCCGGTTTGCCTTTGGATGTTCGAGTGCCAGAAGGAACCGAGTGACCTGGTGTTTTCCTGGGTTTCGGTGGGAAATCGGGATCTATGATCCCTTGTCCTAGCTGAGCCAATTTTGCCTCCAATCGAACTACCTCCTGGTGGGTCTGGTCCAAACGGGGTTGGAGATGTTCCTGAGCCCCGATGTATTTATGATATTTTCGAAAGTAATCTTCCATATTCCACACGGCATCTTTAGCCGGGTCAAGAGGGAGAGTCAGAGTGGGCAAGGCGGGATCATAATAATCAACCATGGCGATGCTCTCCTGTCCATTTTTGATTTCATGGAGATGACTTTTCAATAGTTCTCCATACCGGGCATATTCCCGAAACCGCTCCGTCTTTTTGAAATCTTCTTGTAAGGCCTGAATTTTTCTTTTCGCATGCTTCAGCGCCTTTCGAGCCTGAAACAGTTGCTGTTCAAGAATGGCATCCTGGCCTTCCTCCTGTTCTTGTTGGCCATATCGGGCTTCCAGTTCAGCCGACACCGGAAATATTTCCCTAAACGCTCCTTTTCCTTCAGTAAAGGATTCAGAAAGCGGTTCACTCATTTCGCCTTCCTGCTGAATAACGATCCCGTTCTGAGGGACCCGTCCAGCCATGGAGGGGGGAGGGAGAGCCTCCGGCGGTTTCACCGGCTTCAATGTTGGGGGCGAATAGCGCTCTCCGACCTTCACACGCGATTCCCGTAATGACCGCAACGTCAATTTTTTCTCATTCAACAAATGCACATTCGCCTGATTGCCGATCAACGCAATCACCAAAACACACACCTCCTCGGCTTTCACAATGGTGATAAACACAATCCGGTCCCCGGGCTCCTGGCTGATCTTCACAATGCGCCCACCCTCCACGTGGGAACGCAGAAAAGAACAAAAGGGTGGGGGAGTCGGCGGATTCTCAAACTTCTGAGAGGTAAGATGCAGGCGGGCAAACCGGGGTTCCACGCACACGAGTAAGGTACTCGTCTGTCCTCGTGTTCGGACATCGAGGGTGAGGGTAAGGAGCCGGGGTTGGTGGATTTTCTGGATGAACCCACCGACAAGAGCCCGGTTCAATTCTCCGACAATAGACTCACATTCAAAAAGGGAAAGAGCCATAGTTTGGCTGACACCATCCCTTATTCTGGATTCTGGCCAACCAGATAGGCGATCCATGATGGATCGGAATCACCTTTCTGCACGCGATGATAGGTGCCTGTCCCTTCATTTGCCTCTGCATTGAGGCCTTCCCAGAGAAAGTGCACGTCTTTAAAACCGGCCTCTTTCATGAGTTCTGTGACTTCGGGAATCGTCCACAAGCGCCAATCATAGACAAAGGCATTGCGAAGCTCACTGCCATCCCGAAAGAGAAAATGAATCCGGGTTGTACAGAAATACGTGGAGGGTTCAAAGACATCCTGATCCCACACAAAGATGAAATCGCCAATGCCGTCATCAACCGGATTGTCGATGTCTCGATGTTCCTCTTGTTCCACCTGTGTTTCGCTGCCCCCCCAGATATCCAGCATAAACAACCCGCCGGGCTGAATCGATCGCCTGGCATTCCTGAAATATTCTAAAAGGGTCGGGCGGTCACGAAAAACCATATAACTAAAATTCATGGCGACGGTCAGTTGCGAGAGGGGGTGTTGGACGTTCAAGACATTGTCATTCACCAATGTGAGCCGCTGCTGTTGCTCGGGAGTCAGATGAGAAACGTTGTGTTTGATACCCCAATTCAGTGTAGGCCAATCCAGGTCAATACCCAGGGCATGATTGTCGGGATGCCTGGTCACGAAATGGGAGGATAAAAAGGCGGTTCCACAGAAATCCTCCCGAAAGTGGCGAAGGGGAGTGTTGGTATAGCTCTCGAAATATTCGGTGAGGAACGGCATGTCAAGTTCAGGGCTTTGCACGCTCTTTTGGTAAAGAAGATGGGGATCGGCTAATTGAGCCATTGAAATTGGTTGGGAAGAGTCATATTCAGCAGAACTCATGGAAACCTCATTTCTATTATGAGAGTGAATTCATTTTAAGATTTCGCCAAACAGTCGGGTGGGGTATTATTGAAATCAGGAAACCCTCAATTGATGGCTTGTTGTGGTTTGCAATCTTACGGGAATGGGGTGGTCTCTTTCCAGAGATATGGCAGGAACAGTTGAATCACTTCAAACTCATTCCATCTTCGACCTTTTCCGCTCTATTAGGTGTATTAGTCCCGGGGTGAGGAAAGGAGAAAAAAGAATTTTAAAATTACCTGTTCCGGTTGAATAGGCTCTAATCCAACTGCATGGTTCCTTGTTACATTTAATTCTGTGGTTTCACACAATATCGAAAAGGAAAGTTTTTATGGATGTGACATCGTTAGCCATTATTGCGAGCGGGGTATTTGTGGGTATGGGTGCTTCCTTCACCGGCCTTGGCGGCGGATTCTTGATGGTTCCTCTTCTCCTTTTTCTAGGCTTCACGGCACAAAAAGCCGTTGGTACCTCATTCGTCGGGATCCTGGTGATTGCAGTCTCGGCCTTGATTGCCCACGGTAGGCTGGCTAACGTGGATTACAAATATGGCCTCCTGCTCGGCCTGGGAGGAATCATCGGGGCACAAATCGGTGCTCGCCTTATTGAAGGTGTCCCCACTGACATGTTCAAAAAAATCTTTGCTGTTATTCTCATCGGCCTGGCGATATATCTGTTTGTAAAAAAGTAGGTGCAGGGGGAGTCACTAGCCACTGAACATCAGAAGCAGTACCGGGGGTCGTTTATTTTCGCTATTGAATCTCTCGTGAAGGTTACATTCATTTTTTGTTGGAATGAAATGTTTCCACAAGTGGCTCTTGCCAATCCATCATATTTAATAGTAACTATTGTTGGCATGGTTTCTCATGGGCTACATCTTTGATTGTAGCCCGCATGGCCGGTTTTATCCTTTCAGAATGAGTTTTGTACTTCTTAGGACTCGACACCATCCGTCGTGATACGTTTCCCCTGATAGGTTTCGATGTATCTTTGGAGCAAGCGTAAGCATTTGGTGTCCGACTGTCTGTGACGCAAGAACAATTTTAGTCCGGTATGGAATCGATGGTTCTAGAAGGATCCCAATGATTGAGCAGTTTTTCCTGCAGTCTCTTTTATTACTCGGAACAGCCGTGGTCGTTGTGGTTGCATTCCACCGGCTGCATATTCCTTCGCCTCTTGGTTATCTGCTCGTTGGCCTTCTGCTCGGTTCGTACACCCCCGGGCCGGTGATTGAAGCCCAGCCCATTCGCGCACTGGCAGAATTCGGCATCGTCTTTTTATTGTTTACCATCGGCCTGAACTTCTCGATGCCGCAGATCCATGCCTTGCGTCATCAGCTACTGGGTCTTGGCACGGGACAGGTCCTGCTTACGACGATCGCGGTGGGCCTCCTGGCTTGGCTCGTGGGGATGCCCATTGCGGCGGCCTTCGTGGTGGGAGCGGTCTTCGCTCAGTCCTCCACAACCATTATCAGTAAGCAACTCACTGATCAGGGAGAGGAGCATAGCCGGCATGGACGGTTGGGAATTGCCATGTCCGTCTTCCAGGATGTTACGGCAGTTCCTTTCGTGGTCGTCATCCCTGTGCTCGCTATGGCGAATACGGAGGTCGCGGTTCTGGCCAGCTCGCTCGGAATGGCATTTGCGAAAGCGGCCCTGGCATTCGGATTGGTCTTTCTGGCCGGACGATGGGTCATGCGCCCGTTGTTTTATCTGGTCGCGGAGCTCCGCTCTACGGAAGTGTTTACCCTGACAGTGCTGTTTGTGTCATTGGTCTCGGCATGGACCACGAGTAGCCTTGGCCTGTCTATGGCGTTCGGTGCGTTCCTGGCAGGCATGATGCTGGGTGAGACCGAATTCCGACATCAGGTGGAATCGACAATTCGTCCTTTCCGCGACGTATTGCTTGGTCTATTCTTCATCGGGATCGGTATGTTGGTCGACCCGTCGACAATCCCTGAAATTTGGCATTTGGCCTTGGCGGGAGCCACGGTCTTGTTGCTCATCAAGACCTTACTCGTGGCACTGATGGTACGCATTGCCGGAATGGACGCGACGACGGCCTGGCGTACCGGTTGGCTGCTGGCTGTGGGAGGTGAGTTCGGATTCGCTTTGCTCTCTATCGCGCTGGACGTGGGTGTAATCCAACCAAAAATCGGGCAGATTGTGCTGACCTCTGTATTATTTTCTATGATTGTTGCTCCATTTCTTATCCGGTACAACCAGGTGCTGGCTCGCTGGTGTGCCCCTCGTCCTGCCCGAGAGGGAAAGGATGCGGTGCCCCAAGTCAGCATAGAAACAGTCGGACATCTTCGCGATCATGTCATCATTTGCGGGTACGGACGCATTGGCCAGAGTGTGGCTCATCTTCTGGAAGAGGAACAGATTCCTTTTGTGGCATTGGATCTGGATCCGTCCAGGGTAAAGGAGGCGAATATCGCAGGCGAGGGAGTTTTTTACGGAGATGCGTCCGAACGTACCATTCTCGAAGGGATTGGTGTCGGCACGGCCCGGCTGGTTGTGATCGGGCATGCAGATGTAGCCTCGGCCCATAAAACTCTGCATCACCTTCGGACTCTACGTCCGGATCTTCCGATCATGGTACGCACCCGCGATGAAACCCACGTCGAGGAATTGCGTGCGGCTGGCGCAACAGAGGTGGTGCCGGAGACGCTGGAAGCCGGTCTCATGATCGCCGCACATGCTCTCGTGTTACTGGACGTGCCCATTTCCCGCGTGGCACGCCGAATGCGGGAACAGCGCAAAGGGCGTTATCATTTATTACGTGAGTTCTTTCTGGGCGATAGCCTGCTGGCTGACACGCGGGAAGAACACAACGTCGACCGTCTTCGACCGGTGGTGCTACCTCCGGACAGTTCCGTTGTGGGACACTCATTACATGAACTGAATCTTAAAGGCGTTGCGATCGCTGCTTTGGTGCGGCAAGGACAACGGCAGCTCATGCCGTCAGGTGAAACCAGACTGGAGGCAGGGGATGTCGTAGTGTTATTCGGCTCGCCTGATGATCTCCAGCGCGCCGAGCGCGCCCTGTTTGGATAAGGTGGGGAGATCTCCCACAGTGGATTGGTGTCGAACCGTAACTCCACGCGGCACAGGGAAATCTGCTTAGAACATCTTTTGACCTTTATGGCCATTTCTTTGACAAACCGCTACATTTTTAGCATATTGCTTTCGGTACTTCATCGGACTAATAGATGTTAATTGTTGTGAGGTAATCTTATGGCAACATGGCTTATTCCGGCACTTAAAGCCGTTCTTCCACATATCGGGACAATCATTTCGGCTACCGCACCAGCGTTTACCAAGAAAGACTCCGCCCCTACAACCGATCAGACACATTTGTTGCAGCAACAGATCAGCGAGTTACAAACAGCCGCCTCCCAAAACGCCACACATGTCAAAGAACTCGCCGAACAATTGCAAAGTACGGTTGCGGCAATCGAACACGCCGCCTCAGTGGCCACATCTAATCAGCAACGCGCCTTGCAAATCAGTCTTGCGGCGATCGCCATATCTGCTATCTCCCTCTGTGCCGTCCTCTTGCATGTTCTTTTCCTTTAAGGGGCTGTCCCGGTTCATTAAAAGTATCGGCCATGTAAGTTTCAACCACTTGTTCCACCTCTGAAGCACCTGCGCAAACACGTTTTTCAAGGCACTACCTCCAAACTAGAAAACGCGGCACATCGTATCTCTATAACCAGGGAAATACGTATTCATAGCCCGACTTCCTTTTATGAACAGGAGGAAGAAATGGCAAAGAGTAATCGAACCAGGGAAAAGAATATCTATTTTAGAAATTCAGGAATTAAAAGGGATAGGTGTTTCATAGTGGTTACGGACGGCAGGTTGCACGCTGACCAGTGGCCTGGTTAAAGAGAACCGGCGGGGAATATGTCGTCGCGTGAGTGGGATCAGCCTGTGTTTGATTGTTTGAATCTACATGAATATCGATCGGATTCGACGCAACAGAATGAGAGGAAAACGGAAGAAGGGGACTGGCTAACAAGGCTCCAGGAGTCGGCGCAATGGAGTCGGCCTTGGAATCTACAAACGAACTAAACCGACCTTGCTCCGCCACACATTTGGTGCCATACAGAGTCGTCACCGGAACCAGATTTTGCGGCAAGGGCACAATGGTACTACTCAGGAATTGAACTGGGGATTCAATGTTGACCCTGCCGTTGCCCCCGAACTGCGAACGCGCGTCTAAGAATGTAAATGGGTCCATCACGATCGCCGAATTGGCGGTGAGGGTGATATCACCTCCAGATCCTGCAACGGCGGTACTCAATATTTGACTATTTTTGAGTACGATAAAGTCTGGGTCGAAATTGATACTTCCGGCGGACCCTGATCCTTCCCTAACTCGGCTAGTCACCTGACTGTTGATCACATCAATGCGATTATCGGCCGTGAGTTTAATATTTCCACCCACCGCCGACCCCGCCTCTGTTGTCACAGAAGCCTTGTCAAGCAGGATTGAGTCACTGGCAGTAATGAAAATATCTCCGGCATTTCCCGTGCCGGTCGTGGATGCACTAATAGCGGCTCCATTTTTCATTTTGATCACGGGGGCCGTAATCCGCAAATTCCCTCCTAATCCAGTTCCTTCCGTGCTACTAAAGATTCCACTTCGAACACCTCTGGTTCCCTCAAGAATTCCCACTCCTTTTGCCAGGAATCTTTCGGTCGCCACTACCTGAATATTGCCTCCTGCTCCCGCGCCAATCGCATCCTCGCGGGGAATACTGCTGGCGGAAATTTGCCCCCCGCTCTTGATTTCTATCGTTTTCGAAGTAATGTCAATTTGACCGGCTTGACCAGGCCCATCGGTTCTGCTTGAAATAATACTTGGCAGGGGTCTTCCGATGGCATCAGGGAATGGGGCCATGCCAGATATAGTCAAATGGTCGGCTGTGAGAAGGATTTTCCCACCCCCCCCTGCATTGTCCAGCTGATGATTGAGGGTCCCATTTGCAATTTGAGCTCCCTCAGTAATTATGAGATTTTTTGCCGAGAGAATGATATCCCCAGCCTGATTTGTCCCACTCGTTCGGGCAACAATGCTGGTCGGCCTGATCGTCCGCCCATTGGCTTCAGGAAAGGGATCTGATCCTATAGGGTTTTCTGGAAATTCCGTACGCAAAAGATATCCTGAGAGAGTTAAGCTGTCATGAGCGGTAATCGTCACGTTGCCCCGCTGAACTCCCTGAGTGCTAGATTGAGTTTCAGCGCTGATATCGGCCCCATCACGAATGACAATAGTATTGGCAGTCAGTGAAACATTCCCGGTTCCTGCCGGTCCGATAACCCCAGCGCGGATGGTGGTTGGAGCCCAACCGAATTTTCCTGATCCTCCAACCGTTCGCGCGCCGGATAGGATTATTGTATCAGCTTTAACAGTGATATTCCCTGCACGTGGACGCTGTTCTTCTGGCATGTTGGCAACGATTTCCTCTATGGCATCCGTTATGGGTATCACTCTCCCGGAGGATGACGGGGCTATGATTTCCGCCCCATCTTTCATCACGACATTTTTCGCTGAAATCGAGATATCGCCAGCATTACCAAGAGGTAAATCCGCTAGCCGATTGTCGTGTTCCTCTGCGCGTGCAATAATTCGACTTGATATTTCCTGGGTTTTGCTGGTGTTATTGATTTCTGGATCATATACGCTCATGAATCCGGAGAGAGAAACGTTTTCTTCTGCCGTGATACTCACCCGGCCGGCATGACCACTTCCCCGGCCTCTGGTTCTTGATGAAATCCATGCCCCATCCAGCATCTCAACATTTTTGGCCGTGATAGAAATGTCACCACCATGACCGGGCCCCTCTGTCCCACTAGAAATCTCACTTCTAAAAATTGTCCTGTTCTTGTCCACTTTTTCGTACGCACCTGACAATCGAATCGTATCTACGACGTCAAGGTGTATGTTTCCACCAGCTCCCGCTCCATTAAGAGCCGCATTGGAGATGAGGCCTCCGCCGTCAACAAATAGATTTTCTGCACTGATGTGAATTTCGCCTCCGCGATTCACGCCCTTTGTCTGAGCACGAACTGCACTCTGAACGACGGTTCGGGGGTTAAGTGTGTTTTGTGGAAGAAGATTCGGTGGAAACTCCGTTCGAACCGCGGTTCCCGAGATGACAAGATTTTCCTTTGCCTTTAGCTGGATACCCCCAGTTTTTTCTATTCTGGTTATGGATTCCGTATCCGCCGTGACGCCCCCTCCATCTTTAATCGTGATCTTGTCTGCTTCCAACAGAATGTGCCCCGCCGAGGCCGGGCCAGTCGCGCTGGCTGTTATCTCACTTGGAATAATGTCGAGGACCTTTCCGTCCAATTCCGCTCCAGTAAGGTCCAGCATGGCCGCCTTAATGTTCACGGTCCCGGCCGATGGAGCATTATCGAGCCTGTTCATGTCCGGTTGCTCCTGTCCTATTGAGGCGACATGTATTTTCGCCCCATCCAGGATCCGGACAGTTTGACCGGTCATGTTAATCGTTCCGCCGGAACCCAGAAGTCCATTCCCGGGAAGAGTCAATTCACTTGCACCCGCAAAGAGACCAGATGAGGTGATGCCATTGACTTGTGTGCCTGAAAGAAGAACGTCTCCTGTAGCCGCAATAAAGAGTTTTCCTGCATCGCCGTTGCCTCGCCCAAAGGTGCCGGCCGAAATGCGAGCCCCTTCACTTATAGTGAGATCCCCGGTCTGCACCGTGATGGTACCCGCCCGACCTGTTCCCACTGTGTTGGCAAACAAGCCGCTCACGGCCTCTTCCTCAGGCGAAAAATCAGTCAAGCGATTATCACTCCCTGATAGGATGACCTTGCCATCAGGGGCATTGACCATAATGGTTCCCGCATCCCCTTCCCCTCGGGTGCTCACTGACAGGTTTCCGCCATCAGTCAACTTCACAGAGCTTGCACTGATCGTAATCGTTCCCCCCTTTCCGCCGCCTTCTGTTTTGGCAAATATTCCGCTCGGGGTGTCCGTTTGCGCACCTGTACCCGCTATCAGGACATTCTCGCTTACGGCAATATCGACATGGCCACCGTCTTGCGCTCCCAGCGTATTGGCACGGATTTGGGATTCATGGTCGAGGACCAATCGACCACCCCGAATCAACATCTTGCCACCATGCTCTCCGCCGGCATCTATGACAGACTGGTCTGAGATCCTGATAGTGCCACCCGACCCCATGGTATGCCCATGAATATTGGATGTCTGGTCAAAAGTGTTCGCCAGGATTTCTCCCGGCGAGCCGACACTAGCCAGGGCAATCTGCCCTCCGGGTGCAGTGAGATTGCTTCGGCCAATCGTGATGTCTCCGCCTATGAGCGAAAGCGGTTGGCCTTCGGATATCGACAACGTGCTACCTTCGACCGATATGCCGGCTGGATTCGGACCGAGAAATCCAAAGGCCGCAATCGGAGCAATGCTGAGAAGAGAATCCTGAGCACCGGGCAGGGCGGTGAACTGGGCCCCATCTTCAAGCCGCACATAATCAGCGGTCGTAAAATGGGTAGCCCCGCCCACATTCAAGGCAGCATTGGGGCCGAAGACTATTCCCGCGGGATTCATTAAAAAGAGATTTGCATTGCCGAAACCTTTGGTTTGAATGGTTCCAAAAATATGGGATGGATTGCCGCCGGTGACGCGACTAAGGATGTTTGAAGTCGGAAGTCCCGAATCGTTCAGGAAGTTGGCAATATTGTCCGTGGGAACACCAAAATCCCCAAAGCTATGGAAGAGATTACTTCCGCCACCCGGTCTCGTTCCACCGGTAATATCATGTTGAACCGCTCCGCCGGGAAGATGCCTCGGCGCACTGACCTGAGTATTGAGTCCGGATGAAGTAATGGGTGGTGTTTGAGCTTGAGCCGGACTTCCATCCACAATCACGAAGGTCCCAACGGATAAAAAGGCAACGAGTATCCTTCGCAATTGTCTGTGGAAGATTTTGAAAGGAAAGCGAAGCACTCGGTTCAGTCCTGACTTTTCTTTCCGGTCGAAGGTGATACTATTCTATTCCGTTTGGCTTAGGAATCAAGTGGGCTTATAAATGGAACGATCCGATCCGTGCCTCACGGGATCAGAGTTTACTGCCCGGAGGTTTGGTTACAAGCAAAGGTTCCTGATTGTGCCTGATACCCTTTTGAGGGAATAAGCCAGGATATGTAAAGGTAATAGATGCGGCATTCTCTTTCAGAGGTGGGGAGTGTACCCGGGAAAGTAAGCTTTTCCTTCTTTGTTTGGTGTTTTTTTAAGGTTTTAAAAACTGTTTCCAGTGAGGGGGGAGACAACCGAAGTGAAATATTCCCTCCCCATTCACCTGGATCTCGCTCAATAGAAAACAGGGAAGGAAGAAAATTTTGGAGTTGACTAAGACAAGCGCTAAAGATGCCGTATGGGAAGACCTGCTATTAAAAACAGAGCGGTGACAGGGCGTGAAATTTTGAATTATCGCGAAGCGAGTTCACGAGCATGAGTAATATTGAGATTGCACATCGGACGAACCCGCAGAACTTCCACTGGTACGACTGCAGCGGTTTTTCTCACAGGGGCAGAGAAAATTCCTTTCTGGAAGTCCTATGATCTTGCTAAGCCTGACTTCATCGGCCAAGAATGTCGCATTGCGATAGTTTTTCAGTTTCTCTGTTTGTCATTTGTCTAAAGAGTGGAATCAACTCATTGAAAGAAATACCCAAATTTCGTTCAGAAAAATTTCAGTGAGATGAATCGTGTACTTTGAGGACTGGTGAGCAGAGGTTTTGGAGAAAAGTAGCATTCTTCTAATGATGGATGATGGCATGGCAGAGGGAATGAGAGATCTGCCGATTTTGGTTTATGTCATGATGAGTTTGACGAACCGGAGCTTGATCTTAAGGGATTAGCATTGTATGACGAGGGACTGATTCAGCATCATTTTTCCCATCCCCATATGCTCCCTTGGGACATTCCCTGTCTTTCTATGTTGAGGCATCCAAATCCCGGAGCTGCGTCAGTTATAATGATGAAGGTGACAATTGGATAATAGCTCAGGATTTGAGAAAGGAGAGGTCGTGAAACTTTCTTGCCACTGTTTGCTTTATTTAAGACCTTGGTTGAGACTAGTAGGCACAGTACAATCCCTAAAACCATACAATCGGAAAGGAGATATCCTCTGAAAACACTCCAGTGTGTCATTTTTATCTATATCGTCTTGCTAGGCACTGTCACATCAGGAACCGAATTTGTGAATGAACCGATCCGGATGGAACATTTTCCTCCCTATTATTATCCACATGAAGCTGTGGTCTGGGCCGGTGTTCCCATAGAGTGGATTAATGCCACCGCGTCTCCTCATACCGTTCAACATGACGATTGTGGGACAGAGAAGCCGTGTCTGTTTGATTCCGGAAAGGTCGCACCGGGGAAAACATATACACTTTCTGGGCTACCCCCAGGCCGCTATTCATACCACTGCCAAATCCATCCGATTATGGGCGGTATATTAATCGTCGAAGATTCGAAAGGCAGAGATTTGCCTCCGCAATAAGGTTGCACTATTTTTCCAGTTTGTGACAATTGTTTTTTTTCGTTAAAAAAGATTGACGATTCATTTTTACCAGGAGTCAATATGCCGAATTCAACCTGGATCGATGTGGGTGGTGTGGAAGATTTAAAGCATCAGCCGGTGCAGCAAGTGCTGATCGGACGAACCCCAGTGGCACTAACTTACCGCAATGGACAGTTTGGAGCGATCAATGGCACGTGCAACCATGTAGGTGGGCCGTTGGGTGAAGGAACCTTGGACGGGGAGTACGTGGTCTGCCCCTGGCATTATTGGAAGTTTCATTATCGAACGGGGAAAGGGGAACCGGGGTATGAAGAAGACGCGGTGCCGGCCTATGAGGTGAAAGTAACGGAGGGGCGGGTTTTGATTCGGTCCACGGCGATTTCGAAGCGAGCTCGAAAAGCACATAAACCCCATCCTCTGGCTAGAACTCCTCACAGGGAGGAAGGTCCGATTCGTGTTCTCGGACTTTCCACGACCGTTATGACGCCTGATCATCCTCGCTACAGTACCTCAGAAGATTTGCTTGAAGTCGGTCTGAAGCATGCCTCGGACAATCTTGATTGTGAAACGCGCTTGTTGCGTCTTCGGGATCTGTCCTTTCGCCCTTGCGAGGGTTTTTATTCCAAATCATCACGGGCCTGTACCTGGCCCTGTTCGATTACGCAGATGGATCCACAAGATGAGATGGACCAGGTCTACGAGGGGCTGGTGCATTGGGCTGATGTCATGGTGCTGGCCACTCCCATTCGGTGGGGGGCGGCCAGCAGCCTTTATTTCAAGATGGTTGAGCGGATGAACTGCATACAGAATCAAGAAACGATTTCAGATACACATCTGCTTCATAATAAAGTGGGCGGGTTTATCATTACGGGTGGGCAGGATAATATTCAGGCTGTGGCGGGACAACTGCTGGGGTTTTTCGCCGAAATCGGTGTGCAGTTCCCGCAGTTTCCCTATATTGCCCATTCCCGAGGATGGAGTGCGGAAGACATGCAAAATAATATGCGATATGTGCAGAAGTCCCAATCACTCAGGGAGGGCGCAACTGCCCTGGTAGAACGCTGTGTTCAAATGGCCAGCGTGATGATACATGGGAATTTAGGCGAATGCCGGACGGCGAGGGGCGGGCGAAAAGCCCACGAACTAGACACCAGGGCTCAATTGCATGGCTCTACAGACGCCGAAAAAAATCCAGTGGCCAAACCGGATTGAGTTTTGGGTAGGAGAAAATAACTTTTCTGTCAACTTCGAAGTCTGATCCAATCTTGTTTTGTATTGGACAACCTGCAACCCACCAATTGTTTTTGTGTCGTAAAGTATCTCGGCTTCTAAGGGATTTCAAAGTATGATGTTGAGGCTTTTTACATCAGTGCAGTGAAGTTGAATGCCTGCAACATTCCCTCACGGATCCCGTGAGTCTTTTCTTCCGGTAGAGTTCGTGTTTGCCAGAATTCTGATAAAACCCTTTCATTTGGTGGAAATTTTGGGTGAGACACGAATCTTCGCCGGCTCACACTTATTCACATTTGCATGTCTGTCTGAAGGCATAACCGTTGCATTATATAGCTTTGGGTTAAATTTAATCTTTTTTCTCAAGATTCATTGGGAAATATTTAAAGTTTCGCTTCAACGCTTTATAATAGCAACCCTTTCGTTCTAACGAGATGTTTTTTTCATGTACGCGTCCCAATCCCTCCATACGCCTCTTGATCAATTGTTCAGTTTTTATCGGAAACAGGTAGTGGTCTTTCTGAAGCCGTTAGTGCTGGAGTATTATCCCGATCTTTTTGAACAACGCCAGGATGAATACCGGAAGATGATGGAACTGAGTGCCAAGATGACCGTTGTGGGACATGCCTGCGCGGAAATTGCGGGATTTCCCTATGATGCGCGTCGGCAAATGATTGGCAGTTTGTTCGGGGGTTGTTGTTTCCTTGCGGATAGCTTTATTGATGACTTTGGCTTGGATGTTGCTCATTCCTATATTGATCGGATGGATGACCTTTTGACCAAGGGTTGGTTTGAGATTCAAACGGATCGAGAAAAACTGTTTTATGTGATTATAGCTCGTTTGTTTGCTGAACGGGATGTCTTGGATCCTTTACTTCGGCAAGCCATCCTGCTGCTATTTCAAGCGCAAAAACGGGATGTGACCTTCCGCTCTGATCCTGAGATCATTCGCTCACGTCCCCGCCGAGAACAATTGCGGGTCTTACGGGAAAGTGCCAGGAACCGAAGCGGCCATGCTATTTTAGTTCTAACAGGATTTTTAGTCCCAGCGGTTCCTCTGCATTATTTAAGTATGATCTATCTCGCAGGCTCCTTGATTATGCATATTGACGATCACGGGGATTGCTATTCAGACTTGCATTATCATCGGGTGACCTATCTCAATCAGGTTGCCGACCCCGAACGCACTCTTCGTCGGATTTTTCAAGGTCATATTGCCCGTTTGCGTCAGGGGCTACCAGAAGGTTCGGGGCGGGATTTGCTGATTGCCTTTTTGACAAAATATTTTGCGACCCGTCTCAAGAAACATCGTTTGCAAAAGACACATCGAGAGTTGGCCTGGGCAGTCTATGATTAAGCCCCCAGGAAGAAGGATCAGGACCGTTTAGGAAATGGTGTGTCCGGTTTGTTCCATTTTCACAGAGGCAAACGTTTAAGGAAGAGGAAGCCCGGTGGTCAGGCGTACAGAGAGTTATGGGACGTTCTCCTGAGGATGCATCGGGAACCACAGAAGTGTATTGGGGGGATGTGTTTGCTATTGCCCTTCAGGAGCTACGATCTCAAGGAAAGGTCAGCGATGCGCGCGCGCTGTTGCGAATTGATGGCCAAGCGGAAGCGGCCATGGCCCCGTATCAATTCGATCCTGTTTATGGGAAACTTCATCGTCGGGGATGTTCGAATATTGCTGACGATTCCCGATCGGCTCTTTTCGCCAGATGGAGTATGGGGTTAGATGAACAGGTTCTGGCTTGTTCCCATTGCCGTCCGCACCCATATCCTCGTGGCCAGGAAGCACAGGACGTAACGTTGGATATTTTATTTGGTGTGATCTCCATCCTGGATCAGTTCGGGACGGTTCTACGGGAACGTGGCAAAGAATACCGCACTTCCAGTGACGGGCAAGAACTTGAACGAAAGCTTGAAGATTTATACAAAAATCTTGATCGGCAACAAAAAGACACGCTTGGAGTCATGTTACATTCCATGGATCAGATGGTGAAATTCTTGCGAGAGGCAGATAGAAACCTGAGTCAGGTGAACGACAAGCCTGGTAATGGGAACGTCCAGACGAATGGTCATGGTATGGCGAAAAAGAAGGCCAATGAGACCGGAACGATGAAACCCAGGAATGGAAACGGCAAGCGTCCGGTGCGTCGCCAGGATTCAAGGAAATCGAAGTAATTAAGGGCGGTATGGCCAGGTCAAATTAAGGGGAAGCAATGTATTAAGGGGAACGCCCTTATTTATATACCCCGGTTTCATTTTTTACTAAAGGTGATAGAATGGCGGCCAATATGGTTCTTCGAATTAAACTTGGTCCCTTTGTCTCGTTTGAGATTGAAGGGGAAAACTGTGAAGAAATTTGTCAATCCTTGAAGGGGTTTGAACAATTGAATGAACGGATTGATGCAATGTGTAGTGATCTGGCCGAGCGGGTCTATCCGGATGGGATGACGACTCAGCAGACAGGACAGGAGGAGTCTACGTGAATTTCAAAGGCCAACTGGGTATGGAGAGTTGCCCGGATTTTTCTGTCCAGGCTAAAACCGAACCAATCGCCTTTGCCACAAAGGTCAAAGGATCTTTTGTCGCGCAGGTGAGTTCAATTTCGGTGCAGGTCAGCGAGATCCCGATCAATCTTTCGATTCCGTTTCTCCGGCGGGCCGGTGGAATCCATACGGTGGCTTCGATTGGCAGTTTTGATATAAAGCTTTCTCCATTTACCGTCGCGGTTGAAGGAGCCAATGTGCAATTAGCCGGGGTCCTGGGCACAAAAGGGATCACGACGCAACTGGAGGGAAAGGTTGGATGTAAATCCAAGCTAAGCTTCAATGGCAAACTCTTCGGGAAGATTGCCAATTGTTCCGTTGATCTCCCGGACGATGACTTTGAGGAACACGTCGACACAATGTAGATTTCATCGTGAGCAAATGATAGAGAAAGGTTAGCCGTGCCGGTTCACACTGCACCATGTCGTCATACCCATCCGACCTATCAGGTCTACCATCAGATCGTCTGTCAGCATCAAATTGAAGTAGAGGTCTGGCCGGCCAACGCTGAAGTGTATTTTCGTGATGAACGATATGGCGATCCTGTGAATACCCAGGTCCGATTTCAAGCTTCGGTATATAACGGGATGAGCAGTAAGGTGAATTGGGCCGTTCAGGATCCTGCAGGAAATCCAGGGTCTGGTTCGATCGATCCGACCGGCTTATATGTCGCTCCTCCGAAAGGCAGCCTTGCTCATGGGACAACTGACATTATCATCGCCACTGCGGCGGAAAGCCCTTTTCGGAAAGCCTATGCTTTTGTCACTTTGATGGGAAATGGACCCGAGCCGCTTCATCAACCAACACTTGAAGTTTTCCCAAAGCAGGCGTATCTCTATTATCCTCAAGGACATGACAACGCCTATATTGATCAGAGCAACACTCAACAATTATTTCGGGCGACCATTCGGCACAGTTCAGGGGCGACTGTCCAATGGCTTGTGGACTCAGTGGTGCAGGGCGGGGCGGGGACTGCTCCCTGGTTTCTCTATCAACTCAACGGATCGGGCTCTTCCAAAGTTGTGACAATTTCGGCTCGATTACAAACCCAACCGGCCATCATCGATGAGGCCAAGGCGATTCACCTAAACTATAGCTGGCCAGGACTGGTGTAGCATCAGCCAAGGAAGGGCATTCATATGGGCGATATAAAAATTAAAGAAGCAAAAAATCTCGACAAATTGCGGATCAGTGAACTGAGCAATGTTGATCCGCTAGTGATCAGCGAAGTTCGGAATATTGCCCCGGCCGCTGTTCACATTAAGGAACTGAATCATATTGATCCCCTGACTATTGAATCTCTTCGAATCGACGAAATTCGCAATCTGGATCCGATACGTGTTGAACAGTTCAATGTGACCAATCTGCCAACCGTCAATTTGTCACTCCGGCAGCTCCCTGCTGTTGATATGAATATCCGGCGCTTGCCCCCTGTGTCGATCGGACTTCATCAGGATTTTTGTCTGCCTTCCAGCTATACGTTACGCGCGCGGGTGTTAGGGATTGAACTCCTCCGCCTCAACCTGGACGGGCGGACCATGGTTTCTCCACGAGATAGTGTCAGGCGGGAGCAATCGCGTATTCCCGCGCAAAGTTTTCCTCAGGTGGCGACTGCCGGCAATCCGGCTATTCCATCTCGATCGATGACTAAAGGTTCACGGGTCGTGGCCACGGGATCACCTTGTCAGCCCATCCCTCCCTCTCATCAGCCAATGCACGGGACATTCACGGAACGACCAATAAAAGGTAAAGATGGTCTCAGGCCGGGAGGTAAATTCGGAGGAGGGAGACAAGCCCCTTCGGGTGGGTTGAAAGTGGGAAATGTGCCTTCTCATACTTTTCCGATGATCAAACCCCGATCTCAGATGGATTTCATGGATAGTGCTGTCAGCAGCGGGGAGAATTAACCCATGTCCTGTTCGCATTCGCATTCCTCATACTCAACATACAAACCCGATGGGGCGACCACATTGGGACAGACCACTGGTCAGGCTCTTGGCCTTGCCTTCCATCTGGTCGGCGCTGGTGCCAAATTTTTCCGGCAATTCATGCACGGGGTTATCTGGCAGGATCCACCTTGTTCCCACGGATGCGCATGTACCATGCGTCAGGGATGTGGACCGGTTGTCCAGCACCATTACTGTGTGCAATGCCAGCCTTCACCCTGTACGTGTCATTCATGTTGTTAATCCGCACAATGTCTTTGGAGTCATGAGCATGAAGTCCGGAAGTAAAGCCACGGCCGGTAAGAACAGTAAAAAGAACCCGCAACCCCGCAGGTCTCCAGCTCAAAAAACGTCGACAGCCCAAGCCTCTGCTCATACGGATCAACGTATCAACTCTGAGGATTCGGTGTTCGGGCATGGTGATCAAATAGGCACGACGTTTGCCAAAGGATTGGATCTGGCTGAAGCGGGTTTAAGTTTGGGATTGACCCTCATTAATCGTTTTGGAACGATAATGCAAGATTCCATGATGGAGAAATTTTCCGGAGTCATGGGTACGGCCACGGCTTCACCTCAGGAATCCGCTCCTCCGACCTCCAGCCCACGCGATCCGGCTGCTCCAATGTCTTCCTCGGAACAATCAGAAGGTATCGAACCACAGGACCCTGCCTATTACATCGCCAATCGGTTGCCGCTGACACCAGGGCAATCCGTGCAGGTGTCATTTTCTATAAATAATGATTCAATGGATTCAGCCAAGAACGTCAAGTTGAAAGTCGACGGGTTTATCGGATCGACTCAAGGTCAGGTATTTCCCTGCAAAGGCTTCACGGTCAACCCTGGAACGAAAACGATTAATCCGATGGATTTTGAAAAATTTGTGTTGAAAGGTGTCATTCCCGATGGGCTTCCTCCGGACATTTATCATGGACGTATCCTTGTGGTTTCCGAACAGGCCATTGAAATTCCGGTGAAATTATTGGTGACGTCGGCAACGTAAAGGGAAAAGCTCTTGAGTGAGAGTTGTTCTGTCCATATGGATATTTTCTGGGAAAACCTATGACGTACGATGTGATTGTGGTCGGCGCCGGACCGGGAGGGAGCAGTACTGCCGCGTTTACGGCACGGAAGGGGCTGTCAACCTTAATCCTTGATCGAACCGATTTTCCCAGGGATAAGGTCTGTGGGGATGGGTTGACCCCTCAAGCGTTGTACTGGCTTGACCAGTTGGGCTGTATCGACGAAGTGCTGACGCACACCAAATCCTGTATTAAGACGTGTGACCTCTTTATTAACGGCGAATTACTGCTGACCGGGGGATTTCCGAATTCCACTCAATATCCGGATTTTTGCGTGTTGTTGGATCGCCGCCGTTTTGATCATATCCTTCTTCAACATGCCGTGGACTCCGGAGCCAAATTTCAAGCGCATTCCCTTGTTCGGGAGATTCACCAGAAACCCGATCATGCCCGTGTTGTCCTGGATCATAAAGGTCAACGCACGGAAGTACAGGGGAAAATTGTTATCGGGGCAGACGGCGTGAGCTCCGTCGTGTCACGCTCTATGGGGAACGTCTTAAAAAATGGAGCGACGGCCCTTTCTCTTCGTGCCTATTACCAAAATGTGGATGCCGAAGGCGCCCAAATAAAGGTGTATTTCGATGAGCGGTTTTTTCCAGGGTACGCGTGGGTGTTTGTGGATGATGATGGCTTTGCGAATATCGGGTTGGGGTACGCGTTTGATAAGCCGTTTCCCATGATCCCGAATCTGAAGCAGGTGTTCCAGGATTTTCTTGACCATGATTTGGGTCACCTCTTGCGTCATGCCTCACGTTGCGGAGCTGTTTCAGGTGGGGCCGTCTCATTTTTTAAACCCAAGGCCATTGTGGCCGATCGGGTGATGCTGGTGGGTGATGCTGCGAATCAAGCCGATCCACTCAATGGCGGAGGCATTCATAAAGCGATGGAAGGGGCGTATTTAGCGGCCGAAACTGCGCATCAGGCCGTGTTACAAGGAGATTGTTCCGTCCGCGTTCTTCAACAATACCAAATGCAATGGGAACAACAATTTGATTTGGACTGGCGAACGGGAGAATTATTTTTATCCGTGGCCAAAAATCCCGATTTGAAAGAATTCTGCTTATTTGTTCTTGCCAACATTGCTCGCATGACCACCCATGACCGGCAATTTCAAGAATTCTGTAGCGGAGTGTTCAGTGGGGTTCTTTCTCAGAATATTTGTCTTGTCCCGCAAGCGTTGTTTCATGCCATGCCCCGCAATCCGGCGGCCTGGTTGGCTATGTTACAATTAGACGAAAAAGGAGTGGTGACCGGGCCTTTAAGTTTAGCCACCGACGCATTGACCAGTAGTGCGAAAGCGTCAAGCCGTATGCTGATGAATCCCTGGCAAAGTTTAAACTGGAGCCTCGAGGTGATGACCAAAGTTCTTCGATTGGCCAGAGGCCATGCCGAAGGATCATTGACGCCGACGGGAACCGCATTGACTAAATGCCCCATTTGATTACCGGCAGGGAATCCCTCCCATCCGGAGAAAGGCACACACCATGGCCACCGTTATAGGATCCGTTAACAAACTGATTAATCAGACTTCCACGCAAATTCTGGAGAATCACATTCCTCAAAAATTGGCCGACATGATCAATACCGTGGTCAATACGGGTTTCCAGGTTGTGGAAGATGTGTTGAAGATTACCCAGGATTTGACAAAAGCATCGGACTCTAACGAAGGAGATTCCTAATGCATCACCATTCACCGCATTGCTGTGTCCCGACGTCCCACCATTCGTCACCGCATTGTCATTCGACTGGTTATCGCAGCATGGCTCCAATGGGGTACCCGGTCCTGATGCCAATGCCGTACTACCCCTCAGTCGGTTATGCCGGATACGGATGGGGTGGGCAGGCCACGCATTCCATGCCTCTTCCTCAAGAAGTCAGTGTGGATAGCGCAACCGGCATGAAGGAAGTGTTCATCGGAGGAACGACCAAGGCCTCATTGACCCTGGAATACGCGCCGGATGGCGGGGCGACTTCCCCCTTGGTCAAGGTCACGGTTGAAATCGATGGAAGTATCTCAACCTGGCAGGAAACCTCCATGACGGACGGCTATCATGTGAAATCGCAATTGTTATCCATTGAGCCAGGTGCCAAAGTGACATTGGAAGTAAAAGAAGCGATGGCCCGATTGCGCTGGTGCGAAACAATTTGCTGTTGATGTTGTTCGATTGAGGATGACTCAATCGTCGGCTTATTTTTTGTGAATGGCTGTTTAATTTGAGGCAAGATTAAGGAAGGTCACGCCAATGAATTACACTCAACCGATGTATTCTGGAATTCCCACTCATGCGCACCATGGACCTGGTCACATGTCCGGACCGCTTTTTCAGCATGGGGGCGCTGGATTTTGTCCTGGTTGTTGCCATCCCAGGGCTAAATGCTGTTGCGGGCATCGCGAATGTCGGAAGGAAGCCAAGGAATTGCTTGTAGAAGCAGACACTAATGTGGATGGAAAGACGGATTCCCATTCCATGGTCCTCCAGCGGGTCCGGGCAATGGCCATGTTTGCAGCTCCGGTTGAACTGTCAGTCGACGATACAGTCGGCAAGAATGCAGAGACGAAGGCTGCCGTGGCTCCAATTGTCGGCGAGGTGGATGTGCGAGGAAAAGCGGGAATAGGAAAAGCTTTTATCGGAGGCGGATGTTGCGTGCATCTATCCATCGAGTATACTCCGACGAATGCCGCATCAACTGCCCCAGCCCTGGTCATGGTCGCGGTACAGGACAGCGAAAAAACAACTCTGGGATGGGTGAAACAGGCTGAGCCTCAGGATGGCTATGTCATTAAGGAAGGCATTATCACAACCAAACCAGGCGCTCATCTGACGGTCTTGGTCGTCAACATGACCGCCAGGGTTCGATGGTGTGAAGTCTTTAGTTGTTAATCGGTTTAACCAGGAGCATAACAATGGCGGCAACACCAAAAAGTTCTTCAAAAGGAAAAAATGTCGGCGCAGCCAACAAAGCCAAAGTGGAATTTCAGGAATATAAAAAACGAATTGAACATGCTCCGGCCGCAGAACACGGCGGCCCTCAGTTCGGCACGGGCGCGACAGGAATGCCTCAAATGCCTATGGGATGGCCTTTCCCCCCTATGACTGGTTTCATGCCTCAGATTCCTCATTTGAATCCGGCCTTGGGACAAACGGTCAGCGAGACAAGTGGGGAAATTGCTGATCGGGTAGGGGAAACCTTGAAATTGGGAATGGATCTTTTGAACTCGGGGTTGGGTGTCGGATTACGATTCCTTCAAGGGCTAGCTGGCACTGAATACCATCACGGAGATGCTGGGTGGGGCCATGCCCACGGTGCCGGCAACTCTTCTCATGGATCTCACGGATACGGGTGCCAAATGACCTGTGGCTGCGATTGTGCGGATTGTTGTCAGCACTCAGGGTGCGCATCCTCCTGCTGTTGTTCTCCCAGCGTCGGCTCGTGTTGTTGAACGTCAGTTTTGGAAAAATCTGAGCAAATTTCTTCTTCTGCCTCTAGCCCGGAGTTTCCTGTGACTCCGGGTTTTTTTATTTTTTTTGTACCATAACACCCGCATCTTTCTCATGAACAAGATTCCGGTTCTGTATCCATGAGAAATCATCAACCCGCTTCCGACATTTCCTGGACTCGTGACGCGATCCTCTATCAGATTTTTCCGGACCGGTTTTCGCGAGATAGCCACGAGACTAAGTCCGGACCTGGTATCGTACCCTGGAGATCCAAGCCCACAGCCCACGGGTTTATGGGGGGTACTCTCCGGGGAATCACTGAACGTCTCGATTATCTCTTGGACCTTGGTGTGAATCTTATTTATCTGGCGCCCATTTTTTCTGCCTCGGCCAATCATCGATACAATACTTACGATTACTTTAGGATTGATCCTCGTCTTGGTACATTAGCAGACTTTCAGGGATTGTTGTCCAAAGCTCACGCCAATGACATTCGCGTATTGTTGGATGGCGTATTCAATCATTGCGGCCGGGGCTTCTTTCCCTTTTATGACGTGATGGAGCGTGGTCAGGCATCCCCCTTCACATCCTGGTTTTACATCACACAATTTCCGGTCAATGCATTTGGACCATTTAATTATCGGGGCTGGCAAGAGCGGCCCCTCATGCCTATTCTCAATTTAGCCAATCCTGCCACACGACGGTACTTTCTTGAGGTGGCAGCATATTGGACGAATCAGGGTATTGATGGATGGCGATTGGATGCGGTGGCTGATGTCCGGGGACATCGATTTTGGAAAGCGCTCTGGCAGGAAGTCAAAACAATTAACCCCTCCGCGTATATGCTGGCGGAAATCTGGGGTCCCGGTCGCTCCTGGATTCGGGATGGACAATTTGACGGAGGAACGAACTACGTATTCCGTCAGATCGTGTTGGACTATTTTATTCAAGGTTCCATTTCAACCAGGAAGTTTGTGTCCCGCGTGAGCAAACTGCTTCGGATGTATCCATGGAAAAAGACCTCAGCGATGGTGAACCTGTTAGGGTCCCATGACACTGAACGCCTTTATACCGTAGCTCAAGGAAATATTGAACGGCTGAAGTTAGCCCTGCTGTTTCAGTTTGTCTTCCCAGGGATACCGGCAGTGTATTATGGGGATGAAATCGGGATGGAAGGAGAAAAGGACCCGGACAATCGTAGGGGCATGGAATGGAATCAGAGCAAATGGAATGACGAGTTGCGGGATTTTACCAAGCGGCTTGTCGCAATCCGGAAATCTCTTCCAACGTTACGACAGGGGGATTGGAAGGTAATCCAGGAATTCCAAGATCAACAGTGCTGTGTATTTCTGAGAAAGACGAAAAGAAGCGTTGTGTTTATCCTTATTCATAATGATGATCATCCGGTCTCCATTCAGATTGATCTCGCCCCGTGGGTAGGGAAGACCGCTCGATGGCTTGAGGACCACCTCACGGGAAATAAGTTCAAGTGTGAAAAGGGAAAGGTGGTCTTAGCCGATTTTGGACCACGTTCAGGGATGATACTGACTCCTGTGAGCCAGGCTGGTGCGTGAGAAGTTTATAGTAGTAAATGAAATTCCCGGATACTCAACAATGGTCTGGTTACCCGTGGTTTCTCCACATTCGGCCGTCTTTGGCCAATAAGGCATCGGCTTCGGGTGGTCCCCAGCTACCCGAGCTATAGGGACGAATAGCATGCGAACCCAGGCTCTCCCATACTTTGACGATGGGATCGACGATACTCCAGCCCACT
This sequence comes from Nitrospira sp. Ecomares 2.1, assembly GCF_965152585.1. NCBI lineage: Bacteria > Pseudomonadati > Nitrospirota > Nitrospiria > Nitrospirales > Nitrospiraceae > Nitrospira > Nitrospira sp. Ecomares 2.1. Next base: position 2,207,844 of record NZ_OZ224219.1, read on the forward strand.
TCGACGCTATCGCTTCGCTGAAAAAGTGTCGCGTCTCCAGCCATCACGTCGTGTAGAAGCGTTTCATAGCCCGTGCTTGGGGCATCACCGAAATATTCCGCATATTGGAAATCCATATCTACTGTCCCTACCTGGACTTTGGGTCCGGGTATTTTCGCTCCAAAACTTAAGGATATGCCTTCATCCGGTTGAATGCGAATAACCAGCACATTCGGCGTGAGTCGGTCCACAGGAGTCTTACGAAATAGCATCAGTGGAGCCGATTTAAATTGAATGACCACTTCGGTGACACGAGTGTGTAATCGTTTCCCGGTCCGAAGGTAAAAGGGCACGCCTTCCCAGCGCCAACTTTCAATGCCTAAGGTCATGGCGGCAAACGTTTCGGTCAGGGAGGCTGGATCGACATCCTTTTCTGTCCGATAAGGAAGGACGCTATGACCATTAATCGATCCGGCTTCATACTGTCCGGCGACTGTTGATTGCAAGACCTCTACGGGGTTCATGGGCTGGATGGCGCGAAGGACCTTGGCTTTCTCGTTCCGAACTGCTTCAGGATCAAACGTATTGGGTGGCTCCATCGCTACGAATGCCAAAATTTGCAAGAGGTGATTGGAGACCATATCGCGGAGCGCACCGGCTTTTTCATAATAGGCCCCGCGATGCTCAACGCCTAAGGTTTCCGCCACAGTAATTTGGACATGATCAATATATTGACGGTTCCAGATGGGTTCAAAGATGCCGTTCGCAAAACGAAATATTAAAATGTTTTGTACGGTTTCTTTTCCCAGATAATGATCGATCCGATAAATCTGACTTTCATCTAACACCTGTTTCAGAGCTTGATTGAGCGATCGGGCCGATGGCAAATCATGGCCGAATGGCTTTTCAATCACAATTCGCCGTGAAAATTCTTTGCGATACTCCACTAATCCTTTGGCCCCAAGTTGTTGCACGATTTCCGAAAAAAATGTCGGAGCCGTGGCCATGTAATAGAGGTAATTCCCCTGGGTCCCGTGTGTGGTATTTAATTGTGTCAGCAGAACCTGAAGGCGTTCGTAGGTCTGAGGATCCCGGAAATCCCCTGAAAGGTAATGCAGACGATCAAGGAGCCATTCTTTGATCGTGGCATCGATGGGACGGGGACACAATTCATCGATATCTTGACGGATCTTCTCCCGAAAGTCATTCGTATGCATGGGGATCCCATCTATCCCAAGAATGGCAAACTCTTGAGGAAGATGGTGGCTTGATGCCAGGTTATATAAGGCGGGGATCAATTTTCGCTTCGTGAGATCTCCCTGGGCACCAAAGATGACAAATAATGTGGGTGGTCGCGTCTGGCCATTACCCCGCTGTTGGAAGAGGGGACTCTCTTTTAAGTCTTCTGCTTGATCAAAAACAGGATGGGACGGTTTCACTGGTCTGCTTGCCTTTCCGGAAGTAGCATTCGCCATTGGTGTCCATGGAGGAAATATTCCAACGAGGGTTGGATCTTGATTCCTAAGATGGTCTTTTCATGATAAAAAAGGCTGCGATAATGGGACGCAGCCTCCAAAACCGTGACCAACATACTTTTTACTATACCATTTCCAGTAGTAAGCGCTATCCATAAGTAACTCTCCTCTACCATAAGGAAATAACGAATTCATGCGTCATCTGAATGGAGACCTCCTTCAGTGAACCATCCCTGAGAAGTTAGACCGACTGGCGAGCCATGTTGGGTTTATCAATGGGGAGGGTCCTGTTTCCGGAGTAGTGCGGCTTCTCTTCTATTGTCCCAGTGCGGCATCAGGTGGTTTCTGGGCAGAATGATTTGACTCAGAACCCCATGCTCGACATATGGGACTATGGTATGATGATTTGAAAAGGATCTTTTTTACTCTGTCCTGTTTAGGCCTATGCTGCCTCCCCGAGCTTTCTCTTTACTCCTCTCCAGAGCAGGATTTTTGTCAGATGCCTTGACACGTTCAAAATTATTTCCTAGCTATTTGATTGCGTTGGCACTCGTAATATTACTTGGGGATTACGTAGCAGGTCCGACCATTCAGTTTCCCATTTTGTATCTTATTCCGGTGTCTCTCGCCTCCTGGTATAGTGGATTTTTCTGGGGACTATTCTTTGCGGTAACGATGTCTCTTATCCGCTTGTATTTTTATGGCATGCTATGGCCCATTCATCTGGCCATGTTTGATGCTTCGATCAACACCATTATCAGGATCCTGGTGCTAGGTGGTATGGCATTTTTGGTCAATCGAACCGCCGAGCAAACACGAGCCTTGGCCCAAAGGGTCAACGTATTGGAGGGGTTTCTCCCTATTTGTAGTTTTTGCAAAAAGATTCGTGATCAGAACAACATCTGGCAACCGCTCGAACAATTTATTACTGATCGATCTAATGCTCAATTTACACATGGGTTTTGTCCGGAGTGTGGCCAACGCCATTATGGGGATATTTTGAAAATGGGTGATCAACCGACAAAAGAATCCTGATTCTTAGGATAGGGGCATCCAATAAGAGCGAGAATATGATCGGCATTATTTCTGATACGCATGGACTTGTTCGCCCTCAGGTGATTGAGGCGTTGACCGGAGCTGAATTGATTATCCACGCCGGAGATATCGGAAACCCTGACGTCCTGAAGATGCTGGAGACGATCGCTCCGGTGATCGCTGTTCGTGGAAATAATGATCATGACCCTTGGGCTGAGGAAATTCCTCTGACGAATGTCGTCGAACATCAATCATATTTATTTTATGTCTTGCATGAACTGGATGACTTGGATTTAGACCCTGTCGCCTCGGAAATTTCTGCTGTCATTTTTGGTCATTCCCATCGTGCCTCTGCTGAGAGACGCAAGGGAGTACTCTACCTCAATCCTGGCAGCGCCGGTCCTCGTCGATTTACTCTTCCGATTACCGTAGCCTGTCTTCATTTGACGGATGCCGGCCTTACCCCTGAAATTATTGAGATTGAAAATTAAGTCAGAGAGGAGGAGAAATGGTGAGTCTTCTGTGAGCCGCCTTGTCCACTCTTGTGAAATGGTTAAGATTTGGGTGGGGTTACCGATTGCTCTCTGATCAAGGGGATATTGATGTGCAATACCCCTTGAGGACATGAAAATGGTACGCGGATGAAAACATGGGGATGAAAGTCTTGGGTTAAAGCCTTAATCTATTTAAGAGAGTGAATGCATGATTAGGTTTCCAAATATAAACGAAGGGTGTTTTCATGTCCCAAGGTGACATGTCCGACTTTACATTCTCCACTCAGGGAACAGGTTCGTTTGATTGCCAGCACGACGGCCGGGCTTTCATCTGAGCGATAAATGACATCTTCAATGCGAATCTCTACTGCTTTTTCTTGATCTTCCTGGTCTAAATATTCGGTTTCACCCATGGACAACCCCTTGTTAATTATGAACGATTCGGCGTGTGCGTACTATCCAATAGACCAAGAACCGTGCCAGAAATCGCTGATAAAGAAATTGCTAAAAGGCTTGAAAAGCAGGAGAGTTTTACCTGATTTGTCCTGTGTGGATTTTGACACCGGGCAAGGTCTGCCCGGGCTAGGTAAAAAAGATTTGCTGAATCTCTTCTGGATGATGACACAGGGAGGGAGAGGAAAGGTTTCTCAGTTTACTCCTGATTGTTATGCGTCCAAGGATTCAATGTATCGGTTAAAGACCCAACCTTCGAGATCTTGTCCGGACGAAAGTGCGCTTGGATCTACATCCACTTTTGTCCATCGATCCTGTTTCTCCAAAGCGAGGAGTTTCGTTCCCTTGGTGAGGGGAGAGGCCACAATGTCATATTCCGAACCGGGACCGGAGCGAATATTTAACGCAGATGCCATCACCTGATACCAATCACCTTCCTCCTGTGATCTTCCAATTACCAATGCACGGATATGGTCTAGAGGAAAAGCGGGGCCCGGATCTCGCTTCCGATCAGGGGCAATGTCGTCATGTCCAAGAATATCCTTTAAGGCATACTGTGAAACCAGTATTTTGGCTAGTTCCACCGCAATGAGAATTTGTTTCTCGGAAAAGGCATGCCACCATTTCGGCTCGGTGTCTAATTTATGGGTAGCAAACATGGCCTGGGATTTTGGATATGATTTCCCAAACCACGCCGTCAATTTGGTTCCCACTGCGATTAATGGCCCGGCATTATCCATTTCAATCCCAATCGAATGCTGATTAAGGCCTGTTAGGCCATCCCAATGACTCACCCCCGCATGCCAGGTTTTTGTGATAAAGGGTGCAAGCTGGGTAATTGTTCCATCCCGGCCTACGACCAGATGGGCTGAGGCTTTTGCTAGGGGGTTTGTCAACCAGGCAATCGAGGATTGGGAGCTTCGTCCGGCTGTATAATGAAAGACCAAGTAGGACGGTTGGAGAGTCCCACCCTTATTTGGAGTCTCTAGGTAGTTAACCTTGTTTCCCTCTAACCGGTGGTTTACAAGACGAAACAGTGAAGATTCAGGGGCAGTGGCCAGTTGCCCTCGACTGGACGACCCCGTCCTTGATGAGCTTGGAGTGGAATGTTTGCGAGGGGTTTTTCTGGCAGGAGCCATGCTCACTTTCCTGTTTTAAGAATTTTTGAGCCTCCTGGGTCGGAAGGATCCGTCACGAGGGACAGGATGACTGATTCAATTCCAAGAAAATTACGTCAGAGAGAGCTGTCAACAATATTGCATGAATATCGATAATAAGAATTGAAAGTGCAAATTCAACGATGGCAGCCTTTATGAATGCGCGGACACCTTACGTCTTTGGCTTTTGTCTGGTCGACGATTTTCCTGTGACGGGCAAGAGGACGGATTTCCATTTTTGTGCCATGCCCTGGATATCGGTGAGAAATGTCGGGGCGGAATGGTGTTCACCAATGTGTCGAACCAGGGCGCTCCCAATAATGACCCCATCTGCAAATCGCCCAACTTCTCCGGCCTGCTCAGCCGAGGCAATTCCAAATCCCACTGCCACAGGTTTTCGTGAGGTTCGTTGAAGCTGATGGACGCTTTGGCGCACGCGACTGAGATCGGTTAACTTGGCACCCGTAATACCGGTGAGAGAGACATAATAAATAAATCCATGTGATCGTTGTATCACAGCACGCCGTCGTTCCGCCGTGCTGGTGGGAGCCAGCAGGAAGATATTCACAGGTCCTCCCGAAGCCTGGGCGGCGTGATAAAGAATGTCAGATTCTTCCGGTGGCAAATCCGGCACGATGAGTCCATCCACCCCTGCTTGAATGGCATTGGCACAAAAATCTGTGATCCCCATGGCCATGAGGCTGTTGTAATAGGCCATCAAAATAAGGGGAATGGACGTCTTCTTTCTCAGGTTTGTGACAGTGGCAAGGATTTTTTTAAGGGTAGTCCCTGAATGAAGGGCTCGTTCTGCCGCTTGTTGAATCACCGGACCATCGGCGATGGGATCTGAGAATGGCACACCCAGTTCAATCAGGTCGGCACCGCCCTGTTCCAAAGTTAACACCAGAGATTCGGTCATGGCTAGGTTTGGATCGCCAGCCATAATGTAAGGGATGAGGGCTTTTTCACCCTTGGAGTGGAGCTGTGCAAATGTGTCTTGAATGCGATTGCTCATACCAAAAGATTTCATAGATGCCTGATGCCTTCCTCTCTTCTATTTCCCTAAACACCGTGGCGTGCGTCATGCCATCTTCTAGAGAGGAATGCCCCGCATTTTAGCTAATTGTTGAACGTCTTTATCTCCACGCCCGGAGAGATTCATGATTATGATGTGGGACTTTTTCATCGTTGGCGCCAGCTTGACGACTTCTGCAACGGCATGGGCACTTTCCAGCGCGGGAATGATGCCTTCTTCCTTGGCGAGTAGGTCGAAAGCAGCTAAGGCTTCAGCATCTGTCGCGGAGGTGTACCGGATTCGTCCTGTATCATGATGGTAACTGTGTTCAGGACCGACTGCCGGATAGTCCAATCCCGCAGACACCGAATGTGTGGAGTTGACTTGACCATCCGCATCCTGGAGGAGATAGGTCATCGTTCCGTGCAAAACGCCAGGTTTCCCTCCTGCAAAGCGCGCGGCATGTTTTCCACTTTTTATCCCGTAGCCCCCGGCTTCCACGCCGACCATTTTAACCTGCGTATCTTTGACGAACGGATAAAATAATCCAATGCTATTGCTGCCGCCGCCAACACAAGCGACAAGACAGTGAGGTAAACGACCTTCCAATGCCAGGATTTGCTTGCGGGTTTCTCGACCAATCACGGATTGAAAATCCCGGACCATCATGGGGTACGGATGAGGGCCCAGGACCGATCCAAGCAAATAGTGGGTCGTGCTCACATTGGTCGTCCAGTCACGCATCGCCTCACTAATGGCATCCTTGAGTGTGCGGCTCCCGGAATTCACACCCGTCACTTTTGATCCAAGTAACCGCATTCGGAAGACATTTAATGCCTGTCGTTCCATATCATCGGTGCCCATGTAAATTTCGGCCTCCAGACCGAACATGGCGGCCACGGTGGCGACCGCTACTCCATGTTGCCCGGCACCGGTTTCGGCAATGATGCGTTTCTTTTTCATTCGCCTGGTGAGCAAGGCTTGTCCTACGGTATTGTTGATTTTGTGCGCACCGGTATGACAGAGGTCTTCTCTTTTGAGGTAAATCTTGGCTCCACCGAGGGTTTTGGTGAGACGTTCGGCGAAGAAGAGAGACGTCGGACGACCGACATACTGTTTCAGACAATCCCGAAGCTCTTGTTGGAAGGGTTGGCTTGCTTTGGCCGCATGATACGCCTGTTCCAATTCATGTATGGCGGGCATCAGGATTTCCGGAGCATACTTGCCTCCGAATTGCCCGAAGCGCCCGAGTTTATTAGGAATGATTGCCATGAGATGTCCGCCTGCAAAAGGAATAAAAAAGAAAGGAGTATAGCGATGGAACGGTTAACACACAAGACGAACCGATTGGATAAATTTCCGAATTTTTGCCGGGTCTTTGTGCCCAGGGCTCTGTTCTACACCACTACTCACATCGATTCCATAGGGTTGAACTTGGCGAATCGCATCTTGAACATTTTCAGGAGTTAATCCTCCTGCCAACAGCATGGGAACTGCTTTGGCCACTTCACCGGCAAGCGACCAATCCGTCGTGTGTCCGGTTCCCCCGTAAGCGGTATCTGAAAATGCATCAACGATAAATCCTCTCACGCCTATCCGTCCTTTCCATTCTGCCAATGCAAGGTAGCTACTTCTATCTCGCAGCCGAATGGCGCGTATCACGGGACGCTGTAGCGATTCACAAAAACCGGGAGTTTCATCACCGTGCAGTTGTGCCAGGCCCAATCCGCAGTCATCGAACACGCGCTTCACCGTATCGAGATCATGATTGACAAATACACCAACCGGAACGACGAAAGGGGGGAGGTTGGCAATAATCTGTTGCGCGATAGCCGGTTGGACATATCGAGGGCTTTGAGCGTAAAACACAAAACCCAATGCGTCGGCTCCTTCTCGAACGGCGATGTCGGCATCCTCCTGATTCGTAATGCCACAAATTTTTATTTTAGGAGACATAGGAGCGTTCGCTGTTTGTCAGGGAAATTCTCAACCATCCCGCTGTACCGCTTCCATTTAATTTTTCTGTCTTGGCTATACAAGCCCTACTTCATGTTCGACGAGACTCTCGATAAAGAGACCAGGACAAAAGGGGTTTCCCCAATCGAATCCTAAACCCAACGAGTCGTGGATGTTTCTTTTTGGGCAGATGCCGGGGGGTGTAATAATTCCTGAATTTTTAACTGAATCGAGTCTGCCCGCAATAATGACTCACCGATTAACATGGCTTTGGCTCCTGCTTCCAGTATCCGCTCGACATGAGACCGGTTGTGGATTCCACTTTCACTAACAATAAGAATGTCGGTCGGCATTCGTTTTGCCAGTCGCTCGGTGACACCCAAATCAGTCCGAAAGGTTTTCAGATCCCGGTTGTTGATGCCAATCAGTCTGACCAATGGCACCCGTTCAAGGACGGTATCTAATTCCCGCTCATCATGGATTTCAATGAGCACATCAAGGGATAACTCTTTTGCGAAAGTGAAAAAGTCTTCAAGCTGGAAGCGATCCAACGCCGCCGCAATCAGTAACACACAGTCGGCTCCATAGGCCCGCGCTTCATAAAACTGAATCTCCTCGATCATAAATTCTTTATTGAGCGTGGGAAGTTGAACCGCCTCTTTCACATTGTGCAAATACTCCAAGTCCCCTTGAAAGAAATCACGATCGGTGAGGACGGATAAGGCACTTGCTCCATGATCACGATATTGAGAGGCGATGATCACTGGCTCAAACCGATCGTGAAATTCCGGCCGCATCAGTCCTTGACTGGGTGAAGCTTTTTTGACTTCGGCGATTAATGCGGGAGCTGCTGAAGTCGACCCTGTCTCCAATGCCTGAATGAAACCCAGTGGTCTGGTTCGATCTACAATGCGGCCCTTGAGTTCAGCCAGGTAGCCCCGGCTCTGTTTTCGACGCAATTCGGCTTTTTTATGTTCGAGGATACGAGAAAGAATCATGCCGCCAGCTTTTTGGTCAGGGAAATGAGTTTGTCCAACCTTTCAAATGCGGCTCCGTTGTCTATCACACGACCGGCCTCTTCGAACCCTTCTTTTAGCGATGTCGCCTTCTGGCAGGCGATAAATGCCGGCGCGGCATTCATGAGAACGATATCCCGTTTGGGGCCTTTTCGTCCTCGAAAAATATCGCGAATGATCTGGGCATTATCTTCCGGTCTTCCTCCCAATAGTTCTTTGGGCGAAACCGGGTGAAGGCCAAAATCTTCCGGCCCGATGGAATAGCTCAGGACGCGTCCTTTTTTTCCTTCGGAAATCCCTGTGCGGCTGGTTAAAGAAATTTCATCTAACCCGTCCATTCCATGAAGGACAAAGCAATGTTGTGTGCCCAAACGCAACAGTACTTGAGCCAATTTTTCGTTGAGAGTGTGATCATACACACCCAGAATCTGTATTGGGGCCCGGGCCGGATTAGCAAGCGGTCCCATGATATTCATCAGCGTGCGGATCCCCAACTCTGTCCGGGGTTTGGCGCAATATTTCATGGCTCCGTGATAGAGGGGTGCGAAGAGAAAGCCAATCCCAATTTCATTGATGCAATCGGCAACTTTTTCAGGAGACAAATCGATATTCACGCCCAGGGCGGCCAACACATCTGCGCTCCCTGATTGAGAGGACACCGAGCGATTCCCATGCTTGGCAACGGTCATCCCTCCTCCAGCTACAACAAATGCGGCAGCCGTAGAGATATTGAACGTGTGACTTTTGTCCCCACCGGTTCCACACGTATCCACCACCTGAGGATCGGTAATAGGGATTCGAATCGCCCGTTCGCGCATGGCTCGAACCGATCCGGTGATTTCATCAATGGTTTCGCCTTTCATGCGCAACCCCATTAAGTACGCGGCAATTTGAGCTTCAGTGGCCTCTCCTTGCATGATCTCCCGCATAGCTTCCTCGGCTTCAAGCTCTGAGAGGTCGAGGCCCTCGACTAATTTGGCAATATGGTTTTTGAGTATGGGCATGTGAACAGGCTTATGAACAGATGACTTGGGGGCTTTAATGGTCGGTTGAAGAGCAGACGGGCATTAATAAAAAATTCCGCAATAGATCCATCCCTGCCGTGGTGAGAATCGATTCAGGATGAAATTGCACGCCTTCCGCTCCGGTTGGGATATGCCGGAGTCCCATGATTTCGCCTTCCACGGTTTCGGCCGATATTTCAAATTCCGTGGGCAGGGTTTCACGCTTGACGATTAAGGAATGATATCGGGTGGCTTCAAAGGGATTCGGGAGGCTTTCAAAAATTGTTTTTCCATCATGATGGACCATGGAAGTTTTCCCGTGCATGAGTCGGGGAGCCCGAATAATTTGACCTCCAAAGGCGTAAGCCAGAGATTGATGGCCGAGACAGACACCAAATAAGGGAAGACGGCCGGCAAAATGCTTGATCGTTGCAACGGAAATGCCCGCCTCGTTGGGCGTGCAGGGGCCTGGTGAAATTAATATTCGCTCCGGTGCCAGGCGGTGAATGTCTTCGATTGTGAGGGCATCATTTCGAAAAATCTGGAGGTCGGCTCCCAACTCTCCAAGATATTGGACAAGATTGTAGGTAAAGGAATCGTAATTATCGATGACCAGGATCATAAATTTCTTTTCTAGCTCTTTTACGCTAGGCCGTGTTCAGCCATTTCAATGGCTTTCATCATGGCGCCGGCTTTTGTTCGAGTTTCTTCATATTCACGGGTAGGGTCGGAATCGGCGACAATTCCGGCGCCGGCCTGAATATAGGCTTTCTGCCCTTGAACGACGACCGTACGAATATTGATGCAGGTGTCCATATTCCCAGAAAAGCTGAAATACCCGACCGCTCCCGCATAGGGCCCCCGACGAGTGGGTTCCAACTCTTCAATGATTTGCATGGCTCGGATTTTCGGTGCACCAGATACGGTACCGGCTGGAAAACATGCCTTCATGACATCATAGGCGGTGTATTGCGGATCTAATTCTCCCTTGACTTGAGAAACAATGTGCATGACATGGGAATACCGTTCAACTTTCATGAACCGCTCAAGCTTGACCGTTCCGGCTTTGGCCACCCGGCCCACATCATTCCGGCCTAAATCCACCAACATGACATGTTCGGCTAATTCTTTGTGATCGGATAGAAGATCCTGTTCCAAGGCCGCGTCAGCTTGCGGCGTCTGGCCACGGGGACGGGTCCCGGCGATGGGCCGCACCACAATATTGCCTTCTTCGCATCGTACGAGGATTTCCGGAGAAGATCCCACGAGCTCGATTCCTGCAATTCGTAAATAGAACATGTAGGGCGAGGGATTGAGCACCCGTAAGGCTCGATAGATCTCCAGGGGATTCGTATGGATGGTGGTCTGCCATCGTTGGGACATGACGCCCTGAATGATGTCGCCAGCCTGAATATATTCTTTGGTCCGAATCACCATTTTTTCAAAGTCCTCAGGGCTCATATTCGATTGAAATTTGAGTGGCCCACGTCGAGTCGGGGGCGTTGGGCGCCTGGTCGGTTTATGAAGCCTGGCAATGATAAATTCAATCCGATTGATGGCATCCTGAAAGATCTGGCGAAGGTGGGTCTTCTTCGTGGAAGTAATATGAGCGTTGGCCACGATTTTAAGGGTATGGGCAATATTGTCAAAAATGAGTAACGTGTCCGTAATGCAAAATGCAAAGAGGGGAGTCTTGATCCCATTTTTCGGTCGAGATGGAATCGGTTCAAACGATTGAACCACGTCATAACCCAAATAGCCGACCGCACCGCCCACAAATCGTGGCAAACCGGGAACGACAACCGGGTGGTACTCTGCCATAGTATTTTGAATATGGTCCAATGGATTCCCCTGCAGCGGAACCCGATGCTGTTTCCGACCTTGTTGGGTGACGACTTCGCCATTCTCCTCCCACAACATGACGGAAGGATTACTACCCAGGAAGGAATATCTTGCCCAGTTTTCTCCCCCTTCGATACTTTCAAATAAGAAAGCATTGGCTCCCGTATTGATTTTGGAAAATGCCGACACAGGCGTCTCGAAATCTGCCAGAATTTCTCGATAAAGTGGGACAAGATTTCCTTGTGCGGCGAATTGGCAGAATTCGTCAAAACTCACTGAATAATAAGCATTTTTCATGGTTTGGACGGTACCATACGGCCTATAAGGTGTCAACGAAAGCGGTGGAGAGACACGCGGTTTTCAGAGGGAGGGATAAGAAAAGGCCGGAACCGGAAGAAGAAAGCTTCCTGAAGATTCCGACCTAATCTTAATAAATGCGTAGAGGTGAAATTACTGACCGTTGACGATGAGCTTTTGTCCAACGTGAATGGTGTTATCGGTCAACTGATTCCAGGATTTGAGATCATCAATGGATACGCCATATTCTTTGGAAATCCGGTAGAGGGTTTCTCCCTTAGCCACAATATGTGATCCATCGCTAGGACCTCCAAGAGTATCCATCATAGGCGAATCCAAAGGAACGTTGTCTCCCAAGTTTAAGTCCGAATCAAGTTTCGTCATATCTGAGTCGTTAAAGTCCAGATCATTCAGCCCAAATTCAGAGATCGAAGGTTCGGAAAGTTTCAAATCATCAGATTTTTCCATCCCTCCCTCTCGCACACGCGAAAGTTCGTCATGGGAACGATTGAGTTGATCTCGTAATGCTTCTAATTCGGCATTTAAGTCCCGATTTTGCGATTCCATTGAGCTCATTTGTCGTTGCGTGTCCTGATACTTCACATTTAATTCGCCGGTCCGTTTTTCCTCTTGCGCCAAAAGTCGTTGAAAGTTTAACGCACGAGCCTTCTCGGCCTCGAACTTTTCTGTACTGACACATCCAGACAGGACCCCGCTACAGACTAATACTCCAGCCACAATTTTCAGATATCCACACCAGCCCGATGGTTGGGGATCTTCTTGACATCCCCCGAACAATGGTTGCGTCATGTTACGCATTCCTCCTCTGAGGTTCATATTTATCCCTTCTATAGGGACAATGGTCAATATAATATAACGAGAACGCGAAGATCTCCACGGTCTAGTCACCTTTTGCTACACAATAATTCCGAATAAGGATAAAGTCAAACAACTATTTTTCACACCAGCAGAAGTTCCGAAACACCACGATTCATTGACCATAGAAAAATGGCTGTGATAATTTCACTTACAGAATTTTTTCGTCCTTTTCTATGACCCCTCCATTTTTACATTCTTCCGATCCTTCGGTGATGCACATCGGACAGGTTGCTCTTCGCCTGGCTCGTCCTCTTGCCCTTCAACAAGCCTGGATGGGGGATCAAAACATTCTACGCCAGCTTCTCGCCTGTTGGTTTATTGTTGATGAAAAAGATGTCCCCTTATCACCAAGAATTGTCGGTCAACCGGGTGTTGGAAAGACCACACTCGCCATGGCGGCGACTCAGGAGCGAAAGCAGGAACTCTTCATTTATCAATGTACCGCTGATACCAGACCCGAAGATCTCCTTGTCTCCCCCGTCATTTCTGAAGGAGGCACGATTACCTATCAAGCCTCGCCCTTGGTCACGGCCATGCTGACCGGCAATGTCTGTCTTCTTGATGAAGGCAACCGGATGAATGAAAAGAGTTGGGCCTCCCTTGCCTCACTGCTTGATCATCGACGATCAGTCGATTCGGTGGTGGCGGGTGTTCAAATTCATGCGCATGAGAATTTCCGGTGTTGTGTCACCATGAATGAAGATGCCTCAACCTATGAGGTGCCGGATTATATCCTGTCCCGCCTGCAACCGACCCTGAAAGTAGAATTTCCTAACAAGGAACATGAGTTAGCCATTTTGCGATATCACCTCCCGTTTGCGTCTGCGGAATTGATCACGCTCACGGTGAATTTTCTTCAAAAAGCGCATCAACTGGATCTCCCGTTCTCCATTCGGGACGGGATGCACATGGTGCAATACGCCATGAAACGGATGGCCCAAGACCCTCACCATCCTGTGGCCCGTGATCCGGCTTGGCAGGAAGCCCTGATCAATGTGTTGGGAGAAGAAGCCCGGGATCTGGATGTGTTAGCGAAACGCCGATCCCAGACATTGCACGGGCAAGCTCTCCCAAAAGGATTAGGGGATTTCTTCTTTGAGGAGGACAATCCTCTGCACCCGGACCAATAGTCAGCTCTGTAACCCTGGGCGACACCGATGAACGGCCCATTCTCTAATTCTTGAGTGGAAAGGGCTCCCCCGTTTTCCTCCAGAACGCACTATGACTCTCGCCGCGTTGACCCCTGACAGGATCTTTGCCTTATCTTCCCATATTCACGTCTTGCCTGTGGTGCATGGAAGTGGAGATATGGCTCATATTGTGCGCGAGATTATTGTGTCGCGCCATATTGATTGTGTGGCCCTTCCTCTTCCGCCATCTGTGCAACCCCTCGTAGAAGAGGGGATTAACCAATTGCCAATCATCAGTCTGGTGGTCCTTCCTGAACAAAATGACGCTGGAACATCGAGCTGTTCCTATGTGCCCATTGATCCCTGCCAACCGGTCATCATGGGGATTCGATCTGCCATGTCTGAAGAGATCCCGCGAGCCTATGTTGATCGGGAGGTCCAACACTACCATTCCGTCTCCTGGGTCGGGCCTGATCCCTATACCCTAAAGACTGTCCCTTTGGCAGCCTTCTCGGCTGCCACCATGCCTTTTTTGCCGCCTCCTCAAGACCAGTCCTCTCGTTGGGAACGAATCCGTTGGATGGCATTTCGACTGCATGAACTCGAACTGGACTTTTCTGCTGTACTTTTTCTTTGTCCAATGACAGATTGGCCCTGGTTGCGTCAGGCCTATCACGAGCGGATGCCGTATATTCCACCCGAACAGAGAATGGGCCTTCCTGAGTGGTGGAAGGTCGAGCCGGCTTCGCTCTACTTTGGGTTGAGTGAATTACCCTATGTCACGCAACTGTATGAACAGCGACGGGAGGAGGCCCGAGCCGACACGCATTTGGCTATTGTTGGCATGAAAGAACTGGTTTTGGAAGCACGAGCCCGGTGGATGGCGTCTCGTTCCACGACCATTGCGCAAGAGACTAATTGGGTCACCCCGCAATTATTACAACGCTATTTTCAATACGTGCGGAATCTGACGCTTCTCGAGCATCGTCTTAAACCGGATTTGTATACCTTGGTCCTAGCCGCAAAACAGATGGCTGGTGATGAATTTGCCCTCAGATTATTGGAAACCGCCAAAACCTATGACTACCAAACTCAACCATCCGTACTGGATACTCGGCCTGCTGTGTTGCTGGGAATTGGTGAACTTCAGGATCCGGATGGAAACATTCTGCCGGCTGTGAATCGTTTGCAAGGAGATCCCTTAGTTTGGCGCCGTGTCACCCTCAGGCCCGATCCTCCAAGGCCCAAAACACAATCTTGGGCACAACAATGGAATCCTTACCGGCAGTGTTCCTGGCCTCCGGAAGATCAGCGCATTGAATCGTTTGCGGCGCATGTTCGTCAGCATAGTCGACAGATCTTGGGTGCGGATTTGGGAAGAATTGAACGATTTACTAACTCACTGGAAGATGGAATTGACCTGCGGGCGACTTTGCGCCAATGGGCCATTTCCCCGAACCGGTCGGTGCGCGATGTTCATGTTAAAGTGGTTCCTCCTGTGCGCGGAACTATTGAAGCGTTGGTGTTTTTCTTTGAGGTGCCGGCTGATCCTCAGACGTTTTCCTGGCAAACGACCTGGTATGCCGAACATCAAGAAGAATCCACCCTCAGTTTTTACGCGACCCCCTTTACAACAAATCTGGTCGGACCGGGAATCGGGGAGGCATGCTATGGCGGAGCGCTTTTCCTGTATCCACCACGACTCATTCCTGATATATGGGAAAATCCCGCATTTGATTTTGCGACGTCGCTTGAGGAACGGTTGCTTGCGGGAGCCTGCGCCTATTCACAGGAACCCTTTGTGGCTGTCGTCTCTCCGGTTCCGCTGACTTCAGTCTGGAGAAAAATTGCCAATCGTTTCGGCCGGAAGCTCCTCCCCATTCCTTTGCACCGGTTTTCAGGTCAAACGATTGCTCGTCTACGACGATTTCATGTGCTAAATGGACACGACATCCGAAGTTATGCAGCCAAGTTTATTCGAGAATAATTCTGGCGAGACGGAAGAAGAGAGTTCGACCAAGACTCCTCACTCTCCTGCTGTGCCATCTATAAAGGTTAAACAAAGGTTGGAAGAGTTAAAACACGCCATCCGTCGGCATGATGAATTGTATTATGTTCAAAGCCGACCCGAAATCTCTGATGCTGAATATGACCAGCTCTTTCGGGAGCTTCAGGACTTAGAGAGCCATTACCCGGACCTCAGGACACCTGATTCGCCAACCGAGCGGGTCGGAGGAACACCACTTGTCCAATTCAGTAAAATTCCCCACGAATTTCCTCTTCTCAGTTTGGATTCGGAAATGGATGAAGAGAGTGTATTGGCTTTTGATCAGAGAGTTTGCCGGGAACTGGAAGTGAGCCAGCTCAGCTATACGGCTGAGCCCAAATACGATGGGTTATCTGTTGCACTCACTTATGACAATGGCATGTTTGTTCGAGGGGCCACGAGGGGAAATGGTGCAATAGGGGAGGACGTGACGCACAATCTTCGTACCATACGCGCCTTACCATTACAGTTAAAAGAATGCGGGACCTATCCCTCCCGTGTGGTGGTGCGGGGGGAGGTGTTTATGAAGCTCCCCGATTTTCACCAATTAAATCGACGCTTAACTGAGCAGGGGGATGAACCCTTTGCCAATCCGCGCAATGCGTCATCCGGAACATTACGCCAATTGGACCCGGCCATCACCGCGACTCGCCCGCTGACAATCACCTGCTACGATTTCATGAGTCCCGGGCCAGGAAGGCCTACCACTCATTTTGAAGCTGTCACATGCCTGGAGGCATGGGGATTACCCATTCCTCAATTTCGCCGGCACTGTCCCTCCATTCAAGAAGCTATAAAGTTTCATCGTGAGATGTTTGAACGACGGGATGTTTTGCCTTTCGAAATTGACGGCATTGTCATCAAAATTGACCGGTACGATTGGCAAAAGACTCTTGGCGAAAAATCACGCAGTCCCCGATGGGCCATCGCCTTCAAGTTTCCTCCAAGAAAAGAACTGACCAAGGTTCAGGAGATTGCCATGTCGGTCGGTCGGACCGGGGCACTCACCCCCATTGCCTTACTGGACCCGGTGGAAATCGGTGGTGTGACGGTGAGTCGAGCCTCCCTGCATAACGTGGAAGAAGTGGCTCGAAAAGATGTGCGGGTGGGTGATACCGTCAAGGTCGAGCGAGCAGGGGACGTCATTCCGGATGTGGTGGAACGAGTGCCTGTACCGGGTGAAGAGCGTGGGGCTCCGTTTCAACCGCCAGATATATGTCCGGTTTGTCAATCACATACCATTCAGGAAGGGCCAATTCTGTATTGTACGGGCCAAACGGTGTGTTCGGCGCAACTCAAGGGATCACTTGAACATTTTGGGTCAAAGAGTGCTTTAAATATCGAAGGGCTTGGAAAAAAAACGGTAGCACAGTTGGTCGACAAGGGCCTCGTAAAGAAGTTGTCCGACCTGTATACATTAGACGTAAACGATATCCTTCTATTGGAAGGTTTTGCAGCCAAGTCCGCCAAACAACTTTTAGGAGAAATTGAAAAGAGTAAGAACGTTCCCTTCGGGCGCCTTCTGATTGGACTCGGAATACGTCATGTGGGCACTCACATCGCCAGAATTCTGGCCAAGGAATTTGTTTCGCTCGACAATTTGAGGAGAGCTACCGAAGGGGAGCTTTTGCTAATTCGTGACATTGGACCGGAGATTGCTGCGAGTGTGACTCATTTTTTTCAAGAACCACGTAATTTGATTGTTTGGCAACACATGGAATCATTGGGAGTTCGGGTTCAACAGGAAGCCAATGTGGTAGAGCCTCATGCCCAACCGCTAAGGGGAAAGCTTTTTGTGCTAACCGGAACTTTAAAAGGTTATTCCCGTCAGGAGGCGAAACGCAGAATTGAAGAGTTAGGTGGACGTGTCACATCCAGCGTCAGTAAACAGACAGATTACCTTGTCGCCGGCGAAGACCCCGGCTCTAAATATGACAGCGCCACAAAATTAGGCGTGCGAATTATTGACGAAAATGAATTCTTTTTATTCAGTCAATCAGGGAACCTTGAACCCTCACCCTCCAATGAGTGAAATTTCTAACGAATAATCTAAGAGGGTTTTTTTTCACCAGGAAAGAATGAGTGACCCAAAAGGGATAGACCAATCTCTCGGCTGGAAATAAAAAGGGGAGACCACATTTACTTTTAGCTGCAGGAAAAAGGAAGAAACCGAGAAGGTGTTATGAGGATTCTGAAGACACGGTGGACGGTTCGGTGGGAGGGGTTTCCGGAATAGGTTCTTCCTTGATGATCTGTACGCTTTTGATTGAGCGTTCATCTGCGTCATGGACCACGAGGAGGCAACCGTCAGTTTCAACTTTTTCGCCAATGGCGGGAATATGTCCTAACTCTTCCAGGATGAGCCCGCTAATGGTATTTTGCTCTTCTTCATCTAATTCGACCTTAAGAAATTCATTGATACGTCGGACTTCAGTCCGGCCATCCACTAAAATTTGATTTTTCCCCGTCCGGCGAATCCATTCTTCGTGAAGATCGCCTTCATCCAGAATTTCTCCTACCACTTCTTCAAGGAGATCTTCAACGGTAATTAAACCCATCACTCCACCAAATTCATTAACCACAATCGCAATATGCCGTTTTTCTTGTTGGAATTGCCGCAATAAATCATCAGCCGTTTTGGTAGAGGGAATGAACAAGGCAGGTTTCGCCAATGATTTGAGGGTAAGGTTTGTATGACTTTGAGCCAGTTCCATCAGGGCATGATTGCGATAGAGAATGGCGGTGATATTATCGTGATTCCCTTCGTAAATGGGGATCCGTGAATATTTAGCTTTAAATAACTCTTCCCGTGCTTCTCCCAGTGTTTGATTGCCATCGAGGGCGAACATATAAATTCTGGGAGTCATTGCATCTTCAGCCGTCACGTCATTGAAATCAAATACGTTTTTAATCATTCTCACTTCATCCGTCTCTAAGACTCCCGCTTTACCTCCGGCATCGAGCATGATCTTCAGTTCTTCTTCCGTAATAAACGGCACGGTTAACCCACGACCCCCAGTGAGTTTTAAAATAAACGGTTCCAAGAAATAGAGAAAAGGAAAGAATAATTGTTCTAGGAGATAGATGGGGTATGCCAGTAATTGGACGGCCGTTTCTGAATATTTTGCACAGAGCGTTTTGGGTACAATCTCCCCGAACAAGAGCACCATAAAAGTTAATATCCCCGTTGCCACAGCGACAGCCTCAGAACCAAACATCCGAATGGCAATCAGCGTGGCCAGAGATGCCGCCAAAATGTTGACCAAATTATTGCCAATTAAAATAGTTGAGAGTAGGCGCTGTGGATTTGAGCGTAATTTCAGGGCAAGTTTTGCCCCTTTATGACCTTCATCGGCCAAGGCTTTCAACCGGCTTTCCGTTATTGAAAAAAAGGCGATCTCGGCGCCGGAGAAAAAGGCTGAAAGTCCTAGACAAATAAGGACGGCGATGAAATCCATAGGGGGATTAACGAGCTCCGACGTGACAAAGAGATGACGTTACAGCACAAATAGCTGCAAGATCTTGTAGTCTGGTCTTTGAGGAAGTTGGTATCAGAAGTGTTTGAGAGGGATTCATAATAAGGCCAAAAGTCTCATGGTTTATGAGATATTTTGAGCCATCACTATTTGCTTGGGTCCAACGTACCATAGGGGATTGGTTTAAGGCAATTTTACTGGATGAATTATCAGATTAACTCTTTTTTTTCAGTAGGTTACCTGGATCAGAAGTGGGTCGAGATCAAATTGTCTTTCCAGTTCTTCCGCCACGAATTTTGCCTTTTCCTGAGAGGGAAATGTCCCAACCTGAACACGGTGCCATTGTCCGGATGGAAGGTCCACGGTCGTCAATCGTATATTGGAATAGTGGGTGGCCAGTTGTTCCCGCATGGAGACTGCTTGGGTTAAAGTCGTGTAAGAGGCTACCTGCACCCAATACATAACAGACTCTCCATTCGACAATTGGCCCGAACCTGCGCTTGGAGATTCGAGAATTGTCAACCTGACGTTCTCCGTTCCTTTTCCAATCATGGCCAACTCCCGAGCAGCTCCATAGGACAGATCAATAATCCGACCACGAATAAAAGGACCACGATCATTGATGCGAACGGTCACGGATTTCCCGGTTTCGACACTTTGAACGAGGACCCGTGTTCCAAAGGGAAGCGTACGATGCGCGGCAGTGAGTGCCCACATGTTATAGGGTTCACCATTGGCAGTCGGATTACCATGAAAACTTGGGCCATACCAGGAAGCCACTCCCTGTTGAGAAGTTTCTGAGATCATCGGCTCAGTACGGGAATGGCCACCTCCTGCGCATCCGGTCATGAGCATGAAAGTCAGGATAAGACAAATCCTTTTGACTGGAATACCACTATTCATGACCCGTATTCCCCGCCGGAGTATGAAGGGAAGGTGTTTTTTTCGAATTGGATAACCTTGGGAACCGCATGAGTCCATGGACTCATGCAATAGCCATGGATTTCTAGGGAGCCTGGTCCATCGTTCGGCGGTCGACAAAGCGGTAGCTCTGTCGATTGAACACCGGATATACGGAAAATATCGGGGTTCCAAAGGGTACAACCGCACTGTCAATGCCTGGGCTTAGTTGAAGATGAAGATTCACAAAATTAAAACTCAAGCCTTCTTGCCAAGGTTGAGATAAATTGTGCACATATGACTCAACTTTATCGGAAGCGTACGTCCTGGTCATGAGGCCCGCTCCCCCTTGTAATCCATAATCAGATAAATCTGGTGCACCTTGAAGGAGGAGCGAAACCATAGAGGCATCAAACCACACCTTGATGTTACAACTGACTTGGATAAATGGCCCCAAACTCCCGGTGTGTTCTAGCACGGTCATGGGATAGACCAATTCTGGTGGGAGAGAAGGGTCGGTTTGAGAGGCTTGAATGATAAACTCTGGGTCCTTGATACCCGATACAGAGAAAAAGATAAGATTCGGATCGTGGAGGTCCACATCCAGTACTTGGCCGTCATGGTAACTGCATAATTTGCCCATCTCATAGCGTAAAGGAAATGAATACCCCATTTTTCCATAGAAAATTCGAATCCCTGCTTCCAACGGATCTTCCGGGCTTCGACTAATTTTTAAATCAAATGGTAACACAATATGAAAAGCATTGGTCCGGGCATTAATAAATGGAGCGCAGGCACCGGGAAATTCTTTATGGATCGCAGGATTGTCCGGTTCAAACTTTTTCGCCGTTCCACCAAAATGCTGGGCAGTTTTTGCCTCTTTGGTTAAGCGGTATTTTTCCTGATAATAGGCTGAGGCGCGTTTTTGTGCCGTTTCAAGAAAATATTCAGGGATATCGGTTTCGACGACTAAGCTTTGTCGATCTGAGGATTGTGACCGAGCCACCTTCATTGCTTCGTTGTATCGATGAAGATCACTCTGCGTCTTCCTGATCAAATGCTCAAGGTCACGGCCTAATTCAGGATCGTTATAGCGTGTGTGTGGTAGTAGGTGGTAGGCTTTTTGCAGTAATTCCAACTTCATTGTGTAACGTTTTGGTTCAGCAGAAAAGACCGTCGCTATGGCCATTAACAAATTAAACTGTTCTTCAGGAATGAGGGCTAATTCGGTCAGGTCGTTCTCTCTTACAAATGCTAAACCTAACGGACCAAACGCTTCCTCCTGACGTAGATGGAGGGTAAGGAGATAGTTGAGATAAGCGCGAGCGTCTTCTTGTGTCATAGTGAATCCTTATTTTACGGGACGGCATTTTAAGGTAAGTTTGTCATTGGAGCAAGGTATCGTGTGAAGTTTATGCCAATTTGAGGAATCCCCTTTTATGTTGATGACAATGAGAAGCAACAAGTTTGAGCTAACAAGAAAACAGCGTGTTCGGAAGAAAGGATTCAATATGCAACAAGACTTTTTGCAAAAACCCAGAGGTGCCGTCCTTATCCTGGGATGGATTATCGCCTGTCTATTCCTGGGAATCGGCGTGACGTTTGTCTCGGCGGAAGATTCAGCGGTCAAGAAACCAGGACCGGTCGCAGCTGGAGGAGAGGATTTTTCCACTGAAAATCTGAATAAACAAATTACTGATTTAGAAACACAAATACAGAAGCTCCGCGATCAAAGCATCGAGCTACAGGAAAAAACTCGAGCCAAACTTCAAGCCCAACTCGATAATTTCAAAAAGCAACAAGATACCCTTATTCCTCGTATTGAGCAACTCCGTGACAATAGTGAAACAGCTTGGCAGGACATCAAGGAAAACATTCAAAAGGCCATTGAAGATCTCAAACTTTCCGTCGACTCCATGAAAAAGTAGAGATGTGCCGTGCTCTCAGTTTATCTCCACTTTGGCAGTACATCACTTGCCAGGGACCTTTCGCTTTTATATCCTTCCTTTACATCCTTCTTGTTCCCTTTTTTATAGCCTCCGCTAAATTTGAAAATGGCATTGATAGGAATGTCTTTTTACCCTGATCCCCTATGAGAGTATCCCCCATGGTCCAACACACGGAACAGGTCCTGGAATGGCCTGTTTTAATTGATTGCCTTGCCAAGGAAGCCTCCTCCTCGTTAGGGGAGGGCTGCTGTCGTACCCTCGCCTTTGCATCTGACCTTCATTCTGCAGTTATTCAACAACAAGAAACATCAGAAATGGTTCACATTCTCCAGGGCCCTCATCCCCTGCCTTCTTTGGTGTTCCCCGATATCCGGAATGTGTTGGCACGGGCTCAAAAAGAAGGAATTCTGGAGGGGCCGGAACTGCGAGATATTAGTTTGGTCTTAGGTCTTGGGCATACAATCAAAGAATACTTGCAGATTCATGGCTCCACGTTCCCGAAGATCAGAACTCGTTCCTTGAACCTTCAAGATCTGATATGGGTGAAGCAAACAATTGATTCATGCATCGATCTCAACGGCCAGCTGCGCGAGTCTGCGAGCCCGGAACTCTATCAATTGGTACGAAAAAGTCAGGGTCTTCGTCAAACGATTCGGCGACGATTGGAAACGATATTAGCTTCTCAAGAATATGAGGATCTTCTTCAAGGACAGTACTTTGCTGAACGTGAGAATCGATATGTGATTCCGATAAAAGCTGAACGACAACAGGCTGTCAATGGAATTGTTCACGATATTTCCAGTAGTGGGGCCACGGTGTTTGTTGAGCCCCGCCATTTGGTCGAATTGAATAATTCTATTAAATTTGTTGACTTGGAGGTGGCTCAGGAAGAACGGCATCTACTGCAAGATTTGTCCAGCCGTGTGGCAGAACATGTCTCAGCCATTCATGGAAATTTGTCCTGCCTGGCCGATCTTGATTGCCTCATGGCCAAAGCACGATTAAGCATCAAAACGCATGGCTCTCCCATTCTTCTTAACCAAGAACATTGCATTGACTTGCAACAGGCCAGACATCCACTCTTGGCGTTGACCAAGGAGCAGGTCATACCCAATTCCATTCGGATTGAAGACGAGACCAAGGTTCTCATTATTTCTGGACCGAATGCGGGTGGAAAAACGGTGTCATTGAAACTGGTAGGATTGTTCGCGATGATGGTGAAAGTCGGTCTTCACCCAACTTGTGGCCCAGACTCCAAGATGGCACTTTTTGAGCAGGTGTATGCGGACATTGGAGATTCCCAGGATCTCAGTAACGATGTATCCAGCTTTTCCGGGCATATTCTCAATATGATCGCCTTATTAAAAAATGTGGAATCGTCTGGGGAACCAACGAACCGGGATGCGCTTGTACTTCTGGATGAAGTGGGCAGCTCGACGGATCCTATTGAGGGTGCCGCATTGGCCGAAGCACTCTTAACCCGTCTTTGCGAATTAGGATGTACGATTGTCGCGACCACTCATTATCCCAGCTTGAAAACCCTTCCCTTTCGGAATCCTCATGTTCGGAATGCCAGCCAGGAATTTGATATGGTTACTCTCGCTCCGACATACCGGCTCATAGACGGAATTCCCGGAGGGTCTTCCGCCTTGGATATTGCGGAACGTTTAGGGTTGGATTCGACAATAATTCAGTCTGCCAAATCTTTAATTCGAGGGCAGGATTTCGATCTTGATGCCATCTTCCGAACTCTACAGAACACGCACACTCGATTGGAACGTGAATGTGAACAGGCTCAATATCTTCGTCAGGAAGCGCAACGCTTGCTTGAGGAGGCGCAAGTAACGCGCAACCAATTGAAGGCACAAGAACAGGAAGATCGCCAACGATATCGAAAGCAATGGCAACAAGAATTTTCCAAAGCACAACGGCATCTGAATCAAATCGTGAACGACCTAAAAAAGGACAAAACTCTTTTGAAGGTGAAGTCTATTCAGCAAACCATAGGCACATTGAATCAGGAAATACTTTCTCACCTCCCAAATAATCAATGGGTATCATCTGAGCCACTGCATGAAGGGGACCTGGTAGAAATTAATGCACTGGGGACTATAGGGGTCTTGCAGGAAAGTCTTGAGGGGAAAAGACAGGTATCCATTCGTGTGGGTACCCGGACAATTAAAACAGCCCCTTCTGCCATACGTCGAGCGATACCCTCTTCCGACAATAAACCCTTGTCGGGTCAACAGCAATTGAGTGGGAGGCGGGCTCTCCCCACAATTTCCACGGAGTTGGGTTCCCCAGCCTCCAACCAGGAAACAGGCCTCTATCAACAGGAATTAGTTATTCGTGGGTTCCGTTTTGACGATGCGATGGAGATGACGCTTGCGGCCCTCGACCATGCCTTGGTCACCCAAGCCAAATATCTTAAGGTCATTCATGGCCAGGGCTCTGGCGCACTCAAAACAGGAATTCGAACTCTTTGTCAATCCTCTCCCTATATCCAAAGCTTTCGAGCGGGTGATCCCTCCGAGGGAGGAGACGGTGTGACGGTGATCGAATTACGATAAAGGAATCCGTGGAGCGTGATTCTTGAGTCCAATCTGTACATTTCGGATAAATCCCTCGTGCTTGGGTCGGCGCAAGGGGCTCCCTTTTGTTAGCGAATGGAATTCATCTTTTGTCAGATTGGCCAATGAAGGTAATTGCGGGTGTAATGTCCAGGGAAACGGTTGGAATCCTGCCTCAGTAGTGGGATTTGCATTTACGTTAAACGGACAAATATCCAAACAATCGTCACAACCAAATATTCTATTGCCTATTTTTTTTCTCAGCTCTGCTGGAAGATCATCCACACTACCACGGTATTCAATCGTCAAATACGAGATGCATCGTTCCGCATCAAGGAGATAAGGTTCCACAATGGCTCCAGTGGGGCAAGCCTGGATACAGAGCGAGCAGGTTCCACATAAATCCACGGCGGGCTCATCACCATCCAATGACAGGGTCGTTAGAATTTCTCCGAGTAACAGCCAGGACCCAAAATCGGTGGAAACCAGATTGGTATGTTTGCCAATCCAGCCGATGCCGGCCTCTTGAGCCCATGCTTTTTCCATGATGGGACCCGTATCCACATAGCTCCTCGTCTGAATATCCGGTACGTGTGAGTGAAGGAAGCTTTCTAATTGTGTCAATCGGTCCTTCATGAACCCGTGATAGTCTTTTCCCCAGGCATATCGGGCAATGCGTCCAGAAAGCTTTGACTCATCTGGAGTATGATCGGTGTAATAATTCATCCCGACCATTACCAGTGATTGGCAACCTGGAAGCACTTCTGCCGGGTTGGAACGGCGTTTCGGGTCCTTGGCTATCCATTCCATAGTTCCATGAAATCGCAAGTCAAGCCAGTTTTTTAGGCGTCCCCATAACCGCAATGTAATCGGTTCTTCCGCAAGGGGAATCGTACTTTGAGCCGGAGGGCAGGGCGTGCTTGGAAGAGGCGTTGGTATGCGAGCAATTCCTACCGCATCAAAACCTAAGCGGCGGGCCTCTTCTTTGATTTGATTCGCCAGAATTGACCGAGGAGTCATGAGTACTCCTCCTTCTCAAGCAAAAAACGAGATTTATTTCTGTCCAGGGGTTCCCGGATTAGCAGGAGGAACATTGTTTACGCAATTAAACATCACCATAAATCTTCCTGTACATTGCTCAGTTGTGCAAGCTTGACAGGATCCGACAATCGACGTTTTCCAGTCGGTTTGCTTCTCGTTAAATTGACAAGAAGTCCCCCCTCCTTGGGAAATATCAACCCAGGGTTCGGGATACTCGGGAAACTGGGCAACAGCACAGCCATTGGGAATTGGAACACGGCATTCAGCCTTTGTCTCGCCTTTCACCATGCCAATGGTACAATTCGCTTCCGTCCGTGACCGGGAATCAGCTGCTTCCCCCTTATTGATAATCCCCAACAAGCCGTTCCCGGTAATGGGAAACACCATAATTGCCCACATCAATAGATGACTGGTTTTTTGTTGGGAAAATCTTATTTTGATTGTGCTTAAAAACGAATTCATAGCGACCTGTAGCTGGGTAAAAGGGTGTGGAAATCTGCACGAATACGACTGGGGAGTTCTGCAAAGATGGATTTCCTTATACCACATCACCCAAACAACCTGTCAAAAATCTATCCCTTATGCAGACTAATTCTGGGTATTGCAAAATTGTATGATGAGGTCTGAACGGGGAAGGAATAAAGGTTCAGGAGTAGAAAAGCCCCCTGGAAGATTCAATCCTCCAGGGGGCTTTTACTATATCTGTAAGCAGGATTTTAGAATCCGCCCATGCCGCCCATGCCGCCCATGCCGTGGTCATGGCCGCCAGGCATCCCAGCCCCTTCTGGCTTCGCTTCTGGGATTTCTGTCACCATAACTTCCGTGGTGAGCATGAGGCCTGCCACACTAGCAGCGTTTTGCAACGCACAACGTGCGACCTTGGTTGGATCAATTACACCAGCCTCAACCATATCCACAAATTCTCCGGTGCCGGCATTGTATCCTCGGTTTGTGGTTTCGCTTCGAACTTTTTCCACAATGATGGATCCCTCAGCACCTGCATTGATGGAGATTTGTCGAATAGGCTCTTCCAGGGAACGCTTGACGAGGTTCACTCCGACTTGTTGGTCGTGATTTAATTTCATCTTATCCAAAGCAGGAACGCAACGAAGAAGAGCCACGCCTCCACCAGGAACAATGCCTTCCTCTACTGCAGCCTTGGTCGCATGAAGGGCATCCTCTACACGAGCTTTCTTCTCCTTCATTTCGGTTTCGGTCGCGGCGCCTACGTTAATGACTGCCACACCACCAACCATTTTCGCTAATCGCTCTTGTAATTTTTCCCGATCGTAATCGGATGTGGTTTCCTCAACCTGCGTCTTAATTTGCTTGACTCGACCTTCAATCCGCTTGGGATCCCCGGCACCTTCCACAATCGTGGTATTATCCTTGTCAATGTTCACTCGTTTGGCGCGTCCAAGGTCTGTCAGCTTCACACTTTCAAGCTTGAGGCCTACTTCCTCAGAAATCACCTGTCCGCCTGTCAGGGTGGCAAGATCCTCCAGCATGGCTTTCCGTCTATCACCAAAGCCAGGAGCCTTCACCGCTGCCACATTCAATGTTCCACGAAGCTTATTGACCACCAACGTTGCCAGAGCTTCGCCTTCGACATCTTCAGCCACAATGACCAATGGTTTGCCCATTTTGGCTACCTGCTCAAGAATAGGGAGCAAGTCTTTCATGGCACTGATTTTCTTTTCAACGATTAGCAAAAACGCATCTTCCAAGGAAGCTTCCATCCGGTCTGCATTGGTCACGAAATAGGGAGAGATGTACCCGCGGTCAAACTGCATTCCTTCAACTACATCTAATGACGTAGTCATGGATTTGGCTTCTTCTACGGTGATGACGCCATCTTTTCCCACTTTATCCATTGCCTCGGCGATCAGGTCACCAATGGTGTGGTCGTTATTCGCAGAGATTGAACCAATTTGAGAAATTTCTTTTTTGGTTTGGCAGGGCTTGCTAATCTTTTTCAGTTCTTCAATTGCGACTTCAACGGCCTTGTCAATGCCTCGCTTAAGTTCCATGGGATTGGCGCCTGCGGTGATATTCTTGACGCCTTCACGGTAAATGGCTTGTGCTAATACTGTCGCGGTGGTTGTTCCGTCACCTGCGATATCACTGGTTTTGCTTGCCACTTCCTTAACCAATTGAGCCCCCATGTTTTCATAGGGATTTTTTAATTCGATTTCCTTGGCCACCGTTACGCCGTCTTTGGTAATTGTTGGGGCGCCAAACTTCTTATCGAGAATGGCATTCCGGCCTTTAGGTCCCAATGTCGTTTTTACGGCATCGGCTAATTGGTTCACTCCGCTCAAAATAGACGCACGTGCCTTTTCACTGTATTGCAACTGCTTAGCCATACAAATCCTCCTTAGAAATCATTTTTGTGGTGTGGAATACAACTCAAAAAACTGGGTTTGAACGTGACGGCGGCGTTAATTTTCAAACACGCCCAAGATATCTTCCTCTTTTAAGATTAAACAATCATCATTCTCAACCTTGATTTTGGTTCCGGAATACTTGTCAAACAACACCTGATCGCCAACCTTCACATTTTCTACGTCAGGGCCTGCGGCTTCGATAGTGCCTCTTTGGGGTTTCTCACGAGCCGAGTCTGGTACGTAAATTCCCCCTGCGGTCCGTTCCAATTCTTCAGTGTAGGCCACGAACACTCGGTCTCCTAAAGGACGGAATCCCTTCGCACTGCTTCCCTCTTTTGATTCCTTCTTTTCCTTCTCTTTTGTGGCTGCCATGTCTGCCTCCTTTTTTTGTTTGTTGCCCATTAAATGGAAAAATGGTGAGAACTGTAATCAATTGGGATTACGCACACCTTCCTGAATTTTTTATAGATGCGGCATCTTGAAAGGAGAGATAAGTCCGCTTGATTTGAAGTCAAGAGGGAAAGGCAAGATTTTCAACATGGAAGAGTGTCGGGCATGCTATCTTTAGGGAAAGCATACATTCAGGATCTGCTGGCATGCGGATTTCCATACGTATATAAGCTTAAAACCCTATTTCCGGAGATGTTCAAAATCCTGAATGTCTTTTTTCATAAGTTCTCGCAACTTCTTAATTATCTTGGCCTCAAGTTGACGGGTCCGCTCTTTGGTAATCATATATTTTCTTCCCAGGTCCTCTAAGGTCACAGGGGATTCCGAAAGGAGTCGGTTGCGAAGTATGTCCTCCTCTCGCTCCGAAAGGGTTTTTGC
Organism: Nitrospira sp. Ecomares 2.1; assembly: GCF_965152585.1. Classification (NCBI taxonomy): domain Bacteria; kingdom Pseudomonadati; phylum Nitrospirota; class Nitrospiria; order Nitrospirales; family Nitrospiraceae; genus Nitrospira; species Nitrospira sp. Ecomares 2.1. The sequence goes on from NZ_OZ224219.1 coordinate 2,236,774, forward strand.
AAATTCTGCCAATTTTTTTCGGAAGAGGAGTCGCAGCTGCGAGTCACCCAACTGATCGTCAATGGGAGGTTGAGTAGAGGGAAGGAGGTCATGAAACGTGCCTTCCCCCTCAGCAGTCATTGGCTGATCCAAGGAAAGTTCCCAACTTCCCAGGCGTTGATCCATTTCCACAACATCTCGTTCACGCACATTAAGGCGGTCAGCCAGTAATTTAGGGTCGGGGACATAGCCTTGTCGCTCCAATTTGGCCTTTTCACGACGAAGATTATAGAAAAGGCGTCGTTGTTCCTGGGTCGTGCCTATTTTGACAAGACGAAAATTATTGAGGAGATATCGCAGTACAAAGGCTCGAACCCACCAGGCGGCATAGGCATAAAAGCGAACATTTTTTGTAGGATCGAATTTCTTCATGGCCTGCAAAAGCCCGACATTCCCTTCCTGGATAAGGTCCATTTGATCAATTCCGGCAAGACCATATTCTGAGGCAATGGACACACACACACGCAGGTTAGCTAAAATTAATTTCACTGCAGATTCTCGTGTCCCTGCTGTTTGATATTCATGAAAGAGTTGAAGCTCTTCCTCTTTCGAAAGGAATGGATACCTGCGGACTTCGGCTAAATAACGACTGAGCGTGGTCGTCGGAATAAGTGCGGTTGAGACCGAATCCCAGGTCTCCTTATTCTCAGGTGCCTCCTCACTTTCCGGTTGGTTCTCCGGTTCCCCGGCTCCATCGAGGAGTATTTCTTCATGAACCTCTTCGTTCGCCAGCTTAGATGAAGAGTCTTTCTCTGCAACGTCGATCACATCGGAAGACTGTTTTTTTGATAATTTCTGTTTCATGCTTTGGCTTACTGATCAAGAAGGCAGGGTCGCTACATTCTATTGTTATTGTAATGAATTTTTCTTGGATCACCAAACACATTCGCGAAATTTTCTAATTTCAAGGTAATAACCAGGCTTTCAGTAGTTTCATTTCAGAAAAATATTGGCAATGTCTGGTGAAACTTTTTATAGTTGGGTCATGACTGCAGGCTTGAAAAATGAAAAAAGAAAGGACTTTCCATGCTCTTGACAGAATCATGGTGAAAGACGTTTTCCATTCACTCCGTTCCGGGCATTGGCCAACTCTCCTTGGTGCGTGGCTCCACTTCGAAATAAGTTTTATGGTGTGGCTCCTTATTGGGGCCATGGGCATCGCCATATCTGAGGAATTTGCTCTCTCGTCCTCTCAAAAAGGCTTATTAGTCGGGACCCCATTGCTAGGGGGGGCATTGCTTCGAATTATTGTCGGACCGCTAGGAGACCGGTTAGGGGCCAAAGTCGTGGGATTGGGCATTCTGGGCTTGGAAGGCATCGGGTTGTTGCTGGGGTGGCTGGGAGGAACCAGCTTCGAGTCTATGCTGGGAATTGGCCTTTTTTTAGGATTTGCCGGAGCCAGTTTTGCGATTGCCCTGCCTCTGGCCAGCCAAGCCTATCCCTCAGCGCATCAAGGGTTGGCCATGGGAGTCGCAGGTATTGGAAATAGCGGCGTGCTATTAGCTGCGTTTATGGCCCCGCGCCTTGCTGAAACACTTGGTTGGCATCAGGTTTTCGGCATTATGCTCCTACCTGTTATGGGGACAGCTTTCATCTTTTTCTGGTTGGTTCAATCGGCTCCGGTAACGAATGAAACCGACTCCTCGACAATAGACAGCATCCGTGTACTATTGCGAAAAGGACTTCAGGATCCGGTCATGTACTGGTTGTGTTTTTTATATGGGGTGACGTTCGGAGGGTTTGTAGGGCTTTCGAGTTATCTCCCAATTTTTTTTCATGATCAATTTCAGATGGATATGGTACAAGCTGGAACATTGACCGCCTTTTGCGCTTTAACGGGAAGCGGTGCCCGCCCTCTGGGAGGATTGCTTGCTGATCGGTTCGGGGGGTTAACCTTATTGCAAGGGATTTTTCTTATAATAACCGCCCTATGCCTTGTCTCCGGGAATCTTGATCATTTTGTCTTGACCTATATCATTATTCTCCTAATGATGTTTTGTTTAGGATTTGGCAATGGAGCCATTTTTCAGGTGGTTTTCAATAGATTTGAATCCATAATGGGGACGGCTTCCGGCTTTATTGGTGCGGCAGGAGGTCTTGGAGGATTCCTCTTACCATCTGGGTTTGGATGGTTAAATGAAATTACCGGAACCTTCTCTTCTGGATTTTTCGCCCTGGCCCTTGTTTCAGGATTAGCAGGCATTAGTGTTATGATAGGCCAACGTTCGATCTGGTTAGGCAAGCCAAAATTCGTTCCAGACAGTTAACAAGCTGAAGTTGAAACGTTTGACCGTCAAGTGAGTCACCCATGAAAAAAGAAACAGCCTCAATGGACAAGCCTGAATTTCACACCATTGCTGAAACCTTAGAGGATATCCAAGCTGGTAAATGCATCATCCTTGTTGACGATGAGGATCGGGAAAATGAGGGCGACCTGGTTATGGCTGCTGAAAAAGTCACGCCTGAACATATTAATTTTATGGCAAAATACGGCCGTGGGTTAATTTGTCTGGCTCTCACCCCAGAGCGAGTTGAGGAGTTGAAGCTTCCCCCCCAGGCGAATGAAAATACCGCACCTTTCGGCACGGCTTTTACCGTATCGATTGATGCCGCCAAAAATATTACCACCGGAATCTCGGCCGCTGATCGAGCCACCACCATTCAGTTGGCCGTTGACCCAAAAGCCAAGCCAAGCGACTTTGCAAGGCCTGGGCACATTTTTCCATTGAAAGCTCATAAAGGCGGAGTATTACGCCGAGCCGGACAAACCGAAGGGTCTGTTGATCTTGCCCGTCTGGCTGGACTGTATCCCGCAGCAGTTATCTGTGAAATTATGAATGATGACGGCACGATGGCTCGGGTTCCTCATTTAATGAAATTTGCAAAGCACCATGGCCTTAAAATCATCACAGTGAAAGATTTGATCCAATATCGGTTACATCGGGAGACGTTTGTAAAACAGGTCGCCACAGCAAATCTCCCTACACGCTTTGGTCATTTTCAGTCGGTGGTTTTTGAAAACGAACTTGATACCGGAACTCACATCGCCCTCGTAAAAGGGGAGATCGATAACCTTCCAACCTTAGTGCGAGTCCATTCGGGCTGCCTGACAGCCGATGTTTTTGGATCTTTGCGATGTGATTGCCGTGAACAACTCCATAGGGCAATGGAAATAATTGAACGGGAAGGCAAAGGGGTTTTGCTGTACTTAAATCAGGAGGGGCGGGGAATCGGACTCACCAATAAAATTCGGGCTTACCACCTTCAGGACCAGGGAAGTGATACAGTGGAAGCCAATTTGCAACTGGGGTTTAAAGCTGATTTGCGGGATTATGGAATTGGCGCCCAAATTTTAGTAAATTTAGGTCTCAAAAAAATCAGACTCATCACCAATAATCCAAGGAAAATTGTGGGGATCGAGGGTTATGGCTTGGAAGTCGTGGAACGCGTGTCCATTGAGATTGTGCCCCAGGAGTCAAATGTCCATTACTTACGCACGAAAAAAGCCAAATTAGGTCACCTCTTGAATAATGTGTAATGGGGACTTGCGGTTCCCACTGGCAAGTGGTACACACTGATCGCCCCTCTCTCACTTTTAATAATCAGGGATTGAGTCTTAAGGAAACACTTAACTAGCATGGTGAATCAGGAGCGTCGTGGAAATGAGGTAGATTGTCAGGTAGCGATCGTGGTTAGTACGTTTAACGAGGTCGTGACCAGCCGCTTATTGGCTGCAGCTGAATCCACCTTAACCCAGTTAGGAACCCCACCAGACCACAGGCAGGTCATTCGAGTTCCTGGGGCATTTGAGATTCCATTAATTGCAAAAACACTGGCCCAATCTCATCGATTTGATGTTGTTATCTGTTTAGGGGCAGTGATTCGCGGGGAAACGCCACACTTCGAATATATTTGTGCAGAGACAAGTCGCGGGATCGGCCAAGCATCCCTGGATACTGGAATTCCTATTATTTTCGGAGTACTGACTACTGATACCGTTGATCAGGCAATGGAACGTTCCGGTCAACCTGAACGGAATAAAGGGGCGGATGCCGCCCGCACGGCTTTGGAAATGGCCGTTTTAATGAAGCAGTTGAGTAAGACCAGCATCCGCCAGTCTGGCTTTTTAAGAGAATCCACAACATCATGACTATGACGGTCCCATCAGGTACACCACCAGCTAATCAGGCTCAGGGTCGGCCATCCAGGCGTTTGGCCCGTCAGCTTGCATTGCAAATGCTTTTCCAATACGAATTTCAAGATCAAAACCCATCATGGCAAGAAAAGTTTTGGGCAAGTCAATCAGCATCACCGGAAGTCCAAACATTTACCTCGAATCTCTTTCGTGGGGTCATTACGAATCAATCTGAAATTGATGAAATTATTCGTGATTTTGCCATCGATTGGTCCTTGCAACGTATGCCGGTTGTGGATCGGAATATTTTGAGATGTTCCATTTACGAATTGTTATGGGAGCCTGATATTCCGGCCATGGTGACCATCAATGAAGCGGTTGAATTGGCTAAACTTTTTGCGGATGATGAGGCCAGGCGATTCGTCAATGGTCTTTTAGACCATGTTCTCCGTGCTGAACCAAAGCTTGCCATCAAGCGAGGCCAAATTCAACAGAAAACCCCAGCGCCGGAATTCTCTGATCCATCACCTACCTCCTAACTGTCCTTTCCCATGATTGACCGCTACACGTTACCCCGTATGGGGGCCGTTTGGACCCAGACCCACAAATATGAGTTGTGGTTGGAGGTCGAACTTGCCGTGTGTGAGGCCATGGAAAAAATGAGACAGATTCCTCCTGGCGTGGCAGCCCGCATTCGAAAAAAGGTCAAGGTCAATCCTTTACGAATCGCGGCTATCGAACAAGTCACAAAACATGATGTTATTGCCTTCCTGGAATCCGTGGCGGAGCAGGCAGGGAATGACGGACGGTTTTTGCATGTTGGGCTCACCTCTTCGGATATCGTCGATACGTCTCTTTCGTTGCAATTAGTGGAAGCTGCCCAATTGATTCGTGAGGATGTCAAAGCCTTGCTTGGTGCCTTGCGGGATTTAGCTTTTGCGCATCAGGATACGCTGATGGTGGGGCGTTCCCATGGGATCCATGGAGAGCCTATTTCCTTTGCATGGAAGGTCGCCATTTGGTATCAGGAGTTTCAACGGCAGCAAATCCGCTTAGAGGCGGCGTTCGTGGACATTGCTGTCGGCAAGCTTTCCGGGGCCATGGGCACATTTGCCCATCTTTCTCCCTCAATCGAAAAAACCGTTTGTCAACGGTTAGGGTTGAACCCGGCGCCTATTTCAAATCAGGTGCTTCAGCGGGACCGGCACGCGGCCTTTCTTTCGGTCTTGGCACTGATGGCAGCGAGTATTGAAAAAATTGCCATTGAAATTCGTCATTTGCAAAGAACCGAAGTTCTGGAAGCTGAAGAATACTTTGAGCCAGGCCAAAAAGGCTCTTCCGCCATGCCCCATAAACGGAACCCGATCAGCTCGGAAAATTTATGTGGTCTTGCCAGAGTAGTGCGAAGTAACAGTCTGGCTGCCATGGAAAATGTTGCCTTGTGGCATGAACGGGACATCAGCCATTCATCTGCTGAGCGGATTATTCTTCCGGATAGCACGATTTTGATCAATTACATGCTGGTCCGGTTAACGAACATGTTATCCAAACTGGTGGTTTATCCTGAACGGATGATGGCCACTCTGAATCAAACCGGTGGACTGATCTATTCGCAACGAGTGTTACTGGCGTTGTTAGATAAAGGTGCAATCAGAAAAAACGCCTATGAGCATGTGCAGCAACAGGCAATGGCTGCCTGGAAAGGGGCAGGAAGTTTCCAATCTCTTATAGAGGGGGATCCCTTTATTGCCAAACACTTGAGTGCAAAAGAGATTGCAACCTGCTTCAATCCCAGAGCCTATTTGCGAAACCAGCAGCAGATTTTTAGACGGGTGTTTGGAATGAATCCCCAAAGCCAGCGATCAACGCCACCCCGAGCCACTCATCCAAGAAAACCCTCCAAAAAGAGGAAGACAGAATGACTAAGGGAGATATGTTTTACGAAGGAAAAGCCAAAAAAATTTTCCTGACCGAAAAATTAGACGAAGTCATTCACTACTTCAAGGATGATGCGACCGCCTTCAACGCGCAAAAACGGGGGACGATTCTGGAAAAAGGGGTGGTGAACAATAAAATCTCCGCCACGCTTTTTCAATACCTTGCTGAAGCGGGTACTCCCAGCCATTTTATTGAGCAACTCAATGATCGGGAAATGTTAACGCGACGAGTGAAAATTATTCCAGTTGAAGTTGTGGTGCGTAATCGAGCCACCGGCAGCATTGTCAAACGCCTGGGGTTAGAAGAAGGTTTGATCATTGATCCCCCATTAGTCGAATTCTTCTATAAAGACGATTCGCTGGGCGACCCTTTGATTTCCGAGGACCATATTCGCCTGCTTAAATTGGCCACACCCCCGCAAGTTGAAGAACTCCGACAGCAGGCACTCAAGATCAACGAAGTGTTAAAACCTTTTTTTCAGAAAAGGGGCATGATGCTGGTGGATTTTAAGTTAGAATTCGGATTGTGGAACGGTCAGATTATTTTGGCAGATGAAATTTCCCCGGACACGTGCCGTTTTTGGGATATTCAAACCGGGGAACGCATGGATAAGGATCGTTTCCGAAAAGATCTGGGACGGATTGAGGAAACCTATCAAGAAGTTCTCAAACGAGTTTGCGGATAATTGGCATTATTTCGAGTAATGCGCTCGTTCTTTGGCAAAAGCCACCTTGGCAACAACCCTGGCTGTGACGTCAAGCCTTTATTCACCTAATGCGTGGCGGGTCTTCTGTGAAATCATGAAAGCCAAAATTTACATTACGCTCAAAAACGGAATCCTGGATCCTCAAGGTCGAGCCATTCAACAATCGCTTCAAACTCTTGGTTTTGACACGGTTGGAGAGGTCCGCATAGGGAAATTCATCGAGGTGGATCTTTGCGATACAGACAGGACATCTGCAGGAAATAGTATAAAAGAGATGTGCGAAAAACTCCTTGCCAATACCGTCATTGAAGAATATCAATACGAGATCATTGAGGCGTAACTGATGGTCTCCCGGTTGTCTCTCTTGATTAAATTCGATTTTTTCCCGGCTGAGCTCCCTCGTCTCAGTAGTAATGACACAAGGGGGAGTTCAATATGAACATCGGTATCATTGTATTTCCCGGCTCCAATTGTGATCGTGATTGTGGATATGTCCTTTCGAAGATCATGAAACAAACTGCCCATTTTATTTGGCATCAAGAGCGATCCCTCAAAGGCATGGATGCCATTATCCTGCCAGGAGGCTTTTCTTATGGGGACTATCTGCGCACAGGTGCCATAGCCCGATTTTCTCCCATCATGGACGCGGTTGTTGATTTTGCTGGGCGGGGAGGAATGGTCTTGGGCATATGCAATGGATTTCAAATGCTTTTAGAGCTTGGAATATTACCCGGTGCCATGTTGCGTAACCGGGATCTTTCTTTTATTTGTGAAGACCGCTATATACGGGTAGAAAACGCGAATACTCCATTTACCAATCACTGTGAACCCGGACAGATCCTGAAGTTGCCGATTGCCCATGCTGAAGGAAATTATTATTCGAACCCTGTGACGTTGTCCGCCTTGCAGGCCAATGCGCAAATCGTTTTTCGATATTGTGATCGTGAAGGCAAAGTCACATCCCAAGCCAATCCCAATGGATCGCTGGATAGCATTGCGGGAATTCGTAATGCGGCCGGGAACGTTCTGGGTCTGATGCCTCATCCAGAGCGAGGCGCAGAACACCTTCTCAATAATGAGGATGGGTTGTATATTTTTCGATCAATGATTTCAGCATTGGATAAACACAAAACACCCCAAACTGTATAACCTACATGACACTAATCAGTCAGTGCATTCCTTGCCTGTTGAGACCACCATGGAAGTTTTTCCCGGAATTACGATGACCTCAGACATTTGCCACGGGAAACCATGTGTGGCAGGCACCGTCGTTGACGTGGCCACCATTGTCGGAACCCTTGGCATTGGAAAATCATTCGATGATGTTCAAGAAGCGTTGAATCTGACATATGAACAGATCCTCACGGCATTGCGATATGCTTCGTATGTGACGGACCATTTACCCCTTCGCCTTCCTTCAGGGCATTAACCCACAGGACAGTATGATTGTATTTATGCTAAATTACCTTTCATCAAAATAACGGCTTTCCTAGCTTTCCCATTTACATATCTGAAAACGTTGAGGAAATGAACCTCATCGGTTTGTTTCTAAACTTTTAGTATCATATTTGGTTTTTGACCTTTCTCCTCCGCTGTTTACCTATTGAGAAAATCAAACCTCAGGATAATTGACTTGTTATGACACAGGACTCAAAGGCCTCGCCGCACATCTCTCTTACCTCAAAAATTATTGAACAGCATGGTCTGTCCGAGGATGAGTATCAGCAAATCCTCAAGCACCTGGGTCGTGAGCCGAATCTCACTGAGTTGGGCATTTTTTCTGTAATGTGGAGTGAACACTGCAGTTATAAGAGTTCACGCATTCATTTGAAACGATTTCCGACCGAGGGGGAGCGTGTGGTTCAAGGGCCTGGGGAAAACGCTGGCGCCGTGGATATTGGAGAGGGACTTGCGGCAGTCTTCAAGATGGAATCGCACAATCATCCGTCATATATTGAACCGTTTCAAGGGGCGGCCACCGGTGTCGGGGGGATTCTACGCGATATCTTTACCATGGGAGCACGCCCGATTGCGTTATTGAATTCCCTGCGATTCGGTGAATTGGACCTGCCAAAGAACCGGCATATCCTCAAAGGAGTCGTTTCCGGGATTTCTTCCTATGGGAACTGCATGGGGGTGCCCACGGTAGGTGGGGAAATTACATTTAACGATATTTATTCAAAAAATCCACTGGTGAATGTCTTTTGTCTGGGCATCGTAAAAAAAGATCGTCTCCTGCGGGGCTTAGCCAAAGGTGCCGGAAATCAAGTGCTTTACATTGGTGCCAAAACAGGACGGGACGGGATTCATGGCGCCACCATGGCCTCTGATAGTTTTGATGATGCCTCAGAAAAAAAACGTCCCAATGTACAAGTTGGAGATCCATTTCTAGAAAAACTATTACTTGAAGCGTGCCTTGAATTTTTGGAACAGGACTTGTTGGTCGGGATTCAAGACATGGGGGCTGCTGGGCTCACCAGTTCGTCCTGCGAAATGGCCTCCCGCGCCGGAACCGGTATTGACATGGACTTAGTTAAAGTCCCTCGCCGTGAACCGCACATGACTCCCTATGAGATTCTGTTATCGGAATCTCAGGAGAGGATGTTGCTGGTGGCTCAACCTGGCAAGGAAGAGGCAGTTCTTGCCATCTGCCGGAAATGGGGCATTGATGCCGCAGTGGTCGGACGTGTGACGGATGATGGATTCCTTCGAATCAGAGAAGGCCATAAGATTGTGGCTGAAATACCCGCTCATGCCCTCGCAGAGGAAGGTCCACGCTATGAACGTCCTGCCTCGCCACCTCAGTATCAGGAATTTTTGCAGTCCTTAAATATTGACGCTCTTCCTGACGTTAAAGACCCTGCTGAGGTATTACTGAAACTCTTAGCTTCACCAACCATCGCCAGCAAACGTTGGGTGTTTCGGCAATATGATCATATGGTAGGAACCAATACCGTGGTGTGCCCGGGATCCGATTCCGCCGTAGTTCGCATAAAAGGAACCTCCAAAGCCCTGGCCATGACGACGGACGGCAATAGTCGCTTTTGTCTGCTGAATCCCTATTTGGGGGGAGGATTAGCGGTTGCTGAAGCCGCGCGGAACTTGGTCTGTGCGGGCGCCCAACCGATCGGGGTCACCGACTGTCTGAATTTCGGCAACCCTGAGCGTCCTGACATCATGTGGCAATTTATCATGGCCGTCGAAGGGATCGCCGACGCCTGTCGAACATTCGAAATTCCTGTTGTGAGCGGGAACGTCAGTTTTTATAACGAAACGAATGGACTCTCTATCTATCCCACCCCGATTGTAGGAATGGTCGGACTCATTGAGCGCCCGGAAAACATTATCACTCAATGGTTCAAGCAATCAGGCGATCAGATTCTCCTGCTGGGAGAGACAAAGGAGGACTTGGGCGGGACGGAATACCTCAAGGTTATCCATTCCCGTGAACAAGGCAACCCCCCCTGGTTGGATATGGACCGGGAAAAGGCCCTCCACTCCTGCCTTCTTTCATTGATACAGGATGGGCTGGTGCAATCAGCGCACGATTGCTCGGAAGGTGGATTACTCGTGACCTTAGCCGAGTGCTGTCTGACTCATCCTTCCGCCCCATTCGGGGCAACTGTTATACTGATTCAAGATCGCCTGCGTCTAGACGCCCTGCTTTTTGGAGAAAGTCCTTCACGGGTTGTCATTTCCATAAAACCCGAGAATATTAAGCGAGTAAGAGAATTGGTTGAAGGCTTCGGAGTCCCGAGCATAGAATTGGGACAGGTCACTCAGGAAAATATGGACATCACTGTCCGTGGAGGCAATGACCAGCCCGTGTCTCAAATAAGCCTGTCCCTTTCCGAAATGGGAAGTGCATGGCACCACAGTCTCGCACGCCAATTAGGAACAGAAGAATCGTGATAATAGTTTGGCCCTGGATGTATTGGACATTTTCGGCCCTTCTTGTTGATCAGGTAGATCTGTTCTATGTGAGGATCTCATGAGAAAGTTGCCCATGGTGTCGGACATGCCATCTTCAGACGGGTTTCATGAAGAATGTGCTGTCTTCGGGATTGCGGGGTCGAAGGAAGCCGCCAATCTGACCTACCTTGGCCTCTATGCCTTACAACACCGAGGGCAGGAAGGCTCCGGAATTGTGTCTTCGGATGGAGAGCAATTCTTTCAAAAAAAAGGCCTAGGCCTCGTTGCCGATATTTATTCAAAGAAAACATTACGCGAACTTTCAGGCACCAAAGCGATCGGCCACAATCGATATTCCACGGCTGGGAGTGGACAGTTGCAAAATGTTCAACCCTTAACCGTTAATTTTGCATTTGGAAATTTGGCGTTAGCCCACAATGGGAATTTAATTAACGCGGGTGTGCTTCGTGGTGAACTCGAGGCCTATGGCGCTATTTTTCAATCGGATTCCGATAGCGAGGTCATCATTCATTTAATCGCCCACTCAAAAGGGGATACCATCGTCAATCGGGTGATTGACGCACTAAGCCTAGTCCGAGGAGCCTTTTCTTTGGTGCTATTGACTGATAATCATTTAATTGCAGCCCGCGATCCGTTTGGTTTTCGCCCGCTCTGTTTAGGACGTTATAAGGGCAGTTGGGTTGTGGCCTCCGAGACCTGCGCATTCGATCTGATTGATGCCAAATTCGTTCGTGAAGTTGAACCAGGAGAAATCGTCGTCATTCACGATTCAGAAATGACCTCATATCATCCGTTTCTGGAACGACCGCATGCCCAATGTGTATTTGAATACGTCTATTTTGCCAGACCCGATTCAAAAATTTTCGGCCCTCATGCCGTGTACCCCGTTCGCAAAGCCTTTGGACGTCAATTGGCCAAGGAATGTCCAGCGGACGCAGACATGGTTATTCCGGTTCCCGATTCCGGTGTTCCGGCGGCCTTGGGCTATGCCGAAGGGATGGGGTTACCGTTTGAGATCGGACTGACCAGGAATCACTACGTGGGACGGACCTTCATTGAGCCGGAACAAGCCATTCGTCATTTTGGGGTAAGGCTAAAATTAAATCCCGTTCCCGATGTCTTAGAAGGAAAACGGATAGTCGTCGTGGATGACTCCCTAGTTCGAGGCACCACCAGCCGAAAAATTGTCAAAATGCTTCGGCAGGCTGGTGCTCGAGAAATTCACCTGCGCATCAGTTCACCCCCAGTCATTGCCCCATGTTTTTATGGCATTGATACGCCGACACAAAAGGAACTCATCGGAGCAAATCTCAATATTGAGGAAATTCGTCGTTATGTCACGGCTGATAGCTTAGGCTACCTTAGTCTAGAAGGCATGTTAGCAATGGCTCCCGGCTTTTCTAATCATTATTGCAATGCCTGTTTTACGGATAATTATCCCATCATGTTGACAAAAGCCGAACAACTTCAACTCGGCTTATTCGAACCAGATCAACTCTCTCACTCCTAAATGTCTTTCTGTTTTGTTGCCGCCCCAAAAATTCATGTGGTAGGCTTTCAGGGATGGGAAGATTGAATCTCTCGTTATATGCCTTATGAGGCACCATGAACAGGAGGAACCTATGAAAAAAAATATTCATCAGGTACTGATTGTAGCCATATTAATACTGGGTACCAGTTTCATCTCACACGCGGGAAGTTTTTTTAAAGTCGGTGAGTCCGCTCCAAATTTCTCACTGACGGGTCTGGATGGACAAACTCTATCTCTTGACCAGTTTAAGGGGAAGGTCGTGGTTCTAGGACTCTTTCATATTTGCGAGCCGTGTTTAATCCAAAGCACCAATTTGCAGAGGGTCCATGAGACCATAAAAGACAAGCCTGTAGCGGTAATCGGAGTCAATTCCTCTGGAGACTCCATGGCCGATGTCAGGGAATTCTTACAAGGATTCCCGGTGAAGGTGACGTATCCCTATCTCCTAGACCCCGAGAAAAAAACAGACAAACTTTATGGCGGGGGAAAATTTATTCCCAACGTGTATGTTATTGATCAACATGGCCTCATCCGTTGGCAGCGCGTAGGGAATTTCTTTACCGACGGTACATTAGCCGGACATGAAGCAATTCTGCAGGAAGTGGAGAAATTATTGGAGTCACCGTCTACTCCCTCGACCATGTAGGTTGAGGACTCTTTTTACGCATTCTTGAACCGATGTTAGGGCACTATGGACGAATTAGAAGACGGAAAACAAAAATTTCTTGAGATAGTGAATACTCTGGATTCCTCTGTGGAAGTAGTCATCCCGACCACTCCTTCGCGCAGTCTTTTACTCATTTCCCTTACGAAGGGCCCCAATCGTAAATTTATTACAATCCATGAGGATGATATGTTGGACCTTCCAGAAGAATCTGGCGTTCAAACCAAAATAACAACTCTTCTTCAAGAAACCCTGGAAACCTTATGAAAACCATTCTACCCAATATTTCTGAATGGTCCTGGTTCTGTGAAGAAAAACAGATTAATTTTAACGGACATTTATTAGCCGTGGGGGAACATCGGATACTAGTCGACCCCCCATCCATGAGCGCGGGTGATATGGCCATGACGCAGCGGGGAGGGTCTCCGGATTATATTATATTGACTAATCGGGATCATGAACGGGAAGCGGCCAACTTCAGGAAAACCTTTAAATGTCAGGTGATGGCTCCGGAATTGGATGCCAAAGAAATGACGCTGCCCATTGATAAAACCTTCAAAGACGGTGAATTGCTTCCAGGGGGAATTTGGGTTGTTCAACTTTCCGATCAAAAATCTCCAGGGGAAAGCGCCTTATTCTTGCAGCAAGGCAAGGGTGTGCTTATTGTTGGAGATGGAATCATTGGGGATCCAGCAGGTGCACTACGGCTATTACCTCCAGAGAAATATGAGAACATCCTCCTAGCCCGTGAAGGTCTTCGTAGGTTATTAAAATATACGTTTGACAGTCTCCTTGTTGGAGATGGCACTTCCATTCTCACTGGGGCAAAGCCCGCACTTGAAGACCTCTTGGTAGACAATTGAATCAATCAATATTATAAATGGCATGAAGATTTTTTCTGTCCTGTGACGCCGAGTGACTATGTATGGCCTGGTCTCAATCCGCCAATCTCAATTCTTTAGGCAATCAGCACTTTTCGAAAGGCTTCTATACCGAAGCTTTTCAATATTATGCGCAGGCCCTGGAGGTTGATCGTCAAAATGGAGACCAACGATCTTTGGCCACCACACTGGGCAATCTTGGTAATATTTGCGCAGTGAGTGGTCGCCGGGAACAAGCCAGAGCGTATTATAGTGAGGTGTTAGAACTTCAAAAAATTCTTGGTGATGATCGGGGAATTAGTACGACTTTAGCCAATTTGGGGAATCTTTCGGCCGATGCTGGAGAATGGGAACGAGCCCAGGCCTATTATTTAGAGGCCTTGGATTTAATGAATCAGTTGTCCGACTATGCCGGAAAGGCAGTTTTACTTTCTGATTTGGGATTAGTTGCGAGGGAAACCGGCAAGGAAGAAGAAGCGCTCGCCTACTATCAAGAATCATTAATCCTGATGCGTCGGGTCGGAAATGAGGCCGGGCAATCCGATGTCTTTCGTATGATGGCGCGGTTATATTTGAGTCAACGACGATTTGAGGAAGCGCAATCCTGCACCTTGACCAGTCTGGATGTCGCCAGGCGGCTGAAGGATGAACTCCGTATGGGCGGTGCCTGGTATGTTCTTGCCAGTTGCCATGAGGCCCAAGGCCAATGGAACCAAGCCGTGCAATACTTACAAAAAGTCGTTCGTATAGACCAAAAATATCAATTACCAAAACTCACCGAAAATACCCAGCGATTACAAGCCTTAGAATCTCGTCTGAGCGCCAAAACCGGACACACTTATGAGTGAGACTTCCAACCCTTCAACCCTATGGCCAGAGGCCAGGACCTATCTTGTGAAGGAAATTCACGGGTGGTTAGATATCCACTCGACGGATGCCCTAACCCTCCCCCTACCAGATGAGGACTGGTTGCTTGAAATCACTGCTGACGGCAAACTTGTGTGCATGGCCGGGTACGATCTGGATGATATGAAAAGCATGCTTTCGGATGGAACGCCCGAAGATTTAGGAACGGACGAACTTGCGAAACAAGCTAAATTTTATTTGCAACAAACGGTTTCCAAGCACCGTCCAAAACTCCTGCGCCAAGGTTTCAAGGAACGAATTGAGATGAATGAGTCGCATGTGGCCGCACATTATGAACGCCCGGTCGATTTAGGGAAACTGATCGATCTTCATCAGCAAATTAAGACCTGTCTGACCCTGTTTCCGGCTTCACACTAACGACCCATCCGCCTCCAAGGTCAAGCGACTTACCCACACCAGTCTGATCATCGTGAAACAGCCCCCAACGTTTATCACATCATTCAAACAATTCCGAGACGTCGCCTATGCCTTTCGATTGCCACGGATTATTTTTTCCGCACTAGAGCTCAATCTATTTACCAAGATGGAAAATCGGGATTGGACGATTTCCAAGTTAGCCAAGCATCTAGGTGCGAGCCAACGTGGCCTGGGAATCTTATGCCGGAATCTTTCCAGTGCAGGGTTATTAGTCAAGTCTCAATCGGGATACCATCTTACCCCATTTTCCAAACGCTATCTCCAAGAATCCAGTCCGGACTTTCGGGGAGACTATCTGGGACTTATGCAGCGTCAATGGAGCGAATGGTCCCATCTGACAGAAGTCATACGTGTCGGTCAGCCATGGGACAGCAAGGAACCGGAAACCACGGAATATCGACGGTCGTTTTCCTGGGCCATGCATCATCGCTCCCTCCAACCGGCCAGAGAGGTCGCACAACAGATTTCTCTAAAAGCGGCTCGTTCCCTTCTCGACTTAGGCGGCGGGCCCGGGACTTATGCTATGGCGTTTTTAGCGCTGAATCCAATCCTTCACGCCACAGTGATGGATCGGCCTGCTGCTCTGGATGTGGCACGTATGCTGGCGGAACAGTCCTCCTTGGGAAATCGTTTGACCTGTCAAGCTGGTGATTTTTTAACTGCACGGATTTCCGGCACCTATGATGTTGTCTGGTATTCCAATGTTCTTCATATCTATTCTCCGGCAGACAACCTGAAAATTTTCAAAAAAATCAAACGAATTCTCAACCCTGGCGGACGGCTTCTCATCCAAGACACATTTTTGGAGGACCAAAAAGAACTTCGGCCTCTTGAAGCAAATCTCTTTGCCGTCTCCATGTTACTTTATACTGAGCAGGGCAATACCTATTCCGTCCGAGATGTTCGAGAGTGGCTTCAACGAGCCGGACTCACTCGTTCTCGGGTTCTCCATCTGAAAGAGGGAACCGGAGATTGGGATGGGCAATTGATTGAAGGGCGACTTCCGCGCACTGGTTAACGTGAATTTATTGTTCCTTACTCCGTACTCAACGGTCATATAGCTTGCTGAGTATGCCTTGTGGAGAGATTCCGTTCCTCGCGTGGCTATACAAGTCAACCCTCCACCCTATGACTGCATACATTGATCGGATCCTTCATCCGGTGTTTCAATCCATGTTATCGGTGTTCCGGATTGGGCAACACACTCTGCGTTGGAGAAACTGATGTCGGTGCTGGTGAGCTTGGGAGGTTCACAAGAAAAGTGGCTCCCCCTCCTCTCACACTTTGTACCTCAATACTTCCACGATGTTCTTGAATAATTTGATGTGCAATGGCCAAACCCAAGCCTGTTCCCTCATGTTCCTGACTCAAGTGTTTTGTTGTAAAAAAAGGATCAAAAATATGCTCGATGTCTTCCGGATTAATCCCTCTTCCGGTATCTTGAATGTCCACCTGCACCCAATTCTGAGCCAGACCTGAGCCAATTATTCGAGTTCGAACTGTCAACACGCCACCCTCTGGAAGCATGGCTTCCACGGCATTAAACAATAGGTTAAGAAACACCTGCTTTAATTGTTGCCGGTCGGCAAATACCTTTGGCAACCCATGGGCTAAATCTGTTTCGACAACAATCAACTCGTGAGAAGGACGAATCCTGAGGGTATACAAACAGGATTCTACAATATCATTAAGGTCTTCTTCCTTGAGAAACGGTTCCATCGGTTTGGCATAATCCAAGATCTCCCGCGTGAGCCGTTCAATTCGGAACACATCTTCTTTGACTACCTTGCTGAATCGTACGAGAAACTGCTCATCATCCTTTCGTTCAGGTGCCAGATCCACAAACGCTTTGATCGACGTCAGTGGATTTCTAATTTCGTGAGCTAATCCGCCCGCCATGGTCTCCAGAGAACGAAGCCGATCAGTCCGACGAACTAACGACTGTGATCGCTTAAGCTCTTCATACAGCAAGGCATTGTCTAATGCCACGGAAGCTTCCTGTGATAGGGTCGTCAATAAATCCAAATCCTGGGTCGTATACCCGCCGCCACTTTTCGTATTGGGCCCAAACACACAAAACCCTAAAAGGCGTGTTTTGTTAACCA
Organism: Nitrospira sp. Ecomares 2.1; assembly: GCF_965152585.1. Taxonomy (NCBI): domain Bacteria; kingdom Pseudomonadati; phylum Nitrospirota; class Nitrospiria; order Nitrospirales; family Nitrospiraceae; genus Nitrospira; species Nitrospira sp. Ecomares 2.1. The sequence continues at coordinate 2,254,050 of NZ_OZ224219.1, forward strand.
AGGGCAAACAAACTTCTGTTCCAATGTCCGCGAGTTGCGCGATGACGGCTTCAGAGTCAGAGTTGATGGTAGAGAGTTCCAATTCATTGATGACAAAACAAGACGTGCCTTGTCTCCACATTTCTAACAAAGTAGGAGTTTTTTGCAAATAGAGGACAGGAAGATCATTGGTGGATTTCCCAAAGCTGGATACCGGTCGATAATCCTGACTGCTGGAACTTCGTAGATATAAGACTCCCCATTCCAATCCTAATGTGGGACAAATGGATTCCACGATGGTTGCCGTCAAATCTTTTAATTCCAGAATGGAGACGAGTGATTTAGAAAAATGAACGACCGTTTCATGTCGGTCATATCGTTCTTTGAACAATGATTTCGTGATTAATGTTTTGGCTTCCCGTTTCAAAGAAGACGCTCCAAGCACCAAGATAAGCAATACGCTCAATTCCACAAAAGAATAGGCGATATTGATTTCCCCAAAGTACAGACTTTGCCCAAGAAGGAGGATCGGATAAGCAGGGAAGGCTACGAGGGCTAACAGAAGGCTTCCCGTAATGCCTCGTTCAACAGCCGTTCCGAGATCCATGAGCCGGTATCGCAGGAGTGTATAGGCTACGACCGACGTATAGACAGTCAGAAGAATTGTCCCGTTCGGAGGGATCTCAATCCCATACCAAAGAGGAAAAGTCGTCACTCCCCCTGCATACGCAATGACTGATCCGATGGTGAGAAGGTAAAACCGCGAACGTTCAGGACCAGTTCTGCTCCGTGCTCCATGGTAGAGCAACCATGTTCCATAAATAGTTGATAGGCCAAACCCCAGTAGATAGAAATGAAAAAAAGGCCCGGGCTTCGGCCAAAAGAGAAAATCACCAACAGGATGAACATCGGCCACAAAATAGGAGGTGAAATTTGCGAAGAAATAAATGAAACTGGTTCCCCATCCAAGACGGATAATCCATCTGTTCGATTCCACATCATCTAATAAGGTTAGGACGTGCCACAGATAGGCGGCGGGAAGAAAGATTGCTCCGACCATCAGCAAGCGAACAAAGAAAAGAGCGAGATCGTGGGAGGACCCAAGCTGCCAGGCGCAAAAACCATATCCCCAAATGGCGGCAGCTAAACAATACAGGGCATAGGCTTGATGTTTGGGACTTCGAGGGTTTTTAGCGTAAACAATAAGGCCGGAGGCCGTGGCGGCGAGACCATTCAGGAGTCCGCTGAAGGCGTAAAAATTCACGTCAAAAACAATGAAAGATAGTTGATTAAACTAGATCATTGGCTATGTACATCATTTAGAAAGGCTATTGGACAATAAACGCATCCAGAAGTCAAAAGGGTTGGCAATTTGATGCCGGAGGGCATCTCCTCTTGTGCCTCCGTGAATGGCACGGTCCTTTCCCCTTCATGCGTGATCAATGTCATTGATGCGTCGCCTGCGGCGATGTGGTACTCCTGAAATATATTTGCAGAACGGGGAAGCCTTATGCCACTTGTTTCAAGGCTCCCGGCAGGGGTGTTAGTCTTGGGGATTGTTTTTTATTCAGGATCATTGGTCTTTGCGCATGCGCGCAGACGATTGGTTTCTCTAATACGATGAGATAGGCTTGTCCTGCAAACGTTGAAAAAATCCCCGCATTTGCACCGCCCAAAGTATTGATGATCCATTCCCATTGTGTTCGATCAAAAAAACAAAATTGCCCTTCCTTTTCGGCCTGTCTGATTTTTCCGTAATTATTCAAGAGATCCCGTGCTTCCTCCCTTTGCTGTGGGAGGGCCGCATTGCTGACCAGGCTCTGGTAAATCCCGGAAAAATCCCCATTCGGTTTTAAATTGGATATGACCATTCGTCCGCCTGGAGCCAGGATTCGATATAGTTCCCGCAAAGCCGCACCTGGATCCTGAACATATCCAATCACTAAATTAGAGACAATTCGGTCAAATTGGTTGTCGGGAAAGGGGAGCGGCTGACCTAAATCGACTTGTGCCCATGATTTTGTGACAGAAGGTGTTGAAGAGATCTTGGTATGTTGCCATTCGGTGGTGGCTGCGACCATCGCTTCATGGGCGCGCTTCAATGCGTCAGGAACGACATCAATTCCCACATACTGAATGGACTCCTCCAGGCACGAGATTCCAGGAGAAATGGTGGAGGCTAGCCCATTCACAAAATACAACCCCGCATTGCCATTTCCACACCCGGCATCCAGAATTCTTTGGCCAGGAGTAATGGGGCCCAAGGCATGAAACGCATGGTCGAGGAGTTTCACATAATCCCGGCATTTGGCAACCGACTGAAAATGGCCCAAGTAATCCTGCCAAAAGCCTGCCCCGACGTCGGTCTCTGCCTGTTGTTGTTGCGCAATTTTTTCTCGTCGATTTTGACGTCCCAAGTCTAGTCGATTGGGATTGTGGATCGTCTCCGAAGAAGGGGTCTGTGCGATATGGTTTTGGCACTGTGCGATGAGTTGTCGATAAGTTTCACGTGCTATTTTGGGGTTTTCTTGTAGACGATGCAATGAATTAGGCACCACAATCCATTCTTCAAGACGTCGACCCAATGCGTTTCGAAACGCCTGTAGATCATCGGAGGCCACCCAGGCATCTTTTTCGGCCGAAACCAGTATAACGGGAGAGGTTACCGATGCCGCATCAGTCAGGGTGTGTTCAAGCGTGACAAATTGGTTCGCAATAGCATCCCCCAAAAAATGATTTCCCACATTAAAACCCAAAAAATTCGCTGACTCAGGGCACTGTCCCTTACCATAGCCGGCGAAGAGATCTTCCTGATGAACCGTGGCAGCGGAGCGTTCCACATTGACAATGCCCATGAGCATGATCAAAAGGGATACTGATGGACATTCAACCTCGGCTTTGAGGGCGACTCGTGACGCTAAACTTGAGGCCACACCGATTATTGCTGAGGCCGGCCAATTTGTCCTGACGTAACGGATCACGGTTTGAAAATCATCCTTCATTGATGAAAGACATATTTGATGGTGCAGCCCATCACTTTCGCCGATATGATTGGTATGGTCATAGCGTACGACATGAAATCCATTGCTGGCAAAGTAATATGCCAAGGTCAGATAATCCCGCTTCGTTTCCCCGTATCCAGGGGCAATAACGACCACAGGTCCTTCTGTTGGATTTCCTTCAATTGGTCGGTCATGGAAGGCACGAATCCTCTGCCCATTGCTTTTTTCAATGGTGAGACGATTACTGCGCACGCCCTTTTTTGGGGGATGAATGGACTCGGCCTTGAACTCTTTTTCCTGTTCACGAGGATCAAAACCAGGAACTGAATCCGAGCTTTCTGGCGTAACGTGCCCATACGCCACGAGTCCCTCTCCTTGATTGGGCAGGAATCTGATACCCGTCGAAGTTGAACAATGTAAAAAAATATTTGTTGTCCCTTCCCAGGCGGTGTGACCTGTTTCCACATGGATATCTTTGATCATGCCCTGGATCGTGGTCAGGGAATGGTCCTGACCCGAACTACGATATTCCCACTCAATGATCTGCGATAGCTCAATTGGAGGAAACCCGGTCAAATGCAATCGTACATTGTGCTCGTCCCATTCAATTAAATACCCCTCCCAAGTCCCTCCAAGGCAACGCAAAGAGAAGGGAAGTGGTGAATGCCTACGAACTCCAGAAAAGTCAGCAGGAAATACTTCCTCACTGAGCTGCTGTAACCCAGCAAATGGATTCTTTGAAGTCATACCCGCCAACTCTGGTGTCAATGTGCTCATGCGATCCCTCCCTTGAATTTAAGTGTTAATACCTAGATTTCGACGCAAAGCTTTCCTTGGATCTCAAAAGATCCTCACGTCGGCATCAGCCTGTGATAGAAGAGGGGTGAGAGATGGAACGACTTACATCGTTTCGGTCATTGATACGGGTGGATGGTCCACCATGGAGTTGGTATCAATTCAACTCTCTTAGATATGACACTAGAGCAACCTGAATGCCAGAATTTTCTGACAAAAGACGAAGAACCATTTTTACGAGAAAACCTTGGACTTTACTAGGAAAATTTTGCCTGAATGGTTTTTTTTAGAGCCACGGCGCATATTTTCTTGGCTTTTATCTGTCGATCCACTGACGATAAAATAAAAAGAGCGTTGATCTCCTGACAGCCCACTTCGCTTTTTCCATTGACACTCTTTCCTCTCCTACCTAGAATTCAAGAAAATTGAGAGGAGGTTCGCATGCCACACGAATCCGCCCCATCCATCCGCAACGTGGTCATTACTTCCTACCCTGGGGTAGGAAAGACCACCCTCTGTGAAGCACTGGCCTTTTCCACTGGATTCATCCCAGCCATGGGGACCATTTCCCAGGGAAACACCATTGGTGATTTTGAACCCGAGGAAGTCCACAGACACCATTCCATCAGTTCGGCTATCTGTCAGTTCGAGTGGCAGGGGACAAAAATCAATATTATTGATACACCGGGAATGAGCGATTATGCCTTTGAGATTCAATCCGCCCTCAGGGCGGTGGATGGTGCGGTGCTTGTTGTAGGAGCCAGTACCGGACTTCGGTCCGAAATCGAACGAGTCTGGGATCTCATTCAGGAACACGAAACTCCCTGTCTCCTGTTTATTAATGAGCTGGATAAAGAGGGAGCGGACTATCGCTCGATTTTGGCGGAGTGTGAGAAAACATTGGGATTCACCGGAGTCCCAATCACGATCCCGGTTGGAGAGGGGGCCATGCCGACCGGGGTGATTGATCTCATTTCGAGGAATGTCATCACTCCGCTTTCCGGCACGACAAAAATCCAGCAAACCGAGATTGTTGCAGAACATCAACCCATTGCGAATGAATTCCGGCGCCGTGCCATGGAACAGGTGGCAGAAACGAATGATCAATTGGTGGAGAAATATCTCTCCCAGGGTGAAATCTTAGACGAAGATTTGCGTGATGGTCTGACGATCGGCACATTGGAACGGAAGCTTGTTCCCGTGTTGTGCGGATCGGCTATTCACAATATTGGAACAACATCCTTGCTGGCTGCAGTACAACGGTTTCTCCCATCCCCTTCCGACCGTTCCAGTCTCCATCCACACGTCGGGCAGCAACCCCAGACACATGATGAAGGTCAACGAAAATCTGATCCAAATGATCCGTTTTCAGCCTTCGTTTTCAAAACCACTATCGATCCTTTTATGGGCCGTCTTTCATTTGTGCGAGTGCTGTCCGGAACCTTACAGGCAGATTCAGGGTTTTATAATGCCTCCCGGCAGACCAGGGAGAAGGGTGGGCATCTCTTCTTTTCCATTGGCAAGAAACATCACCAGGTTCATCAAGTTTCTGCGGGAGATATTGTGGCAATCGGTAAATTAAAGGACACTCAAACCGGTGACACCATTTGTGATGAACGACATTCCATCATATTCCCATGCCTGAAAATATCACGCCCGGTCATGTCTTATGCCTTAGAAGTGAAAAGCAAGAATGAAATTGACAAGGTCAGTTTAGGTCTTCATAAGTTAGTCGAAGAAGATCCGTCACTTGAGTTTCTAAGGAATGAAGAAACAAAAGAAATGTTGTTGAGTGGGGTAGGGCAGGGTCACATTGAGGCCACTTTAGATAAGCTGAGGCGCAAGTATGGAGTGGAAGTGGATTTGCATATGCCGAAAGTTCCCTATAAGGAGACGATCCATCGGATGGCTCAGGCGCAAGGGAAATATAAAAAGCAAACCGGTGGGCATGGACAATATGGAGATTGTTGGCTACAAATTGAACCTCTTCCGCGTGGGACCGGATTTGAATTTCACAACAACATTGTTGGTGGTGTCATTCCACGAAATTTTATCCCTGCAGTGGAAAAGGGCGTGATCGAAGCACTGCAGCATGGTATTGTTGCCGGGTTTCCCATCGTGGATATCCGTGTGGCTGTCTATGACGGATCTCATCATCCCGTCGATTCTTCCGAGATGGCCTTTAAAGTGGCAGGATCAATGGCCCTCAAGCATGCCCTGGATTCTGCTCAAAGCACCCTTCTTGAACCAATCATGTCGGTAGAAGTCCTAGTTCCGGATGATTTGGTGGGAACCGTGATTGGAGATCTTAACTCACGGCGGGGACGCATACAGGGAATGGCGACGAAAGGACATAATCAAATCGTGAAGGCCTTTGTGCCTCTGGCGGAAATGCTGAAATATGCTCCATCCTTAACGTCGATGACTTCCGGAAAGGGCACTTATGTGATGGAATTTTCGGGTTACGAGGAAGTTCCGAAGGATTGCCTAAATCGAATAGTGGAAGAACATAAAAAAGAAAAAGAAGCCGTTTCCTCACACTAATTCCTTGATGATAAACAGAGAGAAACGCTATGGCAGCGTTTTGATTACAATGAAAAATGCCCTTGTCTTTCGGATAATTCGAAGTAAAACCGTTTGACCCGGCTTTACTTTGGCCACCGCTTCAGAAAATTGCGTGACGGTTCGAACCGTTTGCCGATTAACCTCGTTGATTAAATCTCCTTCTTGAACTCCCTCAGAGTTGGCGAGGCCACCCGGTTCAACTTTGGTCACGAGCACACCCACAGTTTCTTGTAGTTCAAATTGCTCGGCAAGTGCAGCGGTAAGCCCCTGGACATCTAGTCCTAAGGTGACTTCTGATTTTTGTAAGGGGAGTGAGGCCAACATGGATTTTTCCTGCCTTTCGGCCATCGGTACGAGGTAGGTCATTTCCTTGCCGTCCCGTAACACAAGAATTTTGGCGTTCTCACCAGGTCCGACTCGCGCCACAAGTCTAGACAGTTGGTTGGGCGAATCAACCGGGCTGTCGTCTACGGACACGATGATATCCCCTGGTTTAATTCCGGCCACATGGGCGGGATCGTGTTCATAGACTTCGTTGACGAGAACCCCATGGCCTTCCTTAATCCCAAATTGTTCCGCAAGTTCTTTGGTGAGAGATTGAATCCCGACACCAAGCCAACCGCGGACCACTCGCCCCTGGGACACTAATTGATCGACCACACGTGAAACCATGTCGGCGGGTATGGAAAATCCGATTCCTTGTGCCATATGGATTATGGCGGTATTAATCCCGATCACTTCACCTCGAAGGTTAAAGAGCGGTCCTCCTGAATTACCAGGATTAATTGCCGCATCCGTTTGAATGAAATTTTCATACCGGGATAAATTGAGGCGTTCCCTTCCAATCCCACTCACAACCCCTAGGGTCACTGTGCGATCTAACCCCATCGGATTTCCCACAGCCAACACCCATTGCCCAACCTTTAAGGCATTGGAATCTCCAAAATGGGCTGCAGGAAATTTTCGGTCAGCTTGAATTTTGAGAACCGCTATGTCTGTTTCCTTGTCGCGTCCGATGACCTGAGCAATCATGTTGGACATATCGGATAGCCGGACATCTGCCTCCGTGGCGTCTTCCCCAACAACATGATTATTGGTCACGATGATTCCATCTTCCCGCACGATGACACCTGATCCACTGCCTTTAGAGAATGGCGCACGTCGCTGAAACCCTTGTCCCTGAGCTATCTCATGGATTGGTGTAATATTGACCACCGTAGGAGTCACCCGTTCGGCCAGGCTGGTGATGGCCTGTTCGATATCTCCAAGAAGTTCTAGCCCCCGAAGTTCTTTGGCTGTCTGGCTAATTGCGGGTGACGGAGCAATAAACAAAAGTTGGCAAGATAATGAAAATACGAGTGAAAAGTGACCTAATTTCATCCTAAACCTTATATTTCATAACGTCGGATAATAAATATTATGTTAAGTAGAAGTTAGATTAATTTTACTTTCGGTTCCCTGCCTAAGACGGTGGATGTTTTCTTTATGACTGATGAATATGATTGCCATGACTCCCAAAGAAAAAATGCAAAAATAGAAGTCAGAAGTCAGGAGAAAGACCAAAAATGGGAACGCACCAAATGCTATCAGGGCTCCACCTGATGAATATCCGAAGCCCCATACCGCTCCCAACCAAATACCAACAAGAAGCCATCCAATCAACGGATGAATCCCTATAATGGCCCCTAAGGCTGTGGCTACTCCTTTTCCACCTTTAAATCGTAGAAAAATTGAAAAAACATGACCAAGAATGACTGAAAAGCCTATGAAAAGAATCCATAACCAAGGAAACCCCATTGAGCCTGCGACAACCGTCGCGACCGTTCCTTTCCCTAAGTCACCAATTAGGGTAAGTATACCTACTTTTTTCCCTGATACCCGCAGGGTATTGGTGAATCCGATATTATGGCTCCCCCGATTGCGAGGATCTTCCTTTCCGAAAATACGAGAGGCGACGAGGCCAAATGGGATAGATCCTAAGAGATAGGCGCCAACCACTCCTAATAAATAGAATTCCATCTCCTATCGACTTCTGAGCACTCCTACCAATATTGCGGACTAATTTTCTTAAAAATTTGCATGAGATATCGCCAGCCGGAAAAAATGGAGAAAAACAAGGCAATATACAGCAGTCCGGTCCCAATCGTAGCCAGTAGACCCTCGCTTTGAACCCAGACTCCCTGAAGAATAAGGCAAAGAATTCCTCCGATTTGCCCGATCACTTTGAATTTCCCCAGAGAGTCGGCTGGAACCACAAAGCCTTCTTTCGCTGCGACCACCCTGGCTCCCGTCACAATCATTTCACGCGCAATCATAACGATGGCCAACCACACAGCTACTCGCTGAAATTGCACAAGAAGAATAAGTCCTGAAGCCACCAGAAGTTTATCGGCAACTGGATCCAGCAATTTCCCTAAATTGGTAATTTGCCCGCTTTTTCGAGCCAAATACCCGTCAAGAAAATCTGTGAAAGCGGCACACGCAAACACCAGTCCGGCTGCCAAGGCTCGTTCAGGGCTGGATTCAGAAAAAAACCAAACGAAAACAGGAATTAATAAAATCCGCAAAAGAGTAAGAGAATTAGGAAGATTGAGATAGGCTTCTCCCATAATTACATTATTTCGTTCAGATTTTTCTTTTACTACTGCTTCCGATTGATTCATGGCAACTCTGATATTTATTGCTGAAATATCAAGTAACAGGCGAGATTTCTCCCTTTCCTGTTACCTGCCAAATCGCTTGAATTTGTTCCAATAATCCGCGCAATTCACTTAACCGTATCATATTTGGCCCATCCGATAGGGCTTCCTCAGGACGAGGATGAACTTCCATAAAGAATCCGTCACATCCAGCAGCGGCTGCCGCTCTGGCTAACGGCGCCACAAATTCCCGTTGTCCTGAAGAGACCGTTCCTCCGCCACCAGGCAACTGCACGCTGTGAGTTGCATCAAATACCACCGGATATCCCATATTTCTCATGACGGGTAATGAGCGCATATCGACGACAAGATTTTGATAGCCGAAGCTGGCCCCTCGCTCCGTTAGGAAAATTTTTCTGGTCCCGGCGTCTTCAAGTTTATGGACAACATTAGCCATATCCCATGGAGAAAGGAATTGCCCTTTTTTTACATTGACCACCCGGCCTGATTTTGCCGCAGCAGAGAGTAAATCTGTCTGTCGACATAAAAATGCCGGAATTTGCAACACGTCCACGACTTCCGCAACCTGAGAAACGTCGTGGACTTCGTGAATATCCGTGAGGATGGGTATCCCTAATTCACAATTGATTTTCTTGAGAATTTTCAATCCTTCTGTAATGCCTAACCCCCTGAATGAAGAAACCGATGTGCGATTAGCCTTATCATAGGACGCCTTAAATATGTATGGGATACCAAGATCTTTGGCAATTTCCGCAATCGCTGCAGCTGTCTCGATGACCAACTTCTCGCTTTCGATCACGCAAGGCCCTGCAATTAAAAAATGGGGGGAACTTCCGCCAACGGAGAACGGGCCAATGTCGACTTGAGTTGGCTGAGCCATGATCATTCCTGTTCGTTAGGTACCGAATTTTTTTTGAAGCGCGGCGCCAATAAATGCCGTAAAAAGAGGATGAGGAGCACATAGTCGGGACTGAAACTCCGGATGGAACTGTGTCCCCACAAACCAGGGGTGCCCTTGTAATTCAATGATTTCTACCAGCCTTCCGTCAGGTGATGTCCCACTAATCGTCAGACCCTTTGAAGTTAAAGCTTCCAGGTACTCATTGTTGAATTCATAGCGATGGCGGTGTCGTTCACGAATCTCCGTTTGCTCGTAGGCCGCAAAGGTAAGGGTATTGGGAATTAATCGACAGGGAAATCCTCCCAATCGCATGGTTCCGCCCTTCTCTTGAATGGATCGTTGCTCAGGAAGTAGGTCAATGACCGGATATGGCGTATCAGGATTGAATTCCGAACTATTGGCATTCTGAAGTCCACCTAGACTTCTGGCAATTTCAATCACCGCACATTGCATCCCCAAGCAAATGCCAAAGAATGGAAGATTTCTATCTCTGGCATACCGGATCGTATTAATTTTCCCTTCGATCCCTCGAAGCCCAAACCCTCCTGGAATTAAGACTCCGTCCACATCAGCTAGCAGGCGTTCGGGGCCGTCCTTCTCAATGTCACCCGATTCCACCCAATGAATATGAACGGCTGTTTCATCTTGTAATCCGCCATGAGTCAAGGCTTCCGACACACTTTTATAGGATTCCCGAGATTCTACATATTTACCAACCAGTGCAATGGTAACTTCATGTCGTGGCCGCTTAATCTTCTGGACTAAAATATCCCAATCCCGAAGGTTGGGTGGCCGCGTTTCAAGATGCAGTGAACGGACAATAAGTTCATCCAATCCTTCTTTTCTCAGGATAATCGGCACTTCGTAGATGGAATCCACATCTTTGGCTGTGATGACAGAGCCTTTATCCACGTTACAAAACATGGCAATTTTATCTTTGACGCCAGGAGGGAGAAATCTGTCAGTCCGACATAACAGTATATTGGGTTGAATGCCGATTTCACGAAGCTTATTAACGGAATGTTGAGTGGGTTTGGTTTTGAGTTCTCCAGCAGTTCCAATATAGGGCACCAGGGTGAGATGAATATACAGGACGTTTTCCCTACCGACCTCATAAGGCATTTGCCGAATCGCCTCTAAAAACGGCAAACTTTCAATATCTCCGACAGTTCCGCCAATTTCCACGATCACCACATCCACGTCATGGGCCACATTAAGAATTGTCTGCTTAATGGCGTCCGTAATATGGGGGACGACCTGAACGGTCGCTCCGAGATATTCTCCTCTTCGCTCCCTTTGAATCACCGACTCATAAATCCGTCCTGTCGTACAATTATTTTCTCGATGCAACTGGACCGTGGTAAATCGTTCATAATGACCCAAGTCTAAATCTGTTTCCGCTCCATCATCGGTAACATAGACTTCCCCGTGTTGATAGGGATTCATGGTACCCGGGTCCACATTAATATAGGGGTCTAGCTTCAAAAAGGTAATAGTCATGCCACGGCTTTCTAATAAATGCCCGATGGCCGCAGATGACAAGCCTTTCCCTAATGACGAGACCACCCCACCTGTTACAAAAAGAAACTTACTCATGATTTTTTTCGGTTGGTTGTATGATGACCCACATGTCCTCCCTCTAAGACGATTTCCTCTTTCGACTCCACCATATTGCTCTATCTGTTTTCAACCCTCTGTGTTGCCCCCACCGGTCTGACTTTCGGCTCAAAGGGTTTCTTCGATAGAAGATCTTCCGCAGCCATGATATCCTCAGGAGTATCTATTCGAATAGATTCGTGTTCTGTTTCCCACACCATTATGGGAAGGCCATGCTCTAAGGCTCGCAGTTGTTCTAATTTTTCCGCATCCTCAAGATATCCCGTTGGCAACTCGGCAAATCGTAGTAGATCCGATTTCCTGAAAATATACACTCCCAAGTGCATATACGCGATATGATTATTCCCAGAAGTCATTCCATCGCGCCAACAGGGTATCGGACTTCGTGAAAAATACAGGGCTTGACCGTGGATATTGGTCACCACCTTTACGATTGACGGATTGGTTAGATCCTGAGAGGTGTGTATTTGTCGTTTCAAGGTCCCTATTCCCGTCGGAGAAGACACAAAAGGATGAATGAGATCATCAAGCAGCCCAGGGTGTTGAGGAATTTCATCGGCTTGCAAATTGACAATTACGTCATATTTTAATTGAGAAACCACTTTCGCCACCCGGTCCGTTCCTGTTCGACAGAAATCCGTTACGCGACAGACTTCTCCACCAAACTTCTTGACCTCTTCTTCGATGGATTCCTGGTCGGTGACAATCAGGATTTGCCCTACATGTGAAACCTGTTGAACCGCTTCATAGACGTGTTGGATAAGTGGCTTTCCGGCTAAGAGAGCGAGTGGTTTTCCCGGAAATCGAGATGATCCATGGCGAGCGGGAATACACAGACTGATGAGTGAGTCAGTTGTGGCCATGGAGTAATGCCTCTTGAAGTTGTGCTTGCGTCACTGTGGCAGTACCGACCATGCCCACGACAATACCGGCGGCTTGATTGGCTAAGACCGCAGCCTCAGGAAGTGAGGCTTTTGCACTCAGTGCTAAGGCAAGAGTACTGATAACGGTATCGCCTGCTCCGGTCACATCATAGACCTGTCGGGCCACAGCCGGAATGCTCCAGGAATTGCCTGTATTTTCAAAAATACTCATTCCCTCCTCTCCCCTCGTAACAACGACTGCCCGGCACTGCAAGCGTTGTTGAAGAGCAACGCCGATTTCATCAACCGGAACATCCTGGCTTGGGAGGAACCCTGCAGCCTGTTTGGCTTCGAGATGATTGGGTGTAATCACCGTCACTCCCTGGTAATAGGCCATATGTTCCACCTTCGGATCCACCACAATCGGTACGTTAAACTGAACAGCTAGGGTATGAATGGCCTTCATCAGTTCAACGGTGATCATGCCCTTCGCATAATCAGAAATCACCAGGCAGGAGGCTCCAGGAAGTCGGGAAGCCACATGTCGTATCATTTTTTTTGTCTGTTGGGACGAAATGTCATGGCGTTGCTCCACATCAAATCGAACAATTTGCTGATTGTGCGCAACCACTCTCGTTTTTTTAATTGTAGGACGACCGGAATCAACAAACACACCGGAGGTAAATGGGGACGATTGTCGGATGTCAGCAAGGAATTGTTTCCCAACATGATCCGCACCGACCACGCCACACAATTCAGCCTGCCCGCCTAATGTCAGAATATTATGATACACATTCGCTGCCCCACCCATTCGGTACGATTCAGAGTCCACATGAACAATCGGTACAGGCGCTTCAGGGGAGACACGATGCACCTTGCCCCAGACGTAATGATCTAAAATGAGATCTCCAACAACCAGAATGCGGGCGCGAGAAAAGCGTTGAATATACTGTTTGAATTTCCGAGCGGAAATCGATGGGACAACGGATAGCGATTTCATCCTTGAATCAGTACAAGGCTGAAGTTTTGGTTGGGTCAAGTGATTTTGTGCTCACTATTCAATGAGCTTTCCGATTCGTTCCCATCGGATCCAATCGGTCCAAGCTCCCTGCCCATTCCATGACCAATACACGAGAAAGGCTCTGCCTTTAATCTTATCCATTCGCACAAATCCCCAAAAACGGCTGTCCAAACTTTGGTCGCGGTTGTCACCCATCACAAAGTATGATTCGGGAGGAACGGTTAAGGGACCAAGATTATCGCGAGGATTGATACGACCATCAATAATTCCGGGATCAACTCTCTGCGTAAACCCTTCATCCAACAATGGCTGTCCATTCACGATTACGTGTTTATTTTGAATATGAATGGTATCACCGGGGAGTCCGATCACCCGCTTTATGAAATCCTTGTTTTCATCTTCAGGATAGCGGAACACAATAATATCTCCACGCGAGGGAGGATCAAAATTCATCACGATCGTCGAAGAAAAACACGTCACCGGTGGAAACGAAACCTGAAACTCACAGTCTTTCGGCAACTGAAACCCATAGGATAGCTTGGAAACAAGGATATGATCGCCAATCATCAAGGTCGGAATCATGGACCCTGATGGAATCTTAAAGGCCTGGACCACAAAGACTCGAATGGTGAGAGCCAGAACAATAGCAATGATTAAGGCCTCGGCATATTCTCGAATAATCGACTTCTTGGAAACCTCACCCTCCTGGGAACTTGAGGCAACCGAGGATTCCTCTTGAATGTTTTTTTCGGAAGATTCGGTCATTTTAGGTTGTTGTGGATCTTCTGTGGTCATCAGCGGTTCAGTTCGGATCGGTCTTTAAAATGGCCAGAAAAGCTTCCTGAGGGACTTCGACTCGTCCTAATTGTTTCATTCGTTTTTTTCCTTCTTTTTGCTTCTCCCACAATTTGCGTTTTCGGGAAATATCTCCACCATAACACTTGGCCGTCACATTTTTCTTGAGTGCGCCAATCGTTTCTCTGGCAATAATGCGTTTGCCAATCGTCGCTTGAATGACAATTTCAAACATTTGCTTGGGAATGAGTTCTTTCATTTTTTCGGCTAATTGCCGCCCCCGACTTTGAACTTTATCTTTGTGGGCGATAATGGAGAGCGCGTCCACCGTCTCACCATTCAGCAATAAATCCAATTTCACCAGATCAGACTCGCGATAGCCCAGCAATTCATAGTCTAACGAGGCATACCCTTGAGTCCGGGATTTCAATCGATCATAAAAGTCTAACACAATTTCATTGAGCGGGATTTCGTAGGTTAACATGGACCGGGTTGGATCCAGATATTGCAGCCCGATTTGAATGCCTCGACGCTCCTGGCACAGTTGAAGGACATTTCCGATATACCGCTCCGGCGTAATCATCGTGGCTTTAATATAGGGCTCTTCAATTCGTTCGATCTGCGAAGGATCCGGGAGTTTTGAGGGATTATCGATGACCAATGTTTCGCCTTTGGTGGTTAATACACGATAGACGACAGTTGGGGCGGTACTGATCAGATCCAGTCCATATTCCCGCTCCAAGCGCTCTCGAATAATTTCCATGTGGAGGAGCCCTAGAAATCCACATCGGAATCCAAATCCCAAAGCCAGGGAGGTTTCCGGTTCATAGACAAAGGAGGAATCATTCAGTTGCAACTTCTCTAGAGAATCCCGCAGATCCTCAAACTTGGCATTATCCGTCGTGTATAACCCGCAAAATACTACCGGTTTGACATCCCGGTACCCGGGAAGGGCAACGCTTGTGGGCCGCTTTGAATCCGTAATGGTATCACCAATTTTGGTGTCGGATAGCTCTTTCATTCCGGCACAAATATACCCGACTTCCCCGGGCCCCAGCCGACTTACCTTGGTTCGTTTCGGAGAAAAAACGCCCACCTCCAGGACTTCAAATTCACGTCCGGAAAACATTAATTTAATCATCATATTTGGGGTGACTTCTCCGTCCATGACTCGAAGAAGCACCACGGCTCCCTGATAATTGTCAAACCAGGAGTCAAAAATCAGGGCCTTTAGGGGTTGATCAATGGACCCGATTGGAGGCGGAATGACCTTCACCACACCTTCAAGCACCTCCTTGACCCCTCGTCCATCCTTGGCACTGACTAAAAAGGCTTCCTCACTCGACAATCCCAATACATCTCGAATTTGGACCTTTACGCCCTCCACATCCGCACTCGGTAAATCGATTTTATTAATGACGGGAATAATTACTAAATCATTCGAAATCGCCAGATAGGCATTGGCGATGGTCTGGGCCTCAACCCCCTGAGTGGCATCAATCAACAGAAGGGCTCCTTCACAGGCAGCCAGGCTCCGCGATACCTCATAAGCAAAATCGACATGGCCGGGCGTATCAATGAGATTAAATTGATAGTCTTGCCCATCCGAGCTCTTAAACCGCGTTGTGACCGCATGTGCTTTAATGGTGATCCCGCGCTCACGTTCCAGATCCATGGCGTCCAGATATTGGGCACGCGCCTCACGTGGCGACACGGCACCGGTGATTTCCAGAAACCGATCAGCAAGGGTGGATTTGCCGTGATCAATATGAGCAATAATCGAAAAATTGCGGATGTGTGTTTGAGGGAAGGCTTTACTCATTCGAAGTGACCGTGATTGTAATGTGACCCTAAAAGGTTGTCAAAAATTGATGGATTCCGCTAGGTTATTGTCTTTAACCGGACCAGAGATCAAAAAATGTCCCACACAGCATTAGAAAAAGACGATTGTGAGTACATTTGGCACCCTTTTACCCAAATGCAGGAATGGGAGGGCCAGACTCCTCTCATTATCAGACGCGGAAAAGGTTCTTATCTCTATGACATGGACGGCAATGCCTATCTTGATGCCACAGCATCGATCTGGGTCAATGTCCATGGCCATCAACATCCCCGCATTAATCAGGCCATCCGTCGGCAACTGACCCAGGTGGCTCATACGACGCTACTAGGGCTTTCCAACCCACCAGCCATTCAATTGGCGAAGGCACTTATTCGCCTGGCTCCGAAAGGCTTACGAAAAGTCTTTTATTCAGACAACGGT
The DNA here is from genome assembly GCF_965152585.1 of Nitrospira sp. Ecomares 2.1. Classification (NCBI taxonomy): domain Bacteria; kingdom Pseudomonadati; phylum Nitrospirota; class Nitrospiria; order Nitrospirales; family Nitrospiraceae; genus Nitrospira; species Nitrospira sp. Ecomares 2.1. Next base: position 2,270,511 of record NZ_OZ224219.1, read on the forward strand.
TCAACGGCTGTTGAAGTTGGGGCAAAGATGGCTATCCAGTACTGGCAACAATGTCCAACGCCCCAGCCACAAAAAACTCGATTTATCCATCTAGGCCTATCCTATCATGGGGATACAGTGGGAAGCGTGAGCCTCAGCGGAGTCGAACAATTCCGTAGACCTTTTTCTTCCCTCCTCTTTCCAAGCCACGCCATTGAACCACCTCACTGTTATCGATGTCCCCTTCATATGGAGTTTCCCCAATGCCAGCTTGCCTGCCTCGATTCTCTTGAAAAGCTTCTGCACACATCACATCAAGAAATTGCAGGCCTTATTCTTGAGCCCATGGTGCAAGGAGTCGCCGGGATTATTCCCTCCCCTCCAGGTTACTTGAAACGCGTTAGGGATCTATGCACGCGCTACAACATTTTATTCATTGCCGATGAGGTTGCCACCGGGTTTGGACGAACAGGTTTAATGTTTGCCTGTGAGCATGAAGAAATAACTCCGGATATTATGGCCATTGCCAAAGGATTAACGGGAGGGTATCTACCCTTGGCTGCCACGTTAACCACAGCCGCCATTTATGACGCGTTTTTGGGAGAAGGGCATGAAGGCAAAACTTTTTTCCATGGACATAGTTACGCAGGAAATCCTTTGGGCTGTGCGGCAGCTCTTGCTAACCTAAGCATTTTTAAGAGCGAACGCACACTTGCAAAGCTTCAACGAAGAATCCCAAAATTACGAAAGGCCCTGGAGTCGTTGAGCGACGATCCTTGGGTGGGCGACATCCGTCAATGTGGCTACATGGTCGGGATTGAACTGGTTCAAGATCGAGCTAATAAAAAACCGTTCCCTCCGGACGAACGCATCGGTCAGAAAATAGCCATGACTGCCAGAACTTTGGGGATGTTGATCCGTCCCATCGGCACAATTATGATTCTCATGCCTCCACTTTCCGCCAGCGTCAAGGAACTTGAGCAAATGGTATCGATTCTAAAACTCGCTATTTCAGTTGTTCGTTCATCCCGCCCATCTTTCTCAGTTCAAACCTAGATGAGTTCAACAGTTTGGCCAACGTGCAACTCACATCGGTCCACCGCTCGCCCTTGCTTCACAAAAATCTCGACATGACCATTACTATTGATTAAGGCTTCCGGGATTCCCATGGCGCCTTCTCCATAATGGGTCTTTATTCCATTAATGAGTGCATCCCCAATTTTTAAACCGGAGTATTCCTTCTTGGTGACTGATCGAAATGTTTCGATATCGGCCAGGGTGATATTCGTCATGGCATTACCAAAATGGTCGACATAGACAATACGCCCATGAAGGGCCTGCTGTTGCATACGCGGGGGATCTAGGGGAAGCGTGACATAATCATGAATGAGTCGTCCGTAAGAACCAGGAACCTGCCCCTTCGTCAACCAGGCGGCAGAGGGTGCAAACAAATCCCGGCCATCAAACGTTCCGCCCGCAGAATCTAATCGGTATTGTTTATTCTCAATCGATCGAACTTCAACCGACGTTTCCTCTTGGAGCACGTAACTCAGAACACCATTATCCGGAGCCAGGAAGAAATGTCTGGAGGTTGAAGCCAAGATTGCCCGTCGGGAACTCCCGACAGCAGGGTCCACGACCACCACATGCACCGTTCCATCTGGAAAATATTGATAACACGATTTCAAAAAAAACGCGGCCTGTTCAATCCCATGCGCCGGGATTCGATGCGTCAGATCGACGATGCGAATTTGAGAATTAATTCCGAGCATTACGCCCTTCATACTTGGGACAAAATAATCGATATCTCCAAAATCAGTGACCAATGTAACTAAGGAAATTGGGGAAGTCATGATTATAGCTCCTCAAAACAAATGGACTGGATTTGGTATTCAATAACCCCGGCAGGTCGATGCACTTCAACGATATCTCCGATCCGATGCCCAATCAGCGCACGCCCAATAGGCGATTGAACCGAAATGGAACCATTTTTGATATCGGCTTCTTCTTGTCCCACCAGGGTATAACGTTTTTCCTCCTGAGACTCTAAACTGACAATGGAGACTGTGACGCCAAACACAACCGTATCACTCTGCCCGCTGGCTATTTCCACCACTTGAGCCATGCTGAGTTTATGCTCAAGCTCAGCCATCCGTGTATCAATAAATTGCTGCTGCTCCTTGGCGGCTTTATATTCGGCATTTTCTTTGAGATCACCATGTTCACGAGCCTCGGTAATGGCCTGAATGTTTTTAGGGCGATCTTCCCGTCGCAGCCTGGCCAGTTCCGCCTGCAGTGCTTCATATCCTTTTTTTGTGATAGGAATTTTCATGAAACCACACTCCCCTTTATTAGATCCTGAAACTCGGATGGTTCATAATCCATCATCGCAGTCGGTCCTATTTGGCTTACCCGGCTGGCAATCCAGAATGATATTCCTGCAGACAGCGAACCTCTATGGATGTTTTCTTCATCGCCTCTATTCCCGATATGGCTGCTTGCGCGGCTTGAATGGTCGTAAAGTAAGGAATCCCGCCGAAGACAGCCGCTTTGCGAATTGGGGCGGAATCATCCTGGGAAGAGGCACCACCTACCGTATTTACAACTAAAGACAGCTCTTTGTTTTTGAGTAAATCCTCGATATGGGGGCGGGCTGCATTAAGTTTGTTCACCGTCACTACGGTGATCCCATGTTTCCGCAAAAAGGCCGCAGTCCCCTTAGTCGCATTCAGTGAAAATCCGAGTTGCGACAGTCGCTGCGCGATAGCAAGTGTGGCGGGTTTATCCCCATCTTTCACGCTGAGAAGAGCAGTCCCTGCCAAAGGCAAAGGCATTCCTGATGCGGCTTGAGATTTTGCAAACGCCCACCCGAAGCTTCGATCAATCCCCATGACCTCGCCCGTGGAACGCATTTCTGGACCCAATAATACATCAGAGACACCGAGTTTCGTAAATGGAAAGACGGCTTCCTTAATGGCAATGTGCGAAAAAAGCGGCGACTGCGTAAAGCCTAAGTCTTTCAAGGTTCGTCCAGCCATAACTTTCATCGCATGTTTGGCCAAGGGCACACCAATGACCTTACTTACAAAAGGGACCGTGCGAGAAGCGCGAGGATTCACCTCCAGGATATAGACCGCCCCACCCTTGACCGCATATTGGATATTCATTAAACCCGTCACCTGTAACTCCTTGGCCAAAAGAATGGTTTGGCGATTGATCGTCTCAAGAATATCGGCACCAAGGGAGTGGGCAGGTAATGAACACGCTGAATCTCCTGAATGAATGCCTGCCATTTCGACATGTTCCATGATGGCAGCCACCACGACGTCTGTCCCATCTGCAATGGCATCCACATCAACTTCTATGGCGTCTTCAAGGTAATCATCGATTAACAAGGGATGTCTTCCCAAGTCCATGTCATGCCGCTGAAGGTATTCATCCAACGCGTCAGCATCATATACGATTTGCATGGCACGCCCCCCCAATACATACGAAGGGCGTACCATGACTGGATAGCCAATATTGACGGCAATAATATGAGCTTCATGCGAGGACCGTGCGGTACCGTTTTGCGGCTGCAGGAGATTCAATTCAATCAATAGATCACTAAACCGTTTTCGATCTTCCGCGCGATCAATCGCATCGGGTTGTGTCCCCAAAATTCTTACCCCTTCTTGCTCTAACGGAACGGCCAGCTTGAGAGGCGTTTGTCCACCGAATTGTACGACGACCCCATCCGGACGTTCGGCCAGGATAATTCGCAAGACCTCTTCTTTCGTCAAGGGTTCAAAATAGAGGCGATCGGAAATGTCATAATCCGTACTGACTGTTTCCGGATTGCAATTGACCATAATGGTTTCAATGCCTTCTTCTTTTAGGGCCATGGCGGCATGCACGCAACAGTAATCAAATTCAATGCCTTGCCCAATTCGGTTCGGGCCTCCCCCTAAGATCATGATTTTTCTTTTTTGGGAAGGGCGGGATTCACAGGTTAAACCGGACGTGGAATAGAGATAAGGGGTATGTGCCTCGAATTCGGCCCCACACGTGTCGACTCTTTTAAAGACGGTGCCATAGCCGGATCCCCTGCTCTTTCGCCACTGACGAATGGTATCTTCTTCTCTCCCGATGAGTTGCCCAAGCCGTTGATCGGAAAATCCAAGGCCCTTCGCTTGTTCAAGGAGAATCAGCAGAGTATCAGGGCATCCTTTGGGGATGTCGTGTGAACGATCGGTCTTAAATTCTTCCTTGCTTTTGCGAACCCATTGGGCTTCAAATTCTACGAGTTCTTCAATTTCATGTAAAAACCAGCGATCAACCCGAGACAATTGATACAGCTCATCCACCGACATCCCTATTCGGAACCCATCAGCCAGAAACCAAAGGCGATCGGCAGTGGGGATTCGAACCTGAGATTGGAGGCGGTCATGTAGTGGATGATCCGGTCCGGCAGTGTCTTTTTTCCCATCAAGCCCGTGCAACGACATCAACCCATACCGGTCTGTTTCAAGTGACCGAATCGCCTTCTGCAAGGCTTCTTTGAAGGTGCCTCCGAGTGCCATGGCTTCTCCAACGGATTTCATATGCGTGGTCAGCACTCGATCCACCCCATCAAATTTCTCAAATGTAAACCGTGGAATTTTCACGACCACATAATCAATGGTCGGCTCAAAACAGGCTTTCGTCACTTGGGTAATATCGTTGGGAATTTCGTCCAGGGTATACCCGATGGCCAATTTCGCAGCGATTTTGGCTATCGGAAACCCCGTTGCCTTTGAGGCCAAGGCGGAACTTCTGGACACGCGAGGATTCATCTCAATAACCATCAAGGCCCCATTGTCCGGATTCAAGGAAAATTGAATATTGGACCCGCCGGTATCCACCCCGATTTCTCGAATAATACGTATCGCCGCGTCCCGCATGTGCTGATACTCTTTATCGGATAAGGTCATGGCGGGGGCCACCGTGATACTGTCACCTGTATGCACACCCATCGGATCAAAATTTTCGATGGGGCAGACAATGACCACATTATCTTTGGAGTCCCGCATCACTTCTAATTCATATTCCTTCCATCCCAGAAGAGATTGTTCCAGCAAGGCTTGTCCAACGGGACTGGTCACAAGAGCCCAATCAATGTACTTATCAAATTCTTCACGGTTATAGGCAATATTGCCCCCTGCTCCTCCCAGAGTAAATGATGGGCGGACGATAGCGGGAAATCCAATCGTTTGAAGAAGCTGTAAGGCTTCCTCTCTTGAGCGAAATGACCCGCTTGCCGCTACATTTAATCCAATACGTGCCATCGCCTGTTTGAATAATTCCCGATCTTCGGCCTTCTGGATCGATTCATAGGAAGCTCCGATAAGTTGCACTCCGTGTTTTTCCAGAATCCCTCGCTTCACTAATTCCATAGTGACATTCAGAGCGGTCTGCCCGCCCATGGTCGGAAGCAGGGCATCAGGATGCTCTCGCTCCAAAATCGCCTCCACCACTTCTGTCGTAATCGGTTCCACATAGGTTCGGTCCGCGAGATCCGGGTCGGTCATAATGGTGGCAGGATTACTATTGACGAGGATGACTTCAAAGCCTTCCTCCTTCAGTGCCCTACATGCTTGCGTTCCAGAATAGTCAAACTCACAGCCTTGACCAATGACAATCGGTCCGGAGCCTATTAATAAAATTCGATGGATGTCATTTCTTCGTGGCATGTTGGGCTCTCAGGATTTTAAATCCGATTCAGATGTCGGTTTTTTGAGCGGGGATTCAGGTACTCCAGGCGGTAATCCCTCAGGATGATAAAATTTCATGGCTTGGGGAATCCAGGCTTCAATTCGGTTAATCCGGGTCACATCCGAAGGGTGAGTGGATAAAAATTCCGGAACGGCATTTTGTGTACGAAAGCAAAATTTTCCGATCATTTTTCTCGGGCACCCGCTCATGCGTTCCCAAAACGGCACCGCTTCCCGCGGGTCATATCCGGCTTTGGCCATCAATTGCAACCCGATAAAATCGGCTTCAGTTTCCTGTTCACGGGAATTGGGAAGGGCCACACCCACCCCATAGGCACTCATAGCTCCAATAGCAAGACCTGGGTCGACGCCTCCTGCGGCGGCGCCAGCTAAAGCTCCGAGTTGACCAATTTGTTCCAGAATTCCACGACTGTATCGCTCGGCTCCATGCCGTTGCAACGCATGGGCAACTTCATGGGCCATGACGGTCGCCAGCCCGGCTTCTGTTTTTGTGTATTTCAAAATTCCGGTAAACACTGCCACTTTGCCTCCAGGCAAGGCAAAGGCATTCACTTGATCATCATCCTCAATGACGGCGAATTCCCAGACGTATTCCGGTTTATTGGCTCCCTTGGCAATGCGTTGCCCCACACGGTTCACCATTAACGTCACTTCCGGATCTCTGCTTAATGGTGCCGACTTCAGGACCTCGCGAAATGCCGTAAGTCCCAGGGCAATTTCCTTTTCCTCCGAAATATAAATTAATTGATCTCTAGCTGTTCCTGGAGCCTTTTGACAAGCTACGCTCAGCAATAGAAGCGCACACACCGTACTCGCCACCAGGCATTGAAATCGGTTTCCAGAAACGGGTGGATCGTTGGTCATAGGCAAAACATTCCTCAAATCAGCAAACAGCAAACTTTACGGCATCCACATGTACAGCATTTGTGGTGTCCCTCCCGTCAATACCTTGAAAAGAGAATGCGTATCGACTTGGGGAAACCTGATAGGCTCAATCTGAGGAGGATCGAATTGCGAGTAGATATTCTGTTGAGTTCCCCCTCCCCTGGTATAGGTCACGACTTTGGCCGCTTCCAATTTCGCTTCTTTTTTGGCCAGATCGAGAGCCTCATCCAGATACCCGATGTTATCCACAAGGCCCTGGTCTCTGGCGATATCGGCGGTAAAAATCCGGCCATCGGCTAACGTACGAATGTGCTCCTTGCTCAATCCGGGTCTTCCCTCTTCAACCACCGCAAGGAACTGCTCATACAAATGATCAATCGCCCCTTGAAATATTGCCCGCTCTTCATCATTCATCGGCCGAAACGGAGAACCCATAGCTTTCTTCGGACCCGAAACTATCGCGGCTGGTTGAACCCCCACTTTTTCCAACAGACCTTCGGCATTCATTGTCACCATAATAACCCCGATACTTCCGGTGATAGTCGAGGGATGGGCAAAAATATGGTCAGCCGCCATCGCGATGTAATAACCGCCGGAAGTACCCAAATCCATTATAGAGGCAATGACCGGTACTGAGCGTTTTTTCTTAAAGACTTTCAGCTCATGATAGACCAAATCTGATGCGGTGACCGATCCTCCTGGAGTATTGATTCGAAGGACGATGGCTTTGACGTGTTCATCCTTTTCAGCTTTGGTCAATTCCTCTTTGATTCGTGCGGGAAGACTGGGTTCCTCCAAGATACCCGATGATTTGCCTGTTGTGAGCATGCCAGAGATATCAATCAACAATACCTTATCCTCTCCTTCACCAGACAGAGTGACTTCATGGAGTTTTCCTCCACCGGGAAGCAGATCGATGTGAATGCACCCGCTGACCAAAAATAGAATAAGAATCAGGAAGCCACGAGTCATTATCATTATCCACGGCCTTTCATCATTTCCAAAAATTGTCCAAATACATACGATGAGTCATGGGGGCCTGGAGAGGCTTCAGGGTGATACTGAATAGAAAGAATCGGACTCTCTATTCCCGCCATTCCTTCACAACACCCATCATTCACACTTCGATGCGTAATTTCCATCCGTCCAACGGCAGAGTCAAATTGTTGAGACTTCAACGTCGTACACCCATCTTCCTTGTGAGGAAGGCCAACGGCAAAATTATGGTTTTGCGAGGTAATTTCAATCTTTCTGGTGCGAAGATCCATGACTGGATGATTGGCCCCATGATGCCCAAATGTGAGTTTATGTGTGTGCAATCCCAAGGATAATCCCAATACTTGGTGCCCCAAGCAAATCCCCAGCAACGGTTTCCAGCCCAAGAGCTGCTTGACGGTTTCTATCGCATAGGGAACCCCTTCGGGGTCTCCTGGTCCATTGGATAAAACGATTCCATCTGGATGCAGCCGACGGATTTCCTCGGCTGTCGTCGAAGCTGGCACAACTCGAACCTGACATCCCAGATCCACAAGGCTTCGTAAAATATTCTGTTTCACGCCAAAATCCATGACCACCAGTTTCAAAGGTGTCTGAGCGATGTCCTGAGGAACAATTGATGATTTACCACGAGGCGAGTCCATCACGATGGATCGCTCGGTCCATTCGTAAGCCTCCGAACAGGTGACCTCTCTAACCAAATCACGTCCAATCAGGGAGGGAACGGCCTTAGCCTTTTGCCGTAAGGCATCGTCATCGGAACTTAAATGGGAAATGACTCCCATTTGTGAGCCGTGATCACGGACATGACAGGTCAGGGCTCTGGTGTCTATCCCTTGAATCGCCACAATACGATGCTCGATTAAGTATTCCTCGAAGGATTGCCTGCTCCGCCAATTACTCCGACAACTGGCTGCTTCACGCACAATAAACCCTTCCGCCCAGACGCGATGGGACTCATTATCCTCCGGGGTGACCCCATAATTCCCGATTTGGGTGGAGGTCATCAGGACGATCTGCCCTTTATATGAAGGGTCGGTTAAAATTTCTTGATACCCCGTCATGGCAGTATTAAATACCACTTCTCCAAGGGTTTCGCCTTCGAATCCGAGGGCACGTCCTCGGAATATGGTTCCATCGGCTAACGCTAAAACTGCGGGCTTCATGGTCTTTCCTTTATCATCTTCTCATTTCCGTCGTACGACCAAGAGTAATTATGATCGAGCAGCCATGGAGTGGAAAAAGAGAATTTTCCGAACCTTGACAATAAACAGTGAGGCCGCCAGACCAAAATTCACCAAGTGACAACCTCGCACAATCATATGAAGGCGAAAAAATTTCGCATAGGCAATATCTTTATCCTCTTTCGAGATCGCCGCAAATGCCTCTTCCTGTAAAGCCATGGCTTGGGGACCAAGGACCACAAGAATGCTAAACGTTATGAGAGCCATTCCAGCCAGAAGCCACCATTCCACTGAAGGGACGGCAAACATCTCGGAGGGATTTTTGCCAAATGCCAGGAATCGAATCCCGGCCACCACACTCAACAAAAGCAAAATCCAAACATTCATCAAGACAAAACCATCAAAAACTCTCCGTAAAAAATGCCCAGCCGGTTCCATCCCGAAGGAATTAAATACAGCCGGAATCACCAACCCAATTATGACAACCAAACCGCCAACCCATAAGATTAAGGCGCATAGTTCAAAAAGAAAACCCACTACCCCCCAATTGATCCGCTTCATACGCATGAATTAACGGGCATCATAGACAATCTTGCCATCAACCAATGTCATCTTCACTTTTCCCTTCACTTTCCAACCCCCAAATGGCGTATTCTGACTTTTTGATAAAAATTTGTTGGGATCCACCACCCACTCTTCCTGAGGATCAAACACCACGATATCCGCATAGTCACCTGGTCGAATGCTTCCAACAGGCAGATGAAAGAGCTGAGCAGGAGATCTGGTCAACTTCTCAAGTGCCTGCTCAAGTGATAATACCCCCTCATGCACTAAGCGGAGGGTTAAGGGAAGAGCGGTCTCAAATCCCACGATCCCAAACGGCGCCGTATCAAATTCCAATTGTTTTTCTTGAAGAGCATGGGGGGCATGATCGGTGGCAATGACATCAATGGTGCCATCAACTAATCCTTGCTTAAGCGCTTGAACGTCTTCATCCGTTCGCAGTGGTGGATTCATTTTAGCATTGGAATTATAACAGCGAACGGCTTCTTCAGTAATGGAAAAGTGATGAGGACAGACTTCTGCGCTCACCGGTAACCCCTGTCCTTTGGCATGACGGACCAGTTCCACCGAACGGGCGGTGCTCAAATGGGCCAAATGCACATGGACTCCCGTAAGATCTGCCAGAGCCAGGTTCCGAGCCACCATCACCTCCTCTGAGGCATCGGGAATCCCAGGCATCCCGAGTTCGGTCGACACCATGCCCTCGTTCATACATCCGCCATCGGTTAAGTGCAGGTCTTCGCAATGGTCCACAACAGGAATTCCAAAAGCCTTGGCATACTCCAGCGCTCGTCGCATGACCAAACTATTCATCACGGGCCGTCCATCATCCGAAATGGCTACACAGCCGGCCTCCACCAACTCACCAATATCCGCAAGTTCTTCTCCTTCGGATTTTTTGGTGATTGCACCGATCGGGAACACTCGTGCTTTACCGGCCTTTTGTCCTTGGGCCAACATAAATTTGGTAATGGCCGCGTTATCATTCACGGGCTGCGTATTCGGCATACAACAAATAGTCGTAAACCCTCCGGCCGCAGCTGAGGTTGCTCCTGTCGAGATGGTTTCCTTGTATTCAAAGCCGGGTTCCCGTAAGTGGCAATGCAGATCGACAAGGCCAGGAGCCACAATCCATCCATTGGCCTCAAAAATGGTGATCGATGAATCCTGACTAAGGGGGTTCGTCAGTGGAAAACCGACTTCAAGAATGTTTCCATCTTGAATGAGTACATCTGCACGTCCATTCACGTGGCCAGGGTCAATCACGATTCCCCCTTGAATACACAGGAGATGAGAAGTGGTGGGATGTTGTCCGGTCTTTTTGGTCATGTTGTCCGATCATTCGTTAAGGGTTGAGCGTTCACCAGATCCTGACAATAAATACATAAGGGCCATTCGCACAGACACCCCATTGGTCACTTGATCCAGAATTACCGCGACCTTGCTATCAGCGACGGAAGGCGAAATTTCCACGCCACGGTTCAGAGGACCGGGATGCATCACAATGGCATCCTGTTTGGCGAGCTTGAGTCTTTCTGGGGTCAAACAAAACAGTTTGGCATATTCCCGAAGGCTGGGAAGTAACGCCTGCCCCAACCGCTCACGTTGCAAGCGTAGCATGATAATCACATCCGCTCCGATTAATGCCTCATCTAGGTTGTAAAAGACGGTCACACCGAAATGTTCGAGGCCGATGGGGATCATGGTTGGTGGTGCCACGACTCTCACCTCCGCCCCGAGTTTGGTCAGAGCAAGAATATTGGAGCGAGCCACGCGGCTATGTGCAATATCGCCAACAATTACTACCATGAGCCCCGAGATGCGACCTTTTTTTTCTTTTATGGTAAAGACATCCAAAAGTGCCTGAGTGGGGTGTTCATGCCACCCATCTCCCGCATTAATCACCGATGATTTGACCGAACGCGCAAGGTTTTCTGCGGCACCAGGAGATGGATGGCGCAGCACAATAATATCTGCCTGCATGGCTTCAATATTTCTGGCGGTATCGACTAAGGTTTCGCCTTTCACCATACTGCTGGTAGAAGGCGAAAAATTAATGACATCGGCACTCAAACGTTTAGCGGCCAATTCAAAAGACGTTCGCGTACGGGTACTGGGCTCAAAAAACAAATTCACCACTGTTTTCCCACGCAAAGCGGGAACTTTTTTAATATCCCTCCCCCCAACTTCTTTCAGGGATTCGGCTGTCGTCAGAATCAGTTGAATCTGCTCGGCTGATAAGGCCGCAATAGTTAATAAATCTTTGCGTTCTAAACCCATAATTACGGTGTTAAAATGGATACCCGATCGTCCTGTCCTAATTCCTCAAAAAAGACCTGGACGTTTTCTTCCCTGGCAGTCGGAATGCTTTTCCCGACATAATTCGCACGAATGGGAAGCTGTCGATGCCCACGATCGACAAGCACAGCCAATTGAATTTCTGCAGGCCGCCCCAAATCCATCAACCCGTCTAAGGCGGCCCGAATAGTTCGTCCCGTAAACAGCACGTCATCGACCAGCACAATTTTCAAATTGGATATATGGAAGGGAATTGTCGTTTTTCGTATTTCCGGCTGATCTTTTCGAATGGAGAGATCGTCACGGTACAACGTGATATCCAACTCTCCAAGAGGCACGTCCCGTTTTTCGATTTGCTGGATTCTGGCCGCAAGTCTTTGGGCGAGAAATACTCCGCCTGTGCGGATCCCCACCAAAGCTAACCCTTCAATACCTTTGTTCCGCTCAAGAATCTCATGACTAATGCGCGTTAAGGTTCTGGACATTTCCTGACCATCCATTAAGAGACGTTCGTGGGGTCGTGGAGAAGTGTTCATCTTAATGGACCGCTATCACGCCTCATCAGGACAAAAAAAACCCTTCTCAGAAGAACATGAGAAGGGAACACATGAAATGGCCAATTAGTGGCCGGCATCTCTTTTTCTCCTTACCCACCTCACCGGATGGGTTTTAAAGGTTTCCCCATACTATTCGCGAAAGGTTCCGCTGTCAAGATCGGAAAAGGCATGTTCATCCAGAGGAGCAACCAACATTTAAAATATTATGGTAGGGATCCTTGAAACAAATTCGGAGCAGGATTGTGAATAATCCAGGCTGTCAGTTCAGGATTCAACCATCCATGGGGAAGAATCGTTTGGTGAATCCGGAAGGGAGGCAAAGTAGATCCTGCGGCGGAATGGAGAATCTGAAGCCCTTGGCTCCGGAGGTACCCTTCTAGAACAGGGGGACCGGCCACGCACCCGACACTACCCTCAGAAAGAGAAGTCTTTAAAAACTTCACCCAAGAGTCGATCATCGTGTGATTGGAATAATCTGAAAAGGGAATCCAGAGAAAAATCCAATCATATCTGGTCGGCAATGTTTCCAACATGTGCCGCTCAAAGGGTAAAAATTGAAAATTTGGGAACCACGCCAACCGATCCATCCTGGAAAGCCTATTCCAAATAGATTGGGCATGTTTTTGCGCAAAATGTGGCCACTTGTACCAAACCGTATGAATTTGAAATTCCTGGTATTGAAGACACGAACCCAATCCTGCTTCGCAAAGTGAAAGCAAGACCTCTGTGGCGTTAGATCTGGCGCGAAAGAGGTCTTGGTGTTCTTCAAGAAAATCATCTAGAAAATCAAAAACAAAAGGTTGGCTTTCTTGTTCGCCAATCATTTCAGACTTCTGTGGATAGAGGAGGACAGAGGAGAAGGCTTCCACGGGAGTAAGTAGCGGCATCCTCATGGGGAAGGCGTCCCGCCAGGTGCCCTCGAGCGGTTGACAAGAAACCGAATGGTTAAGCTTGGATAGCTGCCAGGATGGTCTAATGGTCAATTTCTTTCGTTCGCGGCCGTCAATCAACCATAAACCCTCGGTCGTGACTTCCACTCCCCGATTGTCGGAAACCGGAAGACCTGATTCGGGTATTCGGTTAAACGATAGGCCAGAGGGATCATCCCACCATGTGACTTTTTGAACCATCTGGTTTCGGACCGTGACGCAAAGATGCTGTTCCTCATCCATATACCGAACTGGGAAGGCAGACGCTGGAAGCCAGTGGACTTCATGCGACCGTTCAACATCCAAAAACACTTCCAGCGGGGATTGGCGGGAAGAAACGGAAGGGGTAAAAAAGAGGCTGAAGAGTCTGAACGCTGCTTCGGAGGGATATACCGGAATACCGCTGTAGTGCAAGGGAAGTGCCCCGTTGATGTTTTGATCGTCGTAGAGACCTCGGATGAATTCGAAGGTCGCACTACCGGTTCCCGGCAACAGGGATAAAAACAATTCCACCACTGGCAGGTAATCTATTCGACTCCATTCCATCCGGCTCATACATGACATGAACTTTGCTTCTTCAAACGATCCATTTGGCAAGACATAAAAGGCGTCTTTAACCTGGCGAATCGTGGCTTGCCCGTCACCATGAAGGACGACATCCTCATCACGATAAAAAAAACGGACCATCGCCAGGTCGGAATTCAAGGATCGGGCTGCCATCTGACGCAGGTCGTCCTGCGTGATCCGTTCCCAACCTTGCCTCCGAGATAAATCCAGGGAAATGGTATTGACCAATCCTTCCGGTTTAATCCCGACCCATTGTCCCCAATCCAATCGTAGACGGGCAGATGCCAGGGAGAACCCACCCGATGGCTTTTGTTCCCACAAACATTCATGGAGGGGATTTCCATCTGGATCTACCAGAAGAATCCGTTGCCCATGCTTGCCATAGAACACACAATGACCAGTGGTTTGCTCTATGATCTGTCCACCAGCCGACTTCCATTCCTGTCTATAGATCTGATTGGCAGAAAAGCGTAGGGCTTGTGGATGATCCAATATGCTTTGAAGGTTCATGATGAGGAATGAGAAATGTCAAAAGGCAGATCGTCTCTGAGGACAAAGATCCAAAACGGGATCATTGTGAGAGAAATTGTTGGGACCACGGCATCGAACCGATCGGGCTCTTACTCCCGGATTTGACCGGAACCGTAAACAACGTATTTGGAACAGGTTAAATCCTCTAACCCCATGGGCCCACGAGCATGGATACGGGTTGTGCTAATCCCAATTTCGGCCCCTAACCCAAACTCATAGCCATCGTTCAAGCGCGTCGAGGCATTGATCATCACGGTACTGGAATCCACCTCTCGCAAAAATCGTAAAGCCCGATCATAGTCATTAGTCAGAATAGAGTCCGTATGGCGGGAACCGTATTGATGTATGTGATCCATGGCGCTCTCTATGTCCTTCACCACTTTGATCGCCACAATTAAGGATAAAAACTCTTTCCCGAAATCGTCATCCTGGGCGGGCTTGGCCTGAGAAAGGATCTGACAGGTTTTCGGACATCCACGTATTTCGACCCCTGCCTCAATATACTCATCGGCCAACGGTGGCAAGATTTTCTTAGCCACTTTCTCATGAACCAAAAGTGTTTCCATGCTGTTACAGGTGGAGGAACGTTGAACTTTCGCATTAAAACTGACTCGTTGGGCCATGGCCAGATCCACATCCGAATCTACATAAATATGGCAAACCCCTTTGTCGTGCTTAATCACCGGGATGGTGGCATGCTGAGTGACCGTGTCCATTAGCGTATTCCCACCGCGAGGAATGATGAGATCAACAAACCGGTGGCTTTTGAGTAGAGCAAGAACAACCTCACGGTCAGTCTTGTCGATAAAGGTAATCGCTCCTTCTGGAATTCCTGCCTTTTGGGCCGCCTCCCCCAGAATGGTCGCAAGAGCCAAATTGGAATGGTGTGCCTCGGACCCCCCACGTAGGACGCAGACATTGCCGGATTTGAGACAGAGAGCAGCCGCATCAGCGGTCACATTGGGACGAGATTCATAGATAATCCCGATCACCCCAATCGGCACACGCACTCGACCGACTCTCATTCCATTGGGTCGTTGCCAGAGCCCCATCGATTCGCCAACCGGATCCCGCAATTGCGCAATCTCGCGAATGTGTAATGCCATATCGGCAATCCTGGATTGTGTTAGGCGAAGCCGATCCGCCATGGCAGTTTGTGAGGAATTTTCTTCGAATGCTGAAAGATCTTTTTGGTTGGCCTCAAGAATGGCTTCCTCTCCAGTCTCTAAGGCATCAGCCATGGCCATTAACGCTGCATTCTTTTTCATGGCAATCAACCCACTCAATGGGCGGGCAGCCTGTTTGGCTCGTTGAAGTAAGGGTTTCAGGTATTCCTCTGGGGAGATTTCTTCTTCCGCTGAAACTTCAATATCATTTTGAGATTCATCTGTTGGCATAGTCTTATGTTTTTCCATGGTAGAAGCCTGTGGCGGATAAACGAGGTGACAATATTATGAGCGGAACAGGGTTGAGAATACCTGGCAGTTCCAAAAACCGTCAAGGAAGTGAGGTTTGGAGTGGATGTTCAAATGTTTCGTCCTGAATCAACATTAAAATTTATGCAATCATAGATCATAGAGTTGGCTTTGAGCAGCTCATAGATTCAACTGTTAACCTACCTCACCACTTCTGAAGCCTCTGCCGAATTTGCTATCAAGAGTTGACGCTCCTTTAGGCAGGAAAACCGGAAAACGCTCATTTTTCGAAATCAGTCCCGAGCCTATCCCAGTCCCGGTATAAGTAGACAAGAAACGGTTTCCTGAAATGCGTACCTACAGCTAAAGCACAATGAATGGTGCAGGATATGAGCATCGACTTGAAACCCGGAGGCAGATGGTAGATCAATACATACAACCCATTTCTATGATAAAATATCTTTTGACTCCGAAAGGGGAAGGGATGTCATCATGGTAAAAGGAAAAGTAGCCCATCTTTCGTTCCCGGCACTCACATTCATTTCGTTCAGTTTATGTCTTTTTCTCTTCCCATTGGAAAGTTCGATGCTTGAGGCAGCTCTGAATGCCAATGAAGACGTGTTGTCCGCTGGGGATCTGATACCAACGGACAATACGACCATAAAAAAGCCTATTGACGTAAGAAAGCCACAAGGTTGGGAGAAAAGGTTATTGGGAGAAACATATTCTCAAAATACTTTTCAAAATAACCGATTTCAATCGCAAAATAGCTCTCTGCTTCACCTGAAATCCCCAGGAAAACTGCCAGGCATCGAATTAGGAGTCGAAATGCATAGCATTAAGGCTTTTGAATCCATTATCCCCTCAGAGAATTTACCAAAAGGTCTGGATCCCAAGCAGGATAAACCTCTTCTTCTTCCTCCCTCCATCAGTAGTCCGGATTACAATGGAGGATTCATCCGGTTCACCTGGTAGTGAAATTGCTTCACCTCACCAACATAAGTCTCCGGATAACCCGAAAGCAAAGTCAGAATGGCCTAAAAAAAGCAGCTCCTAGGAATTCTCCAAAACAGGAAAAAGTTGCGGAACTGATTGGAAAAGGAAGAATCCTTTATGGTATAAAAACAGGTCGAAGTTAAAGGTTCTATGAATGTGCCGAGGTAGCTCAGTTGGTAGAGCACAGCCCTGAAAAGGCTGGTGTCCGCAGTTCGATTCTGCGCCTCGGCACCACGAAAACAAAAACTTCCCCTGTTCCCTCGCCTACTCACATGAAACTCATAACCCTCCTTCCAATTAGATCTCCTCTCAATGTTTCTGGGTCGTTGTTGATTCTTCTATTCTCCCTGGGAATGCTAGGGCCTCAAGCCCCATTTGCCGCTGAAGGTAATGGTAAACAATTGGCCCAAGCCTCTTCTCAACCTTCCCCTCTCCCCAAAACCAGGACTGTTGTTGCGGACTTCTTGATGATCGATGGCGCGTTTTATGTGGTTCGTGGGGAACGTGGAGAAATTCGAATAGAAGTCACCACGGAAACTCAAGTGACGGAGTCATTCACCTTTGGCGATCGCATAAAAGCAATTCTCTTACCAAACGACAAGGCAGTTGCCATAACAAAAGCCCAATCAGGCGAACCGATTGGGACACAAAGTAGAGTTCCCGGCACCACGGCTCCCCCTCCTCCATCTACTCCCTCTTCAAGCACTAATAAGCCAGAACCGACAACTCCCCCTACAACTGTGTCACCGAATGTGCGGATCATTATTGCCGACATCCTAATGGTGGATAAAAATTTTTATATCATCAGAAGCGACTATGGAGAGATTCAAATTGAAGTGACACCCCAAACCAAGTTATCAGAATCCTTCGAGTTTGGGGATCGAATCAAAGCAAGAGTTACCCCACAGGATAAAGCATTATCCATTGTTCGTGCGACTCCAGATGAATCCCCCGGCATTCGGTTGGAAGAAGGGCTTTTACCCTCAATTCCGACGGCACCTTCCATCGTGATTCCTCCAGAATCAGAATCAATTCCCTCCAAAAATGACACATCAACACCTGCGCCAAAGACGCCTCCAAAATTTCGTACGGTTGTGGCCGAGGTTTTAATGATTGATGAAAACATGTATATAGTCCGAGGCGACCGTGGAGAAATTCGTATCGAGGTTACTCCCCAAACATCCATTTCAGAATCCTTTAAATTTGGAGATAGGATTAAAGCCAAAATTTTACCAAATGATACTGCACTATCCATCGAACGCGCTAAGCCAGATGAATCCCTTGGGACTAAGATGCCCTAGAGATCAGATTTATTTTTCCGCGCATATTAGATCATTTCACCTCCAAAGATCTCACAAATGATGGTCCCTGTTTTTGGGGTCACCCCCACGCGCATTAATCTCACACCTGGATATTTTGAAGAGGGAAGAAATCCGGAAGGTCAAGGAATGCGAAAGGACTAAAATAAAGGGAATAATGCCAGAAAAATGTTATCCGAGAGAGGCTGAAGATCAACTGAAATACAACAGAGGCACGAATTAAATATCCACTTGAGACATTTTCCCTTCACGCTTCATAACCTGCTGAAGGATGTTCCTATAGGCTCGAATACGCTTCACATATTTGACAGGCTCCCATCCACGGGCATAACGATGTGGCAGATCCTGGTAATATTCTTTATGAGCCAGGAGGGGAAGAATGCTTTTAAGGTCCTCCCACTGATCAGAGTTTTTACCTAGGCGCTTAGCAAGCAATCGAGCATCGTTAATGTGTCCCATGCCGACATTGTAGGCGGCAAGGGCAAAAAACATGCGATCTGGCATTCGAATATTGTCAGGAACCCGTTTTTGCAAATAGGATAGATAACGGGCTCCACCGGCAATACTTTTTGAAGGGTCAAGCCGATTTTTGATTCCCAGATCCGAGGCAGTGGACCGTGTAAGCATCATGATTCCTCGCACCCCTGTGGGACTAACTGCCTTGTGGTTCCATTGAGATTCTTGATAGGCCATGGCTGCTAATAACATCCATGAAATCCCTGATTTTTTTTCAGCCTGCTGAAATTCTTCCCGATAAGAGGGAAGCCTAGTCTCAATATGGCGCAAAAAGGTCTTTACCTCATACGACGGCAGCTTCGTTCCTAATTGGGCGGTCCGCTCCTGATGGGAGAGGTAATTTCGATCATGGTGGGGAAGCTCCCAAAGGATCAACATCCCGAGCAATAAGACCAGGACCAGACTGATTTGTTTACCAACCTGTTTGATCGTTTCCATGATCATGATTATTCCTTCCGCGTCTTCAACGAATTGTCATTCCAAATTTCAATTGGGGTTTTTATGAAAGAAGATCCACGTCGGATTACAGGAATAATATGATGGTGGCATAAAGAGATGAATTAGGCAAGAAGAGTTTTTCTTATTTCCCTTTATAAGAGACGAAATCAAATACCTTTCTGTTGGCAAGCATTATGTAAGGGGTTAGGTTTAGGGTCTTTCCATTATAAATAAGAAAATAGGAAATTTGACCATATAACGAACAAGAACCTCCTAAATCCTTTCGGATAATTCAATCTGAATATTAACAGACCCCTGGTCCAATTCACTGCCTCTACTTTATTTTTTTGCAAAGACTCCGGCATCGCAAGAAAAATACTTAATTTGCTTCAAGGGAATGATGGTGACTTCCTTGGGAGTATCAATTTCAAGAATTTCCATGTCATCGCTGATGGTATGGCGAATCGCGTCCTTGAATTCTAATTCTTTATTATCAACAAAAATGACTTTGACCCAATACTGCACAGTGTACTCCTTTCAATAAAATCTTATGCCATGTGTGCATCTCACGTCAGTGCGACCGAGTTCATTATTGGCCCAACTCATGGGAACGAGCCGTAGCAGCTTCGACGGCATTCATTAAGGTCGCCCGTATCCGCCCGATTTCCAATTGTTGGAGTCCGGCAATTGTCGTCCCACCTGGTGAAGTCACCCGATCTTTGAGTAAAGCAGGATGTTCCCCACTTTCGAGTACCATCTTGGCTGCCCCTAAAACCGTTTGTGCCGCAAGCACCGTGGCAACGGTCCGTGGAAGGCCCATCCGCACTCCACCATCGGTGAGTGCTTCAATCACCAGGTAGATATACGCGGGACCGCTTCCGCTCAAACCCGTAACGGCATCCATTAAGGATTCTTCTACCGTGACCACTCTGCCCACCGATTCAAATATGGATTGAGCCAGCAGAAGATGCTGGGAGGGTAGACCTGAACTCCCGGCTAAAGCCGTTACCCCCTCCTGGATGACTGCCGGGGTATTGGGCATCGCACGAATTAGAGAAACATTTTCCCCGATATGCTGTTGTATGCGAGCCAACGGATAGCCTGCTGCGACAGAAATCACTAAATGCTTCGGAGAAAGCTGATCTTTGATCTCCGAAAGCACGATATCCATAACCTGAGGCTTCACACAGAGAACAATGATATCGGCTGACTTCACTTCATCAGCGTTATGAGATCCCACCTGGACTTGAAATGTCTTTTGGAAATGTTCTAATCGGATTGAGGAAATATCGGTCACCGAAATATTGGCAGGAGACGCAAGGTTGGCTTTCAAAATGCCGGTCACCAATGCCTCACACATATTACCTGCTCCTAAAAATGCCAACTTTGGTGACTGTGACATGCGCCGAGTATAGCCGGAGACTGATAGGGGTTCAACTTATCCCCAGGAAATATTAATAAAATCCTTCAGTCTGCGTATTCCCAATCAAAACCCCTGAGGACTTTTTTTGTGACGAATATTGATATCGAGCAACTAACTTTTCAATAAAGCCTCTGCATGTGGCAGGACGATCAGCAGCTTGCCAAAGCAACCTGGTCAAAAGTTTTCACGACGACATTGGGTTGCCCCTTGCTTAATGTGAGGGGTATATTAAAAAATCCTGGAAAATTCGTTTAGAAACATTTGTTTCGTCCCTATTTCGCCTACGTTGCCATCCACAATGGTCAAAAATTAGAAGCCAAGGAGGTAAGGTATGAAAGCCTGGCCTGTTTTCTTGATTTTCGCAATGTTGTGGGTTGATGGCACTCAATCCGACGCCCGGCAGATTTCTCCGACCACTGAGCAAAAAACCAAATTAGAAACCGCCCAGATTGTGTTGGTCGAGGTCCTCGCCCTAACAGAAAAAGGGAGGTATGATGCCCAGCCCTTGACTGCCACAGTCAAGAAGCGTTTTGAAGAAATGGGGTATACAGTCACCACCGAAAGGTCGCAGCCGCACGATGTGGAAGTGAAAGTAAAATGTGAAGAACAAAAAACATTGACCGGCACCTCTCCCAGCGGCGGGGACGTGGACCTGGCCGATGCGCCTGATCGGCTCTGGAAGGGGCCAGCCTGTCTGTTGACCTATTTTCTCCAACAGAACGATTTTCAATGGAAAAAAGAGGTCCGCACGAACTTTGCCGATGCCAGGCAGGCCGCCCAAGAGGCCCAAGCTGAAGATGCCGGGAAATATGCGATGGAGCATCTCAATCAAAGGCTTATGGAATTTGACTTCCCTGTCCTGCTCTCCGCCGAGTGGGGGCAAATTGATCGCCTGCTCAAACTGCTGGATAATCCCAATACACCAAAATTGCGGAAAGTAAAAATCCTTTCGGTCCTCAGTGACGCTCATGCGGAAGAAGCGCTTCCCCAACTGACCAAACTCCTCGAGTCCACGGACTTACAGCAAGAAGCCATCAATGCGCTCTCGGGTGCCGGAATCGAATCTATTCCATTACTCATCGATTTATTCCAAACCAGTCGTCAATCGAATCTGCGGGCCGAAGCGGCGAAAGCCTTAGGGATTATTGCTTCCAAGTCGGGAGATCCCCGCACAATTCCCCCCTTGGCGCATTACGTTTCCGAAGTGTTACCTCATATAAAAACCTCAGAAGATATTAATTTCCCCTTGCTCACCGAAGTGGTCTGGGCAATTGGAAAATTGCGATGGGGCCCCTCGATCAAGCCGATTTCGGAACTACAGGATAAAGTGTGGTTGATTCATGACAATTCGAAAGAAATGGCTGAATTGCGAGAGGCCACTAGTTGGGCCTATAAAGCCATAGCGTTACAGGATGCTGCGATGTTGCAAACTTATTAATCATAGGCTCGACAATTCTGAGAAATTTTTGACGATTTCCTGTTAACCAAGTCATACACCATGAGGGTCATGATGGTTGGGAATTTGCGATCATACGCAGTTAACACTTCACATTGTACAGTGGGAGGTCAGGCATGAGGGCATGGGCAACATGTGGATTCATTACCATAGTTTTGCTCGTTGGGCTTTTCGGCTCAGAGGGCTTGGCCAGGCGGACGTATCTCGACGCAGACCAAAAAGCGAAACTCGACGCCATTCAAACCATTCTGATTCATGTCCTGGCGTTGACAGAGCATGGGAAAGTAGATGGGACCGTCATAGAAGATGTTGTACGACAGCGATTGGAAGAATTGGGGTACACCGTCGTGACCAGTCGGGATGTTCCATACGATGTGAGGGTAAACGTCAAATGCGAGGAACAAAAAACATGGTCAGGAACCACTCGGGCCGGCGGCGATGCCGACCAAATCGGGTCCCCCTCCCGTCTTTGGAAGGGGCCGGCCTGTCTTTTTTCCTATCAGTTGGATGGACGAGACCTGGGTTGGTACAAAGAAGCGCGAACCAAGTTTGAAGATTCCGGCCAAGCCGCCCAGGCCGCGAATGCACCACAGCCCGGTCCCTATGCCATTCAAGAATTAGCCAAGCAAATTCGAGAATTCGATTTCCCCGTTATGCTCGCTGCGGAATGGGGACATAATACCCGACTTTTCAAGCTCCTCAATAACCCTCAGACACCAAATAAACGAAAGATTAGAATCTTTTCCTTAATGCCTCAGGTGGAATCCCAACAATACATTCCCTTACTGAAAGAACTCATCCAAGATCCTGAAATAGCGGAAGAAGCTATCGTGGCCATGTCCAGCGCGGGAAGCGAAGCTATTCCCATCCTGACAGAAATTTTTCACACCCAGACGGACTCGGCGATTCGAGCGGCCGCAGCCAAAGGGTTAGGGGAAATTGCCTCGCTGACCGGAGATCCCACCATCACCCCCCCCATGCTTGCCTATGTTGTTGAGAATCTTTCACACATCAAGACATCTTCGGACATTGATTTTCCTGTTATGACAGAAGTCGTGTGGAGTTTAGGCAAACTGCGAAACGCAAAAGCAGTTGCCCCCATTTCTGAGCTGGAAAACAAAATTTGGGTCATTCATGACAATTCGAAAGAAATGGCCGAACTGCGGGAGGCCACGAGTTGGACCTATAAACAAATCGAAATGGATTCGCAAATCCAGTAGCCCCGCTCATCTTGAGGCTTAACGGCTGACGTCATGAAACCGGTTCTCTCTCAGCCCCCGGAGATTTGGGTGCTCCTTATCGTACTCATGATCCCATATGCGGGAAACGGCCTGGCGCAAGTACCTGGAGAAGTTGGGGGGATGGATCGCCTGGAGCAACAAGCTGAAAATGCTATTGCGAATGGTGATCCTGAAGGCGCCGCCCTCTCCATTGGAAAGGCCGCGCTCATGGCAAAACTTCTCGCTCAAAAGGAAGAACACCAACAGACTCGCATGCTGTATCAGGCGGAAGAAACCCTCTTTAGAGGCCAAGAACAGGGCTATCGTGCTTTCGCCCTCTTTGAACGAGCGGGCGGTCAGCCACCGGCCTCCAAGGGTGTCTGTCAATATCTCTCCCATGCTGCTGAAAAGGTGAAACAATCACAGAATGATCTCAAAGCCTTGGCGGATTTCACCAATGAATTGTTGAGGGATCGTCAGCAAAGGCACATCGGAAAGACCCAAGAATGGGAAAGACTCCTCCAAGGCCTGGAGCAAGACTTGTCCTGTTAGCCTTTAATCGGCCTGACCAGCTAAATTCATCTACCGCAACAAAAAATTCTTTAAAGAGATCAAGAAGACTGTGTGTTAGCGAGAACAGGCGTTGGGAACGCTCTGACTCTGTGACGAATCCGGTTCGGCACTGAACATGGATTGAGTAAGTAGACGGGCGATTTTCTTGGAGATGACGTCCTGCATGACTTTGCTGGCACGAATCCGCGCTTCCTTTTCGGTCACATGCCCTTCCCGTCCCGTCTCTGAAATCACACCGATGAGTCGATGCGAAGGGTTTTCATAGATATCGATATCGCCACACCAGCGCACATATTTGAACAAGGGATCCGGCAAATTTACCGTCCAAAATCTTCCCTGCCCAACAATAGCCAGGTCCGCAATCTCAGAGGCCTGTGAACTGGCGGGACTGCCTAATAAGCCTTCTTGCTTGAGCCCCTCCAATATCGCTCGTTCAAGGTCATCATGGTATTCTCCCTCAATAGCCACCGAGATGAGCAAATTTTTGGCGACAAAATCCATAAATTCTCGTTGGATTTGTGAACGGGTATAGGATGAGGATATACCCTCTCCACTGGCCCGAATGACCCGCAAATCCGTGTTCATCACCTTTCGTTGTTGCAGAAGAACAAGAGCCTGTTTATATCCTTGAATGCGATGAAGTTTTTGAGGATGAGATCGACCTTGCGCGACCAAACGTTCAATCGTGGCATCCAGATCACTAAGGCGTTCGACCAGGAGGGTCTCCGTGTGGTGTCGGTCCAAGCCCGCTAGGACGAAAAACTGTTGATCGAGGCTTCTGTACCAGGCATCCAATACCTTGACATTTTCAATGAGCTTGGTTGTCGTCACCTGAGTCTCCTGATCAATTCGCAAGGTCCGATGCGTCGAAGATTGATTATTTGTTTCGGTCAGGGAATACGATTCCTGATCCAGGGACTTGGCTTGGACGTTAGCAGAAAATATTCGTGCCACTGCCGCATACGCACGTTTTTCCGCCTGGTCACGGGTAGACCCTTCCCCCATTCCGACTAAATACCGATCGGCAGGATAGGCCTTCTGTGGGGTCAGGATCCATTCGGGAGGAGGTGGCGTATTTCCAAACCAGCATCCGGACAATATCAGAGCACCAATGAAGGGAAGAAAATATTTGACCCACATCACAAAAATCCTTTTATTCCAAAAACTGTCGGAGCAACAACCGAACCTCTCCGCTCCGAAAATCCAGTTGGTCGGTATTCGGCGGTCCAATGACCCGTCCCTGCCGATCAACCGCGTTCACCATGAGGTTATAGGATCCCGCTGGAATCCACAGGCGGGTTAAGTGAATTTCTCCCGGCAAAGTCCGCCATGAGCGGATATCGGCTTCTTCAGTCATTAGCACGAAAATTCGAGCCAGAATAACCGCGACGAGCCCAACCCAATCTTGTGAATTTTTGGATACCGCGGACCGGGCGCCGATTCCTATTCCTTCCGCCGCTGCCATTTTCATGGCGGTTCGAGCCACAGCCCTCAAAACCAGAGTGGCATACTCGTCATCCAAATTCTTTTCTGCGACGGCATCAATATCGTACACGCGTTGGGAGCGCGCGTCGAAGGTCGTCGTTCCATCTGTCAGTTGGATGGTGCTGTAGGCAATCTTCGTATGTTGTGGAACGAGCCGAGGTAGGGCCACACGAGCAATTTGCCCGTGGATTCCATAGATCAGCGCCTCTCCTTCTCTGTTTGATCGTGTGCTTTGTCCTCCGACCGATTTAGCCAAGGCAACCAACGCCAGCGCATCCAGGCTAATGGGCACGTCTATGAAAAGGTCCTCTTTTTGGGGACTTCGACCATAGTAGCTCACCACGATCAGTTGAGCCATATCGGCATCATACGGTGAGGGGGCCTCATCGACCATTTCAGGATATTTCGCCCGATACTCCTCAAGATCTTCTGACAAATGGAGAATGTCGGCTACCCGCATCAGGTCTGTCTTCAGACCATCCGGGAGTGGCATCTTGGACCAGGACTGAGTCTCGTCATAAATGGTTTCTGCTTTGCGATACGCCACATAGGCATTATTCAGATCCCCTGCAATTTCATACAACACCCCGGTCAGATAACGGGCAAACGGATCCTCCTTGTACGCATCGCCTTCTACCCGGTCACTCAAAACATTGAGCCGGTGGTCGATTCTGCGTGCTTCGACCAATGCCTCATTCCAATTTTGTAACAACGCATAATTCAATCCCATAATGACGTTGATCAGAACATGTTCAAAGGGTTCCCCTTCAAAAGGAAGTTGGGTCTCATTGATGAGAATCGCCGAAGCCTGATCCCGGAGCCGTGTTGTATACAGTTCCTCAACCAGTAGATAGGCTTCTTCCAAGACCGTGTTGCTCTCTTCATACCGACCGGCCAAATGCAGGACCATTCCCTCGTCCATCAGATAAAGAAGCCGGTTTTTACGTCCATAGTCATCTTCGGCTTCTTGAATCAGGGTGACGGCCTGGTCAGGGTTGCCCGCTTTGAGACTGTGGTCGACTTCCTTATAATGGGAAAATGTTCCGTTGCATCCCGCGAGGAGAAAAACAAAACCGAGCAGACCAAGGCGCCACCACGACCAGCAGTTCGCCTCATGGAGCCGGCAGGAAAAAGGAGATTTGGGTAAAAAATTAAAACGTTGAAGAAAGGCTGAATGAGGGTTACACAAGAACCACGAAGGATGAAAATGGCTCACCGGAGGACATTGCGTTAAAACAGCAGACGTTTCCGTTCGACGACTTTTTTGATTTTTTTCTGTCCGTACCAGGATTTCACATTGGTTTCCAAATTAATCAAATCTAAATCAACCTGATAATAGATTCCCTTCACGCCATCGGATTCATCAACAATCGTACTAATGGTTCCCTTCATCATAAAATCCGCTCCCAGTTCCTGGCCTGGACGTTTCTGAGTATCTTCCCGGGCATGAACGGCTTGTTCCTGCCGTTCCTGGCGAATTTCTTCGCGATCACTTTTACTCGCCACAAATAGCACCCTTTGAGAATTGGTCATCTCCCGTTCCAAATCCGTGATAAAGGTGCCCACATTGATATGTTCCTGGCTTTTGTTCAGAATGGTCCCGACGATGACCGTGGGAACCCGATTATATTGGCTGGAAAAGTTTTCCAACCAGGGTTGGCTGACCATTTCTTTCATCATCGCTTCCGCAACTAATTTGGAATCGGTATCATTCCACCGACCACTAAAATCGGTCACGAGCCCGGGGTCCACCCTGGTCACCTTTTTTTCTTTTCCGCATCCGCCCAACAAGAGAAGAGAAAGGCAGGGAACAACAATCGCGCAAGATTTGATCAATCGGAGTAAGGGGAGCAAGGTGATTCCTTTGATATTGATAAACCAAGAAGGCAAAATGTCGTCAATTAACCAGGATCAAAGCCCTCCCGGGCGCTTGGCTTCTTCCTCTTCCAATTTTTTAAAAGCCTTTTCAGCGTTCTTGCGCACAAAATCCCGAACCTCTTCGTCCAGTTCCTGCGCTTCTTGTAACGCTTCTTTCATTTCCGCAAAAGACAGCTTGGTCAACACATAATAAGTGGAGGTCTCGTCGTCCTTGTAACGGTCAATGGGGCGAACTCCATTTAAGGTTACGGCTGAAAAAGTCTTGACCGCTCGTTCTATGTTTTGCTCTTCGGTTGATTTGGTGAAATTCCCCCCGGAAGTTGAAGCGGCATAGTCTTGCATGAGATAGGCCGTATAGGTGCGAAAGGTTTTTGCCAACTCGGCGCGTGCGCGATTTTCAGCCGTTTCCCAAGCGAGTGGTTCATTTTTCACACCGACCACCGCCCCGACACCATAAATAGACTTAGAGTCATCGGCATTCATGACACCCGATCCTTCCTTGACCCAATTGGGAGGACCTCCACATGCCGCAAGCATAATAGCAAGAAGAGCATACCCTCCGATGCGGAGAACAATCCGACGCATTTCATGGCCTTGTTCAATCATTAGGGTAACCTAACCTTTTTTGAGAAAATTTTTAACAGAGTTTCCTGTCAGACGGGTCAAGAAAATGCTAGCATCGGACCTACAACCTGTCAAGAAAATTGGACTTTTTACCGTCTTACTCTGTTTTACCTCGAATTTCATTCATCATCATTCGAGATATGCAGAAAACCAAGGAGGATGTATTGTGGCTGATGTAACAATTGAAGATGGCATTATCCGGGTGAAAGACCTGGACATTCAGGATGCAAAAGCCGCCAAAGTCCTGGCGGAATATCCGGAAGCCAGATGGGCGGAAATCACCAGGCGTGCGGTAAAGATTGGCCTGGGCTACTTAAAAGGAGGGGCAGAGCCTTGACCCTGCCCCTCCATCCTCCAAATGGCCTTACTGCTATTTGGTTAATGATGAATGTCACGAAAGGAAAACAACCTTGTCCGGTTTGTTAACGGTACCAGGGTTAGAGATTTGAGGATGCAGCATGGGTTCCTGCTTGCTGGGCATGGGCGATAAACCTGTTCAACTGATCATCCCCAAGTGAAATAGGTATCTCAACCAGCAAGGGATACTCGTTCTGAATTAATTCCTGAAAGTGGGCCTGTTGTTGAGATTGGACTCCTAATATCGTCCCGAAGGCCTGGACATACTCCCCGTGACCTTGGGCTATTTCTTGAAGGAGCGTGTCATAATTAACCGCCACAAAGGCTCTGGCATGTTCCCCATGTTTGACAAGCCCATCTTCTGTCCACCAGGATTTGCCGGAGGTGGAGGACAAAACATTGGTGGTGGCATCCGAAGTGGTATCGGATGTCGCCTTGATGGAACAACCGGATGAAATTCCCAACAGAAAAACCCCTAATGCCGCAAGACCTTGAAACGTTTTGAAGCCTGGTATCATGATTATTCTCCTTAACTTAATTCATGAACATGACATAGCCGGCAGGACACTTTACAATTGAATATTCGTCGGATCGAGAACATCAAAATTTTGACATTTTTCATCCTGAAACACAACTCCTGTCTGGTGTGATCTCTCCGAACATTCTTGAGACACATTGAGATAGACATAACCCTATGTTTACCCCTGAGGATCATCTCGAATTAATACGTCGTGGAATTTCCACATTTCAAGTGGAATCACAACTACAGCGTTTGCGTCATGGAGTCCCACCGATCACCATCATCCGTCCATGCCGGGTGAACGATGGTATTATTCAACTTGATCCCGAACACTTCCCGCAGTATCAACAACAATTTGAAGCCGCCCGGCAGGCGGACCGAGTCAGTAAATTTATTCCTGCGTCCGGAGCCGCCACTCGTATGTTCAATGACCTCCTCAAATTTTTGTCCGAAGAGGCCTCATCGGAATCCCCTTCCCACCAGGCATCAACTCTTCCCCATGCTGTCGACCAGGCATGGACCCGCTTGCAGGATTTTCCATTTATATCGGACTTAGAAAAGTATTTTCATGGGCAGGGGCAACCCCCTCCTACCGATCAGCACACACACGATCTCAACACGATTCTTCAGGCGGTACTGAAAACGCCGGGACTTGGCTATGCCGAATTGCCTAAGGCGCTGCTCTCTTTCCATCGATACGAAGAAGGCCCGCGCACCGCACTGGAAGAACATATTTATGAAGCCCTTAGATATCAGCCTGATCCAATCCATTCAATTAAAATTCATTTGACCGTTTCTCCTCAATATGAACAGGCCATTGAGGACCATCTCCACACCATCCGACAGACCTTGGCCAGAGAGGGGTGGAAACTCGATTGCACGGTTTCCTTTCAAAAACCGTCAACCGACACCATCGCGCTGGACACTGGCAATCAGCCATTTCGAGCTGAGGACGGCACTCTTGTTTTTCGACCGGGAGGGCATGGTGCCCTATTGGAAAATTTGAATGACTACCAGGGAGACATTGTATTCATTTCCAATATTGATAATGTCGTCCCCGACCATTTGAAAGATCCGATCGTGGCATGGAGAAAGGCCTTGGGAGGCTATCTGGTTGATCTTCAACAACATGTGTTTCAACATATCGAACAACTCAGCTCAGTACCGACAGATGCAAAAAGTGTTCACCAGGCCGAAGCCTCTATCCTGCAAGAACTCCTTCTCCCGCTTCCCCAATCGTATCGAGAATTGGCACTTCCCGATCAAGCCACATTATTAAAACAGTATTTAGACCGTCCCATCCGGATCTGTGGTGTCGTACCCAATACGGGCGATCCGGGCGGAGGACCCTTTTGGGTCGCCCACCCTGAGGATGCCCCATCCAGGCAAATCGTCGAGCAATCACAGGTCAATCCGGATTCTGAAGCTCAGCAAAAGTTATTTGCCTCTGGAACCCATTTCAATCCGGTTGATATGGTCTGCGGAGTCCGTGATTTTCAAGGCAATCCGTTTAACCTTCTGGAGTTCGTCGATCCCGGAACAGGGTTCATCGGCATGAAATCCTACCAGGGACGTCCACTTAAAGCCCTGGAATGGCCAGGCTTGTGGAATGGAGGAATGGCGCATTGGATCACCATTTTCGTAGAAATTCCCCGCGCCAACTTTAACCCCGTCAAAACCTTTCTTGATTGGCTTCATCCTGCCCACCAACCTGAGACGAATCAGAAGTAACCACCACACGCGTGGGTGAACATCCTTTTCGTTTCTCTTTGTTCCTTTCCGATATGTAACCGTACATCTACCGCATGCGTGGCCGGTTAAGATGAAGAAGTCTCAGACCGAAAGCTAATGGAGGTCATGACGCTCTGACCGGGCTGACTCATCCCACACCTGGAAAATTTTTATGAATGAACAGGAATTTTTCTCCATTTGGCAAAATTTTGGATTTCCCTGTAAATCTCATCCGTGGCACGGTGTCGAAATAGGAGCAGAGGCACCATTCACCGTCACGGTTTATGTCGAAATTGTACCCACGGACACCGTTAAATATGAATTGGATAAAAAATCAGGCCATTTGCGCGTAGATCGGCCTCAGCGCTATTCCAATGTGTGCCCTACGTTGTACGGATTAATTCCTCAAACCTATTGCGGTCAATCAGTCGCGGAATTCAGCGCCGGTTGTACCAATCGGCCTGGCCTCGTCGGCGATCTAGATCCATTAGACATTTGTGTCCTGACGGAGAAAAGCATTATCCATGGAGACGTGTTGCTGCAGGCTATTCCCATAGGTGGCTTGCGTATGATCGATGGGGATGAAGCCGATGATAAAATTGTGGCGGTCCTCAAAGGCGATGCCCTCCATGAACAATGGACAGATATCAAAGCCTGTCCGGTCCACTTTGTCGAACGCCTCATGCATTACTTCCTGACCTACAAAGATGCTCCCGGCTCGCAAAAAAAGAATTGCGAAATCACGCATGTCTATGGTCGAGAGGAGGCCCATGAGGTGATTCGTCGGAGTCAACAGGATTACGCCGCCAAATATGGACACATACAGGCCCAGCTCGCAAAACCCCGCCACGCTCTTAATTGAGATAACCAGTCCCTCTCAACCCATTGAATTTCCCCCATCTCGTTTTTCAAAAAATGGCAACCAGCTTTCGGTCAGCGACGGTTCTCATATTCATCGCCTCCGATCCTTATTCACTTTCCATCTCTTTATCACGGACTTTCATTCCTACCCTCTTGAAGCAACGAGCCAAGGGCAGCATAATGGACTTGTCAGCCAATTCGCTGAGAAGACACGTTCTTGGTGGTGTTCTAAAATGCGTAACTAAGGAGGAACAGACCTAATGAGTGAAAATATTGAAACCCTGCAACGATCAACCCGCGTCATTCCTCCCTCCCCCGACATCACAGCCAACGCTCATATTCAGGATTATGAAACCGCGTACATGCAGTCTGTCGTGAACCCGGAAAAGTTCTGGGACGGCATTGCCAAAGAACTTCACTGGTTTTCCCCCTGGAATAAAGTGTTGGAGTGGAATTATCCCTGGGCTAAATGGTTTGTGGGAGGCACCTGCAATATTGCCTACAACTGTCTCGATCGCCATGTCCAAACCTGGCGAAAAAACAAAGTGGCCGTCATTTGGGTCGGAGAGGAAGGTCAGGAACGAATCCTGACCTATGGCGAGTTATATCGGCAGGTCAACAAGTGCGCCAATGGTCTCAAAAGCTTGGGCCTCAACAAGGGCGACAGGGTCATGATTTATCTCCCGAAAATCCCCGAGCAAATCGTCGCCATGCTGGCCTGTGCCCGCATCGGGGTCATTCATTCGGTGGTCTATTCCGGCTTTAGCGCCACGGCGTTGGCCGCACGCATAGAAGCGTGCGAGGCGCGAGTGGTCATCACCGCAGATGTGGGATATGACCGTAGTAGAAAAATACCCCTTAAGCCGGTCGTTGATGAAGCGGTCGCTAAATGTCCCTCAGTGGAAAAAGTCATTGTCGTCCAACGAGAACAATCAGCCTCCCCTCTTCAGGCTCCCAAAGAATTGGATTGGGAGGATTGGCTCAAAGATCAATCACCAAAATGTGAGGCTGAGGCGTTAGACTCCGAAACGCCCTTGTACATCCTCTATACCTCAGGAACCACGGGAAAACCTAAAGGCGTGGTCCATGTCCATGGCGGCTATATGGTGGGTACTTATATCACCACGAAATATGTCTTTGACCTCAAAGATGAAGATGTCTATTTTTGCGTAGCCGATCCGGGGTGGGTTACCGGCCACAGCTACATCGTCTATGGTCCGCTCTTAAACGGCGCCACGATTTTAACGGCAGAAGGTAAACCCGACTAT
Source organism: Nitrospira sp. Ecomares 2.1 (assembly GCF_965152585.1). Taxonomy (NCBI): domain Bacteria; kingdom Pseudomonadati; phylum Nitrospirota; class Nitrospiria; order Nitrospirales; family Nitrospiraceae; genus Nitrospira; species Nitrospira sp. Ecomares 2.1. The sequence continues at coordinate 2,302,834 of NZ_OZ224219.1, forward strand.
CCCAATCCCGGGCGCTGGTGGGATCTCATTGAACGCTATGGGGTATCGATCTTCTATACCACGCCGACGGCTATCCGGCTGCTGATGAAATTTGGCGAGGACTGGCCAAAAAAATACGATCTCTCTTCCCTGAAAATTTTAGGATCAGTGGGCGAACCCATTAATCCGGAAGCCTGGGAATGGTTCCATCGCGTGACGGGTGGCACCAAACCCATCATGGATACCTGGTGGCAAACAGAGACCGGCATGATCATGGTCACACCCCTCCCCTGCGTGCCACTCAAACCCGGCTCAGCCACCCGTCCGTTTTTAGGCATCGAAGCCGATGTCATGGACCGCAAAGGCAACACCGTAGAGCATGGTGGAGGATTTGGCGTCATCAAAAAACCCTGGCCGTCAATGATGCGGACCATTTACAAAGAACCGGATCGTTATCTTTTGTATTGGAATACCATCCCCGGCGTCTATACCGCAGGCGATGTGTGTCATAAAGATGAGGACGGCTACTTATGGTTTATGGGTCGAGCTGATGATGTGGTAAAAGTCGCTGGAAACCGCATCGGGACGGCAGAAGTCGAGAGCGCTTTAGTCAGTCATGAAGCGGTTGTGGAAGCCGCCGTTATAGGCAAACCGCATCAGACCGCCGGGGAACAGATCAAAGCCTTTGTCATCTTGAAGCAAGGGCAGGAAGAAACGCCCGATCTTATTAAAAGTTTGCAGGACCATGTCTTACAGGAATTGGGCAAGATCGCCGTCCCCCGGGAAATTGAAGTGGTCCCCTCGCTTCCCAAAACCCGCTCCGGCAAAATCATGCGCCGCGTCTTAAAGGCCAAGGAACTCGGTCAGGATCCCGGAGATATTTCTACATTGGAGGAGTGAAGCCAAATTATTTCATTCTTCATTTTTCGAGAAGCTCTTTTTTCCTGATCCCGCTGATTTCTAATCAGCGGATTGACCACCGCTTCCCTGTATGGAAGCGATCGGAAACTGAAAAACGAAATTAAAACTAAGGTCAGCAAGAGAACCTTGGCAGCCACGGTATTGAGCGGGATGAATATCGGAGAGGGATGGCGATGCCCATCGAGAATGTGGCCATTCCAACCTTGATCCAAGACCGAATATAGAAATGTAGATAATTCCTGGTAGCGGAGAAACCGTTTAAAGGAGTGACAGAAATATGAGTGCGGCGGACCCCGCCATTCCGTGCATCAATCCTACAAACAACGTGCAGTAGGGAAATGCGGTTGAATGTGAATGTTGATGGTCCGTCTTTCGGTGATTGATTTTTCCCCGGTGGGATTGGGCATGAAGGTGCGGAGGCTGTTGATGGTGTTCATGAACATGTATACGCTCTTGTATGATTTTCCGTAATACATCGCCTCCCAGTCCTACCAGCATGGCGCCAACGACCAATTCCAGCCAGTTAGCCAATCGCTCCGGAACCGCAGATTCCGAAAGGAACACCATCGAGCCACACAACAGTAACGTGATAGTGTGACCCAGCCCCCATGTTAGTCCCTGCTTAAGGGTGTGGGCCACACATTGGGTTTTGGTCGCGAGTGTGGCGACAGCCGCCGCGTGGTCGGCTTCCATGGCAAGTCTCCTTCCAAGAAGGAATCCATGCCTCAATAAAATAAACATCAGCGAATGACTTGTTTTTTTGAATTTTTGATCTGTGAAGTCACCCAGTCATACCAGTGTTGAAGTCCCTCGCCAGTAATGGCTGAAAGCTGAAACACCTGAAGTTTGGGATTCACCTTATGAGCAAATTCCAGGCATGTTTTGACATCAAAGGTGAGGTGAGGCAGAAGATCGATTTTATTGAGGATCATGACGCTCGCATGCTGAAACATGTGCGGATACTTTAACGGTTTGTCTTCCCCTTCTGTGACCGAAAGCACGACGACTTTAGCCTGTTCCCCTAAATCAAATAGAGCAGGACAGACCAGATTGCCGACATTTTCAATTAGTACCAGTGAATTGGATGGAGGCTGCAACGTTTCCAGTCCTCGTGCCAGCATGTCGGCCTCTAGATGACATCCGGCACCGGTATTAATTTGTACGACCGGACACCCCGCCTTTCGTATGCGCTCCGCATCAAATAGGGTTTCCTGATCCCCCTCGATCACCGAAATGGGTATGGCATGCTTCAAATCATGAATCGTGCGTTCAAGAAGTGTTGTTTTTCCTGAACCCGGCGAACTGACGAGGTTGAGGGCCACAATATTTCTATCGAGGAACCATCCACGATTCCGTTCAGCCAGCCGATCATTTTTCTCTAAAATGGCTTGTTCCAGGTGAACAGTGGTTTCGTGTCCCTGTTGATGGTCATGGTGAGTATCAAGCCCATGCTCGTGATGGTGGTCATGGTCACCATGGGAATGTGAGTGATAGGAATGCGAATGGGCGGTTTTATCGGTAGGCTCGGTTTGCAAGTTCGTCACTCTCGGATTGGCTGAATCGGAGCACCCGCATGTCGTACACATCAGGCTGTCACCATGTGTTTCACAAGCAGTTCCTCTCCCGTGAGCCGCGTGATGTCGACAGAACCACACGGACATCGGCCGTAAAGTTCCTCGAGTTCAAAATGCGTTCCACAGGTTCGGCATTCAGCTGTTCCCGGAATTTCAAGGATCTCCAAGTCAGCGCCTTCCACCACGGTTCCTTGACTGACAATGTCGAAACAAAACCGGATGGCTTCGGGCAATACCGCACTGAGTTTACCGATGGCGATCGTCACTCGCCTCACCGGTTCTCCACCAGCCTTTTCTGTGACAATGGACACAATATTTCGAGTGATCCCTAATTCGTGCATGCGAACCGGTCCAGAACAGCGGATTTTCCACTGGCGGTCAGGTCAAAAAGAGCCGTTAAGGGTTCATCCCACAGCCGCTCCGTGAGATCGGCTTTCAGTTTTTCGAGATTGAGAGAGTCTGAAGGCGTTTCCCGGTCCGATCCCACCTGCTCCAGGAGGTCGAAAAATTGTGCAGGGACAAATCCCTTTTTGAGTTCCACGTCAACCGTTCGATCGTAATGGGTGACCCACCAACGAAATTGCATGTGCTGATTACATACAGCAGGTTGGTGAGGATCGAGTAATTGAAACCGCTTTCGACTCACACACCGTGTCACAAACTCGATGGCATCACGGACACCAGGACCCGGATGGGCGCTGACAACGAATAAACCCCTTCGATCCCATAATTGCTCATGAGACAGAGCCCAACCCGCCGCCTGCATCGCGCGATACCCGACGTTAGCTCCCCACACCGCATTGTCCTGATGAAACGCAAGAAGCCCCGCATAGGTCAACCGTTGGAGTTGCCCGTCTTCAAGGATTTCCAGTATTTCAGGAGTCAATAATTTCATGACTATTCTTCTCTAGCAGATTCGCGGCAATTGATCCCCCACCAGCGTATCCACAATTCGTGTACCTCCGAAGGTAGTGGCAAGTATCACGATTCCCGCCGGTGAGGCGTTGACCCTCCCGATGATGGCGCTGTGTTTGCCTAGGGGATGGTCCCGCATGGCCTTAATAAGTTCGTGAGCGTTTTCATAAGGGACCACTGCCACAATTTTTCCCTCATTGGCCAGGTACAGGGGATCAAGGCCGAGAATTTCACAGGCTCCTCGAACGGATTCTCGAATAGGCACCTGGGGCTCGTTGATCTGAATGGACACGTTCGAGGCGGAGGCGTATTCATTCAGGACCGTGGCCAATCCGCCGCGCGTGGCATCCCGCAAACAATGGATCTGGGAACAGACATCCAGCATATGGGAAATCAGATCGTGGACCGGCTGAGTGTCGCTTTGAACACCGGCTTCCAGGGCCAATTCGTTTCTGGCAAGAAGAATGGCCACCCCGTGGTCACCGATAAATCCATTGGTGATAACGGCGTCTCCCGGTTGAGCATTGGTCGCGGCAATGGACACACCTTCTCGAATGACGCCGATTCCTGCGGTATTAATGAAGAGCTTGTCTGCCGAACCTTTTTCGACGACTTTGGTATCTCCCGTCACGATGGCCACGCCGGCGCGATCAGCCGCATGCTTCATGGCTTCGACAATGAGAGTAAGTGTGTCCAAAGGAAAACCCTCTTCAATCACCAGCCCGCATGACAAAAATAGCGGGCGTGCTCCACTGACCGCCAGGTCATTGACCGTCCCGTTCACGGCCAATTCGCCAATGTTGCCCCCCGGGAAAAATAACGGATCCACGACATAGCTATCCGTCGTAAATGCCAGCCGATCACCATGTTGGAGTAATTCTCTCAACGGAATGGTGGCCTGATCTTCTAAGGTATCGAGAAGAGAATTATTAAAGGTTGGAACCAGCAGGTCCTCGATAAGTGCCCGCATGGCTTTTCCTCCACTCCCATGAGCCATGGTAATCCGTTCATCGTTAGTGGTTCGGTTCAGCATGGGCTTGGTCTTGACGAAAGCAGGTTGAGGAGAAGTAAGCGATTAAAGATTCACCATATTCAACTGATTTTTTAGATTTTCCATTTTCTCACACGGGGCTTTTTGCCGGATGTAAATCTTCTTCAGGAATCCAGCCGTAATGATAGTAGGCCGCACAGGCGCCTTCCGTCGAGACCATCAACGCTCCCAAGGGATTCTGAGGAGTGCATGCCGTGCCAAATACCTTACATTGACTCGGCTTAATCACCCCCTTCAACACTTCCCCGCATTGGCAGGACGTGGGATCGGCAATTTTCAAATTGGGAAGAGGAAATTTTCGTTCAGCGTCAAACGCAGAAAATTCCTCACGGACCCTGACCCCGGAATGATCGATGGATCCTAATCCCCGCCATTCAAAAAACTCTCGCAATTCAAACACCTCTTGAATAGCCTGTAACGCTTGCGTGTTCCCATCAGGAGGAACAATCCGTGTATATTGATTTTCCACTTCACAGCGTCCCTCCGCCAATTGTTTAAGCACCATCCACACGGATTGTAATATGTCCAATGGTTCAAACCCGGCGATGGTGATGGGCTTTCGATAATACTCAGCAATAAATGAGTAGGGCTTCGTTCCTATTACCATGCTTACATGACCCGGGCCTAAAAACCCGTCCAAGTGAAGATCAGGAGAATCCAGGATGGCCTTGATCGTGGGAATGATCGTGATGTGATTGCAAAAGATCGAGAAATTGTTAATCCCTTCTTCTCTCGCCTGAAGAAGGGTCAGGGCCGTGCTGGGAATGGTAGTCTCAAAACCAAGACCGAAAAACACCACTTCTCTTTCAGGATTCACTCGGGCGAGATTCAAGGCGTCCAATGGTGAATAGACCATGCGCACATCGGCTCCCTCGGCTTTGGCCTGTAGGAGATTTTTCTTGGAGCCGGTCACTCGCATGGCATCCCCGAATGTGGTCATGATCACTTCATCCCGTTCGGCCAGGGCGATACAATCATCAACGCGGCCACGGGGAAGGACACAAACCGGACAGCCCGGTCCGTGAATGAACTCCACTTCCTTCGGGAGCATTTTATTGAGGCCATAGCGAAAAATCGTGTGTGTGTGCCCACCGCAGACCTCCATGATCCAGATGGGCCGATCGAGACAGATGGGTATCCGTTTCACCAGTCCCTCAATTTCCTGGATAAGGATCCGGGCTTTTTGGGGATCACGAAATTCATCGACAAATTTCATAGCTTCTCCTCATTTGTGGCCGACGCGCCGCGATGATCAGCAAGAAGGGTGTGCACGAGATCCCAAAGGATGTGATAGATCAGGACGTGACATTCCTGGATCCGGTGAATGCTCTCAGTAGGCACAACCAGGCAATGATCAATTGCAGAAGAGGTTGCCATGGTTCCTCCAAGTCCCCCGGTGAGGCCAATGGTGGTCACCCCCATCTCCTTAGCTTTCCTAAAGGTCCGCATAATATTTTCGGAATTGCCGCTCGTGGACACGCCGATCACCCCGTCCCCGGCCTTTCCCTGAGCGATCAACTGGCGCACAAAAATGTGATCAAACCCCACATCATTTCCTACAGCGGTCATCATGGCCTGATCGGCCGCAAGATTGACGGCAGGAAGCGCAGGGCGCCCGGTGGTCACTGGATGCAAAAATTCGACGGCAATATGGGCGGCATCACAGCTCGATCCGCCGTTGCCCATCGTAAACAGCCGTCCCTCATGCCGGTAAATGTCCGCTACGGCCATGGCAGCGGCCACGACTTTTTCGCTCTGTGCGTCAAAAAATGTTTGGATGACTTGGGTGCTATCTTGCGATTTCATTCGCACCGATTCAAGTAATCCGGATTTTACGGATGCCGAATCTTTCGAAGACGGCTGCAGGAAGGGATAAAGAGAGGCTAATATTTTTTGATTAGACATGCGGCCATCCTTTAGGAGGTATTTGACTGACGTATCGCCTGGATTGCGGTTTGCACTTCTCCCATTTCAGTCAGCAACTCTATTGTCCGCTTAGCTTCCTTTTCGTCAATCCGACTCATAGCAAATCCCACGTGAATCAGCACCCAATCCCCGACACACGCCACAGGAGAATGCTCCTCATCGACAATGCAGGCGATATTCACTTCCCGTCGAACCTCACCCACGTTCACGATCGCGAGCTTATGCTCCACATTGCTGATTTCTACAATTTGCCCGGGTATGCCTAAACACATGTGGATCGAACCTTATTGGTCTCTGGCAAGGAACGAGCTGCGGCAATCGCGGCCTGTCCAAGGGCAATGCCACCATCGTTCATTGGAACCTGTTTGTGCGAAAGGACGGTGAATTCTTCTGCCTCCAACTTGTGTTTTACGAGTTCAAATAATACCTGATTTTGAAACACGCCACCTGAAAGGACCACCGTGTGATGCCGGCCGTGACCGTCAGGAGGGTGTGAGCATTGGGTGACCATGCTGCAAATCACGTTGGCAAGTCCTTTATGAAACCGTGCGGCCATGACGGGAACCGGTGTATGGAGGATTAGATCGCCTAGAAGCGCTTGCCACATTCCTAACGGTTCGACATAGGGCATTCCAGAGGATTTCAGGCGCGGAATGGAAAATGGATATGCTAACGATTCGTCTTCATGCCGAATTGTTTCGTCGTCCACCAGAGCTTCCATCTCCATGGCAGCCTGCCCCTCATGCAGAACTTGCTCTGTGCAAATACCCATTGCAGCGGCGGCGGCATCGAACAACCGACCGCAAGAACTCGCAAGTGGGCTATTAATCCCATGGCTCAGCATGCGGTCCAGCATCATGCGAGGTTTCCTCTCGAAAAGATCAAACAACGGCAGATCAGAGTAGTTCATCGCAAACTCCGCCCACCCCATTTCTGCCATCACATGCGCATAGGTGTTCCGCCACGGTTCCTTTATTGCCTGAGTTCCGCCGAGCATTGGCACGGGCTTAAAGGACCCAAGACGAGTGAAGCCCCCATAATCCGCCAGCAAAAACTCTCCGCCCCAAATCGTGCCGTCTTCTCCATAGCCCAATCCATCCAAGATAACGCCAAGGACCGGTTCAGTCGTTAAGCGAACTCCGTTTTCGACCAGACAGGCCGCGAAATGAGCATGGTGATGTTGGATTTCAAGAATCGGGAGATGGCTACCGTTGGCTTGGGCCCGTCCCAGCTTGCTCGACAGATATTCCGGGTGCAGATCAACCGCAATACTATCCGGACTATGTTCAAACAAACGTTGGTAATGGGAGAGGGCCCGTTGATAATCGGCATAGGTCAAAGAATCCTCCAAATCTCCAATGTGATGGGAGAGCAGGGCTTGTCCATCTTTGAGTAAGCAGAAGGTGTTTTTAAGTTCACCACCCATAGCAAGGATAGCAGGAGAATGTTCGAAGCCCGAAGGAAGCCAAATGGGAGAAGGTGCATACCCTCGACTCCGTCGCAGCACCCGTGGAACCTGATCCATGACTTTGACCACCGAATCGTCAATACGTTGGGCAATCCCCCGATCATGCAGAACCACAAATTCGGCAATGTCTTTCAAATGTACGTTGGCCTGGTCATTGTCGATCCACTGGGGTTCTCCGGCATGGTTCCCGCTGGTTAATACAATAGGATGAGTCATACAGCGAAGGATTAAATGGTGAAGCGGTGAGTTGGGTAACATACACCCATATGTCGACATGCCGGGAGCCACTCCCGGTGCAAGGGTCATCTCCGGATGGCGCTTGAGGATGACAATGGGTGCGGCCGCGCTTTGCAAGAGTTCGGCTTCCCTCTCCCCTACCACACAATACCGTCGTATGGCCTCCAGGTCGCGTGCCATCAAAGCCAGCGGTTTTCCCTCCCGTTGTTTCAAGGCACGAAGCCGTCTGACCGTCTCTTCTTGGGTGGCATCGCAGGCAAGTTGAAAACCGCCTAATCCTTTAATAGCCAGAATATGGCCTTTCCGGAAAAGACTGCAGACCGCATCGGCCTCATCAAGTTTCATATCGGAATGTACCGCTAGAGGTTTTCCGTCTATCCGTTCAAGCCACACCTTCGGACCGCATGCGTGGCAGGCGATCGGCTGGGCATGAAACCGTCGGTCTTGGGGATCGTGATATTCTTTCAGGCAGGCCTCGCACAAGGAAAATTCTTTCAGTGTGGTGGAAGAACGATCGTAGGGAATACCTTCCTGAATCGTCAGTCGGGGCCCGCAATGCGTGCAATTTGTAAAGGGATAGCGGTAGCGCCTGGCAAAAGGATCCAGTATTTCCTTCACGCACTCCGGGCATGGGGCGGCATCCGGCACAATGCCCGTCAGGACAGCACTTTTGTTGCTTCCGGCAATGACAAACGTGCCTCCAGGGATCTCACTCAAGGAAATGGCCATTGTGAAGATTTCCGTAATCTTTGCGAGTGGTGGAGGATTGTGCGTCAGATCATGAATGAAATGCCTGAGGTTATCTTCCTCGCCGGCCACCAGAATTTGAACACCGTTTCCATTGTTGGAAACATGACCTCGAAGATCAAATCGTTGAGCCAGTTGCCAGACCTTCGGACGAAAACCGACACCCTGGACCAATCCAGACACTTGGATATTGAATGCCTGTTCGTTTGAGGTTCTCACCGTGACTGTTTCCATCATATTAGCCAGGCTCCGTCAATGTCCCACAGTTCAGCAAAATCATGCGTCGGGTATTGAAGGACTGTGAACCCGGCCAGGACCCCGGAGATATTTCCGCACTGGAGAACTGAGTTCTCTCTACTCTTCACACAACACAGTGTCCCTGTAGAGTAACGCTTACCGCGACCGACAGTGGGCATTCTTGTCATCGATCCTGCATTTGGTGACGCTCGCTCCACCAGCGTTGAATACGTTCATACTCCAGGCACCTCGTTGACGGGGCACGAAACCAAAAAATCCGTGGACCGAGACCATCATGGCGTGCGTCACAGTCTCGCCGTCAATGACCCTCCCTTCAAGTCCCCTGGTAACAGCTGGAAGCAATTTTGTGCCACTGATGCCTACGACCATCTGAGGGGGCCGACGGCCGGTGAAGCTCAACACCTCACCCACGTGAATATGGGCGGTGAGGACGAGGTCTACCGCCGGCGGTAAGCGGCCTGCCAGGTTTGAGGCAGTCAATGCGTCCTGAGTAGTCACATTGATATCTTCCACAGCTACGGGTGGAATCATCTGATTGCCGCACGCATCGGTCTTTGGCTCGGAGACGATCCTGTGAGCCGGCCGCAAGGCCCAGATGGGACGGTGACTGAGGAGCCAGGTGAGACCCTTTGCGAGCTTCGCTGCCCGTTCGAAATCTTGCGCATAGCGATTGACCACCACGTTTGCCGAGAGCGAAGTGTCATCGGCCTGTACGGTATCCATGACGACCAACTGCAGTTCTTCGAACTCCAAGGCATAGGGATCACTGAAGTCACTGCAGGCTGCGAACTCAAAAGGGTCGAGAAAACGAACGTACCCCAGTCCGGCGCGCTCACATGTCTCGTGGTCACCCCGTACGAAGACGATGGGGGCCGACTCAAGCATCGGTATTCCCGGATCGAAGAACTCCGCATTCCAGGTCGCCATGCGCATACCCGGACTGTTGTATGGACTGCCCTGGCAATTCCCGCAACCATCGGGGCACTTCTGTTCGCGATAGATATAATCTCCCAACTGAATAATCAGATCCGGCTGCCACTCCGCTACACGCTGTGCAACCTTGGCGAACTCCCAATCGTCGGGGTCGCCACAGTTCTGGAATCCGTCGTCGAACGCACTCCCCCCCTTCATGCGACAGCCGGTGTCTCCGACTACCGCGATTCGCTGTGGATTCCGAGAAACCGGGCGCAGGTCACGACCGGCAACTTCGATTCGGTCGGTCTCATGGGGCACGAGGAGTTCACAGACCAGAACATTAAAATCCGAATTCGGTTGCGCACGCACTTTCATTCGCGTAGGGCGGCCATCGAAGTAGGCGAAGGGGCAATGCTCACCTTCGGTAATGGCGCGCACGAGTCCGCGGTGAGGTGGCACACCCTGCACCCACACATTGCGGACTTCTGAGTCAGTATGGGCGGAAGCAGATTCGAGCCCAGCCGAGCCCAGCCACGCGTAGGCCACGAGTACCAGGAATTGAAGCTTTGACGGGACTGCCCGATGACGCCACCACCACATCCTTTACCTCCAGGAACATAAGGTAAGCACCTATGCCCTAAGGTACCTCTCAATGGAGCCCATTTCAAGATGTACGTCATTTCGAAGATATGCGTATTGAGCATAGGCAAATCAGCGCCGAAAATACCCATCCTTACAAATGGCGAAAAATATACTTCGGGAAAATTTTTCCCCATAGAGGAAGCCGTATAGTTTAGGGTTTCCATGAAGGGTTTCTGATGCAAAGGTATACCATACTGGGCGTGGGTACCCCCGACGATGCAGGCCATACTGATAATGTCGGCTATTTGTGGTTTATGGGCAGGGCAGATTATGTCGTGAAAGTCGCCGGGAACCGGATCGAACTGCAATAGTCAAAAGTGCTTTCGTCAGCCATAAGGCGGTGCTGGAAGCCGCCATGCTCACCTCAGTCGGGCTATTTTTTCCCTATCTACAAAAATTTAATCCTTGAACAGTATAGTCTGACGAATAGATAACAATTTTGGTCAAGCAGGAGATCAATGCTTGTAGGTTCTTCAGGATCGTTACACTTCCAAAATAATAGAAAGAAATCATTGGCTTTTCGATGATTCTGTCTAGACTTAAAAATTGCTCTTAATATCGTCTATTAGTATGATGGCTGGATACGAAATTTCATAGTCTCAGGCTCTTCTCAAGATGAAGATGGAATTATTCCCCACCTCGTCACCCTGCTGCCGACGATCCACGTTTTTTTACCCTTGTAGTTGACTATACCCACTATATGGAACCCGCCCTGAAAAATCCTAACCCCTACGAAAACGTGGATGATTCTCCCAATTTGGAAATCATCGCCTCCATTGTTGACCGTCTTACATTCGCCTCCCACCAAAACGATATCGCCGTTATAGCTGACCTTGTTGTAAAAAATCCTAAAGATGAAGTTTTTGAAGATCTAGAGTTGTCTCTTAAATGTGACCCCCCTTTGTTTTCCTCAAAGATCTGGAAAATTGACCGTCTTTCTCCCAAAGCAGAAGTCAGAATTCGTGATCGGTCGGTGCCGCTGGCAGGAGCTTTTCTGTCGAATATCAATGAACGCATGCGTGCTGAAGTGAAGCTCACTCTTTATAACGGCGACGAAGTACTTTGTGAAAAACAGCATACATTGATTGGGCTTGCCAAAAATGAATGGGGCGGAGCAGCTCACATGCCAGAACTCCTTGCTGCTTTCGTCCTGCCTAACGACCCCGCTGTAAGCTGGGTACTCAAGCAAGCAGGCGAGACATTGCGACGGGCTGGTGAGCAACCCGCTTTAGACGGTTATCAATCACGGTCACGTCAGCGAGTGTGGAAAATGGTGGCAGCTATATGGACTGCCATTTCATCGCGCCGTCTTGTATATGCTGAGCCGCCAGCAAGTTTTGAGCTTGATGGACAAAAAATCAGAACCCCGAGCCAGGTTTTGGAGCATGGTCTAGCAACATGCCTCGATAGTACGGTCTTTTTTGCCGCTGCACTGGAGCAGTTTGGACTAAATGATGTAATTGCCTTTACTAAAGGCCATGCCATGTGTGGTGCCTGGCTACAACCGCAGCAGATGCCTGCACTCAGCACTGACGATTGCACAGAGCTACGGAAATATATCGCCCTCAAAGAACTTGTCATTTTTGAAACCACACTGGTGGTTAATGAACCACCGCAACCATTTTCAATGGCGATAGCAGAGGGTGACCGCCGTATTTCGGAAGGCAATGAGCAGGACTTTGTTTATGCGCTAGATATAAAACGCGCCCGTCACCAGCAGATAACTCCACTAGCAGCTTTTTCTACCAAGAATGCACCAGGAAATGCGGAAGAAGAAGGCGGTTTAGTACAAGGTCTTGAAGCTGCACCAGAGCTTCCTGCGTTTGACCTTGGGATAAACGAAACCCCACTTCCGGATACGCCTGAAACACGACTAGATCATTGGAAGCGGAAACTTCTGGATTTGACGAAAAGAAATAGGCTTTTAAATCTTAAATCTTCAAATACGGCAATTCGCTTGCATTGTTCGGATCCTGCCGTGCTAGAAGACAAGCTTGCAGAAGGAAAAAAGATTACCGTCATTCCAATGATTAGATTATCCGGTGAGCAAAATGAGCGTGATAATGACATGTTTATAAAACGCACTGGAAAGGATTTTTCAAAGCAATTCATCGAAGAAGCACTTGAGCGTGATGAAATTGTGTCCGATGCACCTCAATTGGAACTTGATGCTGGATTGGTTCAGCTCTACCGCAAGTCAAAATCCGACATGGAAGAAGGGGGGGCAAACACACTTTATCTTGCCTTGGGCGTTTTAAGATGGAAACAATCAGAGCATGAGGAACGAACCTATCGAGCTCCTCTAGTTCTCGTGCCCGTTAAACTTGACCGTCGAAGTGCGGCTTCCAAGGTAAAAATCATTCAGCACGAAGATGAGCCTGTATTTAACATGACCTTGCTTGAAATGTTGCGCCAAGACTTTCAGCTCCGCTTACCTGAGCTGGAAGGAGAGCTTCCTAAAGATCACGCTGGAATAGATGTTCCGCTGATCTGGGAAATTGTCAAAAGAGCCGTTAGAGATATGGCGGGATTTGAAGTAATTGAAGAGGTAATTTTGAGCACGTTCTCATTTTCAAAATACCTCATGTGGAAAGATTTAGCGGATAGGACTGAATCTTTGAAACAAAACCAATTCGTTAAGCACCTTATTGATAAACCCCGTGATCCCTATGAACATTCAGCTTCATTTTTACGGTCTGATCAAATTGATGAAAAAACAAATCCTTCCGAACTATTTATGCCCTTACCGGCGGATAGTTCTCAAATTGTAGCTGTTCATGCATCGGCTTTAGGGGGTGACTTCATTCTTGAGGGACCACCCGGCACAGGAAAGTCACAAACAATTGCTAATATTATTGCTCACAATCTGGCCCTTGGCCACAAGGTTCTTTTCGTGTCAGAAAAAATGGCAGCCCTGGAGGTAGTCTACGGCCGTTTACTTGAAAAGGGGTTGGGCAATTTTTGTTTGGAGCTGCATTCAAATAAAGCAAACAAACGGGAGGTTCTCAACCAACTAGGCAAGTCCTGGGACTATCGAAGTGCCCATACTCAAACAGAATGGCATAAAGAAGCTGAGCGACTTACAGCACTCCGCAATGATTTAAACGGTTTGGTAAAAGACCTCCATACACCTGGTCAAACAGGGATTAGTCCTCGTGCTGCCATTGCGCGTGCTGCACGTTGGCGGGATATTCATCGTTTTCGACTTGACTGGCCAGGCGGACTTAACTCAGACAGGGCTCAGAATACAGTTGGACTTACTCACTTAGAGAATATTGCTAAACGCTTGGGGCAAAGCTATAAAGAGCTGGATATCCAGGATAAAGTGACGTTTGCAGATATTTCACAATGTGATTGGTCCAATGCATGGCAGGGCCGTTTGGTTCAGGCGGCACAACATCTCCTAAAAACAATTGATCAGTTACTGAAATCATCTGCTACTTTTACAATTGATGCTGGATTGACAGAACCTAAACCAACGATTTCAAAATTCCAGGGACTGTCTTCAATTGCAGCAACAATTCCGTTGGCTGCCGCTCACAACTTGGAGTTTGCTTTAGGCTCGGATAACGTATCTGTGTTTGCTTCCTTCGCTACTGCTTTGGCTTCTTTGAAAAAATACCAATCCGAAAAAACGCAGCTATCTTGTTTTTATCCCGATGATCGTATTGCAGGTGCTTCGGTAGACAAGTGGAATGTTGATTGGATAAAAGCAATTTTACTGCCATGGCCCTTTAGACCTATACAATGTTGGGTGTTTGCTGGCAGGTGGAGGAAGGCATTCTCACTTTCTTCTCGTCCGAAACCAGAGCAGGACTTACCGGTCCTAATGAAACTGAAATCTACCCGTCAGCAGATGGACTCCGCCGCCTCGGAGCTCCCTGATAGTGCGCTGTGGAGGGGGTTAGAAACAAACATCGAAAAGAGTACTGAAATCCTTCAAGGAGCAAAAAGACTTCGGGAAGGGATGGCACGATTAACGAGTGATGTTCAGGGATTGCCGGCACTGCGAAAAGCCGTTAGACGTTTGTGCGTTGAGGAACGCGAATTGTTGCAGCCGGGAATGCCTTTGTCAGAGGCAGCATCACGTCTAGTATCGGATATGGAAGCCTTTGAATCGGCGTTGCAAGGCTTTGAGCAGGAAGCGCAGAGCAAGGATAGGTTAAACGAAAACATTCTAGACCTGCAATCCAGGGCACAGGGGCTAATAGATTTACAGCCTCGTATCAATTCCTGGTGCCGGTGGCAGGCTGTCTGCCGCGAGGCAAAAGCAGCAGGGCTTGGCACTTTAATATCAACTCTGGAAACTGGGCTAATAGAGCCTGGTGATTCAGAAGACGCATTCCAAACAGCCTACTGTATCTGGCTTGCCGGCGAACTTATAGATGCCCGACAAACGTTAAGAACATTTTCCTTCATCGAACACGAAGAAATAATTAACGCCTTTCGAGAGCTTGACCAGAGACTTTCAGAGCTATCTATTGCGTATATAGGGGCAAAACTAAGCGAGAATATTCCCAACCATGATGAAAAGGACAGACCTCAAGGTTACGGCATCCTCAATCGAGAATTACAAAAAAAATCTAGACATATGCCTACCCGTAAGCTTGTAGCAGAAATGGGTGACGTGATTACGGCGCTGACTCCATGCCTCCTTATGAGCCCGTTGTCAGTCTCACAGTTTCTTGCGGCAGAGAATCAATTGTTTGATCTAGTTGTCTTTGATGAGGCTTCGCAAATAACCGTCTGGGACGCAATTGGCACCATCGCTCGAGGGAAGAATGTAATTATAGTAGGTGATCCAAAGCAAATGCCGCCAACTAACTATTTTAATCGTGCTCCTGGTGAGGAAGAGGGTGACGAAAACGACATTGAAGACCTAGAAGCCGGCATGAAAGTCTCATAGCTTTTTCAAACCATCGTTATTACAGGGGAGACTTGGTTACTTTTCCATCCTCGGAAATAAAAAAGAGCGCAGTTTCTTTAGTTAAGGTGCCGGGGTTGTATCAACGTGGCCGTGGGCGCACTAATCCTGATGAAGCCAAAGCTGTTGTTCAGGAAGTCGTCCGTCGGTTGAAAGACGCTGAGTTAAACAAATTTAGCATTGGCATTGTTACTCTCAATTCTGAACAGCAGCGGCTTATTGATGACCTACTGGATCAAGAGCGAAGGACTGACCCTGATCTGGAATGTTTCTTTGGCGATAATGCTCCAGAACCGGTTTTCGTGAAAAACCTTGAAACAGTGCAGGGTGACCAGCGAGACATTATTTTATTGAGTGTCGGATATGGCCCAGATGCACCGGGAGCAAAAACCATGTCAATGAATTTTGGTCCGTTAAACAGGAAAGGCGGTGAGAGACGGCTAAATGTTGCGATCACACGAGCAACATCTGAAGTAGTTATTTTTACTAGCTTTGATCCTTCGATGATTGATCTTACGCGAACGCCTGCTCTAGCTGTCCGAGACTTAAAACACTATCTGGAGTTTGCAGACAGAGGTCCGTCGGCCCTTGGAGAAGCTATTCTTAGTGTTGGCGGCACTGATCTATTTGATTCCGATTTTGAAGAAGCCGTTGCAGAGCGACTTCGTAAGATGGGTTGGACAATCCATACGCAGATTGGTGTTTCAAAATTTCGCATTGACCTTGGTATCGTTCATCCAGATCATCCCGGAAAATATTTAGCGGGTATAGAATGTGATGGAGCCACATATCATAGATCTCCCTCAGCCAGAGACCGAGACCGGGTCCGTCATGCTGTTTTAAATGACTTGGGATGGAAACTTCTAAGAATCTGGTCAACAGATTATTGGATTGATTCTGTGGGTACAGTAAATAAAATTCATGAGTCCCTGACCCAGTTGCATTCTGCAGACCGGGGAAGAGAGCAGGAAAGCAATAAAGAAAATGAGGGCAGAGAGAGCGACCGAATCAAATATCCAGAAACTCTTCCAGAAGAAGTGTCTTCTAAGGTAGAAGATTTCAAAGAGGACAAGAAAGACCTTTTCTCTACCCACCAAATTCAGAGCCCAGTTACCGATGAAGAAATTGAGTTCAATGGGTACCAGGCTCCTTATGCCTCTTGGCGAAAAACCGCCCTTCCTGACCCTCGCTCTGCTACCTTGGAGGAAATCATAAACGGGCTCCTTGCCATTATTTCAGTTGAGGGACCAATGGTTTGTCATCGTGCTTACTTTATTTATGCCAGACTATTTGAGAAAGCCTCCCCTCCCCTTGAGGGAGTCCCTAATCCAATTCGCCAGAAATTTAATGCAGCAATTAGAAAAGCTATAAGGCAAGGAAAGCTTGAAGATCGTAATGAACACAATGCGGAGGATGATGTGTATCGTTGGATCGTTCGTAGCACTGGGACCCCCTCTGTAATAGTACGTAAACGGGGAAACCGAGAATTTAATGAAATCCCGCCTTCAGAATTAGGGGCAGTGCTAAGTACCTTCATCGCCAAACCACCAGCAAAGACACAGATCAACTTCTTCAGGCTGTATTGGAGCGATACGATTTCGGACAGATGACTTCCAATCTGAAAGAGAACTTGTTGAAGATAAAGGCCCGCTATTTAGATTAGGATTTGGTAAAAGTCCAGTCATTTATACAACTAGTCTTACTCATCTTTTTGTAATAACTACGATGAGGGCCCAGATCCGGTCTCAAAACAAGGTTTTTCAGAGTGACTCCGACCCCACCAAAACCAAACAACTTTTCCTCCTGAGTTTAATTAGGTAGAAATTGAAGGGTTTTTTACTTTTCGCTATTAGGTATCCTCCATTTTTCACTATCCTTACACACGTACTTTCCTGAGTTGGGATTCGGTAGTAGGCGCTTATAGAATCCTGGCCTGCGCAACCGATAAGCCTGTTGGATTTCAATTGCACTAAATTAATGGTATGGACGCTCCTGTTATAGCGCTGCGGCATTATACTAGCCGTCACAGCACTTTATGAACAGGAGGGACTCATGCACAACATCACAGCGATTGGCCTTGATTTGGCAAAACATGTGTTTCAGGTACATGGAATGGATCAGGAGGGGCAAGCCGTGCTGCGCAAGAAAGTACGTCGCGCTCAGGTGCTGAAGTTGTTTGCGACCTTACCGCCGTGTCTGGTGGGGATGGAAGCGTGTGGGAGTGCGCACCACTGGGCCCGAGAGATCAGCGCCCAGGGTCACCAGGTGCGATTGATTCCCCCGCAATATGTCCGCCCTTTTTTAAAAACCAATAAACATGATGCCGCGGATGCCGAAGCCATCGCCGAGGCATTGGTGCGGCCCACCATGCGGTTTGCGCCCATTAAGAGCGCCGACCAACAGGCGGTGCTGATGCTTCACCGGTCCAGAGAGCTCTTGGTCAAGCAACGCACGATGCTCATCAATGCCGTACGAGGGCATTGCTGTGAGCTGGGCCTCACCGCTAGCCAGGGGGCCTCGCGGGTCAATGATCTCATTGTGATGATTGAAGACTCGGATGATGTTCGTCTCCCAGCGTTTGCCCGCGAAGCCCTTGGTGTCCTCATCGCCCAGCTTCAGACGGTGAAGGAGGCCATCCGGAAGCTGGAGAGCAAACTGCAAGCCTGGCATCGTTCCCAACAAGCGAGCCAACGCTTAACGACCATTCCGGGTGTGGGTGTGATTACCGCGACGGCCCTGGTGGCCACCATCGGTGATGGCGCGCAGTTCAAATCGGGGCGACACCTGTCGGCCTGGTTGGGCCTCGTCCCCCGGCAACATTCCTCGGGCGGGAAAAGCCGGTTAGGGCGGATCTCCAAGCGCGGCGACGGGTATGTCAGGCGTCTGCTCGTTCACGGCTCTCGAGCGGTGTTGCGTTGGCAACGAGGGGCACCCAAGCAACCCTCACCATGGATTGGGAAGTTACTGACAAGGCGGCCGACTAATGTGGTGCTGGTGGCCATGGCCAATAAAACGGCCCGAACCGTTTGGGCCATGATGAGAGATCAGCAGACTTTCAAGGTAGCGGCTTAGAGAAACAATACGACGTCAGACGAAGCAGGAAGTGCGAGGGTAAAAAGAACGTGATGGCGAACAAGGGAGCCAGGAGAGATTCAACCCGAGGTTTTGTCCGAGCACAGAGCTCGATAAATTGACTGGGCGTCTCTCCACCGCCCTTCTTCAGAGGCGGATTCCATCAAGGCCAGCGGTCACAAGACCGCGCAAACAGGCCGGATACATGACGGCAATCCTGATTCGCTGGTTTCGTTCAAGAACCCTTGCATTCTCGGGAGCGTCCATACATGACAATATCGACTGATGCTCACTTTCATCGTTTCTTCGCACGCATTGACCTATCAGGAAAAGCTGGAATAATAGCCTTATAGAGTGAAAGCTTGTGACTCAACTCTTATTGTGCACACGATGTTATGAACGACATGCCAAATCTGACTTCATTTGATAGCCCTGAAAATTCCGCCATCCGTTTTGTTCTGGGTGGGGAAATCAAAACATTACCCTACATTGATCCCTCTATGACTATTTTGCGCTATCTGTGTGAAATAGGGAACCGGACCGGAACGAAAGAGGCCTGTGATGATGGAGGTTGCGGGTCCTTTGGATTTGAATGAATTTGTTCTGGAATTAGCGCAAGGCTTTGAATGGAAAGTCGTTCATGGTGGTCCAAGAGAATTGGGAGTCTTTCATTGGAGGCCCAGTGCGAAATTACGCGTACAGATGTCTTCCTTTTCTATGGGTTCAGCTTAATTCGTATTCCTGAAAAGTGCTTAAACCTTCCTGACTACTTAAAATCATGCGCCATTGAAGCGACCAGACCATCCCTCAATTTTAAGTCTTCAGGAGCGGGTCCTCTATTTTGGATTGGCTTCTTCTTGCCATCGGATGATCCATTAAACCTTTCTAGAACATCAATGCCGGAGCCCCGAGAAGTGACCAGGGGAAGGTATTAATTTATCCCTATCGCAATCCGATAAATGGGAGTACCAGCGCCATGGTCTTACAAGGAAATTTGTAAAAGGCTCGTCAACAGTCAAATGAGCTACAGCAAAACAGGAACAAGGAAGGACAAAGACCAATACGCAGATTCTGAGGATTGCATATACTGTCCTTTGAGAAAGCTTGTCTTCTGGCCTATCGTGTTTCTTCTTTTTGTGTTCAGTCCTGTTATCTTTTCTTCAAAAATTTCGAATACATCCTCAAATCCTCAGATTGAATCGTCCCCACCTGTCCCCAAACAAGCCAGCCCTCAAGAGATCGTCGGGAAGGATTCTTCATTTCAACACGTTCAACTTCAGAACCCGGCTTCTAAAGAATGAGCAGAAATTCTTTGTAAGTTAAAAAGAATTTCAGAAAACCCGTGACATTCCAAGCCTCAAGTTATCTTGTAGATTCTTTACGAGTGCCAGTCCTAATTTGACAGTTTTCAACTCTTTTTCCATGTGTTGTGTCTACGCACTCAATGGCCCTAACCATCGGTACAGTTTCAGTGTTTAGTAGAAATGCTTTTTCCTCTAAAAGACTGCAAACCCATTTCTGGCATGCCTTGTAACGAGGTCGAACCCTCTTTTCTGATGTGGCCACTGTTGATGCTTAATTAAGGTAAATAACTGCTCGGTAACCCCATGCACTCGACTGAGTTGCTTACCGCGGCATGGCCCCTTTTCGTCTATTGATTCGACCACGTCAAAGAATTTACCTGATACTCTCGCCGGAACCAGAAGGGATCAACACCTGAACCTCCTCTTCTACCACTAACCGTGAAGCAGCAACCCGATGGCAACTATTTCTTCACTTCCCAGATCGAGTTCACAAAGTGGTTGTTGGTATCAAACAGATGCCTTACGATCCGGCACCCATTCTTTTCAGCTAACATTTCAATCTCTAATTGCGTGTATTTATAGGAATGCTCGGTTTGCATCGGTTCCCATGCCTCAAAATGAAACTCCTTATCCAGTGTCTCAATGTACACAACCTGCTCACGGGTACTGTAAACAAAGCTTTCGACCGCATGAGATTGTGGATTATACTGGCCCTGTTGGACATACCGTTCTTTCAAAAAATTTGCCCCTAGTTTCTGATTGATGACATCAAGAAGATGCAGGTTGAATCTTTCGAAGACTCCTGTTGAATCATTATAGGCTGCATACAGGGTCTTCGGGTGCTTCATGAGATCGAACCCGATCATGATATAGTCCCCTTCATTCAAACATTCCCGCAGCTTTCCAATAAACTCCTCGGCCGCCGGCAACGTAAAATTCCCAATGGTCGAACCCAAAAAGAGCACAAAGTTCCGGATCCTCGATTGCTCACCAATCGCGCGGAGTCCATCAAAATAATCGGCGGCCAGTCCTGTCACCGACATAGGCCCTTCTCCAAATCGTGACTCAAGAGAAGATAGAAGTGTCTTGATTGCGCCCTCGGAAATATCAATCGGCACATACTCGAATATCAGCTGGCTCTGTATGCAGTGCTGAAGAAGAATTTGGGTTTTTCCTCCATCTCCGGCCCCCAGTTCAATCATTCGAAAGGTCTGATTCCTGAGGATATCGGTGATCGCCTGTTTCTGCTTGCTGAAAATCTCATATTCACATTGAGCGGGTTGATAGCCCTTAAGTTGGGTGATTTCGGTAAAGATTTCGCTGCCTCGATCATCGAAAATCAGCCACGATGGCAGGCATTTCGGACTTTTCGACAGCCCTTTCAACACAGTTTGAGCGAACAGGTCATCAGATGGCGGTGCTGCAGCTCCCGATCGGAGATTGTGAAATTGAAATGACATTAGCTTCCTTCTTCCATGGTAAAAATGATTGGTATTTGCTCCCCCTGCTCAGGCTTGCTAGTATGAAGTCGCCCACCCTTTATACATCCTTTTTAATTTTTTATCTTCCCTGATGAGTGTTTCTTTCGTTCGCAACATGTCTGACCTCGAATACTGCGAGGCCCAAGAGATCTTTACGCAGTTCCTTCAGCAGGAGAATCTCGATCAGTATGTCGCGCACATGCCCAAATGCCTGAAGCCGTTCGAGGATGTCTTAGATCAGGCGATGGTTGAGGCCTATGAAGACCAGTCTTCATCTTCCACGGCACATCTGTTTCTCCAACAGATTCTCTATCGAATCAACCGATTGAAACTGTTCTGGTATGACGACCTTGAGAATTATACGAATGAGGATTCAGAATTCCTTCACTCCATACGGAAAAAGATTGCAACCGCCTGGCAGGCCTGGGAAGCTCAGAACATCGATCTCTCTGCCTTAAAGGGACTGGACATCGAGGCCGCGCTTCGAGAACGTGCGGCAGAAGATCTTAACCCGGAACTCTCCCAAGCCGGGGCCTTCTATCGCAACGACATGTCCCCGGTGGGGTACCGTCAATTGTTGGCCATCGCCTCTTTAGATGGTTTGGTGGAAGCAAGTCAATTGTCACGAGTAATTGGCGGTGTTGGGAATGAAATCCAAACGATGCTCACGAAGATTCTCTTTGAGGAGTATGGGGGGGCCAAATTAGAGAGAAAACATACGTCGTTTTTTTCGGCGATGCTGAAGGAATTGGGTATGGACCCCACGCCGGAAGCCTACTTTGACATCGTGCCATGGGAAGTCCTAGCCAATATCAACCACAGCTTCACCGTTTCCGAACGCAAAAAATATTTCTTACGGTATATTGGCAGTCTTCTCTACTTTGAGATCTCTGTTCCTGCCGCATTCCAACATTATAAAATCGCCGGAGAACGGCTTGGCCTCAGCGAAAAAGCGATCGGCTACTGGGATATCCACATTAAGGAGGATCTTCGGCACGGTCAATGGATGTTGAATGAAGTCGCCCTTCCCCTGATTACTCGGTATCAAGATAGCGCGTGGGAAATTGTGATGGGCTATGATCAGCAACGATCCCTCAGCACACGCGCCGGTCTGGCTATTGCCAAGTCCGTCCAACAAGCCGAGAACGCCTAATCGTATGTGCTGCCTGTCAACCCGGCAGCTCTCCAGACCAGAGAACAGTCCCAAAGACTCAGCCTTTTCTCTAAAGAAGGACAGGCATCCTTCCCGCCAATCAGGTCAAAACTAATTTAATTTATTCATTTTCCCAATCTATAAAACCGCTCCTTCACAATTTTGCCGTCAGAATATGTATCAAAGGTCTCTCCCATGGAATCGCCGAGTTCTGCCAATCTCGTGTCGGGATGAGGGTGAGTCTTAAACAGTAAGGCGACGCTGCTGTCATTGAGACCCGCATGACCAATTTCCTGTAACACCATGGGCAGGCCATATGCGTCATAGCCGGCCCTGGTGGCCAGGACCACCCCAATCCTGTCGGCCTGATATTCGGCATCTTTATCCAACCCACGAGCCATCACCTCCGCTCCACTCCCGATAGCATTATTCACAGCCTGCTTGGCTTGTTCATTTTTCATTTTGCCAAGTTTTTGGGAAAACAGGCTGCTTCCCATCTCAATCGCTTGGCTTTGTTTAATAATGGTCAGCTGATGCTGTTTGATAACATGACCGATCTCATGCCCCAGGACTCCAGCCAACTCCGCTTCAGAATGAAGTTGTGTATACAAACCCTTCGTCAGAAAAATAAATCCCCCTGGCGCCGCAAAGGCGTTGATGTCTTCGGAATCAATCACCCCAAAATACCAATCCAGGTCCGTTCTTCCACTCTGTAAACTGAGCCATTTCCCAACTTGATTGACATACCGCTGCAGGCGTTCATCCTCGACCAGGGGGGCCGCTCCAAGGAGCCGTCCGGCAATCTCTTGCCCTATGGCTATTTCCTCTTCGGTGGAAGTCCCTTTGACCAGATCGGTCAAGTCTGTCAGCGAAGGAGCTTTCTTGCCGGTTTTTTTCTCCGGAGTACCTTCCTTTGTTTTTCCGATGGTGGTTTCATTCGGCTGCCCCAATTGTTTGAGAGCATCACCCAGATCAAAGGCATGAGTCATGGTTGCCACCCCGGAGAACACACATATCAGAATGAAAGCACGCAGAAGGAATCCTTTCGGGCCAGGAATTGCCTGTTGCTTGTGGAATATCAGAGAAACAGGCCGTAAAGATTCAGAGGGTAGACAGTTCTTCATAGTATGCTGATTGCTCATTTTTTAATTCCCGTCTGTGGGCTGAATGAACGGAACTTTTTGTACGGTTAACCCTGCCTGATTAGCAAATTCTTGTGCCTGTTTCTTTGAAGTCTTATAGGTTTTCAGTTTCTGCAGTTCATGTTCATTAAACTTGGCCTCTTTTAATTCCTCTTCATTTAATCCACGCACCCCCGTGGCGGCCACAACATTTCCACTCCCAGCTCTCCCGGTAGCCAGGCCTAAAAGTCCTGAAGCTTCCGTCGCGGCCGAAACATTTTCCGCGGAGGCCCCCCGACGAATATATAACATCCTGACCCATCCGGTCCGGCCTTTCCGGGATACCTTTAACCATCCACCCTTCCTGCTCATGATCTCTACGGTGTCGCCTTCCTTTAATGATGTCACTTCTTGAGCATCTTTAAAGGGTTCGCTCATGACTTGGCAGGATCGGATGGCTATCCCCGGATCCGTAGCGTTTCCCCCTGCAGGAAAGACCCAAATAAGGACAATTGCCAGGAAGGCTACCCAGTTTTTCATCAACGTGCTCCTTCTTGCATGGAACCGACCAAGCGGTTCCCGGTTAACCACTACCTGAGACATGGGGCCTCAGGATAACGGATCATGATGTAATCACAAGCGGCTGGTCTTTGAGATTCACCATGGCTTTCACCACTAATTGTTGCCAAGCCTCCAGCCTCGATTTCTCATCTCCATACGTTAGAGGTCCTTGGCACCATCCGAGCTTACATCCTATTCTATCGTTTTCACAGATGCTGCGAGCAACTTCTCGAACCAGAGATACCGTCTGTTCGCCGGATTTCCCCACCTCCCATGGCTTTGTTTCCACATGATTTTCCACCCAATAAATGAGAAACATATTTTGAAAGGCTTTTTCAATGCCGGCAGGTTTCCGCGAAAAGGCTTCTATCGTAAACCCGACTTTTTTGCCATAGAGACCCCGCTTTAACAGGGTCAGGAACCTTGCTTCCGAAATTTCTTCCAAACTCTCCGGTTGAAGGACCACCACCACGGTATATTGCCAACCGTCCACACCCTCTTCCACATTAATCCAGACATATTTTTCCATGATTGTGGCTTCGGCATAGGCATACACCCGCGCGAGAGAAAAATAGATCAACCCTGCCGTGATGGGTGCGGTTAAATCAAGATAGTAGGTGGTGAGATTCAAGCTCGCGAAGGTAAAGGCCATCAAACCCACTTGCGAACCGGCAAACACCATATCAATGGCTTTACGTTTGACCCCGGTTAAAAATGCCAACGCCGTGACCCAAATAAGACCAAGCGCCAGAGCGGTAAAGAGCCAGGGATTCTTCGGTTGGGTGATCCAATCTCCATTCTTGATATTCCCGATCGCGGTAGCCAGAATTTCCACACCGGGATGAATTTTCTCCATAGGCGTGGGCTTGGTATCGAACAGTGCAGAGGCAGTGGACCCGATAATCACAATTTTATTCGTGAATTCATCCGGCGCCCGCTGCCCGTCTCTCCGCAAGAAATCGTCAAACACTTCGCTGAAGCGGACAGACCGGAAGGCCCCAAATTTCCCACGCCAGTTCAAATACACATCTGAATCATCCGGTAGTCTCCATCCCAGGGTTTCCCCCAGCTTTGCTGGAAGGGAAGGCACACGCCACCCATAGTGATCCCGATAGATAGGGTACTGTCGAACAATGCCATCCCGATCAGGATAAACATTGTTGGTGCCCATTCTTCCACTCTCCAGAATGGCGGTGAAGGCGGGCAGAACCAGGGCAATTCCTTTCTCGTCTTGGGGTTTCCCGGGAACGGGTTCTATG
Source organism: Nitrospira sp. Ecomares 2.1 (assembly GCF_965152585.1). Taxonomy (NCBI): domain Bacteria; kingdom Pseudomonadati; phylum Nitrospirota; class Nitrospiria; order Nitrospirales; family Nitrospiraceae; genus Nitrospira; species Nitrospira sp. Ecomares 2.1. Next base: position 2,328,342 of record NZ_OZ224219.1, read on the forward strand.
CCGGGAATCATGGAAGGGGTCACCTTGCTGAGCTCATCGTTCGTTGACGATAACCGCATCATGGGGAAAAATGTATTTTCCGTACCACTGACGACGTCATTGAAATACGAGTCGGATGCTTTATTGAATACATCCGGATCACTAAATAAAATATCAAACACCACGGCTGAGGGTTGTTGCTCCTGTAGTGTTTCCAGAAATTCGGCAAAGACCTGACGGGGCCATGGCCACCGGCCATATTCTTGAGCCATAGCCTCCAAACTGGCTTCATCAATATCGACAATCACAATGTCGGGATCGGCTTTGTGAAACAACACCCGGTTCTTCATGATCGCATCAAAGGTTTTCAGCTTCATTCCCCGAATCAGTTCAACGGAGCCGGCATCCAAGATCACGAGAACGCTACAGAAAATCGCCAGATAGAGATAAAAATGACCTTGGGATTTAGTGACAAAGCGATACCCGATCTGAATGAGTTTTTCGATAGAAAAGTTCTTCATCTCTTGAGCAAGACCTTAAACCTGTGTTTGGCCTGAATCGCTGTCATCTCACGGCACCCACGACTTGGGTTAACAAAAAAACAGAAATTCCGCAGGAGTGATCAGAAAGGTAGGAATTAAAACATTCAAGTAGAAATGGTAGCCAACAACTGAAGAAATGTACAGAGGAAACATGGGGCGGAATTTTTAATGATTTGTCCAAATTTCCGTCAAAAGATATTCCCTTCCATTTTTTGTAGTATAAGCATTCTCTCAATAGACCATGCCGATTTCATTCGATTTCACGGCTGAACAAGCCTTTAGGTTGCGGAGGGGCAATCCTCCGTCCTTGGCAGGATTCTTCCCTCTTTTTCTCGATTTGTTTTGTTGTAAATTCGGCGTATAATGTTTTTTACCCTTTTCGGTCTCATCCTTCATTAAAACAAATGGCACCAAAAGGCCGGGGAATTTGCCGATAATGGATGAAATTTTGGTGGGGGCCTTTCATTCAGTTTCTGCCAGGGCGGCAGGCTTCATATCATTTGGGGTAATGCCTCTCTCTACCTCATTGTCATTTTCATCGGGGGGGGGGGGGGGTAGAAGGAGGGACTGCTGGCGGAATTAAAACGCCCACGTTCGGAATTATCGGAAGGTTTGTGTGTATTGCCTTGCCGCATCGTCAAGACGTGAATTTTTTGCCAGGGTGCCAACGATAGTCGTTCACCGGGCTCTGGCTTTAATTTTTCTCGCCATGTTCCTAGTAACCCTGTTCACGCATTTCTTATCCATGGTTGAACCTCATCCGTTTCTCTCTCTTGTTTGAGGTCGCGTCGGCCTTGGGAACAACCGGGTACTCCATTGGCGATGGCGGCGTGCTAATATTTCAGTCATGCCCGTTGCGCTCTGGAGAATTCATTTGTGGGTAAAAAATTATGCCCTTGATCGGCGTGACGCAACGCATCCAATCGAAGGTCGTATCGCTGTTCAGGGCCAATCTGATCCAAGACCCCCAATCCTTCCAGAACTTTAAGCACTCCCGCTTTAATTCCAACAAAGTAAAGATTCTGGCGATGGGCCTGAACCATACGCAGCATATCTTCAATGGCAAGAGCGGCAGTTCCGTCAATGGCCGAGACATCCGACAGGTCGAGAAGGACATGAGTAAAGTTGTTGAAGCCTTTTATCGACTCCAGCCGGCGTACCATATTTTTAGCGGATCCGAAACTCATGGGTCCATCCACGTGGATTAAGACAATTCGCCCATTATTGCGTTCAAGAATGGCCTTTTCCTCCGGCCCAAAAGGTATTTCGGTTGTCGGCGCGCTGATGATCCGCAAATTTGCCAACTCAAGGTCGGCCATCCGCTTTACAAACAACAGACTGGCCAGTACGATTCCCACGCCAACAGCGGTGATCAAATTCACGAGAACCGTAATGACCAGCACCACTCCCATGATGATCACATCTGTTCGTGGGGCCTTGAGTAAGTGCCTGAGAAATCTCCAATCAATAATATCTAATCCCACTTTAAACAAGATGCCGGCTAACACGGCTAAGGGAATCTTTTCCGCTAAGGGCCCCAATCCGAGTAACATGGCCAATAAGACCAACGCGGTCAGCATCCCTGACAGAGGGGTACGACCGCCGCTCCGAATATTCGCCACGGACCGCATCGTCGCTCCTGCTCCGGGAAGGCCACCAAATACCCCTGCCACCATATTGCCAATTCCCTGACCAATCAATTCACGATTGGAATCATGTTGGGTCCGAGTCATATTGTCACACACCAGCGAGGTCAGGAGGCTATCGATGCTGCCCAGGAGAGCCAGCACAACCGCTCCTTCGGCCATGATGACAAAGGCATGAGGCTCAATATGAGGAAAAATTAGAGAGGGGAACCCCTCTGGAACATGCCCGATTAACGGCACCTGGGGGAAAAACATATAGGCGGCAAAGGTACCCAGGCATAATGCGAGTAGTTGGGGAGGAATGAATTGACTGATTCGTACCGGTGTCAAATACATAATGGAGAGGGTGACGACACCAAGAATCGCTGCCTGAGGCAGAGGATTGGCCAAAAACTGAGGAATGGCCATCAGATTTTCGACAATTCCCTCAGGTCTGGCTTCTAATCCGACAAGCGGTCCCACCTGTAAAATAAGAATAATGCATCCAATTCCACTCATGAATCCGGAAATAACCGGATAGGGAACAAGCGCAATATAATAACCAAAGCCAAGTAAACCGAAAATAATTTGTAATCCACCACCCATAATCACCACAGTAAACGCGAGGGCGGGATTGTCAGAAAACTGAACGAGTATACCCGCCATGATGACCGTCATAGGGCCGGTGGGGCCGGAACATTGCGCAGGTGTTCCTCCGAACAAGGAGGCAAACATGCCGACAAAGATGGCGCCATACAGTCCGGCAATCGCACCGGCACCGGAGGCCACACCAAATGCCAGCGCCAAGGGAAGGGCGACGACTGCAGCGACCACACCCCCATATATATCTCCTCGAATGTTCTTGAAATGCAGTCCATGAATCATGGGCATCGTCTCTCTTACTCCTTCATGAATGAGGTTTTTCGAAACCATCACCTATCGCAACTGAGCGAACTAGCGTGTTGAGGCGCATGGACTGTTGACTGATCTGAGAGGGGAAAAATGGGTATCTAAACGGTAGATGTTCTTTACAGTACATAATTCAGAGAACATTATGGGCAATGAAAAAGAATTGATCTGTGAATAGGAGGCGTTCTTGCCCCGCCTTTCAGCAACTGAATTTCCAATAGCCGGAATACGACAAGGGGGCCCACATCTAGCTTTGAACCTCTATGTGGATAAAATAACGGGAATCAGGAGGAAATGGCAGAGGGGAAAACCTGACAAGATACTGCACGCAGGGGATGGGAATATTTTCAATCGAGGGAACAAATGGGGGATTAGTGAAGGGGATTTCCAGGCGTCAGCACACCACAGCTCAGGGCAAACTGAACAAGGTCGGCACGACTACGAAGCCCGAGCTTTTCCATAACCCTCGCTCGATAGGTTTCAACCGATTTGATACTGATTCCCAATTGATCGGCAATTTGTTGATTGGTAAAACCTTGAGCGACCAAACCGAAAATTTCACGCTCTCTCGGGCTGAGTTGTCCCAGTAACCCAGGCGCCTTGTCGGTGAGACTTTTTTTTGATGCCCCGCGAAGATCCTGCCCCACCCCTTTCCCCACAGTCCAGTCAACATAGGTCTTTCCTTGGGCAATGGTGCGGATCGCTCTTAATAATTCTGTGTCTGCCGCACTCTTGACGACATACCCGGAAGCCCCGGCAGCAAGGGATCCGCGAACGTAGCCGCTTTCGGTGTGCATGGTCAGGACAAGAATGTAACCGGAAGGACAACATTTTCTCAGTTCACCGATCGTATCAATATGCATGTGACCATTCATGGCCAGATCCATCAAGATGATATCAGGTAATAGGCTTTGAACGGCCTCAAGGGCCGCAGGGGCTTCTCCGGCTTCACCTACGACTTCCATGTCCGGTTGCCCATTGATCAAGAGACGCAATCCCGATCGTAAAACTGCATGATCATCCACGATAAAAATGCGAATCTTCACGCCGTCTCAGCCTTTAAAGGGATATTGACATAGATGGTGGTTCCGGTTCCCGCAGATGATTCAATGGAAATCGAACCATTGAGCAACAGCGCTCGCTCCCGCATTCCATGCAGGCCCAGATGGGCACCTGCCGCAGCTCTCCCGACAATCGCTTCCGCGTCAAACCCCTGACCATTATCTTCCACAATAAGTCGAATCTGGGTAGGGGTTTGCTGCAGAAGGATCGACACGGTGGTGGCCTTTGCATATTTTGCTATATTCGTCAGCGCCTCCTGAACGATTCGATACAAGGCGGTTTCCACTGCGGGAGACAGGCGATTCTTACTTTGCCAATTTTGAGCCACATCCACCTCTATGCCATATGTTGAACTAAATTCTCCTCCATAGCGGGCGATGGCTTCCTCCAGTCCAAAATCATCCAGCACGCTTGGACGCAAACCTTTTGCCAGTCGCTGAACTTCCTGCAGTGTCGTACTCGTAATCTTTCGTAGATCGTTCACCCGTGCTGCCATTCCATCTGAACGGGCATCATTCTCAGCTGCGCGGAGTCCAACAAGAAGGGAGGTCAGCGATTGGCCAATTTCATCATGTAATTCCCGGCTGATCCGTCGCCGCTCATCCTCCTGGGCCGTCATGATTTTTTCCAATAATTGGCTATGAAGCGCTTCAGCTTCTTGAAGCTTTTGGTAGGCCAAGGCATTCTGAATGGCAATAGAGGCCACTTGTGAAACCCCGATCATGGTTTGCTGATCAAAACGTGTAAAGCCACTCGTCTTCTCTTTGTTATGTACTTCAATACATCCCAAAAGGGTATCCTTGGCATCGAGAATTGGAATGCTTAAGGCTGAATGAATTTCAAATGCCTGTCGGAAATCCTGCTCAATCTGTCTGTCCTCATGCGCTCGATTCGTGAGATAGGCAGTCTGATGGAGGAGAAGCCAGCCGGGTAATCCCTGCCCAGGGGACCACGAACGATGACAGAGTTTCATTGTCTGACCGTGAAAATATTTTTCACACACCAGCTTTTCCCCCAAAACCAACCCGGCAAACCCGGCATGAGCCTGGACGAGTTGAATGGCTTCTGTCACTAATTCGTCCAGGAGCGTTTCCAGAACGAAAGTGGAATTCAATTTTTCACTCAGACGCAGCAGGGCTCGAATAACATCTTCTTCTTGTTTTTGTTTGGTGAGATCCCCCATCACGGTGGCAAATCCCTGAAGTTGATCAGTTTCATCACGTAAGACGGTGATGCCAACATGGCCCCAAAATTTTACCCCGTTTTTTCGCACTAACCATTGCTCCTTCATGACACTTCCCGAAGCCCTGGCCTCATTCAGAAAATGAGTTGGTTCGCCGGAATCAATGGCAAAAGGTGGATATAACAGGGAATGAGGCCGACCCAGAACATCCCCTGCGAGATAGCCGAAAATGTGTGCGGCCCCTGCATTCCAACTCGCGATGTTCCCCTCCGGATCCAGCATTACTATTCCGTAGTCCTGGATGCTTTCGGCGACCAAGCCAAATCGATCCTCACTCGTCCGAAGGGCTTCTAGCGCCCGCCTCCGTTGAAGAGCCAAGAGGGTAATCGCCCAAATGGCGCCAATACAAAAGGCTCTGTTCGTGATGGGAAATCGAAATGGCCAACTCAAGGATGACGGTGCCCCGCTCAAGGTGGAAAATGTGAGGCCAAACCCTATGATCGTGAGTGCGGTGCATCCAATGGCCACAACATAGACCATCCTTCGTGGTAACCGTTGTGTGGCAAAGAACACCACGCCCGTGTACAACATTTCTTCCGCAAATCCCCGTGGAAGAAGGAGATCAAACGTGAAAACCCCACCAGCCAGGATAAGGGTTAAGACAAAATCTTTGGGGTTGTATAATTGGCTTGAATACATAAGGAGAAAAACCTGCTCTCCTCATACATTGGCGGTTTCAGTGAATGCCTGAGTGGGGATCTACCCGGTTCGTGGACGATCGATGGCACTACAGCAGCCGCACCAGGCGCAAATAATTTCATACAGCTGAACGATTCCCCACAACGTTGCGGGAATAACGATCACAAAGAGGGTGACGACTGCAAACAAACGCCAAAGGGGATGTTTGGTTTTTTGTGGAAGATTTTGGGACATGAAATATATAAGAAAACTATAGGAGACCGCGTTTTTCGAGATATTCTCGATTGATCATTGGGGCGGGCTTTGCGGGAAGCATCCCGCTTGTTTGTAACAAGCGTTCAACATATTTTCCAATCAAATCGGATTCTAAATTGACCGTATCCCCAATTTGCTTGAGCCCCATGGTGGTAACTTTGGCTGTATGCGGAATGATGGCTACGGCGATAGAACGTTCCGAGACCGCATTGATGGTTAAACTAATTCCATCCACGGTAATTGAGCCTTTTGCCACGCAATAGCGCATAATTTCCTCTTGAGCTTCAATGGTGAGTTGAATCGAATTCCCATCTTGTTGTCGAGCACGTAAAAGACCAATTCCATCGACATGGCCCGTGACTATATGCCCCCCCATCCTGGCATTGAGTTTCATGGCCCGCTCCAGATTAACCGGTGTTCCAACGGAAATGGTTCCTAATGTTGTGCAGTTCAATGTTTCGGTCGACACATCCACCGAAAAGCCCAGGTCGCCCACTTGACTGGCCGTTAAGCAGGCACCGGCGACACTAATACTATCACCCAGTTTCAGATCTTCTAATGTCAGAGAAGCCAAAATGGAAAACTTTGCACCTGTCAACCCTTTATTAATCGACTGAATTGCACCCATTTCCTCGATTATTCCGCTAAACATATTCCACCAATTTTGGTTATTGGATATGACTGTCTTTATTGAGGAGAACTTTTTTCACGATCACAACAAAGACCACGATCAGGACTACGACACCGAGGGACGCCACAATCCCGATGATAAGATCACCGGTTCCCATTTCTTCATTCATGGTGTTCGACTCCTTTGCCTGCCCATCAGGAAAAAGTTCATTATAGCACAACCGGTTTTTTGATCCCTATCATCGTGACACCAAAAAATGCCGCCGTCAGTAATAATAAGCTTCCAATACAGAAAAACCCGCCTCCATAGCCTAGGGCATGGATAAGTATTCCCGCTAACAGCGGTCCCCCCGCATGCCCGATATCCATAATGGTCCCTCGTAATCCCATACCAGCCCCCAGATCTTTTCCTTCTGAAAAATCAGCAACCAGGGCCGTGGTCGAGGACGTCACCACCGCCTCCCCAAATCCAAACGTTCCGGCGACCACTAATAAAAGAATATACCCCTGAATGTGCGGAATAAACATCACCATGAGTCCGCACAGGCACAGTCCTCCAAAAATCAGTGGTTGCCTGGCCCCACGATCGGAGATCCGGCCCATCACCGGTTTGGCGATAAAGGAAGTCAACGCCTGCACTCCAAACAAAACCCCGATTTCTGCAGCGTTCAACCCAATGAGCAAACCATACAGCGGCAAAAACGCCATCAGCGTGCCGTTTCCCATCATCTTGGCCGCTTCCACGGTACTCGTGATGAGAATGGGTGGAATCTGACAGACCCGGCGGAGGCCTTCGCGCATTTCCTTCCATATGGTCGAGGAGGAATGTTGATGAACTCGCGAAGGTGCCTGAGTCGGAGGGATCAACCAGAAGAAGACCAAAGCTAACAATCCAAAGACACCGGCTAAAAGAAACGTGGGCGAGAATCCATATTGATACACGACAGCACCGCCAATCATCGGACCCAGTAGCCCACCGCCTTGGGTCGCCGAAGTATACCAACCAAAGGCTTCGCCTCGCCGTTTCGCAAAGAGCTCTGCCACCATCGCCAAGGCCAGCGGCGTAAACATGGCTGTTGCCAATCCATGAACCAATCGGAGAGCCCCTAATGTCCAGAGATCTGAGGTGAACGGATAAAGAAAGGGCGGAAACGCAAAGGCCAGCACTCCTCCTAACATTAACCGTTTTCGATTGACTTGGTCGGAGAGCAATCCCATCGGAAGCTTGAGTATCACTCCGGTCACTGTCGAGACAGCCACCAATAGGCCGACAAGAAAAGGTCCCGCACCAAGGCTTTCCACAAACAACGCCAAGGCCGGTCGACGCACCATGTCATAACTGACAAAACTACAAAATCCGACAAGACTAAGAAAGAGAAATGCCTTGGAATCTTTCATATCAGAGAGCGAACAAATTCGTGAGCCGGTGGAAGAAAACCGTCATTGAGGAAAAGAACCGAAGGTTGAAACGGTCAAACCTGACCCGCCAGAATCTTTGAGGAATTTAAAGACCGACAGGTGGTCAGCTCGATTGCCTCAGAAGGCCTTAGGGTTTCAAGGGGGACACCCACGTCAGCGCAAGGGTCTCTTGCCGGCCAGAACTGAGCGTCACTTTGGCTTCCTGATACCCCAACACCGGATGCCAGGCCCCGACTGTATGTGTGCCCTCTGGAACATCCGTCAAACGGAACACCCCATGGTCATCGGATACGGTCACATACGGATTGGCTGCCAGCAGGAGCCAACCTTGCATGAATCGGTGTTGATCACATTCCAGCTTGATAATACTGCTACCCCGTGTTTTGAGTGGAACCGTCGCCTCCCCTCCTTCTCCCAGATTGGGTAAATGGAAAAGTGGCAGGCGTCCCTTGTCCAACATCTCCCATCCGCGAAGCTGGTGAAGAATCGGATCACGCATGGCTATCCGGAGGGTTTGTTCGTCCATGGCACCGATGACTTGTGGCGCAAATTGACAACGGTCCACTGTCACGACCGGACCTTCTTTCGGTACGGGTTTGCCACGCTCAACCTCTTGAAGAAACACGATCACATCCGCCAAGCGTTGTTTGGAAGACACCCGGACTTCTGGAATATGAATAACACCATTTTTGTCAGAAATGGTCTGACAGAATTCTGGATGGCTTCCCATGGTGACTTTATGGGTCTTGGCCGATGGAACAATTCCAGAAAATTTCATCACACCGGAAATTATCCCTCCACCAGCAATCTCCTCTTCCTGGTAGGCATGCACCGTCTGTTGGCTCATCAGGGCACACCACATCACACCCACCATGATCAATGATAGGAATGGATAGTTTCTTTCCTGGCCTTTGACCCGATTGCCATTCATGACACAAATCTCCTCACCTATAAATTTTATCCTTAAGAAGCCTCTTGGACTTCCAACGCACATGGGACGGGTTAGTGGGGGATAACCTCTACACATCGTTGGAGGGAACGAGGATCATTAAATCTCTCGGAGAGTCTCACATTCAGTGACTCAACCATCCAGATTAGCCTCACTGAATTCAAGTGCATTTGGTCAATTTTTCCACAGGTTGGTACATCAAAAAACAACGGTACCTGGCATTTAGACCAAAATGCTTCGTCGTGATTCCAACACTCCTTGGAACAAAATGTCATATCCACTCGAACGGACGCAATATGGCCTTTTGTTTTTTTTCCAAGGAAACGATCGTTTTTTTTCTGTATCTCTTGAGATATTTTCTCACAGAAATCATCTTGCCGTTTTATATGTCAGGCTGGCAAGAGTAAAGAACTCTCATTTTTGTTAAAGAACTGAGGATATTGGTTCTGTGAATTATGCTGATAACCTGAAGGCTTATATCACAGGACCACACCCGTATAAATAAACGTTGAGGTGGATGTGGGTAATCCTTCAAAATAATGAGGGAGGAGAATATTTTGATCGTCCGGAAACCGGAAATCTTTTGCCAAATTCCCGGCATTAGGATCCCACGCAATCAAAGACCAAAAACTTATGAATACTTGGAATGAGGAGGATTTCAGGAAGGAGAGACTGAAGATAATGCGTCCTGTTCGGACTGGCACACTGAGATGAGTTCATTGATTTGGAGATTATGAAGCAATTCTCCGACACATCCCTGCGGCTGAATCCAGGTTATGCGGCGACGTAATTCTTTGAATTGATAGGAGCACAACACGAGAAGACCTAACCCAGCGCTATCGACAAATGTTAAGCCCTTGAGGTTGAGAATCAGGTGCTCTTCTTCCGTATGGCAACATTGATTAATAATGGCTTTGACATGCCATCGGGAATGCATATCCAACCGGCCATGAAAATCCACGACGGTGGCGCCTCGAATTCCGCGTATAATGACTTCAATGGCCATAATCGAAACCTTATCGGTCCAATATGCCAGACCTTAACAACGGGTGTTTCCTGCCTTCTCGGCTTCCGCGATCCATGGTAACCCCACAGAGCACGGTTCGTTTTCTTTTGTTCGACCTGTATCATATTAGTGTTTTCACCCACCGACTCCTGCTACAATTTCACCATCCATGCCACCAGCCATTCATCCCGTTGATCTCATAGAAATTCTCCGCCAGCACCGGTTGACTCCGGCGATTGTCTTTTTGACATCTCGCCGGGCCTGCGATGAGGCCATTGATACTTTCGCCCACAGTTCAGCCAGGATGTCCTCTCAACGCTCAGAGGCCATCCGGGAATTTCTGGAGAAATTCACCAAAGACTTCCCGAGTATTACCCATCACCCCCTCATTCCGGTTGTGCAAGAATTTGGAGTTGCGGCTCATCACGCAGGACATCTCCCATCCTGGAAAATTGCGATTGAAGAACTCATGCGCCTGGGATTGTTGGATGCCGTGTTTGCCACAACGACCTTGGCCGCCGGGGTCGACTTCCCGGCACGTACCGTCGTCATTACCCAATCCAGCGTCCGTAAATCGCAGGATTTCACGGATTTGACGAACAGCGAAATTCAACAATTGGCCGGACGCGGAGGCCGCCGAGGAAAAGATTTGGTGGGAGTCGTGGTCATTACCCCCTCCCCGTATATTGACTTGCACATCCTTGGAAAAGGACTCACAGGCTATCCGGAACCGATTGACAGTCAATTCGTGGTGTCCTACCCCATGGTCCTAAATCTGCTAAAGGCCCATTCGCTGGATCAAATTGAGGGGCTGCTCGCTAAAAGCTTTGCGCAATTTCAGCTGAATCAACGATCCGGCATTCATCAAGATCATCTGGATCAGATCAAAGAACAATTGGAACCCTACGGGCCCAGGGAATGCGCCGATTGGATCACCCAATGGAAGGGCTTTGATCTGGCCCGTCGACGCAAAGCGCACCGACATCCCATCGTCACCAATGACACGCCATTCTTGACTGCTTGTCTGCCGTTTCTGACTCCAGGTCGCCTCATCGGACTGCCGAAAGGTCCGGCGATTATACTTCGTCAGTATCGAAGCCGTGGAACCTTTGCCCCTATGTTATCCGTGATTCGGGCCAAAGGCACGTTGGGTGAGTGTCCCGCTCATTCGGTCACTCAGGTTTACGACCGGGTGTTTGAGTTTCAGCCCTCTCGCACTATTCCCTGGTGTCAGCCACAGGTCCTCTCTCAACTCAAGAAAGAGCTTTCCCAATTGCCCACGCGTCTGCCGACAGTCCCCATATTGCCGGAAACCCAGGAAACAGACGACCCGCTCCTTGCAGAAATATTAACAGAGGAATTTCCCTGTCCCACCTGCCCGTCCCATTCGGCATGTAAGAAAGACTTTCCCCTGGCTTCGAAACTCCGACAGAAATCCCAGCAATTAACCAAAACGATTCAAGCACTCCGTGACGGATTGTGGCACCGATTTCAACAAAAAGCCGATGTGCTCCACAAATTTGGATATATCACCGCCTCCTCGCAACTCACTGCTGACGGAGAGTGGGCTCGACTCATTCGTATTAACCATTCCTTGCTCATAACAGAACTCATACGTATGGATGCCTTCTCAGGCATTGCTCCAGGATTGTTGGCAGGCATCATGGCGAGTATTTCCCATGATGATGATCGTCCGGGATCCTACATGCGGCTCCCATCCGGCCTGGCTACGATGTTGACGCAAGTGCGGGCGGTGGCTGATTCATTGAGTCCGTATGAACCCCCACCCTTGTTACGCTCAGATGTCGCCGCACTGGTGGAAAGCTGGATCGGGAATCCTCAGCTCACTTGGGCCTCACTGGTTCGCTCCACATCCATGGCTGAAGGGGACGTGTATCGCCTCTTAGCCAGGACTTTGGAATTTCTCTCTCAAATATATGGACTCAAGATCACTCACCCGGGCTTGGCCGATACCGCCCACTCCGCGATGGTGACCATGCGACGGGAAGTCTTGCAGGAACTTCCATAGCCAAAGATGGGGACCCAACGCCATGCATTTTGATGATCTCAAACATGAACTCCAGAGTTTACCGGTGAAATATTTGCATCATATGGCCAAAGGCCGCATCCATCGACATTTCCGTCTTGGAAAACATCGGCTTGTGGAATTAATGCTGGCTTTCCCTCCCGACCAGATTCTGGCCATTGAAACTGAGTTACAACAAATACTGACTACTCGACAGGAACGACTGGCCGCACAGGAAGCCCGCGCGGCTGCCCGCCCTCAAAAGGCCGCTTCGCCCTTTCAATCAAAAAATAGACAAATGAAGGGAAAGCCCAACTTCGACCATTCCCAGCCATCGATTACGCTTCAGGAAATTTTAAAGGGGATCGGGGTTCCTGAGCCTCAGCCTTTTGTTCCAGATCCATGGCAAACCGAAGCCGTGGAGCATCTGGCACATTCCGATGTTATCGTCAGTGCTCCGACGGGAAGTGGAAAAACCTATGTCGCCATACAAGCGATCAAACAGGCTATGGCACTCAACCAAACAGTGATTTACACCTCTCCACTGAAAGCGCTCTCGAATACAAAATTCATGGAATTCACCCAACTCTTTGGACCGGACCAAGTCGGGATATTAACCGGAGACCGGAGGGACAATGCCCAAGCTCCGCTATTGGTAATGACGACCGAAATTCTAAGAAATTTATTCTATGATGCCGCTAGTGGGGAGATTGATTTACGATTGCATACTCTGGGGTTAGTCATTCTGGATGAATCGCAGTACCTCGCTGATCCAGAACGAGGGGTGGTGTGGGAGGAAACGATTATCTTGTGTCCCTCACAGGCACGGCTCCTCCTCCTCTCTGCATCTATCGGGAACCCTCAAGATTTGGCCGAATGGCTACAGGCCATCAGGCCTATTCCCTGCCATCTTATCCGACATGCCAAACGATCCGTTCCTCTTCGAGGGCTGTATCTCCATCCCACAGGGCAACTCGTTCCATTATTCAAAAACCAGGATATTCTCCAAGGCAAAGGCTATATCTTTCATCCAGACACCAGACAGCTGTTCACCGAATACGAAATTAAACCATTTCGATAATTTATGAATTAGTGGGAAAAATTACATCGCCTGTAATCTCAAGTGTGACATTAAATTTCAAGGGACCAGAAACTGTGCCGAAATAAACACATGTTGTGGTAATAAGTATACGATTCCGTCATCATTCTATTGCTTTTATTGTTAATTTTAAGGAAATAACCCATATCCATAATTATTATTTTTGAGCATGAATTTTGCGTTAATAATACTGAATTCCTAAAATGTTTTTTAAACTTCGATTTCCAGGCTCAAAGATGAAGACCAGATTTCTTGCTTCCACATGTATCAAGTATTTCCTCGTAACCTTACTTCCAGTCATTTTTATTGGCTGTCAGAGTATTCAGCCAAAATCACCTGGGGAGTTGGCCATGGAGGATCAGGAATTCCTGGGAATTTGGGACGCCTATAATCAATGCGTAGATGGTTCTGATATTCAAAGCATGCAGGCCAATCTTTCCGTGTTAGCCTCTGCACCTAAACCGATCTCACTGGATGATTCTCCTATTCCTGTCCCCGCCTTTTTAAAAAAATTATCGACAGCGAGGGGTTCCCGTTTGGCAGTCGATCCACGGGCCATGGCTGCCTCATGCTCAATCCACCTTGCAGAAGTTGCCCAATTGTCATCAGACTGGCCAACGGCTCTGCGCACCTTTCAGAAAATCATAGTAGATTATCCAGAATCTCAATATGCATTCTACGTCAGCAAGGCCAATCATGCGTTAGAACAATTGACCACCATTCGGCCCGTCTCACTATCTACACAGGAAGTCCTGGTACAATAAAAATCGTTCCCTCCTGGTTCACTCACTCAAGCCTTTTTTTGCTTCGGTCGTCCGCTTCACGCTATCTTTCGTAACGGTCCTCCCTTTAAACATTTTCATAGGTTCATACTGGCACTATCTGGCTGGAATCTTGATGAAAAGAAAACCAGAATAAGCTAGAGGAGTTGCTTGCTTTTTGGCTTATTGGGCTGGCAAATATCACATTGGCACATGTTGCGCAGTGCGGTGTAGGAATAGAGCCCGGTATCATGTCCGTCACTCCATTTAAATCGAAAGGCATAGCGCCCAACCGGCTCCATATCCTGCAATAAAATAAGAAGGGGGATAGAGTCCGGCTTGAGACGCAACTCACCGGTCCATTCGTCCGTGCAAGCTGCACAGGGGCAATGTTGTCGCAAATACCGAACCGGATAGATGCCCTTATGCCCATCACTCCAGGTAATGCCCAACACCCCGTTTTCCAGCCATTCCATATCTGTAGGTTCAAGTGACGATTGAGAATTCATACCCGATTATCCTTATGAGTGGGCATCCTTCGACACCCATTGTTCAAATGTTGGGAGAGCTTTTCCGACAACTGCCTGGAAATAGGCTTCAATAGCTTCTTCCACTTCAATACGGACCGTTCCAATCGCTTTCAATCGAGATAGACTGGCCATGGGGAGTCGTCGAGCCTGTTCAATAAACGCCAGGCTTCCTTTAGAAATGGATAATAATCGGCCTACCCCCTCTTGACCACAGCCGTTACAGACCATCCCACCTAATCGAGGGGAAAACCACTGAGACATTTTGGAGGAGGCCATATTTCCGCATTCAGTACAACGATCAATTTGTGGACGAAAACCAGTATAGCTCAGCACATGAATTTGAAATAATAATGTGGCGAGTGCCAGGTCCCGGTCAGGAAGCAGACTTTCCAGGCCATAAACCAGTGCTGAATACATCTCAGGATTGGGATCACGATCCGCCGTAATCATCTCCACCATACGTACCATCTTGGCGGCTGCAGCCATTACGCCCAAATCTTCTCGTACGGCTTTAAAGTTTTTGACAAGATCTATTTGACTAATTTGTCCCAAAGCGTCAGGGGTTTTCTGGAACAGGGTGACATCAACAATCCCAAAGAGCTCAAGAACCCCGCCAAACCGTGTTTTCATTCGGCGAGCACCACGAGCGGCGCCACGAATTTTACCTAGATCAGGGGAATACAGGGTAACAATTCTGTCAGCATCACCCCAGCGTTGGCTTCGAATAATGACCGCGCGGGTTCTTAGGAGCGGCATGAGAACTCCACGAGGACTCTCTGCACGTCAGACGTGAAAACTACTGTGATTACCACCCATGTTCATCCATATCCCAATTCGCTCAACATCTGCACATTATCGCGCCAGCCCTCCTGCACTTTCACCCACATGCGCAAATAAATCTTCATACCGAACAGTCGCTCCATATCTATCCGCGCACTTTGGCCAATCTCTTTGAGGCGCATGCCTTTTTTCCCGATAATGATTCCTTTTTGACTGGTTTTTTCCACCAGGATAACGGCCCGAATACTTGTCAGGCCTGGTTCTTCCTGAAACTCCTCAATCATGACACCCACTGCATACGGCAATTCATCGTAGGTCTGTTCTAGAACTTTTTCACGAATGAGCTCCGCAGCCATATGACGCATAGGCTGATTGGTCAAAAAATCTTCGTCATACATCAATTCCGGACATGAGGGCAAACACGCAAAGGTTAATTCAACTAATTGGGGCAGATTAACCCCGGTCTTAGCGGAAATGGGGATAATTTCACTCCAGGGAAACCACGTGCGGTATTGATCAATGAGAGGGAGCAGCCTGGATTTGGCGACAGCATCGGCTTTATTTAATAATAAAAATACTCCCTGAAATGGACGTTCTTGATGGGCTGTGGTCACCTGCTCCATAACCTGTCGGTCTCCGGGGCCTGGCAAAACCTGACTGTCCACAATCATGTAGACCACATCAGATTGAGTCAGGGTGCCTAACGCTGATTGCACCATCTGTGTATTCATTCGATGGTGAGGCGTATGGAGGCCTGGCGTATCAATGAGAATGAGCTGGCCTTCCGGGTAATGCCCGACTCCTAAAATGAGGTTTCGCGTAGTTTGTGGTTTATCAGAGACAATGGCGATTTTTTCGCGAACCAATGCATTGAGCAACGTCGATTTGCCGACATTGGGTCGGCCGAGAATGGCTAATTGACCTGATTTCATCGAATAACTTTTAAGTATGGGAAAACGGAAGAAACATCAATGCATGAGTATGAAGGGTTGGAGGGGCCTGGCGCAAGAAGTCTGGCCGCTAAGGTCTGGCCGTAAATGAGGATGGGACCGGCTCCACAAATTGATACACCACCTCTCCCTGCCGGACCATGCCCAAACGATTACGGGCCAACTCTTCCAGTCGTTGCGGATCCCGCTGAATACGGGTGATATCTTCTTCGAGCAGGGCATTGATATCTTGTAATTGCTGGATTTGTTCGGTCAAATGCTCACGCGTTTCTCGCATATGAAAGTATAAGGGCAATCCATCAGAATTAAAAAACATGGTCCCCGCCATTACACTCATCATCAAAAATGCCCCAACCATGGGAAGGCGATCCAACAGATCACCCCCAAACCCGGTGGACGTCCGTTTTTTATTATTGGGACGCATACTTGAAAATCATGCTTGTACTGGCAGAACGGCTTTCCCGCGATATAAAGCAGATGAGCCTAATGTCTCCTCAATTCTGAGTAGTTGGTTATATTTTGCCAGACGATCGGTCCGAGACAGGGATCCTGTTTTAATCTGTCCGGCATTTAACGCCACAGCTAAATCGGCAATTGTCGTATCCTCAGTCTCGCCGGATCGGTGGGATACGACCACTCCATACCCGGCCCGCTGAGCCATGCGCATGGCTTCAATTGTTTCCGTGAGCGTGCCGATTTGATTGACTTTGATCAAGATCGCATTCGCAATGCCTTCACGAATTCCTCGTCCCAAAAACTCGACGTTGGTCACAAACAGGTCATCGCCAACAAGCTGGACTCGATCACCTATGTGATCCGTGAGTTGTTTCCAGCCTGTCCAATCACTTTCATCAAGCCCGTCTTCAATTGAGACGATCGGGTACTCCTTCACTAATTTGGCATAATATTCGACCATGTCCCCCGAAGACATTTTGGGTTTAACCCCATGACGCACATGATACGTCTTTTTCTCAAAAAACTCGCTGGCCGCCGCATCAAGTGCCAACACCACATCTTTCCCTGCTCGATAGCCGGCTTGGTGAATCGCTTGAACAATAAAATCCAGGGCTTCTTCATTTGATCGAACAGCCGGGGCGAATCCACCTTCATCCCCCACCGCCGTGCTCATGTTTTTTGATTTTAAGATGGCCTTGAGATTGTGGAAAATCTCCGTTCCCATCCTGAGGGCTTCCCTGAAACTGGTCGCCCCCACCGGCATGATCATGAATTCTTGGAGGTCCAGACCATTGTCTGCATGAGCGCCTCCATTGATAATATTCATCATGGGCACCGGCAATTCTCGAGCCGAGACTCCACCAAGATAGCGAAATAAGGGAATTCCAAGTTCCTGTGCCGAGGCCCGGGCCACGGCTAACGACACGCCAAGTGTCGCATTTGCCCCTAACTTGGTTTTCCCCTTGGTTCCATCTAGTTGGATTAAGCGGGAATCAATACTCACCTGGTCCTGGGCTTCCATGTCTCTAAGAGCCGGGAGTATATGCTTTTGAATTCCGGCTAAGGCTTTAGACACTCCCTTGCCCATCCATTGTTTTTTATCCCAATCCCGCAACTCCAAGGCTTCGCGTGTCCCCGTGGAAGCTCCGGAAGGAACAGCAGCTCGACCAGCCATGCCGCTGGCAAGATGCACATCCACTTCAATTGTTGGATTCCCGCGAGAATCCAGAATCATCCGTGAGGTAATGTTCTGAATAAGGCTCATAGAAGCTGTAATTCCTTGTAATGGTGAGTAATGGCGACCTCTTTATCTTGTACCCTGAGTCGAGCCTTAGATCAAGGCGTGAGATGCTGTTTCAACAGAGTATTGACCTTGCCAGGATTGGCTTTTCCCTGCGACGCCTTCATCACCTGTCCGACTAAAAATCCTAACACCGTCTCCTTCCCACCACGATATTGCTCCACTTGAGTTGAATGCTGGGTCAGCACCTCTTTAATCAGTGTTTCCAGGATACCTTCATCGGAAACCTGGACCAGGCCCTTCTCTTTGACCAATTGATCCGGAGATTTTCCACTACCATAAAATTCCGGGAAAAGATCTCTGGCAACTTTTAAACTAATGGTTCCCTCTTCTACCAATTGTAAGAGTTGAACCAATTGTTCGGGGCCTACCGGGGAGGATTCGGGAGGGGTATTAGCGGTATTGAGCTCACGAAGTAATTCGCCCATCACCCAGTTACTGACCGTTTTGGGATGGGGAAAGAGTTTCACACAGGCTTCAAAATAGTCGGCTAAGTTTTTTGAATCCGTCAGAATCTTCGCATCGTACTCAGGAAGATGATATTCCATCACAAACCGTTTCATGCGAACAGCCGGAAGTTCCGGAATCGTCTGGCGCAGCGATTCCATCCATTCCGCATCCACGCTAACGGGGAGCAGATCCGGGTCGGGAAAGTACCGGTAATCATGGGCTTCTTCCTTACTTCGCATGACAACCGTTTGTCCTTTCTGCACATCCCACAGTCGGGTCTCCTGACGAATCGTTTCACCTTCGGTTAAGGCCTCAGTCTGCCTGGAAATTTCAAATTCCAAGGCCTCTTTGGCAAAACGAAAAGAATTAATATTTTTCAATTCGACCTTGGTTCCGAGACGGTCCTGGCCCCTGGGACGGAGGGACACATTGGGCTCACAACGAAAACTTCCCTGTTCCATGTTTCCATCACAGACCTCCAGATAAACCAAGAGGTCATGCAGGGTTTTCAAATAGGCATCAACCTCATCTGATGAATGCAGATCGGGTTCGGTGACAATTTCTAACAATGGAGTTCCCGCCCGATTTAAATCGACACCACTGCCTTCCACAGGCACATCATGGACATTTTTCCCGGCATCTTCCTCCAAATGTGCCCGGCAAATGCGCACGCGTTTTGACTCGCCGTTGACCGAAATGTCAAGCCATCCTGGTCCGCAGATCGGCAAATCATACTGCGAAATTTGATAGCCCTTCGGCAAATCAGGATACATGTAATTTTTTCGGGAGAATTGATTCGTCAGCTTGATCTCGCAGTGAAGCGCGAGTCCGGTCCGCACGGCCATTTCCACCGCGCGGCGATTCAGCACCGGGAGACTTCCAGGCAACCCCAGACAGGTTGGACACACCTGCGTATTCGGAGGAAGTCCGAAGGAAGTCGGACAGCTACAAAACAATTTCGTCTTCGTTTGGAGTTGGGCATGCACCTCAACTCCAATGACAGGTTCATAAGCCATAACGCAGCAGAGCCACTCCTCTCGATTTCGTCTTTTTTCGAATCTTAATCCAAGGATTTCATTTCACGTTCACGGCGCATGGCATCCCGACCCGCGTCTAACGCTTCTCGCACGGCACAGGAAATTTCTTCCACCAGTTCACGGCCACGACCGACGACATCTTCCACAGCATCCGTGGCCCGCTCCTTAATGTCTCGCAAATCTTCACTCGTGCGTCGCGCATACCCCGTAATTCGTTCTCGGGAATCTCTTCCCGGCTGAGGGGCTAACATGATCGCCGTCACAGCTCCCAATAGCGCTCCACTTAAAAAGGCCAACGCAACCGAGCCTGCTGATGCACCTGACTGATTAACTGCCATAGGATGGCCCTCCTTTTTGTTCTTTATGTATACGTTTCTTCATCGTCGAAGTCGCTGCTTTGAATCCGGCAAGTAAACTGGTAACGCCCACAGCAAGGCCTCCCCCTTTCTCACGAACGGTCTGATGGACATGACTCACGGTTTCCCCAACATCTCCAACTGCATTCAAGAAAATAGTGGCACGATCAATACCAAGCTTGGCTTGATCGGTAAGAGCTAAAAGGTTTTCGTTGGTTCCCTTGACGTCCTTCAATAATCCCGGCAACTCATGGTTCAAGCGAATAAGTAAACGTTCGGATTGCCCAACCGTACGTTTCACTTGAAGAATCATCGGAACCAGATAGCCCACCAAGACGACAAAGGCCACGGCAATGATGATCGCTGCCAAATCCACCATATCTCGCTATCCTTTCAAGACCGAATCACTGGCCGTTTCACTCGCCAGTCGGTAGCTTGTTCATAGGCATAGGCTGCACGCAAAACCATGGCTTCCTCAAAGGGACGACCCATCAGTTGTAATCCAATGGGGAGGCCGGTTTTACTCAATCCACAGGGAACGGAAATTGCGGGAAGTCCAGCCAAGCTCGCAGGAATGGTATAGATGTCGGATAAATACATCTGCAAGGGATCGTCCAATCGTTCCCCTAATTGAAAAGCCGGCGTCGGCATGACTGGACTCACCAGCAGATCAACTTCCTGGAACACTGCCTCAAATTCCCGTTGAATCAAGGTGCGAACCGCTTGGGCTTTTCCATAATATGCGTCGTAATACCCGGCACTCAGCGCATAAGTCCCCAACATAATACGCCGTTTCACTTCAGGCCCAAAGGCTTGAGACCGAGTGCTCCGATACATCTCTGCCAGCTCTCCCGACTCCTTGGAACGAAACCCAAACTTGACGCCGTCATAGCGAGCTAGATTAGAGCTGGCCTCTGCCGTGGCGACAAGGTAATAGGTCGCAATGGCCTGTTCCGTGAAGGGCAACGTTACCTCCCGAATCGTTCCGCCCAGCTCCTGCAACACCAGGATGGCATCTTGAACTTTCTCGGAGACTTCAGCATCAAGTCCTTCAGCAAAATATTCCCGTGGCACTCCGATAATAAGTTTTTTGACGTCTTTCTTTTTCACGGATTTGGTGAAATCCGGGACGTCACGATTAGCGGACGTGGAATCCATTGGATCGAATCCGGCAATGGCATTCAGCAGGATAGCAGCATCAGTCACGGTTTTGGTAATAGGGCCGATTTGATCCAGAGATGAGGCAAATGCGATGAGCCCATACCGGGACACACGCCCATACGTTGGCTTCAACCCCACCACCCCGCAACAGGCCGCTGGTTGTCGGATCGACCCTCCGGTATCGGAACCCAAGGCTGCCACACATTCATCTGCAGCCACCGCGGCGGCCGATCCTCCACTGGACCCTCCCGGAATATACTTTTGATTCCACGGATTCCTGGACGGCCCGAACGCTGAATGTTCCGTGGACGAACCCATGGCAAATTCATCAAGATTGGTTTTGCCAAGAATCAGGGGTTGGTGAGGTCGAAGACCGCCCATCACGGAAGCGTCATACGGCGGAACAAAGGTTTCCAACATTCGAGATCCACAAGTAGTCCGGATCCCCTCTGTACAAATATTATCTTTAATGCCTAATGGCATGGCCATGAGCGGCTGTGTTTTTCGCCAGGCTTTCAAGCCATCATCAATCGCTTTGGCTTGCTGAAGCAGAGTCTCTTTCGGTGTCAGGGTAATATAGGCTTTAATTTTTGGTTCTACTTGACTGAGTCGCAACAAATAGGACCTGGCGATATCCATCGCACTCACCTCGCCAGCGGTAAATTTCCCCTGAAGCTCTTTTAGCGTAAGTTTAAATAGAGACATACAAACCAGAATCTGTGATCAGTGGATAAATAGGGATATGGCACGAAAACGGCCTTTAACCGGAGCAACCCGTTTCATACGGGATTGATTACTTTGCTTTATTCTGATGATCGACTTGGATAACTTGAGGGACGTGCCGTTTGGCTTCTTCGTCATTAAATAATTCATAACAAAAAATAATGACCTTATCGCCAACCACTCCCAACCTGGCAGTGGGACCATTTAAGATGATCTCACCTTTGCCACGGGCACCAGGGAGCGCGTAAGTCGAAAACCGCTCTCCGTTATTCAAATTGGAGACCATCACCGCTTCATAGGCCATGATTCCCGCTCGATCCATGAGGTCCTGGTCAATCGTTAAACTACCCTCATAGTCGAGACTGGAATCGGTAACGGTCGCCCGGTGAATTTTACATCGTAACAATTGTCGATACATATTAAATCCTAATTTGTTTAGTCCTGCTCGGAAACGAGCGTTTTTGTTTAATCAGGTCGCCCTTATTTCACTAAAATATTCGGGACCACAAAAAATCCATTATGTGACAATGGGGCATTGGCCAGGGCCTTTTCCACGGACAAGCATTCGCGTGGGGTATCCTCACGTAGCACCGGTTCCTCATGAACAACAGAAGCCGTGAGAGGAACACCTTCCGTCGACACCCCTTGCAATTGATCCACATACGCTAAAATATGATTCAATTGTTCCGCAAACACGGGTTTTTCCGCCTCCGTGAGATCTAAACGGGCTAATCGGGCAACATGTTCGACTTCTCTTTGAGTGATGGAGGCCATATCTGATCCTTATGAGCGCAGGAATTTAAAAACCATGCTGAAACATTGCAAGCAAAAACCACATGCCACCACGTATTTCTACCATGAAATTCTCATGAAAAGCTACTTAAACAAAGGATCGAAGCCGGGGTGGGAAAGGGAGTGACCAGGAAAATCCAGAGAAAGAACTTGAGGCAATCACAGATCCAAGGTGGTTGCCGGGGAAACCAGAAAGCCTTCATCCGCAAAGCTCACATAACGCCCATCTCCAATCACAATATGATCCAATACCCGGATACCCAATATTTCCCCTGCCGCCATGAGTCGACGGGTCAAGGCATGGTCTTCCTCGCTGGGCTGCGGGTCACCACTTGGATGATTATGGACAAAGATGACTGCCGCCGCAGATTCTCGTACGGCCAGGTTGAACACTTCCCGCGGATGAACAATACTTACCGTCAAACTTCCCTCGGAAACGGTGACATCTCGAATAAGCCCATGCTTGGCATCTAACAACAGTGCCTTAAAGACCTCATGCCGAAGGTCTCGCAACAAAGGATAGTAGTGCTGATAAATATCCTGGCTATGGTGAATTCGCAATCCTGCCGTTAACGGGATCGCTAAGGCCCGTTTCCCCAACTCAACTGCTGCAAGAATCTGGGCGGCTTTTGCAGGACCAATACCCGGGACAACACACAGTTCTTGCAGACTTCGATTGGCTAAACCTCGTAGTCCCTTAAGGCGCGTCAGGAGGTCCAATGCCACATCAACCGCCGAGGAATCGGGGCGACCAATTCGTAAGAGAATGGCCACCAGCTGAGCATCTGATAATCTCTGAGCTCCCTGGCTTAGGAGGAGTTCGCGGGGACGTTCCCTTTCCGGCCAGGATTGAATCCCTTTTTTGAGTTGCGGTTCATTCATACTCGTCATGCCAGTGGGGCCCATACGAACATGCGTTGAACTATACGCAGCTATTTTTTACCCCGTCAAAAACCATTTCCCCACCCTGTGATAGAGATTGTTGAGGTTTCCAAAACTATGATATCGTCCACTCGCCATGAAACCCTCTTCTATCCGGATCGTTGCAGGAGAATTGAAAGGTCGAACTATCCCTACCCTTCCGGGGCGAACCACCCGTCCGACCTCCCAGCGAGCCAGGGAGGCCCTCTTTTCTATCCTGGGTGGCCAGATTCAGGGTGCCACCGTGGCCGATCTGTTCGCGGGGACAGGAGCGGTGGGACTGGAAGCCTTAAGCCGTGGAGCGACCAAAGCGCTCTTTGTTGAGCAAAATCCTTTGGCCGGAGCGAGTATTCAGCGGATGCTTTCCCAATTTAAGATTGCCTCATCAAGCCAGGTCCTCATTGAGGATGTGTCACTCGCCATACAAAATTCAATTTTGGTAGGATGGCGTCCGTTTGACATGATATTCATGGACCCGCCTTACCGGCTCCCGAATGTACAACAAATCTTGCATCACTTAGAGGAAGCGGATGTCATGGCCCCGACCGGTCGAATCATTTATGAACATTTCCATAAAACCACCCCCCCGATTCCTCTTGGAAATTGGGCGCTCATCCGAACCGCTCGCTATGGGGATACGGCCTTGACGTTTTACCGACCTGTGCCCCAGACCGAAAAAGATTCTGACCTATGACCATTGGCATATATCCAGGCACATTTGATCCCATTACCCGAGGGCATACCGACGTCATTGCTCGAAGCCTCAGGTTGGTTGAGCAGTTGGTCGTGGCGGTAGCCCCAAACCCTCGGAAAGCTCCCTTGTTCGACCTTGACGAACGAGTACAATTGGCCAAAATTGCCACAAGCGACCTGAAGGGAGTCACGGTTGAACCGTTTGATGGATTACTGGTGAACTACGTGCGGGAACGTGGGGCCTTGGCCATCATCCGGGGGCTACGAGCCGTGTCGGATTTCGAACATGAATTTCAAATGGCCCTGCTGAACCGAAAACTTGACTCTAACCTGGAAACCGTCTTTTTGATGTCGAGTGAGGAATATTCGTATCTCACTTCCAGCATGGTCAAAGAGGTTGCCTCGGTTGGTGGTCCCCTTCACCATTTCCTTCATCCCGAGGTTGCCGAATGCCTCCAGGGCCGAATACGGAGAAATGCCAAATGAACCTTGCCTCAAGAACGACCCGTATTACCCCCTCCCCTACGTTGCAACTCTCCGCAACCGTGAAAGCCCTGGTCGCGAATGGGCAACAGGTCTTCGATTTTACAGCCGGAGAACCTTCTTTAGACTCCCCCGAGGAGGCCAAAGAAGCAGCCTACGAAGCGATTCGCTCAGGCTTTACCAAATATACGGCCGTGACAGGCATTGATGAATTAAAAGAAGCTATCATTGAAAAATTTCAGCGGGACCAGGGTTTAACCTACTCGCGATCTCAAATTCTGGTGTCATGTGGGGCCAAACACACATTATTTAATATCGCGCTGGCCTTATTTGAAACCGGGGATGAAGTCATCATTCCCGCTCCGTACTGGGTCTCGTATCCCGAACAAATTCTCGTGGCCGATGCCAAACCTGTCTTTTTCCCCACTTCCGAATCCTCAGGCTATGCCATTGACGTGAAGGCGCTGGAAGCGGCAGTGACCGACCGCACAAAAGCGATCATCCTGAACTCTCCGTGCAATCCGACCGGCAGCATGTATGATCGACAGACCTTGGAGGGCATTGCCCAATTAGCCCTCCGACATAACCTGCTCATTATCTCTGATGAAATTTACGAAAAGATGATTTATGACCAGCATCAACACCACAGTATTGCCTCGCTAGGCCCGGACATCGCCAGAAACACCATTATTGTGAACGGGGTATCAAAAACCTATTCCATGACAGGATGGCGAATTGGATACGCCGCCGGCCCGGAGAGGCTGATCAAAGCCATGGGAGACATTCAAAGCCAAAGCACCTCAAACCCCAGCTCCATTTCGCAAAAGGCCGCCGTTGGGGCTCTCCGAAAGTCTGATGCCTTTATTCAACATATGGTAAAAGAGTTGGATATTCGACGAAAAGCCATTGTGGAGGGGTTAAATAGGATCCCGGGCATTTACTGTCCTATGCCTTCAGGCGCCTTCTATGCATTTCCAAGTTTCACTCAACTCCTGGGCCGACGCTTCCAGGGAGAATCCCTGTCCACACCGTTGGCTTTTGCCAACTTTTTCCTCAAAGAAGCCCAAGTCGCGTGCGTACCTGGAGAACCATTTGGGAGTTCCGGGCATTTACGATTTTCGTATACCGGAACATTAGAGGTGATTGAGGAGGGATTAGACCACCTGACCAAGGCCGTGGCTAAACTTGAGTAGCCTAACTCTCCCCGCTCGGCAGTTAGTTTTTCCATAATTCCATTACCACGAAACCTTGACCTGAACAGAATCAGCCTTATCCTTATGAACATATGTGTACAAGTCCCTTTAATTGACGTTTACTCTCTGGAGGTATGCCGTGCCCATTTATGAATATCAATGCACCGGTAGCGGTGAACGATTTGAAATTCAACAGAAAATGTCAGATCCTCCCATTCAAACCTGCGATCAATTGTCCTGTGGTTGTGGCAAAGTCGAACCGGTCACAAAGGTCATCTCAGCGCCCGCCATCATGTTCAAGGGAAAGGGCTGGTATGTCACGGACTACTCGGACAAACTCAAAGAGCCAGAGAGTAAATCGGAGAACAAAGGGAAAACCGCTGACACCGGCACGTCTGAAACTAAAACCGACAACAAGACCAATTCGACCAGCTCTGATAGTGGGTCCGGTTCCACACCATCTACATCCGCACCCGCCACATCTTCTACCGGGTCTTCGGGATCAGGAGCAGGTTCAACTTCAGGATCGGGGACATCCTCAAGTTCGAGTGCCTCCACCGGATCCGGGACGACCTCTTCATCCGATAGTAAGCCCTGATTTGTTTCGCAGATGCATTGCCCCGGGCATCTGCGCAACAGCTCTGACAATAACCGGAATTATTGCACGACGATAACCAGCCAAATTTTCACGCCCTGCCCCCGATACCCTCTTCAAAAATCTCTCCATCTGGAATATGTCAAAACCCGGCCCTTTCCCCATAAAAATCCGACGTATCCTGCCCTTCGGCAGAAGAAAAAATGAAAGCCATTCGAAATGGCAATACCGGTTAGCCACAAGGGAGTTGCGACTCTTGACAGCTCCGCTTACCCTCGTTACTCTCATCAGGTTTACCCGTAATTCCTGCCTCTTCGGCTACTCTGGCCGAACCGAGGGTCATCCTTTAAACGCTAGAGGGAAAAGCATGAAGAAGATGTGTGCAAATGGTTTGACAAAAATTGTTGGGGTCCTGTTCATCTCCGGCATCTGTATCCTAGGTGTGTCTTTGGAACAGCATGCCCTTGCTGCTGGAAAAGATTCCTTCCGCGTGGGTGTCCTTGATCCTCAGACCGTGATCGAAAAATCGAAGGCCGGAAGCCGGGCCCTGGCTGCGTTAAAAGAACATGCCCAAGCCAGAGAAACCGTGATGAAAAATGATCAAAGAGAATTAGAGACCCTTCAGGAGGAACTTAAAGCTGGAGAGTCCAGAGATTCCAAGCTGAGTGAAGAGGATCAAAAACGCAAACAAGAACGTTTTGCCCAAAAGTATCAAGCCTGGCAAAAACAAGGTCAAGATTTCCAGAATGAACTCGGCCAAAAACAAAAAGACCTGGTCCAGGAATATATGAAAAAAATCGAAGAAGCGACCGCAGCCGTTGCCGCACGCCATGGCTTCGATGTCGTCATTGATAAAGGAAGCGAAAACACGCTAAAAATTGTGCTGTACAATAGAGATGGGTTGGATCTCACTAATGAAGTCGTCAAAGAATTTGACCGTCGGTTTAAATAACGAACGACTAAGAGGAAGCGTTTGAACATTCTCCCCTGTGGGTTAGACTCACAGGGGATTTTTGTATCTGGAGGGTGGACTCAAGGATCAGATGTATTCAACCGTCAAGGAATCACCGAATGCGAAATTTTCTAAAAATGCTGGAATAAATAATGTGGCTTCAGTGCGTCATGCCTCCAACAGCCTCTTCCTCAGACTGATAGATGGGAATCACTTGTGGCAAATTAGCACATTCGAGCAACTCTCTCACATGTGTCTGGGGACTCACGATACTCAACCGAATTAGGTCCGGCTTCATCCGATGGTACCAGAGAAACATCTGCCCCAACCCGATAGAGTCAATCCAGGTAATATTCGAGAAGTTGAGAATAATATGGTGGCACCCTAACTCCTGAGCCCCAAGAATAGCGACCTCAAGCCCAAGCTTCGAGTCATAATCAAAACGACCAGATAACTCCAGAACCTTCGTATCCCGGCAAACATGTTCTCTGACGGTGAGCATGCCGTTTTTCCTCTTACTGATTCTTTCGGCATTTACAGGGTAAAAATTCACCCTTGGGAGATGAGGTCAAAATTGGCAGATCCCGACCGGACTTTGAGGTACCATGCCAGGCGCACTCACCTCATTCCACATACTGCTCCCGGTTCAAGACCATCACTTGTGTGGCGACAGACCACTAGAGACCAACCCCGTGGGAAGTTGAGGGCTTTGACACAATACCCACTTGGGGACTTCCCCTCCTTTGGCAGATGCAACGAAAAAAATCCATGGAGATTCGAAGGAAGCCAAGTGTGTAGAAACCCGGGTAGCTGGCTCCTCTGCCTAAATGAAAATCAAAAAAGAATGGTCTTTTTTGCATCATTTCAACTCAAGGGTGATGATGGTGTTCTTGTTAGGGGGATAGTCCCTGACAAGCTCAGAGCCCTCACTTGTGAAAATATGCACCTTCCCGCCATAACTGTTACCCGGTATCGATACGCTGACGGTGTTGCCGGAAATTTTAGCGTGTATGGTCTTGTGTTTGTTGGTATCGCCGGCGTCCACCAGAGTGAAAAAGGTGTTCGCGGTCGCGTTTTGCTGGGGGTAATAGAATATATCCAGATGAGGCGTGGCTTGGCTCCAAGTACGGTCATTCCCCTGATACATATTGCCTTTGACAATCAAACTGTTGGCCTTCACAAAAATCGGCACATGCTCCCTCACCACATCGACCTCGAGCCATTGTTTACCCGAATGAACAGAGCCGTTGTAGTAATCGATCCAGCTGCCCTCCGGCAGATACACCGTTCGGATGGGTTCTTGATCATGAATGGGCGCGACGAGTAACGAGGGGCCAAACAGGTATTGGTCCCAGATAGCATAGGTGTGCTCGTCATCGGGGTACACGCCCGCAAGCGGTTTCATCAGGGTTCCCTGCTCCGCCGCGGTATTCAGCAGTGAGTAAATATAGGGAATCAACGCCATGCGCTCTTTGAAAACCTGACGGTATAGGTTCTGGAATGATTCCGAGTATCGCCAGGGCGCCCGATCGTTGCCGCGACCACTGGCGCCGTCCAGCTTAATCTCAAAAAACCCTGTCCATAGGCCAAATTGAATCCAACGCAGATAAAGGTCCTCACTGATGAGGCCCGTATTGCCGGTGAACCCTCCGGCATCTGTCCCCCAATTGGGAAAACCCAGATAACTGGCGCGAATGGAGTTGGCCATATTGCTGCGTAAACCCTCCCAATTTGTCATGACGTCCCCTGCCCAGATCGCACTCAAATGGGGCTGCGTGCCATGTACCGCCGCGCGAGCGAAATTAAACTGGTCTTCTCCCCAGTAATCGGCCAGCGCCTCATGGGTATGTTTGGCATAGAGCCAAATAAATTTGCTGCGGCGCTCCAGAATCGGCGTCCCATCGTGCCAGCTTTCGTCATAGGGAAAGCTCTCATCCGCCCGATCCATTTTGTGTCCCTGCACACCAACGTTGTACTGCAAGTCCGTTAAGCGCCGCGTAAATTCGCTAACAGCCTTGGGGTTGCTGAGATCAAAATATCCTTTATGCCCTGCCATGCGCCCTGGGAAATTCTGTTCACCAAAAGTCATCGGCGCAATCCAGGTCATCAAATGGATGTGGTAATCCTCATGTAAGACCTTTATCCACTCCCCGGGGTTGGAGAAATCACGACCGAAATTCATGTCCGACCAACCATGTGCCCCATCGCTATAGGGGCGATCGACAAATAATCCCGTGAAGGGAATTTTCATTTCAGTGAAGCGTCTGGTGTCATCAATAACATCCTGCTTGCCTCGCTTGTGGACATCACGCCAGATCACGGGGCCGGTACCCCAGAGCGGAACATGTTTCGGGGCCCCAATGAGCTGGTAATAATTAACCAGCGCATGATCCAAGGTTGGTGCATCCAGAACATGCCAATTAAACTCTCTGGCGGCGTGGTACAACTCGGTCCGGCCATTCATCGCAAATTGATAACGGCCCTCAGCGAACGTGTTGAAAAAGCTCACATACCCTTTCGTACTAAAGAACATGGGTGAAACCGCGGTGGCATAGTCGGAACTAAACCGGTTGTGTTCTCCAATCGCATTGACATCTTGTACCAAACCGCGCAAATCCGGGCTTTTTTGATTATACGGCTCGGTAGTTTGTTTCACGCCAAACATATGTCCGCCGAGATCTTCCATAAAAATGTTGACATGGGAAAACCAGTCAGCATCACTGGAGAAATGCAGTCCTGCCTGATCGGCTTCAATATCAATGATGACTCTGGAATCCTCCATGGATTCGATTTCTTCCTCGTTTGCCACATCCCGGTAAGTCAGGTGCAAACGATAGAAACTGTTACTTTTCCTGTTGAGCTGGACCTCATCCCAGGAGTGGAAATCCAGCATGATATCCTGAATCACCATGATGGGTTGTTGACCCCGAAAGACCACCAATGTGTTCTTCTTTTGCTCAATCGTTAACGGGATAGGGTCGGCAGCACATGCCAGGTTGCCAAGCAATAACGCAACCAGGAAAATTTGAAGGAATTTCAACATTCCTCTTCGGTAAAACTTCGTCCATCCCATCCAAGGCATTCTCGGTTTCCAATTTCAGCAACCTTAACGACTTGGCTTTAAAACCCAAAATCGGGAAAGGAAAGGCAGGAAAGTAAAGAAATCTCACTAAGGGGAACAAGATTGAAATCTTTATCCTCTGGTTCAGTGTTATGGGAGGACGAACATGGACGTCCTCCCGGAAAACGGTTCACGCGAGAGCTGAAAAAACGCGACGTACCAACTGTGCGCTTGACGGGGAAGCGTACACCTGACTGGTGTGAATAGTGGAAACCAACAAGCGAAGAAAGACGGTCTTAAAAAACCCCACCGCAACCACTATGCGGAACACCAAAAGAAAGTCTACGAATGAAATATCCTTTGGACCTTACAATGGGAGTTTTTTGTAGAGAGGGCAAGGAACCTGGTGGTGAGCAACGTGTAGAGTCTGGAAAGGGAGTGTGAAGCTCAAAGCGGAAAATAAAAGGGAGGCGTGATGCTGGTGTGGTCAGAAGGATTTTCCTGGGGCGGCTGACCGGAATAGCGCAAATTGATGCGTTCTTTGCGATGGGTGGTTTCCAACTCCCGGAGTTCTTCTTCTAAGACCTTGAGCTTTCTGGCATATTGAGCCTGACAGACCGAAATGGCGGCTCTTTTCCAGGTGAGTAAATGGATATCTTCGATGATATTGTTCACGTATTCCCAGAAGCGTTTTTCTTCTCTGTACCGGCCTGCCCGGGTGATCTCCCGATTAAAGGCGCTTTTACGGGTTTGTCTGCGAACTTCTTCACATTGTTTTTGAAAATTGGCGTGTAGCAGTTCCAGAGCGTAGAGCAACTCACCCCGCTCATCGCGTTGACGGGTAAGAAGATGGCGTTTTTTTGGATCCAGTTCCACACAGGCACCCTGAAATGAAGAGGTAAGACAGGATGGGAAGTCTAGCAAAATTCTTCAAAAAATCCATGTACCGATTAAAGTATGTGACCTCGTAAGTCCCACAAGATATTGGAATGCCCAGGCTCCATTCTTTGTTCTGCAGGAACCATAAAAAGCCCTCAACCGCCGATGGAAATGAGGGGTTAGAGGAACGCGGAAGGTCAAATCACCAGGATACTCATCCCGGAAGAAGGAATTCCGTTGTGCCACAATGGCCGGGTAATCTTTCCTGCGGCGTGTTCAGCGTTCGACGGTCTGGCCCATTGCCGGTCGCTTTACTCAAGATCGGCAACAATGTGCTTGGTGACGAGGGTGGAAATTTCCTGGCGGGATGTTTCTTTTTTGTGGGTGTTGTGGGTGATGGTGCGCCCGGCTGGAATCGAACCAGCGACCCCCGGCTTAGAAGGCCGGTGCTCTATCCAACTGAGCTACGGGCGCCCCGTTAGGAAAATCGCATAGTTGGTGAGTTTGAGTCAACGACCTTGGACGCTCTTATGCCCATGCTTTTGACTTTCAACTGACACATCAGATCTTCCCAGTCTGACGGACCACTAAAGTCCTGCCGATTCGTAAACAGGGAATAGGGCTTACGGCAGAGGAGTGGGAGAACCTTCACCGGATACGGAGGGGGAACCAACGTCCCCTGCCTGATCACCGAGGAGTTGGTCAATGATTGTTTGAAAATTTGTCAGGGGTTGTACTCCACGGACAATCGTTCCGGTGATGGAGTCTTCTGAGCCACTTTTCCCGATAAAGAACGATGGGGTTCCTCTAATTCCCGCAGCTCCACCTTCATCCACATCCTTCTGAATATTCACTTCGTATTTGCCGCTATCCAAGCATTCCCCGAAAGTCGTGGCATCCAGTCCGAGGTCCGCCGCATACTGTTTCAACGCGGAAACGGTGAGATCTTTCTGGTTTTGAAACAACGCATCATGCATCTCCCAGTATTTATTGAATTCTCCGGCGCAGCGTGCGCTTTCATGAGCCTTTTCCGCCTCCTGATGAATGCCGCTCAAGGGGAAATCTCTGAAGACATACCGGACTTTTCCTGTATCGATATACTCACTTTTGAGCACAGGGAAGACCGTCAATGAATACCGTCGACAAAATGGGCATTGATAGTCCGAGAATTCAACGATCGTCACCGGCGCATCGGTTTCCCCCAGCATCGCACCCCCGGTCACGCCTACGGTGCCGGTGCCTTTCTCCGGACTTGGCCGTTTTATCGCACTCTGAAGGATGCTCTTAATTTCAGCCAGATCCTTCTTCACCTGCTCCATATCTTCACGAAGGACACGCACATCGTCTTCAACCACGGCCCGGCTCAATCCAGGGTTGGTCATGAGCAAACCTACACACATCAGCAGACCGATCAGCCCTCGGGCAGACATTCGCTGCCGTTTCGAGTGGTTCTCCTGCTTCTCAATTTCCTGAATTCGTCGATCCATGGTCGCCTTTCAAAAAATAGTTGCCCATTCATCGCACGGGCTATCATGCGAATTTCCTCACGATCCATCTCGATCAAAATCCACTCCCAAACAGAAGGTAACAAATCCAGATTAGAAGATCGAGGGACTCCATTCCATTGATCAACCCGGATTGCACAAACACTGGAAACCGAGTTTGACAAAAATTTCCTTGACTTTTTTTGTCGACCGATCAAAAATCATCCGGTCTGTTCTGCCCAGGTCGATGAACTATCAAACAAGAGAAAATCTGCAATGGGTGGATCAATCGCCGGCAAATAGCAAAGCCTTAACAGGAAAAAATTATGGCATATGGCCCAGACAAAAATACCATGTCCGCATGAAACCCGGAGCAAGGTATCCGTTTAAATGATGAGTAAACACTATCTCTTACCACGTCGGAATTTGCGATAAAAATAAAACGGACTCATTTTTCTCCTTGCAGAAATGTCTAATTTTTCTATGCTCCCCATAGCAAGGACTATCAAAACCTTGGCACATGGCGATCGGTTTCGTTTTGAAAAAGGTAAAGTTAAACTATCACTTTAAAATGAGAAAGTAAGGAAAGATGACCCTAATAAGGACGGTGCGATTCATCATGACGTGTGGGCTGATCCTGGCCGTGTTGTCCGCCTGCGCCATACCCTCCAAGAAGGCTTCGGATCCCCTGACACCCACCGAGCAATTGTTATTCAGCTCAGCAATCAACAAAGGCCTGAAGAATTATGATGTGGGCATGCTCAAGGGAGCATCAATACTCCTGACCGCTTCGGATCTGAGGGTGGACCAGAGTTTAAATGGAGATGTCATCAATCAGCATATGAAACAGGTCGTTGCCGGTTGGTTAGGAAAACAGGGAGTGATCATTCGGGAAGAGCAAGAGGATGCGACGTACCATGTGCATTTAATCGTTGAGTCTATAGGGACGACCCAAAACGCGAGGTTGTTTGGGCTCCCGGCCACCCAGGCCACGATATTTCCCATAGCCACACCCGAATTGGCTATCTATAAACGTGTGCAAAGCCAGGGCTATGTGCGCTTTTATTTTGATATTTTCGAAAGAGCATCCGGTCGTTTTTTTGCCTCAACGGAGCCGCAGGTAGGATCGGTCACTCAAACGGTCTATACGGCCTTTTTCTTTTTCAACTGGAGAAAGACCGATATGGAGGCCCCTCCGATATTTGAAAACAATTAGAAAACAATGAGGGGCATGCCAACCTCACGACGAATTTGAAGCGATACCGATTATTTACCAGAAGATCACCTGGGAAGTCATGAGGGACAGGATCCGAGTGGCATTCCTCATCGAAACCTCCGACTTCCTGGGCTAAAAGGGGGAATACCTATTTCCACTCGCATCTACACAATGTGAGATGGAATATAGAAACGTCAAAAATGAAAAGGCAATTTGTATTTATTTGTGAGTGTGAATGAGGCTTAATGGTACAGTTTAACTGCACCAAAATTCAGATTTTTTAATTCCCGGCCGTGATGAAAAACGAGACCAACTTTTCATCGAAATTCTCCCAGGATACTCTACCCACCCTTGCCCCATCTAGCTTTGGGAATATCGGATCCCGTACGCACCAGCGAGCCTAATATTTCTTTTGCTTGCCTATGTTTTCCTCAAACAACAACACCCGACTCCGTGAGCAGTCAGGCTGACGAGAAGGTCAATGGTTGGATTTTGATTCTTTGGCTATTCCAGACAACGAACGCCATGCCGGGCATGGTGGCTGCATAAAAGCGTAGCGCTAGCTTAGCCACTCGCGTAGTTCGGTGGGATTGAGGGCTTTCGACCACAACCACCCTTGCCCCTTTTCGATCCCTATAGCACGCAGAAAGGAGGCCTGTTCTGCGGTTTCAACACCCTCGGCCACAATATCCACCTTCAAGATGGTGGCCAGGGCTGCAATCCCACGCACCAGTCGTTCCGCCGCAATATTTGTCCCCAACTGCCGAATAAAGGATTGGTCAATTTTAATGGTGTCCACTTCCAATCCAATGAGTTGTTGTAGTCCTGACTGACCGGTCCCAAAATCATCAATGGCAACTCGGGCGCCCAGTTGACGAGCCTGGCGGATGGCCTCCCGACCTTGCTCATTGAGTGCTTGCCGTTCAGTGATTTCTCCGGTGAGCTGCGGGAGATGGGGCATCAACCCTAATTTTTCCAGCACCGGCAGGATCTTGTTTTTGCCCATGACAATAGGGGGAAGATTCACGCTCACGGAAAATGTGGGATGTTCAATCAGCAAAGTGCCTAGATCCGCTTTAAGACACGTAAACATACAGGTGGTTAACTCTAAGGCTAAGTCTTCCTGCGATTCGAGCTCGTCAATGACCGGTTCTATGCTGGTCTCACAACCATCATCCGCTCGCCAGCGGGCAAGGGCTTCACAGCCAACGATTCGATTGGTGGAGAGATTGATGATCGGTTGATACTTGGCAAAAACGGAAGACCGAATAGTATGACGAGAAATAGCAGACATAAGTGGTAGGCGTGTGTTTGTCGAGGGATCGTATCCTAAAAAAACCAGTAATGATGCCATCACGGCTGATCAGCTCAGAGCCATGGTACCTTACCTCAGATAGGGAGGCTACGACGAACGGTCGCTTCTACTCGAACCCAGCACACACAATCAATCCTTGGGGTCATGCAGACACAACGCCTGCCTTGTTCAAACCGGTCTCTCAAACTGAGCTAGGAGCGTAAAGATTGACGTTGCTAACCTGATCGTGAAAATCAAATGGGAATCACTGAAGAATTTGGTCGGGGCGAGAGGATTTGAACCTCCGACATCCTGCTCCCAAAGCAGGCGCGCTACCGGGCTGCGCTACGCCCCGACTATTTTGCTAAATGGCGGTCTGCGGTGAGAAGACTCTTAGCATTGGTGACCGCTTGAGCTCGATGGCTGATGCGGTTTTTTTCTGCAAAGGTCATCTCGGCTAAGCTTTTTCCTAGTTGAGGAACATAGAATACTGGATCATACCCGAATCCACCTGTCCCATGAAACTCCTGGGTGATAATTCCCTCTAATATGCCTTCAACGGTTTCTGTCTGCCCATCAGGATTGGCCAGCGCCACCACGGTGATAAATCGGGCGGTTCGCTGGTCTGAAGGCACCCCATGTAATTCCTGCAACAGTTTTTTACAATTCTCTTCGTAGGTGGCATGCTCCCCGGCGTATCTGGCTGCATAGACCCCTGGACGTCCCTGTAACGCATCCACTTCCAATCCGGTATCGTCAGCCAAGGCCCAGTGTCCGGTATATTTTGCTGTGGCCACGGCCTTTTTGACGGCATTGGCTTGACAGGTGTCCCCGTCTTCTTCCACCGGGGGAAAATCAGGAAATTCATTTAATGTGAGGATAGGAATGCCCACATCATTGAGAATGGATTGAATCTCCTCAACTTTATGTCGATTTCCTGTCGCCAGGACTAATGAGTCGATGACCGGCATGGGGACCAACATTAGGAAATAGAGCCGATGAGTTCCTTCTGCAAGGTAATCAATTGTTGAATCCCTTCCCATCCCATTGCCAAAAACTCATCCAAATCTTTTTTCGAAAAGGGAGACTGTTCGGCCGTTCCTTGCACCTCGACCATCCGGCCATTCCCCGTCATAACTAAATTCATATCCACGTCAGCTTTGGAATCTTCGTCGTAGGCCAGGTCTAACAGGATTTCCCCGGCCACCTTTCCGATACTGATAGCCGCCAGATAATCCAGAAGCGGGCATTGCTTGATCAGACCTTTCTCCTTCAAAGTCGAAAAGGCATCAGCCAGGGCAATGTAGGCGCCAGTGATAGAGGCAGTCCTGGTTCCCCCATCCGCCTGAATCACATCACAATCAATCCAAATGGAGCGTTCCCCCATTTGACGCATATCCGTGACGGCTCGTAGGGCACGACCTACCAGTCGTTGAATTTCCAAAGTTCGTCCGCCCTGCTTGCCTTTGCTGGCTTCACGGGACATCCGGTCATGGGTCGAACGAGGCAACATCCCATACTCAGCGGTAATCCAGCCTTGCCCCTTGTCCCGTAAAAATGGGGGGACTTTTTCTTCTACTGAAGCCGTACAGACGACCTTCGTCTCTCCCATTTCAATGAGCACTGACCCTTCCGCATATTTGGTAAAGGGACGGGTAATTTTGACAGGTCGGAGTTCATCCGCCCGTCGATTATCTGTTCGCGAAATTCCAAGTGTCGGTAACATCATTCCTCACATTAAAAAAAAGGGTTTGAATTATAAAGAGGGCTCAGACAAAACACAAATGCGCCAGACACGTTAACCTCAGGAAGTTTAAAGAATGGCTGAGCTAATTGGATGGTGATAACGTACCATCTGCATTTTTATTTTCGTTAGCAACGGGAATCATTTCTTACGATTCTGAGTTATATACCAGCGAAAAAGCAGCAATCCCGCAATGACCAAACTCACCAGGACCACAAACACGTCTTCAGCAGGAAAGATATAGGGCATGAGTGCTAGGCTGCGGCCGGAATGAGAAGGATTTTCAGGTTTTCATTCATTGACTGAGATGGGGACTCATGATAGATTCGATTTCCCTGCCAGGCCACCATGCACGATATCCGAATCCTTAGCGACCAACTCGACTCTCTCCGCTCCCAACTCGGTGCTAGAGCCGACGATATTCCCTGGGAAACCGTCCAGACCCTAGCGGCACAGCGACGGGTGCTCATCACCCAAAGCGAAGAACTTCGCCACCAGCTCAAAAAAGGATCGGATCGAATTGGCGAACTGAAACGTACCAAACAACCCAGTGAGGATGCCACAACCGCTCTTCGCGACATTCGTGACCGCATCCAGACCATGGACGTAGAATTACGCACCACCGAAGAACAACTACAAGACCACGCCCTCAGAATTCCCAATATTCCGCATGAGTCGGTCCCGCCGGGGAAGGACGAACACGATAACGTGGAGGTGCGACAATGGGGCACGCCTCAGAAATTTCCTTTTGAAGCCCGGTCGCATCAAGATCTGGGTGAGGCACTCGGCATTCTCGATTTCAAACGGGCCACTAAAATTGCCGGAGCCAGATTTTGCGTGTCGATGGGCCTTGGCGCGCAATTGGAACGGGCCCTGGCCAATTTCATGCTTGATTGCCATATCCAAGAACACGGCTATACCGAAGTGCTGCCCCCCATGCTCGTCAACCGGCCCTCCATGACAGGCACCGGCCAGTTACCCAAATTCGCCGAAGATCTCTTTCATCTTTCTGAAGAAGATTTCTTTCTCATTCCCACGGCAGAAGTTCCCGTCACCAACCTGTTTCGAGAAGAAATCTTGGATTCAGACCAGCTCCCGATTCGCTTCGTCGCGTATACCTCCTGCTTTCGCCGAGAGGCCGGATCATACGGAAAAGACACACAAGGTCTGATTCGCATGCACCAATTTCAAAAAGTGGAGCTGGTCAACTTTGTCCAACCAGAGGATTCCTATGACCAGCTGGAACAACTGACCCAAGCGGCCGAATCCATTCTCCAAAAATTGGCACTCCCCTATCGTGTCGTCGCCTTATGCTCCGGCGACCTGGGATTTTCCGCCGCGAAGACCTACGATCTTGAAGTCTGGGTTCCCTCGCAGCAACGGTATCGAGAGATTTCATCCTGTAGTAATTTTGAGGCGTTTCAAGCCCGCCGAGCCAATATTCGCTTCCGCTCCAAAAAGGACAAGCCTCAATTCCTCCACACGCTCAATGGCTCAGGTCTGGCTATTGGTCGAACCGTGGTCGCAATTCTGGAGAATTATCAACAAGCCGACGGGACCGTAAAAATTCCCCCCGCATTGCAACCTTATATGAACGGGGTTAGCGTCATCAGTCCGGGTGCTATTCCAGCAGGAAAATGTTGATGTTCCCCAAACATGCATGTGATCTTCAGACTGGTGAAATGACACAATCTTTCCACCAACTCTCAACAAATTTGCTTAAGCCGGAGAGTTCACATTCCCGCCTCAGTCGGCTACTATAGGCTTGTATGGAGATGAGCGTGGTGAGATTCAAGTCATCTTCCTTTAAAAGGAGCCTCTTGTCGAGCAATAAGAGCTAGGTCCGCAATGAGGTGAGAGTCAGTCCTCCCAACAATCCTCAAGTTTTTGACTCTAAATGATTCGGAGGGGTGCTAGAGTGGTCGAATAGACCGGTCTTGAAAACCGGCGTCGTGAAAGCGACCGTGGGTTCGAATCCCACCCCCTCCGCCAGCCTTCGCCAAGGCTTCGGCTGGCAAGCCAGCACAGAAGAGAGCCAAAATTCCACCAAGTAAACTACCGAAGTAGAAAGGACGAAGGCTGTCCGCCGAAGCTTTAGCGAAGGAGGACACAACCACCCTTCCAAATAGAATATACCGTTCACTATAGCCTCAAAAAGGAGCACATATGTCGAAGACTCTTCCATCCTGGGACCTTCAAGGTCTCTTGCGCCATCCGACCAAAGACTTCAAGCGGATCACCAAAAAGCTTGACTCCCTGATTTCTGAACTCGAGGCCGTACGACCGCATTTATGCCCCGATATTTCTGCCGCCCGTTTCAAAAAAATCTGGGAGCAATACGAAACCGTCACCGAGCACATGACGACGTTGCGGGCTTTTTCGTCTTTATGGTTTTCGGAAAATACGAAAAATCAGGAAGCCCGGGCGTTTGACACCCAGGTACGGAACCGACTGACAGATTTTTCAAATCGACTGGTCTTTCTTGACCTCTGGTGGCAAAGCCTCGATCCCACCAACGCGGCCCGGCTGACCGAAAAAGCCGAGCGATTTCGATATCATCTTGACACCTTGACTCGATTCACACCGCATACCTTGAGTGAGTCTGAGGAACGAATTTTAACCATTAAAAGTACGACCGGTCGCCAGGCTCTCGAAACATTGTATGGCGTTACCACGAATAGTTTGACATTTCCCATGAAAATAAAAGGCCGGACTACCCGTCTGACCCGCGAACAACTCATGGGATATGTCCGGCATCCATTAGCTTCGGTTCGTCGAGAAGCCTACCATGCCCTCTTTAAGGTCTACGGTGAACACCGTGATGCTCTTGGAGAAATGTATAAAAGCCTGGTTCAGGATTGGGGTAATGAAGGTCTCACCTTGCGGCATTACGCCTCGCCTATGGCCGTGCGCAATGTCACAAATGATGTCCCCGAAAAAGCCGTTGATGCTCTGCTCAAAACCTGTCGAAAGAATGCCGTCATTTTCCAGGAATATTTTCGGTTAAAGGGACGGCTGCTGAAGATGAAACAATTTCAACGATACGATTTGTATGCTCCCTTCACGGCGAAGAAATCAAAATATTCATTTGCCAGGGCGAAAGAACTTGTGATGGAAGCCTATCAAGCCTTTTCCCCTGAATTGGCTCAACGGGCGAAGCAGGTTCTTGAAGAAAACCATCTTGATGCTGCGATTCGACCAGGGAAAATGGGTGGGGCCTTTTGCTATAGCGTCCTCCCGACACAGACTCCCTACGTACTGGTGAATTTTACGGGAGAGCCACGTGATGTCTCGACGCTAGCCCATGAACTGGGACATGCCGTTCATGCCATGATGGCAAAGGAGCATTCCATTTTCACATTTCATTCGTCGCTCCCTCTGGCGGAAACGGCCTCTGTGTTTGGCGAGCACCTGCTTTCGGATTTACTTCTCCAACAGGAAAAGGACCAGAAGGTCAAGGCGGGACTTCTTGTCGATCAACTCGACGATGCGTATGCCACCATTATGCGACAGGCCTATTTTGTTCAATTTGAACGGCAAGCTCATCAGATGGTTCAAAAAGGCGCGACCATTGATGCTCTTGCTCAAACCTACCTGGCACTCCTTCGTGAGCAATTCGGGCCTCGCTTACCCGTGGACCAGGAGTTTCAATGGGAGTGGCTAGCCATTCCCCATATTTTTGGCAGTCCGTTTTATTGCTACGCCTACAGCTTTGGCAGTTTATTAGTACTGTCGCTTTTTCAACGCTATCAAACAGAAGGATCCTCCTTCGTCCCTCGATATTTACAATTGCTTTCAGGAGGTGGGTCGGCCAGCCCACAAGACTTGCTCAAACCCCTACAGGTGGATATCAACTCCACGACTTTCTGGCAAGCGGGATTTACAAGAATCCAAGGACTGGTCAATGAACTGGAACGAAGTATGCCGTGAAGGATCTGGCTTCAAACGGGGTCAATCCGTGGGATTAAACAACAGTCAGTGTTCCCACTGATGGCCATGGTGACAGAAGAAAGCCGAACTGGACGACGCCCTGGGATGCCTTAGGAAATTCCTGCTTGGCGTTGAAGCCACCTGATGTAGCCAATAATCTGCGTGACATCATCGGCGGTCACGCCTTCGATCTTCGGCATGTTCCCGAACTTCCAATGGTGGGCTTTGACTCCCTGGGCCGCAGCCCGCTGAAAAGCAAAATCCGCATGATGACTGGGTTCATAAATCTTATGAACTAATGGAGGACCTTGACCCGTTCCCGAGGCTTGGGAACCATGGCAGGGAGAACAAAAGGCATTAAATTTTTCCTCGCCTTCTTTGAATTCTGTTGGAAGATCTTTTACTACCGATATTTGTGCGATGGATGCGGGAGCAGAAGATTCCCCGGCACTCGTCCCATTCTCAGAACAGCCAATAACAAACCAACAAAGAAGCCCTGCAAAACCCCGGAGAATTGTCCCTTTAGAATGATGGTTCATGTCCAAATTCCTTTACACCCATACTCGGTCACAATCAGACGTGGCCACAGCCTC
Organism: Nitrospira sp. Ecomares 2.1; assembly: GCF_965152585.1. Lineage (NCBI taxonomy): Bacteria > Pseudomonadati > Nitrospirota > Nitrospiria > Nitrospirales > Nitrospiraceae > Nitrospira > Nitrospira sp. Ecomares 2.1. Next base: position 2,370,059 of record NZ_OZ224219.1, read on the forward strand.
ATATTTATCCGGCCAGTAGCGGATCGGGAAGTTGGGCCTCTTGAAATCCCTCTTGACGAATCACGCAACTATCACATTGTCCGCACGGTTGATTATGTCGTCCTGGATTATAACAACTATTCGTCCATTGAAAAGGCACCCCTAAGGCATGTCCTTTTTGGATAATTTCACGTTTGGTCAAAAAGAGCAGCGGAGCGAGAATGTCGATCTGTCTACCTTCCAATCCCATTTGTGTGCCGAGACGGGCCACCTCCTTGAACGCCTCAATAAATGCCGGCCGACAATCCGGATAGCCGGAATAGTCACGAATGTTGGCCCCAAAAAAAATACTGGTGGCACCCAACACCTCGGCATAGGCCAGCGCCAAACTTAAGAAAATGGTATTTCTGGCCGGAACATAGGTGATGGGAATCTGCCGTTCACGATCCCGTGCGGGCTGATGGGCGGGAACCGGTATCTGATCGGTTAAGGCCGATCCCCCAAACGTTCGTAAGTCCAGTTGGACTATTTTGTGTTCTTTGACCTCAAAATATTCAGAAATTTTATGCGCACAATCAATTTCCGTTCGATGACGCTGTCCATAATCAATAGTCAGGAAATACAGCTCATGTCCTTCTGATTTGGCAATGGCGGCCGTCACCGTGGAATCCAACCCGCCACTTGCTAGAACAACAATTCTTGACTTAGGCATACGAGAATGTTCCCTGAACCCTTTTCCTCTCGCCTATCAGATGGCTAGCAGAGGGGTATAAGGAAAAATCAGTCACGGCCTCAGGTTTTGTTGGAAAGAAAGTTGAAGGCGCAAAACGCTTTTGTCGAATTGGATGAGTGTATGCCACTCCCAATTAGACAGGGTGAGAGAGCAGATGCAGCAATCCTTCTGATTATTGCCGCTGTTCCGATCGTTCAATTTTTTCCATCAGTTCTCGTTTGGATTTACACTCGACACACAAACGCGCAAACGGAAGCGCTTGCAAACGCTTTTCATTGATCTCGCCCCCACATTCTGCGCACACACCATAGGTGCCCTCATCCAAACTATCCAAGGCATCATCAATCAGTTGTCGTTCGCGATTTCGCATTTCTTGAAGCGAAATCCCCATTTCGCGATCCAAATCCACCAGCGCCTGGTCCCCGCTGTCCATCGCCGCTTCCAGCCGGCGTTGTTGTTCTTCTGTCACTGACTGACCAAGCTGTTGTTTGATTTCTTGAATCAGCGCTTCCCGTTTGGCCAAGAGAATTTCCTTTAACGCCACATGACGATCCTCTGTTTGAGCTTTCGCCGGCTTCCGCGGAGCAGGGGTTGCGGAAGTGGCTTTTGCTGTGGTTTTTTTCGTCCCGGCGGAGACCGTCGCTTTCGTTTCTTTCTTTACTGGTCTTTCGGCCATACTACATTCCTTTCTTCCTTCGAAAGTTAACCATTCTCTCACACGACTGGAGGATCAATGTCTGCGGACACCTTCCCCGTTGCATCATGCAATACGAGTAAAGTCTGTGTCCTTATTCATACGTAATCAGGGAGTGAATTTCACACCCGTTTAATTTGTTTCGTCCTTCAAGCCCAAGTAATTCCACTAAAAACACCACGCCGGCAATATCTCCACCCAGTTGCCGAATGAGATGGACTGTCGCCCCGGCCGTTCCTCCAGTCGCAAGGAGATCGTCAACCACAAGCACTCGCTCTCCCTCTTGAATCGCATCACGATGAATCGACAACGTCGTCGAGCCATACTCTAAATTATAATTGACCTCAAACACATCGGCCGGTAATTTGCCAGGCTTCCGGACAGGGACAAATCCGGCATTCAAGTGATACGCCAATGGGCTTCCTAAAATAAACCCTCGTGATTCAATCCCAACCACCCTGGTAATACCGGCATCCTGGTAGTGTCGAATGCATTCATCAATAATGGAACGAAAGCAAACAGGATTATTTAATAAGGGCGTAATATCATAAAAGAGGATACCCGGCTTAGGAAAATCAGGAACCTCTCGAATATGCGCTTTATAGTCCATAGATAAACTACTCAATCTTGATAAGACCTGTGGTTTCTTCTAACTTTTAGATCGGAATTATCCGATCCGCACCGCCCTCTATCCCTTACAGAAAAGTACGAAGGATTTGGAACCCTTCAGTTTGCCTGTTTGGGTCTTTCCAGTCAACTATTACCTGAAGAACTTGAGAGAGAGGAGGCCCTTTGTGGAGAGTTTGGAGAAAGGTCTGAACAGAGGCGTGTGGCCCCTCAACTTCCAATTCGACTTCTCCTCCAGCGCGGTTGCGCACCCACCCATGCAATGACCTCTTGTTGGCCTGCATTTGTACAAATGCTCGAAATCCGACTCCTTGAACTGTTCCACTCACACAGGCATGAGCCCGAACAATCTCTTCCATCTGCTCTTTCAGTTCCTCCTCAACCGGATACCGTGCGTCAAGATTTCTTTGCTGAATGGTGAGCAGCATAATCCTGTAGTAGCTGTTTTCCAACCCTCGTGGCTTCTCGGATACAATCAGGGATACCGATTCCATACATTCCTGCTCCTGTCACATAGAGACCTGGCGAATGAGCTAACTGTTCCTGAAGCTTCGCCAACCGGTCCCGATGTCCGAGCACATATTGAGGCATTCCCTGCTTCCATCGATAGACTTCTGTATAGGTCGGAGCGGTCGTGATCCCGACCAAAGACGTTAATTCTCCCCGAACACACTCCACAAGTGAGTCATCATCCTGCTCAAGAACCGACTCTCGCCCTCGACCACCGATGTAACAACGAATCAGAGTTTCGCCAGCCCTGCTCCTATCCGGCCACTTTAACGAAGTCCAGGTTGCCGCAAGCAATGGGCGTTGTTCTTTTCGGGGAACAACAAATCCGAATCCTCGAATCTGCGACCTAATGGATTCAGGGGGATAGGCCATAGAAATCGTAGCCGTCGAGGCATAGGGAATGCCATCTAACAGACTCGCTGCTTCAGGCTGAATGACACGAAGTAACTGAGCGGTCTGATAGGCCGGAGTGGCCAACACAACGGCATCAGCTGGAAGCCGATCTCCATTATCCAACATAACGTGAAATACGCCAGACTCAGGAGCCGGAGACTGAATTTCCTGACACTCGGCACCTCCAATTAAATCTACTCCACGTCTGCGCAATGCCTCCACTAAGGTTCGAATGAGCTCCCCTAATCCCCCTCGAAGCGACATAAACATCGTGGGAGTATCACCGGAGGAACGCGGGGCGGCTGGCGCGGCGCCGAGAGCCTTCCGCATTCCTTTAATGACACTGCCATGTTCTCGCTCTAATTCGCGAAATCGAGGAAAGGTCGACTCAATACTCAGTTCATCTGCATCCCCGGCATAGATGCCTGCCACCAATGGTTCAATGAGGTTCTCGAAGGCTTCGGTCCCAAACCGTCGACGAAAAAACTCGCCCATTGATTCGTCTGCCGGCCAAGGATTCCGCCTTGGCCAAAAGCGCTCGGCCGCCATCCGAAGCATTCCACCCCAGGACAAGAGTCCGCTAGAAACAAGGGTATCAACCCGTCGTGGCCGAAAGGCCAATAAGCCTTGTGGAAGTTCTCTCAAGGCACCCCGGCAAAATGAAAACGTTTGATTGTGTTGTGAGTTGGTAGAAATTAATTGATCTTGAAGCCCCAGGGTCCGGCACAATTCGAGCGCCCACGGCTTTGAAGTGAGAAAGGAGTCAGGTCCCCCTTCAATCAGATACTTGTCTGTGACATGTGTCAGAATTTTCCCACCCCATCTGGGATCTCGTTCAACGACTGTGCATTGTACGGCCGTCTGGGTTTTCTCAGCTTCTTCCATGATGGCATACGACGTGGCGAGGCCGGATATCCCTCCTCCCACAATAACCACTTGGTACGGTGTCTTCCTCATGAAGTCTCGAGCAATCAACGAGGAAATGCTAGAACGTGGTGAGAAATTGAAATAAACAGGTTTTCATGGAGGGATGGGGAAAAGCTGACAGGAAAAAGCACCTACGAGGAAGCCGTGGAAAACCGGCGAACACATTCAATGGCAAATTCAACGCTGTGCAAAGGGGTATTAGGAAGAATTCCGTGACCTAAATTAAATATGTGACCGGGTCGGCCGCCAGCTTGCTGCATAATATCCTTCACCCGACGCTCGATTTCTTTTTCAGGGGCAAACAGTACCAGGGGGTCCAAATTACCTTGAATACTCACATCAAACCCAATGGTCCTCCATGCTTCATCCAAACGAACACGCCAGTCGACGCCCATGACATCGCTTCCAGCCTTTCGCATAAGTGGAAGAAGCCCAGTCGTCCCTGTTCCAAAATAGATAAGGGGAATCCCTTCAACGCGTAGGGCTGAAAAAATATTTTGAACATGAGGAAGGACATATTCTTCATAATCGCCAGGACTTAAGCTTCCGACCCAACTATCAAAAAGCTGAATAGCTTGGGCGCCTGCTCGACTTTGCACCCGTAGATATTCCACGACAACCACAGACAGTTTGGACATTAATTGATGCCACACGGTTGGCTGCGAGAACATCAAATGTTTGGTTCGGGCATAGTCACGTGAGCTTCCGCCCTCAATGGCGTAACTGGCTAACGTGAACGGCGCCCCGGCAAATCCAAGTAAGGGGACTCGATTATCGAGGGCCTGAAGTGTCTGGCGAATGGCTTCCCCGGCATAAGCGAAGGCCTCCCCATCGACCTGACGCAGGTCCACAATGCCCATCTCACCTCGTATCGGATTATCAATAACCGGACCCTTCCCCTCAACAAATTCCAGGTTTAATCCCATGGCTTGGAGGGGCAATAAAATATCCGCAAAAATTATTGCCGCATCCAGATCAAAGCGATTAATCGGTTGAAGGGTGACTTCGGCAGCTAACGCCGGTGTTTTGCATACTTCTAAAATCGAATACTTGCGTCGGATAGCCTGGTACTCTTCCATGTACCGCCCTGCCTGACGCATAAACCAAACCGGGGTCCGGTCTACAGGCTGTCGCATACAGGCTTTTATAAATCGGTCATTCATGGCTGGCATTCTACGAAGGGAGAAAAAGTGAGTCAATCAATAACGTTCACAAAGAGATGCTGGTTGTCATTATGTTCGGCAGATTGTCTTTCTAATCAAAAATGATCTCCCTCTCTTACCTGTTAAATACGACGGGATACCACCAATCCATTTCCCTTCATGGTAAAAGAGTTGCCAGCTCTTGGCGAATTCTCTGGGCCTGACCCTCCACAACATCTCGTTGATCATCAGACATGACCCACGCCTCATCCGGTTGCAGTTCAATGCGATAATGTTGTTGATCAGTCGAAAACCATTCAAAGTAAGGATGAGGGTCAAGAAGAGGGTGCGGATCAAACGACATGAGACTGACTTTGCCTAGTTGAGGGATGGAAAAATCATATAGCGATCCTCCGGCTTGAGGATCATCTAAAAATCGTGGGTTTTGAAAACCCACGATTTTTCCGGCAATCTCTCCAACAAAATCCCCAACCAAATACACATCCACGGTTTCCAGTCCAGCTAAGGTGATTTGCCCAACGACCGATCCGACAATCCGATTGTCTAAAAAACCTTCCTTCACCCACCGGGCGTTAGCAAATGTTTCCGCCATAACAAATACTATTTAAAAAAGAAAAATCCCTCTCACGGACTGGTTGTACTGAAAGTCACAAAATCAGAACCCACGAGCTACGGTTTACATAAAGGACATTTGAGTTGGAGGGTGGCATCCGTATTTTCCAAATTTTCCAGAGCCGTATCCTTATCTGGATATTCGGTCCATCCGCCTTCCCAAAAGTCCGCCCGATGCGGGCCTGAAGGCACCTCCGGGCAACGATCCCGATGGATCATCGCTTCATCAAGTGATCGTTTCAGATGGATCCAATACCCCATAGTCGTGATGCTCCTTCACTGGATGGTACGCCGAGCCTGCCCCACAGGCACGATCAAAGATTTACGTGAAAACGACCTGTCAGGAATATTAACGAAGAGGGAGCCTGACCTGCAGGAATTCAGTTATCGACAAATTGCCATTCATCTTTATCTAAAAAAACTTTTTGCCCCGCATCAAGCTTGGCTTGCTGTTCCTTATCAAAAAACTGCATATACCGCTCAATGCGATCCGGATCGTCAATACGTTCCTCCTTGACCATTCCAGTGGGCAATTTAAATTTCCTAATTAACACCGACATGACTCATTCCTCCAAAATTTGACTGTAAAAAGACCAACGAAAAATTATAGTGAAATCATAAACTTGCCGTCAATATTTTTTTTGGACATTTCCATAGTCACTACGTTTATCCATTGGCCACGCCTAGGCATTCTTCGATATACTGGGGTCCTGACAGACTCGATATTAATCATGTTCATCGTATAATTTCAAAGGAGTCCGGTATGCCATTGTATGAATATGTCTGCGAAGGTTGCGATCATCGTTATGAGGCCATGCAAGCGCTTAGCGTTAAACCAGAAGAAACTCTTTGCCCCAAATGCAACACCACCAAAAGCCGACGCATCATGTCCTCGTTTGCGTCGAAAATTGTGGGAACACATAAACCAGGATTTGCAGAAGGCAAAGCGTATAACATGTTGAATGAACGAATGGATAAGTTTTCCAAACTCCCTCCTATTATGGGCCAACGCGCAGAGCCGACCGAGTCAAATTTTAACCCCCCAGCAGGAGAATAGGATGAGGCTTGGGCGGACATGTATAAAGCTGACCGCTCAAGGTATTCTATCCTCCACAATTCCCGCCCCTTGACATTTATTTCTATAAACCGGAAAGATGTGCCCGTTTTTTTATTCTTGGTCATATCGTAACCTGGTTTTTCGACCACTGGCGTGGCCGTTGTTTTTGGTAGGGATGATAAAAATTATGGCGGCCATCAGGCTTTGTAAATATAATGCGGTCAAGATAACTTCTCTGATCGGAATCGTTTTTCTCTGTGGACTGATATTTCCCTTAGGCCCGGTTCATTCCAAGGAATCTACTAAATCGGAACCTCCGGTTACGGATTCAGGGACGATTTCCGGAACGATTCTCATTGTTGGCAATGGACCTGAGCGATATCTTCTGGAAATTCTGGCTGCGGGGTTTGAGTCCCGCCATCCTTCTGTCTCCGTTGATATTTTCTGGCATCCTAATGCCAAACCAATCAGAACCATCGAACTTAATGAAGCTGATATTGGGATCACGGGCGAGGAGGTCCCTTCGCTCCGATCCACGGTCATTGCCAGAGACGGAATTGCCGTCTTAACCAATTTTTCAAACCCGGTAAAAGAAATGACTATCCAGCAAGTTGCGGATGTCTTTTCCGGGAAAATTCGTTATTGGTCTCAGGTCCATGAGGAAGCCCCTCAAACCAAAATTGTGCTAATCAATCGCACCCCTAATGAAAATATTCGACAAGGTTTCGAAAAAACATTACATATTCCAGATGGGATTCCGCGTTCCGCTCATAGGGCGGGAACCGAGAATGAAGCCATTAAAGCAGTGAGCGGAAATTTAGAGGCCATTACCTTTGTATCCATGACCCCAGCTCTCCGGGCCAAAGAAGATGGGATCGCGATAAATCTTCTGTTTATCAATCGGGTGGAGCCTGAAGTGCAAACCATATTGGACAATCGTTATCCACTCCAACGACCGGTGATGCTCATCACTCAATCCAGTCCCTCACAGCAGGTTCTGGCCTTTGAACAGTTTGCCCTTTCCCCAGAAGGCCAAAACCTAATGCGAAAAGGGAAATATTATCCACTTCTAAAGGACCAATAATTCGCGGAATCCCTGATTCGTTAGCTTATCTTCTGATACCATCTGGCCTCGAAAAATTCAGAACACGATCGGCACGGTCATGCATTCCTAAAGTTGAGACACGAACACTAGAATCGTATGTTAAAAAAAGTTTTGGTTGCCAATCGGGGAGAAATTGCGATGCGCGTCATCAGGGCATGTCGAGAATTCGGCATTGCCACGGCGGCGATTTATTCAGAAAGTGACGCCACCGCCATTTACGTCAAAAAAGCGAATGAAGCATATTTAGTCGGTCCGGGTCCTGTGCAAGGCTATCTTGATGCTCGACAGATTGTAGGATTAGCGAAGCGTATTCGAGCCGATGCCATTCATCCAGGGTATGGATTTTTGGCTGAAAACGCTGATTTTGCCAGGCTTTGTGAAGAGGCAGGCATTCTCTTTATTGGCCCATCTCCGCACTCACTTGAACTACTCGGCGATAAGGTCCAGGCTCGAGCACTGGCCATTAAAATCGGTGTTCCTGTTGTTCCCGGGACTGACGGCAGTGTTGGCACGTTGGAAGAGGCACTGACATTTTCCCATAAGGCGGGATACCCGGTCATGGTCAAAGCCAGCGCCGGGGGTGGAGGGCGAGGCCTTCGCGTCGTGCGATCAGACGATGAATTACAAGAGGCAATGGAAGCTGGGGCTCGAGAAGCCCTCGCCGCTTTTGGCAATGGTGATTTATTTCTTGAAAAATATGTGGAACGTCCACACCATATTGAATTTCAATTGCTGGCAGACAAAAACGGCTATGTGATTCATTTGGGAGAACGTGATTGTTCTATCCAACGGCGCCATCAAAAATTGATAGAAATTGCCCCGTCACTTGTATTAACCCCTCGTCTAAGAGCAGAAATGGGAGAAGCCGCCATCGCCATCGCTCGCGCCGCCCAATTCTATAATGCCGGCACCGTGGAGTTTCTGTTAGATCCCGATGGACGTTACTACTTCATGGAAATGAACCCTCGTATCCAAGTGGAACATACTGTCACGGAACAGATTACTACCGTTGATATTGTGCAATCCCAACTATGGATTGCGGCAGGGCGTCCTCTGGTCTTCGGGCAGCATGAGGTCAATCTCCAGGGCTATGCCATTCAATGTCGGGTAAATGCTGAAGATCCCCAAAATGGATTTCGACCATCATCGGGAAAAATTACCGCCTATTTGTCCCCGGGTGGTGTTGGAGTTCGGATTGACGGAGCGGTGTACAAGGATTATACCGTCCCTCCGTATTATGATGCCCTCCTCGCCAAGTTGACCGTTCATGGTCGGACCTGGGACGAAACTGTTCGCCGAACTCATCGCTCCCTTGAGGAATTTGTCCTGCGAGGTGTCAAAACTACCATTCCATTTATGGCAAAACTCATGGAAGAACCGGATTTCCGGGCCGGGCGATTTGATACCTCCTATCTTGAACGCCATCCCGAACTTTTTGAATATGAAGAGGCGGAAGAACCGGAAGATCTCGTCATTGCCCTATCCGCAGCTATCGCCGCATTTGAAGGATTATAACACCCTTTATGAAACGTTATGATCCATTGCCCATGTGAAAGGTCTCCTTATGTCACGAAAAACATCACACACCCATAAAAGCAAGAAGCCCAGTCGTCCGGTACCTACCCGGATGAAATTGGATGCCGCTCCGGCCCTGGATATCGAAGCGTCTCCGAAGCGGCAGGTCTTTTTAACAGATGTGGCTCTACGAGACGGACACCAGTCCCTTTTAGCGACGCGTATGCGCACAGAGGATCTCTTATCCGTTGCTTCAGAATTAGACGAAGTCGGATTTTGGTCATTAGAAGTGTGGGGCGGCGCAACCTTCGATTCGTGTCTCCGGTTCCTTAAAGAGGACCCTTGGGAGCGCCTTCGAGCCTTTCGTGAAGCCATGCCGAAAACTCGTCTTCAAATGCTCTTGCGTGGCCAAAACCTTGTGGGGTATCGACATTATGCTGACGATGTCCTTGAAAAATTCATCGAATTATCGGCGCAAAACGGTATTGATGTCTTTAGAATCTTTGATGCCCTGAATGACATCAGGAACATCAAACCGGCCATGGAAGTTGTGAAGGCCTGCGGCAAGCATATTGAAGCGACTATTTGTTATACGGTCAGTCCGGTCCACAGTCTGAATCACTTTGTGGAACAAGCTAAACAACTCGAGGACCTCGGGGCAGACACCATTTGTATAAAGGATATGGCTGGACTTCTTCCTCCCTTTGAAGCCTATGAATTGATCTCTCGCTTGAAAGCCACTGTTCGGGTCCCGATTCACCTGCACACCCATTACACTTCGGGAATGGCTTCCATGTCTTCTCTCATGGCCATTATGGGCGGGTTGGATATATTGGATACCGCATTATCCCCCCTCTCCGGCGGCACCTCTCACCCCCCGACCGAATCATTTATTGCCGCCCTTCGCAACACTCCCTATGACACGAAATTAAATCTTGAACAAATCGCCCCTGCTGCAGATAAATTACGCAAAGCCCGTAAACGCTATCGGCAGTTTGAAAGCGATTTCACCGGTGTGGATACGGACATTCTCCTCTCCCAAGTGCCCGGGGGAATGCTTTCGAATTTAGCAGCCCAACTGGCCGAACAAAATGCGCTGGGAAAAATCAAAGAAGTGCTGGAAGAAATTCCACGCGTGCGAAAAGATATGGGATATCCCCCTTTGGTCACCCCCACGAGCCAAATTGTGGGAACGCAGGCGACGCTGAATATTTTGACCGGCGAGCGTTATAAAGTGATTACGAATGAAACCAAAAACTATTTTCAGGGTTTGTATGGGAAACCACCTGGTACCCTCAACTCGAAGATTCGGCAAAAAGCCTTGGAGGGCGACGTGCCTGTAGCCGGTCGTCCCGCTGACAACCTTGATCCTGAGCTGGGAGATGCAACGCAGGAACTCGTAGGACGGGAAATGGCTGAAGAGGACATTGTCTCCTATGCGCTCCTCCCGTCCGTGGCCTTGCAATTTTTTGATGAACGGGAGCGAGGGGAACTCAAACCCGAACCCCTTCACGCCTCCCCGGAGAGTGGGCCGGCGGTGGCTCACGATCTACATTTAGCTCCGGTAGAATTCAACGTCACCGTTCACGGCGAAGCCTATCATATTCGCGTGTCGGGATCCGGCCAGACAGTAGACGGCGTGAAACCCTATTACATTAAAGTGAATGACAAACTTGAAGAAGTGTATCTTGAACCGATTCAAGAAGTCTTAGCCGGATCACCTGACCCTCCACCATCCCAGGCATCAAAGACGGAGAAACGTCCCAAGCCATCACAACCTGGAGACGTGACCACACCCATGCCCGGCCGGGTGGTCAAAGTCCTGGTGACAGAGGGTTCCACTGTCAACGTGGGTGATTCCCTGCTGGTAGTGGAAGCCATGAAAATGGAGAATCGAGTCCAATCGCCGATTGCCGGTTCCGTCATCACCATCTACGTCAAAGAAGGAGATGAAGTGAATCCTGATGAAACGCTGATTCATCTGGAATAATAATGCGGGGCTGTTCTCACTTTCGATTATTTCTCCTTTTCATGATCGTGCTAGGATGCTTGACGATTTTGGGCTGTTCTTCCCTCAAGACGCTCCCTTCCGGAATCGACTTGATCCAACGTGTGCCCTATCAGACCACCAGAGTCAACACCCATCGCATTGCCTATCTTGACGTTGGGCAAGGTCCGCCGCTTATCCTCATCCACGGATTTGGCGGATCGATATGGCAATGGGAGCATCAATATTCGGTTCTAGCCCAAACTCACCGGGTCATCATCCTGGATTTGCTCGGTTCTGGGCTCTCTGATAAACCCGATGATGCGTATACGCCAAAATATCTCGTGGAGTTTTTTCGCCAATTCATGGATGCCCTCAATATTTCACGAGCGACGTTAGTCGGAAATTCCATGGGAGCCGGGTTGGCGATGGCCATGGCCCTTGACTATCCGGAACGAGTGGATCGACTTGTGCTCATCTCGGGATTTCCCGCCCACGTTGAGAACAGCATCGCTTCACCACATTACCAACGCTTTCTCCACCACCGCCCTCCCATTTGGCTCGCAAAATTAGGAAACTGGATGGCCGGGAGAAGGACCACAGAATATATTCTCAAAGAAATTATCTATAATGCCGCACTCATCTCCCCTGCCATTATTGACCGTTCATTTCACAATCGACAAAGAGGCGATTTTCTTGTCCCTCTTTATTCATTGATGGACAATATCAAAACATGGGAGGGACAATATGGAAATAGGTTTCAGCAGATTTCTCATCCTGTCCTGCTACTCTGGGGAGATCAGGACCGAGTGTTTCCGCTCGATGTGGGTGAACGGGTAAAAGACCAATTACCTCATGTCGAATGGCATGTCATCCCGGAAGCGGGGCATCTTGCCCAGTGGGAAGCACCCACTATGGTGAATCAATTTATCCTCTCATTTTTAGAACGAGATTTCTAAAGGACACATCACTCAACCGGCTATTTATCCCACGCGTATCTGAGAAAATGGTATTTTTTATATAATACCGATAGCTTAACCCGGATCATCAAGTTGGATAGAAGGAGCATCATCATGCAAAAAATTTCCTCCATTATGTCGTTACTTTTTATCCTAGCGGCTTCCTCATTAGCTGGATGTTCCACCCTGAATGGGCAATCAGACCAGAATTTTTCCTATAAAAACATTCCGATTGATAAAGAAACCGCCAGGACAGGAGAAGGGTCGACCATTCTTTTTCGAGGTACCCCCTTGCCGCTGAGTGGTATGGAAGTGAAAGCCGGGGAGACTCTTCGTGCCGTCCCATTGGCAAAAGGTGACTTATCACTCGTGAACATCCATGAGTCCCAAGGGAAAGTCCGCATCATCAGTATCGTGCCTTCCCTCGACACGAAAGTTTGCGAACAACAAACACATTACCTGAGTGAAAAAAACAAGGGTCTTGATCAGCAGGTGTCACTGATAACCATTAGCGTCGATACGCCTTTCGCTCAAGAACGATTTGCGAAAGAAGCAGGAATTGCCAATGTTGAATTTCTGTCAGATTTTCGAGGTGGAGAGTTTGGCATCTCCCATGGATTACTCTTGGAGAGACCCCATGTCCTGGCCCGAGCCGTCATGGTTGTCGATGCGAATAATGTGATCCGCTATCTCCAGGTCACTCCCGATCTCGGCCATATGCCGGATATGGAGAGAGCCTTTCAAGTAGCGCGATCCGTGCTACAAAACTCGTGACACCACATACCTCAATAAACATTCACCACTCACTCTCATGACGTTTTCAGAACAATTACGAAATCGCGCCGCCCCTATTTGGGCTGCCCAGTTAAGGCATCCTTTCGTCGTGGCATTGGGGAAAGGCACGTTACCGGCAAAAAAGTTTCAATATTACATCCTACAAGATGCAAGGTATTTAGAAGAATTGGCCAGAGTCTTTGCTCTAGGATCGGCCAAAGCGACGGATGGAGATACAGCCCTCCGCTTTGCAAAATTAGTTGAAGATACCATTACCGTCGAACGAGGCCTTCATGAATCCTATGGAAAGCAATGGGCTCTTTCCGCCAAGGACATGCGATCCACCCCCCTTTCCCCGACGAATTATGCCTATTGTCGGCATATGAGAAGCGTGGCTCAAACCGGGACACTCGGTGAAATCACCACGGTGGCCCTACCCTGTGCATGGGTCTATTGTGAAGTCGGACAACATCTTTTAGGGAAAACAACACCCAAACGCTCACATCCGTATTATGAATGGTTACAACTCTATGGGTCACCCGAGTTTGCGGAAGTCACCCGATGGATGCGCGAAGTCGTCGATCGATGCGCCAAGACAGCAGGCCGGGCAGAAAAAGCCAGAATGGAAGAAGCCTTTTTAATTAGTTCACAATACGAATGGATGTTTTGGGATATGGCCTGGCGGGAAGAGAAATGGCCCATATAGGACATTACATTCCTTAATCTTTAAACAACATGACGTGGACAGCATTCACTGCTTTCAAAACTCTGCCCGTTCATTCACGCAATTTCTCCCGGTGACAACGCAAGCACATGAAAAAAGTCCAATTCCCCTTTCTTTATATTCTGGTGTTATTCAATGTATGTGCAGGGATTCAATTTCCGGTCCAGGTCAATGGACAACCTCACATTGCAAAAGGAATCCAACCCCTTATCCAACTGGAAGGCCAGTCCTTGCATCAACTGATCCCCAGGGATACCCGTCCCCTCCTCCTTCCAGAAGAACAGGAAGCATTTCTTCAGGAACTTGAAGGCCATCCACCGGATTGGCCCACCTTACAGAGCCCGGATCACACTGAGCAAAGCGAGCGTCTATTCCAACTGAATCGCGCTCGGGACGAGGCCCGCCTCATCCACAAAAATATCCTTCAAAAACCCATTGCCTTTCTATGGTCAGGCTTTCTCCGGCAATATATGCCGGAATACGAGGGATATTCCGTGGCCTTAGGTCCAGAACTCACATCGACATCGTGGGGTATTGTGCGCTTTAAGCCTGTGGGCTTGCCCGACTATTTGGTGGCCATCCCCTCTCTTGAATTGGTTACGCAAATTCGGCGTCAGCAACAAAATGGTGAGCAAATTGCCATCGGCATCCTTTTTTTGGGTACTCTGGTTGCCGATGAATCACTTATCTATAGCTTTTCTCATGATCAGAAGGGGGACGGAATGATTTTACCCGTCGTCCAAATCGAGGATGTAAGGTATTTCCTCTTCCCCCCGAATCCAGCATCATCACATTAATCCACTGTTAACAAAGGACGTGTCAGATTTCTCCAACCCAAGCCATATCTAAACCATTCGTGCTATTAAAGTATTGGGGGCCAGTCGTCCTCTATGCTCTTGTTATTGTATATCTCTCCTCCCAATCCAATCCTGCCCAACAACTCCACATCCCTTCATTTCTTTTTAAAATTAATGATAAAATTTTACATGCCTGCGAATATGGCGTACTCGGGATTTTGCTCTATCGGGCATTCAAATACACAACCCCGATGGCTGGAAATATGGGCCTCGCAATCATCTGCGTCATCGCATTCGGGATTTCCGATGAAATTCATCAGTGGTTTGTCCCCCAGCGTCAGGCCGACATTTGGGATCTCGTCGCCGATACCTTTGGCGCCGCCTTTCTGATTCTTGGATGGGTGCTCATTACCGAGAAAGGACGAAAACGGCTGACTATCTTCAAGTAACACTCACCCAGCACCATGGCACAGTTGTTACCAAACTGATATCCGCACTCAACAAACAGACAGCATCACTACATGAGGAAATCTATCAAGAAATCCCCAGATGACCGGATGGCCATTCTCGGCAACCAGAATGGAGTCACCTATCTTTTCGTCATGATGCTGGTTGTCGTCATGTCCATTGGAACGATGGAAGTCACCCAACAGTGGTCGGTTATAATGCAACGGGATCGAGAGGCCGAACTACAATTTCGTGGAACTAGTATTGCAAAAGCCATTGAGCGATTTGTGGCGGACTGGGAAATTCAGAAAAGCACACGTCCCAACCAATGGCCGCGAACGCTTGAAGAATTAACGAAGAAGTCACCAAAACGGTATCTCCGGAAGGCCTACGCTGATCCCATAACCGGAAACAAATTTGCGTTGATAAAAATTGGCCAGGAGATACATGGAGTCAGAAGTACCAGCACCGATACCCCATATAATCAGAATGACTTCAAGGGTGCCAAAACTTACCAAGCCATCCGCTTCGAAGCCAAGGGAAACACCAACTGCCAGATCAATCCGCTCAATCCTAATGCGCCAACCAACTGTGCCCCTGCGGCCAACACACTCCCTTCTGGAGAACCTTCCCTAGGGAATACCCCTTCGACAAATTCCCCGATTCAATCTCCATCTACAGAAGCCCCAATCGAGGAAACTTCACCTTTACAGTAATCCTGAACCCATTCGAGCCCGCAGGGACGGGACTCAATATTGACGAAGGGATATCCGATACAGAAATTAGAGTAGCTTAAAGAAACGAGCAAGTAACTCTAGCCCGTATTTGACAAATATGCTAGGGTAAGGAGGATTTGTGAGATCTTCGTCTTACCCCCCCAGTCATTCTCATTACATATAGTGAAGGATATAATGCCTAGAATTAAGCCGTTTTGCGTGTTGGCCATGGTTTTTATGATGCTTCTGATGTCCTGCACTCTTCGTGAAACCCAGCTTGGGGATGAACTTGAACAAAAAGGTGATTTTGATGGAGCCGTGGCGGCTTATCGGGACGCCCTGAGGAAAGACCCCTTCAATAAAGAAATTGAGGATAAATTCCAATCGGTTAAAATCCGTGCAGCAGATCAGCATTTCTCCCGTGGAAGGCAGATGTTAAAAGAGCGGAAAATCGGTGACGCCCTTCAAGAATTTCAAATGGCTCTGGGGTTCGATCCACAGAACATTGAACACCATACGGCCCTCAACGATGTCTGGCGTTTAAAGACCGCTCATCAAAACTTGTTGGATGCCAAACACATGGAAGGTCTTGGCCGATATGACGAAGCCATGACGCTGTATGAATCATCTGTGGAATTCGACCCCTCCCTGTCAGAGGCGGTTGAGGGCATCACGAGAGTGGTCCAATTACAGAAAACCACCCAAGCCATCGGTGGCTCGGCGGAACCCGTGACCCTTCGGTTTCAGAATACCCGTCTTAAGCAAGTTTTTGAAATTTTGGCGAGAACCGCCAATATCGATATTTTATTTGATAAGGATGTGCGGGATGATCTCGTGACCATTTTCACCAAAGACACCCCCTTCGATGAAGCCCTAAATCTTATATTAACGACCAATCAACTGTTTGCCAAACGCGTCGGGCCTGACCGACTGTTGGTCATCCCCGATACCAAGCAAAAACGGGAACAATATGATGACCTGCAAATCCGCACGTTTTATCTTTCCAATGCCAAGGCCAAAGATATCGCGAATCTTCTCCGGACGATACTGGAAACCAAGCGCGTCTATGTGAATGAACCGTTGAACACCGTGGTCATACGAGACGAACCGGCCAAGGTCAGCCTGGCCGAGCAGATCATCCTGGCCAATGATCGTAGCGACTCGGAAGTCCTGTTTGAAGTGGAAGTCCTGGAAGTCAACCGTACCAACAAACAAAACCTGGGCTTACAGTTTGCCAAAGAAGCCGGATTTGGTATTTTCCCGCCCGGCACTGAGTCTCCGTTATCTCCCGCATTTTCTCTTCCTTCAACATTTTCGTTCAAACAATTAACAGACATTGGTCAGGAATCGTTTATGTTTCGGTTTCCCAGCAGTGTCCTACTGAATTTTTTCAAACAGGAATCTCAGGCCAAAACCCTGGCTTCGCCTAAAATCAGAGTGCTCAATAATCAGAAAGCCTCCATCAATGTCGGGGACAAACAACCGATTCTTCTGTCCACCACGAATGTGTTACCAGGTCAGGCATCCACAGGTGCAGTTCCCACCACTTCGACCGTGACCTCCATTGAATTTAAGGATACGGGCATCAAACTCACCGTCGAGCCGACCATCCACTTGAATAACAGCATTTCCCTGCGGTTGCAGATAGAAGTCACACGCCTGGGAGCCAGGGAAATACTTCAAACATCTCCCTTAATTACCCAATTCAAGTTTGGAACCCGTACTGCGGACACCGCACTCAATATGCGGGATGGTGAGACCGTCGTGCTCGGCGGGCTCCTTTCAGAGGATGACACAAAGACGCGGGATAGCGTTCCCGGGGTCGATGACATTCCCGGCCTTGGTGACCTCCTCAGTAACACCAATAAGGAAAAAATTACGACTGAAGTCATTTTGGTGATTACCCCCCATATCGTCCGAAACGTCCAACCTCAGCAGTTAGCGAAACAGACTCTCTGGTCCGGGACGGCCAATCAGTACACCACCAAGCCGCTGTTTTCACAACCAAACCCGGCTGTGGCCCTTATGAACACCCAGGACTTCCCTACAGAAATGACCAATTCTTCGGACTCGTCCGCATTTCCGCAAAATCCGCAATTCACTGAGGGCAAGACGCCCACCCAAGAATCTGTAGAACAGGATACGGCAGAGGCATCTCAGCCGATGGCCGATGAACCTCACCTTCAAATACTACCGTCAGCCGCATCGATTAAAATGGGGGAAGAAATTTCCGTTACTCTTCAAGGGGAAAATTTCTCCAGTACCGGAAATTCGTCTCTCACGCTATCGTATGATCCGGCCGTTGTGACTTTTAAAAATGCAGTGGAAGGTCCCTTCTGGAGCAACCAGTCGGTTCCCTCCAGTCTCACGGTTTCTGTCGTCCCCAATATTGGTAAAATCGTGCTCCAAATGGGGCAACAAGGAAAGTCTGTACAAGGAAGTGGCTCGCTAGCCACGGTGGTATTCGAAGCCGCAGGAGCTGGGAATTCAAACATTGATATTCAACAAACAACGGTCTTGGGAGCCAATGGCCAACCTATCCCGGTCATGGTCCAACATGGCAGAATTTTGGTGGAATAAATCCTCGCCAACTCAAGGCGGGGTAACCTTAATCGAACTATTAGTCACGTTGGTCATTATGTTTATATTAGCCTCCGTCGCCCTACCCATTGCGAAAATCAGCATTAAACGATCGCAAGAGTTAGAGCTGCGCCATACCTTACGAACAGTACGAAGCGCCATTGATGCGTTTCATCTGGATTGGGCGAGAGATGGGACCGTTCGTACAGGGAAGCTCTGCGTGGAAAACGTGACGTCATGTCAGGAGGCCACCGGAGCGACCGGCTATCCTAAGACGCTGGAAACACTCTTGAAGGTTAAATTAACAGGGGAGAAAGCCCAACTGGGTGAGGAATCGGAAATTAAACGGTACCTCCGGAAAATCCCATTTGATCCAATAACAGAGTCCACCGAATGGGGGCTCCGGTGTTTCCAGGATGAACCAGACGAAACGCGGTGGTGCGGGGAAGATGTGTTTGACATCTATACCACCAGCGAAAAAAAGGCAATTGATGGGACCCCCTATCGTGAATGGTAATGACCCACTTTGTAGTTATTGGCAAAAAGGGCTACACTTTACTTGAACTCATGATTGTTGTGGCAATCGTGGGGATTCTCGTTTCCATCGCGATTCCCACGTTTCAACACACGGCAATCAAAGCCAAGGAAGCGGCTCTGAAACAAAATTTATTCACAATGCGAGCGGTCATCGATCAATTTTATGCGGATAGAAAGGAATATCCCGCAACCTTGGAGGACCTGGTGGAAGAGAAGTACCTTCGAGCCATCCCGGTAGATCCATTTACCAGGTCCTCGACCACATGGTCCGAAATTTATGAAGAACAGGAGGAGGGCGAGGACTCTCCTGCTGGAATTTTTGATATTAAAAGTGGGAGTAACGGCCAGGCGCTGGATGGCACTCCCTATACAGAATGGTAGGTAGCATATGAAACGTAATAGTTGGACACACATGGTACTGAGCGGCACATTTATCCTGGCCTTAGGCGGGTGTACTCAGAAATTGACGAAACCGGTCGCGGTCGATTCATCAATAGGGCATGCCTCCCAGCCTTCTCAACATCAGATTCTCCTTCAGGAGGCTAGAACCGAAAACGAAAATTTACGGGCTGAGATTGGGGCAATAAAAGTTCTCATGGCCAAACAAGCCGGTGAATTGCAATCGCTACGAGGCCATACTCAATCCATTCAGCATCGAGAACAGGATCAAGGGGTTGAACTGCAACACCTTCGTGGAGAACTTCTGAACTCTCAAGCGGAGCGGGATGAACTGCGAAGACACAACATGGAACTTGAAGGCCGGGTTGCCGGTATTCCGGACACCACGCAACTCATGGCAGACATTCAGACCCTCAACCAATCTTTTCACCAGATCATGACAAGCATAAAACAGCTTTCCACTGATGTAACTCTTATTAAACAACAAATCCACAAGCCCTCAGGTAAGGGACAGCCTCTTCAAACGAAATTCCCAATCTCCCAACCACCGGTCTCTTCCGGAGATAAACGCATGCCAGATTCACAGGGACAGATCGTCATTCAAAGTGGCGACTCACTCTGGAAACTCTCGGAAATGTATCAAGTCTCTATAGCCCAATTACGCGAATGGAATGATCTCGATTCTGATGTAATTATGACCGGGTTGAAAATTCAGGTCACCTCCCCGACAGTCCCCCAGTTGAAATCGGTAAATACCTCGAGTAGTCCAAATAAGGTGCCGACTTCCCCTGCTATCCAAGAGCCCCTGACTGAACCGGTACATGAAACCATTCCCCTAAAGGACAATCGTGTGGAAAGTGTCCCTGAGCCAAAACATATACTCTCGCTTGGCAATCCCCATTCGCCTGAGTCACCCTAGTGCCCCGGTTTCATTACAAAGCCGCTCGTCCGGATGGAACGATTATTGAAAACGATGGGGAAGGCGAATCACCTCGAACCCTTCGCTCTCAACTCGAGGCACAAGGACTGCTTGTTCTTGACCTGGCAGACTCTGGCACCAGAAAGATCGTCTCAGGTAAAAAACGGCAACGCCCTTTAGCGCTCAGAGATTTCCTGATTTTCAACCAGGAATTTTTAGCGTTACTCAAAGCCGGATTACCCATGTTACGGTGTTTTGATCTCCTGGCAGAACGGAACACCCAAGGGGGATTTCAACAAGCCTTACAATCGGTCCGAGAGCATATTCGAGGAGGATCGGCCATTTCTGAAGCCATGACCCATCATCCAACCTATTTCCCCGAACTCTACCAGGCCTCACTACGTGCCGGAGAACAGGCAGGCAATCTGCCGGAAGTCCTGAGCCGATATATTGCCTATTTAAAAATGCTAATCGGAGTTCGAGAAAAAGTCGTCAAAGCCACTATTTATCCCGTATTCTTATTGGGATTTGGACTCCTGGTGACCATCGGCCTGTTATTTTTTGTCCTACCCTCATTTGCGGAAGTCTATAAAGAAAGTCGCGTGGAATTGCCCTGGGCCACTCAGCTCCTGATTGATCTGACGCAATCGGCTACCCAATGGCTGATGGGACTTCTAATCCTCATGGGACTTGGGGGCATCGTAATCTATTGGTGGAAAAACACACCTCAAGGTCAATGGCAAATACATTGGTTATATCTCCATGCGCCAATACTTGGTCCCTTGTTTTTGAAGAACCAGGTCATTCGTTTGGCCAGAACGCTGTCAACCATTCTTGGAGGTGGAATCCCGTTGTTATCTGCGCTTCAGGTAACAGCGAAATCCATGCCCAATAAAGTCTTTGCCCAAGCGCTCCAATCAGTCATTGTTCATGTTCGAGAGGGTACCAGCCTCTCATCGGCATTGAAAAAAGAGAATTTTCTCCCACGCCTCACTCTGGAAATGGTTGAAGTGGGAGAAACCACCGGTTCACTTGAAGCCATGCTCTTTGAGGTCGCGGAGTTTCATGAAGGGGAATTGGACTTTCAATTATCCCGACTCATGACTTGGATCGAACCTATGTTCATTATTCTGATTGGGGTTATTTTAGGAGGAGTGGTGATTGCCCTCTATCTTCCTATTTTTCAAATGGCAGGGGCCGTGTAACGACCAAGTGGCCTTAACGAAAGAATACCCATGACCACACCCGTCAAACGCATGCCATTCGAAGACCTCTTGGTGGAAAAGGGTCTCATCCGGGAACGGGATAAGGAGACTCTGCTCGAAACCGCACGCACGACGAACCAGACCATTGCGGCCATTTTGTTGGAACAAGGTACGCTCACGGAGGAGGTGATCGGCCAGGCTTTGGCTGATCAATATGGATTGCCCTGGAACAACCTCAAGGAATTTCGTATCCCCTCATCGCTGATGGAGTCCATCCCGGTCGAACTCATGCATCGGTATGAATTTGTGCCCATCGAACAAGAAGGCCCGATTCTGACAATCGCAATCGCCAAACCACAGGACCTGCGAATCATTGATGAACTGGAACACCAATTGGGATTTGAGTTGCGATTGGTCGTCTCGTCTCACTCAGCCATTCTTGAAGCCCTGGGCAATAGCGAAGGCAACAGCCAGGTGCTCACGCGCATCAAAGCCGAACTGGATCCGGTCCTGATCAAAGAAGACGAGAAAGGGGAGGAAGTCCTATCCG
Source organism: Nitrospira sp. Ecomares 2.1 (assembly GCF_965152585.1). Classification (NCBI taxonomy): domain Bacteria; kingdom Pseudomonadati; phylum Nitrospirota; class Nitrospiria; order Nitrospirales; family Nitrospiraceae; genus Nitrospira; species Nitrospira sp. Ecomares 2.1. The sequence goes on from NZ_OZ224219.1 coordinate 2,391,968, forward strand.
TTGAACGGATCACCAAGGACCTCAGCCCGGTAGTCAAACTGGTGAATACGATTATCTTAACCGCCCTGCAAAAGCAGGCGAGTGATATACATATTGAGCCCACCGAGCGCACGGTCGATGTGAAATTTCGTATTGACGGAGTTCTCTATTTAGCGATGGAACCATTTGATACCGGCATTCACCCCTCTCTTATTTCCAGACTCAAAATCATGTCCGAACTGGATATCGCGGAACGTCGTACGCCGCAAGATGGCCGGTTTAAATTACTTCTAAATCACCGAACCATTGATTTCCGGGTTTCCATTCTTCCAAGTGTGTACGGGGAATCGGTGGTCATCAGAATTCTGGATAAACAACATATTTCGGCGGGCGTCCAAGGGCTGCGCCTGGAGGCCCTGGGGTATACCGGCGAGGATCTACGGCGTTTCCGCCGAGCCATCATTCGACCCTATGGCATGGTCCTAGTTACCGGCCCCACGGGAAGCGGAAAAACCACAACCCTGTATGCCGCTATCAATGAGGTGCACTCCGATGAAGATAAAATTATTACGATAGAAGACCCGGTGGAATATCAATTAAAGGGGATCGTACAAATTCCAGTCAATGAAAAGAAGGGGCTCACGTTTGCCAGAGGGCTTCGATCCATTTTGCGACACGACCCTGATAAAATTATGGTTGGAGAAATTCGGGATGTAGAGACGGCACAAATTGCCATACAATCGGCTCTCACGGGGCATTTAGTCTTTAGCACCGTGCATGCGAATAATGCCTTTGATGTCATTAGCCGGTTTGTGAATATGGGCATTGAATCGTATAATTTTGTCGCTTCCTTGAGTTGCATTCTCGCCCAGCGTCTGGTCCGATCCATTTGCCCAACCTGCCGTGTGCCAATCCAGATTCACCCTGAGCAATGTGAAGAATCCGGCATTGAGTATGAGGACGTCAAACACCTGACCTTCTATGAAGGCAAAGGCTGCAATGAATGTCACGGCTTGGGCTTCCGCGGCCGAAAGGCCATTACAGAATTCTTAGATATGACCGATTCCATCAAGGAAATGATTTTAAACGAGAAATCCATATCTGAAATTCGCACGGCTGCCATGGCCCAGGGGATGAGCACCTTACGGCAAGCAGCGCTTGAAAAAGTCTATCGAGGAGAAACCACGCTCAAAGAAATTAATCGGGTCACTCCGATCGAGGAAATCTGATGCATTTTTTTCCCATTTCGGCACCCACCGTGGCACTCTCCATTTGTGAGGATGGGTTATGCCTGGTGGAAATCAAAAAATCTTGGCGAAAGAGGTCGCTCCGGCACATCGCCCGACTCCCGCTCTCGCCGGAAGTCCTCACCCTCTCATCGGCAAAACCCAACATTGCCAATCCGACTGAATTTCTCACTCAACTTAAGGCACTGGTCAAGCCCTATCGTCGCCCGCTCTCCATTGCACTCAGTCTCCCCGACATATGCGCCCGGACTAGCATTTTTGATTTTGCATCCTTCCCCACCAAAAAACCGGAGCAAACGGCACTGGTGAATTGGCGTTTTCAACAGGACCTTAAACTCGATACCTCCCAATCGCGCCTAGCTTTTGGCCTCTACGTGCCTTCATCGGTCAGGGATTCCTCCCCAGGCAACAGAGGCCAGGTCCGAGTGTTAGGCACGGCTATTCGCCATGAAATCATTGAACAATATGAAAACATGTGCTTAGAAGCCGGCCTGATCCCAACTTCTGTGGGAATGTCGGGGCTCGATATCTTTGATCTGTACCGTCACAACATCCAGGACATGCTCACGGCTGAAAATCCCTCTCAGGCCTCCGCGCCCCCAGTCGTTATGTTTCTCTTCATAAGTCATTGGGGGTTTACTTTTTTAGCTTGTCAGGAAGGCAGTCCACGCTTCGTCCGCACGAAAGCTCTTGGCATCAAAACGGAAGCCCATCACTCTAAAGATTCTTCCGTGAATCCTGAGGCTAAGGAGGACAGGGAAACCAGAGAACATTGCACAACAACGTCAGAAGATCTGATTTCTAACGCACCCCAAGAATCCGACACTGGGAATAATCCCTATTCTTCGTACATTGCCATGAAGGTAGAAAAGGAAATCCTGGCAACACTGCAATATTATTTCGAGATGTTTCCCATCTCTGCCACGGCATCTTCTCCGGTTAATCTGTTCATGACAACCGATCTGCCCTACGGACAGAGCCTTATGCCGCCTCTCGACCACATTCAACAGTCCCTGAAGGCCAGTGGAGGACATGAGCCACAAATTCGAGTCACCTCGCTTTCTCATGCCTCACATTTTCATTTATTAAACAGGCACCTGGCGGCGAGCAACCGGGAAGAAGTGGCATTGCCAGGCTATGCCAGTCTGATGGTGGCATGATGATTCCACGTGTACATAGGAATTTGTCTGCACCCGGCATTCATTTTCTTCAATTGTCCCAACTCGGGCTCACCCTCCTCACAGCCGGGACACTCGCTCTTACCGCTTCATTCTGGTGGCAGGGAAAGTCATTACATGAACAGATTGATATCCTAGAAGACCAAGCATCCAGTATCAAGACGGCCAACAATCAATTGGTCTCTCAAGCCAGGGTGGCGGGGCTTGATCTTTCGCATCAGGCCATTCGAAGCATTCCATCAAAAGTCAATTTTGTGAAACAGGTTCGTGAACGGGTTGGATTTTCCTGGACGCAATTACTGACCGATCTGGAAACAGCCGTTCCTTCGGATATTACCGTGAACTCGGTGTCTCTCGATGAAAAAACCGACACGATTCTTCTTCAAGGATCGGCAGCTTCCCTTCCAGATCTCAACCGGCTCATTCATCAGCTAGACAAGCACGCAGCCTTTCAGAATGTCTTGCTATCGCAGCATTCCACAAAAAACACCAAAGAGGATCAAGGTGGCTCCCATAGCGTGTTTACGCTCACAGTCACGTATGATACCCGACACTCGACCTCTCACCTGACAGGAGTTTCCAGGCAACGATGAATTCCTTTCAGATTATACAACGATCAAAAACGACGATTCGGATCACAAAATTTTTAAGTCCGTTGTTCATCGTGACAATCCTTGCAGGACTGTCATCGGTCGGGATGTTTGCTTTCATCTTTTACCCGGCCCAGGACCGTTTTGAACATATCACAGCTCTGAATCAGGCTTCCCTGCACACACAAAAAACCATGCAGACGGCCAGGCAGACCCAGACCATTCTATCCACCATATGGAACGCGCTTCCGGATTCCGGAGAGTTCACAGATTTAAGTTTAGACATTGCCGATTTAGCAAAACGAAATCGCGTACAAATTCCAGGTATGGGATACGACTTCAAACCCCTCCCCCATAAACTGGCCACAAAAGGCACGTTTGCGTTTGAAGCCGTAGGACCCTATGAGGCTATTCGTAAATTCATTTTCGAACTAGAGCAACGCTGGCCCTACCTCTTTATTGAAAAACTGTCCGTTGAAACATCTAAAAAACAGAAAGGGGTCATCTTTAAGCTAAAGGTCTCTACCTTTCTGAAAGAATTCCCTGAACCGGTCAAAAAGACGAAAGCCTAATGACAAATCAACGAAAATGGCTAATGTTGGGGGGCTTACTATTGGCTTGGGGAATGGTGACAATCTTCCAATTGTGGGATTCGGAGCCAACAGATCCCATGCTTCACTCTGCCACGTCCGAAAACCCACTTCCACCACTTAAAGATTTGAAGTTAGACCCGGATTTTCCTAATCCTCGACAAACTGTCACGTTCTCTCTCCCTCGAAATATTTTTGCACCTCTGGGCATGGCCCAGATCGCCCGACAAGACACAAACAAAGCCACCACCTCTCGCCTCGCCAAGGCGGCACCCTCCCCGACGCCACCTCCACCCCAACCGCCGCCCCCAGGTCCTTCTTTTGCCGATCTTGCAGGACAGCGAGCCAGGGAACAACTCAACCAATTCCGGTTCCTGGGGTATTTAACCAAGGGGGGGGAAAGCCAGGCCTTCCTCACCAATGGGCAGGCCATTTATATCGTCAAACAGGGAGAGATCTTGGACGGTCGTGTGCAGGTGCACAGGATCGAACCAGAAACCGTGGTCCTGTCCACCCAGGTGTGGGAAACCGGCTCTCATGTTCAGGCCACCATTCCCTTAACACCCGACACCAGCGGGTAATCGGCTTCATAGCGTTTTCCCCTCGCATATTGGTATCCTTTTCCCATTATGTTTGAAAGTCGCAGTGTTTTTTTTCTTAGGAATCCTCCGGACACCGCCTTGTGGTGGCTTGTTGGAGTGTTGGCATACTGTGTTCTATGGGTATCTCCAGTCTTTTCAGCGACTTATGACTGTCTCGATGAATCCGGGGCACGTGTATTAACAGACAACCCGGTCCAACTATTCAACTGCACGCAATTGCCATCACAGAGCTCGACTCTCACCAATCAAACACCATCCACGGTTCCAACACTTCAAGCTACCACCAAATCCATTCCTAATCAGGCACCTCCTGACACACAGATCTCTATCGGCTTGTCCTCCCTGGATGGGCATGGGGAGAATCAGGATGGGCCTTTCAATGAGGATATCACCATCCCCCTCACCAAAAGTGGAGGATCATTCATCGTTCCGGTCGTGTTGAACCAGGAACGATCGGCCCAACTTATTGTGGATACCGGTGCCTCCATGACAGTCCTTTCAAATCAGGTCGCCATTGATCTCGGAATCCTTGGAACCACCGACAATGAACTCTTGACCGTCAACACGGCCGGGGGGTCAGTCCAAGTCAACATGAATTATCTCTCCTCAATCTCGGTAGGAACGGCACAAGCTACCAATGTCGCCGTCGCCCTTCACGATCTTCCCGATATTCCGGAACACATTGAGGGTCTTCTCGGCATGTCCTTCCTTAAACACTTTCTCGTGACGCTGGATGCGGAGCATGCTCAATTGATTCTCCGTCCCAAGCAAAAACCCTAATCTCATATACCGTCGTTCCGGGATGTTCAGAATCTCCGGGTCTGTGTGGCATAGCTGTTGGTGTTAGGCGAAAGAGGGGCAGGTTATGAATTTCTGCGTGAACGATGCCCAAACCACAAAGAAGACTCTTGAAGGTTTTAAATATTCAGTCTTCCCATTCACACATGGGTAAAAAAAGCAACCGGAGAACATTCAAGGAGTGTTGAAAATGACTCGTCCCGTAAAGCACTGAGACCTCTCGAAGAGAAGGCCGCAGACACTTGGACAGACAAAACTGAAAAGGAATTTACGGGTTGGAAGAAACCGGAGGCAGAGCCCCTAAATACGGGAAGGCACCAACCTGGATCAAGGAAGAATCGGACTGAAGACGAAAATCCCCGTTTTCAGGACTGACAAATCCGGGAGCAAATTGTACATCGGTTTTCCCTGCCCTATCCGGAGCCGGCGTGGGTGGAGTTCCGGTCATGACATAATCCCCCTGGTTGCTGGACAAGGCGTTAAAGGCCAGCGTGGTGTGACTCCCCGGAAAAAATAAAAAACCTACTGCGCTCTGACTAATAATATTTCCCTGCACATCGGCTTGCGCATCGTCATGAAAAGCAGCCCCACCTCCATTTTGAGCCAGGGTATTTTGAATCAACCGGGCTTTGGACTGATCAGTCATCAACACGGCCTCATAAAGGCTTCGGGTTATCACATTCTGTCTGAGGGTCACATCAGAGTTGCCTCCGATAGCCACGCCATGGTCATTATGGTAAATCAGATTGCCGGATAGGGTGCCTGTAGAATCCGCAAATGCCACACCTGTTGTTTCACTGTCACCAATCACACAGTCTTCCAAAAGAACATCCTGCACCTGTTGACTAAACACCATGCCATTGACACGTATCCGTGTTAATCGCACGCCACTGCCATTAAAAATGCCAACCCCCAATCCTCCATGTTGAATCACGGACAGATCTTGAATCGTCACATTCGTTGCCCCATAGGGCCATTTGCCAATATGAAGAGTCCCGACACGCTTTTTTCCGGTCAGAACTACCAGGTCCATGCCTTCACCGATAATCGACAAACCCTCCTTGCTATGCACAGTAACGTCCTCGGCATAGGCTCCCTGTTTAATCAAAATCGTATCACCTGATGCAGCCTGATCAATCGCTTCTTGAATCGAGGTGAAATGCCCAGACCCATCCAAGGCAACCTGCCATACGGACGAGGCAATTGCCTCGGAAGGGGAAAGTTCCTCAGTATTGGCAAACGCCAATCCAGGCAGGACACACAGAAACAGGGCATAAAAAAAGAGAGCTGGTCGAAAGGTGGTCGGCATGTGTTGAACTCTCACGGTGTTAATTCCCCCTTGTCAAGCTCTTGGCAGTCGATCGGCTCACCCAAAGGAAAGGACTCTCATCGAGTCAATAACCCAAGGGGTTTGGAACGGTCAAGCAAATGTCAAAAATTTTCCTCATTTATTGTCGCTCCCAACCCCCTATGCTAAGGTTGGTTATGGTCGTTGTCGGGTTAACTGGAGGATTGGCATCAGGAAAAACGACCGTCGCCAAAATATTTCAATCACTTGGAGCCAGGATTATTGACGCCGACGAACTGGCCAGAGCCGTTGTCAAACCTGGAAAACCTGCTTGGAAGAATATCGTCAAGGAATTCGGGCCACAAGTGCTTGCCAAAGACCACACCATTAATCGCCAAGCTCTCGCCGAAATTGTGTTTAAATCCCCTAAGAAATTACACGTTTTGCAAGCGATCATCCATCCCCGTGTCGCCCGCGAACAGGCCAAACAGGTTAAGAACATGCGACACGAAAATCCTCATGCGGTTATGATTTATGATGCCGCGTTATTATTGGAAGCCGGTGCACACAAGCGTATGGATCATGTCATTGTGGTCACCGCCGACCGGACCACTCAACTCGCTCGCGCCTGCCGTCGTGATGGCCTGACCAAGGCCCAAGCCCTCCGGCGAATCAGACAACAAATGCCCCTTCGCCGCAAGCTTGACTATGCCGACGCCGTGTTGGATGGAACTTGGTCACGTACCCGGTTGCGCCATGCGGTCCAGTCATTGTATAGGACATATGACAGTGAGGCGAGGTCACGAACGACCCGTCGCAGCCTCAATACCCCATAGACCGTTCACCTACATGTCTAACTGTAAGGAGTTCACGCATGGTGCATGACGTCATTATTCTGGGTTCGGGCCCGGCTGGATTAACCGCCGCCGTCTATACCGCTCGAGCCAATCTTTCCCCCTTGCTCATTGATGGTTCGCAGCCTGGCGGACAATTAACCATCACCACCGATGTGGAAAATTTCCCCGGATTCCCCAAAGGCATCATGGGCCCTCAACTCATTCAAGACATGCGGGCCCAAGCCGAACGGTTCGGCACCCAATTTCGCCAGGGGCATGTCACCAGCGTAGATCTCCAGGTGCGCCCCTTTAAGGTCACGGTTGATGATGAAGCCACTCTGGAAACTCGAACTCTGATTATTGCGACCGGAGCCTCGGCAAATTTACTAGGCCTACCCTCCGAAAGCCGCCTCATGGGTCATGGCGTCTCGACATGTGCCACCTGCGACGGGTTCTTCTTTCGTGGCAAAGAGATTGCGGTCATCGGCGGCGGTGATAGCGCCGTAGAAGAAGCGACATTCCTGACAAAATTCGCTTCAAAAGTCACGCTCGTTCATCGTCGCGATAAATTGCGCGCATCAAAAATCATGCAGGACCGGGCCATCAACAATGAAAAGATCGCCTTTCAATGGAATAGTGCTCTTGAAGAGGTCCTGGGTGATGAGGTCGTGAAGGGAATCCGGGTCCGCAACGTCCAAACCAACCAGGTTGAAGAGATTCCGCTATCTGGCGTCTTCGTGGCCATCGGCCATACGCCGAACACCAGCTTGTTTACCGGACTCATCGATATGGACGAGCAGGGCTACATCCGCACTCAGCCAAATCGGTCTACCACCAACATCCCCGGCGTTTTTGCATCAGGTGATGTGCAGGATTCACATTATCGCCAGGCCATTACGGCTGCCGGATCGGGATGCATGGCGGCCATCGACGCCGAGCGATACCTAGAATCACTCCACTAATGCTTCATGTCCTAGTGCATTATCATGAACTCGCCCTCAAGGGAGGCAACCGGAAACATTTCGAATACCGGTTAGTCCACCATCTACGAGGGGCACTGAAACCCCTGGCACATGTGCATGTCGAAGCACTCCAGGGACGAATACGGGTGAGCTTCGAGGATGAGGCGGCATGGCCGCGCTTGCAGGAACAGATCAAGCGCGTATTCGGTATCGTCAATTTTTCTTTGACCAGAGCCGTGCCATTGGCCTACGACCAATCCGATCTCGCGGTTCTCAAAGATGCGATCGTTGCGCACCTGCCCACTCATCCTTATGCCACCTTTCGAGTCAGTGCCAAACGGGCAGACAAGCGATTCGTCAAAACCTCCATGGACGTGGAACGAGAAATCGGGGCCGCCGTCGCCGACCATACCGGCAAGCGAGTCAATCTTTCACACCCCGACATGACAATTTTCATCGAATTAGTCCCGCCCTACGCCTACTACTCCTGTCAACGAGACGCGGGACCCGGGGGACTACCGACGGGGACCGGGGGAAAAGTCATCTGCCTCATTTCCGGTGGTATCGATTCTCCAGTGGCATCCTATCGCATGATGAAACGTGGCTGCAAAGCCGTCTTTGTGCATTTTCACGGTCGGCCATATCTCTCACGGGTTTCTGAGGAAAAAGTCCGCGATCAGGTCGCGTTGCTCACGAAGTACCAACTTTCTTCCCGTCTTCATCTCATTCCCTTTGGTGATATTCAAAGCCAAATCGTCATCAACACGCCGCCACCCGTTCGCGTCGTGCTTTACCGTCGCTTGATGCTCCGCATCGCCACACGAATTGCCGAGCAGGAAGAGGCATGGGCCCTCACGACCGGGGACAGCCTGGGTCAGGTGGCGTCCCAAACCCCGGAAAATATTTCTGTCATTAACGAAGCGACGTCACTTCCCATTCTTCGTCCGCTTATCGGGATGGATAAACTGGAAATCACCCAACAGGCTCAAGCACTGGGATCATTCGAGACCTCCATCGAACCTGACCAGGACTGCTGCACCCTCTTTGTCCCAAAACATCCACAAACACGATGCCAGCTAACCCATATACTCAAAGTCGAGCAAGCCCTCGACATTCCCCAGCTGGTTCAGCAAAGCCTAGAAGGGAAAGAATTGGTCACTTTCTCCCATGCAGAGAGGATGGATCGAAGGGCGCCACAGTAGAATGCTGCTTCACCGGTTCAAACGATCGCACACCAGTGACGTTAACCGTCCATACTCTGGATAAACGATATGACCAGTCCTATTTAGCGAAATACGCGAATTCTATTTTCCAGTTTCAGCAAAACATAATTCTCCAACCGTCCTACATTGGAAAAACCATAACCAAAGGAAAATCTTCAGTGAGGAACACGTGAGCATCATGCCTCCTACTATCCTGTTTACCTGGCTCTATCGGGTTTTTTTCGGGTTACTACTAATTCAAGGCCTATGGGAACCAATAAACCACAAGCTGTACCCTGGACTACCTTCCGCCTGGGCCGAACCACACAACATTTCGGAGGAAGACACTCACCACAAGCACACCGTCCACCATCCGGACGCTGCTCCCCAGGTCGGACAATGGGAAGGCTCCCCGGAAGGGATTGCCTATAGCGAATTCAACCATGCGTTCGTTGGAGTCGGTGTCATTCTGATGGGTCTCAGTGAATGGCAAAGAGTACTGGGCTGGCAGGCATTCATGTGGGTTCGTTGGCTCTTGCCGGGTTCACTGATTGGATCAGGAATCTTCCTGTTAATCTGGAGCGATCATTTGGCATGGCCCATTGGCTCATGGACATTAGCCGAAACCTTATCCGGAAAAGATCCTGAAATGCTGCAACATAAAATATTCGGCATCCTGGCCCTGGCTGTCGGCCTGGTGGAAGGGTTCCTTCGGGCTGGAAAATTTTCTCACATGTTCTGGCGATCACTTCTGCCGAGTTTTGCCCTGGTCGGTGGCTTTATGTTGTTTCGCCACATGCATGGCCTCCATCCAGGTGGCCACGACATTCAGACTCACCATAACATCATGGGCACATTGGCTTTAGCAGGTGGGCTAGCCTGGTTTGTCGGCGAGTTCATACCCCGATCCCAGGCCGCGTTGCAGACGACCTCCCGCGTCAAATTTGGATGCAAAATCCTCTGGGCTCTCCTGGTCATCACAATCGGCGTGCAATTACTTTTCTATTCTGAGTCCTAATGAGAGTTCCCTCCCTACATATCAATAAAGGAGAACCCACTCATTGATCAGCTTCTTACCGAATACCAACACAGCGAATGAGTGACATCATTCGGGGCGTGAATCAACGATTCGGACCAACCTCGAATTCAAGGGCAGTCTGATGAGCGACCAATACCCTACCGTATTCTCAAACAGTACTCCTTCACCCTGCATCCTCCCCACACCAAATACACAACGCCCCGCTCACCATGAGAATCAGGACACATTTCGAACGCCATGAATTTCCGGAATTCTCTCACCCAACCTCATGGTGTTCTGGGAACCAGTGAAAGGCCTGTGCAGTCTTCTCATTTTTGGGACGGTTTAAATATGGCGTGCGCCTTCTAAAGGACATCCTAAGCGCCATCAGCAGCGCAATACAGGCTATGGCAATTCCCGATAAAATGTCCGGGACGATATGAGTATGCATGAGACGGATCCGTGGCCGGGAATTAAAATCCGCCAATTCCGTTCGTAGTATATTCCAACTCACGAATGTAAATTTACCGCTTGAACAAGCCATAAAGAGAATGGTGAGATCTGAAATCGTTTTTTGAATTTACTCCTTCGGGGAGAGAGATTGAATGAGGCATAAGGAAATATTTTCTGGAAATCATCAGGAAGCGGCTTATGGTATTTGCACACGAAGCGAGGGATGAATTTCTTCTTCTCCGAGGAGTTCCAACCCGAATCGTGGATTCTCGGCCATTTCATGGACACTTCTTCTCCCCTGGGGAGCCTCGAATACTAACTGAACTGAGACCGACTGATTGGCTAATACCGTAACAGATTGATCAATGAAGGTATTGGCACCAGGGTGCCAGGCGGAAAGGGTGTATTCTCCAGGGGGGATATCACCAATTGCAAATTTCCCATCCCCTCCCGTGATGCCATAGTACGGGTTATCCACGACCAAACCCCAGGAGAACATATAAGGATGAAACCCGCATTGCATGACAAAGACATTGCGGCCTTTTCTGAGATGAATTGATTCCACCATGGGCTCCCCGGCCAGATGTTGATGCCCCAGGAACCCTGCGGCTTTATGAAAGGGATTCATCGGTAACGGCCGGTTAAAGAGGACCCGCGCACCGCGGGTGCGAGCCGTTTCATACCCCTGGATATCATGTTCGATGGGATCCATATTGACAACCGTAATTTCCGATTGATCCCGCACCACATTCACAAACGGGAAAAAATCACAGTCAATGGCCTCAATCCTTGTTGAAACATCCTTAAAGGGTTTGCCTTTTGAAACCTCCTTGAGCACAACGACGACATCTTTAAGAGCCGCGTCAGGCCCAATGACGAAATCCTCCACCAGACGCCAACCGGTTCCCGTCGAAATTCTCCCGCAATACACTGGATCAGGAATCGTGACCAAATTAAAAGCCATCGGCCGCGGTTTCCCTCCTTCAATGGTCACGGTTCCGGAAATCGCACCTCCATTGGAGACGTGGATCTCTTGATAGGCCCAGGACGGACCGACACCGAGAATCAAAAATATGGCAAGTACGGGTAATAATACGCGCATGATATTCCCCCAAAAGTTAGAGACCCCTTAAAATCCGGCAGCCGGCCACTACCGCCCTATTTAAAATTGTTTTTTCTGGCCACAGAAAAATCCTTGTGAACAGGTTAACCGTAAATGTCACAACTTCTTCATGGTTCTCCCGAGAGTTTTCTAAACCACCTGGTAAAGGTCGTTTCGCCTTTCCGAAGCTCCGTCAGAGCCTCAATAATTTCGGCCGGGCGGGGAGGACATCCGGGGATGCGAACATCAACCGGAATATGTTGATCCACCGGACCAGTCACTGCATAGCTTCCTTTGAAGATTCCACAATTGATTGCACAATCACCTAAGGCGATGACTAATTTTGGATTGGGCGTGGTTTTGTACACATCCTTCAGCGGACCTTCCATGTTCACCGTAACCGGACCAGTCACCACCAAGGCATCCGCGTGACGAGGAGACGCGGCAATATGAATTCCAAGGCGTTCGATATCATAGACAGAATTGGCTAAGGCATTCATTTCCATCTCACAGGCATTACACGAACCGGTATCCACTTCACGAATGGTGAGCGACTTTCGAAACAGTTCAGCCTTCTTTTGAGCTGTTGGCGCAACAGAGATTTTCTGTCCGGCAGGAGCAGGAGGATATTGGCCGGTCACTATTCCTGTTTTGAAACTTTTTTTGAGAATTTCAAACATGGTCTCTCCTCATTTTTGCGGGTCAAATCCCTAAGCCGTCCAGTGGAAAATAGGGCTCCCCCGTCGTTCTTCCATGTCATCACGGTGGTTGGTTTCCCTGCTTCCCACCCATTCCCCTACCCTCCACACTGCACCTCTTGCAATGTATTACAAATCATTCCCCGCATAAGACAGACTGAAGCTTTTATTAATGAGAGGAAAGTCTGGAATAATATTCCCAATCACTGCCAATTGAATCGCCGGCCAATTGACAAAGGAAGGATCACGGACCTTACAACGATGAATCCCTTCGTGTTCCCCCGCCATGAGGAAACACACAATTTCACCACGCCATCCTTCAACAGCAGAAAGCGCCCACGCTCCGGGATCAGGAACCACCTGGCGACTACCCTTTAGCGGGCCATCAGGGAGGGTACGCTGAATCTCTCCAATCAATCGAATCGATTCGTGGATCTCTGCCATCCGAACCTGTACCCTGGCCCGTACATCCCCATTTATAGAACCCGCCACACGGACGGACAGCTCATCATAGGCTGCAAAAGGCCGATCTCTTCGAAGATCCCGGTCAATCCCCGACGCCCGGCCAACCACACCCACTACCCCATGGTCCCAGGCGGTCTGTTTCTTAACAATACCCGTGTTCTCAAACCGATCGATCAGCGAAGCATTGACGGCGATAATCTGTTCCAGTTCGGAAAAATCTTTTTCAATACGTTCAAGTTCAGTCACGGTGTCGGATAATTGAACCGCCGGGGGATCGATCCCCACTCCTCCCACGCAGTTCACCCCTCGAAGGAACCTGGAGCCCGTCAGATGGTCGTTCAATTGCATCACCCGTTCTTTCAATCGACTGCAGTGGGCATGGGCCAGCGCATAGGCCGTGTCATTGCAAATACCTCCCACATCACCAATGTGGTTGTGGAGCCGCTCCAATTCCAGGAACAAACTCCTGAGATATCTGGCCCGTCGAGGCACATGAATGTCCATTAACGATTCCACAGCCTGGCAATAGGTCAGGCTATGCCCAAAGGTCGTGTCCCCTGAAATTCGCTCGGCCAATACCACGCCATCGGACAGCGTCTGTTGTTCGAACAGCTTTTCCACACCACGATGTTTCCAAAAATGTTGGAGATCGAGGTGCATAATCGGTTCTCCTGCCACAGTAAACCGGAAATGTCCGGGTTCAATGATTCCCGCATGAATGGGGCCCACCGGCACTTCGAAAACGCCTTCCCCGTGAATAAAATGACCATCAACCGATCCGGGAGGTTGGCGCCATTGCAAGACCGAATTGCATGGGAAATTTTTGTGTAAGGGGTGAACCCCTTTGGGCCAGTGATTGTGCCGGACCAGACGCCGAAGATCCGGATGCCCTTGTGCGATGAGGCCGAACATATCCCGGATTTCCCGCTCATACCAGTTGGCCGCATGAATTTTGGGTGTGATGGACTCAAAGAGCCGTTCGTCCCCCAGAAGATCCGTGGAGACAATAAGCCAGTCCTTGGAATCACCGAGCGTAAATAAGTACCAGAGTTCGTAGCGCACCTCACGAGGACGGTGATCGACAGCCCATAGCAAGGAAAGAGTTCCTCTGAATTCCTCATTGATATGAATATATCGGGTAATCGGCAAAATTTGATTGGTGTTCACATGGACCACAGGAACACCGTGGTCGGTGGAGACACGGTTAATCGCCGGACCGAATATGCTTTGTAAATGTTCAACTGGTTGAAATACCGTTTCCATGTTTGGTTATCTTCCTATCACCACGTCGGTGGCCCGTTGTAGGAGAGTTTCAACCTGTGCGGGAAGAGAAAACCCCATCCACACCAACGCGAGGACGGATAAAGCAAGAGGGAGTTGTCCGATGTGCCAGGCCTCCCCTTGCCTGACCCCTGCAGGTGGGGTGCCCCATACCATGCCGGTCAGCCTGTAGATAAATCCTCCGAATAACGCCACCGCAAACAGTGCGATTATCATGATGATTCCCAGGCTCCGAATTTCATGTGATACGGTAATGGTCAGAAATCGCCCCAGATGAAACGAATCAAATTGAAAAGTCATTTGCGCCAGTGAAGTAATCACTAACAGCTCACTGTTAAATAGTGAAAACGGGGGCATCCCCACCAAAGCCAAGCCACCGGCGAGAAAGGCGATTGCGGTAATGGGTTGGACTTTGGCCATGCCCTGAACCTCATGAATCTGTCTGGTTCGATAACGGCGAAAAATATTGCCGACGGCAAAAAATCCCAGTGATTTGGCCAATGCATGGTTAAGGAGATGCCACAGACCACCGAAGGTTCCTAGTGGTCCCCCAATACCAAACCCCAACATGGCCAAACCCATATGCTCGATACTGGAATAGGCAAAAAGCCGTTTGTAATCGCGTTGAATCAGGATAAATAGCGCTGCCGTCCCAAACGAGACCAATCCGATTAAAATCAGGAGGTTCCCTGTAAATCCCGGCGAGACGGCCTGATCCACGATGGATTTACTCCGCAGGACAACATACACCGCAACGGTTTCCAGGACTCCGGCCAGCATAGCTGTGACCGGGGCAGGCGCTTCACTATAGGCCTCAGGCAACCAGGTATGCATCGGGACAAGACCAATCTTCGTGCCGTACCCGACCAGAATAAAGATGAAAGCCAACTTAAGGACGTGTCCATCCATCTGAGCAGCCACGGGCAACAGGCTGGTCAGATTCAATGCGGCGTTTTCTTCCCCAAGCACACGAATTGACGAATAATAGGTCAGGACCGTTCCGAACAAATCGAGGGCAATGCCGACCGAGCAAAGGATGAGATATTTCCATCCGGCCTCCAAGCTTTCCCGGCTTTTAAAAAATGTAATGAGGAAGACCGTTGCCAGGGTCGTCGCCTCTACGGCAACCCATTGCACACCCAGACTGTTCGCCAGGGTCGCGACGATCATGGCAAACAAAAATACGTGATACAGAGGGAAAAAAGTCCAGAGACGATGAGGTTGAACTAACTGTTGAATAGCCTCATCATCAAAATACGACCACAGATAAATCGAACAGGAAAAACCAATACCCACCACGATTGAGAGAATGAAAATCGAGAGGCTGTCAATAAACACCACATTTCCGAGTGCCGTGAAGGATTCATCACGAACTACGGTTGCCCAAAGAACCAGAGCGGCTACCACCAGGATGACCATAGTCATCACGTTCAAGCCGTGAAGCAGACGAATATTTTTGATGAATAGACTGAGTGTTGCGGCGACAACCGGCGCAGCCAGGACCATCAGCGTCACATGGTTCTCGTCCGGCATTTAGAAATACTCTCCTTCCGCATGAAAAAATGGCAGAATCGCCCCGATAAGATCATGAAGGCCGGCAGGGACATGGAGCCCTAAAAAAATCAGGGCACCCAGATTCACTGCAATCGCGGCGGTCGAAAAGGCCCGGCACCGTGGCCCCACGGTGGAGGTGGCCGTTTCCATGGGCACACCGAGGACCATTCTCAAAATTTGAAACAACAGCGTCGCAAAAGCCAGAGTCAATACAGCGAGGAACCCATATGCGATCGATGGGGTTGTGTTCATGGCGTTCGCAGCGATCGTGATTTCACTCACAAACAATCCGAAGGGGGGCATGCCGGCAAGAACAAGCCCTGCGACGAATAAGGCCACTCCCGCAACTGGATGCTCACGTAGCAGGCCAGGGACACGAGCGATAAACTTATGTTCATGCGTAATCAGGACAAGGCCAGCGCCATAAAACGCGGCGGATTTTGCCAAGGCATGATTCAGCAGATGCCACAATCCTCCAAATACTCCCAAGCCCCCCAGACCAAAACCAATTAATGCGATACCGATATGCTCGATACTGGAATAGGCTAGCAGTCGTTTGAAATCTTCTTGAAGCAACAGGACAATCGAGGAGAGCGCGACGGAGAAAAATCCAAATCCCAGGAGCAAGGTTCCTGTGAAATCCGGCCCCACAGCCTGATCGGTCAGGATCTTGAACCGGAGAATCGCGTAGATCGCCATGGTCAACATATTTGCGGAAAGCATTGCACTAACGGGAGTGGGGGCTTCTCCATGCGCATCGGGTAACCAGGTATGCATAGGGACCAGACCCGCCTTGGTCCCGTACCCAACCAAAATGAAAATAAAGGCAATTTTCATCACGGAAGGATCGAGTTGGTCCCCAACCTCATACAGTGTTGTCCAGTGTAGCGCTTCTTCGGTAATCCCAAGGAGCTGCTCCGAGGAGTAATACACGAGGATTGTCCCAAAAAGGGCCAACGCGATACCGACTGAACTGAGAATCACAAATTTCCATCCCGCCTCAAGACCTCCCATGTTCCGCTCAAATCCGATCAGCAAGGCGGCCGACAAGGTCGCTCCTTCAATGGCAATCCACATCATCCCAAGATTTTCAACATTGACAGCCAACAGCATGACCCCCAAATACAGATCGAAAAACATAAAAAATTGACGAAACCGTTTAAGCGACATGTGCCCACGGTCATACTGCTCCCCCACATACCCTACGGCATATAAGGTTCCCGTCCCTGCCACGATCCCGATCACCAAATCAAACCATGCGCTGATGGCATCGACATGCAGAAAGTATAAAAAAGAAACAGGTCCGCTCAGGGACACCTCATCGACCAATAATATTGACGAAACCACCATGATGCCGGCTTGCACGCAATGCAGGACGTCCAACGTCTGCCGATGACGTACGACAAGCCCACTGACGCCAATCAAGAACGGAGTCGCAATGAGAAGAATTATCGGCCAAATCATAAGACTTACTCTTTGAGGGCCTTCATTCGGCTCGTATCCACACTGCCGAAGGTCTCCTGAATCTGATGGGTATAAATACCCACGATCAAGCCGGCGACCAACACATCGAAAAAGATTCCCAACTCCACCATTAACGGCATCCCATAGGCGGCAGCGGTAGCTGCGAGAAATAGCCCGTTTTCCATCACGAGAAACCCGATCACTTGGGTGACGGCTTTTTGCCTGGACACCATGATAAAAAATCCGATCAGCACGATGGCCAGGGCAATCGCCAAAGAATCTTGAGTCAGAAGGAAACCGAGATGAACAATCGGTTGAGTAATAAAAAATGCGAGAATCACCAATCCCCCGCAGATCAACAAACCCGTTGGAATGTTGACATACATGCTGACCTCGCGCTGAACATTTAATTGCCTCACGATCTTCTTTAAAATCCGTGGCAGGATAATGGCTTTAATGGCGATAGTGAGTATTGCCGCCAGGTAAATATGGTGGATGCCGGTCAAATACGCCACCAGCGTGGCGGTCACTGCCAAAAATCCTGACTGCAACGCGAACAAGTCCACGCACGCCATCAGGCGCCGTTGTGCGACGATGGCAAAACACGTCAGCAACAGGAGGGCCGAGCACAGATTGACCAGGTACGAACCGATATTGACCGGGAGAGTTGGCATGTCAGACCCGCAGGATATAAAAAAACACCAAAGCTAATAATGACAGAATAAAGGCTGCCCCAAGTAATTCCGTCACGCGAAACAACCGCAATTTGGCAAACATACATTCAAACACACCAATCACAACGGCCAACCCCACCACCTTCCCCACAAAGACCAACACCCCCAAGCCCAGAGCTGACGGGGACAAGGTGGTGGCAATGCCCCAGGGCGCAAAAATGTTGACCAGCAAGGTCAAAAAAATCATGAGTTTCATTCCGGCTGCCCACTCAACCAGGGCCAGATATCGCCCGGAGTATTCCAAAATCATCGCTTCATGAATCATGGTCAATTCCAAATGCGTGGCCGGATTATCCACGGGCACTCGGCCGGTTTCGGCCAGCGTAATGATAAACAGAGCCACCAAGGCCATTAAATGAGGCGGAGGATCCAGCACAATACCCTGCAAGATCGCCGTCTTGTACACGATGGCGCTGATATTGGCTGAGCCCGCCGTGAGGGCCACGGCAAATAAGGACAGAATCAGGGCCGGTTCGGTTAGCGAGGCGACGATCGCTTCGCGACTGCTGCCCATTCCACCAAAGGCGGATCCGGAATCCAGGCCCGCCAGCATCAGGAAAAAGGTCCCTAGGGCCAGAAGATAGACCAGGGCAATAATATTTCCCGCAAAATTGAGCGGCATGGGCGCAATGATGGTGGGCACAAGCAGACTGGCAGCCAAGGTTGAGGAAAACAGGATGTATGGCGTAGCTGGAAAAATCCACGAGGCTGTTGTAGAGATCACCGGTTCCTTGCAAAAAAGTTTGGCAAGATCCGAATAGGGCTGGAACACGTTCGCTCCATGTCGACATTGCATGTGGGCTTTCACTCGTCGAATGACCCCCACGATCAAGGGAGAAAGCCCTAAGACCAGAAACATTTGCAGAATAATCAGCAGGAAATCTATTGCGCTCATGAATACGCCCTATCCCATTACCACCAGTAAAACCACCAACGTCACAAAAATATAAGCCAGGTACAAAGACAAATTTCCTCCTTGGATCACCCGGGAACGATCAGCCAGGGTTGAAAAGAATTTCAGGATTGGATGATACAAATACTTGAGGAAAATGGGTTCGATGGAAAATTCGAAATGTCTCTGCTTGGCAAAATAATGCGATTCTTCAAGAAATTCTGTTTCGAGTTTGACCGTCGGTTGATAAATGGTGCTAAACACCCGTTTAATGGGCTGCACGAAACCGGTTGCGGTGTATTCCATTCGTGCGGTCACATTCAACCCACACCCCCATGTTTTATAAAACCGGGTTTTCCCTTTCCCTCCCAGAACATAGGCGAGCCCCCATCCCAATCCTGTGAGACCGGCCAGGATAATCGCCAGAACTGGAGTGGAGAGACTTGAAAACTCTCCACTCACCGGTGCGAGTGTCCAACCACCCATTTCAAACATCCTCCCGGCAATTGATATCCCCGCAAAGGGTTCACTCACCCGATCCAGGAGGGGCACCACGACTGCAGGGGCCAATCCTAAAACCAGACAAAGGCCGGCGAGAATTCCCATCCCGACGCGCATAGGGACATGAACCTCTTGAGCTTTTCGTGCGTGGGGGCTTCGCGGAAGGGCCAGGAAGGAAATCCCAAAGGCCTTAACAAAGCACGCCAGAGCCAACGCGCCAGTAAGCGCAAGCAAGGCCGCAGCGATGGGAAGCATCAATTTCAGAAAAAGAGAGGGGAGTTCCAAGCTTAAAAAGAGCCCCTGAAACACCAGCCATTCACTGACAAATCCATTCGTCGGCGGGAGGGCCGAAATGGAAACGGCCCCAATTAAGAAAAACAGGCCCGTCCAGGGCATCCGTCGAAGGAGTCCCCCATATTCTTCCATGTTCCGGGTGTGGGTGGCATACAGGAGTGAACCCGCGCCCATAAAGAGCAAGGCCTTAAACACCGCGTGATTGATCGTGTGGTACAGCCCGGCGATGATTCCCAATGCTGCCAGATGGGGCATGTCATAGGCATAGAACACCATGCCTGTTCCTATTCCCATTAAAATAATGCCGATGTTTTCGACGCTGTGAAAGGCTAAAAGACTCTTCAAATCATGTTCCATCAACGCATACATCACCCCGAGAAGGGCCGAAACCGTGCCCACCAACAAGACCACAAATCCCCACCACCAGGGAAACGGTTCGCCAAGAAAATCAAAATACATCCGAAGGAGGCCATAAATCGCCGTTTTAATCATGACACCCGACATCAACGCAGAGACATGAGATGGTGCGGCGGGATGGGCATAGGGTAACCAGACATGAAGTGGCACAATGCCCGCTTTGGTTCCAAAACCGATGAGGGCTGTCCAAAAGACCAGGGTCCGCAACCCTTCCGGCAGGGCTTGGTCGGCGCTTCGAAATGCCTCAAAGGCAAACGAACCCGTCTCCTGGTAAAACATGAGAAACGTCACCAGAATAAATGCCGTGCCCACATGGGTCATAATTAAATAAAACAATCCAGCAAAACGGACGTCCGGTTTTTCATGCTCCGATACTACGAGAAAATATGAGAGGAGGGACATCAATTCCCAGACGATTAAAAAGAAGAAGGCATTATCCGCCGTGACCACCAACAACATGGATAGAAGAAACCCGTTATAGAGAAAGCCGAGAAGACTGACAGGAATACGTCCGTAAAATTCCCGGACGTAGCCACTGGCAAATACCGACACCGCCAACCCCACAATGGAAATCGTCAGGACAAAAAAGGCACTGAGGGAATCGAGCCGGAGAGAAAACGTCAGAAGAGGAATCGAAGAAGACCAAAACCAAACCAGCGGCTCAGAGGCCAAAAGCCCAATCAGACCAAGGGCTATCCCCAGGCCACAGGCCACGGACGCTGATCCATGCGCAATCACATTCTGAATATGCGGTCGACTTGGGAAACAAAGTGGGAGAAGCATCCCACACGCATAAGCCAACAGCAGAGCCAAAAACAGGATTGTCGTCATGCCTTGATTACGGTGTCACTTTCAGTGACCAAACGGGCAAGCGGAAGTGTCAAGACAATTGGCCTCACCTGATTGAGAGAATAGGAATATCCTAAGGAATGTTGGTCATCAGATCGTTTCATGACCGTCGCATAAAGAGACACATGCTTAAAGGAGAAACCACCAAATTTCTTGGTGAGTAGACGTTGGGTGCAAGGGGGTTTTGGTTTCCTTGAAGGGGTGACCCACGCAAAAATTTATTCGGGATTGGGGAAATATCCACGCTAGGAAAGAAACAACATGCTGATGGCCTGAGTCGAAGTTTGGCGTTCTCACTAGTATCTGTTTAACCGTCCCCTCAAATTCTCTAATGGTGTTTTGACTTTCATGCACACATCCATGTCAGTGCAAAAGCTATACCTTGAATATTTATTCTGTTCTTGCTCCCAGGTTCTTGGAAACACGGCAAAAGACCCTAGAAATAGCTCGAAGTCGGTTAAGGAATTTTAAAGAAACAACGCATTTCCGCATCTCTTCTGCAAACTTTGCAGGTCTTGGGTCAAGATGATTCCTCCAGCTAACGTGCAACATATTTCCAGCCATGCCACCACACCAATAGGAATGCATGTGGCCTTCAAATCGATACAAGGTTCCAACAAGGCTTTCGTCAATAGGAATCGACCTCCTCCTGTGCCCATTGCCTTTCCTTCAAAACGACCACGACAGACGTAGTCCACATCGCCATATACGCAAAAAACCAGTGAACCCTTAATCCATGTAAATTCTATCTTCCTGAAAAACTTCTTCAGTCATGATGCAAAATTTGCACATCTATAGTTATGCCTATTCATCAAAACTTGGTAAAGATTAAAGGCTTTTCAAAATACCTTTCTCCTAAGGCGATCTTCCTCATGCAACTTTTGCATGAACACCCTGCTTGAAAGGCGAGTAAAAAATCATCCAATCCGAAAAATTTGAGGAAAAGCTCAGTTCTCCTTCAATAAACGATGTTCGACGTCTCATATGGCATTTGGCATGTCCATTGCTCAGCCTAAGGTTCAAACACTGTTATGAAATCCACATGACCATGCCAAAGCCCAAAATAATATGAAGAGAAGGACATTGGGGGGAAATAGTTCAACGCAAGCACATTAACTATGATGACCGGGGGGAAGGGATGTCGTGCTACGGGGTTATCTTTGAAACTCTAACGAATTGAAATACCAATAGGAGAATATTTCAGGAAATATCCTTGTCCAACCAACACTGCTCTTGTGTATATCTTTATTTTCGATACGTTCTGTCAGGGTACCTGCAGTTTGCGATTAAGGTAATGCAGAAATTCCAAAGTGTGACCAACGATGAATGTTGTCATTCACTTCATAACCTTTGTTCTGCAAACGAGGTCACATTCCTTTGAAGATCTCTGAATAAGTCATGCCTTGGATTGCCAATAAAAGGTTTTGGGATATGGCCGTCTACTATTCTGCCAAACATGTGCTGGTCGTTGACGATACCCTTTCCATCCGGCGATCGATTTGCAAAACCCTGCAGGCAGAAGGGTGCGAATGCCGTCAGGCTGTGAATGGAACTGCGGCTCTCGAATAACTCAAAAATGAGCATTTTGATTTGGTACTCACGGATTACCACATGCCGATCATGGATGGAATGGAATTCCTGATCAGTTGACTGAGCAGCAAAACTCAGACGACTCTCCGCTGGTCACCATGATGCGCAGTGATTGGGATGAGACCCTACAAAAGCAGGCAATGAAGGCTGGCGCGTGCCTGGTACTCAAAAAAACCTATGACCTTCAGCAATTGGTTGCTCAGGTCATGAAGGTTCTGGGATAAAAACCTGATCTATAAGAGATATGCCGCAATAATCAAAAATGGGCAAGAGACCCAAAAGACCATGAAACCGCTTCTTCGTAATCCTGGAATGACCTCATTTATCTCAGAAAGGGAAAGGCCATGTTCTCAACTCTAAACATGAACCCCTTGTATGAAGCCTGGGTCAATAGTCAGGAGACTATACTACGGAGGTTGATCAACAGAAAATGTACGGTGATCCAATATCGATATTTTCTCGTGTTTCTCCTAATAGCCAATCGACGGTATGGAAAGGCCAGGGAAGAATGTGAGCGCATCCTGAAAATCTACCCGAATGACCTCATGGCCAGAGCTGTCATTGACAACTTTCGGATGAGAGCCCGTGCCCATGTGCCGCGAAAGCGGCATCGCCGCAATCAATATATCCCACGGATTAAAAAATGCGTCAGATGTTTTCCGGATCATGAATAAAGAATTTCGGGAATTACGCTTTTGTATCCCGATATGATTTCGAACCCACCCACCGATTCACTCCTCCATGACCACAATATCGACCATTGCGCCTCTCTTGTTCCTTGGCTATGGTAAATGTGAAGGATAGATAAGGATTCCACAGGAGTTTCTTGAAGGAATCAGAAAAAAAAAGAGATTAAGAATGTTCCGTCCTCACCCTGAAACACCACTTATTCACAATCTCCTCATTCGCCAAATCGTGCCCATTCTTATCATTGTGGGGGTAGTAATTGGCGTGTTATTGGTCTTTAGTCTTGAGCATCAAAGTATGGTGGTGGTTGGCCTCACAGAAGGCAAAACCGTATCCTCGGAATTAAATGCCGCAGTCGGACAATCCCGTCGGGATTTAATCGCCATCACACTTCTGCTCTTCATCGTCGGTGGGGTTGGTATTTCCGCAGTCGTCACCTATCTGCATTACGCCAACACCAAACAAAACCTTGAAGAGGTCAAGGGGCTCGCCCGGCACATATTGGAAAGTATCCCGACCGGTGTGTTAACAGTCAGTGAGGATGGAGTTCTTACCGCAGCCAATCCAACAGCTGAAACCATTCTTGAGCGCCCTGCGGCTTCTCTATTGGGCAAACATTATGAGGTGGTGTTTGGGGAAGGGCATCCCATTCAGGTGCTCCTTTCCCAAATCCTCCACCATGGCGGATCCATGCATTCGAAAGAGATTACCTTCGATTCCAAAAATGGAGAGATACGAACGATCCGCATTACCAATGTTGATTTGACGGAAGATAATGGCAAACCGGCAGGAATGATTTTTCAACTACACGACGTCACAGAGTGGCTAGCCCTCGAAAAACAGGTGAACGAAGCCCAAAGATTGACTGCGCTTCATACGTTGTCAGCTGGTGTCGCCCATGAACTCCGCAATCCTCTCAGCGCCTTGGATCTCAATCTTCATTTACTTGAAGAAGAACTCCGAGAGACAACCGACTTGTCCAGTCGCACCAATGACTATTTCCAAGTACTGAATACCGAATTGAACCGGCTGTCGACAATTTTGGACAATATCATGCGATATGCACAATCACGGCCTGCTCAATTTCAGAAAGTAAACATTCAGTCCCTCGTGTCGCACGTCACACAGTTATTACAACATGAGGCCCAGGACAGGGATCAGCAGCTTCAGGTTTCAGTACCCACGAACCTTCCGGATGTCCAGGGTGACGAAACGCAGATCGCACAGGCGCTCATCAATATCGTAATTAATGCGTTCCAGGCCATGTCGGCAGGTGGGGTCTGCCGAATTATCGTCCAGGAACGTGAACGACAAGAGCGTCACTGGGTAGAGATCGCCGTTCACGATACCGGACAAGGTATTGATCCTCAATCGCTTGTCCATATCTTCGATCCTTTTTACACGACAAAGGAAACCGGGACCGGCCTTGGCCTGGCGGTCGCACATCGGATTTTACAAAATCACGGCGGTCGCATTGACGTGGCCGCTCTTCCCGGTGATGGCACGTCGGTCACGTTGAGCTTACCAGTGGTGATGAATGCCCCTACCATCCTCCTGGAGGGTGCGTGAAACAAGACACTCGCATTCTGGTTGTCGATGACGAAATCAATATTCGTAATGCGTTGGTGACGATATTGGAGAAGGCTGGTTATCGCGCCCAGGGCGCAGACTCCGCCGAATCCGCCCTGACTCTGATGAAAGAGTCGCCCAGCAACCTTCTTATTACGGATGTAAAAATGCCAGGTATCGGTGGAATCGCTCTCGTCCCACAAATAAAATCCCTTTGGCCAGCCACCGAAATCATCGTCATCACGGCCTATGGTTCTATTGAGACGGCTGTGGAAGCCATGCGGTTGGGGGCATATGATTTCCTCACCAAACCCATTGACCGCGATCGGTTTTCGATTGTGGTTCAAAAGGCCCTGGACCGCCACAGGCTTGCAGCCGAAAATCAGGATTTACGTCACCAACTCGAGACACGAAAACGAATCGAGGAAATGATTGGCGAAAGTGAAGCGATGCGTCGCATACACCATGTTATTGGAATGGTTGCCAAAAACGACGTCACAGTTTTAATCGGCGGCGAAAGTGGAACAGGCAAAGAGTTGGTGGCACGCGCCATTCATCAACAAAGCCAGCGGTCCCATGAACCTTTTATCACCATGAATTGTGGTGCCCTTCCCGAGTCTCTTTTCGAAAGTGAATTATTTGGATACGAAAAAGGGGCATTTTCCGGGGCGGTTGGAACCAAGCCGGGGCGATTTGAGTTGGCCGATGAGGGAACGCTCTTTCTGGATGAGTTGGGGGAACTCCCCTTAAAAGCCCAAGTAGATTTTCTACGGGTCTTAGAGACCGGTGAATTCCGGCGGCTTGGAGGAAAAAACCTGATCACCGTCAATACCCGGATTATTGCCGCCACCAACCGTGATTTGGCTCATTTGGTCGAAACCGGACAGTTCCGTGAAGATCTTTTCTATCGTATAAATGTGGTGCCGATTCATCTGCCGCCCTTGCGAGAGCGTCGTGAAGATATCCCTGTCCTTCTTGACTATTTTCTCAAGGAATTTGCACAGAAGCACCGGATTCCACTCAAAAATCTTTCTTCCGCTTCGCTGAGATTTCTCGTTCAATACCACTGGCCTGGTAATATTCGTCAACTCAGGAATGTCATTGAACGTCTGGTCGTCACGGTGAAGGAGCACTCCATTCAGCCCGATCAACTTCCAGATGAAATTCGAACAAGTGTCAATCCCGCAAACAGGATGGTGATCTCCCTCGGAACCCCTCTCGAGGACATTGAACGGGAAGTCATCCGCCGAACACTCGTGGAAGTCACCCATCACCGTGAACAGGCTGCGAAACTCCTCGGGATCAGTGTGAGATCGCTCCAATATAAAATCAAAGAATATGGGATAGAGGAGTAGAACCCCTAAGCCCACAAGCGGAACCAGGACAAAAGGAGGAACCTGATCTTTTAGGACTTGCGTATAAAAAGAACTAAACAATGGTGACCTCGGGATCGCTTCCTGTGTGGTTTTAACATCGCTAAAGACCTCCAGACGTTCCACAGTACGAAAAGGGATGATTGATGCCCGGGAAGAAATCCACGCGAAATATTTCGTCGTTCTTTCAACTTCACAGCGCAAAAGCAAGAGCAACAACTCCCGATCCATTTTTACCTCATGTACCTGTGCTGGGGGGCTCTGTTACCCGGATTTGCGGTAATAGGTGGCATATGCTGTTTACCCAGATGCACGGGCCCCATCCGAACAGCCATCACATACAGAATCACCCCACTATCATGGGTTCCTTGTCCTTGCTTGCTGGGGGACAGACCTGGTTCGGTAGAGCGTACCTGTCCACGTTATAGGTCTCCGCCCATACCCCATAAACATTGCCGTGTGGAGATTAAGGATGTAGCGGACGAGGCCGATAATTCCTAAAGATACACCAGGAGAGAACTGAGATGGAAAAAAGGCAGACCAACATCAACATGGCATATTTATGGAAAATGTTGCTCTAGAAAAGCAAAACCAAATTTCCGGAAAAGTCGTGGTCGGCGGATTCGGAATGTTGTTCGTATTAGTCGTTGGGATGGTTTTGGCCTTGGCCACCGGCATAATGGAGACCTTGGGCTATGAATCTCGTAACATCAAGGGAAATGGAATTACCAATACTCAATCAGGCTACTCATGGGGCCTTAACACATTTTATTTTACAAAAGGCCAGGAATTTTTCGCTGAGTATGAGACGGTGATACACAAAGGGTCCCTCACCATCCACCTGTATAAAATTGGAACTGCGCCATCTGGCGACACGCCCTACCATAAGATGGTTTCTCAATCCGGGAGAGGCACAGTAACATTTCCCATACAGGAGAGTGGCCTCTATCGTATTTCGTTCAGCGGATCGGTATTGGGAGGGACTCAAAATGAGTGGGGTTATGATTTGTCTTATCAGATTCATTGGGGCATCCGGTAAGACAGTATGCCTGGAAGAGAGTACCTACTCTCATTGCCATTTATCGGCCTCCCTTTTTCCCTCACAAGCTTCCTCCAAAATATTGTGAATTTTCGTCCTTCACGGTAACCTACCTTTTACAGCTTGTTCCCCACTTCAATCCCTTCAATATTATCCTCTGACCTTCTATGCCGCAGGAAACGCGCAATCTCACCTCTCAACCCTCATTTTTTGACTCAGACTTTATCATGAACCATGAACTGCCTCCGCTTGAGGAAGCTGCGGCAAACGGACACATCCGCATGTTTTGTGTGCCGATCAGTTCCAGTTCGGCGGGACCCACGGGCCTAGACAAATATCAATGGGCTTGTCCACCACAAGAACCGTTGGATCTATTCTCAGAACGAGAACAACATGCGGCCCTCATGATAATTTCCCAAACCCTCGTAGAGACATTTCAAAAGTAGGGGGATGTATCGCAGTTCATTCCCAGGCCGATCAAAGTCATATCTCCATCACCAGTAGAGATCCACCCAGTACCCTCACTCCCCCTGTGCCCCTGCGGATATTTCCCGGACCGAAAACTTTGAATCAAGACGAAACGGCTCCCCTTGGCATGCTGTATGGCGTGCCCTCCGAGCGTCCACACTTTCAGGAACGGCCAGAGTAGCTTAATTGTCTGAAAACCACTGTCGTAGGGGGATATTCCCCGTGCAATTATCGGTTCTAAACAAGACAAAGGTCTCAACCGTCTTCAACGTCAGATTCCACAGGACGCCCATCTGTTTGCTGGCCAGATCTTTTTGGAAGCCGTACTCACGACCTGATTAAACCCGGTACAAGACGAATTCTCTTTGCAGGAGGAAGCGAATCTGCTGGAAGAAACGTTTGTTTTTTCGTATCTCAAGCCACAGTGACCGATACCGGATCTGCTCGATCCGGCATTGCTCCGGACTCTGGAGGGGCATACAGGCTGGGTCAGCAGCTGTGCCATTGATCCGATGGGCCGCTGGGTGGTCTCAGGGACCGGGTATGGAGGGATTCGGGTGTGGAAAATAGCCAGTGGAAATCTTATTGCATTACATCGCGTCATTGGCCAGTGAATTCTGTGGCTTAGGTTCCCAGTCGCCTACAGCTTGCCACTGTGGGCGCCAGAGATATCACTGATATTGAATTGTTTCCTAATCCAAGGGGGGAATAATTTCCCGCCGGTAGTCCTTCTTTCGTTTTCCAACGAATCTTCAAAGCTTAGAGGAAGCAGAACTAGACATCCTGAGTAAGTTGGGGAAGACTACATTGTTTTCCTCAAACTGTGTTCTGTTCCTCCATATTTGATTTTCAGCTCCAACCCTACCAGTATATGATCCTCACCCGGCACTCAGGCCGAGTGCATAGGCCTATCAAGGAGATCAAATCATGGCAGATACCCGGATGGAATCCTTATTCAATGAGCAAAAATGGGAGGAACTCCAGAATCTTTTAACAGACAAACCCTCCCCCGAAATAGCCGAAATGCTCTCTACCATGGCGAAAACCCATCGCGTCCTTCTTTACCATGCGTTGCCTTTCCCCCAATCGTTTGAAGTGTTTTCCTACCTAGAGCCGGACATTCAGGATTCTCTCTTAACGGAATTAACCGATCAAGAAGCGCGCGAACTCTTAGCGAAGCTTCGTCCGGATGATCGTACCGTTTTGCTCGAAGATCTGCCTCGTCAGACCACCATGAGACTGCTGAATCTCCTCAGCCCTCCTGACCTGATCGAAGCAAGAAAACTTCTGGGATACCCTGAAGAAAGCATCGGACGTCTCATGACCCCTGACTTTGTCTCCGTCCTCCCAAGCTGGACAATCGAACGGGCTTTACAACATATTCGACGAAAAGGAAGAGAAGCTGAAACAATTGGCATCATTTACGTGACCGATGCTCAAGAGAAACTGTTAAATGCCTTAGGATTGGAGCGATTAGTCTTGGCCGCTCCCTCAGCCACCATTGAAAACATTATGGATCATTCCTTTGTGGCCTTGGCTCCGGAAGAGGATCGGGAAGAAGCCGTGAGAATCATGCAAAAATACGACCTGTTTGCGTTGCCGGTTGTCGACACCAATGGGGTACTCCTCGGCATTGTCACAGCCGACGATGTCTTTGACGTGGCCACGGAAGAAGCCACCGAGGACATTCAGAAAGGGGCGGCCGTTGAACCACTCAAGATGAGCTACCGTGAGGCGAGTGTCTGGGGTCTGTATCGAAAACGGATTCCCTGGCTCATCGGGTTGGTTCTGGTGAATCTGGGCGCATCTGTGGTGCTTGCCGCATATGAAGAAATTCTAACCTCGGCCATAGCCCTCGTCTTTTTCATTCCATTGTTAATGGCCAGTGGCGGGAATACCGGAACTCAAGCCGCCACATTAATGGTCCGCGCCTTGGCCACTGAAGATGTCAAAGGCAGCCAATGGATAAAGGTTTTGGGCAAAGAATTCGGCGTGGGAAGTCTGTTGGGCATTACCATGGGAATGGGGGTGGGTCTCATCGGCGTTGGCCGAAGCGATTGGAGTATTGGACTCGCTGTCGGATTAGCCACGACGGCTATTGTCCTCGTCTCCAATCTGATTGGCGTCTTGTTTCCTGTCGCGTTGAATTTTTTCCGAATCGATCCTGCCGTTGCAAGTAGCCCCATGGTCACCTCGACTGCCGACGTGACCAGCCTTCTTCTCTACTTTTCCATTGCTACAGTTATTATTGGTGGGGGCACAGGATGGTGGATGTAAGAAGAAAGCCTTTCCATCCAAAGTCATTTCGAAAAAGATTGTCTTCTTTTCCCACATGGCCCCATACAGGATCGAAGGTTCTCCCCTCACTAAAGATCTTGACTGGATTTCCCCTACTTATATTTGTGTAATGGAGCTTGATCGCTTTAGTCTGAATCATTCCGATATGTTGGTTGGCACATTCCCCTCTTCGTCTTTGTTGCCTATCCAACACCAGGTACATGAACCATGAAAAAACTGTACGTCTCGCAAAGCCTCATCGACGTGGAATCCCGAAAAGAACTGTTGGATCAGGCCCAGATACCGTCCACGATCAAGAATCAACGCTCAGCGATGTTGGGAGGGGAAGTGCCATTTGTTGAGGTCTTCCCGGAACTGTGGGTGCTGAAGGACGAGGATTTTAACCGGGCCAACAGATTACTTGAAGACTGGGAACAAGCTCAGCCTCTCGAAGCAACGCAATGGACCTGTTCCGGATGCGGAGAATTGCATCAAAAAGAATTTACTACATGCTGGAAATGCGGCCTGGAAAGACGGTAAAAGAATTCAGCCGGGGCTCGCCAAGGCTATATAGGTTCCAAGTGATTCCAGCATTCTGCGCTCTTGGCACACACATGACAAGTTCCATAATGGATCTTGCTAAATTCCGGCGGTTTAACCTTGCCCCACATTCTTGGCTGTTGGCTCAGGAGGCAAGCCTGGTTTAAGCTGAACCAAGGCTTCATGTGTGCCTTCAATCTCTACACGTGGATTTCTGTTTTTTACATTCCCATGTCTTCCACAAAGGTAATCAACGGCAGCATTCTTATTTTTTTGCTTCTTGGGCTGCCTCCTCTGGGTATTGTGCTATCTGGCCAACCTCTTCCCCAGGATTTGGCTCTATTGCCCATTCCTCTACAGTCAGGAAACGCCTCTCTTTCCTGGCCGATATTTGGACTCCTGGCCCTGCTCATTTCCGCAACGGTTACCCCGTTTCTTTGGCGTTACGGGAAAACCCGGTGCCACAGCCCATACAAATCCGGTTCTACCAAAAAGTTTCCCTGGTGGGGTTGGATGGCCGTAGGATGGACGACTCTAGCTTCAATCCTCGCGTGGACACGTTTTTCCTGGTTCCAGGAATGGCAGCCCTATACGTTCCCCCTGCTCTGGCTTGGCTACATCGCGGTCATCAACGCCTTATGCTTTTCTCGAACCGGCAGGTGCATGATCACGCATCAGCCCGCTTATCTTTTCAAACTCTTTCTCCTCAGTGCAGGCTTCTGGTGGACGTTTGAATATCTCAATCAGTATGTACAGAACTGGCACTATGTCGGTCTGGTACCAACTCAACCGCTTCTGACCTATTCCTGGTTCACTCTTTCATTTTCGACGGTTCTACCCGCCGTTCTGGGTACCTATGAACACCTGTCTTCCTTTTCCTGGATAAGAGCACCATTTGAAAACTGGCTGGCCATCTCTTCAGTCAATGAATCGCACACCGGATGGCTGATGTTCAGCCTTGGTTGTTTCGGGCTTCTGATGATTGGGATTTGGCCCACGCTGCTGTATTCTCTTCTCTGGGTGAGCCCGCTTCTGATCATGTTAGGAATACAAATAATTCGGAGGGTTCCAACCATCCTGTCCCCATTGGCCAAAGGAAACTGGAGTCCCGCGATTCTTTCCGCTCTGGCAGCTTTGGTCTGTGGAGTATTTTGGGAGATGTGGAATGCCTACAGCCTTGTCCATTGGGAATATTCAATTCCCTACGTCCACGCAGTCCTAATGGGGGAAATGCCGATCCTCGGGTATGCCGGCTATTTACCGTTCGGCCTGGAATGTCTGACGGTCGCAGCCTTTTATCTGGGAAATCTGAATTTCCGAGGTGAGACCTATAGAGGAACTCCCTATTCCCCATAAACCGCTCATACACCTGGATCGTATGGACTAAAATATCGGATCGGTATTTTTTACAACCTGGTTTTCTTTTGACACCCTGACATCTCTCAACCATATATAATGGGAAAAGAAGAAAGAATCAGGAGACAGCAAATAATGAAGTCGCCTCTACGGAAAGCGTTTTGCCCATCTTGTGGTAGCCCTTTCGGTAATTTTCTGGTTTTTCAGATGATGGCCGCACCAGAGAGTTTTGTTAGGTGCCGACAGTGTAGACATATAATTTATTTATCCGGCTCAATATACTTTTTGTTCTCAATGACCACAGCATTGATATGGTTAGCGATGGTTGTGGTTACCATTCTACCTATTCAAATTTTCTTTGCCTCTGCCCCTGAGTGGGTAAGAACTATGCTGCTTATCGTTGGAGGAATTGGTGGATTTTTTATTAGCGAAATTTTAGGTTCTCAAGTCATTTTACGATGGATAGCCAATCAAAAAAAATGAAGTCTCTTAAATATCTCCAAAAGATCGTTGAGATTTTCACTCTCTTTCGACTACCGCGCCGAACTCCGTGCTCAGGCGAACAGATTATTATCAACTGGTGCAGGCCGTAACAGACTGTTCTGCAATACTACCCCATATGCCGTCCTCAGATTCATAACGGTGTTCATACCCTTTAAAGGTAATGGCCACAGAAAGAGATTGAACGGTTTTTTATGAAAAAGTTTCACTCGACTCCTGGCGCATCCATCCACAAAGCTTCGTTCCTCCCTCCGGCGATCGAACCGGCTTCCACCTCAACCGCGGCCATCATCGGTTCATTTCCCAAAGGGTCGATGACGTCTCCACGACAGGTCCGGAACTGGTTGGCATTTGAGAAAGAATACGGGGGACTCACAACAGACGCTCTCTCCTCCCACTGCATCAAACAGTTCTTTAATAATGGAGGAAAGGTCATTTGGGTGGTACGCATTGGAACGAGACCGATCAAAGGCGTGTCTCCATTTCTCCGAGGCCTTTCCCTTCTCGACCGGATAGGGAGTTTCAATATTTTGTGCATTCCTCAAACCGAGCAACTTCCGGATACCCATGCGGTCAAAGTCATGCAAGCAGCCATTGCTCTTGTTGCCAAACACCGTGCGATGTATGTCCTGGATGTCCCCCAACGCGATGCCCCCCGACAAACGGTCAGAGCTCTGACAACCTGGGTAAATCATCAATCAAACATTCACCATCCGAATGTGGCCATGTACGTTCCGCGTGTCCAAGTCCCCCAGTCACTTAAAAACGCAACTCAGCAGACCATCTCCGCCGGCGGAGCCATGGCTGGGGTCTTGGCCAGAACCGAGCAACAACGAGGAGTATGGAAAGCCCCTGCAGGAACGGAGGCCATCCTTCATGGCGTTCAGGATATCGAACAGACACTGACGCAATCGGAAATGGGGCAACTTACTAAGATGGGAATCAATCCTATCCGGCAAACATCTCCGTCACAATTTGTCGCGTGGGGGGCAAGAACCCTGTCACCTTCCAGTGAGTGGCAATATCTTTCGGTCCGTCGTCTAGGGTTGTTTCTGGAAGCAAGCATACAACAGGGATTAGGGTGGGTGGTGGGTGAACCGAACGACGAACCCCTGTGGGCTCACATCCGCCAAGCAATTGAAATATTTCTCCAATCACTCTTCCGGCAGGGAGCTTTTCAAGGACAAAAAGCCCATGAAGCCTATTTTGTCAAATGCGGACGGGATACCATTTCGGCCTCTGACCAGACTGCCGGCATCGTCAACATCATGATAGGATTCGCACCACTCAAACCAGCTGAATTCATGATTCTTAACATCCAACAGAAAGCCAAACCTTTTGGCGAAGTCTGATTCCCCCTTTTTCACGGGAATTGCGGATCCCCTGTTTTTTAAGGTTCGAAAATATGGGAAATAACGGTGCTTGCCCAAACAGGATTCAGGCTGCAATCTCAACCGAATCCCCTACCGATAAGGCAAAACCAAACAGTCCCAAATAGTGCGCGGTAAAGACGACCTGTCTTGAAGCATCCCCTTCGGTATGAAAATGTTCAGAAACGAAGAAGGGAAACCAGAAGCTGGTCGTAATGACGACTCGTGGATAGGCTTCCTGATCGGAGTCAGAACGCCACACAGTATAGGGGGCATCGACAGCATCCAAAGCTCGACGAACGTGATCCTGCCCCGGCTCCAATTTCAGAAAAAACGGCTGACTCGACATCATCACATGGGAGTACCAGAACGTGGCATTCTCAAGACAGGCGGGTTGACTGGACACATTGGACACATACCCGACAATCACCGCCACCAACAGCAGGAGGATTTTACGCCACATTCTGATTCATTCTTTCTCGATGCCTATTGATTGTAGATATTCTAGAAGCCCAATCTTTCCCCACCCATGGCAGCTCATGCCAAAGGAGGCTCTCCGATTGTAACGGTCAGATGAGAAAAAACTTAATGGGGATTAACTGAAAATCCAGGGGAGGAGCAAAGGTCAAAGTCCACTATCTACGGAGTAACGACTGACAAATCCCTTGCATATCCACTGGAAGATCCACTGAATATTCCTGAAGTATCCCGGATACGGGATGCTGAAACCCCAGTGTGCGTGCATGAAGCATCACCCGTGGAATGTCGATTTCCGTGACCCGACAGACGTGCTGACCGCCATACGTCTCATCCCCCAAAATCGGGCACCCTAGAGACGCCAGATGAACTCGAAGCTGATGTGTCCGCCCAGTGCGGGGTGATAACGTCACCTGTGAGGCAAGGTCACCCAATTTTCTCACAGTCCGATATTCCGTGATGGCCCGTTGTGGATGCGCGGTATTGGATGAAACCTTTTTCGGTTCTCCCCGATCCCGACCGATGGGCAACTCGATCACTCCCTGCTCATTCCGGGGTGCCCCCCAGACGAGTGCCTCGTACGTTCGATCGATCGAGTGTGCTTCAAACTGTGCCGCCAGCATACGATGGGCATGATCGGTCTTGGCGACCACCATCACTCCGGAGGTATCCTTATCCAGTCGGTGCACCAGTCCTGGTAGCGTCGGTTTCCCATTGGACATTTCTGTATCACCAGGATTTGGAAAATGGGCCAACAGCGCATTGAGCACGGTGCCCACCCAGTTGCCTGACGTGGGATGCACCACCACTCCCGCAGGCTTGTTCATCACCAGAAGGGCTTCATCTTCGTGAAGAATTTCCAATGGCATGGCTTTCCCATTGACCAGGAGCGGTCCAGGCTGGGGAACATCCATCGTAATGTGATCGCCTGGTTGAATGGTGTGACTCGGTTTGACCATCCTGTCATTGACACGGATCCGTCCCAACTCGATCAATCGTTGCAATCGGGAACGGGATATGTCCCGCTCCCGATTGACTAAAAATTGATCAAGGCGTTTGCGGGCTTCACCCGCCGTCACGACAAATTCAGTAATCATAGGAGTCAATCAGAATTGGTGAACGAGTGGAAGATCGGACGTATGGCTATGAGCACCATGCAGAGACCGATTAGTCCACCAGTCGTATGCGGTCACCGCAGTGGATCATACCGCCCTGCGTGACTGAGGCATACACTCCAACATTGCCGGAATTGTGTTGGACAGCGGTACGAAGAATCCCTGTGTCCTTCGGAAGGTCTCCTTGCGCTAATGTCGTCATCACGCAACGACCGCAGGAGCCGGTGATCTTCAGGCGCACCTCGTCCCCAATACCCAGTGTATGATCGATCCAGCCTTGTTCGATAAACCCTTCCTGCCCATCCCCTGCAGATTCCACTACCAGGTTCGGACGAAATCGCGGCTCCTCGAACCGCCCTTCCGGATACGCACCACGAAGCTGGTTGAGCGTGGAAGTGGTCAGTAGATGCACCATGGCAGCGTCGAAAAACGTGCCGGCCGGAAGCGAGAAATCCGTCACCGTGTCCCGCTTCTCCCGGCCATCCATATCGGGCCAGTATTCTTCCGACTGGGGTATCCAGGTTCCAGCCATGGCTGATTGAACTCCGGTCACCCGGCCCTCTTCGATGACTGCCAGTGAGACCTCACGGTTCAGGGCTTGAGAGAGGGCCTGAGATAAATCCTTTTGCTCGCTGGTGACAATCGTGCCATCTGGCAAAGTGATGCGGACGCGAGGCACCAATTCATTGTCACTGACTCCCTCCATGAGGCTCGATTGAAAGGCAAAAAGATTCGGCCATTTTTTGGGATTTTTGGCGGTGGCCACTTTGCCATCGGCCCCATCCAGAATGGCGTAGACCCGATCTCCTTGAAGTCCATGGGCGGTGACCTGAGCAAGGGATAAGGCCTCTCCCCTCATCGACTTGACTGGATAGCGCCACAACGACTGAACGACTCCTATTTCGGTTTGCGAAACATTCCTCACGTTGAATTCTCCTTGTTGAATAGTAACCTCCCGGCACGATGACACAGCCCTTCACAGATATCGCTGACTCTGAAGCAAGGCTCCTAATGCTCTCTATAAGGCTAAGCCAGGATACTTGGGAGGATGAGACACATCCCCCCAAGAATATCACAGAGCGAATTACCCCAGGTAGAGTTATGGAATTTCGACAATATCGGACTTCATGGATCCGAGCAACCCGAGTAGCTCCTTCTGTTCCGCCTGCGGAACCTTGAATGTATCGAGGGCAGCAACCAGGTCCTCCACCATCGCCGTAAAGTCGGCATTGCTGATGCGCATTCCCGCATGCGTCGTCTTCATATCCCTGCCCGTATAGGTGCAGGGTCCACCAGTCGCTCCACAGACTTGATCCACCAGATGTCCCTTCAGTTTCGGGATATCGGTAGTGGCAAAGCGACCGTTGATGCGCTGATCGTCGGCAACATTGCCGACAAATTCATCGATAACGGCTGTGATAGCCGGCTTTCCTCCTAACCGGTCGTACAACGATGCCGTCACTTTTCCTGACGGGGTTTCAACCGCTGAACAGGCAACCCCACTCAGGAACAGCCCGACAGCTAACCCGAGATACAGACCCTTCACACAGACACGCATACCATTTTCTCCTTTCGTTGCTAACTGAGAGCCGGTTCAGACGATTTTTCGCAATCCGTCTCACTTCTGTAAAATTAAGTTATTCGGCTTAAAGACTGGCTTTCACATCACCCATGGACGCACCAAAATTCACGTGAAACACCTGCCCATCTAAGACCAGCGCCGGAACAGACTTCACCCCTGCCGTTTCGGCCTCACCCACCCGATCAGGTTTTTGCGCAAAATGCACGATTTCCAAATCGTATTGCTGACGATCAATGGCCTGAGTCACCATGGTTTCCGCAGAAACACAGACCGGACACCCTGCATGATAAAATACGGCTTTCTTCATACCCTGCCTCCTTTTGAAAAATGTAAATTAGTATTGAGTCGAAACTATATGGAATTTAGCAGCGATATTTTCATTTGTCAAATCTGTATCGAGGCGATACAATTGGCCTATGAGCGCCCAAGAAGCCAATGAGGTCTTAGAGCGATTGTGCAACCTGCAACGGATGGAGGCACGGGCGTTTGGTCTGCGTTACGGATTACAGCCAGTGCAGATGGAAGCCCTCACATATCTGACGCAATGCAACCGCTATTCAAATACGCCGCAAGCCGTAGCGGAGTATCTGGGACTCACGAAGGGAACCGTCTCACAATCGCTCAAGGTCTTAGAGCAGAAGGGATTCCTGCGGAAGCAGGCGGATAATGAGGACAAACGAATCGTACGCCTTGCGCCGACTACCAAGGGGAGCAATCTCAGCAAAAAGGCCCTTCTCGCCAGAAGCCTGGAACCGGCACTGGCGATGACGGACCCCATGAAAATCGCTGAACTGACTTCTGCTTTGCGCTCAATCCTGCGAGGGATGCAGCAGGCCAATGGACGAAAAGCCTTTGGTGCCTGCCACACCTGTCGTTTCAATGAAGATCATGGGAAGAACGGGTATGTCTGCGGTTTGACACGAGAACCATTAAGCATGCAAGACGTTCAATTGATCTGCCGCGAGCACCAATATCCGCAGTAGCACATCTTGCACCACATCATCTGGGATCGCCCCCCATACAGACGGGTGTCCAAAACCACATCCTCTCCCCCTCTTGTGTGCCGACTTCAAATGCTTCCTGCGGCATCCGCGTATTTCCGGCTATTCGGAAATCGTCTTGAACAGTTTGACCGGGGCCCGTTTTTTCCGCATGCGAATATTGAGCATTTCCACCGTGACGGAAAACGCCATCGCAAAATAAATATAGCCCTTCGGGACATGCACCTCGAACCCCTCCACCATCAGGGTCACACCCACCAGAATGAGAAATGAGAGGGCAAGAACTTTGATGGTCGGATGCTCATCGACAAAATCTCCAATCGCTTTTGCAGCCATCAGCATCACGAGCACGGCCAGGATAATGGCGATCGCCATGAGAGAAATCTGATCAACCAGACCGACCGCCGTAATGACTGAATCCAGTGAAAACACAATATCCAAAACCGCAATCTGGACGAGAACCATTCCCAAGCTGGCCGCTACAGTTACGTGCCCGCTCTCTTCTTCCAGCCCTTCCAGACTGTTATGGATTTCATGCGTAGCTTTTGCCATGAGAAACAGCCCACCGCCGACCAAAATAATATCGCGCCCTGAAATCGCCTGGGTGAACACGGTCACTAACGGTTCGGTGAGTCCCATGACCCAGGAAATTGAAAACAGCAATCCCAGGCGCGCCACCATGGCAAGGCCAAGCCCTGCTCTTCTGGCAAACGTCCGCTGACTCTCGGGAAGACGTCCGACAAGGATGGAGATAAAGATAATGTTATCGATCCCCAGGACAATTTCTAACGCGGTTAACGTGCCTAATGCGATCCATGCTTCAGGACTTGTCAGCCATTCAAACATCAGATTCTCCTCTTTTTTCTTGTGACCATCGAAGGTGTTGAGCCATAGCCGTATTCCTGCACGACGTTACACGACCGTACAGGATCCGCAGGTATGAACATGCGGGCTTTTTTTATAGGGTGGATCTTGATCACTTCTTGGTTCGTAAACAGGAAACATTGCTGACGGGTCTTCTCACGATGAGCTGTCCTAAGCCTGACATTCTCGAAAGCCGTCCATAGATGACACGATAGAGCCCCACATTCAGCATGAGAGATATTTGAAAATATTAATATATAAATTAACTAGTTACGAGATTCACACTCGACGCAATTTGAGTGTATCTCTGGCCGACCACCATCCTTGACACCTCTCATGTCGCTATGTAACCATTGGTTACGTGACGCCTGAAACCTTTAAGCACATTCGGCAACGCCTCGGTTTAACCCAAAACCAACTCGCTGAACGCCTCCGCACCACCCGCATGACCATTACCCGCTATGAGTGCGGGATGCGCCGGATTCCTGGAGTAGTCGAAGCCATCCTCTCCCACCTGGACTCTCCGACACAAATTCCCATGGCCGGTATCGTCGCTGCCGGCAACCCGATTGAACCCATACCCCAAACCGAACTGGTGGAGGTTCCACCCTCCATGCTGCGAACGGGAGATAATTTCGCATTACGCGTGAAAGGTGAATCGATGCGGGATGAAGGCATTCTCCCCGGCGACCTGGTGATTGTACACAAGCAAAAAATGGCGCGAAATGGACAAACTGTGGTCGCGCTGGTGAATCAGGAGGCGACGATTAAGAAATATTACAATAAAGAAGGGCAGATAGAACTGCATCCGGCAAACGTGACCATGGCTCCCATTCTGGTGACCCCGCAGGATGAATTTGCGATTGAAGGAGTGGTGATCGGGGTCATTCGGCATTGTGGCTAGATGAAAAATAATGGATCGTCAGATTGTCTGTTTATGTATTCCTCGATTCGAAGTGGCCTTGGCGCGCCTCGATACCCCCTCTTTACGCACCAGACCTGTCGCCGTGGCTTCTGCGCATGCGTCCCGCGCCATCATCCGTGAAGTTTCCCCCGAAGCCGAAGACGCGGGAGTGATACCGGGACTTCCGGCCGACCGGGCCAGACGACGCTGTCCCTCACTTCAACTCGTGCCTCCCAACCCTACCCGTGTTGTCCAAGCCCATCATGCCCTCGTGTCGTTCATGACACCGATCGCACCCGTTTGGGAGTCGTTCAGGCCGGGACATTTTTATTTGGATTTGACCGGGACCACTCGACTCTTTGGCCCAACCCGTGACACCACGATGCGCTTAGAGCGCGATGTCACATCACGGCTTGGGCTCCAAGCCGTCGCCGGTATCGGAACCAACAAACTTGTCGCACAAATGGCCAGTTCCATCCTCACGCCGCCTCAACTCTGTGATGTCCGGGCAGGCTCCGAACAGGACTTTTTATCGCCGTTACCGGTCTCAATCCTTCCCGGCCTACGAGGCCCTGGAGGGACTGCACTCCAGACACGTTTGGCCGATTTGAATCTGCAGACCATCGGCGATGTGGGCGACGTGAGCTTGGAAGCCTTGGAAGCCGTCTGCGGTCGATGGGGCCATCGGCTCTACCAGTGGGCACGCGGGATTGATTTCTTGCCGGTCGTGGCTCCTGAGACCTCGTTATCGTTGACTCATTCCTATCGCTTTGAGCCGGATACGATTGACCAGGACCGGCTCCTTGGAGGCCTGTCGTGTCTTCTGGATGCTCTCTGCCATGATCTACGTCGGCAACAGCGCCTGTGTCATCGCCTCAGACTGACACTACTCTCTAGTGATCAGCTCATGGTTCACCGCTCATCTATCTTATCCACACCCACACATTGGGAGGTTGATATGTTTCCATCAGCTCAGACCTTATTGCGTCGTTGCTTTCAACGACGCGTGCGTGTTCGCTCACTGACCATTCGAAGCAATAGCTTTCGTCCCCCGCCCGAACAACTGTCGCTCTTTCCATCACAGGACCAGGAAGAACCTCAGGCACCACCCCGTCCCCATCGCTTGGCATTAGCCCTTGATCGTTTGCATACCCGGTTCGGCATGAAAGTCATTCAATGGGGACGCTCACACATGGCCTCTCGTTTAGATTAAATATCCGAATCTTGAGGAATTCCCTAGCGATGCTCTCGCCTATCTGGCGAGAGCATCGCCTTTTTTATGGCATTGCTTAACATGAAAAACAATCAATGGATAATAGGCTTTTTACATTTTTAAACACTAAAATCTAAACAATAGTATTAATTATTAAGTTACCCACAGATAGAAAAAATAAAGCCTTACTTTCATCAACAAGTTATCAACACACACATAAAGTAAAGTAATACTTTAATTAAAAAGGCGCGCAATTAATCGTCGAAGCCCTACTTCTCATGTCAGCCTTTGTCCATTTACACGTTCATTCGGAGTACTCCCCGATGCAAGGAGTGTCCACGTTGGAAGCTTTGTGCCAGACGGCAAGTGGACAGGGAGCCGAGGCACTCGCCCTGACCGATACGAACGGACTGTACGGCGCCATTCGCTTTATCGAAGTCGCCCAGGCCCATGGCTTACACCCGATCCTGGGAGCCGAACTGACCCACAACCGGCACCGCGCCGTGCTCCTGGTCAAAGATTCTTTTGGCTATACCAACCTCTGCCGCCTGCTCTCCCAACGCCATTGCAATGCTGACTTTGACGGCATCGCCTCAGTTCAGGAACACCGAAAAGGACTGATCATTCTCTCTGATGACCTTCCCGCACTGACCGCTTGGAAACGTCACTCACCTAAAGATCTATACGTAGAACTCTCGCCTGGCGCACTCATGCACCAGGCCCTGGCCTTTAGCCGCCGCACACACATTCCTCCCGTCGCGACCAATCGGGTGCATTTCGTGACCCCGCAGGAGTTCCCTCTCCATCAAATCCTTCGCGCGATCGACTTGAACACGACTCTCTCTCAATTACCGCCGGACGCCTGCTGTGCACCCAACCATTGGTTGGTGCCGCCTGCGATACTGGCTCCCCAGTTTCCCCATGTGCCTCACGCGATGGCCAACACCTCGAAAATCGCGCAGCAGTGCCAGACCGAGTGGTCGTTCAAAGAGACGATTTTTCCGAATTTTCGCCAACTCTCCGACCCACATGCCTTCACTCTGCTACGCGAGAAGACCTACAACGGAGCCCGATGGC
This sequence comes from Nitrospira sp. Ecomares 2.1, assembly GCF_965152585.1. NCBI lineage: Bacteria > Pseudomonadati > Nitrospirota > Nitrospiria > Nitrospirales > Nitrospiraceae > Nitrospira > Nitrospira sp. Ecomares 2.1. The sequence continues at coordinate 2,433,965 of NZ_OZ224219.1, forward strand.
GGTACGGTTCACTGACATCGGTCGTGATCGATCGAATCGAACGCGAGTTGAGCGTCATCCAGGATAAAGGCTACGCCCATTATTTTCTGGTAGTCGACGAGATTGTCCGCCAGGCGCCTCGCACCTGCGGCAGAGGATCGGCTGCGGCATCCATCGTGTCCTATTGCCTGGGCATTACCCATGTGGATCCCATCCGTCACAATCTGTTTTTTGAACGATTTTTGAATCCCGGGCGTCACGATCCACCGGATATCGACGTGGATTTTCCCTGGGATGAGCGGGACCGCATTATAGATTTTGTCTTCGCGCGCTATGGCAGCCAGCAGGCCGGCATGGTGGCCAATCAAAATACGCTCGCGCTCCGAGCAGCCGTGCGGGAAGTCGCTAAAGTCTATGGCATGCCTCCGGCGGAAATTCAGCAGATGAGTCGACTGCTGACCCGCCTCCCGCTCACCGATTTGCCGGCTCAACAGTCCTCCGCATCCCCTTGCCCCCAATCTGGAACCCGGCAGCCTCCCCGTCCTCCTACCAGTCGAGAAAATGGAAAACCTCGCGCTTCCCCATCCACAACGTCTTCAATGCCACCTAATGGCAAAAGACCACATTCACCCCTTGATGGAGTCTCGGCGTTCACCGATTTGCGCGAGCCATGGCCGGAAATTGTCAGACTCGCTCTTCAACTTCAGGGACGCTTCCGTCACCTGTCGCTGCATTGCGGGGGTATCGTGATTGTCCCTGACGACATCCGCCGCTATGTGCCGGTGGAAGTGGCGGCAAAGGGTATTCCGGTCATTCAATGGGAAAAGGATCAAACGGAGGATGCCGGCTTGGTCAAAATCGATCTCCTGGGCAATCGGTCTTTAGCCGTCATTCGGGATGCTCTTGCGGCAATTGCGGAACATACCGGTCGACACATCGACTATGCCACCTGGGACCCGTTAACCGATCACCGGACGCAACAGTTCATTCAACGAGGCGAAACGATCGGGTGTTTTTATATTGAATCACCCGCCACCCGCCTGCTTCTGAGAAAACTCTGGACAGGCATGCCCGCCGATCAGCGCGCGCGCGCCGACGTCTTTGAGTATCTGATCATCGTCTCATCATTGATTCGTCCAGCCGCGAACCGGTTCATTCAAGAATTTGTCCGGCGGGCGCATGGCGGTGCTTATCGACCCTTGCATTCGTTAGTGGAAGACGTGCTCGTGGAAACCCACGGCATCATGGTGTATCAGGAAGACGTCACCAAAGTGGCCATGGGCCTGGCGGGGTTTTCCGTAGAAGATGGCGATCAACTCCGGAAAATCCTCAGCAAAAAACATAAAGAACGACGACTTCGTGATTATCAACGTCAGTTTATCGACGGCGCGCGCGCGCGCGGGGTGGATGTCCGGACCATTGAGCAGGTGTGGGCCATGACGATGAGTTTTGCGGGCTATAGCTTTTGCAAGCCTCATTCAGCCAGCTATGCGCAGGTGTCATGTAAGTCAGCCTATCTCCGTGCCCATTACCCTGCTGAATTCATGGCTGCCGTCATCAGCAATCAGGGTGGATTTTATTCCACCTTCGCCTATGTATCAGAAGCCCGCCGGATGGGGCTGACCGTTCTCTCCCCGGACGTCAATGCCAGCACATGGGCATATGAGGGAGCGGGAACGACCATTCGAATGGGCTTGATGCAAATCAAAGGCATCGCACGAGGATTTATTGATCGGCTTCTCGAAGAACGCCATCGCCACGGCGCGTTTCAGTCGTTGCATGATTTTCTGTGTAGGCTCGCCCCCGAGCCGGCACAAACGCGTCTATTGATTCTGGCAGGTTGCTTCGATGCCATTGCCGGTGAGGTGACTCGCCCCGGCCTCCTCTGGCGGGTCTATGCCAATCATCCAAGCGGCGGAATCTCCTCACCCAGAGCAGTGACACCACACGCCACCCCACTGTTGCCTGCGGCCCGTCTGCTCCCGATTCCCCACGAATATGCCACAGACCGGCTGATCCAGCATGAGATTGAGCTCTTCGGCTTTCCGCTCCGTTGCCATCCATTAACGCTCTACGCGAAACACTTACAAGACCTGCAGATCACCCGCGCGACTGAGATGGCCATGCATATCGGCCGTCGGGTGAAGATGGTTGGCTGGCTGATCACGGAAAAAGCCGCATCGACCAAACACGGCGAATCGATGGAATTTATCACGCTCGAAGATACCACGGGGCTCTATGACGCCACGCTGTTCCCGAAAATATTTCAACGATACGGACCGTTACTGACAAACGACCGGCCACTTCTTCTGGAGGGCTTGGTGGAGGAAGACTTTACCGCGACAACACTGACCGTGCAGCATATGCAAGTGATCGGTTACCCCCCCTCATCTGTCTAAATATACATTCGACCATTCAAACATGGACCGAACGTTACGGGCTCAGGAAAAGCCACAACAGATTATCACCCTTGGCCAACGACGGAGAATTTGTGTACAGACAGAGAAATTAGTGATCAGGAGATATAACAGTCGGCGCAGGCTACCTCGCCCTTGAACGAATAGGTGAGGACATTGAATGCGGTTAGGATTCTTCTTTCTTTGGCGGGTCGAACTCTTCCAGCGGCTGAAAATTCAGTGGGAGTTGAAATAAATAGTCGGTCACCGGCCGCAACCTCACATGTCGGTACTCCACGCTCCAGCTCCCGTCCTTCCTGGTCAACTGCATCGGGAACTGAATGTCGGTGGCGAACCATTGGTAGTAGACATCGGTCTGATCGCCCTCCTTCACTGTCACCTCGTATAAGATCGTCGGGTGGCCTTCGCGCGTCTCCCTTCCAATCTCTTCCCGCGAGACTTCCCCCTCCAGATGCTCGCTCAATTTCGGTTCCTGTGCAGGATCATAGGGGAGGGTCTTGAAGTGCCTCACTCGCGAGAGGAGCAGCCAGATCACCTGTTTGTCTTTACGCACAATGGTGACGTTGACCGGACCCATCGACTGGTGCTCTAACCGCCACCGGTCATCCCGATAGTACAGGTTGGCCTTTTGGGTCTTCCGCCCAACCTTCACGATCTGATCTGCAGTAAATTCCAATCCCCACGCCTCAAGGCCTGAGAAAATACTACTCGCAATCAATACTCCACTAAGGATCCAACAACGCATGCATTGATTCTAGCATATCAAGGCTGGTGCCTCAAAAATAAATAGACCATTTCCGAAGATTTTGAAGCGGTATTTTTTCCATTCAGACAAGAAAACAATCAGGGTGCAAGCGACTGATTCTTGTTTCACGTCTTCAGAATAAAGCATTTCTTCCATGACATCCCCAACAACCATCTGGTGCCACGACTCTCCCCCTTCCAAATTGTTCATTCCCACTACCCTGATTTCAAGAGATGATTGATTTTGCCGTGAGCACACTGTGCGATTTTGATCCAATAAGTGCTCGATCCGCCTCTAAGAAACCCCTTCTCACCGTGATATTTTTACGATTGGTTCATGACCAGAAACAATTCTTGGTCGCGTTATAAGGAATAGAGGAACTCATCCCTGCCACTATGTCAATATTTATGATTACAAAATTTTCCGGCAGAGATTCTGACCTGTTCTCAGATGTAACAACTTTTCAAGTTAAACAGCATGGGCTGCTCATTTTATCCCGCTCAATGATGGACAGATTAGAAAGTGTGTACCCTTAGAAGATGATTTTCGAGTTCTTTTCAAATTCTCAAAACGTGTCATTCCACCAATGAAATATCAGAATCTTGTGCTAATACCTCAATGCCGGTTCTTTGGGCCTGGAAAATGCTATTCATAATGAAGAGCCCGGCAGCAAGCTGACGGGGTTTCTTCATTGAGATGCCTTAAAGAAAAGATGAGATCTGTCATCACACCACCCAGTATGGCAACCACGCGTATTTTTGAATTATAGGCATCGCCTGAAATTCCAAATTCTTTGATGGAGGAAACAGTTATGTATGAGGACTATTTTTTTCGGGAGGATCGCGGGAAAATCCTCCTTGAACGAAGGAATGAATCTCAAACACATTTAGTCCGTTCGTGGAGGAAACAACCCCCATCTTTCACGGAACGTATAATTTTAATTGTTTTTGGGGTATTGTTTTTTATGTTTGCTACGTTCTATCTGGAATTCAGGGCCACGCCGGAAAGCCTGTCGGCATATCATTGGATTTGGCAATAGGCGTTTAAAATTTTGTTGGCTAAGGATGGGGGAAGGCCCCCATCCCTTGAGTTAAAACGAAGGGCACGCAGAGATGAACAAGGTCCATTGGGCAATTTTTTCCTCTCATGTATGACCAAGGAAACTCCCATAAAAGGAACAAGCCCAAAGGTCCCCTTTACTTCCTGAGCCGCCTCCACGCGCTGCATATTTTTAATCCATTTCAACCGAAAAGGTATTCTTCATTTAACACTCATTCGATTTTCAATCAGGCCCACTCCCTCCACCTCTCTCGATAAAAGGATCGCATGGTCAATTTGCCTCATTTCATCCACGAACCCGCTGAGTTGAACACGATTTTTAAATGTTTCGACATGAACATCGGTACCCGACACCAGGGGACATCGGAGAAGAGCGGTCTTCACTTTCGTCGTAATGACGCTATCATCAAGGAATTCTCCCGTGCTTTCATGAAGAGGACTGCTTGCACACCCCATGGACATCATCATGAAAGTGATCCCACCGATAACCAGGCCATTTTGCATTTTCTACGGTTCCTCGTAGTAAAAACCTTTGATATTCAAGTTGAACTCATCGTGACATGGTTCATTTACTTGATGGACAGATTGTTTTCGACTGCCTGGACCCCACCGACCCGCCGTGCCAATTGTACAGCCTGATCAATTTGCTGAGCGTCATTCACAAGACCGTTTAATTGTACCCGACCTTTGAAGGTCGTCACATTGATATCCGTGCCAGACACTTCGGGATCACTGAGAAGAGCGGTTTTGACTTTGGTCGTGATGACACTGTCGTCAATATGTTCCCCGAAACTTTCCTTTTGAGGACCACCCGCGCATCCCACCGCCAAAAATACAAAGAAAAGACAAACAACCATTTTCATCTTGATTGAATATTTCATAAACCTTTACTCCTTATTTTAAATTCATTCGTGAATGAAACAATTCATCAGAATGTCTCGTTGAAAGTTTGTAAGATCAGTACTCCTTCGTTCCTTCCCTGTTCCTCGATAAACAGGTTACCGCTTATCGACCGGGTTATCCTTCATGCGTCCGTCATTAGACCGGCTGGATGCGTTAATCGAACTACCAAAGAAATTACTTCGGGCATCTTGAAATCTTTCTCGGGCACCCACAAATTTGTCCCGTGCCTCTAAATACCGATCGCGGTCTCGGCTGAATTTTTCATAGGTTTTATTGAACCGATGCTCTTCCTGTTCATATATGGATCGCGATCGATCAAATTTTGCCCTGGCTTCGTTGTACCGCATCCGGTCATTCATAAATTGATCAACATTTTCATTGAAATTGTCCTGTGCTTCTTCATACCGATCAATGTCCCGTTGGGCTTCCCCTAGTTCCTGCAGGGAAGGCCCCACGTCCGAAAATGCTGCCGAATCTTTCGAGGATTCAGATTCTTGAGCAGAGGTAGACGTCCCCCACATACCCAATGAAAGCACCAGAAACATGGTGAGCGACCAAACTGACTTCGACGTATGCATTTTCATAAAACCTCCATCCTTGACATTTATGGTTAATTCCGATCGGGGAATGACACTGTGTACACCCTATGAGTACCACGGGGGAATGTTCAGACCAACTGACAGAAACCCTTGCTTTCCCGGTCTTTAAAAAAGATCCTAAAAATGGAACGGCATCGTATAATGCCCGTCTACACGAAATGGGAGGGATTCGTAAGAGGCAGGGAATCGTGACGTGTCATCACCATGACCCGACGGTTTTTTCAAAACGGAGCTAAATGGTTTGGATAGACAGTGGATGCAGGTCGGCGTTAGTGGATTTTTACCGCATGGGGGCATACAAAAAAAGACTTAATTCAAGAATCAGATTGGTCATTTCCTCTCTTTCATCTGAATGAGAAAGAGCGGGATTTGACCAGTGGGGCGACTAAATGGGGTTTATACACTCGGGGCGATCATTTCTGGGATTATTCACGAGTTGACTGACGGAGTAGGCTTCCATCTCTTCGGGAGGAAATGGTCTGAGCAACGTATTGACTCGCTCAACAGCTTGCACAGTTGGATCAAGCCAGTCAGCAAAGTCCTTGGAAGATAATATAACCGGCATACGATGATGGATAGGTTCCATCACCGCATTTGGAGTTGTCGTAATAAGTGTGCAGGTTTCCAAAGTATCCGCCTCGTTTTGCTTCCACTGTTCCCACAAGCCTGCGAACGCAAAGAGCCTATGATTTTTGAAGCGAACGTAAAAAGGTTGCTTTGTTTTCCCTTCCCGTTTCCATTCATAAAAGCCGTCGGCCAAGACCAGGCAGCGCTGCTGTTTAAACGCTTTGCGGAAGGCTGGCTTCTCCGCGACAGTCTCTCCGCGAGCATTAATCAACGTATTTCCGATGCCGGGATCCTTGGCCCAGGAGGGCACCAGTCCCCATTTCAATTCCGTACATTCTCGTTGTCGAGTCTCAAGATTGGTGCGTACACAGGCTATGAACTGCGAGGGAGCGATATTATAGCGAGGACCCATTGGGGGGACGACCTGTAGCCCCAATTGTTTCGCCAAATGCTGAAAATTCTCTTTGCGTGTGAAGCGACCGCACATAATTGGGTCCTATGAAGTTTCCGGTTGAACCCAACCCTACAAAAAAATGGGAATAAATGGAAGAAAATTCATAAAGGCCGCCATTAACGAAAAAGAGTCGAGGGTCTGTTTCACGGTTATTCAACTCGACCATATGTATGTGGGATGACTGAACCTCGTTTTTTCTTTAACCAATCATGGATGTTAAATTCCCTGGTTCCTGATATCATTCTTTTCATCGCGGTTGTTGAGATTTTTTTGAGCGTAATTTTTCCAGGTCACAAACTATCTGTTATTCACGGATGTGGAACCAAAAAATACAGGACCATGTTTTCATTTTCCAGGAAACTGCAGCAAATACCTCTTCATTGCGAAAGATCACCGGAGGCCCCAACGATGACCGACCAGGAACACATTCGCATCTTTGATTCCCAGGGGGAGGCCTACAAGCAGGCCTTTCAAATTTTCTTAAATCATACCGACCAAAAACGGAACGCAAAGCGTTGGCTGCAGCAAGCCATAAACAATCTGCCGGGGCGACAGGTGTTTGTCGATGCCGGGGCCGGGAACGGCGAACTCACCCGCGCCTTCACCGACGCCTTCGACCGCACCATTGCCATCGAACCAAACGCCTTTCTGCTGAATCAACTACAACAGGCCATTCCCACTGCAGAAGCGATAAGTCTGCCAATACTGTCCGCCCAGCCATCCACCCCTGGCGATTTGGTGCTCTCCTCCCATACATTTTATTACATCCGTGCCGATGAATGGCTCGCGCACCTCGAACGCCTCGTATCCTGGATGTCCCCGACGGGCGTCACCATCATCGTCCTCCAGAATCGCGAGAGCGGCTGCATGAACATGTTTCATCATTTCTTCTCCCACAGGTTTGAACTCCGCCGGACCGCCGAACAATTCCGGGCCAACCACGGCAACCAGTACGAGGTCATGACTACCCTCGATCCGGCACATGTCGACACCCCCGACCTCTCCACCACCTATGCCGTCGCCGAATTCATGCTCAATCTGCTCGAAATCGAGCATGCTCCCAGCCGAAAAGACGTCGAAGCCTATATTGAGGCCCACTTTGCCATTCCCGGTGGAGGCTATCGCATTCCCGTACATCAAGACTTCCTTCAGATCCGAGCCAAAGGGCAGGGCTGCGGCAACGGTCAGTCGCCCGGTTAAGTAGACACAGTCGGGTGATGTAAGATGGCAGGATCGGATCTTTTTCGGGTTACGTTGGCCTCAAAGTAACCAGTCCCCATTTACATGTAGCCTTCACTAACTTTCGAGTGTATTTGATGTGAAACGTGGAACCCATTCCCTATTTATTTTCTCCGGTTCATCTTCTCTTTGAGGGAGATGTGGAACGCAGAGCGGAAAACTTGAAATGATATTTCAAGCCACATCCCGTTTGAGGGTCAAGGCCGGCCTTCTGGTTGGAAACCAAAATGACCAGTCCGGGATAGGCCTTCAACTTTTTCAAAAAATAACTGACTTCGATATTCGCATACCCCTCAGCGGTATCTCTCACCTCACTCCGTTTCCCAAACAAGGCATCAGCTTCGTCAAACAGCAAGACCGCCTTTTTGTTTTCAGCAGTCTTCAGCGCGCGCGCCAGATTCTTTTCCGTCTCCCCGATATACTTTTTCACGACCTTGTTGAGATTCACGGGATAGATCGGAAGTCTTAACTCTTTGGCCACGATTTCCGCTGCTATCTTTTTTCCAGTGCCACTTGGACCCGAAAAAAGGGCCAGAGTTCCTTGAACGGTCTCATCTTTTTTATTGCGAAAGAGAGCCACCTTAAACCTGCTCCTGAAATCCCGAGCCATTTGTCTTAAGAGGCCAATCTGCGCCTTTGCAAATTTTAGATCTGAGCCGGTTCCAACAGGAACAAGTGTTTTGGGTTTCGATGGTGGACACGGATTGGCCATAGCTCCCCTTCAATGACGCTTCAGAGCAAGAAAAAGAGAATGCTCTCTCAACGCCAAACTATTTCTGTAAAAAATAAAAAAAATGGCGTTGAATGGCCATTCTCGCTCATTTCCTTTCCGGAATGCTAATAACGTTTAAGTGCCGGGTTTCGGCCAGGCAGCCGAGGTCTCCTTCGGCAGGGCTCAGGACAGGTTTTTTGTTTCGGCAAAAGGACCCAAACCAGCGACGCCCCGTTCGGCCTCATAAGATTGGGCGGATGCAGGGAAAAAGGCGGGCCAACTCGCCAAGCTCAGACAAGGCCCGCCAAGAAAAAGAGCATCCTCCCATGGAGCCGAACGGCAGGCTTCGAACAATAGAAAAAATGGAGACCACAGAAAAATCCATATTACTAGATATCCTATATTGGCTTGACTCCAAGACGGGAATGCTCGGGAAACAAAGTGGAATCACTATAAACCCCTTGTCTGGCTGACCGTATCACGTCATCTTTTTGAATGTGTTGGGGGATAGGTGATCCTTTTTGTTTCGGCTTGGTAAAGCAGAAAGAGGAGAGTCAGCGGCGCAGAAATACGAAGCGCACTTGTTTACATGTCCATGTTGATGCGCAGGTTAATCGTCCGAAAGGCCATGGTCGTAGAAATGTGGAATGGCGATACCCTCAAACTGGAACGGGGGATCAATGACTTCAATGCTCCCTTGTGCTCGTATTGGGGAGGGGTATACGGACGTAAGGAATACAAGGGTCACGCCTTCAAGAAAATTGGTAAAATGGTTAGCTGTTAACTGCACTTCTTCAAGGAATTTTTGCAGCGCGGCTGATTGATCACCTTGATTGGCGGAGTTGAGTACTGCTGTGTTCACGACAAGTTCAGAGGCCAAAGTCATATTGTTCCCAACGGTGCCACCTAGAACCACCTCGAAATTCGGATCGTCAGAGACCTCCAACCAATGGTGCTCAAACTCCTCAGCTGCATAATGAAAGGCGAAGGAATTGCGGACGCGGTGGATCAGGTTTGACTTGCGGAAGTAAGCCTTCAGGCTTACAAGTGCTTCCTGAGCAGATGGATGCAAAGACGCCTCGATCCGTTGCGAAATTTTTGTACCAAAAAACGACGTATTCAGTGCATTCCACGCTTCGAGTAGCTTGCCGGCAAGTAGACGGGCATAGAGTTGCGCCTGCACCCCGTTGACTAAGCTTTCGATTGGAGTTTTCGCTTGGTTTTGCAAACACCACGCAAACACCTTATGTAGCGAATTGAGCTCGTTCTGCATATGTCCAGCCAACAGAAAGAACGCGCGCTCAGCTTCGGGCAGCTGTTGTAGGGCAGCTCGTGGCAAACGCATTCGATAAATCTGCATGTTGCCTCCCCTTCTATATTAAAATGCCTAACTCCTGAATTTAGCCTACCCGCGAAGCTTCTGGAAATCGACGGTACGACTGACCTTGTTGGTGCTTTTCTTGATCTCAATAACCAGATAGTTCTGTTTCTGCCCACGAACGTGAGCCACAATGTCAGGGAACACAGTCTTACCCTCTGTGTCCTCTGCGTCCGGACGCAGACCAAGATGGCCGATGCGCTTTGGCTTAATTCCTTCTCTGTTGTACTCACAGTCAACGGAATAGTCGATTAGCTCTTGCTGCAAATACATGCCAAAACGGTAGGAGATAGAGCGTTCATTGGCATCGACCTTGAGCAAGTATACATCCTTGGTTAGAAGCTTTTGCAGCGCGACAATAACGTAGCGGCCAGGTGCGCAGACTTCCAGTTGCTCTATGACTTTGCGAGAAATTGTTATTGATGCTTAAAACCTGACGATCTCAATGTAGGGGATTCTTTAACAAGGAAGGAACAATGTCAAGAAACACTTGATGGGTATTGGTACAAATGGTTCTGAGGAAGGGAGGGATTATTTAGAATGTATGGTTCTGGCCTTACAGCTTTACGATGTGCGTCAGAAATCTTTCTTGGGGTTTGCCAGTAAAAAGCGCTGGTAGGTGAAAGCATCGCAGGTGCCTACCCAGCTCTCGTGTCAACGTGATGTTCTGTGTTACCGGGTTTCGGCCCGGCAGCCGAGGTCCTTTTGTTTCCGCAAAAGGACCCAAAATCATTGACGCCCCGTTCGGCCTCAGTGGATTGGGTGGATGCAGGGAAGAGGGCGGGCCAACTCACCAGACTCAGACAAGGCCCGCCAAGAAAAAGAGCATCCTCCCATAGAGCCGAACGGCAGGCGTCGGACAATGGGAGAAAGAGAAACGACAGGGAATTCCAAAGACAAGGTGACCTATATTGGCTTGACTCCAAGAGGGGAATCCTTGGGAAATAACTTGGAATCACTATAAACCCCTTGTCGGGCTGACCGTATCACGTCATCTTTTTTGAATGTATTGAGGATCATGTGACCCGTGTCGATTCGGGTGGATGCATCAGAATCTGGGGCTGGGAAGCGGTCCCAAACGCGGACGCCGTTCAGAAGGGGCGCTTAGGCGACGTTCCGCTACAAGCGGAAATTCCCCTGTCTTAGTCATAGTGTGTCCACATTCTGATGATTTTGACGGTTTTGATGTCGTCGAGAACTTGGTAGACGAGACGATGTTGAATATTAATTCTTCGGGAGCATGCTCCCGCAAGGTCACCGAGAAGCTTCTCATAGCGCGGTGGGGTTTGGTAGGGATCTTTGGACAAAATCCCAAGGAGCCTTTCTGCTTGGGGTTTAAGACCCGCCCGCGAGACCTTTTTCGCATCGCGCCGGGCCTGATTAGTATAAACAAGCGTCCAACTCACCAATCAAGGTCCGGTTTGCACTTCGCAACCGGGGTTTTTAATCCCTTGGCAATCGATTCGCGCATGCCAGGGACCGACGTGAGATACAGCGTTTCCTGAATGGCACGCCAATCCTCTTCCGATACGAGGACCGCGGAATGGCGTTTACCGGCAATTTGAATCGGTTCATGGGAATCCGCTATATCGTCAAGCAACGCGTAAAGTTGCTTTCGGGCTTCCGTGGCAGTGATGCTTGTCATCGTGATTTCTCCATTAATTTGCGTACGATTTAACGTACGACATTTTGCCAGATGCGTCAAGTTCATATATTGGTCAACAGAGTCCGCAGCTGAGTGGGGGGCGGAGCACCATTTGGCCATTCACAGCTGTAACCATTCCAGTCTTGCGGTATGCCGACTTGATTCCCTTTGGCTCCACCTTTTCAAAAAAAAGCGCTAACAGTTTTGTTCTTGTCTGACAAATTATTGATTCCGTGTCTGGACAGTCTTATTCAATCAGGAATTTCAGGGCATCCACAGGAGCGGATTTTAATGAGGGGGATTTTTTAAAAAGGGACAGCAAAATATCAAAATTTTTTAGCGGTATTTTAAAATGATTGAAGAAGGGAGGGATCCTTCAGAAAAAAACACCACGCCGGTACAACCCGCCTAAGCTTCATCCTGAAGAGGAAAAGATTCTCTCCACAAGGAAACGCTTCCCTTATATTTCTCCACAATACATCAGGCGATATCCCCTTCTGTTATCCCTACCTGTCGTCAGTAGAGATTTTCCCCTTTTTGCATTTGAATAGAAGTGAAATATCTCTTTATCTCACGCTATACAATATACCTGGTCTGGCACCATTTTAGGGTAGCTTTATGGTGAATCTGTGGCTATAATCCCAAAACTTTTCGGGTACTGTGCACTGTTAGTGGGCTCCATCTCAACGTCCGCTCATGCCAATTTTTTCAGTTGCAGGCCCAATTTCTACACAGTGTTTCGTAACATAGTCCGAAGTCACATTTAATAGGATGTGATTATTGATTGTCCGTGATTTGTGATGAAGCATCCGATTGATCACGCACAAGGTTATTTTCTCTACCAAGGAGAATCATGACATTGAGATTGAAACTCTTCATCGTCCTTTTTAGTATTACGCTAATAAGTGCGGGCGGTCCTCTTTATGCAGCAGTCTCAGGACAGATTTCTCTCAAAGATGGCACCATTCTCCAAGGCAAGATATTTGGCATGACGAATGGTGTCCTCCGGGTGAGAGCGTCGGCGAGTATGCACAATCCTATTCCGCTTCGTTGGAAAGAGGTGACAGGGTTGACGACTGAAGAGCCGGTCAGGGTGGTTCTGGATACCGGCGAGATTTATGAAGGCCGACTCCAATTGGCTGAGTCCGGGACAATCCAGGTGTTGAGAGACCAGGACTCGGATCCCCTGATGATCACCCTTAATTCCGTAAAGGCTATCAAAAGCTCAAAAGAGGAAGCCATGGCGGGTGAAGAGAGTGAAGAGTTAGATGAGATCACTCTCAAAAATGGCATACATCTGGTCGGAACCATTGACTCTATGGAAGACAAAGCTCTTACTCTCAAAACTGCTTATGCGGGGGATATATCGGTTCAGTGGGATGAGGTAGAACAACTCCAATCCCGAACACCGTTTTCTGTTCAAGTTTTTGAAGAGGAGAAAGATTCCGATGGAGATGGTTTTCTCAAAACCTCCCGTACGACTATGAACGCGTTAGGCGGAAGTGGAGGTTTATCGCCGGCGCGTGTGAAGACCATCAATATTCCAGAACTTCGCTATAAAGGAAACTTCGACCTGGGAGGTAACCGCACGAAGGGGAATACGGACACCACGGCTGTGAACGCCTCAACCGACAATACGGTGTGGACAGAACGACACCGTGGCCTCTTGAGCGGCAAGTATGCCTTTGCCCAGGCGGATGGAGATAACACAGCCAAGAATGCCAGAGGCACACTAGGTTATGATTATTTTTTCACCAAAAGGTTGTTTGCCAACAGTTACGAATTCCTCGAATATGATAAGTTTCAGGGATTGGATCTCCGGAGTACGACCGGCCTGGGTCTCGGGTATCAATTTTTCGATACCCCAAGCCATAGCTTAAGTGGGTCCATTGGTCCGGCATTTGTTTACGAAAAATTTCAAGAGACCGGGACGACCAAAACCGCTACCGCTGCGTGGGGAGTGGATTGGACTTATGATCTGATTTCAGATCGATTACGAGTGTATCACCGCCAAAAAGGATTTCGCGATCTGGGAGTAGGGGGAAGTACCGCTCTGCGGTTGACAGCGGAGCAAGGAGCTCGCATAGAAGTGTATGGAAATTTGTTTTTGAAGGTGGCGTTCGAATACCGGTATAACAGTGACCCGGAGCCGGGGAAAAAGAAATCGGATGATGCGTTCATCTGGGCATTGGGGTATGAGTTTTCGAATTGATTTACGGTTAGTCTTCCGCCTTTCCTCCCAACCTCTGCGGACCACATCTGAGGCCGCCGGCACTCGGAAAATAAATCCATAAGATCCCTGCCTTGATCTTGATATACATCCGCTAATGTGGGCAAAACTCAAGAGTTCGTGGGTCCTTTTTTGACATACTTCATGAGAGAAAAGAACACGCCCAAGTTGTGTACCCCAGTGGCTTAACAAACTACACCGCCAGAGTTGCATCAGAACAAACTTCTGAAATACAAAGGCTATCCTCTGGAGTGAGGTGGCCTATCCAAATCTCAACGAAGTTCGTGTGTATGGGGGAGAGGATTCGTCAGCAAAACAAACCACATGGATTCGCTCTCTTAAATGGCGGGGCAGTTTACTGAAAAGCTCCACTTGTTGTTTGGCTCAACAATCATTGGCATCACCTGTTTTATCTGTAGAGTCGGGACAGATTCAATCGTCTGTTCCGGCCCCGGCTTTATCATAGTATTGTTCAGTGCGAATGGGACAGAGGCCTTTTTTTCTCACAATGGCCGTCGTGTCCCGTATCATGCCGCCATTTCCGCATAGATAAAACGTCACATTGCTCACTGATGCAATGTGGTTCTCCACTAATGTTGTCACTCTTCCGGTCGATCCTTTCCAAACATTTTGGGGACGGGAGAGAGTGGTCATAAATCTGAAATTGGAATACCGCTCTGCAAGGGTTCCCAATTCATCTTGGTAGTAAAGGTCTCGCTCGCTCCGCAACCCCCAAAATAACGTCAGAATTCCAGCTTCCGGCTGTTTTAGGAATGTGGAAATCATCGAACGAAACGGGGCGATACCGGTGCCGGTGGCCACAAAAACGAGGTCTCGTCCGGGTTTCTCTTCGAGATAAAACGACCCATTGGGCCCTTGAAATGTTACGGGATCCCCTTCATGAAGCCCAAACAAATAGCTGGAGGCCGGGCCATCGGGTACCCGGTTAAAGAGGAGATTGACCTGATGGGACTGACTCGGAGGCGAAGCAATTGAATACTGACGTGCAACATGCTGTTTCAAAACCGGATGCCAGACGTTCAGAGAGATCCACTGCCCGGCCTTGAATTCAATTGAATCCGGAGCGGTAAGGTTGAGTTCCAACTCCCGGACATCATGGGTCAAGTTCTTGATTCGACTGACATGGGCCTTAAACTCTTGCATAATTTCGGGATCCTGCCGTTTGAGCTCACTCTTTAGAGAGCCACATTACACATTACTAAACCAAAATCCCCATACAAAAATTTATGGAAAAATGCCGCGCTAAACACCAATGATGACAATTGTCCGTCATTGGCTGATTTCGCAAGGCAAAGAGCACTCATGCATCTGGAAATATAATAAGGGGAGAAAGAGATGAAACTCCCCTTAGCCAACTGGGCGGAGTTTCACTTCTCACCGGTTTCTTTTTGCCACACATGCCTTTTATCCGGTTTGGGATATTTGATGCTGATTCTTCCTTGGGTGCGTTTTATCCGATTCATGCAGGTTTTCTGAAGATAGCCCTCTATTTCGTGTCTTTTTGCTTATCTCACCCAAGCCCAGGTCGCAAGCATTTGGCTTCCCTACCGACAAAGGGTAATGAAAGGGAAGTTTGTCAAATAATTCGGCAGAGAGAAGGAGTCCTGACCATGACATTACCGGAAATAGGCGCTATTCAATTTCTGCAACCCGCCTCATCAGGAGGGGATCATTCACGAAAGCAGGTGACTGCCGTTAATTCTGATGAGGAGAGTGGCAAATCAAAAAGCCATCGGGAACGAGGCGTCGCCTCACCCATTCAGGACCAGGTGACCTTGTCGAAGGAGGCTCACGCATTAGCCACATCAAGGAACCCGGCCTCAAAAAGCAATTCATTTCAGCAGCCTCCATCTCCATTTGATCGCTGAAATTCCTGAAACTGCGATCGCCCGGCAAATGGGGCACCCCGTTTGCTGGCTCCGATCTTTGAACAAGGCTTGCCTCATGAGTCCATCATTCCCCTATCCTTAATGCCTTGACGATTTTCTCAATATATCCGGCCTGATTACCTGCGCTCGTATAGCAGTTCACAAGCTTGTTCGTACCCTTGAACCCATCCTTCCTGATACGCCTTCGCTAAACTTCGTCGAACCTGATCCATTTGATCTGAGCCTCGAATCGAACCTGGAACCGCCGAGCACACCATCTCCACGGCTATCTCCACAAGGCGCTCTTGACGTTGCTTGAACTCCTCAGTTACCAGCTCATCTACCACTTCCCGGCCTCGCTGAATGACAATTTTCTCCAGAAAGGTATCGTACCCCTGGGCACGAATGACCCGTTCCCGAATAATGACTAATTCTTCTTTGATTTTTTGTGTATTGCGTATCAACACCATAAAGAGTTGCTTGCGGGATTCTTCCCGGAGAGTTCCTTCCATTCGTTCCAGGACCACTGAAGGAGAAACGGATTCATCCGGCTCAGGTTCAGGATCTCTATCCCTCCGATGCGCCATCGGTTCCGCATAGCCCAGTCGCATTCGATCGTACGTTTTTCGGGCATCCAAATCTCCTAAGATTTCGTAGGCCGCATTGACTTCACGGATTTTTTGTTCAGCTTGACGATTCCCTCGATTGCGATCAGGATGATATTGAAGGGCTAAAGTGCGATACGCTTTTTTAATCTCATCCTGCGAGGCTTGAAGCGCGATTCCAAGAACCGCATAATAATCAACGACTGCCATTCACATGATTCCTTACAGGAGGAAATTCTTTTCCCAAGCTTTTGCACAGTTTCTTGGGAACATTCACTTTCACTGGCCCCTGCATCGGGTTTTTAAAAAACAATTTTTCTTTCATGACCATTTTTTCAAAATTCCCGTTCCTTGGAGTATGGATTTTTGTCCTGTTCGTTGGTATGGGTTATGCGCCTATACCGGCAATTTCTTCGGAAGCTACCCAGGAGTTCACAACTTCTGCGCCATCGAAACCCAGTCTCTTCTGGCCCCTTTCTCCTCCACTCACCTCCTCCACTTTTACCACATCACCCGAACAGGTCTCCATTGCCATGCTGCTGAGTAACCCGGCTTCCTATCATCAACGACTCGTGGCCGTTCGAGGAGTAGTCACCCAACCGGAGTTGCACATTGATGAATCCGAGTTAGTCATGCGCTTTGTCTTTCGCCTTGCCGATGGTGAACAATCCATTGTCATCTTTGGTGAACACGATCGGACGCAAGGTCCACCGTCAATTTCCTTGGATCTTTCCGTGGAAGTGATCGGAGTTTTTTGGAAAGAACGAGAATTGAATGGATCACACGTTATCAATACGATTGAAGCCCATACGGTCGCCCCCTATCCCTCCCTGATACCAGACAATGCTTGACCAGATCCGCTACAGGCATCCCTTAGCACGCCAAATATGGTTTCAACTGACGAACAACATCACCCGTGCCCGGTGACGGGGGAGGCTCAGACGGAAACTCTACCGCAAGCACCTCTCGAAGCGTAGCTTCCCAATTGCCTGATTCAAAGTCATCACGGGATAACTCCGCGCCCCGGCCGTACCGATGGGTATAGTCCACTAAACTCTGTTCGTCAATAAAATTCTTGCGACGGACGTAGACGAGGGCCGTTTTATCCTGGACTGCGGCAATCACGGTACCATATCCCGGCTTGGTCATAATGATATCTACCTGTTGACTGATCTCCCCAAATGGCATCTCAAGATTTTCTACACGATGCACACGGGCATAAGAAATCGAAGATGGCAGCCCGCTCACTAAAAAATGAAATCCGGACATTGCGGCCATCTGCTCTAGCGGAAGATGGTTGAGCGGTACACCCCCAAAGGCAATAAGAACAATCAATTCCTGATCTCCCACCTCCAAGGATTTCCGGAGATCATAACCATTCGGTTTCCTCACGAGAGCAGAAGGTCCCACATCAACTATCGAACGAAACGCCGGCATCTCGATACCGGGATGAAGACGGATGAGAGAGTCTGCCAACGCATAGCTGTTACGGATGATTTCGAGAATCACATGATGACCGGGAACATCGGCTTGCACATATGGCTCTAACACCCGATCCCAGGATAGCGAGGCAACCCCCACCACCGGACATTTCGCCTGGAAAGCGCCAGCGATGGCAAGAGGCGAAATATTCGATATCACCAGACTCGCCCTGGCCAATCGGATGGCCTGAGCTTCTTTCTCGACCCTGGACTTCCAATCTGTGTGAAATTCGGTGTAGGCCTCCCATGTGCGCACCACATCAATGTCCAAGGGCCCTCGCTGGACACAACCAACATCTTGTTGGACATCTTGCAACTCCCAGCTGACCTCCTGAAGATGCCGTTGAAAGAAATCAGCCGGTACTTTCGTGCGTAGAATCACATGCAGGTCATCTACCACCCCATCTAATTCATTCAGGATTGGCATTAATTGCGCCGCATGCCCAAAGCCATGGGCCGAGATCGAACACCATAGAACCGTCATCGTTTATTCTTCTCCCTTTAAGATCACCATGAGATAGTTTATTTTGATAAATACAAACCGGGGAGTTCACTTGCGAGAACAGCCTCAGAGTTCATAGAATCACCTCTGATTTTCTTTTCATGTCTTTTTTTAAATGCGTTGATCGGGGTGTTCCATGAACAGGAGTATACGATGTGCTTTTGGAATGCTGTGGACCTTCATCCTCCTGATGGTCCTGCTCAACGCATGTACCTCCCCGCCAAGAAAACACTCTCCCCCTTCTAGATCCTCGCTTCCGGCAATAACCGGAGAGTCACAGACCCCGGACCTGGAAAATCAATTATTGGCCACCGTTAAACATGCTGAAAGCTTAGGACCGGGGAACCCCCTGCTCTTAAGTAGTCTGTATAGCTTGGCCACCTATTACGAAGATCGGAAAGAATATGACAAAGCTGCTGTTCAATACGAACGGGCTCTTAAATTAAAAGAAGCCTCGAGTGGCCCAAACCATCCAGACGTGGCTGCCATTCTTCAACGATATGCACGACTGCTGCAAGCAGCTAACCGACAATCGGAGGCCGCGAATCTCCTTCTTCGTTCTGAAGCCATCCTCGCTCAAACCTCGACTCCTTCTTCCAGTCAATGAAATTTAGCCGGACGACGGCTCTCCAGGTCAGCATTTTTGACCCTGCTCTTTCGGAAAATTTTACCCAGTGTCCGCTTCCTTCATCCTGTTTCTAGGCTATTTTTTGACTTTCCTGCTACTTTTCCCTGTTTAAGTTTGGCACAAGAATTGGTTATATCCAGATGAGTTCTTCTAATAACTTGACCAAGGATTCATTCATGAAAAAGTCAGCACAGCCAGACCAACCCATCGGCAGGACAGCCAAAAACTCTCCCAAAAAGACCATGACAAAAAAGGCCTCCACGGAAAAGTATCCTCGTTGTTCTCGATGTGGGTCGAGAACAGTGCATTTAGAACAGTTGGAGCAGGAACTTCTTGTCACACTCAGCTTGCACTGCCTGATCTGTGGACATTACACCTTCCTTGGTCGCCCTGTGATTCGTTTATTACGCCGTCCTAATGTCACGATTCCAGACTCCATTACAAGGCCCGCAGGGGAATAGGGAATCATCCCCACCAATTTTCCGGCTTGTCATGACGATTTTGTTACCAGGACTCCGTGCGCACCGTTAGCGGAATTAGCCCTTCCTGTTCAAGGCCCAGTGTGAGCTGTCGGCAGGCCGTGACGCTGCCACATACGCGAAGATGCGATTGGGTGATATCCGGCACAATAGTTTGGAATGGTATAATATCGATTTGATCCTTCCCCTCCACGAATTGCGCTACTCGCAGGATTCGTCCTTTCAGATAGGCCCAGGCAATCGGCCAGGATCGAGTGAGCACTGGTTGATATCGAAAATGTTGGGGAAATTGTTGTTCAAGATCGGCCAACTCCTCATGAAGCATTAACTGACCCTCATGGCGAACACTCGCCACCAGCGTCATGTGGGCTCCAACTCTCGCCCCCTTTCGACCAAAATTGTTGGCTTTTAGATAACGGGCATAGGATAAAAATGGCGTAATTCCCGTGCCGAAGGCCACACAGACCATTCGCATCCCTTCCCATATCCCATCATCTTCCAAACGAAGATTCGCAGGCGTACAAACCTTGGTGTTTTCATAAACCAACGCGACGCCCCTTTCCTCGTCCAGTTGGAGGCGCACCTCCACCGTCTTTCCCTTCTCAAACCAGTCGGTTGCCATTTCTGATTGCCACCAGCCTGAGGTATCCGATTGCTCTCGATGAGTATAATTGATGAAGGTCTCCAACACGCGCGGCTCATTAAAGGAGGCGTTTGACCGTGTATACATTCGTCTTCGATACTTGCCAGTCCGGTCTCCCCAGGGCTTGGCGAGAAACGCTGTTCCTGGACGCATCGTATCCTGGATGGCATATATCTTTCCTGCTATCTCGATCTCCTCAGGCAGTGCTAACCGGACCAAGCGAATTTCTCCTGGATCAATGGTCCGTAATTGCTGAATCCGAGCGCCCACAACATGTTCCATGATCAGCTCATTCCTATATGAGAACTCTCAAAAAGTGCCGAGTAATTTCATAGGGAGAAGTTCACCGCCAATAGAGCAGAGTTAGCGATGTCATTGATTCTTCCATTTATATTCTTTAAAATTTCTTCTCGACCTGAGACCACCCAATATAATGGATCCAGTTTCTTCCATCTCCCCAAAAGTACAAGGAGAGAGGCCATCACTTCCTCCTAAAGTCACAATTTCGTCATCTCCTGATGAGAACAGCAATGTATCCGCTATAGCATCAAATCCAGCCAAAGATGAGGGACTATTATCTTTAACTCCGCCCCCAGAGGTCTTATCTTACCTCGAGCGCATGTCTCAGATTCCGGATGTTCGACAAGCCAGAATTGCACAGATTCAACAAGCCATTGACTCACAGACCTATGCTATTGCTGCTGAAAAGTTAGCAGACTCACTCATTCAGGAACTTCATCCTCACCCACAAGAAACTCGCCCGGCAACCAAGTCATAATTTTTTCGCCTCTTAACGGCCTAGTGCTTCACTCATTCCCATCCCGAGCTGGTGGAAAACTCTGTCGCCGCATGAGCACTTTTGGAGAATATTGTAAAGTTTTCAACCTGTTCCTGTACATTGTGGGTGGTATTTTTTTGTTATCCCTATATCATCTTGCGGGCTGAAGTTTGGGCTTGTAACATGACCTCACGCTACCGAAAAGGATCTCATGAATACGTCAAATTCCTACCTGGCAATAGGGTCAAACACAATTTGGTTGACCTTTTTCTCAACACCAGAGAAATTCCTAATCCAAACCTATTTATTGGGGCTGGGAGCCGATCACTCCCTCCTCTGTGCCCTGCCTAATGATCCGGCACTCCTCAAACTAAAATGTGGGACATCTTGTAAAGGTCGTTCATGTATCGATGGAGACATTTATGAATTTAAAACAGTCATCCAAGAAACACTCACATTGCCTCCGATCATTAGATTAGCTGCCCCACAAAACGTTTCACGACAACATCCTCGCACTTTTCCGCGTTTGACGGTCAATATGACTGGAGCCGTCCGGCCTCTCAGTGACAAAGGCAGAATCCTCGCTGTACTGCCTGTTCAGCTCTGCAATCTATCTCCAACGGGTTGTCAATTTCGTGTCTCCCCTTCCGCATGGCCACTCGTCTCTTCGGCCCATCTCCACATAAGTTGTCGTTTGCCGGGATTCGACCATTTTTCAAAATTTTCCGCATCTATTGAGTGGGTTGACCCCACAACGGAATTAGTTATTGGCACCAAATTTTCATTTAGCTCTCTTCAGGACCCCGCCAATCGAGATGTCATGGAATGGTTTACCTCTCAACAAGCCAGTCTAATCAACACCACTGCCTGACGCGCTATCAAGCCTCAATTGAACTCTTTCATTCCCCAAACAGAACCCGGGGCTCCCAATAACTTCCCATTCCAATCCCAAGGATTCTTACATGATTCATACTCTTTTCCTCTTTGCACGGCCTTAATAGCAAATCTACCAACCCTGTTCACAAGTCGAGTATGACAGACTGCCATTAACTGGTTGCCTGGATATAGGGTTTCTTATTACAATGACGCCTATTCCGGCATAATTTGTTTACGGTCTTTCATTCTGCAGTTTCAGATATTCTCTCTTTTTACCCAGGACGTGTCACATGGCAGAACCCATTAATAACCGAAACATTATCGATATTTCTCCACTTCCTACCCCAAAACAGATGCAAAGTTCACTGCCCTTGCCTGAAAGCACCGGACAAATGGTTCTTCAATCCCGGCAAGCCATTCGAGATATTCTTCACGGGCAGGACTCACATCGCCTGCTAGTTATTATTGGCCCATGTTCAATCCATGACCCGGATGCGGCCATCCTCTATGCCGAACGCCTCAAACTGGTCGCTGACCGCATTCAGGAACATGCCCTGATCGTCCTTAGAACCTATTTTGAAAAGCCTCGCACGACGGTGGGTTGGAAGGGCCTTATCAACGATCCCCATTTAGATGGATCCTGCGAAATTGGAGGAGGATTTGAACTGGCCCGTTCTATTTTACTCAGGATTAATAACTTGGGGTTGCCCTGTGCGACGGAGTTTTTGGATCCTGTCACACCCCAATATATTTCAGACTTAATCAGCTGGGCGGCAATTGGAGCACGAACCACCGAAAGTCAAACCCACCGGGAAATGGCCAGTGGTCTCTCCATGCCTGTTGGCCTGAAAAATGGAACGGATGGTGGGCTCCAAGTCGCTCTCAATGCCATGATTGCCGCACGACACCCTCAAAGCTTTATAGGGGTAAATGCGGACGGTCTCACTTCAATTATTAAAACAAATGGCAATCCAGACCGACACCTAGTTCTTCGTGGTGGCGGTGGCCGAGTCAACTATAACCCGGAAGATATTTCCGAGGCGGTGCGTTGTCTAACGAAAGAAGGCATTCGTCGCCCGATCATGGTTGACTGCTCTCATGGCAATTCAGAAAAAGATCATACGCGTCAGGTTCCGGTGGCTCGATCCGTGGTCGAGCAATTCACCAATGGGCAAAACGCTATCCTTGGCCTATTAATTGAAAGTAATCTGAAGCCGGGCAATCAAAAATGGGAAGCGGGGAAACCCCTGGAGTGGGGAATATCAATTACAGATGCCTGTATCGGGTGGGAAGAAACCGAACAGCTTCTTGATGATTTGGCTGAAACAATGGATAAGTCGGCTAAAAGTAAGATTTTGACTTCTTAACTTATTTGATACTCTTTAACGAATATCAAAGACCCTCTCATGATTCCTCCTGGCATGGTCTGACACCTGTCCTCAAATGATAAGAGTGCCATTTCTGCTGTCCCTTATTTATGGCAAAGCTTTGCATAAAAAGGTCGCAACGCGCCTCACGAGAATTTCAAGATAAAAATGCCTTTAATGGCGCCGGCAGGAACCGAACTTGAGATATGAAAGCTTAAGAATTTGAGGATAAATCGGGAAGAGGTTGAATTTTAGGACTGCCAGCTTCATGCGTATGCTCATGAGTATGGCAACCCAAATGGTGGCATAAACGTCGATTCCAAAACCCGGCCAGTGCGATCATGGATGCTCCAATCACATCAAGAACTATCTCCACACCCCCGCCTGATTCAAAAAAGAGATGGGCAGCCATTAACACCACGAGTCCGCCAGCAGTCAGAAGAGCAGGACGGCTATCTCGGTGCCTAGGATAGGTCGCCAACAATCCAAAACCTGCCAATAAGGCTATCACCCCTAAAAACATCCATTCGGTGGTATCCGCCCAAAAGGCTCCTAAAATTCCATCAAGACCATCCCACGAATGTGCGGCAATGACGGGAAGGGCAATCAATGCCAGAGGCGTTAACGCACAATGCACGGCACACACCAGAGAGGCGATAGAGCCAGCTTTTGAAAGTCTCGGTCCAAGAGTGTTGATCATATTATTGACATTGTGGACACAATCCCGTGAACTCCAACGTATGATCATCCACGATAAATTGCGTCTGTTGTTCAATCAATTTTGTGACTTTTTTTAATGGGCATAACAACAAGTCCACGATAAGACCACAGATCTGGCAACGAATATGATGGTGATGTTCCCGCCCTTCTTTCAGTTCATACCTTGAGAGACCTTCCTGATGAAGGTCCAATTGGAGAACCAAGCCCAGTTCTTTCAGCACGTGCATGGTTCGGTATACGGTCACCAAATCAATTGCCACTTTTTCCTGTTGCAATTGATCAAAAATTTCGTTGGCACTAACTGGTTGGCGAGTCCTTTGCAATAACGCCAATACCGCTTGGCGAGTACGGGTCATGCGTCGCCCGGTGGCTCGCAGATTCTTTTTGATGTTAGTTTCAGATTTTACCAAAAGATTTGAACCTTTATTGTGACTCATTGTTGCAAGTCTATTGCAAATACCATATCGGCAAATGATTGTCAATTACAAGACAGAACTTCAGGGGGCCGCTTAAATGGGAAACGCCCTTGTTGATAAAAAAAATACAAAAAACAAGAATAGCTAAGAACCAGGCCCACATGAATTGTTCGAAATTTTGAAAATTTGGGAGGAAAGACTGGAAGAGGGATGAGAGTGGAAAATTACAAAAAGTCAAATACACTCGTCTTAACTAAAGTCAGCAGGGTCAAGAGCAGAGAAGAGCAGGGAAATGAATTATTCCAGCAGCAAGTCTGCACGTCGATTAAATTGATGACATTGATGCTCATCATCGATCTCGCACAGAACCAAGGTATTCCCAAAAGAAACCACATCAAGACGTTTGCGTGAAATTCCTAGATCCGCTAGATATTCTTTGACGGCTCTTGCTCGTCGATCACCAAGAATCATGTTATAACTTTCTGTCCCACGTACATCGGTATGCCCCTCAATAGTGAGGCCATAATTCGGAAAGCGATTCATCCAATTAGCAGTGGCATCCAGACGGTCTTGAACTTCTGACGAAATCTCCCAACTATCAAAAGGGAAATACACAGTGGGGAATGGGTCTATTATGTCTTTTTCCTGAGATAATCCGTTCTTCGCGGCTTGAGAAATGCTCACCCGTTGGGTAAGACTCGAGGAGCCTTGAAGTTCCGATGTCGAAAGAGAGGTCATGGTGGCCTGGGGTGGCCCTGTAGTCAAGGTATCAAAAGTCTGATGATTCATCGAATATGATTCACAACCCCATGTGGCGCACACCATAAGGATCACAAGAAATCGTACTAACATATATACACTCCCTTCTTTTTCTCAATTTATTCGGTAAGCCACCCCCTAGACTTAAGATTTAAAGAAGATCGTTGTATTTAAATCGGACTATTTGGCCTCATTTACTAGAAATTTTAGCAGGAAAAGCTGCTTTCCTACCCTCGAATGATTTCACCAATTTTTTCAAAAATTGGCGACTAACAGAACTAGAAATTTGTTTCAATATACAGTGCCGAAAAGCACAAGGAAGGTACCCCCTTAGGTCGCAGAGGGTTAAGGTATGGTATGTACTTTCTCCCTAGGGGTGAGGCAACGAGTCATCCTTTAATTGGGTCGATACAAAAACCTGATTCATCATCGAAAGACCATCAAACACATTGGCGCCTAATAACTGAAGAGATCCGATAACGGCCATCCCGATTAAACTTATAAGTAGGGAATATTCTATCGCTGCCGTCCCCTGGTCATTGGTAAAAAAATTACCCATGCTCGCAATCTCCTTCTAAAACCACTTTTTG
Organism: Nitrospira sp. Ecomares 2.1; assembly: GCF_965152585.1. Classification (NCBI taxonomy): domain Bacteria; kingdom Pseudomonadati; phylum Nitrospirota; class Nitrospiria; order Nitrospirales; family Nitrospiraceae; genus Nitrospira; species Nitrospira sp. Ecomares 2.1. The sequence goes on from NZ_OZ224219.1 coordinate 2,459,625, forward strand.
TTCTGTAGGCTTTGCTGTTTACAACTATAATGCAAACGGTAAACCGAATTCCCAGAACGCCTCGTTTGCATTACTTCCACTTACTTGTCTGAATTCTCTTCTCCCAGCTAGTCCTTACGAGGAAGAGTCCGAAACACCCGTGCCTTGCTCAGTTGACAAACACCTCGACACATCCCGGAAAGACGCAGGTAATTCCGCCAACATCTAAATAAAAGTTCCTCATAGTCAACAAAACAGATGCAAAATTTGTCAGCGAATATGACAAATTTGAAATAAAGGCCAAAAAGATCTAACAGATTATGGATTTTTCAAATAAGAGTAGATCAGAAATTGGAGGTATTCTTGATGACCAGTCGGAACAAGGCTCTAAGATAATCCCTGATCCAATAGTATCGAATTTTGACTATCCCAACTTTTTTGAATAGGAAGGTTCATCATAGGCTCATCGACTCGTTATGGTAGGGGTACTGCAACCCACGCCGGCAGCTAATTGGGATGAGTTCGAATGGTCTCACCAAGATTTCGGAGTTAATCGAAATTTTCCACCTCAAGAAGGCATTTTCAGAGGGATCCTCAGAACTTGTCTCCCTAACCTGCACGGTAGCAAAACCCGAGATGCCTGATTTGAGAGGCACAACAAAAAACCCTTAATTCTCTTCCAACCCCTTCAGACCTTATTATTGCGGAGAATGAAAAGAACGCCGTAAAATTCAAAGGTAAAAAACACTCCCAATATTATTGTTTAAAATTGCACTTATTTAGAAAAAACTGGCTTCACGATGTATGCATCAGGAGCAGAAAAGAAATTCCCTCATGACTCTGTGGTTCCGTCTGGGGGATATCCCTCTATCATGTTCACAGAAGGAGGATGCCATGTTAGTCCAAGAAGTCATGTCCACTGGAGTCGTAACCGCGTTCCCAACAGATTCAGTACGATCAGTCGTCATTAAAATGCTCAGCCGCCATTGCGGAGCAGTACCTGTCATTGACGAACATCAAAACTTAATCGGACTCGTCGCCCTTCGAGATGTCATGCTTCCCCTCTTCCCTAATTTTGGGGATTATATACATGACAATGTTCATAGCCGAGATTTCACGGAAATGGAGGAAGGATACCCGGACATCCTTCGAAAAAAAATCGAATCAATTATGAGCAAAAATCCCCTTACCGTAGCCCCACATACCCCAATTCTTGAAGCCGCCTCATTTATGGGGAGAAAACATTTTCGTCGCATCCCGGTTGCTGAAAATGGGAAGCTTCTGGGAATGATCAGCATTGGAGATATTAACCGTGGCTTGTTTTTCCAGAGAGGGTTTCTGGGTCAGTAACCTGAATCAATCGTCAAGCAGCTTCAAATATAAGATTAGGAACAACATGTGACAGAAAAATAAATCAAAGAAACAATCACGTGTCTTGAAGAGGATAAGAGCAAAAGCGATTTAACTTGGAGCGTCTCCGCTCTATCGATTATTTAGCACGTGGACAAATACCCTTGGAGACCCATCGCAAAAAGTTTTTAGTTATTCATTGTAGAACGAAATCCTGCCGAGGAAATAACAGAGAGTTCTGGACATTTCCTCATGACCTGATGAGCCAGCAATTCAGCTGGCTTCCCATGCATGGATTGATCCACCACAATCACATCAAATTAATCAGTATACTTCTTGAAAGACTGCAGAGCGTTTCAGGACCATTTGGAAATCGGTTTCTAGCCATCTGAGGGAAACTGATCTGCAACTTGTCCTGCAGTTATGGGACAGGAATGGCTTATTGAGTGCGGAAGTGAATGCGGAGTGAGACTTCACCATCAATTGGTTCATCTCCATCCATTTGAGGTAAGAACGTCCATTGTTTGAGAGCTGCCAATGAAGATTGAGTGAGTTCTCGATGCGTGGCAGGTTGAAGGATCACGACCGTCACCTCGGAAGATTTACTAACCAAAATTCGAGCTTTGAGCCAATCATCTAGGACCTGCCCATCTAAGGTGGAAGGAACCGTCGGCCAGGGCGTCAGCTGAGGAACCGGCCCGGCTTGCTGATCTTTATTGAGTCGTAGCCCATGGACATGGACGGTGTCGAGGGTTTCCACCTGTACGTCTTCCTCATGGTCAGATAGATGCGTTGCAGAATCAGATTCGGCCGTATAGGAAAGCGACGGACCACTCAGAAGCCAGAGCACGGACATGCAGAAACCAAGGTTCCGGAAAACGCTCATAGAATTACGCACCAAAGAAAAATTGTCCACGAAAGAAAAATGATCGAGGCATATTAGCATGTGCCACACCAAGCCCAATACTCCCCTCTCCATCATTTAAAAACACATGTTGGTCGAGCAGATTAATGACATCAAACCCAAGCAACAGTTTATACTTATCCCACAGAGGAAGCAGATGCTCAATGGAAAGATTATAAGTGGTATACGACGGGCTATGGGTGGCATTGGTTTTTCCTCCCCCGTCTGTTGTCCGCATCCCCGACCCAAATAACATTTGCCCAGTGATAGTTGTTTTCGTGAACGGACGATAAGTTAGGACAGCCGAACTGGTGACCAGTTGCATATGATCACAATATACTCCACTGCTGGAATTGATATCATTAATTTCTTCCTGCTCTAACAACATAAAACCTGATTGAAGCTTTTTCCCTCGACACTGGCCCCATGCGACATTCCCACGCCCATATAGATTTTCTAAAAACTTGGCTTTCACAGCCAAGTCGATTCCCCGCTGCCAACCGCGTTTAAACGCAAAATAATTAAGAAGCGGGGTTGTTCCGAATTGTCCGGCGTCGGATAAATTTTTACTTAATTTATAATAACCGGTCAATTCTATTGACAAAGAATCCCCCAAGGCATGGGCAGAACCGACCTCAAAATAATGAGCCCGTTCGGGTTTCACCGTGGTATTAGTCAAATTCTCTGGCTCCGCCGTAGTTCCAACCGTGTTCAGTTGAAGAAAAGGCACACTTTCTATATTTGGCGGAGTAAACAATCTCCCGTAGAAGGCATGAAAGACATGATTTGGAGTCATGGCGTATGTAGCACCTATCCGCGGACTCACCTGCATATCATTGGTTAACGCCTGGATTTGATCGAAGCGTACACCAAGATTAAAGGTCCATTGAGCCCAGGGAGTCCATTGATCCTGAATCCAGAATTCCTCGCGCCATCCAATGGTGCGATTATCGCCATTCCGAGAGATGACTCCCCCTACCGGATCACCGGCTTCATCTCTCAAAAATGCCGATAGCCGGGTTTTATTCACAGCTTGGGTCCTTTGAATCTGAAATCCCGTTTTCACTAAATGATTCGAATTTAATCGATGACTGTAATCAAACCGTATCCCTCCAGTATAGGCCCATCGGTCCTGATCTCCAGCCGAAAAAGGTTCGTCAGGATCTGCTGTATACGATAAGGCATTGAAGGGGTCGGTTGTGAATGTGGCTCGGGAATGCTGAAAAAACCCTGCCAGACTGAAAAACCGATCATGACTCCAATCCTGGCGCCAGACGAGCTGGGAATATTGATTATTCTCCTTTTGGTATTCATTTATATTTTGAGAATTAACCGGCTCAAAACCTGGATTCTCTCCTTGGATCAGTCCAACTAAGGTAGGATTGGCCGCTAGGCCAGGTTGAGTGGGAATCTCAAATTTGGCAATCGAATTCAGGAACAAGACCGTGACACTGTTCTGATTATCAATCTGCCAATCTCCACGGAAAAGGGATTGGTTTTGGTTACTTTGATCATGAAAAACGCTTTTCCCTAAAGTGGGAGGATTAATTCCTCTGTTTGTAGAGATAAAGCTATTCATCAGGTAATACCGAAATTCCGAGCCAACGGTTCCCCCATATTCAAAAGCAGGGTTCAGTGTTTCGTTTGAGCCACCAAAGAATTGCAATGAGCCAGAGTCGGGTTGGGTCCCGCTTTTCGTCGTTATGTCAATTACCGCCGCGGTTTTATTCCCGAATTGCGCTTCCGGCCCACCCAAAATAATGTCTGCGCGCTCCCAGGTACGTGGGGAAATGACATCCGTAAAGACAGAAGATACGGTATCTGGAACGGGGACCCCATCAATCCGAAATTGAAAATTAGCGTGATCCTGACGAATATGCACTTGCTTCAGTCCCCCGTCTACAGCACTGGGGAGGGTTAAAAGCAGATCATTAAGGGCAATATTATTCCCTCGGGGTAATTCCTCGATATCTTTCCGACTCACCGAATAGGATTCTCCGGAGAGACGACGCTGAATTGGAGGCAATGACGCCACAACATCAAGAGTGAGTTCCTGGCGATGTGCCAGGGTTAACTTGACTTCAAGGAAAGGATCATTTTCAATCTTAAGAATAGTGGACTCGCTCGATAAGTCTGACTGGGTTGCTTGAATAGAATAAATACCAGACTCAGGAGGAGCAAAAATAAACTCCCCCCCTTCATTCGACACCTGAGTATCAATGATGGTGCCTTCCTGATCGCGCAATTCCACCGTTACCTGAGGAACTCGGCGAAAATCCTCGTATTGCACTATACCGGTTACAATCCAGACTTTTTTGTCATTGTCTTGTTCCACAGCTTGGACAAGACCAACACCCATAAACGTCCCCAAACCGAAAATCCAGAGTACAAGGGCACACCACTCCACCCATTTATCATCCCCGATCAACATACAGAAACCTCCAGCATCTAATAATCAATTAGGCGTATTCTCCCCTTGCGTCATCACAGGCAACCCCCCGTTAGGGGGGCCGCGCAAGGATGAATCGACGGTGGAAGACCGTTGTAAAAAAGAAAATTAGGAGAAGAAGGAAGCTGGAGGACCGCGAGGGTTACCGAGGGGAATGGTGAGAGAGGGATACCTCTCTTCTCGATCAGGGGATAGGAAACCGGCAACTACAGAACAATGAGATAAACCCGAGGCATCCCAAATTAGGGAATTGGAAGTATGGTGCTGTACCCATTGGCACAAATCATCATCAGAATGTTGATGCCCATCATAATCCACCTCAGCAAATACATGATGGATTTCTAAGGCCTGCACAAACGGTATTGAACTCAACAATACCAAAGCAAGTGCTAGGGACAAGTTGATATTACATCGATAGGGAGATGGCGGCATTCGGATCATGGATTTTTAAAAGCCTTGCGGCCGAAAATACCAAATGGCCCTAGGAGAGTCAATATTAATTGCAACTAAATTGCAACAAAAATCTACTCGCCTACGGTAACTAGACTATTGCTTTACTTACAGCATGGGTCTGTGACCAATTTCCGACAACCGTTATAAAAAAAACAAAACTCTCTACACCACTCCATCGAGAAAACTAGAACCATTTCACTGTTCACTTCAGTCTTTAAGGCTATCCCCGACCCAACCGACAAACGTTCTGAGGTCCATACAAAGGAAAGAATCATTAACACATGCTCCTTCAACAAGGGATTTAAGCATTGGGGACTGCCAACAAACTTTTCATCACCTTTTTGGGAATAGCGATCGTGACAGTGGTGGGTAGCCAGGCAATTTTCAGTCGACTATCATTAGACCAATCCCCCTTCTCCATTCGCTTACCTTCATCCAAATCAAGCACAATAACTGCTGAATCCAATGATTCTGTGATTCCCCTTGAACATTTAGGAGGTGTTTGGGTGGCACGAGTGGAATTAAATGACTTCCATGAATCCAGACTCATTGTTGATACGGGGGCAACATATACGACCATTTCTGAAAATTTGGCATTTGATGCAGGAATTCGCTCAGATTTGGCAAATTCGCGGATTACCCTCTTTACTGTTGGGGGAAAAGTACAGGCCGAGTTAGGCATCGCACGAAAAATTCGTGTGGGAAATACAAGAAGGGAAAATGTCCAGGTAGTCATATTTACCATCCCGGACCTCCCAGACGGGATTGATGGCCTACTGGGTCTCAGTTTTTTTGATCATTTCCTTGTTCGTCTGGACCATTCCAACCAACAGTTACATCTCTCGCCAAGGACTTAGGCCTAAGAGCCCGGTCCATCTCTACCTTGATGTCCATTTTCCATCAATCTTGACCTAAGTCCCATCCCCAATCCTTGGTTTGAGAGTTTTATGGCCAGGTCATAAGCTCTGCTTCAGATCCTTCCCGACCATACAAAATACAGTTACCGCCCTTAGGATATCGAAAATCAGTTCTTGACAGTTCGCGAAGGCAGTATGGTAATACTACCTTTCCCCTAAACAGACAGGACTTAACCCATGCGCTTTTTCATTTATGCAGACAATTTGAATCCCACGCAGCTTAAACGACGTGCTCCTGAAGCACATTTTTTATTTAAGGCATACGTGCCAGACCACACCATCAAATTTGGGCGCTGGTCTAACCAATGGCGCTGTGGATTGGCCACTATTGCCCCTTCTGCTGGTGAACGAGTGTGGGGAGGGGTTTTTGAGCTTACCCCGGAGGATGTCCAGGAAATGGACAAGTTCGAGGGAGATCTTCCCGAAGGAGCTTTTCGTCATGTTGAAGTACATGTGTTCACTGAGGATGGAGAAAAGGAATTCGTCAGCACACATGTAGCCCAAAGCATTGGAAAATTTAAGGCCAAAGATAATTATTTAGATTGGATTCTCGCGGGAGTCAAGCATTGGAAGTTGCCGGATGAATGCGTGGACATGTGGGATTTGTTTCGCTCAAAATGAGCCTTTTATCCATTTATCATTGAATTTCCATTCACCTTTATTTTTTCATTAAGAAGGAGTTTCTATGCCAAAACCGAAGTATCATATTCTAGTGTGCACGAACTCCCGTCCTCCTGGGCATCCCAAGCCTTCATGTGGAGCTGCGGGCGCTCAAAATTTATTAATGGCACTTAATATGGGCTTGATTGAACGTGGGGTTCAACCTGGCGAGGTATTAGTCACCGGGACAACTTGCCTCGGGCCTTGCGAAAGTGGCCCAAACGTGGTCATCTATCCGACAGGAACTTGGTACTCCCAGGTCAAAGACTCCGATGTAGCGGTTATTTTAGATGAGCACATCAAAAAAGGAGAGCCTGCTGCACAGCTCAAACCGGATTCCGTTTGGGCTTAAGCCAGGTTTAGCCATTTTGTTAACCATGGGTGACCACCAACATCATGAAGGGCAAGGATCCCATACCGCCGCCCCATCTCACCTCACACACAAAACACAGGGAGCACCCTCTTTATCCTGCATGGTGGTCACCTGTAGTGATACTCGAACACCAGATTCTGATACCAGTGGAAAGTTAATCTGTCATCTTTTAAAAGAGCAAGGACACAGCATTGCAGAATACCGGATCATTAAAGATGAACCGACCGAAATTAAGGCCCTCCTTCTCCAAGCCATTGGTCAAGAGGCCATTCAGGTTATCATTATCAATGGCGGGACGGGTATCTCACGGCGAGACTCCACATTTGAAGCCGTTGATGACTTTTTAGAAAAACGACTTGATGGATTTGGGGAGATTTTTCGGTTTTTGAGTTATCAAGATATTGGATCCCCCGCCATGTTAAGTCGGGCCGTGGCGGGGACACATGGAAAGCTTGTCGTTTTTTCTATTCCAGGTTCTCAGGGGGCGGTCCGCCTAGCAATGGAGCAACTTATTCTACCTGAAATAGGGCACATAACTGGAGAGCTAACGAAGTAGGCAAATCTAGGCATCTTCTTGAAAATTCAGTTTTTTATCTTCATTATGGAACATTCAGAACACCTCTAACGCGAGCGGGGGAGGAATTTTACACGCTAGTAAACCATCTTTCCTTCCGCCACCATTACCACCTGCCCTCCCACTTTAATTTCCTTAATCACATCATCATCAGAAAAAACCTGCACCAAAATACGGGATGGCCGGTCAATTTCATACCCCTGCTCCATAACTATTTCGGTGGTTGGACCAACTTCCACGACTCCATTCTTGACTAAATAGGCACCAAGGGCGCCACTTGCGCTGCCGGTTGCAGGATCTTCTGAAATACCTATTGGATCGGCGAACATTCTGGTGTGAACAGTGGCGCTTTCCTCCACTGTCATCGTCGTGAAGATCATAATTCCATTGGCCCCAAAGCGAGCACAAATCTCTAGAACTTCAGAATGATCAACCTCCATGGATTTTGCGGCCGTCAAGCTTCGTATAGGCACAACGAGCACCGGCAATCCTGTCGAGACCACTTCAACAGGGAAAATTGTGTCGGCAATGAGCGATCTGTGAATTCCCAAAGCCTTGGCAATATCATAAATGGCTTCCGCCTGTGTGATGACATCGATAAATTGCGGAGAGGGTTGCGACATGATGACCTGTTCAATTTGCCCCTTCAGAACAATAAGGTCAAGCGCATACAATCCTAGGGTACATTCATAGAAAACTTTAGTCACAGGCTCCTGCAAGGCCAAATGTTTCATTGTTCCGAGAACATAGAATGTCCCCAAAATAGGATGGCCCGCAAACGGAATTTCCTGAAGAGGAGTAAATATTCTGACCTTAGCGGCAGCTTTGGGATCGGTCGGCGGTAGGACAAACACCGTTTCAGACAAATTCATTTCACGCGCAATTTGTTGAAACTCCCGTTCACTAAGCTCTCCCGCTGAGGGAAACACCGCTAAAGGATTCCCGCCAAACGGCTCACTTGTGAATACATCAACCTGATAAAATTGCAGCCAGTTTTTAGGAGAATCCATAATCAACTAGAGAAACATTTCAGGACGGATTAGAAACATGTCACACGAATTTCAAATCCACAAAACCTTACATGGTATTACATCGTACCCGAACACTTTTACTGCCCTCCCGTGACCATGCATTCTTCATACACTCGTTGCCAGTCAGGAACGCCCCTACCCCCTAACCTCGCATTAGTCATTTCTTCACATCTGAAAGAATCATTTTCATTTTTCTGCAGATTAAACGTCTCTTGGCTTTCCAGATTTCCGGAACACCCTATAGCCCCAAGTAGCAACAAAAAAAAGAAAAATCCTCTTAGTCTTTTCACCGGCATAATCTCAGAAATTTTTATTTGTCGGGTAGCTTTGGACCACCTACCCTCCCATCAAATTCCTTTACAAAACTTTAAGGCAATTTACACTATGGGCGCGATCGCTTCATACGAACGAACCAAGGGATTACGCACATAATCCTCCACATAGTTTTGCAATGATCCATTGCGATACAATCGATTATTGGCAAACTTAGTACTAATTTTTGGGAGAATCCTTATTTTCACTCCGGTCTTACTTACAAAGTCGTCAATGTGAACCCCCGCAATATCGCGACCTGGACCTCTTCCTGACTCCACAATACATTGAGGAACATAGATAAATTTTTCCTTTGTCAATCGTTTGGCTATGTCATTCAGGGTCAGCAAGACCGTACAATCAGAATCTCCTCCAAGCGTGGCATTCGGAACAGAGAGGAACCTGGCTCGATTTTTCCTGAACATGGCTAAAATCCGATACACACTACCCGCCATGACAATTGAATCACGCTTTTCCAATTCCAAAGAATCAAAGAGACTAACAATACGCTTCCGATTCAAAAAAGCCGTCACATAGGCTTCCGTATGAATTGTCGTAAAATTTGGAAGGTCCGCATCGTATATTTTTTCCGCTTCAACAGCAAGATATTTTCTACCTTGTCGCATCACACGAGCTGTTTCCTCTTTAATCCCGCCCACGGGCGTCAAACATCCCATCCACAGTACGCATCGAGAATTGATCCGGGAAATCGTTTCCGCATCTGTGGACATCGTATTTTTATCAAAAGCATAAAAGTTTGCCGAGGAAACCGCTGGGCCATCCAAGACCTTCATCAGATGTTTCACAGATGGAGCATGCGGCATCAGTTTTTGTCGATACTCTCCAAGGGTAATGACAGATAACTCAAAATTAATTCTTCCAGGGTATTGGTCAACCAACCGATGAATCTTGGGAACATGGACAAAACCAACCGTAAAAAATTGAATGTTTTTATCGGTAAATTTCAAAAAATCTTCGATCCACTCCATTGCCTTTGGATGAAGAAACAAATCGGTCCATTCCATGTATTCATTACCACCAAGGCACCAGAACTGAAGAGGATCCGTTGGCTTGGAGCTAATATAATTTAAAATGAACTGCCAGTCCTCTTGGGAGGTTTTTGGTGGGTCCAGCGTTTCTCGGTAGGAATGATCTAATTCATAACAAAACGCACATTTGACAGGACATTCTTTTCCTAGGCTCAATGGAATTTTTCCTGCATCCATTTCCCGCTTCAACACGTCCCGGTAATCGTGTCCGGCAAATAGCTTTGGAGCTTCTAATATTGGAAGTTCACGCAATATCGTCAACCCTTTCTAAAAAAGACCGACTGTGGGTAGCCTGAAATCCAATTGACAGTACCACTGCTCCTTTGAAACACTTGAGAATCTTAATCGGCCTGCTGAGTATTATAAGACCTTCTGATAAAAAATTCATACCTTCTCAAGGGATTCAAACTTTATGACCCTAGAATACGCACTGCTTCTCTTCAATCTAAGCGAGCCGTTTTCGCATGATGTCTTACAGCAACGCTATGAAGAAGCCAGGCGAATCTGGTTCCCATCACGTTACGCAGGCCTCACCAATAATCCAGCGAAATATATGGAAATGTACAAAAAGGGAGAGACCAAAACTAGAGAAATTCATGCAGCCTATCAAATTCTATCCGATCATCTGCGGAATTCCGGTTCCTCTCCACAAAAATATGATCACGGAGCAGAATGACTGACCACCCGGGACATTCCGGGCTCACCTTTTGAATTTTTCTCGGAGGGCGCATGAGACACAGGCCAAGTAATGAGACCTTGAACCCCATCGATTCGCGGTTCATCCTGCCCGGCTTTCATCGCATAGATCTGAGGTAGGTAATTCGTACCGAATTTAGAAATGTAGAGGAATACATGCTCACGAGCATTGACTCTAACAGCCCATGGTTCAAAGTCCTTCTGATAAAACTCCTCTGCCAATTGCATGGCCTCTAAACAAGTGATCCCACCAGGTTCCTTAAGCGTGTAATAGTAATCGAGAGGCATATCATACTCTTCCTGCTTATGAATGGTGATACCAAACTTATCGGGATTCCGAACCATTGGCGTATGCCGGTAGGCCACAAAATAGAATAATTCCACAGAATGAATATATCGCTTATTATCAAGAAGAAATTCCCGTGTCTCCTCCGCCTCATCTCGTGTTTCACCTGGAAATCCATAAAAAGCCATGACATGATTCCAGATCCCGGCTTTGGCAGCCTCCCGTAGATTGTTTTCAATCACAGCCTTTTTCGCATGCTTATCCATGAGCTCCAAAACACGCTCATTTGCTGATTCCATTCCATAATACAGGGTGCAACAACCTGCTTGAACGGCTTGCTTCCAAATTTCAGGATCCTGCAATGATTCCTCAAACCGGATTAAAGTCGTCCATTTTATCCCCACCTGCTCCTCAATCAACAATTGCGACACTTTTTTCAATAACGCGGGAGGATAGGATTCATCTGAAAATAAAAAGTGCTCTGCCTGATATTTTTCTTTCAATGCTTTGATTTCTCGGACTACATCATGCGCGGGTTTTCCACGATACTGGTCGAAATATCCCTGTCCATGATCACAAAAGGTACATCGTCCCCAGTAACACCCTCGTGTGGCTAGGTAAGGTAAAATTCGAACCGGGACGAAATAGGCATCCAACGGCAATCCCTCAAAGTCCGGAAGAGGCAAGGCGGTCGTCTTTTCTGTATATATTTCCTCATTCACACGAATCTCCCCCTCTTGATGCCACATCAAGTTAGGGACCTTTTCCCAGTCTCGTTCCCCCGCCAGAGCTTCCAGCAACCAAACCAACGCATGCTCGCCTTCATACAAAATGGCCGAGTCAAAGACTTGCGTAAAAAATTGCTTCCGTTTGGGAAGATCATCTTTTAACCGGGTAATCACGTTGCCACCCACCGTCACATGAATGTCAGGGAATTCCTCTTTAATCATTTTGCAAAAGGTCATGCCCGCCAAGAGTTGCATTTGGGTTCCGACGGAAACTCCTATCACTTCCGGTTTCTCTTTCTGAATGGCAGGGAGCACTAACTGGCGGCACACATCCCGATACACGTTGACAAGATCGTCATCCAGGCATGCCAACACTTCAGTCGAGACTCCCGAGCGATACCCCAGATTACTTTCCATGGGATAGAAGACGAGGGAAGCAGGAAAATAGGCTGCAGAAATAAATTGCATAACATCTCTAAATATTTTTAAGGCCCATTCCAATTTTTCTGCATCATAAAATGCCTCGCCTCTCACGATGACTTTGGCTTCAATAGCTCGTTCAGCCAATTCCATCACGTCTATAGCATCTTGGGATCTCAAACAGGCCAGTCGGTCTCGTTCAAAATCAGTCAATTCATTTCGGGCGTCCCGTTCGTTCAAAGTTCGTCGCTGCTGATCCATTCGAAGCTTGACCCAGATTAGAAAGGTATCACTAAAAAACCAGTCATACATTTCGATGTTGACATCTTTCTGTATCACCTCATGTCCATATGAGCGAAGAACGGCAGTTAGACTTGGCAGGGCAAGATAAGGAGCGGTTGGAACCCATTCCGGAGGAAAGAGCAACATCGTTTTAAAGGTCCGTCTGGATTTATCGACGGAACCACCACGCTCGATTTCAATTAAGGATTCAGTCATATGATCAACACTCCTGACATTAGACAGAGGCTAATTTCGATGAGGAATCATGTGAGTCGAGGCGAAATTGCAGAGAAGGTAATTTATTGGTTCCGAAGTGGGTCACGTATAAAAACACATATTCCCGAATAAAGATTTTCAAATCCCACCCCGCATAATGATTTTGTTCAAATTCTTCGAATACCCGTTCGGCATCCTCAACACTCAATCCTTCTTTCACCGTAAAATAATAATCCAAGGCCAAATCCCATTCCGGATTTTTATAATAGGTAATGCCGAATTTTTCAGGATTTTTCGCGACGGGAGTATGCTTGCTCAAATCAAAGGTACCAAATCCAATTGAATGGACGTGTTCTCGATTATCTTCTAAAAATTGGATAGAAAATTTCGCATCTTGGTATGTTTCCCCTGGGAACCCAAAAAACCCCATGACATGATTCCAAACCCCATGTTGGGAGGACAACTCCAAGCTTCGCTGGATTACCTCCGTCGTGGTTGCCTTGTCCATAAGTTGAAGCACACGCTCACTTCCGGATTCATAGCCCATATGGAGAAATTTGCATCCAGAAGTCTGGGCATCCGCCCAGACTTGATCCTCAAGAAGACTCTTTTCGAAGCGGATATGTGTGGTCCAGGCAATATCTAATTTCGACTCAATCAATTTCTTCGTAAGCTTCCTGAATAAGGCGGGTGGATAAGACTCATCCGTGAAATGAAAACTCCGGGCATGATACTTATTTTTCAAATAGGTGAGTTCTTCAATAATCTGCCAATCCCTTTTGGTCCGGTACCCTGCCGTATAACCCTCACCATGGTCACAGAACTCACACCGTCCCCAATAACATCCCCGAGTGGCTAAATAGGGAAGAATCGGCTCAGGTACAAAGTATTTCTCTAATGGCAATCCGTCGAAATCCGGGGGAGGCAACTCGCCCATATTTTCGGCGTAGGATTCGGAATTCACATGAATTCCCGCTGCATCTCTGAATAGTAAATTAGGAACATGCGATAAATCCCCATCCGAGCCTATGGCTTCCAACAATCGCAACAGGGCAGTTTCACCTTCATAGACAATCGCGCTGTCAAATAAGGCGAATAACTTTGGAGTATCTGGAAGCACTTCCCTCAGGCGGGTTACGGTATTGCCTCCAATGGTTATATGAATATCAGGGAATTGCTCCTTAATGAGTGCACAAAATGTCATAGAGGAAAACAATTGTTGTCGAAGAACAATTGAAATCCCAATGACATCGGGCTTTTCAGCTAGAATGGCAGGCTTCAGGATTTCCTCAAATACGTCCCGATAGACATTGACTTGAGTATCTTCAACGGCTTCCAGCACTTCGGACGACATAAACAGCTTATAGGATAAATCAGTTTCCATGGGAGGCATGCAGATTCTTGCGGGGGCATACACCAAGGATATTGTGGCAGTCACCTCCCTAAAGGTATTCATCACCCATTCCAGCTTCTCACTTTCATAAAACTCTTGGCTTCGAACAATTTCCTTTGCTTTCTCAGCTCTTTCAGCTAAATCGCTCATATAGCCTCGGGTACAATTGCAGAGAGCTAACTGAAGATCCACTTCCGCATCCGTTAACTCACGACTCTTCCCAATCTTTTTGAGGCGATCAAGTTGCTGAGGAACTTTTTTAAGAATGCGACGGAGGAAATCCCGACTAAAATACCAGTCGTACATTTCTAAATTAACATCTTTTTGAACGACATCATGACCGGCAGATCGAAGAAAAGCCGTTAGGGTTGGAAGGCTCAGATAGGGTTCAGAAGGATACCAGTCCGGGGGGAAGACCAACAGGATTTTGGCCTTACTGGATGACTCTTTAAAGTTGGTTGATCTTGGTAATTGAATTTTATCAGGGCGAATCAAACCACCTTTATCATAATTTATCCTCATTTTTACACCCTAGGTAAAATGGTTTACTCGCGATTAGGTCAATCAAACCAGAATGATGATAAACCTATTCATCTATATTCACATCTAAACTAACCCATTGATTTTAAATATTTTTTACATCAGATAGATTCACCATTCTAAGTCCTTGAAAAAACCATGGTCAAGGGCAATTGCATAGGAGAACCGTAATAGGAAAATTTAAAATATTTGACCGAATAATTATTTGACCGAATAATATCTTCATATTAAAATCACTTATCTGCCCTTGGAATTCCTTCCTTGTCTGGTAGCGTACCCTTCATCAACAACTCTTAAATTTCTTAGGATCCCTAGAAATGAGCCGTGAGGAAATGACAATGAGCAATACAATCATGCCTGGATGCCGGAATTGGATGTCGTACTTAATGGATTCACTAGTCAATGCTGGAACAATGCCCTCATGGGAAGCCCTCCAATATCTCGTGACTAACCTGCTAGGTGAGGCACCCAATCCGCATCTCCATCAAAGCAAATCCCCTTATGAAACCATACAACAATTCCTCCACCGTATTTATGGACCAATCGTTGAAGCCGCCTCCCGCACAGTTAATATTCCAGGCCAAGCCATGATTCATATGTTTACGGATATCAGTCTCATGGGAAAATCGGCAGTTTTGGTCGTGTATTTTCCAGGACAAAACGCTCCGCACCAATTGTTACTATTAGACTCGGTGCCAGCCTGGGACTTGGTATTTGAAAATTCCTCTGCGTTCGATAACTGGGCTGAAGAACGATATCAATGGATCGTGAAAGCCCTTCAGAGCATTGGACACCCCATTGAATCTTCCATGCTTGAATGCTCCGACACCCTCCAACCGATACTGGTCTAAAGACTAAGCATACTTGTTAGGGCACAGGCGGAAGAGCCAGGTAGGGCACAACTACTCCCATCTTGGGCCATTAAAGAAGGCTCAATTAAAACGCGACCATCCCAGGACAAAATTTTTCGTGGGGTTGCTTGGAAGGAAAGCACCAAAAATACAAGAAAGGGTCTCACTTAGATGGGACTTTCATTGCCGGCTACCCTAGCCAGACAGTCTTTCCTTCCATCAGACTTGACAGTCCAAGTGACGAGGCGCTATCCATGAAACCTTACGAAACATTATGAGGTAAATATGCCAATCAATGTATTACTTAAAAATTCACCGCGAGGAAGGGGCCCGGAACCAGACCAAGCCCGTTCAAAAGAATTCCAGAAACTACCAGAAGTGGAAAAGCGGGCAAAGGAAGCAGAGTTGGCAGCCCAAGAAATGCAGGACTTATGGGAATCTCAAGAGGTCGGAATTACCAAATGGTCGGGTGAACGGGGCCAACGATATTCTGATCCAGATTAGCACTTGTAGCTTTCAAACCAGCATCATCGCACTCCTCTTCCGGTTTTTTCCTTGAGGTTTTAATAGAACGATCCCGTAAAGTCAAAAGCTGCACACCACAATCCTCAAGTAGGGTCATACCCTAAATTTGAGGAGAGCCACCGTTCTACATCCGATACATCCATCCCTTTCCGCTTACCATAATCCTCGATTTGATCTTTCTTTAATTTACCAACAGAAAAGAATTTGGCTTGGGGGTGAGCAAAGTAGAAACCACTAACAGACGCAGTGGGATACATCGCGTACGAATCGGTCAATTGAATACCTACCGTTTTCTCTACCTGAAGCCAGTCAAACAGATGCTGTTTCTCCGTATGGTCGGGACAGGCCGGGTACCCGGGTGCTGGACGAATTCCACGATATTTTTCCTGAATGAGTTCGTCGTTTGTCAATTGCTCATCTTGGCCAAATCCCCATACCTGCCGGACCTCACGATGGAGCCATTCGGCAAAGGCTTCGGCCAAACGATCAGCCAAGGCTTTAGTCATGATGGCATTATAATCATCATGGTCTTTTTCAAAACGCTGACAAACAGCTTCGATGCCGATTCCGGCCGTAACCGCAAACCCACCAATATAATCAGCCATACCGCTGGACTTTGGAGCCACAAAATCGGCCAACGCATAGTACGGGTCACCTTTGGGTTTTTCTACTTGTTGTCGCAAGGTATGAAAGACCGATACCGCTTCCGAACGGGTCTCATTGGAATAGATGATGATGTCATCATCCTGACTGTTAGCTGGAAATAATCCATAGACACCTTTTGCCGTAAGCAGCTTTCCGTCCATGATTTCCTGCAAAAGCTTTTGAGCATCATCAAAGAGTTCTTTGGCTTTGGGCCCGACAACCGAGTCTTCAAAAATCATTGGATATTTCCCACGTAATTGCCAGGCGCGAAAAAATGGAGACCAGTCAATTAGGGGGACAAGGGTCTCGAGGGAAACATCCTCAAGAACTTTAATACCAATGAAACTTGGCTTAGCAATGCTCGTCGTTTCCCAATCGATGGCGAAACGCTGCTTTCTTGCTTCCTCCAGTGATACGAACTTTTTGGCCGTGTTTTTGGACAGATACGCATCTCGCGTTTTCCGTTGTTTTTCTTGAACTTCCTGCACAAATGCATCCTTCTCGTCCGGACTCATTAATTTGCGCACGACATTGACCGCCAAGGACGCATCTAAGACATGTACAACCGGGCTGGTATAGCCTGGCGCAATTTTTACGGCAGTATGGGCCTTGCTGGTGGTCGCTCCCCCAATTAACAGAGGGATAGAGAAACCTTCTCGAGTCATTTCTCGTGCATTATGAGCCATTTCATCCAACGAAGGTGTAATCAGTCCGCTGAGCCCAATCAGATCAACTTTTTCCTGACGAGCTGTCTGCAAAATTTTGTCACAAGGAACCATCACACCCAGGTCAATAATTTCATAATTATTGCAGGCCAGTACAACTCCAACGATGTTCTTCCCAATGTCATGCACATCACCCTTTACTGTGGCGAGCAGGACTTTACCCTGGCTTCTGCTCTCGCCTTCAACTTTTTCCGCATCCATAAACGGCAATAAATACGCCACCGCTTTTTTCATGACCCGCGCGCTTTTGACTACTTGAGGCAAAAACATTTTCCCCGCACCAAATAGCTCTCCGATCACATTCATCCCATCCATTAATGGACCCTCAATGACATCCAGAGGCTTATTGAGCTTCTGACGGGCTTCCTCCACATCAGCATCAATAAATTCAACAATCCCTTTAATCAAGGCATGGGCCAGACGTTCCTCTACTGTTCCCTGCCGCCACGCATCATCTTTCACAATCGTTTTGCCCTGTTGCTTGACTGTCTCAGCAAAGGTCACTAATTCCTCAGTGGCTTCTGACCGTCTATTCAACAGGACATCCTCTACTAAATTAAGGAGACCTTTGGGTATTTCTTCGTAGACTCCTAACTGACCGGCATTCACAATCCCCATGTCCATTCCCGCTTTAATGGCATGGTAGAGGAACGCAGAATGAATGGCTTCGCGCACTGTATTATTTCCACGGAATGAAAACGAAATATTACTGACCCCCCCACTGACTTTACAGAAAGGTAATGTGGCTTTGATTTGTCTAGTGGCTTCAATGAAATTCACAGCATAGGCGTTATGCTCTTCCATGCCTGTTGCAACCGTCAAAATATTCGGATCAAAAATAATGTCCTCCGGCGGAAAGTTGAGCTTTTCGGTCAAGAGACGATAGACCCTAGTACAGATTTCCACTTTTCGATCAAGCGTATCGGCTTGACCGGTTTCATCAAATGCCATGACGACAACAGCGGCCCCATAGCGACGAATCAGGTGAGCCTGCTCAAGGAATTGAGCTTCGCCTTCCTTGAGACTAATGGAATTCACCACACCTTTTCCCTGAATACACTTCAGGCCAGCTTCAATGACGGACCATTTAGAGCTATCAATCATGATTGGCACACGAGCGATATCAGGTTCGGATCCGATGAGATTCAAAAATTCCACCATGGCTTTTTCCGAATCCAGAAGGCCTTCATCCATATTCACATCGATAATTTGCGCACCCCCTTCGACTTGTTGACGCGCTATAGCCAAAGCTTCTTCAAGTTTTCCGTTTAAAATCAATTTTGAAAATTTTGGCGAACCTGTCACATTCGTACGTTCTCCAATATTGACAAAATTGGATTCCGGTCTGATGGTTAAAGGCTCAAACCCACTTAACCGAGTCATACGGGGAACATGCGTTTTTTTGTGCGGGGCGCAATCCTTGACCCCTTCGGCTATGGCCCGAATATGCTCGGGTGTGCTCCCGCAACACCCGCCGACAATATTGACCCATCCCTGGCTGGCGAAATCCCTGAGATCCGCGCCCATGCGTTCTGGTGTCTCATCGAACCCGCCAAAGGCATTGGGTAAACCCGCATTGGGATAGCAACTAATATAGATGGGCGCCACATTAGAAAGTTCCTCAATATAGGGCCGCATTTGTTTGGCCCCTAATGCGCAATTAATCCCCACACTCAAAAGATTGGCATGGGAAATAGAATTCCAAAAGGCCTCGATAAGTTGTCCTGATAACGTACGGCCACTAAGGTCCGTAATGGTTACCGATGCCATAATGGGCAATTGACGCTGAATTTCATCACAATACCGGGCAATTGCATAAAAGGCGGCCTTGGCATTTAGAGTATCAAAAATGGTTTCAACAATAAGAAGGTCAACACCCCCTTCCACCAAACCCCGCACCTGCTCATAGTAAGCTGCTTCTAAATCATCGAAGGTAACTGCTCGAAATGCTGGGTTATTCACATCCGGTGACATCGAGGCCGTTCGATTTGTAGGACCAAAAGCTCCGGCGACCCAACACGTCCGCCCAGGTTGTTCAGCTTGCACCCGAGCAACAGCCCGCTTTGCCACCTGCCCCGCCGCCAAATTCAATTCATACGCCAACCCCTCCATCTGATAATCAGCCAGAGATATCGAATTGGAATTGAAGGTATTTGTTTCAATGATATCGGCTCCGGCTTGCAGATATTGCACGTGGATATCTTCAATAATCTTTGGTTGCGTCAGAGTCAGCAGGTCATTATTCCCTTTGACATCACAGACATGGTTGGCATAACGTGTCCCGCGAAAATCAGATTCACTCAAATTATGGGCTTGAATCATGGTTCCCATGGCACCATCCAGCACAAGGATCCGAGATTCTAACGCCGCTTCTAGTGTGTTCATTCTTACCCCCTCATCAATCAAAATACATCTCAACTCACGGTCAACAACTGAGCCCTATTCCCTCATTTTCAAGCATCATTAATCTTGACTTCCAGGAATTTCAAGAAATAGGATGACAAATCTGCCATTCATCCTTTTATGACATTTTTCTTCTCACTTTGTAAAAGGCCTACTTCATGGGTAGCCTTTGCTATTTTGGCCTCCCTACTTTGTAGCACAGGGGGATTCTTATGGCCTACCCCCGCTATAGCCAAACCCTACTTCGAAGATGGTTATTTAGGTTTAACCCAGGAAGAACTACGCCAAACATTAGGAATACCGATGGCAGTTCGATCACGAAAGGCCGCCCTTCGTGTTTTCAGCTATTATACGTTCCCCGATTGGGAAAAATATTTCAAAAGTTTGGTTTCACCAGGAAATGGCGAGGATGTGTACACCTACGTTCGGAATGGTATCCAAGTTCGGTATTCCTTCGCTTATATTCCTGATTTAAATGAAGGCAAAACCATTCCAACCCTGTATGTGCAACGATGTGAAGTGGAATTTTCCCCTTCGGTTCCCCTAAAAAGCATTCCTTCGCTCGTCCCTGAATTTATCCCCCCAACAGAACAATCGGCCCCAACCTTTCGATCCAATCTCTGGGTCCTGATTTTTAAGGGTGAGCCTTCACGAGAGGCCGATTTCATCGTCAAAGAACAGGGAAAAAGAAATCTCGCATGGTCTCTAGCCTATCAATTATTTGCTATTAATGGAATTCCCAGCGTTCTTTCAATTGACACGCCGATCGACCGCCTCGAAATCACCACTCAAAGCCTTCAAATCGTGAGGACCCAACAACGATTAACCCATGAATCCACCCTCAATCCCTATTCACCTGAATTTCAGGAACGTCTTTCTCCTCCTTCGCCACCGATCAAATCCGTTCCTCAACCTCACTATGATGATTGACCTTCTACAAAGATTTTTTCATGGAACTTGACCACTCCTCAGCGTTACTCATATCGAAGATCCCGTTCTTCTCCTATTGATAAATATCCCTCGCCCCATTGATTGGGGTCTTCAATATTCCAATTATTGGTATCGCTTTCTAATTTCAATCGAATCCCCCAGTTGCCTCCAAAAACAATAAATGTTGAACCGGAACCGGAATCTTCTACCCTTTGGGCATAAGCAGGTCGGATTGGTTGATCAACATCCTCACACCACCCCGTCACCGCACACCATTCTCCCTGGGAAATCCGATCATAGGATTTCACGTGTGATACACTCCGAGGAGGCCCCAACTCCTTAAACCGTAGGAAATATGATCCTTCAAAATTGGGGTTCTGTTCAACTTCGAGAAACATACACCTTTTCCTTGACCCACCTTGAAATCCATTGCTAGAGTAATGAGTAAATTACCTTAATTATGATAACACACGAAAATATAAAAATTTCTCCTCCGTCTCTATCTGAAGATGGAAGCATTTCCCCCCAGGAGACTGAAGGGTTCTCCAAGCCGACAAGCAGCGAATCTCAAGTTACGCCATGGATCTGCCGACGCCCAGTTCGGATCACAATTTATGGGTTTTTGGTAGCCTTTGCGCTATGGATGCTCGGATGGGGTGTCGTACCTCGATTACTCGACCCAACCTTCGAACAGCACCTACAAGATAAATCTGTTATGGCTGGCATGAGTCGTGAGCAAGTAATGGATGCCTGGGGCTCCCCCTATCAAATGAATGTCAGCTATACGGAAAAAGGGATCAGACGAGAAGAATGGGTCTATGAAGACTGGCTGGATTCAAGCACAATTAAGCACAGATATCTCTATTTTGAAGAAGGGAAATTAATAGGAGGTTGGTATTGAGAAATGTGCTTGGCAAACAGATTCTGTGGTCAAGCACGACTCATCAGAAAAGGCCAGGGCACTCCCCTTTCTTATCTAACCCATGATTGGAATTTGCTTAAGGAGTTTCGGTAATTTGAGCTCGCCTTATCTTTCCTGTTCCTCCAGAAATAACTAAGACTCGTTTCCATTCACGGATTTGATAAATTCCCCAAGCATTTGGTTGCCCCTGGTAAAATGCCAGAGAATCTTCCCCTTTGGCACTTAAGTAAGTTGGCTCGGTAAATCCTTCATCCATCACATATTCCATTAGATTCTCTGCAGTGACCCCTTCGCCACGCAAAGTCACGTTTGCTAATAATTCTAAAATGGCACCAGGATCCGCAAGATTAATGGGTTGCATTGTTACTGACTCCTTTAATATGTGATAATATAATTTCATTACATAGGCACTTACCATGTCTACCATAATCCCATGCCTATTCAAAACCTACCTTTTTCTTTTCATGAAAATAGACCGTAATAAGGGATAACCCCTCAATATGAGAAAACTTTCACCAGAACAATTTCGTGATCGCATATTTGATGTGCTTCGCCGAAAACACCATTGGGCTACTCCATTTTTGGAAGGAAGCACGATCACCAAAGAAAAATTGAATATTTACTTTCATCAGGAATACGTCGTCTATGTTCGAGATTTCTCTGTGCTTCTTGCTCAAATTCTCGGGAAAAATCCTCCTTGGGAAGCTCGCCGGCTGCTCGCCACAATAATTTATGAAGAAGAAACCGGTGGGTTTTCACTTGGCCAGCCTCACCAGGAACTGTTTCTCCACATGATGAATGGACTTGGGTTTGATCGAGCTGGGTTTCGGGATGTGGAATTGTTGGCATCGAGCCGTGGATATCGAGAATGGTTGAATCAAATATGCCAAGAGGAAGATTGGTCGGTGGGAGCGGCAGTGCTCTCAATTTTCATTAAAGGGACTTCCAACGATCCGGAAGAAGTGCTTTATCCGAAGCCGGCACAAAACCAGGAGGAGATTGAAGATATCGTCCGAAAACATTATTTAAGTCAGTACCAAAGCTTATCGCCGGCATTTATGGATTATATTCGTGCACAACATATGTTTTCCGCAGGATCCCGCAAAACTGTCTATGACATGGTTACCCATCACACAGATGAAAGCAATGATCAGGTCAAAGTTCTCTCTCTCCTCGAAGAAGCATTGAACTTGTGGTCACGATATCAGGAGGGAATTGCGCGTGCCTGTGGAATTCGACAGATTTAAGCACCATCAACTTTCCTTCTCCATTGCTGTCCTAAAAATTCTAGATCCTTACTTCTGAACCACTGGTGAAGTGATCCAAGCATTTCTACAGGCATTCACTCCTTCATTACATCATTTCAAGCCGAGAGGATTTACCGGACGATGTCTGCTTATCGCTACCCTAACAACCTTCAACCTGCAGTGCTCTTGGACCCCTGAAGTAGAAACAGTTCTCCAGGACGGGCCCGAGTGCATTATTTCACTAAAAACATCCCACATTCTAAAGAAGACCCCCAGTCATCCAGCAATTCTTTCAGAGTCTCTTATCGCCAAAATTCTAAAAGGAATAGCCATTAGTCAAGAGGAAGGCATACTCCAACAAATCCTGCTTTCAACTCTTGACCCCATTCCAGCATTCTCTCCCTCACAAATAGATTTCTTGCCACATCATATATCCATGGCATTTTCTCAAGTCACCCCTGAGGAAGTTATCCATTTCAAGTGCCCACCGACCGATGAGCAGCTCTTTCCGGTCCAGGGAACGTTCGCCAACTTTTCTCCATCCTCTCTACTGGTGACGTTAAAAGATTCGAAACCCAACCCTGCCGTATCTCCAAAAATGCAACCTTCCTTTCGAAATGTCCAGACAACCTCTCTGACCTTTTCCCACCAGGAAGCTGTCATAAGGGTTGAGGAAGTCCAAGCTTTCATGACAGTTCCATCAACGTATCATAGGATTGCCATCAATTATCAAAATCTCGAACCCTCAAATCCAAACAACAAGGAGAATCAAGTAACCCAACCTGGTCCAAAGACAAGCCCTAATAATAAGGCTGAACCACCCATGACAATGGATTCACTGAATTCCCAATTACGAAAACTCCAAAAAATAGTGGACCAACAAGCTGAAGAAATTCGACGTCTTCAGGACAGTTCCTCTCGATAGAATAAATCATTTTCCTACATCCATTCATTTACTGCCATGAATGAATTCAATCCGGCCTGGGCATGACCTCTCACCCGAGCTCGGAGGAAAATTTGGTAGATTGGCATCAAAGGGCGACCTTTCTTGATGAATCATGGACCGCTTTTCTGAAGCGCCAAATAAAGCCCGGTCCATTGTGAGAAATGATAAGAGACAGTTGAGCCTGAGCCGTGCAATCCCAAAACTGGCGAAGCATTTCCAGGTCATTGTCGACATTCCAATTAAACCCCACTTGACGTAACACGCCATCTGAGAAAGCTAAGATGTCAATGACCACAATTCGACTGAAGGTTCCATGTAATATAAAGCGATAGAGCGTTCACCGCTCATTTCCCTTATGGATTCATCCTTCGTATTTCGCAACGGCAAAAAGGGAAGCTTCAGGGTGAGGAGCAGCCATGGGGGGAGACAAGAGACCATTCCCTAACAATTTCATCTATCCTGGCTGAATAGCTTGAGCAAGTTAGATATTAAGGACAATCTTCATGTCCTCATAAAACCTGGTTATGAATGGAAATATACTGATTCGTCTGAATTTCAAATTTGCATAATTTTGTTTATGACTGGAATATCTGCAGGAGGAAACTCATAGGAAATCAATTCATGCTTGCGAACCCAAGTAATTTCAGCGGATTCTAACGCTTGAGGAATCCCCAGAATGATTGAACAGGTATAAAAATACAGCTCCACCATTTTTTCCGGATACTGATATTGAAGAGAATGGAACCAAACAGGCTCACTAATCTCTACCCCTAACTCCTCCTTCACCTCTCTGCGCAGGCAATCCTCCAAAGTCTCTCCAAATTCTTTTTTTCCCCCAGGAAATTCCCAAAGCCCCCCTAAATAGGATTCCGGTTTTCTCCTTGACAGGAGAACCCTATCTTTCTGCCAGATAATTGCGGCCGCCACAACAATAGGTGGCAATTCCTGAGGCTCATTACTTTTCATCTAAAGAGACGGTAAGGCAAATATTCCGCATGGGACATAATAAACAAACCGGCTTCCTGGCCGTACACACCATGGCCCCAAAGTCCATTAACGCCTGGTTAAAATCATATCCTTTGCCTCGGGGAATGAGTTTTTCAGAGAGTAACCATAACTTCGCCTTTTGCTTCTTAGCCTCCCCTTTCCCAATAAATATCCGATGCAATACCCGCATCACATTGGTGTCTAAAATGGGCGCATCTTTATTAAAGGCAAAAGATCTGATGGCTCCTGCGGTATAGCGACCTATGCCTTTCAGGGAAAGGAGTTCCTCAGGTTTATGGGGAATAGCACCCCCATAACGCTCAATCGTCTCACAGGCAATGCCATGAAGACGATATGGTCGAATATTGTACCCTAGGGGATACCACGTCTTTCGAACATCCTCTGGCTGAGCTTCCGCCAGATCCTGCAGAGTGGGATATTTACCAAGGAACTCGTGGAATTTAGGAATAACCCTGTCCACTTGCGTCTGTTGCAACATTACCTCAGAAACCAAAATTTTATATGGATCGGATGTTCTCCTCCATGGAAGATCCCGACCGAATTCCCCATACCACGCCAGGAGGCGTTTCTGAAACTGTGCTTTTTTAGTTTTGGGAATGACATAAACAACCCTAACACTGGGATTAGATTTTTTTTTACCTGTTATTTTTTTCATCTTTGCCATCGACAAAAATTATTTTTTACAATTTGGATTTTAGCGACCATAGCGGAAGCCCTTCCCTCAATCATGCCGATTTTTTCATACCACGAAGGAATCAAAAATTAAACCAAAAATTCAATTTTAGCCAGCAGACCAAAAAGTATAATCCGTTACTTTAACTTTTACGGAAAACTCAAAACTCACAGAAATTTTTCTAGACAGGCGTCTTTAAGATCGGGTAATGTCCCGTCCACTAATTTGGATCATTCCATCCATTTTCATATGCTCTCCCTCCACATATCCCTTCATTTTATAAGGTTTGGCAGAATAGACGAAGTCCGATGAAATATCCGAATCTTTATTAGCGGTCAACCTTCAGAATCCCGGGTCTTTGTCCTACTATGCGGACGAATTCCGGACCAGGAACTACCCTTTCCCAGTCCCCCCATCATCAGGGGATCATTAAGATATTTTTCGGTTCACAATCTTTTCCCATTGTCACGCTGTGCATCCCCCACCCTACCGTCTTTGACGTTCCAGGGAATTTTCAACCATCTGTTTTGTTCAAACACCAAAAGGAGGTTTCCTATGTTTCCACACACTATCCCACTTTCCCAGTTTTTCCCAAGGAGTGCCACCGAAATTCAAAAACTTTCCCAAAGCACGATTGAACTCATTTCCGGGTTCTCAAAAAAAGGAGGACCTGATCCAACAGACTATCCCATTCTAAATTCGCTTCTTGGACAATTTTCAGGAGAAAACATCCACAAGGTATTTTCCGCTGATCAAATAAGATCCATTCGATCTGCCTTCGGAGAAGCCCTTTCCCCCGAAACCATTCAAGGGTGGGCGTACCATAAACCGTTAGGATATGCAGGAGATTATCAAATCATTGAAAAAATATACAATTACTACACATCTTCCAACCCTTCTTTAACAAAGTGGGACCAGTTTTTTCATTCCCAAAAAGCACCCAAGGCAGTCAGAAATCGATTATCTTTTTTCCTTGATCAATTATGGAGGACCAAAATGGAAACCCCTTCAATCAGCCATATTCTCAACCTAGCCTCTGGCCCTGGACGGGATATGTATGAAGCCCTCAAGGTTCTAGGGACCTCAAAACTTGAGATCGATTGCGTTGATCAAGACGCGAATGCCATTAATTATGCCAAGAACCTTTGTCGTGACTTCCTTGCTCACATTCACTTTACCCACAAGAATGTGTTTCGTTTTTCACCAAACAAAACATACCACCTTATTTGGTCGGCTGGTTTATTTGACTATTTCAATGACAATATCTTTAAGCGTACCTTAAAAAGGTTCTTCACTCTTCTGAAACCAAATGGGAAAATGGTCATTGGAAATTTCACGACTGACAATCCCAGTCGAGGCTATATGGAACTTTTTAAATGGGATTTATTTCATCGAAGCAAAACGCACCTTCGTAGGCTTGCGCAGGAATGCGGGTTTACAGAGAATCAAATTCGCATTGAACAGGAACCCGAAGGAGTCAACTTATTCTTGGTTATCATGAAGAATTAGTCAGCAGACC
This sequence comes from Nitrospira sp. Ecomares 2.1, assembly GCF_965152585.1. Classification (NCBI taxonomy): domain Bacteria; kingdom Pseudomonadati; phylum Nitrospirota; class Nitrospiria; order Nitrospirales; family Nitrospiraceae; genus Nitrospira; species Nitrospira sp. Ecomares 2.1. The sequence continues at coordinate 2,486,631 of NZ_OZ224219.1, forward strand.
AGGTCCCCAACCTCATTTCGTAAACTGTAGGCAGAGCATCACTAAAATCAGTGGCCACAAAAAAGCGGGAATCCTTCACAAATGAGGATTCCCCTTTTTTGAGGAACAATGATGCAGAGACCGAGGACCTACCCTAGGCCAAGGCGCATGAGGTCGTTTACTCTAATACGGAATGCAGCACAACACTCAGATCCACAAGATTAAATGGCTTTGCCACTCTACCCTTGAAACCATATTCTTGATAATTGGCAAGGACAGGATCATTTGAATAACCACTCACCACAATAGCTTTGACTTGGGGGTCTATAGTTAACAGCCGACTGAGGACTTCTTTTCCTCCTAATCCTCCGGGCACGGTTAAATCAAGAATGACGGCTGAAAATGGAGAACCAACTTTCCACGCCTCACAAAAATCCCTCAAGGCTTCTTCCCCGTCCTTGGCTGTCTGGTAACTGTATCCACACGTTTCCACCATCTCACCAAGAACTTTCCGGATTTGAATTTCATCATCCATAATCAGAATTTTGCCTTGGCCCATTTTCACCCGCCTCTCAGGCACTTCGTAAGCCATTTTTGGGATGGGAATAGCGGGGAGAAATAAAGAAAAAGTACTACCTTGCCCGAGCGTTGAATTTACAGCCAACACTCCTCCATGATTCCTAACGATGGAGTAGGAGGTTGCAAGACCGAGCCCTGACCCTGTTGACTTTGTCGTAAAATATGGATCAAATATTTTCTCTAGATTATCCTTAGAAATCCCAACCCCTTTGTCCATAAATCGGATTTCAATCCATTCGTCATCGTGTAAAGCCATTGGTCCAAAACCCGATCGTTCGACCATATCTCCCTTAACATTATGGGCTTGAATGATACATTCCCCACCCTTTTCCATCGCCTGTCGGGCATTTATCACAAGATTATGAATCACTTGGCAAATTTGTCCTGCATCGATAGTGACTGGCCACAAATCATCAGCAATGTTAAAGATTGGACGAACATTGGATCCTGACAACACCAACTGGACATTCTCTTTTATGATTTCTTGCAAAAGGACCGTCTTTTTTACCGGAGCCCCTCCCTTAGAAAAGGTTAGAAGTTGCCGTGAAATATCTTGCGCTCTTAAAGAGGCATGTTCGGCCTCAGAAATCCGATTAAATAAAGGATTGGTTGAGTCCAATGAAAATTTCGCAAGCGACAGCTGCCCTAAAATTGCCGTCAGCAAATTATTGAAATCATGAGCAAGTCCACCAGCCAAGAGCCCAAGCGATTCGAGTTTGGCCCCCCTCAATCTTTCCTCTTCCCATTTCTTTCTTTCTGTCACATCCTGAGCAAGCCCAATGACCCGGTGAATCCTGCCTGATGAATCCTTCACTGGAAAGGTTCGGTTATGGACCCATCGGAGCTCATCGTGACGAGTAACAATTCGATATTCAATATCCAGGCATTTCACATCAATTCTTTTCAAGAACAGATTTTCAACTTTGGACTGATCTTCTGGAAAGACGATGGTCAGCCAATCAAACGGATTACTCATGAGTTTTTGGGGGTCTCCCCCCCAATGGCGTTTATAAGCGGGACTCACATAGACTATTTGTTGTAGGTCTACATCCCAGATCCAAAACACACTATCCACAGCTTCAGCCAATTGGCGAAATTTTTCATCACTTTCTCTAAAAGCCAATTCCGCCATGCGAACATCTGTCACATCACGACAGATCAACAATACGGTTGAAATATGTCCGTTAATTTTAGGCTCGGGGCAAAATCGAATTTCAAAATTTCTCAATCCCTGCTTAGTGGGATGGGAAATCTCCAGAGAATCTGATCTGCCATTTGCACAAACCGATTGAATTTTTTCCTCAAAAATATCTGCTACCTTTTGAGAGATCCCCAACTCGATGAGTTGCTTTCCCAAATACTTTTCTGGGGGAAATGGTTCCACGCTATCCCACCAACGATTTAAATACATCACACGATTTTTTCGATCAAATCGTCCGACAATATCGGGAAGATTGTCGGTCAAGGATTGAAGCTCCCGGTCCCACCGCTGCAGTTCCTCTTTAATCTGCTGGTGATGAGGCATTTCAATTAACGCACCGTGGCAGACTATTTCATTTTCAATACTCCCCTGGGATATCACACTATTTTCTTGAACCCAAATCACCCGATTCCCTTCACCGAGCATCCGATACTCTAACCGAATTGTCGCGGGCAAATTGGTGTGATTCTCCCAACCTCTCAAAAACATGTTCCGATCTTCCGGATGTATTCGACAAAAAAACGCTTTAGAATCTTGGATGAGTTGCTCAGAAGTTAGGTTAAGCAACGAATAGACATACGGGGTCACAAATTCAAACCTTCGGTCAATCCCCTGTTGAATACACCGATAGACAACCAGTGGCACCTGGTCAAATGCGGCATGCTCATTTTGCAAAAAACTATTCATAAACAAAGAATGACGCTATTTCAACGATCTGACTCAACGAAAGTCAGCTCTCAACTGTTCCTATTCTACCAATTTTTCTACGAAAAAAGAGGCCCAGACTCCGGGGACACCTTCACTGGCTTGAGAGGAATGGCGGGATTACGAAGGGAAGTCAAGGGATACACATTGTTAGAGGGGAGGCTAAGAGGCAGTTGGATTTGAAATCCGAGAATGCCACGCTTATTGGTCCACACCTGAAACCGTCCAGAATGGCGTTGAATAATTTGATGAGCGAGGATTAATCCTTGGGTGGCGGAAGGATCAGGCTCATAAATAGAGGAATCATCAAAGCCCCATTCCTCCATTGAAACCAGCTCCGAATCCATTACCGCTTTTTCAGCTTTCCACCACACCGAAACTTGAAGCCAATTCTGTCCCCTAACAAATCGATCAGCTTCTGTTTCAATTCGCAAAGTTCCAGACAATTTTGAGGGATCCTTTAAAAGAAATAACAGTCCATTGAAAATGGCCTGCATAAGCCCTTGTCGATCTATAGAGACCATCGGGACATCGGAACTAAAGATCTTCTCAATCATCGTCTTTTGGTAAGAAGGATTGCTTGCCACAAACATCAGACAGGAATCAATAATATCGTGAACATGGGTTTTTGCATTTAAGGAACCCGATAACGGCTTGACATATTCTCTGATTTCTTTTGTTAATGCATCTATCTTCGCAAGATCTTCTCCAACTATACGATGAAGCCTATCCATAAATTCTCCGTCATGCCGTCGCAATTCAGCCACTTGAACAAAGGCTTTAATCGAGACTAATGGATTATGAAGTTCTTGAGTTAATCCATTTGCCATGGCTTCAAGAGACCGTAGACGATCCACCTGGCAAAGCAAATTTTGAGATCGGTGAATTTCTTCTCGCAAAATGGCATTTTCTAAAGCTAGGGCGGATTCCTGAATAATCATATTCCAAAATGTTTTTCCACCCATCATCCGAATAGCTTCACTGGAGGTGGGGCCAAGCGCCAAAACTCCCAATAATTGGTTATTCCCAAAAATTGGATAAAACACCTCCAATCCGGCTTGTTCTAATATTTGAGCGATACGCATCTCTCCTTCATTGGAGTCTATTCCCTTTAACTCCTTAATGGAGACCCTTGACTGCGTAAATAGTAATAATTGTGGCAGATTATCGGAGATTGCCCATCCATTCTGGATAACAGGATGATCATGGGAAAATCCGAAGCTTGAAACAGCTCTATACCGATTTTCTTCGACCTGCAAAACAAAGAGAGCGGCTTTCGATGCTCCAGCACTCCTTCCAACGGTTTCTAGAATGGCCTGCCCCAAATCGTCAATATTTTGAATGTTTGCGACTTTCGACGAAAATCTGGAGAGAGCCTGAGTCCTCAATTCCCTGCCTTTGAGAATAGTTCTCGCGACGGCGCCTTTCGTGCCTACTTTCATCTGATAAACACCCACAACTGTCATGAGATGAAGCACAAGTTGCACGACTGAAAATCTGACATTAATGGCACCCAGGAGGGATTTCTGAGCAAGGAGCAGCATGGGGTAAACAGGCTGGGACACAAATAATAAAATAGCAAAATAGGACAATCCTTTTTCAACATACACCGAAAATTCCAACCAGTGAAACCGCAACAGGGTATAGGCTACGATTGAAATATATACCGCAAAACCAATCGTCCCGTAGGGCAGAATTTCAATCCCATACCAGAGGGGATAATTTGTCGCCCCACCAATGTATCCAATGCCAGAGCCGATGAGAAGATACAAAAACTGCCTACGACGCAATCCCTTTTCCCTCACATAGGCTTGAGTGAGAAGAAAATGAGCAAAGATTACAAGACCAACCCACCAAATCAAACAAAAATGAAAGATCAAGCCAGGCACACCCCAAAACGGAAATACAGAAATTTGACGGACACCTTCAATAAAAAAAGGCGTGAAATCGGTAAGAAGAAAAACCCCACCCAGAAGATAATTCCATTTAATGGTGCCACTAAAAGCAATTTCTTTCCCAAGTAAATACAGAACATGATGCAGGAAGGTGATGGGAATAAAAATGGCTCCTGCCATTAAAATGCGGAGATTGAGAAGCGCATAAAACTCTGAATCTGATACTTGCCAAGCAAAATACCCAAAACTCCATAAGGCAGTGGCGATTCCAAACAACCCAAAGGTCCAATGCCTGGGATCATAGGGAGCGCGAAAATAGACAAAGGATGCCAACCCGCTAGCGGCTAATCCATTTAATAATCCGCTGATGGCAAAAAATTCCACGGGTTTCGTGTTAACGAAGGAGTATGAACTTAAGGATTCCGCACCAGGAAAGAGGTCATCATGAAATAAAAGGCCGCACCAGCCTTGATGGGTCCAATTTGATTTTAAACCGTAACCTGAATGGCCAAAATGGTCAAGTATTCAGTATTTTGGACACCGGTTACGTTTGAATATAACAGCAGAAAAACTCAAAGCATTGTTGCTATGGTTTATAGGTTATGATCTGGGACAAAAGCCAAAACATAATATATTGGTCTTTCATGAAAACCGAAAATTCTCTCCTTATCACCGGCTAGCAAGCTTGATATGCTTATAACCTTCGTTTACCTCATCCTATCTAAGGGCACCCCTAAAAACTCACAGTTTCGGGACCTCCCTTCCCGTGCCTGCTTGAGCGATGGGCGGAATCCCCTGAGCATCGTGTGCATGCGAGGGCGGGGTTGTCTGGAAACCGTTTAAGGCCTTCCCCGCTCCCCGTATGAGGCCCCCTGCTGCCGACTGGCAACCGTAAGAAACGGCCCCCTTTGGACGTTATTACCCAGATTCTTACGTCCGATCTTTGGTCGAGCTCGCCCCCCACTCGTTCGAATGAGCGTGCCGTCCATCGCGGGCGCGTGGTGACCGAAGACCTGTTTGACGCGAACGAGCGTCCGCACTCGAGGCCGATTCCGGTCCGATGGCTTCGCCGGCAGAGGTTTGTCCCGATTGCCGTTTTCCTGCATATGGGAGCGGGGATCCGGGGTGTTGATCCAGACGTCGGGCTCTGTGAGCAATGAGCGGAATACGCCCCCCTCGCCTCCTCAGCTTGGCTCCGGGGGCCACCCGCGCTGGGAAGCTCTTGCCCCCTTTCATCGGCCCGGTTTCTACTCGGCTATGCAATTGCTTCTGAGCTCTTTGACGATTTTATCCCACAACTGGCGTTGGATTTTCTAAAAAACTATCCAACCCCGACCAGGCTGATCACGCTTGATCCGAGTCAATGAACGCGGTTTGCACGCGAGCAAAGGATTGAACCGGCTAGGACGATCGAATGGTGGGCCCAATTCAAAGCCCCCCAAGTCTCCGTGCCCAAGCATGTCCCTCGGACCAAAGCTCGCTTGGTGAATATGCTGATCGCGCAGGTGTTGGTGGCCTCCCGTTTCATGAGGGACTATCAGGCGGAGATTCCACGTTTTTCAAGAACCTCCCAGCGGCTGAGTGAATGCAGACGCTGTCGGGAGGGCTCAGCTGCACCATGATCCCTCGCTTGTGGGCCGAACTGGGGGAGGCCCTGGGTCTCTTTGGACCTCGTGGGGCCAGAAACGAGCCCAGTCGAGCCATGTGCAATTAACGGGGTAGAGTGGGAAATGATGTCACGGCAGGCTCTGTGTCGCAGGCAACAAGCACCTCCGGCAAGCGATTTGGTAATTGGCCTTTCAGTCGCTGAGACGCTGTGAATGGGCGAAACTTCATTTTCAACAATGTCGCGCCCGGTCGCAGCCGCACAACCACACACTGCGAGTGTTAAGGGCGAAATGGTTGAAGATCATTTTCCGCATGTGGCAGCACCAGGTGCCATACGACAAACCCTATCATCGGGCAAATATCAATCAGGCAGGACCTAATAGCCACCACATCATAAAAGGACCGAACAACCTCATAGGAGGTCTGTCATGGGATTCACAATAGTAAAGTGTTGTAAGGAAAATTTGAATGGAGGGGATGTACTTTAGGAATTCAAAAGATCATATGAAGAGAGTTGGGTCAAACTTGAAAGTGTGTGTGGATGAGAGGCGGCATTCGAAGAACGATCAATCAAGACAGCATGAAGACCAGCCTGTCGAGCCCCATCGAAATCCTCAATAGGATGATCTCCCACATGAAGAGCTTCTTGAGGGACTAACATGTGTTCATCAAGTGCATGACAAAAAATCCTTTGGGCCGGCTTTGCAGCTCCGACCAGGCTGGAAATGGTCACAGAATCAAAAAACGTATCGAGGCCAAGCCCACGGGAAACCTGAAAAAACCTGCTATCAAAATTGGAAATGATTCCAAGTTCAAATCCCTGACGCTTTAGATGACCTAAGACTTCATATGTATCAGGGAATAGTTGCCAATGGGTAGACTGCCCAAACGCTTCAAATACCTCTTCGAAAAAATCATCGAATCCCTCGAACATACCCACCCGATAAAAAACGGCATGTACGACATCAAACCACCATAACCGCTCACATTGTTTAAGTTTTTCCGGCCGCTCCACCGAAAAAACCGGAAGAGGCATCTCTCTCATCGTTTGCTTAAAAGCTACATTCAATGCCTGTTGGGTCTGTTCGGTGTCTGGAACGCCGTATTTTTTGGCATAGGTTAAATACACCTCCCCTACTGATCCCTTCACATCAAATAAGGTCCCTACCGCATCAAAAAAAATGACTTTTATGGGAGATGAACTCATTAGGAGTAAGATGAGTTACCAGAGGATCAAAACTAAAAGATCGGTGGACCGACCTTTGCCTCAAACCAAAGGTTTCATGAAGTTGTTCAATCAGAACAAACGCAAGGAAGGAAATTAGGAAGTGAGGCAATCTTCTATTAAAAATTCAACGACCACCACAAGAAATTAACCTATTATTTCTTTTTGCCTTTTTCGCGCCGGGCAACTTCCAAACCTTTTACCCGTTGTTGATTTTTTCGATGTTTTCTTCGCAAATCACGATCTTTTTGCCGACCACGTGGCATGAGCAATACTCCTGAGTTAATTGAGATTGTTAAGACTCCTGTGCCCCACTTTTACCATAGGCATCATGAGGGGAACAAGAGGTTGTATTTGCAGGGCCATAGAGCCCGTGATAACATCGGACTTTTTTCGCCCATTCAAGATACCATTATGGCATTTTCACAATTAGAAAAAACGTACAATCCCGGTGAAGTCGAGAACCGATGGGGGTCATACTGGATTGAACACCAACTTTTCCAGCCTGACCCAACCAACCCCGCCCTTTCCTTTAGTCTGGTCATTCCCCCGCCAAACGTGACGGGTTCCCTCCATATAGGACATGCACTCAATACGTCTATTCAGGACATTATCGTTCGTTGGCGACGCATGCAGGGATTAAACACCTTATGGATTCCCGGAACAGACCATGCAGGGATTGCGACCCAAAATGTGGTTGAACGGCAACTCGCGCAGGAAGGTCAAACACGAGAACACCTTGGGCGCCCAGCCTTCATCGACCGAGTTTGGAAGTGGAGACATCAATCCGGAGATACCATTATCGAACAACTCAAACAGTTGGGGGCCTCCTGCGATTGGACTCGCCTTCGGTTTACCATGGATGAAGGCCTTTCCCTGGCGGTTCGAGAAGTGTTTGTTCGCCTGTACGAGGAAGGCCTCATTTACCGTGGGGAACGCTTAATTAATTGGTGTCCTCGCTGCCTGACGGCCCTTTCCGACATTGAAGTTGAGCATGAACCAACAAAGGGAAAGCTCTATCACATTCGGTATTCCCTAGCTGACGATTCCACGCAATTTCTCATAGTGGCCACCACCAGACCAGAGACCATTCTGGGAGATACCGCAGTGGCCGTCCACCCTGAAGATCCTCGCTACCAGAAGTACATTGGAACGAAAATTCGGGTCCCTTTGACGACACGAACCATTCCGATTGTGGCTGATCCGATATTAGTTGACCGGGAATTTGGAACTGGGGCCGTAAAAATAACCCCTGCGCATGACTTTAATGACTTTGAAGCAGGCGAACGTCACGGGCTTCCACGCCTGGTTATACTTGACTTCCAAGCTCGTATGAGTCCCATGGGGCTCCAGGAAGCCCAAGCCAATCCCCCGCTTCAAGCGGAGCTCCACTCCAAGTCCGTGCAGGAAGCCCGGGCCATTGTGATAGAAGCCCTCGATAAACAGGAATTTCTCTCAAGGGTCGAAGATCACGCCATGGCCATTGGCAAATGCTACCGATGCAAAACCGTTGTTGAGCCGTATCTTTCCCCACAATGGTTCGTCAAGATACAACCCTTGGCGACTCCAGCTATCCAAGCAGTTGAAGCGGGTGACATTCGTATTATTCCCGATGAATGGAAAAATAATTACCTGGGCTGGATGCGCCAGATTAAAGATTGGTGTATTTCTCGCCAAATCTGGTGGGGACATCAAATCCCCGCCTGGTATTGTCGAAATTGCAACACAGACCATTTGCCAAAAACCAGCCAAGCTGGGGAAGCACCTGACCAGGAGGTTATTCCTCCCGCCCAGCCCACAAGGAGTTGCTTTATAGCTTCAGATGCTCAACCCATCGTATCAAGAACCCCACCTCAATCATGTCCAACATGTGGAGGGACCAACCTTTTTCAAGATCCTGACGTATTAGATACCTGGTTTTCCTCAGCTCTCTGGCCATTTTCTACCCTCGGATGGCCAGAAAACACAGAAGATCTGAAAACCTTTTATCCAACAGCGACCCTCGTCACGGGATTGGACATCCTGTTTTTTTGGGTTGCCAGAATGATCATGATGGGCCTGAAGTTTACAGGAAAAGTCCCATTTCGCGATGTGTACATCCATGCCTTGGTTCGGGACGCTGAGGGCCAGAAGATGAGCAAATCAAAAGGAAATGTCATTGATCCCCTGACCAAAATGCGCCAATACGGAACGGATGCGCTGAGGTTTACCCTGGCCTCAATGGCCTCACCGGGACGAGACATTAAGCTTGCCGAAGAACGCATCGAAGGATATCGAAATTTTGTCACAAAACTTTGGAATGCGGCGCGATTTATTCATCTCTACGCTGAGGGACCACGTGTATCACTCTCCACAGGACTCCGGCCTTTTCCGGATCGGTGGATTCTCAGCCGACTGAACCATACGATCCATGAAGTAACCAAAGCATTTGAAGACTATCGCTTTGACCAAGCCGCCTCCGCGCTCTATCAATTCATATGGCATGAATACTGTGATTGGTTCATAGAACTCGCCAAACCCTGCCTCCAGCAGGAAAATCATCCTGATGCACCCGCCACCCGCCAGACGCTCTTGGAAACATTTAAAATCATCCAACGACTGTTACACCCCGTGATGCCATTTATTACCGAAGAAATCTGGCAATCCCTCCCGCACGAAGGGATATCAATCATGACGCAACCCTTTCCCACCGAAAAACCGGAATGGGCCAATGCTGAAGCCGAACAGGCTTTCTTGTTTCTCCAAGCGTTTGTCAACACGGCCAGAACCGGACAAAACTTCCTGAATATTTCCTCCACTCAAACACCTTTGATCTACGGGGCGAGTACCCAGGCCAACCATACGGCCACGCTGACCTTTCTTGCGCCTTATATTGAGTCAATTCTCCGCTCATCGGTCATCACAGACCAGGGAATTCCTTCTCTCCGCACATTACAATTGCCTTCAGGTTATTTTAGTACCATCGGTATTCCCGTTCCCAGAGAGATTGACCTCCATGAAGTTGTCAAAAAAATCCAGAAACAAATTGGAGAAAAAGAGAAGGAAGTGCAACGACTTGGCAATCGGTTATCCTCTTCTGAATTCAGGGAAAAGGCAGAGCCTTCCGTAATCCAGGATTCAGAAGACCGTCGTACCAAACTGGTCGATGAGTTGGGAATTCTGAATATGACCGAACAACAACTGGCTTCAATGAAGACCTGATGAGCGCACCTTCTCTTGCCTCGCCTCCTCCCCTTTCCTCAATGCGGCGCGTAATCAGTGCTGCTCTGGAAGAAGACCTTGCCTACGGAGACCTGACCTCGACCCTTCTCATTCCACCAACCTTGTTAGCTCAAGCCGACATTGTCGCAAAAAGCCACATGGTCGTGGCAGGCGTGGCCGTTGCCAAGGAGGTGTTTCAAGCAGTCGATTCAACTATCGCATTCACCACGCATTTTGACGATGGAACAAGGGTGCCCCCATCAACCCCTGTCCTCACCCTCAAAGGGAAGGCACAGTCGCTCCTTCAAGGCGAACGTATCGCCCTGAACTTTCTCCAACGGCTTTCGGGGATCAGCACGCTCACCTTTCAATTTTGTGAGGCTGTTCGCGATTATCCGGTCGCAATAGTGGACACAAGGAAAACCACCCCGGGACTTCGGGCCCTAGAAAAATGGGCCGTCCGCCTAGGCGGAGGGAAAAATCATCGCTTCTCCCTTTATGATGGTATGCTCATTAAGGATAATCACTTAATGGTCATGGCATCCCAAGGTATGAACATCACCCAGACTTGTCTATGGGCCAGGCAACATGCCCCGCATGGCCTTCGAATTTGTGTGGAAGTCGAAACGATTGCTCAGGTCCGACAGGCCTTGAAGGGAAAAGCCGATGTCCTTTTATTGGATAACATGACCCCCGATCATGTCAGGCAGGCCATAGACATCATTCAAAAACAGGCCTTGGTTGAAGTATCAGGAGGCATGACCCTGGACAATATTCGAGAAATGGCAGAAGCCGGACCGAACTTCATCTCGATTGGAGCCCTCACACATTCCGCCCCGTCCATGGACCTCTCCTTGGACATGACTCCGCTTCGAACCAAAACCGTTCCTCAAAAGCGAAAATACCGAGCCTGACTTTTACTCTAACCCACTGTCGCATCTGTGTTATCCGCCCAAAAACTAGCCCGACTTCTTCCTTTAAAAAAAATTGGCGAGGCCCTTTATATTTTTGACGAGTTAGCTTCAACCAATGCATTTGCCATTGAAAGGGCCAGGGACCAGGCACTGTCTGGAACCGTCGTTCTGGCCGACAGACAAACCTCGGGGCGAGGTCGATTAGACCGGTTATGGTTTTCCCCAGGCAAGTCCAATATTTACGGATCTCTCCTTTTGGTTCCTGAAACAACTATTCAATATTTAGGATGGATTCCCCACATGGCCGGCGTGGCCATTGCCCAGGCACTTGAACAACAGACAGGAATTCGTATCGATCTTAAGTGGCCCAATGACTTATTAATAGGAGGACGTAAACTTGGTGGCGTGTTATGTGATTCCTTTCGGAATGCAGGACACCAGACATGCGTCGTGATCGGATTCGGGATTAACGTTAACCTCTCTCAATCCGAATTCCCCTCAGAACTCCAAACCAGTGCGACTTCCCTTCATATCCACTGCCATTGCCCTCTGGATAGAGAAGCTCTGATCACCAAAGTGATCACATCCTTGGAAGAAAATTGGGAAAACCTGAGGTCCAATGGTCCCCAATCTTTACTTGAAGAATACAACCATTGGTGTATTACCATTGGACACACGATTCAGGTTCAGTTCCCTGATGGAAGCCAACTACAGGGACTGGCCCATTCCATAGGAGAACATGGCCAACTCCGAGTCATCCCCTCCCCTTCCGATCCAAACGAACAATCGTCTAGGATGCGAGATATTCATTCAGGGGAAATCCTTCATCTACGCACAACCGCCCAACAATGACCCATCTCTGAAGGATGGCTCAAGAGAAATGGCAATTTTTTATGCTTTTAGCCATCGACATTGGTAACTCACAAATTGTGTGTGGCATTTTTCAGGGCAGCACGCTGATCTCACACTGGCGCTTATCCACCGACCATTCCAAGACCCCTGATGAATACAGCATAGTTCTTCGCTCCCTCCTTCAATTTCATAAAATCCTGCCGGAAGCCATTTCAGGCTGTATAGTCACGAGTGTGGTCCCCCCACTCACGCATATTTTTGACATGTTGGCCCAATCCTTACTTGGACAACAACCCCTTATGGTCACGAGCGCATGTCCTCATGGGCTCATCCTTCAATACAGTAATCCCGATGAAATTGGGACAGACCGTCTCGTCAATGCGGCTGCGGCCTTTGCCCGCTATCGACGATATCTGATCATTGTGGACTTTGGGACCGCCACCACATTCTGTATCGTCACCCAACTTGGCGAGTACCTAGGCGGAACCATTGCCCCTGGCTTAAAAAGCGCAGCAGATACCCTTCACACTAAAACAGCAAAGCTTCCCAAAGTTGATCTGGCTATCCCGGCCTCCGTAATTGGCAAAGACACAACCTCCAGTATGCAGGCAGGAATTATGTATGGATATGCTGGTTTGGTTGATGAAATCGTGAGGAGAATACAACATGAAATTGGAGATTCCCCGCTTGTCATTGCAACAGGTGGACTGGCTCAGACGATTGTTCCAATTTCTCGGACTATTCAGGAAGTTAGACCAAACCTTACATTAGAGGGTTTAAAGCTCCTCTATGATCGCATGACTCCTTCCTGTGGATAACTTTTCTCCCTATTTTCTATTGTTTTCTTTATACCAAAAATCATAAGAAATTTAAGAGGATGGGTTGACTTGCCAGAGGAAGTGACTATCTAACTTCGATAAGCAGCTTGAAATGTCTCTCTCTTCATATTGGTCATTCATGACGCAACAAACGGGAAAAGGTAAATCCATGTCTTCCACAGATGAAACAACTGAAGAAGTGACTGCAGAAGAAGTCGGTCCTCAAGAAGATCCAACGGAGGACACAACAGGAAATACTTCGGAATGTGGCGAAACGCCAGAAGAAGAACTCCAAATCTCCCAAGATAAATATTTGCGTCTGGCTGCAGAGTTTGAAAACTACAAACGTCGGGCGCAACGGGATCAAAGCGATTCGATACGATTTGGCAATGAATCATTACTGAAAAATTTGCTTCCTATTATAGACAATCTTGAGCGAGCTATTCAGTGCGCGAAAGATACAGGAACCAGCGGGCCATTACTGGAAGGGGTAGAGCTTACCCACAAACAATTCCTGGAGACCGTGGGTAAAGTTGGCGTTCGACAACTACGTACCACGGGAAATTCATTTGATCCTGCTATTCACCAAGCAGTGACCCAGGTGGAATCCGAAGGCGTGGATCCAAATACTGTCATTGAAGAATTTCAAAAAGGATATTTATTGCACGATCGCATCTTACGCCCGGCTATGGTAAGCGTAGCGAAAGAAAAATCAGAACTGACACAACCATGTTCTACGGAAGAATCTGGTGAAGAGGGAGGAATACAGGTATGAGCAAAATTATTGGGATTGACCTAGGAACAACAAATTCTTGCGTTGCTGTGATGAGTGGGGGAGATCCTACTGTCATCGCCAATTCGGAAGGCGCACGGACCACACCATCGGTCGTGGCCCTGACGGACAAAGACGAACGATTAGTCGGACAGATTGCCAAACGGCAAGCCATTACCAACCCAGAAAACACTATTTATTCGGTAAAGCGCCTTATGGGGAGAAAGCATTCCTCTCCTGAAGTCAAAAATGCAGCAAACCGGCTTTCCTATAAAACAGCGGAAGGTTCTAATGGCGATGCCCACGTCACCATTCGAGGAAAAAGCTATAGCCCAGCAGAAGTTTCAGCCATGATCCTTCAAAAAATGAAGCAAACGGCTGAAGATTATTTAGGGGAAAAGGTGACAGATGCTGTCATAACGGTTCCCGCCTATTTTGATGATAGCCAACGGCAAGCCACCAAGGATGCAGGAAAGATTGCAGGCTTAAATGTCTTGCGCATCATTAATGAACCGACGGCAGCGTCACTCGCCTATGGGCTCGATAAGAAAAAAGATGAACGTATTGCCGTCTACGACCTGGGTGGCGGAACCTTTGACGTTTCAATTCTAGAAATTGGAGAAGGGGTCTTCGAAGTCAAGTCCACTAATGGTGACACCTTTTTGGGCGGAGACGACTTTGATCTTCGTGTGATGGATTGGCTGGTTGAAGAATTCAAAAAAGACCAGGGAATCGATTTACGGAATGATCGAATGGCCCTTCAACGACTGAAAGAAGCGGCCGAACGGGCAAAGATCGAGCTTTCCTCCTCCCAAGAAACCGAAATAAATCTGCCCTTCATTACCGCCGATGCCAGTGGACCAAAACACTTGGTGCTTAAGCTCACCAGATCAAAATACGAGCAACTGGTGAATGATTTAATTGAGCGAACTATGGAACCCTGCAAAAAAGCCCTTGCCGATGCTGATATGACCACCAGCGACATCAATGAAATCGTCCTGGTGGGTGGGATGACTCGGATGCCAAAAGTCATTGAACGAGTCAAGCAATTTTTTGGGAAAGAACCTCATCGTGGAGTGAATCCTGATGAAGTGGTCGCAATCGGTGCAGCAATTCAAGGTGGAGTACTGAAAGGCGACGTCAAAGATGTCCTGTTGTTAGATGTCACACCACTTTCGCTCGGCATTGAAACACTAGGCGGAATCTTCACGAAACTCATCGAACGCAATACCACGATACCCACCAAAAAAAGCCAAATTTTTTCCACCGCAGCCGACAACCAAACCGCCGTGACCATCAGAGTCTTCCAAGGTGAGCGGGAGATGGCCAATGATAATAAGCTATTGGGACAGTTTGATTTAGTGGGGCTTCCTATGGCTCCAAGAGGCGTTCCCCAAGTTGAAGTCACCTTTGACATTGACGCAAATGGAATTGTGCATGTCTCAGCCAAAGATATGGCGACACAGAAAGAACAATCAATCAAGATCACGGCTTCGAGTGGATTAAGTAAGGAAGAAGTTGAGCGTCTCGTTAAGGAAGCTCAAAGTCATACCGAAGAGGACAAAAAGAAGCGAGAATTGGTTGAAGTCAAAAACCAGGCCGATACTCTTATTTATAGTACCGAAAAGAATTTAAGCGAACATGGAGACAAGATTGAGGAATCGGAAAAGTCTAATATCACCGAGGCAGTGGATGCACTCCGTAAAGCCATGGAGGAGACCGACCTGGAAGCGATAAAAACCGCCATGCAAAACCTCACCACAGCTTCGCATAAATTAGCTGAAGAAATGTACAAGAAAGCCTCTACTGACGCCTCGTCAGGTGGGACCGGACCGGAGGACGGCCCTGGACCATCCGGTGGCGAAAGTCCCGGCAATGAGGAAAAAGTTGTGGATGCCGAATTTGAAGAAGTTGATAAAGGCAAGAATTAAAAATTCTTCAAGCAGACTGATGTGCATGCTTAAACATTACGGCCAAATTTTTCCATCCTTTGGACAACACTGATGGCACAGACCGGAAAACGAGATTATTACGAAATTCTCGGGGTGGACCGCAATGCCTCGGAAGAAGAAATTAAAAAAGGCTTTAGAAAGCTGGCCAGGCAACATCACCCGGATTTGCATGCCGACCCCAATCACAAAAAAACAGCGGAAGAAAAGTTCAAAGAAGCCGGAGAGGCTTATGAAGTGCTCAGCGATCCAGATCGCCGAAAAAAATATGACATGTTCGGACATGCAGCCGCCGGGCAAGGAGGTGGAGCCGACGGGTTCGGGTTTGGAGGAGGCGGCTTCGGAGATGTGTTTGGGGATATTTTTGAAGATTTCTTTGGTGGTGGCAGAGGACAAAATCGAGCCGAACAAGGCAATGATCTTCAATATAATCTAGAAATATCTTTTGAAGAGGCCATCAATGGCAAGGAAGCCAAACTCAAAATTCCTCGTTGGGAAGTCTGTGAAACCTGCCATGGAACCGGTGCGAAATCCGATCAGGCCGTCAAACCCTGTTCTGCATGCCGTGGAGCTGGACAAATTCGTCTGCAACAGGGGTTTTTCACCATCAATCGAACCTGTGGGCAATGCCAAGGATCAGGACAAGTCATTGCGGACCCATGCAAAACCTGTAGAGGGCAAAGACGCGTTCACAAGGAACGGCTCTTGGCGGTGACCATTCCAGCTGGGGTCGAAACCGGCATGAGACTTCGCCTTTCCCACGAAGGGGAGCATGGGATGAATGGCGGACCCCCCGGTGACTTGTATGTGGCACTTAGTGTACGGCCCCATCCACACTTTCAACGAAAAGGCCAAGAGATCCTTTATGACTTACGCTTGGATTTCGTCACAGCGACTCTTGGAGGAAAAGTTGAAGTCCCAACATTAAATGGAACCACCATGGTGAAGATCCCCGGAGGAACCCAACATGATCAAATTCTCCGCCTCAAAGGATTGGGGGCCCCTGGGCTTAAATCCCAATCTCGTGGTGATCAACTGATTCGGACTAAAATAGAAATTCCTACTAAACTGACTCCAAAGCAACACGAACTCCTTACCGCGTATGCGGAGGAGTGCGGAATTTCTACGGACACACAAGGAGAAGGCCTGTTCGATAAAGTCAAGAATATGTTCGATTAACCTTCCTCTCATCTTTTCTCCCCATTACGTCTAGAACATATGCCAGTTTATTTCATCCATTCAACCCAGGTTGAGGATGAAAGGGTCATAATTGGCAACCCTTTATTCACCCATCTGTCAAAAAGTTTACGAACGAGACCAGGAGACCGGCTGATTCTCAATGATGATCGAGGTCGACGGTACCAGACAACAATCCATCAGATAACCAAACAGGCTATTTACGCCAATGTTCTAAGCATTCAAGAATCCTCACCCTCTTCCACTCCCCCCATTACCTTGGCACAAGCTCTTTTAAAAGGAGAGAAAATGGCCTGGGTTATCCAAAAAGCAACGGAACTCGGAGTCCATACGCTTGCGCCACTCGTGACAGAGAGGATCATTCCTCGAGTGTCTCCAGTACACGCACCCAAGTTCCAGGAAAGATGGGAACGCATTGCTTTGGAAGCAGCGCAACAAAGTGAGCGATGGAACGTGCCGACGATACTTCCCATTCAGACATTTCAGGAATTTTTACAGCGGGAAAATGGAGGGATACTAATCATGTTAGCTGAGCGGCGGGAGGACATTTCGCTATCCAAAATACTCTTACCACCGGAAATTCAAGGCGGAATCACCCTGTTCATCGGCCCGGAAGGCGGTTGGACGAAAGAAGAACGACAAGCGGCTCAATCTCTAAATGTAGTTTTTGCCACCTTAGGTAAGGGAATTTTGCGAGCAGAAACTGCCAGCCTGGCTTCATTGGCCATTCTCCAGGCCAGACTCAATTATCTTTGATGCCCGCGCCGGACAAGTCCACAATTAGGGTCGTGGTGACGCGGTTTCAAAATGAATTATTGTCCCATGGTCTCCCACGGCAAAACCATGAGAAAGATCAGGAAATGATTGAGCATATAGGGTTTCAGAGTTTAGTGGCTCAATTTCCTGCCAGGTAAATCCAGCGTCTTGAGTCTCCAAGATTGTCCCACGCTCACCAACAATTCGACCAACCAGTGAATTCAAAAACTGTATATTGACCAAATCAGCGGGCTTAATGCATGGACTTCCACAGGGTCGAGTGTGATCCACCCATACCTCCCCACCATTCAACGTTTGGAAGATGGCTCCCTGCGTCCCAACAGCCCATCCCGACACATTATCCGTAAACACAATATCAAAGAATGTTGCGGGATTATTGGTGGATTGGAGCCCCCAACTCTTTCCCCCATCAGTAGTGGCCAATATGACACCAAGAGCACCCACGGCCCACCCCCGTTTTTCATTCAGAAAATGGACGCCGAAGAGATCTGCCGTCGTACCACTGACTTGATCGGCCCAGCTCTCTCCCCCGTCTTCCGTGTGCAGAATTACCCCACGGGAACCAACCACCCACCCATGATCGGTTGTGAGGAAATCAGCCGCGTAAAGAGTTCCATTTGTCCCACTATCTTGTGGAATCCACTGTTTTCCACCGTCGACAGTATGCAACACTGTTCCGTTTTGTCCAAGAATCCATCCGTGCATCGCATCCGCAAAGGTCACCGCAGTCAATAAGGCGTTAGTCCGGCGTGGGTTCGACTTCCATGAGGCTCCGCCATCATCGGTATGGAGTACGGTCCCACCTGCTCCAACAACCCATCCCTTACTGGCGGTCAGGAAATGCACACCAAGAAACGTCACCTTGGTAGGACTTGATTGCAGGGAAAGAGCAGAGGGAGGCGATTGAGGAAAGGCTGGCTGAAGATTTACAAAAAAGCCTAAACTTGCAAAAACTCCCAACGCACACAGGCTTTTCACCTTTTGATTCCACGCATGGCAAGTTTTCATAAAATCATTGTTCCAAATCCAAATTATGCCATTAGTCATTACTGCGTTCGCCATTTTTTTCATTCCAATAACCCTTGTTAGGAAGGCCTCTTTGCAAAATCGTAAATGGCCCCGCAACGATCGAAATATACTTTTTAGGTGTACAACATTCTCCGGAATCCAGCATATCCCATGAACCCCGTTTAAGAATCAGTTCTCCTTTGCTCAGATCAGCCTCAAAACCTTTTGGATTTCCAAAACCATAGGACGGACGGCGAGGGACACGGATCGTGATCTCGGTATCGGTCCAAGTCTCGATGTGCGTGGCAACTCCATTCACCAATACCTCACTACGAGACACATCTTGCCCTAGCTCGTAGATTTTCCAGTCATGAGCATACTGGTTGAGCGATAAGCGAGTCGCTTCTGAAATTTTAAGGAATTCACCGAATCCTTTGCCCGTAATAGTCACGACCTCATCCAAACCGGCCTCTTTCGGAGAGTAGGAATGAATTTCCGGCTGAACAACAGTAAAAGTTCCGGCTTTTAGCGTCACAATCTCTTGTTGTTCACAACAGGTGCCATCAGTTTTAGGGATGGCTCCTCCGCGCTTTACAATCACCGGTCCACTTTTCGCGCTGTAGGGCACCCAGACATCGATTTGTTCATCAAGCCATCGGTGAATGACAGCAGGCACTCCCCCAATTTCCACCCCATTGCCCCCGGAAAGGAAATCAAAGGCATAGGCAGTGCTGCCGGCTTCTGAATATAATCCAAAATTTTTTCCCTTTATCGTCACAAGCGTCCCAATTGGTCCTTGAGCAGGATTCATCCCTGATACCTGACTGTCCAATACGGTAAAAGTTCCAATCTCTCGCTCCTTTCCTTCCCGTTGAAGCATCAGGAAACCTGATTGAGCATTTAACGGCACATGAGCCACGATGGTTCGATCAGACCATTGCGCAATGATCGCAGGCTTTCCCCCAAAAAATATTCGTCCATCTTCAGGGCGGCTTTCCCCAAATCCCTGACCGGACAATACGACCTTACTCCCGATCGGACCCTCAGTAGGATCAAAGGCAATAGGAGGAATCACCGTCAAATGGACGGCATTACTGACCGCATACTCGACAGGAGCACAGCACGAACCATCCGGTAATGGGTCGCTTGAGGCCAAACGCACTTCTACATCTCCAGTCTTAGCATTGGCCGGAATGAGAACTTCAATTTTGGTAGGACGCCACCGTCGAACCTCTGCGCGAATCCCATTGATTATCACTTGATTGACCCCGAACATGGTATTGGGATCACGAGATCCGGCAGTGTTGCCGAAGTGTTCACCAACAATCGTGAGCAAGGAACCCGCTTCGGCTTGTGAAGGATTCAAGCTGGAAATACGAACATCGGTGACGGAAAAAATTCCGGCTTCCCGTTTCGCTGAACCGTTTATAACCATCACCGGGCCGGAACGAGCCTGCAAAGGAACCTTGACCAGAATAAAATCAGGTTCCCAGGATTGAATGAGCGCCGAGGCACCCTGAAATTCTACTCGGTTAGCCTGAGTATTTCGGAATTCTCCAAATCCTTCCCCACTAATCGTCACTGTTGTGCCGGGAGGACCATCGGAAGGGAACATTTCAGCATGGGCTATGGATGAAAAAAGAAGAAAACCTAAAGCGACGCTCATGAGACTTCGAACTCGTTTCATAAGTACCAGACCTTGCTTAGAGATTCTAAAAATAAATTAGGTATGAACAATGGACTTCTTCATTCAAATCGAACCGGGAAGAGAAGCCAACCCAACTTCGTGGCTACCAACACAGGGGATGGAACCAAGTCAGAGCGGTTGCCCAAAAGACTATATCAAGCGATCTTTTCAGGCGTCAATTTTGTAGATCCGCTCAGGGAGAAAGATCAACATTCACACTTATATCATAAGATTTTTATGAAAATTCTTCGTTCGCCAGGCCCATCAGAGACCAATTGGGTAAGGGAAAAAGTCTCACACCACATTTAAATTTTTTCTACCATTTCAAAATGAATTTTCAGATAGGACAACCGCAAAGGAGGAAAACCTAACAATTTCAAAAAGCGAGCCAAAGCAAAGGGTGAAATTTCAAATGAGATTGCTACAGGATCAGGAGGGGTGATTCCTGACGAAAAGCATAGGCGGGCTTTGAACTTGTTAAAAGATGAATACGTTTTAAGGACCGGCTTTTGGGGGAAACACTTGAACGATCAATTCAAGTTCAATTGGAGCATGAAGAGGTAATTCGAAAGCCCCAAGGGCCAATCTGGCATGACGCCCGGTATCTCCAAACAGTTTGACTAACAAATCCGAAGCCCCATTAATCACCGTAGGCTGATCTACAAAACCTTCAACAGACGCCACATGCCCCGTGAGACGAACCACCTGATTGAGACACGAAAAATCTCCCATCATCTCCTGGAGAATGGCCAAGCCATTTAGCATGGCTAATTGAGCGGCGGCAGCCCCTTCCTTGACCGTCAATTCCCGCCCTAGTTTTCCAGGTTGTTCAATTTTCCCGTCACGGAAAGGCAGCACACCACTCACAAAGATTAAATCTCCTGCCTGACGAGCCGGGACATATGACCCGACAGGACAAGGGGCTTCTGGAAGCGTTAATCCTAGTCGGCTCAATGTTTCATGAATACCCATAAAATGACACAATCCCCCACTTACGATGCACGCTTACCGATCAATCGTCGTTGATAGATATCCACCGCTTTATTATGGTCCGCTAACGTGACAGAAAATTGATGACTCCCATCGTTCCGCGACACAAAATACACAAAATCAGTCTGAGTCGGATAGAGCGCCGCATGAATGGCCGCCAAACCCGGATTGGCAATGGGTCCAGGAGGAAGGCCGCGTACCTTGTAGGTGTTGTAGGGACTATCGACCGACAAATCGGTCTTCCGAATATTTCCATCAAATGATTCGAGAGCGTAGATAACGGTGGGATCGCTCTGTAAAGGAATACCTAGCCGGAGGCGATTATGAAATACCCCGGAAACCAATGGTCGTTCGGCTGCCAGCCCCGTTTCCTTTTCCACCACGGAGGCTAGTGTCAACACCTCCTGAAGGGTCATCCCCATGGCCGTTGTCCGAGCTTTGAGTTCTGGAGTCAGAACATCATGAAACCGGTTCACAAATGTTCGAATGATCGTCTCTGGTGGAGTAAAGCGAGAAAAATGATAGGTATCAGGAAAGAGATAGCCCTCCAGGGTTGGCGCATGAACATTCAGACTTTGAATAAATACCGGGTCACGACTTAATCGAAAAATATCCTGCTTCAAAGCAAGACGTTTGTAATCAAGGATGTCCGCAATTTGTGCCACGGTAAACCCTTCGGGAATAGTGATGGCATATTGATACACTTTACCTTTCACAAGCTTATTCAGTAATTCAGTTGGTTGCATTCCCGCATCCAGTTCATATTCGCCAGGAATAATATTTCGATCAACCCGTTGCACTCGCCCCAAAAAAGTGAAAAACCATCCTGATTTAATAAGGTGATGTTGATCGAGAATGTCGGAAACCTGTGTAAATGGAGTACCCGGTGGGATTTCGACGAGAACTGGCTGAGCTGGTCCACCAACGGGTTGATTCAGCCACATAAATCCAACCATGACCAGAACTACACCCGATAAGAGGCTTACTATTCTCCGGCGAACAAGGATCACGTCACGACGCCCTCTTTCCTACTGCTCCCGGTCGGTTCATGAGGGGGGGGACATTTCAAGCACACCATTTTGCTGAAGGAGTTTACTCCTCCGTCAAGGCACCTATCTGTGAGGCAACATAGTCATAGACGCTCTGCAACGCCACATCTAACTGTTCGGGTTGATTTCCACCCGCCTGAGCCATATCCGGTCGGCCGCCTCCAGAACCTCCAACGAGTTGAGCCACATGTTGAGCCACTTTCCCCGCAGGAATTTTGTGAGTCTGGTCTTTGCCCACAATGACCAACAACGAAACCTTTCCCTCTTTAACCGATCCCAGAACCAAAAGACCAGAAGGCACTTTGTGGCGGAGCTTATCGGAAAAGATTCGCAATTCCTGAATAGTCAGGCCATCAATCCGCTGGATAAGGATCGGCATCCCACCGATATTCCGAATTAAGGTTTCCTGACCAGCACCTTGCTGATCAAGCAATTTTTGTTTCGTGCGCTCTAGTTCCCGCTCAGTTTCACGAAGAGTTCCAACGAGTTTCTTGGCTTTTTCAACGACCTCATTTGGACCGGCTTTCAACACAGCGCCCAATTCTCTCCATTCGGCTTCCTGATGCTGAGTCTGAAGCACCGCTCCTTCCCCTGTGAGTGCCTCTATGCGCCGGACGCCTGCCGCAATTCCTCCTTCGGATAGGATGCGAAACAGGCCGACATCTCCGGTTCGAACGCAATGCGTTCCCCCGCATAATTCCTGACTAATAGACCCCATTTCTACGACCCGAACCCGCTCACCATACTTATCACCAAAGAAAGCCAACGCTCCACGACTCAGAGCATCCTGAATTCCCATTTCTTCAACCATAACAGGCAGGTTTTGACGGATTTGTTCGTTCACCAGTCCTTCGATTTCTTCAATATTTCTGGGAGTCAATCCTTTAAAATGCGAAAAATCAAACCGCAATCGATTTGGGGCTACCAAAGACCCATGTTGCTTCACATGGGGACCTAAAATTTCCCGCAAGGCAGCATGAAGAAGATGAGTCGCCGTATGGTTTCTCGCCGCATTCTGCCTCAATTGACCCTGTACCGTCGCGATGAGAACATCGCCAACATGGACAGATCCTTCGATGACACGGCCCTTATGGAGAAACCACCCCTTCGCCAGCTTAGTGGTATCCTCAACGGCGATTCTTGCCGACGGACCCACCAACGCGCCTTGATCCCCGACCTGTCCACCCCCTTCGGGATAAAATGGAGTCGCATCCAAGATACACTCCACCGTCTCACCTTGCTTAGCCTCCTTGATGACATGCTCATCCTGCACCAGAGCAAGGAGCCTCCCCCTGCCTTCCTGTTGGGCATAACCCACAAATTGCGTTAAAGGAAACTGTTCAAGAGCACTCACCAATGCGCTTCGAGAGTCCCCCTGGCTAAACCTCGCAGTTTTCCTGGCTCGATCACGTTGCGCCTCTAGTGCCTGTTGATAACCGTCATGGTCGATGGCTAGCCCTTCTTCCCGGGCAGCATCTTCCACCAAATCAAGCGGGAACCCGTACGTATCATACAACTTAAAGACCGCTTCCCCATCTAAGATTTGGCTCCCCTTTTGCTTCGCCTCCGTCAGGATTTGATTAAGAAGAGGCAATGCCTGTTCTAACGTTCCAATAAAGCGCGCTTCCTCACCCTGGACAATCTCGCAAACCGTATCTTTCATTGAACGAAGGTCCGGATAGACCGAATCCATGCGATCAACCACGGAAGGCACAAGGTCATATAAAAATTCCCGCTCCATGCCCAATAATCGACCATGCCGGGAGGCTCGACGCATGATCCGTCGCAAAACATAGCCACGCCCCTCATTCGACGGCAACACGCCATCAGTGATTAAAAATGTCATCGCCCGCAGATGGTCCGCAATGACTCGCATCGACCGATCAGCCGCCAAGGAAGCACCATACTCCTGGCTAGTGGCTTTCCCTATTCTTTCCAAAATAGGAAGAAACACGTCGCTATCATAATTTGAGGATACTCCTTGAGTCACCGCAGCTAACCGCTCCAACCCCATCCCCGTATCAATGCTGGGCTTCGGGAGAGGATGAAGAGTACCAGCCAGATCCCGATCAAATTGCATAAACACCAAATTCCAAATTTCGAGATATCGGTCGCAGTCACACCCAACGGCGCATGTCGGTCGACCACAACCGAATGCCTCTCCCTGATCAATGAGGATTTCGCTACAAGGACCACAGGGACCCGTCTCCCCCATTTGCCAAAAATTATCCTTTTCACCCAGACGAACAAGACGACTCTCTGAGATGCCCATTCGTGTGTGCCAAAGGTCATAGGCTTCCTGATCATCACGAAACACCGTCACCCACATTCGGTCCGCCGGCAATCCGGCAATCTGAGTGAGAAACTCCCACCCAAACGCAATCGCCTCTTCTTTAAAATAATCTCCAAAGGAAAAATTGCCCAGCATTTCAAAAAAGGTGTGATGGCGGCGGGTAAATCCCACATTTTCCAAATCATTGTGCTTACCCCCGGCCCGCATACATTTTTGAATGGAGACGGCCCGGCTATACGGTCGAGATTCCTCGCCCAAGAACACACCTTTAAATTGATTCATGCCCGCATTAGTAAACAAGAGAGTAGGATCTGCTTGTGGAATCAGCGGCCCGCTGGGAACCACGGTGTGCCCACGGGTCGAAAAATAGCTGACAAACGCCTGTCGAAGTTCAAGTGATGTTGCAATCATATCATTGGGTTTCGGTCAAGATGAATGTGCCACTCGGCCAGATCAGTCACGATCCCCTGTTGATTTTTTTCCACTAGAACTGGCAGGGGGAGATGATTCCTCTTTTTGTTGAGCCTCCACGGAGAGGCCATAGCTGTTTCGTAATTGCGTGTCGATATCCTTGGCAATATCCGGATTACTTTTCAAAAATGTTTTGACCGCCTCCCGGCCCTGCCCCAACCGTTCCTCCTTATACGAATACCAGGCTCCGGCTTTATCCACGATTCGACGCTCAACGCCTAAATCCACTAATTCCCCAACTTTAGAGATACCTTCCGCAAACATGACATCAAATTCGGCTTGCTTGAAGGGTGGGGCCATTTTATTTTTAACCACTTTCACTCGTACCCGACTCCCCATCACATCCTGACCATCTTTAATCGATTCAATCCGGCGAATATCCAACCGCACTGAAGAATAAAACTTCAACGCGTTGCCGCCGGTCGTGGTCTCAGGGCTGCCAAACATCACCCCAATTTTCATACGAATCTGATTGATAAACACTACCGACGCTTGAGATTTTGAAATGGCCCCGGTTAATTTTCTCAAGGCCTGTGACATCAATCTCGCCTGAAGCCCCATATGGGAATCGCCCATCTCCCCTTCAATTTCGGCACGAGGAACCAGGGCTGCAACTGAATCCACGACAATGATATCTAACGCTCCGCTTCGAACCAACGTTTCGGTGATTTCCAAAGCCTGCTCACCCGTATCCGGCTGGGCCACCAGCAGATCATCCGTCTGCACACCCAGCTTTCTGGCATAGGAAATATCCAACGCATGCTCAGCATCAACAAAGGCGGCCGCCCCTCCGGCCTTCTGAGCTTCAGCAATCGCATGCAAGCACAGCGTGGTTTTCCCGGACGATTCCGGCCCGAACACCTCAATGACGCGACCTCGTGGCAACCCACCGATTCCCAGCGCCATATCAAGCCCAAGAGACCCTGTAGAAATAACAGGAATATCATGAGGAACGTTGTCCGTCCCTAGCTTCATGATCGCCCCTTTGCCAAATTGCTTTTCAATTTGGGTCAGAGCTAAATCCAATGCTCGTTTTTTTCCGTCTTTTTGTGTTTCTTTTTGAGGAGTTACGCGTTCTGCCATTAGGTGTCCTTTTGTTCAATATCCCTGGTCGTGCAAAGTGGCGGCTATCTTACCCCACCCTCTCTAACAGGTAAATGGCTATCTTAACTTGAGAAATTTGATACTGCCTCATTTAATGGCACCGCCCACAGAGGAATATATTCCACACCGATCGTGGTCACATTACTGCGAAAAAGAGTGATCCGGGCAACAGGTAATATCCCAAGATTCTGAGGTTGTTCCAACAAGCCCGAATGAGTCAGTACCTTACCCACCTGAGAATTGTCATGTTTAATCCTGGCCAGGGTCAAATGAGGAACATAGGGCTTCTCCTCGGAGGGAAAGTCTAACGGGTCCAACGCGCCCTCGACCCCGGAAACAAGATTAAGCAAGGCAGGAATGTCTCCCGTGCATCCAATCCACAATATCCGTGGACGTCGAACGTGTGGAAAAACCCCCAGGCCCTGAATCTCTAATGTGAAAGGCGGCTGACTTTTTCCGATGGGCTCAAGAGCGGTCAAAACCTGGTCCACCATGCTAGCGTCAACATTACCAAGAAATTTCAGGGTGAGATGAATCGATTCAGGGCGAACCCAATTGACATGTGGCAAGAAGTTCTGAAGCTGTTGTTGAAACTCACTCACTTTCCGGCACAGGTCCAAGGAGAGTTCCACCGCAAGAAAAACTCTCAGACTATTCCGGTTAGAATGAAGCTTCATTAGCATATCGACGAATTAAATCCAAAACAGCCTGAGATGTCTTCAGTGTAATTTCCGCGCGGTCCCCATGAAACTGCCAACGATACCACCGCGGACCTTGCGGACCATCAATCGCGCCATATACCAGACCCACTGGTTTGTCTAGGCTACCTCCATCAGGACCGGCAATTCCTGTGACCCCCACCCCTACATTGACCCGGCTTCGCCTTCGTATTCCTTTGGCCATAGCCAAGGCTACCTGCGAGCTCACCGCCCCATACCGCCGAAGGGTCGATGCAGGAACCCCCACAAGTTCTTGTTTCGCTTCATTACTGTAGGACACGACTCCCCTATCCACATACAGCGAACTTCCAGGTACGCCGGTTAGGCGATGAGCCACTAACCCTCCGGTACAGGATTCGGCGACCGCAACCGTCCAGGAAAGACCTCGCAGAGCTTCTCCGACGATTTCCTCCATGGTGCGTTCACCTTCCGCAAAGAGCCATGGTCCTATACATTCACGTACCTGACGGACTAGGTCAGCCCATTCCGGAAAGAAGGGGGACCTTTCCTTCGCAAAAGATTGGGAGTCGCTGACCATCCAACAACTCACCGTCACCGTCACTCCCCTGGGCGAGGCCAGGAGGCCAAATTGGATAGGTCCATCTTCCCTCAAAACAGCACTCAATGCCTTTTGGACATCGGTTTCCGGTAATCCAAAGGTATGAAAGGTATGCAACCAATAGTGTCTTTTGCTCTTAAAAATCTTCCTGAGTATCGGTTGAACCTGATCAATCATCATAACTTTGGCTTCGCGAGGAACACCTGGTAACACAACAATGACCGTTTGCCCCTGGCGCATTAAAAAACCTGATGCCGTGCCCACGGTATTGGCCAACATCGTGGCTCCGGAAGGAAGAAACGCCTGTTTGACCAATATTGGCGTGACCGGTCTTCCAAATCGTCGATAGCAGGCTTTGAGATTGTCATACGCTCTTTTGCGTTTAATCAACGGACATCGAAAGGTTTCGGCTACAGCCTCTCGGGTACAATCATCGAGTGTTGAACCGAGTCCACCGGTCAAGACAATTACATGAGCGCGCTTCAATGCCCCACGAAGGGCTTCTTGAATCTCACCTTTCTGATCACCAACAGAGATCTTTTTCCGAACCTCAATCCCACATTCCGCGAGAAGATGTCCAACAAATACCGAATTACTATCGATTCGCCCGCCCAGAAGCAATTCCGAGCCCACGGCAATGATTTCGGCATGAAAAAGCTTCACGTTCAAGGGATTCCGTCAGATGGCATCAATCGGTTGTTTATTCATCCAATGACCCTCAAGGAATGTCAGCAAAATCCAGATCAAAGGTCACTTCGCCTCCCGCTCCAGGGAAAACCTTGATAGTGGTCTGAGCCAGGGCATCAAAAGCATCATAGTTAAAGGACGCCACAATCTTTGCACGAAATATGGGAAGTTCTTGGCTTTGGCTGATCTGGGAAGCTCTGGCATCAAACCGAATATGATCAGGCTTGATCAACCGATTTTCTTGTTTGAGCAAAAGATAGCTGTTATTGGCAAACGTGGGTGAATCCCCGAAAATTGCCACCACGACTTGCAAGGCTTTTTCGTCCAGGACTCGTTGAATATCCTCTGAGCCGGGATTTTCTCCTCGAAGAGCAAAATGACAGGACAACACCGCAATTCCATTTAATTTTGTCATAAGAAATCCCTGGGCCTGAGGAACATCAGAAGAAGACCCACCGAAATGCCGATACAATATATTGGGTGGAGTTCGACTACTTGCTCCCTCTTGACCAATATGAACGGCTTCAAGAATTTGGGATTGCGAGGGATCTGAAACAATGCCCCACACCGGAGAGGAAGCTAAAATGACCAATCCCACTTCAAAAAGCATCAAAAAACCGGCACATCTTATCGATCTACCCATAGTCCCCACAGGTTTGAGGAATAGTTGAAATAACAAGATTGGCATCAATAACCATGAACTACAAATGTTGCTCCCTCCGGACTAAGGCCCTACTCCGCACTCCTCCGTGTCCAAAAGGATCTTAACAGGCATCACGCAACGTGCGCATTGACAATATTGCGGTAGCGATGTTAAGACCTATTTTTTTAAGTGATTAAAAAAACACGTGTTTTCATTTCAGGGGAGGTATGAATATGGCCGGTGCCGAAGAGGCTGCCAAACAACAATTTGTCAATTTTGCTTTCTATAAAGTCGACCCTTTATGGAGACGTCTTCCCAAAGAGGTGCGGGACCAGGGCAAACAAGAATTTGTCCGCGCAGCGGAAGAATATACTGGTAAAGTCATTGTCGTGCCTTACACCACAACAGGCATTCGAGGCGATTGCGACTTTCTGTTGTGGCGAATTAGCTATGACCTGGAAATGTTTCAAGAAATGAGTTCAAAACTCTTGGCTACAGGCTTGGGGCAATACCTTACTACCCCGTATTCCTATCTTTCCATGACGAAACGATCCATATACGTAGACCATCATGTGCATGAGGGCCAGGAAAGTCGAAGATTGAAAATTTCTCCCGGCCGTGCGAAATATATCTTTGTGTATCCATTTGAAAAAACCAGAGAGTGGTATCTGCTCACCAAAGCTGCCCGCCAAGGCATGATGGATGAGCATATTGCAATTGGGCATAAGTACCCCTCGGTCAAACTCAATACCACCTATTCCTTTGGTTTGGATGACCAGGAATTTGTGGTGGCCTTTGAAACCGACTCTCCCCAGGACTTTCTGGACCTCGTCATGGAATTACGCTCTACCGAAGGCAGCCGTTACGTCAAACGTGACATCCCAATTTTCACTTGTATAATGAAAAGTCTTAAAGAAGTTGTCGAAACCGTGGGCGGGTAACCTATCTCAATCAATCTCGAACCGCATGTTCGAACAGCCACTCGGCACTACCCCAGGATAACTCTTTCAAACAGGTACCCTTACCGAAGGGTACCTGTAAATGCTTCCCAATATACGTCCCCTAATCTGAGGACGTAAATTATCACTGCTAGACAGAAAAACAGGAGGACGGAGCATTCGGTCATTTGATGGTTCATGACAAACACCGTTTGCTAGGTAATTTCTACTACACGCAACCTGGTTTTTTCACCTATCTTATCCTCTTACCTGCGACATCCAACAATTTAAAAGTTTCTTGGATTTTAGAAATTATTGGTTAGGCCCACGACCCCATTTTGACAGGTCTCAAAGCGGTGTGTTATCAAGAAAACCAAAGCCTAATTTTCATTTTTGGAGAGTCAGAATGGAAGGGGAAAAAGATGTTCTTTTCGTGCGCCGAGACAAAGATGGCGCAGTGACCTTATTTATTGACGAAGATTGGGCGGCAGAACGGGGGGTTGATCCATCGCAATTGGTCAAAATTGAAATCCCCAGAGAACTCTATGCCAACGGAACGGTACAGCAACTAAGGGAATACGCAGCCACATGTCTCGAATCTCTTGATAATGGCACTCCATAAAACTTTTAAGGTGAAAAATCCGAACTCTTGCACTTGAGTTCATTAATGCTTATGCCTACAACTCTACGTTTTGAACATATCGAGTCAGCCATTCAGACACTTCCAACTCAAGGCCGCACCATGCTGCAACTTCTTTTGTTGCAGTACCTGGACCTGAGTCCTGAATCCATCGCCTATATGGTCAACGATCAACCCGATTCCCGATTTCAGGCAGGCAACCAGCCAAAAGGGAACCCGCTCTCCCTGGAAGCCGAACGAAATATCACATCACGTGCGAACCAGTACAGGGATTACTACCGGCAAAAACGTGAGCGCCCAGGAATGCACATAGAATTCCTGACTCAAGAATTAAAAATCCTTGATAAAACCATTCAGATTGCAGAGCGGTTACTCACATCAGAATTTGGATTGACTCAGAATGGCTTGCAGGATGCTAAAACCCAAGCACCCTCGATCCTACTTCGCCAGGAACTCCGAAAATTAGATCGTGGATGGGATAATCAGGAACTGTCCACAAAGGAGTATCAGGCACAACGATTGGTCCTGGAATACCAGTCTTTATTGCGACGACGTGGGATATTCAGGCGTCGCCTGAAATTTGCTCAAAATGATTTCATCGTTTCAGGAAATTCCCCATTGCAGGATCACGAAATTGCCCATATATGGGGAATTCCTTTAGGGAGTCTCGTTGCCAGAAAGGTCAAAGCCCTTCAACAGTTTCTGACTGAATTACAAAAGCATCAGGACAAACACTCAGCGCCGGATGAGCCGTTGCAACCCATAAACCTATGGAAAGAAGCCCTTGACTTCTTGTCCCAGCGTCCCTTTGAAAAGTCAATGGTTGAATACGATGGCTTGGGAAAAACAGAGGAAGCGTTGCTTGATCAATTGCGAGCATTTGTCGAGGGAAGTATGTCAGAGCCTGAAGAATCCAAGTTTTGGACAAGTATTACCAAAGTAAATGATACGGAATTTTCCGGAACATGGCTTTCCCAAGCCCGTTCCATTTTAGCTTTCCAACGATTAAACGCTCTGCTCAATGATATGGATTTTTCAGATGAAGGATTGGAAGAAAGCTTACGTGTTAAAATTTACCCCCAACTCCCTGATGATCAACTGGCCCCCGAATCCGATGATAAACCTATTGAGCTTAGTGAAAAGGGTGTCGGTGTCTTGAATTATTTTGCAGGAGAACAGGACGATAAACGAAGGGGATAATTCTGGCCTTCAAGCCTTTCCCCGTATCCTTTCCCGCTAGATACCGTCCCCCGCCCCTAAAGTCGCTTTCATAACATCATTGGCCCATTCGGTACTGAGAAAATACTCATGGCGTACTACGTGGGGCTCAAATCGACTATCCTCAATCTGATCCCAATCTCCTCGTTCGTAAGACATCACGCAGGTTAAAATTTCTCCAAAGCATCCCTGCCGTTCGGTCAGAGCAAGCAGAACTTCAGACGCAAGAGGAAGACCTGCAAGAAGTTGTTTCATTTCACAATCAAAGTAGGCATCCAATACAGAAAATAGGCCAATGGTAAAGCCTTGGCTTGTGGACTCCCCTTGTAGCCGGCTCAACCCTTGACACATTCGTCCCCGGATCAGCGCAATGCGCATCAGTTCGCTTGGCTTTCCGCCGGTATTAGCCAGCACAAGCAAGGAGGCCCATTGCCGCATACGTTCGGTCCCTACCATCCCAACGGCTTGTCCAATTGAATTGACTACTCGAGGAAGGCCCACAGATGCAGAATTCACAAAACGAAGGAGCTTGAGACTCAGCGACAGATCATTTTCAACCAACGCCTCAAGATCTTCCATTTTAATATCGGGATCTTGCAATTTGGCCAATAACAGCACGATCGCCATACGATTTCCGGAAAGCTTGACTCCCTCCATGATCTGCGGTTTACAAAAGAAGTATCCTTGAAAATATTCAAATCCCTGTTCATAACAGAACGTATACACCTCTTGATTTTCAACTTTTTCTGCAAGCAATCGAACGGGATATTGCTTCAACACATCAATTTGCTCCAGAAGCTGTTCACTCGTTAAGGCCAAAATATCCACTTTCACAAAGTCAGTAACTTCTAATAATGCTCGGTGAGAATCCCGCACGATAAAATCATCCAGCGCGATTTTATACCCAAGTTGCCTAGCCCTGACAAGAGATTGGAGGACGAGGGGCGTTGGCTCAATGGACTCCAATACCTCGAGAACCACATTATTCTTTGGCAGGACTTCATAATTTTGACTTAAAAAGAAATTCGCTGTCAGATTGATGAACGCCTGACCCGTTCCAGCAATCTGGTCAATTCCCATCTCTAAAAACGTATTCACCATGACCCTGGCGGTAGCCTCATCCCCGTCAATCACTTGTGCACTATTGGCTTCACCATCTCGATATAAGAGCTCATAGCCAAAAACACCTTTTTCACGATCAAAAATGGCCTGTCGCCCAACCAGAACGGAGTGCTTGATGTTTGGAGCAGCCGTTAAAGTCATAAAAACCTTTCAAGGTTAAAAATCACCAACTTTAGAGGTATCCCCACGATTACCAGGTCCTCAAACGAATAAGTAAAGGAGGTGCTACACTGAATCCTGCGCACCACCACTAAAAAATTCAGCCAAAAATTTTGATCATTTCCAGAAAAAGAATTGTCCAAAGTTCTTCAGCTATGGTATAGATCTTTTCGTTCTTGGTGAAATTCGGCGGTGTAGCTCAGGTGGTAGAGCAGCGGACTCATAAGCCGCGGGCCGGGGGTTCAAATCCCTCCACCGCCACCAAGTTTCTTATTTCCCTTCCTCTCCCTTGATCCCAGGAAACAGCCGACGCTTCCCCGTTGGGACACATTAGGACACAAAAGTTATCCGACCGGAACGCGTTGGGTCGCATTCGATGAGGAATCTACGGGTGATGCCGAATGACGATTCTCAGCCGGCGCTTCATTTAATGGAACTTCAATGAATACCGAAGTTCCTTTAGACGGTTGACTGTGGATTTTCAAACGAGCCCCTATCTTCTTTGCCCGATTGACCATATTTCCTAATCCATGTCCTTGAGCCCGGACAAGATCAACTTCAAAACCCTTCCCATTATCTGACACCTCCACAACCGTGTCTGTAGCCGTCATCTTCGCAGACACCTGTCCCTTCTTCGCGTGCGAATATTGTATGCTATTTAGAACGGCCTCTCGTACAATATGTAGCAGCTGAGCACCCTGCTCGCGTGACAGTTGATCCTCACAAGAGGGATCGACATTGACCAGTATCGGGAATGAAGCTTCTTGACTCAAATCTTCTACCAGTGTCTTGAGTGCCACCTCGAATTTATTCCCCAACAGAACTCCGGCCTTGAGATTTTCCAAAAACCCCTTGAGCATCTCTGACATTTCGGCCACTTGATCAATAATGCAGTTGGTGGGACGCCCTACCTCCATAGCCATTTGAATTTTTTGCAAGGCGCGGGCGATACGTTCATAAAAGTGCAGAATAATGACATTTCGTTCCTCAATGACGGCTAATAGCTCCTTATTGCGTTCAAGCAGATACAGAAAGGGACCCAACCGCATGATTCCAGCTAACAATAATCCGGCGACAACAAAACCCAGCCATGTACTCACAAAATTCACTGGAGGAGGATTCAGTTCAAGGTAGGGAATGGTTATCCCATAAGTCTTCTGAATAGCCAGGAGCCCAACTGCCACACTTAAGAGATTCCATACCAGGGTATTTTCAGTCGAACGTACACGACGAAGAAGCAAAACAACCGTCAACCAATGCGTCAGACAGGTTGCGAGCAACATCCAAAACAAAAGTGTCTCACCATTCATCTAGCTAAGACATCCTTCCCCCGTAATACATAGACCTTCCTTCTTCACCTAAAGCGGGTTGACCCTCCCTCTATCGTGTTTGGTCACCCCCAATATTCTCGGCTATAGAACAGATTAAGGCAGTCAATAAAACCATTAGCGAATGCATTTCACAGCCTCGCTCTTCTTGTCGGAAATTTCCCAGACCATCTTAAGAAAACCATTCTTGAATAACCTTGATTTAGGCTTTCTGCTCTAGTGATCTCCTCCAATCCCATCTCCTTCTACAGACCCTGGTGCGCTGTCATTTCGTGATTCCTCGCCTCCTCCCTCTGAGGTATTTACCGGTAGGAGTCGGTCAGACAGACTCCTCACAGTATTGGGATATAGTGAGATGCGATTAGCCATAATTTTCTTCTTAAGCCTTCTCTTCTGGTCGGTAACCATCTCAATCGAGTATGGGAATCGGAACACAAACACCACTTTCACAGCCCAAGCCTGTTCAGGGGAAGTCAATGGAGACGTCCTCCTTGATTATTTACAGATAGGAAGAATTAAGGGAATAAGAGATAATGGCCGCATACTTACGGTTGGCCTCACTTCCGATTGGGCAACCCTTCCCTCAGACATTCAGCAGAAAACATATGAAGCAGTCGCCTGCTATGCCAAAACGCAACAGCGCAAATTACAGGTTATTGAAACTCCATAAAAAACCAACCGAAGACTCGGATTGAAGGAACTCAGGCAGGTGGACCGTGTCGATGCTGGAGGGACTCTCGATAATGTTCACTTAGAATCTCAGCTCGACCTTCATCCATAAGTACAAGCTGACGTTGATCGAAAACATTGGCGAAATAAAGATATGTCAGATGGGTTGTGGTCCCCAACTCGATATGCATTTCCCCTCTCTCACCATCTTGAAAAGTCGACTCCCGTTGAACGTGTTTGGAGGGAAGTCCTTCGTAGATGATTTGTGCAGAGGAATGGTGATTTTCGTAACAAGGCGCGGATTGATCCTCCCCAGCGTGAATCATGCCGCCCCAAAAGTCATGAACCAACTGTTGAAAGTCAGACTCGGTTATGTAGGTAACAGTTTCAACCAATTGATGTAATAGATCCCGATCCGCCCCAGCTCCAATAACCAGGCCTGTCAAACCGGAGGAATACTGACACAAACCCCAAGCAAAGATTTCCTTCCACAGTCCGAAGCGAAACATCCAGGACCCCATACTGGAGTGAACACCCGAAACACTGGCACTCACTTGATCTGTAGCCAACACCCGCCCCATCTTTTCGGCAGCAATCCCGATGCACCGATAGAGTGTTTCACCTGATGCCCGATATGGTTCCTCATTCCATCCAAGAGTCTCCACACCCTGTGTGATCCGGGCAACCTCATACAGGGGTCCATCGGTCACCTCATCATCCACTGACCGATACCGGCAGAAAACCGGCGAAGATATGGGAAACAAGCCTCTGGCACCTAACGCACGTTGAAAGAAAATACGCCGACCAAGATTCCAGGTTTTTTCAAAAAGGAGCATTCTCCCAATCGACCCTAATACCAACATCAAGGCATCCAAACGTCCCTGTACTCCCGTCAGAACTTCCAGCTGCTCCTGTCGTTGATGGTCATTGGCACGTTGAAACGTTTCCCAGGTTCGGCTTGGAAGCCCAGGCTCCCGTTCCGCTTGAAACAACGTATGCGTCGAAAGAATGAGATCGTAAGTTCCGGAAATCTGTTGTGGTGGCACATGAGAGATCTCAAAGCGAACATTTCTGATTTGTCGTTTTTCTGCCTCAAGACAAGCCATTTCAACCGATCGAGGCGATCGATCGATTCCCACAAATTCAACGTCAGGATGCTGTAGGGCAAAAAATATAGTTAGAATGCCAACCCCACAACCATAGTCCAAAACCTGTTGAGCCGGTGCGATCCGGCGACACACAGCGGTTCCTATCGTCAAAAAATATTGCAACCGCTGGGAATACAAAATGGGCATAAGATCCCGACGTGCCAATCCATCATAAAACTCAATGTCGCCCTTTCCGTTTTCTTCACGGTATCGATGTTCGATCAATCGTTGAAAATCGTGTAATTCCTCTTTAGAAAGCGTCTCCCGTTGCCAGCCATAGTATGACGCCTCATCACGAAATTCTCGCAACCCCCAAGACTGCAAATAAGGGAAAAGCTCCGCATGATATTCAGTATTTTCTTCCATTTCATATCCCATAATGAACCCGAGTAAGAAATTCACTCAAAAGAAAATTGAATACCGGAAACGATGGCAGACCGGAGGAACGGAGAAAAACGATCAAGGCAAACAACGGGATTTGACTAACGAAGGCATGGGAATATGCATAGCCAACACACCGGTACCGGCCATGCATATTTCATCAAAAAGCCGACTAGAACTTGGCAGATAACATCATCGCATCCTGGTAGGCCTGAGGTACTGGGTGTGGCTGTTGGAGTTGTCCAGTTCCCAATACCATATATTTTTCAATCGTGAGCTTGGAGAGAATAAGAGGACCTCGCCCTTGCATTCGAGTGCTATTACTCCCGATATCCGGACCAAGACCGAACTGAGGTCCTCCATGAAGGCGGGTCGAAGCATTTACCATAACGGCGCTCGAATCAACCTCTCGGACAAAGCGCATGGCCAGCTGATAATCCCGGGTCACAATCGTATCCGTATGTCCTGGGGCATAGGTCCCAATATGATCGATGGCCTCCTGACTATCCTTCACCACTTTAATATTCAGGGTCAAGGATTGATATTTTTTCCCCCAGTCGGTTTCCTCCGCCACCTTAATCCCTAAATGCCCGCTCATTTCCAAAACACCCAACATGGAAACCGTTTTAGGACAGCCATGCAAGGTCACCCGAAATTCCTGAAGAAGTCTTCGTGTTAATCCTGGCAATAAATGCCGAGAAACGCCCTGATGCACCAGAAGGGTGTCCATAGAATTCGCTTCGAATGGCGATTGAAGTTTGGCATTGACTGCAATCGTTTGTGCTAGGGGAAGATCAACATCCTGATCAACATACACATGACACAGACCTCCCTCAAAGCCAATGACAGGAACTCTGGACTGCTCCATGATTCCATTGCGCAAACCAGCGCTCCCTCGGGTAATCACAGCTTGAACGTATTGAGGATATCGCACCATTTCCAGGGCTGCCTCCGGGGAACTCCGGTCGAGAAACGTTAATCCCCCTTCGGGGACCCCATTGGAAACCGCAGCCTTCTGGAGATAGTGAACAATTGCACCATTCGTATGAAACCACTCGGTTCCCCCACGAAAAACGCAGACATTATTGGTCTTCATGCACATCCCAAACGACTCAACTGTCACCAGAGGACCCATATCCGACACCACCGCCACAATACCCAGGGGGGAACGTACCGTATGAACCTGCATGCCATCAGTAGTCAGCCAGGCATGACTCACTTCTCCGATTGGATCAGGAAGAGCCTGTAAATCTAACAACCGTTGCTGCATAAGGTGAATCGTGTCTTCTGAAATTCGAATCCGTTCTGACGCCTCACGATGGGCTTGTTGATCAGTTGCCTTGGAAATGCCAGCCAAATCTTTTGCATTGGCCTCTAAAATTTCCTGAGTATGATCGACTAAACTCTCGGCCATCGCCAGTAACGCCTGATTTTTCGCACTAGGAGATATGCAGGCCATGGGGCGAGCAACTTCCTTCGCTCCCTTCAGAAGCGCTTGCACATACAATTTCAGAGGTACTTCAACCATCCTTCGCACTCCTTCATCATAAAAATGTTTGAAAACCGGTTTGACTATAGCCATGAAGACTCATGGAGTCAAAAATTGCATTGATTCAAAAAGATTTTTTACATGTCCTTCCTTATATTCTACGATGCCCGCCGAGGGCCAAGCTCCCGTCGCATACCTATTAAAAGATAATCAGGGTTGAATTAGAATTTCCACCTATGCTAACCTCGTTTGGTTTAATGGAAAATTATTAAGCATCAATTAAATTGCATGAATGTCTCTTCACTTGGAACAGCCTGCCTGATAAGACAATCCGCCTTTATTGTCTCCTGCCGGTCCCATTTGAGCCAAATTACTGTTTTGAATTTCGTTAAAAAATCCACTGTTTCGTGTTAAATCAGTATATCTCTGAAAGGGGGTGGGAAGGTCCGTTATGGTCACGATTAAATCGTTATTAGAAGCTGGGGTTCACTTCGGGCATCAAACAAATCGGTGGAACCCGAAGATGAAACGCTATATCTTTGGGGAAAAAAACGGCATTTATATTATTGACCTCCAAATTTCTCTTCAATGTTTCCAAAAAGCCTACGAATTTACCCGAGATACGGTGGCTGCAGGGGAATCCGTCTTATTCGTGGGGACGAAGCGGCAAGCCATGGGCATTGTGGAGGAAGAAGCCAATCGTTGTGGAATGTTTTTTGTCAACCAGCGATGGCTGGGTGGCATGTTGACGAATTTCCAGACCCTCCGTCGCAGCATCAATCAACTAAAAAAACTCGAAGCAGCAGAAACCGACGGCACATATGAACGACTGAAGAAAAAAGAAATCGTTCGTATGAAAAAAGAGCAAGCCAAACTTGAAAAATATTTGAGCGGCATCAAAGGCATGAACGATATTCCTGGGTGCATTTATATCTTAGACACCCGTATCCAACATATTACGGTCAAGGAAGCCAATCGTCTTGGCATTCCGGTTATTGCCCTCGTGGACACCAACTGTGACCCTGAAGGCGTAGACTTTCCTATTCCTGGGAATGACGATGCTATTCGATCCCTCAAATTATTCACGGGACAAATTGCCGACGCTTGCATCGAAGGTACTGAAATTCGCCGGAAGCGACAGGAGTCAGTCGCAAATGGCGAGGGGTTCCTTCCAGACAACCCTGAACAAGGTCAACCATCCGTTGCGGCAAACCAGAATTCCCAGCCTGTCTAAGGATCCCGGGTTCATCAATTTGAACCGAAATTTATAATACAATACTCAGTAGGAGAGCATGCATATGTCTAGCTTGAGTGCCTTGGTGAAGGAGTTGCGAGGCAAAACAGGGGCAGGAATCCTTGATTGTCAAAAAGCCCTTCAAGACACAGAAAATAATGTTGAAAAAGCCATCGATCTGTTGCGCCAAAAAGGGTTGGCTGCTGCGCAAAAAAAGGCAGGACGAGAAACCAAAGAGGGCATTATCTCCTCCTATATTCATTCAGGATCAAAAATCGGAGTCCTGATCGAAGTCAATTGTGAAACAGACTTTGTTGCACGAAATGAAGAATTTCAAGCGTTCGTCAAAGAAGTGGCTCTACAAATCGCGGCCTCCCATCCTTTGTATATTAAACGTGAAGACGTTCCGGCTGACTTGATTGAACGGGAAAAAAATATCTATCTCGCGCAGATAAAGGAATCGGGCAAACCCGAAGCGAGTTGGGAAAAAATCATCAAAGGGAAATTGGAAAAATACTTTCAGGAACAATGCCTCCTGGAACAAGGCTTCATTAAGGATCCCAGCATCAGCATCCAAGATCTCCTTTCGCAGAAAATCGCAAAATTAGGGGAAAACCTCACGATCAGTCGCTTTACGCGCTACCAACTCGGCCAGGACTAATGTCGCTCAAATATCGCCGGGTTCTCTTAAAGATCAGTGGAGAAATGCTTGCTGGGGAACAAACCTACGGCATTCAGCCTTCCGTTTTACATAACCTCGCAGACGAAATTGCCGACGTCCTGACCATGAAGGTGGAAATCGCCATTGTGATTGGAGGTGGCAACATTTTCAGAGGCCTCGCTGCGAGTGCCTCTGGCATGGAACGAGCTTCGGCCGATTATATGGGCATGCTCGCGACCATGTTGAATGCTCTGGCTTTGCAAAATGCGTTAGAGAAAAAAGACGTCCCCACCAGGGTCTTATCGGCCATTGAGATGCGTCAGTTAGCCGAAAGCTACATTCGTCGTCGGGCTATTCGGCATTTGGAAAAAAAACGTGTGGTGATTTTCGCCGCTGGCACCGGCAATCCATACTTTACCACCGACACGGCCGCCGCACTCCGAGCCATGGAAATTGGTGCGGATGTGATCATGAAAGGCACGAAGGTTGATGGAATCTACGACGCGGACCCGATGACGACACCCACGGCAAAACGCTTTACGGAATTACCATTTTTATCGGTGCTCAATAAAAGCCTGAAAGTCATGGACGCTACAGCCATCACGCTGTGCATGGATAACGATCTGCCTATCATTGTCTTCAATCTGACGTCCTCAGGAAACATCAGAAAAATCCTTGAGGGAGAACCGATCGGCACCATTGTCTCCAAAAATGCACTTGTCACTTAACGTGGGGAATGATCATGAACGATCCAACCATTCTTAAAACTACTCAGCGAATGGAGGGAGCCATCGAGCACCTCAAGAGAGAATTCACGTCTCTCCGAACCGGTCGTGCTTCATTAGGACTACTCGACCATATTACCGTTGATTATTACGGGACGCCAACTCCCCTCAAGCAGGTTGCCAACCTCGCGATTCCTGAGAGCCGTATGATCACCATTCAACCCTGGGATACCTCCCAAATCCGGGAAATTGAACGTGCCATCATTAGTTCGGAATTGGGACTCACTCCCTCCAATGACGGAAAACTCATTCGGCTCCCCATTCCCCCATTGAGCGAAGAACGACGGAAGGATTTAGTCAAACTCAGTAAAAAATATGGGGAAGAGACCAAAGTACAGATTCGTGGATTTCGT
The DNA here is from genome assembly GCF_965152585.1 of Nitrospira sp. Ecomares 2.1. NCBI lineage: Bacteria > Pseudomonadati > Nitrospirota > Nitrospiria > Nitrospirales > Nitrospiraceae > Nitrospira > Nitrospira sp. Ecomares 2.1. Next base: position 2,527,638 of record NZ_OZ224219.1, read on the forward strand.
CGTGAGGGCAATGACGAACTCAAACACCTTCACAAAGAAAGCTCACTGACAGAAGATGCCAAGGGCCGGCTTGAAACGGAGATCCAAAAACTCACAGACAAATTCATACAAGCCGTCGATGACCTCACCAAGAAAAAGGAGGAGGAAATACTCGCGATCTGAGGAATATTTGTGATACCGATCAGGCCACCTTCACCTTCCGACCTTCGACACCTTCCGCCTCCGATCACCGTTTCTATCCGTCTTGATGCGCTAACCAGAAATTTCCAACAAATCCGGCAATCGATCACTTCGTCGACAAAAGTTCTGGCCGTCATTAAAGCCGATGCCTATGGCCATGGGGCAATCCCTGTAGCTCAAACCCTGGAACACCTGGGCATCTTTGGATTTGGCGTCGCATCGGTCATGGAAGGCATAGTCCTTCGAGAACACCACATCCGCTGCCCCATCCTGGTCATGGGACCACTGCTACCGGAACATCTACCCGAAATTATTCGGCATCAGCTAACACCGGTGATTTCACGGGCCGAAATTGTTCAACAACTTCTGGAGCTACTTTCTCCTCGGGCCACCCCCTTTCCCATTCACCTCAAAGTCGACACAGGATTACACCGACTCGGCTTCGAAACTGATCAAGCCCTCTCTCTACTCACCGGACTATCACTCTCAACTCCTCTCATTGAAATACAGGGCCTCCTGAGCCATTTTGCTGATGCCGACAATCATGACCCCACATTAACCAATAGGCAAATCCAATCATTTCTGGCATTTATCGACCAGGCAAAGCAATTGGGGATCCAAAAACCCATTCTTCATATGGCCAATAGCGCAGGAATCCTCTTTCATCCCACTGCCCATTTGGGCATGGTCAGACCTGGATTAATGTTATATGGATACGCACCGCGGCAGGAGAGTTCGCCACAGTCCCTCCCGCTTGAACCGGTAATGCAAGCCACCACATACGTGGCCCATCTCCGCTCACTTCAGCCGGGCGAAATTGTGGGATATAATGCTTTGTTCCGCACACGGAGACCATCTCAAATCGCCGTCCTGCCGGTGGGTTATACCCACGGATTTCCCCGTCATCTCACCGGCGTCGGGCATGTCCTACTCAAGGGAGAAGCGGCCCCAATTATTGGAAAAATTTGCATGGATATGATGATGGTGGATGTCACGGACATCCCCCATCCAACTGTTGGAGACGAGGTCATGCTATTAGGAAAACAGGGAACGCGGGAAATAACAGCCGAAGATCATGCCGGATGGTTAAAAACGATTCCCTATGAAGTCTTATGCGGGATCGGAGGAAAGGCAAACCGGATTTACCTTCCCCACATTCCTGACTCTTCTCCGTCACCAGCACCAAAACCGTCAGCAAAAAAAATCCTAGAATGACCACCTAGCTGACGGATTCATTCCCCACACGACCACATTGACTCAGGCAAAGGGTTTAGCATCTTAGGTTTTCAACTTACGCTTTAAATGTTTCTCGACACTTGCCACCTTGCCAGCCAACCGGCCTTTCTTCCCACGCCGATAATCAACCTTAATCACACAAGAAATCCGAGGGCAATCCTTTTTCATTCTGGTATAGCAATCTTTCACGACGCGAAACACGTCATCCCACTCGCCTTCCAACACGGTTCCCATGGGATTGAGGCGATAATCCACTCCGCTTTTATCAATCAGGTCTAGTGACCGGGACACATATTTTCCGACACTCTCGCCTTTACCAAGAGGCGACATGCTAAATTCCAACAGCACCATTACCCACCTTCCTTTCCAACGGGTTCCACCTGCTCCTCACTGGACAACTTCCAACTATTGGGATACTCCATTTCCCCGGTCAATTGAAAACCATTGACCGCTTCCGCCAACCGCTCACGGCGCCGACGGTCGCTCACTTCCGTACTCTTTAGCTCTTCACGCAGGGCGCCCAACCAATCCAGGAACTGGTCAAATTCATCATCAAACAGCAATTCAAGATTTTGACGAAGCACCTTCGCCAGAGCCGGAGCGGTCCCGCTCGTACTAATCGCTATTCGAAGATTCCCCCGCTTGACCAGCGCAGGCATAATGATCGTCGAATATTCTGGCAAATCCATCGACCACACTAGACAGCGTTCCGTTTTCGCCAGTTCGAACAGGGACTTGACCAAATCCAGATCGTCCTTCAAGGCATTTATAATCAGCACAACCCCTTGAGCATCACCGGATCGAAAGGTTCGTCCCCGATGAATAATTTTCCCTGAGGCAGTCAATTTCCGCAAATCGACATGAAGGGTAGGACTCACTACCGTAACTTTTGCTCCGGCATCCAACAACCGATGCACCTTTTCAACGGCCTCTTCATCACCACCAATCACCATACATTGGCGACCATCCAAATCAAGTGTTACCTGAAACCCTGCATTCTTCGTCATGAATATCCTCCTTTAGAACCCGACACATCTTACCCAACATGCACCACAGGGGGAAAGGGTAAAATCCCCAATCCCATGGCCCACAAACTTGCATAGGTCGCAGGCGCCAAAACGCACGAAAAAGAACACGGAGAACAGGTCGAGAGAACTGAGAGACGGAATGCCTATTACAGGGGTGTTGAGAAACAGACAGGAAAAATCAGGCAGGGTTTATTCAACCGGATGCTGAAGACTTTCTGAACTTTGAATACCGAGAGACTCATAAATTTTCAAGGTTGCCTTCGATTTATTCAAGGTATAAAAATGAATACCCTTCACTTTATGATCAATCAGATCCACCACCTGTTCGGTCGCCCAATGAATGCCCACCCCTTCCGCATAAACATCATTCTCCGCTCGATCCATTGCCCGCAAAAGTTTTGCCGGAATACGGGCCCCAAGCGCCAGCTCAGACATGCGAGCCATGCCCTTCCTGGAAACAATCGGCATAATGCCCGCGATGATCGGTACTTTAATGCCCACAACTTCGCAACGTTCACAAAAATCAAAAAAGTCCCGATTATCAAAAAACAATTGGGTACAGATATAATCAGCACCCGCATCAACTTTTCGCTTCAGATTGTCCATTTCCTGTAACCGGTTGGGCGTACCGGGATGTCCTTCGGGAAATCCCGCCACTCCCACGCCCATTTCAGGAAACTGCTGCTTAATAAACCACACCAGATCAGACGCAAACTGAAAGCCATCCTCAGGAATCTCCACAGCCGTGCATCCCTTGGGAGGATCTCCCCGCAAAGCCATAATATTATGAATACCACTGGCCTGGTATTTTGAGAGAATCTGATGAATTTCCTGACGGCCTGAGCCCACGCAGGTTAAATGCGACACAATCGTCAGATCGGTTTCCCTTTTCAGTTTCACAACCAAATCATGCGTGCGTTCCCTGGTAGACCCACCAGCCCCATAGGTAACACTGACATACGCAGGCTTTAACGGCATGAGAGCGGAAATCGCTTCAAACAGTTCTTGAAACGTCCGTTCCGTTTTTGGGGGAAAAAACTCGAAACTAATCGCAGGATGATGCGTCCGCAACACCTCAGAAATATGCATGGTCATACCTTAAATCGCTCACCCACATTTGTCTAGTCTCTATCACAATTCCACCTTGGCATGAAAGGCAGAAAGAGGTCTCACACACCAACGAACGAGAATTGCGCCCACAAGACCGGTCAAAACCAGAACGGTCAGAAGATGAAACACCGTCACATTCCCAATCGCAATGGGAATCCCCTGCCCCTCTAGGGTGCTCAAAAACATGACATACCGGACCATCCCCATCAGTACCAGGGTGATCACCGTACAAATAATTCCTCCCCAAACCAGACCTTTGACATGCGGCACCATAAATGAGGCATTTAACAACACCATGGCCAAGAGAGCTGCCATCACACCTACGATGAAGAATGCAGAGGCCAAGCCGGCGCCATCAATCAGGCCACCTCTCGGCCCCTCACCCAAGACGAGAAACAACCAGGGACCGATAAACATTTGCGGAACCAGCCCCGCCAACATCCAACCAACCCCGTACCGAACCTGTCCATCGGAGGGGAGGAAGCGTGAACGAGAGATGGAGTCAGTGGCAACCGGCTCGCCTGACCATCCCAGCAGCCCCAGCAGGGTCACCACCAATCCCCCTGCAGCCAAACCGGCAAAAAGAAGATGGAGGCTTTTGGGAACCACTCGGGTCCAATCCACAGTCGACAATCCGAGTACAAACCATCCTCCAGCCACATGTCCTTCATGCGCCATGACATCCCATCGGGCTAACCATAGGACACCCGCTCCAAAAAACAGGACGCTCGCACATCCCAGCCAGACCATCCCCGAAGGCTTACCGGAACCATTTTTCTGCAGGCTTTTCCAAAGGCAGAATCCGCCCAACACAAAACCCAACATTTCCTCATAGCTCCACGGCCCCACGGCAATATGAGATTCCGGCAGAGGGAAACCAAGAATGGCCGGCACAAGAAGTCCGACAACTGAAGATATCACCAGCAAACCGACCGTCAATCGAACGACCAAGGAGTTAAGAACCTCCCGGAGCCCTCTTTGATAGGAATCGCCTTGCCAGCGACACAGCAACTCCGTCACGAGCAACAGAAGCGTCAATCCTAACGGCAACACCATCCGCCACACATCCAAGACCGCAAACAGCAGGAACCCGTCAACCATATCCGTTCTCTTTTCTTAACACATGATGAGAAAAAAATTAAAAAATTAGGCCATGCCGGATAAACAAGGATACTCTAGCAGGCTGTTGAAAAATTCAAAATTTCGCTGAGAGCGTTCGCAATCCAAAATTTTGTGATCTCCCATGAGCGAAGCAGGATGTTCAAAAAGACCCGTCCAGAATTGGCCTGAGGCTTATCGAAGAAAAGGCTGCTTCCGCTTGAACGGGCGAAGCGTACAGAGAAGTACGTGAGCACGGCCAAGGGGCGAAAACGCCGCTATTAACACCCTGCTAGGGAATAGAACACGTCCTGGAAGGCAAAGTCATCCTCATCCCTTCAAACGGTCTTCAAAACCCGACCTTAGTCTGGCGAGGCCTGGACAATCTGGAACCATCCCCGGTTATGAAGAAGGTGAACGGGAGTCTCAAAAAGGACGGATAGCCGGTGATCATTCAGCACATTCCCCTTAAGACCATCTTCCATGATCCGGCCCTGTTTCAACAACACAACCCGATCAATCTCCGGAGGAATTTCATGGACATGGTGCGTCACTAAAATCACCGTTCCTCCCCGGTGAATAAAATCTCGAATGATCTGAAGGTATTGAAAACACGCCTGCACATCCAGTCCGGTGGTTGGCTCATCTAGCACAAGGATCTGAGGTTCGTGCACCAAAGCCCGACCTAACAAGGCTCGCCTTTGTTCTCCGGTAGACATCTCCCCAAATGGGCGATCTCGAAGATGGTCAATCCCAAGCCTGCGCATCATCTCAGCGCTCTCGTTACGGTGTCGGAGACTGATGGTTTGGTGGTCATACACAGCCATACTAGAGAAAAACCCCGAAAGAATAATTTCCAACCCTGTGGTGTGGCCCGGATAGGCCTGTTGCATATCCGAGGAAATTATCCCAATCTGGGAGCGTAATTCCCACACGTTCCAATGCTCCTTCCCCATCAGCCGGACAAATCGATCCGGCCCGACGACCGGATACAGTTCCCTCGAAAGCAACTTCATAAATGTCGATTTCCCTGACCCATTGGGACCCAGGATGACGGTCGAACTCCCCTGACCAATTTCCAGGGACAGATCATGGAGGACAGGCTGAGTTCCCCGATACACCGTCGCATGGTGAATCTGAATGAAAGGGGATATTTTCGCACTCATCATGTCCTCCGCCATCCACACCCTCCTGCCACGGAAACAATCGACCAAGGCTCACAGACCACCAAGACACATGACGGTCTTCCACGAATCAACAGATTTCACCTCATGGGTAGGACACGGCATATCCCACCACATCCTCTTACCCGAAAAACAGGACAGCTAACCTTTAGCAAAAACAACCCGTCCCACACAAAGACAAATTGCTCCATTTTGAAAAAATGAACGAACAGTAAAATCCACATAACGCCCACAATCAGACTATGGTTCACCATGAACAGACACAACCATCACTGGCACATCAGTTGCTTCTGATATAAAAATTGAGTGAGAGTCCGTAAGCCGTACAGAACGGCCAACATTCACCAGGCTAGGTTTAAAAAAGGGAGGTCGAAATGAAATTGATGTCTTCAGGGTGCGCAATCGGGACCATGGCATTTGTGTCCGGAATTACATTGGGAATCGCAGCAGGCCTCTTGTGGGCTCCACAGTCCGGGAAACGAACCAGAGAAGACCTCCATGATCTGGCCTCCGATACGTTGGATCATGCCGAGGACTGGATAGACAATACCAAAGACACAGTTGACAATTTTGTCAAAAGAGGTAAAGCGGCCGTCATGGGCGCCTAATAGGTACAAAGCACTCAAGGGTTCAGAAGCTGTTCCGGGTATAGCAAACCATGAATGGAGAGAACACCCGGTGGAAAACTTTGTCGGCCTGAGTCGCCCGACAAGCCTGTCCCGGATGCAGTCGGATTGGCTCAGGCCATGATCCACGAAGGACCTCGCTTATCTATGCCATTCTCAATATGGGCACAGAGCCTTCCTCAGAGGTCTGGGATGACAAATGGGTGAAAGAGTTGCCAATGAGCATGTGTGTTCCCGACCTGAGTGAGGATACCTTTGTTTGGACACGAAACCCAGAAGACGCTTTGAAATTTGAATCCGAGGACACCAGAAAAAATCAGAAAAAGTCAAGGAACAATTTGCCCCTTCTAGACTCTTTCTACCCAGACGACTACAATTGGATCTCAGGAGTCTATCCCATTGACCTTCCGAGATTCTGATCTCTTGTGAACGTATTTCCACATTACAAGTTATTCGAGAAATTTTGAGCGTGATACCCCGCAGTGATCTGCCGTACAGTCACCAAGCCCAAGCTTATTTAATTCGCAGGAATGGCTCTTCGCAAACGGAAGGTTCCTCCAAAGGAAGTATCCACGAATCCGATAGGACATCAGACACGAAACCCATTCCGTTCCCCGACCACCCCAACAGATAAGGACATCCTATCTTGCTATGGCAGGCATAATACGCATCCCGTTTCATCAACGAATCGTCATTGGCGTCGAAATCGAAGCGTACAGTATTAATGTCACCGATCACAAAATCGGCAGACGCCTGTCCAAACCCCGGCCCGGTCTTTCCGAATCCGGAGAACGTTTTACCCGGGATGCCTCCATCGGCAGCGAATATAACAGTCGTCCCTTTAGCACGGTCAGAGAGAGCTTGTTTTTACTCAAGGCCGGTTTGCGAAAATACCTGCGCGGACTGTATCGGAGTCGGGAAGACGAACAGGACTATCGCGTGCCGTTATTTGTGGGAGGCTGGACGAACCGGTTTGCGGGCACCCACTTGCACATTTCTGTTGCCAATCGCAAACTCACCAAACAAGAAGCCACAGCCCTCAGTTGGCATCTCCATGACCAACTCCCCCTGCTCATCGCGACCGGAGCCAATTCACCCATATGGGACAAAAAAGTCACAGGGAAAGCCTCCAACCGGTTCCTTCGGGGAAATGCCACCTACTTCACGCCCACGAAACGAGGGGATCTCACTTCGGTCGATACCAGGGAGCTGGTCTATAGCAAAGGGCGAAAAACCAAACCGCCCACTTTGGAAATCAGGGTCTTCGATTCCAATATTCCGGAATTTGTCGTGGCGAATTTATGTCTGGTGAAAGCCGTGTGTTTGCGATGGCTCAGGGGGAAGGCGGCTGCCAATCGAATGAGCCATGCCGATTACCTCCTCGCCAGAACAGAAGCCGCGACCAAAGGCATGAAAGCCAACATCCCCTGGAAACGGGAATGGATCCCAGCTCCGGAATATTTGGATAGATTCCTCTGGGAACACCGGGAAGAAATCGATGACATGGATATTCCTGAAGAAATCTATGAGGTTCTCCGGCTGTTCAAACGCAGATATAACGGCACTAGGCTCATTCATGATGCAGTCGCCCTGGCCATTCGTGAGCACCCGCAAACCTGGCAACGGCGGTTTGCCAAACGCTATCGCTCAGGATTAGGCCACTTGCTCAGTGGCAACACCCTGCAGGATTTTGCCACTGAATTAGGGGTCCCCTTTCCCAGTACCGAACGAGTGTGGCTGGGCCGGAAGCGAGCCTCCATCGATGAGTAAACGTTTTCCCGCCCCGTTAATCGGCATCACCTGTGAAGCCGTATCCAACCGCAAGGACTTCGCCAACTACGATTTGTTATGTGATCACCGCTATGCCGCCGCAGTGACCGAAGCGGGCGGTCATCCGGTGTTGCTCCCGATTAATCACAGGGAAACCCTTCGCAACCGTTATCTGGAAGGCATTGACGGGTTGGTCATTGTCGGAGGCGACGATCTTGACCCAAGCTGGTATGGAGAACGCCCTAAAAAACGCACAAAAGTGGCGTTCAAAAACCGGTCAAAGTTTGAAGCTTGGCTCTACAAGGCTGGAAAAACACGGCGGTTGCCCATTTTAGGAATCTGCTATGGGATGCAGTTGATCAATGTCCTGGAAGGAGGAACCCTTCATCAACATATTCATCCACCTAAACAGGGCTATCATGTGGATCATGAAGGCAAGAAAAACGGGCTGCATCCCATCAAGGTCATTCAGGGCACACGATTGGCGACAATCCTCGGAAAGGGTCGAAAGGTGGTCGCCACCGAACATCATCAGGGCGTCCGGACCCTCGCTCCCGATTTCATTCCTGCCGCCATCGCCAGCGACGGACTGATTGAAGCGATGGAACATCCCAGGTACCCCCATATTTTTACCGTGCAATGGCATCCCGAACGACAACTACGAAGCCAAACCACACAAAAGCTCCTGCGGGCGTTCGTCCGATCCTGCCAACACTACCAACGAACAAGAAACCCTTAATCGGCCAGGTTCATCACCAATCGTCAAACACACAGATTCTACAATACAACAGACAATGAGCCCGAAATAAGATGGGAAAGAGTGTCAAACGCTATCGCGTGGTAATCTAAGAGGCCCCAACCCGACATGAAACATTGGTAAGGTGATCCGATAAGCCCGCACCACATGGTCATTTTGAGCCGGGGGCAAAGAATCTGTGCCCAAGTCAATCTGTCCCACCCCTCAGCGAGATCCTTCGATTCTCTCAGGATGACAAGAACGTTGCTGAATAGAACCATGGGACACACGTCTTCACCACATCCAATCAGCCATGTGGCAATTGGAATTCAGACGATTCTTTCCGGTATAAAAACGATAACTCGAATATTCAAAACATGATTTCCTGGCACCATCCCTGGAAACTCCAAGCCAAGGCCTCCCTCATCATCATCCTCATTGTGGGCGGGGCCATTCTGGTTACAGAACTCTTGCATCAATATTATGTGGCGGAATTGGCCAAAGATGTCATTCACTCCAAGTCTCTCGTCCTCCTTCGCCAAATCGGCGCACGCTTTCAATCAGAAAAGCATTTTCACAATGCGACATTGCGAGAGAAATACTTAAACGATTTGATGAGCCGGAATCCCGATCTCATCTTCCTCCGCGTCTATGGGAAAGGCACCAAGGCCGATGATCCGCCGATCCTGCTCACGCAAGTTGGGAACACCGAGGATACTTCATCCGAAATTCCGTTGATGGTCACCCACACCTTCCAATTTGAAGAACCCCAAGGCCGCTTTCACAATCAACCTGGCGATGATCGGCTCAAATTATCCACGCCTCTTGCCATACAGGGGAAAACCACCGGGGTCATCTATGCCGAATACTGGACCGGGCAACTCACCACCATCACGCGATTTTTCCTCAATTGGTCACTCATCATCAGTCTAATCATGGGATTCGGCATCGTGGTGGCGTTAAACTTCTTTCTCTATCGACATGTGATCCGTCCCCTTGGGCGGCTCAAAACCGGACTGGCTGAAGTCGAAAAGGGCCAATGGGCCACTTTGGTGTCCATCGAAAAAACAGACGAAATAGGCGATTTAGCCCGCCAGTTCAATTCAATGGCACAACAGATCCAAGAGGTCATGAGGGAAAATGCCTCATTGAATCAGGCGTTAGCCCAGGCACGGGATGTCCTACAAACCAGAGTGGAGGATGCAACAGCAGAACTCCGGCAACGGAACGAAGAGTTGGCCGCCGTCAACGAGCGCCTCTCCATTGCGCAGCGTGACATTCTCCGGCAACAACGGTTAGCCGTCCTGGGTCAACTGGTTGCCACCATTGCCCACAAGATCGGCACACCTTTAACAGCCATCTTCGGACACCTCCAACTTCTCCAGGAAGATCCACATCTTCCCCAGGAAGTCCTGGAACGAGTGCGAACCATGCTCAAACAAACCGATCGCCTCACCCACAGCATCCAGGACTTACTCACCTTCACCCGAACACCCACCATTTCCGTCGAACAGGTCTTCCTCCCGACCCTGATCGACCAGTCACTGTTATTATTTCGCCCGCTTCTCCAAGAGCACGGCATTCAAGGGCTCACCCACTTTTCGCCGGATCTGTGGCCAATTCAGGGAGATGCCTTTCATCTTCAGGAGGCCATCAACAACCTCATCGATAACGCCATCGATGCCATGCCGGACGGCGGGCATTTGACCATTCAAGCCCTAAACGCCGAAGATACCCCTCACGCGGGACCGGAGGTAATCGTCGACATTCACGATTCGGGACCGGGGATTCCGCGGGAACACATCGAAAAAATCTTTGACCCCTTCTTTACCACCAAAAGTGTGGGATCAGGAACGGGATTGGGGTTAGCCATTACCACCGAAATTATTCAATTACATAAGGGCCACATCACCGTGCAGAGCGAAGAGGGCCAGGGCACCCGCTTTCTCATTCGGTTGCCCGCCTGGAGGATCCCGGATCATGCATAAAGCCACCATTCTCATCGTCGATGATGAACCGGACACGCTGACTCTGCTTCGGGAAATCATGGAAAAAGAAGGCTATCAGGTGCACACCGCCACGAGTGGGCAAGCCGCCTTACACACCTTCGTCGATCAAACGCCGGATGTGGTGTTATCGGATATTCAAATGCCACACATGGACGGGTTGGCTCTCCTGGCCGAAACACGAAAACGCAGCCCCCTCACCCAGGTCATTCTCCTCACCGCCTATGGGTCGTTGTCCACGGCTGTGGAAGGCATCAAAGCCGGAGCCTTCGATTACCTCTCCAAACCGTTCGCATTGGAAGAAATTCGTTCCGTCGTCCGCCGGGCCTGTGACCATAAACACACCCTGGAAGAGGCTCGGGTATCGATTCAGCCACTCCTGCCAAAAGGAAATGGCATCAACCAGATACAAGGCAACAGTCCGCCGATGGTGGCCGTATACAAACTCATCGCCCGCGTCGCACCGACGGAATCCACCGTCCTCATCAATGGGGAAACGGGAACAGGAAAAGAACTCATTGCCCGTGCCATGCATGCCAACAGTCTCCGAAGCGACGGGCCGTTTATCGCCGTCGATTGCGGCACGCTCACAGAAAATCTTCTGGAAAGCGAATTATTCGGTCACGAACGCGGCGCCTTCACGGGAGCCATCACACTCAAAAAAGGACTCCTGGAATCGGCCAATCGAGGCACCTGTTTCCTGGATGAAATCGGCGATATCTCTCCAAACCTGCAAAGCAAACTCCTCAGAGTTTTGCAAGAGCATGAAATCCGCCGGGTGGGCGGCATGGAATCGATCAAAGTCGATGTCCGCATCATTGCCGCCACCAACAAACACCTCAAAAAACTCGTGGAATCGGGAAAGTTCCGGGAAGATCTCTACTACCGGCTCAACGTCGTCACGCTGCACCTGCCCTCGCTGCGGGAACGGGTCGAAGACATCCCCACACTCATCGACTACTTTCTCACCAAATATACGCAGCTCAACAATAAGGTCATCACCGGAGTGCACCCGCAGGCATTAGCCCTGCTCACCAACTATTCGTGGCCGGGAAACGTGCGTGAACTCGAACATACCATTGAACGAGCCGTGGTCATGACTCCACATTCCCTCATCATGTCTCACGACCTCCCGTTAGCGCTCGTCGCACCTCCCGCGCTACCCGACCAATCGCCATCCCACCCAGACTGGAAAACGCTCGGACAGCTCGAACGGGAACACATCCTTAAAGTCCTCGATGCGCAACAAGGCGACGAAAACCGCACCTCGGAACTCCTGGGCATCCACCGGAAAACCCTCCAACGCAAACTCAAAGAATACGGCCTCCGCTAACCTCAATCCGCCCTCCCCGTCATCCGCATCCGATATCCACCTAGGTTTCTCACCATAAGAAAAGGAAACCAGCAGGAAGCAAAAAATATAAAGAAACTTCACTGACCTATCACCTTCAGGTCAGCAAACTGGCCTGACGTTTGCTGGTGACCCTACTTCACCCTTTCCTTGCTCGAGATCATAGGGGGTAAGTTCAGGCCTTGCCTTCACACGTACTCCCAAACCCCTTCCCACCTTCCTGCTGATTCAGAATGGTTTCCCTTTCTCTGCGGGTTCTTCCGGGAGAAAAGTTTGAGCCCTTCGGCATGCCTCAGTCCAGGCATCGCGAGTTTGATCGCCCATCACCCATGAGCAGGCTGTCTTAGGCCAGATTGTTCATTAATCCCAATCCGCTGATGAGGACGAGCATTCCTCCTATGACCTGCTTGAACCACTGATCGTTTTTCAAAATCGCATTATGAAATTTGAGTCCGATCACATGGCCGATGGCTGCAATGGGGAGGAGTACAAGGGCGGTGAGCAGATGTAGCTCGACGCCGAGAATCACGAAGGTACTCATTTTAATCGTGACAATGGTAAACCAGAGAACGTACAAGGTGTTACGTAGTTGATTGGTCGCGACATTTTTCATGGTGACCGCAACCATCAGTGGTCCACCGGTCAGTGACGTTCCCGCCACATACCCACCAAGCGCAAGCAACAGCACGTCGCTCCAGCTCTTCCTGCTATTGATGGAAAGATTCAATAGCCACATCAATCCATACGCGAGTGAGATGGAATAAATAAAGATGAGCAGCCACGCAGTCGGCAACGTAATCAGGCCGAACACACCAATCAAGGTCGTGGGGATGACAAAAAGCGTGGCATGCCGCAAATAAGTCCAATCGACATCGTGAATACCGGTACGCAAGGTCAGAGAAGAAAAAAACAGGAGATGCGTTCCGATGACCGGCAACCAAAATAGTGGTTGGTCATAGAGAAACAGCATGAGTGGGAGTCCAAGCGCAGCACCACCGAACCCAAGCCCGCTGCGTACAAACCCTGTCCAGATAAACAGAACTCCCACGAGGAGTAGCTGAGTGATCGTGAAGTCAAAGAGGATGTTCGTCATGGATCGTGCGTTTACTGAAAAAAGCCGCCAACGGCCTTCCCTGCTTTCACGTTCGCCCCTGAAGCCAGCTTTGGCGCGCAAGCGCGCAGGTCGGTCGCCAATTTAGAGTGCCCACGTACTGTCCGAAATACGGGTCAAGTCAGTTTATACAGTTTATATCATGCGACACATCACAAATTTTTGCTGGAAGACTTCTCAACGTAACATTGTCAGATCTGTCATCCCCCACCGGCAAAGATGGTCACATGAAATTGTAGTGTTACAGGTCTATGGGGTCCGGCCGGGCATAGATCCTTCGCCACTGGCTCAGGATAACAACTTGGACTCGATGACTGCCGTCAGGAACGACCGAGAAGTGTAGATGGACTCACGCTTACTACTGGCGGAAATGACTGAGGCGAGAAAGATTAGGAATGCGGAATGAAGAGTAGAAGAGGGAGGGTCCTCGTCCAAGCGATCCTTTCATCCAGTTCCGAGTAAGCCCAATTTTTCCTTCTCTGGTCATGGCTTTGATTACCGCTTCTCTTTTGAGCGCCTGGCCTCTCGTCTCCTGAATTTCGGTGAACACCACCGTGAACGGCCCACGGTGTCTGGTATATTTGGCCCCCTTACCTTTCGAATGCTCCTTAAGACGGCGCGCCAGATCCACGGTGATCCCCGTGTACAAACTGGTATCGGCGCATTCCAACATATACACTGTCCAAGCCATCAACACCCTCCCCCTTCTCTTTTTGCTGCCCCCGTTTGCCTGTGAGTGACATGAACCCTACCCATTCGAGGCCACAGGGATCTCACCTGACAAATCGTGCTCTTCCCCCTGAACGACTAATCGTCAAGCAGCGGATGCCCCACCCCCGAAAAGATGCCGATCATGATTCCGGTCACAAATTGGGCATGCACGACATAGGAAACCTTTTTCAACTCCTGAGGAGAAAATCGCCATGGGAGGAAAACCCAAACACACCTTGCCACAACACCAGGGCCAGGACGGCTGGGACAAATAAAATGTCTGCATGCAGGCAGGCCGACCATCGCGAGGTGCAATAGGATGGCCGCAATGGCGGCAGTCGCCACATAGATGTGCGTGCTAATTAAAAAATTGAGGAGGGTTTTGAATGGGGGGATCGCCGATACGTCATACGCGTCCAGGACAAGTCGTTGCGCAATCCCACCCTGACCAACCGTCAATTTCACCAATGTTCTTCAATACATAATGCCCAGAGCCCAGACGCCGAGGGTCACGAAGACTTGCCCATTTCGCGCAGAAACGTTTCGTGCTCGGGATGCTCAGGTCGATTCGGATAGATGGAGAGGAAGTTTCGGACAAAGGACCCAAAACCATATTCACCTCGATCGGGCTGATGGAATCGAGCTCCCGTAGATCCCAAGTGAGGCAGCCCGACTCGCCAGGCTCAAACAACGCCCCCCCACTGTTGATCACGGCAGCATGGGTGACCGACCTGAAGGTGGTGGAGAGAGGAATTTATTTATTTTTTCTGCTACCCGATAAGGAAGGTCGAGAATAACAATCTGGACTTCCTTTGGGCGGACTGCAGGAACCTGTCCCGCCATTTCCATGGGAAAAATGCGCTCCGAGGACAAGAGGGTCAAAAGGTTTCCGGCACATCTTCCGCCTAACTACCCGTTTCTGTCCTTACCCGTTTTTATGATTTGACTGCGGCTTCGTCCGAAATCGCAATATCCTCTGCATTCTCATTTTTAAAGATCGTTTTGGCACAATCCGTAGTATCTGGATTTTCTGAATGCACCGAGATCAGAATTTTGCCTTCTTTAATCTTCCCTTCATAGAGCTTGGCTTCATACTCCGGGATACCCATACCGACAAGCCCGCCGGTCAGGCCTCCTACGGTAGCTCCCACTGCCACTCCTCCCAACGCAGCCATAATTGGACCGGCAGCCACAAACGGACCTATGCCCGGCAGCGCCAGTGCCCCGATCCCCACCAACCAACCAAGAGCCCCGCCTAACACCCCCCCGGCTCCGGCTCCCGTCACAGCCCCCTCCGGAGCCTTCGTGTGCTTTTCGTGTGCTAAATCCTTGGCCCCATGGGTGTCCGGAAAAAGCACAGAGATATCCGTACTCGCAAATCCTGCATTTTTGAGTTTGTCGACAATTTCCTCGGCTTGCAAAAAAGTTGTCGCAATACAAAATACGGCTTTAGCCATCGCGCACTCCTTTTCCGGGGGATAAAGAGGTTATTTAATCGTTTTCCACTTCAAGCAGATTTATGACATTGTTCAGACCAACAATTAACGTGGCGATTTTCAAAATCCGCCTTCGCTCATCCTGAGTATCCACCGGACCGCGTAGGGTGGCTTTTCCATTCAACGTGACAATTTTAATATTATGGGCATTCATGGATAAGGTGGTATCGGCCATAAGGGCCTGCCGAATACGCCGGGTCATTTCCACATCCTCCTCACTGCCTTTGGACTGGTCGAAGGGAGTCAATGTATTGTTATCATCGTCCCGAAGGTTTTGTTCAGTATTCTCACCCGAGGCTAAGGCGACAACGACGGCGCCCGGGAGTGTATGACCGGAAACGAAGGTGACATCCCCTAGCCCTGCCAGACCAACACAGACCAGAATCATCAGACAACCTGTTACATGCTTCATCCTGTCTCCGCCATGAAATAAGTGTAGTCGCCATCAAGGGAGATGAGCCGCCTCCGATCAGCTTGATGAAAGTGACCGTCGTTTCCCTTAGCTCGGTGGGCGTACCTTACCCAAACCTACCTAAAAATGCCACCCTTTCCGGGCCATAAAAACACCAACATGTAGAGTCACGATGGATAACCGCTGAGGAAGGGAAAGCCCTGAAAATTCGGCCTAGCTGGCAAAGGAAAATGCAAGGATATTGTCGTCCACAAAGATCTTTCGGTGAAGGTATCAATGACAGCGTATCATCCTTGCCCATTCCCACTTGCCCTGTGGGCCGGAAAAGGTCTCAATCGCGGTGACCTCGCGACGACCGAGCGGCCACATGTGGTTTCACAAATCGTCCGCTCTAATTCTCGCATAGCCTAGGCTAAAAGCAACCGTCCGTGGAACTGGAGGGCCAAGCCATCTTTGGTGTCAGTCGTTGGCTTGTCGATCATCGTTTTGGGCATATCCTCACATTGGTTTTTTGGGTAGGCCGATAGCGTTCGCCCCTCAATTTCGCACCATTTGATAAATTAGGTCCGCTAAATGGAACCGGGGCGACGGAGTCCCCCGGTGGCCGTTACAACTCGCAGGGGTAAGGGAAGATCGGCCCATTGATTGGCACGTCAGGTCATTCGGCTAACCTGAAGGGTGGATGGATAGGGGGAATCTATTCATTTTTTCTGCTACTCGATAATGAACTTCGGAATTTATTGTATGGCCCCCTTTGTGCGAAATGAAAACAAGAAGCAGAAGGAACGAAATCGATACCGGCCTTAATTAACAGCATGCAGGAGGCACACCCCAGGCCAAAGGTCGGCTGATCAGACCGTTCTTTACGAGTAGGGTGACGTCACATGTAGGGTCTTGATCAGACGTCTAAATGATTCCGGCCTGGATTGGCTCGCATCAAAAATATAGCCATGCTGCCGTTGTGCGGATTGTAAAAACCGGTCTCGGGAATCCGGGGGGACACCCATTAACATCGAAAGCGAAACCAGATATTCTCCGGATCCCCTGGCGATATCCTCTTGCAAATTATCAAAGTTCACGACCACAAACGCAATCTTTTTATGGTCAGCATTGAGCATGCCATCTGCATTGAACCAGGCCCCCGGTGTCGTGCTGGAGAGGAATTCTCTGGTGGGCTCGGTGAGATCGCTCGTCGCTTGACTGGTCCCATCGGTCAGTCTGGTAAATGAATCTGTCGAAGCGTCCGTGAGCTCGGTGGAAGCATCAAAAGGAGCTTTGGTCAGGTCAGTGGTGGCATCGGTAATACATCCCGTGAGAAATCCGCCTAAAAGCATGGCGACACACAAACATTGTATGGCAGGGCAGGGAGACGGCTGATTGGGGCTATCACAGGACTCTTCTCCCGAAACGGTAACGGGCACAGGACAGAGAGGGGATGTCTGTGGAATCCAAAACCCTATGGTGAAGCGATAGAGGTGGCGAAAATAGGTAATCATGCGCGGTTCCCCCTTGAATAGGAAATGAATGGATAGATGAATAGAAATTATATCCAACCACCCTGCTCCCGTTCGTTCCCCAAATTCATGCTGGAAGGATGGAATTTTGTATTCTTGACTCGCCCATTCATTTTTTCTGTAGCAGGTCTTCATGCCGGATGGACCGGGCGGAACTCACCACACCCACCCCGGGTCAGGTGGCCGATCGGGACTTTCACGGCTCCTTACTGACATTCTCCCGGTGTGAGCTTATTGCGAGAAATCCGGAATTTTAAATAGACCAGACGGCATGGATTTCATACGGCCACGGTCTCCCCGATTCAGATAGATGGCAAGAAATGACGACGAGGAACCAGCCCGATTTTTCCTATTGGTAGTCTACTACCCGCACGCTCAAGGCATATTGATTGAGGCGTTCCGCTCTGAGCGATGCGATCGCCTCCGCTTTTTCCCTCATGGGCTCTTCTATGGATCCACAATTGAGGCACCGCACGGCATCATACATCCAAACAGATCCATTGTTTTCCATGCCGTAGAACTGGTCCAACATCTGAAATCCTCCGCAACGTACACAATTCATCATAACCTCCTGGTTATCTTTGATCATTCCCACAAGATGGCCCTCTCTGCAGGCCTCTTCTGTACAAACTCGGCCTATGATCGGCCTACCCGATATCACTACCCGATATCATCACCTCCATAAAATTATAGGCCCCCGGGCAAGGCCTGTCTGGTCAATATTGCTCAGGGGTGAGAACGGAAACGGAGGCTCCGCTAGAGGTGTTGCGGCTCACCTTCATTGAACCGAAGGAGGAAACCTAGTCGTGGAGGACGACATTCAGAAGAGACCTGTGCACGTGCAACTCCTTGTCCAATCCGCTGTCGTATTCAATGAAGCCCAGTTTTCGAAACTTATTCATAAAGAAACTCACGCGAGAGCGCGTGGTGCCGATCATATCCGCAAGCGTTTCCTGACTTAATTTCGCAATGACGGTCTCCGGTTCGCTTTCTTTGCCGAAATGGGCCATGAGGAGCAGCAGGCGCGCCAGCCGCTTCTCGCTGGAATTAAAGAGTTGATCGACCAGATCCTCTTGGATGCGGAGGCTTCGAACCAGGAGATGGGCCAGGAAGAGTTCGGAGAAGGTGGGTTCCTCGTGAAGCACCTTAATCATGGCCGCTTTGCCAATGCGTACGATCTTTGCGACACCTACCGTCGTCGCGGCCTCCAAACGCATTACCTGCCCGGTGAGACAGGCTTCCCCAAAAAAGGTCGCCGGCTCTAGAATGGCCACAACGGCCTCTTTGCCGCGCTTGGACACGACCGTGAGCGTGACTTTTCCCTCCAGAATGTAATAGACGGCATCTGCCGCATCTCCTTGCGAAAAAAGAACACGGTTTTTTTTACACGATATAATGGTTTTGCCGTTCCCGACTTGTCTCAGGAAGGTTTTGGGATTGAACGAGGGTCTTCGTTTAGATGCCATACATTTTTTTGATATGGAAAAGGCGCTTAACTCCGGGTAACAGGCGCTCGGAGACCATCTTCCCTATGAAGCCGTGCCGACCGAACAACGAAGGATGTCTTCCAATTCCACCCAATTAAAGGGTTTATACAGACAGGCCCGCGCCCCTGCCGCGATCGCTTGGCCCTCAATGTGGCAGCCAGAATGGCCGGTGAGCATCACCACCGCTAGGGAAGGATACCGCTCCTTGATGTGCTCTAAGACCGTCAACCCCGTGGTCCCAGGCATCATATAATCAAGGAGGACGAGGTCATAGTCCGCCTGTGCGAGCATCATCAATCCTTCACCACCATTTTCAGCAAGATCTACCGTGTGCCCGGAATATTCCAGGCGGATTTTTAGCAGATTACGAATGGCAGCGTTGTCGTCGACCACGAGAATGTGTTGCTTGATCATTTCAAGAGGACCTTTCCTATTAGAAATGGATTGGCATGCGATTGCGAGGTATCGCCCCTTTTAGTTCGAAATAGATCATGTGCTTCCCGATACGTGAGTCATTCTCGTTTTTCTGAGATACTTTTCCGTGAACACTACCTCCTGAGATCGACAGGCTGTCCTCGATCCCTTGTGCAACGGATCAGAATAACCTGGACCTCGCTCGTGCATGATGTCCCTTATGCTTTGGTCTGGGGAATCATATGAGCATTCATGGCCATCCGCTCCGTTACGCAGGCCCTAATGGCTTCATCGAAAGAAGACACAAGGAGAAGATTGCCAATTGTACACGGCTGACATGAAGCCGACTGGGATGAACGGACCGCCCCCTGTCGTCGAACTCCACCGATGGGTGACTCTTCTCCGGTGCCTGGTGGTTAACTCCATCGTGATTGACCGTGCGTTTGAGCCCTGCTTGTATATAAGTGGTCTCGTCTTGAATCGGCCACCCGACGCCCTCCCTCGGGTCAGTAATCGATGTCTTCTCACCCGCCTTGCCTATGATGTCCGTTGATCCGACGCTGATGGCCCCGCTGACAAGTAAAACAGTGCACACGATTATGAGATAGGGTATTTTCATAATTTTTTCTTTTCTGAATTGGATGCTTCCGCAATGCACTCTTCTTGGAAATTTCTCGTCAGGGTATATTTGGGTGTGCCGTCTCGGCCGTAGACGAGTTCTGGCCTTGTTTCTCCCACTTCATGAGTGCATCTTTTTTGTCGCCGTACCGTTCCTGCACCTTGCCGATAATGGTGTCGTCAATTCCTTTGATCTGCCGTAAGGCATCATTGGTGAACTTGCCATACTGCTGCTTGAATTCACCTTTGAACCGCATCCATTTTCCTTTGAGTTGATCTGCGTTCATGCGTTTACCTCTCTCTTAATGGAATTGAAACGCCAAGGTACCGCCTTGATCGGCCCCTGATATTCTTAATCTTCCAATGATGGATCACTATGGGGGGAAAGCTGGACGATGTCTGGTCAATATTGCTCACGTTAGAAAATTTACCTTAAGGAAGGGATTTGGAGGGAGCATTCAAAAAAAACGGCCTGCTCAGACACAGACTGTCCTGCATCCGACTGGAACCCTGCCAATCGCAGGGGTGACGGACGCGAGCTGCTACTGTAGACACGGCCTGGAGTTGAATGGTGAGGTCATTCACCCACAAGGAGTGTAAAGTCCCGGATTCGGGGCCGATAGGCGGTCATTTGCCAATGGACGTACTTCCTTATCCGTACAATGTGTTCCTGGCATTCGTAAGAATCGCCTTTCTCATCCATCATTTATCAACTGCCCATACCCTTTGCCTATGCTTCTTACATGTCTCCGGGGCACTGGGAGTGACTGCTCCCGGAAGGAGAAATGTTCCCCGGCACGGAAAGTCGGCGTCTCGTTTCTTTTTTCAGTACATAGGGGGAGATATGCAGATGGAGTTGTGATGGTATGGTGGCATTGAGCCAAAATACGTCTCTAAACTTGGCAATTGTGTTCATACAGGACTGGCATAACGGTAAATGCCACATCCGGTATTCACATCCATACCCTTCCCTGAACATCTCATACCATTTTTCTACTTCCACACACCGGTTAAACTGAGGTTCACTTTTGCGACAGAATGGCGATAACGTTTTCAGAATTTTTCGGACGTCCTCATGGAAGACTTCAGGTTGACTCCGTTGCGTCTCGGCTAATGAGAACAATTCCCGGTCGGTCAATCCGATTTCTTCAACCGCCTGGTTCCAGCCTTTTTGTCTCCACCGTTCGAACCCCTTATAGATCTCCAGCGTTTCTCCTTTTTCCAATCCTAGAAAAAGACCCACCTCGGCGGGTTTCATACCATAAAAATGATAGAACAGACAGATGAGGGAATCACGGCTTACCGCAGCACGACGGAGCAGTCCTTCAATGAATCGGTACAAAATGGAATTTGAGGTCAGCGAAACGTTTGATTTCTGAAATCTTTCAAGGAAATCCGAAATAAATCCGTCCAACAACACCGTAGGATGACCCGGCAATTGAGATGGGCAATACTCAATAAACCAGACAACCAGGTCAAAGGACAGCCTGCGAAGTGATTTTTCATGTGAGGTGTCGTCGACCCATTGCCCCATGTCCTGTAAATTTCGTTTGATAATGCCCGATGACCGTTCCAGGAAAAACGGAAAATCGGCCGAAATACTTTCCTGGAATTCGTCCTGATTTGTCACCAGCCTCTTGACTGAAGAAGTAAGCGTTTTCACGTCGTGCTCCTTTCAACCGAATAAGACCATATATAAAAATCCATGGTGTTCGGAGCCCCTTCAGCTGAACCGTCCTGGTTCGAGATCACCGAGGTGCTCATTCAACGCAAACGTAAATACATGATGTTGGACTTTTTTGGAATGAGACTTGGTTCGGTGATACCTGTTCCGGTTTTTGAACATTCTGGCATCCCTCATCTTCAGATGACTGTCCAGTATGGCGGGAAGGCCTGGCCCTGTCTGTTCAATATTGAACAGATTGCAAAAATTTAGTTGAGTACGTGACCGCGGTTGTTTCCGACCGGAGAAGCGGCCCCGCAGCCGCATGGGGTTCAATCAAGCGTCCGATGGGGAACAAGCTCCCGTGCCGCACATAGCTCAGGAACGTACAAGTTCACGCAATGGCACAGGGCCAGATTGCTTTGCCGGTCCCAACTCAATCAGGGACCGGACACAAATCAAACACATGTGTGGTCCAAAGGTTTTGGATGTACAGGACAGTTCCAAATCGGTCGAGCCACACATACGGCAGTAGACCAGATTCAGGGGGGCAGGGTTTAAAAACAGTCGAGCAGATCGGCAGGTCATAACGTCTCCTCCTACAGTTAAGGATGCGAGAGGGGTTGTGTTTGTTTGTCCATTCAAATCCTAGCAAAGAGACAGCATGAGATCTGGTCAAAATTGCTCACTGATGCGAAAGGCCACAGTGCCGCCATCTGGCATCGTATCCCAACCCCGGTTGAAATCCCACTCTTGATAGGCGATGAGCACTTTTTCTCACTGTGCGGTATGGCAAGCAGGAACGCTGATGTGGGGAGAAGAGGTTGTTTCCCGATTTCCTTCAGAGGGTGCAGATTGTTTACATGAACCCACTCGTGGCTAGAGCCGTCCCTCCAGCAGACTTCGAACTTCCTCCATTCGCTTCCGGTTAACCCCAAAATCGGAGTAGCCCACCCGAGATGCCGACCGGAAATGAATAGTCTTTGTGGCGTCATCAAACAGAATTTCGACATCATCAACAAAGCGAAACAGGAAACTTCGGACTTCGTAATGAAGGGAGATCTCCTCTTCCTGAACCAACTCGGTGCGACTCAATTCCCCGAAAACCTGTTTCAACATTGCTTTGGCCTCAGCCAGCGTTTTCTCATAGCGATAGGATCCTATGGAATGTTTTTCCGAATCCTCGAGGCTGGATACGCAATTGGGGCTGTCGGGGCACGGGGCGAGTCGATGATTCTGCACCGGCAAGTCCCCCTCAGTTGATCCATGAGCCGTCATGCCCATGAATAGGAAGAACATCACAACCGTTTCCTGAAAAACTATTTTCGTCATGAGAGCATTCCCCTGATATCCGACGATAGGCTCCTAGATAAGTCAGATTTCGGTCCGACCGAGGATTGGTCCTGGCCAATAGCGAAGTTCATTCTGGCAGGATAACCTCCAGAATTCTGACCAAAATTGCTCAGTCTAGAGGAAATAGCCGTGCATGCCGCCGAAAATTAACGAAGGGAGGTACGCATCTGATGCCGCGAAAATAAAGGAAAATCCTAGTCGTGGAGGACGACATTAAGGAGGGAGCTGTGCACATGCAAACCGCCGTTGTACTCGATGAACCCCAATTTTCTGAATCTATTCATGAAGAAACTGACGCGGGAGCGCGTCGTGCCGATCATCTCGGCAAGCATTTCCTGACTGACCTTTGCAAGGACCGGTTCCGGCTTGCCCTCTTTCCCAAAATGGGCCATTAACAGCAGCACACGCGCCAGCCGCTTCTCAGCGGAATTAAACAACTGATCCACCAAGTCCTCCTGAATACGGACGTTGCGAGCCAGAAGATGTTCCATGAAGAACGTGGAGAAGGTGGGTTCGTCATGGAGCACCCGGATCATCGCCTCCTTTGAAATTCTAACCAGAGTGCAGTCCTCCAGGGCTGTCGCCGTAGCCATGCACACCCGCTGCCCGGCGAGGCAACCTTCCCCTACAAACCCCGCAGACTCCACGATCCCGACCACGGCTTCTTTCCCCTGCTTCGAGACCACCGAAAGTTTGATCTGGCCGGACTGAATATAGAACACAGCATCCGCGACATCCCCTTGTGAAAAGAGCGTCTGCTTTGGACGGAATGTCAAAATTGTTTTCCCGTCACCGCTTTGCGTCAGGAATAACTGGAGATTAAAGGGAGATTCCGACTTGCCTTCCATAGGCTGCCTCCTTTGAGAGCCTTAAGTAGAATTTTTATAAGGAAGGGGGAGATTCGAGCAAAAACCTGGTCAATCAAAATATTATTCCCTAAATACAATTTGAGCAAGACATATCTTGAAGCCTGAAGCGAGGGCTCAGGAGTCTTTCCTGGGACGATAGGGCCAACCTTTTGACCAACCGTTCTACCCACACCCCCCTGGTCATTTGCGGCCATTCCACTCTGAAAATGCCAAGGTACAAGCAGAACCACAGATTTCCCTGGCACCTCAGGAAAACCCCTCCCCCTCCCCATGGCAACCGGAAATTCCCTGGTGAAGAATCACCACACCACATTCTGTGACTCCTTCTCCTTCCAAAATCAGACCCGGACAAAGGTTCCAAACAGGAGCCAAGGTGTCCAAAATCCATGAACCATTTCCTAAAAAACAACTGTAAAATCAGGCATCTACCAACAGCTTTCTTCATTCACCATTGGCGTAGGATTTGCTAGATCAGACTTTGATTGCGATGAGAAGCCTTTCCGGCCTTCCCGAAAATTTTTCAAAAACAAGGTCCATTTTGTTAAAAGAGAACCCCGTGATAAGGAAATGTGTTACGAGGGCTTGCAGACTCTCCCGTGGGGAACTGTATGTGGTCTTGTTCGGCTTGAGTCTTTTAATAACCGGCTGTCAGGATCCACCCATCCACGAATTGCAGGTAGCCCGTCAGGCAGTGGAAAATGCCAGGAGAGAGGGAGCCTTGGTCTTCGCGCCTGATCTCTACAGTTTAGCGGAAAGTGAGCTGACGATCGCGGAAGAAGAATTTCATGAACAATCCAGAAAGGTATTCTGGGCTCGGGATTATTCCATGGCCACTCGGTTAATGATGTTGGCACAAACCGATGCCCGTGAAGCTCTCTCTCTGGCACAAGAGGAAAAACAGAAAACTTCAATGTCAGACCAAGACCCTCCACCTCTTCTTTCGCACCATAGCGACCATGAAGAATTCCGTCTGACCAACGGAGACGACCCCTTCCGGAACCACAGGAGAAGGGGTGGGCCTTCAGTTCCCTAACTCAATCAAACCCCTTTGTTTAGGAGAACAAATACAGTATGATCTGAGCAGGGTGGTTGTTATTTTTGAACATGATCTGCCCCCTGACTGCTCTTGAATATTCGCCTTCAGCTTGACCCGTTGGATTGTGATTCACCTGTATTTCGTTCATCTGCCAGCTCTTGGACTTTCGCCTTTTCCCAATCGATCAGGTTGGAATTATGCCTGAGAATCTCATGAAGTTTCTGTTGATCTCAACCCGTCCAGTTCATACATCAGTCTTGAGGAGCCACCCGTGGAAGACATCGTAGATCCGACCGGCAATATGGTCATCCGTTACGGCCTGAGTACGTTCTTCCTCTTCTTAATCATTGTCATCGTCAGGATGGGGATCCATCACAGTCTTTTCCGGACAACCGAGCTTTCCGTCGAAACACAGAGACGGTGGGCGGTCAATCTCAGAAATGGCCTGCTCTTTCTGTTTATTCTCGGGATGATTTTTATTTGGGCACCGCAACTCCAAACCTTTGCCGTCTCCGTATTTGCTGTGGCCGTGGCCTTCGTCCTGGCCACCAAGGAAATCATTGATTGCTTGAGCGGATCGGCCCTTCGAGTGCTGACCAAAACCTATTCGTTGGGTGATCGCATCGAAATTGGAGGTATTCGAGGAAACGTGGTTGACCACAACGCCCTGACGACCACGGTTCTGGAAATCGGACCAGGCCAAACCTCTCATCAATATACAGGGCGGGCCATGGTCATTCCCAACAGCTTTATTTTCGATCACCCCCTAACAAATGAAACCTATTCAAAGAAATACCGTCTCCATATTGTGACGGTTCCCTTGAGTACCGATGATGATTGGAAAACCGCCGAACGCTTGCTGCTGCAAGCCGGAGAAGAAGAAGCCGCCCCGTTTATCAATGAGGCAAGGACCTATCTCAAAAAACTCGAAGGCAAGCTGTGGTTAGACGCCCCCTCCGTTGAACCACGGGTCACCATTCAGTTGCCTGAGCCCGGCCGCATCAATTTATTACTCCGCGTCCCCTGCCCCACTCAATATCCTTCACGCCTGGAACAAGCCATCCTTCGAAAATTCCTTGCTGAATTCTCCTTTGCCCCCCGTCTCATCACACAAGAAACGCATTCCACCCATTAACAATGGATTGGCATTTCCATCCATTTATATGGTAAATCAGTGTTACTCGTTTATCTTTTTCAGCATTCTCGCTGAACAGACGTCCAGCCAAATATTGCGACATCACAACCCATATCGAGACCGCACTTCCTGTGTACGGCCGGGAAACAATTAGTATAGACAGGATTGAGGAAAGGCCTATCCATGATTGTCGACACACTCGAGAATGATCCGCTGTGGTACAAAGATGCCATTATTTATGAACTCCATGTTCGAGCGTTTTGCGATAGTAACGCCGATGGCATCGGTGATTTCAAAGGGCTTACCCAAAAACTCGATTATCTCCAGGATTTGGGTGTGACCGCGATATGGCTTCTCCCCTTTTGCTCATCTCCCCTCCGGGACGATGGCTATGACATTTCCGACTACACAAATATTCATTCACAGTATGGAACCAGGCGTGACTTCCAGGCGTTCGTCCGGGAGGCCCACCGCCGTGGATTACGGGTGATTACAGAATTAGTGGTCAATCACACCTCAGACCAGCACCCCTGGTTTCAGCGCGCACGGAAGGCTCCCCCCGGCAGTAAATGGCGGAATTGGTACGTCTGGAGTGAGACCCCTGAACTGTATTCCGATACCCGCATTATTTTCAAAGATACCGAACATTCAAATTGGTCCTGGGATCCCGTGGCCAAAGCGTATTTCTGGCATCGGTTTTTTTCCCATCAGCCTGACCTGAATTACGACAACCCCGAGGTGCGAAAGGCAATCTTTGGGGTCCTTGATTTCTGGCTGGAATTGGGTGTGGACGGCTTGCGGCTGGATGCCGTGCCTTATCTCTTCGAGCGGGAAGGGACCAATTGCGAAAACCTCCCGGAAACCCATGCGTTTCTCAAAACGCTGAGGACGCACGTCGATAAAAAATTCAAAAACCGGTTTTTTCTCGCGGAAGCCAATCAATGGCCGGAAGACGCCGCAGCCTATTTCGGGCAGGGCGATGAATGCCATATGAACTTCCATTTTCCCTTGATGCCCCGCCTATTCATGTCGATGCAAATGGAAGATCGCTTTCCCATCATCGATATTTTGGACCAGACGCCTGCGATTCCGGAATCCTGCCAATGGGGGCTCTTTTTGCGCAATCACGACGAACTCACCCTGGAGATGGTGACTGATGAAGAACGGGATTACATGTACCGGGTTTTTGCCCATGACAAACAGGCCAGAATCAATTTGGGGATCCGTCGACGCTTGACCCCCCTCCTCGGGAATGACCGAAAAAAAATTGAACTGATGTACAGCCTGTTGTTTTCGATGCCCGGCACTCCATGCATTTATTACGGGGAAGAGATCGGGATGGGCGATAATTTTTATTTGGGCGACCGGAACGGGGTCCGCACTCCCATGCAATGGAGTGCCGACCGCAATGCCGGATTTTCCTATGGCAATCCGCAAAAACTCTACCTGCCCATTATTATTGACCCCGAATATCATTACGAAGCCGTCAATGTCGAACTGCAACAAAATAACGCCCAATCCCCTCTCTGGTGGATGAAGCGCATCGTCTCATTGCGGAAACGCTATAAGGTCTTCGGACGTGGATCCATTGAGTTTCTCCATCCCTCCAATCGGAAAGTCCTGGTTTTCCTCCGGCGTTATCAGGACGAAACCATTCTGGTTGCCGTGAACTTATCCCGCCACGCCCAATGGGTCGAACTCGATCTCGCGGAATTCAAAGGACGGCGCCCCATGACCTTGTTCGGACGGAGTAAATTTCCGGCCATCGGCGATTTGCCTTATCTGCTCACCCTGAGCGGGCACGCATTTTACTGGTTTGCCCTGGAACCGGTTGAATCCAAACAACTCGATTCTCAGGGGAAGACCGAACAGGGCTTACCAACCATTACCATCCCAAAAGATTGGGATAACCTCATCCATAAACGGGAAAAAGTCAAACTCGAAAATGTGTTACCTCAGTACCTGCAAGGCCGCCGGTGGTTTGGAGGCAAAGCCCGCACCATGCAATTCGTGGAAATCACGGAAGCGATCCCCCTTCCGCAAGAGGATCCCTTGGCCGTCCTCGCCCTCATCCGCGTGGAATACACCGAAGGAGAACCCGAGACATACCTTCTACCCTTGAAGTATCTCCCGGCCGAACATATGGCCCCACTGGTGGATTCTCCGGCCGCTATTGCACGGGTGCGAGTCAAAATGAAAGACGGTGACCAGGAAGGCCTACTCATCGATGCCATGTGGGATCGGGAGTTTCAAAAAATGCTATTGGACAGTATTTCCCGAAATCGCCGATTTACCGGTCCAGTGGGCGATTTGGTCACCCAAGCCACGAAAATTTTCCGGCGGCAACTTCAGAAAGAGGTCCCGACACTGGAACCCACCTTGCTCAAAGGTGAACAAAGCAACTCCTCGGTTTTGTTTGGACATGACTTCATCCTCAAGCTCTACCGACGGGCCGAAGTCGGCGTGAATCCTGACTTTGAAATCGGACGGTTTTTAACGAACAAAGGATTTCCGCACATCGCGCCCCTGGCTGGAGCCATCGAATATCAACGGGACAATGGCGATCTCCTGACGTTTGGCATCTTACAAAAATTCATGCAAAATGAAGGAGACGCCTGGAAATTCACGTTGGATGAACTGAGTCGATACTTGGAAGAAGCGCTCACCCACTCCACAGCCATCACCGACTCGTCAATTCCTCAGAAATCTCTTATGGCCATGGTGGACGAGGAGATTCCGACGGGCGCCCGCGAATGGATTGGTCCCTATCTGGAAGAAGCACGGTTGTTGGGCCTTCGAACAGGAGAACTGCATGCTGCGCTGGCCTCCGACTCTGATGATTCCGAATTTAAACCGGAACCATTTACAGATTTTTACCGGCGGGGCTTGTATCAGAGCATGTTGGGCACGGTGAACATGAACTTTCCCCTTCTTCGCACCCAGGTCAAAGGGCTCCAGGAACCCGTGCAAACACTGGCAAAACACGTGCTGGAAGGAGAAGGCCGCTTACGCAAACGTCTCTTAAACATACGGGACCGGAAACTCACCTGCACCCGCATCCGATGCCATGGCGACTACCATCTCGGTCAGGTGCTCTATACCGGAAAAGATTTCATCATTATTGATTTTGAGGGCGAACCGGCCAGACCATTGAATGTCAGACGACTCAAGGAATCTCCGCTGCGCGACGTCGCGGGCATGTTGCGATCCTTTCATTATGCGGCGCTTGCCTCCTCAATTGGATTGGTCGAGGGTGTTCGACCGGAAGACTTTTCCTTACTCGAACCTTGGGCTCGCTACTGGCAACGATGGGTCAGCGTCAGCTATCTCAAAGCGTATTTGTCAATCAAGGAAGTCCGTGACATTCTGCCCCCGTCCTCCGACGATATTCAAATTTTGCTGAATGGCTATTTACTCCAAAAAGCGATCTATGAACTCGGCTATGAACTCAATAACCGGCCCGATTGGGTGCGTATCCCCCTGGACGGCATTCTCCAAATTTTAGAAGTTGACTGATATTCCCAAAACGGTGGCTTAAACCGGATGTCCAGCTGACACCCAGCAATGGTTTCACTACATCAGATCTTCCTGACGGGGGACAAACTCACACTATCCGCTACACGAGTAGTCAAAAAGCCAATTACCAAGGAGTGCTCATGTCCAACATGCCTAAATCGTTACAAACCCTGATCATTGAACATGTCGAGCCGGAATTGGATGCGGGACGCTATCCGGTCAAACGGATCGTCGGGGAGATCCTGGAAGTCACGGCTGACGTTTTCAAGGAAGGACACGACACCATCGGAGCCGTCCTTCGTTACAAATTGCTGGGGCAGAAGGAATGGTCGGAAAGCCCCATGCATCATGTCGATAATGACCGGTGGGCTGGATCATTTCTCCTCTCAGAAAATACCCGATATCTCTATTCCGTGGGAGCCTATGTCAAAAGTTTTGAGACCTGGCGGATTGAACTGACCAAGAAACACGGGGTGCTTCCGGACCTGTCCAGTGAATTATTGGAAGGAGAGGCGCAAGTCAAAGAGGCCATGACCAGAGCCAAAGGTCCCGATAAATCCGAGCTGAAGATTTGGTTGGGAAAATGGAAGTCTGCTCCGGACCAGGAAACCCGGATTGCAATCGCCCTGGATCCCATTGTAGCCACACTCGTCGACCGGCACGAACAGCGGGCTGCCTGGTCCACCTATGAGAGGGAATTAGAAGTGATCGTCGACCGTGAGCGCGCCCGATATGGCGCCTGGTATGAAATCTTTCCCCGGTCAGAAGGAACCGAGCCCGGGAAAGGGGGAACGTTCAAGGATTGCGAACAACGCCTACCGGCTATCCGGGATATGGGATTCGATGTGCTCTATCTCACGCCGATTCATCCCATCGGAGAAACTAATCGCAAGGGCCGCAACAATAGCTTGAAGGCCAAACCTGGCGAACCGGGTAGTCCCTGGGCCATCGGGAGTCGACATGGCGGACATGATGCGGTCGAGCCGGCTCTCGGGACAATGAAAGATTTTGACCATTTCCAGCAAGCGGTCAGGAGCCACGGAATGGAAGTCGCCATAGATTTCGCCATCAATGCCACGCCGGATCATCCCTATGTCACACAACATCCGGAATGGTTCAAGCAACGACCGGACGGGACCATTAAATTTGCGGAGAACCCTCCCAAAAAATATGAAGACATTTACGGATTTGATTTCTATACCGAAGCTTGGCAGGGCATCTGGCAGGAAATGAAGCGGGTTCTCCTTTTTTGGATTGAGCATGGAGTCAAAATTTTTCGAGTGGATAATCCCCACACCAAACCCGTCATCTTTTGGGAATGGCTCATCCGGGAAATCCAGTTGGAACATCCTGATGTATTGTTTCTGGCGGAAGCCTTCACCCGGCCTAAAATGATGCGGGTCCTGGCGAAAGCCGGTTACACGCAGTCATACACGTATTTTACCTGGCGAAATTCAAAAGGAGAAATGACCGAATACCTGACCGAATTAACCCGAACCCAAATGCGGGACTATTTCCGGCCGAACTTTTTCGCCAATACACCGGACATCCTTCCGGAAATTCTCCAACAGGGAGGTCGACCGGCCTTTAAATTCCGGCTCGTGCTGGCCGCCACGCTCTCCCCAACTTACGGTATCTACAATAGCTATGAACTGTGTGAAAATAAGGCAATTCCCGGAACCGAGGAATATCAGGATTCGGAAAAATATGAAATTCGACATTGGGATTGGGATCGTCCCGGAAACATCCGTGACTATATCACCCGCATTAACCAGATCCGACGGGATCATCCTGCCCTGCACACCTTTACCAATTTGGAGTTTTACCAATCCGACAACGATCACATTTTGTTTTATGGAAAAATGAATGCCGACAAGACGGACATCCTCTTGTTCGTGATCAATATGGATCCCTATACCGTACACGAGGCTCGTCTGAGTATTCCGATTGAAGAATGCAGCATTGGTGAACAGGACACGTATCAACTGCATGAACTCATTCAAGATTACCGCCATCAAGTTGTGGGCGGTGAGTACACCATTCGATTGGACCCTCACGACGAACCAGCCGCTATTTTCGCGGTCCGCCGCCGGACCCATCGTGAAAGCGAATTCGACTACTTCATGTAACGTGAACCTAAGCACGATTTTTCCCCGTTCGGGGAATCGGCCCCTGTCAGACATCGGCAGGGGCCTCAATCTTCATCTGTTCTCTAACCATTCAGGAAGTAATTCCTCTCGCGTAGCAACCTTCAGCGAGACCTGTCCAAAAGAAAAAAGACAGATTGTCTCCGATAGAGACAACATTTCTCCCTTTCTTAGGCCGTCACATGTTCTTCCCGGAATCTTTTTTCCGGCAATTCCAAAAATATCTGTAAAAACCGTTTGATAAAGGGGTGCCCTCTAGCCCATATGACAATAGGCTCTGAAGAGCATTCTGGAATATCCCTTGCAGATATGTTGTCCTACACATGGAGTTCTCCCAGGATATGGATATCCTTGTATAAGACTCATTGCCTTCTTTTTCTAAACATCGGACGATTATCCTGGTTGAGAATCAACCAGACCCCAGATGGCTGCTGAAACTCAGGCTTGAAATCAATGGGTACACATGTCTGGAAGCAGGGAATGGGATGGAGGCCCTCTCCTTGATTCAGCAACACCCCTCCATCAGCCCGATTTTGTCTGACGACCTGATGCCAGGAATGAATGGGCTGCAACTTCTTCAAGAACTTCGACTAAATTTTATGAACCGGGCCATTCCGTTCATTCTGATTACCGCAACCTGGTCCGATGAGTTCCGACATCAGGTCCTGAGTGAAGGAGCGTTCGCGGTCCTGCCCAAGCCCTATCATCACAGTGACCTCCTCCAACTTCTTGAGCAAGGAATTTTCCCTCAGGCCGCCTGATGCTTGCCCCTCTTGACAGAAAAACTACACCTCGGACAAGATTGCCCACTGGTTTTCTTGCAATATGCTCTTCTCCCCTTGTTTCCCCCTGGAAATCATGTCGCCCATGAAGACAACCTGCGGAGGAGCCCATTCGCACAATTTCACTCTAGATTCGCGGCCTGAGTTTTCCCACGGTTTTTTACCCCCGCCTCCAGTGAATTAAGTCCACTTCCCTGGCTTCCATAATGCCTCCATTGCCACTTCCAACTCCTCGAAGCTCTTGGATTCCGAGCACCATAATTCGGCGGTTTTTTCCCCACCACCACCTCTCAGCCGGCCAACTCGTCACGCTGGGCGCCATGGGACTCATCGCCGCAGGAACCTTCTTGTTGAAAACCCCATTGGCCACGACTCCCGGCAAGCCATTAAGTTTTCTCAACGCCCTCTTTACGGCAACCTCAGCCGTCACCGTGACGGGCCTAATTGTGGCGGACACGGAAAAAGATTTCACCTTATTCGGAAAGATCGTCATTCTGACACTCATCCAATTAGGCGGGTTAGGGTATGCGATGCTCGCGACGCTCCTTCTCATCGCCGTGGGCCAACGCATTGGATTACGAAACCGCATGATGGTGGCCGAGGCGTTCAGTTCATTGGATTTGGCTGGATTGATTCGTTTTGTGAAAACAATTCTGATCATTACCTTTACTCTTGAGGGGGTGGGGGCCTTGATACTCGCCGCACGGTTTTCCCAGGACATGCCCGTATTAGACGCATTGGGGCATGGTATTTTTCACGCCATTTCTGCCTTTAACAATGCAGGGTTTTCGACATTTTCTCGAAACCTGATCCCCTATGGTGGCGATTTCATCGTGAATGCCTCCATCACCCTCCTTCTGGTTCTAGGCGGCATCGGGTTTATTGTCTTCCGCGACCTCTTGGAATTTTACCAGAAAAAGCGGTATCGGATTCAAACCCATACAAGACTGGCCTTACTCATTTCGATAGGTTTATGGGTGATTGGTACGATAGGATTTTTCCTATTGGAAATGAATAGTCCTGCCACGCTTGGCTCACAAACTCCCTCAGCGGGAGCCATGGTTGCCGCCTTTCACTCGGGAGCGGCCCGGACTGCAGGATTCAATACGCTGGATCTGAGCCTCCTCCGCCCCAGCACATTGTATATGTTGATTTTGCTAATGATCATCGGGGGATCACCAGGAGGAACCGCTGGAGGAATTAAAACCACCACATTCGGCATTGTGTGTTTATCGGTCTGGGCCGTATTCCGAAAACGACTGGATGTGGAGTTTCATTACCGGCGGATGCCTTCCCATCTCGTCCTACAAGCTCTGGCTATCATGTTCCTGGCCATTGGAGCCGTCACCACATTAACGTTTTTCCTCGCCTTTATTGAAAATAAACCTTTTTTGGCTCTGATGTTTGAAGTGGCCTCCGCATTGGGAACGGTTGG
This sequence comes from Nitrospira sp. Ecomares 2.1, assembly GCF_965152585.1. Taxonomy (NCBI): domain Bacteria; kingdom Pseudomonadati; phylum Nitrospirota; class Nitrospiria; order Nitrospirales; family Nitrospiraceae; genus Nitrospira; species Nitrospira sp. Ecomares 2.1. The sequence continues at coordinate 2,561,662 of NZ_OZ224219.1, forward strand.
GTTTTCCGTCGGAAACGGAGGCGTGCTCAGTCTCTCGGCGACCTTAACGGATTTCGGAAAAGTCATTATTCTATGTAGCATGCTCCTTGGAAGATTCGGACCCCTCCTGGTCGGGCTCGTTTCCCTCACACCACCTGTTCGCATGCTTTATCGTTTTCCTCAAGCCAAAGTGGCGATAGGTTAGGAAGAGACGCCTCGAAAAAACTCCTCACACAACCCACGCTTTCAGCCATTTCCTCCAAGTTCTGCAATCCGGAAAAACCCATAAATATTGAAACCAGCCTCCCCTTCACCATTCTTAGCGTTTTTCATCTGCGATGACCAGGCCTCAAGTGGCCGGTCACATTCAAATCTAATTTCAAATCAAACAAGATTACAATTCCTGAAATTGAGCTATTTCGCTCCGTGGTTAAAGTGCATTTTCGCGCATTCCATGATGGCTAAAGTGAATGCCTTCGATGACTTTTGATCCTCAAATAAGCGTACGTCGTGTAACCAATTCATTACTTCATGTTCCACAAAGTATGAACCAACCAATTTGTTTTATATTGAAATGATTATCTTTTATTTTCCATGAGCAAAATGCCGCCATCGCTGGCATTTGGCGGAAATGGCCAACAGGGACAGATAGCTCGGGGGCTGTTGGTACCGGGTGAACGTATCATCCTGGGTACTGTCCAACTGGCCATGTCGAATGTCATCCAACTCACGGTTGGGCACCCGGAGCCATTGTTTCTCTCGTTGAGAACTGGGGCGGAGAAAGGATTTCAATCGATTCAACGGGGCGACCAACTTACAATCGTAATCAGTGACAAGAACCAATATACCGATTTCCATACGGCTGATTTTCCAGAGGAGAGCAGGGCACTTAAGGGCCATTTACTCCAACCCCTCATGGGTGATTGTAAGTGGGTCGTGATTCAAACGGAGAGTGGGATCAACCAAACCCGCGAGGTGGATGAAAATACGAGGCATACCGTCATGAACATTCCGGTGAGAATGCCGGCCGTCTTTCTTCTCATTAAGGACAATATTCTGATTGATGTCAGGTTCGGAAATGAAGACGTGTATTTCATGCCCCTGGCCCAATGATCGAAGAAACGCCACCGCCTGCTTCATAATTAGTGGTAAGGCTATAGAATCTCCGGTTTGATTGTGTTGCCTCGTTTCTTGTGAATTCTCTCCGGGAAGTCTTGGATATCCATAAGATTTTGGCTTTTCTTTCGAGAAGCGAATCCCCCATTCCATGTTGGCCTTTGGGGCTGAGGTCACAGATCATTTGGCTACCACCGGAATTTTCGTAATAATTTCTAACCGGCTTAAGGAGGAACCATGGATCAGTCACAACCCCATTTCACGACCGTTGGTCAGCTCATCCACACAAATCCCTTACGGTTTGACGTGGCAACCACCTGTATGGAAGTGGCCATTGCGCTGTTGTCGTCCCAACTGTCTGGTGGGCCTGTCTAAGATGAGACCGGAGCCTATCTGGGTTTTGTCAGTGAGTTTGAATATTGAAAGCCCTGGATCATTCGCAGGAACTTAGGAAGATCACCACTCAACACATTATGTCGAAAGAGGCCTATCTCATTCACGATGATACGACAATTAAAGATGCAATCAGCATCATGAAAGAGAAGAAACTCCTGAATCTCTGTGTCGAAGAAAATGGAGTTGTCACGAAAACCTTAACCCGACATGACCTTCTGCGAGGGTATCTTGGGGGGATTTAGGGATTGATGAGGAATAATCCTATAACAGCCGTCAACACGTGAAGAGGATCAACATGACGAACGATGAAAAAATGGCCACGATCACTCGGTGGCTTAACCCGGAAGAGCGAGTGACGGTGCAATTCCTGGATGCTCAGGATCTAAACACCGAAGTCACGGGCTGCCCCGAGCAATTGGTTGATCTCTCGATTGAAACTCAGGTATCACATATAAAACAACACCTTTCCATCCCCCTCAGCAAGGTTGAGTTGTCGGAGGATTTCTCGCACTATACTCGCGATCCCGAGCGCCCCCTTCAACCAAGCCGATTGAAATTAGTCATCAATGAAAAGCGCTCCCCCATCATTTATTAGAACACGAGGAGACCGGATCTCTGTCAATCCAACTCTCTTTTGACAAGGAAATGAAATCGCAAGAAACCCGTAAAAGCCAGATAGGAAAGATAGAAAGAGGGATGGACCAGGACACCTGATGATTTCCACTCCGGCTTTGGATCAACCCTGTCATGAATCTGTTCTGCATGTTCTTGCTGATGCGCAGCAGTGTATAGAGTTTTTCCTTTATCCGAACCTCCAGGGGAACTATGAGGCGTTCCCATGACCGCGATCCTGAACTTGTTTCGGCCGCTCCCACAGACACGATATGTCGTCTTCAACGCATATCATCAAGCGGAGTATGCGCCAGACCCCTTTAACGAAGTCTTGACGCCGGAAGGAATCATCGGCTCGCCAACCATGCTGGGCTATGAGACAAACCGGAACTCTCTGTTGCTCCCCCATATAGCGCCCATCCTCTTCCCATGGAAATCAAAGCCGGCTACCAGATGGTGAGGTATGATTGTGTAATTGAAATGATGGACAGCTTTGACAAGAACGGAATAGGGTTGGGAGGATGTCCAGATTTCGGTATTATGACAAAATCGCTGCCATATGAGAAAACATACGAACAGGGAGACAACGAAGAGGTTCTTGGCCAAAAGGTGTACACGCGAAGATCATGGTGAATGGACATGGGAAGCCGGAGGAGATCGTGGCATCATCGTCAAGAACATCATGGCAGACTTCTGCCTCCAAGAAATGCACCATGCGACGAAAAACAAAGTGAGCCCGCTACCTAGACTTCGGAAAGGCCTTTCTTCCGATTGCCTTCAAGCATACTGGCACTTGAAAACCCATGCGGCCGGGGGAATAAACAGGAACGGCCATGTTGTATTCTCTCAACGAAAGAAGGAGTACCTATCATGAATAAAGCACCTACATCCGTTTCCAGTTCCGAGCAGTTGGATCAATTGTCGATTAATACGATCCGTTTTTTGTCGGTAGATGCGGTGCAAAAGGCCAAGAGCGGCCACCCAGGCCTCCCGCTAGGTGCCGCCCCGATGGCCTATGTCCTGTGGACACGATTTCTTCAACATAGCCCCTCCAATCCGGACTGGTTCAATCGGGACAGATTTGTTCTCTCGGCGGGCCACGGATCGATGCTGCTCTACAGTTTGCTATATCTCACGGGTTATGATCTGCCGCTCGATCAACTCAAACAGTTTCGCCAATGGGGCAGCCGCACCCCCGGACATCCCGAAAGAGGAATGACCCCCGGCGTGGAAACCACCACCGGCCCCCTCGGTCAGGGTTTCGGCAATGCAGCGGGCATGGCCATTGCCGAAGCCTATCTGGCCACCCGGTATAATCGGCCAGGATTTGAGATTGTTCGTCATTTCACTTATGCCCTGGTCAGTGACGGCGACCTGATGGAAGGCGTGGCGGCCGAAACGGCCTCGCTCGCCGGTCATTTGAAACTCGGCAAACTGATCTATCTGTACGACGATAATCGAATCACGCTCGCCGCATCAACACAGCTCACATTTACCGAGGACCGCGCCCAACGATTTGCCGCTTATGGCTGGCATACCCAATCGATCGAGGACGGTAACGACGTGAACGCCATTGATCGCGCTATCCAAGAGGCACGTCAGGAGACGGAGCGTCCCTCACTGATCCTCGTACGGACTCATATTGGTTACGGTTCTCCTAACAAACAAGGCACATTTGCGGCCCATGGTTCCCCGCTCGGCGAGGAAGAAGTGAAGCTGACGAAAGAAAACCTGGGCTGGCCTGTTGACCCGCCATTTCTTGTGCCGGAAGAAGTCGAGCAGCATTGTCGCCAGGCCGTTGACCGTGGCCGTCAAGCGGAGACGGAATGGAATGCCACCTTTAAGGCGTACGAGACCCAATACCCCGAGCTTGCGGGCGAACTTCGCCTGCTCATCAAAGGGGAACTACCGCCAGGCTGGGACACAAACATCCCGCAATTCCCCGCCGATGGCAAAGGCCTGGCCACCCGCGAGGCCTCGGGAAAAATTATGGACGCGGTGAACCGGACACTCCCCGCCTTGATTGGCGGCTCGGCCGACTTGAATCCCTCCACGTATACTGAATTGAAGGATGCAGGCAATTTTGAACCCTCCGACATGGCGGTCGGGGATCTGCAAGGTTCTGCCGGCGGCGGCTGGAGCTATGCCGGCCGGAATCTCCAGTTCGGGGTCCGGGAGCATGCAATGGGGGCGATCCTGAACGGCCTCGCTACGCACGGAGGGATCATCCCATTCGGGGCAACGTTTTTGACCTTCTCCGATTACATGCGCCCGCCGATCCGGCTCGCTGCCCTGATGGGGATTCAAGTGGTGTATGTATTCACACATGACAGCCTCGCACTGGGTGAGGACGGCCCAACCCATCAATCCGTGGAGCAGATCGCCTGTCTGCGAGCGATTCCCAAGCTCATCGTGATCCGTCCCGCCGATGCCAACGAGACGGCCATGGCCTGGCGGGTGGCGATCGAAACGCGGGATCGGCCCGTGGCATTAATCCTGACACGACAATCTGTGCCAACGCTCGACCGTGCACAGCTCTCCGCTGCCGATGGCCTGAAGCGTGGGGGATACATCCTGGCCGAGGCCCCGAATGGGCATCCTGACCTGATTCTGATTGCCAGCGGCTCTGAAGTCGCATTGATCATGGAGGCGCGGGAGAAACTGCTGGAACAAAAACTCCAGGTGCGCATCGTTTCAATGCCCAGTTGGGAACTATTCGAAGCCCAGTCAGAAGAGTACCGTAACACCGTGCTTCCGCCGGTGGTCGGCGCGAGGCTCGCCGTCGAAGCCGGAGTATCACAAGGTTGGTATCGCTATGTCGGCAACAATGGTGATGTGCTCGCCGTAGATCGTTTTGGCACATCGGCCCCGGGGAAGATGGTCATGCAGGAATATGGCTTCACCGTCGCTAACGTATGCAGGCGGGCCCTGGCTCTTCTGGAACCCCACGATGAAGTGATCACACACGGATAACCATTAAAAAAAAGGAGAGACAAAATGCAACTTGGCATGATCGGTCTTGGACGAATGGGGGCGAACCTGGTCCGGCGCCTGACAAACGCCGGCCACACATGCGTGGTCTACGATAGGAACAGCGCTGAGGTAAAGAAACTCGAGGGCCGGGATGTCCAGGGGGCCGCCTCGCTTGACGAGTTCATCGCGAAACTATCCAAACCGCGCGCGGCCTGGGTGATGGTGCCCGCCGGCGTGGCCGGCGAGACAGTCAAGGAACTGGCCTCACGCATGGAGACGGGCGATATCATCATCGACGGCGGCAACACCTACTACCGCGACGATCTTGAGCGAGCGAAGGCGCTCAAAAGCCGCGGCATTCACTATGTAGACTGCGGCACAAGTGGCGGAATTTTCGGACTCGAACGCGGCTACTGCTTGATGATCGGCGGAGAGGAAAAAATCGTCCAACATCTGGACCCGATATTCAGCAGTATCGCGCCGGGAGTCAAGGCAGCACCCCGCACCCCGGGCCGGACAGGCGCATCCGGTCGCGACGAGCAGGGCTACCTGCATTGCGGCCCGACCGGTGCAGGACATTTCGTGAAAATGGTCCACAACGGAATAGAGTATGGCCTGATGGCGGCCTATGCCGAAGGACTCAACATTCTCAAGCATGCCGACGTCGGCCTACGAGACCAAGAGCATGATGCCGAGACGACTCCCCTGCGCGACCCCGATGCGTATCAGTACCAGATCGACATCGGCCAGGTGGCCGAGGTCTGGCGCCGGGGCAGTGTCGTGGCATCCTGGCTGCTTGATCTCACCGCCGAGGCTCTGGTCGAGGATCCGGATCTGACAAGTTTTTCCGGACGCGTGTCGGATTCCGGAGAAGGGCGGTGGACAATCGCGGCTGCGGTCGACGAGGGAGTGCCCGCGCCGGTGATCAGCGCGGCTCTTTTCGGGCGATTTGAATCTCGCGGGAACGCGGACTACGCCGATCGGATCCTTTCCGCCATGCGAAAGCAGTTTGGCGGACATGATGAGAAAAAGGAGAAAAGCTGAAATGGGCAGGACGAACAGCCGACCAAAGCAGTCCGACGCCCTGGTCCTTTTCGGGGTCACTGGAGACCTCGCCCACAAGATGATCATACCGGCCCTCTATGCGATGACCAAACGAGGGCTGCTCAACGTTCCGGTGGTCGGTATCGCCGCTCCGAAGTGGAGTCTGGCGCAATTGCGTAAACATGTAACGGACAGCATTAAGCAGGCCGGCAAGATCGATGACCCGGAGGCTTTAGACCACCTGCTTTCCCTTCTCCAGTATGTAGGCGGAGATTACAACGACCCCGTGACCTTCAAGGCACTCAAAAAGACTCTGGGCAATGCCAAGCGTCCGGCGCATTATCTGGCAATCCCTCCCTCGCTCTTCACGGCGGTCATCCAGGGACTCGGCGGCTCAGACTTGGCCAAAGATGCGCGCCTCATAGTCGAAAAGCCCTTCGGACGCGACTTGGCCTCAGCACAGAAACTCAACCGAATGGCACAGTCGGTGTTTCCAGAGGACTCGATCTTTCGTATCGACCACTACCTCGGGAAAGAAGCCATCATGAATATTCTCTATTTTCGCTTCGCCAATTCGTTCCTGGAGCCGATCTGGAACCGTGACTGCATAGACAGCGTGCAGATTACCCTCTGCGAAGATTTCGGCGTGAAGGCTCGCGGGGCATTTTACGAAAGTACCGGATGCCTCCGCGACGTCATACAGAACCACCTCTTTCAGATCGTCTCACTGCTGGCCATGGAGCCACCCGCCTATCAGGGCTATCGAGCCGTCCACAGCGAAAAAGCGAAGGTGTTTCAAGCCATGCGTCCCCTGCAGCCGGACGACGTGGTGCGCGGCCAGTACACCGGTTACCGGAAGGAACCGGGCGTCGCGAAAGACTCCGACGTGGAGACATTCTGTGCCCTGCGACTCTTCATCGACTCGTGGCGCTGGGAAGGAGTGCCGTGGTACCTGCGTGCAGGAAAGTGTTTGGCGACAACGGCAGCCGAGGTCCTCGTGGAACTCAAGCCTCCACCGCAACGACTGTTTGACGATTCAAGACCGGCAGCCGGACGAGGCAATTATCTGCGTTTTCGACTCTCCCCCAGTTCGGCTGTCGCCCTCGCTGCCCGCGTCAAGCGGCCGGGAAAGGAGTTCATCGGCGATCAGCAAGAACTCTATCTTCTGGAAGAACAATCGGGAGAGGAAAAGCCATACGAGCGACTAATAGGGAATGCCATGGCAGGCGACGGGGCGCTCTTTACCCGCGAGGACGCGGTGGAAGCCGCCTGGAAAGTTGTCGATCCGGTTCTGGGAAAGCACCACCCGGTCCGGCCTTATAAGCGAGGCACCTGGGGGCCGAAAGAGGCGGATGCCCTCATTGCAACAGACGGAGGCTGGCACAACCCCTTATCCGAGGAGACATGAGCATGAACGCGCCGGACAATGTGGTCTTCCTGCCGGATGTCGATAACACTCTGCTCGATAACGATCGAATTGGCATCGACCAACATCTTGTGTAGGAGTTTAGCGAGGAAAGCCCGAATCGCTAATGGGATAATTTTAAAGGGTGGCGACATGACCTCGGCTATGCGACCTGTCTGGGAGCTTTGAAACACTACAGTGTTGAAACCATAAAGGACCCGCGGTTGCTGTTGATGGCTTCATTTCTGGTGGACTATCCGATTGCGGCTCGCCGGTATCCTTGGGCACTACGCCGTGCACAGAATTTCATTTTACTCAGACGGAAATACTTAATATTTTACAACAAAAAGGGGGCCTCTTCGATGAAGGGGGCCCCCTTTTTTAAACCGACTCGTCCACGACCTTTGGGGGTTAAACTTTAATGTTCAAGTACAACGCCCCTTTCCCGCGATGGATAAAGATCAACGCGGATGAATTTTCATTCAAGTAGGACACCGCCTTCACGAAATCTTCTTCAGAACGGACTGGCTTACGGTTGATTTCACTGATCACATCGCCCTGCGCGAGTCCGGCCCGTGCAGCATAGCTTCCCTGGGCCACATCCATGACTACCACGCCATTGACATTTTTATCCAATCCCAATTGTTGTGCAATGCCACTATCCAGATCTTGAACAGCCACCCCGGCTAGGGGGCCTTCTTTCTCCACAGGGCTGGCCTGTGCCACCTGAGTGGGATTATCTTGTTCACGAATCACGGTCTTCACGGATTTCTTATGACCATTTCGCATAACCACCATGCTCACTTCAGACCCCACTGTGGTCCGGATAACCTGGTGCTGGAGGCTGCGTGGATCCAAAACGGGTTTACCCTGGAATTCAACAACCACATCTCCCCGCTGAAGACCGGCTTCATCTGCCGGACTCCCCGGTACCACATTCGTAACCAAAGCCCCCTTGGTTCCATCTAATTGAAAGGACTGTGCAAGATCGGCATTCATTTCTTGAATACCGACTCCCAGGAACCCTCTGACAACCGTGCCGGTGCTGATTAAACTCTCGTATACCGGCTTGGCAAGATTGGTGGGAACCGCAAATCCCACGCCCTGGTATCCGCCGGACTGCGAAAAGATTGCCGTATTTATTCCGACAAGTTCTCCTCGCGTATTCACCAACGCTCCGCCGGAATTACCCGGATTGATGGCGGCATCGGTTTGGATAAAATCCTCATATTGTGTAATCCCCATTCCCCCTCGACCCAACGCACTGATAATTCCCATGGTGACAGTGGAGTTCAATCCAAAGGGATTGCCGACTGCCAGAACATATTCACCTACACGAAGACTTGAGGAATTTCCCCAAGGGACAAATGGAAGATCTGTGGCATCAACTTTCACCACGGCTAAATCTGTCTGAGGGTCAAGGCCCACAACTTTTCCGGTAAACTCTCGTTTGTCCGGAAGAGTCACCGTAATTTCATTTGCACCATCAACCACATGGTCGTTGGTCAGTACATACCCATCACTGGAAATAATGACACCGGAACCGGCTCCCTGCGCTTCCGGAGCAGGAGGCCCGCCTCGCCTTTTCGGCATTCCTGGCATCTCCGGCATTCCTGGTATACCAAAAAATTCTCTCATCCGATCAGAGGGCACTCCCGACATAGGAACCGGTGCTTCTTTTCGAACCGTAATATTGACCACTGCAGGTGTCACCGCCTGGGCAATGTCAGCAAACCCTCCTTTCTCCATATTTGGTGGAGATCCAATAGATGCTGAAGCTACTGGCTGGGAATTTGCCGCATGAGAATAAAATGGCATATTCCAAGACCCGAACATTATTAGAATGCCAGCCAGAAATCCGATGCCAGCCAGACCTGCCTTATTGGCGTTCATACGGGTCAAAGATAGAAAGCGATTTTTTGTGACCATGGACATTCCTCCTTGATAGTTAAGAAGACCACCTCAATATGATGTTGCAAGCACATCCTAGCCCCCCGGGATAAAAGGGAGATTAAGGGGCCATTAATTTTCACTAATCTTAGAAAAACGTCTCTCCTCTTCCATGCCTCTTGGGAATGTAAGAACCGGGTGAACCGAAGAATCCGGCATTCGGGAGTTGCCAGATAACTGGTAATTTTCAGGTATCAGGATACACTCATGACGTATTGGCATATTCACCCCTCAACGAATCACCGGCCAAGAAAACAACCTGTCCGCGAAGGCAAAATTTCCATTCATTCAGGGATCCGATTTCGACGCTGAAGAAGAGGATTCCATGCCAAAACTGCCCGTAATCCCACTCAAGGAGGTCACCCATGCTTTGGACGGCCGGTTTTTATTCTCCTGGAAACCCTTGGAGTTTCTCATTGAATTTTTCATCACACGGTAGGATTTCTCGTATGAGTCTTCCAAGCGGAGGAGGACGCGAATGAATTATTTCGGTAAAAGACAAATATCAGCAAATCCTTGGTGGGCACCGGTTAAGGAACGAAAGGTACGGTCAAATCATTATTCACCCCGTTATTGCCCGCGTTAACATCGATCCCCCCGGCGGGAGATGGTTTGTCAAGATCGACATATTGGAACGTACCAAAGGGTTGGATCTCCTCATCAGTGGGTAATTGGTTGGGGTTCCAGCCTCCTCCGAGCGCGCGGACGAGGGCCACCGAGGCTCTCAGCAGTTCAGCCTTGATAGCTACCAAGTCGATACGCGCCTCGAGTGTGGCGACCTGCGCATAAATGAGTTCAAGGCTGGACGCCAGCCCGCCCCTATAGAGCTCCGTCGTCAGATTTTGCGTCTTAAGTGTGGCTCCCACGGCGGCTCCCTGCCGATTGGCCGCCAGCGTCAGCCGGTTGGTCAGGCTCAAATTGTTCTCGACCTCGCGAAAGGCGTTCAGCACCGTCGAACGGTAGCGATCTTCCGTCTCGCGATAGGCCGACCAGGCCTGCTGCAATTGAGCGCGGCGATATCCACCCTGAAAGAGGGGCAACGAAACAGTGGACCCGTAAGACCAGAAACTACTGGCGAGCTTGATCAGACTGAACCCGGTATCTTCGAACCCGCCGCCGGCCGAGAACCGGACATCGGGGAAAAAAGCCGCGCGGGCAATGCCGATGACCCGGTTGGCCTGTGCCATCCGGCGCTCCATTCCGGCGATGTCGGGCCGCCGCTCCAGCAAGGTGGAAGGGATTGTCTTGGGAATTTCGAAATCCGCCACCCGAAGATCATCGACCGGTTCGATCGTGAAGCTGCTCGGTGCCATGTTGACGAGAATGGCGATCGCCTGTTCCGTCACTTGGCGTTGGCCTTGAATCTGAGCTAATTTCGTTTCCGTGCTGAACAGCAGCGATTCGACGCGGGCGACATCGAGCGCTGACGCGATTGCGCCGGCAAACTGGGCCTTGACGAGGTTGAGCACGTTTCTATAGAGGTCGATCGATTGGGTATAGATTGCCGCCTGTGCGTCGAATCCTCGGAGGCTGAAATAGTTCGCCCCGATTTCCGCCTGCAGGCTGAGCCGCGCGAGCCCATACTCCGCGGCGCGCTCTTCGGCCCGGTAGATTTCGGCACGGGTGGCATTGCGAAGCGCCGACCAAAAATCCGGTTCCCAGGACGCGAGCCCCCCGGTGGTAATAGACACTTCCCGGTTGTCCTCGCCAAGACCGCGAAACAGACTATTATCGGATTGTCTATTGTTCGAAGCGCCAAACCCCAGACCGGCGTGAGGAAGGTACTGCGACCTGGCCCTCATCATCACATCGCGAGCCTGAACGAACCGTTCTGCGGCGGCCTGCAAATCCGGATTGGCTGCCATTGCCTGTTCTTCAAGGCTGTTCAGGATTGGATCGTTAAAAAGTTGCCACCAATCCGGGCGTAATTCCTCATCCGATGGATTCGCCTCGACGAAGGGACTTGCCCCCTTCCATGAGGCGGGGACGACGTATTGAGGCGGTTCATAGCTGGGCGCTAGATCGACAGCCGGGAACCAACTACACCCCGGCAAATTGAGGGTTAGCAGTAACAAAGCAAATCGCCATGGATGACTCCGAAAAATGTGCGAGGCTTCCGGTCTCGTGTCTAAAGATTGGCCCATCCTCTGTATAGGGAATTTCATGGTGAAGAATGTTCCTTTGATGGCCCAGTCTCCATGGGCACCGACGGGCCTGTTGGGAGGGGCGCTTCTGGAGCGCCTGTCGGCGGGAAAGTTTCCATGGGTAGGAGAGCTTGCGTTGGCGCAGCAGCCTTCGTTGGAGCTGGCGCGTTTAATTGGTCATAACCCGGCGCCGGCGTCACGATGCGCACCCTGTCCCCTTCGAGCAACGCGGCGCTCGGGTTGTTCACGATGCGGTCGGTGGTGGAAACCCCCTCGGCCACTTCGACGGCACTGTCCAGGAGTTTGCTCACGACAATGGGGTTAAAGTGGACCTGGTCGTCCTCTCCCACCACGGCCAATTGGGTGCCGTGCTCCTGGAACACCAATGCGGTGGAGGGAATCATGAACACTTCCCTGTCTACCGGCGCGGTAAGGTGAACCTGGGCATAAGAGCCAGGCCAGAGGGCTCTGTCCTCGTTTTCGATCGTGAAGATGGTGATCGCGGTGCGCGTGCTTTCGTCGAATCCACGAGCGACGGTCAGGAATTTTCCGGTAAAATGACGATTGGGCAATTGCGGCACAGTCACGTCGGCCGTCAAGCCAGGCTGGAGGAAGGGTCCGAACGATTCCGGCACGGAGACAAAGAGGCGCAGCATACTCACGTCAGCCACAGTAAAGAGATTGCTGACCGAACCGGGGGAACTGATCGTGCCTTCTTTGTTCACGTAATCACCGACATTAATGTTACGGACGGTTACCACCCCATCATAGGGCGCGACAATGGTTTTGAATCGAATCTGCGCCTCGAAGTTCCTGACGTTCTGTTCTGCTGCCCTGACCTTCGCCAATTCAGCTTTCGCCTCCGCCACCTTTACCGAGATCGACTGTTCGGAAACTGCATGGTTTTTGCGCAGGGCCAACCAACGCTTTGCGGTGATTTCGGCGAGGGCATAGATGGCGCGCACCGATTCCAGGTCCGCTTTGGCCTGTGCATATTGTGCGTCGAGGGCCGGCGCGTTGATTTCAGCGAGGATATCGCCTTTTTTTACCAGGGCGCCGTAGTCCTTGTACCACATCTTCACATAGCCCGAGACCTGTGCGTAAATGGGCGCCTGAAACCAGGCCTGAATATTGCCAGGAAGCGTGATGGTCTCGGTTGGCGGCACCGGCTTTGCGTAAATGACTGCCACGGTGGAGACGGCGTTTTCGTGCGTCTCCTCGCGTAGTAAAGAGGCGTCGCTTTTGCTTTCATAAACCCGATAACCAAGGTAGAGGACACACAGAAGTGCCGCTGAGATGACCATGAGCCTTCCACGTAGGGTCTTATTCATTTTGTATATGGTCCTTCTGACGAGCCGCTCGCCTGTTGTAAACAATTGCGTAGACGCAGGGCACGAAAAACAGAGTGAAGAGGGTGGCCATGAGCAAGCCGCCGATGACGGCCCGACCCAGCGGCGCGTTCGCAGAATACCCTGTTGCCATGGGGACCATCCCGAAAATCATGGCCGAAGCCGTCATAAGCACCGGACGGAAGCGGGTCGTTCCGGCTTCAACCGCCGCCCGTAACGCGTCGCCGTGCTTTTTGAGCTGATCGCGCGCATAGGTCACAACGAGGATCGAATTGGCGGTTGCCGTGCCCATGGTCATGATGGCGCCCGTCAGCGCGGGTTCCGAAAGACGCGTATGGGTCAGAAATAATGCCCACGCAATGCCCGCCAATGCGCCGGGCAGGGCCGTAATGATGATGAATGGATCCAACCAGGATTGAAAGTTGACGACGATCAGCAAATAGATCAGCACGACCGCGGCGAATAGTCCGACGATCAGCTCGAAATAGGCGTCGTGCATCAGGGAAGCCTGGCCATGGATTTCGAGCGCGGCGGTAGGAGGCATCTCGTCCTCCATGTCCTTGGCAATCTTTTCGACATCCGCCAACACACCACCGAGGTCTCGTCCTTCGGCAGAGACATAGATGTTGAACAGGGGCATAATGTTCCCATGCGTGATCACCCCCGGCGTGCCCGTCGCGGTAATGTCGGCTAAATTGCCGAGGAGCTGCATTTCCTGCCCTTCCGGATCCTTAGAAGAAGTGCTTGAGGCCTGGACCGGGATGGTCTTGAGACTATTGACGCTGTTGATCTGCGGCTGCGGCGTATAGACATTGATCAGGTACGACATGCCGGTACTGGGATCGAGCCAATAGATCTGGTCGGTCTGTTGGCTCCCGGCAGTTGTCATGAGTACGTTGTCGGCCATATCCTTCAGGGACCTGTTAACCCCGAGTCCGAATGTGCGATTGCCTTCGACCATAATGGTCGGCGTGGCCATTGTCTGCTGGATCACCACATCCGCGGCGCCGGGGATTTCGCGAAACTTGCCCACCAGTTTTCGGGCATACTCAAAATTGGGGTACATGTCCGGGCCGTTGATTTGCACATCGATCGGCGCAGGCGCGCCGAAGTTGAGAATTTTTGCGGTGAGATCGGACGGCTGGAAGGTGAATTCGGTTCCAGGATAGCGATCCCTCAGGCCCTTTCGGAGAATTTTCCGATACTCCCACACCGGTGACTTTTCATCATTCAGGAGGATCGTGAGGTCACAATCCTGGGAGCCGATTGTCGGCGTCGGAATGAAAGCGAGATTGTGCGGTCCGACCGGCAGGCCGCAGTTACTCACGATATTTTCGACATGACCGGGCAGCAACTCACTGATGCTGTTGGAGACAAGCGTGGCAATGCGTCCTGAAACCTCAATGCGCGTCCCGAGCGGTGCCCGCATATGCATTGTCATGATGTCCGACCTGATCTCGGGAAAGTAATCCCGTCCGAGGAAGAAGAAGAGGGACAGGGAACTCACCGCGATGGCCAGAGCGATCGCAACGAAGACGCCACGGTTGGCAATCGCCTGTTCGAGCAGCGCACCGTAACCCCCGCGGAATCGATTGAAGGCGCGTTCGAACCCATTCTGAAAGCGGACAAAAATATTCCGCGACCCTTCCGCACTGAGCTCTCCGTGAGGTTCATGCGGCTGTGACATGGTGATCCTTCAGCATATATTTGGCCATAGTCGGCACCAGTGTGCGTGAAAAAATAAAGGAGGCGAGCATCGCAATAATGACCGCCTCTGCCATGGGCTTAAACAGGTAGCCGGCAACCCCGCCGAGTTCAAAGAGCGGGAGCCAGACGATCGCGATGCAAAGGGTGGCAACGAAGGTCGGGACAACGATCTCGTTGGCAGCGTCGATGATAGCCTGTTCGAGCGGCTTGCCCATTTCAATATGGCGATCGATATTTTCGATCATCACAGTCGCATCGTCGACCAGAATGCCGACGGCCAGCGCCAACCCGCCCAAGGTCATGACATTAATCGTTTCTTCGAGCAGATGAAGACCGATGATGGCGGTCAGAATGGACAGCGGAATCGAGGTCCAGACAATGACCGTCGCACGCCATGAGCCGAGCAGCAACAGCACGATGAGGCCAACCAGCCCACCGGCCATCAGCATTTCATGCAAGACGTCCGAGATCGAATCCTTCACGAACGTCGAGGCGTCATTGACGAGCTTAATCTCCACGCCCTCCGGAGAAATCTGCTCGGCGCGCGGGATCATTTTCTTGATCCCATCGACGACGTCGAGAGTCGAGGCCTCCGTGCTTTTCATCGCGACCAGAATGACGGTCTGTTTGCCCTTCACCAGGACAGAGTTCTGTTGCACCCGCCCCATGAGACGAACAGTAGCAACGTCGCGCAAGTAGACAAACGCGTTGCCTTCCCGCTTGATCGGGAAATCGGCGAAATCCTCAATCTTCAACGGTGACGCGTTCGTCATAACGATCCAGTCGGTCTCCTTGATCTTCACATCGCCGGAAGGCAGCACGAGGTATTGCTGTTGGAGGGCATTGTGAACGTCCGCCGGAGTGAGCTGACGGGCAAGCAGTTTCTGTTGATCGAGATTGACCATGACCTGCATGTCCTGACCGCCGTAGGGGTGCGGTAGAACGATCCCGGGTACCGTCACGAGCAGGGGGCGGATTCGCATATAGACGAGATTGTAAAGTTCCGCGGGCGTCAAGTGGTCGGAGCTGATTTGGAGCATGGCCACCGGGATGGAGGATGGAGCGAGGCGCATGACCATGGGCGGCGAAATATCGGGCGGCAGGGCCTTGACGACGTTTTGCGCAATGCCCACGATATCCGCTTCAGCCCTGCCCACGTCGACATCGTCCTGGAGAAAAATATTCGTGATGCTACTGCCGAAGTAAGAGTGGCTATGGATATACTTGATGCCTTCAACCGTCGAGGTCAAAAAGCGTTCGAACAGATACGTGATGCGCCCTTCCACCTGCTGCGGGAGCATGCCGGAATAGTTCCAGACAACCGAGGTGACGGGAATGGTGATATTGGGGAAGATGTCGGTCGGCATGTGACGTATGGTGTTGACCCCCAAAAGGACAATCAGGATGGTCATGACGACGAAGGTATACGGCCTTCGCAGGGCAATGAGGACAATCTGATTCATGCGCGAAGCCTCCAAAAACCGATTTGAGTTTCTGCCATATTGGACACCATATACCTATATGAACTCATTGGTTTCTGTGATCGTAGGATCATTCCCTGTGCAAAACGTCTTCCCTAGCGATTAGCAGGAGCTAGCAAAATCCCTACCAAATTAAATGCGCTCCACTTTTCAGTACGCCATGGCAGGATGTGAGCGGGTTATTGGCTCCGTGTCGTAGACCTCAGATCTACGTTGAACGTGTTGAACGTCAAAGTTTAAAGATTGTGGTGTGGATTTCTGCACTGAGCGTACCGTGCGTTATCTCACAATTTGGCAAGACGTTGGGATCAGACAATGGGAGAAGAAATCACGAGGAATTCGTCAGAATGCTTAAGTTGTCAAGGCTTTCTTTGTTCCATAATATGTTTCGCGTAAGGGGTATTAATTTTGCACTAAATCTCATTTAGTTTATGCGCCTCTTCAGCGGTCATCAAAGAAGGAATCGATGGGCATGGTAACGGACTCAGATGTTCTGCTGAGACATCATTTATTCAATCTACCGGTAAGACCCTCTAACGAGAGAGTCGGAAAGTTGAGCATCATGAGAGGAATTCGGAAACTTGGTATGGCGATAACGCTGGTAGTTGGCATCCTCGGTATCGTGGCAACCGGAGAGCCTGTTCAGGCTGAAGCTCTGACCATTGGGGCCGCGCCAAGCTTGAGGTCGGCACTACGGGAAATTGTGCCGATGTTCGAGAAAGAATATGATGCGGCCGTAAAGGTCGTGTACGGTCCGTCACAAACATTCCGGCGGCAAATTGAAAAGGGAGCTCCGATCGATGTGTTTCTCCCTGCGGCAGTTGGGGAAGTCGAAAAACTGCAAAAGAAGAAACTGACTCTCAATGGAGGACCTCGGGTCTACGCACAAACCTCTCTCGTACTCGTCATGTCAGCGAGCTCACACGTATTGCCGATCTCCTTTCGTGAGGCGCTGCCCAATGGAGCGATCCGCATGGCCCTTGGCGATCCGAAAACGTCGTCATTGGGAGAAATCACGGCACAGGCACTCGCCAAGGTTGATCCCGCCTATAAGAGCCGATTCAAGCTAGTCCATGCGGCGCATGCTGAGGATATCGTGGACCTGATTCACACAGGGAAGGCGGACATGGGCATCATCTATCGCGTGGATGCGATCAACAACGCAAGCGTGCGCATCATTGATGAAAATCCTGCCGGAATGCATATACCGGTTCTGTTCGGGGAAGCGGTCGTGTCGACTTGCCGAGAGGCATCCCTGAATGTCGCGGAGGAGTTTTTTGATTTCATCATGAGTCCTCGCATACAAAAACTCCTGGTCAAATATGGCTTTGATCATGGCTTTGATTCCGTGTCATCGAATGGATGACGAGGGGAGAAAGAATTGAGCGTATGCCCTAAAGGCCAGTTTAGGGGATGCTGAAGAAGAGCCCTGAGCCTGTTACACCATTCTCCCCTCTCGTCGCGATGGTGGGTTATCCGACGCCTGCTTCGCAGAAAACGTACTTTATGTTCATCGAAGGAAAAAAGAAAGTTCGCTTTGACCCAGAAACCAGAGTACTTCTGCTACTCCGTTTAATATAAGCGGATTCATCGGGGCTCTGGAAGCCTGTGGACTTTCGTCAAGACTTAGATTGAATACAGAGGCAGCACAGGCGGGACAGGCAGCGGTATGCTAATCGGGAAGCGTGTTGCCTTGGAAATTACGATTCGTCATTCTCTCAGGCCGTCGAAACTGTGTGGCCTCATGACTCATGTCATTCTCGGGCAGGAAGCAGTGTCTGCCGGTCATAGCGCAACACATCACCAATTCGCTCAATGATGAGGTCTACCGTTGAAAAGTTCGGAGTACTTGGAGATCCCCCGCCTACTACTGTCCTACACATGGAATCACATTTGGAGATATGGTCCTCCAGGTATGGCGGACCTTCGAAGAACCGGTATGTGGCGACTCCTGGTTCAGAGACTGATGATAGAGGGACCCTGATCGCGAGTCCGGGGAAAGGGATCATACAGAACAGAAAAATTTATTCTGCGTCAATCTTGACCTTTCCCCAGAAGGCCTGATGTGCACAGGCTTGATAGACAAGTAGCAGAATGAATCCAACGAGAAACCACCAAAGGCCGATCTGCATGCCATAGACGCCGGCGGTGGCGTTGGTCACGGTCAAGCTGTTCGCCGGCTCACTCGTCGCAATCAGGATGTTCGGGTATGACCCCCAGGCTGTGCTGGCCAGCATGGTCAGAATCAAGAGACTCGTTGCGGAAAATGCTCCCGCATCCCATTCACGCCTTCGTATTTCAAGAGCCAACAACAATGTCACCATGGTGAGAACAGGAAAGACATACCCCATAGGATGGGCGGCATAGTTGAGAAAGAATAAGGGTTGGACAAAGGGAACGGCGGTCAGGGCAAGAACGACCAGAATTACCACGGCCGATCCGGTCAGCCAGGCAGCACGTCGCGCCCGTTTTCGCAACTCGCCCTCCGTTTTCATCGCCAGGAAATTGGCGCCGTGCATGGCGAGGATCGCCGCGCTTGTGGCTCCGATGAGAATGGTAAACCAATCCAGTATCCCCGGCTCCGGTCCTGTCATGAGATTTGTCCAGAGCGCCACGAAGAAATAGCCTTCAGGATTCAAGGGCACGCCGCGAATGAGGTTACCCAGGGCCACACCGAACACGATAGCCAGGAGAAGGCTCGCCCCAGCAAATGCCACATCCCAAAACTGCCGCCACAGGGGATGATTCACGTGCGACCGGAGTTCGAGCGCGAGTCCACGGGCAATCAGCAGCCACAAAACCAGATGCAAGGCCAGATAGAAACCACTGAACCCAGCCGAATAGGCCTTGGGAAACGCAAAAAATAACAGACCACCCGCAGCAATCAGCCACACTTCGTTGCCGTTCCAAATAGGGCCGATGGCGGCCAACGCCGCACGCCGGTCCGTTTCATTTTTCGCCACGAAGCCATAGACGATGCCCAGGCCGAAGTCAAAGCCGTCAAGGACAACATAGACCGCCAGCATGAACGTGACGGCAACATACCAGAAGGTTTCCATTTGTACCGGTTCCTACGGGTTCGCAGACTTAGGAATAGAACTTTCCGGGCCATGCCTGATTATATCAGCGATCAGGAATAAGAAGAGTAATCCCAATACGAGATAGATTCCGAGATATCCGAGTAATGTAAACAGTGCATTCCCTGAATGGACCAGCGGTGAGACACCGTCAGCCGTGCGGAGCAGACCATACACCAGCCAGGGTTGGCGGCCGAGTTCGGCGGTCATCCAGCCGGCCGTGGTGGCGAGATAAGGAAACGGGGCGGCAAGCATGAGCAGCCAGAGCAACCAGTTCGCGGTAAACAATCGTCCCCGCCAAAGCCAGAGCAGCGCCAGTCCCATAACCGATACGAGTATGGTTCCAAGCCCGGCCATCACATGGTAGGCATAATAAAGCAGCGCCACATTGTCCGGCCACTCTGAACGTGGAAAGGCATCGAGTCCTTTTACCTCGGCATAGAGTTCGTCAAAGAGCACAATACTCAACGCATCAGGCACCACGAGTGGATTGTCGATTGTCATGGTTTCGATGTTCGGCTGACCGATGAGCACCATACCCGCGCCGCGCTCGGTCTTGAAGAGCCCTTCGAAGGCGGCGCCTTTGACCGGTTGGTGTTCAAACACCTGCCGGGCATTTTCGTGGCCGGTCGGAAAGATCATCAGGGCGGTGGCGATGGCCCCCGCTACCACGCCGGTGCGGAGGAACGTCTTTGCCTCCTTCACATGCAACCCGGACAGGAGATAGAACGAACCGAGCGCCGCCATGACGAATGAGGCCGTGACGACGGCGGCCGTCATATTGTGGGCGAATTGCCAGAACAGCCAGGGATTCGTGAGCAGGCCTGAAAGACTGTCGACGAACAACCGTCCATCCGGGGCCACCGTATAGGCGACCGGATGTTGCATCCAGGAGTTTGTTGCCAGAATAAAATAGCCGGAAAGCCAGGACCCGAGAAAGAGCATCAGCGATGCGGCCCATTGCACCCGCCGGCTGAATCGCCCTTCGCCGAACAGCATGATGCCGAGAAACGACGATTCCAGAAAAAACGCAAACAGGCCTTCCATCGCGAGTGTCTGGCCGATCACTCCGCCGGCGAAGTTGGAGAATTTCGCCCAATTGGTGCCGAACTGGAATTCCAATGGAATACCGGTCACGACACCAAAGGCAAAACTCAAGGCGAAGATCTTTGTCCAGAACCGAGCGATCTGATGATAATGCTCGTCACCGGAAACGAGTGCACGGCTCCTCAGATAAAGGAGGAGCAAGGCCAGCCCGATCGTCAATTGGGGAAAGAGATAATGAAACGTGACAGTGAAGGCAAATTGTAGACGGTCGTAAAGTAGCGCACTGGCCATAAAATTCCTTTAAACTGAACCGTGACGCCTCGGAACGGGAACCGGCCGGCTGAAAAACGTCTTCTAGGAGTCTGGTCTCTCCCTTATCTGTGTTGTCATCGTAACAGATCCGGCAGGTGGAGTGGAGCGTCCGGGAGGGGTGGCCCGGAAACCACCCCCTATACGCAAACAGCTTGCCAAACATGTTCGGACCTTGTGCGGGAAAATATCGGACATGGCCACGATTTTCCGATAGCTCATTGTTTATTCGAATCTTCCAAAGAAAGGGACGTTCAATGCGGCCATGGCTCTCCAATATAGCCGAGTCAACACGGGTTGAATGCCGGTTAAGGAATGGAAGGTGTGGTCAAATCATTATTCACCGAGTTATTGTCCGCGTTGACATCGATTCCCCCGGCGGGTGGGGGTTTGTCAAGATCAACATATTGGAACGTATCGAAGGGCTGGATCTGTTCATCGGCGGGCAATTGATTGCGGTTCCAGCCCCCGCCCAGCGCACGAATGAGGGCTACCGAAGATTTCAGCAGGTCGGCCTTGATTACCACAGCGTCGATACGCGCCGCTAGCGTGTTGACCTCGGCGTAAATGAGCTCAAGGCTGGAGGCCAGTCCGCCAAAGTAGAGGCTAGAGGTCAGGTCTTGCGTTTTGAGAAAGGCCCCGACGGCCGCGTCTTGTCGTTTGGCTGCAGTGGTGAGCTGGTTGGTCAGGCTCAAATTGTTTTCGACTTCGCGAAAGGCGTTGAGCACTGTCGAGCGGTATCGGTCTTCCGTCTCGCGATAAACGGACCAGGACTGCTGCAATTGGGCGCGACGAAATCCACCCTGGAAGAGCGGTAGCTCAATGGCGGACCCATAGGACCAGAAACTATTGGCCATCTTGATCAGATCGAAGCCCGAGTCTTCGAACCCCCCGCCGGCAAGAAACGTCACATTAGGATAAAAGGCGGCGCGAGCGATGCCGATTGCGCGATTGGCCTGGGCCATCCGGCGCTCCATCCGAGCGATATCGGGTCGTCGTTCCAGCAAGGTGGAGGGAATGGTTTTCGGGATCGTGAAATTTTCCACACGAAGGTCGGCGACCGGGTCGATCGTGAAACTAGCCGGCGCCCTATTGAGAAGAATGGCGATCGCCTGCTCCGTCACCTGGCGCTGGCCTCGAACCTCGGCTTCTTTCGTCTGAGTGCTGAACAGCAGCGATTCGACACGGGCAATGTCAAGTTGTGACGCGATTCCGACGGTGTACTGGTTCGTGATCAGTTCCAGCGAGCCCTTATAGAGGTCGATTGATTTGGTATAAATCGCAAGCTGCGCGTCGAAGCCGCGAAGCGTGAAATAGTTTGCCGCAATTTCCGCCTGTAAACTGAGCCGCGCAAGCCCATATTCAGCGGCACGTTCTTCGGCCCGGTACATCTCTATACGCGTGGCGTTCCGGATCGCCGACCAGAAATCGGGTTCCCATGATGCAATCCCTCCAATAGAGACCGTCGATGCGGTGTCCGAAATATCGGGATCGCGAAACAGATGATTGTCGGATTGCCGATTGCGGGAGGTGCCGAATCCCAGGCCCACTTGAGGGATGCGACGTGACCGGGCTTTCATCATCATATCGCGAGCCTGGACGAACCGCTCAGCGGCCGCCTGCAAATCAGGATTGGCCACCATGGCCTGCTCTTCAAGCGTATTCAATACCGGATCGTTATACAGCGTCCACCAGTCCCGTCGTAATTCACCATCCGATGGTTTTGCTTCGACGAAGGGACTGGCACCATGCCATGAAACGGGGACGACAAATTCGGCCGGTTGATAGTCCGGCGCCAGATCAACGTGAGGCAAGCATGCCGATAAATTGAGCACAAGGAGTAGGAAACTGCTGCGCCAGGCACAAGCCCGAAAGATGCGTGATCCTTCTAGTCTCATATGTAAGCGCTCGCCCATTGAGTGTATAGGGATGATCATGGTGGAAATTATTCCGTTGAGGCCGCCGCCTCCGTTGGCGCAGGATTGTCCATCGGCACAGAAACCTCCTTTGCCGCAGGGCCATCGGTGTTGAGGCGGTCATAACCAGCTGCTGGTGTGACGATGCGCACTTTTTCGTTTTCGAGCAATGCCGCACTGGGATTATTCACAATGCGGTCGGTGGAGGTAATCCCCTCTGTGACCTCAACCGTGGCGTCGAGGATTTTTCCCACGGCGATCGATTTAAAGTGAATGCGATCCTCATCCGTCAACACGGCTACTTCGGTGCCATTCTCCTGGAACACCATCGCGCTGGTTGGAATTGTGAGAAAATCCGAATGAACAGGCGTCGTGAGACTTACCTTGGCATATGAGCCAGGCCAGAGAGCCCTATCTTCGTTGTCAAGCACGAATTCGGTAACAGCGGTGCGTGTGCTCACATTGAATCCACCTGCCACGGTAAGGAATTTGGCAGTAAAACGACGACTGGGTAATTGCGGCACGGTTACTTCAGCAGTCAGACCTGGTTTGAGGAATGCACCAAAAGATTCCGGCACAGAGATAAAGAGGCGCACCTTGCTGACGTCGGCGACAGTAAAGAGGTTGCTGATCGCAGTGGGAGAACTGATCGTGCCTTCTTTATTAACATAGTCACCGACATTGATGTTGCGATCAATCACCACACCATCGAAGGGCGCCACGATGGTCTTAAACCGAATCAGCGCCTCAAAATTTTTGACATTCTGCTCCGCTGCATTGACCCTTGCCGCTTGGGCGTTCGCCTCTGCCACTTTTACTGAAATCGACTGTTCGGAGACGGAATGTTTTTGGCGGAGCGCCAGATAACGTTTTGCTGTCAATTTGGCAAGACCATATAAGGCGCGCTCGGACGCCAGATCCGCCTTGGCCTGCCGATATTGAGCGTCAAGAGCCGGCGCGTTGATTTTGGCCAGAATGTCGCCTTTCTTCACCTTCGCTCCGTAATCCGTGTACCACATTTTCACATAGCCCGAGACCTGCGCGTAGATCGGCGCCTCAAACCAACCTTGAATATTGCCTGGTAGAGTAATGGTCTGGGTTGGTGGTAAGGGTTTGGGATTGATGATGGCCACGATTGGAACGGCGTCTGCAAGTGTCTCCTCGCGCAGCGTAGCGGCGCCGCTGTTGTGTGCATAGATTCGATAGACCATGTATAGAAGGCTCAGCAGAATTGCGAAGATCACAAGGCCTCTTCCACGCAGGATCTTCATATTATCCATGGTCCTTTTGGCGAGCCCCTCGCCTGTTGTAGATGATGGCATACACGCAAGGCACGAAAAACAAGGTGAACACGGTCGCGACAATCAGACCGCCGATGACAGCCCGACCCAACGGCGCATTGGGGGAATTGCCCATCGACATCGGCAACATGCCGATGATCATGGCCGATGCCGTCATCAGCACCGGACGGATACGGGCTTTCCCGGCTTCGACAGCCGCCAGCATCGCGTCTCCGTGCATTTCGAGCCGTTCGCGGGCGTAAGATACGATAAGAATCGAATTGGCGGTTGCTGTGCCCATCGTCATAATGGCCCCCGTCAGCGCAGGCACGGAAATATTCGTATGGGTCAGGAATAATGCCCATGCAATACCCGCCAAAGCCCCGGGCAATGCGGTAATAATGATAAAGGGGTCCAGCCAGGATTGAAAGTTGACAACGATCAGGAGATACACCAGCACGACGGCAAAGATGAGACCGACAATCAACTCGACATACGCCTCATACATGGTTTCGGCCTGCCCATGAATTTCAAGTGCTGCACTGCGTGGCAACTCATCCTCCAGATTTTTGGCAGTCTTCTCGACATCCGCCAGAACACCTCCGAGATCGCGCCCTTCGGCAGACACGTAGATATTAAACAGCGGCATAATGTTCGCGTGCGAAATCAGGCCTGGCGTTCCAATCATTGAATGCGTCGTCACATTGCCGAGTAGTTGTACGTCATCTTGCGACGAGTCGAGATTGTTCTGATCGACAGGGACCGTCAAGAGATTTTTGATGCTCGTGAGCTGAGGCTGGGGCGTATAAATGTTGATCTGATAGGAGATACCCGTTTTGTGATTAAGCCAATATTGCTGGTCAATCTGTTGACTACCCGAGGTGGACAGCAGCAGATTGTCGGCGATTTCCCCCTCGCTCAGGTTTGTGCCGAGACCGAACGTGCGTTGGCCTTCAACGAAAAGGGTCGGCGTGCGCATCGTCTGCTGTATCGTCACGTCCCTGGCGCCGGGAATCTTGCGAAGCTCTCCTGCCAATTTTCGTGCGAACTCGTAGTTGGCGTACATCTCCATCCCATTAATCTGCACATCGATCGGCGCAGGCGAGCCAAAATTGAGAATTTTGGCGGTCAGATCAGCCGGCTGAAATGTGAATTCGGTTCCCGGATACCGCTCACTGAGACCTTTGCGGAGAATACGCCGATAGTCCCAAACCGGTGACTTTTCATTTTTCAGGTCGATCGTCAGGTCGCAATCCTGCGACCCGATCGTCGGCGTCGGAATAAAAGCGAGATTATGCGGTCCGACCGGCAGGCCGCAATTGCTGACGACCCCTTCAACCTGCCCGGGAAGCATTTGCGCGATGTCTTTCGAAACAAGGGAACTGAGACGGCTGGAGACCTCAATACGCGTACCAAGCGGTGCCCTCATATGCATTTGCATCGTCCCCGACTTGACCTCAGGGAAGAAATCCCGCCCGTTGATGAAAAACAGGCTAAGGGAGGCAAGCGCGAGGGCGAGAGAGATGGCGACGAAGGTGCGACGATGGAGGATTACCTGTTCGAGACGGGCATTATAGCGCTCACGGAACCGGTCAAATCCGCGTTCGAAACCCTGCTGGAAGCGGACGAAGAAGCTTTGGGGTTTTGCCGGTTCGCCTCCTCCCCCAGCTTCAGTGGCCTGCGGCGCGTGGTGATCCGCGAGGATATATTTTGCCATGGTTGGCACCAGCGTACGCGACAAGATGAACGATGAGAGCATGGCGAAAATGACCGCCTTTGCCATTGGTGCAAACAGCCAGCCGGATACGCCGCTGAGTTCAAAGAGCGGGAGCCAGACGATCGCGATGCTTAACGTTGCCACCAACGTTGGGACGATAATCTGGTTGGCGGCGTCCACAATCGCCTCCTCAAGGGGTTTGCCCATGGCAATATGTGTATCGATATTCTCAATCATCACCGTCGCGTCGTCGACGAGGATGCCGACGGCCAGAGCCAATCCGCCTAACGTCATGAGATTCAGCGACTCTCCTGCTAAGTTTAAGCAGATGAGTGCGGACAGGATGGAGAGCGGGATCGAGGTGGCGATAATCACCGTCGGCCGCCATGAGCCCAGCAACATCAGGACGATGAGAGCCACCAGCGCGGAAGCCGTCGCCATTTCTTTCACCACATCTGCGATCGATTCCTTCACGAACAGCGAGGCGTCGTTGAGAATTTTTACCTCTACGCCCTTGGGCACGATCTTTTCAATGCGAGGAATCGCCTTCTTGACCCCATCGACCACCTCCAACGTCGAAGCCTCCCCGCTCTTCATGACGACGAGGGTGACGGCCTGTTTGCCTTCCACCAGCACGGCATTCGTTTGTGGGGGGCCGGCGAGGGTCACGTTGGCCACATCACGCATATAAATGAAGGCATTTCCCTCTCTCTTGATCGGAATATCGTTAAAATCCTCGACCTGCAACGGCATCGCGTTTGTCTGGACCATCCAGTCGGTGGCCTTAATCTTTTGGTCGCCCGCCGGCAGCACTTTGTTCTGCCTGTCGAAAGCATGGAAAATATCTGCTGGGGTAAGGTTACGGGCGAGTAATTTCTGCTGATCAAGCGAGACCAGAAGCTGTTTCGGTTGTCCCCCATATGGATGAGGCAAGATGGCCCCGGGAATCGTCACAAGAAGGGGACGTATTTGGGTAAAGGCAAGGTTATAGAGTTCTGCGGGTGTCAATGTGTCTGAGGTGACCTGCAGCATCGCGACCGGCACGGAGGACGCTTCCAGACGCATGATCATTGGTGGGGAAATATCTGGTGGCAGCGCTTTCACGACAGTCTGCGCAATCGCCGCAACCTCGGCTTCGGCCCCGGCAAGGTTGACTCCCTCCTGAAGAAAAATATTAATGATGCTGATGCCGAAATAGGACTTGCTGTCAATCTTCTTGATGCCCTCGACGGTCGAGGTCAAGGCCCGTTCAAAGTAAAAGGTGATACGACCGGACACATCACTCGGCAGCAAGCCTGCATAGGACCAGACGACGGAGATGACGGGAATCCTGATATTCGGAAAGACATCGGTCGGCGTTTGGAGCACCGACTTGGTCCCGAATATCACGATTAAGATGGCAAGAACGACGAAGGTTAAAGGCCTTCGGAGGGCAATAAGGACAAGTTGGTTCATGCGTACACTCTATTAAAAGCCTTTCAATTTTTCATCATTGATGCTTTGCTGACCCAAGAGAGATACCATCTTCCAACCAAAACACCTCCTCTCGCGTCCTCTAGGGAAATAATAAACAGGGAAATACTTATCAAATTGAATTAGCGAATAGCAAAATACCTAACAAATTGGATGGCCTCGACATCCGCCTGAGCCTTGGCAAGATGCGCACACGATATGTGTGTCAAGTCGTAGCCATCTCATCCTTTAGAGAGTTTTGAACCGCCAATCATGAAGAATTCGGAGCGGCGGCTTAGGCTGTTGGACAGGAAATGTGAGAGAAATCTTCAGTCGGGTGAAAATGTGGGATTTAAAAGGTTTTCCTGATTCCTTTTTCAGGAATCATAAAAAAGGCATTGATCTTGCTTTGGTGGATTTTCTGAATATCATTGTCGACTTCAATTTCTGGTCGACTCAAGACCCTAACCTATTTGTGAAAGTTTATTAAAGGCATTTAAGGCGGCCACCTTGTAACATTCGGCCAGTGTCGGATAATTGAAGACGCGGTCAAGAAAATAGTCCAGCCCACCCCCTAATTCCAGTACCGCTTGCCCGATATGGATGAGTTCCGTGGCACCCGTACCGATCACATGGACGCCGAGAAGCTTCCGGGTCTCCCGGTGAAACAACATCTTGAGCAAACCATTGTCATCCCCCATAATTTGTCCACGGGCGATTTCCTTATAGCGGGCCACACCGGTTTCATAAGGGATTTTTTTCTCTGTCAGCTCATGTTCATGCGCGCCGATCATAGAAATCTCCGGAATGGCGTAGATGCCGAAGGGAAAGTGGGTATCCATCGCACCGGCACTGACTCCAAAGGCATGGCAAGCCGCCCGTCGGCCCTGCGCGGCAGAGGTTGAGGCGAGACTGGGAAACCCAATCACGTCCCCGGCGGCAAAAATATGGGGGACCTGGGTTCGAAAATCTTGATCAACCGCGAGGCGCCCCCGAGCATCCGCGGTCAAACCCGCTCCAGCCAAATTCAATCGGTCGGTTGCGCCGATTCTCCCGGCGGAATACAAAACCATGTCGGACACGAGGCGCTTCCCGGACTCCAGTTGGATCACCGCTTGTTTGGGCGGGCCTTCAGCGATGGTCAATGCGCCCACGGTTTCTCCCAATCGGAAGGTCACATCCCGGTTTCTCATTTGATGAATGAGTTCCTCAACGATTTCATTGTCGAGGAATTCCAGTAAATGCTCTCGTTTGTCCACCACGGTTACGTCGATTTCGAGTGCGGCAAACATGGAGGCATACTCCATACCGATGACGCCCCCTCCGACAACCACTAATCGTTTGGGCAGAGATGTGAGGTGAGCCATCTCATCACTGGTAACAATGATTTCACCATCCACGCCGGTACCAGGCGGCGGAGCGGCTAGGGTTCCGACGGCAAGCAGAATATTCTCAGCAGTGACCGTTTTCGTTCCCTGTTCTGTGTGAATAATGAGGGTATGGGCATCTGTAAAGGCGGCTTCGCCGGAAATGAGTTCGATATCATTCCTCCAAAGCTGGTCCTCCACGACATCGACTTCCCGGTTGCGGACAAATTGCACACGGGAAAAGAGTTGTTCCGCTGTGGGACGGTGCCGTTCCCGATTTCTTGTCTGTTGGACAAACGGATGGTTGGTAGCCATGAAGGATAACACGGCCTCGCGTAGGGTTTTGCTGGGAATGGTTCCGAGTTCTATGCATACCCCCCCCGCGCACTGCCGACGTTCAACCACTCCCACCCGCTTCCTGAACTTAGCGGCTTGGATCGCAGCCCGTTGGCCTGCCGGGCCGCTGCCGATGCATAAGAGATCAAAATCGAATTGATGACTCATCGGAATCCAAAATATATCAGGCCACAGTTGATGCCATGAAAAAAAATACAATAGGGAGGTTACATGGCATCCTTAATGTGGACATGTAATAGGTAAGAGCCTCAAACTTGTTCACGATATCGCTCCCTCAATGCTACGACAATTATTTTCCAAATTACTGAGTATGATTGTGCCCATATCAACGGGTTGGCAATGCTTTATTTGCCGTTGTTTCTATTCCGGATTGAGCCCCATCAGGGCCAGGAAACTAACATTTCTGGAATTATCTTCTCAAGACATTAGCATTTAGTCTGCGCATAATTCGTATATCGTATAGCGATTCCGGTTAGTGACGTGACAGTATAATTGTAGGGAATCGCCATGCCTCTACCGTAACCCATTCCGTAACCCCAACCAGGATACCCATAACTTCCCATACCCCAGGGTCCTCCCATCATCATGGGGCTTTGGTAGCTGACTCCATGCTCCAAATATTTTTCAGATTTGGTAAACACGACCGCATCACCGCCTAATGAAGCCGCCTTTTTAAGAATATCGGTCTGCTCGGTGGCATAACTGCCCGACCCACTACCTTCCATACTCAATTGTGCAATGTCGATATGAGCACAGGAGGGCTCCCGAATTAAAATTTCAACTTCCTGCCATGAGGCTTTGGGTGGAAACGTCTGGGAAGTGAGAAGAAGCGTGTTGACGGACGTACATCCGGCCATGAATATTCCGGAACCGAGGAGCCCTATGAAAACCAGGTCCCGCCACACAGGCATGTGCTTGGTGGCATGACGTTCGCTCATGGGAGGTACCGCTCAAACATGCGCCCTTCTGTGATCAGGCGGCGTTCTTCGATCGTATCCCGTTGTCGGCGATAGCCTTCAAGGCTCGTCCGGTACTGGCCTTCATGGAGGCGCCAGGCAGCCCTTAACTCATGCGGTTCACCGGAAATTCCCTGCACTTTTCTTAGCATGGTCTCCACAAATCGCAAATGTTCCAGTTGCAGTTCCCATTGTTCCCGGTGCAGTGTCCATCCTTGAAGATCAAGGGCTCGTAATTCCTGAATGACTGGATCATGTGTGACAGGGAGATTCTGCAAAAAATCTATCCGTTTTCTGATGTCATCCAGGTTGATGGTCAACTCTCCAATGTGTCTTTCCACATCACTGAGAATGGAGGGTAAAGGCCGAATTTCCTCGGCAAGCCCAGACTTGGTTCCCATTCCCGTGAAGATCACGGTCAAAACCACCAGAAGCACCCTCAATCTTTTTGCCATAGACATCATGTTTCCTTTCTCTTACCTCCAACAGTGCATTCCCCTATCTATACCGGACAGACCGAACTCTTCCCATTCTGAATCACCTTATCGAATTGCCATAAGGCCCTATACACTCGTCACCGTCATCCCATCGTTCAAAGTTTTTTCATGGGTCCATTGATCACAGAAGCCATTCACTAAAACACCGCAAAGCACCGAATAATTATTACGTTCGGAAAACTGCGTCGATTGGTAGTGCATGGCCCTCAAGCTAAAGGTTTCGATGGGTAGGGGAAGAGACACGACTATGCGCGGCATCCCCATTTCCCCTAATACCGAGACATTGTAGCTTTGGTATCGGGAATGATTGGATTATAGACAAGCCACCCACATTTCAAAATACCAAAGGCCGGAATTTTCCCAACAGCCCCTCGTCCATGCTTCCTCTTCTACGACTGCAGAAATACAACTCATCTACTTCAATGGCCACAGCGAAGGGCATTTCCTCTGCCAAGACCTGAGTTCGCAGACATAGGAAAATCCTTAATGAATCACTAAAGCAAAAGCTGGTCTATTCTTACATTAGCCGTGGCCACACCGTCTTGAGCATGGATAGGCGGCGTTTCAAGATTGCTCAGCCCACCGAGGTGGAAATCGAGTTCACCATTCGTCAGTCCCAATATTTTATTACAAAATGGGCTCCCCCCTACGGAACGTTCCTCGGTATCGGGATCGACCATGGTATTCAACACCGGTTCGCATCTCAATTATTTCAAAGTTTACGGGTTTGCACCTTCTCGAATGGCGTGCAGATCTATGGGAAAAGTCCTGAGGGCTTATACTTTTCCCAGGGAACGATCATTCAAATGGGATTAAGATGCTAAGGCCAGATGACTACAAATTCAACTGCGATCTCCCTTCATGCATGAGAGGAGAATTGTTACCTCGCCAGGTAGATGTGGTGTAATCATCCTAGCTCGATGGTGTAGGCTATCGACAGGCGGCGGTTAGAGCTAAAGCCATAAATATAGATCCAAAACAGAGTATTTCAAGTTTCCCAAAAATTTCCGCTCACAGACATCAGAGAGACGGTGAGATTTTGAGAAACCAGATCATTCACCTTATCTTTCATCCTTTAAGTATGTCAGAATCAGAAAGGGTTCGGTCGCAATCCATCAAAGACTTTTTCATTGATCGGTGAAGTCGTTTTGAGAACGACAAGGAGGACATCATGGAAGTGATCACATTACTCATTGCTGTCGTCGCGTTAGTGATTGCAATTCTGGCGTTTCAGCGAACGGGCGGGGGGATTCGCGATCTCCGTCGTCAAATGGAAGACCTCAGCGAAAAATCCGAACATGCGACAAAAGGAGCTCGCGATATGACCGCCGATGCCCTCAGTCGCCTGGAAACATTTATTCGTGGACAGCAGAAACCGATCCCAACGGAGCAGGAATCCCGGGAAGGGGAACCTCCAAGCACAGAACCGCATACTTCCCCAACGGACCAACAAATCCGGAAAGAGGAACCTCCAAGCACGGAGCAGAAACCATGAAATCATGGGTCATGCCGGCGGCGGTTTTTTTTCTTGGGTTAGGCCTCGGCTTAAGTGGTCCACTGTTAGCCTCCCGGTATCTGGACCCCTATTTTCCAACTTTTTTGAATGAATCCCTGCATCCACTTGAAGGATCGGTGATACACAAACAACGCGAACAGAATCGATTACTGGTCACAATTACCACCCAGAACGGAACCGTTTTAGCAACCTTTCAACAACAGGTTCAGGAAATTGACCTCCTCATCAAAGAGCGTGATTTGGTAACATTGGACGTGAGGCAATATGAACCTTTTGTGAACGACCCCCCGTTGCTTCGGGTCATCAAATACACAGAGATGTCCGCTGCAAATGCCACAAATCCGAATTCGTCCATTCAATCTGACGCTACACAAGAAATCGGCTCAATACATGATCCCATAGGATCTGTCCCTTAAACTAACGAGGCCGGATTAAACGTCAGTTCTCTTTCAAGTTCACTCACGCATTACCGGACCTTATCAAAAAAAGAGGTGAAAGTGGTTAGGTTAACCGAAGGACGTCAGTGGAATAGGTCCATGATCGATATTCTACAAGTTCTCCTGTTAGTGGGAATACTGACCGGCTGCGGCGCCATGAACGCAATTCCACCACCTGCATCGCCAACGGCAGTCCAACAATTTCTCATGGCTCAGGCTGTAGAGCGCAGCCTGCATGGAGAGAACACCATGCCCATTCCCTTAACCTCTGGAGATACAGTAAGTCTCGATATCTCTGGATTGAGCGTTGAACAAGGATTGGCTGTTGCACAAGAGTTTTTCAAGGGTGCGGTTGGGGGTTGGCTGGGAGAAGGAGGGTTGAAAATCGTCATAGATCCAGCTAAAGCAAAGTACCGGATCCACATTCTTGTCCAGGCCTTTGGGACAGAACAACGGTCCTCCTTGTTCGGGTTACCTCCAATACAGAGTTCTCTCGTCCCAATTGCCTTGCCAGAGATAGCGATATACGCTTCCCAAAAAGTGTCAGGATATACCCGATTCCGTCTGGATATTTACGAATCGGCAACGGGACAATTTACTCGCTCTACGCCATGGTTCCAAGGGTCAACCTACTTCAACGAATATACCGTCTTGTTTTTTTTCGACTTCGAGTTTACCGACTTGATCGCTCCATTTTGATCTCTTGCCCTAATTTTCAACCGGGACCCTTCAAACATCTACGGTTGCTTGAAAAATCAGGACGCATCGCTCAAAACGTGTAATCGTCAAACTAAAGCTGTGGTAAAGAATTTGTAGAACGCCGCAAACCCGACTCACACTGGCTCCCTCAGGAGGATTTCACCAGCACATACAAATGACGGGAGGCTCGAACAAGCACAATCAGTACAACCTTTTCGTTCTTCAACCGTTTATACCAGGAGGAATACTCTCTGACGGATTCCACGGGATGCTTATTCAATTCAATAATCACATCGCCTTCTATGATCCCAGCCAATTCAGCAGCACACCCTTCTTCGAGGAATGAGACCACAGCTCCCTTGGTTGCAGGACTCAACTCATACTCCTGAATGGCCGCCTCATCCACATCGGCCACTTCCACACCGGCAAGCGGATGCTCCACCCGAGGCGTTCGAACACGCCGCACCTGAGGGATCGGTGGTTGCTCACGGATGATTATTCTTACCTTACGCTCTTTTCCATTCTCCATAATACCCAATTCGATCTGTTCTCCAATATTGGCACGTGTCACTCCCTCCAATAGCATCTGTCCATCTTTCACGTGTTTCCCCTGGTACTGGAGAATCACCTCTCCTCTGTGTATGCCGGCTTTATCT
Organism: Nitrospira sp. Ecomares 2.1; assembly: GCF_965152585.1. Lineage (NCBI taxonomy): Bacteria > Pseudomonadati > Nitrospirota > Nitrospiria > Nitrospirales > Nitrospiraceae > Nitrospira > Nitrospira sp. Ecomares 2.1. The sequence goes on from NZ_OZ224219.1 coordinate 2,595,101, forward strand.
GCCGGCCCACCAGGAACCACATCGGTTACTAGAGCACCTTCACTGTTTTTCAGGCCAAACCACGGAGCCAACTCCATCGTCATTTCCTGCACCCCCAGACCTAAATATCCTCGGACAATCTTTCCATTAGTAATCAATTCGTCTAACACAGGTCTTGCCAATGAAGAAGGCACAGCGAACCCCACCCCCTGATACCCTCCATTTTGGGAGGCTATTGCCGTATTAATACCAACTAATTCTCCCCGTGTGTTCACCAACGCTCCACCGGAATTTCCAGGGTTAATTGCCGCATCGGTCTGAATGAAATCTTCAAAGCGGGCTAACCCCATGCCTCCTCGATCAAGAGCGCTGACGATACCAAGCGTCACAGTTGAATTCAGACCAAACGGGTTGCCAACAGCCAGTACATATTGGCCAACAGCTAACGAGGAGGAATTTCCCCATGAAATCACTGGAAGGTTTTCAGCCTGAATTTTAATAACCGCCAAATCTGTTTCCGGATCCGCACCAACCACCTTGGCTGAAAATTCACGCGCATCTGGAAGAGTGACAAGGAGATCACGGCTTTCGGCAATTACATGATTATTGGTCACAATATATCCGTCGGAAGACAAGATGACTCCTGACCCTGAACCCTTTTGACGTTTGCGAATACCCGGTGGCGGTTGGCCCTCACCAAAACCTCTAAACGGGAGTGGCACGCCTCCACCCCGAGAATCAACAATATCAATGGTTGCGGTGATATTGACCACAGACGGGGTCACCGCCTGAGCCACGTCTTCGAATCCTCCTTGCTTTACGGTCCTTTCCTCCGTTCGTTCTATGGCCGACTCTGATGGTTCGCCCGCCCACCCCAGAGTTCCCTCCATTCCGATACTCATGGCAAAAACACCGGCACAACCGATCCACATCGCCAAGGCCGGACTAAAGACCTGTCGGAACCAATGACCCCTCACCTTCCTCTTTTTATTGCCCATTTTCATCCCCATGACTAGTTCTAGATGCCTGTACTGCATTCCCGGAATAGAATCTGCGATGGGGAAATTCCCCGAATGTCCCCAATAATCCATCAGGTAATTTATTCTTACACCCTCTTCACTGTATGCCATCCCCATCCTCAAGCTTTTTTTATATGAGCGGATCGAAGATTTTTTCAAATGAGGGTGACGCCCTCCTCAAGGAACACGACGGCAAAAAAGCATGTGTTTCCCCGAATAGGAGAGCATCGCAACCAGAGGTTAGAAGGCGAGGGAGAGTCTCTACTCAAGCAACGATTATTTAACCCCGGAATAATACCGGATAATATCCGAAACGGAGACGACCCCGACGATCCGGTTACTTTCTGTGACCGCAAGATGGCGTGTCGCTTTTTCTTTCATCAGGCGCACAGCTTCCACAATTGGATCACTGGTCTCAATGGTGACTAACGGTTCACGCATGCAGGTCTTCACCGTAGTTGTCACGGGGTCTGTTCCGGATGCAACAACCTCTCGAGTCAATTCTGTTTCAGTGATATATCCCAAGAACTCATCCCCATTTTGAACCAATACGGAACCGATTTTCCATTTTTGCAAGCATTGTCCGACTTCCTGCAAGGTGGCATCAAGCGATACAGATCGAACAGTTTTTGCCATATAGTCCGCAACGTTTGGACCGGAACCTTTCCGTTTCCTGGATTCCTGTGAGAGAGAGGCCCTCCTGGCCTCAAGATCGGCAATACCGCTTTCCAGAACTCGCTGACGTTGCCGGACCGTTTCGCGTTGGGATTGATGGGTGGTGCCTTCCGGCGCTCCTTCTGGAAGATTCATGAGCCCCGCTGCCTCCCCAAGTTGAGCATAGTCATACGTATCTAATAGCGGGGAAGAACTTCCGAATGCATCGGCGAGAATGTCTTCCGTGGTCGAATCAAATTCGTTCAAGGATGCGGGAGAAGGCTCATCTATCAGAAATCTTTTTATGATCTCTAACTGCTTACGAATTCGAGAAATATCTTGATCCAATGTTCCCACTCGATCCGTTTTAGACGTCTTGGATGATTCCATAAAGCCTCCTCTCCTCAATGATTAAGATAAAAATGAGCGAAAAAACGATACTACCCTACCATTAATGAGTAGGCAATCAGAAGTTTTCCTGGAATGAAAAGCCCCTCCCGAGGCGGAATGGGAGTGGTGGAGCAGAGATGAAGCGGACACCGCCCCCAACCGATCAATGATCAAGTTTCCAACAAACTTGAAAGCAAGGTGGCAAGCCCTAAGAAACTAAAAAACCCAACCACATCGGTGATCGTCGTTAACACAATGGAGGAGGATTGCGCCGGATCCTGTTTGAGTGCCTTCAAAGCGATGGGAATGATCGCGCCGGATAACCCGGCAATGACCATCGAAATAATCATGGACAATCCGATGATGAAGACCATGCCCAGCGACCGGCTCCATAAGCCCACGGCGAAACAGGCTGTGGCAGAGACGGCCAGCCCATTTAAAAATGCGACATAGACTTCTTTTCCACTGACCCGGAGCCATTGGGATGGTCGGATATCCCGTAAAGCCAACCCGCGAATGACTACAGCGAGAGATTGAGCCCCGGTATTGCCTGATTGCCCGGCGACAACCGGAAGCAGGACGGCCAGGGCCGTAAATTTGGCAATCGTTCCTTCGAACATTCCCACCACAAAGGCAGCCGCAAATGCCGTTAACAGGTTGAGCTGCAACCACGGCAATCGTTTTCGGACAGAAAACCATACAGGGGAAAGCGCACGCTCATCCTTATTCGCCCCCACCATCGTGAGTAGGTCCGCACTCGCATCTTCCTGACTGGCTTTAATAATGGCTTCGTTTCGGACAACGCCTAACAGCCGTTTGTCCAAATCCACAACGGGAATCGTAAAAAAATGACGTTCACCAAAGAGTTCGACAATCTCTTCACGTGACTCCAAAGGATGAATGGTGGGAAGATCCTGAACCATGACCGACTGCAATTTTTCTTCGGGATCCACCAGCAGTAAGTCACGAACGGAAATCCGGCCCACAAGCTTTTGAGTTCGATCAATGACATAGACATCGTGAACATCCTTTTGCGCCCTGATCCGCACCTGGACCATGGCTTCCCGAACCGTGCTTTCCTCCTGTAACACAAAAAATTTTGGATCCATAATACGACCGACGGATTCCTCCGGGTAAGTCATATAGGACCGGATTTCCTGTGCATACCGTTCAGGGACTCGGAAAAGAATCGCCCGTTGCAAATCGTCGTCCAATCGTTGAAACAAGGAGGCAGCCAATGACGGCGAAAGATGCGGCACAACCTGCTTCAGGAGATCGGTGGGCATGATCGCCAACGTATCCGCGGCGACGGGAGGAGTGATACAGGCTAGTAGATTCGCGGCATTTTTCGGGCTCGTTCCTTGCAAGACTCGCAGAATATCCTCCACCGGATACCCTTCCAGAATACGTGCGGCTTCCTCATGATGGTTCTGAAAAAATGCCTCGTTGAGAAGATGACCTCTTCCCCGAACCTTTGTGCCGCTCTGCGTGGTCAGATCCCTCACCCCATTTTGTTCCGTTCTTGCAGGGTTTCCGCGACATCGGTCATTAAACGAATGCCGGTTAACGAATACACTTCCCAAAGTTGCATGAGCGAATCACTCACCGAACCCAATGGGGCCTTGCCTCCGACATCTTTCTCAATCCTGCGTAACATTCGATATCGCAAGGCGCCAAAAAAGGTTCCCCATCGATCCACCACCGGCAATGTATGAAACCGGCTCCACTCAGAATGTTTGAGAATTTCTTCCAGATTGGCCTCTGCTGATAACGTGGTGATCTGGGTCTCCATTAATGTTCCGACTAAATGATCAGACCGGTCAATGAGCAGTTGCCTCAATGTGAGGACACCTTCCAATTTGCTATCGCGATCGATGACATAGACATAGTACATGGCTTTCTGGCCATAGGTACGAATACGGTCTATAGCCTCCTCGACGGCAATATCAGGTGGAAGCGTGAACACCTGAGGATCCGCTAAGCTTCCGGCCGTGTTGGGTGAATACCGCAAGGCACGGCGAAGGGTAGCCCCCATCGGATTATCCAACCGGTCTAATATGTCCTGGCGAACAGGTTCCTCAAATTGCCGAAGAACCCCGATAGCAGATGTGGCATTCATGGCGCTTAAGACACCCGCTCCGAGATCTTTCGAAAGCTCTTCGATTATTTTGGCAGTGGACACCGGCAAACAATGCTCTAACACACCAGCGATTTCTTCGCCGGGCAAGGCCTCCAGGAGCGAAGCCGATTCATGAGGATCGAGGGATTCCAAATGACGAGCCGCTTCCACGGGATGGGCCTGCAGATACCCAAGAGTCAGCCGATGTTCGAGTTCCATAGGCTAATGCTCAGTATGGGTGATGACGGCTGTTGATTCGGTGACCTGGGTAGCAGGAACAATGACTCGTCCATCCCTGGTTTCTAACACGACCGAGATGGGTGTCACCGCAACCACGGTTCCCTGGTTCTCCCCGATTTTTACGGTCATGCCCACCCGAACCATTGATCCCAAATAATGAGCAGCAATGAGATTGGCCACGGCAGTTCGTGACCCCAACCCAAACGACAACGCTGCACCTCCGATCAATCCCGCCAATAAGATAACAATGGTATTGTTCAATAATTCTGTATTAATCCCGAGTGCATCAATGGCCGTCACCACGATCAACAGGACCACGGCCACATAGACCGCCTGGGCCACCATCGTCCCGTGGGTAATCCCTGCCGAGCTACACGTCATGGTAATCAATTCACGGACAAAGTTCGCGGCGATCAAACCCAAAACCAGCACCAACACGGCAATACCGACTTTGGGAATATAGTAGGCAATACTCGTCAACGCATCCGAGACCATCGTTAAACTCAGAGTGTCAGACGCTTGAATGAGAAAGACCAGGAAAATAATCCAAAAACCAATCATCCCTAATATTTCGGAACTTTTCTGCTTGGTTCCAGATCGTTCCAACAAGGTTTGCACGGCGGTTCGACTCAGCAACCGGTCAAACCCCATCAATTGCAGCAAGCGGGTCACCACGACAGACACCAGCCTGGCCAGCACATAGCCGAGACCCAACAACATACAGGCCAAAATCAAAGTGGGTAGATAGGCAACTATTTGGGCCAGGCTCGCAGTAACCGCCTCGGCTAAGCCATCCACCCATCCGGCCATCGTCAGTTTTTTCTCTTGCATATGAAGGATCGCCCTCTCTTCCTGATCGCCCTACTTAGAGGAAATACCGTGTTTTCCCAACCAGATTCGATGGTCATGGGAATATTTGACAATCGTTGATCATAGTCCCCTCTTAGACATCACGCAACTGACATTCGGGCGAGATACCCCATTTGATTCAATTGGGTATACAACCTGACTGGCCATCCTTAAAAGGGAAGAGTTCATGAAACCGTTTCCCTGGACATCCGATGCGTACCTCCACCCTTCCTTCGCTCGCGTTGCATAGCCCGAGCAAAACGCAGGATGGCCGGATCTTTCAGCCAGGCAGTCAAGTCTCGACCAATCCGAACCCGCCACGAAGGATAGACTGAGTCCGGTGCTCCAGGCAGATTAGGTGTATCAATTTCTGCCAACAGATCTTCAAGCTGCACGATAAGCAGGCGGGAAGGTGTCCTGGCTAAATACCGGTACAGGACTTGAATCATGTCGACCGAAAGGCTAGAGGGCATCGCCTCGGCAGAACAGAGGCCCTCACGATGTAAAGCCTCCCATAACCGTTTCCGATCAGCAGCACGCCCTCGCTGATCTTGCTCGATATCCATTTTCCTGAGGTATACACCCGCTTCCTGCCTAATGAGGATATCTTGTCCAGCCCAAAAACCTTTAAGGGTAGGGAGGTCATGTGTCGTGGCGGCCACAAGCGCCTGCTCAGGATAGGCATGTGGCGGGATCATAGCTCCTCCGTTCTCTCGTTCAAAAAATAGCAGGCGATAGGATAGAAGTCCGGCCGCATCTAATTTTTCTCGAATGGCAGGAGTGACCGCACCAAGATCTTCCCCAACCACCATCACCTTTCGTCGCACACTTTCTAAAGCCAGGATCGCCAAAATTTCATCCACATAGGTTCTGACATAGACGCCATCCTTACCTGTTCCGCCTTGGGGAACCCAGAACATCCGAAACAAGCCCAGAGCATGGTCGATCCGGAGGACTCCTCCATGTCGCATGTTTTGCCGTAAGGTTTCCCTAAAAAATCGATAACCGTCTTGCCGCAATCGAACGGGATTGGGAACGACCAGTCCCCAACTTTGTCCATTGAGATTAAAGGAGTCCGGCGGCGCACCGACGGTGATGTCCGATGCAAGCTGATCTTGAAAGACCCAGGCGTCGGCTCCATCCGGATGAATGCCAACCGGTAGATCGTGATACAGCCGGAGAGACAACGAATGTTTCTTCGCGACATGATCAAGTTGCTGTAATTGCAACTCACACAGCCATTGAACATATTGATAAAATTGTACGCGAGTGGCATAGGATCGTTGAAAAACTTCCACATCAGGAGACTGGGGATGCTGAAAGGCTTTCGGCCAGGTACGCCAAGCCACCGTTTCCAGATGTTCAGTCAAGACCTGAAACGTGCAAAACATTGTCAGATGCGGGTGGAAGCCGGACACAAATCTGGTAAACGCCCTCCCACGTGCCGTGAGGGTTTTAGGCTGGAGATGATGCCGTCGAAAGACTCGAAATAATTCCTCAAGGACTGTCCATTTCAATTTCCCTACGGCTGCATAATCGACCAGTGGACTCTCCCGAAGCTGTTGGAGGGTATTCTGAAATTTTGCACCCTTGGCTTTTTGGCGAAGACCAGTCGAAGTCCGCCATTCGTCCACGCCTTCCAGATTCAAATACATGGGACTCCAGAAAAGGCGGCTGGAAGGGGAATAGGGGCTTGTTAATCCTGACGCCGGGATATGCAGAGGATTAACCCCGATGGTGGCCACCCCCCAACGAGCCCCTGCCACTTTCATGACGTCCCCTAAATCTCGAAAATCTCCAATCCCCCAATTCTTTCGGGATCGTAAGCCATAGAGTTGCAGAGAAATTCCCCAAGGCCGCTTAGGCGAAGATGGAAGATAACATTTCCTGGGTGCCACAATGAGTAGCGTGTGGGCCTCAATTGTTCGTTTAGAATCAAACTTCACACGGACCGACAGACGGAAGTATCCGAGCGGAAATTTTCCCGAAAGAGGGAAATGCACCTGGACATATTTAACTCCTTGGATTGCCTTCTCAGCTTTCACCTCACCACCGGCACCTCGCAGTGTTAGGTGCCGACAGCCCCCCTTCTCATCCGTCACCTGGACAGTGAGGGATACCTTCTCCAAACTGATATCATCAAGAGGAAGAGACAGAGGTAATTCGAACGGGGAATCAGAAGGATACCGCACCACCACTGGGTCAATAACCTGTGTCCAGGATTGTGATTCCGCATGAGAAAGGGAGTCACGAATTTCCTGTTTCGATGAGGCCTTCACCCCCATACTTTCCAGTACTTTCCTGAGATGAGGCACCGTGACCTGTCGCTCAACACCTAATCCATCATGATAAACGGATCCAATGCCATACTGCTGACCTAACTGCCAAATCGGCTTCGTGGCAAATTCATGGTTATTCATCGTTGTTACTCAAAAAATATTTTTTGATGGCTATTAGTGAGAAAATCTCTCTCAACCCTTTGAGTATCTTCCATTCACAAACCTACGTTTTCCTTGCGTTTAACCATTGTAAGGGAAGATCCATCTTGTGTCTTCTACAAACCTCTTTGTTAACTACCAAATAAACAGATCGCATAAATCAAAATTTTGCGCGTTCACCACTCACCTGGGCCTTGGCATGGGAACATTTCCACCCACTCACAGGAAAACTCCTTTTCCTCTTTTCATAACTCTGCAATGGCCATGCAGAATGACTCCATCCAGCCAGGCAGCTTGGACGAAGAGCCCTATATCCGGTACAATAACCTATAATATGAGTCATATTGGGGTTCCTCTAAATTCAGACAAGTATAGGAGCTGAGAACCGAATCATGCCCCCTAAAACACCAGACGAAAAACCAGTCAAGAAGAAAACGTCAACCACAAAAAAAACGCCCACTGCAGGCAAGACGGCCTCAAAAACCAGCGGAAAATCTGTAGCATCACCTACCACCAAAGGCCCAGCGATGTCTCAGACTAAACACCAGAATCCCCAGACCTCCTATCCAGGTCCCTCTATGGCTCTATCCGAAGAATTGCGGGAACGGATTGCCCAACGCGCCTATGAAATTCACCTCCGGCGCGGAGGCCAACATGGCAGTGATTGGGAGGATTGGCTTCAAGCCGAGCGTGAGATCCTCTTACTGCAGACTCCACCAGTTTAGTGGACGATTGGAATATTGATTTTTGACAACCACATACCCATTACTCACTGACCTTCAAACAATGGAGGATATCTTACATGGATAACGACACTCGATATGTCTTACTCGCTGGACTTTCATTAATGGTCGGAGTGGTTCTCGGAACGGGACTGGGTCTGTTAATGGCTCCCCAGTCAGGATCACGAACACGTCGTCAGTTAAAGAACATGATGGAAGATGCCAGCGAACGGGCCGGAGAATTTGCGGATGATGCCAAGGAAGCGGTCACTGGCATTGTTGAGCGCAGCAAAAAATTTGTTGTCTAACGGATTGATGCAAAGGTACTGTCCCGCTAAAACGCTCATGTCTCCGGACATGACCTAAAACTACCTGCCCAGATGAGGGCATGGTGGGTGATTCGGTTCGGCACCATCCTTATTCCTCCATCGGTCCCAGTGATGGGTGGCAATGGAGACTTTGGTCAGGATTTCGGAGTTCGGAACAAGGCAAGCCCACGAGAGATTAAATGGTAGGGTTGGCCTCCTTTCAGCAATTTCGTATGCTTAGGACTTTTCTTGTCAACAGGCACAGCCGTGTCAAATTCCAACTCCCACCGCACCGACTTGGTATGAGCAGGAAGAATAAAATCCACATCCTCATGATGGGCGTTTAATAATACGAGAAACGTCTCATCTACAATGGGCCGCCCCTGACTATCTTTCTCCACAATGGCATCCCCTGCTAACCGGATCCCCAAGGTTCGCAGCCCCATTTGCCAATCTTCATGAGACATTTCTTTTCCATGGGATCCGAACCAGGCAATATCCTTCACTTCTGAGTCCTCGACCCGGCGCCCTTGGAAAAACCTCCGGCGTTGAAACACCGGATGGGTTTTTTTTATGTCAATGAGCAGTTTCACAAAGTCCAGCAATCCGAGTTGGGATCGCGTCAGGTTCCAATTCACCCAACTTAACTCGTTATCCTGGCAATAGGCATTGTTATTGCCCTGCTGTGTGCGACCCAATTCATCTCCACCACAGATCATCGGCACTCCCTGAGATAACAACAGGGTGGCGAAAAAATTCCGGACCTGTCGATCACGTAATTCCTGAATCGCGGGATCATCGGTCGGACCTTCAACGCCACAATTCCAACTATCATTGTCATCGGTCCCATCCCGATTTCCCTCCTGATTGTCTTCATTATGCTTGTGGTCATAAGACACTAAATCCTGGAGGGTAAATCCGTCATGGGCTGTCACAAAATTGATACTGGCATAGGGCTGCCGCCCGCTTTCTCCATAAAGATCGCTGCTACCGGACCAACGATTGGCAACTTCCCCAAGTAATCCACCATCCCCCTTCCAATACCGACGTATAGAATCGCGGTACTTTCCATTCCACTCCGTCCACCCAGGTGGGAAATTTCCCACCTGATAGCCGCCTTCTCCCAGATCCCAGGGTTCCGCGATCAGCTTCACCTGCGACAACACGGGATCCTGGTGAATGATGTCAAAAAAGGCACTGAGTCGATCCACATCATGTAACTCTCGTGCCAGTGCGGATGCCAGATCAAAACGGAAACCATCCACATGCATATCGATCACCCAATACCGCAAGCTGTCCATAATCAGCTGTAAGGTCCGTGGATGTCGGACATTCAGCGTATTTCCACAGCCGGTGTAATCCATGTAATAGCGTGGATTGTCCGGAGACACGCGATAATATGAGGCGTTATCAATACCACGGAATGATAGGGTCGGTCCGAAATGATTTCCTTCTCCCGTATGGTTATAGACCACATCGAGGATGACCTCGATGCCGGCACTATGAAGTTTTCTGACCATGGACTTGAACTCGTCAACCTTTTCTCCTCCCCCGGGAAAAGCCGAATACCGGATGTCCGGGGCAAAATACCCAATGGAGTTGTACCCCCAATAATTGGTGAGACCCTTTTCCTTCAGATAGAGATCATTCACAAAATGTTGGACCGGCAACAATTCCACAGCGGTAATTCCGAGCGATTGCAAATATTCAATAATCGGCGGAGACGCCAAACCCGCATAGGTTCCCCGCAATGATTCAGGAACGTCCGGATGCCGCATCGTCATGCCCTTGACGTGGACTTCATAGATCACAGTCTGCTCCCAGGGAGTATTCAGAAGTTGGTCGCCTCCCCAGCTAAAGGCCTGGTCGACAACTACCCCTTTTGGAATGTTTGCCGCATTGTTGCGATCATCGATGGAGAGATCACCTGCCGGATCTCCAAGACGGTAGCCAAACATGGAATCGGACCATCGCACGACCCCCGTCAAGGACTTCGCATAAGGATCGATGAGAAGCTTGGCAGGATTAAACCGGTGCCCAGCCCCAGGATCATAAGGCCCATGCACCCGGTATCCATAGAGTTGACCGGGACGCACCTCAGGTAAATATACATGCCAGACTTGATCCGTTCGTTCCTCAATAGGAATCAGATGGGTTTCCCGATCCTGAAGTTCATCGTCAAACAGACAAAGATCCACACCAGTCGCATTTTCGGAGAACAGCGCAAAATTGACTCCCTGCCCGTCCCATGTGGCACCAAGCGGGTATGATCGACCTGGCCAAATTCTCATAGATTCTGCTCTCCTGGAAATGTGTTCCTGATTATGACAAATTGCGGAGGACGATAATACAGTATATCTTAAGATGCAGCAAAGGGAATAAGCCGCTGCCGGGGTTCCCCGGTCTCCACCTATTTGTTAAGCTTTCCATTATCAGCAGGCATTTCCCCCACAATTAAAATGATCAAAAAACCAGCAGGGAGGAAGCACGTTTGGAAAAATTAAAGGCCCCACGATGGCAACTAGAATTGGGCGCATCGTGCATCGACGCCTCTTCTGTAGAGTTCAGGGTATGGGCACCCAAGGCTCAGTCGGTGGCCGTCCACATCATGGGAAGTGCTGAGGAACCAACTCCTCTCAGCCAGGAACCCTTTGGATATTGGAAAGGCTCCGTGCAAGACATTTCTCCAGGCACCCGCTATCAATATGTATTAAATCACACCATTGAGCGTCCTGATCCGGCTTCCCGGTCGCAACCGGATGGCGTGCATGGCCCATCAGAAATTATCGATCCCCTTGCATTTTCCTGGACGGATCCGTCCTGGCCTGGCCTGCCTCTGGAGCAATACATTATCTACGAGCTTCATACCGGCACCTTCACAAAGGACGGGACCTTTGACGCCATCATCAATCGTCTGCCCTACTTGCGTGACCAGATTGGTATCACCGCCATTGAACTCTTGCCGGTAGCTCAATGCCCTGGGTCCAGAAACTGGGGATACGACGGAACCTTTCTCTTTGCCCCGCAGCACAACTATGGTGGACCCGACGGCCTCAAGCGATTGGTCAATGCCTGTCATGCAGCCGGTCTTGCGGTGATCATGGATGTGGTCTATAACCACCTGGGTCCAGAGGGAAATTACCTTGGTGATTTTGGCCCCTACTTTACCGATACCTATAAAACTCCATGGGGGAGCGCCCTCAACTACGATGGCTCCGAGAGCGACGCTGTCAGACAGTTCATGATCAGCAATGCGGTTTATTGGATTCATGAGTATCACATTGATGCGTTACGCCTGGATGCGATTCACGGCATCTTCGATTTTAGCGCCAAGCATCTTCTTCAGGATATTGGGGAAGCGGTCCATGCCGCGGGACAACGGCTCAATCGGCAGGTACAAGTGATTGCCGAAAGCGACCTGAATGATGTCCGCATCATTTCACCCATCTCACGAGGGGGGCATGGGCTGGACGGGCAATGGAGTGATGACTTTCATCATGCCCTGCATTCCGTACTCACAAAAGAGCGCAAGGGCTACTATGAAGACTTTGGGCAACTAAAGGATTTGGTTAAGGCCATACGAGAAGGCGTGGTCTATTCCGGACAGTATTCGCCGCATCGACGACGAAAACATGGCAATTCCTTCAAGCCATGCTCACCAACGCAACTTGTGGTGTGTGCTCAAAATCATGATCAAATCGGCAATCGCGCCCAAGGAGATCGCCTCAGTACCCTGGTGAGCTTTGAAGCCCTTAAGGTCGCCAATGCCACGGTGCTCCTCTCACCTTACCTTCCTCTCTTATTTATGGGAGAAGAATACGGCGAAACCGCGCCATTTTTATATTTCATCGACCACGGGGATCCTGCGTTAATTGAAGCCGTCCGACAGGGGAGAACAAGAGAATTCGCCGCGTTCGGATGGACGAACATTCCCGACCCCTATGCTCAGGAGACCTTCGACCGTTCCACCATTCATCCCTGCCTTGAGACCAATCCCCAACACCAGGCCCATGCTCGGTGGTGTCAGGCGTTGATTCACCTGCGCAAGTCTATCCCTGCATTAGGCACCGGAGCGAAAGGCCATAGAATCCAGATTGGGTCCCATGCGAAAAGTCAGTTGCTGATTATTCATCGTCGTGCCAAACAGGGACCCGACGCACTCATGCTTCTAGGATTTCACCCCAAGGCATCATTAGCGTTAGTCAAGCTTCCAAAAGGGAATTGGGAATCGCGACTTGATAGTGGGACCTTCGCCACTGGCGATCAGGAAGAACTTCTGGCTCCCTCCAACCTTCACATTCAGACTGGGGAACAGGTCTCTCTCAAACTTCCGCCCTATCCGGCCTGGGTTTTTCTGAAAGCTGACTAGATTCAACCCACAAAACCATTAATGACGAGGATGAGAATAAAGAATACGCATCTCTACAATTAAAGTATGCCCAGTGAAGAATGGGGGTCGTTGTGGAGTTACAACCCCAATCTACTTGAGTGAGAAGAAGGACATACTTCCTACCGAGATCTTGGGAATCTAGACGGGCTTAAAAAAGACCGCGGCTAAGGGTGGAATCGTGATGAGCACGGAAAATGGTTGCCCATGCCAAGGCAAGTCTTCGGATTGAACCCCACCACCATTCCCCATATTGCTCCCACCGTATGCCTCTGAATCACTGTTCAAGAGCTCTCGATAATATCCGGAGGTCGGCACGCCCATTCGATAGCTTTCTCGAGGAACAGGGGTGAGATTCAGGGCACAGACCACAATATCGGATGGATCTTCGGCGCGCCTGAAGTACGTGAGGGTCGAATTATCACTGTCATGAAGATCAATCCACTGAAACCCTGTCCAATCATAGTCGACTTGATGGAGTGCAGGTTGTGAGGCATATAATCGATTGAGATCAGCGACGTACCGCTGAAGACCCCGGTGCGGATCGTACTCAAGCAAATGCCATTGCAGGCTATCATCATGGTTCCATTCCCACCATTGGCCGATTTCGCAGCCCATAAATAACATTTTTTTCCCAGGATGCCCCCACATGTGTCCATATAACGCCCGCAAATTCGCAAATCGCTGCCATTCGTCCCCGGGCATTTTATCCAGAAGCGATTTTTTGCCATGCACGACTTCATCATGAGAAAGCGGGAGTACAAAATTTTCGGTAAAGGCATAGACTAATCCGAAAGTCACGTTATGTTGATGGTATCTCCGATAGATGGGATCGAGGCTGAAATAATCCAGAGTATCGTGCATCCAGCCCATATTCCATTTAAATGTAAATCCCAAACCTCCGACATAGGTCGGCCTGGAGACCCCAGGCCATGCGGTGGATTCTTCCGCAATCATCACAATGCCGGGATGTTCCTGATGAGCCACGGTGTTCAGCTCTTTCAAAAATTCCACCGCTTCCAGATTTTCTCTGCCCCCGAATTTATTGGGAATCCATTCACCGGATTTTCGCGCATAATCGAGATACAGCATCGACGCGACAGCATCCACGCGAAGACCATCGATGTGGTACCGGTCGAACCAACTCAGTGCGCTATTGATCAGAAAGTTTTTGACTTCAGTCCGGCCGTAATTAAAGATCCGGCTATTCCATTCTGGATGAAACCCCAGCCTCGGGTCGGAATGGTCATATAAATTTGTCCCATCAAACCAGGCCAACCCGTGGGGATCTTCGGGAAAATGCGCCGGAGCCCAATCCATCAGAACCCCAATGTCAGCCTGATGACAGGCATCCACAAATGCCATAAAGTCCACAGGAGTGCCAAACCGGCTTGTTGGTGCAAAATACCCGGTGGCTTGATACCCCCAGGACCCATCAAACGGGTGTTCGGTCACCGGCATCAACTCAATGTGGGTAAACCCCATTTCCTTCACATACGGAATGAGGTTTTGAGCTAATTCGGAGTAGGTCAACCATCGGGATCCTTCCTCTGGAACACGTTTCCATGATCCCAAATGCACCTCATAGATGGACCAAGGCTGAGTGAGGGGATTACATGTTTGCCTGGCGGTCATCCACTGCCCGTCCCGCCATTCATACTCCGAAAGATCACGAACAACAGAGGCCGTTTTTGGTCGCAGTTCAGCGGAAGAGGCATACGGGTCGGCTTTCAAAAACGGCCCATCACCATTTTCCGGTAAAATTTCGAACTTATATACCGCACCATCCTTCATATCCGGAATAAATAACTCCCAGATTCCTCCCCCTCCCCGACTCCTCATCGGATGCCGACGGCCATCCCATTCATTGAAGTCTCCGACCACGCTCACTCGCTTAGCATTTGGAGCCCACACAGCAAAATTCACCCCTTGAATTCCCTGATGGATGCAGACTTGCGCCCCAAGCTGTTCATAAGCTTTATAAAGTTTGCCCTCACCGAACAAATGTAAATCAAAATCTGAGAGGAGCGGTGGAAACGCATAGGGGTCATGGCGTTGGCTGGCTTTCCCCTGACGATCGACGATGCGGAATTGATAATCCGTGCCAAGTGGATGACCCTTCCACCTAGCCTCAAAAACCCCATCAGGGTGGACGAGCTTCATGGGAATAGGGGTGCTCTCAATTATCCCAGGAAGCACCACCACTTCGGAAGCCTCAGGCAGAAATGCCCTGATGCAGATATCAGAAGAATCCGTCGAATCGTCCTGATGAGGACCTAATACCGAAAACGGATTCCATTCGTTGGCAGAAACCAGCCGTTGAAAACGATTTGAGAGTATTGGCATTGCCAATGAATCCTTTCTATGTTAATTAACAATATCCTAACATACCAAAAGGGATTATGTATTCTGCACTGTTGTCGTTGCTGCTTCTACTATTTTTTGCTGTTGCCTTTTCTATACAAAACTCTGAACCCATCATTCTGAATTTTTTTGCCTGGACCTTCCACGGGTCGCGGGCGGTCATGTTACTCTCGGCTTTGGGGTTAGGTGTTAGCCTGACTCTACTGGCTTCATTGCCCTCCTACATTAAAAAAAGCCGGTTGATTGCCAAACAACAAAAAACGATCGCGGCACTGGAACGATCCGTCGCCGAGTTAACCAACCCTCCATCCAACACCTAAACCCATATGAAAAGCTCTTCTGGATCCCGTCGCAAAAAAATCACAGAACGGACGCCACAAAAGATCCTGGCTATGATCATGGCTGGCGGAAAAGGTGAACGGCTTATGCCGTTAACTGAACAAAGAAGTAAGCCATCCGTGCCCTTTGCCGGCACCTATCGCATTGTCGATTTTGTTCTGAGCAATTTCATTAATTCCGGCATCCAATCCATGTATGTTTTGGTGCAATACCGTTCGCAATCCTTAATTGAACATCTCAGAAGGGCCTGGCGTTTTGGTGGCACCAACCGTCAAAACTTTATTACGGTCGTCCCTCCACAAATGAAGGGACGAGGCAAATGGTATGAAGGGACAGCGGATGCCGTCTATCAGAATATTAACCTCATTCAGGACTTCGCGCCGGGATTAGTGGCGGTCTTCGGAGCCGATCATATTTACCGGATGGATGTCCGGCAAATGATCCAATTTCACCTTGACCAGGAAGCGGATGTGACCGTCGCGTCGCTTCCCGTTCCGATTCAGGCCGCAAAAGGGTTTGGAATTGTCGAAGTCAATGCCAACCATCAAATCATCGGGTTTGAGGAAAAGCCAGCCTCGCCGAAACCCATGCCTGAAAATCCTGAGATGGCCTTTAGTTCGATGGGGAATTATATTTTTAACGCCGACATTCTTGTGAAAATCCTTGAACAAGACGCCAGTCAAGCCGGCACTCACGATTTTGGCAGGAACATTATTCCCTCCCTCATCAAATCTCACCGGGTTTTGGCTTATGACTTCATGGACAATGTGGTTCCCGGCATTCATCCTTATGAAGAATGGGGGTACTGGCGCGATGTCGGAACGCTGGAGGCCTATTGGCAAGCCAACATGGACATCTTGGGAGAGTCGCCGATCCTGGACTTACGAAATGTCAAATGGCCTATTCTGACCGATGCGTCGGTTGAACCCGTTGCCAGTCTAGTCCGATCCCACATGGATGATGCCATGGTCGGCCAAGGCAGCCTCGTCGTAGACAGTACGGTGAAACGTTCCATCATCGGACGTAATGTCAGGATTGGAGAAGGCTGTACCATTGAAGAATCGATTATTCTTGATGGGACACTCATCGGCTCCAATTGCCATCTCCATCGTTGTATCATTGATCGATTTAACATTATCTCGTCCGGAACCACCCTAGGCGACAAACACGGACGAGACGGTCGACGATCAACAGCCGGGAAGCTCGGCCTCACCCTTTTCCCTCGTGGGCAATAATATGGCGGACGGGCCATTCACTCCTCACCCTCCTCTTTAACATAAAGGAGGGAGCATGACTCCTCTGTCTCTGCACATTCCGCTCTCGACCTATCGCCTCCAATTTAACTCGTCATTCACATTCCAGGACGCCTCTCGCATTCTTCCCTATCTGTCTCAACTTGGTATCACCGACTGCTACGCCTCGCCCTATCTGAAAGCCGCTCCAGGGAGCACTCATGGATACGACGTGGTTGATCCCACGGAATTAAATCCAGAGATTGGAACGGAAACCGAGTATCAGGCATTTATCCAAGCACTGCACCAGCATGGCATGGGACAGATTCTGGACGTCGTGCCAAATCATATGGGAATAGCCGGATCGACGAATCTTTGGTGGCAGGATGTCTTGGAAAATGGTCCGTCTTCTCATTACGCCACTTTTTTCGATATTGACTGGATACCGGTGAAGCCGGAATTGGAAAACAAAGTCCTTCTTCCCATTCTGGGCGATCAATACGGCATTGTTCTCGAAAACCAGGAAATCATTCTCCACTATGACGACGGGCAATTTTTCCTCACATACTATGAAAATCGGCTGCCTATTGACCCTTGTACGTGGAGTACCATCCTGACCTTTAGGCAAGACACACTCAATCAATGCCTGGAAAATTCCGATCCGCACTTGCACGAATTCCAAAGCATTATCACCGCCCTCTCCCATTTACCAGCCAGAACCGAAACGGAGACCGAGCGGGTTGCCGAACGATACCGGGAGAAAGAGGTAATCCGGCGCCGCCTCTCCACGGTCATTGCAGAAAATTCAACCATTCGCAACTTTCTGCTGGAGAACATTCAGTTACTCAATGGCATCAAGAACTCTCCGCGCACATTCGATATCCTCGACCACCTGGTGAGTCACCAAGCCTATCGTCTGGCCTATTGGCGTGTAGCCGCCGAAGAAATTAATTATCGCCGGTTTTTTGACATCAACCAACTGGCGGCCATTCGCATGGAGCAACCGGAAGTCTTTCAGGCGGCCCATAAAAAAATATTTGAATTATTAACATCCGGTGCGGTAAATGGACTGAGGATTGATCATGTCGATGGACTCTACAACCCAAGAGCTTTTCTGGCTCAATGGCAACAATGGGCGGCTGAACACTTGGAAGTTCAGGCAGACACACAAGGTCGCTCCCTCTATCTCCTCGTTGAAAAAATCCTGGGTACAGAGGAACGTCTCACTCCGGATTGGCTCTGCCATGGCACCACCGGATATGACTACCTGGCCTTAGTCAATCAATTATTCATCCAAGAAACCCATCAACGACAGATCGAACAAATCTACAGCCGATTTACCAAACAGTCTCTCCGATATGACGACCTGATCTACGAATGCAAAAATCTCATCATGACCAGTTCCATGTCAGGAGAAATCAATGCATTGGGACATCAACTCAACGTACTTTCCGAGCGAAACCGGCGCTCACGGGACTTTACGTTGAACAGCCTGATCCATGCCATCCGCGAAATCATTGCCTGTTTCCCCGTGTATCGAACATATATTGGACCGGACCCTCTCGAAGGCCCGCTGGATCGTGATCGTGTGTATATCCGCTTGGCTGTAGCGCGAGCAAAACGGCGCAATCCCGCCATCAGCAATCTGGTGTTCGATTTCATCCGCGATCTTCTCCTGAGAATTCCCCAGGAATCTCCCGATCTTGATTGGGAGACAATTCGCCCTTTTGTCATGAAATTCCAGCAAACGACCAGTCCGGTTACCGCGAAAGGCGTTGAAGATACGGCCTTCTATAGCTACAACCGCCTCACATCACTGAATGAAGTCGGCGGAGAACCGCAACATTTTGGTGTCCCCCTTTCAAAATTTCACCAATACATGCAGGAGCGCGCCACCCAATGGCCAACAAGCCTCTCCACCACCTCCACGCATGACACAAAACGGAGCGAGGATGTCCGGGCACGAATCAATGTGTTGTCGGAAATTCCTACAGAATGGCGGCAGCATCTTAAACTCTGGAGCCGGCTGAACAAAAAAGCGAAACAACCAATCAATGATCAACTGGCACCGAGCTTGAATGAAGAATATTTAATTTACCAGACACTGCTCGGGACCTGGCCATTGGGCGGGCTCTCGGAACCGGCTCAACCTCATTTTTTGACGCGTATACGGGAGTATTTGGTAAAAGCCTTGCGAGAAGCGAAAGTCAACACCAGCTGGTTAAACCCCGATGAAACCTGGGAGAAGGCCGTCGGAGAATTTCTTTCCCGGATTCTTTCTCTCAGGCCCACAAATACTTTTCTCCAAGATTTCATTCCCTTTCAACAACGCATTGCCAAATATGGTATGTATAATTCTCTGAGTCAGGTGCTTATTAAAATTCTTGCTCCGGGTGTCCCCGATTTCTATCAAGGCACAGAGCTTTGGGACTTCAGTCTGGTCGATCCGGACAACCGACAACCCGTGAATTACCTCCTCAGGCAACAACGGCTGTCCGATTTACAGCACATGCGACAAACCACCCCTCCTCTCGACCTTGTCCATACGTTATTACAGGAAGCGGAAAACGGCCTGATTAAAATGTTTTTGACCACAACAGCACTTCATTTACGAAAGAGCCATCCCCACCTGTTTTTGGAAGGATTGTATCTGCCATTGGAATTCAAAGGTGAACAGGCACATCATGTGTGTGGATTCATTCGACAGCATCACTCACATATCTGCATGGTCATATTTCCACGATTTTTAACCAATCTCATCCCGGATCAGACCATCAGTCCGCTCGGCGAATCTATATGGGGACAAACCTCGATGTCGCTCCCTCCGGAATTTGCGACACACTCTGTTCGTAATATTCTGACCCAAGAAATTGTCACTCCACAAAATGGTCCGGGCATGGTAGGATTACCCCTAGGAACGCTTTTCCAACATTTTCCTTTTGCCCTATTGGAGCCTGCTTCATGACTATGAGCAAATTGAACACGGCACATGCTTCAGACCAAGAATCGTACTCTGATCAATCTACGCCGGAGGGTGAATTGGGCTGGGAGGGACACGTCCATTTCTCTGAAGATGTCCCGTTATGGAAACGAATTCTGGATACATGGCCTGAGCTCAGAACGGGCTTATCCTACAGTCTTATTTTTGCCTCCGGGGTCCTCCTGGGAGGAGCCATCATGGCAATGGCCTCATCGAAAGATCATCGGGATGAGGCATAACAAACGAAGAATTACTAAGGAGAAATTTCACGATGGATGACCAGACGACGCAAAACGACTCAGGTTGGGTGAATACTTTTGTCTTCATTGCAGGGTTTCTTTTGGGCGCCGGTACAGCCATACTCCTGACACCGGAGACAGGAACTCACGTGCGTAACCGATTGGCACGAGGGGCAAAGACCGCACAGGACGAATTTTCTGAGATGGCTTCCCAAACGAAAGAGGCCGTACATGCCTGGTCTGAAGAAGCCAGGAAAACCATGAAACAAGCGGCCACTCGAGTCAACTCCGCAGTGGATGCCACCAAACAGGCCGTCAAAACTGATTCTATCGACGAGTAAATTCGCACCCTCCGCATAGAAGGGGGAGGTGCTTCCCCTTCACCATTCTCAACCTCGCAAGTACCGGGATCCCTCCACTCCGTTTATGGGAAGAGTGAAGTAGGCTTGCCTCTTCCCATTGTCCAGGCCCAAGATTCATGCGAGAGTAGATCCTATGACGCATTCAGAATTGACCTCCTCCCCTCTCACGTATCGGCTGAAGCTTGGCCTTGTCATCAATGGCGTTATCATTCTCGCTGAATTCATCGGCGGGTATGTGATCAATAGTCTGGGGTTACTGAGCGATGCCGGACACAATTTGATCGATCAAGGCTCTCTCTTGTTAGCCTTGTATGCACATATTCTGGCCACCCAACCCGCCACGGAACATCGCACGTTTGGCTACCATCGCGCCGGAACCATTGCAGCGTTCATCAATAGCCTTCTGTTAATTTTCACAGGGGCGATTATCGGAATTCTGGCCATCGATCGGATGTTTTCACCGGTTGACGTGCCTGGTTTTTGGGTGATGGTGATCGCTGGGATCAGCCTGATCGCCAACCTTGCCGTCGCCCTGTTACTGCGAAGAGGAGCCGAAGATGACCTGAATATTCGCGGGGCGTTTCTTCATATGGTGATGGATGCCTGGATGTCTCTTGGCGTCATTATCGCGGGGTTGGGTATCGCCCTGACCGGCCTCACCATTTTGGATCCCCTGATCAGTCTCCTTATAGTCGTCATTATCGTAAAAGGGAGTTGGCCACTCTTTCGTGAGTCGCTGGACATTTTACTGGAATCGACTCCCCCCCATCTCAAAACTTCCGATATTGTGGCGACCATTGAAAATATTCCTGGTGTCAATAAAGTTCATGACCTGCATATCTGGTCGGTTGAACCCCGCATTGTGATGTTGACCTGTCACGTGTTGGTGGACAACGCGGCGGTTCCGGATAAAGATCAACTGCTTCAACCCATTCAATCAACACTTTCCTCGAAATTTGGCATTCATCACTTAACCGTCCAACTGGAAAACGAATGCCCTGAGCATGAGGACCTGCATTGCAATCTCAGTTACCTGACAAACGGATCAACCGGCACAGAACCCACACTTCCTCACCTGCACCATCACTAATCCGGAAGAGGCTTCCTTCGAAACACGCGCGTCTTGAGTAAAAATCCAACCCCTCCTCCCAAGAGCGCGCCCAGACCAATCCCGACCAACACATCGGTGACATAATGGGCACCTAGAAATACCCGGGACAATCCGATCAGGCCAAGGAATGGCCACAATATCCACCCTAGAGAGGGATAAAGTATCGCAAGAAAGCTAATAGCCGTACCTGAATTCAACGCGTGATTGGACGGCATACTAAAAGCGCCACCACATCCGACCAATTCATGAATGTGATCGAGGACCTGACAGGGCCGTGGACGGCCAATCAATGTTTTCAGCTGTCCGCCCAGAAAATCACTGAAGCCGATCAGGAGCGCTAAAGAGGGAATGGCGAATTTAGCCTCTCCCCATTTCATCCATCCCCAATACGCCACGAGTAAAAAGCCAGGAATCAACAGGTTAGTTTCCCGTGATACCTGAAGCATGAACCAATCCAATTCAGCAAACCGGCCGGCCCAACCATTAATATAGGCAAACCATAGTTCATCATAGTTCATTATTGTTCCTTAACTCTTTCGTACTTGGACTGAAAAAAAACGAGATTCTGCAAGAAATTGAACGAGTATGATAAGGTAAAGGTTTTAACGAGAAAGGATTTCTCCATGCTGATTGATACCCATGTTCATTTAGACGATCCCCGTTATGATCCGGATCGGGACGATATTTTTCAACGTGCTCACGAAGCCGGTGTTGAGAAATTTGTCACTATTGGATGTGATCTTTCCACAAGTCATGCAGCAGTGCAATTAGCCTCAACCCGACCTAATGTCTATGCCACGATCGGCGTGCACCCACATGAAGTCAAACGCATCGAGCCCAGCTGGTATGCAGAATTGACTCAACTGGCCCAGCAACCAAAAGTCGTCGCCTTCGGCGAAATCGGACTTGATTATCATTATGATCACTCTCCTCGAAAAACCCAACGTCAACGATTTCGTGAACAAATTGCCCTAGCGCAATCACTCGCCCTTCCCCTGGTGATTCACACACGTGAGGCGCAGGAGGATACGATGGCAATCATGCATGAAGAACATGCCGAAAAGGTGGGCGGCGTCTTTCATTGTTTTTCGGAGGATCTGACATTTGCCAAATGGGCCTTGGATCTGGGGTTTTATCTCTCATTTTCAGGAATCATCACCTTTCGCAATGCCTCGCAGTTACATGAAGTGATTCGCACGGTCCCCGATGACCGGTTGCTCATTGAAACCGATGCTCCCTATTTAACTCCCGTCCCGTTTCGAGGAAAACGCAACGAATCGGCCTACGTCGCCTACGTGGCAAAACAGATTGCGGAAATTAAATATGGTGACTCGGAAGCAGGACTAGCTCGTGTGGCCGAACTGACGACCATTAATGCCTGCCAGCTCTTTAAAATTTCTTCATAATCCGATTACGCTGACGTAACTTCTTGGGAAGTTTTCGGGGATTGCCCTTCTTCTCTTTTGATCGAACCGGCTCCTCATCATCCCCCTTGTACAAGCGTCCACCTTGGGATCGACTCACGGCTGATCCTTGAAGACCAGCAGAAGACAGGCGTGTGACAAATTCTTGCGACCTAATCGAAAACGCCCCAAAAGCTTTCGCAACAGCGATCACTTCAAGATCGGATGAGACTACTGCGGTCCCTTTTCCATGGGTTCGGATAAAATCTTGAATTACCCCATCGGCCTTTTCGCCCTGAGCTGTATAAATAACTGTCACACCCTCACGATGAATGACTTGCCGACTCATTCCCGATTGTTGCCAGGCATCAAAAACTAAGGTGATCAGATTGCGGAGTTTATGCCCATAGAGGCCTACACGTACAATAAACTCCTCTCGATTATGCTCTCCCTGTTCAACGACCTTATGGGGGGGAAGCCCCATTGCGCCCAACACATTATATCCATCGATGATCAAATGTTTCGGTGCCACTGTGATTCCCTCATGATGCGAAGCCTGATCCAGCCATAATGACTGAGTCTACCCGCAACAGGACCCGGTTCGAAAGCGCTTCTTCCCTTGACAAGAAGGCTTTCTTCTGCGAAAAAAGAGAGGAATGGTTTAATACCTATGCCTTCCACTCGAATGATACCCCTTTATTCCTGCATCGGTATGTTGGTCCTGTCAACGTCTTTTCCTTTGCCTGGGGGAGCGACAGACACTCGACCTTTTTTGGGGGACGAAACTCCCCCACTGATTCATCTTATCGCACAATCACCACCCTCAACCTCCATCCGCAACATTCGTGCTCATCGCCATAAACAATATACCCGTGTTGTGTTAGATCTGAACCGCCCCGTCCATCCTGCTCCTCAAGAGCATCAAACGGCCACAACATTTCAATTAGAACTTCCCAACACACAATTACCTAAGTCTACTGTCGCCAAATCAACGGCAGATTCATTTCCATTACAATTGGATCTTTCCAGAAATTCTTCTGGATCCATCCTCTTGACCATACCCATTGACGGCTGGAAACACTATAAGTGGTATGTTCTCAAAAATCCTGCTCGCGTCGTTCTTGATTTGTATCCTATAGCTGAGGGGGCGGCTGGCATTAAGGCGCCACCAAGTAACACACCAGCTTCTCCAGTGGTGGCTCCACCCACTCCGCCACCACCTGTCATAAAAAAAGATCTGGTGATCGTGATTGATCCCGGACACGGAGGAAAAGACCCAGGGGCCTTAGGTCGCAAAGGCACAAGGGAAAAGGATGTCGTCTTAACTATCGCAAATCATTTGAGAGACCTGCTCGCCAAAGAAAAATCCACGAAAGTCTTCATGACCCGAGAAACGGATGTCTTCATCGAATTGGAAGACCGGGCCAAATTCGCAAATACACATAAAGCGGATCTCTTTGTCTCGATCCACATTAACTCCCATCCTCAAGCTTCCGTGAAAGGGATGGAACTCTATCACTTTGGTGAAGCCAGTGACCCACGAGCACTTGCCGTCGCTGCCAGAGAAAATGGCACACCGCTTGAAAAAAATGCGGCACCCTGGCAATTTATTCTTGCCGACAAGCTTAACGACAAAAAAATTGATGATTCCCGCGAGTTAGCATGGACAACCAAAAATTCCCTGGTGAAATTTTTGGATGCCTTTTATAAGATCAAAGATCATGGGATCAAAACCGCTCCATTTTTTGTGCTGCGAATGACCACCATGCCTGCCATATTGGCAGAGATTGCCTTTATCTCCAATCCTACGGAGGAAAAGCTATTACAAAGTTCAACCTATCAAAAACGAGTGGCCGAGGGAATATTTAAGGGACTTCAATCCTATATTACCCCGTTACAAACCGCTTCTCGATAGCCAGGACAGCCCCCGGCCTCTTCCATCGGATTCTCCGATCTCCTGTTTATGAAGATTACCCCGCTCATCCCCTGGTAACACAGTAACCCGTGTCCACCATTAAACTGACCATCGAATATGACGGCACGGCTTACGCGGGATGGCAACGCCAACCCAATCAGCCGACGATCCAAGCCGCTTTAGAAACAGCGCTTACCCGCATTACACAACAACACATTTCTATCATCGCCGCGGGACGAACGGATGCCGGGGTCCATGCCCGTGGTCAAGTCGCCAGTTTTCAATCTGACAAATCTATTCCGGCAGATAAATGGAAACTGGCGCTCAACAGCGCTCTTCCACCTGATATTTCGGTGGTGACGAGTGAACGTGTTCCTGAATCGTTTCATGCTCGATATAGCGCAAAAGAAAAACTGTACGAGTATCGAATATCCAACCATCCTGCCCGCCCGGCCATTGATCGCCATCGAGTTTGGCACTTACCCTACGAGTTGGATACCCAGGCCATGCGACAGGCCATGTCTGGATTTATTGGCCGACATGACTTCACCTCGTTCCAAGGCCCACGTGCGAGTACATCGGATCCCATATGCGTCGTGTCCGAAGTCTCCCTCACTTCGGATCTTATGACTCTCACCATTCAGATTCAGGCTAATCGATTCCTGAAGCAAATGGTTCGGACGATTATTGGCACACTGACCGAAGTCGGACGATACAAAAGATCACCGGACTCGATTACAGACATTCTTCAGGCTAAGGACCGACGCGCTGCAGGAGTAACCGCCCCTCCCCAAGGGCTCTACCTCATTCATGTGTTGTATTAATTGGAGTGTTGAAACATGGCCCGACCTGCGTTCCCACTCATTGATCGTTCTCGCCTACTCTTCCGCTCCCCCCGTCAAAAAATCGGCGGCCTCCCCTTCAGCAATACTCAGGGCAGGACATGACGAACATTTTTGAATACCGCAGCATTTTTCTTGCTTTCTTTTCATCCACTCAAATGCCGATGTAAAAAGGAATTATTTAAAATCGCATTCTTGATATACTAAAAAGTAAGATTTAACATTTTCAATTCGCTGGATAACCCCCATGACCAATGACCTTGCTCCAGAGTTCAACCACCCAACGTTTCGCTTGGCAGTGGCCCAGTTCGATGAGGCAGCCCACCATATGAATCTGGACTCAGGTCTGCTTGAGCGACTCAAAGCCCCTCAGCGGTCTCTCTGTGTCAGTATCCCTGTCCGGATGGATAACGGACAGGTTCAAGTCTTTCGTGGCTATCGAGTGCATCATGATGTAGCCCGCGGCCCCACCAAAGGCGGCATTCGTTACCATCCAGACGTCAGCCTTGGCGAAGTCGCAGCCTTGGCAATGTGGATGACCTGGAAAACAGCGCTAGCCGGGTTGCCATTCGGTGGAGCAAAAGGCGGGGTGGCGGTCAATCCATCAATGCTTTCAGCCGCAGAATTGGAAGGTGTGACCCGCCGTTACATCGCAGAAATCTTTCCGTTATTGGGCCCGGACAAAGATATACCCGCCCCGGATATTGGGACCAATCAGCAAGTCATGGGGTGGGTGATGGATACCTACAGTCAGCAGGTAGGATATACCGTCAGGGGAATGGTCACCGGGAAACCAATCTCAATTGGAGGCACCCTTGGCCGGGAGGAGGCGACAGGGCGTGGAGTGGTGGATGTTACGTTGGAAGTCCTACGTAATTTTGGTCTGTCTACTTCAGACACAACTGTGGTCATTCAGGGGTTTGGAAACGTCGGATCCCATACTGCACGAATTCTACATCAGGAAGGCGTAAAAATATTGGCAATCAGCGATCAGTTGGGCGGGTTGTACAACAAAAAAGGTCTGGATATCCCAGGAATTCTTTCTCATCTGGCCACCGAGAAAGCGTCGGTCCCTTCTCTCACGCAATTTGGTGAACCGATTAGTAACGAAGAGTTACTCATGTTACCGTGCCATGTGCTCATTCCAGCTGCCGTGTCCGAACAAATCACGGTTAACAACGCTTCTGGCATTCAATGCCAGTACCTTATCGAGGCAGCCAACGGCCCAACAACTCTGGAGGCCGATGCCATTTTGAGGGAACGAGGAATTTTTGTGGTTCCAGATATTCTCGCCAATGCAGGCGGAGTGATCGTCTCGTATTTTGAATGGGTCCAGGACGCCCAACGTTTTTCGTGGCAGGAATCAGATATTCACAGCCGGCTCAAAAACATCATTACCGTAGCGTTTCACCGTATCCTCAAACATGCTGAGGAGAAAAAACTGACAATGAGAACCGCCGCATTAATCGCAGGAATTCAGGAAGTCGCTCAAGCCCACCAATGTCGAGGATTGTACCCCTAGTTTATACATTCTAAATCCTGGCGAGGGAAATCTCTAAATGAGTTCTTCACCATAGATCTTCATGACGGTTGAGAGAAATTCAAGAGCCTGAGGTCTCGGCCGTTGAAAGGAGTTTCTCCCAATAATGGACCCGAATCCTCCACCATCCCGTATTCCTCTTGCTTCATCAAAAATTTTCTGATCTTCCCCTTTGGCCCCGCCCGAAAAAATGACAATACGCCTTCCCTGAAATGTACTCTGCACCACATGGCGGATACGTTCAGCTGGCGTGCCAATGGGAATTTTTTCGGATTCGTATACTTTTTTAGCAGCCGCTTGCTCTATATGATTCGATGGCACCTTCACTTTGACGATATGGGCTCCTAGTTGGGCGGCAATTTGCGCGGCATAGGCAACAATATCAATTCCCGTCTCCCCTTCTTTGCTCAGTCCAGAACCTCGAGGATATGACCATACAACTACCGCCAATCCATGGGATTTGGCCTCTTGAGCAATTTCCCGCAAATGGTTATACATCTCTTGGCTATGGGCAGACCCGGGATAAATCGTGTATCCCACCGCACAGCATCCTAACCGCAGGGCATCATGGACGCTGCCCGTAATGGCGGAATTAGGATCTTTGCTCTCAAACAGCGAATCATTATTGTTCAATTTCAGTATAAGGGGAATTTGACCGGCATATTCTGCAGCTCCGGCCTCTAGAAATCCGAGAGGGGCCGCGTAGGCATTACATCCGGCATCAATCCCAAGCTGGAAATGGTAGTGAGGATCATACCCTGCAGGATTGACCGCAAAACTTCTGGCTGGACCATGCTCAAAGCCTTGATCCACCGGCAGAATAACTAAGCGACCAGTCCCGGCCAATCGTCCCGTCATCAATAAACGGGCAATATTTGCAAGCACTCCAGGGACATTCCCCTCATAATTTCGTAAGATTTCCTTGACTCGTGGCGTGATTACGTTGGGTTCCTTCACAAAAAATCCCTCCCTTTCAACATAGTACTTTCTCTTCGTTCAGACCCTCGCCTGTGTAGTGTAAAAGACCTCACGGCCTAAGACAATAATAACAATTCTCTCACATCCGTTACGATCGTTTTTCAGATTGTTCCACCTGTTTTCTTAGAGCAATGAGTTCTTGTTCCATCGCATCAAACCGTTCAGCAATCGGATCTGAAATATTAGCATGATCCATGGTCGCTTCTGGCACCCGGTCTCCAATGGTTTTGATAATACGGCCAGGTATCCCAATGACTGTTGAATTCGAAGGGACTGACCGAAGAACAACTGAATTGGCTCCAATTTTTACAAAATCCCCGATCGTAATATTCCCTAGCACTTTTGCTCCGGCTCCGACAACGACATGATTCCCCAATGTTGGATGGCGTTTACCCCGTTCCTTGCCGGTTCCTCCGAGTGTGACGCCTTGAAAGAGGGTGACAGACTCACCAATGACGGCAGTCTCGCCAATCACCACCCCCATTCCATGGTCAATAAAAAATCCGCGTCCAATTTGCGCTCCTGGATGAATTTCTATACCGGTTAGCCACCGGGCCAGTTGCGAAATCAACCGAGGCACAATCGGAACATTTTTCTTCCATAACCAATGCGCCACCCGGTAGGCCAATAACGCATGAAAACCCGAGTAGGCCAGCAACACCTCCCAACGACTGGTTGCCGCCGGATCGCGCTCAAAAACAGCGTGAAGATCTTCAGTAATTCGTTTAACCAACCGCATAGGCCCACCATATGGATATACCCCAAGAAGTAGAAGGTGGTATCATTTCATAACGGCGCGATACTTTCAATGAGACAAATTGCCAACGTGGCAATACCTTCTGCCCGTCCAATCATTCCAATTCCCTCTCCACTTTTAACTTTAACATTTACCTGAGAAGGAGAAACCTGCAGCACGTCTGCAAGACTCTCTTGCATCGAAACCATATACGGGGCTAATTTCGGAGCCTGGGCCAGAATAACCGTATCCAGATTCACCAAATAAAATCCTTTTTCACGAAGGGTTTGAGCGACACTCCGTAGCATCACCAAGCTGGAGAGATTTTTGAATTCCGGATTACTGCTTGGATAGCGTGTTCCAAGATCTCCTTCTCCCATAGCTCCCAGAATGGCGTCGCAGACGGCATGGGTCAGAGCATCAGCATCGGAATGGCCATCCAACCCTTGTGTATGTGGGATAGCCACGCCACCCAGAATCAGTGGACGGCCCTCTTGCAAGGGATGAATGTCATAACCTTGGCCAACTCTCATAGTGAATTAGGAATGAGGAGAGAAAAAAAACACACCTGATGAAGTCTAGCTGGAGGTTTCACCCTCGGCTTCCCAACGTTTTCAAAATAGCTTCCCCCAGAACCAGATCATCCGGTTTGGTCACTTTTATATTAAAACAACTTCCCTCCACTACGGAAACGGGGTATCCCATCCGTTCGATGAGGGCAGCATCATCGGTGACGGCCCATTGATGGAGTTGAGCCTGTTTATGTGCCTCTACGAGCCAGTCATACCGAAACACCTGGGGAGTTTGAATCTGCCAGAGTTCCTCCCTTTTTAATGTCTCTTGAATAATCCCAGAATGATCGACCCGTTTTACGGTATCATGAATTGACATCGCCACCACCGCAGCCCCTGTTTGCCCGGCCCGGTCGATCACATTCCTAACAATGGGCTGGTCGATAAAGGGACGGACACCATCATGGACCAGAACTCCGTCAGGTTGATCGGAAATGGCCTCAAGTCCATTTCTGACAGAATCCTGGCGCCGTAGTCCTCCCGCCACAACTTGAGTGACTTTCTTCAATCCAAAGAGCTGCACTATTTCACGCCGGCAATAATCCAGATCCGAAGCCGGCACGGAAAGAATCACTTCGCGGATACACTCGAGATGTTGAAAAACTTTTAGTGAATATACTAGGAGAGGTATTCCTCCAAGAGAAAGGTATTGTTTGGGAGTGTTTCCCCCCATGCGGATACCAAGACCCGCGGCGGGGACGACCGCCACAACAGAATTAAACACGCGAAAAGCTTAACTCCTCGTGTTCGGTTTCTTCTTTCAGACGGGTAAAGATCATTCGGCCAGCACTTGTTTGCAGGACACTTGTGACAATCACATCCGCATTTTTGCCGATCCATCGTTTGGCGTGGTCAACCACCACCATGGTGCCATCATCTAAATAGGCCACACCTTGCCCTGACTCTTTCCCCTCTTTCAAGACAAAGACTCGAATCGTCTCACCTGGGAGTACCACCGGTTTCAGCGCATTACAGAGGTCATTAATATTGAGCACTCTCACGCCTTGGATCCCAGCTACCTTATTCAGATTGAAATCGTTTGTGAGCACTTTTGCATCCATCTGCTTTGCCAGTTCAATGAGTTTCGTATCCACCTCTTTCACATGAGGAAAATCATCCTCTACCAGTTCCACCTTGACATTGCTCACTTTTTGAAGAACATTCAAAATATCCAACCCTCGCCTTCCACGAGCCCGCTTTAATCCGTCAGAGGAATCGGAAATATGCTGTAACTCCTGAAGAATAAAATGCGGAACAACAAGGGTTCCCTCGATAAAGCCCGTTTCGCACAGATCTGCAATCCGGCCGTCAATAATGACGCTGGTATCCAGAAGTTTTTTGATGCGAACGGAATCCCTATCTCCAGTTGAAATAGTTGGTGTGTCCCATCCTTCAGTGGCAAATCGGACTCCCATGATCAATCCCCAATAGGGAATTCCCAAAAAGAACACCAAGCTCGTCAGAAGATTAAAGACGGAATAAGGAAAGCGTGCGCCGAATCCCGTCACCGACCCAATCAGTCCTGCCACAAGGAGGCCAACGATTAATCCGCCCCCTCCACACAAGACAAACGGGAAAGACATAACCTTCAATCTCTGTTCTACAGCCAGAATTATTACTCCGACTGCGGCCCCTATTCCCGCGCCCAGGAGCAGTAAGACTGTCTGTCCCTCAGTTTCCCCCCATGCCAAGGCCATGCCCAGGACCACAGCAATAACCAGAAATATCATTCGCAACACCATAAGAGATTCTCCTTCCCTAGATCGGTAACTCAGACCGCAGGAACGCTTCAGCTTTGGTCACATCCTCCTGACTGCCAATAAATAGAGGGACTCTCTGGTGAAGGGCTTTGGGAATGAGTTGATTGACAGTCCCGCCTCCCGTACTCCCCAAGCCACCGGCCTGTTCAACCAAAAATGATAGGGGTGCGGCTTCATACATGAGCCTTAATTTCCCCTCGGGGTTTTTCTTTTCTCCCGGATACATATATAAGCCACCTTTGCATAGAACACGATGCACATCAGCCACCAAACACCCGGAATAACGACTGGTGTAGGGTCTGCCTGTCTGGACATCGACTTCTTGCAGATAGTGAAGAAATTTCTGAGTGCCGGTAGACCACTTTTGGTGATTGCCTTCATTCACACTATAAATTTTCCCACGTTTGGGGATTTGAACATTCCTGGCTGAGAGAAAAAATTCACCTGCCTCCTGATCCAAGGTAAATTGGTGAACCCCATGGCCGCAGGTATAGACTAACAGCACACTCGATCCATAGAGGATATATCCAGCCGCAACTTGGTCGCTCCCTTTTTTTCGCAGGGCATCTTCAGAAGTGGGAAACCCCTCAACGGAAAGTCGATGAATAGAAAAAATTGACCCTAAGGACGCGTTCACATCAATGTTAGAGGAGCCATCCAAAGGATCCAAAAAGACCGCATATCGCCCTTGACCATCAGCTTCTTTAATGAGGTAGGGTTTTTCCATTTCCTCTGAAACGAGCGTACTCACCAGTTCCATATGCTCAAACACATCCAGGAATATCTGATTGGCTCGTTCGTCCAACTTTTGGACCTCTTCGCCTTGAACATTAATCAACCCTGTAGAACCCAGAAATTGGCTCAATCCGGCTTTTCTCAGATCCTGGGCAATCAGCTTCCCACCCAGGGCAATTTGCATGATGATGCGAGAAAATTCTCCGGAGGTTCCGGGAATAAGCGCTTGCTCACGAAAGGTATGTGTCGATAAGGAAAAACGCGGAGTCATCAATCACAATCCAAATGGAATTCTAGAGGATTTTCATTATATGCTTTTCCGCATAAAGGAGCAACGCACGTTTGACAGAAATAGGGCTTCGATATTGAAAAAAATCCAATGACGGACTCGGCTGCGTTGTTGAATGACGAGCTTTCATGAGTGATGGACATCACCGATCCTTGATCCGATCGACTATGCCAT
The DNA here is from genome assembly GCF_965152585.1 of Nitrospira sp. Ecomares 2.1. Classification (NCBI taxonomy): domain Bacteria; kingdom Pseudomonadati; phylum Nitrospirota; class Nitrospiria; order Nitrospirales; family Nitrospiraceae; genus Nitrospira; species Nitrospira sp. Ecomares 2.1. The sequence goes on from NZ_OZ224219.1 coordinate 2,627,777, forward strand.
CACCAGGAATGATTGAGAATTGGCTCAAAAACAAACTGAGATCGAAAAAGTGAAATACCGTGATAAGAGTTAGACCGTGGAGCCGGCTGTGGCTTCAGAAAGTTGTCCTTCCAGATAGGACTGGATTTGAGTGAGATGAGCGTGAGAAGTGGCTTCAAAGCGAAGGACTAGTGCTGGTTGAGTGTTTGAGGCTCGAATCAGACCCCACCCTTCGTCGAATCGGACACGAATGCCATCAATCGTAATGATGTCACGAATGGGTAAAGGTGAGGTCTTCAGATTCTGTGTGCTGGCCGCGTGCTTCAACCGATTTTTGACGATTTCTACCAATGAAAATTTCTGATCATCCGGACAATCTACCCGAATTTCAGGCGTCACCATCGTTTGGGGAATATCCGCCAACAGGGAAGACAATGGCTTTTTCCGCTTCACAAGAATTTCGATTAGCCGACAAGAAGCATAAATAGCATCGTCATACCCATAGTACCGATCAGCAAAGAACAGGTGACCCGACATCTCTCCGGCGAGCAACGCCTTTTCCTCTTTCATCTTGGCCTTAATGATGGAATGTCCGGTCTTCCACATAATACCCCGTCCACCTTGTTTGTGAATATCGTCATACAACCCCTGTGAGGCTTTAACCTCTGAAATAATGGAACACCCTGGATTGGCATCCAGCACATCCCGGGCAAAAAGAAGTAACAACCGATCACCCCACATAATTTGGCCCTGTTCATCAATGACGCCAATTCGATCAGCATCACCATCATACCCGATTCCCACATCTGCTCCGATTTCTCTGACTTTTTCAATCAGGTCCTTAAGATTATCCAGCACAGTGGGGTCTGGATGATGGTTGGGAAAATGACCATCAAGATCGCAATACAATCCGGTCACATCGCATCCCAATTGCTCTAAAGCTTCCTTGGCCACTAGAGAAGCGGCCCCATTCCCACAATCGATTACGACCCGAAGCCCCTGCCCCCTCAGCAAAGAAAAATGGTCTTGTAAAAATTTAAGATATTCGGGAATGATGGTTTGCGTTAAAACCGTTCCTGACCCAGATGCGAACTCGCCACTTTCAAAAATTTTCTGTAATTCTTGTATATCATCTCCGTATAAGGCTTCCTTGCCTATACACATCTTGAACCCGTTATACTCAGCAGAATTGTGGCTGCCGGTAATCATGATGCCCCCGTCAACATCACAGGAAAACAGTGAAAAATACAGTAAGGGGGTCGCACATAAGCCAAGATCCGATACATTCACCCCTGAACTGGTCAGGCCGGCAATAAGATGATTTCGAAGGGTTGGTGATGTTAAGCGACCATCCCGGCCCACCGTAATATTGCGAACACCACGTGCTCTAGCCAAGGTCGCATACGCACGGCCGATTCGCTCAACCACATCTGGACCTAAATCGCATTCAACAATCCCGCGAATATCATACTCTCGAAATATTCCCATCCGGCTTTCTTTCCCTCCGAGTCCTACCCAATCGGTCTCAATCTACCAAAATCGTCCTGAAGTCGAACGATATCATCTTCCCCCAGGTAGGGCCCATTTTGAATTTCAATAATCTCTAAAGGGATCCGCCCAGGATTTTCCAAGCGATGCGGAACTTCCTTGGCTATCCCTGTACTCATGCCAGCCTGCAAATCGTAGACTTCTTCGCCACGGGTCACTCGGGCGGTCCCGGCAATGACCACCCAATGTTCACTACGTTGATGATGGAGTTGAAGGGAAAGCCGTTTTCCAGGCGTAACTTCAATCCGCTTGACCTTGTATCCTTTGCCCTCTTCCATGACGGTATAGGAACCCCAAGGCCGATGCACAGTTCGGTGTTCTAAATGTTCAGGCGCTCCCTGGCGTTTCAACAAATTGACGACGGCTTTGACATCTTGCGTACGCTCTTTAGGACAGACCAGAGTGGCATCAGGCGTGTCCACCACCACCATATTATTGAGGCCAATCGTCGCAACGACCCTTCGATCCGCAAATAGCACGGAGTTGCGGCTTCCCAGATCGATAATGTTCCCATTCCGGACATTTCCATCTTTATCCAGGGGGACCACTTCCTCCAGACTACTCCAACTCCCCACATCCGACCAACCAAAGTCTATTGGTACGACCACGCTTCGAGAAGAATGCTCCATCACCGCATTGTCGATGGAAAGCGATTCGACTTTGGCATATACCTTCCGAAGGTAGGAGGGGAACTCCTCACTTCCCATTCGACGCTTAATACCACTTAACAACTTGGATAACGCCGGTTGATGAATGGCTATTTCTGATAAAATCTGTGAAGCTTTCCAGACAAAAATTCCGCTATTCCAAAAATAGTTTCCAGATTGCAAATAGCGCCTGGCAGTTGTGAGGTTCGGCTTTTCAACAAAGCGGCCAACCGAATAGCCGATAAAATCGCCTTTGGTCCCTACCTTCCGCCGCTTCAAAGGCTGAATATAGCCATAACCTGTCTCGGGACGAGTCGGCTGAATCCCAAACGTCACAAGGTGCCCCTCCACCGCCAATTCACTCGCAAATTGTACGGCTTGCATGAATTTCTTAGAGGCCTTCACAACATGATCAGCTGGAACCACCACCATCACCGCTTCAGGATCTTGATGTATCAATTGTAAGGCGGCTAAAGCGATAGCCGGTGCGGTATTTCTTCCTTCGGGCTCGAGAATTACATTTTCAGCGATGTCATCTTTCCATTGACTGAGTTGGAGCTTGATGGATTCCGCTTGAACCGCGTTGGTGACAATTGCCATCCGATTCGCAGGAATTTTTTGTAATAGACGCTCAAAGGTCTGTTGTAGAAGGGTTCCTTCTCCCAATATTCTCAAAAATTGCTTGGGAAATCGTTCCCGGCTCAATGGCCAAAACCGGGTACCACTTCCTCCGGCTAAAATCACTCCATAGACATGAGCATTCATAGTTTTTTCCTAAAAAGCGTTTCAACTCCTCCAATGGACCAAATAGAAAACCATAAGTATTTTGGTATGGGTGATAAACCCACGCCTCAAATTCTCGAATTATGTCGTTCAAAAAGACAATAAAAACTTGTAAAACTACAAAGGGTTTTTTACAGCCAAAATTGTATCGATAAATTCCCGAACAGCTCCCTCACCTCCATTTTTTTTGCATACATAATGCACAACTTGACGGACCTGCTCCACACAATCTGCAGGCGCTGCGGCATATCCCACAGTTTTCAAAGCCTCCACGTCATTCACATCATCTCCAATATAAGCCATTTGTGCAAAAGGAATTTTGTATTTTTCAGACAAATGACCAAGGACCGCCACCTTATCCTTCGCTCCCTGAAAAACCTCGGGAATGCCAAGCTTTTTTCCTCGCCGAGCGACGATTTTGGTGTTTTCCATTGTAATAATAGCGGTGATCAACCCTTGGGCCTGTAGAAGTTTAATCCCCATGCCATCACGGGTGTGAAACTTTTTCAATTCTTCCCCTGATTCCCCATAATACATTCCGGCATCGGTCAGAACCCCATCCACATCTGTTGCAAACAGTCTCAGCGCCTTTAAAACTTTTTTCGGCTTACTTAACGATCGGGGAGAATCTTTTTTTTTGAGAGATTTTACTGTTTTTACCCCTTTGGACAAAGAAGCAATTGATTGGTTTTTTCTCACCTGTTCATGTCCACCTTTCTATTTCCCATTTAATATCCGTTTAGCCTGATGATACTCCTAAGCTTAAGGCAAGCCTTCCGTTAAGACCAGAGGAGGGATAGAATACAAAGGCAGCCAACCTCAAAAATCAATCGTCCGATTTATTATTGTCGCAACCCAGCTTTGCAAAACCGGTTAAAGAGTACCATTACCTGTGAATATTAAAATCCGATTTCTTATGATCCTGGCTCTTTGTTCCAGTCTTCTTGCCTGCTCATCTCCACAATCTCAGGAAAGACTGGACACCGTATTATGTTGGCTACGCCCCTCTTGCCTTCCCTCTGAACTCCCATCCACCAACGCAAGTACGCCTCAGGCCGATATCCCTTCAAACCCAACCGATTCATTCGTTTCCTCAGAAGAGCCTCAACCCATATCTCCGCCGATCTCTACTTCTGAAATTAAAGCTGCCTTGACCTGTCTCACCTCTGCCAATATCACGGTGACGGGATCCAACCCTGTTGTCAACATTTCATACATCGAACCCACAACAAAAGCCAACGGCGAGACGCTCACAAATCTTGCCAAGACTACCATTTACCAAGATATAGGAAAAGGATTAATCAAATATAAAGAGATGATTGCGACCAATCCAGGAGGGGGGGGGACCATTCAAGAAAAAGTTCTTTTCAACCTTAAACCAGAGGAAACCCTTCATGCCACAATTTGTGTAACCGCCACCGATTCGAATGGCCAAGAGAAATAAAACCTAGCAGATGGGAAATGATTACTTTCTTCAGCCACACGCATCATGAAAGGGTCAAGAGAGAGGTATGTGGATGAGTATTAGGAGATCACTTGCTTAAGATAACTTAATGAAACTTTCTCCTTCTATCACTGCTTGAGCAAAAATCCGCGTCGTTCCATGCACTCACCTATTTCCAACCCCTGAGTGACCGACTTTTTCTTCCAATCGTTCCCCTGCTCTGCGCCAACCTGCGTAACACAGTGTGCATGTGCTTCAGCCGTACCCGTCTCTGCTCTATCGGTGGCAACCCATACCCCTTGCACGCAGTCTCCATAAGGATGGCAAATACGATCAGCACGAGTAGGACCATGGTCGGGGTGGGAATACGATTCCCAAATACTACACCCTCCTATAGACAAAAAACTTAGACACAAAATGAGGGCTCCTCCCCCACATTTTTGCCCAATCATACGTTTACTGATCTCCAAAAAGTCTCAGGTAACATAAGTAAAGAAACCTACCCGATTACATCCATTTCCATCTCTATCGGACAGCCCAAGCTGAGAAATAAGGCCTGCTGTAAACTCCCCCCGCTCAGGGTAGGAGCATCAACCTTCTCAACTAATTTTCCATCCGCATTAAAAGATTAAGATTCAGCGCGTCTCATCACGACTCATTCAATCTGGCCTTGAAACCGAGCCCACAATAATCCCAGATATTCATGATACGCCAATTCGGCAAGGCGCACACCTGTGGAACTGGGAAAAAAGTTCACCAAAGACCAAAACTGGATGGGAGGAACCCAATGTCCTGTTGATGCCGGAATTGGAATTAGACCCTGTTTCTCAAATAACCTGACCGCGCGTGGCATATGGAAGGCACTTGTCACCAGGATAAAAGGCTCATCATGGACGATTTCCCGAACATAGTGAGGATGATCCTTGGTATCACGGGATTCAACCTCCAGAACCATATCTGCTCGACTGACGCCCAATTCCTCGGCCACCCTACTCATTGCAGTCGCTTCAGGGGACCCATCAAATCCAGTCCCCCCTGTCAGGATGATTTTGCTGCCGGGTAGCAGGCGATGAAGCCGAATCCCCTCCATCAGCCGAACACGGGAATGATAGGACACTTGAAGTTGATAAGGTAACGTCGCATCTCCGGCAATGCCGCTGGCCAGGACAACAATCCATTTCACGGAACCTTGGGCATTTGCGACACCCCCAGGAGGCATAACCTGAGAAAGATTAATTGGAGGATATTGTGATTCCAGCGTTTGTATGATTCTCCCCGACACTCCTTCGTAACCGCTGACGACAAGAAGAATAAACCCTAGGGTAATGAAAACTTTCCCAGCATTTTGCTTCCGGGAAAAACACAATAGGAGAAGCCCAAAAGCAATCATCTCGATACAAAGAGAGAGAGGAGAAAAAAATGAGGCTAAAATCTTTTTAAGACTGAGCATCAAAGATCTCTTCCTCCTATCGATGAAAGGAAAGCTTTGCCTGGTTATTCAGTGGCACCGGTCGATGATTACATGAATTTACGTAAACATCACTTCTTGTTTGGCAAAACAACGGTTAGCCCGGGGACAGCATCATTTTCATCGAGCATGAAAGCAAAAACAGTCATGATCTCTGCCCGAGATGAGGGGAGTTTAAACCAATGATTAAAGGCGCCCTCCTCGGGAAGAGATAAAAAACAGCCATGGCATGTTGACGGTTTTAACTCAGACCAAACACTGAAAGCAGGATCGAAGGAGAACCACCCTCCGAGACAGTATTTTGTGGGTGGAGTGGAATAAGAGTGGAGAGAACAGAATACCTGGCTAGGGAGAAGGCATAGAGCAGGATAAACCCAGATCTTTCTGGTATTTTTTAAAATCCTGGATGGAGGCATCAAGGCTTCGTTGAGCAACAAGGATATCTCTCAAAAGATTCCCTTGGGGGGATTGATGAGTCACACAATGAATCTTTCCCCCTTGAAATCCACGACGACTCCGCCTGCACCCATCAAATTCTTTTGGGGCATGCCGGAGACTAAATTTAGCTTCCTGCAATTGGTCATGCTGCCGGACGACCCGGTCCTGAGCGGCCCTCAAAAGAGAGACAGCCTCGGTACAGGAAAAATCCCATACCTCCGGGAGGGCCGACGAGGGAAACAATAGGAGGAACCAGATTATTAGAGACCAAAACCGCATAGACGTCCTCCTCATTTTGAGGAAAAGTGCTAGAATTTCGTTGAGAAACCTGCAATTTTTCTCCCAAGATATCCCGAGGTTTGGACGCCTTCAATAGCCTAAAAGGAGGGACAGCCAAGATGGACTCGATCCCCATGAGTTCTGAACAGTACTCCAACTGAAGAGGAAACGCATTGAGTTCAAGATCTCATGGTTGCTTCAACACAAAGTGGGCTCGCCGATTCTGCCGAAAACACCGAAGTGTGGACTGAAGACAAAAGGGTTCATGTTTTCCTAAACTAAGGACTCGAATAGAGGAAGCGGTTACGCCTAAATCTACAAGGTAATTCTTCACCGCCATCGCGCGTCGCTCACCCAGAACAAGGTTGTATTCCTCGGTTCCCCGTTCATCACAATGCCCTTCAATCAATACTTCACGAGAAGGATATCGTTTCAGGAGTACCTGAGCGTTCTGCTTCAGGGTAGGAACAGCCTCCTTTTCTATGGAATATTGGTCATAGTCAAAAAACACATCTTCCAACTTCAAGGGGAGAAGGGAGTCATCCGCAGATTGGGCAGTAACACCCGAGTTTATTTCGGGTGGAAGATTCTCTGATTTTGTAGGTTGCGAAACTAGGGGAAGAAACGGTTCCGGCTTTGGCACAGAAGTAGATGGGGCAGTCCCCAACGAAGGAGGAGAAGAATCGGAAGAGGAAGATTCACTCCTCAAGTCAGCACCATGACTGACGATTGCCACATGATGCCAGGAACTACACCCACTTAGAAGGGCAACTAAAAACCCAAGGACTGCATAATTTCCCTGAAACAACTTCCTCAATGGTGGCCGTTACTCCAATATCCAAAGGCAAGCTCGAAGTTTTATCCCTCCTACGGCCCAATCATCTCCAAAAGTAAATCTATCATACAACTTTCAACAAAAGAGTCAATCTCGGTCGGCACTGTCCTCATGTTTAAACTTGACGGGTTTTTTTTCACATAGGTATGATCGGACTCCTGTCGAGGCATTGCTGTTTAAAGTCACTTTTCTCACCATCTCACGACACAACTAGCTGGGCATCCGTATGATTGACGTTCAACATGTGACCAAACGCTACGGGAACGCAACCGCGTTGGATGACATCTCTTTCTCCATTAACAAGGGAGAAATCGTGGCATTTCTCGGGCCTAATGGCGCAGGAAAAACCACGACCATGCGTATTCTGACAGGGTTTATGCCCCCAACCCTAGGGACCGTTCGCATTGCAGGGTTTGATTGCCTGGAAACACCATGGGAAGTCAAAAAACATATCGGATACCTCCCTGAAACCCCTCCGCTCTATCTGGAACTGACCGTTAGTGAATATTTAACCTTTGTGGGAAGAATTAAACGACTTTCTGATGACCAATTGACAGAACGGATGGATACCATCATCACCCAAACGGGCCTAGCCGATGTTCGGGGACGAGTCATCGGACATCTATCCCGTGGATATCGACAACGCGTCGGCTTGGCACAAGCCCTTTTGCACAATCCTCCCGTGTTGATTTTGGACGAACCAACGACAGGGTTAGACCCGAATCAAATCATTGAGATTAGGGAACTCATTAAAAGCCTGGCGGGATCCCATACTATTATTTTAAGTACACATCTGCTGGCTGAGGCAACTGCTATTTGCCAACGAGTTATTATCATTCACCATGGCCGAATCGTCGCCGTGGACACGCCGGAACAGCTAGGGGCCAAACTCCGTGAATCGGAAACGCTCAGCCTGACCGTAAAGCAATCTGACCCGGACCTGTTGGAGGCGCTTCACCATATTCCCGGAGTCATCCGAGTCTCTCAAGGGGCAACATCTCACACCTATCTTCTGGACACGCTGATGGGCCGTGATATCCGAGAGGAATTGACCCAATTTATCGTCTCACGCAATGTGGGCCTCCTGGAATTAAAAACCCAACCCCTTACCCTTGAGGATGCGTTTAAGGTGCTCACACAAACCAACACTCCCAGCGCTCCCAACCTCTCGCCTGGTGGTCCACACTAACCGCAGATAGCCGGATTACTTTAATTATGACCCCCGTTCACACGATTGTTGCCAAAGAATTACGAAGTGCATTTGTGTCTCCAGTGGTCTATGTCATCGCAGCTATATTTTTAGCCATCGTGGGCCTGTTGGCCTATTCCGCAGCAGCCAATGCGAGTAACCAGGCCATCCGCCTGATGCAAATTCAAAACACCTACGCACAACTCAATCTCAATGATATGTTGTTCAGGCCACTCTTTCGAAGTATCAACCTCATCCTCATGATTATTCTGCCATTACTCACCATGCGTTTGTTCGCCGAAGAACGCAAACTCCGAACCTTCGAGCTCCTTCTCACGTCTCCCATTGGGGTGAATGAAATCGTTTCCGGAAAGTTCATGAGCGTGATAATCGTCTATAGCGGCCTGTTATCACTGACAAGCCTCATCCCCATAACACTGTCCGCCTATGCAACCTTTGATTGGCGACCGATTTATCTTGGGTATGTCGCCCTGTTCCTCCAGGGAGCCCTTCTCATTTCCATCGGTCTGTTTGCCTCGGCTCTGACCGAGAATCAAATTATTGCGGCTTTTTTAAGCTTTGGCTGCATCTTAGGTCTCTGGATGCTCGGGGCGTTGGGAGGCATTGTTGGGGACACCACGGTCGGACACATTCTGTCCTATCTCTCGTTTAGCGAACATTATGAACGATTGATTCGTGGTCTCTTTAATCTCAAAGATATTCTCTATTACGTCTCCGGTATAGCCTTTATGTGGTTTGCCGCTCACCAAGCCGTCGACGCCTACCGATGGAAGTAACCCGTGTGGCTTCCATTCTCGGAATAGCCGGAACCATATTAGTCCTGATAGGACTTGGTCTCCCCTTGTTCCAGCCTGCTGGAGGGAGCCTCTCCTCAATCCTGCTCGGCCTGGGGACACTGTGCCTCCTGGGCTATTTCGCCTTCCATTTTCGCAGCCTCACCGCGTTAGCGCGAACCCGGTCTACCCGACTCGGAGCACACAGCCTGTTTTCGGTCCTGCTTGCAGGCGTCGTCGTTGCCTTACTCAATTTTCTCGCAGCCAAGCATGCCCCGGAATGGGATTTCTCGGAGACGCAAAATTTCACCCTAAGCCGACAGACCTATCAAGTCCTTCGGACTCTGCCAAGAGAAGTAAAAATGACCGCCTTCACCCATGAAGGGAGCCCGGGTTATGGGGGCTACCAGGATCTCTTGACGACCTATGCGAAGGAGAGTCCTCTCATCACCCTGACCTTCATCGATCCTGAACGCCAACCAGACAAAGCCAAAGAGTATCAAGTGACTCGAATCGATACCGTCGTCGTGGAAAGTGGTCCCCAAAAGGTCTATCTCCAACGGTCTTCTGAAGCCGACATGACCAATGCGCTGCTCCGCGTCACACAGGACAAGAAAAAGCGCATTGCCTTTGTCACGGGCCATGGCGAAAAGAGTCTAACCGATACCGAATCGTCAGGATTATCTCGTGCCGGCGACGCCCTGACCAAGCAAGGCTATGAGGTCGGGACAGTGGATTGGCAAGACACGGCTTCTCACGAAGCAGCAGTGCTCATTGTGGCCTCCTCCACAGAAGCCGTATCCGTCGAGCACCAACACCGGATACGTCAATTTCTGGAAAAAGGAGGACGGGTACTGGTGATGGTTGATCCAGCCAGTGGCGATTCGTTAGATCCCCTGATCACACCTTGGGGCATTCAATTGGGGGCCGGCATCCTGGCTGATGAACAGGACCGCTTGGGACGAGGAAGTCCCACCGCGTTGCTCGTACGCACCTTTACGACCCATGACATCACCGAAGACTTCACCACTCCAATCCTATTTCCTGTGTCCCGCTCAGTGACCTTCGACACGGCACAGGGAAAGACCTGGGAGTATGTTGCCTTAGCACAAACGTCTCCGGAAAGCTGGGAAGAAACGGACCTGAACAGTCCTCAACCTGAATTCACGGCGGGGCAGGACCCCAAAGGCCCCTTTACCGTCGCGGGCCTCTTAATCCGTAAACCGGTCGACCAGTCCCCAACAGCTCAATCTGCCGTTCTCATCGTGGGCAATGCGGCGTTTGCAACCAATGGGTATCTGACCTATCCGGGAAACACGGACTTTTTCCTCAAGGCCATCGCATGGCTTGCCCAAGAGGACGCCTTAGTTTCTTTGACACCAAAAGATCCGGCCTTTCATCCATTCATACCGAATCCCTCGCAGGAACAGGCGCTCGTGTTTTTTCAGGTCCTGTTCCTTCCACTCCTTACTTTATTTATCGGTTTATCCGTTTGGAAAAGGCGGCGAAGTCTTTAACATGATAAATCCCGTTCGAGTGACGCTCATCCTGGCTCTGGTCGTTCTTGGCTTGGGAGGCTATATCCTCCTCATTGATATCCCTCAATCCCGCAAACTGGAAAAACAGGAAACCCAGGAACGACAGATCCTGCCCTTTGATGACCGGGCTATCACGCAGATCACCTGGGCCACTCCCACGGACACCATCCGCCTCGAACGTGACGACCAATGGCGGTGGATGATGACCGAACCTATGCGATCCCCTGCGGATGCGCGTGAAATCCGAAGGATCCTCCGAGCCCTCACGATAGGAAAAATTAAACGGTATATCGAGGATGGTCCAAGCAATTTGTCAGCATACGGATTAGCTCCCCCTTATCTCACCCTTACCCTGACCACTGCGACTGAGACGCAGGAAATAGCTCTAGGGGATGCCGGCCCCTTTGCTCCGTCCCTGTACGTCCAAACGAAACCTGACAATCAGGTCGTGCTCACCACTTTGGATGTGATGACCTTTGCTCAAAAGTCTCTCACAAACTTTCGGCTCAAGGACCTATTATTTTTCGAGCGGGATCGAGTCCTGGAGCTTCATATTCAACTCGGATCTTCCACCATGGTCATGACACGGATGGCAGGAGCCCATAGCTTGACGCCGAATTGGATGTTTCAAAGTCCTGTGAAAGGACCTGCAGATAAAACGGCCGTGGGCACTCTCCTCATGGATTTAGGAGGTTTGGCCGCCACAGGGTTCATTGATACCGAAGAAGAGAAGAAACGGATTCTGGAGCAACCGGCACGCATTCAAGCCACCATCCAAGTAGTAGAAGGCGCACGCACGCACCATCTGGAACTCTATCAATTTGCTGATCCAGAAAAGGCCTATGCCATTACGTCCGCCTCCGGCCCACTCTATGAAATTCCCACGGGGATACTGAAACCCATCACTCAAGGCATGTTTCATTTTCAAGACAAACGTCTCTTTGGCATGGAAGTCGCCGACATTGCTATGCTGACCGTCCACACCCCACAAGATCATTATGTCCTCATCAATCAACACGATGAGTGGATCTTAGAGGACAATCCTTCAGCAGAGTTAAATCAGGAAGTGGTAAAACTTTTTGTCAGTCGGATCGTGGATACTCCAGCGGAAATATTCCACCCCGATTCCTCTCCCGCCTCAAAAGACAATGGGATGGCCTCACCCAACGCTACCATTTCCGGCATGAACCGCAATGGGAAGGAAATCGGACAATTAATTTTGGGAAAGAGGGAACGGGGACTGGTCTTCGCCAAAGGAGCAAGCTTGCCAGGTTTATTCCAGGTCCGATCGGCTATCCTTGATCAAATACCCCCAAAAACCAAACTGATACGGGAAACCAACTCAACTGAATAGCCATCCTCTTCACTCCTTCATCACAACTTCACGCTTTGAGTAGCATATCTGCTTCTTTTGCATGAGCAGCAGAGCAACAGATGGGCACGATAAAAAACGAACCGAGCCTTCCGGAAATTCTCTCTTAACGTGATGGAGTTTGTTGGTTTTCTTCCTGGCTCATCTTTTTAAAGAACCGATCTGAATCCTGTTGAATGTCTTTTTTGGACGGGTCCGATTGAGGTTCGGGTGCGGAAGAACACCCCACCATCATCGTTCCCAACAAGAAAATAACACACATGATGAAGGTCGCCTGGGTTGTTGCATCACTCCAAGTCATAATCGTCTCCTCCCAAATCAATTGAACATGCGATGGATATCCTTAGAACATTGACACGTTCATAGCCTACAGCGCACCCTGGGCATCGATCAACACACAGACTTGAAATAACTAGGATATAGGAATCTGCTACCGTTCTTCGTTCATGAGATCTCACCATTACATCCTTGCATGAGGAATCAACTATGACCATCCACGCAACCCCGGCACCTTTCTCTTTCGTCACACCGCCAATATTGGTCAACTCATTCCCAAACCTTACCCTGGATTGGGAGCCATAAAGACCAGCACCCGGAGCCGGGTGGTCGTATGGTTCACCACGCCATGCTCTTCCCCGGCCGGAGCCATCGTCCCCTGCCCTTCTCCCAGTATCCGGCTTTCACTCCCGACCCGAAACGTGCCTTGCCCTTCCAAAACCAAATAGACTTTATCCTGGTCGGCATGCACATGGCCTTTTTGTTCCTGGCCGGGCTCGAAACCATACACATCACAAAAAAATCTCGGTGATTGAAACACATTCTGTTTCTTCATCTTTTCATTCGAAAACTGGCTGTAGTCTTGGATATTCACCACATTCACGTCAATGCCCTCCTCAATTGAACAATGTCGATACCAACTAGACCCTCTCTGAATAATCCTCAAAAATCTCTTACGCCGACCAATCCCTCACCACCCCGGATCTCCACGAGGCGATTTCATTTTCCAGGAGTGTTGAATAATACTATTTTCCCAGGACCTATTGACCCACAGGCACGTTGCCTATCAGAGGCCTCGGGGCAGTTCAAAAAATCATGCCCTGAGCCTTTCGAAGGGTTCGTCCAGTCCTGCCCTGAGTCATGCCGAAGGGAAGGCCGCAGTCATTTTTGCGCACAGAGCGTACTTCCAGTACGTGAGCACGGAAAAATGGCGAGAACGCCGCTGGCGGCTTTTTTCAACAGCCCATTTTCCAGAAACCTTGAATGACCCTAGGTTCAGTCTGATATGATGGGCTAAAGTAAGAGTGCCTCCAGAAACGTAGCATGTTACCCGAACACGCCCCGGCGATTCGAGAGAAAAATTTCAGGAATAGAAGCGAAATCAAGAAAGGATCAAACATGAAATCAGGACAGACACAAATTGCCCGAATTATTGGAGGAATACTCCTGTTTAGCCTGATGGGATGGGCAAATGTGGCCTTGAGCACGATACAGGGCGAATACGAACTGATGGAGGGGGAACCTTCTCAGCATGAAGCCGGCAAGGTGATTCTGTTTGAATTCGCTGACTTTTACTGCTCCCATTGCCACATGTTCGAACGTGTTGTCGGGACCCAATTGAAAAAAGAATTTGGCGACCAGTTAGAGATTAGAATGGTGGGATTTCCCGTCATACCCGGCAAACTGCCGACGGCCTTTGAGATGTACAATCAGGCCGTGACTATGGGCAAAGGTCCTGAAATGAAAGAACTCCTCTTTCAGGCCATTCACGACAAAGACATTCAAGTCTTCGATAAGACCATGCGCTCACTCCTTCTGAAAGAAATCGGGCTCGATCCCACAGAATTTGAAACAGGACTCGCCAGTGGAAAGCCTTTCAAAACCTTAGCCAAAGGCCGGACCTGGGGAGAACGGATCAAGGTCACGCATACGCCAACCGTACTTTTGGATGGAAACATTCGTGTGGCAAACTTAACTGCCGAAAACCTGAAGACGGTGATCGAAAGCATTCTTAAGCAAGATAGCAAATCTTAATGTATAGCATGAGCTTATCAATCAGACTCGAATCAATAGCAAAGGAAAGACACCATGGGACGAAAAAATTCTGATGACGAAATTTTTCCGGAAATGGCCGCCATGCTCGAAGGGATGCAAGACCTGTTGTGCGATGAAGATGGCAAACCACTCTCTCCCGACCATCCCCAATATCAAAAACTCACGGGGCTCATGGAAAACATCGCCTCTCGAGCCCGGAAACGAGACCAGCAGGATCCTTCTACCTCAGGCCATCAAGGAACCGCATAAATCCAAATATTGGCCCACAGGCTCTATACCTTCGACGATTACCTCGCAGGACTCCCAATTGCAGGTGAACCAGTTCAAACTTCTCATGAGAGGGAAAGACATTTATGGGGACAGACCCTTCCAGCCTACAAAGATTGAAAATATTCATGGAGCTTATCCGGCAAGCGAAGCAACAGAATGCTGAGCCGACGTTTGTGAGCACTCCAACCGAGCATGGCGATAATATTAACGTGGTCGCCTCCATCGAGGGGAAACCGGCCACTGCCGGAATATTATTTTGGGATGTCAGCTTATTACAAAATAACGGATTGGCCGATACCTTGGATGAGGAAGATCTCGCTCTAGGCCTCAACATCACGGACGGCCTGGTCGAGGATGCTGAAAAAATCCTCGCATTCGTCGATACTGAGTTGGCCAAATTGGCTTCCACATAATTACCCGCGCTCTATGCGGCTTGATAGCGCCGCACTCGCAAAAAACCACAATTCTCTAAGCTTCACTAGCTTCAGTTGCTGGGAAATAAAAAGGAGAAAATACTCCGGTAAGATAGCCGTTTTCGATTCAAATACGAGAAATCTGGCTGAGATTTCAAACCACCCAATGCTGAACTGTGCACCTAGGAGGGAAGTTTTGAAATCGCATTGTTTTAGAAATGATAGGGTCGGCCCATTCAGCGTGGGCGACCCGGCGGCTTGAAACTTGATGGCATCCGCCATGACCGTGCCCCCACTTGATTGGCTAAGACCACGCGATGCTCCTGTCCCGGCGTCATCACATAAGTCCCCAATTCATTCCATTGACCAAAGGTTTATTTCGGAAAATCCGCGACCCGACTTCCTATCTCTGCGCCTTATATCATCCTACAAAAAGCTTGTGGAAAATATATCCAAGAACCGTTTGGGCATGGTAGGATCACCAATCTGATGGATAGGGATATATATTTATGGGGAATCGTCGGCACATGGTTTGGGGATTGGATTTTCCAACAAGCGGTTCAACCGCAATCCTGATGCAATCTGCTCTTGAAGTTACCCATGCTGTTACTCTATAAGTAGTCACAATCAATTGACATACACTTGCGCGGAGAGGTGGCCGAGTGGCCGAAGGCAACGGTTTGCTAAACCGTCGTAGGTCAAAAGCCTACCGCGGGTTCAAATCCCGCCCTCTCCGCCATATTTTTCGTCAAATTTTCCAGATCTGCCTTCGTTCCTTAACCTTCACCCCTTCCTCCGGCCATCTCTATCCGATATCGTTGGAACCGAATGATCCACCTGCCCCGCATTTCGCTTTGCTGAATATAACCCATGCGTGAACATCGTTGGGAAACCCAATCGACGCTCTCCTTCGAGGATATTTTATTGGTGGCGAGCAAATTGAGGCAGTTAGGCCTAACCTCCATCCATGAGGACAAGGAGATGATCGGCTATATCGAAGAATGGGAGGTGGGCCATCCACAGCGCATCCAAACGCTCGCGCCATGGCCCACCGAGGATGTCACCTTATTACATCTCCTCGACAACTGGCAGGGCGACTTTTTTCTCTTGGCAGGCCACTATCACTCCATATTCCAAACGCATCAATCGGTCAACACCTACTGCTCGATCGCGCATCCCTGGCGTATGACTCAGCCGCTGACAACACTCCTTCCTGAAGCCTGGCTTTGGCTCGGATTCCGACATACTCATGGATTCATTCGTGTCCGGGTTCATACCACCGACGTCATTACACCAGGCGAAATACTTGCCAAACCACGAGACAGATTTTGGCTCATGGACCGGGAAAATGCCTTTCGGACTGCCATTCAGATCTTGGATCTTCCGATTGAGGTGACGCAAAAAGGCGCACGAGTCCTGCTGCAGACAGACCGAACCGATACCCCGCTCTTTTGCTCATGGCCGGATGCGTTTGGACCCTGCCAATTTGAACTCAACTCGCCCGATCCTTTTGAATTTTTGGTTCCAGCCAGTCAACTGGCTGCGACCTATCAGGGGCAACCTGCCAATTTGCGCGTCTATCTCACAGGATTTCCCGAACCTGCCCTCTTGGATTTCACTGGAATCACACCCAATCCCCGGTTCATGTATCGATGTTCTATTCACTGCACGCTGTCCGATATGCCTGAGTTGCTTCAGCTCTTGGAGCCGCAAGGTCGGGTCTATGGCAGCCTGGCGGAATTCCAGACCGACTATCTCCTTCCTGAAGGTGAGGACGTCGCGGCCATCGTGGGTCTGGTGGGCACGAATGGTGACTTTCGTCTGGAGATTCGACTCAATCAACGACCTCTTTCTCATCAAGCCACGGAACAATGGCTGGAGGAATTGGTTGGCCATCCCCTCATCTATGCACCCTTACCCGCCTTCCCGTAAGGGCATTTGGAGCTGTTGAAAAAAGCCGCCAGCGGCGTTCTCGCCATTTTTCCGTGCTCACGTACTGGAAGTACGCTCTGCGCGCAAAAGTGACTGCGGCCTTCCCTTCGGCATGACTCAGGGCAGGACTGGACGAACCCTTCGAAAGGCTCAGGGCATGCTTTTTTGAACCGCCCCGAGGCCTCTAATTTGCAACGTTCCTGCGGATGAATATGCCATTGGAAAATATAATTATTCAACACTCCCATATTGAACAACACTGACAGGAGCGTTGATGGACACGCCTCTTTAAGACTCCCTCATTGTCCTCAGGTTGGTTTCTGTCATTCATATGCCCATTGGAAAAAACAACATATTTGAAATATTCAACAACTGCCGTCACAGAGTTTTGAGTTCCTGAGTGATCACGAAAACTCAATCCAGGAACAGGTCCGCAACCCGGCAGACTTCCTCGACTGATATTTGCCGCATACACCCTTCTTCTCCCCGGGAACATGCGTCATGAAAACATTCTTCGCAGTCCAGGCCCTTATAAATCACGGAAACCTTTTTCCCTCTTGGACCCCACACATGAGGGTCCGATGGACCGAATAACCCGAGAACAGGACAACCGACGGCTGCCGCCATATGCATCGGGCCCCCATCGTTCCCGATAAATAAGGCGCTTCGCTTCATCACTACCGCCAGTTGACGCAAACCGGTTTGCCCCATCACATTGCGCGGTTTGGACCTGCTCAGATTGACAATCTGTTGTCCTATTAGCATCTCTGACTGGTGCCCGATCAAGGCCACAACCGCTCCCTGATCGGCCAGCCAATCGGCCAAGGCGGCAAATCGCTCAAGAGGCCAGGCTTTTTTGGCGTATCGCGCTGGAGGATGAAGAAGCACCAATGGCGCCCGCCCGATCTGGAGCGAGGCCATCAGGTGATCGCCTTGCTCGTGATCTTCAGGTCGCAGATACCATTCCGGATTGCCGACGGGATCACTGATACCTAAGGCGGGCAAGACCTGGGCATGATAATCCACCATGTGCATGGAGCCATAAGCTGATGGCAGCACATGCGTATACAGTTTTCCACGCCACCGGTCCTCCCGATTAAACCCCAGCTTGATCCTGGCACCACTCCAATATGATAGAAATGCAGAGCGATCCCCGTCTGTTAAATCCACCACACCATCGAAACGAGCCTGACGCACCGCTTGGTAACATGCCAATTGTTTGCCCCATCCCTCACGAGGCAGCACCATGATTTTCTGCAGATGAGGATTGCCGATTAACACACTCTCCGTTCCAGGATTCACCAGAAAGGTGAGTGAGGCCTCCGGAAATCGCTTGCGCAGAATGGGGAGAAGAGGAGTGGATAACACGACATCCCCGATATACCGAAGCTTAATAAGAAGAATACGTTTCATGTGAATTGTGGTCGCATCCAGACTATCCTGGAACCATATTCAGATAGGGAAACCGTTGAGAATACCGTCCGAGAGGAACGTCATTTCAGGAATCTGCATCATGGAAAAGAAGAGCTGCTTGCCAGTAGGGCCATAAGACCGACACGGTATAAATTCCCAGTACATATTCTCCAAATTCTTCCAGCGCCATGAAGAATAGCTGTGCGTCTTCCAACCCAAGAATGGGAAGATAATAGCCATGCACTTTATCCACCACCACACAGAAACTCAGCAGCATGCCTCCCAGGGTCAATTGCCCAATCCAGGGAGCCCGACTATTCCATGCTGCCGCCAGTCGTGACCAGATTCGAAAACAGAGGACTATTCCAATAACCATGACGGGAATAATCATACCCCCAATCACCAACAGTCGTTCCCAAAGCGGAAAGGTCGGGTTCCAATAATTCGCAACCTTATCAATGTTCCATCCAGTCGCCCAGACATGCGCATCTAACTCCCGCAGCCCAAAAAGGAGGCAGAGAGCCGTGAGCCCCAACCACTCAATGCGATGATGGGAATGACTGAGGCCCGCAGTCAGGCTCCACACCATAGCGACAAACCATACGCCCGCACTCATCATCTCAACCGGCCCGTTTTCTGAGGCAATGACGTCCCCCCACGCCGGCAAATTGGTAGACCATTTTGCCAGGAGCGTCATCGTCACACAAAAAAAGAGCGCCTCCACAAAGTTCCTCCAACACAGCCGTGCCTGTCCTTGACGTGTATCATCGAGGAGTGAAGGCTTGTCCGGGGGAATTTGAAGAAATCCAGGTCTCATGTCACTCTGACTGACATCTCCAACAAAAACAGATAGAGCCAATGACAGCTTCCACCAAGAATCAGCGCTGCGCCTCCAAAGAGTACCGCAGAGAGCCTCCTGCTCAGGAACCATTCGGCACCCACAATTCCCATGACGACGAAATAGAGTCCAAGAATGAGAAGCCCAAGTCCTATGAACCAAACCACCAAAGCCATCCCCCCGAGGTCATAGATATATGGAAGTCCCTGCTGATAATACGGAACGCGAGGGAGCCCTACCGTTACCCCTGCCGATAGCAATACCATCCAAACCGGCCAGGATGTTATCCAACCCATTACCATTTTCATAAAGCACCTTTGATTAGCCAAGCACGTCCCTATAGAGATTCAGCGTGTCCTGTGCTGCCCGCTCCCACGTAAATTGCTTGACCCGCTCGAACCCCTTGTTGCGTAATTGCGTTTGTAATTCCCGATCACCCACCAGCCGTTCTATTTCCATTCCCAATTGTTCCGGATCTTGGGGGTCGATATACAGAGCGGCATCCCCTGCCACTTCCGGCAACGCACTTCCCGTCCCGGTAATGATCGGGGCACCACAGGCCATGGCATCAAGAAGTGGAATGCCGAACCCCTCATACAAGGACGGGAACACAAAGGCTTCCGCGTGGGAATACAGTAGCCGTAAATCTTCGCTGGACACATATCCGGGACAACAGATCCCATCCATGATCCCCAACTTTCCCGCCGTATCCGTGAGGCTGGCGCCACGTGATTGAACCTCTCCGATGACGACCAGAGACAACGATTTGGCAAGCCGCGGAGATCGGGCAAACGCGTTAAACACGACGGTATGATTTTTCCGTGGCTCAGCCCCACCCACAAACAGCACAAATGGACGGGAAGGTATGCGCAATCGTGCTTGGACATCCTGAAACTTCTGATGATCCCGTTCAGGAAACATGTCGGGGGAAGCCCCGTGATGAATCACCGCGATACGGTCAGGCGCGAGATGAAACATCTCTTGGAGTTCCCTGGACGTAAACTGTGAGACCGCAACCACTCGAGAGACGTGTCTGGCACGAAAACCCAGTTTCCATGAGGAAAGAGCCTGTCCGAAAAGTTTTTTCGAATACTGTGGATGACGTGGCAACCAGACATCATGAATTGTGAGTATGGTATTACGTTGGCGGTTATCGGGAGCCTTGAAGTTGGTCCCATGAAAGATATCGAGCGGGGTCCGATCTTTCTCCCTTCGGCTAAATCCCCACGATGACTTGGAGCATTTCACGGAGACATGCGAAGGAAAGTGAACGGGTAAGGTTTGGGAAGAACTACTCGAAGAGGCATAGGCCACCCATTCAATATCTTGAGAACAGGTAAACATGGCAGGAAACAGACATCGGACATACTGTCCAATCCCGCTATAGGACGCACGCATGGGCCCGGCATCAAACCCGACCCGCATCAGCTGGCTGAACCGTTTCGGATCATCGGACAATCCCGTACATGAACGGACTTGCTGACCGGCACGCCATCTCTCGTTACTCCCTTTCCTGAGAACATCCCGGGGCTTCGAGCTGTCTCATATGCCAAAGCTTGGCATATTTCACAAAGGTATACATACTGGATAGAGCACTGACTAAAAATCCCGCCATACCATCACGATACGCCTTCCGTGCGAAATAATATTTCGAAAAGGTAAAAATGGGACGAAAGAGAAGATCCGAGGAACGCACATGACGCTTGGTTCGTGCCCTGTCTTGAGCTGCCAATGTCGTGAAGTTCGGAAATTTTTCAAAATAATTGTGAAGCGTGGGTCTCGTGAGGTGCACTAATGGACAGGAGAAATAGGCGGATTCTCCTGAGAATATAAATTTATTGTGTGGCTCGGCATCATCCAAATGGCCGATTCCGCGGCGGAACAGACGCAATTGATAATCGGGGTAACACCCCGCATTCAACACCAGCGAACCAAAATAATAATTATGTCGGGGGACATAATACGCCACTGGCCCATCCTTGGAACCGGAAGACAGCACCGCTTCGATCTCAGTCTGCAGCGCAGAAGGAATTCGTTCATCGGAATCTAAAATAAAGACCCAGTCTGTGGAAGCCTGGTCCATCGCATAATTTTTTTGGTCTCCAAACCCAGGCCAGGGCCGTTGGAAAATTCTGTCGGTAAATGTTCTGGCAATATCCAGAGTGCGATCCGTACTAAATGAATCCACCACGACAATTTCATCCATCCATTTTGCACTTTCCAGGCAAGGCTGAAGGTTCTTCTCTTCGTTGAATGCCACCACGGCACAAGAGACCGTTTCCCGTTTGACCGAAGTGACACTCTTTTGGGCAGGACTATTCTGGTTCTTCATAAGATGTATGATCCGTTATCACTAACCACCAGGGGTAAAATGAAAAGTCTATGCGCACATAGAGTCCCGGGGTTGGCATCATCGTCAATCGGTCGATCCCTGCACATCAGGCATCCCACTCCACCGCTCCTCAACCGGCATATGTCATTTTCCATTCACATTTCCTTCACTGAACTTCAGAAAGCCAAACCGTCCCATACGGCTGGATATATCGACAAAGCTCCTCAAACACCACCATGCCATCGGCAACGTCCATGCACATCGGATGGGCAAGGACCGTCGCGGTTCCTCCTCGCTCGCATATACTCCGTATACTTGCCTTCACCCGATCGGCCCATTCCGTAATAGGCATTCGGTGGGTAAGACGCTCCGGCTTGGTTTTCCCATGTTGATATTTCCCATGTAACACATGTTCGTGATCCGGAAGAACATTCATCGGAACCGAACGATAGCCGGGACGCACCCATTCTGGGGATATTTTCAAATCGGAAACCTCATCGGACACCACATGGATTCCACATGATTCTAACAAGTGATCCGTATCAGCGGTTCGTATATAACTATGGTTTCGCCAGGTCTGAATTCGTTGGCCCGTCACCTGTTGAATGCTGGCAATAGTCCTCTGAATATCACGAAGTTGGTGCGCAGTGGTTCCCCATGGCGTTCCATACACTTTCTTGAATATTCGAGATAACGGATCTCGAAAAGCCGCAAAGTTATGGCCACCAATTTCACAATGCCGCAGACCCGATAGAATTTTCACCGTGTCCGGTTCTTCCTGACAGGCTTTTCCGGTAAAAAACAGCGTGACTTTCACTCCGTATTTCCCGGCAATATCACAATATTTCGCGGCTAATGCGACTTCTGTTTGAGAGGAAAATGGCGTATCGGTTCCACGATACGAGCGTTGGTGGACGTCCCCTGTCAGACAAACCATGTTTAAAAATCCTTTGGGCTTAACCCGCTAAGTCGCTGGCATCCTCCACACCCGTTCAAAACCTCTTTCCGACAACGGGGGAATGTGATTGTATCAATTGCCGATACACCAACTCCGTTTGAGTCAGCATGTGATCCATGGAAAATCGTTCGTGAATAACCTGTCGCCCGATCTTCCCCATTCGGATCGCAGCAATGGGATCAGAGAGAAGACTGGCAATTTTCTCGGCTAAGATCTCGGGGTCTCGTGGAGGGACCAACAGTCCGCTCAGGCCATCCTGCACCACTTCGGGCACTCCTCCCACCGCAGAAGCGACCACAGGACGTTCCATGGCTAAGGCTTGAGTGAGAGATTGAGGAATACCTTCTTCAAAGGAAGGAATGACCACCACATCAAGTATCGCCAGCAGAGCCGGCACATCCTGCCGAAACCCGATGAGATGCACACAGTGCTCCAAGCCAAGCTCTCGAATGCGACCCAACAGTGCCGGCTGTTCTCCGCCATCTCCGATGATGATGCACTCGACGCTAGGAAAATGTTTCTTGAGCCATCCGACCGCCTCGATCAAAATCATCATGCCCTTTTCCGGACGAAGAAAGGTGACCGCTCCGATCAGGGGCCCCTGACTTCCAAGGCCTAGACTCTTTCGTAATGACGCATCGGGTGATTGGGGATGAAACCGCTCCAAATCAACTCCCGTGGGGATCGAAATGACCCGGGAAGGGCTCAGCCGGTTTCTTGTCATCAATTCCTGTCTGACTACTTCACCGGTGGTTGTAACGACATGCGGCAATTTCCCATAGAGGAGCCGATGCCGCCACGTCCGTGACACGGGAGTGCTTTTATGGCGGGTCCGGACAATGATGGGGCGTCGGGACGAGATCCGTCCGGCAATTGCAGCCGTCCAACTATCAAGCGACCCGTGGGTATTCACCACATCAATCTCATAGTGTTTCAACATTCGCAAGTAGCAAGGGACCAATGTGATCCACCCTCGCTTGCCTGCAGTGGTTGTCTGGACCTGGAGCCCTCGTTGTTCGGCCAGGGCGGCCAACTGACTCCCATGCGGAGCAGCCACGAACACCGTATGGCCACGCTTCTCCATGCCTTGCGCTTCCTCCAACACCCGATATTCCTGCCCTCCCATCCCTGAAGAAGATTCCGTGTGAAGAATGCGCATGGGTCTCTGATGAGGAGAGAGAGTTGGGCTTACCTTCGGCTTAACCATTGGAGAATCAACGGGATCACAGAGAAGGTCCCTAGTATCAACTTTTTTGCATTTCCCACAACTTGGCGTATTTCACAAAGGTGTAATAGGCATACAATATGGATAAAATCAGCCCAGGCTTTCGGTCCAACATCCCCCCCCGAAACACATACATTTTCAAAAAAGTAAAGAGGGGACGAAGCACCAACTGATGGGGGCGGAAGGTCCGGCCTTCACGATGCATGTCCTCGGCTCGCAAGCTGGAATACCGATCCATTTTTCGAAAGTAGTGATCGATATCCCGAAAGGGAATTTGCTCCAGACTGGCCTGAAGATATCCAAGTTTTCCCTTCAGCTCAAATCCTTCATGAACTAACTCCTCTCGATACTGCATATGTCCCTTATGAAAAAACTGGGGTTGCCGGTAATCAGGGTACCATCCACAATGTTTGATCCACCGCCCAAGGAAAAGATTTTTTCTTGGAATTTTATAGGCCTGTGCAGAAGGTCCCTCCAGAAGCAACCGTTCGATTTCTTCCTGCACCGCTGGCGTCACCCGTTCATCCGTATCCAGACTGAAAACCCAATCATGCGTGGCATGAGTGAGGGCCTGATTCCGAAGAACGCCAAACCCCTGAAAGGGATAGTGAAAAATTTTGGAGGTAAATTCCCGACAAATATCAGTCGTTCCATCCGTGCTATGAGAATCGATCACCACTAGTTCATCCACCCAATGAAGACTTTCTAAACATCTCCGCATATTCGGTGCATCATTATAGGCAATTACCACAGCGGAAACTTTTTCTCTCGTGCGTGGGTCCGTCATAGGACTTTTCACTTCAGTTTTCTCAAGCATTTAGGATTTCATAGGGGAATGGGCATCCGACACTACGCGATCGTCATTTCGATAAGAAAATCCCCCGACAATTACTTTGACCTCACGAAGGAGATACTCGATAGAGATTGTTTCCATGCATTCCAGATAGTTGGGGTTTTTGCACGTTCGTGCTCCACAGGGGCTACAAGGCAATTCCGTACGCACGATAACATGTTTCTCCAGGGGATAGGGACCGGTGACTTTGGGATGTGTAGGACCAAAGATCGCGAGCACGGGAATCCCCACTCCCGCTGCCAAATGAATGAGCGCCGAATCGTTTCCAATGAGCAGGTGCATTCTTCGCAAGAGTGCGGGTAATTGGGAAAGAGACACTCGTCCTACCAGATTGATCAGTCCCTGTGGCACAAGACGGTCAAATCCCCTGGCAGCCGGGATTTCTGAAGGCCCGCCTAAAAGCACAACACGAACATTGGGCCACTGAATCAATTCCATAGCCAGATCCACAAAACGTTTACACGGCCAGGACTTCATGACAGACCGTGTCCAAGGTGCCAGAGCAATCAAATGTTCATGGTCCAGGACGTGGGCATGCTGAAGCATCGTTTCGATTGTGAGACGATCGGTAGATGATTGAGGCAGATGGAACACTGGAGTAAATGAATCCCCGCCCAGGAATGTGCTGATTGCTAAGTTCCGATTCACGGCATGGATTTCCAGCAACCGCCAGGAGGAAGGCTTCGCCTCCGGTAGGGGCACCTGGTGTGTATAAAACCATGTCGCCCCTTCCCTGGCTCGCGCAAAACCCACACGGGTTCGGGCCCCGGTCATGAGGCCAAATATTCCTGAACGGAACAGTCCTTGAAAATCCACAATCAGATCAAACTGTCCTTTCCAGAGTGTCCGAATGATTTTTGGCCAATTTCGCCAAGAAACATTCACGGACAAGATGTCATCAATATCAGGGTTCCCTTCCAAAATCGGCGCCCAGATCTCTTTGACCATCCAGGTCAGCCTGGCATACGGGAATCGCTGACGCAAAGCAGCCACGGCTGGAAGAGCATGAACAATATCACCTAAGGAGCTTAATTTGATGACCAGTATGCGCTGAGGAGTGATGTCCATCATGACTCGCGAGAAACCTCTAACCCATCGATAACATACGATATCCCAACAACGCGAATGAATGGATTAGCCCAAATCCCGATTGTTTCATCGGTATTGCCTGATTCGGTTGCCTCGGCTCATCATCTGCTGTTCAATCCAGTCCACGGCATGAACAAAACTGTCGGCAATATAGTCAAGCTGTACCTGTCCCGCGTCTCTCGCCCTCACCACATCCGCACTATAGGTGCTGGTCATGACCAGGACACCAGGTACCGAGGCTGTTTGGGCCGCCTCTAAATCACTCCGCTTGTCCCCTACCAGATAACACTGGGATACATCGAGAGCAAATCGATTGACCGCTTGATTAATTAATCCCGCTTTAGGCTTTCGACATTCACACCCGTCTTGAGGATGATGGGGGCAGAAAAAAATACCGTCAATCCAGGCTCCATAGGGTCGAATCATCTCAGCCAACCTCTCATGGATCGCCTCCAAACCTTCGATGGTCATCATCCCCCGACCAATGGCCGACTGATTGGTGACCAGAAGCACCATAGCTCCTAGTTGGTTTAATCTGGCGATAGCTTCCGGGACTCCAGGAAACAACACTAATTGTTCCGGGGTAGTGACATACCCCGTATCATGGTTCAAGGTGCCATCCCGATCCAGAAACACGGCCGTACTCCGTGCCGTGAACATATTACTCATCCAACATGCCCTCTGATCCGATCTTCGTTCAGGGAGTCTGAGGACATCCTGATTTGAGACAGCGCGACCTCCACAACCTGCTTAACAGACACCTGGGTCATGCAACGATGATCGATCGGGCAGGCGCGCAATAAACAAGGTGCACAGCGGACCGACGCCGTCACCACCCCCCGGGATTGTCCATGAGGGCTGGTGGTCAAGGGATCGGTTGAACCAAACACTGCAGCGACCGGCACCCCCAGAGCCTGAGCCACATGCATAGGTCCCGTGTCATTGGTCACCAGGACGGAGCAGCGTGTCAGAATTCCCATTAATTCTTGAATCGTCGTCCTTCCTGACAAGACGATCGGCTCATACTGCATTCGCCTGGCAATATCCTGTCCAAGCTCTTCTTCTCCCTTGCCTCCAATCAGGACACAGCGGACCAACGGAGAATCAGGATATTCTTTTGTCAGACGCTCAACCAGCCGATCACCAACCTCCGCAAAACGTTCCGGCATCCATCGTTTGGCCGATCCATACACCGAACCGGGATTGATCCCAATGACAAGACTGCCTGATGGAAGAAAGACCTCAGGAAACTGTCCAGCACAGGCATTTTTCACCTCAGGAGAGAGAAAAAGTTGAGGGGTGCAGCCTTTCCCAGAAGAGTGGGTGATGGCCTTCACGATCTCCTGATAATACTCCGTATGATGTAGATGATTCCGATCTGGCCTGGGCACAACCTCGGACAGAAGCCAACCTCGCCCATCCGTCGCGTACCCGATGCGGGATGGAATCCCGGCCACCCAGGCAATGAAAGCGGCTTCAAAGGCATTTTGGAATAATACCGCACATTCAAATTGCTTGCTCTTCACAAGTTGAATGAGCTCCCAGAGCCCGAGGAGGCCCTTGTGTTCTCCTTGATGAACATACATTATCACTTCATCCACACCCGGATGCCCTGCCAACAATTCTCCGATGATCGGTCTGGCCAATACCGTCACCTTGGCATGCGGGTCATGATTCCGTAAATCCATGAGAGCCGGAAGGCACATCACGGCATCTCCGATCCAGTTGGGAACACGGACGAGAATGTTCATCGAAAAACGATAGCCCCTCCATCATGAACTGATCTGCTAGATGCAAGTTGACCAACCACCACTGAGTCCTATGGACAAATCGCATGGAGTTGCTCACGTAACTGGTCTTCGCCTTGAGTCATCCGCACTCGTACATCAAGCGCCCAAAACACATCATCGCGTGTCAGATGCTCTTTAATTTTCAGAGCATCTTTTTCCGTTGTGATCGCGAGATCAAGCCCTGAACGTCGCATCTTCAGACAAATGGCTTCAACATCTTTTTCCGAATAGGCAAAATGATCGGGGTACCGAACCTCCTCACTCACCGTCAACCCACAGGAAACGATACTCGATCGAAAGGAGCATGGATTGCCTATTCCGCTAAAGAGCAAGCAGGATCTGTCCTTGAAGGCCTTGGCCTGTTGGGTTTCACCTGTCGCAATATGCGTGAACATTCCAGGTTCGGTTTCCAGACGCAAGGGGACAATAGATTTTCCCACGCTTTGTTCGATTCGATTCTGAAGTGCTTCCACCGATACCTTTCGTTCCGTTCGACTGAAGACAATGGTGGTAGCCCATTTTGCTGCGGACAGCGGTTCACGCATGCGGCCGGCCGGCAGGACTCCGTTTAAACCCTCCACATCGGTCGCATCGAATAAGACCACGTCCAGGTCTCGAAACAAAGAAAGATGCTGGAAGCCATCATCAAGAAGAAAGCAATCGCATGAGGCCTGC
The DNA here is from genome assembly GCF_965152585.1 of Nitrospira sp. Ecomares 2.1. Lineage (NCBI taxonomy): Bacteria > Pseudomonadati > Nitrospirota > Nitrospiria > Nitrospirales > Nitrospiraceae > Nitrospira > Nitrospira sp. Ecomares 2.1. The sequence goes on from NZ_OZ224219.1 coordinate 2,655,931, forward strand.
TCCAACACCCACTGCCCCAGTTGATAACGATCGGTTCCCACTGCCACAATCGCCCATGGACACTTCTGAGCCATCAACATGGCTTCATCCCCTACCGATCGCCAGTCACCCTTCAGCGACACGCCATCGGAGACCAGTCTGTTTACTGTTGGGCATTGCCTTCCATACCCACGGCTCAGAATTGCCACCCGCTTCCCTTTCTCATGGAGTCGGGCGGCCAACCACATCACAAGGGGAGTCTTACCGGTTCCCCCCACGGTCATATTCCCCACACTGATCACCGGTTTTGGTAATCGATGTTGAGGAAGCCAGCCACGTTGATACGCCATCCTCCGCAGGCGGCCAACTGCACCATAGGGAACAGCACACCACCGGAGGACCCATGGGCTACGACGGTGCAACCAATGCCAGAGCCCTTCAGGACTCACAGCAAACGAAGGAAACGTCGCGTTCACAAAGAACACACGGCGTAGATCATATTTCCCCCCCTCATTTCAACCTTTCACGGAACGGAAACTTATCGGAGCACTTTTTGAGACGTGCACGAAGAAATCCCATTTGTCGACGAAGAGAGAGAGGCCGAATTTTTCCTGTTCAACAATTGGTCAATCCATTGAAGATTCCTGGCGATCACCCCCCGATGGGTCCGGACCATTTCCAACGCCCTTTGGCCAATGGCCTCGGCCTCTGAAGGATCCTGGATCAGACGAATCAATTGCGATGCTAAATCCTCTTGGTTCTGTATCTGTATTCCTCCCCCTACTTCAAGAAGCCGCCCGGCAATGTCCCGGCAATGATCGACATGGGGACCGAACAGGACGGGGCGACCCCATTGGGCAGGCTCCAACAAATTATGTCCGCCAACGGGAACCAGTGTCCCCCCCACAAACGTGACACAGGCCTCCCGATAGACAAAAGCCAATTCCCCCCTGGTATCTAACACAATGACGCGAGGACCACGGGAAACAACCCGCTCTCCGATATTTTGTCCCAACCGACTGCGACGGACACAGGAAAGTCCATACTGCCGAATAACCTGTTCAAGCTTAGCCACACGTTCGATATGTCGTGGAGCCATTACCAGCACCGCCTGGGGGTGTTGCACAACCACCTTCTGATACGCCCCCAATAAACACTCTTCTTCCTGAGGGTGCGTACTCCCGGCCACAATCAGCATCTCAGCAGCATGACACGTGAAGAGTGATCTGAAAGAGATATGGGCATCGGCAGACTGGCCTTTCTCAAGCCCTTGATCGAACTTCATATTCCCGGTGACACGAATGACATTCGGGTTGACCCCCAAGTAGCCGATCCGCTCAGCATCGTGTTCCGACTGCATCAAGGCAAGATCCAGACAGGTCAACACCTCGTTCATCATGCTTTTAATCCAGCGATACCTGGCAAAAGATCGTGAAGAGATTCTCCCGTTGACGAGACAAATTGGCACCTGATGCCGTTGAAGACGGATCAACAGATTCGGCCAGAATTCTGATTCGACCAAAATAAAGAGCCGAGGCTGGAGGATGCGGATATACCGGTCAATCGCCCACAAATAATCGACGGGAGCATAACAATGAACAGCCACACCTTCCAAACGCTTGATCACGACTTCCCGGCCGGTCTCTGTCACAGTCGATACGACCAACGGCCATTGAGGATACTGCTGTTTCATCGCCTGGAGCAGAGGAACAATGGTCGCCACTTCTCCCAAGGAGACCGCATGGATCCAAATGACGGGTTTCTGAAGATTCCGCAATTCGAGAGGAACCGCACCAAGCCGGCACCATAGACCGCGTTGACTGCGTTTTTTTGTCAGCAGGAGTCCGATAATAATGGGAAAGGCCAGCACCAGCAGCACATTATACATCACATAATACATGAGTTGGTCACTCGTCGAATGTCTGTTTTTTCTCGATCATGTCGGGGGAGGACATCCTGCGGAGAAACGATTTGACCGGGTCGGAATCTTGAACAGCCAATTCGGCCTGACCGGTGAGTCTATTTAACGACCCTTCCAGTTCCAACCCTGGACCGGAGAGCTGCTCGTTGGAAAGATTCTCGCTGACCCAGATGGGTGGGCCCCACACAAACAACCCTACCCCACCGGGATAGGGAATCTGGAAGCGATCCCAACTCGTAAAGACTTTTTTTTTGAGCAGGCAAAGGTCAGAGGGATAATTGGCAACCCCGTCGCTTTGGCCAGATAAATTACTCCCGGTTGTACGGTGCAGGCTGGTCCCTTCGGGCCATCGGGTGTCACCACCAGGTCCCCGCCATTTCGCCCGGCTTTCAACAATTCCCTGGTGGCCCGAATTCCCCCGCGGGTGCTCGATCCGCGAATGGACTGAAATCCAAAATAACCCATGATGCGCGCAATAATTTCTCCATCCCGATGTTGGCTTATCAGGATTGAGGCCTGCTGCCCTCGGTAGGCTAACGGCATCATCAACTGTCGGCCATGCCAAAAGGCAATTATGATATGTCGGCCCTGGCGATACAACTCGTCAACAGCTTCCCCTCCCACGGTAGATATGCGCATCGTCAGTCCCAAGAGGCGAATGATTCGCGCTGCCAAAGGAGGCGCGACCGACAGTTTCATCCAATTCAACATAGGAACGGCGTCATTCGATTTAGGAGATCGTTGGCAACGGTTCGGGTTGGGTGAATAAAAATTGCGTTTGATACAGTCGAGTATAGAGGCCTCCTTGCTGAAGCAAGGCCGAATGGGTACCAATCTCTTCAATTCTTCCACGATTCATGACCACAATACGATCGGCATGTTGAACTGTGGACAATCGATGGGCAATGATCAAGGTCGTTCTGGCTTTCACCAGATTGACCAGCGCTTTCTGGACCAGCTTTTCCGATTCCGAATCCAGAGCGGATGTCGCCTCGTCAAGTATCAGAATCGGGGGATCCCGCAAAATCGCCCTGGCAATAGCGAGTCGTTGGCGTTGTCCACCCGATAATCGCAGTCCATTCTCCCCAACCAGCGTGTCCAGTCCCTGGGGGAGTCGCTCAATAAACTCCCAGGCAAAAGCGGCGCGAGCCGCATCAATAACCGACTCCTCACTCGCATCCAGACAGCCATAGGCGATATTATTTCTGATCGTATCATCGAATAACACAGTTTCTTGAGACACGATGCCAATCTGCCGTCTCAGAGAGGATCGATCCACCAGGCGAATATCCTGACCATCGATTTTCACGGTTCCTTCCGTCGGACGATAAAACCGTGGCACCAAACTCACGAGAGTGGTTTTTCCACTTCCACTGGCCCCGACGAACGCCACCACCTCCCCCACCTTGATGGTGAAATTGATCTCGTGCAAGGCGGGCTCTTCAGAACCCTCATAGCTAAAATTGACACCGGAAAACTCCAAATCTTTCGCTATGGGTGGAAGAGATTTTTTCCCTTCGTCTTTCGCTATCTCGCTTTCCAAGTCGAGAACATGAAACACTCGCTGAGCTCCCGCAAGCGCACGTTGAACCGACTCATTGGCTCCGGACATTTTTCTGAGGGGGGCATACGCCATGAACATGGCAGCCAGGAATGAAAAGAACTCCCCCGGCTTCATCTCTCCGGCAATCACCAATCCTCCCCCATACCATATAATAAAGGCCACACCGCAGACCCCGATGACTTCAAGAAGAGGAGAGGCCATCGCTGAAGTTTGGGACGACTTCACTTTTGCTGTTCGAAATGCTTGATTTGTCAAAGAAAATCGTTGAGCTTCCTTCTCTTCCTGACCATAAGCCTTCACAATCTTGATGCCGGAAAAGGCTTCTTTTAATACCGAAGCCATTTTTCCAATCGACTCTTGGCCACGTTTTGAAAGTTTACGAATCCGCCGGCCAACCCGGACCAACACCAATGAGGAGAAAGGTAAGACAACCAACACAATAGTCGCGAGTTTCCAATTTTGATAGAACACCACCGACAGCATCGCCACAAACGTCAGCCCCTGTTGAAAGATATCCTTCAACACACTGGGAATGGCATTCGCCATTTCGTTGACATCGCTAATCACCCTGGCCATCAACCGTCCTGACGCATTCGCATCGTGAAAACGAATAGGCAGCCGCACAATATGAATAAACAATTGTTGGCGAATATCGGACACAAGCCAGTGCCCCACATAGCTCATGAGATACCCTTGTCCATAGGCAAATGACGCTTTCAAAATCGCGACCCCCAGGACAGCCAACGGAAGGATGACCAACATCTCTTGATTGCGCTCAATGAAAATTCCATCCAGAACCGGTTGGACAAGCCAGGCATAGACCGCTGATAATCCTGCCACCCCGGCAGAACAGACAAACGCACCAATCAAGCGCAGGCGGTACTCCTTCAGATAAGACAAGATTCGCCATAAGGTCTTCATACGATCGCCTCAGCAAGGATAAATGCGGCAGCCCGTTTTGAGGCACCCGCCTCCCCCAGGGAATTCCGAATAGCCTGGAAAGCCTGTGTCATGTCGTTTTGACGGCGTGCGTCTTGTAAAATTTTTAAGGCTTCATGTGCAATACGGTCGGGAGTCATACGATCCTGAATCAGCTCTGGAACAATTTCTTGACCGGCTAAAATATTCACTAAACTAATATAGGGAATTTTAACCAGCCATTTGCCAATATGATAGGTCAAGGGTGATGCCCGGTAGACCACGACCATCGGCGTTCCAATCAATGCCGATTGCAACGTCGCCGTCCCGGATGTCACCAACAGAAGATTTGAGGCCGCCATCACCTCATTGGACCGGCCTTTGACCACCTTCACCTGTTGTCCGACATGTCCAAGAATTTCATTCACCACAGAATCGGACAGTGAATGCGCTTGGGCAAGAAGGATCTGAATGCGAGGGTATTGACTCCGAATCTGTTCAACCGAACGCAGAAAGACCGGCAACACCTCCCGGACTTCCCGGACACGACTCCCAGGCAGCAGACCGATTACCAGATCTTCTCTCTCTAACCCTAGTTGTTGACGTTCATGAACAATATCGTATGCAGGCTTTAGTTCGTCCAATAATGGATGCCCGACATACGTGCAGGGGATGCCGGCTTTTTGGAAATAGGCCTCTTCGAATGGAAGAATCGCTAATACATGGCTGATTACTTTTCGAATAACTTTTAATCGACGGCTTCCCCATGCCCACACCTGAGGTGCAATATAATAGATGATTTTGTGTGACCTCTTTGCAATAGCCTTGGCCAAACGAAGATTCAACCCTGGACTATCAATAAGGATAATGACATCAAACCGTTCATGTTTAAGATAACAAGCAAGCGTTCGTAACGTCTTCCATCCCTGTAGGAGCTGCCGGATACCCGGGACGCCCATGGCATCGACCCGTTTGACACCGGGAAGAAGCGAGACACCGGCTTCCAACATCCGACTTCCACCCACACCGATTAACTCAACAGCGGGATTCAGTTCCCGAAGTGCCAGGGCTAAGTGCGCTCCATGAATATCGCCGGACGTTTCACCGGTCACTAAGAAAATTTTTGGCATCGGGACTCTAACAGATCACTCAGGGCGGAAAATTCCCACGGACACCGATTATCGTGGCGAGTGCCCGGCATGTTGTTGAATGAGCGAGACAACTTGAGTCGCGACTCTCAGGGCTTCCACCCCTTCTTCCCCTGAGACACCTCGGGCGGACGGATTTCCCAGAATCGATTGAATAAAGCAGTCCAATTCACGAGTCAGGGCATCGCCTTCATCCCCCTTGATATGTTGCGTTTCAACTTCAAACGTTCCACCCTCCAAACTTCTCCTGGTGTTCATGACAGCCTCTTTTCCTCCAAAATCAACGGAGAGATAGCGATCACGTTGATACACTCTGATCTTTCGAAGTCGTCCTGTCGAGATACGGCTTGCAGTCAAATTGGCCAAGCACCCGCTTTCAAACAGAATTCGCACATTGGCAATATCCGGCAGATCCGTAAAAACCGGCATTCCTCTCGCTTCGACCTGCATAATGGGCCCCAACCCCAACGATAACAAGAGGTCTAAATCATGAATCATGAGATCTCGTACTACATCGACATCTGTCCCTCTAGGCTGAAAAGGACTTAGACGGTGACATTCAATAAAGCCGGGCTGACTCACCAGAGGACGCATCACTTCTACAATCGGATTAAACCGTTCAATATGCCCAACCTGCAATATCCTCTCGCGGACTTTGGCCAGCTCGACCAACTGCTCACCTTCCCACACATGGCTGGCAATCGGCTTTTCAACGAGCACATGGCACCCGCGTTGCAGACAGTTCGTGACCACAACACCATGCACCGAGGTTGGAACCGCCACACTCACCGCATCGACCAAAGACAGGAGCTCGTCCACATCCTGGAAATATCGTACGCCACATTCATCCGCAACCATATGCCCGCGTAAAGTATCGGTATCAGAGACCCCTACTAATGTCACAGAAGGCAGAGTTCCATAAATGCGAGCATGGTGTCGGCCCAAATGACCAACACCAATTACCCCAACTCGTATTGATTGTGTCATGTAGGGATAGATGGTCGCTGAATAGGAGAACAATGACAGCGGTTCGTGTTACACCACCCGAAACACCACGAGTGGGAAAACATCCCCTTACGGTGGAGCATCAGAAGACCCGGCAGGAGAGTGTAAAGGGTCCATAGGGGCGATTCCAACGATCGCGATACCTGCTGATTTGGCGTTCACAAACATCTCATCTCGATCAAGGACGACGGTGCGCCCGGCTTCAATAGCAAGAACCGAAGCTTTTACAGCGACCATTGACTGAATGGTTTGAGGGCCGACGGCCGGCAAATCAAACCGAAGGTCCTGGTGCGGTTTGGTTCGTTTGACCACCACGGTACCCTTTCCACCAAGGGTTCCACCACGAGTAATCGTTCCATCCGTTCCCTCAACGGCTTCAACAGCGACAATCACCCGATTTTTCACCACCACACATTGCCCAATATCTAACTTTCCCAAGGTTTCCAGCGTATCCCACCCAAACTGAATATCGTCCCACTCTTTACTTGTTGGTTTCCTGTAGGAGAGATTGCCCTCTCCCGCCAGAATCCCTTCAAGGCCAAAGGTAGAATCTCGAATCTGAATCCCTTCCCGCTCTAATTCTCCAGCAACCGCTCTGAGAATCGCATCGTCCTTCCAGTGCTTTAATCGGCTAAAAATCGCCAAGGTTCGGAGGTCGGGTCGAAGTGCGGTAAAGACATGCGTTTTATGAATGCCACCCAACATGACGGCCTGACGGATGCCATCCCCCTTTAATGCCGCCAATGCCTTGCTAAATTGCCCGATCTTGAGCCAATGAATGCGATCGACATGGGATTCAAGTTCCGGCAGGGTCTCACCCACATGTGCGATCGCGGAAACCGAAAATCCTAATCGTCGAACATTGTCGGCAAAAATAATCGGAAAGCGTCCGTTTCCCGCAATCAGACCAATCCGCTCATCCTGTTCAGGAGAAATCATACCCTACGACCCCGGACGGCCGCGAACTTATTCCTCATCATCATCCAACTCCCGAGAAGACACCTGGCAGATCCCGCGACTGGTACTTTCTAAAAACGTGAGAAACGTCATGACGTCTGTACTTTCACCGTACTCGTTACGAGCAAGCTTTATGGCTTCTTGAAGACGATGTCCCTGACGGAATAAGAGTTCAAATGCGGCTTTTAAGGTATTCATACGTGCTCCGGAAAACCCATGGCGTCTCAAGGCGATCGTATTCAGCCCGAACATTTGGGCACGATAGCCTCCGGCCGCACGAACAAAGGGCGGGACATCCCGTCCTAAGGCCGAACACCCTCCCACCATGGCATATTCACCGATCCGTACATATTGGTGCACCCCGACTAGGCCTCCAATGACAACAGAATTTCCCACTGAGACGTGGCCGGCCAAATTTGCCGCATTGGCCATCACAATATGATTTCCCAGCTCACAATCATGAGCCACATGGGTATAGGCCATGAAAAAGTTATGGTGCCCGATTCTGGTCACTCCGCTTCCAAAGGCCGTACCCCGATTAATCGTCACATTCTCACGAACAATATTATGATCCCCGATACAGACCCTGGTGGGCTCATCTTTATATTGCAAATGCTGGGGAGGGGTTCCAATGGACACAAATGGATAAAACCGGCAACACCGACCAATTTCCGTATGCCCCTCCACGCACACATGGGCCACTAATTCTGTTTGATCTCCTATCGTGACATGTTCGCCCACCACGCAATAGGGCCCGATGACGACATCTTCTCCTACTGTGGCTTTGGGATGGACAATTGCTGTGGGATGAATATTCATCAAATTCTCACTTTTTGGTTGAAAATGATTTCAAAGCCAGCCTCGCGCAACGACCCTATTGGTCTCGACTAGGCCTCACTTTCTTCAACTTTGACCATAGCGGTCATTTCAGCCTCACAGACTAAGGAGGACTCGACGAGAATTTTCCCGGCCATCTTCCAAAATGGATCTTTTCTTCGAACGACCTCAACCTCAACCCGTAATTGATCACCAGGAATAACCGGTCGACGGAACTTGGCTTTTTCAATTCCTGTGAGAAAAACGGTAGGGCGCCCGATCTCCTTGGCCGTTTTTCTGGCCAACACCCCGCCAACTTGTGCCATCACTTCTAAGAGTAATACGCCTGGCATAATAGGACGCCCGGGGAAGTGTCCTTGAAAAAACTGTTCGTTGGCCGTGATGTTTTTAATACCCACAATCCTGGTCCCATCCTGAATTTCGAGGATTCGATCCACTAATAAGAAGGGATATCTATGCGGAAGTAAGTCCTGAATGTGGAGAATATCCAACTCGCCCTCAACCATAATTGACCCCTTTCTCTTTTTGTTCCTCGGCCACCATTGTTCCTCCTGACCGTGAATCATCCCACGGACTATGGCACACTGATCGCACCGCTCTCCCGATCCAGCGCCTGAATAACATCAGTAGAAATATCCAGTCCAGCTTCATAAAACAATGTGCCTGAATTGACTCCGTACTCCAAGACCAGACCCAAGCCGCGTTGACCGGCAACTTCCGTTACAACCCGTTGTACCTGGAGACGAAATTCATTTTGCAATTCCTGCTGTTTTTCTTGAACTTCTCTATTTAAATCGGCGACTTTTTGTTGATATCCAGCCATTTTTGCCCTGAACTGTTCTTCCTTCCGATCCCTGGCCTCCTGACTTAATACCGTACTTTGCGCCATTAATTCACTTTCCAGCTTCCGTAATTCCCTTTGCTCTAATTCCACAAGCGTCTGTCGATCCTTCATGAAGGCATTCAGGGCATCCGACAGCCGCTTGCCTTTGACCGTCTCAGCCAATATCCGCTGAGGATCAACGACGCCGACCGGAAGATCCGATGGTTTATTAGAGCCCATACCCGCGCATCCCCAGGCAAGACTGAGGACTAAACTCCCAAAAGCCATCCACTTGCCCATACCTCCAACATCTGTACTACTTCTCATATAGTTCTCTCTATCCCTCCTAACCATTCATGCTTCTTTTCCGGAATTCATCTAAAAAACCGATCCAACAGAAAATTCAAATACCCACTTTCTGTCATCCTTTGGACCATCTATAGGACGGCCATACGCCGCCCGAAGAGGCCCAAATGGTGAAATCCATCGCACTTCCATGCCCGCAGCCATTCGAAGATCAAGATCCAATTTATCTCCCTGGGAAAACCCTCTTCCATAGTCAAAAAAGAGAACCCCGTTCAACTTGGCATCAGGCAGCACCGGAAAAATTAAATCATTATTAAAAATGATTTGTTTATTGCCTCCTTCAGGATCGTTTCCATCGGTTACCGGTCCGGCACGGCCATATTTAAACCCCCGCACAGTGTTAATACCTCCCACGTAAAAAAACTCAGGAATAGGAAAGTCTGACCCATTAAATCCATCGCCATACCCGATACGACCTCGAATCGAATGACGCAAATCCCAAAAGGGGAGAGGCGTAAATTTCATCGCATCAAACGCCATACTATAAAAATTATTTGATCCTCCAAGGACATCGGTTCCAAAACTCGCGCGGACACCGATTCGAGTACCCCGCCGGGGATCTAGGTAATAATCACGCGAATCCCGGAATAAACTGGCACGAAATCCAGTTGTGGATTGACTACCTTCCTGATCTTTAATCAGATCGTTTGCATCAGAGTCCACATCATCAATTTTGATCTTTTCAGCCACAAGGGTAAAGGTCCCTGTCAAGTATTCGGAAAACCCCCGACCAAACGTCAAATTCGCACCCTGCTTTTTTTCGAGGTACGTCAGGTAATTTGTGCGAGAGCTGAATAGATCGGCTTGGCCGGAGGTTAACGTATCAAAAATGGCCGGATTTCGAAAGGTAATCGTCCCAATAGTTCGTCGCCCTCCAACCTGCCCTCGAATCCTGGCTAAATACCCCCGCCCGAATAAATTCCCCTCGGTGATATCTGCAATTAACGTAAATTGGTCTAACGTACTGAACCCCCCACCAATGCTGAAGGAGCCGGTAGGTTTCTCCTTGACTTTGACATCTAAGTCCACCTCTCCCGGAGCAATTTGTTTCGGAAGGATTTCCACTGTTTCGAAAAAATTCAAATTATTGAGGCGTTCGAAACTTCGCTTTATTCCAGGGGAATCGATCATATCCCGTTCATCCACCCGCAATTCACGCCGGATTACATTGTCACGAGTCTTATTATTCCCGGTAATGCGGATATCACGAATCCGGACCATTTCGCCTTCCTCAATAGAGAAACCAATACGAGTACTCCGAGTGGGCGGATCCGGCTCTACCGAAGGATTGGCTTCGGCAAATGCGTAACCACGACTGCCATATAAATCCGTCAGACGGGTAATCTCATCACGGACTTTGGCCCGCTGAAAGACTTCACCAGGCTCAATGATCAGACCTTCCCGCAATTCTGCGTCCGAGAAAAGTGTATTTCCGGTATACTGGATTTGACTCACGACATAGGGCTCTCCTTCGACAATCGGAAATACCAGAGTAAACCATTCCTTCGTCTCATCCAAATCCATTCGAGGCATCCCGACTTGAACATCTAAATAGCCTTTATTGAGATACACTTCTTTTATCCGTTCGACATCATTGGGAAGCTCATCGCGATGGAGAATGCCGGCATCCGAAAAAATCGACCAGGGCCATGAATATTCCCGATTGGCCATAAACGACGTCAATTCCTTCTTCTGAAGGACATTTCGCCCTTCAAACACGATCGTGCGAATATGAGCTTGGGTCCCTTCTTCGATGTAATAGGTCAATCGGACTTGATTGTTCTCAACGATATCAGTGATAGGTATAATTTGAGCATGGTAAAACCCCTTGTCGTGATACAACTGCCGGAAATTTTCTACAGAAATTTTTACCTGTTCTTTATCTAAAAACACTTGATTTTTTATGACATTTTTTTCGTTAAGCTTATCGTCTGACAACTCTTCATTTCCATCAAACACCACTTCGATGGTAAACGGTTTCTCCTTTACACCAAAAACCACGAGGACTCCTTCGGCCCTGACTTCGGTTGAGACTTCGACTTCTTCGAAAAAACCCATCCCATAAATGAGCTGAATTTGTTCCCGAATAGACTCTTGTGTAAATGGATCCCCTGGTTTGATGGATAATTTCCCTAAAATGGCTTGCTCCTCAATGTGCTGGTTTCCTTCAACCTTAATGGCCTCAATTTGGGATTGGGAAGATTGAGCCAACACTGGCCCCTCAAACGAAAGTATTGCCAAAACGAAAAGGCCGACAAGGAGAAAAAAGCCAACAGAAGGTAAGGAAAAAATTCGAAAACGCCTTCTCTTTTGCCCAAGACCAAGTGACCGAGACACCACTAGATCCATGAAGCATCTCTGAAGCGATGGTAAAAACAAGAAGGGTGTATCACAGAAAAATTGTATGGTCAGCGGGACAGCAGAATTGCCCCTTCAATTTGTTCCCCAACAGTTAAACCTTTGAGATGGTGATGAAATGGGGAGGAAGCCTGGAAAATGGGAAGAAAATCATCATGTTGGGATCAAGGTGCCAGATTATATTCGTGGCAGGATTCCTTGTAAAGGCAACATTCTATGCACCCCCTACTCCCAGAGACATTCCGATCAGTGAACGGGCATATACCTTGACAACATTTTTCACCTTCTCCTAGTATCAAAATCATTGAAAATCATCTAGCTATTCTTAAAAAACGAAGTATTGGATTTCACTCAGGGACCCATCCCTAATCCCGGACTATCTTCGGCATGTGCTGTGGAAGCCGGGACCATTAATCCGTTCACCTTGCGTCCGAAGTGATCCCTGCTATGTTTGCCAGGGGCTCCTTGGGCATGAAGAATTTAAGCAAAACCGGATTCACCATTCTTGCCATATCTTGGCTTAATCTATTCGTTCATCCTTAGAAATTGAAACTGATGACTGAAGACTACCCGGAGATTCCCACACCGTCCATTGACCAGATCCCAGATGAATTACCACTCCTGCCTGTACGGGATATTGTCGTCTTTCCCTATATGGTGCTTCCCCTCTTTGTTGGGCGTAACATTTCAATTAAGGCCATTGAAGCCGCTCTCCTCTCTTCCAACCGGTTAATTTTCTTAACTACCCAAAAAAATCAAGAGGTGGAAGTTCCGGAGACTCAAGACCTCTATCAAGTGGGAACAGTCGGTATCATTATGCGCATGCTGAAACTTCCGGATGCCCGTATTAAAATACTCATTCAGGGGGTCACCAAAGCCCGCATTCAAGAATTTACCCAAACCAATCCATTTTTCTCTGCCCGCATCGAAACCTGCACAGAATTGTCCACCGCGCTTCCTTCATTGGAAAAAGAAGCCACCGTGCGTTCCACCCGAGAAGCATTAGGTAAAGTCATCGGCTTAGGGAAAATATTCATGCCGGATGTGCTCACCGTCATTGAAAATATGGAAGAACCTGGGCGCCTGGCAGACATTATCTCCTCTAATCTTGGGCTCAATGTTGAGACCACACAGGGAGTCCTTGAAATTGAAGACCCCCTTCTCCGTCTGAGGCGTGTCAATGAAATCCTGGGAAACGAGCAAGACGTTTTGTCCATGCAACAGAAAATCCAAGCTGAAGCCAAGGGTGAAATGGATAAGACGCAACGCGAATACTTCCTTCGTGAACAACTCAAGGCGATCCAAAAAGAGTTGGGAGAACTCGATGACCGATCAGAAGAAGTGGCTGAATTTCGTCGAAAAATTCAAGAAGCCACCATGCCGGACAAGGTCCTGAAAGAGGCGGAGAAGCAACTGAAACGTCTAGAAAAAATGCACCAGGATACGGCCGAGGCCGGGACGATCAGAACGTATTTGGAATGGATGGTTGAATTACCGTGGAATCATCATTCTGAGGATAACCTCAACATTCCACAGGCAAGCCAGGTGCTGCATGAGGATCACTACGACCTGGAACGGGTCAAGGAACGAATTCTGGAATATCTCGCAGTCCGCAAACTCAAAGCCAATATGAAAGGGCCCATCTTGTGTTTTGTGGGCCCTCCTGGAGTCGGAAAAACCTCCTTAGGTAAATCGATTGCTCGTGCCATGGGTCGGGAATTCGTTCGCATGAGTTTAGGTGGAACACGAGACGAAGCCGAAATTCGCGGGCATCGCCGAACGTATGTCGGAGCTTTACCAGGGAGGATTGTTCAGGGGATCAAACAGGCCGGAACCAATAACCCCGTGTTCATGTTGGATGAAGTCGATAAGATCGGGACAGATTTCCGCGGGGATCCGTCTGCGGCCCTGCTCGAGGTTCTCGATCCCGAACAGAATCATGCCTTTATGGACCACTATCTCGGGGTACCCGTTGACCTGAGTAAAGTGATGTTTATTACGACCGCAAATTTAACGGACCCCATTCTCTCCGCACTACGGGACCGAATGGAGATCATTGAAATTCCAGGGTATTCAGAGGAAGAAAAGCTTGGCATTGCGCAACGCTATTTGATCCCCCGACAGTTAGAAGAACACGGGATTACGGAGGAGCATTTACTCCTCACCGATCCGTGCTTGGCACGCATCATCTCTCAATATACCAGGGAGGCCGGTGTTCGCAATCTAGAGCGCGAACTCGCGAATGTGATGCGAAAAGTAGCCAAACACATTGCAGAAGGAAAGATAAAACAGCATCAGGTCACACCTCGAAACCTCAACCACTATCTAGGCGTGCCCAAATATGTGCCGGATCAGGAGCAGGAGAAAGATGAAGTCGGCATCTCAACCGGACTCGCATGGACAGAAACCGGTGGAGATGTCCTGTACATTGAGACTTCGGCCATCAAGGGTAAAGGCCTTTTAACCTTAACAGGGCATCTCGGCGAAGTCATGAAAGAATCTGCCCATGCCGCACTGACGTATATCCGTTCCCAGGCCAAGTCACTGGGAATCGATCCTGACATCTTCGCCAAACAAGACATTCACGTTCACGTACCTGCCGGCGCGATACCCAAAGACGGGCCTTCCGCAGGCATAACCATCGCCACGGCACTTGCGTCCTGCCTCACCAACCAACCCGTCAAACGAGACCTGGCGATGACAGGAGAAGTCACGCTTCGCGGCAGAATACTGGCCATTGGCGGGTTAAAAGAAAAAGTTCTCGCCGCAAAACGGGCCCATATCAAAACCATTGTCATGCCTAAAAGAAATCAAAAAGACCTGAATGATATTCCCAAACATTTATTGCGAGGCCTTCAGTTTATTTATGTAGAGAATATGTCGGAAGTTCTCAAAGTCGCCCTTCGCCCTAAAAACCGACACACTCTGAACTCGGCAATAACTCATGGAAATAATTCTTCCGGCCGTCGAAAAAAGGTGGCCTCGTCGGTCACCCGTCGCCCTTTACGACAAACCGTCCCCAAGACACGCTGATTTTTATCATGTCTCCTTCCCGCCGCCAGGCGCCCGTGTCAAAAATAGGGGAATTCCAACTCATCCGCGCCCTGAATCGTGGATTTTCCCCACCCGGTTCCAGGACACTCATTGGCATGGGAGACGATGCGGCACTTCTGGCACATCCTTCATCTACCCATATTGTTATATCCACGGACCTACTCGTTGAAGGCATTCATTTTTCAAAAAATACCGCTTCATTTTATGATATAGGCTACAAGGCTGCCGTAGCCAATCTCAGCGACATTGCCGCAATGGGGGCCACTCCCACCTATATACTGGTGGCTATAGCCCTTCCCTCCTATGTGCGGTTTGGGGACTGGAAAGACCTGTATCGTGGGCTTTCCGTTCCTTGCAAGTCGCATGGGGTCCAACTCGTGGGTGGAGATACTTCAGCCTCACATTCTTCTCTATTTCTGTCAATCACCATACTGGGACAGGTTGAGCCCGGTCATGCATTAACACGAGGTGGGGCTAAGGAAGGAGACATTATCTATGTCAGTGGATCATTGGGAAACTCGGCTGCAGGTTTGGCATGCCTGACACATCAAGGTTCCCGCGGAAAGATTTCGAACCTGCGGCAACCCATGAAGTTTTTAGTTAGGCGACATCTCCAACCCACCCCTCGTATTGCATTAGGACGGTTGCTGTCTTCCCGCCGCTTGGCTTCGGCGGCGTTGGATCTATCTGATGGCCTCTCGGGAGATATCACGCATTTGTGCCAACAAAGCCGGGTAGGTGCCCTCATTCTGGAAGCCAACCTCCCCATGTCCCCTCATCTCCTCGCCTATGCTTCACAGGTGGGCGCAGAGCCCCTACCTTGGGTCCTACACGGAGGAGAAGAATACGAATTATTGTTTACTGTATCTCCAAAAAAACAACACAGCCTTGAATCAGCGATTAAACGACTACGGATTTCTGCGACCGCCATTGGCGTCATGACCTCTCGTCGTTCGGGAATTCAAATCACGAAAAAAAACGGTAGGACTCACCAACTTGTACCAAAAAGTTATGTGCATTTTTCGGAGTAAGAGATTGTCAGGGAAATGTCTATGCTAACGCTTGAATCGATCCGACAACAACTGACCCAGGTCCTCCACCTTCAGGAAACTCCTCACCGCACAGCCTTGGCATTTTCTCTTGGTGTGTTTATCGCGTTCGCGCCACATTATTTTTTCCACACGGCCAGCGTCGTGTTCTGCGCTTGGGCCTTCCGGCTGAATATACTAGCTCTCTTTCTGGGGTCATTGATCAACAATCCCTGGACACTTGTTCCAATTTTAGCCGCCAGTCTCTATACCGGAATGCTGTTGGTAGGCACATCTTCATCTACCACGATTGAGTGGGATCAAATGAACGTGGACAATATGTTTGACATGCTTTCCCCCTATCTCATACCTTTTTTTGTTGGGGCCTGTGCCCTTTCGATTGTCGGATCGTTGATGGCCTATCCCATCATGCGATGGGTCATGACCCGATACCGGGGATTCAAAAATTCCTAGAAGAATAAAAAACATGGGGCAGCAGCAGATCGAAAACAGGAACAGTTCTCCCCTCATGCTGGTTGCGATACCTCAGCACTCTCCAACATGGAAGGAATTGAACAAAGGGATAAACTCTTAGCCCATGCCCGGATCACAACCATTCTCATCTCCATTTGATGGCGTTTCCCTTCTTGCCGATCCCATTCACGGTTATATTTCCATCACCGTTCCCTATTCAGTACCACAGTTTACGGAACAAACCGAAAAAGATCTAATTGATTCTCCCTGGATTCAACGCCTTCGGTATATTCTCCAACTTCAGAGTGCACATTGGGTCTATCCGGGCGCCGAACATACCCGTTTTCAGCACTCTCTAGGAACCATGCACCTGGCAGGTCGGTTTATGGTTCGCCTCTATCCTTCGCTTTTCCAAACCGTCTCCGAAGTACCATCTTGTCATTTCCTGGAAGAATTTATTCGTATCACGGCCTTGCTCCATGATATCGGGCATGGACCGTTCTGCCATTTTTTTGATCACCATTACCTGCATCAATTTGACCTGACTCATGAAGTGCTCGGCCAACACATTATTCGTGACCATTTGGCTCCAATCATCAAAAAGATCTGCCGGAGTCCTTCAGGGCCTTTTGCTCCCGGAGAGCACTTGGATCCGGATCATATTGCCTTCCTCATTCTGAAGGATCCTCACAAATCGACAAAGGGCCTTCCACCATGGGTTATCGCCTTACAACCCCTTCTCGGCGGAATTTACACCCCGGACAATTGTGATTACGTCCTCAGGGATTCCTATATGTGCGGAGTGGCCATTGGACCCGTGGATATAGAACGACTCCTTCATTACACCTTCTTTTCCTCGCATGGTCTCACGATCCACCAATCAGGACTTCCTGCGTTACAAATGTTTTTACACGCCAGGCTTTATCTCTATGCCAATGTTTACTATCATCGCACCACACGGGCGATCGACATTCATCTTCAGGAAATTTTTCAACCCACCATGGAGATCCTGTGCAAAAAAAATCCCCTCCAATCCTTACCTCAATACCTCCATCTAACCGATTGGCATGTCATCGAAACCGTTCGTTCCTGGAAGCACGCTCGCTCCATGCACAAACGCCAACTAGGATTAGAGTGGAGTCAAATTATTGGAAGACACGTGAAATGGAAAACGGCATTCAGCACGCTGCTCCCCATCATTCAGCCGGCAGCATCATCCTTTCAACCTCAGGTATTTCTGAAACGGATGCGCCGACTGTTACCTTCAAAATATCGTTCCCAAGATATTCGAGTAGATTTTGCTCATAAAGATCCCCGCCCCATTAATTTGCTCAACATGGGGAACTTTCAAATATTTGTCTGGAACCCTGCCAAAGGCACGGTGGAAAAAGATAGCCTTCAGAAATTCCTCCAATATCTTCCCGCTCGGATGATCACCCTGCGAGTTTTCAGCCAGGATCATTCCATCGACAAGATACTTGCCAACGCCGCCGAGGAAACCCTCCGACGGCATTGGCCCACCTTAATACAACCATCCTGAGTGACCAGAACCGGAACAGTCACTCCACTTATGGATCTCAATAGTTCCAGGTTAGTGAGAACGACTGCCCAGGTGAAGGGCGTGAATGTCTTTCACCAGCGTGAGTTGTAAACGAAAGGTTTTGAAGGAAGCAGGGAGAGGGGGGAGAACCTGACCGGAGTTCCGACATTCCAGACAAGCCCCCAATAGCTTTAGTTGAAGATCTTGTAAGCTTTTCAAAAAAAACGGATCCTCAGGCCAATGCTGAAATTGAATGTCACGAATTTTTCCATCTTGGGCATGGACAATACCCACCGCTGTCCGTTTATTGCCTGGCAGATACCCACGCACTGGAAGTCCTTCAGTTATCGAAGGGGTCCAATTCGATTTGATTTGATTCCCCAATTCCTTAAGAAAATTATCCTCCTGATCATTTTGTGAGGAAATTTCGATTTCCTCTTTTTGAAGCTCTCCAATTGGCTCCAGCAAAACAAGAACTTGCTCGTCTGGCACCGGAACCACCACGCTATCAAACGTCACATGGCGCCCTTCCCGCTCAACCCAATCAACAGGAAATTTAACGAACCCGGTGATAAACGGGTTCGGCCACATGGGCACAGATACCCCCTGAGTACCTTGCATTGTAAATTTACGTTCCGTTCGCCATCCCCAATCGGAAAAAATGGCCACCACATCTCCTTGTTCATTAATTGCACGAATAAATACACGCCGCCGCTTCTGAAAATGTTCAACAAATAATAACTGAGCCCCAGAAGCTTCATCGATGGTCGTCCGGAATCCATCAGAATCCACATATCCCCCATAACCGGTTTCGGTCTTCTGCGTTTGCTCAAAAATATGGGCGAGCCGATGAGGAGAGAAAAACAGTGAAATTGGAATAGCCATAATCGGTAAATTGCTCAGAGAAGCATTCGGGAATTGCCAAACCTGGTGGAGGGGGTTCCCAATTTCAGATACCCAACCCTCATGCCAAATGGTTTCTGCTAACCAATACGCCTCCCTTCTCTTATGAGTAAGCATTTCCAATGATAGGAGAGCATCGATTTGATTAACCGCATGTGAAGGAACTGATCCCAAAAATGGCAAGGATCCCCTTTCCCGGTCAATCTCAAGATGCCGATTGGAGGACAGCTGGGAGCTTTCCGCCATCTGATCTGACATTGACCCGGTTTCCACATTAAGAGAAGGGTCAAACATACCAAGGACGCGAGTCACAATGTCTTGCTCCAAACCAGGAATATCCGACTCTAACCCCTTGGCGTTGACAGCCCCCACAACCACCCCCGTCTCCACGTCGACAATCTGCAGATCGACGGCAAGGGCCTCCTCTTGTGCATACATTCGCCCTTGAATGAGATACCGCACTCCTTTTAACCGTCCAAGACCAACAGTATTCTCATCTGATGAAAACCCTCGCTGTTGCAACCATTGCTCACGTAAGACCGAACCAAGAACATCACGTGATACCACCTCAAGTTGCGACCATTGCGCTAAATCACTAACCAGCATTTCCTGTAGCCCACGACGTAACCAATCTAGTTGGGGGTGCCGGGTCATATTCTCAAAAGGCAGGATAGCAACACGATACGGTCGACCAAGAAGACGAGGGGGCGGAGAGGAAATAGACGATGAAGGTACCGAATGAGGAGAAAGGGGAACGTCAGGTGCCCTCTGACATCCTGCCACGATTACGAGACAGGACAACAGACAGCAAAAAATTCCCGAAGCCTTAATCAAGAACGGAATCGACAGGTTGCTTGAGCCGAAGCCGTTGCATGGTGGCTTGAGACCGAAGTGTGTGTCGAATAATCGCTTCGCGATCATCAGAAGAAATTTTGGTAAATTCCACCGCAATCTCAAATCCCGGTTCCTTGCCTTTTCGCGTAGAATCAACTCTAACAATTTTGCCAACAGCCTGAATCGGAATAAATGGCCGCAGAATGAGGCGTAGGACGAGAAAGGAATCAAGGGGATATGTGTCTTCGGAAAAGAATTTTATTCCGGAACCGCATAGACTCACTTTAGTAAATTCTGGAATAGCCCCCTTGAGATTTTTTTCTTTTCCCAATGTTCGGAGAATTGAGGTCAACATCCAGTCAATACGGGTAACCATCTGTAAGAGCAAAGGATCACGAATGGTCAGATCCTTTTCATCCACCATGGCCTTGACTAAATCCGGGGAAACAGCTAACTCATCCCATTGCCACTGGCTGAATTCAGCCCCATCAAGATCAATCGTTTCATAAGAGAAGGCAAGAGGAACCTCAACCCACAGACATACGGGCACATCCACTCGGCAATCTTGACGTCGATCCTCAGAAGCCACAATATCCATAAGACACCTTTAAAAGAATAGTCATTCCATCACACATAAACCAGGGAATAGTACAATTGAAGAATCTGGGAACCCTGAGTTCATATTAGGAGCTCTTCCCGTTGTAAAGGCTCCGAATTTCCACAAGAATATCCCTGGCTTGTTCGGCGGCCCCATGAATTTTCTCCAATTGTCGCTTCAGCTGGTCATCTTCGCACCGACGTAACGCCAACTCGGAGAACACCACAATAGGGAGTAATTTATTGGAGAGCGAATGTAATAATTTTCCATTTTGCACTGTATTATCCGGCAATACAGACAAAGGAGGGTTTGCAGTGGATGCCGATTGTTGAGTCATGATGTCGTTCCTTCAGATGGAGAGTGAACAACCGGGCATGTCATTTTCTAAAAGGGGAAATCACAGATTTGAAGTATGCAATCACACAATTGTTATACCTGGACAGCTTCCCTTTCTTTTCGGCTGTTTGTTCAGGAAAATGTAGGATAGAAGGAAACATGAGAAATTTTGATGGAAGCATGAAGTTTAGCTTGGCTCTGCCCGTCAAAATAGTGACGTGGAAATTCCGTCATCTCAGGCACAGATATTGGATTTGGTTTTTTGGAGAATTCTCTATGGTGCAAAGCACGGAAAACCCTCATACATACCCTCAACTTTCAAATTGTCAGGAGATGTCGCACCTGGGTCGTGGAGTTGGCTCCCCACTGCCGTTTCAGAACCTCTAACTTGCGTCGTTGATCCTGCATATCATTCAGATGTTGCTGGATCGCGGCTTGGGCTTCTCGAACCCTCTTGACCAACCATTGATCAGATGCCACGAGAAATTTGACGGCCTCGGAGGTAAGGGATTGTTGTGGTCCTTGAGACAGACGCTGATCATAGAGAACAATAACTTGATCCCATTGACCATTTTTGGCGGCCTCAATGGCATCTTGGGTGAGCTGTTCGACAAGGCAGTTAACTTCAGGCATACAACCCCAGTGTTTAGATCCCGACCGCCTGAGGCTTTACTCCTTGAACGGCCAATTCCACCCAGGCTTCTCGAATAAGGGAAAGACAACGAATAGGGCCTTCTAAGCGACGGGGTTCATTTTTCAGGTTGGCTTGAGTCAACTCAAATTGAATGTATTCATACATCCGGCGTAAATCCTTAGCGATCCCACCACCTTCCTCCATATTAAGGGCAGCGGATAATTCCCCAATCACTCGAAGCGCACGATCGAGGAATCGGGCCTTATCCGGATAATTCAATGCACACATTCCCTCTTGTGCAAGTTTCATGGAAGAAATGGCCCCATCATACAGCAACACAATCACTTGAACATTGGACGCAGTTTGGATTTGCGTGTTTGCATAAGACTGAGCACCAACCATCATACGAACATCCTCTCGTTACCCATTTGTCGTGGGGAATGCGTTCTGCATTTGTTTCAATTGACTTTGTAATCTGGCCAACAACCCATCTAAGTTGGCAAACTTCAAACGTTGTTGCTGCTCGAACCGCGTCAAGGCTTCCTCTTTTAAAGTAATTTGACTTGTAAAATCTTTCACTTGTTGCGTCAAGGCGTTTTGGCGGCGCGTGAGGGAACCCGTGTCGATATCATCCAGTCCATCAATGGCATTCACCACTAATTCCGCGATCCCCTTCGTGCCGGTGGTAGCATTCTTGACAAACAAATCACGCACCGCAGAAAAATTTGTACTTAGGGCAGAATCTAAGGTCGCTTCATTTAGCTTAATCGTTCCATCAGTGGTTTGCGTCTCAAATCCGATTTGGGAAGCTCCGGTATAAGTCGTTAACCCACCGATTTGGGAAAAGACAGACTCTCGGACTCGATCAAGAACATTTCGTGCTAAACTCTCACCGACGAAAATACCACGTTCCTTTGTTTCTGTATTATAAAACGTTCGTTCATTAACAAAGGTTACTATTTCATTGTACCCTTTCACAAAATCTGAGATGGCTGCCTTGACAGCACTATGATCCTGACTCACCGAGATCGTCACAGGATTACTGGCATCCACGGCTTGGAGGTTGAGGGTGAGCCCAGTCACAACATCGGTGAGTGTATTGCTCGAACGATTGATCGTAATGGCGGTGGTCCCCGCCCCGCCGTCTGTCGCCCCAAGCACAATTTCGGAGTCCTGAGCCGCTTGAAACGTATCCACTCCTGTGGTCACCATATCTAAGTTCGTATCATCAGCCACAATCGTGATGGCCTGATCAAGCCCAGTCTCATTCGCTGATAATACGAGACGAAACTGCGGGGAGGCTTCACTCCCAGTATTCAAGACTGAAGCACTCACTCCGGCACCCAGATCATTTATCGCGGAACGTAAATCATCCAATGTACTCGCGGCATCAAGATTTACAGTGTGAATCGAACCCGTACCCACCTGAAATTGAAATGTACCGGATGCGCCACTAACAATATCCGCATCAGATTCAGAAACTGCCGTGGAAGCCTTGGAAATAATTTGGTGTGCGGAGGCCAACCGGTTCACAGTCACCTGATACGTACCAGGAGCGGCCGACGAAGAAACAGATGCCGACAAAGGGGTTTGGGCACTGGCTGAGGCAACATTGACTTGATTCTTGTTAAAGCTGACCCGATTACGAAGACTGTTCCCCAGACCTTGGAAGCTAAGTAATTTTGCCCCTAACAAACCTAATTCGGTTTGTTTTTTCTGGGCCTGAAGTTTTTTCTGGGTAAGGGCATCAATGGGAAAGCGTTCAGCCTGAACGAGCGCATCGACAACAGGTCCAAAATCTACCCCATTCCCAAGCCCACCGAAACTAATAGCCATCCGACATTCCTCTCGTCATTTCCTTTAACATGACGAAACGTTCAACGGACTTTAATCGTATTACAAAACCTGGATTTCTCAAAGACTGAGTCACTGGGCTCATGAACGGCAAACGGGTTGAGAAGGTGACTAAATGTTTTCCTCCACAAGCAGCCCTGACTGTCCCGAAAATAACCGCGCAAGATCTATCATCTTTTCTGAAGGTATTTGTCGGATGAGGTCACCTGATTCTTTATCCACGACTCGAAAAATCACCTGATTTATATCCCTTTCCAGAAAGATTTCTAATCGAGGTTGAATATGCTTCAATGTTTCTTGAAGGCGAGCCACGGTTGTTTGCACCTGCTCTGTGGTCAATGGTTCATGGGCCGTTGAATCTTCAGCTGGCTCCGGAGAAAAAAGGACCTGCTTCGTCTCTGATTTGCGCTGAGTATCCCCCGTGATGGATTTCTGCTCAGCCCGCACGCGAATCTCATTTCCAACTGAGACAGTAATGAAAGAGGCGCTGTCAGAAAGTGTTGAAATCATAATGGGTTAACCCCAACTTTCTTATAGGGAGAAACCGGGACGAAGCCCCGGTTTCTCCACAATACTGATTACTGTAACAAGGCAAGGGCTTGTTGAGGCAACGTATTGGCTTGAGCCAAAATTGACGTACCCGCCTGAACCAATATCTGATTCCGAACAAACTTCGCTGATTCAAAGGCAATATCCGCATCGCGAATCCGTGATTCTGCGGCGGTGATATTCTCACCAGCTACTTGCAAATTCCCCACAGCCGCATCGATCCTGTTTTGCAAGGACCCGATATTCGCTCGAGCAGACGCTACAGCACTAATGGCACTATCGATATTAGACAGTGCGCTTAAGGCGTTGCCAGAAGTAGACACATTGACACTGCCCAGACTTAATGTCGTGGTGTTCAAATCCTTAAGGGACAGTGATAACGTGTCATTCGCTGAACTACGAAAACCGATTTGGATGCTTAAGGAGTCATTAGCGGTCCCACTTAACAGTTTCACCCCGTTAAACTCGGTCACCGAGGAGATTCGATCGATTTCAGACCGAAGGGCCACAAACTCCTGATCAAGGAAGGACCGCTCATTCGATCCAAGGATTCCACTGGCTGATTGTTCGGCAAGTTCACGAAGCCGACCTAACAGATTACCGATACCTTCCGCGCCACCGTCTGCAATCTGCAATAAGCTAATGCCGTCATTTGAGTTTCTGACGGCTTGATTAATGCTCCGAATTTGCGCCCGTAAGGTTTCAGAAATTCCTAATCCCGCCGCATCATCCGCCGCCCGGGTGATTCGCAAACCCGAAGAAAGACGGGCGACCGACCCTTCCAATTGAGCACTGGACACGCCCAAGTTTCGTTGAGCGTTAAGTGATGCGATGTTGTTGTTAACGACAAGTGCCATACTTTCCTCCTTGATGGCTGCGCCTCAATGGATCCGTCCCTTGAGGAATGAAATAAATGAGTTGAGCCTCTTGGCCTCCTCGAAAGTTTTGAAGTGAACCAATTTCCACTTCTGTCGTATGTATCGACTACCAGAAGCAAAACTTGAGGGAGGGATTAATGCCGATCACTCGGTCGCTCTGGCAGAATCCCATTACAGACCCTGGCGGCAATTGAACGGGTAAATAGAAAAAGAGCAACTTCATATCTTCCAGTGGGAACCCCATAGCAAACTACGGGAAACAGAACGGTTCACACGCACCACAGAGAAGGGCCAGACCAAAAACTGCTTGCCGTTACATGGGAGAAGGATTTTTTTGGACAAGACGTGGAATGACCTCATACTCCAACATGTCCGCAATTCGAACCTCATCTTCGACTTCCCGAGCATTCAATAATTCGTTCACCCAAAACGATAAATCTCTTGTAGCCTCGGGATTTTTAAGCCCCACAATTTCATGAATCTTCAGCCACTCCAGGTAGTCCGCAATTTGACCAAACCATTTGTCTAAGTGGTGAAACTTTCCATCCCCTTGTCGGAAAGCATCCACAAACTTCTGCCCTTCATCGCATAGCTGTGCTCCGAATTGTGTTCCCGTTTCTTCAGAATACCGCACGATGGTTTCAACATGTTTGCTCACGGCCGCGATAGAGCCAAACGAACTCGCCACCTGAGCCAGGGTGGGAGGCACTAACTCCCGATCCGTCATTTTCCGATCACCAACCCTTAATTCCGTTACCAAACACCCCTTGGCCTGAGCGCGGTCACTCAAATTGGCCAAAACTTCCCCTAGCTGAACACGATCACTCACTTCCCAGATTTCTTCATCCAATTGCACATGCATAGAGAGCCCTCCTTGGATCATGAGAATACATTTCTTTCAACCGCCTATAATTTTCTTCCCCACGGGTGCGAAATACATGATATGCTCGAACATGTTCCTCAGCCATACCGCTGAGGGTCGCGGACTCCAAGCTTAACGTATCTCGATAAAAAGCCATTGCTAACGGGCCAAAAGCCAAGGACGGCCTGGCCACCAGTTGCATTGTGAGTGTGTCAACACTTAATTGATGTTGTTGCGCCTTCAACCTATTAACTGGAATGGGCCTTTGACGACACATATCTAATACCGTCTCGGCTTGAATACACAACTGATCGAGCTGTGGAGCCAAACGACGCCATACCTGCTCGCATTCTTGGAAATCCGGTGGAGAAGTTGGGGGAAAATGGACCAGGCTCGAGGTACCGGTATTAAATTCATACCAATGTTGGCGCCAATACTCCGCATACCAGGAGGCCGCTTGTTCTTCCGTTCCCGCTCTTATCGTAAATGTCCCTAACTGATCTTCATTGACGCCACCCTCATAGACCCGAATCTTGGACGAAAACGAAGGAAAGGGACGAGTACCCATAAGATGTAAACAGAGATCGGCCATCTCTTGAGGAATGATCTGGTCTTTACAAGCATGGTGAGGACAGACCTTATCGAACCCACATGGGCCACACAGGATCTCGGGCTGAACCACCCAATGCCCTGGCCCAAAAGGTCCGGTTTCCCAAAAGTTCACATGACCTACTGACACGTTAAGAACCGGCGTATTCACTCCCACGGCCATGTGCATAGGCCCTGTATCATTGGTCACCATCAACTGACAATGTTCAAGCAATGCCACCAGTTGCGGCACTGTAGTTTGGCCGACCGCTTCGCAAAGGGTTCCCAACCCTCCCGCCTGCCGGTAACACCGAATAGCCTCCTGAACATCCGTCTCTTCTTTCTTTGTCCCGATCAAGAGAAATCCGACTGGCTGTTTTTGACTAAGACTCGCCATCATTTGCCCGTAATATTCCGGTCGCCAGGCCTTCATCGGATCACTGGCGCCGACTTGAATGGCAATCCATTTATCCGCCGTGCCTGCTTGTCTCAAATAGGTCCGTGCCCATTCTTTCATGTCCTGTGGCACATGTAGACGAAGAGGATGGAACGATCCAGTTCCACTGCCACCAAGTGAAAAAAGATCAACAATATTGAATCGATTCAATTGCCGATACACTTGGAAATCCACGAAATATTTCATCCAAGGATTTTTCACCACGAAACTCCCATCCTGGGTCGTGGTCATTCCTCGCTCATCTGCACACCCAAAATACTTCACCAGAAACGCACTGCGACGATTAAAGGTGAGATTCACGACACGATCGTACCCAACCTGCAGTAACGGTCGTACCCAACCTGCAATATCCTGATAGAGGGTCACCACATCCCGCATTCCCACCCGGCTCTCGTCCATCAGCAGCTGAAAATCAAACATCAACACCTGTCGAATTCCAGGAATAAGGCTAGCCACATGGGCAAATTCTTTATCAACAATCAGATCAATGCCCACACCAGGCCATTCTTCCTCCAAACGTGAAAGCAAGGGAACCATCTGAATCAAATCACCCATCCGGGTAATATTGATAATGAGGATTTGTTTATTCATTAAGAATTGACCATAAAAGAATTTTTTACCATCAGGGTTTTAAAGAAAATCTCGTTTTTCCTGTCGGTATTCATCCATCATCAAAATTAGTAATTCCTCACGGTTCAACCGGGCTTCCGGCCCTTTCTTCCGAATGTCTTTCGCCACATCCACTAACTCCACACGATCGGTCGGAAGAAACTTCTGCAGCATGGGAATCAATTCGGGGGACTGTCCACTCCGAGCCACTAGCGATTCAGCCGTACGGTCCCCCTGAAGAATGGCTCCTAGCCGGTCAGGACTCGCCATACCCACGGCACCTAAAAACGTCCTCATCCGATGCCCGTACGTATGCGCCTCTAAAACGCGCTTCCGGGACAATTCAGCCATGGCCACTCGTCTGGCTGGTTCGTGCAAATAAGTTTGGACGGTTGGGAGAAGCTGATCCGGACTGTTGATGACCGCCATCATCGATTCATCAAAGAGCGGCGGAAGCAAGGTGCGAGCATCGACCACTTGGAACGCCCCGCAACTGGCTAATTCGAATGTTCTGGGGTTCACCCCATCTCCCTCTGGATCGAATCCGTCCCCCGTATAAGAATGCAAATTAATATTGACCGAGGTGGCATTGAAAATTTTTACACTAGTGGGGGTATCAATGCGTGCACCCCCTCTCTGAAGAACCTGGGCTAACGGCCCAGGGTTGTCCCATTCATTCCCCCACAATTTAAATGTCCACCCTTGGCCGACCAGGAGGGATGGGAGGATCTGCCGCCGGTTTCTATACCCTGCCCCCAAAAAAGACACATCGGCACCAAACTCGTATTGCGCTCCCTGGGTAAGGATCATTGGTTGATGAATGGCCGGATCAGCAGCTAAGGGGAGATACGACACCTGTTTGGCTCCGGCCTTCCTGAAAGCGTCCAAGCATGCGGCTTGTTGCATCACAAACCAAAAGTCATATCCCGACACCATCTGCTGCCAATAGGTTAGATGACGAAAATTTTCTACAAACCACATGGCCGTTAACACCTTTTTTCGACGCATCTGCTCCAAAACCGCCATCGTTAATGGCGCCTGGGACAAGGCTAAAACCAGGTCAGGGGGATCTTCTGCCACATGAGCCAGGCTAATCACTGCCAAGGTTTCACTCATCCGTTGTTGGACTGTGAGTCGCAGCCGATGATCTCGGATTGTGTCCAAATTCTGATATCCCGAATAATGTGGACTATGGTCCACCCAACTCACACGATGTCCAAGGCCTTCCAAGGCGTTCACCACATATCGGGCAATGGGCAACGACCCGCCATAAATGGGACCGATCACCATGATGTGAAGCGTTCCGCTTAAGCCTTGAGCGAGATGATCACGAAGTTGCAAACGGAAATGTTCATAGAGGTCGTGATGAACCGTGGCGGCAGGTTCGTAACTCAGAATGCGAACCCGCTTGGCTTTCTGGGTCACTTGGACAGCCATATCAGTGATGGAACCCGTCACCCACATCAGCCGTTCACCCCACCCTTCCAGGGACCGGACGGAAACACAATCTGCGAATTCGGAAAGGTCCGGCACCACGACCATCATGTTCTGGTCATGAGGCAACATCTGACGCAAGGCTTCCACGTGGTAGAGCAGTCCCACGCCGAGGAGGACAATCGTTTCCCCTGCTTGACAGTCTTTCACGCGTTCTTCAGCCCAGCGCCCTGCTTCGCGAACCGGATCATACGCACTATGAAGATATCGGGAGTTGACCAGCGCGGTTGGCATTCCGGATTTAGCTGGATGGATCGACAGGGTTCCTCCTGGCACCTGGAGGATCTGAGCAGCAAGAATCGGATCCTGGCTTCGAAGAATACCGATATTCTTTTTCAACACGTCCATTTATCTGTTCCTGGTTTATTGCCCTGGAAACACACCCCCCAGCCTTCAACCTACCGGGAGGTTTTCCTACTACTTCGAGACTTCCATCCGAATATCCTGATTCGCCAGCTGAGACAGCGCCTCCCACGTATCTTTTCGCTGGAGAACAGCCTCGTCAGGAAGGCCATCAGTGGTATAAAACGCCCCCCACTCATCTTTATTACTGATCCAGAGATCCCACTCGTCAATTCTTGAATTCACCCGTTCATCCCGTATTAAGTTGACCGTTTCCATCACAGGCCAATGGGCAAAGGATGACTTTTCCGTTCGTAATTCACGAGAATCCAGAACATCCCCAGGTCGCCCTTGATCGTGTTGCCACACATAATGGCCAACCCCATAGGGACCGGTTTCATGGACTCTGGCCTGGGAGAAATACCAACCGATCGCCCGTGTCCCACACATCGCTCCGAGATGCAACGGTCCCGTATCCGATCCGACCACCCAATGACATCGATTAAGGAGAGCCACAAGCTGGGGCAACGAGGTACGACCACACCCATTCACCACCCGATTGAGATATTTAGCGGGAAGGCGATGTTCCAGGGCCAATGCCGCTTCCCGTTCTCCCTCGCCACCAATCAAAAGCAGGTAGCTCTGAGGCATGTACTCAGCACATGCGGAAATCAGGGCTTGCCACACAGAAAGGGGAACTCGCCGTTCGGTATCTCCCGCACCAAGAACAATTCCGATGAGGGTAGAAGATCGATCATTCACCATCCATTCCAGCTCAAGAGGCAATTCCACCAGCGGGGCCTTCAAGTAGGGAATGTCCGATGGCGGAAAAACTTGACACAATCCGCAAAATGCATCCGCTAAATGCACCCGGTTGCTCCCTCGATCTTGAGCAATCTGACGTAAATATCCCGCCCATGCGGGAAGCCTCTGATTCAGAGGCCCATTATCTCCCGGGCCGACCACCAGACTACTCAAAACATGGGCAGCAAGTATCCCTCGAGGATGGTTATTCAAATTATAGGCCAATGAATACGTGGGGAAGGCATGTTCAGCCAAATAGCGCGTGGCTTGGGCTAACTGCTGGTCACAATCCGTCATCTTTGTCCTGGCCAATCCATGCCATTGTTCCCCATACCAAGGGTAAACCCTGTCCACACAAGGAAAAAGTTCTCCAAGCGCCACCAAGGGAGATGGGCAAAGAAGGTCAAGGGGTCGCTCAGGTTTGGCAGATTGTAGGGCTGTCAAAACAGGAAGGGATTGGACCAGATCACCTAACCGAGCGAGTTGAATTAAGAGTGCTCGGGACATAGGCTAACTTGACCAGGCAAGAAGTTCCTCTAATTATTTTGCGATGGCATGGAGGTCTCGAGGTGCGGTCTGGAGGAGAACCCCTAAATCAAGTAATCCCTCATGGTCGGGCATTAAGAGGCGCAACATCTCAAATTGTTGCTTGGCCAAATCAAGCCGACTAGCACGAAAATGCACACCAGCCAAAGCAAACCGCATATCGCAGTTTGCGGGATTGCGTTCGACATACCGTGAAAGCCGTTCCCCTAAGTCTTTCCATCGTTGCAGAGATGTTCCGGCTTGAATCAACCCATTCATGGCTTCAACATCATCAGGATAATCTGCCACAACTTCGTCGAAAACCCTCCAGGCTTCTTCCCCGTCTCCCATCCCCATACATGCCATTCCCAAGCCGATGTTGGTTTTTCGGGAATCTGAGCCATATTGAAGAGCGCGCCGAAAAGACTTTCTCGCTTCTCCCCATTCCTGGGATTGCATGAACAGGATCCCCTGTAACCAATGTGCTGAACCATCGTTGGGGTCTGTTTGAATGAGGGCCTGGACATGTTGAGCCGCGTCGGACAGATCTTTCACGTTGAGTGCCAGTTTTGCTAGCTGTTCCCGGATCTCTCGATCTTCTCCAAGACTCAGAAGGCGTGTCAAAAATGCCCGCTCCCCATCGAATAACTGCAATGTTCGACAGAGTTTCACGGCCCACCGCAACACTTCTCCATCAGCTGGCCACTCGCGAAAATCGGAAAGAAGGGCATGTAATTCACCATTGTCCTGTTTTTTAATGCCCCGAATTGGGTCATATCGCCGGGATAATAAGAGCTCTTGTACGCGTTGGACCCGATTCCACTGGGTCCGTTCTCCATCGCTCCGAAATGGTTCGAGCGACTGCCGAAGCCACCCGTCACGAAAATAATAGCGATTGGCATAGCCTTCCGGAACGGTATATACGTCTTCATCCACTACAATCTTTGAACCCCAGCGGCTCATCAGGCGATTCCCGTTATGACGTTCTGCTTCCGAATCTTTGCGACCGGGAGTTTGATGTTCCAGATGATACAATACACTCTTGGGTTGGTAGATAATTTTTTTACCGCGCTCTCGGATTTTCAAACACAAATCAACATCCTCAAACCCGTTTCGGAATTCCTCATCAAATCCCCCGATTGACTCAAAATCTTCTCTGCGAATCAGAAAACAGGCCGCCGTCACTGCTTGAAATTCACGGCGAACATTGGCTGCATGAAGACCCGCAGGGGCTCCACTGAAAATATGATAGGGAGTCAGGCAGTTTTTAGAAAAAACCACTCCGGCATGTTGAATGGTGTCATTCGGATACAACAGTTTACTGCCGACAATGGAAACATCATCGTGCGTCTCAACTTCCTCCAACAAAGCTGTCAACCATCCTGATTGTGGAATAGTGTCATTGTTCAGGAAGATTAAATACTTTCCTCGTGCGGCACGAGCCCCTTGATTACAGGCCTTCGCAAATCCTAGATTTTCAGTATTCCGAATTACCTGAATATCCCCCCCGAATGAAGCCAGAAAATTCTGAGTCTCAT
This sequence comes from Nitrospira sp. Ecomares 2.1, assembly GCF_965152585.1. Taxonomy (NCBI): domain Bacteria; kingdom Pseudomonadati; phylum Nitrospirota; class Nitrospiria; order Nitrospirales; family Nitrospiraceae; genus Nitrospira; species Nitrospira sp. Ecomares 2.1. The sequence continues at coordinate 2,687,708 of NZ_OZ224219.1, forward strand.
CCGTCGACGCATTATCCACCACAAGAACCTCATAGTGGCATCCTTGTGTCACTTCGGCCAAATGCAACAGGCATTGCTTCGTTAAATCATCACGATTACACACGGGAATAATAATAGAACACTCATATTGTGTATCAACAATTGGCATGTAGGAAGTCGGAGTTGATCGAGACTCGTTATTCCCCAATACGGAAAAGGTTGAGTGATCCCGCCTGGTAGCAGATTCACCCAGCCATACGGCTCGATATTGTGGTAGCCAGGATTCCAACATTCGATGCCTTAGGACCCACTCCCTTAAAACTTTGCCCTCTTTTTCAGAATGATCCGAATTATAAAGATGATCCCGAATTGCTCGTACCCAGGCTTGAGGATCATTAGGAACACGCGTGACCGGTGCAGTTCGATGAGGATAAATATCAGTGGCAATGACCGGAAATCCTAATACACCATATTGCAAAAGACGAAGGTCACTTTTTGCCTCATTAAATTCATTTATGGCTAATGGAGCTAAAGCCAAATCAAGATTCAGACTGGCAAGTTTGGATGGAAATTGACCTAAAGGAACCATGGGATGAACTTCAGATCTGACCCCGGTCCGTCGAAGATCTTCCGGCACCTCTCCTAAAAATACCCACTCAACCTCATCACCCAACTCCTCGAACACCGAACCAAGGAAGCGGAGATCAGAACGGTGTACCCCAACCTGTCCAGCCCAACCAATACGTGGCCTGGAGCCACCCCCTCGGAGAGGAGCCAAATCCCTCCACTCTTCGGAGACCAAGCAATTCGGCAGAAGGGCAGCCTTGATTCCTACACTTTCCAAGGCGGTTTGTAAGGGAATGGTAGAAGTTGTTACGCAATCGGACAATTCAAGCAATTTCATCAAATGGTCAATAAGCCATTTCTTCATCACTTGATGATTTTGATTATCTTCCGGGATTTTCCAGAGCAAATCATCGATATCGTGCACCAAACGGGTACCGTTCGATCGAGCAATAACCATATCAGTGATTTCAATCCGACATGTTCGCTGAACAATCCACACCGTTCCTGGACCACTTGGTAATTGGTGAGGATGGCTCCCCTCCGCTCCTTCAATTTTTACCATTCCGCCAAACCAGGATTTCTTTACGCTCGCGGTGAGTGCTTGGAGTATTCGGATTTGGCTGCATATGGGATCATTAATAATTGCCACAACGCGTGGAGCCACCTGAAGGTTTTGACCTGAGGTGGAAATCCTATCATCCAAACACATTTTTGGCTCTGATAGGTTTCTGTTGAGTTCCTTCTCAGACAAGACCCGATTAATGCGGATGAACTGCTCATCTAAATCCTTTACCGTTTGCGTAAGATCCGCAATTTGTCGGGTTTTTTCCAATAGGGCCTGTTGAAGGATAATGTTCTGTCCATGAACTTCAACACCATAACCATCCTGATTCGACTGCGTATGGGATACACGGAACTGCATCGCGGACATCATTCCGTAACTGAGATTACAACCCCCTACGACAAGCCGCTGAAATTCACATTCCAGATCGTGATAGTGCTTAATCTCGTGATCGGTAAACGAAAAGCCGGCCCCTTGTCCAATATCCTTGATAAGAGAAAGAATCGAAGGAAGTGTCTTTTCTCCCGTTGGCGCTATCATGCCTAAAGCATAAAATGAAGAGAACAAAGCACGAAACACGACATAACCAACCTCCAGGTCTTCGCCAAGCACCCACTCTTGATCAAAAAATGTCACCTCACCATTTCCTTCCATGATCATATTACGTGGAATAAGATCAAGGAATTGGCCTGATATCTTCTTCTTGGTCATATCGTTTGACTTCTGGATACCCACAACGTCGAAAAACCCCTTCAGCCAGACCTTTATCCATTCTTCTATTTGCGTAACCCGCCACCCAGGGCTGGTCATGATTTGTACAAGCCGATCTTGCCAAAGTTCGCCTTTCACAAATGTTTGATCAACAAGCCGTTGGGTAACCAATGAATTCTTATTTGGGGTGTCAGTAGGGTACAGCCGCACTTGAGAGGTATAACCGGCACGCTGACTCTCCTGTGTAAAAACGACCTTTTTGGCAAATTCTGGCCTTCTCCCAGTTGCATAATGTACCGCGAGAGGAACAATTGATTTTTCCTTACAAGCGAGGTCTGTGGCCAGTAATACAAAGGAATTCGCCAAATCAGGCAAAAGACCATTACGAACAATTGGGCGCAAAGCTCGTTCCTGATTAAAATGAATACGAGCTGGAAATTGCGGGTCGTCGGTGCACGCACTACGCAGGACCGGGGTCAGATCAATACCGTCCTGCGGCATGGCCCCGCGTTCCGACACCATCAAGCTTGGTAGCTTGTAATCCGGAAAGGGATACCACCATTCCTGTTCAGGTAGGCCAGCCTGACCGACTCTTCGGCTAAGCTCTCTCCGGCCAAAGGTCACAATGCTCCCTTTGGTGTAATGTTCTTCGATGCCAAACATGGGCTTGCCCATATGGTCTTCGGGAAATCCGGCAAAATATTTCAACCCTAGCTGGTTTTCAATAGCGATAATCAATGTACCTCCAGGCTTTAGCAAACCCTTCATAAAAACCAACATAGCATCAACTGGGTCTGCCCCATCACCTGGGAAAAATTTCCTGGCATATTCTAAAACTCCAATAACGGTCACGACATCAAACTGTGGTCCAGGATTAAAATGATGAACAACTTCCCCAATAACTGTGACATTGCTCAGGCCACGGCAACGCAATGACGCAATCGATGCGCGACGGAGGCTCCCTTCCAGTGCCACCACCTCCGCTCCTATTTCACCGAGATAACGCGTGAGCGCACCGCAACCCGCACCGATTTCAAGTACACTTTTCCCTTGTAATTGTTCCTCAAAGGGCCGAAGCAGATTGACGCGTTTCCGTGAAAAATGATACAGCGAATGCCAATCCGTACAGGATTTTGCCAATTCGCCCGACATCACACTGACATCGCTCGCACCGGAAATAATCGTTTTCAATCGGTTTTCAATTTGCTCGCCATCACTATAATTGATGCCTTTATATCCAGGGCGATGCCACACTCCCTCATCTTTATTGAAAAGATAACCGGCGCTTGTGAAATAGGATTTCATAGGCGAACTTGTACTCCTAATATTCTAAGAATGAGCCATTGATGTGCCAAATTTTGGATGAATTCTAAGGTAGAAAACCATCCAAGCGAATTCGCATTTGAGGGTTTTCAACACTCCCCAAAAGATCATTTCTAATTAATATGAGTTCAAGTTTTATGCCATACAGTTCAAGATCAAAAGGCAAGGTTTCAGGTTACAATGAAGCCGATTCCCACATCACTTGAAAAAATTCTACCGACTAGGAATTCCTTGCTAAGAAACCGGGAAATTTCTGCCTGGAAGGGGATAGGATTGTTGAAGGCAGGACTTGAGAATGCACTGAAGGATTATTGAGCTTTCGCTTTTATTACCACTTCGCAGCAGAGCTCCCAATGTTAGAACTTCAACCCTACCTTTTGAAAAGAGGGAAACAGCCCTTTTGACCGAGGCTACGTGTTTTATTCCTTCGCTCAAACGGGAAGGTTTGTCATTCCAGTCAATTCTCACAAGGACCTGTAGGGACCATGGGAATGTTTACCAGGAATGCCCCTGAACTGGCGCCTTTTCCCGTTAGGTTAATTCGGTAGGTTTAGCCTGAGGTCTTTTCTGTCTGGGTAGGCTGGCCAAAAGCTTCGGATCCGAGGATACGGCATTCAAATTTTCCTGCCGGACCGCTTCATATAATTCCTCACGAAGAACACGGACATGCGACGGACATTCAATTCCGAGTCGCACCTGTCCTCCTTTAATTTGGACAAGGACAATGCGAATGTCATCTCCTAATCGAATAGCTTCATCAATTTTTCTGGTGAGTATGAGCATGGTGCCTTCCTTGGCTTTGGGGTAAAAGTCACATGTAAAACAATGGCATGTACATCATCAACGAATTACATCTGGACGATCTTGCTTCTTCGGAGGCGTGACTGCATAGTTTACACCGATGCAGCCTCTGTCACCCCTTCAGGGTGGGGTTGACCTTCCGCCACATCATGGAATAAAGGATGGCGCAAGGAGATTGATTCATGGAGAATCAATTGTTTCCCTTGTCTGGTTCGCCCATTTACGACCAGAGGGGCACGAAGATTTGCTGTCGCCTTATCTGGATGATCTGAAGGGATCGAGATAACGGCCATAATTGAAATTGGATCGGCAGGAGTCATATCCAATTCAGCCAATCCTTCTCCGGATAGGTTTGTACGAAAATCGGGTTGCAACAAATCCACATCCATAATCACAAAAGCTAAACTTGGTTCATCCACCGACTGAAACCACTGATAGTCGGCATCCTCTGGCGGATCAAGTACGAGATACCGTCGGAAATCTGGGAAACCTACGAGGCCGGATGGGAAAGTTAACAGCGTGTCATCCGACACATCCAACATACCGAACCGACTAGTCTGAACTTTCATGATGGTATGTTCTCCAAATAGTTCAATGGTTTCTTCCTCATGCCAAGGCAACCCCGCCTCGGGGTCGGTTTCATTTTTTCTGTGATTAGGACACCCTCTCCGTACCACAGATTTGGACCGGATTGTCATCTCTCAAGACAATCTGACAGGCATGAGCCAATTCGTCGACATCATACGGTTTTTGAATAAACCCTACGACACCCTGATTGAGTAAATCTTGCACAGCATGGTTCCGATCATACCCCGTACAGAGAATTACCTTGAGATCTGGTCGAATCGCTCGCAATTCTTCAAAACATGTCGCTCCCGACATTTCAGGCATCACCATATCCAACAGCACAACATCAACGGGAACAGTCAAATCCCGGCAGATTTTCAGGGCCTCCTTCCCATTCAACACAACCGTCACCTGATAGCCAAGGAATTCAAGTATGGCCTGAGCGGCTTCTCCCACATCCTTCTCATCATCAATCACTACAATATGCCCGGTTCCGTGAGAAGGCTTCGTCGTCTGAACAGGTGTGTCCTTAAGGCTCGCACATAGGGCATCCGGAAGATATACACGCATTGTCGTTCCACACCCAGGAGAACTGGTCACCCCGATATACCCGCGATGGTTTTTGACGATTCCATACACCATCGCCAATCCCATTCCTGTTCCCTGTCCTCGGCCTTTCGTCGTAAAGAATGGCTCAAAAATATGTCGTTGGGTCTCTAATGACATTCCGGTCCCGGTATCCGTAACCCGAATTACCACATAATCACCTGCGTGAAGTCCTGGGACACGTGAAGCGTATTCCTGGGTGACCGTTTCATTCGAAGTCTGCACAAGCAATTCCCCACGCTCACCCATCGCATCACAGGCATTGACACCTAAATTCATGAGAATCTGGTATAACTGATTGGGATCCCCCAACACATAAGGTTTCGTAGCGGACAGGTCCGTTCGGAAGGTGATCATTTTATGGATTGTCCTTCCGAGCAGTGTCATGACCTCCTGAATTACATCATGGGTATCGACCGTCACATCATGATGCTTTCCCTGCCTGGCATACCCCAAGAGCTGGGATGTCAATTCCTTTCCACGACGAACGGCTTTTTCGATGACATCGCCCGCTGCCCACAAGGGGGTGTCGGTCTTTTCCTGTATCTTGAACAAACTTGCATGGGCCATGATTGCCGTTAACGTATTATTCATATCGTGGGCAACCCCTGAGGCTAGTCGACCGATGGCTTCCATTTTTTGAACCTGCCGCAACTGATGCTCAAGGGCAATATTCTCTTCCTCCATGCGCTTTCTTGCCGTCAAATCGCGTCCAATGAAAAGAGTTTGACGCTGGCCTAAAAACTGAACCTCCCGTTCCATCATCTCTACGGGAAGATTGCTGCCGTTCTTTTGACGAAGGACCGTTTCCTCCCATCTCGCCCCCCCAGGGGCAGAGCTTGGCAACGTGGGACCGGATTCCCCACTTGATGGCTCAGGTCTGATAAGAGAGAAGGCCTTCCCATTCAAGACAGACGGGAGATATCCCAATTGCTGCGCTCCAAGCGAATTAACATGGGTGATTTTTCCCTGGAAATCATAAATCACCAAGACATCCGGAAGCGTTTCGAACAACTCTTTAAATTGGGCTTCAGATTCGCGTAAATCATCAGTACGGATATCCAGTAAATGCTCTACTCGTGAGAGTGCCCGTTCCCAGCGCCCTTTTTCACATAGTGAAATAATATGCAATGGATCGCACGCTTTTGGGAGATAGGCATCAGCATGAATCGAATGAGCAGGGTATCCACGGGCTGTAGATTCCTGTCCAAGGACAATGCACATTGCCTGAGGATATTGGACTTTGCACCAAATTACAAACTCTTCGCTTGTCATGTCCGACAGCGGATGGTCAATGAGGACAATATCAGGAAGCACAAGATTCACTGCCACCTGAACCTGTTTCCCCGCTTGCCATTCCACCACCTGCCATCCCCGTTCACCAAATATGTGATGAATTCGTTGGATTTCGGACTTGTGGGTGGAAACCATCCAAACATGTGGGCGTTGAGGACTAGGAGGGTTCTCCACTAACTCGCAAACCTGCTGACGAAAGCGTTGAGGTTCTGTCGGAAGAGCAAGAAATGCCGAAGCCCCTAAATCTTTCAAAATGTCATGAGCATCAATTCCAGTATACGTGGCGGAAACCGCAAGAACAGGGGGCACTGCCTGTGTGGAACCAAAGAATGAATGCAACAATTCGCAAAATCGCCATCCGCTAATTCCCGGCATATGGAGATCGAGGACAATGGCATCCGGCACATTTCCTTCTTGGAGCCACCGCCAGGCATCTTCAGAACAGACAAAGCGATTGACCGCAAAGTAATCCTTCTCAAGCCAACTCGCAAGAAGATGGAGTTGGACCGGATCATCATTAATTACAAGGATGGACGACATATTTATTGTTTCAATGAACTCGGCGAAATCGTGAGCCGCGAAAAGGTATCGTCCGCATGCCTATGAAATTGTGCAAATTCCACCCCATTTCGACCGCTATTTTTGACTAAGTAGAGAACACCGTCTGCAGATTGTATCAATTGCTCAATGGGAATTGGACAGGGATCGGTCCAGGTCGTGACCCCCTGACTGACCGTCACCGTTAAATCAACATTGTGAACTCGAAAGGGTTTCTGGGAAACCGCCACTCGAATGCGTTCAGCGAGCCGCACGGCCTGGGCCGCATCACTATTGGGCAATACCATGAGAAATTCCTCCCCGCCATACCGGCCAATGGCATCATATGAACGCAAGCAAAACCGCATCCGCCTAGAGACCTCGACCAGCACGTGATCACCCGCAACATGCCCATAGGAATCATTCACATTCTTAAACCCATCCAAATCAGCCAGAATGAGACTCAGGGGTTGCTCTTCCCGATGAGCCCGGTCAATTTCCCGGAGTAAGGTATCCACGATGGCGCCGTGATTCAGAATTTGCGTCAAGGGATCTTGCATCGCCTGAATCCGAAGTGTTTCTCGAGCCGAAATTAATTCATTTTGCAAATCCACAATTCGCTTCCCTGCTCGTAATCGAGCATCCAATTCTTCTAAGAGGAATGGCTTGGTCAGGTAATCATCAGCTCCAGCATCCAACCCGGCAATGAGATCCTCAAGGTTTTTCCGCCCTGTTAACATAACAATATATACATAAGGGCAATCAGTTCTCCCCCGGATTTTTTGACACAGTTCAGGACCGTTGAGCCCGGGCATGATCCAGTCCACAATAGCCACATTGGGCACGCTTCCTCGTTCCAACACCTTCCACGCGGAATCCCCATCAGTACAGGATATGACATCATGCCCCCATTGACGCAATCGATAGACAACCATATGGAGTGTGAGTGGATCATCATCAACAACAAGAATTCGCATAGAGATGTCGTGCCTATTTTATTAAAACGGATAACGTATTTAGTTCAATGGAAAAAGGCCGAGTTCATGCCCTATTTTATGAAGTTCAACAAGCTCGTCTGAAATTGACGCGCCAGGGTGCTCATCGAAGCTTCAAGGGTGTTTTGCAATGTAGCCAAATCAGAGGCCACTTGAGCGATATCGGCATCCTCAAAATTGGACCGGAGCGTTTGCGTATTCACGCTCAACAGTTCCAATCCATCCTTCACCGTATCCAAACGATTGACTCTGGCCCCGATTGTAGCCCGGGCGTCGGTGACTTGGGAGTGGGACTGATTCAATTGTCCGATGGCGGCTTGAATACCCTTGCCATCGTTCGTCACCAGGGCCTGATGAAAGTCCTGAAGATCCTGAAATAGATCCACCGTGGGCCCGGAAAAAATTTGGTTTCCCGGAACATTGGTTTCCACGGTCCGGCCATCACCAATTTCTACCTCGATCCCCGCTCCATCTCCTTGATAGGTATAGCCAACTCTCACAAAAAATTGATCGCCAGCGGCAGGCGGCCCGCCTCCGTCAGTAATGGTGGCATCCAATCCATCAAACGAGAAGACCGCGCCGGATGAATAGGTATTACCTGATGAGACGGTTTGATTCGTGGTCAGATTCAGGACATCAAACTGCGTTGAGGAAGTAAATTGGATTTGATACGCATCCGGTTGTAAGGCCGACGCCGTGACGACAGAAACAGCAATATTTGCGCTTCCTCCATTGTTGATGCTAGCTGATCCCGTTGCTGATCCCGGCACAAATGGTTCGGATTGGGTTTGACTTCCCGCAAACACAAATCTTCCGTTGAGTTGAGTGTTGGCAATACCGGCCAACCCTAGGATGATTTGTTGAACTTCCAGAGCGGCGTTCCGTCGCTCCACCGGCGTATTGGTATCGCTCGCCATATTCAATGCTAGTTCTATTGCCCGCTGCACCGTACTTCCAGCCGTCCCCAGAACGCTATCGGATAAATTGAGCCTTCCCACTCCTTCATTCACCGTGGTCAAACGTTGTTCAGTGGTCCGTAGGACATTTCGAAACTGATTGATCCTTTCCGATGCCGCAGGATTATCCGAGGGGCGATTAACCCGCTTCCCTGAAGAAACCTGCTCATTGCGATCCCCGATATTTCCCTGAATACGTTGAATCGCCCTTAGCAGAGCATCAACCTGTTGACGATCAGTCACCCGCATTCGATTGTTCGTCCTTTTCCGATAGACATCGATTTGTCATCGATGAGTCCTATCCCAACCAGTTGCCTCATCAAGAAGGTTAGCGACCCATGGACAGCATGGTTTGCATCAATTCATCCGCCACCGTAATCATCCGGGCCGAGGCTTCGAATGAACGCTGGAAACTGAGCAGATTAGTCAGTTCCTCATCCAATGAAACACCAGAGACACTTTCCCGCAAGGCCGTCACTTGATCGACTTCGAGCTGTTTACTATGTAACGCCTGTGTCGATTTCTGCGTGGCACTCCCGACATCTCCAATAGTAATGGTGTGATAATCATTGAGTGTCACATTACCCAGATCCATTTGCCGGTTCGTATGAACAGCCACCATATCCAATGCATTGGTGTTGTTCCCCGGTACTCCTGCGGCCGTAGAAGAAGCCGCAATCTTGTCCGTATCCGACAGGGCCACACCAAATTGCAGTGCGGCGCCTTTTTGAGCATTCACATAAAATACATCGCCCGCAGCCGGTGTGCCGTTAATCACGACATCTAATCCATCAAAACTCAATGGAGCTCCGGAGGTATAGGAACCGGAGGTCACGCTCGCTCCGGTTGCCGTATTGACCACCGAATAGGAAGTGGCTCCGGAAAACTGCACCTCATATCCCTGAAACGTTGCAAGAGTAGAATCTGCAATCGTTACCGAACTGCCGGTGGCGCCTCCCGTATTCCGCTCATTGGCCAAAGGGGCTGGGGGAGTTAACGTGGAAAAGAAATTATTATTCGTGGTGGCGTCCAACCCATACCCAACCTGATGCTGTTGATTAAATTCGGTAGTTAAAACGGCCGCCAATCGATCGACTTGGTCCTGAAACTTCACAATATCCCCATCACGCAGAGCGAGTAATCCGCCGATTTGTCCTCCATAAATCTTATCGGAAATTGAATACTCACTCCCGTCACTGCGCACGAACGTCACATCATGGAGCGGGGGGTTGTCGGGGTCGGATTTAGTCGACAGCTTATTGGCATGATTTCCTCCTACCAACAATTGTCCACCTACATGAATTCCGATACCATCTTTCATGGTTACTTGCTCAATATCCACTAGCCCCGCCAAATCATTAATGAGGACCCGTCGTTGATCCCGTAAGTCAAGGGCTTCAGGTCCACTGGATTCTACTTTAAAAATAACATCATTCAGCGAGGCGATTTTGGTTGCCAACCCATTAATAGTGTTGACATGCCTGGAAATTTCCCCATTGGCATCCAGGCGGATTTGATTTAACCCTTTAGCCACCGTCCCAAACTGGTCGGTGAGGGATTGCCCTTTGGCCAACAGCACCGTCCGCTGAATAGTACTCTCTGGATTCGTGGCAACATCCCGAACCGCATTGAAAAATTCCGTCAGACTCAACGATAGTCCGGAATTATCCGTTTCGGTGAAAATCCCATCCGCCTGAACCAGGTAATTGTTCCTGGCGGAAATAGATCCCAGATCCTCATGGAGGGCGGTCAATTGGTTTTCCAGGAAGGTATCGACGGTCTGACGAATAGCAGCAACTCGGACTCCGCTCCCAATTTTCCCTTCAGCGGGCCGCGCTGACTCGAGGACAACTTCCTGTCTGGAATAGCCTTTGGTATTGATATTGGCGATGTTATGGGATGTGGTCGCGAGCCCCTGTTGGTTGGCACGAATTCCCGAACGCGCGATATTAAAGATATCACTAATCCCCGCCATAAGAGTCCTATCCCTGAAGATAGACCGAGCTAGGAACCGATGGAAAATATAATGTTCCAGATCCCTGATACACCGGACCTGTACCCAACCCTGTATACATCACTTGAATCGCCTCACAGACTCTGTGATAGATCGGCCGAATTGCAGATTCATTTTTTTTGCCTTGCTCCTGAATAAGCCGTGCCAAACGGCGAAGGTCAATCAACATGCTTTGCACCGTCTGTGCCTGTGGATCCGGATTTGCCTTCAACCAGGTCCAAATGGTTTCTTGGGCGACGTCCCCAACCAACTGATGCAAGGCACCCTCCACCTGCTTTTCTAATCGGCGCATCGAATTCAAAACTTGTTCTTTTTGGCTGTTCACTTCGACCAACTTGGGCTGATCCATGATGCGTAGGCTATGGGCTTCTTGAAAAAGCAGTACACCATACTGCTGAAAAGCCGCCTGAGCCTCGGCTAATGCCTTCAGTAGTCGCTCCCACTTCGCCGATTGAGGGTGATTCATCGGATTGCCTTTCCCCTCATGAACTTCCGATAATTATTTTGTTCCCAATTCGTTCAGTATCGTCTCCCGGGTCAAGGCATCAGCGACCTGATTGGAGGTCGCTAATTGGGTCCCCGTTTCCAAGGCCTGCTGAATGCGGTTGATTTTGTCTTCTCTCACCTCAGGAAACTGCGCCACTCGAATCGAATAGTCACGAATTTCCTGTGCCAGGACGGAAAGATCGACAGGGTCAGCAGACGAAGGGTGCTGGGAGGCCCGCGACGGGCCAGCCTCCTGGGTCTGAAGATTTTTAGCTTGAACGTGAAAAAATAGTTTCCCCAGCTCTCCACTGGGATCAAGGCCCCGTATGGTCATGGCATCTTGCCTCCTTCTCTATATGTATCGGAAGCAACACCATTAAACTTTACAGAACCTCTTATGATTTCAAAAAAGGGGGACCTGATGAGGGAGAACGCTTGAGATCTTCATTCCTGGCCACCGTGTCCAAGACATAGGCCGAAAGACCAATCCCACCCGATTGAGCGGCACGGTTGCCAATTTCTTCGTCATAAAATGAATAATACATCTCCCCCATGGGGTTGGACGTTAATTCGCCTTTGGGGACCGTCTCTCGCATCACCTTCATCAAATAGGACAGGAAGTAGGATTCGAACTCCTGGCTGGCGCGCAATAATTCCCCTCGACGAGCCGATTCTGCCACGCGATCTATTTTGCCGCTAGATACAGAATGGGAGAGACCCGTCATATCCAAAGGAAACATGTCAGGAATCATGGACTTTATCCTTTCCAACAGACCGTCATGAACACCCCGCTGCCTTCTGTTCCGAAATTAGATCAATTCCAAGTCTGCTTGGAGCGCTCCTGCCGCCTTGGCCGCCGTTAGCACAGCAACCAAATCCAGAGGAGTCACACCCAATGAATTCAATGCCTTCACTAAATCTCCAAGCGTCACAGAACTATCGACTTGAATCACCCGACCCTCCTCTTCTTGAACATCGGTTTGTACATCAGGGGTCACCACGGTCCTCCCGGCACCCTGCGCTCCCCGTCCAATGAAGGCAGTCTCAGGCTGAGAGACATTAAACTGCGTTCCAACCTTGATGGTCAGATCGCCATGAGAGATGGCCATACTCGCCAATCGGACATGTTCCCCCATGACAATCGTTCCCGTTCTTTCATTCACCACCACCTTAGCCAGGACATCCACATGCACATCTAACCCTTCAACCGCAGCAATCATTTGGACAATCTTACCCTGAAACCGTTCGGGAACCCCCACTTGAATCTGTCCGGAATTGAGCGCCGAGGCGACACCATCGCCAAGATGCGCATTGATGGCCTCAGACACTCGCAATGCCGTCACGAAATCGGCCTGGTGCATAGTCAATGAAAATTTCTCCCACGCCTGCATATCCAAATCTACCGATCGTTCAACAATCGCTCCACCGGGAATAATTCCACCGGATTGTTGATTCTTCTTCACTGTGGTTCCCCCAGCCCCGGCTTCAAACCCCGAAGTGGAGAGGGGCCCTTGTGCAACGGCGTACACCTGTTGATTGGCCGCTTTGAGTGGGGTCAGCAACAAGGTGCCTCCTCGCAAGCTTTTGGCATTGGCCATCGAAGAGACCTGGACATCCAATTTCATGCCCGGTCTTGCGAAGGGCGGTAATTTGGCAGTCACCATGACCGACGCGGTATTTTTAGTTAGCAATTGAATGGGATCGATATTGAGTTTAAGTCCCATGGTATTCAACATGGAAATAATGGCTTGCGCGGTAAACTGACCACCGACGACGGAATCACCGGTCCGGTCCAAACCAACAATTAAGCCGTACCCAACCAACTGGTTTTCCCGCACGCCTTCGATAGAGGCAATATCTTTAATCCGGGCAGCCTGAGTTTCCGCCGGTTCGGTCAAAGACCCAGTACCAGCTATGAGCCATCCACTACAGCAAACCAAGACCAAACCCCATCGGGAAAACCATGTTCGCGTGAATTGTTGTAATTTTTCGTGGCTTTTCATAAAGGACGATGGATGAATCACAAAACTCTCCCGTTGGGTCAAAGTAAGAAAAATTAATTCAGCTCAAAACCCTAAAACGGCGTAATCCAGTCAAAAATTCTGGTGGCCCATCCCGGTCTCTGAACATCGTCCACCACCCCTAGTCCGGTATAGGAAATTTCTGCATCAGCGACCTTGGATGACAAGACCATGTTCTCGGTATCCAGATCGATCCGGCGGACAATGCCTTTTATGGTCATTGTTTGCGTTTCACTATTAACCGTTACCTCCCGTTTTCCACGAATTCGTAGGTCCCCGTTGGGAAAGACTTCAATAACATTGGCGGCAATGGTGCCCGTCAGAGTATCTTCCCGGCTGGTCGACCCGTCGCCCTCAAATTCATGGGAGGTCCCAGCATCAATATTGAAATATTCCGCAAACTTCTGGGTGAGGGTGTTAATCCCGAAGAGTCCCCCACTTACGCCAGCTGATAGGCTGGAATCTCGGTCTGCTTTCGTGTTGGCTTTTTTGGAACCTCGGTGTTGTTCCACAATTTGCACAACAACGATGTCCCCGATGCGACCGGCTCGTCGATCCTCAAACATGAAGGCCCGCCCGTTTTCGGGATCCCACAAGGAACCCAGGGAGGATGGTGTATCCTTTTTATGGATGTTCGGCTCGGCTTCGATTTGTGTTATTGTTTTTTCTTTGGCACAGCCCGTCCAACCACTCACAATTATCAGTAGAGCGAATCCTCCAGCTCCGAATCTGGTTATTAACCGTGCAACACTCAAAATCCCACCTCCACTAGCCCCGATGCCATAACCGTACCTAACACCTCCCGACCCGACGTCTGGTTTTTTACGGGAATGGTTTCCCCCCTTTTCCCAGCCGATTTGGCTACTCCAACGGTCTGAACCAGCAGGCCTTCGCCCCTGACCTCAATCATCACTCGATCACCCTTATGAATCATTGGTGGGTCGTCCAACATTGTTTTCCGAATCGGTTGGCTTGGAGGCAATGGACGTAGAACCTGTTTCCCTACGACTTCGTCAAGATCAAGAATAAAATCATGCGTCAGTGAAGGTGCATCGACCATCATTGATGACAGGTCCTCGACCGTCACGACCTCTGTCGGTTTCAACCAGCGAATTGGAGTCGCCACTTCGACTTGGGCCTTCACCTCACCCACAACATTCACGGTTTGGAGAAACTGCTGATTGACAAAGATCCCTACTCGAAAGGCACGTCGCCCAGTCCTTCCGCCTCCTGACCATGCTCCGATTTCAAGATGGAGTTTTCCTTTGGGTACCTCCATCAATTGTTTGGGGAACAATACCCGAAACGACACCTGATGATGCGGACGTCCATATCGACGTGTCAGTTCAGACACGATTACCCGCTCGAAATCTTTGACACCTACCGTTTGCGTATTCAGACGGACTGGGGTCGGTGAGACCAGCTCTTCCGCCCAAGCCATTCCTTCGGCTGTCCACCACCCATGCCCGCACAGAAGCAATCCCAATAATAAAATGCTTGGCATCAAATTCTTATCCTCTAACGCCTGAGTCCATTCACAACTTGCATCATTTCGTCCGATGCCTGAATGGCTTTCGCATTCAGTTCATAGGCACGTTGAGCAATGATCATATTGACCATTTCATCCGCAATATTCACATTGGATATTTCAAGAAATCCTTGCTGGATATTTCCAAATCCTGTGGAAAATCCCGGTGTCCCCTGCTGAGCAGGACCTGAAGACGAACTTTCTGAAAATAAATTATTGCCTTGGGCAATCAATCCTGACGGATTATCAAATCGTACCAATTGAATTTGCCCGACCTGCGTGGCTTGGGATACTCCTGGTAATAACGCGGATACAGTTCCATCCTGCCCAATATCGACTTGGAGTGCTCCGGACGGAATAGTAATGCTCGGAATCAGCTGATCGCCATCTCCCGATACCACGTTGCCCGTATTATCTTGTTTGAAGGATCCCGCCCGCGTATACATCGTAGTCCCATCCGGACGTGTAACTTGGAAAAACCCAACCCCTTCGATTGCCAGATCCAACGGATTGGTCGTTTGCTTGAGGCTTCCTTGAACATATTCCTTGGACACACTGACGGGTCTCACGCCTAGCCCGACCTGAATGCCAACCGGAAACACCCCAACATTCGAAGCGCTGGCGCCAGGGAGCCGAGCAATCTGAGACAAAAGATCCGCGAATTCAGCTCGACTTCGTTTGAATCCGGTCGTATTCACGTTGGCGAGATTATTGGCGATCGTGTCAATATTGAGTTGTTGGGCAGACATGCCCGTTGAAGCAGTATGCATCGCTCGAATCATTCTGGATGGTCTCCCTTTTTGTACTGTGCCTTAATCGCCGGGACATGGTCAGACAGCAATAACGTCATATGGCTTTCAGGATGCATGTGAATCATCATCCTTGAACCCGACCTGCTTGAATAGCTTGAGCCGCCAGTTCGTCCATCGCTTTAATCGCCTTCTGCATTTGTTCATATTCTCTAGTCACTTTAATCAACTCAACCATATCCAAAGCCGGATTCACGTTGGATTGTTCCAACATGCCTTGGTGCACCGTGGTCTGCTTATCGGCGACAACCTGATCTGGCACGGTCCAGAATAAATTGCCCACCTTGACCGTTTCTTGTCCATCCGCAATTGTATCCACCCGCAACTTGTCCACAACCTGATTATTGACCCTAAGAGTCCCATCGGCCCCGATCACAACATCCCCAGGCGGAAGAGTAATAGCCCCTTTCTTTCCTAGGAGGGGGTCACCGGTATGCGCCACTAAGTTACCGTTCGCATTCCGATACAATTTTCCACCACGGTAATAGCGCAATCCATCCGGCGTTTGAGCAACCAAAAACCCATTGCCCTCCAACCCCACATCTAACGGTTCCCCCGTCTGAAACAACGCGCCTTGGGAACGATCTGGTGGAAGCCCGTCCATTGTGGGAAATAAATCTATTCCCGCCACTGACGGTCCTGAGGTCTGTCCCAGGATGGTGGCGAAAACCGGCTTATCCTTTTTAAACCCGGTGGTATGCACATTCCCGATATTATGAGAGAGAACTTCCAGGCGGTGTTCAAGTGTAATCGCCCCGGCTAAGGGGGGATAGATACCTCGGTTCATTGCTTCCTCCTTGAGGTGAATACCTGAAGAATTCTGCAACGCATGTGCCAATAAGGTAAGGACAGATGGTTTTAACCATGAAGAGGGTCGGAAGATAGAATTTTCCAGGGAAGAGAACCTTTCACTCCACAAACCTGGCACCAGTGCAGCCAAATTGGCTATGGCTGCCTGATGATCCGTTCTTGTCTCAAACCGAGAGCCGTTGTAACCACGGGAAGCGCAATGGCCCATACCGGCATTACTTTCCCCATTGGCCTGATCCTGCCTAGCGAAAGGGAGGAACCGGGTCAGACAATACTTCTGAATTGTTGACAGATCGTGAAATAGACTCTAGGGAAGGTAGGGGTGGGAGGAATCTGTGTCGGAAGGAGTATTCTTCAGCACAATGAGTTCTACTCGACGGTTAGAGGCTTGTCCCTGAGGTGTATCATTTAACTCGACAGGACGAGTCCCCGCATAGCCTGTTGAGGACAGTCGATAATCCGCGAGATGATGCTGGTCGATCAAATATCGGACCAAGGTATTGGCCCTGGCGGTCGAAAGATCCCAATTGGAGGGGTAGAGAGAGGATCGAATGGGTTGATTGTCCGTATGCCCTTCAACGGCAATAGAATTGGGTAACTCCTTGACGAGGCCGGCAATGAGATCAATAAATTCTTTAATCTGGGGATTCAGCCTGGCACTACCACTTTGAAACAACGCATCGTCTTTGATCCTAATATTTAAACCACGTTCCGTCGTGGTGATCTGCACCCCTTGAGGAATATTCGCTGCAGTAATTGCATTGGCCACGCTTAAGAAGGCCCGAGCATTGTCCCCTGAAGAAGGTTTGACTTTCACCTGAATAGGAGTTTTTCTGTTTATGGGAAGACTCACGATTGAAAGTTCTCCCACGGTCTTCTTGTTGTTAAAAGAACTCACCAGGGATTCACTGAGGACCTTGAATTTCCCTTCATTAACGGAGGAGACTGAGTACATCACTACAAAAAAGGCAAACAGCAAGGTAATGAAATCCGCATACGAGACCAGCCATCGTTCGTGATTCTCATGTTCCTCATGTTTCTTTTTCACACGCTCCCTCTCACCAACAATCCAATGGTCCTCAATTTTCTATTTCTTTTTCTCCGACGAGGGTAGAAATCCACTCAACTTCTCCTCAATCATTCTGGGATTCTCACCTTGAGCCACCGCCACAAGGCCTTCTATCACCATAATTTTTCCGATGATCAAGGTCTTCGCTTTCAATTTGATTTTACTGCCCATGGGGAGAAACAAGAGGTTGGCCGCTCCCACCCCATAGACCGTGGCCACAAATGCTACCGCGATCCCACCACCCAATGCCGAAGGGTCGGCCAGATTTTCCATCACATGAATCAACCCCAATACGGCACCAATAATACCCACACACGGCGCATATCCTCCAAATGCTTCATACACCTTGCTTGTCGTGCCAAATTCTTCTTCAAACATTTCGACTTCTACTTCCAGAATTTCTTTTATTTTGTGAGGTTCTGTCCCATCGACCACCAACTGCACCCCTTTGGCCATTAATGGATCGGCCAAGGACTTTATTTGCCCTTCCAGGGCCAAGAGACCCTGTTTCCGGGAGATATTTGATAACTCCACGATCTTGGCAATAATGCCCTTCATATCAACCTTCACATTTCCAAATACCATGCTCGCACTGGAAAGAGCTTTCAGGAAAATTGGAAGAGGGAATTGCAGCATCACCGCACCTAAGGTGCCTCCCATCACAATCAAAAATGCCGTCCCTTGGAGAATGGAACTTAA
The DNA here is from genome assembly GCF_965152585.1 of Nitrospira sp. Ecomares 2.1. Taxonomy (NCBI): domain Bacteria; kingdom Pseudomonadati; phylum Nitrospirota; class Nitrospiria; order Nitrospirales; family Nitrospiraceae; genus Nitrospira; species Nitrospira sp. Ecomares 2.1. The sequence goes on from NZ_OZ224219.1 coordinate 2,706,044, forward strand.
ATGCCCGCCCTCCAGATGTTGCCCCCCAACAATGGCGCCAAGGGAAACTATGATGCCCAATACCGATAAAATATCCATAATGGACGACTCTTTCTTATTAAAAAGTCTGATTATTAAACAAGCGTTCAAGATCCAGCAGCAGCACCAAAGACCCATTCACCCGTCCGACCCCCTTATGACATTCTTCGGCTCCTCCTCGACCAGTAGGGGGGGGTATTTCAATACATTCTTCCGACAGGCGTAAGACTTCTTCAACAGAATCGACGACATATCCTAAAATCATATGAGCGACTTCTACAACCACAATTCGAGTATCCTTGGTTGGTTCCGTCTCAGACAGACCAAAGCGGGCCCGAAGGTTAATAATGGGGATCACTTTTCCTCGCAGATTCACCACCCCGTCCACATAATGAGGCGCATTCGGAACCTGAGTGATGTCCAGCATACGAATAATTTCTTGAACCCCTAAAATATCAATGGCAAAGATTTCGTCCCCCAACTGAAAACTCACCATTTGGAGAACAACTCCACAGTCCTCCCCAAAATCATCATGAGGTAAGACCTTCGTCAAAGTATTCTGCATGACTTGTGTCCCTCCAGACGCGTCAAAAGTCTCTCTCCTGTCCCGTTCCGACCTTGTGAGAATCGTTGGGTAAGAACCATCACCAAGCTTTTTTCTCCAATCACCTCAATGACATAGCTCATTCACTGAACCTGCAGCATGGAACCCCATCGCCCGTGGCATCATTTTCCTCAATAGGGACAGTTCATTTTTGTTAAATGCAAAACTCGATTCGTCAGCAATTTCCAACCATCCACCATCGATTTTGCAATGTAAAAGTCATTGCTTCTCATTGATCCCCAGCAACAGGCATTAGGCTCCCTTGGAGGTATGTGACAATTTGAAACAATCTCACCGAAACCTCCACATTCCCCACCAACGTCAATCATCAGTACCTTGAGGCTTCAACAAGGGCTCTGATAGGGTGAACACCATTATTCCTTCATTATCATGCAGCGAAATAAAGGATTCATTCCATGGACAGACTAGCCAGTTCACAAGCCGACCGATTACTCCTTGATGCAAAAAAAGCCATTCTGCAAGAACAACATCGACGTTTTCAGGACCTACAACTTGAGGGCCGCTGGGATGATGCTTGGAAACAATTGCATGTCACCTTGGCCTGCGCAGCGGACCTACTCAAGGACTCTGTCACCATGCTGGAACAGGTTGTCGCCCAGAAAAAGCTTCCTCACTCGACCGACCAATCAACAGGACTCAACGGTTCCATCAACCAGAACCCCCCATCCGCCCCATAAGTATGTTTGACAACCCACTGAACAGGGGAATCTTTGAGTTACACCTTAAATGATCCGACCAACTTCTGAAGATCCACGGCCACCACCCGTAAATCATGACAGGCTTGGGCCGATTGAAAGACTCCTCTGTTTGCCTGACGTGTTGCCTGGGTCATGGATTCTAAATCGCTGGCAATTTGTCGCGTGGCCGTGGATTGCACTTCCGTAGCATTGGCAATTTGTTGAATCATCCCCGCCGTAGCATTGATCATAGAATGAATGTTTGCCAAAGCCTCTCCGGTTTTCTTGGCTAATGCCACCCCCTGTCCGACCTGATTTGTCCCTTGCTCCATCGACGAAACAGCACTTCGTGTATCCTTCTGAATTTCTCGGATCATATCCCCAATTTCTTTTGTTGCCCTGGTCGTCCGTTCTGCTAACTTCCGCACTTCATCGGCAACCACAGCGAACCCTCGTCCTTGTTCACCCGCCCGAGCAGCCTCAATCGCCGCATTGAGTGCCAAAAGATTTGTCTGATCCGCAATATCCTCAATCACGCGAACGATTTCACCAATTTGATCCGAAGACCGCCCGAGTGCGGTAATAATGTTTGCGGCATGGACCACTGCGTGAGAAACCTGCTGCATGTCCATCACGGATTGCTTCATCTCATTCTGCCCGCCACGGGCTGTTTGGGCCGTTTCCTGAGCAATCCGTGCAGCTTCGGTAGAATGTCGCGCCACTTCCCCCGCCGTCCTGGACATTTCCTCCACAACGGAAGCTGACTGCAAAAAACGGCCATCCTGCCCTTCAGCGGTTGAAACTACCCCATCCACGGTCGCAGAGAGCCGAACGGTGGACGTTACAAGACGGTTTGTTGCTTGACTGACCAACGACAACGCCAACTGCATCTTTTCAATAAATGAATTGAGGTCGTGACTGAGTTCCACGATTTCATCAGAGCCTTTTCCAACCGGCACTCGTTTCGTCAGATCGCCTTCGCCCTGTGCAATATCACGACAGATACCCATTAAGGCATATAGAGGTTTCAACACAAGTCGATAAACCAACCAATGCACCGCACTCACGAAAATGCCGACGATTCCGATCAACCACATTCCTGAATGGAGCACCGAACTGACCATCGCCTCTTTCGCCTGCATTATCGGAATTGAAAGAGACAACATTCCAAGCACATCTCCCAATTTTTTCCCGCCATGACAACTTACGCAGGCCTCCACGGTAGCCACATCGGCACTCACCCGTCGAAAGGTGGGAACCCCGTTGATCGTCTCAATTTCGCTGAGACCCTTTGCCCCATTTTTCAGTAGATCAAGAGCCTTCTGCTCGAACGTATCTTTCGGCGCATTGGCGGGATTCATCGGCTGATCACTCACATACCGGGCCTGATACCCTCCCGCCAATCTCAACTCCTTGCCGATTTCCTGTATGGCAGTGGCGGGAAAAGGAACGGCATCGGGATCTTGCTCATGATCACGAGACACATGCAGATGAGGCCCCATGGACGATTGTTTTATTTTCCCCACATAATTTTTGGCAATATAGGCTCTCGTGACTTCAAGTTGCGCTTGAATAATCCTTCCTTCTTCCTCCAAATTCACCTGCAACCTGCCAAGCTCTTGCTGGTAAATCACGGTTAGGCCGCAGACAATCATTCCAACGGCTAGGGTTCCCAGAATTAATACGAGTTTATGACCGATTCTTATGCACTGCATACACGTCCATCACCAGGGACACATTGAACAAAGGATGGTATTATCTTTTTAGCGTAAACCGACTAAGCGATGTTTGGAGATCCTCTGCCAATGCCGCAAATTGCTTCGTTGCCGTCGCCACCCCCTGAATGTGGCTTTCATTATCCTGACTGAGTTGCGCGACCTGTTGAATACTCGAAGAGATTTTTCCGGAGACCGCAGACTGTTGTTTCGTGGATTCGGCAAAATGTTGAATCATATCCACCACCCGTTGAACCCCCTGGACGATCTCCGTTAATCGACTCCCCGCTTCCCTGGCCAGCACCATGCCGGAATGCGCCTCTTCAGTCCCCGCCTCCATCGAAAGAACCGCTTCGTGAGTGCCAGCCTGTACAGATTCGATAACCGTCGCAATTTCTTTTGTCGCTTTCCCCGTTCGCTCAGCCAGTTTTCGCACCTCATCTGCAACCACAGCAAACCCTCGACCCTGCTCCCCTGCCCTTGCAGCTTCAATGGCTGCATTGAGCGCCAAAAGATTGGTCTGTTCCGCAATATCCTGGATTACTCCAATAATGTCCCCAATATCCTTGGAACGTTGTCCTAAATTCTGAATACGGCTGGCGGATTCCTGAATCCGGTTGGATACCGATTCCATCCCATGAATAGAAGAGACCACAATATCCCCACCCCGGACGGCTGAATCATTGACCCCTGAGGCCGTCGAGGCCAAGGCCTGCGTGTGTCGAGCCATATCATCCGCGGTAGCAGACATTTCTTCAACCGCTTCAGCAACCTGAGTGGCTTGGTGAACTTGTGATTGGCTGGCGCGAACGACCTGATGGCCTACCGAGGACAATTGGACCGACGCTTGAGACAGGGAGTGAGCGACGTTCCGTGTTTGCAAAAGCATCCGGTTTAATTCATCCAACAGGTTATTCAAGGCTAAACCCATTTGCCCGAGTTCGTCTTGAGTCTTCACGGGAACCCGGTGAGTGAAATCCCCCTTCGAGGCTTTCGCCGCCACTTCCCACACGGGTTTCAGTCGGCTCACGACTTTTCTTCCCATAAAGATTCCAATGGGGACCACCACGAGAAGCCCCAACAGCATCTCCAACAAGGTTTTATTGGTCAGGCTCCTGACATGACTGAATGCTTCATTCTCCGGAACTTGCACCAACACGGACCAGTGCATCCCCAACGATCCCCCCGCCCCTGACATCGGGCTATATCCGATGACTTGATTCGCGTTTTTCCCGGGATGAAAATTTCTGGCGTTTCCGGATTGGCCCTGAATCGCCAATTGTGCGGCCTCAAGGCCCAACTGAGCCAGGTTTTCCTTAAACACCACATTTTCTAAATCGTGAATCATTTCCTCTGTTCCATGGACAGCCGGAGCATATTCCATCAGCGTCATACCTTTGCCATCCTGTAGGGTTAGTTCCGCATGGGGAAACCCGGCCTTTTTTAAATCCAGGTATGCCTCTTGGAAAAAGGCTTCAATTTTTGAAAACTTCATGCGATGGCTCCCATACCCAACCACTCGCCCCTTAGCATAGAGAGGAACCGAGAGCCCGATTGTCAAACTGCTCTCTTGGGGGAAGAGTGCCTGCACATCCTGATCGACCATGACGTTTTCCACAAAGACCTCTTGGGGCACATTTCTTGTCAAAGAAGACTCTGTCAAGCGTATACTTTCTTCCCCCTGTTGGAGGGCTCGAAACCACGGAGTCAATCTATAACTTTTTCCGTACAACTTTTCCGTCCGAAGAGGCAGGCCTTCTGCATCTTGATCATTTACGGCGATCAGATTGCCATCCAAATCCACCACTTGAACCAAAGAATACATGCCGGTTGCCTGAACATACGCATTCAATACCTGGACGAATTCCTGTGAGGGACGGACAGCCTGTTCCCATAGCTCCGCCCCACCAAGAATCGGAATCCGACTCAAGATCTGAGCATCCGCAGAACGCTCAGCGAGATAGAGGGAAATTTTTTCAACAATCACTTTTGCCACGTCTTCGTATTGAACCCCAACCTCTTTTTTCAAGACCTCTCCAGTTTGGAACAACGAATACACTTGAACACTCAAAGGAATCAGCGAAAAAAACACAAGAATCCAAACTAATTTTGTCGTAATGCCTACATTCAACGTGGGCTTCCTCATTGGTATCCTCTTGTTAATCTTTTCATGGATCTCGAGATGGGGTAGTACATTCTTCTCAACAATTACAATAATTATTCTTTCCTTTACGAGGACACCACGACTCCCGAAGAATTTCCGAGATGTTGAACTAATTTGTCACGAAGGTCGGTTGGATGAAATTTGGTCACATAATCTGTCACACCCAAAGCCTTTCCTTTATCCACATTACACTGTCCGGACAAGGAGGAATGCATCAAGATGGGAAGGCCCTGCAATCGGGAATCTTCACGGATAGCCTTTGTCAGGGAAAATCCGTCCATTTCTGGCATTTCAATGTCGGTAATAACCCCAACGACAAAGTCGAAAATGGTTCGATCCGTTTTGTCACCCAACTCCGCATACTGTCGTAACCGGGTGAGCGCCTCTTTTCCCGTCTGTGTTTCTTCGTATTTCATGCCCAACCGTTCCAGCGTTTTGGTAATTTGTTTTCTGGCCACAAGCGAATCGTCGGCAACCAACACACGTTTTCCGGCTAATTCATCGTTCAATTCAATCCCAACGAGGACTTCCTCTTCACTTCTGGGGTGCAATTCGGACAACACCTTTTCCACATCTAGAATTAACACCATTCGGCCATCCTCTAATTTCGTAATAGCCGTGACCGCCCCTTGCCGGCTGGACTGGACCATCGGGGGGGGAATTTGAATCCGTTCCCACGACATACGAATGATCCGATCAACGCCGCCTACCAAAAATCCCTGTTTGTTATCGTTATATTCCGCAATGATCAACTTCGCGCCAACCGAGTCCAAGGGCCCGAGTCCAATCGCCTGTTTTAAATCCACTAATGCGATATTTTCTCCACGGAGATTCACTAAACCCAGGATTCGGGGATCGGAGTCCGGAATTTTCACCACGGGTGGGAGCTTCATGACTTCGCGAATCTTAAAAACATTAATCCCGTAAGTCTCATTAGTCCCAAAATGGAACATTAAAAGTTCCATCTTATTGGCCCCGGCCAACCCGGTCCGTTGATCAATTTCTGCCATCCATTTTGCCATTACGCTTTCCTCATCCTTCCACTTACCAAACGGAGCACAGGTCAGCCTTCTCTATAGTTCCACCGCTGTTCTCATGCCTGTCGGGATAAAGACCCAGGCAGTCTAGTCAGCCCTACTCACTTACCCTAGGCCTCACGCTTCACTGTTTTAAACATTAGCGCATACCCGTATACGTTGAAGTCTGCACTTCCCGTACTAAATCGGCCATATCCAAAATCAGGACTACTTTGCCATCTCCGGTAATGGTCGCCCCCGCCACGCACTTCACGTTGGCCAAAAATTCCCCCAAAGACTTAATGACGACTTCCTCTTGTGCCCGCAAACGATTCACCACAACTCCAAACTGTTGTTCACCAATCTTCACAACTACGACATAGCATTCAACACCAGTCCGGTCCCGGGGAATATGAAAGGTTTCCCCAAGGTCCAAGAGAGGAAGAATGCGTTCTCGGAGATTCAATACCGCCTGTCCATTGATACTTTTAATTTCATCCTTGGTGACTTTGACGGCCTCAACTACGGAAGCCAGCGGGATGGCAAATGTGGCACATTCCACCTCGACCATTAGTGCTTGAATAATGGCCACGGTCAGTGGAAGCTTGATCGTCACGCGACTCCCCTGACCGGGATCAGAATCTAACTCCAAACTCCCATTCATGCGACTAATATTGGTACGAACCACATCCATACCCACCCCACGACCGGACACATCACTCACCTGGTCCGCCGTACTAAACCCTGGAAGAAAAATTAGATTCATGATTTCCCGAGGGCTCATGACTTCCAATTCCGCTTGAGCCACCAAGCCTTTTTCGAGAGCTTTTTCAGCGATTTTCTCAACTTGTAACCCCCGACCATTATCTTCCACCCGAATCACAATACTGTTCCCTTCCTGCTGGGCTGACAGTCGCACATAGCCTTCAGAACCTTTACCGTGTTGTTTACGGTCCGCAGCAGTTTCCAAGCCATGATCCATCGAATTCCTCACCAAATGGACCAACGGATCACTTAATTCGTCCGCCACGGACTTGTCGACCTCAGTATCTTCCCCCAGTAATTCCAAACGCACTTGCTTACCTAACTTACCGGCCAAATCGCGAACCAATCTTGGGAATCGGGAAAACACTTTGCGAATAGGAACCATCCGTGTTTTCATAACCGCCAATTGCAAATCGGAGGTCACCAGATTGAGTTGCGCCAACGTCACGTTTAATTCCCGGAGGGCAGGACTGGTCTCGTCTTTCTCCTCCAGCCCATTCCCCAATTTAATAAGACGATTACGATTCAAAACCAGCTCCCCCACCAGATTCATAACATGATCCAAGCGTTTGGTTTCGACTCGAACGGTCTGGTCCTCTTCTTTACCACCTGATGCCTTGCCGGCCGGAGCATTCGCGGCTTGAACGGTTCGAGTCGTGGCTTCTTTCATTTTATTTAATACATCAGATAACCCGACTGGGCAGTCAGAAGCTCCTGGTGATTCCGCCACATCCTCAATCCCTGCGGGTACATCATGCTGCGGGGCTTCACGCAAAGAAGACCAGGAAGAGGTTTCAGGAGGCACTACCACAGGAGAAAGCATCGTTTCTGCCGGAGGTGGAGAAGGGGTTGAGGTGACTGTGTCCTTCTCGGCCTTATGGGGAAGTGAGACGGACAGCATCAGATCATCGGCGCTATCCATGGTTAACGCCAATTTATTCACAATGCCAAAGGTCTCGACATGAGAATCTTCTCCGGTCTCCCGAATATCAGACTGGAGCATTTTCACCGCATCCACTGCTTCCAAAATAATGTCGATAATGAACGGAGAAACCGACATTTCCCCCTGTCTCAGTTTGTTCAACAAACTCTCGGCTTGATGCGCCACTTCAACCAAATGGGTAAACCCCAAAAATCCGGCCGATCCTTTCATACTGTGCATACACCGGAAAATTTCGTTAAGCAGTTCGCTGTTGGAAGGCTCCGTTTCAAGTTTTACGAAATGTTGGTCAAGGGCTTCCAGCATTTCCGAGCTTTCCGCTAAAAAGTCGTTGAGTATTTCTTTCATTTCGTCATTCATCGATCACCTGTTCTCAGCTCCTAGACTTTTCTCGTTCATCCCATCCCCCACCCTGAGACATCGGGTTTGAAGGTTCGTGTATAGGGAATTAGGACATTCCGTATTCAGACATGATGTTATCCACCAGGTCTTGTTGAAGGGCCGTAGTTTTTGAGGATTCCAACTGACGCAGCATTTCATACCCCCGTCCCTCACCCGATGCTCCGGTCTCACCCTTTTGTTGTTGAATTCCAAAAATTACCACCAACTTTAATAATTTGTGTTGAATTTCATTTAAAATCGCCACGAGCTTTGCCACGCGTTGGGCTACAAGATCCTGGAAAGACAACGCTACATGGATATTTAACAATCTACCTTCATCAGCCTTCACCATAACCAAAATTGCATCAAGATCCTTGACGGCCCTCCCGGCCACATTGGCACGCAATTGTTCCAAATGATGTTGGATCCCCTCCCGGTTCCGTTCCAATTCCTCTGTCAGGCTGAGAACCTTATGCGTTCCGTCCTCCGTCATTTTTGCAAGATCATACAAATGTGATGTGGCTTGAGGCAGTTGATCTGAGGTGGAGGTCACAGGAGATTCCATTTCCCGAATGGTTTTGGTAATTACTTCCACGTACTTGGCCAATTCCTCCATTTCTGCATTAATGGAACGTTTTTCATTCAAAACCTCCTCGGGCATCTCTCCATCGCCTGGCACCTCGGTCTCAATCATCCGATCCACGAGCATAAGAATCTCCTTTATATCGTCATATTTGGAAGATGTTCTGCCCCGCTATGACGTTTTGGCCGGCTGAACATTTGCAAATATTTTTTCTAATTTTCCTTGCAAGACTTCCGCAGTAAATGGCTTAACGACGTAGTTACTGACCCCGGCTTGGACTGCTTCGATTAAATTTTCCTTTTGCGCCTCAGCAGTCACCATTAAAAACGGGAGCGTTTTTAATTCTGCATCGCTTCGAACCGCCCGCAAAAGCTCAATACCTTGCATCACCGGCATATTCCAATCCGACACCACCAAACCAAAACCACCGCCCTTCAATTTCGTCAAAGCATCCTGCCCGTTTTCGGCTTCCATGATGTCCGAAAAGCCGATTTGACGTAACACATTTTTGACAATTCGACGCATGGTAGACATATCGTCCACCACCAACACTTTCATCCCGGTATCAATCATGATGCGCTCCTTACGCCTTGGTCCATAAAACCCCAGGCAATGTGGGTATTCCCATTAAAGAATCATCTTGAATTCGTTGATATTCTTATTATCCTGTACTAACCTGGCCTATTCGAAATTCGGTTTTCTTCTCTTGTTTCTTTAGCCGTCCTTATAAAATTTCACATCTCGGCTTTCGTTCTTTCATCAGACCATCTTGGTAGATTGCCCATGCCGTAGACTATCGATAATGTATTTTTAAGTGTTCGGGACCGGAACCTTGATTGAAGTCAATTTCCCCTGGTCTTAAAACCTTAAACAATATTCGAGGACTCAGGATTGAATTGCTTTGGACAGACAAGGTTAGGAGGGAAGAGGAAGTTTTATCTCGTGCGACGGAAAAGCCATGAACGATAACGCCTCTGACCACGTTCAAAGATCAGGGATACACTCACTTGCTCATTCCGGGGCATCTTGCCCTCAGAATATGAGCAAGGAATTCATGTGGCGTCTGGCCTATCCTCCAGAAAGAAAGTCACGGGCCACCTGCGGAAGTTAATTCAAACTAAACCTGTCCCGAGCCGCCGGTTGGGGCCCAGCACCAACCATCACGGACTCTCCTCCAGCATTTTGTACCCAGGCTTCAATTTCCTCCCGAACAAAACGCCAGTGTTTCCCAACTTTATGCCCTGGGAGTCGACGTTCTCTCGCTAGCTTGTAGATTGTCGATTTTGGGACTTTCAAGAACGTCGATACTTCACTTAAGGTCAGCAAATCTTTCATTGTGGCACCCTCATTAGAGTTTGGTCAGTAATGTGTGTGATATCGGACTAATCATGTAAAAACTTGAGACTTCTTCTTAGATAGTAGGAAATTGTGCTCTCTTCACCAACCGATCCCGGCTTACGAAACATGGTCATTCCGTGTTCCGCCCTCAGCGAAAGAGATAGTTTGGGAAGACCGTCCCTCCTTTTCTCCTTGAACAAAAATCAAACGTTCAAATACACAAATTAGCTGTTTAACCCTCTGCTCTAATTGGATGACCGCTGAATGAAGAAGCGAAAATGTTGCCGAGACAGCCCTGCATTCAAGTTGTTCAGCTTCTTTCCATTCTGACATGGCATGTACCGCACCCAGCGCCCCTTTCATTTGATGAGCCAGTCTTTGAAGCTCTGAGCGATTTTGCATGTGAATAGCTTGATGCAACCCTTGGATCAAATCCGGTGTTGTGACCTTAAATATGTGAAACAAGGAATACAGCAACCCCTCATCTCCCTCCAGGGCGTGCAAAGCGGCTGAGACGTCATAGAGCGTTCTGTCCTCAGGGAACTCGGAGGGATTTCCTGCATGGTGTTCCCGATCTAAGTCTCTAGTGGCAACCGAAAAAGTTCCTTTCCGATCAGTCTTGTTATCTGTCTTCGATGAGGACGGATCTATGACACCTCCAGGAACAAACCCTACCCATTTCCTGAGTATTCGTTCAAAGTCTCGTAAATGAACCGGCTTAAAAAGACAATCATCCATGCCATTCTCCAGGCATTGTTGTCCATGCTCAGAAAGCACATGGGCTGTCATCCCGACAATGGGAATATGGTGAACCGGAGGAGACGCCGACCCATAATGGCGATGCCAATAGGCCGATGTATGGAGAAATGCTCCAGCATGTTCCAATTCCCGAATATGCTGAGTGATGGCCAGTCCATCCATGTCGGGAAGTTCCCAGTCCATCAGAATGCAATCCACATCTGTGGATTGCAACAATGTCAAAGCTTGGGACCCCATGTCCACGATCGTCACTTGACATCCGAGTTTCCCTAACATCCCCGCTGCGACCCGTTGATTGACGGGATTATCCTCCACAACCAACACCGAAGGTCCTGCTTGTTTCTGGAGGAGGGGTTGCTCTAACACCTCAAGCGTCCCCTGCACTTTCTCAACGGAAAGCCGTTCAGGGGGTCTTGGTATATCTGACGGTCCAGGATCGGCCATTTCGCCAAATATACATTGAAAAAATTGCTTCCGGTGTAAGGGAAGCGTGATCATCCCATCAAACCCCAAGCTTTTTTCTTCATCATCCTTGCCATACCAAAACGGCTTAAGACCCAAAACTTTGACATCGTGAAACAGCGAAAAAGAACGCATTCGTCCAACCCATTCCCGAACAGCCGCTTTCTCCAGACGATTACTGAGAATAACCCCTGCGACGTGACGTTCTGATTCGTGGACACTTTCGAACAGGATGTTCGCCTGTTGAAGGCTCTCTATCTGTACAACCTTGACACGCACTTCTTGAAGAAGTTGTCCCATCACCCACCCAGACGATTGTTGAGGACCGATCACCCAGACCTCTTTGCCAGCAACGGATCTAACGTCAGGGCGTGGCGCATGTATAGTCCGTGATGCCCGACAGGGAATATCACACCAAAATGTCGATCCCTGATCGGGTTGACTCCTCACCCCGACAGTCCCGTGCATCAACTCAGCTAATTGTTTGCAAATCGCTAACCCTAAACCGGACCCCCCGAATTTTCGGCTCATGGAGCTATCCGCCTGGGTAAACACGTGAAAAATTTTTTCCTGAACCTCCTCGGACACACCAAGGCCGGTGTCTTGGGTCGACAATCGAACCCACAACTGAGTCTCTTCGCCTGGCTCACCGGAACGATCATTCAGCCCATGCAGGGAACCATTACACGCAGGATTCGCTGGATGAATCAGCGAACCGCGCAGCAAAACCGATCCCTCCATCGTAAATTTCAGCGCATTGGAAAGATAATTACATAGAATTTGTCGCAAACGGTGAGGATCGCCAAAAAGCTCTGAGGGCACATTCGGGTCGACATAGGCTGCCAAATCTAGACCTTTTCGATGGGCCCGCTCTGAAAACAGATCGACGACCTCTTCAAATAGAGACGTCAAATCGAACCCAATGCTTTCCAACACCAATTGACCGGATTCAAGTTTGGAAAAATCTAAAATATCATTAATGATGGTAAGCAACCCCTCACCAGACATACGGATAATGTTGACACATTCCTGTTGCTCTTTATCGAGAGATGACGCAAGCAAGACCTCCGCCATACCAATCACTCCGTTTAAGGGCGTGCGAATTTCATGACTCATCACAGCCAGGAATGCGGCCTTAGCTCGAGTAGCAGATTCAGCCTTAATTAACGCATGATCCAGTTCATGATTTTTTGCTTCCAAGGTATCCGCAAAGGCCGACATTTCTGCTGCGGCTCGCTTTGGCTCGGTGATATCCATGCCATATCCGCGAAGTAATCCCAAATCCGCATGGGGAGCAAATGTCCAGGAATATTGCCTCTCCCCAACACTCACTTCGTAATGCATCTCTAGATGTTTTTGTGACAAACAACGTCTAGCCAAATCCAAAAATCGATCCGGCAAAGCCGTGGAAAAACCGTCCTGACCGATATGGGCTTCTTCCATCAGGCGAACCATAGCGGGATTGGCATATAGAAGTTGCCCCGCCGCATCAACTTCAATCACGGGGAAGGGATTTTCCTTTGGAATGGACGCTAATCGGCGTGTTTCTTCGGTCAATTTCATTTCTGAACTGAGATCTCGAAACATCAACAGGTATCCCGAAGCCTCCACGTCATCTACCACAAGCCCTTTCAATTCCACCCAACACCATGTCCCCTGCCGACTTCGCAAACGAGTCCGTGGAACCCATAGCATGGTTTTTTCCAGTAGTAATCCTGAAAGAGGGCAGATCTCTGTATGATTTTTCTCACAGGGGACCAGACATTCCAAAAGATCATGACACGAAACATTCGTGGGACAGGCGGCTCCCCACCCTAACAGACGTGAGCCGGCCAAATTCATATGTGTCAATAGACCATTCCGATCAACTAGACACACCCCGATCATCAGGCCATCCCACAGAGTCTGAAACAAAAGAGAATTTGCCCACATAAGTTATGACAGGATTTCTCGAAGGTTTATAGAAGAATCCGCAGAATCAAGTACTTTCGTAATCTTCACTTCATACTTTAATTCTGAAGGGATCCCTAAATTTCTCACTTCTGGCTTCTTAAGGATTTCGCCAGTGCAAGTCTTGATAATTTTAACCTGCGGTCTCACACTCATCTCAGGATTCTGTTTCACCACCACGGCATCCTCACCAGTGGAAAGTTGAACAACCGTGCCCACCGGATAGACCCCCAACACCCGAATCATGGCTTCGACAAACCGTGTCGGGAACTTCCCACTTTTGGCTTCTTGGTAGACTCGGCGGATTGCTAAAGCCACAGGAAATGATCCGGAGGAATTCCCGACAGCAAGCAACTCATCAACATAATCAGTGAGGCCCAATAAAGTCCCAGAATCAGAGACCGGGTTCCCCCCCATAACCGTGGAATATCCAGATCCGTCTAGATAAGCATGATGCTCCTGTACAATTTGAAGGATTTCCTGAGAAAATTGCGATTTCTTATTAATCAGGGCCACACTCATATCGACATGTTGTTGCAACAACGAATAATCAATCCCCATGCTTCCCCACCGTTCCTGGACGACGTTGAGCGGAAGCCGCATATAGCCGACATCATGTAAAAGCGCGGCAACAGCGACCTCTTCAAGCTGATTGACCTCCCACCTAAGTTGAAGGCCAACCAGAATCGACAACAAGGCGGTATCGACAACATGCGAGTAAAGAGTGGGATCGAACTGTTCAAGATGCTCAATCAGGAGGATCTCGGCGACCACAGTAGGGTGAGCTAATGCCTTTTCAACCAATGCCTTGGCCGCCTCCTGCATAGCGACATGAGGAATGATCTGACCGGTTTTGACGCCTTCGAACATGTCTTCCAAGGCTGCAATCGTATCTCCGCGCAACCGGATTAACCGTTCTTGATGTTCATCCTCCCTTCCATCCTTTCCTTCCGGAGCGTATGACCTGGGCGCTTGGCTGTATGGATCAGCCTGACTGGAAGACGTTTCTAGTTCCGGATGACACTCCTGGGTGTCCTCGACCGGAAAGGATTCTGCATCGGTCGACACATCGAGACCCTTGGCAGTATCAATTTCGACTTCTTGAATTCCCGACTGACGCAATTGCTTCACATCGTGGGAGGATAGAAGTCGGCGATGACGAAAAAACGGCGACTTCCACCAGGAATCGAGGATTCGAACCAAATACATGCCTGCACATATCTGTGAACAGGCAAGACGCTTTCGAGTCGGCATAGATGATGGCTCTCCGTAAGAAAGGCTTTTTTTTATTATTGAATGGGGAAAGTCAGGAGCAGTCCTGTTCCCTCCCACTTTCGCCCTCCATCATACACTGGCATTCCCGACATTTTTCATCGGTAATACTCTTTTGCTTTTTCAGATAGATCCCCACTAACGACCGGCGGAGATGATGGGGAAATGTAGTCATTCCTTCCTTTCCTCTCACACTCATCTTTTATGTTCCACCATCCATATCTGGGTTCCATTGGTGAGAGAGAACATCAAGGGCGGAAAAAGATGAATATGGATTACACTCCTGATGGCACGACCGGCAATTGAGGTACCTCATCAATTGTCTGATAAATGGGAATCATTTTGGCGACATTGGCTAAATCCAAGACCTGACGAACATACGTTTGCGGGTTCACCAGGCTAAAAGGAATTTTTCTACTTTTGAGTGTTTGATGGGCAATCACCAAAAGACCCAAGGCGGAACTATCCACAAAAGAGACCTGCCCAAAATCCAAGACTATCGGCGATCCCTCTTTCATTGCCTCATCTAAGCTGTCTTTGAAGGTTTTTTTTGCACCAAAGTCGAACCGCCCAGCCAAATGCATGACCACGGCTTTCTCAATTTTTTCTTGCGTGACATTCATAAACTCCTCCATGGTGTATGACAAGAATCCTTCTTGACAATCCTGTGATCATCCAATTCACCTTATCGGTGGGGGTTTACAAAGAATTAACCATTCCCGCTCTATCCTTTAAACCTTAGATTGCTTTTTTTTATCAACTACGAGACTAGAGATGATGCGACCAAGTTGGCACCATACCGTCCTATGCCCCCAGACTTTCTGACAATTCGAATCGAGACCAGCACGCAGTTTGTCCTTATGTAGTGAGCAATCCATTCGAGGGAACCTGACGAACATTCTCCTGAGCCCACCGAAGAACATAGACAAAATCTATTGAAATATTAGGCCCTTCGAGTGAGGCAGTTTGAAAAGATTAGCCAAGACAAAGAACTAAGCCCTCCGTTAATCCGTCCTTACTGGGTACACTGAGGAACTGTTTACCGACACACGCTTGAAATGATCAGCACTGTGGATGTCGTTTTCGTGGCAAACAAATGAAATACCCATTAGACGCGAGAATGCCTCAAATACGCCGAAGAATGTCTTTTTTGGTCTTCATATCGAAATTCGCGATAACAGTTCGGATAATCACCAGATCCATCTTTAAAAGGACCAGCCATGAACCAGTAAGATTCATCTCCCGAAATTCGACCATATTCCCCACATCTTCACGAATCTGCCATTCCATCCACTGCCATGAAAAGTAGGTATTGAGGAAATGGAGGGAAAGACCTCGACTTACATCGAATGATCCATCCTGTCCACGTTTGATCATTTCCCGGGAAATATCGATGGCGAACAGACGAATATTTCAGGCCATCATTTCTGAAAAATGATGCAAAATCATTAAGAAAATTAAACAGGTTTCCTCTCTGCTGGAACTGACCCCGCATCAGATAGATAAACGCTTGGCGTCCCAATTGGCTTGAATCACTTCCGGCAGGATTCGTTCTTTTTGCGGAGACGGATCTAACAAAGTTCCTGAGGATTTTTTGTAGTCTTGTTTCAATTGAAGAAAAATCAAATAATAACCATCGGAAAGACAATCATGTTCATGCCTCAGTATCCGACATACCCATGAGGCCCCGTTAACGGGGAGCCACCATTTTCAAATGAGCCAGCATAGCCGCAGGAATATCGTTTAACGGTAGAATTTTGTCGACTCCTCCAGCCTTAATGGCCTCTTTGGGCATCCCAAAAACGACACAGGATGCTTCATCCTGGGCAAAGTTAAATGCTCCGGCCTGTTTCATTTCCAACATACCCGCAGCTCCGTCATTCCCCATGCCGGTCAGAATCACCCCGAGACTATTCCCCCCGGCATACCGGGCGACCGATCGAAACATGACGTCCACGGAGGGACGAAATCGGTTGACCTGCGGCTCTTGATTCAGTGAGACATAATAGCGGGCACCGCTCCGGCGAAGTTCCATATGATAATTACCCGGCGCCAACAAGGCCTGTCCGGGCATGACGCTGTCACCTTCCCGAGCTTCTTTCACGTGAATCTGACACAGTTCATTCAGCCGATTGGCAAACGATTTGGTAAATTGTTCCGGCATATGCTGCGTCATAATGATGGGTGGGGTATTCGGTGGCAGCACTTCCAATAATTCCCGAAGCGCTTCGGTCCCACCAGTGGACGCCCCGATAGCGATAATCGTATCAGTAGTTTTAATCATCGCGGATTGGGCAGCCAGTGCTTTAATCCGTTCAGTACAGTCAGCCGGTGGAGTTCGTCTTTTCACGCTGGCCTGGGCCGCGATCTTCACTTTGCTGATAATTTGATGAGCTAAGTCCGACAGCCCATGCTGAACATCCACCGTGGGCTTCGTCACAAAATCCACGGCACCGGCTTCCAAAGCCTGTAACGTCGTCGCCGCGCCTTGTTCAGTCAACGAACTCACCATCACCACAGGCATCGGCCGTGCGGCCATGATTTTCTGCAAAAAGGTGAGTCCATCCATTTTTGGCATTTCCACATCCAGGGTCAGCACATCAGGGTTAAGGGCCTTCATTTTATCCCTGGCGACATAGGGGTCAGGAGCGGTTCCGACCACCTCGATCTCAGGATCTTGCGATAAAATCTCCGTCATAACATTTCGAATCAATGCCGAGTCATCTACAATCAACACGCGTATTTTTTTACCATTCATATTGATCCCCCTAATTCCGTAAAGAGTAAACAGTGAGGCGTCAGCAGCAAAAAACAACATGGTTTTCTCTCGCGACAGTCCTCTCTCCTCACGCCTTACACCTTACGCCTCTCGTGTTTCCTCAAAAAAGTGTGACGTCCGACTGCACAGGAGCATGTTGAAGTTTCTTCCGATACTGCCCCTCCTCCTGCGCAATCGCACTCGCCACGACACGGTCGAGTTTTTTCATGAGCACTTTTCCCGAATCGGTGAAATAGTACACCTTCCGAGGACAGACATCTCCGACATCGGCTTTAATAGGCGACAGACCCTCCTGTTCCAAAAAGGCGAGAGCCCAAGCGGCATTTTGGGCCCCAATATCGATGGTGCCATCATAAATCTTTCCCCCGCCAAAGACTTTCGCTTCAAGCCGCTCTTTTTTCCCGCCGCGCTTGAAAATATCGTTCATCAGCATTTCCATGGCAAAGCTCCCGTATCGTCCCGAATCTGCCCAATTATCGTGTCCTTCAATATTGGAAGGAGCTGCTAACATGAAATGATTCATCCCTCCCACGCCGGCTTCTGGATCTCGCAGACACACTGAGATACAGGAACCTAATACCGTATAGACGACTTTGGGCTCCCGGCTTACAAAATATTCACCTGGGAGAATGACGGCCACTTCGTAGGGGAAGCGGGTATCCTGCATTCGCCGAATATGCCCAAATTCCATCAATCCTGTAGATGACATAATTTCCTTAAAGTAAGGAGTGAACAGTCAGGAGCATGAGAAAAGTGATGAGTGCTTCCGATCCTCCACGCCTAACCACTCTCCCCTTTGCCCTCTCCCCTACGCCTCACTTTTCACGCTGATCGGTTTTTGATAAATGGTCGGGCGCAGATATGTAAATTGATGGTCGATCCACTGCAAACTTTCTGAATGTCCGATAAACAAATATCCACCAGGGCGGAGATATCGGAAAAACTTCTCCATGAGTTTGGCTTGCGTGGGACGATCAAAATAAATCATAACATTCCGACAAAAGATTACATCCAATTGACTCCGTATAGGAAAGGTCGGGTCCATCAAATTTATCCGTCGAAAGGCCACAAGACGCGCGATCTGAGGGCGCACCTGCAGCTTTCCCGCTTGCGGGCCTTTCCCACGGAGAAAATGTCGTTTCACCAAATCAATGGGAAGTTGACTCACCCGCTCTTCCTCATAGATACCCGAGGAAGCCTTTGCCAATACCCGCGTAGAAATATCGGAGGCGAGAATTTTGATGTCCCATCGATTAATATCGGCAATGCCATCAGACAGGGTCATGGCAATCGTATAGGGTTCTTCCCCGGAAGAGGACGCGGAAGACCAAATTCTCAAGGTCTTGGCCGATTGCACCTCTGAAAGAACCTGGTCGCGGAGAAAATCAAAATGCACAGGCTCCCGATAAAAATCAGTTTTATTCGTTGACACAAGATCCAACAACTTCATCAACTCTTCTTCCCCGCCTTTCCCGCTCACACAGTCGTAATACGCCTGATACGAGGAAAGGTGAAGATCCCGAAGCCGTTTCCCCAAACGAGAAACTAAGAGCGTTTTTTTTGGGGCATCGAGCGTAATACCGACCTGCTGATAAATTAAGTGTTTAAACTGTTCAAATTCATTATCAGTCAACGTTGCCGTCATCATATTGTCCTTTATCGTCAATTGATCCAAAACAAAAAGTAAAGGGATTGATAGTGAGGAGTGAACAGGAAGGAGTCGTGAAAAAAACACCGCACATCCCCTTTACGCCTTGCTACTCACCCTTCCTGGAACCAATAGAAACCACAACCCATAGACTACATAGGACGTCAAAGGGAAAGACCATAGGCCGTGGTCATTCCGACAAAAACCCACTCCCATAAAATATTTTCGATAGCCATATTTCCGCTGGAAGATTTCCGTTCCAGGGGCTCAATGAAGTGAAAAAATCCGGAATGGATGCAAGAAACAGATTTCTTCGTGAGGCGTGAAACGATGGACTATTCGCTTTACCACTCACCCTTCAGCCTCAATTCTTTTTCCTTTTCCATTTCAAGTTATCGGCACACCTATGATCGAATTTAAGGACCGGAGGGAATTTTTTTAAAAAAAAGGGAAGCCCAGGGGTGGGAATAAAAAAAGGCGAGGAAGGTTGTGATACCCTCCCCGCCCTTTCTCAAGACGATTGGTCGTAAAACGAAATTATTTCAGTCTGACAACAATGGCTCCCATAAAATCACCCTTCTTCCAATCTTTTTTGGTAGTTTTGGGGTGTTTGTTATGGCAATCGGCACAATTGTCACCTTCAGGCAATATAATCCCCAAAATGATTATTCAAAACCATGAATCCATCTGATCGAACTGGGACCCATCTATTTCATAAGGAGATCCACAATCTCATTCCAGTTTTTCAGTGTGCCAATGATCGTCGGCTCTCCGAGCTGAACATTGAAGCTATCCTCCCGAACCATCCGCAACGCAATGACCAGATCATTGAATTCAATCAAACTATTTGTTTCAAAATATGTTAAAAAATCCACGTCTGAAATCCCGGTGGAATGGTACAATTTCCGTTTGACTGTTTCTAAATAGGCCACAGTGGGAATGGTATGCTCTTTCATCAGCGCCACACGTTCTTCTTTAGGCAGATTCCACCATTCGGCATTTTTCCGAACCGGGATCATAATTGCATATGTCGACGGATCTCCTTTGTATTTCGCTGCTTTCAACTTTTCCAACAATTCCGGAAAATCCGGCGCATAATTTAAACTTTTGGTCACTCCACTGACGGTGTATTCCAAATTCAAATGTCGGCCGAGGCGAGTACTCCGGAGTTGAGTCATTAATTGCTGATTGGCTTTGAGGTCGGCGGAATGCAGCCGAAGCATAAAATGAGATTCCGTTGTCAACCCATAGGTCCAATAGCCATCCACGGTGACCTGATTTTTGATTGATTCCAACAGGGCTTTCGCCTCCTCCCCTCCTTTTTGCCTTTCTTCCACCGACAAATTTCCCCAATCTTTATCCACCTCAAACAGGGCAAAGGTGCCAAAAATAGGGGCATCGGCCGCCCATGTCAAGCCAAAGGACACAACAGTCAAAACCGCAATGAACAACAGGGATGCTAAGGCGCGCATACATTTTTCTCCTTATTTATTTTCCTTATTTATTTATGGAGAGTCATGGGTTCTTTGGGGTAAGGGATTTGCTGACAATCCTTCAGAATCCCCACCTAAGAAAGATTTTTGGCTCTCATAAATTCGAAGGTGTTCCCACTTGCTTCCGGAAGCACTCAGACTTCCGGAAGCCCACAAAAAATCTTAAATTAGTTCCTCCCGGGCACTTAGGATTTAATAATAGGATTTGCTTATTTGGCGGGAAGCTTCACGCTGACTGCCCCTCCAAGGTCGCCTTCCTTGGCCCCTTCTTTTTTGTAGCCGGAAACATCCATTTCACCTTTGGGACCACCGTGGCAACCCATGCAACCTTTCCCATAGAACAAGGGCAACATCACACGCACGGCTCCGTCGGTTGTCTCGCTCGCGATCTTGTCCCCCTGGCGTGGATAAGCGGAATCGCCGAATTTTTTCATCATCCCGGACTCAAAGTCATCTGCCTTATTCTTCGGATTTCGGAGTAACGCATCTGTTGTCGTTTGTTTCATGTAAATACCGCTTTTTTCGCTGAACAAAGTAGCGGTCTGCGTCCCGAAATGGGCCGGTGTAAAGCCCTTATACGCGACACCGGGCTTATTGATTTTATCCTGGTTGTTGGCGACCGTCTTTTTTGCGGCTTCAACGAGTTCCAGCAGCAGCTTTTGCGCCATCTCGGGAACGCCGCTCCCTTTCAGATTACCCAAATCCACGCTGGCTCGGGCCTTAAATTTCTCCGCGAGTTGCTGGGCAAACACATCAGGCGTGAACCCCTTGTCTCCCTTGCTCGCATCATTGATCAGGGGCTGGTTGGCCGCGACTGCCCCACGCCCGGCGTCAAGCAGAATAGCCAGGAGGCGGCCTGTTTCAACCACATCGGCCCCTGCAAATACTATGACAGGCGCGAGGAGAGCAATCAGGAAAAAAACTGCAGAGAGAAATTTCTTTCGGCTCATAGAACCTCCTTGTTTTGAAAGTGAGACAAGCGACACACGAGAACAAAAGAAAACGAATAGAACGAGAGTATATGACGATTCCCCCCCTCTTGCCAATAAGAATTCCCTGCATCACCTCCTTCCTTTGATTAGCGGGAACGGATACTCCTTGTCTTGTATGGAGGCAAGATTGGGACGGTCTGATTGGTTTCGCTTTCGCAAGAGGTAGGGATTTTGCCTGCACCGGGTGTATAAGTTTCCGCCCAATGGCATTCCGGCCGGGTCGTTCAAATTCTTATATACCGAGTGGCTGCAGGATTTTGATGATCGCCTGAACTTTCCTGCCTCTCGCTGACCTCAATGGTATAGCTGGTTGGAAAGAAATCCAGAATATTGGCTCGAAATATATCCCCAATGCGAAGACTTCCGTTCGATCCTCTGGCCGGGTATGGAACTTAATGGGCGCAGTCTCTCGTTCAACTAAAGGGAAACTGCCTGACAGATTATATTTTAGATCAAGGGGGAAAATTGAGGGGTTAAACAAAAGACCATAGGTTCAATCCTTTACCCACTAGGCACACCCATACCCGGGGAATTTCAGCCCGAGATTTTTTAGGATATAAGGAAAGGAAGAAGAGGAGAAAGGCGAGGAAAGCATCTAAGCCCTCCCAGCCTCTCTCAAGAAAATGATCTTAAAACTTTATTATCTCAGTCGCACCACAATGGCTCCCATAAAATCACCCTTCTTCCAATCTTTTTTGGTGGTTTTTGGGTGTGAGTTATGGCAATCAGCACAAATGTCCGCGATAGCATAATCGGCCGACATACCGACCGTCACTCCGCCATCTTCCGCCACTAATACTTTTTCTTTTCCTTTGGCTAATTCCGCGAGCATGTCCTTTTCCTTGGCACTTTTCGCGGCATTGGAGGCATACAAGGGATCGGTCCCAACCAAAGACAAATCAAACTCCTTTATTTCTTTCCCGAGTTCTTTCACGAACTGAGCCGGCAGCATCATGCCGTGGTCATCCTTCACCCAATCTTCAGACGGTTTCATTCCACCTTTGGTCGCGTCGGCCATAATCCCCTTGACATACACGGTTCTGGCAGCCTTAGAGGTAGCCAAGATGTACTTGGCCGCCATTTCCTTAGCCGCGTCTGCGGCTAGACCTATCGGCGCAACCAAGGCAAAGCCAAGACCTAACATGACAAACATTAGTGAAAATACAGTCCATCTCCTCATAATCATCCTCCTCCTGTAAGTATAGGGAAACATCATGCAGATGAGTCCGACATGGTTATGGAACATCCAGCATTTCTTCCATAACCTGGTTTAAACACAATGTTAATAAACACTCATAGAATCCTCCCCAGGTTTTCGGGAAAAATGGATCCAACTTTAGGAGAGAATTTCACAGGCGTTGAAGTGGGAGTCATGATTTCCCCTTTTCGCCAGGTCCAAGTTATGAACAGTCTTCTAAAATTCTTCAAAAAAATCATCCCCTGGCTTTTTATGCCCGTTGGACCCCGAACTCCCAACACCCACAGCGACCTCTTTTTTAGTGGGGAAATGCTTTCCCTGAGCTTTACCAGTCATAGACGAGGCCGCACGAGAATATTGAGACCCCGTTCCGCTCGTCGATTGAGCGTGAACGGATGAGCCGGTTTTTGCCATAGGCTCAGAACGTTGAGTCCCGAACTCAGTCTGGACCTTGAAAAACTCGACCTGCCGCAACAGATCCTCAGCTTGTTGCGCCATCGATTGGGACGCTGAAGTCGCCTGTTCCACCAAGGCCGCATTTTGTTGTGTGCCTTGGTCCATCTGCATCACCGCCTTGTTCACTTGATCAATCCCCGCCGCCTGCTCCTGGGAAGCCGCACTGATTTCTGAAATAATATCCGTGACCCGTTTGACCGAGTTCACAATTTCGGCCAGCGTCTGGCCCGAGCGATTGACCAACTCACTGCCACCGCCAACTTTTTGCACCGATTCGTTGATCAGCGTCTTAATCTCCTTGGCCGCCGTGGCAGAACGTTGCGCCAGATTTCGCACTTCCGAAGCCACTACCGCAAAACCTCGTCCCTGCTCGCCCGCCCGTGCCGCTTCCACCGCTGCATTCAAAGCTAAGAGATTCGTTTGAAACGCGATTTCGTCGATCACATTAATAATATCCGCGATCTTCTTGCTGCTCTTATTGATTTCATCCATGGCCTCCACGGCCTTGTCCGTGACCGCGCCACCCTTCTCCGCCACTTCCCGGGCGGCCACCGCCAATTGGTTCGCCTGTTTGGCGTTATCCGCATTCTGTTTAATGGTAGAGGTCATCTCTTCCATGGACGCACTGGTTTCTTCCAGGGCTCCTGCTTGCGCCGAGGTTCGCCCGGCAAGATCGGAGGTTCCTGCATTTATCTCGGAAGTCCCGGTCGTAATGCCGGAAACAGCTGTTTTGACAGACCCAATGACTTCACTCACCCGGTCAAACATCATATTAAACGATTCACTGGTTCGACCGATTTCATCCTGACTGTTCACGCTGGCCCGACCGGTGAGATCTCCTTCCTTGGCTCGCTCCGCCATGGACTCCAGACTCTTCATCGGCTTGACCACCAACTTCGCAATCATCAGATACAACAGCCCCATCATCAACAAGCCCACGGCCAGAATCCCCATATACATATTACTGAGATTCCCTTGTAATTGGGCAGCGGGACCATCCATGGGAATCTGTACCGACACCGCTCCTAACATCTCCCCAATTTTTTTACCCTCATGACAGCCTATACAGGCCTGGGTCGTCGCCAAATCCTGGGTCGCACGGCGGAACATCATTTTCCCATTCACGGTATCGTTTCTGGTAAATTCTTTTTGGCCGGCAGCCAGGGCAGCTAGGGCGTCTTTCTCAAAGGAATCTTGCGGAGCATTTTTGGGATTCAGGGGCGAGAGACTCACGATCCTGGCATTAAACACGCCTTCCTCAGCCAATATTTCAGAGGTTTCACGAGCAAATGTGGCCGGAAAGGGAACCGTATCGGGAGCACTATGGTCAACCCCGGTATTCATCCCAGCCGCCTTGGCTTTCACCACAAACTCTTTGGTCACATAGGCACGAGTGACCTCAATTTGCTTTTGAACAATATACGCCTGGTCAGACAAAACCCGTTCCAGATCCGAATGCAATTGCTGACCAAGTAAATACGCTCCCCCTGCTAGTAAACTTGCAAAGACCACCATAATAGTCATCACCACTTTTGGACCAATGCCTATTGAGTTCCATACTTTACCCATGCGACCTCCTATCTTATTTGATAAATAAACAAACTTGCCTGCTTCAATATTCCGCGTAAGGGGTGAAACAAGAGGCGTAGGATGGCCCCCTACCAACCCGACGGGATGCTGGGAAGGACAACGCCGTTGGCTTCTGACTTTTCTGCCTTTTCGCCATTCCCGACATTTTCAAACGGGAATCCATGTTCCATCTCACCCCTCACCATTGACTCCTCATGTCTGCTAAAACTCTTCAAAAAAATCATCCTCACGTTGACGGCGGTCATGACCATTCGAGCTGCCCACGCCAACCGGTTGAGACTTAGCCGTGGGCTTTGGTGAGGAGACCGCCTTCACTGTGTTTAAAGGCTTACTCACTGGGGTGGAATTTTTGCCACTTGAAAGCGCAACTCTGGCTCCCGATCCTCTTTGTGCTCCTGCAAACCGTTTTTGTTCTGTATCTTTTAATTTAAAAAAAGCGACTTGATTCAACAGTTCAGTCGCTTGCTGTTTCATGGACTGGGAAGCCGACGTGGCTTCCTCCACCAAGGCCGCATTCTGCTGCGTGCCCTGATCCATCTGCATCACCGACTTGTTCACTTGATCAATCCCCGCAGCCTGCTCCTGGGAGGCCGCACTGATTTCCGAAATAATATCCGTCACCCGTTTGACCGAATTCACAATCTCGCCCAGCGTCTGGCCCGAGCGATTGACCAACTCACTGCCGTCACCGACCTTTTGAACCGATTCATTGATCAGTGTCTTAATCTCCTTGGCAGCCGACGCCGACCGTTGCGCCAGATTCCGCACTTCCGAGGCCACCACCGCAAACCCCCGGCCTTGTTCACCTGCGCGTGCCGCTTCCACCGCCGCGTTGAGTGCTAAGAGATTCGTCTGAAACGCGATTTCGTCGATCACATTGATAATATCCGCGATCTTCTTGCTGCTCTTATTAATCTCATCCATGGCCACCACGGCCTTGTCCGTGACCGCGCCACCCTTTTCCGCCACTTCCCGGGCGGCCACAGCTAATTGATTGGCCTGCTTGGCATTATCCGCATTCTGCTTGATGGTGGACGTCATCTCTTCCATCGACGCGCTGGTCTCCTCCAAAGCGCCTGCCTGAGCCGAGGTGCGTTGTGAAAGATCTTCATTGCCTTGGGTGATTTCACCTGACGCGGTAGAGACATGTTCCGCCGCTTGGCGGACTTCAGACACCACCTTCACCAAATTATCCAACATGACATTCATCGCCTTGCCCATGGTTCCCAATTCATCATTGGACATCACGGTGACACGCCGACTCAAATCTCCGTCAGCCGCCCGTTGGGCCACCTCGCTTATTTGAACCAGGCTATTTGCCCCACGACGCCCAACCCACAACCCGACAACCAAAATCAGAGCCAGACAAATAATGGCAGTCATGGTTAAATTTCGATTAAATGCAATGGCCGCTGCAGTAGCTTCGACTTTAGGAATTCTGACCAGGACGGACCAATTCATCCCCGGATAGCCCAGGGCGCCTTTCAGGTGAGTATATCCACCCATTTGCCAAATATTTTTCCCGTCATGGAGGGCCAATTGATAGCCTGTTTTTCCGGCAACCGCGAATGTTGCGGTTTCCACTCCAATTTCTGGGAGATTGAGTTTAAACAATGTGTTTACAAAATCATGGGTCATGTTCTCTGTGCCCTGATTGGAGGGGTCATAATCCACGATGACCTGCCCCTTATCGCCGAGCAGAGAAATTTCCGACCCTGCCCATCCGGCACCTTTAAGCTCTTGATAGGCGGATTGCACGATTTCTTCCACCAGAGAAAACTTGACGCGATTGGTCCAGTACCCGATCAAATCGCCATCCACATACACCGGAGCAGAAAAACCCAAGGTTAACCCGTCATCTCCAGAATACACCGATTTCACATCTTCATCGACATGAACGTCTTCAATAAAGGTCCCGGTCGCCGTATCATTGCCGGGCGCCGTAAAGGGTTGCCTCGTGGTAAATTCTTTGGCTTCAACCGCCTTAAACCACGGAGCGTCCGTATATTTTCTTGAATAAATTGCTGTGGTGTCGATCGGATTTCCTTTAGCATCCTTTGAGTTCACGGCCATGACATCTCCAGTCGGGTCAACCAATATCGTCAGATAATAAATACCGGAGGTCGCGACGTATTGGTTCATCGCACTGGCTATCGCATTATTCTCCTTGCTGTACCAATGATAGCGTTCACCCACGATTCTATTAAGGCCAAAGGATTGAGGATCCCCATACCGTTCAAATAAATTCCGATCGATTTTATCCCCAATGGTCTCCGCCATGGCTTGCACACGCAAACCGGCGGCTGTTTCCATTTCCCCGGTAGCTGAAGATCCTAAGTACCCCACCGCCGCCATCGGCACAATGCCAAAGATGGCGAACAACACCACCAACTTGGTTGCGATTCCCAAACTGAAAATTTTGTTCACCATCCTGTTCATAAAATCCTCGCTGATTTCATTAAAATTGTTGTTGGCCTCTGGCGTCCTGGATCATCCATGGCCTATGTTGATTCGGGTCTGGCATGGACTTCAGCTTTCTCTTCCACATCTTGAATCTTCCCCACTACGGTGACTTCCTCCTCCGTGAGAACCCGATCAATGTCCAACAGGGTCACTAAGCGATCCTGGGCATTACCAATGCCGGCGATAAAGGTGACATCGACTGAAGTACCCATGTCCGGAGGGGCCTGAATATCCTTGGCATTCATATCCAACACATCGGAAACCGCATCAACCAGAAAACCCATCACACGATTCCGGACATTGACCACGACAACCACGGTGAACGAAGTGGGTTCGGTCACCCCCATGCCGAATTTCATGCGAAGATCCACAATGGGTACAATTGTGCCACGAAGGTTGAGCACTCCTTTGAGAAAATCCGGGGTATTGGGGATTCTGGTCACCGTGGTGTATCCCTTGATCTCCTGCACTTTCAGAATATCCACTCCGTAATATTCATCTGCCAGATTAAAGGTCAGATATTGTTGATCGTCGCTGGCATACGTCGTTCGAATCGAGCGTCGCTCCATCGATTCAGCCGTTGCGGTGGTCATGATTAGGCTCCTTTGTTTTGTACGTCATGGTTATGGCTCAACACGTGTATCTTTTTCTCGAAAAGCGTGAAGCATAAGGCGCGCATAACAATCTTCACGACTTCAGTGCCTTTTGTCTTGTTTCACTCACGGTTTTTCATGCCGCCGCAATGTGGCCAACCCTTGCCAATTTGGCTAACCCCGGCACGTCCAAGATCAAGGCGACTTGCCCGTCTCCCAGAATTGTGGCTCCAGAAATAGCCTCAACCTTGCGATAATTTTGCTCCAAACTCTTAATCACCACTTGTTGTTGCCCCGTCAGTTCATCCACCAGCACGGCCAATCGCCGACCATCGGCTTCCACGATCACCAACAAGGCCTGTGAAGGATCGGTATAGTCCGGCGTGAGGCTAAAAGCCTCATACAGTTTGACCACCGGCACCCATTCTCCGCGAAGACTGACCACCTCCCCTTTTCCCACGATGCGTTGCAACTCATTGGGTTTAGGACGAATGGATTCGGTGACGGCAATAAGCGGGATGATGTAGTTATCTTGACCGACCCGGACCGTCATCCCATCAATAATGGCCAGCGTGAGCGGTAATTTCAACGTGATACGGGAGCCCTTGCCCATCGTGCTCTGAATGTCCACCGATCCGCCAAGCCCTTCGATATTTCGTTTCACCACATCCATCCCCACCCCTCGACCTGACACATCGGTAATACTCTCGGCGGTCGAAAAACCCGGACGAAAAATCAGTTGATACACCGCCTCATCCGACATATTGCTTCCATCGGCAATGATCCCTTTTTCGACGGCTTTTTTAATGATTTTTTCCCGGTTCAATCCTCGCCCGTCATCCTCCACCGCGATACAAATATTTCCGCCATCATGATACGCATGGAGACGAATCGTTCCTCGGGCCGGCTTGTCTTGAGCCAACCGGTCGTCCGACAGTTCCAATCCATGATCGGCCGAATTGCGAACAAGATGGGTGAGTGGATCGCCAATCGCTTCGATCAACGTTTTATCCAATTCCGTTTCCTCGCCGGACATGACCAATTGAATCTGCTTACCACTTTTCCCTGCGAGGTCCCGAACTAACCGTGGGAACCGGTGGAACGCACTGCCTATCGGCATCATCCGAATGGACATGACCCGTTCCTGTATCTCTCGGGTATTGCGTTCCAATTGGGTAATACGTTCCTGGAGAACCGGGAGCTGATCGATGGAAAACTTCTCACTCAGGTCCGTAATCATCGATTGTGTAATCACCAATTCTCCGACCAGATTGATCAACTTATCAATTTTCTCCGTATCCACCCGAATAGACGCCACTTCATTTTTTTTCAACTGCTGCTGTTTCTGAAGGGCCTTATCGACTTGTTGGAGCGACGCTTTTTTCTCTTCCACCAGAATTTCGCCAATTGGCTTTTGCTTGGCCAGGCTTTCGGCTACTTGCTCCGGAGTCACCACCCCTTCTTCCACCAGAATATCCCCAACCCGTTTATAGGGTTCTGGCTTTTTCGGCGCGCGATCGATGATGTCTAATTCGCTCCCATCCCGGACAAACGCAAACACCTCCTCAACCTGGCCAATAGGTGCATCAGTTTCCAATTCCACGGTCCAACTGAGATAACATCGTTCCGGATCGAGGGTGTCCAAAGCAGGAAGGCCATCGGTTCGTACTTGGAGCACTTTGACCATGCCCAACTCATGCAATTCCTTGAAAATCTGGGCTGGATCCATGCCTCGTTGAAACAATTCCGGTAAGGGGCTCCATTCAATCTGGACCATTCGCCACGTCGCCGCTTGAAGCGCCGGACCATGGAAAACGGTTTCAGCGGAGGACCTCTCATGGACAGTGGCGGTCGCTCCCTTCTGACAGGATTCCAGTTCACCTTCTAATCCATGAATGGCTGTTTCATCTGCCGCCTCACCCCCTTGCGCCGCGTCCAAAAGACTTTTCAAACCGTCCAACGCTCGCAACAGGACATCAATGACATGAGGGGTCACCGGCATTTTCTCATTCCGGAGATCATCCAGAATGTTCTCCATTTTGTGCGTCAACTCGGCAATGGCCGTAAAATGAAACATCCCGGCATTGCCTTTAATCGAATGAGCGCCACGAAAAATTCGATTCAGTAAGTCCAGGTCTTTCGGATGTTGCTCTAACGCCAATAAACCGGATTCTATGGTTTCCACATGTTCTGCGGATTCCGTAAAAAACGACTCTTGGAACCGTGTGAGATCAACTGCCATTATTCGACTCCTTTGCGAATGTACTGAGGATTTGTCTTTCGTGAAGGATAACGCGTGAAGGGCGGGACGATTGTTGATGCCGGATTAAACCACTCGGCATCTTATCCATTCGGCTCATTGCATTCTCAAGCTCATCCCCATTCTTTTTCTGTAACCACCCAAGTCGCTTGGCAATTCCCAGTTGAGTATCCGGTTTGGTTCCCAACCTCTGATAAACGTGAAAATACTGAATGCATTCTGTTGATGTCTGCCCCGCCGCACCTTCCGCGATATGACTGGAAATACGTACTACAGTTCCCCGTATTTGATTGGTAGGCCAAAATCTCTTTTGGTCAGGATAATTTTTTGATCTTCTGTACTCATTAGCCACAAGTGGCTGTGCCACATTCCATAGATTCAATGTTTTGTGTGAATTTTTCAAATTTCACATCAACTTTCGCTTTACGTTTCCCGCCTTAGGCTTCATGTCTCCTACCCCGGCAGTACTTTTTTAATCGTGGCTAACATTTGTTCCGGGTTAAACGGCTTCACGACCCACCCAGTTGCTCCTGCACTTTGGCCTTCCTTCTTTTTGTCCTCAGATGATTCGGTGGTTAACATCAGAATCGGGGTGAATTTATGGGCGGGCATCCCTCTAACTGCCTTTATCAAAGAAATTCCATCCATGTTCGGCATATTCAGATCCGTAATCACCAAACTCGGCTTTGCCCCACCATTGAGTTTATCCACGGCTTCTTTCCCGTCTCCAGCCTCAACCACTTCGTAGCCGGCACCGGTCAGCGTAAAGCTCACCATTTGACGCATTGAGACGGAATCGTCCACAACTAAAACAGTCTTGCCCATAGCATTCCCTCACTCTGGTTCTGTATATTTCATTATTAACCCTGAACGATCACCACTGTTCGTTCGGCTTCTACCCAATTTTTCGTATGGCGTCAGGAGTGGGACGGAAGAAAAATACCCACCTTTTTACGCCTGACCCTCCACACCTAACTTCTTCAGAATAATGTGATGTTGTCCCCTCCATCAGAACCGGTTCCGACCATCACCGTCCCTTGCCCCGATCTGGCAGCCTCCATGGTGAGGCGTTCAGACTCCATCGTATAGGTGTGTTCGAGATTCCGGATTTCTTCAAGCACTTGGGGCATCATGTCTATTCCTTCAGTATCGTTGACCACCGCTTGAAGCGGCGCATGAATTCGCTCCAATGGTTGGTAGACATGTTCCAACTTTTGGCGGGTGATATCTTGAAACTGCATGGACATCACAATTTGTCCGATATCCTTTCCAAGTTCTTTGGTTCGCCCCGAATTGTGTCCAACGCTCTTTTTTAGGGCATCATTTTTTTGACCCATAATCTTGATCATCTCCAGAACTTTGTTCTGAGCCTCTACCGTTTCCGATAAGTCTAATGAGGCCAGCACCTGGAGTTCCGACATTGCGGATTCGGTTGTACCTTTGACCGTCGTCGCAAGGGTTCGAATTTGCTCTGAGGCCTGAGCAGACCGATTCGCCAATTTCGTCACTTCGTCCGCTACCACGGCAAACCCTCGTCCATGTTCTCCCGCCCGTGCGGCTTCGATCGCCGCATTGAGTGCTAACAATCGTGTTTGATCGGCAATGAATTCGACTTCCTCCACCACCTCTGAAATTCGAGAAGTGGTTTCCAAGGCTTGCTCCATCACGCTAACCGTTGCGAGCGTCACCGTGGTCGTCTGTGTGACTTGGTTGACGAACATTTCTATGGTCTTTTGTGTGTCATGAAGAATCCGATCGACGGTATAGTCATCATTCCCGCCATGCCCCTCGGCCATATTTAATAGCGCTTCGGTTTCCTCTACCTGTTCCCTGGCATTCCGTGAAATTGCCTGAAATCGCTGAATCAAGCCGTCGGCTGCTTGTCCCGTTTCTTGAATGACCGCTTTAATCTGTCCCACAAATACCGGAAACACCGGGGCCAAACATTGGCAAAAGGCCTTCCAGTTCTCCAGCCAGCGGCGCTGGGCCTGAATACCTTCCTGAAGTTGCTTTTCCAACATGTGGATACGCGTCTGGCGGCTTTTGACGCCCAAGGCATATCCGATCCCTGTTCCGACCATCACTACGCACATCCATACGATCCAATCACCATTCACACGTCACCTCATTTTGAATCTCGATGATTATCATTTGCATAATTTATTGGCTCTGTATTACGACTCCTGGGTGGGGAGAAACTGTGCAAATCCAATTTGCTCAAACTTGTCACGAATACGACTGGAATACCCTTGCACGGATACCCGCCCGGATCGGGTCGCTGCCACCATCAGCTGTACACAGGAGGAATCCATACAAGTCACCCCGCTTAAATCAATTTTGAGGGGCCCTTCCTGTTGATGCAAGGCCACCAGATCGGCATGAAATTGAGCTGCTTCAAAAATGGTGAGATCGCCCAGAGGACTGAGAATCGACTCATCAGGAATCGTTGGCATGACTTGACATTCTTCCATGTTATCCTCTCATCTCTCGGGGAAAAAACGTGAATATTCAGACGACTCTCCTGGCCTGATGCTTTAGTTTCCCGCCTGAGCGCCTTTGACATGGTCAGAAACAAACAGGGGACAAACAGGACTATCGGAACCCAAAGGACCCTACTTTAGAAAGACTCCACATTCCTTTATTGTGGCCACAACCCCCAGTGAAAGAAGATAGGAAAAAAGAATGTCCGAAAGACAAAATCATTTTTTCCGCATGCCTTACTTTCACGCTTTACTCCTCATGCCTTTTCCAATTGGTGAGCCGTCCCAGAGGTTTCAGAGCCAATTGAGATACATTCCTCGCCGATCGGCGTGTCTGTTTTGATGACACACACGACTTGATTGCCTTTCCCCCGATACTCAACTCGTGAGAAACTTAAGGCTTTGGCCATCGCAATACCCCGTCCGTGACTTTCCAAAATCCGGTCGGGGTTGATCTGTTCATACCTCCGCCAGTCGAAGCCGGAACCCTGGTCGGTTATTGTCACCCGGATGCAATCCAAGCATCGTTCAAACAGTACGTCGACCACTTTATGGACGTACTCAGGAAGTCCCACCCGATATTGAATTTCTTCCTCCCAGGTTCCACTTGCCTGAAGAGCGGTTTTTTCATCGAACCCGATTCCCAAATTTCCGTGCTCCACTCCATTCATCAGCAATTCATTCAATCCGAACACGACTTTTTCTGAATTGGGACAGGCTCGCCCCAACAAGAAGGCGAGATCATAGGCTTCTTCCATGGTTCGAACGTGGAAACGGCCTTGCTGTAATAATTCAATAATCCGGGACTGCTGGCTAAGATTTCGGAATATCCGTTTCCATTTCAACCCCTCTTCCACCGCTGCGTTCACAATCCGCAATAACAACGGTTGATCAAAGGGCTTGATCAGATAAAAAAAGACCCCCGCTTCAATCCCTTCGCATATTTCCTGGGGGGATCCCGCTGCGGTTTGCATCACAACCGGAAGCCATTGGAGGTGTTCCTCGCGTTTCACATGCAACAACAGATCAAGGCCACTCATCCCCGGCATCATTCGATCCAGAACCATGGCATGGAACCCTTGTCGGTCCTGTTGTAATTGCGCTAAGGCCTCTTCGCCGTTATGCGCTTGAACAAGTTCATAGGGTTCATCCTTAAGACATTCAACAAGGACATCCAGGTTTGACTCATCGTCGTCTACTAATAAGATACGGGAAAATGTGTTTTTCATGCGTGTGCGCTCGACAACGACCAAACGTGAGGGGTGAGGGTGAATAAACTCCTCAGGTCTTACTCTCTCACGCCTAAAACTCCACCCCGAGTAAGGCCACGTCATCCTCAAAGCCGGCTTGGGCATTCCATGTCCGGCTCCCCTCAATAATACGGGACAATCCTGACTGCAACGGCTCACCGGCAAACTCTTCAAATGCTTTCTGAAGCCTTTTTCTTCCCCACATCTCTTCCTGAGGATTCATCACTTCATAAATACCATCGCTAAAAAGATACATCCGGTCTCCGGGATTCAGAACGACGGAATCCGTTCCATACACCTCATCACCCGAAAAACCTATAGGCCAGGATCGCCCTCCCAACACAACCGAAGGTCCGTCTCTTTTCACCACAATGGCCCCGGGATGTCCCGCAGTCGCATACCGAAGAAGGCGCGTGGAGCTTTGCCACACCCCAACCCAGATTGTGAAATACGCCCCGTCATCGCTCATGGGATATTGTTTGTTCAGACTCGTCAGGATCTCGCCCGGATCGTATGAGGGAAACATTTGTTGGATGTGTTCTTCCTTGAAAAACAACGATAACGCCACAGCCCGTAAGGCGGGCCCGATCCCATGCCCCGACATATCCAGCATCATGAGACCAAGGTGATCATCCCCCCATCGGGCAACCTGAAAGAAATCTCCTCCCAAATGCGAGGAAGGCAAAAATTCCCACTCCACGTGAACTCCGGGAACCACTTCCCCTTTCCGCGGGAGGAGATCTCGAACAAAGGTGGAAGCCGAACGGAGCTCAGAATGTAATTCCGCTTGCTTTTGCGACAACAAACGATTGATCTTTTCTAGATCCAGCATCAACTGTCGAGCTCGAAGACCGGCGCCTACTCTGGCGACAATTTCATAACCGGAAGCGGTTTTGGATAAGAAATTATCGGCCCCCCGACTGAGTCCTTCGGCAATCTGCGTCGGATGGTCCAATTCCGTCATCAGGATGAAATGGATCGTCCGATAGCGTTCATCTTGTTTAATCGCTTCACAAAGTCCGGGACCATCAAGACCGGGCATCACCCAATCAGATAGAATGAGATCCACCGGCTCCTGATCCAGCAGGGCCAGAGCGTCGTCTCCATTACTGGCCTCCAATAATCTACACTGCAGTCTGGCCAATTGCTTCCTGGCAACCATCCGCATAATTTTTTCATTATTCACAATGAGAATGGTATAGATAAAATTATCCGTAAGGGTTCCCCCATCCGGGATATTCCCGGTCGTCATCGGTAGCATGATCTTTCTCAATGAAGTTATTGGACGATGTTAATTATTTGTGTTTTTCGCCAGGGATGGGCACAAATCCAACTCTGATGATGGCCCTTCATGGGGAAGCAGGGAGCTTTCCTCACCACCATCAATGTGCGGCATCCGATAGGTCGAAGATACAAGGGTTCCCGGCATGGACATGACGTCCACAGGGTAAAACCTCCGTTAAGATGCGTGGCCTAAGCCCATGGACAAACCGCATACAGGTTTCCGCCTAGAGGGCTTTCCTCAGAGACAGAAATTAATTACGGACCGAGCCGTGTATGGAGAAGAGCCTTCAGACGAATCATGGCTTGCGCATGCAACTGACAAATGCGGGATTCCGTGACGTGCAAGACGACACCGATCTCTTTCATCGTCAGCTCTTCAAAGTAATAGAGGGTCAACACAAGGCGTTGGCGCTCAGGCAATCGCTCAATGGCATCAACCAAGGCTTGGCGTGCATCCTCGGACACCAGGGTCTCCAACGGCGAAGGTTGATCGCGATCCGCCAACGCATCCAAAATGGGATGGGAATCTTCATCATTGGAACCCAAATCATCGAGACTCAAGACCACAGCGCCTTTGGCTTGCAAAAGAGTCTCATCCACTTCTTGCGCCTGCATACCTAAGGATTCCGCCAACTCTTCTTCTGTGGGTGGCCGACCTTTGCGTTTTGTCCATTCATTGGCCGCATGTTGGATTTTCCCGATTCGCTCCCTAAGAGACCTTGGCACCCAGTCCATCGCGCGGATTTCGTCAAGCATCGCGCCACGAATACGAAACTCGGCATAGGTTCGAAATTTAATTTCTCGTGAGGGATCGAACTTCGTCAGGGCATCCAGAAGCCCGACCATGCCGGCGCTCATCAAATCTTCCACATTGAGCCCGCTCGAGGCTCGCATGGCCATTCGCATCGCCATGTATTTAATGACCGACAAAAACTCCTGAACCAGCGCTTCGCGTTCCTGGGGGGAGAGCGAAAGCTTCGTCGGAATCGACGGTGCTGTGTTTTCCGAAACCGGTCTTTCTGACACTGTTGTTACTGCGCCACGTTTCATGCGTTATCCTTCCGTCACAGTTCTAGTGGCTCCCAAGGCAGCAGGGCCAAAAAGTTGAAATCCCCCCTGCCAGGAACAATCTCCCCTCCACTCATTGAGAACCTTCACCAAAGAAGTAAAGGCCCGGCTCGCCGGAGCGCGCGGGTAAACATCACACACCGCACGTTGTTGAGCCACGGCCATCGTCAGATAGTCATCTGTGGGAACACATCCCAGATAATCGAGCGAAATGGTCAAAAACCGATCCGTCACTAAACTTAATTTTCTAAATACCTCTTTGCCTTCCTGGCTATGCTTGACTTTGTTGACAAGCATGCGGAATTTCCGCAAGTGATAGCGAGTGGAAAGAATTTTGATCAGGGCATAGGCATCAGTCAGAGAGGTTGGATCGGGCGAGACCACCACCAGCGTTTCGTGAGCCACTAAACTAAAGTACAACACATTGGCCGAAATTCCTGCCGCACAATCAATCAGCAGCAAGTCCGGCGGAGACGCCAACTGAAGAAAGGCGGATTGTAAATGGAGTTGCTGCTCATGCGTCAGTTGAGTGAAGGCCTGACCTCCGGACGTTGCCGGCAACAGACAAATCCCTTCGGGCCCGGTCACCAGGACTTCCTCCAAGCGTCGTTGCCCGGAAAGCACGTTCTCAATCGTATACTGTGGAGTCAGTCCTAATAAGATATCGACATTTCCCAAGGCGAGATCCGCATCCATGATCAACACCTTCCGTCCCTGACGAGCCGCAGCCACCGCTAAATTCGCCACCACATTACTTTTCCCGACCCCGCCTTTTCCTGAACTGACCGCTATCACCTGAATGCGTGAAGGATCCTGTAGGTTGGAGTTCATGGCGGCACGTAATCCACTGGCTTGATCCAGTCGTCGTTGAACGGAAACACCGGGAACCAGGAGTGGTGCAGATGATGACCCGGCCATTAGTGCGCGACCCCCGTCAACGGTACACGTTCCTGAAGAACCTGCCCCGGTGATTGCCCCCAGGCCAACTCCACCAGGCGCGTTCGGGTGGCAACCTCTAAATCTTCAGGTACACGCTGTCCGGCAGAAAGATAGGAGACCGGCAGGCCCGTCTGTGACAACACGTTATACAGACCGCCCCCCATCGACACCTCATCCAGTTTCGTAATGATGACCTTATGAATAGGGACCGATTGATAGCGCCGAATGGTCTCCATCTGGACCAACTCGGCCATGGGGGCGGCTAAGACCAGATGCGTTTCCACATGGACTTGTCCCCTGGTGATCGCGAGTAATTCATCATACCCGGCTTGATCCTTGGGGCTTCGTCCCGCCGTATCAATCAACAATAAATCCGCATGCTGATGCCGTCCCATGCATTCCATGAAATCTTTGTGAGAGACCGCTACCTCCAGAGGTATTTTTAAAATTTTGGCAAATACCCGAAGTTGCTCCACCGCCGCCACACGATACGTATCCAACGTAATCAACACCGTTCGCCGATGGTCATCCTGTTGACGAGCCAACCCCGCCAACTTGGCAATGGTCGTCGTTTTCCCCACGCCTGTCGGCCCAACCAGCATCATCACTTTTTGGCCATAATGCTTAGACACCGCTGGACCCGAAACGGCCACCGCCTCCTCCATTCGTTCCCATAACAGACTTTTCATCGCCTCGCGATTGCCAATACCGGCTGTCCCGAGCGTTTCCACCACCGCACGAACCAGATGATGCGCGGTCTGAGGGTTCACTCCTTGAGACACCAAGGACTGATAGACATCCATCAGGTCTCCAGGTAAGCCTTCAACCCGTTTGTCCATCTGACTTCCCAACACTTGTCCCACCACAATCCGCAAGCCTTCTAACTCTTGTCGCAAAGGCCCCAACACCCGTTCAGGATCTTGTTGTTCTTCGCGCAATCGTTGAATTTCCTGGTGCATCGCATGAAGGTGCTGAGTCATCGGATCCAGCGCATTCGCGACTTGCAGGGCTTCCGAAAATCCGTGATCGGCTTTGATCGGCACCGGTGGAGGTGGAGGAGTAGGCGCATCAGGCACAAAGCGTTTGGCGAGAAGGGACTGAAAAGATCGATCAACACGTGCGGGCTCAACTTCCGCCTGAGATGAACGATCCACCGCTGCCGTCACCTCAATGATCGATTGACTGAGCAGACCAAACAGGCCTCCCCCTTTTTGAATCCGGCGGGACGAAACGATGACCGCCTCAGGACCCAGTTCCGCTTTCACCGCTTGGAGAGCTTCTTGTAATGAGAGGGCTTCAAACCGTTTCAGCTTCATGTGGCATCCTCACGACTTCAATAGCTTGAATTTGAGTTTTAGGGTCCAACTCGTTCGGCGAGAGCACCGCCAGAGCATGCACACCCGGCGAGACTAACCGATAGAGTTGGGATCGAATCGATTGGGAACATAACAACACGGGTTGATACCCTTGACTGACGACGCGCTCAATGGCCTGACGGACCGACACAATCACTTGATTCAACAAACTGGGAGGCAATCCCCCTTGTTCTCCACCACTAGGCCGCATCGCCTCCATCAACCGGCGATCCAGCATTGGATCCAGACTTATCACCTGCAGCAATCCGTCGGCATTGGCATATTGGGACGAAATAGTTCTAGATAGATTTTGCCGAGCATATTCCGTCAGGGTGTCAGGATCCTTACTCTGAGTGGTGTAATCCGCAACAGTCTCCAAAATGGTCCGCAGGTCGCGGATCGACACTCGTTCTCGTAAGAGATTCTTAAGGATTCTCACCACTGCTCCTAACGTTATTTGAGTCGGAATCAAGTCATCCACCACCTTGGGATACGTCTTAGCGAGGTTATCCAGCAAATTCTGGACCTCTTGCCGACCCAGCAATTCATGCCCATTGGATTTAATAAATTCCGTCAGATGGGTGGCAATAATGGCCGGCCCATCGACGACCGTATAACCCTCCATTTGAGCTCGCTCCTTTTCGGAGGGGGCAATCCAGACCGACGGCAAACCGAAACACGGATCTTTTCCCGGCTTACCTTGTAGGCCCTTTCTTGCATGACCGGGATTGATGGCCAATAAATGCCTGGGCACGAGTTCCCCCTTAGCCACCTGAATCCCCTTCAACAAAATACTGTACTCATGCGGTTTGAGCTGGAGGTTATCCCGGATATGCACGGCGGGCACGACAAATCCCATATCAAGAGCCGTTTGGCGCCGGATGGACCGAATCCGTTCTAGCAACTCCCCTCCCTGGGCCTGATCGACAAACGGGACAAGTCCATAACCGACATGCAACTCCATCAGATCCGGAGGAGTGACGGTATCCACCGATTCCGTGCTAGGGGATGTCGATGGATCTTTTTTCTTGGGGAGACTTTTGAGGCGAGCGGCTTCTTGCTTTTGATTCCTCAATACATAAGCCAAGCCGGCGGTCATCGCTCCCAACATCAAAAACGCGACATGCGGCAATCCGGGAAGAAATCCCAAAAAGACCAACATACCGGCCACGGCGGCCACAAGATGGGGATTAAAAAAGATTTGGTCGGTTAAATCACGGCCAAGACTGGTTTTGGTCGAAACCCGTGTCACAATGATACCGGCAGCCGTCGACATAATCAGGGCGGGAATTTGAGCCACGATCGCGTCGCCGACCGTCAGCAGGGTAAAGCGTTTCGCGGCTTCCACGATGGACATTCCATGTTCCAACACGCCGATGCCCAACCCGCCGATGACGTTGATAAAGATAATGAGCAGCGCGGCAATCGCATCGCCGCGAACAAATTTACTAGCACCGTCCATCGATCCATAAAAGTCAGCTTCCTGCGAAATGGCCTCCCGGCGCTTCCGGGCTTCGGCTTCGTCAATCATCCCCGCATTGAGATCCGCATCGATACTCATTTGCCTGCCGGGCATCGCATCCAGGGTAAACCGCGCGGCCACTTCGGCTATCCGGGTGGCACCTTTGGTAATCACGACAAAATTGATAATCACCAGGATGGAGAAGACCACAATGCCCACCGCATAATTTCCCCCGACCACAAATTCCCCAAACACGGCAATGACTTGCCCGGCGGCAGCGGGACCTTCGTTCCCATGCATAAGAATGGCCCGCGTCGAAGCAATATTCAACGCAAGCCGGAATAACGTGGTGAGCAATACCACCGACGGGAAGACGGAAAATTCCGCGGGACGCCCGGCATGCATGGTCACGAGCAAAATCAAGACAGCCAGGGTAATACTAAAGGATAAAAAGAGGTCCAGAAGAAAGGAGGGAAGGGGCAACAGCATGAGGAGGAGCATCCCCACCACCCCGACCGGCAAGAGCACATCCCCATAATGCGCGGGAGTGAGTTCGTCACGTAATTTTTGAGAATCAAACGCCATGTGTGCCTTGATCGGTTACCGTTGCAGCATTCGTTGGTACTCTATTTCCATATGCCTCTCCTAACCGTCATGAGACGGCAGGTGTGAAGTGTGAGGGGGCATGCCGATATTTCCTTTTTCGATTCTCCCCCTCATGCGTTAGACCTTACGCGTCACGGTCCCTCATGCATTTTCTTCAAGCGATACACATAGGCCAGCACCTCAGCCGCCGCCTGATACAATGCCCCGGGCACTTCCTGACCGATTTTCACGGCTTTATACAACCCGCGGGCCAGACTGCGGTTTTCAACAATGGGAACCCCCGCATGCCGCGCAATCTGCTTAATCTTGTCCGCCATAAACCCTGCGCCTTTGGCCACCACCACCGGAGCGTCCATTTTTCCCCTTTCGTACCTGAGCGCCACAGCCACGTGGGTTGGGTTGGTAATCACCACATCGGCTTTGGGCACAGCCTGTAACATGCGCTGTCTGGCACGTTCCCGTTGCAAACTGAGGCGGCGGGATCGAATCTGCGGATCACCTTCCACATCCTTCGACTCATCTTTCACTTCCTGTTTGGTCATTTTGTGATCTTCGGTATGCTGCCAGCGCTGATAGATCAGATCGATGATGGCCAACAGGAGCAAGGCCCCTCCGACCGACCACACAATGTATTGCAGGATCCCCCACACACCACCAACCGCCTCGGTTAGCTCAAGGAGGGGAAGTTGAAGAATCGCGAGCATGTTATGAGACAGAATCAGATAGGCAATCCCACTCACGCCTGCCAGCTTCAGCAATGATTTCAAAAGGTCGACGACCCCTTTCCACGAAAAAATACGCTTCAACCCATTAGAGGGATTCAATTTCGACGGTTTGGGTTGCAAGGCTTTTTCAATCCAAAGCGGCCCGGTTTGCAACACAATAGCGAGAAACGCAAACACACCAACCAGGAGTCCGAAGGGGATGAGAGGAACAAAGGCTTGATAGGCGATATTAAACAACAATACATGTGTGGACTGAGCATCTAATTGGAGGGTTCCGGCCTGCGCCAACCACTGTCGGTAGTGATCAAAAAACTGGACAAACGCGTGAGGAGCCCAGAGAGAAATCATCCCGACCCCTCCCAACAAAACAAACAAGGAGGGCAATTCCCTGGTCATCGGCACTTGGCCTTTGCGACGGGCCTCGGCTAAGCGTTTCGGGCTCGGTTGCTCTGATTTATCCGCCCCGTCTTTATTCTCAGCCATTTCCTAAGTCCTGAACTAAATCCCACAAGACCGTCTCCATGCCGACAATCCAGTCTTGAAAGACTAAGGCGATGAAGGGCAAACCCAGTCCTAACACCAACAATCCAACAGAAATCGTAATGGGAAAACTGGTGAGCATAACGTTCATCTGAGGAACCAGCCGGCCAAGAATCCCCATGATGGCATGGACCAGAAATGTTGCGGCCATGACCGGAAAGGCCAGCTTCAATCCCGTATCGTAGGTTCGTTGCATGACTCCGGTTACATCGCTCAACAGAGGGGCGCTTAAATGAGCGCCGAAGGGGGGAATCAACTGAAAACTACTGCCCAACGCCAACAACACCAAATGATGTCCATCGACTTGAAAGTACAGAAGGGTTGCCAGAATGGTCAGTAATTGACCAAACACCGGTGTTTCCACTTGCGTGACAGGATCCAAAACTCCGGCCATGGCAAACCCCACCTGAAAACCCATCACACTCCCAGCCAGTTCCACCGCAGTCATAAGTAAACGCAATGCCAAACCTAAGACCAATCCGACGAGCAATTCGGCACCCAACGCGATCACCAGATTGGC
Source organism: Nitrospira sp. Ecomares 2.1 (assembly GCF_965152585.1). Classification (NCBI taxonomy): domain Bacteria; kingdom Pseudomonadati; phylum Nitrospirota; class Nitrospiria; order Nitrospirales; family Nitrospiraceae; genus Nitrospira; species Nitrospira sp. Ecomares 2.1. The sequence continues at coordinate 2,748,410 of NZ_OZ224219.1, forward strand.
AGGTTCCAACCAATTGGGAGGGAGGGTAAACGTCACGACGGGCATCAACAGGATGGAGATAATGACCGCCATTCCGACTTTGATGCGGTTCGGAACCGATTGCCCCCCCAGCAACGGTAAGGCCGACAGAATGACGGCTGTTCGGACGAGCACCACCACGAATTGCCACACTTGCTGAATCGCAAAATCCCATTGAAACACCGGTTACCGGACATCTTTCTCACACATGTCGTAGGTTGACTCCCTCTATCATTGGGCAAACTCGGGTATCCTTGCCCATACCCCTGTCATGAATCCCACAAGAATTTCCACCATCCAGGGAAAGGTGACCAAGAGCACCACAAACATGGTGGCAACCTTTGGCAAAAACGTGAGGGTCATTTCATTGATTTGGGTCATGGCTTGGAACGCACTCACGCAGAGTCCTACCACTAAACTGAGCCCCAACATTGGACCAGCCACAAGCAGTATGGTTTGAATCGCCTCCTGACCGATGCTCAAGACACTTTCCGTTGTCATCTCTTTAACCCTTTCAGACTGGCCATGAAATTTGGAAAGTTAGGCATGAAGATAAAGCCGTAGGGGGCAGACAGAAGAAAGACAATGACGGCATCCGATCACTCCCCACGCCTGACGCTTCACGTCCTACGGCCTTTCCTATTGAAAACTATTCATCAATGCTCCCACGACCAAAAACCATCCATCCGCCAGCACAAACAGCACCAACTTAAACGGCAACGAGATCATGATCGGTGGCAACATCATCATACCCATGGACATTAATATGCTGGCGACAATCATATCGATCACGAGAAAAGGCACATAGATCAGGAAACCGATTTGAAATGCGGTCCGCAATTCACTCGTGACAAACGCCGGCACCAGGACATGGAGCGGCACATCTTCGGGCGTTTGAGGATGAGGAACTTTTGCCATCTCCACAAACAAGGTTAAATCCTTTTCGCGCACTTGTTTCAGCATAAACATTCTTAGTGGAATTTTGGCCCGTTCAAGCGCCACTTCCTGAGTCACCGTTTGTTCCAATAGGGGATTAAGCGCCTCAACCCGAATTTGTTCCCAGACCGGCATCATAATAAACAGGGTCAAAAACATGGCCAATCCAATCATCACTTGATTCGGTGGAGCATGCATGGTCCCCAACGCCTGCCGGAGAAGACCCAGAACAATCACCACGCGTGTAAATGCCGTCACCAACATCAACAGGGCAGGCGCAAGCGTTAAGGCCGTCAGAAGAAAGAGAATGCGAAGCCCGAAGGTCCAGGGTTCGGTCCCGTCCAATCCGGACACCTGTAAACTGATCGCCGGATCCTTCGTGACCTGGGCAAGGGCCGAAGTCGATGGTCCCATGACCAGACTCAGGACAAGCAGTCCCCGAAAATCACGTCGTTTACGAAACCCGCAATAGGCGTTGATCACGACTTTCCCTCTCCCCTCACCCTTGCGAGGCCTTGGGCCAATCGGATGAGCGGTTTGGATGTCACCGATCCCATTTCGGATTTCCCAAATGCCTGCCGCGTCCACTGACCCAACCAAGTGCCTAAAGGTCCGACAAGCGAATTCGTAATGGAGCGGAGCCGATCAATCCGATCGGCCTCCGCTATGGTCGTCAGCAGCGTCATCTCCCTGGCCGTCGTTCCCAACACCAACACTTCTCCGGCCACTTCCACGAGCATGATGTGCTTTCCCGTCCCGACCCGAAGTCCGCCCAAAATGCGCATCACCGGCTCACCATTCTTCGCGGGCAATTCTCCGAATGTACGCCGAACCCAGGCTAATCCTCCAAGAAGAACCAGGACCACCAGGGCCAAGGTACCCGCCATTTTGAGCGCTTCATGTGTGAGATCCATATTGTTTCGTGATGCGTCAGTCGTGATGCGTGAAACGGCCTCATCGCCCCTTCACGTGTTCATCCTTACACCTCATGTCCCTATCGAAGTTTATTCACCCGCTCAGAAGGGCTAATCACGTCCGTGAGACGGATGCCGAATTTCTCATTCACCATCACCACCTCACCACGTGCGACTAACCGTTCATTCACCAACACTTCCAACGGTTCACCCGCGAGTTTATCTAATTCCACAATGGATCCAGGTCCTAACTGCAACAGGTCCTTAATCAGTATGCGTGTGTTGCCCAGTTGTGCCGAAAGCACCAAGGGAATATCTAAGATGCGATTTAAATTCGGATCGTGGGACGTCATCAATTCTGGCGCCTGGCTACTGCTACTCGCCGCCACCTCCTGTTTTTTTGCCGCAGCGCTCTGTTCCTTCGCCGACGCTTCCTGGGCTAACGCCTCCATCATTTCTTTCTCAGCATCAAATGTATCCATGTCGATGTTGTCTTCTTCACTCATCGTTTATCTCCAGGTTTCCACGGTCAGTGACTGGCCGGCTCCTCATCGTGTTCACCGGCCCTTACTCTCTCGCCAGGATGATGTCCTTAATCTGAAATGATTGCATGCCTTTGGTGGTTCCCGGAGAACCAAGAAATTTCGGGACTCCTTCCACTCTGGCCGTTAACAGTTGCGTGGTTCCTTGATTCAGCCCGATCACATCGCCGGGTGAAAATTGCATCAATTCCTCCACCGAGATTTCCGTTTCTCCCAAACAGACAGACATCGTGACATACGCCTCCTTCAGCCTGGCCGAAAATCGTTTCACCCAACCATAATCCGTTTCAAACGAGTCTCCCTGAAAACTCACCTGTAGACGTTCCCGGATCGGCTCCAACATCGTATAGGGAAGACAGAGATGGAGATCTCCAACCGAATTCCCTAATTCGATGCCTAACGTGACCACAATCACGATATCCGCCGGCAACACAATGGCAGCCAACTGAGGATTCATTTCTACCCGAACCGCATTGATGAGGAGTTTTTGGACAGGATCCCAGGCTTTTTGGAGATTCCCCAACCCCATCAGCATGACCTTTTTCATCACGCGCTGCTCTATGATGGTAAAATCCTGCCCTTCCGGCTTCACATGAGTCTGTCCGGCACCCCCGAAAAAATGATCCACAAGCAAATACACCGTCGCCGCATCCGTGGCGATCATCGCTAAGCCGCGAAGAGGGTCCATGGAAATAATCTGGAGATAGGCCGGGACGGGAAGACGTTTGGTGAACTCCCCGAACTTCATCACCGTTTGGTTGGTGACCGTAACCTCAGCAGTTTTACGAAGCACATCGCTCAGAGAGATGCGAAAACCACGCGAGAATTGTTGGTGGATCACATCCAGGGTCGGCATTCGCCCGCGGACGACCCATTCCTGATTCCCCAAATCATACGAAACCGGTCCGTCGTGTAGTCCGGCATCTACCGGGTCTTCAGGCTCCGTCTCAACGCCACCATCGGAAACCCCCCGAAGAAGGGCATCAACTTCATCCTGACTAAGAATTTTTTCCATGTTCGGACGTGGTACAAAGAAACAGCCCTGCTGTCTCTTCTCTCCTCTTTCTAACTCCCGGACCCTGAACGCTTACTTCTTTCTCCCCACGCCCTACTGAATAATAAAATCAGTAAAATATACATTGGCGACTTTCCCTTTACTCATGACGCCGTTTACCCGCGTCATAATTTCTTCTCGAACCCGCCGCTTCCCGTTCACCGTTCTAAGTAATTGCGATTCTTTACTACTCAGCAACACCAACAGCGCATCACGAATGGCCGGAATTTTATTCTGATAATCCGTTTTTTCTTCAGCCCGGTCCAACTCAAGCTTGATACTGACTTTTAAAAATCGAAGCTCTTCACGATCCGCTAAATTCAGTAGAAAAGGGTCTAGTTCCATCACCGGCCCGGGCTCTTCATGACCAGTCTCGGCTTTGGCATGCTCATCGTGCTCGGCTGGTTTTTCCTCTGTGCCTCCCATGAAATACCAGGCTGCACCTCCTCCTCCACCCAGAAGAAGAACACCTGCGATAATGATAAGGATCATTTTTTTCCCCGCCCCAGCTTTAACGGGGGCTTCCTCTTTGGCATCGTCTTCAGCCATACATCAACCTCACACGCTAAAAAGTTTTGTGGGTCATTACATTCCTCTTTCCAAATCAGCAACCTTTGTGCCACTCCATTTTTCTACGTAAGGAGCCTAAAGCTAATATTGTAAGGCATTGAATTCGCATAGATTTCTTCCGTGGTCCTGCCTGATATCTCATTTGCCCGGCAACAAGATGAGGCTGCCCTTTTCGTCATTTTCCTGGCATTTCGGGGGAAGCTTTGACAGGTTCACTTATGGAACGTGAGAGGTGAGGCGTAAGGAGGCAAGGGAAAGAACCGGATTTTTCACTTTCCGCCTCACGGTTCCTGAGGCATGTTTTTTCAACAATCCTTTAGAAAAAAACCCCCAGACAGGAATACCTGCCTGGGGGCTTGATGAGTCACATCCAAGTTTGAAATCTAACGGGCCAGATTCACCAGTTCTCCGAGGAGATCGTTGGTGGTGGTGATGATTCGTGAATTCGCCTGGAAGCCACGCTGCATGGTAATCATATTGACTAACTCTTCACCCAAATCCACATTGGAGGCTTCGAGGGTGCTGGCCGATACTTTGCCAAAGGCACCCGTGCCTGGCACCCCGTCCAAGGGAGTGCCGGAATCACCGGATTGAATAAACAAATTCCGTCCAATCGGTTGCAGTCCATCCGGGTTGATAAATCGGGTTAAGCGCACCTGTCCCAACGTCCTGGTGGTCCCATTATCGAAGCGCCCCGTGATGATTCCGTCTTCACCAATAGACGTTCCCGCGAGTGATCCCGGTCCAAACCCGTCTTGAGATAAAGTGTCAAGCACTAACGCATTATTATTCAAAGAGGTGCCCTGCTGTAACAATCCATTCGTGCCGGCTCCACCTTCTGTAATGCTGGTCCCAAAATCAAATGCAATAGGTTGATTTGGTGCTTTTCCTAAAAAATCGATACCACCTCCTAAACCTGATCCCGCGGTATTATAATAGTTAACAGTGGATTCTAAATTTAAAAATCCTTCGTCAGTGTAAGTTAATGTCCCGTCTGCGACCAAAGCATTATGCGTATTGGTATCAACGTTGGCGGCGGGAAGGGTTGAGAGGTCAATTTCTCCTTCCTGAGCCAACACACTATACTCCCAAACATTGGCGGCCGTTTTGGCAAAGTATATTTGCAAATCATGCCCGACTCCCTGGGAGTCAAATACCCGGACTGGGGCATTACCAGGGAATAGGCCCTTATTTGATTGAGGATCAAGCACCTGTGCGATGGTGTAGGCATTAATGGGAGCATTTGCGGCCAGACGGCCTGACATTGCAATTTCGGATGTGAGTCTTCCAGGTTGAGTACTGGTGGTCAAACTGATGTTCCCAACAGTCCCGCTTAAAAGCCCTGTATCATCTGCTTGGTCACCCTGTAATCTCAGCCCCGCGGGGTTCACGAGGTTTCCTTGCGAATCAACATCAAACTGGCCGGCACGAGAGTAGAAAATATTTCCGGTTGCATCACTCACCCGAAAAAATCCGTCTCCATCAATGGCCAGGTCCAGGGCATTGGACGTCGTCTGAAGAGACCCTTGCGTAAAGCTCGGGTCGATCCCCAGCACTCGCACCCCACGACCTTCCACTAAGGCCGTGCTGGTCCCTCCACCACCAATCGTGGCTCCGAAGAGATCTCCGAATGAGACCGACCGGCTTTTATAGCCGATCGTCTGCGCATTGGCGATGTTGTTACCGATTTCACTAAGCGCTCGACTGGTCGCGTTTATCCCACTGGTAGCGGCAAAAAAAGCTGAGGTAATTCCCATTGGCGTCTACTCCTTGTTTCTCGATTGATCGACCTGATGATGTTTCCCCTAAAATTACCCACCTCAAAGTATGGAGAGAATGTCCTCGGTGTGTAAGGTTTTTCCACTTTGCAGGACCACCGGACTCTCTGTTCCAAATGCAATTGTCATGACCCGTTCCCGAGCGAATGTGAAATTCGGAACAGGCTGTTCATTAGCGTCTACGGCTTGCACGATGAACTGATAGACTCCTTCCGGCACCCGGTCTCCCGAATCATTCAGCCCATCCCATTGGACCTGATTGGCCCCGGCTTTTTGAATATCTGTCGATTCTATAGTCCGAACCACCTGCTTGCCCGAGTCCACCACTTTAATGATGACTGACCTGGCCTCTCCACTTAAGGCATAGGCCAGGGTGGGCTGTTCATCCTCCGCAATACTGACGGTATCACCCTGCGCAACGACCGTCCTTCCAATCAAATTCACCAGATCCAATTGTGTCCGTTGTGTATCCTGGCCGATCAATTTTTCCAGGAGTTTATTGGTACTCGTGGCTTGCTCCAATGTGGTGAACTGCGCTAACTGCGCCACAAATTCCTCATTTTGAACCGGGTTGGTGGGATCCTGGCTCTGCAACTGCGTGACGAGCAAGCGAAGAAACACATCTGATCCGAGTGCCGAAACCGCCGCCTGCACATTGGCGCTCCCTGTGGCCGTGGCATTCGTTCCTGCTTGTGTCGGCGTCACTTCCATAATTATGAGCTCCTGTTTTTTCGACCATTTTTACGCGAGGGCATCATTTGTAATTAAAGACTGAGAGACCCTCAGCTCACCGGCAACTCATTTTCCGGTAATTAATGAAGCAGGAGTCATCAGGCGTGAAACGAACGTCGTATTTGATCGCCTTCTCATAATTCCTGATTCCTTACCCCTTACTACTGATGTTTTAACCCTCACCCTGCGCGCTACCATTTTCTTCACGCCACCAAGTGCAGACCCTGTTCGTCCACCCGCATGCCGACATGGGAAAGCGACCCTGGTGTCTGATGGAGGAATGTCGTCCCTCGTTGGCTCGTTTGCGTTCCTGCCCCATCCGACCATGTGCTTGACTCCCGTTCACCGTGCTGATCACGAACTTCTGCGGAAAATTCCTGCAACTCCATATCGCCCTGAGTGAGTTGTTCTTCCAATTGTGGAACAAATTGAACAGCAAGATTTTTCAAGGTAGCTTGATCCATCAACAAACTGGCATAGACCTGCCGGTGCTGCACGCCAACATCAATCTGCACTCGATTGGTTTCCGAAAGTTGCACCTCCATTTGGAGGCGTTGAAGCGCCGGACCAGGAAGATTCGAAACAGGCTCTTCCGGCATCCGGACAGCCGGCCCGGGTGAGGAAGAAGACGAGGACTGCTGAAAACCGGACTGAGAATGGGTTGGATTGCCCATGCCATGATTGAGCCCCTGTCCGGCGTTGGAATCGACTCCCTCGGCTTTTCCTGTTGCCTCAAGAACGTCCCTGGAACCAACGCCAGTCAAAGACACCTTGGCATCAGCAAGAAGGTCCACGGGAATTCCGACCGAGGATTCTTTCCCGTTCGCCGTAGACTCACTCAGCACGGACGAAACCCCACTGACATATTTCAATCGATTCTGATTCAACTGACCAACATCGGCGATACCTGCCGGCGTGTCTTCAAATGGTTTGGGAACCTGGAGCATCTGGTTGACTGGATTGGATACAGGCTTGAGTGACTCCTGCGGAAGCCCCATCGGGGAGAGAGAATCTTGCCAAGGACGAGGCCCGGGAGCCTGAACAAGGCTTGAGAAAGGTTCCCCGGGTTTCCCCTGATTCGTGTGAGGCTCTGTCACAGCCTCCCCAGCAACCGATGCTAGGGGATTTCGAAGAACCTGTTGATGATCGACCTTGGCAATGAGGTCAGTTCCACTCGGATCGACGAGTATGTTCCCAACGGATGCTATCTGATTTGGTGAATTCCCCATGACAAGCGGCAAACCTGTCTGGCCTCCACGTACTCCGTTGAGGAATGCGTGAGGCGAAACCACCACACCGGAAACCGGCCCGTCCTGAGGCACATTTCCGGGCAAGAGTCCGAACAACGCCTTCTGGCTCACGGCCAGGTCTGAGCGACCTCCATTCAGGCCTTCTGCCGCCAAGGGAATCGATGAGATTTTTCCTACATCAGCTTCTTCGGTAATCCGTTGTCCATCCCCTTCTTCCGGTACCCGCTGTCCATCCTCAGCAAAGACCCCTGCCAGATAAAGAGCCAAGAGATTGTCACCTGACACAGCCGTCGTGCCAAGAGGCAACTCAAAATTCGACACTTTTCCCCCATCTTTTCCAGACGTCGTGTTGGATACACCGTTCTGAAAAGAGTCCGGCCCCGAGTGATCGCGAAAAATTTTGGCAAATAGATGATTGGAAGAATTCTCCGTGGTCTTCGCCTGATCCAGGCCAAGTCCACCCGTTTGACCGGTTACGTGAGGAGGACTCTCCGAAGGTCCGAAAAAGAATGGAAGGGCATTGATCATCGTTTAATTCTGAGTCTTGGGTTAATTGGCTTGGTTCAATTTAATGTCCCGATATCGCCGGAGGCCTTCAGATAATCGTGCCGCTTTCACCGGTTCAACTCCCGCTAACACTCCGGCGGCTTTTTTATCTTTGATCGATGCCAAAATATCCAAGGCTAACCCTTCTCGCATTTCTGCGATTCGCAAGGCCGCTTCTTCGGGATCCATGGATTCATAAATTTTGATTAAATGGATTAACGCCGGATCCTGTTCCACATATCGACGTTGTTCTTCTGCGAGCGAGGATGCCTCACCCACTAACCGTTTCCCCTCTTTGGTTTGTCGTGCCGCCAACGCCTCTATGTCTTGCTGGAGTGCGGTGAGCCGCTCTTCACGTTGTTGCAAAGCACGTTCCCGCTCTTCCACCACTTTCAAACGCGCTTGCAGTTGTTCCAATAATGTGCTTTCTGCACTAGGCGCCTCCTCCACCCTTTCATCTTCAACTAATTGATTTTCAAATGAATTCGTCTTTCCTACCTCCGGCATTTCCTGAACAGACCCGACCGTGGTGGCCCACAAAATCAAGGCCAACACCCACCAGACAATGAGTGATCGACTAGGCAACATTGTTCCCCTCCGGAGTGATGGAAAATGCCGACACCCGCGTTCTTGCCACTCGGCCGTGCTCACATACTCCTCCGTATGCTTCGCCCGCCCAAAACGCCTGGAGCCATGCTGAAACGGCCTTTTTGAACATTCCAGTGTTTGGTCTATGCTCTCGATTACGAATATGCTGATGGAAAGGTGAAAAAATTGACATATTTCCTGCCCCCTACTGGGTCATTTCTTCAAGGTGAGAGATGGCATAGGCATGAGCCGTCACATCCTCCTGAATCTGTTGTTCCTGTGTCGCGATTTTCTGCATGACCTCTTCCTCCTTTTTAGCAATCACCAATTCCACTACGCGTCTGGCATGGTGGGCTTTTTTTAATGTGGCCCGTAAATCAGCCAGCTTATCTTCCACCTCCTGAATATGTTGGCTCTGTTGTTCTATGGCTATGCTGATCCGATCCATCCACTGATAGCGTTGCTCGGCAATCATGTTGTCGATACCCACTCGTATACGCTGTTCTAATTCAGTGGCCACCGCTTCCATTTCCACCATAAGGTCATCACGCTTCGAGGAGATCTGACTTTTTTCCCACTCGGCCAGGACGACTTCTTCACGAGCGAGATCTTCCACTTGCTTGCGAAATCGAAGTAATGTAGTCCAATTCATGGGGTCTTTCCCTTTCTCTCAAGAAGACGCCGGCCCTGTTGTGCCAAGGCTTCTAGACTTTGGCAACTTTCTGGTATTCCCACCCCCTCCTCCCTGGTTTGCCGGAGAAAGGAATCGATCGGCCCTTTCATGTTGATCGCCGCATCAAGCCGAGGATTTGACCCTAATTGATAGGCTCCTAGATTGATCAGATCTTCGGCATTGCGATATTCCGCCATCATCTGCACCAGGAACCTGGCAGCATCCTGATGGACGGTCGAGGTAATATCCGACATTACCCGACTCACACTTTGCAGGACATCAATCGCGGGAAAATGTCCTTGCATCGCCAAGCGCCGGGACAACACAATATGCCCGTCTAAAATGGACCGGATGGAATCGGCAATGGGATCATTTAAATCGTCTCCGTCAACGAGCACGGTATATAGACCGGTAATTGATCCTGTGCCCATCGGGCCCACCCGCTCCAGAACTTGAGGAAAGAGCGTAAAGACCGAAGGGGGATACCCTTTGGTGGTAGGTGGTTCTCCGGCAGCCAGTCCCACCTCCCGTTGCGCATGAGCCAAGCGGGTTAAGGAATCGACCAGGAGGAGGACCTGATTACCCTGATCCCGGAAAAATTCAGCTATGGCTGTCGCGACAAAAGCCGCCCGGACCCGGACTAACGGAGATTGATCGGATGTGGCGACCACGACCACAGAACGCCGGAGTCCCTCCCGCCCTAAATCCCGTTCCAGAAATTCCCTCACCTCCCGTCCTCGCTCACCCACCAGCGCGATCACATTCACATCCGCAGACGTGTGACGGCACATGGTTCCCATCAAGACACTTTTCCCGACTCCGCTCCCCGCAAAAATTCCGAGTTTTTGCCCGACCCCGCAGGTCAAAAGGGCATTGATGGCTCGTACGCCTAAATCCATTGGCGTACGAATTCGCTCCCGGAGCATGGGAGCAGGCGCAGGTGCATAGAGGGCATAGCGACGGCTACGGGAGAGCGGACCCTTTTCATCTAATGGGTTCCCGAGTCCATCCAGGACTCGTCCCAACATTTGAGGCCCGACCAATAATCGTGGAGAGGTCGGATCGTAGCGTATGAAATTTCCGGCAGCGATGCCGCGAACAGCTCCGAACGGCATGACCACCACACGTTGCTCACGAAACCCGATGACTTCGCCCTCCATCATGGACTTCCCTCGTGTGCTGAAGATATGACATCGCTGACCAACCGAAGCTCCCAGGCCTGTTCCCTCCAGAGTCAAGCCCACGGCTTTGACCACCCGCCCCGTAATTGTCACAGGAGTAATGTCGTCCAAACGTTGTTGAATGGTGGCGAGGTTCATGCCTGCGGTGTTTCCAATCCGAATTCATTGGCCACAAGAGCCAGTTGTTGAGTCAGCCTGGCATCGAAAAGTAGACCGGCCTGTTCAACCACGCATCCACCCGGATCCACGTCTTCGTAGGCTTCAAGCACGAGATGATCGCCATCCGCCCATTCCGGTCGTAAGGTGTGCTGTAGGGGCTCTAAGGTGGTGAAATCTTGTGGATGGACTTTCAGCGTCACCAACGTTTTGTCGGGGAGCAGTCCAAGAACCTGGCGCACTTGCCGAACGACAAGTTCTTTATCGATCTCACATTCCCGTAACAGGATTTTTCGGGAAATGGCCAATGCGACCTCCACAATATCGCGTTCATGTTCTTCTAACGCGAGCAGCCTGGCCCGACCAATCTGGTTAGCCAACCGAATGGCCTTTTTGACTTCCTCCTCTACCTGGGCTTTGCACTGGGCACGTCCCTCGGCAATCCCGTCCTGCCTCCCCCGCTCAAACGCGTCACGTTGAAGTTCGGTACAATCATGCGGTTGGGCCTCTTCGGCGCGTTGCTTCGCACTTTTGTGAACTAATTCAACCATCTGAAAACATTTGACCGTGTCATCCTGTTCCATAAGCGAGCGCACCTTAGACCATTTGCTCCTCACCTTTTCCTCCCAAGGCTACACGGCCTTCACCGGCCAGGCGTTGAACGGTTTTAATAATGTTCTGCTGAGAGGCTTCCACATCACTCAGCTTGACCGGTCCTCGAGTTTCCATATCTTCCTTGAGGGATTCCGCCGCGCGACTGGACATATTCCTGAAGAATTTGTCCCTGAGCGGACCATCGATCGGTTTCAGGGCGAGAAGCAATTCTTCTTTGCTCACTTCTCGCAGCACTTCCTGCATCCCACGGTCATCAATATTTTCCAGATCTTCGAACACAAACATCTTTCCACGAATTTCTTCGGCAATCTCCGGATTTTTGCCTTCCAGAGCCGTCAGGATTTCCCCTTCCACATTGCGTTTCACCGAATTCAGGATTTCGGCGACCAGACCGGTCCCACCTATGGCCACCGCATTTTTCGACGATCCCAGACGCAATTCCTCCTGAAGCACGGAATTCAATTCATCCAGCATATTGGGCGAGACTTCTTCCGTGGTGGCTAACCGGTAGACGATGGCATCCCGCTTATGTGCGGGGAGCAATGACAAAATCTGAGCCGCGTGATCGGACTCTAAGTTAGCCAGGATCAAGGCGCCCGTTTGAGGATGTTCACCCGCCAATAAATTCGCAATCGACGCCGCATCAAGGGATTTTAAGGTTTCAAATCCGGCATTCTCCGAGGTGTTCAGGGAACTCAGGATTCGACGAGCTTTATCCTTGCCCAAGGCCGCATTCAGGATTTTTGAGAGGTAGGCTTTTCCTTCAACCGACAGACCGGATGTTCCGGCCAATTCCCGAAACTCTTTAAGCACCATTCGATGTTCATCCTGCCCGACATTCACCAACGCGCCCAGATACGCGCCAATTGCCCGGATATCTTTTTGGTCTAACACTTTCAATACCTCGACCGCGGCGCTTTCCCCGATTGCGAGTAATAAAATGGCCGCTTTTTCATATCCAGATAATTGACTATTCACGGATTAGACCTTTTCTCCTTGTTCTTCTTTTATCCAGGTTCGAATTACTTGAGCGGCGGAAGCTGGATTGTCTGCTGCAAGCTTAATGGCTTGCTCCTGAGGGGTTTCTGAAATTTCCGCTTCATACTCGGTGACGGTGGCAGGCAATCCTTTCTGTGGGAGGACGACCGCTGCCGCTGCGGGCTTGGTAAGATTCAACGCCATCGGTCGAACGACAAACCACAACACCATGGCCCCAAGGAAGAAAAAGAGTATCGGTTTGAGGAATCCACCCCAGACGGCCAGGAACGATTGAACCCCCGCCGTCATACTTTCCTCACCCTCAAGGATAGTGGGCGATTCAAATGGGACATTGATGACTTCAATTTGATCTCCGCGTTCTTCGGAGAATCCGACGGCTTTTTTCACAATTTGAACCAGATTCTGTATTTCCTGTTCCGGCCGTGGCACATATTTCTTTTCGGCCGCATTCTCAGCCGCTGGTCCCTCAGTGCCCAGAGCCCCTTCATAGGTCCCATCCACTAAGACCGCCACACTTAATCGTTTAATGGCACCGGTCGGCTCAATAATTTTGCTCACTTTACGATTGACTTCATAATTCAATGTTTCATTTTTTCGTTTGGCTTCCTTTTGCTCTGCTCCATTTCCTGCCTTGAGCTCGCTTGGCACATTACTCCTGACACCGGGAACACCAGGCCCTCCTCTGCTCGAACCGGATTCCAACACCTTTTCCTGACTACGGTTTTCACTTCGCACCACCTGGCTATTGGGATCAAAACTTTCTTCGGTAATTTCGACTTGCCGAAACTCCAACGGCGCAGTGACCCGAATCACGGATTTGTCCCGGCCCAGGACCTGGTCCAACATGGTCTGCACCCGTTGCTCAAGGTCCCGTTCCACCCGTCGTTGGGTTTCAATTTGAGAGGCCGTCAGTTGAGCATCACTATCCGCAGAGTTCTGACTCAAGACCTGACCATGATTGTCCACGACCGTCACCTGGCTGGGCTCCAATCCTTCGACACTACTGGCTACTAAATGCACGATTCCCTGGACTTGAGAGCCTCCAAGAGGAGCCCCGCGTTTGAGAGTCAACACAACCGCCGCCTGAGCCGGTTTTTGTTCCGTCGCAAACAGACGTTTCTCCGGCATCACCAGATGCACGCGTACCCGCTCAACTTGAGATAATTGACCGATGGTCCGAGCCAGCTCTCCCTGAAGCGCTCGCCGGTAATTCATTTGCTGCGTAAAAGGGGTCACGCCCAATCCGGTGCGATCGAATATTTCAAATCCCACACCAGCCGACTCAGGAAGTCCCAAGGAGGCCAACTGCAGTCGCAATTCATGCACCCGTTCCGCCGGAACTTTAATTGAATTCCCGCTGTCACCCACCTCATAGACGGCACCTTGCTTCCCAAGCTCCTGAATAATCGCTCGCGTATCGTCAGGATTGAGCTGAGAGAACAGGGTCACCAACTCCGGAGACTTACCGACCATCATCAACATTGGAATAGTCGCCAGGGCTAACGCCACCACCACGACCACGCCGATCCGCTGGGTCAGTGTTAAGGCTTGAAAATTACCGAGGAGACTGTCCATTAAATTAACGGGTTCCGCTCAACTCTTTGGATAAAAATGTGGGTGTCATTCTGACACTAATGATTCGTACCCGATGAGACCGGTGCGGGGTCTCGTTCATTCGAACCTCCCCCATGATCGTCATCATCGGCAACTCGATACTCCCTTACACTTGCATCCGCATCACTTCCTGGTATGCATCAATCACCTTATTTCTCACTTGCATCAAAAGTTTGAAAGATAAACCGGCTTTTTCCCCGGCAATGACCGCTTGATGAATATTCACGTTTTCTCCATGGGCAACGGCTTCCTCTAAACGCCCGGCCTCATGTTGCATGGTATTGACCGACTCCACCGCGTTTTTCAAGAGATCGCCGAATCCCTTGTCCTGGCCCGTTGGTCCTTTGAGCGGCGTGACCCCAAACGGCTCTGAAATACCTTCAATGCTTTTTATCGGGAGATATTCCATTTCATTGTCCTCCTTCCTTCAAGATTGGGACACCTTAGCGACTCATTTCTAATGCACGAAGTGTCATGGTTTTGCCGGTTTCCATCACCGCTAAATTCGCCTCGTAGGCACGGGTCGCGGACATGAGATTCACCATTTCCTCGATCGGATTCACATTAGGAAGATGTAAATACCCTTGGTCATCCGCATCGGGATGACTGGGATCGTACACGGTCCTCAACGGCCGATCGTCTTGGATCACATCCGTCACCCGAACGCCTGATGGCCCGGACTGATCGCCAAAGGCATTGGCAAATACATTGGAAAACTCTTGCCCGGCCGGTGAGGCCTGAAATACCACATCACGCCTGATGTACGGTCCCCCTTCCGGCGTCCGGGTGGATTCTGCATTGGCCAGGTTGCTGGCAATGATATTTAGCCGCTGCCGTTGTGCATCTAAGGCAGACCCCACCACCGCAAACACGCGATCAATATTCATTTCAGCCTCCTTTTCCGACACCCTTTTCAGATCTTCCAATCCTTCTCATCCTCAACAACTTCCCGATTCCCTCGCTCTGTTTTCCTGGAATCAGCGTCATAACGGCTATCAGTTCAACGGCTGTCACCTACCGCCATTTCCTCCATCAATAGCCGCATTCCACCCCTCGAAGCGACCTTTTAGAAATTGACTGACCGCCATATACATCAAGGTATTTTCCGCCATCAGGGTCATTTCTTTTTCCAAATTCACAGTATTTTCGTCTAATCCGGCTCCCGCATCCTGTTTAATGGTGTGCTGAAATATCCGGGAATCCTCTGAGCCAATGCGCACGTGCTTCGGATTGGTGACGACTGATTCCAATGGACCATCCCCTCGAAGAACCGCATTAAACGTTTCCTGAAAAGGCAGGATCCTGGACTTGTAGCCAGGTGTTTCTTCGTTGGCCATGTTGGAGGCAATCGTTTCCTGAATCCCGCTCCGGACATCCAGTGAACGCTCGAAAAGTCTCGTACCTTCATCCCAAGGGGAAATCATCATGGCAGTTTCTCCTCTCCGGTTCCCATGTTCTCCTGTATCTTCACCTGTATCCCTTCCTCCCTGACCATGGAATCCTTGACGTCGTCATTCAAGTCAGCAACACCAATGCCAGAAATCATCCGTAAGGAATCCACATGAAGGAGAAAAAAGAGTTCCTCACGTTTTCCCCGTCACGTTTTCCCCCCTTACGCCTACTTCTCACGCTTTACATCTTGTCTGGTCTGGAGGAAACTTTTGCCTGTACCGGCATATTTTTCCGCTCAACTCCTGTCATTCCTCATAACAGATCGAAGCGAGACATTCTGATGTTCTCCGACTGCCTCAAGTTATATACTCAACGAAAGACCACCGTTTAACTGTCGATATTCCCGCAATTTATTCCGTAATGTACGAATGCTGATTCCCAGGGTCCTGGCGGCATGGGTCCGATTGCCATCATGGCGCTCCAGGGTTTTTAAAATAAGTTCCCGCTCCATTTCCCAGATAGTTCCACTTGGCGCACTGGCATGATTGGCCGTCAACACGGGTTCCTCAAACTGAAAATGCTCCATTCGTAAAGGGCCGTTACCGGCTAACAACACGCCTCGCTCAATCACATTCTCCAGTTCCCGCACGTTACCCCGCCACGGCCTCCGCTTCAAATGCGACATCGCCTCTTCAGAAATCTCACACGGTGTACGCCGGTTTCGCCGCAATGACCGGTTGGCAAAGTATTCCGCCAACAATTGAACGTCCGCAGGTCGATCACGCAACGGGGGGATAGTGAACGGCATCACACTCAGCCGGTAATACACATCCTCACGAAAGCGCCCGGCCTGAACTTCCTGCGCCAGATTCCGATTCGTGGTGGCAATCACCCGCACATCCACCTGCACCGGCTGCCGTGAGCCAAGACGATCCACTTCACGTTCCTGAAGGACCCTGAGTAATTTGGCTTGTAACCCCAAACTCATTTCCCCGATTTCATCCAACAACAAGGTCCCCTGGTGGGCTAGTTCAAACTTGCCGCATCGTCTTGCGAGGGCACCGGTAAAGGCTCCTTTCTCATAGCCGAATAATTCACTTTCCAAGAGTCCTTCCGGCAGAGCGGCGCAATTGATGGCCACGAAGGGTTGGGAGGCACGTGGGCTATGACGATGGACATGCCGCGCCAGAACTTCTTTTCCCGTCCCGCTTTCCCCTTGAATCAAAATTGTCGCCTGGCTCCCTGCCACCATTTCCAACATACTGATCGTCTGCAGCACTTTCGGATCTCTGGTCAGAAATCCTTCACGCGGTTCCTCACGGCGGTTTCTTTCCTGTTCCCTCAAGACATCCAGTCCTGAGACAGGCTGCTCATACTTTAACTGGTCAATTAATTTTTCAAGACGATCCAGGGGAAACGGCTTCTGAAGGAAATCGGTGGCCCCATATTTGAGAGCCTCAACGGCTGCATCCACTCCACCATATGCCGTCATGACGACCACAGGCATATGGTAGCCCTGGCTTCGAACCTCACGTAAAAATTCCATTCCGCCTTTTCCCGGCAAATTCAGATCAGTCAACACCAGCCATGGGGCTTCGCGTTCCATTCGCTCCAACCCCTCATAGCCATCTCTGGCAACCGTAACGGCATACCCATGTTGGCTTAATGCGTGAGTCAGGGCTGATTGCAGTTGCTCATCATCTTCAACGACCAGGATCCCCCGGCTCGCTCCACCCTCAGTGTCTATCATGCCAATCTCCTTTATTGGGGAAGAAATAGTTTGACCGTTGTTCCTTTGTCCGTCTGGCTTTCTATCTCAATTCTGCCTTGATGCACCTGGACTATGTCTTTCACAATCGAAAGCCCAAGACCGGTCCCACCCTGACGCTTCGAATAAAATGGCTGAAATACTCTGGAGAGTTCTTCTTTGGACATCCCACATCCTTCGTCTCGAATACTTAATGCCACGCCATTGATTCCAGGAGAGACGGGTTCTCCAGTGATCGGCAGGGACATCAGCCGACAACGAATTTCAATATGACCGTCTTGCGGGGAGGCCTGAATCGCATTCAGGAGCAGATTCAAAAGGGCCTGCTTTAATAACTGCTCATGCCCCAAGATTTCGAGATGTGACACTTCCTTCTCCCGATGGATAGTCAGCCGTTTTCTTCTGAAGGAATACATGGCTAAGAGCTCCACATCATCCAACAGCCTCGAGAGGTTCACACTCTGCCGCTCCCGCTTCAATGGCGTGCTCGCCGTTAAGAGATTCGAGACCAGCCCATCCAATGAACGAATGGCCTGAAGTAATTGACCCGCCAGGTCCCCGCGTTCCAAACCGGACTGACGGTCGCGGCCCAATAGTGTGGCAAACCATTCAATACTTGCGAGCGGATTGCGAATATCATGCGCCAGCCTCCCGACCTGTTCTCCTATGGCCGCCAAGCGTTGAAGCTGCTCCGTCCCTTCACTGAGCACCTCCTCTTCGTATCTGAGATAACGAACAGTCAAACTGGAGGGTTGATCCCCCCCCCCTAACGGACAATCCCAACAGGACACCCGGCCCGCCTTCCATTTCCAATCGGTAAAGGGAACCGTCGGCCACACCAGGGAAGTCCAGAGATCCTGAATGTGCCAATTCATCTTCTTCCAATCGATTTCTCCCATCAGGATTTGAGCCTTGTGATTGGCAGTGACAATCCGGCCTTTCCGGTTGTAGAGCAAGGCGGGTAACGGAAGACTCTTCACCAAACGATGAAGGTGATGATGCAGTCGTTGCGTTTCTGCATACTTGGCCTCAAGCGCCAGACTGAGGGTTTCACTGGAAATTGTCGGCTCCGTGATAGGGTCGAGCGTCGGCCAGGACGTGTCCCCGTTTTTTTTGGAACTGAGCGCGATCATCGGTTTAGGATTTAATTGGGACATCGGGTATCCTGGTTGATGGCGTTTCATTCAATGACATTTCATCCAACACCGCCGTGGCGGCTGAACGAATCGTATGTTCCAATTCTGGAGAACGGGTTTTTAATTCCTTGATTTCGGCAAGTAGTGACGCGGCTTCAGCGGATTTGCCCATATGTTCAAACGAGACCGCCAACCGATACTTAGCCCATGTGTGCAACGCCGCTGGCACATCCAAGGCCAGGACTTGATCGTACAGGCTCTGGGCTTCGACATAGTCACCTTGATCAAACATGGCATCCCCCAAGCGGAGAACATCGGAAGCCTGAGCGGGTTCGATAGACACCGCCTGTCGCATGTCTTGAACCACTAACTCCATCTGCCCGAGGGCTCGATTGGCGCGTGCCCGATTCCTGAGCAAATAGCGTTGTCCCACTTCTCCATCGACATGCTGTAGGGCCGACGTGAAATTCCGGATCGCTTCTACATACCGTTTGTCAGCGAAGGCTTCCATGCCGAGGGCGATCTCCACTTGCCCTCGTCCTCGGCCCTCCGGAAACTCCTGTAGGTAGGATGCCCCCACCTCTCGAACCAATGAACCGTTGCCTTGCTCCTGAGCGACCAGAACCTGCTGAAGAAGAATCTCTTCCCGGTGCGGACTGTTGGGGTACTCCTTTATGAGTTGGTCATACCAATGCAAGGCTTCAGCAGGAAGATTCACCTGCTGATAGGCTTGCGCCACCATCAAGAGTCGCTCCCGCTCCAATGGCACCAGCTGAAACGCGTCCCGATGGTCGGCGTGAAACTTGAGTAATGGTACCCAGGCTTTCCGAGCATAGAACCAGCGAATCTGATCCTGTAACAAGGACGCGAGTCGTTCCTGCCCCTCCAGACGTTTTACATCCGACGAGGCCGCGATAATGAGACGGGTGAAAGTCTGAACGGCATCAGAATAATCCTCTAACGCCTGATACGCTTGCCCCATCCACAGCAGGCTTTCATCAGCCACGTCGTTTTCAGGTGCATAACTTAACGCACCCGCGGTTTCCAGAACATAATCCCATGAGAGCGAGAGGTATATTTCCAATTCATCTAACCGTTGGTAGACCTTGTTCCAGTCTTCCTTAGCATGCTCCCGGGAAACAAACTCCACGATCCATCTGGTGAGCGCAGCCTGCCCGCGTCGACCGGGCTCCTGATCCGGAAATTGTTGTCGGGCATGATCCGCAAAATACAAGGCTAAAAAATCATGCCCTTCCTTTCGTAATTTTTCTGATATGTGGTTGAGGGCTCTCCCGGCTGCTTCCTGATGCGGATGAAGATTGACTGTCAATAAAAATCTGGATATCGCCATGGCGGGATTTCCTACAGCAATTTCTGTCAAGCCATAGTGATACGATGACTCCGCAGACTGGCGAATGAGTTCAGGCCTTTCGGCTTCCACCACCCGATACCAATAGTAGGCCTGCTTCCAAGCCTTTGCCTTGGCTGTGGCATCGGCCAGCCCTAATGCACCTTTAATGCGATGGGCATTCCACTTGGGTTCTTCTACCACCCGCCGGAAGATCAGTGCTGCCTCCAAATATTGTTTATTACTCAGATACCCTAGTCCGGCCTCAACCATGACTCCTCCCGCTAATGGATGTTCTGGATAGGACCGGAGGAATTCTTCGAATATCCCGCTGGCTTCTGAAAACCATCTAGCCTCCCAATACACTTCCCCCATGGCACAAAGAGCCCATGGAGCATACACACTTTCCGGATGACTTGTTTTCATGGCCTGTAACCGCTTAATTCGTTGAAAATTTTCTTTGCCTGGTTCATCCGAAGGATCAGGAAGAGAGGCCATGACCCAACGAACGCCTTCTGCAAACTTTCCGTCTTCCTGTTCATTCAGATAGGTAGCAAACATGTCTCGGGCTTCCAAGAGTTGTCCGGCCCGCATAGCATCCTGTCCGTGTTGAATCATCTCTGGCATCACCATATCCCTGGAAACGTACCAGGAAAATTCAGAACAGGGGCCTCCCATAACCGTGCTGGGCCAGATAAGACACGACAGGGCAATCCAAGTAAATTTCCTCACTTTTTGTTTCTGCTCCAACCTGCTGAACGTATTCAGCAAAAATTAGACCGGAGTTATTCTTGCCGGGGGAAAATTTTACTCACAGGGTTTTTGTTGATAAACCAGGAGGTTTGAGACAAACACCGACGAGCGGACAAAATTGCCGCCGTCAAGGAGTTGACGCAATGGTCAGAACCTCAGGCTGGTTTGGAAAGGGAAAGGGAAAGCTAGAACAGGGTAGGAAAGGCCAACGGTCTTGTATCGTTACACGTCAGCCAGATCTTCCGATGGCGCGGCCCGTTGTGCGACCACTTCGGCCAGAGATTTCTTTTTTAACTTTTCAATGAGAGTGGTGCGATTAATTTGCAAAAGACGAGCCGCCTTACTTTTGACCCAATTGGTTCGCTCAAGAGCCTCAAGAATCAGCCGGTTTTCAAATTCCTCAACTGTTCTGGAAAGATCCATCCCGGCCACCGGAATTGCCGCCGGCATGGTGGGGAGATGGGAAGGTGGGAGTCGCCTGATTTTTTCCGGTAAATCTCCCGGGACTATTAATCCCCGCCGTTTTAAAATAGCAATCCGCTCAACAATATTCCCGAGTTCACGAACGTTTCCCGGCCAGGGATAATCACATAAGAGACTCATCGCGTCCTCAGCCACACCGGTGAGTTCCGCTTTTCGCCGATCATTGAACATCGTAATGAAATGCTGGAGTAATAGCGGGATATCTTCCACGCGTTGACGGAGAGGAGGAACAAGAACCGGCACCACATTTAACCGATAAAACAGATCTTCTCGAAATTGTTTAGCCGCGACCAGGGTTTCAAGATCCTGATTGGTGGCGGCAATGACACGGGCATCCGACTTATAAGTTCGACTACCCCCCACTCGTTCAAACGTTCGCTCCTGCAGGACGCGAAGAAGTTTGACCTGGAGCGGAGGACTCAGATCACCGATTTCATCGAGGAAAATTGTTCCTCCAGTCGCCAGCTCAAATCGTCCCACTCGTGAGGCCACCGCTCCGGTAAATGCCCCTTTTTCATGACCGAACAATTCACTTTCCAATAACGCCTCGGGGATCGCTCCGCAATTGACAGGAATCAGGCTTCCCCGGTGCCGCGTGCTATGACAATGAATGGTTTGGGCAATTAATTCTTTGCCGGTTCCACTTTCCCCTAAAATCAGCACGGTACTATCGGTGTCCGCCACGCAATCAATCAACTGAAACACCTCTTGCATCACCTGACTGGAGCTAATGAGTTTTCCCAAACTAAATTGCCCCTTGACGGTTTTCTTCAGTTCGACATTCTCGTCCTGAAGACACTTGACCCTTAAGGCACTGGCAACAGTGGCGCTCAAGACATCCATGGAAAATGGTTTAGAGAGGAAATCAAAGGCGCCGGCCTTAATGGCTTTCACCGCCATCTCTACCGACCCATATCCTGTCATGACGACCGTCACAGGATGATTCGGGAGCTGCATAATGCGCTGAACCAACTCAATTCCGTTGATGTCGGGGATCATCACATCGGTCAAGACAATATCGAACAGGGAGGACTCGGCGAGAGCCAAGGCATCGCTTCCTGATTCCGTGTCCACAACCTGATGCCCTTCATCCTCAAGCTGCAACTTGAGGGACTCCCGCACATCTACCTCATCTTCAACCAGCAGGATCCTGGCAACCTGCTTCGTGATACCTGATTCAGCCGAATCAAACACATCCATGAATGGCCTCCCTCTCAACCCATATAAACGCACATCCCGTTGACCCGGTTGTGCGGTGAAGGAACATAGCTACCCCATTTGACGGGGAAGGTCAAGGGTTGTCTTCTAATTTGCCCCAAACGTTGCTGAGTCCCCTCTCCGATCTCCCTGAAACCCTTGAATCGGCCTTGAGTCCAAAAAGACGGTCAGAGCGGTTTGAGCAAAAGGCCTATTTAAGAAAAATAAAATACGTTCCGATAAGAATACGTAGGCAAAAACAGAAGGAACCTCTGAGGATCGGTCTCAACTACTCATGGACACGCCACATATTCCACAGCCTGCACCCATGCCGATTTTCATGCTCTTTGATACCCAAACGGGTTACCTCTATGGTCATCTATTTGCGACAGGCCCGGAAGATCCTTTTTTGCAGGAAGTCATTGACTGGTGGACCCACTATTGTTCGAATACACCTATTGGAGTGGATTATCCAGGCGTGACCAAACACCCGCAAATGGCGAGCAATCTTTCCTCTAATTAATCAAGGCAACACCGTCCAAATCGCTAAGCCGGACCGGAAAACCAACATCAATCCTGACAGGTGGATGACCACGACGTTAGCATTGGCTTCCGTCTGGACAATCGCATTGCCGGATGGAAGGTCTTGCGGGAAAAATCCTCCGGTCAACGCAGAAAATCCCAATGCCCGTCTGTTGGTAATGAGAACAGCCACATGGTCATTCACGATACTCTCCACCAACAACTCTCCAGCTCCCCAAGAGTTTCGTTTCCAACGACCCAGATCACTTTGAAAACCATAAGCCGCCTGTTGCCCTTGAACGATAATCATTCTGGGAGTGACCGTCGCAGTGACCTCCTCCTCCGCCGAGGAAAGGTTCAACTCCACCCACCGTTGTAAACGACCTGAAAACCCCAGCAACCTTGTGGTGGTCTGGACATATCCGGTCACGCCTTTGGTTTCAACTACCAGCACGTCTTCTCCAGAAGCTAATACCGTTTTGGCAATACCTTCGCCGGAAGTGATACCAAACAGTTGTCCCCTTGCTGACGTGATAGTCACCTGATCGGTGACAACTTCTTGCGACCAAACATGAAGCGGCCAGCCGGCCAATCCCCATAAAATCATCACCGGTACAATGCACCAATGGAC
Organism: Nitrospira sp. Ecomares 2.1; assembly: GCF_965152585.1. Lineage (NCBI taxonomy): Bacteria > Pseudomonadati > Nitrospirota > Nitrospiria > Nitrospirales > Nitrospiraceae > Nitrospira > Nitrospira sp. Ecomares 2.1. Next base: position 2,771,806 of record NZ_OZ224219.1, read on the forward strand.
AGGCATAATCCGCATGACCGTTACCGGTAGTCCCAGGGAACTCCACGCTCTCCGCCCATGATGGGGCCCAAAATTAACTTCATTAATTGTGTTCCATGCCCTTGGGTCCCCCACAACCCAGTCAAGCTGACGAGCCATTCAATTTGAGAACGGTCAGGAAGCTTCGTATAGGTGAGCCCAAGCGAAAAACATCGGCAAGGATTTTGGTACAATCCCACCACATCCAATTCAGCCGTCTCCCCTGTCCGGAAGTCATGATACCATTTGGTGCCCAAGGTCACACCATACGGCAACCGCACTCCACCCCCGGTCGTCAAATAGAGGATTTCCTGGGCCGGAGCCAAAACTTCATTAAACGACACGGGGTTCCAAATATCTCCCCGACGGACTCTCGACCCTTCTCTCGCGTACCGTTGCCCAACGGTCACATACCACGCCTGTCGACTTTGAATGAACACGTCGGTGTTCATCTGAGAAAAATATTTCCTGTTCGGATCGTAGAAGGCATCCACTCTCAGATCGAATGCCGAGATGAATGCTGAGGAATTCACTGGTGAATGAAATTGCCCCCGTGTCCAGATATCCGAAAATTTGGAGGCCAAGGGCGACGGATTGGCCACATGATAACTTTGGGCAAATAACAGATCCAACCAGGAATTAGATTCCGTGCCACCAATTTGGCTCAGACGATTCTTCAAGGAATAGGTGACCAGACTCTTTTGAATCAAATCATCTACCGCATCGATCTGAACGAATTCCGCTTGTTTCGTCTGTGGCACATACTCATAAATCACATTCGGTTGAATAGAATGTCGGATCCAATCCCCCTCGCCGATGGAAAACCGTTTCGACATATTCGAAAATAATTCAGCGCCTACCCAAAAGGTTTCACGATGTTGGAATGATTTCTCGGTGATTCCCCGGGTATAGCCCACTTCACGAAATTTGACTTGAGGACGAAATCCCAAGGTGTGCCCCAGATGGAGTCCTTCCATCGAAAGCCCCGGCAACACGTCGAGACGACCAACATTGAACCCCGTCTGCCTGTAAAATTGCACCGCGGTCGTTTCCGCTGTCAGAGATATGGGACTGCCCAAGACACTGGGATTCACGAAGCGATGCCCGACTTCAGGTAACCGCTGAAAAGTCGAATTCCCGCCCGTGGCTAACGGCTGAATATATTGACCCGAAAAATACAGCGCTCCATGATCAAGTCGTTGCAAAATGGTGAGATTCGATTCTTGACTGGGTAAAGCCCGTTGAGTCCCGGAACTGCTGAAATTTTGCAGAACCGTGCGATCACTTGAAAAGTTGGCCCGCATGCGTAAAGACAAATCGGGATTGAATTGCTGAACATGAGCCCCCCGAACTTCGGCTCGCCCACGACTTTGCTCGGTATCATAGAGCGAGCGTATCAACCATTCTCCCTTTGTGAGCCGATTCCACACATAGCGATATTGCAGATCCGCACCTCCTCCACGCTCCGTTAATATCTGCGGGGAAACGGTTAAATCGCTACTGGGATTAATGGCCCAGAAATACCCCTGCCGATACTGGTACCCGAAATTCGTATTGTACCCGGTTGTCGGAAACAAGAATCCGCTTTTTCGAGAAGCGCCAAGCGGATATCGAAAGGTGGGAAGCGGGATCACCGGCACATCGTTCACATTGAACCACACGCCTTTTCCAAACAAACTGTCCTCATATTCCAAATCCATATCTTGAAACTTAAATCGCCATGCCGGAATCTCGCCATTCTGGACATCACAATTGGTAAAAGAGCCCTCCTTGACCCGATAATGGGTTTCGGAAAATCGCTGAAGCCGTCGCCCCGTGACAAAGGAATTCTGTTCCTTCCAAAAAATTTGTCCATTGGTAATGACACCCGCTTCGGTATTGAGATTCAGCTGAAGCGTTTCCGACCAGATATCCGTCTGGGCATCCTGTAAATGCACATTTCCGCGCGCCGTTAAACGCCCCGTGAGTCTTTGAAGAGTGGCCTCATCCGAATTAAGATGAATGGGACCACGCCTAACATCCACGGCACCGATAGCGTGATATTCTTCCCGATCACGACTATATTCAATCCGGTCGGCATTAATGGCGACGGGGGATCCCTCTGAAGTTGATTCGGCAGGCTCCTCCTGAGACGAGGTATCTGCGGAGAGTCCCTCGGATTCCACAGGGTCGGAATCGGCTTGTCCGAACGCCGTTTCTCCCGTTGCCGACATCGCAAGAAGAATGAATACACCGACCAACAACCCATGAGATCGGCGAGAGAGAACACGCCGGTCTACACCCAGGCCCGCACCAGTCACGTTGGGGAACCCGGCTGAGTGAGCCGATTGAGTACCTCCCCAACCAAAAATAACGAACCAGTGACACAAATGACGTCTGATGGATTCGCCATTTCCTTGGCTTGACAAACAGCCTCCCATGAATCGGCAAGTAGACACGGAACCAAATCTTCGCGATCGACCAGGCGCTTGAGCTCATCCACCGATGCCGCTCTTTCCATCCGTGGCTGGGTGAGAATCAGGTGGTCAACAAGAGGAAGAAAAACGCGCAGAAATCCTTGCAGGTTTTTGTCACGCATCATCCCGACGACCAAAATGAGTTTTCGTCCCGCGCCATCATGAATTTGTGAGTAGAGAAAGTCAAATAACACCTGAGCACCGGCAAGATTGTGAGCGCCATCCACAATTAAAAGGGGATTGCGATCCACAACCTCTAACCGACCCCTCCATTTGACACTCTGCAACCCAATCCGGATCGCCATCTGCGAAACAGGGAAGGTGCCATCAACGCCCGTCTCCAATACCGCCAGCGCATTCGTGGCATTGACCATCTGATGACGGCCAAGCAAATTGGCCTGTATTGCCGGAATCGTCCATCCCAGCCCTTGATAGGTAAAATTCGTCGCACTGGTTTCCAGGAAGGAAAACTCCTTTCCCATCCGAAAAATTGGCGCTGACCACTTGCGGGCCTGAGTTTCAAAAATCTGGGTAATATCCTCCGGCATCGGACCCAACACGATCGGAGCCTTTTGCTTAATGATCCCGGCCTTCTCCTGCGCAATCATCTGAAGAGAGTCCCCTAAATACGCTTCATGATCGAAGCTAATTCCCGTAATCAGGACACCGATGGGGTTTAACACATTAGTCGCATCAAAGCGTCCCCCCATGCCAACCTCTATTACAGCGATGTCTACCTGCTCATTTCTAAAATGCAAAAAGGCCAGTGCGGTGGTGAATTCAAAAAAGGTGAGTGCGGTGAGGGAATTGGCCGTATGCCGAATCTGCGCAATCAAGCCACAGACAGCCTCTTCAGAAATATCTGTTCCCTGAACCCGAATGCGTTCGCGGAAATCAATTAAATGCGGTGAGGTATACAGTCCGACCCGATATCCGCCTGCTTGAAGAATCGCAGCCACCATGGCCGATGAGGACCCCTTCCCATTCGTGCCGGCAACATGAACCGTGGCGTACCGGTGCTGAGGATTGTCCAACCGTTCAAGAATATCGGTAATGGCCTCCAATCCCAGCTTGATACCAAATCGATGCAAGGAAAAGAGAAAATCGAGGGTTTCTAGATACGTAGCCACAGGAATCAAAACTAGGCGGGAGACAATAAAGGGAAGGAGATTTCGTATCAATAATAACTACAGTGTATGGCTCTCACCATTATCGGGTCTTTCGTCAAGCCTGTTGAGATCCACAGGGGTACAAGGTGAATCGGACCATTCGGCGGCTACACCGAAGAGGAAGAGACTGTGGTCACACAATGCGCAAGCAACGTTTCCAGGGTCGCCTTGAGGATTTTCCGTTCCACGATATGATCAACCATGCCATGCTCCAACAAAAACTCAGCACGTTGGAAGCCTTCCGGCAAATGTTCTTTGATCGTTTGTTCAATAACCCGTGGGCCGGCAAACCCGATCAGTGCCTTCGGTTCAGCCAGAATGATATCCCCTAACATCGCGACACTGGCGGTGACCCCTCCAAATGTCGGATCCGTTAGCAGGACAACAAAGGGAAGTCGAGCCTCTTGCAATTTCGCCAAGGCTGATGCCGTTTTCGCCATTTGCATGAGTGACAAGGTCCCCTCCTGCATCCGTGCCCCACCGGAGGTGGTGACCAACAAAAATGGCATATGGCCGATCAACGCCTTATCGATTGCTCGGCAGATTTTCTCGCCAACCACCGATCCCATACTGCCACCCATAAATGAAAAATCAAAAATTCCGAGGGCAGCGGGTTTCCCGCCGATTTGACATCGTCCAGTCAAGATTGCTTCTTTTTTTCCCGTTTTTTCCTGAGCCTTTTGAATGCGCTTACGGTACGGCAGCGTATCAATAAACTGTAAAGGATCCCCCGGGACTAACTCTCCATCCCATTCCTCGAATGAACCGGGATCGACGATCAACTCCAACCGCTCACCCACCGACAGGGGAAAATGGTATTGGCATTTCGGACAGACTTTTAAATTTCGTTCAACTTCGCGTTTAAAAATAATGGTGCGACAGACTGCGCATTTGACCCACATCCCTTCCACGATTTTAATGGACGTGCCTTCGGTATCCGTGTTTTTGTTCCGTTTAAACCATCCCATAGATCAGTCTACCCTTAAGCTTCTCTCATGAACACAATGCACGCGAATCCACATGTAGTTCTGGCGGTGAAAAAGAAAATTCGAGAAAGGAAGGGAAAGAACACAACAAGAAATCTGTACTTCGACACAGTCTTCAGTCACGATACGACCTTACCATAGGGAGGTTAAACCGGCAAGAATCCCCCGGAGAAGGTGCCTACACCGAAGACGATTCCAGAGTATCAGCAGAGTGCGGACAGGAGAAACAGGGAGAAGACACGAGGGTCAACCACCCCTTGCATGCATTTCCAGATGTGGATCCTGGCGCAACCGCTCAATGTCAATGTACCGGCCACGACCGCTGACCTGTTCAAGCTCTTTTCGTTCTTCCGCCCCACGATCTTTTCGAGATTCCCAGACAGACTGAATGATGGAAAGAATATCTTCTCGTGGTCGTTCCATCCGAAGAAGCTTGCGAAGGTCAAGACCTGTTTTGGCATACAAGCATAAATACCACATCCCATCAGCCGTTAACCGACTCCTGTCACAGGTCGAACAGAAAGGTACTGTGGTGGAAGAAATAATACCAAATGTCGTGCCGTCAGGCAGCCGAAATCGCTGTGCAGGAGCCGAGCTAACCTCCTCCACCGGTTCAACCTTCCCATAATGATCTCCGACCATCTTTAAAATCTCTTTCCGGGAAAGAACCTTATCCGCTGACCAGTCATTGGCTCCGCCAACGTCCATATATTCGATAAAACGGACTTCTCCGTTGACCTGCTTGCCGTATTCAATCAAGGGCAGAACTTCATCTTCGTTGTACCCTTTCATCGCGACCGTATCCAACTTTAATCCTGTAAATCCGACTCGCCCCACCGAGGCAATTCCCTCAAAAACACGATCCAACGTATCGCGTCGAGTTAACGCCTTAAACCGCTCTGGCTTCAACGTATCCAGACTCACTGTGACCCGATGGAGCCCTGCATCGAAAAGAGCCTGAGCCTGTTCACTCAACAACACCCCATTGGTGGTCATCGCAATATCCTGGATGCGAGAGTTTTGACGAAGCATTCTAATGAGTTCCGCCACATTATTGCGTAATAGGGGCTCCCCCCCGGTAATACGCACTCGATCAATTCCCTGATCGGAAAACAAATTCGTGAGCAAGGCGATTTCTTCAAACGTCAACAGGTTTTCTCGAGGAAGCCACACATAATTTTCCTCGGGCATACAGTACTGACACCGTAAGTTGCATCGATCGGTCACGGATACCCGCAAGGATCGCAACGGACGCCCCAAGCTATCTCTAACCGCATCCGGCAGAGCCACAGCTTCACCCGCCTCCATTATGGATGTTCCTCCACCCACACCTCGCCTTCCGGCGTCGTTTCCATCTTCCAGATTGGAGTGATTTTTTTGAGTTCATCAATACACCATTGGCAGGCCTTGAAGGCATCGGCCCGATGTTCGGCCCCCACAATGATCAGCACAATATTCTCACCAATTTCAATTGGCCCATAGCGATGGAGCACCAAGGCCTCAATTATGTCAAAATCCCGAAGAGCCTGTTCGCGAATTTCCTTGAGTTTTTTCTGCGCCATTCCTTCGTAGTGATCAAAACTCATGGAACTCACGTCTCGGCCTTTGGAGTGGTCACGGGCCGTGCCCAAAAACATGGCAATGCCACCGATCCGACGGGATCGAGACCGCACCCGATCCAATTCCTCATCAATTGAAAAATTTTCCAGTTGCACCCGAACCAACATGCTTTCTACAAGATCAACGGCCATCGGATTACCCTTTCTCCTTAGCCCATGATACGCAGGACCCTCCGGCAAAAGGAGGCAATAATGCTATCTCGTCAGCCTCTTTAAGCACTGTGTCCCAATGTGCAATTTCTTGATTCACCGATATCAATACCTTTTTTTTATCGAGTAGTTCCCCAACTTGAGGATGCTCAACCTGAATGGAGTGAACTAGATCCCTGACCTGTCCACCTTCGGCAATGGCGACCTCCAAATCCTTTCCTCCAGGAATCATGGTCTTTAACATTCCGAATAATTTAACCTTCACAATTCTACTACTCCCACGACCAGACAAAGACAACGGACATCACCCACGGCTATTTTGTCTTTTGAACACGGACATACGTACCAGACTTTCCCCCTGACTTCGACACAAGAGCAATTTCTCCAAACTCCATGCCCTTATCGACCGCCTTACACATATCATAAATGGTCAGAGCGGCCACGGACACTGCTGTCATGGCTTCCATTTCCACTCCGGTGTTTCCCGTGGTTTTCACCGTTGCGACAATGGTAATCGCGTACTTTCCATCAGAATTAGGCTGAGAACTCTCTTTGAAATCTACATCCACACCGGTCAACAGAAGGGGATGACACATTGGGATCAGATCGGGAGTCCGTTTGGCCCCCATAACCCCGGCCACTTGGGCTACGGCCAGCACATCACCCTTCGCAATTCGACCCTCATGAATTTTCTCAAGGGTTTCCGGCAAAATAAACACCTTCCCTTGGGCTACCGCTACACGCTCGGTTGAACGCTTGTCGGTGACATCCACCATTCGAGCCCGACCGGATTCATTAAAATGCGTAAGATTCGCCATATTCAAAAATTACCACAGATAAAAAACCTCTTGAAAATCAGTAGATTATAAGGACAGAGGAAAAACGACGTCAAGCAAAACATACCCTTGAATTCTCCCTTGACACCCGACCTCATTCCACCTATAAACAGTCGGTACTACCATATTATTCAGAGATTTCACCCATGGACACCACCACAATTATAGCCAATCCTACCCTCGCAAATAAAAAGCTAGGCCTCCTGCTCTCAACCTCACCTGAACATCCCAATGCGGAAACCGTCTATTATCTCGCCAAAACCGCCTTGGCCAATAAGGTAGATACTTATCTATATTTCATCGATGAGGGAGTTAAAAACCTAGAAGACCGAAGGTTTTCCGAGTTGGCGAAGGATGGACTGAAGTTATTTGTATGCGCCTATGGATGCCAACAACATCACATCTCCACCGACGGATATGGGAAAGAAGTGACTTTTTGCGGCTTGGTCATTCTCTCAAATATCATCGACGGGTGTGACCGCTTTTTGGCCTTTAATTAATATCTCGCCCCTCGCCTCTCGTCCGGATCATCATACTCAATCCTGACTTACAGACGATATTCGCCTCAATGGAGTGCCAGAGCCAATTGTGTGCTGCTATTTTGTGGATATTTTGCTGCATGGTCTTTAATCCATCGCATGATTGTCATCTTTCCTTTTCTATGGGCATAACCAAATTTTCCATTTGAATCTAAACCAGCTAGACGGTACAGTACATAGCAATGCTGACTTCAACCCGTTATTTAATTCTTGAGACCGCCATTGACCTGTTGGGACGTGACGGGGCCAGTGCGTTGACACTGGAGCATGTCGCTCGGGAAGCTGGACTGAGCAAGGGTGGGTTACTCTATCATTTTGAGGGGAAAGAACAGTTACTGACAGGGCTCATAGAGTTACTCATACAGGATTTAGACCGCAAACAAGTTGGGAATTTTCTCTCCAGCTCCATTGATGAAGAGCTTCCCTGGCCAGCAATTGAGACTGATATAGTCGAAAATCCTATAAGCCATCGCTCTCTGCAAGGGCATGAAATTGCCTCAATTCTCATGGCTGCTCTTGCGATCAACCCCAATCTCCTTGATCCCATTCGAGAGCGATACCAAAATTGGCAAAGCATTTTTTTGGCTAATACCGTTGATCCAACCCGCTCCCTCGTTGGACGGCTTGCTACCGAAGGGTTGTGGTTCAGAGATGCGATGGGATTAGCCCCACCAACTCGCGAGCAACGAGCTGCGCTTGTTCTGGAGATCCAATCTCAAACACAATCAGGAGAACCCATGAGAGAACCTTCCGCAAGTATCATACCCACACAGTCTACAGACGCCTTTGCGGAGCTCGCTTCTTTTAAGGCGAATGTAGAGGAACTTGAACAACAAGCATATCAAACCACACAAGTTTCTGCGCGTTCACTATTGGCGAAACAATATTCTCAAGGGTTTTGGCAGGGCGATCTTACTGCCGACACAACATTGGAATCCGACTACGTGTTGCTTTTACTCTGGCTCTATCCACCGGAAAACGGTGTGTGGGAGCCTCGGATTCAGACCAAAGTGAAGGAGGCCATACGCACCATCCTTGACCGCCAACTTTCAGATGGGGGGTGGAATATCTACTCAGAGGGCCCAGCCGAGGTGAACGCAACCACCCGTGCGTACGTGGCACTTCGCGTTGGCGGCCATGATCCTGACCAACCACTTATGCAGCGGGCACGTGAATGTATTCTTGCCCTTGGTGGGCTTCAGGCAACCAATAGCTATACCAAAAATAATCTAAGCATGTTTGGTCTTTTCCCAAGAAAGTACACTCCCAGTGTGCCGCCTGAACTCGTCCTTATCCCTGGGAATGTCTTGTATGAAATTTCATCGTGGAGTCGGGCCATCGTCGTCCCACTCTCCATTCTTCAAGCGTCCGGGGCACAACGTAGAGTGCCTGGGAATTGGACCGTTGACGAACTAATGGTGCCCAATCGGAAGCTGCGATTTCCGAAAAAAGATCCCTTTTCTCTCATGTTTCATCAAGTGGATAAGATTTTAAAAATCTGGGAAAAACGGGGATTTAAGGATATTCGCGCCAAGGCGATCCGCGAAGCAGAGAAGTGGATGCTGGATCACATGCGGTTCACGGATGGGTTGGGAGCGATTTTTCCGGGGATGATGTACGCCCTCATGGCGATGGATGCTCTTGGCTATGAGCGTGACCATCCCGACTTTATTGAAACCCTTGGCCAACTCGAAGGACTCATTCTTGAAAAGGAAGGTGCTCTGCAGTTTCAGCCAAGCTTATCACCGGTATGGGATACTGCCATCTCAATGTTTGCATTGGGAGAACTCGGCGTTGGGGAACCGCAGGCTATGCAGCGGGCAGCCGACTGGTTATTAAGCAAAGAGGTTCGCCGCAAGGGAGATTGGTCCGTAAAGCGTCCGGATTTACAGCCTGGAGGATGGCCCTTCCAATTTGCGAACGAACTCTACCCGGACATCGACGATACCGCCATGGTCCTGTTGGCACTTGAACATGCCAAGGCCTCGGATCCTGACCGGCAGACTCGCGCCGAAGGACGTGCCATCAACTGGTTATTAGGGATGCAGTCCTCGGACGGAGGTTGGGCTGCCTTTGATGTCGATAATAATTGGGCCTTACTGAATAAGGTCCCCTTCGCCGACCACAATGCCATGCTTGATCCAAGCTGCCCGGACATTACGGGACGGGTGTTGGAGGCGCTCTGCAGGCGTGATTACACACACCAACATCCGGCAATCGCCCGTGCCGTCCAATTTCTTTTGGGCCACCAACAAGCCAACGGGAGTTGGGATGGACGCTGGGGAGTAAATTATACCTATGGAACTTTTCTCGCCGTACGCGGCCTTCGCGCAAGTGGTTCCCCAACTGCAAACTCCGCAATCCAGCGCGCCGCCACATGGGTACGCTCAATCCAAAACCAGGATGGTGGTTGGGGGGAAAGCTGTGCCAGCTACGAAAAGCAGGAATTTGTTCCCGCATCAAGCACACCTTCACAAACAGCCTGGGGCTTACTCGCACTTGAAGCAGCTGGCGATCGAACTTCAAAAAATGTTCATCAGGGGATCGAATGGCTACTTACACATCAGAATCAACAGGGAGGGTGGGACGAAGAACTTATGACAGGAACCGGGTTCCCTAACGTTTTCTATTTAAAATATCATTTGTACGCACACTACTTTCCCTTGTTGGCCCTTGCCACCTGGCAAGCAGGGTTAAAGAATTCATGACCATGCATTTCTCTCGAACAAACTAGTCCGTTTGTTATAACCACGCAATATTTACACAAGGGTCCTTTTCTCGCAGAAACGCAAGACAGGGGCTCAAGGAAATCATTCTACGGTCTACATCTCAGAGCAAGAGGGAGTGGTCAACAAGTCCCACCCGACAATTCCTTCGACCCTGCTCGGGGCATATTGTTCTAGGATTCCGATTACCGCTGGCTTTCGGGTTTCCAGCTCAAACCGATATTCAGAATGCGTTGAATCAGCGCTTCATAGGAAATACCGGCTCGTTCAGCCGACTCGGCGAGATCTTCACCATAGGCCAGCTGGGCATTGGGATTGGCTTCCAGAATATAGAGATGTTCCTGAGGGTCTAACCGAAAATCCATTCGTGCATAGCCGTTTAAGCCCAAAATATGAAAAACCCGTTTGGCCGTTTGTTGAATATGACGCACCAACTTAAGGCTTAACCCCTCGACCTCACCCGATTGGATCCCATATTTTTTTTGATATTTCGTGCTCCATTTCACTCTGGCAGTCGCAATCGGCAGAGCATCAGGAGGAAGATTTTTCAGGTGGAGTTCCCAGACCGGCAGGGCTTGCAAACGTCGATTCCCTAACACACCCACGTATAATTCCCGTCCTTCAATATACCGCTCGACAATGACACTCGTGCCCACACTCTGATGCACAAATTCAACACGTTCTTTTAATTTGTCCTCGTCATGGACGATAGACGCTTGAGAAATACCGAGGGATGCTTCCTCACTAATGGATTTGACAATGACCGGAAAGGGAAACTCTTCTGCCCACTTGATCACCCGCCCCATAGGATAGACCACAAACTCCGGGCATCGAATGCCATGGTAGGCCATAATTTTTTTTGACCAGCCTTTATCACGAGTGAGCACGAGTCCCTTGGGATTACAACCGGTATAAGGCACTCCGAGGAGCTCCAAATAGGACACCACATTTTGATCGAACTCCGGATTGCCATTGAATTCTTCCAACAGATTGAAGGCGATGTGAGGTTTCCAATCCGTTACCAGGTTATCAATGACGCTTAAATCGTCCCTCACGCCGACGGCCATCACTTCATGGCCAAGATCGCGTAGAGTGGAGACCACATCAAATTCGGTTTTCCATTCGACCTCGGCCAAATCGGCATGTTCCACATCGTCGGGGGGCACCAGATCTTGATGCATAAGGGCCATGACACGAAGTTTTCTCATAACACCACCCGATGGCGTCCACCATGCAAATAGTTCATCGTTTGCACCGTCAATAAAATGGTAAAATCCACTTTTGCCTGCTCTTCAGAAACGGCTAACCGTAAGTTCCGTTCTCGGCAATGCGCCATCATATCCTGCAAAACCTGATCAATGGTATATTGATACTCTCCCGTCCATGCAGCAACCTTCCGCCGGACTTCTTTTCTGAACTTCCTAATAAAATTTTCAGCGGACAGATTTGTCGATTGATCCGGGTCCCCCGAAAAGAGACGCCGCAAGTCCCGATCATAAAAGTTTGGGTAGTCCAGCCCGTATCGTTCCCGCTTGCTCTGGTAATGTTCCCGGAGCGTTTTGTGAAGACGGTGAATCGGATCCACCTGCTCCCTGGTCGTCACAATGGGCGCAACCCCCACCAACTCCTTCATAAGCCCGTCCATATACTCCAATTTTTTAAGTGCCGGCCATCCGGCATAACGCTCACGCCAATGTGAGTGCGGGGTGAGCCAGACCGCAAAGGTTTCCGCAAAATCCTCGTCGGGATGACTCTGGGCATACCACATATCAAGATGCAACACAAAACTTTTACTGTAGGGCTTTGGCAAATAACAATCTGGATACGGAACCGAAGTATGTCCGAACATTTGTTGTCGGCTGCGCCGCCGCCGTAAGCGGTAGGCATTCTCAATCGCATGACCCGTCTCGTGTCGAAGTATCCGCATACACCATTCCGGGGTTCCCCCCTCCACTTCCAACATTTGATTGAGTTCCAGTTTCGCTAACCGCGGATGCCCCATATAAAACGGGACGGCAAGACCCGGCGTGCCATCGGGTGAATACCAATCGTCAGACAACCATATGTGGGGACGAAACACCAACCCTTGATCTTTCAATTCGCGGTATAGCTGGCGTACGCATTGACCCAATTCAGTTCCTGAAATACGGATCTTTAAATCGGACAACCGGAGATTCAACAGCTGTTCATCAGACCAGGAAACCCATTCAGGCTCTGCTGGGACAGGGGGCGGAATATTAGGCAATAGATCCAAACTCACAACCTCCTCTGCCAGTATCGGTTTTTGATCATCATCTCATACGCTTTCGCTGGAATCCGTCTAGAACATTTGACAAACCATGACGCATCAACCGGCAGATGATGTGTAAATCTTCACTCCATTTCCGCTATAAGTCAAAAGTGAAACCATGTTTCACCAATTCTCAGTTGCCCCTCTTGAATTCCATAGCTTTTACCTTTTTGCCTATGGTAGATTGCCCCTCTTTTTGAGAAATCCTTCATTCAGTACCATGCAGTTTTTTATTCACACTCCGAGTCAGCGCGTCTGAAGAATCAGTGCCCAAGGCTTCATTCATTTTTTTGGTCTTCATACATTTTTGGCCAAACGCCGGTAAGTCTCTTCCATATTGATTCTGATGACTCCTTAAGCCTGACCGGTAGAACCACAGGAGATTCATCTATGTATCGCTGTGAAAAATGCCAGGGAACGATGTTACTTGATCGGGAAGTCGACATGGAATCGGGAATGTCTCTTCTGGTCTTCTGGTGTATTAATTGTGGCCTACGGAAACAAGCCGAGCGAGCACCGATTCCCCTCATCGAAGTGTCCTAGCTTAGTGCTTGCTTCCTCAATTCCTTGACCCGGATTGGCAGATAAAATCTGAACGTCCTGCCTGTTCGGGTCTAGGGTATAAATTTTCAAAGAATTGTGAGAAAGTGGACAGATCAGTGAGGACCCTTCTCATCGCGCAATAGCTCGGGTCCAACCTAATGTGTAGAATTCGCTGTTTGTGAGGGCATGAAGTTCCGTTTTGGTCGTCCCTCAGCAGAAACCATAGAACAATGTTCCTGCTAACAACCATCAGGAACCAGGAGAATTAGAGAATCTAGGAATCCGCATCCAATTCCACATTCCAATATAAATAATCCCGCCAACTTTCCGGGGCATGGCGGATGCCGATCATGAGTGTCAGGCGTGGAGTCCATTTAGGCTTGACGGGCTCCTTGAGCAACTTCATCCCTGCCTCTTTAGGAGTACGACCGCTTTTCCGGTTATTACATCGCCAGCATGCCGTCACTATATTCTCCCAGGTTTTCCTCCCGCCTTTGGCAATAGGCACCACATGGTCAAAGGTTAATTCCTCCGTTCGAAACCGTGTGGAGCAATATTGGCAGGTATACCGATCCCGTGTAAAAATATTGATGCGAGAAAATTTCACCGCATGATGATTCGACCGGAGTTTGACCATATTGAGGAGACGCATCACGGATGGCAATTTAAAGGAAATGGACACCCCTCGAATATCCCGATCATAAAATTCAAGGACTTCAACTTTTCCTTGCCACAACAAATTAATGGCTTTTTGCCAATGCACGACTCGCAATGGCTCATAGGTAGCATTGAGTAGCAGGGTCATTTCCATACGAACGTGCCCCAGAAATCTCGCCAGGTTGGATAAAACTCTGTTCCTATATCACCGACCAATCCAGAGAATCAAGAGAGGTCACAAGCCTATTGTTGCGACCGGAAGAAGTTGATATATTAAGGGTTTTGGCCGTTTAGAGTTGAACATGTCCTTAAACTTTCATCCGGTTGCCAAGATTCAGGATCTCCCTCCAGGCACCTGTCAAAGCATTGAGCTCCATGAACACGGCATTGCCTTAGTTAATCTCAATGGGGTGATCTATGCCATGGATAATACCTGTCCACATGCCGGAGGGCCACTTGGGGAGGGAACGGTAGCTGGAGATTTTGTCGAATGCCCCTGGCATGGATGGAAGTTTCATATCAAAACGGGTGTATGCCAAAAAAACCCCAGCCCGAGCTGGAACGTACCATGCTATGAGGTACGGGTGATTGATGGCATCATCCACGTCGCCCAACAGACACCTGAGAATAGGCGAGAATAGTATAGTGATACACTCAACTATTTAAAAAATATCGTTCTTACCATCAATTCCCACTACCCATTCACGAATAAGACGGGTAAGGAGAAATGTTCGGGTGGGTAACATGAGGGGTTTAAGTAAGAAGAACACCGTTAGCAGATTTTCCTTCGACATTGGTCAGGACAGGAACTTTCAGCATTCTATGAGGAAGGGAGGAAATTTGATCTCCATGGGGAAGTGGCGGCAAATTCTCAAACGGCATCAACTGTTGGGCTGCTAACGAAATCACCCGGATCGATTTTTCCTTACTATCCACTCTCCAGGCATATTCCCGCTCGATCCACTCCACGGAGCCCTTCTCCCGTACAATCTTACGCACCATATATTTATCTTCACCTTGAGCCTTTACCTGCCAATCTCCCTCACGAAAGGGTATACCTTTGCTTTTCAAGTCATCCACCATCAATTGAACCGCTTCGTCCAGCGTATAGCCCTCCCGTGATCGGTGTTTTTTGACCAACTCCAAGGCCTCCATCGCAAGAGGATCATCTGGAAGCTGATACCCTGTCGGCTGCACATAGCGATACAGCACAAAAAATCCTATAACCAGGAAAACAACGAGAAGATATCCGAAGATCTTTTTAAATTGAGTCGACATGCCATTTATCCATTGTTATTTTCTGAAAAACCTCTTATCTACTTAGAGGGGATCATCCCCTGACCAGAGAGATCTGATCCTATGGGGACCCGATTTCTATTGATGTTATAGCACACATGATTCCTGCGTGCTTCTATAGGTATCCTCCCTGAGGTTGTTTGCCATTATGGGAATCAGGAGTAGTCAGCCTGATCTTCCGCCTACCGTTCCTAATCCCATCCCTCCCGCAAGGCCTTTTTTAGGGCATGAATCACCCTATTATTATCACGTGGGTGACGGATGGCAAGCCGAAGTGCCGGCTGAGTCATTCCAGAGAATGTCTGACAATCCCGAACCAGAATCCCTTGTCGGGCCAGTCGTGCAACAAGGCCGGCGGTCACACATGTCGAAGGTAACTCCACCATCACAAAATTCGCGGAGGTGGGAATGACCCGCAACCCCGAGACTGCCCGCAATTGTCTTATAAAACGTGGTCGTTCCTGGCGCATAAATTTTACACTCCGTTGCCGATACCGGACATCACCTACCGCCGCGACACCCGCCACCTGCGCAAAATGGCTGACCGACCACGGAGGGAGTAGCCGACGTATTCTGGCAACCGTCTCCGGCGCCCCCACCAGGTACCCAAGGCGAATTCCCGGCATTCCATAAAATTTCGTAAAGCTTCTGAGAATGAGCAATCGTCTGGCGGTCGAAATCTCCTTGATGAGGGAATACGAAGGGCAAAAATCGATAAAGGCCTCGTCAACTACCATCCAAAGCCCGGCTTCTTCAATTTTCCGATACAGCGTTCGAAGGGATCGGGCCGTCACGACTCTTCCCGTCGGACTATTCGGATTACAAACAAACACGGCCGTATGCGATTCTCCATCCTTGCACGCGGCCTTCTGAGAACTAAAACAAATCGCGTCGACGAGAAGCGAAAGCTCTTCCATAGGAGGAGCATACTGTTCGCCGGAGTTGGCCAGGACATGCGTACAACGCGCACCTGCTAAATAAAGAGATTCCTCATACTCCATAAACGTAGGAGCTGCCACATATCCATGCCGAAGGGATAAAGCCAGAGGTAAATTCCGAATCAATTCGGACGACCCGTTACCCAACGCAATCGAGTCCGATGAGATTCCATGCTCTTTGGCCAGTCGTTTACGCAACCCTTCAGCGGAAGGATCGGGATAATGCCCGCAGGCGGGTATGGCTTGCTGCATAGCCCTCAACACGGAAGCGGGTGGACCCAAGGGATTAATACTGGCACTAAAATCCATAAAGGAATCCACGGATCGTCGGAACGCCTTCGCGACCTGATGAACCCGCCCTCCATGCACAACCGGCTGCGTCACCACATCACCCAACCCATGATCCCCAAAAACAATAGCCCATAGGCCATCCCCATGACTTGTAACGCGACAGGAATAAGTGCCATTGAACAGGTCGTGATCCGATCACCCAATCTGGCCCTCGCTTCCCGCACCCCACCATACACATTACCCCCACCGAGTTGGACTCCAAGAGCCCCAGCCATGGCCGCTTCGGGCCACCCACTATTCGGACTGGGGTGATCCCGAGCATCCCGCCAACAGATTTTCCAGGCTGAAATACCGGTACCCAATCGAATCGCCGCGGCTATACTCATCGCCACCGCCGTAAGCCGAGCCGGAACCCAATTGACAAGATCATCAGCTCGCGCCGATGCCCAGCCAAAGTCACGATAGCGATCATTACGATAGCCAACCATCGAGTCCAACGTACTGATGGCTTTATAGGCCATGGCACAGGCAGGTCCGCCCAACGCGAGATAGATCAGCGGCGCCACGATGCCATCTGAGGTATTTTCAGATACGGATTCTACTGTCGCCCGAACAATTTCTTCTTCTGAAAGGTCAACCGTGTCACGCCCTACCAACCGGCCGACCTCAACCCGAGCCGATACGAGGGACCCCGTTTTCAATTCCCGATGGACCCGCATGGCATGACCCCACAAATCCCGGCCGGCAAGAGTGGTAGAGCCCAGCAGCACCCATATCACCATGCCAAATTGTTCATGCACCAGTTCAGCCCATACCAGGATACCCTTGGTTACAAAAAAGGCTCCAAGGGGAAGCCCCACGGCCAATCCCATCCCGGCCAATTTTTTTGCCCATGTGCTCGAAATTCGCTCTAACGTCAGGCGTTCATATCTTTGAATGATGACCCCCATCAGACGGACAGGGTGAGGCAACCAGCGGGGATCGCCTATCATCAGATCAACGACGCACACCGCAAGAAATTTGAACCCCGTCAGGTCATCCGCCACCGTTAGCCCGGGAGTTTTGATACGGAAGGGTCAGACGTGTTTCCGGTCAATTCTGCAAGGCAAGTCGGGCAAACGCAGTCATCATAACGTTTCGCGATGCTGTCATATTGGGCGTCACTCACGGGAACATCCTTACACCAGCATCGTGAGAGTCCGCACTCAAAGGCCCGACCGCAACGTTCACACTGTTTAGGATAGGTTCGTGTCATACGGAATCGGCCTCCCGTTTATGAATTGTCCTGTTCATTATTTCCCAAACTCTGAAAACACGAGGAGGACCGGACATAAAATTAGAAAGAGCATTTCAACCCCCTCATTCATTGCTCCCAATATATCTCCCGTGATCCCGCCAAACTTCCTGGACATCCACCAGACGACCGATCGAACCACCAGGCACACAATAATCAGCAGCATAGCCGCAGTGACCGCATCAAACATTGCCCACACCCCCAACCCCACAACCATTGTGGCCATCAGAACATCCCGCCGCATCACCGTCCGGATAAACTGCGCAGCCAACCCTTCTGATCGGGGATAGATAACACCCCAGCAACCGATCACCATCGCCCATCGCCCAATAGCCGGCATACAGAACAATATGCCCTCTCGAATTCCTGCTGGCAGGGCCAGAAGTCCGGCATAGCGAAGCCCAAGAATTAGTATCAAGCCTGCGGCCCCAAGCGCGCCTATTCGAGAATCCCGGAGAATCATGAGCCGATGTTCGTGATCCCTCCCCCCGGATAGGGCATCAATCGTATCAGCCCAACCATCGAGATGGAGACCTCCTGTGACCAGCACGTAAAGAGTCAGCATCACCATATTCAACACGACGGGCGGAAAGAGGCTCGCCAAGAAGCGATCGATTATGACAAGGCTCGCGCCAAGCAGAAATCCGACAAGAGGAAACCAGCGAAGGGAGGCTCCGAACGTCACTGAAGGAATCTTCGACCCCGAACCTCCTGGAAGAGGAATGATTGTCAGCAGTTGCCACGCCAAAGAAAACGACGCCCATAGACTCCTCATGCCAATTCCGGGAACGGTCGTACGGCCTCATCCACACCCGCGCTTTCGAATGTGGCCATTTGCGTCAAACAGGCCAAACTCGATTGAAGCAATCCGATAGCCAAACAGGCTCCCGTGCCTTCCCCGAGCCGCAGATCCAAATCCAACAGGGGGTGAAACCCTAATGCATGCATAATCAAACGATGCCCGGGTTCGGCAGAGACATGGGAAGGAATCATATAGGCCTGACAATGAGGCTCCAGGGCAACGGCCAACAAAGCGGCGACCCCGGTAATAAACCCGTCCAGAACCACGGGCACCCGACATGCCGCAGCACCCACAAGAATCCCCACCAATCCACCGATTTCAAATCCCCCCACCTTCGCCAGCACATCCAAAGGATCGTGAGCATCGGGTATATTTCGTTGAATGCCCCGCTCAATCACCTGAATTTTTTTCGCCAATTGCAAGGCATCCACTCCGGTGCCTTTCCCGGTCACATCGGCCACAGAATGGCGGGTCATCACCGCGGTAATGGCACTGCTGACAGTGGTATTCCCAATGCCCATTTCTCCGACTCCAATTAACCGAATCCCGTCAGCGTGCGCTTCCTGGACAAGACGAATTCCATCTTCCACACTTTGAACGGCTTGTTCCCGACTCATAGCAGGGCCTTCACAAAAATTTCTGGTCCCCAATCCGATCTTTCTCACCCACAAACCGGATGGGGCACCCATGTCCTCTTGAACGCCCATATCCACGATGCGAACCTTCGCTCCAACCTGGCGGGCCAAAACATTGATCGCTGCCCCGCCTTGTAAAAAGTTTTTGACCATTTGTGCCGTGACCGATGAGGGATAGGCGCTCACACCTTCTCTTGCCACCCCATGATCCGCAGCCAGGACAAACACCATGGCCTCCGGATTTTTTACGGGAAGGGACTGGGTTATCGAGACGTACTGGGTTCCTAAGGACTCTAGCCGACCAAGGCTGCCCTGAGGTTTCGTTAGACGATCCCATGACAACTGAGCGCGACGCACACCGGCATCTGAGACCAATTGAATCGCCGAAAGAGTTTCCTGAATGAACGGAGAAGAATGGCTCATCGGTTACTTCAGTCTGAGAGGCAAGCCACTCACCAAAAAATAGACTTCATCAGCTTCAGCCGCGACCAGTTGATTCATCCGGCCCGCCACATCTCGAAATGACCGGCTGATCGCATCCCCGGGCACCAAGCCGAGACCTAATTCATTACTAACCACAACAACCTGACCGCGACAGGCCCGAGCGGACCGAAGGAATGCCCTGACATGTGTCGGGACTTGCGAAGGTCGCACCTTATCTCGCAAGAGATTATTCAGCCACAGCGTTAAACAATCAACGACAATACTGCGATAGCTCGACCCTTCTTCGGCCAGCCATTCGGAAATCCTGGTAGGAATTTCAATGGTCTCCCACCCGCGGCCCCGCGACCGCTGATGCTTCTGTATGCGACCCGCCATTTCCCGATCGAACGGTTCTCCGGTTGCGACGAATGCCCGTGGGGATTTTGCTTTGCCCTGTTGTAACGCAAACGTACTTTTTCCCGATCGTGCCCCCCCAAGGACAAATATCAGGTTAGAGGCGTCTGTGGACTTTTTCTTTGTCGCATGAAGACCAGAATCTTTTGGCAGTGGAGAAAGAACATCCCTGAAGGGACGCAGATGAGATTGACGAATAGACCCCATAGAATTGTTCTTACTAAACTCAACCCATTGGACCATCACAGCATGAATTCTGAAAACGTATTACAACAATAGAACCATGCTAGCGCTTTGGTAAAATTGGCTGTTCTCTCTCCCACAGGAATTCTACTTCTCCCTGTTTGTTCGTCACCCACCGGGCAAACACAAATAACGCATCACTAAGCCGATTGAGAAAAACAACCAATTCGCGCTCGATCGGTTCTTCCCTCGACAGCGTGACACACAACCGTTCGGCACGACGACAAATGGTACGGGCGACATGCAGCAACGCGGCGAGTTCTCCCCCACCGGGCAAAATAAATTCTTTCAAGGGCGCCAGATCCTTTTGGCACTCATCAATAAGATGTTCCAAGTGGGCCACATCTTCCGGAGTCACGGTTGGCATATTCGGGAAGGATTCTCCCGGAGCTGTAGCGAGAATACCACCCAAATCAAATAATTTATTTTGCGTCCACTTCAAAATCTTTCCCATATCCTCAGAAACCTCAGCACTCGTTCCGGCCTGTCCATTCGACACACGAGCCAAGCCAAGCATGGAATTTAATTCGTCCACCGTGCCATAGGCTTCCACCCGAACGGAATCTTTCCAGACTTCCTGTCCTCCAGCCAATCGGGTTTTCCCCGCATCACCTGTACGGGTATACACTTTGGATATCCGCATTGTCTAAATCTCCAGAAAAAAGTTGAATATTTCAGTTGTTCTTTATCGAGTAGGGACTAAGAAAAATATTGCCACCATCGTATCGTTAATCATCAAACCACCTCAAGGCTTAAGACCTCCTGTATTGCGTGATGCCTTGTGCCACCGACGCATACACAGCGCGGCCCATCATTTCCCCAAGAACCGTGTGAAGCCCACAATGATCTTCTTTAATTTCACCGTTGGCTCCTACGACGAGACAATCGGTCCCGGTTAAATCGGCCGGACGATCGGACTTGCGACTGGTGACACCGTTATCTCGAAACGCTGCAGCTTTGGCCGAGGAAGCGATATGTACCGCCTGAATACGTCCGGCAATCGTCGGAAGAGCATTGGTCGCCATCACCACATTCACGGTTCCGACCGAATCGCATCGATAACCCAGCTCAACATCGGCATCGTCTAAAACGGAGCGGGCATTGGATAGTCCGACAGTCACGAGCACATGCACCCAGGCACCTGATGAATTCAGAAAACAGTCGGTAAACGCACTCACGTTCGCAGCAGTCATTAATCCGATCGTCTCTTCGGGAATGAGAGAATGGGCTTTAAACAGAACCCCAAAATCCTCCGCCAGGGTGGCCGAAGTAGAGGATCCGTGAAGGCCCACCTGGACATTCGCGACCGCGGAGGCGGATGTATCCCCACCATTCCAAGGTGCCCAACTCAGACAATTAAAATTCCCCGGAAACCGGACAATCAGACAGTGATATTGTAGATCGATCTGAAGTGGAGAGGGCACCGTCTTCACCAACTTTTCCTCCAAATTCTCTGGTTACGGCAGAAGCCTTATTGAGACGTGAGGCCAGGGCCGGAAGAATCGGATTCATCGCGACTGCGCTTTCCCCATTTCTCATAATGCACGAGTTCCTCAAGAGGCAATCGTTTGCGCCATCCTGCTTTTTCAAGATCCGGTTGATGAGCAAAACCGGACACATAGCCGACACACAAATAGGCAATAATACAAACCGTTTGAGGAATGTCTAAGACTTTTTTTAAAGAATCATAATTCAGAATTGACACCCAACCCACCCCGATACCTTCGGCTCGTGCCGAAAGCCAGAGGTTTTGAATCGCGCAGCACGTACTATACAAATCCGTCTCGGGAACGGTCGCACGACCGAGGACTGACGGGCCACCCCGATCACGAGTGCAGGTCACACAGATATTGATAGGGGCTTCTTGAATCCCTTCAAGCTTCAGCCCTCGATACCGACTTGATTCCTCTCCCTTATACTGCAAGGCTGCCGCATCATTGGCTTGCACAAAAAGGTTTTTCACCGCATGCTTGGTGTCCGAATCCTGAATGATCAAAAAATCCCAAGGCTGCATATAGCCAACGGATCCAGCGTGATGCGCGGCCAACAGGATTCGACGAAGGGTTTCTTCTGGAATCTGATCGGGAAGGAAATTTTGGCGGACATCTCGTCGTTCAAATATCGCACGATAGACGGCCTCACGCTCTTCAGCGGAAAAGGCCCCCACGCTTTGAGAGATACTCTGTTTCAAAATTCGACTCCTTTTTGAGCCTTGATGCCTTTGCGAAAGGGATGCTTAATCATTTTCATTTCCGAAACCAGGTCAGCGGCTTCAATGAGCTCCGGTTTCGCACCCCGCCCGGTAATGACCACATGAAGTCCGGAAGGACGTTGATCCACCGCCTTCAGCACCTGTTCAAGCGAGACATATTCATGATGGATCGCGATATTCAGTTCGTCCAGAATGACCATGCCAAAGGATGGATCTTGAAGAAGCTTTTCTACTTCTGTCCACGCATCTTGAGCTACCTGTGCATCCCGTTCACGATCCTGGGTTTCCCAGGTATACCCTTCACCCATTCGAAGAAAGACCACCTGGCTGCCGAAGCTTTTCAAGATGCGCTCTTCTGCCGTATCAATGGCCCCTTTGATAAATTGCACAACTGCCACGTTCATACCATGTCCGAGACATCGGATGGCCATGCCCAATGCTGCCGTGGTTTTGCCTTTGCCTGCACCGGTGTGGACCATTAATAGACCTTTTTCTTCCTGTGCCGCGGCAATTCGTTGATCCACAGAGGCTTTTAACCGCTCCATGCGAGCCTGATGACTTTGATCGCTCATCGCCTACCCTTTCTCATCCCCGCTTCACCCCTTGCCGCTTCGACCAAAGCCGCAGGGACATGAGGGTGACTGGAAAAATGCAAATGTGTATACAGAGCGATGACATTCCCTACTGTAATGCCATCCCCTCCCCGGTCCCGTCCTTGCGCATCCGTGAGATGCCCGAGATATTCCAGATTTTCTTTGGAAGAAAGCGTCGAATAGTGAAACTCATGCCCACGAACCCGCACTCCCTCGTCCCCGATAGGTCCTCCGCGAGTCACAGCCAACTCACGATACCCCAAAGTCATCGTTGTCCGGCTCATCGCCGTTTCAGCCGGGATCACCCCCGCCATGTCGTACTCGGTTCCATCAAAATCTCTGAGAGTGTTGGCCAGATACATCAATCCGCCACATTCCGCATAGACCACTCCACCCCTTGCCGCAAATGCCTGAATGGACTGACGCATAGTGCTGTTCCGTTGTAACACCTCGGCGTAGATCTCCGGATATCCTCCTCCCAGATACACCAGATCCACATCGGGAAGTGACGAATCCTTCATGGGAGAAAACCGGACCAACTCTCCACCCGCCTTTTCAAGAAGTTGGAGATTTTCCGGATAGTAAAAACAAAAAGCCGGATCAAACGCCACTCCGATTCTTACCGCTTGATTCACCGGACTGGAAGCCTTAGCCGGCATGCCAGAATTCGTGACGAGCATTTCAGGACTGGCCTGAGCTAACTGTTCAACGCGACCCAAATCGATCGTTGCGGATGCCAGTTGACCGAGCTTGGCATACAATTCAGTCCCTGACCCTTCCAAAGCTGTCCGTAACCCCAAATGCCGGTCAGGAATGGTCACGTCCGAATCAGAACGGAGATACCCCACAACCGGAATTCGGGTTTCCTGTTCTACGGCCTCCTTTAATAACAGGTAATGGCCTTCACTGCTAAGGCGGTTAAAAATCACACCGGCGACATTCAACGAAGAGTCGAAATTGGCATAGCCATACACCATCGCGGCTGCCGAGCGGGCCATGGCACTCCCATCCACGACCAGGAGGATCGGCGCATTCAGTTGATGAGCCATTTCGGCCGTACTTCCCGTTGCGTTGACCGGGGAACTTCCATCAAACAGCCCCATCATGCCTTCAATAATCGAGAGGTCGGCATCTTGGGCTGCCTCTTGGAAAATCGTTCTGTTCAATACTGCCCCGAGCATCCACCCATCAAGGTTCCTGGATTCCCGGCCACTGGCCAACAGATGATGCCCTGGATCCAGGAAATCCGGCCCGACTTTAAATGGTTGAACCGTGCGCCCTCGAGCCCGAAACGCCGACAACAGCGCTAATGTCACCGTCGTTTTACCAACTCCACTATGCGTGCCCGCAATGACGAGTCTCGGAAAGCTCATGAGTTGTCCGTGGGACTAGAAGTTTTTGACACCGGAAGATCAAACGTCACTCGAACGCCACCGAACACCGACCGCACCGGGGTTCCAAAGTACAGCACTTCTTCATAATGCCGGTTCAGAATATTGTCCACGCGCACATATCCTTGCAAGGATGGCGTAATGTCATACGAGGCCGAAACATTGATGAGATAAAAATCCGGGAGTGGCTGTTGATCGCCGGTCGTGTTAAACCGAGAACCCACATAGCGGAACGTGGTGGTCATACTCAAAGGAGCAATGGGTTGATAGGTCAACACAACACTCCCCTGGTGAACCGGCCAGCGCGGCAGCCGGGACCCTGTCTCCAGGTCCCTCGTGATCGTATAGGTATACTGTCCCTGAAGATCCAGCAACTTCATATAGGGAAGCCCTTCAGCCAGAATGAGCTTAGCGCTCCCCTCCCACCCCTGACTTTTCGCCGACCCGATGTTCTGTGCACAAAACCCAAACGGTGAGAATGGCGCACAGCCTGCAGGGTCAAACGCTGTGACAATAAGTTGGCGATAGCGGTTCCAGAAATATCCTGCACTCAAGGTGACGCGCTTATCCCAAAACGTTTGATCGATCCCGATATCGAAGCTCTGACTTTTTTCCGGCTTGAGATTCGGGTTCCCGAAATTCGGGAAAAAGAGTTCATTAATCGATGGAGCTCGAAATCCGGTGGCATAGCTGGTCCGAATTTTCGTTCCGGTTTCTTTGAGAAGATACGCCCCCGTCACACGATAGGTCGTCGCATCGCCAAATGTATTATAGGAATCCTGTCGGAATCCCCCTGTGGCAAAAAACCGGTCAAACAAATTCAATTGGAGCTGTGCAAATCCGGCATTACTCGAAAGCTTTTTTTCAGAAAACGTGCCTTTATTTTCTCCAAGTTGTTCTCTGTATTGATAACCAACGGTCAAAAGGAGAGGCTTCCCGATTTTAAAATTATTCTGCCATTCAATCCGATTGCTTTTGGTTCGAATATCTGAATTGCCAAACGCTCCAGGGGTACTCTCCAGCCCTGTGGTAATACTACGTTGGTTATCCCCGGCCTGTGTGATCAACCTTTCCTGGGCATGCGCGAGGGTTACCTTCTGATCCCACCAGTCAGTAATCGGTTGGTGATAACTCCCGCTATAAATAAATTGTTCATTCGCGGATTTCGCTTTGAACACATCGAAAGGACCGCCGAATGTACTGGGATTATCGAGATCAATATCGTTATTGATCCACCGGAACGCCAGCTCCAACCGTCCATCCCAGGGTCCCTTTACCCCTAACAACGAAGACGCCTGCCAATTGCGGAAAGCATCCCGTTCAGTTGCCCCACGCCGGTAATTGACCGAAGAGAATTTGGTCATATCCCAACGCGTTAAGGTGGCAGAAAAGTCTACCGGTCCCATTTGTCCGGCAAAACTCCCTCCTTCTCGAATCGAATTATAGGACCCATATTCTGAAAAGATTCTGGCAACCGGGTCACCCGTACCGCGCTTGGTTCGAATGTCGACCACCCCACCGGCTGCATCAGAACCCCACAGCATGCTCTGCGCCCCCCGGAGGACGGTCACGGATTCGATATTGTCCGTGGTCACGGTACCAAAATTAAACTCCCCAAGTGTCGCACTGTTCACAATGGCACCATCAATCAGTACTAACGTTTGAGCCGAACTCCCTCCGCGAATCCTCACGGTATTGTTCGTCCCTGGCCCACCAGAGGAAAAAGTCGATACACCTTGGCTCAAACTAATGGCATCCACTAAGGTTCGACTATGCCGACGCTGCATGCTCTCTTCTGTGATGACTTCCACTGCGCTCGTGACTTGACTAAGAGGAACGGGTGTTTTCGTAGCCGTCACCACCATGGGATCTAATTCCGGGACAGACTCGGAATGTTGCGAATCTGCTGCCTCAACAATGATTGGAAAAAATAGAAATATGACGAGCAATCCAAAAATTCGAAAACTTCCGACGAGAAAACATGAACGCAAAATTCCTGAAAACATGATCCACCTCCCTTTCGCACGAAGGGGTTTTATGGAAGAGACTGATTGTCGGGTATCCTGACTTGCGGATCTTCGCGTTTCTGCGCCTTCTCATGGACATCAGGTCCACAATGGACTCTTGCAGAATTACTCCCCGCTTACAGTGGCGGCACCGTGCTGGATTTACACCAGCTTCCCCGTCACAACCGTCGTTTTTCCTCTAAATAACCCTACTCCTTTGTTAAATGATTAAGACCGATAGCCACACATAAAACACTGGTTCACTCGCTCACACCGGTAACGACACTCGGGGTAATCCCGATTGGGGATGACCATCTACCAGAACCTGGCACTCGTACACCGATTCCAACAGCTCAGGACGCAGGACTTCTAAAGGCGATCCGACCTCCACAATCTGTCCACGATGTAACAACATCAGGCGGTCACAGTATTGACTGGCCAGATTTAAATCGTGAGACACCAGAATCACCGTGAGGTCACGCTCCCTATTCAGTCGCCGAAGAATTCGCGCAATATCCAACTGATGATGCAAGTCCAAAAAAGCGGTAGGCTCATCCAAGAGCAATATTTGTGGTTCCTGAGTAAGGGCTCGCGCAATTACTGCCCGCTGACGTTCCCCTCCCGACACATCCGTGACCAGCCTGGACCCCAGATGTGTGACATCCAGCTCTTCCATGGCCTGATGTGCAATTCGCCAGTCGTCAGAATCCTCCCAATGCCAGCCACCCCAACCCCGATGGTGAGGAAATCGTCCCATCAGCACCATTTCCGCGATGGTAAAGGGAAAAATCTGCATGGTCTCCTGCGGAACCAACGCCACACGCCTGGCCACCTCAGCCTGAGACAGTAGGGAAAATGAATTCCCGAACAACTCAATCGTACCGGACCCCTGAAGCAGGACACGGGCTAGAAGCTTGAGTAAGGTACTTTTTCCTGATCCATTCGGACCAAGAATCCCAAGGATCTTCCCGGAATCAATCGAGCAAGTGAGGTTCTTCAGCACCGATTCAGATGTGTCGCGGGAAGACGAGCCATAGCGAAAGGTCACATCTCGAAGCGCATAGGCCGGCGCGGCAATAAAAGAATCCGGGTTCAGCATCACATTCCCACCCGCATATTCCGATTCATCAGCAGAAACAAGAATACGGGGCCGCCCACCAACGCCGTGACGACACCGACAGGAAATTCAGCGGGACTCAAGACGGTTCGCGCGATCGTGTCGGCGAACATCAGAAAAATGCCTCCCGCAAATCCGGCAACCGGGAGTAAGAGTCGATGATCCGCACACAAGACCAGACGGACAGCATGCGGCACGATGAGCCCGACAAATCCGATAATGCCACTAAAACTCACGACCGCCCCTGTCAACAGAGCTGACGCGACAAACACCAATTGTTTGACCCGCTCAACTTCAACCCCCAACGATCGGGCCGTTTCTTCACCAAGGGTCAAGAGATTTAATGACTGGGCTTGTGTCCCCAAAACAAATAATCCTACGCCCAAATATAGAGCCAGAACGCCAAGGGTGGAGAAATCCGGGCCGGTTAATGATCCCATTAACCAGGCATACATCCCGAAGGCCCGATTGGGATCTGCCACACTGGTCAAAAACATAATGAATGCGGAAAAAATCGCATTCAACACCACTCCGGCGAGTAACAGGGTGTAAATCGAAAAACCAGTGCCCGCTGATGAAATGCGATACATAATCAACAAAGACAGAACGGCTCCCGCAAAAGCGCACACGGGCAAAGCGGACACACTCCACACGGATATTCCCACGCCAAACAAAATGGCAATAGCGGCGCCCAGCGCCGCTCCGCTGGAAATACCGATGATAAACGGATCAGCCAGAGGATTGCGCAACAAGGCCTGGAGTGCGACCCCAACCATCGCCAGACTCCCACCTACGAAAAATGCCAATATCAGCCGGGGCAAGCGCACCTGAAGCAGAATGACTGATGCCGGATCCGTCCCGATCGTCACGGACTCTCTTCCCATCAATGCCCCAATCAGAATGGACCAGATCCGGGAGAACGCAATAGACTCGGTCCCAAATCCAAGACAGGCCCACAGAGCTGCTACCGCCAACATGATCGATATGCCCACCCACACACACCACCGACGGATCGTGAGTGTCGGCAAAGAGGGGACCGGCATTGGCATAGTGGGAGGAGAATGTACCCATTCCGTCGAACCTGTTGTCGATGGGGAAATGGTCAGTGGCGGAACTTTTGCCATGGGGTCCACAAACAAGGTTTATTTTTTGGATTCAGTGAGCACAATGGTGAAATGATCTTCCGGATCCGACCGGAAAGGTATTTCCCATTCCCGGATCTCGATGATTCTCCGCAAGATCACTCAATTTGGAAGGTTATCCTGACTCACTTCCGGATGCAGAATTTTCACCAAATACTTCAGCCCTTCAAGAATCCGTGGACCGGGACGATTGAGAAGATCGCTATCAACTTGAAAAAGCTTGCCGTGTTGCACCGCTGCCAATGTCGTCCACCGTTTCCATGAATCCTGTTCAACCTGAGAAATCCCTTCCTGTCGCCCCACCGGAAACAACAGAATATCAGGATTTTGTCGTAAGACTTCTTCCATGGTCAGACGCGGATAAGGCGCCACAGCGTGCTCAGCAGCATTTCTGCCACCCGCCAACTCAATCAGTCGATGAATAAAACTCCCGGGCCCGACCGTAATCAGTGGTGAGGAATTCAAAATATACAATAATGTGGGGCGAGGCAGATCCACCAACCGGCTCGACAAACTGGCGAGTTGTTTTCGCATAAGGGCCGCTTGGGCATTCGCTTCTTCAGAATGACCGACCATCCGCCCCAACAACTGAATGTGCGCAAGAATGTCTTCCACCGTATGCGCCTCAAGGATAAAGATAGGAATCTTTAATTGTTCCAATTTGGTGATGAGGTCGGCACGCAGGAAAGACCTTGGGGCCAACACCAATTGCGGTTGAAGTCCCAGAATCGTCTCAAGATTAGGGGTGGCATATCCTACCTTCGGCTTAGCCAATGCTTCGGGAGGGAAATCGCAAAATTCGGTGACCCCGACAATTTCCTCATTCAATCCGATGGCAAAAAGAATTTCGGTCACACTGGGAGCCAATGAAACAATGCGCTTAGGAGGATTTGCCAGATAGAGTTTCCGTCCAAGATCGTCCACAAATGTGCGGGGAGCCACATTAGCCATAAAGGGCATACCGGTCAAAATACCCTGTTGGCGACGTTTCATCATCTCTCCGTCAAAGGCCAAAACCATCACACCAGGAAATCCGCATTGGAAGATCACCCACCAAGCCACGACTCCGCAGATCACATGGCGAACACAACTGCCCAAAATAAAAAATCCCCAAGGCTTACTCAACCTTGAGGATTGCACCCGATTCTTCATCCTCACCACTTCCCCAGCCCACGAGGGAACATTGGTCTTGGAAGGAATGAGGTATTCTGGCTCCTGAGTAAATAACCTACTTTCCGCACCTTCCCATCCGAATATTACAACCAGATCCGGACAGTGGCTCTCGCGGGGTTCGTCCTCAGTTACAGCGGCGGGACCACGCGGGAATTGCACCCGCTTCCCATCATTCTTTCCGTGTGTGTTTTTGAAGAATGTAGGAGGGACATGGCCGCTTTGTCAAGAAATCGCTCTGCATGGATTTTATCCCAACCCCTAGGAGATGCTCTCAAGAGCTTGGACGAGCGGATCGTACGGAGGAGTACGTGAGCACGGCCAAGGGGTTGAGAACGCCGCTGGCGGCATTTTTCAACATTCCTATTCAAGCCTCTGGCGAATCAGGTCCATCCATGCGGTGAGAACGTTTGAGGATGAAATTAAGCTCTCCTCCTAACAAAAGGGTCAACCCGCCGACATACAGCCACATCATCAGGATAATCACTCCCGTAATGGGTCCATAGACCGCGTTGTAATTAATGAAATTCTCCACATAAAATTTAAGCCCCAGGGATAGGATAATCCAGAGGAATACGGCGAGTACGGACCCCGGTTTCATCCACTGCCATTCATGATCAGTGTTCGGCGCCCAATAATAGACCAGGTTATTCGCCACCAACAGGAGAAGAACGATGACCGGCCACTGCAACAGTGGCCAACCAAGCGTCAACCACCACACCGACCCGGTCACCTCTGTGACCCATTGACTGACATGCCCACCGGCCAGGATCAAGATTAGCGAGGTGATGAAAAAGACCGCAGCCCCTATCGTCAGCAACACAGCAGTCAGGCCGACTTTCCAAAGCGGTCGAGTTTCTCTTACCCCATAGACCGCATTTAAGGTATTGATAATGGCCAGCATCCCCCAGGAAGCCGCCCAAAGAGACCCGAGAAGACTCAAGGAAAACAGCCTCCCCCCACTGCCCTGGACCATCTGTTCGACATACCGCTCAACAAAAATCAGCGATTCGGCAGGAAGAACTTCCTGGGCGTAGGGCATGACAGTGGGCAAAACCACCTGTTTGGGCAACATACCAATGAGCGCCGTCACCCCCAACAGGGCGGGAAATAACCCCAACAAAAAATAGAACCCGAGCTGCGCAGCCCGTCCAAATACATCGTCCTCGCATGAGGCGGCCCATACCTCTTTGGCCACTGTCCACCATTCCCGCGGCCGTCCGGACCAAGCCGATTTATGATCGCCTATCCCCGGTTCCGCATTTTTCCATAAAAACTTCTGATCGTCCCTCATCCGTATTTCTTACACTCCCCTCCCCGTATATGATCCCAATATGGCAGGCTCCTGGAAAAGTCAACGCCTCTTTATTTCAATTTTTTGTTTCAGTCTGGGGCGGAATCACCTAATCCCAATGTCGAGAAAATACGATCCACATCAAGGTGGGTTTTTAGATGGTCAGCCCAACGATCCAATGCCTGCGACATTCGCCGGGAAACCTTCGCTGATATTTCCAAATCAAGCGGCGCGAGGCCTTTACGGATTCGAATTCGATTTAACCATCGACGGCGAAATTCCGGTTGATCAAAAACCCCATGAATGTAAGTCCCCCAGACACGCCCGTCCGGACTCATCGCCCCGTCCAACCGTACGTCTTCCTTTTCTAAGGAAGGTTTCTCCTGGTTAGGAAGAATGCCAAAGCAGGATGGAATGTCGTTCGCACCCCTCGTGGCTCCCATATGAATTTCATACCCCTCAACCGGACATTCATGCCCCCAGGACTCCGGTAAGGAGCAGGCACGGACTTGTACCGTTTTCTTGTGAGCAAGCAATTCCGTCTCAACTTCGAGTAACCCGAATCCTTTCGACGAACCGCCCGTCTCAACATGCTGTGGATCCGTGATCTCTTTCCCTAGCATCTGGAATCCACCACATACACCCATAAGCTCGCTTCCACGTTGGACATGTGTCTTAAGCGCTTCTTCGAATCCAACCTTCCGGAGATACTCCAAATCGGCAATCGTCGTTTTACTTCCCGGCAGAACAATAGCATCCGCCCCCTGAAGTTCCCGGGGTGAAGCCACATAACGAAGCGCCACATCCGGTTCCGCAGCCAGTCGATTGAAATCCGTAAAGTTACTCATATGTGGCAGCAACACGACGGCGATATTGACGGTATCGTCTTCAAAAGGCGTCTTACGGAATCGATCAATATCCACGCTATCCTCCTGATCCAATTCCAGATTCCGCAAATACGGTAATACGCCAAACACGGGGACTCCCGTGTGTTTTTCTATAAATGTGACTCCATCTTCAAACAACGTCAGATCCCCTCGAAACTTATTAATGACGACCCCGATCACCCGCTGCCGTTCTTCCGAGGCTAACAAATTCATGGTCCCGATGACCTGCGCAAACACGCCCCCTCGATCAATATCGGCCACCAACACCACCGCCGCATCAGCCATCTCGACCATCGGCCAATTCACAATATCACGATCCCGCAAATTCATTTCTGCGGCACTCCCTGCCCCTTCAATCACCATCACATCATACTGCTTGCATAGCCGGTCATAACTCGCCCTCACAAATTCTAACAGCTCAGATTTTCGATCAAAATAATCCCGGGCATTCTGACTTCGCCATACTTTTCCTTGAACAATCACTTGAGATTTGGCGTCGGCTTCCGGCTTCAACAAAATCGGATTCATGTCCACATGCGGAGCCAACCCGCAGGCTTGAGCCTGAAGCACTTGGGCTCGCCCCATCTCTCCTCCATCCGGCGTGACATAGGAATTCAACGACATGTTCTGTGCTTTAAAGGGCGCCACCCTGACTCCCGCCCGGTGCAACAGCCGACACAAGCCTGCCGTTACCAGACTTTTTCCCACATCAGAGCCCGTCCCCAATATCGCTAATGCCGGTTTCATGCCTATTGTCTCCTTCGAAATAGCTGTATATCTTGCCCCACACGTGTGCGACATTGCCTGGAACGATGACCTACGCTCAGGACGCAGTGTGCTGCTCAGTCAGTCCCCGCTGAATGTTGCCCGGTGATTGCCGCCGCCCAATTCCCTGACCCTGGAGACGTCAGGTAAATCTTCCCGCCGCCTTGAATCTGTTGTTCGGGTCCCCAGTCTCCTGTAGCAATTTCAATCCAACGGACCACCAACGGCTCTTCCGCGCTAGACACATCGATTCGCACTCCACCGCCAACCGGTAGGTACAAGGCGAAGGCGCTGCCCCTGCGGGCTGACAGATAGGCGTGATTCGGCTTGTGACCGGTGAGCAGGTCGTCCGCGGGTTCCAGCGTCCACAAAGGAATCTGCGACTCCAGCTTTCTGGCCCCGCGAATACTGGCCACGGCCTTGTCATGCAGTCCCAGTCCTGCCGTGGGACGATGGAAACGAATAGACGCCGCCCCGCCCAACAGATTCCGCCAGAATCGTTCGATCCCGTCCTGGTCGGTGCCGAATCGCTGACCGGTCGCACCATAGGTCTTTGTTAAATTGATCGGTCGCGGATGCTTGGCCAGGTAATTTTGGACATAAAGAAATTGGTCCCAATGCTTTTGTCCACTCTGGTGATTGTTTTGAGAAATGTCGACGAAATCGTACACCTCCGGATGATCGAAAGTTCGCCTATGGATCTCGGCGGTAATATCCTTATTCCCCCACATCTCGGTGACAAAAATCCTTTTGTTGTCCTTATCTGCGCGAAGCTTGAGGTAGGTCGCCCAATAACGGCTCCATTCTTCTTCACCAGTTGTTTCGTTGTCCATGCAATAGAGCACATGACCGTATCGCAGAGTATATTCCAGCATCTTATCGACAAATCGTTGTTGGTACCGCAAAACCACACGGTTGTTCCGCTGCCCGGGCGTCGTAAAGAAAAAGGGTTGTGTGTTGAGATAGGGGGGTTCGGGATAGCGTTCTGCCAATCCCGATTTTTCGATCGTGTAGTTAATATTATTGCGTGGGTTATACGGCTGAAGATGCCAGGTGTCGCCCATGTAGTCCCAAGGGTCCCAGACCTCAATCTGCACGATGATGCCGCGCTTGGCCGTTTCTCGCAGCATCCGTTCGAAGCGCGTCCAGTACTCGTCATTCCACTGCTCTAAATCATACTGGCCATCATTCAGCTGTTGAAACGGAAAGACCTCAAAACCTCGATCCTGTCGGCTGCTCATCGTGTTCCGGATGACATTGCCACCAGCGGACACCAATCGATCAAGCTGCGCAAGAAGATCTTTTTCCGGCCATTGAAACAGACTGTCGTCATCACTCCCCCCTAACAACAGCAAGGGTTCTCCGTGATCACTCCAGTACCAAAGGTTCTTCGGCCAAGGTTGCAAGACAGGCTCGGCCGCAACCGCATTGACCGAACAGAGTATCGCCAACAAAATGATCCAGCTTATCAACCCTCTACATTTCATAGCTCTCTCCCGCAATCAATCCTCTTTTTTTTGTTACCATTCAAGGACTATCCCCCTACTTTCAGGGATAGAAGCCCTATGGTACAGTGCCTTCTTTCATAAACGCGAACCACAACCATGGCGGTCATCATGCACACACACCAACGATTCTTTCGCATCCTACTCAATTGCTTCACAGCAGTCCTCTTCGGAGGCTTTGTCCTTCTGTCAACGGCCCAAGCAGAGGTCGCATCAAAATCCCGTTTAAGCCCATCTCCTGGCGGCCAATCCGGCGCATTGCAAAGAGTTCTGGAGAAAGGAACATTACGGGTAGGCATCGCACTGTTTACCCCTTGGACATTCAAGAATAAGGATGGTGAATTGGTCGGATTTGAAATTGACGTGGCCAGACAATTGGCCAAGGACCTTGGCGTGAAACCCGAATTCCATCCCTTTAAATGGGAGGATATTATACCGGCCCTTCTGAAAGGGGAAATCGATATTATCGCTGCAGGCATCGTGATTACCCCTCAACGAGCCTTGAGAGTCAATTTCAGCCAGCCCTATGACTCATCCGGGATCGGATTAGTCACGAATATTCCATTAACAAAAGCTTTTGATGGCCCAGAAGACCTCAATCGATCGGAAGTGATCATTTCTGCGGTGACCGGATCAGTTGGCGAGGACCTTGCCCATCGCGTGTTCCCGGAGGCCACCATCAAAACATTTTCTTCCAGTGAGGAGGCCATAGAGGCTGTCACGGGCGGAAAGGTCCATGGGTACATCGAGCACGAACCCATTACCACGTTTATTGCCCTGGATCATCCTCAGACCGTTGATGAACCCTTGTCCAAACCACTGCTCGAGACCAAAGAGGCCTTTGCCGTTCGCAAGGGAGATCCCGACTTTGTACATTTCCTCAACGCATGGATTATCAGCCATAACGCCGATACCTGGTTAAGCTCCGTTCACAAATATTGGTTTGAGGGAATTGAGTGGAGAAAAGATGTGGCCACGAACCCATGACTAGGGCAGAACGGTTCCTTTTAGAGGGACAGCCCTCTTTCTCCCTAGGCTTGATGGGCATGCTTCTCCTCCTTCCGGCACTGCTCGCAGCGGCCGCCCTTGAAAAGCCCAGCACCCAACTGTCGCTTCCTGATGAAGACTCCTACCGATCTCCTCTCTCGGAAAATCTCCTCGAATCGAACCGATGGAGAATTCCACAAGAAGAGAAACGGGACTGGCGATTACCACCACCTCCTCCTCCCGTGGGCTGGCGAACGCCACAATCTGGGGAGCCGGAAACCTCATCCTCCCGACGAACCATTGAGCTCTTCCCTCGATATAAGTCCGGCAAATCAACGGACTATGACATGATTGAACACGAGCAAAAGCCGTTAATAAAGATGTTTGAATTCGGTTCAAAATAATTCCTGGAGCGCTGTTCACCCTGCTCTTCCAATGTTGCCCTCAGTAGAGTGAATCGCGCACAATTGGCCTATGAGCCGTCGAACAGCCAGCCATATCCGGCAAGGATATACCTCCGCCTCACCGGTTCCCACACAGGTGGTCTCCAGCGAAGAATTTCTTCCGCCCCCACAGTCCATCAAACAAAGCCAGGTTGAGTGGCTGATCCACCAAAGCAGCACACGGCTGAGCAGCCGCCTCGGCATAAACCGGCGAGATTTTCTTAAAACCACCGGTGGAATGGCGCTGGCTTTTCTGGCCATGAACCAGGTATTTGGAAAATTCTTTGATGTGCTGGACGTTGAAGCGGCGGAACCCCAAGCGGTTCAGGCTCGCAAAGGGAACCTCCCCTTCATCTTCGATGTCCAAACCCACTACGTCAGTTCCTCCTTCAACCAGCCGGGCTGGAAAGACGGACTTCTGGGATTGCGGCGCCGTGCCAAAGAAATGGGCCTGAATCCCAAGCTCTCCGGGGATAGTGGAACAATGGAGGACCTGAGCTTGGGAAACTACATCAAAGAAGTCTTTCTGGACAGCGACACTTCTATCGGGCTCATCAGCACTCCGCCCGGCCCCTATCCATGGGAAGCCGTCGTCCCGCCCAAAGAAATGACGCACATCCGTGATGCAATTAATCGTCTCACCGCTTCCCAACGCATGCTCGCCCATGGGCTGGTCATGCCCCAGTTAGGCAAGGTCGACCTCGAGTACATGGATCAGCAAGCGGAGACGTTCAAGGTCGATGCCTGGAAATGTTATACCGGCTCGCCGCCTAAAGGCTTCGAGCATGGCTGGTGGCTAAGCGATGAAAAGATCGCCTACCCCATGCTTGAAAAAGCGCAGACCCTCAGCATCAACAATATTTGCACACACAAAGGCCTGCCGCTCGGCCCGGTGCCCGATTACAATCATCCCCGCGACATTCTTCAGGCCGCAAAAGATTTCCCCAAATTAAATTTCCTGATTTACCATTCCGGATTTTTAGGCACATCTCGCATCAATCTTGATGAAGCCAAAAAAGGTGAGATTCCCTGGACCAGCGAATTCTGCCGTTTAAAACACAAGCAACCAAAGCTGAAAAATATCTACATGGAATTGGGTTCGACATTCGGTCAACTCGTCATCACCGAACCCGTCGTCTGCGCCCACCTGCTCGGACAGATTCTTTTGGCTTTCGGTGAAGATCATCTTCTCTGGGGAACAGATTCGATTTGGTATGGCACGCCTCAATGGCAGATCGAAGCCTTCCGGCGTTTTCAGATTCCCGAAGAACTCCAGGAAAAATTCCACTATCCTGCCCTGACCAAAACACTCAAAGCCAAGGTTTTTGGTCTCAATGCGGCCAAACTGTTTGATGTAGATGTCGAAGCCAAACGGAAGGAAGTACCGAAGGATTATCTCAGCCATATCAAAATGGCCTACCGGGAAGAAGGCCCCTCCCCAAGCCACCACGCCTATGGATGGGTTCATTCTTAGTCAGGCTCTAAAATAATTGAAGTTAAAAAGTAGAATCTCTTGTAGATTTGACCCATTACCCTTTTAAATCATGGGTAGATTTTAGGCATTAATTGGTCTCCTTCCTGCCAATGATGTCCTCCAAATCCAAAAACACCTTCGGGTATTGGGTGGTTCGCTAAAGGGTTATGGATAAAGCGAAATTCACTCCCCAATCTTTTCAGAAGACCTAAATTTCTGCATTCAGAGTAAACAAGGAGTGATATTCCCTTCGAGCTTTCACTTTGGAACCAACATGTGGACACCGATGACTCGTTGCCCTTAGAGATTTCTGGGCGATAAAGAATCCCCGACTCGACGATTTCTTTGACCTTTGGATCCAAAGAAACAAATTCAGGCCCAAATGGTAAAACGGCTTTTATTATGGAATGTATCGTATCAGCAGCAAGGTCCCATCCATTGACGGCTTTATTTCCGTTGATAGCCAGAATAAAGCCATCGCTTTTTGATACTCTTCCCTCTCGTTGATCTTTTTCATATTTCTTTAATTTTGTGGCCAAGGCACTTGTTAGACGGAGAATAATTTTTTCATAGGGTGGATTATAGGGTTGATCATCCTCATTCAACTCTCCAGGCGCTACAGGTGAGGGAGGAGGGGGGACAGCATCGGCACCAGTACCAGGTCCAGGGGCAATCGCCTCAACCCAAAATCTTTTGCCAGATATTTCAATGAAAAATTCGGGACCCTGATTCGATACTTTCTTTGGGGAATATCCTCTAGTTTTAAAAGTATTCGTTAATATCATTTCCCATAGTCGCGGGTGCAATTGCTCTTTAGCCTCTTGTAAAAAATGAATATCAGCATAGGGCTTATGGACAGTCCATAATTGCTCGATCCTAGCTTTGTACATTGAATATCCAGGATTATCACGCAGTAAAACGTATTCCTCATCGCTTGCATGGCCTGGAGTGAAAAACATTTTTTATAAATTTCTGATCAAGCAATAGGTAGTTGGTTGTTCTTACATTTTTCCTTCGTCGTGTTCAGCAAGACTAAATTGGCTGGCCATTCTAGGAATCTGGTCGACTTAGCCCATGTCCCTTTTGGCGCCCTCGAGCCTAAGTGACTATAAAATTTCCGAACCTATTCATTTTGAACTTAAGGCAAGCACCATCGGGTGGGTGGGCATGCCCTTTCTATCATTAATCGTGATCTCGCCCTGGTCTTAAAAAACATTCAAATCCTAGATCAAACCAAACACCATACTGTCTCATTTGTGAATCGTCTCTGCTTATGATTAAATTAAACAGTCGGAGATGTCATTATTCCTCTCACCTGTGAGGTTACCCATGACGACAGAACGGTTCTCACGGTTTTCAATTCTCTCCCTGTCCTTTGTCGCATGCTTGGGATTGGGCCTGACGGGCGTCATCGCTCATGCTCAGCTCGAAACTGAACCTCATCCGCTGGATACCTTCATAAAAGGGGTTACCAATTTTTCTGAACCCACGGGTGTCCGGGGCACCGTGCGTTATATCGAAAAAGACCGTGAAACACTCTGGTTGAATTGGAAGCAACGATCGGATGCAAGACCGTTGTTCGAAACCGGATGGAAGTTCGTTCCCGGGGATGCTACCTTAGCGGTCCACCCACGGGATTCCGAACAGTGGGAAAAACTGTTAAACCTTTCGAAAGATTTGCCTCTGGAACTGATCATCCAGGACGACGGAAAAGGTCACCGCCATATTCTCTCCTACCAGGATATTTCCGGTGGGCCCAAAGTCCCGCTCTAACCCCGAACCCGTGTTTCTCCAGCCGCACCGATTTTTCCTGCCAGATATTAAGCCAATGGCTACATCCGGTCTTCGTCGTGGTCAATGAGGCCGGTCCAGGTTGTGATGTGTGAGAGTTCCTCCACTGAAACCCCACGCTTTTCAGCCAAGGCCGCTTTATTTCTATCGAATGCTTTCTGAGCCATTTCAGCCTTTGGTCCGAACGTGAGGACCATGTTGTTCCATTCGGCCTTTTCTTCTTCACTCAGGCTTTTCCCGTTGGACTTCACCCAGTCGGCAATCTCCCCATCCATACCACCTTGCAGCACCCGCTTTTCAATATCGGCTCCTTCTATTTCCAGTTTATCCAGGAGATATTTGTCGAGTCCGGCCGTCAGATAATTGTAATCTTGAATTTGTCCCGCATTGCGCATACGGATTTTATCGATGAGCCGTCCGAGATGGCAAAGGCCACCGACCTGTTCTTTGGGACTGCGTGGATATTGTGCTGTGGTCATTGGTCATACTCCTTTGTGATAAATGAATCTATGAAAACGTCAGATGTGGCTCCTACGTTATACCTCGTGAGGGGCCTGAAAGGAAATGGCGGCCCAGGATCAAGCCCAGTCATATCAACGGGCTTGTACTCTCTCCAGAATCTTCTGGCAGATGGACCCTGGGTAGTAACCGGAAGGTGAGGACAAACCTAACGATGGATTCCGGTGAATGATGTCGGAAATGACAGAGGAGCTTTAATCCAGCTTAGACCAACAGGAGACCGACCGCTCTGGCTTTAATGGCGGAGGCGGACTGCCACCATTTATCGAATCCTTTGGGGCCGCCAAACGGGAAACCTGCTCGCACTTCCTTATAAATGGGATACCGATGTCCCCCTGTTTGATGAACCGGCACGGCGCGTTCGATGAGGTTGAGTAACCATTCGCCCTGGCCTCCCTTCAACCTCACTTCTTCATCCGTTGTCCGGTTCGAC
This sequence comes from Nitrospira sp. Ecomares 2.1, assembly GCF_965152585.1. Taxonomy (NCBI): domain Bacteria; kingdom Pseudomonadati; phylum Nitrospirota; class Nitrospiria; order Nitrospirales; family Nitrospiraceae; genus Nitrospira; species Nitrospira sp. Ecomares 2.1. The sequence continues at coordinate 2,811,860 of NZ_OZ224219.1, forward strand.
AACATGATTCTGTATTGCTCGCCATTTCCCCGATCAACATCCGGCTGCCCGCCGATCCAGACGAATTTTCGCTCTAACCTGGAATGGTCTTCCCGCTGTTCGCTCTCCAAGACCTGCTGGACCCAGGTGCGTTTGACCTTTGGTTTCGGGACCCGCTCCGGAAACCATTCCCTGACATCCCTGGTCAATTCCACCCCTTCTTTGTAATGCCAAAGCGCGGCTCGCAACCCCTCTCCGATCCATTCCGGCATAGACGCCAGAGCATCCACATGAACCAGATCATTTTCCGCAAACCCTCCGAATGCCGGTCCGACGAGCTGAATGCCATAGGCTTGGGGATTGATGCCGATGGGACTGTGGGCAGTGGTGGTAAATCGATGCCAGAAGGCTGATTGTATGAGATCATGAGCAAATAATTGACGCACACGTTCGAGGCTTTCAATGGTTTCACCGATCGTTTCGCTGGGAATCCCATACATGAGATAGGCATGCACCAAAATGCCTGCTTCATGACAAGCCTGAACGACTTGAACGGTTTGGTCGACGGTAATGCCCTTTTTGACCAAGGCCAGCAGACGATCGCATGCCGCCTCTAAGCCGGCACTCAACGCAATGCAACCGGAGGCGGCCAGCAGACGACAGAGGTCCGGCGTGAATGCCGGTTCGAACCGGACGTTTCCCCACCAGGAAATAGTGACGTCCCGTTCAAGCAGAGACAGCGCCAGATTTTTCAATCCCGCTGGCGGAGCGGCCTCATCTACAAAGTGAAACCCGCGACTTCCCGTTTCATCGATCAGGGCTTCGATACGATCTACCAACAATTCGCCCGGTGAGACTTCGTATCGGCCGATGTAGTCCAATCCCACATCACAGAACGTACATTGCTTCCAATAACACCCATGCGCCACCGTTAATTTATTCCAATGCCCATCGGACCAGAGCCGATGCATAGGATTTAAGGTATCCAGCACGGAAATATACTGATTGAGAGGTAATCCGTCGTAGGTTGGGGTTCCCACTTCAACCTGCGAAACGTCCGGCTCGCTGGCTCCATTCTGCCAGACGACATGCCGCCCTGAACGAAGAAACGTCCGGCACAGATCGGACTCTCGTCGTTTTCCCTCCAGGTATTCCAACAAACAGAGGAAGGGCCGCTCTCCATCGTCAAGCGTCACGAAATCGACGACTTCAAACAGTCGAGGTTCGTGCAGTCTGCGCAACTCCGTATTGGGATACCCTCCCCCCAGCACCACTTTGATTTCCGGCTTTTTGTCCCGCAATTGTTGACCCATTCGAAGTGCGCCATACAGATTGCCGGGAAACGGCACCGAAAATCCGACGACAGCGGGTTGATGCCGGTCCACATGCTGCCAGAGCGCTTCGACCATCCATTCATCCGTGAGACTCATGGGTTGGGCCAAGGCTTCTTCAAGACGATCATAGGAATTGGCCTGCATGGCAATGGATTCGGCATAGCGACTCAACGCAAAGTAGGGCGTAATGGTCGCCTGAACGAGGTCGGCAAGATCTTCGAGGTACAAGGTTGCCAGATGCTTGGCATGGTCGGCTTGATTGTGTGAACGATGTATTCCATTTTGGTCATCTGAATGCTTCGAGGCAAAGCGTGGACCTTCTGGAAGGAAGATGCCCTGACAGATGCGCGAAGCGAGGGTGGGATTTCGTCCCTGCAAAAAACTAATCACCGGATTGATTGTCTCGACATATGCGCGTTCCAAGCTCAGCATTTGTCGTGCTTCACCAGGAAGTTCCTCAAGTGGAGTCTTCCTGAGTTCGGCAAAGACCCGGCTCAAGCCCCCATGTGAGAACAGGGCCAACACCATCTCAATGCCAACGTCAGCCTGGTGCGTGCGATACCCTTGTGACCGCAAAAACCCTGTCAAATAGGCCGTAGATGGATACGGCGTATTGAGTTGAGTCAAAGGAGGGATAATCAGGAGGATAGCTAATTCAGACATGATCGGTTGAGATGCTGATCGGTCAATCCGAATACCGGTGATTGGCTATTCGCCTGGTTATTGAGATGGCAAGGCCTTGTCAAGGAAACGGGAAAGCTTACCCCAGTGAAGCAAAGAGGACAAGTCAGAACTGAGGAGAGTATCCGGAAGGATTGAATAATGCTGCGGTGCCTGCGCCGGAGCTTCGGCAGACAGTTCGGCAGACAGGTTAGCGGCGTTCACTGATCCATGAATCATGAGAAAAATACCGTGGCATATTAAAAACGCTCAGGAGCCAATCAGGTGTCTGTCCATTTCCCATGGCCACGACATTCTGCTCAGGAGTCCAGCAACCGGATCCGGCACCCAAATCAGTGCGTCAGATTATGTGAAAAGAGCATATCGTGCGGCCTGGCATTCCTCCTTTGACCGGCCCCCCCGCTCCTCGTCGAGTCACATCGCAACGTCTGGGTCGAACGGTTGCTTGCAGGGAGACCCAGGCCTCCCCGCAACAGTTTGCCGGTTACTGGACCGTCACCGAGATGCTGTCGCTTGCCGCGAGGTGGTCATGATCGTGGGTAGCGGCCTGCACCTTGATTTCGTGCTTGCCTTTGCTCAGGCCCTCGAATGTGCCTGAGAATTCCTTTTGGGGTTCACCGTCCAGATAGACATGGCCATGCGCGGCCTGGGAACCTTTGACGAGTTCGTACGTAAGTTCAAAAGTGTCCCCCACCATAGCTCCATCCTTCGGCGACGTGATTGTAATCTTCGATCCATCATCGATGTCGGCCAGTGCAGGGCTGATTGAGACAGCCAGACAGGCGACGAGAAGCGTAAGAACGAACAAGAACTTTTGTTTCATGATGACCTCCTATGAATAAGCCTGGAAGATTATGCTCCAGACAGTTAGTAATGACACATCCCACAGGGACGTTGTCCTCTCGCACTGTTGAGTCTCACACTGATTGGGTTTGGGATTGGGATTGGGAGGAAGTCGAATAGCCACTGGTGCGGAAAAATGCCAACGCGATCAAGTTTGAAAGCTGGTCAAAATTCTCAAGCATCTGGCCCAGAAAAAGTGATAAACCTGTGGAATAGACCTCTTGCAAGCTGCCAAATTCCAGATCCGCCGCCAAGGCCCCACTTAATCTGATCGCCTGACGGGTTTCGGCCCGCCGACTACTTCCGGCTAACCGTTCCACGACTTTACTGATTTGCCCCGTCGTGTATCGGACGGATCGAGGAAATTTATCATGAAAGAGGAGAAACTCCACGATGCGTTTCGGCACCAACTGTGCCGAGTAAAACTTCCGATAGGCCTCGAAGGCGCTGGCTGATTTTAACGCGGCTAAACACTGATGATATTCGGAAATTCTCCTGGGTTCAGTCGTGGGATCACTGAGAACAGGAATATCAATGAGTCGAGCCGTCCGACCACCCCGCTCAATGTTCAGACCCAACCGGTAAAAGTTCCATCCCTCATCATGTACCATCGTGCTGCCGACAACCCCGTCCAGTGTGTAGCAGGTATTCCGTACATACCTGAGCAAATCGTGTGTATCCGACCACAGATCAAGTTCGGTCTTTCCCTTGAGGCTGAGATAAAAATCATTCATAAAATGCCAGACTTCGCTGGACAACTGATCCTGGATTCCGCGGGCGCTATTTCTCGCGGCTGCAATCAGATTGGTCAGCGAATTCGGATTGTCACGGCAGAGGGTAACAAATTCCATGACCGGCCGAGTCTGCACTTCCCCAAAAATTTTGGTATAGGCCTCAAGTTCCCCGGTATCCTCTAAATATCGAGTCCAGATATTGGCCTGGTCTTCTTGAGTTGCGATTTCGGTGAGCAAATGAAAATGCACATTCACGAACCTGGCGGTATATTCAGCCCGCTCCACCGAGCGCCCGATCCAGAAAAACGATTCTGCCGTTCGACTCAACATGGTCTATTCATCCCCATAGAGAACCCACGTGTCCTTACTTCCTCCGCCTTGGGAAGAATTCACCACCAGGGAGCCTTCCTTTAAGGCCACACGGGTCAACCCTCCCAAGGACAAGGAAATTTCCTCCCCCCAGAGCACAAACGGCCGGAGATCGATATGGCGCCCGACCAATCGCATGTTCTCTTCTCCATCCACGATACAGGGATGGTGCGAGAGGGTCACCACCGGCTGGGCAATGTAGCTGCGTGGATCGGTTTCGATTTTCTTCCGAAACTCTTCCTGCTCGGCTTTGGTCGAACTGGGTCCCATCAACATCCCATACCCGCCTGACTCCCCCACGGCTTTGACGACTAACGACCCGAGGTGGTCCAACACATATTTCCGGTCTTCCGGATTCCCGCACAAATAGGTCGGGACATTTTGCAAAATCGGTTTCTCGCTTAAATAGTAGTCGATCATCTTCGGTACGAAGGTGTAGACCGCCTTATCGTCCGCGATCCCGTTGCCAATGCCATTGGCCAGGCCCACATTTCCTGCCCGATAGGCCCGGACCAGGCCGGGAACACCTAACACGGAATCCTTGCGAAAGACTTCCGGATCGAGGAAGGCATCATCCACCCGACGATAAATGACATCCACCTGCTCGAGACCTTGGGTGGTCTTCATATACACCTTATCATCAGATTCCACGACAAGGTCCCGGCCTTCCACCATTTGAATTCCCATTTGTAAAGACAAAAAGCAATGTTCAAAGTAGGCGGAGTTAAACACACCGGGAGTCAGGAGGACGACGGTGGGATTTTCCTTGCCAAGGGGAGCCAGCCACTTGAGATTCTCCAGGAGCTGCGTCGGATATTGATCCACCGGCCGGACTTGCATGTCGGCAAACAGGTTGGGAAACAGTTGCTTCATGACCAGTCGGTTTTCCAGCACGTACGACACACCTGAAGGTGTCCGGAGATTATCCTCAAGCACGTAATAGCTGCCTTCATGGTTTCGAATTAAATCGATCCCCGATACATGGATGAACACCTCTTTGGGCGGGCAAAAACCCACCAGATCTTTTTGAAAATGTACGGAACTTTCTATGAGTTCGCGAGGCACCACCTGATCGTTCAGAATCCGTTGATCGCCATACAAGTCCACTAAAAACATATTCAAGGCCATGACGCGTTGGCGAATCCCCTCTTCAATGACTCGCCATTCGAGATCCGGGATGATCCGTGGCATCAGATCAAAAGGAAAAATCTTCTCGGTTTGTTGGAGATCGCCATAGACGGTAAAGGTGATCCCCTGCCGCAAAAAGGCCTGATCGGCCTGACGCCGTTTCAATTCCAGATCTTTCGAAGAGAAATTCCGTAACCGTTCGACGAGACGCCGATAATGACGACGCGGAACGCCGGACGACTCAAACATTTCATCGAAACCTGATTTCATCTGATAGCGGTCAAATAACGATTTCACAACCCTATCCTTTGATCAGTGGCCTCTCGGCAAAAAAACGTTCTCGCCGGAATTTACGGAAAAGAGTGTAACATAGCCGGCCGGGACAAGGGCAATTTCAACAAAAGAAAAATGCTCATGCAACGCTTTTGTTGGATTGGTGATTACACAGTCTCATCAAGTTCGATGATGCAAAACGATTAGGGACGATGCTAAGATTCCTCAATCGGTTCACGTGAAGAGGGCTATTGCATTCTTTCGCTTTCCCTATCACCAACACAGGTATTCAATCAGCTCTTAATTCTTCATGGCACTCCACGTCGCACTCAATCACCAAACTCATTATCGCTACGATCGGCTCGTTCAGATGGGGTCTCACGTCATCCGGCTGCGGCCGGCTCCCCATAGCCGGACGCCCATACTGAGTTACGCACTCAAGATTGAGCCCACCGGGTATTTTCTGAACTGGCAACAGGATCCTCACGGCAACTATCTGGCGCGGATTATTTACCCCGAAAAGGTTCGGGAATTTCATGTGGAAGTCGACCTTGTGGCCGACATGGTCGTCTATAACCCCTTTGATTTTTTTCTGGAGCCTGACGCCGAGACACTTCCCTTCAACTATGATCCTATGGTCAAAGAAGATCTGCTGCCGTATTTGGCCAAAGAACCACCTGGCCCTCGACTGCAGGAATGGCTGCGATCATTCACCGCGCCACACGAAGATCCGACCGTTCCCTTTCTCATGAGTCTCAATCAGCAACTCAAGTCTCAAATCGACTACGTCGTCCGCATGGAACCCGGCGTGCAAACCCCTGATGAAACGCTTGAGCTTGGCCGTGGATCGTGCAGGGACACCGGTTGGCTCCTCGTGCAGATCCTTCGCCACCTTGGCATTGCCAGTCGATTTGTCTCCGGCTATTTGATTCAGCTTGTCGCCGATGTGAAATCGTTGGATGGTCCATCTGGTGCCGATCATGACTTCACTGACCTTCACGCCTGGGTCGAGGCCTATCTGCCTGGAGCCGGGTGGGTGGGACTGGATGCCACCTCCGGCCTGTTGGCCGGAGAAGGGCACATTCCGCTTGCCTGCACGCCCCATCCGCTGACCGCCGCGCCCATTAGCGGGGTTATGGATATTTGCGAAACGACATTTTCCCATGAGATGTCGGTCACTCGTATTGTTGAAACGCCACGAGTCACCAAGCCCTACACCGAGGAACAATGGCAAGCCATCGACACATTTGGACAACGGCTGGATCAGGAAATGGCGGCCAATGATGTCCGGCTCACCATTGGCGGGGAACCCACCTTCATCTCCATTGATCATCCCGATGCTCCTGAATGGAATACCGAGGCCGTCGGCGATACGAAACGCCCGTTGGCGGCCAAACTGATCAAACGCTTGCGGGAGCGCTTCGCTCCGGGCGGACTTCTGCACTTTGGCCAGGGAAAATGGTATCCCGGCGAACCATTGCCACGTTGGGCATTTAGTCTCTATTGGCGACAGGATGATAAACCGATCTGGCAGGAAGACCAGTTCTTTGCCGAGGAAAATCAGGTCTCAAACATTTCAGCCGATGATGCCAATCACTTCATTCAGGGAATCGCCAAGCGGGTAGAGGTGGGCACCAAAACCATTCAACCCGTCTATGAAGATCCCTGGCATTTCATCGGTCAGGAACGAAAGCTGCCGGAAAACCTCGAACCGGCCACCAATAATCTCGACGACCCCATGGCTCGTGCCCGGCTCGCCAAGGTGTATGAACGCGGTCTGGGCAAACCGGCCGGCTATGTCCTGCCATTGCAACGCTGGAATGCCAAGGACGGACCTCGTCGCTGGGTCACCGCGGCATGGACCACCCGCAGTCAGCACTTGTTTTTGGTCCCGGGTGACTCGCCAATCGGTTTTCGATTGCCCCTCCCGTCATTACCGGTTATTGATCCCAAAGACTATCCCTATATCATTCCGACGGACCCATTCGACATCCGGGGGCCCCTACCCGATCCGATTCAGGAATCCTCCCTTCAGGAACGCCGGCTTCAGAAACTACAGGGAGAAGGGGGGCCACATGAACCGGCTCAAGTGATCATGGGACAAAAAAGCGGGGTCGGCGCAGGAGGTGTGGTTCGCGCATCTCTCACGGTGGAACCTCGTAACGGGCACCTCTGCGTGTTCATGCCGCCTCTGGAATCGGCTGAAGATTATCTTGATCTGGTCGCCGTCGTTAAGGACACCGCTGCGGAATTAAACCAGCCGATTCACTTGGAAGGCTACACGCCCCCCTATGACCCTCGTATCAACGTTTTGAAAATCACTCCTGATCCTGGAGTGCTCGAGGTCAATATCCACCCCGCGAAAAATTGGGCGGACATGGTCGCGATTACCACGGCCATCTATGAAGAAGCGAGGCTCTGCCGATTAGGCACGGAAAAGTTCATGTTGGATGGACGACACACGGGAACCGGGGGAGGCAATCATGTGGTCATGGGAGGCAGCACCCCTGCCGACAGCCCCTTTCTGCGTCGGCCCGACCTCCTCCGGAGCCTGATCGCCTACTGGCAACGTCACCCTTCCCTCTCCTATGTTTTTTCCGGCCTATTCATCGGCCCGACCAGTCAGGCTCCCCGCATCGATGAAGCCCGGCATGATTCCTTGTATGAACTAGAACTGGGATTTGCCCAGATTCCTCCCCCCAACGTCGAAGCACCCCCACCTCCGTGGTTGGTCGATCGGATCTTTCGAAATTTGCTCATTGATGTCACAGGGAATACGCATCGCACGGAAATTTGTATCGACAAACTCTATTCCCCTAATGGCCCGACCGGTCGACTCGGATTGGTGGAATTCCGGGCCTTCGAGATGCCGCCCCATGAACGCATGAGTCTGGCTCAACAGGTTCTCCTCCTTGCGCTCGTCGCCCGTTTTTGGAAATCTCCGGACCAGGGAAACCTTGTTCGATGGGGCACCCAACTCCATGATCGCTTTATGCTCCCACATTTCCTCGCTCAGGATCTCCATGAGGTCATCCAAGAGATGAACCGCGCCGGGTACGAACTGCATGAAGACTGGTTCGCGCCTCACCTGGAGTTTCGTTTTCCGCTCTTTGGTTCGATCAACTATGGCAGTCTGGTCATGGAAGTTCGACAGGCTCTGGAACCATGGCATGTGATGGGAGAACAAGGAGCCCCTGGAGGCACTGTGCGATATGTGGATTCTTCGGTCGAACGGCTACAGATCAAGCTGTCCGGGTCAACAGAAAACCGTTATATCATCGCCTGCAATGGCAAACGCATACCGATGGCACCAACCGGACGGCAAGGAGAGGCGGTCGGCGGCGTCCGGTACCGGGCCTGGCAGCCTCCAAACTGTTTACATCCGAAGATCGGAATTGACGCCCCGCTGACTTTTGACATTTACGATCAATGGGCCCAACGGGCGGTTGCCGGGTGCACCTACCATGTGGCCCACCCGGGCGGACGAAATTTTGAACATTTCCCCGTCAACGCCTATGAAGCCGAAAGCCGCCGGTTGGCCAGGTTTCATGCCTTTGGTCATACCGCAGGACCCTATGCCGAACCACCAGATACTTCTCGCCCGGAATTTCCTTGTACCCTCGACCTCCGTTGGCCGGCGTAATCACGTAACCTAGACAGTGTATTCAGGAAACGGTAAGGTAATTTTGATCGTCTCTCGAAAAACAACACTCTGATGGATTCCATGGCGGCCCCCCTTTCTCCCGAACCACCGGATTCCCTTTCCCAGCCCTCAAAGATGTACCCGCCTCAACCGGATACCTTTGATGAACTCGTGGCGTCTGACGGGTCCGTCCGTTCACATTGGCAGAATCTGTTGAAACAGTTCGGGAGCCTGGACGCCACCCAGCGCCGTCAGGCTCACGAAACTGCCGCACGAATGTTGAAGGATGACGGCATGACGTATCTTGCCGGTCAGAATGGACGACAATCTGACAGACCCTGGCAGCTAGACTTATTTCCCCTGTTAATCAGCCAGGAAGAATGGCAACACCTTGAATCAGGCCTGATTCAACGAGCCCGCCTCCTCAACCATATCTTGAGCGATTTGTATGGCCCCCAACAATTGCTGAAAAACGGCACGTTACCCCCTGCTGTCGTGTTTGGAAATCCCCAGTTTTTGCAGCCCTGTCATGGCGTACCGGTGGTGGGAGGCACATACTTACATTTCCTGGCATTCGATGTGGCGCGGGCACCGGACGGAAATTGGTGGGTCTTGCGGGATCGCACCGAAGCGCCCACCGGTGCCGGATTCGCCCTCGAAAATCGTATTATCGTCTCCAGGTCGTTACCCAACCTGTTTGCCCGGACACAGGTCCAACGACTCTCCTCTTTTTTCCAGACCTTCAGCGAGAGCTTTCGCCAGTTTTCCCAACGGGAAGATCCCATGGCGGTCGTGCTCTCACCAGGCCCAGAAAACATGGCGTATTTTGAACATGCGTACCTGGCCCGGTATCTGGGATACCCGATCGTCGAAGGGTCGGACATGACCGTACGTGATGAACGGCTGTTCCTGAAAACGGTCGATGGTCTCAAACCCGTTGATCTGGTCTTGCGGCGGATTTATTCCGACTTGTGCGATCCCCTCGAATTGATGACGGAATCCAGCACAGGTGTCCCTGGGTTACTTCAAGCCATTCGAGCCGGACACGTCACGATGGCCAACGCGCTCGGGAGCGGATTGATCGAAAGCGAAGTCCTCTTAAGCTTTCTGCCGACGTTATCCAAATTCTTTTTTGGTGAAGGGCTTAAAATTCCCAGTGTCGCCACCTGGTGGTGTGGACAAGCCAACGAGCGGGCCTACGTGCTTGACAATATGGATCATTTGTTAATTCGTCGCGTATTGACCCCCAAGCGGGGCCTCACCCACGACCGTCTGTCTTCCTTCGGGCCTGACCTGAATGAGCAAGACCGTAAAGCCCTGGCTCAAGCCATTGCCCGGCGTGGGCATGAGTACGTGGGACGTGAAATCGTTTCCCCATCCACGACTCCATTTTGGACGTCTCAGGATGAACTCAAACCCGCCCCCATGACCGTCCGCATTTATCTGACAGCCACAAAGGACGGCTATACCGTCATGCCTGGGGGACTGGCTCGCGTATCGGTTCAATCAGATCCCCGTGGTCACTGGCATGAGCCCGGTGATTTCAGTAAAGACACCTGGGTGAAAGCGAATGGTCCTCTTGATATCCCGGCAGCCGTGACTCTTCCCCATCATACGCTTCAGCTTCGGCGAGGAGGACGGGACCTACCCAGTCGAACCGCTGACAATCTTTTCTGGCTGGGACGTTACACGGAACGCGCTGAGGGCGCGATCCGTTTATTACGAAGCCTGGTCCTACGCATGAGCGGAGAGGCAGGAATCGGAGATGATCCCGAGACCCTGAATCGTTTAGTTTCCCTACTCGTGATGCAAAAACATTTATCCCCCCGTCGGGCCAAACGCGCGGTAGAAGGCGGAGCCGGTGCGGTGGAGGCGGAACTCCGAACGATTTTATTTGACCCGGATTCGCCGGACGGCCTGGCAACCATTCTCCAGAATGTGCGACGCACCGCAGAACTGGTCCGCCACCGGTTGTCTCTCGACACCTGGAATATTTTAATGGAACTCACCGGCGTGCCGAAGGAATGGGCCCAGACCAAAGGACAAAGCATCGACGATGCCATTCGCCTACTGAGCCGGATGATACAACATCTGGCCGCGTTGAATGGGATGGTTATGGAAAATATGACTCGCAGTTATGCCTGGCGTTTTTTGGAAATGGGACGGCGCCTGGAACGCGTGAGACATTTATCAAAACTCATCCGTCATTTGGCATCACGAGGGACACCGGAAACCACCGGCGCCCTCAATCTGCTTCTGGAATTAGCCGACGCCTCCATTACCTACCGAACCCGCTATAAGGCCGAAGCCAAACTTGCAGCGGTCTTGGATTTACTGTTGGCCGATGACACCAACCCCCGTTCAATTATTTTCCAATTATCCACAATCGAGGCACACATCAACGCGTTGCCTCGAGAGGAAGCCGCTGCTTCCATCAACCCGGCACTAAGGATTACCACACGTGGGTGGACGGATATTCGACTGGCCGACATGATGGAACTCGCTCAATCCACGACAAAAACCGGAGTGCGAGTCAATCTGGAACGTCTCCTCAAACAACTGGATCAACATGTGCATCAACTCTCCGATGTCGTGGCTCATACCTTTTTCAGTCATTCATTGGCTCAACGCATTTCCGGGCCTCAATGGCTTGAGGGCATTCCGTGAAATATCAGGTCACTCACCGGACAACTTTTGCCTATACACAGCCTGTTGCCATTTCTCATCATGTGTTGCGTCTCACTCCCCGGTCCCATCCCCGACAACATTGCCTCCGATCGATGATGACGTTTGACCCGACGCCATCTGTCCGTTCAGATGGCATAGACTATTTTGGGAACCCGATCACCCATTTGACCATTCAAACGCCCCATCCCGAATTGATCGTCGAAGCCAAAACCTTAGTGGATGTCATGAAGCCTGATCCTATCCCATTGGATCAAAGTCCGCCCTGGGATCAAGTCGTCCAACAACTCCAGAATCCGTTGGATACGCCGAATCTGGAAGCCCAACAATTTATGTATGACTCCCCGTACATCACCATGGACGATGCCACATATGATTTTGTCCGTGAGTGTTTTCCAGCCGGACGCCCCCTTCTGGCCGGAGTCATGGATTTAACCAGCCGAATTTTTCAGGAATTCACGTACGAAGGAGGTGTGACGGAAGTTTCCACACCGGTTCAAGATGTCCTCACCTCACGGAAAGGCGTGTGCCAGGACTTTGCGCATTTGGAAATCGCCGCACTCCGCAGCCTTGGTGTGCCCGCACGGTATATTAGTGGATACCTTTTGACGCATCCACCTGAAGGACAGGAGAAACTGGTAGGTGCCGATGCCTCACATGCCTGGTTGGCCGCATGGAGTCCCGGCCTCGGGTGGGTCGACTTTGATCCCACCAACAATATCATTCCCGGCGATGAACACATCACCTTGGCCTGGGGACGGGATTATGGAGATGTCAGTCCGATTAATGGCTTCATGGTTGGGGGCGGACACCATACTCTCGCCGTGTCCGTGGACGTCAGCCCCGCTCCACATCCTTCACTCGTATAATTCTGATTATCAATCCGGAAAATGTCAGTGGTCGATTCGTTAATTCCCGCCGCAGTGTCTTAGAGAATTCGTGCGATAGCCCTTTCTCCTTTATCCTACAGCAAAATGATCATGCATTATTGCATGAACAACAGACGCCGGGCCTGTCAGAACAATATCCAAAACTTTAGCTTTCCTCCTCTTAAGACAAAATCCCTGAAAACAGTTCCACCGCTGATTTGCCTTGCAAATGCGAGAAACACTCGAGGCTTGTTCCGACCCTCTGATTCTGGAGGAGATTATCGGATTTCCTGGGAGTTCCCATTGGTGGCTGCGGAAGTAACCGGCTCGGACCAGTCGGCGTACAAGGCAACCAGGTCTTTGGTGGGTAACGGGAAAAAGCCTGATTTGGCAACAACCTGTTGGCCTTCCTGACTTACCGCAAACTTGATAATCTCCGACAGGAGAGGAGAATCCTGTGCTTGTGGGGAATGATTCACATACAGATAGAGCACCCGACGAAGTGGATAGGATCCATTGCTCGCGGATTCAAATGTCGGCTCGACAAAAGACTCCCCTTCCTCGGTAGCCACATGCAGGGGTTTGACGGAATCGGTGCGATAGCCGATTCCACTATACCCTATGGCATAAGGATCATTCATAACGGCATGGACAACCGACGCGGCGCCTGGTTGAACCGCAACCGACTCTTTATCTTTTCCACCCATCAAGACTAATTCTCTGAAAAATTGTCCGGTTCCTGAATTGGAATCCCGAATTTGCGCAAGGATAGGCGCTTGTTTCCAGCTTCCGGAAAGGCCCAACTGGCCCCAAAGGTCCAGAGACTCCTGAGCCCCTCGTCGCCTTTCGGAGGAAAACACAGCATCTAATTGTTGAAAGGTGATTTGGTCGAGCGGGTTATCCTTATGCACAAAGACGGCAAATGCATCCACGGCAACGGGTACCGTAGTGGGTGCGTACCCTAGCCGTTTGGTGAATAGCTCGATTTCCTCATTTTTCAGCGGACGGGACATGGCCGCCATGTGGGTCTTCCCACTCATTAATGACTCAAATCCGACTTTGGAACCCTCCGTGTCCAGGGTAATGACCAAATGAGGTTGAACTTTTCCCAACTGGTCTTTCCATTTCTTCAGAATTGGGTCCATGGTATTGGAGCCCACTATGTTGATCTTCCCTGATACGTCACTTTGTGAAGCGTAATGAGGAATCTGTTGATCGATAGGGGGAAACAGATCGTGTTCTCCCATAACAGGTGTCCCAACCAACATTACGCCCAACAAAACACTGGACTTAAGGACCTTGAGTCTTGTCAATTTCATGTTCGCCCCTCGTAGTAAGGATTAATATGCCTTCTTGTCTCTCATGCCACCATTTTCACAAAAATTGAAAGAAGCCTTCCCTCATTCTCACATTTTCTATTATTGAGGATAGAGCCTACCTGCGTATTATGTCGGTATTATGTCTCGCATGTTACAAATACGTTAACTTTTATTTGAGGACTCCCTGCTGGAATTTATCGTTTTGAACGTATCAATCGGAGGTACCTTCGTTAGAAAACCTAATCTATCCAAACTATCCAAAATACTGTACGACTGCATCCATGAAACCTTGACTCACAATAATGGTCCATATTAAATTCTATTCATATGAATACATAATCATATTAAATAGATTTTTACATTCAAAAATTTTCATTCCACCCCATGAAAACAAAGATTACATCCCCCGCTTGTGCGGAAAAATTGAAAGTGTTATCGGACCCAACCCGCCTCGGCGTGCTTGAATCACTCATGTCAGGGCCGAAAAATGTCGGAGAACTCATGGGTGAGTTGGATGTTGAACAGAGCTTATTGTCCCACCATTTGGCCATCCTTCGTGACGCAGGCTTAGTGGAGTCCTCGCGGGAAGGGAAAACCATGATTTACCAATTGCCGGAATGCGTCGCAGATTCTACGGCGGGCAAGGCCATCAATCTGGGGTGCTGCAAAATTTCCTTCGATTAACGCGTCGTTCTTTACCCTTATGGTTTTTTCGTCTTTTTTTATTTTCGTACTAAGAGTTATCCTGATTAGCCATTTTTTATGGACATTCCCGCCGTGGGAATATCCGATCGCCCGGGCAGAAGACACAAGACTGATCATCTCCGGCTCCAGCACCATGGCTCCGTTGGTATCCGAAATCGGCAAACGCTTTGAGACCCTTCATCCGGGTAATCGGGTGGACGTTCAAACCGGAGGCTCCTCCCGCGGCATTGCAGACGCAGTGACCGGCCTGGCCGATATCGGCATGGCCTCCCGGACTCTGAAACCTCAGGAAGCTCATCTATTTGGATCCATCATTGCCCATGACGGCATTACCGTCATCCTCCACCGTGATAATCCCGTAAAGTTTTTGACGGATACTCAGATCAGAGACATGTACACCGGAACAATCACAAATTGGAAAACAGTCGGCGGAAATGATGCACCTCCATTGGTCGTCAATAAAGCCGAAGGGCGCTCGACACTCGAACTGTTTCTTCAGTATTTCAATCTCAAGAATCGGGATATCCACGCCCATGTCGTGATTGGGGATAACGAACAAGGCATTAAGACAGTAGCCGGCAACCCTCACGCTATCGGATATGTCTCCATTGGCACGGCCCAGTATGATGCGACCCATGGCATACCCATCCGATTGTTACCGCTGCAACACATTCCGGCCACGATCGAGACAGTCAGGAAAGGCACGTTTCCTCTCTCTCGTCCACTAACCCTTGTCACAAATTCTCCTCCCGCAGGACTCATTAAAACCTTTATTGATTTCGCGCAGTCATCTCAAAACCATGATCTCATCCTCCAACAATATTTCGCCCCACTCCAAGAATGATGATCTGCTCTCAGGGAGTGTGAGATGTCTTGCGTTGACGGCAGGAGGACTCTTGCTTCTGGTCATCGCATTTCTCTTTCATGAATCCTGGCCCGCCCTTCATCATATTGGGCTCACACGTTTTTTCAGCGATCCTGACTGGTATCCTACCGATAACTCGTATCGCCTGACTTCTATGGTCTGGGGAACCATCTTCGCGTCCACCGGTGCCGTTCTTCTTGCCTCCCCGCTCGCAATTCTCTCAGCGCTTTTCTGTCATTTTTATGCGCCCCCTCTTCTTAGCCGATGGTTCCGCCGCATGGTCGAACTCCTGGCCGGGATTCCTTCGGTCGTCTTCGGCTTTTGGGGTCTCGTGGTTCTGGTTCCGATGATCGGCCACTGGCATCCTCCCGGCCCAAGCCTGCTTGCCGGCATTCTCATCCTGGCGTTTATGATCATGCCCACCATCATGTTAGTGGCCCATACCAGCATTGCTCATGTTCCCCTCGCCTATATCCATAGCGCCTCCGCCTTAGGATTCAGTCGATGGTCGATGATGTGGCATGTGATTCTTCCCACAACCAAGGTTGGCATTTTTACCGGCATCCTATTGGGATTGGCACGTGCCCTCGGAGAAACCATGGCCGTTCTAATGGTCTGTGGAAACGTCGTACAAACTCCTTCCCGTCTGTTTGATCCGATCAGAACCCTGACCGCCAACATTGCCCTGGAAATGGGGTATGCGTTGGGCGATCATCGGGCGGCATTGTTCATGAGTGGACTCTTCCTCATGGGACTCGTTGTGCTATTTGTCAGCATGGCAGAGGGCTTACGCTATCGGAACACCTATGCCGCGACAAAGTAACCACGTTCAGGAATACTGCCTCACCGTGATCATATGGACGGCGGCCACCATGGTCTCCATTCCGTTTATCTGGTTAATGGGTAATTTACTCTGGAATGGATGGAGCCACCTGTCATTCAACTTCGTGTTCTCTGCTCCCCTGAATGCCGGGCGGGAAGGCGGGATCGGCCCCATCCTCATATCCACCTTGCTACTCGTGGGAGTATGCATGGGAGTGGCCGTGCCTATGGGTTTGGGAACAGCATTGTTTCTTTCGGAATACACCCGTCACGATCATGCGCTGGGCCGACTCATTCGTGGGTCACTGGATGTCCTCGCAGGTGTGCCCTCCATTGTCTTTGGCCTGTTTGGCAATGCCCTGTTTTGCCAAGTCCTGGGATTCGGATTTTCCATTCTGTCGGGAGGTCTCACATTGGCCTGCATGGTGTTACCTATCCTGATTCGCACGGTGGAAGAAAGTTTTCGGGTTATTTCGCGTGAACAGCGATTATCCGCAGCGGCCCTTGGCCTTTCAAAGTCAACCACTATTCAAACGATTCTCCTCCCGGCGGCCATCCCCGGACTGTTGGTCGGCGGCATCCTTGGGCTGGGACGGGCAATAGCCGAAACTGCGGCCTTAATTTTTACCAGTGGGTACGTGGACCGAATGCCGGAGTCTTTAATGGATTCAGGACGATCGCTCGCGGTGCACATTTATGATCTGTCCATGAATGTGGCCGGGGGGAACCCCCATGCCTATGCCACGGCTCTTGTCCTGGTGAGCCTCTTGTTCATAATTAACCTTTCTGCTTCCTGGATTGCCTCACGATGGACCTTATCCAACCAACTTCCCACATAATTCCTGATCCCGACAAACGGGCCGGGTTCAGAGCATGGCTCCCCTATCAATCCACCGAACCCTGCTGTGAGCCTGACGCCCATTTTCGCGCGAACAACCTTTCGATCGCCTATCACGATCTTCAGGTACTTCGGAATGTCACTCTGGAAATAAATCGGGGGTGTATTACCGCGTTAGTGGGGCCGTCAGGTTGTGGAAAAACGAGCTTTCTCATGAGCCTGAATCGCCTGACGGATTTGATTCCCGGATGCCAGGTCTCGGGGCACCTGCACATGAATGAATTGGATGTCCTCGCCCCCACAACTGATCTCCTTCAATTGCGCCGTACCGTGGGAATGATTTTCCAAAAACCCACCGTTTTTCCTTTTTCCATTCGAAAAAATCTGGAACTCCCTCTCCGTGAACACGGAACGCATGACCGCACACTATTGCAATCGGCCATTGAAAACGTCCTGCAGCAAGTTGGTCTCTGGCATGAAGTCAAAGACCGGCTCGACCATCCCGCTCAAGCCCTCTCAGGAGGACAACAACAAAGGCTCTGCCTCGCAAGAGCACTCGTATTGACACCGGATGTCCTTCTACTTGATGAGCCCTGCAGTGCCTTAGATCCAATCTCAAGCGGAATCATCGAAGATTTCATTGCCAGCTTGCAGGGTTCGTACACCATCCTCATCGTCACACATAACCTTGCCCAAGCCCGCCGATTAGCTGATCATGTGGCCGTTTTCTGGTCATTGGAAGGAATCGGACAATTGATTGAACATGGTTCCGCTCAGCAGATATTTGAATCCCCAAAAGAGGAATTAACCGCCGCCTATATTTCCGGAATTCGCGGTTAGATCCGACTCTCTTCTCCCCGGATCCCCCGTTTTTACATCGGTTTGACCTTCTGTTAACAGAATCGTAATCCCTGTGGGCTAGTCTCATTCCCAAGATGCACGCACATTCTTCTCGTTTACCACACATAGTTTATCAATCAAAGGGAGGCCGTATTCATGAAGGTTTTTACATTACTAACGGGACTCGTCTGCCTGGGCATTGTGTTGCAGACAAGTGCCTGGGCGAGTGATGAACTGATCGATGTCTTGCGTGAGAAGAAGGTGCTCACCAAAGAAGATTGGATCAGAATTGAGGCGGCAGAAGAGAAAAAAGCGGTGGAACAACAAAAAGCGCTTGATGCTCAATTTCCAGTCAAAGTCGGCTGGGGATCGAAAGGCTTTGAATTCTCAACAATCGATGGAAAATTTGCGACACAAATTCAGTGGCGGTTCCAAGGGCGCTATACGTATCCCACAAGCGGAGATCCGATATCCGCCGCTGATTTCAATGCGGGTCCCGAGAGTACCCTTGAACTTCGCCGCGTTCGAATGAAAATCGGTGGTCATGGCTATCAACCCTGGATCAAGTACTATTTCGAGTTAGACCTGCAATCCACTTCCAATTCCGGTGGGTCACCCGGATCGACCAGATTAATCGACTGGCGGATCAGTCTGGAAAAGTTCAAGTTTCTGTCGCTGCAACTCGGACAATGGAAAGTCGATTATAACCGGGAACGAAGAGACTCATCCGGCACACAGCAGTTCGTCGAACGATCAATCGTCAATGAAATCTTTACCATCGACCGACAGGTTGGAGCCATGTTGTATGGCCATGTGGCCCCTGGTACGGCCTTTGACTCACGATATTATGCCGGCGTCTTTACAGGATCCGGCCGGGGAGAAGCCAACGACGACGCCAACATGATGTATTTCGGACGGTACCAATGGAATTTTCTGGGACGCGATCTGAAATGGTCACAAAGTGACGTGGAGTTTCACGAGCAGCCCACGGGAAGCGTGGCCTTCGGGGCCTATACCACTGTCGGCAAATGCACCAGATGGTCCTCGAGTGGTTGCGGAACATTGCCGGAAGACAATTCGGCCGGGGTACCCTACACCTCGGACTCCAACGCGAAAGCCGGACAATACCGGGTGCAGGGCATGGTGGAGGAATTCGCGTTCAAATGGCGGGGGCTATCGATTCAACATGAATACCATTGGAAAGAGGTTAAGGACAACAGCTATCCAGAGGGTGCGCCGGGCCATAAGACCAACATGATGGGAAGTTACTCACAAATCGGTTATTTCCCCCATGGTCTCATTCCGGCAGTCCCCAAACCCCTGGAGGTCGCCTTTCGTTATGCATTTGTCGACCCCAACGTCTCAACCCCAAATGATCGACGGCAGGAATACACCACTGCCATCAACTGGTTTTTCGCAGGACATAAAAACAAAATTACTCTCGATGGGTCCTGGCTCACGCTGTCCCAACCCGCAGGGCAAAATCAGCATGAACAGCGGGTCCGTTTGCAATGGGATGTGTCATTCTAAATGTATCGGGACGTAAAGGTACTCCTCAGGTCCCACGAACAGGCCTCTATCGGCTGTCATCCGAATAGGCCTGTTCTTCCATTGGGTACGCCAACGGAATGGAAGACCCGGCGGGATCTCCCTGAATCAGCCTTCTAGAAGGTACATGGGAAAAAGTTGAGATCGAATAAATGGCATGTCTTCCGCCAGTAACATTTAACCTGATGGTAATGAGAATGTCATGGACGTGTCATCTTATCCTGAGATAGTCGGATGATTCATCTTTCAAGAAATTATTTCATACTACTCCAATTACCATTCTCACACTTAATCATACGGAGGTTTCGCATGAAAATCCCAATCCACCTTGTTATGGCGACCTTCGCTCTGACCATCACCGCCTCGATTTCCACCGTGTCCGCCCGCGAGTTGGTCAAAATTGACGGCTCAAGCACGGTCTTTCCGATTACCGAGGCGATGGCTGAAGAATTTCAAAAAGCCGAACGAGGGAAAACAATGGTGACAGTAGGCATTTCCGGCACAGGCGGCGGCTTTAAAAAATTCTGTCGAGGTGAAACGGATATCGCCGACGCTTCCCGTCCGATAAAGGAGTCAGAAATTAAATCGTGCAAAGAACACAACATCGGCTATATCGAGTTACCAATCGCCTTGGACGCTTTGACGGTCGTCGTGAATCCTAAAAACGACTGGGTGGACCATTTGACCGTGGAGGAGTTGAAAACCGCCTGGGAACCTGAGGCCCAGAACACGGTGAACAATTGGAATCAAATTCGCAGCAGCTTCCCCGACCGTCCCTTGAAGTTGTTCGGTGCCGGAACTGATTCAGGAACGTACGATTATTTTGTAGAAGCCATTGTAGAGGGAAAAAGCTCTCGCGGAGATTTTACCGCTAGCGAAGACGATAATGTCCTGGTTCAAGGGGTCACGAATGACCTCAATGCCATGGGCTTTTTCGGTTTGGCGTATTACGAGGAAAACAAGGCGAAATTAAAAGCCGTGTCGATTTCCTGGAAAGGCGGGAAACCCGTGGGACCCTCGGTGGATAATGCAAAAAATGCCACATACCAACCCCTATCGCGACCCATTTTTATTTACGTGAATAAAGATGCCGTGGACAAAAAACCCCATGTTAAACGATTCATCGAGTTCTATTTGAACAACGACCATGCTCAAACGCTCGTTCAGGAAGTCGGATACGTGCCGTTGCCCTCAAAGGCTTACAGTATGGCTTTGGATAAATTCACGAAACGTCTTACTGGTACGGTTTTCCATGGTGCGGAAGTGGGCGTGGGAATCGAAGAACTACTGGCCAGGGTTCCTCAGTAAGGGAAACCTGAATAATCGGATCGGTCCTCACCAGGGGTGGCCAGCTACCCCTGGGAAAGGGATTTTTTTCTGGGAGCTCACATCTCATGCCAACATTACCGTCTTCTTTGAACCCCTCTGACCATGCAGGATCTCCCTTACGCGCCAGCGATGCCTTCCTCCGCCGCCGCGCCTTATGGGGCTCTTTCGCCGGCGGGTGTCTTTTGATTGCAGCCGCAAGCTCAGTGTTTGTCACGTTGGGGATCGTGTATGTCCTGGTCACGGAATCCATGGGGTTCTTTGCCCAGATATCTCTCCTGGACTTTCTGACAGACACCCAGTGGACTCCCGTTTTTGAGAATGCTCACTTCGGGGTGATGACATTGGTTTCGGCCACAATCACCGTGGCAGGGATCGCGCTGGCCGTTTCTATTCCGGCGGGATTGGCCCTGGCTATTTACCTCAGCGAATATGCTCGAAGGGAGGTTCGCGAGACGGTCAAACCGTGTCTCGAATTGCTTGAGGGGGTACCGACAGTAGTCTACGGTTATTTCACCCTTCTCTTTTTTACGCCGCTTTTGCAAACCTTCATCCCCGGCTTGGAAGGGTTTAACATGCTCGGTCCCGGCATCGTCATGGGAATCATGATCCTTCCCTACACCGCCTCGGTCAGCGAGGATGCCATGCGGGCAGTTCCATCAGGCCTGCGCGAAGCCGGATATGCCTTGGGCTACTCTCGCTTCCGGGTCGCCATGCGGGTCGTGGTCCCTGCCGCCTTTTCCGGTATCACCGCCGCATTCATTCTGGGCATGTCACGAGCTGTGGGGGAAACCATGGTCGTTGCCATCGCGGCGGGGCAAAATCCCAACTTTTCTTTCAACCCCACCGAAGGGGCTGCAACGATCACGGCCTACATTGTGCAAATGGCCATGGGGGATTTGCCTCATGACTCTATTGCCTACCAATCCGTGTTTGCCGCTGGGATTGTGTTGTTTGTCATCACGCTGGCCTTCAATTTATTTGGGTTTATTCTTCGGCGACGCTTCAAGGAGGTGTACTAATGGTGAATGCCGAGATGTCCCAAGCCACTAATCACAACTTGGCTGGCATTGTTGATGCTAACCGCCGAACAGATCTAGTCATGGCCGGCATCGGCATTTCGGTACTGATCGTCGCCATGAGCTTATTGGCAGCTGTGGTCATTGACCTGATCGTGGGCGGATGGCCCAGACTCATGAACCCGGAATTCTACCTTAATTTTCCCTCACGCCATCCTATTCAAGCAGGAATTGTTTCTGCCTGGGTCGGCACAATCCTGGTCATGCTCGTCACTGCCTGCATTGCGATACCGCTGGGTGTTGGAGCGGGGGTCTATCTGGAGGAATATGCTGCGCGCAACTGGATTACGGATTTCATTGAAATCAACGTCAGCAATCTAGCCGGGGTGCCTTCCATTATCTACGGGTTGTTAGCGCTTGGTCTGTTCATCCATGGGTTCGGGCTCGGAGAGACGATCCTCACGGCTGGCCTGGTACTCGCATTACTGATTTTGCCGGTAATTATTGTATCCACCCGTGAAGCCATTCGTGGTATTCCCCTTGATTTGCGGGAAGCCGCATATGGGCTGGGTGCTGACAAGTGGCAAACCGTTCGCCTGTATGTGCTGCCCGCTGCGCGGTCTGGAATTTTGACCGGAATGATTGTTGGTTTGGCCCGGGCGATTGGAGAAGCCGCACCGGTCATCACCATCGGGGCCTTGACCTTTATCGCTTTTTTACCCCCCTCGCCACTTCAGGCCAGCCCTCCTTTTATCAACTTTGAATGGCTCGAAAGTCCATTTACCATTATGCCTATTCAGATGTTCAATTGGGTCTCACGACCTCAGGCAGAGTTTCATATTAATGCCGCAGCGGCCGGTGTCATTCTGATGTTGATGACATTGGCGATGAATGGAGTAGCCATTTGGTTGCGCTATCATTTACGCCGCCAAGTTCGTTAGCCATCTGTGATGACCCACCAGAATATTGTGAGATGACCTCTTAGCCTAACCAAGGAACCACGCATATGACACAGAAGAATTCTCATGCTCAAAAGGTCACGCTCATGTCGCCCAAGGCTTCGCCCACCAGTACACAACGAGAATCGCTGGCGGCGGAAGTTCGGAAACTCAGCTTTTGGTATGGTGAAAACCAAGCCTTGAAGGAAATCTCCTTATCGATTGCCAATCGGAAAGTCACCGCATTGATCGGTCCATCCGGGTGTGGGAAAAGCACCCTTCTCCGATCGTTTAATCGTATGCATGATCTCTATGCGGGCAATCGGTACAGCGGAGAGATTTGTCTTTTCCCTGAAAATCACAATCTCATCGACCTTGATCCCTTCATGGTCAGACTTCGAATCGGGATGGTGTTCCAAAAACCCAATCCGTTTCCCAAATCCATTTTTGAAAATGTGGCAGCCGGTCTCCGGATTCAGGGTGTCCAGAACAAAAAACTCTTGGGCGACCGGGTGGAACAGGCCTTGCGAGATGCGGCCTTGTGGGAGGAAGTCAAAGATCGCCTCTCGCAATCGGCCTATGGCCTCTCGGGCGGCCAACAACAACGATTGTGTATAGCCCGGGCCCTGGCCCCACAACCTGAAATCCTCTTACTGGATGAACCCACCTCGGCATTGGACCCCATTGCCACGGCCAAAGTTGAAGATCTGATTACAGAAATTCGCCATCGGTTCACGGTGATCATTGTCACCCACAACATGCAGCAGGCGGCACGAATTTCGGACTTTACCGCCTACATGCATTTGGGCAAACTGATCGAATTCGCTCCTACAGGCGAACTGTTTACCACACCACAAGAATCGCTGACGCGGGATTACATCACCGGCCGATTTGGATAAACCGGCGGGACACATGTTTTGAAAGGATCATCATGAATAATCAACATACTCTACGCATCTTTGACGAAGATCTGAACACTCTGCGGCAGGAGATTGTGGCTCTTTCCAACCACGTGTCGGAGCAACTGCACCGCGCACTGACCGCCTTGGTGGAGAACGATGCCGACTTGGCGGAGCAGGTTATTGCCAACGACCGTATTGCCGATGCCCTGCAAGAAAAAATCAATACCCATACGACCCGCACTCTGGCCCGCCAACAGGCGATGGCGGACGATCTGCGAGCTATTCTGGCGGCATCCCGCATCGCGATCCATTTGGAACGGATCGGTGATTACGCAAAAAATACCGCCAAACGCAGCCGGCATTTGTCACAGCCCATTTCTGCCGAATTTGCTGAACAATTTCTATGGATGGGGAAACGCATCCAATCCATGTTGTCCCAGGTCACGGAGTCCTATATTCACCATAATGCCCCGTTAGCCAATGTTGCTTGGACGGATGACGCCGAATTGGACACGGTCTATGCCAATCTGTTTCAGCATCTGCTCCGCAGGATGAGCCAGGAATCCAGGAACATCGGGGACGGGACCCAATTATTATTTATCGCCAAGGGGCTGGAACGCGCCGGCGATCATGTGACCGACATTGCTGAAGAAATATATTTAATGGTCACCGGTCTTCCTTTGCAAGGCCCCCGTCCCAAAATCAGCGAACTGTTATGAAGAATGAGACGCACACCACATTCAAATCCCCTCCAGACCTCAGAATCATTGAGAAGGCTTCCGTCATCGCAGAGGGACGTCAGGTTGGAAGGAAGATCTTAATCGGCTTTCCGGTTGTTCATCGGTGTTTCAGGAGAGAGTGAATGGCCTAGAAACTCACGATATCCAATGGCCACATGCCAGGGTTTTCCTTTCAAGAAACTCCCGATGTCTTCCCCACCGGACGACTCCGACATGAACTCTCGTGGCTCAAACACGAGCAGACCGGGCTGAGGTTTTAATTGCTCAAGAGCATTGGTGCGAACAGAATCTACGTCATAACTCGATCTCTGCGCATCCTGCCAGAGCGGGGTTTTCACGGAAAAGTTACTCACGACAACATACAGTTTTCCACCAGCGACATAGAACCCACCCGAGGTGGTGATTTGAAAATTCTTTTCAAGATCATCCGTTTCAATTTCGGCAGTTTCAAAGAAGGTGACCATCTCTTCCGGAGTGGCTTGACTCAACCCTTTGACAATCAAGGGTGCAAAAAAATCAATCTCTGATGGGCTAAAAACCGGATGTGCCTGAGAACTACCGGAGGATGAAGCGCTGTAAAGACCGCTTTTTTCTGCACGGATTCCTTGCATGATTTGCATCATTTCTTCTTTCGTGAACACCACCGGGTGATCATAGCCTTTTCCGCCAAAGGCATCCGGCATAGCCTGTAGGGCCACCACACGATTGGGACTATCTGAAATTTTCAATGTTTGAAATTGTGGCCCCTGACATCCTCCCAGAAAAATCCATCCCACGACTATAAACCCCATCAACCCTGCAGATCGTTTCATACAGATATTCCTCCCATCAACCATGATCATACCCCTGCTTTTCCGAGTCATTCTACCCTAGACGTCCACCACAAAAGGAGTGGAGGAGAAAAAATGTTACACGTACGTCATATACTTGCGACGTAGGTTTAATACCAATCCAGTACATTCCATCATGAACCTTCATATTAACAAAGGAGAGAAATATGGTACGAGTTGAACAGTTAATGACCAGAGAACTGGCCTGTGTTGAGTTCACCCAAGCGGTATCAGTCGCCGCCAACCTGATGCGAATTCGCAAGATTGGAAGCCTGTTGGTGACACGTGGGGAAGAATTGGTGGGAATTGTGACGGAAAGCGATATCGTGAGAAAGGTCGTGGCCTTTCACTTCCCTTCCGAGTATATCCAAGTCGGAGATATCATGAGCAGCCCCATTGTCTCCATTGACGAATCAGAGTCAATCTTTGAGGCTGCCGGAATTATGAGGGCGGCTCACACGAGACATTTGGTAGTAGGCAATGAGTCCCATGTGTTTGGGATGCTTTCCGTTCGTGATTTATTAGCTCCTGTTGCAAAGGATGAATTATAAACCCATGAAAGCAACGATGCGGTCGAACGATTCCTCCATGTTCAATAGCTCCTTTCAACAGTCATCCGCTTGGCTGGCCAAAGCGTTGGAAGCCGATCTGACCCATTTCTGGATGAAAGGCATTAAAGCCGTCCTGAGTTTATTAATTATCACCATCCTCGTCGGGCTCGCAGGGGGCGTCCTAAGAATTTTCCTGAATTTAGAAGCCCTATTAACGGAACCCCTCGAACAAGTCTTTCGTCAGCTGATCGTGGATACCTTGATCATTCTGGCCATCGTGGAGGTCTTTAAAACGACGGTGACATATTTTTCGGAAGGGCGGGTGAAGGTCACGTTCATCGTGGATACGATTCTCGTGGTCATGCTTACTGAAATTATCTCGAAATGGTTTTCGGAAGCTCATCTCGAGCAATGGATGATCCTCGGTGGAATTTTGGTGGTGTTGGCCCTTATCCGGGTCGTGGCCGTCCAATGGTCTCCAACGCGAGGGGAAAGTGCCCAGGAATGGCCTCACACTCCAAAATCTCACTAACCTCAAGCGCGCTGGAGAGCAATTCCCAGCCCCTTCCCGGCGGATTGAAAATTTGACTGACATCACTTTTCAACCTGCCACACCCTTGAAGTATTTTTTAAAGAAATGCGAAATGTATCGGGTTCCCCCTCATGAATTCATGGTGTTCAATAGCAGCGGTTCACCAAGACCTCATGAAATGTTACGGACTGCTAACGATTCGGAAACTCCATGGTAACACCACCATGTCATGATACTGAGAGCATCGAGCAACGATTACACAACCCATTCGGCAGGAGACACACAATGAAATTCATGGTCATTACAGTGGGAGTACTATTACTCCTTCAGCCACTCTTTTACGGCATTCGCACTCTTCTCTATCTCTCCAGACCCCCACGCCACTGCTATCCGATTTTGCATGGAAACGGCCCGAAAGGAAAATTCTCGCTTGTGGCTTAAACCTGATCTATATATTCAAAAACGAAAGGAGTACACCTATGATTCGAGTGGAAGAACTCATGAAACAGGATCTGGCGACAGTGAATTGCGGAGACCTCGTGTCTCTAGCAGCCACCTTGATGCGGATTCGCCGCATCGGTTGCGTGTTCGTCAAGCAACAGGGTCATATTGTGGGAATCGTCACGGAAGCCGATATTGTCCGCAAAGTGGTCTCGACCCGCCGGTCGCCCGAACAAACTGAGGTCGAAACCATTATGACTTCCCCCGTGATCACCATTGATCAAGACGCACCGATTTTCGAAGCGGCGGACTTGATGGACCGATCCGGCACTCGTCACCTGGCCGTCACCCACCGGGATGACATTGTCGGGATCGTGTCGGTTCGCGACCTCCTGCACCCTGTGGCCATCGATGAATTCTAATATTTTTTCACCGATGTATAACTAGTCAGCCCTAGTAGGGAATTCGTCTTTCCCCGGTATCCTTGGATAAAAGTTCGTAGGCGAATTTGCCGTCCTTTTATTTGGCCGCACTCCTTGATGTGTTTTCGTTCTCTCAGAATTCTCATTGTTCCCATTTTCCTTTCTGCATGTTCCCGTGGGTTTTGAAGAAACATTCGGGAACATCAGAGTTGGCTCATACCACCATCGGCCACCAGTTCGGTGCCAACGATGAACGCCGAAGCGGCCGAAGCAAGGTACAGGACAGCACTCGCAATCTCGTCGGGCGTACCGAAACGCTTGAGCGGAATCTGAGCCTGGATGCTTGCCGCGACCTCGGAAAGCTGCTCCGCAGGGAGACCGAATCGGCCATAGATCGGTGTCGTGACGGGACCAGGGCTTACCACATTGACACGGACGCCCCGACTCAAGAGCTCGGAGGATAGTGTCTTCGCCAACGAGATTAATGCGGCCTTGCTGGCGGCATATACGCTCGTATTGGGCATGCCGATGTGAGCGTTGATCGAACCGTTGAGCACGATAGCCGCTTCCGGGTTCAGAAGTGGCAACAGAGCCTTGATGAGGAAATACGGACCTTTCACATTGGTATTGAAGGTCGCATCCCACATTTCTTCTTCAGTTGCTTCGAACGGGGCGAGCTTGGCGATCCCCGCATTGATAAATACGGCGTCGAGCATCACCTCTTGCTGCTGGAGGAACGTTGCCAGCTTGATCCCGTCTGTGATGCTGCCTGCATCGCTCCGCAATGCGATGACATTTTCGCCAAACCGGGCTGTCGCTTTATCCAAGGTAGACTGATCGCGCCCCGTGAATACGACGCGGGCACCTTCTTTCTCAAATGCCAGCGCGGTTGCCAGGCCGATGCCACTATTGCCACCCGTGACGAGCACGGTCTTGTTTTCAAATCGTTTCATCTTACGGCTCCTTTATTTGATTGGGGTGAACATCAAACCGCTGTGTCAGTTCTGCCACCGTCTGTTCGTCTTTGATCGTAACCAGGGCCACTTTCGATTAGAAGGATGGGGAGTGTTTTCGACAAGGTCGCCTGCTCATGGAACGCTCTTGTCAAAGTTGGTCTCATCATGCCAACTTTCGGGGCGCGTCTCCACGTATCCGGTTGTTCAGATTCTTGGGGCCACCTCTAACAGGAGCAGGGGCACTGCCGTCCTGAGTGAGCTGATCACTACGGGACTGAACGGCGGCCAAGGCTCAATTAGTGCAACCAATTCCCGTCCGTCCTTTCCATTGTCCCCCGACCTTCAACCAATGTCGCCAAGCCGAATCTATCGTCATGCCCAGATAGAGCGAGGCGGCCACGGGCAACACCATGCCATAGGTTGGAACCAGTGCGTATAGACGCAAAGTGGGTTGAAATGTATACATCATGATGAGCCAAGCGAAGACCGCCAATCCTCCCGCCAGGACACTTCCGTGAAGGGGCCAGGACAAAGCCACAAGCGGTGGGAGAAGATAGACAAGAACCAGGCCCACGACGGTACCCACAAGCATAAAAGGGGAATATCTCAGTTGGGTATAGGCGGTGCGTTTCACCATTCCCCAGATATCAGCAAGCCCTGCATAGGGACGAATGCTGTGCTCCGAATCCGTTAGACCTACCCAGATCTTTCCTACCCTCTTGATTGCTGCCCCCAACGCGCAATCATCAATAACTTCGGCGCGAATGGTTGCTATCCCTCCTACCTGTTTCAGGGCATGATTCCTCACAAGAATGCACCCTCCAGCTGCGCCTCCGACAGGTGAATTATGATCATTGATGAGGGGAAAGGGATAGAGCTTTTGAAAGAAATACACAAATGCTGGAATCAGGAGCTTCTCC
The DNA here is from genome assembly GCF_965152585.1 of Nitrospira sp. Ecomares 2.1. NCBI lineage: Bacteria > Pseudomonadati > Nitrospirota > Nitrospiria > Nitrospirales > Nitrospiraceae > Nitrospira > Nitrospira sp. Ecomares 2.1. The sequence goes on from NZ_OZ224219.1 coordinate 2,840,912, forward strand.
CAGGCATGTTGACAGTGCAATCGGACCATGAGGGACACAAGATCCAGCCCTTCGCATTCGGCTTTGGAAACCAGCTCGCGCAGGTTTCCCCGGCTGTGCTCAATGTCAGCATCCGTCAAATATCGATAGGTGGCATCAGGCCACTCCTTCTCGGCATACCGTAATCCGGTGTGAAGGGCCCACACTTTCCCCAGCCAGCCAGCGGGGCGATCTTCGGCGTCCTTCACAGTGAGGTGCGTTCCCCCTGGATGTTGCGTAGCAAGCTGTCGTGCAAGGTCGCCGGTACCATCATCACTTTGATCATCCACCATCACCACGTGGAATTCACCTGGGTAGTCCTGCTCTAAAAGAGAACGCAGCGTTCGTTCAATGACATCCGCTTCATTCCGAGCGGGAACAACTATGACGACAGTGGGCCATGACGTAATTTGGTGAGAAATCGGCTGATCCCTACCGAGTCGCTGATCCGCATACCAGAAGCGGCCATGCCCAAACCAGAGGTAGACCCAGATAGCCAAGGAGAGGGCTGTGAGCAAAAAGAGAGCGGATTCCATAAAAAATAAAGGTAGGAGCCAAAAACTCATAGAGCCTCCACATGCATAAACTTCATAAAACCATGAATTCTGTGAGTGAACTCACGAACCGGAAATTTGTTTATTTCATTAAAGTATTTGTCCATTAGCCTGTCCAAGAGAAAATTCGTTATAGGGAGCATTATTATTTTTGAAATTATTTATTATAACGAGATTCCCGGTTTTTCATTCGGTACCAAAGACACCCAAACAGAGGGAGCCGGGCTCTTGGGCGAATGTCCTTGAAGGTAAGGATTCAAAGCCAATCGAATCTTCGCCCGGGCTCGATGCAAGAGCACTCGTTGGTTGGTTAAGGTTATATTCAGAATTTGACAAATTTCTTCCGCATTAACGCCTTCGATATCACGAAGAATGATGACCTGCCGCTGGTTAGGGGGAAGGGCCTGAAGCGCCTGGTTAATCTGGACCAGACTTTGTTTTGATACGAGTAACCGTTCGGGCGTGTTCTCATCCCATATGATTGATGGAAATGCCCGGCGACCGGTTAAGTCGCCAGAAGTGTAAAACCGTTCTGATGCCAACGCGCTGTTTTTTTCTTTGTCTGTTGAACCATCGACATCGCAAAATGACACATACCGGTGTTCCCGTTTCCCTTTTGTCTTTGCAATATTTTGAAGAATTCGAAAAATCCACGTTTTCAGAGATGATCGTCCCTCAAAACGATGAATACCTTCCAGGACGGCCATCCAGGTCTCCTGAACCACCTCTTTCGCCACGGCTTGATTTGACACAAGGGCTTGGGCGAACCGAAGTAGCCCACCATGATAGCGTTCAACCAAGGTGGCAAATGCTGGTTCATCTCCCTTGCGGAGGGACTTAATCAGTTCAAATTCTTCGCAGGTCACAGCTATTTTTTTCTCCGGACCTATGTCTTCGGTCATCTCTCGGAGGTCCGGGATTAATCCCCAGGCTTGTGTCCCACACGAGTTGACACCTACAGGTTCGAAATACGACATTTCAAGAGTATTCATGATTTTTCTCCTCTTGACGAGTCGTGGATTACGCCACTCGTCATGCTTGCTTCAGTTGTTACATGTGTAAGGGATCTTTTTTCTGTTTAAAGTCATGACTGCCAATTTCTCTTGTTCAGCAGCGCCATGCGTCAAGCATGTTTCTAAAACCATTGTCCCGCCACCCATCACATTGAATGTTCCTGTCCTGAAGGTAATACAATCGACCTTTCCTCCCGTTCATCCCCCGTCATCCGGAGGAGGCACCTCAAAGACATTCTCAGAGTTGAATTGAACTACACGGCACTTCGAATTTGGTCTCTACTTGGGTCATTCCGTAATCATTGGACCGGCATTCGAACCGGAGCGTTTTTATCCTCCACCAACAGTAAGAAGAATTTTTCCGGTTTTGTTTAGCTTGTGTTCCGCCCTACGGCGTGAACATCACCGGGACCTCCATGAAACATTATTCATGTTTGGCATCCAGTCGTTGAGGCCGGTTCAACGAAACCGGCCCCTTGATTCCCCCCTAACGGGTGGCCACCACTGCGACATCTGGGCGTTGGGAATTCGCACTTGGAATCTGTGCTGCGGACTGAATGAGCCAGGCCTCGAAATGAGTCTCGCCAAGCTGTGCGCCATTTTCCGGCACGAGTGTTTTCTGGCTCACCTGCGCCCCAGAGTACAGCGCGTGTGGATCACCAATAACCTCGCGGGGATCTTCGAGTGTGGCCAAGCGCCGCCGTACCAGTTCATCCAGGCGAAACTGTTCCGGGCCCCCAATTTCCACGATGCCGTTGACTGGTGGACCTACCGAGATCCTACCCACGGCACTCGCGACATCGTCGGCAGCCATGGGCTGAAAAAGTACAGGCGGCAACCGCACCTGGGCGCCGTCGAAGGAAATGTCGGCGATGCTCTTGAGAAATTCGAAGAACTGTGTGGCCTGGATGATCGTGTAGGGGATGGGGGATGCCTTGATGAGGGTTTCCTGAGCGATCTTCGCGCGAAAGTAGGCGCTCTCGGACAGCCGTTTGGTTCCCACGACCGACAACGCCACGTGATGGTTTACCCCTGCGGCAGCTTCATAGGTGAGAAGGTTGCGGGTTGACGTGGTGAAAAACTCCATCACCGCTTTCTCCTCGAAGGATGGCGAATTCGAGACATCGACGACAACCGAAGCGCCTTCCAGGACTTCGGCCAGTCCCTCGCTGGTGAGGGTGTTGACGCCGGAATTGGGTGACGCCGCCACAGCCTGGTACCCGTGTTCACCGAGTTTCGTGACGAGCTTTGACCCGATAAGCCCACTGCCGCCAATTACCACGATTTTCATTCTTGACCTTCCGTTTGACATGATGAACCTCCTGTTGTGTGATCGCCCGTAGTCCGGACGAGTGATGTCTGAAACCTACTCAATGTTGTGTTGAACCGTCCTTCTCATTTGATTGCTCTCTGGATCGTTCCGACAGTCACTTGACTGGCACGAGTACTGGGGCGCCCTTGTCCTTGATCAAGAACACCAGGAATTTTGCCGGCTTGATGCTGCTTGCGTTCCGACTCACGACGTGAACATCGCTGGGACTTTCGTACCAGGTCTGTCCTGGTGTCAGCGTCACTTCTTTCCCACCCTCCACTTGCATCACAATGGAGCCTTCCAGCACGTAGATAAATCCATGTGCGTTGTGTCGGTGGATCGGGTCAGACCCGCCGGGAGCCTTTTGCACTGTGATCATCAACACTTCCCTGCCGGGAATTTCCGGCAGATCTTTCGCCATGAGCGGCGTGACTTCAGCCGCCTGAGCCATCGATGTGCCGGTCATAAGACCTAGCAACACCAACACGAGTTTCCTGTTCTTCGTAATTGACTTTCCATTCGTCATGATGAACCTCCTATTGTGTGATCGCCGCTAATGCGGACAAGTGATCTCCGAAACCTGCTCAGAATTGTGTTGAACCGTCCTTCTTCTTTGCTTTTTACATGGGGCCCTCCGGTGTATGTGATTTTCGCTATCGAAACCCAGTCCTTTATTCTTCTCTGGCATTTTCACGAATCATCCATTCCCATATGTAAGGCCGGTAATGGAGAAGTTCCACGCCCCCTTTCTTGCAAGTATTCAGGAATCGAACGGCCTCAATATCCACGAGCGTCACACCCTCAAGGTCCAACGCGATGGGCAACTGCTCGCCATCGACCTGCATCCTCAATTCCTCCAGGTGCTCAGATTGCAGCCGACCGCTTAGGCGGATGATCGTCTTGTGTCTGTCTGCAGTTTTTTCAATCCTTATTGTCATCGGCGCTATTTATGATCTGTACGGTAAAGTGGTATCGCAAGGAGGATGCCAATGATAACCGCTTGAATTTATTGCGATTAGCGCGGCAGCAGTTGACGAATTTTCAGCATTTGCTGAAATATCGGCAAGCAGGAGCGTCATCGGTGTGATTGAATCGGTCCGTTTGTGTAGGAGAGGGTGAGAAGGGACTCAGTCTGAAGAAGACTAGTCCGGAAGCAACGAAAGGGGTTAGGTGGATCGACGGGTGAAACGCTGCTTGTCAATTCCCAGGCTCTTGATTTTCGAGTCGAGCGTCTGTCGCGGAATTCCCAGCTTCGCTGCTGCGCCGGTTGGGCCTGATACTAGGCCCCGAGACTGCGCCAGAGCGGCCTCGATCATGTCTCGTTCGCGTCCGGCAATCGAGGCTGCCAAAGGAACGGCGGGACCAGCTTGTTGATCCTGTTCCCCCTTCAGCCAGGTCTCGTCAACGGAAAATGTATCGCCATCGCACAGCACGACAGCGCGTTCGATGACATTCTGTAGCTCCCGAATGTTGCCGGGCCAGTCGTAAGCCTGAAACAACTCTACCGTCTGCTTCCGGATGTGTCTGATCTTCTTTCCGGCTTTTTGGGCATAACGTTCGATCAGGTATTCGACGAGCAAGGGAATGTCATCCACCCGTTCGCGAAGCGATGGCATCTGGATTGGAAACACATTCAGCCGGTAAAAGAGATCCTGACGGAAACTACCCGCAGCCATAGCCGCTTTCAAGTCGCGGTTAGTTGCAGCCACAACTCGCACATCCACGGAAATCGGCTGGCTACTTCCGACTCGTTCAATTTCCCGCTCTTGGAGCACTCGCAACAGCGCGATCTGTGTTTCCGCAGGCAGCTCACCAATTTCATCCAGGAAAATCGTCCCGCCATTGGCGGACTCAAAACGCCCTAGCCGTCGCTGGAGCGCGCCGGTGAAAGCACCTTTCTCGTGTCCGAATAGCTCGGAGGCAATAAGTGAAGAAGGGATCGACGCACAATTCACGCGAATAAATGCCCGGGACGAACGGTTCGACCGCTTGTGAATCGCGCGAGCGATCAGCTCCTTGCCCGTCCCGGTCTCTCCGAGAATGAGCACAGTCGAATCCACCGGCGCGACCTTCGCCAATTGCCGCAAAACTTTACGCAGCACTTCGGAGGACCCGACGATCTCTTCGAACATCGAAGCCCCATCGATTTCTTCACGTAACGCCATGTTCTCGTTTCGGATGCTCTCTTCAGCTTGCTTGCGCTCCTCAATGTCGATTCCCGTGGCGTACCAGCGAATGATGAGTCCCTCATCATCCCGCAAGGGGTTGTAACGGAATAAAAACCAACGGTACCGCCCGTCTCTGCGGCGCGCGCGTAACTCCAGGTCAAAGGGGGCTCCATGGGCTAATGCATTCTGACGCTTTTCCTGCACTCTTTCGAGATCTTCGGGATGAAAGAGTCGCGTGCGAAAATCATCGGCCTTTAGGTCCTCCAGGGTGAGACCCGTGTAGTCCAGCAGGACTTGATTGACGTAAAGAGGCATCCCATCCAACCCCAAGACACCGATGGCTTGAGGTATCGCATCGGTAATGCGCCGAAGCTCCCTTTCGTCTTGCCGCAGCTTTTCTTCCGCCCGCTTGCGCTCGACGATCTCTTTCTTTAACTCTTCGTTCGCCGCCGCAAGGTCTTTAGTCCGTCGCGCGACTCTTTGATCAAGTTCCTCTGCGACTCGCCTCTGTTCGCTTAATAGTCTTGCCTCTTGCAGCCCGATCGCGGCCTGGTTCGCGGTCACTCGCATCAGGAGTTTTTCAATCTCCGTCGCGAAATTACCTCGACAGGAGCCAGCCACTAATACCCCGAGTTCATCCTGAACCCCCAGCCGGAATACCGAGATCGAGATTGCACCTTGTCCAATCGGATTCGGCACAACGATAGGCGATGTGTGTGGACCATCCCCCAACCAGGGGGTAAGCGCTTGACCGATCTCTTGCGGCCGAAGCATTAAATTTCCGGGTGGAGTGAGTCGGGCCATCTCGATCGGCGCGCCGCGGCCAAATGTATCGGCTAACCGGACATAGGCGAAGTCCAGGCGCAGCATGCTTACTAACGCTTCGAGCAAGGTACTCACAATCTTGGATGGCTCGTGGTTTCCCCAGATGGCGGGAAGGGCGAGAACCGCGATCAGGTCATTGAGACAGGCCTTGAGGTCCTTGATCTCATCAGTTGTTTGCTTTGTCTCCATTGCCTATCGGATAAATGAAGGGCCTCAACTCATCTGCGTGGCACCGCGTTCCCGTAGCTGCCCAAGAAACTCATCAGGGGGAACGAAGAATGGATTCTCCTGAAGGAGACCGCCGATGATGACCATCGGATGCGTCCGCAGCATGTCGACGACGAGGTCTCCGCCAAACTTGGCAAGATCATACACGCAGATGAGGGGGTCGTCGTACTGAGGCAAGATTGAGTTCAGCCGTGACTCACACTTGATCCACTCATCGGCGTTGGACCCGTCCTCAAGGATTCTCTCCGCGACGTTGGCGACAAATCGAGTGAGTGGGAAGCCAAGCGCGGCTCCGGTTTTGAGCGTTTCCTGAATGAGGCCGAGCATAGCCTCGGGGTTGAACCGCCCACCACGCAGAAAGGTCTCCTCCACCGTCGCTACCTCGAGTTGGCGGAGATGCTGCGTCGCCGTCACGGCGATGCCGGCGGACTCCAATCGCCGAAGGTGTTCCTCCCGCAACTTGGGATCGACGACATGGAAAGCACGGTCGCCGCACTCGAATCCCTCCTTAATGAACGGAAGCAGTATCCGATACTGTTCGGCAGGGTTGTGAAAGAAGGCACAGACATGACGTTGCGCGCCAAGCACCGAACCGGCTAACCGAATCGGTCGGTGGCCCTCACGTGAGACTCCGCCGCGAAACCTGTCTCGGTCATTGGTGAGCTCCATAGGGTCTCTCTTATCCTGGCTACGAAGAGAAAAATGAGAGGTCTGAAAATGACATTACTCCAGGTGGCCTCCATTCATGATGGTAGGCAGAGAGCCACGAACGGAAGATGATGATACTCTGGGTTTTCCCATATCTCCCCTCGGAGATCCGCAGGGGTAGCTATACAGCAAGCGCTGAAAAGAAACCATTCTGACCAAATGCCGCTTCACGTGTCAATCGACTTTCCGATGGATCTGCACACAATAAAATCGGCAGAAGTGCTCCTGTTGCTGAGATATTTAAGCCGGCAATCAACCTTAAACCGGCAATTGCAGGACATACGACGCTTTGGGCTATGCATACAAAAAGCTGGCATTTGTCTGCCGCCGTATTCACCGACAGGTTAAGGAAGACTTCTGATGATACCTCTCGCCAAATTTCCTGGTTGCCACTCCCACGGTAAAGAGTGCGTTCACTATCGGTTATACAATTCCTCGGTGTAGTCAAAGACATCGGAACGGGCCTTCGCTTCCAGCGGGGAACGCATTCACCCCCAGGTCCCGCCCATTGTCCTCCGGGTTAGCTTTGATAGAACGTTTTCTCTGGACTGCACATTTATTCCAGGGAATCGTGTGTGAGGGCCACAGCTTTGATTTGGGCGTGGACTCTTTGACCGGGATGGAGTTTGAGGGTCGCTAAGGATTTTCGGGTAATGGTGGCCAGCAAGGAACAACCAATATCCAATTTGATATCGACAAATGGTTGACCAGACTCAATGGGTCCAATTTCCATGACGGTCGCCACTAAGACATTGAGCACACTGGTTTGAAAAGCTGGTGGGCTGGCGACAAGACTGACGTCCCGGGCCAGAATCTGCACACGTAAGGATTCTCCTATGGAGGAATGTTGGCGGGGCACTGACAATCGACCACCGGAAAAAGTCAGAATGGTGAGCCCGAATTCCAAATCATGTTCCGCCACACGAGTGTCAATGATTGCACCAATGTGGCCGTCCGGGATGACACGGCGACTGCCTACTTGAGAGAAGACTTCAGCAAGAGGCCCGATAGCCACCACGCTCCCCTCCTTCAGCAGGATGAGGGTCCTGGCCAGTTGCACCACTTCATGCAGAGCATGACTCACGTAGATTATGGGAATTCTGAATTCCTTATCCAGCCGTTGGATAAATGTCATGATTTCCCGCTTTCGTTGAACATCAAGCGAACTGAGCGGTTCGTCCATGAGGAGCAGGCGCGGGCTGGTTAATAATGCGCGGCCAATGGCCACTCGTTGTTGCTCCCCGCCGGACAGATGGGTTGCCCTGCTTTCCAACAACGAGTCTAAACCCAGAATCGCGACAACCTGATCGAGGGAAACACGACGTTCCGATACCGGTATCCGTTTCCATCCGTACAGTAAGTTTGATCGGACGCTCAAATGAGGGAACAAGCGAGGCTCTTGAAATACGTAACCAACCGGACGTTGCGAGAGCGGAAGAAAGATGTGTGTGGTTTCATCCTGCCAGACGTGCTCTCCCAGGGCGAGAAAGCCGGTCGGCGACCGTTCCAATCCGGCGAGACAGCGCAAGAAGGTGGTCTTGCCGCATCCGGAAGGACCGAATACGACCGTGATCCCTTCAGCGGGTACACTTACCTTCACCTGCAGGTGGAATGAGGGAAAGGCTACCTCGAATCTGGCTGTCAACTCGCTCATGAGACGTGGATAGGCAAGCGGCGATTCACCGTATAGACCATAAGAAGGACCAGAAATGAAAAGACAAGAAGCCCTGCCGACAGGACATGAGCCTGGGTATATTCCAACACTTCCACATGATCGTATATGGCAATGGAGAGTACCTTCGTTCTCCCTGGAATATTCCCTCCCACCATTAAGACCACACCAAATTCGCCAAGGGTATGTGCGAATCCAAGGACAATGGCCGTGAGATATCCGCGAGAGGCCATGGGGGAAGCAATGGTCAGAAATGTGTCGAGCTTTGAAGCCCGGAGCGACCAGGCCGCCTCTAACGGCTTTCTCCCGATTGACTCAAAGGCACCATGCAAAGGTTGAACGACGAAAGGGAGCGAATACAAAGCAGAAGCAATGACAAGCCCGGTAAAGGTGAATGAAAGCGCCGATCCGGTTACCGCCTGCGAGGCGCTCCCAATCCACCCATGAGGTCCCAACGCAATCAGCAAATAAAATCCGAGCACCGTTGGCGGCAATACGAGAGGCATGGCGACAATTGCTTCAACTACCGTCCGGGCTCGGGATCGGGTATGTGCAAGCCACCAGGCAAGCGGAGTTCCAATGATCAGAAGGACGATCACCGTTACCCCGGCCAGGCGCAACGTCAGCCAGAGAGGCCCTAAATCCACCTCAGATAATGTCATGGCTCCCTATGTAGCATTATCACCTTTGGAATGGAAGTTCTTTTCTCATTGGTCGATATGTGGTCGATTATGGCAGTCCATAGCCAAATCGCTCAATAATGGCCAGGCTTTTCTCTCCTTTGACATAATCCAAAAATGCTCTGGCACCTGCATGATTCTGTCCAGGCATTAACAGGACCGCTTCTTGTTCGAGTGAATCGTGAAAAGAAGTTGGCACATCCCACCGGCTGCCGCTTCCGTTGATTTTTGGATCCAATACTTGGGAAAGGGCGACAAAACCAAGTTGGGCATTCTTTGAATACACGAATTGAAAAGCTTGTCCGATGTTTTCCCCCTGAACGATCCGATCCTTGAGGAATTCCCAGAGGCCCATCTTCTTGAGTGTGTGTTCCGCTGCCCTGCCATAGGGCGCGGTCTTCGGATTGGCAATGGCCAGATGATCGAAGTGGCCATCTGAGAGAAGATGATGTGCCTCCCCTTGAACCAGGTTCGAATCTGCACTCCATAAAGTCAGACGCCCCACAGAGTAAACAAACCGGCTTCCCTTAACGGCCAAACCTTCTCTTTCCAACAATTGTGGGCGCTCGGCATCTGCTGAAAACAAAACATCGAACGGTGCACCGTTTTTGATTTGTGCATAGAGTTTTCCGCTCGATCCGGAACTGACCAGTATCGTGTGCCCCGTGTCTTTCTGAAAACTCGTGATAATTTCGTTAAGAGTCGCCAAAAAATTCGCGGCAACGGCCACCCTGACTTCTTCGGCGGCGGCGGTCGTTAAACACACATAAAAAAAGAACATGAGGACAAAAGTATGGACTCGGAGAAACATCATTCACCTCCCAATTCAATAGATGTCGCCAGGTGGCTCAGTCTAGAGAACAGGCTGACCCTGATTAAGCACTTAGAGCCGTTTCACAATCTGATGCGCATGGAAAGATAAAAATAATCCGTATCCTTGCTCCCGCCTTGAGGTAGATTCGCCGAAGCGGGCAGTCGCTTAAAATAGGATCCTTTGAACCAATGGTCGTACCCGGCATCAAATTCAAGGTTTTGGCTGACAGTCCACGTCGCACGTAATTCAATATCATGCCCCAAATAGTTTCCTGCTCCTCCTGAGGGATCTTGTAAAAGGATCCCCCCATTCACGGCACGGCCTTGAGCCAAATACCAGAATCGCTGTTTGATTTGCATGGTTACGTTATTCGCAGGCTTAGCAACCAACCTCCAACCGGGAGAACTGATGTTGGACCGGAGAAATGGTCCGAAAATTCCCGTCGCCATTAAATCCCAACGCCGAGCCCCAAACAGAGGATCAAATGTTCCGCTCTGACTTCCTCCCGGTGTGCGAGTTCCGCTGGCATAGGTATACTGCACCAAAAATTGAGGAGTCCAGGGCACATTAAACGTATATCCAACTTGGGCATTGGGATTATAGGCAAAATGATCGACCTGCCCTATTTGTCCCACTTGAACGGCCCCCTCCAATTCATAATCGAATTCACCAATGGCAGAATCCTTGAATAGGCGAAATCCATACGTCCCATACGTACGATGGAAATTCTTATTTTGTTGTCGTTGATCGTTTAATCCGTAATAAAAGGCATTGATATTCATCCAGGAGATCTGAAGGTTTTCCACATACGCACCCCAAAATAAAAACTTTTCATTCTGCTCGTCGAGTTTGACCTCCTCACGAATAACCGGTTCGGTGATAAAGGTACGGAATCGCCAAGTATCGGCTTTCCCAATTTGCCAATGAAAGCCGTCAAAGGCATTCTGGGTATTTCGGAAGTCATTGCGGGCGACATACCGACGGCTTCCCAAGTCCAGGGTCATGCGGCCGAAATGCAAGTCCGTTCGCAATCCGCTTCCTAACACATTGTCCACGGTCAATGACCCGAACAATTGTAAAATATCCCATTCATCGACCGTTGTGTTATTCACAAAGCCTCCAGTCTGCCCTCCGTACTCACGAGAATCCTGCCCTTCAAAGAGCAATCGGAGAGGACCATTTCCCAGTCCAAAGCGCACTCGAGTCCTGAGGGCCAGCTGGGAATCCGTTCGCCCCCCACCAATTTTTGCAGTGGATCGCCAGGGATGATCAACACTTTCGAAGCGCGTGCGGTTTTCTATGCCCAAGTCAACAAAATCTGGAAGCCCCATTGCCGCCTTCAGATACCGATTCCATTGAGTCTCTTTGTCTTGGATAAGGACGGCATCAGCCGTTTCCATCCAATTTCTTCCGTTCTGTGCTTCTGCCCGATCTTCAATCTGTTTAAAAAATTCCCCATATGCTGATCTCTTTTCAATGGTTAAAGAAGAGGGATATGAAGGCGTCGGATCCGCCGCCAAAACCACCGTGCAAGGAATCACCATGGCCATTCCTAATACGGTCAATATCCAGACCGTCACGGTATCCGCCGCTTTTCTCATTACGACACAGTCTTCCTTGGGCGTTATAATGATCAAAAACCGTGAAAGCATTCCGCAGATAAACCCTGCATAATGTAATTTTAAAATTGCATATTGTCAAGCTTAGCTTACATTTATCGCCTCTCTAATATTGGCTCTGATACCGGGTTGATTACAATGCAGATCGACAAATTCTCAGATGTACAGGTGAATCCCAAAACCGGAAAATTTTCTCTGCGGGGACTCGTCTTACCAGAAATAACGTTTGTGAGAAAATGTGTCCAGGTCATCCGTGCCGGCAAGAGGATTTCACGTCTGGCGTGAATCTGATGGAGGAGGTCCAGGGAGTACTATAGTGGGAGGGGAGGGAAAGTCAGTTCTTAAGATACGTGACCCACATTTCCTGCGATACCTTCGATATCTATTTCCAACGTCAGGGTGACCACCCACGCAAGGGTCCAGCCCATTTTCCCGGGTCCAGTGTGATTGCCGGACTCGCCAGGTGAGTACTGATTCAGCACACACCCATCGAATGGCTCTTTCCAGGGGGAGATGGCCGCATTGAACTCCTGGGACAACGCATGTGGAGTCGCACCTCGGCGCACACCTGAAGGGATGGTACGGTCGGCACAGGCTCAACGACATGGGAACACATTTCATCAATCCCGGCATGATCAGGAAAATCTGCTTGTATGAGTTTTGTCCGTGAGTAAATACAAAGGTCTGCCGTGCGATTCCTCACCATCATCTTCGAAAGACTACCAGCCCACCTGCAATCGGGCGAACAGGGCGTTTTCCTGCTCAAAGTTTTTATTGTTCGGGGCCCCTCCATCGAAAATACCATGTTCAAAATTCAACATAACTTTAACCCGATGGGCCAAATGCCAATTAATCCCCACCGTCCAGACCCTGGCTTTTTTGGCGCTGGCAGCCGAATCGGCAAACACCGGGAAGGCCTCCCGGTCCACCAGTAACTCCTGATATCGGGCTGCAAATTCCACGGCTCCCCAGGCGCCTTGAGCCGGGTCGAACGGTCGGCGTGGCGTCACACCCGTGAATGACGCGTTCTCACCCGTCAAAACATAAGACGCTGCCACCTGCCAGGCCCGATTGGTCAACCGTTTTTCGGTTCCCCCTGAGGTTCGAAGGTCTTGGACATTCAAAACATATTCCCCGAGTACTCCCAAAGGTCCCCACACATAATACGCTTGCGGTGACAGCCGATACCGGACACCAGAGGCCCTCACCCCACCCCGATACCGAAAAAAAGTAATGCTATCACTTCCGGTGGCAGGGGTTCGGAAATTTGATGGAGTAAAATTATCCCGGCCCCAGGTACCGCTCACTCCCGCCTGCAGCCCCTGCAGCCATTTCACGTCGGTACTCAGGAAGGGCTGGGCAAACAGCCGTACCATGTAGTCCTTGTCGTTGTTCGAGTCGAAACCCGTGATGGAACCGCCTGTACTGGATGTGTCGTCTCTCACACCATTGAAGACGCCAACCTGATATGCCAGGCGGTTTTCAACCAGATCCCCATAGAGTTGCACCCCGATGTCGCGATTCGGAACGAGATTCTCCGTCAAACCACGCTCGATAAACATAATGTCGGCACTGGACTGAAGCCTTTCCAAACTGACAGGAGGCTTGAATTTCCCCGCACGCAACCGGAGTGCCGGCCAATAATCAAAACCGATATACCCATCCATCAGCCTCACTTGCCCCTGGCCAAAATCAGGCATCAGCTTGAAACTGATGTACCGATACAGGGTCCCTCGGAGAATTGGTCTGAAACGCCGGACCTCGAACGTATTCGTGACGCTTGATTGTGCCGTATCACCAAAAAAGAACCGGCCACCCACTTGGGCATACCCCGCAAATCGCAATTCAAATGCACGGTTTGCCGAACGCAAGAAAACACCATTCTGATCGGCTCCCACCACTAACGCTTCTTTCGCCAACCGGTCGTCACGCTGTTGATCCAATTCTCGAAGACGATCGGCAACTCGTTGCTTCTGTTCCAATTCTTCCAAACGCTCCTCCAGGGTTTTGGGACCCGGCATGCATTGAAGTTCTTTCTTCGATTCCCTCAGGCACACAGGCTCCGCCGCAACAAGCTTCCCTGTTCCTCCCACCGCCATCACGAAGAGCCCTGTGATGACCAGCCAACGAACCGTTCGCATATCTTCCTTTCCAGCATGAAAACGTCCGACAGTCCGGTCAGTCGACGCCTTACTCAATTTACATTGGCGTTCGAAATCGACGAGTACCAGTGAGCTGATGACGCGTGCAAAAACTCGGCACACCATGGCCAATAATTTCCACCAATCTGTCGCAAAAGCTTTTGATCCGTTTGCAAATTGCATCCAGTCCAGGATTTAACTCGGAGGGGCAACGGACGGGGTTCCACCAAAACCAATTTGTTCTGGATTTTTGAACCCAACAGCTTTTCTTGGACGATTATTATGATTGCCTATGACGCATCGGTGGCGAAGAATTCCGATACACTTTTTAAAAGTGTACTGTGTACATCCTGAAGCGAGGCTGAACTGTGATTTCAGCCTGCCGTAAGGTTGGCAATGTTAGGAATTGTTTCCGGATTGAATCAGATTGATGGAGAAGAGGAAGGCAGCAGAGAACATGAAGGAAGATCTGAAGGAAAAATCGAGGAACAAATTGATCCTATTGGTCTGTACTCTCGATTTGACTGGCCAGTTGGGATTTCTGACATCCGCTTATCCGGTTGATGAGGTCACGAAGTCCCAACAGCTCACCGAAAAGCACTGGGAGGGTCAAAGCCGCAACCCTGCCGACCTGACCTCACCTTGATCGGGGTTGATCTTCATGCTTCGAAAATTTGACTTGGAGAACAGGAGAGATACACCAATACCCAAGGCCTGATACCGGGAAGATTTGACTTCTACCGAAGGGGATCGCGAAATTATAGAAGGTTCAGTTAAAGCCACCCCTGTGACTAGGAAATTGAAGGGGAACTCATTCTGTGGCTTCCCTCCCTTCTTCGATGATGTGCCACCCTGTATTTGTCATGATGAATTCGCTGACAGATCCGGTCGGGACATCGTGAGTGACATATCGTTTCGGCATCGGGGTATTTGCCGCATACCCAAGCAATGCCGCACAAATATCGCCATGCGAGACGATTACGACAGATTTTTCAGGGAATTTTTCAACCAGCTTATTCAAGCTACCTTTAGCACGGAATTCCCCATCTGAAAGCGACTCTCCTCCGGCAGGACGAGGATCCTGTCCCAGTGCCCACTGCTTCTCTCGCCAGGCCCATGAAATCTGATTCCCATCCTGACTGTTACCCCCACGCAAAGAGGCAAAAGCCGGATCAACCTCATATCCTGACTTCAATCCAATGACCTGGCCAATAGATTGAGCCGTCTCACGCGTTCGACCCGCAGGAGTACTCAGAACGGCAACAATGCCTTTTTCATTGAGAAAATTTCCGATTGCGATCGTCTGTCTTTGCCCTTCTGCTGTTAGAGTGTCAAGCTCTTCCTCTGGAGTCCACGCTACGTGCACCACATTTTTCTTTGCTTCAGCATGTCGTACAAGGTACACCCTCAGAAGGACCTTCCCATGAATCACCGGGTCGATGTCTTCATGAATATTTTTTGAATGACACCCATTCACCACGACTAAGAATATGACAAGAAGGATTTTCATCGTTAATCAGGAAAACTTCCCCAAAGGAAACTGAGTTACGTAGGAGTGTTGGCGGGTATTTCCTTAGTAATCGGAATAATGTGTGTGCCTGCCCGAATTTCGTCGGTTCCCCTTATCACAACGAGATCACCCGATTGCAGAGCGCCAAACACTTCAATCATTGAGCCACTCTTTGATCCCTTTCGGACAGGAATCCATTCCACCAGGTTCTCCTTGACCAGGAGTACAAAAACGTTTTCGGTCGTGGTAATAACCGCTGTGGCCGGTACAAACAAGGTCGAAGTGGATCGGCGAATCGTCCAGCGGACCTCCGGGAACATTCCCGCGGCCAAGCGCATCGTCGGATTATGCACGTCCATCTCCACGGGCATAGATCGGGTTTTAGGATCTACCGATTGAGCAATACGAGACACCACTCCCTGAAAATTTTCCTCTGGATAGGCCGGCACGCTAAATGTCACGGTTGCCCCTTTAGCAATTGACCCTACATACGCTTCCGGAACTGGAACGACCAATCGCAAGTGAACAATTTGCTCTAACCGTAACAACGATGAGGCGCGACCGCTTCCGCCTTCCGGCCCCACGACCGCTCCCGGATGAATATTTCGTTGCGTGATTACTCCATCGAACGGCGTCACCACCCGCAAATACTTTTCCATTTCTTGTAACGATTGGAGACGGGCTGTCAGGGCTTCCTGATGATGTTGGGCCAATTCCAAATCATTTCCAGCCACGATACCTGGCGTAGAGGCGGCGGCTTGAAGACGGGTATACGTGATATTGGCCGCACGAAGCTGGGCTTCCGCTTCCCTCCTCTGCGCTTGCAACTCTGGTGCGCGTAATTGGATGAGGATATCTCCCTTCTTGACTCGTGCCCCACGATCCACGTTGACGGATTCAACGATTCCCGTGATTTTGGAGGAGAGGTCCACACTCAAAAAAGGAAGCAATTCTCCCGGCAAGGGAATCGTCTCTTTCAGATGTTGGCTGGAAACCGGCACCACTTCAACTGAGAGCAGCTGAGTATTGCCCGCAGGGATTCCTGATAGTTCCAGGGAAGGCGTTGGGGATGAAGAGACCGTGGGCTCTTGAGGAACACGGCCTTCGTTGCTCAGCACCATCACACCTGCGGCAATAATTCCCAGCAACACCAGCCCGATTCCGATCATCTTGCCTGACATAGCAACTCCCGGCTAATTGGGAACGGTGGCGCGCGATGGTTCATAATGGACACTCAATGGATCGTCCGGATCTAATGAGGGAGAATGGATGGCTCCCCCCTTCTCCAGAATCGCATATATTGCGGGCAAGATCAGCAAACTGGACACGGTAGCGAGCAATAATCCGCCAACCACTGCCTGTCCCAGAGGGGCCACCTGCTCCCCTCCTTCCATGATGCCCAATGCCATCGGCAACATTCCGACGATCATGGCCAACCCGGTCATGAGGATCGGGCGAGCCCGGCTGCATGCTCCTTCCCTGGCAGCTTCGAGCGATGAGAGTCCTTGTGTCCGATGATGTTCGGCAAACGACACGAAAAGGATCGCATTAGCCACAGCCACCCCCGTGGCCATAATGGCCCCCAAAAACGATTGAATATTCAGCGTGGTCCCGAAAAGTGACAGCCCCAGCACGACTCCCATCAATACCGCAGGCGTCGTCAGCAAGACCACCAAGGCGCTTCGCCAGGATTGAAAGTTCGCGGCTAAGAGCAGGAAAATCGTCAGCAATGCCAGGGCCAATCCCAGTTGGAGGTTGACGAACATCTCCTTCATTGGGGCGATTTGCCCTCGAACGTCCACCCGAACCCCTTTCGGAGGTGGGCCGACCCGATTCAACGCGGCTTCGATATGTTCCGCTGCACGTCCTAAATCTTCTCCCGTCACATTAGCCACAATCGTGACCATTCGTTGCATGTTATACCGTGCATACTCTCCAATAGAGGTTCCGGGAATGACCTCCGCCACGTCACGAAGCAACGGCCCCCGTCCGCCTTCTAACATCACCGGAAGATTGAGCATATCCTGTACGGACTGGAATTCCGATTGGGGAATTTCCACCTGCACCTGATAGGCTCTTCCGGATTTGGGATCACGCCAATAAATCGGTTCCACAAAACGGGTGGAGGAAGTCGCTGAGACCACCGCCCTGGCCACCTCACCGGCCGTCACACCAAGCTGGCCGGCTCGCACTCGGTCCACGCGCACTGCCAGAGTGGGATAATCCAAGGGTTGCCCGAAGCGCAGATCCCGGATGGCAGGTAGATGCGAAAGTTCCTCTCGCACTTGTTCCGCATACGCCCGGTTGTCTTCCATATTTGGTCCGCTCATGGCGATTTCAATCGGAGTCGGGGATCCCATGCTCATGACCTGCGTGACAATATCACCACCCTCAAAGGTATAACGCGTCCCGGGAAAACGCTTGGGTAAAAGATCCCTCAATCGTTCTTTCACCTGCTCTAGGGAAACATTGGAACCCGGTTTCAGCGCCACCAACAAGACCGCCTCATGAGGTCCACTGCTCCACATATACAGGGTATTCACCGGATAACTCGACGGATGAACTCCCACAAATCCCAGGCTAATATTTATCCGTTCAGGGCCGATTTCCTGTTGAATCGTCTCCAAAATCTCCCTTGTTAACACTTCCGTTCTTTCGACACGGGTTCCATCAGGAGCCAGAATTCGTAATTGAAATTGTCCGGTATCGACGCGAGGAAAGATATCCAACCCCAAGCTGGAACCAACACCAACGACAATTGCCATACTGAGCAGCAAGTAGCCGATGAGGACAAGCCCCTTATTGCCCAACGTCCAGTTCAAGGCATTGACGTACCAGGCAGGGATGGTCGGACCTTCCCTCCTCTTAGCCCTGGGATGTTCATCCAAAAGCCACACAGCCAAGACCGGCACTAATGTCGTAGACAGGATGTAGGAAGCCGCCATGGCAAATCCCACCGCCAATGCCAACGGCACAAACAAGGCTTTCGCCACTCCGCTCATAAAAAACGACGGGAGAAACACCGCCAAGATACTCAGCATAGCCAGGAGAAGGGGCACCACCACTTCACCGCGTGAATCCTTGACGGCCCGCCCCAGACTCTTTCCGCGAGACAAATGGGCATGCACATTTTCAATCGTGACTGTGGACTCATCCACCAAAATGCCCACGGCCAGGGCCAAGCCTCCTAAAGTCATAATATTGATCGTTTGTCCGGTTGCCCACAAAGCCACCACGGCGGATAAGAGAGCAAAGGGAATCGTCATGACGACAATGACCGAACTCCGCCAACTCCGGAGGAATAACCACACCACCAATCCCGTCAAGATCGCCCCCATGGTACTTTCCACGACAACAGCCTTCACCGCATTCGTGACATAGGTGGACTGATCGAATTCAAAACTAATCTGAATATCGTCAGGCACCGCGTCCCGAAATGTCGGAAGCGAGGCTTTAAGGCGATCCACCACAGCCATGGTGGAGGCATCGGCTCGTTTGGTGACCGGGATATAGACCGTGCGTTGCCCGTTCACCATGGCATAACTGGTGACGATGTCCTCCCCGTCTTCGACCGTTCCCACGTCTTTCAAAAAGACCGTGGGCCCCGACCCCAAACGAATAGGAAGATGCTCCAGTTCTTCGATGTTGTCGACAACAGAATTCACAGGGGTCAGATAGGCAACATCTCCTATACGGACATTACCTGCCGGCAGAAGCATATTCCCCGTTCTCACGGCCTGCACCACTTCCTCTGGAGACATACCAAATGCCCGCAACCGTTCAGAGTTCACCTTCACTACAATGGTTCTGGCCGTCCCTCCAAATGGCGGAGGGGCAGACACCCCAGGGACCGCGGAAAACATCGGGCGTACTCTGAACAGGGCCAGATCTTGAATTTCTTTGAGGCTCCGAGACTCGCTCTGAAATACCAAATAGCCCACCGGCACGCTTCCCGCATCAAATCTCGAAATAAAGGGCGGCACCGTGCCGGGCGGCATAAACGCGCGGGATCGATTCACATAGGCGACTGTCTGCGCCAAAGCCTGATCCATATCCGTATCAGGATGAAAAAACAATTTCATCAACGCGGCACCCTGAATAGATTTGGATTCGACATGCTCAATCCCGGTGATATAGAGAAAATGATATTCATAGAACGAGACCAGATAGGCCTCCATTTGAGCCGGGTCCATGCCACCATAGGGTTGGGCCACATAAATGGCAGGAAGTCCAAGATTTGGGAAGATATCGATGGCCATTCGTTTGACCACCAGAAATGAAAATACGGCCATGGCCATGACCAGTACGATAATGGTCAAAGGCCGCCGAAGTGCAAAGAGAAGGAGGTTCATTTAATGGCGGGAGAAGAAGGAGACGGGCGCGCAAGCCGTAGAAATTCGGACAGTTCACCCTGAACCCCTGAAAAGGCCAGCATGGCTTTCCATACGCCAAGACGCGCCCGCGCATCATCCACTTCTGCCTGCACCACAAGCCGCTGCGCCTCAGCCACATCCACGACTGTGGCCAGACCGGCTTTATATTGAGCAGCGGCTTGGGATTCCGTCAGCCGAGCCGCTTGTAATTGGATGGGCGTGTTTTCGGCAATGCGCTTGGTACTCTCCATGAGCGATCGCGCTTTGACCTGCTGGGCCGTCAGCTCTTGAATCACCCGATCGTAGCGTGCCACTTCGGCCAGATTGCGATAATGCTCTTGTTGTTTCTGTGCCCGGATCATCGAAAAATCCAACAGGGAAAAGGTCGCCGTCAGACCAACCGACCAATTCGGCACATCCGGCAATAGCCCTTCCCCACCGCCACCCCGATTGCCCTGGTTGTCCCATCCACTCCCCCGTCCGAAAAAGGCACTTTGCAAGTTGAATTTTGGCGCCCAGGTGCGTGCCAAGGCTTCCTCTCTCTTCTTCGGAATATCGGCTGCGGTTTTTTGGACTAACGCTAATGGGTGCTGTGCCGGATCCTTCCTATCGGAAACTGCCCCTTGAGGGGCGCTGCTCAAAATGGGATCTTTTATTAAAATTTGCGTGCCGGCCATTCCCAGCACTTGAGACAATGTGGCCATTCGTGATCGCTCAACTTGTTCTGCTTCCAATAAATGCGTTTGTGCGACCGCCGTCTCAGCTTGTGCACGGGATCCATCAACTCCAGCCCGCAATTGATTCCGTACCAGAACCTCCACCGTCTTGGCGAACACCACACGACGATCAAAATTTGATTGAAGAGCCTGGCGTGATTCCTGGGCCATCATGACATCGATATACGCATCCCCCACAGCCAAAGCCACTTCGAGTTGGGTGAGCGTGATAAACGCTTGCGAATGACGCTCCATGGTCTGAGCGGTACTCACCTGGGCTGATCTCAATCCAAAGTCAAAGGGTTCCCATGCCAGCAGAATGCCAGCGGCACTGCCCCAGCTACTGCTATAAGAATTACGCCCCAAATCGGGGCCGGAGATCGGTTGCAAAAAAGAATTGGGGAAAAACATCCCCGAGACATTATTAAAGGTCGATCGAGTCCCTTGAACTCCGATTTCCACACGAGGAAGGTAGCTGGTCTCCGCGACATCGATACCCGATTGGGCTTCTTTGTATTTTGCAAGCGATTCCCGTACCGAGGGATAATGCTCTAAGGCATAATCTATGGCTTGAGACAAGGTCAGGAAGTCAGAAGATGGGGATTGAGTGGCGGCCGCCTCTACTCTTGTTGCAAGCAGTGCCCCCATGCACAATAATGCCAAGCCGATCATCAAGGGTTTCTTCATTCTCAATACCTCAACTCAGAAAGCAGAGAATTATAGATCAGCCCAAGGCAGCAATAATAGCATCCCAACCGAGATTCTACACGTGAAATGGCGAAACAGCGGCATCAAGGGAGGATGAGTTAACAATCCCTCATTCACCGTCATGACCACCGTCCCATCTCTTCCCCTAAACCCGGCTCCAGCTGAACCGTAGTGGGAGTGGTCCTGAAACTGGCTAACCCTAGGCTTCTGGATATTCTAACCATATGGCTTAGAGGCAGAATTCAATAGAATGGCTTTGATTCTCTCCATTGCAACGCTCGTCGCACTGTATAGGTTGAGATGGAATATTCTCTGAGTGTTGCTTATTAGTGAATCCTAGGCCCTGGCCCAACATTCAAAATTTTATAAATTTTTCTTAGCCCGCTATAGTGTGCAGGTTATTTTCTAATCAGCCAAGAGAATGGTTGTTCTTATAGCGGTCAGAAAAAGGAGAGACTTACATGAATTGTCTTCTACTTCGCCATGGCATTGCTGTAAATCCAGAGGAATGGGACCGCTCTGAAGGGGAACGCCCTCTTACCAAAGAAGGTATTGCCAAAACCGAACAAGTCGCTGCAGGGCTCAAACGAATTGGAATGAAGCCCACACATCTTTTGTGCAGTCCGTTAATCCGTACGCAACAAACCGCTGAGATTACCAAGAAGACTCTGCAGATCAAGGCAACAATTCAGCTTTGTCCCGAGCTGGTATATGACCAATCCCCCATGCGCCTATTTCCTATATTACAGGGATACCCACAAGATGCAGTTATCATGTGCGTCGGACATGAACCCCATCTTGGACAAACAGCGGCATTAATGATTTTGGGAAAGAATAGCTCGGGCTTTGCCGTCAAAAAGGCTGGTGGCTGCCTTATTTCTTTTGAGGGAAAGGTCGAAATAGGTCGGGGATATTTAGAATGGTGGATGGCCCCTGCGCAGCTCAGAGCACTGCGCTAGGGGGTCTTTTGCAGAAGCAACGCTCACCACCCGTCTACCTGGAGGAGCAATAGAACAATACGCGTACGATCTCCTGGCTTTTGACTCGGTTCATGCTCATACGTACTCCTGGATTATGAGACCGCAGGACGCACTATCCCCATTTTCAACAGTCCATTGACAAAAACACCTTCTTCTAACAGAAAAACCGGAGCATCGATTTTCCCTTCCAATGTTGCCGGAGCCAGCAACTGTATCTTCTGGAGAGCAACGAAGTCCCCTCGAAGAGGACCTTGGGCCACAATGTCTTTAGCTTTCACTGTGGCTTCAAGTTTTCCATCTTTTCCCACTTGAATCAAATCGTTTCCATAAATCTCCCCTTCGACAAATCCATCGATCCGCGCCATCCCCTGGACTTTCAACACACCGCTCAATCGGCACTTCTGACCTAAATACATTTGATACCCTTCCTCCTCAAGCCCAGCCGTGGAAACCTGCAATGCGCCTGTTTGATAGGTTTCTGCCATAACTCCTCCTTGTGGTTACAATGCCATGAATTGAGTGGGACCCAGCGAGACAACCTTTGAACACGTCAGACTAAAGGGAGCGATGCGAAGGGAACCATTCCCAATTGGAGGGACCATACAGCCACCTCCCAGGCGACCAAGTTCTTTAAACCGAATCGGATGTAAGTAAATCCACAAAAACGATCAGATCAATGGTTCTACAAAATGAGAGTAAACAGAGGAGAGAAGAAACGGGGATATACGTGAACGACTACAGCTTCCTGATGCGAGGCGGTAACAGATTATTGAAAATCACAGAGAATGACGGAACACAGGACAACTAGAGAAATGCGGCCAGCAGGAGGTAAATGGCAACGGCTAAGAGCGCCGAACCGGGAAGTGTAAAGATCCACGCATAGGCAATTCGTCTGGTCACTCCCCAACGAACCGCCGACAACCGATTCACCGCCCCCACGCCCATGACCGAAGAGGTAATCGTGTGAGTCGTGCTGACAGGTAACCCAATATGGGCTGTAACCATCAATACCACGCCGGCCCCGGTTTCGGCGGCAAACCCATGGACAGGATCTAATTTGGCGATTCGCATCCCCAGCGTTCGAATGATCTTCCACCCCCCCAGGGCTGTCCCCAAACCCATAGAAAGTGCGCAGGAAATAATAACCCATTTGGGCACTTCAGCAGAAGGAATATGTCCGGCGGAAAGCAAAGCCAAGGTAATAATCCCCATCGCTTTTTGTGCGTCATTTGCTCCATGACTCAACGCCATAAACCCGGCTGATAATAATTGAAGACGGCGGAATAACCTCATAGCCCTTCCTCGCGAAGTCCGGAAGAAAGCCCAGCTCAATCCAACCATGAGAAAAAAAGCCACAAGAAACCCTAATAAAGGAGAAGAGACCATGGCCTCCATGACCTTCATCAATCCTTCTCCCTGCAAAACCTCAACCCCACCATGAATAAATCCTGCGCCGACCATGGCTCCAATCAGGGCATGGGAGGAACTGGAAGGCAACCCCATACGCAAGGTAATAAAATTCCAAACAATTGCTCCCCCTAACGCCGAAATAATGACCACATCATTGATTGCGGCAGGATCGATAATTCCCTTCCCCACCATCTTGGCTACCGCGGTAGACATAAAGGCCCCGATGACATTCAGGACCCCGGCAAAAAGAACAGCCGAGACAGGGCTCAGGACCCGAGTCGACACGACAGTAGCCACAGCATTGGCACTATCATGCCAGCCATTTGAAAAATCAAACAGGAGGGCGAGCGCGATGACCAAAATGAGGAGGATGCTGAAATCAGCCACAAATCCCAACAAATGATAGATTTACTGGTATAACTTAGGAGGGGCGAGGATTTGAGTGTTTTATCCGTGTTTCAGGGCAATGCGTTCCAGGACATTCAGCACATCTTCACAGGAATCGGTTCCCTTCTCAAAATTCTCATAAATTTCTTTCCATTTCATCACCGTTTTGGGATCCTCCTCCTCTTCAAACAATATCGAGATCGCTTCCCGAAGAACCCGATCGGCTTCATTTTCCAAAGTATTCACCCGGATGCCACACTCCTTCATATCCCATTTTTTTTGTCGCATTAGGTAAATCCCCTTTCCGACCTCCAGGACCGACTCATGGAGAATCTCCGAAAGCCTTAATGCCGTAGGAGTGGGGCGTTGAATCTTAAATACCAGGAACAACTCGGCCACTGCATCAATTTCATCAAGAATATCATCAAGCGCACTGGCAAGCTCATGGATGTCTTCACGATCCAATGGCGTGATAAATGTTTTATTCAATTTAAAGACAATGTCATGGGTAAATCCGTCTCCCTTGTGCTCCAAGTCCTTAATATGTTGAATTTGTTTTTGGGGTTCGTTAAAGGATTTCATTAAATTTTTCAAACATTGTCCTGCTTCCACCACGTTTTGGGACGCTTGCTCAAATAAATCAAAAAATCCGCTTTCCCGAGGCATAAAACTAAACATAAGTCTTTTCCTTCAGCAAAAACCGCCAGTCATTCAACACGGCACTTTAGTCTATTCGGAACAGGGGTATCTACATCCAGATTTGAAGCAGGATATTTCCCATCCTTTCTCTTATTGAGAAAAATTCTCTGCGTGTAACCCTTGACAACTTAGGGCAAGACAGACAATGCCCTCGACCAAGATAAATGTACCCGATTCTCGTGGGAAAACGCGATACGGAAGGAATCCTCCACAACTTAATGTGCTAATTCTAGACTATTTCAGATACGGACGCCCAATTATGCCACATTTTTTGATGCCACAGCTGCAGCCTTGAGTTCAATTCGACAATGAAAATTTTTCTCAAAAAACTTTTTTCGTCGCTCGGTCGTCCACAATTCCAATTCCGGGTCGTACCGGAAAGACACGTGCAGACACAGAGGTTCGCCAGGTTCAACATGAATTTTCTTAACGACCGAGAAGTGACTGCGATCCAAACCATCTGCAATTCGTAAAATAGCACTAAGACTGGATACAACCCGTCTCTGATCGCGATCCAGGAGCCGATATCCCGTATGTTTGGGATTGGGTTGACCACGTCGATGATACCGCGCCACATTGGCGATAATGCCTACTTCCTCAGAAGAAAATCCGGGAAGATCAGCATGGGTGATTAAATAGTACGTATGCTTGTGATGTTTATTCTCGCGGATATGATGGCCGATGTCATGAAGAATGGCCGCATATTCCAACCATTCCCGCTCCCTTTCTCCAAGATGATGCATGGACCGGGTCTGGTCGAACAAGCTTAATGCCAACTTCGCAACATGATGCGCATGAACTTTGGGAAATTGATATCGCTGGGCTAGCAATAACACTTGGCGGCGGCGAACATGCGGAATTTCGTGTTCCGCCCTCAAACCATCCTGATGCTGTTGGATGAAATCATAAATCACACCTTCCCGAATCGCTTTATCACTGAGACGCACCTGTTTGACCCCGAGATGCTCCATAAGTAGACGCAACATCAGAACGCCGGGATAGAGCGTATCAACTCGTCGGGGATCCAGGCCGGGAATCTTCAATCGTGTCGGCGTGTCTTTTGTTCTAAGGAGTGCCTCAACCTCCCTGATTTCATCAAGTTCGATGGTGGCCATGTCAATTTGTGGCAGGGGGCGCCCGGTTCGAGCTAAATAAATAATTTCAGCAAGGTTCCCCGCCATACCCGATGTCGCCACCAGTTGCTGACAGTGAGTGAAGCGTTTCTTCGATAAGGATTTCTTCAGAGTCTGGCTCACGAGACGTTCGACGCGCTGAACCATTTTTTTATCAGGAGGATCGGACTTGAGAAATTGATCTTTCAACCGGATCGCACCTAACTTAAGACTTCGCACAAACTGTAATCGCTTTTGCGTACATGCCATCAATTCCACCGATCCACCGCCAATATCCACAATCATGGCCGGAAACTTTGAGAGATCCATACTATTCCTGACACCTAAATAAATCAGTCGCGCTTCTTCCTCTCCGGTGATCACGCGCACTCTAAGCCCAATCTCTTTCCGAACGAGCTTCAAAAAATCTCCACCATTTTTTGCCTCTCGGACCGCACTGGTGGCAATCGGAAGTATGGGATCAAATCCTTTGTTCGTGGCCAGCATGGAAAACCTTTTTAAAACCGTCAACCCACGATCCATGGCCTCCGGGGACAGTCGATGGGACGTAAAGGTCCCGTCCCCCAATCGGGCCATTTCCTTTATACGATCGACAATCTTGTACGAAAAACCCTTCCCTATTTCAGCCAGTACCATGTGAATGGAATTAGTTCCGATATCAATAACCGCAAGGCGTTGCATAGGGTTCACTTTCTTCTAATGGGTTCGGTTCTCCCCTTTCATGACCATCAAAGTTCCCTGGTCAATTAAGGCATCAGATGTTGTAAGAAAGAGATCTTCAGGAGGGGACAGGGAAATCATTTATGACATTGATACGATACCCCACACCCCAGGCAGTTTCAATAGTCGGACCCTGATCGCCCAATCCCCGCAGTTTACTCCGTGGTCGGAATATATGAGGATCCACGGCCAAAAATTCGACAGATACCTGCGGTCACCCAGAAGTAGCTGAAGATTCAGCCCCCATCGCTTGCGAATAATTGTTCAATAACCGGCCTTCAGTGCATGTGAGAAAGACTGATTGCGTTCGAAAAACGACTCAAAGGTTTGTGGCTCATAACCACGATCCCTTAGACCATCTCATGACACTGTCGGATAAGCTGCTCTTTCTCCCATGGACAAGCCCGGGTCAGGCCTGAATATTCACACGCCTCGTGTTCTGCCTTCCGGAAAGCATATCTAACCAAATTTTCCTACATGTTATGGGGATGTTACATACGGGTAAATCTCAAATTTGTGGAGAAGGGTCCAAAAAACTCGAGGCATTCGAAAGATGGATGTCCGATATAGAAGTCGGAAATGCTCACCGGAAATAAATCTCCTGCCGGCAAAACCTCAAGAACTTTAAAAGGAGAGTTCCTGCGCAAGATGTTGAACGAGTGAACGGTTCCCAAATATGGCATCAACCTTTCCGGAGATCTTCGAGGGACGAAGCATTGCCGCCCCTCCAGCCTCCTCAATGAGCACCTGGGTAGCCAGGATATCCCATGGGTTCAAGGCTGGATCCACCATTGCGCCAAGAGCTCCACTGATCACGAGCCCATGGCCAAAACAATCGGTATACCCTCGCACATACCCGGACAGGCTTAACAGGAGATGGTAATCCGCTTCCCGTTGTATACTGGAAAACTGAGCAAAATCGCCCACCCCGATAATAGCGTGTTCAATGGGTAGTTCTTCAGGAAGCCGCAGGGCTTTTCCTTGGCAGGTGGTCCCTTGCCCTCTGGCCGCAGCATAGGTGACCCCGAGCATTGGAAGATGAATCACTCCAAGGACAGGAAAGTTTTCCCGACTGTCAATCAAGGCGATAATGGTGCCGAATAACGGGATCCCATGAATAAAGGATCGTGTGCCATCGATAGGGTCCACGATCCATTGCCATCTTGTCCCCGTCCCCTGTAATCCTTCCTCTTCACCGAGAATATCAAGAGGTCCAATCTGGGCATTGGACAGCAAGTGAGACCGGATCAGAGCTTCACCCTCTTGATCGGCTTGAGTGACGGGCGAACCATCGTTTTTTTCCGTGATACGGAGATTCTGCCTTTCAAAATAGGCTCGAATCGGAACTGCCGCAACGTGGGCGGCATCGATAGCCGTTTGCAACAATTGAGTCAATTGATTATCGGGCAAGCCTTTATCCATCAGTTATGCTCTCCTGCGATTTTTGCACACCGTTTTTCCTCCTAATAGTATACTGAACTTCTTGTTTTGGTGACACAGGTTCTTCCGAATCCTGGTTCTTAATATGGGGGTACCAGCCACAATCGGACATGATTACATATGGTGTTCAAACCTGTTCAACATGGCTTGTCCGAAATGGATTCCCATATCCCTTAGACCAAGTGCCCACAGGATAGCAGCCCGTGTCACAGAGTCCGTCACCCAAGCACGCTGGCAATCTGATAGGGCCACATTGAGTCTGCCACATCACTTTTCATTTAAAAACATTTAGTTACACAATAAATACCACACTTTCTTGTGATCCATTCAGCAAAAATGAGATCCTTAGCCTTGCCTTTCCAACATTTCCTAAAAAATGAGGAATTTCCTGTGTTGTTGATCTCCACACCATCCCATGTAGATTTCATTCAAATGTCCCAAGGCGCAATAAAGATTGCCGGGTAATTTTATATGCCATGGCACATTCACCAAACCCTTGAAGAGGAAAAGAAGTTTCGTATTCCACCCGGCTTTCAATTGCCTCCCGACATGGGGGAACCGATCCCGCCACGCGTATTCACATCCACCTACTTTGACAGCGAGCACCATCGACTCGGCCAACTGGGTCTGACACTCCGAAAACGAGTGGAACAGTCCCATGGGGTCTGGCAATTAAAGCTACCGAGCGGCGGTAATCGGCTGGAGCTGGAAATTGCGTCCGGCAGTCGCAGTATTCCAGGGGAATTTCAGGACTTATTAAGGAGTTTTTTCAGAAAACAGGAAGCTGTTCAAATCGGAAAACTCAGAACAAGGAGAAAAGGGGTACGCATTCGGAAAGACGGCCAGGTCATCGCTGAACTTGTCCAGGACTCCGTCGCCCTCATCAGAGACAAAAGGATTGTGCATTCATTCCAAGAAGTGGAGGTTGAATTACAGGGAGGAACAGACACTCAATTAAATCCTGTCCGCAAGATTCTGCTTCATGCCGGGGCAGAAGAGAAACCATTTCAACCCAAGATTTTTCAAGCACTTCAACTTCCCTATCCGCTTACCGTTGCGTTTAGTGATTCTTCAGCACCACCGACCGACCATATTCGGGAAAGCCTTCAGTCCCAGTATCTTCAAATGTTGCAAAATGATCCAGGTACCCGATTGGGTCGGGATAGTGAAGCGCTCCATCAAATGCGGGTTGCCACGCGCCGCATGAGAGCCATCATTCGAGCCGTGAGTGCTTTCCTGGCGCCGCAATGGACGGAACCGGTCCGCCAGGAACTGGCCTGGGTTGGTTCGTTGTTGGGCGAGGTCAGAGATTGGGATGTTCTTTTAGAATCGTTTCATCAAAATTTCCATGACTTCTCTCCATCCGAACAGCGTTCCTTTCACACGATTCTCAAGAATTTTGACGATCAGAGGTCTGTTGCCCGCGCCAAACTACTTGAAGGTTTAGGTAGCGACCGTTATCTCAATCTCCTGACTCATTTTGAAAATTCACTTCATTTACCATTTCAACCAAATCCATTCACGTTAACAGAGTTGGCGAGAAAAGCTTTTCAGAAAATTCAGGATAGGGCGAATACGTCAGATAGCCTATTCCGGAAATCTGAACTGCATCACACTCGAAGACTCCTGAAGCGAGCCCGATATGCGGTTGAACTCGCTGAGCCCTTGCTCGGGAAACGTGCCAAACGGTTCATTCAACAAGCGAAGGTCGTCCAGGATTTACTGGGATTCCACCAAGATGCGGTGGTTGCTGAGCAACGGCTCCTCGCCTTCAAAAATCACTCACGAGGAACCGGAGTAGCCTATGTCACGGGACTAATGGTCGAACGCTTACGAAATCAGCAATCTCAGGTGTATCAGCAAATCCCCAAGCAATGGCAAAAACTTGAAAAACGAGGGAAAAAACTGTAAAGCCTTACGCCCAATCTTCTTCAAACTGTTTACGTCTCCATATACCCGTTTAATGATAATGGGACGGAATAACCTTAATCAGGTACAATGCCTCTTAACTCATAAAAGGCATAATAGGAGATCTGATCATGACTCATCAGACAAAACCGAAGGCATCCAATACACCGGAAGTTATCGACAATCTGGATGACCCCAAATTGTATCTAAACCGGGAATTGAGTTGGTTGGAGTTCAATAAACGGGTCCTGGAAGAGGCAGAAGATCCGAGCCACCCTCTCCTGGAACGAGTAAAATTTCTTTCAATTTTCTTCAACAATCTCGACGAATTCTTCATGATCCGGATCTCGGGACTGCGCGAACAGTTGTCCAGCGGGGTCCTGGAAGCCGCACTGGATGGGATGAGTCCTTCGGATCAATTAGGGCATATCCGGGAGGCCCTTCTTCAAAGCTTTGCCCGAGTAAGCCGGTGCTGGCAGGAAGACATATTTACCAGACTGGTGGACGCGGGTATCCGCATTCTCCCCTATCAAGACCTCAAACCGAAACAACGATCCCTACTCCGCCGATATTTTCGAAAGGAAATTTTTCCCGCGCTGACCCCTTTGGCCTTTGACCCTAGCCACCCTTTTCCCCATATCTCCAACCTCACAGTCAACCTGGCCGTCGTGGCCCACGACCCTGATCGTGGAGAATGTTTCGCGCGCATTAAGGTTCCGTCGCTGTTCCCACGATTGATCAGAATTCCAGACGAATCCCAGGTATCGGATGATGAACAAATGGGGTTAGCCCCAGGGGCGGAAAGTACCAACTTTGTGTGGCTGGAGGACATCATCGCAGCCAATCTGGACTTATTGTTTCCGGGCCTGACGATTCAGGCCTCCTATTATTTCCGAATCACCAGGGATGCAGATTTTGAAATCGAAGAAGATGAAGCCGGCGACCTGCTGGCTGCCATTGAGGAACAAATTGATTTACGCCAATTCGGGTCGGTGGTACGATTGGAACTGGACCGGCATATGCCGGATTCCATCAAAGATATCCTGGTCAGAAATCTGAATTTAGCGCCCTATCAAGTCTACACCTATGATTTCCGTCTCGGCCTTTCGAATCTCCTTGAACTCACATCCATTGAGCGACCGGATCTGAAATTTTCACCGCATTACCCCAATATTCTGCACGACCCCACCTCAAAGGAATCCCTGTTTGCACTGATTAAACGCGAAGACATCTTCCTCCATCACCCATACGATAGCTTTTCACCCGTCGTCGATTTCATTCGACAAGCCGCTCTGGATCCACATGTGTTAGCGATCAAGCAGACCCTGTATCGAGTGGGCATCAACTCCCCGGTGGTAGACGCCCTCATGGAAGCCCGGCAAAATGACAAGCAGGTTGCCGTACTCCTGGAACTCAAAGCCCGATTCGATGAGGAAAACAATATTGAATGGGCAAGAAAATTAGAGGATGAAGGCGTGCATGTGGTGTATGGTGTCCTGGGCCTGAAAACACATGCCAAGGTCTGCATGGTCGTTCGCCGGGAGTCAGATGGCATTCGTCGATATCTGCATCTCGGAACCGGCAATTACAACCCCATCACCGGAAAATTCTACACCGACTTTAGTTTATTTACCTGCCATCCGGTATTCGGCGAAGATGTCACCGACCTGTTCAATGCCTTGACCGGGTATTCAAAAAAAGACTCATACGCCAAACTTTTGGTTGCGCCGGTGGGGATTCGAACGAATATCATCGAACGAATCAATCGGGAAATATCACGCCAACAACAACATGGAGACGGCTACCTGGCATTCAAGGTGAATTCACTCGTAGACAAAGCCTCTATTCAGGCCTTGTATCGAGCCTCTCAAGCAGGGGTCAGGATTGAGCTCATGGTCCGTGGGATGTGCGGGCTCCGCCCCGGGATTCCTGGACTCAGCCAGACCATTACGGTCACGTCCCTCGTGGGACGATTCCTTGAGCATTCTCGCTGTTTTTATTTTCGTAACGGAGGGCAGGATGAATTATTTCTGGGGAGTGCGGATCTCATGCCCCGCAATATGGACCGGCGGGTTGAAATTTTGTTTCCCATTGAGAATCCCACACTGCGAAGCTTCATTGTTGAAACCGTCTTACGTCCCTACCTGAAAGACAACATGCATACGCGACAACTCCAAGCCAATGGAACCTATACTCGCGTCAAGCCATTGCAAAACGAAGCACCATTCCAGGCCCAGGATTGGTTTATTGCAAACTGGAAAGGGAAGCAGACCAAGCCGCCTTCATTCTGAAGACTGTGAAGGACAGGCCATGTTTTCCTTTCAGGTAGGCCACCACACCTCCGCGCCTCTGCCGAAATTAACTGCTGGCTTCGTTAGGCACCAAAAACCAATCTTCAGAAAGAAACACCGTTTCCAACTCCCTCAGTGGACATCCCTCTTGATAATAAGCGGGCTCCCACTCCAGACCACAACTTCGGCACCGCAATTGGATCGTACCAGATTTGTCCTGCGAGGAAGCATTCGGGGCACGGTCTCTCTTACCTTCCAATCTAACTCTGCTCATACATTCCCTCTCTTTTCTTGGAACATCTCCATACACCTAGACCCGATAAGCGGGTCTGGCCATTCATCATTTCCCGGGTCATCAGAATATCTGTCAACCATGAGCCAAATGATCAGCCAGTCCGCCATCACATAATTCTCATTAGGTCATCAGGTTTTTATCCCGAAACAACGGTAAATTCTCCCTGCACCGTCTTCTGCTGACCAGCATTCATCCAGGTCTGTCGAGCCGACTGGCCCTTCGCTTCAAAGAGTTCATGCCCTCTCATATATGCAAGGGTCTCCTGAATGCGCTCCGGCCTTCCCCAATCACTCCAACAAACCCCGGTCAGATCCATCATGTGTAATTGCTGAGGAATCAGCGACAACAGATCACTGGAGAAATTTCTGGTGGGCATTGTCCGATAGAGATGCAGTAATCGTTGATGTTCGTTTGAGGTTCCAATCCCACCCGCATGCTCTTCAAGAAGCATCACGACTTCTGGAATGCACTGACGGCCGGCCTCCCATAAGGTTTGAACATTGGCTATGAGCACTAACGTATTCCATTGCCCCCCACTCAGGGCGATGTCCTCAAGCTGGGAACCCTTGGGTTTCTCCACAAATCTCCGTACTTCCCTGAGGCGGCTCCCTCCAGAATGCGGAATACGATCACCCGGAATCACCCACCCATAGTCTTGCTCCCGCGATTGAGGAGGAACAGTCAACAACACCATACGATGAGGGTGTTGCTGGACCAAGGCCGCCGCATCGCGGATCACCTGAATAAGCGGCTCAACGGGGAAAATAAAATGGTCAGAGGGCCACAAAACTACCGTCGCATGAGGATCATGCGCTCGGATATAGGAGAGCGGTAGAAACACTCCGGGTCCGGTTCCTCGATTATCGGGTTGCCAGACCAAGCGGCCCAGGGATTCCTGAATCAATTGGGTTCGCACATAACCCCAATGTGATTGATCCATCACCGTCACAACCTGGTGAGGAAGACTGAGGGCTTTTGCCCGGGTCCACGTATGCTGGATCATTGATCGCTTTCCCAGAAAGGCACAATATTGCTTCGGCCGATATGCACCGAAACACTGTTCGGTATAGTGCCGAAGACGCTCCCCATGTCCACCTGCCAAGACCAGAGACCAAAGTGAAGCAGAGCCCTGTGAACGTAAGTTAGTAGCCTGCCCTTGGGAATACCGTGAAGAACCTCCACGTGTGTCAACCCATTTTTGCATAGCATTCTCCTTCCGCATGCGCTGGTGTTTGGTGATGATTTTTCATACCCACACCATACGTGGGAGAAATGACACCCCTGTCACAGACAGGTAAATTTTTTGTGACAGAAGACGCAGAAGCTGAAACAAGACAAAAGGAGAAGAGAATGAGAAAAAAACGAGGGCAGGACGACTGCGTTAGGTCGGAATCATATGGCGGATGATTTTTCCTTCCACCATATACACCACCAGTTCCGCCACATTCGTTGCATGATCGGCAATGCGTTCAATATATTTCGAGATAAACGACAACCGGATCCCGCGCGAAATCGTTTGGGGATTTTCCATCATGAAGGACAACAATTCACGGAAAATTTGTTCATTCAGTTCATCGACATAATCATCCTCCTTAAGGACCTGTCTGGCAAGAACCGAATCCCCCCGGACAAACGCATCCAAGGCTTCACCCACCATTTTGATGGCCCTCTCGGCCATCAACGGAATATCGATATACGGTTTCAATTGAGGTTCGGTATGCAGTTCCAGTGCGCGTTCACAAATATTTTCTGCCAAATCGCTCATGCGCTCTAATTCAGTGGAAATCTTCATGGCCGTCGTGACGAACCGGAGATCTTTAGCGGCCGGCTGGTGGAGTGCCAACAATTCGAGACAGAGTTCGTCAATGGCCACATCCATGGTATTCACCTGACGATCATTCTGAATGACCTGATTTGCCACCAGGTCATCGCGATCCACAAGTGCGATAAGCGCTTGACGAATCTGCCCTTCCACCAGCGCCCCCATCCGCAAAATTCTCTGCCTGAGGTCCGCCAACGAATCATCAAAATGTCGCTTCATCGTGATCCTTTATTCTGGTCTAATGGGAATCAGCCAAACCGCCCCGTCACGTAATCTTCCGTTCGGGGATCACCGGGATTGGTAAAAATCTTCTTGGTGCCCTCGAATTCAATTAACTCCCC
The DNA here is from genome assembly GCF_965152585.1 of Nitrospira sp. Ecomares 2.1. Taxonomy (NCBI): domain Bacteria; kingdom Pseudomonadati; phylum Nitrospirota; class Nitrospiria; order Nitrospirales; family Nitrospiraceae; genus Nitrospira; species Nitrospira sp. Ecomares 2.1. Next base: position 2,875,397 of record NZ_OZ224219.1, read on the forward strand.
TAATAAGAAAAACCCCGTCAAATCAGAAACCCGCGCCGCCTGCTGCATGTTATGCGTCACAATCACGACGGTGAGCCGCTCTTTCAACGTATGGAGGAGTTCTTCTATTCTGCCGGTGGAAATCGGATCAAGGGCCGAACACGGTTCATCCATCAACAGCACTTCCGGATTGACCGCAAGCGCTCTCGCAATACAGAGTCGTTGTTGTTGGCCTCCCGACAAACCCAAGGCACTGCCATGCAACCGATCTTTAACCTCATCCCACAATCCCGCCCCTTGAAGGCTGGTCTCAACGATCGCGTCAAGGGTGGCACGTTTGCGAATTTTCTGCAGTTGCGGGCCATACGCCACATTCTGCCAGACGGTTTTGGGAAACGGATTAATTTTCTGAAACACCATACCTACCCGGGTTCGAAGGTCCGTGGCATCGACTTCAGGTCGATAAATATTTTCATCATCCAGGAGAATGGTTCCTTCGACCCTGGTGCCATCGACCAGATCATTCAGGCGATTGAGGCACCGCAGGAGGGTTGATTTCCCACAACCTGAAGGTCCGATAAATGCGGTGACTTTATTAGCAGGAATGGTCATATTCACGGATTTGAGCGCCTGAACCGTCCCGTAGTAAAAATTCATATCCTGAATGACAATTTTCGCAGGGGCATCGGTCAATGGATGTTGGACGGTTTCAGATTCTACAAAAGTCTTCTTCATCGGATTCGTCTGCCTTGTTTCAAGCACCAGCCTCAGGGACTTTGCACCCGTGGTTTTGGCTAAAGACATAGATTGTTCCAAAGTTTTCTGATCGATTTCCATCATTGTACCTCATTTAAACCGAAGCACCAGCATAGCGCTTCCGCATCCGGGTCCGGAGTGCAATCGCCGTCATATTCAGGAGGAGAACGACAAGAACCAGGACCAGGGTGGTGACATACACCATGGGCTTGGCCGCCTCCACATTAGGGGATTGAAATCCCACATCATAGATATGAAAACCCAAATGCATAAATTTTCGATCAAGATGGATAAAGGGAAATTGACCATCAAGCGGAAGGGCCGGAGCAAGCTTGACTACCCCGGTTAACATCAGTGGCGCTACTTCCCCCGTAGCCCGGGAGACCGCGAGAATCAAACCGGTTAAAATTCCCGGCATGGCGCAAGGCAGAACAACCCGCATGAGCGATTCAAACTTTGTCGCCCCCAACCCCAACGACCCCTCCCGATATTCTCTGGGAACAGCCGACAAGCCTTCTTCGGTCGCCACAATGACCACCGGCACGGTCATGAGGGCCAAGGTGAGGGAAGCCCATAACATTCCACCTGTCCCAAATGTCGGATTCGGCAGCGAGGCGGAGAAGAATAACTGATCAATTGAGCCTCCCACTGCATAGACAAAAAACCCCAGACCAAACACACCGAAGACAATTGACGGAACCCCCGCAAGATTATTCACCGCAATCCGGATCATTCGAGTCAACAGGCCTTGTTTGGCATATTCTTTTAAATACACGGCGGCCAAGACTCCAAACGGTACCACGACCACGCTCATCACCAACACCATCATAACCGTACCGAATATGGCCGGAAAGATGCCGCCTTCGGTATTCGCTTCCCGCGGCTCATCGCTCAGGACATTCCAAAAATTTTCCACATACATCGTGGTTTTATCCCACACACTCATGGAATTCGGACGCCACGCCCTCACAAGGCCGCCAACAGGAAATGTTTTTTCCTTTCCAGTGACATCCATGAGGGTGACCCGATAGCGGTTCAATCGCTCGTACAGCCCCACCAATCGTTGGATCTGCTCCTGATAGGCCGCTTCCCGTTGTTGGATATCCTGTTGAAGAGAGTCGGCGGAATCCTGTGAAATGTCCCCCTTCAACTCCAAGGTCTTTAGACTGAGGCGCGCGCGCTCCATGTCAGCATTAATGGCGCCAATCACATCGCTTTCAATATGATGAATCTCCTCATGAAGTGACTCGGCTTGCTCAAGGAAGGGATACCAGACCTCCCACGCAATATCCCGGCCCTCAGCCAGACGGGACTCACCGTCCCACACAGCAGTCACCCAACCATAAAAATTCCCCCATTCACGTCGTTCAAAGGCGATAACATCCTTAGGCCAGTCCCGTTGAGCAATGTCGGCTTCATCAACCCACCGGAAATCCAGTCCGTACACATCCCGGTTGCCCACCTTCAGCTGTATGCGAGACTGCCCATCAGGGAGATCCGCAGTAACCGTATCCGGAATGCGCTGGGTATCTACGATTTCCCCGAGGACCCGGGTGTCATCATTGAGCGTCAACTGGACGAGATCCTTCTGCCAAAAATAGCCCATACCATTGATGAAAATGAGCATCAAAAGACCGCCGATCAGCAGCAGGGAACAGGCTAAGGCTCCTCCTGATAACCAGATAAACAATGTGCCTGATGCAAAAAATCGTTGAAGAAATTTCATGGCTGCCCGTCTAAAATTGAGAATATTTTTGGCGAAGCCGTTGCCGCACGATTTCAGCAATCGTATTAATGGTAAATGTGAAGCCAAACAAAATCAGACCGGACAGAAATAACACACGATACAACGTTCCGCCATGAGGAGCTTCAGGCATTTCTACCGCAATGTTGGCCGAGAGCGTACGAAATCCATTGAACATACTCCAATCCATGATCGGAGTATTTCCCGTGGCCATCAGCACAATCATCGTTTCCCCTATTGCACGCCCGAATCCAATCATCAAGGCCGAGAAGATGCCCGGACTGGCCGAAATAAGGACTAACCGGGTTAAGGTTTGCCACCGCGTCGCTCCCAGGGCCAGCGATCCTGCAACAAGTTGTCGGGGAACATTGGCAATGGCATCTTCGGCAATACTGAAAATAATCGGAATCACCGCAAAACCCATAGCAAAACTAATGACAATGGCATTTCGCTGATCATAGGTTAAGCCCAAATTCTGCGCCAACCACTGTTTAAAGTTTCCTCCAAATATCCAGCCCTCAATCGCCTGATTGGCCATCAAACAGGCAACCACGGTGAGAACAATGGCAATCATCATGACCATCAGATCAAGTCCATACACCTCCAATCGTCTCACCCGAATTGGGAGGAATTGCCAGATGAGACAACAGGCCGCAATCACCACAGGAAGAAATCCCACGATGGCGACCACCGCAGGAAAAATTTTCTCTAAGAGAGGGGCAAACCAGAGACCCGCGAGAAATCCCAACACCACCGACGGCAGGGCCGCCATCAACTCCAAGGACGGCTTAACAACGGAGCGAAGGTGAGGGTGCATGAACATCGCCGTATAAATGGCCCCCATGACCGCAAGAGGTATGGCCAACACCATGGCATATAACGTCCCCTTCAACGTGCCGAACATGAGCGGAATGAGGCCCAATTTCGGCTCAAACTCATCCGATCCGCTGGAAGATTGCCAAATCATTTCCGGATGGTCATAACCTTCATAGGTCACAGGAAAAAATAAGGATTTGAACGTGATCTCCGGATGTGGATTATCAATGGCATACGTCTGAAGCGTGCCATCCTCCCCCAACCACACCAGACCATCGGCCTTTGGAGCATAACGTAACGATTCGAGGGCATTTCCGTTCCCTGGAATGTCCAAAATCGTTTCTCCCGTCGTGGAATAATGCAGGAACATCGTTCCCTGATTGTCGGCTGTTAAAAATCCCTTATCACGTTGGGACACCGAGAGACTCGTCACCGCCCTGGCATGGGGAGTGAAAGTATGGACTTTTCTCAGGAATCTGCCGGATGGACCCGATTGATCAGCTGAAAACGCCCACGTACTCACGCTTCCGGAAGTGGTGCCAACCACCAACGTTCGTTCGCCTAACAGATATGAGAGAACAGTCACGGCATCCCCGGCCGCCCCAACAGGCACGGATTGAGGCATGGCATCAAATCCCTGTCCCCGCCATTCCCATGTAAGGAGATGGCCATCCCTCGTCCCGGCCACCAATCGTTTTCCCGCACTATCCAATGCCAACGTTGTCAGATGAAACTTCGGTGGTAGGACAAGCCGGTTGGTTTCCACAACGACTTCATCCGAAAATGAAAAATCCCCTGGTTCCTCAATCCGGGTCACCCAGAGTTCCCCGCCACCGGTGAGAGCTACCACCGTTTGAAATTCATCACTCCGCATGACATGCGCATGAAGGACGATACCCATTCCGTCAGGAACCACCCGAACAGGTTCCTTGACCTTTACGTTCGGGATAATGGTCCGTCTGTCCCCTTGGAAATCAGATCGAAAAAGGATGTTGACCGGATAGACGAATCCCTGGTCTGTCCCGATACTCAGGCTATGGCCTTTCAAACCCATTCGCACGACAGATTTCGGATCACCGTCAATCGACAACTCCCCTCCCACATCAGGAATGGCGGCACCATCGGGTAAGGAAAGAAACTGAAGATATTTCCCTTTGAGAACAAACGGGACTTCCCGATATTCATCAATCCCCACCATCGCCTGCGCCACGTTGGAGGATTGAATCGCTTTGACCGGCATAGGCACCTTCAGCTCCGGAGTGACGGTCGCGGGTTGAAACAGAGGAATCACTTCCCAAACCAGGTACACAAAAATTCCTAGAATACTGACAATGGTCGCCAGGCCTCCCGCCCCGACGACATACTTCGCCACATAATCCAGTAAATGACGAATCCGCCTTTGAGTAGCAACACGAGAACCACCGGCTAACGAATTTTTATGAGGAACTAACGCACCCGATGAAGAAGAGGAAGATAAAGGTGGCATGAGGGCTTGAGCTCGGCAAAAATGAAAAAGAAGCAGAAGATGAGATCAGAACACCCAACCGCTCTCCAAAGATTTTCTATGGAAAACGGTCGGGATGTTCATCAGGGAATTCCTACTTAAGGTGCTCTGACTGTTTCCCAATGATTTTCTCTGAGATGGGGAAATAGCCATCTTTAATGACGACCTTCTGCCCTTCCCGGCTATAGACATATTTCAAGAATTCCCGAACAATGGGAGACAACGGTTGATTAGGTGCTTTGTTCACATACACAAACAAATATCGTGACAAGGGGTACTTCCCGCTGGTGGAATTTTCATAGGTGGCCTCTACAAACGGTTGACCAGCCTTCATCGCCAGAGGAAGGGCATGAACCCCCGATGTGCGATACCCGATACCGCTATACCCGATGCCGGCTTGATCTTCGGTCACGCCTTGCACGACAGAAGCCGAACCGGGCTGTTCCTTCACTTCATCTTTATAATCACCATTCTCCAGCACCACATCTTTGAAAAATCCATAAGTCCCCGAGGCGGAATTCCGGCCATAGATACTGATCGGCATATCGGCAAACCTACCGGTCAAACCCAATTGTCCCCAACTGGTTAGATTTTCCTTATATCCATGTTGCCGGGTTTTGGAAAACACCGCGTCAAGCTCCCCAATCGTCAAACCCTGAAGGGAATTGTCTTTATTGACATAGACCGCCAACGCATCCACGGCAACGGGAATGGCGGTGGGCTTGTAGCCGAACTTGGCTTCAAACGCATCAATTTCCTTTCCCTTCATCTTGCGAGACATCGGGCCCAACTGCGCCGTCCCTTCGATAAGAGCCGGGGGAGCGGTGCTGGAACCTTTCCCTTCAATCTGAATTTTGACATTCGGATATTGTTTCCGGAATCCTTCAGCCCACAGCGTCATGAGATTATTCAAGGTATCCGAGCCAATACTATTGATATTCCCGGACACTCCGCTCACCTTGGCATAATTCACCCAGGCGGGATCTTCCATATCATCATTGGCCAAAACATGAGAGGCCCCAAGTATCGTAGTCGCGCTCCAACCCAGGATCAGCCCCATGCTCATGCCCAACACCCACATTTGCTTTCGATTCTGACTGTGTTCCATCAAACTGACCTCCTCATGTGAATGAATAGTGTAGGTCCAACAGGTTTCTTCTATGTAACGGCAATGTTACAAAGGTGTTAAATGGCCATCTGTCGATCTCCCGGTTTTGACGAAAATGATCCCGTCAGGACATCCTCCCCGTTTCCGCTTGACAAGGCATGGATGGCTCTGACTTCAAATTGAAACTCTTTTTGGCACAAAATCACCAACCCTTCATGCAGGCATTCCCCAAGTATGGAAAACAGATATCCCCACCGCATCCAGGGCAAATCATTCGAGAGTTCCTCAATCGTCACGGATTGTTTGGCAGATATGACGCCTAAGACCATGTCACGATCTCCTCTTTCAACAAGATTCTTGATCGTCCATTCCTTGTGACTCGTTGCCATGCTCCCCTCCAGTAGTCGTTATCCAATATTGAGGCAGGTCCATGCGAGGTATTCAGGCTAATCACCCATTCAATGGCATCCTAGCGATCAACTGTTGCAGCCCGATGAGGTTCGGGTTACAACTGTGTAAAGTTTTCAGGAGAATGAAAAGGGAAAAAATTCAAAGAAGCGGGCTACGGGGGAGAAAATGTGAGATCTCATAACGGTTTAGTTGTGGGAGTTGGCTTGGATTTCGGCAGGATCACTTCCATCGTGGTGCCTTTGCCCAGCTCACTTTGTACGCGAAGTTTACCACCGAGCAGTTGGAGTAAATGTTTCACGATAGAAAGTCCAAGCCCCGTCCCGCCTTCTTCACGGGAACGCGCTCGATCCACCCGGTAAAATCGTTCGGTAATGCGTGGAAGGTCAATCGACGGAATACCCTGGCCCGTATCGCTGACCTGCAAGGAGACTTCTTGATCCCGAAAAGGCATGGCTTGAAATGAGATCAGTCCTCCGGCAGGCGTATATTTAATGGCATTATCCACGAGATTCACCAGAATCTGAATCAACCGATCCCGATCTGCCCAGGCACTGTTTTCAATGCCAATTTCATTGGAAATCTGCAGATTTTTTTTCGACAGTTGATTTTGAAACATCTCACAGACATCCTGGGCAACTTCGCGCAACGGCACCAATTCACACCGCAAGAGGATTTTTCCCGATTCAATTTCCGAGAGGCTTCGTAAGTCTTCCACCAACCGGCTGAGCCGCTCCGCATGCTGGTAGGCGACGTGCACAAATTTTCGATTGTTCGGAGTTTCCAAAGACGGCTCATCCACAAGCGTTTCCAAATATCCGACAATGGCCGTGAGCGGAGTGCGCAATTCATGGGACACGTTCTCAATAAACTCGGTCCGGACCTGTTCCAATCGACGTAATTCCGTGACATCGTGCAACACCAACACACTCCCCTTATTTTGATTGGAAATGGGAAAAGGGAGCGCATACACCTCTAGCACCATGGAGACGGGAGGATACAATTCGACCTCAGCCTCTCGTCGTTCATGCCACGCCAATTCCTGACAACCTTCAACCAGACCTGCCAGTTCCTGATTCCTGATAATTTCCCAAACCGACCGTCCTTGAATCGCCTTGGCATCCAATCCCAATATCCGATGGGCGCTGGAATTGGTGAATAACACTTTTCCCTTGGAATCAAAGGCCACCACGCCTTCAACCAAATTTTCCATGATGGCGATAATTTTCGTACGCTCTTCCTCGAGACGGGTCATTCGTTGCTTCACGTCTTCCACCAGGCGTTGAATATGGCCTCCCAATGCATCGGGTTCCAACACACGAGAGGCCCTCGCCTCAGCAGTCCCACTAAGCTGTTCAAGTTGACGAAGGCCAGTCATGAGGTCTTCATGGTTTTCTCTCGTCTGCTTCGAGGTATTCCGAGTCATCACCGCAGCCACACCTGCCAGACCGGCCCCCAATAAAACCACCACCCAGAATGGCCATGCCCGGGCGACCGCCACGCCAACCCCGACCATCCCCGCCACCATCCAGCCAATGAGGATGAAAGAAGGATTACGCATGGATCGGGGTCACTTTCATCATACTGGCCTTAGACAGCCCCCGACTCAAAACGATACCCCACACCTTTAACGGTCACAATGCGCGTCAATTCGTCCCCTAACTTTTCCCTGAGTCTCCTGATATGCACATCCACCGTCCGGGACTCAATATCCACCGCATTGGAATAGCCCCAAACAGTTTCTAATATTTGATCCCGGTTCAACACCCGGCCATTCGCTCGCATCAACGCACAGAGCAGATCGAACTCCTTGACGGTCAATTCCACCACGGTTCCATTCACCGTCACCTGATGTTTTCCTTCATCCACCTCCAATGTTCCAACTTTTTTGATGGCGGACATCTCCTGTCCCTGGCCTCGCCGCAACACGGCTTTCACTCTGGCCACGAGTTCCCTCGGGCTGAAGGGTTTCACCAGATAGTCATCCGCCCCCATTTCCAAACCCACTATCCGGTCCACTTCTTCGGCCTTCGCTGTGAGCATTATGATGGCGATCGAAGACGTTTTCGGGTCTTTCCTCACCTTCCGGCAAACCTCCAAACCATCCACACCCGGCAACATCAGATCCAGGACCATTAGATCGGGGATGCGTTCCTTTGCCAACTGCAAGGCCGTTTCCCCATCACGCGCCTCCAGACATTTGAGCCCTTCCTTCTCTAAGTGATACTTAACCAACTCCACCAGATCCTTTTCATCATCAACGACTAATACCGTTGCAGCCATAAGACGTTCTCCTCAGCAGTTGTTCCTTAGTTTGCCTGTCCTTCAGCCATACCCTGAGTCTTGTGGGCATGATGCTCAAAATATCGGGTGATGGCTGCCATGGCATAGCAATCATCCTCGTTATATTCCAAAATTCTATTCAGCAGAGCTTCCTTGGCCGGATTCGCTAAATAATCGTTATACCAGGCGATGGAATTGGCCCCGGACGGGTCCACGTCTCTCCACTGAAACCCGATAAATTTGGCAATATGTTTAATCCCATATGAAAATGTCGGCCAATCAGAATATTCCACAATGAGGTCTTGATACAAATCAAATTCACAGGCCTTATACTTTTCAAAGGTTTCGGCATCCAGATCATACTTTTCCATCAGACGTTTCAGCGTCGACCGTTCCTTATGAGAATACACATAATAGACAGCCCGATCCGTCGATTGAATAAATTGCCAAAAGTTCCTGACCGTCTGCTCCTCGTCTTCAGGGGTTTTTGCTAAAAAATACGTAAAGTGAGAGGGGCTCTTTCCATCCTGAATGACCATTCCGAACAAATAAGTGACGCCACGGGTCGGATCATCTTCAATATCAAAATAGATCTCCCGATCAACATCGGGGAACGTATAGCCTGAGCGGATCCTCGGCTTTCCCTCTACCAGAACCTGAGCCCGCTCTTTCATCCGGGTCAGGGAGACTTTTCCCATTCGCGGAATCTTATGAGGCGGCTTGAGATAGGTTTGCACATCCATTTGCGCAATATCTTGAATCGTTCGAAGCCCCTGCTCTCTGAGCGCAAATTTTTGTTTGCCCACAAAAAATAGGCCGGTAGGATCGGATTCATCTTTCACCCATCGGTAACATCGGCTAAACCATCCGCACATGGTACAGTGACTTCCCAGCACCGGTTCCGAAGTCTCTTCCCCGGAGACCAGTTGCTGAACGTCCTGCATAGCCTGGTTAAACCGTTCTTCAAATGGAGCCGGATCAAATTCTTCAAGCTGTTTGTCCACATTAATAATTCGACCACCCCATGGAACGGTTCCCTGAATTTTTTCCAGTAACAGCCGATAAAACAAAATCTGAAAGGCGTAATGTTCTTTAAATTTTCGTTTTTTGCCCTCCACCTCTTCCCAGCCCTTTCCAGCTTTGATATCGATCGGCTCATAAAGAAAGGTTCCAAAACGAGAAGATCCGTCCTCCCGTTTCACCAACAAATCCGGTCGCCCCACAAATTGTTCATGGATCAGGCAGCCTTGATAAATAACGGCAGCCCCATGCTCCATGGCCAACAGGGTTTCCTGGAATGCCTGCTCTACCCCAAAATCCTGCAGGTCTACAATCTCCTGATCGCCGAGCGAAGTAATATAGTCCCGTTCAGTCTGTAACCCCACCTCCCACAACAGCTTCACAAATGAGCTGACTTCGGATTTTTCCGAAGGATCGCCGTTGCTATCCAGATATACGCGATGCAGACACTTGGTGTAGTTATAGAGGTCTTGAGCGGTGACTCGTTGCCGGGCCATAGCGAAGGAGGGAGCGGAACCGATTGTTCACATTTGGGGCAAAATTGCGTTCACAATTGCCACCAATACTAGCACAACCGGAAGAAAAGGCAGAACAGAAATAACAGGGGTCGGAAGAAAAAATGAGCGGAGATAGTATTCTGGAACCCTTCACATCGACTGGGCAACCGCATATTTGCGGGTACCTGCTTGTGGTGGCGGCGATGATCGAATAGTTCTAGTGCCGTTGGGTCATCACCCAGGAGGCAGCTGATGATGGGTGTCATACACGACACGAGCAGACAATTCCCAGTACGGTGACTCATCAGGTTGGTTTTAGCATAATACGCGGGCGACAGCGCGTTCGCGCAAGAAACCACGCTTTATGACGTGATGGATGAACCCGGTATCGCCCAATTTTCAACCATTGAACTCGACCAGAAGACAGCCATGCATAAACCCAAAGCCATTATTTTTGATGTCAACGAAACTCTGCTCGACCTTGCTCCACTGAAAGCCTCTGTCGGAAACGCTCTAGGCGGCCGGGAAGAACTCTTGCCGCTATGGTTTTCCACGATGCTACACTACTCGCTGGTGGAGACCTTAACGGGAAACTACCACAGCTTTGGAGAAATCGGCACCGCCGCTCTGATGATGGTAGCAAAAACGCAAGGCATCGAAATCCAAAACGAAGACGCCAAAACAGCAATCGTGACACCTCTCCGCTCACTGCTGCCGCATCATGACGTTGCTGCGGGATTACAGTCGCTCTCAGGAAACGGCTTTCAACTCGTCAGCTTGACTAACTCGTCTACCGAGTGTGCTGAAACGCAATTACGCCACGCAGGTTTGACAGACCTCTTGGAAAAACGCTACAGCGTGGAGAGCATCAAAAAGTACAAGCCGCACTCGGACACGTATCGCATGGTCATGATTGATCTCGGCCTCAGACCGGAGGAAGTGTTGATGGTTGCCGCCCATGCTTGGGATTTAGCAGGAGCCAAGAGCATTGGGTTGCAAACAGCCTTTATCGCCCGCCCCGGCACGTCGTTATACCCGAACGTCGCAAAACCGGATTATGTTGTGAACGATTTGGCCGCACTCGCCAAACTCCTGCGGGAACCGGAATCAAATGAAAAGAACAACTAAGCGTATGGTGCTTAATCCATAATCAGTGTTGGTTGACGGGGTCGATGTTTCCCGTTTTGTTGGCGAACAACCGGGCATCTCAGAGCATTATCAAAAAAACAAGGTTCAAGGATCGCCATTCATTGTTAATCTGATGAACCGAAACACTGGAGGTGCGCAATCATTTGCGCACCGACCGTCGGCGTCCTTCAGGGGAACCCATGTACGAAGTTCACGCACTCGAACCCATACTCATTCTGCTGTCTGTCGGCATCTTTGCGATTACGCTGATGCAAAGAATCGGGCTCAGTTCGATCGTGGGATACCTCATCGCGGGCATGCTGATCGGTCCGTACTCTATTGGCCTGATCCACGAGAGCGAGACTACGAAGCTCCTGGCTGACCTCGGCGTCGTGTTTCTTCTGTTCGATATCGGGTTACACTTTTCGCTGTCGAGTATCTGGGAGGCCCGTCGCGATATCCTCGGGCTGGGACCGCTTCAGATTGTGTTATGCGGACTCGCCTTCGGTGCGATCGCCATGGCCATGGGACTTGGCCCGGAATACGCCGTGATTCTCGGTGGTGCATTCGCACTTTCCTCAACGGCGGTTGTGGTTCAGACTCTCGGGGAACGGGGGCAACAAACCTGTCCCGTCGGCCTGACCGGCACGGCGGTCCTCATCTTCCAGGACATCTTTGCCATCTTCCTGTTGATTTTTGCGGCCTCGCTTGAAATTGGTGGTTCCACAACCACCGAATCCGGTCTGGCCATCATCGTTCTTCTTGCAGTATTGAAGGCTGTCGTAGCGTTTATCGTGGCGGTTGTGATGGGACGCTATGCCGTCAAACCTTTATTTCGCTTTCTGGCGACAACGAAAAACGAGGAGATCTTCACTGCCACTGCGCTCCTGGTGGTATTGGCGACGGCAGTCGCCACAGGTGGTGCGGGACTATCCCTCACACTTGGCGCATTTCTAGGCGGTATGATCATCTCCGAAACACCTTACCGGCATGTGATCCAGACCGAAGCGAAGCCATTTCGTCACCTGCTACTGGGGTTCTTCTTCATTACCGTGGGTATGTCTTTGAACTGGCGCATCCTGATCGGGCACTGGGCCGAAATCCTGATCTTTCTGTTCGCACTTATCGCAATCAAAGCGCTTCTGGTCAGCGCCGCGGCCAGGGTCTTCGGATGGTCAACGCCTGGCTCGGTACAACTCGGCTTCTTGCTTGCCCAGGGCAGTGAGTTGACCTTCGTGATTATTGCCATGCCGATGGTGCGTGAATCGCTGGGCGAAGGACTGGTCGGCGTCGTTATCACAGGTATCGCAACCAGTCTCGTGCTCACCCCGACCTTGGCAACTCTCGGCAACCGCTTAGCCAGGATACTCAGGCAAAGGATTCCGGATTCAATGTCGTCCGATGCCCTCCTGTCGAGTGCCACAACCACTCCGCTACTCGTGTTCGGCATGGGCGATGTCGGCCGCATGGTCGTGGGTGCACTTGAGGCGCACAATCTGCCTTATGACGCAATTGAGATGGATCATGACCGTTTTCTAGCTGCCAGTGCCGATGGCTACTCTATGGCATTTGGGGACCCGAGCGATGTTCGTTTGATGGGGACCCTTGCGTTTGCACAGCGAGAGACACTCGTTGTCACGATCATCCGTTACGAAGTGGCGAAAGCCCTGATGCCGATCATGCGTGACCGGTACCCGAACCTGACCCGCTTCATTGCTGTTGACACGGAAGAGGATAAAACGAGATTCGAGGCTGTCGGGATGCGCCCGATTGTCAATCGAAGCTTTCCGAGGGGAATCGATATCGCAGCCGCAGTTTTACGCAATCAGCATGTGGATGAGGCAAATATTCAAACTTGGATGCAGCGTGTGCAGGAACGAGCACTTCAGGCTGCCGCCGACCTTGAAGAAAGCCGTACCGTGGCTGTCACACCTTGACCCCGTTCCAGAAGACGATGTCCAAAAATTGTTATCTCTCCGGATTCATCCGAGTCAGTTTTAGTACGCGAAACCTATCCCCGATCGGTGAAACGCATGGGTCCACTTGCGGCCAATAGCGGTCATCCTCGATCTGTATTCTCGACAAGTGATAGGCCGAACAGGGATCGAACCTGTGCCCGCTGATAAAGAGTGGGCGCCAGTCGACTGGATAGCTGTTAGAATTGATGAGGGTGTTATCTGGGCCTCTAATCCAATGAAGATTCAGGAACATACACCACTTTATTGCCGTGATAAAAGGCCCGATAGTACATTCCCTCGCAATAGAAGGTTGCCTCTTCTCCGGAAACCTCTTCGCAATCACCAGGGAGCGAAGTCAGGGCGTCTCCGTACTCAATGTCGCTGTAGACATAGGTGTTGATGTGGTTTCGCGGGACATGGGGATGATGAACACGAGCCTCTCTTGGGACAGGTGCTGGGCGTGCGACTCTGGGAGTGGGTTGGACAGGGCCAGGTCGCACTTCTCGGGCTTCCGCCTCCTTCATCAAGAATTTTGCCCCGAGCTGGCTCCACCCGATTACGACACGATTTTCCCCAAGAAAAAAGGATACCAGGAGCGGCAACGCAAGGAGTAATCCAGAGCAAATAAAAACTCTGACAGGAAATTTCATGGAGAAGGTAGAAACGGCCTGTTTCATGACTGCTCTCCTGAGTTAGTGCTTAAAATACCTGGTGTTTTCCATAGGAAGAAACTCTATCTTTTTGGCATTCTTCGGAACGGTAAATATGAAGAGTCCATCTGAAAGTTTAGCGGCCAGGTTCCAATCAGACAGCACGACGGTAAATTGAGGAGCACCTGTGACATGTTTCTGAGTAATGATCATCTTTCGGAGTAACGGCCTCGCGCCATCTTCAATCCACATCTGCCAATCAATATCGTCTTGGCGAAAGGCCAGATGATGACACCTAACCCCGTCGACATGATGCAACCCGATATAAGAACTGGAAGTGACATGTTGGGTCAAAAGATCAAACGAGTCAGATCGTATCAAATCGGCTAATGGTGCTCTCAGCGCAAAGGACTTGAGCGCATGATCCAGCGCGACATTGATCGTGTCGGGTGCTTGTATGGTGCCATAGAAGTTGTGATCGGTATCCAAAAGAGTAATGGTCTCGCCATCATAAAATAATTGCTGATTTTCAAGATCACCCCTTACATCCGCTCGGAATCGGTTCGGACGCCGGATGGATATCTTCATGGTCCGAGCAAACTGGAGTTTCTGGCCGGAAGCGAGCATCTGATCTTCCGTGGCGTTAGAGTGAAAAGTGAACTGTTCGAGGGAATTCATATAATCGGTCATGTTCTGCAGGAGTGTTTCAGGCCGTAGCTCGTTTAGGGAACTGTTATCCAGGTCGGCCCCATAGGCCGGAAAACTAAAAAGGACGATACAGGAGACGGAAATGTTGAAAAAAGCTCCGGGCTTCATGTGAGACCGCCCTAAAGGAAAAAACGTTGGAAATAGGAAATCCGAAAGACCTTTTTAGCGTGCCAGACATGTACCAAAAAAGTCTATAGCGGAGGGCCAGCGGCCTTCACCTATGAGCGTGCATACATTTCAGGAGAAAAAGCAGGTAGCCGACACAACTCAGACGATGGCGGTGGTGCGGCCGGGCATAATCAGAAAACCAGGGGTGGTCAAATCACAATGAATCATTCCTAATGCATGGGTAAAGGGCGAAGTAGGGGTATTGATAGCGGGCAGTTTTCTCACGCGAGCTGCACTTGTTAAAATGAGCAAAAGGCCTTTGCCAAGAAGTCCACCTAATTCTTTCAAAATACGGGGGGTCCTATAGGGATCGAACCTGTGGCCCGCTGATTAAAAATTCAAAAGGCTAATAATTACATCAATGAATGTCCACTTTGGGTCGGTAACCGATCATGTCTGCATTCGGCTATTCAGTTCAATCAGTTTTCGTGAGGCCGTCTTTTTTCTTTTCCACCAAAGCGATCTCGCTTTGCATTACGTAAATTAAGTTGCGGAATGCCTGCTCTGCTATGCTCAAATCTACATTTACTGGTTTGCGATCACTGGGCGTAGGGTAGCCTAGTAATTCCCAAATTAGTGATTCAGCTAGAGCGGGCTCTTCAACATATCGATAGAGATGTATCTGCCAGTTATCCCCGACATTATCTTCATAACAACGATCCAGGGTTCCGTACGTCAGTTCAATTCTAATGAAACCTGGCTTCTTCGGATTTATCAATAGATAAAGATAACCCGTTTCAACGGCTTGCCTAATTTCTTCTGCATCCTTTTCGCCGATTCCGCAATGCGGACGACCCTTACCTTCTGCCACATCATTGGGTACTGCACGCCACTCATGGCCGTTGCTGCATTGAAATATAGACTTTCCGTGTTTGCTTCGGACATGCCCGCTAAGGGTTATACCGCGTCCCGCAAGTCTTTTATTCATCCAAGCGTTATTCGCGTACACGTGGTCTGGCAAAGACTTCGGTCCTGGCCGCATACCCGCTTTCTTTGCTGCATCTAAACCAGCTTGCACACATCCCCATTCCATTTTTTCAACTTCAATTCCTTGTCGAAACGGGATATCTGAAAATGGTGTTGCTCGCCAAAAAACTGCTTCGGCCCAATACGGATCAGGGACGGCATAATATTCCTTCAGTTCCCACCTCTGACCAGTTTCTTTAACAATACGACCTGTTAGTTGAGTGTAATCGCTGTTGTGCTGGGCCAATCGTTGTTCGGGCTTACGGGTTGTAATACCAATCTTATATAGGTCAGGACCAGACGGGTGCACCATCACATATATATAGCCTGATTTCATTGTATTCATTTTTGCTTGCCAAATATTTGGAACTGATAATTATTGATCTCCCCAAATTCGACATCCTAATTGACTATTTTGTCTGGATTCACGTGGCGAACCCAACCGTCCGCTTTTGGTCGTAAGGGACCATCGAGCACTAATCACCCAGAATTTTTACATTGGCAGACTGAAAGATTGCATACCCGCCAATAGCAGCCGTTTGGGAACGGCTGCGCATCGCATTGGCAGGTGCGAATTCAATACATGGGATTGTAGTTCTTTGTCTCAGTTGTCACTTCTTGAAAGGAATCCCAATCCTCAATGATCGTTCCGTCCGCATCCAATCATTAGAAATCCAGCGTGACGTATTCTTCATTGTTTGGCCAAGTCTGATGAGTGTGTAAGGCGACGAGGTTTCCCTCGGCTACCGCACGCACGAACTCAATCTCCTTGTTGGAGTATTGCTCCGCCATTTCCGTGAAATAATCAATGAACGCCTGCTTCCCTTTCCCTACGAGTGGATTGTATCTATTCAGCACCGACGCACAGTTCGACAGCGTTGGCGGGATTCCACAAGTACCCGATGCGGTAGAAGGCAATGGCACTCTGCTTATTTGCTTCCAGCTTGTCCTGCATATCGGCACTCCAATGGGGGTGATTCGTCTCTGCCCTGCACCTCATCAAAACCCCTCAAGCACAATCTTGCCCCGCGCAGAGCCGCTTTCGATCTGTGCATGCACCGCACGCAGCGTCGCAGCCTCGATCTTGCCGGCGACTTCGGTCGCGGTGGAACGGATGCTTCCCGCATCGACCAGCGCGGCCACCTCGTTCAACAGCTTGCCCTGTTCCGCCATATCCGGTGTGCCAAAGAGGGAACGCGTGAACATCATTTCCCAATGAATTGACACGGCCTTGAGTTTGAAGGGCATGACGTTGAGCACGTCCGGATCATCGATCAGGCCAAAACGGCCCTGCGGCGCAATCAGGCCAACGATATCGGCTAGATGGTGGCCGGTCTGAGTCGTTGAGAACACAAACCCGGGAGCGCCGAGACCCAATGCCTCAACCTGAGGTGCTAAAGGTTGACGGTGGTCGATCACGTGATGGGCGCCGCATTCGCGCACCCAATCCTGTGTTTCAGGACGCGAGGCGGTAGCGATCACCGTGAGGTCGGTCAATGCGCGCAAAAGCTGAATGGTGATCGAGCCGACACCACCTGCGCCACCAATGACTAAAATGACGTTACCTCCCTGCGGAGTCGGACGTTTGACATCGAGCCGGTCAAACAACATTTCCCAGGCGGTAATCGCCGTGAGCGGAAGAGCTGCGGTTTCTGCATCGCTCAGGCTGGCGGGTTTGCGGCCAACGATGCGTTCATCGACAAGGTGATACTCGCTGTTTGTGCCGGGTCGCGAGATGGATCCGGCATAAAAAACCGCATGGCCAGGTTTAAAATTCTGCACCTCAGGCCCCACGGCCTCAACAACGCCGGAGGCATCAAATCCAAGGACTCCCCAATCGCCTTCGGGAGCAGCACGGAGGCGCAATTTGGTGTCCACGGGATTGACCGATACAGCGATGATCTTGACGAGCAGATCACGGCCTTCAGCTTTGGGTGTCTCAAGGGTGATATCCTGCAGGACGTCTTCACGCTCAATCGGACCAGGTGCTTTGTAGGCAACGGCTTTCATTATGAGTCTCCAGTTATGCTGATGGTGTAAATCGGTAATATGAAGTTCATAGCACTACGCATCGTTTACAATATGCTCATTATTTTACGAGCTTTTAACAATGCTTAGAGGATCTATATCAAAAGGCATGCACAGACTGTCTTTTTTTGGATAAAAAGATGCTCCTAATCTTCTTGTCACGCATTCTCTGTTTTTTTCACAATTAAGCATTTTCGGTATTTCGGCCAATCACATGTCCGGTCTAACTCCTAACGCGGACTCTGGAATAATCGAGGACAGATTCGTCGTCAAAAGACGAGCCATGGGGTTTTCTATCCAAACCCTTACTCGAGTATCGATGAATAACTCCTGATTCTTTTTTCATTGAACGAGTTGGATTACATGACCTTACCGCACATCATTATTTACATGGGCTTTGGGTTTTACCGTTTAATACCATAGCCTTGACTCCATCATCACCAACAATCGCAGATTCCAGTTTTTTAGATATCATTAACAGCCTCTTCTTATAGTCGGTTAATTCCTTACCTTCACGGGAAATATCTGACAATTGACGTAACCCTGAAATCAGATCAGCAACTTGAGTGAATATCGAATTAAAGCTGTCTGCATAGAATACTTCTCCTAGAATATTCTCCGAATGTTTGAGACTGATGCTCTGTTCATGGCCAGCAGCACGCATTACATCCATACCTTTAACTAATTGGGAGAATTTTCTCACCATGTTTTTATCAAAACCATCCATTACGGGAATGATCATTTCATTTTCGATCTTAGGTTTTAAGGATTCCAAAAGCTCAAGCCACAACGTGCCAAGCATCTTCTCATCGCCTTTGAAGGTTTTTTGTATTTTATGGGTTAAATAGTACCCGCATCGATAAATCTCCAATCGATTGATTAAAACAAGGGCTACAACGCCTTCTAAAATATTTATTTTTTTCTCATCCTCTTCGCCTGTAAGTAATTCCCTCCAATGTAGTTCAGGGACATTAATATTGATGGTATTAGGCTCTGGCTTTATCGACCATTCAAGAAGATTGTAGAATTTAGTGCGTATTTCAGCATATCTATGAATTGGAACTAGAACTCCGGTGAGGGAAGAAATAACAGTATTTTTCCTATCAATAACTTGGCTACGACTTTCATCCATGAATAGTAAGTTAACGTTCATGAATAATAACCTTTGCCCAATTTAAATGGATGCATAACGCCCAGCTTCAGCCGCGGCGGCTCATGATCCCACCGGCCGCCGTAGGCTGCAAGCCGATGTTAGGCAGCGAGCCTACAGAGTCCGGGAATCTTCAACCAAGCCAGCATATTTGCACACTTGTCTGGTACGAGTCTCGCCGCCAGAGTCCATGAGAACTACCGTACGACCAGCGGAAAGGAGGCCGTCGATGTCACAAGCGACGGCCACGAGGATTTCATGAGTCACTGGTTTGAAGTCAATCGTCGGATGCTCGATTACTTGCAGACCGCGCTCAGGGTGCCGTTGGTCGAGCCAGTGCTGAAACGAGGGCCGGTCCCGTCGCTCGGCCGAATCTTCAAACCCGCCGCAGAACGAGTAGAACGAAAACTCGCTCACGCCATCAGGCTTGCGACCGAGCAGCGACACGACGCTGGTTGCCGTGCCTCCGGGCAATCCATGCACCCATTTATCAACAAGTGGATCTGTCACAGCCCCTTGGTTGCCCTTCGACCTACCCGGTCGCGCGCACGTAAAGAAAGGAACGGGCTGGGGTGATGAGCCACAACGCCATCGCCGAAGTTTGTAGGGTTCCATTCAAGAGTGTCAGCCGTTCGCGCTGCCTCACAATGATTTTACAGTCTGTATAAGAGGTTTCCATGCATTCTTGGCGAGCATTCTCTGTGCTTTCCATCAAACATATTCCGCATGTTTGCCAATCATCTGGTCCGCTTTGGCTCCCATCACATATACTGGAATAATCTAATAATCTAAAGGGATTCTTCGTCAATTGACGGAATTAGTCAAGTTGTGGGCTTGGGAAGAGGAAAGAGAAATTCAAGAGATCAGAAGATTCTTAACGGTTGGAGAAGCCTTTGACTCTCCTCAGGCGAACCCGCTAAAAATCCTGCTAATCGAAGACGACGGTTTTACGTCCGTAGACCAGGACACGATGTTCAATATGTAATCGGATCGCTCTGGCCAGGACCAGCACTTCAAGGTCACGACTCTTTCGAATTAGATACTGAACGGTAACTCTATGAGCGACACGAACCCCATCCTGTTTGATGATGGAGCCCTCGCGGTTCGCCCGTTGTAGGCAAAGGAGTATGAACCCAACCGCCATTTTAAGGTCAACTGCTCAAAATGCCGGCTCCCATTTTTCTGCGCTTGGCCTCCCAAGTACGGTCTTGGCCTCATGCGGTAATTCCAGAGAAACCAAATGGCAAGTGCAGTGCTCAGTTCGGGGATTGGGGGATTCGGTTGGGAAGTGTTGGAAATTTAATAATTCCAGATCTATGCTCGGTGACGGATGCCGGATTGGAACTTGAACAGAGGAAACACATTTCTTCGAATTTGTCATGAACGAGCCCGCCATAGTCTCCAACAAGCGCCCATCCATTCTCCGGGCTTGCCGCTGATGGGTTGATGATTTCGATTCGGGCTTGATCTCCCGAAAAATCAAATTGAATGTCTTTGGCGGATGCTATCGTTGAATTGCCCGTTAGGGTGATTGTCGAATTTGCTCCAGATTTTGGGCCCACAAGGTTAAATATATGGGAGCCGTCGTTTACACGGAGGTTCCAATCTATGAAGTTTGATGCCATGAGTGGGCCTATTGTTCCATCCGTCTCGATAAAGCCGGAGACAGTCCCATTTCCATCAATCACTCGATTCACATCGTATGTTATCGCTAAGGATTGTAGGGGCATCTGCGCAAGGAAAAAAATTACCATCATACTCCCAAAATGATGCGAGCCTTTTTTAAATTTCCTCATGATTATGTCCCTTAGTGAAAGTGATCGTCGTGGCCCCTCTCCTCCCCAAAATAAGAAAAGTTCGCCATTATGTTCCAACACGGAATGGTGAACCTGGGGAACTACTATTGTCAACGTTCTCAGAGAAGTAAACCTGGCGATCCTGCTAACTGACTCCTGCAAAAGGGGAGATTTGGTGAATTTGTTTACCATGCTCTTGATAGGAACTATTAATCATATACGTAAGTCCCTGGTGGTCTTTATTCCTGGTCTAATAATGGAAAGCTGTCTACGGCATATACCACTTCATTTATTAGCGATAGACAACATAACATCTGTAGTCTTGGCGGATATGTTGATCAGCCTGACTGTGTGGTTCCCATAACTCGTGCAAGGATTGAACCCATCAACCCAAAAGAACCACGATGCGGCGTTCAGACTTAGCAAGAGGAGAAGAGAATGAGTTGGATCAGTTTCCAACTTTGCTATACTCATCAACGCCATATCGCCAAAGACCAACTGAATTCCAAAATAACCTTGATAGGCAGGACTTGTTACCTAAACTTAGAAGGAGGGAACATGAACCCACACATCCATTTTTGGAAGACAGGCCTTTCACTCGTCGTCATGGTAATTATGACAATTGTCTCCCCAGTGACTGCCACCTATGCCGAACACAAGGAAGTTTTTCCTCGACGCAGTTTTTCCAATGCCATGTTTTTTGGGGATAGTCTCACCGATATTGGGAATGGCCCAGCAAGTCTGACATTTGATGGGGAACCGTCGGATGGCGAATATTTCACCTCGGATAGCGGTATCTTCAACAATATCTACGTTCCTATCTCGAATCCCGTGAACCCCCGCAGAGATACCATTCTCCCAGGGACCAAATTAAGGTTTCCACCAACCAGCAGAGACTCTCGGTTATTCCGTTTAACATTGCCCCCACAATTACCATTGTGTTCTAACCAAGGATGCGTGGAAAAAACCCACCATTCTCTCAATTGGACGGAATATTTTGTCTATAACGCAGTTTTGAAGCAATTATTGAAGCACGGTGCTTATTTACGCCCCTGGATCATTCAATTCAACGATACTCTTCCTTCTGAAGTTTCAATTCGACAATCTGTAAATTATGCGTTTTATTCCGCGCTCTCAGGTGAAGGATGTGCCAATGTGAATCTCTTCCCGTTGCCTTGCACCTTTGAGGGTAAGTCACTCCAAGAGTCCATCTTTACCCGACAAGATGTCTATCGCAACAACCAAAGTGAGACGAATGCAGAGGCAAACAGTCTTTTGCGCGAGACTGTCATAATTCCGGCCTTCCGTACACAAATAGACATGTTTGAAGTGGATAAGCGTTTAAGGCAAGTTGAGATTAATGATCACACACTATTCATTGTGTATACGGGTGCAAATGATCTCGCCGCCGCGTTCTTTCTCTTTGTCGAGAGAACGATTACATTCGACCAATTCATTCAAGCCTTAACCGTCGGAATTCCCATGGAGATTGCCGGAGGGGTTGAACGGCTCATTTCCCTCGGAGCCAGGAACATTTTGGTTCTTGGGCAATTTAATTTAGGTCTCACTCCTCGATTACTTTCAATGGGGGATATCGAGGGCATCCTAGCCAAGCATGAGGTGGCCGCGGAGTTTGACCAGTTATTGACACTTTATAATCAATCACTGAAAGCACAGATTGAACATTTTGAGAGCAAGCGTATTGCCTTTGTTGATATTCAAACACCCATACGAAATGCCGCCAATACATTTTTCATTGGCAGGCACGCTGGCTATTTTTTTTCAATCGGCGAACAATGTGTCGACGAAACTGCTGGAATCATTCAACTAGGGAAGGCGGCTTCCTGCTTTAGCAACAATGTTTCACTCCCTATTGGGTTTTGGAATGCGTCTCACCTGAGCACACAGTTCAATCAACTCATTGCTGCGGCCGTGTTGGAAGAATTTATCCCGAGCCGGGTTCCAGAACACAAAAGATTTGGTTTCGACAATGGCTTCTTTCCTA
Organism: Nitrospira sp. Ecomares 2.1; assembly: GCF_965152585.1. Classification (NCBI taxonomy): domain Bacteria; kingdom Pseudomonadati; phylum Nitrospirota; class Nitrospiria; order Nitrospirales; family Nitrospiraceae; genus Nitrospira; species Nitrospira sp. Ecomares 2.1. The sequence goes on from NZ_OZ224219.1 coordinate 2,898,069, forward strand.
AGGTAAGCCTGGAGAAGTTAGAAACTCAGCTTACGGCGCGATATCGGAAGTAGCTTGGGTTTGGGGTATTAGCCTGCGGGAAAAATACGGTCCGTCAATCTCAACCGAGCGGCCCACATACCAATGCCACCCGCTTTTTGAAACGTTGAGCCGCGGCCTGTTTCACTCGAAGCTCCTGTGCGCCGGCCAGCCCATTACCCCATCGCTCTCCCTCGCTCTACGAGATACCTCGCCACCTTATTTGTGTGAGCGAGGCACCTACAGATGTGCGTCAGTCAGGAAAGCATCCGCATCAAAGGGATTATTTGACAAAACCATTTTTACGCGGCCTGGTCTGTTGAAAGCATTCAATCCTTGAATTCTTCGGACTCAATCCGCTGGATATCGATCATTGAACGGTCAAGAAAAGCTTGGATCTCCTCATCCCACCCCTTCTTGAATTCAGTCGTCAGAAAGGCATCAACAATTTCCTTGGCTTTGTAAGATGCCGTAACCATGCCACCCATGCTGAGCACATTGGCATTGTTGATGGATCGGGCATTGGTTGCAGTGGAAGGATCTTCGCACACCGCGGCATAGATATTCGGATGCTTGTTCGCAATGATCGCCATGCCCATCCCGGTACCGCACACGAGGATACCGCGATCACACTCACCTGAACCCACTTTCCCAGCGAGTTCATGAGCGACTTCATAATAGGGACGTGCTTCATCCGTTGTCCCGCCCACATCCACGCACACATGGCCAAGCGTCTGCACATGCTGTTTCACCGCGTCTTTCAGTTCCAACCCAAAGGGATCTGCTCCAACCCCAATTTTCATAACCAATCTCTCCTTGCTATCTCTGCCATCAGCACCTCACGCTACGGATGGAACGGCAGCACCTGAGCACCGTCCCCTTCCACCGTTCATGGGACTCCAGCTCTCACTCTTGATTCGTCTCCTAATACCCCACAAAGATCTCGTGTGCAATCTACTACATTCCAAGGTGGATGCGGAGCTTCGGTTTCAAGTCTGGCACATGTCCGCGATTCTCTTGAAGACGACAAAATATGTCAAGTTGCGGGTCTGCGAAGGGAAAAGGGTATTTCAAATGGTGAGAACATTCTTTCTGAGGGAGAAGACTATGAATCAGCTCAGGGCGAATTCATTCAACATCCTATTAAGGAACCCTTGAAGTCTTCAAATAATTTGCCTTTGATTCACATGCGAGGGCAGGCCAGTTAAACGAAAAAATTCTGGAGTGTCCAAAAAGGTGCGTCCAGTCCTATACTAAGGCTTCTGGAAGGGAAGGCCGCAGCTGGCTGGACGGGCCGGAGCGTACGGAGGAGTATGTGAGCACGGCCAGGCGGCGAGAACGCCGCTGGCAGCCCTTTTCAACACTCCCCCTAATCGAACACGACCGTTTTTCGTCCATAGACCAACACCCGATGCTCAACATGCAGTCGGATCGCTCGGGCCAGGACCAGCACTTCAAGATCACGGCCTTTACGAATGAGGTCTTGCACGGTATCCCTATGACCGACACGGACCACGTCCTGCTCGATGATAGGGCCTTCATCCAATTCGGGTGTAGCATAATGCGCGGTCGCTCCGATGATCTTGACTCCACGATCATACGCTCGATGATAGGGCTTGGCCCCGACAAATGCCGGCAGAAAGGAGTGATGAATATTCATAACCGGGCACCCGATTTCCTGCAAAAATTTCTCACTGACTATTTGCATGTAGCGGGCCATCACAACCAAATCCACTCGTTGCTCCCGAAAGGCTGCCAAAACCTCCTGTTCCTGCTGTTCCTTTGTTTGGGGGGTAACAGGAATGTACCGAAAGGGAATATGAAAGAGATCAGCCCACCATTCCGAATTCTGATGATTGGAAACAATTACCGGAATATCGATCGCCAGCTCCCCTCGCCGATGTCGTTGCAACACATCAACCAGACAATGGTCATATTGAGAGACCAGAATACCAATTCGTGGCATTCGATCCGTAAAATATATTTGAAAATTCATATTGAAAATTTTGGCAAGTGGAGCGAAGGCGGGGGTTATCTCTTCCTGAGGAATCTGAAATCCCGCCAGATCAAACTCAGTCCGCATGAGAAAATCTCCGGTTTCCCGATCCGTATGGTGATCGGAATCCAGAATGTTTCCGCCAAACTCATGGATAAACCCAGCCACCCTCGCGACGAGGCCTTTCTGGTCTTTACAGGTAATCAATAAAATGGCAATGGCATTAGACATAGGGTTTCCTTCAGGGCAATATCCAAGACATAGAGGTCGGGTAGCCAACCCACCCGGCAATTGTGAATGGTGGAGGAGAGAAAGAACGATTACCCAACACTCCCTCCCTGGAGCGTTGGGCAATCATAGCGGAAGGCATCGGTAGGGTAAACGTTACTGACTCGTGTTTTGATCGTATTCTGCGGCTTCCACAAAGAAATAGGTATGGCAGGCACGATCGATAAACGTTTTGGAGAGTGTCGGGGGGACTCCGTTAAATTTCGCAATACTGACAATCTGCTCGATTAAATCTCGGGGATGGCAACTTCGCATATTTAATTGATACTTGACATACACACCATCCAGTAAATACTGGACAGCCTCCGGATCATAGGGAACCCCTTTTTTTCTACAGACTTCTTCAAAAATCTGTGTGAATCGTTCGGGAGTCGGGTCGGCAATGTAGATTTTATTTCTGATCCGGCGAAGGAACGCTTCATCGGCCAGCTTGGCCGGTTCAAGATTGGTGGCAAACAAGACAATGGTATCAAACGGAATTTGAAAGACCTTCCCCGTATGCAATGTCAGGTAATCCACCCGCTTTTCCAATGGCACAATCCATCGGTTTAACAAATCTCGCGGACGGACCAATTGTCGCCCGAAGTCGTCAATCAGAAACACTCCGCCATTGGCTTTAATATGAGGGGGCGCTTTGTAATACTTCGCGGAAGCATTAAATGAGAGATCAAGCGTGGCCATCGTCAACTCGCCGCCGGCAAATTCGATCGGACGTTTACAGAGCACCCAGCGAGTATCTTTTTCCACTTTGGCTTCAATGAGGGATCTGGCCGCTTCCTGTGGAGCCTCGACTCTGACGTGGGTGATGGGATCAAACACTTGAATGATTTGGCCATCCACCTCCATGGCATAGGGGATATACACTTCGCCCCCGCCTACCGCTTCCAACATTTTCCCAATGGCTTCGGCCAGGACCGTTTTCCCGTTTCCGGGAGGCCCATATAAAAAGATGGCCCAGCCGGAATTGACCGCTTCCCCGAGTTGATCAACGGTGCCAGGAGTCAGGACCAGATGTTCCGTGGCCGCTGTCACAGTTCGTCGGTCAATGGTCAAGCTATTGACCGGCTGACTTTTGATCATATCAATATACTGATTGAGGGGAACGGGAGCAGGTCCAACATACCGGCACAGCTCCATAAACGCCGTGGCTCGCTGACGACCCGCTTCCGTCAACACATACCGGAGTAACACCCCAAGCGATTCGCCATGCCCCTTGACCTCGCAGAGCTTCTCCCGTTGAATGAGGGTGAACAACTCCTTCATAACCCCATAGGGCAATTTCATAATCTCCCCGGCTGATCGCTCTGTGAGTTCCCCCTGAGTGTAGAGGGTCCTGAGCAGCAGCTGGATGAGCAATTCCTCCGGCACACCGGTCTCCTCAATCGTCGTCGGAGCCGTTAAAGAGCGAGCATTGAGAGGTTGAGTCTTCACACTTCCATTAGATGTCATCAAGGCAGCCGAACTCATTCGTAATCTCCTTTGATTAGTCCATACCTGGAATAAGAGGACATGGCGAGGCAGAAGTTCTTCGGGTCGTCGATATTCGCCCTTTTACAAAAGGGATAATCTCTGTAAAATTAAGACAACATCGCCATGCATACGTCCCCACGCTATTTCTCAATCTCGCGCACACCACTGTTTTCTGAGCTTTCATGAGGACTTCTTTCCACGACTCTTGCGATCCCATCCCTGTGTGTTTCGCTGTGCGTTCCCCTATGACTTATTCCATGGGGGGGCTTTCTAAGTTTCAATTGAGCTGGGGAAAGTGGCTGTTGGTTTTCAGCCTCTTATCATTTGTGGGTTGTTCCGAATCCCTTCCCGATTACACCCTTCGGTTTGGATTAGCCAATGCTCCCACGAATTTAGACCCGCGTTACGCCACTGACGCGACTTCGGCTCGACTCAATCGGCTCCTGTATTCGCGTTTAGTGGACTTCGGCGAGGGCACAATTCCGATTCCAGCTCTGGCCACATGGCGTAAACTCTCTCCCACCCATTATCGATTCGACTTACAGGAACCGAAACCGCTCTTTCACAATGGCACCCAACTCTCCGCCTACGATGTCAAAGCCACCTATGCCTCCATTTTGAATCCTGTCATGGCCTCACCTCATCGCGGTATTTTGCAAATAATTACCCGGATCGACACCCCAACCGAGAATACCGTCGATTTCTTTTTAAAGCAGCCCGATGCATTATTTCCTGGCTACTTAGTTATCGGCATTCTCCCGGCAAACCTAATTGCCAATGGGCATCCATTCCATGACCATCCCATTGGAAGCGGGGCCTTTCAATTTCTCGATCGGCCCGACGACACCCGGCTTATCATCGAGCGACGAGCCGATGGACAACGAGTTGAATTTGTCAGAATTCCCGATCCGACCGTTCGAACACTCAAGCTTCTGGCCAATGAAATTCATTTGGTTCAGAATGATCTCCCCCCTGAACTCGTCACCTATTTGTCTGCCCACAAGGGCATCACCTTGCAACAGCGTCAGGGGGCAAACTTTGCCTACCTGGGATTCAATCAATTAGATCCTGTGGTCGGCCAGGAGTTAGTGCGAAAGGCCATTGCCCATGCCATTGATCGTGTGCACATTATTCAATTCGTTCTGAGGGGACGAGCCAGAGTCGCGCAGGCGCTCTTTCCCCCGGAACATTGGGTTGGGCATGACTCCTTACCGGGATACACATACGATCCGGAGGAGGCTAAACTCCTATTGAAAGAAGCCGGATATGATCATGACCATCGGCCCACCATTACCTATAAAACCTCTACCGACCCTTTTCGGTTACGCTTGGCGACGATCATTCAATACCAACTCGACCAGGTTGGAATTGATGTCTCGATCCAAAGCCATGATTGGGGCACATTTTACGGTGACATCAAGTCCGGACGATTCCAAATGTACAGTCTGGCCTGGGTGGGCGTGAAATCTCCGGATATTTTTCGATATGCCTTTCACAGTGACGCCACTCCTCCTGTCGGTGCTAACCGTGGTCACTATGCCGATGCCTTAGCCGATCGTCTCATGACCCAAGCCGAACAGACCCTGAACAAGCAGGAACAGCAGACGATCTATCGCAGCCTTCAAGCCCGTCTGTTGGACACCCTCCCCTATGTGCCTCTCTGGTTTGAAGACCATTATGCCTTATCGTCCCCTACCATCACCGGATATCAATTGAACGCTGATGGCAATTTTGACGGACTCAATCAGGTCCGGTGGTTGGGAACTCCCTCAGTTCCCCCCAAATACCTAGCACGGCTTTACCCATGACACGGTGCCATAACCAGGTCGGGGAATCTTCTTTTTTCCAATTAGCGCCTTTTCCAATCTCGTCATGACTCATTTCCTGGTGACCAGAATCCTGAGCGCGATGCTCGCCATCCTGGGAGTGATTTGCCTGGTTTTTCTGTTGATTCATCTTATTCCAGGCGACCCCGTAGAAGTGATGTTGGGTGAATCGGCTCAACCGACAGACAAGGAAAGCTTACGCCATGCCTTAGGCTTGGATCTCCCTCTCCATCAACAGTGGTGGATCTATTTCAAGGGACTCCTGCATTTGGATTTGGGCACCTCGCTTTTTTCAGGTCGGGCAATTGTAGATCTGCTCATCGAACGCATTCCCGCCACCCTCTACTTAAGTCTCGTCTCCCTGCTTGTGGCAATCGCCTTGGCGCTACCCCTTGGCCTCGTCGCGGCCGTGCGCCAACATACTCCTCTGGATTATGGTGCCATGGGGTTTGCGTTGTTCGGCATGTCAATTCCTAATTTCTGGATGGGTCCTTTACTCATTTTAGTCGGCGCACTCTGGCTGGGTTGGTTTCCCGTGAGTGGGCAGGAGGGCTGGAACTCAGTCGTGCTGCCTGCCCTGACACTCGGCACGGCCATGGCGGCCATCCTGGCCAGAATGATCCGGAGCAGTGTTCTTGAGGTATTGGGGGAGAACTTCATGCGAACCGCCCGCGCCAAAGGCCTCTCCTCCACCCGGGCGGTCTTGCACCATGCACTCCCCAATGCCCTCTTACCCATCCTGACTCTCCTTGGCCTTCAGCTCGGGGGATTGCTTGGTGGAGCGGTGATCACTGAAACGGTGTTTGCCTGGCCGGGATTAGGCCTTCTGATGATTGAAGCCATTCAACAACGGGACTATCCGGTCGTGCAAGCGGCGGTACTCTGTATCAGCGTGACTTATATTGTCGTGAATCTGCTGACTGATCTGCTGTATGCCTGGCTGGACCCTCGCATCCAATTCACTACAGATTAACCATGCGTCTTTGGCTCCCACTTTCCATCATCGCTGCATGGGCCTTCCTGGCCATCTTCCTTCCCCTGTTTTCCTTAACCCCTGATGCGATTGATCTCACCAATATCCTTGCCCCGCCAAGCCTGGAGCACTGGTTAGGACATGATGAATTGGGCAGACCGGTTGCCGACCGCCTGATCAGCGGCGCACAAACGTCGTTCTTTGTCTCTCTGTGCGTGGTCGCCCTGGGGGTCAGTCTTGGAGGCATTCTCGGCGTCTCCAGTGCCTATCTCAGCGGATGGGTCGATGCGGTCTTTGTACGAATGGTGGACATCATGCTCGCCTTCCCCGGGTTACTGCTGGCCATCGCCCTCGCCGGAGCCTTGGGACCGGGAATCGGGAATGTGATTCTGGCTTTGGGAATCGTGGGATGGGTGGGATATGCCCGACTGGCGAGAGGACAGGTGCTTGCCCTCAAACACGCCGATCACGTGCTGGCCGCCCAAGCTATCGGCGCGCCGCCCTGGCGAATTATTTTCCACCACCTTCTGCCGTTAATCATGGCCCCGCTCATTGTTGAAGCCAGCTTCGGTATCGCCGGGGCCATCATCGCCGAAGCAGGCCTTTCGTTTTTGGGGCTGGGGGTTCAACCTCCTGCCGCATCATGGGGCAGCATGATCCGCGACGGGACCCGCTATATGTTGGTGGCCCCCCACCTGGTCATCTTCCCGGGTTTGACCCTCATGGCGGTCGTCCTCGCGGCAAACATGTTGGGGGATTGGCTGAGAGATCGGCTGGATGTGAAAGAACAGACCTCACGATGACAATCATGAAACAGGTCGGACATCAGGCAGACAAACGGTGACTGCGGGATCAACTTCCACAGCCACCGTCTTGATTTCGGATGTAATAAGCGAGGAACGGTCTGTGATCGTTAGTGTGTTTCTTTTTTTTCTGAGGGAAGTGGAAACGAAATGATGATGCCGCCCATGACATCACCCAACTTAAAGTCATGTTTAGAACTCAACAAATGTCCGTTGTGACACTCTACACAGGCCTTAGAAACGGCCCGATCCGCAAAGATGGCTTTAAAAAACCGTTGATCTCCTCTCTTGATAATTCCACTATAGACCTCATCAGGATTCTCGGCCACAGATTTTAATCCGGCCTCCTCGAAATCCGTACTCGGCCCGTTCTCCTCATAAATAGGCCACAGGCTGGCCAGACGATACCGCAGGCCGGATCCGCCCATTTCGGCCACTTTGCCACCCATCAAGAGCATCTGCGCCGGGAGCGGAAGCGCCTTCCGTTGCTTCCAAGCTTCTGCGGCAATCACGATTCGATTCTCCTGCATGCGATCCACGACATGAGTCGTATAGAGTGCCCGGTCTGCGGCAATCACCGCATGGATATACCCGGCCACAACTTCCGGAGAGAAATTCACTTCAGTGCCTGGGGCCATTCGCACTTCCGATTCAGCCTCCTCGGCAGCTTGAATTTTTCCCCAACTGCCGGAGAGCACGATTGCCCCCAACAGAACTCCTAAGAACAACATCCGTATTCGCATGATGGCCTCCTTTTGTCCGTCATCACTTCAGTAAATGAATCAACATCCTGTTGCCTTGCTTCGATCGGACTCCCTCAGGAGACTTCTCCTGTTCGTGGACTATCTGTCATCAATTTCCCCATTTGCCGAATGCCCACTCAGGGCACACAAAACAGGCCGCTAGGGAATCTGGCGTCTAACCGAAGGCACGATTTCAAGCCCTTCTTCCAATAACTCCAATCCAAACCTGGGATTTTCCTCAATTTCATGCACACTACGCCGACCTTGTGGAGCCTCATATTGAAAATTGGCCTCGGTGGCCTTCTGAGCCGTCACTGTGACCTGTTGCTCCACAAACTCCTTCATCCCGGGATGCCAGGCAGTCAACACATAGTCTCCAGGGGGAACATCGGTAATTTTAAATGTTCCATCCTCCGGGGTGATGGCATAATACGGGTTCTCAAGCACCAATCCCCAGGAAAACATATAGGGATGAAATCCGCACTGCATCACAAACACATTCCGTCCCTTTCGTAAATGAATTTTTTCGATCATCGGTTCGCCGGGAAGATGTTTCTTGCCAAATATTCCAGCCACCTTATGATACGGGTTCATCGGTAAGGGACGATTGAACAATACTCTGGCCCCTCGTTCTCTGGCCGTTTCATAACCCTGAATATCATGCTCAACCGGATCCATATTCACGACCTCAATTTTGTCCTGGTCACGGACCACATTCACAAAGGGAACAAAATCACAGTCGACTGATTCGATCCTGACCTGAGGCATATGAAACGGTTTCCCTTTTTCAATCTCTTTGAGATAAACCACCACATCTTTGAGGCTTTTATCAGGCCCGATAATAAAATCTTCAACGATTCTCCAACCTGTCCCCGTGGAAATAGTTCCACAAAACACCGGATCGGGAATCGTCACCAGATTGAAAGCCATGGGTCTGGGCTTTTCCCCCGTAATGGTCACCTTCCCCTGAATGGTTCCCCCATTAGTCACGGTAATTTCATCATAGGACCAAGCCGTTTGCGCGATAAGAGCAATCAGCCCAACACCTACGATTCCATTACATATCATTCGGCCCTTCATGCTTCCCTCCTCAAAATAAAATAAATGAAATAATGGGCATCCTCTCTGTCATTCTATCGAACCATTTACTCAAAAAAAAGCGGGGAAGCCGAAGTCTGGCTTCCCCGCTTTCGCTAACCCTCGGAATGAGAGTCCAGCTTACCTCGCAACGGTAGGAATAATTCGCGGTTCGCCATTGAGCTCCTCGAGAGCCGCTTGTTTGGAAGACATAGCCGAACCATCCAATGGCTGAATCCGTTGATCCGTGCTCGGCAACACCCGCAGATAGCCCCATTGTCCCGATTGTGAATAGGGTAACCGGCCATTGCTCCACACATAATCTCCGGTCATGGACCATTTGCCACCAGCCGAGGGCAAGAAGACATCTAGACCTTCTGAACCCGAGAACTCCACGGTGCTAATCATATCCGCACCGGGCAGGAAGGGTTCAATCGGCCATTCGTGCTTCTCCACGGTAAACATTCCGTTCTGCTCACTGCTGGCGCCAAAGACGTGAATCCGCACTTTGTCACCGGCATGGGCCTCAATCACCGGCGTCACAGGATCCTGCGGGTTGTCCACTTGGCACGGTTGGAACATCCGGCCCAACGAGCAACCGGCTTCTTCCCGCTGCAAATAGGGTTCGGCGCGATAGTTGACGCCGGTCAGCCCCGCCACATTTTGCACATAGGGCATGAAGCTCGTCCCGATGATGTTATCCTCGTCCTGAAAATATAAGGCAACATCCCGATAGCTCTTCCGGCTTTCAAGCCCTTGGATGGTCCGATCAACGATCACATCGGCATTCCAACTATTTTTCAGGGAAATGTCTTCCCCGGTTTTGGGATCACGGTACATTGATCCTTTGGGACCGATAATGATTCCGCCGAACAGGCCGTTGCGGGGATTCATGGATACATTCCCCCAATCCCACACCAGAGTCTGCGTCTCACCATTGAAGGGATCCGCATAATAGGTATACATCCGGGATTCCCCAGGCGCCACTGTTTGGTCGCCGGGGTTGTTCCCCAAATTCAGACCTTGGGAATCTTTGGGATCAAATGCCAGTCCGAAGGCCGAGAACGACGCTCGCCCTTCTTTGAGTTTATTCGTCAATTTGACTTGAAGACAGTCACCCACGTTGGCCCGTAATGTCAACGGCATGGGCTGCGCATCGGCCCCGACCTTTTTCACCTCATCTTCGAGGACATAGATCTTGGCGTCAGGATTGCGCAATTCAATCTTGCGTTCAAAATCGACTTCAATGCTTTCCGGTGCATTGCTATTAAAACTCATCCCCGGATGATTTATGGCCACAACATTGAAGCTCTTCACAGGAGCCTCTTTGGGACACACCGGCAATCGCTCCGGCATGCCTTCTTTGCCATACGCTTTATTCGGCAATGGCTGAAGATCATCCACCGGTTTATCCAAGACCCGGATGAGCCCCCAAGAACCTTCCGAAAACTTCGAACTCCGGCCGTTAAAGAACATATAATCGCCGGCTTGATGGCGCGGACCACCTGCTTCCGGAATGACTAAGTCGTACCGTTCGGCAATCCCGATATGCAACGAATGCTTGCGATTCGCTTCTTGCGCATATCGTTCCGACCAGAAGGTATGCCCCGATAACGTGAACACATTACTTTCATTCATCGTGACATCCAACAGGCGGAATACAATTGCATCGCCCAAGTAGGCCCGAACCATGGCCGTGCTGGGATCGCCATGTACCACACTGCTGAAAATTTGCGACGGTTCCGGGTTATTGACCAACCGTTGTGCGAACGGCTCTGCCCGGAAATTGAATGCCCCGCCAGTAGTATGGGTACCGCCATTCAAGAACGGCATGGGCGTCATCTTGATTTTATCATTCGGCGGCATGATGAACGAGACCGTCCGACCGGCTTCCAAAGCTACATCCACCGGTTGCCCTGGAGGATTGCCCGCCGTCACGATGTTCACCGTGTGCGGCACCGTATCCATGATGTGCACCATCAATTCACGGAAGCTTCCGGCCACATCATGCCCCACACGTTCCACCGCATGAATATCGGCCACAGGCCCCGTCCGAATCCGTTTCCCGGTCTTCGGATCGTGCCAGGTGGAACCAAATGGTTCGGCAATCATGGTTCCGACTGCCCCGTGTGGCCACGTCGTGCCGCCAAAGGCATGGTCATGCCAGAACACACTGCCGACATCCGCATCCACCCAGAACCGCTGCCGGACATATTCCACGGTCACAATGTCATTGACCGGATGCGGATTCCTTAATGGCTGAGCAAACGTCAACGTACTGCCATCAATTTTGACGATCCGCTGCACTTCCTGGCCTTTGACATTATCCGCACCAATCAAGATCGGAATGCCCACATGATATTGCTTGGCATTCGAAACAACCAAGGTTTTGTCGCCTTTTTTGGCGGCCTGGGTGACCTTGGCATTCATTGGAATCGGCAACCCTTTATCTGTCTTTTTTTCAAATTCAGTAAACGGGCGCATGGACTGCTCGTACGAAAAGCCCGAACTCACGCCATCTGAACCTTGATTGTCAAACTGGAAGAAATGGAAATGCGTATTGATCTTAGACGATTGGAAGTTGGTGATATCGTCATCCAACCACTCACTGGTCAGCGTCCAATCGATGCAATCATACACATTGGCTCGCACCACCAACGGAAATTTTTTGTCGTTGTTGGCTCGAACCTCTTCTTCTTCGTCGTGAACGACATACAGCAACCCGTTGGGGTCCACAATCGCCGGCTCTTTTCCTTCCGCCGCCGATAATTCAATCGGCAACTTAATGAAATGCACCTTATAGTCTTGCGATCCGGCACGATCCGGGCACAGACTCCACGGGCCGTTTTCCCCGGCTTTAGCCGGCTCGACCGACCGTGTGCCATCCGGATTCAATCGGATCATTTCCAACCAGGGGGCCGGATTATGATCGTTGGAAAACGGCGCGCGCTTGCCGAAATGGGGCGTCAGCCATGGCCAAGCCACTTTTCCGGTCTTGGGCTCAAACGCAATAGCGCGTCGTTCGCCCGGTTTATACCCCAGCCACTCCGGCCGATATTTCGGGTTACCACCAAGCGTCGGCTCTTTTTCACTCATGGCCTTATTGCCTTGCCACACCCAATCCAGGACACTGGCATCATAGGCTTTCAACTGCCCGAGCTCATCATCTTTGTGTCCGGGCTTGCCTTGATTGGTGAGCTGCATTTCAACCCAGTCCTTGAGATTCACGACCGCCGGCTCGGCTTTCCAATCACTCTTGCCTTTATCCACAATTTTAAATTGCTTACCAAACCAACTGACGGTCTTGCCCACAAGTTGATCCGATGTTACCGACTTGTGGATTCGGCCGATCCGATCCGGCAATTCCCGTAACGGCGCCATCACGTCATTTTGATACCCAGGCTCTTGCATGCTGTTATAGACGCGCCAGTAGCCCCACATCCCGGCCACATAGTGATGCGCCACATGGCAATGGAAGAGAAAATCTCCCGCCAACCATTGACACAGACCCGAACCGCATTCGGTTTCCAGATCCAACGCTTCCGATGGCCCAATGGCTTCCACATCAACCCGGTCGGACTTCGTACGGACGATGGGATATTTCACCGGCCCGTTTTGCCCGGTATTCCAGACAGGCATTTGGGTTGCCCGTGGGCTGCGTTGCCATCGAATCGACCCACCATGGGGATGATGCGAATGAAAGACTTCCGATCCGCCATGCACCACACGGAATTTAGCAGGATCTCCCAAATAACTTCGTGGAATGGTCGGAGCCGCATCGCCGAAGGTATAGGCATCATACGCCATCGATTCATCTTCAAACCCGAAATACTCATGTTGCACGTGCATGTTATTGATGCCGAACGGCTCACTGCGATAGTTGAGCGCCCGCGCACCCGGACGGTAGGCATCGGTAAGGGGATCCCGTTGTGGCAGGAAATCTCCATGCTTATTAACGGGACGGAAAGCTTCATCACCGACCTCATGATAAATCAGGACAAATTCCCGAAAGTCCGGACCGTCCCCATTATCGATCATCACCTGCCATCCACTCGTGGCTTCGGTGGCTGGTCCCGTGCCTAAGGGTTCATAATATTTCGATCCACGGGGTTCTACGACAAAGACACCAAACAGCCCCATGACTGTTAGCTCTCGATCATTGCTGAAGGTATGGAATTGCTTTCCGCCTTCTTGCGTATCGGGATGGATGTACCATTCCATTTCAATGGCTTGGCCTTCCTCCGCCACCGTATCAGGATTCGTGGTGAGCGCCGGTTGACCGGTTTGGCTCATAACCATATCCGAACCATTGATGTGCAAACTGACTTCTTCGCCAAATTCCAACTGGTTCCGGAGAGTGATTTTGACGCAATCGCCTTGATTTCCCCGAATCACCAACGGTTGAATCCACTGATCCTGAATCCCGTTTTTGACGGCTCCCGGGTCCGCATGCCCTTCCGTTTCCCGTGCCGCCGCATTTTTGGCTTCTTCCTCACGAATCTTGTCAATATTTTCGGTCAAGGCATACATGTACCCCGGATAATAATCCAGCCATTGATTCAAACTGATTTCCACGTTGATCGCTGCCACATCGTAATTCCGGACAGGTGCGGTCTTGGGACAGAGCCCCCCATTCATGGACACCGGCTCGGCACCGACCGTACTCGCCAGCAAGCCGTTTTCAGGGCCTCCTCCATATTGGTGAATCATCGACATGGAATCGAACCCACCCGTATCGGCACCCTTATGCTCCATGTCCTTCTGCATTTGCTGCATCATGCGTTGATGCTGCTGCTCAACCAGAGCCGCTCGTTCCGCTCGACCTTCCATCGCATCTTCCACAATGGTCTGGCCCTTGAGTTGTTCTGCCCAACCAGGAGACTGCGAGGGCATCCCTGTCTGGTGGGCATGTGGAGGAGAGGCATTTTCCGCACTGACAAAGGAGGGGGAAGCCCAGAAGGTCCCCCCTCCCATCAGCGCCAAAAATACCGACGCAGTGAGAAATCTACTCTTGCCGTGATACATTCTCCGGCCTCCTTACTTATGGGGTGAATAAAACTTCAGTTTTTTTTACTCTCAACCAACTCGTTTCAACATTTCCGGTATCTCGAAGAACAGCCCGACCTCCTATCCTTTGAGTGCCAATTAAGTGCCGACGCCAGAATTCCTCTTTGAGAGGTCGGGCATTTCGGAGGCCGGTCCATCACACCCAAACCAGCGCCGGCAATTCATTGACCCCGCAACATCGATGCCAACGAACACTCATCCATGCTACAAACCCTAGAAGTCGTTACTGGAGGGGACTTCAGGAGATAGGCAGGAAGAAATGGAAAATCGCCCAACAGGGCAGAATGTCCAACACATTTGACATTCTTTTCAATGCGCGAAAAATTTCAACAAAAAATCAACCAGTTGTGCGTCCAAAAAAATGGACAAGAAAAAAACTAAAATGGGGATTTTGGGGACAAGAAAAACCGTGGCAGATTACGAAATGTGATAGTCCCGTATTTTGTTGTAGAGGCTGGAGCGACTAATACTCAAGGTGCGGGCTGCGCGGGTCTTATCTCCCTTCGCATCCCGAAGGGCTTGGAGGATTCTTGACCGTTCGGCTTCCTGACGAGCAGTTTTCCCGATCGAACTCAAATCGTTTTTGCCTGGTTGCAACGGATGATCGGCAAACAAGTCTTCTACTTCAATTGTGGAATGCCGGCTGATGACCACCGCCCGTTCAATCAAGTTTTCTAACTCCCGGACATTCCCAGGCCACGGATGCTGTGCCAGTGCCGTTTGGGCATCCGGACTGACATCCATCGGATCGCGCCCATGCTTTTTGGCGGATTGCACCAGAAAATGCTTCACCAACAGGTGGACATCTTCTCTCCGCTCCCTTAACGGCGGCACGGTTAGCGGGAGGACGGCGAGTCGATAGTATAAATCGGCACGAAACAACTTGGTTGCCACAAGACCTTCCAGAGGCTTATTGCCGGCGGAGATGACCCTCACATTCACCTTAATGGATACATTACTCCCCACGGGTTTGATTTCGCCTTCCTGCAAAACGCGAAGTAAACGGGCTTGGAATGCAGGAGTGGTATCGGAAATTTCATCCAAAAAAATCGTGCCGCCTTCGGCTTCTTCAAACAAGCCTTTTCGATCGGCAACCGCTCCGGTAAAGGATCCACGCACATGGCCGAATAATTCGCTTTCAAGCAAGGTTTCGGGCAATGCGCTACATTCCACCACAACAAAGGGCCGGAGGCATCGACGACTCAAGGCATGAATGGTTTTCGCCACCAATTCCTTACCGGTTCCACTTTCTCCTTGGATGAGCACCGTGGCCTCACTCGCCGCAATCAATCGAACCATTTCCACCAATCGTTGAATCGGCTCACTGTCTCCTATGATCGTCCGGGGAAAAGTCTCCGGGAAGGAATCCCCATGCTGCTGTAGTGACAGATCCGATGATACCTGGTCCGGTGGAGCCACCATAACGGTCTCACTCCCACGAGCCCCCATCAATATGGCAAAATGGGTCATGCCGGTCCCGCTTTTCAATGGCACCGCGCGTGGAAACGGACATCCAGGCGTGGCAACGGGAGAAGGGGACGGACAGGAGAATGTATCCTGAACTTGCATATCAGCCTGAAACAGTTCCATTGCGTGACAGGGGTCACAGGGAGTTTGAGGGTTGGAAACGAGTGAATCGGAAGAAGGAATGGATGGTGAAGGAATTAATGGGCAGTCTTTCGCAATTTTATTGGCCGCGGGATTGGCATACACTAATTCCTTCCGAGGATTGAAAATCACGACCGGCTCATCCAAATGATGCGCCAGAAACGTTAATCCTTCAATCCGCGCACTCAAGGACACGTCAGAATTAGAATCCTGATTCAGAAACGATCCGGCCATCGTTTACCCTTTCTGTTCTCGTTCACTGCCTCATGAAAAAGGAAGGTTCCCGCAGGGATGCACCAAACACATTTGACAAATCCACGCCTTCAAATCAAAGATTCGAAGAGGTTTTTCGAAATATCCATGGACACCACATTCCAAAGCTTTCGCTTTGGACTGACTATCTCCATACGCGGTCATCACAACAATCGGACACCGGGGAGCCACTTCCTGGAGCAGCCGCAAATAGGGAAATCCCCCTCCTGGCATTTTCAAGTCAGTCACAATCACATTCGGCACGACGGATTTCAACACATTCAAGGCCTCTGTCCCATTCTCCGACTCGATCACCTGACACCCTTTTTCTTGAAGGGTATCCACAAGCAGCTTCCGCATCGCTTCATCATCATCCACGACCAGAATGGTGCATGGTTGCCCGGTTGGTTTTACCGAAGAGTTGGCTGAGGACATTTTCACACTCTCCCGATGCAACCTGGCACTCCCCTCGAATAACCGAAAATGCTCATAATACCCATATTATTTAGCAAGTTCCGGGCCCCTGACATATACGAGGTGATGCTGTGGATTTTTTCTCCACCTGATTGAGGATCTTTTTATGTAACCTAAGCGAAATCCGGATTTGTCACCCAATAAAGTGGAGTATGGAAAATTGATGGCAACTTCAGCCTAATCATCGTCTTCGTCTTCGTCCTCTTCCTCAATGTCCAACTGTCCCCCACGATGGCATTTCAGACATTGAGCAAAATGCCCGAGTTGATGAGCGCCCTCTCCTTTCTGAATCAACCGTTCAACATACGCATTGCGTTGAAGAGTACCGTCGGGTTTCCCGGCCCTGGCTTGTATCACGTGGCAATCCGAGCAGGATGTCGCGCCTGTGGCCCGAAAAATTAATTCTCCATGAGGATTTTCCACCCTACCGATCGTTATGGCCGTTAACACACCCCGATGCTCCGTATGGCAGACCAGACAAGCTTGGCGGGTTTGAATGGCATCTCGATGCAATTGGCGAACATCCGGTTCGGATCGAGATTGAAATGCTTCCCAGGTATGACAGACCAGACACTTTTGCGGTGTGGGTCCTCTAAATGGTTCATGACAGGACAGACATCTCGCAATGTCAGTGTGATACCGGCTGAGATTTCCAGGTGCCCACAAGGCTTCAGTGTAGAGAGGAGAAGCCCAGGCCAGAGCCCCGATAACCAGACCTGTCAGAACCCAGATAAGGGGCACAACCCATGGTCGGGGACATCCCATGATTCAGAAGCCGCCGAAAAAGAGCGCTCCTCCAATGTGCAGCAGCGTGAAAGAGACAAATGCCCACGTTAAGGGGCCGTGAAGATATTTCCACCATCGGAGCGTCTCTTCTTGTAACGCGAGACCATGCAGATGCGCCTCGATCTCACCCTCATTCATCCCTTCAAAAGCCAGCTCATGCCGTCGTTCATACAATGTTTGAAACGCCAGATAATGCAAAGCCTGTCCCGTGATCCCACTCATCACCACCAGGACCATGGCAACAAGAGCGATGATCGGCACCAGAGCGTGAAAATGGACACCGGCATGGACAAAAATAATCAGCGGGCCAATAATGCCAAACACAATGTGTACCTGAAACCATCCGTGAGACCAGACCTGATTTGGATACATCCACCGCTTAAGGGGATACACAAAGGTCAGCCCGATGAATACCAATCCGGTCCAACCAACCAGGTGAGCCACTTGGGTGTGACCGAAGGGCCTGTCTGCTCTGACACTCAAGAGGAATTCCAGAAAAAGGGCAGCGGCCACGGTCAGAACAGCCAAACCAAGCACCAAAGCTGTACGACGGGAAAGAGACCGGATCATAAAGGATATTTCTCTTACCTCCTCGCAGCAGGTTCATGCATCGTTCAGGATGGCTGAATCAACACAGGAGAAGAAGGTGGGAGGAGCGCCCGTAATTTTGTTTCAATCACCTCAGGATCCTTGATGCCACGAAATCGCACGCTCCTTCCTGAACCCTCACAATGAACCACAAGTGTGCCGATTCCAAAAACCCTGGCTACCGGCCCTTGCATGACTTCAACCGATTTGAACCTCCTGAATTCCACGTTGGCCATGTCCTTTCCCGAATATCCATTCCTGAGCACAACTCGCTTGGAAGTGAGCAGATATTTGGCCCAATATCGCAGAACCACCACCACCCCCAACAACAGACCTGCTCCGACAAACCACATTTCCCAACCGGGAAGCCCTACACGTAGAAGGAAGAAACCTCGTAATCCCGTCCATAGGCTAAAAAAATACAGCCACGTAAATTGCCCCCACGAGGGATAGCCTTCCCAGATAATCCGTTCGGCATCTCCTGGCTTACTCATGTTTGTCGTCCTTTGTGTTTACCACCTGGAATATTGTTTCATCTTCAAAAAAAGGTCTCAACACACACATTAGTCCCACAAACACGACAACGTGCTGAATCATGATTCCACACATGAGGTCTCTCTTGCGACCTCCGTGCCAATCGCCTTTTAGGGTCGCGAAGCAGTTTAAAGGAGAAGAAGGAAATTGATCCTGCCCGAGACCAGGCTATTGACGACAAACGCATCACTGCCGGAGGGCCAATCTGTTGATTTTTGCCCCAATAAGAAGTGGATAGCAGAAAGGACCATAGCCAACCACGACCAGACCAATAGGTCTAAATGAGACAAACAGTGAGAAGGATTTCCGCAGAAGGGAGACACAACCAGGGAGGAAAGGGGCCTATGATGGTATGTGAGATCAGTTTGGAACAGAGCTCTGGAAGGTCCTGGGCGGACGCACTGCCTTGAATGCTTGCTCGCCGAGTACCACGGCTTAGAGCAAAAAACACTTCCTGATAGCCAAGGATAATTGCTTCAGCAGCTCAGATAGGGATACCCCATCTCGCTTGTCATTTGAGGCATGGATGGCGCACCTGATCCCACAAAAGCCTCCATCGGAAAAGCAGGCTTTTTCCCCATTGATCGCAAGGTCTCCACAATCCGTTCCGGACGGCCCCAGTCACTCCACGTCACATCATCAAGCTCCATAACTCCTAATTCGCTGGCAAGAGGTTGCAACATATGACGTGAAAAATTTTGTGTAGGCATATCCTGATAAATAGCATGGAGAGTCGACCCTTCGGCCGGAGTCCCGATCTGCCTTCGCAACCGTTCAAACCGCTCCATCATTTCAGGAGAGCACAACCATCCGGATTTCCACAGGGTCTCGACTTTGGTCACCAGCACCAGGGTGTTCCACAAGGCTCCCTCCGACATCAATCGCTTCCCATCACCAGCCTCCGGTTTCTCTACAAACGATTGAATCCGACGGATGGAAGTTCCGCCACTCCAACCGAGTACTCCTCCGACGGACATCCACCCATAATCAAGCTCCAGATGAGACGGCCGAACGCCCATGAGAATCATTCGGTCAGATAAAAATTCTACCCCGCGCACGGCCCGACGCACCGCAGCCACAAAGCGATCTTCGGGACAGATAAAATGATCGGCGGGCAAAAGAACCACGACTGCTTGAGGATCCCAGGCTTTCACGTAGGTAAGAGGAAGAAACACGCCGGGGGCCGTATCACAATTTCGGGGCTGAAAGATCAATGTGCCCTCGTCTTGTCTTGTACAATGATGTTCCAAACTCTGCTGATGAGTTCGCCCGACCACCGTTACTTTCTTCCGGGGCACACCGATTTGGTCGGCCCGGTCCCACGTATGTTGCAACATAGAACGAGTACCGACAAAGGTGCAGTATTGTTTTGGAACCGGATACCCGAGCCACTGCTGGATCGAGGGTTTGATACGTTCGCCTTCACCACCTGCCAACACGATGGACCACACGGAGGACGGTAGGGTTTGAACAGTCATGATGGATCTCCTCGAAATTGTAAAACGTAGCTAATGGAACATGCCCGATAGAGCAAAACCCACACTCGTTTTTCCAGACACAGCAATCTAATTAAATTGCAGATAATAGCGGAGGAGCCAAAAGTTAATATTACATTTCGAATAATTAATGAAAAGGTAAGCAATTGAAAGGCCAGAGTCAGAAGAATCCTTAATTCGTTGAATTTTCTATCTTTTCACCAAACTCAACACAGCCAAAAATGTGCGGAATCAAACAGGCTGAAGGTTTCGACCTTCATGGTCTGTAAACAAGAATTTCCAGGAAACTGTTGCTCAAACGTGATGGAGACATGGCATAGTTTTACGCACATTGGTGTAATACAAACATCGTGAACATCCAACCTTCCAGATAACTCGCTCAGCCCGTCATAAACGCCCCCCCCCCATCATCGGCCGGGGCAACCTGGGAGCATCGCCATCTATCCAGCACCATTCCTTTGCTTTTTTTCCGCATTGGTAACCAAACAGATTCGGGGATTCCTTGGGTGCACCAACCTATGGCATGAAACCAGCATAGGCTCATTACCATGCTTATTTTTCAGAAGTCGGGAAAAGTTCTTAGGCATTCTTAAAATGAATATATTAATTACCTTAGTTCATTCACCTGTACTGACCAAAGGATCGTTCCATGAAATTCATCTCGTATGTCCTCACGGTAGGTCTTAACATCATCCTGATCACTCCGGCGTACAGTTATGAGTCAATCGCGGTCTCCAATGGGGGCACGATTACCGGGAAGGTGACCTTGGCGGGAAAAGAACCCCCGGCATTGGCCTACAGTCTGATTACCAACCCGGACACCGATTTTTGCGGGCGGATTTCCACAGGAACGGGATGGCGTCTCGTGGATGAATTTCATGTGGCGCCGGATGGCGGGCTTCAAAATACTGTGGTCTTTTTGGAGGGTATTACGCAAGGTAAACCCTTTCCCCAAACAGATCCAGCCAAAATCGCGGTGGAGGATTGTCTGTTTACACCCTGGGTCTCCGTTGTGCAAAACGAACAACCATTGCACATCGTCAATATGGATCCCATTATTCATGATGTGCAAATTTATGAAACGGCGCCATTCGGCTCAAAAGTCATGCTTCATCGCCCGCTCCGGCTCAACCCATTCCATCCTAAGAACAGAATCAAGGATCATCAACACAACCCTGGAGAGGCGATGGTCGACACGGTTGAATTCTCCCAGGGCCGCAGAATCTTATACTTGGAATGCGGATTTCACACCTACATGCAAAGCTGGGGAGTTGCGGTAGACAATCCGTATTACGCCATTACCGATGCTGAAGGAAAATTTACCCTCCCTGATGTCCCGGAAGGAGTCTATTCGCTGTTGGCCTGGCATCCGGGCATGGGAGGATTCATCAAAATGGAAGTGGTGATTTTAGCCAACGAGACATTGAAGACCAGAATGGAATTCCAGAATCCGATCGACCGGCGCATGGCCCACAATACGATGTTTTCTAATTATCGGTTTGGTACCGAGGTCCTGGAAAAAGAAGGAGCGGTTTATGATGTCCAGGCGACGCATGAAACCCAGGACATCCTCAGCGACCAACATGGAAAAACCGCTAACAAACATTCAGGCCACTGATGCTTCATACATCTAAGAACCTGGCTAGTCATTTTAGGAAAAGGCTTTTGATGAATGTTCTTTAATGAGAAACTAAATAAAAATCAGTCGGCCGTAATCTCTATGGTTTGCTTTCAATAGGTCTAATTGGTTTAAATAGTATGGTGAGTGAGACCTGACTGAATAAGTCCGGTCCCATTCTTTTCAACTCGCCTCGACAGAAAAAAACTCGCCCCCTTTCCCCTCTCCCCGGGCTACTTGCCTGTTCTTCCATTGGGTAGGTCCGCTGAACAAAAAAGCAAGGCTAGCGGCAGCCGGTAAGTTGCGATAGGCTGCATCTTTTGAAAAACACTGCGAGGAATGCATCAGACATGAAAAAATTGATCAATATTGTGGCAGGAGAAAATATTCCGTATATCAAAGAAGCATGTGCCGGCCTGGGGAACCTCACCCTTTTGCCAGGACGGTCCATCACCTCCAACGATTTAAAAGACACGAACGTGATACTCATTCGATCCATTACGAAAGTTGATGAGACCTTATTGAAAGGCACTCCTGTCGAATTTGTCGGGTCAGCCTCCGCAGGAGTGGACCACATTGATATAGCCTACCTCAAAGCCCGAAATATCGGCTTTACCTCGGCAGCCGGATCGAATGCCAATTCGGTGGCCGAATATGTTCTGGCGTCCTTATTGTTCCTGGGAAAGCAACAGAGTTTTTCACTCAATGGCAAAACCATTGGCATTATCGGCGTCGGGAACATCGGCAAACTGGTGAAGACCAAAGCAGAAGCGCTTGGGATGGTCCCGGTTCTCCATGATCCTCCCCTGGCAGATTCGGGCCAGGTCGAGCACCGCTCGTTAGCCGAAGCCCTCAGTTGTGACGTGGTCACGCTCCATACGCCATTAACCACCGACGGCCCCTACCCGACCTATCACATGCTCAATGAACAGACACTCCAATGGCTCAATCCAACAGCGATCTTCATCAACGCCGCCCGTGGAGAAGTCGTGGAGACACAGGCGCTGCTGAACGCCATCACAGAAAATCGTGTCGGGCCGACCATCATCGACGTCTGGGAAGACGAACCCGATATTAACTGGGACCTCTTTCAAGCCGTTACGATCGGCACACCCCATATTGCCGGCCACTCCCTCGATGGCAAAGCCAATGGCACCTTTATGATCTATGAAGCCTTGTGCAAACATCTGGGGATATCCCCCGCATGGAATCCTGTCCAGGTGCTGCCCACACCAACCGTCCCATCTTTAACCATCGACTACCACGAGCAATCCGATGAAGAGTTGATTCAGGAAATGGTCGCCACGATCTATGACCTGGAGGCCGATTATCATCGCATGCAAGAACTGCTGGCCATTCCTCAGGAAAAACGGCCTCAATGCTTTGATGAACTTCGCAAAAATTATCCCGTCCGCCGGGAGTTCCACCGGACCAACGTCACGCTCCCGAAAAATCAGGAGAGGCTGCAACAGCTCCTTGCAGGAGTAGGCTTCTTGGAATTCAGCGAAGAAGGATAAATTAGATAAAGGCAGGTCAATTGCTTTGAACCTATTCGTCCTGGGCTTCGCGTCCGGCGAGGCAATCCAAGCTTCTATTCTAAGGAAAGCCCAAAGGGAATGCGCTATAGAGCTGCCGGCAGAAGGATTGAATTCTTACCTTCTATTTAGGTACCGCCCTCTTGTTGGAAGGGAAAAAGAGAAAGATAGACGGTATCCGCCCGCTTCTTAATCCACTGAAATCGAAATAACGTGCGGATTTGACTGGAGTACTGCCCAATATTCGCCTCTTGCCAGAGGCCTTCCGCAAAATAACGCCGATTCTCTCCCTCACTCAGGAATCCTGCGAACTTCTTATCGGTCACAAAGCTCACCGCCCAACTGTTCGTCCAACTTGGATGACAACGCTGAACATAGTCATCGACCTCAAGAAGTAACGAGGTCATTCCCTCCAGATCCGTCATGATGGATTCGGACGCGAGGAGAAACAGCACATCATGCCCTTGAGGAATATCGATAAGACCAATACGGCTTTCCAGTGCCACACAGGCCTGGTGGTCAATGGAATACACATCCGGTTGGCCGGGATCGCCTTTTGAAATTGTGAGGGTATTGGGTGAACCGGGTTTGCATACAAACTTTAAGTCAGACGGGGGACAGTCCCACTGCAATTGCACACCTGCTTGCTCAATATCATCTAACAGGGAAGGAATCCGTGGATTTAAGGCCACCCTATTCTGAATCGATTCGCCCGGCACGAGCGGAACTATTTGTGATCCGAACCTCCCGATCGGAATGTTCTGCTTGATAGGACTCTTGTGCGCATCCAAACGGGTGGCCGAGAGCCAGGTAGAACCATCCGTGGGATTCCAGGGCAAATCCCGAACATCCACGCTGACCGGCTCATCACTGATATTGGTTAAATGAACATGTAGTTCATACAGATGTTTGCCGGGCTTCTTTAAAAACACCTCCATCGCCAACGGCAACCGAGGCTCTTCCTCAGAATCTTCCCCCACACTGAATGGGGGGAATAACAAAATGGTCAAACACCAAATACCAAAACTTATTACAAGACAACGAAATCGGTTCAAGAAACTATCCTCGCCTAGGCCGTCACCAAATCCCCATTTCATCTTTAAAGCATACTTCAAAGACACTCTGAACAAGATAGGGCCTTTTCAGACGAATGGTCAAATTCAATCAGAAGGAGAGGTAAATTTGCAATGTCAATCATGTGACGAAGGGTCCATTTTGTACAAAAACATTTCACTAGAAAAGGTAACTACATTCAATACAGGTGGTTGGATTCGATCTAGCAGAAAAACAAAGTTTGCGACGGATGGCTTGGACCAAGGACAAGCGTAATTGAGGATGGTTTCAGAAATGCCACGGTCAATTCCATTTGAACCACCCAGTTGCTTAATGAATGCTCCAGACTATCCATGCCTTTCATTCCAGGAAAATTCTGACTGGTTCGGTAGAGGTGGCCAGAGTTGTACAATAGATCCGGCTCTCGGCCTCAAAGGGCTTCTTGCCTTAATGATACCATTGAACCATAGTCACCGGTTAGTCAATACCGCTAAACATCCCTAGGCTTGGCCCCACATTCTGGTCCTTCCTCACCTTTAGGCAACTTTCATGGTGGTTCAATATCGTGGGGGGGTAAGGTAGTGTGCCCAGAAAGACAGGGCAGCAGGAAGCTGACCTTTTGTAAAATTGGTTTCTTCTTCACTAAATTGGACACTTCACGTCTACCCAGGGAGCTTTTCCGGAAAGGGCTACCACGGCACGAGGCTCTTTAGCTCCTGGACCCATCTCTCCTTGAAAAACGATAGTCCATTGGATTGGCTTAAAAAAGGACAGCTGACTAAGCAAAAAATATATTCTCTCTCCCAGTTCTATGTCCGTTGGTCCTATAGGACCTTCGCCCGTGGACACACGCGATCCATTGGGTAAGTCATAATAGAAAGCCCCTTGCCCCTCCAAGAGTAAATTTGAGGGAACTTCAATGTCCACTTCCAGATGCCCGCCAGGCTGGAAAGTTCCATCGGGGTTCGAACACATTCTATATTCGCTCTTTTTCAACAATATATCTCCTCTAAAAAAATAGGAGAGGACGGCGGCGGAATAGCCCACCGCCCGGGGGATGAGATTTTGGGCTTGGGCTTCATAGACCACATCATCCAACTTTAGTTGGCCTAACAGATCCAAATTTGTGTTGGTTAATAAAAATTTAGCTACAGCCTTATTTCCTGTAAGTTTGGCTGTCCGAGCCCCGAAGAATGCAGCGCTTCCTAGTCGAGGAAGGGTCAGATAAGGAGAAGGGATGGGGGCCGGAACCAATTCAGTGACCGTAGGATATTTAATTTCGGCATTAAAGATACTTGCCTGTCCAGGAATCGTGTCATCGGTAAAAAAATTGGCATTGGTATATTCCGTTACACCTATGTCTGTGCCTAGTGTAACCTGTGGATTTGACCCGGAATACACATTACGATCAAAGAGATTCGAAAACGGTTCAGCACGAGTGGCACCAACTTGTTCCAACATAGAAGGATTGGGTCGGAAAATGCCCCCACCGATATAGGAATCGACGCTTTTTCTTTCCATATAGTCATGCAGACCGTCATCGAAGGGGTGCGGATCATCACGAACGTGGGAGGGATTAGCCGAATCCTGCAACAAATGCATCACCTGGCCCAGCGCGCGAAAGGTTTTCCCCCAATATTTGTCTCGGTCATCCTTGCTCTCAGACGTCAGTGCTTTAAAATAATATTCGCGTGCATCACTCCAAGACCATTCTTGATCTCCCAAAGCACGAAGACTCCAGTTGATGGAAGAATCAAAAGTCCCGTTTAGTAGTCCCCTATTTGTGATAGGCTCATGGAAATGTCTAAGGTACCTAGGTGCATTATCTTCATTACCACTCCCTTGGATCATCAAGTCTCGTGGCCTTCCTCCCATAACGGATGCATTCAACCCCCCTTCCAAGCCCAAATTGTTTATGAGATAAGCATTCAGCTCAGCTTCATTTATCTTAATGGCTTGTTCTGTAAGTTCCCTATGAGTGTTCACTTCCCAGGCCCCAACCTTACTATGGGGGAAAAGAGTCGCTATCACGACTAACAGAGAAAACAGAGCACGATTCAATGATATTGCCAGCCTTAGATACTTAAGAAGAATTGAGAGACAGAAAAAATGAGAGCAAAAATTACGAAAAATTTTTCTTTGCAAAGCTACCCTTTTAAACCTGCCGCAAATAAACATAGGTTTTTCTCCTTCTAACACAAATACTTTTCAATCCAAACGAAAATTAGGAAAACTATCTCGACACCAAAGTTCACTTGCATTGAGAACAACTGTCGCTTTTCTTAAGACGTCCCAGTTAAAAAGCATCCCTCAAAAAGCCCACGACCCATCCCCCTAGTGCGTATAGAACTGTACCGCCCAAAGAGTAATACAATATATATCCAATTGTGGAAGTAACTACTAAATGCTCAAGGATGCCAAAGTTCACTTCTAATAGAGTTAAAGGAAAATCAAATAACAAAGTTAGCCAGCCAACTCCTTCGACCCCTTCTGTCCCTAATCCATGGATAATCAGGGGAAGTACGACGACGACAAAATGAAATGCCATTCCAATCAATGCGTACGTGATAGATCGGTTATACTCTGGTAAAATCTTTCGCATGTAAGATCTTTTCCATCAGGCTATTTTTTGACTTCCTTAAAAATTCCTGATCCGCCATTGGCCATCGGTATCCAGAATGAACTCCACTTCAAGAGGAAATTGCATGGGGCCGAATGCCAACGGTGCCGATGCCTGGGCCACAACCCGTGTTCCCTGCCCGTCCGTGAGATGCAGTGGCACTGCAAAGATAGCTGCCAGCTTATCCAAATGATCCTTGAGCACGGTCCAATCATGGCGCATGACCTCCCGTTTTCGAATTAGGATATGCGAAAGCGCCTGTTCAATATCGCCTTGCGCGAGCGCCCCCATCATGCCCGACCATTCGGCATTGAGCATAATTTCAAATGCCACTGGATCCAACACCTGGACTACTGCCGTGGCGTCAAATCTGTTTCCCATGGTATCCGACACACTTACTTTTGGCAGATACAACCCTGACTGGGTGAGGGTAACGGTCTGCTCCAAGAGGTCCGGTCCCTGGGCGTCAATGGCGCCATCGCCTTGGTAGTCCCATTGAATATTGGCCACCGGTTGATCGATATCGATGGACGCTCGAAGAGTAACCTGACTGGGTGCCACATTACGATCCGGCGACACTCGCAATTCCACTTGGTTAGTCACCATATCCGTAGTGTGGACTTGCATGGTGGAAGAGGCCCGCTGGCCGCAGGCATTGGTGGCTTGCACGAGGACAGTGGTGGGTCCGAGAGTTCCCGTTCCCTCACGGACGGGCACTTGATCAACCGCATAGGACGACCCGAAGACTTTAGCGGCTTGTTGATTGACGACCACCCCTACTGGGCTTGAACCACTGGTCATGACGCTTCCTTTCACCAACATGGTTGATTGATTAATGGTAGCATTGGCCAGCGGAGCGTCAATGGTCACAGCCAAACAATTGCCAGTACAGGCAATATAGGCCTGCAGTTGTGCGCCAACTGGACCCGTCACTCGCATCTCAAGATTATTCCGGGCTTGCACCACGATGGGCTGGGAAATCTGACTGTGGGCTGCCGTAAAATTTTGAGCCCCGATCACTTCCGTCCCATTCAAAAGAACAGTCCCCTGTGTCACCCGATTTGCACTTCCCGAGGTACCATTAATCATAACTAATTGGTAGTGTGCTGCTGATTCGCAGTTCGAAAAGTTCGCCTTAAAAATTTCTTCTCCCGTGCCATGTTTAACCCATGCCACCGGCCCCCAGATGGGTGTGAGACTTGTCGGTGTAGTGGAAAGAGTGACACCAAGATTCACGCTATTGGTATGACCGGCTCCATCCACCCCCCTAACAATCAAAGTATTGTCTCCTTCCTGTAAGACAACGCCATCGACAAGAAACACTCCTCCTGTGGCCGTCGCGGAAATTCCATTGACCGTGACTGAAGCGTTGGGATCATTGACGAATCCTGTTACCGTGATAGGACTCACCCCTACCACACTTCCTTCTGGAGGGCTAGTAATCAGCAAGGCCGGCAATCCGAGAGGTGCGGGAGCATGCGCAACGATAACGACTGTATCGGGATTGCTCGAAGCCTTTCCATCTGAAACCACGAGTGTTACGACATAGGTTCCAGGAATATCCGGAATAATGGTGGGCTGAGCGAAAGTAGGATTTAAAAGAGTCGCGGCACTCCCTTGAGCGCGGCTCTCCAACGACCATTGGAAGCTTAAGGCATCGCCCTCTACATCATGGGAACCGCTTCCATTGAGAGTGACTAATGAAAAGACGGGCACGCTTTGATCTTGTCCCGCATCGGCCACGGGGGGCCGGTTGCCTGCAGTAATCGCCACCGTGACGGGATCACTATTTCCCACCCCATCGTTGACGATCAGCTGAGCCACATATAATCCAACCAGATCTGCACCAAAGGTCGGTTGAATAGAAGTTGAGTTTGAAATTATTGCAGAGCTCCCTGTTGGTTTGGCGATAAGCGCCCATTGAAAGGTCAATGAGTTGCCATCCACATCATGGGAGCCGCTTCCATTGAGGTTGACAGTACTTCCTACCGGAACGGTTTGATCCTGGCCCGCCTGAGCTACCGGCTTGGAATTTTGAGTGGTGATCAGAACCATGTCCGGTGAGCTGTCTTCTTGCCCATCGTTCACTATCAGTTGCACCTGATAGGTCCCTGCCAGATCAACCAGGAAATCGGGCATGGACGAAGTCGGGTTGGAGAATGCGGCCCTACTTCCATTTGGGATGTTCACAAAGGACCAATTGAAACTCAGCGGGTCCCCGTCTACATCATGGGAATCATTTCCATTTAAAATGACCGATTGTGAGACAAACACGGTTTGATCTTGGCCCGCTCTGGCCACAGGAGGCGAATTGATCGTTGTTATCGTTACCGTATCGGGATCACTATCGACTGTCCCATCATTCACAATGAGTTGAAGTGTGTAGATTCCTGGAGTGTCAATCACCAGAGTAGGCATGATTGCCATGGTGTCAGAAAGCGTCGCGGTACTCCCTGCGGGCTGTGAGAGAATTGTCCACTTGTACGTCAGAAGATTCCCGTCCACATCGGTTGATTCGGTCCCATCAAGCTGCACCGTCATTCCAACCTGAACAGTCTGGTCAAACCCTGCGTGTGCCACTGCCGGAGTGTTTCCTCCCTGTCCCAACCCGAACCCTCCTTCTAATGCGATTGTGTTGTGGTTCCCCATTCGAACCCATTTACCCACAAACGCTCCGGTAGCCGTGCTTTCGGCTCTGAACCGTAAAAGGCCGTTAGGAGCATAGACCTTCGCCCGCACCTTACTGCCTTCCCCAAACTTTACCGCCTCCGGTGTGTCATCGATGGAACCTGTAGTTCCATTAATCCCAATCCCAATTATAAGGATATCAGCCGCAGTCAGAGTTGCTGCACCTGGTGCTGGACCAACAACCGTATGTCTGCGAGTATCGATCTGGCCCTTCACGCGAATCTCGACGGCCTTAGTCGCTAGAACTTGGGCATCTTCACGGATATCCCATTCCTGAAAGTGGTAAAGGCCGCCTGAAAGTGTGACAATGGCACCAGGTCGGGCTTTGAGCCGACCATAGCGTCCAGCCTGGAGTGTAAGGACTCCTCCGGCCGGCACATCGACATCCTTCGATCCAGGATGAACCGGAGGGACGGGAGGCAACTCGGAAACAAGTGGGAAGCTGACTGGTGTTGCCTGGGTCCCTAGGATCTGGCCCGGTCCTAAGAGTGTATTGACCAAAATATTCTGTATCCGAGAACCACTTTTCAATCTGACGGTATCTCCAATGATCCCGCTATTACTGTTTTGAACCACGACGTCGTGACCGATGGTCATTTCTTGCTCACCGTTCAGATAAGGACCGATACTCGTTTGATTTGCCCCAACATCTCCGCTGAAAATTGTACTACCCTGTCGAACCCAAACCCCCTCACTCCCTAGCACCACAAAATCCTGTGCGGCATTGGCCATTCCAGACATACTCAGAAACAAAAGGAACCCGACAACAATCCATGAGGAACTAGCATGCATTCGAAAAATTTTTGTCCAACTCCATGTCATTGAAGATATTCCCCTCTTTGCTATACACCCATGAATATTCAAAATGTAATTTCCTTAGGAGTGAAAGCTCCGGAAGTATGAGAGCGTAAGGTAATAGCGCATATACCCCGTTATAGGGGAAGCAATTTTTCAAAAAAAGGTGAATTTAAAAAATTATTGGATAGGAAGGATGAGCTGAGGAATCAGCTCTTCCTCCCCCAATAGATAGCGGCAAGGCCAAGCCCCTTAACTTGATAGTTCGTTCATGCTGACCACTATCGGGAAGACTGGGGGAGTACCGGTAAAAACATGTGAGTGTTGCTTAAATTCGTTGAGAGGATCACCAATAGATAGCCTAAAGGCTATCCCCAAAACAGACGGTTCGAATCCCACCGTACAATGAAAGTAAAAAAAATAATCGGATGAACAACACCATTACGACCAGAAAACACGGATTGGAACGCGGTACGAATAATGGCCTTGAAAAGGCGGCAGGTATGATGAATGAAAATGTCTACTCGAGGGGAAACACTCAATTATGAAAGCTGTGAATGACGCTGAGTAGCGTTGTTCTCTCAAATTTCCTAGAACCGTGAAGTTCCCACAATCGCCGGATTTCCAGAATACGCTCGCACTCAGAGTTGGGTTTTAGAAATTTGGTATTTTAGAAATTTGGTATTTTAGAAATTTTTGATATACCATTGATGATCCGATTCCCACACAAACTCCACCTCTAACGGAAATTGGATTTCCCCCATAGGCAGTGAATCCGCTAATTTGGCCACAGCTCGGAATCCTTGCCCATCTGTCAATTGAAGAGGAACGGAAAAAAGATGCGCAATGTCTCCTAAATGATCAGCCAGCACGATCCAATCCTGTCTCATGGCATCACGCTTTCTGGTCGCCACAAACGAGACAGCCCCTGCAACATTCTCCTTCGCTAATGCCGCCAGCATGCCCCTCCACCGGGCATTGAGAGCAGCTTCAAGATCTTCCGGATTCTCTACCACCACGTCAGCCGTCGCTTCAAAGGTTTGCCCCTGTTTATTGGTGACAATCACCCGAGGAGAATAATGGCCCGCATGTGAGAACGTGACAGTCTGAGAATGGAGTTGAGGCCCTTCTGCATCGAACCTTCCATCTCCGTCATAATCCCAGGCAATCATTTCCACTTCAGGGACCATATCTGTGGACACCCTCAAGCTCACCTTGCTCGGTACGACATCCCGCTCAGGGGACGCCCGGATGTGCACAAGAGTGCGTCCTGCTGTGATCCATGCCATAGGCAAGGCCAATTCCATGAGGACTAGGATGGCACCTGCGGATTTTCTCAGCCACAATACTGGCTTCATGTTTCCGTTCTCCTCTGAATCTTTCTGCTAACCCTCGTTTCCACTAAGAACAACCGGCAGGACTCACTGGGCAACTTGATCCATTTCTATCCGTCTCTAATTCGGACATGTATATTGATTTCATGAATGTAAATTTCATGGAAGCCCTCAACCTTAAGATGAACGGTTTCTCCAGGCAGGATCTTCACCTTCTGGGGAAATTTAGGTAAGAGGCAATTCTGGAGGGATCGATTAAATTTTCGACTATGTTCTCGTGAGGAAACGCGGCTGGGTGGGGAAAAGCGGCTTGGATAGCCTGTAGGGAAAGAATGCGATGGGACCAAACGTCAGTTCAGCTATCTCTTCCCTGCACAACGGGAATCTTCGATCGCTCAATTGAGCAAGCTCATGATGGAAAAAACCAACACAGGGCTCACCACCAAACAGGTTTACGAAAAGCAACTTCCTCTTTTCCGGATTCCACGTTGCGTTTGCCAAACATGACGGTGCCGATTTTTACCGCCCGAATGCCAGCCAAAAATTAAGTCGATGAGTCTGTGAGACTTCTTATTGGGCTCGAACCTTCCGGCAAGCTTTATTTCACCTCAAAACTATCCCCACCTAATTTTTAGCACAGCGGGGATCTGCTTTTTGAATGGCCGCGATCTTCTGATCATCGAATGGGATTGGGGCACAGCCATGCCCCTTTTCACAGACGAAGTCAAACCTGGCCGCTGGCTGATGACAACTTAAGCACGTGACCCCCTGCGAAACATTGACGACGTTGTCTCCCCGATCTTGAATTTTGGTGCCTTCTTTGGAGACTTCCAAAAAGAAGAATTCCCAGCCGTTCGTTTTTGGGAACTTGTCATGCGAATGTTTCACCATCGCCTCATGGGGAACAAGTTGCAGAATGGTTCCAACGGGATATTCCGTCTCCGGGACGCTGTCCCGTAAGATACGCTTGGCCTCTTTCAATTTTTCCGGATCGTCATGCTTGATCCGCGTATTTCTGACTTTCGGCAAATCGAGAATGCAACCGAACGTGTCCTCGGTCACCGTGATTTCCTGAGCTGACACGCTGGAAGTCTGACTGAACACAAGCCCCGCTACAAGACATATACAAACAGAGAGTTGGCAGAAGAACGCAATAAGTTGACGCATTGACCTACTCCTTTCATTCCGCCCTGACGAGCATCCCGCGAACGTGAATCTTAAGCTGTCCCCACTGTATACCCATTCATATTTCATCTATTCGGGGAGCAATTTTCGAAGCATCATACCTCAAGACAGAAGAATTAAGGAACAACTGACTATCGTGCTTTGAACCGCACTTCGGCAATGCTCGTTTTTTTGATTATTCCACTATTCCATATTGAACGGTGAAATGCCTGAGAAAAGGCGCTTTCTCAAGAACGCAAAACGGTTTTGAGCCTTTTTTTGTCGAACGGTATACCAGGAGAAAAAGCTTGATATCGCCGGGAATATCCGAAAAGGCAGGTGATTGCAGATGGGGATAATCCGGAAAGCATTCAGGCAAATGGCAGGTCTGCTTCCAGATTGTCGGGTGAGATTAACTGGGAATGGCTTCCTCTTCCTTGGCGTGGAGAAGAGCCATGAGCTCTTCACCCATCATGATTTCCGCCTTCAACAGGGTTTCGGCCCCGGTCAACAACACAGGTCGAAGCCTCGTCAACAATTCCCGGACGCGAATCCCTTGTTCTTCAATAAGGCGGCGCACTTCCTGATCGACCTGTTGAGCGGTGTGCTCGGAATAGGTGGGGGCGGAATGGCCCTCCATACTTTTCAAGAAGTTCGGCTGAACGGAATCGTCTAAAGCCACCGTTCCCAACATGTCACTCATGCCAAAATCTTTGACCATTCGCTTTGCGATCCTGGTCGCCTTCTGCAAATCATCTGCCGCACCGGTTGAGGCTTCTCCAAAGACTAGTTCCTCGGCAATACGTCCACCTAATAAGACGGCAATGCGATTTTCTAATTCAGAACGGGTGAATAAATACCTGTCTTCAATCGGGAGCTGTAACGTATAGCCCAAGGCCGCAACGCCGCGCGGAATGATCGAGATTTTTTGGACAGGGTCAGACCCGGGCAACGACATCGCCACCAATGCATGACCGACCTCATGATGGGCCACTCGTTTGCGTTCTTCCACACTGAGGACTCGGTTTCTCTTTTCCAGACCGGCAATCACCCGTTCCACGGCTTCCTCAAAATCCCGGTGTTCCGCCGTCTCCCGGCTTCGTCGGATGGCCAGTAGGGCCGCCTCATTCACCACGTTGGCTAAGTCGGCACCAACCATTCCCGGGGTCATTGCGGCAATTTTGTCTAAATCGACATCCGGAGCCACTTTAATGTTTTTGGCATGGATGGCCAAAATAGCGGCTCTTCCCGGCCGATCGGGGCGATCAACCAGCACCTGTCGATCAAAACGACCTGCACGCAACAGCGCCTGATCCAAAATTTCAGGCCGGTTGGTTGCGGCCAACATAATGACCCCCACTCGGGGATCAAACCCATCCATTTCCACCAATAATTGATTCAGCGTTTGTTCGCGTTCTTCATGCATCATGGGCCCCGTTCCTCGGGCTTTTCCCAATGCATCCAACTCATCTATGAAAATAATACATGGCGCCTTGGCGGTGGCTTGTTCAAACAAATCCCGCACGCGGGCCGCTCCGACTCCCACAAACATTTCCACAAACTCCGACCCGCTAATTGAAAAAAACGGCACACCGGCTTCTCCCGCAATCGCCTTCGCCAGCATAGTCTTTCCGGTGCCAGGGGGCCCGACCAGGAGCACACCCTTGGGGATCCGTCCCCCGATCTTAGTGAATTTTTCCGGGGTTTTTAAAAATTCAACCACTTCCATGAGTTCCACTTTAGCTTCATCGACCCCGGCCACATCACTCATGCGAGTCTTGATATCGCTTTCAATATAGACTTTAGCTTTGGATTTCCCGATTCGCATAAACCCGCCCCCAGCGCCTTGCCCCATCTTCCGCAAAATCCAAAACCAAATCCCGGCAAAGACCAGGATAGGGACGACCCAGGAAGCCACGTCCTTCCAGAGCGTACTAACGATGACGCCGGCAAATTCCACATGCTTTTCTTCCAACATGTTCACTAATTCCGGATCGTCCACCCGGACCGTCTGAAACCATTGAGGGCTATCCCCTCCTTTTTCAGATTTCAATTTTCCGTGAATAACCTTATCCGTAATAGAGATCTCAGCCACCTTATCTTGCTGAACCCAATCTTTAAATTGACTGTAGGGCACCTCATCCATATGTTGGGCAGCAAAATACATTTCCTGGAGAATAATGAGTCCCCAGAACGCAATAATGAAATACCAAATAGAGACCCGATATTTTTTTTCCATATTTGCTATCCTAACCTCTATTCCTGTGTGACGCTGAATCGCTAGTGGTGAACATTATCTTACTGTACCCAAGAATGAGAAATACGTCTATCCACATTGGACAAAATTCTTCACTGATTCGTTATTCCTGCCTAGCGGCAAATCTTGCCAACTTCTTTGTTCAGGCATTGGCCAGGAGTTGAAAAATCCCAGGATCTCTTGCAAGTACATCATGATGTAAGGAATTTTGATCGTCCGGGAAAGGCCTCTTTTGTCAAGCATGATCGCCAATTTCAACCCTCAGCTATTATGGATTCTCCTGGCCGGCTTCCTGGTTGGAGGGACAATCGCATGGGTCATCTGTTCCATTCTCTATCGAGGAAGGAAGATCCAAGCCTTACAAGAGACCGCCACTCGATTCGCCTCGGCGCAGGCCCAAACCGGAGAACTTCGGACCCAATTAGCCACCCTGCAGCAGGAACGTGATCGGATCTATCAAGAATTTCGTCTGATGGAAGTGGCCAAAGTGTCAGCCGAAACAAACCTTGAAAATACGCAACGGCACTTAGCCGAACAGCGGGCCTTGTTGGAAGATGCAAAATTGACCTTGTCGGATACCTTTCGATCGTTAGCCTCGGAAGCCCTGGCAGGAAACAATAGGGGATTTCTGACCCTGGCCGAGGAAAAATTTAAAGCACTCAAAGAAGAAGCGACGGCTTCCTTCGACCAACGCCACACCTCCATTGAATCCTTATTGCAGCCGCTCACCGAATCCCTGCGTACCTACCAAAAAGAATCTCAAGCGCTAGAAGATAAGCGGCTGCGCGAACTCAGTGTCGTGGGGGAACAGTTACGCCAATTAGCCTCTTCCCAGGCCACACTCCAGGCGGAAACATCTAAATTGGTCAATGCCTTACGGTCACCACAGGTTCGAGGACGCTGGGGGGAAATCGCACTCCGAAGAACCGCTGAATTAGCCGGCATGTCAGCCAACTGCGATTTTTTTGAACAGGAAAGCGTCTCCACCGAAACAGGACGGTTGCGTCCAGATATGATCGTCAGGCTCCCGGCAGGAAGAGATGTGGTAGTCGATTCCAAAGTACCGCTCAATGCGTTTTTAGATAGCCTGGAAACGCATACAGACGAAGACCGGGAAGCCGCCCTCAATCGGCATCTTGGTCAAGTGAAACGGCATATCAATCAATTAGCCTCAAAGGAATATTGGGATCAATTTCCAGCCGCTCCGGAATTTGTGGTCTTATTTATCCCCAATGATTCGTTCTTAGCGGCCGCCGCAGAGCGGGACCCTTCACTCGTCGAGTCGGCCTTAACGAAAAAAGTCGTCATCGCCACACCCACCACATTCATTGCCTTATTGCGAGCCATTGCCTATGGATGGCGTCAGGAACAAGTAGCTGAAGGGGCCCAACGCATCAGCATTCTTGGACAAGAACTCGCTGATCGCCTGAGCACACTGGCAGAGCATTTTGGGAGAATTGGACAGGCCTTGGGTCGGACAGTGGAGTCCTATAATGCGACTGTTACCTCATTGGAAAATCGGATCTGGCCCACGGCCAGAAAATTCAAATCACTCGGAATCAGTGCAAAAAAAGACCTCATGGATCTTAAATCCGTGGAACACATGCCCAAACCACCTGGTAGCATGGATTCCCAGCCGGAAGACTTTCCTTCTTCCTCATAAACAGGCATCCTTTACATTAATACACCATCAATAGGTTCAATTTTAGGTGGCACAGACGCTTCTCCCAGTTGTTGTCGTAAATCAATTTCAATATTACGGCAAATAGCATTCATGGGAACATCCTCGTTTTTTCCATCAAAGGGATCTTCAGTTCGACTTCCCACTCGTTCCATAATCGTAAACATGAATGCCAGCATCACGTAAATAGGAAGCATTTCCCATCCCAAATGTTGCACCAATGAGAAGGGAAGAAGTAACAGAAACATCCACACAAAAACCTTGGTGAAAAACCCATACTGCCGAGGCAAGGGTGTATTCTTTATTCGTTCACATTTCCCTTGAGCAACGTAAAAATGCTTAAGTGAATCCATCAGTCCCATCACATAGGCACGCGGGGCAATCCAGCCAGCGTCAAACACTTCCTGTAATCGCTTCGCTTGCCAATGATTCAGCTGCGTGGCTCTATTGGCAACATTCTCCAACCGATTTAACTCAGTCTTCGTGATGAATGAAGAAAGGAAATTCGAGACGTACCCCTCCCGCAGTTGTAAACGCAAAGCCTGCAAAAATGCGAGGTGCCGATAAATAAACTCTCGATGTAGTTCCTCGACCTGCGCAGGCTGAGCATCGCTGCCTTGGGGCGGTTGAATATAGACAAGAACTTGTGAGGCAAAATTTCTTGAATAATTAGTCAAATCACCCCATATGACCCTGGCCTCCCAGTACCGTTCATAGGCCGAATTATTTCGAAACGCCAATAAAATTGCGACAGCCGTTCCAAACACACTAATTCCGGTAAAGGGAAATGCGAGTTTTTCAAAAAAGAATTCTAAATTGAGTATGCAGACTCCGTAGCCGTACAGGATATAAAACAAGACAGCCCAACCGTCAATTTGCAAAAACCACTTGAACGGAAGCGTTCGTCTGACAATCATCAAGCCATCATTTCGTTATCGGGAATATCAATCTGATTGGGGAACGAAACATATTTCATTTTAGCCAATTTGCAACGCTCACAATCCGTCAAAAAGCAATGCAGAAATCACCCTCAGCCTCCAAGAGTAGTAGATTACCAAAACAAACACCGACAGACATGCCCCCGACCTAGTTTCGAGCTCTGCTATCGATTGGAAAAAGACCAGATGTTATAGCCCAAGCACGAGTTTTTGCCAACATCCGTTGGTCCCTCTCTCGATATAGCAAGGTAATCCTTTAAGTTTGAGTCTTATGCCATCAAGCACAACTGGGATAACACACTCACCCCGGTCACATGTTAGGTCTCCGGCTGACCTCAAACACAGAATGGGGAATGGTTAAGTTAAGAGGAATTTACTCGCCGCATTGCTCAGGCCCAACGATTTTCCCGAAGGACTCTGCTATCAACGACTGATCATTGAAAACCAAGAATCACTGTTTTGTTGACATGCCATATATTTAGATTCATTCGGTGGGTAGCCTGCTGACGCTCGAGGAAATATCGCCTTAGATGCATTCCTCGGCCTTCCTTTTTGCCTGACGCGCTAGAGAATTCCATGCCACCTCGCTTCTTTCAATTGCTAATGAGCCTGGAACTTGGCCTTTTGAATGTTTGCGCTATTCTTTCTTAAGTAACCTGAAATTGGTATTATATCCCTAGTAATTCCAAGTTTTGGTTAAAGATTTTTCTTTATTGGAAAGGATGAGGTATCGCACGTGAGAGCAGGAATCACTAGCAGATTGACAACAGATAGGGAAAATGGCCTGGAAGCAGCAAGGAAACAGTTGTCTGCCAGATTGAGACTAAGTGCATGTCTTTTGATGATCCTGACTTTGGTGGCTCCTTCAACGTCAACCTGGGCCGCCACAGGTGAAAGCTCGGCACCTCTCTCCAAATTTTTAGAAATTCCACTGGAAGGTACAAGTATCCCTGATAAACTCAGATTCCCTCTGCATGAGCAGAATGGTGTTCAATATTTCAGCGCTGGATTAGGTAAAGAGGAACGGAGCCTGTCATACCCAGCCTATTCCCTTAAATTGATCTTTGTGAAAGGTGAACGTGCTTTCTTAGCTGGCGTGGCAGTTGAAGTGATCAACTCGGAGCAGGCGACGCTCGTGTCTATTCCGGGTGAGGAGGTACAAGGTCCTTGGTTATTTCTCAACCTTCCTCCGGGAAAATATGTGGTCAAAGCAACCGATTCAAGTGGGGCCACTATTGAAAAAAGCATTACCCTATCAGGGGGAAAGACCACACCTGTTCACTTTCGCTGGTAGTTGGACCGTTTTCATCTCCAGGAATTTTCGGGATTTTCCGTAATTTACCCCCAAACTCAGGCTCTTGAGAGACCAATTCCCCTTGGTCTCCTCATTTTTTCGTTCTTTTATTTTATGGGTTTTTTTACTTAGCATTAAGGACGTAGCTGTATATACTAATTATCGATTCAATCTGTTTAATTCTTAAAGGTTTATTCCCACTTATGAAAGTTATTGTTGCTCTGTAAATACAATTATGAGGATTTTTTAATATTGGATTAATCTTGACTTAAGCTCAAAGAGCTATATCTAACAACAAGACATTATATTAGATATGTCATGACAATCAGGAAAAAGGAGATACATATGGGACATTTTGGAATACAAAAAAAGACCCCGACAGCAGGGAAAAGTCCCATCAAGCATGAAACGGCTGAAGCCAATCCTTCAACAAAAGTGGGGGATCCAAGGCATTCGGATACATGCACACGGTGCGGAGGGTTTATGGTCTCCCATTGGTGCATGAATGTGAACTATGATGCTGGTGGAATGGAAATTTTGACCAAGCGATGCTTGCAATGCGGCGAAGTCATTGATCCCGTAATATTGGAAAATCGCCTCAACCCTCAACGAGAGGCGATGAAGAAAAAGACTCGTCCGCTCCTCTCCAGGCCTTTAGCGTCATCGACTAAAGGCAAGAGATCAGGGATGAGTTGTACTCCTATCGCTTAACTTTAGGCATCTCATACTCGAGGGTGCTTTTTGAACCACCCACGAGGAAGAGCCGGAATTTGCCTCCTGAGGATTTGAAGACTGCTTAGGTTGTTTAGTCTATCCTCCCCAGGATAATCCCAGGGCGCAACGCTCCCCTCTTCCTTGTGGGTCCCATCTCAGAGGAAGATGAGATGAGCGTTTCTGACAGTCTTTCCCCCTCTTATTCCCTTTTTCCTCATACAACCCTCTTACCGTTTCTGCATATAAAAGGAGAGAACAATGACCATTTTTCGCGTCATCATGAGTTTTCTCCTTTTACTCCTTCCACAAATCGCCTCGGCACAATTTGATGATTTTTTGAAAGAGATCGATAAATTATCTCTTCCTGGCGCAAAAACCCTCGGTGACGACAAAATCATATCCGGTCTTAAAGAAGCTCTCACCGTCGGGACGGAAAATACCGTGAAACTCACTGGCAACCCAGACGGCTTTCTAAAAAATGAAGCCATTAGAATCTTACTACCGGAGGAACTTCAATCCATGGACAAAGCTCTTCGACTAGCTGGATTCGGCCCTCAGGTTGATGAGTTGGTGGTCAGCATGAACCGAGCCGCTGAACAGGCGGCTCCCTTGGCTAAGCCTATATTTAAGGACGCGGTCGCCAACATGAGCTTTGACGATGCCAAGAAAATTCTGAATGGAAAAGATACCGCAGCAACCGATTACTTCCAAGGAAAAACCCGCGATCAACTGGCCATAGCCTTTAAGCCTGAAGTGGAGAAGACCATGAGTCAAGTCGGGGTAACCAAACAATATAAGGATTTGGTTGGACAGTATACGACCCTACCGTTTGTCACAGTACCCGCGTTTAATTTGGACGACTATGTTGTCGGGAAAAGCTTGGACGGGCTGTTTCTCATTCTGGGGGAGGAAGAGAAAAAAATTCGAACAAACCCCACAGCACGCGTCACAGATTTACTCAAGGATGTGTTCGGAAAATAATTTGCAAATTTATCATCCCAAATTATAGAGGTCTTAGGGAAAATGAACCAACCGATTATCGGATTCCATCAGGATGATGTAGATGATTGGGTAGCCGATCTGGCCTGTGGCCACGGGCAGCATGTCCGACATCAACCCCCACTCAGTTTTCGGCCCTGGGTCTTATCGCCAGAAGGCCGGCGAGCACATCTCAAAGCGATTCTCAATTGCAAAAAATGTGACGAGGAATCACCCCTCCCCTCAAAAGGGTCAATCTAACCAACATTTCCTAATCCATAACTTTTCTCCTCACCAAACAAAATATTCATCGCAACCCGTGCAGAATTAAGGGTTGTGCCACATCGCTCCGTCCGCCCCTTGGTCACCTCCCTGATGAGTAATTTTCAGGGTATCCCCATTTTTTACCATGGCTTCCAAGGTGGAAATTTTCTGATTAATTGTCAACATGAGTTCATTGGCATGGAGGAAAGGCATTAACCCTTGAAAGTGATCTGGAAAGTCCTCTAGCAATTGGCCGATAGTGGTGGGGCTCTCTAACGAAATTTCCACCTCAGGATCTTCAACCGCTTCACGAAGTGAAAGACCAAATATCAAAATTTTTACCATTCGAAGTCCCTCGTCCAAAAATACATTTCGATCCCAATCTCAACTATAACAACGTTATCCTGCCGAAGCACACACCTGAGACCCAATGTCCCATCACCTTTATTTCCTTTTTGAATGGTCCCGCATGACCTGCGCAATATGTTTGACCTCTGCTATCCCACGAAGTCCATTTTTCAACTGAATCATACAGGCAGGGCAACTCGTTGCCACCACCTGAGCCCCGCTCTCTTGAATAGCCCGCTTCTTACGCTGGAAAATTTTCTGAGAGGTTTCATAATTCTTGATCATATACGTACCCGCTCCTCCCGCGCATCGATCGGCGTCCTGCATTTCGACAAATTCAAGGTCGACCACCGAGGCTAGCAGATCTCGAGGGGCTTGGGACACACCGGCGGCACGAAGATGGCAGGACGAATGGTAGGTCACTTTCGCCGACTTTCCATCAGGCGGCGTCGGAGTTCGGCGCGTATTGTCTGACACCATCCCCTGTTCAACAAGAAATTCAGAGATATGCTTCACTCGTTTACGTAAATCAATAGCTGCGGCTTCCTCCGGCTCCCCATGAAACAGGGTGGCATAATCTTTCAGGCTTAACGTACAGGAGGCACAGCTGGTGACCACGGTGGAAAATGACGCCAGGTGAGCCAGATTTTCTCGCGCGCCTTCTTTGACCAAATTCCTCAACCCGTAGGTTTCAATCGGGGTACCAGAGCATCGTTGTGGAGGAAGAGCGACCGTCACACCATAATCGGCTAAAAGCCCGATCACCGCATCCCCCACCCCATCCTCAAAATAGTTGGCCGCACACCCATGAAAATACGCAACTGAAGCCTGTCGGAGATGTTCGGAATGACTCAGTTCCGGATACCGATCACGCAAATGCCGTTTAGCAAGGGTCGGCAGAACCATATCTCGGGGAACCTTTGCCGTGAGAGCCAACTTTCGCAACAACGGGCGAGTCAGCTTTTCCAACATGCCTCGAATAACCGGACGATCCCAAAAAGACTGGGTCCATGCCATGAGCTTCAATAAGGGATGAAAAAACCATTGACGGGCATGGAGGGCAAAGATCCAACCGGCCAGCCGGTTGGGATGTTCCGCACGTCGCTGAAGAATCAGTTCGGACACATCAACCCCGGCCGGACAAATGGTCCGGCAGGACTTGCAATTCAAACAGGCTTCGACCACCCGTTCCGATTGCAGGTAGGAGTAATCCGAAGCCGTCACAATCTCGAACCATCCGCGCGCACTCATATCTTCAGACTGAAACACATCATACACGGGACACACAGAATTACATTTGGCGCACGTTGCACAGGATTTGCCCATGCGCTCCACATCAATATGTTCCGTAAACGACATTTCACTGATTTTCACACCAGGATTCATCATCCCCTGCGAATCGAACGCCTGCTTCACTCGAACAAAAAGCTGATATACCTCTTTGCCATACATCAAACGAACGGTCTCGGCCCGAATACGCCCGTCTCCATGCTCTCCACAAATAGATCCGTCAAACCGGTCTAAAATCGTCCGGTGAATCTCCCGGTGGGCCTCGACCATCGCATCAACATCATGTTGATTGTGCAAATCGAGCAACGGCACAATATGAGCGTTGCCATTTCCCACATGTCCAAAAATGGCGACCGGTACTGATCGTCGTCCAAAATACTCTTCCAAATACCGGATCAACTCTCCGG
Organism: Nitrospira sp. Ecomares 2.1; assembly: GCF_965152585.1. Classification (NCBI taxonomy): domain Bacteria; kingdom Pseudomonadati; phylum Nitrospirota; class Nitrospiria; order Nitrospirales; family Nitrospiraceae; genus Nitrospira; species Nitrospira sp. Ecomares 2.1. Next base: position 2,941,046 of record NZ_OZ224219.1, read on the forward strand.
TGCGGGAGGCGGGCACCACGACATCATCGACAAAATTGATGGGTTTTTTTTGAGGATCAAATCGATAGAGCATTGGAAATAATGCCTTGCGGGCCTTCCACAATTCCGCTTGCTGGACCGGGTCGGAAGCCAACCTCACTTCCCCGGTGAGTGGAAACCGTCGGCACATCTCCAGCAGCCGATTACGACGCTCGGTGCCTTCGCCTTCATCAAATTCTATGAGCAGCGTGGCCGCCGCATCTGATGGAATGCTATAGCGATCTCGCCCGATTAAATTCAACGAATTCCCATCCATCACTTCCAACGCATTGGGGCTCAACTCCAATAAGTGGGGAACCGATTCGCCCATACCCTCCAGGTGTCGAAAATGGATCAGCCCCGTCACGGTGGCATCAGGTCGTTTAACCAACTTGACTCTCGCTTCACTGACAATGCCAAGGGTTCCCTCACTGCCGATAAATAATTTTGGGACATCAAATACTCCTCGGTCCAGTCCATCGACCAAATCAAAGACGTTATAGCCTGAACTATTCTTACTCACCTTGGGGCGTCTGGCGCGGATCAACTCTTGGTCATCTTGAATCATGGTCCACACCGCCTTTAAGGATGGATACCCTTTCAACAATGAGGTATGAACCGGTCCTCCAATATCAACAGACTGAGCATCAAGCCAACCCTCAGTGAGCAGCCGAACCCGGAGAGTATGAACATTGTCCTTGACCGATCCATAACGAAGCGTATGTGGACCAGCGGAATTGTTGCCGAGCATGCCTCCTAATTTGCACATATCCCCGCTTGAAGGATCCGGCCCATACATCAACCCCACAGCTGCCAACTGCTTATTGAATTCGGATAGCACCAGGCCTGGTTGTATTCTGGCCCACTGCTCGTCTCGATTCACCTCAAGTAAGCGATTCATTCTGGAGATATCCACGATAATACCGGCCCCGATGGCCGATCCGGTCAGATTCGTTCCGGCTGCCCGTGGAGTCAGAGGCACTCCGGCCTTGACGGCATAGTCCATCACGGCATCAATGTCCTCTTCTGTTTCAGGAAGCACAACCACTTGCGGGGGAATTTTGTAGATACTGGCATCGACGGAATAGGCTTTCAGCGTGGCCCAATCCCACCGAACTTTATCCGGCCCCAATCTTTTGGCTAAATCGGAGCCCAGGGAAGGTTTCTTTTCAGGTAGTAACAGGGTCATAGGAACTCTTTCTGCTTCCTACGCGGATCGGACACAACCCTTGTCAGAGAGAAAACAGGGAGGAAAACAAGCAGACCAGCAGAACGCATGGCCTCCCTGTCGATTTAGGCGGAAAGATCGGTGACCCGGGATTCTCCCTCATTTTCCTCAGGTGCAAAGGGAAGCTCCATAGGGAATTGCTCAGGGTTACCCAACTCTTTGAGTTCTTTCAGTGGAGGCAGATCTCGCAAGTCCCGCAGGCCAAACCGTTGAAGAAACTGCTTGCTCGTTCCATACAAAATCGGTCGACCGGGGATATCCTGCCGTCCGACGATCCGGATTAACTTCTGATCCAGGAGAGTCCGCAATACTCCCGAGGTTTCTACACCCCGAATTTTTTCAATATCTGCTCTGGTAATGGGCTGTTTATAACTCACAATCGCCAGGGCTTCCAGTGCTGACCGGGAAACCTTGGCTGCCGGTTTGGCCTTGCTGGTTAATCGCTTGATATACAGACTCTGCTCAGGTCGCGTCACCATGACATACCCACCGGCCACTTCCAATATCTGCAAGCCACGCCCAGCCGCCTCATACTCCGCTTGGAGATATTCCATCGCGGTTTTAACAGCCGATTTAGGGACTCCTTCGAGGACCAGAGCCAGCTTTTCAAGACTCAGAGGATCATGCGAAACAAAAAGCAGGGCCTCAATCGCACCTTTGAGTTCATCAAGGTCTAACGTGATCTTCTGGTCTACGTTCTCGGAAATCGTGACCTCTTCTGCGTCACAACCCTCCTCTGAGGGCTCACATAGGGTGGGGTCTTCCTTCACCTCGGCATCGAGAGTATCTGAAGCTTGGTGTCCATTGGTGAGTGCGTCCATCATGTTATATCGTCCTCCCCTGCGGACTGAACCGATTCATCCCACACTGCCACAGGCAACATTCACCCAGGCTATTCCGAAGTCCCCCCATGCATCCTCCAATTAATATCCGGCTCATGCGTATCACCCCTGCTCCGCCTGAAGACTTCCAGTGGAATCAGGTCCTCCCGCTGGCACAAAACGCCTCGTCACCTGGATGGGACCCATCCATTCTCCTTGAAACAAACGAACCAGGTTCATCCTGACCAGCTCTAACAAAGCCAGAAATGTGACAATGAGCAATGGCTTGGACCAATGGTGTTCAAACAATTCTTCAAAGGGAACTGTTGACTCCCCTTCCAACCGCTCCAAAATGCCTTGAATACGGTCCTGAACCGTCCAGGTTTCCCTGGACAATTCGACGATTGTATCGGTAGGAGCTCGATCCAGTACATCCTGGAACGCACTCAGAAGATCAAATAACTGGAGATCTTCTGTAGCCATATCCTCTTCGATCACGGCTTCCGGAGACAAGGGGAGCGGATCACGACTAAAGGACTCTCGCCAAAGTTGTTCTCGGACAACCAGAGTCCCGGCCGCTTCCTTAAAACGCTCATATTCGACCAATTGCCTGACCAATTCGGCGCGAGGATCGAGACCTTCCTCATCCTCCTTCTCCGGTTTTTCCTCTTTGGGAAGAAGCATCCTGGATTTAATGTAGAGAAGCGTGGCGGCCATAACCAGAAAATCCCCGGCAAGCGATAGGTTTAACGTCTTCATCATAGACAAATATTCCAAGTATTGCTGAGTAATCAGCGCAATCGGAATATCATAAATATTAATCTGGTGTTTCCGAATCAGGTGGAGGAGCAAATCCATGGGGCCGGTAAAGGCCTCAAGTTTGACCTGATAGGCATCGTCATCTTCAAGGTCAGAAACTATCAGGGAGGGGACGGATTCCAATCAGGAGCCTTTCGACTGGGTTCCACAGTGCAGATAATTGAATTGGTATACCATCTTTTGTGTAAAGCCGCAATATCCTAACCAAATATAGTGGTTGAGCCTTATTTCAAGCGGACTTCTTCCCTTTTGTAAACCAGAGGTAACACAGCACCAAAATGACCAATCCCAAAAATATTCCCACCTGACTTGATAGGCTCCTGACATTTTGAACCGACGCCACATTAAGCGGGAGATTACTCCCGCTTAATTCCGGGAGGGTACGGAACTCTACCCCTGCAAAATCCTGCGCTCCGTCAAACCTGGCGTTCGTAAAATCGACCACTGAGTGAATTTGAGCATTAACAAATGTCACCGACTCCCGAAATTCGGTGAACCGAAAATAGATTTCCTGAGCAGCCGCGATGGCTGAAAAATCGGCAGGTCCTCTAAATACCGACCCTGAAAAGCCTGTCCCACTGGCAAAAACCGATCGGGAGAAATCTGCCGTCTGCTGGAACTCAACTTCCAAAAACTCCGCAACTCCGGTGAAATGAGCATCGGCAAAAGTGACACGATTCCAAAATCGAGCCTGGTGAAAACGGGAATGTGTCCCAAAAGTGACGTAAGAGAAATCCGCGCCTTGGGTAAATTGCGATCCAATAAAAAACCCTTCAAAATCCACACGCGCGTTTAAAAATGTTACCGGACCCACAAACACAGTCTTAGAAAGATCAATGGATTGCTGAAAGACGGTTCCCGTGAAATCTACCGGTCCCAGGACCAGGAGAGCACCTTCGACCAGATTGGTGGCGAGCACTTTTTCGAAACGAGAATGCCTGATGGAAACAGCCTCTGGAATGACACGAACCGCAGTGACACCCTGCTCTTGCAGGCGCTGCCTCACTGCAGGGGGAATGGCGGGATATTCCGAAAGGGTTTGTTGCGGCAGGAGATCAAGCATTATCGGATCAACCACCAACACGTGGTCAAGATCAATGCGTTTTCCCTGCAGGAGAGCACCAAAAAGATCAGCCCCCTTTACGGCCAAGGCTTCCTCTTCTCCAGGCAAACAAGGTCCCTCAACATGCACCCAGAAAACATTTTCGCTTCCCGGAGGAATTGGAAGAAGACGGCAAGCCTCGGCATTGATAGGAGACAGCCCCGGCAGGACGAGCAACAAGGCAATCAGCAGACAATAATTCACGCCCCGCAATTTCATCTATGCCCACATCCCTTGAGCACATACCCAAGTAACGGGTTGAAGATAGATGATCCTCACGAGGCAGGGTGGGGTGGAGTCAAATTTTCGATCGGTTTGGACGAGTGGGCCTCCTGAACAACATGATCGGAGAATCTGGCTGAGTCCGGCACAAACGTAGACGTCAATCTCATCTCGAATACCCCTAAGAAGAAGGGGTGGGCTCAGCAGGTTGAGCCGGCTCGGATTTAGCTGCCTCGGGCTTAGGCGAATCGGGTTTAGCCGGATCGGGCTTAGCTGACTCGGGAGCCGCGGCTTCCGCAGATTTAGGCACCGTCACTTCCACCGGCTTTGCCGTCGCAGCCGGAGAAACGTCCTTGAGCGCTAAATAAAAGTCCCGATGTTCGTATTCGGTTTTCGCTAACATCTGATCGGCTTCTTGCACCGTCTTGGGCGGAGGCACCACCACCTTTTCTCCTTCCACCCAATTGGCTGGCGTCGCACAGGCAAACCGGTCAGTCGCTTGCAGGGCGGTGACCAACCGAAGAATTTCATCCACATTACGTCCCGCATTGAGTGGGTAGTACAGCAACGCCCGGATCACTCGTTTCGGGTCAATAATAAACACCGCACGCACCGTCGCGGTCGAGCTCGCGTTGGCATGAATCATTCCATACAGTCTGGCGACGCGCATATCAGCATCGGCAATCATGGGAAACGAAATAGTGGCACCCATTTTATCGTGAATATTTCGCAGCCAGGCTAAATGGGCATGAATGCTATCCACACTCAGTCCAATGAGCTTCACCCCCCGCTGACGAAATTGTTCGTTGAGTTGGCTAAAGGCTATCAATTCCGTCGTACACACCGGAGTAAAATCCGCCGGATGAGAAAACAGTACCACCCAATGCTGTTCCTGCCATACGCTAAAATTAAAATCAGTCTGTTGCGTCGTCACCGCGGAAAAATCCGGTGCATGATCTCCTATGCGAGGCAACCCTCGTTCTTCCGACATGAATCCTCCTTCAGTTGGCAATACAATAACGCTCCGGCTCCGCTTCAGGCGAATGGAGAAATCCCGGTTTATTTATTATGAAACCGGCAATACGATCAACACGATCGAGATGGCTGAGAAAGAGACCTTGACCAAACCTGGACCCATTATAGGCCAGCAGAGCTACCAGGAGCGAGGAATTTCCTCTTCATCATCCTCATGATTAGATTCGGTGTCCCGAAAAAACTTATCGGTGCCCAATTCTTCTGATAAGTCCTCCGTCAGATCTAAATCTTCATCGGCATCATCTGTGGAGTCCTCGGAGAACTCATCATCAAAATCATCCGCAAGATCATCCACGTCCAGATCATCGCTAACATCATCGAGTCCGGTAGTCAATGAATCCAGGGTAATATCACCATCGGTTTCCACTTCAATATCCAATTCGGAATCAATGTCATCCGGCAGAGATGCATCCTCCAAATCCGAATCATCAGCATTGATCAAACTCACGTCCTCATCGGCAGGAACAGGTGAGGTAATTTTTTTCTTTTTGTCGTTAAGACCTTTTGCCTCAGTTGATTCTTTTTTAGGTCTTCCTGGGCTCTTTTTGGCCTCGGATAGCGCCGGCTTCACCGCCGTTTTCTTGGTGGGAGCAGACTTGGTACGATTCGCCCCTGTTTTGGCCGCCGTTGTCGTTTTTGAAACATTGTCAGATGTAGTCAACTTTTTCTCTTTCCCTTTCACCACCTTTTTCGGCGTCGCTTTGGATCGTGGTTGAGCTTGAGCCACGGCCTTGGGAGTACCCTTCATTCCAGCCTTGGCAGTTCCCTTGGCCCGAGCCTTGGAGCCGACCTTCGTATTCTTAGACTTCGCTTTGATAGACGGTGATCGTTGAGGCTTCACAGGCTTCTTTGGTTTGGCTTTCGTCTTCGATTTGGCCATCGTCTTCGGTTTGGCTTTCGTCTTCGGCTTAGCTTTTGCTTGAGCCGATTGCTTTCCCGTAGGCTTCTGTTTGGGCTTGGCCTTTGACTTGGGCTTAGCCTTGGCAGCCATGTGTCACCCTCCTGATTTATGTGATCGACCAATGATCCATCTGGGATGGATCGCCTCCTGAGTTGCCCCCATCTAACATGGAGGGACCCTCTCAAGCAACTGAATATTTGCAATGAGGAAATTCTTCGCCTTTTCAAGAAACTTCCGGTCATTCGGGATCCCTGTTAGAATCCGACTTCCATGGAAATTATTACCACGCATCTCGAGGCGGATTTTGATGGCCTCGCCTCAATGGTGGCCGCCAAAAAGCTCTACCCGGAGGCACAACTCGTCCTCCCGGCGGGAGCCCAATCCCGGGAGCGGGCCTATCTCGCTGAGCATCACTTTTCCTTCACGGCACTTTCGAGTCTGAACATTCCGGATATCACCCGCCTGATATTAGTTGATGCCCAGCATCAGGACCGATTGGGACCGCTTGAAAAAGCTCTTAAAAATCAACACATTTCAGTTTATATTTATGACCATCACCCCATGGAGTCCACCAATCCCCTACTCCCGCGGGCAGACCACTGCCAAGTGGATTCAGTGGGGGCCACCATCACACTCCTCTGCGAGGAACTTCAAACCAGAGCACTCACATGGACACCTGAGGAAGCCACCTTATTCGCCATAGCCCTGTATGAGGAGACCGGTCAATTCGTCTACCGGAATACCACGCCCCGTGATTTCCAACTCGGGGCGGTCCTCGTGCAAACAGGAGCCGATTTAAACCAGGTCACCAAGTACATCGCGCGTCCCTGGACGCCCCCGCAACTGGAATTATTTCATGCATTGTTGCAATCGGCGCAAACAATGGACCTCGGGCATCGGAGGATTCTGCTCATCACCCTCACCTGGCCGGACTATGTGCAGGACATGGCGCCGATTGTTCAACAACTGGCGCAATTACATGGCGCCGATGCCATCATCGCCGCTGTCGCCATGGAGGGCAAGGTACAAATCATCGGGCGCAGCCGCCATCCCGACATGGATATGAATCAGATCACCCAGGCCTTTGGTGGTGGCGGACACACCATGGCTGCCGCCGCCAGCATTAAGAAACTCACCATCGTCGAGGTGGAACAGAAAATCCGCACCCTTTTGCAGGAACAAGCCAGAACCTGGCTTCCTATCAAGCGTCTCATGACGACTCCCGTCAGGACGGTGGACCTTAACACCACAATCAAACAGACGGAACGCCTCATGACGCAATACGAAGTCAATGCCCTCCCGGTTGTGAATGCCAAGGGCGGCTTCATGGGGCTCGCCACAAGGGAATCCGTGCAAAAAGCCTTGTATCATAAACTGACCACCCATCCCATTGATCACATCATGTTGAGAGATATCTTTCTGGCTACACCCGCCACGCCGTTTGACGAGGTCGAACAGCAAATGATCGAGCGGAATCAGCGGATCGTCCCGGTATTGGATCACGACCAGGTCGTTGGCATATTTAGCCGGACCGATTTGCTTCGAGCCATGCACCAGGCACTCCCGTCCCAGGAAGAGGACTTCGAGCGCTCTGACAAGCCGGTTTCACTCGCCGCAACGGTCCCCTCGAATACGTTGCGGACCTCCAATCTCCACAAACAATTGGCAACCCGTTTACCTCCGCCCCTTCAGTCCCTGCTCCAGACCATCGAGAAACTCGCCGACACACAAGAGGTCGCCGCCTTCCTCGTTGGCGGATTCGTCCGGGATTTTCTGATGAACATTCCCAATTTCGATCTGGACGTGGTCATCGAAGGTGACGGCATTCGTTTTGGCAAAGCCCTGGCGCAAGAACTCAAAGCGGAATGGACCATTCATGAGCGATTTGGCACCGTCTCGATCGCGCTCCCCAAGACGCTCAACATTCCACAGATGCATCACCTGGACATTGCCACGGCCCGAACAGAATATTATGAATACCCCACCGCGCTACCGACCGTGGAACGCAGTTCAATTAAAAAAGACCTCTACCGGCGGGATTTCACCATCAATACCCTGGCCATCCGCTTAAATAGAACACCCGGCGAACTGCTGGACTTTTTCGGGGGACGGCGGGACATCAAGGATAGAATCGTTCGCGTCCTTCACAGCCTCAGCTTCGTGGAAGACCCCACCAGGGTCTTTCGGGCCATTCGCTTCGAACAGCGGTTTGGTTTTCAGATCAGTAAGGAAACTCAGCATTTCATCCAACAGGCCCAAACCATGGAACTGTTTAAGCGGCTCTCGGGCACACGACTGGGGAATGAACTGATCCATATTCTGGAAGAACCCGAACCGGACAAGGGTATTCAGCGATTAGATCAATTTAAACTCTTCCCCTTCATCCATCCCAAACTGCAATGGAAAGAACCGGTTCCGACCCTCTTTGCATCCGGGGAAAAAATCCTGGCCTGGCACGAGGTGGAGAGTGCCCGATCAGGAACCGAGCGTTGGCTGCTCTATGCCCTGGCCTGGTTCGAATCGTTGGGCAAAACCGAATTGATCAAAACCTGGAAACGATTGGGATTCCCGCAACGAACCACGGTAACTGTCGGAGAGTTCTTACAGGCCCAGTCCACGTTGATAAGGACCCTCAACAGAAAGCATCTGGCTCCTTCAGAAATCTACGCTATCCTCACGCCATGGCCGAAGGAACTCGTGTTATTTCTCATGGCCAAGGCGCAAAGCAAGCCGACGATTCATGCCGCCATGGAACGGATCCGGGATTATCTCACCACGTTTCAACATGTCGCCATCACCTTAACCGGCCACGACCTGGAAGACATGGGCCTTCCCAAAGGTCCGGCGTATCGCCGGGTACTCGATCGCATCTTCAAAGCCAAACTGGATGGCCTGGTGACTACACAGGAAGATGAATATCGACTCGCCAAAACATTTATCCAACAAGAAACCGCATCAGGAAGTCTTTCAAAATCCCCTTCGGTTGTAAGGAAAGGCGGCAGAAGATAGCCTTCTCACTGGCTCCCCGGCAAGCGTTCCCACCCTTCCCCATGCATCAACTTTTACCGTCCACCACACCATCTCGCATCCGCTGGCGGATCCTTCTACTGCTTCTCTTTATCAGCATCATCACCTACATCGACCGGGTGAATATTTCCGTCACCGCCCGCCAAATGATGCCGGCACTCGGACTCACCGATCTGCAAATGGGTCAAATCTTTTCGGCCTTTGTCTTTGGCTACGCCCTTTTTCAAATTCCCGGCGGATGGCTGGGGGATCGATGGGGACCACGCCGGGTGTTGACCTTCGCCGTCATCTGGTGGTCGATCTTCACAGCTTTGACGGCCGTTGCGCCCACACTCCCGCTGGCCAGCTTGATCGGGATCATGGGCTCCCTCATGGTCGTGCGATTCCTCATCGGCATTGGCGAAGCCGCGGCGCTGCCTAATTTCAATCGAGCCGTCGCGAATTGGCATCCTCCGAATGAACGGGGCTTGGGCATTGGCATCACCATCGGCGGGATCGGGGTGGGTTCGGCTCTCACGCCACCCATCACCGCCTGGATCATGGTCAATTACGGCTGGCAAACGGCCTTCTATGCCGCAGGCGGATTGGGTATCGGCATCGCACTCTTGTGGTACTGGTACGCAACCGATCATCCCCGGCAACATGCCCATGTTAACAACGCCGAGGCGGAACTGATCGAAGGATCGGATTCTCTACCCGACCCTCCTGTTCCCTTAGAGGGACGATCCGGCAAGGCCTGGGGAACGGTTCATGATGTGTTCACCGAATTCGAAACACGTGAAGGACGACCTCCAGCTTCACAAGCAAAAGGCAACGGAACCGGCGGGAAGAAGGACATCCCCATTTCCTCCACCCCAATACGGACAGGAAGGAAAAGCGAACCAGCATCCATTCACAAATCAAAGACGACCACCGTGCCCTGGCAAGCCATCCTCACCACACCGACCGTCTGGTGGCTCACGCTCAGCTACACCTGTCTCGGCTATGTCGCCTATGTCTATATGTCCTGGTTCTATCTCTACCTCGTCAACGTCAGAGGCTTTGCCATCCTTCAGGGTGCCTTCTTCGCCTCGGCGCCATTCATTGCCATGGCCATCTTCTGCCCGTTAGGTGGATGGGTCACGGATCGTCTCACCGAAAAGTACGGCGTGAATTGTGGACGCGCGTGGGTGGGAGGAGCAGGAATGATTTTGGCCGCGCTCTCCATCATCATCGGCGCCAATATCGAAGCGCCCTATGTCGCCATCGGCTTCCTTTCGCTCGGCGCAGGGTGGCTCTACTTCACGGTCGGCCCGTTCTGGTCTTCGACCACGGACTTATCCAAACCCTATGCCGGCACCCTCTCAGGCCTCATGAACACCGGCGCCAACCTGGGTGGGACCCTCTCGCCAACATTGACGCCGTGGCTGGCGGACACCTTCGGCTGGTCAGTCTCTCTCGGCATCGCCGCCGGAATCGCCCTACTCGGTGGACTGTGTTGGCTTATGATTCGGCCGGAATATGGGCTTAAAAGCTAAAATTTCCTTTAACTCATCCTTACCAAAATAAAGAGAAATTCCCCATCCCCATGTTAAACTCAAGATATGAGCCCTACTGTTCTGAAGATACGAGGATATCGATTTTTCTTCTTTTCCCGTGAAGAAAATCGAATGCATATACATGTTCATTGTGGGGATGGAGAAGCCAAATTTTGGCTTGAACCGGAAGTTGATTTAGCCCACAATTATTCACTATCAGATTTACATCTTCGAGAGATTGAACAGCTGGTAAAGGGGATCACCATCATGAATTCACCAACGCATGGAAAGACCATTTCAGCACCTGAAGTCACAAATATTTCTTCGCATGGAATTTGGCTCTTGACCAATGAGCAAGAGTACTTCCTTTCCTACAAAGATTTCCCATGGTTCATAGAAGCTTCAGTCGGTAAGATTCTTCATGTCGAAGAATCCTCACCAGATCATTACTATTGGCCGGATTTGGATATAGATTTAGGCATAGAGACCATCAAACATCCGGAACGTTTTCCACTCAAAGCAAAACCAACCCGTTAATGCGGTTCCTCATCTCCAAATCATGATAAACTGAGTCGCGGCCAAATAAAAAATAAGGCAAGCAAACAAGGCACTCCCGATTGCAGAAAAAATATTCGGTGAACCCAAAAGTTGTCCCAACAATCAGAGCAGACGAGAACCACCGATTATTGACATCCTCCAATAGGGTGCGGGGCCATTCATGGATACGGATACCTTTTATGGCCCACCTCATGTCCCTTGTCCTCTGTATATTCCTCCTCTTTCCCGCTCTTGTTTGTGCCACGAAGATTGGAGAGGTCAAAAAGGGCGTCGTCAAAATTACTGCGCTTGTAAGTGGGCAACCCAATGTAGGGACGGGATTTATCGTGAAGCTCGACAAGGACGCCGCCTATATCGTAACTGCCGCACATGTGATTTCCGGAGATAGCAAGCCACAGGTGTGGTTCTTTCCTCATCCTCATCAATCGTTTGGCTCACAGGTGTTAGGGATAGATGGAACCAATGAGAATGGGTTGGCCACATTGCGTGTTTCAGATTCCCTTCCTGACGGAATCGCAGCACTTCCACTCGATCAGACCACCCAAGCATCCGGAGGAGAAACCATTACCTTCATCGGATTTCCATCGAATCTCGCCCCCTGGACCGTCTCAACCGGAAGTATCAGCGGAAGGAAAGGCCCACACCTGATGTTTCAGGCGTTAGTGGAGGAAGGTCATTCCGGTGGTCCCCTTCTGCTTGATGGCAAAGTGATCGGAGTGGTGACAGATGCTCAGGGGCGTCTTGGGTATGCAGTCCCCACACCGGTCTTGGCCATCGCGTTGAAAGGATGGCACGTGGAACCATCGGGAAGGGACTCGTTATCACGAGAGATCTCAGGTGCAGACGGTGCGCCGATGGTTCGGATCCCTGCAGGGCAATTTGAAACGAACCTGGAATCACGTTCAGGAACCGGGAACATTTCCGAAGGGATTCGCCATACGGTCTATCTCAAAGACTTCTTCATCGACAAGTATGAAGTTACCATTGAACGGTATGGGAAATTCCTAGAAGTCACCGGTCGAAAAGCCCCCGAATATTGGGGTCACATCAAGATGCCTCAGGATGCCAATCGCCCTGTTGTCGGCGTGACATGGCCGGAGGCAAAAGCCTACTGCCATTGGGCTAAGAAGAGATTACCGACCGAAAATGAATGGGAGAAAAGTGCGCGAGGAACAGACGGACGCATGTATCCATGGGGCAATGAGCCACCGACGACTCAATACACGAATTTTGCCACATTTGGAGATTTTGAATTATCAAAACTATCTCCGGTCGGGACATTCGAAAAGGATAGAAGTCCCTATGAAGTGTTTGACTTGGCCGGAAATGTAAGTGAATGGACGGCAGACAGCTGGAATGAATCATGGAACCTATACCGTGATGCGGAGGAGACAGCCCCAGGTTCCGGAAAAGTTATACTAGGTGGAGCATGGAATACGACGGACGAATACCTGAGAGCGGCAATGCGCTCTCATGCTTCACCAACCCACACGGATGGAGGTCTTGGTTTCCGCTGCGCTCAAAATCCTGTTACACCTCCATGAAAAAGGTGTGGGACATGACGAAAGAAGGGATGGTCTAAAAACCGGTAAGCCAGTCGGAATTGAAAGGGCGTCTAAACGGTTCTCTAATCCCTGGATCATGGTAAGCTAACTGATCCTGAGGATTAGGAAAAGAGGCAGTCACAGGGTTGGAATAGTTCGGCGCAGCCCCCACGGAAAGACAGTCAATCTTAAAAAGAAAGGAGGTACACCATGGGAGACAAAGGCGGAAAAAAAGACAAAGACAAAGCTCAAAAACAGAAAGTCGATCAACAGAAGAAAAAAGATAAGAAGAAATAGGCGAGACGCTTTCTATGATGAAAGTGGTGGGCTTCGCTTAGGCGAAGCCCACAATTCCTGCAGCCCTCCAACTCCTGCTAGGGGAATATCCGGAGAATTTTGAAGTCAGAAACAAAAGCCTGGATAAGCCAATAACCTAAGAATTGCATTGCCCAGCTAGACGCCAGCTTTCGAAGCAGGGCGGAAAAATAATGACCGAACACGATCCCCAAGCTGTTCAACCAATTGGAATTGACGAGATAGTCGGACTCGCAGGTGGCCTTCCATCGCCTTTACCAGGTGACCCCAGACGGCAAGCCGTCTCCTCAATTCAAGGGACTGTCTATCAGGCTTGGTGTTCGATTGACGCCTGGCTACAGCTAACTGATGCCAAAGAAGTAATCTACTTGGAAGGAGCCGAAGACTTCGATGTTGTTAAATCCGCCAGCGCCATTACTGTGCAATTTAAGAAGAACGAAGGTTCTATTTCACTAGGCAATGCAAAGGCGCACCAAGCACTAGAAAACTTCTGGACCCTGTCCTACAACGAATCTTCTCGACAAATTGATTTTCACTACCTAACCACTAGCACTATTGCCATTGAGCAAGACGCAAATTTTGATGGGCTCCCAGGCATCGAAGCTTGGCGTGTAGCACAAACAAGCACTGAAATAGTAACTACAATCAGCGGTCTTCCCCTGGTTTTGTGGACACATCTAAAAAGAGCCATGGACTTGCTTCGTTTCCGTAGACACTCACCCTAGTTTTGCCATCTGCTGCTCCTACGCTGTTGGGCTGATATTTCCCAGGTGCTGATGACGTCTCGCCCGATTATAACACACCTCAATATAATCAAATATTTCTGCTCCCGCGGCTTCACGGGGTTTAAAGATGTGGCGACGTATTTTCTCCTTCTTCAGGGTCCCAAAGAAGGACTCGACCGCCGCGTTATGATAACCGTTTCCTCTGCGACTCATGCTGGGGAGCAAGCCATGCGTCTGGCAGAACCGATTCCATTCATCGCTGCTGAACGGCGATCCCTGATCCGAGTGGATAATCACGTCATGCTCGGGCTTGCGTCGCCACACGGCCATCAGTAAGGCGTCCAGCACGATCTCCTGAGCCAAGGTGGACTTCATCGACCAGCCGATGATCCGGCGTGAGTAGAGATCCATCACCACCGCCAGATACAGCCACCCTTCGTCGGTTCGAATAGAGGTGATGTCGGTCGCCCACGCACGATCCGGCCGGTCTATCGCAAACTGTTGCTGCAATCGAGTCGGTGCCGTAACCGCAGGCTTGGGGTAGCGGATACCTGGCTGCTTGTAGCCGCGCTGGGCGCGTATCTTGTGACGCTTCATGATCTTGGCAATCCGGTTCTTGCCCACCCGCTCACCCACTTCACGCAGATCGCAGAGCATGCGGGGCGCCCCATAGGTACGGCCACTCGCCTCATGCGACTCGCGGATTAGACCCAACCGGCGGTCATCGTCTTGCGCCCGCTGGGACGGGGGGCGCTCCACCCACGCGTCATACCCACTGCGCGATATATCTAACAGGCGACACATCGGCTGCACCGCCTACCGGTCCTGATGCTGCAAGATGAAGGCGTACCTCACGCCGGGTTTTTCGCAAAGTACGCGGCCGCTTTTTTTAGGAGGTCACGCTCTTCCTGTGCACGGCTGAGTTCCGCCTTCAGCTTCAGGTTCTCGCGCCGAACCTCTTTGAGCTCCGCCTCATATCGATCGGTGGCGTTGGGGCTATAGACTTTCACCCACTTGTACAGACTTTGTCCTGAAATCCCCAATCGCTTCGCCACATCACCTACCGCATACCCCCGCTCGATAACTTCCTTGACCGCCTCTTCTTTGAACTCATCCGCAAAACGCCCCTTCGTCATACCGTATCCTCCCATGCTTTAAATTAACGTATAGGAGTGTCTACCGATTTGGAGGAAGTCCAGCCACAATAGGCGAGGAGGTGTGTCATGGCAAATCGAAGGAGATTTTCGAAGGAATTTAAACACGAGGCCGTCCAAATGGCGACAGGAGCGAACCTGTCCATCACGCAAGTGGCAGGGAGTTTAGGGATTCATACGAATGTGTTGAGTCGGTGGTGTCGCGAAGAGAAGCGGGAGGGGCCTAAGGCGTTTCGGAGCCAGGGCATCCCGCGAGATGAAGAAGTGGCCAGACTGAAACGAGAGTTGGCCCAAGTAAAGCGAGAACGGGATTTTTTAAAAGATGCGGCGGTCTTCTTTGCCAGGGATACGTCGCGAGATATACCGTGATCGCCTCCTATCGTCACTTGTATCCCATTCGCATGATGTGTCGTCCCCTGCACATTTTATCAAGTGGCTACTACGCGAGGCAGGCCAGGCCAAAGAGCCGTCGGGCAAGGGGCAATGCAGAATTAATCGTCCCAGGAGATTCGACGCATTCATACAGCGAGTGGTGAGGTCTATGGCAGCCCGAATGTGTGGAAGGAGTTGCAGCGGCGAGGGGCGTCCTGTGGCAAGCATGGGGTTGCTCGACTCATGAAACAGGAAGGGCTTCAAGGCATTCCATCGAAGCGTTGGCGAAGAACCCACAAAGCGAGCAATAGCCCAGCTGGGGTGACGAATCATCTGGCCCGAGACTTTGCCACAGCGACGCTGGACTGCCCCCCCGAATTTTGGACCACGGCTATGGTAGGTTTTCCTCAACCTGAGGAAGACCAACATGAAGAAGAAACGATTCACGGAAGAACAAATTGTCTGCTTTCTCCGGGACGCGGAAACCAGCACGATCAACAAGGCCGCGCGACAGCATGGGGTTTCGGAACAATCCTTTTATCGGTGGAAACGGCAATTTAGCCAGATGGAGGTCACGGATGTGCGGGAACTTCGGCAGATACGGCAGGAGAATGTGCGACTGAAGAAGGTTTTAGCTGAACGGGATCTCGAAGTGGAAGTCATGAAGGAACTGCAGGCAAAAAAGTGGTAAGCCCACGGACACGACGGCAACTTGCGCAGGTTGCCTGTGCCCGTGGGTTCCGGACATGCCGGGCCGCGTGGCTCTGCTCGACGCCACGGTCGGGGGTGAACTATCCCTCACGGAAAGTCCGGCGGGATGCCCGACTGGCTCAAGCCCTTCGCGGGGTGGTCAAGCGCTACCCGCACTGAGGCTATCGGTTGGTCGGACGCTTTCTCCAGGGGCGTGGGTGACCTGTCCACTTGAAGCGGATTCACCGTGTGTGGCGACAACACGACTTGAGGCTGCCGATACGAAAGCCTCGCAAAAAGATCGTGACGGGAATGACCTTACCGCCCATCGCCAAGACCAAAATTAGGTCGGGAGCTGGGATTTTATGCCTGATACGTATGGCCAGGGGGAGCCATTGCGCTGTCTGACGGTCAAAGGTGAAGCCACTCGGTTCTGTTTAGCCATTGAAGTGGGGCGGCTCGCTCACACATCATCATGTGATTGCGGTTCTGCGCCAGCTGATGGCTGGCTATGGACGACCACAGTATATTCGCAGTGACAATAGCCCAAAATTCATCGCCCACAATCTGACGAGATTGTTGAAAGACCAAGAGATTCGCCCCAGTCGGATCGATCCGGGGAAACCATGGCAAAAGGGCAGCAATGAGAGTTTCAATGGGACCTTTCGACGGGAATGTGTAGAGGCTATACTGCTCCCCTTGAAAGTGAGACCACCTTTAAGACATAACCCACTTCTTAAAGGAGGGAATCGATGGGACAGGACGAACCGATTGAACGCTGGACGGCGAAACGACGAGCCGCTCTTGTCTTACGCGTACTGAAAGGTGAAACGTCAGTGGCGGAAGCGGCCCGACAGCATGAGTTGACGGTGGCCGAGGTCGAGGGGTGGCAAGATCGGTTTCTTCGGGCTGCAGAAAACGGTCTGCGGCGGCGGCCCAAAGACGAAGACGGGCTGAAGGAGGAACAGATGAAGAAACTCAAACAGAAGATTGGGGGTCTGGTGGTAGAAAATGATGTCTTACGGGAGGCCTTGAAACCGTACCCTTTGGGCCGGTGTAAGCTTCCCCAAAACACGGACAAACCAAAAGTAGAGCTTTCTGGCAGAATTGACCCAGGAGGTTCCTATGAAAACCAGTCGATTCAGCGAAACGCAAATTGTCGCGATCTTGAAACAAGCCGATGCCGGGCTCAAAGTCAAAGACCTCTGTCGGGAGCATGGGATCAGTGATGCGACCTACTGCAACTGGAAAGCGAAGTACGGCGGGCTGGAAGCGTCGGATCTTAAGCGACTCAAGGAGACCGAGAGTGAACTCGCGAAACTCAAACGGATGTATGCCGATCTCGCGCTTGAGAATCGCGCCCTGAAGGATTTGCTCGAAAAAAAGCTCTGACGCCGGCAGAGAAACGTGAGGCGGTCCACACCCTGCAAGAAGCCCATGGCGTCTCCATCAAGCGAGGGTGTGCGGCACTCAAGTTTGCTCGGTCGGCGTACTATCAGGCTCTGCGTGATCGGCACACTTATGATAGGGAAGTTATTGAGGCCATGAATAAGTTGGTGGAGGCCCATCCACGCTGGGGCGTGTGGAAATACATTACTCGCTTGCGGGCCATGGGGCACCCCTGGAATCACAAACGGATTTACCGCGTTTATCGGCAACTGGGGCTCAACCAGCCGCGTCGCACAAAACGTCGTATCCTGACACGGCCCTCGCCTTCCGTCTTTGTGCCGGAAGGTCCCAACGAAGTCTGGTCGGCTGACTTCATGAGCGATGCCCTCTATCATGGGGCGCGATTCCGCACCCTGAACATCATTGATGACTATAATCGGGAAGTCTTGGCCATCGAGGTGGATACGTCCCTGCGAGCTGAGCGGGTGATTCGGGTCCTCGATCGCTTGAAGGCTGAGCGTGACCTCCCCCATATGATTCGAGTGGATAACGGACCAGAATTCCTCGCTCAGACCCTTCTAGACTGGGGGAAGGCCAATCGGGTGCTGATCTATCATATTCAACCCGGGCGTCCTACGCAGAATGCCTTCATTGAACGGTTTAATCGCACCTATCGGAATGAAGTGCTCAATCTCTACTTGTTTCGGATTTTACAGGAAGTGCGGGACCTCACAGCGGAATGGGTGACCATCTACAATGAACACCGGCCCCATGACGCGCTGCATGGAGCAACCCCGTGGACCTATCACAAACTACTACCGGAAAACTCTACTTATGAACTGTCCGCTTGACGGGGAAGCTTACAATTGAACGCTTTTTTCGGAGTCTCAAAGAGGAATGTGTGGGGCAACACCACTTTGAGGGATTTGAGGATGCTCGACAGATGATCACACGATGGATGCGCTGGTACAACGAGGAACGTCCGCATCAAGCGTTACGGTACCGGAGCGCTCGACAATTCCGGCAAGAACAACACTCACAGGTGGCTTGATTTCGGGGGAGCACTACACTACCTGCCGCCCCCTCCCCCTCGCGCAAAGGCCTCCAATAATGGAAAAAGAATCATAGCTATAGTAAAAATTAATAATTTCATTTTATCCATGGCCATCCCCTTTGAAGTGTAGATTAAATTTATTGTTTACCTATTTCATTATAAAATTTTCATTCAATACTTACAAGATCTTTTGTTCGAAAATTTCATTATTTGCTCCATCTATAAGCACCAGAGGTCAGGCTTCTAGGCATTCCAACTCATCCACATAAGTTAAAAAAAGATTTAAAAACTTTAAATCAAATAAGAGGACTATGACGTCTCTAAGATTTTCAGCATTATGAGTATCTTCTTCAAGAAATTGGGCGACACTTTTGCTCCATTCTGTTTCTTTGTTTTTAGTTGGGAAAATTGAATCAACCAAACTTTCAAAGTAGTTAAATTCAAGCTGATCTTTTTCAAGTTTTCCCAATTCAGCATTTAATATTTCGTTAAACTTCTTTAACTTTCCTTCTGATCCCGGATCACTTTCTTTCCCCAAAATACGCTTATTTTTGTTGACTAATATTTTCATTGCGTTTAGAAGCAACCGCTTTGAATCTTGCAAATTCTTCCTGCTCTCTAAAATACCTCCTCCTCTGTCCGGGCATTCATATTGGGCATTGGCTGCCAAAACATGTAACGCATAAGGGTAAAGAATTTCATGTTGCATGAGACCAGGTACAGCTTCTTGAATTTCATTCTTCGTCCGATCTAAGCTCCTTAATGTTTCAATGAAATATTCCTCAAATATTTCCTCGGCATAACGAAATCCAACATTTTCACTTCTAATTCCTTCTTTGATTTTCCTGCCAACTACCGACTTTATCTTGTTTACAAGAAGTTTTTGAAGTTGTCGTTGTTTTTCTTTTTTAGAGGAATCAAAAGGCGATTGAAGAACGCCCTCATATTCATTGCCAAAGTCCTTTATTTTTTCAATATAATAATTCTTAGGCTTTGTCGCTTCTTGTTTTTGACCAAATTCCAACTCCGCCACTACATCGATTAAAAATTTTAAGTGGAGAGAGGATTCGTAATCGTTACCATTACCAGCAACACGAATTTCTGTGCCATCCCTCTCATCATTGGGGTAATCTTTATTTAACCCCAAAACAATTTCCCTTGAAATATCCCCTGTTTTCAACGAAAAACCTGGAACCAAGCTCGAATATTCTGCTAATTGCCTTTTATTCCAGTTTTCGTGTGTTTTAAATAACTTCGTCAATTCCTCGATTTGCGTTTTACTTTTGCGATCCAAACTCTTATACCCCAGAGAATTCAAATGCCTTTGATTATCTCTGGCAATATTAATAGCCTCGCTAAACTGTCTTATTGCCCCTTCAACGTTTGTGTCACGCAAAAAAGATACATATCCTAAATGGGAACGTAAGCGAAAGCTTGCCACATCGGGATATTCTTTGATTCCAGCGTAAAGGTTATAATATGTATCCTCTGTCCGCCCAAGGAAATGTGAAAGCATTGCTCTATATAAATAAAGCATATGATTGGTTTGTATGTCGTGTTTTTCAATGGATAAATCTATTTCCTTGAGAAGATTTAGCGCTAAATAACAATAAAATGTTTTAGGTGCCTTTTCTTCATTAATTCCTTCCAGGGAATAGTCACAAACACCTGGTCCTTTCCCAGCTCTTAGGGCATCTAATGAAGACGAAGCATAACTGAGTAGAACTTGCTTATTTCTTTCTTCCCGTGTTTTTGGCAACTCGCCAAATGCCGCTGCATGGGCATCATCAAAGGCGGGCTCTATTATGGCCTTATTATCAAGCTGGGCAAGAAGTTTCATTAAAGACTCGACGGTTTTTTTATCTTTAATTAGTTCATAGTATTCTATTTCTCTTGAAATTATTTCCCTCATTTGTTCTTCCAACTTATAAATATTTGCTGTAACTTCCAGGTCCCTTCTTAACTTTAAGCCTATCCTTTGAACATCCCTCAGCTTTTGAATTCGGTTTTCTGTGGTTTCTTGGAGAAATTTTTCAGAGGATTTTGAAAATTCTTTTAAGATATGTCGAAGAGGTTTCTCCAATGTATTTTCAATCTGAAATTCTTCGGGCCAGCAATAATATTTGGTGGGATTAATAATACTCTCACAATTTCTACGAAAATACCGCCCTGAGAGGCCCAACAACGTTGATCTAATTTGATGGAACTGATGTTCAACTATGGCCCTTCCAGCCGAAATCACGGTATCTACTTGATCTTGCGTGGGTTGCATAGAGACGGTTTCTAAGTCGTTTTGTATTCTTTGTTCCATTGCCGTAAAAAGCTCGTAATTATCCAATACTTCCTCTATGTTTTCCTTTTTTCCATTCTTTGTCGACTCGTAGATTTCATATTGAACCATATGTCTTACTAATCCCGGAACTTTCAGAATGTCAGAAAACTTCAGCTCAATACTTCCAAACCCAAAATTCCTCAAAGGTTCTCGGTAAATGGTTCGCGCTAAATCGGTTTTGTCCCGTTGCAGAGTATCCAAGCTTTGATCAACATTTTGAATGAGGGTTGAGTCCCCCTGAAAAGAAAAGAATGGATCAACTGAAGGAGCTGCAGCGTTAACAATGACAATGAAGGACTTTAGAGGATGGTTATGGAGACCTTTATTTTTTTCTTCAAACACATTCCGAATTAACGTTGCTAGACCTAAATTTTCTCGTATACCCCCGTCTAACAATTCTGGCAAGTGAGAAAGCTCCTTACTAAACCATATTGTCGGACAGCCACTTGGGATCATTTTTGGTGTTCGAAATTCTCCTACGTGTTCTTCTAATTTCAATGGCGCAAACAAAATAGGCAGGGCACTTGAAGAAGCGGCAGCCAACGCGATAGGAAATCGTTTATATGTTTTTTCATCCATCCCCAGACACCGGAAGGTACGTAGGTCAAAAGTGAACGGAAGCCTATTATTAATGTCTGTTGCATTAATAAGGAGTTCCGTATTTGGACGCTGCTTTTGAGCATATTTATAGTTTAATTTCTTCCCATTAAAAAGCCAATCCTGATAGATTTCCGCTAATTGTTCAACATTAACCAAACCCTTTCCTCCAGCAAGAAACAAAGCCGGTGTGAGGTCTGGATTTGAAAATGGAAAGCCATATTTTTGATCCGTAAAGGGGCTGAGAACTACGGAGAAAGGCAAAACTATGATATCCTTAGCTATATCCAGGGCCGAGGTAATCAGGGTAAGAGGAGCAAGAGGCATTCCTCCCCAAAAATTGGATCGTGCTTTTACTGCACGAAGGAGAGCGTTCGATAGATTTTTTTCCCTTAAAACATCTCTGAATTTGGTTAGGAAAATTTTATCATTGTGCGTCATGTAGTAACTGGCTGTCATGGTTCCTCCAGAGACCGCTGAAATAGCATTAATCTCTGCCAGGAGTTTGTATGATTTAAACGGTTGTTCACATTTACTTTTAAACGGTTTTTTTTCTCCAAGAGAATTATTAAGGTAAATATCATCTATTTCAGTAATAGACCCACCGATTTTTTTTGCACAAAGGATGATTTCGTTCAACCCACGCATGACACCGTAAGAAAAAGCTGCTGCTCGCACTCCACCTCCCGATAAGGCTAAACCCATTTTCATAGGCGGCAATGAGCTTTTTGGGGGCTCCTGCCCTTGAGCAAATGCACCCGGAGGAATGGCTACCATTATTAGCAGGATGATTATTGGAATGAAAGGCAATTTAGTTTTCATAATCTTTTATCAATTAAGGATGAAAGAATTATAGGATGTCGTGGATTTTTTAAGACCACTCGTTAAGAAAACTGGCTTTAGATATTTGCAGTTTGGTTATAACTACCAATTAAAGCCAGCTCCTATACTTAAAAGTAAGAAAACATCGCCTACCTCACCATTCTTGCCTGATAAATTAAAACCTGCCCCAACGTTAATAATGTCTTCAAAAAAACCAAGCATAATTGCCGGCTCAACCTTCAGATTATCCTCTCCAACGATTTGGCTTGCAAAGATAGTAGGAGTGACTGAAAAAACTGGGGCTGCATCTGGAATGTCAGTCTCGTCACGCAACTGAAATGTTCTCGCGCGACAATCACTTCTTATTCTACTTATCGGAACTTTTTTGGCCTGGCCTGGCACATAAACATCCCTATAAAAACGGAAGGAAACGCCTGCCCCTAAACCATTGTTAAATCCTGCCTTTTTCTTGGCAAAATCATATTTAATGGCTTGGGCTAATGCGGCAAGCCCAACTGTCCATTCCCCGCGGGTCAAATTACTCAAATCATTTCGAGTCCAGGGGAGGTCTCCCGGCTCGATTTCATAATTTGCCTTTCGATCTACATCGTCATCTTCATCTTCCTTACCCAAAGGCTTAACGCAGCGCGCATACTTGTCCTCTTTAGTTCCAAAAACGGCCTTCCTACTCCAGCCACTCCTTTTTTGCTCAGTCACATTCAGGGCTTGAACCCACCAATGGCCCTCTTGCTTATTCAGACTAATTGCAGGAGTTTCGCAGATCGCCTCGTCGCATTCGAGTTTTAAATCCCCATCACTTGGGGTAATTTTCACATATTGATGAATTATTTTTCCATTTTTTTCTTGTATCCAAAGTACATAACTATTTGCACCATTTACTTTGGTCCATTTGAATATGGTTTCCGATTGCGTGTCTTCCAGTAATGGGGGGCCTGATGGGGAAAGAGGAACTGGAAGAGACATTCCTGTGCCAAAGTTAGTATACAAATCTGGTGGCTCAGATTCCTGGGACTGGGCAAAAAGCAAATTAACACTTCCAATTAAAATGCAAAGGAACACTACCAATGCAATTGTTTTTTTCATTTCCTTATCTCCATCATTAGTTTGGAATTTAAGGCGCTTGGGAAGCATTTTGACCTTGAGCTAAAGTAAACCAAGTTTCCTTGAAGGAAATTAAGCATATTTTGAACCACTACTGTGAAGTTCCCAAACGTTATATTCCGAAACATCTGAAAGAAATTAAGCATAATTTTAAACACCGCATGGAAAATCTTTTCAAGAGTTTTCTCAAGTTCTATTTTGGCTATGTTACTTTCGAAATGCCTTATTATTTAGTGATCCTGCCCCAAGCGAGCTGGTGGGCAGCCTGCGCTTTATGTATGAAAAACAATTAAAATAGTTTTTGAGAACGCAAAAATAAAACCAATGATTATTTGTAAACTCTTTTTCATAGTAAACTTATGTTATTCTTGAAATATTTTTTAAATTCATAGGATTTCTACCCAAGATATGCGACATTGAAATTCAAATATGTATCCAAATAGATACAAAGGTGTATCAGTTTGGATAACAATTCTAACATTCAAAAAAAATGCATTTGGGGAACTTGGAAGGCATCGATGGATTTTAGGGTAATTCAAAGAAACAATATTTCGGTAACCCAAGAAACAAACAGCTGAAGTTCCTAAGTCCGAGTGCGAAGCAACTCAGGTTGCATTAGGCTTTGCTTTTGCCAAAAAACAAAATCTTGATCTTTTTGAAAGAATTGAATGGCGCAGAAGACATTACATCGGTGACCACATCTACTAGAGGATACTCTTTGCCGTTCCTCAATTATTATGTTTACTCAATCAATTCGTTGTCATTTTCCCAAAATACTTCATAATTGATGCCTGAGAAGTCGCAGAATAGAATGAAGCATGCAGCGCTATAAAATTCTTCATCGGACTTATTATAATTTCTCGGGTGCGGTGACACTTGGACCGCATCACTTGCGTCTGCGTCCGAGAGAAGACTATGACCTGCACATTGAATCTTTAAGTCTGAAGCTTACACCGCCGGCAACCCTGCTGTGGCACCGGGATGTAGAAGGCAATTCGGTGGCCACAGCCACCTTCGATGTGCCCGCCAACCAACTAGCGGTTGAGAGCGAAGTCATCATCCAACAATACAATGAGGCTCCACTGGACTTTCTCGTCGCCGACTACGCCGTCGCGTACCCGTTTACCTATCAACCCGATGACCGGATCATGCTGTTACCCTATATGGCATATCCCGAGCAAAACACCAAAGATCGACTGACTGAATGGATGAAAAATTTCTGGAAACCGGAAGAAACGATTCAGACGTACACGCTCCTACAGCGCCTTGGCACCCACATCAACCAAACCCTATCCTATCGAGTGCGGGAAGAACCTGGAGTTCAAACGGTGGGGCAAACACTGGAATACGGCACCGGCTCATGCCGTGACTTTGCGTTACTTTTTATGGAAGCTGCACGGTGCTTGGGTCTTGCTTCGCGCTTTGTCAGCGGGTATCTTCACGCCCCACCATCAGCAACCGATTATGGCGCCACCCATGCCTGGGCCGAAGTCTACCTGCCAGGGGCCGGGTGGAAGGGGTTTGATCCCACTGGTGGAACCATGGCCGGAACCGATCATATTGCCGTGGCCGTCGCAAGATTGCCCGAATCCGTTCCGCCCATTGAGGGATCGTTCGTTGGCCCCCCAGGCTCAACGCTTCATGTCGGGGTCTGGGTCACAAAGTGTGAGTGAACGAGCACTTCCGGTTCTTATGAAAAAAAATCGCCCCTGGTCTTCTCCAAATCCAGACAGACGTTTCAACATCCAAAGGACACGGTTCCTTTCACTCCTCAACCATAAAGGTCGACCATGCCAATCTGGGTTGATGCCGATGCCTGCCCCAAGGTGATTAAGGAAATATTATTTCGTGCGGCTGACCGGACAGCGGTACAGGTGACACTTGTGGCCAATCGCCTCTTGTATACCCCGACGTCTCCTTATATTTCGGCCATCCAAGTCGCCGATGGATTTGATGTGGCTGATTCCGAAATCGTGAAAAGACTCAAGGCCGGCGACCTGGTGATCACCGCCGACATTCCCCTGGCCGCTGAGGTAATTGCGAAGGGTGGTCATGCGCTTGATCCGCGGGGGGAGATGCATTCACCCGACACGATTCAAGCCCGCCTCATGATGCGGGACTTTATGGAGACGCTACGGGCCAGCGGTGTCGAAACCGGTGGGCCGTCGGCCTTGAGTCAACGGGACCGGCAATTATTTGCCAAACATCTCGACTACTATCTCACGACCCTGGTCAAACAGAAAAATGAAAACGCCTAGGGACCGGGAAGCACAGAAGGGGATAGAAGCAGGCTACAAACCAGTGCTGACCCTCACGCCCTTGATTTACGGCATCAAAAAAAACACGATGCAAGCATTAGCCTCATCCACCAAACCTGAAGGTACTAAGCCCGTACGAGCCTGATTCCTCAGAATGAAATTCTGTCGAACAAGAATGATTCTTCCTTTCCTTTGTGGCCTATTTCTTTTGGTATGGTTGATTCCGGTGCCAGCCTATTCTGAAGAAAATCAGGCGGTTGAGCAAATGGAAAAGATCATCGAAAAACCGAAGGCTGTCCGAAAAAGCTTGAAGGATGAGGGGATCCTTTTCGAGGCTACCAATACGATGGATATCCTCTCCAATGTTTCCGGGGGCATTCATCGGAAGACCGCTCTCGCCGGGGATCTGGATCTTCTGCTTACCGTCGATATAAAAAAATTAATGCCTAATTGGAGGGGCACGGTTTTTCTGTATGGCTTGGGCTTATATGGGGGCGATCCAAGCAAAAATGTCGGTGACATACAAGGCGTGAGCAACATTGCGGCACCAGATACATGGAAACTGTTTGAAGCCTGGTATCAGCACAATCTTTTTGAGCGCTTTTCTTTTCTTGCCGGCCTGTATGATATTACCTCCGAATTTGATGTCATCGTATCCGCGTCGACACTTTTCCTGAATAGCTCCTTCGGGACCGGAGCGGAACTTGGAGCTGGTGGAAGAAACAACCTGTCCACCTTTCCTGCGACCTCTCTGGGAATCAGGACGCAAGCCATCCTCACCGATTCGCTCATGGTTCGCGCCGTGGTTGCCGATGGCGTACCGGGGGATCCCAATGATGCTCGAGGCACTCACGTTCGCTTAAGAAAAGATGATGGCCTGTTCGGTTCCATGGAATTGGCATATTACAAATACAGCACGGCTGATTTAACACAAACAAAGGAAAAAACTGTTGAAGAGCTCCCTCGGCGCCTGACCTTCCGCCGGATTGGAAGATCCGCTCCTCTCGTCTATGAAGCAAAAGTTGCTCTCGGATTCTGGGGATACACTACTTCTGTGGATCAACTCAACAAGGTCAATAGTTCGGGAAAACCTGTGACGCAAGATGGCACCTTCGGCATATATGGGTTAGCGGAATATGATGTGTTTCATGAAAAGGACGACAACGATCAGGGACTGACTCTCTTTGGTCGAGCCGGAATGGCTGATCTCAATGTGAACCGCATTGCCCAGTATTATGGCGGCGGGTTCATTTATAAGGGATTAATCCCGGAACGAACCATTGATCGAACCGCGATTGGATTGGCCGCGGCAGTGAATAGCCATGAATATAAACAGTCTCAACGGCGGGCAGGACGAACGGTTGAGAGTACGGAGATCACGTTGGAATTGACACATTCCATCTTTGTGAATCAAAACCTCGTCATTCAACCGGATTTTCAATACGTCATTAATCCCGGAACGGTTCCCGGGAGGAATAACGCTCTGGTATTGGGAATGCGGCTTGAGGTCAACCTCAATAATTAGAATGTTTATTGTATTCCCTGTAGAATCTCCCAAACATACCTGAGAAGCCAGATAATACCCACGACCGTACCCACGACCACGAAAGCGATTCCTAACAAAAGGCTCACCACGAAAGCCCAATCCCCCACAGTTGAGACACGGCGATCCCTAGCGGCATATCGCTCCAACAGGTCAAGGTTTCTGACATTACTTTTAAACCAGATAGAAAACAGATCACCGAGAATGGGAATAGCCCCGATCATGCCGTTGATCGCAATATTGAGACTCATGCGAATCAAGACGATTTTGGGAAGCTGCGATTGAGCAGCCACGACAAGAATGAATGCCCCGGCGACACTCACGATGGCATCACCCACATAAGGAATCAGACCGATGATGGGATCCAAGCCAATCCGGATTGAAGTCCCCGGAATCGAATAACGCCGATCCAGCAAGTCCGCCAGAAACTTGGCAATTTCATTTTTTCGGGAATGTGGCACAATAAGGCTTCTGCTCCTTTTATTCCTGCAAGATTACATTTCTCAACCTATGAGGAAGATTCGAATTGATTTTCATTTCAACAGATTGGACGCCGAAATGTCATAGACGGATAAGCTGCCAAAATGAAAGAAATATCTAGTCAATGATTCGCAAAAAGGGATAGGTCCTGTCCTTTCCCCCATGATTGAACCCGACAGATTATGGAACATCATTTCGCAAAGCTGTTCCTACAGGAAACAGGGGATGTTGCCGCCTCTCAAAAAATGAGTTTAATTTTTCCAATTTTCCACAATCTTTGCCACCATTTTCCCATGAACAACCTGTTTCCTTGGATACGATGCTCTTCCATAGTTGGACAAAGGAAGGGGGCTGGTCTTTGGCAAAACCAGGCCCCCGTTGCACTTCCACATCATGGTCGACCATTCGTATTTCTATTGTTCCAAGTGGGATTCCTCCAGCAGGCCCCAATTAGTTAAGAAACCTCCTTTCACCGGTCTTTAGCCAGTCCTATAACTTTATTTGCTCCTTGGGGCATTGGTTGAGTTCATTCCTATTGAATCTCCCAACTCGGAGAGGTGGTGCCTGGAGAACCTGTTGAACCAACCGTAACTCCATTCATCAGCCATATTTCGACCTCACCTGAATTGGTATTGAACCAGGTAATATCGTCTTTCCCGCTACCATCCCGATCACTAACCTGGGCAATCTCCCATTCCAAGACCTTACCCGCCAAGGAACCCGTGTTCCCAATGGTGAGTCCATTCATCAACCAGAAAGCCAGCGCACCGCTACCGGTATTGCGCCAGATCAAATCAGCTGTCCCGTTACCATCGACATCCCCCACCCCGGCTACCTCAAAGGCCAAAATCGCACTACCTGGGACTCCGATCGACTGGACCGTAAGCCCGTTCATTAACCATATGGCCACCGCCCCGCTGTTACTATTCCACCAGATAATATCGGTTTTGCGATCGGCATTGACATCACCCAATCCGACAATCTTCCACACACCCGGGACACCGCCGAGGGATTTGGATGAAGCAATGGTTGCTCCATTCATCAGCCACACGACGACCACCGTGCTATTGGTGTTTTGCCATATGAGGTCTGCCGTGCCATTCCCATCCACATCTCCAATTTGCTCAAGCACCCAACCAGTGGGGACGGTGCCCGGGAAGCCGACCGAGGTGATGATATGCCCATTCATTAACCACACGGCCACCGTGCCACTGGTGCTATTGCGCCAAATGACATCAGCCTTGCCATCGGCATTTACATCGCCGATACCGACAATCTCCCAAACCGCAGAAACTCCTCCTGGAAAACGTGGGGAAGCAATGGTCGTCCCATTCATCAACCAAATGGCCGTCGCCCCGGTACTCGTATGGCGCCACACGATGTCAGCCTTGCCATCCCCATCCAAATCAAAGTCCGTCGTGCGGTTATGAATAAAAATATCCCGGAGTCCATTCGTGTCACCCGGGACAAGGTTGGTTGAATCGGAGAACAATCCGACTATCCGACCATCCTGACTGATGGCAGGATTACAACTAAAGTCATTGCCTTGCACCCCAGCTGTCGTCACACTCATCCTGGTGGTGGTGTTGGTCTGACGATCATGCACAAACACATCACCTTCGCCATTGGTATCGCCAGGAACAAGATTCGTGGCAAAAGAAAGAAATGCGACAAATCGTCCATCCCCGCTGATGGTCCCCTCTGAACTCTCTCCACCCCCTTGGAGACCACCACTTGCCACACTCACGCGCGTGGTCGTGGTTGTTTGACGGTCATGGACAAACACATCACCCACTCCATTGGTATCGCCAGCGACCAGATTCGTCGCATCCGACTGAAATGTCACATAGCGACCATCCGCACTCAATTCGGCATCCACACTCGCACCATTCACCTGCCCTCCGCCTGTGGCGACACTCACACGCGTCGTCACCCCGGTTTGTCGATCGTGAACAAACATATCTCGCACACCATTGGTGTCCCCAGGGACCAGATTCGTCGCATCGGATTCAAACGCAACCAAGCGACCATTCGCACTGAGAAATCCCGCTCGACTGGTATTATTCCCCTGGATGGCACCGGTGGCCACACTCACGCGGGTGGTCGCCCCTGTTTGCCGATCGTGAACGAACACATCCAAGACTCTATTGGTGTCCCCCGGCACCAAGTTAGTCGCAAAGGAGTGGAACGCCACGAATCTGCCGTCAGCACTCAAGGATGGAGTGAAACTATTGTTATTGGACTGGCCCCCGCCCGTCGCCACACTAACCCGGCTCGTCATGCCCGTCTGCCGATCGTGGACGAACACATCAATGGCCCCATTGGTATCTCCCGGAACAAGGTTCGTGGCGGCCGACCGAAATGCCAGATAACGTCCATTGGCACTGATGGCGGGGTCAAGGCTCTCGCCATTGGCCTGGTTTCCGCCCGTCGCCACACTTATGCGCGTGTTTTGTTGGGTTTGCCGATCGTACACGAATATATCTCGTACCCCATTGGTATCACCGGGCACCAGATTGGTTGCGGAGGAATAGTAGGAAACCAGTCTGCCATTCTCATTAAGGTCTGGAAGAAAACTCGTATTATTGGCCTGTAGATTTCCAGAGCTGACACTGACCCGGACCGTCTCCGCCCCATAGCTCAGTGTGGCAATGAATGCGAGCATCAGGATGATAATGCACGCAAGGAGCATTCGGTTGTACATTTTCATGTTCGTTCCTCCGGAGCCCATGAATGAATTTTGGGATAAAGCCAATCATGAAATTATTACTGCTGCGAATGACCAAGTGCAGCCTGCTCAAATTCCTATGCCACTTCATCGTTTTCACTCAACGCTACTTTCCATACGGAGCTACGTCATAAGATGTGCAAAAAGCCTAACTCAACTGACAAATAACTTCCACACATTTCCCATTT
This sequence comes from Nitrospira sp. Ecomares 2.1, assembly GCF_965152585.1. Lineage (NCBI taxonomy): Bacteria > Pseudomonadati > Nitrospirota > Nitrospiria > Nitrospirales > Nitrospiraceae > Nitrospira > Nitrospira sp. Ecomares 2.1. The sequence goes on from NZ_OZ224219.1 coordinate 2,971,607, forward strand.
CCCTCATCGGGCTTTCGGCCCAATCATAATCCTACACTTTATTAATAGATAGAAATGACCGGTCTGCAGGCACCAAGGGCTATTGAGCCGGTTGCCCGCCAAAAAATCCATGCTCGCCATCCGGGTTGGTACGGGGTATTCTTCCATATCCCCCGGGCATGGCTTACCCCATATAGATAGACCAGCGATTCAGAGGAGGGGGCGAGCAGAGATAGGGCGTGGGAAGACAGCTCACCGGACCCACCCATACTTTTCGAGAAAAATTACATGCGGAGCATTTTGACTTTTCCGGCACTCCCGACGTACAAGATTCCATCACCATTTGCATGCACTTAGAAAAGGAGTCGCATATGCAGTGTCCGTGTCAGAGTGGAAAGACCTTTAAGCAATGCTGTGATCCTTTCATCACCGGAGTAAAACAGGCCGAAACGGCCGAGCAACTCATGCGGGCCAGATATTCGGCCTATACCCAAGTCCAGATGGATTTTATTGAAAAGACCCATGACCCCAAAACCAAACACGACATCGACCTTGAAGCCAATCGCAAGTGGGCGGAAACCACCAATTGGGCGGGTTTAGAAATTCTCGCCACGCAACAGGGTGGAATGGACGATGAAGCGGGCCTCGTCGAATTCAAGGCCACATTTAAAACAGAGGAAGGCCCTCAAATTCATCATGAACTCGCCGAGTTTCGGAAACATGAGGGAACCTGGTATTTCTCCGACGGCAAAAGTCCTGGAGTTCGAACGGTCGTTCGAACCGAGGCCAAGATTGGACGGAACGATCCGTGCCCCTGCGGCAGCGGGAAAAAGTATAAAAAATGCTGTGGGAATGCCTGAATCAGGAGAGGATTCGATATCGCGCTGCACTGTTTTATTTTATGAGGAACCCATTTCCCCAGCCGCCGACTGACCGACTCCGGGCCAGGTGGGTGACGGGCCTCCCCTTAGGTCGAAAATATTATGAAGTCTTCGCCGCACCCTGCCATAGCATATCGTAGCCAAGTTCTTTCGTCTCAGAACACATCGTAGCCAAAGCAGCGAATGTCTTATTGAACAGTTCATCGGCATGAGATTTTTCGTGATCCTCAAATGAACTCCAATAGGTCACAATCGCGTAATGGTCATCTGCGGTTTTTGATTCGCTAAGGGACCCTTCCTCAGAAACGAACCCGGAAAACTTGAACACCTGCCCGGCGATGAAGCCCCCTTTATCACCGCCATATTTTTCCTTGACGACCATGCACATTTCTCCCACGGCCAACTCCACCTGATCGAAGGTAATGCCGGGCTTCAGCTTGACGGTGTTGAACAACATTTTCGCCCCAAAGGGAAGCGTAATAGGACCAAACATGACACCCTCCTGGTGAGAGCACCCGCCTCAAAGCAGGTGCCTTTAAAAGGAATGATCAGACGAATCTTCTCGGTAGAACTCATCATCATAATAGCACCAAACTCATAGTACTCGCAGACCTCACACCACACGATTCTTCCCCAAACATTTCGAAGGCTGCATTCAACGATCGTCGACACATCAGCCAGACTCAACGGTCTCCTTTCAAATTGCATTGACAAAGACCGGGAAAACTTTGAGAATCCTGGCATTGGATTTACGCGGCTATTCATCGCTGGCGCCAGATCATCCACGCCATCACTTGAAAGGACGCACATCATGGGAAATGCCTACCGGGGTCGGAATAAACTGCGACGGCTTCAAAAACCCGCAGTCGACAAACCCATTGACGAACTCCTCAAAGGACTGCGACACAAGCCTTCAGCCTCGAGCAACAGCTCCTATCGGGAACAGTCACTCAAGATTCACGGGCTCATTTGTGCCAAATGCGCCAGAGAATTTGACCTTAAGACCAGACACCTTCTCACGGTGCACCACAAAGATGGTAATCACCATAACAATCCCCAGGACGGATCCAATTGGGAAAACCTCTGCGTCTACTGCCACGATGATGAACACAGCAGGGGCATACTTGGTGATTATTTACAAAAGGCGAAAGAGGACAAGCCTTAGTAAATCAGTCTACAATCCCTTAGCACACGAAGAGCACATGCTATTGGCTTAACGAATTGACGGAGAGGTTAATAATTCTATGCTGAGGAATGAATCACTAAAGGGGATACATGGCATTTATGTGGTCGTCGAGGACTTGGGACCGGAACTGAGAGGTGTATTAAACCGAAGTGAGGTGCGAAAACGAGTGGAGACACAACTTCAAACTGCAGGTATTCGCCTTGTCAAAGAACTCGAAGCCGCCAAACTGCCCGGAGAGCCCTATTTATATGTCAATATGGCGGCCCTGCCCTTAGGTCCCAAGCGCTATGCCTGTCGAATCGATCTTGAAGTCCACCAACTGGTGGCCCTTGTTCATAACTCCTCCACGGGACATGCGATCACCTGGGAACAAGGCGTCGTGACGGCGGGTGGGGTCAAAACCATTTTCAACAATTTTGATGAATTGGTTTTGGATTTCATTTGTGATTATTTGGCCATGAATCCCGACAACTAATCTAACGACTCAATCATTACCTACCGTTCTTTCATATCCCGTGCTCTTCTGCCAAGGCTCTTTCCCCCTTTCCCCAGTCTTCAGTCTCACACGTTGACCGGGCCTCGTCCATCCGACTCATTCCTGAATACCGGCACATTCGCGCTTCTACCAAACGCTTCAGGATCCGGAGATTTCACTGGTTTCATTGATAGATTCTCATGAAATTTGACCTCGACTGGTCAATCATGGGAAAAAGGCTATTGTTCAAATTTTTAGCCTAAAAGGAGAATGCTCATGGCAAAAGCGCGTGCCCGTCACATTTTGGTTTCAACAGAAGAAGCATGCAATAACTTAAAAACGCAAATTGAAAATGGAGGAGATTTTGCCGCCGCCGCCAAGGAACATTCCACCTGTCCATCAGGCAAGCAAGGTGGAGACTTGGGCGAGTTTGGCCCCGGTCAAATGGTCAAAGAATTTGATACGGTCGTATTTAGCGGCGAGCTCGGCAAAGTCCACGGCCCTGTCAAAACCCAGTTTGGCTATCATCTTCTTGAGATCACCAGCCGCACTCCATAAATCGTTCACTCTTCATAGGACAAGGGCATGGTCTCGTGGCTATGCCCTTATCTTATGGTTCCACCACCCTCAATCACAGTCACAAGCTTTGGGCCCAATCATGACTGCCCACACGTTCATGCAACAGATGCCAAGGCCAAAGGTATTCCCGGCTTCCTTCAGATAGGGAAAGGTTTGGCATCAAGATTCCCCTTGATGTAGACTCCAGTACATCATTGAACAAGCAGAAACTCTGTCACATGTACTGATTATGCCAAGCGAACACCAGCCTTCAAAATCCACGCAATTTAAAAAGCTCCTCTTGTCTCCCCAGCTTGAGTTTATCTGTGAAGCCCACAATGGGCTCAGCGCCAAGATCGTGGAAGAAGCGGGATTCCATGGCATCTGGGCGAGCGGTCTCTCCATTTCAGCTCAATTCGGCGTGCGGGATAATAACGAGGCAAGTTGGACTCAGGTCCTGGACAATCTGGAATTTATGTCTGACGCGGCTCGCATTCCGATACTCCTTGATGGAGATACTGGCTACGGCAACTTTAATAACATGCAGCGTCTCATTCGTAAATTGGAACAGCGGCATATCGCGGCCGTGTGCATTGAAGACAAGTTGTTTCCAAAGACGAATAGTTTTCTCAAGGGTGACACGCAGCCCATGGCCGACATGGAAGAATTTTGCGGAAAAATTAAAGCCGGAAAAGATGCCCAATCAGATCCGGATTTCTGCATCATCGCCCGGGTTGAAGCGTTCATTTGCGGATGGGGACTGGCTGAAGCCTTGCGGCGGGCAGAGGCCTATCGCCAAGCCGGGGCTGATGGCATCCTGATTCACAGCGCACTGGCAGTGCCTGAGGAGATTCTGGCATTCAAACGGGAATGGAGCAATCGATCACCCGTGGTGATTGTGCCGACAAAATACTACTCAACTCCAACCGATGTGTTCCGGCAGCATGGCTTTTCCATGGTCATTTGGGCAAACCACATGCTCCGCGCCGCCGTCGCCACCATGCAAACGACGGCCCGCGTCCTCAAGGAACAAGAAAATCTGTTATCAATTGAGGATCACATTGTGCCGGTCTCAGAAATCTTTCGTCTGCAAGGTGCCGCTGAACTCATGGAAGCCGAGCAACGCTACCTTCCGAAAAGCGCCGACCGGGCTTCAGCCATCGTCCTGGCCGCCTCCCGTGGAGATGAGCTGGGGGAACTGACGGAAGACAAACCAAAAACCATGGTGAACATTCGCGGAGTTCCGATCTTATCACACATTGTGGACGCCTATAACACGGTAGGAATCAAAAACATTGCCGTTGTCCGAGGATATAAAAAAGAAGCCGTGAATCTTGTAAATCTGACCTACGTGGATAACAATGACTTTGCCACAACCGGGGAATTAAACTCGCTCTTCAAAGCGCTTCAGGTAAAAGGCAAACACGAGCAAGACATCATCATTTCCTATGGGGATGTCCTATTCAATTCCTATATCCCGCAAGCGCTTCTTCAAGAAAAAGATGACTTTGTGATTTTTGTGGACAGTGACTGGCGAGGCAAAACAAGTTATACCAGGCTTGGGGGATTTGCCGAATGCACCGCTCCAAATTCCCGAAAAGCCTTTAACGCCCAGATTCATCTCAAACAATTAGGCAGGGCAGTTCCTTCGAACATGATTCATGGCGTGTGGATGGGATTCTTTAAAGTCTCGGCTCAGGGTGTGGCGCAATTACATGAAATCCTTACCGAACTTCTTGCCGACCCGATTCACAGGAAAGCTGGAATGGCAACCCTGTTCCAGGAATTATTACGAAGAAATTATTCGATAAGGGTTCTCTATACCGTCGGGCATTGGCTGGACATTAACAGCCTGGATGATGTTGTTGAGGCCGGAAGCTTTTAATGAGGATTGGAGAACCTTCTTCAATTGTGTTGAACAATAACATGCTCGGTAATTCCCACAAAGGAAGCCCTCACAATGAAACTTTCAGATCTCTCTCAGAACGAATTCAAAGAACTGGTGAATAGTATGGTGGACGACCGGCTATGTGAACTGCTGGGCGATCCGGATCTTGGCCTGGCCCTTGACGATAAGGTGCGCGCGCAGTTGAAACAGGTCTTGGAGTCCAAGGAACGGGTGACAGGAGACAACGTCGCCGAACGCCTCGGAATCCGCTGGTGACATAACATGGCCTGGTATCGTGTCAGCTATCTGCCCTCAATTCTGGACGATCTTCAAGCAACCGACCAGAGCATGGCTCAGCGTCTGTTGGATAAGACCAAGTGGCTGGCCTCCAATGTTGCCAATCTTCGGCATGAACCTCTGCACGACGACCTCCCCGGTCTCATCCAATACGCGGTCGGTGACTGGCGCATTCTCTATTCCATCGACCGGGACGAGCAAATTGTCCACATTTATCGAATTGCGACCAGAAAAGAACTTTACGCCGGTCGCACGGCGCAGCAGCAGTCATGAATCGGTCTGAACAGATCGAATACGAACTTACCAAGGCTGCCAAGGGGCTCCAGGATGGGAACGTTGGTTTGGCCAGAGTGTGCGCACGACGAGCCGTGGCACTGGCCTCGCAGCATTGGGCAGAGGAACGCAATCTTCCGACCTGGAAGGGAGATGCCATGCATCACCTTCGTCAGATCCAAGGAGAAAAGACATTACCTGTATCTGTGAGAACTGCCGCGCAACGACTCCTGACTAAAGTGACCGAACAAACTCAGTTGCCCATGACCACGGATCCCATCACCGACGCGCGCATCATTCTTGATCATCTGAATGCACAGAATTGAACCCAGGTCATCGGAAAACCACCCAGGTTCTCAAGCATTCCTTTCTCCACTCGTCGAGCCCCTGTGTGTTGATACCATTCAACATAGTTTGCACAAGTCCCTTAGTTTCATTAGGAGGTTTCGACTTCAGTTCCTGTTCCTGACGATCATTGTCATATTGACCGACCCCCGGCTACTCATGGGAGCGCCTTCCCCCCAATTCATCATGGAAGCCCCGGAATCGTTGGAACCAGTAGCTGCCCAACTGAAAGAAATCAATCCACAGTCTCTTCAGCGCATGATGGACTTTATGGGGCTCCAACACCCCGGGCCACCGATTCGAGTCATATTGGCGCCAAACGGATCGCCCGTTGCACAGGAAGCGCCAGCATGGATGTCTGGTTACGCAGTGAGTGGGGCTTCCACCATTGTGCTCCTCACCGACCGGAGTTTGACTTACCCGAATAATTCACTCAATGATGTCTTCTTGCATGAAATCGGCCATATCCTGGCCCATCGGGCAGCCGGAGAACACCCTCTGCCCCGGTGGTTTGATGAAGGATTAGCGATGATGACCGCACGAAGGTGGGATTTAGAAGATCGAGCCAGATTAGTCTGGGCGATGGTTTCAGACACGCAAATTTCTCTGAATGATCTCAACACCCTCTTCGTCAAAGACGAGGGCTCCGTCCGACGGGCCTATGTCCTGGCCTACGCCTTTACCTTAGACCTTCTGGAACACACAGGCCAGGATACCCCCAAACGGATTTTGGCAAAAGTTCGACAAGGCATCCCCTTTTCTGAAGCCTTTGCTCAAACCACCTTTATGTCACTCAGACAAGCAGAAGAACAGTTCTGGAGCCGGCAGACGCTCTGGAGTCGCTGGATCCCGGTGGCCACCAGTTCCGGAATGGTCTGGCTCGCGATCACCCTCCTGGCCTTTTGGGCGTTTACCAGACAGCGGAAAAGGGCCGCAGCCATTAAGAGACAATGGAAAGAAGATGACTTCGATCTATGATAGGCTCTATCACGGCCCTCACATCGGTCTTCTTGACCGATTCGGCTTCGATTGAGAGGTGAGAATGCAATTTTACAGGCATTTCCCTTTCTTTCCGACTGATACCGAAGGAAATTAACCATATTCTCAAGCACACTTCGTCAACGGGAATTTTTTGAATTCATGAATGTTGCAGGGTTTCGGCCCGGCAGCCCAAGTCCTTTTGTTTCGGCAAAAGGACCCAAAACCATTGACGCCCCGTCCGGCCTCATAAGAGTGGACGGACGCAAACTTGGGGAGGGCGGACCAACTCGCCGGGCTCCAACAAGGTCCGCCGGTTCATGAGAGCGTCCTCCCTTTGGCCAGCCGGCAGGCGTCACAGCAGCGGCGAGGGAGACACACGGATAAAAAGAGGTCTTTGGAAAGTAATTGGAATCACTATACATTATCAGGCAACAAAGATAGCCCGTCTTGAAATCTTCCCTACACCTTGAAAGGAACATTCCCATGGCTCAAAAACTTAAAGACAAAGTGGCCGTCGTTACCGGTGGAAACAGTGGTATTGGTTTGGCCACAGCCAAATTATTTCAGGCCGAAGGAGCAAGGGTGATCATTACGGGAAGAAGGAAAGAGGCCGTGGAAGCGGCAGTGAAAGAAATTGGAGGAGCAAGTGCCGGTTTCGTATCGGATACCGGGAATCTCAATGACATCGCGGATTTATATCAACAGATACAGAAGACGGCGGGAAGGATCGATGTTCTCTTCCTCAATGCCGGTATTGCGATCTTTGGCCCATTTGACACCGTAGACGAAGCCACATTCGATAGGATGGTCAATGTCAATTTCAAAGGCCTGTTCTTCAATATTCAAAAAGCCTCGCCGCTTCTGAATGAAGGAGCGTCGATCATTATCAATTCGTCCATCGCGGATCAGAAAGGATTTCCTAATTCCAGTGTCTATGGCGCAACCAAAGCGGCCGTTCGGAATCTGGCCAGAACCCTGTCGACTGAATTTCTTGAGAGAAAAATCCGGGTCAACGCTCTTGCCCCCGGACCAATTGATACACCTATTTTTGAGAAAGTGGGCGTTCCTGCAGAAGAAGTTCCAGGCATGAAAGCAAGCTTTGGTGATCAAAACCCCATGAAACGAATGGGTACCTCAGATGAAGTCGCCAAAGCCGCGTTGTTCCTGGCATCAGATGATTCATCCTATATCACGGGAATTGACCTCACCGTGGATGGAGGTGCCACACAACTATAGTTTTCCCAAGGAATATGGCGACCAACCAGGGAATCGATCAATATCTTGGCCCTGACAGGGATGATCTCTTTCAAGGAGGGGCCGGAAAGGATTTTTCAGTCAGAAAGATAGAGACTCCCATGGCTCAGCAAATCGAGGAGTAAGGAATCATGTCCTTCCGACGAGACGTATTGATCCGAACTAATCATGCGTTCGGCGCACAAGGTTTTTACCAGATCGGTCAGGAGCGATCTGCAGGTATACTGACGTCCATCAACAAATAGCCAAAGATTCTTTCCATGTTCATGGAACGCAAAGCGTGAGCCTTCATTTTTAACAAGCTTGCCTCCCTTCGCAAGATGGGTACGAATATCTTCCAAACGGTGTTCCTCCGGCGGCACCTCTTCATCCTGGTATTTCGGAGAGGTCATATAACAACCAAACCATTGAGCCAGCTTGTCCTCATCCTCGACATACTGGGTAAAGATTTTCTGGACTTTCTTAACCGCCTCGAAAGTAATCTGGCCTGGATTGGCTTGAGGAGCCAGATCCGGATCCGCATAGCGAACCTCTTCGCTCAGCGCTTCTCCCACCGACTCGGAATAGTCAAGCAGGATATCCCGATGAGACGGCGCGCGAAATCCCACAGAACAGGTCATGCAATCCTCACCCACGGCAATTCCGTTATGTCCCACACGCGGGGGTATATAAAGGAGATCGCCGGGCTCCAATATCCACCGTTGCTCCGGTTTCCATTCGGACAAAATCTTGACCGGAACATCCGAACGACGAGGAGATGTTTCATCATAGATGCCACCCACTTCCCATTGCCGACGACCACTGACCTGCACTAAAAACACATCATAGTTATCATAATGCGGACCGACACCACCCTTGTCGCCGGAATAGCTGATCATCAAATCATCAACCCGCCAACTGGGAATAAAATAAAATTGCGCAAGAAAGTCAGCGGCGGCCGGCACCCAATGATCCACAGCCTGGACCAACAAGGTCCAATGCGTGGTTGGCAGACTGGTAAATGGCGCATCAGTAAACGGGCCATGGGTGAGTTCCCATTGGTCACTCGTAGGATCTTGAACAATCAGCCTCGATTCGACCTCCCCTTCGCAAGCGAGACCGGCCAATTCATCAGCCGCAATCGGCGGCTTGATCCCGGGCAAGGCCTGCCGAATCAACAACGGCTTCTTCTGCCAATAATCTTTTAGAAACGTCTCAAGTGAAAGATCACCTAGAGGGAGAGTTTTCATATTTTCATATCTTTCACCATTTCAACATGAGGAATGCCATCTTCCAAATACACCTCCGATACCCGAAAAAATCCATATTTTGAATAGAACGCTTGCAAGTACTCTTGTGCAGAAATTCGAATAGGAGTCTTAGGCCAACAACCAGATATCTCCTGCAAGGCTGCTTGTAACAGTTGATGCCCAATCCCCTGCCTACGGAAATCAGCCTTTACCACAACCCGCCCAAGATTGACTTCGGGATACCGCAGACTAGGCGGAAGAATCCGCGCATAGGCGATTAGTTGCTCACCCTCTTCACGACCCGAAAGATGCCTGGTCTCTGGATGTCGGTCATACTCATCCAAATCCCGATACGCACATTTTTGCTCCACCACAAACACATCCACCCGCAACTGCAATACGTCATACAACTGTTGGACAGTCAAGTCTTTAAAAAACGTAGAGTTCCACTGAATATTTACCATAGAATGGAATCATCTGAATTCATTAGAACCAATCCCATTAATATGAATAGGTAGACCTTTTCACAATTAACTCACGTCGGTCACAAATGTCCCCACATAAGCTATACACAGAGAAAGCCGTGCTGAATAGATGCAACTCTTTCGAAATGATTAAGCAGTGCATTGAATTAGGCGCAATTAGCAGACTGCCCAATTCGCTTACATTTGGCTTTAGTCTAGCTATGTATTGATCTGCCCCTAAACCAAAACCACCAAGTGATAACCATGAAAGCCATATAAGAAGCGAATATGCGTATTAGACCTCCCTCATGCTCTTCCACTTCATGAAGACCATTTGATTCTGTAGTGATTTTCACCGTTTTTGATGTTAAAAGATCAGGTTTAATAAAGAGATAAGTTCTGGAATATTGTTTGTGTGAACCATAGGTGTTGGAATGAAAGCCTGACAATAAGACAATTTCATTTTTGTACTTTGATAACACCTGCTCTGATGGTGGCCAAGGGCTCACAAAGTCATAAAGTACTACCAATGGCCACAAAATCAGAAAAAATGGCGCCAAATATTTGAATCCGTCTCTTAATATATTTAGGATTTTTTTCATTTACATCGAAATGGTCTACTACACATCACGATGTGCCATAAGGCAACGGTGAAGAGGATAATTGAAAAATATATACTCCTAATTGACATCGTGGAAAAGTGTCGCGATTAAAAATATTAGGAGCCAACCCTTATCACAATGCTCCCTTGTCCTTCTAACAAGGAATTCGCTGCCTAAGTTTCAGCATAGGATTCGGCTACTGTTTTTATTTCTAATGAAATTTTCATTCGATTGAGAAGCTCATGAAGTCGATGCAACTATTCGGCATTATTTCCCATAACGTTTGGTATTTATAAAATCTTAAATTTTGCATTACAAAGGCTAGCCAGTCGGAACCCACCGATGCACTTCATCGACCCGCCTGACTCAATTATTCATCTCGTAACATGTGGATGAAGAGGCCATCCCGGAGTTTGGGTTCGAACCAGGTGCTTTTGGGAGGCATGACGCGATCCGCATCGGCAACCGCCATCAATTCCTCAACGGTTGTCTGATACAACCAGAAGGCGACAGCCCAGTCCCCACTATCCACCAACTCCGCAAGTTGTTGGGTTCCGCGAATGCCGCCCACAAAATCAATCCGTGGATCGGACCGTTGGTCTTTAATGCCTAGCAAGGGATCCAACACCCGCTCTGTCAATTCTGAAACGGCTAGTGCACGCACCGGGTCCTGCTGACTATTCAACGACGGATCCTGTTTGGGCTTTGCCCGATGCCATTGCCCTTCCAGATACATATCGAAACCGGCGGCAGGTGGTTTGCCTGGCTGCGCAGTCACTTGCAATTCAAAGTGCAGGGCTAATTGATCGAGTAACTCTTTTGAAGTGAGTCCATTCAAATCCCGAACGACACGGTTGTAAGGGAGGATTTGTAATTGGTCATGTGGAAAGATGACTGCCAAAAAACCCTCTTCGTGTTTTCCAGCGGGCAATGCGCTGGAGTGGCCACGTAAGGAACGAACCCGACTAGCCGCCGCCGACCGATGATGGCCATCCGCTATATATAATGCTGGAAGATCTTGGAAGTCCTTGATGACCTCTTGAATGGCGGATGGATCTCGCACACTCCAGACCGTATGCCCAATTTTGTCCTCAGCGACAAAATGCACATCCGGCGTCGTACTTGTTACCCCTGTTAACCATTGATCAATTTTGGCCGTCTGGCGAAAAAAGAGCAGAACCGGACCTGATTGCGATTCATGAGTTTCAATAATTTTCACTCGATCGGCTTCCTTGACCGGCCGGGTATATTCGTGCTTCTTGATGAAACCCCGGTCGTATTCGTCGACGGACGCCAAGGCCACAATGCCGGTTTGCTCATGCTGCCCCCACTTTTGTCGGTAGATCCCCAACAGTGGTTGTGATTCTTGAGCCAACACGCCATCGTTGATGAGCTTCCGGAGATTGTCAGCCCCTCGTTGATAGACCTCGGCGGAATACGGGTCGACCCCATCACCAAGCTCAAGTTCTGCCCGGCCAATTCGAAGAAAACAATGGGGGTTTCCATCCGCTAAATCACGCGCCTCTTGCAAAGAAACTACATCATAGGGAGGAGCCGCTACTTGACTCGCTAATTCAGATTTGGGCCTTACAGCTCGGAACGGCGCAATAGTCGCCATACGGTCATTCTCCTTTTTTAAATGGATGCTCGAAAGTATTTCAAATGAACCACGGCTATTGTCCGCAGAGCCGGATCCCCGCATTCATTAGTCGCAAGGGTAAACGATATTATTGTGGCCGGGCAACGTATTTACGTAAATTGGCAGGAAAGAAATTGATAACCGGAGACGGCAGTCGAGAATGAACTATTGGCCGATATACCATCCAATACCCGAGCGTTCCAAATAGCTCGTCAGGAGAAAGAATGAATTGGTATAGAGGAGACCGCCGACTGCCACCAGTAGCAATCCACTCATGATGGAGAGCGGTCTAACATAGTTCCGGATCTGCCGGAAATGGGTCAAGAACCGATCGAGCCATACAGCGGTAACAAGCAGGGGAAGTCCAAGACCAAGTGAGTAGAACACGAGGAGGGCCAGTCCATCAGCAGCGGTATCCGTGGTGCCGGCATACAATAAGATAGACGTGAGGATAGGACCCACGCACAGGGGGTCCAGCCTACGGCAAAGGTGACCCCGATGAGAAAAGAACCCAAATAGCCTATCGGGCGGCTCTGAAAATGGAGCCGCCTTTCTTGAGACAAGAAACCAAAATTGAACAGCCCCAACACATACAGACCAAACAGGACAATCAGCCCTCCTCCGATCTTTCGCAGATAGTCCTGATAGTTAAACAGCCATTGGCCGAACAGACTGGCCGAGAGGCCAAACGCGATGAAGACGACCGAAAACCCTCCGATAAATAACAGGGAATTGACAATGATTGTCTTCCGAACGTGGTGCCGACCCGTGGGAGCTCTGAGTTGGTCAATGGAAAGTCCCGTGATATATGAGACGTAGGACGGCATCAGAGGAAGCACGCAAGGGGAAACAAATGACAGGAGCCCGGCTCCAAATGCTGAAAACAAGGTGATCTGAGAAATTTGTGTGACGGATTCCATCATGAGCCTTCTGTCCGTGAAAAACCGAATGGCCCTCTAACGGGGCTTCGTGTTATTCCTTTAAACCGTTGAGAAACTCCTGGTACTGGGGATTCCGGTTGATCCCTGCACCACGATGGGCAAGGATCATTTCCCCTTGTGCATCCATCACCACAAATGTCGGGGTGGCATTGACACCGAATGTTTGCGCCACGACGTTATCCCGATCATAGGCCGTGGGATAGACAAAGGTATCGGGGTTGGATGTGACATATTCTTCCACATGGGCCAGACTGTCTGAGAAGGCAATGGTCAAAACCTGGAGCTGATCTGGTTTGTTGCCTTGATAAAATTTTGCGAGTATCGGTAATTCCATTTGGCAATACCGACACCATGGCGCCCAAAAAACAAGAAGGGCAGGACGACCATGTAAGGAAGCCTTGCTGTAGATATGACCATCAAATGCCCGGAGTTGAAATTCCGGAGCCGGCACGGATGGACCGCCGGTAGCTGCCAGGACACCGAAGACAAGACTCAGGGTGACCATCATGAATCCGGCCACCCCGCCTCTAATTGCCCCGAACCACCGTCCCCGGTGGGAGCCTGAGAGGCTCCCACTGTATGCGGTATTTTTTTGTCTCATTGAGATACAAAATCTCATCCGCATATCATCTCCTTACGGTTTGATATACACATAGCCTGCGCGTTGAAGATCGGCAATGCGCTTCACGGCAACCGGATGCTCGGTGGGTGTGAATCCGGCCACCAATTTCTCAAGCGGTGTCCCATACAGTTTCATCGAGACCTGACACATTTCGGCCTTGATACCCTTGTCAATGACCACCTTCAATTTATCTTTCAACTCCTGATCGACCGTATCGCTTTCAAATAACTTCAAGGCCGGACCATGCACGACCAGCACCAGGTCAATTTTGTCCGGTCCGCCTTCGGCTTCGATATGTTTGTTAATCAAGGCCATCGCGTATTTGGCGAGAGCCGGGTCGTTACTATCCAGGTGATACAACACTTTCACTTTGTCCTGGTTCGGAGTCTTATCTGCCAGAACCAAACCGGGACTCAAAATAAGTCCATACACACAAGCAAACACTAACGTCGAGAGCATCAGAAAGGGTTTAGGAATGAAATTCGGCATGACGGCCTCCTTGGATTGAACAGTGGATGAGAACAGGCTCCGTTTGGGAGTCTTCATCGTCTGAGCCTATTGTGTCTGAATTGAGATGAAAGCGGTAGGTGCGAACACCAGGAGCCGGGCGACTAATCTTCCCGTATGCGAATAGGGGTAAATGCCCCTAATGGGAATGTTGAAAAATGCCGCCAGCGGCGTCTTCGCCGCCTGGCCGTGCTCACGTACTCCTCCGTACGCTCAGCCCGCCCAATCGGCTGCAGCCTTGCTGGACGAGCATTTTTGAACACTCCCTCAATTTTAACGGTATGAGTTTCAGCCACTCATATGCTAATGAAACCGCAAAACATTTGAACGATTCAATAGCCCCTAGGGAGAAAATCGGCGGACGAACTCTGCCGCAGCTTGCGAGCGGCGGGTTACCTGCAATTTCTGGAAAATATTTTCAAGGTAATGGCCGACGGTTTTATCGCTCAGGTCGAGTGCGACGGCAATTTCCTTATTGGTTTTTCCTTCGGCCACCAGGGTTAATACCTTCATTTCCTGAGGAGCCAACGTCTCTTTTTTACCGTCAGGGGAAGGGAGGGAGAGATGCTGGATCCTGGTGAGCACCCGTTCTGTAGTGGCAGCATCGAGGATAGATTTCCCCTCAGCGACTGTTTGTACCGCTCGGACTAATTCTTCTCCGCTGATTTCTTTCAACAGAAAGCCTTTGGCCCCTGCCATGATAGTAGCCATCACCGCTTGGTCGTCGGCAAAGGACGTCAAAAACAACACACGGGTTTCAGGAGAGGCATTCCGAATCTCACGACAGGCGTCAATACCGCTCCCGTCCGGCAGACGGACATCCATGAGCACCACATCGGGATGAAGCCGGTCGGCCGCTGAGATCGCCGCAGCCCTGGTCCCTGCTTCACCAACGACCTCAATCTTCTCTGTTTCGGTAAAGAGCGTTTTCAGGCCCAGGCGAAGCACCTCATGATCATCGACCAATAAAAGACGGATGGTGGGTATGTTACGCCCGGGCATGGCCCCCTTCCTTGGTAATCTCAAAAACAATTCGGGTCCCCCGGTGAGGTTTTGACCACACCTGAAAATAGGCTCCCAAACGCTTAGCACGTGCGGCCATATTTTTTAATCCGTGAACCCCCTCATACGTATTCTCAAGATCAAAGCCCAGACCATTGTCCGTCACTTCAAGACACACGGCCCCTTCCCGCGCCTGAAGGGACACAGTGCCTGACGTTGCATGTGAATGCCGCACGCTGTTGCTGATGGATTCTTTCACCACAAACAGCAGGTGGGTGGCTTCCTCCGGCGTAAGCATATCGGCCGCCTCCTGATCGATCTGCAGGTGTAAGAGCAGGTTCTGGGATTTTTCCACCGTATGCACAAGCGTGCGCATCTCTTCTACCCATTGCTGTCCATTCAGGCATTCCGGTTCAAGACCATTAATATGTCGGCGCAGGTCTTGAATCACGAATTTGAGTTCCATCAAGACATCACTAATCCCGGCAAGGGCTTCCTTGGGGTTCTGTGTAATAAGCCGTTGACACCGTTCCAGATTCAGCCTCAGCGCAAATGTCGATTGAATGACTCCGTCATGAAGATCCCGGGCCATACGTTCCCGGTCTTCCAAAACCGTCCTAAGCTGTTCTTCACTGCGACGACTAGCTTGTTCAGCCTGTTTGGTTTGGACCAATGATGTCCGTAATTCAGAGACCGTGGCCAGATACCCCCGCCCGACATACCACAGGATTAAGAAATACACCATCAACCGCAGGACATGCCAAAACCACCATCGACTGCCCCAGATCACGGAATAGGTAAACATCAATTCTGCAAGGCCGAACATGAGGGCCAATGAGGCAAAGAGGAAATCTTCCGATCGACCCGAGTTTCGGTAATCCAAAAAGAAGCGAAGCGATCCGGCAAAAAACAACATGCTCGCAAAACTTTTGGGAGCAACTGCGGCTGGCGTGAATGCCCCTTCACGAACCATCACCGGTACATATTGCGGAAATCCAATCGTCCATAAGCCGAGGGCAAGGGCTCCGCCAGTCATCACCCACGGCATCCATTTAATCGTCGTATGATGTTTTCGCTTTGCAGAGAGCCACATCAGCCCGAAACCCACACCTCCCAACAAGCTTGCACTGCCCCGCAACAAGACAAATCCATTCCCCGGTATCGATAGCGCGTGAAAGACTTCAAGAATGCCCATGCCGAGAAAACCACCTGCGATGGGATAAAACTTCTGATTGGTGTGTTCAGTGGTCCTTTGTAGCAACACAATTCCCATGGAAATGGCGGCCAATCCGCCGACCGTTTCCAATGTGGAATGAAGGGGCTCATGGGACCAGCGCAACCCTGGCCAGACACCCGGAAGGAAAACGCCCATCACCAAAGCGGCCATACCGCCCCCACCAATCATAAGATACAGGGTGAAAGGATTCATGTATTGGTTCCGCAATACTTTTCTCAGGTGCTCCGACCGCTCCGAATGTATGACCAATGAGCTAGATCAACCCAAATCAGGAAATAGGGGTGAGGCTTTACCACTATGACTCACCTCTTTTCTTCTATTCACCAAAGACGTTTACCCTCCCTTCACAATCCCCATTTTTTTGATGCGGGCCACCAGTGTGGTGGGTTTAATTCCGAGTCGTTCGGCTGCGCCGCCTTTCCCATAAATCTTCCAATCCGCTTCCTGAAGAGCCGCCAGGGTATTGTCCCGTTCCCGACGCCGCATTTCTTGTTCGGGCACCACACTCAAGACTCTGGCCGAAACCCTGGGCTCCCGGTGCTGTGAGGAGGATCGCCCTTCTCCCGATTGAGGAATATCGAATGACAATCCCTGCTGTCCGGAAAGGATCAGACCTCGTTCAATGACATTCTGTAACTCTCGAACATTTCCCGGCCAGTTATATCGTTGTAATTGCCCCACCAATGCTTCCGTCAGTCTTGGTTGCACACAGTGTAGCTTTTTGGATGTCACTCCGAGAAGATACTCGGCTAAGAGCGGAATATCTTCCTTTCGTTCGCGGAGGGGAGTCATTTCAAGAGGGAAGACATTAAGCCGAAAATACAGGTCCTGCCGGAATCCACCGGTCTCCACCTCCTGTTTTAAATTCTTGTTGGTCGCAGCAATCACTCTGACATCGACATGTCTGGTGCGTTCCTCTCCCACACGTTCATATTGTTGCTCCTGCAAGACCCTCAGAAATTTTCCTTGAAGATCCAAGGGAATCTCCCCAACCTCGTCGAGGAACAAGGTGCCCCCATCTGCAGCTCCAAATCGCCCGGCCCGATCTTTGACCGCTCCGGTGAAGGCTCCCTTCACGTGGCCGAAAAATTCACTTTCAAACAGCTCTCGAGGAATTGAGGCACAATTCACTCGGATTAACGGTTGGTCTTTCCGTTGACTCCGTTTGTGAATTTCCCTGGCAACCAATTCCTTACCGGTTCCGGATTCACCGAGAATCAACACGGTGGCCTCCGTTGGTGCCACAAGATCTATTTGACGGATCACATTGTGCAGAGCCGGGCTTTGTCCCACGAGATCCCCGAAGGCCCCGGCTTCGAGCACTTCTTCCTGCAAGTACCGGTTTTCTGCTTGCAACCGGTTTTGCCGCTCCAAGAGTTCTTCGGCCTGTTTTCGTCCACTAATATCAACCAGGAATCCTTGGTACCACTGCACAGCTCCTTCCGCATTGCGGATTACCCTGGCATTTTCTGAAATCCAGATTGGTGTCCCGTCCGCCCGATAGACCTGCGACTCAAAATCCGTGATGACATCCTTTTGCTCCAGCAACCGACAAAATTCCTCCCGTTTTCTCGGTTCCACATATAGTTGGCGACCGATATCTTTGATGGCTTCCATTAATATTTGGGGGGAGTCGTATCCCAATAAATGGCTCAGGGCGGCATTGGCATTGAGGAAAACACCGGCAGGTGTCGCCTGGTAGATCCCTTCTACCGCTTGATTGAAAATGGCACGATATTTTTCTTCCGATTGCTGAAGGGCTTCTTCGGCTTCTTTTCGCTGAGAGATATCTCGAATGATTCCGCTGAAAAAAAGCCGACGCTCTTCTTCCCAGGCCGAAAGCGTGAGTTCGAGGGGGAATTCCTCGCCGGTTCTGCGCAGACCACTCAGTTCCACAGTCTCTCCAAGAATTCGCGTCTCCCCCCTCTTGCTGTATCGCTCAAGCCCGGCTTGATGCGCCAGCCGGTATCGATCTGGCATAAGCATGGTAAGAGGTTGGCCGACGGTCTCCTCACTGTCATAGCCGAAGATGTCTTTGGCCCCCTTGTTCCAGAACAGGATGGTCCCTGATTGATCCGCGATAATAATGGCATCGTGAGACGACTGGGCAACGGCCCGAAACCGCATTTCTGCTATGTAATTGTCTTTTCCATTGTTCATTGACTCGTTGGTCCTTATCCGGTTGTAGGTCTCTTTCATCTATAACCGGGCTACTGAAATGTTGAAAGATAACGCAGCAATAATCATATTAAACAACAATATTATGTTGTTGTTCAGCAAAATATTGCTATGCAACAAATTATTGTTGAATAAAAATTTAAATTAATCAAAATAAACACTTATAAATCAATAACTTATGAATTTTTCATGAGTGGCACATAATCTGCTATAAAGACTATACATATGGTGTTGCATCTATGGGCATAGATAGGCAGACATCATCTTCAATCATCATATTTATGTTCGTATGAAAGGATTAAAGAATGAAAAATCGACATTCAGGCCGGATGGGATTGGCCATTGCGCTTTTAGCCATGACCGGGAGTGTTTCTACCTTTGTCTCACAAGTCGAGGCCAAGAAAGTCACAGTGGAATTGACCGCAGTGGAAACGGAAGTGGTCATTGACGGCAAAGGCACCACCTATAAAGCATGGACCTTTAACGGACAGGTTCCAGGTCCCGTCGTACGCGTGACCGAAGGTGACCAAGTCCATTTCATCCTCAAAAACCATGAAAATAATAGTCGCCCCCATTCCATGGACTTTCATGCGGCTGAAACGGATTTCCTCGCCAATTATCGCGATGTGAACCCTGGCGAGTCGCTGGAATATACTTGGGAGGCTAAACGGCCAGGAGTCTTTGCCTACCACTGCGGTGCGTTTCCAATGATTCAACATATCGCCCGTGGCATGTTCGGCGCCGTCATTGTTGACCCGAAAGATCCCGCTGCGATGCCCAAGGCTGACCGGGAATATGTGCTGGTGCAATCAGAGTTATTTACGAAAGATCCTGATGACGTCCAGGCAATGATGGACGCAAAAAATGACCATGTTGTGTTCAACGGCGGGATATTTAAGTATGACCCTGTTCATGCCACAAAAGGAGGAGAATTCCTCACCGCCAAGCCGGGGGAGCGGGTACGGTTTTATTTTGTCAACATCGGCCCCAATAATTTTTCCTCACTTCATCCGATTGCGGAAATCTGGGACGATGTATGGGCCAGCGGAAATCCAGCTAACCGCATGCAAGGGGTCCAGACCCAGGTGATCGGTGCGGCAGATGGTGCCATTCTGGATGTCGTCGTGGAACAAAAAGGCGTCTATCCGATAGTGACCCACTCACTGAAAGATGCGCTCACCGGCGCCATTGCTCTTCTTGAAGTGAGTGATGAAGCCGAGAAGCTTCCTCTGATGCCTTCGGTAGGTCCCAAAGCCGCCGAAACAACCAGCAAATAGTAGAAGAGGACACCGTCAGGCCTCCTCTCAAACTGAACGCTCATCTCTTTGTGGGAGGCACCTTCATCGCCTCCCACGAAGAATCGGGCCTGCCCCTACCCTCAATACACACATTCTCGTCTTTTCTGCCCAACAGTTTTTGCCCGGCCGGGACACAATCGAAAACACACCCTCAATGACCTGAACGCTGCCTCCCAAACAGCGCCGCTGCTCAAGCCTGAAAAGACAGGGATGCCTTTACACTCTCAGGTTTCCATCATTTCCAGCCGGGTATCAAATTCATGCCCGCATTGGACACATCGGATACAATCCGATTCCACCAACGGTTCATCATCTCGGATCCCCATTCCCCCGCAATCGGGGCATCGGGCTAAATGAACTTTTTGATCGTCGACCGTTTCGTATTGCGTTCCGTGAAGGCAAAACACCGGTTGCCCCTCAAGCACCCATTGCTTCCCGGCCTTATCAATAACGGGCAGAGCAATATAATGCTGTGCCGCATAGCTTTCTTGCTCCGTACGTGTCGGAAGACCATCTTGAACCAGTTTGTCGGTCTTGACTTCGTAGAGTGCACCCGCTTTGGCAATGACTTTTGTCGGTCCCATCTTCACCTCCTTTAGATGTAAACGCACCGTTTTGAAATCATGTTGCAATTGGCGAACTCCTGGGTGTCTGATGAATGCTCCTGATCCTCTTTGTTGCCAGACACTCACCCTCCTTTGGCAGCCATCCCCTTTAATTTTTCATGGTTTGAGGCCGAAAACATCTTTATCCGAAAACCTCGAAAGAAACCACTCATCACCAGTAAGGCTCACTCGTATGCCAGTCTCGCCTGTAAGACTTCTGCTGCTGGTCGGAGGGTGGATCAGTCTTGGTCTGGGGCTTTTAGGAATATTTGTTCCACTCGTGCCCACGACTCCCTTTATCCTCCTTGCCGCTTGGTGCTTCTCCAAAAGTTCTCCTCGCCTGCATGCACAGCTACTCAAACAACCCTTCTTGGGCTCAATGATTCAGAATTGGGAACAAGAAGGCAGCATCAGTCGGAATGCCAAGCTCATGGCCACGGCTTGCATCATTGCCCTGTTCGGGTGCTCTCTTCTTGCCTTCCCCTTTTCGATTCTCCTCACCATCTTTCTCGTCTGCATTGGCACTGGGGTTCTAATGTTTATCTGGACTCGACCCAAGCCCTCATGCCATCTTAATCAACTCAGCAATCGCACCACTGACCCCGGCAAAAATCTGGTGAGGCTTGGCTGAGCCATACATATAGGCGGGCGTGGTGATAACTTTATTGCTATGATCTACGACATATTTTTCAACCGCGCAATTCTGATGTTTGGCACCGGTTTTTTCTAATTCGGATGCGGTTCCTGCATCTTCTCCGATGGTCACATTAATGCCTTTTTTTCCCAACGCCAATGCCATGATGGCCGGCGCAATACAAATGGCCGCGATGGGCTTATGACTGTCGCTAAACTCATTCACGATCCTGGCCACCTGTGGATCAATTTGGCCCCCACTCCCCTTTTTTCCAAAATCACAGAGATGCAACGCGGCTCCGAAACCTCCAGGAAATGCCAGGGCGTCAAAATTCTCTGCTTTGAGTTGTTCTAACGACTGAATCTCGCCACGAGCAATGCGGGCGGCTTCTTGCAACACATTTCGCTTCTGTCCTGTGGGCTTTTGAGTGAGGTGATTCGTTTCCTCAACATCTTTATTGGGCGCAAAGACCTCATATTCAGCTCCGTTTTGACCGATGGCAATGAGCGTGCTAATGGCTTCCGTAATTTCAGCTCCATCTAAAAACCCACAACCTGAAAGAATCACCGCCACTTTTTTCATAATTTCCTCCTTTTCCCTGAATGCACCGTAGAAGGGACAACAGCCCCAACCCAAACGGTCCAAAAATTTCGTGATAGGTGTTACGCTAGTATGACTCTGGGATGAAGGTCAATCTCTGAATATTCCTGAATTCTCTTGCGAGTCCGGGAACTTCACTCCCTGCTATGTTCTCAAAAAGAATAACGTCTCCTCTCAACTCCCAGCCCGCAGCAAAAGCTTGGTCATTCACCAACCAGTTCTCCCATGGTACGCTGTGGAAAGTTCTTCTATTACACCTTTTCAATGAGGAAACGCATGAATCACCAGCGTTTTGATTTTCGCGGAACAGGTTTCAGTTGTTTATGGTTATTTGTCTGGACGTGGGTGGTGACGGTAATCACCTTTGGTTTATTTTTTCCATGGGCCTATTCCGCTCAACAGCGGTGGATATCGGAACATACCTTCATCGGTAATCGCCAGCTCGCCTTTCAGGGAACAGGAATTGGATTTTTTGGGACCTGGCTCCTGATCATGGTGCTCACGATCATTACCTTCGGACTCTATATGCCTTGGGGCTTTTGCCGGTTAAAACGATGGCAGACCAATAATCTCGCCTTCGCAGATGAGGAATTCCCAGGGTAACTCCTGGTATGCATCAATGACTATTCTTATCCTGGCAGTGGGGAGTTACGGGGATGTGCTGCCCTTGGTGGGTATGGCCCGACAGCTCCGGCAGCGCGGGCATACGGTCACGGTCTTCACCAGTGCCCATTTCACAGAGCTTGTTCAAAAAGCGGGAGTGGAGTTTGTCCCCCTGGGAACGGCCGAGGATTATGACGCCATGGCCGATAATCCCGCGTTATGGCATCCTCACAAAGGCTGGCGACTCATCATGAAGCGGCTGGTCTCCGGCGCCCTGGAAGAAACCTATGTTCTCCTCAAGTCAAAAGTCATCATAGGAAACACCCTGTTGGTGAGTTCCACCTTGGGATTTGCCGCTCGCCTCATTCAAGAAACCCACCATATTCCGCATGCCACGGTCCATTTTTCGCCGGGCGTCTTTCACTCAGCCCACCAATCCCCGAAAATCCCCGGCCTGCCACTTCCGGATTGGTTGCCCGTTGCATTCAAACGCCACATGTGGAAATTTCTGGATCACACAATCATTGATCCTGTGGTGAAATCTCGGCTGAATCGTTTTCGCCGCCAGCTCGGCTTACCGCCGGTGTCGCGGATCTTCCACGACTGGCTGCATTCACCCGATTTGGTCTTAGGGCTCTTCCCTGAGTGGTTTGCCGCTCCTCAGCCTGACTGGCCTCCAGGAACACATGTCACCGGGTTTCCTCTCTATGATGAAGCTCCGGACAGCGTCCTCCCCGGAATCGTCCAGAATTTCTTGGATGCACACCCGGAACCATTGATCTATACCCCAGGCTCGGCCAATAAACATGGACAAGCCTTTTTCAAGGAGGCGGCCGAAGCCAGCCAGGAACTGGGACAGGCGGCGATTTTTCTGACGCGGTATCCGGAACAACTTCCCCCTTCCCTCCCGACGGGAGTGACGCACTTTTCCTATGTGCCCCTTAGTCAACTCCTCCCGCATGCGGCTGCCATCATCCACCATGGAGGCATCGGCACCTGCTCCCAAGCCTTACGGGCAGGAACCCCGCAACTGATTCAACCCCTGGCGTTTGACCAATTTGATAATGCGGCTCGTGTGGAAAAATTAGGAGTGGGTAGGATGATTCGAAAACGAAACTTTAAAGCTTCCAACATCGTGCATCATCTCCAGACCCTGCTCGGCTCTTCTGAGGTGAAAACGCAATGCCTGAGCCTACAAAAAAATTTCCTGGAAAATGATGATCTCAGTAGAAGTTGTCATCAGCTCGAAACAACTTTCAGAATGGTATGACTACTCGGCGACACGTGATGGCTAGTGGATGGCCACTTCCTCTTGTCAACATATTTTTTGTAATTTCTCTTCACTGAAACGCCGGTAAAGCTTGATGAACTTTGCAAACACTTGCTAAAGTGCCGAGGTCGTGACAACACCATCTCCCTTACAATTCAAAAAGAAAAATCCAAAAGCCATTATCTCCACGAAATTTGGAGATATTGAAATTCGCTTTTTTATGGATGACGCGCCTCGACATGTGGAAAGCTTCCTTAATCTCATCAACCTGAAATTTTATGATGACACGACCTTTCACCGGGTCGTCCCGCAATTCCTGATCCAGGGTGGCGACCCATTAAGCAAGCATCCAGAGCGGGAACTCCATGGCACCGGGGGACCGGGTTTTAGCCTTCCGCCCGAACCGAGTGATCGACCTCACCGTCGTGGAACAGTTGCCATGGCCAAGGTCCCACGAAATCAGGATGCCACCCGTGATATCTCCGATAGCGGATCGCAGTTCTATATCATCGTAGAAGACACCAGCAGTCTAGATCGCATGTATACGGTGTTTGGCAGAGTGGTGAAAGGAATGGAAGTGGTAGACCAGATTGTCGACTTGCCACGCGATAGCCGGGACAATCCGCTGGAACCCATACGGATGAAGATCAGAGCAGAAGAATAGCCCTTAAGCGGAGTGTTGAAGAATACTGATCTCCGAGGGCAAAACGTCGCATCGCCATATGGCCCCCTGGAAGATTTCGGGTCGGTTCAAAAAAGTCCGTCCAGCAAGGCCACAGCCATTTTTCGCGCGGAGCGTACATGTAATACGTGAGCACGGAAAAATGGGGAGAACGCCGCTGGCGGCTTTTTTCAACTGACCCGTTAGACAAACGCGATACTGGCGTATGTCACCGTGGAATTAAACTGATCGGTAATCCCCCGATCATAGCGTAGCACCTGCCCTTTGAAATCCTCTCCATCACGCTTGAGCAGTTTCATCAGGGAAAAAATGACGGAAAACCCTAGAATGCGCCGCTGATTCCCCTCTTTCAAGATAAACTCTGCAAACCCTTCGGGATCAGCTTCTTCCACCTTCTTCAACATTTCAAGATCAATCTGCATACATCGGTGAAATGAAAAATCGGTGGGGGGCGTTTTGTCTCCATAGCGAATTCCGATATGCGCTAAATTGGCGCTGCCAATGACACACACCTGTTGCCCGCTGGCCTGAATCGCGCGTTTGGTAATCGTGAGAAATTGATCAATGCGGTGAAAGAGCTGTTGATACTCCCCGCCCGTGAGCGTATCCGCAGGAAAGTCCACAAGAATAGGCACAATGGAAATTTCCCGCTCTTCACCAAGCGCATGCTTGATAAACGGCAATTGCAACTCCAGACTATGTTCACGGAGATGGGCAATATCTTCCACAAAAAATGTCTCACCGGTTTCTTTGCGGATCAAGTCGATAATCGTTCGATTAACCGGCACGGTCCCAAACGGTGTTTCAAAATCTTTATCTGTAAAGGCCACTCCCCCTTCGAGACCCGCATGGCAGGTACCGATCAACACCAACACATCGGGGACCTGGCCTTCCCGTAATTCCTGATAGCCCCACGCGTAGATGGGCCCGGCATCTTTCAATTCAAAATTCGGGGCCACCAGGCCCCTAATAGTCTGACCGGCACATTCCGCCTTACCTTTTTCCGGTCCTTCCTTTGAAGCATAAAACCCGTCGATCTGCGCCCGCAGTTTTGCCGGATCGGCCTCATATTGTTTCCCGGCAAACCCCATCGGCCTCGCATCAAGTTTTCGATAGGCCTCAAAGGCTTGCGCCTGAACCTGTTTCAGTCGATCACCTTCCAGGAATAATTTCTCGTCCAGGTCGCTCACCAATTTTGTGAGACGATCCGGCATCATAAATTCGCCATACTTTTTGAGATATTCAGCACCAACCTGTTCCAGAGAATGGTCCCCGTCAAAAAACTGAAACAGATAGAAAAAATTTAGCGGTAACACCAGCTTTTCAGAAGACAGGCCGGAAGGGTCCCACAGCACAATATATTGCTCCTCCCCCTGCTTTAGCGGGGAATATTGCAAATTCCGGAGAATCGGGTAGTTTTTGGAATCTTTTTCGACAGTCTCGGTACTCATATAAAAGGTCCTATCCTGGCTGAAAGGAAAAATTTAGTCCTAAACCGATCCATTATACGGGTGCCTAGAGCAGGCCCGCAACCAATCAGGACAAGGGGTTTTGATGAATTTGGTGGAAGGGAAAAATGGTAGGGGTTCAACCAGGCCGGGATAAGGAATCAGGGCACAGAGCCAGGAAAGATTAAGGCTAGTGTCCTGTCATTCGTTTGGCCAATCGTTGGGCGACACGTTTCATGGCGGTGGATCGGTCACCAGGATCAAGCAGCACATTCAACACGTGGACTTGCTTGTGATCATCAACGGCAATGGTCAATGCTTGTACTAAGTCCCCAAACGTGCCCACCCGATGGCCAACACCGCCGCCCAACAAATCACAGATCTTCTCGTACTGCCATTCATAGAGGTCATTGAACGGACCTTCAAGGATTTCCCGTTCGGTCCCATAGCCACGATTATTCAGCACCACCACGATAGGAGCCTGCCCATAGCGAATACAGGTGGACAATTCAGTGCCGGTCATCTGGAATGCCCCATCACCAACTAAGACAAATGGCCTCAGGCCGGGATCAGCAAATCCCGCACCGAGAGCGGCAGGGACACTAAATCCCATGGAGGTGTAATAGGCCGGAGACAGGAACTCCGCACTCTTTCGAACACGTAGATCGGCCGCAGCAAACAGCGACTCCCCGACATCAGCAATCACCACCGTTTTGTCATTCAGCAGCCCATCCAGATATCCGAAGACATTGCGAAGGGTCACGGCCGCTTCCGGACCAGGTGGGTCAAACCGGACGCTATCGCGTGGAGGGAGCGCTCGTGCAGGAAAGGCCGGCAAGGGGGACGCCACCAGGGCTCGAATAAAATCTTCAAAACGGACGTCTTCATATTTATGATGCTTAATGGCAATGGAGTCCGCCGTTGCATGAACGGTCCGGCCTGTCGCCAGGAGCGTGGCATGCGCTTTGGCGTCTTCAACATCCGTGAGCAATGTACCTAGGGTCAACAGGCAATCGGCGTCTTCCACAAACTCCAGAATTTCTTCTCGCCCCACCAATCCGCCATACACCCCGATATTCAGGGGATGGTCTTCCCGAATGACCGACTTCCCCAGCAGGGTCGTGGCGATAGGCACATGCATATGCTCGACCAGTTCGGTCAATTGGTCCTGAAGACCAAACCGATGAATTTCAGCGCCGGCCAGAATAATCGGACGCTCGGAACCTGACAAAATGCCGCGAACTTCTGCGACGGCTTCCTTGAGGGCCGCCGGGTCACTTTGGCAGGCCGTGACTTTCGGGGGACTTGTTGAAGCCACTTGCACGGGAGTCATCACCAGGTCTCGTGGAACCTCCAGATAGATCGGCCGCTTGAATTGCATTAACGACTTTAAGGCCCGGTCAATCTCCCGTTCAGCCGTATGAGGGTCATCCAAAACAACAGAGGCCACCGTAACCTTTTCAAAGACATCGCGTTGAGTCGAAAAATCACGAACCATATGATGAAGGAATGGATTATTGACTCGTTCATTCAAGCCTGGTGAGCCGGAAATCAACACCACCGGCGACCGCTCGGCATAGGCACAGGCAACGGCATTGACCATATTCAGACCACCGACGCAATAGGTCACACATGCGCCGCCAATCCCATGTATGCGCGCATAGGCATCAGCCGCAAAGCCAGCGCAATCTTCCCGGGTTGTTCCGATGTGCCGGATAGGCGATTGTTCGATGAGCTTAAAGAGGGTTAGCACATAATCGCCGGGAATGCCAAAAATATGATGCAGCCCCAGCTTATACAGACGGTCCAGGAGAAGTGTGCCAATGGTGTAGGAATCATTCATAAGTATTCCACCCCTTTTGTCATTATATCGGAATACATCCTAATAAAAAGAAGGGACGCACTCAATGAATCCACTTGTAGAGATCCCAACGAAAAGAAAATCAGGAAGGTATTAGGAAAAAGTAGTTTTCCCATTCAGAAATTGGACAAATCAGTGTTGACTCGGCGCGGCCATAAACCAGAATGTCATCCTGAACTCATCGTGAAGGATCTGTACCCAGGTAGAAAAACCCAGGCCTCAGCCAGTCCACTCATTTCATTCAGAAGCTTGCGAATAATTCAACCATTTTCGTAAAAAATTAAAATCCTCCTTTGTCCTTTTTCTTGAAATCGGGATCTACCATCCTTTTATCCTCGACACGCATTAATGGAAATTAATCCTCCTTCTGTCCTTCCCGACACTTATAACCAAGGATCTATCTGTGTTTGTTTTCGGATGAGTCCCCATTACTAACTGGGGAAGATGAAAAAACAGCAGAGATGATTCCGGCCCTGCACATCCACATTCCTTTGCTACATCCCTAGCCCCTTTCAATCATCTCATCAGACAAACCCAAGACCGCTACAATCATTCCCTGATAAATCCATAGACTGGGAAAATTTAATGAAAACCCGAATGAGAGTTGACTTTATTCACGTAAAATGCAAAATTCCACATTCCAGATTTTGCATTTTTTCGGCAAGGAGGCCGCAGGCAATGAAATAGGATGCTCCCAACTCAGTGCTAACGTAATGCTGGGCACAGCAAAAACAGAAAAGCGTGATAAACGGACTAAGTCCGTTTATCACGCTTTTTTTTGTGTGATGAAAAGGCAGGTTGGCAGAAAATAGATGGATGGCAACGCCCTAAAAATTGCACGCCGCAGAGTTTAACCCTCATCGCGATTCCTGACGTATTCATTATAAATTCGTCCATTAATATGCAGCGAAAAAGGAGCGTGGCTCATGAGCACATTCACGTTAAGGAGAAAGTGGGACAAGGGTGGACAGTTCGTGACATTAGCTTTTGGGATAATCATATTTCTAGGAGCGCTGCCACCAGGAGCGGAGGGCCAAACCACGACACAAATCAGTGTCGATTCCAATGGAGTACAGGGGAATTTCCACAGTCAAAACTCAGCCATCAGCGGAAATGGGAAAATTGTTGCGTTCTCCTCGCTAGCAAGTAATTTAGTACCCGGAGACACGAACTCCTTGCTCGACATTTTTGTCCGGAACCTGGAAACCAGGCAGACAACTCTAGTGAGTGTAGGTTCATCTGGTATGGTTGGAAATGGAGCTAGCGGTTCTGATGATGGTGGGGTAGCCATCAGCGCAAATGGACGTTATGTTGCGTTTATCTCGGCAGCCACGAATCTCACTCCAGAAGCAGACCAACCTTTGGGTCATGTGTTCGTCCATGATCGACAGACAGGTGAGACGACTCTTGTGACCGTAGACTCGGGTGGAACCCCGATTGGAGGTGTTCCGAACTCCCTTCTCTCACCTCTGGCAATGAGCGCGAATGGGCGCTATGTCGCTTTTATTTCTCTTTTGTCATATGTCCCTGAAGATACAAATATGACGATGGATGTATATGTGCATGATCGAGAGTCAGGTCAAACGACTAGAGTGAGTGGGAATGCCAATGGGATCGACGAAATTGGCTTTATTCTTGTGGGTTCCCCATCCCTCAGTGAAGATGGGCGTTATGTGGCATTCCTGTCCTCTTCTTCGAAATTGGTCCAAGGAGATACGAATGCCTCCTTTGATATCTTCGTGCATGATCGAAACTTAGGCCAGACCATCCGCGGGAGTCTCAACTCCCAGGGTGAAGAAGGGGATGGTCATACTGGAGAAGGAAGTATTTCGTTAAGTGCTGATGGACGGTTTGTTGCCTTTTCTTCCAATGCCACTAATCTGGTCGAAGGAGATACCAATGGTGTCGAAGATGTATTTGTGCGTGATCTGGATGCAGGCACAACCACCAGGGTTAGTGTAACCAGCGCAGGCGTGGAAGGTGGTGGTGGTAGCAGAAATCCTCGTCTCAGCGCGGACGGACGAATTGTGGTATTTGAATCCGACGCCTTCAATCTTGTGCCACCAGAGGAGCTTAATGGGGTAACAGATATTTTTCTTCATAATCGGGAAACGAGCCAGACTTCTCGCATAAGCATGGGACTCCATAATGAGCTGGGTAATAATTTTAGTAATTCCCCACAAATCAGTGGAGACGGCCGTTTTGTCGTCTTTGAGTCCCATGCAAGTAATCTGGTGGAAGGGGATACCAATGGTGACTCAGATGTTTTTGTCCAAGAACGTGGGGCTTCGGTCAAAAGAAATCCAGTGAGCACCGACCTGGACGGTAATGGGACCACAGATCTTCTCTGGCGCAATACCAAGACTGGCAGCACCGCCATCTGGTTGCTAAATGGAGACACCATTGGATCGGCCGGCTTCCCGGGCGGCGTGCCGCTCGCCTGGAAAATTGCGGGGATCGGCGATGTGGATGGCGATGGGAAGGCCGATGTCATCTGGCGTCATAGCACGAGCGCCACCGTGGCCATCTGGCTGATGAATGGGACAGCCATTACCTCTGTGGGCTTTCCCACCAGTGTGCCAACAGCGTGGAGCCTGCAAGCCGTCGGAGATGTCAACGGCGATGGCAAGGCCGACCTGCTCTGGCGCAATTCGAATGACGGCAACACGGCAATCTGGTTGATGAACGGGGCCAGGATTGCCGCCTCGGGCTTTTTGGGTAAAGTGTCGCTCGCCTGGCAGCTCTCGGGAGTGGGTGATGTGAACGGCGATGGCAAGGCGGATCTCATCTGGCGCAATGGGACGAGCGACGCGGTGGCCGTGTGGCTGATGAACGGGTTAACCAGGACGTCTTCGGGCTTCCCCGGCAACGCATCACCGGATTTGCAGATCGCGGGAGTGGGCGATGTCAACGGGGATGGCAAGGCGGATCTCATCTGGCGCAACACCAATAGCGGCGACGTGGCGGTGTGGCTATTGAACGGCACCACCCTTGCCTCATCAGGCATTTTGGATAGATTGCCGTCGCAATGGCAGATTGCACAGGTGGGCGATGCCGATGGCGATGGCAAGACGGATGTGATTTGGTACGACACCGCGACCGGGGCCGTGGTGTGTTGGCTACTGAATGGCTTGACGATCGCGTCCGAGGCATTCCCAGGAAAAGTCTCCACAGATTGGATCATTGCCGGCCGGCCGATCACTCCGCCGCTCAGCATCACCACAGCATCGACCCTGCCCGCAGGAACGGTGAACAAGTCCTATAGCATCACGCTCGCAAAGTCAGGGGGAACGCCCTCTTTTTCATGGACGGTGTTTTCCGGTTCCCTGCCCCCAGGTCTGACGCTCAATCCGTCCACCGGCCAGATCAGCGGAACACCAACCACCGCAGGAAAATTCCTGGTTACCATTCGCGTGCGGGATAGTGGGAATCCTTCTCAATCGGCGCAGGAATTATTCAGCCTCACGATTGATCAGCCTCCATCCCCTCCTCCAGCTGGCGACAGGGGAACATTGACCATTGCAAATGCACCTGCCAGCGTGGGAGGAACGTTTGTCGCGGATGCCCCATCAACCGGAACCAGTAACGAAGGAGGAGCAGTTGCATGGAGAGAAAATCTAACCGCTAGTGTTACCCACGTCGAAATTTTTGGAGTAGGACTTTCTATCAATACCGGCCAAGTCACTGTCCTCAGTTTCTCTCTGTTTAATCAAGGCCAAAGCACAGTCTGGAGTTGCCATGATGGGGACCCTTCTGGCGGGTGTAAAGGAGCCACATTTAACAGAAGCGCTGGCACGCTAACATTGGCAAACACGGTGGCAACAGATGTCAAAGCATCCCATCCACCAATCACGTTGAACGGAACGTTAACCTTTCCCCCGTTTTAGATTAAGTGAGAGGAAAGTGATTTTTTTATTGCTTTATTTAAAGAAATAAAATTTGTTTCCCAATAAATTTTGACTCATAAATTTGAGGAAATTTCACGGAAGAAATTCAACACAGGGAGGGGCGAGAAAGATTCCTTATCCCTTTTTATTGAACTGTAGATGTACGACGGCCATGAACGCCTAGCGAGGTTCATTGCTCACCTGATTCAAAAAGGAGAGGGAGAATGACCAATTGGACACAAAGCCAAGCTAAACCCAAACGGGGTAAAGCAATTTTGGGGTTCGTTGTTCTCCTCGGAATAATTTTCAATCTGGCCTGCGCAGAGTCCGTCACAGCAGGCAACGAGAACGATCTGAATGGCGATGGCAAAACCGATATCGTATGGCGCAAGGCCGACTGGCAGCACCGCAATCTGATTTTTGAATGGAGTCCCCTCGAACTGGCAACAACCATACGTTACGAGTTCAACTCCTACACCCGTTACCCCGCTTAAAAACGCTCCTCCATTCCACCAGCTAAAATCGGTTGCGCTTGATAGGGATTGATCTCAATTACGGGGAAGACATTGGCCTATTATCGGCAAGAGGCCTTCTCAGAATTATTTGAATTTATTTATTAAACCTGGTATTTGAATCCTTCGAGAACGCATTTGGAATAGGAACTATCAATTTCGGATTCTCCAAGTACAATCGGACTGGTGAGCAAAATCAAACCCATGGCCTAACAAAAGAGGAGAAAAGTAAAATTATGACTAAGGCAATCAAACTACAAATGACCGTTCTTGGGCTTTTACTTGTTACCACTGGATGTGCGTCACAGAAACCAATGGGGCAAGAAGCCGGAGGAATGGGAAGAGTGGACACGCCAATTCAAAATGTTGAGGGTTTACCAGAGTGGGTGACTCAAAAAGGTGCGGCTTTCAGTGGGGAACGCAAAGCCCTTTATGGAGTGGGAAGTGCATCTGGCGTGCGTAACCCTACGTTGAGACGCCGTGCCGCTGAAGGACAAGCCCGCAATGACTTAGCCTCAACTCTCAACGTGTATGTGGCAGGCCTACAAAAACAATATCTTGCGGAAACGACAGCAGGAGATCTCTCCCAAACCAGTGTTGAACAGCATATCCAGGACACAATGAAACAGGTGACCGAAGCCAGCCTAGTCGGAGCTGAGATCGTGGAATATTGGGAACACCCCCTTCGCAATGAAGCCTACGCCCTGTGCAAATTGGACATCGACAAAGTCATAGAAGCCATGGATTCTTATGCAGCAGCAGACAGCAAATTTAAGGAATTAGATGAAAAAATGCGCGAATTTGTGAGAAAAAATGCTGATAAAGCTCACAGTGAACTCAATGAAGAACTCCAAAAGAAAAAATAGTCTGGACATCCGGAGGCAGTCCCCAAATAAAAAATAGACTTTTGATAGTCCTGGTCTCCTATGCCGACTGCGTCTCAGAGGAATTCCCTCGATGAATAAACCAGCTACCTGAAAATGATTCAGAACTGTGTGCGATTGGAGTAAGCGGTCCAACCTTCTAAGCTGAAGATGCCAGAACCAAAAGCATATCCTTGGCCAAAACCGAATTAATCAGAACATTGGGAGTTAACAATACATCTCAAATGTTGCCTCGAAGCGAGAGAGATTATCAAAGTTTTTCAACAAACATCGATGCGATGGCCAGTTTTGACAGCGATGTCGCCTTGAAGAATGCTCAGGTCCGGGAAAAGTGGATACACCCCGGCAATCATATGGAGGGAAAGGCACCGTGTATACTTTGTTATGGATGCCTATCCAAACATAAGATCCATTCGGCAGAATGGAGACCTCACCATGAGGAAGCGAAAATTCTATGGACCCATGCTTTTTCATTTCTTTCTGTTAACGGGGATCCTCCAATCCGGCAGCAGCATTTTTGCCGAAATTGGGACAACTCAGGCGGGATGGCTCATCACACCAGAAGAGGCAGCAATGGCCTCAGCTCCAGAGATTTCCGGTGAGTCTTCTCTTCAGATAGAAAATGATGAGTTAAACTTGGGCCCTGTTATCGAGGTGATTAAACCCAAAGAGGGGGATCGATCAGAGGCCCCAGTAGAGGTTTTCATCACATTTACGCCACAAAGTGATCCGGTGGACCTTAAAAGTTTAAAGGTTAGCGTCATCAAGTTTATTTCGATTGACATCACGGATCGAGTCATAGACTACAGTTCACCTCATGGCATTCATGTGAAGGAGGCCAGAATTCCTCAAGGAAAGCACACCGTGCGAATCAGTATCGCCGATATCAATGGCATGTATAGCAAAAAAGACATTACCTTCGAAGTCCTCTAGCTGAAGACAGTTTTTTGCACTCTTTGGTTTCCCGAACAGGGGGTTAGCCATGAAACATAATCGAAAATGGTGGTTGAACGGAACGCTGAGAAAGATTGGCGGCTGTTTATTGACTGTCGGAACCATACTTTGTCAATCACACCCAAGTGCATTTCCTGCAGAATTGACGACTGCCCAGATCTATCAAGCTGCCTCTCCGGCTACAGTGTTGGTGATTGCGGTCACAAAGGATTCAGGCGGAACAGGAACGGGGTCCATCATTGATTCGACAGGCCTCGTCCTGACGAACAATCATGTTGTGCATAACGAGGAAGCCAAGGCTCCCCATGAAACGATCCTGGTGATTATTAAACCCGAGAGAGTGATTGGTTCCATGGATAACAAGAATAATCTGGCCAAGCAGTTTAAAGCTACCATCGTCGCTTCAAGCGAAGCCTATGACATGGCCTTATTAAAAATCATGGCCCCTCCCACCCCACTGCCCGTTTTATCACTCGGAGATCCTTCTGAAATCACTATTGGGTCTCGGGTTGTGGCCATTGGACATCCCGAAAGAGGAGGATTGTGGAGCCTCACCACCGGAGTCATCAGTGCTGAATGGCAAGATTATGGGGGATTACCTGGCTGGGACATTTATCAAACGGAAACAAGTCTCAACCGAGGAAATTCTGGAGGACCACTCATTGACATGCTGGGAAATCAGATTGGCATTAATAGTTTTATTCAAAGGAGGTCAAAAGACGGCTTAGCCATTACCAGTATCAATTTCGCCATTAAATCCAGCGTGGCCAAAGATTGGCTCTCCAAGCAGGGGGTTCATGTGGATTACGCGGGACATAACATAAACACAGGTGAAGCCCTTCCCAGTTCGTCACCAGAAAAGGAAATTCCCATTACCCCCCAAAGACTCAATAGTCCCGTCGCTAACACACAACCCTCTCAGGTTTTGGTCAATCAACCTGAAGCTGAACCTGAAACCGGACCAGGGCTTCCTCCGTTGCGACCTTTTAGCCTGGACAGGTTAGTCAAAGGATTTGAACAGGTCCAAGAGGATTTAGAATCTCAAATGGAAGATATGGAGGCAGAAATCCGCAAAAGAAGAAGATGACCGGATAATTATTATGACAGCGAACAAACCCAATCCCTCCGGAGGAGTTCATTTTTTCAATTTGGATTTTCTCCTTTCTGTCATTGTGGAGATAGGGTTTTTTTTAGTTTGCCTATTACCCGCTATAGCCCATGCCGGTGAAGTACCCGCTAAAAAATTGGACTGCTCCGTGTATGAATCTAAAACCAGAGATATGCCCGCAGGATTGAAAGTGGGATCATTTTTTTTCAAGGTCGGGCCAGATGTAACCTTCAGTCATCGTTCGGGCGTGGCTTGGAATAAGGTCGTCCAAGGAACCATTGCCCGGTTTATAGAACTCTGTAGTCAATACAACGCCGGCATCGTGACAAAAGCTGAATATGTAGTTCGACGAAAAGAAATCGAGGCTTTGTACCAAGAAGCTCAAGAGATGGAAGGCAAATTATTTGAGGCCACCCGCCAACGCGCTAAAGCGGCAGGGGATGAATTGGATGAAATCCTAGGACGAAAGCCTCAGCGACCTCAGACCAATGTGCGTCTGGAAATAGCCGTGGAGGACCTTGCACGACGCATCGACAAAGGAGATACCATTACCCTACCGTTAGAGCCTTCCACCCCTTGTCCTGTCGAGGATATCCTTGGTGCCTTAGGAGAAAAAGAATGTTAAGGCCGGTACCTTAAAAAGCTGAAAAACTTTCATTAGTCCACTCCAACGCACCTTTCTCTCTCAAATCAATGCCCACAAACATCTTCTTACCTGGTGGACCAACCGAATTTCTCAGACAAACCGGTTATACACCCGGTTAAATACACTATGTCCCGCTTGAAGCCCATCAAAATTTCTTTTCTCATCGGGTTAGTGGCTATTTCTGTTGCGGGAATAGTGTGGATTACCCTCTCGGATTTTTTAGATCCATGGGAATGGAGCACGCTGGATGCCCGATTACGCATGGTGGAAAATCGATCAGAGAGTTCCTCCATTGTGTTGATAGGCCGTGATGCTAAGAGCGAGGCCGAATTCGGAGTAGGGCTTTGGGATCGAGCGGCATTTGCAACTGTGATTGAAGCGCTTGGCGAAGCCGGGGCCTCTGTCATCGCTCTGGACTTCCACTTTGCAGGGAAAAGCCCACCTGAGCGCGGGGGAACCCAAAGCGATGCCAAACTGATTCAGGCCGTTCGCTCCACAAAGAACGTGATCGTGCCACTGGCGGTGACGGTTTCAGGAGATTCTTCCCTGTCAACGGCATCAACCATTCCCCAAGAATTACGCGATGCCCTTCAACATGGATCCTCGGCTCCATCATACCTTCGCGATGAGGATTCGCTCATTCAGACGCGCTTATTGTCCCCTCCACTCACCGGATTAGCCTCTTCGGCTTCAGGAATCGGCCATATCGCCGCCTCTTCGGATTCGGACGGAGTGTATAGAAGAGTTCCCTCTCACGTACGACTGGACAATCAGATAGTTCCTGCGTTTGGGGTTGCCGTAGCCGCAGCATATTTGAATATCTCAAGACAGCCCATTCCGTTGAAATCCGGCAACCGATTACAAATCCACAAAAATGAAAAAACCAGCTCTGCACTTGTGAATTTCCCTGTCGATAATCAAGGCCGGTTTTTCATTCGCTATGCCGGTCGATGGCTGGAGAGTCCCTTCCCTTACTTTTCGTTTTTGGATATCTGGGAAGCCATCCAGGCAGATCGGAAGGATGAAATCAAACATTACATGGCCGGGAAAATTGTCCTGATGATGCATGCCGCCCTTTCCGCAGACAAACGGCGAACCCCCTTTGAAACCAGCGTGCCAGGAGGCTTCGTCCATGCCAATGTTATCCAGACACTTCTGAATGGAAATGGCCTAAAGGAGTCTTCGAAACTTGGAATCGGGTTGTTAATGACGGGATCTGCAGTCCTCGTGGCCTTCCTGGCCCTGACTCTCCCACTGGGGACCGCTCTCTGTGGGATCATTGCCTTCACCTTTCTCTATTTGGGAATCAGTCACGTCGGTCTTTCTTCAAGCGATCTCGTCCTTCCAATTTTGCCGATCCTGGCAACTATCGCCGCGTCAATGACCATTTCGTTCATTTATATCCGCTGGAAAAATGAACTCCAGATTCAAGATTTTGAGAAAGAAAGAATCAGGCTTCATCGAGACATTCTCGAGGCGAAAGAATTACTCACATCCCAGGAATCCAAGTCGGAACGGTTGGAAGATGATTTAGCAGCGCTCCGGGACCAGTTTGAGGCTCAAGAAGAAGAGAAAGAAGTTTTCGCGAGTCAGATCGAGAAAGAAAAGCAATCTCTGGCCGAAGCCAATGAACAGGAAAGACTGACCAGAAAACATCTGGGAGAATTAGAAAAAGAATTGGCATCACATCAATTAATTCATGTGCACCAACCATCCCTCCCCACTGAAACGTTGAAAACCCTTCAGGAGGAATGCCAGGAACTTGGCATTTTCACTCAGGACCCCACACTACTGAAATGCTATCAAGATCTTAAACGAGTAGCAGGCCGAAAGACACCGATTCGAATTCTCGGTGAACCGGGCACAGGCAAAGAACTCTTTGCCCGTGCGGCTCACCGCCTCAGTCCACGGGCACAGGGACCATTTGTAGCCGTCAACATGTCTGCCATTCCCACGGAGTTGTTTGAAAGCGAATTATTTGGCCATAAAAAAGGATCCTTTACCGGAGCCGCTCAAGATCGTCCTGGACTCTATGAATCGTCAGACAACGGAACGTTGTTCCTAGACGAAATCGGGGATTTACCTCTTCATCAACAAGCGAAACTTCTCCGAGTCTTGCAGGAAGGGATTTTCACAAGAGTAGGAGAAGCCAAACCGAGAAAAGCTGATGTCTGCATCATTTCGGCCACGAACAAGGATGTCCTTAAAGGGATTGCCGAAGGGTGGTTTCGGGAAGATTTATATTACCGGCTCAAGGGTCTGGAAATCAGTCTTCCACCACTAAGAGACCGCCCTGGTGACCTTCCACTCTTGGCTGCTGAATTAATCGGTCGCATCACTGCCGAGCAAGGCTTTAGGAACGTCAGGCTCTCTGTAGAGGCTATGAACACCATTCAACGCTGGCCATGGAAGGGTAACATCCGGGAATTGCAACATTGCCTAGAAACCGCCGTCAGCTTAGCCGAAAAAGGAGTGATTCGTCCCGATGACCTTCGCCTGATCCCTCAAGTCAAACCGGAGGGGGACAATCAACCGTTCTCTCCCAGCACAATTCCTCCGGGTGATCCCAAAAAAGACGATGCAGTTCTCCTCGCCTACCTTCGACAGCATAGCTTTGACCTTCAGGCCACAGGACAAACCTTAGGCTGGGATCGAAGCACCATCATGCAACGACTCAAGGGAATGTGCTTTCAGACGCTGGTGGATAAAAATGGGGATCTTCGTGCCACCGCCACGAGCCTGGCAGGGGAACCGGGTCTTATTCGGTTAGTTGAAGTCAAGCTCAAAGAATATGTGCAACACTTAAAAAAAGTCACCGCAACATTTTCCACAGAAGATGCAGCAAGGGCTGGATGTCGAAAAAGATTCAAGAATCTGCCAGACAGATACCATGACGCTCTGGGGACGCTGGTGGAGGCCTTTTTTAAATCGGAAACTTTTCTAAAATGATAGCGTCTCTTTATTCATCTGATTCCACGGAACGACAAATGGCCCCCTCAGGGATTGACTGCTCTGGTCCCCTCCATTCTTCTACAAAACCTTTTGACATTTCTTTTAGACCATCGGTGACTTGAATAATTGCTATCACCTCCTCGGTATTTCCCAATATTTTTGTGGGATCGTCTGGATGTCTAATGGGTTCCCCAAGTTTAATAACCTCATATCGACTGCCTTTGGTGAGGCCGGCTCGAGCCAAATACACTGTATTTCCCGAATAAGTCGCAACCTTGATGGGAACCAGGGTATTAATAATATGAGAAGCCAGCTTATTGGCTAAATCGGAGTATACCTCGTCTTGAAATTTTTGTGGAATCGAGGTGTCTGATCCGACAGGATTAAGTTGCTTTAATGTTTTTTCAGCCTGCATGTCCCCTGCCACCTCAATTTTTCCGGTCTCTGTTTTGACCAGCCTGATAGTTGCTCCAACCACCAGTGACATAATCCTTTGTTTCCCCACATTGTAGGGTAAGGTTTTTATCTCAATGCTTGGATCTAGCATAGAGATTGACCCGAAAATCAAAAAATCAGCCCCCAGCATTTTCCCGATGCGAATGGCATTATCAGGACTAATCACCTCGGTTTGGCTCAATTGGACTTCCCTCATAATGGCATCCAAGTTTGCCCGCTCTACAATTTTAACTTCCTTGGTGGAAGTAAGATTGGCTATAAGTTTATGGGTTAAAAGGCTCGTTTGACGAGACGATTCAAAATTCGCGGCAGAGCTTCCTTGATTGGTTGTTACTTTGACTCGTCCTGTTTCTACTGTCCCAATATCAAAATCAAATACCGCAACGGTCGGGGATTCGGCATATACTATATTCGCACCGGATATCAAACCTATTAAAACCAAATATGACATAGTTCTTGCATAGTTCATATTCAAGACCTTTCTTGAGTTTCGTTCATGAAAAAAATTCCAGATAGAATGCTCATAAATACAGGAGAAGGTTCACAAAGAGCTTAATCAAATACGCCTTGTTCTCTAGATACTACCTGCGTTCTGCTGCTAAAAGTTCTTTTACCAAATATTCTCCGGCTTCCCGTCCAGCTTCCTCTAAAGCCCTACGTACAGCTTGAGACTTTTCACGATCCTGGCCACGTCCATTAATTGAAAAGGTGAGTAAGGTGTCCCCTGAATCCACACGAAGAAGTCTCAAAGCCCCTTCCGCATCAATAAGATGCTGGCCCATTACCGTACTGCGATAAATAGAGGAGACCCGCCCCACAAGTGCTAACCCAGCTCCCAACTCCCGAATGCCAGAGACATCTTTTATCGAAACTTCAGATGTGGTTGAGACTACCATTTCGGCCCTGCGCGATAAGGATGGCTCAAGCCCGGAAAAGCCATGTTTACTTAAAACGGAAATCAACTGCAAAGAAAAGCCCGACGCA
Organism: Nitrospira sp. Ecomares 2.1; assembly: GCF_965152585.1. Lineage (NCBI taxonomy): Bacteria > Pseudomonadati > Nitrospirota > Nitrospiria > Nitrospirales > Nitrospiraceae > Nitrospira > Nitrospira sp. Ecomares 2.1. The sequence goes on from NZ_OZ224219.1 coordinate 3,011,529, forward strand.
TTATTCCCTCTCCCGGCAGAGGGTTCTTGAACGAAAATAATAATCCGATGAAGACTTCGTAGCGCATCTTCTTCCAAGGTTTTGACGAGAACGGATAACTCATGATGGTTGGCTATCTCGCTTTCTCCCAGGGAAACATTTCCTTTTACATGTTCAAGGAGCAGTAAAGCATCACGGGAAAACCGTCTCGCCTCAAAATACTCACCGTTTATCAAAAAAGCCTTGGCTTTTTGATACAGTGCTAAAGCACTCATGACGTTTTGATAGGCTTCTTGTTCTTGTCGTAATCGTTCAGCTTCAGCCTCTTTCTTGGGATATCGAACAAGCACATAGACATCATACCGCTCTAACACATGATCCCCTTCTACCCTCCTCATTTTTTTATAGTATGAATCCATGACCTCCGCTTTTTTTACCATTGCACTGCTTCGGGCTTGGATGGAATCTTTATGACTTTGCTCAAAATCGGTGATCTCTCCCACGTACTCGCTTTTCAATTCCGTGTATAAATATTCAGCAACCTGGCTATAGGCATTTTGCCGAGCAGCGGATTCTCCACTTTCTAAAGATTCTGCCTTCACTGAAGAACCACGATAGTAAAAATAGTCATTGTCAGCGTTTAGCTGAGTTAGCCAGGTTGGCTCAGGCTTGGACTCCTCCCATATAATTTGAGCTTTCGAGGCACAACCAGCAACGAAAAATGGAAGAATCAGAATACAAACCAACCTTAGAAATACAAAAAAAATTGGATTAGTAAGCATTAATTGCAATCTTTCTTCTTGCTAATGAGGTCAAATTTTCAATACTAAACCAAATCATTAAAAACTAGAGTTGCTAGCCACTATTGAAAACTTATTGATTAGCCTTACTATCTCGGATGAGAAATCTCTTGCAATAATTATGAACGATATTTCCCAAAATTTCTTATGAGAAAAAATCCACAACCAGCGGGACAGGGCTTCCCAAAGACCTGTAAAAATAACTTGAAAAAATCGGTCCCCACCCCCTCAAAACGAATGGCCTTCTCCCCCATGCGAAACAAGGGACTCTTTAGAATGGATTAGTTGAAAAAATAAATTAAATGCGTATGTGTGCCTAAAGAAAAGGAGGCCCTGATTAAACAGGGCCTCCAATAGGATCTTGGGACAATTAACCTCCAAACAATTCAATTATCGATAAAGATCGATTCCCGCCAGCAGAAGAGAGATCAAGGAAACTAAGACTCAACCGGCGCTTGCTTCAATTCGGCATCTTTCTTCTTTAAGCAATCGTTAATATTTCGCATGTCCACAGCAGGAAATTTCTTAAACGCTAAATCATCCACTTCAGAAAAAAGCTGTTCGGCTTCTTCATGCTTTCTTTCATACGTCTTAATAACACCAAGGTTGAACTTTGCAGCCGCTAGGTCCTCCTTATTGGATGGGGTAGACTCAAGTTCCACAATAACTTCAGAGAAAATATTTTTGGCATTCTCCAATTTTCCTGCCCGAGCTTCCGCAATTCCCCGTTCTATTCTTGGAACATCGCTGGCCTTATAAAATATGACATTCCGCTCTTTTGCTGTAGGCACAATGGAATAAATTACTTCTTCGGCCGCCTTTTTAATGGCCAAGTCCTGAAGTTCCGCAGGATTCAATTGGGCCGCAGATCCCCATTGGACCGAAGAACTATCTCCAAAAGATGTAGACAGACGCTTGACTTGAATTTGCCGGCCGGTTTCCGTTTCGGTGAAATGCAATCGTCCATTCACAAGAGCTTGGCCTGTCCGTGTTGATTTGGGGCAATTCAGCGGTCTGCCCGTCCGTGGATCGATGCCGCAAGTATCCACGGACCTATCCTGACTTTCTTTGTACTGGTAGTTTACTTCCCCTAGGACCAAAACGGTCCCTGGCAGCATTGCTCCAAGTTTCATTTGCTTGGTTTGATCAAACAAATCCTCTTGAGCAATACCGAGTTCTTTAAGATGCGCCGCTAATTGGGTCCTGTCTATCACTCTAATATCCTTATTTTTCACCATTTCTTCCATAATAGCCGCTGAAAAATCCGCACCAGCATTCCCTTTAATATCTGCAAAGGCGATATTCTTGTATTGGGTTAAGTCAATTTCGGCCGGTTCCGTGACGAGAATTCTGGCAACCTCAGTCTTGCAAATGGCGTCAGCTGCCCCACACATCCAATCTGTCATTGAACTCAAAGAAACCCCTTTTTTCTGGTGATCGGGTCCGACCTCAAACTCACAAGAAGGTCCGATTTTTTGGATTCCATGCGTGCATCCAGTTATTAGCACGGCGAAAAAAATAAAACCAAGTCTTCCCCAATGTGAACATAAATCCAATGACCTCAGGATTCGTTTCATAACCACCTTCCTTTCCACACCTTTTAAGAAAGTTTTGCTAGAAGAACCTCCAATGTACAAATTGACAACTGTCGCCTACTCCTTGCTCCCCCAACTCATATTTTAATGTAGGATTGAGTGGTTGGATTAATCTTTAAAATGCACAAGATGGGCCAAAGAAATCGTTTCCGCACCTAAAAACGTTTCGATTCATTGAAATTTTTTCCTTTCCGTTATTTTAGTCCCAAGGAATTTCAACGCCAGAATACTTTTCCCATTTTGATGACTTTCAATTTATTTCCAGACTCAAATATTTAACTTGAGTCTTGAAATCAAGAACATAACTTCCATTAATAACGGCCCATCTAACTCCAAACTCTCTCGATCCATGTCGTTTTTAGCGATGTCGTTGAAAAATATCAAGTGTCAATAACAATTCCTTTGGTGTTTGAACTGCGAGCTTCTTCTTCTCCTCCACCTCCAGCCTTGCGTTTCAGGTAGGGGAAAAAATTATATTTCCGTGCAATAAGGCAATAGCAATGGACTTTCTACCAATCTCTCACCAATCTCATTTTTCAATTCGCCTAAAAATAAAGTACTTTCAAATTTATTCTTCTCTTCCGGGCTTTCGCTGAAAAGGTGACTCGGCACCTCATCAACCACTTCTGAATTCCCCGCCCCTTCTCCTTGAAGACCAATTCAGGTTGCGATCTTTCCCCTCAGACTGACTAGAGCTTCCCCTCACCATGCGGGGAAGACTTTGTAATCCCCACCACTCAATAATGTTTTTTTCGCCACTTCACAAAAAACATCATAAAATTTCATCGAATTTTCAATACCTTACGCTGATCCACCATCTACAACCCCTTCATTATTCAAATCGGGCATTGGCCTTGCTGAAAGCCTCCTTATGATTTCACGCAACCCAAACATACAAGGAGGGGATCATGGTCGAATTCATCATGGGTGGACTCATTCTTCTGTTGGGAGGATTGGCCCTCTTCGATCTAGGCTAAGTATAAGCCTGGCCTGATCTGGAAATTTTCGAAAAGGTGGATTGGACAACCCCTAGGCATCCCACATTTTCAAGAAGCCAACATTCATCTAATCATTTTCTATTATCCCTGGAGGTTTACATGAGATGTACAAGTAAAATACTTGGAGCGTGGATTGTGACCATGGCTTTGCTGTCCGGAATAGCCAATGCAGGACCGGAAAGGGATCCATTGGTACCCCGTGTTCCGGTGGACCAGCGTGCAGCGGCCAAGCTGCTCAATTCGCCCTTATATGAGAGAGCGGCCAATGCTCCTGCAGGCATTGTAGCGGAAGGGAAAGCTTTGTATGAGGGGAAAGGTACTTGTATCAACTGCCATGGAATAAATGGAGACGGAAAAGGTCCTGCTGGGGCCGTCTTAAATCCAGGGGCCCGAAACTTCACCAATTGTACATTCCACAAAAAACGGAAAGACGGGGAATTGATGTGGATAATCAAAAACGGCAGCCCAGGAACTGGAATGGTGCCTTTAATCCCGGCCACCATCAGTGAGGAAGAAGCTTGGAAAATCATTGCCTACGAAAGAAGCTTCTGTAACGACTTTTCCCAGGGGAATGAAGGATCGCGAACCCTGCAGGTGACCAACACGGGCAGCGGAATAGGCACGGTCACCAGCACCCCAACAGGTATCTCCTGCGGAAACAATTGCCTGGAAACCTATCCCAAAAACGCAATCGTGACTCTGGTCTCTATTCCCGTTTCAGGATCGACCTTTGTCGGGTGGCGTGGAGGAGATTGTAGTGGTACGGGAGACTGCACGGTGACCCTGACCGACAACATGACTGTGACGGCAACCTTTGACTATGTTCCACCAGTCACCACGAGCCGAACAGGTTCGATCCGTGGCAACGTCCTCTTCTCCGGAAGCGTTCCGCCTCCCAAAGAATATTCTTTGTCTAAATTTCCTAATGCAAAATTCTGTCAGAAAAATGCCAATATTAGTGTTGATGGGACAACGCGGCTCCTAAAAGAAGTGGAAGTCGATAGCCGCAGTCGAGGTTTGAAAAATGTGGTGGTTTCCATACGGAATATTAATGACCAATTATGGACCTCTACTTTTGAAAGGGCCCCCGCCCAGGAAGTGATTATCGATCATTGCGAGTATTTGCCCTACACGGGAGTCGCCGTGAGAAATGGACGCTTTAAGGTCGTGAACAACGATGCCGATCCAAGTGATCCCAAGTCGGCGGAAGGCGTGTTGCACAATGTACATAGCTTCGATCAACTGGGTGCCAAATCCAGTACAGAGTTCAATATCGGTTTGGCTAGAAAAGGCGATTCTTTAGAGAAAAATGTCAAGTTGAAAATGTCTCAAAAGGGTTCCATGTTGCGGTTGCAATGTGACCAACATGAATTTGAGCAAGCGTGGTTTCTCCCCGTAACCAATCCGTTCTATGGAAAAACAAATAACGAAGGAGCGTTTGAAATACATCATGTCCCAGCCGGGACTCATCAACTGATGGCCTGGCATCCCATAGCGGGACAAATCGTTGCGAATGTAACGGTAAAGGAAGGGGAAATCGCCACGGCCAATTTTCAGCTCGGCAATCAGGAGAATAAAATTCCTAAACACTTACAGGTGACAATGGCCGGCAACGGCAGGGGCACCGTCACCAGCAATCCTGCCGGGATTATCTGTGGGACGGACTGCTCGGAATGGTATTCCTCCGGCACCGCTGTGCTCTTGACGCCGACCGCCAGTCCAGGCTCAATTTTTTCCGGCTGGAGTGGTGGCAGCTGTAGCCGCACAAGCCCTTGTACCGTCACCATGATGAGTGATACGACGGTCACCGCCACATTTTCTCTGCTTCCCCCTCAACCTTCGAGTCAAGTCACCCTGCAAGTCATCACCAAGGGGGCGGGAAGCGGAACGGTCACGAGTAATCCTGCCGGCATTTCCTGTGGGACAGATTGCTCGGAATCCTATGCCAGTGGCACCGTAATGACCTTGTTCGCCTCTTCCAAGCGCGGCTCCCTCTTTCTTGGCTGGAGTGGCGGCGGGTGCAGTGGAACCGATCCTTGCGTCCTCACGCCCACGACAAACACCATTGTGTCGGCCACCTTTACCACCCCGTCTCTCACCAAAACCAGAAATGATTTGGATGGCAATGGGACCGCTGATCTCCTTTGGCGCAACACCAAGAATGGGAGCACCGCGATCTGGTTGCTCAATGAGACAGGTGTTGCCACCTCAGGCTTCCCGGGCGGCGTGCCGCCAGCCTGGCACATCGCCGGGAGCGGCGATGTGAATGGCGATGGCAAGGCCGATGTCATCTGGAGGCATAGCACGAGCGCCACCGTGGCCATCTGGCTGATGAATGGGGCAACCATTACTTCCGTGGGCTTTCCCGCCAATGTGCCCACGGCTTGGAGTCTGGAAGCCGTTGAAGATGTCAATGGAGATGGCCAAGCCGACCTGCTTTGGCGTAATACGACTGATGGCAATACGGCGATCTGGTTGATGAACGGAACCAGGATCGCCGCCTCGAGTTTTTTGGGGAAAGTGCCACTTGCCTGGCAAATCGCGGGAATGGGCGATGCGAATGCCGATGGCAAGGCGGATATCATCTGGCGTAATGGGACAAGCAACGGGGTCGCCGTATGGCTGATGAACGGGATGAGCATTTTGTCCGTTGGCTTTCCCGGCAGCGCCTCACCGGGTTTTCAGATCACGGGAGTGGGCGATGTCAACGGCGATGGCAAAGTCGACCTCGTCTGGCGCAACACGAGTACCGGGGATGTAACAGTGTGGCTATTGAATGGGCCCACCATTGCTTCAACAGGGTCCCTGGGGGGATTACCGTCGCAATGGCAGATTGCACAGGTGGGCGATGCGAATGGCGACGGCAAAGCCGATGTCTTCTGGCACAATAACGTCAGTGGGCAAGTGGCCGTGTGGAGGATGAATGGGTTGAGTATTGCCGCTACAGCCTATCCGGGAAGGACGTCGACCGATTGGCAAATTCAATAGCTTTGGGTAGTTGCTCGGTCCAGGATTCCTCTGCAGGGGGACCGAGCAATGGATTTGTCAGGTTTCAGGTGGAAAACCATAGGAAGTTCGGTAACACCGCAGCAAAAGTACAACCATCCTGCCCTTTCCAGGCTTCCTTCACAGGACAAGGCATTCTGAGTGAAGTGTTCGAGGACAAAGAAAATGGCTCAAAGTTCCTTGATTTTTATGGTACCCCCAGCTACTAGCGATTTGGGAAAAGGAGTAACCAATATTGATTTTATTCAACCAAAGAGTTAAAGACTGTCCAGCCAAGCGAGTTGCCTTTTCCACGAAGAGTGGGTGCGCAATTGAAAAGGGATGTTCGGGTTCTCGATGACACGGGAACAGAGTCTCATGGATGAGCGTGGGGGGACAGGAGGTTCCTGTTTCCCCACGTTTTTTTTTGCCGATGGTATCAGAGAACTCAAATGACAATTTTATCATGAGCATTAGGCAGAGCCGGTTAGGATATCGCCATATTTTTGATTCATAATTTTTCATTATTTTCATGATGATTTCATTAAATGAAAGGGTACATCGCATGGAACAAGCCCCCCACACAAACCAGAACGGCAGATGTTTATCATGGATGTATATTCCCACTCTGATCATGATGCTATTGAGCGTTGGGTTAACGACACTTCCCCATACGGCGCAGGCCGCCATCGCCTTGCAGGTGGAGGTGAATCCAGATCCGGCCTTAGCCGGCGAACTCTTGGACGTACAGTTTACCGTGACCAATACCGGCGGAACCGCAAGCGGGAACGTGACACTCTCGTTTGTCTATCCGGCTGGCCTTAATAGCATTTCCGATCTTACGAAAGAGTTCCCAGGCGATTGCATTGGTTCTACTTGTGAACCAGGCGAGACGGCCGTTGTCAATGTTGGGACATTACCGGCTGGCAAAGGGAAATCGGTTTCTCTACGTCCCCGTATTTCCGGTAGCGCCACACCCGGAAGCAGCATTGTTTTGAATGTCGATGCCTTAGAAAACTCGGTCATGCGAACATCGGCGAGCAGCTCTATTACTGTGGCTACCAGCCAGATTCTCAACCTTGTGGTTGCCGAGAGTCAGGATCCAGTCTCTGTTGGCGACGCGCTCACCTTTACATTGGACTTTGGAGTCTCGATATCCAGTGCGGGTTCGCCCAATGCTATTTTGAGCTTCCCGTTGCCAGCTGGCACTACATTTCAATCCGCCACGCAGGGAGGCAGCCTTGTGAACAATAACAGGGTGGACTGGTCGCTGGGCAGTCTGAACCCTGGGGAGAGCGGTCAGCGGAGTCTAACGGTGACCGTGAATGGAAATATTGCAAACGGTACCATTTTACACACTGAGGCCGTATTCTCCGATTCGGCTGTCCCCGCAAATCAAACCCGCACATCCACCACCACAAGAGTTCAGGCTCCCGTGTCAATGGATTTACGCATTTCGGCAACTCCAAACCCGGTTATGGTCGGTGAGCTTATTGACCTCGAACTGACTGTGACAAACGTGGATACCGTGAGTCGTTCCAATGTCACCGTGGCTCTAAAATTTCCAGATGAATTTGTTTCTCTATCCGAGAGCTTATTCGCTGGTGACTGCGTGGGCTCTACCTGCGAACCCGGTGAAGTAGCCATCTTTAGCGTGGGAACGCTCGCTGCAGGGAAAGGATTGACAATTTCGTTGCCTCCTCAAGTGGCCGCCGGCATCTCCGACGGCCGACTTGTCAGAATCGAGGCGTCGGCAACGGATACTTCAGGAGATATGGTTGAGGCATCCACCAGCTTGCGGGTTCGTAACACCCGAGATCGAGATTTGCGCATCGCTGTCGATCGAGACCCGGTCGCACCTGGCCAGAACATGACCTACACGTTCAGCTACGGAATTCTTAGCAGCGGAGCCGGGTCGCCTAATGCTAAACTGAGTCTCAAGCTTCCTGAGGGCACATCCTTCGTGTCGGCAAGCAACGGAGGCATGCTAAACAATAATGTAGTCGAGTGGGCACTGGGACCGCTTAACCCCGGTGAGGGAGGCATCCGCACGGCAGTCCTCACTGCGAGTTCCGGTTTGTTGCCTGGCTCGAGTATTTTGGCTGAGTCGATGCTCACCGATTCTGTGAATCCTTCGAATGAGGTGCAAGCCAATAAGGTGACTCAGGTGAAAAATGAGATCCCTCTTGAACTCGCAATCACTACAAATGCAGACCCGGCCAAACCTGGACAATTGCTCGATATCGAAATTGTTTTGGCCAATCCAACTACATTAGTCCGATCCAATATCTCGGTTTCACTTGAATACCCATCAAACATGGAAAGCGTGTCCGAAGGTCTGATTGAAGGCGATTGTATTGGCAGTACTTGCGAAGCCAGCGAAACTATGACCTTCACCGTTGGCACACTCGCAGCAGGCAAAGGGAAAAGTTTTTCATTGCCCGTCAGAATTGCCAATCCGACCATTGATGGTCGCCTCATCGATTTTCAAGCGGAAATCACCGACAGCACCGGAGTGCAGATCCGCCGGAATGTCGTGGTCCGAGTGGACAGCTCCTCAACCCTGCAATTAGCTCTCGAAGACAATATTGACCCCGCTGTTCCATCTGAAATCATTGAATATCGTCTCGCATATGGAGAGTTGGATACAGGCGGCAGCGTTCCCAACGCGCAGATGCAATTGGTGCTTCCTCCTGAAATGACTTTTGTGAGTGCAACAGGAGGAAGCACGGAAAGTGGCGGGACTGTGACCTGGAATCTTGGGGGGCTGAACCCGGGCGAGGGCGGCCAACAGACCGTGTTGGCGCAAGTTGGTGCCAGCGTAGGCCAGGGAATGGTTATCCATGCCCAGGCCAGCTTGTCAAACGGTGGGACTCCGATGAAGATTCTGACCGCTTCCCAAGCAACTCGAGTCGAACCGGTCTCACCGCTTGAGCTTCAGGTTGTTGCAAATCCGAACCCGGCTTTACCCGGCGAAATCCTGGATGTAGAAGTTTCGGTGGCCAACAGGAGCGCTCTGAGCCGATCAGGGGTCCTGCTTCGGCTGGAATATGTCGATGGATTGTCCAGTTTGAGTGAGTCCTTAAGCGAGGGGGGGGACTGCTTGGGATCTACCTGCGAAGCGCAGGAGCGCCTGTTGTTTAATATTGGCACTCTTGCGGCCGGTACAGGAAAATCATTTTCTGTGCCTGCCCAAGTCGTGACCAATAGCGCGAGCGGAAGCGTGCTGGTCTTTCGGGCTGACCTGACGGATAGTACCGGTGATCTCATCCGTAGCGCCGACACGCTGGTCATCGACTCCTCGCGAGAATTGCAATTGGCCTTGAGCGAAAATCGCGATCCCGTGGTGCCCGGAGAGACATTTACCTACACACTCACACTTGCCGCGCTGGAACCGGGGCTTGGCGCGGCCAACGGGACTCTGCGCCTCCAACTGCCATCGAGAGTCACACTGAATAATGCCAGCAATGGCGGGACTATCAGTGGAGATACCGTGAGTTGGGTCATCAGCGGACTGAATGCTGGAGAGGGCGCAACACGCACAGCCACGGTTCAACTGTCCGCCTCCGCTGAACTTGGCTCTTTGCTTCGCGCACACGCTGAATTGGAAGATGGCTTGACCCCTCCAAACCCAAACAGAATATCATCGGTGGCGCGAGTGCAAAATACTCTGCCTTTAAATCTGGCGGTCTCGGCAAAACCCAATCCCGCTGACCCTGGCGAACTGCTGGATATCGACCTTTTGGTCGGAAACTCAGACTCGTTGAGCCGAACAGGTGTGACGTTGGTCCTGGAGTACCCGGCTGGGTTGAATTCCCTTTTCACCTCCGGACTCTCAGGGACTTGCCCGGGCAGCTCTTGTGAATCTCCAGAACGGCTCATCTTCAACGTGGGGACCTTAACCGCCGGCCAGGAAAAAACAGTATCCATACCACCGACTGTAGCCCGCAACACGCCAAACGGCACCATCATTAATTTCGATGCGTTTTTGAGCGATAGCACCGGTGCTGTGCGGGAAAGCAGCGGAGAAATATTTGTCGGTCGGGTCATCGCTAATGATGTCCTTATGACAGTCACCAAAGCGGGCACGGGTAATGGCACCGTCACCAGCAGTCCTACTGGCATTACGTGTGGTGTGGACTGCTCCGAGATGTATTCCCCAGGTACAGCCGTGCTCTTAACGCCAATAGCCGGTGTAGGCTCTATTTTTTCCGGTTGGAGTGGTGGCGGCTGTAGTGGAACAGGTTCCTGCACTGTCACGCCAACAAGTGATGTGACGGTCGTCGCCACTTTTTCTCTGCTTCCCCCTCCCCCTCCTGGTCAAGTGACCCTGCAGATCGTGCCCACCGGTAGAGGGAGCGGCACAGTCACCAGCAGCCCTGCCGGGATCTCCTGTGGGTCTGACTGCTCAGAATTTTTTTCTAGTGGCACCGGGGTGACGTTAACCGCCGTCGCCAATCCCGGCTCCCTTTTCCTTGGCTGGAGCGGCGGCGCCTGCAGTGGAACCGCCCCTTGCGTCCTGCCGCTCACAGCGAATACTACCGTGTCGGCCGTCTTTGGCAATCCATCCGTTACGGAGACCAGGAATGATCTGGATGGCGACGGCAGAGCGGACCTTCTCTGGCGCAATACCAAGAATGGTAGTACGGCAATCTGGTTGCTGGATGGGTCAGGTATTGCCGCATCCGGCTTCCCGGGCGGTGTGCCGCTCGCCTGGCAAGTCGCCGGAATCGGCGATGTGAATGGGGATGGCAAGGCGGATGTTATTTGGCGTCATAGCACAAGCGCCACCGTGGCCATCTGGCTGATGAATGGGGTAACCATTACTTCCGTGGGCTTTCCTGCCAGTGTGCCAAGGGTTTGGAGCCTGCAAACCGTTGGAGATGTCAACGGCGATGGCAAGGCCGACCTGCTCTGGCGCAATTCGAACGATGGCAACACGGTAATCTGGTTGATGAATGGGACGAGAATTGCCGCTTCAGGATTTTTGGGTAAAGTATCGCTCACCTGGCAGCTCGCGGGAGCAGGCGATATAAACGGTGATGGAAAAGCGGATCTCATTTGGCACAATGGCACGAGCAACGCGCTGGCCGTATGGGTGATGAACGGGTTAATAAGGACGTCCGTGGGCTTTCCAGGCAGCGGTTCGTCAGACTTTCAGGTTGCGGGAGTGGGTGATGTCAACGGCGATGGTAGGGCTGACCTCGTGTGGCGCAATTCAAAAAACGGAGAGGTGGTGGTGTGGTTGCTGAATGGAACCACAATTGCGTCAACGGGCTCTCTGGGTGGATTGGCGTCGGAATGGCAGATTGTGCAAGTGGCCGACACAGATGGCGATGGAATAACTGATGTTTTCTGGCGCAACAACCTCAGTGGGCAGGTAGCTGTGTGGAAAATGAATGGGTTGAGTCTTCCCACCACCGTCTTTCCCGGAAAAGCACCGACCGACTGGGAGATTCAATAGATCAGGATGTGTGCTCGGTCCCGAATGCTTCTGCAACGGGACCGAGTAAGTTCTTATGCGCCTGTATCCTCTTAGATTGTGTGGAAAGGCATCAGTCCACCCCTTCACCACCGGTCTGGGGAGGTCGTGCATGGGAACAAAGCAAGATTCGTTTAAAATTTCTCACTGGAAAAATAGCGTAGCCAGTATAGTCATGACACAAAACCTTTCGGCAGTAAGATAAAAAGAAGGAACTTCAGGATGCTTCGATCGATTCCAGGCAATGCCCTGAATAGATAGGGTTCGGACAAACTTGCCATCAATTTCATTTTTTCGGGTGAACTTTGAAGGGAGGCCATAATATTTGATGACCCAGTGAGTCAGGCCGAACAGGCTCATTCCCAGTTCGTTCAAGAGCTGAACAGGCAAATTTAATTTTTACAAAACGCGTGCTTGTTAGACAGGCAACGCTTGTGTCCGAACTTGATTAAGGATACAGATGGCACCAGACCTGGTGGCCTTTTTCGGGAGGACCGATTTGGGTCAATTTTGGCTCTACTGTTTTGCAGACATCCATGACTTCTGGGCAGCGGGGATGGAATCGGCATCCGGCGGGAGGATTTAAGGGCGACGGGACATCGCCGGGAAGGATAATGCGTTTGGGTGGGGCTGTTGGATCGGGAACCGGATTGGCAGAGAGCAATGCCTGCGTGTAGGGGTGCTTGGGGGTCGCAAAGAGATCCTCAGCAGGAGCGACTTCCGCGAACTTGCCTACATACATGACCGCGATCCGGTCGGCAAGGTATTGCACCACATTGAGATCATGCGTGATGAACAAATAGGAGAGGTGAAATTCCTGCTGGAGGTCACGAAGCAGATTCAGGATTTGCGCTTGAATGGACACGTCCAGGGCTGACACCGCTTCATCACAGACGATGAATTTTGGATTGAGCGCCAGGGCACGCGCAATGCCTACCCGCTGGCGTTGGCCGCCTGAGAATTCATGCGGATACCGTGATTGATGCTCCGGCCGCAAACCCACACGAATAAACAATTGATTCACTTGATCCTGAAGTTCCTGGCCTTTGGCGATCTGGTGAATCTTGAGCGGCTCAGCCACAATGGCCCCGATGGTCATGCGGGGATTGAGTGAGCTATACGGGTCCTGAAAAATGATTTGCATCCGGCGACGTGTCTGCCGCAACTCCTTCGAAGAGAGGGCCAACACATCTTTTCCCTCGAAGGTTACCGTTCCCGCCGTCGGTTCCATGAGCCTGAGAATACTTCGTCCCACCGTGGTTTTTCCACAACCCGACTCTCCGACCAGGCCTAACGTTTCCCCTTGATTCAAGTGAAAGGTGACATCGTCAACCGCCTGGACCCATGCCGACACACGGGAAAAGAGTCCGCTTCGGACGGGGAAATATTTTTTCAACCCTGTGACTTGGAGTAATGATTTCGTGGAATCAGTCATCAGTAACGACGAATTCTTAAAGTGGGATATAGAATTTTTTTACAACAGAAATGGTCATGCAGTTCGTTTCCATCATGTCTCTTTTTTGTCATATAACCAACACACGGTTTCATGCGACTCCCCCACTTGCACCGTTGGCGGAGGCTGAAGAGGGCAATGCTCCATCACTTCCGGACAACGGGAAGAAAAATGGCAACCGGACGGATACTGTAAGGGAGACGGCACGGTTCCCGGAATGGCTTCTAATCTGGCCTGGCGCTCCCCCGGTCGCGGCAGTGATTTCAAGAGCGCGCTCGTGTAGGGATGGCTGGGATTGCGAAATAACTCTTTCACGGTTGCCCGTTCGGCAATTTTGCTCGCATACATGACAATGACATCCTGGGCAAATTGCGCGACCACGCCCAAGTTATGTGTGATCAGCAAAATAGCCATACCCAAATCCTTCTGAAGAGCCGACAGCAGATCCAGAATTTGCGCTTGTATGGTCACATCCAAGGCCGTGGTCGGTTCGTCGGCAATCAACAGGTCAGGTTTACAGGCCAGGGCCATGGCGATCATCACCCGCTGCTTCATCCCGCCGGACATTTCATGGGGGTATTGATCGATACGGCTTTCAGGCGCAGAAATACGCACTTTCTCCAACAAGCTGATCACTTCTTTTCGAATATCGCGATCCGATAGGTTCGTATGGATTTTCAGGACTTCACCGATCTGATCGCCGATCGACATGACTGGATTCAGCGAGGTCATGGGCTCTTGAAACACCATGCCAATGGATTTTCCACGAATCCGGCGCATGTCCTTTTCGGGTAGATCCAGCAAATTCTGCCCTTTGAAATGAATCGTGCCACCAATCACACGACCAGGAGCAGAGATCAGACGCATGATCGACAGGGCTGCCACGGACTTCCCACAGCCGGATTCTCCCACCAAGGCCAGCGTTTGCCCGCCTCGAATGGAAAAGCTCACATCATCAACGGCTTTGATTTCACCTTTATCCGTGAAAAACGAGGTCCGAAGGTTGGACACCTGCAATAGTGGGTGTAGGCGGGATTCCATTTACCGGCTTCGCAATTTCGGATTTAAGGCCTCACGCAGGCCTTCTCCAACAAGATTAAAGGCCAGCACCACCAAAAAAATCGCCAGGCCGGGAATAAAGAATAACCAGGGCGCATCGAACACAAACCCTTTGCCATCCGACAGGATATTGCCCCATGTGGCATAGGGCGGAGGTACTCCAAAACCCAGAAAGCTTAAACCCGACTCTGTTAAAATTGCCGAGGCGACGCCGATTGTGGCTGACACAAACACCGGCGCCAGAGCATTGGGCACCATATGCCGGAAAATAATCCGCCCCTCGGGTATCCCTAATGCTTTAGCTGCGGTCACATAGTCCTGCTCACGGATAGACAAAAACTCCGCCCGGACAAATCGGGCCGTCCCCATCCAACTAAACAATCCAATAATGATCATGATGGTGTAGATGCTGGGCGGGAGGAGAGCCACGGCAGTCAGTATGAGGAAAAATGTCGGGAAACACATCATGGCATCGGTGAATCGCATGATCAGCGTATCGACGGTAATAAACCACAACTTCACGTGCCCGTAAAAACCGGAAAGTCCGCCCAACAAGATGCCAATCCCCAATGAAATTCCGACGGCCACAAACCCGATAGACAGCGATACAAACGAGCCCTGAAACATCCGGGCAAACACGTCACGCCCCAATTCGTCGGTGCCCATGAGATAGACCCCGCCAAAGGGCCGATCTTCCAGAATACTATCCGGAGAAGGCACAGACAACGGGGGAAGAAATTTATCTGTCAGTCGCACCGCTTCCGGATCGAATACGACCCACCATTCCGTCAGGACTTTCCCGGATACCGCCATCAGTAAGAGAAGCACGAGGACCCAAAATCCGAAGAGAGCCTGGTAGTCCTTGGTAAATACGCGGAGGAATTCTTCCCATGGCGTTTCCTGTGGAGCCAGGCCTTCCGCATCAAGGGAAGCCATCTTGGTTTTAAGTGAAGCGCCGGTCTTTGAGTGATTCATGAAGGGATCGTTACTCTGGTGCTCGTGATTAATGCAGGCGGATCCTCGGATCCACCACCGCATACAGAATATCCGAGATCAAGGTGCCCAAGAGGGTCAGAACTGCGGCGATAAAGTTGAGTGTCATGATGATCGGGAAATCTCTTGAAAGAATGGCTTCATAGGCTAACCTTCCCAACCCCGGCCAGGCAAAAATCTGCTCGAAGATCACGGACCCGCCAATCAACCCGGGGAGCAGAAGACCGAACATGGTCACAAACGGCAGTAGCGCATTCCCCAACGCATGGCCATATATCACGGTATCCTCCTGAAGACCTTTCGCCCTGGCGGTCCGGACATAATCCTGGCTCAATACCTCTAACATCTGAGACCGAACATAGCGAGACAGCACCGCGATCCCCCCGATTGCCGTCATGACGGATGGAATGACCAAATGCCAGATACGATCCATCATCTGATAGGCGGGCTGGGCATGCTCCATTCCGAAAGTCTTGATGCTGATCACCGGAACCCCCAACCATCCCACCACCCATAAAATGGCTAAAAACGACAGGAAAAAACCGGGAACCGAAATGAGCGCATACGACGAAAATACGGTCAGCCGGTCATACAGCCCGCCTCGAAATACCGCCCCATAAATCCCGGCAGGAAAAGCCCACGTCCACACCAGAATCGTGGCTAGAATAAATAAGGGCAAAGAATTCAGAAATCGATCCCAAATTTTAGGAAGGACCGGCTGGCTATCCTTGAAAGACTTGAGTTCCCCGGAAGCCAAGTCCCTTATCCAATACGCATATTGCACATAGAGCGGATCATCTAAGTGGAAGGCCGCGCGAATTTTGGCGATATCTTCCGGTTTCATCCGGGGATTCATCGGATCCACTTCACTGGGTTCCCCTGGAGCCAGATGAATAAAGGAATGGGCCAAAAAAGACACAATGACCAGCAGAATCAGCCGTTGCGCCACATTGCGAACAATAAAATTCCACATGGTAGATCTGTTGTAACCTGAGAGCCTATCGTATGACTTAAAAGTCCGGCGTCAACTCCAATTTTCGCCATTTTTTGAAATAAAACGTGATGTCCCCGCTTTTGGTGGGATAAATTTTCTTGAACTGTTCTTTCCCATCCGGCCCTTCCTCGACCAGCACAATTTTCTTATCCAACACCCTGGTGCTTAAGGGCGCGTAGAGGAAGGTATAGGGCTGATCCTCATGAATCAACCGATGTAGCTCATGCGTCAATTCCTCTTGTCGATCTCTATTGTATTCCTGGCGGATTCGGACAATAAGTTCGTCAGCTCGTGGGTTCTTGTACCCTACAAAATTCAATTGTTGTGGCCCTGCCTGGCTGGAATGCCAAATCTGATAGAGATCGGGGTCAATGGTCATGCTCCAGCCTAGAACGACCGCATCAAAGTCTCCGGTATTCACAAAATCGTTCAAAAACACGGCCCATTCGAAGACCTGCGTGTTCACTTTGACGCCGATTTTTTTCCAGGCATTTTGCGCAATGGTCATCAAATTTTTTCTGATGGGATTTCCATTATTCGTAATCAATGTAAACTCAAAAATTTTTCCATCCTTTTCGAGCCAGCCATCCCGATTCATGATCCATCCGGCCTTTTCAAAAATCGCACGTGCTCCTTGTGGATCGTAAGGAAGCGGTTGAATGGACTGATCATACCATTCGGTATTTCGGGGATAGGGTCCGGTCGTCCGTTCACCTTCTCCATACACAAGATAGGTGATGATCTCATCAACATTAATCGCCATTCCCAAGGCTGTCCTGATCATCGGATCGGCAAATAAGGGTTTTCGGTTGTTGTAGCCGATATAGTTGTAGGCAAATCCCAGACTGCTAAACCATTGATAGGTTGAATCGTTTTTATAACGGTCGACCTGATGGGGCTGCGCGCCATAAAAATCTATCGCACCCGTCCGGAATTCCACTTCCTGGGTGAACAGTTCAGGAATAATGCGCATATAATAATCCTGATATTGTGCTGGTCCCTCCCAATAGTCCTCATACCGTCGAAGATGAATAAATTCATCTCCCTGCCATTCGACAAACTGAAAGCTTCCGCTGCCGATAGGTTGCCGATTAAACTGACTCTCTCGAATCCCGAAAGCCTTTTGCGCCTCCTCCGACAATCCTCGCTCCTGTTTCTCCCTGTTTAAGGCTTCAGCATTGAGAAGATGCTCGGGAAGAATCCCCATCATCCACGCATTGATGGCGGGGGAATAGAGGCGCTTGTAAATAATTCTGACCGTATAGGGATCCACGACTTCCACCGTTTTAATCGGCTCAAAGTCCGGAGTCCGGGGTGACAAATTTTTGGGATTCATGATGGCTTCATACGTAAACTTAACATCTCCCGCATCAAACACATGCCCATCATGGAATTTCACGTCCTGACGAAGATGAAACAGGATCGTGGGATTGTGTTCGCCTACGGGAAGAATATCCGGAAATTTGGCCCGCAGGGGTTCCTCCAACTCCTTTGGAACCAGCTCTTGAGGATGAACCAGTTCGTCATAAGGAAAGTGCTCAAAGTACCGCTCACCGAGAACCGGCTGTAAACGGGTGAATAAATCCTGGTCCACCTCCGAGAGCGTCAACGCCACTCGTTCCGGTACCTCAATGCTCACGGAAATGTCTTTGAGTTGGGGTTTGCCTTCCGCATCGGGCAGAAGGAGTGAAATAGATTCTGATCGTTGGGCCGAGGGTAATAATTCAATGGATTGCACCCTATCCTGTAGCCCCTCAATGGTTCCATTCTTCCAAGCCTGATGAATCTTCTGAAAGAGCCCGTCCCCTGTCACTTCCGTCCCATCCGGAAAACGGTGATGCGGGTTGACCAGGACATAGGCTCGCTCCGTAATCTGCCAATCGGTGGCTAATCGGCTCCGAAGCTTCAAGTCTTCATCTAAATCCAGCAGCCCTTCAAACACGTGGCTCACAATATTGGAACTGGCTGAATCGGCATTCAAGATAGGATTGAGAATTTTGGCATCCCCGATGGACGCTTCAATGTAGGTCACGAGTCGATCGGGATTGCCGGCCGCCTGGTTTTCGTAGGTAGGAACCCAAAAATAGGATTGAACCAGAAAAATGACCAGGGTCAGCGGGATGAACAGCAAAAGACGTTTGACAAGCATAGAGGTCTGAATGAACCCAATCCAGTATAATGCCTCAATGTTATCAAGAACCCAAAAGGGATGCTATGCCTGATTGATCGTAATCCAAAAATCATGACGCCGGAGGTGAAATATGCGCTCTAACATTTAGAAACATTCCGACATTCCTATGGATAAATATTCAAGTTGATCGTTCCTGGGTCCCCCTCCTTTGTGAGGTTTTGTTCCGAAGAGGATCAAAGACGGAGGGGAGGTAGCCTTTGCGGAGCCTTCATTGGTTTTATCCAGCGGTGTTCGCCCGATAACCCACGGACTCTACCTCCCCGACCTCTTCTTACAAAGGAGAGGAATTTCAAGCCAATGGCAATCGAAAGAAGAGCACGAAAATGGGCGTGACCCACGGAAAATCCTAATAAACCCAAATTTAATACGGGGAAGGGGAAGAAGTGCGAGGCTATGCCCAAAACCGGACATACGCTTTAGCTGTCCGATTGGCTCTAACTTAGACCGGAAGGCCTGAGAAAAGATTCTAATGACTCATGATGGAAAGGCGATACATGACGGAGATGTGGTCGCGTGAGGCCATACTACGACCCGCACGTCTCCCGCTACTTGAGATGTGGGATAGCAGCTCATAGCCACGGTGCTACTATAAGATGCCTTTTTCTACGCCTAGGACAGATCTACTTTGACTTCTCCATTTTCGACGACGGTCGGGTAGGTTCTCACATGACTGGAGGGATTATTAACACAATGGCCGGTTTTCACATTGTACTCCCACCCATGCCAGGGACAGGTCACCGTCTCCCCTTCGACATCGCCCTCGCCTAAAGGACCGCCTCTATGCAGACAAGTGTTATCGATGACATGAAAGGCTCCATCCACTTTAAAGACGGCCAAACATTTTTCACCGGCCTCCACCACCATACCTTTTCCCTCTTCAACTTCCTCTATTTTCGCGATACGCACTAACTCCGACATAGGTCCTCCTCAATGCCAAAGAGCCTGTCCACTTAAGATTTCTTCAAGGGATCTGTAATTTTTTTGAGTAAACTGGATAAGGAGGGCGCAGCATCGCCGTTTCCTTTTTCCGCATTGTCGATATTGGCTGTAAGGGATTTTGCAATCTGAAGAAACGCCTGAGCTTGAGGGGACGAGGGATCATTGCTCACAATCGGGGTGCCTTTGTCTCCTCCCTCCCGAATGGCCGGATCAATCGGAATACGTCCCAAAAATGGAATCTCAAATTTTTGAGCAGCGCGCTCGCCTCCTCCTGTCGAAAAAATTTCTGTCCGTTCGTGACAATGCCCACACACAAAATAACTCATATTTTCAATCACGCCGAGCAACGGGACGTTAACTTTTTTGAACATCGTCATGCCTTTTCTCACATCCTGAAGAGCCACTTCCTGTGGAGTGGTCACAGTAATGGCTCCGGTCAACGGGACTAATTGGGATAACGTTAACGGCACATCTCCCGTACCAGGGGGCAAATCGATCAGTAAATAATCAAGTTCCCCCCATACCACATCACGGAAAAATTGCTGGATTGCCGAATGGACCATGGGTCCCCGCCACACCACAGGCGTGTCTTCCGGAACAAAAAATCCCATGGAAATGACTTTGACTCCCTGCCCCTCGGCAGGCAGAATTTTCTCCCCCTCTTTCCCCGGCTCTTTCGTCACACCGATCATCATAGGGATATTCGGTCCATAAATATCCGCATCCATTAACCCTACCGCGTAGCCCTGCTGCTTCAGCGCGACCGCCAAATTCACCGTGACCGTGGATTTGCCCACGCCGCCCTTGCCACTGCTCACCGCGATGATGTGTTTCACGCCCGGCAATGGATTTCCTTCAGGTTGATTGGGTGGGGTCGCGGGACCAGCCGGGTTTTGTTCAGCAGCCATTCGACATTCTCCTTATTTCACAGACACTCATAAAATTTTCCCATGTGCGAGGCTTTTTTCGATCTTTTGGCTCTCTCACCATTAGAACATGAATCAAAGAGAACCCGAAACCCTCAAGGAAGAGAGTTTCGGGCCTTTCTCAACAGACACACAATGACAATAGGGGGGTACGAACAGAAATACGAAGGGCAGAAACACCTACCCTAGCTGCGTGGCAAACTTTTTACGCGATCGCCCGATGAGGGGTTCATGATGATGCCGACGATTTTCAGAAATCACGGGATCCAAGATTTCACCACAGGTAATACACCGCCAACCCGAAAAATACATGGCGCCGGATTCATCAGCCACATCACCAAACTTATCTTGAATCATTATTCCCTGACAACGTGGACAATCCATATGAAGCACTCCTTCTCACTGAAAAAAGAATAATAATATCAATGCGTATCTGAGTTAATTAGAAAAGCAATCCATATGCCGTAATATATTCCCCACAAGCACTTAATTAATAAAGACTTTCTATATTTCCCGCTTTCCTCAATGTTTCAAAATGAAACCAATAAAACTAATTTGTGCGAATCATAAATGTATAAGACATTGAAAATATAACACTTAAATACGAATGGCACAACTAGGTAACAACCAAGTCCAAAATGAAACACTCCTAAATGACCTGAGTTATTCCAAATTGTTTGACCTTCCGCCACAAGGTCGATCGACCAATGCCTAACTGCTGAGAAGCTTCTTTCAACCGCCAACCTGACTTTTCCAACGCCCGGCAAATGGCTTGTCGCTCCAAGGCTTCCAGTGTTTCGGAATCGGTCCATTCCCGATGTTCCCAACAATACCGATGGAGGTCGGCTGGAAGATGCTCAAATTGAATCGTATCCTCTTCACAGCACACAAAGGCATGCTCAATCATATTTTGAAGTTCCCTGATATTGCCGGGAAAGGGGTACTGACTGAGAGCCGTTAAGCATTGCGGAGACAAACTGATGACATGCTTGCCCATTTCACGGTTAAATTTTTCGAGAAGGTGATTCACGAGTAAGGGAATATCTCCCGTTCGCTCGCGCAGTGGAGGCAGCTCCATGGGAATCACCCGTATACGAAAATACAAATCTTCCCGAAATCGTCCTTGCTGAACAGCTTCTTCCAGATTCCGATTCGTGGCCGCCACCACCCTCACATCCACTGTGACCGTGTCATTGGATCCAACCCGTTCAAACTGTCCCCGTTCAAGAACGCCCAACAACTTCACTTGGGTGGCAACACTCATCTCCCCGATTTCATCAAGGAAGATCGTCCCGCCATTGGCAATTTCAAAACGGCCCGGCTTATCAAAATAGGCATTGGTAAACGCCCCTTTGACATGACCGAATATTTCACTCTCCAGAATTCCCTCAGATAGACTTGAGCAATTCACCACCACGAAGGGGGCATGCTTTCTCGGGCTATGGGCATGTAATGCACAAGCAATTAACTCCTTGCCCGTTCCGCTTTCTCCAGTGATGAGGACGGAGGATTTCGAAGCGGCAATGATGGGCAATTTCGCCATAATGTCCTGCATTCGAGGACACCTACCAACCATATTATCCAGCTTGGTCTGCTCTCCCAGCCGATGCTTGAGCTGCGAGACCTCTTCTACCTTGGCGCTTAACTCACGAAACAGCGAGATATCTCTGATGACTTCGATTAACCCGATCAGCTTTCCTTCCTTGTCCAATAAAAAGTCGGTATTGATACTCACCGGAATATGTACGCCATCACGACGACGAACCACTGCTTCAAAATTCGACACCCGCTCTCCCTGAAGCGCCCGCTCTAGGACACATTCCTTGGTCGAGCAAATATTGCTTTGGATCAGCACATCACAGGCTAAGAGTGTCCCCGCTGCATCAACTTTGTACCCCAGCATTTTCTGCATCGCCCGGTTCAAAAAGGTCACCCGTTTCTGCAGGTCAATCGTTATCACCCCGTCACTTATGCAATCCAGAATGATTTCTGCACCATTTGAACGGGACGATGATCCAATTTCATCCATGACGTCTATGCCTCTCGTCAAGATAAAGACTTCCGGTTACAACCAACATGCTTTTCTTTCATCTGCATTTTATGGTAGGTAGACGTGGTGAGGTCTTCAGAACAATTGACCAGACCCTTCTCCTGTTTTTCTGTTAGTGTAAGGCAACCCTAATCTGCTCCACAAACCCTTGCCGATAGTTATCTTGCCAATTTCCAAGAAGAACGATGTTCTACCAACCGGCTCGCTCCGAGCGAAGAATGCCGTACGCCATTTTCCCATTTGGCTACCAATTTCGGATTCTTCTTTATTTAGAGCATGCGCTTGTTCCGAGCACATCGGTCCTGGGGGAAGGCACGTTAACGCATGATGGCCTTCGACCCTGTCATGCTTTTGGCTGACCTTGCTCGACTCCCATACCCGGACATTGATCCGGTCTTTTTTCGAATGGGACCCCTGGCACTTCGATGGTATGGCCTCATGTACCTCCTGGGGTTGGCAGGGGCCTATTGGCTCATCAAGTCCAGAGCTGCCACAAGGAATGTCTCTCTCCCACCCCAACAATTATCCGATCTAATTGTCTATGCCGCCTTTGGTGTTTTTCTCGGTGGGCGCTTGGGATATGTGCTCTTTTATAACTTTCCATTTTATCTTGACCATCCCCTCAAAGTTTTTGCGGTATGGGAAGGGGGAATGTCATTTCATGGCGGGCTGATCGGGACCTGTATCGCTATCTGGATCTTTTGCAAAACCCGTGGGTTTCCTGTTTGGCCCATCGCCGACCTGGCAGCAGGAGCGGCTCCAATCGGGTTGGGGTTTGGACGGATGGGGAATTTTATCAATGGAGAATTATTCGGGCGGTCGACCGACGTCGAATGGTGCATGGTATTTCCCCATGGCGGCCCGGAATGCCGACACCCATCGCAACTCTATGAGGCAGGCCTGGAAGGCGTTACACTCTTTGTCATATTAACGATCCTCAATCGCTGGCCAACCCCACCGGGAACCATGTTTTGGACCTTCATCTGCGGATATGGAGTTGCCCGATTTTTTGTGGAATTTTTCCGTGAGCCAGATAGTCATTTAGGATTCATTTTCCAATGGGTCACCATGGGGCAGATACTCTGTATCCCGATGGTTGCGGTCGGCGTGTTCATGATTGTCCGAGGCTACAAACGGGCATAACCCTCCTTCCCATTTCCTCTCTCCCTTCACGCGTTCTTTTCAGATTCCGAGAAAACCCCCATAAGGAGGTTAAAACCCACCACCGCCGCCTCCTCCGGGACTTGCACCTCCACCGAACCCTGGCATCACCGGGGCCGAGGTGGCTTGCGCAGGGGCATCGGGAACATTGCCATACCGCCGAAGGGGCGGAGAATTCCAAATCACCTTATTGCCGGGAGCAAGGTTGGCAGCCTCAATGAAATGCTTTTTTGCTCCCGCTTGATCGCCCATTTTGTCCATGGACAAACCTAGATTATAGTGCGCCTCGGCCAGATCGGCCTGTTGCTGAACGGCCAACTGAAATTGTTGTCGTGCCGATTCCCACTGGCCTTCCTCAAAAAAACGCTTGCCTTCGGTCATGTACTGCAACACTTGGGCATCCACATTCGGGGGAGGGGCCAAGGCTGTCAACGGCACTGGTTTGTCAGACGCGCACCCTCCTGCCGCCATCATGATGAAACAGACCCCAATGTACATCTTCATCCTCCAATTCCTCATCGCTCCCTCCTTATCACCTGTTGTTTATTTTGGTACATATTTTCATCGACTCCCAGATCTACGGTGACCACTTCACCGAGACGAATAAAAAAGAGTTTACACCCTTTGACCACAGGACCCAAGCATTGGCTTGCCGCCCGGGCATAGGCATAGGCTTGTTCCCGGTAGGTCTCCGCTCGCTGCGCCACAGTGCGGGAGGATACGTGATCCGTTTTATAATCGCCAACCCACACGTCTCCATTGATTTCATAGATTACATCCATCACGCCCTCCATCACGCAGGTCCGTGGCAGGGAAGGTTCCTGTTGCCCAACAGGCCATGGCACCGCAAAGGGAATCTCCCGACCCAGGATGTTCGACTGCTGCAACTCCAAATATACCGGTGAAGCGACCAATTGATCAAAAAGCGTTTCCAGTTCTCTGATCACCTCATCTTTGTCTTTCCCCAGCTCGCCCGAGAGCTGCCGCTCACAAAAAGCGACAAGAGCAGTCCGAATCATCCTCGGCTCAATTTGAAAATCCCATCGTTGAAGAAGCTGATGCATTAACGTTCCGAAACGCTGACTGGTCCCACGGGAAATTTCCCCTCTCTCTCCCTGGTCCTGAAGAGATCTCGCCTGATGCAGCATAGAGGGATTGACGTAGGCCTCCGCATGATTGGCCTGCTGCCACCTCATTTCACGGGCATCCCACTGTGCTGTCGAGAGTACCACCTCACTGCTACTTTCAGCATCAGAATGTGCCTGTGAAGGCTTCAAATATTGCAATACAGCGGGTGTCACGACGGTGTGTGGAATGGAAACCTCTCCCACACGCGCCACCCTCAGTTCTGTATCGCCAAACTCTCCTTCAGCAATCTCCTGAATAAGACCCAACAGGCTCTCCCCGCCCCGCTTCGCAAGTATGCCACCTGATAAGATTAATCGCTCTCGGGCTCTGGTCATTCCCACATACAGCACGCGCCGCTGTTCAGCGGCTTCTCGAATCCGTTGCTTTTCCCACAGCGGAATCTGGCCCCTATTCCACACAGGTGGCAACGTACAGCCATACAAGCCGCTAATCCAGTCATATGAAATATGTGCCCCACGATCAGGTCCCGTCGCCCTTTGATGTAATCCGGGCAATATCACCACAGGGAATTCGAGTCCTTTGGCCTTATGAATCGTTAAGACACGGACTGCGTCTAAGGTCTCTTCGGCCAAGGGGGCCTCAGGTTCCGGAGGATGGGTCATAAGGGCCTCAACCAGTCGTTCCACCCAGACAGAAAAAGATACATGAGGTAATGCCGCCTGTTCACTCATGAGGTCACGAAGTTTCCAGACATTTACCACCGCCTGCTCCCCATGACTCGAAGCCGCAGCTAATTCCACGAGAGGGAGTTGCAGAAACAGGTGATCAAGCAATTCCGGAATAGGGAGTCGATTTGCCTGGATATGAAGCCAGGCCAGCCGTTGGAAAAGGCCCTGAATGACTGACTGCTTTGAATTCCCCCATTCATTCATTTTATGAGCCTGCCGGACATCCAAGGGTCCAAGTTTCATCACATCCATAATCTCTTGATCCGTCAGCCCTCCTAACGAAGAACGAAGGATACCCACAAGGGCCAGGGCATCGGTGGGGTCATCCAGGACGCGAAGCACATTCACCACATCAATCACTTCCTGACGCTTGTAAAAATGCCGCTCACCATCGGTTATGCAAGGAATGTTGTGGCGCTGCAGCGCTTCAAGATACACTTGCGCATTGGTAAATTTCCTTAACAACACCGCGATATGCCCTGGGCGCAATGAGGTTCTCACTCCCTTTTCCATGATCCACTGTCTTCCCGGCACCAATTGCTCTTCAATCCATCCGGCCAGCCATTCGGCTTCCACCCTGGTGGCCCGATCTGCATCCCATTCGTCCTCCTCTTGAGGGTTAGCCATTACACAGATCTCCACTCCTATCGAGCCGGAACTGGCCTCTCGCATCCGTCCAACCGCCAGAGGGACATTGGGGGGTTGCACATTGGCTTGGGGAATGAACAACCGGTCAAACACCGCATTGACAGCTTCAAGAATGGACCCGTCACTACGAAAATTGGTTAGAAGCGTACAGACGATCCCTCCATCATCCGTCACTTTCTTCACGACCTGATCGAATGCCTCGATATCAGCTCGCCGAAAGGCATAGATCGATTGTTTGGGATCGCCCACAATAAACAGCTTTCCCGGCATAAGCTGGATATCCCGCCAAAACTGCCCACACGCATGGGGACGCTCACCTAAATAGAGCAAAATTTCATATTGAACCGGATCAGTATCCTGAAACTCATCGACCATAATGGCTGCATAGGTTCCCTTCAACTGTTCCCGGACCATGGGATGATCGCGCAGGAGATCCCTGACCCGGATCAAGAGCCCATCAAAACGAATCCAGCCCTTATCTGAAAAACCCTGCCGGACCCGTGCCGCAAACGGCCCAAGCAGATGAATGACTCTACTCAATAGGGCTTCATTGACTTGCAGCATCTGTTGCGCGCCTTGAATCGCTCGCCTGGCATCTTGAAAATCCGACGCATTCCACTCTCCCGGTGCCTTGCCAATTGGAGAACCAAGCAAAACTTTCTCCGCATCAGACAAGGGGAAGTCCGTTGGTGACCTCCCCTGCCCCACCCAATCCAACACGCGTTCAGCGAGAGAGAGGAGCTTCCCAATTTTTCGAGGTTTGGCTCGATCATATTGCGTGAGCAATGATCGGACCTGATGCTGTTTAGTCTCTAGCCACATCCGAAAGGCCGCAGGGGATCCTTCAGCATCCATTTGCCGTTCCAACTCAGGAATAGAGATCTGATCCTGACAGAGCGAAAAGGCAAAGGATCGAATCTCCTTAAGCCCCATGTGATTGAGCAAGTCCCGCCACTGGGCATGCGCGGAACCTTTGGCACCTAATTCCTGTTCCAACCAGGCATCCCACACATCTTGAAATATCTGAAGAAATTGAGTCCCGTCATCCTCTTGGAAATGAGGATCGACCCGGGCCTCTAAGGGATACAGGCGAAGGATATGAGCGGCAAAACTATGAAGTGTGGCGATTTGAGATTTTTCCAAATCACTCAAGGCGACTTGAATTTTTCCCCTCACATGTCCCGTGGATACATGATAGCGTTGTTTGAATTCCTCCAGGCCTGTACCACCTACCCCCTCACTTCCGGCTTCCGCCTCACAATCAGCCAGCAACCCATGCAACCGATCGCGGAGCCGCGCTTTCATTTCATTGGCGGCTTTATTCGTAAAGGTCAGAGCCAACATGTCGGTCAAGCGTAATGGGTGGGGCTCCCTCAGAAGCGCATGAATCAGGCGATTGACCAACAATGTTGTTTTACCTGTCCCGGCTCCGGCCAGCACGACCACATTGCGATCAAACGTCGTTTCCGCCGTGAGGCGCGCATCGGCATCAAATAAGGGAGAGGGATTAGTCATTGGAGGCCTTCTATTTGCGGATCCGTCGAAAGGTTCTTGCTAGCGGAAGCCCAAAGGCGCGTGACCAAAACGGATGAGGCTGGGAACGACAGGCCATGGAATCTTGACAGCTGCGACAATAGGTACCAGGTAAGAAGAAAAATTCCCGGCACGAATCCTTTGCACCCCACCCTGAAGGGTGCGCCTCAATTGTTCACCAGTCGCGGTTTCCCAATTGGCTCCTGGGAATGAGGCAGACGCCTCTTGCATGGGGGGCAGATAACAGAAGTCCGACGACTGGATAACAGAGGTGATTACCCCACATCCGCAGTGCCACGCTCAAGATTCAGTGAGGTCAAGAACGAATATAAGGGAGGCTGCAACTGGCGACCTTGGAGCGTTTTGGTTACCAAATCCCATTCATCTGCTCGAAAAGACCGACGCATTGAAACTTTATAATCGACGAGACGAACACGAGAATGATTCATCACTGGGTGGAGGGGGGATCGTACCATGCAGGATACCCTCTCGCAATAAAGGGATTGGCACGAAACACCCAGTGCCCTGAGGTGACGGTGTCTTCGCGATCGACCGCACCACCTGTCCGCATTGCGGCAGCCCCTTGACCATCCTCGCGGCCATTGACGACCCGCCATGATCGTCAACATTTTCGGCACCTCGGTTTGCCCACGCGTGCGCCTACGGCATCAGCCGGTCTTGACGAATTCTTCCTGACAGCCTCATCCCATCCTGGATTCCGGTTCAACGCCGAAGCCGACGTTCTGCCTTTGTCCAGTTCCCCAGCCCCCACGTCCCAAGTGCGCAACAGACTAGGCCTGATTCATAAAAAATGGGCCCTCCGGTTCTCTCGAATGGTCACCTCACGGCTTTCAGACAGCACAGCCTCGCGGATCGATTCCTCAACGAGGTTTTTGGTACATTCCGGTTCAGTCAAAAAGACCTTTCAAAGTTCCTATTCCTCGGCCCTATCCAATGCGGTTATTTCGGGACTTTATCATTCAGCGTCAGCTTCACCTGTTACCTTTGCGCCTCGCTTCCTTTCGTGCCTACACATCAAGCACCTCGTTACCCATATGCCTGCAAGGCTCGATACCAGGCTCGTGGCTAGCGATTACCTGGACGGGATTCACACCCGCTATGTCTTTGCAGCATTGCCAGGCCGCAACGGTTAATTTACCCCAAGAAATAAAAAACTAGGTGCGTAAAACCTGAGCCTCAATCCCTTTTTTTATTAACCTAACTGGTACATTATTGGCGCTCTCTTTGGCACATTTTTTCTGTCCTTGACATTATTCGCGGTTTATCGTAATTCCGATCACTCTAGCAAAAAAGGGAATTTAGTTTCCCTATCCACTTATCAGGCATGGAGGCCATGTTATGTCAAAGAGCGAAAGCGAACAGAATCTGCTCACAATGAAAGCCGCAGAGGCACGGGACACTGCCGCAAGATTAGCAAAGGTTACGAAGACTCACGCCGAATTGTTAGAAGCCCAAAAAAATGACGGCTCGCTCAATGATCCGTCACAATGGCCTAGTGTATGGGCAGGAGCGATTTCATCGGGGTTCGGGAAGTATGCCTTTACCACTGACTGGACTGGAGGTGCCCCACATCCTTGGTGGACGGCAGGAGCCCATCTTACAGGCGGGGACTGGACCGCATGGACGACAGGGACGTGGGCGGGCGCGGGGCAGTTCTATGAAGATCCCAGTAATTATTTCGGGAAGCAAGTATGGGCCAATTTAAAATGCGGAGGGTTCGGCGCGGGCGGAGTCAGTTTGGCCCTGTATAGTAGCCAAGGCGGACCAATAATCGGCCAATTTGGGGGGATTTACACGGGGATTGGAGGTTGCAATATTTCGTGTCCTTTGACGTACACCGCGGGGCCATAGGGCTTTGGTGAGAAACAGATTCAATTGGCGGACGCGGTTCACATCGACCCCATTCCGCATCCACCAAATCTCGGTAAGCAAACAGAACGGGATTGCCTGGTTGGAGTGGAAATAATGGGAAGGCTGATTCATGAAAAATTGGCCCCTTCGGCGTCTGCCGAAGGGGCAACTCACGGCTTTCAGCCCGCACAGTCCGGGGGATGGATTCCCAACCAAGTCTTGGCTACTTTCCGGTCCAGTGAAAAAGGCCTTTTAACATTCCTATTCCTACTCGCCGGATGGTTTTGGATTCTTTGGCTGAAGGACAGGACAAATATGAGCCTGTCGCGGCTCTCGTTTTTTGTCGAGTTTTTCTGTAAACCGGATAGTCATTTAGGGCTTATCTTCCAGTGGATCACCATGGGGCAGTTACTCTGTGTCCCGATGTTTGCAGTCGGCTTGTTCATGATTATCCGAGGCTATAAACGGGCACCCCCTCCCTCCCATATCCGCTCCCCTTTCAGGCTCTCTTTTCAGATTACGAGAACACCTCAATAACCAGGTTAAAATCCACCACCTCCGCCGCCGGAAATTGCGCCTCCACCAAATCCTGGCATTACCGGAGCCGAGGTGACTTGCGTATCGGCATCGGAAAGAAGTTCGAGTTTACCCATGGACGGCACGTTGCTTTCGTCCCTGTCGAAATTCTTTCGCCAGTGGAATACCGTAAGCCCTCACCCACGAAGGATGATGCTGGAACCGACAGGCAACAGACCATGAACAGTCACGACAGTATGAACCAGGTAAAATAAAGAACTGTCCGGCGCGTATGCTCTCGATCCACCGCCGGATTGTCCTCAATAATTGGTCACCAGTCGGTGTATCCCAGATTGAACCGGGAAACGAGGAGAAGGTCAGAGATTCAGAATGTAATGGACGGATAAATCTGAATTCGACAGAATGAACTGCGGAATGCGGCAACACGGTGTCTTTCGCATTCACTCCAGAATGGCCAGTTAAGCTCAAGGAAGACATCAACGAATATAAAGGAGGTTGTAACCGTCGACCCTGCAGCGCCTCGCCAACCAGATCGGGGCTGTCAGTCCGTGTCGTCAACCCACCCGAAAACTTATAATCCACAATACGAGTCCTGAAGCCATCTGCCTGCTGGTCCACGCGATCCACTCGTCCATGAATCTTCAGCAAGGACGAGTTTTCCGGAATCGCACTTGAAATCTCTCCCTCGGCGCCTACTTCAAAATCCATTGGAGCCAACGCCTGATCGGCATACTCCTGTTGATCATGTTCGATCATCGCAAACACCACTGGACCTAATAGCGTTTTCATTCTCTCCCACAGGACCATATACCCTTTTCCATAGTGCTTCGCATACTCATCGGATACCTGTTCAATGGTCGAGGCAATCAACGAAGAAAGATCGACAGGCTCTATGGGAGAGCCCGGCCACCCATGATCGATGAGATATTGATAAACATCTCGAAGTATGGCATGCCCTAACTCCCCCCAAACCCGTCCTGGGATGTCCCGCGAAAGCGGCTCTCGAACATTCCTGGTACGCAGAACATGCTCCATCCAATACCGGAAGGGACATTGGGCGTACCGTTCCAAGGCTGTCGGTGAAAGACCCCGAGACAAAAGATTCTGCCAATGATCCCCCTCGACAGCCATGATCCCATCAAATGAGCCTCCACCAGAAGAAGTCCTTTCAAGAGCGGACACGGCCTTGAGTCCTTGACGAAGCAGGTTCCACCAGAACGAGGGTACCAATGAATCTGTTTGAATCGCCCGACCCTGAAGCAGATGTCGCAGGCGGGATTCCTGTCCGGTCTCTTCACCTGGAGAAAAGTACGGAATCCTCCCGCGCTCGGCCATACGCAACGGCACGCTGATCTCCGACTCAGAACCGCCCGGTCCATCTCTCATCAATTCTGTTAAGAGAGAAGACGGCAACAGGGAACGCCCCTTGTGGTCAGCACGTTGATAGACGAGATACACCCGGTCACGAGCTGAATGTCGAAGCAACGCAAACAACAAAGCCTCTTCATCAAACCCATGCATTTTTTCATCAATTTTATAGCCTAGACTTTCCGCCAACACTCTTCGATCACGATCACGTAAAAATGCATCCTCCCGAACCACACGAGGAAAGACCTGATCATTCATTCCGAGAATAAACACGGTTCTAAAGGTATGCCCTCGTGCCGCCATGGCATCGAACACCTGCACCCCGAGAGGGCTTTGTCCCGGTAGAGGCCTTCTCGTTTCTTCCAGGGCTCTTCGGAACACTTCCACCCATGCCCCCCACGTGACTTGTGTGCCGACCCGATCCAGTTGTTTTAACTGCATCATGACCTGATCAAATCCTTGGGCAAGACTTGTCAGATGAGCCTGATCTCGCTCTTCCAATTGGGAAGACGTCTCTTCTTGAAGCAAGGAAAGATGCGTGTTCACGAGTGATTCAAACGCGAGAGTCAATTCGCCAATAGAGCCGGATTCTGGAAGAGCCTGGCAATCGGCGATCAGGCGGCCCACGACGTCAGCGCACTCTTGTAATGCGGCAACTCCCTCCTCCAGCGGAACTCCGATCCTACGCTGCCAGTCCCCAATCGCTTCCGGATCATTCGCGACGACCGCAAGACGTCCCCAATCTTCCAGGCCTCGCACAAGGCGCCAATGGCGAATGGCCTGGCTCCAGATTTGTTTTTGTTCATGAGGGAAACGGCCGTTGACCGACAGTCGGCGATAATATGGAGATGCCACGACATCCAGCAGAGCCTGCCACGGATACTGATCCTCCCTCAGACCGGCAAGCTGCCACCACACCTTGGCAACCGGTTCTTCCAACAGGGGTAGGGTCGCTGTGGTGCAAAATGGGATTCGATGCTCCTCAAACACTCGACGCAGGAACGGCCCATACGGATCGAGAGTTCTGGCCACCACCCCAATCTCATGAAACGTATGCCCTGTCGTTTCCACCGCATGCAGAATGGCTTTGCAGGTAAAAACCAGTTCCCCTTGTCCCCCAATCACATTCACCACCTGGATTGACGGAGAAGATACGGCCTGATTCACGGAACCGAATGGTTCGTGGCTCACCTGAAGAGGATAGTGCACCACTCCAGCTTTTAGCAGATGTCGATCGACGAATCGTTGAGCAAACTGATAGGCAGGATGATCAGTCAGGGGAAAGAATACCTTTACGGAACCGGTGGTACGAGCCACTTCTTCCAAGAACGAAAGTTGCACTTGGGTGATGTCGTAAAAACCGTAGTAGATGACCGTCGAAAGTCTGGCGAGAAACGGTGAGTTTGCCACCCAGGGGATCACTGAATTAGCCAGATCTTCCGGCAATCCCACCCCTAACTGCCGGCTCAAAAGCCCGAGAGCCTCTTGAATTCCCAGTAATCCCCGTAAGCGATTGACCGCGACCTCATCGAACAGTCCTTCCTCCACGGCTCGGAGGGCCACACTTGGTTCCACTTGCGCTTCCAGTAAATCCCGCAGGCTTCGCCATACGGCCTGCCTGAGTCCCGAAGGGGCTTCGAGATCCGCAAAGGGTCCGACAGTGTGGCCGCCCTTTCCCAAAAGCTCCGCTAGAAGATATTCATAGAAAAAATCGCCGACGAGTTCAAACGAGGAACCCCCTGCCTCCGGCGAACTCAATGCCGCTCGCTCCGCGTGAAGGTGGAGGGCGAACTGATGGAATGTCAGAACATGCAGATCAAAAAGCGCGCAAGAATGCTCCGCACATAATAGCCACTTGAGCCTGCTTCGTATGGATTCGGAAGGCACAAGAATGGCTATCGGCGCACGGGAATCGGCAGACTTGATCTGCTGGACCGTTTCGACAAGAGCTGATTCGAGGTGAGGAGAGAATGGGCCGCTGACGAGGGTAAACATCCGGACTATTACGTTCGATCGGATGGAAAGCTATGACACCGATCCTGCAGCTTGTTAGCCGGTTTCCGGTCCTATCAGTTCGCCATTACAATCAGGGCAACTCCAATCCCCGTCAATCAGGGACATGGGATCACCACAGAAAGAACATTCCGGAGGAGGACCGGAAGAAACCACAGGGAAAACGGGCAATTCAATATCTAATTCTGGTTCATCTTCATCTTGATCGTGCATGAGATACCTCCCTTATTCCCCATACGTATCGGGCAGGGGGAACGTATCGTAAGAATGAAGTCATAAGTTAATCATCCGCCTCATCCTTTTTAGGCTTTGGTTTGGCCTTCGCCTGCAATGCTTTTTCAGCACTCTCCCGCGGCGGAACACCGATAAAAATCAATCGTCCATTAATCAGCGTCGCGGGCGTCGCACGAATGGAATGTCGTTCCGCCAGTTCTAGGCCAGCCTCCGAGGAAATTTCAATTTCCCGGTAACTAAAGCTATATTTGACCTTCATACCTTTCCAGAGCGACTTCGCGCTGGGACAGGCTGCGCAGGACTTGGACACCAACAAGGTCACATTCGCCATTGTGTTCACTCCTCCTTAATAAACTCACTACTAGCGTCATGTTAGCACTGACGAAAATAGGCGGGCAAGGTAATAACCAGAAACCGCAATCCACTCGCTATGGGAAGGCGCGACAGACATGCACCCATGCTCAAGATACTTATATTTTCCGAGGCTCGAGTTCGATGATCCCTTTGCGAATGGCCAGGATGGCTGCTTGGGTTCGATCAAACACATGGAGTTTATGGAAGATATTGCGAACATGATTTTTTACCGTTTTTTCACTAAGATCCAGGACGTTGGCAATTTCCTTATTCGTTTTACCATCCGCCACTAATTGCAACACGGTAATCTCACGATCCGTGAGATCATGCTCAAGAATTCCACGCTTCTTCCCCTTGCCTTCTGACAGCAAAGAAAACTCGACAAGAATCTTACTGGCGACCGAGGGATGAATGAGAGACTCTCCACGCGCAATGGTCCGAATGGCCGCCACGATTTGCGCCGAATCGCTATCTTTGAGTAAATACCCTGTGGCCCCGGCTCGCACGAGATCAAAAATGTATTGCTGTTCTTCGTACATCGTGAGGGCTACCACCCCGATGTGGGGAAATTCCCGTTTAATAATACGCGTGGCTTCCACCCCGGTCATACCGGGCATACTGACATCCATGAGAATCACATCCGGCATGAGCAGTCGGGTTTGTTCGACGGCCTCTCCGCCATCTTTCGCTTCACCCACAACCTGGATATCGTCCTTAGTTTCCAGAATCGCACATAACCCTTCACGCACCACACGATGATCATCAACGATGAGGACTTTAGTTGTTTTTGGCATAAGGCACCTTTTCCTTTAATACCAGAGGAATGAAAATTTCCACCTTCGTGCCGGCGCCGGGTTTCGACACCCACTGCACGTTTCCGCCTAACATTCGTGCACGCTCCATCATACTTCTCACTCCGAAATGATCCCACTTTTCAGGATTCTGTCCTTCCGCCTTGACGTCAAAGCCCTGCCCATTATCGGAGACGAGCGCTTTCAAGACATCTTTCTTGAGCTCTACTTTCACAATCACCTTCGTGGCTCCGGCATGCTTGGCCACATTGCTTAAGGCTTCCTGGACCATGCGAAAGACAAAGACTTTTGCTTTCGGATCAAGTTGGGATTCATTCCCACTCCCTTCAAACTCCGTCCGTATCCGATGCTCCCTTTCATAGGCCTTCAGATAATTTGACAATGCGGGAATAAAGGCCAAATGATCATACTGCCCCGGCCGAAGATTATAGACCACCTCCCTGGCTTCCTGAATGGCATGCTTCAATTGCACGGTGGTCTGATTGAGCATTGTCAAACACTTTGGAGGATCCTCCGCCACCAGTTCACGGACACGCTCCATCTTCAGGCTTACTCCCACTAGAGTTTGCACCAGTCCGTCATGAATCTCACAGGCAATGCGGGTGCGCTCCTCATCCACAGCCCCTTCCGCTTCCTCCTTGACATACAAACGAAAAAGGGATTGATACCGGGTGAGAGTATTTTCAATTTCGGCAGAAGCCCGGATCCGCGCTTCAATCAATTGCCACATGAACTTAGCACTTGCACCACCCACCATTGCTAGGTGAGGGGCATGTGACTCGAGCAAGGTCTTCTCCACATCGGGATCGCCCGTCACGTCAATCACCAGATCCACATCTTTGATCTTGAGCAAGTCTTGATAGCGGCGAAGGACAGGTATTCCGATTTTTTTGGCGAGACGGACACCCATGGTGTGTGGCCGAATTTCACTCAACCCTACCACTGTGACCAAAGGATCTTCCGCAAAAATTTCCATAAGCGCAGTCCCACCATGCCCCCCACCAATAATCGCCACCCGGCTGGATGTCACTTTTGACTTTGATCGCCCTGGGCTACTTTTGGTGATACGTGCGGAACGAGGAGAGGATTTGGGGGATGGCATAGGTACTCACTTTCATGATCGGGAACAGGTTGAAGATCATTCTTAAGAGAAGATTCCTACCCTTGTCGCGTTATGACTCGGACGAAACGGGGGGACTCACAATCGGCCACGGACAATGAAAACGCCTCAAGATAACCTGGTGTCTTGTGTTAGAGCCCTAATGGTATCCATAAATTGATCAATGTCTTTAAATTCACGGTACACTGAGGCAAACCGAACATACGCAACAGGATCCAATTCTTTTAAGGCCCGCATCACTTCTTCTCCAACGGTTCGGCTTGGGACTTCCGTTTCTCCAAGGTCCTGAATGCGTTTTTCAATCCGATCAACAGCCGCACCCAACGCTCCAATACTGACCGGCCGTTTTTCGCAGGCCTTTTTTAGGCCTGCTAAAATTTTCGCCCGGTCAAACGGCTCTCGCCGATTGTCTTTTTTGACCACCATGGGAAGGTTTTCTTCGATTCGTTCGTAGGTGGTGAATCGCCGCTTACAACCCAGACATTCGCGACGGCGCCTGATCACTTCTCCTTCACGTGCGGTGCGCGAATCAATGACCTTATCTTCTAATTGATCGCAAAAAGGACATTTCACGAATGAGCAGCCCTTACCTTAAGGATGGAAGGCAGTGGAGGAAGGTTAGTATGGATGAAAAATCGGAAATCTTGAGCACAGGTCTTTGACATCACGCAGAATCCGTTTATGAACGGACGCTTCTTGGGAATGCTGGATGACCTCATCCATCAAGGAGAGAATCTGCTCCATCTCGGGTTTCTGCATGCCACGAGTTGAAACCGTCGGAGTGCCAATTCGAATGCCACTTGCCACAGCCGGTGGTTTTTCATCAAACGGTACAGCATTTTTATTGACGACAATTCCAGAGGCATTTAATGCGGCTTCCGCCTCTTTCCCTGTCACGCCTTTGGGAGTCAGATTCAAGAGAAACAAATGATTTTCCGTCCCACCAGATACGACCCGATATCCCCGCTTCAAAAAACCCTCAGCCAGTTCCCTGGCATTCGCCAGCACTTGTTGCTGATAGGTTTTAAACCCAGGAGAAAGGGCTTCTTTAAAAGCGACCGCTTTGGCTGCAATGACATGCATGAGGGGGCCACCCTGCGTACCGGGGAACACCATTTTATCGACGGCTTTGCCATGTTCTTCCTTGCACATAATCATGCCGGAACGTGGACCACGCAATGTTTTATGGGTCGTCGTGGTGACAAAGTCGGCATAGGGTACCGGACTAGGATGCAATCCGACCGCAATCAAACCCGCAATATGGGCAATATCCACAAGGAGATAGGCTCCAATTGATTTCGCTATCGCCTGGAAGCGAGGGAAGTCTATAATTTTTGAATACGCACTGGCGCCCACCACAATCATACGTGGGCGGACTTCCTGAGCCTGCTGCTCGACTACATCATAATTAATTTCCTCAGTTTCCCGATCTACGCCATAAGAAAACGCCTGAAACAGCTTTCCTGAAAAACTCACACGGCTCCCATGAGTGAGATGTCCCCCATGGGCCAGATCCATTCCCAGAATCGTGTCTCCTGGTTTTAAGACTGAAAGATAAGCAGCCATATTGGCTTGGGACCCGGAATGGGGCTGAACATTCACATGCTCACATCCAAAAATTTCCTTGGCTCTCGCAATGGCCAAATCCTCGACCGTGTCCACATGTTGGCATCCGCCGTAATATCGCCTGCCGGAATAACCCTCCGCGTACTTATTGGTCATCAGACAACCCTGGGCACCCAAGACCGCCGGACTCGCATAATTTTCTGAAGCGATAAGAACCAGGTTTTCACGCTGTCTTTTTTCTTCAGCCCGGATAGCCGCATACACCTCATAATCGGTGTCACGGATCGCTTTAAGTGTGCCGACAGAATGTCTCATCGCTTACTCAGTGCCCGCTTCATCGGCGGGAGCTTGGGCTGTCTCTCCTTCAGGAACAGTTTCTTCTGCATCTTTTTTCACAAGCGTCACATTAATTTTCGGTACCACATCCCTATGAAGCTTGATGGCAACCGAAAAGGTCCCCAACTCCTTTAAAGGCTGTGGCAAGTGAATTTTCCTTCGGTCCACTTCCACACCCTGAGCAGCCAATCGTTCGGCCACATCCTTAGATGTCACAGATCCGAACAGCTTGTCGTCTTTTCCTGTTTGCACTTCAAACGTCAGGGATATTTTTGACAAATTCTTCCCTGACTCGCCTAAAGACTCCAATTCTTTTTTGGCCTTTTGGTCGATCTGCCGTTTGACGTGCTGCAACAGTTTAACCTGTCGCTCTTCAGCCACGACAGCTTTTTTCCTCGGGAGTAAATAATTTCGTGCATACCCTTTTGCTACCGTCAACACGTCTCCCAAATACCCCAATCCTTCAACATTTTCTTGCAAAATAACCTTCATAACACACGTCTCCTTAGCCTAGCGAATAAGGGGAGCATCTTAAGACTGGGGGCAGAAAAAGTCAATGTAATTGCTGAATAAATCATTAGACTGAGCTTCTTCTTCATATTAATGACTCGCATCCACCCTTGTTCATGGTGCCCGGACATTTCTATGGATATGTTGGAACTTCTCAGTTGAAAATATGCTATGCTCGCGGAGACTTATTACACGTTAACACTTAAGCTTTAATTCAATAAAATAGATTTAGACCTAGAATCCATGGACTCCATCTGACTATGGTAAACGATCAGATTCTCCTTCAATCTGCCGTGTTCCGTGCCTCGGAAAACGTAAGATTATGAATTGCTTTAACCCACGTCGGTTAAACATCAACAGTTTTTTCCATCTCCTTTCTTTCGCCCTATTGGTCATAAGCCTTATAGCCCATCCTGGGTTAACCAGTGCCGAGGTAGGACTCAAGGAAGAAGAAGGACCGGCACTCCAACCATTCTCGGACCTTAATCTTCGCTTTTCCAATCGTCCGCTTACCCCGCCTGACTCACTCATAATTCAAACCATTCCACTTACCGGACTCTCTGTCGCAAGACCCTTTGTCGCTCCGAACCCCCAAGCGGTGATTTTTGAAGATGATCAACGGCAACGCGTCGCCGTCCTCTCGACCGATAACTCCGGAGCACTCATACTCTATTTACTTGAAAATCTCCCTCTTGATCCGAAGCTGCCCGCCCTGTTTGAATGTGCACATAATCGGGACTGCGAGGGTGATCGAACACCTCTCACCGGAGGATTGGGTTGTCTCGCCCTCTGTATCAAGGATCTTTTGGAACTGGCCGCACTCAATCAATAATTCTCATGAAACTCTACGATCTTCTCACTCTATCCACATCCCAACTTAATCACGAACGGGAAGTCGCCATGAGCCTGGGGTTAGACTCGCCTCTGGCTATTTCCGAAGCCCGACATCTTCGCACCGTGGGATCCCTTCACCTCTATAGCTGTGATGTTCTCCCCAAGCCCAGATTCTTGCCAGACATCCCTGTGACATTATTACCCGGCAATGAAATGGAACCCACTGAAGGCTATCTCCTGGGATGGCAAAATGGTTCACTTTTACTCCAGACGTTCGATTACGTTGGCCAAACCCTCCACCATTGCACCCTGATTCCCGACACTTCGGGATTCCTCGAAACCGGGGCCGCACGATTGTCCGATATGGCGAGCAAGCCTGACTCCTTTACACTCGGACCTGCCGAACGGTTAGTGCCCTGGCTAGACCCTGCCCCCCTCTCCAATCAAACGGCAGCAAGAGACAGCATCCCAACCACCGTGCTGACAACTATCTGGGGAGAGACGCGGCAAACACGATGGATAAAGCTGACGACATTAATCGTTGACCAAGTCCGCAAAAACAAGCGAATCCTCTTGGTCGCTCCGGATCATGAGACAGTCGATGAGTTAACAGGTGCAGTTGCCCACGCTTTAAAAATGGCGGCCCTGCCTTACCGAAGTTTGCTCTGCCGCTATGAATTACCCCTAATAAAAGATGCTGCAGGAATGCTTCTCCATGAATTTGGCTTTGAAGCACAGATGTCTTATTTTTTTTCCAAGGCCAACGCTAAAAAAATCTCGTTACGAAAAAAATATGACCGGTTCAGAGAACTGACTCCAATTCTGGCTTACAAACGCGACAAGCAAAAAGATCTGAACGAAGTAAAATTACTGGAATGGCGATTACTCACGCAACTCAGTGACTGGCAAGGGAAAGTCAAAAATATCGACAAGATTCTGGGCGACTATGAGGCGCTTCCCATTTGGAAACGGATGGGTATGCAGGTGGCGGGTAAGAACATCGACACGTTGGCCGAATACCGGGTAATTTACCGAGGCAAAATTCATGACCTCATGAAAGAAGTCGAAGTAGCCCAACGACGAATTAAAGAATTGATTCCCGAAGCCACCGTTCCCAAAGACCTGCGACCGGAATACGATGAATTAAAGGAAGAAATCAAACGATTGGGCGGCACCAAAAAAATTCGGGAAATGTTGTCCGCTGGAGAAGGGACGAACCGACAAGCATTCGCACAAAACAAACGTATCTTAACCTGCACTCCGGGCCGAATCCTCACCGACCCACTATTTCGAAAAGTTCCCTATGACTTATTGATCATCGATGATGCCCCACGCATCCCCGCTCCTCTCTTACTTGCTGCTACCGGGACCATTCGTGAGCGAATCATTCTCAGTGGCGACACTTCTGACCTGCTACCAGGAGAACCTGGAACGCCATCCTCTCCTTACCGCTGGCCACAAGCCTTTTTGGAAACCCTTCTGGGCCCTTCGGCTCAACCCACCAGCGTGGGGTAACTTCACGGAATATTTCCTCATGCCTGTAAAGCCAATGTGTCATTCAGGAAGAATGGCTCGGGTAGGATGGTTACAAAAAAACCGCAACAACAGAACAACGGTAACTTGACCGCATTTCCCTAAAAGATGATAATCGCACTCACGTGCCGAAGTGGCGGAACTGGCAGACGCACTAGATTCAGGGTCTAGCGCCCTCCGGGGTGTGCGGGTTCAAATCCCGCCTTCGGCACCATCTTTCTTAATTTTTTCATTTTTTTCCAAGCCATTTACACATAATTTTTCATCTTCACACTACCTGATACATGAAAACTCAGTAGCATGGGAATAGTAGAAGAAAAGCATTCACACAGGAGGAACAGCATGAAAGCGGGAATCCTTTTAACAGTCTTCTGGTTGATTCTTTTCTCCGGATTAGCATTTGCCCAGGGTGATGAAAACATGGGACCGAAGTGTCAGAAATTAGCGCATGAATTTTCAGAAGATCCAAACTCCCTCAACGAAATGGAACTCACCCAACTACAGTTCTGTGTGACCCAAACCATTGAACAACGACAGAAAACCAATCCTCCAGACCTGCTTAGAGGGACCATTATTGAGCCCCCCATGTCTTCCAATCCCTCAGACCCGAATACCCAGGCTCCCTCCCAACCTTCAGATATACAATAATTAAAAGACGCCCGGAATCCTTTTCCATAAGGACTTAAGAAATTCCCATGTTAAAAGGGTAAAATTTTTACCTTCACCCCAACCACAACATTTCTTCCTTCGGGCTGTCAGTTGCATGAAATCATTCGCCATAGCTGGAGATCCCGTCCAGATAGGTGTTGTTATTCACCTGCAAACACAGGAACCATGTAGAAACTTTTGATACGACTTTTGAGGAATGGAACACCCCTCTTCGCCCGCTTAATCTGGCAGATCACAAACAATAATCCGGGAGGTGGTCATGTGGATAGATGAAATGGATACTATTCAAACGTGGGTAAATGGGGAAGAAGTCATTCTCAAAAAATCCGGCCGAGAGTATTCCTACCGGCCGGCTAATGAAACCGGCGATTGGTTAAAGGGCCTTCCGGAGGGGATGGTGTGGGCCGATGCTCAAACCCTCTTTGACGATTCTCTGTAATCCTTCTACGCTTGGTTCAGCCTGAGGCCTTCCTCCTATTTCCCCCGGAACAGTCAAGCCGTCCAACCACCTCACCCGACATCGCTGAACATTCGAAAACGCTGTTGACCTTGAATTGAATTTCGCAAGGACAACTAGATCCTTAATTCATGTCTTTCGAAACCATACCTGTGGAGTCGTCATTCATCGTTCTCTATTTCACAGACGTCGCAGTTTCAGGGTGACGAAATCCGACGCTAATCCAAATGGGAACTAAGAGAGTCCCGACCACCAAAAGTCCGGCAATCCAGGCTTCTCGCCAAGGCATCCATTCAGGGGAAGGACTTCCAACTAGCCATGTCCCGATACCGGTGAGCAAACAAAAAATGGACAATGCCGTGAGCCCCATCGCCAGTATCGCTCGCCAAAATCGCCGGACCCCATCTTGCTGCTCAAACTGAACCCGACGTTCGATTGGCCCCCAAAATCCTGGAGGACGCGCGCGTCGATAAAAGTTCTCCAGGCGATCGAAATCTTCCGGCCCAGTCAACCAGGACACGGTTACCCCAATCACACCCGCTCCTATACCCATAATCAACAACCGCATTTCCTCTTGCTGTCCAGGAAGAGCCCACAATAACAGGGGCGCGATCAGAATAGAGGCGGCAATACAGGATAATTCACCCCAGGCCGTGATACGCCACCAGATCCACCGAAGCACCAACACCACCCCCATTCCCGCCCCAAGCAACAAACTGATTTGCCACGCAGTTTGAATAGATGACAACCACGGAAGAATGCAAAGCGCAATCATGAGAATCAGCAGATTACTCGCACGTGCGACCCAGACCAATGCACGTTGCGAAGGTGCACGCTTGAGCCAACCCTCACAAATAAACCGTCGATAAATATCATTAGTCCAAAAGGATGCTCCCCAATTCAAATGCGTATCGACCGTAGAGGCCAAGGCCGCCAACATCCCGACGACCATCAACCCTTTAATTCCGGGTGGTAACAATTCATGAATGCCTTGTACGAAGGTAAATTCACGATCCGCAATGAATTGGGGACCGATGATTTCCACAGATGGTGGAAACACCACAAGCAATCCCAAAGCCAAAGGCAACCAGATCAAACTCCGAAGCAGTACTTGAGCCACGGTAAACACCACGGCAGCGACACGCGCATCGTGATCGCTGCGGCAAGCCATGGATCGTTGAGCCAAATACCCTGTCCCATCTGCGTTCATTTGTAGGAGCCATTGAAATCCATAGACCAACAACACCAGCATGGTCGCATCCCTGGCACCGAAGGGGGTAAAAGCCAGAATTTCATTCCCGCTCAGGGGATACCCAGACGAAAATTGATTTTGAATGTGTTGAGTTAAGGACGCCAAGCCACCCACGTGTTCCACCACCACCCAGGCAAATACACCGCTGGCAACGATCCCGATTCCCAATTGCACTATATCGGTGGCAACCACACTCCGTAGACCACCGGTGGTGGAATACAACACCGTCACAGATACAATAGCCCCGATCGATAAAAGGTTATTGGCGGAACGCACCCACACATTGTCCGCCTCCAACCCGCCTACGGTAAAGGGAACACCCCCCCATTTCACAATGGAAACCAACATGTCAAACAGACCGGAGGGAAGCCACTGGTCCCAGAGAAGGAAGGGTTCCGCGAGGCGAGTGGCCGCCAACAGCACCATGGCTAACACCGTACAATTGACGATGGTGCCGAAATAAATGGCTTTGATACCCCGAAGCGCGGATGCCGCCCCATGTCCATACCGCACTTCCGTCAGCTCGGCATCGGTGAGCACCCCGACCCGACGCCAACTGGGAGCCAAGAGAAACCCCATCAGGAGAAAGGCCAAGGCAAAAATCCACAAACGCCAAAGCGCGAAAATACCGGCCGTGGCCACCAGCCCGGTGACGAGCAATGGCGTGTCGGCGGCAAATTGCGTAGCCGCCATACTTAAGCCCGCTTTCCAACCTGAAAGGCTGCGACCTGCAAGAAAATATTCTTCTAGATTTTGGGATGCAACCGCCCGTTCTCGAAACCCCGCTTGCAGGGCATAGAGAATAAAAGCTGCAAGAATTGCCCAATCCCATCCAGTCATAATTTTCGGCTCATCCTGAGAGAGGGTTCTATCAAGAATGAGGAATTCGGGCTATTGAACAAGGTTCCCGAATTTCCAGCCCACCACCGGCAACATTAATCCACACACCACGAGAACAAACCCAAGCCCCAGCACACTCCATCCGAGAAGCATGGCCCGCTCCCCTAACATGATCGGCGTGTTGGCTCGGAATCCCATCCCTGCTGGAGGCCACTGCTGCGTCACATGAATTCTTGATCCGATGTACATAACATACGCCCCCATTCCCACCGCCGGCATGCCCGCCAGCATGGTCACAACCAGAAGCCACATCCCAATTTGATGCCCCGCCGCATCGATGGATGAGAGTTCCGATTTAGTCACCTGGGAGAGATACTCCATCGTGAAATAGACCAGGGCTCCACCAAAAATGATCAACGTGACCAGCATCACCAGTAGGACCGGGCTCTTGGAAGGCTTCAGCATGCTTGAGAGTTCTCCGGAGGGTCCGTTAATTTCCATAATGTTTGCTTGCGGCCTTCCGGTAAACCCTCGGAAGTGATCGCTTCATAAAACAGGCGACAACGACTCACATATCCATCCAAGTGGACATCGCTGAACCAATCCATTTGCCACTGTTCTGAAGAAAGCAGATGTTGCTGGGCGACGGGTAAGACATAGGCATGAGCCCTAATTGTAAGGCCATCTGACCGATAGAC
Organism: Nitrospira sp. Ecomares 2.1; assembly: GCF_965152585.1. NCBI lineage: Bacteria > Pseudomonadati > Nitrospirota > Nitrospiria > Nitrospirales > Nitrospiraceae > Nitrospira > Nitrospira sp. Ecomares 2.1. The sequence goes on from NZ_OZ224219.1 coordinate 3,056,137, forward strand.
CTCAACTAATTCCCTCCGATAGATCGGGTCTTCAAATCGATCCAAGAGCTCCCAGGTTTGGTGACTCAGATTCGTATAGACACGCCCCTGAGTGAGCGCCCCTTCCTGGGCAACCAATCCCGGATAAATACGGTCCGAAAAACGAAACTGCGCAAACCCCCGCGCTTCCGCCTTCACCCAAGGCAACGCCAGGCCGGTCACCGCTTCCATCACCTCAGGAAATTGTAACGTCCCATAGGTAAACAAGGCATCACTCATCTCATGACTCCAATGAATTTATCTCTGATGGCCGCTCATAAAAAGAGGTGCTCTTTCTCGCAGGGAAACATCAAACTCAATGACACCCTTCATTGTTGACGAATCGCTTCGTGTCGTCGTCCAAGCCATATACCAATGGCGACCCAAAGGCCCGCTATGGGCAATGCCGCAAATGACATGGCCGACAAGCTCATCCCCCAGCCATGGAAAATTGAGACAATCCCTGTCCCGGTCATATCGGCTCCGCGATGGACGACCGTATCAATCACGTTTTTCGCCTGGTATTTTTCCTCCCTGGGAACGACGGTAAAAAGAGTTTCTCGTGTCGGCTTGGTGATGGAAAATTCCCCTGCCCGCCGCAGGACACCAAACCCAATCAAGACCGGCAGGACTGTGACCAACCCAAACACCCCAAATCCAACGAATGATACCATGGGCATTACGGCCAACATGATCACGACACCAAACCGTGTCAACAACCATCCCGTTGCGAAAAACTGGAGGGTGAACGCTAGGACATTAATCCCTAGATCAACGGATGCGAACAATTGCATACGATCTTCGGAACTTGGCATGACTTGAGGAATTAATATGGTTTGCTGCGAATACAAAAATGTCGACAGAATGGAATAGCACATGAGATAGAGGGCAATGCCCTTTAAATAGGGCGAGCGAACAATGCGCAAGACCCCTATCCACAAACCTGGCGAAATGGCCTCAGGGTTCTTGATCGAAGAAAGATGTCGGTTGCCCAGATCAACTCCATGATGAGAGTGATACCATTTCAGCAATGCCAACATGCATCCTACCGCAATCAATAAAAACACCGCTGACACCAATAATAATCCCGAAACTCCAACTCCTTTTACCGCCATTGCCGTGATAAACGGGCCCGTCATGGCACCAAGGCTACCTCCTGCGGAAATACAGCCAAAGAGGCGACGGGCGGCGCCAGTGGGAAACACATCGGCCATAAAACTCCAAAACACCGACACAACGAATAAATTAAACACACTCAACCACACAAAAAAAATCGGCCCAAAGGATTGCAACCCGATTCCACTCTGCAAAGCCACAAAAAATATCAAAAGATTGAGGATAAAAAAGGCATACACCGTGGGCAATAAACGACGAATGGTGAAATGTCCCGCGACCCACCCAAATATGGGAATCACGGCTAACATCGTGACAAACACAACTGAAAACAACCACGGCAAATTATGGGCTCCGGAGAGCACTCCCATTTCATCGCGAACCGGCCGCAGGATGTAGTAAGCCGCCAACACACAAAAAAAATAGACAAAGGACCAGATGAGCGCAGGGAGTTCCTCGCGTTCAACCGGCACCACTCGGCTGATGAACCGATGAAGAAACTGTTTTAAAGATTCCGTCATTGAGATTCGTATTGGACACTATAACTGAGGGGCATGGATGGGTACATTAGGACGAATGCGGTCCCTAGGGACTTCAGATTTCGCACCTAAGGAAATGGGACTTAAAACGGAGAGGAACCGCAGAGGTTGCAACGATTGGGAGGTGAAGTCTCTAGGGTTCGAAAAAACCAACGGTTAGAGTTGATGGGAAGGGGAGAAGGACAGGAGGTGAGTGATTTTAGGATGATCAAGAATGGCTTGCACATGCGCCAAAAGCTCCTCCCGGTCTTCGAGTCGATCAATTTGCCGATGAATGACGTATGCCACCGTATTTAACGCAGCGTGCAGCGTTTCAGATGATGCAGGAGATGGAGAAGAACCGAGGTGTCCTAACGAGCCGAAGGAAGGCTCAGAATTGGTACTCGAACTGTCCGGCCATTCTTTCTGTGATGCCAGAAGGTAATGACGAGGCCGGTTTTGTAACTCAGCCAGCATGTGCTCAAGATCACTCAGGATAAGGTCAAGATCCTCTGTCTGACATTCACCAGACAACCCATGAGCATAGATATCCTCTCGGCTCCGGGAATCTAAGTGAATGCGGTAGCGACCCCTACTAAAAGCCCCCACAGACTCATCGATGAAAGCAAACTGCTGACATAGGATATCCCGTAAGTCATTTGACTGTGATGAGTCCATCCCATCTGAGCCGTTGTGGGACAGCCCTTGATGCTCCCAGGACATTGCCCTATACCGGAGAACTCCCTGTCGAAATTCTTCGAGACGATCAATGAACACACCTACCGTCATTGACTCTCACTCCTTACCAACTCTTCGATTTAAACTCACATGTGGAAGTTCTGGAGGCAAAGCCCCACTTGAATCCACATCTTGGGACCATCTGCCAACTTAATTGGAAGCACTACTTAAACTAGAGGAAACCTTCCGACAGGAACACCTAGAGCAGATCACTGAGGACGCACCATCTTCCTGTGACATTCAGGTCTTTAACATAGAAAAGGCCAACGGCACAAGTCAACCAAATTACATAACCAAATCTTCAAAAATTGAAGCATCTCCTTCATTCACTCTAAATTTAATATGAAATCGCCAACGAATCGCCTGCCTTTTCCGCCCAATTCATGAATCGAAGGAACAACATTTTCTCGCAACTTTCTCACTATTGAGTTCTCCCACTTATCATAAGATAATGGGCTTTCCCGTCACTTGTATCATTTGTTCCTTCACCTCAAGGGGAGAGACCCACATGAATTCCCCGGTCAACAACCCGCAAGGAAAGTTTGCATGAGCAAGCGGACCATTACCTTTATTCTTGTTGTGTACTTGATCACCATATGGGGGGCAGTCATATTTCGGATCGATTATTTTCCATTAACCTGGGTTCCCATGTATAGCGTGTACGAGCCCCGCGAAACCATATCAGTCAAGGTATGGGACAAAGACAAATATCGAAAAGGCCTCAAAGTTACTTCTCGGGACGGATCAACCGGTTACGTATCCTATAAGGATCTCAATATTCCCAAACCCAATTTTCGACGACTATATTATTCAAGAATGTTTGGCACCGCCCCCCCCAAACATAAACAGGGAAATATTGAATTGGGGACGATTAACCAATGGGTCCGCGGGTTAGAGGAAGATGAGCCCCGGTTTGAAGTTGATTGGGAATGGCGAATGTTTTGGACTCTCAACAAAACATTAGGACATGAACCGTCCGACCCTAAATTTATCATTCGAATAGAGGCCGACCATCAAAAGCGTGTGTACCGGAAGAAAGATTTACTACGGCAAGACCTTACCACCGTTCAAATTGACACGCGAGAAGCCTTGATCGAATGGCATGACGAATGGCTGCCAAGGTGGGAACATGGCATTCTGTAACCTCATCAGCCGTGGCTGGAATCAATTTTTCTTTAGAGGATTTTCTGGAGAAAGCCTTGGTCTGTTGCGGCTGTATATTGGGTGCGGTTTACTGTTTTTCCACACCTATCAATTCGCCACGGTCCTGACTCTCAACCCCATCGGCTCCAGAAATTATTTCCTGGACCCCATTTGGTATTTTCATCTGCTTGGGATTCAATACCATATCCCTGCCCTGTCATTTATCGTCTATGCACTCCTCATGAGCGCCACGGTCGGTATGATCATGGGGAAATGGACCCGGACATCAATTTTAATCGTTATCCTCTGTATTTTTTACTTAAAGGGGGTGAGAGACAGCTTTAGCGGCGACGTTCATCATCGTTATATCATTCCGATGCAAATGCTTTTCCTATTTCTGCTTTCCAGGTGCGGAGAAGTCCATTCTCGTGACTCACTCCATGGCACACACCCTCCTCTCCAGGAATGGGAGGCCAGTTGGCCCATTAAAATGATGCAACTCTATGTCGCTCTGTTTTATTTTTGGAGTGTCATTGCCAAAGTGCGGGTCAGCGGATGGGAATGGTTTTCCGGCGAAGGCCGAATCCAGGAGGTGCTGATCAAACGCTCTGTCCGATGGGGCATGACAGGCGAAGGGGAACTTGTCAAAAATAGCTTAAGCTTCGAGCTGGCCCAACGCCCGGATCTGATTCAAATTTTCTCCCATCTGGTGCTCGCGTTCGAACTCGGGTTCCCATTGATCCTCTTCATCAAATCAGTCAAGCTGCGGGCCTTCTTTCTGTCCGGCGTCATTATTTTCCACATTTCCTCCTTTATCCTTATGGATGTCAATTTTTTGTTAATCCCGTTTGTCTATCTCATTTTTTTCGATCTTGTTCCTATCCATCAATGGCTCCAAATCCATGCATGGCGACTTTTCAAACGTCGACCTTCCATGGCTGGTTAGGCGCTACCGCCTTAGAAAACCCGTATGGCTCTCATGTATTATAATGGAAGGGAAGTTATTGATTGCCGAACGACCAAAACAGATAAAAGATCGATCAGAGAAAAGGGCATGTTACGTGAAACAGGGATCTTCCTTACCGATTCATGACTGGGGCAAACACGAGAAGGTGATTGTCTTTGATGGGGTCTGTAATTTTTGCAATGCGTTTGTCAATTTTGTCCTCGAGCGGGATTCCCGAGGATTATTTAAATTCGGAACGCTTCAATCCCAACCGGCTCAGGACATTCTCACTCACCTGCATCTTTCCACCCAGGATTATGAAACCTTTTTACTGCTGGAACACGGGAAGGTCTTCACAAAATCCACTGCAGCTCTCAAAATTCTTCGCTGCCTACCTGGGGCTTGGCCTTGGCTGTATGGCTTCATCATCATCCCCCGGCCACTTCGCGATATGGTATACAGTTTCATCGCCCGGCACCGCTATCAATGGATGGGAAAATCCGACTCGTGCCGCGTACCTACTCCAAACGAACGGACCAGATTTATTTAAAGGGACCTGATGGCCTTCCGGCGGCATCAGGTTCTACCGATGCCGCCTCCTTCACCTTCACCGCCTCCTACCAACATTGATTGGGAAAACAGTTTCTCAAGGTCGAAGCTCTCTTGAATACACGGAGCACCATATTCGGCAGATCCCGTAAGAACCCGCAGATTTGGTCGCAGATGAACAGTCCCCGCATGATGGGTATGGCCACACAAAACAGTGATTTGACAATCCGGTCGTTCTCGCGACACATTCAGCAACACCTCGCCAACTGCCTGGCAGGCAAAATATGGTAGCCAATCATCGTTCCCCATTTTTCCCTGATACCAGCAGGCTTCTTTAAATGGTGGGACATGCGTCAGGCAAATGACGCGCTGATATAATGACAAGGCCTCATCCAATCGATCCCGCAAATAGCAAGCCGCCTCATCGCCCAACGCATGGAGTTTGCGTAATACCCCCTCCCGACCTAAATCCTGAAAATCCGAGATCAACTCCTGATCACTCAGCCTGACCGGGGAAAGATGATAGTTTCCATAGCGCCCGTCTCCCCATCCGTCATGCCCGACCAACGCCGTCGTCGGAGTCAATTCGACCAACCCCGATGTCGAAAGATAGATGAGTCCTGGCTGGCTCTGACACCAGCATTTCAAATCATTTCGAATTTGGGAAATCGAACCATAGTAAAAATCATGATTCCCCAGGACGAAATACATCGGCACGTGAATGGCTCGACGCATTTCATGTATCAGATGGGTCAACGATGGAGCCTCAGCAATGTCTCCCGTCACAAACACGACGTCCGGCTGTTGAGCACGAATGGATAAAAAAAATGCGTCCCGTCCCTCGACACCCAGAAAATTCAAGTGGATATCCGTGGCCCACACAACCCGCATATGACTTGCTCCTCTCCTCACCACTCAACAGACTAAAAGAAAATCGTCCAAGCCTATAAAGGGGCCGAACAAAAAGTAAAGCGAAGAATTTCAGGGAAAAATTTCACTCTTGCCTATTCACCAGTCCAACCAGCAGTGGCCCAAGAAACCAGGTCGTGATATAAACCTGAAACCATCCACTTCAATCGCACAACTTTAGCCTTTTTCATGAGCAAGGAGTAACGCATGTCTGACTCGGCCATAGCCTCATCAACAGGAAAAGAACTCGCCACATTGGGTGGCGGCTGCTTCTGGTGCCTCGAAGCCGTATTCGATCAAGTGAAGGGTGTCGAGTCCGTTGAATCCGGCTATATGGGCGGTAGTCGCCCCAATCCAACTTATGAAGCCGTCTGCGGCGGAAACACGGGACATGCCGAGGTGATACAAGTTACCTTTAATCCCGGCATCATCACCTATCGAGAACTCCTGGAAATCTTTTTTGGCATCCATGACCCCACCACCCTCAACCGACAAGGGAATGATGCGGGCACTCAATATCGCTCCGCCATTTTCACCCATTCCTCAGCACAAGAGGCGACCGCACACGAGGTCATTCGCACGCTGACGGAAGCCAGGTTGTTCGACGATCCCATTGTAACCCAGGTGGAACCCGCGTCATCCTTTTACATGGCCGAAGCCTACCACCAGGAATATTTTGTGCAGAACCCGTCACAACCTTACTGCGCCTATCTCATTAATCCCAAAGTGGCGAAGTTCCGGCAACGCTTTTCAGATAAGCTCAAACCCTCTTGAGCGCCTGGAGAGAAACGACGGTGTGGGCGTCCTGCTCAGCGACCAGAGAAGAAATGCGAAAGTGAGTCTCGGAGGCCACCCCACAGATCTGGCCGTAAGGTCACCTGATGGGCATACACGACAATTGGCCTTCCCGGAAAGCAAAAAGGTCGTCCGACCTTTTCCGTGACAACCGGTTCCGCAATCATCGAGCCTCCTGAGGGTATGCCCATTTTCTGGACCACTAACTGCACGCGAGGCTCGAGGACACACGTCTCGGGATTTGGTCCAATCGCATCACCATCGGAAGTCATCAGCCGTACACGATGACGATCCGTGACAAAAACCACGTCCCCGACTTTGGCAGGCCCATCCGGCCCCATAGAGAAAAGAATTACCGGTACCATGAGGACAGCAAAAACCGCCAAACCGATCGACATAAGGGGGGCCCGGGAATTGGTCGAAGATTCTTCTTCCGATGAGGGATCCACATTCATCAGGACTCCACCATTTCACTGTGTTGGAGTTGTTGGCAAAATCCAGAGCGAAAACATTCTAACCGTATTCTCTCCCAAAAGGCCCGAGCAGGAGTTATGATGGGCTGGTGTGAGAACTTCGAGGAGGCTGTCCGATGACCTTTGAGGAATTACGAACCCGTTGGCCCTGGCGACCCATTCGAAATTGTCCGGGACGGCTTGTTCTCCCCAGGTTGGAGCCTCCCGTATCCTTCGAAATGCTACTCGGCATGCCATGTTCCCCTCAAGCCTTTTCCAGCCACCAGACCAAAGATCGAGTACTCGTCTGGCCGCTACAAGATGGTGGCCTTATTACCTACGAACAGCCGGATGGGCGCTCAATCCATACCCTCAACACGCCGGCCGGGTTTACCCGGAAAATTGACCAATTGGGGATTACCCTCCCCAAGACCAAAAATCTCTCCAAGGAATAAACTCGGCAACGGGAACACAAATTTAATGCGGATTTTTACGAATCCGGAATCTGTATAAAATCGGAGAAATAAACAATTCGAACACCATAAACGCACCTGCGGTGGCCATTATGCCAATAGGCGATAACGATAGGGGTCCCCATAGCCCTAACAGGGGAAATAGGCTCTCCGGAATTTGGTCTAAGCCCAAGGCCATCCCGCCTGAGGCATAGCCCAATCGTCGCTTGATAAAGCTGGAGAAGCAATCGCCGGTCATCGCTAACCCCCCCGTCAGGAGGCCTATCTCCCATGGCATAGCCAGCACATCCGCCGCCAGAACCGTACCCACCAAAGAGAAAGCCACACCTCGATAGGTTTTCGAGGGTCCCAACAACGGCTGCCCATCGAAGAAGGTCGCTCCCCCATCAAGAGGAGCAATCCAACGCCCTTTCATAAGCAGCCGACCGAAAATCGGGGCGGCATTGGCCGCCATAATTAACAAAAAAGCCTGGAGATAGACCATAATGATGCCCGGCAAAAACCGCACACCCAGGAGAAGCGAGGAAAGACACACCATGGAACAGGAACTGGCAGGTCGGTCATCATTCGCACGGGAACCACCGTCAGGCCCATCTACGGTTCGGGCTCGCGAAAAGCCTCGAAATCAAATAATCGACGATCGAGGAGATGACTGGGTATGACCTTGGACAAGGCCGCAAACACACTGTCACCCGAGCCGGGATACCGGGTATCCCATTCTTGAAGCAGGGCCTTCACTTCTTTGCGTTTCAAATTTTCCTGTGAACCGCATAGATCGCAGGGAATAATGGGAAAGTTTCTCATTTCCGCATAACGGGCCAGCTCGGATTCCTTCACATATGCCAATGGGCGGATCACCACTTGTTGTCCGTCATCAGATTTCAGTTTCGGCGGCATGCTTTTGAGGGTTCCGTTGAATAACATGTTCAACAACAAGGTCTCCATCATATCGTTGCGATGATGGCCAAGAGCAATCTTGGTCGCCCCCAACCGTTCCGCCAATCCATACAGGATGCCACGACGCAACCGTGAACAAAGCGAGCAGGTCGTCTCGCCTTCTGGAATCAACCGTTTCACTACCGAATAGGTATCGCGTTCTTCAATATGAAACGGCACACCAAGCCTCGTGAGATAATCCGGAAGCACATCTTCAGGAAATCCCGGTTGTTTCTGATCCAAATTCACCGCAATCAGTTCATAGGACACCGGTGCACGAGACTGCATGGACATCAACACGTCCAACATCGCATAACTATCCTTCCCACCGGAAAGACACACCATGACCTTATCGCCTCCTTCAATCATGTTGAAATCGGCAACGGCCTGCCCTACCATTCGGCACAAACGGGTATGAAGCTTCTCGCTGGATCCGGTCAGATGGGACAAGGGTTGAATGGGTTGAATATCCTGCAACATAGCTTCGTCTCTACCCCTCCTTTCGGAAAAGATTTTTTCGTTTTAATTCACAGGGATGTACAACACCCCCCTGCAATCGGCACGATTTCGCATTCTACCCTCCGAAACCGTAAAAGAGATAGACAGTCAGAGGGGGACCAACCCAACGGAATGGCGGGAAAGAACAGATGAAGACAGTGTCATGCACCAGATTGGGGGCAAGACAGGGAAGTGGGACAGGCTGAAGAGGGACCAGAAATCGTCAGATCTTTCGTTTTGTTTTTCCCATCTTGGACGAGTGACCTGTTCCCCAAGCGGCAGTATCGACCAACGATAAGACTTGAGAGGCTAAACTGGCTTCACGACCATAAAAGCCCTTGGTATGAAAAGAGTCTTTCAGGCCTAAACAATCATAATCCAAATGATGACAAAGCTCATGAAGCAAGGTGCGCAGAAACGTGCGAAAAGCGACGACTTGATGCCGTTTGGCCGTGCGCATCCATACTTGGATTCTCGGAATCCGCCGTCCTTCCATGGGGTAATACAAACCATACAGTTCCATCCGGGGATTGGAAGGTCGGATATCCAACAATTCAAACCGAATGGGCCGAATATGAAGTTGGCTCGTTAATCTATTCAGAAGGCGTTGAGTCCATTTTTGGGTCCGCAAATGACTCTCGGCCTGTAAAGCCTCAAATATTTTTCGCACGACAGGCCGAACGACAGAAACATTGGGCAACTGAAAATCCGAGACCTTGTCGCTTGCCCGATAGATCCGCTTCGCCTTGGCGTTAAGCTGGTGGTAATAGCCGAATGGCATGTCTTGGTCTCCATTCTGTTTAATGAATTTCATCGAGCACCCCAAGAGTAGCACCCCTTGATCCTGGCAGAAAAGACGGGAGATATACTGAGGTAAAACATTAAATTATGCTTTATTTTCAATGTATTGCCCAGTAATTGATCAATTTAAAAACAAGCAAAATAAGGTAGATTTAAATACGTATTTTTCAAAAAAGTACCTGGAGTTAGACTTCTCTCCTATGTTCTTACATTCCAAGAAACATACATACAAAAAATGGGCAGTTTGGTAGCCACGGGAAAACAGGAAAAATCCTGTGTGGCAAGAAGGAATCCAGGGAGAGAATGAATGAACATCAACAAACAGGAGGAGTGAAGATGAAGCGAAAACGCCAACTCCATGACGGAATCGCCGGTGCGCTCATTACTGCAGGCGTCGCACTGGGGTACTACGTAAATCCTTTGTGGTTGTTAGTTCCGGGAATCCTTGGAGTCACACTGCTGCAAAGCGGGTTCACCGGATTTTGCCCAGTCTATTTCATTCTCGACAGAACCTGTCCCGAGGAATAGAAGCAGGTCAGATATCGGCGAAGGATGGTCAGATATGACGAGTCTTGGTTTTTAGAGGAAAAGGGGAAACCGGCTTGGAATTTATGAAACCACAGCAAGGTGGCAACGACCTTCAAAAACCTCTGTGGCCATTTTTTTGAATCAGTTCAAAACAATATTTTAACAAGAACACTCGCCACACCTGCGAGGCTTTCACCAGCGACAAGCCCGGCGGCCAGCGCCATTAAAAATCGTTCCGCCCAGGTTTTCGCATACCTCATCAAAAAGGTTCCAAGAAGAGCACCGAGAAAAAGGGACAAAGAATTCCAGGCCGGGATGACAAACGCCAGTCCCATCGTCGAGGCGCTGGGGATCCATCGGCTGATGAATCGTGGGAGAGCCTGGTCGAGAAGAACCATCCCCACGCCTAGCAGACCTGCAATGCCCATGGCCAACAGACTTCCCTGAGGAATAGCCTCACTACCGAGTTGAAAGACCTCCGCGACAGCCTTCCATGTGGCAACAGCAGGAGCCGGCCATTCAATGGTTAACAGCATGGATTGAGGATCAGGAATGAGCACCAGATACACCGCACTACCCACCAGAGAGCCGGTTAACACTCCAAAAATTTGCGCCAGGGCTTGAAATCGCGGCGACGCACCGAGGAGGAGACCGGTCTTTAAATCATGAAGGAGATCCGCGCACTGGCCAGCCGCTCCACCTGTGACATTGGCTGCCATCAAATTGGTCGTGACATTGCCAGGAATGAGGAAACCAAACGTGAGCTGTGTGACTTTCCCCATGGCACCGATTGGCGTAATCCCGGTTTCCCCTGAAACTCGTCCCGCCACAATGGCCAAGACAAAAGAGAGTAGGACCGCAAGGATCGCAATACCTATCGAAATATTGAATAACGTGATCTGAGTCAACACCCCAAACACCAAAGAGACACACAGTCCGATCACAAACCATTGACGTGGAATGACATGGGGATCATTCGGGGTTACAAGTGATGCCGGAGCTTTTCGAGAAAGTATGCCGCCCGTCAGCCCTGACCCCCAAGAGCAGGCAAAAGACGTGAGTGAGGCCATGACCATCAAGGTAACCCCCGGCCAAAGCAACCATTCCACCATGGGTCCGAACCAATAGCCGTCGGGCGCCAGACTTTCCGCAGGAATCCAGCCCTGCGTTAAGACCCAAGGGCCAATGATGCCCCAGGCGAGGATCGCTCCAAGGAGTAGAGAGAGTCCGGCGCGAAGCCCGATAATGGCTCCAAAGCCCACCATCAGGAGCGAGGGATCGAGAACGAACCCAAGATTGGAAAGGGACACAGTGGATAACCCCGCCTTGTTGAGCGCTCCCTTAAGTGGAATGGCCAGGCCCGTGGCCATCTTGGGAATGGTCAGAATAGCTTCGTTGAAAATTTTTATGATCCCGGCGATCCCCCCAGCCGTGAGGAGAACTTTCACGCGAGCCAGGGCTTCCCCCCCTTTTCCATAGATTTCCCTGACGGTTTCCGCTGTGGCAACACCGGCGGGAAACGGCAATCGGTCACGAATAAGCATCTGTTGCCGGAGACCGACCGCGACCACAATGCCAACCAGACTGACGGAAAAGACCCATACAGAGAGGAGAGACCACGGTAATTGCTCCCCCGTCAGCATGGCCAAGGCGGGAATCGGGGCCACCAGCCCTGACGAGATAATGGATGCAGCCGAAGAGGCCGTGGTTTGATTGATATTATTTTCGAGCAAACCCCAGCGCTCGGTTTGGGCGGTGGTTTCGAATATTTTCCAAAACGCATAACTGAGCAAGGCTGCGGTGATGGACATATTAAATGTCCACCCAATCTTCAGTCCGCTATAGATATTGCAGGGGGTGAGGAGTACTCCTAAGACCATTCCCGTGGCAATAGCACGAATCGTCAACTGTGGATGGGTCGTGTCGGGTGGGGGAAAAGTAGGTGTGGGTAAAAGAGAGGGCATTAAGCTGACAGAGTAATGAGGAGTCAACCCGCAAGGGGGAATGTGTTCATCACCCCATCATCGGTCTTCAGTCCCTGAACGCAATGAGTCATGTTGGTGTTCGCCATGGCGTCGAACCATGTCCTCAAGAGTTTGAGGAAAAGAATGTTCTTCAATCGGTTGAGTGGGAAAATCATTATCGGACCCTAACGAATCGCGATCTCGCCAAAACACCGGTTCATTTTTCATATACACGACGAGTAACTTCGCAATAGCCTCAAGCCCACTCAGATGAGTTCGCTCATAGCCGTGGGAGGAATCGACCCCGAACGTAAGGAGGGCGGTCCGAATGTCATTTCCGGCCTCTACGGCCGACGCACTGTCACTTCTGTAGTCACAAAAGATGTCTCGTTGAAACGGAATGTCATGTTCGACACATAAGGCGATGAGCCGCCTGACCAGGTGATAATCAAAAGGCCCGGCTGAATCAGCCATGGCAATCGTCGCGCCGAATTCGCTTGAGGCTTGAAAGGGCGCGGGGGTGCCATTATCAATCGTGATCATTTCTGCCACATCACCATGTAAGATCGCTGATGCCCCGGATCCGACCTCTTCGGAAATCGTAAACAGTAAATGGCAATCCACAGGGAGCGTGACCCCGCTTTCAAGGATGGATTTGGCAGCCGCCAAGATGGTGGCCACTCCGGCTTTATCATCCAAATGCCGCGAGTTGATAAAACCATTGGGACTGGTTTCAGGTGAGGGATCAATGGCAATAAAATCACCAATATGAATCCCGAGTCGTCGGAGATCCTCTTCGTTTGATAAGTGTTGGATATGTCCATTGGCGTCCGTAACCGTTTCATCAAGTCGAATTTCCAGATTCTTCCAGGACACCGGTTGGGTATCGATTTCATCACCATAGGTGTGCCCTGATGCTTTCAGAGGCAGGATGGTGCCACGATGCTTCTTTGTATCGGAAAAGACGGTCACGCGCGCACCCTCGGCAAACCGACTGGACCAGGTTCCGATCGGCACAATGGCCAGCCGGCCGTTGTTTTTGAGCCATTTAACCAAAGCCCCCAGGGTATCCAGATGAGCCACAATGGCTCGATCAGGTGTACTGACCTGTCCCGCCATTGTGGCTCGAATCGCTCCGCGCCGGGTGAGTTCGAAGGGAATCCCTAATTGCTTCAGTTCACCCGATACCGCATGGACAATTTGATCCGTATAGCCAGTCGGGCTCGGAATCACCAACAATTTTTGGAGAATATGCAGGAGATACTGAGTGTCAATTTTCGATTCGATCATACAATCCCCCATCACCCCAAAGGACTACCGCAATTTTGTGGGTGTCTTCGTTTGAGGAAACAACAGGTCGATAAATCGTTCTGCCGTCGGTTGCGGTTCATGATTGGCGAGACCGGGTCGCTCGTTTGCTTCAATAATGACATACTCAGGCTTGGAAACCGAGGCGACAATAAAATCAAATCCTACCACCGGGATAGCCAGCGCTTTGGCACCAACCACCGCCGCAGTGGCTAAATCAGGATGAAGCTTTCCTGTCACGTCATGAATGGTTCCTCCGGTATGGAGATTGGCCGTCTTACGCACCGTGAGGGTTTTGCCTTTTGGCAAAACCTCTGTAAGGGTAAAACCGCCCTCCTTCACACACCTCCTGGTTTCTCCGTCCAGAGGAATTCGACTCTCTCCGCCGGTCAATCGGGCCCGTCGCTGACTCTGCCGGTCAATCAATTCGGCAATCGAATGATGACCTGTCCCCGTGATTCGTGGTGGCCGTCGAACGGCAGCAGCAACCACTTCATAGTTGATCAACACAATGCGTAAATCCTCGCCTTTCACATATTGTTCCAGAATGACGGGATCACCACATTTACCGGCAAGGGTGATTGCGGACTCCATTTCCTTGACCCTCCGCACATCCACACTCACCCCGGCTCCCTGTTCCCCCATCGCCGGCTTGACAACAATCGATTGATACTGTTCAAGAAATTTGCCGTTGTGCTTCCGCCCATTGGCCTCCATCTGAGCTGGAACGGATAGACCGGCTTCCCGCAGCACCCGCCGCGTGAGGGTCTTATCCGCACAACGGCTCATCGCTATCGCCGTGGTCAATTCGGACAACGATTCCCGACAGGTAATGGACCGGCCCCCAAACGTCAAGCGGAAGTAGCTATTCTCGGCATCCAGGACATCGACGTCGATGCTTCGGCGCCTGGCTTCATTTACAATAATGGTGGCATAGGGGTTGAGTCGTTGATCCGGTGAGGGACCTGCAAACAATTTTTCATTTATGGTATTTCGCGTTTTCACCGCAAATACAGGAATTCGTCCAAAGCCCAGTTTCCGGTAGAGCGCAATGGCCTCATGGTTGTCATGCAGCACTGAGAGATCCACATAGTTGCACCCCCGGGCCTTCATCCGTTCGGCCGCATGACGAATCAACGCTTCCCCCACTCCGGGATGGTGGGCTTGAGGGTCAACAGCCAGACTCCAGATGCTACTGCCTTTTTCGGGGTCGGCAAAAATCAGGCGATGATTCACAGCTAGGATAACGCCAATCACTTCATTCGTGGCCTGGTCTTTAGCGAGAAAATAGCAGAGCTTTTGGGAGCGGCGATGCCTCATAAGGATATCGGTGTCGGCCGTAACCATGCCCCGTGCCGCATAGATCCGATTCAACGCCCTGACATCGGCCTCCGACTGGATGGGAGTGATCACCATGCCTGATTTCTGATGTGCGACCGATTGATAATCAGCCAACCACAATCGAAACGTATGCGAAGGATCCAGAAACAGCTTATGCGGGCGCAGGGCCAGAACCACATGAGGATCCCGTAGATAAAAGGCAATATCCCTGTGGCCGGGACGTTCCTGCATCAGCGTGGAAGCCACCTCTTCGGGGCCTGTAAAGGTGTGGGCAAAAATGAGCCGCCCCCACCCGCAATCCAGGACCACTTTTGGTTTCACTCGCCGTCCCTGGTAGGTCGCCGGTCCAACTTCCCAGTTTTTGACCGTCGGCCCGATCGGTCGCTGACGAGGGCTCGTCATGTGAAGAGCCTGCGGGTTCTTCACAACATTGGGATCCTTAAATGCCATGGGACTGAAGCCACAGTTCCAATAATCCAAGCTGCCAGAGCTTTGACCCACGTAATGGTGTGAGATGATCATCCGGATTTTTTAACAATTCATCGATATAGTCCCGCTGAATAATCTCGCGTTTCTGACTGGTCTCTGACACAAGCGCGTCTTTCACCATATCCAAATAAGGGCCACGAAGATATTTCAAGGCGGGAACGGGGAAATACCCCTTGGGACGATCAATGACCTCGGAAGGGATCACCCGACGAGCGACTTCCTTCAGAATGCCTTTTCCCCCTTGCGCAATTTTCATTTCTGCCGGCACGCGTGCGGCCAGTTCGACGACTTCATGATCTAAAAACGGCACTCGCGCCTCCAAACTCCATGCCATCGTCATGTTGTCGACGCGCTTGACCGGATCGTCGACTAGCATAATGGTCGTATCAAGCCGGAGAGCCTTATCAATCGGTCGGGACGCTCCCGGTTGGGAAAAATGCTTCTCCACAAAACGCTGACTGTGATCGTCTTCGTGAAACCGTGGATGAATGACTCGACGAAATTCTTTCTGGTCACGATCAAAAAACACCTGGCGATAGTCATCAACGGGATGTTGACTGTTCAAGAGGGGGGGATACCAGTGATATCCTGCGAAAATTTCGTCGGCGCCCTGCCCACTTTGCACCACGGTGACATGCTTGGACACTTCTTTAGAAAGCAAATAAAACCCGATGGCATCGTGACTGACCATTGGCTCGGACATAGCATGAATGCAACCTGGCAAGTTGGGCAGAACGTGGGTCGTATCAACCGGAAGTTTGTGGTGCCGGGTCGAAAATTCGTTGGCAATGATATCAGAGTAGGAGAATTCGTCCCCCTTTTCCTCTGCCACCGTTTCAAACCCAATGGAAAACGTATTCAGGCCTGTCGCGCCTTCAGCCGCTAACAGGCCCACGATAAGGCTCGAGTCCAACCCACCGGACAGAAGGACCCCCACGGGCACATCCGCAATAAGCCGTCGGCGGACAGCCGACCGTAAAACCTCATAAAGCCGGTCCTGCCAGTCTCGTTCTTTTAAGATCCTCTCATCTTCACGCGGCTCGAAGGAGAGTTGCCAATAGTGATGTTGGCGTCGTGCTCCTGTTGGCTCAATGACCATCATGGTGCCGGGCGCTAATTTTCGAATGCTTTTTAGCAAGGTGTGTGGTGCAGGCACCACGGCGTGAAACATGAAATAGTGATGAAGAGCCACGGGATCCATCTCCGTGGAAACGTTTCCCCTCGCTAAGAGAGCCGGCAAGGTCGATGCGAATCGAAACCGCTGAGACGTTTCAGTATAATAGAGCGGTTTAATCCCCAAACGATCACGCGCCAGCACAACCCGCTCTGAATCTCTTTCCCAAATGGCAAACGCGAACATGCCGTTCAAGCGGTGAATAAAGTCTTCTCCCCACGCATGGTAGGCCTTGAGAATGACTTCGGTGTCTCCATGCGAAAAGAAGGTATAGCCTTTTGACTCCAGCTCTTTTCTTAATTCCTTGTAGTTGTAAATCGCACCATTGAAGACAATACCAAGTCCCAATTTTGAATCCACCATGGGTTGTTGGGAAGCCTGGGTCAAATCAATCACCTTGAGCCGTCGGTGCCCGAACCCTAACCGCCCTTGAACGTACAGCCCGACGCCATCAGGACCACGGCTGGTCATAGTGGCATTCATAGCCATCAACTCCTCGGGATCGACGGGGTCATCTGAAAAATTGATCTGGCCTAGGATTCCGCACATATGTTCATCTTCCTTTGATTATCCGAAAATTCCCTTGCCGTATATGTGATCGTTGATGATTCCATAAAAACCCAAGCATCCGGAGCTTATCCCCTCCGAAGGGCATGCCCTCATCAAGGATTGTTCTTTTAGGAAATAACCCATTGTAAACGGGAATTGATGTCTAGCGGACGGGGAAATTTACCCTAATAATTATTCTCGACTTTGTCAAACGAATCTGATGGAAAGGCTCTCATCAAATGATAGAAAGTCCACTGTGCGAAGGTGCCTTCGGCATGATATTTTTACTCATTTAAAGAGGCACCGCTGGGGGACGTTTTCAACACCCTGCTGGAACAGGAGTTACAATGAAAAATATAACCAGAGTGACAGAGATTGCTCCCGACCACTATTCAATTTCTATCTATGTTCCCGAATTCAATCTGCGGTTTAACCACTTTCTGATCAAGGACGAGGAGCCGCTGCTGTTTCACACCGGGATGAAGCGGATGTTTCCGATGATACAGGAGGCAGTCGCACGCGTCATTGATCCGACCACGCTACGATGGATTTCATTCAGTCATTTCGAGGCGGATGAATGTGGGGCGCTCAACGAATGGCTGGCCATCGCTACACAGGCGGAACCGGTGTGCGGCCTGGTCGGGGCACTCGTCAGTGTGAACGACTTTTCTCATCGTCAGGCCCGCATGCTCACGCATGACGAAATTCTTGAAACCGGAAAATATCGACTGCGGTTCCGCCAGACTCCGCATGTCCCGCATAATTGGGAAGCAGGCCTTTTATTCGAGGAGGTCACCCGTACCTTACTGTGCTCGGACCTGTTCTCTCATGAGGGAGATGTGGAGGCGGTGACCGAATCGGATATAGTCGAACCTGCCAAACGGGCGTTGATCGAAGGGCAGAACAGCGCGTTTGCCAATGCCTACCCCTACACTCCCTTGACTGAGCCAATACTGCATGGCCTGGCAGATCTCCAGCCAAAACAGTTGGCGCTCATGCATGGGTCCGTTTTCGTGGGAGATGGAAAACAAGCGCTTCACGACCTGGCGTCCGTCATGCGCGAAATGCTGGGGAAGAGCGCAGAAAGTTTCCCTCAATAAACACCTACAGACGTCTCTACCGTCAAGTGTCGAAGGGTAGCCATGTTGAATTTAAGACACGGGTCTTGGCCAAAGCCGTGATTCAATTGGACTCTCCGATACCAACAGGAATTAATGTCATCCGAATGGATATACTGAACAATCTTCATGTGTCATAAAGGAGCAAATGGTAGGCCAAGTCGTTTTTTGAGATCTGTTTTTCCATTAAAAAGGAGAGGGTCCTATGAACATCACACAAATCCGGATCGACCCCGATCCCTACGAACCCTATCGTCTTTCACAGGGTTATCGGGTCGGGGATCTGCTCTTTATCTCAGGCCAGACTGCCATCGATTCGAGCGGTCAGATTGTCGGCGTAGGCAACTTTGATGTCCAGGGAAAACAGACATTTGATAATCTTGAGCGGGTACTCCGTGCGGGAGGGTCGAGCTTACGGAACGTCATCAAAGTGACGATCTTCCTGACCGACATGACCCATTTCGATAAAATCGTGGAACTCCGCGGTCAACGGTTTACGCCTCCCTATCCCGCAGACACCATCGTGGAAGTCCGCTCCCTTTACTCCCCCGACGCGATGATTGAGATTGAAGCCATTGCCGTTGCCGATTCTGCGGCCGAGCGGAAATAATAGTCCTTCGGGTAAAATAATCTGAGATGGCATATTTTGAGAATAATGCCGCCAGTGGCAATCGTCTGGAAGTCTGTTGGCAAAATCTCACTTTCCCGAAAGGGGTTGAACGATGTCTGCGCATAAGGTCACGGTAGAATGGAAGAGCGCATCGGAAGACTTTTCCTACGAGTCTTATAATCGAGACCATGTCTTGGTATTTGAAGGTGGTGTTCGAGTTCCTGCCTCGGCTGTTCCTGCCTATGGCGGGAATCCCGCTCATGTGAATCCTGAGGAAGCCTTCGTGGCGGCCTTGTCGAGCTGTCATATGCTCACTTTCCTGGCGATGGCAGCCAAGAAACGGTTCGTTGTCGATTGCTATATTGATCATGCCGTTGGATTTTTGGAAAAAAATCAGGACAAAAAGCTTGCCATTACACGTGCCATTTTACGTCCTCAAGTGATGTTCGGTGGACCGACTCTTCCGACTCGTGAACAGATACACGCCCTCCATGAGCGAGCCCATAGCGAATGTTTCATTGCCAATTCAGTGACGACAGAGGTCACGGTTGAAGCAGAATAACCGGCAACTCCCTCTCTTATCCCCCACCAGCAGAGGCGAACGCTCGCCGGCACACCCGTCGCTTACCACAGTGGTTTTTCCGTTCCTCTCAATGCGAGGCCTTATCGATCATGAGTGAAAGATCCACCAAACAGGTGCGGGAGGTGGTGGAGGAAGTGTACCGCACTGAATCGCGCCGGGTTCTTGCCACATTGATCCGTTTGCTCGGCGATTTTGATGCGGCTGAAGAAGCGTTGCACGAAGCATTTGCGGTGGCGGTTGACCAATGGACCCGGGATGGTGTTCCCGCCAATCCACGAGCCTGGCTTGTGTCGACCGGTCGTTTCAAAGCGATCGATGGGATTCGGCGACGGACCAGGTTTGACGCCTCGCTTGCGGAATTCGCCACGCAGTTGGAAGCCGGCATTCATGCCGCTCAAGAGAATACGGATGAAAGCATCGACGACGACCGGTTACGTTTGATCTTTACCTGCTGCCATCCGGCTCTCTCATCGGAAGCTCAAGTGGCGATGACTCTCCGGGAAGTTTGTGGCCTGACGACGGAAGAAATCGCGAAAGCTTTTCTCACATCCCCGCCCACGGTGGCTCAGCGGATCGTTCGCGCTAAAGCCAAAATTCGCAAGGCACGCATACCCTATGAGGTACCTTCGGAGACCGCTTTGCCGGACCGTCTGGATGCGGTGCTGCGGGTGATCTACCTCGTATTTAGCGAAGGATACTCTGCCTCTTCAGGGGAATCTCTCACCCGTCATGACCTCTCGGCTGAAGCTATTCGACTGGGACGTTTACTGTTGGAATTATTGCCGGACGCGGAAGCGATGGGACTCTTGGCGTTAATGCTGCTTCATGACTCACGCCGCGCCGCACGCATCTCCCGAACGGGAGACCTGATTCTGCTTGAGGACCAGGATCGTTCGTTGTGGAACCGGGATCAGATCACGGAAGGGGCAACCCTGGTAGGACAGGCCTTTGCTTCAGGCCAGATCGGCCCTTATACCATCCAAGCCGCGATTTCCGGGGTGCATTCCCAGGCCGCACACCCCAAGGCCACGGACTGGCCTCAAATCGTGGCACTCTACGACCTGTTGATGCAGGCGTCCCCTTCACCTGTGGTAGAACTGAATCGCGCCGTCGCGGTGGCCATGCGTGACAGTCCACTGGCGGGTCTTACCCTCATCGACGCGATCCTGACGCGAGGGGACCTTCATAACTATTACTTAGCACATTCGGCGAGAGCGGAACTCTGCCGGCGATTGGGCCGAACTGCGGAAGCCAAGTCGGCCTATGAACGGGCTCTCTGTCTCACTCAGCAGAAACCGGAAAAGCGATTTCTTGAACAACGGCTGGCCCTGTTACAAGATGGTAATTAATCCCCCTCCCCTTCCGTATCAATAGTGACGACCAGAAACTTTTCTGAATTTAAATGACCAGAGCATCGTCACCCACAACATCTTGTTGCGAATTATTTGAAGCTCCCTATTCCTAGAATACCGGCTTCACAGATAGAACCTATAAGACCCCATTGTCGAATTTGATCCTCCTGAACGACTAACTGACAACAATACCAATTCACCACCATTCGGAGGTCAGAAATCATGAAATATCTTCTCTTTTGTTGCCACGAGGAAAAGAAGCTGGACAGCATGTCCAAAAGTGAGGGCGATGCTCTCATGAACGAAACTTTGGCCTACTGCGAGAAACTTCGAAAGAGCGGCCAACTCCTTTTGGCAAATCCCCTTGAACCGGTCGGGATGGCCATGACCGTGCGGGTCCGCAACGGCGGAATGTCCCTCACCGATGGCCCCTTCGCCGAAACGAAGGAGCAGATTGGCGGGTTTTTCCTGATCGAGGCCAGGGACATCAATCAGGCTGTTCAGATCGCCTCCAAGTTTCCATCAGTGAGGCTTGGGAGTATGGAGGTTCGGCCGGTGAGGGACCTGCCCAGGCAAGGGATGGAAGCGGAATCTTGTCAGAAGGAGTAGATTTTTATGAGGAACAATGAGATCGGGGAAAATCCATATGATCATTCCTGGCATAACCACCTGATAGAGGCATTCACATGAAATACCTGTTGTTGGTTCACCATGACGAAGACGCATTCAGGGCAATGAGGGAGACCATCCGTAAGGAGATGCTTGAGGAATCCGTGCAACTCACTCATCAGCTCCACAACAAGGGGCAGTATCTGAGTGCGTCGCCGCTTCATCCGGCATCGACGGCTGTCCTCGTTCGTGTGCGCGAAGGCAAGCCATTGGTGACTGACGGTCCTTTCGTGGAAACACGCGAGCAACTGGCGGGATACTTTTTGATCAATGCCAAGGATTTTGACGAGGCGATCGGTATCGCATTGCGGGTTCCAGGAGCACGCATTGGCACCGTCGAGGTGCGTCCGTTGATTGAGGTCTCCGGTCTTCCCACTGAGGAATGTTGATGATTATGAAAGGAACCAGTTCAATCCTGTCCAAGCTGCCTTGTGGCTCTATGATCAGAAACACATGGTTACAGAGCGGCAACTACAGGAGGTTTTTTTGAAATGTCGATTTTACCAGCCCCCGTTCGACAAACAAGGAGAATCCGGATAAGGCTATTTTAGAATCCAGTTTAATGTACTAAAGCCAAGGAGACTGAGTGATGCGATTCATGATTATTGTCAAAGCCACCAAAGAGTCTGAAGCCGGTGTGATGCCTAGCGGGCAACTTCTTACTGAGATGGGAAAATTCAACGAGGAACTGGTAAATGCCGGCGTCATGCTGGCGGGAGATGGGCTCCATCCGAGTTCAAAAGGCGCGCGCGTGCAATTTTCAGGAAATAAGCGAACAGTTATCGACGGACCCTTTGCCGAGACCAAGGAACTGATCGCCGGCTATTGGGTCTGGCAGGTGAATTCGAAAGAAGAGGCAATCGAATGGGTCAAGCGTTGTCCGAATCCTGCAGGTGATGACAAAGAAGGCGAGATTGAGATTCGCCAACTCTTCGAGGCGGAGGACTTCGGACCGGAGTTCACGCCAGAGCTGAGGGAGCAAGAGGAGCACCTTCGCAAAAAATTGTCTTCATAAAAGTACAACATGACCTACTTACTTCAATAGTTTTCATTATCTAATCACAAGGAGGCGTCTATGCGTTTGACAACCATCACATTCACCTGTCTCTGTATGGTTCTGACGGCAATTCCAGGGTTCGCCACAGACAAAGAAAAGCAGATGGACCCACAAGCCATGATGGAGATGTACAAGAAGCTGGCTGCTCCAGGGGAACCGCACAAATTGTTTGCCAGCCTTGCCGGGAGCTGGACGACCAAATCCAAAGAATGGATGGAACCAGGCAAGCCTCCCACAGAATCGACCGGCACCGCAGAAATGAAAATGTTGCTGGACGGACGCTATCTCTACCAAGCTTACACTGGTCAAATGATGGGACAACCATTCTCCGGGATTGGAATCGACGCCTACGACAACATCACCAAGAAATATGTCACGGCCTGGATGGATACGATGGGGACGGGGATTTTCATCATGGAAGGGACGGCGAGCGACGATGGCAAGACCATTACGCTGAATGGATCGCATCCTGAGCCGGGCGGAGGGCAAATGACGCATCGGGCGGTCTGGAAGATCGTCGATAACAATACCACAACGTTTGATATGTATGGGACTCATCACGGCGGCAAGGAAATGAAGATCATGGAGATCACCTATACCAGGCAGTAGCGGGACGCAAAACCCTATCGTTGCTATTTGTCGCAGGGGTCGCCCTTTTAACCAGAAAGGGTTGCGGCATTCGAGTATTGGCGTTCATTCTTTCGAATGGAGGAATTCATATGAAATACATGCTGTTGATTTACGGAACTGATCAGGCATGGGACGAGGCCGGACGTGAAAAGTGTTACAAAGAATCCACGGAGCTTGCACACCGACTCAAAGCTGAAGGAAATTATCTGGCGGCCGCTCCTCTGCATCCTGTCACTATGGCGACCAGCATCCGTATACGAGATGGCAAACGGCTCATCACCGATGGTCCGTTTGCTGAAACACGAGAACAACTGGGCGGTTACTTTCTTATCGAAGCCAAGGATCTGGATGAGGCAATGAACATCGCCGCACAAATCCCGGGGGCCCGGGTGGGCACGGTCGAAATCCGACCGGTTTTAGAGATTGGAGGTTTGCCAACGGAATAGGGACCTGCCGCTAAGAGTACAATGGCAGCCGGCAGGTCGCGAGGTTGACAAACAGATCATATTAACGCTCAGCAAAGGCGCAAAACATGATGCAGAAAATTAGCCCGTGTTTGTGGTTCGATAATCAGGCTGAAGAGGCGGTGAATTTTTATGCGTCGATTTTCAAGAATACCAAGATAGGAAATATCACCCGTTATGGAGAGGAAGGCGCAAAGGTTTCCGGTAGACCCAAGGGATCAGTGATGACCGTCACATTCCAGCTCCACGGGCAAGAATTTATGGCCTTAAATGGAGGACCGCATTTCACATTTACGGAAGCCGTATCGTTTATCATGAATTGTCAGACACAAGAAGAGATTGACGAGCTATGGGAAAAGCTCTCCGAAGATGGTGAAAAAGGGCAGTGCGGTTGGCTGAAAGACAAGTATGGTCTGTCATGGCAAATTGTTCCCACTGTACTGAGCGAAATAATGCAAAGTCACGATCATGAAAAAACAAATAGAGTCATGAGTGCCCTCCTTCAAATGAAGAAACTTGACATCAAACGCCTACAGGAGGCTTACGAACAATAGGTCACGCCGCCTCGATCACAACGGCCAACACGATTGATAGAGGGACGGAATAGGCTCTCACTGGTAGTGAAACTTTATATGATGATCGCCATAATTTTCAGAAAGGAGTGAGGTATGAGTGGGGTACGAGTGCTTGTTGGAACACGCAAAGGTGCGTTTGTGCTGACATCGGACGGCAAACGCAAGCAGTGGGACGTCAACGGTCCATTTTTTGGTGGATGGGAATTGTTTCACATAAAGGGATCTCCCGCCGATCCGAATCGGTTGTATGCCTCGCAATCTAGTAGCTGGTTCGGGCAGATCATCCAGCGATCCGATGATGGCGGCAAGACGTGGGAAATTCCCGGCGGAGAGAAGCTCCCTGAACCATACGATCCGCCTGGCGGCATGAGCAACAATTTTATTTATGATAGTTCAACGAAAACGGGACAACCTCTCACCACCCATCAGTGGTACGATGGCACGCAGCGTCCCTGGGAGTTCAAGCGTGTCTGGCATCTGGAGCCATCGCTGACCGATCCGGACACGATATACGCAGGGGTTGAGGATGCGGCCATTTTCCGTTCCACCGACGGCGGACAGACATGGCAGGAGCTTCCCGGCCTGCGCAGCGCGAAAGGGCACCTTTGGCAACCTGGCGCCGGGGGAATGTGCCTGCATACTATTCTTCTGGATCCCGGCAATCCGGAAAGGATATTCGTCGCCATTTCGGCAGCCGGCACATTTCGAACCGAGGACGGAGGCAAGACATGGCAGCCGGTCAACCGCGGACTGAAATCGCCCTATGAACTTCCCGACCCCACTGCCGAAGTCGGCCACTGTGTGCACTGTATCGCCAAACACCCGTCGCGCCCGAATGTGCTCTTCATGCAAAAGCACTGGGATGTGATGCGTAGCGATGACGCAGGCGAGTCGTGGCATGAAATCAGTGGAGACTTGCCCTCCGATTTCGGATTCCCCATTGCCGTGCATGCCCATGAGCCGGAAACCATCTACGTGGTACCGATCAAGAGCGACTCCGAACATTATCCGCCGGAGGGGAAACTGCGCGTCTACCGCAGTCGAACGGGCGGGAACGAATGGGAAGGGCTGACAAAAGGATTGCCGCAACAGGACTGCTACGTCAATATCTTGCGAGATGCCATGGCCGTCGACTCGCTCGAACCCTGCGGGATCTATGTCGGCACCACCGGCGGACAGGTGTATGCTTCGGCTGATTCAGGAGACAGCTGGATGCCCATCGTCCGCGATCTTCCACCCGTATTATCGGTCGAAGTCCAGGCGTTACCGTGAACACAATTCGAGTTATCCTTCCAGCCCATTTGCGAACACTTGCACGTATCGACGGTGAGGTGAACCTGGAATTGGGGGGTCAGGTCACGCAACACTCCGTCCTCAACGCACTCGAAACCCGTTACCCGATGTTGCGGGGGACAATTCGTGACCAGGTGACACAACAGCGCCGACCGTTTATCAGGTTCTTTGCCTGCGGGCAGGATCTGTCCCATGAACCACCGGACGCCCCGTTACCTGACGCGATCACAAACGGAGAAGAGCCCTTTCTGATTGTCGGGGCCATGGCCGGCGGCTAAGCACCGGCAAGGGTATTCCTTGTCACGACCACCAAATTCCGTTTGGGTGGAAATTCTCCATCCGGGTTACCTGGCGTCGTGGAAAATTATCCCGACTGTATAGCGTTGCCCTGAGCGAACGCGGCTAACCCCATGCCGAAGGTTCACACGATACCAGCCCCTTCCCCCTCGCACAGGGCGATGATGAACCGCGAACAAGACGCCATCGCCCTGTCGGAGGGGGACAACTATCGGCCGGGATTGCATTCGTGGTCGCTGCTCGGTCATCACAAATTCCCCACCCGTAAAATCCGCCTGAGGATCAGATAGGAGAATGGCAAGCTGAAGGGGAAACACATGTGGGCCATAGAGGTCCTGATGCAGACAATTGTAATCGTCGGCTTCATACTTGAGTATGAGCGGTGTGGGCTTATCCTGGCCGGCTTGATGACAGCGAGCGAGGAATTCCGCATGCGTCGTCGGATAGCTCACCTCGATGCCCATGGCCGTATTCCACCGGTTGGCGATCGGGACCAGATGAGGGTATACACTCCTTCGGAGTTGTTCGATGAGACCAGGAAGCGGATACCGGAAATACTGATATTCTCCACGGCCAAACCCATGGCGGCTCATCACAATACGGTTGCGGAATATCTCATCGCGGGAGTACAACGAGACCAAGGAGTGACATTCTTTCGGAGCGAGAAGGTGTTCGATCACGGCGTATCCGTGGGCGTCGAGGTCAGGCGACAACTGGTCCCAATCCAACCGCCTCACTCGTTCAGATAGACTGTTGTGCAAGGCAATGGGAGATGGTGGTTGCCCCACCACATTCATGTCGGTCTCTCCCGTTCCAGCAATACTCGTTTCCGTTCAATACTCCAGCGATAGCCTGAGAGTTCGCCATTGGTACGCACGACACGATGACAGGGAATCGCGACAGCTAAGGGATTGGCACCGCAGGCCCGAGCCACAGCCCGGATCGATGTCGGCGACCCGATTCTCCCGGCGATGTCGGCATAGCTTACCGTTGAGCCGGCCGGAATTCCCTGCAAGGCCTTCCAGACCCGTTGCTGAAACGCCGTACCACGCACGTCCAGTGGCAAATCCAGACTTCGCGCAGGGGCTTCGATAATACCGACTACTTTTTCGACAAGGTGGTCAAAACCAGCATCTCCCTGGATGAGATGAGCGTGAGGGAACTGGTTTTGCAAATCACGCGTCAATTGCTCAGGATCATCACCAAGAAAGATCGCACAGACGCCGCGTTCACTGTTGGCGACAAGAATCGACCCAAGAGAACATTTCCCCACCCCAAACCGTATTGTGGTCCATGCGCCTCCGGCCCGGTATGTGGAAGGTGTCATCCCCAAGACGTCATTGGCGTTTTCATAAAATCTCCCGCTGGAATTATATCCGGCCTCGTAGATTGCATCTGTCACGCTGCCCCTCCCCTGTAATTGAGTCCTCACACGATTGGCACGAAGTGCGGTCACATATTCTTTCGGCGTCACACCCGTGATCGCCTTAAACAGCCGATGAAAATGATAGATGCTCAGACCTGCATTCGTGGCCAATTCTTTGAGACCCGGTGCCTTTCCAGATTTCTCAATGAACCGGCATGCCGCGATGACAGTTTGGGTATGTCGGTTTCCCCATGCGGGCTGATTGGGGATGCAACGCTTACAGGGACGGAAACCAGCCTTCTCGGCATCCTCACATGTAGCATGGAAACGAACGTGTTCGGGCCGTGCCAGTCGTGACCGACAGGACGGACGGCAGTACACGCCTGTGGTTTTGACGGAATAAAAGAATGTGCCGTCGGCTTTCAAATCGCGGGAAACTACTCTGGCCCAACGAGGGTCATGTGCCGTTGCGACCAAAAGCCTAGCCTGGTTCGCTGTATGTTTCACGACGACCCCCTGCTGAAGACTCTAATGCTGAAAGCATAATTTACCAAGAAACCTCCCCGCCCGGACATTCCTCATTTCCGGATCAATTTTTCTTATACAGAATTCGCGGACAGAGGACACTCCGTTTCTTGCTTTCCAATTCGCATTTCCCATAAGGCTCCAGGGTTCTTACCAGTTCACGTGTATGGAGGAACAAGATTATTCTTCGATCAAGAAATCGAGGGTTTATTATTTTACAGTAAGTAATCATCGGTCATTGACCGGAAAGGAAGCGGGGAATGGACATTTTTCAAATCTTAAAAAAGGACCACCAAAAGGCAAAGGACTTATTTAAAAAATTGGAAGGAACCGGCCCGCGTGCCACCAAAAGCCGTGAAAAGTTATTTTCACAATTAAAGAATGACCTCGAAGCCCATTCGCATGGGGAAGAAGTCGCGTTCTATCCTGCATTAAGAGAAAATGCAGAGATGGTAGACCTCATTAATGAAGCCACGGAGGAGCATGCAGAGGTCGCCAATCTTCTGGAAGAACTGGAGGAGCTGGGGCCGGAATCCGAGGAATGGGACTCAAAACTTTCCCAGCTCAAAAAAAATGTCCTGCACCATGTCAAAGAGGAAGAAGGGGAAATTTTCAAAAAGGCCAAAGAGATTTTGGAAAAGGAAGAAATACAGACCATAGGGAAAGAATTCCAAGAAGCCAAAAAACAAGCCACGGCGAGCTAATGCTTAGTTTTATACACTCCCACGGAGGGGATTCTCGATCGAGAGGCGGCTCTTTCTATCACGATAGTCGATGAACCCGCCTCCCGATTTGAGAATAGCTTCCTTTCGTGCCTTTTCGGAGCTAGATTCGATCCCCATCGTTCTAACTGAATCCGCTTTCCTCCCCATCCCAGCGACAGAAGATCTTCCTCGCCTGTCATGGCAAACCAGCATGTAACATTCGCTCCTCACTGAAATTCTTCGTCGTCATGCCTACCATCGGCGGCAGAACGTTGACCATCGCATGGCTAATCCAAACGTAGCTCGGGCAAACGTCTCCTTAACTGGTGACAATGGCTTTGTTCCCCTGATCGGGATCGGCAGCGACTGTGGAAAGAACGACCGCTCGCCCCCTGTTTTTTTCTTCCCAGAGGTGGTTTCAGGACCCTGGACATGGAAACTTTCACGTGATCCTCGAACAATGGGATGTTCCACTGGCTCCCAATCGCTATATCATTGTGAGAGAATCAGGTAGCATCACCTCGATGTACCCTAAAGAAGGTAAGGCTCTTAAGATGTTAAGGATGGCCGCACCACAGGAAGCACTTGAACGATATCCAGGCAAGCCACCTATTTTACCTTCATCGGGTTTTTTTATAGGATAGTCTTAAAAATTCGATCGACACATTCTAACAAGGAGGATTCTCTATGCGAGCGTTAGCCTATGTTTTGATAGGAGTGTTAGGAGGGATTGGCGTCATGATGTTTTCGGCTGGTGCGAGCGAACAACCCCTTCATTCGCCACCGATGGGGTATGCTATGGCTGCCCCCGAACCAGATGACCCGACACCCTGGACGGGAGACGATCTCCTGGAGATGGCAAAAATCTATGATCAACAAGCCGATGAACTGCAAATGGACGCTGTTCGCATAGAACGGCGAGCCACATCCCTTATGCTGAAACCGCATATGGATCCCAAAGGCTTTCAACGGACCAGCCTCATGCATGTGGCCTCCTCACGCTGGAAAGCGGCTAAGGAATTAAGAGAAATGGCAAACATGCATAGAGCTGAAGGCCAACGCCTTATGGATGATAAAAAAGTGGGATGAAGGTAACCACCGGACAAAACCAGGACGTACGTGTGAACGGAAAGTAATGAACAGACATCCGGGGAATATTTTCACAAAAATGAGGGATGCCTATTTGTGTGGATGGGCAGCCAACCGAAAAGAGAAAGCGCAGCCTTTCCACTAAGGTCGGGAATTTTAAAAAATTTACGTTCTGGCCCAATCGACAATAGCCAACAGAGGTGGACCAGGAACTCGGACAGGGTGTTAGGCTACAATTCCTGACCAGAGGAGTGGCATGAATTATGAGTTGAATCCGAATAATGCATCCTGCCACTGATAAGGCCAAAAATACGCCAGCGGCGATACCGGAGGATGCCTCGATATCAAGGTCAGCTTTAAGGTATGGCGTACATACCCCCGTCATTCACCGCTAGAAACGTGAAGCCACGGCCTCAAATGGACGCGGGGTGTTCAGGAACTTATGGGAGGAGCCACATGGATCAAACGGCTCAAATTCATGTGTCGCATATCAAAATTGGCCAATTGAGTGTGGGAAGGGATTCTTTAGTCAATGTCTTCAACCGGTTGGGGTTAGGAGGTAACAAAAACTGGTTGAGTCATCTCATATTCATCTGAGTAGCAGAACGCCGTGTCTGCTGCTTTCCATCAGCTGGGACTATCTCCCGCCAGGGTAACCAGCAGGATGTCTTTCGAAATTCAAATCTATGATTTCAGTAAATCCCTTTCCTTATTCTCTGCTCGATCTTTGGAAATTTGTTCAAAAATATGATTATCTTTGGTGACATCGGCCTGAGAATCTGATTGCACAGCGGGTGATGAAGCATCCTTTGTATGCTCGGTCTGCTCAACGAGAGCCTGGTCATCAAGAGGGGAATACCCCTGCATCTTCAAACGATAGATGGGTTCGGGCATTTCATAATTGGCCAGATCAAAGGCTTCTTTCACCGCCCGAATCGCTTCACTTTTTACCTTTCCGAAGTCGTATTGATCCTGGGTCGTCCATGCGAACATTTTCAGGATCACATTCGAATCGCCTAATTTCTCGACCGCGCATCGAACCGGAGGATCAGCTATCACCCCGCGGGTTTCCTCCAAAGTTTTTATAGCCAATTGCAACGCCGACTCGATATTGACAGCAGTGTCGATACCGACCTCAAAGGAGAAACGCCGTTTGGGGTTCCGGGAATAGTTGAGAATAATACCTTTGTACACCGTAGCATTGGGTATGCGTACATGATTCCCGTCCAGCGTCATGAGAATGGTCTCCCGCGATGTCAATTTCATGACCAAGCCTTCATAATTTTCCAAAACAATCTGGTCCAGTGGCCGAAAGGGTTGTCTGATACTCAGCAGAATGCTGGCAATGTAATTTTCCACCGTGTCTCGGAGGGCAAAACCTATGGCCAGGCCCATGACTCCGGCCACACCAACGATAGTTCCCAAAAGAGCCGTGGCGTCCAGGATTTCGAGCATGACGATAAAGCCAAGAAATATGACGGTCCCCTTGACGATTTGTTTGGCTAATGATTGCAAAAACGCATGTGGAGTAATTTTTTCATACAGGTTATCCCATTTGGTCATAAAGGATGCGAGAAACCAGAATAGAAGAAATACCGTGAAGCCGATGATTAGGAGTGGCAGATAGGAGATAAAATTATTGAGTTGGTCAAACATTTTTTCCTGCACGACGGTCAACCGTTCACGGACCTCCCGTTTCTGGGTGATTTCATCTGTCACACTGACCACACCATCCACGCGTTCGGCAAGTTCAAGGGCCTGTTTGTGGGCTTCTTTGGTGGATGTATACCCCGTCAGACGTACCACCCCCGCCTTCACGGCGATGTCGACATTGGCAAGCTCCGGCAAATTCTGGAAAACCTCCGTAAGCCGTTGCGTAATAAGCCTGTCTTCAACCTTGTGCGCTCCAACCGCAATTTCCTGTGATTTCTCGGTGGGTCGTGAATCTGTGGGAGCCTCTGGATTATCCACAGGTTCCTGGCACCACAATGGTTCAACCCGCGCACTCACGAGAAGTACGATAAGGAATACGAGAATTACTGAATTAAAGTACATAACATTACATCCTGTCCTTATTTCCCATCATTGACTACTTCGAGAGACCGACGAACACATTGCCGGACCTCTCCGTCAAAGTAGTCAAAGTACAATCTCCGTCTCAGTCGATACCCGAATTTATCTAGACCAGAAAAAGCGGCACTCCTCTTGAAATAAAAATGTGACATTGCGGCAGAGGAGGATACAAACCTGAATTTCAGAATAATCTCAGAAGATCGCCCATTGAGAAAGGATAAATAATTCAAGGCTTATTGAGGTCGTATTCATAGTTCACTAATCCCTATGAATGATTCAACAGACAAATTCAGGTCGGACTATCTGAAAACATCCGTCAAAACCGCTCTCTGAATACGATGGGAATCTAGGAGTGGATGTGGACACTTAAAAAGTTCCGCTTAATGATTTGTCTATAATAAATCAACGGGCCGGTGCATATCATAGATAGGAGTGAGATTTGCCTGAATCCATTTCAACCTAAGAATTTTTCTAAAATGCAAATACTCAGCGAACGGTAAGTGTTACACTGCAGAGGTAAAACATGCGGGTACTCCTAATGATGATCATGGTTTCATCCTTTTCCTCGACCAAGCGGACGGCTTCAGGTATGCCGATACCCTCACCCTTTGGGGCGTCAACATAAATGTCGCCACAAGTTCTCTCAGCGGCCTTCCTCGTATTGTGTTCCCTCCTGCTGTATGTGTTAGCCCTTATTTTTGCCCCATTTCTCACACCCATTTTATGGGCCCTGATTTTGGTTCGCATCTTCTATCCACTTTATCAATGGTTGACCCGAATCCTGGGAAACCGGAATACCGCCTCGGCTGCCCTGAGCACGCTGAGTGTCATGTTGGTGGCCGTGTTGCCGGTAGCGTATATTCTCTTTCTGGTCATCACAGAGACCATAAATGCCTATCAGCTCGCGATGACGTGGGTGCAGGAAGGAGGATTGAATAGACTTCCTGATCTTGCCGCAAAATTGCCTCTCATCGGCAACCTCTCCCAAGAATTGTTGGGGGGATTTATCGTGGCGTATGGGGATCTCCAAGTATCTCTGCTTGAAGGAGGGAAGGTGGTGAGCGGGGTCCTCCTGTCCAGCGTCGGAGGATTGGCCAAGAACGGCATTGATCTCCTGATGGATTTATTTGTGATTCTGTTTACCTTATTCTTCCTTTTTCGCGACGGGCATCACCTCTATCGGGCATTTTACGAAGCCCTCCCTATCGAGGAAAGCTATAAGGCGGCCATCATGGAACGCCTGGACCATGTGATGGTGGCGGTCGTTCAGGGTACCATGCTCACCGCGTTGGCACAGGGGTTCGCGGCTGGCCTCACCTATGGAGCGCTGGGCGTCCCGTTTGCCGTTTTTCTGGGAGCTCTGAGCGCACTCTTTTCTCTTCTCCCGTTCGGAGGCACGGCATTCGTCTGGGGTCCGGTCGCCGTCTATCTTTTTTGGACCGCGCCGGTATGGAAAGGGATCGTCATGATCGGCATAGGAATCGGATTGGTCGGACTCATGGATAATATTCTGCAGCCTCTTCTGGTCGGCTCCAAAGCGGACCTGCCGGTCCTGTTTCTCTTCTTCGCTTCCTTAGGCGGCCTCGCCTACTTCGGATTCATCGGATTATTTCTGGGTCCAATTCTGCTTGGGATCGCCCTGGCGGTTTTCCAAATTTACCGTGAAAATTATCAGGAGCAGGCAGGTCTTTTAATAAAAGCAGGATCGGGACACCCACAAGAGCCGGAGAACCCAACAATTAAATAGGAGGGATGAGGTATGAGTATCATCGGTTGGATCGTCTTTGGATTAATTGTGGGAGTAGTTGGAAAAATCTTAATGCCCGGGAAAGACCCTGGAGGGTTTTTTGCCACTGTTGCTATCGGTATCATTGGGGCGCTTTTTGGTGGGATGCTCGGCCGAATGGTCGGCATGTATGGACAGGATGATCCCGTGGGGTTTGTGATGGCCGTAATCGGAGCCATCCTGTTTCTCTGGCTTTATCGGGTAATTACCCGCCGTGGTGACACGTGACGTCAGCAATTTTCCCCGGATCGTCGGGGACAGTTTTTTCCCCTCGCTGACTCGTCTGTTTCCAGCTACCACATGAGCAGAATAAACAATGAGGGGATTTCGTCTGGATTCCGGGTGCAGTTATATCACCCATCGCTGAATGCCCCCTCCTTCCTATTTCGTTTCAAATGAAGTGGGAAACCCGGATGCCAGCAGTTCCGCACAATCCTGGTATACAGCCACCGCTCCAGCCGCATGGAGTTCCTCCCGACTAAAGGCCCCTCCGGTTCTGACCGCAATCGTCTGAAGTCCACAACCTTGAGCGGATTGAATATCCCAAATGGTGTCCCCGACCACAATGCTCTCCTGCGGGGAACATCCGGCCCGCTCCAGAGTGAGTTGAAAAATATCCGGTGCGGGTTTCGCACTGTCCACATCCGCTGATGACACCATCCCGGCCAGCTTATCCTTGGCCTCAAGCGCTTGAACATGATGTTCCAATTCTTCAGACTTCGCACTCGTCGCCAACCAGATGGCGATGTCTTGGGATGAGAGGGATGCAAGGATTTCTTTGGCTCCAGGCAAAGGATAGGTATGATCTTTCAACTCCTCAAAAAATTCGCTGTGCAACTCATTGGCCTTTCCGTGTAAGGCCTCATCCGTAAGAAGCGCACCCAGCATCAGGTCCGATCCCTTACCAATCTGACGATGAATCGCGGCACGCGGGACTGGATGTTTGACTACCGAAAAAGCACGGGCCCAGGCCTCAACGTGTAAATAATTCGTATCCATAAGCGTGCCATCCACGTCGAAAATCACCACTCGTATCATAGGAAAATCTCCTGTCAGACAGGCGGAAGGGTCGGAACCTGCCTTTGAAATTTATCTTAAATCCTCAAACCCTAAAGGATAACTATCCAAGGCTCGGTAGCCAGCTTTCCTATTAATAGGACATTTCCACTATTGATTGAAATGGATACTTTCAAATTTCCCTTAGAGGATTCGTCTATCCGCAGGACATCTATAGACATCACAATCAAAATACCCTGAAATTTACGTGGCTATCTTTCCAATTGGGTGGGAACGAACCCTTCCAAGGCATAAACCAATTCGAACCATGGCAACATGCACTTTCAGGATTTGATTCATGGAGTCCTGCCTGCAGATTCCATCCCGAATCTCTCGCCTACTCACGAGCCGCATCATGTCCCTACTCTTACACTATAACCGGGGGTTAGCGGACTGTGTGATTTAACCGGCATCACCAGGCTTGGCGGGGTAATCCATTATTGGAAAAAGGTCGGACACCAATATGCATGGGGCAGGTTAGATTTGACGAATGACCCGACAGGGATTGCCCGCTGCCACGACACCCGGTCTGACATCACGAGTGACCACGCTACCAGCACCAATGACGGCACCATCCCCGATGACGACCCCAGGGCAAATGATCGCACCGCCACCAACCCAGACATCATCGCCAATGGTCACCGTCTTGGCGAATTCCAGACCGGAACGTCGTTCCTGAACATTCAGTGGATGTAAGGCGGTGTAGATGTGAACCGCAGGGCCGAACAAGACATGACTTCCGATTGAAATCGGCATGACATCAAGAAGAACGCAGTTAAAATTGAAGTAGGCATGTGCTCCGAGACGAATATTGTACCCGTAGTCACAGAAAAATGGCGGGGTGAGATACGCGTCGGTTTCTGTGTGCAAAAGGTCGGCAAGGATCGTTTGGCGCTCGGCTTCCGGTGCGGTCGCAGGCAAAGCATTCAACCGCTGACAAAGAAATCTGGCCCGCTGGCGCTCTTCAACCAGCTCCGGATCGGCACCGTTATATAACTTACCTTTGAGCATTTTTTGTTTTTCAGTCAACATAGAAGGACCTGATCTTTCAGAAGTAAAAAAACACGCCCATGCGAGTGGTTAATGGAGAATCTGAGTAAAGGAGCGGGGTGGGCAATTAAAAGTTGCATTTAAATTTTGACAATAAGTTTAGATTTCCAAAATCATTCCTGCAAACTCATGACTCATGTATAACTCCCATTCTTTTCCCCACTCAGAGAACCAGGTCACGCAACCTTTTGTCCAACCGTGATAAGGATCGGGTAGGCAAAGCGAATCTCACTCCCCATGCGATGCACCCCTACACCCATGGCATCTTTCCCAATGTCAGACTGGAACATCTGGCGAAGCTTGTCTTTGTCACCAGAATGGGGGAAGGAAGCAGCCAGTTGCTGTTCCAACTCCATCTCGACCTTATACCGTCCCGTTTTGATATTGGTCAGACCCGACGTCTCAATGGCTGCCGCCATCCCGTCAAAACTAAGGGCTTTAGTATGCGAAGGGTCCCGGATTTGTTCCATCCGATTGTATGCATCGATTTTTTCTGATGGAAGAACAGCGTCAACCACCATGACTCTTCCCTCAGGCTTGCAAACCCGAACCATTTCCAACAACACTGCCACGGGATCGAGGAAGTGATGGAAGCTATAGCGCGTCACCACACACGAAAAATGGGCATCGGGAAATGGGAGTGGCAAAACTTCCCCAATGTGCCAGGAAACATTGGTGAGATTCTGTTCTTGCTGCCGTTTCCGCGCTTCCTCAATCATGGTTGGAGTGAGATCAAGACCGGTCACATGAGCGACATGTTTGGCAAATTCGCAGGCCACAATGCCGGGACCACAAGCCACATCGAGAACCGTATCGGTGGCACACACCCCACTGAATGGAACCAGCATATCCATCGATTCGGAATGGCCGGGAAGTTCTGAGAAAGGTACGGCCTGTAGGGTAAATTGCGTAATGATCGTGTCGTTGTGTTCCATTGTTTCTTGCTCTCCTAAACATACCGACCTCATGCCAGGTTCAGGGACAAACCTTTACTGACAGATCGGCTGGAATGCCGTATGAGGTTCATCACTTGAACAAGCGCAAAGCCATTTGTTCTTCGTCGAAGTAGGAATCCCCCATTTTTAAACTGCGTTCTTCACGTGCGAACGATGTGAAGCCTTCTGAAACATAGAGACTCTTCGCGTGAACGTTGAGCGAAACCACCGTCAAATTGTTGTGTTCCAGGCCTTCGATGGTCCTTGCCCGCTTCACGACTTCCTGGACAAGCTTCCTGCCAATTCCTCTGCCTGAGGACTCCGCACGCACATACATTCGATACAGCAAGCCTTTATGTCTCAGCTTTGCCTGCGTTTCTCGTGCAAAACTCACCGCTCCAGCCAATTGCCCTTCATCAAGCCAGGCCCCCAGGGTAAAGGAATCTGAACAGATCGACGCAAAGGGAACCATGGGTTCTCCGGCGTCTTGCGAACTGATGCGAAAGGATTCAGGATGCTCTCGTAACCCCGAAAGCATGAGGGTTTGATACGCACTCACATCCGTCGATGTTAACTCGCGAATGGTCATGCTTTCCCCTCAGACCTTCTCGTGTTTCTTTGGCGCCAAAAAATGAATAGATATATCGGCATAAGGTGCAGCTCTCGGATTTTGGGACTGTATTATAGACCATCCAATTCTCTGGAAAATACGCGATTATCGGTCTTATTTCATTTCAGTTGCCTTCCCAACGGCCATTGTTTACAGCCTCATCTTTCGACATCCGGCATCAGATCCGCCTAGCTCACCTCTCCCATCAATTGGGTAAAAATAAATGCGGCGGGATTCCCGGTGAATTGCCAAAAGCGATCAACTAGTTGTCCCTGATAAGAACATTTTTTCCAAACAAGGGAAAGCGGAGCATTCCACAAGCTGTATCACTGCTAGAAAATTTAAGTTTGTCCATGCCTTCCGCCGATAAAAAACTTAGCGATTCCTTCCCTGCTCATCAGGGACGTCAATGACCATCTCAAGAAATTCCTCTCTTCCTGAAATTGCATGACAAGTCCTTCCCTTCCGATATCACCAGCACATTCTTATAGTCTTCATCAGAATTTTGTCATTTTCTTTGCCCATTACAGTGGGCAAATACAACCCACCGGGGGAACATGAAAGGATCGCTTTTAACGTATCTGTTACCCATCGTGATGGGACTGATCGTCTTTAACGGACTATCGAGTCACGCACAGGCAAAGGTCATAGAACCTGAGGAATCGGAGACGGTGGTGCTTTCGGGTGGTGGAGGAATCTTTTATCCGTTTCAAGGCAAAACCGGGGGAAGCGGTGCCATTCAAGCCATGGGAATCATCTCTCCTCAAGAACGAATGGGTGTGGAGCTGGAATATCGCAATTACAAAAACGACCTGCTTCATGCGAACAATATCGATATGCAATCCTTTATTTTCAGGGGAATAGGGCAGTACTTTTTCCGTACCCACGGCATTTCACCGTATATCGGCCTTGGACTCAATATTGCATTCAATGTTTTTGATGAAAAGGATATTGAAAAAAAGAGGGATTCAATTAACGTAAAAGGAGACAAAGGTTTTGGATACGGCGTCATGGGACTCGTGGGGGTCGAGGCCCCAGTGGGACAGGGAGTAGCCCTATTTGCCGAAGGCCGGGTGAGTGCGGACTTTCAGTTAACGCGGTATAAGAATGGATCAGGAAAAAATAAACTTGATGTTGAAAATTTGAGTGGCCTAACCGGAATGATCGGCATTCGTTTTCATTTTTGACCTTCCCATGCTATCAAACAATCACAGCAAATAGTCAGATGAAATGGAAAATGATCCATTCTTATTGCAGAATTCGTCTGGTGCCACAGACCCCATACAGTACATGACCGACTGCGCCTGTCAGACACTCGGATTGCAGATCTCACCTTCCTGCTGATCTACTCCCAATTAGTCTAAAAGTTCCTTCGGAATATTGCCTCCGTTCTCGGCGAGTTTTTGCAATACGGTTTTATGCAACCACATATTCATCTGGGCGGAATCCCCCATCTTGTCAGTCGGGCACCCGAGCTCAGTCGCGAGTTCCTTACGAGCTGCGAAGCTGCTATCAAGATCCAGGAGCTTCAACAGATCCACAATCGAAGTTTTCCAATTAAGTTTTTGAGAGTTGGAGGCCGCGAGGCCCTCTAGCTTCCCTTTGACATCCACCACTGTGGTTCCAGGTGAAGTAGCCGGCGTAGCAGGGGCAGCCTGAGGAGCGGGCGATTTTGGGGCTGGTGATTGTGGCGTAGGAGCAGCTTGTGCTTCGGAACCGCTGAAACCGAGCTTATCAAGGATTTTGCTAAAAAAACTCATGGCAGGTCCTTTCTTTTTGAGATAATAATCATGTCGGAAGGAACAGAAAACTGTTTTTCCACTCGTATAATCCGGTTCTTCATTTTCCTCCTCACGTGCTGCACAGGCGCCCCCCAACATTGTTCAAGACTACAGCGATCATCATGAGACATTCCCATCTTGATTGAAATGGATACTTTTGTCTACTCGATCATGGATTCGTCTATTCGGGACATCTTTCCGGATGTGCTGGGAAACAGGAAGATTCATTGCATTTCGTCCACTTGTGGCAGACCGCGCAGGGGAACGCCCCACTCACCTGTACGTGATGGTTCCAAAGAATTCGTGGCTAGGATGCTGAAATTTCGTGAAAGAGAATCCCCAGGGCCTCAAGCAGGGTAATGATCCTATGGCAGATGGGCGTGAAAATGCGTATTGCATGACCTCATCTCACTGGGTATGGTATGCCTTCCACATCAGAAATGAATGATATTAAACGAAAAGGCGAACATGCCGATTTGTGAAGGTGATCCATGGAGAATGCAGTATTTCGAAGGCATTCCCTGCCCGCCTGATATCAACATCCCGACTGAAGACGGCGATGCCTGGGCGTGGTACCCGCAGTACAAGTGGATCTATAACAAACTGATGATTGCGGAAAGCCAAAACCTGCCGTGTGCTCCGCACGGGCTGGATCCATCCTTCTTTCCCGTGTTTTCAAAACCGATTTACAACATGCGCGGTATGGGAGCGGGAAGTCGTGTCCTACGCTCATTAAAAGAGTACAAACACTTACAACGCCCAGGACACCTGTGGATGCCGCTTCTGGAGGGCGATCATGTCTCGAGCGACGTCGCCGTGGTTAAGGGCGAACCAACATGGTGGCGGCATGCCACCGGCAAACCGCTGGAGGGAGGAATGTTCGATTATTGGACGGTGTTGGCGGCGCCAAATCCCACCATCGAAACCTATTGCGGTGACTGGCTGCGCCGGCATCTTGCCGGATACACCGGTATGCTCAACTTTGAGACGATCGGCGGCAAAATCATCGAGGTGCATTTGCGTTTTGCAGACCAATGGCCTGATTTGTACGGCAATGGTTGGGTTGAGGCTCTCATCCGGCTATATGCGGAAGAAAAATGGCACTTCACCGAATCCCATCGCCAGGAAGGATACAGCGTCGTCTTGTTTGGTGCCCACGGTGTCCATTATCAGCATCCACCCAAGGACGTGATTGACCAGTTGCGCCACACGCCACAGGTCTCCAGCATTCAAATCACGTTCCATGAAGAAAAACCTCCGAAGGACCACTCCATGCCACCAGGCGGATTCCGTCTGGCCATCGTCAACTGCTGGGATCTTGAAACGGGATTCGAAGTCAGAAAAAAGCTGGCGCTGAGTTTTTGGTCCACCCATGAGTTTCAACCCAATCGATCCCCCGCTCCAAAAACTATCCGCGACTCGGCTGCTGAACGTCATTAACCGATTGTCGAAAAACTCAGAGATTTTTGATGTTCATCGACCACACCATACTCGACCGTATTACGGAAATCGAAAACACCTGGATTACCATGTCGGACGGATGCCGGATCGCCGCACGCATCTGGTTGCCGAAGTCAGCCGCCACGGAACCGGTTCCGGCTATTTTGGAATACATCCCCTATCGCAAACGGGACTTTATGCGATCACGGGACGAACCCATCCATCGGTATTTTGCAGCGCATGGCTATGCCAGCATTCGCGTGGATATTCGAGGATCAGGGGATTCGGAAGGGATCCTGCATGATGAATACTCCCATCAGGAGCATGACGACGCCTTGGAAATCATCACCTGGATCGCTCAACAACCCTGGTGTTCCGGCGCGATCGGCATGATGGGGATTTCCTGGGGAGGATTTAACGCGCTCCAGGTTGCGGCGCGGAATCCGGAGAATCTGAAAGCCATCATGACATTATGTTCAACGGATGACCGGTACGCGGATGACGCGCATTATATGGGCGGCTGTCTCTTGAACGAGAATATGCAGTGGGGGTCCATGCTGACCCTGTACTCGGCGCTGCCGCCTGATCCGGAAATTGTGGGCGACAAATGGTGGGATATGTGGCAGGAACGGTTAAATAATCTCGAACCGTTTCCCGTGGTCTGGATGCGTCACCAATCGCGAGACAATTATTGGAAACACGGGTCGGTGTGCGAAAACTACGACGCCATTCGCTGTCCGGTCTATGCCATTGGTGGCTGGGCCGATGGCTATACCAACGCCATTCCCAGATTGATGACCCATCTCACCTGTCCGAGAAAATCGCTCATCGGTCCCTGGGCCCATGTCTTTCCGCAGGACGGCGTCCCCGGCCCGGCCATCGGCTTTCTGCAGGAAGCCGTCCGATGGTGGAACCACTGGCTGAAGGGCGAGGAAACAGGAATCATGGAGGAACCCGCATTTCGGGTATGGATGCAGGAGAGTCAGCCCCCGCAACCCCAATACGCCGTCTGGCCCGGCAGATGGGTGGCGGAAGAGACCTGGCCGAGTCCTCGCATCAGCGAGCATCGGTGGTTTTTGGAACCGGGGCATCTCTCCCCTATTCCTGAGAAGCCAACGGAGTTATCGTTCTGCTCTCCCCAGACAACCGGGGTCCGGTCCGGAGAATGGTGCGGGTTCGGCGCAGATGGGGAAATGCCGCGCGATCAACGATCCGACGATGGCGGTTCGCTCGTCTTCGATAGTGATCCCCTCACCGAACGACTTGAAGTCTTGGGCGCACCGGTCGTGGAACTGGATTTGTGCGTTAATCAACCGGTGGCAATGATCGCTGTCCGTCTGGGAGAAGTCGCTCCCGACGGATCGGTTCTGCGTGTCACATATGGACTATTGAATCTCACGCATCGGGAGAGTCATGAAACACCTCAACCGCTCGAACCGGGTAAATGGTATCAGGTACGGGTGCAACTCAACGACTTTGCCCATGCGTTCCCTCCGGGCTCACGGATCAGGCTCTCTCTGTCCACCAGTTACTGGCCGATTGCCTGGCCGCCACCCGTTCCCGTGACGTTGACCGTCCGTACAGGCATGAGCAATGTCACCCTTCCCGTGCGCCCTCCCCGCCAGGAAGACGAAGCGCTACGACCGTTCGGGCCACCCGAAGCCGCGCCCGGCACCCCGCATAAAAAACTCCGGCAACTCAGTATGCGGCGAACCATTGAAATCGATCTGGCAAGCAACGAAATGGTCTACACGTTACGGAGTGACGGTGGAGAATTTGACGGGGCATCACATGCCAGGATTGAAGAGATCGATCTCGATGTGGGATACACACTCTTTAAACGGTATCGGATTCTTGAAAAGGATGCGCTGTCGGCTCAGACGGAACTCACGCAGACCGCTCACTTGAAACGACGGGACTGGTCGATTTGGCTGGAATGTCGGACACGGCTCACCGCCACGATTGAAACCTTTCAGTTTGCGGGAGAATTGGAAGCCTATCACGGCGATCAACTCATCAAACGACATGACTGGGCACTGGCGATTCCACGGTCGCTTCTCTAACTGGTTGCGACTGATTGCCGGGTAATGGCCGCCTGCAGAATCTTGTGTAACATCTCTCCATATTTGATTCCCGCAAATCCCGCCATAAAGGCCAGCTTCCCATCGTAAGCCCAGGCGGGATTCGGATTCACCTCCATCAGCTTCGGCATACCGTCCGACCCGACGCGAAAATCAAACCGTGCATAGTCGCGCAACTGAAACCTCCTGAACAAGATCCGCACCCAGTCTTTCATCTGCTCCTCAAGACCCGGATCAAGCACCGCCTGTTTAAATTTAATGTCTGTCCAGTAGGGAGAGTCCGGATACGCCTTCGATTCAAATGACAAAATCGGATCAAGTCCAGCGGGAAGACGCGAAAAGTCGACTTCCAGTGGAGGCAAAATACAAAAGTCAGTTTCAAGGTTCCCGATCACGCCGATGCCGTATTCCGGGCCTGGCAGATATTCCTGCATCAGCGCGTCACGACCGGGAAGTGTCGAGCGCAACCAGTGCAGATATTCCCGCGCTTCCTCCGGCGACCGGACCACGGCATCCTTCGTAATACCCACACTCCCATCAGCCGCATTGGGTTTAAGCAACGCGGGGTAAAAATCTGGCAGGGCCTCAAGCGACGCTTCAGCGCCAATGAAATACTCCCGCGGAACGGGGACGCCATGCGATTGGGCAACCAGTCGGACAATGGCTTTATCAAAACAGATCACCATAGCGGACGGCGGCGCGCCGGTATAAGGAATCCCCAGCATCTCCAGATACGCGGGAACGTGAAGTTCCTGAATGGGCACATTACGAAACCCCGTATCGCAAAAATTGACGATCAAATCCGGACGATCCTGCCGAAGCTGCTCAAACAAACGGGCATGGTCGTCATAAAACAGAAACGTATAATCTGAAAGCTCCCGAAAGGCCGCCTTCATCCCATTGTGCGTCGCCGTGTCCTCTTCATTATATTGCGCATCACGTTTCGTCGGATCTGCCAATCGGGGATCTCCGGTGATCACTCCGATATGTTTGGCGGTTTTCGGCATGCGTTGCAATTTCCTATGACTCGGGAATTGTGGAAAACTGGGATCGCCACAAACTATGTCCTGAATCGACGAAAGCGAATTCTTCGCCAATTAACAAAATTAGTCAAGTTGTGGGGCTGGCAAATCGAAAAGCGGTTGTCGAAAATTCTTCAACTCTCTTCTAGGGTCTGGCCTTGCAATTACTCCGTCCTCTTTCGGCTTCACTCAGCGCCACTGCTGCGAGACAATCTGCTAAATTAGGCCAAAACCTATCCCCAGCTTTAACCTCAGATTTAGATGTCGGTTTTCGACCAGGCAGCCGAGGTCCTTTTGTTTCGGCCAGAGGACCCAAAACCATTAACGCCCAGTTCAGCCTTATCAGATTAGGCAGACGCGGGAATCGGGGGGCAGGCCAACTCGCTGTGCTCACACAAGGTCCGCCAGTGTTTAAAAAACGTCCGCCAATGGGCCCGAACGGCAGACGTCGACTCAAAGTAAAGAGGAGGAAGAAATCTGTGGGGATAGTCTCTGAGATGTGGTTTGGCAGTTACACAATTCTCTTGGGGGTTCACTCAAATAATCCCAAACAACAATCCATTCTCATATTGCAAGATCTGACCCCGGACCTTAGAGCGTGAACCCAACCCATTCAGCCAACAACGCCTCCTGAGTAGCTGATAAAATGCATGAGGGTAAGCAATGGTTAGACAAAGCTCAACTTTAGGTTAGCCTTGGCCAGGGGTAATCCCTTTCCGGTATACCTTACCGAGTTGCTTCGCGGGCGGATTGCCACCGAATAAATTAAGTTGTCGTCGAAATCCAGTCGGATCGAACCACTCACCAATGACTTTCTTATTTATTTCTGAGGTTTCTTTCCAGTGCCTCTCTTCGGCAATGGTAACAATTATGTGGTCTAACCTATTCGGAGGCAACAGTTTATCGACAATGAAAACAAACAATCTTTCTTCTTCCTTCAGTTCCTGGGCAAACCCGTGCCGTGGCCAAAGAGTAAGTGCGGCCAAGCCTACGCTTCCAATGACTCCAAACAATAGTTTGGTTGCAACCAGAACTTTATTCTCAATCGGGACCACTTTGGGGAAAAGCCCTTTTTCCATATA
Source organism: Nitrospira sp. Ecomares 2.1 (assembly GCF_965152585.1). NCBI lineage: Bacteria > Pseudomonadati > Nitrospirota > Nitrospiria > Nitrospirales > Nitrospiraceae > Nitrospira > Nitrospira sp. Ecomares 2.1. The sequence continues at coordinate 3,100,627 of NZ_OZ224219.1, forward strand.
CCCTAACTCTCCGATAGCTTGGTATTGGCCATGTATGACCTCGCTGAACTGTTTATAAAAATGAGGAAAAATCGTGACCCCGTTTTTCGCAAGCTCGTTACGAACGTTCACATCTAGAAAACGTTTATCTTTTGGCCATTCAAGCCATTCGTCAAAGAGATGAGGACCAAGAGCAAAGAGCGCAAGCAAGTTTACTCGACTGGCCAGAGAACGGACCAAGCCAAACGCGTCAAGATAACATCCGGCCCTGCAAAGCAGGTTTACCGCTGCAGCCGTTTGGGCAAAACCTTTCAGGAAAAATAGAAATGTGACGTCAAACTCTTGATGTCTTCCATGAGACGATGCACGGGCATACAGATGGGCTAGAGATAGGACGGAATTAACAACCAGAAACATCTCTCCCCGTTGTTTCTTAATTAAATTCGATTGTTCAACAACTTCAGGATCAGACCAATAGGTGGAAATCGCGGGCCCTCCCATTTTCTGAAAGTAGAGAGCTCCAGTTAAGGGGATATGAAGAAGGTCCTTAGGCACGCCAAGAGACGCTATTGCATGCAGGGTAGAATTTCTATCCTCATCCAACATAACTTACCCCAGTGAATGTATACGCCCAAAATGACGCACGGCTGAGCGGTGGGCCCGGAGGCCCGTCTGTTCGAGCGGCCCGGAGACGTCCGCTCGATTGGCTTCTCAAGGCGCAGCGCACACCTTCCCGGCAGTTCCCCAGGTGCAGTCTTCACACATAATAAAATATACGAGACCTTCGGAATAAAAATCATACTCGCGCCTAACATTCAAGTTCTTGGATGCGCATTCAGGACAGACGATAACTCGAATTGGATTGTCAGGTGGCAGTTCTGCGGCAGCAAGTTCATGTAGCCTGCGCTGAAGCATTTGTGCGACATCTTTGATATTCGTGACACCAGAGATCTCTTGAGCAATTTTGCGCAGGTCGGGAACAGTCAATAAATTGAACCCCTTGTACTCTGCGATCAAAATCGGAAGTGGAGTTTCATCAGCAAGCACCGGGACCAAGCGCAGAGCCTTATCACCGACACGCCTGTTAATTGCAGCACGCATTTCGGTTCCTACCCAATTGGACTGCTTTGCGCTTTCACTCCAAATTAGAACGAATACATCACATTCGGCAAGACCACTTTCAATATCGCCGACAATCGAGTCACCTGGACGAAGGTTCCATTCGTCAAACCATACGTTAACGCCTGCCTCAACGAGCGCAGACGCTAGAAGTCGCGCTGTGGCTTTGTCCGCTTTATTGTGGCTAATAAACACTAGCATTGAAGAATATCCTGCGATCTAACAATGTTAAGACGGTTCCGAATAGAAGCTGGATCTTTCATTTTCTGTCCGTATAAGACGCCATTCAATGACGACTTCGGCCGGCCATCACTCCCGAAATAAGATGCTTACCCAGTTTTTGCCTTTTATCAGGGTTCTTAGGCGGATCAGCATAACCACCATTTTCGCTAACCCCAAAGCTCATTCACGGGATTGGAATAGACCAGAGGAATTCTTCATCAATCGACGAAATAAAGCAAGTTGTGGGTCTATGATTACAAAAGCGGAATAGTTTTCAGATGTGGCTTCTTACGACTGACGACAGGGTGTGAGCAAGCCTGTTCTTAATCAGCTACCCGCACCAGAACTTTTCCCATAGGCCCGTGGCCCAATCGCTCAAACCCCATCTTCACTTCCTCGAAGGGGACAATGGTGTCCACTTGTGGCCGCTGCCCCAGGGCATCCAATCGACCGACGATCTGTTCCCATGCCGCATGCGCTTCCTGAGCGGTAAAGTCTCCAACCGAGACCCCGCCTATTCGATTCCGGCGGAAAAACAGTGTCGCCGTGTTGAACTTCGGCACCATTCCTCCGCTCCGCCCGACGACGCTGATCCGTCCGCCATATCCAAGAACAGTCACAACCTGGGGAAGCAGCGCGCCTCCCACACTATCCACCACGAGATCGACTTTTCGCGGACCGAGTGCCGCCATCACGGCCTCCAAGAGTTTGTTCTCCATCGGATCGAACACGAAGTCAGCTCCTAACTGCTTTAACTTGGCCCTCTTTTCCGCGCTACGCGAGAGGGCTACCACGGTGAGATTCATCGATTTCCCGAGCAGCACGGATGCCACTCCGACACCACCGGAGGCCCCGGTCACGAGGAGTACAGATCCCGCAGATGGCGGTGCCGGAGGATTGAGCCATTGGGTCAAGGCCTGCCAGGCGGTCAAAAAGACCAACGGAGCCCCCGCCATCTCTTCATCAGACCAGCCGGTAGGGATACGCGTCACACTTTTGGCCGGAACCACCACCTTCTCAGCAAGCGTTCCCCACTGCTCTACACCCACCTCGCAACGCAAAATCCCAACGGTCACGCCTACACGTATGCTCTCGACACCGGACCCCACCGCTATCACATCACCCACACCATCACGTCCAAGAATGTGAGGCAGCGATGGATTGGCGGGATACATTTTGCGCGCAAGAAAGGCATCAGCCGGGTTCAGCGCGGCGAATTTCACCCTCAGTAGCACTTGCTCCGGACCCGGCTGTGGCTCCGGCACTTCACCGAGCCGCAATTTTTCAACACCTTCATAACCATCCATCAACCATGCACGCATATGTTCATCTCCTCTTGTCACTCTTTTGGCCCATCGTCGCAGACGTCCAACACTCTTAAACCACACAACAAAGGAGCTCGACTGGATTTTATCCTGATAGAACAAGTTTGTGCGAATGGCATATTCGTCAATTTCTGAGCGATGCAGAGATTTCAGCTTTTGGTTTATAAAAAACATACGTGAGGCAAAGAACAACTCGGGATCGACTCCAAGTTAGTCTGTTGTGCCTTCTTTGCGTCCCATCAGATGAGGTCGAACGGGGCATTAGTTGTTTAGATCCTTTTACCGAAACCAAAGGACCTCGGCTGCCGAACGAATTCCGACTCTTTAACGATAGAACACCTAAACAGCCACCCTAGACAAGTCTTTACCCTTCATGTACAGTAACCTGTACACATCAGGAGGGCTAGCTATGGATGCCGTGACTTATACTACCGTTCGTGCAAATCTGGCCAGTGCTATGAATCGCGTTTGCAACGATCACGAACCACTCATCATCACACGAAATGGAGAGCAGTCTGTAGTGATGGTTTCGCTTGAAGATTATAAGGCGTTAGAAGAAACCGCCTACCTCTTGCGCACGCCCGCCAACGCCAAACGTCTCCTTTCGGCCGCCGCACAATTGAACGCCGGGAAAGGTGTTGAGCGGAAGTTGGCCAAGTGAAGCTGATTTTTGCTGACGAAGGGTGGGAAGACTACCTATATTGGCAGAAGCAGGACAAGCGCATGGTGGAACGAATCAACAAGTTGATACGGGAGACCCAACGCGAACCCTTCACAGGAATAGGCAAACCCGAACCATTAAAGCATGCCCTTTCAGGATTCTGGTCCCGCAGAATAACCGACGAACATCGAATGGTATATCGCATTGAGGGAGATGCACTCTTGATCGCTCAGCTACGGTTTCACTATTAGGCCTTTAAACGACCCACCGCTCATCCAACTCTCTCGATATCCACAAATCGTTTAATCTGTTGTTCTATTTTGTCCGCTGCTTTCCGATACTCGCACCCTTTGTTGGGACTTTTTAGCGAAGGCCGATACCCAGGCTTGACCAAACACGCCGGATAGGTCCTTGGCCCACTTTCGAAGAGTTGTCGCGTGCCGACTGAACCCCTTTTGTTCATGTTGAAGGGCAAAAAACTCTCCGATGAATTCTAGAGACGGGTAACATTCGTATCGTGCCGCAAGACGAATGTGTGTAAACCCCGCACTCTGAAGCAGGACGCTAAGATTCTTGCTAATCCGTAAGTTACCCATTCTCTCTCTGGAGAGGGGCATAGGCCGTTTCGGCAGCCTCAAGCTTCGACGAGAGATGAGAAAGTAACCTCTTCGTTTTGCCATAAAATTGGAAGCGTTAGGTGTATGATCTGGAGTGTAGACTTCTAATTTCCTCGTTCTCCCGGCAAAAATATGCGCTTTCCGCTCTCTGGGTGCATACATAGGCCATCTCTTCCGGTGACCATTTCCTTGAACTTAAATTGTTAGCCACCCTTCCACATTCACTGAATCGGTTCAAACTCCCCGAGCTTCCAGGTTTTGTCGAACCACGATTGCTCCGGGCCATAGAGGCGAAACAGCACGTTCCAGCTCTTGCCAGGAATAGTCTGTACCCAGTTTGACTCATGGCCTTTCGGCGCCGTCGGGCCGAACCAGACATCCACTGAGCTATCGGGGTTTACGACGATGTCCTCCTTCTGGCTGCCGATACTGGGGAATTGCTGATCGGTCTGAAGCATCGAGCGAGTCTGGTTGTCATACACGACGAAGGACCAGAAGTTTTTCGCAGGAATGTTCGGCGGGAGGTGGATTGTATAGGTCTTGCTGCCATCGAGCGGCTTGCCTTGGGAGTCAGTAGTCGCCGCGGCGTATTGCGAACCGATACCCACCCGCTTCAGTGCCATTGCCGGAGTCACGCCGGTCGCATAGTAATGAAACAAGGTTCGTGCATCGAGATTGCGGACGCCGGGCTGAGAGATGAACCGGTAATCGCCTCCCACAAAACCCGTAAACCAGGCGCTGTCGGGATAGTAGTAGGCCTCCTTCATGCGCGTCCTGAATGTGATGGCGCGCGCGGTGGCGTTGCCCACGGCCACCGCTTCGGTAAGGATGTTTTTCATACGGGTGTCGGGTGTGAAGGGCTTGCCTTTCTCAATACCGATGGCTGCCAGCAAACCAAGGGTTTCCGGATGGAAGGCTTCATTCGGCTCGTACTGCACAATGTCGTTGACTTCTTTATAAAAATGAAAATCGTTGGAGTGGATGGTGTTGAACGCTTTGCCGGACACGTTGATGAATTTCATCTTCGGCGGATTCTCCGCCTCAGATAGCCGGTAGACCTTCGTGAATTGCTTCGTATTGTTAACGGCGGTGGTAGTGCTGCCGTTATCGAGGAAACCGCGCCAGAAGAACAGATTGCCAAAGGTGGACGAACGAAAGACGTGATACCCCTCCGGTACCTTCCCGGTATACCCGGGCGGTAGCAGCAGGAACTTGCCGCCTTTACCCCTGTCAGGACCGGCGTTTCCGACATCCCCGACATACTGAAACCAGTGATCATCGAGCACACCGAGCACATTGGGGGGCGTTTCCAGCACCAGCGGACCTTGTTTCGTGTCCAGCCACATCATGCTGTAGACGCTCTCAGTATTCGGAGTGAGAAAGAGTGATTTGGAGTCCATCAGATTTTCCATCATCAGCACCGTCTGATTGTCGGACGCCCCCTGGCTGGCAAAACCGACGCGCGCGGCTTCGACCGATGCGCCCGGCAGGGCATTGAGAAACACTTCAACGCCACGCATGAAGTCGAGGTGGTCATAAACTTTCCGGGTTGTTTCATCGGTGGGAAAACCGTCAACAAACTCGAGCGTGCCGAGACGATTGGTCTCAACCTTGTCCGGGGTGGAAATGGTCCCAGGAATGTCCGTCGTCATCGTCATCTTCGGTGCTGTCTGTCCATGGGCAACTGATGCCCACAGAAAACAGGCCATCGTGGCGAGAAACAAATGCTTTGTTCTATCAAGGTTCATTGCATTCTCCATGTTTGTTAAAAATGGGTAGGGGTTACGAAACAGCTAACAGTTTAGACGAATCCGGATAAAACCCAGATCACTATCACAGGCCTTGCCCTAGCCTCAAAGCTCATCCACCCAACTAGAATGGCCGAAGGGAATTCTTGATCAATTGGGAAAATTTGTCAGGTTGTGGTTTTAAAAAAATACCAAAGGAATTGTCGGGAAATTTAATAAGGCGGTTATTTATTCGGTTAAACACGTTTTTCCCAGTACTTCGGCCGTCGGCTCAAATGAGCTACGGCTATGATCCGCACCATGTCTTCGTGAATCTAATAAATAAGGTCGTAGGGAAAACGTTTGGCCAGGCAACGCCGGGTATTCTTGGAGAAGGGTTGGCCTGACTTAGGGTAGTCGAGAATTCTGGCAACGGCCACTAAGACTTCATTGGCAAGGTCAAGACCAAGGCCGCTTTGTCTTTCCTCATAGTAGGCAATTGCTTGACCAAATTCAGCTTCCGCATCAGGATGGAAGCTGAATCTCATCGCTTGTACTTCGCCCGAATCTTTGCGAGGACTTGTTCACCCGGTATGAGTTCAACCTTGCCTGTTTCAATCTGAGAAACCCGTCGCTCTGCTTCCTCAACCCACAGCCGATTAATCTCGGCTTCGGTTGGCAGATTTAAACTCTGGAGGAGCTTTTCTACAAGACTAGCCCGTTCGTCAGCCGGAAGCAAAAGCGCTTCTTCAAGTAATTTGTCTGTTGCAATACCCATTTATCACCTCTCTTTTAATTTGTCCCCAGCATACCTCAGCAAAGACCTCCCAGCAATACTAGTTAAAAGGACTTCGAAGGTCGGGACGAACCCAGGCTACAAAGGGAGGACATACGGCGGAGGATGAGATCTTTTTTCTTTTCCGAGTCCGACATTTTTTCAGTGGGATGATATCGAAGCGGGCTGGGAATCACCACGGCCTTGCATGAGCCTCTTTTTTGTCCACCTTTTGCCAAGCGATCGTTCGCCTGAAACCTCAAACAGACCTATTTTCGTCAACCAATTTTTTTGAGTGTAGCCGCTGATCCGGGACAGCTTGTAAGGTGGCCGGCCGAGGGGGGATCAAGTCGCGACGGTGACGCCGTTTTGTTTGAGCACCTCCAGCACCTTGGGAATGTCCGGAGGGCCTGGAGGGATCTCCTTGTGGAAGGCGGTGAACATCTGTGTGGCCCTGCTGCCCTGACCGGTGAGTTCGAACATCTCCCCGCCGCCTGCGCCGTAGCGAAAGCCGTGCACGGTGCCGGCAGGAACGTGGACCAGCGTGCCCGGCAGGCACATGACCGTCTTGTTTTCATAACTGAACTCGATCTTCCCTTTTAGGACATAGAAGGACTCGTCCCAGTCATGACTATGCAGGGGCGGCCCCATTCCTTCGTCCCCCTGCTGCAGGGTGATCTCATAGCTTTGTGTTGCTGCGTTGGACGCAAGCACGGTCACCTTCGTGCCAATCACATTCAAAGCGGGTGCGTAGTCATTGGGGGAAACAATAAAAGGTTGAGACTTCATGGTGTCATGACCTCCAGTAGATCAAATAAAAGTTAAACCTTTGCAGTAGAAAAATCAGCGGCGAATTTTTCTTCAACCGACAAAATAGGTCAAGACGTGGGCCTGAAAAAATGAAGTGGGAATTATTGAGAACTTTGGTTTTTGGACGGTTCGAACGTTCAATCAGTGAACAGACAGAGTTGTAAACTTATAAGTAGGATGGATCGTCAGCCGGGGGCGGCGGAGAGGCTGGTAGATGAACCGTCACCATCAAGCCGCTACCAGGTGTGTTGGCCAAACTGATGTCTCCACCATGATTCCGAATGATTGATCGGGCGATGGCCATGCCGAGACCAATGCCCCCCGTTTGTTTATTGCGGGATTCCTCCAATCGCACAAAGGGCTGAAAGACCCGTTCAAAATCCTGCTCGGGAATTCCCGGACCGCTATCTTGAATCACAATCTGAAATTCCGTGTCATGTTGGCGAAGCTTGACCTCGACGCCTCCACCATAGCTCACGGCATTTTCAAGGAGATTTCGTATGGCTCGTTTAAGGCTGGTGGGACGGCAGGTGCATGGCGTTTTCTTCGCACTCTCGAATTTCACCTCCATGTCCATATCAGCAAGATCCTGACAAAGACTATCGATTAAGGCGCTGAGATCGACCGAGCGCGACACTTCTGTCGAGGCTTCGTCGCGGGCGAAGGCCAGTGTGGCTTCGGTCATCCGTTGCATGTCTTCCAATGTGTCCAGCATTTTGTCTTTCGCTTCCTGATCCTTCATCAATTCGACTTGCAGTCGAAGGGAAGTAATGGGAGAGCGTAAATCGTGACTGATGGCCGCCAGCATTCTGGTTCGATCCTGAACAAACCGTTGCAGTCGTTCGTACATGCGGTTAAAGGCACGAATAGTTTGCTGAATATCAACGGGACCTTCTTCCGGAATGGGCGTGATAGATTCCCCGCGACCAACCCGCTCCGCAACTTCCGAGAGTTGTTGAAGCGGACGGGTGAGGCGTTGCACCATGAACACCACAATCAGGCAGATACTGCCCCCGGTGAACACCATTGAAATCAGTGTGGGCAGAGCCCACCGGCCCAGGGATGGGGTGATCCCCATGCCGACATTCAGCCACCGGCCATCCTGAAGACGCGCAGAAATCAGCAGGCCCGGGGCGTCAAATTCCGAGAGCGGAAGAGGAAAGGACGATCCGGATTTTTCACTTTGTAAAATGGAACGCCGGATGTCCTCCGGTGCCTCCCCTATGGTCTTTTTCCATAACCCGTCTTGTTGCGGAAGCATGAACCGCAGTTCCGATACGTCCTTCTTGTTCAACAAATCCTTGAGACGGCTGATCCACTCATGGTCGCCCTGTTGCAAACCTTGAGGAATCTGACTCGTATCCGACAACCAGTAGTACAACTTTCGTGAACTGGCGGCCTGGACCATGCGATTGTGCAAACCGGATGGGCTGTGTGCGATGAGATCGATCAGAGAAGCCGTTCGCTCAAGAATTTGAGTCCGCTCGACAGATCGAATAGCCGCACGACGTTCATCGGTAAAAATAAGAAAGTTGGCCACTTGCGCAAGGACGAGGGCCACCAGCAGAAGGGTAATCATCTGGCTGGTCAGCCGTTGCGGCCACACCCTCCGGAAAATGGGCATTCCCGGTTTCATTGAAAGGAGACCTCAGCGGTGAACGTGTAACCGCCGCCCCACACCGTTTTAATCAAGGAGGGTAGCTTGGGATCAACTTCAATTTTTTTTCGCAACCGGCTGACCTGATTGTCGATACTGCGATCAAACACATCGCCCGTGCGATGCCGGGTGAGATCCAGCAATTGATCACGAGTCAACACCATGTGTGGATGATTCAGGAATACCGTCAACAGCACGAATTCCCCGGTGCTGAGCGGAATGGCCACGCCATCTTCTCCGATGAGCTCTCGTTGCGAAACCTGTAAGACCCATCGGTCGAATCGAATGGTTTTTTCAGCTATTCCCCGTTCCTTCCATGGCAGACTATTCGCACGCCGGAGCACGGACTTGATTCGTGCCAACAATTCCCTGGGATTAAACGGTTTCACCACATAATCATCCGCGCCCATTTCCAACCCGATCACACGGTCCGTTTCTTCCGCCATGGCGGTGAGCAAAATAATGGGAATATCCCTTGTTTCGCGTAAATGACGGCAGAGAGAGAGGCCGTCTTCTCCCGGCATCATGATATCCAGGACAACGAGATCGATGGCGCTGTTTTCGAGAGTTTTTCGGGCTTCAGCCGCGCTTCCGGCCGCACTCAGCCGAAAGCCTTTTTGCGTGAGATAGGTGGCGAGCGGATTGCGAATATCCGGCTGATCATCGACAACAAGGAGGTGTGGTGAAGAATCCATAAGGCTCCTGAAGATTACCCGTCTTTATTATTATGACGCCGGGACCGAAAGTGAGGGAAGAAAAATTGTATCAAAGTTTGTCAAAACGGAATTCTGGCAGGTTTTCTTACAAAAAAGAAGGATGTGGATAAATTTCAGGGAAATATCCTGGGTATACTGACCGAACAAAGAAAGATCAGGGCCAAACGCCTGGCTGAATCGCTTTCATCAGCAACTTGGGACAAAAAGACATTTTCCTTCTCCGGTCATTAAAAAAACGACAACCATCATCCATAACAAAATCGACAGATATTTTCCTTCGTCACTCTAAACATCGCATGACCACCTTCCGTTTTTGTCGCGCCATCCTCACAGGAATTTCCCTGATGCTGATTACCGGTTGTCTGTTCGACCCACAACCCATCGAATTGAAAATCCATCCGCCTGATTCCTTTTCCCGTTCCGGCCAGCATGCGTTGCCGGACAAATGGTGGGAAGCGTTTGAAGACGAGGCCCTTGACCGGCTGATTGAACGCGCAATGGAAGACAATCCGACTCTGTTGGCCACCTGGGACCGCCTGCGGCAGGCCGAAGCCATCGCCGTGCGTGATGGAGCTCCCCGGTTTCCCTTCTTAAACGGAAACAGTACCGCCAGCCGGAGTCGCAGTGATTTAGGCACGCAGACCGATCGTTTCGCTATAGGAGTATCGGTGGCCTATGAGCTGGACCTGTGGGGACGGGTACGGGCTTTCGGAAGTGCGGCGCAATTTGATGCGCAGACCAGTCAGGCCGACCTCACAGTTGCCGCGATCACCTTATCAAGTCAAATGGCGAAAACCTGGTATAACCTGCTTGAACAACGAGGCCAACTGGCTTTACTGGAGAAACAGATCTCGACCAATGAGAAAGTTCTTCAATTGGTCACCTTGCGGTTCCGGCAGGGCGTGGCCGCTGCGGCCGACGTTCTGCGACAGAAACAGTTAGTGGAGCAAACGCGGGGAAACACCAAAGACGTCCGCGCGCAAATCGGCACGCTGACCCATCAACTCGCCATTCTTCTTGGGAAACCTCCCAAGTCTCTGGTTATCCCCGACGATCCTGTGCTGATAGACCTTCCCCCATTGCCGAGTACCGGCCTGCCGGGAGAGCTCATTCAACGGCGTCCTGATGTGCAGGCCACGTTTTATCAGGTACAGGCGGCCGATGCGCGTGTCGCGGCCGCCATTGCCGAACGTTTCCCGCGCATTGATCTTGCCGGGTCGATAACCACAAATCTCACCCCAACCCTGACCAGCGGAGCCTTTGCCGTTGCTCCGGGAGGACTGTTTGCCAATTGGTTAGCCACCGTATCAGCACAAATCGTCGCACCGATCTTTAATGCGGGGGCGCGGGCGGCGCAAGTCGATCTCTCCAAAGCCGCTCGGTCCGAAGTCCTTCACAACTACGAATTCACGGTACTTCAAGCCTTCCAGGAGGTCGAAAATGCCTTGATTGGTGAAACACAACAACGGGCAAAAACAAATAGTCTGGAAGATCAGTTCCACATCGCCACCCAGGTGATCGAACGCTTGCGAGCCCGTTATCTGAATGGTGCAACCGCCTACCTGGACGTACTCAATGCTCTGAACAGTCAACAGGAGCTTGAACGCGAGATCCTGACCGCCCGACGGACACTCATCGATTTCCGCGTTGATCTGGCCAAGGCTCTGGCCGGTGGCTGGCCCATGACCAAACCTGAAATCCGGGGATTAACCATTTCCAACGGATAGACATTTTTCTCGAAACGCTTCCAAATCATGTCATCCCCATCCTTTTCCAAAAAATGCCTGATGGTCTTGAAGGCTGTACTGCCGGTTCTGATCCTGGTGCTGGCCGGAGGCATCGCCTTTTCGATCGTCAAGAGCGCCCCACAGCCTGAACGTCATCCCAAGCCCAGACAACCCCGGCTGGTAGAAACGATTGCAATCGATGTGACCAAACAGACTCTGACAATAGAAGCTTGGGGACAAGTCCAACCTGTGCATCAAATCACGCTCCGGTCCCAGGTGAACGGAAAAATCATCGCCGTCAACCCGGAACTCGTTCCCGGCGGTCGTTTCGCCGCACAGGAAACCATTCTTCGTTTGGAACCGGCAGATTATGTGCTGGCTGTCCGCCAGCGACAATCCGATCTGGCGAAAGCCCGCGTGGCACTTCGCCTAGAGGAGGGCAACCAGGTCGTCGCCAAACAAGAGTTCGATTTATTGGGTGCCACGATCAACGACCAGGAAAAATCCCTGGTCCTTCGTTTGCCGCAGCTAAGCGCGATGAAAGCCGACGTGGATGCCGCCGCGGCTGCCCTTCAATCCGCGAAGCTCTCGCTGTCCCGCACCGTCATCAAAGCCCCGTTCGAGTCAACCGTCGTTAGCCGTCACATTGATTTGGGAACCTATGTGACAACCACCTCGGATCTCGTGACGATTGCAGGAACGAAAGAATATTGGGTTGAGTTAGCGGTCCCCATGGCTCAGTTACGTTGGATCACGATTCCTCGCACACCTGATGAACCAGGGTCCACAGTTAAACTCTTTCAAGAAAATGTGTGGGGAAAAGACAAATTCCGGACGGGCCGGGTGGTCCGGTTGCTGACCGATCTTGAACCCAACGGGCGAATGGCCAGGCTTCTGGTGGCCATACAAGATCCGCTGAATCTTGAAGAACGGCATGCGCAGTTGCCTCGCGTGCTGCTCGGCTCGTATCTTCGCGCGGAAATTCAAGGGCAGGAACTCACCAGGCTGGCCAAAGTCGATCGTCGCTGGATCCATGACCAGGACACCGTGTGGCTAATGAACACAGACAATACGCTGGCCATTCGTCAGGTAACGATCGCCTATCGTGGCCAACATGAGGTCTTTATTTCAGAAGGCCTGGAAACGGGAGACCGCTTAGTAGTTACCGACATTTCCGCTCCCACTGATGGGATGCCCATTCGCTTGAATACCAGTCGTTCCGACACACCAGTGACTCCCCATGGAACCTAACCCTTCCACGACTCCCCCTCACCGGGAATCCGGCCCTCTGGCCTGGATGGTGCACAACCGGATTACGCCCAACCTGCTCATGTTGACGTTACTGCTGGGTGGACTGTTTATGGCCTCCCAAATTAAACAGGAGGTCTTTCCCGAGTTTGAAGAAGACACCGTTACCATTACGGTCCCCTTTCCCGGCGCAAGTCCCGAAGAAGTCGAACAAGGGGTGATTCTGGCGATTGAAGAAGGGGTTCGCGGACTTGAAGGGGTGAACGAGATCCGGGCCACCGCCGGCGAAAATCAGGGAACGGTCATCGTCGAACTCCTCGCCAACTCCAACAATCAAAAAGTTTATCAGGACATTCAGCAGGCGATCAGCCGCATCGTGACGTTTCCCGAGGATACGGAAAAGCCGAGTGTTACATTAGATACCCGCCGTCGCGACGTGCTGACGCTTCAGTTGTATGGTGACGTCTCGGAATGGACCCTTCGTGAAATAGCCGAACAGGTTCGGGATCGTCTCTTACAAGAACCCGGCATTACCCAAATCGACCTTGAAGGCGCGCGAGCGTATGAAATTCATGTGGAGGTGTCCCAAGAGGACCTCCGGGCCTATGGACTCACATTGGAAGACATCGCACAAACCATCCGCGCGACCGCGCTCGATCGATCGGGTGGAAGCGTGGAAACCTCCAGCGGAGAAATTTTGTTGCGGGTGCAGGAACGACGGGATTGGGCCTCGGACTTTGCCGACATCCCCATCATTGCCAACCAAACGGGAACGCTCTTACGTCTCAGGGATCTCGCGCACGTGTCGGAAGGATTCCAGGAAAGCGAAACGTATGCCACCTTTAACGGGGTACCCGCTATTGGCATCGAAATCTTTCGAGTGGGAGATCAAACCCCGATCGGTGTGTCGGAAAGTGTACGCGCCGCGATGGCCCATATTGTTCCTGATCTACCGGCCTCCATCCATTACACCATTCTCAAAGACCGGTCGGAAATCTATTATCAACGGCTCACGCTTCTGCTGAAGAATGGATTTCTCGGGTTGTTGCTGGTCCTGGCCATTCTCACCCTGTTTCTGGAATATAAACTGGCGTTTTGGGTAACGGTAGGGATCCCGACCTCATTTCTGGGGGCCATGCTCTTCCTGCCGGCCATGGACGTGTCCATCAATATGGTGTCCCTCTTTGCGTTTATTATTGCGCTCGGGATTGTGGTGGATGACGCCATTATTGCCGGGGAAAACATTTATGAATACCGGCAACGCGGCAAATCCTTCAGCGAGGCAGCCATCCTGGGGGCGCGGGATATCGCCATTCCCATCAGCTTCAGCATTTTAACGAATATCGTGGCCTTCCTGCCGCTGATGTTCATGCCCGGATCCTTCGGAAAAATCTGGGCCGTGATTCCCGTGGTCGTCTCGACAGCCTTCATTATTTCCTGGGTCGAAGCGTTGTTCGTCCTTCCAGCCCATCTGGCGCATTCGGGCACCAATCCGACCGGCACGATCGGCAGGACCCTGCATCACAACCAACAACGGTTCAGTGCATGGTTTTCCCGATTTGTCGAACGGACCTATGGTCCGTTTCTTCGCCGGGCCATTACTCACCGCTATCTGACGATTGCCATTGGATTCGGGATTTTTGCCATCGTGCTGGCCTACCCATTCAGTGGACGCATGGGCTTTATTCTTATGCCCACCGTTGAAGCGGATTTTGCCAAGGCCACAGCCGCACTGCCTTTCGGAAGTCCGCCCAGTGAAATAATCCGGATCCGGGATGGGTTGATCCGTTCCGTGCAGGACGTGATCGACCTGTATCCGGGACAACATATTACCAACGGCACCTTTGCGCTGGTCCTGGAAAATACCATCGACGTTCGTGCGTATTTGCCGGATGCCAACCATCGTCCGCTCAGCACAAGCGAATTGACCACCCTCTGGCGGGAACATACTCCAAATTTCACGGGAGTGGAATACCTGCGGTTTGAGGCGGATAGCGGGGGACCGGGGCGCGGGGCCGGGATTAGTGTAGAACTCAGCCATCGGAATATTGACATGCTCGATAAGGCAAGCACCGATCTGGCCGGCCGTCTGGCTGAATTCGGAAGCGTCAAAGACATAGACGACGGGTATTCTCAAGGAAAACCCCAGCTGGACTTCCGGATCAAAGAAGAGGCCCGCAGCCTCGGCCTCACCGCAGGGGATATCGCCAGACAAGCCCGCAACGCCTTTTACGGATCGGAAGCCCTTCGCCAGCAACGAGGGCGTAACGAGATCAAGGTGTTGGTGCGATTCCCCGAGTCGGAACGGTCCAGCGAATATCATGTGGAAAATCTGGTTATTCGAACACCTGCCGGTCCGCACGTGCCGTTGTATCAGGTTGCGACGGTCGAAAAGGGCCGGGCGTTTCGGGAAATTACCCGTCGGGATGGACACCGCACCGTGACCGTCACTGCGAATGTCCAACCCACAAAGGATACCAACCTTGTCCTGAATAAATTGAAACAGGACGTGCTTCCTGCCTTGCTTCGTGATTATCCCGGCCTGAGTTACACCTTCGAAGGCCGCCAGGCCGATATGCGTGATGCGCTTCAGAGCTTTTTATATAGTTCGACCCTGGCCTTGATCATAATCTATGTCTTGCTTGCCGTGCCGTTTCGTAGTTACCTGCAACCAGCCATTGTGATGACATCCATTCCGTTCGGGTTGGTTGGTGCGGTGATCGGCCACATGATCATGGGCTACAACATCAGCATCATCAGTATGATGGGAATCATTGCGCTTGGCGGAGTGGTGGTGAATGATTCTCTCATCATGATCGACTATGCCAATACCAAGCGCCGGGAGGGGCAGAATGCGTTTGAGGCCATCTGTCAGGCCGGCATCCGCCGGTTCCGCCCCATCCTGTTGACCACCCTCACCACCTTCGGCGGATTGGGTCCCATGATTTTCGAAACGTCCCGTCAGGCACGGTTCATGATTCCCATGGCCATATCCTTGGGATTTGGAATTCTTTTTGCCACCGCCATCATGCTCGTGCTCATTCCCTCTCTCTATCTGGTCGTGGAGGATATGTTGGGCCTGTTCACCGTTCCCGTCAACACGCCTTCCCCTGAAAAAGTTCAGAATGAACCGGAAACCATCGTTGCGGAGTGAGAAGGACTATTTAGCCAAAGAACATTCCCTTAATCAGCACATTTCTGAAAGGAAAAATATGGAAATGCCTGGATATGACGAAATCTCCTTTGGGCTTCACTCAACGACCCTCAGGCGGGACAATCCGCTTTCGCATGGCAGGACCTGATCCCAAGCACAAGTCTTCTCCCTAATGTTTTTTTGCCTGTCTGATCATTTCCGAGTAGACTGTGACACAGTACGAAATCAGAATGTTCCTGTTGAATACTTCTGAAAAATCGCAGGTATTCACTCAACAGGGATTCGATATCAATGGTCGACGGGAATGATCAAAACAGTCGTCCAGCAAGACCGCAGCCATTTTGGCGGGCGGAGCGTACTTTTAGCACGTGAGCACGGCAAAATGGCGAGAACGCCGCTGGCGGCTTTTTTCAGCATTCCCAGAATGATCCACCCCTGTTGTCCAGATTTGATGAGAAGAAGAGGTCTTGAAACGCCATGAAGTTTGCAAAATATCCTATTTCAGATGCTTTGAAAAACAACCTGGGCCGACTCGGGTTTGTAAAAACCACGGACATCCAATTTAAAGCCATGCCCTCGATCATGGCGGGGGAAGATGTTCTGGCCATCGCCCAAACAGGGACGGGGAAAACGGCAGCATTTGCCATCCCGATCATCAATCACATTGACCAGTGGAAAAGGAGTCAACGCTCCGATGGTATCCAATGCATTGTCATGGTGCCGACGCACGAACTGGCGATGCAGATTGGAGAAGTCTTTGCCCAACTTTCCAAACAGACCAAGGTCAAGGCGTTTGCTTTGTATGGCGGCGTTGAGCAGGACCCGCAGATACAAAGACTTCAGAATGGTATCGATGTGCTCATAACGACACCCGGCCGGCTGTTTGATTTGATCAGTCAGGGGTATGTTCTGCTTAACCACGTCCAAACCCTTGTGTTGGATGAAGCTGATCACATGCTCGATCTCGGATTTATTGGAGATATTCATGCGATCAAAAAAAAGCTTCCACAGAAACATCAAACGCTCTTTTTCTCAGCAACCATTAATGCCGACATCAAAAAACTGGCGTATTCTCAGGTGAGGAGTTCGGCTATCCGGATTCAAATCTCGCCGGACAATCGTGTCTCCAAAAGTGTCACCCACTATGTCATGTTTGTTGAAATGGATGATAAACGGTTTTTCCTTGAGCGGTTCCTGACCGATAATCCTGAGAGCCGGGTGATCGTGTTTGTCCGGACGCGAGTGCGCGCTGAACGGGTCGCCAAGGCCATGGGTCGTGTCGGAATAGAAACGCTGACGATTCATGGGGAAAAGGATCAACGTGACCGGGCTTCGGTGATGAACGCATTTAAAACAGGGGCCTGTCAGGTTTTAATCGCCACAGATGTCAGTGCACGCGGCATCGACATTCCGGATGTTCATTATGTGCTGAATTATGACTTGCCGGATAAGGCAGAAAACTACGTCCATCGTGTGGGAAGAACAGGGCGGGGTGTCAAAAAAGGGATTGCAATTTCGTTCTGCAGCAAAGAAGAACAATTACGCCTTGAGGAGATTCAGGGGTTTTTAGATCAAGAGATCGATGTCATCAAAATCACGAAAAAGGATTATGCCTTTACGGTGACACATCCCAGCGGGGAGCCAACCTTGGAAGAGTTGCTCAAAGAAATTGAGGAGGAAGAGGAAAATCAAAGAAAGAAAAAAAGAAAGCCTCAAAAGAAGAAAAAAAAGACCAAATGACTCGTTAAAGAATACGAATCAATCGCAATTTTTGTGGACTGAAACTCGTTTCCCGCTCATGTGAACTTGAATTCAATTTATGACGTGAGTCCATCTCTCATAGCTCATGATCTAGCCGCACCCCCTTCCTATTCGGAAAAGATGACCTCTGCCGTTTACCTACGAAGCCGATTTTCATTACAGACAAATAACAGTTTCTTCATTCAATTATTTAAGCCTTACCGGGTTTCGGCCCGGCAGCCGAGGTCCTTTTGTTTCGGCAAAAGGACCCAAAACCATTGACGCCCAGTTCGGCCTCTTTAGATTAAGCGGACGCAGGAAACAGGAGAGCGGGCCAACTCGCGAGGCTCAAACAGGGCCCGCCAATGCTTGAAGAGCGTCCGCCAAGAAGGCCGAACAGCAGGCGTCGATTTTCAAGGAAAAGGACAAAGAAATCGCTGGGGGCTGGCCTTGCATTCGCACAATTCTCTTGCGGCTTAACTCAACATCAGAGAATTACCATAGTACTTTTGAAGCGAAGAGGCACGACAACAAATCATCATATGAACATTTAACAAGATCAACCCCATTGTTCATCGCAGAGTGCCATGGGAAGTTGTTATGACAATGCGGTGGCAGAGAGCTTCTTTGGCCTCCTCAAACGGGAGCGAGTTCATCGGCGACAGTACCAAACCCGGGCAGAGGTCCGCGCCGATATTTCTGACTACATTGAGCGGTTTTACAATCATCAGCGGAGCCACTCCTTTACTCAGGGACTGGCTCCGAAGAATTTTAGGGAGCAACAAGATCCACAGTCTTCTTTAACCCGTCCGTAAAACTGGGGGAAGACCAACGTACGTCTGGCAGAATTTAGCTTCGCCGATCACTATCTCGAGAGTATCATCCCCGCAGACAGGCAAAAAACGAAAAATGGGCCGATGAGGCGCTAGTGGCCCAACGGGGTGAACGGTTTCGCATGCCAGGTAGGCAATTGAATCAATGGGCGAATTGGAAAGGTTCTGAATCCTCAGCGTAGATGTGCCAACCCAGAGGAGATTTGGTGCAAGCAGCAGGAAGAAAATTGCGAAACCCCATCCCAAATAGCGCATGATCCAGAGATGCCTATCGACAGGCTTCACTTAGATGTGGTGAGTTACAAAAGTAACTTTATTTTGTCCATTTGAAAGCAATTGTTATGTGCGTCGTTCATTATTGCTGATTACGTCGCGCCACACGGCGCTCATTTGCCTTCTGTATTCTCACAGGCTCAGTATATAAGCGTTCGAGTAACACAAATGTGAAATCTAGAATATCTGCAGCATCTTCTTTTGTTAGGGTTCCTTGGTGTGCCCCATCATTCCCCTCGTCTTTAATGCAGGTCGATAACTCTCTTAGGGCTTCAGGCAACATACTATTATCGAATAGCCATGGAAGCCTTAACCCTAAGCTTTTACGAATGGTACTATTTAGTCCCTCCCTCATATCAGGAAGCATTGATCTCGTAGAAAGGTCAATACATAGTCTAAACATTGTTGCTGCTGCGTTGTAACAACCAATAGAAAAACATGCAGACCCTTCCTTAAATGGAGCTTCAATTTCTTCTGGTATATGTTCAGGTGGCATTTCTGCAGCCGTGTCACGCAGGCTAATATAACGCTCAACATCGACAATTTTATTTGCAGAGAAATCTAAAGCAGGAAGACCTTTTTCAATATACCTTTCTCCATCCAACTCTCTTTGACTTACTAGAAATGTTGTGGACTTACTACAGCGTCGACAAATACAAAATACTTCCAAATATGTTTTCCAGTCATAAGTCCTATCGACTGGCCATTGACTTATCAAATCAAAGGTCATTTCACTTGCGCCACATCTTGGGCAGTCAGCAACTAACTCAGACATTCAATTTTCCTCCGATAGACATTTATCATTTGAGTAATGATCAGGTGTATCAGCACAAACTGCAGAGCATCGATTTTCTACCCGTAAAACTCGCCTAAGGATTATAAACACTATTTCCTCGTCCCTAGAGTAATCTTCTTGGACTGGAATTGGCCAAACGGATTTTTGGTTAATTGACGAAATAAGTCAAGGCGTAGAGCACTACTGCGAGTCAAAGAGTTTCCAGAAAAACATATCCACTGGCAATCCCTCTTGATCTTTCCAGTCCGACGCCGCCCAGTCCCAGGGTCTGATGCTCTCACTGATCGGCGAGGCTTGTATGAGCCCTTCGACCTGACTCAGGGCAGGCTCCGCGAGTTGGCCTGCCATCAGAAAAGGACTCATTGTTTCGGCAGTCTCTTCTGGCCTTGTGGTGTGGCCGAGCAATGCAGCCGCCACCGGAGACAAGGCGCACATTGTTTGAGCCCTTCGAGAAGTCTCAGGACAAGCTCCGCAAGTTTGTGCGCCGCCGGGGTCGGCGAACCGCGGAGGGTAGCCGAAGGGCTACGCCACGGCCACCATGGTTTCGGGTCCTTTTGCCGAAACAAATGGTCTGCCCTGAGCCAAGCCGAAGGGACCTCGGCTGCCGGGACGAACCCTGGCAATAATATTCCTTTAAACTTGCCACCACTTTCTCTAGGACATAGAGACTATGAACATGCTACCGACAGGTCACTGAACCGAAGTCCCAGCAAGGGGCAACAGTCTCAACAAATGATTTGGCCAAAATCCTCAACCTCTGCAGTCAAGAATAACTCCTGCCACCGTTACAGTGTTAAGCCATTCACGAATCAGAAATCGCCAAATAAATCTGGTTAAATTTTCGTCCTCTTAAGTCCTCGGTACGAAACTCTCAACAACAGACTTACCCCCAGAACTTGGGGGTAGTGATTTTTACGATCTGTGAAAGTCGCCCATCAGAGAATAGGTATCTGATTCGATACGACGTGTATCGTCATTGATACCCGCAACGCATGTGGAGTTGAGAGCAGCAGTATCAGCAAGGTTGTGAAGTCTAGAGCCAGTAGGAGCTATCAATCAGATACCAGCAGGGCGTCTCTCGCACACCCGTTTTGAGGGGAATGGGTTTTGCTTATTCGAGCAACACAGAGGATGTTGGAGAATGAGGAAATGAGCGGAAGGTACCCAATGGATAAGTAAGGTGAGAAAGGGATCACGCTATGAGAATGTCTTGTAAAATTTTCATGTCAACAATCTGCGGAATGTTCATCGCGATGAGTTTCTGTTGGCCAGTGGACGTGTGGGCTCAGTTGACCGGTTCAGAGAAACTGGTGCCGGTGGTATGGAATAACGGCAAGGTTTATTTCTTCCAGGGAGGTGAGTATGCCCGATACGACATCGCCCGGGATATGGCGGACAGTGACGATGGCAGTGGCAATGCCTACCCTCGCCCTATCCGGAACAACTGGCCTGGACTTTTTGAGGAAAACATGGACGCGGCAGTCTTCTGGCCTGCGCCGCCTCCGGGAGGAGCAGAAATCAAGACGGTCGCCTACTTCTTCAAAGGCAATCAATTCATGAGGTATGACGTGGATGCGGATCGGGCTGATGCGGCAGACGGCGCTGGCCGGGCCTACCCCCAGCCGATCTCGTTGAAGTGGCCTGGAATCTGGACAGATCGGGTGGATGCCGTGGTGGTTTGGCCTGTTCCGAGAAGCGGCAGGACCGTCGCATACTTTTTTCGGGATGATCAGTACATCCGCTTTGATGTGAAGAGGCATCGGGCTGACCCGGGCTACCCGAAGCCCATTGCGGGCAATTGGCCCAATTTCAAGTTTCCAGATGGAGTCGATGGTGCGGTGGCCTGGCCGACGCCGTTCGAGGGAAAGACGGTTGTCTATTTTTTTAAAGGCAATCAATATATGCGGTATGACGTGGATGCGGATCGAGCCGACGATCAAAGTGATGGAGGACTCGGCTATCCTGCGCCTGTTGAGGGGAATTGGGCAGGCCTTCTCATAACCGCACCGGGAGGAACGGATGTCCTTGCAGCCTTTGCCCAGGAATGCGATCAGGCCATCGGCGTGTCTGTTCCCGATTTCGATGTCGATAGCCCTTTGGGGACAACGGTTCCAACCGATCATCTCACTCCGGCTACCGCGACCTATCCAGACGGCACCTGTGATCGTCCGAACGTGCTCAACGGAAAATGCGATCGTGGCAGCCGTTTTCGGGTGCTGGTCAATACTCCAGACGCCTATGTGGTGGCGCATGCCAGAAAAATGGGTCTATCCCCAGGGCAGTATGGGGATGTGGCAGTCATCCAGCACAATAAAGTCAATGGCAAAACCTGTTTCTATCAGGGGGCGCTAGAAGAAGGCTTTCACTTGAGCCATGATGGTAAGGTCAAGGCGCCTTCCAAGGGAGTGGGCAATCCAGCTTTCTGGATGACACCGTCACAAATTGTCAACAGCAAATTCCCCTGTGTGAGTTGCCATGACAATGGGCCAATCATCCGATCCCCGTATCTCGCCCAAATATCAGGCCCCAACCAGCTGCCCGGTGCGGGTGATATCACCTTCAACAGCGACCCCGAGCCCTATTCCTTTGTCGGCGCTGATTTCGCCTCATGGAAGGCTTACAAGGTCGAAGTCAACGACAATCTATGCAACAGCTGTCATCGCATGGGAGTGAACAACGTGAGTAACACCGGCAACGTCCCCAGCAATGGCACGGCGCTCGATTTAGGTATCAAGGCCACAGCCCCTTCCCAGGAGAGTAAGCACCCACACTCAGCCACATCGCCGATCTGGATGACGCCCGGGCAGGACACCTTTGACCAAGCGACGGCTGATGCTGCGCTTGAAATCAAGCAATGCGCCGAGCAGTTCCATGCAGGATCGCCCCTACCCAATTCGCCAAGCTGTAAGATTACGCAGTTTACTACACCGTAGGAACCCTCTCGTTAACGATCGAACGGAGGGCAAGAGTAAGGTCGGGGAAGGTCCGAATATTTCTTTTGCGATCTCTCCAGCGTGGTACATATTGGGGGCAAGGCATGGCAATCACTCACTCCAATTTCGGCGTTCTACCCCCAAGTGACAATTCGCTAGGGTGTTATCCTACCCCCACCAGATTGACCAACAGGGCTGACACTCAAATCAAGAGGTGAACCTTGTGTGAGCCCTTCGCAAGACGCAGGACAGGATCGGCGAATTGGGTCGCCCTCCAATAGTTTACATCAGACCCATCCAAATGAGGTCGGGCGGGTCGTCATTGGTTTTGGGTCCTTTTACCCAAACAAAAGGCCTCCTCTGAGCCAAGACGAAGGGACCTCGGCTGCCGGGACGAACCCGGCTTTACCAGCAGGTGGACAGGCAATCAAACATCATTTTATACCACCGGAGCTAAACCCACCACGAGCTGCCTTTCCCGGGGGCCGTCTAATTCGACTAACAAGACCGATTGCCAGGTACCCACACGCAACTCACCGTCTATTACGGGCAGGGTTAACGATGCCCCGATCAAGGAGCCTGCCATATGCGACCATGCATGGGAGGGATCATGGGCATGACGAAATCTGATCTGGGGAATAATCTTTTCGGCGACTTCGAGGAAGTCTTCCTCCGTGCCCTCTCCTATTTCCCCGGTCGTGAGCGTAGCTGTGGTATGGGGCAGGAAGACGTGGCACAACCCATTCTGAAATTCTCTCTTTTGAATGATGCTATGCAGTTTCGAGGTGAGGTCCACAACATCTTTGAGTTTTTTTGTTTTGACTTGAAATGTTTCCATATTTCCCCCTTTGGTTTTTATCTCTCTTTAGTATTTCCTCAATACCTCTCAGGTTAGCGGGTGGACATGCGACGGAGGATCAGCTCTTTTTTCTTTTCCACGTATGCTGTGGTCTCCGTGGGCTGATGCCGAAGCGGACTGGGAATGACCGCTGCCAGGCGGGCGCCCTCATCCATAGAAAGCCGGGAGGCCGGCTTGTGGAAATAGCGTTGGGCGGCGGCCTCAATACCGAACACGCCCGGTCCCCATTCAATGATATTGAGATAGAGTTCCAGTATACGCTTTTTACTTAAGGTCGATTCCAACATCCAGGTGATGAGGAGTTCTTTGCCTTTGCGAATCGGATCCTTGGAGGTCGAGAGGTATAAGTTTTTAGCTAATTGCTGGGTAATGGTCGAGCCTCCCCGAACAATCCGTCCTTTCTCCAAATTGGTTTCAATCGATTCCAGGACCTCATGCCAATCCACGCCGGCATGCGAATAAAATGTTCCATCCTCGGATACCAGAATGGCCATCCGTACATGGCGCGGGACATGTGAAAGCGGGGTCCATCGGTAGTCGATGGTCATCGTGGTTCCTTGATCATGGGCTTCATCGATACGCTGCCGCATGAGTGCGGTTTCTGTAGGATTTTCCGTGGACAATTGTGCGATGGAAATAAATGGAAATGTCAAAATTTCAAAGAGGACATAGAGGCCCAGGAGAAGAAATATCGTCTTGAATGGAATAATCCGAATCCACCGGAATCGCCGAACACGGGGCTTTCGGTGGGAACCGATATTCCAGAGGGGTTTCTTGGGACGGGTTTTTATGGCTTTCGGCCTTGCTCGCTTCATGCTGGTGTTTTTGACTGAGCTTCACCTGCCACGACGGATACGATATGATGAGACCCTGACGGACAGAACAGACTCCATGGTTCCCGAAGTAAGTATCAATTTAGCCGGACCGTTGTCCAATGATTGTTTGAATCAGTGTGATCCCATTTTACAAACACGAGTGAGGTCAAACTCAGACCGGATTGCGTTTCATACTGCCGTTGCTCCACCTGGGCACAGATTCTTCGCCACTGGCTCAGCATGACAACTTGACGTCATTACCGGGTCGTTGATCGTGATCTATCCAAACTAGGGTCAAGATGAATTCCAGATCACGAATGCCGGGAACGACTATGATAGATGGCAATGCTGGATGGATCGGCATCACCCGTTGGCCCAATGCCTGAATGGCCATATCAATATTTTTACCCCATATAGGAGTGAAAGATGAATGCCATGATCCTCGAACAGGACGCCGATGTCGCGACGGGTCCTTTACGCGCGCGTGACATCTCCAAACCGGAACCGGGTCCCGGTCAGGTTCGCGTCAAGGTTCATGTCTGCGGAGTCTGCCGCACTGATCTGCATGTCGTCGAAGGCGAACTACCACCCTCCACCCGTCCTATTGTCCCTGGGCATGAAACCGTCGGCATCGTGGATCGAGTGGGACAAGGAGTCAAACAGATCAAAGAAGGCGATCGAGTAGGCATCGCCTGGGTCCAGGCAACCTGCGGGACCTGTGAGTTCTGCAAGGCAGGGCGGGAAAATCTATGCGCACAGGCCACCTTCACCGGATATCACGTCAACGGTGGCTATGCCGAATACGCACTGGTCTCTGAACAATTCGCCTACCCTATTCCATCCGTGTTTACTGACGAGGAGGCCGCCCCGTTGTTGTGTGCCGGCATCATCGGCTATCGCGCCTTGCGCCGCAGTCAGGTTAAACCAGGCCAACGGTTGGGACTTTACGGGTTCGGGGCATCGGCCCATATCACGATTCAAATCGCAAGGCATTGGGGATGCGAAGTCTACGTCTGTTCCTTAAGAGAAGAACATCGCGCACTGGCTCGTCAACTGGGAGCGGTGTGGGTCGGAACGGCTTCGGAGATGCCACCGGACACCCTTCACTCGGCGATTATGTTTGCCCCGGCTGGTGAACTGGTGCCTCCGGCCCTTCGGGCATTAGAAAAAGGCGGCACACTCGCCTTAGCCGGCATCTACATGACCCCCATTCCACCCTTGGACTATACACTTGATTTGTTTCAGGAACGGACCATCCAAAGCGTCACCGCAAACACACGCCAGGATGGATTGGACCTGTTGAAGGAGGCCGCCGCCATTCCCATTCGCACCCACACAGTTCCTTTTCAATTAGAGGAAGCCAATCTGGCACTCCAACAATTAAAGGCCGGAACCATCCAGGGCGCGGGAGTCTTACATGTCAGATAAAGACCTCAACTCCCGCTTGAAAAACAGACCGGGATTCCTAACGCTGATACTACCCGACCCCTATCCCATTGACCCTATCAGCTGAATAATAGGCGGACAGAGACTCGGGGTTGCCAGGTTCGGACACCCCACAGAACCCCTCCGCCCCTTACTCGAAATTTATTGAAGCAACCACGCCAGATCATACCGGATCAAATGATCCACGGACCGGAACGTCCTCCCACCGCCTGAAAAAAACTCGACATGTTGTGGTCCACTAAAAAAGGGAGCCGGTCCATATCGGACAATTTCATAAGGGCGCTTTTCATGAACGCTTAAATCTGTTCTCTACCCGATTGAGCCCGCTTCTTGCTTCTCATTTCATATTGAGTGAGTATTGGTGACCATCAGATAAATGATAGTTCTCAATCTTTTCCTCTGGATTTCCTGCTTCAATAAGACCTGCCCATGATGACTATTGAAGAATCCATTCTTGGCTTTCTGGTAGCCCTCGCCTCAGGGGCTTTAATTGGCTTGGAACGTCAGCAGAATCTGAGGATCGAGCGTAAAACCGGTATCGGCGGGGTGCGGACGTTTCCCCTGATCGCCCTTGCCGGAGCCATGTCGGCGTTTATCTCCCAGATCCTTGGCGTGTGGCCCATAATTGCCACATTCCTGATTCTTGGCGCGCTCCTGGTTGTCGCGTACGACAAGGAATGGGGTCGAAAGGATCCACCTGGGATCATCACCCCACTCGCCGCCCTGATCACGTTTCTTCTGGGAGTGCTCGCCCTACTCCCAGCTCTTCCGATTGATCCACCACATCGGTATCTCCTCATTGTCGGCAGCGCAGGGGTCGTGATGGCCCTACTGTCGTTAAAAGAACAACTCCATCATGTGGTGCAACAGGTATCCGATGGTGATATCTATGCAACGGCAAAATTTGTCATTTTAGCTCTCGTCGTCTTGCCTCTTCTCCCCAACCGCACCTTCGGTCCTCTGGATGTTCTCAATCCCTTCCATACCGGCGTCATGGTGGTCCTCATTGCGGGGGTGAGTTTTTTAGGATATCTCTGCACTCGCATCATCGGTTCCCATAAAGGCCTTGCCACAACAGGCATTGTGGGAGGCCTGGTCTCTTCCACCGCCGTCACCATCAGCATGGCTACCCAAGCCGGGGAAAACCCACGTGTGGTCCTCCCTGGAGCGACGGCAATCCTAGGCGCGTCCAGTACCATGTTTGCCAGAATGCTGGTCATCGTGAGCCTCCTGCAACCGGATCTGTTTCTCATGCTTCTCGCGCCTTTGGGGGGCATGTCCCTCTGCGGGTATGTCATGAGTTTCATCTTATTTAACAAAGCGCAACGCGTACCGCCGGATGGTCCGGACATCTCCCATCGCAACCCGTTCGAATTACGTCCGGCCCTGGGATTTGGCGTATTGTATGCCGGAGTCTTATTCATTTCGAAAGCCGCCCAAACCTACCTGGGCGATCAAGGATTGTATGCGTCCAGTCTTCTGGCCGGCACTACCGACGTGGATGCCATCATGTTGTCAATTGTCCGATTACAGCAGGACGGTCTTTTGGCCTGGACTGCCGCCACGGCCATCACCCTCGCAGCCATGACCAATACGATTGTAAAGCTTCTGTTAGCAGGATGGTTTGGAGGAAAACCGCTCATAAAATATGTGGCGCCGGGAATGATCGCCATTTTGGCAACCGGGAGTGTCATTCTGATCGTCTTTGGCTTCACACACCCTTAACAATGGAAATTTACGACAAATGATCATGCAGCCTCAGGCAGACGATCGTACACAGACTCTTCTCAAAGTTCTCGTGGGTTCCCATGCCCATGGCTTAGCGTCCGAGGAGAGCGACCGGGATTATCGCCGGGTCTATGTCATCCCGACGGAGAAGATGTTTCAGTTAGGATATAAATACCCTGCCACGAAGTGGACCAAAGGGGATGGCGATGAAACGGCCTGGGAAGTCGGAAATTTTCTTCTGCTGGGAACACAAGGCCATCCGCTTATTCTTGAGACGTTGCTGGCTCCCATCATCACAGCCGATGCATGGGGAGAGCAATTGCGCATGCTGTTGCCGGCCCTGTGGTCGCCTCACAAAGCCTTTGAAGCCTTCACCAACTATGCCGACAATCAACGCACCAAATTTCTGAATAAGAAAGATGGACGTCCGGCAAAGTATGCGGCCGCCTATATCCGGGTTCTCTACAACTTATGTGAATTGCTTGAATCAGGAAGTTTTCACATCCGCATTGCGGACACGCCGGCAGGGGAACGGCTGTTTCGCATTAAAAATGGACAATACCGGTTGGGGGAAGTAATGGATTGGGGCGAAGAACTTACAGCGCAGGCAGGTCGATTAATTGCTGTATGCCGCGATGAAAGCGATCTGCCACGCATTAATCACTTTCTGGCAACCATTCGCCGGGCATTTCTCCCACCTTAACAAGACGTTAAAAATGCCTGCCCTTTGCCATGATAGCGTTTCATCTTCTCGGGCCTTTCGATGATACATCACAAAAAGAGGGGATCATTCGATCCCCTCTTTCCATACCCCTGGTCCTGACTCCGAGTTTATGGTTTCGTGGTTGAACATTAGCGTCAAATTACTTTTCGCTATTTGTAGCAGATCCTTGAGGCGCAGTCTTTTGCTCCTCATGAACCACATTCGGGCGAATCTCATTCATGGGGTTGATTGCCTGGGCATCATGAAACGCTGCAGCCTGTTTCAATCCCTCCTGCGCTGATGGTGGGGTTTCTCCTGGGTCATTCGCCGTGGGGATGCCTAGGACGGGGTCTTTGAAATTACCCATGGGATAGCCCGGATGCTTCGGGAGTAGACCGGGATTTCCGAATGCCAGTGACCCAATCAACACCAGATTTATCACTGTTGCAACGACGATAAATTTTTTCATAATTGACATCCTCCTTTCTCTCTTGGCCGAAACAGGAACAGGAGCGGGGAAAAAAGAAAATCAATAAAGGCCCGCTCATAAGCGGGCCTGAAAATCTCTGCGTTAGGCAGCAACCCGCTCATCACCGGGGAGAATGGTACGGGATTTTCGGTAAGACCCTTTCGGCTCTGATGAGTTTGGGTCATCTCCAAATAACAAAGCCGTGAGGGCTACTATCACACCCGCCGTTAGTCCCATAAGGGCAAGCACGCCTTCAATAATACCACCCATAACATTCACCTCCTTTCATCGTAAATTTCAATCCTTTCGTTGTTGTATTTTTAATAATTTCTGACCAAAAAAAGTCAAGAGGGGAAAACCCTGGACCATGTCTTTCCCTTTATTTGCTGAGTGCACATGGTATTTCCCTCCCGTGTTGACGGCTTGACTTTTTTCGAAAATGTATTAGCTCTATTGTAGAAGTTGTTGCTACTGAATGAGTTAAGCATGGCCGGCCACATTTCACCGGGATATCATAACCAGTGCGAAAATCATGAAAACCACTTCTTCCAAAACAGTGTTTTAGATGAAAGGAGGACATCCACCATGGAACTCAAAAATCTTCTTACTCCCTGGAATTGGTTCAAAAAAGAGGAAGAACAATCTCAATCGGCACGAAGTCAAAACGTATCCAGGTCGCCCGACCATCCTCTGGCCCGGTTCCATCGTGACCTCGACCAACTGTTTGACAACGTCTTCCAAGGATTCCCCCTATCGCCGGGACGAAGAGAAAACGGAAATTCGTGGGGAGGCTTCATTCTGCCCCACGTTGATATCGGTGAAGACAAGAAGCAATACACCATTACCGTGGAGGTGCCGGGCGTTGCTGAGAAAGATATTCAAATGACACTCGCGGACGGTACCTTAATGATTCAGGGCGAAAAACGATCCGAGCAAGAAGACAAGACTAAACACTATCATCGAGTCGAACGTTCGTACGGGTCGTTTCAACGGATGCTGTCTTTACCAACGGATGCGGATGAAAATAACGTCGAGGCAAAATTTAAGAATGGCGTCTTGACCATCACTATCGCGAAAGATCCAGGCGCAAAACCGGCTGTGCGAAAAATTGCCATAACGTAAGACACTTCTGCCTTCGTTCACGTTGTGACCCGGCGGTTGGCAGAACAACGCCAACTGCCGGAAACCGCAACATGCTTTCTCCCGGGCAATCCTCTTCCGGAATGGCCTGACATTTTTGACTGATCTTCTCGTCAAATGGAAGTCCCTACTCGATATCTTTCAGTCTCACCTGATATTTATTCACTCATTTTCTCCCTAATTTAAAATGGGGTTATCCTTAAAGAAAGTCCCGTAGGACGTAAACGGCCATGATTGGGAAACATGGATTGAATTTTTCGATTCTGATTAAAAGTTTTTTCAATTTGCCTCTATGTATTTAGGACTTATCTAGTTTCACAGAAGGAATGATAGAATCCCAGTCGAATCAATAATAAAGACACCACGGAACTGAGAAAAGATATTGAGCATTCAGGTCCTTAACTCAAAGGAAGGAGGTCATACGATGAAGAACATGATGATGTTATTCGCAGCATTGGTCTTCATGTTTGGAGCGGTGGACTATGCGTCTGGTGCCACGACGAAGCCCTCTTTTCAGTTTGACCCCATAGAATGGCCAATCAATACGGCTGAGTTTCACCTAACCCAGGCCCAAAAACTCGAACAAGAGGCCACAGACTTGGCGGCCAAGGTGACGGAGTTGAATCAAAAAATCGACAAGTACGAGAAGAAGCCCTACCTGGATACCAAGGGATTTCACCGGGATGGTCTAAAAAGGATTATTGGGACAACTTTACAAAAGGTAAGTGCCCTTCGGGGCCAAGTCGCCCGGCATCGTGATGAAGCCTCACGGTTGGCGACTCTTGACCAAGTGCCTCAAGACAATGCCAATGATTCAGAAGACAGGACTACTACTTTGGGTGATACTTCTCGCTCACGCTCGCATAGTGAGAGTCCATCATGAATATACCGTGATGAAGTGGATTATTTGAATGGGTTGTGAGTAAGAAAGCCTTCGTTACGATGAGCATTGGAAATCGATTGGAAAGACTGGGGAATACCTATTCAAAAACAGGATGAGTGGGAATCATCACAAAATCGAAAGGAGGATGAGCATGTTAGGAGAAGCAATCGTCGCCATACTGACGCTCATGTTTCTGATGTGGAGTGCCGCCATTTGGGCTTCCTTCAAGGAGGATACCGAACAGAAATCCGTGTCCTTCCATACAAGGAAAAAAGTGGCATAGTTGGATGAGGGAGGGAGCCGGGCCTCATGTTGTGAACGGAGCATTTCTCTTGGGACAAGTTGGATAACGTCAACTCCAAAAAAGGAAATTATCACATGACCGGTCCGGCTCTTTCCCATGATTCCCTTATTTTCCAACCAATCCAAATGTTCATTGTTTGGCCAATTCTGTAATCGCTAGCACTGACGGGTGCTTAATCCGGCGGTCGACTGTCTGCGCATAGAATCGTTGCTTAACGTGACCCGCATCTCCCACCACCTCAACTTGATATTGGCGACATATTTCAGCCTTCATGATTGTGGAACCAGGGAAAACTCCCTTTCCTGCCTGCCCAAAGGCCTTTTGCATGGCACTATCTTCAAACTCTCCCACCAGTTGCGGATGAATATCATGAAGAGCAAATCAATTATCTAAATCTTGGCGAAGGACTGTATTGGCTTTGGGTAATAGGAACGGTGCTGAATTTAGGGACTTCGGATACCCCTTTCGATAAACCTTGGCCAACTCTGAAGTCGCAAAAAAACATACGCCGGATTCACCAAGAAGATGATTATAGGCTTGAACTCGAAGAATCGGAGGAATCGGGGTATCGGCCAGAACCACATCAACGGTTAGGGATCACTCAATTAAGAATTGTTCAGGCAATGTCACGGCTCTTATCCAGAATTAATACATATGCTTTTTCGTAGCCACATCGGCCTAACGGAATAGATCCCTCCAATCTTCCCAACCAATTCACTTTGGTCCAATATTTCCTCATAACCTAAATAAGCAAGTATAAACAGTACAAAGAAGTCGGGATAAAAGCAAAAAGGTAGGCTGACGAAGGTGTTTGCCCAAATTTGACTCAATCAATCACATCGAGTTGGAATTCATGCGTTGTGTATGTAGGTTAGATACCCATTTTTCTTTGGAATTCTTTGGCATTTCCATAGGGAGCAAAATCGATGTGATGAGCCGGTGGATGAAATTTGCCGCCGCTCTGGTGTCGAATGGGACAGAACACCTTTTCTGTTTCGGCTGCAATTCGAGAAGCATATTGAAGTAATCCATTGGCATATCCACAATACAGACAACCGGCTTTCTGAATCGGATTCAGATAGGGAAGCCGATGCCGGTCAAGTCGGATATACTCTCGACGCGATAGGAGCGGGAGTCCGAGTAAAGGGAAAACCACCCGCTGATACAATTCCACACAGAAATCAAAAACCAATAGAGGGATGAACATCGCATAGATCAATGGTGTGGCCAGAATAATTGTCGCATGAGGTAGGGATTTTGGCCATTCCCAATCTCTACGTTTCTTTTGGCATTGGATCTGTATCATAACCTTGTTCATTTCATGATACCCCCTGGCAACTTCGGTTGGCCTGACACTGCCCAAAAGAACCTATTCAAATTTCTACAACTTGCAATCTCCACCGCCTGAATCCAAGTTGCCCATCCTCCTCAAGCCGCACGAGATTTCCTGTTTTTCACTGTTATTTTCGACACATCGACTTTCACAACCCCCATAATATTTCCAATGTCCTGTTCCAACGACAAAATATGCGCACTATGCTCGACAGCTCCTTCCAACTTCACAACACCGTCATGTACGGCTAAATCCACACCATCGATATTCACGATAGGCGACCACAATAAATACATGGCGACTTCTTTTTCAATTTCCCGATCTGGACGTGAAGGGTTAATCTTCACAAGGCTGACTATGCCCTTTACGCCCTTGGCCAATTCAACTGCCTTTTCCGCGGCTAACCGCTGAAACACGGTTTCCACTAATCCTTCAAGCTTAACGATGCCATCGTTTACACTCACGGTAATCGTTTTCCCCTGAAGGGCTGGCGTGTTTTTCAAATACTCGTCTATTTCCTGTTTGATTGCATCATCCTGGCTCACGGCCGGTCGAACAGAGATATTATTCACGACCGATTTCACCCCGATGATACTCCCAGCAACCAGGCCTTCAGCGAGGATTTTTTCTGTCACGGTATCCACTACCCCACTTAGCATGACGTGGCCCCTTTTCACTTCAATGATTATTTGATCGGCGTTTATCCGGCCATCCAATCTGAAACGCTCCTTTATGGCCGAGGATAGTTGCCCATCAGGAACTTTATCGTAATATGACCCGAAGCCCGTCAGAGCAAGGAACCCCAGGATAATTAAACACATCCATGCGTATCTTTCTCTTTCACTTACGGTTCGCATTTCTCATTTCCTCTTTCCAATCAGCTATTGTCATAAATCTGTGACGCGAGGAAAAAATTATTCTTCGAAAAGAAATTGCTTGAACTGAGATACTGACCCCTTCAAAGAGGCAAATATCCCTTGTGGGCTTTCCTCACCTGCACCTTTTTCTCAATCGCCTCAATGGACTCGTGAAATTCCTTGTAACGATTCTCTTCTAACCCGTATCCTAAGTCTTAGCCATTTTTAACTGACGTCGAGCGTTCTGAAGCTGTTCCAGAACTTGTTCTTTTTGGGATTTTTCATTTTCCGAATTTTTTGCCTCATCCCTCTCATCACCACTTTTCGCCTTGTTCAACGCTGGAGTCTCTATTTGTTTGGCTAGATCGTCAGCCGTTTTGATGAACGCTTCAGCCAGAAGAATGGGCAGTGGGACGACGCGCTCATTGGTCACGACTAAATTTTCTAATACCGCTTGAAGAGCCGCCTTCGCTTCCTCAATTTTCCCTTGATCAATCAATGGCGCTACAGCCCTGATAGCATCAGGGTAGGTAGCAAGCGGAAGACTGACCCTAGTCATGACCAGCTCACTTGCAAGACCTGAGAGGAGGACTCTGGCTTGCTGCACTTCCCCGTTCTGGAGAAAGTCTTCCGCTTGTTCATTTGCTTTTTTAATACTGTCAAGATCGGCATAGATGTCACTCGTAGTCACTTCGACATCGACGGGAACAAACGCCAGGTCGGGATCCCGCGAAATAACAATTTCCAATTGTCCGGTCACTTCGGCCAATACGGCCAGAGCATCTTTGGTGTTGCCATCTTCCAAAGACTTCAACGCTTTCTTGGTCTCTAAAAGAGCATTGAGGGCTTCTTTTACCAACGCTTTCCGCTTTTTTACGACTTCTTCTTTTTATGTAGATTCCACCTCTGATTGAACAGAAGAAACTACCCCTTCATGTTTCGTCGATCCGTTGGTAACCTGATTTTAGTCGGTTCATTCGCCCATAGGTGTTGCCCCAGACTTACACCCAGCACGAGAGCTCCTATTATGAGACTTTTGATAGCTTGATGAAGACTCATGTCGCCTCCTTTCTTAACCTTCCTCTCTGACATAATTTTAAATGAAATCCGTATGGTTCTACGATTCTGTGCTTGATCCTCGAAGGGTCTTTGTATTCAGGAAACCATTCACCACTCTCCTTTGCTCAATATGGCTTATCCCTCTCTAATTAGAGGTGGAGGAAAACGGCTTCCAAGAATCCACAGTATCGTCTTCAATTAAAATTTCGATAATCATTTTTTATATCAAGTCAAGAAACTGCTTCGGACCGGCAATGTTCCATGGTGATTTTAAGGAAAAATGTTCAGCAGAATTAGGCAATTAGGGCGTTTCGTAACCAGTGTGTGCTAGAAAAGGCATCTGTGCAGGCCTTAGAACTGTCTAAATTCATAAACCATGGGCGCCTACATCAATATAGATATAGTCCGGATATAGGATTTCGAACGTTCCCGTGGAACGGAATTTTCAGGACTCCCACCTCTTGACCATAGGAATTTTTAGTCTTATTTGAAAGACATGGAGGAGCATTCCACGCATTCGGGATACAACCGGCTCCGACCCCTATGTATCTAATAAAGGGAGGTGTCCAATGTTTGAATTGCTTACCATGGGTTGTATTGTCGCGATCATATTTATCGATGCGCTGATTCTGAAATGGTTCCTTGGATTTATTGAATGAACTAGTCAGGAAACAGACATAAATTTTTATTTATTTTAGAACCTTTAGGCTTGATCATTCTTGATGTGAAACAAGACTGCGTGTATGAAGTTCTTTTCACATAGTATAATTTTCTTCGTGAGGTCCAATGATGAGTCAATCCCAACTAGCTCAAAAATGGAATGGACGGGGCGTGGGTATCTTCACCTTCATTGGCATGGCCCTGCTCATCGCTGGTATATGTTTGGGCCTGGGAATCGCTGGGGACTCCAGTCTCCTGCCAGGCCTCTCACCACAATTGAAAGTTAGCGGGACGCCTCTTTCGGATTCCTCATCACAACCCTTAGTGTCTGGTGCACTCTCATTTGGGCAACAAGACGCCCAGGCTCAGAGCACCGCCCTTATTCGGGTGGCCAAGCTGGCGCGTCCCGCTGTGGTCAATATTTCCACAACCGGCACCGCCAAAAGTCCAGAAACATTGCGATCACCATTTTTTGATGATCCCTTCTTCCGTCGATTTTTTGGGGATGAATTTGACCGGCGGTTCGAACCGCCTCCCTCCCCTCGTCAAGAAGGAGGAGGTTCGGGAGTCATTGTGAGTGACGATGGGCATATCATCACGAATAATCATGTGATTGAAAATAGTGATGCCATTGAAGTGCTGTTATCCGATAAGCGAACCTTTTCAGCCAAGGTCATAGGCACTGATCCCAAAACGGATTTGGCTCTACTCAAAATAGATGCCCAGGATCTGCCTGTCTTGCCATGGGGAGATTCCCATCAACTACAGGTCGGTGAAATTGTGATGGCCGTTGGCAATCCATTTGGGCTGAACCAAACCGTCACCATGGGAATTGTCAGTGCAGTGGGTCGGGCCAATGTGGGGATTGTCGATTATGAAGACTTCATTCAGACCGATGCGGCGATCAATCCCGGTAACTCGGGTGGGGCCTTAGTGAATCTCCAGGGAGAGTTGATCGGGATCAATACTGCCATCTTTAACCGCTCCGGGGGATATATGGGCGTTGGTTTTGCCATTCCCAGCAACATGGCCAAGTCTATTCAGGCCAGCCTTATTGAACATGGGAAGGTGGTCAGAGGATGGCTGGGCGTTTCGATTCAGGACCTCACCCCAGATCTCCAAACCCAATTTGATACTCCTGATACGCAGGGGGCCCTGGTCAGCGAAGTGATGGAAGACAGCCCTGCCAAAAAGGCCGGCATCCAACGCGGAGATATCATTCGGAAATATGATTCACAGACTGTGGCCGACACTCGGCATCTCCGATCTTTGGTGGCGGAAAGTGCGCCCAATTCCCCCGTAACATTACATGTCCTCCGGGATGGAAACCCCCGTGAAGTACAAGTGACCCTTTCTGAAATGCCTAAAGATGTCAGAACCCTCGCCTCGACAGGAGAATTGAGAGGACATCATGCCCTATCCGGGATTACCGCGAAATCCATGCCCGTAGGGGAAAAGGGCATGAAAGTGACTAAGGTTGATCCCGAGAGTTCCGCTTTCCGGGCCGGCATACGGGAAGGTGACATTATTCTTGAAATTAACCGTGAAGCCGTCAACAATGCGGATGACTTTCAACGGTTAACAGGGAAACTCGGATCCAAAGATAGAGTTTTGCTGCTCCTCCAACGCGGACGGAGCACCATCTTTCTCTCCGTTACCCCCTAATACATATTTGTGAATATGTCATAGGGTCGGGAGGTAGCAAAAGGATAATACGTTGGGGTACAAGGGTAGAAGCTGAACCAACACACGTATTGGCGATGACTTGAAGCCAGCATAAAATTGGCATCTGGGCAGGTAATAATCAATTTTCTGAATCATCCAACGTGACCATATAACGGTAGACAACTGAAAACTCTGCCACCGCAGGAATCTGCGATCAAATGAAAAGGATCTCCTGGGCACGAAATCCCCAGCCCTCAAATTCCACAGTGAGAAAATGTCATCGCCGTATTCCTTTCGCTCGAACGAATCCCCTTTCTCATCATTCTGTCTACCGGCGATTAACATTCCGCCTGCTCAAAGGCGGCCATGGGATGCTTATCAGAAAAAGTTGGCTCTTGTCTTTTTTTGGGGAAAAAGGCTAGCTTTACAGTTATGAGGCATCATGGTGTTTTCTGTGAGCCAGGATCATTTTTAAACTAGTCAAGGATTTTCATTTATGGCATCCGCACAAAAAGATTTCTACGACATACTGGGGGTGAAAAAAACCGTCGATGCCAAAGAACTCAAAAAAGCCTATCGTCGGCTGGCACGCCAGTATCATCCGGACTTGCATCCCGGCGAAAAAAAGACGGAAATGGAAAAGAAATTCAAAGAGCTGAATGAAGCCTATGAAGTCTTAGGGGATGAGGAAAACAGAAAAAAATACGATCAATACGGCATGAACTGGAAGGAAGCCGAGGCCTATGAACGGGCCCGCCAACAGGGCGGCGGAGCGTATCCAGGGGGAGGACCCGGCGGATATAACCAGGGAGGCGCTGATTTCAGTGATATCTTTGAGAGCATGTTCCGTCAGGGGGCTCAACGGGAAGGGGCTGGCTTTCGAGGATTCGCCATGGCAGGGGCGGACCTGGAAGCCAATCTGCCGATCTCACTACGAGAAGCCTTCACGGGTACACGACGGGCCTTGAATCTTCCTGATGCCGGGGGAACGCCTCGCTCAATCGAAGTTCGCATTCCGGCCGGAGTGCGGGATGGCGAACGACTTCGGGTGAAAGGAAAAGGCGCGCCTGGTCGAGGAGGAGGACCACCAGGGGATTTATTCTTTCATGTACAAATTGCCCCTCATCCCGTGTTTCAACGCAAAGATTCAGATATTGTGGTCACTCTCCCGCTTTGGCCGTGGGAGGCCGTATTGGGCACCGACATTCCGGTGCCCACCTTATCAGGAACGGTCCGTCTGAAAGTTCCCGCCGGGAGCCAATCCCAACAACGAATGCGGTTGAAGGGCAAGGGACTGCCCAAACGAACAGGAGGGCATGGAGATCAATTTGTGGTTCTGGACATCGTCACTCCTGAGACTCCTTCTCCCGAGGAACAACAACTCTATGAGCAATTAGCTAAGTTCGATCACCCTGATCCCCGTTCAACCCTTCTTCGGGAGGCCGCCAATGACTGACGACTCAGAAGCATCCTTAGAACAGGTTACCGCGGAAATCATCACCTTCGGGAGAATTCGCCGTGAAGAAGTCTGTACCCGCTTAGGGATCGGCGAAGACATGCTGGAGGTCTGTTTGCAATGGGAAATTATTCAACCACCGGACCCGGACCCGGAGGGGATGGTGTTGTTTCCCGAGGACGCCATTGACCGGTTAAGTCGGGGGCTCAGGTTACATCGAGACTTAGGGATTAACTGGCCGGGAGTCAGCGTAGCTTTGGAATTGTTGGACCGCATCGAAGAACTGGAACAACAGATCCACAATCTTTCCAACCAGTAAGCTCAAGCGGTTCCTCTGTTCACAAAATCGACTCCCCCAAAACTTCCTGCTGAAACTGGAAGTTTGAACAAAATCACTGTGCCATTCCCCCTATCTCCATTTCACGTATCGAACATGAAGTTAGACTGATTGCCATACCCATTCTGGAGGCCTTTCAGGTAAGGCCAAAGGCACAAGTCAGCCCAGTAATATTCACGATTTTCCCTGTCAGACTGCATCTAAACATAGCAAATCGCACCCAGATTGGATTCCCGCCGATTGCGAAACCCTACCTGACTCTATGCTGGTGGCCATGGACCGTGATTCCCCTTCCTTTGAGTCATATTCATGACGGTCTTACTCCAGCTATAAATTGCAACCACTGCGGCACTCCATGACATCTGAGATCATGTGGAGATCACATCGTCTATTGGCTCTCAAGAGAATGATTGAAAGGCACACTGAAGTCATCAAATAATAATTGGATAAAGCAAGATAACCCCAGGAAAAGAGAACGTCATGAGATTTCTATTCATCATTTTCATCAGCATTCTGTTGTCAGCTTTAGTGGCAACAGGCGTTGGTTCCTTATCTGGGGAACTGATTAATCGGCTCTTTTTAACAGTGAATGAGATATTAATCCAATAAGATTGCGCCCTTCGCACAAATCAAGACAGCTCAAAGACCACAGCCCTCCACAACGACCAAGCTATAGCCCTCACGACACATCTTGATACCGTGGAAAAACTGAAGCCTGCAACCCAAGGCGATGGTGGGTATATCCTCTCATGGAAATTGGCGACAGGACGTTGGGAACCATTTCCTAATTCAATTTCTCCAGAAATCCTTCACCACCTGGAACTTGATTTTGGGGAAAAGTGGGACGGATGAACTCTTCCGGCATGGGGCATGATGGTACAGTTTTAATCCGCCTTCCTATCCAACCAG
Source organism: Nitrospira sp. Ecomares 2.1 (assembly GCF_965152585.1). Classification (NCBI taxonomy): domain Bacteria; kingdom Pseudomonadati; phylum Nitrospirota; class Nitrospiria; order Nitrospirales; family Nitrospiraceae; genus Nitrospira; species Nitrospira sp. Ecomares 2.1. The sequence continues at coordinate 3,139,562 of NZ_OZ224219.1, forward strand.
CAAGTCAACTTCCAAAAACCCTGTGTGGGCCTTTTTCCATTAATTCTATCCAGAACGATTCGGTTCCCCTTTACGGCATGAAAATTGGATTTATCCATTTATAGGAATGCAGTTTACAGAGTAATGTAATCATCATAAAAACGAGGCAAAGATGATAACGATACCCAAAAGGCAAAGGCGTTCCATTTTGTACAAGAATAAAGAACTGACGGGGCGGATACCGACACGACCACCGAACACTTTGCCCAACGCCTGGGCAAATATCTTTATCGGGATTTCAAAGAGAAGATCACCTACCAATGGTCGCATCAAGACTAAATGGCTAGAGTCGAATGGCAGGGAACCAACCCCCCGGCACGCCCGCGCCGGAAACCCAAGATATCTCAAACTAAAAATAATGATGAACCCCGTCCGATCCCATGCCTCACTCGATCATATCGCATGGACACTCACAAGGAGAGACACCATATGAAATCTCGCATCATGCTTTGGAGTTTAATTCTGCTGATCGGGTGGGCCATACCCAGTGGAGCCCAGGAGCCGCAAGTCGATCTCTTCCAAGGAGAGGCCGTGTATCAAGCCCACTGCGTGAGATGTCACGGGGTCCAGGGAAAAGGCGATGGACCGGACGCGGCCTCGCTCATCGTGCCACCCGCCAACTTTCAACGCATGGAATCCCGAGCCAAATCGGAGACGGACCTTCGGTCAGCGATCATCTGGGGGCTGGCATTCAGTCCAATGCACGGATGGTGGGACACACTCAGCATCGAAGATATTCGCGCCGTCACCGCCTACATCAGACGAATAGCGCCTTATGAACCTTCATCGCCCTAAAAGTACCCCCGAAAGAGGATCACGCTGATTTTTCCGGGGGCTAGCTTTCGTGGATTCAAACAGGCTTTAATACGCCTAACTCAAACGGTGCGGCTTTATTCTCATTTTTTTCTGAAAGGATTACTATATGAGGGTCGCGACATTATTCGTTATCATACTGCCAGCTATTTTAGGATTACCCTCGATGTGGATGAGCGAGGCAAAAGCCCAATCAAGCCCTTCCCCTCAAAACGACACCGCGATTATGGGCACATCCGAATCGCCTACGGTGTCCAGCGAGCAAACCCTCAAAGATGATCCAGTATGCGATCCGACCTATCGACCCACCATCACCAAAATCGAACCGGATGAGTTTCAGGCAGGCGCTAAAATAGTCATTATGGGAGAACATTTCGGAAAGAAAAAAGATTGCCTGCATGAGGTCACGTTTGGACCCGTAAAGGCAACGGAATTCACCCTTCAAGGTGATGATAAAATAGAAGTAACCGTGCCCGACAGCGTCGCCACTGGAATGTTATTTGTGAGCGTGGTGACGGGGGGAGGTGCGGCAAAAACCGCCGTACTGGTCAAGAAATAGTCAAGGGAACAAACATTCGCCCGTGCACCATTCAGGGCGATAAGATAGCGAACTCGACCGGGACGGTGCACATTCCTTTTCTGCCCCTAAGGATATTTGGTGGATTCCGGAATCTTTTTTCCATGAGACGCTTGGGCCCATTGATGTGCTTTGTTCTCCTGATCACAGCCATGGGTATAATCCTCCTTCCCCCGACTTTCGCTGAACAGGAACAGGCCCAACCCGGCAAAGCGCTCTTTCTCCAATATTGCCAGGACTGTCATGGCCCACAGCGGGACGGCAGAGGCGCCTTACGTCCTTTCCTGGAACAGGACCCAGCCAATTTGACCTCGCAAATGACTCAGACCAAAACCGACCAGGAACTCTTTTCCATTATCAAGAAAGGAAGGGGCGAAATGCATGGCTGGGCGGACACCTTCACCGATGAACAGGTCCTGGACCTGGTGCGTTATATCCGTGCGCTCTCTCCATAAACTCCTTGCCGCACCACTCACCTATCCCAAACCTTATTCCAGAAAGACGGCGTAGACGAGTGTTTGGAGGATCGTCAACGGCACCCCGCTCCAAACAAAAGTCCTGAAACTCATGGTGTGGCCTTTTGTCCACGACCCTCCGGGGTACTACCGGGGACCCAGAAATCTTATGATATCGTCTTGGATGTCCGGGGTCGTGACCAATTCGGTATGTCCCACCTCATAATCCCGTATAGTAGTTTGAAAGGCTCGACGATAGGCTGCCGGAAGCCATGCGGATGATACCGTAACCGTTCCATCTCCATCAGCATAGACGGTAGGAAACTTTCCAGGAGACTCTGTCCCAGCCAAATCGGAATTATCAAAGAACAAGGAATCAATACCTTGACCACCCTGATTCCCCGTCCACACACCCTTTGCCAAGGTTGCTGTGCCTTTCGCGTACAGATACATAAGGGAAGGATGCTTCTGACTTGGTGTGGATTGAGGCTCCTGAAGAAGATCCAAAAAGCGTTGCGATCGATGGAGCCAAAAGGACGTATAGCTCGCACGCCGCTCAACGATGTCGTTGGGAAAATCTTCCGTATTCCTGAGCAGCCCCCATCCGGACTGTCGCCACTGTCCGGCATTTCTGATCACCCCGTGTAAGGGCTTCAGTTCCGGAGTAAGCAGTTCATCAGAATCGGCAACCGGTAAGAGATAGTAACTGGCCGGGAAAGACGCATAAGCCTCGTAGCTGAGCAGAGAGGAGTTCCAACCAAAGGTCGCCCCATAATTCATGTTTCGAAACGATTTCATAGCTCCAAGAAATGGTACGCCGACCAACACCACACGTTTGAACTCCTCAGCACCCTTCCAGGTCTCCACGGCCGTATCGATATTCTGGACACCATACCGAAGGTAGTAGCTGACAATCAGGCCTCCCATACTGTGGGCGACAATAGAGATATCTTTCTTTCCCTCGCCCCGGAGTCGGCGTATAAGAACATCCAAACTTCGAACAGCTTCCATGAGATCCCCACGCCAATCATAGGTAAAGGGGATCACTTCCCCACTCCTCTGGTTGGAGACCCGGAGTCGGTCCAGCAAGGAGCCATAGACGTCAATGGAGTACAAAAGCGGGACGACTCGAACCTCATCAAGAATGCCATCGGGTTGCAAATCGATTGTCCCCTTAAATCCCAATTCAGGAACGGGAAGTGTTAACGATTGACGACCGAACAACGCTTGGGTGAGGGAAATGAAAACCACACTGCGGTCCGCTTCGCGGACTAAACGCGTGCCGTAATACCCCGGCACCACAATAATCGCCGATTCGGTTTTGGGAACATGATCCGTCGCGACCCCATGCTGTCGACTGCAACCGGACAGCGATATGATCAACAGCAGCAGCACACACAGAATTTTCAGGGGGGATTGTGATTTCCGAAGGGCAATCGGAATACCACTCCGGGTGCGTAACGAATCAGAGATACACATAGGATGTTCTGACCGTCGTAGCCCTACGCCTGGAGATTAAGACCCATGGCTATACCCAACACGTGTGGCGGACTTGATAGAAGCCCTACCCCATTCTCTCCTACAAAGGAGTTAGAGGAGACCGGGTCGGAGAATAGCGTCTCAATGCCCGCTTAGTGTATAAAATTGAGGGGATGTGTGGGAAGACGATTGACGTCAGGTGTGGGGTGAATGTTCGCGATCTCAATGGGATTGAGACCAGACATCCGAACACGAATCAGTCCGGATGATTGCCATTCCCAAGCCGCGCACTCCGGACCCTTTCATTGGCTGCTCATCGTTCGGATTGCACCAGAAGGTGCAATCCCGGTTTCTGGATGACCCGAGTCAATGCTCCCTGCTGGAAAAAGCCCGACCCAACTGTTGGTGAGCCGGTCTAAGTTTCCTCATCGCCGTCAAGACAATTGGTACATTCATCCATTTTGGGGTCGCCATGACGACTACAAAAATGACGAGCGCATTGCCGGCAAGTCATAAAACTCATTCGAATTAACTCGGCATTCTCACACACATAACAATTCTTTTCTCGTTTCGCTTTTGGCATCGTTCTTCTCCTTAGGTAGCCATCTTCTCAAGTCATTTCAAGACATAGGACGCACAGGCAAAGCCCCGAGGGCACAGATATGACGCCAACGATTTCAGTCTGTCATAGCCGGGAGAGGCGTGAGACCATCATCATGCGATTGGCGTGAACGTCAGGGAGGGCGTGCATCTCGCACCGACGCGGGGAGCGGACGCTGATCCGTAACAAGGGAAAGGGAGCCTACCGCATGACCGAACCTCCTGGCAATGGGAAGCCAATCTTTGTCACCTCTACCCCTGGAACGGGATGGAGGGCTCGGAATAATTTCCGGGGGGTCTAGCCTCGCTCAGTGGATGGGTTTACAATCCATTATTCTCAGCTCAAAAGACACCTCAGCCATTCTTGGGATATCGATAGGGAATCCGACCGTGTAAATCGCTCAATTTTTAAGGCAGCGCGTCATTTTTCGATTGCAAATTGTTGCCATTTTGGGTATGTCTATCCACCCTAAACAAGTGCTTGATTGAAAAGTTTCTATCTTGTTCACAGACATGAGCGAAAGGCAAAAGCAGAAAGTGATACAGATCGGGTAATTCCCCTACGGTGGCCTTGAAGAGTATGGCCACATGCCGGCAGAGAATGTAACGCTGACCCATAGTTTCCGGGTCCATTCCATCAACAGTTGGATCCCTGGGAGAGGGAAGACCGCTTCGCTTTCCAGGTTCATTTCACAATCATCGATTGAAATTTTCTCAATGGTTCACAGAGGGATGGGGAACCATAAACCTTCCGGTACACCTGTGCCACTTTTGTATCGGTCGCATGTTCCCAAATAAGGGAGTGTTGAATAATAATTTCCAAGAGCATATTGACCCACAGGCACGTCGCATATTAGAGGCCTCGGGGCGGTTCAAAAAAGCATGTCCTGAGGCTTTCGAAGGGTTCGTCCAGCAAGGCCGCAGTCATTTTTCCGCGCAGAGCGTACTTCCAGTACGTGAGCACGGAAAAATGGCGAGAACGCCGCTGGCGGCTTTTTTCAACAGCCCCAATAAGGGTGATTCCAGGGTTCAGTTGTCGGTAAAGCCCAGCATCAGATCAGGGAAGATCTCAGGGAAGGACTCGAACGGAATGAGGCCCTCCCAGTGACAACGAATGTCTTTTTCAAGAAAGGAAATTGTTTATGGCCTGCAAGCGATGTGGTGGACTGATTGTGAAAGAGTCCGTTTATGATAGAGAGGGCAGCAGTCAGTTAGTCCTCATGGACCGTTGCCTTCAATGTGGCAACATAGAGGATCCCGTTAGCGCCCGCAATCGTTCGAAATCGCACGTCCCTCCATCACAGAAGGGCAAGGCCCGTCGCATTCCTGAGCATCCAACCACTCCACTGGAGATGGCCGAGGGATAAGCATGGAGCTACGGCGCCACCAGAAGGAATTAGTGGACATTTGCGAGAAAATATTAGGCGGGCGAGGCCTGACAGACATTGTCTGTGCGGTCACCCCCGGTGGAGGCAAAAGCCTGTTGCCTCAGATCCTGGCTTCCCGCCTGATTCCAGCCATTGCCGACGCCCTGTGCTGGATTGTCCCTCGCAGTGTCTTACAGGACCAGGGTGCGCGCGGTTTTCAGGATCCCAGCCACCGGGCGCTCTTAGGGCATCGGCTGGAGGCCATGATGACCACCAACCAGGAAAATCCCACAAGAGGGTGTGCGGCCTATGTCACCACCTATCAGGCGCTGGCAGCCGACACGCGTAAGATCAACGCCAAAGAATTCCGCCGCAAGCGATACATCCTCGTTCTGGATGAACCACACCATCTCGAAGAGGGTGGCCTGTGGCATGAGGCCATTCAGCCGCTCTACGACCGGGCAGCACTGCGAGTATTGATGAGCGGAACGTTCGAACGTGGTGAAGGCACACCCATCGCCTTCCTGCCGTATTCCACCACCGACCGGGGAAACCGGCTTGATTGGGACAATACAGAATCCCGGGCCGTCATTCATTACACCTTAGCCGATGCCCTGCGTGAACATGCCTGCATTGATTTGACCGTCCATTACGCGAACTGTCAGGCGACCTGGTTAGACGCTCAGGGAGCCGAGCACCATGTTGAAAGCCTGGCACATGCAGGAAAACAGACCGCAGCAGCACTTCTGACGGCGCTGAAAACCGAAGCAGCTCTGGAACTCTTGAGCACGGGCGTGAAGGATTGGCAGGTCCATCGCACGACCCATTCCCGATCGAAGCTCCTCGTGGTGGCGGCCAATATTGAGCAGGCGCAAAAGTATACGGCCTGGCTTCAGGAACGAGGCGTGCCGGCCAGAATTGCCACGAGCGAGGATTCCACGGCAGCCTATCAGGCAATCAAAGCCTTTAAACGACAGGGTAGCGGAGCCGTGGATTGCCTGATTACCGTGGCCATGGCCTATGAAGGCCTGGATGTGCCGGCCATTACCCATCTTATCTGTTTAACCCATATCCGGACCAAGCCATGGATCGAACAGGTCGTGCATCGAGCCACACGCATGGATCCGCTGGCGGGACCTTATGCAGAGCAACGGGCTTATATTTATGCGCCGGACGACCGGCCATTCCGTGAATGCTTGGGATATATCCTGGCCCAACGGACCACGGCGCTTGCCGACAGCCCCTCATCGACACAGCCTCTCGGAGAAGGGACATCCCCCGATGCACCGGGCCTCCTTCCGACCGATCGGGCCGAATCAAGCATTCAACCCTTGCGGTCCGGCGTCCTCGAAATGCGCAATCAGGGATTGTGGGCGAACCTGGCCGCACCGGGTCAAATGGAAACCAACCAGGAGACCCCGAAAGAACGGTTAGATCGTTTGCGGAAAAAAATTGAACAGCATGTCCGGGCGCACGAGCAATCAAAAAAATTGTCCCATGGCACGGTGAACCGGGCGGTCTATTCGCAGTTTCGAAAATCGCGCACCGCCATGACCGAAACCGAACTCCATAAAGTCATGCAATGGGTCCATAAGGTTTATCCCCTCTGAGGTCATTTTTCCCAGGAAGTCTTTTACACATGTCCATACAATGGTTTCCCGGCCACATGAATGTCGCGCGCAAGGAAGCGGCCAAAGCGATGGAAGCCATCGATGTCCTGGTCGAAATACTGGACGCGCGCATGCCGAACGCCAGCAGTAACCCGTTAATCACGGAATTGCGGCTGCACCGCCAGCGTCCCTGTTTGAAAGTGCTCAACAAAGCCGACCTCGCCGACCCCGCCGTCACTCAAACCTGGCAGAACGAATTCAACCGGGAACCTGACGTCAACGCCGTCGCACTCTCCTGTAACCATGCCGGCCAGGCCGCCAAAATACCAGGTCTGTGTCAACTCCTTGCTCCGCACCGTCACAGCACCAGCAAGCCGCTTCGCATGCTGATCATGGGCATCCCCAACGTCGGCAAATCCACGCTCATGAATAGCCTGCTCAAACGCCGCCTCGCCAAAGTCGGCAATGAACCCGCCGTGACCAAAGTTCAGCAACGCCACACCCTGAACGACCACATGACGCTTATCGACTCACCCGGCCTCTTGTGGCCAAAAATCGAAGATCCTGCCGTCGGACTCTTGCTCGCCACCATCCACGCGGTCACCGCCAAGGTGATGGTTGAGGAAGAAATCGCCGAGTTTCTGGTCACCATCCTTCTCGCGCGCTACCCTGCGCTACTGACGAAACGCTACGGCTTCCTCACAGAGGGTCTGGATAGCATGGGGGTGCTCGAAGCCATCGCCACAAAACGCGGATGTCTGCGGAAAGGCAAGGGCGGAGAATTGGATCGGGAAAAAGCGGCAAAAATTCTCTTGACGGAATTCCGCAACGGCACGCTGGGTCGCATCAGCCTGGAGACACCGGAAACCCGAGACGCTCTCCTCTAATGTTAGACTTCCCAAACGGATTTTCTGCAGACGGAATATGCCTCAGTCGTAAGGAGGATCGACCTGAACACAGATCCTTCGCCATGCCTGCCCTGAGTCCTTCGCCTTTTCCTCAGAATAAACTCAGTCGAAGGGGGCTCAGGAAGACCAATGAATGCAAGATTGTTTTACTGAGAAATTGGCCCCTCATGAGCTCAATGGTGGAAAACTGCCTTTTTCAGAACCTCTAGGTTTTTTCGTTCCCTTCGAGACATTTGATACATTCATCCATTTGCGGGTCGCCATGAAAGCGACAAAAGTGCCGGGAACATTGTATGCAAACCAAATAGGTTAGACTTTCAGACCCTGATTCCTTACACAAATAGCAGGGCTTTTCCCGTTTCGCATTGGGCATGGCTTTTCTCCTGGAAAGGATGAGGATGAGGGTATCTCCAGAGATTCGAGGCGACCGCTAATCCACTGCTACGCCCAGGATCAGGCCAACGCTCGAGACAAGTCACTATCGGAAGAGAATATGGAGAACATGGAAATAGGGATGTTCGGAAGGAAAGAGCATCATGAAAGGAGTGTAAAGATAAGGACCCCATGAAGATGGAGAAAGACGGTATGAGGCTAGACGGTCTCCTGTAAACTTGAAGGCAGTCGCCAATCAACATAGTTGTTCAAAGCGAAACAATGGGAAGAACATTCCAGGTTACAGACTACATTACCTCAACTTTCCATCATCTCCAAGCGGGTATCGAACTCATGGCCGCAGGACACGCACCGGATACAATCGGATTCAACCACCGGTTCGTCAGCCCGGATACCCATACCACCACAATCCGGACATCGTGCCAGATGCAATACTTCATCCTTGATGTTTTCATAGCGAGTGCCGCGTAAACAAAAAATGGGTTGACCATCGAGCATCCATGGTTGACAGTCTTTATTCACCACAGGAAGAACCAGGTAATGATGGGCCGCATAGTCCTGAATCGCCTCAGGAGAAGGGAACCCGTCCTTAATCAGTTTCCCGGTTTTGGCATCATAGATCGCGAAGTCTTTTACGACAGCTTTCGTTGGCCCCATAAGATACCTCCTTGCGACAGGATGAATCTGTTCTTCAACAGTGAGACACCGCCAAGTATGACCTAACGATCTGATAAAAGATTATGAAGTCCAAGGGCCAAGGTTCACAACCACGAACATGCCATGGAAAAACAAACAGGCGCCTGACGGCGAACGAGGCCTTCCTCTCTTACAGAACAGAAAAGTCACGCATTGGCCGGCCCGATTACAAAGGATGTGGAGAAAAGGCCACTATCACTTCTTCTTTTTGGATTTGCCCCAGGTTTCACTCAGGACCGATTTCCACTCACTGCGGGATACTGCCGGCATTGTTTTAATGCGAATGTGCCCCATTGAGGCATTGAGCACACCGGCCTTCATGGCCGCGCGATTATTGGGAAATTCTAAAATAGCCACCACATCATATTCTCCCAGGCAATAAAAGGCATGAAGCATTTTCCCGCCCAAGGATTCGACATTTTTCTTCACCATGTCCGACCGCTTCACACCCTTGTCCTTCATGGTCATCAGCCCGTCATGGGTAAAATTCACTAAACTCACATAGATCGGCATGACATACCTCCCCCGGAAAAAGTGAATAATGATGAAGATGTTAGGCCTAGAGACGAGATACCACTATCCTAATTGAAACAGCCAATAAAAAATAGCCTCTTTCTCATACCTGGCAATGGCCATGCGAGAGCGTAGGACACATGATCCCACCGTGTGGGAAAAACCATATTGGCCCTTAAAAGATTCAACACTTAAGCATCATGAGGCGAAAGGAAATTTCTCAATCGCATCCATCTTCTCTGAATAAAAAGTGATGTAATCCTTGATGTCAGCCACGGAGACCAAGGGAGACTCAAACGTCCAGGCCGCATTCTCCGCCGTTTTGCCATTCACGCTCACGGTGAAATAGGACTCGTCACCTTTAAAGGGGCAATGTGTAGAGTGAGTCGTGTGGCTAAGATAAGACATAGTCACATCTTCACGCGGGAGGTATTGGGCCGATGGCATTGGCCCCCGCAATATCAGCGCCCGACTGGTGTCCGCAATGACGGTGCCGTTAACGTCACCTTGACCTGATTCGGATTGGGCGTAATGGTTATGGCATGAGGATGGCCCGGTGCAGGCATGATAATCTGTCCCTTCTGAAGTTCATACATTCCCGAGGAAGAAATAGCGCTGAAAGGAGATGGCAGAGAATCTGTAGCCTGTTAACAACAGGGTCTGATTTCCTACTGAAGCCGATGAGCGACTTCCAGGAATGTCTGAAGATTAGCGGGGCTGCTAAACCGATGATCCCCGGTCTTCAACAGCAGCTCGATTGGATACTGCGGATCTTGCGTGAGAAGGTGTTCAACAAATTCCCAACTCCCTTTGGGAAGAATTACGACGTCCTGAAGCCCATGCACAATGCGGGTGGATACCCTCCTGGGCGAATCCAATCTCCTGGCCCATAACGCCTCGCTTTCCTCCACCCATTTCCACGAGAGTGGCAAGTCCTTATGCAAGGCGTCATCATCCCAGGGCATCCATCCGGTCTCCTGCCACTGTTGGCGTCGCTCAGGAGAAATATCCTTCGCGCGTTTCCCCATCATATTAAACGCCGGAGCCAGGAGCACCAATTGTTGCACGTGCGAAAACTCCTGTCCAAGGAGCCATGCCAGCCACCCACCTAACGATGATCCGATAATGGTTACAGGCGGACCATCGGCCAGCATCTTCGTCACGCTTCGCGCATCCTCCAGCCAGTCGAGCAGGGTATAGTCGGCGAACGCGCCTTCCGATTCTCCATTTCCACGAAAATCAAAACAGCAAAATCCCCATCCTCGCTCTCGACACAAATCGGCCAACGCCTTGCTTTTATTGCCCCACCGCTTGGAAAGAAAACCGGTCACAAAAAGCAATTGTCGTTCCTGCCCGGGAATGCGATCCCCGACAATGAGTTGAGAATCCGATCCGGGAATTTCAATTCGGGTTGATTGATTCATCATATTCCATGTGTGGTCAGGTGAATAAAGAACTGAAGTGTAATTGTAGAACGCGAACGGGAAAATTCACAGACGTGCCATTGTGTTCTATCTCATACCATGTAACACATTGTCGGGGCAGGAGAAAACAACCTGGCCGTTGCCGTTTCGTAAAGACCGTTTAAGCCGGGGGCTCTAATAGTAAAAAGGCATGAGACCAGTTACAGCGCAGGTGGGCAGCGAGGAGGCTCGCTGCAAGTAAAGGGAGCAGTGCCATTCCAGTGCGGAACCACCGGGGGAATCCCTATGGCGCATGCCGCCTCCATGGCCTGCCCGGCATGATCGACTAACACAAAGTCCACCCCGCGGTCAGTGAGATCCTCAAGGTCTTGTCTCAGCTCGTTCTCGTCTTCCCCACGAAGCCAGGAATAGTTCACATGGACTCCTGCCTGCTTCAGTTGGTCAATGGTCTCGCGGCCTGGCCGGCCACGCAGGAAGGACAGCTGAATGAACTCGTCACAGGAATGAATGGTGGTGTCCACATACTGGAAACGGAAAACCTCCCGGCTCATGTTGGCGATCCAACTCTCTTCGTCGGCCTCCCCTGCCACGCGGCGCACAGCCAGATCTGTTTCGTCGCGCGCGCCAAAAATCACCTGATTGAAGCGTTGGGCTTTGGCGACCGTCTCGGCAACAAGCCTCCCAACCAGGGGATTGTTCTCTTTGATATCCACATTGATCCAGATATTGTGGGGCATGACGGCAAGAGCCTCTTCAAATGTGGGAATATGCTGACCTGCTCTCTCACCTGTACATGAATCGAGCTTCAGGTTTTGGACGTCAGCGACAGTCGACTCGGAAATGCGCAACGCCCGCCCCTCCCTGTCTCTCACACGATCATCATGTGAAACAACAAGGACCGCATCGGCGGTCGATCGCACATCCAGTTCGATCTGATGAACGCCAAGACAAATGGCTCGCTGAAACGCACCGACCGTATTCACCGGACATCCCAACTGCCCCCCGCGGTGAGCGGAGATGCCACGCTCAGGAAGATCACTCGTCTGCAGATGGGAGATCTCACAGGATACCGGTGCAACTCCTGGCGGCGACGAAGCACATCCCAGCCAGAGCGTCATGCCGGCAAGTGCAACTCCGTAGAATCGCCACGTGGCTTGCGGCAACTTCGCGCGGGGCCGGATGCAGGTCATCACGCACCTCGGGGCGGTTGATCATTTCCAAGAGGTCTGTCGAGAGAGGTCACGGTTGGTCCAGCATGAGTTCAGGTACCCCGCCCATCGTGGTTACAAGCAAGGCGAGTAAGAGGGCCTGAATAATCCATCCGATAAGACACACACCAATGGCGCGGTAGGTGCTCTGGTAATCCAAGGCTTGCCGCACCGCAATGATCATGGCCACGAGCATCCACACACCGGCAAGAAGGTTCACAAACCCGCTGATGTCGGGGATAATGCCGAAAACCCGAATCAGACCAGGGGCACTCGAAAAGCCGATCGTCCGTAGGAGTTCACCATGGTCAGCATGAGTTTGTGGTTCCGGAAGAAGCTTCGTGCCAATGAGGAAGGTCATGAATGCCCACACATACCATCCAAGCAGGGACCCGACCGTGCCAATGACCAGTCCCACCATACCGGCCTCCTGCATAAACCCGATTCCACCGGCCAGGCTCGATAACACGACGACGCCCATCGCCTGACTCATCGAACGCCTATCAGCTTCCACCTCCTCATAGAGGTGAACATCGAGTTTAGCCGCCCGTATCATCCGATCAACAAACAAACTCATATGGTCTATCTCCTTTCCCTGACTTGGGATAAATGTCATGGCAATCGAAAGAGATTGTGCCCGAGGAGGAAGAGCACAAGCAATTGCGGGGAATCAATCGGAAACGATTTCTCTCAGCTTACTTTAGTTCAATCCCATCTCCCTCGACAGCGAGAGGTTGATGGTAAATATGATTCATTTCGAAGATGTCATTGAAATTTAGTGAATGACAGTCACCACAGCATCCAGAAAAAGTGGAGGATTATACATTCAGAAGAGCCATCGCCTGTATAATATTTTTCTTACAACAAAACTCTTGGGGTCATCCTCGCCTCTTTGAGGTTTAGGTCCGAAGGGGGACAAAGAGAGAGTGAGGAAAAGGTTCAATGTAAAAGATAAGTTCTATAGTACCTCGACAATAAAGATCGCGGGTTGCGAAACCTGATTAAAACACCCTCAATGACGTGAGATGAGGAGAGACTTAAGGCATCGAAAGTTCAATTAATGTGCCGGGCTGAATCATCACAATCGTTTCCCGGATAGTTGGCAGAAGGGTCATGACCGTGGGGACCTGGTTAGTGGGAAGGTCAATGATTGACTATTGGTTATTCTTCAAATTTTTTTGATAACGAAGCTTTTGGTCTGCAGTAATAAAAATGGTGAATTGTTGACTTGCTGCAATGAGCAATTGACCATTTCTCATACCGGACCATCCCATCTCCTGAACAGTAGAAATAGAAAATTCCCCAAGATGCGTTTTAATCACGCGGGGAACCGATTCATCCAGCAAAATGGTCAAGATTTGTGAGCAAGCTTCAGAAGGGTGGACTTGGAAAATTCAAGAATCTGTAACGCTTGGTCACGGGAGACCGAAGGGAAATTCTCAAGAAACTCATCTAAGGTAAGCCCAGCTTCTAAATTTGTAATCAGAGCGTCTACCGGAACTCGTGTACCTTGAAATACCGGGGCACCGCTCATGGTGTCCTGATCGATAGTCACAGGCAATCGGTTGAGTTCTTGTTCTTCAATGAAAAGAGACATGAGGACATCACTTCAAAAGAGTTAATAAGGCAAGTATATCCTGAAACAACATTGCAGTCTATTGAAACCAATAATGCCTGAGGAGGAAGAAGGGACCACACTCAAATGATGGGATACCGACAAGGAAGCTTTTTTCGCATCTTGCTTCGGCTCGGTGCTCTCGCCCTCCACAGAAAGGCGCGTTCGGGTTTTCCGTGGATCATGCTAACTCGGTGTATGACTTTTCGAGATAACCCTTTCCACTAGCCACCTACTGTGTCCGTCCTAGCGATTCGTGGTGTGGCCGAGTTTCGCCCCGGCAGCCCAGGCCCTTTTGTTTTGGCAAAAGGACCCAAAACCAATGATGCCCTACCCGCCCCGTCAGAATGGACGGACGCAATGACAGGGAAGGCTGGCCAACTCGCGGAGCCTGTCCTGACCCACGCCGAAGGGCTCAAACAAGGCCCGCCGATTGATACGAGCCTCCGCCCAGAGGGAGGGTAGCAGGCATCGGACCTCTGGAGAGAACCATGTGTAGAGTAGCGAATAGAGCCAGCAACCACGTGTCCCGTCTATAAGTCTTTCCGCCATCCCAAAGAGTTTGAAAATCACCAACCCGCAACTCATCCTTTTACCCACGGAAAATCCAGAAGGACCCACAGAAAAAGGGTGGCCTTCTTTCAGCTTCATTGAGTAGAAGGAGTGCAATCTACCCTCAATACCAGTTAAAGCACTTTTGAAACGTGGAAAAATAGGCTGGCTTATAGAAATTCAGGAGAGGAGATCCCCGTAAGAGGAGAGAACATGCTCAATCAGGAACCGGGAGATGAACCGGAGATTTCGTTTGTATCAAGTAAGACCCCCTTGTTTTCAAATGGCAACTTGGCCCCTTGGGCATACAGGATACCGTCGACCTGATAAGAGACCTCCTGCCGTTGGGAGAGTTGAAGGAGTTGGCGTATGACATCGAGTGTGGAGGTCGTGGTCTCGACGGAAATGACGGCATCCCCCAGTCTCGGAATAGTCGAGGCCTTATTGGTCAGACCACGGGCGAGCCGTTGATCGTTGAGATGCAGGGTGAAATCAAGGCCGGACACCTCCAGATCAAAATCATTGGGATTCCGAACGCGCAGGTCGACTTGCAACCGTTGTTCAAACATCGTGGCGTCTAACGGAGTGATATTGACCAACAGGACTTCCGGCGACTCAGGCTGGACAGACAAAGCCGGAAGAGAAGTGCACCCGATAAGAAAAAAGATTGCACACAGGAAAGGGAATACGAGAGAAAGTTGTTTCATTAATCATGTCCCCCTAAATTTTAATACAAAGCCAATTGGGAGCGGCGCTACTTCAAATTTTTTAATAACTTTTACTTCAGTCAAACCAACACTCCTCCTTTGCCACTTCAGCAACTGGCTTTATTTTTTGTGCAGTAATATTGCGACAATGAAATTCGGCTGCTGCAACTAAAAAACTGGGATAACTCTCCGCGTTTCCTGTAATTGCCTCCGCAACCTTACGTGGAATTTTGTTGATAGGAAAGTGCCTACGGATGTTATAGGTAACAGACCTTGGGGAAAGAACACCACAGGAATATGATCTGGCAAGAATGTCCAGTTCTTCTTTTACATCCCCTTTTTTTGTTACCAAACCATTAAGTGCATTCATCTGACAAATTTTAAGGATCCTCAAATCCTTCCCGTCATAAAGTTTCAGTTTATTATTATAGATCCATTCTGCGACTGGTTTTTTGGACCTTAGATAAAGGAGGGCAAATGTTCTCTGCGAAATACTAGGCGCCAGTTTGCTGCAATCAAAATCCATTACTCGACTTCCTGACTGAGTTCGAGTTAGCTCTACAGCTAGTTCCAGGGAATCAAACAAGGCTTCCCATAGCTCTACTGATAGTTGGGTGATGATATTGTCAATGAGACTTAAGTTTTGGGCAACGGTACTTGGACTTACCCAAGTAAACCATATTAAACTGGCGAGCATTTTATGTTGAAACAAGGAGGCTTTCTCCAATTCCTTTGCCCACCATGCAGGATTACCAGCACGGAGCCGTGCATATCGCACCCTTCGACATAGGGACTTTGACTCATCGAACAAGTCAGAACAATCAACACAAGTCTCAGTAGCTGACTTAATTCCACTTCCAATGTTCGCTAATTGAGATGATGCAAACTTGCCTGGAAACCTTTCTTCAATTGCTTGAACCAGAATTTCCCAGGGATTTAATTCATTTGCCCAACGAACAACGTCAATTTTAGCGAGTTCTACAGCCACACCCACAATCTCCACACATTTAGAAAACTCCGGATATTCTGAATTAACCTCAAAGTTTCTCGGCAGTTCATTAATACCTAGTCTTGAAGAGCGCGCCCATAATTCTGCTAATGAACCTGATGGAGATACTTGGAATCCGACCGAATATCGCCTGGGATCTAAGGCTTGGGAAAAGGACTCTAAGAGTCCTTTGGGCCGTGTTGTTGAAGCCATAGGTATACGACAAGCCAAAAGGTATTCCAGGGTTTCCTTAAAATAATTATGAGAAGCTTCTAAAATCCCAGAACGTCGCCCTTTCAACAAAATATCCACTCGGTCGCATGTTAATTCACTCTCAGATAACAGATCCTGAAATTCAGAGATTGACAAATCTGAAAGACAACCTAGACGTAATCCGTAACGAAGCCAGGATGTTCGAGCTTTGCCTTTTACACTTCTCACCCTTTGGCGCCAGGCAGGTAAAATCTCTGCTCGGGTGGTATTGGACCGAAGCAAGTCGAGTGCATCGAACGCGTAATCTGCAGGGTGGTCCTCGTCCAAAATTTTTAAACACTTTTCTACAAGCTCTGCCCTTCCACAGGCCTCTGGGAGGATAAGCGGCTGGGAACGGGTCAGCCTTGGACTACTAGAAGTTAGAAGAAATCGTAACCCTAGCCCATCTAACATAATACGAATAACCTCTGTGACAGATTTTGGATGTTGATTAAATACCCAATCTCCAAGCAAAGTGGCTGCAAGTATCCGAGGATGGGATAAATATTGAAAGTCTGGATCACGTATAAGTTCACTAAGACGGTCGATTAGAGAAGCCAATTCACCCTTGCTGTAGCATCCAGCATAAAACCTTGTTACGTTTAGCCAGTAGAAATTTCTAGATATTGCATCAAACCGATCAGGCTTGGTTCCTTTCTTCTCACTACCAACAGGAGAATACGGAGCAGTCTCATACAGAAATCTGGCTGCAAAGTATTCTCTTAATGGTTGAACCTCAAACTCGTAGGTTCCTTGCACTCTTGAAACTAGGGCTACTACTCGTTCAACCACTCCTGTGAATAATTCATCCGGCAAACTTGAGGCATTATATCCTTCAGAAATTAAATAGCTTTTGAGAATTTTTCTTAGCCGACTCTCTTCGATCGCTCCATTGGTTGGCCCTTGGGATAGCACGCTACTTTGTTCTGCCTCGGTATGAAGAAGCCATGCAAGATAGCGGTGAATATCGATTAACAAGTCTCGATTATCTCGCACAATATCACTTTTTTCTGCCTCGCGATTAAAAAAGAGTTCAATATAGCTGTCATAAAGCGCGGTTCTCTTATCCGGCAATGAGGTGCCTCTCGTGTGAATCAGGCTGAGGAGAATGGCTAGCTGCATGGGGTTGCGTGCGAGATCCCGTAAATGAGGTTGCTTTAGCTTTTCACGAAGGATCCTTTTTATCACAGAGCTTTCTCGCTCTTTCAACCGGCGAGCTCTCAACCATTGGTCAGCATACTTATCAATCAAGGTATAAGTTACCGAATCTAAGCTAAAATACTCATAGTCCTTTTCTGGAAAACCAGGAGAGTTTGCAAAAGCAGCGGGCCGGCTTGTCACAACCACCTGCAAAGAGGCTGCGAGTGCCTGGAGCCGACTAACTCCCTTTACAATCTCATCCACAACTTCCGCCCTTCGCTTGATATCTGCAACTTCATCCAATCCGTCCAAAACAAGGATAACAGCGCTGAGCCGAAATACTGCCTGCAGGTCGGAAACATCAAAAGAGGTACCACCAGACTGGTGGGATATTAGCGCCGCCAGAAAACCCTCAAGTGATTTTTGCCATTTAGGCTCTGACAGTTCTTCCCCTTCCGCACTAAATGGATTTTTTTTAAGCAGCCACGTGGCGAAATCTCTTAAGTCAACTTTTACAGGTAACCGAATTGGCGAGTCACGGTGGTCATCTGAGATTTGACCTATGTCTTCAGCTTTATCCAACAAACGCATTCGATGAACTTGGCAAACATATTGAGTAATGGTTGACTTTCCTTGGCCTGGAGCACCCTCCAAGATGACCAATGGATGATTCTGATATAATTTAGAACTTAAAAGTAGCGTCGCCGAACCTATTTGCCGACTGGGAAATCTTGCTGAAGGAAATTGGGTTGCTTCATTTGGGAATTCTTCTTCGGAATCTACTTCAGGCTCATTACTAAGGACTTCCAATTCGAATATATCTCTTTGAAATAGTTCTAATCTGTTAAACCTCTCCGCTCGGTGAGAGAAATCAACAGGTACATCAATAAATAAATCTAGCAAACGATTTTGCAAGTCGATCTGTTTGAATTTTACCTCCTGCTCCAAATTATACTGGCTAGCAACAAATGACTTTATTGCTGACCCCCTACGTTCGCGACTTTCGGAAAGACCAGATTCTATTACGAGTCTAATTAAATCAGGACCAGTCATTAGTTCTGGATATGTCCATTTGATATCCCAGGCATTATCCAAGCGACGATTTAGGTCATCCCGCCACCAACACAAAGAAGGTATCCCAAGTTCTTTAGAGAGGAAGGAATTTATGGAATCGATGCTTCCCGTATCTGGATGGGCAGTACCTCGGACATTCGTAATAAGCACATACCTTTTAGCTCCTTTAGAAATTTGTGTTTTCACCTTAGGACCTTCTCCAGTCAGAATTTTTTGAATCCATTTAAGTGGCTCTTGATCTTCATTCAAGTGACGAACAAATTTCACTTGAAACATTACAAATTCCTTGGCGTGCTCAAGGAAAAGCCATTGCATGGCGTCTCTGCCACCATCAGGTTGTGCAACTGGCAGGCATTGTAAATCCGGGTACTCCTTCGCAAGAAGACCTTGGCAAAACAACTGAAACTTCTCTGGAGTTAGGTTTTCGTAAGGGTAGTCCATAATTAAACTTTTCTCCATAGAATACTTTTATAACTATTAGTAAGTTAGCATGGGCATTCATTTCGATATCTGAAACATCATGAAACATCTAAGAGTGCAAACTTGGCGTTTTTCCAGGTTTGAATCCTATCCAACCCTCAGAATAATGTACAGAATTATTGTGCATGAAATTTTATTGTGGAGATAGAAGGCGTTCCGAAAATGTGATTTGAAGATTTTAAAAAATTTGTTTCCTTCCAAAAGTTCCTACAAAGGACGAGTAACCCTTGAAATTTCGAGGGCAGAAAAACAGGCCAAACCAACCGGAGTCAAGATTGATTCACTATGACCAAGAGGACAGATTCCTAATCAGAAACAGGCAGGAATGACGAAGGTAAAGATAGATTCCCGATTGCTAATGTTGGGAAAGACCCATGCGAGAGTTATTGTTGGACCGCTTGTTGAATGAACTGTTTCGCTTCGTTCACTTCGGGGAGATCTGAGTCAGCCTGATTCCATATGTTGAGAAAATGACTATAGGCCTGACGAGTAGCCTGGATGTGTCCCATTTGAGCTGCGGCTCTTGCCAGGCCTAAAACTGAACGTGCCCGATTGGGATGCCATAAGAGCGCTCGCTCGAATTGTAGTTGCGCCTCTTTCGGCCGGTCGATGCCTAACAGGATTTCGCCATAGAGTTCATGAGTGGGCTTGATGAGATCGGGGGGGCCGGAAGGAGGCGGAAGTGATTCTTCCAGGGCAGTAGCCCGATCTAGCATACGAATGACATCTGAGTGGTTGCCGTTGATGAGATGTTTCAACGCTGCGATTTGCAACTTCCAGATTTGTGAGGTGATCGGTTCAGTCGAATCCGTGGAAGGTTCCGGGACCGCAGGACTTAACCCGGGATGTACCTGGTATGAGATTGGTTGATTCCTCACGGTGGCCATACTCTGCGCAAATTCACGGACATAGACAGACATCGATGGCGACTCGTCGCCAAAGCGATAGTCATTCACGTTCCAGGCCTGATCGGCCAGCTCCCATCGTTCAGTTTCCAGAATAAAGGCGGCCACCATCTGATCGTAATTCCGACTGACTTTCCGGTCATAGCCAAGAACCTGTGTCTGTTCGCCGGATGAGGATTGCGCC
Source organism: Nitrospira sp. Ecomares 2.1 (assembly GCF_965152585.1). Lineage (NCBI taxonomy): Bacteria > Pseudomonadati > Nitrospirota > Nitrospiria > Nitrospirales > Nitrospiraceae > Nitrospira > Nitrospira sp. Ecomares 2.1. Next base: position 3,159,541 of record NZ_OZ224219.1, read on the forward strand.
ATATCCTGTTGCTTCTCCAATATCAGCGCGGCGGCAGCGTTGTATCGGCCTTGTTGGAGATAGGCATACTGTAACCAGTACAAGCTATGGTAATCCTGGAGGGATAAGGGCAACTGTTTGTCCTTGACCCAGACCTGTGAACTTTTCCATCCGGCTTTGTTGGAAGCCTCCGCTTCGTCCCACATTCCCAGTTGAACAAAAATATGGGCGGGCATATGTTGCGCATGATGGGCTTCCGGGGCGATTTTGGCATAGCGTCTGGCTTGGGGCAGAGCCAGGATGGCGTGGATCGGATCGTCAAAGGCATGAATGGTGTAATGCGCGGCGCACGGATGATTGGGATTGACTCCATACACGCCTAAGGTCAGGGCACCCGCCTGAACGCGATATTTTTCCTGAAGGTCCGGCTTCTCATCATAGTGAGTAGCCAGTCCGAGCAGGGACAGGGCATACAGGCAGGTGGCTTCCAGATCTTCGGAGTATTCACTGGCAAGGCTTTCCATTCGGGCCGCATACGCCTGATCGCGGTCAAACTTGTCTCCCTCACCGAATAACGTGTTCACCGCCTCGAGATACCGACGTTCTCTGACCGTGGCCGACGCCGTATCGGAAACTTTTCCCAGGGCCGCGCGTGCGGCCTCAACATTTTCTTCACCCCAGACGGGATGATTATTCGCCATCGCCTCACCCCAATATCCCATCACAAAATTTGGATCAATCGTGGTCGCTCGACGAAAAGCATCGATGGCTTCTTCATACCAGAACGAATGCAAGGCCGCGACGCCCCTTAGGAAATGGGGATGGGCTTCTGTGGACCCTGATGCGGGAAATTCAATGCTTCCCAATTGGCCCAATGCCGCATTTTCTTCTGATGAACGGGAAGATTGAACCGGCTCGCCAAGGCTTAATTGTGGGAGTGCCATGACGAAGATGGCACTAAGGAAGAACCGGCAACAGGATCGTCCCGGTGGGCATTCCGATGAATATCGCTTCATGAACATGAAAACTCCTGGGTTAATGACGGCGGCTCGTCATTGCTCTACAAATGATGCTGTTTCACCTTATCATTTTTGTTCAAAAAAGAATAAGACAAGCAGGGATGTTTCATAGAAAGGATTTTTCCCTCTGGTCGAAATGACAGGAGGGCCAATGAGGAGATTCTAGGGAATCTTGGCGCGACCGATGGTGTTGGCATCCGTGCCGAACCAAAGGGTTTTGGTTGGTTGATGATAGACCATATGTCGAACGCTTCCGCCGCCGCTGGGGATATCGGTCAGACTCATGAACGTTTGAGTTCGTGTATCAAATCCGACGAGGCGATTGGGGTTGGCGCCGGTTTCCACGAACCACACCCGGTCCTGGTCATCCACGGTCATCCCGTAAGGTTTGGCATCGGCTTCTCCCGGCGCCAACCATTCCTGAATGTCGCCTGTTTTGGCGTTGTAGGATCCAAGATACCCTTCAGCATAATCCACATACCATATGACGCCGTCCGAGGTGACTCCCAATCGTCTTGGTCGCGTTTCATTCCGTGAGAGCGGAATTTCTCGAACGGTCTTTGTCGCCTGATCTACCGTCCCTAACTTGTTGCTACCGAATTCAGTAAACCATGGAGATTGGGTGGGACCCAGGACCATGCCATAGGGGCGAGCCTGTGCGGTTGGGAGCGGAATGAGTTGAATCTTTCCGGTGGCCATATCGAGATGCCCCACGAAATTCCCTTGTTGGACCGTAAACCAGATGTCCCGATCATGGCCAAACACCAGCGTATGCGGATCGTGGGCTTTTGGATCGGGCATGGGATATTTAATGATCTTGCCGGTGGATGGATCAAGTTTGCCGATGTGGGCGGCGCGATTACCGGCATACCAGACCTGGCCTTCCTTATCCACAATCAGATTGTGCGGACCGGTGCCGGGACCGAGTTTGAATTGGTGAAACTGTCCGAGCTCAGGATCGAGCACGGCAATGTAATCGCCCCCCTGTCCCACGAACCACACGCGTTGCTGCTGATCCACATACGGATCACGCGGTCTCGTCTGGTCCCACGGCACCTGCCATTCTTTAATCTCCACCGGCTTGAGGGAGGCGGCTTCGGCTTTCGTGGGATGATTGGTGCATCCGGAAAGGACCAGTGGGATGATCAGCCCAATGATGATGGTGCTTGTTTGGTGTAGACGATACACAATGTCTCTCCTCTTTGAATTATTCCCGATGACGCATTCCGGAATCTCATGGGCATATGTTGGCATGTCTGGAAATATTAGGCAATCAACGATCGACCGGACAGACGAGATGGACTTGACGGGTCAGGTAAGGGGAATGGATGCCGGGTCTCTGGCAAACCATTTCGTTTTCAACCAGAGGGCGACATGGACGAGTGCTAAGAGTACCGGCACTTCGACTAATGGCCCGATGACGGTGGCAAACGCGACGGACGATCCCAGGCCGAATGCGGCGATGGCCACGGCGATGGCCAGTTCAAAGTTATTGCTGGCTGCCGTGAATGAAGTGGCCGTGGTTTTGCCATAATCGGCCCCGATAAGTTTGCCCATGCTAAAACTGACGAGGAACATGAGGACGAAGTAGAGGATGAGTGGCAGGGCAATGCGAATGACATCTCCGGGCAGACTGAGTACCATGCCGCCTTTAAGGGTAAACATGGCAAGGATGGTGAACAGAAGTGCCATCAGCGTAATAGGAGCAATCTTCGGGAGAAACTCCTGTTCATACCACTCGCGGCCTTTTTGTTTGATCCCGATCCGGCGGGAGAGGAACCCGCATATAAAGGGAATGCCCAGGTAGATGAAGACACTTTCCGCAATCGTCTGAAAGCTGACATCGACGACTTCCACAGCCAGCCCTAACAATGGCGGCAGGATTTCTAAATAAAACCAGGCCAATCCACTGAAGAAAATCAATTGAAAGAGACTGTTGAACGCCACCAAGGCTGCCACATATTGGTTATCACCTTCGGCAAGTTGATTCCAGACCAACACCATGGCAATACAGCGGGCCAGGCCAATGAGGATGAGCCCGGTCATGTATTCAGGCGAATCAGAGAGAAAGGTCACAGCCAGGCCAAACATCAGCAAAGGACCGATGATCCAGTTTTGGACGAGTGACAGGAGGAGAATTTTCCAATCGCGAAAGATGAGGGGCAGCTCTTCATATTTCACGCGAGCCAGCGGAGGATACATCATGAGCATAAGGCCAATGGCGATGGGGACATTGGTTGTTCCCAGAGAAAGGCTGTTCACGAATGCCGGTGCCCCGGTGAAGACCGAGCCAATCGTGACGCCGGCCGCCATGGCCAGAAGGATCCACGCGGTAAGGTAACGGTCCAGAAAAGATAAACGCCGTGTCACACAGGCAGTCATGATATTAAACCTTCGATTCTTGCCTTGAGCAGGAAAAAGGTTTGGTCAAAAGCCGCGTTACTCTCTTCCTCTGTGCCTTTCACCCTGGCCGGATCAGGAATACTCCAATGCAGCGTTCGGGGTTGGCCGGAAAAGATTGGGCAGGCCTCTTCGGCAGCTTGATCACAGACAGTGATGACCAGATCAAAAGGCTGTGAAATCATGTCATCCCACGATTTACTGTATGGCTGACCCGGATCGAACCCATGCCTTTTCAAGGTCGAAACCGAACCCGGATGAACGTATCCGGCGGGATGACTTCCTGCACTCCACGCCCGGTATCGTCCTTGACCCATCTGGTTAATGAGGGCCTCGGCCATGATAGAGCGACAGGAATTCCCCGTGCAGAGAACCAGGACTTTTATTGGTTCAACAGACATTAGCTACAACAGCCGCTGGATTCCTGTTCCGGCATTTTAGTCTCGGGTCTCGTCAGGAACGACGGTTCGCAACAAGCGGCATCCGATTGTGCCGAATGGGTTGAAAAAATATCCGCGTCTTCCATCGTGCGGTAGGCTTCCCACGGGACTCCGGCAGGATCCAGCACCCAGGATTTATCCGATTTGGCATAGCAGCAAAGAGTCTCGCCTTCATCGGCCACCGGGAGCCTCCCGACTGAAAGTCGTTGCCTGATCTCGTCCAACTCCTGCTCCTCCTCAACCTGAATACCCAGGTGATCCACGCCCTTCGTGGAAGTCCGCGTGGAGATGGCCAGGTTGACGCGGGGATCTTCGAGCATCCATTTGGCGTAGTCCGGTTTGCGTTTGACCGGTTCCGCCCCAAACAATTTGCTGTAAAACCCGATGGCTTCTTCCAACTGTTCGACTCCGATATGAATATGAAGACGTTTCATGGGTGTGTCTCCTTGTGAGTGGTTAGCAACAATTCGAGAGTTCGATAATGCTGCACTTCTTTTTTTTATTGTCCCGGATACTGGCCATATCCTCGCGGCAGCAGTCTTTGACCATATAGCGAATCAGGTCGGTAAAAAATTCAAAGTTGGCGCTATAGATGATTGACCGGCCTTTTCGCTGAGAAAGGACCAGACCCGCGTTGCTCATGTGGGAGAGGTGAAAGGATAGGGTGTTATGCGGAATGGACAGAGCCTCACCTAATGTTCCGGCAGGGGCCCCGTCCGGGCCATATTCCACCAGCAGACGAAAAACACGTAGCCGGGTATCTTGTGAGAGGGCCGCAAAAGCCAGCAATGCGTCATTAATTTCCATATGTCTAGAATAATAGACATATTTAAAAAAAGCAAGTAGGTAAAATCACAAATTAATTCAGTCAAATCGGAAGGCAAGAGAAAAAACGCGTCGAAGAGTACGTGAAACGGGACAGGGGAGTGGGAAGATTCGTGATTAAAGCAGGTGCCTTATCGAGGCCAATGGATCCATTCAGGCCGGCACCTCCATCCCATATTGGCAAGAATGAGAATGCTTGGGAAGTCATGACACTAATTTATGAATTTTTGCAACCAGGCTCCTCCTTATACTCCACATCTTTTTGGGTTAACATATCGTTTTCCGCCTGATACCAGTCCTCTCTATCATAGCCATGTTGTCGGCCTCGTTGTTCAAACAATTCATAGGCCCGCTTCGCGATTCGCCCCTGTAATGCTTCTTCCAAAATGAAATGGGGGAAACCTGATTGAACCTGCCTGGTCTCTACACCCTTCCTACGCTCAGACAGTCGAGACACGGCTTTTGAATTCCCTTTTTTGGAGTTCTTCGTGGAGACCTCATCCTTGGTAAGGGGAAGTTGAAATGTTAAAACTTTTCCGGCCTTTTCTTCATTATTTGATTTATGAGTTCCCATAGTCTTCCTCCTGGTGGTCTGCTGCTCACGAGTTTGTGATAAATTTCCTTTTCACTCTCAATCAAGCTTGCTTAATCCTGTGCATACCGATCCCCATTCACTCGCTTTGTTGTACTACCCACGAGCCTTCCTTTCCCGGTGACGCGGGAATAATGTCAGGGATTTTTGGTCCGGACATCTCCACACAATGAAAAGGAGACAATGCATCGGCACCATGGGAGAAAGGAAAAGGTGGGAGAATCCGACACGGACCAACCCCTCTCACTGCTCAGGCTACTTTCCAATCAGATTTCCTCGAAGATAACGCACAACGACCTTGGACCATGAACGCTCCTTCCGCCAGAGGATGCTTAGCCTCATGAATGGTATCTTTGACCAAAGCCGGTCTTTTCCCCACGCTTTCTCGCCAAGGGAAATGTCGAAATGTTTTCTGCATCAAGAGAAGATGATTGATCGGTTTCACCAGATAATCCTGAACACCTTCTCTCAGAAAATTCTGAAGTTTCAGATAATCGCCCTCATTCGACATGACAATGACGGGAACCTCGCTACCCTCCCATCGCAGTTCATCCAGCATGGTCAATCCATTCATCACCGGCATTTCCAAATCAAGAAAAATACCATCAATAGGCATAGTGTGAAGCACGTGGAGACCTTCCCGCCCATTTGAAGTCGTCACCGCCTCGAATCCCCACCCCTCTATCGCCTCGGCTATGGAGCAGGCGCTGTCTGCCTCATCATCAACGACCAAGATTCTGGCCAACATCGTTTCTCCCATATTCAAAACTCAGCTCGGGGTGTTGCTCTCAGGCGCGGAACCCACTGTAGTCGCAAAACTCGCTGCCACAAACCGTCTGCCCCATAATCAACACAATCGGTTTGGCCTTGGGACTCAAGGATAGCAAGGGCAAATCGGATGTCCCTGGTTATCCATGTTTTTTACCGTCCTTTGCCGAAACCGTCAGGGATGGGCAGAGAGAGGGCATTACCCTGTGACGGAAATATCAAGTCCCAACTTTTTCCTGACGTTTAATCAAAAACCGTTTGATAACCTTGTCCATGCTCGCATCTGGGGAATTGGATCGAGAATAGTCACCTAAGATCTGGGTACGATCGGTCACAGCCTCTTCCTCCGTTGGCGCAGACAGTGGGGGTCTTCGTGTTTCCGGTCGATTCATCATTTTCTCTCCTCTCGAATTAGTGATGGGTTCAATCCAAGCGTCAGAATCCTTTGGTATCGATCTGTTCAGACGCGCAACACGTATTCGTCGTCACTCGGTTCAATGAGGAAAGGATCAACCCTCGTCTCCCTCAAGCGTTCCTAGCATAATCGATACCATCGGGCCGCTAGAGATATACCCACCCAACCTATGTCCCCAAACTCGTGACTGGAGTTTGTATTGGTCGGTCAAGGGTTATAATTTTTCGAAGAGGTTTAGGGCGAGGAGAGGAGCTTAAATGGGCGTTTTCGCACTAAACGCTCACGCGAATTCACTCATATAGGCGAAACACAGGCTTGAATACTCATGGGGCCACGGCGTGACATGACGAGTCAAAAACCCCACAGGGTCCAGGACAAACGATCGAGCGATTATCCATGTAAGGGAGAGACTCAGGCATCCAACCCCTTCAACTACGCGTTCATACGGATCTGTCAAACATAATCAATAGTTTAGTTTGTGCGAAAGTATTCCTAACGCGGCAGGAAAAGCAGGAGGTAAACTGGAACGCATGGAAATCCGGAGAAGCCCAAACCTACACTCTTTTCACACATTCATGAAATATTCAAAAGGATCCTGAGCTTCATCCATTGGCGCCAATGAGAAGTAAAAGCACAGTCAATTAAAAATGAATGTTCGGAATTGGGGTTATGTTTCTGAAGAAAGTGGAATCCACGCAGTGATCGTAGTACCCTTGCCTTTGGAGGCTTTCACCTTAAAAGTACCCTGCACCACACGAATTCGTTCCTTCATCCCGATCAGACCTAATCCCTGACTGCCCGGGCGAACAGCCTCAGGGATAAATCCTTTACCATTGTCCGTAATAACGAGCTGAAGGCCGGCCTCCAACCCCATCACCTCCACGAGCACCCGAGTGGCATCCGCATGCTTCGCCACATTTCGTAAACATTCCTGAGTCACCCGGTACACACACGACGCGATGTCCTGGGGTAAAGCATGCGGCACATCCCGGGGTCGAAACGTGACTGAAATATTCTCCCATTGAGAAAATTCTCTAATAGAGGACTGGAGTGCGACGACCAACCCCAGGTCATCCAAAATAGAAGGATGCAACTGGTAGGCTAAATGCCGGACGCTATCGGAAAGCGAGGACACTTGATCATTCAGGTGTTGAAGAGTCTTTTGCATGGCATTCGATTCTGGCAGGGTGTTTTGAATGGATTGTATCTCGAGGGCGACCACGGCCAACCGTTGATTCATATCATCATGAAGTTCACGGGAAAGACGGCGTCGCTCATCTTCCTGGGCAGAAATGAGTTGGGCGCCAAGAGCCCGAAGCTCTTCCTGGCTATGCTCGAGTTCCCGCTCTCGGCGATGAAGGGCTTGTTCTGCCTCTTTGCGTGCCGTGATATCCCGGACAATTCCGGTAAAAAAGGCCTCTCCATGCTTGTGCCAATATCCCAGAGACAGTTCAAGAGGGAATTCGCTGCCGTCCCTTCGAAGCCCCTTCAGCTCAAACATCTCCCCCTCAACAGTCTTTCCCCCCGCTCGTGAAGCCCGTGCAATTCCATGGTGATGAGCCAAACGAAACCGTTCGGGAATGATACGCTCTAACGTTTGACCGTACATTTCTTTCATCGAAAAGCCGAACAAGCTTTCCGCTCCGGCATTCCACAGCATCACCTTCCCCTGACTATTCAACGAAATAATACCCTCATCAGTTGATTGCACCACCGAATGTAGCTGTTCCTGGCTTTCCCGGAGAGCCACCTCTGCCTGTTTACGCTCAAGAACTTCGCTTTGCAATGATTGGTTGGACCTACCCAACGCAAGGCTTAAGGTCATCGATGCTAACGTCACAGTATGATTACGTCGTAAGGTGACAAACATCATAGTCACGAAAAGGAGGCTCATGGCTCCCATGGCCATGTGGTGTTCATCATCCAGGATAAAAAATTGAACGAGGAGTGGGGTAATAGTCGGGAGAGTATAGGCCAGGAACGCTCCTTCCAGGGCCGCATACACAGCGGTCGCCCCGGCGATCATGCCCCCTAACACAAAGGCCAAAAATATCTGATGCGTAATGGAATTTTCAGGAAAGAGGAAGGCACCCGTTGTCCCCCAGAGCAGGCCGGAAGCAAAGGTCCCGCCAAGAAATCTACGCCCCCAACGATGGGAATCCTGAGGATTTCGAGACCCGTGCCTGAATTGATACCATAGGAGGCTCCAGGCCCCATTGAGCACGATCAGGCAGGAAAACCACGTAAGCAATATGCCATGGGCAATCACATTCCATTGAATAAAAGTTAGAATAGATCCATTGACCAGGGAGGCGATAATCCCAACCGGCGCGAGCCCATAGAGTTGCTCTACCTGCTTCGCATACAAGAGATCGCGTTCATATTCATCCAACTCATACCCTCCACAACATTCCAAAGAACGTTCTAAGACCCTCTTGGATTTCCAATGTCATGTAGACATTCGTGGGGGAAATTTTGCTTATCTGTTTAGTAATAACCTTACTGTAGAACTCTTACTAATTAATCACAAGAGTATTGCACCACTCAACATTAGACGGACGAACGTCAGGATTATAGATTTGTAAAGAACAGCAGAAGGCTCCCCAAGCCCAGCATCACCAACCCGCTGACCAGGACGAACGTCCCGGCAGGAGAAACATCTTCCGTCGGTTCCGGAGGTTCGCCAACAACGCCACACGAAATAACAACACCCACATCGCACACGGATTAAATCCATTAAAATGACCCAGAAAGACTGTAAAAACGGCAGGCCGAGCTCTGGAAGAGTCTAACCATCAACGAATGGCTTTTAATACATGCATCTAGAGTTCAGCATGATCAACCATGATGAGACCTTTGGGCTTTTCCTCCTCAGTATGGGCGAATCATCTGCCAGCACTCTGGTACTCATGTAGACATCCGAGTTAAAATTTCCTAGGTTTTTAATCAATGTGGAGGCCCTTCACCTGTTAGGCTGATCCAGGCAATCATGAAACCGTTTCTTTAAGGAGCCATACCTGAAAGACATTGCTACATCAGATTTCAAACAATGAAAAAGCAGGATGGCCTAATTGGAGTCATTTCGAAATACACGTTTAATGAGGGAGTAATCGATGGCAAGGGATAAGACATTACTCGTCGGTGTCGACGGTTCGGATTCTTCCATCCGGAGTGTATACTACGTGGCTGAGATGGTCGAAGCGCGGGAGAATTTTCACATTGTCCTGTTTCACGTTCTTCCCTCCATTCCCCCAGAACTATTGGAATTCGGGGGAGCCGAAGATCCGGGAATAGAGCAAACGCTGGATGAGACATTAAAAAAAGAGCAGGCAGACTGGATCGAGAACACAAAACTGGCGGCAGAACCTATTATGGAAAATGCTAAAACGATTTTGCACCAGGCAGGCGTTTTCCCTTCCAGGATCACAGCATTATTTTCTTCATCTATCCATCGCCCGGATATTGCTCGCGAGTTGATCGAAATGGCTCACAAACAGAATTGCGGAACCATCGTGGTGGGAAGGGAATCGTACTCCAGCTTCAAGGAAATATTTCATCACCATGTGGGCGAAGAGCTGGCAAAAAAAGGGCAGGGCTTTGCGGTTTGGGTCATTGCCTGATGGTGCGTCATGAACCCAATGCCGGGAAACAATCCCTTAGTCCAGATTTTCCAGCGTGGTGAGATGGCCAATATTCGGCAGGTCGGCTATCTGACTGACCGCATGCGAATGCCACCCATATTTCAGACATACGTTGAGGTCCGCACCGTCACAATCAAGGGAGCCCGTCATGACAGAAAAGAATCTTCAAGAGGTGAACCTGCCTTCCCTCAGTGACCGGAAGTTTTTTCCTTCTCCGGCCGCATGGGAGGATCAGGTCTTATACTTTTTAATGCTGGACCGTTTTTCGGACGGACAGGAAAAGGGCTACAGAAGCAATGCCGGGACCATCGTCCGGCGTGGCTCGACTCCCCTCTTTCAGTCAACCGATGCGGGCAATGCGGATGCATCTCATTGGAAGGCCGCGGGACAGAAATTTTGCGGAGGGAATTTATCCGGATTGACGAGCAAGCTGGGATACCTTGAACGTCTCGGCGTGACCGCCATTTGGATCAGTCCCATTTTCAAACAGGTGAAATTTAAAGACACATACCATGGATATGGCATTCAAAACTTTTTGGATGTCGATCCGCATTTTGGGCAACGGGAAGATCTGAGAACACTTGTCCGGACCGCTCACGCTCACGGGATCTACGTCATTCTGGATATTATCCTCAACCACACAGGTGATGTGTTTCGATACAATCCCAACCGCTATCGAACCGAACAGAACGGCCGGACCTTCAATGATCCCCGCTGGGATGGCCAACTCTATGACGTGCAAGGGTTTCATGATCAATTCGGAGAACCGACTCTCCCCTTTCAACAATTCGATATCACAAGCGATCCTGCCGCCTGGCCGCATGGTGCCATCTGGCCACAGGAATTCCAAGACCCTCAGGCCTTTACCCGAAAAGGCCATATCACCAATTGGGATTTTTCACCTGAATTTCTTGAAGGGGATTTCCTTGACCTGAAAAATATTCAACTCGGTTCCGGCGACGTCGATCAGTATCAGCCCTCGGATGCTCTTAAGGCTCTGGCCGAGGTGTACAAATTCTGGATTGCCTTTGCGGACGTCGATGGATATCGGGTGGATACCGTCAAACATATGGACCTGGGAGCCAGCCGGTATTTTGCGTCGGTGATCCATGAATTCACCCAGTCCATCGGCAAAGAAAACTTTTATCTCATTGGAGAAATTACCGGAGGCAGAACCCGCGCGTTTCAAACGCTGGAAACCACAGGTCTGGATGCCGCACTTGGCGTCGACGACATCCCGGACAAAATGGAATACCTCGTGAAGGGCTATCGCAATCCGGAGGAGTATTTTCAGTTATTCCGGAATTCAATCCTGGTTCAGAAAGAATCCCACGTCTGGTTTCGTAACCGGGTGGTTACCCTGTTTGATGATCATGATCAAGTACGGAAGGGAGAAAACAAAGCCAGATTTTGTGCTGATGCTAAGGGGCCGGATGGACTCTTTAATGTGCTCGCGCTGAACGCGCTCACGATGGGCATTCCCTGCATGTACTATGGAAGCGAACAGTATTTTGACGGGCACGGGCAGAATGATCAATTCATTCGCGAATGCATGTTTGGAGGAAAATTCGGGGCCTTTCACAGCCATCAACGGCATTTCTTCAATGAAGAGAGTCCCGCGTACCGGCAACTTGCTATCATCTTACGCCTTCGTCGTGACAAGCTTGCGTTACGACGAGGTCGACAATACCTGAGAGAAATTTCCGGAAATGGCATCGACTTCGGGCTGCCGCGTATGCTTGGTGGGCAGATTCGTTCAGTGGTCCCCTGGTCCAGAATTTTCAATGACCAGGAAATTCTCCTGGCAATGAATACCGACTACGCTGCCCCCCGGAGCGCCTGGGTGACGGTTGATGATGGGCTGCATCAGGCCGGTCACACGCTCACGTGCCTCTATTCAACCAATGCGGGACAGATCGGTCAGGAGACGACCGTTGAGTCGAGAAATGGCAAAGCCGTCGTGCTCACCCTTCCGGCTGGCGGATTCGTCATCTATGCGTAAAGAAGGTGGGCAACGGGTGAAAAGTTCGTCAAGGCTTGGTTGGGGGAGGATTCGTTAAGGCTTCGCCCGTCATGGGCACAAATACCACGGGTAACAACTCGGTTTCCTGGTATCCCTCCTCAGTGCGACGAATAAACAAAAGACGTTGAGGGTAGTCTCCAACGGGAAGAATGAGACGCCCGCCGATCGCCAGCTGCTCTAAGAGTGGTTCGGGAAGATGGTTCGGCGCCGCCGTCAGGATGATCGCATCAAACGGGCTTTCGTCAGGCCAACCTTGATAGCCATCACCAGCCCGCACAATCACATTGTCGTACCCGAGTTCTGCCAGAGTTTTTTTCGCTCTTACGGCAAGTGGTTCGACAATTTCTATGGTAAACACTTTTGAAACTAATTCAGCCAGGATGGCGGCCTGATACCCGGAACCCGTGCCAATTTCCAAGACCTTCTCATCCGGTTTCAACTTCAGAGCTTGCGTCATATACGCAACAATGAAGGGCTGAGAAATCGTCTGCCCATAGCCGATGGAGAGTGGAAAATCTCCATAGGCATCGTCAGCATGTGACTCCGGCATAAACCGGTGCCGAGGAACCCGGCGCATGGCGGCAACTACCATTGGGTCGGTGACACCTCCCGCGACGATTTGGGTATCTACCATCGAATCCCGTTCAACCTGTCGTGTGTGATTAGTCTGCTGCATCAGAGCATGATTCCCATTTCCACATCCTGACAGAATAAACCATACTCCACCAAGTATCACAAAGAAGGCAAGTGGATATATTTTTCTCCTGTCTGTGATTGAGATTCTCATGTGGCCCTGATTATCCAATATGTTTTCTCATCAAAAAATAGAGCGAAATACCAGCACTTAGGGTCAGACAGGTCCAAAGGTTTTCAAGCCGTTTTTCCGCACTAAAAAAGTCATGCTCACTGTTGAATAAGGATAGCGTGGCGCACTTCGTTCTAGAATACGGGAAGACCGCCACCCTCTTTTCCCAGTCACAACTCACTCCATCTACACCGGCGACGACCAACCTTCCTGTAGCGTTACAACTGCGTAAGAGAAACGGCCAATTGAAATGGTCTTTTACAAAGGGTACCCAGTAATCGGCCATGATGGCTTTTTATAGACCCTACCCTCAATTAATTCATTAACGTGTTTTCTGATAGCGGTGTCCGCCAACGCATAGCCCCAATTGATTAAGTGCCCTTGTTCCGCATCATTGAAGGCATTTAACCGAGTACGTACATTCTGCAAGCTTTTAGTTAATTCATTGTCGCTCACGAGAGAATCATCCAGCTTGTAGTTAGCGATCTGGGTGGTAATCCCGAAATAGGTGCCTCCATAGACTTCATGGTTACCCTGTTCATCGAGCCTCTTGAAATTATACAGCAGCGTTCGCTTTCTCAGTGCGCGTTGCTGATCGGTCATCACATTGGTCATTCGAATGAGCTGACTGGCCCAATTGGTTTTTAGCTTCGATGATATTGAAAATGGAGCCCCTGCATCACAAACCAACACATGGCTGTAAGAACCTCTTCCCTTCCAAATGGCCTCTAAGCCCATATTGTCGTAAAGGCCACCATCGGTCAGTACCAACTTCGTTCTAAGATGAATATCATCGAAATGAATTGCACCATCAGTACGAACCCATTTGGCCGGATCGGTTTCAAGAGTGACTGGCGACATCACGGGTGGAAATGCGCTGGAAATTCCAACGACCTTGGCCATAGAAATATCGGGGTCAGGGTATGAACCAATTTTGTAATCGGATAGAGCAGACTTTTCGATTCTGACACTGGACCCTGTTTGATAGTTGGTTCCATAGAAGAGAAAACCAGGCGAGCGATCACTCAAAGCTTGAATATTGACGCCGTGAAACAACTCTTTATCATAGGCTTTTGCGACTTTATCGCCAATCGTATCGCTAAAGGAAAAGAGCCCCGATAGACCCGCCATCACATCCAGACTTTTTGAACAAAACTTCTGAATTGGCTTGGCAACCACCTCCTCAAAATTCGTAGCAATGCCTGAAGCCTCAAATATTAATTTATCCCAGTTGACAGCCAAATAGCCGGTCGTGATGCTTCCGCCGGAAACACTGGTTATGGTTTTAAGCTTAGGCAACAGACCAAATTCATTGAGCCGCCAAAACGCTCCAAGGGAATAGAGAGTTGCCCGGTAGCCACCACCTGATACCGCCAAACCAATTGAGAACTGGTCTGCCATGATATTCCACCCTTTCCATGAGGTATTTATTATGAGTTGAGAGAGAAATAGTCAGTCTGTATTTCTTTGCCAATGGTTATACGAATATTGTCACACCCACCGGGAGACTCATCGCTGCCCGGACCGACCTTGCTCGCATTTTGCCCGCAAGAAGCGTCTATTCAAATCCGGTCGAGGGAAGAGCCCCGCCCCCGGAGTCTAATTTTTTGAACCGAGCGCGGACGACTCCACGGCACCTCACCTGGTTTCGAAATTTGTGTTCATGGGTACGTTCATGGGTGTCTCCTTATTGTCCGGTGGATAGTTTATTGGTTCAGTCTCACTCCCGTGCGGCGATCTTGTTTCATGGTCACAGCTTCCCGATCGCAAAAGTAGCACTTTCTACTGTGAGGGCAGAGCCCTCGCCCTCAAACCTTCGCCCCTCCACCGTGTCTTTCTCGTCAATGGCGACAATTCATGAATCCATCCAAGCAGTAGGCCATTTGAAAAAATCCGGCGGTACGCGGAATTGGTGGTGGGCTTGGGATTGTCCTGCATGGCCTCTAGTTCGGCTATCTTTTAATGTATGAAAACTAGATCTGCTTGAAGATCGCTGAGTCATTGTTGTGTGATTGTGCCCTCCAAGTGGGTAACTGCGCTGTCGTTTTGGTTGATCGTCGTACGTCACCGATCACCTTGGTGGACGCGGAGCCGATGTGTGATCGCAAGACCCGGTCCCAACGGTGCACAGCCCTTCATTGCTATCTAGCGAATCTTAACTGCCAGTGGCCCTGATTGATGCGATTTCCCTTCCTCCAGGTAAAAACACGTCGTCGATCTTTGTCATAGGGCGCATAATCCGCAGCATACAGGTACTCTTTTTGTTTGGTATTAAACAGATCGACTATGAGAGTTCCCGAAGCCAATTTTTTCAAAGCCAGTAGTTCCTTTTCTCCAACGACGGCATTGCCTATTTTTACGCTTTTGACTTCGAGTTGACCGGCGATGTTCACCTTGCCGTTTCCCCGGGGCTTCAAGTTTATATCTTGACTAGCATTGTTTCCTGTTGCGTAGATCGTATTGTATCCAAACCCAATCCCTTGGCTTCCATTACTGTGGCGAAACTCCACGCCGCTGTCGGGCGAGAAATCTCCAGTTACATACAACCCCCGGACAGAAGCCGGATGGGCACCGATGCGATTATCCTGCTGGACATCCAGCTTCGCCTTCGGTGCATCCGTCCCTATGCCGATGTTGCCTTCTGCCGTAACCCGCATTCTTTCGGTGCCACCATTGACAGTATCAACACGGATTCTTAAGCCATCCTTTGGATCAGTGGTTCGGACATCTACAAATCCTGCAGGAATAGCCCCATTGACAAGACCGCCAAATAGCCTGAGTCCATTTTGGCCGGCATTTGTAGTGCCACCAAAATAAAGATTCCCATCATTCTCACCATTGGCATTTGGCAACAGAATGTTACCAGAGCCTAACGTTAACCTTTGACTTGGCTGCGTCGTCCCGATGCCGACGTAACCATTCGTGCTGACAAATAATGCGTGCAGAGCTTCTTCGCTATAGACCATACCCGCGCCGGCGAGTACTGCCAGCATGCCAGCTGCTGCCAGAAGAACAACGGCGTTTCGGGTAGTTCTGGATTTCCCTTTCTTGCCATGCGGCTGGTTGGGAGCATAGCCCGGCACGCTGGCCTCGAGCGAGGCCAGTCTCTGCCTTAACAACTCAATTTCATCGTGGAGTGTCGAGGCTTCTGTCGCCATGTTTGCCTTTCCTGTCTCACCGCCCTCTGCTGTGTGGTGTGTCATAGGTCCCCTTCCATGGATGGTGTGGTTTCGTTCTTACAGGATGTTTCGAATCTATTTCCTGCTTATGCCCGCCTATCGATGCAACTCGCTTCCGGCGAACCCACGCTTCCGGGATACCTCTGTCGCCCCACTCCGGGCCGGGGTATGGTTGCCTTGGCCGCCCGGTTGCGGATGCGGGGAATTCATTCCGGAAATACGAGAAGGCACCGGCTACCTGTCCGACGCACAACTGCAAATTAAGGCATGCGTCCCCTTTTCTGCCCCCTTGAGGTGGATATGACCTGACCGCTAAAGACTCAACTCCGCATCATTGGACCTGGACCGAGAGCTCTGCCCCCGACTCAACCTGGAAGCCGTTGCCAAATCCCACACTCTGCTTGCCCCGGAGCAAGGTTTTCGTACCAGCAGTCAACGTCGTGTTGGCGGAGACTCGAACGGCGTTTCCGACGTAGGCGTAGCCGTCCTTGATTTGATCGTTGTCGATGGTCAGGGTCTGGTCTGCGACCCGTCGCTGGAGCGCGTAGAGGGTCGTTCCGTGCCTCGTGATCACGCTGCCGTCGGCAGCGAACCGCAGCGTCAGATTCTCCCCGAGGTCACGAAGCGGCTCCTCCTTGATCAGCTTGCAATCGGGTCCGTAGATGTAGAACGTGCCGTTGTTCCAGAAGTAGGCATTCGACTCACCATCGAGAATGATGTTGGAAGTCGCCGCGAGGCCAGCGTCAGAATGACATCGCTCGTTCCCGTTCAGAAGGTCCAGCCGGACGAACCGGCCGCCCGCGATCGCCACGATTGAGGGATCGGAAGGGTTTGTCTTTGCGTCGATCGTCGGTTGGCTCACTGCCAGATCCTGTGTCCAGTACCATGCACCGTGGGAAAATGCGCGCACGATCCCGTTCGAACTGCCGGCAGCGAGGATGGCATACTCGTGTTCCGGCCCCGCCGAGACGACGGGATTCAAGCGCGGCCAGTTCTTGTCGGCTTTCCACTCGCTGGTGTCCGACTTCGTGCCGGTAGCCGCATCGAGGGCGAAGAACCCCTCCTTGGCCAGGGTGTAGGTCATGAAATCCGGGCCCGGTGGACTGACCACCACGTTGGTTGCGACGCCACCGGTCGTTGTTTTCGTACGCCAGATCGGCAGCAGCTGTTTGGGAGCGGCCTTTGCGGTCCAGGGCGTGAGGCCGTAGATGTAACTGTGTGTACCGCTGGTGGCGAAGTAGATGTTGCCACCCGTGGCAACGGTAAGCTCCTTGTCGAGCTTGGTGTCGTTGGGTAAGAAATCCAACGGCATCTCGCCAATCTTTTCGCCGTTTCTCTCCAGGTCGAACAGGCGTATCTGGCGGTCAGAGCCAACGTTATACAGTCGACCCTGCCTGTCGATCGCCGACCTCATGCCCGGGTTGGATATCGTCACCCCCGGCCAGCGACGGGCACCGTTCGTCGACAGGCGTTCGACGTTGCCACCGGCAATGACGATAACGTCGTCACCGTGAATCAGCGGCTCCGAGTCGGCCAGAAGCCCCGTGAAGATCTGAGTCCTGTCGACCACGGGAGGCTTCCCGGCCGAGTAGAAGATCCAATCGGTCGTGTCACCGGAGGCGATCGAGGTATCCCGATCGACCTCGAAGGTGACGATCAGGCGCGGCTTCTTGTCGGAATCTTCGCTGACCAGGGTGATGGACCCATAGCTCCAATTCGAGTTCCGGCTCTCCGACCGCAGGAACAGACTCAACGTATTCGGTCCCTCCTTCAGGGCTTCGGCGACGACGTCGACGAGCCCATCGCCGCTTGTGCGCGCCTCTTCACCAGAGGCTCTGATGGTCCAGGTGGCGATCGACCCCTGGTCGGTTTTCGGTCCCGTACATTGTTCGTTCGTTTCGAACACTCGCACTATCTGCGTATTCTGGACATCGCTCGTTCCGATGACCCGGAGAGTCGCCCCCGTGATCTTGGTGGGGTGCGATCGCGCGACGGGGCCCAGATCGAAGTGAAGGCATGCCGTGTTGCTGGAAACGTGTTTCTCGGTGGCCGAGATCACAAGGTCCCGGGAAGGATCCGTCTTGAACGGGAGCAGAGTCGTGGTGATTGACCCCGACGCCTGCGCAGTGGAAGCAAGCCCCGCACAGGAAATCAGCAACGCCGCTACATGGATTTTGTTCATTATCTTACCTCCGGAATGTATACGTGAAGTCGGCATTTGGTTATTCCCGTGCGATCGCCGAGGGCCCGCAGGAACATCCGCCCGCCGAATTCGATTGCCGCCAGGCTGTAGGGTGTTACCTGGTAGGTCTCGAGCTGGGGTTTCCTGGGCATAGCGGTGAAGCTCCCCTGGTTTTTGGCCCAGGCGTTGAATTTTAGCTCCTCGAGGTTGCCGATGAGATAGGTTGCAACGAAGTACCATTGTCCTACCAACCTGCCCACGGCGGATGCCAGCGCGTACTCGGCGCCCACATCTGGCTCCTTCTCCTTTTTCCAGGCTTCATCTGTTTTCGTGCGCGACCACAGGTCCTTATACCCTGCTCCGAACGGCTCCTTCACGCCGGCGTAAACGACGATATGGTCGTCCGAACTCGCCGCACCGAACATGCACCTGCCGGGCCAATTAGCGGTGGTCGGGCCCTGCCAATTCTCATCTCCCTTGGCGAGCTGCCACACATCGTTCTGCGCGTTCCCATTCTCGTCGAATCCGCCCATCACCCAAAGCTTGTTGTCAAACACGACACATGCGTGACCCATTCGCGGCGAAAAGCGTTCCGCCCTTGAATTCCACTCCTTCCAGCCCTCATCCCGTGTGTAATGCCAAATCCGATCGGACCCTTGGTCTGGGCTCACTGCCGAGCCACCCAGAAGCCAGAGCTTCTTGTCGAACACGACACCGGGGCTGGTCTCCATTCCACGAGGAACCGACGATGACTCCTGAAGCCAGGCACCTGTACCGCTCTGGGAGCGATACAATCGCGCTTGACCGTCCTTGATGAAGATCCCGGCCATGCTGGGAGTAGTGTCTTCTCCGAATATCAGCCCACCGAACAAGGTCGACGGCTCGCCGTACGAACCGGAGTAGTCCAGGGAGATCCAGCCCGGCCTCTCCCTCCGTACGATAATCTCCCGCGTGATGTCCTCCTTATGGCCGGCGCGCTTGGCGATAAGGAGGTACCTGTTTTCACCATCTTTCGGCGGATAGTCCGGGAAGGCGTTCTGGGTTAAGTTATCTTTCGTCGGTATCGGGACCATGTGTCCATCGCGCAGAAGCTCGACGCTGGTGGCCTGATTGACACTCCACGAGAACGTCACCTTCCCGCTACCGGAAAGATAGGTCGGCGTGGCCGTGAACTTCACGATTTCGAATTGCTTCTCGTCTTGCTGCTTTTGAATGGCGACTTCTTCGGAATCCTTAGCATTACCCGTGAGGTCGAAAGCCAGTTTGACCTTGGCTAGACCGGCATTGGTCTCAGAGACGATCCCGGTGAATGTCAAGACGAGGCCGTCCGTGGCGTCGACGTCGAAACCTCGCCTTCCGTACTTGATACTCCAGTTATAGGAGGATTCGTCGGGCTCGCTGCCTGAGATCTCAAGCTGTTCACTGGGATCTTCGGCGACGGCCGGTGACACGACGGCGACGAGCCTCAAATCTGTGGCGACACTCACCAGCGCGTTTTCATCGTTCCCGACATCAACTTTAACCGCCAGCATCTTGATCGTCGTCGTGTCCGTTTTGGAGACGATTTTGATCGTCACTTTGTTGTCCTTCGTATTCTCGCCCGATCCGACGAAGACTTGGGTCTTCTTCTTGTCGACCGAGACGTTGAATGCTTGGCTCATTGTGCACCCTCCCTCTCGACTGTGATGGTCACGGTTTTCTTACTGGTATTGCCACGATTGTCGAAGGCGGTGAGGACATAGGTCTCTGTCTTCGCGACCCGGACCGGGCCCTCCCATTCCGGCGATTGAGCCAAGCTGGCCTCCTCCCAGACCTTGTCGGGCTCTGCGATGTCCTGACGCCCGAGGGTCACGCGGTCCGCCCCCTGGACCTTCCATGCCAGTCTGATGTTGGTATTGGGCGGCACCTTCGTCGCCCCCTCGCGCACCCAGAAACTCAGGATGACAACCGGGTTCATGCGCAAACACAGCCATCCCTCGTTTAGCTGCTGCGGCAGCGACCCGACTCTCGCCCGGTCGTCGGCAGCCCCGATTTCGGGGTTCTGCCGCCACTTGGTGACTTCGGGACGCACAGCCCAGGACCACTGCCCGTAGTCATCCGAGGGGGCCGGCATGCGCGGCATGTCGCTCGTGCCAAGCACCGGCGCAGTCACAAAGAAGACGTCCCTGACCCCGGCGACGCTCGAGACCACGCGCGCCGGAAGCGCGGCCCGCTTGGCCGGGAGGATTCCGGTCCGGGCGACCACCGGGCGATGCGGATCGACCAGCATCGTCACCCTGGTTCGGGTCGCCGAGTTGGCGTTGACCGTCCAATCGTGCTCGTACTCGATGGCCCCCTTGTAGATTTGGCCGCCTGTCGATGCCCATGCTCCGGCCGCCGGATAGAACACCTTTGCTCCAGCGTCGCCACCAAGTACTCCGATGAGGCCGTCGTGAGGGTCGTCTGCGTCACCGAGGCGAAGTGGAAACGGAATCTTCGTGTAGGAGTCCGCGACCGCGGCCGACTTGTCCCAGTCCACAGCCGTCTTCCCGGCGAGCTCGATCGAAAGCGATGCGGTGACGAGAGCGAGCGCACGACCGACGAGGATCGACAACAGAGGGTCGTCCTGCGGATTTGCCGTGTTCTTGCTTCCGAGCAGGCGCTCCACCAGAGCATGGAACTCGTTCCCGGGGTTGATCTCGAGCGCGAGGAGATAATCGACGAACGCGACGAGGGTCGCGTCCTCTTCGCTCAGGGAGTCCGGCCGCTTCGACTCCCACACAGACGAATCGTCGGACCCCAAATCCTGGTAGAAGCTCAATGAGTCCGGCGAACTGTCGTTGGGTACCGGCACCCAGAAGAATGCCTTGCTGCCTCGATCGGGTGCCCCACCGGTCGCCGCTGCATTGACGCGCAGGGTCTTCTGGATGGCGCCGAGGACTTTCCCTGCGGCGTTATAGACAAGGAAACTCCTGTCGAGGCGGTTCGGGACCAGCCAGCCATGGATCGGACTCGCGGCGGCGGCATCCACGGCGGTCGGCAAGGCCGGTTCCCAGACGAAGCGCAATCGAGCCGGTTGGCTGAGGCGCGGCGGCAACGCCAGTTTCTCCGGGGCGCCATCGGCTGGCAGCAGGCGCACCGGGCGCTTGGGACGATTCAGGTCTTCCGGCTTCAACTTCAGGGTCTGGCCGAAGGCATCGACGATCCAGAGGTTCTTAAGACGGAGGGTTCCGGAGCGGACCGGGAAGAGAGACTTGCCTGTGTCGGGAGAGAGCAATTCGGCCGTCGCCAGGAGCTGGCCGACGGGGTCTTCGGGCTCACCTTCGCCGGAAACAAGGAATGCCGGGCTCACCGGCTGGAGCTGCACCGCGGCATCGAACTGTAGCAACGCCTCATTAAAGCCGCCCAGAGTCTGCGATAGGACCGACGGGCTAGCGAGGCGAGCGATGAGCGCTTTGATATCGGCCGAATCGCGGCTTTCGGATCCGTTCTCCTGGAGACTTCGGCGTAGGAGGTGCGTAGAGTCGGGGTTCAAGATCGTCCAGCCATTGAAGCTGGACAGCTCCCGCGACGCTTGCGACCCGCCGCCGCTGGTGGCGCCCCTACGGTGAACCAGGTCGCCGGACTCTTGACTGAACTCCCAGTTCTTGGTCGGACTCCAATTGACGGGCTTGTATTCCGACTCCCATTCGACCTCCCACTGTAGTTGGAACGGCAACCACGGATTGCGAGTCCATACACTCTGGCTGGCCGGTCCTGGCGCGGCGGCGTATTCCGCCAGCCTCGTGTACTGCGGCTCGCGCGGAGGCGCAGGCCGTCGCAATGCGCGCTCCACGAACGCCCTGATGTCCTCAAGCATCTCCTCGAGTCTCGGTGTACTCTTGAGCCCTGCCATCTCGTACGCCTTGCGCCCGATGCGCTCGACATTCACCGTCTCGAGCAGCATCGCTTCGCGGAGAAGACTGTCGATCAGTTCTCCAAAGGCGGAGCCGATGGGCACATCGCGCTTGAGGACGAACAGTTGGCGCGCGCGAACGACGTTTCCCTTTCGGCCGTTGGGGATGTCGATGAGCAGCGAGTCGACAAGCGCCTCCGGCAGCCGGCACGGGAGTGCTTCGTCCTTCGCGTTGTTTGCCTGGAAACGGGATGCCCGACCCAGGCCGTCGCCCGAGATCACCACCGTCGGCTCATTCGGCTGGTAGAACGGAGCGAAGGTGGCGTCGGCCACTTCGAGGTCCGGACAGCCGTCGGCAAGCAGCTTGTCGAGCGCGGTTTTCGATAGTTTGAGGTCATTCTCGAGATTCGTCAGGTCCCCCACTGACTTCTCGACGGCCTGCTCGAGAGCGACCTTTCGATCGGTAAGCGGTGTATTCTCTGCCGGCTCGGGACCCTCCCGGTCGAGGTAGTCATTCGCCCAGAGGCACCAGGCGCCGTAGAGCTGCTGGCGCTCGGCCGCAAGTTCCCGCCGCCTCCGTGCCAGGCTCTCTGCAGTGCTGTTCAGCTTCTCGAGCGCCGCCTCCAGCCGCTCTGGGACCTCCACCGGCGGTGCCGATTCGCCAACCTTGGCGGCGCGGCGCTCCTGAATGGCAAACGCGGCTCCGCCGTCAGACGCGCCGAATCGGCGGAGGTGCAGTTCGTCGCTCAGTCTTATCGGATCCAACTCCCTGGACAGAATGCCATGCTGCAAGCCCTGGAGAACGGTGTCGGTATTGGCCGGGTCGGTCTCGGCCGGGCGCAACAGAGCCGACAGCGCCTCGATCGACGAGTTGCCCACGGCGACCCTGTAGCCGTCCGGGTCGGGCGCCCCCGTGGCGTAGCGCTGATCGGGCCCGCGCCACGCGATGTCGACAACAGCACCGTGGCAGGCCGTTCGCGTCGCGGGCTCGGCGGGCTCCTTGGACTGAGGCTCGCAGGACCACTTCTGCTGGGTCAGCCTCGCATTCCACTGTTCGATCGGAGTTCTCTTCCGTGACTTCTCGCCGAGCTTTACTTCGAGCGGAGGCAGGGATCGCTGAAGCGGGTCCTTCGCACGCTCCGAGTACCAGCCGACGACGAGGTACCCCAGGCGCTGCCCCTTGCCCAGCGTCGGAGGGGCCGGGTCGTGAAACCCGAGGACACCTTTGCAAGCCGGATAGTACGTTGCAAAGGCGGGATCGCCCCAGCCGAGGGCCGTGAGCTCAATCCGGAACGGCTCCTCCTTCGGCTCCCACGGCCCTCCTTCGGCGAGCCTCTTGCACGCCCCTAACCGCGTAACGAGCTTCGCGGCCTTCAGGTCCAAGATGCTGATTTGCTTTTCATGACTTCCTTCCTGGTCGCCGTCGAGCGCGTCACTCTCCACCAGCCAGCTACACACCGCCACCGAACCATCGCTCGATTCGACGAACCGCTCCACCAGCCAGCGATTGGGGATGAGGGGGTAGCCGGATTCGGTCCCACCGTCCTCGGATGCTCGCGCCATGGCCTCGGGTAGAGCCCAGTGGAGGTGAACCCCTGGCTTCGGCGTCCACTTCGACTTGTCGAGGAGGCCGACGATGTTGACACCAAGGTAGCTCCACTTTTGCAAGATGTCCGCAAAGCGCGGCGAGATGTCGGACCAAGTTGTGGTGAGATGGGCCTCCTTGCCGACCAGGAGGGCATCGACACTCATCGGAACGAGAAGATAACGATCAGGATTTGCGCTCATTTTTTTTCATTCCAGCAGCCTCGAACCTGACCCTGCCGGGACTCTCCACCATCTGCAGGCCGAACTCGGCGGCGGTGAAGAGGCTGTACTCACCTTCCTTGTCCATGGCCCCCATGCCCTTGAGTTTCTTCTCCAGGTTCTCGGCGAGCTCTTTCACTTTAACCACCCGGTTCACGCCTGGGCGCATCGGCACGTCGAGGGCATCGCCCTTCTTGACCTTCGCCTTCGGCCCGGGGAGTTGTTCGCCTGCCGGGGCATTGACTCGCCGCACGCTCAACTTCTGGAACCCCCCTTTGGGCGTTGGCGATGCGCCGAAGTGCAACCCCTCAAGGGGTTGCATGACTTCGATAAACTTGATCACGCCATTGTAGAGACACAGCAGAACGTCGGGGCCGAGGCGGTCGATTCGAAGCGCCTTCAGAACACCGATCGGCTTCTCGATCGTGGAGTCGAACCCCTCGGAGGCGACCACCTCGAGCCCCTGCCAGCCCGCGACCACGGACGACCGCAGCAGAAAGCCGGTGAGTGGCCAGTTGAGCTTGGTGAGCTCGCTCGCCTTGGCTTCGTCGTCGTCAGAGTCCGCACGGCCACGATCCCGGAGCGAGGCGCCCGCTTCAGAGGCGCGGGCGAGAAAGCTGTTACTGAGTTCCTGATCGACCATCTCATCACGCTCGGTCCCGCGGCCGACACTCACAGCCCCCTCGAGCAGACACTGGACCCAGGCCTGGTCGAGATAGAAGAACCGGATCGACTCCGGAGGCAGCATCCGCTCATCCGGGACGAGGTAGTTGAATGGAACTCCATAAAGCAGCAACCCCCGGCCCAGCCAGCCGGCGATGTCGTCCGGAACACTGAGGTCGATACCCTTGGTGAGCCGGCGCTCGAAGTCGCTCTTCGGTGGGGAATTGCTTGCTGTGTCCTCTGCCATCATCACTCCGTGCGTTACGAGTTAGAGCCCTTCTCAGAAAGTGACCGGACGGCGCGCTGACCGTCCGCCGACATAAGCTGCCGGAGGGCGTGACGTTCCAGCATGAGGGCGTCGGTCTTGCCATCGGTGATTTTGAACTTGTGGCGCGTCGCCTCCATCCTGATCTCCTCAGCGATCACCTGTGTGACCTCCCGGCGATAGAGATAGACCTCCTTTGCAAAGAGACGGTCTTGCAGGGCAAGTAGGCGTCCAAGCTGCCAAGCGGCGGCGTAGGTCGTCTCGAACAACCCGCTCTTGTAGTCGTACCCGAGGGCGGCGTCGGCACACGGGTAGAACGGGTAATCCTCGTGTTTCTCAAGGTTCAGGGGGACGAGCGGACCGCGATACCACGAGACCGTTTTCTCACCGATCCGGACCGTGTGGTTGAGGCCGACATAGCCATGCTCAAAGGCGTCAGCGACGGTCTTGGAAGCGTTGTCCTTGGCCGCCGGCTCCGGCGGCGGAATGCACAGGCGCCCGTCCGACCCATCATGGTTGCCCTTTAACGGGTCGAGGTTGTACATCAACACCTTGAAGTCGTTCCTGCCGCGGCAGGTAAAGCTCCAACTGGCCAGCACCGCAAGCCGTACCGTCTTCTCGGAAATCGTCTTACCACCATGTAAGTAGCCGTCAAACCCTTCGAGAGAAACCAGGTACGCGGTGTTCTTCTGACCCTCCTTCTCCTCGAAAACGGGGGCCTCCCTGCCGTCATAGAGGACCTCAGTGACGGGGATCACCTTGCCATTCTCAACCTTGGTGACGGGCGTCTTCACAGTCGTTTCGGGGAACCGGTTGGTGACAATGACGGAATAGCAACCGTCGCCGAGCCGTGAGAGGGTCTCCTTGTTCTCGCTGTCGACTTTGCGTACGTGGGCGAGATACGGCAAGTCGTCTTTCGCAGGTACGATCGACTGGAAGAGGTTCGATGGCAGGTCGACGACATTGCACAGATCGTCCGGGGATTCGTACTTGTCGTTGATCTTGACGCCCTTCGGGCCACGGACTTCGCTGCCCGGGTTAAGGAGCTCCGAAACTTTTGCCGATCGCACGGCGCCAAACGGCGGCTTGTTTGCCTTCTTGTCCTCCTCGCGCTGCGACTCCGTTCGGATGTCGTCCTTGTCGCTCACAACCAGTAGCGCGGCGAACGGGCACGGGGCCTTGGGGTCCTGGGGCTTGTCATCGATGGTCCGCTCCCACGGGATCGTCTTGCGGGTGAAGACGATATGTGGCAGAGCGTTCTCGTACGCCCCGGTCTCTCCACGAGGGGGAAAGACCGAATAGATGTCGGAAGGCGCAAGCGAGAACCGGGGACCAGCGATCGTGAACTTCAGCTCCTCGTCATACTTGGCCTCCTCCCCCATGCGCAGGGTCTGGTCGACTTTAACGCTGTAGTCCCCCGGAGGAAGGCTCGGGATGCAGGACTGGAAGAACCGGATTTCACCCTCGAGCTCTGCTTCACCGCCCATGCTTGCTTCTCCTCATCTTTTCTTCTCGAGCGGTTGACCCAGACAGGCCATCCGCGGTGATGCCTGGTACACGCGGTCCGCCGTTTTCGACAGGAGCCGCAAGTCGATCGTGTTAAGCCGAACAGCCGGGGTCGCTGCCTGCAGTGCGTCCAGGATGGCTTGCCGGCGAGCCTCCGACCCTCCGATCTCGATGGTGTTCATCAAGGTGTGAGATCCGTGCGCTTCAATCGGCTCTGGTGCCTTGAGGTCCGGCCGCCAGTTGATGTCCTTGCCGAGATCCTCGTAGGCCAGTTTCTTCAGATCGACCGGCAAGAGCTCGTGGGTCGGGTCGGCCCCCTTGATCGTGAAACTGAGGCCGGTCTGGGCGCCGGCGATGACGTCGGAGCTGGGTCCCTCTTTCGGCTTGTCCGGACCCCACATGGCGGTCGGAACGCCTTGCCGCACCACCTTTGAAAAGACGTTCTCTTTCGTGTAGGCCCCGCCATCGAGTCGGCTGAGCACGACATCGTAGTTCGATGTCAGTTCCCGCACGTCCATCGGCTGGACGCCATACTTTCGTTGAATTCCGTTTGCGTCGAGGTCATTCTCTGGCGTGTACTTGTCCGTCCCATTCAACTTGATCGTCGTCGCGGGGGCGACCGAGGAAGTCGTCAAGACGAGCTGATGGGCATTAACTACTGGCCAGTCAGCGCCATCGACCGTTCCCTGGCTGATAAGCCCGGCGCTCACCCGAAGCGTGATGAGCGACGGGTTGGTTGGAAGCAACGTTTCTTCGAACTGAGCCCAAGTGAGGGGATCCGGCTTCTTGCGTTCCTGATGGCCGAACTTGACAGTGAACGAGATGATGAACCAAGTGATGTGCGCCCGGCCGGCAAACGGCGGGCCCCATAGGGAAAGATCGGCCGACAGCTCGACCTTGAGGGTGGTCCTGCAACCGAAAATCTTGAAGGTGTACGACACACCGAGATTGACGCCGACGTCGGCCTCGTAATAGAAGGGTTGCCACTGCAGCAGGAAATCGGCGTAGGCATCGAACCACGCCTTGAGTCCGCCGGACTTGAACACCGCCGCCAGTTTGCCGCCCGCCATCAGGCACGAAGGCGTGAGCGCGAAGTAGAGCTCGCCGGTAGCGCGAAGCTCGGCGGAGATCGGCCAATCGATCGCGACCCGCGGCACCACAGGATAATGATCGGGCTTAAGGAAGCGAGGGTGGTAGCCGCCGATCGTGACCACGAAGTCGCCGTCGTGGCTACCGGAGAACCAAGTGTAGAACGCGAAACCTCCTGCTAGCCGGCACTTGCCGTCAAGGATGAAGGAATTCTCCGATAAACGCCCTTCGACCTTAAGGGTACCGGTCGTCAAGTTGAGCTCGGCCTTGAGCTGGAGCTCGGCGTAGGCGACCGGTTTCTTGGCGCCCTTCGGAATGCTGAGCCGTGACAGGCCGAGTACCGAGATGGCCACCTCCTTGCCGAAACTGAACGCAAGGAGCACGAAGGATTCGATCATCTCGAACGAGCTGAAACGGACACCCAGCGCGAACCAATACCCGCCCGGTGACGACGGGATGTAGTCCCGTAGCTTGGTCAGGGCGGTCTGAACGGGGTTTTTGGAGCCTGCAAAATACGTCTCGTCGAACGCTCCCCGGACAAGCGGGAAATTTTGTACCTCGTCGATCGGCGGCAGTTTGAGCGCCCGGTTGAAGCCGAAGCCCGCCGCAAGGCCGGTGACATGAAAAAAAGCCGGTCCGCCCAGGTCTTTGTGCAGAACGGCGAAGATGAAGAAGGACGGGTCCTTGCCTATAGTGGTGTACGAACCTAAGCCCGTGATCGTAAAGTCAGCGGCCTTGATCAGGGCCATGCCGTCGTATTGATCTGCCCCGCTTGCGGTGGAGGAACGGAGCAACGCCCCGGAGATGCTGACCGGGTCAGCCGCCAAACTGAGGCCGAGGCCATCGAGGTTAAAGCTGGGCTGGGAGGGCAATTTCAAAGGCAACGAACCACCGAGACCCTCAACTGAGAAAGTGAGGGTCGACACCTGCACGTTCGCGCTGACCCGGAATTGGACTTCATCGTCCCAATATCCGGCGCCTACACGCTCCAGATACGCCGGACCGATCGACCGGTTGAGCTTGAACCATTTAATCGTCTTGGTTTGTTTCTCTTTTTGGTCTGAGCCGCCTAATTCGAGAGTCCCGTTGGGATGGCTTGTAGCTTTTGCCTTGTTCTCTCCCCCGCCTAAGGGAAAGCTCATCGGGTAAGACTCCCCCGTCACCTGAATAGCGGCCGAGAGCAGCAGCCCGCTAAAGGGTTCGCCTTCGGGCGCCGTGAGCTGCAGCTCCTTGGAGAGAACCGAATTGATAGCGGCGATTTCGTCGCGGAGGAAAGGCCCGGAGGCATACTGAACACCGAGGGTCATCTTGGCGGCCTCCTGCGATTTTATCGCCTCACCCACGAAAGGTAGTTCGGCGAAGTCCACGTCCATACCCAGGTTCACGCTGACCAGTGCCTTCGTGTTCGGATTACCGTTCTTCGTCTGCTTGGTCTTGACCATGACCAGCACCGGGTTCTTCACGGCAACGCTGAACCCCTTTGGAACGGAAACCTTATCGCCGAACATGGGAATGAACAGATCGTCTACCAAATTGACCTCCCCATCGAGGGCCATCACCAGCCACTTGGATTGACTTTCGGTATGGATTGAAAGGGTAAAGATCAGCGGAGGTTTTTCGGCACGGCGTGCGAGGAAAACCTCCCCCTCAAAGCTCCAAGTTTTGTTCGCTTTCCCTATCGCCAGCCGGATGACGGCTTGAACCGGGTCATCCAACTCGACTTCGAGTACCAACCCCTTGAACTGGCGGCTGAGCACCATGAACCCCCTGCGGACCGTCAGATGGCCCAGAACATCCGCAACGCCCGGCGGCAAAGTGAGATCTTTGTCCAGGCTTTTGATCGCATCCGCGAGGTTCTTACCACCGCCCTTGTCCGCCGGGAACGGCTCAAGAGGGAGCAGATACCGTCCGGCCCGAACGAACGCGGCGGTCCGCTCGGGTTGTGGCAATTTCGTGGCCGACGCTACCTGCGTCTCGGATGTCGGGAGAGTTGGGAAGACCGTGACCGGGCCGACCGACACAGGCAGGGGCACGACGGCGGATGGGGCCTCGTCGGGCCACAGGCGCACAGTCGAGAGCGGGGACGCCGATATGACTGCAGTCACGGCAACCGGCTCGGGCAGGCCGGGCCGAACCGGTCCATCGACGGCGGGCAGTGGGAGAACTATCACCGACGGAATTCCGGGGTCCAACAGAGGGCTGGCGATTGGCGGCGGCTCAAACCCAGGCGGCGAAGGGAGGGATTCCGCCGGCAGGCCGGATCTCTCGGACTTCGCCGGCGGCAACCCGATGAGACCGGGCTCAGTCGTCGGCAAAAGGAGTGTACCGGTGTCTGTTTCCCGGGGAAGACGGCTAACGGATTGCTGAACCGCCGTCAGCAGTGCGTAGGTCTGCTCCAGAAGATCCCCCTTTACGTCGATCTTGAGCGGCGGCTTAACGACCCCCATACCCGTATAAGTGAAGACAAGCTTGCGATCCATCGTCGCGAGTTCGATGGGCACTCCCGTTACATCACTCCGCCACTTTTCCCAGAGGGTCGCGAAGCCTTCTTTGTCCTGCTCTGCGAGCCACTCCCCCAGCGCGACGGGACTCTCGAACTCTTTGAAAGGATCTCCAGATGAGTCAGTCATGTTTACCAAAGCGATGACCTCGGTTGGAGGATTTGTCTGGAGCCATTATCGCCTTGTTCCTCTACGAACTTTTTTATTTTTTAGTTTAACCTTTTGGATCTTTTGGATAATTGTCCACCGCGATCACGATCTCCTTCAATGCGAGTGGGAAATCCATAGCATCCTCCGGTAGTTTGAACCCAATCACCAGCTCACCGTAGAGTTTCTTCAAGGGTTCGCCAGTATAGAACAGCGCCGCAGAATAGAGCACAAGGTCGGTATTAATTAAAATATTTGCCACGTCCCTAGCTGGGCTGGGGAGTTCTGCTACCTCTTTTCCAAGATCGAAATTCTTTATTTCTAATTTATTGGTTACCCATTTAGAAAAATCACTCGCCGACCCCAGATTGACAGGTATCATCCCTTCCGGGGTCTGCAAGGCGAATCCTTTCTCCTTCACTTCTTTGGTGATGGCCGATACCTTTGCCAAGGCGTCCCTTAGGGCCTGGGAGGCCTCAGCAAACGCTTTTTTGTCCACCAATACGGGTTTGCTGTTGATCTCGACCAAGGCGTATTTAAATTTAAGTGCCATAGAAGTATTCCTTTCTTTCCCAGCCATTCAACCGAGTTTGTTATGGGTGACGTGTTGTGTGCTATGTGAACTCGAACACTTTGCGGTGGAGGGAGAGTTCATGCAAGGAATTTCATTTGAATCTCGACCTTGTCGTCGCTATTGATTTGTTTTGCATCCAGATGGAAGTTCATGCTCGTCTTGATGCTGTTGCAGTCCCGCATCAACTCGGAGTAGTGCGTCAGCTTGCCGATGATATCGTCTTCGATCTACTTCTTCTGCTTCTTGTTCGTCGGTTTCTCATTCGTTTCCGTGTTTGAAGTATGAGTTGACATAGCTCCCCTTGTTTCTCTCTGCGGAAGGCGAATGGCCTGTTGAGCATCCAATTTCCGTCAAGTTGCACATTCCTGTTTTCTTGTGGAATCTAAAGGAACGTGTTAAGGGTCAGGCCTTGCATTGCAAGACCACCGGGCATGTACCGCCGTTCCCGCTCTTCGGCCTCTAAGACTTCTGACGCCAACGCCCGGAGTTGGGCGTGCTGTTCACGCAGCTTATGCTCGGCCTGCCTATGCTCGGCGATCTCCTGTTGCAGGCAGGCATTGGTCACCAGCAGGGAGGAGGTGCGCTCCTGCACAACTTTAATCAGTTCGTCTTGCTGCTCTTGCAAAGCCCCTTTGCACCGTCTGAGATCAGTGACATCAACGCACGACCCTAAGTATCCGCCAGGGCCCCCCTCTTCTGTGCGCGATGGCACACCCATATGCAAGACCCAACAATATTGGCCATCCTTCCGGCGCTGACCGTCATCGGGATGAACCGCTTTCGTCCACGTCGTCCTCAGCGTTTCCTCCAGAGTTCGCCCCGTAAACATCAGCCATGACTTATTGAAATACGTGCCGCGCGTATCCATTCCAGCAATCCAGATCATGCCGGGCATCGTATCGGCTATGATGCGGAATTTCTCTTGCTTGCTTGGCAGTGTGTTGTTGACGAGCTTCTCGTCTCATTTCTTTTGTAGGAAAATGCAAGATTCGCCCTCTTTTTAGCAGAATGAAGTAATTATAGAAACCCCAAAGGGATAAACTTTTCCTCTGTCACCACAGAACCAAATCTGGAAGACGGTAGCGCTATGGCTGCAATCACAACATCTGGTTAGATCAAAGCCGGTGGCCGCCCACAAAGCCATAAAACTTTCAGGTAGTTGTCAGATGATAAGTATGCGACACCCAGGTGCCCACGGCGAATGCTGCCTAAGGTACGGCAGCCAGGGGGAACACCAGTGCCACAAAGAGTGTCTCCACTGACAACAGGCGGGGATGATAGAAGAAGAAGGTTGCCCATAAAGGCACGAGGCTTGCTTCAATTACTGTACATGCAAAGCTCCTGATTTCATGGTTCTTACGAGAAAGATACCATCCACATGGTTCAACCTTTTAAAGACAAAGGACAACACATGCACTCCGATAACGCAGAAATGTTAAAAGTGAAAATTTGAGGAAAAACCATCCTGTCTGTTGAGCCATCCAGATGGTCCGGTGAGGTCAATTCTCTCATAAAGAATCAGGAGTTTTTATCCATCACTTAAAGTGACTGAATAGTTTTGGAGGTTGGAGGTGTATATTCGAAATGGAAGTCATACCTGATTTCGTTTCAATCCGTTTAAATTTTCATTCACTCCATCCCTGTAAAAACTTTTGTGGGGTTATGAGTGAAAGAGAGAGAGGAGAATCACATGGGTCTTCATGCGGTCGCCGCTGTCGGCCTCAGAACAATCCAACAAATCGCCACATTTCATGATTTCCGTTTTCATCAAGATCAAAATGGATGTGTTGGCCGTGCTGGAAGCAGGGCGGAATGTCAGCCAATTAACCGCACAGGAGATCATGGTGCCGGACCCAATCGCAATTCCTATTTCCACCACATTAGCGGAGGCTGTCAAAATCATGAAAGACCATACTTTTCTGGTACTTCCAGTAGAGGAAAATGGTTTGCTGATAGGATGCCTGACCCGGCAGAATCTTTTGCAGACATGGGTAGATCTGGGATTAGAGCAAAAAGACTAAGTGAAAATGGAGCACACGAAAAGTGTTGCAATTTGGGTCTATGGAAAGGGAAGGGACGTTGCAAGATGCGACAACATCGTACTTCTTTGAGGTTCAGTGGGTTCACTCAATACAAAAAAGCACCAATTCCTCTCAGCCTTCTTTTCCCCCTCCTCACCTGGGCCTGTCTTCTGTTATGGCCGGGAGAAGTCCAGGCTCAACAGACCACAACGATCGATGCGGGAGAAACAATGTATCGTCTGCATTGCCTCCGATGTCATGGGAAGGTCGGCGACGGAAGGGGCCCGGATTCATCCGCATTAATCGTGCCCCCCACAGATTTCCATTCTCCGCAATCCACAGCCAAAAGTGAGTTAGACCTTCGTGCGATTGTTATTTGGGGCTTGGTCTTTAGCCCCATGCATGGTTGGTGGGATCGATTAAGTTCAGAGGAGATTCGAGAGGTGATCAACTATATACGGCAATTAGCCCCATACCAACCCAGGATCTAAAGTTTGAAGTGGAGGAAACCTCATACGGATTTGCCGTGATGCCTCAATACGATTACAAATGCCTCAGGTGTGGCAAAGCATGCCTTCTGGCCTTAAGGCTCAAGGAACATGAAACCGAGGCCGCGACATGTCTCTCATGCGGAAGCAAATAACTAGAGCAATTAATTAGACGATTTGTTACGAGGACCAGTTCGAAAAGTTAACGAAGGTCTTCAGAATCTTTCCTAGAAAAAAGAGCCCCAACGTGCTTCGGCATGAATACCACCATTTTCACCGAACATGTATTGAACATGCCTTCTCCTTATAAGCCAAATGTGGCAAAGAAACCAAAACTCTGAATTTCCCCAGACATGACTAGCCGGTCTGTCGACACGATTGCCTTGACAGGATATGATGGTCGACAATTCAGTTGGTCAAGGAGGCCTGCCGGGGTGAAGACTTGAAGATCATTTGAAACTGTCCGGCCCTGGCGGCTTTCATGCGCCACCAGCCACACGTGTACAGTATTTGACGAACTCGTCTAACTGGTAGTCTCACTCCAAAAAATAGCCGGCAAATCGATCGTCTTAGGTACGGAAACCCACGAGACCGGCATGGCGCATGTTCGCCGACCGCCACCACACCCACCTCCAAGTCCCCCGGGCCTCCAAGCGGTTCATTAACTAGAGAACCGGCTGCCACCTCTACATACGGAGGCAAATTCGTTTGTGATGCCCATGCTTCATGCTTCGCGGTTATTCAACAACATTCCTCAACCACGCGTTAGTGTAATGATACACTTTGCTGGACAAACGTTTTGACGTTGGGATCAGTGGTGACAATTACCACTGTCCATGGGCTCTCAGCCGCACAGATCCTGCCAAGAATGGTCTCACGTTGAGGTGAAGGAATTTCATGAAGCCCACCATCGACCACCAGGAGTTTCGGGCGAGCGATCAAGGCCCGGGCTAATAAAATTTGAATAGTCTGACTGGGTGAAAAATTTTTTCCACCATATTGAACCATCGTTTGCAAACCTTCTGGGAAAGTCTCCGTTTCTTTCTGCAAATCAACAAAATTTAAAACCCACAGTAAATCCTCGGTTGACAGGTCCTTTCGTCCCAATGTGATGTTTTCCAAGAACGTGGCTTCAAAAAGTGACAAATCCCTACTCAACACCAGACCACGAATGCCATTCACGGCATCAGGATGAAGGTCACGAATATCAATCCCATTGTAGCGAATAGTTCCGTGTGGTGGATCATCCAAACCCGCTAACAGTCTGGAAACCTGTAATCGTTGGGATTCCGTTACGGTCACCAATGCCCATTTTTCTCCAGGCTTCAGATCTATGGTGAGTTCAAAGGCATGTGGCCAGGGAGGAGGCAAACCGCCAACATGGGAGATAGAAAGCCCGATCCCTTTGGGGGAAACCTCGGGCAAGCTGACGAACTGAGCTGAAGTTTGATGGTCTTTGGGAAGAGAAAAAATATGTTGAATCTCGGTTAACGCGGTTAAAAAATAAAAAATCACATAGGTGCGCTTAACGACCGAATCCAAATTAACAAGAAGTGTCGCGATGATGACTTCCGCAGCCACGAGTTGGCCTAAGGTCAGCTCCCCGTTACTCAACAGCCACCCCGCTGTCCCCAACAGACCCGTATGCAGAAGGACTTGAAGAGAAATAGACCCAATGTATTGCCTTATCAGCACCCTGAGCCTGGACTCTCTCGCATGGACATAGGCGTGGGCCAGGGAATCGGCTTTCTGTAAGATGAGATCCCGACTCTGGCTGGATTTAAAGTGACTGAGATTGTCGGCCACTTCCTGAAACCAATGATAGGTGGCATATTTGGTCTCCGACATGTGCAGGGTAGTGTGAAGTCCCCCTTGGCCTAATACTCCGATGATTCCTACAGCCAGGAGGAGAAGGAGATCAAAAACCAGAAAGTACGGGTGATACAGGACAAGCAACGTCATGCCAATGAACCCACTCACCACCACGTTGGTAAGGTCTACCAATAAACCGGCAACGGCCCGTTGCATAAAAACAATTTCGAAAAACCGGCTGGCATATTCGCCGCGGAAATGTGTTTCTTGTATAGAGGGAAATGTTCGGGCAAAGGCCAGAGTCATGCGAACAAAAATTCGCCGTTCAAGAAGATCTGTGGCGTAAAACTGAAGGACCTTGAACACTCCGACAAATGCGAGGACCCCGGCCATAATACTGACCAGCGTGACAACCATAATCGGTTGGATGGCCAACGCAAAGGTATTCACCAGCTCCTGGACCGTTAGCGGAATAATAAGTGAAAATGCACCAACGGCCAACGAATACATAAGAATCGTCAGAAGAAGTTGGCGCTCCTGTTTGAGAAAAACGCCCACATGCTGGAGGACTTTTTTGTTCATGCTCCGGACAGACTCGGAGGAGATCATTAAGAATACGCCGGTTCTTGTTGGTGGCTATGCCACGGGCTGGGTCCAATGGCCGGTGGCCCATTGATAAAAGGCTTGGGCCTGATGATATTCGGCTTGTGCCTGGATATAGATGACTTCTGCATCCACTACATTTCGTTCCCGAAGATTCACAAAAAGTAAATTAGTGGCCCCCACCTGAAACCGGGTTCTTTCGCCTTTCACAAGAGAGCGGGCGTAGATGAGGGCTTGAGAAGCCGCCTGCATCCGTTCTTCCGCTCGTAATAAAGCCGAGTTGGCATTGTCGATATCCAACGCCACTTGTTGCATACGGTATTGCTGATCCCACAGTAATCGTTCCGCCTTGGCTTTCATTTGCATTTGTTGGCCTGTTGCATCTTTTTGTAAGAATGGAAAGCTGAGTTGGAGCCCGAAGCGGTAACCCAGACCCAACACAAATTCTCCGGGTTTCCTGGTTGGTTCAGCCTCTGCCCGAAGATCAGGGAGCAAATTATTTTTGGCGACACCAAGATCAATATGATTTCGCGCCGCCTCAAGTGTAATTTGAAGAATTTCCGGCCGGCGTTGTTGTGCCAGATCAACATCAGTTTCCCGAGATTGGTTACCTGAAGTCGAAGTGGGAGAAGGAAAGTCTGGGACCGACTGCAAACCGAAGACCATAGGGGAACCATGGTCCCAGACAAAGAGGGACAGCTTGAACTGTTCCTGTTCGGCTTCCCGTTTGGCTTTAATGACATTCTCCAGTCGGCGTTGGACTTCCTGGTGGGCTTCGGTGACATCAAATTCTGCGACGGCACCGGCTTCAGCCTGTCGGGTCAGTTGTTGAAGGCGAACCTTGGCGACTTCCAAGGCTTGTTGGCGCAAATCCACAGCTTTCCAGGTGGCCACCCATCTCCAATATTGGGTAGCAGCACCCAAATACAGATCTTGGCGGGTTTGTTGAATATGAAGAGTGGCTTCCTGTTCTGCCAGTTTGGATTTTTCCAGTTCCCCCTTTTCTGGATTGGTGCCCAATCCTCGTAGTAAGGGAAACACGAGGCCTAACAGAGGTTGATTGGTCTGGTTAACTCCGAGATCAGCCACCTCCACATCTCCCAGACCGGTTCGCCATCCGGCAAATCCTTGGAGTCCCCAGGGATGCCGCATCTGAATCATGGTATCGTTGAACCCCACACTTTTGGTTTTGCCGTCTTTGACCAGTCGCTCCACCTCCAAATCATTGACCAGGATGGGTTCAAATGCACCAAGAGCTTTCAGTAATTTCCCTTGCGCTTCCAGTTTTTCAGTCCGACTCCCATGCAACAGTGGATGTTGTGTCTCAACCAACGACAGCACGGTTTCTAAGCGAAGTGATCGTGTGACCGCATCGTACCGGGAAGTCGTGGTCTCCAGCGCGAATGTATCGGGTAAAGGAGACCATACAAGAACCGCGCCTGCGAACAGGCAGGAAAGTGTCATGAGATTTCGTGGCATGCCTTCTCCCTCCTTACAATAGTTTGCAGAATTGACTGCCGTGTATCCGCTGGAGCCGTAATTATTTTCCCGGACGTCCGGCCTTGGGGAGAAACGTCTCGGGAAGATAGGTTGATTGTCCTTGATAGTCAG
Source organism: Nitrospira sp. Ecomares 2.1 (assembly GCF_965152585.1). Classification (NCBI taxonomy): domain Bacteria; kingdom Pseudomonadati; phylum Nitrospirota; class Nitrospiria; order Nitrospirales; family Nitrospiraceae; genus Nitrospira; species Nitrospira sp. Ecomares 2.1. The sequence goes on from NZ_OZ224219.1 coordinate 3,196,769, forward strand.
CCGGGAAGAGATTCACACGCCTCCACAATTCATACCAAAGAGGTACCCGGTTTAACAGAACCCATCCCATGACCTGAGTACCTTGCCGAACCTGACTTTGCGGTGGCCACGCAGCGGCCTCCGGATCTTGAACAACCCAAAAGCGAAATCGTTTTTGTGAATCCGGGGTTTGATCAACCACCAGAATGGTGCCATCGAACGTTCCAGCCATTAGCTCAGGCCAGGAAGGAAGTGGGATAGTCGGAATGCCATGAAACATCAGTCGGACCTTCCTTCCTGGCCTCAGAAGGGGCGCATCCAACGGTTCTGCCCACATTTCCACGGCCCGGGTGGCCTTATCCGGGACGATGGTGAATAACGAATCCCCTTGCTTCACAATTTCACCTGCTCCCACCCGTGCCATGCGGACCACTGTGCCATCCATGGGCGCGGTGATACGGCTGGCTGTTCGTCGCTGGGCTGCATTGGAGCGGGTTAAAGCCAGGTCCGCCAACTCCTTCGATGCCTGAGCAGCCTCTCCCAGGGCGGCAGCCCTTTGGGAACGAATGTTCAGAATGCGTTGGCCAAGTTCGGCTTCAATTTGGATTCGTCCATGGGTGAGGGCCAGTCGTGATTGAGACACTTCTTGAAATGCGGCGTCACTGGCTTTGCGTTCGGCTTGAGCCGCGGCTTCAGCTTGAATGGCTAATTCCAGTTCTCGCCGAGAAAGAAGCCCTTCGGCTTCCAGGATTTGTGAACGTTGCAAATTCAGTTGAGCAGTTTGGGCGGCGACCTTCGCGGCAGCCTGGCGCTGAACCATACTTTGGATTCGCCTTGAAGCTTCCTGGACACGGGATTCGGCAGATCGAGTGGTGGCTTCGGTCAGTGGGGTCATTTCTTTGAGTTGTCTGCCCAAGAAATCGGCACGAGCCAACGTGGTCTCCCGCCTTTCTTCCAGGGCCTGAATGGATTCGTCAAGCCGTGTGAGGAGATCCGGGGCCAGGAATTTGGAATCGACGTCCACGAGATCAAGGAGCAAATCCTGTTTTTTCACCGCCATGCCTTCGTTGACATGCCAAGTCAGGATACGGCCTTCAAGAGGTGCATGAATCTCCTGCGGGCGTTCAGCAGGAGAATAGGCCGATAACTGCCCTTGAGCCTTGATGGTTTGAGTCCAGGGGACAAAAACCAGAATCAGGATGAATACAAGAAAAAAACCGATGAGGATTCGGGTTCCGGTATACAGTTTCTTGGGAATCTTCACGGCTGCCCACGATTCAAAATGCGTATGACGGTCAGGGACACGAGGCGGGTGAACCTTGTGCGGAAAAACAACTTGAGTGGGAGTCTGATTAACTGGAATGGGGGTAAGGTCCATGAGTTAGGTGCTTACTGAGGACTTTCGGGTCATCATTCTTACTTAGCCGAAACATTGAGAATGGGTGAATCTGCCAAAGGTGTTATTCCTGATTGGCATATGCCAAAGATATAAATTAAGTCTAGACCCTCCGCATTGTTAAGCCAAGTGACGAGCACATCGTTTTTCCCCATTACACTTTGCCACTCACTTTGTCACCAACGTCCAATGTCTATTTAAAACATTCCGGCTATATATATACAAATACATTATAATTTTGAAAAATATAAATTTTTTAAATGTGCGTACATTTACCCAATACAGATGCGGTCCAAGTGTTGCTCAGGCAGGCCATGCAGCCTGTCAACTCGACTGCCTGGTTGAACCCAACCGCATTCTGTCTCTGGAGTGCTGGACAGGACTCCGAGAAGGATAAATTGATCGGAATTGTTTGTCAGGGCACTGACTGAAGAGTTGACCAGACGCCGAAACCGCTGTGCGGGGAAGATGAAATGGTCGGATGGAAGGATGATAACTATCGCATCAGGATCCAAAAACTTGAGATAGGAAAGCGCCAGGGACACAACTGGTCGCGTGTCGCAATTTATTGGTTGCATGAGCAAGGCACTCCCAGCGTGAAGGGCCATTTGCTGTGAGGCAAATTCCTTGTGAACCTGAGATATGACAGTGATTTTTTCCCGATGGTTAAATTGGTCAGCCCGCTGCAGGGTGCGTGAAACAACGACCGCTCCCCCCCACAAGAGAGCAATACTATTTGGGAATACCCTGATCCATCCACTGTTTAATGAAAAGCTGCCTTCGACTCCCGTTTCCACCAGCAAGAATAAACGAATACACATGATATGCGTTGGTTCTCACCGGACCCTCCTTTCGGACTGCCCGTTTTGCCTGAGAATTATGATCCCGAGATTTTCAGAGCTTCCTCGAATTTTTCATCGTGCAAGCCTTTCCCCTTTTCCGTATTAGAGACTTTTCATAGGCGCTTCGACAAATTCACAGTAATTCCTTGAATCATTGAATACCTGATTGTAAGCTGTGACCCATGGAATGGCTGAATTATCATCATTTGCTGTATTTCTGGGTCATAGCCCGGGAAGGAACTATTAAGCGAGCCTGCGAAGAACTCAATTTATCCCAGCCGGCGTTAAGCGCTCAGCTTCGAACCCTCGAAGATACATTAGGAGAAAAACTGTTTCATCGCGTGGGACGGACGTTAGTCTTAACCGACGTAGGACAGATGGCCTACCGATACGCCCAGGAGATTTTTTCTCTCGGACAGGAATTCTCAAACACCATTAAAGGTCGGCCTAGTCATCGGCCTGTAAAATTGGTGGTGGGTATCGCCGAAGTGGTTCCTAAAATGGTCGCGTATAAACTTTTGGAATCCGCCTTTGCTTTATCGGATCCTCTTCAAATGGTGTGTTGGGAAGGCCGCCTGGAACAACTGTTGGGAGAATTAGCTCTCCACTCCCTGGACATTGTGCTTGCTGATACGGCCATCCCTTCTACGGTGCGGATTTTGGGACACAGTCATTTACTCGGGGAATCCGGCGTGACATTGTTTGCATCAAAAAAACTCGCCGCCAAGTATCAAAAAAAATTTCCGGAATCCCTTGATGGGGCACCGTTTCTCCTTCCAACCGGTAATTCCATGCTTCGTCGAGGAATGGATGAGTGGTTCTCCCGGGTTGGGATAACCCCCCGGTTGGTGGGAGAGTTTGAAGATGGTGCAACCATGAAAGCGTTTGGTCAGGCGGGAAAAGGAGTTTTCCCCGGATCTAACGTCGTGGCGAAAGAAATATGCCGGCAATACCTTGTTCAAAAAATAGGTCAAGTTCAAGACGTTCGAGAACAATTTTATGCTCTTTCGGTTGAACGTCGCCTGAAGCATCCCGGCGTATTGGCCATTGTGGACTCAGCTAGAAAAACGATTTTTCGGAACTCTGGATCCCCATAATCAATGCACTTTCTACCTTGCTCTCGTCCGAAAGTCACTTAGAATGCGTGCGAATGAAAACAACTTTTTTAGAGGGGAAAGCTCAAATCTCATTCACGGAATCGAGGGGAATTCCCTTTCTGCTTCAACCCCTACCTCTGCTTTCCATCCTTTTTTCTGATGCCAACAAGCGTTGTCCTTCCTCCCGATGCATCGTGGCTAATTCCCGTAATTCTCTGGCTGCTTCCCAATGTAATGCCGAGATATGCATTAAGCCAGTCCGGCGAAACCCTTTGGATTCCATGTGGGATTTCTGGGCAAGGGAAATTGCCCGTTGCTCCAACCAAGTCACCCCACTTTGCAGTTTATCAGCTTGTTGGTCATAGATAATGGCCATCTCCAACAGATCGTTACTGTTCCAAGGCTTCGGATTTTTCAGTTACCGGAACTGACATCGCATAATTTACGGGTGTCACCAGCAAAGATTTCCCCCCATATCTTGGAAGAAGACCATCAGCCCCATTTATCCAAAAACCCCTATCACTACATAGGCTGGTGCTCGCATAAACTATTCTCCTTATTCATGTGTTGTGAGATCCAAAGCACCCTTGCATAATTAAAACATTGCAAACTCATCAGAATTCAAACTAGCTCCTCCGATATAGAAAACCGGCTTCAAGCCACGGGGGCCTCTCCCCATGGCTTGCTCTCATCGTTCTTTCCATATTTTCGCATCCTCAGGATGCCTCTCCAGCCCCAGGAAACTCACTGAGAGTTAATCCCCCTTGGCTATCATGCCACTCATCCGTTAGCTTCATAACAGCCTGGTTAAGAGCCTCTTCCAATGCAACCATCCTAAGCGTTTCAAACGCCTTATCCTCCTCCGGATAAATCGTGCTGGTCATCGCGGATCCTCTCACTCGTGGATAACGATTCGATGACAATGGAACGTCCAGCTGATCCAACGTGGCATAAGAATTCCCCTGGGACTGTAGTAACAATTTCCCAGATTGAAGATCTAACAAACCTAATTCCACAGTGGCGTGATTTTCAGTCTGATATCCAGTCAGCATGCTTACTTCCGGAAGAAGATCAAACTTAGCAGGGCTCTTGATCTCTTTAGCTGTGGGTAGAACAATTAAAACCATATCAATCGGACTATTTCCTCCCATTCCTTCAAGGAGAGAAACCTTTTCTCCGGATGGTATCCCGTCCACGCGAACAACCTCATACATAGAAACAGGAAAATGCCCCTGGACTTCCCGCTTCACTCTGGCCGCGAACTGAGGCCACGAGTCCTCAGTGACCGCGAGTGGATCGTGTGAGGAGTCGGGATGCATGACGATGGCCATGCCTACCGGTAGTCGGTTTTGGGAGTGAGTAGAGATTTTTCCTTTGATTATTTGAGAGCCTTCAGGTTCACTTGCAAAATGTGCCTGCAATCGATACGGAGAGGGGCCGTTACACCCGCTCAACACGTCCAAGAGGACGATGATCATTACCAGGTATACCAAGATCATCGACTGCGTCATTTTTGTTGAGGACTGATAGCCTGGAGCAAGGGTTGAAATGCGACGTCTTCGACATTGCGTGGTTTGATTATCGGCATTCATGGATAGATCTCCTTTACAATTGGAATTAGGTTCTTACCTGAAGAATCAAAGAAAAAGTGGTGCTAAAATCCCATCTGCCGATCAAGACAGAATTGGGAGGGTGGTTGTTAAAACCTACCCACCCCACCTCTCATCAATTAAGCGAGAGTCCAATCAGGTTCATCTTCCTTATCCTCAGCCTTGACTAAAGTCCGCTCCACATCCATTTCTCCAACTTCAGTGGCACAAGCCAAAGTCCAGTCGGTCTCATCCGCCACACCAATAAGCCATGTGAACCGGTCCTTCAGTCCTCCACTACCTAATCAGAACTTATGGAAAAAATTCCTGCGACCATTACGGCGAGCGTCCAACGATAAGAATATGTTGGTTGGTAAATCATGGCATCTCCTCCTTTGTGGGTGACGGGATTACCGTCCGGGTTACTCTGATTGATGGATTTGGTGATTGCATAGAGGTATTTAATATGGATGAAAGTTACATAGACAAATACATAATATTTTATTCATTATTAAAATTTTTAGATGTATATTAAATTCCTGAATCTTCAATCATGAGTCAAAATCATGTTGGACGTCAGGTGAAACCACATCCGATCAGAATACATTCGGGAATGCATGGGTTCGGTAGCCAATGAGGCACATACTCGATTTCAGACTGAACCCTCTTAATAAAGCATGGGGGGTAGGGCTTTGGGATCAGGCCATCTCCACGCCATCATGCCGGGCAAGTGTAATCGACAATCCGTCTTACGGAAGTTGTGAGGCGTAAGGAGGTAAGGAGAATTTTGGGATGGCTCCCAACTGCCAACCCGCGAGGATGACGGAAAAGGAAAGGCTGTTGTTACTGACCAAGGAAGGGAACCTGACGAACAAAGACTGCGGGGATAATGAGCTACTAAATTTTCGACTACAAACTTTCGGAAGGGGCTCACATCGATTCATGTAATTTCAAACACTCTGAACCGTATTTCTAACTTTACCTTTTAGCAGACTTAATTATCCCATCTTCCATAGAAAAAATATGGCACTCGAATGGATCGAGACGGACATACAATCCGCTTTTGATGAGATCCTTTCGGCTCCCCTCAAAGGATAAATCGTTGAACTGGTCATACAAAGTGTAGTCGGGGAAGGTGTCCGGTTCAATTCCAAACTCTCCGTTCAGGCGAATATGCGCTTGGGCCACCATGGGACTCAGGTTCACCGCGATGAGTTTCCAAACCCGCTCGGTTGTCCATTGATACGCGACGACATTACTGAAAGAATCGTCGCCGGCCGAATGGACAGTGAGCATGGCCCATTTCCCGGCATGAAACACGTCTTCATTGGTGATCGCCAGAATTCGGTCATAAAACGCCACGGTCGCTTCATCAGGGGGTTCGTCCTGGGCTCGGCAAAGTTGAACCGGAATCCGGATTCGTTTTCCACTAAGTTGGCCTTGATGATACAAACGCATGCCGGGCAATGTGGCCATCAGAACCCCGACCGCAGGGAGACGGACGTTACCGAACGCCACAGCACTTCTCGGCTCATCATGGTTTTCCAAAAACCGCACTAGTTTGCTTTGAAAGATCGTATCAGCCTGAAGATGCAGGGCGACCTCGTGTGGGGTCGAATGTCGAAGCCGATCATACAAGATTTTGTCGTAGGTAAACTGAAAACCAAGTTGTTGAAGCTCCCATTCACGATTCCAATATACCTCGGCAATCCACATACAATCCGGCAGGAGGGAGATGGCTTCTGTCCAGAACTCCCCGGAAGGGCAGACATCGCCCTTCACATGATTTTCCCACGTCTGTGCAAACACCTCATTGAGCACCAACATGGCCATATCACAGCGAACGCCATCACAATATTTGGCAACATGTTGCAATTCGCGAATCAGCGCCTTTCGCGTATCAGGATTGAAGTAGTCTAATTGTGCGGTGTCCGTCCAAGCAGGGGAATTGGGGTCCTTGCCATGTGCCAGATATCGAATGCCTTTTGAGGTGTCGATGGGAAAAAATTGCGAGGGGAAGTTTGTGACATCCCTGGAAGTTCCTTGAACATAATACTCCGGGTGTCTGGTGGTCCACTCATGATCCAATGCGGTATGATTGGGCACAAAATCCAGAATCAATTTGATTCCGCGGTCATGCAGTTTTCTTAATACGTCCTTCAATTGCTCCCAGGACCCCAGCTCAGGATCAGGCTGATACGCCCGAATAGCATAGGGGGAACCCACGACCTCGTATTCCTGCCAATCGGGAAGAGCTTTGGCATAGTCCTGTTGCAAATCGGAGTGTTGTCTAGCGATCCGCCGGCCAAGAGGACTGCGCTCCCACAAGCCCATGAGCCACACGCAATCAAACCCCTTTGCCTGAAGCTCATCCCATTCTTGATCCGGAACGTCCCCAAGGCGAATTGTTCGGTTCATTTTCTGAGAGAGGTCGTGCAACCACACCCATGTATTAATTTCATAAAGATGGGGATGCGGGCGAGATGAAAAAACCGAAGATCGCGGTTTCATAAAGGTGAATCCTATCCGTCTTACTCAAGCGTCCTAGGGGATTCCACACGATCAGGAATGTATTTGCCGGGAGAGGTGCTTCCTTTCCAAAAAGGACTATCGGGGATTCCATCCCTCGTCACGGCCAATGTTATTATTGGGGCATTTACACAAAGGATACAATCGAATAGATCCACGATGACAACGGGCGGGGTTAACGGAAAACCCCTATCCTGCCAACAATGATAAACCATAAAGCGTTGCTCTCGACCAGGCCAGCTCACCTGAGTTGTTATTCTTAGACGACGGCCAAGGATCTGAGCCAGGGATGAAAAATATGGGACAGGCATCTCCATCATCGCCATACCGGACATTTTTCATTGGGCATCCAAACCGAATTCCCTTCAAATGGATGTCGGCCTACTGATGGCCACATTTGACTTCTTTGCCGTAAAACGCTCCCATGCGGTTAATGTTGAAACGATCGAGCCCGGAGCCGTTTAAAGGTGGAAATCTCCGGCGGCTTCAGGTTGATAGAGGACCTCTTCAATTTTCACCTTTCGTATTCCTAACGGAACCGGCCATTCAATAATATCCCCCACCTTGTACCCGAGAATGGCAGTTCCAATTGGTGCAAGAATAGAAATCTTTCCTGCCTCAGCATCGGCATCACGCGGGAAAACCAACGTATAGATCAGATCTTCATCTTTGCTCGTATCTGACAATCGGACGCGTGAATTCATTGTCACGACATCAGGCGGAATGTCCTTCGGGTCAACAATATTCGCCCGGTCCAACTCCTCTGATAACCCCTCCAGATGAATACTGGTACTCTTGCTGCCTTTGAACGTTTGCCAGACGCCTAATAATTCAGTGAGTCTATTCAGATCGAATTCGGTAATATAAATGTCTCGGCGCTCCATCATACGTCTCCTTTGTTCTTGTCAAAATCACACTCAGGTAAACATCCAGGTCATCAACATGAGAGTCGATACCACAAAGATGTTTATCGCTGAGTTATGTTACCCGAACAGGCCATAAATCCAAACGACCCTCGTTATCTTGCATGTGAAAGTAAAACTCATACTGTCACTTCCAATCTTTAATTTCCGGCCTATCTTACCCGTACCTGGCAACGTACGGTTTATGATCGATCTTTTTACCCCGAATAGCCTGCCGCAAGATATCCGGGTTCGGCACACGATCAATCACATCAGCCACGAGATGATACCGGTCAAGATCGTGAAGAACAACTATATCAAAAAGGGGGTGGTCGTCGGGCCTTCTTCTTTATAGCCTCGAACGTGGATATTTTTATGGTTGGTTCCCGATATATCAGGCGATGAATCCACCAGGGATATCCAAGAAAGGCAAAAAAAGCGGTTTATCCGTCGTCAGCAGGGTATCAAACTCTTGTCGGACAGACCATGCAAATGCTTGCTCTGAGGTTGAAGCTTTATGGGAGCTTGATAGCCGCATCTATTTTGTGAATCTGCAGACCCGATTGTCCTTTTAGCAGCAGGGAATGGAGGCGGTTGGACACGGTTTTTCGCGGACGAAAGACCAGGAAATTCCGATTACCCATGTTGCGTTTCATGACATCCCGGAGAAAGGTGCCCATCACCCGTATCGCTTCAGCCACAGCCTTATGGGGAGGGACCTCCACTGCGTAAACCTGACAATCAGACTTCTTGAGATCTTTGAGCAACAACCCACCGTTGGCATGAGGATTCGGACCCCTTCGCCGGTCACCCTTAGGTTTCAAACCCGCTAGCTTTGGAATGCGTTTGCCTGTCGCGTCAAATCATTCCTCTGATTTGTAGCCATTCATCCTCATATCGGGTAGTTGAATTTGATCCTTCGAGAGGATCCTTCCCGGTCGCCATCTTAACAACCGTACCGAGTCAGGACCCATCCGTCACGTTTTCAGGTCGGGAGTTCTCAGTTTCAGCAAATTCCGAAACACATACTTCTCGAACTCAACCAGCAAAAAAATCACCAGGCCAATGCCAACAATTCGAAACCACGCCAATCCATCAATCCCGGTGGTATGAAACAACGTCTGCATCACTTCGGTATAGGTAAATAGCCCTTGAATCCCTAAGACCATACCTATGGTGAGCGGAACATAGGGGTTTTGAAACAATCCTTTGGGGGAAAGAACCGAGCCATAAAAAGACCGCGCATTCAAGACATAAAAGGCTTCAAAAACCACCAACATGTTGACGGCTATGGTTCTCGCGGTTTCAATTGAGGTCCCCCGGTCGCACTCCCAGAGGAACAGGCCAAACGTGCCCGTTACGGCTAAGACTGATACAAAGCCGATCCTCCACAGGAGAAACCGTGACAAAATGGCTTCACGGGGATTTCGAGGAGGACGTCGCATGACATCCGATTCAGGGGGTTCGAGGGTCAAGGCCAAGGCCAGGGTGACGGCGGTGATCATGTTGACCCACAAAATTTGTACCGGCGTAATCGGCAACATGGTCCCTAATAAAATGGCGGCCACAATCACTCCGGCTTCGGCGACATTGGTGGGTAGAATAAACAAGATGGATTTTTGAATATTGTCATAAACCCGACGGCCTTCCTCGACCGCATGAGCAATGGAGGCAAAATTATCATCGGCCAGCACCATTTCCGCCGCTTCCTTGGCCACTTCCGTTCCCTTTACTCCCATCGCCACTCCCACATCCGCCCGTTTCAGCGCCGGCGCGTCATTCACACCATCTCCAGTCATGGCCACCACTTCCCCACCCGCCTGGAGGGCTTCCACCAACCGCAATTTATGTTCGGGACTTGCCCGGGCAAATATATCAATATCCCGCACAACACCCGCCAATTCCTCATCACTCAACGTTTCCAGTGTTTGTCCCGAAATGGCCTGTTTTCCATCTCCGATATGCATCTGTAAGCCAATCGTTCTCGCCGTCACCAGGTGATCCCCGGTAATCATTTTGACCCGAATCCCGGCTTGCTGGCATTGTCGGACCGCTTCAATGGCTTCAGCCCGGGGTGGGTCAACAATACCGATGAGCCCCAACATGGTCAGACCCTGCTCCACATCCTGAAACCGTAACTCTCGATGGTCATGATTGGTAGAGGCAAAGGCCACGGCCAACACTCGCTGCCCCTGCCCGGCCATCTGCTCAATCCGATCCTGCCACGACCGGCTATTCAAAGGATGATCCTCCCCCAGACTCCGCTGGAACGCGCACATCTCCAAAACCCGTTCAGGGGCACCCTTGATATACATAAACCCATGCCCGGCATGGTCGTGATGCAACGTCGACATAAACCGGTGTTGCGATTCAAAGGGAATCACATCCGTCCGTGGCCACATCTCATGTTCGAATCGAAAATCCAATCCGGCTTTTCTCCCGAGGGTAACCAACGCCCCCTCCGTCGGATCCCCGTTGACCTGCCAGGCCCCTTCCACCTGAGCCAGATCCGCATCGTTACACAACATTCCGGCTCGAGCGAGTTCCATCACATCTGGAAGATCCGTCAGCACGACCGTGTTGCCAAACAGAGAAAATCCGCCATGAGGATCATATCCGACGCCACTGACATCCACGGCATACGCTGCGGTCGCCAATGTTTGTACCGTCATTTCGTTTCGTGTAAGAGTGCCGGTTTTATCTGAACAAATAACCGTGACGGAACCTAAGGTCTCCACAGCCGGCAGCCGGCGAATAATCGCTTGGCGTCGGGCCATCGCTTGAACCCCGATAGCGAGCGTGATGGTCATAATTGCGGGAAGTCCTTCAGGAATGGCCGCAACGGCAAGTCCCACGCTCGCCAGAAACATGTCACTGAAACCATACTCCCGGAAAAAAATTCCGAAGAAAAACACACCCACCGCTCCGGTGATAATGGCCAGACTTAACCGGCTCCCGAATTCTCCGATCTTTCTGAGAAGCGGCGTGGTTAAGGTCTGCACTCCCGCCAGCATGGCGCTGATCCGTCCAATTTCTGTGGCATCTCCGGTTGCGACGACCACGCCGGTCCCTGTTCCATAGGTCACCAGAGTTCCCGAATAGACCATGCCTTTTCGATCACCAATGGACGCGGTTTCGGGAACCGGTTGTATATGCTTCTCAACCGGCACGGACTCACCGGTCAAGGCGGCTTCTTCTATACGCAACGCTTTCACCCTGAGAAGACGCAGATCTGCTGGAACCTTGTCCCCTGATTGGAGAAACACAATATCCCCAGGCACAAGATCTTCCGCTGGAATGGAGCACCGGGCTCCATCACGAAGGCCGGAGGCTTGCACGGACAACATCCGGCGAATGGCATCCATCGCCCTTTCGGCTTTGCCTTCCTGAAGAAATCCGATGACGGCATTAATCACCACGACGCCAAAAATCACGCTGGTATCCACCCAATGACCGAGAATGGCGGTTACAACACCTGCTCCCAGCAGAATATAAATGAGAATATTGTGAAACTGGGCGAGAAACCGCTGCCAGGAGGCTTGTTTTTTAGGTGGGCGTAAACGATTGGGGCCATAGAGGGCCAGACGTTTGGCAGCCACATCCTGAGTTAACCCCCCAACCTGACCGGCCAAAGCCTTGAGAACGGATTCACCATCCAAGGCATGCCAGCACATGTCTGACCTTTTTTTATCGGATGCAGGCATCGTGCTCATTTCAATTGAAGTTAAGAGAACGCATAAAAGCAGGCTCAGAATTCTCTGCCTCCTTATGGAAACACCCTGATGGTCTTGAGTGTTTCTGGAGAAAGGGGACGGCCATCAACCCTCTTGCTTAGATCTGCCAGGGCGGATGAGAAACACCGAACATGGGGCATGGCGGGCGATTTTTCTGACCACATCTCCCAATGGGACGGGCTTCCCCCCCTTAAATCCTTTTGATCCCACCATGATCAATCTGGGTTTTGAACGCTCGGCGATTTTGACAATTTCTTCAGCAGGGTCTCCTTTGGTCAAGACAGTATCGACTTTCATGCCGAGGTCTTTGACTCTTTGGCTCAACTCTTCCAGATGGCTGGCCGCTTCTTTGTGAGATTTTTCCAAGAATTGTCCCGCTAATTGTTTAAAGGCGGGTTTTCCTTTTCTCCCAAACCAACCTTCCAAATACACGGGCTTTCCCACCACATGCGCCACCGTCACCTTTGGAGGGGTCTTACAAGCCAACAGACCGAGCATATCCACAGTATTGAGCGCAACGGATGATCCATCGGTGGCCAGAAGAATTTTGGCGGCGGCTTTTCCCATCGTCACCTTACTGAGTTTTTCACGAACCAATAACACTGAACACGGGGCTTCCCTCATCACCCAATCACTGGTACTCCCTAGAAGAAACCGTTTCACATTGGAAAGACCACGGGTTCCTAAGATGACCAGGTCAATTTGATAGTCCTCCACCGCCTGTAAAATTTGCGCACCCGGAAGCCCTTCCATCACCAGGGACTTAATGGTCACAGCCCTTTCTTCAAGAATCTCCTTCTGCGTCTGCTTAAGAAGACCCTTCGCTTTAGTGAACAGTTTCCCTCTTGCTTCGGAAATGACCCGATCCCAACTGGAAGGCCCATCCGACGGTATCAGAGAAGACGCATGTTTCATCTCGATCACATGAATGAGATACATTTCTGATGTCTTTGGCCAATCCACCGATTTCACAAATCGAATGGCCTCCTGCGTATGTTCGGAAGGATCAACCGCCACTAAAATTTTCATTGTCAGCCCCCTTTCTCGCAAAGGCTTTTATTTTTTAGGATTCCTAAGGCATGGGTATTGGCAGCCGATCAAATAAACCTGTCAGGTCACGGAGTCGGTTCCCAACATTCTCTGTCATCTCACCAGGGTGAACCCGCCATTCCCAGTTCCCCTTGAGCGTGCCGGGGCGATTCATCCGGCATTCACTCCCCAATCCCAAAACGTCCTGAAACGGAACCATGGCGAGTTGGGCAACAGAACTCATGGCCAGTCGAATCACATCCCAATGAATATCTCGACCGTCAGTCCCGAGATAGCGCAACACATTCACACGCTCCTCCTTGATCTCCTCTTTGGATTGGGTGGTTTCCTTCCCCGGTTCAGCGGTAAACCACCCGACCGTCGTATTATGGTCATGAGTAGCCGTATAAACAATGGAATTCTGGGTATAGTGATGGGGTCGATAATGATGGGCTTTGGGATCGTTGCCGAAGGCCATTTGTAAAATTCGCATGCCGGGAAATCCACAAGAATCCCGTAACGCCTCAACCTCGGGGGTGATCACACCAAGATCTTCCGCGATCACAGGCAAATCACCCAGTGCGGTTTTCACGGCTGCAAACAATTCGCCTCCCGGACCTTTCACCCAGCGACCATGGATAGCATGAGGTTCAGAAGCCGGGATTTCCCAATAGGCTTCAAACCCCCGGAAATGATCCAATCGAATCATATCGACAAGAGCAAGATTGGCACGAAATCGATCGATCCACCAATGGTACCCGGACCCAGCTCTCACGTCCCACCGGTAAATCGGATTCCCCCACCGTTGTCCTGTTTCGCTGAAATAGTCCGGCGGCACCCCGGCCACTACGGACGGTTGACATTGATCATCCAGATAGAATGAATCAGGGTGCGCCCAGACGTCTGAACTATCATGAGCGATATAAATCGGGAGGTCTCCGATAATTCTGACCCCCCTGGCATGAGCATACTGTCTCAGGGCGGACCATTGGTGAAAAAACAGGTACTGAAGAAACTGATGATACTCAATCTTATCCCTGAGGCGACGACTGCAGTCCTGCAGGGCTTGAGGATCTCGAACGATCAGTGACGTATCCCATCGAGTCCATGGTTGCCCCGCATAGCTTTCTTTCAAAGACATAAAAAGAGAGAAGTCTTCTAACCAGGAAGCATGTTTCTCACGGAACAACAAAAAGGCTTGGCGATGTTCAGCTGGAGGATTAGCTTTAAACTGCTCAAAAGACTTTTCGAAGATTAGGCGCTTATGCGCAAGGACCAGAGGGTAATCCACATGGTCCGCCGGAAAAGACAAAGGCCGCCCCACATTGGATGCGGAGACAAATCCATCCTCCACAAGTTTTTCCGGACTGATGAGTAGTGGGTTTCCTGCGAAGGCGGAAAAGCACATGTAGGGAGAATTGCCATACCCGGTCGGTCCCAGTGGCAACATCTGCCACCAACTCTGACCGGCTGCAATGAGAAAATCAACAAACTGACAGGCAGCGGGCCCTAAATCCCCGATTCCCCATGCTCCTGGGAGGGATGTCGGATGCAATAAGATTCCACTGCCTCTTGTCAGATTCACCTTGATCCCAAGCGAAATGCGTTGAAAACCTGTTGAGTAGAAAAATTAAGTTGAAAATCCGGTTTTCCTGATTCCTGATGGCATCTGCAGGACATGTTGGAGACGTCCGACCGTTAAGATTGAGTTGGATGTTGGAACTTTCAGGGTGCTTTCTTTTTTGTTTGCAGCCTTACGTATGAAATTTGTTATAACAGCAAATATTGCACCAGTCTTACCCACACCTACATCCTTCCAAACCATTCCGCATTAGGAGCCCTTTCGCACCATATCCGGGTTATAGGGTAGAGGAAGCGGGACGCCTCCAATGATGCATTCCTCTACAGGGCCAAGAAACTACTGACCCAAAATGCGCCAAATTAAAACCTCGATACGGTAAACTCTCTCTTAAACGGTTTGATCGCTAGGGATACCGTCAACCCTAGGACTTCTTCCGGCCAGATTCACAAAGAGTTCCGGCTGCAAGCGATGAACAGCTTTTGAGTTGAAGGGTGAGAAGGCAACACTCTTGCTTGGACTCTCGATGACACGCACAAGACAGCACAGCGCAGAATTCACCAAAGTGTTGCGATCGAGATCTTTAGGATGATGTCTTATTTGTTTTTGTTGGCTTCTTCAAGCCTTTTGTAGTTTCAGCTTTTGTTGGCTTCGCCGCTAACACAGACTTTCCGACACGGAAAATTTGTCGCTCAGCTTCAAACCAGTCCTCCAAGTCATTCCCCGGCGTCCGGCCCCGTGCCTCGTACAATTCAAATGCGCGTTTAGCTATGCCGGGGCGCAATGCCATTTTGATAGCCGATTCCACCTGATCAAGATTCAGGGCCCCGCCAGCGCCTTGAAATCCTCCAATCACCTGGTCCACGCCAAGCTGAGAGGCCTGTGACATTAAGGAACGCACCGAGGTTCCGGCCAGCGCCACAATTTTTCCTTGATAATGTTGGGCTCGTAGCTCCTTGAGCACGTCCAGTCCGTTTGGTTCCGCCACATACATATCCAACACGACCACTAAAGGGGATTTTTCCTTTACCAGGGGAATAACATCCTGTCTATGAGGAGGAACACAGACTTCATAGCCTTTCTCAGAGAGAAAAGCAGAAATCCTTCCTCGAAAATCCTCGTGAAATGTCACAATCATAATCATCAAGATATTACCTCCCTCTCAACATCCCAAGGAACTGCTCAGCCACTCTTTCATGGTAGATGGTACAAATTCTATACCATTTTCATTTCGTAAATATATCAGTGAACCTTCTCAGCTACTGACACAGCACTGTGAGTGGCTATCTAGAAAGGGAAATTCCTCATAGAGGCCAATTGCCCAATATCAGGATAGTGTTGGAACCTCTATTGGCGGAATCTCTACACATAATCTTCATACTCTGATATGTATTTTTGGCAGACCCGTATATTCTGCTCTATCAACCACCAAACACCATTCCCAGCCAGCCCGTGATTCTCAATGGGCAAATGGTCGCCTTTGCGCCACCCGCCTATTCAGGTCCAGGGGGCCTCTTTTTCCAGCCTTTCACCAAAACAATAAAGCCGATCACCCCGATCATGAGCGCCAGTCCACCCAGTAACATTAAGGCATCCATTTTGTCTCCTTCCGGTTCCGACGTGTCCCTAGAATGGTCATCTAGAGATAGAGCAAGGAAATTTCCCGCCGCTCCCATTTCCGCAGCCATGATCATGTTGAATAAATAATGGTGGTATCAAAAGATTGTCTTTGCCACGACCACGGCCCTCGGGTGATCAGTGCCAATAAAACTCTTTGCGAAAGGAGGGTAGACAAGGACAAAACACGAACCCAGGGGATCCTAACCTAAAGTAAACCTGAAAAAACATCACAATTCATGTGCCATGCTTCTAAGAGGAATCCCCGTCCTTATCTGAATTATCTGTCGGGATTTTTCCGTTTTTTTCCAATGCCAGGAGACGTTGTCCTTCCGAACGATGCATGGCGGCCAATTCTCGTAATTCTTTTGCCGACTTCCATCGCGTTGAGGCAATTAACATCCATCCCGACCTGGTAAACCCCTTGGGATCCATATGAGGCTTTTCTGCAAGGCTTATGGCTCGCTGTTCCAATCTGACCGCCTCACTTTGAAGCTCATCGGCCTGTTGATCATAGACCTGCGCCATCTCTAATAAATCGGCGCCCGTCCAGGGTTTCTCGTCTGCTCTTTCAGAAGCTTGCTCGGCAGACGTCATCGCATAACTCACTGGGGCCAACATCGTAGTGGGACTTGGTCCTCCCTTTTGGCTAAGGCTCATCACGCCCATCCCACCCAACACTCCTATCAACAAATATGCCAATGCACGCATATATATCCCTCCTGATTAAAGGATTGCTTACCTCTTGCAACTTAAGAGGTAGTCATTAAAACATTTCTCTCTCTTTTTCTTAAAATTCAATATCTTCCCATTCTCACGAACACCAGCATAGTTACCCTCTCAATGCTCCTTTTACTCAGCCTATAAAAAGACACCTTCCAGTGCAGCTGTGAAAAACCCTTGTTACCTGGAATGATCTACTTGCGAAGTATTTTAGACTCTATGTGAATGTTCTCGACCCTCCCCCTCTTCCATCCGCTTAACTTCTTCATCAATGCTGTGGGAGCCGATGGGTACGGGCACTCGGAGGGGATGGTTCTTTCTCCAACATCTGAGCGGAAACCCCACTCAGATGTATGTTGACCTTTTGGCCCACCGCATTGACACAATGAAATTGATCAAAGGTCACCTGAAGCGAGTACCTCCCCGAATGGTCACGCCCCACCGACAGAAGATGCCATCCTTCAATGGCCGTTCCATCCGGCCCCAGAAGTTCCCATTCACAGGGATCTGAAGCTTCAAAAACCCTGACGGTGACATAGCTGTTAGATTCTGAATTCATAAACCACCTCTCATGCCCTCACAAAGACCAGGAAGGCTCACATTCCACTCTCAGTATGATCCAACCCCTCCCCCGCTCCGGGATCTCTGAGATTTACCCCTCAATAAACATGTCCGTCTTATAGACTACGTGGGTTTTCCCATACTGGGAGTGATCGCCAATCCATTGATCTACTCATTCCCATCTTCTATGCCCAATCCTAATCCAATCCAGGCCCTCAACAGATCATGCCTTGTCACGGTATACATCACCTCCCCGTTTCGCTCTACCGGCAGACTCAACAATCGTTGCTCTTCCATGAGGTGCACGGCATCCTTGATCGATGTCGTATCAGTAATTGAAATATGATCTTTTTTCATCACGTCTTCGACCGTCACCTTGTTCAGGTCTTTTCCTGCTTCCAAAGCACGGAGAACATCAAATTCACTAATAAAGCCGATAAAATGGTTTTTTTCGTCCACGACCGGCCCTCCCGGGGTATGATGAGAAAGTAACTCGACCGCCGCCGCCAGGGCATTCAATTTCCTACCGAATTTCAATTCATTGGTTGGCACAATCTGTCCGACAGTCTTAAACCCTGAGGCTGGGACACCTTGAATAGCCATATGACCTCCTCAAATTAAAATGGAAAAACTTCGGCATCCATAGACAGACAGCAAGCATTACGCATTGTTCATAAAATTCCATCATACAAAAAGTCACCCCGTAGCCAAGTTACCGGATATAACGGGCTTAGTTGGAAACCGGGTCATAGATCATGAGGATGGTCACTCCGTCTTTGGTTGAAATGGGAGACACATTACAATGCTCGGGCATCATCCGATAACTGCCCGATTCACAGACCTGGCCGTCCGTCTCGTACTGTCCCTCAAGAACAAAATGCTGAACGATGCCACGGTGGCTATGAGGCGTAATCCGGCCGCCGGCAGGAATCCGAACAAGCATGGTTTTGGCGCCAAGGGATGGGTCTTCTCGAACAATCTTGACGTCTGCGGGCCCCGGGAATTCTTGAAGTTTCTCCCACTGCATTTTAGCGGTGTGGTGAAATTTTTCTTTGCTCATTGGTCTCTCCCCCTTTGATTTCAATAGAAGTATTGAAATTGAATGATTATCATTTCTTTTCAAGAAGAACTTCACGCAACGCGTTCGTCTGAGATGGACTGAGTCAAGTGTTTGAAACGTCCGTTTGTTCCTCGCGGATATCCTGGTCCCTACCACACAAGAGGATCCCGTTCCCTAGTCGATCTCTACGGTTCGGAGGAGGGTAAGGGCGGTGACCAGGCAATCTGGCCGTTCTGATTAAAGAGGGTCAGCACAGGACTTCCATCCAGCAACACACGGAGCCGTGCGCGTGGAACGTCATTCTTGTCTCTGAGAGTGAGGGAAGGCAATCCATCCGGCTGCAGATCCAGAGCCGCTCGTTGCTTACAGCCTTTATCGTTAAGGATCAATGCCGGCTGTGCTTCATTAAAGACACCGAGGAACACACGGTTATGACAGGTTTCATCAGCGAGGGTCAAAGCCGGCAATTCCCCATTCCACAGAAGCAGCGTGGCCCGGGGTTGGCCATCCTTCGTCACAAGGCGGAATTCCTCCGCCGTAACAACTTTCTTTGGGTGCTCGGATTCCTCTGCTGACACTGCGGCATTGAGGAAAACAAGGTTGGACAGCGCTCCACCCACCACCCCGGCCAGAAGAGTCGTCATGACTAATATGCCAAACTGTCGTGTATTCATTTCCTATACCTCACAAAGCATAGATTGTTTGATCCATTAACCCTCATGATTTCGCTAGAGATAGGCCCCAGACTCCTTTTTTGTTATCACAGTCACATCCGGAAGGAACGGGGGATTTTTGAGGTTCCCCGTCCAGTCATTACTAATTAGTTTGGTTGAGGAAACTGCACACCAATCGATTGTGGGAAGGTCACGGTTCCATCCGGGAACGCCTGTCCTTTTTGCCACAAGTGATAAATGACTCCATCGGTTTTGCCTGCAGCTTCGGCAATTTCTTTTTTCTTGTTCTCATCATCGACATCAAGGATAAACAGGCGACCAGTGTTAATCTCCTCCTGATGATCATGGAAATACCGGTGCCATTGGATTAACGGAAGCGTTCTGGAAGCCTTCTTGGCCACGAAATATTCCACAGCGACGAGCGGAGCATTGGCCTCGGTGGTCTCAAACAAGAGACACTGAAAAATGGTGTCTGAAATTCCCTTACAGAAATGGTGAAATGGACCACCAATCTCTCCGTTGGCCATGAGATGCGGCGCTTGGACATGAAGATCATAGCCATCTGCCGGGCCGGAACCAGCGCTCATCGCGGGCGCAGACATTCCTCCCATCATCACAACAGTCAACACACTCGTCAGTCCTAGAATTCGGATAGCATGAGACATAGCAACCTCCTTGATGAATGTGAATCATCATCCCTCTCCCCGAATGAATAAATTGGGATTTTTCGTTTAACCACTTGTCATTTCCAACATCTGTTATGGGAAATTCATTTTGGAATTCAGTGGAATAGATCTCCGCTGGATAGTTTAGCCCCTCTCTTTTTAGAGACAACGGCTTTTCTTTAGCCCGAGGGAAATGGGATGGGTTGCGTCTTCACGGCTCTCTGATTGTTGACTCGTTCGCATCACAAGACCTCTGTCAGCTGATTCTCATTGCGTGCACGACGCGATTCCATCAGGCATTCCAATCCAAAAGCCGGCGTTTTTCCTATGGCGCGAATAGTGTCAGCGATACGATCGGGCCGACCCCAGTCGCTCCACAGAACATTTTTGAGTTCAAGCACTCCAACCGATTCAGGGGCACAACCCAAAAGATCGGATGAAAAGTTCCGCCGCGGCATATCATGGTAGATTTCACGAAGAGTCCGACTTTCCTGAGGTGTGCCTATAACTTTTTCCAATTGTTCAAATCGTTCCATAATCTCCGGCATACATTTCCATCCCAATCTCCAGAAAGTCTCCACTCTGGCGGCCATGATAAAGGTATTCCAAAGGGCTCCTTTGGCCTGAGCGGCTAGCCCCTGGTTAGCGTTTGGCTTCTCGAGAAAGGCATGCACCCGTCTCACGCACAGTCCGCCACTTAATCCCAGGGGTCCTCCTGGTTCGATCCATCCATACTCGAGCTCAAGAGATGTGGGCCTGACACCGAGGAGCATAATTCGATCTTGAAAGATGGTGGTCGCCTGAATAGCCTTTTCAACCGTGTCCATAAATCGATTTTCGGGGAATACAAAATGGTCTGCTGGATACAGTGCCACCGTCGCATGGGAATTCTGAGCCCGAATGTACGTTAAGGGAAGAAAAATCCCGGCAGCCGTATCACAGTTCCGAGGTTGTCCAATCACCTGGCCACAGGATCGATTCGCCGACTGAGTTACCACTTCTCGAAAGTGGTTCTGAGCAATGACGGTTATTTTGTGTTCAGGATGCGTCAAGAGGTCCGCACGATCCCACGTATGTTGCAACATGGAACGATGGCCCACAAACGAACAATACTGTTTGGGCTTGTGATACCCCAGCCACTGCTCAATAAACGGACGCGTTCGCTCCCCTTCTCCTCCAGCCAAGATCACTGACCAGCGTTCTCCCTTTGCCGTGTTTTGGTCTTTCATGGAGTCCCCTTTTTCAGCAAACAAAAAACCCTTCTCAAAGCTTTTGGTTCTGCGAACGCAAACAGGGTAAAGATCTTTCAGTTCTTCTAATAGTTTCGCTCACTTGATTGGTATTTCCTACATTCTCTTCAAGTTCGGTACCATTACGAAAATTTCTTTTCTATTGGGCATCTGACGGCAGGCATCATTTTCCCATCCCCAAACCGATGACCCATTTGGCTACAAAAAATTTTGCACGGACGTGGCAAATATCTACAGTTCTTTTCGTGGAATATGGAATATCTAGAAAGCGTGAAAAGGACCAGCCCAATATAAAGTGGCGGGTGAGTCTTCCTCCAACAATCGTCTGAGCGTTCATCTGGGGACATGTACATCAAGGGGTGGAAATCGTTGGCATGTTTTAAGCACCAAGGTAGAAGGGAGGAAATCACTACGCCTTGGACGGGTCGATGGTGAGTTTCCCCGCCTAGTCAAAAGATGGGAGGTGATTCACATGCTTGATGCCAACACCAAGGCGATGGTTCTGGAAGCGCTAATGGATGAATACAAGGCGCGGGCGTTCTATCGCCTCGTGCTCAACACATTCGGTGAAATACGGCCGTTCAGCAATATCGTAAACGCGGAGGAAACCCATGCGTGAGCGCTTGAACTTCTGTGCGGGCACATTAAAATTCCGTTACCCAAAGATGACTGGGAAGAGAAGCTTGAGCCTCCGTCGTCTATACTCGAGGCCTGTCAAGCCGGCGTTCAAGGTGAACACGACAATATCGCGATGTATGACCGGTTTCTCAGGCAGACGAAGGTGCCCGAAGTTCTGATATTATTCCAACGCCTGCAGGCTGTCTCACGACAGCACCATCTCCCAGCATTTGAGCGCTGTGTTGCTCGAGGCGGTCAGTCCGGAAGAGGAGCAATGCCGCTTGGCCGATTCCGAGCCGGTCGGCCCGGTCGCCATCGAAGTCAGGAGGATGGCAAACCGGGTCCACATCATGTGTAGATGCTGCAATTTTCCCATTTAGGGAGGGATGAATTTTTTGTGATAAACCGAATCCTCACCAATCTGTTATTTCGATTCAACAGCGAAGGAACGATGAAGTCTTTGGAAACATCAAGACCTTGCGAGATGCTTCGTTTTACTCTGGATGACATGGTCTTCCAGGGCTTGCGTTACTATCCCTCGGAATTTTTCAAACATTAAGACAGCGTTTCGCCCATCCTCGCGCCCCAAAAATCCCGTCGCATTCCCCCTTCATCGGGATAAGGTTCCGAAAACTGAGTAGGACGGTTGCTGGACCAGCGACGCGAGGCCGAATAATTGCGTGGGCAGTAGGCCGGGCTTTAACGTGTGGGCTGGAATTGGCTAGAGTCTTCCCGGCCGGCATAGTGACCAAAAAGAGAAATATACGCCAACACCAACTCTCTATACCAGGCAAACGCCTTGCAGCGATTGTGTATTTGGTCCGATCAAATGCGAATTCATTTCCAATCGGGGGACAAAAGCGTGGACAGGGTATGTGAGCCAGGACCTGCTGATGAGGAGTACCGATGCCGGTTTATGGGAACAAAGGATATTCAAATAACCTGGGACCACGCACATGGAAGCGTTCAACCGGAAGTATTGGTGGCCGACGGTGCAGAAAATATGGAATTATCATGGTGAAGCAGGGTACAGTAGGGCGGACTGAGAAGAGGGCAGTGAGACAAATACGGACAGAGCCGGAGCCGGGGAAAAAAGGCTCAGGCTCCTAGCAGAAGAATTCACCATTCATTACCCTGAACTGCCGGCTCATGATCTGTTCACGGAGCCTGGGCGGTTAGGGTGGCTGCGTTTAAAGGGGGAATATTTTTGGGGGTTCAACCTAATCGATGAATACTGAATCTGATAAATCCAATCCACTCGTGGCGATTATCATGGGGAGCCGCAGTGATTGGGAGACCATGCGACACGCAAGTCTGATCCTCACGGAATTGGCCGTTCCCCATGAATGCCGGATTGTGTCAGCTCACCGCACACCTGATTTCCTCTTTGAGTATGTCGGATCGGCCAAAAGCCGGGGCATCCACGTGCTCATTGCCGGAGCAGGAGGAGCCGCACACTTGCCGGGAATGGCCGCGGCAAAAACAATTCTTCCGGTTCTCGGAGTACCGGTGCGGTCTCGAACCCTGCAAGGCTTTGATTCGCTCTTATCAATTGTCCAAATGCCAAAGGGCATTCCGGTTGCGACCCATGCGATCGGCGAGGATGGAGCGGTCAATGCCGCATTGCAGGCAGCAGCTATCCTTGCCGTATCTGATCACGGCATCGGCCAACGACTCAAGGCCTATTATGACCAACGACACACCCCTGCACTGGAGAAACCTATATGAATATCATCCTTCCGGGTGGAACGATCGGGATATTGGGCGGAGGCCAACTTGGTCGCATGCTGGCCATGGAAGGCCGCCGGATGGGGTATCGGATTGGCGTGTTAGATCCCGTTGAGAATTGTCCGGCCGCCCAGGTTGCGGATTTTTTTGTGCAATCAGAACTCACGAACACACAGCGCGTGATGGACTTTGTCTCTCAGGTTGATGTGGTAACTATTGAGACCGAACTGGTGCCTTGGATGCTTCTTGCCGACATTGAAACGGGTCAAGCGACCCGGCCGTCCTCTTCCGTGCTCGCTCTCATCCAGGATCGACTGGTTCAACGAGAATTTCTTCAAGATCAAAGCTTTCCACAAACTCCTTTTGCCTCGATCAAAGATCACGCCACCTTGACCGCAGCGGCTCAGCATGTGGCATTCCCGGCTATTTTAAAGAAGCGCCGTTCAGGATATGACGGTAAAGGCCAAATCCGGGTTGCCGGCGCGGAACATCTGAATGAAGCCTGGCGAGAATTAAAGGAAGTCCCGTCTGTTTTGGAAGCCGTCGCGCCCTTCAAGATGGAACTATCGGTCGTGCTGGCCCGCAGTCTTCAGGGAGATATTCAACTCTATCCCCTGGCTGAGAATGCTCATCGGCAGAACATCCTCCATACCACACGCGTTCCGGCCCGGGTGGCGGACACGATCCGGTTACGGGCGGAGGAGCTTGCCGTTTCCCTCTCAGAAGCGCTTGACTACTGCGGAGTCATGGCTGTGGAGCTGTTTCTTCTCGAGGACGACACCTTGTTGATCAATGAGATCGCTCCCCGGCCCCATAACAGTGGACATTTCACGTTTGGGGCCTGCGTGACGTCCCAATTCGAACAACATCTCCGCGCCATTTGCGGATTACCATTGGGAAATACCTCCCTCATGCATCCCGTCGTGATGGTGAATCTCCTCGGAGATCTATGGCAAAACGGACCGCCCAGGTGGGATCGACTTCTGGCTCATCCGCAGGTCCGGCTTCACCTTTATGGAAAAACACACGTCGCCCCCGGCCGTAAAATGGGGCATTTTCTTCTGATAGCGGACAATCCGGATCAATCCTACCAACAAGCCGAAAGTCTTCTTCAGGACATGATGAATGCAGATTCTCGGGAGAACAGTTTTCCTATCAAAAATTCAGCCAAAGAGCCTTTCCAAAAGCAATCCAGGCCATTAGAAACTCCGGCATGACTGCCGCCGATTTTTAATCAGGGTTCATAATGGCGGCTTGGCCCGATCATTATCATAATAAGACAGGAAAACCATGCCCACCACAAGAAGTCGCTCGACACCCTCCATATCGAAAGTGGCATGAATGGAGTTACATTGATCCATTGATCTCAAGCCCGATTTGTTTGGCATCAGTCAGAAAATATTCGCATCATAATACGGCACGATCCGTAGTGTGCCGCCCAAGGCCACGGTCTTACCGTGGGGCCAGGTTTGGCGCCTCTTACTCGGCCAGCTTGACCGGGGAGATAAAGCCGGAGGGTTTAACGGCGAGCACGGAACATTGCAACTGTTCAAGAATAGATTCTGCGGTATTCCCAATGAGCCATCCGGCGATGCCTGTTCGAGCGACCGTTCCCATGACCACCAGATCGGCTTCCAACTCCTTCACGGTTTGCGGGATGACCCTGGAGGGTATTCCTCGGCGCAAATGGAATTGAGGCGAAAGATGGGCGTAGGCCTCTGTGCCTATTTGGTCTCTTAACTGCTTGCCAAGGCGGGTAAACGCGCTTTCATGTCGCGAACGTTCCCCATCAACATAAGCCAGGACGGCTTCACTGTCGCTCCATGACCGCACCTTCTTCTCGAATGGGGCATCCCAAACATGAAGGACATTCAGTGAGGCGAATTTTGATATCGCGAGCGAACTGGAAAGTTCAAGAATCTGCCGGTTGAGGTTTTGTTCTGGTTCGTCAAGCATATCCGGGTCGATGTCGACAGCTGCCAGAATGCACGCGTAATCCGACTTATCCTCTGAGCGCGTAAGCCATACCGGACAGGGACAGTTGCGAAGCAGTTGCATGTCGTCACTGCCAAACAGCCGTTCGATGAAATTTGGATTTTCAGCAGGCTTGATCAACAAATCGTACTTGTGACGTAAAATAGCCCGAATAACTTCAAGATATGTTTTGCCCACCAGCACCTCCAACCGGATACTGAGGCGTTCCTTATAAGGCTCGACCAGGGACTCCAGCCCTTTTCGGCGCTCGCTCACCATGGCTGTCTGTAATTCAGCGGAGGTGTGTCCGCCGGGCAGCATCCCGATGCCCGCCGTGGGGGCTGGAATAACATCAATGACCGTCAGGTTCGCTTGATTGTTTTCCGCCACTGACACAGCCCGAGCTATCGACGGTTCCTGTGCTACGGACACTTCGGATACGTAGAGAATATGTTTGAAGAGTTTCATCGCAATTTACCCCATTCCAGACAGTTAATCACACATCCGATGGCCGTGACATAGCCACCACTTCACGTTTTATCGCTCCTTCATCCGAAGTAAAACCGGACTACGCGCGTCCGACCTGTTCCCGAACCCATTCATGTACGATCCTGATCATGTCCGGTGTATGCTCGGAGAACACGTGGTCTGCACCTTCAATCTGTACGAGCTGCTTGGGTTCATTGGCTCTTGCGAAGATATCGAGCGAGTCCTGGAGGGGGACAACGTCATCCTCGGTTCCATGGACGAGCAGCCAGGGAATCCGGATCGACGGAGCACAGGTGATAACGGTACCGATGGCTGCGGTGTCGGCGATGAAAGCCTGCGACAGCGGGCACGCCGGCTCGTCCCACATGAAGCCCACACCCGGTGTGACGTCACTGAATTCCCGCCGGGCGAACGCGTCCGTATGGACCATGCCGGCTAGTGAAACGAGTCCGACAAGACGTGTATCTTTGCCGGCCAGCAGAACGCCGACGGCTCCACCCATGCTGTGGCCGACATACAGGATGTTCCATCCGTCAAGCGCGTCGAACACGCAGCGCAGGTCTTCTACTTCCTTGGAGATCGTGGAGTCCTCGAAGCAACCTTCCGAATCACCGTTGCCGGAAAACGACAGCCTGAGCGACGGGATTCCGTCGTGTGAGAGGGCTTCTGCCAGCGCGACGATAAATGGGCGATCCTTATTGCCCGTGACGCCGTGCCCGAGAACCACGATGACCTTCCGACTTTTATCGCCCGGGTGAAAGGTGTAGTCGATCTTTTCACCTTCGATGTTGCGAATGGTTCCGAACATGATTCCTCCTGTAATCCGATAATATTTTAATAATCATCACCGGCATCAGTTCGAGCCCCGCCTGCTAAGAGCGACAGGGCTCGAAAACGGCCGATAGGTCGAGCGAAAGAACGTTTCGACCTAGTTACCGACAAGACAGGGCGCTCGACGTCAACCTTCCTTTCCCTGGAGATTGTTGGTTCCCGATGACGCTCACCCCTATGCCGTCCCCGTGTTGACAATCCATGCCAATTTTGTCCCGCGCAGGTCTTCTTCGTCCACCGGATCAGCGTTCTCCCCTGCCTCAACACGATCCTTTTCAAGAGAAATATCTTGCCAATTTGAACCTTGATTGTCCCGCTATCCACGAGTTGGGCCAATCGCGTCAGGACTTCAGTGGTGATATGGGTCAACTGTCTAGTGATCGTCAACAGCTACCGCCTTCTCCACCTCCAGCCGAATCACACTTCTCATCGGCGCGCCCGCTTGGACGCCTCTTCTGGGCGGATCGACGAATATCTACTTTGCTGGACTCACTGAGCTTTGCCGCGGTACAGCTTGTAGCCTCTGTAGAGTAGCGCGCCGGCGATCCAAGTGAAGACTAGGACGAGTGGATAGGCTAACAGGGGCGGGAAGAACGAGAAGAGAATCCCCAACGTCAGTAGCATCACCCCCGCCGTCACCGTGATACGCGCTTCAAGTGGTTCGAGCACACGCCGGTTCGTGAACGCCGCGCCCACGGTATTGGCGAGGCGGAGAGCGCCTGCAGCGGCACGCCCGCCGCTCCCGCCGCCGCTGGAGAGTATTGGATGCGGATGGCGCTGCTCATTCGGCGCACGCAACTTCCGGTGAGCATCTAAAACCACCTCGGTCGCGTTCTCCAAGTCCTGCAGATACGTCTGCTCCATGAGGCGGGCGAAAGGTTCGTCTTCAACGACGACGTCCATCTCGCAATTGCCTAACCAACTGGCGAGGTTGAGATTCGTCGAACCGACGCGAGCCCAATGTCCATCGGCGACGGCCGTCTTCGCGTGCAGCATCGTTCCGTTCCATTCAAAAATTCGCACACCCGCTTCCAACAAGGGACGATAACCCGCTCTGGACAACAGCCTAAGAAGGGGAATATCGGTTGCGTTCGGCACAAGCAGGCGCACGTCAACGCCGTCGCTCGCTGCCGCACGCAACGCTTGCACATAGGAGGTCGTCCCGGCGTAATACGCATCGACCAACCAGAGACGTTTTCTCACAAGGGCCGCCATCAGGAGATCGACGCGAAACATCCCCGCCGTGGCCGGCACGCCGGCCACAACGCGAAGGGCCGTTTCGCCTTTTTGCGCGTGCACGTCTGGTTTGACCAGGTCGCGCTCAGGGATCGGCTCTCCCATCATCGCCCAGACATCTGCGAACGCCTGCTCAATGACGGCCACCGACGGTCCGCGCACTTGCACGCCGGTATCGCGCCACGGTTCAATCTTCTTTTCAGGCACACCGACCCACATCTGCCCAACGCACAGGCCGGTGACAAAACCCACCTCGCCATCCACCGAGATCGTCTTGCGATGGTCACGACTAAGCCAGCCAAAAGGTGAGTCCCAGCGCGGCGGGTTATAACAACGCACTTCCACGCCGCCCGCGCGCAAGCGGTTCCAAAAAGCGCGCGACGCTCTACCGAATCCGCCCATCCAGTCGTAAATGAGACGCACCCGCACGCCTTCCTGGGCTTTACTAACGAGTACGTCGGCAAACATTCGACCCGCATCATCTTCGCGAATGATGTAGTTTTCGAAATGAATGTACCGTTTCGCCCCGCGGATTGCATCGAGCCACGCCGGGTAATTCTCGCACGCGTCTTGGAGCAGTCGGATGGTGTTGCCTTCGATCAGAGGTGCGCCGGCGGCGCGCGAGAAAGCCTGGTTTGCAAGTGAGCGAATGGGTAATATCGCGGCGCGCTCACGGTTGGGAAGCTGTACGGCGGCGCCCATAGTCATTGTCCCTTCACATCGGCCTTGGGCCTGCGTCTCAAGCGCATTCGGGCTCACCGGTTACACTCCGCATTGGGCACCATTTGAACCAACGACCTTCATCGACAATTCTTTTTGCTTCTATCAAGAAACAAAGAATCCGACCTCCCGAGACGCGCATGAGATACGGGCGTCCCATGCCATTACGATTCTTTGCTAATTGAACCATATGCAATATTCGAATATTGGATAGGTGTGTTCAACCCATTGCCGTTTGACCTATGCTGCCGGCTCTGCTTCAAGCCATGCCCAGGCCTCTTTCTCCTGATCTTCCATTCATCGAGCAGTGATCTCGCAAGCAACCCCACTCTTTTATTCAGACGCTCCTCCGGAAGTGAGATTCAAGGTAATCTCCATTGCATCTCCCTCT
Source organism: Nitrospira sp. Ecomares 2.1 (assembly GCF_965152585.1). Taxonomy (NCBI): domain Bacteria; kingdom Pseudomonadati; phylum Nitrospirota; class Nitrospiria; order Nitrospirales; family Nitrospiraceae; genus Nitrospira; species Nitrospira sp. Ecomares 2.1. Next base: position 3,225,982 of record NZ_OZ224219.1, read on the forward strand.
ACGGTAAGTTTTTTGGTAAATCCGGTTCGCTGCGCCAACTCCAGCATCCCGGTATTGTCCGTTAAGACTTGTCCGACCAGTCGCTCGGTTCCCCGTTTCCGACAATATCGGATCATTTTTTCCATCAATTGTCTCCCCAGGCCCTGCCCTTTCATATCCGAGCGCACCACAATGGCAAACTCTGCATTTTGATTATTGGCATCATTGATAGTCCGAACCACGCCAAGTGTTTCAGGACATTCTCCTTCGGACGGCCGAATGGCAATGAACGCCATTTCCCGATCGTAGTCAATTTGCGTAAAGCGTGCCATTTGAGAATGCGGCAATTCTTGGATAAGCCCGAAAAAGCGAAATCGGATATCCTCCGGGGTTAATCGGGCGATAAATTCATGATGGGCAGGTTCATCCTCAGGCCGAATAGGACGGCAGAAGAGTTTTTCACCGGATTGGAGCGTGATCCATTCCTCAAGCTCTTGCGGATAGGGTCGAATGGCAAGATGGTGCGGACCCGATAAGCGAGAAGACGCAATCTTCATCCTGGCATCCAACGCCAGCACCCCATTTTTGTCGGCGAGAAGCGGGTTGATATCCAGCTCAACAATTTCTGGAAAGTCCTGCACCAGATGAGAAATTTGAATCAAGGTCAGGCAGAGGGCTTCAAGATCAACGGCTGGGCGTGTCCGGAAGCCCTGTAATAATGAGACAATTCTGGTCGAATGAATCAGATCGTTCGCTAATTTCATATTCAAAGGCGGAAGCGCCATCGCATGATCGTCCAACAGTTCGACGGCAATCCCTCCCTGTCCGAAGACAATGATCGGGCCAAACGCGGCATCAACCGTCGCGCCAATGAGTAATTCGTAGGCGCCGGGCCGTCGCGCCATCGCCTGTACCGTGACTCCACGCATCTCCGCCCCTGGATGAATGTGTTGCAATCGATCCCTCATCCCCTGAAATGCGGTTTCAACGGCTTGAGAAGATTCCACATCAAGCACCACTCCACCCACATCTGTCTTATGGGTAATGTCCGGAGAAAGAATTTTCAACGCAACCGGAAACCCCACCTGCTCCGCCAAACGAATGGCTTTCTCAGCCGTCGACGCAATATGTGTTTCCACTGTTGGAATACCATAGGCGGTGAGGATTGCCTTGGCTTCCGATTCATTCAGCAAAGACCGCCCCTGCTCAAGGGCTTGCTCGATCACCAACCTCGCGGAAGAGACAGCCGGGCGAAATTCATGAGGAATAGAAGGCGGGGTCTCCATTAACGTTTTTTGGCGTTGAGAGTAGTCTATGAGATGGAGAAACGCCCGCACGGCTTTTTCGGGAGTGTCATACGTTGGAATCCGGGCTTCGGCAAACAGTTGGCGGGCCTGAACGGTTGTTTGGCCTCCGAGCCAACTGGTGAATACATTTTTTTTGGAGGACGAAGCGCGAACCGCATTCACCACCGCCAATGCGGCCTCCTCGCTGGTGATCACTGCCGTGGGGGCATGGGCCACGATGATCGCATCCACATCCGGAGCCTTCAGAATACTGGTCAAGGCCTGAGCATAACGTTCCGCTCTCGCATCCCCGACGATGTCGACAGGATTTCCGTGAGACCAGCTCGCCGGTAACAACGTTGTGAGTTCATGAATCGTGGCCTCAGACAAGCGGGCGAGAGAACCACCCCCTTCGGCAAAAGCATCGGCAGCCAGAACTCCCGGCCCGCCCCCATTCGTGACGATCGCTAATCGTTCTCCCCGCAACGGGCCGGCTCGTTCCAGCGTTTCCACCGCATCGAACAGTTCATCGATTTCAAACACCCGCAAAATTCCGGCCCGGCAGAATGCCGCATCATACACCTCGTCACGACCGATGAGTGCTCCGGTATGTGAACTGGCGGCCGTCGCCCCTTCCGGATGTCGACCGGCTTTGATTGCTAACACCGGTTTATTGCGAGCGGCGGCTCTGGCTGCAGACATGAACTTTCTCGCCTGTGTGATGGATTCAATGTACAGAAGGATCGCCCGGGTATCGGGGTTGCTGCCAAGATAATCCAGAACATCGCCCATATCGACGTCGGCGCTGTCCCCGAGGGACAAAAAATGGGAAAAGCCGATTCCTTGAGAGCGAGCCCAATCCAACACAGCCGTGCAGAGTGCACCAGACTGAGAAACAAATGCCAGCGATCCGGGAAGAGCTTCCATATGGGCAAAACTGGCATTCAGATGCAGCCCGGGAATCAGCAGACCGATGGTATTCGGACCAAGAAGACGCATACCAAAATTTCGTGCAGTTTCAAGCATGATCGTCCATTCGGTGTCGCTTTCCTTTTCTGATGGCTTCGGTCTCATGCCGGCTGTCAGAATGACCGCAGCCCGGACTCCCCGTTCCCCTAATTCTTGAATCAGCCGCGGGATCGTCGGGGGAGGGGTGCACAGAATGGCTAGATCGGGATTCATCGGCAAGGCCTGCACATCGGGATAAGCCAGCACTCCACATACCGCTTGATACTTCGGATTCACCGGCAGCAGAGGACCCTCGAATCCCCCTTTCAACAGATTCTGCATCACGACACGTCCTACTCGATGAGGCCGATTTGACGCACCGATCACGGCAATAGAACGAGGCTTAAACAGGTACTTGAAATTTCGAATGCTCATGATACGTGCCTTTACTGTATTTACATATAAATATTGTCATACCCCTTTGCAATGCCGACGGCGCCAGTTGATACGGGGTCGTGTGAGGAAGTGAGAAACGGAACTATTCTCCTGTGCACTTCTGTTGGCACAAACGGGCGCCACCAGGATATGGCTCATACAAGAAGACAGCTTTCTTGCTCACGCTTCCGAAAATTATTTTTTCCTTTTACTGCGAATGACCGCCACCGGGGATCCGGCGCTACGGACCACCTTGTTGGACACGCTGCCCAAAATCATCCGCTTGACCCCCGTCGATCCTTGGGAGCCCATTACAATAAGATCCGCCTTCATCATTCGCGCGGTTTTCAATATTTCGGTCGCAGGATTGCCATAGACCAGCCTTTTTTTCGTCGTGAGGTCAGGCGAAGAGAGTACCGCTGACGTCTGCTCAAGAAGTTTCATCCCCTGTTGCTCTTGTATTTCCAAAACTTCTTCTGCCAGCTTTGCAAATTCCTTTTCATTTTCCCTGCCGGTAGTCAACGCCCGTTCGGTTTCATACATGTGTTTTTTGATCACATGGAGAATCATCATATGCGAGGAATTCGGCAAACCCATCCCTTTGACAAAATCGACTGCCGCCCGTGAATCGGAGGATCCATCAGTGGCCAGCAGGATTTTCATCCCTCCATCATTCAATAATTTGTGCGGCGTATTTCGCGCAATCAATACCGAGCATGGAGCTTCCTGTAATACCCATTGGCTCACACTGCCGAGAAAAAATCCGGCGGCTTTGGAATAGCTCCGTGTACCGAGAACCACCAGATCAATGCCTTTGGTGCGAATGGTTTTTAAAATCTCTTCTCCAGGAAATCCATGTTTCACCATAGAGTGAAACACCACATCCTGCCGCCGCAACGTGTTCTCGACCTTGCCCAAAAACCGCCGCGCCCGTTCATGGACTTCTCCCTGAACCTCTTGAACCTGCTGAGAGATTTTCAAAATCCTTTCCTTTGCCAGCCCCATGATCTTTTGAGGAACGGGATGGACATGGAGTAGAAACAGATGTGAACCAACGGGAAGAGATAACCTGGTGAGTATTCGAATAGCTCCTACAGAAATACGAGTTTGCTCTACCGCTAGCAGCACTTTCATCATTGGGCTCCTTTCAAATTTTTACTTGGAATGCGACCTGAACGGCCTAGTCTATCCTATGACACCCTCATTCTCTACTCAGTGGCCAAGGACTGATTCATCAATCTTCCCTCCTCCGCTTGAGAACGTCTCTTCCATTCTGGAAGTTGCGCGAAAACCGCCTGTCGTCTTCCTCAAATTCCGACAGATCTCCATGAAGAAACACCCACAACATCGACTCAGTTAGTCTTCAAGGACCTTCCTCATTCTCCTGAACCAGCCGGGAGGAACATGCCAGGTGCAGAGTCACTCCTCAATGGTTACAATGCGGTGGGGTGGAATTGGGGAGCATCTTTCTTGAGAATAGATCATAACAATACCGTCCTTGTCCGTCGTATCAATCAGCCTCATGTCCGTTGAAGTCCCATAATTTTTCAGCCACCCTTTGGATACCTGCCTACGATGCGAAACGGTTGGTCATGAATGGATATCGATAACGCATGCTTGATGACACCGAATACGTAAAAATCTTCGTGGCGCTCTTAGCCGTGATCAATCCTTTAGGCGCTCTCTCTATTTTCATCGCACTCACACCAGGAAAAGAGAAGGCCGCTCGGAAGAAGATTGCTAAGATTGCGGCATTCTCTGCGACACTGATTCTGTTAATGGCCTTAATCGCTGGGGAATGGATACTCGAAATTTTCGGGATCAGTGTGAGTTCTTTTAGAGTAGGCGGCGGGATCCTCATCCTACTCATGGCTATTTCCATGCTTCAAGCAGAATTGAGCCCGACAGTGCAAACCAAAGAGGAAGCGGAAGAGTCCAACAAGAAACACGATATTGCCGTCGTCCCGTTAGCAACCCCATTGCTGGCCGGGCCCGGTGGAATTAGCACAGTTGTGGTTGAAGCATATAAAGGCACCAACCTGGGACATGAATTGTTGCTAGGTTTGATCATCATAATTATTGGTTTTTGCCTATGGATGGCTTTACACCTGGCCCCCCTGATCTCACAACGTTTAAGCGTGACCGGCATTAATATTTTCACACGTATCATGGGCCTTATCCTGGCAGCCATCGCGGTAGAGATTATTGCCAACGGGTTAAAAGGATTGTTCCCGGCTTTGGCCGGATGAGACAAAATGAGTTGAGTGAGTCTGCATGAAATTGCAGTGGGCCAAGACTTACTCGTATTTCCGCAGATCTATCCCCCGCGACTCAACAGGAAATTCATTGTGGATCATTCTCAACCCACTTCTGCATTTAGAGCCATTTCGCCTTACCAGACCATTTTTTGACCTACATAAAGCTACGCATGGTCCAGTGGGTGTTGCCCCATGTTTTTCACCTCCGGAGATAGAATGCTGTACCAGAAAAAGAAGGGAGGGATAAGCAGGTGAGAGGCATCATGCGTCCAACATCCCCACAAGTCAGCCTCTCAATCAATCAAACAAAATCCGGGAAGGGGTTCCGCACATGAGGGGAAACCGATAACGGGCCGGAACCTTTCAATGCTTACGTGATGAACGTTTGGCTCTCATTGTTCTGCGCAGTAATCTTTGGCTCATGGATTTTTTGTTCATCCATTTCAGCCGGAATTGGGCCTTACAATTTCCCGTCCTTGACGACACATATCACGTCCTCTTCCCATTGATGGAGGTTTGCCATTTCCCGTTGATTTTGGGAATGAATCCTTTTTCCCGTTGTTAAAGGTAATCCTGAACCTGGAGTTGGTCACGTCCCTGATCTTGAGACCAAATAAGACTTGCAAAGCCCACCGATTGGTAGAACCCACGATATGAAAATGAAACCACAGAACATCTTCCTGGATATCAAATAAACACCTCCTCTTTAGAAAGGATGAAAGCGACATCATTTTGGATCAACGCCAATCTACCGACAGAAACAGGGAAAAATATTTTAGGAAACGGGCCCGTCATTCAGATCAAAAGAGGAAGAAGTGCAACCAGTATTCTGCAACTCAGCTAATTGATAGACCTCCTGGGCTATAATGATCTATCATTGGCCTCTATCTCTTGCTCGGCAACGAACCAATCATCGAGATCCTGTCCATGGTGCCCCCCTCGAGAGTGAAATAATTCATACGCCCGCCGGGCAATCCGCGCATGCACATTCCCATTGGTAGGTTGAGAGTTCATAGAATCGGTATCGCCAGGGATCATACTCTCCTGAACCTCCAAAGGGTCCTCTCTCATAGAGGTCTTTTTCCTCGATACGCTCTTTCGCTTGGCGGCGAAAGGAGACTGTCTGGGTGTCTCATCGGATGGTTGAACCGATCGTTTTTTCGCCATTAGGCCACCTCCACATGAGGAATTGTCTGTATGGGAGCCAAAGACCTTTGTAAAATATCGGAAGGAAATGCAGGCTCTTTCCCCAGAGTTTTAAGGGTCTGGACTATACGTTCGGGTTGTCCCCAATCGCTCCACAGCACTTCTTCGAATTCCATCACTCCCAGATGCTTAGGAATCCGTTGCAGCAATTCACGAGAAAAGTCCAGGACAGGCATGTCCCGATAGATCTCATGAAGCGTCTCATTTTCGTGAACGGTCCCAATCACCGTTCCTAAGCGTTCAAACCGCTCCATCATAGTCGGAAGGTTTTCCCAACCAAGTTTCCAGAGGGTTGCCACTTTTCCCACCATCACCAACGTATTCCAAAGCGCTCCATTTGCCATTGCCTGCTTCCCTTCAATGATGTTTGGTTTTTCAAGAAAAGAACCGGCCAGGCGAATACAAGACCCACTGCTCCAGCCCAGGACTTCGCTCAAGTTGATCCACCCATAGTCCAATTCAGGATGTGAAGGAGAAACCCCAAAAAGGATCAACCGATCCTGGAGAAAATGACTTGCGCGGATCCCACGCCTGACCGTCTCGACAAAACGAGCTTCTGGAAAGACAAAATGGTCGGATGGGAAAATGGCTACTGTGGCATCAGCGTCCCATGCCCGAACAAAGGTCAGCGGAAGGAACACTCCTGCGGCTGTTCCACTATTATGTGGCTGAACAATGACGTGTCCGGACTTCTCTCTCTCCATGGCTTCATTCAAAAACTCCCGATGATTCCGCCCGATCACCGTGACTTTATGTTCGGGATATACTAATCGGTCTGCCCGGTCCAGCGTATGTTGGAGCATGGAGCGTTTTCCGACAAATGTACAATACTGCTTGGGCTTATGACCGCCCAACCATTGCTCGATAAACGGGCGGGTCCTTTCCCCTTCTCCCCCAGCTAAGACAACGGACCACAAATGATTAACCTGGGTACTCAGCATGTTGTTCCCCTCCTTGGGTCCTGAATGCCAAAGAAAAATAGGGTCTTTCCCCTTCTTCCCAGAAACTTTTGTAAAACATTCCAAAGAGGGAAGGAACTAGGAATTTCCCTAGTAAACCAGGAAAAAGTCCCTAGGTCCTACCGTTCCAGACATGACGCCTTACTCTGTCCTCTTGGGCGAAACGAAGGATCTCGTTGAGCCATAACCCCGTCGACCAAAGAAAAGGAGGGGTTTCAACCTTATCGGCTGTCCACCCGGAACTGCCACACACTCATTCCCGGTCGATTCCTCTGCGGCCCAGCGCAAGCCAATTGGTAAGAGCTTTGTGGATCTCACCCCTTTACCCAATGCCAGGCCTCATCGGTTTGATCTGGTGTAAAAAATTTCAATTGGACCTTGGGCCAAGGAACAGAAATCTTTGGTTCCCCCTTCAACATCCGTCGATTCCCCACCAACGCAATTCGCTGAAACTCATGAATGTGTTGAAGATGATCGATCATCTCTTCCCAAAAGGCTTGCCCATTCAGGCTCTCAAAGCTTGCCATATCACATAAGAAATTTATCGGCCCAACCTCCTGCATCAACGTTTCCAAGTATGTATTCAATAGATCATACTCTTCGGTCGACAATTTACCCTCAAACCGTATTCCCACACTTCCTTCTGCACTTTCATCTAAAATCCGATACATACGATTACCTTTCACCTGTGAGCCAGAAAGTCGTTACCAGCCCCTCTGGCTCATTTCCATAGAAAAACACACCGTTTAATGGCTTAACTTTTTCTCACTTTTCTTCACTGGCACTTCCATTGCCATAGAAACATTTCACCTGTCCCTGAATGGATATAGTCCCGCTCATCTTTTTCTAGCGAGGGTTATGCCAGGGGAAAGGCTCTGAGTAATTCCCTTTTTTTATAGTGGTTTCTGAGAGGTTGGGAAAAAGCGGAAGATCGTCCCTTGGCCAAAACGCTACAGGGAATGTTGGGGAACTGTTGAAGTTTGCAACAACGATTGGGAGAATGCGGGAATCAGACCCGTTGGTCACACCCAAGATTAATTATGAGGAACCCAGGCAGGATTGAGCCCTTTAAAGGTGTATCTCCCCTCAAGACAGTCGGGAATCCGAGCAGAATCAGCACAATTGATTTCCTGTACCGACAAGTGAGGCTCAAATGTCGGCACATCAGACCCATCGAAGCCCAGCCTGATGGAATAACTTTGGGCTTTCACCAGCCTGTTCACCTTTTCACCTTATTTGGCAAATTCAACTTCGTGTGTCATCAGAAGTATTACGGGTTTTGACTTTAATGCAGGCCCGATCACATGTCAGGAGAGAACGCCTCCATTATCAGGCTTCAACTGGATCATGAATGACCTCACCACATTCCCGACACACCAGGTTCCCGATTCTCCTGCCTTCTTCATTGTAATAATTATCCACCATGCCTTGATGAGCGCAGATTACACTCTTCCCGTTTTTTTTGATGCCATCGACCTCATCTGACTTCATACTTTCCTCTCCCACGGATTTTCCGCCTCCCGCATAGGGGTTCAATTTTCAATTTGGATCCGCGCCTTGATCAGGCCACATGGAAATAATGGGGGACCTGTTCCTCAATCTCCATTTTCGTAATGATCTCGCGACAGACTTGCTTGCGAGATATGAGATGAAACGGTTTTAAGATACAGCCTTGCGCTCCTTCCCGGAACAGTTTGCGGAGGACACGTTCGTCAGAACCACCCGACATCATCAACACCCGCATTTGATGCCCCAACCATCGCGATTCACCCAGCATGGTCCGCCCTCTCTAATGGACATTTGCATATCAACCAGAAGGCCATACACACGATGCCGCTTCACCACGTCCAACCCTTCACGCCATTTTTCGATATCCCGCCACCTTTTTCGCTGAGATGACCCGTCCGCCGGATCATGCACACGTTCACACCGAACGCACCAACAAACCGGCTTGGGACAGGCAGAGGAGGATATGGTGAAACAATGTCGTAACCAATGTCCTGGGCGTGAGGGGGATGGCTTCGGAGTTCATCAGGTCTTTCGTCAATATGGAAGATGTAGAAAAGTGATTCATGAGCACGCCTCTTTTGTATAAACGGGTTTCAAAGATGAAACCATCAGATGCTTGGAGTTTGATCACCAAAAAAAGATAGAATAACGATCGGAACAAAAAAAAGAACTCGGGATATTCCAGGTTCTACGATAAAACATCCCTGGCTTGGAAAATCCGAAGAATGGCTTATTCAGGTGAAACGAGGCCATGGACAATCGCATACCTCGTTAACTCCGCCGTGCTATGAAGATTTAACTCCCGGATTATCTGGGTTCGATGAAATTCAATGGTTTTGGCAGACACATTCAAGATCGTCGCAATTTCTTTGTTGGTGTGGCCCTCGGCGATGAGCTGTAGCACTTCCCGTTGTCGGGGCGTCAACAAATCCGTCTCGGTGTGGGGAAACGACATTTCTTGACTGAACGTACCCAGAAAATCTTTGGCAATGGCCGGCGTCACATAAAACTGTCCTTTCATGACCGCATGGATCGCGAGCATCAATTCGGAAGCCGCAGACCGTTTTAAGAGAAACCCGGAAGCCCCGATTTGAAAGGCTTCCTTCGCATAGAGCGGATCCGCATGCATGGTCAGAAAAATCAACTTAATCGTTGGAAATAATTTCTTCAATTGGCGGCCCGCATCCAGTCCATTTAATTTTGGCATGGAAATATCTAAGACAATCACATCCGGTTCCAGCTTTTGAGCAGCCTGAAGGAGGGCCCGCCCATCCTCCACTTTCCCCACAAGATCACAATCCTCCTCAACCAGTTTAGCCAGGCCTTCCAAGACCAAGGAATGGTCATCAGCTAATATGACACGAGGTTTGGTTACCATACCCAATGCCCTATGCTGCAATACCTTTGACGTACTCGAAAAGACACTCCCAACTCCTTTTTCTTCATGCGTTATTCCCTCCCCTACTGTCATTCTTGACACTCTGGAAATCCATCCCCGCCGCTGAAAACGGCATAACGATCACGTGCGACTTCAAGCTCGAGTCGAGTCCGGCATAATTCCTCATTTTGCATCTCCGGAAGAGGTTGAACCCCTGCCGGCGATACCTCTATTCCCTCGACGGGTAAACCATCCTGAGATTTTTTGACATAAGAAGAAGAAGAACGAGAAGATTTTTTATCCCTGGAGGAAAGCCTGGGATGTGTTGGTGGGCCTGGGGATTGCGCCCTGATCGGACGCCCGAGAGTGGCTTTCTTGATGAAAGGGTCGCCTTTCCCGGACTGTTCAGTTCGCCTCTTGGATTTTGGGGGCTTATTTGACTGAGACATGAAAGCTTTTCCCTTAGGGGTCAGTTTTCAAGCACCTCACAGGGCCCAATCATATTCATTTTGCCCAGAAAGGTACAGCTCTGCAGTTATCCCCCTTCATTAGGCCTGCCCTACTAATGAATTGCATTGGGCATCGGTCCGCGAATTTCCTTAAATGGATCTCATTACTCCCACTACGGGTATGATGGAATCGAAAGATGCAACCCCCGGTGAGGAAGACTGGGACGTCCAATTCTAGAGGTGTGGGGAAAGATGCTACACTTCCTTTGGCTATCCTTATGAATATTTCCCTTCTTTCCTCACTTTTCCTCAAGCAGGTCCAGATCCACTAGACAATTTTTTTCACTTTTTCTTCCTCACGGCCTTCAACGTTTCTCCACCCTCTCAACGGAATATGATTCCCTTTCTCCAATCCACTCTTTTTGAAACGTATTCTTTTAGACCACAAATCAGTAACTGGCACAAAGTTTGATACTACCTTCTCAATCAGGGGGGAACCAAAACGTCATTTTGCCAAAAAATTGTAAATTGATAGACCCAAATGAAATACGCCACTCATTTATTGCTTTAACAACACGCTGACTGCAGGAGGTGACTCAATGGAATGTCCTCGCTGTCATGGTTTAATGGTCATTGATGCCTGTTTGAATCTGGAAAACGTTCATCACACTGTCTGGATTCATGAATGGCGATGTTTGAATTGTGGAGAAATATCTGATCCGCAAACTTTGGCAAATCGCGCTCCACGCCAACAGGATGTCAGCAACCGACTCCCCAAGAGGTTGGGTGAATGTTTCAGTCACGCAAAGGATACCCCATGAATCATCTCCTTACACTTGTTCTGCGGAACGGGAGCCTCGCATTGCTTGTTATAGGCATGGGAATGAGTTCGGGATGGGCCCAGGAACAGGATGTCATAGCCGGAGGCAAACAGCTCTTTCAAAAATTTTGCGCATCCTGCCATGGTAGTCAGGCCAGAGGAAATGGCCCTCTTTCTGAGTCTTTGAAGCCCAAGCCGGCGAATCTGACCAGGTTATCAGCCAACCATAGGGGCTCATTCCCCTTTTGGCAGGCCTACCGCATGATCGATGGACGTGATCACATTCCGAGCCATGGCACCCGTGATATGCCGGTGTTTGGAATCTGGTTCCGGATACCGGATGACGAAGTCTCGATTGAAACCGAGTGGGCCGACCAGGTACGAGGGCGAATCTGGCAACTGTTGTCATACCTGGAATCTATTCAGGAGCCATAAAAATGACTGTGAAGGTATTAGCTATCCATAGATGCCAGGTAATCCACATCCCTACAGATGAACAAGCAGGAGGACATGATGTATCAACCACACAAACGCATTGGTTTGCTGAGTTTCATCCTCATAATGGCCTGGCCCATTTTGGCCTTATGCCAGGAAGTTCCAGGCAACCCGCAGAACGGGAAAGTTCTGTTTGAAAAACATTGCGCGAATTGTCATGGAGAAAAAGGGACTGGTGATGGACCGGACACCAAATTTTTGTTGGTACAGCCCGCAAACTTTCACTCCTTGGAATCACGATCGAAAACCGATTGGGAATTAATGAATGTGATCACTTTCGGAGCTATATTTTCTCCTATGCATGGGTGGTCAGAGCGGTTGACGGAAGATGAGCGCTGGGATGTTTTGCGATATATCAGATTTCTTGCTCCATTTAACCCCATCGCCAACCTTTACCCTTTACCGGAGACTCACGGGTAAAAACTCGACGAATGCAGCTAGATCGGGTGTCCACCATTCATTTTCCCATCAAGGAGATTCAGCCATATCGGACATGTTAAAAGTTATCGAAGTGTTAGCCGAATCAGACAAGAGTTGGGAGGATGCGGCTTCGCACGCCGTGATCCAGGCAGCTAAAAGGGTGCACGGCATAAAATCAATTTACATCAGGGATAGGGAACCCAAAGTGGAAAATAACAAGAGTTCCAAATATCGAATTTACGCCAACATTTCTTTCCTGCTGGATTAGAAAGAACAGAAGGACAGGTGGATTCCCGCTCCTGGTCATCCTGCCCTATTCGGCAAGCCTGCCCTGAGCGTAGTCGGAGGGGTTCAGGGCCAGGTCCACGGAAGTACCTGGCTGAGCCCTAGCGCCATCAACCCGGGCACAGATCCTTCACGATAAACTCAGGATGATAACAGGGGAATGACACGCATGGACGGCCTTGAGTCTTCAACACGGTGGGAACATTTTCCCCATGAAGCGGATATGGGCATTCGCGGGTTTGGAATCACGAAGGCCCAAGCCTTTGAACAGTCTGCGTTAGCGCTGACGGCTGTGGTCACGGATCCCCAACGGGTGGCTGCTCAAATGGAACGCCACTTCACCTGCGAAGCACCGGATGATGAGCTCTTACTGGTCGATTGGCTGAATGCCCTCATCTTTGAAATGGCATGCGGGCATATGGTATTTGCGAGGTTTGACGTCACCATCACCGATCGTCATCTGAAGGGCATCGCATATGGGGAACCAGTCGATCGCATGAAACATGAACCAGCCGTAGAAATAAAGGGGGCGACCTATACCGAGCTGTTTGTCAGGCGGATTGAGGGAAACGGTTGGGTTGCCCAATGTGTCGTTGATGTCTAGTCCTGGGAGTTGAATATTGCAGGCATGGTAACCGACTAGGTCGGGGTACCGATTGATCCACTCTTCCTTTTGCGAAAAACCGTATGGACCTGAATCTCCTATCCCGAGTCTCTGGGTATGAATGGCACATCCCTCAAAAGGGAAAGATGCGCGTGCCGGGAATTATTTACGCCGATGAGTCACTCGTTCGCGACATGGATCTCAAGGTCTATGAACAGGTCGTCAATGTGGCCACACTCCCGGGAATTGTCCAAGCCTCGTTTGCCATGCCCGATGCGCATTGGGGGTACGGGTTTCCGATAGGCGGAGTCGCCGCCTTCGACCCTCAACAGGGAGGAGTGGTGTCTGCCGGCGGTGTCGGGTTTGATATTTCCTGCGGCGTACGGACCCTCTACACCGGTTTGCGTGCGGACGATATCACCCCCCTGAAAGAAAAACTGGCGAACCTCTTATTTGCGAAGGTGCCCGCAGGCGTGGGTAGTACAGGGCAATTGCGCCTGAAACCCAAGGAAATGGATGACATGCTCGCTGGCGGTGCCCAATGGGCAGTCCAACGAGGCTATGGGACAGCAAACGATTTATCGCGCATTGAAGAACATGGCTGCATGACCGGGGCAAAACCCGGGTGTGTGTCTGACCATGCCAAGAAACGCCAGCAGGACGAAATGGGTACATTAGGATCCGGGAATCATTATTTGGAAATTCAAGAGGTCGTGGAAACCTACCACGATCCTTTATCGGAAAAACTTGGTATCCAGGCCGGGGATATTCTGGTCAGCATTCATTGCGGTTCACGAGGGCTTGGGCATCAAATCGGCACCGAATACCTCAAGAAAATGGTGGTGACGGCAAGCCAATATGGCATAACGTTGCCGGACCGCGAATTAGCCTGTGCCCCGATCGACTCTCCCCTGGGCCAGGAGTATTTAGGGGCCATGCGGGCGGCGATGAATTGCGCCTTAGCCAATCGTGAAATTATCACCCATTTAGTCCGTCAGGCATTTGTAGAAATCTTTCCTCAGGCGGCCTTACCCTTGCTATACGATGTGTCACATAACACATGCAAAGTGGAGGAGCACCAGATCGGCGGCCGGAGTCGACGCGTCTTTGTCCATCGGAAAGGTGCCACGCGTGCGTTCGGTCCCGGACATGCCGATATCCCTCCTGACCTCCAACCTTTCGGTCAACCGGTCCTCATCGGTGGAACCATGGGCACAGCCTCTTATCTTCTGGTAGGAACGAAAGAAGGCATGGGTCTGGCCTTTGGATCGGCCTGTCATGGGGCAGGACGGAGTATGAGTCGACATCAGGCCACTCGCCAATGGAAGGGCCACAGAGTCATTCAAGATTTAGCAGCTCAGGGAATCCTCATCAGAAGTCCTTCGGCGCGAGGAGTGGCCGAAGAGGCACCGGGTGCCTATAAAAACGTCACCGCCGTGGTGGATGCGGCCGAACAGGCGCACTTGGCCCGTAAGGTGGCGAAAATGCGCCCGTTAATCTGTATTAAGGGCTAAGGGCTCGACCATATCAAACGACTAAACCCAGGACGCCGCAATCGCATCGTTCATCAAGACAAGGGGAAATTGTTATGGATCACGCTCAATGGGAACAGAGTCTTCTCAAGGTCTTGGAAGCCTTCACGAAGGGGTTGACCTCCTTAAAGGAGGCAATCGCCCTCGTCCATTCCGCGAACGATCAACTGCCGCCAGGCGAACAAAGAAAAACCATTCAAAAAAAGATTGAAGGAGCGGAACGGATGATCCAGGTTGGTCATGCGGCCATGGGACAATCCCTGGGCTTTCAACTCTGTCACTGCACGTGGCCACCTCAAGTGATGATCAGCAGTCACTATTCGAATGAAACGAAGGTTGAACGATTCACCTGTCCCAATTGCGGGAAAACACTTTCACTTCATGGTCGACAAGCACCGGGGGCGGCTCTGACCGCCTTTGACCCTTATGATGTGTATTAAGGTGCAATGCCTTTTGACCGGTTTTGAAAAGTAAAGAAGGAGAATCATCGGCATGAAGCCAGTTACCGCAACATCTGAACCCTACATCCTCTGGTTTGAAGAAATTGGCTTGCAGGATATCAGTCGAGTAGGAGGCAAAAATGCCTCTCTTGGCGAAATGTACGGGGAGCTCACTCCCCATGGGGTCAAGATCCCCAACGGTTTCGCCATCACGGCTGAAGCCTATCGCTATGTGCTTCGTGAAGCCGGACTCGACAGCAAAATCCAACAGATCCTGGGCGACCTGGACACCGGCGATATGTCTAACCTCCGGCAACGGGGGCGACACATCCGACAAGCGATTATTGGAGCCACCCTGCCTCCAGCTCTGGTCCAGGCCATCGAGGAGGCCTATGACCATCTGAGTGACCAATCCACCGAAGGAACCGACGTCGCCGTACGAAGCAGCGCGACAGCAGAGGATTTACCCGATGCCAGTTTTGCCGGGCAACAGGAAACCTATCTGAATGTTCAGGGCCATCAGGCACTCCTTGAAACCTGCAAGCGGTCCTTTGCGTCGTTGTTCACCGACCGGGACATTTCCTATCGAGTCGACAAAGGGTTCGACCATCTCCAAATCGCGCTGTCTATCGGGGTGCAACAAATGGTGCGTTCCGATCTGGCCTCGGCAGGCGTCCTCTTTACCATTGATACCGAAACCGGATTCCCTGATGTGGTCCTGATCAACGCCTCCTACGGGCTTGGGGAAAATGTCCTGCAGGGCGCGGTCAATCCTGATGAGTATTATGTTTTCAAGCCAACCCTCAAGCAGGGCTTTCAGCCTATTCTTCATAAAATTGCAGGAAGCAAAGAATTTAAACTGATTTATGATATCGGCGGGAGCAAGATGGTCAAAAACGTGCCGGTCCCCCCTGATGACCGAAACCGTTTTGCCATGAACGATGAGGAAATTCTCAAGTTGGCCCGATGGGGTTGCCTCATTGAAGACCATTACAGCGGGAAAAAAGGCCGGGCCTGTCCCATGGACATCGAATGGGCCAAAGACGGACAGACGGGTGAGCTGTTCATTGTCCAAGCCCGGCCCGAAACCGTTCAGTCCAGAAAAGATCCCGATGTGATGGAAACCTATCACCTGACAAAGCGGGGACAGGTTCTCATTCAAGGCCGGAGCGTGGGAGAGAAAATCGGTCAGGGCTTGGTCCGGGTGATCACCCATATCCAGAACCTGCAGGACTTTCGAGAGGGAGACGTGTTGGTCACGGACAAAACCGATCCGGACTGGGAACCCATCATGAAAAAAGCATCCGCCATCGTGACCAATCGCGGAGGTCGGACCTGCCATGCGGCGATCGTCAGTCGGGAACTCGGTCTTCCCGCTATCGTGGGGGCAGAGCGAGCGACCGAAGCCCTCAAGGACGAGCAATCGGTGACGGTCTCCTGTGCCGAAGGTGATACGGGTTTTGTCTATGAAGGTCGGCTTCCGTTTGACGTGGAACGGGTTTCCCTGAAAAATTTGACGCATCCCCGTACCAAAATCATGATGAATGTCGGAAACCCGGAGGAAGCCTTTTCTCTTTCCTTCATTCCCAATGAAGGCGTTGGGCTGGCCAGGGAAGAATTCATTATCAGCACCTTTATTAAAATCCATCCCTTGGCATTGCTGGAGTATGGAAACCTGAAGGATGCGGACGTGAAAGCGGAGATTGATCGTCTCACGACCGCCTATCCCGACAAAACACAATACTTCATCGACAAACTCGCCCAAGGGGTCGGCATGATCGGGGCAGCCTTCTACCCCAAAGATGTGATTGTCCGCATGAGCGACTTTAAGTCGAACGAATACGCGAATTTAATTGGCGGCAGAGCGTATGAACCGACAGAAGAGAATCCCATGCTCGGATTTCGTGGCGCATCCCGCTACTACGATCCCCGCTACCGGGACGGCTTTGCCTTGGAATGTCAGGCCATGAAACAAGTCAGGGAGGAGATGGGACTCACCAACGTGAAACTCATGATTCCCTTTTGCCGGACAGTTGAGGAAGGCAAAAAGGTTCTCGAAGAGATGGCCAAGCACGGACTGAAACGTGGCGATAAAGGTTTGGAAATTTATGTGATGTGTGAAATTCCGAGTAATGTCATTCTGGCAGAAGAATTTGCCGAAATCTTTGATGGATTTTCCATCGGCTCAAATGATCTAACCCAGTTAGTACTGGGTGTGGACCGGGACTCAGAAATCGTGGCCCACGTGTTTGATGAGCGTAATCCCGCAGTCAAAACATTCATCACCCAGGTCATCAAAGCGGCGAAGGCCAAAGGGCGGAAGATCGGCATCTGCGGCCAGGCTCCCAGTGACTATCCCGAGTTTGCCCAGTTTCTCGTGGAGCAGGGCATCGACAGTATCTCCCTGAATCCCGATGCTGTCCTGAAAACCACGGTCAAGATCCTGGAAATGGAAGAGCCCTTGGGTCAGTAAATTCAACCTCCTGATGTCCCGGACGTTTCCCGGCCCCACTACCAAACGGGTTCTTTGAGGAATCACGTGAACCGGCTTTGGGCATTATTGTTCATTCCCATTTTTTCCTCATTCAATGTGTGTTGGTCTCATCCAAATGAATACACGTTTCATTTACCAGTCTGGCCTTCAGTCTTTCTAGTCAGTGCATCCGTGCTTGCAAATGTCATGGAGTTGATAATAAACGATAGACCAAATCTCCTCATCAGAAAGCAGATGCTTAAAAGGCATATGAGATGTCCCCGGTACCCCCAATTGAATAATAGAAAAAAGTTCTTGTTTGGTTAGAGGTCGTCGCACGGCGGTCTGGCCATGACAATGCATACACCTGGCAACCCCCTCATATAAGGCTTTGCCCTGTTGAAGTCGTTCTTCGGAGGGTGGCAGGGCGTCGGGTTGATCACCATTCAGAATGGTCCCAGGATGACCGGGTTCAACCACTGAGAGGCACATAATCATCACAAAGGCTAGGGTTCCTCCATAAAAGCTTTGCTTCATCCCTCCATCTTTAATCAATCTCATCAGATTATTTCCTTTTTGAATCATACAACATCCGGATCGTCACATCGCCCTCAAAGGTTGTTGTTGGTCACCCTGGTCTGCCCTCCCTTCCCCAGACCGGCCAGCGCATTCATCTGACTAGTCCGTCAAGATTCCGGGAACATACGGGACATTTGTCATGTGAGCGGTTCAAAACTAACCTTTCCAGTTCCTTTTGCCATCAGTCCGGAATCTCAATGGAGAGGTTTCCCCGCGCAACAGGAAGGGAACCAGTTGGCATTCGAATAATTTTTCAAGCAATTCATTGGTTACTTTATAGAACCTACTTTACTTTAGTAACTAGTTACTTATCTTAACTTATAAAACCGGCCAAAGACAAAAATGGTTATAATCTTAAGGAAGGTGCACAATGGGAGAATGCGAACGCTGCAGAGGATTCATGGTGAGAGACAGTATTTTTAACGTGGACGGACAGTTTTTAGAAATTGAAATGGGGAGATGCCTCAATTGCGGTCATGTCGTCGATCTCGATTTCCTGAAAACCCGTCAAATACCAAACGGTAGAATTCCAGCAAAGCAGGAAGGGGTGCTTGCCTGAGGGCCACATCTTTGTCATTCCAAGTGCATTGCGTGAAGAACGCGAAAAGGAGTTGCCAATGACAGAAATCATCGGAGGGAGTGCTGCCTATCAGTATATAGGGTCGGTCATGATCATGGCCGGTTCCCTGTGGGGATTGTTCTCGACCGCCAGAATGATCCCGCTATTCACACGAAGCCTCACGCGACATTCCAGGAATATACCCGGCGTGAAGGATGTTCCCTAACAACGCACTTCATGAATGCGACGGAAAAAGCAACGTTGGTTTCCTCGGGGAAATTAAATATTTCAAGAGTCTGTGCGATACCAGGGAGGTAATGATGAATATGATTCGTCCGACGATCCAACAGAGGATCCACCAGCTTGCCGGAATGATTGCTCACGTTGGCCAGGCCGCGATTGTGAGCATGATCCTGGCTTTTTCGTTGGGGACCCCCTATCTGCTTCAGGCCGAACCGGCTTCCCAGGCTATGACCAAGGAACAGGCCATAAAGCTGGGAGAAGACTTCGGCATCATCGTCGGAGAAGTGGACGAAGAGATACGAGATTATCTGGGCTTAGAGCGCGCAAAAGGCGTGGTAGTCTTTGAGGTAATCGGGGGAAAACCAGCGGCTCTTGCTGGAATAAAACCCCGGGCCCTCATCAAGGAAATCAATTCCGTCGAGGTAACTACCCTGTTGGATTTCGGACTGGCTCTCCAGGACGCGTTGCCCACAGAAAATTTTTCCGTGGCAACGTATGAAACATCTGACCCCGACAATCAGGGCATCAGTGGCGGAATTAACTTTCACTTTGTTCGAGTTGAAAAAAGCTAAACCAGCTTCCGGTCCTTCTTGAAATCGTGAGCGGAATTGCCGCGTCAAAGCCCTGATGATGCCAGGACCTTCAAGAAGGGAGAAACACATTCCTTTTCGCATTCATGAATTTCTCGACCTCTCAATCTAATCGGGTGGAGTCCTTTCCCGCAGGAAACTACTCATCTTGGATTAAATTTCAGGAAAAGCCGTTCAGGCTACACCAGACACAGATGTCTTTCCACCCGTGTTGGATTCTCTTCTCACGACATGTAGGGCCCGGCGACGGTAAACACACTTTCGAGAAAGCGTTTGGTCGAGGAGAAATTCCCATCAGGCGACTTTCCGAACCGATTGAAAGAGGGAATGTCTCACATCCCTCCATATCCGGGGAATTTCCTCGTCCAACCAATCTTTGGCGGTAGCAACGATCGCCTAATTTTTAGGTGTAGTTCTTCCCTTTTTCAGAGGAGGCATCACGGAATCGTTAGATACCGCCTTTCTCCTTTTTGCTTCTTTCACCTGAACGCTGGAGTTCGCCGTCTTTGTCTCCTGATCCTGCCATCGGTCAGCCAAAGTATTGATTTGATCCAGAATGGTGGTGAGTTCACGACCTTCCGTCGTGAGTCCATAGGTCACCTGGAGGGGAATTGTCGATGCTTGGCGACGGAAGATAATTTCAGCCTTCTCCAACGATCGCAATCGCTCCGTCAACATTTTCGATGAAATGCCCGGCATTTGACGCTTGAGCTGGCCAAAACGGGTTTCTCCATTGGTATGCAAGCGGCAAAGAATGTAAATCGTCCACGGCCCGGCAAGAATGCGAAGGAGAGAGTCCAACGGACAACCGAAAGAACTTGGTGGCAACTTCATGGTTACTTAACAGTATCTACTTTACTTTTGTAACTAGTTACTTATCTTAACCAGCAGGAAATCTCAGATGCAAGTCAACGTATCCAAAAGGAGGAAATATGTTCATGACGACTGATCAGATGAGTGCAGAGAGGACGATGAAATGCCACCGGTGCGCAGGACTGTTAGTGCAGGATAGCATTTATAATCTCGATGGTCAGTTTCACCATCTTGAGGTGTTGAGATGTCTCAATTGCGGAGACACGGTAGATCCCACCATTCTCAAAGCCCGCGGAATGAAAAATGGGCAGCGAGGAAGAACGGAACTCCAGTTTTCCTCAGGGCACGTTCATTAAATAAAAATGTTCGACAGAAAAGGGGTGGAGCACAGCATAAAAGCCCAGTGGACAAAGAGACCGGGATGAGAAGGAGTATTGATGCGTGCGGGTAAAAATTGAGAGGGACGTCAGCCACAAAGAGTTGCGCTCTGTGCTCCTAGAAGGATTCGGGTCCCATTGATTCTTGTGCGCAAGTAAAAAAAGAACCTCATGGAAAGTGAATTGCCACACCAATTTTTTCAGGGCAGGTGAAGAGGAAACGCGGACTAAAAACTTATTCATTCCCACCGAATGGCTATTTCAACCTTTTCTTCAGACCATAACCCAGGCCGCAGTTAGAGAAAACACATTCTTTTCTGAGGGAAAATCGAAAGTTCCTTCTACCGAAACCCTTTCGCCAGCATTGTTCTCTGTGACAAATTGAAAGGTGCCTTTAATCGGACTGGCTTCTGGAGATAATCGGTCAGGTGAAAAGCTATCCAACGTCATTGTGCCCTCCGTATTGTTTTGGTACGCAATGGATTGTCCTTTTTCAACCGCTTCTATCTGGACATCAAAATTCTGACCTACCTTTAGTGGATCAGGGGCCATCAGGTTATAGTGTCCAGGCTGGGCTCCATCCGGGATCCGGAATATAATAAAGAATTCTCTCCCTTTCATGTCATCTCTAGGTAGATTGTTCACGAGCATATAATACCCTGGGCGATTTCCGGAAACCGTACCTTCCTTTGGAGGCAGATATGTCACAATTCCGTCTCCCCATATGTCTGCATGAACCGCGCCGTCTACATTTGCAATGAATGCGGAATGTTTGCTCCTGGGCTCGGGAGTACTCTTATCGGTGGATGATTCAGAACACCCGCCGATGAAACCTGTCGTGAAGATAAAACTTATTATGATAAACCTTGAAAAATTTACTATCATGACTTTTCCCCTTCTTCGGGTTTTCCCTAGAATGCAGCTACTTGCACCCCTATAATTTCCCATGATTAGGGAATTGATAGGTGAATGATTGTTTAATGCCCTCGTTGTAGTGCAATCATAAATTCATCCTGAAGTCCAGGTTCACTTTGGATCGTTTGAAAGATTAAATTGTATTCTTCAACCGAAAGCCCATGATTCGCGACAGCCTGGGCCATTTTTTGGTTTGCTTCTTCCTGCAACGCATCACTTTGACCCGGCTCGGATTGAAGAATCCGCTGGGCATATATCTCACTGAGCTCCGACACTTCTTTGTAAGCTCCGGCAAAAGGTTCAAGATTTTTTCGAACCATTTCCTCTGGTGCAGATTGAGAGGAACCATCGGCGGCAGGTAGAACGGCCGCTGGCATCAATAAACAGACAAAGGCGAAACAAGCCACAATACCAAAATTTTTAAGGTTCGATTGTTGGGATTTCATAATCTTCTCCTTGTAGGATTGGTTCATCATAGGTGTAAAAATTTTGAATACCGCTTTCAAACCTACATTCCTTTTCGGTCAAGCACTCTTTCTTAATTTTCTATCCCCAACCCGGCTCCGGTTAGGGCTCGAATAAGATCATGTCGGGTCAGGGAGCCGATGACTCGTCCTTCTCTTGTTATTGGTATTATTTGTAATTCTTCGTCCTGAAATAATGTGACGACGGCAGAGATGGGTGTCATTTCCGTTACCGTGGAAGTCCTATCTTCTGTCATGATGTCCTCAACTTTTACCTGACTAATATCCTTCCCCGAATACAAGGCATTAAGAATTTCTGACTCTCCAAGGAATCCCGCTAAGTGCCCTTCGTCGTCGACCACAGGAGCCACCACCAGATGACTGGATAAAATATCCATAATGGCGGAATTTCCCTCTGATTGAGCCAGATAGATCGTCATATGATTTGGTACGATATCGCCAACTGTTGAATAACCGGTTGCAGACATTCCCGCTATAGTCGTCATCACGCCCCCCCTTCTCTGATTTATTCTAAAAGTTTTGTTGATCCACCTTTGTCGTTCTGACCCATCCTATTTATTTTCCAAGCAAAAGGTAGACCCAAAACATATTCCTTGAGCCACAATGAATTTTCTCTTACTTTTCAAAATATTAAAAAAATCTGGCGAGACGGAATCTAATTTGAAAATTTTCAAGAGAATCACATTGAAGTAAAATTTACAGAAATTCGAGTAATACCTACAGACTTGAATACTGGAATGAAAATCATGCATGGAGCATCACATTTACCGGAATGTATCATCATTAATTCACATGTTTTTTTGCGAAACGGGCTAGGGATGGGAGATAGCGACCATTTGAAGGGTCACAGGGGAAGAAAACCTTAATAACTCTCTTTAGGTCTGATGAGTATTTTGAGCAAGGATTGTCATCCATTTCTCGTTAATTTTTCATTTCTTTAACAAAAATGGACATCTTGTCTGTTTTGAATTCCCTGCTTGTAGGGCGGACCGTATGCCCCCTCTATGATCATTCATTTCCAACGCTTCCTAGCACGCCTTAACGAAACACAACAAATTCCCTCCATTAGCGAAAACATTTTTCCTGCAATTTTCACAAAATAATTTCTTTTATCTCGTTCGTGTAACCCTTACACGGGCTTTGTAGTTTTTACATTTTTATTTCTGCTTAGAACTCACTGTTGTTTGAAATTTCCATTTCATTCCAACAAAAGTTTCATTCGCTCAATCACTTAGCTCTGCTCTCAATAAAAAGTTTTGTCGGCATCGAGTTTGCTAATAAGCGAATACAACAAAGATTTGTTTCCCCCGGAGGTTCTTTTAATTTTTTTTCATTTCCTAGAAAGGAGTTTCCCATGAGAATCGCCCAACTGGCTCCCTTGGCTGAAAGCGTTCCACCAAAACAATATGGAGGAACCGAACGGATTGTTTCCTATTTAACCGAAGAACTTGTTTGTCAGGGGCATGATGTCACTCTGTTCGCTTCCGGTGATTCTCAGACGAATGCTCATCTGAAATCCATGTGTCGGGAAGGCCTTCGAAAAACTAATGGGGTCTCCAATCCTCAGGCTCCCTTTACCATGATGTTGGAGAAGACATTCTCCTCCGCAGATCAATTTGACCTTTTTCATTCTCATCTGGATTTTTTAGCCTTTCCCTTAGCCCGGCGTTGTGGGACTCCCGTCCTCACCACACTTCATGGCCGCCTGGACCTTCCCGAACTGAAACCCATTTTTGCAGAATTTTTAGATTGCCCGCTTATTTCCATTTCCAATGCCCAACGTAACCCTCTGACCTGGGCAAACTGGAAACAAACCATCTACCATGGATTACCCGAAAATCTGTACAGCTTTCATCCTGAATCAGGTTCTTACCTCGTCTTTGTCGGGCGATTAACACCGGAGAAACGACCCGATCATGCCATTGAAATTGCCAAACGCGTGGGCATGCCTTTAAAAATAGCTGCGAAAGTCGATCCTGTTGACCAGGAATATTTTCATACAGTCATTAAACCCCTCTTATCGGATCCCTTAGTGGAATACGTGGGTGAAGTCACGGATGCCGAAAAAAATGACTTAATCGGCAATGCCTTTGCTTTGGTCGCACCCTTTGATTGGCCAGAACCTTTCGGTTTGGTCTTTATTGAGGCATTGGCTTGTGGCACACCGGTATTAGCATATCGTCGAGGTTCCGTTCCCGAAATAATTGATGACGGGCATACCGGATTCATTTGTGACTCCATCGAACACATGATTAAAGCCGTGCCCTGCATCGCTTCTCTTGACCGTCAACCATGCCGTTTGGCCTTTGAACAACGGTTTACCGTTACACGAATGGTTCAAGACTACCTAAGAGCCTATGAAAATCTATTGAAAGTCCAGGAGGAGAGCTACCAACCTTCATTAAACGGTCGTGAAACGGCTGTGAATTTCTAACCTCCGTTGCTTTGAGCATATAGGAACCATTTCGTGTAGAACCAGGAACATCATGGCTACTTCTAATCATTTGGACACCTCACCCAATAGATGGGATCTGTTTGGAAATCGAAACTTCCGCATGCTGTTGGCCTCTCAGGCCGTTTCACAAATTGGGGACGGGTTAACCAAAGTGGCTCTTTTATGGTTTGTGTACCAACTGACGGGATCAGCCTTGAAAATGACGATCATCGGTCTATTGCAAACAATTCCCCCGCTGGTTCTGAGCCCGGTCATCGGTGTGTATTTAGATCGATTGCCTAAAAAACCTGTGATGGTAATCCTTGATGTCATTCGAGCTTTTTTAATTGCTCTTATTCCTGTCCTGTATGTTTTTGATGCCCTGACCCTGGAAGTGTTGTTTATTTTGGTGTTTTTCACAGCTATCTTCTCTACGGCTTTTGGTCCGGCATTGGCCGCATCCCTTCCTCTTCTTGTCAAGCCCTCTGAACTCATGTCCGCCAACTCTCTTCTTCAATCCACAACAAATATGGGCATATTGATCGGGCCGGCTATATGCGGAGTCTTGATTGCATGGCTGGGCACCCAGAATGTTCTCTATGTCGATGCGGCAACCTTTCTGCTATCCGCCTTGTGCCTATTGCCGATCAAAGGTCATTTATTGACGACCGCTCCCAGGATCGCCAATGCGACTTCGAATATCAGTCAGGACCTGGCTGTCGGAATGCGATTTGTGTTTAGAGAAAAACCCGTGCTTCGCGCCCTTCTCATTACAACGGTCTTTTATACCTTGGGAGCCAGCGCCTTTATCTATGTGCTTCCACTTTTCGTCAACGATCACATTGAAGCCGATCCGAGATGGTTGGGGTGGCTGTGGTCTGCCATGGGGGCAGGGATGCTTGCGACCTCTTTTGGTTTGGGTTGCGTGAAGAAGC
This sequence comes from Nitrospira sp. Ecomares 2.1, assembly GCF_965152585.1. Classification (NCBI taxonomy): domain Bacteria; kingdom Pseudomonadati; phylum Nitrospirota; class Nitrospiria; order Nitrospirales; family Nitrospiraceae; genus Nitrospira; species Nitrospira sp. Ecomares 2.1. Next base: position 3,251,388 of record NZ_OZ224219.1, read on the forward strand.
TGGAACAGAAGAGTCGGACCTTCCTCATGGCTTTTTCAATGGTCGTGGGCGGAAGTGCGCTGCAATTCCTTGCTCATTCACAATCGGTCATGTGGGGCTTTATCCTTGTGACCCTTATCGGGGCCAGTACGGCTGCCTTCACTCCCATTGCCTGGTCTATCATTCAGGAAACAACTCCCAACCATTTAATGGGACGAGTGTTTACCTTAGTCAATACGGCGAGTATGGCCATGGCCAGCGGGGGCATGGTGGCCTTTGGAGGGGTGGCTGATAACTTCGGATCAATGGCCGGCATCTCGATGATTGGTTTCGTATTTTTGATCACAGGCATGATCGTGATTTTTTCGAATCGTTCCCCCATTCAGGCGGAAAAGCCTCTCCCGTGGAAGGCAATGGAATCTCCTGACCATTCTTATTTCAAAAGGGCTTGGCATCCAGTCAGAATGGGAAATTCCACTTCTCCCCTCGATAGACCATGGACAAGGAACCTTCAATGGATCTCAATTAAGTCTCCATATCCATTTAGGAAAATACCGTCTGTCCGCCCAGCATCTGGCTCGCGCGCACCGCCGGACCAGCAAAAGTTTCGCATGAGTCCTCAGACGCTCATCTATGAAGGATATGAAGCGATTCCGCCTTAGACCACTTTTCACATTCCTAGAACAATTTACACTTAGGAGAAACTTTTCGAGTCCAATTAGTCTCAGAGGGTTCCATCGTTTCGACAAGACATCTCAATCAGAAAAGCTTTGCTGAAAACCAGACAATCTGGGTCAAAGATTTGTCGTATTTCATGAATCCATTTTCTACCGGAGTCCAACCTGAATGATTTCTGAAGAAATATGCAGCTTGAATGGAATTGAGATGAATCATGACAAATTTCAACATGCAAATTATCAATAAAATCTTAATGAAATCGACTTTTACAATTAGTTGTATTATATGGGGGCATATATGGGCCATAAATGCGACTCATGGCTATGATGTGCCCATTTCAGTGCCAGGCGGAACTCATATTCTTCGTGTCCAGAATCATCAAACTAACCCATCCCCGAAAAAAGAACTTTCTGGCGAAGATCAGCGAAAAACATCAGCCAACATCATAGAATCCCGGAATTTGGAATTAAAACTGGCGTTTATGGGAGATCCCCGTCTCTTTCCTTTCGATATCGATTGCCAGATCCAAGAAAAGACAGTCAAATTGACAGGTGCGGTAACTCTTGAAGAAGAAAAGACTTTGGCTACGCTCCTGGCTTCACACCTGATAAAGGAAAAAGAGATCGTTAATCTCATCGAAGTTCGTCCCTCCTTGAGCGCAACCTTGCAGGCCGGCATGGACACTAGACTGACGGAACTAGTTAAACAGCGTTTTGCCAAAAGCCAAACCTTGCGGGACGCCAACTTCGAAATAATCACAATTCGAGGGATGGTGTCTCTAAAGGGCCAAACCCGATTTCAGGTGATTGCCTTGGAGGCCGCACAAGCCGCCCGGGAAATTCCCGGCGTTATTGCTGTTCTTACCCAAAACATTCGTCTTGAGGCAGGGAATGAGTGAAGGAACTCATGTAGAAAGTTATGGCCAAACTTTCTCTATCTTCTCCCACCCTTCTTCATTCGGTGTCTATTGCAACCAATCCTCCGCTCTTGTTGCAAAGAAATTTTGGAATTATTTGGTGGAGTCAGCTTATCTCTCAAATCGGAGATGGAGTGACCAAACTGGCACTATTATGGTTTGTCTATGCGGTCACGGGTTCCGCGCTCCAAACAACGATCATTGGAATCCTTCAAACACTCCCTCCTATTGTGTTGGGCCCATTCATCGGAGTCTTCATTGACCGTTTCCCCAAAAAAATCATTCTCATCGGGACGGATCTTATACGAGCACTCGTTATTGGAGTCATTCCCTGCCTGGTCTCACATGAAGCATTCACGGTTGAATTCCTATATGTGTTGGTATTTTGCAATGCCGTAGCCACCTCCTTATTCGCTCCGGCCTTATTCGCCTCCATTCCGTTTATCGTGGAGAAATCCGCCTTAACAGCCGCAAATGCCCTCCTGCAAAGCACAATGAGTCTGGGAGTAATATTCGGCCCGTTGTTGAGCGGGTTAGGGATCGCCCTTTTAAGTTCACAGGAGGTGCTCTGCATCAACGTCTTAACCTATATTGGGTCGGCCCTGCTTTTGGTATTTGTTTCAATTCCCGAGGTGACTCACCGGGCTAAAACCTTCCGAAACTCTCTCATCAATTATGTGAAAGATTTACAAGAGGGCATCCAATTTACCTTTTTCCAGCAGCCCGTTATTGTTCCCCTTATGCTTACGGCGGGACTGTACAGTTTTGTGATGAGCGCCTTTCATACTTTATTGCCGGTCTTTGGCAGGAACATGTTGAAATTTGGGCCAGTGGAAGTCGGTTATGTCACGTCAGGGGTGGGAGTGGGTCTATTTTTGGCATCCCTATTCCTTGCCAAGGTCAATCTTGGAGCACAGTGGCGACGCATTCGTCTATTAGCCACAACCAGTCTTATGGCCGCTTTCGCTTTATGGGCTCTCACAGGAGCCGCTGGGTTGCCTCTAAGCCTCGCAATCGTTGTTGTTATTGGCATGGGAAGCGGCGTTTTGACCCCAATTGAGTGGGGAATTATCCAGGAAATCTCTCCTCCACAACTTATAGGACGGGTTTTGGCCTTATATGGAACCTTGGCCATGCTCGCGGCCATCGGAGGAATGACGATGTTTGGGTGGATTATGGAACAGTTCGGGGAAATCTGGACGCTTCTGGGTATGGGGGCGGTCCTACTCATCACGTCCCAGGTCGCATTCAAACTTTCACATAGAGTCCGATCCCACTCCAATTTAGATTAGTAGTTGAGTAAAATCCCTTCCTCCTGTTCATTCCTGTATCCCAAAGAGCGCTCCTTCCATGTCCCAACGACAACCGGGAAACGCCTTCACTTAATAGGAGAGGTGAGTTTCCACGATGAACTGAAGAGGATAGAATTATAAATGTTTTTTATCGAAGAGAAGAAGAGCAAAAACAAATTAAGGAGCTTGTGATCCTTACCAAAACATTCGGAAAATTCATCATATTCAATCCTATCTTTTCCCCCAAGAAATGATCCTTCATGGGATATAATTAATTCTGAAAAACCGCATGCTTGGCGTTGAAATTACTCTGATCCCCAGTAAATCAAATGTATGTCTAACCATAAAATTTTCATAATTCATTAAACACTTCTACAACTTTTAACGATAAATCAGAGAGAGAGCAGGGTTTTTCCAGAATGGCATAAACCCCTGCCTGTTCAGCTTTTTGTCGAATGGGCACACTGATATCTCCTGACACAAAAATTATGGGTAAATCTCTGTGATTTTGCTGGAGCCATTCGATTAACTCTAGTCCATCCATTTTAGGCATGCGAAAATCAGTCACCACCATATCAACATGATTTTTTTTGAGTTGTACTTTGGCCTCTTCCCCATTGCCTGCTTCTACACATGTCAGTCCCAATCGCACCAACCTGTCACGTAAAAGCAATCGAAAGTCTTCTTCATCATCAACAATCATGACAGTTTTCCCTGTTGATCCTTTCTGGGGGAATGGTTCCCTTATCGTCACAAAATCATACCGATTGAATATGTTCCCAAGTAATTGTGTGGTCATCGTGAGCCTCCTTCATTATTTCAATTCCCCTAAATACCTCTTCCATAAAAGAACTCCATTCAGGAATACAAAATTTTCTTTTTGAATCTCATAGAACCATTCCATTTAAATAATATTCTTTAAATATCGCCATTTACATGGATTTCGGTTCCGGAATCTCGACGCATGTCCTCCGAATTTTTGCACCAAAGGGGGTTTATTCCTATCAGATACCCAGACACCGCTTTGAACTTTTACTAATAAATATTTGAGGCAACATTTTGACGCATCAGTGAAGGGTTGTCCCTGGTTCATCCTGAAATTCTTGGATCTTAATAGCATATCCGGCGTTTCCTAATTGAGCGATAATGGTGCTCCCTTCATAAATGTTCCCTTCAAGAGTGCTCCGATCATCAAGATGTAAAATTTCAGTATTCTCACCCTGATTTACAATAAGAAAGTTTTCATCCATTCGTTCGACTCTTCCGCTAATCTGACGCGGCAAAACAGAATTATTTGAATACGCATTATTCTGCTCAATTTTCTGAACGGTTTGAATCGTTCCATTCCTTTCAATAATTGCCTTCACACGATCCCCTAAAAAGATCTCTCCAATTTTCTGGGTTTTTTCTTCAAGGTGGAGGTCCCATACGTTCCCTAACGGGGTTTCCACTTTGTATTGCCGATCCTTCATTTGAGAAAAATCTTTTCCCACAAATTCCCCCTGGACCCTTATAACCTCTCCTTCAATGATGATTTGCCCGATCTCTCCTTGTCCTTGGATCACATCTCTCCTTGGATTATCCTCGGAAAACATCGCCATATCCGTTGAAGGATTCAAACCCAACACTCCGACCATGACAATCAAGGAAACACCTATCGCAATGTGAAAATGATTAAAATTTTGTCTCTTCATGGTCTTCTCCTCTTCTTCACCCACTCAACCCTTCATTCGCCTGAGAATCGGAGAAAACTTCTCTGGGATCTTTCCCCAATTCCAGAGAACCCTTATTCGTTCATGAGCACTTTCACTTTCTTGGCATGACCATCTCCCTCTACCATGGCGATAATCGTTACACCTGGCAGAACACGACCAATAGTGTCGGTATACTTATCCACTTGAATCTTCCATTCAGTCCCTTCAAAATCTTCCACAACACACCAATCACCCTGTACGTCTTGGACAGTCCCGCTTACCATGGTCAATAGCTCCTTCTGGTGTACTTGTTCGGTCAAGTCATTGCTCTTCCCCCGCATTTCGGATGCCTGTGAAATCGGACTGCCCCAAATAGAAATGAAAAACACTGGGATGAAATACGAAAAGATTTTCATGAGATCCTCCTTCGGTTATAGAGGATATTTTGAATTCCCTCCCAACCCAGCCAGGATTTTTCAGGAAAGAGGGTCCAATTTAAAAAAGCTATGCCGCAACTTTCAGGCCAGAACAGTCCTGTGGACTTATGCAAGAAAAATCCTTGACAAATCACGCATTTTGGGGTGGGGATATCGGCCGCATCAGGGAGGACCATGTAAAAAGTCCTCGAACCGGTAAAAATTACAAAAAGTTGAAATTTTTACAAAGCAATGAGAAAAAACCTCTGATGCCGCAGATACGGTTTTAGAAGAAAAGAAATATTGAACTAACCAAAAGGAGGAAGGGGGACAACCGGAAGGAAGAGTGTCAAGAGCCTGGAACTGACTATTCAGCCCCCGAGAGTTTCCATCAGAGATTTAAGATGGGCAGGGCGAATGGGTTTTTCCAAGCATCCAGCCAAATTGAATTGTTGAGCGCGAGCCTTAATCCCTTTTTCTCCACTGACGACAATGATGTCTATGCTTGGGTTAAATGATCTGAAAATCCGGATCAAATCCCAGCCATTAATTTCCACGTCCATGACGGGAGGAAGGTTGATATCGATGACGGCCACTTCAAAGAAATTCTCTTTGATTTTCTTAATAGCCTGCAAGCCGTCTTGGGAAGTATCCGCATGATATCCATACATTCTGAGCATAGACTGGAGGCCCTCACGGCTATTCAGATCATCCTCTACGATTAACACGTTTTTTTTTGTCATTCGACACCAATTTGGGAGGCATCCTCACCAGCAAGAAAGGAATTTCCTGTTAATTGCCAATATTCCTCTTCCAACATTGGACTTCTCTCCCGATAATTCTTCAAACCCATTTCTTGCTACGGTTTTGTGGAATTATTGACAATTTCTTTAGTCAAAGTATGGGCTTTCTCGGATAGATTCAATGCCATGGACAGATCATTTTGTGAAAAAGCCTCTTGGGCTTTTTCCAGAAAACTATTAATAGAAATGTAGGTATCGTGCTGTTCCTTGGACAGTTGGCTTTCATTAATGGTACGCAACAAATTTTGCGTCTCATCTATTTTTGACTTGTAGGTCACAATTTCCTGACGATTATCCTTATTAGGAATCTCGGGGACAAGAATTGCCGGTTTTTGTTCTTGGGAATCCGGGACGTGTTGTTGCGGTTTATCGGATGGGATTTCATTTTTCCCGGGGATAGGCTCGGAAGACATGCGGTCATCTACAGAAACTGGCCTGATGGGAGATGAATTGGAGAAAAGATGAAGGAATGACGGACGAAGGGCCTCTATCCCTGGTGTGATCTGACGGGGATACCAAAGGTCCGTTCGTGAGACAACACTGTCTAATGAGCATCCACTAAGAAACACAGTCATTCCGCATATCAGAAATTGACCTCCACCCTTGAAGATCCTCCGTTGAAGACATGGCCACAAAAACGTCACCTCAAACCTTTCTTGGCAGTCGGACAATAAAGGTAGTGCCTTTTCCCATTTCCGTTTGAACATCAATTATCCCTTCATGCAATTGAATAAACCGATAGACTAACGAAAGACCCAGACCGCTTCCATGATGTTTGGTAGTGTAATATAATTGGAAAATTTTTTCTTGTATTTCAGGAGGAATACCAGGACCCTGATCGCTGATGGAAATCCGTATTTCATTATCTTGATGGGTTGAAGTGGCAATTAGAATGTCCCCGCCTTGTTCTTCCATGGCTTGACAGGCATTAAGGATAATATTAAGAAAAACCTGACTTAGGAGATCGGGATCTGCTGAAATGACTGGCAGATCTGACTCACAATCCAGGACAAAGCGAATGCCCTTATTTCCCCATTCCCTTTCTAATAGACTCAACTCCCTCTTGAGCAACTGATTGACATTCACGGAGGAAAGCTCCAGCTCTTGGGGACGCATGAATTTCAAAAAACCAAGTACGACACGATCCAAACGATGTACTTCCCCTTCCAGGACCTCCAAACTTTTCTGGAAGTCTCCATTGAGGCCTTTGGTTTCCTCTTTTAAAATTTCAAGATGAATAACCATTGAGTTCAGAGGATTTTTGACCTCGTGGGCAAGCCCTGAGGTCAGTTGTCCCAAAGTCGTGAGCTGGGCTGCATATCGAACCAACGATTGGAGAGTTTTCATGGATTCTATATCTCTGCATATAATCATGGCTCCGTGAAGCTGTGAAAATAGCCCCAAACACACGATGGAGATATAAAATGACTTACGTTCCCCCCTTCTGGGTAAGAAACAGGACACGGCTTTGAAATTCTTTTTCTCCGTCAATGCCTGTTCCACCAATTGAATGAGGGGAGAAAAAGATTCTCCCAGCACGTCCAGGCGACCAGGGGGAGGAGAAATCGGCATATCCACCATCGTTTCCATCGCCTGGTTCAGAAAGAGGATTTGGCCTTCTGCATCAATAAGGATGATTCCATCCTCCAAATGTTCAATGACTCCTTGAAGATGCGTCTCTTCACTTAGGGTTTTGAGACGATCAGATTTCAATTGTTGCCCCAACAACTGGAGTTGCGACGCCAGTTCCCGAAATTCATCCGTCCGACTTAGATCCGTTAACACATCAAAACGTCCCTGGCGAAGTTGCTCCATTTGATCAGCCAAGGCATGGATAGGACGCAAGGTCAACGTCGCCAGGCCCATTGTTAACAACCACGCAATCGGCAAGGCCACCAGGGCAAATACAACACTGGTTTTCAGGGAAGACGTCATTCTTTCACGGAGCAGACTGGTATGGATCCCCACAATGACTTCGCCGATTGGAACGTTCTCCCAGGTCATTGGTAGCGTGCTGTCAAAAATGGATCCCTCTTGATACAGCACAGTAAAACGGTCAATGGGTCCCATGGAAAGAAGGTCTTCGAGTCTGGGCCTGATCGGATGCGGGCGCTCAGTTTTAACGCCTTCGGAATGCAAAAGGGTTTTTCCTTGAGGATCAACAATGAGGGCATAGAGGAGATGCGGGGAGTATCCCACGCTGGCTTCAAGAAATTTCTTGAGTTCCTGATTGGTGGCCAGTAAGACAACAGGATGGGTATCGGGTGACTGAGCATTCAGTACCACGCGCTTACTATACTCAAAAATTTGTCGTTTTATGAGAGAAACCTGCTCCGAGGTTTCCTGAACGATGACACGACTTAACTGAGAAAGATTAAGAAACGTGCTGCCAACCACCACCACCAGTGTAAGGACTGTAACCCCTAATGCTTCCTTTCCCTTAACGTTCAATCGCATCATGTAACCCGTACCGGTGAAGCTTATTGTGAAGCGTTTTCAGACTGACCCCAAGAATCTCCGCGGTTCGTGTCTTATTATTTTGATTATGCTTAAGAGTCTGAACAATGAGTTGGCGTTCAGCATCTTCGATCGTCGCTCCCATAGGCAGTCGCACCATCTCTCCATTCGCCTCCGGATTTTCACTGTCCGCTGCTTTGGCAAATTCAGGAAGATGCGCGATCGTTATCACATCAGCGGTACAGGTCATTACGGCCCGTTCAACGGCATTTCGCAATTCACGGACATTTCCTGGCCAGGTATGCTTCATCAAACGCTCTAACGCTTCATCATTAATTGACTGGACGGTTCTCGTATAATTGCCATTAAATTCTTCAATTAAGGCCTTCACCAATAAAGGAATATCGTCCGTTCTGTCTCGTAGGGGCGGGAGGTGGATGATACACACATTCAAACGATAGTACAGATCTTCGCGCAATGATCCATCCTGTATGGCCTTCAATGGATCCTTATTCGTGGCCGCCACGACACGAACGTCGACCTGGATTGGAACGGTACCGCCAATCCGTTTGACTGAGGAATCTTGAAGAATTCTCAGAAACTTGGCTTGAATGCTTGGACTCATTTCGGCCACTTCATCCAGAAAGAGGGTACCTCCATGTGCCAACTCGAAACACCCGGGCTTTCTATCCAAGGCTCCCGTAAATGCACCTTTTTCATGCCCAAATATTTCACTCTCCAAAAGGGTTTCCGGGATGGCTGAACAATTCACCGGTATAAACGGTCCCTTGTTTCTTTCAGACAAATCATGGAGACTCTGGGCAACCAATTCTTTTCCTGTGCCACTTTCACCGAGAATGAGGACCCTCGCCGGCGTCGGAGCCGCCAGCTCAATGAGACTATAGATTTCCTGCATGGGTTTACTCTTGCCCACCAATTTTCCAAGTCCCCACAAACCTTTGAGCCTTTTCCTCAGCAGAACCATTTCTCTCTGGGTCTCTCCCTTTTCCAAGGCTTTTTCCACCATGATGCGAAGCCTGGGCACATCCAGCGGCTTAGTTAGATAATCGTAGGCACCCTGTTTGATAGCCGAAACGGCCGTCTCAATACTCCCATGGCCAGTCAGGACGATGACCGGACTGAATATTAATTCCTTCTGAAGAAACTGAATGAGTTCGAGTCCATTGAATCCAGGCATCACCAAATCCGTAATGACTACATCAGGATGAAAGTGAGGGATTTTAGTCAGAGCTTCCTTTCCATCCCCAGCCTGTTCCACTTCATAGCCCCATTTGGCCAAAAGGATAGCCAACCCTTCACGAGAAGCCTTTTCATCATCAACAACAAATAGTTTTTTCGCCATCATTCATCTCGCAGTGGAATCAGTTACTTGTAATTCTTGATCATACTCCAACCCAAAAGGCATGACCTCCTAAAGAAGGCAATTTAATTGATTTTAAAATTATATCCTTTAGCAGGAGAATCTTCACCACAAATGAGCGGGGCCCCTATCCCACTTGTAAAGATTCCCTTGGAAAGAAAAAATGGGGTTAAATTGACTTTGGATGGAGAAAAATTCCAGATCATTACCGCATCCCGTAGGAGTCCGGAAACCAGGTAAGGCATCATGGATTCGGCTTGTTCGATTTCCTCCCAGGATTCTGCCCTCAAAATAGTACATAGAAACTTTATGAATCGATGCGGTTTTTTGGGGAAGATCAGCCATGAAATCCTTGAATTCCTGCCCCAGCTACGGAAGAAAAAAAGAGATCGCAAGCGTTCCTAATCCCTTCTCGAAGATAAACAAAGGCTTCCTGAAGGAATTCCTATCTCACTCGATATAAAATTCCGGTGAATCACGCATCCGAAGATTTGCAGGAGATTTTCAGATGTTATTTCCTCTGGTTTTGAAAATGTCCCTCCGGACTAATAAAATGAGTAATATAATCACTTTTCGCTAATCAAAGGTTACAAAATGGATAAAAAAATTGTCCGGATAGGAGATGAGCATTATATTCTAGCGACTTCTGCGCTTGCCGATTCCCGAACACATGTCTTAAAGGATGGAGAGACATTTGGCATTTTTAATCCATACGGTGACATTCAACACGTGGGTCTAGGTGAGCAAGGCCTTTATCATGAAGGAACCCGTTTTCTTTCAGGATTGGAATTCCACTTGGAGGAAACCCACCCCTTTCTGCTCAGTTCCGCGATTAAGGGAGACAATGCCTTACTCGCAGTCGACCTGACCAATCCTGACCTGGATAGAACTGGGTTTCCATTCCTTCCTAGAGGCACTCTTCATATTTCGCGGACGAAGTTTCTCTATCAGTCCCGGTGCTTAGAGGAACTCCGGTTCACCAACTATTCATTAGATGCCTTACACTTCGGATTTTCCCTCTACTATCAGGCAGACTTCGCTGACCTCTTCGAAGTACGAGGGGAACAACGATCTCAACGAGGGATCATCAATATTTCCCTCCTGAACGACCACACTGTTTCTTGGCAATATCAGGGGTTAGACCATGTACAACGGACGACCCATCTGACCACCGATCTGGCTCCCCAACAAATCACGACAAGTTCAATGACGTTTAATTTATCGTTAAAACCCCAAGAGGAAAAAATCTGTCACCTCTCAATTGCCTGTTCAATAAATGGCAAGGCATTAGAACCTAAAATTTTTTCCACGGCCCAATCCCATGCGGCTCATAACCTACAAACAACTAAGTCCCAGTTTTGCACAATTTATACCGGAAATGAACAATTCAACGACTGGCTCAATCGATCCCTTGATGACATCTGCATGATGACGACCGACCTTCCTGAAGGGCCTTATCCTTATGCGGGCGTGCCATGGTACAGCACGGCGTTCGGGAGGGACGGAATTATTACCGCCTTGGAATGTTTATGGATTAATCCAAGTCTTGCACGCGGGGTCTTGAGTTATTTGGCTTCCACACAAGCGACGGAGATTATTCCTGATCAAGATGCGGAACCTGGGAAAATTTTACATGAAACCCGTAAGGGTGAAATGGCCACCCTCAAAGAAATTCCGTTCGGGCGATATTACGGGAGTGTTGATTCGACCCCATTATTTGTCCTCCTGGCTGGTGCCTATTACGATCGAACGGGAGACAAGGACTTTATCGTTTCGCTCTGGCCTCATCTGGAACGTGCCCTGATGTGGATCGATCTTTACGGGGATAAAGACAAAGATGGATTCGTGGAATATTTCCGGCAAACCCCCACCGGCCTCGCTCAACAGGGCTGGAAGGATTCCTATGATTCGGTGTTCCACGCGGACGGCACCATCGCCGAAGGACCGATCGCTCTCTGTGAGGTTCAAGGATATGTGTATGCGGCAAAACGGGCGGCCTCTCATTTAGCGAGACTTCTTGAATACCCCGAGCGAGCACAATCTCTTTTGCGTGAAGCCCAGACACTCCGGCATCAATTCAATCGTCAATTTTGGTCGGAGAAATTAGATACGTACATCGTCGCGCTTGACGGAAAAAAACAGCCCTGTACAATTCGATCCACCAACGCCGGGCATACGCTCTTCACTGAAGTTGCCACACAGGATCGGGCCGAACGCATCGCGAAGGGATTACTTGAGGAGGATTTTTTTTCTGGCTGGGGAATCCGGACAATTCCGACAAATGAAATACGATACAACCCCATGGCCTACCATAATGGATCCATCTGGCCCCATGACAACGCCCTCATTGCCATGGGGATGAGTCGTTATGGATTAACACAAAGCGTGGAACGACTCATAGGTGGACTCTTTGATTTGAGCATTCATGTTGACCTCCATCGCCTCCCTGAGCTGATTTGCGGATTTCCCAGAAAACCTGGAGAGGGTCCGATTCTTTATCCGGTCGCCTGTGCCCCTCAGGCATGGGCAGCAGGTGCGGTGTTTTTACTGTTACAATCCTGTCTGGGAATTTCTTTCCATGGTGCCGAACGTGAAATCCGATTCACGCATCCCTCTCTTCCCGAGTTTTTACCGTCTATTCAAATAAAAAACCTCGGTTTTGGGAACCTTTCGGCGGATCTGGAATTCACACGAACTCAATCAGATGTCATGATTAATGTCACCCGAAAAGATGACCAACTCAACATTGTGTCAGTCCGATAACGGGATACTGTTTAGTCATTCCATAACAACAATTGAGTTTATGAAGGAACCCCTCCTGCGGGGAGGGGGATCGCAACAATTTACAACACCACTTATTCTTTGCCACATTTGACTTTTAATGATTCGATATCGTCAGACATGTCTAATCCTGCTAAATCACTGTTTCGTTGATTTGCGACAAACACGGCTTCGGTTCCAGAAAAATCCGGATCCTTATAGGCGTAAACCATGGCATTAGGTCCTACAATCAGACTCTCGATTTCATTATTCCAATTCTGACCAGCCACATCCTCTAACGTGGCTGACTGAAAAGGTCCTGCTACACGTACATGGGGATCGTCAACATCAAAATCTGTATCCTCAAATAACTCCACCCAACAATTTTTATCAACAACTTGCATTTCCATATCACTCGCTGCGGCAACCACGTTTTCTTGACCGTAGGCCACTCCCGCGATGAAGGTCAGAGCCAATGCCCCGGTAAGCATGTTTGTAAATTTCATATGACACCTCCGTATTAAATTATAAGTTCAATAAAAAAATAAATTGACGCCTGCCGACGCCATTTCTTTGGTGAATATAGCTCCCATTTAACCTTTTCCTTTCAGTCTCTCGAACGCTCAACCTCCTTTCCACACACTGAAAAACTTCTAAAAAATAGTATGGCTCATATTACCCTGCACTTATCCTGTTTCACATTGGATTTTAACGACTTAAGATGGTCAGAGATGTCTAATGGGTCGGAATCAACATTTCGGCGCCCCAAGCACTCGATAGATATGCCATCGCTTGATTCCGGCCAAACAAGGTAGGATAAGGCAAAAGGATAGCGAATAATGTTGACACAAACACGATTACACCCTTTTCTATCTGCGCTGGTGATTTATCTGTCTGTCTTCATGCTGGTCAGCGTAATCCAGGCCGTCACGCCGAAGCCTATCGTATTTGTGGCTCCCATTGAGGGGGTTATCGATTTAGGCCTCGCGCCATTTGTGCAGCGGGTATTAGACGAAGCCACCGCCGCCGGAGCTAAAGCCGTCATATTGGAGATTAATACATTTGGCGGTCGGGTCGATGCCGCCGTGCTCATTCGGGATGCGCTCCTGGAATCCAAAATTCCCACCGTCGCCTTCATTAACAAACGAGCCATCTCCGCTGGCGCGCTCATTAGTCTGGCCTCGGGAAAAATCGTCATGGCAGAAGGCAGTACGATTGGTGCCGCCACGCCGGTACAGATCGGTCTTCCCGGCACTCCCGCCCAACCGGTTGAAGAAAAGACGGTGTCCTACATGCGAAAGGAATTTCGGGCTACCGCTGAACAACGAAATCGCCCCCCGCTCATCGCCGAAGCCATGGTGGATGCGGATGTTGAAATTCCCGACCTCATTGAAAAAAGTAAATTGCTGACTCTCACCACCAAAGAAGCCTTACAGGTCAACATCGCGGACTTTCAAGCCAATTCGCTGGAGGCTGTGCTACAGTCTCTGAACCTCGTTGACGCCGAGATTTATTACGCATCCGAAACATGGGCGGAGTCACTGGTGCGGTTCCTCACCCATCCCGTGGTCAGCTCGTTGTTGATGACGGTCGGCATTCTCGGAATTATGTTGGAAATGCGGGTACCCGGATTCGGGGTCCCCGGCGCCCTCGGGCTCATGTGCCTTGCCCTGTTTTTTTGGGGGCATGGGCTTGTTCAATTAGCCGGATTGGAAGAATTCCTACTTGTCGGACTCGGGCTGATTTTAGTTGGGCTGGAAATTTTTGCCATCCCCGGCTTTGGAATGGCAGGAATTCTAGGAATTTTGTCACTTATGGGAGGACTTGGACTGAGCCTTATCGGGACCGGAGCCTCATGGGATTCCATGCTGTCCGCACTTGGTCAAGTGGCCCTCTCAATCCTTGTGGCCATCATCGCTGCCCTCATTTTGGTCCGTTACTTTCCCCGCCTTCCATTCGGGAAACGCCTGATTCTGGAAACTAACCTTCAGGCTCAAGAGGGCTACGAATCGAGCCCGGCAGAAAATCATCGTTGGCTGGGAAAACAGGGTGTAGCCGTTTCAGACCTTCGCCCTTCCGGAATTGCTCGCTTTGATGGAGAACGTGTGGATGTGGTTTCCGATGGAACATTTATTGATGCTGGCCAACAGCTGGAAGTTGTACGAATCGATGGGAATCGGGTGGTGGTTCGACTGGCACCACTCCCATCAGAAAAGGACCACGCATAATGGAAATTGAAACACAGGCATTCGGTTCCCTTGGACTCCTCGTCATGGTCCTGGCTCTCTTGTTTGGCCTTCTCTATGTCATTCCGATCCCTCTTTGGATCGCAGCCTGGGCCTCGAATGCCTATGTCGGGCTCTTTACGCTCGTGGGCATGCGATTGCGCCGGGTTCCTCCGGTCACCGTGATCAATGCCAGAATCAGCGCGGTGAAGGCCGGACTCGATATTCCCGTGAACGATTTGGAAGCCCACTTTCTGGCAGGGGGGAATGTCGTCAAAGTGGTCAATGCCATGATCTCGGCTGACAAGGCCAATATTCCCATGACGTTTAAACGCGCAGCCGCCATCGACCTGGCCGGTCGTGACGTGCTGGAAGCCGTCAAAATGTCCGTCCTGCCTAAAGTCATCGAAACACCTCGGATAACGGCTGTCGCAAAAGATGGCATTCAGCTCATTGCCGTGTCTCGCGTAACCGTTCGAGCCAATATCGACCGACTGGTCGGCGGAGCGGGTGAAGAGACGATCATTGCCCGCGTGGGAGAAGGCATGGTGAGCACCATTGGCTCCTCCGTCTCCCATAAGGATGTTCTGGAAAACCCGGATTACATCTCAAAAAATATTTTAGGAAAGGGTCTCGATGCCGGCACAGCATTCGAAATCTTGTCCATTGATATTGCGGATGTCGATGTCGGTGAAAATATTGGCGCAAAACTGCAAATCGACCAGGCCAATGCGGACAAACAAATTGCCCAGGCCAAAGCGGAAGAACGGCGGGCGATGGCGGTCGCCTTGGAACAGGAAATGCGAGCCCGTGTCGTCGAAGCCGAGGCAGAGGTTCCCAGGGCCACGGCCGAAGCATTTCGTCAGGGAAACTTAGGCATCATGGATTATTACCGGATGAAAAATGTGCAAGCCGATACGTCCATGCGGGACGCCATTGCCGGGACGGATGAAGAATCTTCCGGCCCAGCAAGAAAGTGAGAGGATGGTGAGCATGGAATCTTTGGTGTTTTTCGCAGTCCTGCTTTTTTTATCCGGGCTCGCCTTGGTCATTCGATGGCTGAATGAGCGCATACGGCGGGACATCGCCTTCAAAAATCTTAAGGATCTTTTTCTTCCATCCAATGATTCCCATGAACAGGACGACCGTAAGGCGGCTGCCACCACGAAAACGTCCCCGACAAAACCCCAACAAGCCGTACAGCAATTACGACCAATCACCTCTCCGAAACGGCGGACCGCCAGCCAACTCCGTTTACGCAATCGGGCCGATCTCCGACAGGGAATTGTTATCATGACCGTTCTTGGCCCCTGCCGGGCGCTGCAACACCCCGATGATTAGAGCAATGCTATGGCTTTGAAAGTCTGCCCTGGCTGAAGCCGAATGGGCTCCCATCGACGTTGTTACCCATCGGCCCTCATCCCACCAACCTGTCTATGGAACTAGAGAATTGCAATTTTGAACGATAAGTCTTGAAGGGTCGCTCGCCCCTATTGGGACAAGGGTGCCGGCGAGGGAAATCATCAAGAGAAAGTTACCATACGCTATCCGGACACAAGGAACGGCGTTCTCTTTGAATCCAACCCGCCGGTCCAAACAAGGCGGGACATTCTTATTCAGATTGTGGTAGAAATCCCATTCAACCATCCTAGAACCAGTTCATGGGTGGGTTGAGCACATAGGGCAAGGCAATGGAGGGCCTTTGAGGAATATGTAAGCCTCAAAGGCCCTTTTTTCGTTCTACTTCAGCAAAGGAGGAATTCCTCGTTTTTATCCATGCATCACCCAGGATTGAACCGGATCTGGTTTCCACACTACATCCACCAGCCGGAGCGAGAGCTGAAAGGCCAAGAAGAACAACCGTCAATCACGGTTAGCTGAGTCAACATGCTTCAGAAGTGGTCTGAGCATGGTTCTTACAATTACACCTACGGAGGACCCAATGAGAAACTTTTCACAACACAGGAATATCTTTGGAATAGCGCTGTTAATTGGAGGTCTGGCGGGAGGCTTTCTAACCGGGGAGAAAGCTGAGGCGCAAAAGCTCCCATTTTTCGATCGGAATGTTGTTCTTTTGGATTGCGTTGAGAGCGCAACCAATACCTTTGTGGTTGAAAATATGTCTTCGACCGTCGATGTGGAAATCAATAGAGGACTGGATTGTGCAGCAGCGGTACAAAAGCTATTCGTCAAAGGGTATGTCTTGGGGCCTGGAGCCGGAGGTGTAACCTCGGGTGACGCAAATTCCCTGGATCATTTCTTGATGTTATTCCTCCTGAACCCCAATGATTTGCTTGAGCGAAGGATCGACACTTCGACTTTAAACCCCTCGCGGGATTGTATTGTTGGGCAAAACTCACCGGGATGCCCCACGAATATTGAAAGGCGCGACACACTCAGTCCGACCGTGAATAGACAGGAGCCCCTGAGCCCGATAATACAAAGTCCTCGAACCCCGATAATACAAAGGCGTACCCCTTAAGCCGCACGAGACAGATAAACATCCAAAGCCCGACGATGCAACACGGCTCTCGGGCTTTGGTGTCGTCCGGCCATCTAAGGGCTGCTTCGAGCCGGGACAATCGTTCTGACGTCGTGAGCATATGGGTGCCCTCATTCGAAATCCTCAGACAGATAGCCCTGCCATTAAGGAAGCTTATGATCGGGATGAACTGACTTCCTTACGAAGAAATGAGAATTCGGGGCGACTTCTGGGTTGCGGAGATTACAGGGAGGTGACCCGGTTTGGTCCATTCCTGTCCGAATTGCGGCGCATTAAACACGAGGCCGCCACGTGTGGACCCCATGTCAATTGAAGAACAGGGACAAGAGTTGGCACTTGAACGGCATGGACGGGTTGGGCAGACCGAGAACTACTACCTATGTGGAGGAAGCCCGCGTGCATGTGATCACCTGAACTGCCGAAATCGTTTGTTCAGAGATCAGGATCCTCCACATCTCCAGGCCGGTTCGTTTTCTTTGCCAAAAATTCCTCTGCATAATTTGCGCCGTGCCCAACACAATCAGGCCGAGCATGCACGGATATCATCCAATCCTTCAATGCGCAAAAACCTACAATCCATTTACCATGGGGCAGAAATTTCATCACCTGCCCAACACCCGGGATCTGCTCCTCATGGGAAACCATTCTGCGGGAATCCCTGACTTTTTAAATCAAGCCTCGTCAGGAAAACGCAGCTTTTTCGACGGCACCCGGTAGAATGGGAAGCGGATTGACCGTGGTGGCCTGGGGACCTTTCTCCCCGTCCTCCACATTAAACAAGACCTCCACCCCATCCTCAAGTTCCTCAAATTTCATTCCGTGTACAGCATTCTTGTGAAAATAGACTTCGCCTCCTCCGTCCTGGAGAAGAAAGCCGTACCCTTCCTGGGGAAATAACTTCGTAATCACTCCACGTAACGGAATAGGGGGGACCCGAATTTCTTTGGAGGCCCGTTTGTCCCGAAACTTCTTTACTTCAATCTCCATGGCAAAGAACGCCGCACGGATAGCCTCTTCGAACGTTTTTTCCTCTTTTCTGGCTGTCAGGGTATGACGACCGGGCATCGTGACGACTACCAGGGCTTCCGCCACATTTTCGGATTTTTTGTGATGGGCATTTTTTGTAAGCGTCACCCGCCCGTGGATCAAATCCTCATGGCCTACCTGCAGATCGGCCATCCGAGCTTCAATCTCCGTTTTCCATCGTGGGGTCATCGTCACATTTCGACTGTCAATCTGAAGATCCATAGTGTTTTCTTCCCTCTCAATTTGAGTAATAGAACAACAGACACACATCCTCACCACGTACACGTTAAGTATACTCATAGAAATGCCAGAGGAAAACATGGGAAAATTCCCTTAACACATGGCCACTCGACGAAGTACAGTCATTGGCCCACACTCTTTCAACCGATCAAGCTGCGACTGATCCCTCACCAACAAGCCTCCGGCAAATCCCAAGGCATTCACGAAAATCCCTTCAAAGCACTCCCTGGACCGTGGAACCAATAACATCCACTGTCGTGTGATAAGAAAATTATACGGACCAGGACTCTTGGTTTCCCCTCCTACGTCACCACCCGACAATCCGACAGTCCGCAACATATACAGATATTGCTCCAGCAACTCTTGTGCCCCTTTTGCCGGAACCGCGATCCATTCGGGATTCATCCGGACCAGCACATGGGAAAAAGGAAGACCGGGAATCTGCCCAATCTGCTCCTCAAACCTGGCTGCATTTAATAGGGGTTCAATGGGAAGCGGAGACACTTCAGCCGTCAAAGGAAGAGGGACCATTTGCACATGCTTATGCCGTTGACTGGCCCCGGCAGCTTCCCCCGCATTATAGAAGGCCAATCCTTCGAATTCGGCCAGACACAACAACACGGCCTCGATATCACTCAGCGTGAGGAAGGAGTCCTGTTCCTGAAAAGAACGGGTCACCATGAGTATGTGATGATCCAGGACGTTAAATTTATTTAACAAACACACATGGGTATCGGAAATATCCGCCACAAACAGGTCTTGTTCGTAAGGCAGAAAGGGGTCCTGCTTTATGTTGACAGCCCTGGAGGGTGGCCGTTGCTCAGCGTTGGACTGAACCTTCCTGGCCAGGTTGGAGACAATTCGAATAAGAAAATTCACCCCGCCTTGTTCCACCAACTCGAAGCATGTGGGAATCGTATGAATCGCCCCTCGATAAATGGCATGAGCGGTTCTGGCCTGCACCGTTGCTTGCAAGGTCCCGGGTTCGAATCGCCGAATGACAACCGACATGATTATTCCCTCATCTCAAGAGAATGTCATCCCTTAAAAAGCTGACACCTCGCTCAACCGGGCATCATCTTGATAGAGTAACCTCCGTTTTTCCAATGGGTGAAGGTTTTCAATCAGGACTTCTCTATTCTGCCAGATTTGACCAACTCTTAACACAGCAGAACCATGAAATACATGATTAGGTCAGGAATTATAGGGGTGGCCCTGCAGAATGCCTTTTTGTATAGTCATCGTTTGCATCCGATCCCTTCCAAAATGGCAGAGAAAAGATGGCGAAGTAAAGAAAAACGAGAAGTACCTGGACAATCAACTGCCCTATGCTTTGCTAGAACCACTGTGCGAGATTGAATATACACGTCCACACGATCCCAAACAGAGATTGCCCCCAAAGGGAATTTTCTATCAGGAGGTTTCATGGCTACACCGAATCTGCAGATGAAAGCGCGTGATCTCATGCAAACCCGCATGGTCGCGGTGACCCGTCAGTATAGTGCTCGTGATCTCTCGATCCTGATCCATTCCGGCACGTTTAGCGGAGTGCCTGTTATTGAACCAGGCAATCATCTGGTAGGAATGGTCACGGAATTTGATGTCTTGAAAGCCTTGGTCGACGGGAAAGATTTGCACACACTAAAGGCCGAAGACGTCATGACCCCGAACCCGGTGACAGTTGACGAAGCCGCAACGGCAGAGGACATTGTCAATAATATGATCAAGCATCAGATTATCCGGATTCCCGTCGTGCGTGAAGGCAAGCTACTGGGAATGATCTCCCGCACTGACTTATTGAATCAATTGATTGACGACCACCTGATTAACGTCTACGGAGCTTAACCGGCAGGGTATTTAATTCTGAATGCCCTCAAGAGACCATATCCCCCAACAGAGGTTGCATAGAGGGTGCTTCTCATTGGGGGCATCGTCTTTCTCGCATTCTGATCCACCTGTTTCTTACACCCCCAGGAAAAGACCCGAAAGCCAGAGAGGACGTTATGAAAGGATGGGACAGAGAGCCATCTCTCCACTCATGCGAAAACAGAACAATCCTAAAGACATGAAAACCGTCAGAAGTAGTAGGCCACCTCAAGCATATGGAAGTCCACACCACGACTGTCTCCATACATCGTGGCATCAGACATATGGTGAAATCGCCAGCCCACAACCATGTTTCCTGGGAGCTGAACACCCAGGCCAACGTGGGCAATAAATTGAAAGGGCCCACCGATATCTTGTCGGCCGAACTCCCACTTGCTGATAAGTGCTCCTCCGACTCCGCCATCAATAATCAAATGCCAACTCGGAAGTTTCAAAGCTAATCCAGGGGTAAGAGTTGTAATAAAACCAAGATCCCCGGCTCCTCTCAACGCACCAGCGGAACCCCAGACTTGCGAACGTACCTCCCACCCGGACGTCCCTTCCCACCGCCATGGAAGTCCCATGATCCCAAAAACATCAAATTGTTCGAAATCTTCCTTTTCGCCAGGCTGCAAACCAGCATCCTTAAAATTCATCCCCGCTCTCACCCCAAGAGCGACTAATTCAATATCTTTTGCCCATCCGGTTGCCGAACATCCCAGGATAAAAACGAACACCAATAACGCCCTCATTGAGTTACCACTCCTTTTAAAGAATTTCAGAATGCAATTAACACTGACTTCATTTCACACCAACAGACCCCCATACCCCAGCCGGATGTCCGGCATGAATACTCGTCATTGAAGAAGAAGGAGTATTACAAATCCCGGAAAAATTAATTGAAAAAATTCATGCGTGCAATGCTCTCAGATTCCCGGAGTGGGGCCAAGCGCTACACTCCTCCTCCACTCAATTGAGATTCTTTGCCCCATTTCTTCATGGCTGAAATCTTTGTTCCTGATAAATCAAGGGCATCTATCTTTGACATTTTGGCACAGGTTTTGATGGGTATAGATTGTACAATATTTCAAATACGGATATCTCTTGTATGTTACTCATTGCGACCATCGACCCCATCTTACGAAAAAATTTGCAACAGGCCTTAACGAAAAAAGGCGACCCATTCCTTTTACTGGATGAGGGAGAAAATATTATCGAATCCGTATTACGGCATAACCCCTCCCTGGTCGTGGTTGATTTATATCTGGTCCGTCCGAGCGGTCTGGAAATATTGCGTCAACTCCGCGAAAAAGGATTCTCAGGGAAAGTGGTGGCTTTGGGAGGGCAATCTAACCAAAGCCTTACTCCGGAAGCCAGTCACCTGGGTGCAGTTCAAATTATCGGACGTCCTTTCAATGCCAATCAGGTACTGGGCGCGGTTCGGGTTGCCAGTGGCGACCTAGACTAAATGGCTGAATACCTTATCCTCACCATCAAAAGAGGTGTGATATGAAAAAGTATCGTAACATCGGACACCATGAACGAACGATACGGGTCGGTGTAGGGTTTCTCCTTCTTGCCTTATCAGGATTTTCACTGTTACCGGGTTGGGGAGATCTTGTCCTCCTGATTGTCGGCCTTATCGCGTTGTTAACGGGAATTATTGGATACTGTCCGGCGTGGCAAGCTTTGGGAATCAATACGTGCCCACTTCACAAACCTGAGCATGCACCTTCCCATACCCATCCATCAGCTCACGAACACCAGGATCCCTCGTCTCACAGAACGTAAAGAGGCAGGTTTCATTTTGATGGAGTATCACTAAATTCGAGGACACGTGAAGACACCAACCGCGCCATTAAAATCCAAAACCATTTTAATTCCTGTGGATAATTCCTCACAGGCAGAGGAGGCCGTTCGAAGCGTACAGGCTATGTCTCTTCCAGAACGCGTACTGCTGCTCCACACCATTTCCATTCCCCAACTCGCCTATCCAGGAACAGGCATGAGTGTCGGGCACCATTTTTCCGAGGCCGCAGAAAAGGCGTTGCGGGAAGAAGGTGTTCGAATCCTCAAAAAGGCCGCCTCCCTTTTACCACCGGAGTGCAAGGAGGTCTCCCAACGCCTCGAAATTGGAATTCCCGCCTCGGTCATTCTCTCAATGGCACAGGACGAATCGGTGGACCTCATCATTATGGGTTCGCGTGGGTTAGGAACCATTAAGGAACACCTGATCGGGAGCGTCTCGCACAGGGTCGCGACCCATGCATCTTGTCACGTACTTCTCGTCAAGGCTCCCGTTGTCCCGTTCAACAGCATCCTTCTTCCCATCGAACAACTTCTAGATGCTGAATGGGCCGTTGAGTTCTTGTCACACAAGCCTTTTCGAGGCATTCCTCATATTACGGTGCTGCATGTCATACCCTTTGCTCAGCCTATTCTCCCGGTTGGCGCACTGTTACCGGGCACCTGGAAGAAGGCACTCCAAAACGGAGGCGTCCATTTAACGAAAAACGTCACGGACAAACTCTCAAACCTGGGATATTCCGTAGAGAGTCTTGTTCAAACAGGGGCTCCTTCCTCAGTCATTCAAAGACAGATCTCAAATCTGCAACCCCAATTAGTCCTCATGGGTATCCCCGGTCATTCACCCTTTCAACGACTGACACACGGGAGTGTGTCTCATGCGACCATTCACCATTCTCCCTGTTCCGTGCTCTTGATTCGTGAGCCCTCTCCACAAGCTACCGCTTGATTACTCATACGCCCTCTTTCTATTATGGTCCCCATTAATAATTCACGTGAGAAACGACATTATGGATTCCCCATCTATGAAATTCGCCATTTTGGTCGGAGGCGGACCGGCCCCCGGCATCAATAGCGTCATTGAAGCCGCCACGATTCGAAGTCGTCTTTGTGGGGTGGAGGTGCTTGGGATTGAAGATGGATTTCAGTGGTTGATGAAAAGCGACCTTTCCCATACTCAACCTCTCACCCGTGAAACGGTCAGCCACTTGCACTTTCGTGGTGGCTCCTTATTGCGCACCTCTCGGGCCAATCCCACTAAACGTCCCCAAGATTTATCAACCACGTTAACCTCCCTTCAAAAATTGAATGTGACCGGCCTCATCACCATTGGCGGGGATGATACGGCCTTTTCCGCATTAAAACTGGCGGAACTGGCCAATGGGCGATTGCATGTTGTTCACGTGCCCAAAACGATTGATAACGATTTATGCCTTCCCCATGGCATGCCGACCTTCGGGTTTCAAACGGCCCGGCACATGGGAGTCGAGCTGGTCAAAAATCTCATGATTGACGCCCATACCACCTCCCGATGGTATTTCGTGGTCACCATGGGACGTAAGGCCGGACACCTGGCTCTAGGCATTGGTAAGGCGGCGGGAGCGACCCTCACCCTGATTCCTGAGGAATTCAAGGGGGCCACGCTCAAGCTTGGCCACTTAACCAATATTCTGGTTGGAGCCATGACCAAACGTCTAATCCAAGGCCGCTCGGATGGTGTGGCGGTGTTGGCTGAAGGACTTTCGGAGTTTTTGGATCAGGACGACCTCGCCCTCCTAGGCGGGGTTGAACGAGATGAACATGGCAATATCCGACTGGCGGAACTGGATATCGGAAAGGTCCTGAAGGAAACCGTCACTCAAAAGCTGAAACACTCTGAGATCAAGATTACCATAGTATTCAAAAACATCGGATATGAACTTCGCTGCGCCGACCCCATTCCGTTTGACATGGAATACACCCGGGATTTGGGGTATTGTGCCGCCCAATTCCTTTTGGATGGAGGGAATGGGGCTATGGTGTCCATCGTGAACGGACGCTTCACCCCGCTGCCTTTTGAAGACATTGTGGACTCCACTACGGGCCGTACCCGGGTGCGAATGGTCGATATTGAATCAGAATCTTACAAAATTGCCCGTGCCTATATGGCCCGATTAGAAGCGGAAGATTTGGCAAACAAGGAGAACGTTTCGCAGTATGCCGAAATTTTGAATATGACTCCCGACCAATTCCGTAGTACCTTTGCCACGGTCGCTAATCCAACCTGAATATTCACGATATGTTCCTCCCGCTGACTCTTTTCGAAATGGCCATTCTCTCGCTAAAGGCCAGAAACTCGTACCCATGCAAATCCTTGCATAGACCAGGGGTTGGCCATAGGAGACTGAACGCTTAGACAAAAAAAGAAGGAAGGTGGCAAGCCTTGGCAAAGAAAAAACAAGGACGTGTTGTTATTGATGCGTTTCGTGTTTATAGAGGGATTCCGACACATCCATCGAAAATCCACCTTCATCCGTGAGCACCAACCCTCCATCCTGATCCAGACTAAATCCCATCGAATCCAAGAGAGCCGTCACCGGCAATTGATACACAATAAGGGTCCCTGAGACAATCGACATGACCTTTGTGCGTAGATCGGACTTCTTTTGCATGTTTCCGCTAAACATATCTTTGACAAACGTATACCCTTTCACCTTGACGATCCCGGATTCGTAGATCAGCACTTCTCCCACAAAAAACCGGGGCGTATCTTTTTCAAATAGTCGGCGATGGACGATTAACATTTTCTCTCCTTGGTTTAGCATGGGTTTCCTCCTTTAAATCGGCAAAAGGATACGAGAGGAATTGTCCGCTTCCTCACCGTAGGGCCGAGAATCTCTTTCGCTTATACCCATTGATCAAAGTCAGAATGTGCCACCAGAGCACGCAGAATATCACTTCTGGTAATCATACCCATTAAGCCCCCCGCTTCCGACACAATCGGCAAAGCACCAATCCTTTCCTCCAATAACACCCTCGCAATGGCGCGAAGCTCGGCCTCCGGGGACGCAACCAAGACCGGGTGACTGACCAGATGTTGGATAGAACCCTCCGCCTGCTTAACGGCCCTCTCTGTCCGTGAAAGAGCCGACTTCACTGTTCCCCGGAACAGATCACGATCAGACAATATTCCAATCACGGCATTATCCACTCCGATGATAGGGATATGTCGGTATCGAGTGGAATGCACAACATCCCAGGCTTGGGAAAGCGAGGACATGACAGGAAGCGTGACCACCGGGGAGGACATGATATCCCTGGCACGAATTTTTGCGCGAGAGGATTGCGTGAACGATTCAACCTGTTTATACAGGCGGGCCTGCAAAGAAGTTGGTCCGGCATTTTTCTGAGAAACCGAAAGAAGATTGTCCTGCCCAATCTTCACCTGGCCTGTGGCAGAGGCCTTCAAGATTTTCTCAACATTTCTCTGCCGGAACGAACCCGGCACATAAGGGGCCCGCATGCCTCCTGGCTCAAATACGATGAACATTCCGGCACTCCGGGGCTTGTTGTGTGGATTCAAGGTACATTCGTATCAATAATGTTGGCATGTTCGTTGAAACCCCTAAACCCTTTTGCGAGGTCGCACTGTTATCGCTCAGCGCAGGCATGGAGATGGTCCCACCAATCCCTCCGGCAAGCGGGTTCGTGCATCGACACAGGCCTGATTGAGTTGTGTCTGGTTTAAGCCTTGGGCATACCGGATGGCTACCCCCTCCAAACGCGTGCCCTGAAAAGAGGCTTTCTCGACATTCGCTCCTCGAAGATCCACCCCGTAAAACCTTGCTCCATCAAGTTTGGCCTCGTGTAGATTGGTTCGGAACATCACGGCAAACTCTAGAATGCTCTGTGAAAGATCGGCTTCAGCCAGGTTCGCCCATGAGAAGTCCGCCCCTTCCAGGTTTGCCCCCAGCAAATTCGCTTTGGCGAGATAGGCTTCGTCCAATGTCGCCCGGATGAGGTTGCTGTTCATCAAATTAGCCTCAAGCAAATCGGCATTTTGAAAACTCGCGCCGGCACAATTCGCGTCTTCGAGATTCGCTTGAAACAGCACGGCCCTGTCCAAATTCACTTCACGGAGATTGGCATGGTTCAGTACGGCCTCACTCAGATTCGCTGATCCAAAATCGGCCCCGGAAATATCAGCCGAACGAAGATCTGCTTCTTGGAAGTCGCTTCGATTGAAATCCGCTTCGAGTAGTTTGGCATTGACGAGTAAGGCCCGGCGAAAATTTGCCTCTCGACCATCCACTCGAATGAGGGAAGCTTCCGCGAGATTGGCCATTTCAAAATTCGCTCTCACCAGATAGGCTTCCTCTAGATCTGCTCCTCGCAAGACGCCTAGGCGGAAAGCAGACTCGGCAAGATTCGCTTCTCGCAAATCAGCTCCCGTGAAATTGGTCTGGGTCAAATCGGCTTTTCGAAAATCCGCCAACCGGGCACTGGCACCTGAGACGTTGGCTCCGCGCATATCAACCGAATAGAAAGAGGCTTCGGTGAGGTTCGCGTTTTGAAAGTTCACATGGATTAACCTAGCCGTAGTGAACACGGCACGAGTCAGGTTGGCCCCCTGAAAGTTGGCACCGCTCAAATCTTCCTCCCGAAAATCGACTTCGGACAAATCGGCCCCGCATAAATTGGCCTGCACCCCTTTCGGGTCTTGATGATCGGCGAGCCATCGGGCATGTGCAGCTAACATCCGGGTCAGTGTTTCTCCCGGAATTTGTTTTCCGAGGAATACCCCATGACAGTCCGAGGAGGTGTCTGTGAGACCACCGGATACATCCAGATGCTCCCCATAAGCTCCCGTGGACATCAGACTCCCGACCAATACGAATGCCATCACCCTTCCAAGCCATGACCCGCCCAGCTTCATAGAATTTCCCTGCGATCGTCCTGTCTTACTTGTGTTCAACAATTCCCCTCCTTTAAGTCGTGTAGTGCCCGATCTTCATATAAAGATTACGCATAACAGCAGGCAAAGCCTTCGCCTTTTACAATGTGTTCTAATGCCGAACGACCAGCACGGAGGAGGGCGCATAGGCGCTCACCCATTCCGAAACACTTCCCATGGTAAACCGTTCAACACCAGTGAGCCCCTTGGATCCCATGACCACCAATTGCGTATGACATTTTGGAACCGATTCGACGATTTTCTCCCGTGGATTCCCCTGAAGACGTTCTCCCACCACTTGAAACCCTTCCTTGAGAAACAATTTTCGATACTCCTCAAGGCATTCCTGAGCATGCTGTCGAAGGGGAGCCACCAGGGATTTGAGTCGTGATTTCGGAAACATCTTCTTGGACGCATTCGTCAGAATATCGGGCACAACCGACACCAGGTGAAGGGTCACCTCTTCAGGAGACAGCCATTCTTTCACCCAGTTCGCCGCAAACTTTGATGGCTTGGACCCATCCAGGGCGAGTAAGACGGAAGCCGGCACGTCGAGTGGACTCTTGACCGTCAAGACCGAGCAGGGGCCGTGGGTCAAAACCGTTCTCGAAATACTCCCAAGTAAATATCCCGGGAGATCGTTCATTCCGCGTGATCCCACAACCACCAAATCAGGGAGGCTTCGCTCGGCATAGGAAATAATGGAATCAGCCGCATGGCCTTTCACCAAGGCCGTCTTAATCGCCGCAAACGGCTTGGTGGTAGCTTGGCTTAACACCATTTCCATTCGATGGGCACAATCAGTCAAGACCTTCTGACCCGCTGCCTCCAGCTTTTGGGAAATATCTTTGGTGCCTGACTCATCCATTTTAGGTCGCTTTCCCCCACCACCTCTCAATATCCGTGGATCAACCGCATGCAACAGGATCAATTCTTTTACCGAATGGCGAAACAATTTCCCCACACATTCAAGAGCCCAGAGAGAAAACTCCGACCCATCAACGGCACACAGAATTTTCATTGGTACATCTCCCCAATCCCATTTATACAGAACACATCACACAATTCCATTGTTCATGACGACATACACTTCACTCGCAGGAATCCTGCCAAGTTGAATATTTTTCAACAAAAATTTTTTTATTCAGAATTTGGAATTTTCACGAAAAAAAAACGTAGAGCCCGTTCACTTCATCCCCACATGCCCTTTTTTGGGACTATTCTCCTTCATCACACTGTAGCCTTTTTCCTCTTTTTCCCCGAGAACAATTGATCACGGGCCAACACATTATCTGGTCCGAGTGTCACTCAAACCTGGCACTCAGGGAAGGAACATGGTCTGGCATTTTCTTTGCTGAGTTCTCTTATGAATATTATGATCATCAGTCCTTTTCTCACTGATTGTTAGCGTTGCCGGAATCCGTATCCCAAATTTTTCAGGACGGCAGATTTGGTGGTTTGGACTGTAAAGTGGCGCATGTCATGAGTCTCAACCTCCTGATTCAAAGCCATATACCATCCCAGGAATCTTTACATGGCTCCTGACCTCAATCACTCGAATCTCGGCGCGGTTGTCTCGGTTCGCGGCAGCGTGGTGGATATCCGGTTCGAGGACCATTTACCGCCCATTTACTCGTTGTTGCGCACAGGACAGGATGGAGGAATCGCCATTGAGGTGTTAGCCCAACTCGACATACATTGCGTGCGCGGAATTGCACTGACGCCCACACAAGGCCTCGCCCGCGGCATGGTCGTGGAAGACACCGGCGGACCGCTGATGGCCCCGGTCGGGAAAGGCATTCTCTCCCGCATGTTCGACGTATTTGGAAATTCCATCGACCGGGAACCGGCACCAACAAAGATTCAATATCGCTCCGTCCATCGAGCCCCGCCGTCGTTAGCCCGGCGTTCCACCAAATCCGAGATCTTCGAGACAGGCATCAAAATCATTGATGTGCTGTTGCCTCTGGAGCACGGAGGCAAGGCCGGGCTGTTTGGTGGAGCAGGCGTGGGCAAGACCGTCCTGCTCACCGAAATGATTCACAATATGATCGGGCATCACCAGGGGGTCAGCATTTTTTGCGGGATCGGCGAACGCTGTCGTGAAGGAGAAGAACTCTACCGGGAAATGAAGGAAGCCGGTGTACTATCGAACATGGTCATGGTGTTCGGGCAGATGAATGAACCGCCGGGCAGCCGCTTCCGTGTGGGGCACGCGGCGCTGACCATGGCAGAATATTTTCGTGACGACGAGCATCGGGATGTGCTTCTGCTCATCGATAACATCTTTCGTTTCATCCAGGCCGGTTCGGAGGTTTCAGGGCTGATGGGGCAGATGCCATCACGCCTGGGTTATCAGCCGACGATGGGGACCGAATTGTCCCGGTTGGAGGAACGCATCGCCAACACCGATACCGGGGCCATCACGTCGATTCAAGCCGTGTATGTGCCGGCAGACGATTTCACCGATCCGGCCGCCGTGCACACCTTCTCGCATCTTTCCGCCTCCATCGTGCTGTCCCGCAAACGGGCCAGTGAGGGACTCTACCCGGCCATCGATCCCTTGCAGTCGAATTCAAAAATGGCCACGCCGGGCACGATTGATGAACGGCATTACCGCATCGCGCAGGAAGTCAGGCGGACACTCGCGCAATATGCAGAACTCAAGGACATCATCGCGATGCTTGGCTTGGAACAACTGTCCCTGGAGGACCGGAAGGTTGTCGCTCGCGCCCGACGGCTTGAGCGGTTTCTCACTCAGCCGTTTTTCACGACGGAACAGTTTTCAGGCCTCAAAGGACAACTCGTCAGCCGCAAGGACGCCCTGGACGGGTGTGAACGCATCCTACGGGACGAGTTCAAGGATTATCCGGAGCATGCCCTATACATGATTGGAGCCATTGACCAAGCACGGGAAAAAGCAAAATCGGGTAACCCCGCAGCTCAAGGCGAACAGAAGTCGAACAACACATCCACGGGCGACCCGAACTCCAACGGGAAGTCCGAACGGTAATCGAAGCCATCGTCCAAATTGCAACCAAAGGTCAACCATGCAACCGGCGCTCATGACCTTGAAAATTCTTCTACCGTTCAGGATCTTCGCCGAACAGAACGCGGTGACGCGTATTGTCGCAGAGACCCGTCAGGGATCGTTTGGCATTTTACCGCAACGGCTTGACTGCGTGGCTGCGTTCGTGCCGGGAATTCTGATCTACAAAACAGACGGAGAGGATGAGAAATATGTGGCACTCGATGAAGGGGTGCTGGTCAAAAGCGGCCCCAATGTTCTGGTTTCCGTGCGCAACGCCATTGCAGGAACCGATCTCCATCAATTGCGCGAGGCTGTGGAACGTGAATTTTTGACCCTGGACGAACAGGAGCAGAGCCTCCGCTCGGTGATGGCCAAGCTTGAAAGTAGCTTTGTGCGCCGCTTCGCGGATTTTCGCCATGACTGATGACCCGGAAAAGAAGCCTCTCGGGGAAGAGACGACTTTTACACGACAGGTCGGCATCAAGGCTGCGCGCAAACTGAAGGCGCAACGACACACGACGCGGACCATCTGGTTTGGGTTGGGGATGATGGGGCTGATCGGTTGGTCGGTGGCGATTCCAACACTACTGGGTGCATCGCTGGGTCTCTGGCTGGACAAACGGTATCCCGGACCCCATTCATGGACGCTCACCCTGCTCTTCATCGGCTTAATCATCGGCTGTGTGAATGCGTGGCATTGGGTGACCAGGGAAGACCAGGAAATACGAGCCGAACAGGAGAATCACGATGAATGAAATTTTTATGATCATGCCTGCGCTGGTCACGGGAATATTGCTCGGTGCGATGTTTTTTGGTGGCCTATGGTGGACGATTCGGAAAGGGCTATCATCCAGACAACCGGCCTTTTGGTTCATCGGCAGCCTGCTGCTACGAACCTGCCTGACCTTGGCCGGTTTCTATGTGGTCTCGAACGGCCAATGGGAGAGGCTGCTGGTGTGCCTGGTTGGATTTACTATTGCACGTCCGATCGTCACGCGATTTACCGGCCTAGCGGATAACCCAAACAGGCCGGCACAGGAGCCCAGCCATGCGCCTTAGCCCGGACGACATCCTTTTCTGGCAATACGGGTTCATCAAGTTGAATGCCACCATTGCATTCACGTGGGGATTGATGCTCCTGTTGGCTATCGGATCAACAGTCATGACGCGGCACCTGTCCACCGGCCTGACACGGTCGCGTTGGCAGAATCTTCTGGAAATCATCGTCACGGCCATCGAGAACCAAATTGAAGAGGTGGGCCTGAGTCAGCCACGGAAGTACCTCAGCTTTCTGGGAACAATTTTTCTGTTCGTCGCCATTGCCAGCCTCTGTACGATCATTCCCGGGTACGAGCCTCCGACAGGGTCCCTCTCGACCACAGTGGCTCTTGCGTTGTGTGTCTTTGTGGCCGTCCCCCTTTTCGGCATTGAAGAGCAGGGAGTCGGCGGATATCTCAAGTCCTACCTGAAACCAACCATCATCATGTTGCCGTTTCACATTATCAGCGAATTTTCCCGCACGCTGGCCCTGGCCGTTCGTTTGTTCGGCAATATGATGAGCGGAGCCATGATCGTCGCCATTCTACTGACCATCACGCCTTTCATCTTCCCGATCGTCATGAGCCTGCTCGGTCTGCTCACCGGCATGGTCCAGGCCTATATCTTCAGTATCCTGGCCACGGTCTACATTGCGGCCGCAACACGAACGCGTCAACGTGAACCTCAACCCGAATCTGGAGGGAAAGAGTGACCCACACGCCACAACAACCAAAGGAGACATTATGGACAGCATGACTCTTATCGCGGTGGCATCCATTGTCACAGCCGGCCTCACTACCGGTGTCGGCTGCATTGGACCCGCACTAGGGGAAGGAAGGGCGATATCAACCGCCCTGTCTTCTCTGGCCCAGCAGCCCGATGCCGCAAACACGATTACCCGAACGCTCTTTGTGGGCCTGGCGATGATCGAATCCACGGCCATTTACTGCTTCGTGGTCTCAATGATTCTGATCTTCGCCAATCCATTCTGGAACCACGTGCTCTCCCAGGCCACAGGAAAGTGAAACCATGCTAATCGACTGGTTCACGGTTGTCGCACAAACACTCAACTTTCTTATACTCGTATGGTTATTAAAGCGATTCCTGTACAAACCCATCCTCAATGCTCTTGACGCGAGGGAGAAACGGATCGCTGATGAACTCGCAGACGCCGATGCGAAAAAAGCCGATGCCCAACATGAACGCGACGAGTTCCAACGTAGAAACGAGGAGTTCGACCAGCGGCGGGCTGCCCTGTTGAACAACGCGACGGCCGAGGCCGCAGCCGAACGTCAGCGGCTCCTCAATGAAGCGAGGAAGGAGTCGGACGCCTTGCGCACCAAGTGGCAAGAGACGTTGAGAAGCGAACAACAGAGCTTGAGTGAAGAACTCAGCCGTCGAACCAGAGAGGAAGTCTTTGCCATCGCCCGAAAAACATTGGCGGACCTCGCCACCACGAACCTGGAAGAACAGATGACCGACGCCTTCATTCGCCGATTGCACAAACTTGATAGTGTGCAAAGAGGGGAGCTGGAGTCGGCCTTCAAGGCCGCGTCCACTCCCGCAATCGTACGCAGCACCTTCCACCTGGCTCCGACTCAGCGTATGGCAATTGAAAGGGCGGTCAAGGACGTGCTTGCCATTCATACCCAGATCCAGTTTGAGACAACCCCGAACCTGGTCAGCGGCATCGAACTCACGGCAAATGGACACAAGATTGCCTGGAGCATCGGACATTATCTCGGGTCGCTTCACAAACACGTCGACGACCTTCTGAAGGTGCCTCCCAAAACGGAAACCAAAGCCATAGCAGATCCCGAACAACAGGCCAATGGATAACCCATTCGAAAACCTGCACCGTCTTTTCGACAACACATTTACCGGCATGATCCAGGCACGCGAAGGCTTCGCGCCCGGGATGACGGCTCACGAAATTGGCAGAATTACAAACGTCTCCACCGGCATCGCCAGGGTATCAGGCCTTCCGGGGGTGGGTTTTGAGGAGGTGTTGAAGTTTCCCGGTGAGGTGTATGGCATCGCCTTCAACGTTGATGAAGACGAAATCGGCGTCGTGCTCCTTGGGGACTACTGGCAGTTGCATGTAGGTGATGAAGTCGAGCGTAGGGGACACGTCATGGACGTGCCTGTAGGCGACGGATTAATCGGGCGAGTCATCAACCCATTGGGGCGACCCCTGGATGGCCGCGGACCGGTAGTCTCCAGCGATCGCCTGCCCATCGAACGTCCGGCACCGCCCATCATGAATCGTGCACCCGTCACGGTGCCGTTGCAAACCGGGATCAAGGTCATTGATGCGCTCATCCCGATCGGACGAGGCCAGCGTGAATTGATTCTCGGCGACCGGCAAACGGGCAAGACTGCCATCGCCCTCGACACCATTCTCAACCAGCGGGATCAGAATGTGCTGTGCGTGTATTGCGCCATCGGCCAACGCGCATCCGGCGTGGCCAAAGTGGTGGCCACCCTCCGGGAACAAGGCGCGATGAAAAACACCATCGTCGTCGTCACCGAAGGCAACGACCCGCCCGGACTTGCCTATATCGCGCCGTACGCCGCAACCGGCATTGCCGAGCATTTCATGGAACAGGGTCGTGATGTGCTCATTGTCTATGACGACCTGACACATCACGCCCGCGCCTATCGTGAGCTGTCTCTGCTCCTGCGCCGCCCGCCCGGTCGAGAAGCATTTCCCGGCGACATCTTTTACATCCACTCGCGACTTCTAGAGCGCGCCACACATCTGCGCCAAGACCTGGGTGGTGGATCCCTGACCGCGCTTCCCATCATCGAAACCGAAGCACAGAACATCTCGGCCTATATTCCGACCAACCTGATTTCCATCACGGATGGTCAAATTTATCTCTCGCCCTCCCTGTTCGAATTAGGAGTGCTGCCTGCGATTGATGTCGGTCGATCCGTTTCCCGCGTTGGAGGGAAGGCCCAACGGGCGGCCTACCGGACAGTAGCAGGAAATCTCAAGTTGGCCTATGCCCAGTTTGAAGAACTGGAAACCTTCGCCAGGTTCGGCGCCAGACTGGATGACGACACCCGCGCCATCATCGACCACGGACGGCGAATCCGTGCCTGCCTCAAGCAGCCGGAATTTGCCCCGGTCTCCGTCCCCGCTCAAATCGCCCTGCTCCTGGCGTTAACCGAAAAACTCTTCGACCCTGTGCCGCTTGACCAGATGAGGAAGGCCGAACAGATGCTACTCAAAGCATCCCTCGAAATCCCGTTGGAGATGCGCAAACGATTGGAAGGCCCAGACAAATTGAATACTGAAGATCGTGAAACGATTATTCGGATCGCCCGTCAAGCACTGGGATGCTTTCAGCCCATACGGGATTTCAAGGAGAAGGCATGAGCGACACCATGGTGGGTCTGCGCCGAAAGATCGGCGGAGCCGGGGATCTCCAATCCGTCGTTCGCACAATGAAGGCCTTGGCCGCCTCGAATATTGGACAATATGAGCAATCGGTGAGCGCCTTGGCCGACTATGCTCGCACGGTGGAGCTGGGATTAAGCGTCTGTTTCCGGGAAGACTCGCTGAGGGCGGTAACGGGAGAACAGAACAGGCAAACCGATGCAGGAGCGATTGGCGCGATCGTGTTCGGGTCCGACCAAGGACTGGTGGGCCAGTTTAATGAGGTGGTCGCCGATTACACGGTCAAGACACTAGCCGCTCTGTCCGGTCGCCCCAGGGTATGGGCCGTCGGGGAGCGGGTGCAAGCCCGTCTGACTGATGCGGGGCTGCAAATGATAGGACTCTTTTCCGTCCCGAATTCCGTCAAGGCCATCACTCCTCTTGTCACACAGATTCTTCTGGAAAGCGAAACCCGTCGTAGTCGTGGGGAAATAACCGAAATCCACCTCTTCTATAACCGCCCCACATCGAGAACGGTATATGTGCCGGTTAATCAACGGCTATTGCCACTGGACGAAACCTGGCGAAGGAAGCTGGCCATACTCCCATGGCCGACAGAGAATTTGCCTGAGGTCATCGGGAACACAGAATCAACCCTGAGAGCGCTCATTCATGAGTATCTCTTCGTCTCGCTCTTCCGGGCCTGCGCCGAATCTCTTGCCAGTGAAAACGCCAGCCGACTGACCGCCATGCAACGCGCCGAGAAAAACATCGACGAACTCCTGGAGGACCTCAACAGGCACTTTCATCAATTGCGCCAAAGCGGCATCGACGAGGAACTCTTTGACGTCATCTCCGGCTTTGAGGCACTGTCCAAAGAATGAAGAATCTCTTATCCCCTCTTGGCCCATCACCCGACGACTCACAAAAGAAGGACAACGATGAATATGCATTTCAAAATTTTTTGGTGGAGGAAGGCACAACGGCTGATCTCCACAAGCCGCCGGCAAGAAGTCTGTAAGTTTTGACGACACCAAATTCACCTTGACTTACGTCGCCGATTCCTAAAAAATCCAATTAAATTTCGGAATGGTTGGAAGGCGGTGAGTTCTTTCGGCCAGACACTAGTGCATCAAAAAAGCCCACCCATATTAACCCCGTATTCGACTAGATTTATCAACCTGCAACAAAAGGGATATGAAATACTAAACGACGAAGCAGATCTACGAACACTTTTACCGCTAGAATTGGATTCTATTCAAGGCTCTGTGCAAAATTCCTATCAATAGCTATGGGGAGACTAGTGAAGCGGGTTGTTCAAGATGACGAGTCATTGGAGCTACCTGCCAAACGGTGGTGAGTATGCCCCCATATTAAATTCTCATGAAGCGGGCAATGTGAGAGCAACCAAGCGTCTGGATTCGCGTGTGCACAAGTTCGGGAAAAGAAGCTAATTGGCCACCTATACATTTACTTGGGTAATAAATCACGGTTCAGAGCAGACAAGACCCACTAACCCCTCCGAGATTCTGGGAAATGGGGAAAATGGAATCATACAGGAATATATGACTCCTCGCTCTTGCATGTTTGTCCCTGGAAGATTTGTCTCTCATGGTCCGACGCCTGCCGTCTGGCCCAAGGGAAGGACGCTCTCATCCGCTAGCGGACCTTGTGTAAGCCTTTTGATAAAACTCATGACAGGCTCCGCGAATTGGACCGCCCTCCGCAGGCTTGCATCCGTCCCTTCTAATAAGGCTAGGAGGGGCGTCAATGGTTTTTAGGCCTTTTGCCGGAACAAAAGGGCCTCGCCTGGCGTGGCGAAACCCGGCAACACAGAACATCACAGTGAACCACGCATCGAACTATGAAAGAAGAACAACCATGAACATTCAGACCAACGGTTTCCGAGTAGATGAAGGCACAAGGGTCGACCTCGGCAAAAGGCCAACCAGGGTAAAGGATATCTATAACTCGAAAAAACAATACAAGCAGGTTCTTGAGAAACATATTGAAGAACTCCGCGACCTGCAACGTCTCCTCTATGCATCGAACCGCTATGCGTTGCTGCTGATCTTTCAGGCCATGGACGCCGCAGGCAAGGACGGCGCTATCCGGCACGTCATGTCCGGAGTGAACCCACAAGGTTGCCAGGTATTTAGCTTCAAGCATCCCAGCGCAACGGAACTGGACCATGATTTTCTGTGGCGCACCACGCAATCTCTGCCTGAACGCGGACGCATCGGCATTTTCAATCGTTCGTATTACGAGGAAGTCCTCATCGTGCGAGTTCATCCGGAGATTCTTCTGAGCCAAGGGCTACCGGACGAATTACTTGATGAAAAGTCTCTTTGGCAAAATCGGTACCGATCCATCATCGACCTGGAGAGCCATCTTCACCGCAATGGCACGCGGATAATCAAATTCTTTCTTCACCTGTCCGAGGACGAACAACGAAAACGCTTCCTTCAACGCATTGATGAACCGGAAAAGAACTGGAAATTCAGCCTGGCCGACATTAAGGAGCGAAAGTATTGGAAAGAGTATATGCAGGCCTATGAGGCCTGTTTGAGTGCCACAAGTACAGAAACCGCTCCCTGGTATGTCGTGCCTGCGGATGATAAAAAGAACGCCAGGCTCATCATTTCTGATGTAATTGTCGAAACATTAAAAAGTCTCGACATGAGTTACCCGATTACGACCAAGGCCCGCCAGAAAGAATTGCAGTCAATCCGTAAACGCCTGGCGAAATAAGACCAGAAGGTCGAAAGGAGGGAGGCAGAGCATGAGGATTCAACAGTCGCGTTCCCTGAGTAAACAAATCTTGAGAAGTCCGGTTTTGGTAGTGAGCCCCTGCACTTAGTGGAAAATAGACACATACGAATGCGACATAGTGAACGCCATAGGACTGATCGCATCGGATGGCTCCGGGCAGCAGTTTTGGGCGCCAACGACGGGATCGTATCGACAGCCAGTCTACTCCTCGGTGTTTCGTCGGCACATGCCACTCACAGCGATGTCTTGATCGCGGGAGTAGCCGGCCTGGTCGCGGGAGCCATGTCGATGGCTGCCGGTGAGTATGTTTCTGTCCAATCACAGGCCGACACCGAAAAAGCCGACCTTGCCCTTGAGCATACGGAACTCCAATCGGATCCTTCCGGTGAGCATAAGGAACTCGCCGCTCTTTATATTGAGCGTGGCCTCGATCCAGCAATGGCGAAAGAGGTCGCCGCGCAACTCATGGCCCATGATGCTATTGGAGCGCATGCACGTGACGAACTCGGCATTTCCGAAAACCTCCGTGCGCGTCCGATTCAGGCGGCCATGGCCTCGGCCGGAAGCTTCGCTTTCGGAGCCGCCCTGCCTCTTCTGACCGCGACCATCACCCCGGAGGCCAGCCTGATTCCCGTGGTTTCCGGAACCTCACTGGTGTTTCTCGCGGGATTAGGAGCGTTAGCCGCAGGGGCAGGGGGTGCGTCGGTAATGACGGGCGCCATGCGCGTCACATTATGGGGTGCACTGGCCATGGGACTGACCGCAGGGGTTGGCACCCTCTTCGGTGCAGCGGGATAAATGAGTGCATGCGAACACGAACAAAGACCCGGGCATACTTCTTCTTGATTCCTTTACACCAAGCATGAGCCGTCTTCGAAAAATTCGCCGGATTCTCTGTTGGATTCTGGTTTTGAACCTGGCTGTCGCCGCAGCCAAGTGGGGCTATGGCGTTGTGACGGACTCATTGGGTATGCAGGCGGATGGTTTTCATTCAACATTCGATGGCTTCTCAAATGTCATTGGATTGATCGGGCTCTGGCTGACCGCCCCTCCTCCCGATGCCAACCATCCCTATGGTCATAAAAAATTTGAAGCCTTGACCGCCGGGGCCATTGGAGGATTCCTGGTCATGACATGTGTATATCTTCTTTGGAAAGCCTATCAGTCTTGGACACTGGACCTGCACCCTCAGGTCACCGGCTTCAGTTTCTTGATCATGATCATGACCATGGGTGTCAATATCTTTGTAACTCGATGGGAACGGCAAAAGGGTACCGAACTGAAAAGCGACATTCTCACAGCCGACTCCTATCACACGGCCAGTGATGTCCTCACATCATGTTCAGTCCTCGTAGGGCTCCTGGCTGTGAAAGTCGGATATGCCTTCGTTGATCCGTTGGTAGCGGTCCTGATTGCTGCCGTGATCGCCTGGACCGCATTTATCGTACTCAAGGACGTTTTGTCTTCCTTGACCGATGCCAATCGCTTGGACCCTGAAGAAGTTCGAAAAGTGGTGATGTCAATCGCCGGCGTCCGGGACTGTCATGATATTAGGACACGCGGACTGTCCCACCATGTGTTCATGGATCTCTCGGTTCACGTAGATGCCAATCTCACCGTCAAAAAATCGCACTCGCTCGCAACT
This sequence comes from Nitrospira sp. Ecomares 2.1, assembly GCF_965152585.1. Classification (NCBI taxonomy): domain Bacteria; kingdom Pseudomonadati; phylum Nitrospirota; class Nitrospiria; order Nitrospirales; family Nitrospiraceae; genus Nitrospira; species Nitrospira sp. Ecomares 2.1. Next base: position 3,290,234 of record NZ_OZ224219.1, read on the forward strand.
CAAATTGAGGAGCAACTCATTGAGATGTTTGAACCCCTGGAGGATGTGGTCGTCCACATCGAACCGGAAGGACACGAACGAAGGTGATTGGAATCGGGATGGGAAATTGTGAGGAGTAAGCAGTAAGGAGAAAAAGGGAAAATGAAGCATTCAGCAGATTAAACTTAGACTCATGCTCGACCTACCCCTCACGCCTTACCTCTTGAGAATGAATGGGCAGGGAAACGATAAAGGTCGTCCCCTGGCCGGGCACACTCGTTACACGGATGGCACCTTGATGTTCCTGGAGAATGCCATGAACCACGGTGAGCCCTAAGCCGGTCCCCTCCCCCACGGCCTTGGTGGAAAAAAACGGATCAAAAATCTTTGAGAGTTGCTCCTGAGGAATCCCACTCCCGGTATCCTGCACGGTGAGTTCCACGGTATCACCGGTTGGTTGGAGGGTCAGGCTCAGAGTACCTCCATTAGGCATCGCCTGGCAGGCATTTAAAATAAGATTTAAAAACACCTGGTTCATGTGACCGGGATCCGCCAACACCGTCGGCAAGTGGGGTGCCACAGTCTTGATGATCTGAATATGCTGTGTACCCAACCTCTCCTGCAGCACATCCAGCACATCAATCATCACGGCATCTAAGTTGACACCCTGACGTTCAGCCGGACGTTTTCGGGCAAAACTTAATAATTGATTCATAATTTTTGTAATGCGTTCCACCTGGTTCACAATGGTTTCCAAACCCCGCCTGGTGGGCTCATCCGGGGCTTTCCGCATTAACAATTCGGCTCTCCCTAAAATCACATTCATCGGTGTACCGATTTCATGTGCCATTCCCGATGCCAACGTGCCCAACTCCGCCAATCGTTCCGTTTTTCGCAGTTGTTCCTCCAATGCGCGTTGTTGGGTAATATCCACGACATACCCTTCAATCCCGACAATCTCGCCTGTTTCGGAAAAAATCCCACATCCTTGTTCCCACACCCATTTAACAGTTCCCTCCATTGTTCGAATCCGATAGCTGGACTGAAACGGCTTATGGTCATTGAGAGCCTCCTGTACGTGCTGCCAGACCCGCTCGCGATCTTCTTGGAGCATGACATGTTGGCCATACGATACCTGTCGAGTCTCAATTATTTGAGTAGGTGAATATCCCGTCAGGTTTAGACAACTCGGACTGAGGAACTCCATGGTCCAATCTCGATCATTTTGACATCGATAGACCATCCCGGGAAGATTCGTGAGAAGGGTCGATAAGGTCCGTTGGGCTTCTTGTAATTCGTGTTCGGTCGCCACCCGTTCCGTCAAATCCATGATAATCGCGAGGAAGAGGCGACGACCCTCCTCCTGTAAATATTGAAGATGGACTTCAACCGGATACGTCGTTCGATCTTTTCTCTGATGAGATGTCCGAAAATTCACTTGCTCCCGTTGGCCCGTCCGGAGAGGAGTCAACAGCTCCAGAAATTTTTCGTTCGGAAGGTCCGGCTTCAAATCCAGCGGTGTCATCACGCTCAATTCTTCCATGCTGTATCCGACATTTTCCCTCGCGCCTTTGTTGACTTGAGTAAATCGAAGGGTCGTGGCATCAAACACATAGATTTCATTGACAGACTCCTCAAGAATTCTCCCCAGGTAGGACAACCGCTCTTCGTTTTGCTTTCGTTGAGAAATATCTCGAAGAATCACTGTCAACCATCGCTTCCCCGATTGTTCAGTTTGAGAAATTGAGGCTTCCAAAGGAAAGATCTCGCCATTTCCTCGCAGTCCGGAGATTTCCATTTCGGCGCCCATTCGTCTGGATGTTTCTCCAGTCTCGGCAAATCGGCGGATGTGTTCACGATGGGCAGACCGCAAAGGAAGCGGAATAAATTGGTCGAGGGTATGTCCCAGTGCCTCTTGAGCCGAACACTGAAAAATTCCCTCTGCGGCGGCATTAAAGATGACAATCCGTTGATCGTCATCAATGATAATAATGGCATCCATGGCCGAATGGATGATGCCTGCCAGTTGCTGCTCAATCGCCTCCAACCCGTTCCTGGCCTCCTGATGCATCGCCTGGACGGCCCGCAACTCTGCCAATTCCTGTCGGAGTAGATGAACTTCGATCTGAAGGTCTTGAGGGGGAGGCTCGTGACTCATGGATTCACCTGGGGTTGAATCTGACAAACAGGAAATTAAGACTTACTGCATTGATGATACAGGGACCGATGAAGAACCACCCTGGGCCGGACTCCATACGCACATATCACTCCGATAGCAGCATGATTCAACGTAATTCATCCGACTGCTCGGGCGTTCACACCACTTCCTCCATTTCAGCCAGCTTGCGATATAAGGTCTTTCGATCAATCCCTAGCACATGCGCCGTTTGATATTTATTTCCACCCATTTTTTCTAACACCCGCCGAATGTAGGACTTTTCCAACTGCTCCAGGGGCAGTAGCCGCTCCGCGGCATCCCCAATGAGTTGTCCATCTCCTTGGATATTCCGAATATTGGAGGGAAGATCATCCAAACAAATCTTATTCCCTTGCGTCAGGGTCGCCGCGCGCTCGAGGATATTTTCTAACTCTCTCACATTACCCGGCCACTGATAATCCATGAGCCGGGCCATGGCCGGCTCTTCGACACTTTCAATGTGTTTTTGCTGCGCAGTGACACTTTTTTGAAGCAACCCCTGAACCAGAATCGGTAGATCCTCCTTGCGGTCACGAAGGGGAGGCAAGTGCAGTTCAATCACATTCAAACGATAATACAAATCCTCCCGAAACCGCTTGGCCTTGACCTCCTCAACCAATTGCACATTCGTGGCGACCACTAACCGGACATTGATCGCCATGGAGCGAGTCGCCCCTACCCGCCGGATTTCCCGCTCTTGTACCGCACGAAGTAACTTGGCTTGAAGCATCATGGGCATTTCACTAATTTCATCCAAAAACAATGTGCCATCGTGAGCCTCTTCAAACAAACCGGGTTTATCCGATTTGGCATCCGTAAAAGCTCCGCGCACATGACCAAAGAGCTCGCTTTCCAACAACAGCTCGGGAATCGCCGCACAATTCACCGGAACAAAGGGAGCAGACTTGCGCTGACTATTATAATGAATGGCTTTGGCAACAAGTTCTTTTCCCGTCCCGCTTTCTCCCGTGATCAAAATATTCGTCTGTGAATCAGCCACTCGCCGGATCAGATCAAAAATTTCCTTCATCGGTTTACTTTTCCCGAGAATCTGCCCAAACCCAAATTCCCGGCTGACCTGCTGTCGTAACTGTTTCACTTCTTGGCGAAGCAGCGCCTCTCGCATCGCCTTCGCCACCGTTACCGATAATTCATTGCTCTTGATGGGCTTGGTGAGATAGTCAAAAGCGCCTAGTTTCATCGCATCAACGGCCGATTCCACGGTCCCAAATGCCGTCATCATGATGAGATTGGATTCCGGATGCTTTCGCAGGACATGATCCAGCAACGCCAGCCCGTCCATGCCTTTCATCCGTAAATCCGTTAAAACCACTGGAAACTTCTCTGTTTCCATCCGATTGAGCGCATCGTGACCATCTGAAGCCACCATGACTCGATAATGCTCTTCCTCGAGAATGTCCCGAAGTAATTGCTGCATTTCGGGTTCATCATCCACGACTAAAATAGCAGGAGAATCGTTGATCATTGCAGTATTCCTTCTTTAACTAACCACTATTTATAAAGGTAACGGACTCCGTCCACCCTGATAAGGTATATTTCCCTTCGATGACACTCCTATCTACTCCCGTGGTGACCAGAGGCGGCAATGTAGCCACTCCTCTCTGTAGCCTTTTTCACCAATTTGGAATTTCGCTACTGTAGCAATTTGCCCCACATGATCCAACTCGTCTCATCCTATTTTGATTGCGCACTAAAGCTTCAGGGAAAATTACATCGCTATGGAGAATTTGTGATATCACAGAGGCATTCCTCTTGTTGCCTCTAAACAAGGTATGACAAGGAGTACAACTATAAAAAGGGAGATCCCATGAAAATTGTCGTTCCAATTGATGGTTCAACCTGTTCCACCTTTGCTGTTGAAGCTCTTGCACATTTTAAGCCGCCTGAAGAATTGACGCTGGTCCATGCGCTACAACTTCCCGATTTCAACTACCCGATGATTACGCCGGATCTCAGAACTGAAGCCCAGGAAGAGATCAAAACCCAATTGCGAAAAGAAGGAGAGGGAATTCTCGATGAGGCCCAAGCACATCTTCCTGCCGATTTCTCCCATGTGCAGCGGCTTCATCAAATCGGACATCCGGTCGACGTGATTATTGAAACAGCACAGTCAGTACAATCCAATCTGATCCTGTTGGGAGCCAGGGGTCTTGGCCCCGTCAAAAAGCTGATTCTCGGGAGCGTGTCTCATCGGGTTCTGATGCATGCGCCGTGTCCAACCTTGATCGTGAAAACCTCCATGACTCGCTTACAAAAAATTCTTCTCCCCATTAAAGGTCAAGAGGACGCAGACCTCGCCCTACAATTTTTGGCACTCCAACCGTTTCGACAACCGGTTGAGGTCGAGGTGTTCGCGGTCTGGCCACAACCTCAGCTGTCCTGGCCAACCACGGTGGGACAATCAGACGCCCTGGAAGCTCAAGCCATAGAAGAAGCCCAGGAACGCATGAAAACCATCACTGACCGGCTCACCCGGATGAACTATGCCTCTCAAGCCCATGTCGGGATGGGCGATCCCGCCTATGCCACCCTCGAACAGGCCAAGGCTTCCCAATCCGACTTGATCATGATGGGGACGCATGACCGGAAAGGGTTCTCGCGATTTTTGATGGGAAGCGTTTCGAATGCCGTGTTACACCAGACTCCCTGCCCCGTATTGATTGTCCGGTAGACGTTCCGAAACGTGAAGAACGGCTTCCTTTTTCCTATTGATGCCATCTGCTACAGGGCTGTTCAGACAGAATGAGGCGAACTGCTACGAAGGAAATGGGACAGAGCATATTCAAGGAAGGATTTTGCAGAAAGCCTGTAGTCGCTTCTCCCATACAACTGTTGGCATATCCATTGCTTTATATCAGGTTTAGGTATGATCGAAAATTTTCTTCCAGGATAAAAAAGGAGGTTACGAGATGAGTGCCATCACACGTTGGGATCCTTTTCGGGAAATGGATGAATTACAAGGTCGGCTTTCAACCTTGTTCGGCCGGGCACCGGTCAGAAAAGAAGGGGAACGTCAAGAAGCATTGCGCGTCGCCGAATGGGCTCCTCTGGTAGATATCACAGAAGATCAAAAAGAATATGTGGTGAAAGCCGAGCTTCCCGAGGTCAAAAAAGATGAAATTAAAATCGGCGTACAAAACGATGTGTTAGTCATTTCCGGTGAACGAAAATATGAAAAGGAAGAGAAGGAGAAAAAGTACCATCGGATCGAGCGAGCCTACGGAAGCTTTTCACGAAGCTTCACCATCCCTGAAGATGCGGACCCGGAGAAAGTCTCTGCCGAATTCAAGGAGGGTATTTTGCAAGTGCATTTACCGAAAAGCGACCGGGCAAAACCAAAAAGTATTGCCGTGAAGGTTTCATGATTAAACGGGCTCCCCTTCTGCTTTGGAAGGGGAGCCCTGGTTTTCCGGGATGGGCATAAGACCAATCAACCCAAAGTGAGTGGAAAAGATAACTCTAAAAGAAGGAAGACAATCCACACATGCACAGTCTTGGAGAATACCTATTTCGTAAGTTTGGGATACTTTTCCTTGGATTTTTTCTCATAGGAGGGATTCCTCCATCCAGCGCGCAACCCCTACAGGAAGTGAAAGTGACCATAGAGGGATACACGTTTCAAACCACCCAGATGCCTCTTCAACTGGACACAGAGACCATTATCTACATCACAAACAAAGATACGGTACGCCATGATTTTGGTTCAGACATGTTCCTACATACTCTGACCCATGTCGATAGCAACGGCGTCATAACCTATGGGAAAGGGGTGGAAGGCGTCCTTCTTGAGCCCGGCCAGGCGGCATCAATCCATTTGATGCTTAATCATTCGGGTCGATTCCAATTTCAATGTTCGATCCATAAGGAGATGAAAGGGGAAATTCTCCTCCTGACCGTGGACGCCGTATAATCGGCAACCTCTGCATTAACCTACGGGTTGTGGTCGAGTGCCCGAGCTATTAGAATTTCTGAGAGTGCTCTCCGGCTTTCACTCTAAGGCGAAAGGCTAATACCGTTATGGTCAAGATCGTAACCCATGTATTGTTTCCTACCGACTTTTCACCAAGCTCCGCCCCTGCCTTTCGATATGCGGTGGAATGGGCAAAAGTCTTTGAAGCCCAACTGACCATTCTCCACGTCCATTCCCTGCAACCGGGGCTGGATATTGACGCCGGAGTCGCCCAACAATTCCTGGATGAACAACGCAAGGTGGCGCGGGAAGAGTTGGAAACACTCCTGGCCGAGGCTCGGCAACAGGTTCCAAAGGCATCCATGGAACTAATGGCCGGTCTGCCGTCTGAATGCATTTGCGAGGTTGCCAGGGAGAAAAAATGCGATTTAATTATGATGGGAACCCACGGGTGGACCGGAATCAATCGCGTGTTATTCGGAAGCGTGGCGGAACGGGTCATTCAACGAGCCCCATGCCCGGTTCTGTCCATTCCGCACCGGGAATCAGCAGATATCTCGGCGATGCATCCCCTCCAAATCCTCCCACGACAAGTCGTTCTGCCTTTAGAATTCTCCGATTGCTCCATGGAGGCCTATGAATATGCAATCCAAATTGCGAAATGGTTTGATGTGCCTCTGACCCTGATCCATGCCATTGAACCCTTGTCCTATAGTTTGGACTTTACTCTGACTCATCCGCTTCAAGAAAAAACCAATCGGGATAAGGTCGAAAAACGGTTGGCTGATCTCACCGCCGTCCTGACCGAACAGGGCTTATCCGCACGATATGAATTACTCGATAAGCCAACTGTTGACGGCATTCTGGAAACCAGCGCCATCCAGCAAGCCGATCTTATTGTCATGGGAAGCCATGGTCGAAAAGGACTGACCCGTTTGATCCTGGGCAGCACAGCCTATAAGGTGCTTGAACAAAGCCCCTACCCTGTCCTCACAGTTAAAAGTCCGAAATTCGAGGGAGGGCATCATCCATCGCTCGCCAATGGCAAGACCACATCCTCTCCGACATAAACCCTGAACCTGTGACGATGGCAGACCATCACTCTCACCCTATTGCCGGATCGGAAGAAGGCCTTCGAAGTCTGTTAACCCGATTGGAGCATCAATCGCTCCAACCGGACTTTCAGATACAGCGACAACTGGCCCTCAGCCACGCCCTTCAGCCCTATTTCCATCCACTCATGGTTCCTCCCTTGGTTCCCTTGCCGGAAGAAGAGGACCTGGCCAAGTGGTACCTCTATGCTGATTATTTGCCGACTGACGGCCATGCTTCTCTCATCGAGCAAGTGCGAGACCTGGTGACGGAACATGTCCCGCAAGAGGAACGGGTCTGGCTGGATTCCTTGCGACATTCCTACATGGATCTGCTCGAGGTGCAAGAAATGGCTTCCGGAAAGCAGGGGACTCAGACCCGTCTGCAATCGTTAGGAGATAAACAGATATTTGATGTTCTCCCCCACGCGACACCGGTTCCATACAAAATTGGACAGATCCTGCTCACCAGGCTCCTTCGGGGATTGGCCGACATACGTTTACCTGGTCCCCCACTCGTTTTTTCGGCCAGCATGGGAAAAGCCGTCTTTAAATTGACCAATGAGAGAAGACAGGAAATCGAGATTGGCACAGGTAATTTCGCCCTTTCAGAATGGGCAGAATTTGCCAAGAGCTACGGGTATGAAATGATGTGGAGTGTCGCCAAGGTGCGACGAGGAGCCTGGACAGTCGTCGACTCACAGATGGACTATCGAAATACCAAAGGCGAAACCTTTCTCTATGCCATCGCTCTGTATGAACACCAGGACTTCCGCACACTGGCTGACGGGCTTCGTGGCTTTGATCAATTCACTCCCATACAGGAAAACGCCGGCAAGCCTGTGTCATCCGCTTCAGGGTCCGACACCTTAACGTGGGTATGGCTCCCGCCACAGAACCCATCCGGTGACACAGGATCCCCTGTCGCCCGCCTCACCTTGACGCCCACACAATTATGTGTGGAAACCGATGCTCCAGACCGGCTGAATATCGTCAAGCATCAACTGGCGGCAATATTTGGCTTCTCACTCCACTTCCTGGGGGAAACCATTGCCTCCCCTCAGCATCGGACTCCTGAAGTTGATCTCTTATCAGACACCTATATCCTTCCGCCCACCATTGTCTCCCAAGAAGAAGAGCAACAGATCCTCGCGTCGTTGCTTGAAACCGTCTATTTGGATTGGGCCGAAACACCTTCCCCGCTTTTGAAAGGACAAAGCCCCCGGCATTTCTGCTCTGCGCAACAGGACACGAAAGAGGTTGCGGCCATCATCGACCAAATGGAACAACATGATCCGGGTCGGCGACGCACTGGCCAACCCGCATACGATTACAACATCCTCCGGGGTCACATTGGACTGTAAGTTAAAGGGAGTGTTGAAAAAGGCCGCCAGCGGCGTTTTCGCCATTTGGCCGTGCTCACGTACTTCTCCATACGCTCCGCTCGCCCAAGTGGCTGCGGCCTTCCCTGCGAGAAGCCTCATGACAGGAGTGGACGGGCATTTTTGAAAACTCGATAGCGGTTCTCTGGGAGCCTCGGTCCCTCATAGGTTGAGGAAACGGAAAAAATTTTAAATATTCAACAGTAATTTAAAAGGCAATCATGGCTACCGAATCTTTTGAACCTTCTCCGCCAGCGCTCCTACTCCGCAAGGATTTTTCACAACTGATTCAGGTTCTCCAGAACCTTGGCTATCGGATCCTGGGTCCGGTCCTTTCTAACGGTGCGATTCAATGGGACGAAATTACCCGGGAAGAAGACCTCCCGATCGGATGGAAGGACCAGCAACGTCCAGGAAACTATCGACTGGAACCAGACCCCAGCGCCCGGTATTTCAATATCGTTCACGGCCCACAGTCTCTCAAGCCGCTGGTGTTTTCGCCACGAGAAACCCTGTTGGTCCTGGACCGCAACGAAAAAACGTTTTCTGCCAAAGAGATCATTCCTGACATACCACGAACCGCCGTGCTGGGAGTGCGGGCATGCGATCTCGCAGGACTCGGGATTCAAGATCAGATTTTTTTGAAAGGTCCCTATCCTGATCCCTACTATCAACAGCGACGGAACAATCTTTTCCTCATCGCCGTCAACTGCACAAGGGCACTGGAGACATGCTTTTGCGCCTCAATGGGCACGGGGCCAAAAGCCCGAGGAGGGTACGATCTCAGCCTGACGGAGGCCGATGAAGACTTTGCAATTCAAGCAGGAAGTATCGTTGGACTGGAAGTATTGGATCAACTGGCTTGCGCCGTGGCATCTCAAGCCCGGATTCAGCAGGACGATGAACGGATAGCCGCCTGCGCAGCCAGTCAAACGCGGACCATTCCGCATGCTTCGCTACCACATAGTTTATATGAGGCCCACGATCACTCCAGATGGGACGAGGTGGCCGCACGATGCCTCGCCTGCACCAACTGTACGATGGTCTGCCCTACTTGCTTTTGTCATGGGGTGGAAGAAACTCCAACTCTGGACCACCAACAGTCGGAACATGCTCGGGTCTGGGATTCGTGTTTCACCTCGGATCACGGATACATTCATGGGAAAAACTTCCGGCCCACCACCAAAGACCGGTATCGCATGTGGCTGACTCACAAATTAGGGTCATGGATCGACCAATTCGGCATGTCGGGGTGCGTCGGATGCGGACGCTGTATGACCTGGTGCCCGGTGGGCATCGACCTTACCGAAGAAGTCCACGCCCTCTGCCAGCAACCCTCGTAACCAGTTGCGCACTGGCGAAACAAACGAGATTGACGTGAGCCGATTGCGCTTTCCAATTGATTCGAGACGAAGCAAAATTCACTTGTCCTGATAGACCTCTCGTCTATGCCGCACTTTGATCACGATAACCACGAGCTCCTCGTCCCGGATCTCATAAATAATTCGATACACTCCTTGGCGAACTCGAAATTTTTCCTGTCCCGACAATTTCTCACTACCGACCGGGCATGGGTGATCCGCTAAACCTTCAATACGCTTGAGAATACGAGAAACATCGTTGTTAGGGGTGGAACGAAAATCTTTGGGGACCGACTTTTTGAATGTTAGCCTATAACTGGCCATGGGCCTTGAGATCATTCAGAAGTTCTTCATAACTGAGAGTAGGCTCGCCAGCCCGCTGCTGGAAGGCAGCCAGGTCTTCCTGGTCCTCCGCGAGAGCTGCTCGCACAGCATCATTGACGATGTCAGATACGGATCGGTGAGTATGCGCAGCCTTAAGTCTTAGTGCCGCATGGAGATTCTCATCAAAGTAGACTGTCGACCGTTTAGAACTTGTGCCCATGGAATTTCACCTCCTTATGATACTGGCATTATAGCGCTTTAGCGTTATAACATCAGAGCACTCAACGCTTAATGGAGGTTCTATCCCAAAAACTTCCATGGCTTCAATGTTGAAGAGGCCAGCATCTGGCGCCAGACGGGTATTGACCTCCCCGAAGAAGTCCACGCCCTCTGCCAGCCACCCGAATATCACCAAATGCAGTGAATCAAGGCAGAGGTCGGTCCAATCGACATCGCCGGCTACTTATGCGCGATGGGTTTCTCTGTAAACAGATAGTCCTTCAAATGCTTCGAAAAAGTAGGATCCTTGCGTCGAATCCATTCAAGCACCATCGACGCATGTTCCTTCTCCTCATCACGATTGTGCTTAAGGATGTCCTTGAGGTCAGCGTCTTTACACGCATCAGCGCGCTGATTGTACCAATCAACAGCCTCCAGTTCCTCCATCAACGAAACGATGGCTCGATGCATGTCGCGCGTTTCATCGGACAATTCCTCAATGGGTTCGTGATAACCGACACTCGCCATATTCTTCTCCTATGTTGTGTGAAGTGAATGAATACTGCGTTCAAAGCCTCTTACCTAAAAAAAGCCACCGGAATCGGGACCTGAACCTTTGTCCAATGGGGAGGAGTCCAAGCACCAGACTTTTTGAGATGGCCATGATCTCTAAATTATCACAGCCCGATTATGCAGCCTTCAGGATGGCTACGTTGACGAACATAGGGTCATTCCAGCTTCATCGATATCTATAAATAAAGAAAAATTCTCCTATTCGAAATACAATATCCTAATAAGTGCCTCTCCATCCACATACAAATTTTCTCGATACCCGAACAACCGGCAATTGCGTCCTCACGTTTTTGCGGACTTGCCGATTTGAACTTCCAGTGAACACACTCCACCAGGGCACCCGGATGCAGGTTTACCTTGCAAAGTGACATCGAGATTGGGAGGAACCGTGAAGGTCCTGAGGACATCCTGAAATGTCAGTGCCGAGTTTCGATTCCAAGGGAGCAAGGAAAGACAACGTGCCAGCAGACAGTACCCGGTGAAACAGAGTATTAATGTGCCAATAGCCGGAATCCAATAGAGAAATCGAAGTGGCGGCACATATAGCACGACCAGGAGAAGCACATACGCGATACGAAGTTGCGCAGGAAAAGAGGAGGCATTTTCTTCGCGTGCATAAAAAACCAAGGCTTGAATGGTGGAGATGAGAATAGCCAGAAAGAAGTACGTCGGGTCAACGAGCAGGCCGGCCAGCAAGCAACAGCCAAGGCACAACCAGATCCACCAGGTGTAGTCGGACAGACGGATAAATCGCATCATGGATCATAGAATAAGACACATAGAGAAAAATGTACAAACTTTGATTTCACCATTCAGGGAATACATGAACCCACCATGATTCAGTTAAACCTCAATCAAATGGTCATCCTGAGCCGGCGGCGAAGGATCTGTGCCCAGCAGAATGCCCTCGTCTCCCAGAACGTCGGTGTGTCATGAACCATTCCTCACTTCGCAAACAAGGTCTACCGGATGGCATTCAAACTTTAATTCTCTCAATCATACCCATACAACCATTTGGTCGTCGCGTGATGAATATTTTTTACTGAATGACAGGCTTCTTTCGGAATGAATACCTCATCTCCGGGTTCCGCGATAATCTCTTCACCCTCAATGATCATTCGCAATTTTCCTTCAACAACGGTGACCAACTCGTTGGTCGAATGAACGAAATCATTCCACTCCCGCCCGGGAGGATCAATAAACACATCGCACGAATACCCGCGCTGATTCCATGACTGAGAAACCTCTTGGCGATTCAGAGGAACAGCAAATTTCTTAGAGATAGAGTATTTCATGATGTTCTCCGCAAAGCAGGGCGTTGAGGCGATACGTTGGGGAAATAAAGATATCAGTGACGATCATCGATTTATTAAGCTAATCGTTGAACTCAAGATTCATCGCCAGACCAAAAAACAATGTCTTGGGGGACATACTCCGCACCAAGCGTCGAACTAGGCGGCCTCGATTGAAAGCATTCAATGACGGCTGATGGAATTTCCCTTCCTGCTGTATTCCTTATAAAAACTTTGAAGGGAAAAACGTCAGGTCGACCATAATCAAATGTCCAACTACAGGAATCCAAAAAGGGTTCGTTGCGGCAGACACGAACGAATTGATGTAGATGCCTAATTAGCATCACGACATCGACATTGGGAAACAAAACGGGTCGACCATCTTTTGTGCGAAAAAAAGTATTCTTGGTCAATAGACCACAAGACGGATGCAGAAGGGAGGAAATCGGCTCGAAGATAAAATCGTCCCACACAATGACCAAAGCCCCAATGAAATCTCGGTGTATAGCGCGAAATCCTGCGAACTTCCCGTCGGCACTGCTAAGGAAGTCCTTGATCGGGTTGTCCCGCGGGAGCGTAGTTTCCTGGTCCCCTGCTGTGATCCTTTGTAGAGTTTGGTGCGGCAATGACCGAGCAGGAAGTTGCTGCAGGTTCTCGGAACGCTTTCTGATGTGATCGAACAATGAAGGAGCCTTTACCTCGATTCCAAAATGGAGGCAATCTCCTTTCACCGAAAGCTCGGGGTTCTTACCGTCCTTAATCAGACGTGGTTCCCACAAGAAATCGACGGAGGTCGGCCATGAAAACATAATCGCCTGGTGGATCACATGAATCTCTGCCATTCGCTGCAGAAGCTGTTCCCAATGTGGTTCATACTTCTCCCTGCCACAAACCGTAGCAAGTTCATCGGCCATTTTTACTGCAAAACCCGGTAATGATCGGTCGCAGGCCAAAAGGACACGGACAATGTCACGAGCAAGAGGGTGATTTTCTCCTCGCAAACGGTGCTCGAAATGCCAGCGAAACCAATGCCACTCCTTAAACATTTTGGAGCCAAAGAAATGCGCGTAGAGTTCATTCTCAGTCATTCATTCCCTTCAAGAATGCTTTACAGGCCATAGAACGGTGCAGTCCCATAACGTTACGGAAATAATGTCGCATACGAAGCTCCAACCCAATCGCTGGCACCGAACATTATCCCAGGTCTAATAGAACCACAAGAGCCAAACAATATGCATGGGCAGCCAAGTTCCTCTTCTGACCTTTCCTCCTACGCAAACTGAAAAGCGACTAATAGTCGACAGAACAGTTTTCAGATGCTTTCTGAACCTTTCTTGAACTTTACTCCAGAAAATTTGGCTTTGAATTTGCTGTTATATCTAAAAGGGCGCATGAATCATTGCGTTTTGAGGAAAAACGCCACACTGCTCCTTAGTTTTCATGATGAAGAGTTTTCACTATCCAAGATCTGAGTGATTGAATTGGTTATGATGACTGATGAGTTTACTGAACTGGTATTTTTCCTAAATTTATTCACTCTGAAATCGGCTAAGGCATGACTCATAATCCCTACCTCATTCATCCGGCTGTGATCGTGGACAAGAAACAGGAGTCCACCGACATCGTAACCTTTCGTCTGCAACTCACCCACCCTGTTCACCGAAAGTCATTCCGGTTTGAGGCGGGACAGTTCAACATGCTCTATGCCTTTGGTGTAGGCGAGGTAGCCATTTCCATTGTATCGGACCCTGGCGAGCCGGAATTCCTGGATCACACGATTCGTGTAGTTGGACGGATCACACAGGTCCTTGGCGCAATGCAACCAGGTGAGAGCGTGGGCGTTCGTGGGCCCTTTGGAATCGGATGGCCCATGAAGGAAGCCCAGGGGAAGGATGTGGTTATCGTCACCGGTGGATTGGGTTGCGCCCCGGTGGTGGGAGCCATTGAATATATGTTCCGCAGGCGGGAGGAATATGGCGCCATGACCATTCTCCACGGGGTAAAAACCCCTCACGACTTGCTCTACCGGGAACGCTTCGATGCCTGGCGCCATCAACCCCGCACACAGGTCCTATTGACCAGCGATGAACCCGGCAAGACATGGCATAGCCATGTGAGTGTGGTCACCGAATTGTTCGACCAACTGCGGTTGGACCCGGACAATACGCTGGTCATGATGTGCGGACCTGAAATCATGATGCGGATTGCCTGTAATACCTTAACTCATCAGGGTCTGCGGCCCGACGCCATGTATGTGTCGTTGGAGCGGCATATGGAATGCGGCATCGGACTTTGCGGGCATTGTCAGCTCGGGCCGTTTTTCGTGTGTAAGGACGGGCCCGTGATGCGCTTGGACCGACTGGTGCCGTTTTTTGGGAAAGTGGGTGTGTAAACAGAGCATGAAGGAATGATCCGTAAAAATTTGGTTCCCGATACAAGACGACACAAATGACCTGGAAAATGAAAATATTCCCCTAGCTCCTTATTCAAAGGGAACATTTTGAGTAAGGAGAAGCTGGCAATTACCATGAAGGAAACAACCGCCGCCACTCAGAATTTTTCAACCCGGCCTCGCCCCCGGATTGCGGTGGTGAAGTTTGCCTCTTGTGACGGATGTCAGTTAAGCATTCTGAATATGGAGGACGATCTGCTCGCGTTGGGAGAGGCCCTCGACATCGCCTATTTTCCCGAAGCCTCCAGCAACATGCAGTCTGGCCCGTATGATATTACATTCGTTGAAGGCTCCATTACCTGTCCTGAAGATCTTTCTCGAGTTCTCGATCTCCGGAAACAGACAACCACCTTAATCACAATCGGTGCCTGTGCGACTTCCGGCGGCATTCAGGCTCTTCGGAACTGGAGCGATGTGGAGGCTTTCAAGCGAACGGTGTATCCCAGCCCCGAATACATTCATAGCCTCAGCACCTCGACTCCTATTTCGGAACACGTCCAGGTGGACTATGAATTGTGGGGATGCCCCATCGATAAGCAACAACTCCTTCGAGTCCTCACCGATTTACTAAGAGGCGTCTCACCCAGCATTCCCACGCATAGTGTTTGTCTGGACTGTAAACGCCAGGGGCATGTCTGCGTCCTGGTCGCGAAGGGACTGCCATGTCTTGGACCCGTGACCCGAACCGGGTGCGGAGCCATCTGCCCCGCTATGGGCCGGGAGTGCTATGGGTGCTTTGGCCCGGCCGAGCAGGATTCAGTGATTCCCGGAGTACCCCCAAATACCCGATCCCTTGCCAACCAATTTCATAAACATCTCCAACTTATTCCCGTGGAAATAGTTCGCCGATTTCGAGGAATCAACGGATCGGTTCAGCCTTTTCGGAAGGAAAGCGATGCCTGGGACTCCTGATAAATCGAGAACCATCAAAATTGACATGATGGCCAGGGTAGAAGGGGAAGGAGCCCTTCACATCACCGTCCAGAATGGTCAGGTCCGGGATGTGCAACTCCGGATCTTTGAACCTCCTCGATTTTTTGAAGCCTTCCTCCAAGGACGTCACGTCAACGAAGTGCCCGATATCGTGGCGCGTATATGCGGTATCTGTCCGGTGGCCTATCAAATGAGTGCGGTCCATGCCCTGGAACAAATTTTCGGAGTGGAGATGCCTCAAAGTCTCCGAGATCTACGTCGACTCCTGTATTGCGGGGAATGGATTGAAAGTCATGTCCTGCACATCTATATGCTCCAGGGTCCCGACTTCTTAGGATTCGACAGCGGGCTTGCGATGGCTCGTTCCCATCCCGACCTTGTGAAGCGAGGTCTGCGAATGAAGAAGGCAGGCAATCAGCTTTTGTCGCTCTTAGGAGGACGGTCGGTCCATCCGGTCTCGGTCCAAATTGGCGGCTTTTCTCAGGTGCCGACCAGAAAGGCGTTGCATGCCTTGAAAGAGGAATTTCTTTGGGCCAGAGATGCCGCTACGGAAACGCTCCGATGGGTGAGCAGGTTTGAATTTCAAGATCCCGAACAGGCCTATACCTTCCTCGCGCTTCGTGGACCTTCTGAATATCCGATGAATGAAGGCGACATCGTCACCAATCGAGGGCACCACATGGCCCCATCGGAGTTTGAACAGCATTTCCATGAAGAACAGGTGCCCTACTCCACTGCCCTTCACTGCACGTTGAATGGACAATCTTATCTCACAGGGCCGTTAGCCCGGCTTGCGCTCAACCAGGACCAGCTCTCGTTGTTGCCCAAAGACGTCTTACAGAGCACGGGATTAGTCCTCCCTTTCAACCGCCCATCCATGGGTATCGTGGCACGATCGGTGGAAGTACTCTATGCCTTTGACGAAGCCCTTCGCCTCATGAACCAGTATGAACCGCCAGATGTTCCTGCCGTTCCGGTAGCGCTTCGTGCCGGAATGGGTATGGCCGCCACCGAAGCCCCCAGAGGCCTGCTGTATCATCGCTATGAGGTCAATGCTGAGGGAACCATCCGTATCGCCAAGATCGTGCCACCAACGTCCCAAAACCAGCGCCGCATGGAGGACGATCTTCGAAAACTGCTACCTGACATTCTCCATCTCACCGACCAGGAGACAGCGATGAAATGCGAACAACTGATTCGCAGTTATGATCCTTGCATCTCCTGCGCCACACATTTTTTAACGTTGACGAAAGAAGATCTACCTATGACGATGCCATAAATCACATAGGGAATTACGATAGAGAAACCGGGCAGGAAACCATAATCAACCATTATGCCGGAGCAACTGCGAGAAGACTGAAAGGCAGGCCTTACGGAAGGGTCGCCAAATGGTGGCCGGTCAGGCCAAAGTACGCTTCATCGACCGTCCCCACAGGAGAGACATGCATCAGAAAAGGGGTACGCCAGTCTCCATCGCGTACATCATACTCGCTGGGAACCAACACACGCTGAAAGTGGTTATTGTAAGCAGCTAAAATCTTGAGTTGAAGTCCCCCAACGGCTCCGATGAATCCTCCTTCCGTGATCGTTCCAGTAAGGGCTCGACCCTCAAGGAGATGATCTCCTTTGATCATGGATACCACACTCAGACCCACCATGGCCGAAAGACTCTCCCCATAGATCGTCTGACCGGAATAGGGAAATTTCAAGAGGACAGTCCAGGAATCAGACGGTAGATTGGCGGCGGCCAGCGCCCGGGTGATGGCTGCATGAATCGACTGACGAGCAAACAAGGAAAATTTTCCTGGTTCGGTATGGAATTGGATTTGAAGGCCGTTGCGATCCTGGCGTTCATACACATCAATTACCACTTGGCTTACCATGCCTACCGGCCTGAATTGTTTGTTGACAGATGTCCCAAGGATTGGAATGATTAAATGAGATATCTGCTGAACAGACGGACTGGCTCCTAGACTGGTGGCAAACACCAAACTTATGGTTACGGCCAATCCAAGTAGCCTGAAGATCCCCTTTCTGTCAGTCACATTGCCCATCTTTAGATATCCCTCAATGAAAGAGGGAACTTACCTCCCTTGATATCATTATACCGAACGGCAATTTTTTTGTCGCCTGTCGGCTTATGAGGGCCTGGATGGCTCCACTCCTCATAAGGCCCCCTTTATTCCTTACCAAACGTCTTCGAATTTTTGCCTGAAATGTCCCATACATTATGTCAAAGAACTCAGTAACCCCTAGTTCCAGCAACAGATTTGTCTGGAATGTGTCTTGAAAAGGGCAAAAGTTCGGCATGACATCAAAGCGATGCCCACTGTTATCACTGACCAGGGTGCCAGGTCGACTTATTCGGGGAGCGCAGGCCGGCAAGGCCGGACATTCGAACACAAAAAATTTAACAAACGGATCCAGGAAGAGGTGCGCCTGCAAATGAAAAAAGCCTTACTGACAGGGGCTGGGACACCAGAAGATCAGATAGAGAAAAACTAATACTCCTAACGCAACGGCACCAACAAGAAACCAGGTTTTATTCATAGGCCATGAGGAAAAGATAGTTTATCCAGATTTGTCCTTTAGACTGGGTTATTCGCGTACAAACAAGATGGAAGACTCTGTGTGATGCACAACGGAATGAGAGACGCTCCCCAAAATAAATCGACTCACCCCCGATCGGCTATGCGTTCGCATCAGGATGACATCAGCCGCTTGCTTGGTCGCTTCTTCAATGATCGTCTGTGAGGGTGCCCCGACGACGACGACCCCTTGGGCGTCATGTCCCAGCTGCTTTAATTCCCTGCTGAGATCATTCGTGAATTTCTCTCCATGGGCGATCATCTCATTTCGAAATTCCGGAGAAATCATCGCCCCCACAGGCCAGATCGGTTCTGAAAATGGAATCACATGCAGAACAATCGCAGAGATCGGTACCCGAAAGGGCTTCTTTTTCATGAATCGCACGACCGCTTCACCGTCCTCCTGGCTTTCAACGGGGATGCACACCTGTTGGATCTTGCGAACGGGCCTCTTAATGATCAAGGTCGAACACGGCGCGTGGGTCATGACCCGATGCGAGACACTCCCGAACATCTGTTCTCGTATCTGACCGATTCCCCTGGCGCCCAGCACCACCAGGTCGACGTTCTGCTCTTCCGCCAGGGTAAGAATCACCTCGGCGGGCTTACCGGTTTCCAGTCGTTTTTTCACGGGTCCCGGATTTAAAGGCAGGAGGGACACCGCTTGGTCGATAGCGCGTTCGCCTTCTTCCCTCATCGCTTTGTCCACCGCCATCGACAAGTCTTTCGCCACACCCGCACCCATGGCCGGATAGGGAATTCCCGGCACATTCACCACATACAAGACCATCAAGCTTTCTGCCGGGCTGAGGGCTTCAAACACTCGTGTGGCATCTACGGATTGATCCGATCCATCAACGCCCAATAGGTATTTCATAGGTACATCTCCCGGGTGTGACACATTTTTTGTGCCGTATGTGTTGATGCCAAATGACTTATTGTACTTTTTCCAACGACCGCCTCTGCCGTGCGCACGATTTTCTTGTTCCTATCTGACTTCTTTGACCATATCGATAGCGCCGCAGGGACATTCCTCCGCACACACCCCGCAGCCTTTACAATAGTCATAATTCACTTCATATCGTTGACCAGGTCCCAGTTTGATAATGGCGTTGTCCGGACACACGCCATAGCAGGTATCGCACTCAAAGCAATTCCCGCAAGAGAGACATCGCCGGGATTCGAGCAACGCCGTGTCCTTATCCAATCCACCCACCACCTCATCAAAGCCGGCCCGACGCCTGGCCAAATCCAGGTAGGGCTGCCGACTTTTGTCCGCATCGGTGTAATACCAGGTATTGAGTCGATCATACGTGGCAACGGCATTGGGCGGGGATTTCCGGTACTCCCCCCCACGGAGATAGGCATCAATATGCCGTGCCGCTTTTTTCCCATGACCGGTGGCCACCGTCACCGTGCGCTCTGCAGGAACCATATCCCCTCCGGCAAACACTCCCGCACGGCCGGTCATCATCGAGGCATCAACTTGGATCACGCCATCGGACGAAATATCCAATCCCGGCACTTTCTCTAAAAACCCGGTATCCACTTCCTGCCCCACCGCCAGAATAACCGTGTCAGCTTCCAAGGTCTCAATCCAGCCCGTGGATTGAGGGTGCCCCTGCTCATCCAGCGTCATTTCTTCTACGGTCAATGTCGTATCATTCACCTGTCTGATGGTGTTCAGCCATCGTGTCACCACACCCTCCTCCAACGCTTCTTCCACTTCAAAGTCATGGGCGGGCATATGCCTGCGATCACGCCGATAAATCAGGATGGTTTCCTCCGCACCTAGTCGTTTGGCCGTTCGCGCAGCATCAATGGCCGTATCACCTCCACCATAGACGACGACCCGTCGACCGATCTTGGGAATAGCCTCACCATCCATTCCCTTGAGAAATCCCAAGGCATCGATCATCCGGCCGGCATCCCGACCGGGAATATCAACCCGCTTACTCAGATGAGCGCCAATGGCCAGAAACACGGCATCGAATCCCCCTTCTTGAATGGTCGTCTCTAAATCCTCAACCTTGTGATTCAGATGGACTGAGACGCCCATGGCGACAATTCTGGCGATTTCAGCATCAACGATCGTGCGAGGGAGACGGTATTGTGGAATCCCGAATCGCATCATGCCTCCCGGTTTCGGACCGGCTTCAATCACCGTGACCGCATGACCCAGACGGACGAGATGATAGGCGGCAGATAGCCCACTGGGTCCCGCGCCGACGACCAGAACCCGCTTTCCGGTGGGCACTCCCGCCTCCACCTGCCACCCCTGCTCAATCGCGTAATCGCCTAAAAACCGCTCAACGGCATGAATGCTCACGGGCTCATCGAGTTGGCCCCGGTTGCATGCCGTTTCACACGGGTTATAACACACGCGACCATGAATCGCCGGGAAGGGATTATCTTCCATAATTTTCCGCCAGGCCTGTTCGTATTTCCCTTCCTCCGCCTCATACAACCAGCCTTGAATATTTTCACCAGCCGGGCAACCCTGATTGCAGGGCGGAAGGTGATCAACATAGATCGGCCTCATCGTCCGCCAGTTGCCGGTATGATTAGCCAGACTTGAAGCAGGGTCCAATGTAATGGCGAAGGGCTTCTGTTCCATCATCATGCCTCCGAAGGAATCAACTGATACCGATCAATATTCGCATCCGCCATCGCTTGAATCGCTTCGAGCGCACCTTCATCCCGTGGGTGAAAGAGATGTCTGAAGCGACCTTGAAGTTCGAGGTATTGTTCGACAGAAACTTTTTTCCGGATCGGCGTTCGATCAGTCACATCGCCCCCTTCCGCTTCAAACAAAGGAAACAGGCCGCTTTCCACTGCCAGGCGGGCAACCTTGATCGTATGCGCAGGATCCGATTTCCAACCAAGCGGGCAGGGAACATGGATATGAATATACCGTGCGCCCCTGATGCTCATGGCCTTCGTCACTTTGGCTTCCAGATCATGGAGATCGGCCACGGAGGCTGTGGCCACATAGGGAATACCGTGAGCCATTGCAATTCGTGGAAGATTTTTTCCAATGCCCATGGGATTGCCGGGGTCTGTTCCCACGGCCTGCGTGGTATTGGTCCAGGCTCGTGGCGGGGTAGACCCCGAACGCTGAACTCCCGTGTTCATGTAGGCCTCATTGTCGTAACAAACATACAACACGTCATCATTGCGTTCGAACATCCCGGACAAACACCCGAACCCGATATCAACCGTCGCGCCATCTCCGCCCTGCGCAATGACACGAATATCCGTTCTGCCCTTGGCCCGGAGGGCTGCCGCCACGCCGCTCGCCACCGCGGGGGCATTCCCGAACAACGAATGCAGCCAGGGAATCTGCCAGGCACTTTCCGGATAGGGACTGGAGAAGACTTCCAAACAGCCGGTGGCATTCACCGCGACCATCTGCTGATGTGTGGCACGCATCACCGCATCAAGCGCATAACGGGCACCCAGTGCTTCTCCGCACCCCTGACAGGCACGATGACCCGAATTGAGTGAATTGGTTCGATCCATCCCGGCTTGCACCGTGTGATCGGATTCATCCAATAACCGGTTACCAACCGTGAAGGTCCCTGTTTGATAAAATTTCACACGTTGATAGGACATAGCGGCCTCACCAAAAAAATTAAATGGGCGATGCGCCGGGAGCGCCGATTTCTCGGAGAATATTTTCCGCGGTGGATCCCGAACGCCGCTGCGCCTGTTGCCTGGTCAATTCCCCATTAATGGCGTCCCAATTCAGATCGAGGAAATGAGGTTCCTCCAAACCTTCCAGGCAGGCTTGCTTCACGATATCAATGACCGAGGCTTGAGGAATCGGCCGACCTCCAAGTCCGGCGATGACTGTATCCACGATGATCGGTAGCCCCTGAAGCGCCATCTTCACATCGCTGGACACAATGCCGCCCTTTCCTACCGCCAGGTCTTTTTCAATGACAATTATCCGCTTGGCATCCTTGACGACGTGACGGAGCGCATGGGAGGGAAAGGGACGAAAGGCACGGAGCGCAATTGAACCCACCGGCCATCCTTCTTTCCGCAAATCATCAACCGCATCTTTTATGGTTCCGTTCACCGATCCCAGTGCAAGCAGAATCGTTTCAGCCTCATCGGTGTGATAAGTCTTCAACAGCCCACCAGAGCGACGTTGGAAGATATCCTGAAAAGTCTGAGAGAGTCGTGGAATCACCTCTAACGCTCGAAGATGTTTGTCATGCGCGAGGTACCGAACCTCCGCAAAGGCTTCCGGCCCGACCATCGCGCCTATGGACACAGGGTCCTGCGGGTCTAACACTTGAACCGGTTCAAACGGGGGGAGGTAGGCATCCACCTGCTCTTGCGTAGGGAGATCCACCACCTCATACGCATGGGTGAGAATATAACCATCCATGCAGACCATCACCGGACAACTCAGTTCCTCCGCGAGGCGAAACGCTTGAATGTGAAGGTCGACAGCTTCTTGATTATCTTCCGCAAACAATTGAATCCAGCCGGCATCTCGCATGGCCATGCTGTCTGAATGATCGTTCCAGATATTAATAGGGGCACCAATAGCGCGATTGGCTATCGTCATGACAATGGGAAGTCCCAGACCCGCCGCGTTATAGACCGCTTCGGCCATAAACAAGAGTCCCTGACTGGTCGTCGCGGTATAGGTTCGCGCACCCATCGCCGAGGCGCCGATCAGCACGCTTAACGCGCCAAACTCTGATTCAACATTCAGAAATTGGCAATTGCCGATTTCTCCCGCTTTGACCTTGCGCGAAAGGGTTTCGACAATATGGGTTTGGGGAGAAATCGGATAACAAGCCATCACTTCCGGCCGACAGAGGGCGACAGCGTGGGCCACGGCTTGAGATCCTTCAATGTGTTGTTTCATGGTCTTTTGTTGATTCCCCGATTGAATTAGACCGTGGCCAGATTGGCTGCAACATAGGCATAGACCTCTTCCGCCACTGCCGCATTCAATTTTCCAATCGTTCCAGGAAACTTCCCTGTAATCGCCTGCTTCACGGAGGCTTGAGTGACTTCCCCCGTCAGGGCCGCATAGCCGGCCACCATCCCGATATTGGCAAACGGTCGTCCCAGATGCTTCAGAGCCAGATCGGATGCAGGGAGCGTATGCATCTGCACTCCGGGATGTTGGGTCACAAAGTCAGTGAGATGAAGCACATCCACATGTCGTGTGGAATTAATCAGAACGAAAGCTGTTGCAGCTAATCCGGCAAAGACGTCCACCTGATGCAGCAGAGTGGAGTCCTGGATGAGCAAGACATCCGGATGATAGACCGGCTCCCGACTGCGTATCGGTTGAGAATCGATCCGGCAGAATGCCGTGACCGGGGCACCGGTCCGTTCAGATCCAAAACTGGGAAAGGCCTGCGCCTCTTTCCCATCCCGGAATGCCGTTAATGCCAGCAGCTCGGCAGCCGTCACCACGCCTTGCCCTCCTCTGCCATGAATACGGATTTGGATCATTCGTCCCTCATCAATTCACCTGAATAGGTTTATGTCGTTCACTCACTCTTGATGTATTTGGCAAGAGATATGCCTTATTTGATGAGAGATGGAAATGTTAGATTCAACCAGCAAAACCTCAGTAATCTTGAGCAGACCCGGATCAATGAGCCGGATTTTTGTGGAAAAGAGGTACAGTCAAAATCGTGGATGATGTAGAAAAATGCCCCAGTCAAGTTCCTAAGTGAAATCGACTCGTGAAAGCAGCAAGACAGATGTCCACAAAAATCGGATCAACAAGTTATTGGACAAATAAGGAGGCCCCCGTTGTCATTTCTACCATCCTTCTCAAAAAATATTTGCAGGATTACTCTCGTGCTCTGGATAGTCAGCGCCGGCGTGCTAGGCTGGTTGTTTGTGAAAGGAGAGACCACCCCTTCCGCCGATGGCCGAACGGCCGTGCTTCTGGCTCCAGCAGAACGCGACTTTATTCTGACGGAAATGCGACAACTCTTACGAGCGGTGCATGGCATCGTGACGGGAGTGAGTGATACGGATCAGACCCAAGGACATGCTCAGGCTGCAGCGGCCGCCCGCTCGGCCGGAATGAAAATGGCCGTCGATGACAATCCAGGACTCATCCTCAAACTTCCGCTTCCCATGAAACAACTCGGCATGTCCGTGCATCGGGATTTTGATGAACTGGCGGATGCGATCAACGCCGGCACGACATCCCAGGACATTCTTCAACGCCTGTCGACTATCACGACCAGGTGCCTAGCCTGTCACGAGATGTATCAAATTAGGGAGGGATAAAAATGTAAAACCTTGGAATACTCCGGACAGGCATCATCTGCTGATAAGGTAAACCAACCATGCAGGGCACGCGTTCCTGGAGACATTGGCATCCTGAGAGGAACGAAAAATCTCGCCAAGCCCTGGCCTCCTCGACCTGGGCACCGATCTTTCGCCATGCCTGCCCTGCGCGGAGTCGAAGGGGGCTCAAGATGACAACATGGTTAGGCAAAAACCGAGTCATCAGGTGTTTATCCCATGTCCGAAAATTCGAATCAAAGTTATAACCGTATTCACGTTCCATAACATTTCAGAAGTCCCCTAGAGTCCCAACAGCCAAGATGACCAAAGAACCCAACACCACCACTGAGGCCCCTTCCCCATCGCCAAGCGATACGGCCTGGCATACTCTTCCTGTCTCGGACGTGGCTCAACGGCTGGGAGTCGATCCGCAAACAGGGCTGAATGCCCGGGAGGTCCGTCGCCGGACTCGTCGTTACGGACACAATACGATTCCCGAACACCGGCAGCGAAGTCTCTCTCGAATCTTCATCGATCAATTTACCGACTTCATGATCCTGGTGCTCCTTGGGGCCGCCATCGTCTCAGGCATGTTGGGGCAGCGAATGGATGCCTTGGCGATTATTATCATTGTGATGCTCAACGGCATCATCGGGTTTGTGCAGGAATATCGAGCGGACCGAGCCATGCAAGCCATCAAAAAACTCTCGACTCCCACGACACGTGTCCAACGTGAGGAGCAGATCGTGCCGCTCTCCACGCTCGACCTGGTACCAGGTGACATCGTGCTACTGGAAGCCGGAGATCTCATCCCTGCCGATCTTCGATTAGTCGAAGCGGTTCAACTCAAAGTGGATGAATCTACGCTCACAGGCGAGAGCGTCCCGGTTGACAAACAGACGGACCCCCTCAACGACCCGAAACTTTCGCTGGGTGATCGGCGGAATATGGCCTATAAAGGCACACTCATGACATATGGCCGTGGCACGGGAATCGTCATCGGCACCGGCCTTCAGACCGAGTTAGGACAGATTGCCTCTCTCCTGCATAAAGACGAAGACATTAAAACGCCCTTACAACAACGCCTGACGGTCTTTGGACGACGCCTCGCGTTGGCCGTCCTCGCCATCTGCGTGGTGTTATTTGCCGTTGGGGTCTGGCGGGGTGAGCCGCCGGTGCTCATGTTCCTGACCGCCGTCAGTTTGGCCGTGGCCGCCATTCCGGAAGCCCTCCCGGCCGTCGTCACAATTTCTCTGGCATTGGGCGCGCGAAAAATGGCCAAAAAACAGGCATTGATCCGGCGACTGCCCGCTGTGGAAACATTAGGGTCCGTCACCTATATCTGTTCGGATAAGACGGGCACCCTCACACAAAACTCCATGCGGGTAGAGCAACTGTCTGTGGCCGGGGACATACTGACCCCGCCCACCAGTAAACAACCCGGCATTGAAGCCGGTCTCCACAATCCCATCGATCTGTTTTTCCTGGCGTTGGCATTGAACAACGATGCCAAGGCTCAGACCGAAGGCCCGACATTGGGTGATCCCACGGAAATAGCCTTATATCTGGCAGCCAGCCAGGCCGGGTACGACAAAGACACATTGGAGGCCACGAACCCACGCATACAAGAACTCCCCTTCGACTCCGACCGCCAATGCATGACGACCCTGCATCGCACGCCAGAGGGAGTCCTCTCCTTCACCAAAGGATCGCCGGAAAAACTTCTGCCTCTGTGCGAATCCATGCTCACACAGACCGGCCCTGGCCCTGAATCCCTGGCAACAGACAGACTGTTGGAGCAGGCCGAACACATGGCCAATGAAGGGTTAAGGGTCTTGGCAGTGGCCTATCGCCACTGGGACCAAGCTCCTTCGGAAATAACTCCTTCGGTCGTCGAACGCCAGCTTACTTTTCTGGGATTTGCCGGCATGATGGATCCTCCACGGGAAGAAGCCGCGCAGGCGGTCGCCCTCTGTCGATCGGCGGGCATCAAACCCGTCATGATCACCGGCGATCATCCAGGCACCGCCAAGGCCATTGCCTCACGGGTCGGCATCATCAATAAGGAGACCACGGTGTTGACCGGCCAGGAGTTGGAACACCGTTCCCCCGAAGAGCTGGGGCAACTTGTTGAGCACACCCGCGTCTATGCCCGCATCACTCCCGCGCAAAAAATTGCCATCGTCAAAGCTTTGCAGACGAGGGGAGAGTTCGTCGCGATGACTGGCGACGGGGTGAATGACGCCCCCGCCTTGAACCAGGCCAACATCGGCATCGCGATGGGGCGAACCGGCACAGACGTGGCCCGGGAAGCCTCCGACATGATTCTGTTGGATGATAACTTTGCGACCATTGTCACCGCCGTCCGGGACGGACGCCGGATCTATGACAACATCCGCAAATTCGTGAAATATACGATGACAAGCAATTCCGGAGAAATTTGGACAATTTTCCTGGCGCCGTTATTCGGGCTGCCGATTCCCCTGCTTCCGATTCAGATCTTATGGATCAATCTCGTCACCGACGGCCTGCCCGGCCTCGCCCTCGCCATGGAACCCGAAGAACGAAACATCATGGAACGCCCGCCCCGCCCACCGAATGAAAGCATCTTTGCCGGCGGTCTCTGGCAACATATCTTGTGGGTAGGACTACTCATGGGTGGTGTGTCGCTGGCTACTGAAATGTGGGCCTACGAGGCCGATCAGGGAGAATGGCAAACCATGGTGTTTACCGTCCTCACACTCTCACAAATGGGCCATGTGTTGGCGATTCGTGCGGAACAGGAATCTTTTCTTCAGCGGGGACCGTTGACCAATCTCTGGTTATTTGGAGCCGTCCTCCTCACGTTTGCCCTTCAGATGGCCACGATATACATGCCCTTCCTCAACCCCATCTTCCATACCATACCCTTAACCCTGGACCAATTAGCCCTCTGCCTCCTCCTGTCAACTGTCGTATTTTTCGCCGTAGAACTCGAAAAATTGGTTAGACAAAGAAAATGGGGTTCCCGGCAATAACCATTCCTGCTATACCACTCTCGTAGACAAAATTCGGAGGGTGCGCTGCTTCCTCTTTCGAAAATACGCTACCCCCGCCAGCGTATCAACAGACTCAAAGCTTCTCAATAATTTTTTGGTCAGACATGATGCGGGGACGCGGGCATATCTCATGAGGATGGGTCACACTGAATGAAACCCGTCGCACTCACAATTCAACATTCCCGAAACGATATACCCAACGTTTCAGCGTTGTAACGGTAAATCAAAAACCGGTTAAACCACTTTAATTAAAAGATTATTTAAATGTTCCATCCCAATACAATCGATAATGCAATAGGCTCGAAACGCATCGCCGTCTTTCCCGCTCTGCAAGGTAACACTTGACTTTTTGCTAAATACCCATATTTTTTCCGATTCTTTCGTCCCTCCAGCCCCCGTAATGGCAATTTGATGAGTATCTCCATAAGACAAGCTGGACATGCTTTCATCGAAAACAAAGGTGATTCGCACCACCTGCCCTTTCGGAATTTTCAGGAAATTTTTGGGACTAAATAATTTTCCTCGTTCGTCTGAAAACCCTTTTTGGCTGACTTTGACCATAATTTCAACATCTACCTTGGATGAAAGTACGGATGATGCCAAGGCAGCCGGCAAATGCAGGCTGCCACCAAAGAATGTGAGTGCGGTAGCAAACACAAAAATTCTAAATGCCTTTCCCTTCATGTTTGGTCCCCCTTAATACGAGTGGTCAAATTCCTCTTTGACTATGTACTTTTGTTTCATTAATGATCTCGCGCCGAAGTAATTACCTGGCCATCAATTACTACACATACAGGCACAGACATGCCGATTAATCATCTATCCAATTACATTGGGTCCTATTTTCGCCAGCTCTTTTTGATGCTTGCGAACCTCTTCTTCATGGATATTTTTTGCCTGAGATGAATGGATACATTCCTGCCCGCAGGTTGGAGCCCCATTGTTGTGCAAAAATTCCGTGCAGGTGATGGCCTCCACACCCCCATGCGTCACTCCACGGAAGACATTCACTTCAAAATTGACATCGCATTTTTTTCGGGAGTGTGGACATTCCAAGTTTGTCGTGGTGTGAGGCGCGTTTTCATTCATTGGTCCATTCCTTTTCAATTAAAAAGTAAGGTGAAAGCCCGTGAGCACTTCACTGACGGTCCATCCATTGCTGTGTATTGTTTTGTATTTCCCCGAGGATTCACAGACCCAGGGAAACGACCCGTCACCTATCGGATATCTGCAGGAGAGGGTAACTCACATCCCTCATCGACGTGGAAGGAACTTTCCGGCCAAAGAAGCCCTACACCAGATAAGCCATCAAAGGTTATGTCCAATAGTTTTATCGGAATAGAAGGAAAAAACTAAAAGGGGTAAAAAGGGACAAATGCGAAGGCCTTTAACCACAGCCAACGACTAATGAGACAAGATCGAATTTCTATAGTACCAAGACAATCACCATGCCCACCTTGTCCCAAATGGGACATGTGTTGGCGATTCGTGCGGAGCGGGAATCATGTATTCAGCGGGGACCGTTAAGCAATATCTGGTTGGTAAGAAGCTGGCTGCTTACCTTTGCGGTTCAAATGGCCACGATATACGTGCCATTTCTCAATCCCATCTTCCTGACCTTGCCCTTAACCCTGAACCAATTAGGTCTCAGTCTCATCCTTTCAACAATCGTGGTTTTTGCCGTTGAGTTCGAAAAATGGATCAGACGTCGCGGCTGATTGGCCCAACAACCTGCAAACCCAAACCTTCAATTTTCCAATGAAGTGCCTGCCTAGGAAGAGGGGCATCCGGACAGACCGCAGCTGCACTCCGATGCCGGTGCAAACGAGGAGGAAGGACAGAATGCACGGGCCACGTTTCTGCAGGTATCACGAATGAAGATTACCTGGACACATCCGGTCTGGGATCCGGCACGAAGCCGTTGCGGTTCGGCATGTGAACAGCGGACAGTGTCTCGGCATCCAACACCGTCCCGGTCGAGATGATGTCGTTTTGATACAGCAACCAGGCCACGACTGCATATACCTCGTCATTCGTGAGGGATTGTGGCGTATTGAACGGCATCGCGCGACGGATATAGTCATAGAGCGTGGTAGCATAGGGCCAATAACTGCCGATCGTCTTGATAGGTTGTCGACTGGCAAGCGTGCCCTGTCCACCGACGAGACGATCCATCGGCCCTTCCCGGCCGGTCGCCCCATGACAGGATGCGCACTTCCCGGCAAACACGGTTTCGCCCTGGCTCACCGTTCCCTGGCCGGCGGGTAGGCCGGCACCGGTCGGGCGGACATCAATATCCCAGCCTTGCAATTCACGGTCGGAAGGCGCATGGCCGAATCCATAGCCCGTGATCAAGTGCGCTTCAGGTGCCGTAGCCAACCCCTTCTGCCATCCTATGCCAAGCGTGATCACAAGAACCGCCGCAACTAAATTAAACCTGAACATTGGTGACGTGCCCCTCCCGCGAGATCTTCCAGCTCTGAATCGCGTTGTTATGGTAGTCAGAGTTCATTCCCCGGACTGCGATCAACGCTGCCCGTGCGGGTTGCACGTAACCAGTTTCGTCGATACAGCGGCTTTGCAGAATTGTCTCTTCTCCATCCCAACGCCAGGAAAACCGAAATCTGGTGTGACATTTGGGAAGAACCGGTTCCTGTAGCTGCGCCTCTTCCCACGAACGTCCTCCGTCCGTACTGACCTCTGCCTTCATCACCGACCCGCGACCACTCCAGGCAAGACCCCTCACTTCATTAAAGCCGGGTCGGACCTTTTGGCCACCGGAAGGAGTGGTAATGACGGACTTGGCCTCCATGACCATCGTGAATTGCCGTGCGCGGCCGTCTGGCATCAAATCGGTATACCGGGATGTTTCCTCCCTTGTCATGAACGGTGCCGTTCCCAGCTTCAGTCGACGCAGCCACTTAATACAGGTGTTGCCTTCCCAACCGGGAATGACCAGTCGTAGCGGATACCCTTGCTCCGGCCTAAGCGCCTCACCGTTTTGCGCATAACAGAGAAGGCCCTCCTCCATGATGTCGGCCACCGGCAGACTACGCGTCATGACCGCCGCGTCACTACCTTCCGCCAACATCCAGGTCGCCTCCGGTTTTATGCCGACTTCTTTGAGGACTGTCGCCAGCCGCACACCCGTCCATTCACTTGTACTCGTAAGCCCATGGGTCTGTTGAGCCGTCTGTCCGGTCGGAGCCAGCCATTCAGGTCCGGAATTTCCCGAACATTCGATAAAGGCGAGTCGCGAGACGGAGGGAAACCCTTTCAGGTCATCCATGGATAGAATCAACGGCCGATCGACCAGACCATGAACAAGGAGCTTATGGTGCGACGGATCGATCACCGGCACCCCATTATGGTGGCGCTCAAAATGTAAGGAAGCGGGAGTGACCACGCCATCAAGATCCTGCAAAGGGGTAAGAGATCCCCACCAGGACCTCAGCACACGCTTACTCTTTTCAAACGGCGAGCGTTGACCGTAGAGAGTAGGCAGGGAACCGGGTACTCTGGTCGGGTCCTTCGGCACCGATGATTCTTCTGCCCGTAAAGGGCTCAAGATGGCTTGTGCCACCGTCAGTCCAACGACAGTGACCGCTTGGCACAGCAAGGCGCGACGACTGAGTGGCTGGCTGCCGGGAATATCGGCCAGCGGCTCCTCTCGTGTTTCTGAAATAGGATCCTCGGGTGCCGGGTGCATAGATGCCCCCCATAAACCGGAGTGTTGGACCACCTTGAGTTCGAAAATTCTGCGCCACATCGCAAGGGCAGATTTCAAACCATCCTACAATCTTCTTCTTGTGTGGACAAGCCAGCGCCGCGCGTCAGGAGTCGGCATTAGCAATTAGGCACCACGGTGCTGACCGACCAGGAGTTGGAGCACCGTTCCCCTGAAGAACCGGCGAAACTTGTTGAGCATCCCCGGGACTATGCTCGCATCACACCCCCGCAAAAAATTGCCATCGTCAAAGCTCTGAAAGCCAGAGGAGAGTTTATTTGTGAAATACACAACGATGAGTAATTCGGGAGAAATCTGGAGGATTTTCCTGGCACCGTTATTTGGCTTGCCAATTCCCCTGCGCCCGATTCAGGTTCTGTGGATCAACCTCATCACAGACGGCCTGCTTTCCTGATGAAAGCATCTTTGCCGGTGGCTTCTGGCAACACATCTCGTGGGTCAGGCTGCTCATGGGTTGTGTGTCGCTTGTCACCGACAATGTGGGCCTATCAGGCTAAATCGAAAAGTGGATCAGGCGTCGCGACTGGTTGGCCCGACCATACCAACAGGGACTAAACTTTCAACGATGTATGTTGATTTTCCTCGCCCTGGTAGAAAGGGACAAGGGTGAGGGAGGAAAGATTTATTGGAAAGCAAACCCTCAAGAGGCCGTTCGTCCCTTGTTTGTTCCTCATTTACTCTCTGGTAGAATCCCCAAGGAGGGAAGATATATGTCTGCTATTGCAGAACGTATTACTGTGAACGTTGACCAATGCGGTAGCCGTCCCTGCATCCACGGAATGCGGATTCGTGTGACGGATGTCCTTGACCTCTTGGGGAACGGGCTCACCCCTCAACAAGTCCTAGAAGAATTGCCTGAGGTAGGAGCCAAAGATGTTCAAGCCTGCCTTAAATTTGCCAGTACGCGTGTGAACTATCCCATGGCCTCCTCTTGATTCTGTAGATTGACGCTCAACTGTCTCCTCATTAGTACCGTGGCTCATTACTACCTTTTATCTTCCCACTCAATCCGTTTCCTCTCTGGGCCCTCGGAATGCCACTGACCTGGAGATCTTTCAATCCACTCGACAAGTAGGTGGCACCATCATGAGTAAAGATCAGGATTTTGTGGATTTGGTGATGGTGCATGGCGTACCACCGCAAATCATCTGGGTCACGCGTGAACACGTCCAACGCCTACTTTTGCACACTTCTCGAACGAACGTTCCCAAACATATTGACACTTCTGCAATCCGGTGAACCCCTGGTTGAGTTATCGGGAAGCCTCTAAGGATTGAGAGCCTGACACCAAAGAAGTTCCCCCTTTGGTAAAGGGGGACTAAGGGGGATTTCTTTAATAGCACTTCCTGAAAAGTGAGGATGCCCGGAAGTCACAAAGCTCCGAGAGCAAGCCATCTCATAAAAAAACGCGTCAAACTTGTTTCTATGCATTGGTCCCGATCGGTGCGTGCATACAAAAGGACTACATACCAGTCTGATAAATACTCTCGAGCCCTTTTTAAACTCCGGTTTCAAACGATCCGGATAAGAGCTTGGAGTGCCCGAGTCCCTCAAATGGCTAAATACATGCCTATGTTACCTTGCGGAGAGAAGGGTTAAACGTTTTCTCCTCACGTTGCTTCGCCGTTCTTACATCCACATTTCACGGTGTCGAAGAATAAAAAAGAAAAAATGGCTAACACATTGGCTCGTCGCCGTTATGTTAGAAGAAAATCGAGAATGGCCCAAAACCTAGGAATCGTTTTCCTTAAAGAACGGAAGACAATTTCAAACCCGTAAGGGATTATAGGATTTCAATCGTCGCTTCCGCCATTACTTCTGATGCATTGATTCCCAACATGCCCTTTAGGTTTGCTTTTATTCACATAAAAAGTTACATACCAGGAAGGCCCAACAAGACGTCCTATTTAAGGGATGCCCGCCCCATATAGAAGGCATTTTCAATTGCGTGATTTTGAAAACGTATTCCACTCTGCAAGTGCCCGTTCGTGCCAGGAAGTATTATTATCAACTTTCATCTGAAAGGATAATCATCATGAGCCAACTGACTGAAGTGGTGGCTGCGTCATGTATGGTAGGGATCGTTGCACTGAGTGCCCCAGCTTTTGCCCAAACAACCGTGACGTCATTCGCACCGTTTTCCGACCCACCTCCGGCGGGGGTTTGGTACGAAGCCGACGTCCGTCCTGGAGGAACAGCGAGCGTTGCCAATCTTTCCGGTGTAGGTGGAAACCTTGAAAATAACCAACCTCTTCCGATTGGGGCAGCCAAGATCACAACTGATCTTACCAATGCTGCAAAGGCCGAAGTCGCAGTGACAAACAATTATGGCATTGCTGCTACAATTATTCCGACGCTTGAGATCGGATACTCATGGCATAAAGCAAGTAATGCGGGGCAAAATCTCAACTCGGCACCTTCACTGAAATTAACCTTTTTCAATCCGGTATGCGACGAAACCCCTGGAGGGGACTGCTTTGCCACACTAGTGTATGAGCCGTACCAAAACGGATTTGGTAATTTCCCCCCTTTAGATACGTGGCTACGCTCGGATCTCAATCAGACTGTTGGCAGTTGGTGGACAACCGGCGGATTTGGAGTTGGGAATGGATTCGGCGGTTGTGGTGATCCAACCTGCCCGACTTTAGCTGCCTGGCTTTCTACCTTGACTCCGGATTTTTCCCAAGCTGATCTCGTTGCGGTCAGTGTGGGTGTTGGTAGTTTCAATCAGGGCCAAATAGGCTACTTTGATAAGGTGGTCATTGCAGGAACTAATGCTAACGCCTCCTATGATTTCGAACCAGCTCCTCAGTTTCAAACACTCGGTCAGTGTATCTCCACCTTGATTGCCGATAATTGTACTGGCCTAAATGGAAAAGCACGGGCTACCTGTAATCATGAACAACAAATGACATGTTTTGATTTATTTAACATCAAGTAATTATAAAACCTTTAATCTTCCTCTAACCCAACCGCGCTATCAGTGGCGGTTGGGTTAGGGTTGAAGTCGAAGATTGTCCAAATTTTACTTTTAAGGACCATTTGCTACGACAACGGGTCGAAATTCACGCTCCTGAATTCAAATGAGAATCTGAGAAGAATTTCCCCTTATTCTTCTGCATTCCATATGCTCTTTGGTGGTTGCCAGGTGAATTAGGACCGGATTTTTCCTGCCAATATGGATTGGCGGGGACCAGCGCTTGTTGATGGCATAAGGGGTCGGGAGCCTTTCTTTTACTAATCACCAGCTTTTTGTCCACATGATGGCCGCGGTGAAAATTTCCAAGTTCAATGCGAAAGGCTTAGGGTCAAGTCTTGCAATCACGTATCTTTTCGGGTAGATCGACGAAGCCCAAGGGCTCTCTACAGTGTGTTAAAGGCCGCAGCTGGGCTCTCGAGGAAAAGGAGTCAGACACTGAGATATTTAGTACCATCTTTTCAAGTTTCTGGTGCCTGAAGAACTTCCCGGTCTTGGCGTTGATGAGCGTGCTTCTTCCCTTCCGCCTGGTCACTGACGATATTCCAATAGGCGCCCTGGCTTTTGGTGCCTTTGAGCATGACGTGAAGGGTCATCATGGCTCCGCTCTTCCCTTGGAGCCCTTTCTATTTCGCTTCTGCCATCGCCTGCGCACTGTCAATAAAATCTCCATCTACCACATCCGTGAAACTCGACGACACTTCAAGCATTTGGTGAATCTTGCTGTCCTTCACGTCCACCCCATACCTTATGGCGCATAGCCCTATCGATTGTTGGTCAATCATCAAAATATGTCAAGGCACAAGAGATTTCTGCACGGATGGACCAAATGACGAGGAGGAAGAGATATCTTCCAGAGTCACACAGGTTTAATAAAAACCCGGAAGATAGATTCCCGGAAGGGATAACCAGAATGTAGGTGATGGATTGAGTCAACCTCTGAGGAAGAGGGACCGGATATTTTTTCTTTATTAGTTGTTGGAAGGAAATTTCAGAAAGGTTCCACCACGTCTTGATTACTGAATTCGATATAGACGAGGTCGGTGTCAGAAAAATATTTGACTTTCATTGCGGTCTCCAAAAGCATCGATCAAAAACCACGTTGCGAATAGCTGTACATCGACCAACAAGTTAAAAGAAAAGGGAATTAGATCCGAAGTTCATCAGTACTATTTACTTGAGTGCCTGGTGTCTGAAGAACTTCCCGGTTTTGGCGTTGATGAGGGTACTTCTGCCATCCGCCTGGTCACTGACGATATTCCAATAGGCGCCCTGGCTTTTGGTGCCTTGCTGCATGATGTGGAGGGTCATCATCGCTCGATTTTTCCCCTTGAGCCCTTTCTTTTTCCCTTCTGTGATCGCCTGCGCACTGTCAATAAAATCTCCATCCACCGCATCCGTGAAGCTCGACGGTACTTCAATCGCTTGATCAATCTTGCTATCCTTCACGTCCACCTTGTACCCCTTTTTTGCCTGAGGTGAATAAAAGAGATAGCTCCACTTCCTCGACGTGCCCTCCATATCTCCTGATACGGTAATGATTTGGACCAGAACCGCGTCCGCCTGCCATTTTCTGGCCGATTCCTGGGCTTGTGAGAATCCGGTTTTTGCCGTCGCTCCTCCAGCAAACACCAGTGATGCACAAAGCGAAAATACCACGGCGATCATGATCGAAAAGAGGTTGAGTCGTGTCGATCTCATAGGAATTTCCCCTTTAAAGGTGTTGCAGAGATGGATGGCACGCCCCTGATTGAACTACAACAAACCGGTTACCTGTCGAAGACCATGAACATTGAGGATTATGAATAACCTCCAGGTCAGGTGTGGCGTACGGTCCGGCTCTCATGCTCCTTGTTCTCGTGTAAACCCGGCAACGTCCGCCCGGATCCATGCACCAGTTCCTGGTATTGAGGCAATCGAAAGGAGAAACAGGCCCCCTGCCCCACCACGCTCTCACACCAGATCTCCCCCCCTACCTTCTCGATCAGTTCCTTGGCGACCGCCAAGCCGTACCCTGTTGAAGGCTCTCCTCCCGTAGGTCTAGGGGTGAGTAGTACTCCGCGCTGGAAGAGTTTGACCTGGTCTTCCTGACTCAGGCCCGGGCCCTCGTCGCGAACACGACAGACCACCCAATCCTGCTGGGGCACCACATCGACCCATATTCGCTTCCCGGGTGGTGAGTACTTCACGGCGTTCGAGAACAGGTTATCCAACGCAGCAGCGGTGGCGACACGGTCAGTCCACACAGGAGGAACACCGCCCGTGGAACCCAAAAGACACTGAATCTGCTTCTGATCCGCAATGCGTTGATAAAAGAGGCGAAACCTCTGCGCCATGATCGGCAACTCCACCTTTTCGAAACGCATTTCGGCGTCCAGACCGGTCTCGGTATTCACCAGTCGACTGACCGTGTGCGCCATCAAATTTGTGGCCTGTTGCAAGGACTCAAGCCCGGTGCGGATTTGCTTGTCCGGATGGTCCGCTAGCATCAACAGGAGTAATTCAACCGTTCCGCCGGTCACGGTGAGATAATTGTTCAGGGCATGTGCGGCAAAATGGACAGCACTCTCACTGATTGCCGGCAGTTTCTCCATTTCGTACAACACCTGCTCCAACTCCGCCCGGGCTCTGAGAATGCCGGACACGATTTGATTCTTATCTTCCCCCATGAACGCTCCTCCCTGCGATGACCATCGCGATCTTCCCGGAGTAAGTGAAGCCCAAACAACTTGAGACTGATCCGCCTAAACTGCGGAGTGCCGTCTTCTTCAATATCATCAGAGTCATTGGGATCTCATGATAAATACAGGTGAACCTCGTTTGCATGACTATGGTGCCTCAATAGTTGCCGCAATGCCTGGCTACATTCAATGATGGGATCATCATCACATCCCCAGGAGCCTAGGGCTTGAGGCAATGTGCCATTCTCCTTCTCCTGCCCGCATCCCGACACGCAACAGCTGCACAGCTTGTGTCAATTTTTCTTCAAACAGCGAATTAAGTCAAGAAAAAACAAGCCGGTTGCTACACGGTTCTGAAAAAGAGAAAGCCAAAGGAACGACCCACAATTGCTCACAAATTTCGAGGCCTGCCATGTTTGTGGAACACCCCGTTCGAATCCAGGACTGCCGGGAATTTTCATGCCAAACCTGTACGGAATCAGTTGATCAACCTACTCTTCATTAATGGCCGTCATTCCCTTTCTGCACACGCCACTTACCATGCTTGCTCTGGTTGTCAGCTCCTCTCTCGATAGGGCCTTCCTGAGGCCAGGCCGTTTCCCGGAATCTCTGGACGACCGAGTGGAGCGGATGTTTTAAAAACGATCCACACCGTTTTCTTTCGGATACACGAGGGTGATTAAATTCATCATTTTCTATTCTGAAATCACCGGAAAATTGCGACTTTTCTAAGCCTGAATTGATCGATACAAAACTTTCTATTTCAACCTCAGGAACTGATGCGGTGTAAACCAGAGAAAGATTATTCACCATCCGAAAATTTTTATGTGAAGGGAAGGACCGGCTACGTATAGGCCTTTTGGCTCAAGGACCGACATGTTCCTAATTTGTTACCTTGCGTCTTCTATGGAAATTGGTATCGTCGGTCTACCCAACGTCGGCAAATCCACGATTTTTAACGCGTTGACCTCTGGAAACGCGGCCGCATCGAATTATCCATTTACGACAATCGAGCCGAACGTCGGCGTCGTAGCCGTTCCTGACCCGCGTCTTGCGCGCCTGACCGAGTTGGTCAAACCCAAGAAAACCGTGCCAACTTCCTGCCGTTTCGTCGATATTGCCGGTCTGGTGAAAGGGGCTTCCCAGGGTGAAGGCCTCGGGAATAAATTTCTCGCAAATATCCGCGAAGTCGACGCGATCCTTCACATGGTGCGTCTCTTTCAGGATCCCGACGTGGTGCACACCATGGGCGGCGTGGACTATCGGCGGGATATTGAAGTGATTGAAACCGAATTAATGCTCGCGGACCTGGACAGTCTCACCAAACAGTACGACAAGGTCACAGCCAAAGCGAGGTCCGGAGATAAGGCCTCGAAAGAGGCACTTGTGGTGCTCGATATCCTGAAGAATGGCCTTGAAGCGGGTAAACCGGCGCGAGCACTGGGCCTCGAACCGGAAGTTCTCAAGAATTTTTTCCTGCTCACCACACAGCCCGTTCTCTATGTCGGGAATACCGATGAGAATCCGGATCCGGCGATCCTTGCGGACTTTCAGGCATTCGCCAAGGAGCGCGGATCGGAATCGGTCGTGATCTGTGGCAAACTCGAAAGTGAAATTGCTCAACTATCCGGTGAGGACCGCGAAATTTTCATGAAAGATTTGGGCATGGAGCAGAGCGGCTTGGAGAAGGTCGTCGTCGCCGCTTATAAAACACTCGGGCTCTGCTCGTTCCTCACCTCCGGAGTGCAGGAGGTCAGGGCCTGGACCATTCCCATTGGAGCCAAGGCCCCACAAGCGGCCGGGGTCATCCACACCGACTTCGAGAAGGGCTTTATCAAGGCCGACATTTACGCCTTCACGGACATCGACACCCACAAGTCGGAAGCCGCCCTGCGCGAGAAGGGCCTGATCCGCTCCGAAGGAAAAGAATACGTCGTCAAAGATGGCGACGTCTGCCACTTCAAGTTTAACGTCTAGACGGGTTTTTGCTTGCCGGCATGCTGGCGGGCACTTAGGATTCAACCGACAATGCGTTTCCCCTTCCAATAGCTGCCTTTCCGCCTTTCTAGTGGGTCGACAAGGGCCTATCTTGACTCATAGTATTCTCTCTAAATGAAGAATTTTTCATGTCCGCTTCATAGCTGCTTCATGTAGATGGTCTATTCTGAATTTATGAACAGCCGGTTGATTCCATCAATTTCTTAAGAAGGAGGATGTATCATGAAGGGAATCCACACATTCAGTCTATTGGGCGCCTCAGCTCTCTTGTTGACTTCCCTTGGATTGGCCATAGGTGATGACGGCCGGGAGAAGGTCGCCGTGGCCAATCTGCCCACTTCGGTCACCATGGAAGAAGCCATTAAAACCGCGACGACTCAATTTCCAGGAAAGGTGATTGAAGCCGAACTGGAAAGTGAAGACGGAAAAGTGATCTATGAAGTCGAGATTGTCAACGCTGCCGGAGAAATCAGGGAGATTGAGATTGACGCCCAATCCGGGAAAATCCTGAGTTCTGAACTCGAGGACCAGGAAGCGCACGAGAAGGGCGCCTCTCAGAAGGATTGCGGAGAAGCCTAATACATCGTCAAGGCCCCATGCGTAAGAAGGAGTATGGGGCCTTTGCTCCTTTCCCCACACTGACGACACACAGGAGGAACCATCTTTGAGCTGCGGGTACTTCCCATGTTCGTGCATTTCCTCATCCCCTTGCAATTCACCACTGTGCTATTTGACGACGCAGGAGCATAGTTCAAACGGAACAATTTCGGTAATGGCGATTTTGACTTCTCATCGTGGGGTTTCTCGGAGGGGTTGCGGCCGCGATTACCCGCACCTGGGCAGAGGAGGCTATTAAAAGGACCGGAATTGCCAAATCGATGATTGAGACCCACGAGGCGCTCGCTTTTGTGAGCTTAGGAATTTTCGGAGTCCTCCTATGGGGTCGGCTGGTGCTGCGAGACAAATTTAGGCGGAAGACCTCGTTTTCGTATTTTTTGATTGCGGCGATCGGATTAGGCACACTAAGCGCCAAAGGTCGCTAGGGGGGAGATTTGGTCTACGAGCAGGGGCTGCCCTTGTAAAGGACGCAGGACTCCATGCGAAGCACCTCCGGCCTTCACGGTTATACTTTTCAGCGGGAGACAGATGCGTATTCTCTTAGTGGAAGATGATTCAAGTGTGTCCGGATTTATTGTGAAAGGGTTGCGCGAGGAGCAATATGCTGTGGATCTTGCCACCGACGGTGAGATGGGATTAGCCATGGCCATGACCTCGTCCTATGACCTGATCATTCTGGATATCATGCTCCCAAAAATGAATGGCATTGACCTCTGCCGCCGGCTTCGAGCGAAACGCCAGACCACGCCCATTCTTCTGTTGACGGCACGGGAGGCCGTTGAAGATCGCGTGACCGGTTTGGATACCGGGGCAGATGATTATTTAACCAAACCGTTTGCCTTTGCTGAATTACTGGCACGTCTCAGAGCACTTCTCCGTCGTGGCAGTGCCCAGCCCACCCCCCGCCTCACGATCGCAGACCTGGAGCTGGATCCGATTTCTCACCGTATTTCACGGGCAGGCCAGACCATCGTCCTGACCAACAAAGAATATTCTCTTCTGGAATATCTTATGAGAAATACGGGACGGGTATTGACCCGGACAGCCATTACTGAGCATGTATGGGACATTCACTATGAGTCCGTTACAAACATTGTCGATGTCCACATTAAAACCCTGCGTAGCAAAATGGACCGGGATTTTTCTCCACAACTGATCCATACCGTACGGGGGATCGGTTACGTCTTAAAGATCCCGGATGCCTAACCCATGCAGGCCTTTCGCACTCGCATTCGTCTCGTCGCCTTGGGCTTCATCGTCATCCTCCTAGGCCTCTTTAGCCTGCTCCTCTACCTTGGATTTTCGACCATTTTGCACGGTCATATCGATGAAGAATTGGTCGCACTCGCCGAAGAGGAAAGTTATCGGGTGGACCTGGCTACCGACCATGTGGAAGTGTCCTCTCACCGGCAAGATGAGGGGAACAAAGAGGATGAAGAAGACGAACGAGAAGAATTTGATGACGAAGATGAATTACAGCAGGCCATCCGTTACAGCGCCATCCTGGATCCCACCGGCCGTATTCTCTGGAGTGGGCAGAGCACCGAGAACCGGATTCCAGTGGCGTCTCAGGTCATCGCTCAGGCTCTTAAAGGGGAAACGGTCTTCGAAACGTTTCACGAACCAGGCCGGTCCCCCATTCGCCGCATCTCGATTCCTCTTGCCATCGAGGACCACGGACGATTCATTTTACAAACGGAAAAATCTTTACAATTTGTCGAGGAAACTCTTCAGTGGTTGGCATGGCTTCTCTGTGGGGCCTCCGCCATCTCGCTCTTGTTTGCCTGGTGGGGAAGCGGACGTTTGGCCGGTGAAGCCCTGGCACCGGTCAAGGCCTTGAGTCAGACAGCGGAAACCATTTCCGGACAGACACTCTCCACCCGTCTCACACTCACCTCCCCCTACGCGGAATTTCAACGCCTCGCCCACACCTTTAATGGCATGTTGGACCGCTTGCAGCAGGTCTTCGAAGGACAACGTCGCTTCGTGGCCGATGCGGCCCATGAACTGAAAACCCCGTTAACGGCAATGAAAGGCAATTTTGAGGTCAGCTTGCAGCGGGCACGGTCGGGAGAGGAATACCGGGAGACTATTCTCTCCAACCTGGCTGAAGTCGATCGACTCACCGCCATGACCAAATCCCTCCTTACTCTCGCACAATTCGCCGGCGACCGCCCACCACTCGCGCTGCAAACTCTTGACCTCCCGCCTCTTGTCGAAGACGTCGTGAGCGAGTTGTCCGTGTTAGCTCACGAAGGCGGTATCCATCTGCAGACGGAGTTTGAACCTGTTCCTCCTTTCCTTGGAGATGCCTCACAGCTCAAACAAGCCCTGATCAATCTCCTGGATAATGCCCTACGGCATACCCCTTCAGACGGAACCATAACCGTTCGAGTCCGGTTTCACGAGGGGTCAATCCGTCTATCCGTAGAGGATTCCGGGCCGGGAATTGATTCCCAACATCTCCCTCACCTGTTTGAGCGATTCTATCGAATCGACCAGGCACGGGATCGCCATTCAGGAGGAACAGGCCTGGGATTGGCAATCGTCAAAGAGATTGTCGAAGCCCACGGAGGAACGATCCATGCACAGAGTCAAGTCGGATACGGCACCACATTCACAATCACCTTCCCAACCGGAAAGAACCACCGTTAACATGAACACCCTGATAGTCTGTTGTCAGAGGAGATTTTTTGTCCGAATGAGTCATTCATGAAGAAACTGAACCACAGGTATTGGAGATGGCTCCCTGTTTTTTGCCTTCTCGGGCTGTTCCCTTTGGGTTGTTCCGACACCCAGCCACCAGCGGGTAGCCCTCCGGACAAAGATCCGGCTGTTTCCTCTACCGATCTTAGCCCCCATTCCGAACAAACCTTTCATGTGGATCATGTCCCTGACCAAGCGCGTCAACGAATCCGAATTGAAGAAGTTAAAGAACGCCTGACCCCGCATTCAATTTCGGCTCCGGGACATGTCGCCCTTGATCTCTCCCACGTGGCAAAAGTTTCCTCTCGCATCCCCGGGCAAGTGGATAAGGTTATGGTGCAATTAGGGGATCGGGTGAATAAAGATCAGCCGCTCGCGGCCGTTGAAAGCATGCGCTTGGATGAATTAGTCCAGGAATACCTGGTGGCCAAATCCAAATTGGATGTGGCCTCCAGCAACTTTAGGCGAACCAAACAACTCCTGGCTGAAAACATTATTTCTCAACGTCGGTTTCTGGAAGACCGTGGACAGCAGATTGAAGCCCAGGCCGTCTATCAACACGTCCGGGAAAAGCTCCTGAACATGGGGCTCAGCCCACAGGAACTCCAACAAATGGAGCATGGGAGCCATTTGGAGGGCCACAAATATTTGCTCCGGGCCCCTCTTAGTGGAACCGTCGTGAATCAAAAAATCGTGCTGGGTCAGGGCGTAGCGGCAGGAGACGAGTTCTTTGAAATTGTGGATACCAGTCAGGTGTGGGTGTTTGCCAATCTGCCAATCGAGCATGCCCGTCGTTTCAAGGAAGGCGATCAAGGCGAGGTTCTTCCCCGTGGTGGAGAGCCCATCACTGCCCGGCTCACCTATATTGCCCCGGTCGCAGATGCCACCACCCGCACCATTCGCGTGCGATTCGACGTTGAGAATTCTAATGGCCGGCTTAAGCCCAATGAATATGTGGACGTGCGGTTGATCGATCAACAACAGCCCGTCTTATCCATTCCTCTATCGGCCTTGACGATGGTAGAGGGCGTGCGCGGAGTGTTCGTTCAACGGGGCAACGGATACGATTTCGTGTTTATTGAAACCGGCCAGGAAGGCGGGGGACTTGTGGAAATCAAACGGGGCTTAAAACTGGGA
Organism: Nitrospira sp. Ecomares 2.1; assembly: GCF_965152585.1. Taxonomy (NCBI): domain Bacteria; kingdom Pseudomonadati; phylum Nitrospirota; class Nitrospiria; order Nitrospirales; family Nitrospiraceae; genus Nitrospira; species Nitrospira sp. Ecomares 2.1. The sequence goes on from NZ_OZ224219.1 coordinate 3,333,741, forward strand.
GAACACGTGGTCACCGAAGGTGTCTTCGATCTGAAAAACGCCATCATGAAACCATCCGCCCATGAACATTAACCACCATCACCGTGGGTGAGAACGTGGAATTGCGCACAAATATGCGTGTTATTTTTCAAGGCATGCCTGACGAATCAGGTTCCCTTCTTTCGTGTTCCCCGCAATTAGTCAAATGATGAAAACCCTATAACTCCATGGAACGTCTTCTCACACTCTCACTTCAATATCGATTTTTTACTGTCGTCGCCTTGCTTTTGGTCAGCGCCTCCGGAATGTGGTCGCTGACCAATCTCACCATCGATGCGGTTCCCGATCTCACCCCTGTCCAGGTGCAGATCCTCACCCGTTCACCCGCGCTCGGTCCGATTGAGGTGGAACAATTCATCACGTTTCCGATTGAAACCGCACTCAGTGGCATACCGGGATTACAGGAAGTGCGTTCGATCTCACGTTATGGCTTATCGGCCGTGACGGCGATCTTTGAGGAACACCTGGATCTCTATTTTGTCCGACAACTTGTTAGCGAACGTCTGGCGTTGGCGACAGAGCGCATTCCCGCCGCTTATGGACGACCGATGATGGGCCCCTTATCAACCGGCCTCGGAGAAGTCTACCAATTCACGCTCACAGGGCAGGGGCACAGTCCCATGTTCCTGAGGACACTTCTGGAATGGGATATCGGCAGGCGGCTTCGTGCCGTTCCCGGTGTGGTTGAAGTGAATATTTGGGGCGGAGAAACCAAACAATTTCAGGTGGTGGTCGACCCCAGTAAGCTCCTCGCCTTCAATCTCACCTTAAAAGCCGTGTTTGATGCCCTCGCGCAGAACAATGCGGTTGCCGGAGGCGGATACATTGAACATGAGCGGGAACTGTATCTCATCAAAGGAGAAGCCATGGCCTCGACAGTTACCGATTTAGGGCAAATTGTCGTGAGTCATGGGCCGGGTGGCGTTCCCATTTTCATTAGAGATCTTGGGGAAGTCAAAGAAGGTGCGGCCTTGCGGATAGGGGCGGCCACGCGGATGGGTGAGGGGGAAACGGTTATCGGAATGGTTCAGATGCTGGCAGGGGCCAATGCTCAGCAGGTCGTCGAACAGGTGAAGAAACGGGTCAAGGAGATTCAATCGACGCTTCCACCGGGTGTCCTGATTGAACCCTATTATGACCGGACCCTTTTTGTTTCAAAAGTCATCAACACCGTCAAAAATAATTTACTCGAAGGAGGTCTGCTGGTCATCGCGATTCTCTTTTCATTTCTAGGAGACGTTCGGGCCGGATTTATTGTGGCCTTAGCCATACCTCTTTCCATGCTGATGGCTTTTACCGGCATGTATCACGCTGGCATCTCCGGAAATCTGATGAGCCTGGGTGCGATTGACTTCGGACTGCTGGTGGATGGATCGGTCGTCATGATCGATAATATTCTGCGAAAGCTCGGGAAGGTCACCAGCCAGTCGAAGGAAGACAAACTGGCAACGATTCAGAGTGCGGCACGGGAAGTGTTAAGACCCATTGTGTTTGCAGTCGGCATTATTATCGTCGTGTATCTTCCCATTTTGTCCTTGGTTGGGTTGGAAGGCAAAATGTTTCGGCCCATGGCTATGACTGTCATTTTTGCCCTAGCGGCTTCACTCCTCTTTGCGGTAGGAGGCGTGCCGGTACTGGCCTATTGGTTCGCACGCGCCCGACCGAATCATGAAGAAACCTGGCTCATTCGGCATGCCCGAGGCCTTTATCAACCCTGGTTAGACCTGTCCATAAACCGGCCGGCATGGGTCGTGATTCCAGGCATCGTGCTGTTTACCCTCAGTCTGTTGATTGGATCGCGCTTAGGGATCGAATTTGTTCCTCGATTAGAGGAAGGGGATATGGCCATTCAAGTATGGCGCCTCCCCAGCGTCTCCATGACTGAATCAGTGCAAACGGCCTTGGAGGTAGAACGGGCATTGAGGAAATTTCCCGAAGTCGTCCAGGTGGTCACAAGGACTGGAAGTCCGGAAGTGGCCACGGACGTGATGGGCATTGAACTATCTGATGTCTTTGTTGTCCTTAAGCCGCAAGACGAATGGACCACGGCCACCTCCAAAGAGGCATTGATCGACACATTCAAAACGGCTGTTCATGAAGCGGTTCCCGGTGTTGGCATGAGCTTTACGCAACCGATTGAGATGCGATTCAATGAACTCATTGCCGGCACCCGTTCCGACCTCGCAATCAAAATTTTCGGGGAGGATCTTGAGGTCTTACGCCATCAAGGAGATTTGGTGGCACGTTCCCTCGAACAGGTGCCCGGCGCTGCCGATGTGAAAGCGGAACAAGTGACCGGGGTCCCAAGGATTCGGGTGATCGTGGACCGTGATCAAATCGGGCGATACGGGTTGAACGCCAAAGACCTGTTAAACATCATTGAATCTGCACGAGTGGGCCAGACGGTTGGAACCGTCTTTCAGGGACAACGCCGCTTTGATCTGATAGTCCGCCTCTCGGACAATGCATCGGCCGGTCCGGTGGCGCTCGGCAATCTCCTGATCCCCACCCCGCATGGGGAACTGGTTCCGTTGTCCCGCGTGGCCACCATCAAAGTGGATGAAGGACCTGCGCAAGTTAGTCGACAGGATATTCAACGCCGGCTGGTAGTCGAAGCCAATATCCGTGGCCGTGATCTGGGTTCCTTTGTCACCGAAGCCCAACAAATCATTCGCGACCGAGTTTCCCTCCCTCCCGGATACTACCTTGAATGGGGCGGACAATTTAAACATCTCGAAGAAGCGTCACGCCGACTGGCCGTCGTGGTGCCGATTACCTTACTGCTTATCATCGCCATTCTTTCGGTGATTTTTGGAACAATTCGTCCGGCCTTCCTCATATTTTTGAATGTACCCCTCGCTCTGTCGGGCGGTATTTTTGCCCTTTGGATTCGAGGCCTTCCGTTGAGTATCTCGGCGGTCATCGGTTGTGTTGCCCTTTTCGGAATTGCGGTCTTAAACGGTGTCGTTTTGGTAAGCCGTATCCAAAGACTTGAAACCGAAGGGCTTCCGACCCGGGACGCGGTGGCACAGGGAGCCATGGATCGTCTTCGCCCTGTCTTGATGACCGCCCTCGTCGCAAGTTTGGGTTTTTTACCGATGGCCGTCGCTACCAGTATGGGAGCGGAGGTCCAACGGCCTCTGGCCACAGTCGTGATTGGCGGTTTGATCACGTCCACGGCTTTGACCCTATTTATTATTCCAGCGTTGTACGGCACCGTCTGCCGTTCCAACAAACAACCAGCCATACCCAATCAGTCTCACACCAGCACCATCTCAACCTGAGAAGGATGGTGTTGTCACAAGAAGGGAACTTGTCATGTGGTTTAAACAGATCATTTGCCTCATCATGCTATACGGTCTCTGCTGGCAACCCGCGTTGGCAGCGACTGACACCACACCACAGGCTGCGGCCCCGACCTATAGCCTGAAAGAAATTCTGAACATGGCCTTAGAGAAAAATCCCCTTATGAACGAAAGTGAGGGGGTCATCGAACAAAGAGAAGGAGACAAAATCTCTGCCTCCGCTTATCCCAACCCCACCCTATGGGTTCAGAGTGGACGTGGAACCGTCAGAGAACCTACCGGTCCGACTCTCACCGAACGATATGCCACCCTCTATCAGCCCATCGAATGGCCGGGGAAACGGGCGGCACGTCAACAGGCAGCTCAAGCAGGATTGGACGGAGCCCTGGCTTCAAAAGAAGAAGCCAAACTGAATTTGATTGCCGCAACCAAAGAGGCTTTCTATGACCTCTTATTCGCCGAACGCCAAACGGCGACGGCCATCCAAAATGTTCGCACGATGAAAGAAGTCCAAAAGGCCGTGATTCGTCGTGTTGACGCCGGTGAAGCACCCCCATTTGATGCCGTGAAAATCCAGGTAGAGAGCATGAAAGTTCAAAAAGAGGTCGCCCGGACCAGGGGTGTGGTCCAGTCTATCCAAGCCTCATTAAATAGCCTCACTGCCGGGGCGTTGGGGCTTGAATTCTCCATTGATGGCGATTTCGCCATCTGGCCTGGAGCCTTACATCTCGAAACACTCTCGCAGCAGACTCTGGCGAACCATCCCATCATTACCAAATGGAAAAAACTGATAGCACAAGCGCAGCACACCCACCGTCAGGAACAACAGGCTCGCGTGCCCGATGTGACGCTGAGTGGAGGATACCAGCGAGACGCAGGCCGAGAAGCCTATATCGCCGGGGTTTCCATTCCTTTTCCGGTCTGGAATCAACGACAGGGGGACATTGCCCAAGCCAAAGGCGCACTGCGACAACGGGAAGCGAGCCTCCTTCGGGCCAAGCAGGACCTGCTCAAAGGCATCGCCCAGCAGATCCAACTTTCTCAAGCCGCTGCGGCGCAAATTGCCACATACGAAAAAGGGTTGCTCAAACAGGCACAAGAGGCGCTACGTATCGCTCAAGTCAGCTTTAAATACGGGGAGGCCAGTCTGCTGGATGTGCTGGATGCCCAACGGGTCTTGCGGCAAACACACATTGACTATGCGCAGGCCAAATACGATCTCTCGATCGCTCTGACCGAACTGGAACGCGTCACCGGCGGAACCGTACAACCCTGAATCACCTAGCTTATGCGGTCCAGAAAAGCTCCACCCGATCCATCCTACTGCCATTTTTTCGCTACTATCTTTTACTTCCCTTGTGTGCTACGCTTTTTTTTAACTCATCGCTCTGGGCTTAGCTTTGAGAGTTCAATCACTCAAGCCCGTAACCGGTGTTGTTTAGCCCGAGAGAATAACTCGGAAGTGTCTGACCTGAGTGGCGTGGGAATAGCGTCCGTGGCCTACCTCTTCCAAATGTTTTACCCTTCTCGAGCCTCAGACAATATCATCTTTTTAAAAGGAGGAACCCCATGGGTTCAAAATTGTATGTAGGTGGGTTGCCGTATTCAGCGACTCAAGCAGAATTAACCGACCTGTTTTCGGCACACGGCACCGTCGAATCAGCTAACGTCATCAGCGACAAGTTCACCGGCCAATCGCGCGGGTTCGGATTTGTTGAAATGTCTACCGGAGAGGAAGCGCAAGCCGCAATTGCAGCCTTGAACTCTACGGAGTTCGGTGGCCGTACATTGACGGTAAACGAGGCCAAACCCCAAGCTCCACGAACCGGTGGCGGCGGAGGTGGCCGGGGTGGATTCGGTGGCAGTGGCGGAGGCGGAGGAGATTTTGGAGGAAAACGGCGCAGCCGATTCTAACGATTACTCAATACGTCTGATAATAAAGGGAGAGGTCCACAAGGCCTCTCCCTTTTTTTATTCTATTCCAGGATTTCAAATGGTTACCCTGAGGATCTCACCATGATGACGGCAGACAATAGCACTCCCAACCCTAACAACAGGGTCAAACGGCCAAGCAGAGGAGTGAATCGGAGAAGGAGCCCTTCGCCAAACGATAATTCGGAAGCGGCCTTACTCTTCAGGTTACGCACTTTCGTTCCCATTATCCGATCGTGAGTGAAGGACACCAGAACTAACAGGAACACCAGGATCAGTTTCGTGAGGACAACAGGTGGCCAAGAGAAAACAGGAACCCCGAAATTGAGGATATTTCCGAGAAGGACCGACCCCGTCGCCACCAAAATGAACAGAGCGATCCATACCATCGTTCTAAATCGACGAGCAAGGCTTATAAACCCTCGTTGGGCGGAAGGAGGGTCAGAGGCCTGCCTCAGAAGAGGGACTGCGACAAGGGAGAGGAACAGCATTCCTCCAATCCAGAAGGTTGCTGCAATCAGATGGGTCCAGACTAGAATAATGTAAAAGAAATTCACTTCCTTAATTGTAGCGGGATTGATCCGAACTCACCACATGGAAATGTATTCGACCTCGGGAAAAAACCATTTCCAGTGAATAGAGAAATCTATTATACAGAGTAACCACTTCAGACAGGCGAATACTTGAAACGGCTTCCCTCTGTAATTTAATCCGAGTCAGAACGCAAACCATGATGACCTAGGTGCTGCCGCTTATATAGACGGCGGAAATTCCCTCTCCAATGCCTCCTGGGTTACCCCGGCCCGATCGCAATCTCATCTCCGCCACCTTCCTTCTTTACCTCACCTTTACCTCACCGAACATTAAAACGCGATTCCGACATACGCACCGGCGGTGCCGAAATTATTCGTCGTATCTGTTTGACCGGTAGCGAGATGAAATCGGCCATCCACTCCGAGATGAATGGCTTTCCAAATTCGATACTGCGCCCCGAGTGCGAATTGGACACCGATATCCAGAACGGTCGTATCATTTGAAGGAGGACTGATGACGTGAAAGTCCAGCCCTGCCGGAATTATCCAGGGACGGAATCGGCTGCCTTCCATAAACATGATTTTCGGTGCCACATTCACCGTCAACATCGTGATTTGGACCTTTTTATTCGTTTCCACTGAGCAAGTCGGGACGCCCGCAAGGGCACAGGTGCTGGGAACCGCCTGCGTCACGTTTTTGGAATTAAACCGTTTATATTCCACCCCAATTTCACCCAATACCCAGGTTCCAGGAAACAAATCCCAAATATCTCGCGTGAGAACCAGATCCAGTCCAGCGCCAACATAGTAGCCGTTATTACTATCATTGGATCCACTTAATCCGAAAACATCCGTCTCTACTTCATTGGAACGATCATTCACTAACCCTGCCCAGCCTCCACGGAAAAACACCATGTTTCCGGTTTCTTGTTCAGCACCTGGGGATTGGGAGAGCGTTTTCTGCTCCAAACGCTCCAGCCTTTCGTCTACGCTTAAACCCTGGGCCTGACTCACTCCCGGTACTGCCCACAGCACGCACCCCACAAACCATGCACATATGCTCAATTGTGCCACCAACCGGTTTCTGCTCATCCTGTCACCTCCTCATTCAAAAATTGTGGTAGAACTTCAACCCGTCATGAACATGGCCCCGAATTGTGAGTCATCTCTGTTTCTCTCATCTTCAGTGAAAATGGGAAAAACCACTGAACGGGCCATAGGCTATACGATTCCCGACGGCGGGACCTTGTTGGAAAACAATGGTCAATCAGATAGTTATCAATCTTTTGAATAGGCCTAATGGCCTAAAGACTGCGAGAGCACGCAACATTAGGGAAGGGAGTCTGAGAGAAGGCTGGTTGATAAAAAACGAGACTGAGTAGAGCCAGAGCTAGGGAAAAACGATAGAGGATGGAAGAAGTGTTGAGGAGGAAAATTTCAATGAGAGGGGGACATGCCGGCAATTTTCGTCAAGCGATCGGCATTCATAATCGTTAATTCCCGTCCATGCACCGTAATGAGGTGATCTTCCTGGAAATCACGAAGAAGCCGGACCAAGGTCTCTACGGTGACCGCCGTCATTTGCGCAAGATCCTCCCGTTTGAGTTTGAGCGTAATGCGAATCCCTGCATCATCGTGTTTCCCGAATCGATCGCTCAACTCCAATAAGAGCCTGGCTAATCGCTCCCGTGCCGGAGTGAACGCAAATTGATCAGCTGCATTCAACACAGCCGTCATTTCTTTACTGAGCACCTGAACAAGTTTGACCGCTAACGCACCATGGTCTTCCAGAAATGCGAGAAAACTGGTGCGATCCAACAGACAAATTTGCGAAGGCTCCAAGACTTCACACGTAACCTGATGGACCGGCTGTTCCTGAAAAGCCTGTTTTTCCAGAAGTTGGCCTGAATCCAAAATGTCCACCAACCGCTGTTGCCCCTTGCGATTGAGCCTGGTCAGTTTCACACGCCCCTGGCAGAGAATATACAATCCCAGAGCCACATGCCCTTCATAGAATACAAATTGGCCGGCCTGATACATGGCCCTGCGTTTAATAAGCCCGAAGGGTTCTTCCACGGAAGGCACGAGTTGGCAGATATCAGACGATTCCCGATTGGGGCAAACTCCACATTCAGGAATGGTTGGAGAAGTGGGTGCTTTCATCGCTCCCTCCTGTACGTTTCGAACCATTGGACTATACCCGATTCCTGATATTCAACCAACCCCTTCGCTCAGTAGACTTGATTATTTCTGGAGGATGAGTGTCCCTTCACGTCTCTCAGGAAAGAATATGCCCCCGTATGCATCTTCAGCAGTTTCAAATTACTTCCTGGGTCTTTATAATCTTCTCACTGCCCTATTCGTGAAAATTGTATCTTCTTATGACCAATTTGCCACAATCTGATCCTCCTCTTCTGTCTTCTCCGGCATACAAACGGGCAGACTCCGACCTTGATTATTTGCAGCGAGACGAACTCAGGGCGGTCCGGCTCCAACTGGAATGGTTTAAACCGGAACTGATCCAACAGGACGAGGGTATCGAATCCACCATTGTGGTGTTCGGCAGTGCCAGGCTTCTGGAACCGGCCGCAGCCAAAGCCAAGCTCTTGATCGCGGAAGAAGAGCTGGCCGCCTCACCACACGATCCTGAAAAAAAACGGGGCGTGGCCATTGCCAAAAACCAGAAGGCGTATTCTCCCTATTATCAGGAAGCGCGGGAGTTTGGCCGCCTGGTGTCTTCCAGTTGCCAGATAGACGGACGTCGAAAATTCGTCATCATCACCGGCGGGGGTCCCGGTATCATGGAGGCAGCCAATCGAGGTGCAGCCGATGTAAAGGCCAAATCCATTGGACTGAATATTGCGTTACCACATGAGCAATTGCCCAATCCCTATATTACTCCTGAACTGTGTTTTCAATTTCGTTACTTTGCCCTTCGGAAAATGCACTTCCTCAATCGAGCCAAAGCCTTGGTGGTCTTTCCCGGCGGATTCGGGACCATGGACGAATTATTTGAGACCCTGACCCTTCTTCAAACAGGAAAAGTATGTGACGTCTCCGTCGTACTCATCGGACGACCCTTTTGGGAAGATCTCATCAATTGGGAGAAATTTGTGGAGTATGGATTGATCGCGGGTGAAGACCTGCAATTGTTTCATTATGCTGAAACCGCAGGGGAAGCCTGGAACATTATCATGGCCGAACATCCACTTGAAGCCCCCTCATGAAGATTTCGTTTCATGGAGCCGCCCGATCCGTCACGGGGAGTCGTCATCTCATTCACGCGGGATCCTCCCGCCTGCTTCTGGACTGCGGCATGTTTCAAGGGCATCGAGACCAAGCGGCCAAACTCAATCGTCACCTCGGCTTTGATCCAAAATCCCTGACAGCCGTATGCTTATCCCATGCCCACATCGACCATTCCGGGGCGCTTCCAGTCCTGGCCAAAGAAAAATTTCGCGGATCGGTCCATATGACGTCGGCCACGGCAGATCTGACCAAAATTTTACTGGAAGATTCCGCTAAGATTCAGCAAAGTGACTGCCGGTACGTCAACAAAAAAGAACGACGCAGAGGAAAAACATGTGTCACACCCTTCTATTCGATGGACGATGTCCAGAACATCACCAATCGGTTTCGAGGAGTCCGTTACGGGACCTCCATCTCTCCTGCCCCCAATCTAAAGGTGCAATTTCATGATGCCGGGCATATCCTCGGATCGGCGGGAATCTGGGTCAAGCACCAGAGTCGTGGCAATACCACTTCGGTCTTGTATTCGGGAGACCTGGGAAGGGCCAACATGCCGATCCTTCGTGATCCTCATTTGCCTCCCCCCTGTGATGTGCTGATCATTGAATCGACCTATGGAGACCGACTGCATGAGGACGACCAAGCCAAACGAAAAGCGATTGCGAAAGAACTCGTAGACCATGCGATTCAGCATAAAAGCAAAATTATTGTTCCGGCCTTTTCGGTTGGCCGCACTCAAGAAATTATCATGCGCATTAAGGAACTCGTGACCTATGGAGAAGTCGACCCCATTCCGATTTTTATCGACTCCCCTCTCGCGTTGAAAGCCACCAAAGTATTTCGCCAACACCCGGAATGCTATGACGAGGAAACCTATCGCACCTTTACCTCGACCGGCGATGTCTTTGCCGCCAAATACATCAATTTCATCTCGACGGCTCAAGACAGCAAGCTCCTGAATCGGCGTAGCGGCCCCTGTGTGATTATTTCAGCTTCCGGCATGTGCGAAGGGGGGCGCGTCGTCCATCATCTCAAACATACCATTGAGGATGAAGCCAATGTGATCGTCCTGGTGGGATGGCAGGCCGAGCATACCTTAGGACGCAAACTGGCGGAGGAATGGGACACCGTCCCGATTTTTGGAATTCCCACGCGACGCCGTGCTCAAGTGGTCCGATTAAATGGATACTCCGCTCATGCGGACCGGGAGGATCTCCTCGCGTATGTCCGTGCCATCACCCCTCATCCTCGAAAAGTCTTTGTGGTGCATGGTGAAGAGCGCCAGTCTCTCGCCTTTGCCATGAGGCTGACCACGGAATTTCCCGGCATGGAAGTGGAGGTTCCTCGCCCGGATTCCATGTATGACGTGTAATCCATGATCCTGATGCCTTGTGGATTCTGACTTCTCCTCTCATACATATGCTCTCCTGGAGAATGAAAGATTATGGTAATATCCCCATTGGCTTCCTGATCCCTTTGTCATCATGAAATCAGGTTGGGGCACTCGAATGTTCCTATTGGGTTAGCCTCCCGTTCATCACACCGCAGGCGCCACATGCCACCCATGACCGAACCAGATATCTTTCACATACAAGACGGGAGATGCATCGTCGTCTTTGCCTATGACGTAGGTGCGTCCATTCAAATCGACGAAGCGGAACAGCGGATTACCGCGACAAAAGAACGAGGACGAATCAAACGGAAACGGCCGGCACCGGAATATTTTGATTATCATCCCCCGCCGCTCCGTATTACGCAAGAGCTGGAACCCATCAGCCTCGGAGCACATCACACGCTTCGCACCGTCGACACCGTACTCTATGACTTCGGCGCGCTCATGGTGACCTACCAGATTCCCCTGGCCGGGCCGTTTGCGTCGCTGCTCCCGCTCAGTGAAGTCCTCTATGAAAATGCTCAACTGCTCGAAGGCACATTCCTGCATATCCAATCTCTCCTGAACACGCTGGGTCCGGCAATTGAAAAACCGAATATATCCGAATTGGTCGAGGACTATGTAATATTTCATATTTTCTCGACGCAACCTGCGTTGGATCTGTCGAAATTTGTCAAACAACACGGCACGCTTCTGTCTCAAATCCTCCGTTGTGAGGATCAACCATTGTCAGAGCAGGAAATTTGTGATGCCACCACGAGTCAAATTGCCTTCGGGACACAGGACCTGACCCTCATTGATTGGAATGCCTCGCTCATGATTGGACAGGAAATGGATGACGTCCGGGCGGTTCTAGAATTCGCCAATGTGGAACTCGTCGAGCGCCGATTTCTTGACCACCAATTGGATGAAGCGTTGGATGAGGCCTATGCCGCCCTCACACAGGAAACCCGGCATGGGTTCCGTTGGCCGGGATCATCGGATGTTAATCTCCGCCGAATCGCAGGCATGCAGGTGGATAGCGCGATTCTCTTTGAACGGGTCACCAACACGCTGAAATTATTCGGCGATCAATACCTGGCCAGAGTCTCTCGACTGGCCTCGCAACGCTTTCATTTGCACAGTTGGGATACCAGCATTCTCCGCAAGTTGGACACGCTGGATAATTTGTATGACAAGATGGCCGGTCAAACCGGCAATCGGCGGATGGAAATTCTTGAATGGATCATCATCATTCTCATTGCCATCTCCATACTCCTTCCGTTTATTCCGGGATTTCCCGGCTATTAGACGGCCTCCCCCTTTCTCCCTGTTCCCCGCCCTTGATCCCTCCAACAACCCCCATGGGGGCAACGACACCACTCAACGTTCTGAGATGAGAAAAGGTGCAACAACAGCATGCTGAGAGCCGACTATTGGGACGCCACAAGGAGAAACCGCAAAAGGGAAAATGTGAAGAGGAAGGAGCTTATTCGAGTGAAATACGGTCATCGATATTTCGAATGATCCTGGCACGCCCCTCCTGATCAAGCTGCGCCTCAATCCAATCACCGACATGAGCCGGTCGATCAATTCGCGTATTTTCATCAAAAGGCAATCGGGCCTCAATCTGATCGTTGATATGCACGACATACGCTGCCCCTTCAATCTGAAACACCTGCCCCTCCACTACTCGCAACGATCCATAGGGAGACAAGGCTTCTTCTTGAATTTGCATGAAACCTTTGGTCCCTTCAACAATGCCAAACCCGATATCCGCCTGACGCAAGTCCCCAGGTTCCTGTGTTCCCCCGCAACCCACCAAACCCATGAGAACAAAGATCCTGCCCAACCAACTTGGATACGTGAATGCCATGGACAGCCCTCCCTCCTTGCTTGCCCTTCAGATGACTGATGAACATCACTCCGAGAATGCATCCTAACACACTCATTCAGGCTGTCCATGAACGTGGATTCATTTCACACCATCTTGTGCCAGACACGTTGCTTCCTCTGGCCCAATCCCTCACTGGTGGCACCAACACATCTTTCCAATTCCAGCATAAAAATTGACCTTGCCGGTAAATTCTTTTACCCTTGCCGCAGAAATGTGGACAATTTGATGCATCGACATTCGTCGATCCGTCCAACAAGGTCATTCACAGGGGTGGACGCGTTCATCCTGCCTTTACGATAGACCTCTTTATCTACGACATCTCCATCGTCAACCCTTTAACTCGAATCAGGAACTATCGATTTATGCTCCAAGATTTTTGGCAAGAATTTCTTATCGTATGGCACATCGGCATTTTGAATACCAGCTTGGGTGACATTTTCTTAGCCCTAAGCATCTTTCTGATGTTCTTGTTTGCCAGACGAATTGTGTTTCGCTTTCTGTCACATGTCTTCAAAAAGCTCGCGACACGAACTCAAACGGATACGGATGCCCGAATCCTGGACGCCATTGAGCGCCCCCTTGAATTTACCTTTGTGATTATCGGACTCTATATTTCAGGACAGGTCGTGTCCTTGTCTCCCCCGTTAAATGCGGTCTTTGGACAAATCATCAGATCTTTGATTGCCTTCACAATTTTCTGGTCTATTTTTCGAATACTTGATCCGCTTTCCATCCTGCTAGATCGGTTCATCACGTTCTTCGGCAACCAAACCATGCATGAAACCATCAAAGGCTTTTTCCTCAAAGTTTCAAAATTCATCGTGGTCTGCTTAGGTGTGGCCGCCGTATTTCAAGAATGGGGATTCAATGTCGCGGCGGTCCTTGGTAGCTTAGGACTGGTCGGCATGGCGGTCGCCCTTGGGGCACAGGATTTCATTAAGAATATGTTTGCCGGACTCACAATTTTCATGGATCGGGTTTTTGAAAAAGGTAATTGGATTAAAACGCCTGATGTGGAAGGCACGGTAGAGGATATCGGATTTCGTGCGACAAAGGTCCGTCAATTTGATAAGGCTCTGGTTACCATCCCTAATTCCAAATTGGCCAATGAAGCATTAATCAATTACTCCCGCATGACGAACCGGAGAATTTATTGGAAGATCGGGATCGAGTATCGTTCGACTCATGATCAAATTCGGAACATCATCCATGGCATTTCGACCTATATTTACGAATGTGGTGACTTTGAAACCAATCCGGAAAAGACCAAAACCTTTATTTTTTTGGATTCATTCGGCAACTCGAGCATTGACATTATGCTGTATTGTTTTACGAAGACCATTGTGTGGGGTGAGTGGTTGGAAGCCAAAGAACGCTTGGCATACAAAATCAAGGAAACCGTCGAGGGCGAGAAGGCCAGCTTTGCGTTTCCATCGAGTTCCATTTATATCGAAAGTCTGCCATTCGGCACACCGGAATCTTTCATGCCTCCCCGCTCCCGGTCGCCTTCTTCTCCATCGCCAATATAGTTTTCATTTTCTCAGTGTCTGGAATCCTGTAGTTCGCCAACCTGGAAAGTGTCCCTTTTCCCCGAGAGATCAGCGTCCTTTGCTCTCTCGACTACCTGGCGGACACCTTTCATGCTTTTTTCTAACATACCTCCTTACTTATTATTTTGGCCTCCTTCCGCTTGTGTTCGCACAAAAATGTGACATGAATTCAACTCGTAAGTGCAATTCTACCATGGTGGATAGAAGGCAACCTGCAGTAGGATCGTGGCTTTTCCCATCGCCAAACCAACATTGCTGTGGTCGTGGGGATCCATAAGTCCACGATCAGCCGTGAGGTGCGGCGCACCAAAGGCTTGCGAGGCTATCGGCCCTTACAGACCCACCAGTTGGCGGTTCACCGTCGCCAGACCAGGCCCAATGCCGTCTTACCCCCACCAGAATGGGAATAAGCGGTGGACCAATGTTTACGGGAACCGTTGGGGCGGGGGAGTTTTACACCTATACCCCCGTAGGCGATATCGTCAACACCCCCACCCGGATTGAAAACCTCAATAAAAAGCTGGGCACTCGGCTCCTGGCTACTCAACTCGTCGCAAAAGACTTACCTGATATCTTCTCCCGAATGATAGGGAGTTTTCAATTAATTGGGAAAACCAGGCCGGTGGTGGTTTATGAACTTCTAGGTCGGGAATCCGAGGTGGATGCGATTTGCCGGAAAGCAATCCGAAAAATTTCACACGGAGTAGGATGTTTTTATACCCGGCGATGGGATCAAGCCGAGGAATCGTTTCAAACATGCTTGCAACTTCGGGGGAAAGATGAGCCCAGTCATTTTTACTTGAGTTTATGCAGTCATTTTCGAAGCCATCCTCCGCCACCGGATTGGCAGGGAACGATCATCTTAATTACGAAGTAACCACACTCTTGAACCCACATGATTTTCCGTCAACCCTCCAGCCCGCTGTCTATTGGCGACCGCTGATACGTTCAAAAATGCAAATGCAGTATCAACGGGCATTAGGAGCCTACCCATTGGCGATACCGGGCTAATAGTTTCATCCTTCGGCCGGAATGGGCACAGTTAAAAGGACTCCATGACCTCTCAATCCATTGCTTTTGGTCAAGAGAAGGAACATTTCCTCTTTTTATTATTCAATTGATTAAGCTAGAATATTTCCATAATGGAGGTGGAGAGCTAGAGACATTCAAAATGTTCTTGACCATACTTGGTGGGATACCCATTCGAGTTTTCAACCTCACAACCTAAGGAGATGCATTATGGCGGAAACAACTGCAGCAATGTTTGGCGGACACAAAACCAACGGCCTGGTTCTGGTCGTGGACGATGAGCCCGATGTCCGAAAAGTTGTACGGATGACTCTCGAAAAGGCCGGATATGATGTCATTGAGGCTGAGGATGGGGAAAAGGCAATTCAGGAAGTGCAGAAAGGCGAAAACCCCTTAATGTTGGACGTCATCATTTCCGATATTCGCATGCCGAAAATCAACGGCGTGGAAGCCATTAACTACTTTCAGCAACAATACCCGCGCGTTCCACTCATCGTACTCACGGGATTCCCGGACATGGAAATGGCCACGGGGTTTCTGAAGCAAGGGATCGTGGATTATCTCGTCAAACCGGTTGAAAAGGAAAAATTAATTAAATCCGTGGCCACTGCCATGGAAAAACGAGATCTCAATCGCTTGTAATCTGACGGGACTGCCTGTTCAGATTCCGAGGTTCTTCTCACGGGAGAATGATTCCCCTTGAAGAAGACTATGGTATATCAAGTAAGGCCCTATCCTCAGGATAGGGCTTTATACCATATAGACTTTTCAGCATGGAGAAACATCTCTTGCTCCGCATTCGACCCTAGCCTCGCCTCATTCTCGACTCTCACAATCAAGGAGGGATTCCATGTCAACCGTTGATCCTCCCATCACCGTTGCCATTCTCGGGGCCGGCAAAGGGGGAACGGCCATGTTGGAATCCTTTCTTAATTTACCCCATATCCGCCTATTGGGCATTGCCGACACCAATCCGCACGCCCTGGGCTTTCAACTGGCCAGACTTCACAATATCCCGACTGTCTCCCACCCTCTGAAGCTTATTCAAGAAGACAAGTTGAATTTGATCATCGACGTGACCGGCGATCCCATACTTCCTTCATACATTACGGAGCACAAACACAGCGGAGCTGAAGTGCTCGGAGGAACCGCCGCCAAAGTACTCTCAGAGTTGATCCAACATCAAACCTTTATTCAAGCCCAACTGTTTCATTCGGAAAAACTAGCCAGCATGGGAACTTTTGCCTCAGGGATAGCCCATGACATTAATAACCCGCTGTATGTCATTTTGGCGATGGCCGAAGAAATTCAAGAGGAAAACAATCTCGATCGAATTCGACAACATGCCGCCAGCATCCATGAGGCGGCACAACGCATTCAAGCCATTTCACGAAATATTACGGACTATGTTCGCACATCCAGTCATCAGGAACTCGAACAAATCGACCTCCATGCAAGACTGGATGAAGCCTTAAGCATTTCCAGGTTTGCGACAAAATTTCGAGAAATTACGGTTCAGAAACATTACCAAAACGGCTTGACTGTCCAGGCGAAACCCGAAGAAATTCTCCAGGTATTCATCAATCTGATTACCAACGCCATCCATGCCATGGAAGAAAAAGGCAGCCTCACCATCACCACCTCACATAACAATGGAACAGTTCAGATTGCCATCAGCGATACTGGCTGTGGCATTTCCCCCGAACACCTCCAAAAAATTTTCAATCCCTTCTTCTCAACCAAACCTAAGGGCCAAGGGACAGGCCTCGGACTGTATAACGTTAAAACGATTGTCAAGAAGTACCATGGCGACCTTGAAGTCGAAAGTGAACCAGGGAAAGGCACCACGTTCCGCTTGTCCTTCCCCGTCATTTCTCCTGCAGGAAATATGGTGTCTCGTGAAAAGCCCTGAACCCGCCAAACGAAAAAAAGGACTGACAAAAAAACTGGTCCTGTCCATGTTGCTGGTCGGTGCCCTCCCTTTGGTCATTGGACTCGTGCTGGCTTTCTACCAGGGCACCCAGGAAATTCGCGAGGTGAATGGATCCAGCTTTGAAGCCCTCGCAACCGAAACAGCCAGAAAGCTTGATCTAGTCATGGCTGATGAACTCGCCCGCACCGCCCTACTGACCACTGATATCAAAATCATTGA
Organism: Nitrospira sp. Ecomares 2.1; assembly: GCF_965152585.1. Lineage (NCBI taxonomy): Bacteria > Pseudomonadati > Nitrospirota > Nitrospiria > Nitrospirales > Nitrospiraceae > Nitrospira > Nitrospira sp. Ecomares 2.1. The sequence continues at coordinate 3,350,799 of NZ_OZ224219.1, forward strand.
ACAACTCGAACGCACCCGCGATGCCCTCAGTGAGTTGAATCCTCAAGAGCTGGCTCTCACCCTCAAACAGGAACAAGAAGCCTGGAACAGCAAGGAGGCGGACCTCCTTGAAAGAATTCTGAAAGGGCCGTTTGCCGGGATTCTGCAACAACATGTGGGGGGAACCTTTATGGACCCGGGCCACCCGATTCCGGTCATTACCCGATCTGCCACCCGTGGCCTATTTATTACCGATCGCGCGGGACGGGTCGTTGCAAGCCTGGATTCCGACATTCCCTACCTTCATCAGGAAGAAGCATGGTGGAAAGGCGCATTTCACAATGGCGTCGGCCAACCGTATATCGGTCAGGTGGCGTTTGATTCCCTTCGGGGTGTTTATACATTTACCCTTGCGCTCCCCATTATGGATAGCCTGCGGTATGAAGCCATCGGCGTCCTGCTCCGTGTTTATGACGCCAAGGAGTTCTTTGCTCCTTCAATCGACATTATTCGATTTGGTAAAACCGGCCATGTCATGCTCATTGACAGCCGTGGCGTGGTCTTGAGCTGCCCGATCCTTCCCACGGGCACTTCCATTAGTGACACCCGGCTTATTCCCCTCGTCACCCCGCTGCATGCCGGATGGACTCTAGCCCCAAGCGATGGGCATGGGGGTACTGCAACTTCCATCATCGGATTTGCCCCTCTGAGCAATACTCGTCAGATTACTCAAATATCCACCGGGCAGACCTGGCATATGTTTGTCTGGCAATCATCTGAAGAGGTCTTTGCCCCTATAGAGCATTTTTTTAAATGGATAGCGACTTTTGGGTTACTGGGAGTCGGGTTGCTCGTCACGTTGGGATATATCGCGGCTAGTCGAATTGCCGCCCCCATTCGCCGTCTTCAGGAAGCCGCCAAACAAATCGGCAGGGGGGAATATCGCGAGCCCCTTACTTTGTCCACCGGAGATGAAATTGAGGAATTGGCCGATGAAGTCAATCGCATGAACCAACAATTGATGTCCCAGTTCGCCGGATTGGAAAGCCAAGTTGAGATGAAAACCCAGGAAGTAAAATACCTTGAGGAGTCGACCATTAAAATTTTGGATAATGTGCCTGACCCGGTCCTCATGGTCGGACCAGATGAACAAATCGAATATTTAAATAACGCCTCGAAAGAAGCATTTGCCGTCGCCAATGGCGAGATGATCGGTTCCCCACTGTTTCAAATTTTCTCATTGGATCCCGCAACACAAGACCGGCTTAAACAGGAAATGCACGCTGTCCAAATAACGGAACCTCCATCTTCAGACAATACAAAGACCAATCCGTCTAACGCCTCGTTGCAAGACCCCTTGGTTCCCACCAATTGGACCCAAACAGGGACGCATCGCCAGGAAATTCGAATCAATCAGCGAACGTTCCGGTACCGGTGGTTTGGTGTCCAGGCCCGACCGGGAAGGGGGCCGAGTGTCGGATTGGTATTACGAGATACAACGGAGGAAAGCATTCTTCAGGACAGGGTCATCCAAGGGGAAAAATTGGCAAGTTTGGGGGTTCTAAGCGCCGGGATTGGACATGAGCTCAATAATCCGTTAGTCGGAGTCATTGGATTAGGCGAAGCAATACAAGAAGAGACTAATCCCGAACAAATCAAAGAATATGCCAGGGGCATCGTACAACATGGAAAACGTATGGCTTCCATTGTTCGGGACTTTACCGGTCAATCCGGGAAAAAATTGACCGAAGGGCAATCGCTCATTAACCTCAATGAACTGTTGGAACAATCTCTGACCACGGTCAAGGATCTCTTCCCATCAATCCCGGTTAATATTCAGACTCACCTGGGGTCCATCCCATCCATTCAAGGAAAAGCCCTGGAACTCGGACAAGCCTTTACCAACATTATCACCAATGCTTTTCAATCGATGAAACAAGGTGGGAAGCTTGATATTTCAACAGAAACGTCAGGACACGAACTGGAAATCCGCATTCAAGACACGGGCGGCGGTATCCCTCCAACGCATCTACCAAGAGTCTTTGATCCTTTTTTTACCACGAAAGGCCAGGGAGAAGGATCGGGCCTTGGACTCACCGTTGCCTATCGGATTATCAATAAATTAGGCGGACATATTCGAATGGAAAGTGAAGAGGGCCGGGGTACGACCTGTTTAATTACCTTACCCGTCTCGAATGCCCACCTGGCAAAGGAAAGGAATTCGACGTCATGACAAGCGTACGAAGTAGCATCGGTTTATCGATGGTTTTTCTTTCGACCCTCCTCATTGGAATATTTTCTTCATCATTTTTGCAAGCAGGTGAATCCAACGCCATGAAAAATCTGTCACCGGAGAAAGTGGCAGACTTTATCCATGCCATCGTGGAGGCGGACCGCCATGTCTACACTTCACATATCGTGAAGAGAATGCAGGAGCAAGGCGTCGTGGTGGCGCGGGAAGATTGGGAAAACAAAAATGCCATTCCCCTTCCTGCCCAGTTCCTCCATATTTCCAGTAAATTAGTCGCGGAATCAGGTCACGGCATTCGATTTCGTTTAATTAGTCTGTGGCCAATATATCGAAGGAATGGCCCTGCAACGGATTTCGAACGAAAGGCCTTGGAACAACTTTCGCTAAATTCCGATACACCTCAACGTGGAATTGTTTCCACTGGGAAAAAGCGCTTATTTCAGGCAATTTATGCCGACAAAGCGATTAATGATACCTGCACGACGTGCCATAATGCTCACCCCTTAAGTCCCAAGCGTGACTTCAGCAAAGGCGACGTCATGGGGGCAATTGTCATCACCATTCCTTTAGAAGATTAAAGTCCGTCACACGTGCTGCAGCAGGGTCTATTTTCCACACAGCCATTTGTACGGAACCCCTTTTACACGTATTGTGTCGTTCCCCGTAATTTCCGGAGAAAGGTAGGAACTTGTTACGATTTTTCATTGTCCAATTTTTGATTGGATTAGCCCTTACGGCTCCGGCTTTGGGCTTTGACAATCAATTCTCTTCTTCTCCATCCATTCCCATGGATATTGGGAATATCATTCAGGACATTCGCGAACTGAGTCATCCATCGTATCAGGGTCGACAGGCCGGCACAGATGGTAGTTTACAGTCGGCCAATTTTCTGGTCGATCGATTCGAATCTCTCGGCTTACAACCGGGCAACCACTTCTCCAAACAAGAACAGGATTTCAGTTGGTTACAACAACGGTCCCTGACAGCGGTTCAAGTGCTTGAGCCGGCGACAATCACCATTTCTCCGGTTGACTCAAGCCAATCGTCAATGACGATGTCGCTTGTCCCGGGGCAGGAGTTTCTTCCAATCTTGGATTCTCCTTCCACCAGAACCACAGGCAAAGTTGTCTTTGTGGGATACGGAATTGTTGACCCTGCCCGCGGAATAGATGAGTACCAGGGAATTAATGTCGACAATCGCATCGTGCTATTTCTTCGGGGGAAACCCCCTACCTACCCCGAATGGGTCACGCATGAAGAAAAAGCGGCAATCGCCAAAGAAAAAGGAGCGGTAGGGTATTTAACGGCAACCGGCCCATTGCTTGGTCGTTATGAGGCCCGAAAAGGTCTGGGACAAGGTCCTTTGGCCATCTACGGAGAGAAACCCGATAACCGCCCCATCCCTGGGGCATGGATACATGGGAACATTCTTGACCAGGCCTTGAACGCAGCAAATGCCTCCCTTGAAGCTCTGCAACAAGCCGCCAACGATATCGGGACATTTCATAGCAGACCACTTCCCCTTCTGGCGCAATTTAACTGGGAAAGCCACAGTCTGCCCGGAACGCTAACGAATGTCATCGGGATATTACCGGGTCGGGACCAGCAACTACGAAACGAACTCATTCTCATCGGTGCACATCGCGACCACTTTGGCCAACAAACCGGCCTCCTTTTTCCTGGAGCCGATGACAATGCATCTGGGACAGCCGTGATGTTGGAACTGGCCAGAATGCTCTCCCAAAGCACAACCGCACCCAAACGGACCATTCTCTTTGTGTCTTTTGACGGAGAAGAACGAGGCCTATTGGGATCGACTCTCTATGTCAGCCATCCGGCATTTCCATTGGATCGAACAGTCGCCATGATTAATCTCGATCATCTGGGAGCGGGTGATGGAAAACTGACTGTTGGAGTCACTCGAATGGATAAGACTCTGGCTCAGCAAGCAGCCAACCAGGCGGGGTTACACGACACAATTCAAATGTATGGATATTTCCCCGGGGGAGATCATGTCCCATTTTTTGAGGCGGGGGTGCCGACCATCACAGTCGTCAGCAGCGGCAGACACCCCCACTTTCATCAGCCATCTGATACCCTAGATTCCATTCAACCTGAAAACTTGGCCATCGCTACCAAATTTCTCTACTCACTGATTGCCCTGTTAGCGAACAATCCTTAAACAGGCTGTCTTCCTGGGCTTACCGTGAAGGACCTGTATTAGGGTGAAGGATTCTAACCCTTGCCAAATTCTTTGGGGAAAATGTTCTGAGGTTGCCGATTGGCTTACCATGAAGCCTCACCCAACCCTACCTTCATGCCTTCGCCACTCGGATTTCCTTAGCTATATTGAAAGAGAAAATACATATATTTACCACACATTCCCCCTTCCCTTTTATTCTTTTTCTTGTTTCACTTTTTCGACGGTCTTTTCTTTAATCGCTTCAATTTCCAGAATGATGTTGACCTCATCACCCACGAGCATTCCTCCACTATCCAATAACTTGCTGAATTTCATTCCGAAATCTTTTCGGTTTACCGTGCCGGCAGCGGTGAAACCAGCCCGCGTATTACCCCAAGGGTCCTGAGCGACCCCATTAAACGTTCCGACTAACGTGATCTCTTTGGTGACTCCCAATAGAGTTAACTCTCCGATGGCGGTGTAGTCATCTCCGGTTTTTTTATAACTTTTCATGGCATAAGTCATGGTCGGAAACTTCTCGACATCAAAAAAGTCCGGGCTTCGTAAATGCTCATCTCGTTTTTGATGGTCGGTCGTGACCGAGGCTGTTTGGATGACTGCTTCAATGGTTTTAAATTCTTTGGCCTCCGGATCCATTTCCACAACTCCTGAATACTCGGTAAACCTGCCATTGGTTTTTGATACCACCATATGGGCAACTTGAAATCCAACCCTGGAATGGTCATGATCCAGTTTCCATTTAGCCATTTCCGCAAACGAAGCAGAAACAAGCCCAAAACCAACGATTAGAACCAAGCCAATCAAAGAAAACACTTTCGAAACCTTCCGCATCATGTAACCTCCTGTGAAAATTGAAGACATACCCGTTGTATGGTCTTCGTTAATTGATAAACAAAAACCCATCATCTAAAAGTCATCCATCATTCTATACTCATGCAATGATCTAGACTTTCACTGACGGGAGAAGCCAAAAAATGGCTCGGCCATCCATTCGTCAATGATAGGAACCAACACCCCTGTGGATTGATACCCATGCGTAAAACTGATGTGGTCAGTGTTATTTTGACCAAGTAACGCAGGAAAACCACTCACTCCCAATTGGCGAGCCCGATCAAACTCCTGCCAGACCGATTGCCTAATCACAGAATCATTGAACCCTTGCAAAAATCTGTCGCGGTCAATACCTTGACGGCTGGCAAGATCCGCCAAAACTCCTTCATGCGTAATATCCATGTGCTTCACGTAAAATGCTTCCTGCACAGAACTCAAAAACATAAACTCCCTATCCTGAGCCAATTGTCGCACCACTATCATCGCTCGGGATGATGGTTCGGTGTCATAGATGAATGAAGGCTCCGGATGAAAATTGAAGTTAAATGGCTGGCCGGTTCTTTCATGCACCGCACGCCAATGGCTGAGGATGTAGGCACGTTTTCGCTCATCAAATCGTTCGGTATTTCCGGGGCGCAAACCACCCAACAAGACTTCGATCGTGACCTGATCCCGATAGCGCCGAACGATCTCCTCAATAACCGGGGAAAATCCCCAGCACCACGAACACATGGGATCAACCACATAGATAATCGATTTCACGGTCATGTCTACCACCTGGCTCCCTCGATTACCTCACCAGACATACCCAACAAGGCAATACCCTACAAATGAAATTAGACTACTTTATCACACCGGACATATGGAACTTGTCAATTTCCGATCAAGGTTTCTTTTAAATTTCATGTAGGTTCATGTGTGTCTGAAACAACACCTGCGAACTCCCTCCCCTTCAAACCTCATCAACCGCCCTATCTTTGTATCTGTAAAAACCCAGAATCCTCCAACTTATAATAGCCCATTCTTTACACGTTAAAAACTAATGGATCATAATAGGGTTTTTATTTGGGAGGCTTTATGCCTGGATCCCCACACTATCCGCTAACAAACCTCGACGAAGAGACCGCACTCCGAACTATTCTGGAAGGGACGGCCACCGCCACTGGGGAACGATTTTTTGAAGCGCTTGTGGAAAATCTCGCCAAAGCCCTGCACACCGATGCCGCCTGGGTCACGGAATATTTCCCCGATTCCCGACGATTGAAAGCCCTGGCGTTTTTTTTAGATGGCAGGTTCCTCAAAAATTGGGAAATGGATATTGCCGGTACCCCGTGCGAGCACGTTATCGAGCAAGCCCGGCTCATTCATTTTCCAGACAACTTATTGAATCTCTTTCCAATTGATCCGGATATCACCGGCATCAAGGCAGCCAGCTATATGGGTCTCCCGCTTACCGATTCGGTCGGAAATATTCTTGGACATCTGGCGGTCATGGATACCAGACCCATGCCGGCGGAACCGCGGGTGCAGACAATTTTTCGAATTTTTGCATCTAGAGCGAGCGCCGAACTTCAGCGCCTCCAAGCAGAATCCGCGACACGTGAACGTGAACAAAAGTTGCGGCGATTGGTCGACAGTGCAATGGATGCCATCATTGAATTAGACGAGGATCTTCGAGTCACCCGAATTAATCCGGCTGCCGAGAAGGTGTTTCAATGTAAAGCCACCCATTTGTTTGGTAAGAATTTTTCCCACTCTCTTGCCCAAAAGGACCCTGAGAAATTACGGCTTTTTATCCAGGATCTCAACACGAAACCTGCAGGCCAACGATCTCTCTGGATTTCCGGAGGCTTCACGGCTCTCCGCCTGGACGGCTCGGAATTTCCCGCGGAAGCCACGCTTTCCCAATTTCAAATAGAGGGAAGGGTCTACTACACCCTGATTCTTCGTAATGTGAATGAACGCCTGGAAGCGGAACAAAAAATTCGGTCACTCACGATTGAAAAAGATTTCCTCAAAGAAGAATTACAGGAGCTCCAACATTTTGGGGAAATTTTGGGGAATAGTCCCGCCTTGGTGCGCGTCCTCCGGGACATCCAACAGGTCGCGGATACCGAGGCCACCGTGCTCATTTCAGGCGAAACCGGAACCGGCAAGGAGGTGATGGCCCGCGCCATTCATGCCAACAGCCGGCGTCGGAATCACCCATTCATCAAAGTAAACTGCGCGGCCATTCCTGCTACCTTAATCGAAAGTGAATTTTTTGGACATGAACAGGGTGCATTTACCGGCGCCACAAAAAAGCGGGAAGGACGGTTTTCATTGGCCGACGGAGGGACCATTTTTCTGGATGAAATCGGCGAATTACCTTTGGATCTTCAAGGGAAACTGTTACGCGTTCTTCAGGAAGGGGAATTCGATCCGGTCGGCAGTTCCCACACCAAAAAGGTAAATGTCCGTGTCCTGGCAGCCACAAACCGGGATTTACAGAAGGAGGTCCAAGACGGAAAATTTCGTGAAGATCTTTATTATCGATTGAATGTCTTTCCCATCCATCTTCCGCCTTTGCGGGAACGCGGAGAGGATGTGGTCCTCCTAGCCAAGACATTTGTTCAGAATTTTACTCAACGAATGGGTCGGACGGTGGCCCCCCTTTCCCCTGACGCACTCCGACGCCTCACGGCTTACCATTGGCCGGGAAATGTGCGGGAATTGCAAAACGTGATCGAGCGGGCTGTCATTACGGCCCAAAACAGTCAATTAAATCTTGACCGTGCCCTCCCTGATGTTGAAGCGAAACTCTCCTCTTCTCCAGAAACTCTTACACAGGAGCCATCCACCTGCATTCGCACTCTTCAGGAACTTCAGAGTTTTGAGCGGCAAAACATTCTTCTAGCTCTGGAACAAAGCGGCTGGAAAGTATCCGGTGAACAAGGAGCCGCCAAACTACTGGGCATGAATGCTTCAACCCTTGCATCTCGTATGAAAGCTTTGGGCATTACTCGCGCGAAATAATTCCTGCACGATTTCTACCCATATTTTTTCAAGTCTTTCCGATTCTCTTTCAGCATTTCTTCATTTTCAGGATTCTATCCTATTTGCGAACTTTCGCAAATTCGTCTTATGAAATTTCGCAATTCGGCAAATTTCGTGAGCGATTTTCACACTTCATAAAATTTCAACATATTGTTTTTATTAATTTTTATTAATAATTTAAGCTTGGCACACCCCCTGCAAAATACCTTTGGCATGAAAGGCAGCACATATCAAACAGGTTCTCAAGGAGAAGGTAGGAACAACATGACGAGTCAGGATGAGCGAGATAAAAACTCTCAGACGCCAGCTGAAAAGCGGAACCTTCAGGATATGTGCCGTCAGGCGGATCAACTTTTTTTTCACATGCTGTTTCACACTCAACCAGGAGGATGTGCCATGTCATCTGTCGCCACAACATCAACCATTAATGGGGTCAACGTCGAACAATTAGGGGCCAATATCCATGCCATTCAAGGCGAACCCGGTTTGGCCAAATTTCAGTTCCGGGCCACCAACAACTGGATTAATGGGGGGCACAATCGCACCACGATCAAGGAGTTTTTCGGAGTGGGCAAAGAAGATACGACCCGAACCGAGCCGTTTGTGCTTGATGCCGATGAACCGCCCGTCTTGTTAGGAAAGGACCAGGGAGCTAACCCGGTGGAGTTTGTGTTGCATGCTCTGGCGTCCTGCTTAACCACGTCGATGGTCTATCATGCGGCCGCCCGTGGCATCAAAATTGATTCAGTGGAATCCCGGCTAGAGGGGGATTTAGATCTTCGCGGGTTTCTAGGTTTATCGAAAGATGTTCGTCCAGGCTATCAAAACCTCCGGGTACACTTCACCGTAAAAAGTGACGCGCCAGCCGAGACAATTCGGGAATTGACGAAGTATTCACCAGTTTTCGACATTGTATCCAATCCCGTGCCGGTGGCCATTTCGGTAGATTCAAAAGGGACCAACTGAGGACAGACATAATTGATTGCCTCGGGTCCAACCTGAGGCAGTCGGCCCTTAAACGTCTGAACCAAAAGGAGCTACGATCATGAAACGTCTGGTGTTTTTTATCTATGGCACCCTGTGCTACCTATCTTTCCTAGGCATCTTTTTATATGCCGTAGGCTTTCTGGGAAATTTTGGCGTCTCCAATACCATTGATGGCCAACCCGGGGTTCCAGTCTGGCAGGCTCTGGCCATCAATTCGTTTCTGTTGGGAATTTTTGCGGTCCAGCATAGCGTCATGGCCCGGCAGACCTTTAAACAATGGTGGACACAATATATTCCAAAACCCATTGAACGTAGCACCTATGTGCTCTGTACCAACATTGCCCTGGCTCTCTTGTTTTATGCCTGGCAACCCATGGGAGGCTGGATTTGGCACATTCAAGACCCAGTCGGGCAGGGCCTGCTGTATGGCCTGTTTGCGGCGGGTTGGGGATTAATTCTCATGGCCACGTTCCTCATCAATCATTTTGATTTGTTCGGTATGCGGCAGGTCTGGCTCTATCTGCAAAAACAAGAGTACACACCATTACCATTCAGGACCCCGGCCATGTATCGGCAGGTACGGAATCCTCTCTATGTCGGTTGGCTCTTGGCATTCTGGGCCACTCCCACGATAACGGTTGCCCATCTGGTCTTTTCGGTGACGACTACCATCTAAATCCTGATGGGCATTCAATGGGAAGAGAAGGATTTGGTGGCTTTCCATGGAGAGGCGTATAAAGATTATCAAGAACCAGTACCAAAACTTATTCCACGACTATTCAAAGGGAGCTTCATGGGAAAACCATAAGCCCCAAGGACTATGGCTACTTGAAGGCCAAAATGACACAATCCGCTGCCTGAAATATCCACGTAGCGGCGTGCTTCATTTATTTCCCGGGGAAAGGAAAACAACCATGCGCACATTGAGAACCGGGATATTCCAGAATCCTGTACAGGAACCTACCTGGATAAAAAAGTTTGGATGGTATGGAGTGGTCTTTTTCTTGGTCAAAGGAACATTCTGGCTTATCTCCCCTTTTAATATTCTTGCATTCAACTAAATATTCTCGCCCGTTTTCCGGGCCGCCGACTCATTAGCAGCTTGCACCAAGGCTAAAAGCTCAGTCCTTCCAATATACTGCGAACCAGATCGTATTTTGTTTGGGATCGGTCCATTCCACACGATGTCTGGTATGCGCGGAAAGATAAACGGTATCCCCAGGACAAAGCACCCGTTCAGGTTGTCCCTCAATTTTGAGTGTGGCTTTTCCTGCCAGTACCACAACACATTCATGCTCGGCCTGGTCATACCAAAAGTCTGGTGGAGACGCCTGCCCCCGTGACACTATCCGTTCAATTCGTACAGAACGACTCCTCAATACCTCACTCGTCAATTCGTGATTAAGGTGTTCAGGAATATTGGCGAACAGATTTTGACATAATTCCATTGCCTCCACCTCTCTAGAAAAGGTCACTTGCTTTATCGCATTCTCAATTTTAGTACTGGGTAACTCCCATGGGCGCATCGAATTGGGAATTGACAATGGCGGAAAAATCGGGGGTCAAGCAGATCTGGAGGGAAATACTGAAGAATGTTCGGCTTGGCTCTGAGCTTTGAAAGACCAAGCAGAAGAATCAGAAAACTGCCGATAATTCAAAAACGACAATTAAGGAACGGGCCAGCCATCCCCCTCAGGAGGAATGGCCCGCTACTTTCTCAATTCAAGACGCTCCTCCAAGAAACGTCTCTAGCCCAATCAATTTAATCCTCTTTACTGTACGACAAAATGACTACGCCGGTTTTCCTGCCAGCACTTTTCATTCTGATCGGTGCAAAACGGCTTCTCTTTTCCATAACTCACAACCTGAAGATTCTCACTAGGAACGCCCAAATCAACTAAATATTCCCTCACCGCATTTGCTCTTCGCTCACCAAGCACCATGTTGTAACTTTCCGTACCACGCTGATCACAATGTCCTTCGATCACAATCTTGTTATTCGACAAACCCGAAGCCAGTGTTTGGGCATTTTCTAACAGAACTGAAATAGCATCCTTCCGAATAGAAAATCGGTCATAATCGAAATAAATATCTCCCAGAGACTTGAGAAGATCTTCAGTCTTCTCCTCAAAAATTTCTGGCAGTTCTGCAACCTGCTGCACCGGTTTGTCCTCCTCGGGTTCCACCCGAGCAATCAATTGTTCCGGGGGAACCGCGTCTCCACGAATTGTCGGGCGTGCCGGTGTTTCCGGTTCGGACAAAATCGGCGGGACTCCACCCTCTTGTGATAATTCTTGAGGAGAAATTTGGTTCGGGGTGGGAGCTATAGGAGACGGAGGAACCACAGATTCAGCCACCAGGGGAGCTTCAAGAGCTTCAGGAACAGCCGGTTCGACGACTGTCGTTCGAGGAGTGGCAAAAATATCAGCAGGAGCCGAAGGACGAATAAATGGACGAGCAGGCTCTTCAACGGGAATATCCATAGCCGGAATCCCAATGAATGTTTCAGCCTTTACGGGTGGCTGCACAACCGCCTCAGTCTGCGACGCCACAGGCTCAAGTTTTACCACTTGAGACTTGGCCGGAGGTTCAGTCACACTTATAACCGTCGTTTGCAATTTGGAACTACACCCCGCCATTATTGCAATCAAGCATCCGCCCAGTAGGCCAAATTTCCAGACACTCCTTACCTTAGAAAAAAACAATACTTCGGTCATGTTTTACCTCCACTATTCCTTTCCTTGACTGACGGATGCATCCACATAGACCCCATCCAATATGATGATTCTTTTTTCCATTCTTATTTCCTCTACAATAATTTCTTTAAGAAAATGACAGTGTCATTTTCAATAACAAAGTAATCTCAAAACTGTATGCAGCCCCTTCGAATGATGTCAAGAACCCTGGCGTGGAACTTGAGGTCCACTCCTGATTTATTCCCTAAGAATGCCTTTTGGTAGGATCCAGGTCAAGGGTGATAGGAAAAAACTACATGCCCCCCCACATGGAACAACCGCTATCCCTGATCTTTACACTTCCCAATGGGGCAAGCCTAGCCCTCCTCAACATCCTTAATTGTGACATCATAGTCGCCTGCCATCTCCCCCAACATAGATATTTCTTTCCTACTAACATCAGAATTCTCATCATTGTCCCAAGTCGCTTCCGTCTGGATTTAGCCAGATAAGAGTATTCACCAACTATTAGACATCGCGGACCAACAGGTGCAGGACCGCTGACTCTGGAACTCCTTTTGTTCTCGAAAGTTTCTCAAGACAGCCACTCACAATGATCCTCAGATATGGCAACTCAAACCTTTTCCTAATGGCTATTTCGAAACATTACCCGAACTAATACACACCAATTAATGTGAAGTTTCTTAGAGGGTCCGGCCCAATGTCGAATTATTTCGAGATCTAACAATTCATAAAAAAAAATACTGGCACTTTCCGTTTCACGAATCATTTCTCGTCGTGCTTTAAACATCCATTTCTCTATTCCTGGCGTTCGTGGGTAAGCCCTTCTTAAGCAAAAGCCGCCCCGTCAAATGCTTTCCCAAGTTAATCAATTGAAGCTGTCCGACCATTTGACTCATGAAGGGAGTCCGCTCGGTCCTGTAGGGTTTCGCCTGCATAGTTTTTGGCAAAACTTTTGTCCCCACACCTCATAACCATTTGAAATTTTTAATTTTTTTTATAATAACATTTCTTGGAACACCCCTTGCACTTTTACCAATCAACTATTACTGCACACCAGTTTTTTGGAGGCGAAGCCATTTTTTTAAATATTCCGCTTTTACGACCTAATAGCATGGAGAATGACGCAATTCGACTTTCATAACCACCAACTTGACACATGATAATACTGGTTTTAAGCGCCTCGATATGAGCCTCGGCGGAGGGACTGGTTTCAGGGGAACTACGATTTCGACCGCACCCGGAGTCTGGTCTCCTCATCAGCCACCTTCTCAAAGGTCCCTCCGCCACCTTTTTAGAAAACAAATCTGACCCCAATAAATTTAAAACATCATGAAAATCTTAGGCGTATACCAGCATTCACCAAAACCCGATCCACCCAAGGTTCCCATTAAAGACCGAATCTTGTTAGTTGACGATGATCGAAATCATCGTACTTGCCTGAAGGAATTTTTAGAACTTCGGGGGTATTTGTGTTCAGAAGCAGGAAATGGCCTGGAAGGGCTTGAAACTTTGCAAAAAGAGGCGGTCTCCATCATCATTACCGACAACAACATGCCACAGATGGATGGGCTTGATTTTATTGAACAAGTCAATCATAAATATTCCCAGGAAATTCTCTCAATTTTTCTGATTACTGCTGAATTATCCCACATTGTCCGTCTTCGCGCATTTAAAAATGGCGTCAATCGGGTCTTTGAAAAACCCCTAGACTTTCAAGAGCTTTGTAATGCCGTGGACTGGGTCACGAAGTTTGACATCCATCAATCGACAACCAACAAATACTCATCCGCAAGATACCTCTAAGAATATTTCCTCCATCCTCAATAGAGGGAATCTCTAAAAATTCCTGGCAAAGGGCTTTAAGGATGCCATGCGGCCTGTCCAAGGAGGACTTACCGCTGTCGACCCCGCGGCCCCTTGAATTCGTTGATATTACAACACGCTAGTAGGCCCTCAGGCACTGGGGCGATCCCTTAGCCCCCGCACGCAGGTCGGGAAGCCTTTTGACCAGCCTTCGGCAACGCCCTTTAGAATGTGTCCGATTCCCAAACGGAATATCAGCTCCGCGATCGTCTGTCGTGCATGCGCCTCTTCTCCCTCGATCGGGCCCAAGGCATTCCCGATGCGAAGGCTCTCGGACTGGTTCGAGTACCCTTGGCGGCAGCGGACGTGGCCGACGCCCTGGTCGAGCCATGGGACGCCTAGCTGGACGATCAGGAACTCCTAACGCGAGGGGACCAACAGATCGATGCGTCCAGGGTCCCGGTTCCGCAGCAAGGGCATAGCCTAGAAGAAACTGCAGCGATGAAAGCGGGCAAGAGCGCCACAGCGTGGGAAGCCCACCCGGCCCCACGCCGGCAGAACGATGTCGATGCCCGTTGGCCAAGTACGCAGGGGGACCATCACTCGGACTAGAAGAATCAGGTGAATGTCGACAGGCCGCACAAGCGGATTCGGCGAGAGACCGTAACGCCAGCCACCGTGCAGGACAGCCACGCCCGGGAGGCCGGGTAGCCCCCAGAGCCAGGCGGACCGGTCGTGGGGGCGGATTCGCCTATAGCTCACAGGAGACAACACCCAGGACCTCCGCTCCCATAAGCAGGAAAACGGCTATCGGGACAAGCCTCTGTCGGCGCAGCCACAGGACCGGAATCGGCGTCGAGCGCAGACGCGCGTTCGCGTCGAATAGGTCTTCAGTCACCACATGTCCGCGATGGGAGACGGCTCATTCGAGCGAGTGGGTGGGGCGAGCTCGAGCAAAGATCGGGCGTAAGAATCAGGGTGATAACGTCCCACGGGTGCCGTTTCTCACAGCCGCCAGTCTGCAGCAGGGGGCAGCGGGAAAGACCTTGAACGAACCCCAGGCAACCACGCCCTCTCACGCACACGATGCTCAGGGCCTTCCGCCCAATACTCAAGCAGGCCAGGGAAGGGAGGTCCCATAACTACGGGTTTTAAGAGGTGCCCTAGACATATTGCCTGCATGATAAAACCTACTTCCTGGGATCGACCTCGAAGAATGTGTCAGAGCTTCGTCATATCATCATTGACCGAAACGGGATAATCAGTAAAGTTCCCCGCCCAAAGGGCAGCGAACTTTACTGATGTTGGCTCGGGTGCGGAGTGGGACCTCCGTCCAGGATGTCCCGGAGCGCAATAGCCAGCGACAGTCCGTTGACCGGCTTCATTAAGAAGGCCTGAATGCCAAGTTGCTCGGCCTTTTCTTGAGTCATGGTGTGGCTAAACCCCGTACACAACAGAATAGGAATATCCGCTCGAATACCTAACAATGCACGAGATAAGGCCTCACCACTCATCGTCGGCATGGTTTGGTCTGTCACGACCACGTCAAAATCCCACGGATGTGCTCGGAAAAGATCTAACGCTTCATACGGATTGACGCTTGCCACAACGGAATAGCCTAAATGGCTGAGAAATTGCGTCCCCCAGCGCGTCAGCATTTCTTCATCATCCACAAATAATATCCTTCCCGATCCAGTCGGCCAGGCCATCACTTCCTCGGGTTTTACGGGCACCACCACATCCAGGCGCGGCAGGAGTATCGTGAAGGTAGTTCCCCCTCCTGGAGGACTGGACACGGCAATCTCACCACCATGGTTATGCACGATACCATGCACGACGGCCAGCCCGAGTCCCGTGCCTTCCCCAGCAGGTTTTGTAGTAAAGAATGGCTCAAATATTCTCTCGACCATTTCGAGGGGAATGCCCTTTCCTGTGTCACGAATCACAAGCTGAAGATAGGATCCGACCTTAAGCATACCCATGCCCGGTATCCCTTCCTCGGGAATACCCTCATGACATAAGCCAATTTCCAACAAACCTCCCTCTTCCCGCATGGCATATTCCGCGTTGGCACACAGATTCATAATCACCTGCTGGATTTGGGTACGGTCACCATAAATAACCGTGGACTCAAGATCTAATAACGTTCGAATTTCAATTGAGGAAGGAAAGCTGGCACGCAGCATTTGCAGGACATCATTGATCACCAATCGCAGGTCAATCGCTTCTTTATCCTTTTCCGACCGACGGCTAAAGGCTAAAATTTGCTTCACCAAATCTCGAGCCCGATTCCCGGCGGCAACCACTTCAGTTAAATACGATTTCAGACGTTCATCCTTGGTAGCATAAGCCATGGCCAACTCAGAATATCCCAATATCGCACCCAAAATATTATTAAAATCATGGGCAATACCACCGGCCAAGGTACCGATCGCCTCCATTTTTTGAGTATGCCGCAATTGGGTCTCACTCAATACCAAAGCCTCCTCGGTCCGTTTCCGCTCTGTAATATCCTCACAAGATAGTAACCACACACGAGGCCCGGATTGTTTCTCAATGGCCTGAATTGTTTCTTTCACCCAAAGGATGGTTCCATCTTTTTTTACCTTCCGAAATTCAGGAAGAACGCCTTTGGTCGATTCACGAAATCCCTTCTCCAGCCCTGATTTAAATAAGTCACGATCATCTTCATGGACCACGGAAAACGCAGATGTCCCCAATAACTCCTCAACCTGGTACCCTAACAATTGAGCCCCATACTGGTTAACGGAGAGGACGAGACCCTGACTATTCACCGTAAAATATATTAATGGGGTCTGATCGTAGAGCTCACGATACTGGTCCTGGCTTTCCTGGACCTCTTCCTGTGCCCGCTTCCGCTCAAGTTCAGCTCCCGCTCGTGCCGCAAAAATTTTCAAAAGATTTTGCCCTTGAGAGGAAAGAACAAATTGTTGCGTATCCAGGAGCGCCAGATTTCCCACAACCTCATTCTTGGAATTAAAAAGAGGAGTTCCATAATACGCATCCACCTTCAAGGCTTGAATCGCTTCACTGTGTGGAAAGAGTTGTTGAACTCCGGAGGGATGGCCAACAGGGTCACCCCCAAGGACGAGTTCGCAAGGCCCCCCCATACATTCATACACCGTTGACGGCTCAAAATGGTCTTGGTTCCAAAAAGCCAATGTCCGGGCTTTGCTGGTATTTTTCTCAATCCGCTCCGACAAAAACACCATGGACACCTGAAGAGCTTTCGCCAATTCGACAACTAGAACTTCGAAGAAATCTGGAGAACCGGGAAGCACATTGCCTTTGACAATCGATTCCAGGGCATCTTCCCATTGTTTTCGTTGCGTAATATCCCGTGAAATGACGACAGCTCGAAGTTCACCAAGCGCCGTATGAAAAGCTCGCCCCGTGCTTTCAAACCAACGGTACTCTCCATTCTGATGTCGATAGCGATACACCGACCGACCGGAACCTTGTGTCTTCATGCCTTGACAAAACTCTGCTTCCACCATTTCTCGATCTTCGGGATGAACTGGGGCAAAGACACTTGTGCCAAGCAGATCTTGGGAGCTGTACCCCAGAGATTCTTTAAAATTAGGGCTCACATACAGGAACCGTCCTTCCGAATCGGCTTCCGTGATCAAGTCATAGGCATTTTCCATAATGGCCCGAAAGCGTTTTTCCCGTTCCTGAATGGTTAGCTCAGCGGCTTTTCTGAACGTAATATCACGGGCAAAACCCAAGACCCCATTCTGACCCTCCGTTAAGGATCCAAAGGAGTCTTTCGTGACTAAAAACGTTCGGGACACGGGATGCTGCTCCTGTACCTCTACTTCAAATGTCTGAGTCCCGGCAGATCCCATCACCTGGGCATCACCCTGAACAAACAACGCCGGCGAATGGTTCCCAAATATTTCCTGGTCGGTTTTTCCGATGACCTCATGTATGGTCTTTCCCATGATCTCCGCTCCCGAAGGATTCACCAGGAGGTAACGACCATCCTGGTCCTTGACGTACACCACATCACTCATTTCTTCAAGGACCGCATCTAACAGAGCGTGGTTTCGCCTTGAAATGTCATCGGCCAACTTACGCTCCGTAATATCGCGTATGGTTCCTCCACCTCGAAGTAACTTGCCGTCGGCATCAAAGGTGCCCTCGCCGGTGGCCTCAAACCAACGATAACCATTGGCTTTAGTGCGTAATCTGGACTCCACATGGTACGGAATCCTCTTTTCAATATGATTGGTTAAAGCCGCAAACACCCGCTCCCGATCGTCAGGATGTAACCGTTGCTCCCAACTTCCCCGCACTCCTGGGAACTCAGATTCCTCATACCCCAACATCGCGATAAACTGAGGGGAATACCACACCGGACAATCTGGAGAATACCAGGGAATATCCGGACAAATTTCAGCCACCCATAACCCCTCACGAGAGCCCTGAGAGGCAAAAATGAACCGCTCCACCTGCTGACGAAGAGCATTCAATTCTTCATGTGAAACAGAATGTGGGGTACCTGGCGACAGGTTGGATTGGAGGGACTCTCGAACTCGGTAATGGTGGCTCGAAGATTCCGAAGATAATTGTCCAGATGACCCTTGGGTAGACCCAAGGGAAAGCGTCAGATCTCCCAAGTGCTCCCGATGCACTTCTTTATCGGAAGGAGGAGAAGCCTTTGAAGGATGGGGAGATTCCATACAGCATCTATCCTTGAAAGCCCAGCAAGGCCAGACCATCAAGGAGTGACTCTATAATCAAACACCATGAAATATTTTTTCTATAATGTCAAGAAAAAATACTCAAAAACACCACACACTCAGACGTAAGATGGAACAGCAGGGTCTTCAACCCAAATAAAATAAGGAGGCTTCATCCCTGGATCATCAGAATATGACATGCTAGACTCGCTGTTCGTCCACACGCTCATTCGCTGACACATATGAAAAAAGCTGTTCTCACCATCGCCGGATCTGATTCCAGTGGAGGAGCCGGAATCCAAGCCGACCTCAAAGCCATGTCCGCCAATGGAGTGTTCGGCATGTCGGTGCTGACATCCATAACCGCACAAAACACGTGCGGCGTCTCTGCCGTTTTCCATCTGCCTTCTTCGATTATTGAGTCTCAACTGGATGCACTCTTCTCCGACATTCCGATCACGATCGCTAAAACCGGCATGCTGGCGACCTCCGATATCATCACCACAGTCAGTCGGAATCTGGCCAAGCAACATCTTGAACACCTGGTTGTCGACCCGGTTATGGTTGCAAAAGGAGGATATCCACTGCTGGAACAGGATGCGATGGCAACACTGAAAACGGCATTGCTTCCTCAGGCCTCTCTTCTCACCCCAAATATTGCCGAAGCCGAATTGTTATCCGGCCTCTCCATTAAAACCCTGGCCAATGCCAGAGAGGCGGCAAAAGTAATCCATCAATTCGGCTGCAAGCATGTTTTAATCAAGGGCGGGCACCTGCTGGAACAGCCGGGGACCGATTTACTCTATGACGGCCGGTTTTTTCGCATGTTTAAGGGTGAATTCCTTCAGACGAAAACGACCCATGGAACCGGCTGCACCCTGGCCTCTGCCATTGCTGCCAACCTCGCCAAGGGGAAAACCATTCCCGACGCAATTGAGGCTGCCAAACACTATACCACCGAGGCCATTCGTCACGGTCTAGCCCTTGGCCAGGGGAATGGCCCTACCGACCACTTCTACTTTCTTCAATCATAGCGCAATTCGTGGAGATCGCATCGCCCACAGAAAGCGGGGACGGGGGGACTGAAACCCCTGTCAACGTTACCGGTCCATCCGGCATTGTGACGACAGGGATTTTCGCTCAGCCTGCTGCTCCCACGAATCGAGCGGTAATCCTTTGTCATGGCTTTCCCTCCGATAAGAACAGTCGAACCAATCGGCGACTGACGGAACTTCTCATTCCTCAATCCATCGCAACTCTTCGTTTTGATTGGTATGGCATGGGTGACTCACCGGAACCATTGACAACCTTCAGCATCAAAAAATGTGAGGATCAACTGGATGCCGCCGTTCACTTTCTCACCGAACGATCCATGAAGGCTCTCGGACTGATTGGATCCAGTTTTGGTGGATTCATGACCATTCTTTCAGCTTCCCGGTATCCCCAACTACAGGCCCTTGGCCTGAAATGCCCGGTGGTTGATTTTTCTGAAGTGCTTCGCCTGGAATTGGGGGCGGACGCCATGAACCAATGGAAAATCACCGATCATATACCCAACGTCTTTGGGGGCGACCTTCCAACACGGTTGCCGTATGCATTTTTCGAGGAATGCCTCACCTACAACGGCTACCACTCTGCTTCGTGTATTCAAGCCCCCACAGTGATTGTGCATGGTGATCAAGACGAAATCATTCCCGCTCATCAGATTGATCGCTTACTGACTTCTCTCAACGTGTCAAAGGATTTTCGGCTCATTCCCGGTGCGAACCACCAATTTGGAAGACCTGAAGATTTTCGTCTGATGACCAACCATCTGGCCAAGTGGATGATCGCTTATTTGCCTCCCTCATGATGGGAAAAGACCGGTTTCATGCCTGATCCACCAAATACCAACAAGGAATTACCCAAAGAGCAACTCGAAGTCTTTCGCGTGCTATATCCGTTATTTAAAAACGAGGTGCTCCGGCGGCGGGAATACATGAGCCGGTTGTCCGCATTCTACAATACGGTATTAGTGCTGCTGATTATGACCATAGCGGTGATTTCCCCCGGACACCCAGACTTGGCCATGCGTTGGTTGGCCATTTTGGGGGTGGGCATACTGTCAGGGTTTGTGGCCTATCTGATTCTTCAACAAGCCACTCGACACCGAATGGCCAAACAACAGTTAATTGAACTCGAGAGGGGAATCGGACTGTACCAGGAAGGCTGGATTTCTTCGGGGAAAACCGCCTATCCTCAACATTGGCAAACCGACTGGCTCTCGGATCGAAGTGTGGCGACGTACCTCACCATCCTCGCGGTTCTCTCAGGCCTGGTTATCTGCGCCATACTCATTCGACTCTAGCCTTCACCAAACGTCCTCACACGGAGAAACCATATTCGGCGAAAGGACCGCCCTCATGTTAAAAACTTATCGAGGCATTGCCCCAACCATCGCTCCCAGCGCGTTTATCGAAGACACGGCCATCGTCATCGGCGATGTGGCCATCGGATCGGAATCGAGCGTCTGGTTCAATGCCGTTATACGCGGAGACGTACATAGTATCCGCATTGGCCATCGGACCAATATTCAAGACCTCTGTCTGTTGCACGTCACACATGATACGCACCCCCTCACTCTTGGCGATGACATCACCGTCGGTCATCATGTGGTGCTCCATGGATGCACGATTCATGATCGGGTATTAATCGGGATGGGGACCATCATCATGGATGGCGTCGTGATCGAAGAAGACTGTGTCATTGGCGCTGGAGCCTTAATAACGGGAAATATCCACATCCCCTCGAGGAGCCTGGTCATGGGGTCTCCGGCCAAAGTGAAACGCCTGTTGACGGATGCCGAAGTCCAGTGGATCAAAGAATCCGCCGGGAACTACATTCGATACGCGCAACAATATGTCGAAGAACAGAATGGGTAATATCGGAATTCCATCAAGCTCCAACCACGGTATGCCCTGGCTCTGGAAAGATTCCTCTTCCTAACCACACACTTCGACAAGACCTTTTCCGTGAGCCGCTCTTCTCTCCAACACATTCCGCTGGTCATTCTGGGAACCGGCTATACCGGTCGACGGCTCTTTCACCAGGCAGTCAATGCAGGATGGAACACCTTCTCGACAAGCCGTATGCCTGATGTTCATCTCTCAGATATTCCACCTGAATCTAGAATTGCTTTTGACCTGACCCAAACTGAAACCTGGCGATTCATTCCCAGTCCCGCCCATCTCATCTGGTGTTTTCCGGCGACGCCATTGAGCCTCGTGCAAACCTTCTTCGCCACCCGCCCCATGGATTCCGGCAGAATTCTGGTCATGGGCAGCACATCGGCCTATGGCACAAACTGCGGAATCGTGACCGAACAGACTCCTGTGAACCTGGACCTTCCCCGGGTTCAGGGAGAAGAATATCTTCGGACACAATTGGGCGCCGTCATCATTCGGTTGGCAGGACTATACGGGCCAGGTCGTCATGTGTTGAATTGGATGAGAAGCGGAAGGATTCACAATACTCCCAAGTGGGTCAATCTCCTCCATGTGGAAGATGCTGCAGGAATCTGTTTGCGAGCCCTTGAACGGGCTCAGAAAGGTACTACATATTTGGCTAGCGATGGGACCCCACGGACCTGGACAGAGATTTTCTCAATTGCGTCAGAAAAGTGGAGCATGCCTATTCCCCCACCCACGCCCCTTCAAGAAATCGGCAAACAGGTCTCCATTCACAAACTCCTCACCACCCTTCACTATACCCTTCGATTTCCTGACCTCTATCAGGCCTTGGACGACATTGAACGGCATTCATCATCATGAAAACTCATCACAACAAGCAACTCCCTGATCATTTTTAGCGGAAAAATGAGACAAGAGAATACACCACCACTCCGTTATTGACGGCATGGGCCACCATACCGGGAATCACACTCCCGGTTCGTTCGTAGGCCCATGCCCACAACAACCCACTCCAGAAAACCGTCAGAAACGCGATCAGCCCATAGCCATGGGCCAAGGCGAAGATCAACCCACTTGCGACCATGGAGAGGGGAAAACTAAATTTGGTTCGAAGTGTCGTATACAGAATTCCGCGGAAAATAAGCTCTTCGAAAAAGGGCGCCAGAAGAACGAAGTCAACTGTGGTTTTGATGAGTTCCATCCGCGTTCCCCAAATCAGCTGTGGGACAAACCATTCGGTCCAATGGACGGAAGATTGAAACGCATCCCCCCCGAGCACAATCAGCCAATCCCCAACTAGGCCAATCGTCACCAACATCACGACCAATGGCAGACAGTCTTTCAATCGTTGCCACACATTCGAACAGCCCACCACCTGTAGCAACGATTGTTTCCTGGTTCGACACAACAGAATAGCGGTCAGGACGACGGGAGGAAGATACAGTAAAGCAATCCCGAAATCCTCAATAATTCCTATGCCATCAGGTATCACCGCCACCAGCCCCATCAACAAAATCGTCAAGGCCCCTCCACGGGCTAAAACGGCGATTCCTTCCCGGAATGTCCAAGGTATGCCCCTTTTGATGAAGCCGGTTTGGATCGGTGACGCCCTGCCTCTCAGGCGAGCAATACCAAGACGGAGAAGCAGGACCACCCCAATCCCGATCACCACAACCTCACCCACCAATAGCGCACGCCATTTCCATAACGGAGGGTCGGTCAACTGATACTCTTGCAATTGAAGATTTTCCTGTAAATTTCGATCGCCGGCCTGAACAGCTATTCGTCGTGCAAGATGAAAGTAAAACCAATTTGTGGGGACCTCTTCAGCTAACCCTGCTTGCAAGAAGGGATAATCTGGAGACGACGTTTCGCTCTGGCCATATCCCACTTCCAAAAACTCACGAAAAAGAGCATAAGGATTTCTCTCACTCTCCCAATTCTCCACAATTCGGCTGAGTTGATTCGTTAAACCCGCTTCTCCATAGATCATTCCCAGATACAATCCATCTAATGGCCTGGATTGTTCATTAACTCTTTCTTCATACCACCGTTGGATTTGCTCCTGGGTCTCCCCGTCCTGTCCCCCCAAACGATACATCACTTGTTCCAACAAGGAGAGTTCAGGCAAACGAGATTCAAAACCCAGCATTCGGCTGGCGATACGCTCAAGATCCCTGCTTTCAGGTGAAGCCAGGCGTACATCATCAGAAAGCGTCACCGCCCAAAACAACAATCCCATACCCGCCCCACACACCAACAAACACAGTACGGTCAGCAATGGGGAAAATCGAAATTCTTCCCGAAGATCCGGACGGGTATCGGATGTGAGATCAACTGATTGCTCTGATTCCATGCTCATGTCTCACGGGTACAAGGACTTTTCGCCTTCGTAAAAAACCAGGAAGGATAACATGATTTCCAGGTGACATGCTCGATACGGACGCCACTGGGCACCGCCAGCAACATATTCGCCATTACCGCATATTGCGTATTCTATACGTCTAAGAATCTGGTGCTTTTATCAGGCAAAGACGCGAAGAGAAAGTGGAAAGAGGGCGAGCATCGCAGGGTATCCCTTGGACCGCGCCAAGAGCCACTTGATTGGAGTCTTGTTACGAAGGGAGGGTGGCGCCCCTTGGAACCCACTATGTAATTTGACCTCGGCTACCGAGACAAACCCCGGCATCATTTCGTTTATTTCTTAAAACCTTTCTAGCCTAAAGTAATGGCCCATTTCCAGCCAGCAGCACATATCCCTAATTTGGTTTATCCGATACAATATAAGAAAAAAGTCTGTAGCCTATGAGTAACCCGATCAAGATTCATTCATTGCGAAACTGAAGAGGAGGGACTCCTTGGTGTGGAATTTTTTTAAACGGCAGCAAAATGGTCAGAGCTCCTCTCAAGACATCGGCCCCTATTCCAATTACCGCATGGCCGTGCGATTAGAATTGACTCAACGGACCGGCGTATTCGCACAACTCGCCACGGCCATCGCGGAAGAAGGCGCCAGTTTGGGCGCGTACGATATGGTCTCGGCCACTCGCACCAAAGTAATTCGGGATATTACCCTGGATGTCCAGAGTGAAGAACATGGCGAACGGGTCATGAAACGGCTAAATTCGTTGGCCGATGTCCGGGTCATCGCCTCTTCCGATCGGATTTTCCTCATGCATTTAGGTGGAAAAATCCGGGTGGAGAGCAAGTTCCCCGTGAAAACCAGAAATACCCTGTCCATGGTCTATACGCCTGGAGTCGGGCGCGTCGTCAAAGCGATTGCCGCGGATGAGAAAAAAGCCTATTCCTTTACGACGAAAAATAACAGTATTGCTGTCGTGACCGACGGGTCGGCCATTCTGGGATTAGGAAATCTCGGCCCTCTCGCAGCCTTGCCGGTTATGGAAGGCAAGGCGATGCTGTTTCATCAATTTGCCGGAATCGATGCCTGGCCTCTCTGTCTCAATACCCAGGATTCGGAAGAGATTATCCGTACGGTGCTAGCCGTTTCTCCCTCATTCGGAGGCATTAATCTGGAAGACATCAGTGCTCCCCGATGCTTTGACATTGAGCGCCGACTGCAAGCCGAGCTGGATATTCCGGTGATGCATGATGATCAACATGGAACGGCTGTGGTCATTTTGGGAGCACTGCTTAATGCCTTAAAAGTCACACGTCGAACCATCGATGAAATTACCGTCGTGGTCGTCGGATTGGGGGCCGCAGGCACAGCCTGTTGTGAATTACTTTTAGGAGCCGGGGTTACCAGACTTAAGGGATGTGACAAGCAGGGTCTGGTGTTGGATCGACCAGTGGAAGACCTTCTGCCGCATCGCCATACTCTTCGCAGCCTCATTCAGTATGATCAGCCGACGGGAACCGTTCAGGACGCACTGAAAGACGCCCACGTGGTGATTGGTCTTTCCACGGCCAACATTTTAAAACCCGAAGATTTAGCCCTCATGGCCAAGGATCCCATTGTGTTTGCTTTAGCCAATCCTGACCCCGAAATCCTACCCGAGGCAGCCATTCCCCATTGTCGCGTGTATGCAAGCGGGCGATCGGATTATCCCAATCAATGTAACAACCTCCTGTCGTTCCCCGGCATCTTTCGTGGAGCCCTTGATGTGCAAGCCAAAACGATCAATGAACCCATGCTCATTGCTGCCGCTCATGCCCTCTCAAAGATGATTCCTGACTCTGCACTCAGTGAGGAATATATTATCCCCAGCGTGTTCGACAAACAGGTCGTGCCCAAAGTCGCCAAGGCCGTCTCTCAGGCAGCAATTGATTCCGGAATGGCCCGTCGCACAAAAAAGGACATGGAAGAGGACATGTAAAAGCAGGAAGTCCCAAGAGAGGGAAAAAACCAGCGGGATTTATTTCAACGTATCCCAAAGGAGAATACTGATTCCGAGTGGCCACAGATAATAGGAAAATAAATGAAAGTGATCCTGTCTGACGAGCTTAATAATCAATGAAATAGATCCATAGCCCACCAACGCCGCGACCACCATTCCAACCACA
Source organism: Nitrospira sp. Ecomares 2.1 (assembly GCF_965152585.1). Lineage (NCBI taxonomy): Bacteria > Pseudomonadati > Nitrospirota > Nitrospiria > Nitrospirales > Nitrospiraceae > Nitrospira > Nitrospira sp. Ecomares 2.1. The sequence goes on from NZ_OZ224219.1 coordinate 3,376,769, forward strand.
TAAACCCCTATCGGTTCATGCATCTGATCTATTCCCTTCCCAATTTCCAAAATCGTCGCTCCCACGATAGCTGGTATAGAAATCAGGAGAGAAAACCGGGCCGATAGTTCTCGATCCAAACCCAACAACACTCCACTGGCAATGGTTGATCCGGACCGGGAAATTCCGGGAAAGACTGCCACACCTTGCACAATACCGATCACCACGGCATCCCGAATGCTCATGTCCTGGATCCCCCGGACACTGTTTCTCCCTCGCCCTAACCAGAGAATCACTCCCGTAGTTAGCAACATAATGGCCACGACGGAGGGCCGGACTAATGTCTCAAGACCGATTGATCGAATACCCAATCCAATGATCGCGGTGGGAACGGATGCAAGCAGGACATAATGGATTGTCCGCCGCTCATATCCTTGAAACAGGCTCCCTTGCCTTGTGGTCCATCCAACATATCCCAAACCCAAGGTGAGGAGATCATGTCGAAAATACACAAGGATCGCGGTCACCGTCGCGAGATGCAACATAATGTCATACAACAAATTGGTCTCACTGAAATGACCAAACCAATGTTGAGCCAGAACCAAATGTCCCGAAGAGGATACCGGGAGGAATTCCGTGAGTCCTTGTATGACCGCAAGCACCACCGCTTCGATGTAGCCCATCGTTTATGAATGCCTTTCTTTTAGTTGGTGATCAGCAGAAGATAATTCAGGAAACAGAAGACGACTCCTAGCCTTTCCACTGACTGGCAAAATCACGAACCCCCTCTTCCCAGGATGGCAATTCAATCAAGGGGTTCTGCAGAGAGGTCAGCACGGCATAGGGTGGTCTTCGAGCAGGTCGAGGAAATTGCGCGGTGGCTATAGGCACAACCGAGGTTTGAATATCCAACGCCTGATAAAGCGCTTGGGTTAATTCGTACCAACTGGCTCCGCCTGCACCGGCCATGTGATAGGTCCCAAAGGCATCGGTCTCACCCAACTGGAATACTGCCTGGGCAAGATGGGGGGCAAAGGTCGGTGACCCATACTGGTCGCTGACGACTTTGACAACCTCTCGTCCCGCCATTCGACAAATCGTACTGGGGAAGTTCTTCCCCACAGTGTGATAAAGCCAGGCCGTCCGGACAATAAAATGCCGTGGGTTCGCTGTCCGAACCGCCGATTCACCGGCTAATTTACTCTGCCCATAGACGCCTAACGGATTCGTACGATCGAATTCATGATACGGCCGATTCTGCTGACCATCAAACACATAATCGGTGGAAAAATGGATAAGAGTCATTCCCAAGTCATTCGTCACCACGGCAAGATTTCTCGGCCCCAGGGCATTGCCACGGAATGCAGCATCCTGTTTCACTTCTGCCTCATCCACCTGCGTAAAAGCAGCTGCATTGATCACGATGTGTGGTCGTAGTTGATCAAGGGCTTTCTTAACTTCCTCAAATTCCGTGATATCCAGATCCTGAAGATCCCAGGCTGTGACCTCGTGGTCGGCATATTGCCGTTGTAGTGCCTGCCCTAATTGCCCCTGGGCCCCTGTGATTAAAATTCGACTCTGCCTCATGGTTGATAAACCGGAAGGTGATCGCACAGGTCGTCAAGTAACTGCCCAGCAGCATCCTTTGTGGAGAGCAGTGGCCGTTCGATCGGCCATTGAATGCCAATACGTGGGTCATCCCATCGAATGGTCACCTCACCGCCAGGCGCATAGACATCGGTACATTTGTACTCCACTTCCGCCACATCGCTGAGGACACAAAATCCATGGGCAAAACCCGGAGGAATATAAATTTGTTTGAAATCCTCTGCCGTTAAGTTCACTCCCACCCATGAGGCAAAAGTCGGCGACCCCTTTCGAATATCGACCGCGACATCAAAAATTTCCCCTCGGATCACCCGAATAAGCTTCCCTTGTGGGCGGGTCCTTTGAAGGTGAAGACCCCGAAGCGTCCCGCGGACCGACGATGAGCAGTTATCCTGCACAAAAGGAAGCGGGATTCCTGCCTCCTGATACTTTTGAAGATGATACGTTTCTAAAAACCATCCACGGGGATCCCGATACACATCAGGCTCAACAATCAGAACCTCCGTCAGGCTGGTTGGGAGAAATTTCATGCCCGGTTACTCCTGTCCCTGATTCACTAAATGCAGCAAGTATTGCCCATACCCGTTGTCTTTCATTTTCGTGGCTAAGCGGGACACGTCATCGGATTGAATGTAACCCATTTTGTAGGCGATTTCTTCCGGACAGGAAACCATCAGACCCTGTCGCTCTTGCAAAACTTGAATATAATGGGCCGCTTGCATGAGCGATTCGTGAGTCCCCGTATCCAACCAGGCAATCCCACGCCCCAACACCCGCACATGCAGCAATCCTGCCTCTAAATAGGTTCGATTCACATCGGTGATTTCTAACTCTCCTCTAGCCGAAGGCTTAAGAGAATCGGCCATGGCCACAACCCGATTGTCATAAAAATATAACCCGGTTACCGCATAGGGTGATTTGGGATGTAGGGGCTTTTCCTCCAGGCTGGTGGCTTGTCCGTGATCGTTAAAGGTCACCACACCGTATCGTTCAGGATCCCGAACCTGATAGGCAAAGACTTGCGCGCCTGAGGCCTGAGAGGCCGCTTCCTGAAGATAGCGAGACAGCCCATGCCCGTAAAAAATATTATCACCCAGAATAAGCGCCACCCGATCCCGCCCGATAAACTCCCGCCCAATCACAAAGGCTTGTGCAATTCCCTCGGGTCGGGGTTGGACCTGGTAGCGGATTGCTAACCCGAGATGACTGCCATCACCTAACAACCGGACGAACCCTTCCTGCTCATGCGGAGTGGTGATCACCAGAATCTCCCGGACTCCAGCAAGCATGAGGGTCGACAACGGATAATAGATCATCGGTTTATCAAAAACCGGCATGAGCTGTTTGCTGACGGCGTGGGTTAAGGGATAGAGCCGAGTTCCCGATCCACCCGCTAGGATAATTCCCTTCATCATGCCCCTTTGTATTCCAATGTCTTCGTCATTCTCCTAGTACCTTGCCAAAATGAAAGAACCTCCCTCCCCCTATGTCGATGGGACCGAGGCTAACCCAAGTCGTTCCCGTTGATAGGAGTTCGCGGTCACAGACTGACACCATTGGCGATTGGCAGCGTACCATTCAATGGTCCGTTGCAACCCGGACTCGAAAGAGTGGCGGGGGCTCCAACCCAATTGCGTTTGAACTTTGGTGGTATCAATTCCATAACGAAAATCATGACCGGGACGGTCAGTCACAAATACTTTCAGGTCGGCGTATCGTATAATGCCACGTTGAGACAGGGAGGGATTCGAACCACTGGGCACGACATCTTCCAAGATCCGGCATAGGGCGTCGACGACATCCAGATTTGATCGTTCCGACCGCCCGCCAAGATTATATTTTTCTCCAGGTATGCCTTGCTGAAGGACCAGGAGTAAGCCTTCACAATGGTCTTCAACAAACAACCAGTCCCGTATATTCTGACCGTCCCCATAAATCGGAAGAGGCTTCCCTTCCAAGGCATTTAAGACCATGAGAGGAATGAGCTTTTCGGGAAATTGAAAAGGCCCATAATTATTCGAGCAATTGGTCATCAACGTCGGAAGAGCATAGGTGTGATAAAATGCGCGCACTAAATGATCGGCACTGGCTTTCGAGGCCGCATAGGGGGAATTGGGGGCATAGGGCGTCTCTTCGGAGAACAACCCTGTTGGGCCTAACGTTCCATACACTTCATCAGTCGAAACATGCAGGAACCGAAATTCCCGTTGGTGCTCGGGAGTGCGATGCTTCAGGAAACGCCGGACCACGTTTAACAACACCAGCGTTCCCGTGACATTGGTATGGATAAAGGGATACGGGTCGTCAATGGACCGGTCTACATGCGATTCAGCGGCAAAATTCAACAACCACCTGGGAGAGAATGAATCCATGACTCTGGTCATTTCTCCCGCATCGGCAATATCTGCCTGGACAAAATCTAGACGAGGATGGTCCCATAATCCTTCAAGGCTTTCTCGATGACCCGCATACGTCAATTTATCCACGACAACAATCCGTGCCTCGGTCTTGCGTAGAGCCATCCGAACAAAATTGGCGCCAATAAACCCGGCGCCTCCGGTCACAATCATGGTCTCCATGAATCAATACTTTCCAATTGATAGAAGCCTTGGGGACAAACCAGGATAAACTCCGGTGAGATATCGGAAGAACGCCTTACTCAACCGTCACACTCTTGGCAAGATTTCTCGGACGGTCAATGTCTACCCCTCGCAACACCGCGATATGATAGGCCAGCAGTTGAAGACCGACGGTAAACAGAATCGGGGTCAAGAGCGCATGGACAGCAGGAATCGCGAACACGTGATCGGCAACCTGATCCAAGGCATGATCCCCTTCGGTTACAAATGCAATCACAGGGGCACTCCTGGCGCGCACTTCCATCAGATTACTGACAGACTTTTCATAGAGCCGATCTTTAGGCGATAGGACGACTACGGGCATGTCTTCATCAATCAACGCAATAGGACCATGCTTCATCTCCCCCGCTGCATACCCCTCTGCATGGATATATGAGATTTCTTTGAGTTTCAAGGCACCTTCCAGGGCAATGGGATAATTAATCCCACGACCCAAATACAAAAAATTTCGTTTTTGATAATACCGATTGGCAATGGCTTGAACAGCCGCTTCTTGCTTGAGAATATACTCGACTTGGCCGGGAAGCTTGAGGAAATGATCCAACCACCACCGTCCTTCCTCCGGACTTAACGTGCCACGCACCCGTCCCACATGCAAGGCCAATAGATATAAGGCAATCACCTGTCCGGTAAAGGCTTTCGTGGAAGCCACGCTAATTTCAGGACCACATCTCGTATAAATCACCCCATCGGCTTCGCGAGCCAGAGTACTCCCCACCACATTCACGATCGCCAGGACACGAGCCCCTCGGTGCTTAGCTTCCCGTGCCGCCGCCAGGGTGTCCGCCGTCTCGCCTGATTGTGAAATAGCAATAAATAAATCATCCTTTTGAATCATGGGCTCCCGGTACCGGAACTCGGATCCAATATCCACTTGAACGGGACGTCGAATCATTTCTTCGAATAAATATTTCCCGACGAGCCCTGAATGCCAGGACGTCCCACAGGCAACGATCCAGATTCGCCTGGCATTGAGCAACTCCTCATCGGTCATGGCCAAATCGGGAAGATCCGCTTCGCCCGTTTCATATTGAAACCGGCCCCGAAGCGTATCCATGATCACTTGTGGCTGTTCATGGATTTCCTTCATCATGAAATCCGGATAGCCCCCCTTTTCAGCTGCCTCAGCATCCCAGTCAATCGTAACCGGTTTGAAATTTTTCGGTTGGCCGTCCGAATCCAAAATGGCAATACCAGAATTTTTCAAAATGCCGACATCTCCGTCTTCAAGAAACACTACCTCCCGCATATGGGCCAGGAGAGGAGTGACATCAGAAGCCAAAAATGCCCCTTTTCCATTTTGGCCAATCACCAGGGGGCATCCTGAACGACTGACGACGATACATCCTGGCTCAGCCAACGACATTACGGCGATGGCATAACTCCCATGCAGGTCATTGGCCATTAACCTGACCGCCTCTTGAAGCCCATGCCCTTTTAACGTCAGCGAGGATAATAAATGCGCAATAACCTCAGTGTCGGTTTCAGACTCAAATCGAAAGCCTTCTAATTCCAATCGATGGCGGAGATCCAGGAAATTTTCAATGATACCGTTATGAACGAGGACGATCTCTCCCGAACGGTGAGGATGGGCATTTTGTTCAGATGGCCGACCATGCGTGGCCCAACGGGTATGACCAATTCCTATCGTTCCAGCGACAGCTCCGTTTTGCAAAACGGCCTGGAGATTGGTGAGCTTGCCCACCGTCCTTCGAATCGTCAGCTCTCCATTATCTTGAATCGCAATCCCGGCGGAATCGTACCCTCGATATTCCAGCTGTTGTAGCCCGGCCACTAAAATAGGGGTCGCTAATTCACCTCCAACATATCCGATGATTCCACACATAATCTAACGCTCCTTACATCTCATGATGTTTTTTATTTTTATGGGAAAGATCAGGATGGTATCGACCAGTGAAATCTGGAACGAAAACACATGAGTCCAGCCAGACATCGCTCGGCTTCGTTCATCAAAAGGGGACACTAGACAGGGTCTTTTTTTTGTTGAAGGTTCGATCCGAGTGACGACGGTTCCGGGTCATCATGCTGTTTGGCCTGAGTATGGGCAGCTGAGGATGAAGACAGAATTTCTCGCCGTTTTGCGGCCGTACCTTCTTTATTGATTTGCGCCACTCGAGAAATTCCCAATGCATTGGGTGGAACATTTTTCGTAACGGTGGTCCCTGCCGCAATCAACGCCCCTTCTCCTATCGTAACCGGAGCAATTAACTGCACATCGCTCCCAATAAAGACATTGTCCTCAATCTGTGTCCGTGCCTTTCGAAATCCATCGTAGTTACAGGTAATGGTCCCGGCGCCGACATTCACATTCCTGCCAATCACCGTATCTCCTAGATAACTTAAATGGTTGACCTTAGACCCTTCTCCAACTTCAGTCTGCTTCAATTCTACAAAATTACCCACTTTGCCTTTTCGATGAATGACGCTACCAGGACGCAAATGCGCAAAAGGCCCGATGACCGCCCCTTCTTCTATTTGGGCGTCCAGCAACACGCACGAATCCTGAATGAGGACGTTATTGCCGACCAAGCAATTGTTCAACCTCGAATTGCCGTGAATAATGCAATTGGTTCCAATGACGGTCCGACCTTCCAGCATCACTCCAGGATACAGACTGGTATCCCTTCCGACCTCAACCCCATCGTCAACAATCACACGTTCAGGATCCAACATGGTGACCCCGGACAACATGAGACGCTGGCAAATTCGTCGTCGCATTTCTTTCTCGGCTATGGCCAGATGTTCTCTTGTGTTTATCCCAGTCGTCTCCAAATAATCATTCGTCACCCATCCCGCAACTTTCAGGCCTTGCTGAACGGCCATTTCAATAATATCGGTAATATAAAATTCCCCTTGGGCATTTTGCGGACGCAATTGGCTCAATGCCTTCCCAAGGAAGCTGGCGTCAACGACATATGTCCCAACATTAATTTCCGAAATACCGCGTTCTTCCGCTGAAGCATCTTGATGCTCGACGACACGGCGGATCTCGCCTGATTGCCCGCGAACCACTCGCCCGTATCCATGTGATTCCGGTATGACCGTCGTTAAAATTGTCAGGCCAGCCTTTTCAGATTGATGATAATCAACAAGTGAAGCCAGGGTGCCCTGGGTTAATAAGGGGGTATCTCCATTAAGAATCAAGAATTGGTCGGCCTGGTTAGCGTCGTTCCTGGTACACACGGGATAAGCCTGTCGAACCGCATGCCCCGTCCCCAATTGCTTCTCCTGGATCACCACTTCAAACGGCTCAAAATCAGCCTTTTCCTGTTCGAGATAGGCCTGGACCTGTTCCGATCCATGGCCGACCACAATGGCAACGGTCTGTGTCGCCACTTTCCTGGCCAAGGTCGCGGCGTACCACAGCATGGGACGACCGGCCACTTGATGCAAGACTTTGGGCAAAGCCGATTTCATCCGGGTACCTTGCCCCGCAGCCAGAATCATCGCGGCCGTGTTTTTTTTACCACTCATTACGCTTGTCATGCCATTGGTCAAAGGTTACTTGTTTATGGGGTTTGGACTTTTGGTGAGTCCTTGATCGTCATTCTATCCCGTTTTTTTGCAATTTCAATGCTAGAGGATTTATCTGGAGGAGAATAGAACCCACCTGACACAATAAGCTTCATGGCTTCCTCAACTCCCATATCTACAGGAACAATTTCTCTCTCGGGAACCAGGAGAAAATACCCGGAAGTGGGATTTGGAGACGTGGGGACAAACACATGAATCAGAGGCTCTGGAGCCAGATTCTGGATTTCCTTTCTGGTCTCCCCCGTGACAAACGATAAACAATAGTGTCCATCTTTTGGAAATTGAATCATCACCACTTTGTTATATTTTTCACGTTGTTTAAAGGACAAAATATCCATCATCGACTTTAGTGTTGCGTAAATCCCACGTACGATCGGAACACGGTCTAAAAATTCTTCCCACCGGACAACCAATCGTTTACCCAAAAAATTGGTGGCAAAGACCCCGGCAGAAAAAATTAACACCAATAATGCCAAAATACCTAGACCAGGGAAGTAATAATCGGGCAACACCAAATCCGCTAATGCGGTCCCCAGAATACTATCCACAGTCACAAACAGGGTTTTTAAAATGAGAATGGTTCCCCAAATTGGGGTAATCACCAACAGGCCTGTCAAAAAATAGCGTCTGAGGGAGGCGCGAAGGGTATTCATGAAAAGATTGCCTTGTACCCGCTACATAGGCAGGCAGGGTCATTACTTAAGGAAGGAAGCCACAGGGATGTTACCGCATCTTACAATTAGGACTGGATTCCCGCAAGACTTTTCTTGCGAATTTCAATGACTTAGACTAGGATCGCTCAGTGTAAATTTCCATGAAACCAAGAAACCACAAAAACGGAAAAGGTGAACTGCCTTCCGGGTTATTCATTACCTTTGAAGGTACAGAAGGGTCCGGAAAAACTACGCAATGCCATCGGTTGGCTCGAGCACTTCGTGCTCAAGGCTATCAGGTATTAGAAACTCGAGAGCCTGGGGGCACCCCCTTTGCCGAGGCCATTCGTCGTCTTTTGCTTTCCTACTCTATAACGAAATCCAATAATGAAATCATCACTCCAGAATGTGAAACATCTCTGATCCTGGCTGCCCGATCCCAACATGTGGCTCATGTGATTCGGCCAGCTCTTGCCAAAGGCATCATTGTGCTCTGTGACAGGTTTTTTGATTCAACCCTGGCCTACCAGGGATACGGACGACACCGTGATATCACTTTTCTTAAGCATTCCCACCGATTTGCTACAGAAGGACTGACTCCACACCTCACCTTTTTACTCGATCTCCCGACCCAAGAAGGGTTGACCAGACGACAACAGGCCGGACACCAAAATCGGCTTGACCAGGAATCCTTGGATTTCCATCAACGCGTGCGTCGAGGCTTCCTCGCCCTCGCAAAGGAGAACCCCCAACGTATTCAAAAATTGGATGCCAGGCAGTCTCCTGATATCCTGAACACGCTCATCGCGTCCATGATGTCACATCTCATTCAGACGTTGCCATCGACATGCCTGACTCAAACAATTCATCAACCCAGCCGCCCTACCAAGCGCGTCCAGACGAAAGGGGCTCCTCAACATGGCATTTCGAGATCTCGTCGGGCATCAACGACCGATTAAATGGCTCCAAACAGCGGTCTCCACGAATCATCTGGGACATGCCTATCTGTTTCATGGAGAACCGACCATTGGGAAACGACTGACCGCTGTCGCGCTCGCCCAATATCTGCATTGTGAGGCACCCCAGACGGCACCCACACCTGATGCCTGCGGCCTCTGCCGGTCATGCCACCAAATTGCCCAAGCCACACACCCCGACTTTCTGTTGATTCAACCCGAAGATACCCAGAAACAGAATCCCAAAATTCCCATTGATCAAATTCGCAATATCGAACATCTGGTCATTTATCGTCCTCTCCTGGGGTCTCATAAAATATGTCTTATTGATCAGGCCGACTCCATGACCAAGGAAGCGGCCAATGCCTTGCTCAAGACATTGGAGGATCCTCCAGACCATTGCCTCTTTCTCTTGATCACCAGCCGTCCAGAACACCTACTGACGACGATTCGGTCCCGATGCATTACATTACGATTTGCGCCACTTTCCTCTACCAGCATTTATGAATTCCTGAGAGACCGGACGGGTAGAGAAGCCTCGGATGCCCGGTTAATCGCGGCATTTGCGGAAGGCCGATTGGGTTCAGCTTTGTCTTGTGACCCCGTAGAATTAAAGGTGAAACTCCGTCAGTACTGGGATCTGCTATTTGGGGAACATACTGCGTCGGCTTCACGGGTGATGGATATGAGTGAAGGGCTGGTCAAATCTAACCAGGTACAGGAAGCGATTCATTGGTTTTGGGCAGGGCTCAGGGACTTGTTGTTGCTGACCCTGGATCATTCCTTGTCTCCCACGTTGTACCAGGATAAAGAATCTGCTCTTCGCGAGTTGGCCCAACTGATTACCCCTTCTTCACTTCTGGCCTTAATCCATGAACTCAACCAACTCGAGCGAGGACAACAACGAAATCTTAATGTGCAAATCGGATTGGAGCAATTTTTCTTTCATCTCCACGACCAATTGGAATTATCGAATTCACCAGAGCTCGCCTAACAACCATCAATTGCCTGCTTACCCCGGTTCAACGACCACCCGAGTCGTTTTACACATGAGGGTTCGGAGTTAACAGAGGATGTATTGTCATGTCCAACACGTTTTACGTCACCACTCCTATCTATTACGTCAACGATGTGCCTCACATCGGACACGCCTACACCACCATCGCCGCCGATGTTCTAGCCCGGTTTTACCGGCTAACAGGCCACGAGGTGTTTTTCCTCACCGGATTAGACGAACATGGGCAAAAAGTTCAACAGGCGGCCGCGAAGGCCGGGATCGATCCGCAAGCACATTGTGACCTCCTCACGCCAAAGTTCAAGAATCTCTGGTCGCAATTGCATATCTCCAACAATGGGTTTATTCGCACCACCGATCTCCAACATCAGGCAATCGTACAGCGGTACCTTCAAGTCCTCTACGACAAAGACTTGATTTATCAAGCCGAATACACCGGTTGGTATTGCACATTTGATGAGCGATTTTGGACAGAAAAGGATGTGGAGAACGGCCTGTGTCCGGATTGTCGGCGACTAGTAGAACAAGTGAGTGAACGAAATTACTTTTTTCGCATGAGTCGGTTTCAGAGCCGATTGAAGGAGCATATCCAACAAAACCCCGATTTCATTCAACCCGACTCCCGTCGCAATGAGGTCTTAGGGTTTCTCCAAAAGCCCCTGGAAGATCTGTCAATTTCCCGACCCAAGTCACGGTTGTCGTGGGGTGTCGAATTGCCATTTGATCGGGATTGCGTAGCCTATGTGTGGTTCGACGCCCTGGTTAATTACCTGTCAGCACTGGAGTACATCTCTCCAACTCCCAGCACCTCAACATTCTGGCCCGCCTCCCTCCATCTGGTCGGAAAAGATATCCTGACCACCCATGCCGTCTACTGGTCAACCATGTTAATGGGTTTGGAACTGCCTCTCCCTCAATCCATCTTTGCGCATGGCTGGTGGACCGTAAATGGAGAAAAGATGTCAAAAAGTCGAGGGAATGTCGTTGATCCCTATGCCGTGGTAGAAGAATTCGGCGCAGATGCCTTTCGCTATTTTCTTTTGAGGGAAGTGCCATTCGGCCAGGATGGAGATTTTTCCATCTCAGCATTCGGGAACCGGTATAACGCAGAACTGGCAAACGATCTTGGCAATCTGCTCTCCCGCACGCTCACGATGCTGGCGAATTTTTCCAACAATTCCGTTCCTCAGCCTGACGCCCAGCACGAAACGGATCAGGATCGTCAACTCCAACATGCGGCTTCATCCCTTTTCCCTACCATTGACGCGCACCTTCGCCACTTAGAATTTAATCGCGCATTGGAAACGACCTGGGGTTTGGTCCAGTCAGCCAATCAATATATTGATAAAACCGCTCCATGGAAGTTGGCTAAGGATCCTGGGAACACCCCTCGTCTTCACACCGTGTTGTTTCATCTCACGGAGGTCTTGCGATTTCTTACGTTGGCGGCGTATCCATTTATGCCACAGATCGCCGAAACCATGAAAACTCGACTGGGGTTGTCGACCAATTTTTCCACACCCGCATTGCAAGAATTCCCTCGTTGGGGGGCCTACCTCTATAAGGGACAAACCAGTAAAGGCCCTTCGCTATTCCCCAGAAGAGATTCCTCCCCACAGGAATCCCAGAAGAGCCCTGAACAGAAAATGACCATTCACCCGAACAGGACACACATGGAAACACCTCAGACCGTTCAATCGACCCAACAGCAAACAGCCTCAGTCGACGCCATACTGATCAGCATTGCCGATTTCCAAAAAATTCAATTAAAGGTCGCCAAAATCTTAACGGCAGAGCGAGTTCCAAAGTCCGAAAAACTTCTCAAGCTCCAGGTGGATATCGGCACAGAACAGCGTCAGATCGTAGCTGGAATTGGGAAAAAATATGCCCCGGAGGAATTGGTAGGGCGAACCATTGTTGTCGTGGCGAATCTCAAGCCGGCAAAACTGATGGGGATTGAATCCCAAGGGATGGTGTTAGCTGCAGGAGATCAAGAGGTCCTTGAACTTTTAAACATGTCGCAGGAGATCCCTGCAGGGACAAGGATCAAATGAAATCCTCTATGCTTCTGTTACTCACAAATTCAGGGACGTCTCCCCCCAAATTTTTCTTGAAAAGAATCGCTGATGCCCTTTCACGCAATGAAGAAACTACATCCTCGGGAAAATGTCAGGAATAATTACGAGGAAAGAAATTCAACCCGATTGCCAAAGAGACTTACATGGAAGGGTTCCGTGTCGCTGCACAAAGAGTGAAAGGCTAATACGCCTCCCGATGGACCAACCCCTTCCAAAGAGTCATAATCATAATCTTCACATCCAGCCATAACGACCAATGCTCAATATAATACATATCGTAGGCTAAACGTTTTTCCCAAGAGGTATTTCCGCGCAATCCATTAATTTGTGCCCAACCCGTAATTCCGGCTTTCATGGTGTGACGCAGGTTATATTGGGGAATCTGGGCCCTGAATTTCTCGATAAACTCCGGTCGCTCGGGACGCGGCCCCACAATACTCATCTCTCCCTTTAAGACATTCCAGAATTGCGGCAATTCATCCAAACTGGTTCGTCGCAGAAACGTCCCGATGGGCGTCCTGCGTGGGTCGTGGGCTTTTGTCCAGACGGGACCTGTCTTTTCTTCGGCATCCATACGCATGGTCCGAATTTTCACAATATTGAACGATTTCCCATCAAGGCCAACACGAGTCTGCCGGTAAAAGACAGGGCCTGGAGAGGTGAGTTTAATGAGTACCGCAATCATCAATGCGATTGGTGAGGCCACCACCAGGGCCACGGCGGCACCACAAACGTCAACCATCCGTTTCAAAAACAAATTCCACCCGTAAAGCGGAGATCCCTGGAGAGTAATAATAGGAAGGCCCTCGAACATTTCGGCTTCCGCCCGCAACGTCACGAACTCATAAATGGATGGAATGATCTTCACTCCTGCTGTGGTGGCAGACAGAATTTTCATCAGTCCCTCAGCTTCACTTTCCACTTCAGGAGGCAAGCACAAAAATACGATATCCACATTGCTGGTTAAAACTTCTGCCGCCTGGTCAAATGTTCCAATGACAGGTGTCCCTTCCAACGTTTGACCAACCTTTTCAGCATTCCTGGTCAAATACCCGCGAACCTGGAGGCCAAGCTCTGGATGCATTTTGAGTGTATCTCCCACCCTCTGCCCAAGTTTTCCTGCTCCGATAATCACCACCTGGCGTTGGTTGTATCCCATACGCCTGAATACCCTGAGAATTTCCCGAAAAACCATCCTGGAAAAACCCAATACCACCAAATTCAACAACCAAAAATACATGATCACCAAACGGGAAAACTCAAACGGCTTCGAGAAAAAGGTCAATGCGACCAAGATCAGGATACTCAGCGTATTGGCCTTGGCAATGTCGACAAATTCCGCCAGGTGAGATCCCATTCTTCTAGGCCGATAGAGATTAAATGAATAAAAACAAATTCCCCATACGGCGACAATTGGAAAAAGCAGCCAGAGATACGGGTCAATGGAAGGAATACCCTTGGTAATGGGAAATAGCGGCACAGAAAAACGAATGAAGTAGGCGCCAACCCAACATACGCAGATCACAACCAAATCGGAGAGGAAGAGAAGATTTTTTAAAAACTCACTGTGACGTTTCAACATAGTGGGACCCGACGAAACTCATGGTAAGCGGACATGATAACTTGCTGCACCTGCTCTTTGAAATGCGAGCGATCAAATGGTTCAACATGGTCCCGAATCGCATCCGGGTCGAACTCAGTGAGGTGCTGTTTGAATAACTGAATGGCTTCGATGATTGCTTGGACCGACTGCTCATAGTGGAAGACCCCGGTCAGCCCGGAATGAGATTCCCTCGTTTGAGCGCCCCATTCTAAATGATTTTCGCCTAGCTTAGGCAAAGGATTGAGAGGAACGATGGTTTCAAGGGCTCCACCCTTTCCATAGGCAATTACCGGTTTCCCGGTGGCCATTGCCTCCAATGGCACAATACCAAAATCCTCTTCACCGGGGAAGAGAACAGCCAGACACCGACTGTAAAAGTCTCTGACACGATGGTCTGGCTGCCAGCCAAGAAACTCGACAGTAGGGCCGGCCATTCGCTTTAATCGTTTTTCATCCTGTCCTTGGCCAATAATTTTCAATCGAATCTCTAATTCATTCGCTGCGGCAATGGCCAGGTCAACTTTTTTGTAAGGCGCAAAGGCCGTGACCATCAAGAAAAATCCTTCATGGCAACGCGACACCTGATGGCCCTGCCAATCGACGGGTGGGTAGACCACGTATGCCGGTCTCCCATACTGTCGCGTGATTCGTTCTGCCACGTTGTGGGAATTGGCAATAAAACGACTCACATGGGCATTGGATTCCATATCCCACTGCTGAAGTCGCGCCCGAAAAAGGGCCATTCCTAACCTGCCAACATTCCAAAATCCTGCGTTTCCGAAATAGGTATCAAATCCATCCCAGATATATCGCATGGGGGTATGAACATAGGATATATGGCAGGTCTCGCGAGGCACTCGAATACCCTTGGCCACGCAGTGGCTCGAACTCACCACCAAGTCATACTGTTGAATTTCTAACCGCTGAATGGCTGAAGGAAAGAAAGGGAGCAAATACCGATATCGGCTCTTCGCAAACGGGATTCTATTTAGAAAGCTTGGAATAATGGGATGCCGCTCAATCGTATCCGACACACTGCCTTTTACGTAGAACAACGTATAAATTGGCGCATCAGGAAACAGTTCACACAACGCTTCAAGGCACCGCTCCCCCCCTCGCATTCCAGTAAGCCAATCATGAACCAGCGCAACCTTCACTTGTGTCCTTTATAACCGACCGCTATGCAACAGATGCTTCTTGATATATTTTCAAGATCGAACCCAGCATATTGTCCATGGAAAATTCCTCGTGAATAGTCGCTTGTGCATTCTTAATGAGGAAAGCCCTGAGACCCTCATTGTGGGTAATTATTCTAACTTTATCCGCAAGATCTTCCCCTCTTCTTTTCTCTACCAGCATTCCATTTACCTCGTGATGAATGATTTCTTCCAATCCACTCACATTCATGCTCACGACCGGAACCCCAATACCCATAGATTCTAAGACCAAAACCGGCAAGCCTTCCCACCTGGAGGTTAAAACCACAACGCTGAAAGTAGCGAGAATTTCCAGAGCCTCTCCATGAGACAACTCCCCAACCATGTGAACCCGTCCGCATAAACCCCTCTTGGCAATTTCCTGCTTGATCATCGGAGCCAACGCCCCATCACCAACAATCGTGGCCGAATACTCAGGCAGATAGGCCATCATTTCTAAAAACAAGAGAGGATCCTTTTGATATTCCAATCGTCCAAGAAACCCAATATGTAGGAGCGTACGCGGGTGAGCCTTCGGAAGATTTTTCAAAGAAAAACCAGGATAGATGACGACCCTTTTGTCACAACCTGATAGTAATCGAGAATTTTCTGCAAGAGTCACATCATACTTCGACACGAAAATAGAATGGCAAGCACGTCGAAAATTCCAACGTTCCGCCATTAATGCCATCCGGCGAATTCTCGGGGACTTTTCAATAAAATGAAATCCATGGACGGTATATACCATCGGGATTTTCAATAGAGATAACGCAAAGAAAAACCCCGCACGCCCACCATGGACATGAACCAGATCAGGTTGAAGGGCCAAAACCAGCGCACGAAGCTGGAAAGGAAGGGCAAGATTAAGCCGGCTAATAAAAAAACGAAGCCCCTGGCAGGGAATTCCAAGAGCACCGGCTTCCTTCATTAAATATGATTGTTCTTCCGTAATGAGTTGAAAAGAGACGGCATGCCGTAAACCTTTGAGGATCTGAAGCACATGCGTTGTGCCTCCCCCTGGTTTACCATCGGCAACAATTTGGAGAACCCGCATTACGGCCCCAATTTCTCATACAGACTCTCTGTGTTTCTCCCCATCAACACTATAACAACCCACGACCAATTCGGTCGGTTCCAAGGCGACGGTACATTCCTAATCGAGAATAGACACTCTGCAAAATCCACAAGGCCCATGCGATCGGACGACCAAAATGTTTCCGAAAAAAATAATATTGATTAGCATAATAAATTTCTTTTTGTTTAAAAAGATCGCCTCCAAATGAAGCCCCGGACTGATGCTCTACAACCGCTTCAGGAACGTGCCACACCTCCCAACCAGCCTGCTTGGCCCTGAGGCACAGATCGACATCTTCATAATACAAAAAAAAATTTTCATCAAAGCCGCCAATTGTATCCCAGATTGAACGCCGGCAACAAAGAAATGCACCCGACACCCAGGCCACGGGCTCTGCTTCAGGAGGCATTAAAAATTTTGCCGAACATCGGCCTAATATCCGACGAAAGACCCCTTGAGCCCCCACACGCTTAGCCACCCAGGCCAAGGGCTTATCCAGCACAAGGCCAGTCAAAGAAGGCGTATCCCCCATTGATTGCAAAGGCTTGCCACACGGATCAACAAGACGGCCTCCGATAATTCCAACTCGCGGATGCTTCTCATAAAATTGGACAAGAGTCCGAATGGCCTTTTCATTCGCAATGGTGTCCGGATTCAAAAATAGGGCAAAGGAGCCACCCGAAGCCGCCAACCCGATATTACACGCACGCCCAAAACCAATATTATTTTGAAGGGCAATAAGAGTGATCTGTGGAAATTCTTTCTGCAATTTTGCTGCAGTACCATCCTTTGAATCATTATCTACAACCACGAGCTCAATATCGGAAATGTTTAGTAAGGAACTCAGACAGGCACCGATGCAGGAACTCGAATTATAGGTCACAATGATGATGGAACAGAGCTTTTGCGTAGTCGGAATACCCTCCATTGATCCAGATTTCCTATTAGGTTACATAGATACGGTCTATTAGACAGCTGACTGCTAACAGACTCACCCTGGGGGACATGTACTAAAGATAACATCCTTTTCCATGGGTTACATATAGCATTGGACCAGGGAATTTCGTCAGCGCGCTGGCGGAAATGCCTGCATGCCTAATCCAACCCCATCGAAATAAATGCATTGATGCCCCGGAGGGGAACCATTCCTATCAATTGAATATCGAACGCTCCATAAGAGTTAAGGACAGTTTCTTCATCACTAATTCGTTTCCGAAATCATTTAAATGCCTATCTTCCGGTGAAACAACAATTTCGTTACCACCAAGCAAATCAAAGACAACTAAGTCTTCAGAAGAGATTACATCTTGCAAGCGACTTGTAAAGTCCAAAGAAACCCTAAATATATTTCCTTGAAAATCCGCCACACATCTCACCATTTGCATTCCTCGCTTATCAAAATCTTCCCGAACAGGATAAAAAGCAAGAAATTCCGAATGATTCTTTTTCACTTCCGTTTTTACATGCCACAAAAGACTTTCAGTAATCGCAACAAGATATTCATCTCGATTGGATGGATCTAACATATAAGCAGAAAAGAGACTTCTGCTATTCACGACATCCTGTCCAGACTTAACCGTATAACCAATATCCTTATTGAGATCAAAAATCGTGTTAAAAAACTCTACTTGACAGGCATATGTTCCGGCCGACCTGCATACGCTTCGACCTGGCTGTCGCCCACAAGCAGCACCACATAGTCATCGGCATCATAGTTAATGTTTTGTCCTCGATATCCAAACTGATTGGTTGTCAAAGCATCATATTTTGACAATTTTCTACCCGCAGAATTTTCCCATCCCCAACCCGAGTTAAGTTTAGATGGAACCCCAATCCCACGTAGTAAAGCTTCCATGATAAAAATAGCAATAATGGTTGATCCCATAACAATGACAGAGTTCTGTTTCATTCGTTTTAAGGATTGCACGGCTAACTTCTCGCCAATGAGCCGGAAGGGGAGGTTTCAATTCTGCCAATAATTTTCGTATGAAATACTTTTAGGAAACCGGTTCGGCACCCAGCCCCTGCTTTACGAATAACAATTGCAGCAAGAACAAACTATTGGTTCCTCCAGAACCAGACGGACAAAAGCACGTGTAGCTTCCAAAAATCTCAGATCAGACCAATCCACAAAACATGCCCCACTCATTCCAACCCCAGGAGACTTCACTTTTAATCCTAAAAAGGCTCGAATGCCAGGATTTGGGAACCACGCTGATTCAAAAGCTGGAACTACTCCTCACACACTAAAACGTATCTATTTTTCTCCGGTTGAGTTCTAGCTTGGCCTTGCAATGACAAATGATTGAATATGCCATTACAGGCTGGGGTTATTGCGTGAAAATGTCTTTCTCAAGCGTGGATCGCATAAAATCCGTTTGTTTGAGGGAAAATGAGAATTCCCGTGCCCGGTTGTTTTGTGAAACAACAATCAAATTGATCGAACTCGAATACAGTTTGATCACTTTCTGGGGGATTTTAATACTGAATCCGCTGTATAATAAAGTTTCCTCCTGGTGCGCCTCAACGACATCCTGCCTCGATATTCCAAGTGCCACTCTAGCCACTAATTGGCCGCCCGCAAAAATACATACCTCTTCAGCCGGTTGATTCTTTTCAAGATCAGCAGCCCATCCTTCTATAATAAATGCCCCCCCTGAAAGAGTGACACGATCCAGATTGCCAGTCAGGTGTGTTTTACCCACATCGACCAGGATCTCTCGCTCATCGGGGAAAACAAGTTTCATTTGTCCAGACGTTTCTTGGCGCAAACTGATCATTGACGGCTCATCACTCCCAACACCTGGATGTAACAAAGATATGTGAGCTAATTCCCCACGATTTTCCTGGATCAAAAAAACACTGATTTCATTTTCCCCTGCCTGGAAGGCTGAAGGAGGGAATAAAACTGAGAAATAATTCAGTTTTCCATCCCATTGGGACGTTTCCGTGGTGGCCCAAATTCGACCATTAAGCGAAACAGCAATGGGCAAGTCCCGACGGCTCGTTCCGACAATTTGTCCGCTAAAAAGAGCAGGCAGGTATGCGCCATCAGGATCCACCTGATCTAATTGATTAAGATTTTCATTTATATAATGCAGCGAAGTCGAATGCCCAATGACCAAATCGGAAAGGTCTCGTCCAATCAGGCTTGAAGCCGGCCCCTTTGGCACAAGCCGATCAAGTGAAGTGTGCTCTCCAAAATATTCCACCTGCCAATTGAGACGAGGAAATCCCTTCAGGTCCTGGGCTTTGATATATCCAACTCCGAGAAAATCTATCTCATCCCTTGGTGGGGTTACATTATCCAACATAGAAAGCCCATCTATATCCCGGGGGATCTTGAAGTCAAGGACATCAGCAATAGTTGGTAACACATCAATCCCGCTGACAAGTCGCTCATTGATGCTCCCTTGATGTTGCCCAGGCAATTTGACGAACATGGGAACTTTTAGAATATCGCTTTCATTTCCTTTTTGCACTTCTCGCATGGATAGCCCACGCTGAAAGGAAACACCATGATCGGCTGTGACAATTATAAGAGCCTTATCATAAAGATGTGCATTTTCAAGTGAACTGCGCAATTTCCCTAAAAACTGGTCAACATATCCAATTTGCTGGAGATATTGGTGGTACGCGGTGAGAATCATCGGCTCTTTTCCAATCCATCTCCCTCCCCAACCAGGTCCATCAATCCAACCGTCAGGAATGTGTCCTCCTTTGGAGGAATATTGATGCCCCGATACCAGATACTCATATTTCGTATGAGGAAGAACCACATGAAGAAAATGGAGAACAGGACTGGAGCTTTCTTTTATCTGGGAAAGGAAAGAGGTAAGGCGCGTCTCTCTGGAGTTATTTCCGCCAGGAGAAGGATCGAAATGGCTACCAACCTTAGCCTGAGAGAAAATCCCTTTTTTCAACAATTTCTCACCGAAACCCGTCCATTGAGCATGAAGCGGTGGTAGGTGTCGTGCTAATTTTTTGGGAGAAATGATATGTAAAAATATCACCATCAGATCTGCAAAAAACGACTTATCACGAAAGGATTCATCCGCACCCTCTTCTTCCTTGCAACGTTCATGAGGACATAATCTTGTCAGCGACTCAATAACATTAAGACGATAATGGTCCCCCAATAGTGTGAACAGATTTTGAGGATGATCTGTTGCCGTCGGGTTGAGTCGAACATCGGCTCTGGGTTTCCGCCCGGTCAAAATTGCAGACACCGCAACTGCGGTTTCTACATACGTTGCAGCGGCGTTGGTAAACCACTGGCTTTCCGAAGCCAAGGCCGCAAAGTTAGGAAATCGCACAGGATCAATCAGACCTTTGGCATCTAATAATGCTGTAATGTTGAATTCATCCAGCACCACCAGGACAACCGGGACCGGGTTAGTAATCACAATATCGTTCTGTGCTTCAGTGACATCAGGCATAACAAGACGACCGGCGGGAGTAAACATTAAAAACCAAAGCGGAAATGCTACCACCACGGGTGAGAGCACCGTAAGGAATAGACGGATCGCTTGCCAGCGAACATAAAGGACCGAAAAGAATAATCCGGTTAACAATGCAAACCCGACAACCAAGAAATCAGTCCCATCGACCAATCGCTGCGCCGGAGGCAGGACAATGAGAAACGCCAGGGCAAAGACAAATATGAGATGCAGGCTATTTCGAACACGTTCACCAACCACCCAAGCGGCGAGCTCAAGCAGCACCAGACCTAAAGGCATACACATTGATAGGACAAAGATCATACCCATGATAAGCCCAGAACTGGCTTTATGAGAGACAAAAAACTCGGGGTTTTGTCCAAGAAGATCATAAAGGGGCTGGGCAATGGCAAAGCCAACGAGAGCAAACAAATGCAAAAAATCATTCAAGACAATATGCTTACCAGTCATTTTTTGGCTCACCTGACGAAGTGGTCATTTAGGTCCCTAGAGAAAAAGGTAAAGCTCAAATACAGATTTTATGGGGAGGATGAAAAGTGTCTTTGAGGAAAGCGTGCAGAAAAGTTCAAGGCGTTTTTCAGCGACACCTCGGATTTTTCATGATGGTTCAAATTTTCACGTACATTTGACCAGGTATTAGATTTCTGAATTACATTCGTTTAAACCACACCAACAGCCGTCCGCTTTTTGAGACGGTTTCGCTCTTAATGATCACTGCCTTTTTTGTAAGAAGCGCCATAAAATGTTCAGCGGTGTAATCAGGGAAAATATCCTGACGCAGGCTTAATAACTCTTGCACCATAGGATCATTTTTCGGAACAAATTCAATGACTCCCTGTGGCGCAAGCGTGATCAGCCATTTAATGACCTGGACCAAAGGGATATTCCTGGCAATAGCCAGATGGTGAACAAGAGCCAGTGCTAATACGGCATCCGCTGAGGCCCTGGACTGCAGACCTTCTCGCTCGCGACCATTCCACCCTTGGCTTGGACTCGGATTCGCCGCATCCATAAAGAGAGCCTGAAAGGAGAGACGCCTCTCGACGGCTCGATAATAACTACCCTCCAAGGCTCCCTGATCAAAGTCAAACCCTATTACGTTCCTGGCCCCGCCATTCAATGCCGTTTCCGAATATTCCCCGGTATTGCATCCAAAATCCCATAACAGTGAGGGCTGGACTTTTTGGGCAAATTCAAGAATGAATTGTTTTTTAGATTTGGTTTCTATTGAAGAATAACTACAGGTCTTATCGTAGTCTCCCCAGGTACTTCCTCCCTTATTCAGAGGTTTCAATTGGCTAATCCAATGAGACATTTTTCCCAGCATCGCCTTGAAAGAAGAAAGAGGGAGCGAGGCCTTGGCTAACGAATGATCCTGCAAGCTTTTAGTACGTTTGGTGGAGGTTTTTTGGAAAAGATCTTGCAAAACGACGTGGGTCAATACATTCCACTTCCAGTAGTGTCGCCCCTTCAGTAGTCTTCGGATTTCTCCAGTTCCAATTCCTTCCTGCGTCCCTCGAAACCAGGCGTTGTGGGATATTCCGAACAATGCACGAAGTAACAGAGGATTCAGAAATTGTTCGCAAAATTGACGATGACCAACCCACATTTCACCGGATTGGTAGCGCCTAAAAGAGAGGTGATCAATAAAAACAGGGTGATTTCCCTGAAATTGAATATTGTAAGCCGAGGCATCGGAGAGCGTGGCACCCACTTCCAATGCCTGCAAATGGATGCGTAAATGAAGGAGGGCAGCGGCCTTCAAAGCCGGAAATGACCATTCATACGGATAGGAGATAAATGGGAGCCTGGGAGCTTTCAACACATACCGAGGCTTAGGATCTGAGAGATTCAGAACTTCTGAAGATACGACCTCAAAAGGAAGGAGCAAGTCTTCGGCTGCAAGTTTCTTGAATAGCCCTGTTGAAGTGACAAAATCAAAATCCTGAGAAAAGCATTCATTGACCGTCCTAAAGATACCCCCCTCAACCTGATACACGTTCCCACTGGGATCCCGGAAAGATCCTGGAAGGGGTTGAACGCCACCCATTACTTTTGATCTTCGGAAGAGGGATGTTCAGTTTCTTCTTGAGCATTTCCACGAAATAGTCCGACAAATCGCCTCCAATACAATTTGAGAATCACCACGGCACCGGCGATACCACCCAACAAGAGCTGTAACACCATGCTTCCGGTACCAGGGTCAAGATAAGCTGATGCCAAACCTTCGAATCCGAACACAATGACAATAATACTGACTACAAGGAAACTCCCTAAATATCTCATTTGCTTTTACCTCCCTGGACTATTAACTCCCTGTTCATTTCAGATTCGATCCTTATTTGTACATCAATTATCGTCAATCGGTAACGGGTCAGTCATCCTTCGGTACCAACTCTGAAGTAAAATCAGGAAAATTGCAAATCAAAATCAGGAAGGCTTCTTGAATCTTGTTCGGTAATTTTCTCCAATACTCGTTCTTGAGGATGATAAAAGGGATGGCCCCCCGCCGACTTATACGGATTATTTGCTTTGGTGTTATAACAACCGATTAAGGCGATTCGGGAATGGGCCGAATGGTTATCATTAGAACCATGCAGGGTATTACAATGAAACATGACCACATCTCCCCGTTTCAATTCAACAAACACTTCTGGCAAACGCGTTTCAATCACGGCGAGTCGGTCCTGACACACACCGCTGTCGGACACTCCATCATGAAACACATGGTCAATCCTACCCATCTTGTGGGACCCCTCGAGAATCTTCAAACACCCATTTTCCCTGGTCATCGGATCAACGGCAATGAGTACCGTAGCCATATCCGGATATAAATTCCCCATTCCATACCAATACGCATAATCCTGATGATAGCGAAATCCAACCATACCAGGATATTTTAAGGCAATTTTATTATGATACACATAGATAGAATCGTTGAAGAAAAATCCCAATCGATCGAAAATCGACGCACGACGAGTGGCTTTGGCAAAGACGTCATTTCCGGCTGTATCATTCCACACAAAAATTGTTTCAAATGAAGGACGCTTTCCTTGAGACATTTTTT
Organism: Nitrospira sp. Ecomares 2.1; assembly: GCF_965152585.1. Taxonomy (NCBI): domain Bacteria; kingdom Pseudomonadati; phylum Nitrospirota; class Nitrospiria; order Nitrospirales; family Nitrospiraceae; genus Nitrospira; species Nitrospira sp. Ecomares 2.1. Next base: position 3,400,653 of record NZ_OZ224219.1, read on the forward strand.
GCACAAGACCTTCGGTCCGCTGCTTCATACCATCATGATTCACGATGATATTTTTCAGAATATGCATTTCTTCCTGATCGAACAGGTTTGGAACAATGAGGTAACCCTTTTCCCAAAACTGTTCGAACTCTTTCTCGTATCCCATCTCACTCTCCATTGTTGCGGAACCGATGCCGCTCAGTTAAACCGACTGAAGACCGCTTCTTTCTGAGCGCGTTCATAATCGCCTGGCGTGCCGATATCAATAAAGTATCCTTTGGTGAGGAATGCGCGAGGTTGCAGCTCTCGGCAATATGCTTGAAGGATATCTGTCTCAAAGGAAAAGTGCTCTCCACTTCCAAATTCATATTGGGAAAATATTTCCGGTCGAACAACATACACACCTGCGTTCACCAGCCCTGGGCCCTGTTGACCTTTTTCTTGAAATTCAACGACTCGTTCTCCCAAAAGTATGACGGAACCAAACCGGCTCACATCAGGAACTTGCCGAAGGACTATTGCAACCTGAGCTATGGTCTGTTCATACCAGACCATCAGTGCGGAATAATCAATGTCAACAAGCGTATCCCCATTGAAGACCAATGCCGGAGAAGAATCTTCCCCTTTTAGAGCTAAGGCCATCGCTCCTCCGGTTCCTAAAGGATAGCTTTCCCTTGAATATCTGATTTGAAGTGAGCGGTAAGCGCGACCAAAATGCTCTTGAATGACCTCGGCCTTGTATCCAACCGATATAATGACATCGGTCACACCAGCATCGACAATTTTATCGAGAATATATTCCAAAAATGGCCGACCTCCAACAGGTGCCATGGGTTTAGGCAGATCCGGAACGACAGACTGAAGTCTTTCACCACGTCCCCCAGCCAGAACAATGGCTTTTCTGATTCCTATTTGAACCAAATGAAACGCTCCTGTCTACACACGTGAAACCAAACACCAGCCAATGACGACACAAGGGGATTTTTTACGAACAATTCAGCTGATGACGCATAAGGCAACAACACCCAAAAATTAACATCTCTGCCTGTAGAAAATTGACCTAATATGATCAACCATTTACCCCCAATAGCAGATGAAGGGACACCTATCCACTTCAGCAATTGGCACCCAACCTCAGCGCACAAAGCTGAATAGTACTATTGCCTAGTCCGTGCTGTCCGTAGCCAGTACTCGTTGGGGCTTGCAGAACAGCAGAAGGGCAAGTTTGTCGGCACGGAATGCCCCATGGCGATCGACGATGTCCGACTGCTCAAAGCCGACCCGGCCAAGCAACCACCCCGGCCGCGACTCCAGTAAATTGAGTGTCGGGTCGCTGGTGAAGACCAGCTCATACCCGGCCTCGCATGCACACTGCACAATGGCCGGATCGTAGCTTCCATGCGGAAATGACATCGTCACGGGTGGCTTGGTTGACTCAAGATGTTCAGCAACAATCCCACGGGCCCCGCCAAGCTCCGCGTCGAGATCACTGGCGCGGGTCATTGGCGTATGGGTCTTGCCGTGCAGACCAATTGCTATTCCACCCAACTCGAGTGTCCTGAGGTCTTCGCTAGCCACCATGTGGCTCAGGCCGTCATCAGTTTCATCTGCAAATGCTGAGAGGACCCGTTCGCGTGCGTTATCATCCAGTTTTTCGAGGACCGCAATGGCAAGGCGTAAGTCCACGAGGGTATTCCCACGCAACAGTTGTGCGCTGCCTGTCGCAGCCAGCAATTTTCCCGCAATGATTCTGCCAAGGCGCCAGCCACCCACAAGGCGTTCCTGGTAAAAGGGCAGCCGACGACCTATCACATCGGCAACCACGAACAGCAGGCCAGGCATAGATGCAGCACGTAAGCGGGGCAAGGCGAAATCGACGTTATCCGACCAGCCATCGTCAAAGGTAATTAGCAAGGCGCGTGGCGGCAATGCTCTAGCACCCCTGCGAGCCGCGATGACGTCATCGACCGATACAATGTTATAATGCCGCCTGAAGAAAGCAAGACAACATTCGAATAAACCCACTTCAAGCGTATATTCCGGATCGCAGGAATGCCATCGCGGATCGGAAATCTCTAGCACACGATGGAACATAACCACGGTCAGCGTGCGTTGATTTCGAAGGCGATGATAGAGGCCGAGCAGGCCGGAGCCATAAGCCAGTTTCCGCATACGATCAGAGAACATGCAAGGGACCTCTTTCAAGACAACGGTTCAGAAGAAATCAAACACGGTCTGACTTCTTCTACACGATTCGATTTAATCTATCTTCCAACCTTGCATCCCGTATTTGGTAAAATGACAGTTACTGACCTGGCCCGAGAATTTTTTCAACGCAAAAATTACATCCATTCGTTTTTCCGGCGCGACAAAAAACATCATAAACCCTCCCCCGCCAGCCCCGGACACCTTGCCGGCCAAGGCTCCTGCTTTGATAGCCGCTTCATAGATTTCATCGAGATGTGCGTTGGACACACTCTTGGCTGATCGCTTCTTGCTGTCCCATCCCTCACGCATGGACTCAACCAATCCAGTGAAATCGCCTTTCAACAGACATTCCTTCATCGCACAGGCTTCACGCTTCATAGCATGCATGGCAGAAAGTGCCAAGACCGTGCCAGCCTCGACATTTGTACGTTGATCGGCAATGATCTTTTCGGAAGATCGTGACACACCAGTAAAAAAAAGCACTAATGAGGCCTCCAACTCACAGATGATCCAGTTTTTGATGCGCAACGGATTGACGATTACCCGATCGTCCGCATAAAACTCAATAAAGTTAACCCCCCCAAATGTCGCGGCGTATTGATCCTGCCTCCCACCTTGCAACCCACAATCTACTCGCTCAACTTTAAATGCCAGATGAGCCAATGCGTAGTCGTCAATCGGTACATTCAGCAATTCCACAAAGGCCTTGAGCATCGCCACGACCAGCGTCGAAGAGGATCCAAGCCCAGACCCCACAGGGGCATCACAGTACGTGGTAACTTTCACAGGCAACGGGCGTCCTTCATTAAACTGCTCAACCATGCACAGATAGACGGCTCGATGTAAATCGACGCATCCATTGTATGGAATGGTTTCTCCCAACTGATATTCACTAAAATGCTGGCGATCAGCAGAACAAAACTGCACCTTATTGCCCGTCAACACCTCCAAGACAGCATAGGCATATCGATCAATCGTGGCATTGAGCACACATCCGCCATACAAATCACAATAGGGCGATACATCTGTCCCTCCCCCTGCCAGACCTAGCCGAAGAGGCGCACGCGCGCGAATGATCATCGATCCCTCCAGATATCAGAGCGGCTGGTCATTGTGAAACGGTGGTTTTTCCCGATTGACATGTTTAAGCGTTTGAAGATCGTCACGGTACTGATTCCAATGAATCCGGACTTCTTCTCGAGGTTGGTCTGTGGGCCGCCCCCAACGCCCACCGGCATTCACTTCCGCAACGGGACGCTTACGAATGACAATTTCGATCCCGCATTCCCCGACCGAGCTCAACGTCTGATCGTATCTGGGAAGATTAAACCGATAGGTCGACACAAGCTGTTCAATTTTGACCGGCTCGGCAGCAGAACCAAGACCACGCACCAAATCCAGGACATTCAGAGACTGTTCACTCCATGACTGCATCTTGAAAATGGTAAATGTCCATTTATGATCCGCATTAAATGTGCTCGGAAACTGACCCTGTTCATATAAATCTTCATCCGGGACGGTAATCACGAGATGGCCACCTGGTCGCAACACCCTAAACCAATTTCTAAGTCCTACTATCGGATCCTGCAGATGTTCCAGGCAATGACTGCTATGGACAAAGTCGAATGTCTCATCCGACACCCCCTCCAGAAACTGCGCGTTTCCATCAACCAGGTCCCACGTCTTCACATTTTCCATCCGACAGAACAATTCCTGATATAACCCCAACGGATCAGGGTGCCCACCAATATCCAGGCCCTTACCAACGAAAAATCGGTTTATGAAGTTTGGCTCGGATAAGCGCCGGGCAATCGACTTACTACATTCCTTCATAATCTGGGTGACTCATAATGTGAAAAATGGTTATCAAACTCCAGGGAACCGAAAGACAAACTGCGGGAAAATTTGCTCACTATGCAGACCGTCGCGACGAATCACCAATTCTTCCACTACTTCGGTTGCACCTAAACAACTGGAGGTGGTCGCATCATCAAACACCACATATCCACCTTGAACCATGTAGCTCTTTACAAGATCATACGAAAAGGCCACCGCCGAATAAATATCGCAATCGATATGCGCCAAGACAATGCTTCCAACCCTGTCAACAACAGAGGGACCGGTTTCCTGAAATAACCCTTTGATAAACTCCACATTTCTCACACCCTCTCGCTCGGCAAATTCTCGCAACTCATCCAAATCGACGTCTTGAAAATCTCCCGCTCCATGGGCATCGATAGCCGGTTCGGTGGCCGGCATCCCTGCAAAGGTATCCAAAGCGTAAACTTTTCTGCCAGGATACAGTTGATCGACGACATAAGCCATAAACAGCGCGTTCCCCCCCTTATACGATCCGAATTCGACAATGTGCCCAAAAGGGATATAGGGAAGGAAATACTTCAGAATCAAAAAAAGATTCATCCGGTTATCTTCAGAGACCACCGTGCGACCAGCAGCCAGCCTGCAGGCTTCTTGATATAACGCATCCTTCCGCACTAACTCGCGCAACTGGCCGCATTGCAATCCCCATCCTCTGGCATAGCCATCGCGAACATTCCGGGACTTCCGGATGGGGTAGTCTCCTCCGAAAGGGGGAACTAATAAACTAAAGACCATTTCCACTTCACTCAGGTCAGGCTTCATTTCACTGGCATCCCTGTGTTACACACAATCAAAGTCCTTATACAGCACCGCTTGAGAACCGGGCCTATCAAGATCCATTTATCCAAAAAGGGGATCGTATTTCACTTCACAACTCTTAAATTAAGTTTAAAGCCGCAAGCCTTCCTCGATACTTTGCACCCACCGCCCGTAAGCTATGGTTGGTTTTAATGAAATCTGCCGCATGCATGCCAATTGTATTGGCATAATGCGTATCCTTGACGATTCGCTTCATAAACCACACAGCATGCTCAATGTCAGGATCAGCCCATTTCTGACCCTCTGCAAAAGGATATTCATGTTCCCTGACCGGAATAAGCCGATAATCGACGAGACACGAATTGGACGCGTTCGTAAAATCAAGATTCCCCGAATATCCGGTCGCAATTACCGGTTTTCCCAGATACATGGCTTCCGCCAACCCCCGCCCAAAACCTTCTGACCGATGCAGTGACAAAAAACAATCGCACAGGTTTACCAGAGACTTCGTTTCCCGGTCAGTCAACACCCTATCCATCAAAATAATTCGAGGATCCTCACAATCAATTGATTGAATAAATGCCTGGTATTCCTGAGGACGTAAGTCCATGCCATTCATTTTTATCACAATACCCACCCGTTCATCATCCACATCCGGAAATGCCTGCAAAAATGCCCGAATGGCTCCCTCTGGATTTTTACGTTGGACATACGAGGTAAAATCGAAAAAGAATAAAAACAAAAACCGATCATCGGGCAATCCGAAAGATTCCCTGGTCATCCCGTTTGGCGCCGGAAACTCAACGGCCAGTGGCATTCTGATGACGGGTGAAGAGGTCGCATCGGCAATCGCCTGTTCAATGAACCGTGACGGAGCCCACACCTCATCGACAAGCTGAAGAGCCGAACACCACGCATGAGGGAACCGGCTCAACTCCCATGCCCAATATCCAATATTGTATCGATCCGCAAAAATATCCTTGCCTAGGTGTATTTTCGCATTCACCATTTCGTCTGCATTTATGTGAAAGACATTGGCTCTGTAGGAACCATTTTGGGCAATTTTGTCTCGAAACGGGAAATCCTGATGGATCTCGGCAAGATGCAATCCATATTCTCCATAAATATTACGAATACTGAATGGGACCTCTGCAGCCGAAAACGCTGAAGCCGACAATCGAACATGCTCACCCATCCCAAGCACCCCAAAAGGATGTCCAAGTAATAGGGCTCCAGAAGTAAGGACAGCCCTCCTGGAGCTAAAGATTTCTTCAGAATTGATGGCTGCGTCTATTCGCACCGTTCCATCTGATTCGTGACTGGACGAGAACGCTTTTCGATTAGCCAGCAACTGCCTAATTTTTTTGGGGAGCCCAGAGAAACCCTCAAAGGCGATGACCTGCCACAGACGCCGAAACACCATGGAAACCCCTCCATGATGACGGATAGCTTGTTTTGCCACATCCACTAAATCAATAAAAGTTCCCATTGATTATGCCAGCCAAATTTCAATTGATAATAACTCTTTGTTGTTTGTCCAAAACAGAATATGAAGAGGGGCTCCCCCAATATCCATAGGCTCACACACTTTCTTTTAGACAGCAAAGGGGTCCAACTTTGAAAAAGCAGGAATCCTCCGGCCAGACCTTACCAAAATATCGCCCTAGTTGTGCTAGTTTTGGCTGTCTTGATCCACAGTTATTTGAGTCCAATAATAAATAATATATGACTGGCAGAGGGAGTCATGATGAATGAGCGAGTTTTACCTAGTGACGTAGAGACTTTTTCACTTGCTTGGGAGAACCATCGTGAAACCACCATTTACCTTCTTTTCAGAACAGGACTCTTGTGTGAGAATACCTTTGAATTGAGGCAAATGACGTTTTACCGAATTCCCAAAGTTCTTGATAGAATGTTGGGAGGGGGTGTCCACAAAGAGTCAGCGGTGGTTCATTCGAGAATGCTTCAACTCGGATTTATCTAATGCCTTGTTGGATCAATAAGGGGCATTATAGGCAATTCTAAGCGCAACCTCTCCCGGATGATGGACAAATGATTCTGAGAGTGTGGCAGCAAAAATGACATTGGGTGACACCTTACCTCCCCGTTGTAAAATACCAAAAGCGGGCACCCTGCCTGCGGTTCCCTTCGCGTCTACCACCAATAGGATTCATCCAGCTCAATGGCTCCTACAACCGTCCAAACCCTTTCGATCTGCCAAGCCATGATTATTCGTCAACGATGGTAACAGTAAATACCTATTTAACGATGAATGCCCACCAAATCTTCGGCCGTCCGGGAAGTCACTCCCCCTAAACAAGGGTTTCAGCAGCCGATTCGACTGCTAATGGCCGAGTTGAGAACTGAAATCGCACAAACCCAGCATAGAAAATTCAAATTTCCTACGCCAGCCCAAAAATTATTTCCTGCAAGCATTTGAGACAAGGATTTACATTTAACCAAGTGGTCCACATCAGTTTTATTATATGCCTTGACCAACGTGCCCCCTTCCAACGCCCTGAAAATTTAAAAAAATCATATCTTAAACTGATTCACCCATGCTAACCTCTCAGTTGCATCGCCTTCCACAAATCCAAATATGAGGTGCACCATGTTGCTTTATGTTGACACTATAGATGCATGTAATTTGAAGTGTCCCACATGCGTTAGAGGTTCAAGAGCACTCCCAAACACAGGCGAGAAAATGTCCTTAGCAATGTTCCGACAAATCGTTGAAAAGGCCAAGGATGATGGGGACGTTCATCAGGTGGATTTATTCAATTGGATAGAGCCATTTCTCAACAAAAATCTACATGAATACACCAATGTCGTCAAGGACGCTGGACTGCCTTGTGGGATCTCTAGCGCACTGTCCCTCCCAAGGATTCATAATTTAGAAGAAACCCTCGTCAACACCAATAGCCTAACCGTCTCAGTCTCAGGCATTGATCAGGAGGTTTACGAGGTTAATCACGTCGGGGGGAACATCGACTATGTCAAACACCATCTTGAAACTATCTCCCGTTTGCTCAGGACTGGAGCAATCAGGACTTTGGTAAGCCTAAGGTTTCTTAAATTCGATTACAACGCTGACCAGGAAACGAAACTTTCAGATTACGCATCCAATCTCGGCCTAAACTTCGAAGTACTTCCCGCATCAGGCCATCCAATCAAGTGGGCATTAGATGATCAAGCGGGTGAGGCAGTCCGTGACCGCCTGGCACATTTCTCAGCTGAACGTCCCCATGAAAGCCATGGACACGTCTGCCCCCTGATTTTCGAGCATATCGCGATTAATCACGCCGGTGACGTCTATCTGTGTTGTGCCTATGGAAATTTCGATTTTCTCAGGATCGGCCCTTACCTAGAATTGTCGAAGGAGGAGATCCTTCTGAGGCGTTATACCCATCCAATGTGCAATTCATGCGCCTGGGAACGAAGACCAGCAACTTTCAAAGAACAGGAGACATTGAAAAAGTCTTTTGCGAATAGATTTAAGGAAACTCCAGATCTGGCAAGGAAATCCGTTCTAGATAAATTAATACAAATCATTCCTGCCCCAACCAAGGGAATTCTTCAAGAACGAATAAAGCAATCATAAGCTCCTTTGTTCGCATATCCGAGGGAAAGAACAAGGCCTATAACGCCTTGTTCATGACGATAAGGTCTTAAAAAAAATACTCACAAACAAAGCCTTCCTAAAAACAAAGATGGTCAGTCAAACATTCTGCATAACTTTCTTCGAAGGCTTTTAGCCATAAAGCTTCCACGCATCTCAGATTGAGAAAGCAACCCACTCAACCTCGAGTTGATATGGCTATATCTGTTCCATGTAATGGGGATTTTGCGTTTTCCATGAAACCAATTAAACATGTACAGTTTTTCGGATAAAAAATGTGAATAGTAGTTTATCCGAGAGCATTTTTGGTGGCCACCAGATATTGATGACCAAATTCCCGATCAGGCTCTAAGTGATTACCTTCGGCCCATTCGTTCCACGCATTAATAAAGACTATCCGTTCATCTCCAAAGTGAAGCCGACGTGTTTGTTCAACGACCCGTCGCAACCAGTATTCATATCGTTCAGGAGTTGCACCCACAAAGACATGAGAGACATCCTGCCGACGCGCGGTATTGTCCCACGAAGGCATCACGCCCTTAAAGAGTTTGTAGGATGGCCAAGTTCTTCGTATAAAGTTTTCGGATGTCTGACCATAGTCAAACAATACACCCTGATAATCTTGATTAATTAGGGGTTGTGGAAACTCAGCTTGCACCGGATACCGATGAGGGGGAAATTCAATAGCCGCATCAAACCCATAGAGACTTGGATCGTCTCCCATCGTCATACGTTCAAAGCTCTGTACATAGGCTAAGTAAATTTCCCCAATCCCCGCATTCACACAGAATTCCCGCCACAGATCTGCCGTACGTCTGGGATCTGGGAGCTGGCCGAGCCGATACACGATCAAGAGGGGTTTTCCATGAATCCTGACATATCGTGGATCCAGCAATGCAGGGGCAATCTCTGCAATAAAGCCCGCATGATCCGCCTCGGTATGACTCTGTGCGATGAGAATATCCTCTTCACACCCATCCCATCGCCTCGTCCAGTTCTCATTGGCCCAACAGAGGCAGAACGGAAAGTCCGGAGCACCGGATTGCAACACTTCGTCGAGGGGGCGATTCAGGAGCTTCTTTCCGGCAAACCAATAGTAGTAATAGCAGAAGGCTGAAATGCCATACTGACGAGCCAAACGCGCCTGCTCTTCGCGTACCTCAGGCATACGTAAATCATAAAATCCCAAGTCCGCTGGCAGATGGGGTTGATAATGACCTTTGAAATTCGGTCGCGCTTTCGTCACATTCGTCCATTCCGTAAAACCTTTTCCCCACCACAGATCATTTTCAGGAATGGGATGATATTGTGGGAGAAAAAAAGCGATCGCACGAACCTCATTTAACTTCTTCAGCTCATCGCTCCACCGTTGAACAAAGGTATTGACATTGCGAGCCACCAGAGGCGTTTTTTCGTGTCTGGAATCATTGGTACTGACACTGAGATGGTGAATGACTACGGAACGCGGTTGATAGAAGACCCGCTTCCCCTCCTTTCTAACCCTAAAGGCTAAATCGGAATCTTCACAATAACAGGGCGCATAAATATCATCGAATCCACCCAAGGCCTTAAACACCTCGGCCTCTATGAGCACACTAGCCCCGGAGCAATAATCGACCTCCCGCACCACATTATATTCAGGCCTGTCCGGGTCACCATTCAACCCCACAAGTTCTGCTGAACCATCTGGCTTAATAATGGCCCCGGCCTCCTGAAGCACACCATTTGGATACAGCAATTTTGAACCCACAAGGCCAACATCCGATTGTTCTTGAAACGTGTTTACTAATTCATCCAACCATCCCTCAAGCACCTGTGTATCATTATTCAGAAACAGCAGATATTGGCCTCTGGCCAATGACGCGCCTGTATTGCACGAACGCAGAAACCCAACGTTGTCCTCATTCCGACAATAACGGATATTATCTATGGTTGAGAGAATATTTGAAGTCTCATCCTGAGATCCATCGTCAACGACGATCACCTCAAAACTACACTGAGGCACATGTTTCAAAATAGAAGCCAAACAACAGACGGTGTATTCCAAGTGGTTATAGACAGGGATCACAATGGACACCAAAGGCTGATTCACATCAGTGAAATTGAATGACTGGACGAGCGCTGTCACCCCACCCGGCCCAAGCTGAATGAGAGAAGGCATCTTGCGAGGAGGGCCCTGAGTAAGGCAATCCAGATTTCCAGACTCCTTAAGCGCAGGCAATTGCGTGTCCTTCCACCGCCGATAACTCGCCGTCTGTTGGAAAAAGGAGCCAAACCGTGAAAAGACAAACGCCACCAATTGGTGTTTTCGGTGAGAAGAAACGGGCACCATCGATTTTGCAACCACGAGTATTCGATCAAGTGACCCACCGTTTGATTTCACATTAGAATTGCCAGAACCACCTGACCCCTTTAACCAATGCACAAAACTGGCACAGGCCCGGCCACGGCGTGAGCCCTCAGGACAAAGCCGTTCTCTCAAAATCCTTACTTTGCTGATGTTTCGCCATAGCAAGGAGGAATGTATGCAACGTAATTCTTCCTCTTTCGTCAGCAGTCGGGCATACAGGTTGTTAAGGCGCTGATCCCGTTCCTCAAGGACACGTGCATGTTCAGCCGTGGCACTCAACAACTGACTTTGAAGATGGCTAAGCTGTTGATCGCGTTCTTCAATGCCAGCCTGCAACGCCAGGTGTTGATGCCAATACTCTGGAACTTCCGGAACAAATATCCCAGAAGGAAGGACGGGTAACTCTCCGTTCCCGACGATGGCCACGAAATAGACAGGCTCAGGAATACTCAAAAACTTATGGGCTCGCCCTTGGGATAATCGAAAGTTTGCCGGCGGCGTTGAAGCGTTATGAAGCGGACCAATACATGACCCATATCGCACTCGCTGGCCATAAAACTGCGCATGCCCGAAATAATTCAACAACAGTTCTTGGAACTCTTCGAAATAGAGTTCCTTCACATGAAAGGAATTGACGAACTGTGGCTTATCGGAATATTCAGCCTTATCCGGGCTGGAAATGAGAACCAGCCCGTCCGGGCGTAGAACTCGAACAAACTCTCGCATCATTTCATGATGCACATCATGATGTTCAAGCGTTTCAAAACTCACAATAAGGTCCATGCTGGCATCAGGGAGGGGAATGTGATCACATGCACCATGTTTAAACTGGACATTCGAACGCTGATAGCGTTCAGCTGCATACCGTATGACCTCCTCCGAAACATCAACGCCCACGACATTCCGGGCAACCTCAGCTAATACCGCTGAACCATACCCCTCCCCACATGCGATATCGAGCACATCCTTTCCCACCGCCAATTCACGGGCAAGGTAATAGCGATGCAAATGCTCTAGCTCAATATCTCCAATGACTCCCGGAACATAGCGTTCGCCTGTCCACGGAAGATTTGGTGGTTCTGTCACATCGGCCATAATGTCCTGCTTTGTTTCAGTGGAGGAGAGAGAGATTGAATCGGATTCAATGACCTCCCTTTCCTGATCTGCGTCGGGTAACGATGGCATCCTCCCGGAGGAGACTTGTTCCTCAATCTTTTTCATGATTTGGCTCTATCTATCATTGATCACCACCAAGCCAGGGTTAAATTAGCACCTTCACCCCCATCCCCCCAAAGCCTCATTCCGGCCGGACAGGAACAACATAGAACACTTAGAGCCTGACCGTGTATCCCTGAGTTCTCAGGACGGGGCCAAGGGCATCACCGAAGATTCAAATTCAATCGCCAACATCGGAATGCCAATAAGCCCTCGTAGGACGTGGCTTGAATGAACTCGAAAAAACAGGGCATCATCGATCCAATGATGAAGAGCGTGATTCTCTGGTGTCCCCTCAGCTATCGCCGCAATCACCGAATAATCACCGGTTGGGAGATATGGAAGCTGGAAACGAAACATCGCGTGAAATCGTTGCCCCTTCTCAATGGAGCGGTCAACTTCACGATACATCAGAAACGTATTGTCGCCAAACAAATACTGGCCTAGTCGATCTTTCACGTAAAACCCAAGGATGGGTCGCGCTAAAGGTCGTTCCGACACACACCGGATGGTCAACGTGACTTCCTCTCCGCCATCTAGCGTTGTCAGGAGAGAGCCATGTTGATCGGAAAGCGCCACTTCGCAAATACTGGCTCCGCGTTCACCAAACCATGGAGCATTTGGATCGAAATCGAAAATCTCCAACTCATTTCGATGTGAAGAGTTCTTTAACATTTCACTCCGTGGATCTTTTACCGGCATGGCTAAATCCGTTGGAGCTTTGCGGCTTCCACCAATACGAAAGGTATTGGCATTTTCCTGCTCGTGATACAGGGCAGCAAGGAAATTATGACAGACCTCTTTTGCGGGACCAATTTCCCTGACGGCCCCATTATCAAGCCAAACAACCCGGTTGCAAAGATTGGTCACCGAAGCCGTATCATGGGAGACAAACAGGAGCGTGCCTTTTTCCCGAAATTGATGAAGGAAACGCATACATTTTTGAGTAAAGGCGGCATCACCCACGGCAAGGATTTCATCGATAATCAGAATATCGGCATCCACATGAGCGACAAGGGAAAAGGCCAACCGCGCATACATTCCACTCGAAAAAATTTTAACCGGATGATTAATGAAATCTCCAATGGCGGCAAATTCCGTTATGGATTCATACCGGGAATCGATCTGCTCACTGGTTAGGCCAAGAATGGAGGCAGCCAAATACACATTTTCTTTCCCGGTAAATTCAGGATTAAAACTCGATCCCAATTCCAGCAGCGCCGCGACTCGGCCCTTCACAGTCAAATCGCCACAGGTCGGCGAGAGTGTGCCGCACACCATTTGTAAAAACGTCGACTTCCCGGATCCATTTCGACCAATAATCCCGACCGTTTCTCCTCGATACACGCTCAGATCCACACCCTGGAGACCCCAAAACTCTTCATAGAACTGTCGGTGCCCTCTCCATAACATCTGCTTCAACCGATCTTCAGGCTTTCGAAAGATCTGATAGGCCTTTCCAAGTCCTTGAACGCGTATAGCCAGTTCAGACGACATCAGCAAATCCTTTTCGCGTTTTTTGGAACCATGCATAACCCAACCAACCCACCATCCAAAACACAACCATATACAGGAACCAGTCTAACCATTCCGGCATTTGTCCCCAAAATATGACTGATTTCGACGCATTCAGAACAGGTGTCAATGGATTGAGCTGAATCAACCCTCGATAGGCTTCAGGAATAGCAGACAGCGGATAAAAAATAGGACTGAGAAACATCATCATCGTCACCATCACCCCGACCAAAGGTTGGACATCACGAAGAAAAACCCCCACTGAGGCCAGAAACCAGCCCAACCCTACAATCAACAACACAAACGGAAAGAGTACGACCGGCAACAGTAATACCGTTACTGGTGGAAGGCCATGGACTACGAGGTAAAAAAACAACAAAATCAAAAGACTCACGGCGGCGTTAAACAGTGCCACCTGCATTGACACCCAAGGCATTATTTCCAGAGGAAACACTACCTTTTTAATATATGATACATTTTCGAGCATAAGACCCGGAGCACGGGTGACGCATTCGGAAAATAAATTAAAAATAATCAACCCAGAAAATAATAACAGAGCAAAGGCGCCATTTTCCTCCATGGGCACCTCCCATCGAATTCGAAACACCACAGAAAAAACAAACGTATACACCCCCAGCATCAAAATCGGGACAACAAAGGCCCAGATGACCCCAAGCATCGACCCTCGATAACGCGCATCGATCTCTCGCTTGGCAAGACGAGCAATCAAAGTTCTGTGCTCCCAGGCACAGATCAATGGCGAAAAGGGATTATACGCATTATTCATCGGTTAATTATCACTCTCATCCAAAATTATCGTTGCCCTAATTTCAGTAGATGGACCGAGTGGGAAGTTAAAAAATCATTCCTCCCTCATGCAACACCCTTTATCCGCAAGGCTAAGTTAGCAAATCTCTCAGCATGAAATCCTCACACTGATAGGCCCTTGACTCGAACCTTCAACCTACATTCTCAAAACCAGCAAATAAACCGATGGAATTAAAGGGGTGGGTGACCAGGAAGTGGAAAAATCCTATCCATTTGGGGTATGCGGCAGAAAGGATTTACCCACTCAAGTTTCGGGAAGATTTCATTTTCATTACTGAAGGGGGGAAAAGGCCAAATAGAACAATTTTAACGTATATCAAATCAACACCATATCATCAAGTATACGGCCAACATGGACTGGGCCATTTACTCTGCCAAGGCTTTCTCAAGATTCCATTGCCGTATTTTTGGGAAAAATAGGAGAAATATTGAAAGCCTAGTGAGGATAAACCCATCCTAATGCGTGCTCAGTCCAACACCCTAACAGCCGTGGTAAAAAAAAACAAATGAGTACCATGCCAACAAATATTAGCCCATTCTCCATTGCCCGGTAAACCAGCAAAGCATTTGGATACAGGGAAAACGTTTCCTCCTGTACCCGATACAGCATGCACAAGTCACCAAAATAGCCGCCAACCACCGAGCCAACACAGGCCAGCAGTTAGCCCTCTCCCGGCCAGTAGCTGAAAGCCTTAGATTAGGCCACTCCTCACCCAGAGTCCAAAGCATTAATCACAAAAGATTCTCAAAACACAGGGGATCGGCTAGATGGCATTTCAGTGTACCGGGGAGGGAAACCCGTAAGACCTTTGCGCACTTCCGCGATCAACACTTCAGTAGGAACCTCAAGGTATCTGATAGGACAGCATCTCAATCCCCCAGACAAACCCCATATACTGGATATGGACAAGTGAGGCCAATTCAAGTCATTGATCGCATTTTATTTGTTTCTAGCTGACAAAAGGTCGTTACTGGACAAAAGCACATGCCAAAACATGCTACTGTGCGGCAAAAAACGATTGTTGTCCCCAGCATTCTCGGCCACAAGAGGATTGGCGTCTGCATATTGCGCTACTAAGATTCAGAGTTCATACCCTTTATTTAAAATTTCGAAAACAATACTTTATCAGATCCTGAGCGGGCTCTCCTTCTGGCAATCACGGGACACACAAGCATTTCGCATGAATGCCGGCTTTTGGGGAATCTAGGGTTCCATCTGTGCGTCATCACGGATTCGAGGACCTAGTTGACTATACTGGAGATTTTGCAGGCTCAGCGACAATCGTATCTTCCACAGCAGACTTGGGAACCAACTGAAGTTAATCGCCACGCTCAATTACAACCTCCCCTCTAATCACTTCCAATAAACTTTCGTCACAAACCCGTAAATATGTATCCCTTTGCAGCCTACACTAAATCCGACAGAATCAGGGACACCAAAAACGGTGCCCATTTCTTCCCCTAACCAGTTGCAGAAAAATCCTAGCAAACATTTTAAGCGCTGTTGAGGGCATTGACGGCATTCATGTCAATTGGAGAAAATTTTTTGAGAGAGTAAAAAGATAGGGACTCACAACTGAAGACAGCTCTTCCATAAACCAACAAGCCCTCAGGGAGGGTGGAGGCAGATATCTTCACAATAAACCCCGCGTGGAAAGACTCAACCCTTCGACGCGCGTTTCGGGGGTTTTCTCGTCTATTATTCTCATGAGACTTTCATGGCTTAAGACTCATTGACAAATATATCTTTTGTCACTCGACTCTCCGATTACGGTTGCATATCTCTAAGCATCTCTTCTTGCAGGTAGCTTGGCACCGGCTCAATCTCCATCGGTGGGTAGGCTGTGGCCGGAATGATTGGCATGTCCAGTGAATTGGCCGAAGGCGTCACTTGCATCCCACTACCACTACTTGCCGGAATCATGGGCATGGTGGTTCCAGCTGGTACCGGCTGAATATCCATGGGGACACCCACCACAGGAGCTCTTAAGTCAGAGCTCCCTTCCGGAGAAGATGAAAAGGATGAGGCCGACGGTGGGAAGTTTGCATCAGGCTCCCCATCCTGAGACAGAAATGGAGGGGCATCCAATTCCTCTTCCACTGGCTCCCCCTGACGGTCTGAACGGAAATCCGTTTCGCCCAATGCATTTGAAGAACCAACCTCTGATGGGTTCCTCGCCTCAGACACCGTTTCTGCTGGTGAGGCTTTTGGTGTCACATAGAGAAATTGTAAGCGTCCCGCCGCATTGACCGTGAATGCATAATCCCACTGCGCCAAAATTTTTGCCAATGCAGGAAGTATCTTCTCCTGCTGCAAATCGACGGAAATGACTTTATTCATTTCCTCAACGGGGGCCTCATATTTTATACCCAACTGTTTCTGTAATTGCTCCAATACCGTTCGTAAGGTCACCTGTGACAGATGACCTGTTAACCGATCCCCCTCAACCTGTAGAGGGACCTCAGGTGTCAAAGCGAGTACCCCTCCTCTGAGGCATACCAAAAGGATTAAGGCCGCCAGAATCAGCCCATTTATCCATCTAGACGGTATTTTTTGACCGGATCTCATGGCACATCTCCTTTCCCAATCAAACAGTTGAACTAGCTCAATTTCAATCTGGAGTAGACGAAAACCCTCAAACCTCTATCTATTTTTCATATTTTCGCATCACTCTCAATTAATCTCAATCTCCTGAACAAGAGTTAAGAGTGCGAAAATTTTGAAATTCATATTGGAGAGATCCATGAGGATTTCTCCGCATGCTGATCAAACGAGATAGGGGGATTACCGCCACAGGGTGATCTCAAGAGAACAGGAAAATACTTGTCACACAACTGTCAAAGGGCAAGGAACAGTTTGGAAAGAATTGGGGCGGATTAAGGGTGCATTCTGTTTTACTAGATAATCCCTTGGATTGAAAGCATGATCGTATTACTATTGAAATCAAAATTGTCGATGTTTGAGGTTCTCTTCTCGAAAATATAATCTAAACGAAATCCCAACCATTTAACCGTACGATATTCCGGTCCTATCCGCAAACGAAATCGATCATCCGTTCTATTGGTATCAAAATTATCGTTGGCGTAGTAAAAATTTCCACGCAGGGCAAACCGGTCCGTAAATGACTGTTTCCCATAAACGTCAACGCCAATTCGCTTATACGTGGAAGTATTCTGAACCGCTGACTGATTAATTGTTGAAAAGGGGCGGAGACGAAAACTTAACCGAGACGTAGGGTTCCAATCCAAATTTCCTCGCATGTAAAAGAAGGTCCGCTGCGCCGATCCTAAGCTTAAACCCTTTGCAAGAAGAGCTTGGCCACGGGCGGAGTTTTCATCGATAGCCGCATGGTCAAAATTCAAAACCTGGTACCCTACATTGAGTTCTCCCGATAACTGGCGGGTAGGGGCTATACTGAAGCCCGTATACGCCCCGTAACCGAAACTATTCTGCTGCGTATTCGTATTATAATCATTGTTGACCATTCGAACGCCAAGAAGGGCTCGAGTTGAGTGGGTTACACTTACAGATACACTGAGATTGGCCCCAGCACGGGTCCGGTCCCGCGGGGCATCCTGACCATTGTTTGTGTAATTTAAATCATCAAAATACGTGCGAAGACGGATACCTGCCTTTTGCCCCGTGAATTCAATTTGGCCTAAAAACTGATTCACATTCCACTTGGTAATATCCTTTTGTTGAGTATCCACCTCCGACCCTCTCGGGTCAAACCCTTCTAAATGGCCTCCTTGCAAGTCTATTGCTAACCCACCAGGATAATTCAAGCTTACATGGCCAAGAGCATCTTGAGCCAAAGCATTATTGTCGGTGAATTTTTTGTAGAGAAATTGGGCAGCGCGGTAGTCAAGAAGAACGGAATGCTTACCTCCACCAAACGGCATGAACGCCTGAATCCCTGGTGCGATGGTCGTAAGAAAGTCACTTTTCGTGTTTGTGTCTCTCTTAAACACATTGTCTGTAAACACTTCCGATACACCTAAAAACGGATGGAGCTGAACCGGACCGGCTTTGAGACCATCCCCCATACCATTTCCCGTCAGATATTCACGAAAAAGCCCGCTCCGATTTTGGATAGGTCGGTGAGACCCAGTGAAATAAAATAGTCCCATATCAGAAAAGGATTGAGCCTTCACCGTGCCCGGGACAAAAACCTCACAAAAAATGAGACATGTTAGAAAAAGAACAAGACCCCATTTCCGCTCACGCATCGTGCAAAATGGGAAAAGACACAGCGCTCTTGTTTTTGGCCATACGCAATTAATCATCAAATAACCATACTCACTAATCAATTCAAATATCCGGGTAGATTCAGAAGAGGATTCGAAAATAGTGGAGCTTAATCACATTTAAATATGGTGCCCTCATCCCCTTGTTAAGTCAATTACAAAATGAGTGCTCCGATAAGGAACGGACCTTACCATAGGAACCGACAGAAGAAACAGTCATCGATTTTTGTATGAGAATATTTTCCTTCTAGGAAATTTTTCTTGCAATGGGATGATTACCAAAATTATCGGATAAAGTCGATCCAGGGGGGGGGGAACAGATAATACCGCACGACGTACAGTCAAATTCCAGGAAACCACGTCTGTCGAAGCCCAATGGAGAAGATTAACAACGATTGCGAAGCGGAGCAAACTATTTTATGAAATTTGAATTGGTGAAATCCGGCACGGATGCCGGATTTCCCGTAAAGTTACTTGGGGAGGGTTAGCAAAAATCCGACGAAGTGAGATTTGAAAAAATTGAAGAATACTTATGAGATTTCATGTGATCGTCTCCGTCCGATAATCCATCCTTATAAATAACGCCATATCGCCTGAGGAAAATTATTTTTAAATGCGACCTTTGCAGTACATCCTCGTTCTGCAAATTGCCCCGGAAGTAGGCGTCTTCATTATGACGGATCTCACCGTACAAGACCCAAGAGAATTCAGCTAACCACATTTCCGGGATGCGACCTGTCTACCAATACAAACTCCCAGTAAATATTTGTCGCAGATGACGATGTTAAATTTCAATAAACTTGGACATTCCTAGGAGGAGCAGGACGTGCCGCAACAATCGGCACAGTTACACTGACCTGGTTCGAATAGGGACTTTCGATTTTCCGATTCCGGTCGTATGCCTTGACCGCAATATAATACGTTTGACCGGGAATCAGGCTTGTTAAGGTATAGATGGCTTGGGATCCGACATCTTGAGTCTGGGAATAACTGCCGCTTGAAGTCCCGTAGGCTATGATAAATCCTCCATATTCAGCGGAAGGAGGATTCCAGGCTAGGGTGACTTCTCCCGCCAATGCATTGGAGTGGGAGAAGCAGAGAAAAATGACAATGGCCCATAATAAACTAAACGCGAATCGAGAAGAATTGGGACGGGGAACACCTACTCGAGAGAAACCTTGATCGTCTGCCATACGAGATCTCCTTTATGCATGTGAGTCATGCCGAGCGAAGCCACGTCGCTTTTGATCAAGGAGACTCTGTGACTTGCCTGGCAACCTGGCAACCTTATCTTGAACTCCAAGAAGTAGGCCCATGGCTTTGCGTCCCACCCTTTCAGATGGTTTGCCTTTTTCAGGTTATGACCGTTTTTAATACTGGATGCTTCATCGGAACATTTGCCAGATCCTTAAATGCTAGGGGAGGGAACTGTCAATTTCTCAAGAATTTATGAAATCGCCCGAACCTTAATCACAAAAAATAAGGAAAATGAATAGTATGATTCATGACTCAATACTATGATTGAACAGACGCAATAATCTAACGAACCTCTAACCTAATATTGCCCAGTCCGAAATCCAAGAAGTTTGGCCAGTCATTGAAAATCTCCACATGGCTCGGTCCATAAGGATTCAGTGAAGAAAGAAATTCCTTTCTCAAGAAACTACCAGGTGCGTTACAATTACCAAACATGGACATGTCTGTTAGTTTTCCTTCATTCGCTGGGATCAAAATAAAGCTTTTGTACGGACATCCCACAGAGAGCGAGCGAACCCTTCCAACGCATCGCTCTGCCCAGGGGTACCACCAAGCATTCCACCTCTGGAGTGTGGGAATCTACCACATTAATGAACTTCAACCGTTCTATGATCCTCTCCCCTATTTTTTGATTTAGAATGGGTAGACCAAGCCTTAAATCCAAGGGAATGTCTATAATCGAGGGTTTGAAGTTGAAATTTCCCTCACCATCCAAACAATTGCGATATAACAAGGTAGACCCAGGCAGCACCAAAAATATATGTGATTTCATTCTCACCGATTCGATGATAAAAAAGACGATATCCCAGAATCGGCACAATCGCTAAGATCAGCGCAGAAAAAAAGTGCCCAATCACATCGCCCATAATCGCACTAATTTCGGAATGCCCAGGTACTGCAAGCAAAATGCTGCCTCCAAGCATAGCTGCCCACCACCATTTCACATTGACCATCAGCATATTCACGCTCCCATACAAAGCATGCATCCCCAGTTAAAATAATCTCAATGAAAAATGGCTCAACACAATTTGACCGTATAGAAACAGAGCAACCTGCCAAAGACAGGGTCTCCTTGAGTAAACTTTTCCAGGCCTCACATCCAAAACGGCTACCCAAACCCCTGGTCATGTGCCTCTCGCACTTGAACGAGCCTACATTAGGAGAAGACCCTTTATGTTCATCACTTTAGTTTGGCTAGGACACAGGGTTGTAAACCTCCTTATACAATTCACCTAATGCTGAATTTTCCAGTTGGTTGAGGCACTTCCCGGAAAGCCTATCGACGTGATTGCGAGCCCATTCATTATCCACACCGCCACCGTACCCGTCTGCTTATTACGCCAAATAATATCTGCGCGCCCATCCCCATTGACATCACTGGTGTTAGCAATCTCCCACCCCTGAGGGACCACGCCAAAAAACCCCGGCGAACTGAGAGTCACTCCATTCATTAACCAAATTGCAACCTCCCCGTTACTCGTTTTGCGCCAAACCAAATCCCCCATCCCGTCATCATTCACATCACCCACCCCCGCAATCTGCCAATCCGTGGAGACCCCACCGGTGAAACCTATTGACAGGACCGTGAGCCCCTGCATTAGCCACGTTTCCACTGCGCCGGTAAGGGTATTCCTCCATATAAGATCCGCTTTTCCATCGGCATTCATATCTCCCATTCCGGCCATTTTCCACTCCAACGGCACCGCACCCAAGTGGCCGGAAGAAGCAATCGTGGAGCCGCTCATTAACCAAATCGTCACTTCTCCACTACTCGTGTTTAGCCAAACGACGTCTGCCCTCCCATCGCCGTTAACATCACCCACACTCGCGATTTGCCAATCCAGAGAGACACTACCCGGAAAACCCACCGACATGACAGTGAGACCATTCATCAGCCACACCGCTACCGTTCCGGTATCGCTGTGGCGCCAGATCACATCTGCTTTCCCATCCTCATTGACATCTCCGATACCGGCAACCTGCCACTTCGACGACACCACGCCCAATGAACCGGAGGAAGCAATCGTAGGACCGTTCATCAACCAAATCGCAACAGCCCACGTGCTGGTATTGCGCCAGACGAGGTCTGCCTTTTCGTCCCCGTTGACATCATTTCGAATTGGAAAACTCACGTCAGCTTCAAATACCCATCCTAAATCCTGCAACAGAGGTTGAGCCAACCCGAGATCATGAATCGCCCTTCCGGAAGCTATTCCAGGCTCCATAAGCTGGTCTGGCTTAATCGTGTTCGTGAAATGAGACACCGAGGAACCCAATTCAACCGGGTTCGGGGCATACATTTGCACATGTGTGTTTGTTCGTCCGGCCGTCAATGTCCCAGATGCCCCTTGAAGATTGGCACCAACAAAATGAAGATTCTGCCAAGAAACATTCGCAGATTGCCGTTGCAGGTCGGTCATTGAAAGATAATCGGCCGGGCTGGCTCCATGATGCTCTAACCAGCGCATAAAAGCATCATTGCCTCCAAGGAATGTCTCTCCAGTCAGGGCGTCGACCAATGACAAAAACCCAAGGCCATGGATAATTTCATGAAGTACCACGGTGACAAAATCAAATTGTCCCGCTGGGGGGTTGGCATCCAGCCCAAAATACCAATTCGTGAAATTTGCACTGAAGGTGGCACTTATATCACTGGTAGTCAGATCCAGGTCCTGTTCTGCAAATTTATTTGCCAAGGATTGAACATACCAGGTATTCGCCACCGGAGCATTGGGGAAATTCCGATGGACGGTATTAGGGCCAGCCGATCCCAGGATTCCTGCTCCTAAGGAATCAATTCGAGCATCGACTCGAATGCCCACCGTACTCACCAATCCCTGCGCTAAAATATTTGCCGCATACTCAAAGGCTTTCAACCTCGCCTGCCCAAGCGTTATCGCGGTATTCCCACCCACTGGGGTAAAAGGGGCAGGATCGTTAAATCCCTCACCAGGGCTATCTTTATTCACAATAACAATGGTGGCTGCGTCGGTCTCGGCCAAGAGGCCAAGGCCCCAAAAGAGTAAGACAACCAGAAACCCAGCCACACACAGGCTGAAGGATATCGGCAACTGAGAGGGACCTCTCAGCATATTGGCATTAGGGTCATTCATGAACCGAAATGGTAGCCTTGGAAATTTTTTAGGGTTTCAAGGACTGTAAATCCACAGATTCATGGTGATGAATCGCATGGTCAGCGCCATCTGGCACCTTTAAAATTGACTGAAACCGGCCTTCAACATTGACCATTGTTCCACCGCCTGCATCTGGAACATACCGCAAACCCTCCTTACTCATACGACTCTCGGGAATCGAGCCCAATGGAAGGGGTTGTAGCGTTCCATCGGGCTCTTCAATCCGCATGGGTGCTTTAGCTCCCTTACGATGCTTAAGAGTCAATTCTTCCTCCTCTCCACCATCTGCTACAATAATGACCTCTGCTTGCAGGAGAGGGTCACTAATCAGCATTATCCAAAACATGACAAATAGTGGCGGCACAATTTTCATTTCATTTCCTCCATTCAACAACTTCCCTTTTTTCTTTGAGGAAAAATTCAGAGAGAACCCTATCAAAGAAAATCATTCTGGCATTTCTATTTAATCTAATATTCCGTTTCAGCTATGACAACTAAAAAAGGAAATCCATGGTGTTTCCTTAAAAAAGTATGTCATATTTTCCGGCCAACGAGCTACAATTAAAAGTCTGTCAATAATGGTGAAGGGAGGCATAGCCTTTCGGGTGAAGGTTCCCCCACACCCTGTTTGCCCGGACCGACGGAGTAAGGATAGGCCAATGAAAAGGAAAGCACCACGGAGCGGGAGAAGAAAGCACCTGCCTTACGGCTGTCTTAAGACTTATGCCCGTCGGAAGATTCAAGGCTGGCTTCAAGATATTCCGGAACAGGAGGTCCCGGAATACTTAGGGCGGGAGAAGAGCAGAAGCAAGACCGTGGCCGACGAGCAGCTCGGATGTCGCGGTGATACCCTTTATTGGCGCCCTTGATGAGCAACGATTTTCAATCGGAGAGAAATGAATTAAAAATCGAAATGCAACGCCCGAGAAACGAGCCAAATCTTATCGTGAGTTCAAACGCCACCGCTTCCTCTTTTCATCCTGCTCAGCCTCTTCCACCAGTTGGATTAGGCCTTCCTTCTGAAGCAACCGCAACATTTCCCCACAGGTGTGATCCAATTCCCCGGTGCCCATATTATGCAACCCTGCCCGCCGGGCAATTTCTTCCTGAATAACGCCCATTCCCTCGGACTCTGCATCCGGATGCCCACGAAGAACCTCTAGAATATGATCCTTTAATCCATTAATCAGCTCGGCGCCCCGTTGATGAAGATTCATAGCGTCCCCTCCTAATTGGTAATTCTTTGAAATGTGATATTGGGTCCGTTAGATCCAACGCCACACCCTCCAACTCCATTCTGAGTTAATCATCCCTTTGCGCTTTAATCTTCTCAGGATTATACAACCAATTCAACAATACGGACCGGCAACCCGTTTTTGAGGCCAAAAGGAAATCTAAGAATTCCGTTGTAGATTTCAGGTCTGACGAAGATTGTTGGTTAATTTAGGAGAAAAGGGGAAAGTTTTTGGCTGGAAAACCAAAGGTCGAACCTGGGCAGCCAGTTCCGAAAATCTACAAAATCAAAAGGCGGGGAACCATATATCTATGGTGACGGAGTGCCAGCCGCATCATTAACACAAAATATTTACACTTTTTGCATACCACCTATCATCCTTACCTTACATCGATTCAGAATCTGGAGCTAAACCTGGAGATAACTGAGGGCAAGCTGAAGATGTAGAAAATAGACCTGGGAAAGAGAGGACTTTTTTCGGTCAATCACCTGGACCTTATTCAGGCTTTCCATCACAAAAAAAGCCCAACCCCGTAAGACGCCACCTCAATGCGGGAAATTGAGTGGGGCCTCCGCCTACGGTTGGATCTTCCACCCCGTCGACACACTGCCGGGAAATCCTACCGCCGTCACAGTTAGCCCATCCATCAACCAGATGGCCACTGTGCCGCGGATGGCATTGCGCCAAATGATGTCGGCCTTGCTATCCCCATTCACATCGGCCGCCTGTTCAATCTGCCACACTAAGGGCACACCGTCTCGAAAGGCTGCGGCAACCACAGCAGTCCCATTCATGAACCAAATGGCAGTGTTACCATCCCTGGTGTTGCGCCACAACAGATCCGCCCTCCTATCGCCGTCCACATCGCCGACCGCCTGAATCCTCCACGCCGTCGGGGCGGCGCCGGGAAAGCCCACCCCTGTCACAGTCCCGTCATTCATCAGCCAGATCGCCACTGCACCACTGGTGCTATGGCGCCAAATGACTTCCGCTTTGCCATCGCCATCCACATCGCCCACTTGTGCGATCTGCCAGGCCATTGGCACCCCGCCCGGAAACCTGGAGGAAGCCATGGCGGTCCCATTCATAAACCAGATGGCCGTATGACCCTCACTGGTGTTGCGCCAGATCAGGTCCGCCTTGCCATCGCCGTTGATATCCCCAACGGCCTGAATGCTCCAAGTCGTCGGGGCGGTACCGGGAAAGCCCACCGCTGTCACGGTCCCGCCGTTCATCAGCCAGATGGCAACCGCGCCACTGGTCTGATTGTGCCAGATGACATCCCCTTTGCCATCTGCATTCACATCGCCAACCCCCGCGATTTTCCAAGCCAAGGATACCGCACCGGGAAAGCTGAAAGAGGCCGTGGCCATCCCATTCATGAACCAGATGGCAATGTTGCCATCACTGGTGTTACGCCAGAGAATATCGGCATTGCTGTCCCCATTCAGGTCATAGGGGGTATGTGATGTATCTGATACCAAAACACCGATGAGATCCTTGAAGGTCCCACCTAATTCTCTGTTATTAATCCAACTCAGAAGCACATTGCTCCCATTGAAGTAACTATTAGGCGAAACGAATTTGGAGTCGTTGTTTTTCGGATTACTTATCAGTATCCCTCCAACACCAGGCGGCCCATCAAGGAGAACACCCCCAGTAGAGACCCTCGCTGCAAATATTCCTTCTGGGGGATCTAGAAAATATGACATCCCCCAAGTGACAAAATATTCTGTGCCAGTGAAACTGACCACAGGACGCTCCTGAGGGCGGGGATGAGTGCTAATAGCAATCCCCCCTGTGTCCGGTGATCCATCGAGTAATACACCGGAAGGGGTTATGCGCGTACCATAAATGTCTATTTTGAGATCAAAACCGCCTAGACCATTGCGTGTGTCATCCCAGACGGCAAAATAATTCTCTCCGTCAAAAATGACATCATTAAATCCTTGACTACCCGGAGCAGTAGAGATCGGGATTCCCCCTGGATCCAACACCAGGCCCAGCGGAGACACCCGGGTGCCATAAATATTGGCATCCGTTCCTATGGGTGATCCACTTCTTGTATCCGACCAAATGACGAGGTAGTTGTTGCCATCAAATGCAATTGAAGGTAAGACTTGACCACCCGGGGCGGTAAATATCGGAAATTCATCTAACACATGTCCGTCAGAATTCACTCTGGCTCCAATGATGTCGTGAAGGGTGGCATCACTATATCTATCTGACACGACAAGATAGTTGGAACCGTCGAACGCAACAACGGCAGCTCCCACCACATCTCGGAGAATCGTGAATCCCCTTGGCCCGTCAAGTACGGCACTGGCCGGGGTAATTCTAGCCCCCACAATGTCCGTTCTCCCCCTTTCGGTTACTTGCTTGAAGACAACCAGATAGTTACTTCCGTCAAAAGCCACAGAGGGCCGTTGTAGGGAGCAACCATAAACTGGAGTTAGGTCGGCAATCGGAAAAGACGTTACGATTGAGCCTATCGTAGAGACGAGTGTCCCCTGGATATTGGCGGCGGAGCCATTCTCTCGGCAGGACACCATTAGAAAATTGACTCCGTCAAAACCTATACCTGGCTTGCCGGGACTTCCTGTATCTGAGTTCGCCGGGGTGACTCCGCTATCGATTATGAACGCGGGTGATATGTAGCTATAGCCGGTTTGTGCTTGCAATTGAGTGGCCCACTGAGGCCACACCCCCAAAACCAAACATGCACAGGACAAAGAAATGGTGGCCCACCTAGTAACGATTTGAGGAATAGGGATCAATTTGAGCATGACGCCCCTCTATGAAATTTTTGCTGACTGGAAAAATGTGCAACAACCCCTAGCTGGATGAACAGCATGAGAACTACCCACTGGCGGATAAAGCTAAGTTCAACCATATCTGCAAAACCTAACCCAATTACGCCAGCAAGCATCCCGGCCTTATAGATTAGGTATTTCGTTGTCTTCAGTTCTGTACGCTCGCCAACCCATTAGCAGTGCGCAAGCCAAGGGGAATGAGAGGGCAATCAGACCGATAAGACTCTACTCGGCCAATGTTTCAATATGGTGATTGTGAGCATGGGGCAAAAAACGTGGATCGTTCCAGCTTGAAATCCCACATATGCACACCCTGTATTAAAAAAAAAGGGGCATCCTAATTTTTCCCACGCATTAACCCTTCGCCACCAGAAGTAAGCAGCTGCTTCCAAGTATTACTGATCAATCATCAGAAATGGCCCATGCATTTGAATTAAATATTGCTCCAGGCAGGAATCCAAATTCGACCATGCCGCTCCTTGATCTACCGGAATGCCTCCTCGCCTGCTTCCGCCTGTGCTATTGCCCACGATCACTAATCCATCGAACGAGATGGCCGTA
This sequence comes from Nitrospira sp. Ecomares 2.1, assembly GCF_965152585.1. Classification (NCBI taxonomy): domain Bacteria; kingdom Pseudomonadati; phylum Nitrospirota; class Nitrospiria; order Nitrospirales; family Nitrospiraceae; genus Nitrospira; species Nitrospira sp. Ecomares 2.1. Next base: position 3,428,255 of record NZ_OZ224219.1, read on the forward strand.
ACATTACTTCTAAATCCCCCATAGAGATTCCCCAAGCCAACAACGCCGCTACCTCCTGTCCATCTCCAAGCATGTGCTGTCAGCCCTAATCCCTAATGGGATTATCCTTCGATTATTAAATTATTAAACGGCCATCACTAGTTACTCCATTAGCCGTAAGAGTCATCATCCCTGTCAAATCGACAATGGGTTCAAAGCCACCGGCTGTCCCCCGAAAAACCGGCCCCATGTCCACGACTACAAATCCTTCGGTAGAAACAGCCAAAGCTTGGCTAAAAAACCTTCACCGAGAATTTTCCCAACCCCATAAGCTACGCAGCCCACGCAGGTTTTATGTTGAGCATACTTAACCTTATGGACACACTGGTCACAAAAATGACAAAAGCTGTTCGTGATTTCATGATGAACTTCTATGACCTTATAAAATCCCAATATTTCGGCAAAAAAATGATCAACACTCCCTCCACGGCCTAGGCATAAGTATTTCGGACGAGACAAAATCCTCATCAGATCAAGAGGAGCAAAGAATGCACCCAGGGAGAGAAGAGTTCAATCGCTGCAAATCTGGCTAATCAGATAGGCCGGACATGGAAGGGAGGCGTACACGATAAGGTTTTCTGCACCAACGTGTTTTCTGACAATGTGGTTAATAAAGCCAGGGAATCTTTGGTTTTGTACGGTAAAGAAGTCCATGCGAAAAAATCTTGGTCCTGCCAGACCCAAGAATTTTTGTTAAAAAGTCTGAAGAGAAGATCCTGATGCTGGATGAAACAACAAACCCTGCCCCGTGTAGAGTCAGGCTCGTTTTGAGACACGGCACAAATACACCTAAGAAATCACATTCATCACCTGAGGCTAGTGGCATACCCTCCGGCATACCACAGCCAGTCGGGGAGTAATAGTCGGGCTGGAGCTTTTCTAGCAATTTCAGGAATTCCAGACCATTAGAGCCCAAAAGGACATGAGATGGGGCCATCTCTCAGCAGGAACCGTCAACAAAGCTCTTAAACAACGAGGGCTGGTTTGAACTAGGAAGGAAGCCGAGTCGAACCGCCACCTTCGGCATAGCGCAAATTCGACAGGCTACAGGTCTCTTATATTCCCAGAATAAACCCAAGGGAAAAATGAAGCAGTTGAAGAAAGAGTTTGAAGATTATAATTCAGAAGAGGGAAAAAGTTGGCTGGGGGACCAGGGATCGAACCTGGGCAGCCAGCTCCAGAAACTGGCGTCCTACCGCTAGACGATCCCCCAACCTAGGAGTGAGCTTAATTCACCTCTCGGAACCAGTCAAGGGACTTCATAAAAACAATTTATGAAGGATGGGTTTGGGGCTTCATCGTTCGCTTAACACCGGCACGGATTCGTTGGAGCGACCTTTCTTTCCCTAATAACGCCATTACCTCATAAATGCCAGGGCTGACAGTCCTACCGGTTAAAGCCACGCGTAACGGTTGCGCGATCTTGCCCATTTTGAGCCCCTGCCGCTCGATAATGCCATGAAGAATACCCTCAAGCGCCTCCTTGGAAAAGTCTGACTCGGCCTCAACCTGATCAGCAAACGCCTGAAGGCTCGGGGCAATTGACAGGGTGAGATGTTTTTTCGCGGCATCCTCATCCATCGTCATGGGCTCTGATAAATAGGGAACGGCACCTTGAACAAGGTCTAAAAGCGTTTCTGATCGCTCTCGTAAGGGTGGAATCAAGGCCTCGGCTCCCCCGGGAATTCTGGCCAAAGCAGCATCGTCATAGCCTGCATTTTGCAAAAATGGCATGAGGGCGTCGGCCACCTGCTTGGGGTTGCTGCTTCTAATGTACTGCGCATTCACCCACCGTAGTTTTTCAGGATTAAAAACGGCTGCCGAGGCTTGCACCTGCTTGAAATCGAAAAACTCGACCATTTCCTGAATTGAGAAAATTTCCTGATCCCCATGGGACCATCCCAATCGGACTAAATAATTAATGAGGGCTTCAGGCAAATACCCCATCTCCTTATATGCTAAAACGGAGGTGGCCCCATGGCGTTTAGACAGACGCGCTTTATCCGATCCCAATATCATGGGTAGATGCGCAAACTCAGGCACCGAAAATCCCATGGCGGAAAAGAGCGGTACTTGTCTCGGAGTATTATTGACATGATCGTCCCCCCGAATGACATGCGTAATGTTCATGAGCCCATCATCCACTACCACAGAAAAATTGTAGGTGGGATAGCCATTGGATCTGAGTATGATGAGGTCGTCCATAACCGTATTATCAAACACGATCCGACCCTTAATTCGATCATTGACGACGGTTTGCCCTTCCTGAGGAGTGAGAAATCGAAGAGCCGCCGGCTCGGTGGGTTCGGAGATTCCTCGATGTCGACACCGCCCGTCATATTTGATGGATTCGCCTTTAGCCTGAGCTTCCTTCCTTCTCGCGTCTAATTCCTCAGGCGTACAGATGCACCAGTAGGCTAACTTTCTCTTCAAGAGATCCATGGCCCGTTCACGATACAGTTCCAAGCGGTCTGTCTGCCGGTAAGGCCCCTCATCCCAATTCAACCCGGTCCATTTTAGGCCATCCAGGATGACCTGAATTGCATCATCCGTAGACCGGTCCCGATCGGTGTCCTCAATACGGAGGATAAAGGTGCCACCCTCATGACGAGCGAATAACCAATTAAACAATGCTGTCCGCACTCCGCCAATATGGAGGAAACCAGTCGGACTGGGCGCAAAGCGAACTCGAACCTCACTCATTTGCTTTCACCGACCTTTCTCATTATGACTCAGGCACATATTATAGGAAACAACTCCCCCATCAGAAACATTGTTTTGCAGAGACGCCATGTTCCGTTCTCCACGCCGCTTTCCAATGAAAATCAAGGACAGAGCAATTCCAGGAAATCCTCACACCCTATCCCGGACGACCATTTAAGAAATATCTATCATTCTCACTCTCCGGCCCGTTGCTTTACCATGCCACCCGACTCATGTAAAGAACTGAATTGACACGGCCCACTCACTTGCCTTTCCCGTTGCCGGCCCTTAAAATTTCGTCATGGTCATCAAAGACATTCTCAGGAGGCAGGACGCATGATTCGAATTATACGCGAGGGTTCCGCAAAATACCCATGGATTCTCAAGTTTCTCATCCTGGGAATCGCTGTCACTTTTGTCATTGGCATGGGTTGGTATGGGTACGATTCCACTCAAGGTAACGCCGTGGCCACCGTTGGCCCCTATAAGGTCTCCAAGGATGAATATCTCCGGACAAAGCAAGGTTACTTCCGATTCTATCGGGACCAACTTAAACAAGAAGACGTAAAAGAAGAGACCATCCAGCAACTCGCTCTCGAGGGATTAATCACCACAAAATCCTGGCAATTACTGGCCGATGAAATGAATTTGGCTGTCTCGGCTCAAGAACTCCACGATGCGATTGTGAATCAAAAAGACTTCCAAAAAGATGGCGTCTTCGATACAGAATATTACCAAAGAATCTTGGCGGCCAACCGGATGAAACCTCATCAATATGAGGAGCAACGCCGAAACGAATTACTGGCGGAAAAGGCGAGACTGCTCGTCTCTGAAGCCACAACACTCACCCCGGCCGAAATGAAAGAAGTCAAAGAACTCGCTGATCGACAAACACTTGACGGGGCCGAGCCCGATCTCACGGTCCTAGAACAGATTCGCCTTCAATTTCTCATGCAAAAGAAACAACGGGCCATGCAGGCATTCCAAACTGCGCTTCGAGCTCGTGGGGATGTCACAATTCACCAGGAACTGTTGTAAGAGGCAGCCATCGGCCTGACCCTGCAATCTGGTCTGCCTGGAGTCCTCCCCCAGTGGCTCAGCTCGGGATTTTATCCGTAGATACCTGCCCCCGACTCATTCGTCCTTACCACAAATCCTTCGCCCCATACGTCAGATAACACCTGCTGGGAAAATCACCCCTGGATTACCTCACTATTTCTTCCAACTTCATTATTCATAAATGAGCATGGCGTCGCCGTAACTGTAGAACCGATAGCGCTCGCGTACCGCATGCGCATACGCCTCCTTGACCTCCGCCAATCCCGCAAACGCCGAAACCAGCATTAAAAGGGTCGTTTCGGGAAAATGAAAATTGGTCAGAAGCGCATCAATGACCCGGAATTGGAATCCTGGCAGGATAAAGAGGCGCGTCTCTCCTGAACAGGGCCTGAGCTCGCCGGTCTCATCCAGGGCTGACTCCAGACTTCGTGCCACGGTAGTCCCGACAGCGACAATTCTCCCGCCCCGGTTCCGAACCTCGCGAATTCTCCTCGCGGTCTCCTCCGACACCTCGAACCATTCCGGATGCATGATATGACGCTCCACATCCGTCGTCTTGACGGGCTGAAAGGTTCCAGGTCCAACATGCAGGGTAACCATGGCTGTTCCGATCCCCTTCTCTGCCAGTTGCGTGATCAATTCTGGCGTAAAATGCAATCCGGCAGTTGGCGCAGCAATGGCCCCCTCCACCTTGGCAAATACGGTTTGATAATCTTCTTGATCGCCTGGCCCAGGCTGACGTTTCAAATACGGAGGAAGCGGAATTTCTCCATGAGAAAGTAACCATGTTCGCAAGGCACCAGGACCCAGCCAATGAATCACCGTTCGACCTGGTTCTCTTTCCACAATCTGCGCACGGGCAGAACCCTCACATTCCACAATCTGTCCGACTCCAACTTTCCCCTGAATAAGGACTTCTGCATGGTCCTCACCAATTTCTTTGACAATCAGTAATTCTACCCGCCCTCCACTTGGTACCTTCTTTGCCCAGAGGCGTGCCGGAATGACTTTGGTATTATTGACCACGAGTAAATCCCCGGGTCGTAATGTTTTTGGGAGATCTTTGACTTGCCGATCGGTGATATCTCCGGTTGATCGGGTCAGCACCAACAATCGGGCATGATCCCGGGGATGAACCGGATATTTAGCAACCAGGGTCTGGTCAAAGGGAAAGTTGAATTGGGAAAGATCCATGACCAGGAAAGGAAAGAAACGATAGAGTTAGTCGGCCGCAGTAAGGAGCACGCGATCAAGAGGAAGAAGTATTGTGTGGGGATAATAATGCCGGATAATCGATTGGTAGTCATACCCTAATTCGGCCATCTCCCGCATGCCCCACTGACACATCCCCACGGCATGTCCCGCCCCATGACCCACCACGACCACTTCCTGCCCCAATGATTCGATGGAAAATTGAGTGCTGAAAATTTTGGAGTATCCGACCACACGTCGCAAATCCTGCCCCCGCAGGATAATTTCTCCACGAGAATGAAGTAAACGCACACGATCGACTCGCCCGGATGGGGTGAAGGTATAGGGTGTGAAAGTTGCGATTTTGCCAACGTCATACCCTTCTTTAACCAGTTGCTGCTCTAGGAAGTCGAAGGAAAATGATGCACGCCAATCATACCGTGGGGCTTGCTCATCAAACGGGCAGTCAACTCCTTTGAGATAAGGAAGGTCCAAGGCCCACACATATAAGGCATCCTCGGTGGGACCAGCCGCCGTCGACGAATAGGCCGCGAAAATTGGGCGATTTTCATACGTCACCACTTGGCCTCTGGTAGCCGCAACAGCCTGAAGCACCGATTCAGCTCGTACGGAATGACCATGATAGACTTGATCTTGCACACCAGCGACCACATCAAACGATTGCAATTGGTTTTCAATTTTCTTGTACAACACATAGGTTCTGGCAGCAACAGCTTGTGCTTTCAATGCTTCCAATGGCCACTTGGCCCCGACTTCACCCGAGACTACGCCTGCGACATACTCTTCAAGATCAATCCAGTTAATCAAAGCTAATCCAGACGGGTTCGATTGAATTTCAAGTGGTCCGCGTACCACCCACTCTGGCCCTGAATTGCTAGGCGGAGACGTTTCCCTCTTCGTCTCCACTCTAACCTGATAGGTGCCTGCTGATCCCTCAACCCACAGATGAGAATCCGCCACGGGACGGTCATTGAGCAACAGACCAGCACCCTGCATTCGAATAGTCACTCGCCCTGAAATATGAAATCTTTTCCCAGAGGCCAGGCGGAGGAAAAATGAATCCGACGATTGGATGGACAGGACCTGGGCTGCATCGGCAAGACCCACGCGAATAGCTGGTTCAGCAGCCTCAACGACCGGAGAGGACAACATGACCCAACTGACAAACAGCAGCATAATGCCGATACGATGTTCCACACACACCATAACTCTTGCCTACCGCCGGAAGAAAAAATAAATCATCACACTTCCGACCACACTGATAATGATGCTGGTCGCAAGAGGAAAGTAAAACGTCACATGATCCCGTTTAATAATAAAATCGCCTGGCAACCGGCCAAGCCATCCCAGTCCCCCCTCAGGATTTGACCATCTATCCAGGGCAAGGAATAGAAGACCCAGCACCAGAAGAATGCCCCCCATCAGGATCAGGGCTTTTCCCATTCCACTCATCATGCCGACTCTCACCCATTATCGAATTAGTTCCTCAGCGATTTGTACAGCGTTGAGCGCAGCACCTTTTCGCAAATTATCCGCCACAATCCACACATTCAGACCATTGGGCACCGATTCATCCTCCCTCACTCGTCCTACAAATACCGCATCGGTCCCCGCCACGTCGATCGGCAGAGGATACAAATTGCGATCGGGATCATCGTAGACCTGAATGCCTGGAGCGGCAGCCAGTATGGCCCGAGCATCATTGGCGCTCAGTTTTTGCTCAGTTTCAATATTCACGGATTCCGCATGGCAGATAAAGACCGGGACCCTGACTGTCGTCGCCGTAATCGGCAATGACGATTCACCCAGGATCTTTCGGGTTTCGTTGACCATTTTCATTTCTTCTTTGGTGTATCCATTCGGCAGAAAATCATCAATATGCGGCAAACAATTAAAAGCAATCTGATGAGGATAGACCGCTACTTTGGCTTCCCCGAAACTGAGTAGTTGACGAGACTGTTCAACTAATTCTTCCATTGCATCCTTTCCGGTTCCGGACACGGATTGAAGCGTCGTGACAATAATCCGTTTTATTCGGACGGCATCATGAAGCGGCTTCAAGGCCACGACCATTTGAATGGTGGAACAGTTGGGATTGGCAATTAATCCCTGATGCCCCGAAAGAGCATGGACATTCACCTCGGGCACCACGAGTGGGACCTCGGGATCCATTCTCCACGCGGAACTATTGTCTACCACCACCGCTCCCGCTTTGACAGCTATGGGACCAAATTCTTTGCTGACACCGGCTCCTGCCGAAAACAAGGCCACATCAACACCATCGAACGAGTTGGGTTCCAGCACCTTCACAAGAAGGGTTTGACCGCGAAATGTCACCTCATGGCCTTCAGACCGCGACGAAGCCAGCGGTATTAACTCTCCGACAGGAAAATCCCGTTCTTCCAAGACCTGGATCATTTCTGTTCCAACAGCACCGGTTGCTCCAACCACGGCAATCGTATAGGCCGATTTTTTCTTCATCATGTCAGACTCACTCCCTCAAGAAAAACACGGATGACACTAGGTAATACGCATATCCTATCAGTTCAAAATCCTTGACTCAAAAATGACGAAAGGGAAACCCAAGGCAGGCGAGCAACCAGAGGCAGAAAATCTTGGCACTCCCGTGATGGCCTCGGAGATTTTATCAGAAAGGAATAAAACGGATGCAGTGATTAAACGTATCGGCAATGGCGATGTTGCCCAAAGCGTCAACTGCCACCCCAAACGGAAAACTGAGGCTACTATCCGAAGCCAGGCCTCCATCTCCAGTCCATGTCGATTGACCATTGCCGGCGACAAGGGTCATTGCCTTTTTCCCGATATCCCACTTCCGGATTAAGTGATGATCGGAATCCGTGATAAGCACATGTCCTTGTGGTGTGATTGCAATACCATAGGGCCTGGCCAATGCCTGAGACTGTTCATTCACCCCCCGCTCATAGCGAAACTCGGCGCCATCCCCTACAACCGTGGACAGAAGCCCCGTGTTGTGGTCCAGCATTCGGATACGGCTATTAAACGTATCAGCGATATAGAGATTTCCATCGTGATCGAGTGCCAACCCGCTCGGTCCCGCCAGCGCAGATTCCACGGCAGGCATGCCATCCCCGGTATATCCGGAATCTCCCGTGCCTGCGATAGTCGTGATCACACCTGATCCCAAATCCAGCATACGGATGCGATTATTACTCTGATCGGCAATATAAAGGCGTGTACCATCCACGACTAATGCCACCGGTTCATTCAACGAGGCGGAGATCCCCGGACCACCGTCCCCCGTCCACTTCGACTGACCGTTCCCAGCCACGGTCTGGATAAGACCCGTCTTGGCATCTACCCGTCGAATGCGATGGTTCCACGTGTCCGCAATAAAGAGGGTCCCTGCCGCATCAACGGCAACGGAGGAGGGAAAGTTTAATTGTGCACTCGTGGCCAAGCCCCCATCTCCGGCAAACCGATCTTTGCCAATCCCCTTTCCAACGATGTAACGAACCGTTCCACTCAGATCAGGCGTTTGAGAGTAGGCTTGGCCAGGAATCTCTTCCACATCCGCAAGAGGATCAATCTCTTCCTCTACCTGAGAAATTGGAGATGGCATCGGAGTTTCTGGATTTCCCTCACCGGCGCGACGGGTCCCAACACACCCGGCTACCGTTTCGATAACACCAGTCGAATGTATCAGTCGGCGAATGACGTGATTTTCAGAATCGGCAATGAGGAGGTTGCCTTCAGCGTCAAAACACACATTTTTGGGTTCATTTAAAATTGCTTGGGTCCCTGGTTGTCCGTCGCCCTCATACCCAGGTTCCCCGGTCCCCGCTATCGTGATAATCTGCCCACTCTTCCCTTGCGCAATCATCCTTTAATGTCCTAACTGCTTCAGGATGTGATCGCCCATTTCAGCGGTTCCAACCAGCGTATTCCCCTGACTCTCAATATCTTTCGTGCGATATCCTTGCTCCAGAGTCCTCTGAATCGCCGATTCAATCATCTCGGCTTCTTTCGTCAACTCGAACGAATAAGACAACATCATGGCTGCCGAAGCAATGGTCCCAATAGGATTGGCGAGATTTTTTCCTGCAATATCCGGAGCGCTTCCATGGATAGGCTCAAACATTCCCACTGTCGCTCCGACGCTGGCGGAAGGGAGCATGCCTATCGACCCGGTCAACATCGCCGCCTCATCACTCAGGATATCCCCAAATAAATTGGTTGTCACAACCACGTCGAATTGCTTGGGATAGCGAACGAGTTGCATGGCACAGTTGTCCACATACATGTGACGCAATTCAACATCTGGGAAGCTCTGATGCACGTTGATCACTTCTCGCCGCCAAAGCTCGGATGACTCCAGTACGTTGGCCTTATCGATAGAGTGAACAAGGCCACGCCTCTTCCGGGCTGCTTGAAAAGCCACATCAGCGATCCGGCGAATTTCCTCCGTTGTGTAGACTTCAGTATTGACCCCCCGATGTCCTGTCGCCGTTTGTTCAATGCCTTTCGGTTTGCCAAAATAAATTCCACCGGTCAATTCCCGAACAACCAGAATATCAATGCCCTCGACGACTTCCGGTTTTAGACTGGACGACCCGATTAACGGTGAATACATTTTTGCCGGGCGAAGGTTAGCGAAAAGTCCAAGCTGCTCCCGCAACCCGAGCAAGGCGCGTTCCGGGCGACGCTCATATTCAAGGCCCTCCCACTTCGGTCCACCCACAGCTCCCAAGAGGACAGCATCACTCGATTGAGCCAGTCTCAGAGTCTCGGCAGGCAATGGAAAACCTGTGGCGTCAATCGCCTCCCCCCCAACCTGCCCATAGGTAAAGGTAAATTGATGCCCACATTTCTGACCAATGGCCTCAAGAACCCGAATCGCTTGTGGCATAATTTCCGGTCCGATTCCATCACCCGGTAATACGGCAATCCGTTTCTTCATGATTCCCCCGATAATATAATGAACAATTTTAGATTAATTCCAGCGAAAACTGCGTACCTGAAATGGTCTACCAGAAACTACATGCCCAAAGGCTGGGAGGAAAACAGGTACTCATTTAATTGGATGAAGGGAACGCTTTCTTCAACACAACCCGATTTTTTGTTCGGCCTTGGCATGTCGTTCCGCCAAATCCGCCAATTTATTGAGGGCGTTGAGGTAGGCCTGCGCAGAAGCAAGAATAATATCCGTATCCGATCCGTGACCGGTAACAGTTTCACTATTTTCTTCGACACGGACCGACACTTCTCCCTGCGCATCGGTACCACCCGTAATCGCTTTAACGATGTAGGCACGAAGAAGACTCTTCGTTTCAGTCAAGGCCGCAATGGTCCGATACACCGCATCCACGGGACCATCACCCGTACCCGTCCGCTTCTCGATACGCCCATCCATTATCAATTCCACCATTGCGGACGGGCGCTGCTCCAACCCACTCTCCACATGCAACCCCTTTAAGGCATAGCGCTCAGGAACTTTGGTAATAGCCTTATTGACGATTGTCTCCAAATCCTCCTCAAATAATTCCTTCTTTTGATCCGCCAGACGTTTAAAGCGTTCAAAGGCCTCCTGCAATTCCTGATCAGAAAGGGTGTACCCCAGGTTGGCCAGTTCCTCACGAAAGGCATGTCGACCAGACAGTTTACCCATCACCAATCGACTTTGGGTTAATCCGACTGATTCCGGTCGCATGATCTCATAAGTACTTTTGTCTTTGAGCAACCCGTCCTGATGAATACCGGACGTATGCGCAAAAGCATTGGCACCCACAATCGCTTTGTTGGGCTGTACCACCATCCCGGTGATATTGCTCACCAAGCGGCTGGCTTTGGAAATTTCCTCTGTGCGTATTCTGGTATCGGACTGGTAAAAATCTGTTCGCGTGCGAAGTCCCATCGCGACTTCTTCTAATGAAGCATTGCCGGCTCGTTCACCAATCCCATTGATCGTACATTCAACCTGGCCTGCTCCCGCATAAATGGCGGCCATGGAATTTGCAACCGCCAACCCTAAGTCATTATGGCAATGGACGGAAATAATGGCCGTCTCTATCCCACGGACCCGTTCTCTTAATGTCCGAATAATTCGTCCAAACTCCTCAGGGGTCGTATACCCAACTGTATCAGGAATATTCACCGTTCCCGCTCCAGCCTCCACTACGGCTTCCACCACCTCACAGAGATAGGTCAAATCGGAACGGGTGGCATCCATGGGAGAATATTCCACATCCTCAACATAACCCCGGGCATGGCGAACCATCTCCACTGCCCTCTTAAGGGCTTCGTCCCTGGTCATACGAAATTGATGTTTCAGGTGGATATCCGAAGAAGACAAAAACGTATGGATACGGCATTTGGGTGCACCTTTGAGTGCCTCCCAAGCCCGGTCAATATCTTCCGGTTTTGCCCGGGCCAGACTGCAAATGACCGGACCTTCTATTTCCTGGGCAATACGATGAATCGCTTCAAAATCACCGGGAGAACTAAACGCAAAACCGGCTTCGATAATATCCACATTCAACCTGGCCAATTGCTTCGCCACGAGGATTTTTTCTTCGATATTCATGCTCGCGCCAGGCGATTGCTCTCCATCCCGCAAGGTGGTATCGAAAATTCGAATCATCCGTGTCATGGCTCATTTCCCCCACATTTGCTCTTCATCCAAGCTCCAATTTTTTCCCGCCTGCCGGTCATTTATTTGTGGAATCCATCCTGCCCCACTTCTTCCGCAGGCTTTTTCCCCATCAGACCTGCCACAAGCTTCCACCCTTGCTCCAAGACGCCTGAAAGCGCATAGGCAGCAAACACAACAAAAAGCATCGCCTGTGGATACGCTAAGACCGCCATGAGAATGAGGACTGCATACACCAAATAATTAAAATGGTGGTGTTCCTGCGTTTTTAATTCTTTCAGACTACGATAACGAAAGGTACTCACCATGAGAAACGCCAGCCCTAAGGTCAAGACGATCCCAAGAATAGGCTTCACCTTCTCCCCTAAAGGCGCAACATGATGATCGAAAATCACCAACGTGGCCATCACCCCCGCTGCGCCGGGAATAGGAAGCCCCGTAAACGGCTTACCATCTCCGCCAGTTGTCGCCAAAACGTTATGCCTGGCCAATCGCAAGGCACCACAGGCAACAAAGGCAAACATCACCGCGGCACCCAACATCTTCGGACCACTGAGCGCCCAGGAATACATCAGCAAGCCCGGAGCCACTCCGAAAGCCACGACATCTGCCAACGAATCGTATTGCAGCCCGAAATCACTCGTACTTTTCATCAGACGGGCTGACGTCCCATCCAACACGTCAAAAACGATCGCCACAAGAATCGCAATGGCCGCAGGCCCATAATCGCCCCCAAAGACAAACAAGATAGAGGCCAGACCACTAAAAAGATTTCCGGTGGTCAGAAGATTGGGAATTAAATAGACGACCCGTCGTTTTTTGGGTTGTTTCATGAAGGCTCCAGGCATGGCAACTCCGCCACGATGGACGATCCCCCCTTCACTTTTTCGCCAACCTTGACTTGAATGGCACTATCGTGGGGAAGATACAAATCCATCCGAGATCCAAACCTTATAAGTCCAAACCGTTCGCCAACTTCAACCTGTTCACCGGGCTTCACCCAACAAACGATTCGCCTGGCAATTAACCCGGCAATTTGCACACACAGTATTTTTTTCCCATCGGAACGCTTGAGCATGAGCGCATTTTGCTCATTTTCCACTGTAGCCTCTGGACGACTGGCTACTAAAAACTTACCTGGAGCATAGACGACATCCTGCAGCACTCCTGTCGCAGGCAACCGGTTAATATGTACATTGAAGACATTTAAAAAAATACTGATTCTGATACTGGGTTCTTTGAGAAATCGATGTTCAAATTCCTGTTCCACCGCTACGACCGTCCCATCACCGGGAGACACTATGAGATTTCTCCCCTGCGGTATCGTTCTGGCCGGGTTTCTAAAAAACCAGGCAGTAAACAGGGTTAACGATCCCATCAGGCACGTGAGCCAGACCGGCCCGGCCACCCAACACCCAAGCGTCAGGAGCCCTCCACCAGCGATAAAGGGTAGGCCTTCTTTGGCCACAGGAATCCCTTTTGCCTGATCAGCCATTAGGTATGGGTCTCACGTCCCGCAACGTTCTCATCAATTTTTCTGTTTATCCACAAGCTGATCTTTTTGCAGCCAAGGCATCATCCCGCGCAACCGTGAACCGACTTCTTCTATGGGGTGCTCCTCTCCCCTTCTCAAAAGAGCATTATACACGGGCCGGTTCGCTTGATTTTCCAGTACCCACTCTCTGGCAAATCGACCGCTTTGGATCTCTCCCAAAATCTCTTTCATCACTTTCTTCGTCTCATCGGTTACCACACGTGGTCCTCTTGTCACATCGCCATATTTGGCCGTCGTGCTAATAGAATATCGCATATTGGCAATGCCACCCTGATAGATGAGATCCACGATAAGCTTCACTTCATGTAAACACTCGAAATAGGCCATTTCAGGCGAATAACCGGCTTCGACCAAGGTTTCAAATCCTGCCTGAATCAGGGAGGTAAGCCCTCCGCATAAGACTGCCTGCTCCCCAAAAAGATCCGTTTCCGTCTCTTCTCGAAAGGATGTTTCGATGACACCCGCTCTGGCTCCGCCAATCGCACAGGCATAGGCCAATCCGACCTTGGTTGTCTGACCGCCGGGATCCTGGTGAATGGCTAACAAGCATGGTACGCCCGTCCCCTTGGTATATTCCGACCTGACCAGATGCCCTGGACCCTTGGGAGCCACCATAAATACATTCACATGGCTGGCAGGTTGAATTTGCCCAAAATGGATATTAAACCCATGCCCAAAGGCCAGATAGGCTCCCTGTTTCAAGTTTGGACCAATATCTTTATTGTAAATGGCGGCTTGGGCTTCATCAGGAGCTAACAGCATCACCACATCGGCACCTTTCACCGCATCTGCAGTCGGCATGACTTTCAACCCGGCCGCTTCCGCCTTGTTCCATGACGAACCCTCCCGGCAACCCACGACTACTTGAAGACCACTATCCCGCATATTTAAGGCATGAGCATGACCTTGGCTACCGAAACCCACGACGGCCACAGTTTTTTGGGCTAAAATCTGTCGATCTGCATCTTTTTCATAATAAATTTTCATCATGCACTCCTCATAAAGATAAAATAGTCCTTAGTCGTTCCGTCGATCAGGGTGGACGGATCCCCTCAGTCTAAAGGCAGGTGTTGGTTGGCCTGATTAATTCGCTTTCGCAAGCGGTCGGGATTGGGTTTGTGTCGAGCGTGTCGGTTCGCGCCCAATGGCAATTCTGCCGGTTCGTACCAGCTCTTTGATGCCAAGTGGCTGCAGGAGATTGATGATCGCCTGGACTTTCCTCACATCTCCAGTGACTTCAATAGTGTAGCTGGTCGGAGAGGAATCCAGAACATTAGCTCGAAAAATATCCGCAATGCGAAGAGCTTCCGCTCGATCCTCTGCCCGGGTATGAACCTTAATGAGCGCAGTCTCTCGTTCAACAAACTCGCTTTCGCTAATATCAACGACTTTTATCACATCAATGAGTTTGTTCAGCTGCTTCAGGATTTGTTCGATAATCGGATCATCCCCCTTAGTCACCACTGTCATCATGGACACAGAGGGATCCAGAGTGGGGGCCACTGACAAACTTTCAATATTAAAACCCCGCCCGCTGAAGAGGCCCGCTATTCGAGACAATGATCCGAATTTATTCTCTACGGTCAAGGAAATAATGTGCTCCATAATACCCTTTTATAGTTGTACTCTAAGCTGTGATGACAGAATCTGAATCCGCCTGAGTCCCGATTTTTTGCATCGCATTGGGTTTCTTCAAGTCCGGGGGATCCCCTAACAACATTTCATGATTACAGCCTCCGGCCGGGATCATGGGATAACAATTTTCAAACTGGTAGGTCGGGACATCAATCACGACTGGCCCCTTAATGGAAAGGGCTTCACGAATGCCGCTATCCATCTCCGACACCTTTTCAATCCGGATACCGGCAGCCCCATAGGCTTCAGCTAATTTAACAAAATCAGGAACGGTCCCCAGGTAACTTGAGGCATACCGGCCTTCATAAAACAAATCTTGCCACTGGCGAACCATGCCATGGAACCGGTTATTAATAATAAACACTTTAACTGGTAGTTGCTCGACGACCGCAGTCGCCAATTCCTGGGTATTCATTTGAATACTGCCATCCCCAGCGACGCACAAAACCAGACGATCCGGGAACGCAGCCTGCGCACCCATAGCGGCCGGCAACCCAAAACCCATAGTTCCAAGACCACCGGATGTTAACCAGGACTGAGGATTTTGCAATTTAAAATATTGCGCTGCCCACATTTGGTGTTGACCGACATCCGTGGCCAAAATAGGATTTCGATCGCTCGTTAAGTGATACAGACGATCAATAAGAAATTGTGGCTTAATTAATCCGTCAGGATCTTGGTCATAGTGCAGTGGGTGTGCTTCCCTCCAGGCATTCAGTTGATCCCACCAGGGCTTCCGTTGTTCTTTTTGATTCCCATTTACCGTGGCACGAAGAATATTATTCAATTCGGTGAGCACCCGCTTACAGTCACCCACAATTGGAATGTCTACCTGGATATTTTTTCTGATGGAGGTCGGATCAATATCAATATGAATAATAGTCGCATCGGGACAAAACTCTGACACCTTGCCCGTCACTCGATCATCAAATCGTGCCCCAACGGCAATAACCAGGTCAGAATAATGCATAGCCATGTTCGCGACATACGTTCCATGCATGCCCAACATTCCCAGGGACAATGGGTGATTGCCAGGAAATGCTCCCAACCCCATCAACGTCATATCCACCGGGATTTGAGTCAATTCCGCCAGATCCTTCACCTCATGAGAAGCTCCAGACAACACCACTCCGCCACCCACATATAATATAGGACGCTTGGATTTCATAATCGCGTCCGCTGCTTGCTTAATTTTCCAACGACTTCCGTCGTAGGTGGGATTATATCCTCGAATGGAGACAGACGTCGGGTAGTGAAATTCCGCTTTGTCCAGCGAAATATCCTTAGGAATATCGACTAAAACCGGGCCAGGACGACCAGTGGTGGCAATATAAAACGCTTCCTTAATCGTCTGCGCTAAATCGTTCACGTCCTTGACTAGAAAATTATATTTGGTGCATGGACGACTGAGACCAATATTGTCTGCCTCTTGAAAGGCATCATTGCCTATCAATGCGGTCGGAACTTGTCCTGAAAAAACGACGATGGGAACTGAATCCATATACGCATCTGCAAGAGACGTGATAACATTTGTCATTCCGGGGCCCGAGGTAATGAGCGCCACACCGGGTTTGCCCATGGCTTTCGCGTATCCAACGGCCATAAACCCGGCACCTTGTTCATGCCGAGTCAGGATTACCCGAATATCTTTTTGCTGGTGCAAGACATCGAATATTTTGAGAACCACTCCGCCTGGTAAGGCAAACATGGTTTTCACGCCTTCACGCTTTAATGCTTCTAAAAAAATTTCTGCACCAGTGATTTTCATGATTCTCACCCTCTGGTTAATTTGACGTTGGACGAGACCTGGTGAACCACATCGTCACGGGAAATTCCCTCAAAAACCTCTCCAACAAAAAAGATTCCCCAATTGTGATAATTTTATTGTCTGGGGAAGTAAATAAACCATGGTAATCATTATGGTTTTTTCAAGTCAACATTTATTGTAACAGGGTTGATCGCATTACGAAATACCTGTGGATCCCGGGCTCCCTAGCTTAGAATTCCAAAATTCTGTGGGCATCTCAATGTTCAAAGAAGAGCTTCAGACCCGAGCGCAACAACACCTCCTGAGGGAATTATCTCTCATCAACTCCCCCTCGAATCCGGTTATTTCAGTGGAAGGGCGGGAAGTCCTCCTTTTTGCCTCCAATAACTATCTTGGACTGGCCAACCATCCAAAGGTAAAAGAGGCCGCCGTGAATGCCATCGAAAAATTTGGGGTAGGATCTGGAGCCTCTAGATTAATTTCCGGCACCATCACTCCTCATCACGTATTAGAAAGGGAATTGGGCAGTTTTAAAAACGCAGAAGCGGCTCTCACCTTTTCTTCAGGATACGCCACCAATATAGGAGTTATCCCGAATCTTGCCACGGCGGACAGCCTGATTTTGGCGGATCGACTCTGCCATGCCAGCCTGATTGATGGTTGCCGTCTCAGCCGGGCCACATTGCGCGTCTTCCACCATAATGACGTTGGCCATCTCAAGCGCCTTCTGTCCGGACCACGTTCCCGAGCCTCGACGCTCATTCTAACTGAAGGGGTGTTTAGTATGGATGGAGATGTGGCTCCGCTGCCTGAGATAGCCCAATTGGCAGAAGAGTATGGTGCCATCCTGCTCATTGATGACGCACATGGTACAGGGGTCATGGGCGCAACCGGTCGAGGCACGGTGGAACATTTTGGGTTAGACCCCCGCCGCATCCTGCAGATGGGTACCCTCAGTAAAGCTCTTGGGGGTAGTGGCGGATTTGTCGCCGGGCCGAAAGATTTCGTGGCCTATCTGGTCAATACCGCACGATCATTTATCTATAGCACTGCCCCGCCACCAGCCATCGCCGCAGCAGCGAGTGCAGCCCTGTCAGTCATTCAAGAAGAACCGCAACGAAGGGCAAAACTCTGGCGCAATCGGGAATTTTTGCATCACGGCTTAGTAACCATGGGATTTGAACTGACCAACACCCAGAGCCCTATTCTCCCTATCATGGTGAACGACCCGGAACTCGGAGTCCAAATGAGCCAACATCTACGAGCAGAAGGAGTGTGGATTCCTGCTGTCCGCCCCCCTACGGTGCCTAAAGGGACCAGCCGCCTCAGAATCACGGTCACAGCTGACCATTCGCCAGAGCATCTCGAAACTGCCCTCCGGGCATTACGGAAAGTGGGGACAGCCTTTAGGGTTCTCTGAGAAAAGAATTGCTGCCCTTGGGCTTCTCTTGTTTCTACCAGCTGATCTTAAAAAGACACCTTTCTCTGCTGACCTACATTCGAAACTCCAAGCGATCAAGAATTCCCTCCATTCAAGAAAATCAAACGGTATTCCGACAAGATGAGCAGGAATTCCATGGGTCCGAGATTTCCTCATTATTATTGATAAGTGTGTCTTCGTTTCAATGGGCCACGATCACCATCACGTCTTCATTTCTCACAAAGGTTCATTGAAACGGTTAGGTTTATTCATATGAATACACAGCTTTTGCCGGGAAAAATTGAAATACAAGGAGAAATAGCCAAAGGCCAAACCGGGACTATTTACTATGGGTATGATCTCGAACTTCGGCAGGAAATGGCGATTAAGGTTTATCATACCCATATCAATGGTCGGCTCATTCGCGGAAGAGCCTTCATCGAAAAAGCCCAATCGCTCCTTCGATTGGAGCATCCCAATCTCATTGAAATCTTCAAAGTGGAAGAGCAGGACGGCACACCTATCGTCTGCATGGAATTCTTTGACGCTCCCAGTCTCCAACACGTCATTCAGAGTGAGGGGCCTCTTTCAGTCGAAAAGATGCTCATGCTGGCTCGTGAAATTGCGGAAGTGTTAGTTCATATCCACTTTCAAGGGATCATTCACGGCACACTCCATCCAGGTCATGTCCTGGTCGGCCCTCAAGGCCAGATCAAAGTCATGGACCTCGGATTATCCTGGATCCTGATGGACATCCTAAAAAACTGTGATGCTGAGTTACTCAGACCATTACCCTACCTGCTCCCGGAAACTGCCAAAAGCGAACTCCTGACCCTCGGCAGCGATTTGTACTGTTTGGGATTCATGATGTACGACATGCTCACTACGCGAGTGCCCTATTCAGGTCTCCCAAAAACATCGATTATGGGAAAACTGGCTTTCGACCAGGCTGACCCAGTGTTTGACTTCCCGGACCATGTCCCAAAAGCCATCTGCGAGCTTATCCGCCAAATGACCCGGAATCAGTCCTCACAGCGACTTCAAGATGCCACCCATGTTCTCACGATTTTGAATCAGCAATTGGCAAAATTTGCCCCTGACGTTTTGAAGCCCCCAGTGGCCCCTGCAGAACCTCAACCAACGCCAGAAATCCAAACAACCAAGGTAGAGGCACCGAGCCTTCCACCACAGGCACCAGTATCAGTACCCTCTTCAAACCAACCGCCTGCCGTGACCCGGCCGAAACACTCTACCGACTATCAAGGAATACACCAAGCCAAGACGAGAAAAAAATTAGGCGTAACGATTGGAATCAGCTTGTTCCTTTTGCTTGGTGGCACCATGGGTTATATCTACAAGGAAAAGCTCGGCATCCCGTTTCTTACATCCCCTGAATTCAGGGTCCCAGAGCAGCCACGAATCAACGAACCGGCCCCTTCAGTTCCTCCAGTTGACCCGTTCAGGACCATGACCCCTGGACCCCAAATTTCTTCTCCACCCCATTCCTCACAGGCGGAGGAGCCGCGCCTAAATACCAATGACACATCAAAAGGCGATCCCTCAATCAGGACCACACCACCAATGCCGACACCCGTGGTGACAAAGGATCACCCATTGCAACCTGATGTATCACAACACTCAGGAACGCCATTGCCTTCCACACCGGAACGCACAAGGACACAATCTCAGAACTTGGGCCCGCAACCCAAACCCGAAGCCAAACCAGTTACGGCTCAACCTCACTCGTTGCCACCCCAAGACAATTTCACGATTGGCAATCCACCATTGCTCAAGAAACCGACAACTCCGGTCACCCTACCCGAGTCCACACCAAGGCCTCCAGCAATCGTGTCGGAAACTGATCAGGCGGGTGTCCCCCCAGACCCTGATAAACATTCTTCACACTCTAAAGAGTCGTCAGAGGTTTCCCACACGGGACCCCAACCCATACAGGACTCGGCTCTCTCCCCGAACGCAGAATCGCTGGACAACGTTGAAAGCAAGGAACTTAAAGACATATTGGATTCGGTGCAGAGCCCTGAGACCGCACCCATAGTTCCAAAAGATGGACCAGGCACTTTACTTCCATCTGCTCCAAATTCACCGTCCCTTCCCCCTTCACCGAAACTCCCGGCTCTTCCGTCACCAGTATCTCCCCCATAACCACAGGCTCACATGACGGATTCTCTGTACCTCCATGAACGCTACCTATAATCCTTGAATAAACAGACCCTACAGGTTGTAATCTAAATATATGAAACAGGCATGTTAGCCAAAATTCAAAGTGTGGGATTGGTGGGATTAGACGCTAATCTCATTGAAATTGAGGTGGATATAGGCGGTGGCCTCCCGCAATTTTCCATCGTGGGGCTACCGGATGCGACTGTTCGTGAAAGTCGAGACCGGGTTCGATCCGCACTCAAAAATACCGGGTTCCACTTCCCAGCAAAAAAAATCACCGTTAATTTGGCCCCGGCCGGATTGAAAAAAGAAGGAGCAGGACTTGAGTTGGGAATTGCCATTGGCATTTTGGTAGCTGAAGGCGTCCTGTCCCAGGAAGAGGTCATGTCCTACATTTTTGTCGGTGAACTGGCGCTGGATGGCAGAATCAAAGCAGTTCCCGGAGCGCTGTCCATGGCCATTGCCACCCATCACCCCTTTTCATTAATTCTACCGCACGACAATGCCTCGCAGGCTGCCGTGGTCGACCATGCCACCGTGTTTGGCGTCTCCACCCTCCCTCAGGTGGTGGAATTTCTTCAGGGGTCCCTCACCTTCCTTCCTGCAAAAAATACCTTCTCTATTGGGCAAGCCGGCCCCTCCTCTATCGAGGAAGACTTTGCCGATGTGGTGGGACAATATCAGGCCAAACGTGCCCTGGAGGTGGCTGCGGCAGGCGGGCACAATCTTCTGATGGTGGGACCACCAGGATCAGGAAAAACCATGTTAGCCCAACGGTTAACAGGTATTCTTCCACCCATGAGCTTTCAGGAATGTTTGGAAGCCAGTCAGGTCCACAGTGTAGCGGGAAACCTTCCACCTCATGCGGCCCTCCTTGCCAATCGCCCCTTTCGGGCTCCCCATCACACCATTTCAGAAGCTGGCCTCGTTGGAGGAGGATCCATCCCCCGTCCCGGAGAAGTCTCTCTGGCACATCATGGCGTCCTCTTTTTAGATGAGGCCTTGGAATTTAAGCGGTCGCTCTTGGATAGCTTGCGCCAGCCACTGGAAAATGGAACCGTCACACTGACCCGCGCCCATGCCAGCCTAACCTTTCCAGCCAGACTCATGTTGATCGTCGCGATGAATCCCTGCCCATGCGGGTATTGCGGAGACCCCACCCATGAATGCGTGTGTACGCCCTATCACATTCAACGGTATCGAAGCCGTCTGTCCGGCCCGCTCCTCGACCGACTGGATATCCACATCGAAGTTCCTGCCGTCCCGGTGAAAGAACTATCGGGTAGGACAATCGGTGAATCCTCTTCGAAAATTCGAGACAGGGTGATCCGGGCACGACATTGTCAAATCGAGCGCTACAGTGCGGAACAGACCTTAAATAATGCACAGCTTAAGCCTCGCTTGCTCAAAAAATATTGCCAATTGGATCAAGCCGGAAACACACTGTTGGATCAAGCCGTCACTCGCCTGGGACTATCTGCGCGGGCGTATGGCCGGATTTTACGTGTGGCCCGAACTATTGCCGACTTAGGAGAATCGGTTATGATTTCATCCACACATGTTGCTGAAGCGATTCAGTACCGAACATTAGATCGACCCATTCTGGCATAATTGGCATAAGGACATTTCATGGAATCGTTTAAAGTTTTTCGATGGTGGTTCATTATTGGTTCTCTCATGGCCCTCGCTGTCATTATGATTCAAGGGGGGGTCCGCGATCTGATGTTAGCGAATGAACCCATATGGGAAATCAAGCTGGTCGAGTTGGGCCCCCCGATCTTTGGGGGAGGTCTATTGGGTGGGTGCATTGCCCTCATTCTGAATCGAATCAAAGATAAGTCCTGACTCAGGGAACCATTGACGGCCTTTCAGTTTAATTCCCCCTATCACATCCCAAGGTCCCTCACAGACTCATTCAAACCCCTTCCTGAAATTCGAACCCTATCTGCAGTTGCAGCACAGCAAGAGTCAAATGGGCAATTTTGGGATGGTTGCACAAATCCCTGGGGCTGATGCCAATTTTTAATATTTTGTCTTTTCAACAACACACGTTTACCAGAAACCCGACGGGGAACTAGACCATGGCCAAGCAGCCAAAACACATTCCTAAAAGCCTCACGAAGAGTGCAACCTTTGCTTTCAACGCTCCTCCGGAACATTTCCTCTAGCCACCAGGCTGATCCGGTCAGTACAATACGATTCAGTATTTAGTCTATTCACTGACGAAAAAAGGAGGCTTTTGGGCATGGATGTGAAAGTCGGACCGCACTGGTACCGCAATTCCAATGGAATTGTTGAAGTCGACGGACTCCCTCAAATCGAAATGACACTCCGACAAACCGGAAAAACCCCTGTCCGAGTAAACTTTGCCATATTCGATAAAGTTGGGAAAATTCACGCAAAGATAGAAGCCAATTCTCTGGTCATCAACGAACAGGGAGCCTATCACCTGGAACGGTTGGAGACCGGCTTGGTTTTATCCAACAGAGGGGATCAAAAACGCGTGCTGGCCATCAACGTGACGGGCACTGATCAGGTGGAAATACCGGAAGGCGAGTTCTATACGCTCAAAGGTCATCTCTTAAAGATTACCCCCAATGAATGGTCAGTGGAAAAAACCACAGAAAGGTCAGGCGAGACCGACATGAAGGGCCAAGCAGTCGCTGTTGGCTCTCAGTAAATGAGCTAAGGAATCGTGGGTTCGTTGAGGCCAATCGCTTGACTTCCCCATACAATCACGGTCTTTAAATTTCAGACGACGGCGCATGCCACCGCCCTTTACAAATTGCACAGACTTGTCCGCGGACGCCGTCCCCGACAATGGCCATGGCCCAGGGAACTGCAGAGGTCCAATGCCACGACATCCGACCCCTGATACGTCCACAAACGGCCACATTCCTGACAACAATACCAAAGGGTATCCCAGGCCACTCTCGACACGCACAGCCATGTGGTTGGCCTCCTTTGCCAACCTCTTACTTACACAACCCAATGATTCGGACTCAATCGTCTGGCATTTGCGCCCGGACTTTTTCAGGCAACGTCTGTACCCACTCATCAAAGGGCAGGTCGGCATCCACGACAATTTCCAACTTACCATTGGGCAACCGACGAACCACTCCAGGACTTGCCGGGGAGAGAGGGATTTCCACCGCCTCTCGTGAAATATCCAAATCATCTATCACTTCTAAAATCCTCGTGATGTGTTGAAACGAAACCGTATCCAATAAACTCACGTCGACTCCCTTCGCCATGCTGATCAATGAAATTGTAGAAACGGTGCCAGGCTCTGTCCAAGAACTCATAGAGAGTGGAAATTCACTCCGTGGCTGAAAAAACACGCCTGAAGATCCGACCCGCGGCGACCATGTCTTCATGATTAACATCCAAATGCGTGACCACCCGAAACGCCCGATCTCCCATGGCATTCAACAGGACTCCGGCCTCTAGGCAGTCAGCTAATAACACCTCGGTCGTTTTCAATGACCGAGGGACCTGAAACATCACCATATTGGTCTCCACAGCCTTAACATCCACCACCACGCCGGGAATGTCCTCCAACAGAGTCGCCAGGTAATGCGCATTCGCATGATCCTCAGCCAATCGGGCAATATGGTTCTCAAGTGCATACACACCGGCCGCAGCCAGAATTCCCACCTGCCGCATTCCTCCGCCAAACACTTTGCGAAGGCGGCGCAATGTTTGAACTCGTGCCGTATCCGACACCACCAGCGACCCAATGGGAGCCCCCAAACCTTTCGACAAGCAAAAGGACACCGTATCGAAAGGACGAGAATAGTCAGCCGCCGCCACCCCGGTTGCGACCACTGCATTAAACAATCGGGCACCATCCAAATGCAGGGCCAGGCCATGGGTACGGGCCACCTCTGCAATTCGGTTGATGGTCTCCAATGAATAAATCGATCCTCCACCCACATTATGTGTCTGTTCAAGACACACCAAGGTGGATGGAGGATTATGAAGACCCTTTGGCCGAATGGCCGCCTTGACCAATTCCGGCGACAGGCGTCCACGATCCCCCGGCACACAACACAATTGGACACCGGAGAGTGAAGACGCCGATCCACCTTCATAGCGAATGAGATGGGATGTACTGTCAACGATCACTTCATCACCAGGCCGCGTATGTAACCGGAGGGCCAATTGATTGCCCATCACCCCTGATGGAACATACACTGCGGCCTCCTTGCCTAACATATCCGCAGCCATGGCTTCCAAGCGATTCACG
The DNA here is from genome assembly GCF_965152585.1 of Nitrospira sp. Ecomares 2.1. NCBI lineage: Bacteria > Pseudomonadati > Nitrospirota > Nitrospiria > Nitrospirales > Nitrospiraceae > Nitrospira > Nitrospira sp. Ecomares 2.1. The sequence continues at coordinate 3,452,704 of NZ_OZ224219.1, forward strand.
GTCGGATCTTCTCCATACACATCATCGCCCACCTCAGCCTGAGCCATCGCTTCTCGCATGGCCGGTGTCGGTTTCGTCACGGTGTCGCTACGTAAATCAATTTTTTGCATAAATCAATTCCTTCAACAAGGATATATTCTATTCGTATTCTAAGGAACCGTCCTCCATCACACAAGATTTTCCTTTTGGCATTGGTCTACAATGCGGACGATGAAACCACGTCTCCTCGTCACCGGCGGAGCGGGCTTTTTAGGGAATCACCTCCTTCGTCGGGCCAATCAATTTGTCGCAGCCGGAACGCTGCACGCCACGCCCTCCACATCCCTTCCCGGCGTAACCTTTCATGTGTGTGATCTCCAAAGCCCCGAGGAAGTTCGAGTCCTCATGGATCGGGTGCAACCGGACGTCATTATTCACACCGCCTGCTCGGACCAGGGAAAAGGAATTGAAGCGATCCTCCCTGCAGCAGGACTCCTTGCCATGCAATCAGTAGAACGAAACATTCGTTTCATTCACCTTTCGACTGATCAAGTCTTTGATGGGACTTCCGCGCCCTATACCGAAGAATGCCCCACGAACCCCATCAACCCCTACGGTAAGGCCAAAGCCCAGGCGGAAGAACTCATCCGCTCCCTGAATCCGAAGGCCACCATCGTCCGCACCTCGTTGCTCTATGATTTGCGCACACCGGACCGCCAGACGACACGCTTAATCGAATCCACAAAAACCGGCGAACAGTACCGCTTGTTCATAGATGAACTTCGCTGTCCCATCTGGGTGGAAAATCTTGCCGAACTGTTACTGGAAGTCGCCACCAAGAATATCCCGGGAATCTTACATCTAGGCGGCCCAGATAGCCTAAACCGGTGGGAATTGGGGATGGGATTGCTCAGGCACTTTGGAGTCACACAGACACTGAATATTCAAAAGGGAACAATCGAGGAATCCGGATTGTGTCGCCCCAAAAACCTCACCATGGACTCCTCCCGATCCGAACGGCTCCTCAAAAAACCGAGGGTTTCTCTACAAGAAGCCCGCAAGATGACCGTCACCTCTGAAAGGTAAAATTCTTTTAACACACCTTTTTTAGGATTACAGAAGACTCCTAAAAACACGGTCCTACCTACCACCTGCTAGTCCAGGTTCTTTTTTTTCGGGCCCTGCCCCCTGCAATATCATATGCCTCACGACCTGCAAATCGGCAAACAAAGACAGGCCTTGTCTGTTCTGGACAAGCCTGGCCGTTCTTCGCAAATCGAGATAGATTCAGCCGACAGAATTCGTGGAAGTCGATCTCAAGGGATGTCACCCTGGCACTATGAGGAGACGCTGCGGATGCAACAATCCCAGGACACAAATTTGGCGGTTATCCGGCCTTTGAAAATGGGGAAGCGAGGGTAAGAACACACCCTTTTGATCAATTCAAAAAAAATTAAACGAGCGTCGGTAAAGAACAGCACGGTTGGCGGAAGACCGCGGAAGGAGTTTAAGGGCCTGAACAAAAGCTTCCAGCACTGCGATCTTCTGATCGGCGACACCTGAAATTGACCGAATCCGGCCTCAGAGTGCGAGCTTATCCTATCCGAAGTAGGGGCAGCATGCGCTCTGAGGTCTATTTAAATGGGTCATGGGAAATTGATTCAAACGAAACTTGGAGCTGTTCGCGAAGACGGAAAAGAATTACTCCACATTGTGTTTAATTTGTTCTCTGCTTCTTCATCTGGTTCATCAATGGCAGAGTATTTCACAACCATGACCGTCTTCAGTTATTTCTCATTCACACAACTGTCTTGGTTCTTTTCTATCGATTGTTTTTGACGTCCTTCCATTCCTTACGAAATTCATCCATTCCGGCATGGACTGCCTCTCTTATCGTCTCCTGAATCTCTGCCAATCCCTTATGCGTGCCGGACACGATGTCTTGATAGGTCTCAACAGTTTTTTCTTGCAAATCACTCCAATCTTCTCCTTTTCGACGAACATAATCACGAATTTGCTCCCGCGAGTCACGTCCCGACTGAGGAGAAAGTAGTAATGTGGCAACAGATCCAATAATTAAGCCCATGGCAAATACACCTAACATCTTTCCATCTACGACATCTGATTCATGGTGACGCATACATTTCCTCACTTCTAGTGTTTAGTTTCGATTAACGATTTCCATAATGTATAAGTACCATGAAGACGAACCATGGTGAATAGACAAATCACTACGAGGGATCATCAAAAAGTAGTCCACAACGATGTCTCAGAAATTAGGAAATGTGATGATGCACCATAGTAATCGTGTGACGAAGGTATTATTTGTAGCAGAGGATGTTTCAGATCATATTACCGACCATCATGTTTCCCTCCGGAAGAAGAACCGGGATTTTGACAACTATGCCACATGAGCGGAGCCAACAGGAATGACGGTTAGGTCTGGGCGTCCCGATATTTCAAATAACCTTCACAACCATCATGGCCACACCGACATTTCCCTACCGGCGCGGTAATGACATTCGCACATTCTTCTGAACAGTATTCCTCGCCTTCTAAATTTTCGCATGAACATGGGGGATGGGCACAGACGGTATTCATCCGGAAAACCTCACTTTCTTCCAGAAAACGGAGTATATGACGCTAAAAGATCAATGAACCCTTTAGAGTTTCATAGCCGGACTCTCCGGCATTTCTCCACTTTCCTGACTCTCGAAAAACATTTCGAGACAATTATGTCTGTAATTTTTCCTCTTTAGCAACCTTTCTGACCGTGGTTGTTATTCCCTCTGGGGATATAGGCTGCCTCGATGCCATCAGCTCTGACAAAGAATGCAGAAGATTCCCCGCTTGTTCCTGATATCGAAACGTAACCGACATTTCCGTTGGTATTGTGGCCCCAATATTCGGATTCCCTGCATCCAAGAGATACCCGTTTCCTTCATTAAGGACATCGTTTCATGTCAATGGCTTGTCTGAACAAGTGTTTTTGTCTCAGCATTGGACCACCTGGAAAGAACGCTCGGGAATTTGTCCAATGATTACGGATGGAGGTTCAGCCATTATTCTCACTCAGAAGGAGTTGCCATAATCAATTTCCTTAATGTGTGTTTATTTCAACTTGTGCGCTTTACAACCACTCTCAAGCACGAAATGGAGTTCATTATGAACAAGCAGCTTATTACGGGTGTAATGGCCATCACTTTCACTCTATCGGTTAACCCAGCCTGGGCGTTGTTCGGAGATGATAAGGCAGAATTACTTCAGGGCACCAAAGTTACCTTAGTCGAGGCCGTCCAAACCGCTCTAACCAATGTAAAGGGAAAGGCATTTAATGCAGAGCTGGAAAAGGAAGACGGCAAAACGGTGTTCGAGGTTAAAGTCATCGATGAGACAGGAGCCGCAAGAGAAATATACGTGGATGCCCAAACAGGAGAGGTTCTCAAAATTGAAAAGGACTAAACCTGGTCATGGCTCGATTCTGACATTGGAAGTCATTCCGTATGGACTGATGGACTTGGAATGGCAAAACAGGCTTCGGTGGTGAAGATAAAGTAACTTGAAACTCTCCGTTCATCTTCTTAACACACGCGTGAACATGTATATAAAAAATGGGGGAATATTCAGGCTACGAATTCAATGACCATTGGCCTGTCTAATAATTAATGAGCCGCATCGCAGGCATATATCCGGCCTTGCGAGCGGCTCATGGTTTTTTACTGGCTAAGCCCCGTGAATAATCGAAAGTTATCTCCGCCAGGAAATCCAGCAACAAAACCGACATCCTGCGACCCTCCCCCCCACGGACCTCAGACCCTTACGAGCCATCCTTAGGGTTTGACCATCGACTCATTCGGGTTGAACATGCTGACGTACCAGGCTTAGAATGCTGATTCTGACCATTGTGAACCGGCAAGTGAAGAATCACGACCCATTTCGTTTGCTCCTCTTCATATTTTTGAGATTTTTTTATCATCGTGAAGCAGTGATCCTTCTCAGGGTCTTTTCCCCATTTACATGAAAGACATTCAAACACACGACCGGCACCGGCTTGCAGAAAAAATACGATTTCTTGAACGAGACGTCATTGAGGTCATCACGACCACATTTCTCCAACAACATCCCGAGACCAAAGAACTGGGAGAAGTTGCCAAAAACCACTGTATCACCGATGCACGCTACCACTTGACCTTTCTCAGAACGGCCATTGAATTTGGAAACAAGGACACATTCAGACAATATCTGCGTTGGACGACAAAGGTGCTCCAGACAAGAAACATTCCACAACATGTGTTACAGCGATTTTTGGAACACATTTCTCATGCATTGGAACCCCACCTGACCGAGCCCGAAAAAACAGTCGTTCGGTCCCATTTGTTGGAGACCCCAGAATCTGAACCACCAGAACCTCAAACTTCCGCTCGTTCAACAACTCCCTTAGCACTCCATCAGGAGGTTTTCCTTCAAGCTCTTTTGGCCGGTGATCGCCATGCGGCCAGAACGATCGCGCTAGAGGCCTTTTCCAATACCCGCTCTCTCTCGGATGTGTATGTGGAGCTCTTTCAAGAATCGTTGTATAAGATAGGCAGCCTTTGGGAAGCCAATCACATTTCCGTCGCTCAAGAACACGTGGCCACCGCCATCACCCAATATGTCATGGCCAATTTATATACATGTGTGACACCTGCCCAACCCTCGCAAGGGAAAGGGATCGTCACCGGCGTGGAAGGTGAACTGCATCAAATCGGACCACACATGGTCGCGGACATGCTGGAAATGCAGGGATGGGACATTCGATTTTTAGGCGTGAACGTTCCTCATCAATCTATCCTCCAATTGATTAAGGATTTCCGACCGACACTCGTCGGAATTTCGGCAACCATGGTTTTAAAAGTTCCGACCGTGAGAGATTTGATCAAGGACATTCGAAACCATTTCCCCCCCGCTGCCACTCCCCGCATCCTGGTTGGGGGATCAGCCTTTCGTGCACTTCCAGATGTGTATCGGAATATAGGCGCCGATGCGTTTGCGTATGATTTACGGTCCTTAACGGCACTATTACCTTAATGGACACATATCAATGGTTTTAGTCATATCACGATTTAAGGTGGCAAACGGACTTGAAGGGGACGTGGTCGAAGCCTTTCAAAAGCGCCCGCGATTGGTTGAGGCCGTTCCGGGCTTTTTAGGGATGGAAGTCTACACGCCTCACTCAGACCAAACGATTTTCCATTTGGTGACTCGTTGGACGGATCGGGAAACCTTTCACGCCTGGCATAAAAGCCCGGACCATCGCCTTTCTCACGGCATGCTCCCCACAGGACTGAAGCTGGACCCCACCGTGACGCAAATCCTGGAACTGGAGCGTCTCCCACAAACGGGGCCACAGGGCGGACTACAGGATTTTCTGGGCGACTCGATCCTGCTCCTGGAAAAATTCCTCAACCAGACAGATACTATTGTGTATTGCGTCATGACGCCTGATGGACGTATTCAGGTCTACAATGACGTCCTCTTGACCAAACTCAATGTGTCCAGAGCCGAATTGCAGACAAAATTTATCTGGGAATTTCTCACTGATCCGGACCAAAAGCACCTGCGCGATATCCTTGCAGATGGGATCTCCAGCCACAGCAACCGGATGCGACTTAATTTCCTCGATTCGTCAGGAATTCCTCACACACTGGACTGTTTAGTGCAGAAGAATTCTGCTGACACCACCATTCTCATCGGGGAAGAACCGGAAAAGTTCAACCAGAGGGCGTTCGTGGAACTCATGCAGATTCAAAACGAAATGACGGTCAAAATGCGAGAGGAAGTAAAAAGCGGGAACAAACTGTCAGAAAATAATTCATATTTGAATCAGCTGGTGACCGAACGGACAAAAGACCTGGTTTACCATCAGGAACAATTGCGTGCTATGTTGGTGAAGTTAGCCCTTGTCGAACAATCCGAACGTCAAAATCTGGCAAATGATTTACACGATTATCTCGCCCAAATGCTCATCGCCTGCAGACTCAAGCTCGGGCAAATAGACCATGAGCACACTCCTCCGTCACATTCCAAGGTGATGCAGGAGGTTGACGGAATGATCGATCAATCATTGACGTTCACCCGAACACTGATCTCTGATTTAAACCCGTCCATACTCCAGCACCATGGTTTACTCACTGCCCTCAAATATCTTTCCGAAGACATGCAGCGCTTTGGTTTAACCGTGGCAAGCCCTGAGACGATCCTACCGGTGAAGGTGGCGGAAGACATCAGCATCGTGGTGTATAAAACGGTGCGAGAGTTACTGTTCAACGTGTTAAAACATGCAGGAGTTACCACCGCATCGATACATTGGGAATGCCCTTCGGAACATGTCCTCCTGATAAGGGTGAGTGACTCCGGAAAGGGGTTTGATCCAGAAACCCGGCAACTTGAACAAGAACGGGGACATCTTGGTCTCTTCTTTTACCGGGAACGCATAAGGGCGTTAAAGGGACAATTTGATATTACATCCAGCGCGAAAATGGGAACGACCATTACCATCATCGTTCCTCCATCCCCGTAAGTCCTTTGCTCGTCTTATCATGGCCTTCCCACGGCTTGCCGGACTCCTCTGAAAACCGCCACAATAGGTTCAGACGCCTTTAGGTCGACATAGAAGCTTCCTTTTCAAGGGTTTTGGTCAGTTGGCCATAGGCCGGACTCTCGTTACAGTGAAGAAATGCCAGGCATCCGAACCTAACATGGAAGGAACATCATATTGCACCACTTTTATGTAGACACTCCTACAAAACCATATGGTGTAATTTTTTCCCTTAGACATGCGGATTGGAATGTGCAAACAACCATTGATATGTGACATTTTTTTAATATATGAACACACTCAAGCGAGCAAGATTATTCCTTGTTGACGATCATATTCTTGTTTTGGAGAGTTGCAAAAAACTGCTCGAACCCCATCATGACATTGTCGGGGAGGCTCATGACGCAAGCGATTTGGTCAGCCAAATCCGACGAGCAAAACCCGACATTCTCCTTATGGATATTTCAATGCCGGACCAGAACGGATACGAAGCCGCTCGAGTCGTAAAAATCGCCTGCCCATCAGTAAAAATAATTTTTGTGTCGATGCATTTGGAGCCCACCTTTATCATGGAAGCATTTCGTGCCGGAGGAGAGGGCTACGTGCCAAAGCAAACGGCCGGCAGCGAATTATTATCAGCCATTCAACAGGTTCAGGAAAAACAGAGATACCTCTCTCCTTTAATTCCTGAGGAGGTGCAATATGCGGTTCTGGCCCAGATGGATGGTATGCCGGGTACCGAACTTTCCGGAAAATTGACTCCCAGACAGCAGGAGGTGTTAAAGCTTGTGGCTCAAGGTTTCTCTGCTAAGGACATTGCCAACGTATTAACTATTTCTCAAAGTACGGTGGCGTTCCATAAAATGCAAATTGTGCAGGCCTTAGGTCTTCATTCCAAAGCCGATCTCACGAAATACGCGGTAAAATTAGGGATTTCTCCCCTTGATTAGGGATTGAGCGGACAGAAGCTCCCGAGGATACATGGGTATGGATGATCGCAGGATGTAGGCAGAAGTGAGGAGGAAAAGTTTCGGATGGGAGACGGGAAGAAGAATTTCTAGCAGCTATTAAATGGAAATGATTCCCGTGGCAATGGCATATTTCGTGAGTTCAGATGCCGTCTTGAGTCCCAGAATCTGCATGATTCGTGTTTTATGAAATTCCACAGTCTTGACGGCCAGATTTAATACCACCGCAATGTCTTTATTGGATTTCCCCTCAGCAACCAGTTGGAGAATTTCAACCTGTCGTTGAGTCAATGGAGGAGTCTCCGCCTGGGCCGCCTTCTTTGAATTGGATGAGGGATTCAGGGCTTGGCTGACGATCCCCTGGGCAATGGATGGGGAAACGTAGGTACGTCCCTGATAAACCTCATTAATGGCAAACACTAATTCTGCCGTCGCAGATTGTTTTAAGATATACCCCGCCCCGCCGGCCTTAAAGGCTTCCTGGACAAAATGGTCTTCCGAATGCATGGTGAGAAAAATTATTTTTGTCTGGGGTTCACATTTTTTTATTTGACGGGCCGCTTCCAACCCATTCAGCAGGGGCAATGAAATATCAACAATCGCAATGTCCGGTGTATGTTTCTTGACGGCTTGAACTAAAGCATGACCGTCTACAACGGTCCCCACCAATGTAAAATCCGTTTCCAGCAATTTGGTCAGTCCCTCACTTACCAGGACGTGATCCTCAGCTAAAAGTACCCGAGTTTTGCTCATGTCAATAGAGGATTGGAGAATAAATTTTTAATATAAAATCTTGAGAATAGGTATTATGAAAGAATCACTCATATAAGTCCACAATGAGCATCAAGATTGGTTGTGGCAAACCTTTAGTATGGGAGGACAAAGCCGCACTTTCGGCCTGTGAACTGGTGGACCGATCAATCCGACCCACCTGACAACCTATCTTCGAAGCCGAAAGAGAAATTGCTGAATTTTGGGTATGGGGGGACGTGTTGGTGGAGGAGGAGGAATGGGCGGTTCTGGAGGAGGAGTGGGAAGCGGTCCAGGAGGAGGAAAAGGGTTGGGATTGGGGTTAGGGATAGGATTCGGATTGGCATAGCCAAAGTTAAAACTTGATAGGCACCAGCCATTGAATTTAAAGCTATTCATGATTGACCCTCCAAACGCTTGGCAAACACATCCCAATTAACGTGGGCAAGGAAACGTTCAATATATTCACCTCGTTCCGATGGTTTAAAATCCATCAAATAGGCATGTTCCCACACATCCATAACGAGAAGAGGTCGAAACCCTGCTACATTGCCGAATTCATGAAGACTGACCCAGTGGTTGGAAACCCTCCCATTTGCAGGATTAATATTGCACACAGCCCAACCGACTCCCCGCATTTTCCCGACGCTTGAAAAGTCTGCCCTCCAAATGTCAAAACTCCCAAAACTATCTTCAATGGCTTTTTGGAGTGATATTTGTCCCTGTTGTGGACCTTTCGACTCCTGGGATGACAAATTTTCAAAATATAATTCATGTAGGACCATTCCATTATATTCAAATCCCAATCTACGGGTCAGTTCAGAATAGGCAGGCATTTCCTCCTGATCCACCTGTCCATCAATCAAAAATTCCCCGATTTGCCTGGTGAGAGAATTGGTAGCCTTCACGTATCCTTCATAGAGCTTAAAATGCATCTCTAAGGTTTTATCTGAAATACCGGTTAATCCTTTGAGGGGGAATTCCTTGACCGGATAATTTTTATCGTTCTTTGTCTTCATAGGTGTGATTTCTCCTTCCCCAATCATAATTTATTGCTCATTCCAAGAGCTTTTAGCGAAATACAGCCCCGTCACTTTCGTTGAAATTACATGAAATTATGCTGTTGTATAACTGGAAAAAACCCTTGTTCCGGGAATCTCCGGTCGGGGAAAAAACATTTCGACCAGGGTTTTGCCTAGTCGCCTTCCTCTCCGCTATGGAGTAAGTTTTCAAAAAGTTAAAAAGAGTGTCAGGGGATTTATGAATATCCAATTCACCATATCCGATGAAATGGGCAAGGAATTAACTGCCCTTCAATCCGCCCTCGGGATGAAGGGGGTTGAAGATCTCACAATTCATGCGTGGAATGTTTTAGGCTTTCTTATTGAAACCATTCGCAACGAGAAGGGGCCACTTTCTCCTGAGGCGATTCACTGGATTTCCCAACCGACGATGGTCCCGTCTCCCACCGAAACTCTTCAGGAACATGCAGTTTTATCGCATGCGGAAATTGACACACGAATACTGGAGGAAATTCATCGGTTGCTTGATGATGACCAGCTTGATCAGGCATTAAAAGCCACACATATTCTCAAAATCCTCAAATCCCACGCCGTAGGGAGATCGACGAATCACCAGGTGAAATCCGAGATGCTTCTTGCAGCCGCGGAAACATTTGCAGCCGAATGTGATCCTGAAAAAGCCGCCCAGCTTATTATCGATGCCACACATGAACACAACCTAAACACCACTGATGGCTCCCCCGACCGAGGCTAACTCATATTTTCTTCATGACCCCTCTTGCCAAGACATTCCCACAGGCTCTGATATCGGTTTGTGATGTGTCCTTCAAAACTGGGAGAAACCCTCCTCTCGCCCCCTGCACGATTTCTTGGTAAAGAAACCTGGGCGGTTATGATTTGGGGCACCCCTTTCAGCGGGGGGTATCTTTTTTGTTGAATAATTTCAAAGGGATCAATACACTACGTTTCCGAATACTATTCCTTGCAGGAGTCCGCCCTATAATTCAGATTCCTTGAGATACGTTTATGGCTTTTGGAGGTAACCCCGGTGCTTCCCAACGAACCAAAGTTTCTCATCACGGCGAAGATTAAAGAATTTTCCATCCCTCCTATCACCGACGGACTCATCATCGGAAAGGATGCGGCTATTGGTGTGAACGCCTTGCAGAAGGCGCTGCGGTTGCTCATCCCGGAAGAATTTGACCATATCGAAATCCAGGATGAAGTCATCAATAGCATGCTGATACGATCTTCCATCACCAGACGATTAACACAAAAACGCGTGGTGACTTTCCTCCTTGATCAAGTCAAGCCATTGATGGTGGCGGATGATATCCTCCACATTCAGTTGGACACAGAAATCACCATTACCCAAGAATTGTAGAATGGTCTCGTGGTTCATTTAACTGCACAAGATGCCGTCAGTCCCTCCGTTTTGATGGTATCCGCAGAGATGGGCCTGCGTGACCTCAATCTGAATCATAAACTACAGAGTTATGAAGCCTATGCCGTATTTTCTGAAGTCGTGAACCAGAAGCCTTCCGAGCAATTTCTGGGCATCGTCCCCAAACATATGATAGGGCGATATCCTTATAGGATTTTTGGGGATCTTCTCTCATGTTCCACGTCCCCCCATGTCGAACCCTCCACTCCTCTTGATGTGCTGTACGCAGATTTCCAACGACACCGTATCGATGCCTTCTCTGTCATAGATAGCGGGCAGCGGTTTATTGGAGCCATTACGCCCACAAGCCTGCTTGAAACCCTCTGGCATCGAGAACAATTTCTGACCACGCGACTTCAAAAAGAGATAAATGAAAAAAATTTCGCAAAGCGAGAATTACAACAAGCCAAAGATGAGTTGGATAATCATGTAGGGGCCCGGAACAATTTAGTTTTTGACCATACACAACAGCTCTTAGCGCTTTCGGAAAGCCTCATCTCAACCGAAACTCGGGAACGGCGAGCCTTAGCGGGCGAGCTTCATGATCATCTGGCCCAAATGTTGGCAGTCGGCCGAATAAAGCTGGCTCAAGGAAGCCACTTGACATCAGACCCGGAAGTTTTGAGTCTTCTCAATACCGTCGATCAGTTCCTTCAGGAATCATTGAGCTATACACGAACGTTGATGACGGAGCTGAACTCTTTTAACCTTCATCAATCAGGCCTACTGAAGGTTTTAGAGGAACTGACTAAAAAGATGAAGTTGCTTGGGTTGGTCGTCACCCTCGAAGCCGAACGCCCTTTGCCCGACCTATCCGAAAATCAGGATTTTCTTCTCTATTGGTCCCTTCGTGAGTTATTATTTAATGTGATTAAACATGCTCACGTCGAACAAGCCACGATCAGCATTCACCAGCTTCACGGCACACACCTTCGCTGCATGGTTTCCGATCACGGATGCGGCTTTGATCCTGCAACCATGGCGGGGGAGATTCTCGGTCAGGATCATTTCGGTTTATCCGGCATCAGGGGACGAATGACGGCGCTTCATGGAACAATATCGCTGAATTCTTATCCAGGCCAAGGCACACGGGTCTCTCTCACCATTCCTTTGTCACCACCTTCTCCCCCACATTGATTCTCCATCCATACCTCAAGGGTTTCGATCAGTTTCCTTTCTCTTTCAACTTGATATGTTTTAAAGACACTCCTCTGCCAGACGACCGGTAGCAGCCCGCGACCGGAAGGAATCGGATGAGAGCATTTCCTGCGTAATCTCTCAGAATGACAGAAACCTCGAAACATTCTGGAGTCGCTTATGAAATCCCCATTTAAATATTTTGTTGTATTGGTGACGTGTCCATTATTCATCGCAACCATAATGGAAAATACAGAAGGACAGGTCCTGGTTGTCCCTCTGGCCGGTTTTGAGGAAACGATATCTCCGGAAACACATGTTCCGCGTTCCGACGAGGACAATAGGCGTGGGCATTCAGACGAAGAGTTAGAATATCGCATTCAAAGACGCTTGGAGATCAGTCCATATCGGAGTGACGGCATCACGGTTCAAGTGAAACAGGGCAAAACGGTACTCTCAGGACATGTCAAAGACCGGGATTCGATAGTGGATGTGGTCGAAATCGCTTATGACTCCGGAGCCACGAACGTGGACAATCAAATTCAGCTTGACCATCCATGGAGAGAGATAAACGACCAGAAATTGAAAGAGGCGGTTGAAGCCGAGCTTTATTTGAGCCCATTTGTGAATTCGGTTCCCATCCGCGTTGAAGCTCAAAGCGGAACCGTCACACTTTCGGGAAGAGTCGAAAATCGAGGGGAAATTGTGGATGCAGTGAAAAACGCCTATGAAGCGGGAGCGAAGAATGTCCGCATTCGTTTATGGATCGATCCCACATTAGATTAACGAAGGAAGGAGCCTGCCCAAAAAACAAAACGGACTAGGGTTGAATATCAAAGCAGCCGGCATTAAAGATTTCTTCATTAGAATAATTAGCTAAAATTTTTGACAAATTTATTTTATTTTTGACCAAAATAAAGTTTCTAAAAGTCCCTCATTATTTGGGCGTGTTTTTAAGATGATTTGGTTGCCCTAACGGCTCGCTCTCATTGATTGGAGCCACTTCCGAATTCAAGGGATGCGTGGGAACTGGGGAGATGTCGGGAAGAATTTGGGGGTCGTCTGTCGGTGATTCGGTTCCAACTGGAGGAGTGGACGATGCGGTGCCTGAAGCTCCGATGTCGGGTGGTGTCCGTACCCCTTCCCCAAGAATGGGGGAATCTTTGGTTTTGTTTCCTATAGAAGGAGAGGGATTTCCTGAACGGTCTTTGGAGTGAATTTCATCAGCAGGTGCTTCGTTAGAATCATCCCCGAAGACGGGTTCCGCTAGGGGAAACATCACAACAAGCATGAATCCCAGACAGGGTAACGACACTCTGAAGACCTGGTCGGCAACGGCTGTTTTTTTCATGGTACATCCTCCATTTTTCCTGCGACCCCGGAAGCCGGCTCATCAACGCGTCATTGAAAAGCTTTTCTTCACAAGGTTCGTAGGTATGCGGAAAGATCCGCCTTTTCCTCTTTTGTCAACTGCACACCAGTGACGAGGGCAAAAAACTCCACCGTGTCTTCAAGAGTCAAGAGACGGCCGTCATGGAGATAGGGTGGGGAATCCTTTATTCCTCGAAGAGGGAAGGTCTTGATAGATCCCTCGGCCCTACCATGATAAAACCGTTCCACTTTCAAATCGTGCATCAGGTTATCGGTGAAATAGGGAGCAGTATGGCAGGTTACACACTTAGCTTTTCCGGAAAACAAGGCCTCCCCTCGCAACTCTTCTTCCGTGGCTTTTTTAGGATTCAATCGGCCAAAGAGGTCTAATTTCGGCGCAGGGGGGAAATCGACAAGCTTCTGGAACTGTGCCATTTTCATCACTTCCGTGCGAGTCAAATCACGACGACCCTTTTTCTCGGCAGTCGCCAGATCATGATCAAAATACGCTGACCGGTTTTCAAATTCAGAGAAATCCTCAACAGACGTCATCGCCCGCTTGGATCCGAAGACTTTTTGGATATTGACACCCCGTAAGGAGGGCGTTTCAATGCGAAACCTCGAAAATTGCGGCCGGTTATCAGGATTTAAATGAATGGCCCCATTCGTATGCCCGTTGACATGGCAATCGAAACAAGCCACACCACGACTGGGCGGCACTGTTTTTCGATCATCCGTCGCATTGAATTGCTGCTGGGGGATTTTTTCGACCAGTAATCGAACGCCGTCAAATTGCACTGGCGAGAGAATGCCATCGAACAACGCGTAAAAATTTTCGTTGGTGATTTCCTGACCTTGTGAAACGTCTCCCAGATCCGGCCTGTTTGTGAGGAACAGAGGCGGAGGGAATTCCGGCAAAAAATGATCCGGCAAATCATGAACCACGTCGAAACGTTCGCGTTCAGGATGAATATCCGTCATCATTGAAGGAAACACCATTCCCCCTGTGGAATGAAGCGGATGCGGCAACGGCAAGTACGGGAAGAGATCGCTGGCTTTGATGTCCTCCTCCGGCATTCGGGCGAGTTGGGCAAAGGTGAGCCCTTTTTTCAAGCGGGCCGTGGGTCCTTTAGGAACGGGTTTCCCCCGAGTCATGGTCACCCCTCCAACAAATTGCGGAGACAAATCATACCGTTCCTCAAGCAGATCTTGCTGCTGGGACCTAATCTTCGATCGCTGTTGGGTTTCCCTCTCAATCACCTTCTCCAATGGTTCATCAGGACTGAGGTCAAAGACAAAGGAACTGGGAGTTCGACCACCAAAGGTATGAATAGCCGGAGGGTTGGGAGTTCCCGGTTTGGCATCCGGGGATTCTTGAGTGTCCCCATTTCCAACCGGTTGATATTGTGGATACGCCCGTTGCCAATCCTTGACCACAGCCGGAGGCCCGATTTGAGGAACCAGCTGTCCCGAACCGGGCACAGCCTCCCAACTTTTTGGCTTGCCCTGATCCGCAGCCAGTCCCATTCCCAAACCGCTGCTAACGATCAAGATACACCCCATGATGAAACTCCGGCTCATCCGCTGTGTCACGTTGGAAAATGTTGAATAGATATCCATTGTTCTCCTTATTTTATGGCCTTTTTTTGGAACACACTGTCCAGAAATAACCGGGAAAGTTAATCTGAAAATGGTTGCTTATCCTATGGCGTTTGCCACAAGGCTTTCCCATTTTCATCAAACAGCCGGACAAGGGGGCTCCCGTCCTTATTTAACACGACTTGAACTCTAGGATTATCCAGATAATCTCTCAACACAAACGTGGGAAGGTCATCGCTCTGAACTTCCAATGCCACCCGCCTCTTACAATCCTCGCCATAGAGGGTTAATCCAGTTCGCTCTTTGCCATACACAGCAAGAGAGGTTCGACGGTCACAGTGATTATCTCCCATAATGAGTGCTGGATGTTCACCATCCCACAGGCTAAGCGTAGCCCGGACCTTTCCCTCCTCGTTCACGATATTAAGGGCTGAAGTGGAGATCGGCTTTGTTGAATTTTCAGAAGCCAATGCTGGCTCAGTGGGGTTGGGAGAAGCCAATAACATTCCCCCAATCGAACCCAAAAATAATGATCCAAGCACTACGGCCAACAACGTCAATTCTTTAAAAGGCATGGGGCCTCCCCTTGTTTTCCGTGGCAAACAAATGATGAACCTGACCCGTGCTATAGTCTTCCGGTAAGAGCCAGAATCAGCACGATCACCAGAACCAATCCCAACCCACCACTGGGGTAAGCCCCCCACGATGAACTGTACGGCCAGACCGGCAAGGCCCCCACCAATAAAAGAATAAGAATGACTAATACGATAGTAGACATAAATATGGTTCCTCCCATTCCGTCATGAGATTGTATGATCAGTGCTCATCGTCTCCTTACTGACATGGACAGAACGTGGCCAATCCTTCATAGGCAGAGCCGTCTTGAGTAGGGCTCGACGCGACCAGTCCCCAAAAAAGCATCGGGACTTTCCACTCTGCCCCGATCCATTAATGCCTAGCATGTCCTCTTCAAGAATTTTGTTCATGGTTCCGTTCTCCTTATTGCTAATCTAATTTGATATCTGTCAGGCCCCGGTTGTTCATTTCCAAAATTACATTTGTCTCGTTTTCTTGATTGTCTTATTACTACAAATTTTTTGGATCGGAAGTCCTGATAAAAACCCTGGAATGAGTGAACAATGCCCCTGGATTCTCCTGTGCCTGCACCTTTTGGGTATTTCCTCTTAGACAAGACTTATTCCCTGACGCTATACTTTTCTCGTCTACGTACTTTCACGACATGTCTCGAATGGCATTCGGTTTACAACGGCGGGGAAAAAGCTCCATCATTCGATGGTGTTACCTCTATTCCACCGTGTATTCATATATTTCAGAGTCAGACCCTTTTAGAAAACGAGGTCTCCCGCTGATTGGACGAATGGTCAAAAACGTTTTCAAGAATCCTGATGCAATGCGGGATGACACAGTTTTCAGATCGAAAACTAAGCCATACTCATGAACGGAGACCCTCCTCATCAGGTCGGTAGGAAATGGATGAAGTCATGACGCTGCCTCAGGACGGAACTCAAACAGGCACTCGCTCCCCAAAATGGGATGTAAGCGTTTTGATAGCCATTTGCGCTCTCATAGGTGCGATATTCATATTGGACCTATACACCAAAACAGGCGTGGCAATCGGCATGCTATATGTGAGTGCCATTATGCTGACCCCATGGCTACCACATGAAAAATCCCCATTCATCGTGGCAGGGATCTGCACGATTGTGGCCATCATCGGGGTGGTGTATTCACCCGGCGTGAATGTGGTGCATTCCGGCAGTACCATTGCAGGCAATGCCGTAACCAACCGTCTGTTGTCGCTTTTTATGATTTGGGCAACCGCCCTGCTCACGTATCAATATCGTCAAGGGATGGAGGTCAGACTTCGCTTAGGGTCTATCGTGGAATCCACGCATGACGCGATCATCGGTCAAACACTTGAGGGAAAAGTCACCAATTGGAACAATGGAGCCGAACAGATGTTCGGATATTCGCCACAGGAGAGTATCGGGCAATACATGACATTTCTTTTTCCACCGGACCGGATTCCCGAAGAAAAAGATATCCTGGAAAAACTTCACAGTGGCAAGCAGATAAAGAATTTTGAAACAATTCGACGCCGGAAGGACGGTCAGGAAATACCTGTATCGGTAACCATTTCTCCGATTATCGACCGATGGGGAAAGGTTATTGGCGCCTCTAAAATTGCACGGGATATTTCCCAGCAAAAGGGGTTGGAAAATCTCCTGGCCATACAAAACCTGACATTGGCCAGCCATGCGGCCTCACTGAAGCAATCAAATGAAGACCTCGAACAATTTGCCTATATTGCCTCTCATGATCTCCAGGAACCCCTCCGCACAATTCATGGCTTTACGCAGTTGTTGGCAGAACGCTATAAAGACCAATTAGACGACCAGGGTAGGGAATTTATTGGATTCGTGACCGATGGAGCGAATCGGATGCAAACCCTCATTCAGGACCTGCTAAAATATTCGAGAATCCAAGCCCAGGAGCTGAACACAGTCCAGGTCAATGGCGAGGAAGTGCTTCAGGAAATCCTCGAACATCTCCTCATGGTCATTGAAGACAAGCAGGCTTCGATTACTCATGACCCTCTGCCCATCATTCAGACGGATCGGTCACATTTTCAACATCTGCTCCAGAATCTGATTACCAATGCTATTAAATTTCATGGCCCGAAACCACCACGCATTCATCTTTCTGCCCAGAAAAAAACCAACGAATGGCTCTTTTCAGTCCAGGACAATGGGATTGGGGTGGAACCGGAATATTTCGAGCGAATTTTTCTTCCCTTCAAACGATTACATACCCGGGAAGAATACCAGGGCACCGGAATCGGTCTGGCCATCTGTAAGAAAATCGTGGAGCGCCGAGGGGGCCGCATCTGGGTCGAATCCCAACCGGGAAACGGAACCAAGTTTTCCTTTACCATACCAAAATAAACCGGAGATTTTTCATGCAAAATCCTATTGAAATTTTGTTAATAGAAGATAATCCGGCTGATATCCGCCTGACCCAGGAAGCCTTTCGGGCAGCGCGCCTCCATAATACCATTCATGTCGCTCAAGACGGGGTCAGTGCCATGTCCTTCATTCGACAGACAGCCCCCTTTCAGGATGCTCCCCGACCGGACCTTATTCTGTTAGACTTAAATCTTCCGAAAATGGACGGGAGAGAGATTCTGAAGGAAATTAAATCTGATCCGCACACGCGCACAATTCCCGTAGTCGTGCTGACCACCTCCGAGGACGAAGGAGACGTGTTGCGTAGTTACGATCTTCATGCTAATGCCTATCTGGTCAAACCCATCGATGTTCTGCGCTTCATCAAAATGATTCAATCCCTCGAGAGTTTCTGGCTCTCCGTAGTGAAACTCCCTCCAAAAGTACCAGAGTCATGAGCAATCTTCATTCTCCAACCCATTCTATCCTGCTCGTGGAAGACAATCCTGCTGACGCGGAATTAGTGCGGGAACGGCTGAAGGATGCCTCCGGCATGTCTCCTTTTTATATGACGCGCGCTTCGACACTCAACGAAGCTCTGACAACCCTTCAAACCACGTCGTTTGACGTCATCCTTCTTGATTTAAACCTGCCCGAAACCAACGGCCTTGAAACATTGAAACGAATCCGGTCGGCAAACTCGGTGATTCCACTCGTCGTCTTAACCGTGAATGAGGATGAACCCTTAGCCCTTGAAGCGATCAAATTAGGGGCACAGGACTATGTTCCGAAGTCTTCCATGAATGCCGTGCTACTTTCCCGAATTCTGCACTATGCCATAGAACGGGAAAAGAACGACCGGATTCGCCGTGATAGCGAAAGAAAATACCGGTTATTTGTGGATGGAGCCACCGGCTTGGCTTTTGTCATGCTTGACTTGCACGGGAACATTACTCATTGGAATTCAGGAGCGGAGCGGCTCTTCGGTTATCCGGAAGACGCCGCCTTGCATAAACATTTTTCTATGCTATTTACCGATGAGGACCAACGCAACGGTCGTCCGGAAAACGAACTCCGGAGGGCCGAGGCAGTAGAAAAGGGGGACGATGATAATTGGCTGGTTCGAGCTGATGGGTCGCGATTTTGGGCCAGCGGCGCAGTGACAGCCATACGCGACTCAACAGACCACCTCATTGGTTTCGCCAAAGTGGTTCGGGACAAAAGCGCCCAAAAAGATGCCAGGGATAAACTAGCCGAACTCAATCGCACCCTGGAAGAACGCGTAATCCAACGAACCCAGGAGCTCACTCGCAACCAGGAGCGCTTACGAGCCATGGCTTCAGATCTCACAGTCACCGAACAACGCGAACGACGTCGGTTGGCTTCGGATCTTCATGATTATCTGGCACAACTCCTTGTCGTGTGCCGACTGAAATTAGGTCAGGGTCAATCGCTCACCGATACGGAAAGCCTCATAAAGGTGATCCAGGAGGCGGATGCTCTCTTGGACCAATCCTTGACCTATACGCGGACACTCGTCAGCCAACTCAGTCCGACTTGTCTCTATGAATTTGGACTCTATGCAGCTCTCGTCTGGTTGGGATCTGAAATGAGGAAGCAGGGGTTGACCGTCAACGTCAACGGCGCAAACTTGTCGTTGAACCTTCCGGAAGATCAGGCTGTCCTCATCTTCCAATCGGTTCGTGAATTATTATATAACGTCCTCAAGCATTCCGGAGTCAATGAAGTGACGGTGAACCTCGCCATGCAAGGAAACAACCATTTGATTATCGAGGTGGAAGATTTTGGCTGCGGTTTTATAGACAATGCCGAAGACAGAAATGAACAATCACCAACCAATTTCGGACTCTTTAGCATCCGGGAACGATTGGAAGCCCTCGGCGGAGAAATGGTGCTCAATTCGACCCTGCAGAAAGGGACTCATGTCCTCCTGCGTATTCCGGTAGAAAAGGGAATCGAGGAGCTCAGACCACATACCGCTCGTCCAACATCAGTGCGAGCGGTCGAGCAGACTCCTTCCCTCCGTTCTCATTCAGAGAAAATTCGAATTCTTATTGTGGACGATCACAAGATGGTCCGGGAGGGGTTTTGTCATATCCTGAACTCTCAGTTGGACTTCGAAGTCGTGGGAGAGGCGGAAGACGGGATACAAGCCATGACCCTCTGTGAATCGCTTCGCCCTGACGTCATCGTGATGGATCTTCATATGCCCAATATGGACGGTCTCGAAGCGACCAGAAGGATTAAAGAAAACATTCCTGAAACCGTGATTATCGGATTATCAGTTTACGACACTCCGGACGTGGCCCGATGGTTCCATGAGGCAGGAGCCGAAACTTTTGTCACGAAAGGAGGACCGGCCGAAAGCTTAGTCACCATGGTCAGAAAATCCTGGCATCAGAAAAAGCCCGCCTAGCCTTTCTTTCCTACTCGTTTTCATTCTTCGCCATCCGTACGCCTGCTTTTTCGACGTTAGGTAGGTTCGCCCCCGTCAAAATCTGATAGGCTTGAAATACCGTATTAACAGGAGAAATCTGCATCAGAAAAGGGGTCTGCCAATCATTGTCCTCAGGTAAACGCTCTTCAGGAATAATCACTCTTCGGATATGTTCCGCATAGGCAGCCTGGATTTTCAATGGTATCCCACCGACCGCCCCAATATGGCCATCACGGGTCACTTTCCCGGTCATCACTCGGCTCAGGAGGATGGCGTTATCGTTGGCCATGGCTAAAACCACCAGACTCACCATGGCGGTCAGACTATCGCCGTAGATCGTCACACCTGGATTGGGAAATTTTAAAAATATATCCCAGGTCTTTGGATCCAGGCCCGCAACACGAGCCGCAGCCACAATTCCGGATTGAATAGCCACCTGAGTAAAAGGCGAAAATTTTCCCGGTCCGCTGGAAAAGGACACATTCAGCACTTCTTGACCTTCCTGTTTGCGGAACGCTATTTCAAGTTTTCCCACAATTCCTTTAGGCTGATGATGCTGGTTCAGTGTGGTTCCCAGAAATGTCACGGTTTGCTGCTGCCAAAACGACGGTGCGGCCTCGGCGGGACGAGGGAAAGAGCAGAACCAGACAACCGGGATCGCCCAGGCCAAAACCCTGAAGATGAGACCTATCCGTATAAACTGTTTCATTGGCTAATTCCCCGATACCGGCAAATACGGGATAATATATTCCCGTTTCCCTTCCACTCTCTGATCGACAAAGTGATCGAAAACGCCATCTCGATTCTCGTCTATCCAATAAAATAATGGCCATTCAACAGTTTCAATTACCGTATTCCAATATTTGTTATTTTCAAAAAAAATAATTTGGCGGGCCGTTTTATAATCCACGATCCCATCTCCCTTCAGGGAGTATTCCCGGATATACAATCCCATAATAATATTCACGTCTTCATGAATAAGATTGGCTTCCCCAGGTTCATTCGGCATATCTGCAGCCATTCCGTTTCCTCCAAAGAGGAGAAAAAATACGAATCCGAAAATCCAGTGAAAACAGGGTTTGTTGTTTCTCATGATATGAATCCCTCCATCGGACCCTTCGTTGCCCCGGGATCCTGAACGTATCTCCCGATAAAACAGTCATTCCTTACCAACTCCCCGGCCTTATCGGGAGTATTCATCTTCTTACGCGGTCATGACCAACCCATTTCCACGAGGACGCGCCTGAGGAAATGAGTTCAATGCAGGAGTTTCGGTCTGATTTTTCAACAACCGGTTCAGGAGGATGAAAGGATCGATCACATCACCACATTGAATACAGTGCTTGGCCTGAAACTGGAAATCCTCATAATCGGAGAAAATATCCATACACGTCTCCTCAATCATCGTTCCTCCGCACCGCGAACAATGTGATTGTTGCATTTGGTTCATCAATTGGTGGAATACATCGGGGTGATCAGTTCGCATAGCTTCTAAAGTCAACGTTTGCATAACGCCTCCTTCAATTCATAAAAGGTTGAGAATTGATGATCATGATCTGACTCTAAATTCTCACCCCGCAAGCCACTACTACTGAAAACCCTTGGTCTAGTGGGGAAGACCCCTTGAATATTTTTTGAAAGGAAGGTGAGAGAACTGAATAAGGAGGCGAAAAAGGAACCCACACCACAGGGATTCCATCGCGCCCTTTAAGGTCTCTTGAAAAAGGCCGCCAGCGGCGTTCCCTGCCTTCCTCCTTCGCCGAAGTAGCCACAAAAGCTGAAATCGGCTTCGCCCTTACCTCGAAATGAATCAGGGCAGAACTGGACGAACTGTTTTGAAACACCCCCGAGACCTCTGATAGGCAACGAGCCTGTGGGTCTATATGACCTTGGAAACTAGTACTATTCAACATTCCCATGACAAGGAAGTACGGCTCAGGCATCACGAAGCAGTTGAAGGCATCGACGAAACGAACATCCACCAGGGGAATGAAAACGATTTAAAAAATTCGGGAAAAGAAGAAAAGAAGGATAGAACTCGCGTCTTACCGGGAGACAACTTGCGGGCTGCTGATTGCCTCGACCGGAGAGGCATGGGAGAGGATTGCAGGCCCACTCACAGCCCGCTCGCGCATGAGATTAAACAACTCTTTCTCCTGGGAATTCTGAATGACAACGCGCTCCAATGATTCCTTCCAGGCAGCATGAGCTTCCTCCACCAAGCCGGAACGGGTCATCGATTCACCGAGATAAAACCAGGCATACGCCGATGAAGGCTCGCACTTCACGGCCTGTCGAAATGTGGGAACTGCCTTTTCATATTCCTGATGACTGAAATACAGACTGCCAAGCCTATTGAGGGCATCAAGATGACACGACTCATGATCCAGGACAGTTCGATACATCATCATGGCTCGGTCGTCATAGTGAAGTAATTTCAAAGTTTTGGCCGTTTCGGTCAAAATAAAAGGATCGGCCGGCAATTGTTGAAGAAGGCCTTCATAGATATGCAAGGCATCCTTATACCGCTGCAATGCGCCATAGCCCAGAGCCATGTTTTTGAGGATAACCATATTCCCAGGAATAATTTCGAGCGCTTTTTCGTAATGGTTGACGGCAAGTTCCATAAACTCGGGTTCATCGTTCAAGGTCCCCGCAATCGTCTGCATTAGATGACCCGTGAGAAAGAACCCCACCCCTAATATTTGAGGATCAACCGGTAAGCGGCCAGGCGACCCGGAAGAAGAGGAACTGGCGACCTGAGACGGGGACATTTCATAAGGAATATGCTGATCCGCCAACCATTGCCGAATGAACGTAGAAGGAATGGCATAGCTCATATCGGCCCTGAGCTGAACACTCCCGATCAATGAGCCCTTCCTGTCCGTAGCCTGACCAATATACGGAACCGAATGAACGACAATCCCCAAGACCTGGCCACTCACCGCATCAACAATCGGACCACCGCTGGTTCCTGCGTGAAGGACGCCAGAGACTTGAAGAAAAGGCATGGTTCGGCCCTGTGTCCTTGAACGGCCCATGGTCAACCCACTGACATTCACCGGTTTCACTGTGCCATGGAGCATCAACCCCATTTGCAACGTGTCTATGACCCGAGGAAATCCCACAGCGAGACCTTCTGCGCCATCTTCGGCCAAGGTTCCGAAAAGAGATAAGGCCCGGTCATGACCCTGGGGAAGATGAAGAACGGCCAGGTCGGCATCCTGGTCGATGGTGACGATTTTCGCATCAGTAAACACCCCCTGATCAGGGACATAGACAAGCAATTTGGCGGATGAGATCAGGACATGGGCGTTGGTCAGAATATGTCCATCCTGGCTCATAAAAAAACCCGTCCCAAAAGACAGTGATTTGGTCTCCCGGTCCACAGAAACCAGAAGAACCGCACTCGAGCGAGACTGAAGGTAGATGTCACTGCGCTCTGATGCCCAGATGGTTTCGGAGCTCATCCAGGCCCACAAGAAGATCACCAAGAATAGCCCAGCATTTCTGAATTGAACGGATAAGGACATTTTCTCGGGAGGGTGTTGATTCATGGGTCGGGGGAATCTGTGGAGTTCATGATGAGAGGAAATTGAGAGCTCTCAGAATTTCATATATTTTTGAGTGAGATTACCGGATTTTGTCCATCGCCTTTTCTCACTTCCAGCTGATACTCCTAAATATTATGGCCCAGGTGTCCCTGTATGTCTAATGCACAGGTCGGCGAAATCTCTATAAGAGGTCAAGAAGAAGGACAGCCGGTCATTTTAATGAATTCCCGTTTATTCACAACAAGGAGGTGCTTCAATGACAATTATGCGAAATTCAATTTTAACCCTTGCCTGCTTCGGTCTTTTATCTACGGCCGCCATGGGAATGCCTCCGGAGAGCATGAACGAACCAGAATTACACCATGGCACAAACACGGATCCCACGAACCAGCCAGGACCTGAGCATTCCGAAAGCTCCATGGGATCCGCCCAAGGGAACATTATGGGGTCCGAGATTACGGGTGAAATTCTTACTGTCGAAGGGGATCTGTATACCGTCAAAGATTCAACAGGCAAAGAAGTGCAATTGCATGTGGACGAATCCACGGAAAAGTCCGGAAAATTAATAGAGGGAGACAAGATTAAAGCCGAGGTCACCCCGCAAGGTCACGCAGTCATGCTGAAAAAAGCAAATGACATGAACTAAGCTTTCAGAGTCAGGGAAAAAAGCCGGCGGATTCCGCCGGCTCTTTTCTTGCCATATTCATTCTACCCACTGGGGATGGATGCCCAAACGAGAGAGAGTCAACAACAACCGGAGGGATCGTGAGGCGAGAGGTGGAGGGGAATGAGGTTCTTTATTTCTTCCTACTCCTCGCGGGGTATGCTGGCGGAAGGCTTTTAGGATGAACCGCGTTTTTTTTGACTGGCACGGATAACTTCGGAAAAAGAGGTAAAGGAATCACCTTTGCTCACATACTCGTCTCCGCCAGCCTCAGAAAAGGCCTTTGTCACAATTTGATCCCCATGCATGGACAATCCGATAATATAGGTTGACGGGTGGCGGGCTTTGATGAGACGGGTGGCTTCTATTCCGTTCATCACGGGCATATTAATATCCATCACGACGACATCAGGCTGAAGCATTTGAACAAGCTCGACAACCATTTGACCATTCTCAGCTTCTCCGACCACCTGTATATCGGGACAGGCATTCAACAGGGCGACCAACCCTTCACGGAAGATGGGGTGATCGTCCGCCAGGACGACGCGAATGTGTCCAGGATGGGTGGACAAAGGGTGGATGGGCGGAGGCGGAGCGGACAGCGGATCCATCTCCAGGTCACCCTTCCGGACAGAAAATGGAATTTTGATGAAGACACGAGTGCCCTCTCCTATAATTGAATGAATTTCACATTCTCCTCCAAGACTTTTCACGCGTTCCTGAACGTTCAAGAGACCGAATTTCTCCGTATCCGGCCAAGCGTCATACGTCGGGTTCAGATGGAATCCACAGCCGCGATCGGTCACCTCAAAGCCGATGCATTCCGGTGTCGGTTGGGTAATGATGATTCCGGCTTCCAGGGTTTGGCCATGCTTCATGACATTCAGCAGTAATTCCCTGATGACCTGGTACAGGATCACCGAGACGGATTCGGGAAAATGCAGCGCGTCTTCATCGAGATCAGAAGTCACGCTGACATGTAAGTCATACCGGACCATTTTCTGTGCCAACCATCGAAGCGCCGCCAGCAGTCCGAATTCATACAGAATGGGCGGACTGATTTGAGGAATGAGGTCACGTGTATATTGCAAGGCATCATCCACCGATTCTTCGATTTCTTTCACCAGCGGTGCCTGCGCATCCGACAGATCGATTTGTTGCAACTGGCTAAGTTTAATTTTCCCGACAACCAGCAACTGCCCCAAATAATCATGCAATTCGGTGGCAATGCGGCGACGTTCCCGTTGTTCGGTGAGGATGAGTTCCGAGGACAGTTGACGAAGCCGTTGTTGGTGTTGCACGAGTTCGTGTGTCCGTTCTCCCACGCGCCGTTCCAGCGATACCGTCATGGATTCCAGTTGAGTTTCGATATTTTTCCGGTGGATGGCCGAGGCCAGAATATTGGCCATCGTTTGAAGAAACTTCACATCCTCCTGCTCAAATTCACGTCTAAAGGTTGAATGCACGCCAAGGACTCCGTGAGGGTTGCCTTCCTGATCCCGGATAATGCAACTCATGCCGCTCACGACCTGATGGTCAATCAATAAGGAAGGACCCGAGAACCTGGTCTCCTGCGAAAGATTGGCAACGATAACCGGTTCATCGACCGACAGTGTAAATCCGGCTTGAGTATCCCGGCCGGCGCTCACGACGGCGCGCCCGATCAAGCCCTCCTTCCATCCTATCCCGGCACGAAAAATGAGGGACTGTTTATCGGGCAATAATTCCAAAACCTTGGCCAATTCGACCGGTAAGATGGCGCAAAGCAGCCTGACACATTCATGCAGGACCTTTGGCAAATCCCGTTCCTGGAGGGCAAACTGCCCGAATCTCGCGATCTCTTTATGTTGCTGCGAGAAACGGATTACCTGATCTTCCACATGACGGACGTGGGTGATGTCCACAAAGGTCAGCACAACTCCCCGGATCTGAGCTTCACGGGATTGGTAAGGAATGATCCGGGATAAATACAGCTGAGGATAAGAAAACCGGCGCATCTGCTCTTTGGGCCTTGACGTTCGCAATACCTGACGTATATCCCTCAATAATGTCTTATCCTGGCAAAAGGAAGACAATTGGCTGATGGGCCGGCCGAGATCGGTATCCAAAAACTGAAAAATCTTTTGCGCGGCGGGAGTAAATTTCTGAATACATAAGTTGGCATCGAGAAATAAGGTCGCGATCTCTGTCGTCCGGATGAGGTTTTCCATATCACTGTTCGCGCGATCCAGTTCCTCCACCTTTCCCGAGAGCTGGGCGTTGACCGTTTCTAATTCTTCATTAATAGACTGCAATTCCTCTGTAGAGGTTTGCAGTTCTTCATTGGTGGATTGCAATTCCTCATTCACGGACATCAATTCCTGGTTGGAAGATTTCAATTCCTGGTTGGACGTCTCCAACTCTTCCAGGGCGGTCTGCAAATGTTCCCGTGTCGTGTGGATTTCCTGCTCCAGTTCCTTAATCGTGTGGGACGCGTTTTGGGGAAAATTTTTCCGGCCTTTGGAAAGTTCCGGAGTCAGCCCTTGCTCGCGGAAGACCACCATCAGCAGATCGGTCGCTTGTTGGGCATGAGGCAGGGGGCGGACAATGATATCCACATGACGCATGCCATGATTCACCGGCAACCTGATATTCCGGTGAATCACTTCCTGGCGGGTTTTCAGGGCTTTGAAAATTCCGGATCGCAATGGCAGACGCAAATCCGGCAAGACCATATTGATGAGATTGACATTGACCGAGCCGGAGGGAAGCTGCAAATAGCTCCGGGTCTGCCCGGAAACATATTGCACCTGACAATCTTTATCGATCAACACCGCAGCGGGACCATACTCCTGTCTGACCAGTTGGTCGAACAGGTGAGTAAAGTTGTCCTGAACCGGCGGTAACACAGTCGTTTTCAGAATGGGTCCGTTCCCACGCGGACCCTCTACCGGAAAGTTTGGAAACGTACGGCCCAGCATCTCTTTTGCCTGAAACACCCGATAGCGTTTATTCACGGAGCGGAATAGTCGGGATTTTTCCTCCGCATTTTCCGAGGCGCCAAGAAACAGATACCCCTTCGGATTGAGGGAATAATGAAACACTGAAAACATCTGGTGCTGAAGACTGGACTCCATATAGATCAACAGGTTCCTGCAGGAAATGACATCCATTCGAGAAAGGGGAGGATTGCCGACGAGGTTATGAAAGGAAAACACGCACGCCTGGCGTATGACCTTGCCGACCCGATAGCCGGCACCGTCTACTTCAAAGTACGAAGAGAGCTGGCCTGGGGATACATCGTCACGAATGGTCTTCGGATATCGTCCACGGCGGGCAAGGTCCAACGCCCGTTCATCAATATCCGTCCCGAAGATTTGAAGGGGGATATTCAGATTGTGCCGTGAGAGATATTCATAAAATATAATGGCCAGTGAATAGGCTTCTTCTCCGGTTGAACAGCCAGGAATCCAGATCCGGATTGATTCGCCGGATTTTTTGGCATTCACAATCAACGGGACGATTGTGGTGGAGAAAAACGCAAAGGCTTCCGGATCTCTAAAAAATTGAGTGACCCCTATCAGTATTTCCTTAAACAGCTGCTCGGCTTCCTCCGGATCCTCCCGCAGTTGTTGGACATACTTCGCGGGAGAGGCAATTTGAAGAATCTGCATGCGTCGTTGAACCCGCCTGCCCATGGTATTTCGTTTGTAGTGACGGAAATCGTGTCCGGTCCGACGGTGAAGGCACGAACAAATCTCCTCCAAATGATTCAGCACTTCCAATCGAAGCGTGTCCAGTCCTTTTCCATCCCGAAGATCGTACAAATACTTCGCATAGTGGATGAGCACCGGTGCAATGTCTTCGATCGGCAGGATATGATCGATCAATCCTGTCAAAATCGCGCTCTTCGGCATACCGGCAAATTTGGCGGTTTCTGCGGATTGGGCAATAGTCATTCCCCCGTGTTCCTTCACCGCTCGAAGCCCGACTGTGCCATCCGATCCGGCGCCCGACAAAATCATTCCGATGGCATAGGGACCCTGATCTTCCGCCAGGGAATGGAAAAATAGATCAATAGGGGCCCGGAGACCATGAACCTCCACGGACTGGCCCACCCGCAAAAACCCTCCTTCGATCTGTAATTGAGCATTGGGGGGAATGATAAAAATCTTATTGGGCTCGATCAGGGTTTCGTCAACAGCTGCGTGAACTGGCAGAGAAGTTTGTTTTGTCAGCAATTCAGGCAATAAACTTTCGCGGTCGGGCGCCAAGTGTTGGATCACCACAAATCCGATTCCGCTATCTTCTGGGAGGGAAGAAAAAAAACGCGACAAGGCTTCTAACCCTCCGGCGGAGGCACCAATGCCGACAATGGGAAACACATTGGCCGGCGTGTCCGCAGTCATGCTCTTGGCACGGGGGGAGCGTCGTCGTGGAGAAACAGCCTTTGGAGTGCCTGAGGACTTTAGGGATTTATGGGCTGCTTGAGAAGCCTTCGATGAAGGCGTGCTGGAGGACCCGAATGGTCCCTTGTGAGATTTTTGTTTGCTCGGCACAAAAGGTCTTCTTCATATTCCAGAGCCTGGAATACTATCCTAAGCAAAGGTTTCAAAAAAACGTGAGGATCAGAAGATGAACCAGATATCATCCTCCCGACAGTACATCCGACTGGTTCATCCGTGAACGTTCAACTCAGGTCATGAACACCTGACTCGCTGTCAATTGCCGGGATAAGCAATGAGCTGACAATTTCTAAAAATCCGCTCACTGCTGCAACCCATCATTAGCGCATCTTTCAAAAATACAATGATCAATCCCGCCGATTTAATGTTTACACCGATGACATGCTGGCAGAAGAAACCTGTTCCTCCCTTAAAGAAATTTTCGCGCCTGACTCCTGATGTCGGTAATTCCCGTGTAGTAAATTCCCTAAATCTTCTCTGGTGTTAATCAAGTGGGCCATTTCAAGTATTCCTGCCTCTTTCAAATGTGGTTGCAGGGCAGGTTGGAGGTTGTACAAATAGACAGCCTTTTTTTGCTCCCTGGCTTTGAACACGATCTGGAAGAGGGTCCAGGCCCCAATTGAATTCACACACGACAAGTTCCTGAAATCTATTATAAGCAAGGAAATCGGTGACGATACCACGTGGTCCAATAATAAATCTGTTCGGCTCAAATTTGGTGTGTTGATACTGAGATCTACCGTGAGGGTGAGGACCACGAGTTGGCCAGGAGTGCTAATGGTGCATTTCATAACAATGACCTCCTTACATGAAAATAAAGATATTGTTCAACAAGTATGAAGAAATTTTCCCAATTGTACGCATTCCGGACTCTCGTACCACTCTACATTACCCTTGAGGGTAAATACCTAATCGCGTCATGGAGCGGGTCTCGTCCATTCCATTCGTCATTCATCACTCTCAACGCTGTGTGGCTGTGAAATTACATTGGTCCTGATGACCAGACTCGCATTCAACGTCCGGCAGGAATCCTTGGACTTGATGATTCCGCGGAACCTGGAGAGTTTCCAACCCGCAACCGATTAATCACGGTCGACGCCCCGGCTTCAAAAGCCTGCTGTTCGGCAATGAGACGTTGGTGAATATGCTGCACGGAACCGGACAAGGTCGCCCTGCCATCTTCCACCGTCGCCACGATATCCTGGCTCGATAAGAATGGGCTCCACCACACCTGGTTTTCGAAATCCAGTTGAATTTCCCAATCAGATTTTTTGATTTCAGATGTGGAAAAACTGATTTGATTGGTCAGGCTCTTCACCCCTTGAATCCGGGAAGCCACGTTTTCGGCATGGTTTCGTTCATAAATCGAATTGACGGTCCCCGTGAGCAGGACGGCTCCCTTCTTCACCACGGCCCCAAGCGTGAACTGCTCCAAGACAGGATCTCGTGAAAACGCCTCCAATAACCGGGCCTGAACATCGGCATCCTTAGGAGTCGCGTTGGACTGGACCGTGATGAGGTTCTTCACGGATTGGACCCCGACGGTGTTATTCGCATTTTGCTCAGCCTCACGTCTGATGGACAGAAAAGGCACATTGCCCTCCAGGGTCACGGTCCCATTTTTTACCGACACGTGGATGTCAAATGGAGCCACGCGGCGGTCAGAAGCCAGCACCCCTTGAATGGCATTGGAAACTTCCTGATCCGAAAAGATGGGACGCTGAGTACGCAGCATCGGATCCGGCGACACCCAATTGACGGTGATACCGCTCACATCTACGTCATGGACACCCTCAACCCACGCCAATTCGGCCACCCGGCCTTTTTCGTAGGCGCTTCCCACTTGTCCTGTCAGAATCGCATGCCCTTTTTTCACCTGAACCTTTAATAAGGATGGACGTACCACCCAAACGTCGAATGCCAGACGATGGATGATTTCCTCCTTCAGGACCGAATCCGGCCTGTCTCGAACACCCTCCACATTCAGTAGGTCCCGCAGCTCGACGATGCCTTTGACCATTTTTGCTAAATTGAGCGCAGTCTGTTTTTCTTGTCTGGAGTGCACCCGTCCCTTCAAGGTGAGGACCCCATTTTGAACATCAAGATGAATGTTATCGCGCTCCACCACAGGATTTTCATCGAACAGGTATGCCAGGTGCTTTTTGAGAACCGAATCATCGATCCTGCCGACCGGTCCCACTGAAAGGCGGTCGATCACTCCCCGAACCCCCCGAATAGTCTGCGGAAGTTCTGTGGCACGCTGTTGCGTCCAAAGACTATCCGCAGTCCCGGTGAGAGTGACGACCCCATGTTTAACCGTGACTTCAATTGAGGAAAATGACTTTGGATCGACTCGAGAAAATCGATTTTTCACGGCCACGGCCACACGGGTATCATCAACCTCTTCAGCCCCTTCTCCAGTCACCTCGGCGGTGTTTTCCACATCCTCTTCGGCTATTCCCAAGCCGACCATCAGACCAAAGGACAAAGCAAATATGGCAATATGGAACAGCACAGGCATACCCCCATTTCCATGGAACATACAGAGGAAAGATGTGGAATAGAATGAGGAAACGCTCAGAGGATGTCAGTTGACAAAATCGGCGAGCGTGAACAAAAAATGTCCTGGATTGGAATCTGCGTTGAGGCTCAACTGAATTTTTGGTGCATGCGGACTAATTGAACAATCAGGCGATAGAGTTCCTGGCCGGCGGACTCTTTGGATAAATATGCCGCTGCACCGGCTCCACGCATAGCTTGCTCTGTTTCCTTATCCTGACGAACCGATAATCCGATTACCTGAATCCCAGGGTGGTGATGACGAATCTGCCTGGTGGCTTCAATACCATTCATTTTGGGCATATTGATATCCATGACCACCACATCGGGTTGCAGAGATGCTGTCAGACGGATAGCCTCTATCCCATCCCCGGCTTCCCCCACGACCTCAATGTCGGAAAAGGCGCCCAGCAGACTTCGCAAACCCTGCCGAACCACGGCATGATCATCCACCAGAATGACTCGAAATCCTGACGACCTTTCCGGACTTGATTCCTGACTGATCTCCGTAGCCACCATCGGGGCCGGAGCCAGAGAAGAAAAGGCCGCATTCGGTCGCGCCTGATCGGGCAGGGATGCATACAGGCGGATGCGTGTCCCTGAACCGGAAGTTGAGTCTATGACCATCCGCCCACCTAATAAAGACATTCGTTCCCGAATACTGAACAGTCCGAATTGATTGGAGGAATGGCTGTGTTGTTCGATGAGGTGAAGATCGAATCCTTTGCCTTGATCCGCAATTTCGATGCAGACCTCATCCGGTGAGGAAAGGGTGACAGCCAAGCACACCCTGTTCACACCTGCATGTTTCACCACGTTCAGCATGAGTTCACGAACGGATTGAAACAGGAGCACCGCCTCATTCTCCGTGAGGGTCAGATGGTCACGTTCCATTTGAACTTCCACAGAGAGCCCATATTCCTTCATATCCTCGGCCAGCCACCGCAAGGCCTCTAACAACCCGAATTGATACAGCACCGACGGGACCAGTTGGGCGACCAGAGAGCGCGTATAGCCCAACGATTGATCGAGAATGCGATCAATTTCTTGAAGAACAGAAACCAGACCTCCCGAAGCACTCACCATTTGCTCCAGGCTACTGACCCGCAGCCGGCAGGCCACAAGGAGCTGAGCCAAAAAATCATGAAGTTCCTCCGCAATCCTGCGTCGTTCCCGCTGTTCCGTCAGAATCAGCTCCCCGATGAGCGATTGAAGGCGAGATTGGTTATGGCGCAGTTCCTCCGTGCGTCGGGCAATTCGACTTTCCAATTTGGCTGTCAGATGTTGGAGTTGCTCCTGCATCGTTTTTAATTCGGTAATGTCCGTATTGGTGCCAATCCATCGCACCACCTTCCCATTCTGATCCCGAATCGGTACGGCACGGGAAAGGAACCACCGGTATTCTCCGTCCTTGCTCTTGAGAGGAAAGGTGTCTTCCCATATTTCACCCGTCTGGAAACACCGGCTGATTTTCTCAACCACCCGGTCGACATGATCAGGATGATGGACAGTCTTCCACCCCCACCCTTCCATGTCCTTGAGCGTGGTACCGGTATACTCGTACCAGCGTGCGTTGTACCAAAAAATCCATCCCGTCGAGTCGGCCATCCAGGCAAATTGAGAAATCGTATTGGCAAGCGTGCGAAACCGCTCTTCACTTTCCCGCTGTTGTTCTTCCATCTCTTTTTGATAGGAAAGGTCCAGCACCAAACCGACATACCCCAGATAGCCGCCGTCCGAATTAAAGCGGGGAGAGGCGGAATCCAGAACGTAGTGATACTCCCCCTTTGCACTCCGAAGACGATATTCCAGTCGAACGGATTGTCTTTTTCTGTTCGCTTCGTAAAACGCCTGTTGAATGGATGGACAATCGTGAGGATGAATAGCCGTCATCCAACCCTCACCCAGGCCGGTTTCCTCCGTCTGACCGGTAAAGTCATACCAGGTTTGACTGAGAAAGATACAATTCCCGTCTGCTTCTGTAATCCAGGTCATGACATCGGGGTGATGAGCCAGATGCTGGAAGCGGGATTCATATTCGATCGCAGCACGACGCATCGTTGCCAATGCCAGTGTTTTTTTCACTCTGGCCAGCAGTTCTGCCGCCGAAAACGGTTTGACCAGATAGTCATCCGCACCGGTCAGCAGTCCATCCACCTCGGCCTCCTGACCGGCCCTTGCCGACAGGAAAATAAACGGCGTCGATTGCAGGTCCCGATTGGACCGAATCCGTTTAAGCAACTCGAGCCCATCAAGGCGAGGCATCATGATATCACTCAAAATGAGATGGGGATGGACCATGTGAACCTGCTCCAAGGCTTCCAGCCCATCGCATGCAGAAACCACCTCATAGTCCGCCCGCAATAATCGCGTCATATAGTCCCGCATATCCCCATTGTCTTCCACCAATAAAATGATGGGGCGTGAGCGCTCCGTCTTCTGAACGGAATCTCCTTCATTCTGGAGAACTTTTTGACCGGACGGCTCATGATCTATCCCTCCGGCCCACTGTTCGGATTCCAGAATGAAAGACTTCGCTAAACGCTCGTCGGTGGGTTTCGTGGACGTGTGGCTTACCTGCTCCGGCGGGAGGTGATGAAAGCCGAAGGGGACCCTCACGGTAAACACACTTCCCTCTCCGGGTTCACTCTCAACATGAACCTTCCCGCCATGCATTTCCACCAACTCTTTCACCAAGGCCAGACCGATTCCGGTTCCTTCAAATGTTCGTCCCAAGGCTTCCTTGGCCCTGAAAAAACGCTCAAACACATGAGAAAGCGTCTCCCGATTCATACCGACCCCGGAATCCCCAATCCGAACATCCACGCCTTCCGCATGGGGAATGACTTCCACGTAAACCCGTCCTTGCAGCGTGAATTTCAGAGCATTAGAAAGCAGGTTCAGAATGATTTTTTCCCAGGAACTTCGATCAACATAGACCGGTTGAGACAGCGTGGAACAGGACACAATATATTCCAGGCCGGCTTTTTTCATGGCCGATTCAAATGTCGAAGCCAGGTCACTTGTCAACCCGCTTACATCCACCGGTTCAAACACGGCCTTCATCCGTCCCGCTTCCAGGCTGGAAAAGTCCAATAGCGTGTTCACCAGCTTCAGCATCCGCATAGCATTCCGGTGGGCCACCTCCACAGCCGGAGCCGTAGTGAAAGTGGTGTTCTGCATTGCCTCATCCAAGGAACCAAGAATCAGTGTCAGCGGCGTTCGAAACTCGTGGCTCACGTTGCTGAAAAATTCTGTTTTGGCACGATTCAGTTCCGCCAGTGTTTCATTCCGTTTCCGCTCTTCGGCCAGCGCCTGCGCCCGGTTGATGGAACCGGAAATCCCGTTGGCGAGCAAATTCAGAAACTCAAAATATCTCCCATTCACCGCTAATCTCGGACTGATCCCCACAACCAGATATCCGGCTTTTTTTTCTCGCTCCCACGATGGTAAAGGTAAGACCATGCCCTGGCGGCAGGGCTCCGGCCAGACTCCTGCAGAAGCACCCAAATCAACCGTAATGGAAAACGCGGCCTCCTCCCACCTGGGCGAAAAGGACACCGGCCACCACGGCCGTGGATAAAAATTATCTCCATCCACCTCCAGGCGATTCGGAACAAGGGAGGATTCCGGCGCCAATCCCGACTGTGCCCTCAAACACACATGACGCTCTTCAGCGTCCCATAGATATATCAAACTGAAGGGGATATCCAGCGAACTCCGGGCAAGAACATCCGCTGACAACCGGCAGACTTCTTCAACCGAGTCTGACCGTTCGGTGACCTTGGAAATTTGCCGGAGGGTATCGAGTCTTCGCCCTTTTAATACCCGACCTGTTTCCTCGGTCACGGCACAGAAGAGACCCAAGACCATTCCCTGATCGTTCTTGATCGGACTGTACGAAAAAGAAAAAAAGGTTTCTTCCAAAAACCCGTATCTGCTCATAAAAAGCGGAAGGTCTTCATTCCAGGTTGCTCGACCTTCCTGAAACACCATTTGCACTTGCGGATCAATGACCTCCCAAATATCTGCCCAAATTTTCGAGGCACATTCCCCCAAGGCCTCCGGATGCCGATTTCCCAACATCGGGATATAGGCATCGTTATAAATATTGATCTGATGCTCTCCCCACCAGATAAACATAGGAAATCTCGAATCCAGAATTATTTGGACGGAGGTTTTGAGCTGAGGGGGCCAGTTGGCTCTATCTCCCAAGGGAGTATCCGTCCAATCCTTATTCCGGATGAGTTCTGCCATCTGGTTTGATGACATTATGGAAAAAGACCTTTCACCTGTATGAGCCCCTCAGGTTAACGGAGAGAAACCAGATTTTTGACTCATGCCCCAGATTCGCAGGCTCAACCCTATCACATCTGGCCCATTCTTTCAGTTGACAAATCAGGGTGTTTCACCCGCTTGAGGGAAACACCCTCTCTGATTTTCTCACTTTTTCCCTTTCATGGAACCTGATTGAGGGGACGTCCTCCCTAGGGTCGGGATCCGGAGAATCAAGGGATTTTAACAGTACGGAATGGGGGATCATTTCGTTAATTTGTACAACAAGACAGATGGCATGATTTGAAGAAATGATATTTATGTTTCATTCATTCTTTATCCCCCAGCAAGGAGGCCGACGTTGAAAACTTTATCTCCATCAATGAATGGTGTGATTAATAGTCCTCAGGAATTCAACCAGTTCATTCCGGCAAACTTTTCCTACTTTCTCGAACGTTCTTCGAGCCATATCCGGCGTATTTTGCAAGATATGGGGCAATGGGCGGACAATTCGGCACATGAAAAATTATTGTTGCGTCTTTCTTTTGATCTGGTTGAACGGTTTATCGAATACTGTCCTTCCCAACTCCCCTGCCGGCCTTCCCTGCTTTTGGATGGATTCATATCCGATTATTTTGGAAGACCCCAGGAATCCAAGGCGTCATCAACATCCAATCCGATTTTGTACCGGTACTTGGATGGCCTGCTTAATCGAGCCGTACTGAGTCGGGACGGTTTGATCTGTCTGTTCTACCACCTGTATGGCATGAAACCGGTCGAGGTCGGATTCCTTCTCGGTTTGGAAGAAGGCCAGACCCAACGCATTTATAAAAACTTTGCGCGATGGCGGCAAAAGGGGTGGTTTCAAGCGACAGAAGAGGTTGGATTAACCACGCAAGACGTCCAATCTTTAGTGGAAAACCAAGGGGCTAACCCTGAATTATTCAATCAACAGGTCCGGGACAATTTACAAGAATTGTTGCCTTTTTATCGAAAAAGCGACCCCCCGTACTATCCCTGTCTCGAAGATTCCAAATGGCACGAGATGCTCAGAGAGGGATACGGGTTTGATTACCGGATGTGGCATCTACCTCTCTGCCTTTCCTGTATGAACGTCATTACCCGGATTGGCGACTCATTTCTCCTCGACCCCACTATCACTTTAAATTTTCATGTTTCTCCTCATTCGTTAAAGGATGAAGAGATTTCATGGCGGGCTCATGGGGCTCATGGGTCAAAACCTTCTTCGAGGAATAAAACGGGGCACCGTTATTCTCGGGATCTGCAGATGGCCTAACGTTTCTCTAACAGGTATCTGAATATATTTGGAAGAATGGGACCACGATTACATACGGTGAACAGAGCGTGAAGAGCTGTGGTAGACGAATTTATCCTGACCGTCTTATGTTTTAATAGCCTTTGTCTCGCTCAATGCGAATGTATGACACCAGATCACTAATGGCCTGAAGAAACAACCTGGGGTTAAGGGGTTTTTCGAAGGCGTATGACGCCCCCAACAAATGGGCAAATCTTCTAATATTGAACTTTGGGGCGCGAGCGGCCGAGAATGTTGCAATAATCAGAGGATGACTGTCTTGGGAGGTAATTTCCGCAATAAACGAAAACCCGCTTTTCTGTTCGAGAAACAAGTCTATAACGATACAATCGATGGATTCTTGGGTATAGAGACAAATGCCGTCTGAAAGATTTTCTGCAATGACACTCTCTACTCCATACCAATCACAGAGACGTTCCAATGTCTTTTGTGAATCGGAATCGGGGTCGATAATAAGTAGTTTACTCATCACAGTCCGTGTGGTTAATAAGGTAAGTCATTTCCCCACACCCGCTCCAGCTAAAAAATACTGATTCACCCTTCAAGCAACTGCCAGAACCGTTTAGAATAGAGCACCATTCGTTCTCAGACCTCAGTTCACAACCAGCCTCATTGATTAAAGCATTTCTCTATTTCTCAAAATGTGGTCACCCAATTCGGATTTCCCGATCGAAGTAATTGCACTGTCGGACGCCCGGCGTCCCGCGTCGTACGCATTTCTGATTCTGCAGCCACAGGAATGGTTTCGGCCATTGACAAGGGATATGGCCCCGATCCCCGGAGCAGGGTCAGGATATAAATATCCCGGCTAGGAATAAAAGGCCTTTCGGAATCGACGAACCTCACACCACCCCAAGGTTGAAATGAATAAATCAACGTCGTCCCCGAGGAGCCGGCCAAAAGAGGCTTTCCATTCCGACATTTCTGTTGCACGTTCATTGGGGCGGGATCTGTCCCATAGGTTGCTTCTATATACGGCACCTGAAAAGAGAAGAGCAGCACTGACACTAACGCACCGAGTACAAAAGGCAAAAAGATCAGATCCCTTTGTCCCTGACCATATCCGGCATGGAGTAAATTCCTTTTCATCGGCGTCTCCCAATCCCTTTTCGTTATGAATGGCATTCACACATTTTTTGATCAGAATGACCTATTCATATACAGGATACTTGGCATTAACCCAATGGACATTTCTTTTTAATTTCTCTAGGAGCCTGTCCTTTAGAGCGACGTCTGAAATGTGAGGGTGTGGTGGATAAGAATGAACGGAAATCTACATCTGAGGCAGCGACGAGGTCTTTAATGAAAACGGGCCCGGACATTTCCTCAAATGGAATGTCCCAGGCCCGCTTCCATGTACAAGAAAAGCTTACCGGGTTAGGGTTTAAGTGAGGGATGTACCCTTCCAACCCGACGGGATTCACAAGGTTGCACAATCCCTGATTCATAAATCCTGTTCAACCAAACAGGCATTTAAAAAGAAAGGACCCCGAACAACCATAGTACAAGGATGAGACTGACAGGAACTCCTAATAACCACAATAATATTGGCATATTTCTACTCCTTTATTCTAAGTGAGTTAATAAATTATGACAGAGGATCCCGCTTGTATCCGTCATCGCGAGATAATTCTGCCAGCGGTCCCATTCACTCCTTCTTTTTTTAATGCTACCGGAGACCCGCGAAATATTGTATGGACAAGTTGTTGCTAGGATATTCCACATCGTCCAATTTTCCTTGTCCCGATGACATGCCTGAGTTCGGAAAGGGTGAATTTGGCAAGACTTCACATGCCTTCAGGACGATTTCGATTCACCTGCAAACGCAATCGCCATTGAAGAGGTGTATCGGGGTCCCGTGTATAGCGTCCATGATCCTCTCCAACCTCCACCTCTCTCAACGGAATGGTGATTTGTTCTTTTATATGTGGGAAAGCTTCTTGAAATAATAAATGGACGACGTTTTCGGTGCACCCGAAGACCTCAGCATTCAACCCTATCTCATCTTTAAAATCGACAGTGACCCGTTCCGCAGGATTAATCCAGGGCGCAATCAATTTTGCTTTCTCGTGATTGGTCATAATATCCCTCTTGTCTAGGCCAGGATTCCTTCATGGCCTTGCCTCCATATTTGCGCCAGAATCGTCAATAAAGCCAATGAACCCTATTCCTTGAAGTCTCCACGGTTGATCAAACGGGTTCATGTAATTTTTTTGGCCACAAATACTCCGATCAGCACCATGACAACGCAGATTGCGAGAAAAATGTAAAATAATACCTGTGCGATTCCCGCAGCTCCCTCAGCAATCCCTGAAAACCCAAATCCACCCGCGATGAGCGCAATGACAAAGAAAATTGCCGCCCATTTTAGTATCGTCATAGAAGGCTCCTTCCTAGTGAGTCATGGTTATTAGAGATCCTGCGATGACGGTAGGCACTGAATGAAACTCTGTCTCTATAGGGGGAAAAATCCGCTGCCTCTTGATTAGAACAAACTCTTGTCATGACACCCATACGCATTGGAGGATCCGTCTTATCAGGAGGATCACCGATGGGTTTGGGTTCTTCTAAAGGGTCCTTTCCCGGCGGAGGGGGAACAAGCGGATCCTTAATCGGTTCCGGCTTAGGGTCCCGGTTTGGAGGACCCATGGGTGGTCGTTTTTTTTCAGGTTCCGGAGGTGGGATGGCAGGCGGATGGTCTTTGGAGCCATTCAACCCATCCCCCTCGACCTCTCTCCGATTCCATTCTACCCTCGGCCTCCCTCTATCAGGGCTTCCTGCGTTTGGATAATCTCTCATATTTTCTCTCCCCTCCGGTACACGGCTTACTCCTCCCGATATGAAATCGTATCCAGGAATTGAATCGTTGATTTTCCTATCATGTCTCAAGACGATTATTTTTTAAATAGACATCTGTAAGTGAGAGGATTGGGTTTTATCTATATAGGATCAACAGGAACTTTGTTAGAG
This sequence comes from Nitrospira sp. Ecomares 2.1, assembly GCF_965152585.1. Classification (NCBI taxonomy): domain Bacteria; kingdom Pseudomonadati; phylum Nitrospirota; class Nitrospiria; order Nitrospirales; family Nitrospiraceae; genus Nitrospira; species Nitrospira sp. Ecomares 2.1. The sequence continues at coordinate 3,492,778 of NZ_OZ224219.1, forward strand.
ATTTAGATGGAAAGTAGGAAAAGCAAGGTCTGTAGAACCAGAGGGAACATAGCCTCATCCTTTCTACGCCTCTTTTTATTGGAGCCCACACGCCCGGTGTATTCTTGTGCACGTGCAGGTTCGGCCACTCGCAAAGCTGTCTCAGCGTTTAGTAGAAAGTTTTGAGTACACCAGGAAAACCTCTAGCTGACTCAGAGATCGTGTTCCAACGATCACTGATGGCGTGAAAATTTATATTGCGGACATAATGTATGCCATTGCCGACTCCCTCCACGACCAGAAGAAAATTTTCCAGAAATCTGCATCTCTGGGAAGTCGTGGCCATTCGTGAATTGTGTTTACTCGGAGTGGTTGTGTGGTTCCTCTGGTTATGCTTGCAATTACAGGCCATTCTTGTTCCGGTTTTGATTGGTCTGGGTTTGGCCTACCTGGCTGACCCCACACTGGATTACGTGGAACAGGCCTGGAGGTTGCCGCGGTGGGTCGCCGTGGCCTTCATGGCCATGATTATGTGCCTGCTGTTCAGTGGCCTCGTTCTGTGGATAGGACCACTTCTTGTCGATCAACTACGGCATTTCTTTGAAAAAGTCCCGACATATCTTTCCATTTTGGCCAACCGGTATGAGGTGGACCTCGAGGACATTTCCCGCAGGCTTTATGAAGTTTCCACCAATATTAAGAGTAATCCCTTCGCTACGCTGAAAACATTTTTCTCAGGAACCGGGCAGGTGTTTTATTTTACAAATATCATAATCGGGACACTGGGTTCTTTTTTATTTTCCCTTTCATTAATCGTCATTTACTTTTTCTTTTTTGCCTGGAGTTTTCCCTCCATCCAGAAAACTTTTTGGCGTTTGCTCGAATCTCAAGGCGATCCCCGCTGGGAAAAGCTGCTGACAGAAATGGACGTGGCTATAGGAGAATTTTTCAGAGGACGATTGCTCATTGCATTGATTATGAGCGGGATGTTTGGAGGTGGCTGGTACCTGGTGGGAATGCCCTATTGGGTTCTCCTGGGATTTTGCGCAGGCGTGTTGAGCCTGATTCCCTATGCCGCCACCCTGATGTGGCCTATTGCTCTCCTGTTGAAATATTTAGATATGTCCATGGGGCCTTCCTCTATCGACGATTATTGGATGCAAGTCCTGGTCTGGCCCAGCGCAGTTTATCTGGGTGTTCAATTCATTGAGGGTTGGGTTCTCACGCCCTGGATTCAAAGTCAGTCCACCGACCTCAGTGCCGCAACGATTCTGCTCGTCGTCTTAATCGGCGGAGCTCTAGGGGGAGTGTTAGGCCTCATTCTGGCCATCCCCTTTGCGGCCTGTTTGAAAATCCTGGCGAAGGAGTTAATTATTCCCCGCCTTCAGTCGGGAGATATTACGGAAGTGCATGGAAAAATTATTACCCCTCAATCCTCAGGTCTGACCTGATTGTTGCCGGATAACACATGGAACCCCTCAACATTATATTGAACAGTCTTCGGGAAATGGGAAGCCAGGCATTGGCTCACCTTCCGAATGTGATTTCAGCTATCGTGATCCTTGCGTTGACCTGGTTAAGCACCAAGGCTTTGGAAACCCTATTGACCCGACTGCTTTCTCGGTTTGGCATACGGGAATCTCTTCTGGAATTACTTCAGAAACTCGTGTACATCGGCATTTGGATAGTCGGAATATTGATTGCGGCCATTATTATCTTTCCCAGCTTAACGCCGGGGAAAATTCTCACAGGATTGGGGTTGGGATCCATAGCCATTGGATTTGCCTTCAAGGATATTTTTGAAAATTTCCTGGCCGGCATCTTGATCCTCCTTCGCGAGCCGTTTCAATTGGGGGATGTCATTGAATGCGAGGACCTGGAAGGGTTTGTAGAAGAAATCACCATTCGAGATACCCATATCCGTCAAACGGATGGCCAACGAGTAGTTATTCCCAACAGCGTGCTGTTTAAAAATCCGGTCATCGTGCGGACAGACCGGGATTTGCGCCGGGTCACCATCATGTGCGGCATCGCCTATGGAGAGGATGTCAATGCTGGACGCGATGTAATCCGGCGCGCATTAGAAGGATTGGACACGGTCAATCAGGAGAAAGACATACAAGTCTTTGCCCAGGGTTTTGGGGCCAGTAGCATTGACTTCGAGGTGACCTGGTGGACTGGGTCCCGCCCGGTGGACATCAGAAAATCCAAGGACAAGGTTGTGGCTGCGGTGAAACAGTCCTTAGATTCCGCCGGGATTGAGATCCCATTCCCTTATCGCACATTAACATTTAAAGAACCATTGGAGACCTTGATCACACGCCACCGGAAAGAACAGGACGTGCCGCATGATAGGTGACACTTTTATCCCGAAGGTCCCAGCGTCTCCAACTTGTCCGGCCTCCAAAATGAGGGATTCCCAATGGATGGATTAATCGATCTGAACTGGCATCAGGTCTGGTCGCATTTGTATCATCTGCTCATTGCCTTTCTTTTGGCCGTTCCTCTCGGTTGGGATCGGGAACATGAATCGCGCGGTGCCGGGCTCCGCACCTTCCCTTTGGTTGCAGTCGGGTCTTGCGCGTATATGCTGACAGGGATCAATGTGCTGAATTCCACCGATGCCGAAGCTCGTGTCATATACGGCATCTTAACCGGAATTGGATTTATTGGCGGAGGGGCCATCCTCAAAGAGAGAGGAAATGTGGCCGGGACTGCCACTGCGGCGAGCATTTGGAATACCGGAGCCATCGGTATGGCCGTGGCCTGGGACCGTTACGAAATTGCCCTGGTGCTAAGCGTGTTGAATTTTTTAACATTCCGGTTCATGCCGTTGTTGAAAAACAAGTAACAGTCGAACCATCATCACCAGAGTTCGGATGGGATCCTAGAGATATGAGGAGGATGGGTCGCGGGCAGGAGATTCCTCCTTCGTTCGAGACTTTTTGGACTCTCTGGACTCTGCAACCTCGCCTTGATCTCCCATAGATGGACCATAGGATCCAGCCCGGTAAATTTGCAGGGGCACGAGGTTTTCGGCCCACGCATCGGCAATGGGCTGCATGATGCTCCACATCTCTTCTACCTCGTCATTTCGCACAAAAAGTCGCAAATTGTCGGACATGGCTTCGAGAAACAGCCGTTCATAGGGGGAAAGATGTTCAGGCGACACTGGGTCGTCCACCCTCATTGGTTCAGGTGTAATTCCTCCGGGTTCATGGATGGTAAATATTCCAAGGTTCACTTTTTCGCTCCCGAGATTTATTCGCAAGATATTGCCGCCTTCTTCAGAAAGAAGGGATTCGGTACTTCTCTGTCCACCCTTGAAATGCACCAGAATTTCCTGTCGGTCCCGACCCAGGGCTTTTCCCGAACGTAACACAAAAGGCACCCCCTGCCATCGTTCATTATCGACCCACAAGGTCACTTGAGCAAAGGTTTCAGTGTTTCGCTCTGAAACCACTCCCCTGTTTTCTGCATAGCCGGGAATCCGCACACCACCTATCTCCCCGGACTCGTAACGAGCCCGTACGGTCTGGGCTCGGATTTCAGGCTTTGAGGGTTTTCTAATAGCCTTGAACAATTCGACTCTTTTATCCCGAAATTCAGGAGACCACATGGACTCCAATGGTCCCAGCGCCAGGACAGCCATCAACTGAAGGAGATGATTTTGGATCATATCCTTCAGCGCTCCGGCGTGATCATAATAGTCTGCACGCCCTTCCAGCGCCAACGTCTCGTCCCAGATCACCTCGATCTTTTTGATGTGATGACGGTTCCAGAGAGGGGTGAACACAGGATTGGCAAACCGGAGACCGAGAATGGTGTCCACCACCGGCTTTCCTAAAAAATGGTCAATACGAAATACCATGCCTTCAGGGAATTTCTGATGCAGAAGTCCGTTCAGTTCCATTGATTGGGCATAGCTTAACCCGAACGGTTTTTCGATGATGACACGGGATTCCGGCGGTAACGTCACGTGTCGAAATGTTTCCAACACCGACGGAAACATCTGTGGCGGTAACCCTAAATAGAGGAGCGTTGACCCTGCCTGCTGGCTAAAGATGGCCTGAATCTGTCGAGGGTCGGAAATATCCTGTACACGTGCATAGTCCAAAGATTCCAAGAATCCTTCCCGGGATCTTGGGGGTGGTGAAGATTCATGGTTATCGAGCAATTCGGAGACATGCTCCTGAAAATGAGGAGTCGTCCAATCTCGTCGTCCTACTCCCGTGATTCTATGCTCCCTGGGAAGACCCCGGTTGGCGAACACGTGAGCCAAAGCAGGAAAAACAAACCGCTTCGTGACGTCCCCTGTGGCTCCAAAAATAATCAGATGTTCATACATAAGGACTTTTGTGTACCTCAATGCAATAGGTAAGCCTTGGGTAGCACCAGGTCTCTCCACCAATATGCAAAAGAACATGTGTGGGGTGACCAGGAAAAGAATCGGAGCGTGAGGGACTGCCTGGATCGCCACATGGGTATTATCCTGATTGAATGTTTTGAATCAGATGTTCCTCTCACGAATCCTTCCTTCATTCCGGCCTGGAATGTCTTCTCAATTGTTCTACCAATAATGTGGTTTCCCGTAATGTTTATACAGATTAATTTCATAGACTCGTTCGATTGGGGCAGCTGGATCATACTCCGGAGACTGTTCAATTTGGCTCTGGTTGAGGTCCACGACCATCATTCTCTCTGCCCAATTTATGGATTTATTCCACATTGGACTAATTAACACCTTTCTGCCGGCCAACCATTTCGAGGTATCCACGACCAAATACCGTACGGTCCAATTGGCATCATCGATGAGAAAGTTAATAATTTTTCCGATTTCTCCATCCGTCGCCTGGAGGGAAAAATCTTTGAGACCCTTTGCGCTGGTCAATAGTCCGGGAAATACCGAAAGTTCCCTTTCGTCAATAGGGTAATAGGTACTCCATCGATAATAGTTGCAGATTTCACGTTCCTTTCCCCAGGAAATAGGTTTTTCTATTTCAAACTTAGGAGCCTCCTCGACCTGAGCCTTACTGACTAAAGCCCGGAATGACCCAATGTCCTCATGGGGATGCACAAAACTCTGGGTGGAAATCAACACATGGCGGCCCTGAAGCCAGTTCCCGGTGTCAGCCGCCAGATAATGAATTTTCCACGTCTGGTCATTCACATACACATCGGCCACGGAGCCTATAATCCCGTCCGTCCCTTGTAACACGCAATTATTGATTTTATCGAGATCTCGTAACATACCATTCCCCTTTCTTGGTTAGGTCCATTTCCATCCATCTCCGTGCTGTCAACTTTCTCAACCAGCTTGAGAGAGCAGCGTCTTTACGTTCAAATACTTTTCAGACCCCCTTCTCCAAATGTGAATGTGCCGATTAATTGAAGAACCTTTGGGTTTTCCAAATAGGATTGAACAACAGCATGAGGTTCATAATCGCTGAATGTATTTCTCCAATATCACGTGGCCGACATTCAGCCAATGGACAAATCGACCATCCCAAAAAACCAAATGTCTATAGTTCCCTCACCATGCACACGGGGACATGGAGAGCTTTCATTCATCGGCGGTTTTCAACGGTCATAGCGTAACTGCTGAAACCGCCCAACGACCGTCCTATGCTCGGCAGAACCTTTTCCGTCCACCTGCCATGCGAAAAAGACAAGAACCCATATTTCCGCCGTATTTGTCCCTGGCACTTCCGATGAAATAGTGATAATCGTAAAAGAGGAGAGGACTCCCCCTCGTAAGCGGCAGAAACATGACGATCAGGCAAAAATAGCCGAAATTGCCAGCAACCCTTCACTTACGGAGAGGAAAATGCAAATGAGCACAATAAAGAATTTTACAATATCGTCATTCCCAATCTATTCATCGGAACCCATCAGTCCATTTCCGCCACTCTCCGAGAATTCACCTGAAGGCAGAATTTTAATCGTGGAGGACAACCCGGATCATCGGGAAATATTAAAAACGCGATTAACCTCGTTGGGATATGTGTGTCAGGAAACGGATGATGGGCATGAAGGTCTGTGCGCATTGAGCTATTCACGGTTCGATCTTGTGATGTGTGATTATCAGATGCCGGAGATGAACGGCCTTCAATTCATCCATACCGTACGAACGACATCCGGTATTTCCATCATCCCCATCATTTTCATGACGGCGCATTCCGATCCTTTCTTCATCGATCATGCTGTCTCGGTTGGAGCAACCGCCACTCTGGTCAAACCTTTTTCTCTTGAAAATTTAAAAACAGCCCTTGATCGGATTTGGACCATGAAGCGAAACTCATAAATCGGATCAGGCCTCTCGAGGGGCCAGATATCATCACCTGAAGGAACTTCGGCTTCTTCAAGATTGGCTTGAAAAATTTATCCTTTTCATTTTTTTCCTTCCCCCCGTGGTCTTTCTCTCCGTTAAACTATATTTTCATAGGGGGTTATGATAATTTATGCGGGAATTCAGGCCTTAACGCATTCCCAAAAAACCTTGACCGGGGTTGGATTTATCCACATCTTTCATTTTTGTTTAGGCGCGTGATTCTGCCCATGACGGAATTGAATGGCCGGCTCACCTTGGCATTCATGTTGACCTTCGGGGGAGCCTTATTCCAACCTCCTATACCCCTTATGGCCAAGGACCATCCCATACGTGCCGGCTGGGTTGAAGAGGTCATACTCATTCCCGATTCAATTCGTCTTGAAGCCAAATTGGATACCGGAGCAAAGAGCGCCTCCTTGCATGCCGAAAATTTATCCACGTTCTCCAAGGATAATGAACGTTGGGTCAGATTTGACATCACCGCCCAGGACGGAAAACACACAACCCTCGAGCGTAAGGTTCATCGGACCGTCAAAATCAAACAGCATGAACGGGAATCCTCCGAACGCCCCGTCATTCTTTTAGACCTCTGCCTGGGTACACATATTGAACAAACGGAAGTGAATCTGACCGATCGTAGTAACTACAAATATCCCTTATTAATCGGGCGAATGTTTTTGTCAGGGCATTTTATTGTCGATTCCTCCACCACCCATCTTTTAAAACCTGACTGTTCCTCTCAATCCAAAAAGTGAACCGCCTTCATTTCATTTCTCTGATTTTCCTCCTTACTCTTTTGGGCCTTTCTATCTTTCTGTACAAAGTCGTCGTGTTAGGATTCCCACTCAATCCTGAAAGTACATCTGAGGTTTGGAATGTGGAGAGCCGCATCAGCTTTCAAGCAACAGATGGGCCTGTGCAGGTTTCCATGTTTACCCCGAAATCCATCCTCCCGTATATCATCACCACAGAATCCTTCATCGGGCAAGAATATGGTGTCACGGAAAAAGTAGAGGGCCCAAACCGGCTGGTCACCTGGTCGAAACGTCAGGCAGAAGGGGTTCAGATTCTTTACTACCGCGGCATCATTCGCCAAATGAAGAATTGGGAAACGGAATTTCAACAGTTTACCGATGCTCTTCAGCAGCCCCAGGATTCGCAGGGGAACCTCCCCACTCTTGAAGGCGCCTTTCTTCAAGCGGCCATAGCCCTTCTCGCTGAGGTCAAGAAACAAACGGCAGACACCACTTCGTTAACATTGAGCCTGATTCGACGATTTACCAAAATCAATCCGGATTCCTATGAAGCCCTTTTACTCTCTCAACAACCTGCTGAACAAGCCATCGCTCAAATTATCACTTTAAATGGAACCCCCGCCCGTGTGGTTCACGGAATCGAATTAAGCAGGGAGGCTCGAACCGTTAATCTGAAAGAGTGGATTGAAGTCTTTGACGAAGATACGTGGGTACCATTCGACCTTGAGGAGGTCAAAACCGGAATTCCGGACAACTATCTTTCCTGGTGGCGGGGCGATGCACCCTTGTTCCACATTGATGGAGGGAAGGAACTTGAATTTCGTCTTTCCGCCAGCCCTAACCAGGAAAAAGCCATACAAGCTGCGGTTGCCCGTGGCATGGTCATGAATCCGGCCTGGTTGAAATTTTCCCTGTTCAGCCTGCCCGTGGAGAAGCAGATCGTTTATCACATCCTTATTCTCATTCCTGTAGGCGCCTTCCTCCTCGTCCTGCTGAGAAATGTTGTCGGATTAAAAACATTTGGAACGTTCATGCCCATTCTCATTGCGTTGGCATTTAGAGAAACTCAATTGCTTTGGGGAATCACCCTTTTTTCTCTGTTAATCGCGTTAGGCTTAGCGGTTCGATTTTACCTGGAACATTTAAAATTGCTGCTGGTTCCCCGCCTCGCTGCCGTCCTCATTGTCGTGGTATTAATGATGGGGGTGGTCAGTGTCCTCTCTCATCACCTGGGGATTGAAAGAGGACTTTCCGTGGCCTTATTTCCTATGGTTATTGTCACCATGACGATTGAACGCATGTCGATTGTGTGGGATGAACGGGGCCCTGGTGAAGCTCTTCAGCAGGCCACAGGAAGTTTGGCGGTGGCCTCCCTCACCTATTTACTCATGAGTCTTGAAACAATGGATTATGTGTTTTTTACTTTTCCTGAATTACTCCTCATCCTCTTAGCCTGTACAATTGCCTTGGGACGGTACACGGGTTACCGCCTACTTGAAGTCCGCCGGTTTCAAGAGCTGTTGAAATCCTCATAACATGTTCAAGGCATTCCGCAACTTATCCAAACAGGGCATTCTGGGGCTGAACAAACGAAATGCCGTGTATACTCTGGGTTTCAATCAACGTCGGTTTTATCCCTTCGTCGACGATAAAGCCCAGACTAAAACACTCTGCTCCCAAGCCGGCATGGCTGTTCCTGAACTGTACGGAAAAATTGAAATTGAAAGACAAATCCGCGATCTTCCCAAATTATTAAATACCCATACAGAATTTGTGATCAAACCCGCTCATGGAAGCGGAGGCGATGGCATCGTGGTCATCAGAGGGCGGGTTAAGGATAAATATCGAAAAGCCAACGGGATCATCCTCTCATTGGATACACTGCAGCATCATATTTCCAACGTATTAAGTGGCATGTATAGTCTGGGTGGGGCGGCTGATACCGCACTGATTGAATATTGCGTTAATTTTGACCCGATCTTCGAATCTATTAGTTACCAGGGTGTTCCGGATATCCGGATTATTGTTTTTCTGGGCGTGCCTGTTATGTCAATGGTTCGCCTGCCTACCCGGATGTCAGATGGCAAAGCCAATTTGCATCAGGGAGCCTTGGGGGTAGGTGTCAATATGGCGACCGGTACTACCAAGACAGCCGTGCTATTAAATGAAATTGTCAGTGAACATCCTGATACGAATAATTCCGTCACGGGTCTTGTCATTCCTAATTGGAAGGATCTCCTCACATTGGCATCCCAATGTTACGATATTTTTAAGTTAGGGTACCTGGGAGTCGATATTGTTCTCGATAGAGATCAGGGCCCTTTGTTGTTAGAGGTGAACGCCCGCCCTGGGTTAAATATTCAAATTGCCAATTGTTCCGGTCTTCTCCCCCGTCTACACCTGGTAGAACAATCCGCCCGGGCTCTTACCAGCGTCCAGGACCGTATTGAGTTTGCCATTCGGCAATTTCAATCCTGATATTCTCCCCATCAGGCCACATCATGATCTCAATGAGCCAACATTCCTGCCGTCCTCGATTCTTTTAAAGTCGTCTAATATTTCCCAACCTGCATTCAAAGCATTCTCTTGCGAAAACAAATCTTCTTGTTCGCAACCTGGACATTTTATCCACCAATCACAGGTCACTTGTCTTTTGCATTTCCCTATACGGTACGGTCATCATTTTCTATTGCACCTTCGTACAAAATCGTGTGAACGAAAAATATAATTTCTTCCGGTAAAGTGAGAAAACCAATGCCCAACCCATTCAGCGTAATTCGTTTTCAGCAGGTTAAACTTTTCTGTGTTTTATGTATGTTGACCGGTATGGCCATGGGTTGCGAAACCGTTCCGTATACCGATCGATCGCAACTTGTGGTGGTCCCTCAATCACAGGCCGCAGAAATGGGAGAGCAGGCCTTTCAACAAATTCTTTCCGATCCTAAGGTCCAGCAATCTCAATCTGCTGAGGAACAAGAAGCCGTAAATCGTGTGGCGGACAGGATTATTCAAGCCGCCAAAGAATCCAAGTTTGCGGAAGACGCCAAGGCATTCCAGTGGGAAGTGACGGTGATCAAAGATGACCAGACCACAAATGCTTTCGCCCTCCCGGGCGGGAAGATCGCTGTGTATACGGGAATCTTCCCCGTTGCGAAAAACGATGCAGGACTGGCGGCCATTCTCGGACACGAGGTGGTCCATGCCCTCGCACGCCATGGTTCGGAGCGCATGAGCCAGGAAGTACTTTCTCAAGCGGGGCTCTCCGCTGCGGCGTTAGGGCTGGGCGCAAGTGGTGCGGGACCGGTAGTAGGACAAGCCACCATGGCCGCCTTAGGCTTGGGAGCAAAAGTCGGCGTTCTCCTACCCTACAGTCGGACCCATGAATCCGAAGCCGATACCATTGGCATTCTCCTTGCCGCCAAGGCGGGATATGACCCTCAAGAAGCCGTTCGGGTCTGGCAACGAATGCAGGAAGGTAGCCAAGGGACACCCTCCGAATTTTTATCCACCCATCCCAGCCATGAGACAAGGATTACACGTCTTAAAGAGGCGATGCCCGAGGCGTTGGAAATTTATCAAAAGGTTCAGCATGCTCCAGACACTCCCCTTCCCCCAGTCGGAGGCTGAATTCCTTTGCTTTCCAAAACGCCACGGGGAACCAAGACAAACTTGAGCTAGACTTCATCCCTCCCATGAATGTGTGCAGGAGGGTGAGTCGCCTCAACGGCGGTAAAGGTTTCCAGAATATTATAACTGTGGCTCGCGCCCTTGGGGACAACCCAACATTCTCCCGCATTCAGCAAAAGCGTTTGCCCTTCAAGCTGAAGCTCAGCACGTCCCTGGATCACATATCCGATTGTTTCATAATCCCTGGTAGATGATTCGTGTGTGTACCCGACTGGTAATTCCTCCCATAATCGCATTGCCAATCCAACACCTGAGGCTAAATATTTCTGTCCCATGGAACCCTTGGGAGAATGATCCGCCTGTACTTTTTTAACACTGGTATCTGCCATAGATGTCCATGCCTCCTCTGTTGATGTGTTTCTTCATTAAAAGATTACATGCTTGAATTCATCCCACCAACTCTATAAAACCCTGGCTGATCTCTGGTAATCCATGCCGGAACCAATCGAAATCTTGGTTAATTATTATCCTGCAGGAATGGCTTTAGAGTAACCACGGAAGAAGATTGTGGATTCGGGAAGGAATGGGTCAATCCGTGATAATTCAGAAGAAAATTGACGCTACCCCAACTATTGAAGAGGAGGTGTGATTCGAAAAAAAAAGAACCCGCCGGACGGCGGGTTCTTTCTGAGCAGCATTCATCCAATGTCAAATTTGTCTTCAGAATGTTCATTCCTTTTATTTAACCCCAGTAAGGATTGTACCCATAATATTCATGGATACTCTGGCCCCAGGTCACATCAGCCATATCAGGCCAATTGTCCTTGTCAAATCCAGGGGCTTGTTCCAACTTTTCTTTTGGTACGTTTAAGAGAAACACTTTTTCTTCCTGCACCACACTCAAGGCTTCCCATGGAATCGCAAAGAGCTTATCACCCATCCCTAAAAATCCTCCGAATGAAAGGACGGCATACGCAATCCGGCCTTCCGACAGATCAATCATTAAATCTTTAATTTCTCCGAGGTCTTCTCTATCCATATTCTGCACTGTGTCACCGGTGATGGAACTGGATGAAAGCACCTGTCGAATTTTGGTAGTCATACGGACCTCCTTGCAAATCGTTAAATGAATAATATGGAACCGTTTCATTCGGTATAGCATGGCGTCCCATCGGGTCGAACTGTGATAAACCCTTGGGAAACCGCTAGGGTTTTCAACAGTTGCTCCGGGCACAAAAACATTTATTGTGACGAACATGACCATCATCATATTTTTCAACCCCAACCCCTAGGGAGGTACAAACCATGAAGTTGCGAAGTCACATGGTCAAAACAATTTTTCTCGCCGGCATTCCACTGCTGACATTCCCGTTGTTGGCAGAATCCGGCATGTCTCGGGAGGACCGTTCACAACGCGGGGACCGGGGACATTCGAACGCCATCGAACAAATCATTAAGGGCGAAATTTCCAAAAAGAATGGTGAGAAAATCACCTTGCGTACTAGCGATGGAGAACGAATTACCTTCCGGATCACTGATCAAACGAATCAGCTTTGTCCTCAAGGAACTCAAACATCACAATCGTCTTCCATGAGTGGAGAGTCCATAACAGACCAACATTCCGCAATGGACCAAGGGAGTTCCACCGGAAAGTCTTCCGCGCAAAGCACTTCCGGGCAAAATCAAATGGCCCAAAATTCTCCCGGAGGGGACTCCTCTACGTCCTCTCAATCCTCGAGTGGTAGTCTCTTGGAAAATCCGAGTGGACGGACTTCCGGTCAAAGTTCTCCAGGTATGCCCAGTAATTCACAGCCCTCCCAACAACAGGGCTTTAGGTTTGGCGAATGTAATTTCCAAAAAGGGGAGTTTGTCAAAGCCAAATTAGGTGAAAACAATACAGCCACATTTGTGCGGTCCATGGGGGATAGTGAGGACTACTATGGAACAGGTGGAGTGGAAGGGGAATACTTTGTTCTTCCAGCCGGGCAATTAGGCGGATTGGATATCTCGGATAAAGATGCCCATTACTCGGTTAAGTCGACTGATGGCAAGGAAATCGGAAGTGTCTACAGGGTGATGACAAATAATAATGGAGATATTGCCTATGCCATCATCAGGAAACCGGACGGACAGTTAATTTCGGTCCCCTGGCAGGCATTGGAGGGAGCAGGCAATAAATCCTTCAAAATGAAAGTCACCCAGAATCAATTAGGGAATCTTCCCATTCTGGATGAAGGTGAAAATGTGGGTTCCCATGTCCAAAAGCACTGGAACCTGACCGAACAGGAAAGGAAAAATCTGGTCAAGTGGAATGAACGGCAGGATGAAAAAAACCAGGTTCGGGATCGGTACTACGAAGATACGCCCACTTTTCACAACAATCGGGAAGGGTATGATCGATATGATCAGAACCGTTCTCGCATGAGCCGTTCGGGAGATGATCGGCAAAGGCACTATCAAGATCAGAATGCTGAAGACTATCAGACCAAACGGAACAATTTCAGCCCTACCGAATTTCCGCCACATGATCGAGCCTTTCAATATGAAGGGGCTGATCAGCAGAATTCAACTACCCGAAATCGACAAGGATCATATTCGGATGATTATCGGGATCGCGGAAATGAACAGTATTCTCGCAGCGAGGGAAGAAATTACAATAATTCGGGCGATCGGGAATACAGGAACCAATCCCGTTCAAACAGGCCGAACTATGATGATCTCCAAGGTGATAGGCAAAGGTCCATGTATTCCCAGAATCGCGAAGGAAATTACAGAGATATGGAGCAGTTGTCTGACCGGTACAACACGACAGCCCCGCGGAGGGATTATGATTCCCAACGGCAGAACGACGATCAGTATCAATCCAGGAGATCCAATATGAAGGAATATGATGATCGCCCGGAAGGATACCGTCCATAAATTGGAAAGAGACCTCTGAGCTTCACACTAGGATCCAGAGGCCAAAACCTTCAACATTTAACCCTTACAGTCTGAGCCGTTTAATTAATAATAACCACTATTCAAAGGAGAAGTGACATGACAAAACTTTTAACCGTCATGGGTATGTCCGCGTTCCTCGTGTTTTCCGGTGTTTCCGTGTTTGCAGGTCAGGTCGGGATGAACGACCAACAGCGTCAAGCTGGAGATTCCCCAAGCATGCAGGGCGAGCAAAATCAGGGGACGATTGAGTCAAAAAGTCAGTCGAACCGGAATACTGAACCTACGGAGGATCAGCAAAGAGAAGCCCGCCCGGGTGGTGTAGGTGAAGAAGGTTCAACCTTTGGCAGCCCTAGCACCTTTCCCCCAGGCGACACCTCACAAGGATATACGGGTGAAGATAAAAAGGCAGAAGAAAGGGAAAAACGTCAACAAGGTATGTGATGAGATTGATATGAGGAGCTTCATGACATACAAGCATCACTAGGGCCAGGGAATGCCATCTAGTGAGGGGTAGGAGCCGATCGGACGAAGGGGAGATCGTCCGATCGGCCGACACCCGTTGTTGACAGAGTTTTTTATCTCCGTTTGAATCACATCGACATTTTAATCATTTCTTGTGAACATCTCTATTATCCTCTGGGAACCTACACATCAAGCCCTTTATGGGCCTGACCCCATTCGATGTGTATATCGTCATCTTCTTTCCACGATATCACCGGGCATTCATTCATAGAGTGCAACCAGGACATATCCTCCAGATAAATGTCTGAAATTACGATGGCAGAAGAATCCTCCGAGGCGAAAACAACAAGAGCGGCCAAATGCTCAAAAGGAGTCGTATTACCGAAGAGGATCCGCGGTGGCAAAAGCAAACCAACTTAACACGTCAATTTCACCACCAACCATCTGGGGGCTCAAGCCTTTTGAAATAGAACAATTCTTGCGGAATCCTGTGGCGCCCTCAAGCGGGCCGGACTGGGGCATTAATCCTTGATAATCGGAAGGTTAGCCTTTTTCCAAGCGCTCATTCCTCCAATCACATTGACGATGTTTGGATAGCCATGATGTTGAAGGTAACTTGCCGCAACCGACGAGCGGTATCCGCTTCCACAGATGACCGCAACCTGTAGATTTTTTCTGATTTCCTGAACACTTTGCGGGAGTTCGCTGCCCGTCACAAATCGGGCATTCTTGATGTGACCGGCAGCCCACTCCCCCGGCTGGCGAACGTCCAATACCTCCAGATCGGAATCTTTCTCTAGGTGAGCCTGAAGATCCCACACGGACCACTGTGTTAACTGATGGAGGGGTTTCGCTGCCGTTCGCCATGCGAACATCCCGCCAGCCAGCCAACCTGCCGGTGTAGGATATCCGATTCGAAGAAGCTGCCAGGACACTTCCCAAAGGTCTGCGGGATTATCCAAAACAAGTAAGACCCGGGTATCCGCCGGGATGACCGTACCCGCCCATGTCGCAAACGATGATCCCAATCCAACGTTTAGCGCACCGGGAATGTGAGTGGTAAACCCTTCCGCTTGGCGGCAATCGACGACAAGGCACCCTTCTTCCTGTTGTCGGCAAAACTGGTCCGGTGTGAGTGCAGGCGGTTCGGGCATGGTTCCAAGAAGAGGGGGGCCTTCGGTATTCATTTTCCGCATCCTGGGCCAATAGGGCGGTACACCGGGAAGATGCTTTAAATCCAGGCAGTGTTTGACGAAATGGTCTTTGTTGGACAGATCGGCCAGAAGAGGATTCATCCGGCGTTCGTACCCGATCGTCGTGGATAACCTGCTTCCAATATTCCCCCCACACAGAGAGCCACTCACATGCGTGGGGTAGACTTCCACATAGTCCGGAAGCGGCAGAATTTTTTCTTGGAGCATTTTGCACATGACCTCCGCGTGATGAGCCGCTTCATCCGTTCCACCCAAAAGATCGGGTCTGGCCACATCCCCAACCAACAAGGCTCCCCCGGAGAGGAGCAGAACGGGTTCTTTACCCCGCGAGCGGTCCGTCACCAGAACGCTGATGTGTTCGGGTGTATGTCCCGGAGTATGCAGAATTTGAAGGTCTATTTCTCCAATTGTTAACCGCTCTCCATCGGCCATGGGACGCGCGTCATATCCGAGCTTGGCATGTTGGCCCGCTAGGCATTGGAGAGGAATGCGTTCGGCCAATTCACGAATTCCCGTCACATAATCGTTGTGCTGATGGGTCTCCAGGGCATACGCAATCTTCATTCCCTGTGTGCGGGATTCTTTGAGATAGGGTTCCACGTCCCGCTGTATATCCACCACGAAGGCTTCTCCGGTTTCTTCCGAACCGAGAAGATAGGAGGCGTGCCCCAGACTTTCCACATGAAATTGTTTAATGATCATGAGTTGTGGATGATGAATTTCCGAAATTGCTGAAACTGCTCTGACACATGTTCAGGAGGAGGAGTGATTTCCGGCCGCCTCAAATGCTCGAGTCACCTGCAGAGCGTCCGCCCCATTGACTTCGGCCTTTAATTCGGCCACGTCCCGATAATCTCCCCGCAATGCCTTTAACGCATGACGCTCCTGTTGAATCTCATGTGCGGTCCGTATTCCCATTCGCCGGAACAGGGGAACCGGCGGACACCAGCCTTGTATGGCATGTTGCAGAAGAAAACCGGCTACGGCGGCAGGAAATATAAACCATCGGCGATCAATAAAAGCTCCCAATGCCAGGCCCATCAGGGAAAATGAGGCAGCATTGGCTTCCAGTATTCTTTCGATATCCCATTCCACCTCTAGCTCCCTTAACCGTCGATCGATGGCCGAAGGCCCGGCTGAGGCATACAACAGAACATTATTTTTTGTGCGGTTGTAGATTTCCTCATTGATGTCAGCGTCGGTATTTTCCTCAACTCGTGTGGTCGTTGGTGAAGTCATCATCCATGGCCTCCATTCTGTTCTGAGGTACGACGCGCTCCAATGCAATGGGGCGCCGTTCTGTGTAATTCAGAAGATAAGCAAGGACAAAAGGATCAACAACTAACAAAAACCCTGGCATCCGTTGAAACTACAGGGTTTCTGCTAGTAGTCAATTCAGGCCGCGTGGCCCACACTTGGATTAACACCCCACTCATTTTTGTGTGTTATGAAAAACCATCCCATACCAGAAGAAGAGGCTGAGAAAGAGCTGGACAGCATTTTTCATGAGATTAAACAGGTCTTTCGTGTTTCCGGAGTCAATCTCAACTTTCGCACATGGGCCGCCTATCCAACGTTTTTCCCTGTCTTATGGGAGTCTATTCGACCGGTCGCTGAAACCCGTGTATTCGAAGATTCATCCGATCAACTCCGGGCGTTAGCTGCCCGCCTTGCTGAGAAACTTCCCAGGTTGGAGGTGGCCTCGTCCGTCAGGTTGGGGGAAAGCCAGGTTTTTCACATACAGGCCGCTCTCGAACTTTACCATTACATCAATCCCAAGCTCCTGCTCATCACGTCCGCGGTGGAATACGCTTGCCATCATCCCACTATGACCGCTTTCCAATCCCGCCAACAGGATCATGAGCTGATTACGCGAGGAATTCCCCGTCACATGTACCCCATGGAAATGATCGAGGAAACTCCGGACAATGCCACTCTCCGAAAAACATTTCGGGATTTACAACGAACATTGGGTTTAACCAGGATTAACAGCGATTACCGGACGTTGGCATTATGGCCGGAATATTTTCTTTCAGTCTGGCATCGCCTAAAATCTGTGATACATCAACCTCGATACATGGAAGCCGCGGTGGCCTTACAGGAAGCGGCTCAACAGATGGCGGGCGAGGTCATTCCTCGACTAACCTTGTCTGAGGACCAGTTGATGATTCTGGGAAGGAAACGACAGAGCTTCCTAGAGACAACCTCCGATTTTACCCACCTTTTGCCACCTTTGATTTTAAATATCGTGCTGATGTCTCTGGATTGGCGATCTCGTGAGGATTTGGAAATGTCGCCCTTTCCGGTTGGCGTACCCTCACCCATAATGAAGTCACCAACATGACCTGGCGGGAATTTCAGCGGCTTCAACTCGTTAGCCGGCTTAACGACCGGTTTCTCAGTTATGTGGAGGCGGGAACTGGTCCCCCTGTTATCCTCATCCATGGGATCCCTGTCTGGGGTTATTTGTGGCACGGGATCTTTTCCGAGTTGGCGCGAACCCGTCGCGTCCTGGTCCCGGATTTGCCCGGATTCGGTTTTAGTGATAAAGCCGATTGCTTTGATCGCTCCATCGCCTGCCAGGCCCATATGATTGCCTCCTGGATGACACAATTAGGAAACCCTCGTGCCACGATCATCGGGCATGATATCGGGGGCGGTGTCGCGTTGAGGTTGGCGACCCTGTTCCCCGACCGGGTTCAAACGCTTATCGTCATGAACACGGTCTGTTATGACTCCTGGCCAATTGAATTGATGCTCCAGTTTGGACATCCTGAAGCTCACAGGAAATTATCAGCCTCGCTTGCGGTTCGATTGCTTCGACAGGCCTTAAAGGGCGGATTTGCCTCCTCCGTTAACCGGGAAGTATTGGATGGATTATTGGCACCCTACACCACCGAGACGGGGAAACTGTCACTCATACGGAATGCAGCCGCATTGAATACCAATCTCACGACGGAAATCACCCATCTCCTCTCGAGAATCAGGATTCCAACACTGGTCGTATGGGGTCAGAACGATCGTTTTCAACCTATTCATTATGGAGAAAGGCTCGTGAAGGATATTCAGGGTTCGAGATTGATTCGTGTGAAAGACGCAAGGCACTTTGTTATGTTGGACCAACCGGAGATCGTGACAAGACATCTGTTGGAATTTTTCGAGCGAACGGATGAAATGTCGTTCAAAGATACGAGGTTGTAGGCAACCTAACCCGGATACACAGCGCCCAAGGGGTCTCCAGATTAAGAAAACGATTTACAAATAAAGCCTGATCCGTTAAGGGCAATGGCAGTCGTAGTGCCCCTCCGTAGCACCACTCTCGAGTGGGCCTCACAAAATTGACGTTACCGCATCAGGCCGCCGCCGTCTTGATAACAAACCCTTAGCAACCTCATGTATTTTGAAAATGGTTTATTTCTCCCCTCGGGCGTTCTCCTCAAATTCCTCTGGCGTCAGTTCTTCCAGTTTTTCGTCGGTCATGGGCTGACGAGTGGTAGGATCCACAGCCATCTCCGGATCCACCACCGGCGGAGTGACCACTGCTTCCGGGTTGGTAGGAACATCCGGCTTTATGACCATCTCAGCATCATTGTTTGGTGGGATGACAGGTTGGGGCTTCTGAAGGTCCTTCTTCTCTCCAAATTGGTTCGGTTGATGTGATTGAGCTTCATCCGCCGAAATCTGAAGTTGCTGGGCACTTGATTCTGGTAGACCCTGGGGGAATCCTTGTGCATTCAATAAGAGGGTTATGCTGAACCCCAGCATCACGACTCCCATCTCAATCCTTGTTCGACTCATCTTCTCACCTCTTTCTCCTGGGATTTTATTCTTGGATTTCTCTTGGAATTATCCCCTGGAACGAGAAGCAAAAACATCTGGCAAGAACCCTTGAATCGCGAATTTCCAAATATTGTTCGGCCATATGCGTCAGGGAGAAAAAACAAGGAAGCAAGGGTTTTCTCCAGGCGCATTTTCTCCAATTTTCTTTACAATCAGGAAATCAGAAAACACAGATGATACTCACGAAAGTTTTTTACAAGGGAAACATACCATGCCCCCACTCATGACCTTTAAAGGAATTCTCGGAATGATCATAGCGTTTGGCCTGGCAGGGGGAGGGATGATGTTCGTACTTAATGAATCAGTCCCGACAGGTCCGGGGGGGAAGTCGGCAACGGTTACCGAATTGTTAAAGGATCAGAATCCCGGCCAAATATCCTATATATCCTTTCCGATCACGGAAACCTTTCCAAAACAACTAGCATCGCATCGGAAATCTATTCCTTTTCCAGGTGAGAGGTACAGCCACCCCTAGCCGCAGAGGCGATTTACCTTCCTTTATCGTAATGGTTAGCCCTTTTAATAAGAGGAGGAAAGAAGATTGCACGGTTTTTGGCTCGTGACCATTCCATTACCTTATAAATCAAGAAGATGACATCACCAAATCACCATCAGTTTTTAGAAACTCTTACAAAAAGGAAATTAATCATTATGAACACAAGACGCAGAACCAGTGGCACGCTCGGAATGGCATTAGCCTTTGCTCTCATCGGAGGAGGCATGTCCTTAGCCCTCAGTGAATCAGGAGGATCGACTCATCCATCTAATGAACTTCTTCTCAACGCCAATACTCTTATTGGCAACACCGTCATTGACAAGGCAGGCAAGGAACTTGGCACGGTCAAAGATTTACTGATTGACCAAAAGACCGGCCAGATATCTTATATTGTGCTCTCCTATGGAGGCACATTCGGGGGAACGTTGGGCATCGGGTCAGAAAATTATTCCATCCCCTGGGCGGAGGTCAAGCTCACCAAACAAGATGATAAAATGATGGTTCAGGTCGCCGAAGCGCCGATTGGCGAAAAGGCGCCGGCTAAAAACCACCCATCAGTCCACAATCAACAAGCAGCCGGCATTCATACCAGGGACTTCAACCCGGCCACTGTCGAAACAGTCGATGGAACGGTGGAAAACGTGAATAATGACCTGTTTGAATCAGGAGTCGCCACAACCGATAGTCTTATCGTGCTGGATGTGAAAACCTCATCCGGAACCGAGCGTGTGCGGGTTGCACCAGATAATTACCTCAAAGCTCAGGGGGTAGAGGTTACGGAAGGCGATAAAGTCGATGTGACCGGTTCACGCATCATGAAAGAAGGGGAAAGTGTGATTGTCGCATCAAAAATTGTGCTGAAAAGAAACGGAAAAGTCCTGACCGTGCGGAAGATTGACGGCTCTCCCGCATGGAATATGGATGGGAGTGTCCATACGAAGAGTAAAACTGGACACGACTAATTATCTCCGTATTGTCTGTAAGCGGGAAAAAGCCTCCGTGCTTTTTCCCGCTTCGAGTTCCTCCCGCCTCATTCCTTTTTCAGAACCTTCCCTACTCCAACTTTTTTTATTTGAGGGTATCGGATCCCGGTCATATCGACCCGGAAAATTCCCGACAAGGGTTTTCCACAGTTTTGCTAAAAAGCAGACCCTGATATAAAAACCAATAATTTTTTTCTTAAGATCTTAAGAGAATGGAATCACATCATGGCACCAAAAAAAACATCGACAAAAAAGAGATCACGCACACAAACAAAGCCCTCAAACCCTATCCGGTACGCGGTTGTAGGATTAGGATATATCGCTCAGGTGGCCGTGCTCCCGGCCTTCGCGCATGCGAAAAAGAACTCGGAATTAGCGGCATTCATCTCCGATGACCAAAAAAAATTGAAGCAATTGGGGAAACAATATGGCATTCGCGGGCTCTATTCCTATGACCAATATGAAGAATGCCTGGAACGGGAAAAAATTGATGCCGTGTATATCGCTCTTCCGAATCATTTGCATTGCGAATATACCACTCGAGCTGCGAAAGCTGGGGTTCATGTCTTATGTGAAAAACCCATGGCCACCTCGGTCAAGGAATGTGAAACCATGATTCGCACGGCAGACCATCATGGTATCAAATTGATGGTGGCCTATCGGCTTCATTTTGAGGAGGCCAATCTACGCGCAATCCAAATCGTTCAATCCGGGAAAATCGGCAATCCCCGGTACTTTCAATCGGCATTTAGTCTCCCGGTCAAAGACAAAAATAATATCCGCCTACGGGAAGAGACCGGTGGAGGAACGCTTTGGGATATCGGCATTTATTGTTTAAATGCCGCCCGGTATCTTTTTCAAGCGGAACCTCTTAGCGTGTACGCCACCAACGCCGGACAGGGAATCGGTAAATTCGAGGAAGTTGAAGAAATGTGCGCGGTGACACTCCGGTTTCCCGAAGATCGGTTGGCTTCCTTCATCTGTAGTTTCGGAGCCGCCGACGTTTCCGAGTTTCGGATCGTGGGTACAAAGGGACAACTCAGGGTGACATCAGCCTACGAGTATGTTGAGCCCATTACGCATTACCTGACCATTAACGGGAAGGAGAAAAAGCAAACCTTTTCCAAACGCGATCAATTTGCTCCCCAACTGCTCAAATTTTCGGACTGCATTTTGAACAGGACGATTCCCGAACCGGCAGGCGATGAAGGCCTTCATGATGTTCGAATTATCGATGCTCTTTATCGTTCAGCCCAAAAAGGCCAGCCGGTCTCTCTTAAAGAATTAAACCGGAAACGCCGTCCAACAATGCGGCAAAATCTCCGCCGTCCGCCGGTTAAAAAACCCCAACTCGTTCACGCTCAGAGTCCGTCGGGATCGTAATGAGGGGCTGATGGGCATGCAATCTTTTCATTCACCTTTAAAAGGTAACCAAAGGGAAGGAATTTTCTCATGAATGAACCGATGAACATCAGTGATTCCCAGGGGTCACATCTATCTGGAAATATTAACCCATCCTTGCCTTCCTATCTTCTTGAGGCTGCATTGGATAGGGAATGGGAACAGCGCCACCGGCAAGGACAGGTCGGAAAAGCTCCACGCACGCCAGCAGAAAAAGAGATAGGGTCATGACTCAACCGATGGGTGCCACGCGATGGGCAATCCCGGAAGGGTATATTCCGGCGAACAGTACCGGTCCAGAACCTCAAATGACGAGTCATGAAACAGCCTGTCTCCTGAACATATCCAACAAGCCCGCGCATGTAAAAATCACCATTTTTTATTCAGATCGGGAACCGATAGGGCCTTATAACATTACTGTCCCCGCTCAACGAACGAGACATGTCCGGTTTAACGATTTAGAAGACCCGGAACCCATTCCCAGGGATACGGATTTCGCAAGCCTGATTGAGTCCGATGTGCCAATTGTGGTGCAACATACCAGGTTGGACTCCCGCCAGGCCGAAAATGCCCTCCTCTCTACCATCGCCTATACGGACAATACCTAAGACCTGGAAACCCCCATCCCCAATCCCGTCTGGTTCAACCTTGAACAAACACGAGAGGAACTCAGAATATGACGAAAACCGCCGCAGATGTGTTGGTCGAGAAGCTTCACAATTGGGGGGTCGAAATAATTTTCGGTATGCCCGGAGATGGTATTAATGGAATTATGGAAGCCCTTCGCCAACGACAAGACCATATCCGGTTTTTCCAGGTGCGTCACGAGGAAGCCGCAGCCTTGATGGCATGTGGATATGCCAAATACACGGGAAAGCTAGGTGTGTGTTTGGCCACGTCCGGTCCAGGGGGGCTTCATCTGTTGAACGGATTGTATGATGCGAAAATGGAAAAACAACCGGTTCTTGCCATCACCGGCCATCACTTTCACGACCTGATTGATACCCATGCCCAGCAGGATGTCAATCTCACCAGAGCCTTTGAGGATGTCACAGTCTATAACACCCGGGTGATGAGCGCGACACATCTTGAAAATGTCGTGGATCTCGCATGTCGGACCGCCTTGGGCTATCGTGGCGTGGCTCATATTAATTTCCCGGTGGATCTTCAGGAATCAAAAGCCGACAAAGGTTATTCCCAACGAAACATTCCCCATCATTCGATGGAAGTATTTTCCCGTAGCGCCCGCCTCCCCAATGAATCAGACCTGTATGAAGCCGCAGAAGTGCTGAATGTCGGAAAACGGATTGCCATTATGGCCGGAGCGGGAGCACTTGAAGCGACAGATGAGTTAGAACAATTAGCGGAAATTCTTGGAGCCCCGATTATTAAACCGTTGCTAGGCAAAGCTTCGGTGCCTGATGACAGTCCTTATACGACAGGCGGGATTGGCTTGCTGGGCACCGCACCCTCCCAGGAGGCCCTGGAGGATTGTGATACGCTCTTCCTCATCGGCACGTCCTTCCCCTATTTGGAATTTTATCCAAAACCAGGACAGGCACGTGCGGTCCAGATCGACCTGGACCCGGCAAGAATCGGGTTGCGATACCCTGTGGAAGTCGGCCTGGTCGGCGACTGTCGAAAGACACTCCAACAATTACTTCCGATGTTACATCACAATAAACACCGGAAATTTTTGGAACGCGCACAGACCAATATGAAAAAATGGCGGGAATTAATGGAAGCCCGAGGAACCAGGAAGGACAAACCCATGAAGCCACAAGTGGTCGCCTGGGAACTGGGCAAACGGCTGTCGGACCACGCGATTGTTTCCTGTGATTCAGGAACCATTACGACCTGGTGGGCCAGACAAATACCCGCCAAACGCGGACAGAAACATACGGTCTCGGGAACACTCGCTTCAATGGGCTGCGGGCTGCCCTATGCCATCGCCGCTCAAATCGCCTTTCCGGATCGGCAATGCATTGCGTTTGTGGGTGATGGAGGTTTCTCCATGCTCATGGCTGAGTTCGCCACCTGTGTCAAATACCGATTACCCGTGAAAGTAGTTGTCATCAAAAATAATACCCTCGGCCAGATTAAATGGGAACAGATGGTGTTTCTAGGAAACCCTGAATATGGTTGCGAGCTGCAGCCGATCGATTTTGCCCTCATCGCTCAAGCGTGCGGAGGCACAGGGTTGACTATAGATGATCCGGCGGATTGCGGCTCCATCATCGACCAGGCCATGCAAACTCCTGGTCCGGTATTAGTGCAAGCCATTGTGGACCCATTCGAGCCTCCAATGCCCGCCAACATTACCACGAGTCAGGCCCTGAAATTTGCCGAATCGTTGGCAAGAGGCGAACCGAATCGTTTGAAAATTGCCATGACGGCCTTATCAGATCGAGTACGGGAACTTGTGTAACAAATTGATGGAGAAATTCGTAGCCTGGTGAAAGGAATGCTAGCGACACTCCCGAAATAGGGAGGTCCATTATCTTGTTTCTCTCTCCTTTCTTCTCTGCGCCATGAATTCCTACACAAATGAAAAGTGTTTAGGGAGATGGGCAAAAGAGTGTAACTATGGTGATAAACTTTTGAAGATTTCATATTCAAGAATTCAAATTTCTATGTAGGGGTTGGGTGTTTCCTATTTTGGAAAATGCAGAGATGAACTGGATGAATAAGAATATTGTAGACACCAAAACCAATCTCTCCAGGCGGGCGATGGCGGCGGCCATTTCTCTTGCGCACAAATACGTTAAAAGGAAAAGACAGAAACTGGTTGATTGCGGATACGACGTTTGATGGAATGATGGCCGGGAAGAAAAACCATGGCGGAAATCTTTTTCTAAAGTCGGTCCCTTGCCTGCCAGAAAAGGAGGTACTCATGCTCACCATCGGCTTCATTTTACTCATCATCGCAGGACTTTGTGCCTTAATCGGATTTGGAGTCTTTACAACCCCTATTTTAGGACCGGCGCGCGTGGCCTTTTATTTTTTGTTGATTCTGTCCCTGGCGACGATTTTCTATGGAGTGGTTCAAACAGAAGTGCATGTCGATCCACAGGTCCCGACTCAAGTACGGGACTGACCGTATCGGAAGAGAAAAAAGAAGGGGAAGATCCTCATTCTGATCCCCAGAAAATCAGATGCGTGAAATTTTTTCGCTTGGTGTTAAAGTAGCTTTGACCAGAACACCACCACACTATTCCCTCCCAGTTTGGGCCCGTGCCGGTCCCGGTATATCCCAAAGTTATAACTATAATTGATCTCTATTTGTGAACCCCATGGAGCCCCACTGACAATTCCCCCTCCCACGGCGGGCAGCATATCTACCTGGTTGCGAATAGAGCCATCCCCGTTAAAACGGGCTCGTTCAATCGCAGACCAGGTACCTCGTATATACGGATACAAGAAAAACAACGCCTCATACCGGTAGGTGAGGTTCGCAATCGCGTACTTGCGAGGGAACAGTTCGTTGAAGGCCACTCCTGGGATGAGAGGACGTGACAGTGCCTCCCACTCGTAGCCCGTAGGACGGCCCGGCAACCGGAAGGTGGAAAATCGGTCAAGGTTTTTCCCGATTCCACCATACATCGTGACAACCAACCTGTGCCGTTCTGTCGGGACAAACGGGACCTTGCCCGCCAAGGCGGCATAGAAGCTGGCCAGCATAAATGTGGGGTCATCATGGTTATCGGGGGTTTCAAACTCCGGATCTCCCCACTGACGCCATTGGGAGCGATGTCCATAAATGGCATCACCTCCGAAAGCCACACCGTGATGAAGCAACTCCATGAGATTTCGTTCAAATTTATCTACCCGGAGCCGGGCATGGACACGCCCTTCGTAGGTATTCTGAGGAACGGTGAAATTTTGGGATGTTTTTGAACTGCGGTCGAACCACCGGTAACCCGGCTCATACGTCAAAGAAACTTCAACCACATTATCCTGAAACCCGGGAGAAACTGACGTGCGATACCCGAAACCCATTCCGGCAAAGAAATAATTCCATTGCAGGTCCACATCCTTGATAGCCTGTCCTTCTACATACTCGTATCGGCCGAATGGAATGATCACATTTTCAAAGGTCATGGCGGCAAACCATGGGCTGGTCGATGACAGACCATGCTGGTACTGAATGTCATTGAAAACGCCTGAAATTGTCCCCCGAAACCGCCGGTTTTCCTCCTCCCAATTGTGCCAAATAAACAACGCTCCAAATGGGAGGAGCTCCAATCTTTTGGGTCCGTCCGGAATCCAATTCATCCCCATATTGATCGCCGTCACATGCCGGCGATCCCGTGGAGGGACATGAATTTCCTGTCCAAAAATTTCCGTCTGATGAGGTTGTCCTGCAAGCGGCGTGTCGGTATCTTCCCCCGAAGCGATCCGAGGGGAAATCACCATCAGGCATATCGCCAAGGCCAACATCCAATTATGGATAGGCATGTGGCGGCTGCGTTCGTCCGTGTGTGCTCCCCTGGATACATCTCCGTGAGCGTGGATCGGAATCGAGCCAGCGGTGGACAGGTCAATCATAGGAAAATCAGAAGTTCTAAGGAGGAGTCGGAAGGGATTTTTGTGACACAACTTTGGAGAAGACATACGTCAGCATAATTGTTAAAAAGGCCCCGATGACCGCCACGGTCATATCCTTTTGTGCATCCCATTCGTCTCCCTGAGTACCTAGATAGGCCTCCCCCAATTCTGGACGAACGAGGAGAGCAACCCAGGATTCGATAATTTCGAAGAATCCACTGAGGGCCAATATTCCGCTAATGGGGAGATAATACGCCCAGAATCCACGCACGTTGACCCTGCGAAGAAATAGCTCCCTTAAAGGATAGGCGAGGAGCAGTCCGAATGAAAAATGCGCGATCCGGTCAAAATGGTTGCGCTCTAATCCCCACCACTCCTGCATCCAATATCCAAGAGGAACTTTTGAATAGGTATAATGGGCTCCGATCGCATGGAGGGTCATAAACACCGTGAGAAAAATATAGGAAAGATCCGATAAGGGAAACCATCGATACGTCGTGACAAGCACAATGACCAATCCAATCGCCAATATATTTTCGAGAAACCAATCATGGCGGTCGATCGGTTCTATGGCGAGAAATATCCAAAGCACCGCATACCAGGCCATTAACCCGTGAAGGAGAATCCGGTCCTTAAACGGCCTCTGATTATTGACGCTTGTCGCAGTGGTCAATTGCATGCGGAAGTTCCACCGGCCTTTCCCGGGTTATGGTCAAACGGGTTCCCGTTAGTTTCTGCGCACCAGCCATGATCACCAGAGAGGCTAATGCTCCATATAATGTCGCGGCCATATCCTTCTGGGCATCCCAGATATCTCCCTGTGCGCCCAGATAGGCCAGACCTAATTCGGGGTGGGCGATTCTGGTCACCCATGATTCGAGAATTTCCCACATACCGCCCAGCCCCACCAGGGTGATCAGGACCATGCCGGAGCGGAGCCATGCAGCCATACCGGAAATCCGGGAGAAAAGTTCATGCAAAGGCAGGGCAAATAGTAAGCCGAAACAAAAATGGACGATGCGATCGAAATGGTTTCTGGGCAATTCAAAGGACTCTTCCAGCCAAAGTCCGAACGGCACCTGAGCATAGGTGTAGTGTGATCCAATCGTATGCAAGGTGAGAAACACCGTGAGGAGAACATATGAAGCACTTGAAAATGGCCATCGGCGATGTGTCATGGTTAACACACCGACGAAGAGAAGCGGGAGGATATTTGCAAAGGCCCAACTTTGAGGGTCAAAGGGAGCCAATCCCATGAGCACGAAAAACCCCAAATACCAGACCAATAATCCGTACCCCACTAGATGCCTCAATTCAACTCTCCCTCAGAGCGTTCGGAATGAGCCATTACACGGGTGATATATAAATTGGCAACTATGAATCCCTGTAAAACAAGTCAACGGGAAAAATTTCGTACATGGACTGAGGCTTGAACCCATTGATGAGTACCTGGCGTGACAAAGCCGGTTCGCCATTCTTTCCTTTGATGCATCCCTTCCGACGGACTCAGGTGAGAGACAGCCTCAGCCTCCCCATCTCACTGGCAGGTCAAACCCCGTTCACCTAACGGGTTGGCTCGGCAGTCGGAGGACTGGAAGAGGACCCTTCCGCTTTCGCAGGGGTGCCTTTCATGAACCTATTGCATCCACTATTGCCGGAGACCAACAATCGATAGGGTTGTAGGTTTTCATCAATACACAGTCCCATTGTCGCATCTTCGATATTTGCAGATGGTTCAATTTGCCACCATTGGCACCTCTTACATAATCCCCAATTATCCGCCATCGTCTTCCTCCATTCCGTTTATAGATGTTCGTCTCCGAGGCAAATCGATGTCCTTTCTCCTAGACCTTCTGTTCCTTGACTTCCTTGAATTCTTCCCCCAACTGGTCGGCCTGTTCCTGTGACAGGATACCCCGAGCGTTCTTAAAAATTTCGCCTTCTTCCTCCTGAATATGATGTTGCACATCTTCTTTCAGTTTACTGACTCTCTTCCCCCAATTCTCATCCTGGGGATCCATAGCCTCGATCTCATTCAGCAACGTGGTGACTTTTTCGTGCTCCTTGTTGGCATGGTCGATTTTTTGTTTGGTCTCCTCATTTTTTTGAAGGGGAGTATAGAAGACTTGCTCTTCCGCTTCGCTATGCGCCTCCAAGGCATCCTTAAGTTTGAGAAACAGTTTTTCCCGTGAATTACTGTTCTTCCCCGCGGCTTCGATTTGGCTGAAGAGTTGCTTAGCTTCTTGATGATCTTCCTTGAGCGCCTGATAAATATCCATTAAACCCTCCCTGTTGAATGATAAGTCCTTTTATGGACCATAAATATGATGTTCCGTAGTACACCACGGAGCGGTTTATGAGAGGTATGGACGAATTGGTGAAGGGGCTCGCAAAAATGTCCACATACATCAGGCTGACATGGTGTGATCATAGTCATGACACTGCTGCATGAATAAAGCTATCGAGAGGGGAATGCATTACGGGAATAACCCATATTCAATCGGAGCCATTGGTCACGATGTAGGATTATTGCTTCAGGTTCCTGGCGCTATGGCATTTCTTAGCGTCGCGATCGTCCTGGGATCCGGCGAATGGACGATGCTGCCTGGATTTTTATTGACAGGCGTGCTTGGAATAGGGAGTGGACAATTCCTCCTCTGGAGCTGCCAGCCTTGTGGTCCCACCGCACCATACCAAGCCATGATCACCGTAGCCCTGGGGTGGCTATTGATCGCCCTGCTCGGAGCCATCCCCTTATTTGTGGCGGCTCACCTTGATACCAGTCTTAGCAATTCAATGCAGGTATTTCGGTGGCCTCTCAATGCGCTGTTTGAATCGATGTCCGGATTTACCAGTACCGGTTTGACAATGGCTCAGGATCCCAGCACGTTACCGATGAGTATCCAGTGGTGGAGAACCTTCACCCAATGGATCGGGGGCGTGGGAGTGATAGTCCTGGCCTTGGCGCTATTCGACCCAACTGAAGAGGATGACTCCCTGTACGACGCTGAAACCCGCTCCACCCAATTTGGAGAGAGTATCCAAGAAACCGCACGCCGCATTTGGGCGATATTTTTTGGCTATACAGCCTTTGCTATTGGCACATTCTCCCTGTCAGGCATGCCGATTTGGGAATCCGTCAATCACGGGATGACGGGAATTGCAACGGGCGGGTTTACCATTACCTCCAATAGCTTTCGCGACTACGATGTCACGGTTAAAAGTGTTGCGATAATGATCACGCTGCTGGGGGCCGTCAACTTTGTCACGCATCATGCACTCCTTGTTGAGCGTCGCCCTTCCACTGTTGTGCGGCAATCTCAATTCCGGGCCTTCATATTCCTCTTAGCCGTTGGAGTGATCTTTCTGATAATACTCGAAGTGTCCCGAGATCTCCCGCCGGCCTTTATCGATAAGATTTTCCAATGGACATCCGCCCTGGGAACCTGCGGATTCAGCTCCGTTGACCTTGCCAGCTGGTCTCAAGCGGCATTGTTGTTTCTCACAATGGGAATGTTGACGGGAGGAATGGCAGGTTCCACCACAGGTGGATTGAAACTCAAGCGAGTGATATGGCTGTGGAAAGGGGTTCGTTGGAGGCTGGAAAGCCTCTGGCTGCGGGAGGATCAAACCGCCCAATTTCGTTACGATGGAAAAGAGGTAACGGACAGACACGCCATGCGTCACGTGGGATTCGCTGGCATTTTGGCGTTTCTCTATGGTCTGACGTTAGTCACGGGCGCATTACTTCTTTTTCTGATTCTTGGCGATGGGTATATCTTATCCGATATCCTCTTCGAGACTGCCTCAGCTCTTGGCAGCGTGGGACTCAGCGTCGGCATCACCCGTCCGGACTTGCCCGCTGCGGCCAAAGGAACCCTCATATTCTTAATGTGGCTGGGCAGACTCGAAATTATAGCAGTGATTATCTTATTGACCCTCCCATTCGTGAGAGTATTTCGTAACCGTTCCGGGTCATGAGTTCTTTGGCCTTCATTTTTCGGATCCATAACCCATGAAGAATTCCACTGAAGTTTTCACCTGAATTCATTGGACAAAGATAAGCGTGATGGACTCACATTCCGGTTTTCCCCCAGCCACGCCACCGATGTTTATATGGGGCCAAATCTGTAATTTTTTGACTGCCATCACAGCACTCCGGCCCGGTGCAACCTAACTAATGTTGTTCCTTCTCCTCAGGCAATACCGTCAAGGTAAAATTCTGCAGTCGCCAATCAAGATCTTGTATCTTTTGAATGGCTTCCTGTATCTGATCAGGAGAGATATGCTCATTCTGCTTCAAGGAGATAAACCCTTCTCCGAAAATGAGGTGACCATGTTCATATAACCGGTTTTGCGCGCGGCCAACCCAGGGAAGCGCGAGAAGTGCATCATTCACTTTGTCGGGCAGGTTCAGGTATTCATTCTCGAGGGAAGTGGGGGCGCGATTGACCAATCCCGTCACGGCGTCCTTTGTCTGGCTCCAGCCATCCTGCAGGATGCCGAGTGCAATAAATCCGGCAGCCACAGGATCCGCCCACCACCATCCCATTCCGGCTCCTAACACTCCGGCGATAGCGGCGACACCGGTCTCCCAATCGGCCTTATTCATTTTTCCGTCGGTCAGGAGAATTTTATCGTTCAATGTCTGGGCATATTTCAGCTTGGCGCGTCCAAGGAAAATAGGAGGAATGGTGCCCCAGGACAGAACGAGAATCATCCACCATCCCAGCCATAAATCCACACCAAACAATTCCATCATTCCGATTGTCGGATAATCTTGTGTGACCAGTTTCATCAACGCATCGATGATCAAAAATGTTCCCATGCCCAATAGGGCGAGGGCTGCGCAGAGAAATAAGATGGATATCACACGGTGGTACCCATAAGGAAAGTGTTTATTCGGTTTCTTCCAGCAAATATGCGTGCCGATCAGAAAACACAGCGGAGGAATTAGACTCAAACAATCTTCCACCCAGGCTGTTTTCATGGCTTGAGATGAACCTAAAACCACATACATGATAGGAATGAGGCTGCCCAAATATGCCAATGTGACATACTCCAACCGCCGGGACCGGCGAACCGCATCATGCTGCTCTTCAGTGAATTCATACTGCGGCGCGGGCTTCATGCACGGCCCTCCGCTTCCCACATTTGTTGGATACGACTGTGCTGCTGCTTCAAAAACGTTTCCAGTCTCACCAGTAATCCATTTTCTCCCTTCGGAACAGCCATAACATGCTCATAATTTTCTTCATCCCTTATTTGAAAATATTTTCGCGTCAAACCCACATCATCTTTGCGCGGACTGGCATTTGTCAGTCCCCCTACCACCAAATCAATCTGATGCTGCCGGAGGTATTCAGTCGCATCGGCTTCGGAGAGAAACTCAACTTGAGGTTCCGCGCCAAGGGAACGGGCAAAAGCCATGGCCAGCTTGATTTCGATGCCCTGAGCCCCCCCCTCCGCACGATAGGCCCA
This sequence comes from Nitrospira sp. Ecomares 2.1, assembly GCF_965152585.1. Lineage (NCBI taxonomy): Bacteria > Pseudomonadati > Nitrospirota > Nitrospiria > Nitrospirales > Nitrospiraceae > Nitrospira > Nitrospira sp. Ecomares 2.1. The sequence continues at coordinate 3,524,835 of NZ_OZ224219.1, forward strand.
CGGGGCCTGCTCAATGGCGCCTATTCGTAACACCCCACGGGACTGAATTTGCTGAAGCGTGTGGTGGGTATCCTTGGGGTACTCGTTACACCCAACAAGAGAGAATGAGATACAGACGAACACAAAACACAATTTGTTCATCGTGACCTCTTCATATCAGGGAACCATGCAACGGGACCGCTTGCAGGAAGGTTGGAACAATAACCGTTTTCGGAGGAGAAAACATGACGAGTCACACAACAAACGGGGAATGAGGTAGGGCATTCACACGATACGAACAAAGAAGAGGAAAGATCATCATGTCCATGGAACTCTCCAAGATACGAAAACCAAGATTTCTGCTCTATGGTGGTCATTGAAACTATAGGTTAAAAATGATGAGTACCCTTGAGCTGCGTTCAAAACCCGACAGAGACAATGCGGTAAACCCCTCATTCTGTTTCCGGCAGCATTCCACGACCAACAGGTAGTTTTATGGAAGATCATTTTTGAATTCGAGCGGAAACACAACTGTACTTAACCCTTGCCAAGTGATTTGGCGGCAGGATTCCAGTCCTTCTCCGTCTGGGGTTTGCCGTAAAATTAGGAGAGGGAATCAGGAGAGGAAAGTGATGCAGGAAAGTGGAGGGCATTCCGTATTCCTCTTCGCACGCCTTACGCCCTATGCTTCACGAACGTCAGAAGTGGTTTTGACCCAACAGCGCAAAACTTCCGCCACGCTCCAGGCTTGCGCAATACAACCGCGTGGGGTAAAAGGCGCTTCAGCATAAAAAATTTCGCTGATGCTGCCGATGCATCCTTCGTTGAGATGGTCTTGCAATCCCGATAGGAATTGACGCGCCCCTGGCGGCCCTGTTCGACACGATGCGTTTCTGGCTGGCAAGAGGAGTAGATGGATTTCGCATTGACGCTCTGGATTTGCTGCTTAAGGATGAACAGTTTCGCGATAATCCGCCGAACCCGGAGTACGCGGACGGACAGGGACCGGATAGCCAATTACTTCCGCACCACACCCGGGATCAAAACGGGATTCATGAAATTGTTGCCACCATTCGCAGATCGCGGATGAGTTCGGTGACGACAAGATGTTGGCTGGTGAACTGTATTTGCCCGTGCCTCAAGCGACAGCCTACGACGGAAACGATACACGAGAGTTGCATTTACCCTTGACCATGAAACTGGCCTGGACCCCGTGGACTGTTGAGGATGTGTCTCATTCGGTACAGTCCTATATTCAGCATGTGCCGCCCCACGGATGGCCTTCGTGGATTTTTAGCACGCACGACTGTCTCCGGCTGGCCATGCGCCTCCAAAGAGAGCAGACGCGCGTGGCAGCCATGTTGCTCCTCACGCTGCCCGGTACCCCGGTGCTCTACTATGGGGAAGAGATCGGCATGTGCGGAGTCCCGATTCCTGCCGAGCAGGCTATTGATCCTCAAGGCCGAAGGACCGGGCGAAACCGCGATCCCGAACGCACGCCGATGCAATGGAACATGGAACTTCACGCCGGATTCTCCTCCCTGGAACCCTGGCTTCCAATCGCAGAGGATTTTCAGACGGCAAACGTGTCCTCCCAAAGCGGGAATTCTCGCTCACTCCTCACTCTGTATCACCGGCTGTTCGCGATCCGTCACGACAAATCTTTCTTTTTGAACGACCGACCGGAATTTCTTAATGTTCACAACTCACTTCTGGCCTACCTGCGAAAGAGTCAGGACGATAATCATCTGGTCGTGCTTAACTTCAGTGGTGAACAGCAAACACTTGAGCGGGACCATTCTTTTCAGGCCCGCGTCTGTCTTTCGACGTTTCTGGACAAGGAAGGCGAGGAAAGCCACGGCCGTCTCGATATGCGCGGACATGAAGGGCTGATTCTCTCATGCGATTGAAAAAACCTTCATTGGTCTGTTTCTGGTTTATTCCAGGGATATTACCAGTAACCATGGAGTACGAGAGGGTTTATGTTATTTCGTATTGTGATCCCGATGGCGTGACTGCCAATCACCCGATTCTTTGGGGTGGAATAATTTATATTGGAGATGTCTTATGAAAAGCACGAATATCGGAGCTCTGGAGCAAATCCTTTCCTTAGGAATCGGCAGTGGTTTAATTGTTCATGGCCTAGGGCAAAAAACCGGCCGAGGAATTTTACCCCTGTTATTCGGGAGCGGGTTAGTCATCCATGGCCTTACAAGCCATAGCCGCCTGTATGAGGCTATGGGAATTGACGAATTGCATGGAAGTCATATACGGCATCCCCTGAATAGAACCGTCCATTTCCGAGGGTCCATTACGATCAATCGATCACAGGAGGACCTCTATTCGTTTTGGCGGGATTTTAAAAATTTACCACGGTTCATGCAAAATATCGTTGCGGTCCAGGAACTAGACGAGAGACATTCCCGTTGGCAGGCACGCGGTCCCTTCAACAAAGATTTTCATTGGGAAGCCGAGATTCTTGAAGAACGTCAAAACGAACTCATCAAATGGCGGACAATTGAAATACATTCCAACCTTGAACACGAGGGAGTCTTGTTCCTGCGACGCGCTGTCGGAAACCGCGGAACCATTCTCTCCCTGGATTGTCGATGGACTCCGCCGGGAGGAATATTCGGCGCAGCAATGGCAAAGCTCCTTCCCGATGACCCTGCACGTCAGGTGAGTGAAGATCTTCGACGCTTTCGTCAATTAATGGAGGCCGGAGAAATTTCCCGAAACCAGCGGGCTTCAGTCGATCTTGACCATTCCGGGCTCGCGCGGAAGGCACGGGAAGTCGGCAATAAACCGGGCATCGTCGAGTCCGTGGGTACGGAGCAACCCCTCTAGTTGTCCATGCTGAGGCTCTGGGGGCATAAAACCTTTTTTTTTTGTCGACTTCACTTTTGAACAAGAAGGCAATTCCGGATCCGGAAAAAGTCGATTGTGTAGGCGTTCGCTCTTCTAAACAATACGTCAATCCCTGTTGAGGGCGGGAAGGAATCTTTACATGCGAGCAGTCTGTTGGAATGGAACATATGACGTCCGGATCGAACGCGTTCCCGACCCGGAAATTCTCAATCCCCGTGATGCGATCGTACGCGTCACTCTTACGGCTATCTGCGGCTCAGACCTCCACCTGTATGACGGATACATTCCGACCATGAAGGCCGGCGACATTCTCGGTCATGAGTTTATGGGAGAAATTGTCGAAATCGGAGCCGGCGTACAAAACCTACGAAAAGGCGATCGGGTCGTCGTCCCATTTAACATCGCGTGTGGAAGGTGTTATTTTTGTACCGGCAAGATGTGGTCGTGCTGCGACAACTCCAACCCCAACGCATGGATGGCCGAGACGGCCTATGGACATTCCCCTGCCGGACTGTTCGGATATTCCCACATGCTCGGCGGGTATGCAGGAGGACAAGCCGAATATGTCCGTGTGCCCTTTGCGGATACGGGACCACTCAAAATTCATAATGGTATGAGGGATGAGGAAGTGTTGTTCCTCTCCGATATCTTTCCCACGGGATATCAGGCAGCGGAAAACTGCGGGATTCGGGAAGGCGACACCATTGCCGTCTGGGGTTGTGGACCCGTGGGGCAATTCGCCATCCGAAGCGCCCTGATGCTAGGAGCGGAAAGGGTATTTGCCATTGATCATTTTCCCCAACGTCTGGACCTTGCGCGCCAGGGCCACCCCGGTCAATTTCATGAGGATGATCGAATAGAGACTATTAATTTTGACGAGGACGAAGTCTATGACCACCTCATGAATGCGACCGGTGGACGAGGCCCTGATGCCTGCATTGACGCTGTAGGACTTGAATCTCACGGCACAACGGTAGACGCCCTTTTCGACCGGATCAAGGTGGCAAGTCTCCTCGCAACCGATCGCATTCATGTCCTTCGCCAGGCGGCACGAACCGTTCGCAAAAACGGCACGATCTCCATACCCGGTGTGTATGGCGGTTTTGCCGATAAATTTCCAATCGGCGCCATCTTCGGTAAAGGCATAACCATACGTTGCGGTCAGACTCATGTGCATAATTATATGCAGCCATTGCTTGAACGCATCGAAAAGGAAGAGATTCACCCGTCTTTTATCATCTCACACCGCTATAATCTTGATGAAGCTCCTGACGCCTATAAAAATTTTCGGTACCACCAAAATGAGTGCAGGAAAGTTGTTCTTTGTCCTTGAAGCTTGTTGGAATACAATCGGAATACTAAACGAAGGTTCGGTCATTACAACCCTGAATGTCTCCTTACAATAACAGATGAAGAAGATTATGAGGGATAGAGGAAATTTTCCACCCGCCTATTTCTTCTCTCTCTCCTGGAAGACCACCGGCCAGTCGCGCAAGTGGCGCATCCACATGAGCTCAAGACAGGCTGCAGGCTCGCTCTTTGCTAATCCCCCCTCAACCATGTTCCCCGTAAACTTTTAAAGGAGGTATCGTGAAATGGACAGCGCTCATCCCAAATGTGGTTTAACTCAAGGCGGAAAAAGAAAGGGGGATTTATGAAAATGAATACGTCTCGGACTAGCGGGTGGATAGTGGGCCTAGCGGCGGTGGTCTTGACCATGGGGACGACCTCTATGGCTCCGGCAGCTGGTTTTACCGCCTATAATGATCTGGCTTGGGGGACTGGGCAACTGGAAACGAATATCACGAAGTTCACTTCTCCGAATGGGGGCTCTGGCCTTCCTGCCACCGGCCTACTGAAAGATTTTGCTACCGGCCTGGATACGGACGTGACCATGACCGTGGCCGGCGGTCAATTTGTTGCCGGGGCCAATGATCTGCAAGGGGCAGACCCGACTACCGGTGATGCCTTTGCGATCTTTGATGGAAAGGTCAACGGGAAGGGCGTGCTTACCTATATCGATGATGTGAATAATTCCCTTGTGTTGACATTTAGCGGGCTAAACCCTGGCAAAACGTATAATCTGACCTTCTATGCTCATCGAAACAATAACGAGTGGGATCGAGCTTCCCTGGTAACTCTTTCCGGGCAGGACGCCTTTAGGAATACGAGTTCCGTTGCGACTGATAATCCTAATACGGGAACGTATCCTGGGGGTGTGCTGTTTACGGGGCCGACAAGTGCTTCTACAAGATTGCCAGCGGACAACGATAATGGCTATGTGGCCCAGTTTAGTGGCATTGATCCCGGTAGCGATGGGACGGTGGTGCTGACTATCAGTTTTGATGGAAGCGTAGGTGAGCAATATAAGGGAAAGTATGGCAGCGCGGTTCGGCTGATTGAGTCATCAGGTTCAGGTGGACAGGATTTGAATGGAGATGGCAAAGCTGACCTTGTTTTTAGGAATACGAATGGTAATGCTGCAGTGTGGCTGTTGAATGGGGCAGCAGCGCCCCTGTCCATCGTCTCTCTCGGAGGGATAAGTGCCGAATGGGAGGTAGAGGGAGTAGGCGATACCGATGCCGATGGCAACGCAGATATCATCTGGCGCAATACCACGACGGGCGCGGTGGCGGTGTGGTTGATGAACGGAGGAACCCGGATTTCGGCGGGCTTTCCCGGCACGGCGTCGAACGCATGGTCTATTCAGGGAGTCGGTGATCTAAATGGGGACGGCAAGGTAGACCTGGTCTTTAGACACACGAATGGCAACGTGGCGGTCTGGTTGCTGAATGGGACCGCAACGCCCTCTTCTACCGGATCCTTAGGTGTGGTGAGCTCCGACTATCAGATTTCAGGGGTGGGTGATACCGATGCCGACGGCAATGCGGATATCATTTGGCGCAACACCACGAACGGCGCGGTGGCGGTGTGGTTGATGAATGGGGTGACCCGAACCTCTGTGGGCTTTCCCGGCACGGCGTCGACAGCGTGGACCATCCAGGGAGTCGGTGATCTAAATGGGGACGGCAAGGCCGACCTGGTCTTTAGAAACACGAATGGCAACGCGGCGGTCTGGTTGCTGAATGGGACCGCAACACCCTCTTCTACCGGCTCCTTAGGTGCGGTGAGCCCGGTCTGGCAGTTGAGACAAGTAGGCGACACGGATGCCGATGGCAACGCGGATATTATCTGGCGCAATACCTCGAGCGGCGCGGTGGCGGTGTGGTTGATGAACGGGGTGACCAGGACTTCCGTGGGCTTCCCCGGCACGGCGTCGACGGCTTGGGAAATTCAACCTTAGCTTGATACACCTGCCGAATAAAGGGCCTGCTATAGGTGACTCTCGTTTCTTTCACAAGCGAGAGTCACCTGGCTGGATGACGCAGATCCCTACTCCGGATGAAAGGGTTGATCGACCATGGTCTTTAAATTAAATTTTCCCAACCAGATCCAACCCTGGCTTCAAGGTCTTATCGCCGGGGGACCAGCTGGCGGGGCATACTTCGCCTTTTCCTTCTCTAACATGGACGGCAGCCTGGAGTTTTCGTAAGAGCTCCCGACCATTCCGTCCAATGCTATTATCGTGTATTTCTCCAACTTTTAGCACACCATCCGGATCTATAAGAAAGCTCCCGCGCAACGATACCCCTTCATCCTCCAAATAGGTTCCGAACTCCCGACTAAGCCGGCCCGTCGTATCAGCTACCATGGGAAACTGAATATTTTTTATGGCAGGCGAGGTATCGTGCCAGGCCTTATGCACAAAGACCGAATCGGTGCTAACGCTAAGAACCTCAGCCCCGAGTTTTTGGAATTCCGGATACAACTCTCCTAGTTCTTGCAATTCGGTTGGACAAATAAACGTGAAATCTCCCGGATAAAACACCAGTACCAGCCACTTTCCCTGACATTCCGACAAGGTCAGTGAACGGATTTGTTCTTTGTGGAAAGCCTGGTATGTGCCATCCGTGATCGTCTGTCCAATTTGCATCATCATGCTTTTCGACCTCCTTTAGGGAAACGGGTTGAAATGTTTAACACAAGGGTTGCAGAGCAGATATTCGGGCGTGGGTATCTGAACTCCAATTTTCAAGTTACTTAAACAAATCTAATCCCCGGAATGCAAAAAACTTTCCGAAAATTTTCGCCAGGGTTTCTTACAGTATAGCCTCTTCAATTGGTCCTATATGATAGGTAGGTTAGCGTCATATGTTGATCATATGTTTACTATTCATTACAAAATCATCAATAAAAAGGAGCTATTCGCATGGCCAAAAAGCAACCCACTCAATCTTCTCCTACTTCCACCCGTAAAACTGCGAAATACGCAGACCAAACTGTCGAGATCGGTACAGGAGGGGAGGTCCATCAGACAAGTGGAAAAACCAATCCGGTTTTAACGACTCAACAAGGTATACCCGTCGCGGATGATCAAAACTCGCTGAAAATCGGAGCGCGGGGTCCAAGCGCATTGGAAGACTTTCACTTTCGGGAGAAGATGTTTCATTTTGACCATGAACGGATCCCAGAACGGGTTGTGCATGCCCGCGGGTTCGGAGCTCATGGGTATTTTGAAAACTACGAATCCCTGGCAGATGTCACCAGAGCCGACCTCTTTCAACGAGCACGTGATAAAACTCCGGCATTCGTCCGCTTTTCTACCGTAGCCGGCAATAAGGGCTCCTTCGATTTGGCAAGAGACGTCAGGGGATTTGCCGTAAAGCTGTATACTAAAGAGGGGAATTGGGATCTTGTCGGCAACAATATGCCCGTCTTCTTTATTCAGGACGCCATGAAATTTCCAGACCTCGTTCACGCAGCCAAAGCGGAACCAGATCGTGGCTTTCCACAGGCACAAACCGCGCATGATAACTTCTGGGACTTTATCTCTCTGACCCCCGAAAGTATGCATATGATCATGTGGACCATGTCCGACAGGGCTATCCCCCGATCGTTTCGTTTCATGGAAGGGTTTGGCGTTCACACATTCCGGCTGATCAATGGTCAGGGAAAATCGACGTTCGTGAAATTTCACTGGAAACCCAAATTGGGGATGCAATCCGTGGTGTGGAACGAAGCCGTAAAAATTAATGGAGCCGACCCGGACTTCCATCGCCGGGACCTATGGAGTGCCATACAGCAGGGTGATTATCCGGAATGGGAACTGGGCCTTCAGCTTTTTGATGATGATTTTGCTCAACAATTCAATTTTGATGTGCTCGATGCGACCAAACTCATTCCGGAAGAAATCCTACCAATTCGACGCGTGGGCCGGCTCGTTCTGGATCGCTGTGTGGACAATTTCTTTGCTGAGACCGAACAGGTCGCCTTTTGTACGCAAAACATTGTGCCGGGCATCGATTTTTCAAATGATCCCTTATTACAAGGGCGGAACTTTTCCTACCTCGACACGCAGCTCAAACGGCTTGGCAGTCCGAATTTCACTCACATCCCCATCAACGCTCCCAAATGTCCGTTCAGTCATTTTCAACAGGACGGCCATATGGCCATGCAGAATCCGAATGGCCGTGCCAACTATGAACCAAATTCCTGGCCCGGGGAAGCGGGAGGTCCCCGAGAATCCCCGGAGAAGGGATTTACCTCATACCCTGCCGATGAGGAAGGGCCAAAAGTACGGGTTCGGTCCGAAACTTTTGCCGATCATTACAGCCAGGCCCGACAATTTTATATCAGCCAGACCGAAATCGAACAAACCCACATCGCGAATGCCTTAGTCTTTGAATTAAGCAAAGTGGAACATCCTGAAATCCGGACTCGTATGGTTTCTCATCTGCTGAATATTCACCAGGATTTGGCTAAACAAGTGGCCAAGGGTCTGCGCCTGAAGGACATGCCTAAACCTGCGGATGCTGCAAAACCCACACGAGAGGATCTTGAACAATCACCCGCACTCAGCATTCTCCTTAATAGCCCCAATACCTTCAAAGGGCGAAAGCTTGGAGTGCTCATCACCGACGGAGTCGATATAAAAATATTTAAATCACTCAAAGCCGCCGTCAAGTCGGAAGGGGCGATGATGGAGATTGTGGCCCCCGGCGTGGGGGGAGTAGAAGCCAGCGACGGAACGTGGATTGAAGCGGCCCAAAAAATTGATGGTGGGCCCTCGGTGCTGTATGACGCAGTGGCACTTTTACCTTCCGAAGAAGGAGCGCTGGCCTTGGCCAAGGTTCCTGCCGCCAGAGATTTTGTGGCAGATGCCTTTGCTCACATGAAGTTTATTGGTTACGTGGAAGCCGTTACTCCTCTGTTTCAGAAGGCCGGAGTGCAGGAGAGTCAAGACGCTGGTTTCATTGCCCTTGATAAGGGGAAGGGATCAAGTCAATTTCTTGAAACGTGCCGAAAGCTTCGTTTCTGGGATCGCGCCGTTGCTTCATAACAGGTCAGAACCCGGATTTATGAAAACCCAACGGAGTCTATGGGGGAAGGCGTTCCTCGGCACTTCCCCCACAATAACGGTTCACGATGATTTGAAGAAAAAGAGAAGATTCAGATGAGAGGTCGTTCTATCTCCGGATCGATACAAGAGAATGGATTATGACCTCACAACAAGCGCCATCCAAAATAATCGTGAGGAGAAGTGAAGGGGAATATTTTAGGCGCACTCCCGTTTGGCTGCAGAAAATTGAGACACAATGCCAAACAAATGTCGACCAGGTTCGTGCAACAATTTATTTGTCTAATCAACTGCACGGAATAGTTTACCAAAAAGTTATTTAATTTTTACCAGAGACAATTCCATGAGATATTTAGCGCTGGCTACCGATTATGACGGCACTCTTGCCCTTCATGGGCGCGTTCACGAATCGACCATTCGAAGTCTTGAAAAACTCCTAACCACTAATCGAAAGCTTCTTCTGGTCACAGGCCGGGAACTGGATGATCTACTGAATGTATTTCCTCACCCTTATTTATTTGATTGGATTGTCGCGGAGAATGGGCTTTTGTTGTACAAACCTTCTTCCAAAGAAACGATCACACTGGCGGATATGCCGTCTGAAGATTTCATCATGCGGCTTCGTTCCCGGGGCATTCCCATTTCAGTCGGACGAAATATCGTCTCCACCGTCCGGCCGCATGAAACTGTCGTATTGGAAGTGGTCCGTGATCTCGGACTGGATATCCAACTGATATTCAACAAAGAAGCCGTCATGATGCTTCCCGCCGGATTCAGTAAAGCGACCGGCCTGGAAAAAGCGCTACGCAAAATGGGCCTATCACCACACAATGTCGCCGGAATTGGCGATGCCGAGAATGACCTGCCCTTTCTAGGAATGGTGGAATGCTCCGCAGCAGTCGGCAATGCCCTCCCGGCCATCAAAGACCGCGCCGATATCGTGACTGAAGGAGAGCACGGAGACGGAGTAGTGGAGTTTATCCGGCAACTTCTGGCTGACGACTTACAATCAATTGACCCGTCCCTACACCGACATTACGTGGTGCTGGGATCCACAGAGACGGAGCAGGAAGTCCAGATCAGTCCGTATGGTCCGAACCTCCTCCTGGTCGGTTCATCGGGAAGCGGAAAATCCACGCTCTCAACCGGCATCATTGAGCGTCTCACAGATAAGCATTATCAATGCTGCATTATCGATCCTGAAGGCGATTATGAATCGTTAGAACAGGCTGTGGTCCTGGGTGACATGAATCACATCCCCAACACAAAGGAAGTCATCAATATTCTGGAAAATCCGGATACGAACCTCGTCATCAATCTGGTGGGTCTGCCGATACAGGAACGTCCTTCTTTTTTTCAAAACATCTTTAAGGATCTTCAGGACTTCAGAGCACGAACCGGGCGCCCCCATTGGATTGTACTGGATGAGACCCATCATCTGATGCCGGCAGAATGGGATACGCCTTTCCCCACCCCATCACCACATACCCTGCTGATGATCACGGTGCATCCCGATCAAATGGCTGCCGAGGCCCTTGCCGCTATTGATTGTGTCGTGGTGATTGGCAAATCTCCAGGCGAGCGATTGGAGGCTTTCACCAATTCGGTGGGGGAATCCCTGCCTTCCTTCGAGGACCATCCTCTCCAACCGGGGGAGGCGATATTCTGGAAACGGTCCGCTGGGACTCTGCCGGTTCGATTCCGGATACACCCCAATAGGGGCGAGCGGAGGCGCCATCGTCGAAAGTACGCGGAAGGAGAATTAGGCCCTGATCGCAGCTTTTACTTTCAAGGTCCGGAAAGAAAACTGAACCTTCGAGCTCAAAATCTGATGCTCTTTCTTCAACTGGCAGAAGGACTGGATCCTGAAACGTGGATGTATCATTTGAAGCGGCATGATTATTCTTCCTGGGCTCAGGATTGCATTAAAGATAAAACGCTGGCCGCCGAGATTCGGGAAATAGAATCCACTGAATCGCTAGAACATGGGCAAAGTCTGGCTCATATCAAATCCGCCATTGAATCCCGGTATGTCCTCTCTCCACATACTTCCTCCCCACCTCCTCCTTCCCCCTTATCTACTTAGTACTCTATTTCCCTCAAAACACAATGTGCCACGGCTGGAAGTCATTCACCTCGCACAAATTCATCACTCACGTATTCTCATTAATAGCGACAAACCCTCCCGCCAGCCTGTGGCTCTGAATGTTCTGAGCGGTACAGGAAGGAGTTCTTCCCCTGACTGAATAGGGATTTCAACGTTAGGGGTAAATATCGCCTGTTCAGGGGTTTTTACTAGTTAGCCGTCTCCTTCATTTTCTTCATAATACCCTTAGTGTCATGAAAGTTATTTATATTTTTTTCGTGAAGCCATCGCATTCAACAGGGGGGCAAGAATCATGAAAGTATTACAAACAGTGCTTGGAGTATTTGTGGTGATCTTCCAATTGTTGGAGGTCATTAGCATGGTAAGCCGATTCGCCTTAGTCGTCTGAACGAAAATTTGAAATCGGGGACGAAGCTATACCTTTAATCAGAGCTTCGCCCCATTTTCAATTAAAGAAAGAAATGAAAGGTTACTCGAACTTTTATGAGTAAACTCCCTCTTTTCACCCCTATCGATCAAAATGCCGAGTTTTTACAATATTCGACCTTAAAATCCCAGACCAAAGGGCGAGACAAATTCATCACCTTAATGAAGAGGTTGCTATCATGAACAATTTCGCGTCAAAATTTTCGGTTCAGATATTTTCCAGTCTCCTGCTGGTTTCAGGCATGATGCTTCTGCCAGGAACCGCCATGGCCGATGAGGGTATGGGTTCGACTTCTTCGGCAATGGGGTCAGAAGGCTCGTTGCCGGAGGTACAGTCAACCCCTAGTTCTGGCACTGACGTGCAATGGAGCGACCAGCTAAAAATTGAGCGGGATCAAGCTAAGAAGAGCCGTGATCAAGCTCAAAAGGATCGAGACACGGCCAAAGAGACACGCGACCAGGCCCTCCAAGCCAGTAAGAGCCAGAATACCCCCTCGGGCACAAAATCTATTCAAGGACAAAGTCGTAGTGCTCAGACAGGTGAGCAGAGTCACGACCAAGAAGTCGCCAGCCTTATCCAGGAGAGAGACAAGTACCTGAAGGAGCGCGATGCCCTCCAACAGGAGACAGCCACTATTCGAAAAGAGCGTGATCGGGCCATGCGCTCCGGCGGTTCTGGGTTCGAGGCGGTTGATCGTACTCTGGATGCTGTGGATCGAACACTCGATGCCGTTGATCGTCTTCCGATAACACCCAGACAATAAAAATCTCCGCCGCCAGGGACGGAATATTATACGGAGCCATACATTCAGTTCTCATTAAATGACCTTGCAGAACGTTGCGGGGATTTATGAGCCAAATAGAATTCTCCTGGATCTTGAGCTTAAAAGTTTTTTGTGTGGCTGGTTTTCGGACTTCTGCATAATCATTTTGCATGGGGCCCGGCAACCGGCCGCAAAATGATCGAAAGGGTCAACGATGCAACATCCCATGAAAGACCACTCCGGATGGAAACCAAGTCTGCTCTTGTTTTCATGTTTGTCATTTGCTGTGTGCGTCGCACCCGTTTGCGCCGGTGAACAGAATCCCGTTCAGACGAATAACAGTCAGGCAAACAAGCAGTCCAACGACAATCAAAACCAGGAAGGCGCCCAGGAAAAACTGAATACGTTACTTCCGAGCCATCGTATGATTACCGGCGTTGTGGAAGGAGTGGCAGCGGATCAAGCTAAAGTCAATTCCGGGGATTCCGGAGAAATAAGTCCTAGATATCTCTCCCTTGAACGAGCGAAAGAAAAAGGATTCACGCTGAAGCAGGGCGATAAGTTGAACATTGTGGTAAACGCCAGGAATCACGTTGTCGATTATCACCTCTCGAAAGAGAAAGGCCAGAGTTACCACAGAGTCATCAAAGGCAGACTTGCGCAACCGCTGAAGGTCGGACAGGACCATGCGGTGATTAAAACCGGAGAGGGCAAAGAACAATCGTTTCCGGTACGCCCCCTGGCCAGAAGTGAGGTCGCGGCTATTCCATTGGATACAGATGGACTTTTTCTCATCGATGAAACAAATAAAATTGCGAGTGCGACGTTGACTAATGACGTGATTGCCGAAGACGATTGGGCGCGTTCCACCGCCTATAATGTGTACCGCCATATTCAAGGAGTGGTACAGAACGAGCCGAAGAACCTTTCATTGACTATTCAAACAAAAGACAAGGAATCTCTCACGTTACCTGTCTGGGACTATTTACAAGAGAATATGATCACAGTATTGGTAGATAGTGATGATAAAATCGTCGATATTGCCCATCTCCCTCAAAGCGAGAAATAATTACCCGCAGGGTAATGCTTAGAGAATGAAAGCCGATTTTCCGTCCCTTTTCACAATAGCTCCTTAAGGCGTTTGGAGAGGTAAGGCGACGGAACATTTTTGAGTGAAGAAAGTCAGTGTTCGGCACGGAAAGGCTCAAAGCCTTTAACTAATTTTTGAATTTCAACGGATGTGATGAGGCCCTCAAACCAATTTAAATTAACCTCGAGGTGCACCCCAAAGCCAAAATTAAGAAAGGGGACGAAACCTATACCCTCATTTCTACAAAAAAGGCAGGCCAATCTTCATGCACTCTCAATCACAATCGGGGGGAATGCATTCGGAACAACCTACTACATCACAGGGTCAAACCTCTCAACAGGACGGGACATTCACGAAAACAGTTCGCTGTGAAGTAAAAAATAATGCGGGAAATGTCTATTACGTCCCAGACCCCTCAGGGAAAGAAGTCCGGCTTCGCTTCGATCAACGGACAACCAAGGGGATATTCTAAAGGGAGGTACCATTGAGGTATTGGTGACGACGGAAAAAGAATATCACGTCATTTCCGCCGAGGCATCCGGAAGCGAATAGGCGTTGGCACTTTTCCTTCGAATTTTTTTGGTAATGGCGTCTGTTCTCGTTCACCACGTCCCGGGATCTGTGATCATGGATCCAGACAATCACCCAGGCCGATGAAATGCAAATCGGCAAGGAGGCGTTTATTCATAGAAGTTAAGAGGGCACATGGGTAATTAGAACAAAAAATTCCATACCTTCTCCAACAAGTGATGTCATTTAACTTGAAGATGATTTATGACCGATTGGACCCCTCCAACACGACCGGCGGCTCTCTCTGCCGCCTGCCGGTGCGACTCTTTTTCAACGAATCCCCCCAAAGTCACTACGCCATTTTGGACTTTGACATCAATAGGAGCGGCGTTCAAACCGGCTTCTTGAACCAGCGCCAGTTTAACCTCAGCGGCCATCTGCTCATTCCGGTCGGAAACCTCTGCGTCTGCACCGAGATGAGTGCCGCATCCGGCCGCATTAAATGTGATGAACAGCACACACACAAACGCGATAGGACACCATAAATTTCGGCAGGAAGGTTTTCGTGACCGGTCCATAAGTGGATACATGGAAGAGCGGTTTATCATATTGAACCTTTTCAACGGCTATAAGATTTTTCGGGGCTTCGAGCCATCCACGATCATGCATTTTCAGACCAGGGGATGAGATCACGCGAGTTTCCAGATATGGATAAACGGTGATACACGGGATCCCATCATAACTTTTGCTGCCCTGAGCTCTCAGAATCTTACTTTACTTCACAACCTATTCCGAAAGGAATACTGGTGACATCCTGTGAAGTGAGCGGAAAAATAGTCTATGTGGATTCGTAGAATTCTTCTCTCGATTGTTGGCCTGGCTTTCATCCTTGTCATCCTGGTGGCCGTGGGTATTGCCGCGCTGAACTCTCAATGGTTTCTCCATTTGGCTGAATCCAAGGCAACGGAAATTGCTGGTCGCCAAGTCACGATTGGCGCATTTGCCTTGGACTTCGGCCGAATCTCCCGATTACGAGTCGAGAATCTATCAATCGCGAACCCATCATGGGCATCAGATCCCTCCCTCGCATCCGTTAATCGGTTAGAGGTGGGGATCGACATTCTCCCGCTCTTGAAGGGTGACCTGGTCATTCCTGACGTGCAGGCGACGGCGCCAGTAGTCCATCTCGAGCGATCTGGTCGGGGAACAACCAATTGGTCAATAGCGGATGAGGGAAATTCCTCCCACAGTAACCAACCCACTAAAGAGTCTGGCGAAGAGGACCCGGCTCTCAATCTGCCTCGTATTGAATCTGTGACAGTCAACGGCGGGCGCCTCACCTATCTGGATCCGCAACATGATATTTTTCTTGCCCTTGCGATCTTTGGCACCAAGGGGAAATCACCTACGGACCAAGAGCGTCTTATTGCTGAAGGTGGAGGACATGTCGGTGGAGAGCCAGTGACAATCGGACTGTCCGCAGGAACGGAATCGCCGCAGCCACAGTCACCGGAAAATCCCATCCAGGTAGGATTTAAGGTTAGCACCGTCGAAACCAATCTCGCCATTGAAGGGACTGTTGATGCGTTGCTCACACCCGAAACGGCAAATCTGGATTTCCAATTGGAAGGACAAAATCTTTCACGATGGAATGAGTTATTAGCCATTGAACTCCCTGCCCTGCCCGGATACCAACTGACCGGGGCTCTTGCCCTGGCGGATGACATCTGGTCGATTGATCCCATGAAAGCGATTGTCGCAAACAGCGATCTTGCGGGAACGATTCGAGTGATATCCGAAGCCGATCCTATTCGCATAGAAGGAGATCTCCATTCGTCACGGCTGGATGTGGCCCAACTGCAGGGATTTATGCCTCAACAACAAGATAGCGATCCCTTAGCGGTCAAGGCAGGGAATCTTCTGGATGTGATCGCCCATGCCGGCTGGGAGGCCGGCCTCACCTACCGTGCCGATGTGATTGCCACCGGTGAAATGCCCGTTCACCATGTCAACATCGTCATGCGCCTGCAAGATGACATGCTCACAATCGAATCATTATCCGGAGACGTGTCCGGGACCCATCTCACGATCGGGACACAGGTTTCAGTGAAAGGAAGGACGGCGGAAAGTCGCCTGTCCTTGCAAGCTGAAAACCTGAAACCGACTGATGGGAGAGCCGACGAAGTCATCCCCGAATCCGGGACGAATCCCAGAGAAGGATTTCCCGGAACCGTCGGAGTGGAATTGGCCATGAATATTCACACGATTCGTGGATCGGATCAGGGGAAGGATTTACGGGAATCCTCCGGCCGGCCAGATTCTATTCATTCCGTTGAATGGAGCACGCTCGATATCGAGAATGTTGATATCCGGTATGATGATCCCTTCTTAAACACGCACGTCCAGATGCAGATCGGCGAAAATAGCCCGGAGAGATTGATCGTCAAAGGTAAAGGTCTGTATCGAAACGAACACATTGACATGACCATGACGGCTCCTGCAATGAAAACGTTTGCTAATCTCCCTCCTGATAGTCAATCCCGGAAACATCTGTCGGCCGACATCAAACTGGCAGACACCACGGCTTCGCTTTCTGCCATGGTCGAACCTGTGTGGCCGCCCATCTGGCTAGACCTTGGCTTCTCCATGAGCAGTGAGTCTCCGGATACCCTTGCCGCCATATTCGATGTTGAACTTCCTGCCTTAGACCGATTGGCCCTCAACGGATCACTCTCCAGACGGACACACCTCTGGAATCTCCAAAAATTTTCCGCCATCATCGGTGAGAGCGACATCTCCGGACAAGCCACCATCGATTTGGCTGACGAATTGAGCTTTAAGGGGGAACTGCAGTCGAATACCCTGAATGTTGCATCGCTGATGCCGGAAAACGGGAAGGACACCCCGACGGCACAAGCCGTGACATCAGTTCCTGAATCTTCGGAGCAGGATACCGTCCAACGCCATTCGCCGGAGAGGCTTCTCCCACCCTGGCTGAACAATCTCCAGGGCATACTCGGCCTACAGGTCGAACACCTGGTATTGCCCGGCACGACACTCAAGGATGTGACGGTTCGAACAACTCTCGACAATGGACTCCTTCGCATTTCGCCCCTGAACATTCACCTTGGCGGTGGCGTCATCAAAACAACCGCACAACTGGACCTCGGAAACCCATCATGGTCAGGTCATCTTCAGACCGACATCCGGGAAGTTGATCTCAACAAGGCTATGCAGACCCTGGGCCGCGAGTCCGGAGAATTGGGTCAGGTCAATGGCCGTCTCGCTCTGAGTCTTCCCGCGGCCCGTCAGACCGCGAAACATCCTCTCAATACCGACGCCTTACTCGATCGATTGCGCATCGATGAAATGCGTCTGCGTTACGACGATCCAGCGTTACAGGCAAAGACGGATTTGCGCCTCATGGCAGATAGCGTCGCATCCGGAATTCAAGTCACGGGCACGGTTGAATATCGAGAAAACCCGGTAGAGGTGGCCATTACGACAGGTTCCATACACCAGGCCTTGCAAGACTATGGCGCAATGCCGGTAGATGCGACTTTTACGACACAAGAAACCACCCTTACGCTTGAAGGCAATGTTGGTGAGTTGTTTCCGGTAGCGAAATTTAAGGGGACAGTCGGGATGAAAGGTCCTGATCCCGCTCGTCTGGGCGAAGCTATCGGCATTCCTCTTCCGCACCTTCCCCCCTACCGATTAAGCGCACGAGTTCATCGCGAGCAAGAGGCTGAGGGCCAACAGAGTTTTCACTTGAGTGACCTGGACGGCACCATCGGCGACAGTGACATTGCAGGAACATTACGTGTGACGACCGGCGGGGAGCGTCCGATGATATTTGCGCGATTGGAGACACGAACACTCGACCTCGATGACCTGGCCGGCCTCATCGGCGCACCTCCGGATCCGGACGAGTCAGCTTCGCCGGAACAGGAAGCTCACGCTGAGGCAGCCGAAAAGCGGAAAACCCTCTTGCCGAACAAACCTATCGACTTCACCCAACTCCGTAAATTAGACGCGGATGTAGAATATCGCGCCAAAGGAGTCAAGGCACCCGATCTCCCTCTGAATGATTTTTCACTGAATGTGGTTATTCAGGACGGACACATGCAGATGGATCGCCTGGATTTTGGCGTGGCCAGGGGGACAGTAGCCATGCAACTTGAGGTCAATGCCCATGAATCACCAGCACAAGGCAAGCTTCATAGTCATTTCGATCACATCAATTTAAGTCAATTGCTTGCCCGCTTCGAGGTGGCGAATGATTCTTTTGGCGATATCGGAGGACGTGCCACACTTTGGATGCAAGGAGAATCCCTGGCGAATTGGTTCGCCTCGGCCGACGGGGGTCTTTACCTAACGATGACCGGAGGGAAAATCGATGCTTTGTTGGTGGAATTGGCCGGATTAGACTTCACCGAATCAGCGGCGGTATTCCTGAGCACGGATACGCGTGTCAAGATAGAATGCGCCTACACCGACATGCAGGCCCGCAGTGGTATTGTGACCATCCACCCATTCTTACTGGATACCAAAGACACCAAATTCAAAGGTCACGGATCGATCGATCTTCGTCAGGAAAAGATGAATCTGACCATAGAGCCCTATCCCCAGGATTTCACCATCCTGAGTTCACGCGGCCCCTTGCACGTCATGGGCACATTTTCAAATCCTGAATTTTCAGTCGAACCTTCTTTTCCCTCTCCTGAGTTTGGAATGGCTGACGATAGCGCCCGCTGTACGGGCATGGTGGACGCGCTTCGGACCGCCAGAAAGGAACAACTGGCAGACAACAACTGATTTTCT
This sequence comes from Nitrospira sp. Ecomares 2.1, assembly GCF_965152585.1. NCBI lineage: Bacteria > Pseudomonadati > Nitrospirota > Nitrospiria > Nitrospirales > Nitrospiraceae > Nitrospira > Nitrospira sp. Ecomares 2.1. Next base: position 3,543,821 of record NZ_OZ224219.1, read on the forward strand.
CTCCAGGTAGTTATCTCCTGCAACACCTGCAGGTAAAGTGTGAAATTCCCCCACTCCCCATACACCTAAGCGTCAGGTAAGGCTTCAGGGAAATTAACAGGTTTCTGCTCACATTTTATGTGTTACGTTGATTCGTACATAGTGCAGCTCTCCATCTGGACCATCGAAAGGGTGAACATGTCAATCACGACACACGATCTGCAGGATCTTCTTGACCAGAAGGAAAGTCCATGCGTGTCCCTGTTTATGCCGACCCATCCTGCAGGACCGGAAACACGACAGGACCCGATACGCCTGAAAAACCTTCTCAAAGAGACTGAACAGCAATTGAGGGAACAGGGCATCAGGAGCGCCGACGCTCGAACCTGGTTGGATCCTCTCTTGAAACTCCTGGAGGATGAGCAATTCTGGCGACATCAGGATGAGGGACTGGCCATATACGTGGCGAAGGATTTTCACCGTGCTTTTCGTCTGCCTCTCAGTCTTCCCGAACTCACGATGGTGGAATCCCGGTTTTATCTGAAACCCATCCTGCCCGTTTTCATGTATGGAGGAACGTTTTATCTTCTCGCGCTCAGTCAGAACCATATCCGGTTCTTCCAGGGCTCACAGGATGGTTTGCAGGAATTGTGCATACCAAACATTCCCCTCAGTATGGAGGAAGCCAATCAAACGGCAGCCGGCGAGCAATCGATGCAATGGCATACCAAAGCTCCCATTGCCGGCGACCAGCGGGCCGCCATGTTTCATGGACAGGGCGGTGGGGATGACGAAGCAAAATCCCGCATTTCCCAATTTTTCCAACAGGTGGCAAAAGGACTTCACGAGTTCATTCACGATGCGCAGGCACCGTTATATCTTACGGGCGTGGAATATTTGATTCCGATTTACAAAGACGTCAATACTTACCCTCATATTAAAGAAGATGGGGTCACGGGCAATGCTGATGAAAAAAACCTTCATGAATTGCACCGGCAGGTCTGGCCGGTCGTAAAAGCGAATGCCGATCACGGCATAGAAGAGGCCAAGATCAAGTGTGAAGAGTTATTGGGTACGAACAAAGCGTCCCATGATCTCAAAACCGTGGCTTTAGCAGCCCACGAGGGAAAAATCGATACACTATTCGTCGCCCGGAACATCCAACAATGGGGGCGCATCGACGTCATGCATAACCATGTGGAAACGGACCCGACAAAGTCCGCCGAATCACTGGAAATCTTGGACTTTGCGGTGGTGCAAACGTTACTTAAAAAAGGCACGGTTTATGCCCTCCCCCAGGAAAAGATGCCAGGCCGCACGTCCTTGGCAGCCATGTTTCGTTATTAATTCCGCCGTTTTCCTTCCTTCAATTTTGCATTCTGAAATACAACAAACCAGATGAGTACGCTGTAACCTCCGCCCTGTGGCCGTATTCCCGCAGAGTCCGCAGGAGTCTTCCCAATCCTCCGCCGGGGGTGCTGGAGGCGTACCCCGATCCAGCCGAAATACCCTGGCATGGGTGCCCTCGATATTTCGCGGAAATTAAGGGTTGTTGACAGTTCACGACATCCTCCCTTTTGTTTATAAGTAGTCAGCACGGCTGGAGATGCCAGTTGGAATTTATCATTCGAGGGAATTTTCTTTTTATGGGAAGGAGACCGTAATGGCAAATGACATGAGGGAAAAAGCACAAGAGATCGGGAAACAAGTTCAGGAAAAAGCGAGTGAGGTAGGAGAGCAGGTTCGCGCGCAGGGTTCCGAATTGGCGAACCAGGCACAAGGGAAAGTTAAGAGCACGCTGGAGACACAGAAACAGAAGGGAGTTGGAGAACTCAGCGGGCTGGTCGAAGCCGTGCGTCAAACGAGTCAAACTCTGCGGGATCAGCATAAGGATAGCGTCGCCCAATATGCGGATCGGGCGGCTGAACAAATGGATCGCATGGTGCAGTATTTCGATTCCCGTGATGTCGGGGAATTGCTGAACGAGACTGAAATGTTTGCCCGCCGCCATCCGGAAGCGTTTTTAGGGGGGGCCTTTATGCTGGGGCTTGTAGCCGGAAGATTTTTAAAGAGTTCCAGAGATCGAAGGATAGATGAATCATCATCCTATGGACGGCAGGAATCGTACCGGAGGGAAGAACCTACGGCGACAAGGACGCCAGCCGCGCCAACCATGTGACGGGAAATCCTTTTTCATATTAATGTGAACGTAGAAGGAGGGTGTTATGAGTGTATATCAGGAAGAACGACCACTAAGTGATCTCTTCCGTGACCTGGTGAACGAAACAAAAATCCTCATTCAGCAGGAACTGCAGCTCTTAAAGCTGGAAATGTCCCAAAAGGCCAAACAGGCAGGAAAAAATGTGGGATTTATTGCAGTAGGTGGAGCGCTGGCCTATGCAGGATTACTGGTTCTTTTAGGTGCGGCCACTCTCGCCCTGGCATTAATCATACCCGCCTGGGCTTCGGCGCTGATTGTTGGACTAACCGTTGTGGGGATCGGCTACGCATTGATTCACAAAGGAATCAGCGATCTGAAAACCATGGATCCTGCTCCGCAAAAAACCATAGACAGTTTAAAGGAGACCAAACAGTGGACGACCAACGTACTCAATTAAATGCACTGGAATCGAAAAAGATTGAAGATCCTGCTCGGCTTCGCGAACAAATTCGAGTTACGAGGGCGGAACTGGATGGGACGGTTCATACACTTCAAGAACGTCTGTCCCCGGAAACCATCAAGGAACAGGTCAAAACCGCAGCCATGGATAAAGTCGAAACGGTAAAAGAAAATGCCCGTGTGAAGGTGAACCAATGGCAATCCATCCTGATGGAACGGGTCCTGAACAATCCCTTACCTGCCGCCCTTATTGGCGTGGGTCTCCTATGGATGATGAAGCAGGCCGGCACTTCCTCATCAGGCAGAGGCAGATTTAGAAGGGACCGGTATAGCGATGAGTACTCCCTTGATCCCTATGAAGAGTGGCCGGATTATGCTCCCGAAAGCGAAGCCGGGCGGATTCCCCGACAACGATCCCGGCGGGGAAGATCCCCCCTGGACGCCATTAAGGCAAGAGCACAGACCTCGGGGCAACAGGCACGGGAACAGATTTCAGAATGGACAGACCAGGCACAAGAATCATTGGAAGATTGGAAAGAAAAGGCATCGCACCGGTCAGATGAAATCCGAGAGCGCACACGCGAGGGGGGCGAACGTATGAAGCATGAATTGTTCCGCTATATGCAGGAGAACCCTCTGACCATCGGAGCCGTAACTTTAGCCATGGGGACAGCTATCGGCCTTTCCCTGCCTCGGTCTGAAAAGGAAGATCAATGGATGGGGGAAACACGCGACCGGTTGTTGGAGGAAGCGAAAGCAACTGCCAGGGAGATCATGCCGAAGGCCAAAGAAGCCGCTGCTGAGGCGCAGCGGGTTGCGGCAGAGACCATCAAAGAACAGGTCGGCATGAATTGAAGGAGGAGCACCGCATAAAGAGTTGCATAAGCCGGTGCGCCAAATAAACAGTTTTAAAATTTTTCCTCTCGGACCAAATCGTTACACCACGAGGCCATATTATGTCCCAAGACAACACAGCTGAACAGAAGTCCGGCACGAGAGGCCGGAATGCTACCCAGCCCAGTCAAATCCCCAATGCGGGATGGTGGGACATCCTCCTGCGCCTGAAGGATCAGATCTCACAGGATAACGTTTCGATTGTCGCCGCAGGAGTGGCGTTTTATGCCGTCCTCGCGCTCTTTCCGGCGCTGGCCGCCATTGTCTCGCTGTATGGACTGTTTACCGAAGCCTCTGATATCCAGCAACAGATTACTTCTCTTAGTTCCTTTCTCCCGCATGACACCCAAACTCTGATCCAAGAGCAGCTGACAACTATTTCAACCAGCGGGGAATCGGCCTTAAGTTTTGGAGCGATCGGGGGGTTGCTCTTTGCAATTTGGAGTGCGTCCAAAGGCATGGCTGCAATGATCACGTCCTTGAACATTGCCTACAATGAAGAAGAAGAACGGAGTTTCATCAAAGTTACCGCGCTGGCATTAGGATTAACGGTTGGAGGTCTAATTTTTGTCATTCTGACTCTCTTTCTCATTACCCTGTTGCCGGCGGTATTGGACGCGCTGGGATTCGGCCCGAAAATGCAAACGGCCCTCTCTCTCATTCGTTGGCCGCTCCTGGCCATGATCGTCATGGGGGGATTGGCCATCCTGTACCGGTATGCGCCCTGCCGGAATTACCCGAGATGGCAGTGGGTGTCATGGGGAGCCGGAATCGCCACATTGATGTGGATAGTGGGATCGTCGGCCTTTGCTATCTATGCGAATGATTACAGTAGTTACAACCAGACGTACGGGTCACTCGGCGCGGCAGTCATTCTGCTGATGTGGTTCTGGTTAACCGCATTCATCGTCATGGTCGGAGCCGAAATTAATTCGGAAATGGAACGACAGACGCGGGCTGACACGACGGAGGGTGAACCCGAACCGATGGGCCAACGCCAAGCCTACTCGGCAGATACACTGGGTCGGACAGCTGAAACCCACCCTTCTTCGCCACGTTCCTCAGCACGTTTGGGTCAATGAGGGTTTTTGACAGTTGTGCGTATTTGCCTTTCGCTTTACCTTGACAGTTCACTTCAGTTCATTTTTCTCACACACAAGGAGGTCGTGTTATGAATCCTATATGGAAATTTGCCGCTCCGACGTTTGTCCTTACCCTGGGTTTCGTCGCCACCCTTCATGCTGCCAGCGATCAGATGCAACAACCATCGGACCAAACCAGTCAACAACAGAATCAGATGGCAACGGTGAAAGGCACGGTGGAAAAAGTCGAAGGCGACGTGTTTACCATCAAAAATGATAAAGGCGAGACAATCCGGCTTCACCTAGGTGAGAAGGCATTTCAAGGGAAACAGCCCAAAGAAGGTGACAAAATTCAAGCCAAGATCCCCCAGGGGGAAGAAACGTATGATGTGGTTTCCGTCAAGAAGGATGGGGATTCCACTGCAGCTTCCGCACAACAAGGCGGAGGATCCATGCAAGCGCAATCTTCTTCTCAATCATCATCCTCACAGGAACAATTCACAAGAACTATTCAAGGAGAAATTTCCGAAGTTGATGGAAATGTGTATTACGTCCGGGATAATTCCGGCAAAGAAATCCGTCTGCGGCTGGACCAATCTGCCGAACAATCAGGCGAATTGAAGAAGGGCGATAAAGTTGAAGCGTTGGTGACACAGAAAAAAGAATTTCACGTCATCTCGGCTGAACCCATACAATAACCTGATCGGCGCACCTTCCAGACGGGGATTTCCTGAAGGAGATCCCCGTCCGGATATTCGGTTTCTGTGGCACCATTGACGAAATCCCTGGCTCTGCCAAAAACAAGGAGGGTCTCATGCCACGAGGAGACAAATCCAAATACACCGGAAAGCAAAAACGTCAGGCAGAAAAAATTGAAGAAGGATATGAAAAGCGAGGCGTACCGGAGGACGAAGCGGAACGCCGTGCATGGGCTACCGTGAACAAAATGACCGGTGGAGGGAAGAAACCAGGCGGATCCGGTCGGGGAAAAGGAGAATACAACTCCGGCTAAAAAAGGCGGGGAAAAAGGCGGTAAAGCCTCAGCCTCGCGATCGGCATCCGCCAAAACCGCCTCTGCCAGGAAGGCCGCTGAGACGCGTGCCCGAAAGAAAAAATGAACGGCATCGGAGAGGTCCCCTTCACGCAAGCGCATGAATTCGTTTTTGGAAATTAGATAAGGGATCGAGAGAGTGTCTGCCGAAGATCAAAAAATCCCTTCCAGGGATCGGCCCTCAGATTTTGAAGGCGTTGAGGGAGAGTGGTGAGAGTAAAGACCTGGGATCCGGAGATAGAAAAGAGTTCATCCCAACTCACAGGGGTTGACACAGGCGCTCCGGGGAGAGCTCGAGTGCCATAGGTGGCAATAGAAGTGGCCCCGAAACTGTTACGAAGATAATCAATAAATATTTTCCCTTTTCGTTTGGCTTTGCTCATCGTGGCCACAAATCCCGAGGGATGCGTCCGGGCGGTTTCCATCGCCAGTCTCCGAGTATACTGCTTCAACTGGTCCCAGGTGGCACGGCGCGTCAAGGGGGCCACGACATGTAATCCCTTTCCTCCCGAGGTTTTCACAAAACTTTCTATACCATCCCCCGAGAGCCGTTTTTTTAACATATGGGCTCCTTCAACCAGCTGTTCCCATTTCACCCCTGGACCGGGGTCCAGGTCGAGGACCAGGCGATTAGGTCGATCCGTTCGATCCTTCCGGCATCCCCACGGATGAATTTCCAATACGCCCATTTGCACCAAAGCGATTAGCCCTTTCACATCGTCAATTACCAGATAAGTGTTCTTTGTTTTCGTTTCTTTTTCCCGGATCAGAATGCGGTGCACGGAATCCGGAAGAGATCCCGAGGCATGTTTTTGATAGAAACATTTTTTTTGAGAACCCTCAGGACACCGCACCAGCGTCAGCGGCCGGCCGGCCACATGAGGCAACACCCACTTGGCGATCTGTTGATAAAATTCCGCCAGATTCCGTTTCGTGATGCCCTGCTGAGGATACAAGATCCTTTCAGGATGCGTTAGCGCCAGCGCCGGCTTTTCCGTAGAGATATCGGGCGAGGCCTTGGATCGCCGGTTGGAAGGTTTGAGTGGTTCGGAAAGAATATTGTTCACAGGGTGTGGAGTCTCTTTAATAATTTCTTTTGCCGGTTTATCTTCACGGAGACCGACAAACGAAGGATGGCGCAATATGCCGTCGCGTGTCCATTCAAAAAATTCTACCTCGGCAACAAGCTCGGGATGTACCCAATGCACCTCCCGAATGTTTCTGTCCGAAGGCAGCCGGGCAAATGGAGGATGGGACTGAGCTCGCTTGGCCAGAAGCGCATAAATACGTGAAAGGCGTTGGTGGGTAAAACCGGTGCCCACCCGGCCAGCATATTGTAAGTGTCCCTCCTTATCATAATAGCCCAATAGCAGTGCTCCGAAAAATTTTCTGGATCCTGAAGGGTTGGTATACCCGCCGATGACAAATTCCTGCCGGTGATGACACTTGACTTTAACCCAATGCTTTGAACGGGCTTGCCGATAGGGGCTCATGGCATTTTTGCTGATGATCCCTTCCAAGGCCCGTCGACAGGCCTGTTCGAATGTTCGTTCTCCCTGACCCTGAATATGATCGCTGTAACGGACGTGAGCGGCCGCTTTCTCCGGCAAAGCTTTGATGAATTCCCATAACAGTTCTTTGCGCTTGATGAGCGGGGTCCGACACAGGTTATACCCTTCGCAGTAGGGTAGATCGAACACAAAGTAGACCAGAGGGTCGGAGGCTTCACCCTTCAAGACATTTTGCAAGGCCTGAAAATCGGAGGTGCCGTTCGATCGGAGTACGACGACCTCCCCGTCAAGGATACCCTGTTGAACCGGCAATGCCTTCAGCGCTCCGGCAATGTCGGGAATTTTTTTTGTCCAATCCTTACCGTTTCTGGTCAACAGGCGAATTCTTCCATTTTTAACCATGCTGACAATACGATACCCATCGAACTTGATCTCGTGCAGCCAATCCTCCCCTTCAGGTGAAGTTTTGAACAAAGTCGCCAACTGAGGATGAAAGGTTGCGGGTTGGGAAGAGGACACGGCGGAAGGAAGGTCTGACGGATCAGGGACACGGGAAGTTCCGGAAATCATATTTTTTCGTGAAGGAGTACGGGAGGAACGGCTGTTGGTTGAATGGTTGTTTTTCGGCTCCCGTTGGGAAGCCGGGTTCTTCCTTCTTTTTTCTTGATTCACCTCGGCAATCTCTTCCAATGATCGTCCGGTGGCAACACTCCCGGGGGCCATGTCAATAATATCGGAATGTTTCCCTCGGAGGGCTTCCGAATCCTTTTCTTTAATCAGCAACCAGTTTTTTTCTTCTTTGGCTTTTGCCCCTCCCATCCGAACCAGGCTCCATCCCCCTTTCAGCTTTTGGCCTTTTAACAGAAATTTCATTCGTCCCCGGTCGTAGGAATACTGGGGATCTCCTTGAGGTACCCATTGCCCGCGATCCCATACCATGACCGTCCCTCCGCCATATTCTTCTTTGGGGATGGTTCCTTCGAATGATCCATATTCGACGGGGTGATCCTCAACATGAACGGCCAGACGCTTGAGGGAAGGGAATAAACTGGGACCTTTCGGAACGGCCCAACTTTTTAACACCCCGTCCAGCTCAAGCCTGAAATCGTAATGCAACCGGCTTGCCGCATGTTTATGGACAACAAACGAAGAGCTCTTTTTCCGGAAGGCCGTCCCACGGGGTTCCGGGGTTTTCTCAAAGTGACGTTTACCTTGATATTCCTTTAATCCCATGTTTGTGACTTCCTGGGAGCAGCCTTGAGTGTCTTAGTTCTGAAAAACCGAAACAAAGACCCTTCTACTCAGTCAGGCCGGCAATTCATGGTGGTATGTTAACTGGCCTTACGGGATTTTCGAGGGGAGGCGGATTTGCGTTTTTTGGCTCGGACGGAGGGTTGGGCCTTTTGAACGCTTTTCTTTAATAATGACATGATATCAACCACTTTTCCTGAACCTGTTTTCTCTTCTTTTGCGACAGGGGGGACGGATGTTCGTGACCGGGAACTTTTCGATTTCTTTTCGATCCATTTCAACAAGGCATCACGGTAATCATCATGGTAGCGCTGGGGTTCCCACTTGGTGCTCATGGATTCCACTAACTGTTGGGCCAAAGTCAATTCTTTTTCTGAAATTTTGTAGGATTTCACATTCCCTTCCGGCACATCCAATTCTTTTACATCGCGGATTTCTTGATGAAATCGCAGAAGCTCCAGCACCAGAACATGTCCTTGAGGAATCAGAGCGGCTAAATACTGGCGTGTTCGGATAACGACTTTGGCAATTCCGATTTTTCCGCTCCGACGGAGCACTTCCCGTAACAGCACATATACTTTTTCACCCTTTTTATCGGGAACAAGATAATAGGGCTTATCAAAATACTCGTAGCCGATATCTTTTCCGTTGACAAAACTTTCGATTTCAACGGATTTATTTACTTCAATGGCAACTTTTTCAAAATCAGCATCATTTAAAAGAACATACCGGCCCTCTTCATATTCAAACCCTTTCACAATGTCCTGCCATGGAACCTCTTCACCCGTCTCCTCGTTCACACGTTCATACCGGACTCTGGCGTTATTCCGGCTATCCAACAACCGAAAATGCAAGTCAAATTGTTTTTCCGCTGAATGAACGACAACAGGAATTGTAACAAGACCAAAGGTAATGTGCCCTTTCCAAATTGGCCTGGTCATATAATGAATCCTTTCCCTGCCCTGTCGTCCATTTCAGAAAAAAAATACGCTGATGTCCCCTCTACCACCCTTCAACATTATTTGTTTAAGGTTTTTGGGGACCATTCAATGGTGCTCTCCCGCCCGTTGGATTTTTCAATATTTCCTTCTCCGCCTTAAACCAGTCCTCCCAGTCTTTTCCATGTTGACCGAATCGCTTATTGTAATGGTCATAGGCTTTTTTGGAAATTTCCTCACGGAACATGACCCGGATAATACTTTCCAGTTGATCCATCAAGGAAGGAAGAGGATCCGTTGGAGATTTCCTCATGACCTGATCAACCTTCTGGTGATGAATATCCACCATGAGGGGCCGATTTGAGGGTCCACTGATCACGACAATTTTCCCGGTATAACCCGTGCCACGCAGATCTTTTAGGATGGTTGGCCCATTGGGATCGGCGATAGACATATCCAGGACAATGACGTCCGGGGCATGTTTCTCCACCAACGAAGGGACATCCTGTCTATGTTCGGGTATCGAAAGCTCATACTTCTTTTCTTGGAAATGGAGAACCATTGCCTTTCGAAATGTCTCGTCAGGGGTGATGATCATAATCATGATACATCCCTCGTCCCTCTTCAGGGTCTTTATTGAAATTCCATTGCGGGAATTTTTTACTCAATAACCACAGTCTTGTAAAGCCCAACCATGGTTCACCCTCCGCCGTTGAGCAACTGGGGGTTTCCTTCCCGTACAAAATACGGTGCTATGCCGGTGGTCTTTTGCCCGTAATAAAACTTAAAGCAAAAATAATTAAGAACACAACAAACAATACCCAGGCAATATTGGTCGCCGTACCCGCAACACCCGTTAACCCGACCACTCCTGCAATAAGAGCAATGATCAAAAATGTAATGGCCCAACTTAACATATGATTTCTCCTTTATTCCTTTTCCGAAGGGATTGAATAAATTATCCGCCACTAAGGAAACATTGATGTGCTCCTCGTAGACTGGTGATAACTACTGCTTTCCTTCGGTCCTATTGAGTGGATGAAATTTTACGACTTTATTTTGAGCATTGACTTCAATCTTAACCCTGTCTCCAACTTCAAAATTTTCTTTCCCCTCGGAATTATTTAAATTCAGATACCGAGGGGACATCTCACCAGCCTCACCCGCATCAACCCGTACCGTATTTTCGTTCACTTCCTCCACCACTCCTTGAATAATTCGATGTCCTTCATCTAATTGACGGTCTTCCTGTATTTGAGTTGTCGTGGAGCGATTATGGTCAGGAGCATGACCTGTGAGATCGCTACCAACAGCGAAACCCGGAACCCCCATTAGGACAGCAAATGCCATAATAATTTTTACATCCAGAAACCACTGCGTCTTGTGGTTGGGAGTAAACATGATCGCCTCCTTCATTGTAGATTTCCGCTGTATCCAAAAAACAACGACTAACGCTCGTTCTTTGAGCATTCGTGCCGTTATCCTCCGTGCCCACACCCGGAATGTCCGCACTGACATTTTCCGCCTTTGGAAGGTTGAGAAGAGGAGCAATTTTCGGAACAAAACTCCTTCCCTGGAGGGGCCTCGCATGAACAGGAAGGGTGAGCACATTTTTTTGCATTGGCAGTGGTCATCTTTTCTCCTTTCCGTCAGGGTAATAGAAAAAAAGAACCTGAATTTCGTTTATATCTGTCTCTACCGGGGACAATGACCGATTTCATAATTCAGTGTGGCAATTTCAAGACGTTTCGGACAATGGACAAAACTTCACTCAAATGAGAAAAAATGGAGACAATAGTTCCCCCGTCTGTTAGTAGGAGATTTCTAATTGGCCGAATCCTGTATATCTTCTCCGGCCTGTTCCATCTTTTCTCCGGCTTGCTCCATTGATTCATCTACTCGTTCCCCTGCTCGTTCCGCAGGACCTTCTTGTTCACACCCCAGGGCACCGAATAGTGATCCAGAAAAGCACAGAACCAATAAAATTCTTTTTGCATAAGAAGTCATAAGTTTCCTTTCGTCCTATTGCATAGCATTTTTCAGAGAGAATTCTGCGTATCTTCCGATAAAACCTTTTCCGCAACTTGACCGGTCTTCTGCTTCACATCCTCCACCGTCGATTCCACGCTGGATTTAACCGCCTTCATCACCCTGTCTCGCGAATCTCCCATCCATTGGTCTTCTTTCCGACTCGCCGGTATGGCGGCTGCCACGGCCGTGCCTAGTGCCACCATCACTGCTCCCACTGCCAGCGGATTACTGTCCAAGAGGTGATTGAATTCTCCTCCTACCACAGCCTTTTTCTCTTGCAAATATCCCTTCACCTCTTCCATTTTTTGCCCGGCCCCCTCTTTCCATTCCTTAGCCTGTTGACTGGCTTGTTCTTTCAATTCATGAGCCTGGTGACTCGCCTCATCCTTCCACTCCGACACTTGACCTCGAACGGCATCCTTTGCTGTTCGGAATTTTTCCGTCACCTGTTCCTCCATTGAGAGTCGGAGTTCTTTTTCGCCGTTCCGCCAAGGATTGTTGTCACTCCGATGGCGTCTTGTTGTTTCGTGCGAGGGTACAGCCCCATCTTTGAACAACCAGTACAATCCCAATCCGATAAGTACGGTGGGCACAGGATTATTTGTTAATGTATTCAACATTGACTCCCTCCTTTAGTAAGTGCTCAAAACCCGATTAATGATAGAAAAGGTTCCCTCACAATAGAACGTCAGTCGTTCCTCTATCGGAATAATTTGTTGTCAAAAGGCATTCAATAAATTGTAAGGCGATGATGGTAGATGACCGGACCATGGCGCCTTTAAAACAGATTTTTTAATTGTCGACTATTTTTCAACCCAATCGTGGGGTTTACCATAAAAGTCATACATACGGACTTCATATTCTCTATTTATGGGTTTGCTTGGGTCATATTCAGGACTTTGTTCAATCAGGTCCCGGTTCATGCCTACCTGAACGGTTTGTTTATTCCAGTCGATAGAATTAACCCATTTTGGAGATATGAGAACCTTTTTCCCAGGCAACCAATTTTGAGTATCAATCACTAAATATCGGATTTCCCACGAGGTATCCTCGACAATAAAATCGTCCACATGACCGATCTCTCCATCCTGGGCACCGATGTAATATCCCTGCACCTCATTTGCGGACCGCAAATGGGGATTTCCATCCAATTTTCCGGGCGCCCTCATTCCATCAGTGAGCGACTGTTCCATAGCTTCCCCGCCTGGGACACTCATGGGGGTGAATCCGGCAGGCTGGATGAAACCATCCTCGTCCCAATATTCTCTCCATTTAAAAAACAGACGTAACTCCTTTTCTTTTTGAAGCGAAAAAGGCAGATCGGTTTCAATCCCCGGGCTATCTTCGATTTCTATGGAAGTCAGGGTCACGGGAATGACCTTTTCTTCCCATTCTGACCGTTCAAGGGCTTCCCGTCCGATAAGTACCTTTCTTCCGGGAAGCCAGTTTCCTGTATCTGCCACGAGATAACGGGTTCTCCACAACCGGTCATCAAAATAAAAATCGTCCACGCTCCCAAGGTCTTTATCAATGGCTCGCAATTGATAGCCTCGCATTTCCAACAACGTTTTCAACATAGTCTTCCTTTTACGTTCATGTTTACCAAAAAATGGATCTAGTCCCCTGAGTTCGATAAAGATTAAGTGGAGGGGCCTGTATCATTCATTAACCACTTTCTGAAGTTTCCAGGACAATGTACAAAATTTTTATTGCCAACCTTGAAAAGTCAAAAAACTGCCTCGGAACGGGCATGAAAAGTAATGGAAAGGTCTGTGGGGTAAAGGCGGGGAAGTTCCCGGTCAATCATTCAAGCTTTACAGGGAAACCATGCGTAGAAATCCGAAAGTCTTAAGCGACGAATTATGAACCGGAGGGCTAACATGGATGAACCGGAGGGCTAACATGGGCCAAATCAATGGTCCCAGGAGCAGGAGTGAAAGACACAGTTAGGGAAGGATATGCAACAATTTGTCCATCAAAAAAGAACTCCGGCTTTCTCCCATACTTAAAGAAGCCATGACCTGGCGGCACCGATCCTCCACAGCCTCTAAGTCATTTTTTTCCTGGATGGATTCCCGGCTCCCTCTTTGGACCATTTCGACATGACGAAGGATTGCCACACGATCCTCATTTCGTTCCGCGGTTTCACCTATTCGTCCCAAACCGTCCAACAAGCAGATGGTCACCGCCACATTGCCTTTTCCGTTTTGTCGGATTTGATTAAAAGCCGCATTCATGACGCCTTCAAAGGTGACAGACGGAGCAATCACACGAAGAACTCCCTCAGAGTCGTACCGGAAAGGAGATGGAAACTTTCTTTGCCCAAGCTGGCATAAAATCGCGCTAAGATGATCAATACAATGGACGCAAGTGAACGGGTCGTTTATTCCAGGTGAAAGTGCCCGCACGGCCACTTCAACAAGTTGAAGTACGGAAAACTCAATATCCTGTTCCTGGGTTCGGTTGGATCCACAGATCATTTGCTTGTTAATCTGTGGGGTTACGATATCTGCCATCGGCCCAAGGGCCAGTACTTTGGCTAATGATGCTCCCTTGGTGATAAAGTGCCCCGGCCGATAATGAAGAAATATCACTAAATTCTGTTCACGAGCGATTTCCATAAGGGCATCATTTTCAATTGCCTGAAGGTAACCCCCAATGTCGGCCTTAATTTCCATTCCCTCTTTTTCTATCCTGGACAGGATAGAAGGAATACGGGTTTTGTTCGCCTCATTCTCATCGGCCAGTCCCAAACGCTCTGGAAAAAGCCTGGCCAGGTCTTCTTCCAATTCCCCATATACCGCAGCGATCAAATTGGGGGCTTGTATGGAAACAGCAATATGATGCATGAAATAAATCAATACCCCTAGGCTGCACACAGCCAAAATAAGGCCCGCCAACGTTCCCCAATATGGCGTAGAGCCATCAGGATCCACATGGATGGTTCGCAAGACGAGCAGACAATACAGGAAAGTCGCCACAAACGTTCCCAGAACTACTTGATTCCCTCGATCCCGCAAAAAATTTCCTAACAGACGTGGGCCGAATTGCCCCGAAGCCAGGGTGAGGGCCACAATCGTAATGGAAAACACGACGCCCGCTATAGTGATCATGGACCCGGCAATGGTCGAAAGGAGAGTCATCGCTCCTTCAGGACCCATGTTGCTTAGCCATTGGAGAAAATCAATATTCCCGGGAGAAAAATATTTGTCAAAATACGGTACGACCAACGAGAGGAGAATAGCGGCAAGGGTCATACAAGTGGGTATGAGCCAGAGACTCGAACGGAGTTTATTCAACCAATTTAATACCCAAGCCGGCATGAGTTCCTTACCCTGTCGCGAGATCAATGAAATTCATCATCCCGCCATAATTCGAGTAGGCAGCAGTTTGCTCTAACTATTGTAAACTTAACGACTTAAAAATTCTCCGATGGAATGAAGCGGCTCAATTTGATCGCAAATAATTTTAAGGGATGCGACAAATGGTACCGCAAGCAGCGCCCCGACGACTCCCCATAACCAGCCCCAGAACAAGACACTGACCAAAATTATCACAGGATTTAATGTCAGTTTTCGTCCTAATAAATGGGGTGTGATAACACTTCCTTCAATAGCCGTCAGAAATAAATAGGTCCCGGACACCACAGCCACGACATTCATATGTTCAAATGTGAGGATCGCTGCCAACGTCACCGCTCCTAAACCAATAATGCTTCCAACATAAGGGATGAAATTCAGAATACCCGCCATGGCTCCCCACAAAAACGGGTTAGGCATGCCGAGCAGATACATGGCGAGACTTGTCGCCAGCGCAAGACCAACATTTACACTGGTCACCGTGACAAGGTAACTGGAAATATTTCCCTCTATTCCTCGGACAATTTCCACTGCACGTCGTTTATCCGAAAATCGTGGAAGAACTTTCACGAGTTTTTCCAGAAATAAATCACCGGACGCAAGGAAAAAATATAGTAGAATCATGGTTGAAACCAGCCCCAGAATAAATTCCGTGGTCCAATAGATCAATTGACCACCCAAACTTTCGGTTTTCACTTGAATATTCTGGGCTTTCCGGGATTCCGAAAGACTGGCCATATGTTCCAGTGCTTTGGTCGCCTCCCCCATTTCCAGGACCGAACTTTTGATGGACCGGATTTTATGCTCTACCTGTTGTAAGGCATCCGGGGCACGGTCCAGCCAGAGAGAAGCGGGAGTCGACAGCTGAATAATTCCAAACGTCAGGGTGCTGATTAAAACGAGAAGAATCCCCCCAGCCGCAAATGGCGCGGGAATATGTATTTTTTCAACCCCCCGGACAAGAGGAGCAAACAAAAGATTCAGAAATAAAGCCACGAATACAGGAAGCATGATGGCCTTGGCCACATACATCACCATGAGTGAGGCATAGACAAACAGTCCTGTAAGGGCAATGGACCGGATATTGATCGGTCCCTGAAATAATGGAGAGAGATAACCAGCTTCGATTTCGGATGAAGGAGGTGGAGAGGAAGCCTTACGTTCGAATTCTGAGATTTCCTTCTGGTGGATTTCAGGCATCGGAGGGAGCCATGTTCGGCAAAAGAGGTGGGGGCACCGAACTTAAGCATGGGTCACAGGATCCACCAATAAACCTCCTGATCATTTCGTTCTTGAGGATTGGATAACTATTCATCGGCATGAGCGACCTATTACTTTCCCTTCCCACTACCGGACCGGTTGGAGAATGGCCCTTGCTGGGGCACCATCTCCGTTCGGAATTTTTAAGGGTAAACAGATGAGCATATACTCCCCCGGTTTCACTCGAGAAAATTCGAGTCCTTCAATAATGACAATCCCGGCTTGGATAAGCATGCGAGCAATCTCTTTTCCATTTTTGTGTTTCCCTCCAATAAACAGCGCATCAATTCCGACGGTGCTCACCCGCCGTTCAGCCAGCCATGCCGCGGCAGTTCGGTCAAGAAAGATTGTATCTTCAGGGGGGTGTTCAGAATACCAGTCAGAGGCGGAATTGCGTGTTTTCAGGAGAATCCGATCATGCGAATAGATCCGGTGTTTTTTTAATTCTTCCGCTTTTACAGAATTCCTATCTTGGATCTCAATCACTTTGGCCAGGCCTATTGTTGCTGAAAATTCTGTTTGTTCATTATCTTGAAAAGATTTTTCACATTTCACCGGAGCGCCAATATGCGTTCCGGCATGGGAACTCATTGATATTTTTGAGACAGGAACCTTATCCCCATTTTTTCTGTCCGTCACCGGTTCCATCTGAAATGGTGGGTCTCCGGGTCTTTGAACCATTCCCGGATACAAAGACATTGAGATATCGATCCAATTAGATATCATGACCCTCTCCACATTCCGACTTTCAATCGCTTCTCCTTTTGAACCGGGATTTAGGCCAGGCCAACTTTTACCATGACGTCTTTCCGGAAACCGGCAATCGGATGACACGATTGACAGATTATGGGTACTTCCTTCCTTCGCTCAATGGATCTTTTTTAAAGGCTCACTTGCGATTTGTCTACACCCTGTGGTCGAACACACGGATTAAACTGTTAACACTGAAAATTCTACTTTGGGATAACCTGTTCATCCAGAAATCATTCGATATAAATGGTTGGATTAAGAGAAAATTCTCCATGCCACTGAATTTGGCTATAATTTATGGATCAGTGAGAACCGACCGGCAGGGTATCAAGGCCGCCAGGTTTATGCTGAACACCTGCCAAACACGTGGGCATACGGCGTCGCTCATCGATCCTCTTCTCTTTCCTCTCCCGTTGTTGGATAAAATGTACAAAGAGTATCAGCCGGGTCAGGCGCCTCACCTCCTCCAACTTGTGGCTGATCTGATTATTCCGGCTGACGGTTATATTATTGTGTCGGGCGAATATAATCATACCATTCCTCCTGCCCTCTCGAACGTATTAGACCATTTTCTTGAGGAATACTTTCGAAAACCTTCCGCCATCGTGTGTTATTCAGCAGGTGGGTTCGGCGGCGTTCGTGCGGCAATGACCCTCAGGGCCATGTTGGCTGAACTGGGAATGTCGAGTATTCCCTCTCTGTTCCCCATCCCCCATGTTCAGGACGCCTTTCAGGAAGATGGCACGCCTGCTGATCAAAAATTCCATCACAAAGCCCGGGAGTTTTTTGAAGAACTGGAATGGTATGCGTATGCCCTTAAACAGGCCAGGGCCCATCATTGCCCTCGAAGTGAGAGTTCAGCGCAATCCCTTACCTGACCGTCTTCAGGACTGATCGGACATCGCATTTTTCAAAACTTTTTAACCAGGACGAAATTGAAGAGACGACTCTGTACCATACTGAGGAGCGGGCGCCTAAGATGATTGAAAACCTTCTGGCTGCGCGTCTCCAAATGGCGATTTCCCTTGGTTTTCATATCATATTCGCCGTGGCAGGCATGGCCATGCCACTACTCATGGTCATTGCAGAATGGCGTTATATTCGCACCGGCAATGAAATCTTTCGTGAATTGGCCACACGATGGGCAAAGGGAACCGCCATTCTTTTTGCCATTGGCGCCGTATCCGGCACTGTGCTTTCCTTTGAACTCGGACTGTTATGGCCGACATTTATGGCTTGGGCCGGGCCGATTATCGGACTCTTGTTTTCCTTAGAAGGGTTTGCTTTTTTCACGGAAGCTATCTTTTTGGGAATTTATCTCTATGGGTGGAAGAAGATTCCGGCTTATCTGCATTTGATGTCCGGAGTGATCGTGACGGTGAGTGGTGTTCTATCCGCTTTTTTTGTCGTGCTGGCCAATGGTTGGATGAACCACCCTGTCGGGTTTCAGCTACTCGATGGACAGCCTACCCAGCTAGCCCCGCTTGCCACCTTTACCAATCCGATCGGGCTACATGAATCGCATCACATGATTCTGGCGGCATTTGTGGCAATCGGATTCCTTGTGGCGGGTGTGCATGCTTTTTTCTTACTTCGGCAACCGGACAATCCCTTTCACCAGGAGGCGCTCCGAATTGCCCTGATGACAGGGGGAGTGGCGGCCATCTTTCAACCTCTCAGTGGAGACTTGCTCGCCCGCGCAGTGGCCACCTACAGCCCGATTAAACTGGCAGCGCTCGAAGGACATTTTCATACCACCTCCGGCGCTTCCCTTTGGATTGGAGGCATTCCCGATGGCTCCACCGCAACGATTTCATATGGAATTGAAATTCCTTATGCGCTCAGCCTCCTACTTCATGGGGATCCTATGGCAACTGTCACAGGATTGTTGGATTTTCCTCGCCAGGATTGGCCTCCGCTCGTAGTGGTCCATCTCGCATTCCAAATCATGATCGCCTCTGGATTTATCCTCATGGCCATGAGTGTGTGGGGATTCTGCAAGATATGGAAACAGAAATTTCTATGGAAATCCCGTTGGTTTCTTCGATGCCTAGTGGGTTGCGCTCCTTTAGGGTTAATCGCCATCGAATCCGGTTGGGTGGTGACGGAAGTCGGTCGGCAGCCTTGGATCATCGTAGGAATTATGCGCACCACTGATGCCGTTACCCCGATGACCGGCCTGACCGCTTCGCTTATCTTTTTTACCCTGCTGTATCTGGGATTGGCTGGAATTGTTCTGTGGCTTTTACATCGCCATCTTACGGTATTTCCACAGATTGGAGAACCGGATGGTCCATCTTCAAGGAAGACTCATGCCAGGGCTTGAGGAAATTATCGCCGGGTGCATTGTCATATCGCTCACCTTGTATGCCCTGTTGGGCGGAGCAGATTATGGAGCCGGCATTTGGTATCTCCTGGCCAGAGGGCCGGAGGCGCAAACGCAACGTCACTTGATTTCTACTGCTATCGGGCCCATTTGGGAAGCGAACCACGTATGGTTGATCCTGGTCATCACGCTTCTCTTTTCAGCCTTTCCCCTTGCCTATGCCAGAATATCGACCGTACTCCACATTCCCTTGACCTTGCTCCTCACCGGTATCGTGCTTCGAGGATCTGCCTTTGCCTTCCGTAGTTATGATGTCCAGCAGTCTCCGCTCCATCGATTCTGGGGAACGCTCTTCGGGCTCTCCAGTCTGATCACGGCGATGTTCTTAGGCATTATTCTTGGCACGCTAACCTCCAGCTACCTGCAGAACGTTCAAGGAGGATTCGTTGACGTGTTTGTGCTCCCATGGATTCAACCTTTCCCGTTGGCAGTGGGAATCTGGACGATCACGCTTTTTGCATTTTTGGCATCAACCTACTTAATCCATGAAACCCCGTTACCGGCTCTCAGAGGTCTGTATCGCCGAAAAGCTCTGTGGTCGCTTGCGGCTTCAGCCATAATGGCTATCCTGACCCTCCTCCTCACGAAAAATTACGCTTCAGAAATCAGCCAAGGATTGCTACAAAGTCCAACCGGATGGGTATTTCTCATTCTGGCTTTATTAGGGATGCTGGCGAGTATAATTGGCCTGTGGACCAAACGATTTCACCTCGCCCGGATATCAGCCGTCGGGTATGTCACCGCTATTATCTGGGGATGGGGATTTGGTCAATATCCATATCTCATAAAACCCGATTTAACCATTTTCAACACCACGGCCCCGGCTTCAACACTGGAATTGCTTCTCTTCGCATTGGTGGCAGGAATGATTGTGGTCTTACCCTCACTTCTGTACCTTTTTCGTGTGTTCAAAAAAATCCAGGTGTGAATCAGCCTATTCAATCGTGACCGACAGGAACATCACGGAGGCCCAGCCGCCCTCAATGAAACAACGTGTTTCGGGCTCAGGTTCTTCTAGGGATTTATCCCATGAGCGGGGGATCTTCCTTATCTTCTCCCGTTAACACTTCCGCTTCCGCTTCCTCCATGCCTTCCATTTCACTAACCATTCCCAACAACACTTGTCGTCTCTGCTGTAGAGACTTTTGCAAAAGGTCACGGGAGGTCGGTTCTTGAGCGGACTCAGGAAGATTGACCAAAGCTTCTGCCTCTGCCATGGTGGCAAAACTATAGGCGGCCATTTTGGTATCTCTTCCATCCACACGCTTCAAAATTTTTTCAGTCTCACGATCAAAATTGTCCAATTCTTTGGCATCAACCTCGGTCTGACTGAGAATCTCTAGCTTTTCCAGTTGCTGTTTCAATTGATCTACACGGGAAAATGCCGAAAATGATGCATTGGTGTTTGGCATAAAAATTTCCTCCTTGGGATTACCCCGAATTTTTCAGCATGAATATTTTCAATTTCTTAGTCCTAGGGTCTATAAAAAGGTTGCCTTTTGGCCGGAATCCCTCATCACTTCAGATCTGCTTGACGAGGAACGCCATAGATCCGCATTCAAATGTTCTTGGGCAATCCTGATAGCGCCCATTATGCGACTGGCCGCCAGAGGGCGACCGGCTGTCTGAATAGCACCGAAACGGGAGATTTCAGGGGTAAACGGGGCAGAAGATTCACCTCCTAAAACTATAGTCTGGCCTTTATATTCCTGGGCTTTAAGATCCTTCAAAATTTCCAGAGCATTAATATGCGGGCTATTACCATCCAGAATAATGATATCGGGAGAACTTTCCCGAATGCCCATCCACAATTCCTCCGATTGGGAAATTACCCTCGTCTTTTTACCCATTTTCCGCAAACGCTCTGCAATGATTTCTGAAATTTTTTGATCTTCTATCACAAGATAAATCATGTAGGCCCCCTCCACCATAGATAGAATCAGGCTGGTAACTTTTAGCGGATTCCTAGGGGATCGGCCACTATCAAAAACCCTTGAATGGGTAACTTATTAAATCTTCCCTGGGCTTTATCCTATCCCTGCGTACCCGAGGAAATACCTCAAGATTGAGGAGCGGACAACGTCCTGATAGACCGCCCTATTTCATCTATGTTAGAGAATCATTTATGGCTCTTTATTGAAGGGGGCACGCTGCCGCCTGCATAAGAAGATTTCGATGCCCAATGGCCCAGACGACACAAAAACAGAATGGAGGTCTGAATGCCGGTTTCGCTTCTATTTATTTTTTGGGGTTTTATCTTGCTCGTCGCACCCATTTCCCAAGCTTTAGCTGCAAATTTAGACCAGGATTCCTACAAGGCCAGTGAGCAAGTTGGGAAATCCGTCAAAAATCTCCAAGGTGAAGACATTGGGCTGATTGAAGAACTGGTTATAGGGAGTGACGGAAAAGTCGGATATGCGGTTTTATCCTTTGGAGGATTTTTAGGTATGGGGGACAAGCTCTTTGCCGTCCCATGGGCATCGCTTGCACATCCACCAGGCCAGGAACATTTGACTCTGGATATTCAATCGAAAAAATTAGAAACGGCGCCAGGCTTTAATAAAAATGATTGGCCCGACATGAAGGACGAAAAGTGGAAATTAATGATAGGGGAATTCTACTCAACGCCAGAGCCTTCCCCTCATAATACCAAGGCCCGGTAACACCTCTGGTAGTGATCGTCTCAATAGACGGAACGGGCATGGGCCATGAATAAGGAGCCGGAGTGGGCTTTCAGGGTAGATGAAGACGCCTCATTGAGGGCTGCAACCAAATCCACACCATAGCTCTCTTTATCAATAAAAAAACTGGAACTTCTCGATGAAGGTTTCAATGTTTTGGTTGTGTTGTTTATGGTCCCAAATAGCGTAGAGTGCAAATTCATACAAGTTGTCCTATCAACCATACAAATAACGCTCAGAGGAGATAGTAAATGAATCCCAATGTTGCATGGATGTCTTTGATCTTTTCTATATCACTGGTTTCTGGTGCCTATGCTGAGGAAATTGGAAGTGTGGATACCAAATTCAATTTTTTGGGCCCAGATCACAAAATTGTGATTGAAGCATTTGATGATCCAAAAATTGAAGGAGTCACCTGCCATCTGAGTCGCTCAAAAACAGGAGGGTTAAAGGGTATGGTTGGTGTCGCTGAGGACACTTCAGATGCGTCAATTGCCTGCAGGCAGGTCGGCCCCATTCACATTGTTGCTGAGCTTGAAGAGGGGGAAAAGGTGTTTCACGAGAGTCGCTCATTAATCTTTAAAAAATTGCAGGTGGTCAGATTTTTTGACAAGAAACGTCAAACCTTCATTTATCTCGTATACAGCGATAAAGTGATCGAAGGCTCACCAAAAAATTCCATATCGACGGTGCCGATCAGGTCTTGGTCGACCCCATAACAACGAGAGCTCAAGTAGAGATATTTCGGTCAAACCTCGACGCATCATTCATCATGTTTTGAATCCATTTTCATCACCACGATGGAATGGACCCGATGTGCTTTTAGTCCATCAATCCCTCATCCCCCGACAAACGGTTTATATCAGGTTTCACAAGATTTATTCGCCACGATCCCCCTCCCCCACGACGGCGTCCACCATCGTGGATGTACCTGTTCAAATTGAATCAACCATAGAATTATTCCCGCCAAGTCCTTAAGGTCAAAAACGAGCCAGGGTTTTGATGAGTTCCCAATATCTCCCCATGCCCTAAAATGAATGCAATTGAGGTGAAAAGGAAGGAAAGAAATATAATAGCGTTATGTCCATAGCGATTGATCCGACAGAAGGCTCCACCGAATCAAATTTTTTGTGAACAACACTTCAATTTTCTTTTTCTAAAATCATCATTACAAGGAAGGACCGAGCTCGCACAGTAATTTTTCTTATTTTACAATAGGGGTGATCCCATGAAACATGACTCACGAACTCAGCGATCAGTTTTCATAAGAACAGTTTGGGTAATACCATTTTTACTTTCTGGAGTTATTGCGTGTCAGGAAGAACATGAACCCGTCAATACACCCCCTGCTCAATCAAATAATCTTCCGGGAACCGTGGCAATTGAACCGCCGATTGAATCCGACATGCCGACCGTTTCCCAACAGGAGGGACTCACACCCGGCATCCCAGGAAATATTACCGGTGAAGTGGTATCGATTGAAGGGAAAACCTATGTTATTAAAAACCAGGATGAAAGGGAAATTTCCGTTGAAGTGAACTCCATGACGCTGGTCGATGAGTCAATTACCGTTGGGGATCAAGCCGAAATTCGCTATTCGGCTGATAATCTACCCATAGCGATACGAAAAATGCCAAAACCTTTATAGGAGCTATGGGAGGTGATAGACAGCCCGGGATATCGGCGAAATGGGAGGAAATCCCATTTCGCCGGAAGTATTGAACGCAGAAAAGTAACTTTTGTCTTAATGTTGTCGATCCTGGGTCTTCTCATAAGGATGTTTTTCCATCCAGTCATCGACCCAAGCCTTCACTTCTTCTTTCCGGTCTCCATATCGTTCTTGAAGTTTTCCTTCGAAACGGTCAGTTCGGCCCTCAATCGCCAACAAATCATCCTCAGTAAACTCTCCCCAGTTTTCCTTGAGCGCCCCCTTTAGCTGTTTCCAATTGCCATTAAATTGGTCCTCATTATACACCTTGTGGATATAGCCGTTTTGAACTCCTTGTTCCGCGGAGACAGAATAATTCATTCCGTTTGCCCCCCAAGCTGGAGCACTCATGAGAAGAACGGCCGCCACGGTTGAGGCAATTTTGTTTTTCAGTATATGTTGCGTGATGTTCATAATTGTACTCCTTCCTCCATGCATCTTGACTAAATCGTGTTGGAACAGAAGATTGTTAAGATAGATATTTGAGGCACTTCATATCACCCAAGACATACCTTATCCCAGGAGCGGAAGGTGAAATCTCCCGTCTCCTGGGGTAAAGGGTATCCTGATCTTACACCATGAGTGAAAATAGGATTAGCGAACTGTTTGGTTTTTCGCCTGCCAATCCTCAGTCCACTTATTCAATTCCTCTTTTTGATCTCCATATAATTCTTGGGCTCTTCCCTTAAATTTATCGTAATCTCCCTCGATTTGGGTCAATTCATCGTCCGTAAACTTTCCCCACTTTTTTTTCACCTCGCCTTTAAACTGGTTCCAATTTCCTTTGAATTGTTCTTTGTTCATTGTGTTCTCCTTGAAATGTTGTTGTGATTATGAAAATCTTTCAAATACCCGTTAAATCTTGTTTTCTTCGTCTGCTTATCCACCTCCTTTGATGGGATTCCTAAACGTTTTTAAATGTCATGTGGATGAATAACCCACTTCTTAATTATTTCGTTACTATTTATTATCAAGACAAACCCCGCTTCACCAACGTATAAATTGGTTTTCTACTCACTCTTTTTTATCCAGATTCTCCTTTAGACTTAATACAGAGGCCATGCCGGTTCGTTTCCCGAATGTTGCTCAGGGAATATGTAAAGGTATCCCGGACAAATTCACAGGCCTGATTTACTCGGGGTGTTGGACGTTGGAGGGAAAAAGAATGAACAGAGAGAGGAAGACGGAATCCCCAAACCCGGACAAAGGAATTCCGCCTTATGTTATACAGAGGATTAATCCGCTGCCTTCTCAATTTCCTCCCCGGCTTTTTGTACATCCTCGCCGGCTCCCTCCATAGTATTACATCCGGTCATCGCTAATAATGCGATCAAAAGCACTGCCCCCACATAATTTTTTTCGCTCATTTTTCCGCCTCCTTTGTGTTTAAAAAACCATGGGAAAGATATTCTTGTAAAAGCGGGCGTGAGAATTGTTCTTCGCACCAACAAGACTCCCAGCCTCTTCTGGCATGGCCAAATCCAACTTATTTAAATTTCATACATGAGTGTTTCCAGCCCTGGCTTAGATAAATCGGCTTAATTACCATTCTTCTTGCCAGTGGTTTTTAAATTTTCGAAGGCCGGTTTCATGGCATCGACAAATGCATTCTTGAATAGATTCCATATAAGCTCCCATGTCCCTACCTTAATATCTTTTAAATTCCCGCTGATTTCTGTTTTCGTGGCCACCTGATCTCTTGGAACATTTTCCAATAGAGAAGCAACCGCATTCACAACGCCCTCATATGCCTTTTGAAAGATATTGTCGGTTTTGTCTTGTGAAAGATCGTAAATTTCCGGTTTATCGAAAAATGGCTTAATATACCCCTGGACCCGGCCACTATCAGTATGTAATTCAGAAATCAACGAAAATTCCCCGCTCTTCACATCAAAACCCCCATAGGCTTTCAATACATCGTTGAAAGTTGTCATTTCTGTTTTTTCAATTTTCACTTTTACATCAAAATCAGGATGTTGCACCTCCGGCCGGAATCCGCCTTCGATTGACGTCTTCCCCTTTCCCATAAATTTCCCGGAAAGTTTCAATTCTCCTTTCTGAGTGATCCTTGGAGACCCCACTCCAGTTACCTGAAGATCCACATGATTGAAAAAAATCCTATAGGGGGGATTTGTTGTCTGGTTCGTATAGCCAAATTCGCCATTTTTCACTAATGCCGAGTCAATCGCCACCTTGAAGGGGTCTTGGGATTTTTTTGAATCATCCGTGTCTTGCGTCGGGGACTCCTGCTTGGCCTTTTGTGCTTTCCTGGGAGAATGTTTCTCCACATAATTAATATCTGGATTTTCAATTTCCAACCTGACAATTTGAGCCATGTTTGCCCATGGGGAATATTCGACATGTCCCTGTCCGTTCAGCGTTCCGGAATGTATTTCCACATTGACAAGGGAGGAAAAAGGAATAAACGGCTGCAGCTGAAGATTTTTTAAATCGAAATCTACTGATATACCGGGAAACGGTTCGGCTAAGAAATTGGCTTTTCCCATGATACTCACAAAACCGGTCTGATTCAGGGATCCTTCCAAATGAATGCTGGATGGATACTCCCCTACTTGTGAGCGGACGTTCTGTATGTTTCCCACTTTCAGTAGGAGATTGGTCAGTTCAAGCGGAGGTTGATCAGGCTGATCCCGATATGAAAAGGAACTATCTTCAATTCGGAAAGTATTGATGGTGATGGGGTACATGGCATATAAGGCTTCTTGCCAACCTTTGTCTTCAACGCCCGTTTTATCCTTCACTTCTTTTTCGGCTTGAGTAAAAAGGAATTTTACTTCAGCATTTCTAATGACATGATCACTGACAATTCCCATTTTGATTAATTCTGTCCATTGAATACTGGCAGTCCAGGAGGGAATGATGAGAAGAGGTGGATCAGGATTGGCTTCCTGCCTTAAGGTTAAATTTTCAAAGTCGATCGAAAACCCCAATGGATGAAAATCCACTGCCTCTAATTGCACCGTATATCCTTCGAGGTTTTTATTGAGGTTTGTTTCGATATACCTTCGTAGAGGTTCATCGACAAAAAATGACGCCAAACACACCACCAGAATGGCAAATCCCAGCGTCCCTAATGAAATGATAAGGGTACGAATCATCCATGATTTGTTTTCCTGGGTTACCATGTGTGATTCCAGCCGTGGCCACCCCTTCCATGGGGGAACTTGCAGAATGAGAAAATATTTTTCAATCTATATGAAAAAAATACTGGCTTTTGCTGTTGATTAATCCTCTGACGATTCCGTTCACCAAAAAATATTTCCCGCCACTAAGGGGGGAGTTTCCGGGAACAATGAAGGCTTGAACTATTGAAGATGAACTGTCAGATCAGTATCAATTCGTTTGACCCGTCATAGACTGGCACCCACCAACAATCCCATCACCACAGCAAGGCCGAGAAAAGTTTGAATTGCCTTCAAAAAGGTTCGTCTCCCATAAGAATTGGGAAGTTGTAAGGGAAAATTCATTTCATTTTCTCTCCTATGGTCTAATTTCCTTTATCCTAATGGATGGGAGTGGATGGGCCTCAAGAGACAAAACAGACTCCTGTCTTTAACATTTGTCTTAGATTTCAAATTCTCTCCCATGTATCATCAATAACACTTCGTTTTTAGGAGTTCTTAATCGTCAGATTGTGCCATCCGGGTTGATTCCTGGCCCCACCAGCTTTTGGACGGCGCCACCCATAACAGCCGAATCGGTTCGACCTTCGCACTCAAAATTATGCAAGCATCTCTTAACAACTCTTCACTAACTGGCAGGCAGACAGGCATTCATCTCCTCCATGGGTGGATCCCGAACCTTACGTTATAATCCAAAATTTTTGAAATCATGGATCTTGTAAAAGAAGCAAAACAAACCGTGATAACCCGACCGATGGAAGGGGTTATTTCGCCCTTTGAGGATTTCACCAAACTCAATGCTTCAGGTGGAATCGTTCTCTTGGTCTGTACTGCTATCGGATTGGTTTGGGCCAATTCCGCCTTTGGCGATCTCTATTCGAATTTTTGGGAACTCCCTTTTACCATTGGCATTGGCACCAATCTATTAGAGAAACCCTTAATACTGTGGATCAATGACGGCTTGATGGCCATTTTCTTTTTCGTCATCGGACTCGAAATCAAACGGGAAATATTGGTGGGGGAATTAACTGAACCTCGTCAAGCCATTCTTCCCATTGCGGCTGCTTTGGGGGGAATGGTGATTCCGGCATTCATATTTCTCCTGTTTAATTTCCAATCGCCCTACAGTTCCGGGTGGGGCATTCCCATGGCCACCGATATTGCTTTTGCCATTGGTCTACTGGGCCTATTGGGTTCAAGGATTCCCTTTTCCGCTAAAATTTTCCTGACCACCTTGGCTATCGTTGACGATCTTGGAGCCGTTCTGGTGATTGCGTTGTTTTATACGTCGGAAATCTCCTGGATCAGCCTTGGAACCGCCTGGGTATTCTTAGCCATACTCATGGGTGCCAACCGGATGGGCCTTCGCTCTCCCTTTATATATGGCCTATTCGGGATTGGCGGCCTGTGGTTGGCGTTCCTTTTCTCCGGCCTTCACCCAACGATTGCGGGAGTGCTTGCCGCCTTCACCATTCCAGCCACTTCCGCTATCACGAAAAAAGAATTTGCCCATAAAAGCGAAAAATTCAGTCAAGAATTCCGAAAAGCCGAAGTCTCGGGGGTTTCTGTGTTAGGGAATGAAGAACAGTCTGAGGCGATTAAGGCTCTCGAAACGGCTAAGGATTTAATTCAACCCCCACTCCAAAAACTCGAACATGCCTTATACCCATGGGTCACGTTCGCCATCATGCCAATTTTTGCTTTGGCCAATGCAGGCGTGGTGATTGACACCGACTTCTCATCCCTCCTCAGCCATTCCGTCTCATTGGGAATCGGGCTGGGATTGTTGCTGGGTAAGCCATTGGGGATATGTCTTGGAGCCTGGGTAGTCGTTCAGTTTGGCAGTGCTGTTCTTCCATCCGATCTTGGCTGGCCACAAATCATCGGTTTGGGATTTATGGGAGGAATTGGATTTACCATGGCCATTTTCATTGCGACGTTGGCTTTCCAGGAACCTTCCGATTTACAAGCAGCGAAATTGGCCATTTTAATCGCCTCCTGCCTCTCAGCCTGTATCGGCTTACTTCTTTTATCGAAATCCACCCGGACGCCAACTGAAAACGGACATCATAGCGCAGAATCCCCGCCTTGAGTTCTTCCAGCTGTTTTCCCACTCCATAGAAAATCTATGAAAATCAGACCCAGGGTTTTCCTCAGGTCTCCCCTGAAGAAAAATTGGATATATTTCAAATGACTGAATCAAAACTCTCAATGTTCAATTAGCCAAAGGAGTGCTCCATGTCTTTCACGACGGTATTTCAACACACATCAAAGTTTCCAACCGCACAGGGCTCCATCGGACGCTCAAAACTGTATGGAATGTGCTTGTTGACTGGATGTCTGATTTTTTCCGGTGTGGCGTTAGCCCATGACGGAAAAGATGCGAAAGAAAGCGGAACCCTGTCCGGGGAACGAGTCATTAGTGGAACTGTGGAAGAAATCAGAGGGGAACAAGCCAAGGTAGATACCGGGGAAGCTCAACCTCGCTATCTACCCATGAATCTCCGCAAGGAGAAAGGGCTTCCCGCTTTAAAGAAGGGTGATCGGGTTGACATAACCGTTAACGATCAAAACCTCATTGTGGACGTTCATCTGGAAGGTGAAGAGTCCCATCACCGAACCGTACATGGGGTGTTGACTCAGCCACTGGCGACCGGGCATGAAAAAGCTGTCATTCAGTCGAAGGAAGGTGAAGAAGAAACGCATCCTATCAGGCCATTGGCCAGGAGCAAAGTCGCATCCATCCCGGTTGGCGCGGAAGCTATATTCCTCATTGATGAAATGGATCAGATCGTTGACGTCACATTTGAGAATGCGGCAGAAGTGGACAAAATCAAAAACCCTGAGAAAAAGAAATCTCCCCTGAAAGGAAATTTCAAACAGGTTTCAGGCATCCTGAAAGAACCACTGAGAGACAACAAGGTTTCCGTTCAACAGGATGGGAAAAAAGAACAACAGTACGAAGTGCGTTCCATCATTCAAGATAAGTTTAAAAATCTTTCTTCAGGACAAGAAGTCGTATTATTTGTTGATGAGGAAAATAAGGTCACCGATGTGTCTTTCATCGAGAAAGAGTAAAAGCCCCTCGCACTAACGGTGCAATCAAAACGTTTGAGACGCCAAAGGCATTTCGAATCTTATGGAAACCGATAAGAGGCAGATGTATTTCGAATGGGTCGAGAAAACCGAGCAACATGACACACCTGGGTGGACGCCTCTCCACCCGGTGGTGTGCCGAATTCATCCCATGCGCGGGTAATGCGAAGGGAATCAATTCCGATTCGAAGATGAATTCCTCTTCAGAGGAAAGCGGAACAACTCAGCTTTCTATTCGAAATGATTCCGAAAAAAGGCCTCTGACTTCGGAAACCAGTACATCTGGCAAACGTCGATAAACAGTTGCAAGCATCTGCGACAGGCATTTGAGACCGGCTCTCACGAAGTCTGGGAGTTTGGGGAAATATGGTGGAGCCACGAACGAATCAGCGTTCTGGTCTCGCAAGCAAACATTTCTTTTTCTGCTTCACTCATCCATACCACCGTGTGCCAATCCACGGTCCTCTTGTTATCCCTGTTCCTGCTCAATCGAATTACCCACCACCTGCAGATCGCCCAACCGGACTGACGCTCAAGTAAGGGACCGACCCTGTTTGAGCCCAGCGTTGTTGGGCCGCTACAACCTACCCTGCGTCAGCCCGATTGAATGTGACCGACCTGGGTAAAAATGATTTGGGGTCCTTGCTGCAAGCAAGGGGCAGGCTCTTCAAGACGCACCACAACAAATAGCCCTTAGTCGTCTTTGAAGACCTACATCCCCACCCGGCACCGTTGACATTTTATTTCTAGGAAATTAGCCTGCCCTTATTTCAGATCTCACACGAGTGTGAAAAATAAATCCTTCTTCAAACGTCTATTATCCGACGAGGAACGAGGTGCCTGATGCAGTTTCTGAAATCGTTGTTCACGCTTGAAGGAAAGAATGCGATCGTCACCGGGGCTGCTTCGGGTTTGGGCCAACATGGCGCCGAAACGCTCGCGCGCGCAGGTGCCCGAGTCGCGCTGTTCGACGTCAACCAGGATGGACTGGCCGAAACTGCCACTCGAATTGAAGAGATGGGTGGTCAATCGATAAGCCAGGTCGTCGATATCTCACAGACCAAGGCTGTCGACGCCGGCGTAGCGGAAGTGATCGAAGCGTTCGGCGATATCCACGTGTTAGTAAACTCGGCGGGAGTCGCGTTGTGGCGACAGGTTCTGGAAGTTACCGAAGAAGAGTGGGACCTGCTGCTCAACGTCGATCTCAAAGGCACATGGCTAATGTGTCAGGCAGTGGCCAAGCACATGATCGCCAACAAGATTCCTGGTAGTCTGATCAACATCTCATCGGCCACCTCACACCGCCCCCAACCCAACCTGGTGCCATACGCCACCGCGAAGGCGGGAGTAAACCATCTCTCTCGAGCACTTGCCGCCGAGTTAGCGCCATACGGGATTCGAGTGAATTCACTTGCTCCCGGTGGCATTATGACCAATATGGTCAGGGAGTTTCTGAAGACCCCGGATGGTAAGGCAGCGGTAGGATCGGTACCACTGAAGCGTTTCGCGGAGGTCGAAGAATACAACGGCCCACTACTCCTACTGGCCTCCGATGCCTCAAGCTACATGACCGGGGCGGTCCTAATGGTCGACGGCGGCCTCGCATGCGCGGCGTTGCAATTCCCGGAGCAAGATCAGTCGAACTGAGGGGATAGGCTCCTGATACCCTACCTTCAAACTCTCACCAACATACTTGAACCATAATCCAAATTCGTTAGGTCTTTCGTCTATGGATACCAAGCTTGTTCCCGTCGGGGTCCAGAACAATTGCTGCCCTGCAATGAGGAAAGTCAAAAGGCTCAAGGGCGAACCGCACGTTGTGATGTCTGAGATGTTCTATCGTCTTGTCAAAATCGTCCACTTCCAGCACAAGCTGAGGACCATCGCCCGAGGGCTTCAGGAATGGTTCTTTGCCGATGGCCAGCGTGTGAGGACCGATCTCATACTCGACCCAGAATCCTTCGGCCAGATCCATGGAAGTCGCGCTGGTAAGCCCAAGAACGCCCTCATAAAAGGCACGGGACCGCGCCAGATCCGTGGCCGGATATACAATAAAAGCAAATTCAACAATCTTCATTGGCGGTGTCAAATCCGATGATCGCCTAACAGAGTCCGCAGTTGAGTGGCGGGGCGGAGGCCCGTCAATTCCAGCCGCGCGTTCGGCCGCCGCAGGGCGGCGGGGAAGCCGCTCCAGACGTGGATACGGTTCAGCCGACCGCTCACCAACACGTCCCCCTAATCTTGATTTGTCCCCATGGTCACGACGCATGCACGAAGTTGGGTCTGATTTAGGCTCCGTAGGATTGCGTTGAACGCAGGGACGAACAATCTGCTGACAAGGTGAAAGTGGAACGCACGGACATTCTCTGCGTATCGGTGCGCGTCTCTGTTACGAATCGTGCTCCTCAGAAGATCAAAAGCGGCCACAGCGAGATCACGTTCACCCTGGGACAGGTCTTGAAGGACCAATTGCAAAGGGATACCTCCAAGAGTTCCAAAGTTGACGCTATTTTCCTTCGCACTCGGGGCCTTGGTGATGACCTCATGGACCCAGGTCTTAAGGTTTTCATTGATAGACGGGATGCGAGTTACGGAGACCGGCTTGCTTAGATCCTTGCCCTTGAGGAAACATGCGCCCTTCGCAAGGTACTCGGCACCGGCGCTAAACGCGATCCAGCAGATGAGCCGCCCAAAGGTTGGATGCACCGCCTGATGGCCTTTCTGGGACTCGAACACGTTCTCATCGACTGCAAGAAGGGACAAGAAGTTATTGTCCCACTGAACGAGTTTCGACCACTGAACGAGTTCTAATCCCGCTTGAATCTGGCGCCAACCCTCTTTTTCCTGATCGATCCCGTTCATTCTATTTCCCTCGCGTCCGCCTAAGCGAGTTCACGGCTGAGTGGCAGGCTGGAGGTCCGTCGAGTCCAGCTGCGCGCCACGAGCGCGTCTGTCCAACTGAGATCGCGAAGCACTGGCCAGCGTCGTTGAGCCTGCGTCGCCTGCGTGACAGCTTCCCCTCAATGTTAGATATCCCACCGAGTGCCCGCGATTCGTTCCCGGTGTCGCCGAACATGTTCTGCGGCAGGGACGTGCGAAACCGGGCGGCTAAACGTTCGGGTCGATTCCAACACAAGACGCGCCGCGCCGCCGAGCTCGGAAGGAGGTATAACAATCTCCGGCTCAAGGTTGTCGTTTAGGACGAAAGCGCCGATTTCGAAGAGAGCATCATGCAGCCGGCACATACAGATGACGTTGCCTAGGATGCCACGCAGGAAACGTCGTCCGCCCATCGAACGATGTGTGAAGCTGTCAA
Organism: Nitrospira sp. Ecomares 2.1; assembly: GCF_965152585.1. Taxonomy (NCBI): domain Bacteria; kingdom Pseudomonadati; phylum Nitrospirota; class Nitrospiria; order Nitrospirales; family Nitrospiraceae; genus Nitrospira; species Nitrospira sp. Ecomares 2.1. The sequence goes on from NZ_OZ224219.1 coordinate 3,576,877, forward strand.
AAGACGCGGATCCGCGACGGCACAAAAGGCGCATCGACTTTGATAAACCTTTAAGCAAAAGCGGCGTAGCGCGGCTTGACCAACGCGCTGACGAGTAACAACCGCGGACACTGTCGTTTCGACGTCTGTAAACTGAGCATTACCCGAGAGAAGCGCAGCGTCGACTGCGTCATCAGGTAATTCTTCTGCGCCGATATCGATTGGACCGGAATTGAGAAGGTACTCGCCAGGATTTACAAAGAGCAGTAAGCCCTCATCTCGTAATTCCTGAAGCACGCGGCTCATCGTCTGACTTGGCGTATTTCCCTTGGCACGTGTCTCGCGCTTCACCGTGCTGAGTTCTTCGTTAAGGAACTGCTGCCTTACAATCCGATGTGTCTGATGTCGTTTGCTAAAGCGAAAGAGTGCGCGCCGGACCGCTGCTTTCCAGGTGCCGGTGAAGGCATCGTTCTCAACGTACAGGTAAAGCGGGGTGATAGGGCGATGCTCAGGTCCGAAAAGGACAGCACGCGACTCTTCGCCTCTGGACCAGGTAACATCTCCATTCAGCCTGTCAACTAAGTTTAAGTAGTCCACCACTCCCTCACGCTTTGCGTCGGCGTGGATCGAGTACAAAGCGGCATTATCGACGATGTGCAACCAGCGAGTACGTCCGTCTACATCCGCGGGTCCAATCCGGGCCTCATTGAGACGTAGCCACGATCGAAGAATGTCATGAAACTCGTCTTTGGAGATCGCTTCCTGGCTTGAAACGCGCTGAACGGGCATATCGCTACGTTTTGTGGTGAGTTAAAAGGTAGACTAACGGAGCCCACGGCTGAGTGGCGGGCCTGAGCCTCGTCGATTCGAGCCGCGCGTTCGGCTGCCGCAGGAGGCTGGGAAGCGGATCAGCCGCGGACTCGTTTCAGCCGAACGCATATAAATATCCTTCCAGCCCACGTCGAGCAGCCACGGCCCCCTTCAACCCCGTCAGCACACCGTCCGCCGCCTGCGCTCGGCTGAACGGTCAGGCTGAGCGGCTGGCGTCGAGCGGGGCCAGTCAAGCCTGTTGTTAGATATCCTTCACAATGTCTAGGGCGAAACGAGTCGCAAGTTGATTGACGACGCTAAAAGCCAAGGACCCGCCTTTAGCGGCAACGACAGCCCGAATCTTTTTCTAGACGCCCTCGTTCTTGACCTTCGCGAGGAATTCGTGCCCCTCCCAGGTGAGGTCAAATGGCAGCACATAAATGACGCGGTCGCTGGTGTTGGATGTAACGGGCTCGAAACGAAGCAGGGCAGCATCATGGAGGAGCACAAGGTGGTACTTGATCGCCAGTTCGTCGTATCCTCCGATCGGTTGGACCTCGACCTGCTGAGGTGACTTTTTCTCTTCGAAAAAGATCAGAAGCTTACGGATCAACTCAAGGTCCCGTTTCACGTCTCCCCCACCTCATGGAAAACAACGTTTGCACGCGTGTGGATGGCCCTCTGCGCGCGCCGCTGCAGCTGTCGCATACGAGGTCCAGTACCTGCCAACGGCCTGCGACTTTCGAGTCTCGGAACAGTCGGAACAATGATATGGCCTCGGGCCCCATGGTCGCGTCGGATTCCCTGTGGCCGCCTTCAGTGATTCCGGGGGGTGATCATGTCCAAAGCGACACCGCATCTCACACTCCTCACAGTATGGTCTAACCGAGTCCGCGGCTGAGCAAGGGGCCGGAGACCCATCTGTTCGAGCCGGGCGTTCGGCTGCCGCAGGCGGCTAGGAAGCGGATCCAGCCGCGGCTCTGTTCAGCTGACCGCTCATCACTATCCCTCCAGCCCACGTCGAACAGACGCTGCCCCCTTTCAACTCTGTCAGCACTCCATCCACCGTCTGCGGTCTAGTGAACCTCGAAGCTCAGCGGCCAGTCGGAGGCCTGTCCGCTGGAGCATCTTGTTTCGCATCCGCGGGCTCTACCGACAGTATTCTGAATGGAGGTCTCCTCTCTATCTCGCCCTCGACCTCTATGAATATCCGCTCTGGAATGACAGGACTGCTACCAGTGAGTCTGTGCCACTCATCTCTAAACTGTTGCGCGTGTTGTTGCAGCGTCTGCCGATCAATTGGATAGAACGCACAGACTTCTTCGACGTCCCCCTCAAGTTTAGCGTAGATGCTGCCCGCGACGCGATGACGCTCGGCGCGTTCTGAATCGCGGTCAAATATTTGCAGCGTCGCAAGAATGCCTGCAAGAGCGGCAATAAGAGTGACGAAAGCAACCCAATAGATATCACTTTCTAACCCAGCCTTCGCCAAAATGAAAGTGAAAGGCGCCACTGCTGCTGAGAGAATGATCGTACCTCGGCCGCAACAACGATTGCGTTTCTCGTACCACCACGCCGCACGGAAATGCGCACGCTTAAGATGGTGGAAGCGACGATGCCATTCATCCAACAGTTGCGACGGATCGAGAATCGTCAAGGCTTCAACTTCAGTGACTGTCGACGGAGGCTGTTGATTTCTGCCGGGTAGCAGCTCAGTCATTCCTTGGCACTCCAGTTCTGTGTGGCCCATCGGTTCACCCGACCGATCATCCATTTCTGGCCATCTGGAATCGATTGCCCACAGCCCCTTTCATTCTGCTTTGCACACCGTCAGCCGCCGACGGTCGCCTGACCTATTGTGTAGATTGGGCCGTAAAACTTATTGGAATCGGGGTCTGGTCCTTCAATGCGCAACCTTTCTCTTTCGGCCTAATTCATCTGTTCCACCACATGCCAGTCCACGGTCCTCTTGCTAGACTGCCTCCTTACCCTATTGAATTCCTCCCCCACCTTCAGGTCGGCCAACCGAGCTGACGCTCAAATCAGGGGCGGACCTTGTCTAAGCCTGGCGAGTTGGGCCGCCCTTTCCGTTGCCTGCGTCAGCACGATTCAATGTGGGCGAGCTGGGTGGTGCTGGTTTTGGGACCTTTTGCCGAAACAAAAGGGCCTCGCCTGCCGGGGCGAAACCCGGCAATACAGAAAAACACATTGACACGAAATTTAGGGGCACAGATGCCATGGGTTCACCTGCCAACATTTTCACTTATATATCGAAAAATGGATTCCCGTCACACATCGTAAGAACCATTTTGGAAACGCTGGCCTTGTCTAGGCAAATCATTGCCAAATTCACGAAATATGTCAATTGTCAACCGCTTTAACATGACAGGAACCTGCCAAGAGACTTGGTTGGGAAAGGAAGTCAACAACCAATTGGTTATTTCTTTTGTGGCAGGTATCGATCCACGAATACTCTGGGTGTAACGACCGAAATCCCTTTGTATCCCGATATCTTCATGAGGGCTTTATCACCACTGCAAATAAATTTTGACCGGCCTGCCAGAGCGCAAGCCATAAATTTATCATCATCAGGATCGGAGCACACACGTTCATCCAAAGGGGGGGCATGACCGACGATGGCATGGGAGATCAGAAGCTCGAGAAACGGAGAAAGGTCAACAGTTGTGTATTTCTCGGACAGCTCAACGCCAACTCGTCGGTATTCGTCCAGAATTTCAGCAGAGACGACAATTTCAACTTGGCCAGCTCTCTAAGATTTCAGAATATCTAAAGGCGGTCCAGCGAAAACCACACCAGAAATAAAGACATTGGTGTCAAGGACGAGCCTCATGAAGCGGTTCTGAATTTGGCAATGGCCTTCCCAATGTCCGAACGCTCCAACCTGGCGTCCCTCGCCTGCCGCCTGGCCTTATCGATTAGCGAATCAAATTCATTCAAGACAGGCTTTTTGATGCTTTTCAGAATGACCGCGTCATCTTGCCTCACGACCACAAATTGATCGCCTTCTTTCAAGCCCAGTTGTTTTCGTATTTCTTCCGGAATGACGACTTGGCCCTTGGACGAAAGTTTTGTTGTGGCTATAGACGCCATGTTATTCTTCTTTTCTTTAAACTTACTAGTAAGATTAGATCCAATAGATCAGATACTTCAAGAGGTTATCTTAAGCACAACAATATCCTTTTCTTTGGTTGCCTCAGGACAACGACCCGTGCAGACAAAACAGGAGAGCAGAGGATGGAGAGGGCTCATCTCACTCATTCAATGATGTATGAGAATTTCCTAGAAAAATATTAGGAAAGGGGTATTCCTTTTCGGACAAGGACTTCTTGAAGTTTCAGGCGGGAAATAGCCCCTTCACGAAGGATACGGGCCTCTGGCACAACCTGAAGGACGGTAGACGGTTGACCACCCGGCGTAGGGCCACCATCAACAATCACATCAACCACCGATCCTAATTGTTCCATCACATCTCCCACGGATTCTGCCGGCGGCTGCCCGCTTCGATTGGCGCTGGTGCCGGTAAGCGGCCCGATGTGCGTCATGAGTTCGCAGACTCGTGGATCATTCGGCTGCCGGATACCAATGGTTCCCTGGCCGCCGGTCAGGATGGGAGACAAGGTTGAACGAGCCTGAAAGATCAAGGTGAGCAAACCCGGCCAGAACTCTTTCATGAGTATTCGAGCGACATCCGGAATCACTTCCGTCAGCCAGTCCAGTTGCGATGGGTCACCCACTAACACCGGAAAGGGTTTGTGGTTTCTTTCCCCTTTGATGTGCATCAGCCGCTCTAATGCCATCTCATTGAAGGGACTCGCCGCGAGCGCGTAAAAGCTATCCGTCGGCACAGCGACGACTCCGCCATCCTGCAGACATTGCGCAAGATGATGAATCTGTTGAGGTGATGGAGCGGAATTGAGTTCGAGAACTGTGGCCACAATAGGGGCCCTTTGAGTCAGGATGGGACTTGCAGCACGCGGTGGCCAATGTCCGAACGGAAATACCGGCCTTCAAACTGAATCGAAGCGAGCGCCTGATTGGCATGATCTCTGGCTCCCGCCAGGGTTGAATCAAGCCCAGTCACCCCTAAGACCCGCCCCCCATTCGTGACAATCTTTTTATTGGCATGAGTCGTCCCGGCATGAAACACCATGACGGACTTCGACTCTTTTTCCGGCAGGCCTGTGATCGGGAGACCCGTTTGATAGGACCCTGGATATCCGCCGGAGGTCAATACTACACACACCGCCGCCTGATCATGCCACTCTACCTGCAGTTGGTCCAATCGATGTTCGACCACGGCTTCAAGCACATCAAGCAAATCCGTTTTTAAGAGTGGCAACACGACCTGCGTTTCAGGATCGCCAAAGCGGGCGTTAAATTCCAGCACATACGGATTCCCATCCTTCACCATAATCCCCGCATACAACACGCCGTAAAATGGACTTCCCACCCGGGACAACCCTGTGACCGCCGGACACAACACCTCATCAAGAATACGCTGCCGGAGTTCCGGTGTTCCCAACGGCGCCGGTGCATAGGCCCCCATCCCGCCGGTATTGAGACCGGTGTCCCCCTCACCGATTCGCTTATGATCCTGAGCAGGCAGCATCGGAATGACCGTTCGGCCATCGGCAAAGGCCATGACCGTGAGTTCTTCTCCATCAAGAAATTCTTCCAGCACCACCCGGGCGCCGGCCTTTCCAAAGCGCTGCTCTTCCAGCATGCTGCAAACCGCCTCACGGGCCTCGGTCCTGGTCGCACAGATGATGACCCCTTTCCCTTGCGCAAGACCATCGGCTTTCACGACGACCGGGAGCGGACAGGATTCCAGATAGGTTAACGCCGGCTCCAGTTTGTCAAACGTGTGCGAAGATGGGGTGGGAATTTTTTCCCGCACCATGAGTTCTTTGGCAAACGATTTACTGGATTCAATGAGGGCCGCATTGCGGGTAGGGCCAAAAATCCGCATGTGGGATTTCCGGAATTCGTCGACGATACCTAAGGAAAGCGGTAGTTCCGGTCCAACCAGCGTCAGATTGATTTCGTGGGTTTGGGCAAAGTGCTTGAGGCCTTCAAGGTCGTCCACCTGAAGTGACACACATTCGGCCACCTGTGCGATCCCCGCATTGCCTGGGGCACAAAAAAGTCTGTTCACGCGAGGAGATTGCGCAAGCTTCCACGCGAGTGCGTGTTCTCGTCCACCGTTGCCTATGATGAATACGTTCATCGGAACACGGATTGCTTTCCCTTCCCGCTCCATCCCGAGGATGGGGGAATGCGCCAACATGGCCTGTGCCCTATCCTTCTACTGATGACCCGAAGCCCGGTTACACCTCTCCGATCCGAAGACACACCCGTCATCAAGATGAACTACCGCAACCCCGGAAGACTCGAAAGAAAATCTGATTGAGTTCGGTTAATGACGAAAGTGACGCATACCCGTCATAATCATGGCCATCTTATGCTCATCCACGGCCTGGATGATCTCCTTATCCCGGATAGACCCTCCAGGTTGAATCACGGCGGTAATGCCTGCTTCCGCGGCGGCATCGATGCCATCACGAAATGGGAAAAATGCATCCGAAGCCATCACGCACCCTTTGATGGGAAGCTTCGCTTTCATTTGCGCCAGTTTCACTGAATCTACCCGGCTCATTTGACCGGCGCCTATCCCCACGGTTTGGGTCTGCGTGGCAAAGACAATGGCATTGGACTTGACGTGTTTGCAGACTTTCCAGGCAAAATCGCAGGCTTGATACTCGTAGTCGGTCGGCTGACGTTCACTCGGCATGGATAAGTCTCCCATCTCACGCAACGATCCCAGATCCCGATCCTGCACCAAGATCCCGCCCACAATTTTTTTCATATCTAACGCATCCCGTTGAGCACTCTCCAACGCCCCCACCGCTAACAGCCGCAAATCCTTTTTCCGTTGAAGTTCCGCCAAGGCCTCTTCCGAAAATGCCGGCGCAATCAGTACTTCCACAAACGTCGAGGTGATTTCTTTGGCCATGGCCAGATCGACGTTTCGATTACAGGCAATGACCCCGCCAAATGCCGAGACCGGATCTGTCTCTCGCGCCCGGACATAGGCCTCGACCGGCATATCCCCGATCGCAACCCCGCAGGGATTATTATGTTTAACGATGACCACCGCCGTTTCATCAAATTCCTTCACGAGTTCCAACGCCGCATTGGCATCCAGATAATTATTATAGGACATGGCTTTGCCATGAAGCTGTTGAGCCTGAGAAAGAGAGGCTTCTTGAGTCTGCCGATCACGATAGACCGCACCGGCCTGATGCGGATTCTCCCCGTACCGCAAATCTTCGACCTTTTCATACGACAGGCACAATAACGACGGAAATTTTTGCCCTGCGGTATCGGCTAACTTGGAGGTGAGATAATTGGCGATCAGGCTGTCATACCTGGCGGTATGGTCAAAGACTTTTTTCGCTAACTCCCGCCGCAATCCTAAGGAGACGGTCCCGGACTGCAAGGCCTCCAACACCCGCTCATAATCCTGTGGATCGACCACCACCAGGACATCCTCATGATTCTTGGCCGCCGACCGGAGCATGGACGGTCCCCCGATATCAATATTTTCAATGGCTTCTTCAAATGTACAACCAGGCTTCGTAATGGTCGCTTCAAACGGATAGAGATTCACGACCACGACATCGATGGGCTCGATCCCCTGTTCCTGCATTTGCTTCACATGGGCATCCACCGAACGCCGCCCTAATAACCCACCATGAATCTTGGGATGTAACGTTTTCACCCGCCCGTTCAGGATTTCAGGAAACCCGGTGTAATCCGCCACCTCGGTCACCGCCACTCCGGCGTCCCTCAGCATCTTGGCGGTTCCACCTGTCGACAAAATATCTGCATCAAGTGCCGCCAGGCCCTTGGCCATTTTCTCTACACCGGTTTTATCGGATACGCTGATGAGCGCCTTCCCCAATCTTGCCATGTGTTCTCCTGCCACTCGTCTCTGTTGATGGGTAAAAAAACGGAAGGTCAGCTTAGCAAATGACCTGGAGAACTTCAACGAATTCTGAAGTTCTTGCTACCAGCACCTATTCCCGCTCGTTCCCTTATGTAACCCCGTCGTCGTCCTATTTTTCGGACATTCAAGTTTTGGGGTTCACCACCCCCATTTTCCAAACACAACTCGTATGAGTAACCGTGTAAGTTTCCATCAACAAATTATTTCCTGATCCACCCATAAAGCAAACATCCGACTCTGCCGAAATAATACCTTGGGAGCCAGGTCGAAATAACGGCAAATACAGCATCGTGAACAACCCCTCTCGGCTTGGTTTCGGTAACCATAATTTCTATTCACATGGTAAGCGAAAGAAGAGCAATCAGTATCAGGGCATTGCTGCATATTCTGCTCGATTGACGCCCGTGGAGGTTAACTCAGGTCTTAAGATGACAACAAAAATTCCCCCACATCCCCGATTCATATGCCGTTTTGCACTTTCCATAACACCGTAGGGCCTCTTACAGTCATAGGATTCATTGATGGATTTCACCCTGATATTCGTGGTGCTGTTGGTATCTCTTACACTCGGGGGCATTGTGCTCACCTTAAGCCTGAGTCCTCACGCGAAAAAGAAAAAAGAAGAAAACCGGATTTTCGGCACCAATTTCATTCCATCACAAATGTTCATGGGAAGCGACGGGCTTGGAGGCATTGCCGTAAACGACCAATCTCTCACCATTTGCCTATTACATTCTCCTGCAGTCCCCCCACGATTGCTTCCTATTTCAAGCCTGGTCGGTTCGATTTTAGTGAAAAATGGAGAAGTCCTTCAAGAAACCTTACGAACGGGCCCAAAAGCACTCATCTCATTTCAAAAACTCATGCACGTGAACGCGGAAAGACTGATAAAAAGTTGGCAAACCCCTTCTCCCCCAAAAGATAACCAGCGAATCGACCTCATTGTGTGGATCCACGATGAAGACGAACCATTCCATGTTGTCAGCTTTCTCAATATGGAAACCAAAGAAGGGGGGATTCTCTATGAAAAATCCTTGGGTACGGCATCCCATTGGCACAATGTTTTGGATGGGCTGATACATCAGGCCGATCAACATGCCCTCGTTCAGCATGAACCCGACGGAAGGGGAACGGAAAGTCCTATTAGCGTCGGTTGCAGATGAATTGGAAAAAGCAAATGACTTAGTCGACAAGTAACTCATGACTTCACAAGAATTCATCATCCGGAAAGAAAAACTTTTCTCCGGCAAGACCTAACCTCTTTTTTCTCTCCGCCCCAGGCATTTCCTCACACATTCCGAAACGATACTCCGGGTTATTTTTCCAAAAAATCGGCCATGTTTTCTTTTTTCCTCTTATCAGATTTAGAGGGGGGAAAGGGGAAAACAGTCGACGAACCCATCCACCACTGAATCCCGGTCCAGCTATGCCCATGTATTCCAGCATAAACATGAATCGTTCGGGGTTTCGGCAAAATTGATTCCTGACGCAACCCGTGGGCCTCACCAAATAGGACGCCGACCCTCCCCTTCATATGGGGAATGGTGTAGGCCACCAATTTTGACGTTCCCTACATTTTTATACTCAGTGAGCCCGGTTCTTATTCCATACGCTCTGACCTCCAAAACAAGGAACGCTTTCTCATGCGCCAATCACGTGGAGTCATCACTGTCAAATATGTAGGGATTATCATTGGAATTCTTCTGTCCTATGCATTTGCTTCAGAGTGGAATAGCCCTTCCCCGCAACCTGACCTTATTCAAGCCATCCAAGACCGGGACGTGACCTTAACACACCGGTTAATAGACCAAGGATCGGATGTGAATCAGCGCACGCCACAAGGAGCCACACCTCTCCATTTCGCAGCAAGGTCCGGACAATTTACGATTGCCCAACTCCTGTTACAAAACGGGGCAGACCCCGGGGCTATTTATCAATCCGAATGGACCCCACTGCATTTCGCCGCGAAGGGGGGTCATGTGGATATCGCCAACCTTCTCCTTCAACACGGTGCCCTTATTGATGGCCTTGAAGGGAATATCACACCCCTCCACATCGCCGTCCAGGAACATCACCGACGCATGGCGTCATATCTCCTCGCTCACGGCGCCACCGTTCAAACTTCTTTCAAAGAAGGCTGGACTGCGCTGCACGTCGCCGCCCAGGCAGGAGATACCGACATGACTCGCCTACTTCTGGATTCCGGGGCCCCTATCGATGCCACCAATACCATTGGCCTGACGCCGCTCCATTCTGCCGTCCTCTCCGGACAACGGGAGCTGACCCACTATCTGTTGTCTCGTGGAGCCTCATGCTCTCTTCCCTCACAACCACTTCAAAGTTCCTCGTCTGCCAATTTCAGTCGACTGTATGGTGCCCTCCAGGAAATTCTCCAGCACTGTCCTAATCATCCTACTTCTTGAATCTTCGCCGTAAAGTCCATACGGCCGCCCTTTCCAGTTCCTATTCGTCTCCTTATCTTCCTTAGGCCATCAGGTGTACCGCTGGTGGCATCCAGGTATTCCTTGTAAGATCCTGGGAATACATCCCTGCCAAAGTGTATTCGGACAAAATTAGTGATCGATTCTTTCACCTGGAGATTGTCTGTATTGGGGATCAAAACATGAGCTGGATGTCTCTTGCCCTGTTGGCTGCGCTCGGAGAATCCTTGAAAGACCTATTGAGTAAGCAGGGACTACGATCCGTCTCACCTCAACTGGTCGCATTCGCTGCTTGCGCGACTCCCATTCCATTGCTACTCGGTATGTTGCTGCTCACTGATTCAATTCCCCCACTGGGACCTCAATATATTCCCGCTCTCCTGTTGGGCGGGACCTTGAACATCCTGGCCATGTTCCAATTCATGAGGGCCTTACAAAGTTCCGATCTTTCCCTGGCCATTCCCTTCGTTTCCTTAACCCCCCTTTTTTTATTACTCACCTCACCTCTCCTGGTGGGAGATATGCCAACGACCCAGGATATTGCGGGCATTGTCTGTATTGTGGCTGGAGCATATGTCCTACACATTCAGTCAGTACACCGAGGTTTATTGGGCCCTTTGGTTGCCATCTTCCAACAACCAGGCCCCAGACGCATGCTATCGGTGGCCTTCATCTATAGTCTCACATCCAACTTCGACAAGATCGGCGTACAAAATTCCTCTCCTCTCTTTTGGAGTCTTTCCCTTACCAGTGTGATGACATTGGGATTTATATTAGGACTCCGTTTCCTGTCACGACCTACCCATGGCATGCCTCATTCGCGCACCGTCGGAATCCTTATACTCATCGGCCTGTTTCAAGGCATCGGTCTTCTCCTCCATAATACCGCGCTCAACCTTGGTCCTGTTCCCTCCGTGATCGCCGTCAAGCGGTCCAGCATGCTCTTTGCGGTGATATGGGGCATCCTCTTTTTGAGGGAAAGATATGTTGGGCAGCGGTTGGTCGGTGCTGTGCTGATGATGATCGGGGTGGGAGTATTAGGATTGGGACAAGCCGCGTAACCCTTTCATGCCCATGAATAGCCCAAAAGGCCGGGCATGAAAAGGACAACCGATATTTATTTAATGGGGAGCGAGGAAAGGTCTGCAACCGAGACCAGCGGACCTGGAAAGATTCCGAGTAACACCACGCCGGCAACTGCGCAGGCCAACACAAACGATACCTGGGGAGAAAGAACAAGTCGGGTATGTAATTCTTGTTCGGAGGATGGCTCACGCATATACATGACCATGACAATCCGCAAATAGAAAAAAGCCGAAATGGCCGCAAAGATCAGACCAATGATCGCCAGCCATGCCAACCCCGCATTGACGGCAGCCATAAAGAGATACAATTTCCCAATAAACCCGGCCGTGGGAGGAATACCCGCCAACGACACCATAAATACCAACATGAGAAATGCACCACCCTTATGTCGTTTGGCCAATCCAGTGAAATCTTCTATTTCTTCGCCTTCGAGGCCGCCTTTCCGCAAAATAGCCACCATGGAAAATGCCCCTATCGTCATAAACGAATAGATCGCCAGATATAGCATCAAGCTCGACACGCCTTGAGCCGAAACTGCCGCCTCCGTACCGCTCCACCCGGCGACCACGACCCCGATTAAGGCATACCCCGCATGGGCAATACTGGAATAGGCCAGCATCCGTTTCACGTTGGTCTGCACAATAGCCACAAGATTGCCAAGAGCCACGGTGATGATACAAATGCCCAGGATCAACAGATTCCAATCTGGTTTAATTCCCCCGAAAGCTTCCAGGAGAACGCGAAGGAACGCGGCAAAGCTGGCAGCCTTGGAAGCCACCGCCATAAAGGCCGTCACCGATGTTGGGGCTCCTTCGTACACATCGGGCGTCCACATATGAAAGGGCACCGCCGCAACTTTAAACCCGAATCCCACGATCAACAGCATGAGCGCAATAAATACTAACGGATCATCAATCCCGCGCCCATTGACCACGGCCGCAATTTCCACCAGCCTCGTACTTCCCGTGACCCCGAATATAATTGAAATCCCATAGAGCAAAATCCCGGAGGAGAAGGCCCCCAACACAAAATATTTGGCAGAGGACTCGATTGACCTGAGTTCAAAACGCTTGAATCCGGCCATGATATAGAGGGTAATCGACATCAGTTCGATTCCAAGATAGATCGTGAGCAAATCAGCCCCCGATACCATCACCATCATGCCGGTCAATGCCAATAGAACAAAGGCATAGTATTCCGCGAGTTGGATCTTTTCCTCTTTCAGATACCCCATGGACAATAAAATAGTCAGACCACTCACGAGATACAGCAACATTTTCCAAAATACGGCATACGAATCCACGACCACTAAATCACTAAAAGCCATCACTCGCTGGCCAAAACCGCTTGCCGTCACCACGCTGCATACCACGAGAATGCCGAGACTCATCCACGCCAGGAATTCTTTTTTGTGTGCAGGCGTAATGGGATCAAGAACGAGAATCAAACATGCCATGCCCACCACGAGCATTTCAGGAAGAATGAGGATAATATCGGCGAGAGGAAGCATCATGGTGCAACCTCACCATTCATGATAAGAGGATGCCCTGATGGATCGGCCGTCATCACCAGAGTATGACCTGGGACATCCCCTCCCTGCTGAACCAGGACCGAGGTGGATTGAGACGAAATGACCCGCGCCACGCTTGCATGCATCACATCCAGCAACGGTTTTGGATAGAGCCCAATCCAAAACACCAGCACCACCAACGGAACCAGCATGGCAAATTCGCGAACATTTAAATCTGTTAATTTTGGGAGCATCTTCGGAGAGGCCGGCCCATAGATCATCCGTTGCACCAAATACAAAATATAGACGGCAGCCAAAATAATTCCCAACGCGGCCAGAGTCCCTGTGAGCTTGCTCCAGGCAAAGGTGCCAAGTAGGACTAAAAACTCTCCGACAAAACTGTTCATGCCTGGAAGACCAACGGAAGACAACGCAAAAATCACAAAAAATGTCGCGTATTTAGGCATGGCGTTCGCCAACCCGCCATTATCCGTAATTTGCCGGCTATGTGTCCGTTCGTAAATGATGCCCACACACATAAAGAGGGCACCGGTCGTAATCCCGTGGTTGATCATCTGAAGAACCGCGCCTTCAATTCCCTGGGCATTTAACGCAAAAATTCCCAAGGTGACAAATCCCATGTGACTGACACTGGAATAGGCAATAAGTTTCTTGAGGTCGGATTGCGCTAATGCCATATAGGCCCCATAAATAATGGCAATAACCGAGAGGGTCATGATAACGGGGGTATAGGCAACCGAGGCATCAGGCAACATGGGCAATGAAAATCGTAAAAACCCATACGTCCCCATCTTGAGCAGGACACTCGCGAGAATGATGCTCCCTGCAGTGGGCGCTTCAACATGGGCATCCGGAAGCCAGGTATGAAAGGGAAACATGGGCACTTTCACCGCAAAGGCGGCAAAAAAGGCCCAGAAGAGCAGGGATTGCAACCCGGGGGCATAGGACGCATGCGTGAGGGCCAAAATATCAAAAGTTCGCCCACCTTCAAAAAACAGCACTAAAATCGCTACCAGCAGCAGGATACTGCCAGCCAGGGTATACAGGAAAAACTTGATCGCCGCATAGACACGATTCGGCCCACCCCAGACCCCAATCAAAAGATACATGGGAATCAGCATCGTCTCCCAAAACACATAAAACAGCACAAAATCCAAGGCCGCAAACACGCCGATCGTCGCCGTCTCCATCACCAATAAACTGATCAGGAATTCTTTCATTCTGGTTTGAACCGACGTCCAGGAGACCAGAATACAGAGGGGAGTGAGAAAGGTCGTGAGCAGGACAAGTGGCATGCTGATCCCATCCACACCCAGAGAATAATGGATCGCGGGAGAATTGATCCATAGGTGCTTTTCCACGAATTGCATGCCGGCACTGGCATTGTCGAACGCGAACCACAGAGGCAGGGAGACCACCAATGTCAGGATGGACACCGTCAACGCAATAGTGCGTGAAAGGGCTTCCTGAGCCAGCAAGACCGCGACCACTCCGAGCAGCGGGAGAATAAGCACAATCGTGAGCCAGGGGATTCCCCCTGTGGGAATGACCATCTCAGTCACGATTGAATAATCTCCTGCCATACGGTTGTCGGTTGAACCATCACGAATATCCCATCCTACGGTCAGCCACCCAAACTAATAAAAGATCATCGCACCTAAAATGACCACAGCGCCGACCGTCATGGCCAGCGCATAATTCTGTGCTTGTCCGCTTTGAAGTCTTCGCGTCACCCATCCTCCCCAGGCCACGGCTCGCGCGACTCCATTGACTGCACCATCAATCACCGCAATATCCACTCTTTTCCACAACCGGTCCGCGAGATTCAATGTTGGCATCACCACGGTCCGGTCATAGGCTTCATCCACAAACCATTTATTCAAGGACAACTGATACAGCGATTGCCACTGATTGGCCAATCGGTCCGGCAAACCCGGCGACTTCACGTAGACCCAATAGGCGCCGGCAATCCCCAGCAGACCCATTGCGGTGGCCGCCACCATCATGCCCATGGCCGCAGATCCTTCATGATGACCTCCACCACCCTCAGCACCGGGAAACGCGGGGGCCAAAAACTCCGGAATTCCTATGTATCCCGCGAGAATACTCAGAACGGCAAGAATCATAAGAGGAATCGTCATCGTTTTTGAGGGTTCATGCACATGCTTGGCATGGTGGGGATCCACTCGCGATTCTCCCCAAAATGTCACAAAGACCAATCGGAAAGTGTAAAAGGCCGTCATGAGCGCGGTCAGTAATCCTAAGGCGGCCAGGACTTTCCCCAGGTCGCCGGACATCCATGCCGACAGGAGTAATTCGTCTTTACTGAAAAATCCCGCAGTGAAGGGAAAACCGGACAGGGCCAAGGCCCCAATGAGAAAGGTCCAATACGTCACAGGGAGCTTATCTTTGAGTCCACCCATATTTTTCATATCTTGCTCATGATGAAGAGCAATGATCACGGCCCCACATCCGAGGAATAACAAGGCCTTAAACGCCCCGTGGGTCAGAAGATGATACATTCCGGCAATATAGCCACCCAGCCCACAGGCCATCATCATGTACCCAAGTTGGCTGAGCGTGGAATACGCCACAACCCGTTTGATATCGGTTTGCGTCAACGCGATCGTCGCTCCAATAAACATCGTGACTCCACCGACCACTGCCACCACATCCATGGCCACGGGAGAAAGGTTGAATAACGGAGCAAATCTGGCAACCATAAACACCCCTGCCGTCACCATCGTCGCCGCATGAATGAGCGCTGAAATCGGAGTGGGACCCTCCATCGCATCAGGCAACCAGACATGCAGAGGCACTTGAGCAGATTTTCCGACTGCCCCGATAAAGAGAAAGAGGCAGATCAAGGTCATCACTGATATTTCCCAATGACCTCCGACTGAACCAAGAAGATTGACCAAACCACCAGCCTTTTGCTCCAACTGAGGAAACACCTCCTGATAATGCAGACTGCCGAAGGTGACAAAGACCAGCAGAATACCCAACATGAATCCAAAATCCCCGACCCGATTCACCAGAAAGGCCTTAGTGGCCGCGGCTCTGGCTGACTCACGCTCATACCAATGGCCGATTAACAAGTAGGAGCACAGACCCACCGCCTCCCAAAAGACAAAAAGCTGAAGGAAATTATCGGACATCACCAGCATCAACATGGAAAAGGTAAAGAGCGCGATATTGCTAATAAATCTGGCGTAGCCCGGCTCTCCATGCATGTAACCAATCGTATAGACATGGACCAGGGAACTCACAATGGTGACCAGTAACAACATCGCGACGGTGAGCTGGTCAACAAATAACCCTATGGCAATATGCAGATTTCCGGAATCCGCCCAGGTATAGAGAGGGATGTGAAGCGTTTGACCACCGGCCACATCGACAAGCGCCATGATGGAAAGTAGGAACGATCCCAGGACGGCAGGAACGGCAACCCAATGGCTTCGGTCTTTGATCCAGTGACCGAATAGCCCGAGGATGACAAAGGCCAGGAGTGGGAGGAAAGGAATTAAGGCGTAGAGCATCGCCTTACCATTTCAACAACCGGAAGTTGTCAATATTAGTACTGGTCGAATGCCGATAGAGCGCGATGATAATCGCCAGCCCTACCGCAACTTCCGCAGCAGCCACGGTAAGTGCAAAAAACACGAACACCTGACCTGAAAGATTACCCAAATAGGAAGAGAAAGCCACAAAATTAATGTTCGTGGCATTCAACATCAACTCAATGGATAATAAAATGATGATGATATTGCGTCGGATCAGCACTCCTACCAATCCGATTGAGAACACAATCCCACTCAGCACAAGATAGTAACTCACGGGAACGTCCATTAACTCTTCGCCTCCAAGATCCCCTTTTTGGTAAGGATGACCGCACCCACCATCGCCACCAAGAGAATAAGAGACGCGATTTCAAATGGAAACAGATACGTGGAATACAGCAACTCACCGATCGATTCCGTATTGCCCTGGGTTAAATGGGTAGGCTCTCCCGGAGCAGGAAGGTTCGCACCCAATGAGGTTTCGCCCTTAACCACCAGCAGAACCGCTTCCGCAAACAACATGCATCCCAGAAAGAGGCCTACGGTCAATTGGTGGTGAAAGCGTACTTCCGCCTTCAAATTGAGCAACATAACCACAAAAAGATAGAGCACCAGAATGGCGCCCGCATACACCAGGATTTGAATTACCGCCAGGAATTCCGCATGCAATGTGACAAAGAGGCCCGCGACGTGAAAGAACATGACCAGGAGCGCCAGCGCACAATATACCGGGCTTCTCAAGGCCACGACCAAAGCGGCCGTCGCCACAATCACACTGGCAAAATAGAAAAAAACTATCGTTCCCATTATCTGCTCTTCAAAAACTTTTTGGATATTCCTTATCCGGCATGTAGACCGAATGTAGCGCCGGACAAAAACAGATACTATTCTTTTTGAGGAATGTCCTTAAACCCTACGTTAAAATAGGCCACATTGGGATGCTGAAATTCCAGGCGCTTTTCCCGAATCGGATAATTTCGATCACCAATTGCCAGGAGTTGTTGCTTATTTAATTGAAGCTGCCGCTTATCATAGACCGCCCATTCATACTCCTGTGTCATTCCCAAGGCATCAACCGGACATGCCTTCACACACAACCCGCAAAACAAACATCGGGTCATGTCCATGTAATATTCCTTGGAATACCGCTTAGTCGGTTCCCCCGGCACCTCGGCACTCACCACCCGGATGACACGGGAGGGACAAGCCGCCTCACATAAATCGCAGCCCACGCACTTTTCCGTGCCATCATCGTAACGCAGTAACGCCAACATGCCGCGATAGTTGGACGGCAACTGCTTCTTCTCGTGCGGGTATTGTAAGGTGATGGGCTTATAATGGAGTAAATGGGATAAGGTTGCCTTCATCCCTAACGCAATCTCATAAAACAAAAGCGTTTTAACCCACTCCTTGAGTTTCATACCATTCAACCTTCTCAGCTTCCCGGAAAGAGAAATGCGACGATAGCTGTCAATACAATATTTGCCAACGCGATGGGAAGGAGGACCTTCCACCCGAACCGCATGAGCTGGTCATAGCGTAAGCGGGGTAACGTGGCGCGCAACCAAAAGAATAAAAATAAAAAACTCGAAACTTTAAACACAAACCAAAATATACCTGTAGCCCAATGAATGGATTCCGGACCTTGTAAAAACTCAAAAGGTGCATGCCATCCGCCAAAAAACAATACGGTGGCCACACACGACACCAGAATCATGTTGCCGTATTCGGCCAGAAAGAAGAAGGCGAACCGCATTCCGCTATATTCGGTAAAGAATCCCGCCACCAACTCGCTTTCCGCTTCCGGCAAATCAAATGGGGTCCGATTCGTTTCTGCCACCGAGGAAATAATAAACACGACGAATGCCACGGCTTGGGGAAAGCCACCTCCCCCGAAAAAATACCAGTTCCAAAACCCTCCTGCCTGCGCATTGGTAATGGCCACCAAACTCAAGGAGCTTGAAAGGAGTAATACGCCGACAATTGAAAGCCCCACATTCAATTCGTAACTGATCAATTGTGCTGCAGACCGCAGACCTCCCAGAAGGGAATACTTACTATTTGATGACCATCCGCCCAGAATAATGCCGTATGCCCCGATTGAAGCAAACGCCAGGATATAGAGAACGCCGATATTGATGTCGGTAATCACAAACGGTTTAAAGTTAACGCCGCCGACATCAACCGTCCAATCCGGGCCAAATGGAATCACCGCGAATCCAATGAGGGCAGGAACTAATGACAACACTGGCGCCATGCTAAACATGAACTTATTGGCACCGGCAGGAATGATATCTTCTTTAAAAAAGAGCTTTAAGCCGTCGGCTACCGGTTGCAAGATGCCATAAGGCCCGACCTCCATCGGTCCCATCCGATCCTGCATCCAACCCAACACCTTGCGTTCCAGCAGGGTAAGCGCAGCAACGGTAAGAAGCACTGCCACCATGACTGCGCCAATTTGGCTTAACGTTAAGGCTAATCGAATTCCCGTATCCATGACGGATTCACTCCTCTCCTCTATGAATCAAACCACAAGCTAAGAACCGCCTCATATCCCAGCCATTTTTTCAAGGCGAACACGAGCCACTTTGCAAGAGGGCACCTGCGTTTCCGGATCAACACTATAGGGCATAAGACGGCGTATCTCTTCATCAAAATGCTCAGGGTACACCGCAACACCGTTGGGAATACGTTCACGAAGTCCGACCTGAGTGACCACCTCCCCCAAACGATTGCTCACCTTCACGGTGTCCCCTTCACCAATCCCGCGTCGAGCCGCGTCTTTCGGATGCAGATAAAGTTTGCCGGTTGCCTCAACCTGCAGCAAACCTTTGGCCTTTCGTGAAAGCTTTCCGGAATGAAACAAGGATTGGGAAACCTGCAAGATCATGTCATCCGCATCATCAGCTGAATCGTTTGCCGGCAATTGGTACCGCGTCGCCATATCCCGTTGATAATCCGACGTGAGGTATTTTGCGATGACCGTCAGGTCAGGGCGAGGGGGTAAGGGACCAGGCCCTAAGGTGCGTGTTCCAGGGAGGAGATTATGGATTTCCTTGCCGATTTCCTTGACGTCTCCGTATTCCATTGGATCATTCATCATCACCGACAGCGCAGAGAACACTTCCCAGTCCGGTCGACTCTCACCAACCAAATCAATCGCTTTTCGTACTGACTGGATATGCCCTTCCGTATTGGTAAAGGTTCCGTCTTTTTCAGCATAGGAACAGGCCGGTAGAACAACATGAGCTTTCTGTGCGGTTTCAGTGAGAAACAGTTCCTGACATACCAGAAACTCCAACTTCTCTAATGCCGACTGAATACCCGATGACGGAGGCAACGAAGCCAGGGGATTTTCACCCACGACAAACAAAGCTTTCAATCTGCCTTGTTGCGCATCCTCAATCATCTGTGGGAGTGAAGAGCCTGGCGTGTCGGGAATTGGCCGACCCCATGCTTGCGCCATTCGCGTCCTCTCCTCCGGGCTACCCAGGGATTGTCCACCAGGCAATACCGATCCGATTCCTCCCATCTCAAAGGCTCCCTGATCATTATTTTCTTCCGCCAGAGGAGCAAGACCACAACCGGGTTTTGTGAGTTTTCCACTTATCAACAAGAGGTCCAACAAATTCATGGTCATTCCGAATCCACCCTCGGATCGCAGGACTCCCGGTCCGACGAGAATGACAACCTTCTCCCCTTTGGCAAACACCTGGCCGGCTTGAGTAAACGTTTCCGAATCCAATCCTGTTTGCGCTTGAATCACATTCCAGGACAGGGCTTTCAGCGTAGCGGTCATGTCGTTGACATAGGACGAGGTGTTGGTCTGAAGTTCCGGATCCACCATTTGCTGATCCACGACCGCTTTCAGCATGCCCAAAATCGCTCCGGCATAGCCCGTCGGTTTGACGCCCAGATGATGTTGGGCCAGATTCACAATATTGCTGATGCTCCCAATGGCAGGTTGCAGGGCTTCGATGGTAATCAGCTTCGCCCCACGTCGTTTCACCGCCTCTTTGACCTTCAACCCTGTAATAGGATTGGTTTCGGTAATATTGGTCCCGACGAGTAAAAGGGTATCCGCCGATAGAATATCGTCAAAGCTCACGGCCCAACGATGGGTGCCTTGCACCCGCTGCATGGCATGCACCGCATTCAGATGGCCATACCGCACACTGCTATCAATCCGATTGGTCCCCACCACCCCACGCATGAATTTCTGAAACACATAGATATCTTCATTGGTGCATCGTCCCGTAATTAATCCGCCAATCGCATCGGGACCATACTTGGCTTTAATGTCCAAAAGACGCTGCCCCACGAGTTCCAAGGCCTCTTCCCATTGCACGGATTGAAGGGCTTCTCCTCGACGAATGAGAGGCGCCGTGAGCCGATCAGGATGAACGCTGACATGATAGCCAAAGTAGCCTCGGGCACAGAGATCACCGTTATTACGGCCGGCTCCGTGAGTGGAATTCACTTCGATGAGGTCATTATTCTTCGTTTGAAAGGTGATTTGACACCCATCCCCACAATAGCCACAAATTGAGTCCGTCCGCTTCAGCATCCATGGGCGAAATTCGTACATGGAGAGTCGACTCGTAATGGCTCCCACCGGACAAATCTGAATACAACCACCACAAAACTCGCAGTCCAATTCATGAGCCCCGAAGGCTTTGATTTCCGTCATGGTGCCGCGTCCTGCAGGCGCCAGAGCTTTCACATCCATGACCTGATCACAATAGCGCACGCACCGCAAACATTGGACACAGCGGTTCATCTGCGTTTCTATCAGCGGGCTGAAATATTCCTTGGGAAAGACCCGTTTGAGTTCCTTAAATTCGCTTGTCGTCGCGGTGTATTCGTGAGAAAAGTCCTGAAGATCGCACCGCCCCCCTTGGTCGCAGACCGGACAATCCAACGGGTGATTGGCCAAAATAAAATCTAATACAGACTTGCGTGCCTCTTGCACCACAGAGGAAGACGCCGATTTCACCACCATGCCTTCCGCCACTTGCGTACTACAGGAGGTTTGCAACCGAGGCATTTTTTCAATTTCCACTAAACACATCCGGCAATTGGCATCGGGAGTCAATTTCGGGTGATAGCAAAAGTGCGGCACCATGACACCGACCTGCCGCGCAGCCTCAATGACCAGCGTCCCCTTTGCAACCGATGCCGTCTTTCCATCGATCGTCAGGGTAATCATGTCAGTAGTGGTCGTTGGAGGTATTGCCATTTCAGATATCCTCAATGCGAGAAAACCGGAATTTCCTTATTGCGAGGCATCGTCTCCTGAGCTTCCTGAATGAGAGCCTCATATTCCTCGCGCCAGTGGAGTAATGTGCTCACGATGGGAGAGACTGCCGCATCACCAAACGCACAAACCGTACGGCCGGGGATATTTCCGCAGAGTTCATCAAGAACTCCAATATCTTCAGGACGCCCCCGTTTGTTCCAGATTCGCTGAAGAGTCTGAACGAGCCAGGAAGTTCCTTCCCGGCATGGCGTACATTTTCCGCACGATTCATGATAGAAAAATTCCATTAATCGGAGAGCGGCCCACACCATATTCGTGCCTTCTTCCATCACCGTCACGCCCCCGGATCCCAGCATAGAGCCGGCTAATGCCACTGACTCAAAATCCATTTTCACATCCAGATGGTCAGGCGTCAGAAATGGAGCCGAGGCCCCACCAGGGATAAAGGCCTTAAGGGGCTTATCCGATCGCATCCCTCCGCCCAACTCATAAATCAATTCGCGGAATGTAATGCCCATGGGAGCCTCATAATTGCCAGGCCGCTTTACATGTCCACTCAAACAAAACACCCGCGTTCCACAGCTTTTAGGCGGAGAGCCAATCGAGGCAAACCACTCTCCCCCTCGGTTGATAATATGAGGAACATTGGCCATCGTTTCGACATTATTGACCACAGTGGGGTTTTGATATAGCCCATGCGTCGCCGGAAACGGCGGCTTGAAGCGAGGCATGCCCCGTTTCCCTTCTAATGATTCCAGTAGAGCTGTTTCCTCACCACAAATATACGCTCCGGCTCCAAGATGGACAAAAATATTGATCGTCAATCCGCTCCCCAGAACATTTTTGCCAAGATACCCGGCCGCATTGGCTTCATGAAGAGCCTGTTCCAGAATCTTCGCACCGAGACGAAACTCTCCTCGAATGTAGATGTAGGCCGTTTGTGCGCCAATGGCGAAACAGGTAATGGCCATCCCCTCCAGCATTTGATGGGGATCCCGTTCCATGAGTTGCCGGTCTTTAAATGTTCCGGGTTCACTTTCATCCGCGTTGCAGCACAAATATTTAGGACCGGGATGATTCTTGGGAATGAATCCCCATTTCACACCGGTGGGAAACCCGGCTCCACCACGACCGCGAAGACCTGACTTTTTCACCACCTCAATCACCTGATCGGGCTGCATTTCCTTCAAAACTGTCCGAAGGGCTCTATACCCACCGGTCCCTTCATAGTCCGCCAACGAACCGGTGTATCCCGGCTGCTCCATATTCTTCAATAATATTTTTTCGTAAGTGGTCATAAACACATTAATTCGTAAACGGGCGGTTTTGAATAACCCATGAATTGCTTATCCACGTCTATGCTCTACAAAGACTCCTGTCATTTAGCAAGGGGCTGAGGATACATGAAGGGTCCTGTTTTAAGCGAACTTGTCCCGTCCCGTTTCAAATCGTCCAGGACTCGTCCGACCTTTTCTTCAGATAATTGTTCATAATAGTCATCATTCACCTGCATCATGGGACCGGTCCCACAGGATCCAAGACACTCCACCACGCTGAGCGTAAAGATGTTATCTGCCGTTGTCTGACCTGGGGCAATGCTCAGTTTTTTCTGAATCCACATCACAAGATCATCCGATCCAACCAAAGCACACATGAGCGACTTACACACTTGAAGGTGAAACTTCCCGATCGGCTTGAGATTAAACATCGTATAAAACGTGACGGTCTCAAACACTTGCGGGGGAGTCAAATCCAAAATTTTGGCAATCTCTTTCATGGCTGATTCACTGACATATCCCTCTTCCCTCTGCGCAAAATTCAATAACGGCAACAACGCCGAGCGCTTCACCGGATAGCGGGACAGAATATCATCAACCTCGTTTTTGAATCGCTCAAATAACATGGCAGCCTCGTGAGTTGAGGTGAGGAGTCATCGCCCAATGACCATTGTGCGCGTAACCCTTTAACTCCCTGACACCATTCCCCATGTTATCGATCACACTCCCCCATCACAATATCGTACGTTCCGAAAATCGTGACGATATCAGAAATCAAATATCCACGCGCCATATGATCAAAGGCGCCCATATGAATAAAGGAAGGAGATCGGATTTTCAACCGATAGGGACGCGAACTCCCGTCACTAATGATAAAAAAGCCCAATTCACCTTTAGGCACCTCAGTCGCACAATACGTTTCGCCTTTCGGTGGCTTAAACCCTTGCGTAAAGATAATGAAATGATGAATCAGGCTTTGCATATCCCTCATCACCTCGGGCTTGGGAGGGGGAATGGCTTGGGCATCGACGGCCATCACGGGTCCCTCAGGCATTTGATTGAGGCATTGTTCAATGATGCGAGCGCTTTGCCACATTTCTTCCATTCTGATCCAATACCGGTCATAGGTATCCCCGTCTTTTCCCAGAGGGACTTCCCAATCCACGCGATCATACACGCCATAGGGCTCCAGTTTTCGAATATCATAGGACACTCCAGACCCACGCAGAACCGGCCCTGTGCATCCGAAATTGATGGCATCCTCCGCAGAAAGGAGTGCCACCCCCTTTGTGCGGGCTACCCAAATTCGATTTTTTTGCAAGAGCGTATCGTATTCCCGAATGTGGGCAGGAAACGTTTTCAAAAAATCCCTGAGGGTCGTAATAATTTCCGGCGTGAGATCCGCATCCACGCCTCCAATCCGATAGTAATTCAATGTCAAACGGGCTCCACACAACTTTTCAAACATATCTAACAAGACTTCACGTTCCCGGAATGTCCAAAAGAACACGGTCATGGCTCCGATATCCAGCGCTTGTGTTCCCAGCCAGAATAAATGGCCGATGATCCGTTGCATTTCGGCAACGATGGTCCGCACATATTCCGCCCGTTCCGGAACGGCCATATCTATCAGTTTCTCCACGGCCCTCACATACGCATAGTTATTGGTCATGGCACAGACATAGTCTAATCGATCGGTATGCGGAACCATTTGCATATACGTCAGACCTTCAGCCAACTTTTCCACTCCCCGGTGCAGATATCCAAGATCGGGGGTGGCTTTGCTGACCCGCTCACCATCCAACTCCAACACGACCCGAAGCACACCATGCGTACTGGGATGCTGCGGTCCCATATTGAGGAGCATTTCCGTCGTGCGTTTGGTGTCACCCGGATGGTCATCCGCCATGAATTGATGCCGCTGATCATCTGGCACCTCGGCTTCCGACCATTCGCCAATCGGTTCGTCCAACCTGGGGAGAAAATCAAAGCGGCTTCGCCACCCTTTCCCTTCGGCCGGAAAATCTTTTCGTAACGGATACCCTTCATCAAAATCATCAGGCATCAAAATTCGACGAAGATCGGGATGTCCGCTAAAGCGGATGCCCATCAAGTCGTACACTTCGCGTTCCAGGAAATTCGCCCCTTTCCAGATCCCACTGATAGAGGCGATCTCCGGATGGTCCTCTGTCACGCGAGCTTTAATTCGAAGGCGGGTCCTGTGTGAAAGGGAGAGAAAGTGATAAATGACTTCAAAGCGCTCAAGGTCATCAGGATAATCCGCCGAACAGATATCGGTGATATGATCCAGGACCATTGAGGGATCGTCATGGAGAAATTGGGCAATTTCCAGCCAATGATCGGCCTGCACTTGAGCCCACAGATCCAAACGCACGGGATCCTGCTGCGCCGTCAGCACCGCCTGAGGAAAGCGGTTAACCAGGGATTCAAGAAAAGCATGCATAAATGAGATCGGTTGCTGGATCGTTGATTATCGAAAAACCCTCTACACAACTTCCGGTGTTACTTCACAAAGTATTTTTCTTTTTGAATTTTTTCTTGGAGTTTAATAAGACCATCCATGAGCGCCTCTGGCCTTGGTGGACAACCCGCAATATAGACATCCACAGGGACGATTTGATCCACACCCTGAACGACGCTGTAACTATTGTAATGATTCCCGGATGTCGCGCAGGATCCCATGGAAATCACATATCTGGGCTCGGCCATTTGATCATAAATTCGACGGATCACCGGTGCCATTTTCCGACAAACCGTACCAGCGACAATCATCAAATCGGATTGGCGTGGTGACGCACGAAATACCCCTGCCCCAAACCGATCAATGTCATACTTGGATGACACGGAGGCGATCATTTCAATCGCACAACAGGCTAATCCGAAGGTCATCGGCCAAAGGGCTGATTTCCGACACCAGGCAATACAATAATCCAAGTTGGTCGTAATAATATTCGGTTCAAGTTGTCGTTCAAGCATGCCCATAAGATTATCTGCCTACCTCAATGTTCTGTATGTGGCTCGTGGCCTACCCCCAAACTATGGGGGTGCCATTGTACTGGGTGAACTGCGGATATTTCCAGGCATAAAGACCTATTTTTCTTAATCCCAATCTAATGCACCTTTTTTCCAGGCATACCAGAACCCCACAATGAGAATGGCCAGGAACACTCCCATTTCAACTAGGCCAAGAAGGCCAAGCTTTTTAAACACCACCGCCCAAGGAAATAAGAACACCACCTCAATATCAAAAATGACAAAGAGCATGGCAATGATGTAATAGCGCATCGGGAACTGAACCCTGGCGTCCATAAACAACGGAGCGCCACTTTCGTAAGGAAGCAGTTTCGCCCGATAAGGACGGCTGGGACGGACAATCCACCCCACAACAAAGGACCCGACTCCAAAGAGCACCCCAAGAACCATGAAGATGATGATGGGGAGATAATTAAAAGGAACAGGTTCACTACCCATAGATTACTCTCATTCCAGAATGAGTCATACTCACCACATTCATCTCCGATTCAAAACTTTTTCCATCTTCATTGTGAGGACACCGCGTCATCAAAAAAAGCCCGATAACGCAAACCTTGAAGCGGGAAAGGCTCCATTCCCTTTCGCTGAGCGAGAACCTTAAATGTTGTCCCCATCCCATGGGGGCGCAATAATTTCGTCAACGCCTTTACATCTTCAGACTCTTGGTCCTGGTCTCGCACCAATTCTTCGACACCCAACCCGATCAGCCAATTAGCCATAGTTGTGAATCCGATGAGGTCCAACCCGTTTGTCGTTCCGACACTCGCCAAAGCGGAAAAATTGACATGAGCCGTCATATCCTGCTCTCCAACCCTTGAATACGGATCGGTCGAAATGGCATGCCGATAATAACACAAGAAGGTCCCGTCCTTTCGGTCGGATCGATAATAATCACCATGCGTATGACCATAGTCGATAGTCACCACGACACCGCGACGGAGAAGGCGAGCCACATGCCTCATCCAAATCTCAGCGGCAAGATGGAGTTCTGAAGTTTGGGCTTCACTCAAGGCCACCTTATGAGTCTCGATGTAGTCGATCAGGTTCGGAGAGAGCCTATGATTCAGACATTCAACAAAATGCCCGCCTTTGTAGGCCACACATATTTCATGAAGGCGGTGGTCAGCCATTCGGACTCGATGGACAGGTAACGCGTCAACTAATTCATTGGAAAAGACAACACCGGTCACCGAATCCGTTTCAACGTTCTCTAACGACGACTTCCAACTCAGATGCTTGTTTCCCCAGCCCTCCCCTATCTCGCTGAGCTTGGCTGCCTGACGCGATTGGAGATGGGGACTCCGCTCGATGATTTGATAAGAAAGACGATGATAAAAATCAGAATCGATCGATCGGCATTCTTGAATGAAATCGAAGGCAAAAGTTCCGTTCCCTGCACCAATTTCCATAAAAGTAAACTGAGCGGGATGTCCTAACTGGTCATCGATAGCCAAAACCTGGCGAACCAAGGTTTTCGCCAGAATAGGGGAAAGTTCCGGTGCCGTATAAAAATCACCACCCCATCCGATTCGGTCTGAGGGAGGGAGATCAGGTTCAACCTTTTTGGTCATATAATATCCGTGTGGAACATCGTAGAGCGCCAATTCCATGAAACGCGCAAAACTTATGGGCCCATTAAGGTCAATTTCCAATAGAATCTTCTCGATAAGGTCTGGATTACCCTGTGTATTCTGATGATCTGATGGCACGAATGGACTATGGTCCCTCCTGCAATATGCCCATTGAGAATCGGTTACGATAACGGCCTACCTTTAAACAAGTCAAGCAATTTCGCACTTTTTATGACAATAAAAAACAATAGATTCAACACGTTATGAACAAGAACCTAATCGGGAGAAGAAGGTAGGTGAGTGGCAAACAGAAAGAGGGTGGGGTTACAACAATACTCGCGTCAATGAGAAGAGCAGAGTAGGCCTTTCAGGTGTCAGGTCCCATGGCATTTTTTGTATTTTTTCCCGCTCCCACATGGGCAGGGATCGTTTCGACCAACTTTCTCTTCGGCACGTTGAACGGTGCGTTGCTGGGGAGCGGAAGCGGACTCACCTCCCCGGTTCAGATTTAATTGTGCCGGGCGAGGCGCTTCCCGCTCAGGCTCAGGCCGTTCACCGCGAACCAGTTGAAATTTAAAGAGCCGTTCCAAGGTATCATTTTTAATCCGCTCCATCATTCCGGCAAACATGTCATAGCCTTCACGCTTATATTCTGCGAGGGGATCCTTTTGCCCATACCCGCGCAGGCCGATTCCATCTTTCAACTGGTCCATTCCCCACAAGTGATCTTTCCAATGATGGTCAATCATTTGAAGCAGAATCGTGCGTTCCACATAATGCACTAAATCCTCGGTGGCCCCATGCTCCTGGATGAGTCCTTGGACTTTGTCCCGGTAAGCCTGCTTTAACTTTTCTGGAATTTCTTCCTTGAGCGCGTCTCGACCGACGTCTTTGATCTCATCCGCTTGGATCACATCAACGCCAAATTGTCCCTGCACTGATTCCGCTAATCCGGCAATGTTCCATTCCTCGGCGTACTGCTCCTCAGGACAATAGACATCGACCAAGCGTTCGCCCACTTCCTCAATCATACCCAAAACGTCTTCCGTCACATCGGTCGCATGTAATACATTCTGCCGATGTTTATATATCACCTCTCGCTGCTTACTCATCACATCATCATATTCAAGAAGATGCTTGCGAATTTCAAAATTATGGCCTTCAACCTTTTTCTGCGCATTTTCAATGGATTTGGTGACCATCCTGTGCTCAATGGGCACACCTTCTTCCATGCCGAGCTTGAGCATGAGGTTTGAAACCCGTTCGGACGCAAAAATGCGAAGCAAGTCATCTTCCAAGGAAAGGAAAAAGCGCGAGGAGCCAGGATCTCCCTGCCGTCCCGCCCGTCCTCTCAGCTGATTGTCGATCCGGCGGCTCTCATGACGTTCAGTCCCGACTATGTGCAACCCTCCGGCTGCCAGTACTTCTTTCTTATTCTCATCACAGGCGGCTTTAATTGTGGCATACGCTTTGTTTTGCTCCTCTTCTGTCAGATCTTCCCCCCGATAAACAACCTGTTGTTTGAAGAGCGCTTCAGCATTGCCTCCCAATAAAATATCGGTACCGCGGCCGGCCATGTTCGTGGCGATGGTCACCGAACCCTTTTGCCCGGCCTGGGCAATAATTTCTGCTTCTTTTTCATGAAACTTGGCATTCAAGACATGGTGTTTTACGCCTCGATGCTTCAATAAGGCCGCAAGACGTTCAGATTTTTCGATAGAAATCGTGCCAATAAGAACCGGTTGTCCCTTCTCATGATATTCTTTGATCTCGTCGGCAATGGCCTCGAATTTCTCCTTTTCGGTCCGATAGACCACATCCGGATTATCGATTCGAATCATTTTGCTATTGGTGGGCACCACATTCACTTCCAGGTTGTAAATTTTTGCGAATTCCGCAGCTTCGGTGTCCGCGGTTCCGGTCATGCCCGCCAGTTTGTTATACATACGAAAATAATTCTGGAACGTCACGGATGCCAGAGTTTGATTTTCGTTGGCAATCTTCACCCCTTCTTTGGCCTCCACAGCCTGATGGAGTCCATCACTCCATCGCCGTCCCGGCATTAATCGACCGGTAAACTCATCAACAATCATCACCTCGCCATCTTTCACCACATACTCCACATCCCGATGATAGAGCACATGGGCTTGGAGAGCTTTAATAACGTGATGCACCAAACTCAGGTGCTTCAAGTCATAGAGATTATCGACTCCCAACAGTTTCTCAACATGCGCATTGCCTTCATCGGTCAGAGATACCGTTTTTGTTTTCTCTTCAATCGTATAATCCTCTTCCCGTTTGAGGTGAGGGATGATCCGATCTACCTGGAAATAAAGGTCTGTGCTTTGTTCGGCGGGTCCGGAAATAATCAGCGGCGTCCGAGCTTCGTCGATGAGAATGCTGTCAACTTCATCGACAATGGCAAAATTCAATTCCCGCTGAACCCCCTGGCTCAAGTCCGTGACCACGAGATTATCCCTTAAATAATCGAACCCAAATTCATTATTGGTCCCGTAGGTAATATCGGCCCCATAAGCCTCACGTCGAGAACATGGCCGAAGAAATTGCAACCGTTTATCCGGGGCATCATAGGTTGGATCAAATAAAAAGGAGGCGTCATGTTGAATGATCCCGACGGATAAGCCTAAACCATGGTAGAGCGGTCCCATCCACTGGGCATCGCGCTTCGCCAGATAATCGTTCACTGTCACCAAATGAACCCCTTTTCCCTCCAACGCATTCAAATAGACCGGGAGAGTGGCGACAAGAGTTTTTCCTTCACCTGTGCGCATTTCGGCAATACGTCCCTGGTGCAAGACCATTCCCCCTAACAACTGTACATCAAAATGGCGCATGCCAAGCTGGCGCTTGGACATTTCACGGCATACGGCAAACGCCTCAGGGAGCAAATCATCCAAAGACTCGCCAGCTTCTAGTCTTTTTTTAAATATTGCGGTCTTTGCCGCTAATCCCTCGTCATCAAGGGGTTGCAAAGAAGCCTCAAATTCATTGGCTCGAATCACTTGTGGTCTGAGCCGCTTGAGCTCCCGATCATTTTTGCTACCAAAGAGAATATTTAATAGACGAACAAACATATCGACCTTACGAAATAGGGTGGGAGAAAATCACAATGGATAGGGAATGAGGGCTAGACACACCTTTCAAACCATACAGTTGCCCTAGTATACCGAATTACCGGTGGGAATCAACTCACAGGAAAAGGATTCATGATCGCAAAGATCCATCCTGTGACGGACGACGACACGAAACGAAGGACAGGCATTTGCTTGACAGAATCTTTCGGGTTTCCCTAGCATAAGCCTCCTTTATTATTCAGGGTTTTGAACATTTCTGGTCTGTAGATAACATGCCATATCGAAAAAGCCTCACCGTTGTACTCATTCTGATGCTCTTCCTCATCATGGGGAGCATGCATCGGACCTACGCTTCGCACATTACGGAACATACCCATCACCACACATCAGCCATGCATAGCACGGCAATCTGTTCCTGGATGTGCGCGGCGGCACAAACAATTTCCGGGGATAACCAGGAAATTTCCCCTAGCTTCCAACTCCTTGCCATTATGGAATATCCGATTCCTAAAGTCCCTACTCTCATTTCCACTCATTTTCTTCCAACCAGAGCTCCTCCTCGATAAATCATCCGAAGCCTGGTTCCCAAACCGCTTTCACCATAACGAGTTGAGTTCGGGAACGGCCTCACAACGCATGGTCAGAGGAGGGGACGGCCGACATCTTCCTGACAGGAGAAACCGAACAAGGGACAACCTCTTTAAGGGGGTAGTGAGTTTCTTAACGTCAAAGATGCCAGCTGGCTTGATTTGACGTTATCCGCAACCTAGAAAAACAACCAGTGGATATAATTCAACACGACCGGTCGTCATATTTCGTAATGGGAAAAGGTCTTTTGGTACATCAACACAATCTGATGTTTTTCATTGCTTTATCTCTATGGTGCACTTTGGCCTCCAATCAAACTTCTTTGGCGGAAAACCTCGGTGAGAGCACAGAGCCCATAGAAACCTTAGACGTCATTGAAGTGACTGGGACAACGGTGACAAAAACCAGTAGAACATTTTCATTTCCGTTGCCCACGATTGACCGCCCATGGCCGCCAACGACAATTCATACCCTTGGGGCTCCCGATCTTGATATGGATAATCTGCCACAGCCCGCCATACCCCGAATACTCCTAGACCGGATCGGAACAACACGCGGGCGATTGAAAAGCGTCAAACCCCTGAAAACCGAACGCCCCCTCTATCCCAGAATGGCCAGAGAACAGGGGTGGCATGGGAAGGTGGTCCTGCGGACGCACATAAGTTCCGATGGCACGGTCACAAGTGCCACAGTAAAGGAAAGTTCGGGATTTTCTCTCCTGGACGAAAGTGCCGTTCAATCGGTAAAGGGCTGGTCCTTTGAACCAGCAAAAAATGGAGAATTTACCGTTGCGTCCACCGTGGATTTGCCCATTCGATTTGATTTGCTTCAATAAACCTGGGGAATATTGCCCATATCAATAAGGTTAGCCCATGATACCTCCTTTCTCGAAAATCAGACTCATCGCGTTTTTCCTTCTCGTCACCCATATCGGCCTGGGCAGCCCCTCAAGTCAGGCTGGAGAAGCACAGGACCTTCTTTCCCAAGCCTTTTCATCCTATGAACAACAACAATGGACTTCGGCCATTGCTTCCTTAGAGCGTGCGCTGGCCTTGTACCCGGGATACGCTGAGGCGCACCATCTGTTGGGGTTAATCTTCAACAATCTTGAAAAACCGGATAATGCCATCATGGAGTTACAACGGGCGGTGGAGGCCTATCCCAAATTTGCTCAAGCCTATGTTGATCTTGGATCCATCTACCAGCATCAGTCCCAATTTCCAAAAGCCGAGCAATCATTCAATCTTGCCTTGAAGGCCTATCCCAAGTTTACGGAAGCCCGCATTGCGTTGGCGGCGTTGTTTGATCAGCAACAACAAGCGCAGAAAGCCATTAAGGCCCATCAGGCCGTCTTGGAACTCGAGCCTCATCGCGTCGATTCGTTATACGGCATCGCGTTTTGGCTGGCCCAGGAGCAGCAGACCGATGAAGCCCAACGTTACGTCGACCAACTGGTCTCTCTCCATCCCACGTATGTCAATGGTTGGTTAATGGCCGGATCACTCGCTCAACAATCTGATCACGTGGACAACGCCATTCAGGCCTACCAACATGCCGTAAAATTAAACAATGATTTAGCCAGCGCCTATTTCAATTTAGGCATCCTGTACCGGCAAAAGGAAGACTTCAAGGAAGCGGCACAAGCATTTGAACACGTCACCGCTCTCGATAAAAACAATGCGGAAGCTCATGTCAATCTGGGAGTCGTGTATGCGGCCCTGTCCCAAATTGATCAAGCTGAAGAAGAATATCAAACAGCCTTATCTTTGAATGATCAATTGGCCGAAGCCCACTACAATCTTGGAATGTTGTATGAATTTCATCGCAATGCCCCCCAAAAAGCTCTCAAGCACTACGAAGAATTCTTGAAGCTTGGGGGCCAGGACGAACGAATTCAAACATTATTACAACGGAGCAAATCGTGAACTCCACGTTTGAAGATTCCTCTTCCAATTTCAATAATCGAATTTTTCTCCTGAGCGCCTTGGGAAGCGTTATTCTTCATGCAGGAATTCTTGCCGCCCTGACGTATTATCCAAGTCCCCCTGAAGTTAAAGACCTCACCCCAACAGTCCAGGTGACATTGGTTCCGGCTCTCCAGGAAATCAGTCCCGCCCCACAACCGCCCACGAAACCTCTGACACCACCCCAACCGGATTTTGCACAACCCACGCCACCGTCTCCCCGGACCCAACCTACGCCAGCCATGCCGGCGACACCGATGCAGGCATCAATTAAACCGACACCTTCCAAACCCCTGGCTCCGCCGCCTCTTCCTCAGGCAAAGCCCATGCTCAAAGACACACGAACGGTGCAGGCCATACAGAGTCGTCAGATGATGAAAATGGCCGTTCCTCCTCAACACCGGCAAAGACCTCAGCTTTCACCGGCGACACCGCAGCGGGAACAACCCCCTGCCAGGACACCTATGCACATGAACAATCGTCAACCAATAGCGCAGCACACACTGCCTCCCCCGCCAAACCCGTCGGCTCGTCCGGCATTAAAAACTCCGCCGGCGATGGCAGCCGGATCCTCAACGTCCAAGCCGAGAATTGTCGCCTCGACCAAACCACTCTATCCTCGTGTGGCGCGTGAGTCTGGGTGGGAGGGGACGGTGATTGTGCGAACATTGATTAACACCGATGGCGCTCCCAGCCAGGTGGAAATTCGAAAGAGCTGCGGTCATGAGGCGTTAGATCTGGCTGCCCAGGAAGCCATTAAAAACTGGAAATTTCAGCCGGCGAAAGACGGGAACATCCCCATAGCCAAATGGGTCGACATTCCCATTAAATTTGACCTGAACAGTTAAGCGACGCGAGAAGAAGGGAGTAGAGGCATGATTCAATTACTGATGGGTGGCGGATGGATGATGATCCCCATCCTGGGCTGCTCATTATTAGCTCTGACCGTCAGCATCGAACGTGGATTCCAATTCCGATCGTTGCGCTTCAGCCGCCTGGCGGACCGGATGATCAAACTGGTTGAACAGGGAAAATGGACGGATGCGCTGGCATTAGCCGAACAACGCCAGAGCCCCACACTCCGCGTGCTTGCGGCAGGCATATTTCATCGAGACCAACAACCGGACAAAGCCATGGAAGCAGCTGGAATCGGCGAGCTGGCCCGATTAAAGCGGGGATTATCCGTTCTGGATACGATCATTACGTTGGGTCCCTTACTGGGACTGCTAGGAACCATTATTGGAATGATCGATTCCTTCGACATCATGTCCGAATCAGGACTAGGAAATCCCCACGCGGTCACAGGTGGTGTGGCTGAAGCACTCATTTGCACCGCTGCAGGAATTGGGGTTGCCGTCATCACGCTCATTCCCTACAACTTTTTCCTTTCCATGGTCGAACGGGAAACCGAGCGCATTGAACAATATGCCACCAAACTTCAGTCGTTCCTGGGACATTCCTAATTCCCACCTTCAGCTTACGAACGGCATGGACAACCCACAGCAACAAAGCAGAGAAATCGTAGCCAAACTCAGAAGGTTCATTCATTTAGCATGTTTGAAGCCTCCAGGCATGATTATTCAGGGCGAAAGAAAATGGATTCAGAGTCAACAGACACCATACACCCTGTTGTCTTTGACCATCCTGTTACTCATTAGTGGACTGGGATTGATGGGATGTAGCATTCCCACTCATTCCCCACCAACCACCAATATCGAATCTTTCGACAACCGGAAGACTGCCAAAACCTATGAATTTATCAATGGCCAATGGTTTGATGGACAAGGCTTCACCAGGGATACCTGGTATGCGGTCGATGGCTCACTTACCCGCCTCCGGCCCAAGGTTGTTGAACAGACCATTGATCTGAAAGGCGGGTTTGTCGTGCCACCGTTTGGCGAAGCCCACACCCACAACGTCGAAGGTGCCTGGGACATCGATCAGGTCATCAATCATTATGTCCGGGATGGTATTTTTTATGTAAAAAATACCACCGACATTCCCGAGTTTGTTGAGCAAATCGACGGAAAACTCAACACACCGGAAACCATTGATGCGATCTTTGCCCATGCCGGTCTGACCGGGAAACGCGGTCATCCCATTGCTCTATACGAAGACATACTTCGCACCCATCGTTATGAACCGGTCATTGGCAAACGTGAAAAAGGATGGTTCAACGGGCGAGCTTACTTTGCTCTTTCCTCTCTGAAGGATGTGGAAACCTACTGGCCGGCCATCATGGCGACCAAGCCGGATTTCATTAAGCTCTATCTTGCCGACTCGAAACATTTTGAACACGGCACCCGCTCCGCCACTCATGGGTTTCGGAGCGGCCTGAATCCGCAGCTTATCGAGCCGATTGTCACGCGTGCGCACCAGCAAAACCTGCGTGTTTCCGCACATATTGAAACAGTTGATGACTTTCGAACGGCCATCAAGAATCATGTGGATGAGATCGCCCATCTCCCAGGGTGGTTCCTTCCTTCGCCCGACCAAGAGTCAGCCGTGCGATTAACTCAAGAAGATGCCCAACTGGCGGCCACACACCGGACCGTGATTGTCACGACGACCGTCGCCGAGCACTTTCACCCGGCAGGACATCATACCAAGACGGACGCGAATCCCCACTCTCCTGCAAATTCCCAAGAGCACCAACCGCCACCCGTGAAAAATGTCCTTGAGGTCGCCAAGAGAATTCAGATGGAAAACCTCAAGTTACTGCATCAGGCCGGGGTCACCATTGCCATCGGAAGCGACCATGCGGAAACTTCCCTGGCGGAAGCACTTCACCTTCATCACATGGGAATTTTTGACAATCTGACCTTACTGAAAATGTGGAGTGAGACCACTCCTCAAACTATTTTTCCTTCAAGGAAAATTGGACGATTGGACGAGGGATATGAAGCCAGTTTTCTTGTTTTACAGGGCAATCCGCTTGAAGACTTCGAACAGGTTCAAAACATTATCCTTCGTATGAAGCAAGGGTCACCTCTGTCATGGAGCGAAACTCACCATACAGATGCCACAGCCAAACATGCGCATTAATCTTCGATCTACAATGGACAGGATTTTTAAACCACAAGACATAAACCCTTCAACATGCCTGACAAGCCATCGAGCCCTCCCATGATGCCGCGCCGCCTTACACTCCCTTCAGTCATCTTCGCGGTGGCGTATCTCGCTCTGGCGAGCATAGCCACGTATTGCGTGGCATCTCATGAGATCCAACATTCTCCAATCAATCATCATTCCAAAAACACCACTTCCCATTCCTCAATTTGCTCATGGGCCTGTCAGGTCAGTTCGAAAGCGAACTCGGCCGACACGACCCACAACGCACTTCTTACCCACACCCTATTAATCGTCGGATTCGTTTTCTTTTTTTCCGTCATTCCTGCACAGGCAACGCTGAGTCGGTCTCTCGCTCGCGGCCCTCCGGTTTAATCAGGTTCCACGATTCCAACTTAATATTTTTTTGCAGCCATAAGGGCAGAACCCTGTTCAGCCTGACCTGAATCCCTTCATGCGTGCAGGAAAGGATACGTGAAATCCATGATCGACCTAAAGTACTTGAAAATCAAAAACATGCAACTAGCCTTGCAGTTTTGCGCGGCAATTAGCTTTCTCCTAATCGAGCCCTCCCTGGGTATAGCTGAAGAAATAATTGAAACACTTCCAACTGTGACAGTAGAAGCCAAACGAATCGAAAACATCGATGTAGTCAAGGAAGAACTCGCTCGCCGGCCCAGCAGCACCATCCTGATCGAGGAAAAAGAAATCGAGGAATCCCGTGCGTTCAATTTAACCGACGTCCTTCAATTCGCTCCAGGCGTGCGATTCCAATCCCGATTCGGTGCCGACGAAGGACAATTCCAAATCCGGGGGACTTCCCTCAGGAACAACTTTCATCATCGTGGTATTAATATTCTCATCAACGGGATCTATTTCGGCGATGCGGACGGATTCTCCGATTTTGAATCCATCGACTTGATGGCCTATGAGCGTATCGAGGTGTATAAAGGGTCCAACGCCCTCCGGTATGGAGCCAATACCCTGGGAGGAGCCATCAATTTTGTGCCCCGCACGGGCTACAACGCCTCCCTCTACCAAGCGCGTGGATTGGCTGGGAGTTTCGGACTCTATTCAGGACAGGTCTCCAGCGGCCAGGTCACCAAACCCTTTAAGGTCGGCACCATGGACACCACCGCCGACTACTATATCAGCGCTTCGGGCAATCATCAGGACGGCTTTCAGGATAACAGCCAGCAGGCACGCGGACGGTTAAATGCCAACTTCGGATTTCAGATCGGCGATCACCAGGAAGTGCGCGCCTATATCCTGGGAGCCGAGGTGTCAGAAGCACTCCCAGGGTCGATTACCCAAGCGCAATTGGATTCCGATCGAAGGCAGGCTAACACCTTGGGGGGAATCAATCCGTTTTCCTGCGGGCCAAACCAGGCC
This sequence comes from Nitrospira sp. Ecomares 2.1, assembly GCF_965152585.1. Taxonomy (NCBI): domain Bacteria; kingdom Pseudomonadati; phylum Nitrospirota; class Nitrospiria; order Nitrospirales; family Nitrospiraceae; genus Nitrospira; species Nitrospira sp. Ecomares 2.1. Next base: position 3,614,584 of record NZ_OZ224219.1, read on the forward strand.
TGCAAATGGGGACGGTACTATAGTTATATCCGGGTCGGGGCCGCCTATCGCAATGAATTCGCATCCCACCAGTTTTTTGAGATTATCCCCTATTATTCCTACCAATACGTAGATCATCCTATTTTCCAAACGATCGTCCAGGATAACTATAATGTGGGAGGGGAAATTCGATACGTCAATTCACATCCCATTTTCGGACATGAGAACAAGTTCCTCATCGGCAATCAACCACGATACGGAGACACCAATCAACGGCGTTTTGTCAACAATTTGGGCAAACGCGGAATACAGACCCAAAACCTCACGTTGGAGACGACCAATCTCAGCACCTACCTGGAAGACCAATTCAACGTAACCGATGATTTCCTTGTCATTGCAGGCGGACGCTGGGAATACAGCATCCGGCAGGGCAGGAACCAACTCTACAGTCCCTTTACGGGAGATTTAAATACTAGCGATACCGGCGTACGTCATTTCAATGCTCTTATCCCAAAGATGGGGTTCGTGTACCAAACCACCGGGACCTCGCAAATTTACGGAAACGTCAGCCGTGGGTACGAACCCCCCATCAATGTCGAATTGACCTCATCGATCAACCCCGACGGCACAGTCCCCACCACCCCCTTCATCAACCTGGATGCGCAACGGGCCTGGCAGTTTGAAATTGGCACGCGAGGCTCCACAGCGGATAACCGCTATACCTGGGACCTCACCTTCTATAACCTGGAAATGCAAAAGGAAATCCTGACGTTTAATATCAATAACCAACCGACCTATCAAAATGCCAAAGGGACGCGACACACAGGCATTGAAGCAGGAGGCAGTATGGTGGTGGCCAACGGATTGCTGGTTCAGGGCCCCAAAAACCACAGCGACACGATCTCCGTTCGTACCGCCTATACCTGGTCCTTATTTAAATTCACCGATGACGTGTACGGCGGAGGAGACAATGGAACTCAAAAGTTCTTGGTGGCCAAGGACGGCAACCGGGTTCCCGGGGCACCCGAGCACCAGCTTGCGGGGGAGGTACGCTATGATCATCCGGCGGGATTTTTTGTCGCCCCGAATTTTGAATGGGTCCTCGCCGGATATTACGTGAACAGCGAAAACACCGCCAAGAACTCGGCCTATTTCCTCGTCAATCTGAAGGCAGGGTATAATTACAGTAAGAACTTATCCTTTTTCGCAGAAGGACGAAATCTGTCCGATCAAACTTATGCGGGTGCTGTCGTGGTCAATGACAGTCTGGGCCGGTACTTCAATCCCGGTCAGGGGATCAGCGGGTTTGGTGGAATCGAATGGAAGTTTTAATGTGTTCGGGCCGGACACAATCGTTCAGGGAACAGAACATTGAGGTTGTCACACCTAGTTCGTTATTCTAGGTGTGACACCCAATGGCTTATCAACTGAAGACGGATATTTTAAAGATTTCCATTCACATTATCTGTTAACCTTTTCGCAACGACAAACCGGGCATTAAGATTTCCATGAGACTACCTGCCGCCACACAGAAAAAGGCCCGCATCGAGATCATTCCGATGATCGACACGATGTTCTTTCTCCTGGTGTTCTTTATGATCGCCACGCTGTCCATGACCATTCAACATGGGATGCCGGTCAATTTGCCGACGGCCGACTCCTCAACGGATAAAGTTCCTGAGCAAATCTCTCTCACGCTGACCCATGAAGGAATGCTGTACTACAATAAGGACCGCATTGAACTACCGGAACTGGAAGTCCGCCTGGCAACCCTTCGGCAAACCGACTCGGACCCTTCAGTCGTCATTAACGCCGATGAACAGGTTTCCCATGGCCAGGTCATAAAAGTGATGGACATCATTCGATTGGCCGGCATTTCCAACATGGCAATTGCCACAAAACCCAATTCGGAATCTTAATCCCCCGGAAACCATGAACCACACCCCAGCAACTCCATTCACCAATGTAGGGCCTCGATTGGCACATGCCCTTATCGGGCTACTCATTGGGTTACACGTCGTCCTCCTGGGTGCGGGAGCGTTCTGTGCTTCAAGATCCCTTGATCCCAACACCTCTCACCATTCCCACCCGGCCCAATCCCTCTCTCTTCTTTGCTCGTGGGCCTGTCATGTCGCCCAGATTGCCTCAGGTGCCAGTCCGATTGCTCAATGGTCGGCGCTGTTTTTTCCCATCATGTTCTGGCCCCTGACACCGGTATTCATCTTTTCCCGAACCTCGCCCTTACACAGATTCTCTCCTCGCGGCCCACCCGTTCGTTTTTTGGTTCATGGATAGACTCGGATTTTCAACGAATCCGTCCCTGAACCCACATCCCAAGCGCATCGTTTCGTCGTGAGCAGAATGGTCCAATGATCTCCATTCTCCATTGATTCGACGTATTGCGCTCAAGAAGTAACCATGTTGAAGCCCGGTTGGAACTATTTCGTTCCGGATCTTTCATAGTAGTGACCGGACACGAACACATGACTGTAATCGCATGACACAGCATACAGGCTGCGGAAGGAGAACCCATGAACAAACAACTTTTACGTGTCGGTGAAGCGGCTCAAACCTTGAATGTCAGCCGATGGACCATCTATCGGTGGGTCGAAGAAGATCGTCTGAAAGCGACGAAAATTGGAAAAGGCAGCTTACGAATATTTCGGGATTCCATCGATGCGCTGATTCAACAAAATCGCAAAAACCATTGGGATTTTGCCATCACGGAATGTCAATGAGCAGGGAGTAAACTGTTGCATTGATGAGCACCCGTCCGTAGACACCTTGCAACGGAACAGCTAGCCTGACGGAAGAGATCATCAAAATTGCTGCAATTGCAATGGCCCAAGATGAGGAAGACCACTCTCACACAATCGTTTGCGGCTCTCATGCTCAGCATGTGCTTCCTGTGCGTGACCGGAGGCCTTGCCTATACGGCTCCACTCCACATCCACCACGGGCACCATGATCAGCAGACTCATGGGAACACCTGGTGTAGCTGGACGTGCCAAGCCGGGCAAGGCCTTCAGACGCTGTCAGCTGACATCCTCAGGTCATTTTCTCTATTGGGCATTCTTCCCCTCTTCAAACCTACAGCACCTGATCTCTTCCGACATCACCACAGTGCTTCTCGTGCCCCGCCTCACTTTTCCCTCTTCTAAGCTTCTCATTGGATCCCGTTGGTTTTTCTCACTCATGAAGATGAAAGACGTGGGTTCGCAGAAGAACTGAACCAAACCTCAGAGTCCGGAGCACTCACCGGCTCTCAAGCAGGTTTTCAATTTATTCCTTGATACCTACTCAATGGAGGCACTGTCTCATGTACAGTTATTCCTTTAAATGTTTCCGACCAACCAGCAGTTTCACCCTATTGATCGTCTTCTTTTTGTTCTTTCCAAGCCTGGGGTTTGGCCGTGAGCAAGCCATTCTTTCGTTTCAACTTGACCCACGCCCTTTCAGCCCTGCCCTCTGCCAAAGCAGCGGCCATGACCGATCCATCAGGATTCAGGTGGCAAAATATCATGATCTCATCATTCGCAAGGTTCCCGGACAATGGATACCTGCCGAATCTCGCGAAGCCAGAATCAAGCAGTATGTCCATTTCATCAAATTGCAGGATTTAACCGATGGAATCGTCACCCAAGGCGCGATTGCCTTTGATCGGAATTATGCCGTGATCTTTACGGCAGAGCACCCCGAAGGCATAGCGCGAAGCAAATTTATGGCCTCACTCCCTGCATCACAACAACAATTAGGAAACGCCGCCCTGAATACGTTTTTGCATCTCCGTCAGGTCCTCTACGCCGCAATCGATTCCTGCCGTTCGTATCCACCATTTGTCGTATACGGAACGGACGAAGAAATTGACCGGATTGAAGCGGCCAGGCGGATATTCGCCAAACGGGTCAATCAATTCAATAGTGATCCGACCGCCTTATCTGCATTCACCTTTCACGAAACCGGGATGGCCGATGGATTTGTCGATCCCGATGCGGGAATGGGCACGAACGTCAGCTACCAGGCGATGAATCCATTAAATTTCCATGTGCCTTCGCAATATCCCTAACCCGAGAAGTTCTGGAAATGAGAGATCGATATAACACAGAGACCGTCTCGATCACCCACTCGGCTATAGATCCCAAACCATCCCGCTGTAGCAGAAGACAGTATCCGTCTGTAGACGGACTGTTGGGTCCATCGTATGCTGGAGCCACTGTCTAGACGTTTCCAATTTTGGCTTTTCACGATCTGCCGGTTGCGTCAACCGGACGAGTGTTCGGCGAAGGAGGATTAAGAAACATGCAAAGAATGAGTATCGCGTTTCCGGCCTTTGTGGTTCTAGTCTGTTCTTTTTTCACCATGCCTCTTGCGGTTCAATCTGGCGCCATGCCGAAAGACGGTGAGCTGGCATTTCCTTCAGACTATACATCCTTCCCCGTCTTTTTATCAGGGGTCCAAAAGCCCGATGCGGTCCGTGACCTGTACGTCAACCCGATTGGTGCCAGAAACCAACCAGGTCAAGCCTTCACCAACGGATCCATATTGGTGATGGCAATCTACAACGCCAAGAAAAATGTCAAAGGAACTTTGGAAAAAGGAGCAGACGGAAATTTGGTGAAAGCCGAATTGGCCAAGGTTTTTGTCATGCAAAAAGGAGCAGGATGGGGAAAAGGCGCTCCGGAGAATCTCAAAAACGGCGACTGGATTTACTCAGCGTTTAATGCCAATGGCGATCGCTTGGAGGTCGATTATACGACCTGCCGGGGGTGCCATTTACCCCTTGGTGAATCCAAAGATTTTGTGCACCGGTATGATGAATATTTTGAGAAACGAATGCATGCGACTCATTAACCAAAACAACGCATCCTTTCCTGGTTCCAGGAAAAACAGAACAGCGTAGAACATCCAGGGACGGACCGGCCTCCAACCTTGGACGAGTAGGGTGAAGGTGGATTGCACTCCTGCAGCCTCCTAGACCTTCACCCTGCTCCTATGCGCACCCCGCCTCTTCCCTCCTCAACACCGCTCATCAGTGGCCAAAAATATTCAGGCTAAGAGGTCCCTACTCCGGCATCCAATCACTCAGAACCAATGACCGAAAGACTATCACCCTATCCAATCCTGAAACAAAACGGCAGACAAGGGCCCGACCCTATCCCTTTCTCAAGCAAGACCTTGAGGGACCAAAAGCCGTTTGAAATTTCGATCCCGTGCTCAGCAATTCATCATTGGGAGATACGCGCCTGACATGGCCTCATCAAAAGTCTCACCCACGGTCGGGAGTTTCTGATACATTGATTGTCGGGATTTCATTGGCAGGAATCCCATGATACACTCTTTCACGAGTCGCGCTATGGCAAAATCAAAAAGACAAAAACACTCAGTCGACACCGAAGCTCCAAGAAAGACATCGAACACTCCGGCTTCCCTGCACTCAGGTTCGAAAACCGTCGACCTTCTCCTCATCATCCTGGCCGGTGTCGGACTGATGTTAACCGCCTACCTGACCTATACGGCCTCGTTCGAGGTTCACCCGGCATTTTGCAGCGAGGGTTCGGGCTGTGACATTGTGCAGAGCAGCCGATGGGCTACATTTCTGGGAATTCCCATGGCCTTGTGGGGTTTCGTGACCTATATGGTAATCGCGGGGTTGGTGTGGTCCGGCCGTGGCCAGTCCGGTAGCGGATCGGCGTTGATTTACGTGGCCATGAGTGGATTCGCGGTTAGCGCCTACCTGACCATCGTCTCGGTCATGGAGATCGAAGCCACCTGTCCCTATTGCCTGACTTCATTTGCCATCATCACGACCATACTGGGTCTCGCTCTCATTCAACGTCCTCCCAATTGGACGAAGTCGTTGAAAGAGGCAGTCGTGGTCGGACTACTCATCGTTGGCGGGCTCCACCTGCACTATGGAGGTTGGTTTGACCCGGCAGCAGGCCCTGAAGATCCGCAACTGCAGGCACTCGCCATCCATCTCAATGACACCGGCGCCAAGTTTTATGGCGCCTATTGGTGCCCTCGTTGCCAGGAACAGAAAGCCACATTTCTCTCATCAGCTAAACGGCTCCCCTATGTGGAATGCAGTTCGGGCGGAAGAGGAAGCGGTCTCACCGCCCCCTGCTTCAAGGCCGACATCAAAACATACCCCACCTGGATTATTGGAGAACGACGGTTAACCGGACTCAAGACCCCACAGGAATTGGCACGAGCCTCCGGATTCGATTGGCAGGAGTAAACGATCCGGCATTGCCTTCTCCTCCATCTCATTAGACCTCCGTTGCCGACCTTCCCTGTACCCCCACATTCTCGACCCCGGATAGTAGAACTATTTACTCACGACACAGGATCATCATCTTCAAACCGCATCCATCAGGGTGACCCAGGTTCCGATTACCCGTGCCCACCGCCGAACCATGGAAGTGGGGATTATCTTCTATCAGAATGGAATCGTCACGGAAATTCAAGAAAAAATACAATGGAGAGGGCCATCATCGCTTCTCCCGGCCACACCACCGCTCAAATCCACGATGAGGGAGAACACGCATGCGCGAATTCCCCCCCACGCTGAAGTCACCGATGAAATGCCAATGATGTTTCTCAGTCTCGATCGCGGGATCCGTGTTTACGCGATCCCCCTTCCTTGAAAAATTTTCTTCTATCATCGTCCTGATACCCATGGTGGTCTATGCCTCGGTGATCAAGAACACCTTTGGGGAATGTTTGCGGATCTTCCACACAGCCAAACCGGCTGCCTTGGGGATTTTGGGTTCCGGCCCCGCAAACCCACACTTCATCAAAAAATAGCGGCCCGGCTTGCGGGTCGCTGAGATCATTGATCTCCCCCCTGACTCTGAACCCATAGGCCCCGTCAATCGTGGGTTTGAACCAGGCATTGTACCGATTGTCGGCTCCGAAGGCCTGCTCGGGTTTGGCAAGTCGATCCTCCTGAATGATCGCAGAACCCATACTTTCTTCCTTTCGGAACTGAACCTGCGCTTCAATATCCACCACATCTCCCTTACTCACGCTGATAGGCTTCCCGTCTGATGTTCGGGTCACAAAAAAATCAAGGGCATTAACGGCATCCTCAAATGCCGGTTCGATCCTAAACCCGACGGCTAAGGTATAGGGCCCGACTTCCCTTGGCTCATGGGGATTGGCCATGGCGACCGATTGCATCAAAAACCCCACTGCCAACACGACACACATTCCTGAGCCCGCCCGATACCATTGACCAACTTGCATGCACGGCATACCAGAATCCTCCTCTTTGGTGAATGTGAACATGGATGCGAAAATTTTCGAACAACCGGAAGAAATATATCCTGTGATGGAAGATCTCGCTACCAAACCACGCCTTCATTAACCAATCGTTGCAACGTATTTTTTCACTTCATAATTTTTCGAATGCCAGGAAAAGATACCGACATGGTCTCAAGAAAGCTTGAGAAGGAGCATGATATGGAACCGCGGTTTTTCCTAACGGGTTCGTAAGGGAGAACTATCAAAATAACAATAGTTACATGAACATATTTGCCAGAAATATTCCCGGGTGTAGCACCGATCAGTAGAGATCGGTAGAACAATCTCACCGGATAGGATACATTTTCCCTTGAAGCTAAGAGATCACTGCACTCTTCCAGCATCAATCGGAGCGGCGTGACTCATCCCTGACCCACCCCGCTCCCTGTCAGGGTGAAGGCATTGGGACTTGCAACCTCCTTGGCCTTCACCCTGTTGTTTTATTCTCATTTGTCCCGCTTTTCCAGAACAATCCATTGGCGGATCGGGTGAACCAAGGATTGACATAGGCCTGAGCCATTCCCATTTCCCGCTACATTCTGGATACAATTCGCTCGTAACACTGACGGAGGAGTTACCACACAACACAATCTCTTCACCAACGAGCGGCCTGTAGATTCTGTATCATGCCAGCGCGACGAATCAGCTTCCTACGGGTCAGCCTGGATCTGATGTGTAGATAAGGCAATCTTGTTTCACCACACAACTGTAGTATCGGTCAGTACACGTCGGTAGCCGGACCAGTATGGCTCTGATACAACCATGCTCCTGTACGCTATATCGAAATATTGAATTCATTATTTATCATGATGAAATGGATGAAATTGCACGACTTCCCTCTGTTGTTCTCAATGTACTGAGAATATGGCCTCTCACCCCGCATGATAGTCAACACCCAACAAAAGACCCCCGCTCTTCCCTGTAGGCCTGTGACTCGACAGCCTGGACAGTTCAGTCTATGGCTGATCTGTCTGCTGATCGGCATCCGGTTTGTGGCCGCCTTCGGGGCCTATATCTGCGTCGCAGATTGGGAGATCAGGACAATCCGCACTGTGCATATCCATGCGGCAAGCTCCCATAGCCATTGTCAGCATGGTCAATCCACTTTCAACCCATTCGTCGGATGGGCCTGTACGGTGTATCAGGACGATCAGATGCTTCTCCTGCCGGACAAGCCTTACATGCCGCTGCAGGGGTCCGTACTCGCTCCACTGGTCATTCAAGTTATTTCGTTGCCAGACAGTCCGGTGATTGCCGCGCATGGCCGCAGTCCTCCCTTCAGCGCACGCATCTCCTAATTACAAGCACCACACAACATTCGATTAATCATGAGCCGCAGCCGGCCTGGTCCGTTTCGACTCGTGTGCCCTGGGACTGACATCTCGCAATGTGAGCAGGGAGGGGTCTCTCCTCACACTGTTTCCTCCCACCAGGCATGCCGGGTCTCGCTCCCGGAACCGGACCGTCGGCATCACACAGTACTGACGTCCCTGCATCCAGGGTGCTCAGGTAGGAGCCTATTACTATGAGTTCAGCCGGATCCTCTCGAGTCATCACTCGAATGCCCACATGTTCCCGTTTCCTCACGAGGGTCGCACATATTGTCGCGACGCTCTTCTGCCTCACCGGGTTGACTGCCTGCATGGGACCTGCCAAGCCTGTGCCACCCACACAGAGTCATGCGGAACAGGCACCTCCAGCAACCGAAACGGTCGAGGGACCCAAGACACTTGACCCGGCTCCGGCTACCGTCCCCGAACCACGCATCCCTCTTTTACCATTCCCCCCAATCGGCTCGGGCCAATCGATCGAAGAGCAGGACAAGGTAGAGGTGCCGGTGGTGGAAGCCAAACCGGTCCATGTCACGGCGCAACGCGAGTCCTATAACGTGGAGCGTGCGACGAGCGCGACCAAAACCGATACGCCGATCATGGAGACGCCCATTTCTATCCAAGTGATCCCGCAAGCGGTGCTTCAGGATCAACAGGCCATTCAGATCGAGGATGCCGTCAAAAATGTCAGCGGGGTATTTCCCGGATTTACGTTCGGTGGTTTTGGCGAAGAATTTATCATTCGCGGATTCAATACAAATTTCAACAACTATCGAGACGGGTTTCGATTATCGGCTGATCGACTCCCGCTGGCCAATATCGAACGCATCGAAGTTGTCAAAGGCGCCGCAGCAAATCTTTATGGCCGGATAGAACCCGGCGGCATGATTAATCTGGTCACCAAACGGCCTCAAGCCGAATCCATGTATTCGTTGAATCAGCAATTCGGCTCGTACAACGAATATCGAACCACCGCCGACGCCACCGGCCGACTGACGACCGATGGGACATTGCTCTATCGATTCAACCTGGAGTACCTGAATAAAGATTCCTTTCGCGATTACGGCTTTACCAAGCGGATCTTTGTCGCGCCATCGCTGACCTGGAAAATGACTCCACGGACCCAATTGGATCTAGATTTTAATTATCTCAACCAAGATACCCGTGAAGATTACGGGATCGTGGCCGTGGGCAACCGCCCCGCCTCGATTCCCAGATCACGGTATCTTGGCGAACCGACGACCGATAAGAGCAACACCGGGTTCTATAACTCGACAGCGACGTTGACTCATGCCATTCACGAGAATTGGAAAGTCCGTGCCCGGTTTAACTACGCTCGCAGAGACGTTGTGGACCCACAGACATCGGGAGCAAGCCTGGATGAGCAGACGGGCGAATTACAACGATTCTTTTATAAGGGCAATGCGACCGGAAACACCTATATGGGTACCGTTGATCTCACCGGGCGATTTGATACGGCCGGCATCGAGCATGATGTTTTGGTGGGATGGGATTACTACGGGGGGTTTACGGACGTGAAGTCCACATCCCTGGCCGCCAACCCCATCAATATTTACAATCCACAATACGATCCGACCAATTTAGCCGGAGTCAAAAACAATTTTTTCATCGACCAACGGACACAATGGAATGGTCTGTATTTTCAGGACCAGATCACGCTGTTCGATAAACTGCATATTCTGGGTGGCGGGCGCTATGATTGGGCCACGCAAGAATTGGGATTGGCCTTCGGTGCCGATCAATCCGTGGCCGATGCGACAAACAACATTAACAAAGCCAAAAACAATCGATTTAACCCTCGCGCCGGAATCGTTTATCAACCGTGGCAGTGGTTGTCGCTGTATGGCAATTACGTCCAATCCCTGGGTAGTGCGAATTTGGCGTTCGATGCGTCGGGCAACATCCTCGACCCGCAATATGCCGAACAGTATGAGGCGGGATTCAAAACAGCATTTTTCAACGATCGGTTGACCAGCACTGTGGCGTTTTACCATCTGACCAAGGAGAATCTGCCGGTCCAGGTACCCGGCCAACCGTTTTCCGAGGCTGTGGGAGAAGCGCGCAGTCAAGGGGTTGAAGTGGACATCGCCGGAAGAATTACCGAGGGGTTGAGTATCATCACCACCTATGCATACACCGATGCCGAGATCATGAAAGGGGACAACAAGGGGAACCGGCTCTGGAATGTGCCCAAGCATGCCGGGAGTGTCTGGCTTAAATACGATATGCAGCAGGAGCCTCTGCGTGGATTAACAGTGGGTGGCGGCGTTTTTGCCCAGGGTAAGCGACAAGGAGACAATCAGAATAGTTATCAACTACCCAGCTATGCCCGAGTCGACGCGTTAATGAAATACCAGATCCCGATTACGATGGCCCGGATTACCCTTCAGTTGAATGTCAATAATCTCCTAGATCAAAAGTATTACGGGGGAACCTTGGGGGATCGTTTTTCCATTAATGTCGGAGCCCCACGCACATTCATCGGGTCAATCAGAATTGCGTACTAAAGGAGAAGGCCGGGATCGAGACGCTCGAAACAGGCGCCGCACCTTCTGGCTCAAGATCCATAGATATCTCGGGTTGATTCCAGGAGCGGTCTTCGCGATCATCGGCTTAACCGGAAGTATGCTGGCGTTTTGGCCAGAACTTGAGGTGTGGCTGCATCCTGGTCTTTGGAAAGTCAACCCGCAAGAGGAACAATTCGAATTCCGTCCCTTGGATGAGATCGTGGCGGCAGCCAACACCGCGATTCCATCTGATGGCACCCCCTATGCGCTGGTGTTTCCACGAATGCCGGATACGGCATTCATGGTGAGCTACAGCCGCCCGGCACCTAACCCTGAACAATTGGAGTGGCATCAAGTCTTCATTGACCCACAGACGGCACAAATCAAAGGACAACATTTACGGCTTGATTTGGAGCGGCCATGGCGCGGTACGTTTTTTGATTTCGTCCTCCGTGTACATAGTACCCTCGCCCTGGGGGCGAGGGGTTCAACGGTCGTGGGAGCGCTGGCTCTCCTCTTGTTGGTTTCTCTCTTGTCCGGGCTGATCCTATGGTGGCCGTCTTTCGGTCAATTGAGCGGAGCCTTCACCATAAAACGCGGAGCCGGGCGTATTCGACGTGTCTACGATCTGCATAAAACACTCGGCCTTTATACGTCGATGCTGTTGGTAGTAGCCCTCTCTTCCGGCCTCTATCTCGTGTTTCCCGACTTTGGAAAGAACCTGATCGGCATGTTCTCCGCCACCACGCTTGTCCCAGAAGACCTGGCGTCCAGACCTTTGCCTGGTGAACAACCCATCGGCTTTGATCGGGCAGCGGCCATCGCCAATGGATATTACGCCGATGGACGGTTTCAGTGGATCTTCTTTCCCCAGGGACAAGAAGGATTCTATCGAATCGTGAAAAAGGGGCCCCATGAGCGCACCGATATCCTACCGGCTCGGGCACTCTGGATTGACCAATACAGCGGGCAGATTCTCCACACCTATGACCCCGAACAATTCACCGCAGGTGATACATTCGAGCGATGGCTCTTTCCTCTTCACAGTGGAGAGGCCTTTGGTCTTCCCGGCAGGATCGGCATTATGATCCTGGGGTTGGTACCCACGATCCTCTTTGTTACCGGCCTGATGCGTTGGAAGCACAAACGGAAAAAGCGCAACTTTCCGAAGATGTTTCGCCCTACCACCTCAAGGAAAGGTATTGATAGCCAAGCACGCACCTAAAGCCCCTTCTCATCCGTCATTCAACCATCCACTGTGCGTCATGAATTTTCCAGCCCACGACTTTCCCTTTCTGGTGCGCCTCGCCTCCGTCTGGCCCAGCTACGAGGTGGAAGGATGAACCAATTAAACAAGGAGTAATGTATGTTCTGAGGCTCTGATGATGGGTTTTGCAGAACTTTCTAAACTTAGAAGGATGATTTTGTTTGAGGTGCGGAATTCACCACCGCCTTTCCGGACCAGGATCTAGGGGGATCTATATTTTTGGGATCTCATGAGTCATCCGGTCTTCCGTGTGTTTCAGTAAACTGTTGCATCCGTAAGCAGGCATTGGTAGACCACCCGACATTCCTTCTATATCGTTCATTTTCAACTTACGCTCAATCAGACTGAAAAAGCAGGAACAATCCCTCAATCACATGAGGGCGCATCTTGTTTCCTAGAGGAAAATCCTGGGTGATCGACCTCAAATTTCGGCTTTCTCCGTAGATTGAAAAAGAACCCTGACCTGAAGCGTTTCTGTTAGGAGCCAAGCTTGCATTTCACCCCAACAGGTACGCGGCACCATACACACATTGGACTGAGGAGAATTGATGATGAAACACATGATGGCGTTTATTCTGATGGTCATGCTTTTGATGGTCCCAAGTTTTGTGTTTGCCCACGGCAACGCGATTCATATCTTCGGAACGGTCACAGAATCCGCACAGGAACAAATTGTTGTGACAACTCCAAAAGGTGAATCCGTCACTCTGATGATCCAGGAAAAGACTATTTTCCAACTCGATGGCATTACGACAAACACCGCTCGTCCGGCAGTGGGCGACCGGGTTGTGGCTGAGGCAGAGAAAGAAGCGGACGATCTTGTCGCTCATGAAATTCGTTTTGCGACACCCAAGCCCAAATAGCTTGAAAGCGGCCTTTCGTCCCCGGATCAGTCCAAACTGTCCAACCCTTCACATCACGAATCCTGCATCCTATGGTTGCGATAGATTGATTGGTGATTGGCATCTGAGTATGCTCTCTTTCCTTTCCTGATTTCTCTTGAGGCTATTGTTATTCGAGAAAGGTTTAACCCGATGGTCTTCACGCTTCTCACTCCACCATTACCAAGAACCGTTCGCACCCCATTCATGTTCGTGTTGGCATGTCTTGTGTGTCTGCCTCTCGGGGCAATGGAATCTTTCGCTCAGCCTGAGGTCGAGACGTTCCCGGAATTGACCGTCACGGGCTCACGCATTCATACCGACTATAGCTGGCTGGCCGATTCTCTTGGCCATCGGGTGACCGAATTCAATCGCTATCCAAACGACGCCCGGCGCAACGGATGGGAAGGAAAAGTCTTGCTGCGAGTGACGATCGGAGCGGAGGGCCAGCTCAGAGACGTCATCGTCCAGGATAGCTCGGGCTACGAGCCCTTGGACCAGGCCGCACAGGAAGCCGTACGGCAGGCATGCCCGCTCCCCTTACAACACAAGATCCACCGACCAGAAGTCGCCATCACTCTTCCGGTCGTTTATCGCCTATCTCACTAGGGCCTTAACTTCTTCCCTGCCAATAAGGATTATTCAGAATTTTCACCGGCTTGTTCACCAGGAACCCTTTCACTCGGCATACAACCATCAAGAGTTGGGTCGAGAAAAAGCATCCAACTCTGTTCTTTTTTTTGAAGATATTTTCCTTACTTCCCCCTGTCACTCAGACTCGCTGTGATGTCTAAGCTCACCCCAGCCATTTACTCTCAGATCTGGCCCGATCCTCGGACGGTCTGGCGCTGGCATTTTTATGCCGGCGTATTTTGTGTTCCCTTTATCGTGTTGTTGGCGATTAGCGGAGGAATGTATTTATTCACTCCCCAGATTAATGCCTGGCTCGACGGGCCCTATGATCGCCTTTTCCTTACTGGACCCCACGCCACGGCACAGGCCCAAGTGGAAGCTGCCCTTCACGCCGTCCCGGGTTCTACCTTATCCGCGTATGAACTGCCAAAGAATGAGGATGATGCAACCCGGATTATTGTGAACAATCGGGGGGAACGCTTTCGTGTGTATGTACATCCCGAAACCCTGGAAATTCTGAAGAACATTCCTGAAGAAGACCGGTTTACCAGGATGGTGTTTCATTTTCATGGAGAATTGCTGATGGGCAATATCGGCTCTGTCTTTGTGGAATTAGCTGCCTCCTGGACGATGATCATGATCGTCACCGGCCTGTACCTGTGGTGGCCACGTGGTCATGAAGGAATTGGTGGAATCGTGTATCCCCGATTGAACCGTGGCTCACGGGGATTCTGGCGGGATCTTCATGCCGTCGCAGGTTTCTGGATCTCTCTCTTTGTTTTGTTTTTGCTTGTCACCGGACTGCCCTGGGCGAAAGTCTGGGGTGAGTATTTCAAAGAGATTCGTCGTGTGACCGGAACCGCTGTTGTGGAACAGGATTGGACGGTCGGGGCAACTTCCCGGAACACGCCAAAGGATCTTTCAGGGGAACAGCTCGCCCATACCGGTCAGACAATTCCTCCCGCTAACATTGTGGACCTTCCCTTGGACTATTCTCCGATCGATATCCTCCTGCCCGCTGTTCCTGCGCTAGATCTCCCCCCTCCCGTCTTCATAATCCCCCCTGCTCACATTGAAGGGTATTGGACTGCCAAGTCGGACACTCAGAACCGTCCACAACGAGTCAAAGTCATGTTGGATGCCACGACCGGGGCCGTTCTACAACGGGAAAACTTTGAAGACCGTCATGTTTTGGACCGGATAATTGGCTTCGGTGTCGCGGCTCATGAAGGGCAACTGTTTGGTTGGCCGAATGTGGTATTGGGGGTATTCACTACCGGTGGTCTCCTCATGGTGGTAACAAGCGGCATTCTCATGTGGTGGCGTCGGCGTCCTTCCGGATTACTGGGTGCTCCTCCCTTGCCCCAAGCCCAACCCTTTTCATGTGGATTCATGATCTTTCTCCTGTTCTTCTGTGTCTACCTTCCCTTGTTTGCGGCTTCCCTGACATTGATGCTGCTTATTGAGAAACTACTCATTCGCCGGGTTCCTCCACTGGCCCTATGGCTTGGGCTTGAGAAACGCGTCTGAAAACATCTCGCTGTCACGTTTCCAGTAATTTTATATTGTACGAGTTATTTCCTTTTCCAGAAAAACTGTAGTATGCATATGCATCTGGTGCGGTTGCGGCCCGCACTCCACATCTTAAGGTAGCGTAGACTTTCACCCTTCTGGTAAAAATAACTTCTCTCACGCTTGGGAAGCATGAACGTCATTTTTCATCCTACATTCAAATATCTGTGGAGGCACCCATGATAAGACCTGTACTTTTTGGAGCCACTTCCGTGGTCCTCTCGATTGGCTTGGGAGGTGCCCTATCCGTAGCCCTCGGGGCGGAACCATCTGTCTCGATGATTCAGGCCGGACCTAAGCACATCATCGACCATAAGGGCATGCAAACCACCGGCCCCATGGCCCAACTGGATACAGACGGGACACTGCACCTCGCCTGGGGTGGGGAAAAGCAGGAAGAGCGAGGTGTCTTCTATCTCAAGGTTCCACCTCAACAGGAAGAGTATCCCGAACCAACCAAAGTCAATCCCTCCAATCCTCCCGCTGCTTCCCTCCATGAACCACCGGCGCTGGCGTTAGGCCATAACAACGATGTCTACCTAACCTGGACCACCCCTCATCCGAATGCTGGCGGAAAACCGTTTGCCAACCTTCTTCTCCTAAGCCGATCCGTTGATGGAGGCAAGACCTTTCTTCCCCCGGTTCAAGTCAACGACGACGAGGCCGTCACCGGCCATTCTTTTGACAATCTGACCGTGAGCCCGAATGGTTCTGTTCATATTTCCTGGCTTGATGCCCGGGAAGGGAAAAAAGATCCGGCCACCTATACCGTCGTTTCCCAAGATCAGGGTCACACTCTTTCCCCCAATTTAAAAATTGACGAATCCAGTTGTGTCTGCTGCCGGACCCATATGACCACTGCCTCTGATGGCACCGTCTATCTCGCCTGGCGCAAGGTCTTGTCCGGAGCGGTCAGGGAAACGGTCGTATCCCGTTCCACCGATAACGGGAAATCGTTTTCCCCCCCGGTTATCGTGGGCCATGATCAATGGGTCTTCGAGGGTTGCCCACATCGTCCGGCCACCATGGGAGTCGATCAGCAAGGACGCCTCTATGTCACCTGGTACACGGAAGGTCCGGATGATACTCCCGGGGTATATCTGGCATATTCCGATGATCAGGGAAAAACTTTTACCCCCCGCCGCTTGTTAAACATGTCGAAAGGCACGTTTCCGGATCATCCTCAACTGGCCGTGAATCAGGCAGGGCATCTACTCGTCTCATGGGAAGAGCAATCTCCGGTGCGACGTGAAGTGGTGTTCACCTATTCCCTCGACCGAGGGCAAACATTTAGTTCCCCGAATAAGGTGAATGAGAAGAAAGCCAAAAGTCCGGCTGTAGCATTGAATGACGCGGGACAGGCCGTCATTGCCTGGTCAGAGCAAGTGGTTTTTCCGGCATGGAGTACGGTGGTCCAGCCTCTTTCTTTTCCCACCCCGCAGACGGCTCAATTACACCCAATACCATGACACCGCTTTCTCTGCTCGCTTCAGGATTCCTGGGAATAACCCTTGCCATGGGGAACCCTTCTTCGGTCCCCTTCACTCTCAGCCGAGTCGATCTCAGCCAGAAGCTCCCCGCCTTCCAGCTCCGTACATTGCAGGGCACTCCCGTGCATTCAAATGAATTAGCCGGTCGGGTTCTCATCTTGAATTTTTGGGCAACCTGGTGCGGCCCTTGTAAAGAAGAAATGCCCTCGTTAGAACGTCTTCGTCAAAAATTTCCTCCCGACCAGTTGGCCATATTGGCGGTTACCACCGATATTCGTCCACAAGAAATCAAAGTATTTTGGCAGCAACTCGAGTTGCATTTCGATGTCCTCTTGGATGAACAAGAAGAGCTCTCTCAAGCGCTCATGGTTCGAAATCTTCCCACAACGGTGATTGTGGATACGCATGGACACCTGAGCCAACGAATCATGGGGCCCAGAGAGTGGGATAGCCCTGAATCGGTCGCCCATATCCACAACCTCCTTAACCCGAAGTAGATGCACCAGCGGTTTCAACCGATTGCCCTCCTGACATCGAGTCTGTTTCTCGCCATGCTCCTGGCATCCACGGCCTGCATGGCCGTGCAGGACCTCTCCCACAACTCTCCGGAATCCCATCACAGCAAGACGAAACCACTGCATGGGGTTCTCTGCAACTGGGCTTGTCACATCGGAAAGCTTTCGTCAACCTCCCTGACCACCTCTCCATTCTGGCATTCGCCATTCCAGGAATTTGGCGCCGTGCTTTCTCTTTATTACCTGCCGGCTTCGCTTCCTTCTCTTTCGAACGAATCTGCTAGAGCTCCCCCACACAACCTCTTTTCGTTTTTCTCTTAAATGATTCTCAAGGCTCCGTTGTGAATTGCGGGAGATTCACGCCTCGTTCCACATAATCTATACGGGCGAACCTGGATCTCACCCGAAAATTCCTTCAATAAGCCTCATTCTTAGTTGCTGGCCATATGCATAGGCAAGTTGGCTTAAGCATGGTTTATTTATCTTTTTTGTAAGGAGATGATCTCGTGAAACGATTGCTTTCTGTCCGTTCATGGAATTGGCCATGGGGTTTTTTCGTATTAATCTTGAGCGTTCCGCTAACGCTTAGTGTCTCCGCTCCGACTTTCGCTGAATCAAATGACAGCCCTGTCCCGTCAGAAGAAATTCTTCTGCAGCAACAACAGGACCTGGAGGGAGAACTCGATCGCGTCAATGCCCGACTTAATGAAATCAGGAAACAACTGAGCGAATTACAACAAATACCTGTTTCCCAACAAACCGATGAACAACGCCAGACAGAGGAGGCCCTTCAGGAGGAGGAAGTGGTGACATTGGAAGAGATGAGTATCGTCAGTACCCGGATATTAAAACGGCCTGAAGGCCTGACGATGTCCTCCACCCCCCAATCGGAAACCGATTCCCAACCGACCCGAACCATGAAAGAATCCATGGAATCTCTTCCCGGTGTGGTGCTCCGCCAGGCTAATGGCCCCAGGGACTTCAGTATTTCCATTCGAGGATCCGGAGTCAAAACGGCCTTCGCCATCCGGGATATCAAAGTCTATGAAGATGGTTTTCAACAAACGCAGTCGGACGGATTGTCACGACTCGACATACAAGACCCGTGGTTCATGAGATCGACTGAAGTGATCCGTGGGGCGGCGTCCTCACTGTATGACAATTATGCCTTGGGCGGAATGGTGCATTTTAAAACCCGACGGGGAAGTGACATCAATGGAGTCGAAGGGTTCTTTGCCGGAGGATCATACGGATATAACAAACAGGCTGGCGCATTCGGTCAACACTGGAAGAATCTTGATGTATCATTATTTGCCAGTAACGCCGCGGAAAACGGGTATATCGATCACAGTGGCTATAACACCCAGACGTTGAATTTAAATTTCCGTTTCACCATTGATGAAAAACAGAGTCTTTACGTCAAAGCCATCACCAACTGGCTTGATACTAAGGTGCCGACCCGGCTCACCAAAAGCCAATTTAATGCAAACGATCGTCAGGCGGGAGATGGAGCGAAAGCCAGGGATCAATCTCGCCTCGACCGCCGCACTATTATCGGATTAATGTATGAACGGCAGTTGACACCCAACCTCATCTTGACGACAGAAGGAGATTATGACGTCAAGGATATTAACCAGTACTTTAATCAAGTTTTCGATAATGTGAATACCAACTGGAAACATTATACTGATTTGCGACACACCGGTCAGATCGCCGGCATGCCGTTAAACAGCTATCTCGGGTTCTTCATCAACAACATGGAACAGGAAGGTCAGACCTTCCAAAATTTGGATGACGGTCAAGGCACGCGAGGCAACTTGATCCAGAATAACCGGGGGACCATTCGAAATGTCGGGGGACGATTCCGGGAAGAACTGACCTTCCTACCGAATTGGACCGTGGCCGCCGGCCTGGGATTCGAACAGTCCATCGTAAGCATCCAGACGATTAATTATACCAATGGGGTGGTCTCCAGCCGTCCAAACACCACAAAGACCTACTATAATTGGGCGCCCGAAATGTCACTGACATGGAGGCCCCGAGAAGGCTTTCGGCATTGGATCAGAGGTTCCACCGGATATGGCATCCCGCAATTCAGCAATTTGACTCGCAATCCCATCACGGGTCTTCCGGGTTCCAATTTTGACTTGAAGCCCCAAAAAAATGTGAACGTGGAATTCGGCCACGAAGCCCGGCTTCATGAAACCTTCAACATGCAACTTGTGGGATTCTGGATCTTCTTTCGCGATGAAATTATTTCGCAAAACATTTCAGGTACGAACACAGCCTCCACCAATGCCGACTCTTCGGAATATCGGGGTGTCGAGGTGTCCGCGGATTGGCGACCAATACCCGGTTGGCAATTTCACGGTGCGTACACCCACATTGATGCCAAGTACATCAATTTCACAGATCGGTATCTGGTGAATGGCGTGGCCACCGATGTCAAACAGGACGGCAATGACGTCCCCAACGTCCCTTCGGATGTCCTGAACATGAAGGTCATGTATGATGATGCGAAAAACGATTGGGGTGCCTGGATCGAGTCCAATTATTACAATAGCTATTTTCTAAATAATGGCAATACCGTGGGAATTCCTTCCTACTGGATTATGAACGTCAATCTTCACAAGACCTTTACCTTCAACAATGATTGGGTTCGCTTTGCTAAATTCTTTTTCGAAGTGAACAACATCGCCGATAAAACCTACGCGGCATCCGGCCAAGTCGTGTCAGACTCGACACCCGACGCCAATAAGCAACTGTTCTTTGCCGGGTATGGGCGATCGTTCTATGGAGGCGTGACAATCGGGGTGTTCTAGGTAATCAATGGGGTTTTCGTAAGGTGGGTCATGGGTGAGGGAGGCCCGAGTGCCAACCTCACCAGAGCAGAAGGCAACCTGATTGACCTACATCCAATATGTACGGAAGCATGATTGGGATGGAGTCAGATACCACTGACCAACCCTTCCTCTCGATTTCCCTTCAAAAGGTAAAAAGGCGGGTCACATTGTGTGGCCCGCCTCTTCACCTCTAAACAGGAGAACGATCTAATGGCCCTGTTGGAGGTGCTTCAAGGCTTCTTCACTATGTTCGGCCGCAGCCTCGCCATGTCCCTGTTTCCCATGGTCCACCGCTTCGCCGAGATGACTGATGCCCTCACCGACATGGGCATTGCCACCTTCTTGCTTGGCAGCATCGGCATGCGAAAGGGCATCCTGCGCATGCTTGGTGGCTTCACCGGCATGCCCCATTTCTCCATGAGCTTTTGCCTCACCGGCATGCCCGATCGCTTCATGCAAATGTTTATCCCCTTCCGCCAATGTAACAGCCGGAACTGCCAAAAAGCCCAATACCCCAACACAACCGACAATTCGGATAAATGTAGAGAATGTACTGCTCATGCCTTTCCTCCTTTGATTAATAACGTACCAACCATACTGCAGCCTATTTCCTCACGGTCCTCCCGGCTCCGTCTTCTAAATACACTGTTTGTCATAATCCATTATGCCATTCACAGGAACCTGAATGCATAATTCTTTACCCAATGAACAATGCCAACCGCAAGTTCATATTAGATCCTTGGAGTAAAGGCCCCTCATTTACGACTGCGACACTTTGACAAATTGACCATCGACCACATACGAATTTTCTGACTATTCAATTTTTCAAGATTTTTTATTTTCACATGACCACGGACAAGTTTTCTAAACCCATTGGGAAATGTGTTGCATACATGAGCAACGATCTGTAGACGATTTCTGTGGCTATTCCTATACTCTCTCCACGTCAGGTAGCCTTTTTATGTGATTCAGTTATGATCTGACCCATAGGAATCCTGACCAATATTACCACTTGTTATTTTTTTGGATAGAAGGTGCGATAGGGAACCCTGACCCCCTGGAAAAACCTTCTTCCTTCTGTGGAGAACGATCGGGATGGGGCCTGGTATCGACTACCTCCGCTCTTCATCCCGATCTTCACGGAACCTGAAATTTGCACACCAGAATATGTGATTCACGCCCTGCCTTTCATCATGAAGACAGGGCTTTTCTGCCTGACTTGCAGAATATTCTCACTCTTGAGAAAAATGAATTTCTCCCTGACCGGGGCTGCTTGTCAGGTGGACAATATCCCCTGGCTCCGAGCCTTCCCTCTTCCATCTCCCTGATTCAAATTTTGGCAAATCAGTAGACAATACGATACAATTTTCAATATTTGCTTTTCTGAATCCGCCCGATGGACCAACACTTCGACTGAAAGAAAATCCTCATGCTCAATCCGAGTCACGGCAATCCACCGGCTTTCTCGCCACGCATGAAGTGGCAAAGAATATTCCTATGCCTTATCTTCCTTTGGCCCTTGCCAGCGTTGGGGCACCAGGCGGGAAACCTTTATCGTGATGCTCTTTCAGCCGTGGAAAATCAGGACTTCAAGACCGCCCAATCCTTACTCGAACAGGCCATCCAGGAATTTCCTGGTTTTTCCGAAGCCCATCACCTGTACGGCTTGGTGGAGTTTCAACTGACCCAACAACCTGAACGCGCAATTTCTGCCCTTCAACAGGCCATCCGCCTCAACCCGAATTTAGCTCAAGGACAGTATGATTTGGCGTTACTCTTTATCAAGCAAGATCAAATAGAAGAAGCTCAAAAAGCCGCTCAGCAAGCGCTCGCTATCTATCCACGTTTTTGGGAGGCCCGCCTCATACTCGCGAAATTATTGGATAAGCGAGAACTCACGAATCAGGCTATTCAGGAATACCAGACAATTCTCACTCAACAACCCTTCCAGGAAGAAGCGCTCTATCATCTAGCTACCCGGTTTATGCAAGCTCAAGATTTTGACCAAGCACAGCTCCTCCTTACCCAATTGACAGAACACCACCCTCACCAGACAGACGCATGGTTGTTGCTGGGCCGGATTGCGGAACGGCAGAATCAACCCTCACAGGCCTTACATGCTTACCAAGAAGTCATTCAGGCCAATCCTGACAATTCGGAAGCCCACGCCAATCTTGGATTTCTTTACCAACAACAAGGGAACCTACCAGAGGCCATTGAACATTTCCAACGCGTCAGCGAACTCAAGCCTCAGGATGCCGAGGCCTTTCTCAATCTCGGAGTCCTCTTCGCAGGAAACCATCAGCTCGTGGAGGCAGAACAAGCATATCAAACAGGAATCGCTTTGCAACCAGATTCACTGGAAGGCCATTTCAATCTTGGAGCCTTTTACGAATTCCACAAGAAGGATCTTCCTCAAGCACGAATCCACTACCAGAAATACCTTGACCTTGGCGGAAAAGACGCCAGAATCCAACAATTGCTTACACAACTTGGGCAATAGATCATCCCCATCGGTTCAAAGAAATCCTCGATTTCTTCTTCAAGACCTCCCCAACCGATCAATTTGATATCCACTCCATTTTATTAGTGCTTCCATATTCTTCCTCACTAGCTCAGAGGCTTCGCTCCTTGATACTTTCAGCCCCTGAAACCTTATTCGATGCTGCTTCATCTTCTCCCTCCATGCCTTTTAATTCACGCCTGGAACCCGCTGATCACATTTAGGCTTTGCTTAAGGGCGGAATGCCAACGTTTTTGTCCAAAAAGACCTTCCCGTAATGGTCGGGAAGGACATTCTTTCGATAACAACTACACAAAAAATGAGAAAAACTAGCCATTTGTAGAACATTTCCAATCGGCAAGTTTTTCAATAATCAGTCGATATTCTCCTACCAAAGAACCTCCGCGCTGAATCAGCGAGAAATGAATGAGTTGGTGTGAGGTTTGTGAGGTTATTGATCCTTTTATCCAGGAGACACGGAAAATGGGACGCAATTCAATCAAAGGGTTACAGAATCCGTTACGAAACCAACAAGGTGCATACATCCTGATTACAGGCATTGCTGTTGTGGCCCTATTTGGATTTGCAGCCCTGGGTATTGAAGTTGGACGGTGGTATGCCATCCAGGGAGAAATGAGTAAAGCGATCGATGGAGCCGCCTTTGCGGGGGCTAAAAATGTGAACAATCCAAATATTACCGACCTTCACGGGTTTGTCCAACAAGTGGCTCAAGCCAACTTTCCTCCCGGACTGTTGGGAACTGACACACCTACATTCTTGGTGACCGACGACGGAAACGGTAAGGTTTCGGTGCAAGGCTCGACGAATTCCATCAATTCACTCTCGAGAGTGGTTGGGGGAGGTCACGACACGACCGCTATCGCTGCGGACGGATCCGCCAAACTTCGCAACGCGGAAATCGCGTTAGTTCTAGATATTTCGGGATCGATGGCAGGCAGCCCCATCAGCGATCTGAAAGATGGGGCCACAAGCTTTGTCGAAAACTTCACTGATCAACAAGCCGATAATCGATTCGCCTTGTTGACCTTTGCCACAGGAGTCCAAAAACCCTTTGCTATGGACCATGGGTACGTCTCCCCTATGACTTCCGCCATTAATGGACTGGGGGCATCCGGGGGAACCAATGCCGAAGACGCCTTAGCTCAAGCCCTTACCCTTCCTTGGTCCGATCAATCCGGCGTTCCCGCGAATGAACGCACCAAACAAGTTGTCATTTTTTTCTCGGATGGAAATCCATCAGCCTTCCGAGGCCAGTTTAAACATGAAGGGGTGACTTATGATGGAGTGGCGGCTTTGGACGGAGGCTATGTCAATGTTTATGAGTCTATGGGGTACCCTAACCCACAGGCATCTTACGAAGGTTCATTTAAAATCACTTTTACCGGAGATGGGAAAAAAACGGGAACATCTTGTCCCCGGCAAAAAATTAATAACGTTTGGTATTACTCGGTCAAATGGAACATTTTCCAAGATAGCACATATGGACTGAATAGCTTCGGCCCAACTTCAGGAATCGACCCCGAATACTGCAACACAACAGGGCCCTCTAAATTGGGAGACTATGTGAACTACCTGGTTCGTCAAATGGCCATAGACAATGCCCAGGCCATCAAAAATAACGGAATTGAAATTTATACCATCGGCTTGGGGAATATAGACCAAAATTTCTTGAGTGCTCTCTCCAGTGGGCCAAAATTTGTCTATTACACCCCTGATTCTTCAGAACTTGAAGGAATCTTCCAACAAATTGCCAATATTCTCAAACTTGTCCTTATTAGTTAAGCAACCCCGATGCCACAGGATGGTGAACACAACTCGCGTGACTGGGATGATAGGGCTACATGCAGGAGGATTCCCCAATGAAGAGCTTGATCAGGTCTTTTCAGAAATTGATGTCTCCATGCCAGACGGAATCGGGAATCACGGTCGTGGAAGTGGGTGCAACCATGCTGGTATTTCTCACCGCACTCTTCGCGGTAGCGGAAATGGGTTGGTTTTTCGTGCACCAGAATACTCTCACTTCTGCAGTTAGAGAGGGCATTCGTATTGGAACCGTTGGCGCGACTTCAGTCGATGGTAATGGAAATGCCTTATCCCGTGAAGACTCAATTAAACAAGCGATTCAACAAAGTGCCGCAGCAGTCATGGATATCGACTCGTCAAACATTTTCATTTTTCCCGTCGATGCCGATTGGACCGATCCTGATGATCCAGCGGTTGTGGGAACGGCAAGTGCCGGCGGTGCCGGCGCATTTATGCGGGTCAGAGTCAATTTCACCCATCAATTTTTCACCCAATTGATCGGCGGGTTTTTTGGGGCAGGAGACTCCATGGTCATGTCCTCCGAGGGGACCTACCGCAATGAAAATTTCATCTTAGGAGGCGGATCATGATGGCATCATTGTTACGAACAGTGAGAAATGAACGGGGCACCGCTTCCATCGAGCTTGCCTTTTCCCTCATGATTTTCCTCTTCGTCGCCTTTGGTATTGTCGAATACGGAAGCCTCATCAACGAACGCAACTCGCTCACACAGCTCGCGAGAGAGGGCGCAAGCTTAGCCTCCCGAAACCTGACGACCAACCAGAACATGATGGATCTTCTCGGCTCGACCGACAATGCCCTGGATTTCAAAAATCAACCATCCAAATATCATATTTACCTAGCCCAAATTACGGCCGGAACCGTGGCGAACAATAACCCTACCTGTACAGTCGTTGAGCAGGGAGGATTTAACGGCTCCGGCGTGGCAGCTCCAGCGCTTCCGAACTGTGATTTACCGCAAAATCTTTTCGACTATTTGGTGTATGTTCCCGGTACCGGTGCAACGGTACAACAATTTACCGTCCTAAAAGTCTATTATGAACATGATCCAATAACCCCCATAGGGGCACTCGCTACTCAATTTGGATGGGGGGCAGGCAACCTGGGGAATAGTGTGACCTTGTTCAGTCAAGCGATTTTTTAATATATGGTGCCAGGATTCTGTTCAGAATTCCGCAGCGTGTACTTTTAGATTTAATAGCCGCCAACCTGTTAGACAGACTTGCAAGGATTCAGGCGAAGTTAACACCCCTTCACGGTTTTGGCTTTAATCTGCAGTCTTCCTTCGTTGTTTAATAAGACTCTCTATCGTCGATCTGACTGTTGGTAAATCAGTCGAATCCAGGTGAATAGCAGTGTCTTGTTCAAGTTCAGTTAAAGGATCCTCTTTGGTCCTTTGCTGTTCCATAACTCTAATCGTTGCATCAGAGGCATCGTTCCGTTGTTTAGCTCGACATGCTATTCGCTCCGCCAACACCTCATCCGGCGCCCAGACGTCCAAGATGACAACAGACACGTGACGTTCATGAGCGAGTCGGAAGAATGACTGCCTTTGTGCGCCATCAAGGAATGTGGCATCCACAACGACCGGATAGCCCGCCTGTAACATGCCGTTCGCAAGACTCCATAACCGATCATAGGTTGCATGAGTCATAGCAGGCGCGTACAAGCTCATGGAAGCTCCCTGATCTACGACTTTTTTACATTGTTCGGCATAGATCCGTTTACGTTCCACATCGGATCGCACGCGTACTGCACCCAATGCATTCACCACTTCAGTGGAGACGGTCGTCTTCCCGGTCCCGGATACTCCATGCATTAGCATCAATATTGGAGGAGCAGACATCACCAATCGATTAGCCAGCTCCACGTATCTGATTATTTCTTCAAGGAAATCATCCCCTACCGGGCTTCCTGGCTCCACCTGAGCCAGACGCAAGCCTGCCACTTTAGCTCGAACAAGTGCCCGATAAACTTCATACAACCGGAACACACTCATCCCGGCATAGTCACCAGTCACTTCCAGATAACAGTTCAAAAACCAATATGCCAAATCCACTCGATCCTTGCTCTCTAAATCCATGACCAAAAATGCGACTTCACTAATAACATCAATCCAACGCAACCCCGGCTTAAATTCCAAGGCATCAAACACACAGGTCCGGCCCTCAAATAGGGCAATATTTCCTAAATGAAGATCACCATGACATTCTCGAATCTGCCCGGATGATTTGCGCCCTCGTAACAATGGTCTCAATCGCGTCCATTCCCGGTTAGTCCATTCCTTGATATCCTTCATACAGAATTGAATACGCTCAGGGAGGGCTGCAAGTGGAATGTCCTCGAAGCACTCTGCGATAGGTCGCCATACCATATCCGGCTTTCCATAGGGAAAGGTATCTCCTGAGGAATCGATCCGGCCATGGAATGTTCCAATATCTATGGCGAGTTGACTTATCACAGATTCATCAAGATTGCCTGTCTCAAGAAGTTTGTGAAATTCTTGATCGGGAGGAAATTGTTTCATTTTGACCGCCCATTCAAAAGGGTTTCCATCCCCATCAATGCGAGGATTTGATGGGGACCCAGTAATGGGGACCACCCCCAGATACAGCTGTGGGGCTAACCGTCTGTTGAGACGAACCTCTTCTTCACAAAACCACCTCCGTTTTTCAAGTGTCGAAAAATCAACGAAGGACAACAACACAGGTTTTTTAATTTTGTAGACATACTGACCAGTTAGGAACACCCATGAAATGTGTGTTTCCACTAATGTGACGTGACTCACAGGATGTGAATAACATTCCGGTTTCTTCAGGGATTTGATCAACGGAGAAGAAGTCATAGCCATCCAATAAAGATGATTGGTCCTTTGAGAAGGGATAAGAATATTTCGTTCCAGAATGTCTTCACTCAAGACACTGGACCATCCTACCCAATTTCATCCCTTTCACCAAACAGAAAATGAGTTCTCTGATGGTGAACTGTTCATTTGACTTGTGAAAAAATTCCCCGAACAGGTACAATAAAATCATCTAACTGATTATGTTTAAACGAATTAAAGTATTTTTCATCATTATTCTTCTCCTCTTGGTCGGGTCTACATTGGCGGCGCTCTGGTTGTTACCTGGGACGTTTTCCGCCAAATCCACTCCGCCAGAGTGGGAAGTGAAAGCGGCCAGATTTATTCGCCATCTAGCCACCCCCAGCCACTTCCTTAAGATGACGAACCCGGTCCCCCATTCTTCTGAAGCACTAGGGGAAGCTCGACATCATTTTGCCGATCACTGCGCCACCTGCCACGCCAATGATGGAAGTGGAAAAACACATATGGGTCCGAATTTCTATCCTCCTGTTCCTGACCTCAGGGACACAGCCATTCAAGCGATGGCTGATGGCGAATTGTTTTATGTCATTCATTACGGCATTCGATTTACCGGAATGCCGGCCTGGGGGAAAGGTCCGCCGGAGGAAGATCTCGACAGTTGGAAATTAGTTCACCTTATTCGACATTTCCCCGATATCACTCCTGAAGAAATCGCAGAGATGAAACAATATAACCCTCTTACCCGCGCAGAACGGGAGCAACAAGAAGCCCTTGATCAATTTTTATCAGGAGAAGATGTGGTACCCCAGGAGCACCACCATTGATTTTATCATCCAAGGAGTTGTCATCATGAAATATTTCAGTATTCTGGCCATTCTGTGCTCCATGTTTCTGACTGCTCCCGCCTGGGCACACGGCGATGCCGCTCATGTCATGGGAACCGTCACGGAATCGGGAAATGACCATGTGGTAGTCACAACCCCAAAAGGAGAAACCCTGACCCTTGCCTTTCACCCTAAAATTACGTTTCAACAAAATGGCATTCATGTAGAACATGCCCGACCGCAGGTTGGGGACCGACTCGTGGCCGAGGTTTCAAAAAAGGGAGTCCCTGAAAACCGTGACTGGGTTGCGACCGAGATCACATTTTCCACACCCAAAAAGAAGCCGTGATTGCTGAGAGCGATTCACGACCAAGAATGAGAAACAACAGTCATTCGGTTTTTTATTTAAGCCAAATCCAGTCTTCCATCTGGAAGGACCGAACCAAAAGTGCCACACCCCGCATATTCCTTATCTTCTCATGATAATTGCATTATTCGATCCTCCAGAATATTTATCGTTTTGACCTGCCTTTAACAGTCCATGATGACATCATACCCATGGCTATCCCAGAATTCCTAACGATACCTCAGAACTCCCTGGCGCCCCCCCTCCTTTACAAGCAGGACAGAACAAAGATTGAGTAAACGAGCCGGAGGGTATAGTCACCATGGAGGAACCAGCCTGAGATCACATCTGGGGGAAGTGGAGCCAGTCGTGGCTAAAAAAAACCTTTCGGGTCGACCGGATCATCTGAGGTATCTGTTGAATTTGCATCTCTTGATCATGGAGGAATATCCTGTAATAAGATGATGAAGGAGCAAAATGACTTACTACAGGACCATTAGACTCTCACGTGTTATTTTTCGCTATAAACTAGTTTTCCTTTTTTCGCTCGCAGCCATTTGTGCCGGATGCTCTACCTCCTACAAAAACTCTCTTCCTCCTGACCTGGCAGAACACATTGAGCCAGGATTAATGTTCCCGCGCATTAAAAATGACCCGGACAGCTTCAAGGGAAAACTGGTTATACTGGGAGGGCAAATCCTGGCGGCAAAACGCTTAGAAGACAGAACTCAACTCACGATCCTTCAATTGCCCCTCATGAATGAGGAGGAGCCAACAACTGAACTCACTCAATCCGAAGGACGGTTTATTGCGGAACAGCAGAAATTTTTAGATCCTGCCACAGTCCCTCCCGGAAGCCGGATCACCTTGGCAGGAGAATTATCCGGCTCTGTCCAACGGAGTCTCGATGAAGACATATATACCTATCCCACTCTCCTCATAAAACATTTCAAAATCTGGCCAGCGTATTCTTCTGAATACCACCGGTATGGACCTTATCCTTCACCATTTTTTTACCCCTATGCATACCCGTACTGGGGTGGATATGGCCGGTTTTATCCGTATTACCCATTTGGATATTGGTAATGCGCTCTCTCCTAAACACAAACTCACCCTCGCTACTAATTTCCCGGAGAGGCCGGATTCTTCAAGCACACCATTAACTCCTAAAGCTTAGGACAACCTAAGGAATCCGGGGAGCCATACCAACGCGATTCAATATCTATAAATAAAAAAAGGAGGAGGCATGGCCTCCTCCCCAAAAAAAATGGGTATTTCAAATAAACTGAAAATTTGACGAGAGATTTATAACTTTGTGTCCGGGTATTGTACTGGGGATATGGATTCGGTCGGCATCTTTTCAACTGGCAGAGCTTCCATTGGCGGAGCATCCAATGAATGCTCATCCCTGACAGAGCTTTCCCCAATGGAGACGTCTTCCACAATAGGATTTCCCTCAATTATCCTGGCTTCCATAGGAGCGGGAGCGATAATTGCCACGCTATCGAAATCAGCCATCAACCCTATCGTATCCTCTCCACCGTCTAATATGAGAGTAATATTTGTAGTCTCGTTCCGCCATTCCGCCACCATCTTCAAATGGCCACGAAGCAGGGCTTGTCCCCAAAGACTTTGATCATATTGGTACAACGAATCTAACCAGATTTCTTGAAACGACGTCGGCATACCATAGGACTGGGTTATCCAATCTTTCACCGTATGAAAATCTTGCACATAGTCCACAGCATCATCATGTTTCGGTTCAAAGAGATAATTCGCCTGAGCAAGTTGATCTTCATAAAATGTGTAGGTTAACGACGCATCAATTTCTTCGATTTGACGACGATACCCTACACGTTGCTCATAAGGCTCCAATACCGGAGATTGGAGTTCCCAAACCGGCTGAACCGGTTCATTGAGTTTTACCTCTTGAGCATTCATTCCCCACTCCGTACTTCGCCGTTCAAAAATCTGGGGTTGAGCAGGAACGACCGTTTTTTGAATCACGGATGGTTGCGGTTGGTGGTGAGTTGGCCCTGCCAGTAAATGACCATCGGAATCCCGGTGACGGGTCAATGTCAAATATTCAGATGCCTCAAAGGCCAAACTTGTCGTCAACAGTGTTGTTCCCAACATGACAACTGCGCCCGTCAAGCTAAAAAGTGTTTTCATAGCATTTCCCATTGTCCTCAAGGTTTTCAATCGCAATGAATAATCGAGGATCCCTGGATAGATGAATACCCAGGTGGTATCTCCCGTTATCACTACTCGTCAGTCAATATAGAATAGTGTCGGTTATTGAGGAGAGAACTTAAGGGGGAGAGAAAGCAGAAAACACTTATCCCGGCATAGCGTACATTCATGCCCTCTACTTTGGCTCAGAAGTAGTGAAAACCGGGCACACGGGAAAGAAGAGTGCGAACAACCAAAAGAGGAGAAAGCGGTCTTATGAAGTGCCCTTAATGCGTGTCTTTCCGATCAAGATTCTTCACGTACCAGGCCATGACTAGAGGAACGGAAAGACCAATCTAATACGTGAACGCCCACACGGATGGAAGAGAGAAGAAAGAAAAGACACCAAAGTTGGTCTGGGATAATGGCGAATACGGCACAACAACGACTTTCAACACCAGGCGACATTGGAAGAGCAATCCCCCCCACGTCCCGTCAATGGCTGCTTTAGGACTTCCGCCCAGTGCTTTCTCAAATTGACGAGCATCTGGATATACCCGGTATAGGAATTGGGTTTTTCCATGTATCCATTCACCCCCATACCGGCGGTGGAACAGATATCCTTTGGAGCAATTGACGTGGTCAACACCACAATGGGAATACATGCCAGAGATGGATTCTTCTTGATTTCAGTGAGAACTTCCCCTCCGGTCATGTGAGGCATATTTAAATCCAGGAGAATTACACTGGGGCGTGGCGCACATTCTCGCCCGGAAAAGAGGCCACGGCGGTATAAGTAATCCAGCAATTCGGTGCCATTATTCACACAACGAAATTCTTGTCCAACCGTGATTTCGTCCCATGCCTCTCTCACAATTTCGCAGTCATCGGGATTATCATCAACAAGCAGAACCGTGTGGATTGGCAGAGTCATCATGATTATTCCTTGAATTGACTAAACGAGAGATTTTGTATTGGAAAATGCCGATTCCCAACAACCAATAACCACTGACCTCTATCGGCAATTTTCAAAAAACCTTTCCTCCATAACCAACAATCCCACTTTTATGGTTTTGCTGATCCCGTCGAAACACCCACCGCCGTCAAGGAAGGAACATTGGGATGAGAGGAGAACAACTGTCGAAAGGAAGGAGTCTCCGGAAAATCCTTTGGCCATTGCTGGGATTGTCGGAAGTGCAACCACTGCAGGAGCGCATCCCAGCCGGTCACACGAATAACATCGGCATGGGGAATTCCACGATTCCAGGGTTGATCCATGACAAAAACTTGTCTGTCGAGAGCACGATAGGCCTGAATATGATGAGGATGATCGTCAATCGCGGCTGTTATCGATTCGGGAATGTCGGTTTTCTCTTCGGTGTGATACAGCGCATCAAAAGGAAGACCATGCTCCTCTAACCAACGAAGAGTTTGAGGTCGAGAATACGGACGCCGGGCCGTCACGATGATAATCCGATAACGACGATGGATGAGTGTCAGGGCCAGTTTTGCCCCAGGAAACAGCGGTAACCGTGGGATAGACTCCTGGTGAAACCTGGAGAAAATTTCCTCAAGAAGCTCAGGCGCTAATTGACTTGCATCTAATCCACCAGCACTCCCATACAGACCCACAGGCCATAACCTCCCGGTCAATTCCTGAAACAACCGCTGCACTTCCGGCTCCGCGCAGCCTAAGACATTATCAATATCAACCGCGAAACATGGTCGGATCATCGAAGATTACTCCATAAATGTTTGCTTGAGCACGTCATCCTACGAAAGAAAACTCCAACACAACAGATGCGCCCTCGTCGGATGGATACCATAGAAACATTTGAACCATACAAGCAAGCTGGCCGGAAACACCCTTGGTATACCATACAGTTCGAACATCACACCCCTCACCCACAGGGATTACCATACATGAGACCGGATGTTCAGCAAAAGAGAGGTTATTGAGATAGCGTTGCAGCAAAAGGCTGCTCGTTGAGATGGCTTCGAAGGGGGCGATGGGTTAACGCGAGATATGCATGTTTGATGGACCCCACCGGTGACACTTCCATCAGGAACGGAGTCTCCCAATCATCATCCGCCACGTCCGGTTCCTCCGGAATGAGCACTCGCCGATACCGTTGTTCATGCGCAGCTAATATCTTTAAGGGAACTCCTCCCACAGTTCCCACATGTCCATCCATGGTGACGGTCCCCGTTAGAACCGTCTTCTCATCTACGGGATCGTTTTTGGCAAGGGCCACGACATTCAACGCCGCCATGGCCGATAAACTTTCCCCATAGAGTGTGACCCCGGGATAGGGGAGCATAAACCTGACCGTCCAGGAATCAGGATTAAGTCCCGCCGCCTGAACAACCAAAATGAGGGCGTCTTTGACCGATTGTTGGGCATAGGGTGAAAACTTCCCAGGCCTGTTAAGAAATTGCAGATCCAACCCTTTGTGATCTCGTCGCTGAATAAACTCCAATTGAACTTCCGCGACAATACCCACCTGTTCAGATTGTGCATTCGTCGTGGTCCCAAGGATGGGAATCGCCCTTCGAACAGGCTTAATCGGAAAATCGGTTACTGAGGCCGCATAGCTGGAGGAAGAAAAACCCAATAACAGGAATATGGAGAGAAGGACGCCTCCGAGGAATAACCAAACTGTCGAGGACACATCCTGTGGAGAAGCAGGGCCAACAGTCAAGGAGTCTGCCCACTCGCTCTGAAATGATGTTCGACATCCACCCATCGCCATCCCCCGTGAAAGCTGTCTTCACCTTTTCGGCCTGGCAAGGAGCACACTTAAGCTTTACGAGGGCAGACACCATCTCTTTCGGTCTCTGATCGTCCCTAGGTCTTATCAATTCATAGATGTTTCCTTCTCCGAACAACAAGGACATTCTTGATATGGGTAGCGCGTCAATCTCATCACATGTCCGCCAATGACGGAGAAGATTAAGAACGCTCGAAAGAACACCGAAGAAGACATCGGGCATTCCCCACAATTGGGGAAATGAGGTTTCCATTCTAGAACGCCCCATCGGTAAACCTATGGCCATCAAACGAATTCCAACAACATCGGTTCAAGTGGGAATGTACCTCTGTGGAATCGATCGCT
The DNA here is from genome assembly GCF_965152585.1 of Nitrospira sp. Ecomares 2.1. Lineage (NCBI taxonomy): Bacteria > Pseudomonadati > Nitrospirota > Nitrospiria > Nitrospirales > Nitrospiraceae > Nitrospira > Nitrospira sp. Ecomares 2.1. The sequence continues at coordinate 3,648,561 of NZ_OZ224219.1, forward strand.
CATGGTTGAATACTCCCTTCCTCGTGCACCGGTTTCTCATTAAAGATTCAAGTGATATTGCAAAATTACAACAGGCCGGAATTCAAGAAATCACTATTGATACTAATCGTGGACATGATGTGGCATCAGATTCTGAACCGTCACAGACTCAAGAGGATGAGGTCTCATCTAAACAGGGTCCTCCAATACGTGATTCCTCCCTCCCCCCGAAAATTGATCGTCTTCAGCTGCTCTCACCCTCTATTCAGGGAAAATCACTATCCGGTGAACTCACCACGATGAAGCTGGTGCGGAAGTATATGCTTGAGGGCGTGCAGGATATCCTCCTCACACTACAAAAAACCGGAGGGCTCGCAATAGAACAGGTTCATCAAATCACTGAATCCGTTATGGCTGAAACCCTCGGACATGAAGAAGCCTGCATTGCCATGATTCGGACAAGAGCCTTTTCTCCGGCCTTGTACGATCATTCACTCGCGGTCAGTACATTATGCGTGTTACTGGGACGAGCTGTGGGATTGGACAACACAGTATTACAACACCTGGCAAGCGCGGGCCTCCTCCATGACGCGGGGCTCTTGAACCTCCCTCAAGTCCTTCATCGGCCGCTCAACCAGTTATCTGATTCAGAATTAGGCCTGTACCAGAAACATCCCAAACGGGGAGTTGAAATGTTGTCCCAACAGACTTGTCTGTCTGACGAGGTCGATACATTAATCCGCGAACATCATATCGAACTGGATGGCTCAGGATTTCCTGCGAATATTGATCCAACAAAAATCCACACACCCACCAGAATCCTTCGAATAGTCGACGAGTATGATGAATTATTGACTGGTCACCACACAGGGAATCCTCTTCCGGTCAGAATCGCACTCCAAACGTTGTATCAACAAGGCAGGAAAGGGCTGTTAGATGGCGAGTTAGTGGCGACCTTCATTAATCTTATCGGAATTTATCCCACCTATGCCCTGGTGGAATTAAGTACCGGCGAAAGGGGAATCGTCACAGCGAATTCAAGAGATAATCTGCTTCAACCTACAATCCTCCTTATCCAGGACGAAATTCATCGCCCCTTGCCTGAACCGATCCCGTTCAATTTCTCCGTTCTCTCCTCTCATGAACCACGGCCAGAAATTGTGCGGGTCCTCGCTCCGGAAGAAGTCGGCATTGACCTTGACTCTGCTCTGAAAAATTGGATGACGTTGTAGCCATCTCTCCTCTCGGTCAGACCGCGAAGACTTTCTCGCTCCACTCGGGATTGATCCGTTTCCGAACGCCGAACCGAAAATCACAGCAATTTTAAGAAAAAAGTACCACTGAGTCCGCCCGCAAGGTTTAAAAAAGGAATGCCGATACAGGCCCAGGCATTTCCCAACCAACCCGCACCGCACCAGAGGCGGAACGGAGGGCTCAAGAATGGAAAAGATCCGACAGCAACCGCCCACAAGAACATGGCGACTTCTCTGTCTCATAGGCCTGACCCTCTCGGTCGCATTCATCCTGAATGAAGGACAGGCCAGGACATTGCCCATGCCTCACTCCACTCAATCCATCAACGGGCAAAGTACTCACCCCACACACATGGCATCAAAGATCCATCCTTTAGAAAAAGATCATGCTTCCCAATCGACAAAACCCACCACCCACCATGATAGAGGAACCCGGGAAAGGGATAACGAGGAAAAACCACAAAAGAAAAAATTCGGGTTAGCGATTTTATTTCTCGGAACCTTGACAGAAAAGAGCTAATTCCCTTTTTGTTAAAGATAGAACACTCTCCAAAAATTGGAGCAAGGCAGATTCTCACAGAGGCAAAAAATTGGGGAAATTCAGGTCCGAATTTGAATTACTCAGACAAAGAGCGAGGGGAGGAATCTGCGGTGATAAAGGTCGGCGACAAATCTTCTAGCGCCAACAACAGAGCATGGGTACCGGAACGCCCGTGACCATTGGCTTGAATCGCGACATAAAGCTTTCGAACAAGTGACAGTCCTGTCAGAAGTAAGCCCATTCGTTTGGCTTCATCTAACGCCATACCCATATCTTTAATGAAATGCTCCACAAAAAATCCGGCCGAAAAATCCCGTTTCAATATCCGTGGCGCCAGATGGTCAAGTGTCCAACATCCCGCGGCTCCACTGGATATGGAGCGTAACAAGGTCTCACCATCCAACCCGGCTTTGTGGGCATAGAGTAACGCTTCACACACACCGATCATCGTGCCGGCAATCGTTATTTGATTACAGAGCTTGGCATGCTGTCCACATCCGGCCTGGCCTTGATACACCAGAGTTCTTCCAAATACGGATAAAATGGGTTTGACCGCTTCAAATACCCTGGAATCTCCACCCACCATAATGGACAACGTACCATCTCTGGCCCCAACGTCACCGCCAGAAACCGGCGCATCAAGAGCCGACGAAGATTTCGAACCGGCCTGCCTGGCTAATTCACCCGCCAGCGTCGGCTCAGAAGTGGTGAAATCCACAAAGATCTGACCCGGGCGGGCCTGTGACAACAAGCCATCTGGTTGGAGATATATCCGACGAACGTCCTGAGGAAAGCCCACCATCGTACACACCACATCGGCCTCCGCGACTAAGGCTGCCGGAGACTCTGTCCACCGGGCCCCTTGGTCCAACAATATCTGAGCTTTTGAAGGAGTGCGGGTATGTACCGTCAAGGTATACCCCGCACGAAGGAGATGTTCGCACATTGGTGCGCCCATGACTCCAGTGCCAATCCATCCAATTCGAACAGGCGAGGGAAGAATAATAGGATCGTCCGCAGGGGAAGAGGTATTCATGAACGCTCCTTGAGAATCGACAATTGATCAGAGGCTGGCTGTTGTTGCGTCAAACAATGAATGGTCCCAAACCCCCAGACCAAATCCACCGCATGAATACCGACCACGGTTCGATCAGGAAACAGGTCAGCCACAATCCCTAACGCCACCCGATCCTGCGGATCATTAAAGGTGGGCACTAACACGACAGCATTGCCGATATAAAAATTGGCATAACTGGCAGGCAAGCGTCGTCCTTCAAAGTAAAGCGGCTCAGGCATCGGCAAGGGCACCACCAGCAACTTTCTCCCGTCTTCCACCCGCATCCCCTCTAATCGCTCGGCATTTTCAGCCAATGGACGATAGTTCTCATCGGTTGGATTGGATTCCTGACACAGCACCACCGTATAAGGATCCACAAATCGGCACACATCATCCACATGCCCATGCGTATCGTCACCGGCAATGCCCTGTCCCAACCAGAGAACCTGAGAAATGCCTAAATGGGTACCAAACATTTCCTCATAATCCTGTCGGGAATACCCAGGATTACGTACCTGTACCCGCTCATCCAACAAACATTCTTCCGTGGTCAACAACGTCCCTTGGCCGTTCACATCGATGGCGCCACCCTCCAGAACAACTCCTTTCCGATTTCGCTCAACCGGAACCACGGGAATCTTCAATTTCGGGCCTAACCGAACGGGGATGCGATCATCCAATTGCCAATCCGGATACTTGGCCCATGCCGTAAAACGAAACCGGGTAATCGCCACCTGTTCGTCAGGCTGATCCCGTTTCACAAATATGGGGCCGAAATCCCGCGCCCATCCCCGGTTGGTCGGAATACGAAAAAACTGGATACGGGTCATATCGACGCCAACTTTGTCCAACACCCGCCTGGCTTTTAATTCATGGTCTTTGTCATTCACGAGAATTCGAACATCTTCTCCCAAAGAAAGCCTCCGAACCATTTCCCCATACACCCAGGAGATGGCTCCCATTTTTCCCGGCCAATCTTTTGTATTATGCGGCCATCCTAGCCAAGTCGCCTCGTGTCGCTCCCACTCTGCGGGCATTCGAAACCCTAATGCAGATCTCCTCCCCGTATGCGGGACTTTTGCCTGATTAGAGAAAGTGTGAGTATGGGAATCCTCTGGTTCCATCTTCCTGTCAGGGCTCGGCTCCGAAAAAATGACAGAGGTAGGGGGAGAAGGAAGGTTCTCAAAATTTCCCATGACTCTCACTATCTCCTCCACCATATTCTCAGGCTTAGCCAGAACATCATCATTCAAAAATCGCAGGACACGAAACCCTAAAGCCGTTAAATACTTGGTGGACTCCTCATCAGCGGTTTCTTGTTCTTGTGGTTCTCCATCATCCAGCTCAATGATCAGCATCCTTTCCAAACAACAAAAATCAACGATACTCCTACCGATTGGATGTTGCCGCCGGAATTTCCATCCCTTGATCCGACCATCTCGAATTTCTTCCCAGAGCCGCTGTTCAGCATCGCTTTGATTCCCACGTAAATGAGCCGCAAAGGATCGCCACCTCGGTGAAATTCGCTTCAACTCTCCCCTTCACTCTTCAGTTCCTCTTCGGAACCACATCACAATGGGGCAACCGAATCATCTAGCCTTATGAATAGGCGAAGCACAGCATACATGTATGGGGCTGTTGAAAAAAACCGCCAGCGGCGTTCTCGCCATGTTTCCGTGCTCACGTACTGGAAGTACGCTCTGCGCGTAAAAATGACTGCGGCCTTGCTGGACGAAATTTTTGGAACCGCCCCGAGGCCTCTGACATGCAACGTACCTGTGGGCTAATTTGCCCTAGGAAACTATTATTATTCAGCACTCCCATGTATAGATTTTGATGTAAAAATTTATGTTGTATCGGAAAATTTGTGGAGAAACAATGTGTTCCCTCTCCCAACAAGGGGCCTTATTTTTTCAACAAAAAGCGCGAGGGAAAGGGAGGACAGATCAGATCTTACCGAGGACCAGTCAAATAGGCCCTATGCTATTCATCCAATAATCTCTTTGTGATCCCCCCATACGCATCAATGCGGCGATCGCGAAGGAATGGCCAGTTACGTCTGACTTCCTCAATGCGTTTCAGATCGATATCCACCACCAGGGTTTCTTCTTTCTCAACTGACGCTTGAGCCAGCACCACACCAAACGGATCACACACAAACGAACTGCCCCAAAACTCCAACCCATCGCCCCCTGCCGGAGCCTCATGACAGACCCGATTCACCGCCACCACAAACACGCCGTTCGCAATGGCATGACTGCGTTGGATCGTCATCCAGGCATCGCGTTGAGCTTGACCTTCTTCTGATTTTTCTTTGGGATGCCAACCGATGGCCGTGGGGTAAAATAAGATCTCCGCTCCCTGTAGGGCCGTCATTCTCGCCGCTTCGGGGTACCATTGATCCCAACAGATCAACGTCCCGACCCTTGCGTGCGTGGTGTTGATCGCCTGAAACCCACGATCCCCTGGGGTGAAATAAAACTTTTCGTAATAGGCCGGGTCATCGGGTATGTGCATCTTCCGATACAGGCCAGCTATCTCTCCCCGCTCGTCCAACACGGCAATGGAATTGTGGTACACCCCTGCCGTCCGCCGCTCAAACACCGATACTAAAATGGTCACGCGATGGGATTTGGCAATCTTGGCAAAGGCTTCTGTGGAAGGCCCAGGAACGGATTCTGCCAAATCAAAAAGATCGGCATCCTCTTTCTGGCAAAAGTATTGGGAGCGAAACAACTCAGGCAGACAGATAATCTGCGCCCCGCCCTTGGCAGCTTCTTCAGCTTTAGCCACTGCCCGTTCAAGGTTCTCAGCAGAATTGGCCGAACAGGCCATTTGAATCAATCCGATTTTCATCATATTTTTTACCCGTATTTTATGTCCCACTCCTTTGTTAGGAGGTTTAATTCCGAAGAGGAATAAAAGGGGAGGTAGAAATACTCCCGAGTTACAGTCCACACTTGTACAGCGCCCTATCACGGTTCATAAGGCATCTGGCGATTCTACCCCACCTTGATCCTCCCCTTAAAAGGGCAAGAAAGAAAACGAAGCCTAGTGGATTGCGATGCACAGGACAAGCAAAAAAAAATCTTCAATCAATACCCTCTAATCGTAAAACATGCACCCGCCCGGAGGATTCTCCAATCACAATCGTTCGGCCGTCGGGAGAAACGGCACAACACACAATAGGACTTTCTCCGGTAAAAGTGGCGACCTCGCTTCGAGATACCAGAAAACACGTTGTCATTCCCAACATCGTTCATCGGAACTCCATCCTCATTCTTTTTAGATGGATACCCCCTTACTACTATTGGGATGACCGAATACCTGCCATGGCCAACACTGTTACGTCCCCATGCAAGTTGCACCTATTCGTCGCAACCGGCCATGGCACACCCGCGATCTCGAGCGACAAACACCCCGGCCACTTTGCGGTCTTGCTCCTTGAAGGCCTTGTGCCACCAGCAGGCCGCATTCCAGAGATGCTCCGGGGCGCTATTACGTTCCGAGGTACCCGGCGTCACGCCCAAGCTGAGTCCTTCAAAGATGAATTCAATATAGGAGGACGCGGCGATCGGCGTGCCTTCCCGCAGCGGATTGCGTTTGGCCCCCTGGGACCAGAGATAGCTTTGCCATACTCCCAACATCTCCCAAAAATTGTAACGTACACGATCCTGATTCCAGTTCATCGCCCGCTTCTTAAGTTTCTTGGCATCCTCATCTGACATGCTTACCGCCACCAACCCCACATTGGCATCAACATCCTTATCCTCATACAGGCCTAAGGTGCCTTCGTTGATGCCATTACATTCCGGCCTTGGGAAGATCCCATTCCGTGGATGCAGCGGGATTTCCAGGATCGGCAGGGATCTCAGCGAGGTCCGAGAGGTCACCGGTTCCGCCACCACAAAGACATGTGACCAGAAACTCGGGCGGAGATCCCAACGCACCGTAGACTGCGCAGTTCGAAGAGTATGACCGGGAACATCCCGGCTGCCAATCAACCCTACAGTCATCAATCCACGATTGCCAATATCCTGTTTCTGCAAGTACGCAAACGCATCATTAAAAAATTGCAGATTAGTGCGTTTTTCATATTTGCTGGTCCAGTCTTTAATGTCCGGATTTCTGGTCGAAGTTTGAGAATGGCGCATGATGAGTTCCTTTCTAGAGGAGGCTTAGAAAACGCACACAGGACATAGGCTGGCACCCATGGCAGATCTAGCCGAATAATCCATTACCGGAGCAACAACTCCTTCTTCCAGAGGCGCTTCAAGGGACCACCAAGACCTTGAGGTGGGGCGGTTTCATCCCAATCAATTTCAATAACTTTGGAAGGCAGACTCCATAATTCTAACTCGAATCGTACTCGTGGCGACTTTCCGGTCTGACTTCCGGGAACCATACGCACGAGACCCACATTATTCTGAATGGTCATGATATCAATGTTCGAATGGGGATCGATCCGCCACACCGACTCCTTTCCTTCCGCATTAGGAAGAATCCGGATCTTTTCTGGCGGGGCTTCGGGTCTGGAATTTCCTGGATTGATCATGGCTGCCGGCGAGGCAATGAATTCCGGCACCCCATAGGGGGCATCAGGAAATGGCCCATGGGCTTCAGCATAACGTCCCGTATGAATATCCCCAGACAGAATCAAGATATCGTGTGGTTGATGCTGGGAATTCTGACCGGCTAAGGACCGTTCGATTACCCTCCAGAGGCGGGCGTAATCCTGCTTGAAATTCGACAAGGAATGGTCACGGAAATCCCCGTCTTTTTGAAAAAGCGGTTGGCCCAGCGCCAATACTCCGGGTCCCGTTAATCCCTGTTGCCAGGCTTCCAGTGCCACCCATTGCTCCTTTGACATAAAATGACTGGTCCCTTTGTCGTTGCACTTTTCGCGCTCTGAACGGGTGTCGGTAATAAAAAACGAGACCGGATCGATCTCAAACCGGTACCAGCGAGCCTCGTCAGGATTCAAACATCGTTGATACTGGTAGTAGAGGTCCTCAGCCCCTCCCCCATAGGTTTTGCGATTCTTCGACGCCCAGGTCTGCGGGAGTTGGATTTGTTTTTCAGGATAATCGTTCCAATATTCGTGGTCATCACAGGTAAAAAAGTTCGGGCAGACTTGTAGGGCTTCCCGGTAGGCCTCATCTCCCCAATATTGAGCGTATCGCTTCGCATAGAGTTCAATTCCCTCATCGCCTAAATCCCACGCATTCGGCCAGTCGCCATACACCTGATCACCCAGCAATAATTTAAAGTGCGGATGAGCCAACTGTCCCAACTCCTGAAGGCCGGACCGGTAATACCCCTCACGATCATTGTTATGCCAAAAGCAGGAGGCAAACAGAAAGGTTACCGGCTGAGCAGCGAGATGGTACGGCATTGTCCACCATTGAAAGACCCGGTTTTGTTGATTTGCAGACAGGATGACCCAATAGAGTGCGCCTTCCGGCGGACCCGAAGTGCTGAGCGTGAGAACCATCACACCCATTCGCCTCTTCAATCCTGGAAGTTGGGGGAGTAGCGTCCATGTATGCTGGGAGGGGACCGTCGCATTCTTCTGCCGCACCTCGACTTGCGGTGGAGAAAAACTCCCCTCACCTTTTTGCGAACACCAAATCCGCCAACCTTGGCCCTCCTTCAACGGCGCTCCTGGGACAATCCACATATTCATCTACTTCCCCTTTTCAGCATACGCTGATTACCGTGCCGGCCCTTTTCCAACAACAGAAGGATCAGTCTGTCTGGTTTCTTGGAGATAGTCTGGAGAAACAGAATGCCCACACTCCGACTCAGGGTGAAAAGCTCCACCAGAACCTTGGGTCTCGGGATGGTCGGTTCTGACCTCTTCTTCAACGATTTCAGATTGACGTCGCAATAAATCCCGCAATGTCATGCCTTCTAAGGCGGCCTCCACCGCCGCATCCCGGTGCATGAGCACCCGACTAATATTATCGGATCCCACTGAAAAAGCTTGGGATCCGCTATGGGGTTGATGCTGCACCACTCGTAACACCTCGACAACCTGAATGTTTTCCGGTGCCTGCGCCAACACCAATCCTTTGGGATCATCCCCTTTCACCACCATCTGCCCTTTCACCAGATCATCGATGAGCGACTCCACCAAGGTCAGAGGCACACCTTGCGCGCGGGCTAACTGCTCTGCCCTAAGAGGCGGCTTCCCCAATAAAAACCGGCGAGTAATATGCGTTAGCAATGACAGCGTGAGATATTCTCGAAAAAGTGGGGTCTGTTTCTTTCGACTTAAGTGCAGCAAATACGCGGATGGATGTTGGTGATAATAGGCGACTTGGGCTCCCGCCAATACAATGAGCCATCCGACATAGAGCCAAATGAGAAAGAGGATAAGCACAGCAAACCCGGAATAGATGGCGCTATATCGTCCTGTCCCTACGACAAATGATGCAAACGCCAATCCGGCCACTTGCCAGAGCAGACTGGCTGTCACTCCTCCAACAAGGGCTGAGTTTAATTTGACGTTTGTATAGGGCAAAAATTTGTAAATAAATGTAAACACGAGGCACATAAACAAGAAGGGCAGCAGATTAGTGAGCACAACCATCAGATGGCCCAGCGGCTGGACTGCCAGAATTTTTTGAACAAGCCAATGACTTTGAGCCGAAGCCGTGAGTCCAAAGGCCGTAAAGACCAACACCGGGCCCACAAGTACGACACTTAAATAATCGGTGACCCTTCTGGCTAACGGGCGACCTGTTTCAACCCTCCAAATGGAATTCAGAGCCTCTTCAATTTTTTCGATCAGCGAATACGTCGTATAGAACAGTCCCGCAATGCCCACAGCTCCCAAGACCCCGACTTTCATATTATCGACAAACTGGATGATATTCGTGGTAATCTCAACTCCTTTGGGCCCAAGCGGATCCAACGCTTGCGCCAGAATCGGTTGGATTTTTTGATGAATGCCAAAGGCTTTGAGGACGGAAAAGGTGACTGCTAAAAACGGAACCAGGGAGAGGAGAGTGGTGTAGACCAAACTGGTGGCTCGAATACTCAGGGCACTTTGCTGAAATTCGGCGACCGCCACCAATGCCAGACGCAAAAACTTAACGCCGAACTGTCGAAAACCGGTTAGCGCATTGACATCCTCCTTCCACACGTCATCCTGGCAATATCGCAATACTTGGTTGATCATCTTCATATCCGTCACAGGCCTTGCACCTGGATACCCTACAAAGAGTGACAGAAAATGTCCAGAAAACCACAGGATTTTCCCATCATGGCTCTCAACTTTTAACACGCGTTGGTTCTTCACTTACTTGGCTCCCCAGTCAGGCGTGAAGACTCCTCTCCGACATTTATGAAACACCCCGCACACCGAACATTATTTTTATGGTGGCTGCTTGCAGGCCTCATTTCTTTGCTTACCGGATGCCCGACATCTTCCGAATGGGATCGGCAATGGGAGCAGGTCCATGCGAATATCACCCGTGGACAATTTCAAGAAGCCAAAGACCTGCTTCATGGTCTGTTACCATCCGTTCGCGAACATGGGCCGACCGATGAACGATATGCGCTGGTAATTTTTCAGTTGGGAGAGGTCGCCCGGCTAGAAGGAGAAGAGAGTCTGGCCGAAGCCTATTATTGGGAAGCCTTACCCTTGCTGGCTCAATCGTTGGGTGCTGAACACCTTCGGATGGCCGATCCTTTAGCCGCACTCGCCTCGTTGTATCAGCAGAAAAACCAATTAGAGATGGCCCGCCCACTTCTTAAACGAGCCCTGGCCCTTCGTGAAAAGTCCTGGGGACTTTCGGACCCGCAATTACTCTCAACCCTGCAAAACTACCATGCCCTCCTATTGGCGGGAGATCACCAGAAGGAAGCGACGGAAATTGCCGGCCGCATTAATCGAATTCTCAAACGCTCCTCCTAATCCTTCCCATGTTTTACTCCAAAATTGCTCCTCGTTTCGATCTTGCGTCAACCACTTCAGTCCAGCCTTTAGCGGGCTGGCTCGGCCCTGACATCTTCTTGCCCTTTTTCGGGAATATGGTTACCATTGACACAATTCTATCCAGCCCCCGGCTGGTTGATACCCATCTTTATATCTCAGATCTCATCTGGTGCGTTTTTTATCCCCCTTTGTCCAACCTTGCACCATGATTAAACGTATTTCTATTCAGGACCTGAGGCCTGGGATGTATATCACCGGCATGGACCGATCATGGTTTAAAACCCCGTTTCTCCGCCACAAATGGACGATCAAACGAGAGGATGAAATTGCCTTATTGCGCAATTACGGAATTAAGGAGGTCCAGATCGACACCGAAAAAGGATGCGATATTGCCAAGACGAGTGGCGGTCAGCACACCTCAGAGGATCAGGACCTTTCTCCCACAACCCCGTTAACATCCCCTGGGGTTGGCTCAGGACCCAATCCGGAAGATATTGAAGCCGCGCGTCTCCTTCGCGCAGAAGCGATCTCCACCATGGAGGTATTTTTCCATCAGATGGAAGCACCCACTCCCCAGCACGTCCAAGAAGTCCGAGGTGTGGTCAGCATCCTACTTGATGGGATTTTAGACCATCAGGCCGCCATGGTGTCGCTGATTCAAATGCGTCGCTTCGATCCCAACCTGGCCTCACATGGGGTAGATACGGGCATGTTAGCCATGGCAATCGGACACGAACACGGCTGCGATCCGACGCAATTAAAACTCGTTGGACTAGCCGCCCTTCTCCACGACGTCGGACAACTTCGCCTCCCATTGAATATGATCCGAAAGGTGGAGCGCTTCACACCGCAAGAGCAGAAACTGATGCACGCGCATTGCGAAATAGGCGTGGCTATTCTTAAACAATTCCCGGATATCCCTGACGAGTCGAAACGGATGGTCTTGGAACACCATGAACGGCTTGACGGATCAGGCTACCCCAAAGGATTACGAGGGCTTCAGATTTCGGAACTCACCCAAATACTGAGCATTGCCGACACGTATGACGCGCAAATTAGTGGACGATGCAGCTGTCCACCTGTGCCGCCCGCCCGGGCCTTATCCGAACTCTATCAGGCTGCTGTCGAAGGGCAATACCATCTGTATCTTGTACAACAATTAATCCAACTCTTAGGTGTATATCCAATTGGTTCCCTGGTTCGCCTGAATACCGGCGAACAGGCCGTAGTCGTGTGGGTTTCTAGTCATAGCCGAATGACCCCTACTATTAAATTACTTAAGGACTCCCTGGACCAACCCTATCCCGAGCAGGCAATCATTGATCTGGCGGCACAAAGCCCAACAACACCTTTTCGATCAATTGAAAAAGCCCTGGACCCTTCTCGGGAAGGATGGGATATGTCAAAAATTCTTGAAGCCTTATGGTAAGACTCGGTATCGTCCACACAATGTCATCAATATGACAGGAAGGAATCGCTGAGTGGATCGGCAACATTTTTTTCAAGAACTCAATCAAATGGACATTTCAGGACTAGAGAAGGCATTACGTTCATCCCAAGCCTTTGTTCATACCCTGATGGACTCCATCCACATTGGCATCTGCCACGTGAATACACAAGGACAGATTCTTTCCCTAAATCTGGAAGGCGCCAGGATTCTTCATCGAACCGAAACCTCATGCCTGGGACAATCTTTCCATGCATATGCGGAATGTCTCTATATTGATCTTGGCACACAAGAAGAACATTGCCCGATCACCAGAGCGATCACCACGGGAAAATCCATATGGACGCCTCAATTATTGATTCGACGGCCAAGTGGGGAAACCCGATGGGTGGAATTCCAATCCACGCCACTGACAGATCCGCGACACTCTGGTGCGCTGATTATTTTTCGTGATCTCAGCCTGGAACTCCAGCAACACGAAAGACATCACCACCTTGCGTCGATGCCAGAAGAAAGCCCAAATCCCATCGTGGAAGTGGACGCTCAAGGACACCTGGCCTATGCCAACCCAGCGATGATCCGCCTCCTCGACACCTATGGATTTCGGGAAGACGGCGTGCCAATGGTGCTTCCAAGCACCCTGACACAGCTCACGCTAGAATGCCTCAAAACGATAACCCCCATCAGAGGTCTCACGGTCATTGTCGAGGGCCACCACTTTGATTGGACCTTCTCCCCTCTCCAGGAAAAAGGTCTCGTGCGGGGATATGGCCTGGATATTACGCATCATGTGCGGGTCAGCCAGACCATGACCGAACTCCATTCTCAATTTTCCTCTCTGGTGGACTCCGCCCATGAAGGAATCATCTCCGCCGATTTACACGGAACCATTGTCTCTTGGAATCCTGCAGCTCAGTCAATGTTCGGATATCAGCCTGACGAGGTCCTGGGGCATTCGATTGTGACCTTACTGGAAGAAGGATATCGAGACATGTACAGGAAAGGACTGGGAGATATCAGTTATGGTCGACCTTCAACCTTTCCCCTTCAGCAGCCATTGGAGCTCACCGGCCTACGGAAAAGCGGCGAATCTTTTCCCTTGGAAATTTCTTCCACGAGTTGGAAAGTCGGCATGGACACACATCACGGCTTTATCCTTCGAGATATTTCCGACCGGAAACGCCTCGAGCAGGCCCTCATTGCTGAAAAGGATCATCTGGTCACCACGCTTCAATCGGTTGCGGAAGGCATCATCACGACTGATCGAGAAGGACGGATTTCTTTCTTAAACCCGTTGGCCGAGCAGATCACCGAATGGACAACCCATGAGGCCTTGCACCGGCCATTCCAAGAAATATTCCGTCTGACCGGTGATAGCAAAAAAAACGATGCTGAGCCGTCTTTACAGTTTTCTTCCAGAACACTTGTCCTTTCTGAGCTGGATGCCCCTCAGCAATTACTGACCAAATGTGGCCGGCAACGGAAGATTACCGTTAGAGAAGGACCGATCCGCGATCATAGTGGTCACCTCGTGGGCACCGTGATTGTCTTCCGGGATATCACCGACCAATCCCGTCAACTGGAAGAACAACAACGAATCAGCAAACTCAATTCCTTGGGGGTCTTGGCGGGAGGGCTGGCTCACGATTTCAATAATATCCTCACGACGATATTGGGCAACGTGTTTGTGGCCAAATTGCGAATGGTCTCGAGCGACCCTTTGACTCAAAATCTTGAGCAAGCCGAGCAAGCCTGCTTGCGCGCCAAAGAATTGACCCAACAACTTCTGACCTTTGCCAAGGGCGGAGCGCCGATAAAGACATCCATCGCGTTAGGAGAATTACTTCGAAAAAGCACGATTTTTGCCCTATCAGGGTCATCAATCAGTTGTCATTTCGACATCCCCGATGACCTTTGGCCTCTTGATGCTGATCCCGGTCAAATCCGGCAGGTCTTTCAAAACATTACTCTCAATGCAAGACAGGCCATGCCTCACGCTGGTCACTTGAGCCTCAAAGTAGAAAACGTGAGACTGAATGATTCCTCGGCCCTTCCTTCACCGGCACTCATCCCTGGAAACTATGTGCGAATTTCTTTTGAGGACCAGGGGAACGGGATTGAGGCACGCCAACTGGCAAACATTTTTGATCCGTATTACACCACCAAACCAGGCGCTTCCGGGTTGGGATTAGCCACCGCCCATAGCATTATCCAGCAACATCATGGACACATCAGCGTGACATCAAAAGTCGGAGTCGGCACTATTTTCACCCTGTTTCTACCATCCGCACATGTCACGCCAGAAGTTGAGACAGAGAACATTCCAGCCATTCCCCGAAATTATAGAGGACGGGTCCTGGTTATGGATGACGAACACAGCATTCGCCGTATGGTTGAGGATGCGCTAACGCAGTTCGGCTATGATGTGGTCAGCGCACCAGATGGGCAAACGGCCATCAACCTTGTTTCCAAAGGACTGGCGGATGGAAAAAAATTTGAAGTGGTCATCCTCGATCTCACCATTCCAGGCGCCATGGGAGGGGTGAAAGCCATTCAGCATCTTAGAAAATTAGACCCTCGCATTAAAGCTATTGTCACCAGCGGATATTCAGACGATCCCATTATGTGCGATTTTCAAGAACATGGATTCCAAGGGATTTTGGTCAAACCTTATAAAATATTCGACCTGGCAAAAACTCTTGAATGCATGTTTTCTCAAAACAAGGGTGAGACGACCCACTGACGTGCTCGAGATCCTCATCGTAATAGCTGGGGTCTCTGACTCGAGTATTACCTCTGAAAGACAGATTACTCGACCCTCGTATTAAGAAAAAACCGTCACACAGAATGAACAAAGAGCAGGGAATATTTAATTTCAAAGTCCAGCGTATTCGGCTTAGCCGATAGATTTCCTGTTGTTCTCTACCGCAGTCTCACCGAGAGTCATTTTAAAGGAAAAGATGATATTGGATGCATGATAGGATAATTGAGAAGCAGGGAACAACCATCGTCCGTATCGAAAACAATTTAGGAAACGGACAAATTCAAAAAAGGAACAGACTAGGAAAACATACGGCTTACCCGACCGCCTCACCCACAAGCTCGCACAACGCGAGAATTGCCAATCATTGAAATTCATATATTGGGTGAGCTTGACGAAGGGAAGGTCCACGAGAGGACGGTTCCTTCCCCACGGTGGCAATTCTACATGAAGGTAAGTCAACGAAAAATCAGGTAAGGATTTTTCTAAATGATTGTCAGAAGACGTCCATTTCTTCCACAACCAATAAACTCCCGATCATCCCTGTCGGGAATGACTCAAGCGGACCAATCAAATCTGGGCAGAAGGCATTGACACAACGCGTCCATCCAGGGGATTTAAATGGCTCAGGACACACACACGGGGTCCCGTCGCAGTAATGTTTGCTGCTGAACCATGGGGAATTTCGACAGCATTCGATTGCTGAGCAACAGATTCTCTTTGGCCTTTTCATAAAAGGTCGGTTGGGTTTCAATGGCTTTCTCAAAACAACGGGAAGCTCGCGCAAACTTCCCAATCTCCAAAAATGCCACACCCAAGTTATTATAGGCCTTGGCTGGATCCATTCCTCGGGCATAGGCGTCGTAGGCTAGATCGAAATGCCCAAGTTTGGTGAGAGCTAATCCTAAATTATTCGAAATTTTATCATTGGATCCACCAACCTGAATCGCTTGTTGAAAGGTCCTGACCGCCTCTTCATATTGGTTATCGAGGTAATACGCCATACCCAAATTGTTCAAGATCGATGGATCATCTGCCCTTTTTTGCAAGGTAACTTCATACAGGTGGATCGCCTCTTTATGATCATGACGCCGATCGGCCACAATGCCAAGGTAATTTTGAGAGGTCCACATTTCACCGTCATACAATAGCGCCGCCTGGAACTCCTGCTCCGCCTCCTGGTCCTTCTCCATCTTCAGCAAGGCTCGCCCCATCCCCTCGTAAGCTGGTGCGAAATTCAAATCATAATCCAAAATTTGGTGAAATTGGTTATAGGCTTCCTGAGGAGATCCTTTTTCCAAATAGATCACCGCCAGCTTGTATC
Source organism: Nitrospira sp. Ecomares 2.1 (assembly GCF_965152585.1). Lineage (NCBI taxonomy): Bacteria > Pseudomonadati > Nitrospirota > Nitrospiria > Nitrospirales > Nitrospiraceae > Nitrospira > Nitrospira sp. Ecomares 2.1. The sequence continues at coordinate 3,664,868 of NZ_OZ224219.1, forward strand.
GCGCAGGAATCTGTTCAGGGGAAGCCTCTAACACTTTTTCATATTGAATTTTTGCCGTCCTGAAATCGCCTTGCTGCAAATGGGCATCTCCCAGTTTTTCATACTCCTCGCCCTTCATGACTTGAGTGAGATCCACAGGCGCTTGGGATTCCGAATCGATTCCCGCCTTCTGCCGTTCCATGATTTGCTGGTAATGTTCATCCTGTAGGGTGAACATGGACTGTTCTTTTTGGGCACACCCAACGACACCCAAGCTGAACAATACGAACAAAGTTACGAGGAGGCTCGCCTTCATCATTGTGTACCTCATCTGAAAGGTTTCTTTTATCGCCAGTAACGCAATCGACCAAACAGTCAAATTGGCTGTTGGAATTTCTTGTTCTGTTATTTTGTGGAATGAAACTCCCATGTTATGTCTTCCTCTACACTTTTGAAATGTTTAACGATTCTATTGTTCGTGGATCTCTTTCGAGTTCACCCTCCCATAGCCGGCATTAAATTTCGCATAAGGCTAATAGCACCAGGACCAATGATCACCACCATTAATGCTGGAAAAATAAACAATATAAGAGGAATCATCAGTTTTACTGGAAGCTGTGCCCCTCGCTCTTCAGCTTTCAGTCTTCGTTTTAACCGCATGGAATCCGAGTGGACTCGAAGCGCCTGGCCAATACTCGTACCAAATCGATCCGTCTGAATCAGCAGGGCTACCAAACTGCGAATATCGTCGAGGTTTGTCCGATTGACCAAATTCCGAAGTCCCTGTTCCCGACTTAAACCGGCACGTAGCTCCAAGTTTAACAAGATAAATTCATCACCAAGATCGGGATGACCTTGCTTGACTTCCTGCCCCACCCGTGAAATGGCTTGGTCCAGCCCTAACCCCGCTTCTACGCATACCACCATTAAATCAAGCGCATCAGGAAACCCGTTCACTAAACGTTCTTTACGTTTAGTGATGGCACTGCTCAACCATAGTTGGGGACCATAAAATCCCACCATCATGACACCAATCAGCACAATGGGGAAAAACATGGGATCCTTTCCCTGCATCACTTCTGAACCAAAAACGAGAAAGGTCAGACCTAGCAGAATTGCCAGAAAAATCCGGGTTCCCAAAAACACTACAATCGCCCGCGGATTTCGATATCCTGCCGTTGCCAATGCGGCACGCAAACGAGTGGTGACAGCTTGATCCTTGGGCTTATTGACCTGGCCTAATCGCTCAAGCAGCTTCATGCCTTGATCTTTAAAACTCGTTTTCTTTTCAGTTTTTTGCGAGGAACTCTGCGAGAGCGACTGGCCTTTCGCCCGTATACTCCAGTCCTTGACCTTTTCCTGGGACTGCACATAACTCCACATACCCCAGCCGACAACGAGAACCCCAAAAAACACCAAAAGACTGATCAAGAATAATGGATCCATCATGCCATCCCTCTAGACTTTAATATCACACATATTTTTCATCACAAAGGCTCCCACGACCATCAACAAACCTGAACCTAGAGCCATCATTTGACCCATCTCATCCTCAATCAAAATACGCATGTAGGCTTCATTCAAGAACCACAACAGAATGCTCATCACAATCGGCATGCAGAATAAAATAATCCCCGACATCCGGCCTTCAGCCGAAAGCGCTTTGACTCGACCAAGTAATTCAAATCGTTGCCGGATGAGTCGAGAAATCGCCTCAATGATTTCCGCTAAATTTCCACCAGTCTCTCGTTGAACGACTAAGGCCGTGACAAAGAACTTTAAATCCGTACTGATCACCCGCCCATTTAAATTGTTCATCGCTTGAGGGACATCGATTCCAAACGAAATTTCCTCCACGGTTCGACTAAACTCAGGACCAATCGGATCTGGAAATTCATCCCCGATCATCTTCATACCCACAGAAAAGGCATGCCCCGCCCGAAGGGCACGAGCCATTAAATCCAAAGCTTCGGGTAATTGCCGTTCAAATTCCTTAAAACGACGTTTCCGCTTCCGTTTCATCTGAAGCAATGGAAGCATCATCCCCACAAGACTGAGCCCCATGGCAGCAAACATCCCATAGTCTTGAAAAGTGGCAACCAGTAACCCTACTCCTCCCAGCACTCCGGATAAGAGGAAAAATACCCCAACCGGCATTTGACTATTGGCCTGTTGAAGTAATTTTTCCAGTCCCCCCAACGTCGTCATAGACCCCAACAAGCTTTGAATCCACGGAATGTCGCTCATCTTGCGATTTCGAAGAATTCCAGGCGCATCTATTGCTTTCTGAAGATCTCCCGGTTTTCCCGATCCCCCACGCAAGCGCCGCTTAAAATTCCGGTTCTGGGGATTCACATATTGGTGGTAACAGTAATAGGCTCCCTCCACAAACAGAATAATGGACAGAAATATTCCAATACTAATGGCCACGGTCATGATACGTCCTCCCAACAAGATGACGAATCAACAAGACGAACCATCACAACTAAGGCCTTTGTGAAAGTGGAACAATTGAAATAGTGGTTATTACACTTCATAAATTTTCTCAGGGTCGAAGATATTTGGATCACAAGAAATGCCTAATGCTTTAAACCGTTCGACAAATTTCGGTCGCACTCCAGTTGCCCTGAATTGCCCATGCACCTTGCGTTCTTCATCCAGTCCGGTTTGTTGAAACAAGAATATTTCCTGGAGAGTAATGGTTTCGCCTTCCATACCCACAATTTCTGACAAACTGGTCATTTTCCGGGATCCATCCGACAAGCGAGTCATTTGGAGAATGACATCGATAGCGGAACTGATATAATGGCGAAGGGCCTTCGTAGCCAGATTCAACCCGGCCATGGCTACCAATGTCTCCACCCGCGTCAGACAATCTCGTGGGGTATTGGCATGAATCGTAGTCAGAGATCCATCATGCCCTGTATTCATGGCTTGTAGCATGTCGAGACATTCCCCACTTCGCACCTCACCCATCACAATTCGATCCGGCCGCATACGCAAACAATTTTTGACTAATTCCCGCTGACTCACTTCTCCTCGCCCTTCAACGTTGGGAGGGCGGGTTTCGAGCCGGACCACATGCTCTTGCCGCAATTGTAATTCCGCTGAATCCTCAATCGTCACAATGCGTTCGTCTGAGGGAATAAATCCAGACAGAATATTCAGAATGGTCGTTTTCCCGCAGCCGGTTCCTCCCGAGATCAGGATATTCAGTCGAGCTTCAACAATCCCACGAAGGAGTTCTGCGATCTCGGGAGTAAGGGAACGTTTGTTCACTAAATCCGAAATCTGCAACTTATCCTTGGAAAACTTTCGAATCGAAATAGAAGATCCATTCAATGCCAACGGCGGAATAATGGCGTTCACGCGTGACCCGTCTAACAAACGAGCATCAACCATTGGCGACGATTCATCAATTCGTCGCCCAACAGCCGACACAATTTTTTCAATAATTTTCCGGAGATGGGCTTCATCACGAAACTTTACATCAGTCAATTCAAGTTTTCCCGCCCGTTCCACGTAAATTTGGTCGGCCCGGTTGACCAGAATATCGTTCACTGATTGATCTTGCACCAACGGTTCAAGTGGGCCTAAACCCATAACTTCATGCTCAATGTCCGAAATCAGGCTTTCCCGCTCCTTCATACTGAGAGGGACAGATTCCTTCTCCAACATTTCCTGGACCAGCTTAGTCAGCTCGACCTTGAGAAGATTATTATCCAACTTCGCGACAACCGCCAAATCAAGGGTATCAATCACCTGACGATGAAGTCGTTCCTTCAATGGGCCCAGGTTTAACCCCCCAATGCCCGCTCCCGCACCCACTTCATCCCATTTTGTTTCGTACATAGACCAGATTCCTCAATCTCATGAAAGGGATAAATTATGCCCCTGAAGGGGATGATTGAACATTCCGCCCTTTAAAGGGATTCAACCATCCTGCTAACGATCCCTTGCTTGCCGGTTTTTTCGCCTGCCCGTCAAAGGAACCAGCCAGATCCCGATAGGACTGAGCCACTGCCGACCGGGGAGCCACATCGATCAACGGCTTTCCGCTATTCACGGCTTGACTTGCTGAGGGATAATCGTTGGGGAGCAGCCAGAACGCTTTTTGTTTCAAAATATCTTCCGTCTCTTTCAGCACGTCCTGTTCCGCCGATAAAAATCGATTCATTACCAACCGGATTTTTTCCGCAGGAAATCCCGAACCACGCAACAACTCTAGAATCCGCTTCGTTCGATGAACTACGGGAACCATCAACGTGGATGTCACCATAATTAACGTCGCAAGCTCCAGTGCCTTTTTCGTGGTCAAATCCAACACGTGCCCACAATCCAGGATGACATAGTCAAAACTGGATTGAAGAAGTCGGAGAGTTGCCTCCACACAATCAGGACTTAATCGACCTGTGCTGAGATCGTCATACCCCGACGGGAGCACCTGAATGCCCAATTCCGTTTTGGTAAGGACACGAATGAGAAATGCCTGGTCTAGCCTGGACAAATCTGTCGCGATATCCCGGAAGCTATGGTTCGGTTGCAAATCGAGATACAAGGGAAGATCTCCACCATGCTGGTTGACATCCACCAGTGCCACGGACGGGTTGTTGGGCCCTTTTTTTATAGCAGCAGCCAAATTTACCGCGATACTGGTCGTTCCCACCCCACCTTTTCCGCCAAAAAATGCGAGAACCTTTCCCGCCGCTCGTTGTCCGTCACCCTGACGAACTGGGGCGGTGCTCCGATCCAAAAATCGCATTATCGCATCGCTCACTTCTTGCTTTTGGAGTGGTTGGGCTAAAAACTCTTTTGCTCCGGCACGCATGGCTTCCAATAAAATATTGGACTCCAGCCTGGCAGCGGTCAGGAATATCTCCATCCCTTTATTCAATTTCATCATCTCTCGAATAAGGGAGAAAGTATCCTCCGGAGTGTCTTCAAGTTCCATAATCATGAGTGCAGGAACTCCCGGATCCGGACCGTCCTTGAGCTGCACACCGTCAGTTTCCCGAATGATGCTCTCAAGGGTCGCCTTACATTCTTGCGAGCGAATGGAAAGCTCAATGACTGGCACATCAGATGAGGCCCCTGAGGAATCCGCGCCTATACGTTTTGGCTTCCAGCTTTTATCCTTCATGTTAATATCCCTCCGAAGAGACCCCAATTGAGGCATTACCGCCTGAAGAACCACCGCTTGATGAGCCACCGCCGGAACCACCCTTCAATTTAAACGGGGAGTACGGCGGGCTTTCAAACATCAACTGATACCGAGCCAGACTTTGGTGCAGAGCATGTGAATCGGCTGAGCCAGGAATAGGACCAAGATTGTTGGCCGACGCAGGATTCACGATTTGATTTTCGAGAGCCTGTCGATATGGCAACCCATACTCTTCATGAAGGTGAATAGGTTGGGGTGCCCAAGGCGAGAAGACTTGATCACTTTTCCCCATGGCGTGAGGCCGTCGTCCATGGTCCTCGGTCATGACTGGCCACACACCACAGCCACCCACTCCCACCAGAAGCAGGCCGATCAAACCGGCCATTGTCACAATTGATTGGCGTTGCATGCTATACTCCTTTTTCATCAAATTTCCTATGGGGCCAGATGGCCAAACATTCCTTCCATCCCACCTTTACGGTAAGGCATTCTACCTACCACTCTCGGTGATCCAAGAGTGTAGGCCTCACTCGGCCTGGCGACACCTGACTCGGGAAACGCCCCTTCCATATATCCCATCAGCATCAACTCAAAATCATTGGGTTCCAAATAATGATCCGTGGGCAAGGTCTGCGTCGCCATGTCCAGAGGTTTCACTAAATGAGGGGTCACAATCACAATCAGTTCGGTCTCATTCTTTTGAAATGAGGTGCTCCGGAATAACGCTCCCAAAATCGGAACATCACCGAGGACCGGATATTTTGAAACCGTTTCCTTGATATTTTCCTGGAGAAGACCCGCAATGGCAAAACTTTGTCCATCCCCCAATTCCACCACAGTCTTGACTCGTCTGGTCGTCAGAGCGGGAATCTGAAATCCCTGTATGACAATGCCATTGGCAAAATCTAATTCTGACACCTCAGGGTTCACAATCACGGAGATGCGTCCCTCCGAAAGAACGGTGGGGGTAAATTTTAACCCGACCCCGTATTCTTTAAACTTTACCGTCACCTGGCCGAGTTGCTGCGGAATTGGAATGGGATATTCTCCTCCAACCAGAAATTCTGCGGCTTGCCCGCTCTCGGCAATCAAGGTCGGTTCGGCTAAGGTTTTTGAGAGAGAATGTTCCTTCAGCAGGTCTAGAAAGAGGGTCCATAAATCATCCCCAATTCCGAACCCTAAAATCAGATTCGAGGCCAGCGTTCGGACACTCGGAAATTCCAGGGTCGTAGTTTGTGAGGATTGTGCATGCGCAAACGGCTCGAAAGCATCAACCGTGGACAGATCATTAATGAGTCCGATGGAAAAATCACGGTGATTTTTCTGAGCCCGTTTAAAATTGACCCCGAGTCGCTTCATCAGCCCGCGCTGCATTTCCGCAACTTTCACTTCCATCATCACCTGTTGCACACCACCCACCTGAATCATATTAATGATTTTTTTCGGAGCATAGGGCTCAGCGAGAGTTAAGGCTTTCGCCAAGGACTCCATATTGGTGACATTGCCAGCAAGAGTAATGTGTTCATGACTATTCATCACTTCAATGCCGGGTTCATGAGGCAACATCGTATGAAGCTGCTCCTTCAATCGAGTCACATCGGGAGAAACTTGGACTTGAAAAACATTTGCCACCTGGCCATCTTGCCCCCAGAGGGTCAAAGTCGTCGTCCCAACTTCAATCCCGGTCAGATATATTTGCTTACTGGAAAGCACAATTTGATCCGCCACTTTAGGATTGGCAACCGACGCACGCTTAAAGGCCGTCTCTCGTTCAATAATCTTTGATTCTCCGACCGTTAGTCGTAGGCTTTGAGGCTCATTGACGTGGACAGCCTGAGTGGTGAGGCCTTCCCCTAAGGCTCCCGTGTAGCCCCCAAGGATTAGGCCAAGGGCCAACACCATGGTCCTGAATAGAAAACCGTGAGTCTGATTCATAACCTTACCTTTCCTAACGCTCATCGCGTCCCTCTCGACGACCCTCTTAAAATTTCATCGTTTTTCGGTCTGTCCCTTGGATCACCTCAACTTGCTCCTTCGGTTTCCCCCTTCTAGGGGGCGGAGGAATGAGTTGGTGGGATCGCATCAAATCCTTAAAGTCTGCACCTTTGGTTTTCTTCACCTCAGGGTTCAGTGGGCTCCGTAAGGCCAATCGTAACTTCCCACCGTTTTCGGCCATGGCTAATCTCTCGGCTTCCTCTAACGACACTTCCAGTGTAATAACTTTAACCGGAGTAGGTTTTTCTTCTCCGGCTGATCGCTCCATTTGCGTATCGATTGCTAACACGAGTGTGTTTTCCAAAACTACCTTGGTCACTTCTTCTTTCGCACCGCCATTGTCCTTCTTTTTAGCCCTAGGATCTTCAAAAGTTGCCATCACATCGACCCGATCACCCGGCTGCACAAAACCCGGAAGCCCTACTACTTCATTCACTTTCACAGCCATCGCCCGTTTGTTGGGATCCATGACTGCAGACACTCCGCCCGTTTTCACATCAATGGGAGCCAACTTAGACTCTAAAATAGGCTCATTTTTTTTCAGGTTCGTCAGCACCACTCGGCCGTTCAAGGAAGCAAGGTCCTTAAAATGACCCACTGGGACGCCTTCTTCTGGGTATGTCATGACTCGTACGGCTTTTTCGCCGAGTGGTGTTCCCCAGGGGATATCGGCACTGGCCACCGCGACACTCACACCCTCCATCACCACTTCAGGGGCGTCAACTTCGATCATTCGTTGCCCCTGTAGCCACCGATAAACCATGACCGTGGTCACCAGGGCAATCATCATGGCAATTCCTAAAAATACGAGTGGACGTTTTTGTCCCATGAGACTTCCTCCCCCTTCTTCACCAAATCTAGACCAAAATTTGCATTCATGCTTATCAATCCTGAAGTTTCAACTTCTCTACCTCATGCATATCGGATGGCAAATGGCATTCTTAATAGACAACAAAAAGAACCTTCCCCGATTGCTCATATTCAACTCGCATACCTAAACGAACGCGAGTTACAACACATCATAATAAAACAACGTTTTGGCGATTACGGTACCCAGCCCTAACACGAGGGCATACCGCAACTTTGGTTCCGCTGTTTTATTTTCACCCGAAACCGGAAGGGTCCGCGTAATTTTGAGAGTTGAAAGAAGGAGAAACATCCGATCCCAGGCATGACGCATCCCCCCTTGATTTGACATTAGAGCCAAGCTATACAACCCACCCAACATGGCCGCAAATGCAAACGCAAATACCACCTGGCCCGGACCCAGGATTGTTCCAATTGCTCCGAGCAATTTTACATCTCCGGCGCCCATTCCCCCTTTAAGATAAAAATATATCAAGCAGACCAACCCCATAATCAGACCTCCGAGACTGAATAGGAATCCGTCCCAACCATACTCCAGACTATTTAATCCAATTCCAAAGACTGCCAAGGAACCTGTCAGCCAATTGGGAATCCGCCCCTCCCGAACATCAGTGACAGCGGCCACTATTAACCCCAAGGCTAATCCAAATAAAAGAAATGAAGAACTCATGCCTTCAGATTATTCCTTTAATTAGATTCATAATTACACTTTCAAGAGGGTACACCAATAACGACTCCTTCCAATAAACACATAAACCAGCATCGAACATGAAGCAAAAGCACAGGGAACGGTTCATGTTTCGGAGGGTTGCCGGACTTTCTTAAGGCTTGCATCCAAAAATTATTCATGCACCTTGGCTGCCTTTAATATTACATTTAAAAAATTCCGATTTTACATTTCCGGCATTGGACAAACACGTAAGGTTTCAGTGAGGCCCTCACACGATGTGGCCATCCAGAACACTTAGTCATGTCGGACCTGTGTATGTCATGGCATATCTTCCATTCAGCCGACAGTATCTGAGGCATGGAACTCAAACATTTTCTTTTGTGTTGAACGGAAGGAAGAGATGTTGAACAACCACGTCGTGAATTTTTTACACGTTCTCTATTGTGTGTGAAATAACCAAGCACTTCCCTAGTCATGCTCGACTTTGATCTTTGAGAATCCATCTTTTTCCCCTCCATAAACTACGAGTTTTCCTTCTCGTCATCCCCACGGTCACACAGCAGGAAGCACTCTCCCTTACGTCAAACGGGCGCGTTTCTCCAACCGCCTGCCCACCCCTCTCCATTTCCTCCGCCGGTGATTAGCGAGCATCCATCAGAAGTGGGGAAAGATAGACTCCCGATTACAAATGTCGTGGCTGATGGGAGCAGATGAATTCCCGATTAACAAGGTCGGGAAGTAACGACACAGAGTTATGAGAATTAAGCGAGAGGTCAGGAATTGGATTTGAAAGAGCCATGCTCTGAGTTCTTTCTCCCCACTTTCATTTTTTACCGGGCAAGAAGGCGGCAAAAGGGATTCCTCGGTTCTTCGAGTAGGGATGCTCACGTAGGCGGGAATGATGGAAGGATAGAGACATTGCCGTTGAAATTGGCTCGGGACCAACAACGAAACGAAAATGAGTTCTCCGTCAGATGATTTTTCAGGAAGGATGCGCATGTGCATACATGCGGAGACTCACGATTTGACTCTTGAAAAGCATTGAGAAGGGGACATTTAAAAAGTCCCAGAGGCTTGGCCTTGACTTCTCCGGTCCAGGGAACAACAGTCGCTGAGAACCCCTCTCAGGCTCCCGTCTGTCCACCCACCATCAGGACACTAATCTTGGATAAACCGATAAGGGCTGAAGCGCCACAGCCCCCCCACCAGCCTGGTTGGGATTTGGCGTTCCATCAAATAAACCCTCACTGATCTTCCCCTAGTTTCGTGGACACCTAGTTAAGCCGCGAGAGCCATTTCTTCAAACTCAGCTGGCGTCCGATAGCCAAGAACAGAATGGCGTCGCTGCCGGTTGTAAAAGACTTCGATATAGTTAAAAATCTCCGCTCTGGCCTCCTGACGTGTGTGATACTGTCGAGCATGAATGAGTTCCACCTTCAGTGTGTGGAAGAAACTTTCCGCGACCGCGTTATCCCAACAATTCCCCTTCCGACTCATACTGCACTGAATCCTCGAGGCTGTTAAGACAGCCTGAAACGCATTGCTGGCATACTGCACGCCCTGATCAGAATGGTGGCTGAGGCCAGGCCCCGGCTTCCCATTCTTAAGCGCCATCGTGAGCGCGTCAATCACTAATTGTTGAGTCATCCACCGATCCATGGCCCAGCCGACCACTTTCCGATGGTAGAGATCGAGCGTGATCGCCAGATACAACCATCCTTCGCGAGTGGGGATATACGTGATGTCGGACACCCACCAGCAGTTGGGCGTGGCCACCGCAAACTGCCGTGCCAATACGTTTTCCGCGACCGGATGGGTATGACAAGAATTTGTCGTGGCCTTGAACTTCCGTTTGTGCCGGGAGACAATCCCGTGCGTGCGCATCAACTGGGCAACCCGGTGTTTTCCGCAGGCCTGACCAGTGGCTTGCAAATCCGCATGAATACGGGGACTGCCGTAGGTCTGCCGACTGCGTTGATGGATGGCTTTGATCTCCACCAGTAAACGGCGGTTCGCTCGGCTTCGTGGGCTTTCAGCACGTTGCAGCCATGCATAGAACCCGCTTCTGCCCACTCCCAGTACTTGACACATCAGGCCGACTGGAAAGACTTCTCGATAATTTCGGATAAACGCATATCTCATAGCGAATCCTTCGAGAAGATGGCTGCTGCTTTTTTTAAGATATCTCGTTCCATCTGTAATCGTGCATTCTCGCGCCGCAGCCGCCGGAGTTCCTCGGCTTCCGGGCTGCCTGGTCCATGGCCGGGAAACGCGCCCTCCGGGCTTTCGACTAACTCCTGTTTCCACCGGCCTAACACGGTATCCCGGATGCCCAGATCCCGAGCCACTTGAGCCAGGCTCCTTCCACCCTCCGTCAGAAGCCGAACGGCTTCAACTTTGAACTCTTTGGTAAAACTCCTCCGTGATCGTCCCATCGACACCTCCTTCAGAACATTATCCATACTTATGGACGTGTCCACAAAACCGGGGGAAGATCACACATTTCACTTCCGCTTGAATATTCTTTTTCTTGACGTTTGTCACCACCGCTTTAGCATACCCCACAATGGTGATAGAACCACTGGGATTACCACAAGATCCTCCATCTGATATACGGGTAGATTGATATCCCACTCATACCGTCCAGTATCACTATTCCATTGTTTCTTCGCATCCCAGAGATCGATCAGATTGGGAAAGGCAGAAGCAACTTCTCCACCAGTAAACGTAAAGTGAGTCTGCCCTGGGATGATCCCTGGACTTTGATAGCTTCCATCTTTCAACCCATCAATAGTATTACGGAGCGTATTCGCATTAGCCGGGTTCTGATCAAAAACATGCCATCCCGCATAGGCATTCAGCCCAGTCGGAGAAAATTGTATACCCCCATCGCAGTTGGCGACTCCGTTGAACCAGTTAGTGAAAATTGCAAACGGCACATCGGCCACTCCCGGTGGGACAGGTCCTCCTGAAGTCCCTAATGCGGCAATCGAACTGGTCGAAATATTCATAGTACTCACACCTAACATACCGGCAAAAAATGTCGGCATCGCTCCATTTGCCGCACCATCACGTCGGACAGTCGCGCGAATGGCATTCGGCCGGTTCACCGTTGGATTGAACGTCTGCGCATTGAAATCCCATATGCCAAATTCAACATCTCCCTGCGAAAGAGACAGACTACTAACATCTGAAGCACTGTTGGCAAATGCCGCAGCCGTCGCCTGAGCAATTACTTGTGATTGTTCATTACCAGTGAGTGCCCGACCCATGTCCTGCTGCGGAGCGATGGGCAAGGAAAGGTATGTCACACCCAATTGCCTCGCAGCGTCCAGCGCGGAGGCATCCGAGGCATTGTGCAATTCATTTTGTGTGAGTAAAGCCTGTCCGACATCAATCGACACGCCGGCCATGATACTCATTGCGACCGCCATAAATGCCCCGTTGGTTCAAAAACGGTGAGACAAGGGACCATCGTTGTTTTTTCCACATATTTGTTTCTCCGTCACATTGAAGATTTGGACAAGACATTTTCCACCTTTTCTTATTCCATCATCATGGTCACAGAGGCTTGTAGGTTTGGAGTCGAAATCGCAGGGATGAGTTTATCGATGACAAAATAATTCCAAGGGATGGTAGACACCACATTTAACGGCGGTCCCTATGGGCTTCCGACCCCATTGACCACCACCGAGAGCCCTGATGGATCCACTCCTCCCGTAGCAAGAGAAGCCGTGATGGCTGCTTCAATTTCTGCCTGGCCGTTGCCCGAATAAAATATTGTCTCCTGGCGCGCTCCCACGCGGGTCGCATTCACCAGAACCTCCTTAAACCACAACATGCGCCCAAAATCGATCGCTCCAAATGCAAGTGACGCAAGAATCGGCAGAATGAGGGCAAACTCTACCGCCGTCGAGCCGCGCTAGGATCGTCGCAGCTTTTGTACTTGTTTGCTTCGGTGCCCACTCATGTCTCCTTGTTTCCATTTGGCTATCTAAATGGTTGGTCTTCCCCTGATTTTGCGGACACATCGAAAAAGCCTCTGGACTTCCTCCAAATCGGTAGACACTCCTATACGTTAATTTAAAGCATGGGAGGATACGGTATGACGAAGGGGCGTTTTGCGGATGAGTTCAAAGAAGAGGCGGTCAAGCAAGTTATCGAGCGGGGGTACGCGGTAGGTGATGTGGCGAAGCGATTGGGGATTTCAGGACAAAGTCTGTACAAGTGGGTGAAAGTCTATAGCCCCAACGCCACCGATCGATATGAGGCGGAGCTCAAAGAGGTTCGGCGCGAGAACCTGAAGCTGAAGGCGGAACTCAGCCGTGCACAGGAAGAGCGTGACCTCCTAAAAAAAGCGGCCGCGTACTTTGCGAAAAACCCGGCGTGAGGTACGCCTTCATCTTGCAGCATCAGGACCGGTAGGCGGTGCAGCCGATGTGTCGCCTGTTAGATATATCGCGCAGTGGGTATGACGCGTGGGTGGAGCGCCCCCCGTCCCAGCGGGCGCAAGACGATGACCGCCGGTTGGGTCTAATCCGCGAGTCGCATGAGGCGAGTGGCCGTACCTATGGGGCGCCCCGCATGCTCTGCGATCTGCGTGAAGTGGGTGAGCGGGTGGGCAAGAACCGGATTGCCAAGATCATGAAGCGTCACAAGATACGCGCCCAGCGCGGCTACAAGCAGCCAGGTATCCGCTACCCCAAGCCTGCGGTTACGGCACCGACTCGATTGCAGCAACAGTTTGCGATAGACCGGCCGGATCGTGCGTGGGCGACCGACATCACCTCTATTCGAACCGACGAAGGGTGGCTGTATCTGGCGGTGGTGATGGATCTCTACTCACGCCGGATCATCGGCTGGTCGATGAAGTCCACCTTGGCTCAGGAGATCGTGCTGGACGCCTTACTGATGGCCGTGTGGCGACGCAAGCCCGAGCATGACGTGATTATCCACTCGGATCAGGGATCGCCGTTCAGCAGCGATGAATGGAATCGGTTCTGCCAGACGCATGGCTTGCTCCCCAGCATGAGTCGCAGAGGAAACGGTTATCATAACGCGGCGGTCGAGTCCTTCTTTGGGACCCTGAAGAAGGAGAAAATACGTCGCCACATCTTTAAACCCCGTGAAGCCGCGGGAGCAGAAATATTTGATTATATTGAGGTGTGTTATAATCGGGCGAGACGTCATCAGCACCTGGGAAATATCAGCCCAACAGCGTAGGAGCAGCAGATGGCAAAACTAGGGTGAGTGTCTACGGAAACGAAGCAAGTCCAAAACTCTTCTTTAACCTGTCCGTGAAACCGGCGGAAGACCAGGTTTGGAGGGTAGCGATCAGGCCATACCTTCAAATTCCACTAACACTACCGTTAGAGATGGATCGGATACGGCACAAGTCCGGAATAAGGTACGAACCATGGTATAGAAGAACAATGCGAAGACGCTAAGACATCTAAATGCGTCGGTTGAAAGACTTGAGCGAAATTTTTTAAGGTGGTTACCCCTCCAACACCACTGAGAACAGACTTTATCAGTATCCCGCTAACTACCCAACGCACCCGCGATGACACCCATGACTTGCGTATACATGTTCCCAACGGCGGTTCCCAAGGCAGCTTGAGCACTTAACGCCGTGGCCCCGATGAGCGAAGCCAAAAGTGCGTATTCAATCGCCGTGGCACCTTCTTCATCAACAAGGAGGTTCTTTACCCAGTGATGCCAATAATTCAGGAGAATTGTCTGCATGATGCTGGCCTCCCTATCCTTTACTGACCTTCTCGCCACCTCTCAAGACTTCGCCACCTTTCAAAATGGGCTTCCCGCGGAAGTACCGCCCCTATGAGATGCCACAGGGAACGGCACTTCTAAGCACCCCTGCGGGAAGGAGTTCTCCCTTAGCTTGGAGCCGCAACACTCGTGGAAATCGTAGTAAAGGTACCACTGAGGGCAGTCCCTACAGCAGTCACGGCCGTGACAATCACTGCGGCAATTAATGCGGCCAACAAGCCATACTCAATAGCGGTGGCTCCCTCATCATCATTCACGAAACGCATTACTTGGTTAACCATAGCGCATCTCCTTAACGGGCGAAGGTAAATACTTTCGTTACGCCAGACTGCCCGGAAAATTCTGACGCAGACGCTGCCCCTTGGCTCTCCGTGCCTTCGGCAACCCGGCTATCAGGGACCAACCCTGACCCGTGGCTTTGCGCCCACGTCTTACGACGTGTTCGCCCTTATCGGGAAGGGGCACCCGACCGAATCCATGTTTCATGGTCATGAACAAATGCTCGTAAATCCATGAAAATTTTCTATTCCGTATTTTGTGTCTCTTCGTTTTCATGCTTCATTATCGACCACTTCAGGAAAAACTTGCTCATGTTTTTCATTGAATATGTTTCATATTGTGAGGCGGTACGATGTGTTGCCCCCCTTTGTTAACGAAGGAGATCAAAATTGTTCGGAACGTCCGTCGAAGACGTGATGTGAAGGTAATTCGGATGTCGGGTCAGACCGTCCCCGACCGTACCTCTGCAGACTTGACGTGGGATGATAGCAGGCGTGAGCTATATGGTCGGAGTGCAATGCACACAGCCAACCGACTGACGAAATACCACTACCCTCACTCTTCCCGTGTCAGGGCCGACATTTTCAATCAGGCATCAAACTTTTAGGTTCCTCGGAGAGATTTCTGCTAACTACCGACAAGGAAAAAGGAGGAGAAATCCGTGGAGGGCAGATGGAATATGATAATGACGAGGGAATGTCGCTGATGATGGCTAAGAATACACTGTATATTTCTCTGTGCGAAGCCTGTTTTGGCGGTGAACTCCAGTAAGTCAGTCAACAACATTGACGCAGGATTATAATAGGAGCTGGGTTAGTAAATTTGAACTTTTATGCTCACCCCCTAATTTACTAATTTTTCTTTAGAAAAACCTCGGACACACGATCTCAAGATATTAAGGAAAAATTCCGAAAAGAACTTGGTCTGAACCATTTTTCAAGACGCCTCGCAAGGTGGTCCATTCTGAACCAATCTAACCATTTCCGATGCCTTTTCTTAACCGAACTATAACCACTCAATTAGACCGTTTGGTTGATCAGTTGAATTTGTTTTCGTATATCCGCCTTCCCGCCATCTCCACAGCTTTTAGCTCAAATACCGGTGCCACACCTACAGGGAGGAATACAATTGATATAAGCACCAATTTTTGCCGTCACGCTCTTCACCAGGTGAATTACAATTCCACGATAACACTCCGGTTGATGATGGGGATTTTCAAGTCGATCGGGACACGTTCGTCAAATCATGCAAAGCATTATAGACACTATTTAACGGTGCGGTCCGTACCTGCCCACAACTATAGTGACTCCATTCGAATGCGAGGATGTACATAATGAGAGTGGGGACTTTCCCACTTACAAAACCTTTCCTATGGCCAGTCGAGCGTTTTTTACGCAATACCATACTTGTGTTGGCTATCTTCGATCTTGGTATGGTTATTGTGCGCAACATTGGTTTCGATTGGTTTTCCTATAGCCTCTTTTTCGCCTTGGGAATTTTCATGATTACAGTGGGACTGTTCTACCGTTCAAGCGGGCGTAGTGAGCGAATCGCTATGACGCTTATGGCCACCGGGTTGCTTCTTCTGTTTACAATTGTGCTATCGGTTTTCGGTTATCTGTTACTCCCGCTTTGGCGAGAACCCATTGATCCCTTTCTGGCTCAGATCGATTCTTGGATTGGGTATTCATGGCCCGACATTGTTCAATTTGCTGGTCAACATCCATTATTAAATGAATTGACGCGCTATGCCTATTTATCTTCAATACCGCAAATGGCTTTACTGTTTATTATTTTAGGATTTGGAGGAAAACAAAAAGAACTCCATGTTTTTATCCTTTCAATAACCGCTTCAGGTCTGGTGACGCTTGCCTTTTGGGCACTGTTCCCGGCCTTTGGCCCAAGCGTGCTCTATGACATTTCCGGCACAATTGAGCAGACGGCAAGACCACTTGTTGGCTCATCCTATGGTGTCGAATTATTGCGCCTAGGGGCTGAAGGCCCTAAATTTATTTCTCCAAGGGACATGGAAGGCCTGGTGGCTTTTCCCTCGTATCACACGATCATGGCCGTTTTGGCTATGTATTCCGCACGCACCTCCCGCTGGTTGCTTCCTATAATAGTTCTCATCAATCTTTTCGTCCTCCCAGGCGTGCTTATCCATGGTGGACATCACCTGATCGATGTATTCGGGGGACTATTGACTGCCTGGTGCATTATTTATTTGGCACGGCATGTGGTTACCGGGAAGGAAATCCAGGCTGATGGAGTATTTTCTCCCCACGAAGATGAGATAACGTTCGTTAAAAGTCCATCAAGTATTTCAGGGATATACTAATAGGTCTAATCCGATTGTTCCAACAGCGACGAATTGCCAGGCTTTGATTGACAAGAAGTTCGAAATTATTTTGTGCCGATCTGGTGCTATAGAATCCAAGACACCACACACCATCACGTTCTGAAGGCATGGGATTTTCCCATATCATGCCGCCGTCCCGATTTCCCCACTACCCCTGTCCTCGTCCTCCCCGACATTTTCAAGCGGGTAACCATCTTTGTGGCTTTTCTGATGGATCTCCGCTAACTACAGAGCGGGGATGACGAAGGGGGGACAGGGCTAAATCGGGATCGGAATTTTTTAAAGTTCTGCCTGTTTAAACCGAACAACATGAGAGATCGTTTTTTATTTAACGTTTTTTTGTTTCTTATTATCCTCAATGAGTCAAGGACCCTTTCTTCATTCTCTTGAACTCTTGCGATCTATTCAACTTCCAAACGGGGGATTTCCCTACCACTCCGGGGAAGAGGCCAGGCCCGATGCGAGCGCTTGGGCTATTATGGCATTGTCTTCCTATTCATTCGATCTTGAATGCTGTGACCGGGGTAGGGCGTATTTAGCTTCCCAACAGATAAACGACGGACGCGTGAGCATTTCTCCCTCACACCCGGAGGCATCTTGGCCGACACCTCTCGCTATCTTCGCTTGGGAAGGCGTTCCCCGGTATCACGAAGCGCAATCACGGGCTGTCGACTATCTGATAGGATTTATGGGACACCATTTTTCAAATCCGGATCCTACAATTATTGGTCACGACACTACCATCCCAGGCTGGCCATGGGTTGCTGACACCCATAGCTGGGTGGTACCCACTGCTCTCGCCCTCATGGCGTTACAGAAGGTGGGTTTGGGCACCCACTCTCGAGCCATAGCTGGACAAAAAATGCTAATCAACCGTCAATTGCCCACGGGTGGCTGGAATTACGGAAGTACCACAGTATTCAACCGTGCGTTACCTCCCCTTCCAGAGTGCACGGCCATTGCCTTACAGGCATTGGCTGGCAGCACCGCTCTTCAAGAAATAGCAGAAAGCCTCCAGTATGCGTCACACGAGCTTTATCACCTCCAAACTCCCATTTCACTCGGCTGGACACTTCTGGGCCTCGGTGCATGGGGATTAAAACCCACAAACACAGAGGAATTGGTATCCGCCTGCTTGCATCGTCAAGAGCGGTACGGGCCCTATGCCATTCCCTCCCTGGCATTGCTCTTGTGCGGTGCGAAAGCGCAACAAGGACTATACTCATTGTTCACTGCGTCAAAAACATAACCACCCGCTTCGGGTACCTACCACCAAGGAAGAAAATGGCGCATTCCACGACCACCACTCTCACGCAAACCGAACAACCCACGCTCACAAGAAGACAATTGCTGCAGGCTTGTTTGCTGGGAGGGGGATTAGCTGTTTCGGGATTTTCCCTCCTTCATTGGCTTATAGGCCCTCGCTTGACCGCGCAGACCTTTATCGTTCATGCACAAACATACGAAGCTGATCTTGCGATACTCATTCGCCAAGGATTCCAAGAATTGGGGATCACCCCTTTAGAGATCAAAGGAAAACGTATTCTGTTAAAACCTAATTTAGTCGAGCCCCATCAATCGTTAGCGCCTATCAATACCCATCCCCTGGTCGTTCGAGGAGCCGTCGAGGCGTTCCTTTCCATGGGTGCGGCGTCTGTCGTGGTAGCTGAAGGGCCTGGGCATCGCCACGATACTCTTTTAGTTTTGGAGGAATCAGGCTTGGCAGATGTCCTGTATGAAGATCGCATCCCCTTTCGAGACCTGAATACGATGGAAGGGATAGTCAGGCCTAACCTCGGAGGTCAGACCACAATGGCCACCTTGACGTTTCCTCGAGTAATCCAGGAAGTTGATTGGGTGGTCTCGCTGGCCAAAATGAAAACACACCATTGGGCTGGAGCTACCCTATCCATGAAAAATTTTTTTGGTGTGATGCCAGGAAATTATTACGGATGGCCAAAGAATGTGTTACATCAGGCTGGGATTCCGCAATCTATATTGGATATCAATGCGACGCTCAAGCCGCATTTCGCTATTGTCGACGGCATAACCGGAATGGAAGGGGATGGTCCGATAATGGGTAATCCTGTTCAATCCGGAGTTCTGGTCATGGGAAGGAATCTCCCTGCCGTCGATGCCACTTGTTGCCGAATAATGGGCATTAATCCAAATAAAATCGAATACCTTCGTAAAGCCGACCAATGGTTAGGTCCCATTCACGAATCGTTGATTGAACAACGCGGAGAATCCTGGGAACACGTGTACCATCCTTTCGCCCTGGTCCCGGAAATTCCCGCCCACCAAGGCATTCGCCTCACCTAACGAACACACCAATACGTTCTGGTAATTCATCAAGACTTCCCTACCCTAACCTCGGATTCCTCAATTGTAAAAATGTCAGATACACACTCACTTTGACTGCAAGTGAGCCTCTAGCCATTTTCACCCTGCTCTATCGGACCGACGAACGGGCACATCAAGGAGATGTAAGCCTTGCAGCAGACTAAGAAAACAATGAAACCCCATTCACAAGACTGCCGCACTATCCGCTCTTGTCCAATCAAAGATATATCGCATCACACCTGTTTCAAAAGCTTGGAAATTGACATTCTGCTACTCCATACATAGGGGCAGCTTATCCATTGATACTCTGAGTCAGGAATTGGTGGGGCTGTGTTCTTCGATCACCTATTTTTCGCTTGAGATAATCCCTGGTAGGTTTTTCAATCCAGAAATAGCACAAGGAGGCAACCGCAATCACAAAACCAAGAATTCCACATAAATGCATCCACAACAGAGGTTGATTGAGTTCTGAATTCACTCCTGAATAGTAATCATTAAATTCGGATCGAACAATTTCTAATACCGGGTAGTGAACCATGTAAATCCCAAATGAGATGGTTCCTAAAAATACAACTATCTTATTCTCGAATATTTGAGCAATTCCCATTCGTGCATTTGCCAAGGTTACAATAATAAATGGAATAAGGGGATACAGAAACACAATTGGAAGTCCCAATATCAGGAACGCCATGAAAACCAATAAAAAAACCAGACACCAACGAGATGCCCGCAAAGGATCGTTGAGTATGTCAAAATGCTTCTGAACGCAAAACATCATGCACCCTAATAAAAATCCATTCAACACTCGAGCCACAGCCACCCAACCGTAATGCCATTCCCACTGCCATTGAAAGAAGATTATGCACATCGGGTACACGGTGACCAGGAAGAAAATAATCAGGAGTTGAAAGTCTCTTCGTCGAATCGGAATCAGAAGTTTTATAATAATTGGATAACAGAGATAGGCTATCCATTCGGCACTCACGGACCAGGCAGGAGTATTCAACGAAGGATTTACCCAAATATTTGTGAGTGTGCCATTACGAAAGACATCTCCATACGAGATGGCCTTTTGATCCCAAAATCCAAGGAAAGCAGCTGCGATGAGTACAACGACGACAACCAGATGCATTGGATAAATTCTCGCCAATCGAAGCGAAAGAAAACTCCCGACTCCATGCAAAGTCAATCGACCTTCAAATTCATGGCGATGCACATACGTCAGAATGAATCCGCTAAGGACAAAAAAGACATCAACCGCATAGAATCCTTGGAGAATAATATTTTTTCCTAACCCCCATTCAATCTTTTCATAGAATCCCGGCAAGTACCCATCTGACGCCCCAAAACACACGTGCAGAAGCACGACCCATATCGCTGCAACCCCCCTGAGGCCTGTCAAGGTTGGAACATTTTCCCTGTTCCGAGATAGCATAGTTTTGTGATCAGAGTTGATAAACCACCGTAAGCGAAGCTTCGGTCTGTGAAGGGAACATCTTGAATAGGGTCCTAGGAAAATCTTGCATGAAGCAGACTTCGGACCTACTTCTACTATTCACGGATTATGAGGAGAGGATTCATTTAAGAATGACTATAAAACCAGGCACTTTTCTCTGGAATCATGACAGGGACGAGCTGGCAAGTTCCTCGTTCCCTGAACAGACAAAACATCCGCTCCAGGAGAAAAAATTCCGGTATGGTCTATGTGAGACAAGATGAGATAAAACGATGCAGGGGTAATTGGAAATTCAGGAAGGGTTATCGAGGAAGGCATTCACTTCTTGGAGACGACCGTACGCTTTGCCGGCTTCTGGGCTTTGGGGGTGGGTCCGTACAAGTTGTTGAAAAACCGACCGGGCCATTGGAAGCTCCCGTAATTCGATATGCGAAAAGGCGATTTTAAGGAGGGATGCCGGGACTTTATTGCTGGAAGGGTAAAAGGCAAAGACTCGTTCAAATTCATCAATCGCTTCTTGAAACCGTCTTTCCCCGTAATAACACTCCCCCAACCAATATTGAGCATTTGAGGCTAACGGAGAGTCTGCAAAAGTCCGCAAAAATGTCGAAAATCCCTTGGAAGCTTCGCTAAATTTACCCTGACGAAGAAATGACATCGCCCGGTCATAAATCACCTGAGCATTTTGCATATCGACATGACCGGAAGAACCAGTTTTTGAAGGCCCTCCCAGAGCCGGCAGAGTCCTCGATAGTTGAGATGAAGGAGCATACGCGGCAACCGACCCAGTCATAACTGGATGAGAACGTTCCTTGGTGGCAAATAAGCCATCCATCGCATCTGACCGCGACGATGGTGGAGTGCGTTGATTAGTTAAATCTCTGGTAACAGCTGACCGCGCTGACGGATCTCGGCTTTCAGGCATTTGAGCATTGGAGGAAAGGGAACTATTGCGTTGACCAGCCACAGGGGAGAGTTTCTGTTCATGTTCATCCAATCGCCCCCCGAATGTGACACTGACTTTTTCTAACGTCCCGACCACCGACTGTATACTTCGCCGGACCTCTTCAAAATTCGCCTGGACCTGCTGCGCCTGAGCATCATGTTGTTGCGCCTTGAGTTCGATCTGTCTGCGTAACTCCCCTACCTGCTGTTCCTGTTGGGCAACTTGTTGGCGAAGAGAAGCGAGCACCTGTTGGTAATCCACTAACGAAGTCCGGAATTCGCCTAACTTACCTCCTTGCTCCGTCAGAAGTTGCTCTTCCCCTGCCAAACGATCTCGAAGTTGATGCACCAGAGGCTCAGATTGCTGAAGCTGGGTTCGGACGTCCTTCATATCCGACTCATACCGCGCCATTATTTTGGTTAATTCGCTAACCTGATTCTGATTGCTTTCAACCCCCCCCCGAACCTGGGAAAGGTCCGTTTCCTTTAAGGTGGCAAACTGATCCATCACTTCGGCACGAGCATGCAGTAACTCCTGAATCTCAACTCGCTGTTTGGCGATAAGGGTATTCGCTTTTTCCAATGACGTATTCGCCTCACTCACGGCTTGCTGAAGTGATGTTTTACTCTTATCCAGCTGGCCGATCTTGGCGTCCAATTCACGTTTGATTCGTACCACATCCGCCTGCTGAGCCATACACCCAGCCAAGATCACGTTCAAGCCCACAATGACAAGTCGAACACTCCAACGATACGAAAACGAATGAGGGCTTAGCATAACATCTCCCTTATCATCTCAGAGACCCTTAAACAGGCCATGGCCGGCAAGAGCCTTCTACCAATTCTGGCTGTTAGCCACATAGGGCATCGGTGTCGAGGCCACACTGATATCCAGAACGAGATGAGCTCGCCGATTCTTCCGGAAACACGGTTCAGTCGAATCCCAACAGGCTGGGCTCTCCTTACCGAATGACATCACATGAAGTCGTTCAGCAGGGACTCCCAAACTTGAAAGATAGGTTTTGGTGCGAATCGCACGCTTTTCACCTAGGACATGGTTATACGAAGCCGTCCCCCGATCATCGCAATGTCCTTCAATGGTAATCTCGGCATGCGGATGCGCTTTCAGCCAATCCGCGTTGGCGACTAATGTTGCCTTGGCTTGTTCATTAAGTTGGAAGCTATCAAATTCAAAATGCACATCCCGCAAACCGCTTTGTGCGGTCAATTGTTCCGCACGAGTCCGATCCTCCCAATAATCATTGGGAGAGTCAGAAGGCGTGAGACCAGACCCAAATGTATTATCCTCCCGGATCAAGGAATCTTTCTCAAGCAAATCGGAGAAAGTCCCTGCCCCTTCCGGGAAATACCCCTCCACAGCGGATGACCCATTGTTTAGTGCTTGATCTGAAGGTTCCGTTGTAAAATCTCCCTGTGCGGCCACCGCAGTCGGGGCGCCAGATTTTTTGCCATATTTATGAACTCCCTGAGAAGACCGATGTCCACACCCTGTGGCCAGCAACATCATCAGAATCACTATTCCCCAAACATAGATTCTGCGGGTCAATGAATGAACAGTCATATTTCGAACTCCTTGTTCAACAGCACAACGAACAAACCACGAAATGCCTCTTGAAATTCTTCAACTACAATAAGAATTAGCAAAAACAAGGCCAAGGGACTATGCCGATACGATAGGCACTCCTCGTCGAGCCGTTTCGATCACAAAGTCCCCCTCGCTTTCAAACAGTTATAAGAAAAGCGCCCACACCAATTACCTCAAATTCCATAGATGTATTGCAGAGTTAGGGGTTTCACCTCAGAGCTCGGCCAAGAACCATCCCCAAAGCCCTTCTGACAATATGGTACAGGATTTAGGGAGATATTAATGGAGGAGTTGGGAAAGACCCACCACAACAAGAAGAGGCGAGTGATATAACAGAAGCAGCATTTAATCAACAATCGTGGCTTTTTCTCAACGCGTTTTAAAGGACACAAAAACATGGGAGATTTTTAGGCGGGAAAAGTATGCGCGGGATCAATGAATTTTTGAAGAAGCCGGCCGAGCACAGTCAGTTAGTGAGAAGGATGAAGGGAATCCCCATTTTGGGAGAATGGACGGCCTCGGGATGAATACAGGAGGAGAGAATTAGGGTGGCAAGGACTATTCATCGTTCCATTCAGACGTGGCAAACCTCCAGCATTGCCCACCACATTCTTTAGCCCGATACATCGCCTGATCAGCAATTTCTACCAATCGATGGGGATCCGTGGAATCCTTGGGATAAACCGAAATTCCAATACTGATTTGAATAGGAATTTTTTCTTTTCCTAATCGAATGGGTGGAATAAGGCATTCTAGAATTTTCAAGGCTACCTGACGAATATCCTGAACATGTTCAAGCCCTTGAAGAATCACGGTAAATTCATCCCCGCACAAACGCGCAACAGTATCGGTCGATCGCACACAAGTTGTCAGACGTTCCGCCACGATGCGTAAGACGCGATCTCCAGTCTGATGACCATGATAATCATTGATGGTTTTGAAATTATCGAGATCCAAAAAGAATAATGCCAGTAAGGTTCCATTCCGTCTGGCTTGCGCCAACGCCTGCTCCAGGCGGTCTTCAAACATAATTCGATTCGGGAGATCGGTTAACGGATCGTGATAGGCCTGATGCTTCATCATCAATTCTTGTGTCTTCCGGGCAGTCACATCATGCCAGATCACCACAAAATGCGTGAGGTTTTCCCGTTCATTAAGCAAAGGAGTCACCACTTGCTCAAAAACCAGAGATTGACCATTGGTACCCGTTTGCAAAACCTCGGTCTTCACGAAATTGAATTCTGGGGTGAAGGGATCTGACAGAGACCTCCTGACTTGCAGTTCTGCATGAGGAAACGAGCTCAACGGAAAACCCAACAGTGATTGAGTCGCGGAGCCATGCAAAGCGGCATAGGCTTCATTCACCCACTCCAAACGTCCCTGGGTGTCTGTCACACATATTGGATCAAATACTGAGCCCAAAGCCACACTTTGCAATCGCCATTGATCCAGCTGCTTTCCATGCGCTATCAACCGTTCGATTTCATATCCTAATGCTTGCAACCATCCAAGTACCGTCGGATCAACCGGCTGTGGGCCTTGAGAACCCACCACCAGCATACCGGAACAATTCTCTTGAAAAGACAAGGGAATACTCCAGATTTGGTGTAACTGCAATCCCGGCGGAAACCAGACCATGCCACCTTTGGGGGAAAGACAAGAAGAAAGAAGTAACATTTCAGATGCCTCACAAGCTTGAAAGAACTCAGCTTGCTGCGAAACCTCACTCCACCACAGAGCTCCCTGAGATTCCCAATCAAAAGCCTCTGCTATCGCATGCGCGCGTAACTGGGGCACACTACCCTTTCGCACAGTGGCCACCCACACAAAGGGAAAACCAAAGGCTTGCACAAGGGCATCACAAATCTTCGTCAGACACACATCCAGACTCTGACCGGCATACAATTGCGATTCGAGACTCTGCATCAATTGGGAAAAAGGCTGAGAGGAAGAGTACTCCGCTTCCAGGGTCAATCCCCAGTGCCACGCAGTCACCTTCTGCGACTGATCGACCATAGGCGTTACCACACATGGGATCGTTCGCGATGGTTTCCCCGCTGGGAGAATCGTCAGCATGCTATTCAAGAGTTTAGGAGGAACGTCAAGCGCACAAAGATGGTTTCGAAGAATTTCCCATTCCTCATGAGCAACATAATCGGCAATGGAAACCTGCCCTATTTCACCCAGATCCATTCCCAGGACATCACCCACCACCTCATTGGCCATGAGGACCACACCATCACACGAAGTCACGAAATGGATCTGAGGTGGTTCCGGTAGAAGAGTGGGAGCCCTCAGCGAAACGGGCTGACTGCAACCCGAAAGCAATTCGGCTGTAGGATATGGGTCGGAATTTGTCGAAAGTATTTCGGTAAGTCGACCCGTCAATCGGTGAAGGGCTTGGGTAAGTTCCTGTTCTTGAGTATCGGAAAGATCACTCGATTTCGCTTGAAAATCCCGCAAGGACTTTTCTAGTAGATGATGGAGTTGATTGAAAATGGCCACGATTACCCTCACCCTGCCGCAAGGAATGGGAAAAACACAGGGAGTATTTAGATAATAAACCCGATATCGATATCTTTTGGCAAGCTTCTCTGGACGTCAACCCGTCAAAAGGGGGTGCGATTTTTGGCGCCAATTCCTAAGCAACCTATTCGCAGCATATCCCAGACAACTCAATCCATGGAGGAAAATGCTGGGCAGCCTATCATCAGAAGGACCACCTTAGGTCTTAAGAGCTATCACTCCGGCCTCCACATCGGCTTGCGCCTGAGCATAACGGGCCATCGTTCCAATATCGGACCAGTAGCCGTCATGAAGAAATCCAAATAATTTTGTCCCCTCCGCAAGCTCATTCGTATAAGAATCGATGATGGAAAACGATCTATCCGCAGGAGCATCGTGGAGAATAGATGGATGGAGAATATGAACCCCGGCAAACATTCGTTCAGACAGGGGGCCAGTTAATTCGGCATTGCTCATTCCCCGGCCATTTATTCTGATAATGCGATTTTGTGCGTCCGATTCAACTGCCCCCCATTGGGCCGCTTGCGGATCATCTCGAAGGACCAAGGTGGCCAGACCACCATGAGTCTGATGGAACTCGACCAATGTCTTCACATCCAAATCGATCAACGTATCACCATTTATAACCAAAAACGGGTGTTGCCCAAAAAACCACTCAGCCGCTTTTAATCCCCCACCCGTTCCCAACAGGGTTGGTTCACGAGAATACCTCACCTGCATATCCCAACCTGATCCATCACCAATCACCTCTTCGATCAAATGCCCCAAATAATGGAGATTGATAATGACATCACGAATTCCAGATGCTCGCAACATCAACAAATTCCAAATAATGAGCGGCGTTCCTCCAACCGGCAATAAGGGTTTGGGAATCGTGTTGGTCAACGGCCGAAGGCGAGTACCCAGACCCGCGGCCAAAATCATGGCCTTCATAATAAGCAAGAAGTTAGCGCCATTCAGGAATATACGGAGAGAGATGGGTGAGCAGTCGGTGGAGTTGGGGATATTTATCTAAATTAGCACGAACATTCTTTAATGTCTGAGGAATTGAGGCCAAAAAGCTTGAATTCCCTTTCACACGATCAATGTATACGAACCGCCCGGCAGCCTTCAGATTGCGTTGAATACTCGTAAAATCAAATAGCCGACGAAACGCCACAGGATCATGTAATAGCATAGCCGATTGTTGCGACAATGATAAATTCTTCCGCATTCCTTCTATGTAACGAGCAATAAGACGATCGATTAGCTCCTCATCGAGAGAGATGTAGGAATCCCTCAGCAGGGAGGCAAGATCATATGTGACAGGGCCCATCAAGGCATCTTGAAAATCAATGACGCCCAAACGTTCCCCATCCACCATCAAGTTACGGGAATGGTAATCACGATGGGTAAATACCTGCGGTTGCGCAGTCAACCATTCAGCAATCTCCTTGAATTCCTCTCGGACTGGCATATAATCGTCGACACACATGGGCCGACCTCTCGCCACAATGCCATATTCCAAAAAATGGTCAAACTCCCAGAGATACAGGGCCACATCAAAAGATCGTGTAAAGGCCACACAGGGAAAAGTAGAAGCACGTGAGGCCTGGAGATGAAGGTGAACGAGTTGATCAATGGCCTGGCAGTATAGATCCTCCCCCGTGCCGGGAGAAGACTTCTGCCAGGCTTGGGCCAGCGTCACGTCACCAAAATCCTCAAGATAGAGCAGGCCAGAGGATTCATCGTAAAAATATAACACGGGAACCTGAACGCCATTCTTTTGCAGATGTTTCAGAATATTCGTGAACGGCAATTCGGTGATTTCTCCCCCGGCCCCACTTACAGCCTCCTCAGAGACTTTAAAGCCTTCCGGGTCGGCTAACTGCATCAGAATCAGAGAAGTAACTGGAGCCATGGACAAGTGCAAACGGTAATAACGACGGTTCGAAGCATCGCCCGCCAACGGTATGCATTGCTCAAGTTCGGCAGTGAACGGAAGATGGTTTCGGAGGGTAAAGGACACACGCGAGAGATCAAGACCCGTCGAAGACGGAGAAGTTTGTGGCGTCATTTCATTTGATTATATGGCCATACCAACTTTTTGTCATTAATTAGGAAAGAAGACAAACTCATTTTGCAATGGAATTCCTCTGCCCAGGCTCGAACGCATTGGAGACTCGGAGAATTTGGAGAAGCATAGGCAAGACCAAAGGATGCCCTGCTTACTAACTGACGACATCTTTCTACCCTTGCATTTAAGATTGAGAAAATTTTGACGAAAAGTAGTAATAAGAGAGGGAAACGCCTCACAAACCACCATAATCACCCACAAATGTAAAGGTGCACTATGGAAATCACCAATTCATCCCCGCCACCTCTTCCTCCAATTCAGTCCTCCTCAGCAGTGGAGGATGGAGATGTGGGTCAGAAAGGAAATTTTTTTAGCCGCAACAGAAAAACCCCTCAACAAAATTTTGGGAAACACTCCGAAGAACCACCACTCCAGATAGATCTCTCAACACGACTCATTGATATCATGGTGTAACACTGGTTACTGCTTGATTTTTCATGTTTACCCCTCCCCTAAATCTTAACGCCATTTCGGATTTTGATCACGGGAAGAAATACTCCGCAGATGCGCTGCGCATAATTTTAAATTTCGTCCTTGGGTTAAACTAAGTCTAGATATTGAGCCTTAATAATTATTTTATCGCTATATGTAGTGCTTATTGTTCTATTTTGGGTATATTAGTTTTCGTCTTTCTTGATTCAGCCATATTTCTTCTGATGAGAACTATCCGTGAGCTATAAAAACATCGGCGATTACGGGATTATCGGGGACCTGCATACTATCGCTCTTGTCGGTATCGATGGATCCATTGATTGGTGTTGCCTTCCACGATTTGACTCCCCCAGCATATTTGGAGCCATTCTTGATCATAAAATTGGAGGATATTTCAAGATTGCCCCCGTCACCAATGGCAATACCCGACAAATGTACCTGCCGGAAACCAATATTCTGCTGACCCGGTTTCTGCAACATGATGGGGTCGGCGAACTCACTGACTTCATGCCCATCGAATCGGACGAAGCCGGATACCGGCCTCGCCGCCACCAAATTATCCGAATGCTCTCAGTTGTCCGTGGAACCGTCACCTTTCGACTTGAATGCACGCCCGCATTTAATTTTGGCAGGAATCCTCATGACATCGAGACCCGACCAAAAGGCATCATCTTTCAATCCGGAGATCAATCCGTGGGATTGGTCAGTCCCATTCCCCTTCATACGCGGGAAAACTTCGCTTATCAGGAATTCACACTCCATCAGGGCGAAAGCCTGACCTTTTTTTTGGAATACTTGGAAGTCAAAAACGGCGACCAGTTGTTATCCACCCCCGAATCCGGCGACGAAGCCTTTCGCAACACCTCCGCCTTCTGGCAGCGCTGGCTGGCACAATGCCAATACGATGGTCGATGGCGGGAAGTGGTCCATCGTTCCGCCTTAGCCCTCAAACTCCTGACCTATGCTCCCACCGGAGCCATTGTAGCGGCTCCCACAACCAGTCTTCCTGAAAATATCGGGGGCCCTCGAAATTGGGACTATCGCTATACCTGGATTCGGGATGCGGCCTTTTCTATATATGGGCTATTACGTCTGGGATTTACGGTGGAAGCCAGTCGGTTCATGGATTGGCTCAATGCCCGTTGTTGCGAACTCAATCCGGACGGATCTATCCAATTGATGTATGGCATCGACGGTCGTCGTGATCTGACCGAAGAAGAATTGCCCCACCTGGATGGCCATCGCAGTTCCCGCCCTGTTCGCATCGGCAATGGCGCCGCTTCTCAACTGCAAATGGATATGTATGGCGCACTGATGGACGCCGTCTACCTTTACAATAAACACGGCGCGTCCATTTCCTACGATCTCTGGGTGAATCTCTGTCGTCTCCTGGATTTCGTCTGCAACAATTGGGAGCAACCTGATGAAGGCATTTGGGAAGTCAGAGGAGGACGCCGTCATTTTGTCTATTCCAAAGTAATGTGCTGGGTAGCCTTAGACCGCGGCATTCGTTTAGCCGATAAACGAGGATTTCCAGGTAACAGGGCTCGATGGATGGAGGAACGCGACCGGATCTACCGGGAAATTATGGAACGGGGTTGGAATGCCGAGATTGGGGCCTTTGTCCAATCCTACGACAGCGAAGCGTTGGATGCCGCCAACCTGATCATGCCTCTCGTGTTCTTCGTGTCTCCCACCGATCCTCGCATGCTCTCAACCATTGACCGCACACTCGAGCAACTGGCATTAGGAAGCCTCGTGTACCGTTATGAAAACGGGAAGGCCGCATCGGATGGCCTGGACAGCGAAGAAGGCACCTTTAGCATGTGTACCTTTTGGCTTGTGGAAGCCCTGACGAAAGCTGGGCGATTGACGGAAGCGCGACTGATCTTTGAAAAAATGTTAAGCTATGCAAATCATCTTCGATTATATGCCGAGGAAGTCTCACACTCGGGTGAACAGTTAGGAAATTTCCCCCAGGCCTTTACGCATTTTGCTCTCATTACGGCCGCCTGCAATCTTGATCTGGCTCTCAATACGAAACGGGCTGCCCACACGGTCGTGAGGCGTCATCGACCGTCATCATCGCCCTCACGTCAGTCCCATTGAGAAATGAAGCGCCCGCCAACCGTGATCATAGGAGAATCGCATATGGACATCGGTTTTATTGGACTCGGCAAAATGGGGATGAACATGGTCACTCGATTGAGCCAGGGAGGACATCGGGTCGTGGCCTATGACCGCTCGGCGGCCCTAATCACCGAGGCCGAAACAAAAGGGGCAACTGCGGCTTCGTCATTGGAAGATTTGATCACCAAATTACCCAAACCGCGAGTGGTATGGGTCATGGTACCCTCAGGGCCACCCACTGAAGAGACCGTACAATATCTTGGAAAGATCCTGGAGGTGAACGATATCATCATCGATGGAGGCAATACAAAATTTCATGATGACGTTCGCCGGGCTGCCGATCTTCACCCCCATGGCATCCATTATATTGATGCTGGAACCAGCGGTGGTATTTGGGGATTGCAAGTCGGCTATTGTTTGATGGTTGGTGGAAAACCGGAACCCGTCAAACGATTGGCCCCCATCCTCACAACTTTGGCTCCGGAAAATGGATGGGCCCATGTGGGGGACCATGGCGCTGGACATTACGTCAAGATGGTTCACAATGGCATTGAATATAGTATGATGCAGGGATATGCGGAAGGCTTCGAGCTCATGTCCAAAAGTGAATATAACTTGAATCTCCCCGCAATCGCCGATCTATGGATGCATGGCAGTGTAGTCAGGTCCTGGCTACTTGAACTAGCAGCCGGAGCACTTAAACAGGATCCTAAGCTGGAACAATTACAAGGCTACGTTCAGGATTCCGGCGAGGGACGATGGATGGTTATGGATGCCATTGAAAAGGACGTACCGGTTCCCACTCTGACGACCGCGTTATTCACGCGATTCCGCTCCCGGCAGAACACCTCCTTCGCGGAAAAAATGTTAGCAGCACTGCGAAAGGCTTTTGGGGGACATAGCGTCCGACTATAACCCGTTTCTTGCGAGGTCAACATGTCACCGAGTGATTCTTCTCCTAAAATCGACACACCCGTCACGGCTAACCGAACTGCATCGACTCAATCATGCACGATAGTCATCTTTGGTGCCTCAGGCGATCTGACCCAACGCAAACTTCTGCCTGCCCTCTACAACCTTCTCCTGGACGGCTTGCTACCGGACAATTTTGCCGTACTGGGGTTAGGACGGAAACCTCTGTCGGATGATGATTTTCGCAGTATCGCCCGTAAAGGCATTGAAAAGTTTTCCCGGCAAACGCTTGAACCCGACAAGTGGAAATCTTTCCAAAGTCGCTTGTTTTATTGTGCAGGGGATATTGTCGCCTCCGACTACTATGGAACAATCCGGAAACGACTAAAGGAGATTGAATCACCGTTCAAACTACCAGGCAATCGCATCTTTTATTTAGCCATCCCGCCAACTTCTTTTGCGCCCGCATGTGAGGGGCTCCAGAACGCCGGGTTAGTGGCTGCGCCTGATCAAGAGGACACATACTCCCGAGTCATTGTGGAAAAACCAATTGGACACGATTTGTCTTCCGCTCAAGCCATTAATACGGCTATTGGAAATGTCTTCGATGAAGCACAAATTTTTCGCATCGATCATTATCTCGGGAAGGAAACTGTCCAGAATATTATGGTTATGCGGTTCGCTAACTCCATTTTTGAACCGCTATGGAACCATAAATATATCGACCACGTGCAATTGACCGTCAGCGAAGCCGTTACCCTTGGCACGCGAGCCACCTATTACGAGGGAGCAGGAGCCCTTCGAGACATGGTGCAAAATCACATTTTGCAATTGCTCTGTCTGATTGCAATGGAGCCCCCCTACTCGCTGGACCCCGATGTGGTTCGGAACGCTCGAATGGATGTGTTACGCGGACTGCGCCCAATTCGTGGAGAAGACGTCGAAAAGATGACCGTTCGCGCTCAGTATGCCCACGGCAACATCAAGGGCCAGGAGGTACCAGGCTATCGACGAGAGGAAGGAGTTCAACCTGACTCCACCACGGAAACATTCGTTGCCTTAAAAGTCTTTGTGGAAAACTGGCGCTGGGCCGGAGTGCCATTCTATATTCGCACTGGAAAAGCCATGCCGACACGAGCCAGCGAAATCGCCGTTCAATTCAAGGACATTCCCCAGATTCTATTTAATGCCAATCCACAAATTCCCCAGGCTCCCAATTTGCTCACGCTTCGCATTCAACCCGAAGAGGGCATGGCTCTTCGCATTATTTCAAAAGTGCCTGGCTCCAAAGCGAGAACTCATCCCGTGGAGATGGACTTTCACTACGGCGATGCCTTTAAGGCACCGTCCCCGGAAGCCTACGAGCGATTGTTGTTAGATGTCATGGCCGGGGATACATCTTTATTCATGAGGCGGGATGCCGTTGAGGCCTCGTGGAAATGGGTCACAGATATCCTTGAAGGTTGGAGTGCGTACGAAACCAAGTGGTTGCCAGAGTATCCAGCCGGGAGTTGGGGACCAGTCGAAGCCGACAGACTCATTCATGCAGGCGGCCACCATTGGCGAAAAATTTAGTCCAGCCCGTCGCTCAAGTAACCCCATTGAGAATACTTTAGAGGGTTACCCTCGCTTCACTGCTCGCCAAAACTGCTCAACATCCTCATCCTTAATTATGCCTGGCGAGCATGCAGACCGATGTTGGTTTCCATCAATCGCTCCAGACGAACCAACCCCTTTTCAACATCGGCCCCTAGCTGGAGACGATTGACCCAACGTTGACGACTGCTTAGGCCTTGCATATCACTCAATACTTGCCCGGCTTTCAACACCTCAAACGAATATGGTTCATCGGCATGGGAAATTCCTCCCGGTCATCACATATCACCTGAATTGACCCACCAGAATCGGAACCGAGGTTATGCAATTGTCCGGTTGAATGCAAAAAACCGTGGGCCATACCCATGTGGTCGCGTCCTGTTTGATCTCATGAATGTTGGTGCGCATGAGATGAAAAATTGCACGAACGGCATGGGTATCCTCCACGTAGCATTGATGGCGAAATAATCACCTGTTTTAATACGAGCGAGATGCCCCCTCAGCACGGTTTCCAATGAAGCATTACCTTTACAGGACTGAAGCATTTTTTTATCGGTCAAGACTGTGCCATTGCCATCAATGAGTAAGGTAGGTAGTCGGGCAAAGTGCCGTCCGGGTAAAGGCTTCAAAATATTTCTTCTGGTGTTCCTTACTTTCCTGGACGTTTGGCTGACCAAACGCGATTATCTCTAACAGCCCTCCAATTACCGCCGGCGCCATTTACCATTAAAAAAATGGCTTACCAAGATTAACCAGGGCAGCGACGTTGATGCGAATCACCGGATACCCGGCTTGTTCAAGAGCCTTCACCTTGGCTCCCTGTGTGGCATCAATCTCTTGTTTATATGGGATGGAGGCAAAGACCCGGTCTTGCCATAGACCTCAGGTGCCCCTACGCATTTCCCATCATCGGAATTATTCCCTTTCTTTCCTCGTACTTTCAGCCACTAACCGTTCTAACCACGCACCCAGATCCCATAGTGCCGGCGAGGGCACCGCGCTATCCAACACTTGCAATTCGACATATCCGGCAATGACGCCAAAGGTCATACGCCAGACTTCCGGACACAAGCTGCTTCCCCCATGTTCAGGACCCGAACATGTTTGAAACCCGCTTCCTTGATTTCTTTTGCCAAAGACAGCAATGGGGCTATATTAAAAAATGAGAGTTCCGTGATCCGCAACCGTCCCAGCGCATTCCGAATATTCTCATGATGAGCGGAACCGTGATACCAAACGGTTGGATCAACGCTTCACGAACGGCTGACCAGATTGTGGTTCTTTTATCGCCTCGTCAATCGGCTACAGAGGGCCGATTGAATTAGGTGACCCGATCCACATTCTTCGCTAATATTTTCGCGCGCTTCCCGTTAATCACGCCCATTAATTGATCAAAGGCATCCAGAAACAATTTTGCGCCATCTTTCAGGAGAGTATCGGTCACCTCCTCCATCGAAATTCCGGCCTCGGCCAACTGCTGCATGGTGACTTTGGCTTCAGCCAGGCCTTCCTGGATCGTATTCTTCACTGTTCCATGGTCCCGGAAAGCCATAAATGTCGCTTCAGGCATCGTATTCACCGTATCCGGACCGATAAGATTATCGACATAATAGGTATCCGGATATTTGGGATTTTTCGTGCCGGTACTGGCCCAAAGGACCCGCTGAACGCGGGCACCTTCTACTTTGAGAAGTTGAAATTCAGCACTCGCAAAGACTTCCTGAAAGATTTGATAGGCCAACTTGGCATTGGCAATAGCAACCTTTCCCATAAGACTTTCCAACATCGCTCGTTGGGCGGGACGAGATTCTTTTGCGATTTTCTCGTCCAATTTTTTATCAATCAAACTATCAATCCGGCTGACGAAAAAGCTGGCCACCGACGCGACGCGATGTAAATTCCCCCCATGCGCGGCCAACCGTTTCAACCCACGGATATAACTCCAGGCCACCTGCTCATACATCAACACACTGAATAACAGGGTCACATTGATATTGATGCCCTGGGACAGAAGCTCCTCGATGGCGGGTAGCCCTTCCGGAGTTCCTGGTACTTTAATCATGACATTATCCCGGCTCACGGTTTTCCACAAACGGACGGCTTCATCGATGGTGCCTTGCGTATCAAAAGCCAAGTCCGGAGAGACCTCCAAGCTCACATAGCCGTCACGACCATCCGAGGCATCATAGACGGGCCGCATCAAGTCGGCGGCATCCTGGATGTCTTGAATGGCCACTCCTTCATATATCTGCTTGACGCTCGTAACCTGAGACGCGACCTCTGCAATCGCCTCATCATAATCCGCACTCCCGGCAATCGCTTTTTCAAAAATCGAGGGATTCGAGGTCATGCCCATGAGACCATCGTTCTCAATTAATGCCTCAAGTTCTCCAGAGGTAATCAAACCCCGACGAATATAGTCATACCAGGGACTTTGGCCCATTTCACGAAGTTGAACGAGTGGATTCATGGTGATGTTTCCTTTAAAAAAATGGTTAGCGTTGAGAGCTGATGGTGTGAGGTTGGTGCCGTGCGATCTGCTCCTTCGCTGCGGCCACTACATGCTCAACCGTAAACCCAAATTTTTTGGCTAACTCCTTGAGTGGAGCCGAGGCGCCAAATGTTTTCATGCCAATTGACCGACCATCGGTCCCGACATAATTCGCCCATCCAAAGACGGACGCTTGTTCAACCGATACCCGCGCGAGGACATCGGAGGGAATAACCGAGCGACGATAGTCTTCCGATTGTTGTTCGAATAACTCCCAAGAAGGCATACTGACGACCCGACTTTTAATCCCTTCAGCGGCCAATTGCTCATAGGCTTGCACACACAATGGCACTTCGCTTCCTGTTCCAAGCAATAATACCTCGGGATAGCCATCCAATGGGTCCGCCAATACATAGGCGCCTTTGGCTACGCCGGCTGCAGACGCATATTTCATGCGATCCAACGTGGGAATCGCCTGCCGGGAGAGAATCATAATCACCGGTTCATGCCGCAATTCCATAATTACCTTCCACGCTTCAACAATTTCGTTGGCATCGCCAGGGCGAAACACCATTAACCCTGGAATCGCCCGAAGCGAAGAGATTTGTTCAATGGGCTGGTGTGTCGGCCCATCTTCTCCTACCCCAATAGAATCATGGGTAAAGATATGCACAACGGGAATTTCCATTAAGGCACTTAACCGGATAGCCGGTCTGGCATAATCGCTAAAGATGAGAAATCCTGAGCCATAAGGGCGGACTTTTGACAAAGACAGGCCATTCACGATAGCACCCATCGCATGCTCTCGAACGCCGAAATGGATATTTCGTCCTGATTGATTGCTGGCGGTCAAATCCCCTGCTCCCTCAAAGGTTAATCGAGTCTTTGTGGACGGAGCCAAATCTGCGGCCCCGCCAAGAAGCCAAGGAATCGTCGCTGCCAACGCATTTAATACAATTCCAGACACTTCCCGACCGGCAAGCCCCTTGGCATCAGGCGGGAAAACAGGAACTTTACGGTCCCATCCCTCTGGTAATTGTCTATGCTGCATCTGATACAAGTGAGTAGCCAATTCCGGATATTTGGTCTGATAGTCTTTAAAACGGGCCATCCAGGCACCACGCAAATCTTTGCCTCGCTTCCCAATCCCCTCTTGAAAATGAGTCGGCACATCATCGGGCACAAGAAATTTGGCATCTTCCGGCCAACCATAATGACGCTTGGCCAAACGAATTTCTTCTTCGCCCAACGGTTCACCATGAGCGGAATGCGTATCCTGTTTATTCGGAGCTCCATACCCAATATGGCTATCCACAATGATCAACGTTGGACGTTCTAATTCCTTCAAGAATGTGCCAAAGGCGCGATCCAGCATATTAAGATCATTGGCATCACCCACACGGGTCACATTCCACCCATAGGCGATAAACCTGGTAGCCACATCTTCGCTAAAGGCCAAGTCCGTAGGGCCTTCAATGGTGATCTTATTGTTGTCGTAGATCCAACAGAGATTTGACAACTTAAGATGTCCGGCAAGAGACGCCGCCTCCGATGACACTCCCTCCATGAGACATCCATCACCACAGATGGAATACACATTGTAATTAAACATTTCAAAATCTGGCCGATTAAAATACCCCGCCATCCATTGTTGGGCAATCGCCATACCGACACTTGTCGCCACCCCTTGCCCTAAAGGTCCGGTTGTGGTCTCGATACCAGATGTCCAACGATATTCAGGATGACCAGGACATTTACTCTCTAATTGCCGAAACCGTTTGATATCCTCCAATGTGACTGAGGGCTCGCCGAGGTGTTCATATTGTCCGTTCACCGACTTCACCCCACAGAGATGCAACAAGGAATAGAGCAACATCGACGCATGCCCGGCTGAGAGAATAAACCGGTCCCGATTCGGCCAGATGGGATCGTCGGGATCAGAACGCAGGATCCGATTCCAGAGCCAGTAGGCGACCGGCGCCAGAGCCATTGGGGTACCGGGATGCCCGGAGTTCGCGGCCTGCACCGCATCCATCGATAAGGTACGAATGGTGTTAATACAAAGCTGGTCCAGCGAATCACATGCGGGTTTCATTCTTGCTCCTTCGTTATCCATAATAAGTGAGCTATCTCGCGTGACGAGGGTTTATTTTGTGAGAAAGGTGAGTATCTGCATCCTATCATAGCTCATCCTTCCACTCTACATTCTTACCCAATAGGTATTAAAGCAAACGGCCCGGCCGACTCAATAGCAGTAACAAAACGTTTACCTCTGGTTAAGATAAAAAGTAGCCTAATTTAATAAGTTGCCAATCCCATGAACCTGTCTTTATGATTCGAACCCATGAAAGTCCATCTCAGCCATCCCACCCGTGACGTGGTGCTCCAGGGACCCAAACGGGTTGCCGACATTTTCAAAGAACTCAATTTAATCCCCGAGGCCTTCCTGATCATCCGAGGGCAGGACCTCATGACCGAAGACGAAACCGTGGCGGATGGGGATAGCATTGAAATCCGCCCGGTCATATCCGGAGGGTAAACGTATGCGCTGTCGAAAATGTCCAAAACGGGCGGTACTGGGACTGCCAAGGCACAATACGGCGTTTTGTGGGGACTGCCTCACTGAATTTGTGCGAACCCAGGTGCAACGAGCCATTAAGGCTCAACGGATGTTTTCCCCTGAAGATCGCATTCTGGTTGCCGTATCCGGAGGGAAGGACAGTCTGACCCTATGGGAAATTCTGCTGAAATTAGGCTACCGGGTCGATGCACTATACGTGGATTTAGGCATTCCCGGTTATTCCAGCCGATCAAAAGAAAAAGTCGAACAGTTTGCAAAAGTGGTGGCTGAACCCTGCGGGTCCCAACTCACCATTCATACCGTGGAAGAAGATGCAGGAGCGGGAATTAAAGAATTAGCCAATATGATCAAACGCCCGACCTGCTCAGCCTGTGGCACAATTAAACGGTATCAATTCAATCGGGTGGCCTGGCAAAACCATTACAACGTGATGGCCACAGGCCATAATTTAGATGATGAGGCTGCCAGACTTCTGGGGAATGTTCTGCAGTGGCAGGAGGAATATTTGCAGAAACAATCACCAAGCCTTCCCGCATCCGTCGAAGGTTTTGCCAAAAAAGTGAAACCGCTCTACCGCATGACCGAACGGGAAATTGCCGCCTATGCCGTGGTCAACCGGATTGACTATTTGGTTGAAGAATGCCCGATGGCCAAAGGTGCGAAGATGTTAGTGTATAAAGACGCGTTGAATCGCTTAGAAGCAGAATCTCCGGGAACCAAGCAACGATTTTACTGGGGGTTCCTTGATAGACAGGAAAAATCCTCTTCCGTCGCCCCATCCATGAGCGAAATTGACCAAACCACATTGCAACCCTGTAGCGTGTGCAGCCAACCCACAACTGCGGGAACCTGCTCCTTTTGCCGCATGATGGCCCGCGCCAAAACGGCAGTGAAGTAGATACACTTTTTTTGCATGGCCATTCTCCATGGCCTTTAGAAAATCGACGACAGAATAGCCACGACCCCGCAGAATCCCGCCTGCCTGACTCTTGCTAAAACCTTTGCTCAATCACAAAGAAATATGTGCGCCATTGATCTGGGATCCAAATTCATGGCGACGGTTTCCACATTATTAATTAACTGAAGGGGAGTCATCCATCACTGGTAAACTCCAAGAAAGAGGCCAGAGAGCATCACAACATATTGGACATAACCCGATACCTTTGAAAAAAACGGAGAATGGCCGAGGAGGAGTTATTCGGGGAATTCGACACTGCCGCCCTCGAGGTCCATATCAATGCCGGCCAGCTCCATTTTATTACCAACCCGCCACCATTCAAGGGAGATTTCAGACAAGGTGCCTTTCGAGGTATAGAATTTTGCCGAAGGGATAGCCACGGCTTCGTGAGATTTTTTGTGTATTTCCAAGACGAGAGTTTTCAGGGTTGTATCTTCGACCTTCACTCTATCCGGCAACTCAGTGAGGACAAACCGATCGCCGGAATTATGTTCCCAGGCATTGCGTTGCAACTTGGCCACTTCCGTTCCCGTGGGCATAAACACCCCCATACTCAATGCCAGTTTTTTCTCCTCTTCCAACCACTCAATACGAAGCTGTTCTTTGCCATGAGCGATAAAGACACCATCGGTATTCCTGAGGGTATTCGTTCCCAGTTCAATATCCATCGTTCCCAAATCCTTTCTCGTCTCGTCTGAAAATCCGTGAGGGTCCGATTATTCACAATAGACCCGAAGAGTTCAAGTCACCGGATATCTTCACTTAGCCTATTTGTCCCCCGACCGTTCCATCGAGTGTATCTGATCCGATCCACCGTCATGGCCTTTCAGGAGCATCAGGCACACAAGACCAAAGCCAATCCAGAGAATTTCTCGCATTCGTCGAATAAGGGCAAAGGTGATTCCCGTCACTTCCGAGTAGCCAAAAGTCATCAATAGTAAGGTGTATCCCCCTTCTTGCGCACCCAGGCTTCCGGGAATAAAAAATGTTCCGCCCTTGATGAGCACGGTGAGCGCCGCAATTGATATGGCTACCCACACATCGATGCTCACATCGAGAAAGTAGAGTATGGCATACACCTCAAGCGTTTCCATCATCCATGCCAGAAAAAATACAGCCAACGCCGCATAAAAGGTCTCCCGGTGCTGAGAATAAAATTTCCGAATCGTGCCGTCCAGCTCCTGGAGTTGAGCTTCTCGTTTTTCAAGAAAGGTGAACCTGATACCGCATGCTCGCAATAGGCCCAAGCACCCCATACCGAGACCGTGGCGTTGGAGCAGCACAAACAGCCCGACGCCAAACGCTAACACTCCGACACTGACCAACATCGCCACCCAGTAATGACCTGAATCGCCAAGTATCCAAAAAGCCAAGGCCAACCCCAACAAGATAAAAAGCACTTGTGCGAAGGTCATCGTGGTCTTCGCGGTAATCACGGACGCCAATCCCTCCACCATCGGCACCCCGTAACGTTTCAGGAGGTAGGCCTTCAGAGGTTCGCCACCGACATAGGCCGTGGGAGTCGTGACATTCACGGTTTCGCCAGCCATCCTAATGGCAAATAATCGCATGAACCCGACCTTTCGAGCATGGAAACCCAGCGTGAATTGCCATCCCAAAGCCTCCAACCCATATACGAAAACCATGGGAATGAGGATGAGTAGGAGATGTAGGAGGCCTAAGTGAGAAACGGTGTGCTGAATCGGTTCGAGGCCGATGTGGAGAATAATTCCGACCAAAGCCGTGAGGCCAACGACCAGGAAAAGCAGTTTAAGCACGAGAGATGAGACTACGGCGAAGCATCCAGGCCATCGACATGACAAAGAGCCACGAGCCAATTGCGGCCAGGGCCAAAAACCAGTGCAGGAGGCCAAAACCAGCACCCAACAAGACGATGATCGAAAAATCGCGATTGGCGACATTGCCCAACATAAATTCGATATTAGCTTGCTCCTGTTCAGTGAATTGCCGAGGCTCACGAGGACGGGATCGCAAGTGCCTGGCATGATTAACTAACAGCAACGACACGACATTGGCTAAGACGGCTGAGGCCCCAAGCAGAAGAGGAAGGTGCGTATGTTCCCACGGCCCATGGAGAAACGCCCCGCAGGCAATGGCGGCAAACAACACGATATGCACAACATTATCTGCCCAAATATCGAGTTCCTGCCCAAACTTTGACTCAGAAAACGTCAGCCTGGCCACTTCTCCATCACAACAATCAATAATCACAGATAATTGCAAAATCAGTCCACCGAAAATGGCGAGTTTCCAGGACCCAGGCACAAACAGCCCGGCGGCCACGAGTCCCACGACCATGGATAGCATCGTAATCATGTTCGGTGACCATCCCAAACGCAAAAACCCCTGAGTGAGCAGACCGGAACATTTCCGATTTACATATCGATCCACCAACCCATCCAAGCCGCCTTTCAGTGTCTGAAGTGCCTGCAACAGCGTCCGCTCCGCGAGTTGTGGTCCCTTTGGGCCACGGACATCCCTGAACCAATGAGAAGCTCCGCCGATGGTTTGAATCGTCCCTTCCACAGCCGCTTGCTCCAGTGCCAACCGGAGTGGATTGGTCCCATTGGCATGCAACACGCCTGAAATACCCAGGAGTCGGGCAGGGAGAACCAGAAGATCTCCAACCAGCGGCAACCGGCTCCGCTCAGAAGTCTGACTGTCGGTTTTGGACTGTGAGGTTTGGGATACCGCCTGGTCATGGAAGACCACAGTTGAAGTTGATCGTCCTTCAATTCCTTCAGGCCGGAACGCCACACCAGGATTTCCTCGGTGATGCCCCTCCTCAGGATGGCCAACGACCACAACCGCTTTTCCTTGAGATCCTTCAGCCCGCAAGCGTTGGATCAATGTCGGAGAGTACACTGTATGGCAACCCACGATCATACAAGCTCCATTGATCTCTTCCGCAAGCGCTTCCCAAGTCTGAGGGTCATGAGGAGGAAATTCACGGACAGGAAGCCAACGAACGGCGGCCTGTATCCGGTTATCTTCCCGAAGTAATTGACGAAGCGCTTGTTCTTCAGGCCCGGCCAATACCCATATTTGAGAAATCCCTCCTCGCTGCAACGTGAACACCGCCCGTTGAAACAGCGTCATGCCGCCGACCCGAGTCAAGGGACTGGGAACCGCGTCACCCGTCCCGGCACAGCCAGAATTAAAGACGCCGACCGACGTCAATAAAATTGCCGTGTCAACCGCGTGAGTGGCTTCTTGTTTAAGTGTTC
The DNA here is from genome assembly GCF_965152585.1 of Nitrospira sp. Ecomares 2.1. Taxonomy (NCBI): domain Bacteria; kingdom Pseudomonadati; phylum Nitrospirota; class Nitrospiria; order Nitrospirales; family Nitrospiraceae; genus Nitrospira; species Nitrospira sp. Ecomares 2.1. The sequence goes on from NZ_OZ224219.1 coordinate 3,707,305, forward strand.
CGTCCATACACTCATTCCTACGGCGTCAGTCTGGTGGCCCTGATATTCTCCTCTAACTTTATCACGGCGGGCAAGATCTCAGACACAGCTCGATCGATATCTTCGGGAAAATCTATTTCTATCCAAGGAAGCCCTCCGATTTTTTCGTAACCCACCGGCACCTTCTCAAAAAACCCCTTTAGCGTGTCCTCATATTCCATATCAAGCGCTCCGGCATCGACATAAGCCCGAACCGATTGCAACAATGCTGGAATATCCTGTTGTTGGACTTTGAGAAATCCGACCCCTTCGCCAGCCTCATCATAGTCGGATGGCAGAGTTTTACTTAGGGTCAGAACCCGAGCAGTCTTCGCGGCAATCATGCATTCTTCCGATTCCTGCTTCACTGTCTCATCCATTAACAAGGCCGTCGGGAAGGAAGAATGAACCAATCGAGACAGAATCGATGGGGCATAGAGAACATCGGCATCCATGAGCACCACATCATCGTCCATTTCAGACCGTGCCGCCCACAATGAGGTCATGCTTCCACGAGTAAACTGTTCATTCACCACCCATCGGATCTCTTGAGCAAATGATTCGGCAGCCATGGCCTTTCGAATATGGTCTTGAGCATACCCCACGACCAATACGACCTGAGACACACCCAATCGCCCCAGGTACTCGACATGCCGGGACAGTAAGGTCCTCCCACCAATATCCACCAGGCATTTCGGCCGACCCTGGGTGACACCCTGCAAGCGCTTGCCGACGCCAGCCGCGAAGATAATCGCCTTCACGCCCTGGCCCCCGAAACTATGCTCTGAAAGGCGGAGAGAAACCCCTCAATATCCTGATTGGTCAGAGCACCAATATTGGCGACCCGAAAAATTTTCTGTTCCAACTGCCCTTGCCCGGCATAGATCACGTACCCAGCTTGCTTTAACTCATCATGCAGCCTTTGGTAGGTACACCCTTCCGGGAGATAAAACGCCGTTAGGGTATTACCTTGAATGGCAGGATCCAATACCGCCTTCACCCCCCACTCATCCAAACGTGTCCGAATAGTGGTGGCATACCCTTGAAATCGCTGAATCCGATTCTCGAGGCCTTCCTCTAAAAGTTCATTCAGGGCTTCCCGGAAGGCATAATAGACCTGCACGGCTGGAGTAAAGGGAATCGTCCCCCTCTCCTGTTCCTCATAATAATTTGCCAGGTTTAAATACCAGGACCGCTTGGGATATTTCATTACCCGCTCCATAAAGCCTTTTCGGACCAACACAAATGCTGCACCAGGAAATCCTTGGATACATTTCTGAGCGGCCCCCGCGACCATGTACAGCTTACTTCCGGCAATATCCAGCGCCTCTCCCCCCAGCCCGCTCACAGAGTCCACCATAAATACCCGACCATACCGGTCCACGATCTCTGCAATTTCTTTTACGGGATTAATCAATCCCAGCGTCGTTTCATGATGAACCATCGCGACGGTGTGCACTTCCGGGTGTTGCTTCAGCGCCAAATCAACCGCCTGCGGATCCGGTGCGACTCCCCAGTCATACTTTAAGTCCGGCGTTTGCAAACGGTGCGTGGCCAGCATGGAAGACATCCGTTGGCCATACACCCCATTATTAATCACCATCGCCCGCTTGCCGGTAGGAATACTGGACATTAACGCCGCTTCCACAGCCGCCGTGCCGGAACCCGTCAGGACAATCGCGGTGTACTCGTCTTCATTACCAGGCACAAAGACCTTCAGCAATTTTTGCCGGATATCGGACAGTAATTCCGAAAACTCCGACTCTCGATGACAGACATCTGGTTGAAGTAACGCCTGACGCACTCTTTCAGACACATTGACGGGACCTGGATTGAATAAAATCATGAACCCTCTTCCTTTACACGCTTAACAGGCTGGCGATTAGGCTTCTACGCGAACACATCCATTGTGTCGTTAGGTGACACTCCCCTTAAACCGTTTCGTCAGCTCGGCTGGACCCAAGGCAATACGATCCGCCTCTTCAAGCTGTTCATTCACTTTGATCAACAAAAAATTCGGCCCGTCATCTCCTAACATGGCCTTAAACTCATATACAATATCTTCTCGCTCCCAGACGCGCTCAACATTCTTGTATCCTGCGGCTTTGGCCATTTTATCCAGGCCCACCACCCTGGAATAGGTGGGTTGATTGCCGGTGGTCCCATACACTTCATTATCAAAAACCACATGAATGAAATTTTTCGGTCGCAACGCACTAATCGTAGCCAACGTGCCAAGACTCATCAGCACATTTCCGTCGCCATCAAATACGACCACCGTTTTTTCTGGCTGGGCCAGAGCCAATCCTAATCCGATAGCTGCCGTCGCGCCCATGGAGCCAATCATATAAAAATTTTGAGCCCGATCACGGAGTTTACAGGCTTCACGAGAGGGAAACCCATTGCAGACAACAAGCAGCTGATCGGTCATGATTTCCAAAATAGCCGCCATCGCCTGCGCCCGGCTCTGCATCACCCCTTCTTCTGGTCCAATCATCGTTGCATCTCCAACACAATGGTTACTTTTTAGCTTTTACAATCAACCCGTTGACCACTCACTGTATAGACTTACGGATTGACCACTCTTTCCAAACGTGACCGATCCAGAACACATGACAGATTCATGCGGACTGCTTTTTGACATCCCACTAGGGCTGAATGGTTTTCACAATTCCCTTTTTCAACAATAGTGCGACAGGGATCCGCTTCTCCATAAAAGTCGTGGCCGTCCATTTCAGATCATCCACAATCGTCTTCTGGGACAACGTCCGGTGTGGAATCCGAACCGTATCCAACAGCGTCGTCATCGTTTCCCCCATCACCAGATGCTCAGGAGCGTCCTTGCCTTCGAAGCCACGCCAGGACACCAACAGCAAACAGGGGATTTGATAAATCAAATTGAGAGAAGCCAGAACATTCAGGGCATTACCCAATCCGGAGTTTTGCATCAACACCACCGGGATTTTCCCGCCAAGGTAGGCTCCTGCGGCCATCGCCACCGCCTCATCTTCGCGAACCGCAGGGGTATACAACTGTTCTTCCGTCAAATGGGCAATAATGCCCCCCAAAATGGTGTCGGGCACACCGGTAAAAAAATCGAATCCAATGTCTTGCAGGCCTTTCACAAAATCGTCAGCTTCCAACATCGTGATACTGCTCATCGCTTTAGACAGACTCCACAATTCCCTCCCCCGCTTTTTAACTCGTCAGACTCAGGATCGGGGTAAGGGTACGTTTGGATGGTGAATAAAAACGGCTTCGGAAAAATACCAAGCGCGCCAGGAATGTCCAGCGAGTATAGCCCAGGGTAGGGGTATTCTCAAGAAACCGGTGGCATGAGGTTGCGAGGAAATTTCAAAAAAGAGTAGACTAGGCTCCCTTCTCAAACATCCATGGAGACGAGCCCTTCACTCATGAAAAAAACCCACGCTTCTTCACGATCAGGCTATTCGGAACGACATGCTAAGAGCGGAATTGCTGAGAAATTACCACGCATCGAAACCTGGCCTAACCAATATCCAGGCTATGAAATTACGATAGAGATTCCGGAATATACGGCCATTTGTCCTAAAACAGGCCTTCCTGACTTTGGAACCATCCGGTTGACCTATGTGCCGGACAAATCCTGTCTTGAATTAAAATCCCTCAAAATGTATATCCACGCTTATCGAAACCTGGGCATCTTTTATGAAAATGCGGTCAACAAAATTCTGGCCGATTTCGTCAAAGCCTGCCGCCCTGTGTCAGCCATCGTCACCGGGGAGTTTACCGCCAGAGGTGGACTCCGGAGCGTGATTCAAGCCCGGTACCCTCAATAAATTTTCTCGTTCTCAATAGGCTTATACCCCAATTATGGGGTTATATCCTTTAACGACAATCAAAGAAGGATTTGATCGTGTCAACCACATACTGAAGTTGATCCGCTGTGAGTTCAGGATAAATGGGAAGGGAAAGCACCTCTTGGGAGAGCTGTTCCGAGACAGGAAAATCGCCTTTATGATACCCGAGATCCTGGTAGCATTCCTGAAGATGAAGGGGGACAGGGTAATAAATGCGATTACCTATTCCATGGTGGGTCAGATAGGTACTGAGTTCGTCTCGCCGTGGGGTGCGGATGGTGAATTGGTTGTAAACATGAGTATTGCCGGATGACACCACCGGCACGGTCACTCGCTCATCAAGACCGCATGTCTGAAATAATTTCAGATAACTTGCTGCATGTGCTTGACGCTTGGCGGTCCACTCAGCCAAATGCTGAAATTTTACCTGGAGGATGGCCGCTTGCAGCGCATCCAACCGGCTGTTCATCCCGATGAAATGATGATGATACTCTGACCGGCTCCCGTGCACACGCAAGAGTTGCAGTCGTTCCGCAACCAGAGGATCCCGCGTAGTAATCACCCCGCCGTCACCAAATCCCCCTAAATTTTTTGACGGAAAAAAGCTGAAGCACCCTGTACGGCCGAATGCTCCAGCCTGAACACCGTTTCGAGCGGCACCGATGGCCTGACAGGCATCCTCAATGACCGGGATTCCCTTTTCGTCTGCAATCTGAACAATGGATTCCATGTCCGCACATTGTCCAAAAAGATGGACCGGGAGAATGGCTTTGACCTCGGAAGTGAAGCTATCCGCTAACCGGCTGGGATCGAGATTAAACGTATCAGGCATCACATCGACAAAGACCGGACGTGCGTGAAGCCGGGAAATCACTCCTGCCGACGCGAAAAAGGTAAAGGGGACCGTCACGACCCGATCGCCCGGTTCTATCCCCACTTCCATCAACGACAAAAGTAACGCATCGCTTCCGGACGCCACACCAATCGCATGATCCGTGCCGATAAATGACGCCAGGGTCTGTTCGAGGTTTTGAACATGGGTGCCCAGAATAAAACTTTGCTCCGCACACACCTTGTCCAACGCCACCTGAATGTCTTGTTTGATGCTGGCGTATTGGGTTTTTAAATCAAGAAGAGGAACGTTCACGATATGAGGGCTCCATATTGGGCTTGGACGTAAAAGAAATAGTCCTGTGGACTAGAAATTTACAAAAAAAGGATATTGGCACTTACGTGGCAAGACGGAAGGGCAACAATACCAACAACGTTTTCTGAATGCTATAGTCAGACGCCTTCGCCGTTCACCCTCCACTGGTGGGCAACAGGGCGAACAAGACCGCATACCGGCACCCTTTGCCGATCCCGATGCACACGAGTGCCCGGACCCAGCCCACCCGCAACCACCCGGCGGCGATGCAGAGCGGATCCCCAATGAACGGCACCCAGGACAATAACAGCACCGGACTGCCCCACTTGCGAACCCGTTCCACTGCCAGATGCTGAGCTGGTTGGGTCAACCCATGGAATGGATACCACCACCCGATGAGCCACCCCAAAGCCCATGAACTCATTCCACCAAGGGTATTACCAGCTGTGGCCGTGGCGAGAAGACTCCAGGCAGGGAAATGACCCTGTGATGCCAAAAAGACGAACACAACCTCGGAGCTTCCAGGTAATACCGTTGAGGAAAGAAACGCACTTAGAAATAATCCGACAAGGGAATACTCATCCCCAATCATACCGGTTGCGCTCACCTGTCATCCTGTGCCAAGCGGATCGAATGAAACTTTAAATTGGCATCGAAGGTGATTTCAAATGTCCCCTGGATCCCCTGATGGGAGACAAAAGGACGAAGGACCCTTGCAGGAAATTGGATAGTTCGACCATCGATTGACGGTGCGACCACATATTCCACCGCACCATGGTAGTAGGCCTTAAAGCGTTCGGGAGAAATTTTCAGTCTCACGGTCACGGTTTGCATAATACACTGCTCCAGGAACTCTCCTCAGATCTCATCTCATGATCCCGAACCCTTTCATTCCGACATCACCAAGCAGACAATCTAGCCTCGGACGCGTCTCTCATGCTATGAACTGTGAGGTCCGATGCCTCGGGTGCGCTCCACACTTAACCGATGGTCCAGGATATAATATTAAGAATTAGCATTTACTTCCCAGGACGACTACTCCAGAACCATTGACATCATGACTGATTATCGCCAAGAACTTTCCATCATTCGACAAGCCATGCTCCTTGCAAGTGATCGTCTTCACAGAATCCAATACGAAGGCTTGGCCGTCCAGATCAAGCCGGACGGATCGCCAGTGACCAATGCCGATCTGGAAGTCAATCGTATCATTCAGGAAGCTTTATTCGCCGCCTACCCTGATGATGGCTGGCTTTCGGAAGAATCGCCCGACAACATTCTCAGACTGAAAAAAAACCGTGTGTGGATCCTGGATCCCATCGATGGGACCAAACCCTTTATTAAAAGCCTGCCACAATTCGCCATCTCTCTCGCGCTCATCGACCATGGACAGGCATCGATTGGGATTATCTTCAACCCGGCCACCCGGGAATATTTTTGTGCCGTGCGCGGGGAACCGGCAACCGTGAATGGCTGCCCCATTCATGTCCCCCAGATCCCAGGACACCGCTTCTCATTTCTGGTGAACACAGGACCCATTGCCCGCTCCACCATTCACATATGGAGAGAAACCGCCAATTGCCGCAGTCTGATGGGTTCCATCGCTTATTCATTGGCACTGGTGGCCGCCGGACAGATTGACGGAGTGATCAATATTGGCACACAAAACGAATGGGATATCGCGGCTGCCCTCCTTCTGGTTCAAACGGCAGGAGGGATCGTCGTGGACAGAGATATGAAACCAATTCAATGCAACCAACCTCATCCCTCCATCAATGGCATCATCGCGGCTCGCCCTGATGCCATGCCCGTGATTCATCAATTTCTTGCGTGCCTCCCTACCTAACATCCTGTCCATCAGGCCACGGGCGTTTCTTTATCCAGGGACCTAGGGAAAAGGAAACCCCTATTCGCCTGATTGCTACATGATTATTCAACCTGGAGGAGATTCTCGCTCTTTGCTGTACCACTTTTCAGTGTAAGAGGCTTCGACCCAATATGCATTCATCAGAATATGTTTCAGGCATCGACGCTCTCCTCCCCATCCGTCTTTATATAAAAATCCTTCCCAGCTAGCTTTCCCTAAACTCAACGAAGATTCAACCGAAAAAACAGATGGGCCACTACACGTACTCTCTGTCGTCCTCAGACAACCATCCTTCACCAGACTGAAGGGTGGGCAGTCATTTTCAACCAGAAAGATGGGCATCGGAATGCGCGGAGCCGTTAAAAACACAATTAAGATCCTGACGATTGAGGATGATACGGCCCAGATAGAAGCCCTCAAAGAAGCGCTGACGGTAGCCCAAATCATCTGTGTGGAAATTCTTGAGGCCGAAGACGGCGAACAAGCCATGGCCTTTTTAAATCAGGAATATCCCTTTATGGATGCCCCACAACCCGATCTCATTTTTCTCTCCAATCATCTCCCCGATGTGTCGGGAGAAGAGATTATTAAGGGACTCCAACGCGACCGCCGCTTACAGTCCATTCCGGTGGCGTTGTTTTCGGAGGAGGCTCCCCGTCAATCGAAAGATTTTCCTTTCCCTCCCAATTGCCATCTATTCAAACGACCGAAGACCTGCGACGAATGGATCTATGTGCTGCGATGCATTGAAGATGTCTGGGTCTCGCTTTTAAACATGGCCGGGAAACCTCTCATTTAAGTCCGGGGTTATTCACCGCCTGTTGCCTGGCCTGCCTGGCCGATTTCCGGTTACCTCCGGCCACCATCTGAAATTCATACAATCTTGATTCCAACGGCCCGTTGAACAAGGGGATTTTGCGTGACGGCGCTAAATGAATGAGTTTAGGAAGACGCGAATCGGCCGTGAGCACATAGACATCCCACCCAGCAAACCGCTGCTTCAAGAGATTCCCAAACTTCGGATACCACTCCTCCAGCTCCGACCGATTTCCCATTCTCACTCCATAGGGAGGATTGGTGACCAGAAAACCCTTTGGCCCTGGAGGCGTTACATCCAACACATCAACCTGACCCAATTGAATTTCCTCAAGCCCCAAGCCTTCCAGATTTCTTCTTGCCATGGTCAAGGCATTCGCATCCTCATCATACCCAATAATTGAGAGACCCGTACCGGGAGCGACCGGTTTGATCGACTCTTGCCGTAGGTGATCCCAGATCGTGTGATCAAAATTCTCCAGGTGCCGAAAGGCAAATTCCCGCCCGCTACCTGGGGCAATCCCTTTGGCTATCAACGCCGCCTCGATTAAAAATGTGCCCGCGCCACACATCGGATCAAGTAAGACCTGCTCGCCGGTCCAACCTGAAAGCCGGATGATGCCGGCGGCCAAATTTTCTCGTATCGGCGCTTCTCCGGCCACCTTCCGCCATCCACGTTTAAACAGCGGATCTCCCGAAGTGTCGATATACCACACAATATGCTCTTCATCGACAAAGACCACAATTTGAATATCGGGTTGGCGTTTGCTCACCTCGGGGCGTGCATGTGTCGCCCGAACAAATCGGTCACAAATGGCATCTTTCACTCGCAACGTCGCAAACTCCAGGCTTTTCAGTGGAGAATGTTGAGCAATGATGCGAACTTTGATGTGACAGTCCACGGAAAAATATTCGGGCCAGGGAAGACTTGAGGCAAGGCGATAGAGATCCTCCTCATCCCGGTACCACCCCTGCCCGACTCGCCACAAAATACGGCTGGCAATGCGACTTTCTAAGTTGAGCCGGTAGCAGAGAGGAAAAGGGCCCCGACATTCGACCCCGCCAGGAGTCAATCGAATTTCCTGTCCGCCCAATTCTTGGAGTTCCTGGCTGAGAACTTCTTCTAAGCCACGAGGACATGTCGCAAAAAATATTTCCATAATACGAATAAACGCGGGGGTGGAAGTTACTGGTTGACGTTAACAACAATCGTTGATGAAGAACCTTCCCGCATTCGGGTTCAATTGGTGCCCCAATCCCATTCTATCGGCCTCATTCAGGTAGGATCAGGTTTAATTTATAAGGATCGGGCGGTTCCGGGTGATGGAAGCTGAATCCACCAACGTCCTCATAATCAACAGTGACACCTTCCAGCCGTGTTGCACAGGAGCCGTCTATTGCGATGATGAGCCCTTCAATATCTAAGACCGAATCCTCCTGTGTTACGGCATCTTCAAGTGTAATGGAAAAAACGAGGACTTTGTCATCCCGGTCCCGAACGGCTAAACGGACAATGGGATCCTCAGGATGCTCCTCGATCAAGATTTTCAATTTTTCCACAGCCGGTGTTGTGATGTGGATCATGATTTCTCCTCTTGACGAAGCGGCCAATCGTCAGATTGACCTACCAGGTCTCGCCTTTCATCGAACTCCCTCCCCAGCATAAACAATCCTCCATCAATTTCCTTGTGTATTCTTACCATCCCAGGTCTTGAAACGGCCTTACACGCGGTAGACTTCAGGGTTGACACAATGTGGAAGCGCATCTCCACGTAAACCGGCAACGATATTCTCAGCGGCAATGCAAGCCATTCTGGTCCTTGTTGCCACAGAAGCGCTCCCCAAGTGCGGGATGACCAGACAGTTAGGAAGCGTGAGAAGCGGGTCTGACATAGGAATAGGTTCAGGATCAGTCACATCTAAGGCCGCACCGCCAATATGGCCATGCACTAGAGCGTGGTAGAGGGCCTCAGGATTAACCACAGCCCCACGAGCCGTATTGATCAAAATACTTGATGGCTTCATGGCTCGAAACTCATCTTCCCCAATCAAATGATGCGTGTGAGGAGTCAGGGGGACATGCAGACTCACAAAATCCGACTGAGCTAATGCCTCATGCAGACCAACCTCCTGGAATGACGCGCTCACCGACTCGCCCTCATTAATCCCTACAGAAGAGCCTTCCCGTGGCAAAATCGCTGTGGCAGAGAGCTGTGTGCCGGACCCGGATGAGGCAGAAGATTGGGGTGACCTTACCGCGAGCACCTTCATCTGAAATCCTTGAGCCCGCCTGGCCATCGCCTCCCCGATCCTGCCAAACCCCACAATGCCTAACGTCGCACCATGCACATCCTGTCCCAGCAAGAGATCCGGGCTCCAGGTTGTCCATTGTCCCTTTCGTACATACTCGGCTCCTTCTACAATCCGCCTGGCTGCAGAGAGGAGCAGCGCGAAGGCCAGGTCCGCAGTGGTTTCGGTTAAAATACCAGGCGTGTGCCCAACCGGGATACCACGGGCTGTACATCCTGCCACGTCAATATGATCATATCCGACAGCCATAGTGCTTATCACCTGAAGCCGTTTCCCAACCTGAAGCACCTCCCGATCAACCCGGTCCGTCAACAAGCAATACAGGCCCTCCGCCTCAGGAAGATGCTTCAATAACCATTTCCGATCAACGGGGCAATCCTGCTCCCAGACAATAAGATCCGCTTGCGCCCGTAACACATCCAAGGCATGTTGTGGGAGACGTCGCGTGACAACAACTGTCGGAAGGGACATCGTTACTCTCTTTTTTTTACGATTCATGGCTCTTGAATGACCAAAAGAACAGGCCCTACCAGAAGAGCACAGAGCCAACAAACACCACATAACACAGTCCGTTAATAACCAGGTGAATGGGCTTCAACCCACCACGCCGCACGACCCAGGTTAAAAAGGAGGCCGCCACCAACGTCATCGCCATTCCCATCAGAATTTCATGTTGCGGCACCCAGGCTGTCAGCATAATTCCCAAGGCCGGCAACAAACTCCCCTGAAAGACCATAGCCCCGGTGATATTCCCGACAGCCAAAGTATCCCGATCCCGCCTGATCCAAATAATGCTGTTCACTTTTTCCGGCAATTCTGTCGCAATTGGAATAATGAGGAGAGACAGGGTTAAGGCCGAAACTCCCCATTTTGGGGCAAGATGTTCAATTCCATGCACAAAGCCTTTCGCCCCTAGCACAATGAGGCCCAGCCCGCATCCCACTTGGAACAAGATCACCAATAAATTATCGGGAAGGCCCACTTTGGTCAAATAAAGCGGATGATCCGCTTCCGTCCCATGTCCATCATCCACTAAATTGGCTGAAGATCGAATGGTTTGATACAAATACACCACATACAGGATAACCAGCGCCCCCGCAATGACTGACCGCACCCAACCCCACTCCTGGGGAACAAATACGGCAATCACTCCCAAACAAAACGCCCAATTAAACCAGAGCAGATCACGGGCGAATCCTGTTGGCTCAGGATTTAACGTGCCATGCCACCCTCTTTTCCGTGCGGCAAAAAAACCCATCAGAAAGAAGGCTAACGTGGCCAGCATCAGGGGCGCCCCGAGAATGGCCCCCACCCCCACTTCGTGCCGTAACGTTTCAGAACCTGATGACAACAAGATGGCAAAAATTGGCACCATCGTTTCCGGCAATGCCGTTCCCACTGCCGCAAACACCGAACCGGTGACACCTTCCGAAATCCCGAGACGCTCTCCAAAATGTTCTAAACTGTTAGTGAACGCCTCCGCTCCTAATAAAATGACGACCAAGGATGCCAATAGAATCAGGATGTCCATATGGAGAACGTACCATCCCGTTTAATGATTATGTCATTCAAGGAAACATGCTAAATTTTATAATACTTTCATGTAATTATGTACGCCCAGGTAAAGGGGGGTCCCTTCAGATACCGCCCCCCGTTCTCAGGGCGTACCCCCACCTTGCCATCTGGAAATTTATTCTTCTACACTCCTCCTATGGACAACATCACAACAGGCCTCTTCCTCGTCCTAGGAACCATTGTGATTTATGCGATAACCATTCGTTGGTGGCGCCATCGCCGGGCCGCCAAACTCGCCGATAAACTCCTCGCGGAGGTCATCCGGGGGAAAGACGCCTTTCGTCGATAAGGCTTCGGCATCCCTCTTTCCACTCACACAGAACATCCGCCCAGCCGATTTCTCCTCATCCTGACGTGCTCCGCGATTCCCTCCTCTTTCGTCCATCGATTCCTCATGGGGTTTTTGAGTGGGGGGTAACTCAACTTCTATAAGTCTTCCCCGACATCGGCTACAAATATGTCGAGCCGGAATAATCGTTCGCCGTTGTCGATGATAGGCCATTCCGCATTGGAGACATTGCCAGGCATAGCGATGATGTCGTTGAACAGCCACATTCAACTGATGGCGGACGGTCACCCCGAGTCCCGCCGCATTCATCCGGTGCATCATCTCTCGGAATTCTGCGCCATGGGACGGGCGATGCTTCCGAATATCAAACTGCCATTGATGAATCATTTCATGCGCCAATGTTCGCTTCAGCTCCTCTTCAGGTTGATCGCGAAGCAAGGGGGCGGACAACCTAATCACTCGAGCCGCACCCTGTCGATATTCACGTGAGGCCCACCAGCTTCTAGGGCCAATTTGACTCACAAACAACCCGGCCGATGCGGTTAATCGTGTGCTCCACTCAATGGAAATCCGAGGTAACCGGTTCTCAAAAAAGTCGTGGGCAAGACGCTGCCACATGGCCTGCACCTTTTCTAAAGGAACGAGCCTCTGACGCATGATACTGGAAGGAGAGTTCACCAGAATTTCCAGGTGGGTTGGCTATACATCACGTAGTGGCTATGTTAACCTTTTTTCTTTCCTTTCGGAACTAAAACTTTCACTCAAACAATCATCAGTCGACTTCACTTTTTGAAATTACCATGGACGTATTGGATCCAACCACGGATATTCAATTTATGCGCATGGCCTTGGACTTAGCGCATCAAGCCTTTCGTGCGGAAGAAGTCCCGGTTGGAGCGGTGCTGGTCCAGAATGAAAAAATCCTCGCGACGGGTTTCAATCAACGGGAAGGCACACAAGATCCGACGGCTCATGCCGAACTTATGGCCATTCGGTCCGCCTCCCTGGCACTGGGGTCTTGGCGTCTTACAGACACTACCCTCTATGTCACATTGGAACCCTGCTCCATGTGTGCGGGTGCCATCATTCAGGCCAGAATTGCCCGTGTCGTGTTTGGCACATGGGATCCGAAGGCCGGCGCCTGTGGGTCAATCTGCAATCTCACAGCAGAGACCAGGTTTAATCACCGGGTGAAGGTAGACTCAGATATCCTGGCAGATGATTGTCGAGCGATCTTACAGAATTTTTTTCAGCACCTACGGAGTCATCAACAAGTTCTCACCGCATAACATAAACGAACACGGAGAGGTGCGAGAGTGGCCGATTCGGACGGTCTCGAAAACCGTTGTCCTCACAAGGGACCGTGGGTTCAAATCCCACCCTCTCCGCCAGCACATCAGAAGCCCACTTAATCAAAGTGGAGCACAAAAATTCTTCAACACGGCAAATACAAAAGGTGGGATTTGAACTGGGGTTCTGAAGGTGAAACTTCCACTTCATGGGAGGACCGGAGCAACTTACAAACGCCCTATAGCTTCGACTGGCAGGTCACTGAAACACTATCTAAGGCTTATTCTCGGATCGAAAACTTTATTTTCTAAGACGAAGGCTGTCCGCCGAAGCATTTGGTGAAAGTCGACATAGATGTATTGTGTATAAAAACGGCCAATGACACCTACCTGGTCATCACCCGATCGGGGTGATATGTACCAATTAGCCTAATTGAGGAATGGATTAGGCTCACAAAAAAGAATTAACGACTCAAGATCAGCTTTCATTTTCCGCTAAGTCCATTCCACCCCACCTCCTTTGTCCACCATGGAGTCAATACTCATGCCTTACACCATTTCCTGAAACCTTTCCGAAGGAGGCGCTGAGGAATCCGTGAGTTCTTTCTTTTCGCGGGTGTCCAGGACTGGGTTCCTTGAGCGGCCGTGTCGGCAATCTTTTAGCCCCTCTTGATACCCAGAACCACATACGAATAGACCCTGTAGGGCAAAGTAAGGATCGAAAAGGGGAATAGTAGAAACCACCAATAGAGTTCGGCGGAAATCTTTTGTCGCGGAGTCAGCGTAGAAATGTTCTCTTTGGCGACACTTCGCCATTCTCGGTAAAAGCTCTGCCACCCTTGGTTGGACTTAGAGCCAGCATGGAAACGGTAATTGGAGAGAACAGCAGCGATATAGTGAAATTTATAATTACTCCTGAGTGCCTTCAACCAATAATCATAGTCCATGGCATATTTAAGATCTTCTCGTAACAGTCCCAGGGACTCAAAGACCTTGCGGTGCCAGAAGACAGACGGTTGGCAGGGCATGACGGCCACCCCGCGTAGGAGGCACAAACGATGTTGAAAAAGAAGCGAATACAAGATTGGTACCCTTGATTCCCATCTTCGGATGATTGTTCTGCAGGCATCGACTTCATATACCTCTCCCATCACTATGTATCTCTTTTTCTCCAGATTGACCTCGAGGGCGACCCGAAAGAGGGTATGGGGTTGATAATAATCATCAGAATTCAGCCACCCCATGATTTCGCCAGATGCCCTCCGGAAACCATAGTTGATCGCTGCGCTTTGCCCATGGTCTGGCTGGCTCACCCAATAGGCAAGCCAAGGCTCGTACTTCTTAATGATTTCTAGCGAACGGTCGGTACTTCCACCATCAATGATGATGTACTCAAGGTTGGGGTATCCCTGCAGTAAGACGGAGCGAATGGTTTCTTCAAGAAATTCACCAAAGTTATAGTTGGGAGTGATTACGCTTATTTTAGGCCACGGTCTGTTTCCGATTAAATGGATTGGATAAGGGTCGCTGTTCGTCCAGGGCCAACCATATTTTCCCGGTGGGGTGTCCGTCAGTGGACTTGATGGAGATTTCATTTTCGTACGCTTCTCGTGCTGTTCACCCTGCAGAGGGGAAAGGCACGGGGACAAGGCTGATTCCTAGAGAGCACCTCACTGCCACGCTTTCGGAACTAGGGCTTGATAAGAAAACATCTAGAGTCGCGTAGCCATGAGCGACCATGCCAGATGATGTCCAGGCGGTTAGTGCCAAACGGGAGAACCCGTGCAACGAATCGTAGTGATACCACCAACGGGCGAAATTACTAGAAACTTTTCCTTCATGACCTATTTGATGAATTGCCTTTTTTTGACAGACCTTGCCACCCTTCCCCATGGTCCCGATGATAGGCCATTCTGAGTACCCCCTATCCACCCATGCACAGGAGGACAACCGCATGCGAGCAATAATATTCTTTGGATGCTTCCTCGGTCTAACAGGCAGTGCCTGGGCCCAATTGGGGGAGGATACCTGGCAACCAGCCTCTCAACTTCATCCGAATCCTCCAAGGTCCTTCTATGATGACCAACCTTCTGCCCTCTCTTCCCCAAAATCATTTCAAGACTTCGATGCGTGGTTCCAACGACAGCGAGAACAACATCGGCAAAAGGACGCACGATATCAGCAGGAGGCTCGACAGCATGAATTGAACCAAATGAACCGACTGCGGACATATGATCGACTGCGTTGGGGACCTCTGCAACCATATTCACCCTATTGAGTTGTAGCGGGCGGGCTCTTTCGCTGCCATCCTTTTTCCCCTCCGCCTGGGCAAGGCAAATCGCAAACTGTTTCTGACAAAGCGTGCCGCTGTGAGGGTTTTGAAGACATAGTCACCTTGAACTGAATTTCTGCCTGGGGTCAGTAATCAAATGTAGGTCAATTAACAAATTTTGAATCTGTGTGTTCCTCATTTTTTCGGGAAATTCGCTTTACTTGACCATACTCCACTCATTACTCGCGAGGGAATGATTACCAAGATTTTTTCAGGAGGCCAACTCGCCTTCAATAGTGTGCCGCTGCCTGTTTTTAGACTGTACCCTTACCTTTTGCACAAATTTTTGGTTTGATCTGCCCACTGTCCTGTATACGTCCATCCACACACAACGCTGTTATTGTCATAATAGAAAATACGTTTTGGGCGGAAAGAACCATCAGTGGAATCTTCTGCATCCATCCAATGGCAGAATTCTCCATGTTCATCCCACAACATGCACATCACCGGATCACCCATTTCTTGGATTTGTTCTTCCTTGCTTTTTCCTAGCCACATATCCAAATCTTTCTCAACGCCGGCAAGGGTTGCTACGCCTTCCATTTTGTAGTACATCCCGCAACCAAAAAAAAAAAGCCCCAAGAGGGTAAGGCTCAACACGATGGTTCGTAACTGAAGCATAGAGAAATTCTGAACATGGCCTAATTTCGTATCCATCAAAACCTCCTCGTCGGGACCGATTTTTCCCGCTGAAATCTGGACGATGCATGGGTTGGTGATCTATTACATCTTGTTTTTTCCAGGTAGCGCATCGGTGATTGCTGGAAGGACTCCACTTCCCAATGGGCTATGGATGAAACAGATGGGCTGCAATTCGACCATGGTAGAGTGGGGCCTCCTGACTCCCCCCGGTCAGCATCGGACCCAGGACCGTGATATCTATTTTGCCCCACCTTTCAGGAGACCACAAAGGCGGGTGGGATCTCCCTCTTCAGAAAACTCCCGAAAGCAGACCGAATCTGAATGCCCAAGCCGAACCCTGGGTGAGGTCTGTAAATGAGGAAGTCCTGTCAGAGCTCATCCTGTTTGGGAAAGACTTCATTCAACATGCCCTCAAAGACTATGACACCCATTATCATCAGAAAGGCGATCATCAGAGAAGAGGCAATGAATTCCTGATTCCGCAGCCGACCCAGGAAGCCTTGGGCACCTCACCGATTCGTACTCGGGGAAGACTGGGTAGGTTGCTAAAATATTATTCCGGCGCATCCACATGGGTTTTTACCATACGACCATTTTTTGTCTCACACATACAAATTTCTTAGGCATGGCGGCATAAATTTCTGGATGGCCGAGAACCTCTTACTGATGTACCAGTCCTTCCTGCTCCCCCCTTTCCGGAAACCTGCCGTACAGATATCCACAACCTTGGTCATTCCTCTCGATAAAAATGTCCTGCGACGAATCCTCGCCTCTCACTATCACCCCGATCAAACCGATGCCCCTCGTGTCTGACTTGCCTCGGCCACACAAAGGATAGCCTGTGGGGCATGTATTTCTTCCGGTGTGAATCGCTGCCACCCAAATGGAAAAGGCCCACCGCACCCTGTAGACCTCTTTCATTTTTGGTGGCAATCATATTGTCAGGGATTATTTCGGATTCCAAGAGCAGCATGATCAGCAATTCACCAGGGACAGCCTTAGAATAATGTGAATGCATGTGAGGGGCACTTGATTTTTGAGCTGAGGAAGGTACAGTAGGAGTGGTTTCATCGTTGGGGCTGTAGTCTCTAGTTCGTCTAAGGACCTAGTCGTTATGAATAAGAGTGCTGGCATAAAAAGGAGTTGTCAAAGATGGCCATACTAAAATTCTTGATGAAAGGGCTCTTTTTACTTGGCATTATATGGATGGTATTCGGGCATGAGTTTTCAATGGCAGAAGGTTTTACGCCAAGAGAAGAATGTTCTCCCGCCCAATCGGAACTATCGACACCTGTGCCCTGTACCGTTCGGTTCCTATCGTACAATGTTCATGGAATTTCTCCGATCCTGAATTCCATGTATGTCGGGGTAGATGTGAGAAATGATGATACCCGAAGTGGCCTGATGGCCTGGTTGCTCATGGATTATGATTTCATATTATTACAAGAGGATTTTGAATTTCACCGGCAAATTGTCGATGAATTTACTTACGAGCTCATAGAACAGGGGAACGGGCCACGTATCGCTTTGGCCCCACTATGGCTCGTAACCCTTCCCATTAAAATCGTCAATGTTGGTTTTCAGTTATTTAATAGTCCCGGCATTCCTTTCCGTGTTCCCTATGGCTCTGGGCTGACGATAGCTTCACCCTACTATAAAGCTGTGGAAGGGGGAGTCGCACAGGTACCGCTTCCAGATTGTGAGGGATGGTTTAGTAGAAAAAATGATTGCTGGTCGACCAAGGGGCTTCTTCGAGTGCCGGTTCGTCTCCCGAATGGCGCAGAATTTGATGTGTACAATACTCACCTTGATGCCGGAAGAGATGAGAAAGACCGATCGGTCAGAAAAGAGCAGCTTGATTTTATTGCAGACTGTATCAAAAAATTATCGAAAGATCGGGCCTTCATTCTCGGGGGTGATTTCAACTCACAATATGACCATGAGGGAACCGAGGCCTCAGGAGAAGACTACCGAATTTTAAAACGCGATCTCCTTGATAAGTTGGCTCTCAATGACAGCAATGCACGTCCAGAACCCAATGGATATTGGAAAAATCGAGTGGACTACATTTTCTTTCGAGGAGGTCAAGGGGCAAGGATTGAGTTAATCGACTCTGGATCGGAAGATCAGCGTTTCCGGCATCCTGTTAACCGAGGCAGACAAGCTCCTAATGAAAAGTACGAAGATCTTCTTAGCGACCACCCTGCCATTCGCGCAGAATTCAAAATCTTACCCTCGCCAATCTCCGCTCATACTTCACGGGGTGGGGAAAGAGATTCATGTGCAAAAAAACAACCTGTCGAGAACGATATGGAAAGGATTTGGTGAGTGAGACCAAATGTTGTCGTTATAAGGAAATTAACCCTATAGAGCACCTCAAAAAACCTGTAGATTTAGGACCTCCCTTCCCGGGCCTGTCAGAAGTTTTTAGAGATGCCCTATATTAAGTAAACCCAAAGTGAAATTTGGCTCTGCCAGTTGATAATTTTCAAGCAACGATTTGCGCAAGTCGTCGGGGTTTGGAGACTAACGTTAAAATAATTATAAAAACAGGTTTTGTCTCGGATGATGGGACTTCCTGTATGGTCAAAAACCTCGAACTCGCTGTTTCTCTGGAAGGTATCAAACTCAACGCTCCCCTCTCACTTATCTGTTCCCTGTGTCACGAATTCCTAATTCCAGCCTTAAATGCGCCTTACGTCGCTTTGCTGCACACCAACAGCGTTAATAGTCCCCCTGACCAAGAGACTGCTCTCCTTGTATGGCAGTAACAGCCATTTTTTCAAGTTGATGGCGATCAAATTCTCCAGTGCTCGTGAGCGGAAATTTATTGAGGAAAAAGTAACGGACTGGATTCTTCTAATTCGCTAACCGGGTTGAGACATATTCCTCCAGATTGCGTTCGGACGGGACTTCCGACGATGAACGGGACATTACCCATGCCACCGGCACCTGGCCATCCTGTTTATCAGGAACACCGACCAATACGGAAGCATGAACAAGAGGATGTTCATCGATCAGATTCTCGAACTGCATTGGAGCAATATTGGATCCTCCGCCGGACAATAATCAGTTTTTTCCGACCGACAAACCAGACATAATTTTGCTCGTCAATGTATCCGGGTCCCCCGTATAAAGCCAACCATCATGCAAGAGTTCCCCCAGAAGCCGTGGGATCTATCCAAATATCCGATAATGGGGCAGGGCATCTGAATCGCGTTTCGGCCTCTAGGCCACTGCGTGGAAAGGCCTCCCATCCGAACCAACAGAACTATCCACCGATTGAGTCGTTACCTTCGAATTAGAGCCATCGTGGGACTGAACGGTGATGGTTAATTATTGATCACTTCGACGACTGCCATCATGCCATTGTCCTCATGGGCACCAATATGACAATGCGCAACAAATTTGCCGACGATAATAGGATCCCGGAAATCAATGAGCACCTTGACTTCTCCGGGAACGTCTCCTGTTTGAAATGGAATATTCACGGTATCCTGATGACCGATGAACTCTTGTTGTACTCCGTTTATTTCCACTACTTGGAAATCAGTTTGGTGAATATGAAAGACATGAAATTCCTTTGTCACATTTTGTATCGTCCACTCTTCGATAAATCCAACTGGAACCGTAAAGTCCACCCGGTTAATATTGAATTGTTTCTCGTTCACAAAAAACGAGTTGCCGTCGTTGTCTTCGGAAAAGACGAAGGATCTTCGCTTGCCTGGTGGTATGGGCTGAGCGTCCCTGAAATCTTCTACAGGAGGCAAGTTTCTGGGAATTCTCATGGTATGATCGGGATGTCCTGATGAAACCAATGTGGCCAGCGTCGCCTCCGGATATTGGTCGCCGGCAGGCCCGGTGGTCAGCGCTTGGGTACGCAAGGTATAAATTCCAGGTTTTTCTCCTCTAACGAAAAACTCGACACGGGAACTCGGCGGCAATAAGATCTCTTCACGGCGCCATATTCTGTTCTGACGATTACCATCCCTGGCAATTTGAAAAAATTCATGCCGGTCTAGCGTCAATTTGTAATAAATGTCGGGACCAATATTTCCGACCCTCCAGAACTGCAACTCGCCGGGACGAATTTTCATCCGCGGGTTAACGAGACCATTCACCATGCGTGTAGTACCGGCATTACTATCTATTTGCAGTGGAATGGTGCCTTCATCGGTAATCTGGATGTCCTTAAGAAGAAGGATTTGTTCCTGGATTCCCTTTAATTCCGGGAAAGGGTCCAGAATGCCGTCTACAATAAGTCCTCCCGACATTCCACTCATGATTTGGAATTCAGTGTTCCCCCTCGTTGGTGCATCGGGGTTCAGTTGTGGCAAATGTCCATGCGGATGATACCAATACAATCCCTGAGGATGGTTGTCCGGAACGGATATGCTGTAATTGAATTGCCCGTCAGCCGGGACTTGCATGAAAATGTCATCACTGCCGGGTTGTGGGGAAACATTCCATCCATGGGTATGGAGATTGGTATGTTCCAGAAGATCGTCAGACAATTTGTTAATCAAGCGTAGATAGAGAGTATCGCCGGGATTGACTCTTAACGTCTGGGGAATATACAGCCCATTATACGATCGCAGCAGAACCCTTCGGCCTGCCACAACTTTTTCATGTCGGTTAACAACCAGCTCTGTATCGAGTATTCCGCCAATGCTCGACTCCTGGGGAGGATTAACAAATTTTGGCTGAGTGATTTGGTCGCCATCGCCATTATGATGTCGATCCCGATCATGATGTCGGTCCCTATTATGATGACGGTTTTCAAATTCGGAGCCGGCTGACGACGAACCCGCAACAAAAAAAATCAGCAGGAACAATAACTGCACATTGTGTAATACTGCTTGTCTGGGATTTTTCATACACGTTCTCCTTTCCCAAGGCCATGCAAAGCATTATTTCCTTTGTGAGAAGTCCCGGATTTTCGAGCCGCCGTGTTACAACAATGCCCGTCAACAAAAACGATCTGAACTTATATCTCCAGATTCCTTGCTCCCTTCCCCACGCACGTCCATGGAAAGAAAATAAAAAGTAGATCAATAGAATACAGCTTTGGGAATGTCAAGTTGACTGAATCTTGATTGGCAACTGTGCCGTAAATCCAACACCCCTCTATTGGGGTATTTTCTAATAAGAAAGCTCACAAGTAACCAGGGCCAGTTCCCGTTTGAGCCGAATTCTCGATCGTGAGCGTCCCGATTTCCTGAAGGTCTATAATTCCGCACTCTGCTCCATACTCTGTGCCCCTTCGCGGCACCATCGCCTTGGTAACACAGCATTGCTGCTAAGATCCCGGGTAACTTTCATCACGGCGCCATCCGATTGACATGTGAGGTGAACGATCTCCTTCCTACACTCCTGGTTCGTACGTCCTCCGTATCTCCCTGATCTACCTCACCACAAATGAGGCTATTCCAACGCCCCCGAAAGACAGGAGAAAAACCCGGAAGGAAAAGAATAGTCTTTGTCGCAGGAAGATCAAAAAAACTGAAGAATTAATCTTGTTGAAGAAGTTAGAGAGAGTTTTTTCGGTTCGTTCACTATGTGTAGTGGAATCGCTGGGCACTATATCACCCATTTCCCCAAAGAAACCTAGGTGGAATCTCCCTGCTTCCTTTATTCGGCTACATTCATTCTCTGGCCATTAAGACAAATCCTGGCTATATTAAAATAAGTAGCTGGTAAGGCCGCTACTACTCACTAGCCATCGGATAGCCTCGATGACATGGAATGGAAAGCCAATTTTTTGCTCAATCCCACTCTGCCAGAAACCAGTAGACAGCAAATAAATTCGTGAGAGCATTACCAGAGGTTGGAAGAGATTTCATGTCGATTCCTTATCTTCATGAATCTCCGGGTATGGGAAACCTACTCCTTACTCGTGGAGGTCTTGTATGGGGTTGTTAAAAAACCTAGGGGGTATGTTCAATCGCAGAAAAAGAATATCCACCAATCCCCTATTTGAGATTGTTCTGACTTATTTACAAAAAGACATTCATGACTCACCTCATGAATCCATTCAAAACCTTTCTGAAGCATCGAAGGAGAAGATCCTTCAGGAAATTTACAATGTGACAGAAACCCTATGGCAGGCTCCCGATAGAGTATTGGCCAACCGTGAAGGGTTGCTTGAGTCCATGTTACACCAGGTGGATTGTGAAATATTTATGATTGAGCCTGGCCATAAGCTAGCCGGTTTCAATGGTATTTCTGGCGAATTGAAAGACTTCCTGCCTGAATTTGCCCAGAAACGCATAGACACTGGAGAATTTGACTGGAAGCAAAAAACGAGCCCTACCAAAGATGAGGCCAATAAGTTGGTGTGGAGCAAATGGTTGAGGGCCAATCAATATTGCAAAATATTCAATGAAATACGACTGTATTTAAAGGATTATCATACCAATCAGGAGCGAGACTGGTTCTTTCCCCTTCAATGCGCCTCGGCAGCTTTTGCAGAATATAATTTTCGCAAAGAATATGGGCTCACACAGATCATTGATGGTACTCGAGCCCAACAATATGGTTCCTTTCTTGAATTCGTTTCAAAAGGACACAAAGACCCCTTAGAAGAATGGGAAAAGACCTATAATGAATTATTCCCCTTCCCCTCTTCGTATTATGCTGAGTCTAGGAATGGGAAAGACTAGGTCAATAACTGACGGTGAGGCTATGGTTTTGGTTTATGAATGGGTGCCCTAACCACCGCGTCGCGAAGGGGGTATGAGGTGACGGCGGGGGGCAGGTCGGGAAGGGAGACCTTGGGAATCGGATGTCACAATGATGTCTCCTATGGAAAACTTTCCATTGACCCCATCATCATTCGTCATATCCCCAAACCCGATTCTGGGTATTCCCACCCAGTCATTTCGTTTCAAAGCAAGTTTCCCATCAACATAAAATTGGGCAAATTTTCCGACCTCAACCCTTAAAGTGTAGGTGTGGAATTTGTCGGTGGTATCCATCGCAAACTTCCTTTTTTCGTCTCCCCATCCAATGGCATCCTCGTCAAAGAAAATCATATGGCTGCGTGGTTCTTCTGCGAACGGACCGGCAGAGGTATCGATAGAACCATAAAACATAATGCCCGAATCAAGAAAATTATGGGGTTGCTCCACCTTGTGCACTTGCAAAGTAAATTCTATTGAAAATCCTGATTGGAAGTCCAAAGGAATGTCCCTGTAAAACCACATGAACGCTTTCCCTGGAAGTTGGTCGGTAGCTCTGAGGACTCCAATCGTGTTGAGTGTTAAATGACTCCCATTTGTCACCACGTCCAATGGGCGAACAGCGTTGGTGGAAACCTCCCACCCTTGCTCTTCTGGTAACTGGGAACCCTTCAATGCGGTAATCTGTTTCGACTGCACTCCTCCACATCCGGAAAGGAGGAACACCATGACAAGCGAAATTTGCCTAGTCAACTTTCCAATCGTCATAACACCCCCCTTTGCAAGAAGGCTCACCAAGAAGGCAAACGTACCGGAGATAGCCCTTTGGTTCTTACTGAATTGAAAATCACGGCAGCGTTTCATATGCCCTACTATGCGTCCATTTACCACATGTCCCATAGATAGCCTCAATTCCCTAACTATTTCAGATAGGAGGTACGCACGTTTAAAAATCGCCCCATTCGCTTTTGGAAAAGGAAGAAGATTGTACTATAGATCGCACAGATTAAAAATGAACATTTTCCTAGGGAGACGGGCATTGAGATACCCGACGCTCCTCACAATCCCTTAACCTATTCCTGTCGCGAAACAGGCAGGGCACCAATCAGTTCTAAATTTTTTCTCTAAACCCTCTGCGAGGAAGCAGCCAAATCTAGAAAAGGATATTCATTGAATCGTGGTTGGATAAGGAATGATGTAACCGTACCTGCAACCATTTTCACTCTATAGTGGTTTTAATTTACTTTCATTCATGGTCTCCTGTTTTACTCATACGGAGGGTGCTGATGTTCTCGTGCATATTCAGCATATTAATAGGGATTTGCGAACTACTGGGTCACCTGAGCCCGGGCGAACGGACTGCTGACCTGGATAGACACCTCCGTTTTCTTGGAGGGGAAGGCTGGGATGAAATTTCCTTCCGGATCCAGCCCTACCAGACTTCCGCATTGATCTCCATTCACCCACACTTTTTGGGATAGGTACCGGCATGGGCAGTGGAGACCTGATGTGTTCCCGTACCGAGAAAACCCGCTCCCACAAGAGCCTATAACCCGGCCAGCGCTCCACTAACCACCAAACCCCACCATCGTTTCCTGCCATTTGTAACGTTCATGTTCTACCTCCTTCTTTGCAGCGGCCCCATGCCGCTCCACAGGGGGGGGTATGGCAGGACTGTTAAAATCCTTTCAGAAAAATTTCTGAAACACCGAAAAATAGAGCAACCATGAGAAAAATTCACGAATAAATTGATACGAGGGCAACCCTTTCCTTTCCGTCCTGCCTTTACTTAAAACAGAAAATGATATACCAGATTTGGAAAAGTGTCCGGAATTTTTAAACTATTTATTAATAGGATTTCTTAGTTAGGATTAAAGGGAAGACGGGCCCAGAAAAGGGAATAGAATGAGAATTACAATTTTGGTGTTATTTTCAGTTTTTTTCTTTTTTAGTTATGGGTCAGCGGAAGCTGAATGGCAAACCAAGGAAGAATTTACCAAATGGATGACCTATTACTACCTTAACCCAGAACCTGAAAAAATTTCTTCGGCAATTCAGTATTTGAGCGATCAGAATATCCTTGAGGATAGCAAAGCATTTCCTCCTACTTTTGGTTTTCTATCCGGCATTTTTAATGCAAATGAAAACCAAGTCACTCAATGGATGGAGAGTTTCAAAACATTGCCGGACTCCAAGTATAGGGTAATGGTGTTAAGCCTCTGGTATGCCAATCTCACCAACTCAAAAACAAGGGTGCATGGAATTCTTCAAAAACGACGAACCCTCATGGATGATCTCAACATTCTTTTGGAAAATAATCCCATGTCAGTAATTGAAATCCCTCTTTAAAAAGGCGCTTGGGTTCTTGATTCATTATGGGGAAATTTCATGGCGACAGGTAATAAAGAGCCTGTTGCAAGAATTATCGAAGCACTTCCATGGTTTGATGTGAAGGGAGATTGGAATCGTTTGATGATAGGTAGAGCAGCAGCCTGGTCATTAACTTCCAATGCCATTCAACACAAAAAAGTAATTGATATTTGTGAATTTGAAAGAATAAACCAGACACAAGACATAGCTGACAAACTGGACAAAATCGTCACCACTGCAAAAAAGACATTAATGACAAAAGCCTCGACGGAGAATAAAATGAAAACATTACCCTTAGCATTCTTGAAATAATTGCCATTTTTTTTGGCGTAATTTTTCTACACTTAAAAAGAAAGTCCTAGACTGAAAGGCTTGTCCTTCGAATAGTTTCTTTCTACAACAAACACCACACCTCCCGTCCGTTCAATCTGAAAATCCGACATATCAACTTCACTTTCCAGCCATTGGCTCAGGTCGTTAAGCGGCGTAGATGAAAGCAAAACGGTTAGAGAAGGAGCAAATGATTTGTTTGAGTTATCCGGCAATTGACTAAGTGAATATTCCACCCGTTGGAATGATTTCACCTTGATCCCCTCTTCAGCTTGTCCCCCCTTATCGGATTCCATGGGTAAAAGCTTCTGCCACTTGCCATTCCCCAACGGAACCAGCACATAGAGATACCCTGACACGTTTGGTTCCACTGCCAGTCGAATTTCCGACCAATTCCTCGTTATCTGCCGTATTTCCACCTCCTCATCTTTGCCCTCTTTCGTCTGTTGGACAAAGCTGTATCGGATCCCTCTGACACTGTGCATGGCTGCACCACCAGACACATCTTGCTCCAAGGGGACGGACAACGTCTTCTTTTTGGAAGCGGGTTTTCCGGATCTGGAAAGGCCTTCCTGAAAAGTCTGATCGTCCCTATCGTTATCGTTTTCATCACCAATCACTTCATCGACTAGCGAGCCACTTGCAGCATAAAACAGTTCCTGGACACTTGGTGGTAGTTCAGTTGCCTCATCCGTAGTTTGATCGGTTATCCTGCCAGGGGTTGTGACGTGCGGGACCTTTTCTGCTATCGGCACCTCAGGCGACGCAGGAACCGACAAAGGCTGAACGGAGTGCCCAACCTTAGGCTGAATCAAAGCCGATGGCTTAGGTGGGGATTGAGCCACTTGTTCATGTGCTCTTTGGCGCCTCGTGGCTAGACCACTTTCTCTCGCGTCGCTTTCCGATTTGGCTCTAACTTGACGATCCCCCTCAATCCGCTCCCTCTGAGCCGGTTTGGTCTCCAGTCCCTCATTCTGTAACGACGATGTAACTTCATCCGAAGGGTTTTGTGTCCGAAATGGGAATTCCTCTCTTGATAAGGATTTCGCGGCTTCCTGCTCCTGACTGACAACCGGCCCCCATTCTTTTTCCATTTGCCACCCAAAGATAAGAGCCAGACCCACGGCAGCAATACTCCCCGCCCAGGCAAGTGACGTGTGCTCCTTAAACCAGCTCACCCATTTCACTTTCTCATCCGAAACATCACCGGAACGCTCCGTTGCTTCTAGACTGGCCAAAATGCCCCGGTGTGCCTCAGGATCGGCGAGCATGACTTTCAAGGCTTCTTCATCGGCCAAGGCATCAAAGAGGACCTGATCGTTGAGGGCGGCCTCAAATAATTGCCGCTTTTCTTCGTCGGTCAGCGTATTGGTGGCATAGCCGCCAAGCAGATGTTCCCAGGATGTGGCCATTATAAATCCTTCTGTCCGGTTTTCCTTTTGCCTTCACCAGCCTGATGGATGGTGGTCTCCCAGCGTCCTCCCAGGAGAGCGAGAAGTTGTTTTCGACAGCGGGAGTCCCAGGTATATATGGTGTTGATGGATCGCTCACCGAATTTGTGTTGAATTTCCGGAAAAGTGTGGCCTTGAAGTTTCAACCGGAATAGTTCCCGGCAACGCTCACCCA
The DNA here is from genome assembly GCF_965152585.1 of Nitrospira sp. Ecomares 2.1. Lineage (NCBI taxonomy): Bacteria > Pseudomonadati > Nitrospirota > Nitrospiria > Nitrospirales > Nitrospiraceae > Nitrospira > Nitrospira sp. Ecomares 2.1. The sequence goes on from NZ_OZ224219.1 coordinate 3,734,435, forward strand.
GTTGCTGAAGCCCGTCGATCAATTGCCCTACCCGCTCTTTCTGCTCGGCCTGCACGGCTGGATCATCTCCAGGATCTGCAAGCGGCCGATCATCAATGGATTCCTGATGATATTCGCCCCGTCGGAGGTTTTTTCGATGGAGATCCAGCATTTTATACCTGAGAATTTGAAAGGTCAGAGGAACCAGCTCGGTTAATTCCGTGACTTGAGGATATTTCTCGTGTAGAACCATGAGAACCTCTTGAGCCAAATCTTCAGCCACATCCCTTGATCCACGAGATGTCGCAAATGCCACAATCCTTTCACGGAGTTGGCCAATGATCTGATCCCGGGCCATAGCCGGGTTATGGCCTTTTCCCGTTAATCACCAACGATTCAACCTCCGGACCTGTTTTGCACAAGGATTTTCTGGCACAGGGTAACTCTCCGGAAGTCATACGGTTGATCCTGGAATGTGGCAATCCCATGATTCCTGAAGCTTCCGGATATTGTACCACTGGATGGAATGGCGAAGAGGAACTTGGAAGAGAGCACACAGGAGCCTTAAGACAACCGCCGGAAAACCAGGAAACTGACAAGAGCAAAAGGCTCTACACTTTTTGCACTTCGAAATACAGAAGCGCGTGGTCGGAATATTTCGTGGTCCAGGCGTCTCGTTTCTCAGGCGTGGTTTCTTGCGGCCAACCACGAATATCGATGTGGGCAGACCCAAAGGCCTTGAACCGCAAATGGTCCGCCGCGACAACATGATCAAGGTTGCCCGGTAAGTAGGAGGACTTCGAACCCGGCCAGTAGGTCTCCGGATAGGACTTGTCAAGCACCTGCATCTTCCGGTTTTTCACCCGTTTCTGGAGACGTTGGACTTCCTCGTCTGCACTGACATCCTTCGTACTAAACGTCAGATTCATCCCCATCGTGTTGAGATCCCCCAGAAAAATATAATTCGCTTGGCCCTCACTGCACGATGCCTTATCCAGGACTTTTCGCAATTTGAGCGCCCGTTCGGTCTGGTCGTCCCGCAAGCCGAATCCGCGAGGTTCCGTCAGACTTTTTAAATGCAAAAACAATAGGGGATAGGCTTTCCCATCCACTTGAATCGTCAGCAAGGACCCGGGACGCAAAACGGACACACCCGATTTAAATTCCAGCCGTTGAGTAAAGAAACTGGAGAAGGTTCGCTTTACGCCTATCAGAATTTCCTGTGTTTGAGGTCCTTCCGTAATATGAAACTGGTAGTTCGGCATCACGGTCACGATGGTGTCATATACCGTCGAACCCACGACTTCATACACCGCAACCACATCGGCATTTTGTTGTGCCAAATATTCGATAATGGGTTCCACCGGTTTCTTCGGCTTCGCCGTATTTTTGGGCATCGCTCCGAAATGCTCCACATTCCAGGACGCAACAGAAAATGCTTTGGCCATCATCCCCTCCTCGGTGACGTGTGAAAGATCATGACATCCCCACGTTCGCCAGGTTGTATCATAGGTTTGGAAAAAGAGAAAGATCGATGTAGGGGGCCTAAACCTCTCCCACGCTCCCTAGAGAAAACAGGTCGGGTTGTTCAGTAGAGGGATTTATTGGCCACAATCGGCTCGCAACAAAGGAAACGTTTCTCAACTCAAAGGGAAGTTAAATACGCCGCAATAAACAAAACAGCCAGGCTCAGACCCAAAATGGTTCGCTGCATCCAGACCACTTTGCCGGAAAACATGAGTGGCTGCGCCTCCTGCTGTTTGCCTTTCACCGAAGCACCATAGGGATCGACAATCAGATCATGAACAAAGATGAGCCCTCCCACGATGGCAAAGACAAAGAGCTTGAGCATCATGATCAAGCCCCAACTGGTTTCAATACGAGCCGATCCGCTTTCATCCAGCAACTGGGACGCTCCGGTAAAGACCAGCGCCATCAAGCTCACCCACCCCACCATTTTAAACCGTTGGCCGACTTTTTTGACCATCTCAAGCGCTTCCAACGACGGTAGTTTGGCTTTGCCTTCGGTCAAACTTGGCCTGACCACGAGCTGAACGAACATCCATCCGCCAATGAAGGTAATAGCCGCTAACAAATGAATCCACGTGACGATATAAGCCGGCATTTATTCTCTCCTACAATTTTTGATTCATGGCCCAAGCCTTGTCATGATACCCACTGGACCGGAGAAAGACCACTGAAGAAATGGTCCTATTCTTTCATCCCCTGACAGGAATAAGATATGGTTCCCTCAACAGCTGTGGAGGTCACATGATGATGATTCGCGTTGCCCTATTCCCAAATTTTTCCAAAATATTTGTCCTGGGTCTTCTGACTCCGTTCGTCCTTGTTGGATTCATGGCCATTGGCTCCTCCTGGGCAGCAGAAGAAGACAAGGAGCGGTGGAATCATAAATATACAACCGGAAACTATCTATTCGGACGAGACCCCATTCAGTTTTTAACAGACCATGTCGACCTTTTACCCAAAGGAGCGGCCCTGGACCTGGCTATGGGTGAAGGACGCAACGGCGTCTTTTTAGCCACAAAAGGCTTTCAGGTCACCGGGGTCGATATTTCGGAGGCGGGTTTCAAAAAAGCTCAGGCCCTGGCTTCCGAAAAAGGCGTGACCATAACCACCCTGGTCGCCGACCTGGAACAATACATCCTTCCTCCCGATACTTTTGATCTCATTATCTGCACCTACTATTTGCAGCGGGACCTCTTTCCAAAAATTGCGCAGGCACTGAAACCGGGCGGGATGGTCCTGATCGAAACCTATACGGTGGATCATTTGCAATACCGCCCACAATTTAACAGGATCTTCCTCTTGGAGCGGAATGAATTATTGACCTTACTTCCAGGGTTTCGGGTACTGCGGTATCAGGAGGTCGATTCCGGAGAGGCCGCCTTTGCCAGTCTTCTGGCACAAAAGCCTATACAGACCACAAAATAATCATTGCTGGGACTTTGATTCCCCTCCTCCTTCTGTAAGGAAAGGAATGGTTGTGGATCAAACAGAATAGAGGGTTCTTCGCTCTTTTTTGTGTGTCCCTAAAGGGTTTTCTTCCATGGTCCGACGCCTGCCGTCTGGCTCAAGGAAGGGACGCTCTCATCCGCTGGCGGGCCTTGTTTGAGCCCTTCGAAAACTCAGGACAGGCTCCGCGAGTTGGTCCGCCCTCCGCAGGCTGGCGTCCCTCCCCTCTCATGGGGCCAGACGGCGCGTCAATGGTTTTGGGGCTTTTGGCCGAAACAAAAGGGCCTCGCCTGCCTGGGCGAACCCCGGCAAGACAGAACATTACATTGACACGCGAATTGTGCACACACGTGCGAGGGCTTCACCTGCCAGCGCTTGTTTACTGGCAATCCTCAAGATAGATATCCGATACACATCGTCAAGCTGTAAGGCCAAATCCATAAATTCCGAATGATCCATGGTTGCAGCCTTTTGGATCAATGGGGTACCCTGGCAACTTCTTTTGGCGTTTGGACTTCCATATAACGAATAGAAACCCATGACCCAAACCACCGCCTCTCAACCGACCGCCGATACCTGGGCCGGCGTTAACCCCCAAGTTTTGGAGGGAGACATCCTCAATCAACGTGCCTGGCGGATGCCGGACATTGTAATTTACCAGCATGCCAACGAGGAATGGTGGGTGGCTCCGCTTGATGAAGAATTACCCCTGATTCGGCTCAATCGCATGGGCGCAGCCCTGCTCGGCGCGATGGATGGACGGATGACCATTGGCGCACTCCTCAATCAGTATGGCAAATGGGTCTGCAGCCCGACCCAACACAATGGTCGCTGGCACTTAGAACGGTGGGCTCAACCACGGTTTTCCTTAGCTTACTATGGAACTGAACCACCCAGCGGACACAGTGCGGAAGCGAAATGGGATTTGTTGCTACAAAAGGTGCGGGAAGGGTGGCATCAAAACGTCCAGGCTGAAACCGAAGATCATCTATCCAAATTTCACGTTCAGGGTATTCAAGGACCCCATGGGCATTTTGAAATAATCGAAACCACCGTTTCGCATTTATTTCGTGAACCCTGCGAAGCCATGAACGGGCTTACCTATGGGCGGCTACTCGGCAAAACCCTTCGGCAAATGGGCTGGCTCTCTCCCAAGCCCAAACGCATCGTGGAAGTGGGCGCCGGCCTCGGGTATGTCTCGAAGGAACTAGCCAGGGAACTCTCGGCTGAAGAAAGGAAAGACATCCAGTACACCTTTCTCGATCTGACCGGCCCGTTCCTGGGTTCCCAAACATCGCTGGCGCGACAGGCAGGGTGGACGGCGACGGCCATTCAAGCCAATGCCGAACGAATGCCGTTGGCGGATCGTTCCGTTGATTTGTTGATCGACAATGAAAACCTCGCCGACATGACGCCAATCCAATTTACCGGGGACGAACTCCTCACGTTTAAAGGCGAGAATCCCCTACATGATGAAGCCCTGGACCTTATCCGGCGCATGCGTCTGCCGCTCCGTCCCCCCTTTCCCGACGAAGTCATTTTCAATTATGGCGCCATTCAATTTTTACAGGAAGTCTGGCGCGTGCTGAAGCCGGGCGGACGGGCCATTCTGGTCGAATTCGGGATTGAAGATGATTGGCCGTCTCCCGTCAGATTGCCCGGTCATACTGAATATGAAGTGCAATTCAGTCATCTGCGCCATGTTGCGAAATGGCTGGGTTTCCGGGAACAATATTGCACTTTGCCACAACTGCTCGGTATGAAACGGGACATTAACGTCTTATGTACCGGCGCAGCCTATACCCTGAGGCGATTTTGCCGTGAATTGGAGAAGCCTTTCTCCGTTCGGGCCTACACCGAAAAAGAACTGGGCACGGCGCTTGGTGCGCTTCTCCCCAAACTCACCGGCCTGCATTACCATAACGTCTTGGACCCGGCCTGGTTCGGTCTCTGGGATTTCAAAGTCCTGTTGGTCGAAAAGCCCGGCGGTATGAGCATCGGACAACAACCGGCCTTCAAAGAATCCTGCGGCTTCCGCTGGTACACCCAGCGATAGGATTCATCCCCACCCTTCTCATCCCAAGTTTTTCAATTTTCCGGCTTTATCAACCAATATCCCTTCCCGAAGACCAAAATCGCTGACCAGACATCTGTCAAAGCCGAAGGTTTCCATGACTCTTCGGAGAATCACGGTGCCTGCCACGATGACATATTCCCGCCCGGGTTCAAGCCCTGGCATGGCCAAACGTTGCGGACCGGTTTTGGTGGTGAGATCCTGCTCCAATCCTTTGATGCTCGACAACGTTAACTCATAATTATGGACACGTGCCGACTCATATCTCGGCAATCCTTGAGACATCGCGGCAAGTGTGGTGACGGACCCTGCCGTCCCGACCAGCGGGATGCCTGAAAAGGTCCCGAAAGCTTTCGACACCTTGGCCAATTCCTCATCAATACAGGCTTCTGCTTGGTGAATCTCCTGGATTGTGGGTGGATCCAGACGAAGCACCCGCTCTAATAAGCGCACCACTCCCAGATCCAACGAAATGACGGCCGGAGCCATTCCGGAATGAGCCAGAATACATTCAGTACTGCCGCCGCCAATATCCAATCCAAAAAAATTTGCAATGGCGGGAGGCAGGCCAAAACGAATACCCAGCAAGGTTCGCCGGGCTTCCTCGTCTCCCGTTAAGATCTCCACTTCCCACCCGGTTTCTTGAGTGACACGGGCGAGAAAGTCCTTACGATTCTCTGATTCGCGCACGGCGCTAGTCGCCACGACTACGACTCCGTCGAGCGGATACTTGGTGGTCTTTTCTTTCCAGTCTATAAGTGTGGAAACAACGCGATCCATCGCGGCTTGTGATAACCGTTTGTGTTGGTCCACTCCCTCCCCGAGTCGTAAGATTCGCCGATCCGCATCAACAACCGTAAACTCACCTGGTGGATTCACTTCTGCCACCAACAAGCGGCAGGTTAATGTGCCAATATCAATTCCTGCGAGTAACATGTTGTCTCTTCTCCAATCGTGACATATATCTCAGAACTTCCCCTTCAAGGTAATCCTCGTCCTGACTTGAACGAGACTGAAACGTGGGGTCGACTTCCATACCTGAAAGACACGAAAAAAACCAGGGCATTGAAATCCTTTCTGGCTTCTTTTCCCACCCGAGATTTCTGTGTTAGGATTCCTGATTGTTTTGCCTATCAATACTGATAGGCTTTCAGCCTATCACTTACAAAAGGAGAAAAGGATGGCGCAAATTCATTGCCGAAAATGCGATAAAGACGCGGACCCGATCACGGACAATCTTTTCATGGGAAAACTGGAAGAAGAAATTAAGCAGAAAGTCTGTCAAACCTGCTGGAATGAATGGGCCGGTCCAGGTGGGACGAAGACGATGGTCATTAATGAGTACCAGTTGAACTTGGGGGATGAAAATGCCAGGCAAACCCTTAAGACGCAGATGCGAACTTTTTTGAAATTAGACGACGCGACCGGTGAATTTAAAGATTACCGTCATTAATATATCAATATTTTCTACAAATTTCTGAAGGGTTTGGATTAGGACTCTTTTCACACGTAGTGCTACCTCCGGCTTTGTGAGGCACTGAGGACGGAGTTCAGAGTCTCATGATGCTTGAAGACCGGTTGGATTTCACAGGATTGACGATGGTTCACGGACAACCATGCCGCCATTTTCCCAAGAAATGCCTCTTGATGGATCATCAGTGGCACGTTAGGATTAGACTATGGATACACCATTAGGCAAAGGGGTTTTCCTCATCGCCACTCCAGCATTGCGTGATCCCAATTTCCGCCAAGCGGTTGTGCTGCTTTGTGAGCATGGACCCGATGGCGCCCTCGGGGTTGTCGTCAATCGTCCGACGGAAATGAATATTGCCGAAGTCCTGCCCCAAGTTCCAGTGCTCGAAGGCCAGGAACATCGCGTGTATGCCGGAGGACCGGTTCAAAAAAACAGTTTGCTCGTCCTGTACCGTCTGAATGAAGAAATTGAAGATACCCATGCGGTTCTTGACGGGGTGTATCTCGGCGGGAATATGGAAACGCTGGAGCGCATTCTTGAAGTTCCCGGTGAACACGAATCGTTTCGGGCATATATGGGCTATTCGGGCTGGGGACCAGGTCAGTTGGAGTCTGAAATGGAAAGTGGCTCCTGGCTCACGATGCCTGCCAGACCCCACCTCGTCTTTGATGAGGATTCACAGGACTTATGGGGCGAGGTCCTTCGATCCTTCGGAGATGAATACACGATGTATGCGCATATGCCGGTTGATCCAAATTTAAACTAATCGAACCCCTGCCACGAACCGCATCCTCACCTCTCACAGACCTTCAGCCTAAAGAAGACCTAAGCCCATTTCTTTGATAAGGTCTGGTGTATGACCACCCAGACCGAGCCGGATCATTGGCTCAAAAATTTCTGCCTTCTTCTTGCCAGTCCCAAAATGCTGGTCATGCTCTTGACCGGCTTTTCTTCCGGTCTTCCCCTCCTGCTCATTGGCTCTACCCTCAAATTCTGGATGCGGGAAGAAGGGCTCGATTTAACCACCATCGGATTTTTCGGATTAGTCGGCCTCCCCTACACCCTCAAGTTTCTCTGGGCTCCAGTTATGGACCGTCTCGTGTCTTCTGCTCTGGGAAGACGACGAGGATGGATGCTGGGCACTCAGATAGCTTTGATGATCACCATCGCCTCACTCGCGTTGACTCAACCGGCCATTCAGTTATCAACCCTCGCGGTCTTGTGTGTCCTTGTGGCGTTTTTTAGTGCCAGCCAGGACATCGTCCTGGATGCCTATCGCCGTGAATCCCTCTCTAACGAGGAACTCGGCATTGGATCTTCCATGTTTATTTATGGCTATCGCTTGGGAATGTTGGTCGCTGGAGCGTTGGCTTTATTTCTGGCAGATCAGGAGAGCCTTTCCTGGAATGCGGTCTATTTCATCATGGGCGCCATGATGAGTGTTGGCATTCTCACGACATGGTTTGCCCCGGAACCCACCATTCCCGCACCACCACCAGCGTCCTGGCAGGAAGCCATCACGGGTCCGTTTCTGGAATTTTTTTCCCGTCCGGGCGCTCTCATCATACTGTTGTTTATCCTTCTGTATAAGGTCGGCGATAGCATGGCGTCAGAAATGCTCTCTCCATTTATGGTGGATCTCGGCGTCTCGAAAACCGACTATGCGATGATCGTCAAGGTTTTTGGCATGATTGCATTAATGGCAGGCGGATTGATTGGGGGTCTCGTGGTCTATCGCATGGGGATTGTGCCTTCTCTTTTTATTCTGGGATTCCTCCAAATGATTTCAACAGCGGGTTTTGTCGTTCTCGCCTATACCGGCAATCACCTCCCTACTCTTACTGCCGTCATTGCCATTGAAACCATTTCCAGTGGACTGGGACAAACCGCGTTCGTGGCCTTTATGGCCAGCCTCACCAACAAGCGTTTTACCGCCACACAATATGCCCTGTTGACCAGTTTCATGGGGATTCCCCGCGTCTTTGCCGGTTCCACCACCGGATTTCTGGCCACCTGGTTGGGATGGGAAGGGTTTTTTCTTCTCTGTACCTTAATTGCACTGCCCGGATTATTCCTCATTCCCTATCTCCGGCGCTTGGAAGAAAACAATCCATCCCTTAATAGGCAATAGGCCCTGTTGAACTCGCCAAGATAAAATTCTCATAATCACAAACAACAAGATTCCCTAATATCCAAAAGAGGGTAAAAGACTCCTCATGGGCACCATTCGCCCAGTGTCAGTTAAAACGGCCAAAACCAGAAATGGGGGGTATCGGGTGGGGGCTGAATGACCGAATGATCAAAGGTCAAATCCGGTCGCAACGCCACATGTAAAATATAGGTGACCCCTTCACCTCTCCCCAAATTCATGGATGGCGCGACGGGCAACAATACACGAAGAAGCCAACCAAAATTTACCCGCATGGTCTTGCTATCTCCATATCGGTAGCGAAAGACCATTCCGCTGGCTCCTTCCTCAATCTCATCAGGAGCTCCTAAGGCCGTGGCTATATCCTGCATCGTGCTTTTTCCTGGCACCAACACTTCGAGAGAATCGGCCACCAATGGATCATTCACCACCACACGACGAAAGTCGCAGCCCGACAGGGAGAAAAGCAACAGGACTCCAAGAATTCCAGCTTTTCCAAAGACCCCATCCATTGCCCTACTCCCCAAACGGCCAGATTTGAAATTCCACATTCTTGGTCCTATTGCCAAAGACCACGTCATCCACGATCCCTTGAGGATTAAAAAATACCCAGAGATGATCACTGCCAATATTGAGGCGAGAAAAAAACAGCAACCACCCCAACTTGCTGTCAAAGCGGCGGTAGTGAAAAATCTCATGGCCATTTGCCTGGACAATGTCATCAGGGGCGCCAAATTGCTGGGCGACTTCTTGGCGATTCGTGATGCCTTTCTCAATCGTCTGAAGCCCATCCTCGGGAAAAGGCTCACCCACTTCTCCCCGGACAAATGCACAGCCATGTGCCAGGGTCATCAATACCAAAAGACCGGCCAAAACCAGAAATCCTCGTGGATTTTTCCAACAATGTCTAAAGCCGGCTTGAGAATCCCACAACATAGTTCTCCTCCTCTTTTTTATGACTTGTTTCGTCTGGGCAGCCAGGGAAACAATTTGTTCGTGGTTCGTTGATAGAGGCGATACCCTTCCCCCCTGCTGTTCATAGCCTGAGCCTCGGCCAAAGGCACTCCTGTCACCCATAAGAGTGACGACATCATGAGCAAAGGCCACACGATAGCCATCCATGCCCCTGGCAGTCCAACTGCCAACGGAACATAGGCACACCACTGTAGGATTTCAAAAAAATAATTCGGATGACGGGAATACCGCCACAACCCTGTCTGTAAGACCTTGCCCTGTTTCGTCGGATCTGAGCGGAATCGTTCAAGTTGAATATCCGCAAGAGCCTCTCCAAAGAAGGCCAGCAAAAATATCCCGAGGCCCAGAAAATCCCAGCTTCTTACCGCCGATTCGGAATGGCCCATAATCCAGCATAGGAGGAATCCAAAGAACAGACAGGCAGGAACTTGCAGCATGAAGTACCCAAGGATTCCTACCGATTCCCATTTCCCTAGCACTGCCCGAAGAGTTTTATACCGAGCGTCCTCCGACTTTCTCCAAATGCGATTCTTCCACAGGTGCCAGCCCAACCGGCAGGCATATGCACCCCCCATGCTCACAACAAGAGCGCGTCGCCAAGAACTGCCCTCGCCCTCTATTCCGCAAACAAAAACGACAAAACCAAATCCCAAACAAAATCCCACATCGGCTAATGAGGCATTGCCCACTCGCAAATGTACAAGCCACAAGCCAACGAAGAGCACCAGGAGGATGCCAGCAATCTGAGACACATGCGGAAGAGTGAGCATATGCCAGGAAAACGGATTCACCTTAAATCAGAAAACACACGATCAACACCACGACCATGAGAATCTTTGGAAAGGGACTCACTTCGCGGCTAAGGCCAAAGGACTCCGAACGGTTTGCTCTTCCGTGACGGGACTTAGGTTTGGTTCGAGGAGGAACACTCGGTCACCGGACACCTTTCCTTCCTGGATGAGAAATTCTCGAATGCCTTGAGCCCGTTGCTGAGCCAGGAGACGAAGCTGCTCGTCCTCCACCTTGATCGATTCAAGGAATTTTGATCTCATCTGCTCAAGTGAAGGAATGGCTGGAGCTTTCCCTTCCGAAGAAGAAACCGGAGTATTGGGTTGCGCTCCAAATTGCTCGGCATACACCTCTGCGAGCAAGCGCCCTTCCTCCTCTAGACTTAGTTCAATCTGTTCGAGAGACACCCCCTTCGTCGAAGAAGAGGATCCCTGAATAAATTTTCGCTTTTGCAGTTGTTTCAACAATTGACCTGCAGCCAAACCCTGACGATCAACCTGAGGGTCGGCGGCCCCGGCAATGTCCAGTCTCAAGGCCGGTCGATCGGCCAACGCCTGACCAAGCACATTCAGCTTTTCTTGCTCAGCAGGAGACAACTGGGCATTACCCGCAGAAAAGGCCACATATTGCAGATCATCACCACTGCCACCCACCAATCCTCCGACCATGGCAAAAGGAGAGGTGGCAACTTTCGTCAAGAGATTCCCCAAGGCATTCCAGATGACTCCTCCGTAGCTGAAATCCGGCTCATTCAAATTACCGCGAACCGGCAAATCAATATCGATCTGTCCTTTGCGGTCTTTGAGCAAGGCTAAGGCAAGAGGAATCGGCAACGACATGGCATCCGGATTCTCGACCTTTTTACCCATCGTCAGCTGGTCAATCAACACTTTATTGGCACCAACCAGAGTCTTTTCAGAAACTTTATATCCGAGATCCAACGATAGCTTCCCCTTCGTGATGGGATACCCGACAAAATGGGCTGAATAGGGAGAGACAGTAGGAAGATCAAGATTGTTGAACGTGAGGGTCACATCCGTATAGGCCTCTTCACTCAAAGGATTAATTTGCCCGGCAATCTTGAATGGGGAATGTTTATCAATCGTCCCTTGTAAGGCGACATCGGCTTTGGCTAATTGATCCGAAGATAGCTCTTTAATGGTGCCGGTCAGCCCCTCAATGTTCGTAACGACATTGGGGGAAATCGATCGATCCGAAATACGAGCCATGAGGTTGGTGAGGGTGACGGCCTTAATTTTGACCGGAGTCGGTGGCTCCCCGGTGGTTTCTGCTTTTGGTGGCTTATCGTCTGCCGTCGTCTCTTCTTGAGACACGGGTCCTGGCGGGGAAAACAACCGCTTGAGGTTCATCCCTCCGTCCTCATCAATCAAGAGGACGAGTTCAGGGTTAGTCAACTCGATTTCCTGGAGTTTGACCGAAGTCGGTTCGATTTGAAGGTTTAACTCTTTGAGTTCCAATGCCTCCCACGTGAGAAAAGGTTTGGTCTGCATGGGATCGTCAAGAGCCAATTTTGACACTCCCATCCCTCCCTCAAACGTCACCATCGGTTGAGTCTTGTGCCCCGCCTGATAGTGCGTCTTTCCCCGCAACATGAGCGCGCCATCACCGACCTCAAATTGAACAAACGGGGCGACATAGGGTTGAAACGGCTTGAGGGCGAATTCGGTCAGCGACAAATCCAGCGCAACTTCCAAGGGGTCGATCTGGAGAGTTCCTTGCAAGTTGGCCTTTCCGGTTTCATTAAGCTGAAACGAAAGATCAATAGGAAGAGGCCGATCCATGGCCATAGATACATCCGAGGTGTGAAAATGCAACATGTCCAATAGCAGTGTGACAGGGTCTTCGGGCTGGCGATCCTCGAAATCAATCGTGAAGTTATCCAAGGCAAGATCCTCAACAACCATCTTCCAGGAATTGGCCGGGGAGGTTTCCGGTTCAGGAGCGGTCTGACTTTCAGAACCCACGGGTGAAAACAGCGTGTGATAATTCACCACCCCATCCTTCCCGACCCATCCAGTGAAACGGGCATCCCGAGACTGTATCGAAGTGATGCGCAGGTCCTGTTTGGCCAAGTCAACCGAGACGCCGTTGACCTCAAAGAGCGGAATCGTGAGTACGGGAGTAATGGTCCCTTTCTCCTGAATCTGTAAATCCTGAATCCTCAAACTTCCCCCATCGACCAGCACATTGACCCCCTGGTCTGTCGTAGACAATCGATAATGCCCTTTCACGGTCACTTGTCCTTGAGGAATCTGAAATCGAACCAGATCCTGTATGTAGGTCCAGAGCCTGGGAAGTTGATAATCTTCAAAAACCAAGCGGCCTTCGGACTGAAATGGTTCTAGAGTGATCGTCCCTTCCCAGGTAATTTTCTCCCCTGCACTGCGTTCGGCTGAGAGTGAATAAGAATTAGTCTGACCTTGTTGCGTACTAAAATCATCCAATGTGACATTGATTGGCACCAAGTGCGCCACAAATGGGGTGGGACGTGAATGATCCCGAAATTCCACCATTCCCTGTTGAATGGAGATATGCTCAATCCTGACCGGAGGCAAGGATTCCGGTTCTTGTGACGGGTTATCGTCAAGCTGGGCCTCTGAAGAGGAGCCTAATTCGGCCAAATTCAAGGACCCGTCGGGACGAACCCATGCCAATCCATAAGGAAGCTTCAAGCGAATTTCCGCAAAAATGTAGGCTCGCTTCCCTAGGGAAGCGGCCGGTTCGAAATCAATGAACAGTTCATTAAACCCCAGCAAAAATGATCCATCCTGTTCCTGAATATCAAACCCTTCCACCTGCAGCTTAAATAGAAAGGGATTAAAGCTGGCATCCTTGATCGAGACTGGCCGACCCAGTTGCTCCGATAACCTGGGAGGAACCTTCGTGGTAATCGCCCAGGGAATCACCAGAAAACCTACCAGAGTATAGAGAAGGAACAGTCCAGGAAGGATAAGCAGAAGAATCTTGCCAGTTTTTCTCATGATTTCGCTTATTTTCTCATGGAAGAAAACAGAAAGGAGAAGATTGAATCAATTAAACCCAAGTAAAATTTGACACGAGCCATTCTAGATGACTTCAATTGGCTGGACGTATCGATTCATGATAACGACCTGCCTCTTTGAGAGCTAGTATGATCCATAGAGTCTCGGGATTCCTTCGGCATTCCCTACCCACGGAGCCGACCTTGATAGGGCCTGTTTGCCCATCGGGGGAGTTCCCACAAAAGCCATAAATCCAAAAAATAACCCTTCGAAACCAACTAGATTTTGCCCCTCCAAGAGGTTGCGCTCAACTTGACATGTCTGTCGTATGTTCACTATTGTCTTGGGTTTGCTTAAAATGGTGTATTTTCCATTGGACTCTTTTCCATGTTTACCACGCTGACAGAGAAAATCGAAAAAGTTTTCAAGCAGTTACGCGGCCAGGCCGTTCTGACTGAAGAGAATATTACCGACGCCTTGAAAGAGGTCCGCCTGGCGCTGCTGGAAGCCGACGTCAATTTCAAAATTGTTAAGGACTTTATTGAGAATGTTCGGGGCAAGGCCGTCGGGCAGGAAGTCCTGAAAAGTCTCACACCCGCCCATCAAGTGGTGAAAGTTGTCTGGGAGGAACTGCGAGACCTTCTGGGTCATGAACAAAGTGCCCTTCATCTCTCTTCACAACCCCCTACCGTCATTATGATGGTCGGATTGCAAGGATCTGGGAAAACCACCACGACCGGGAAACTCGCCAATTATTTTAAAACCGAAGGCAAGCGGGTCTTATTAGTGGCCGCCGATCCCCGTCGCCCTGCCGCAGGAGATCAGCTGGCCTCGCTGGGCACTGACCTGGACATTCAAGTCCATCGGGGAACAAACGAAGGTCAACCTGGCGCCCAGGCGCTACAAACCTGCCTGGATGGCGTCGCTCGTGGACGGGAACATGGGTATGATGTGGTGCTCTTGGATACCGGCGGTCGATTGCAGATCGATCAAGAGTTGATGCAGGAATTGGTCGATATCCAAACAGGAGTCAGCCCACAGGAAGTCTTGTTCATCGCCGACTCCATGACCGGCCAGGAAGCGGTTTCTGTAGCAGAACGCTTTAATCAAACTCTCGGTCTCACTGGGGTCATCTTAACGAAAGTCGAAGGGGATGCCCGGGGTGGAGCGGTGCTCTCAATCCGCGCGGCGACAGGCAAACCCATTAAATTTCTCGGGATCGGCGAAAAGCTGGATGCGCTAGAGCCCTTTTATCCCGACCGGATGGCCTCCCGTATTCTCGGGATGGGTGATGTGCTGACCTTGATTGAGAAAGCCCAGGAGAGCTTTTCGCAAGAACAAGCGGTCGCATTGCAAAAAAAGGTATCGAGTAATACTCTTACGTTGGAAGATTTTCGTGATCAGATCAAACAGGTGAATAAACTCGGGTCGTTTGATCAAATTCTAGACATGCTACCAGGCGGGCAAAAAATTAAAACGATGATGGGTTCCGGCGGAGCCGGGAATGCACAGGTACCCGAAAAAGAAATGAAACGGGTCGTGGCCATTATTGATTCGATGACCCCCCGCGAAAGACGGGATCATACGATTTTAAATGGAAATCGAAAAAAACGTGTGGCTAAAGGCAGTGGAACATCCGTTCCAGAGGTTAATCGGCTCATTAAGCAATTTTTGGATGCCCGACGCATGATGAAGTCCCTGGTCGGAGGGCAAATGGGGATGGGAAAAGGAAAAAAGCGCGGGAAGCTGATCCGCCGGGCTATCCATGCCCGGTAAAAATTTGAAGTCTCCCTGAGTTTTTTCATTCATTCATATTCACGATAGAGGAGATTGCCAGTGGCAGTACATTTGAGACTTACACGCGTGGGCCGGCATAAACGGCCATTTTATCGAGTAGTGGCAGCCGATGCCCGCATGCCGCGGGACGGTCGATTCCTTGAGGTCATTGGGACCTATGACCCCCTGAAGGAAAGCGACAAGGCCTCGTTTAAAGAAGATCGTGTATTAAATTGGCTTCAAAATGGGGCTCAGCCCACTGATTCCGTCAGGGGGTTATTACGACAAACCGGTATCTTGAAGGCCTTTCGGGAATCCAAACAAGCCCCAGCACAATAGTCTCGGCATGTCAGGGTAATGGGAGAGAAGGTGCCCTGTTGCATCCGGCAAAGGGTCTTTTAGAGATGCGACAGGACTATTGGCTAAACTATGGATGATCCTGAGCCATCACAGTCTTCCATGGTGACCATTGGCCGAATTCTCAAACCGTTCGGAGTCCGGGGGGAAGTGCGTATCGAATCGCTCTCGGATGTTCCTGGGCGGTTTGAAGGATTGGAGACGGTGACACTGGACCTTCCAGATGGGAGGACTCTGGAAACCCTGGTGACCTCGGTTCGGCAAATCAACCAGGGGGTGATTTTGGGACTTTCAGCGTTTTCGACACCGGAAACCGCAGCCTTGTACCGAGGGGCCTGGATCAAAATTCCAGAAAATCAGAATCTTCCCAGGGACGCTGATACGTTTTATCAGTTTGAATTAATTGGTCTCAGGGTTGAGGATGCAGAAGGACAACCCTTAGGAACATTAGAAGAAGTGGTGGAATACCCCCAACATCATGTGTTTGTGATTCGAAATGAGGATCGTGAAATTCTGGTCCCGGCCAGTCGGCGAACCATTGCCATGGTAGACGTACCCCATGGGGTTTTGCGATTAACTTCACGTGAATGGTGGGACGACACCTATGCGTTGTGATGTGGTGACATTGTTTCCGGAGTTGATTCACTCTGTGGGCTCACAGAGCATCATGAAGCGCGCCCAGGAAAAAGGATTGCTCACGCTCAACGTCCACAATCTTCGAGACTATACCGACAATCCTCATCGGACAGCCGATGATACTCCCTATGGCGGCGGCGGCGGGATGGTCATGAAGGCCGAACCAATTTTTCAAGCCATTGACCGGATAACACAGGACCTGGATGGAATACGCATCATTCTTCCTTCGCCACAGGGCATCCGGTTTTCACATGGCCTCGCGCATAATCTCAGCCAGGAGACTCGCCCGTTGCTATTTATATGCGGGCATTATGAAGGAATCGACGAGAGGGTCCGGACACATTTGCAGGTTGAAGAAATTTCTCTCGGAGATTATGTGCTGACAGGTGGTGAATTGGCTGCCCTCGTGATGATCGATGCGGCCATGCGTCTCATCCCTGGCGTACTAGGTGATCCACATTCCGCTCAAAAAGAGTCCTTTGTGGAATCCTTACTGGATTTTCCCCATTACACCAAACCGGTTGAAATTCGAGGGATGTCGGTTCCCGACATTTTAATGTCCGGCAACCATGAAGCGATTCGCCGTTGGCGGAGGAAAGAATCGTTACGCCAGACGCTGCTCAAACGACCGGACTTATTAGACAATCATATCTGGAGTAGTGAAGATCGTCAGTTATTGGAAGAAATTGAACACAACTATACCTCGACGTCCAGTCGTACGACGAGACCTTGAAGGAGGGAGACTCTCATGAATTTATTGGAGCGTTTAGAGCAATCGTTAGCACAGGGAACCGTGCCGTTTTTTGAAATAGGTGACACGGTCAGAGTCAAGGTTCGCGTTGTTGAAGAACGACAATACGGGAAAAAGAAGGAAGAGGCCAAGGAACGCATTCAGGTGTTTGAAGGGCTCGTGATCGCTCGCAAAGGCCGAAAAGTATGTGAGAATTTTACCGTTCGTAAGATTTCCTTTGGGGTCGGAGTCGAGCGAATTTTCCCCCTTCACTCCCCTAATCTGGCCGGCATCGAAGTCATAAGAAAAGGTCAAGTGCGACGGGCAAAGCTGTATTACCTTCGAGACAAAAAAGGCAAGGCCGCCAAAGTTTCAGAACGGGAATTTTCGCGTACACCAAAAACCGTGAAAAATGCTGCGGTGGCAGTGGATGTACCTGAGTCCGGTGAATCAGCACCCACGGAAGTATCGGAATAGCACAGGAGAGGGGGCTCACCTTTCATTGCCAACCGCCTCTCCCTCATTCATGGATGCGGGCCCGACAGACTTTTTTGAACAAGCGGCCAGAGCCCGCGGATTCCGGCGTATTGCAGGACTGGACGAGGCTGGCCGGGGTCCTCTGGCCGGGCCGGTGGTCGCCGCGACAGTGATCCTTCCCCGTTGCTGGTCACCGGTCCTTCTCGACGATTCCAAGCTCCTGTCTGAACGTCAGCGTCAGGTATTATATGAGGCCATTACCACCAGGGCCATCGCCTGGGCCATTGGCCTGGCATCAGAGCAGGAGATTGATGAACTGAACATCCTGGGCGCCACACGATTGGCCGGATTCCGGGCTCTTACCCAATTGGCCATTACACCTGATTATCTCCTCCTTGACGCCCTCCACCTCCCTACCGTTTCTCTCCCTCAACGACCGGTCATCAAGGGCGACCAGCTTTCCAGATCGATTGCCGCCGCATCCATCCTGGCCAAAGTATCCAGAGATCGCATGATGATCACCTACCACGAACGCTTCCCTCAGTATCAATTTCACCTCCACAAAGGGTATCCCACACAGGAACATCTCAGACGATTACATCAATTCGGCCCTTGTCCTGGACATCGACGAAGCTTCCAGCCTGTCCAAGCCTGCCTGAATGCCCGCTCGCTCGCATGACCACGCCTTCTCAGGAGTTTGGACGATCGGCGGAGGAATTAGCAGAGGATTGTCTTCGAAAAAAAGGGTACCGGATTCTTGAGCGAAATCTGCGAGTAGGTGGGGGAGAATTGGATCTCATTGCACAACACCATGACACACTCGTATTTATTGAGGTGAAGGCACGACGCACCGATCAATTCGGGGGCGCCCCCTATGCCATTGATGCTCGCAAAAAACGCCAAATCATTAAATTGGCGTCCTATTACCTTTCCCAACATGGCCTCAGCAACCAAATTTGCCGGTTTGATGTTATCCTGATTACAGGAACCAGACAGGGTTCTCCGAAATTAACTCACCTGGAACAGGCTTTTGAGGTTTCCAGCTCCGACTGGCAATGGTAAATTAAAGGGATTGGCCTCCGCACGAAGTCCAATTCCTGAAGGTGAACAGCTCTTCATTGTTACTTTCACAAAGAACCAGGGTCCGGTTGTATCCAGATAATAAGCCATTTATAGGCCAGGCCAATGAGATAGCATGATTCAATTATTCCACGTCACAAAATACTACGATGGCTGCCTTGCACTCTCAGATATTTCCCTGCGAATCGAAAAAGGCGAATGTGTGTTACTCACAGGGCCAAGCGGAGCCGGGAAAACCACCTTACTCAAGCTTATTTTTGGAGCAGAACACCCTGATGAGGGACAAATCCTCGTCCAAAATCGCAACATCGCCAGGCTCGGAGGATCCGATATCCCCTATCATCGACGAACCATGGGGTATGTTCTTCAGGATTTCAAATTACTCCCACAGCGGACGGTCTCCGAAAATGTGGCGCTCCCCCTCATTATCCGTGGCTTGTCATCATTCGAATCGCGAAGAAAGGTCCTGGAAGCCCTTCGTGCGGTTGGCATGGATCATAAACTCAACTCCATCGCCTCCGTGCTCTCCGCCGGAGAGCAGCAACGTGTGTGTATCGCCCGCGCGATCGTAAACAGTCCCATCATTCTTTTGGCAGACGAACCAACGGGAAATTTAGATCCCCAACTCACCACCGAAATTGCAGCATTATTTAAAGCCATCAATACCCGGGGGACCACCGTCATGATGGCCACGCACAATCGACAAGTTGTCGAACAATTAAATGGGAGAATTCTCCGACTGGATTGCGGACACCTCGTATCCGATCAGGGAGTCTATACGTGAAACGGCTCTGGTATTTTATCCGTGAAGCCTATACCAGCCTCCGCACGCATCGGACCAGTACGCTGATTGGTGTTCTGACCACGGCGTTTACCCTGACCAGCTTTGGCATCTTTCTCCTTCTCTATCATAACGTGCATAATCTATTGGGACAGGTTCAACACACCATTCAAATCATCGTCTATCCCAAGAATGATATTGAATCCGGCAAGCTACACGATTTACAACAGGGACTCAAAACGGATCCTGCCGTTGACTCCCTCACCTATATTTCCAAGCAAGACGCGTTGACCGAATTCAAAGAACAATTTCCCGAGGAAGTCTATCTACTGGAAGGCCTTGGCGAGAGCCCGTTTCCCGCATCATTGATATTGACCATGGCCGCAAAGTCCCCTACCACAGATATGATTGGCAACCTGGTCAATCGGCTGCAACATCATCCCGATATTGATCGCGTTCGATATAATCGTGATTGGATCGAGCGCCTAACCCTCATCATCGCCTATATGGAGTTCGGCGCGTTATTGGTTGGGAGTATCCTGGGCTTAGCGTCCGTCACCATCATTGCAATTACCGTGCAATTGGCATTCCATACCAGACAGCAAGAAATTGAAATTTTACGGTTAATCGGGGCAACCAGTCTCTTTATTAGCATTCCGTATCTCATCGAAGGAGCTATATTAGGGGCCGCGGGAGGCGGTATGGCCCTTGGTTTTTTACGTGGAGGGTTCGAACTTTTCACGCAAAACACCCAAGGCTTGAATGTCTTTGGGGGATTTTCTTCTGCATTGGAGTTTTTCCCTCTTCCCCTTTCACTGATTTTGATAGCAGGAGGCATCTTATTGGGGTGCCTGGGAACACTTACCACCATCTATGGATCCTTGCGGTTTCGTTTATGAGGCGGGTTAAACTATTTCTCCACACAGGACTCACAAGCGGCCTACTCCTTCTGTTCGTCCAAGCTGGTTGGGGTGCTGACCCCTCAACCATCAAAAATGAAATCAGTCAGGAACGCCTCCGGCTGGAGAAGCTCAATCAGGAAATTACCGAAACCAAAAAAGAAACAAAACGGATCGAGAAGAAACATGGATCGGTCTTAAAAACCATTGATAAATTGGATCGCCAACTCCATGAACAAAAGAAAGAACATAATCGCATCAATGACCAAATTAAAGCGACAGACGAGGAGTTGGCGAACCTGAGCACGAAGATTACGGAAGTGGAGCAAGACGTTCGCACTCGACAATCCTCCATTGCCGCCAGACTCAGGTTATTATATGTGGAAGGACGCACCGGATATTTAAAAATGCTCTTCGCAGCTGAATCCTTTACCGAGGCCTCGAACCGGATGAATTATCTTTCCTGGGTGGCCCAACGGGAGCATCAACTTGTCCGACAATTTCAAGAAGACCTCTCTAATCTCCAACAGCTCAAGGAGAAACAGACCGCAGCCAGGGAGGATCTCCTTCGCTTTCAGGGAGAAACTCAACAGACCATCAAAAAAGTTTCAGGTCTCAAACGTGAAAAACGCTCCGTCTTGGTTAATCTCTCCAAAGAAAAGGACGCACATCAACGGATGGTTGAAGACCTTCAGCGCTCAGCTGAACAGGTGGATAGTCTCCTCAAAGAATTGGACCAACGGTTTCAACTGGCTCAATCCCAGATGCGCAAACCTTCTGGAGCTCCCCCGTCTCTTGGGTCTTTCATTTGGCCGGTTGAAGGTAAAGTGGTTTCAACTTTCGGTCGGCAAAAACATCCCACATTTGATACATTTGTGACGAAAAAAGGCATAGAAATCAGCGTGCAGGAAGGGAGTCCGATTCGCGCAGTGTCATCCGGAAACGTCGTCTATGCCGACTGGCTCAAGGGATATGGTCTGGTTATCATTGTCGACCATACCAATGGCTTTTATTCTCTCTACGCCCATGCCTCAAAACTTTTAGTGGCTGAAGGCCACTCCGTTAAAAACGGGCAGGTCATTGGTGAAACAGGCGAAACAGGCGTCACCCAGGAAGACACCCTGTATTTTGAATTACGTAAAGGCACCACCCCTATCGATCCCCTGAAATGGCTGGTAAAACAGCCTTAATTGAACAACTGGAAGAAGGAACGTCTCATGTCACATGAACGATTGTCGACGGTAGTGATCTCTGGTTTAACCTTAACCGCCATCCTTTTGGTGGGGATTGTCATCGGAAAAGGAGGAGACCGGGCGGGATATGCCAGCGAACCCTACGAGGAATTACAGGTCTTCGCTGAAGTGCTTTCGCAAGTCAAAAAGCATTATGTGGAAGAAACTCAAACCAAAGACCTTGTCCAGGGTGCCCTCCGAGGCATGCTGGCTGGACTGGACCCACATTCATCTTTTATGACTCCGGATATGTTCAAAGAGATGCAGGTTGAAACGAAAGGAGAGTTTGGAGGACTTGGCATCCAAATCGGTGTAAAAAACAATCGCCTGACCGTGATCTCCCCCATTGAAGATACGCCGGCCTTTGAAGCCGGCATCCAACCCGGCGACACCATCATCAAAGTTGATGACAAGCCAACAAAAGATCTCACACTCATGGAAGCCGTTCAACATATGCGAGGCGCACGAGGCACATCAGTGGAATTAACCATTGAACGTGAGGGACTGGAAAAACCACTGATCTTTAACCTCAAACGCGACATCATTAAAATTCAAAGCATTCGCTCCAAGCTGTTGGAAGGCAACCTTGGATATGTCCGATTGAGCCAATTTCAAGAAGCCACCGTCGAGGATCTCTCCACGGAATTGGAAAAACTCGTTGCCAAAAACATTCAGGGCTTGATTCTCGATCTCCGAAATAATCCCGGTGGGCTATTGACCGCTGCGGTGGGGGTCTCCGAACAATTCCTGGAATCCGGCCGCCTCGTCGTCTCAATACAAGGACGCAATGGCAAGAAGGATGAATACCGTGCAAGGGCAAGTAGTAAGAATTATCAATATCCCATGATTGTGTTGGTCAACCACGGTTCCGCCAGCGCATCAGAAATTGTGGCGGCAGCCATGCAGGATTGGGGAAAAGCCGTCGTGATTGGCACCACAACTTTTGGGAAGGGTTCCGTGCAAACCATTCTCCCGCTCTCCGATGGATCCGGCCTTCGGCTTACCACGGCAAAATACTTTACGCCAAATGGCAAGTCGATTCATTCTATCGGGGTACAACCCGACATTGTGATTGATCCGAAACCCGCTCAGGTGGCGAAACAAGAGTCCTCCGAAGGGAAAAAAGACGAGAGCACCGCGGATTCCCCTGCACCCTCTCCGACCAAACCTCAAGCCCCCTCGGCCCCACAGGACCAGGACCAGGCTCAGCCCATTCCTCCAGATGACCTTCAGTTACTGAAGGCTGTTGAGATGCTGAAATCATGGAAAGTTTTCAAACAGTTAAAACCGGCCGCATAATGCGGCCGTCAAAAGATGTTGAAGAAATTAGAAGTCGAGGACAATTGCCGTATTTGTTTTAATGACACCATCAATACCTCGAAGACGAACCATGATGAGGTCGTTCAACTCCTCCAACGTTTCGGCTTCCACATGGGCAATTAAATCAAACGGACCGGTCACCGGATAGACGGATTTCACACCTTGAATGCGTGTAAGTGTTTTATACGCACTCTTGGTGTGGTTCCCTGTCGTGTCAATCAAAACAAATGCAGAAATTGCCATTACCTAACCATCCTTCTGAGGTGAAAGTTTGATATGCTTCCATATCCATTTCATGTTCCTTGGCAAGCCGAATTGCGTGCGTGGGGAACCATGGGAGAAGCTTCCCCTTCTTACTTCCCGGGTCAGGACTCCTGACAGAGAGCTCGTTTCTTTCGAATCGCCGTCAAGATTTCCTCACCACGAGTCCCTAGACCTGGCAGGGTTTGCAGTAAATGCGATTGAGCCAAGGCTTCCAGATCTTCCCAGCTTGTGATGCCCAATCGAAAAACCAGATCATGGACAATCGGTTCAGAAAATCCCGGAAGATTGACCCAATCCAGGGCTGAATCAGGAAGAGGAGTTTTTAATTCTTCATACGCACGTATACGCCCCGTGGAGAGAAACTCCTGGATTTTTATTGATAATTCCTTGCCAATACCAGGAATGGTTTGAAGTTCGCCACGATTCGCCACCTCCGTCACATCCTCTTGGAGGCTCTTCAGCGAATCAGCAGCCCGGCGATAGGCTTTGACCTTGTAGGGATTTTCACCTCTCGACGCCAACAGACCTGCCATCGACAAGAACAAAGCCATGAGGTCCTGGTTGATGTTTTTCTCCATAGACGATCGACTCAGTCAAACCACGCTATCTCTTCATTAATCTATCCAATGAATATCGGTCTCATTTTATGTCAGATGTGATCGATAAAACCAGTTCACATAGATAAGCCTTCATTGGCTCACACGAACCACTTCCTACCTTCTTCACTCTCGTTCATTTCATTGACAAGAATTTCTCAAGTCCCGTAGGATGAATCCCTGCATGGCCGGAATACACTGGACATTGCGTTCTTACCTATACGCATGAACATAGTCGTGAATGGAGAACAACGCGAGGCCGAGGAACCGTTGACGGTCGCACAACTTCTCTCAACGCTTGACCTCCGTTCCGAACAAGTCGCAGTAGAAATCAACCTAAAAATATTAGACCGTGGAGATTTTCTCACCTGGAATCTTCACGATGGAGACAAGGTTGAAATTTTAAGCTTTATTGGAGGCGGCTGCCCCACATGAGGCGATTGAAGGGGAAGAGATGAATCAGGATCCGTTAATCATTGCTGGTCGAACATTCCGCTCTCGGCTCTGGGTCGGAACCGGAAAATATCAAAACTTTGAGGAAACCCGAAAAGCCATTGAAGCTTCCGGAGCTGATGTAGTGACGGTTGCGGTTCGCCGCGTCAACATCACCGATCATAAATCAGAAAATTTACTAGATTACCTTGATCCGAAAAAATATACCATTTTACCCAACACGGCAGGGTGTTATACCGTTGAGGATGCCGTTCGTTATTCACGACTGGCCCGTGCTGCAGGCGTTTCAGATTTGGTGAAATTAGAGGTGATTGGAGATGAACGTACGCTATTTCCTGATACGGCCGGACTCATTGAAGCCGCAAAAATTTTGATCGCCGAAGGCTTTGTGGTATTACCGTATACCAATGACGACCCCATTGTCGCCAAAAAGTTAGCCGATATTGGATGTCCTGCCGTGATGCCACTCGCCGCACCGATCGGTTCAGGTCTCGGTATTCGCAATCCGTATAATCTCAAAATCATCATGGAAACAGTCAATGTACCGGTCATCGTTGACGCTGGAGTTGGAACCGCTTCTGACGCAGCCCTGGCCATGGAATACGGAGCCGATGCCGTATTAATGAACACGGCTATTGCCGGAGCCAAAGATCCGTTGATGATGGCCACGGCCATGCGGTACGCCGTCGAAGCCGGGCGATTAGCTTACAGGGCTGGAAGAATTCCCAGGAAGTTATACGCGACGGCCAGCAGCCCTATCGAGGGAATGCTGTAACCCAAATTAGGAATGTCCTCACGCATTCTTCCCAAACTTTATCTCCTGACCGATCGGCATCAAACTCTCAATCGTCCCCTCTCCTCCGTGCTAACCGAAGCGGTAGACGCCGGGGTCCGGATGGTGCAAGTCCGCGAAAAAGATCTGAAGACTCGAGATCTGACTTCCCTTTGTCAGCAGCTCTTCCCTCTTATCAAACACCAACATGGAACCATCTTATTGAATGATCGTATCGACCTGGTCCTTGCCTTGGGAGCCGACGGCGTACATCTTCGGACAAATAGTCTTCCGGTTTCCGTTGCTCGTGGCCTGTTAGGAACCGGACACCTCATCGGCGTCTCGACGCATTCCGTTGAAGAAGCCCGAGTGGCGGAAGCGGAAGGGGCCGACTTCATCGTACTTGGTCCCATTTTTGATACGCCTTCAAAGCGAGCATATGGACCACCTTTAGGAATCCAGATTCTTCAGAAAACGAGCCGAACTATCCACGTGCCCATCTATGCCATTGGAGGTATCACCCCGATCAGAGTTCCTGACGTCTTATCATCCGGGGCTTACGGAGTCGCCGTCATTTCTTCCATTCTTCAATCGCCCTCAATTCCAGACATCACAGGGGAACTGCTTGCACGATTATCCTGAATTGTCAAATTATTTCAGGCAGTCATAATGCCCGTATTCGGTTGACCCTAAAAATTTTTGGGTGGTAAGATCTTCACAGTGAAGGATGGTGCGGACATCCTCTTTCCCCGGCATTCAAACAAGGCAGGGGTTCTTCTCAGCAATATGTGTCTTCCGGTTTCTTTGAAACCTCGAACCAGATAGGATCCGACAATGGGAATCCGAAAATCAGACGATCATATCCGTGAAATTGAAAAGTTACGAACCGAGATTGAGTCCATGGAACTCGAAATGCGGCAACTGCATGAATCTCGTCAAAAGCTGCACCTTTCTCAGCAGAAAAACGAGCAGTTAGTTTCTACGTTACAGGAAGCCAAAGCACAAATCGAAGCGCTTCGAAAAGAAGTCGACAAACTCACGGCGCCTCCATCAACTTTTGCCATCTTCTACAACACGAACGCAGACGGGACCGTGACTGTCTCACTTGGCGGTAGAAAGCTACGGGTCAACCTTCATCCATCTATCCCGGCAGAATCCCTTAAAAAAGGCCAAGAAGTTATTTTGAACGAAGGCCTGAACGTGATTGAATCGCGAGGGTATGATCCGCAGGGCGAAATCGCCCATCTCAAGCACCTCCTGGACGATGGACGCGCAGTGGTTAGCCTTCGCCTGGACGACGAGCGAGTGGTTGAAATCTCGGATTCACTGAAACACCAAACTTTGAGTGTCGGCGACCACCTCCTCTTTGAACCACGATCCGGATACCTCATCGAAAAACTTCCCAAAGGTGAAATGGAGGAACTCGTCATCGAGGAGGTTCCGGATATTCAGTATGACCAGATCGGTGGGTTAACCAAAGAACTGGAGCAGGTGAAGGACGCCGTGGAATTGCCCTTCCTGTATCCAGAGCTCTTTGCTGAACACCGCTTATCACCTCCAAAAGGTCTTTTGCTATATGGACCTCCTGGATGCGGGAAAACCTTGATTGCCAAAGCTGTCGCAAACTCCATCGCAAAAAAACTCGGTCACCTGAAAGGCAAGGACGTTCGCAGTTACTTCCTCCACATCAAGGGACCCGAGTTATTGAACAAATATGTCGGTGAATCCGAACGTCAAATTCGAGAAGTGTTTGCGAAAGCAAAGGAGAAGGCGTCACACGGCAATCCGGTCATTGTCTTCTTTGATGAAATGGATGCGTTATTCCGAACAAGAGGGACAGGTATTTCCTCGGATATGGAATCAACTATCGTTCCCCAATTCTTATCCGAAATTGATGGAGTAGAAAGCCTTCGAGACGTCATCGTCATCGGTGCCAGTAACCGGCAAGATCTCATTGATCCGGCGGTTTTGAGACCGGGGCGTCTGGATATCAAAATTAAGATTCCCAGACCTGACAAGCAGAGTGCAAAAGATATTCTCGGGAAATATCTGACCTCAGACTTGCCCCTTGCGGAAGCTGAATTGACCCAACATGGCTCAGATCGATCGACGTTTATCAATCATCTTATTGAAACCACCGTGGAGGCCATGTATGCCTTGACGGAAGAAAATCAATTTCTGGAAGTCACCTATGCCAATGGGGAAAAGGAAACGGTGTACTTCAAAGATTTTTCCAGTGGCGCGTTGATCGAAAGTGTGGTCTCCCGTGCCAAAAAACTGGCCATCAAACGGGCAATTTCCGGCGAAGCCAAAGGCCTGAAACCCGAGGACTTTCTGCGGGGCATTCGGGAAGAATTCAAAGAACAGGAAGATTTACCAAATACCACTCACCCCGATGACTGGGCAAAAATAGCAGGCAAAAAAGGCGAAAAAATCGTTCATGTGCGCACCTTAACCACCGACGAGGATTCAGAGCCTCGAGAAATTGAAACCATCAGCGTTGGGCATTATTTTTAACCATTTTTAGCTGCTCTCCATGAGGCCTCCTTGCTGCGAATTCTTGGAACGGAAACTGAATTCGGAATTATTTCTCGCTCCACAGGCCACCCTGATCCCGTAGCGAATTCCCTTCGGTTAATCAGTCACTGTCCCCATCTCCCAACTCCCGCCGCTCTCTGGGATTACGAGAACGAAAATCCCTTCCTGGATGCTCGAGGCTTTCCGGTCGAAGGCGAACCCGAAAGACCAAGCGCGACCTATAATCGTCAACTCAATAAAGTCTTGCCGAATGCCGGTCGTCTCTATGTCGATGGCGCTCATCCGGAATATTCCACCCCCGAATGCAGCAATCCCCGTGAGGTGGTGGCCTATGAACGTGCCGGGGACCACATTGTGGCTGAATGTCTGGCCCGCCTGAACCACAGTAGCGGGGAAGAAAACTTTCTGGTCTACCGCAACAACTCAGACGGGAAAGGCAACAGTTTCGGATACCACGAAAATTATATTTTATCCCGCCGGATCCCGTTCGAGCAGATAGCCAGCGTGCTACTCCCCTTCTTTGTTTCCCGCCCCATCTTTTGTGGAGCAGGAAAAGTCGGAGCAGAAAATGGTTCAGATCCTGTTTCCTATCAAATTTCACAACGGGCAGATTTTTTTGAATGCCTGCTTGATCTCAACACGATGGTTCACCGTCCTATTATAAATACACGTGATGAACCCCATGCCCATCAAGGCGACTACCGACGTCTTCACGTCATCGTGGGTGATGCCAATATGTCCGAGGTATCCACCTTCTTAAAAATCGGCACCACTGCCATTATCATGGAAATGCTGGAACAAGAAGGAGCCCTTCCTCATATTGAATTGACCGATCCCGTCAAGGCCATCAAGGCGGTATCACGAGATCTGACCGTGAAAACGTCGCTTCCTTTACACAATGGGCAACACACCACCGCCATCGCTATTCAGCGGGCCTTTCTGCAATCAGCCCATGACTTTTATCGAACCAGAGAGGTCTCCCCTATCACCAAAGAGGTGCTTGTACGCTGGGAATCCACCCTGGCTACCTTGGAGCGTGATCCCTTTGAGCTTCGGCGCGAAGTCGATTGGGTCGCCAAACACGCATTAATTCAATCCTACATGGATCGCAAACAATGCTCCTGGAAAGATCCCAGAGTGGCCATGATGGATTTACAGTATCACGACGTGCGACCAACCAAAGGGCTGTACTACACCTTGGAGCGAACAGGCCAAATAGAACGTCTGACTCTTGATCAGGAAGTCGAACGGGCTCGCCAGACTGCACCGGCTTTCACTCGGGCTTATTTTCGAGGTCAATGCTTAAAACACCTGCCAAAACAGGTGTACGGCATGAGTTGGACGTCCGTCCTCCTTCATTCGGGAAATTCCACTATTAAGCGTATTCCATTGATGGATCCTTATCGAGGCACTCAACAGCTCACGCAAGAATTGTTTAGGGACATTACCTCGGTGGATCAGTTAATATCCCGACTCGGAAAGTCCTAAATGAACAGAGAACCCATTCGGCAAGGTACCATTGAGGTCACATGAATTTTAAAGACATCCCCTTTCCAAACTTTTCAGCCGATCCGTGTTCCAGTTTTTACCAATATCTCACCTCACAACGACCCGAATTGCTCCCCATGGAGCGATGGAAAACCTCACTCTCCCAACAAGGCCAAACAGACCCATCCTTGATGTCCTCCAATCAGTTTCCCTGGCCCCACGGCACCACGGTTCTCGCCTTCACCTATGATAACGGCGTCCTCATCGCCGGAGACCGTCGCGCAACGGAAGGATATCAAATCGCCGCGAATCGCATGGAAAAGGTCTTTCAAACCGATGGCTATTCCGCCATGGCTATTGCAGGGGCTGCAGGGCCCTGCGTGGAAATGGCCAAGCTGTTCCGAATCGAGCTGGAACATTACGAGAAACTTGACGGACAGCCCTTAACCTGCGAAGGGAAAGCCAACAGGCTTGGGCATATGGTTAAGGCAAATTTCCCTATGGTCTTGCATGGACTCGTGGTCATTCCCCTATTTGTCGGCTATGACCACAAACGAGAGGTTGGGCGGCTCTTCAAATATGACATTACCGGAGGACGCTACGAAGACACGGATTTTCACGCAGTCGGCTCAGGCGGAAAAGATGCCCGATCCACTTTAAAGGAATATTTTCGGAAAAACTTACCAGAAGACGACGCGGTCAAAGTGGCCCTTCGTGCCTTAATCAATGCCGCAGATGAGGATGTCGGAACCGGGGGACCTGATTTGGTCCGACGAATTTTCCCGACCGTAAAATTAGTTGACTCTCAGGGAGTTCGGGATGTGGAAGACACCCAATTAGCGGCATTGTGCGAAGCAATAGTGAACCAAAAACAGGAGACTTAAACAGTGGCCCTGCCCTATTACGTTTCACCAGAACAAATGATGCAGGACCGGGCGGAGTATGCCAAGAAAGGTATTGCCAAAGGTCGATCCATCATAGCCATGGAATATTCGGATGGAGTGCTGTTTGTCGCCGATAACCCCAGTGCTTCTCTGTTTAAAATTTCTGAGATCTATGACAGCATCGCATTTTCAGGGGCGGGGAGATACAGCGAATTTGAGAATCTCCGGAAAGCCGGCATTCAACATGCCGACGTCAAAGGCATGATGTACAGTCGCGAAGATGTGACGGCACGATCCCTGGCAAATGGCTATTCACAAATTCTCGGCACCCTCTTTAGCCAGGAAATGAAACCGTACGAAGTGGAACTCCTCCTGGCCCAGGTCGGCGAGACACCCGAGCGCAATGAGTTATACCGCATCTCCTTTGATGGGAGTATTGTGGATGAACGCAGATTCACCGCCATTGGGGGACGGTCCGAAACAATCTTGACCCTCCTCAGGAAGGAAATTCCGGAAACCTGCCCGTCCCTAAAAGAAGCCTTAACGCTCTGCCAACAGGCCTTTGAACAGGGGGCTGATTCTCGAGCAAATTTAGAAGGCTTGGAAGTCGCTCTCCTGGACCGCACCAGAATAGGTAGAAGATTTCGCCGGGTCCCGATCATCGAGGCCTCTCAAATTCTGTCGTAACATCTCCTGTTTTGCTCCCCTCATTCAGTTGATCATTGATGGATCTGGGTGTATTCTGAGTATGGGAATTAGTGTAGTCATCCCCATGTTTTCAACCATGATTCATTTCCAAAACACGGAAAGTGAAAGATCGAATCTCTTGAGAAGGCCTATTCAGCAAGACCGAAGGACTCGAGGAGGATTTCTATTGATTGGCGGGTAGGTCCTTTAAACGAGAAGGAGGCCGGTGGAGGACAGGGCACGATCTGTCCTTAGAGTGTCTGCGGAGAGGGACGGGCCGGGTATGATGAAACGCATTGTTGGCCTTGAGAGTGAATATGGTCTGACATTTTCCCCGAATGGTCGGGTCTACCTTCCTATTGAAAAAATCCTCGGGTACATTTTTGAAGGACTCATCCCCAATAGCTGGCCTTCCAATGCCTTCCTGACGAATGGAGCGAGGTTTTACCAGGACACCGGCTGCCATCCGGAATACTCCACTCCCGAATGCGACGATCTGCTTGATCTGATCATCCACGATAAAGCCGGTGAGCGGATCCTGGAAAGTTGTCTGCCCATTGCCGAAGAGCGCTTGCGCGAAGAGGGACTATCCGGCGAGATCTTTATCTTTAAAAACAATACGGATTCCCTCGGCAACACCTATGGGTGCCATGAAAATTTCCTCATGCGCCGGGATGTGGATTTCTGGAAAGTCAGCGAACAACTCATCCCCTTTTTCGTCACTCGTCAAATTTTTTCTGGGGCCGGAAAAATCTTGAAAGTCTCAGGGAAGTCTCAATACTTCATCTCCCAACGCGCGCAACATATCCATGAAAAAACGTCTTCCTCCACGACGTCTTCCCGAAGCATTATCAATACCCGCGACGAGCCTCATGCTGATGCCGAAAAATACCGTCGACTGCATATCATCCTCGGCGATTCCAATATGTCTGAGTTTTCCACTTACTTAAAGGTGGGGACAGCCATGATCGTCCTCTCCATGATCGAAGACGGTTTCACCATTCCTCATATAGAGTTAGAAGAACCTGTTAAAGCGATTCGAGATATCTCTCGGGATCCCACTCTAAAAAAAACAGTCAAGCTTGAGGATGGGAGCAGCCTGACCGCATTGGAGATTCAACAGACCTTCTGGGAACGGGCAGGTGAATATTTAGCCTTGCAACCTCCCAATAAAATCATGACAGAGGTTCATTATGAATGGGGTCGAGTGTTGAAGGCGTTGAATACGTCCCCCATGTCACTCGTCCGCGAAATCGACTGGATCACCAAACAATGGCTTCTCGAAAATTACATGGCCAAAAAGTCTTGTGGATGGGACGACCCCCGATTAGGCATGATGGATTTGCAATATCATGACATTAACCGACAACGAAGCCTGTTTCATCTTTTAGCTGAACGTAATCATATTCGAAAAATGATCGATGAGGACGCGATTGAACAAGCAAAAACGATTCCTCCTCAAACCACACGCGCAAAAGTGCGAGGAGATTTCATCAGATTTGCCCGTGCTAAAAATCGGTCTTATACTGTGGATTGGACGTATCTCAAACTGAACGGGTACTGGGAAGAAACTATTCTATGCATGGATCCCTTTTGTCCTTTTAATCGGCGCGTAGAAGAATTGCTCAGCCAAGTCCCTCATAATCGGCTTTACCCCTGATGAACACGTCGCCTCCACCCATTCCTTCGGTCTCATGGAAAATCCTGTTTATCGTTTGTCTGCTGCTCGCCAGCATTTTCCCTATTCAGATCGTTCCGAGTGCGGAACGGAGCCGACCGGGTGCCAATGGACATGTCAGCGGAAAGCAGGGCCAAGTCCTCTGGATCAACGTTCCAATATCTCAATCTAAGGCCAAAGTGAATGGTCTATTTCTCAAACGGAAGATTCCCTTCTTCCCCCATGGCGATGGCAACTTTGCGGGCATTGTGGGAATCGACATGGAAGATCCACCGGGGATACAGGAATTAAGTATCACGGTCCATTCCGACACCGGAACAGACCATCTCAGCTACTCCGTCCTCATCATCAAAGAAGACTATACCGTCCAACACCTGACTCTACCCAAAAATACGGTTGATCTTGACGCTAAAACATTAAAGCGAGTCCAAAAAGAAAAGAAAGAATTGACAGAGACCTTTCACCATATTGGAGCACGTCCTTTATGGGATGGGCCTTTTCTTGAGCCTGTGAATGGGAAAGTCACCGGAGTGTTTGGCAGTCGTCGAATCATTAATGGTCAGTCCCGAAGACCTCATTCAGGAGAAGATATCGCGGCACCAAAAGGCACTCCGGTCCAAGCCATTAACAAAGGAATCGTCGTGAGAACAGTCGATCACTTTTTCTCCGGAAAGGGTGTGGTCTTGGATCATGGAGTAGGCTTGTTTTCCATGTACTTCCACCTCTCAGAGATTGACGTCACCTCCGGGCAAACAATTCAAAAAGGGGAAGCGTTAGGCAAAGTCGGATCAAGCGGAAGAGCCACGGGCCCTCATCTCCATTGGGGCATCCACTTAAATGGCTCTCGAATCAATCCCTACTCATTGACCACTCTCCCCCTATCAAACGAATGAAAAAACTCTGTTACTTTGGAGAATCCTCGGCTTCTCCTGACTCCGCATGAACCGTCTCTTTTTCTCCTAACCACCAGACTTATTACGAATATCGGAACATAATTACCCATTCCCATGCGATATATTTGCGTCTTCTGCGGCTCCAGCCTCGGCCACCAACCAGGA
This sequence comes from Nitrospira sp. Ecomares 2.1, assembly GCF_965152585.1. NCBI lineage: Bacteria > Pseudomonadati > Nitrospirota > Nitrospiria > Nitrospirales > Nitrospiraceae > Nitrospira > Nitrospira sp. Ecomares 2.1. The sequence continues at coordinate 3,767,559 of NZ_OZ224219.1, forward strand.
TTTACCAACATGGCTCAGCGGTTGGGGCATGCGCTTGTCCAACAGGGAATGGGATTGGTCTACGGCGGGGGGAATATCGGACTAATGGGCGTACTGGCATCCACCGTCCTACAGAATGGTGGAACTGTCATTGGAGTCATTCCCAAGCATCTGGCGGAGAAGGAGCTCCTACATCAGGAGCTCACAGCTACGCATATCGTGAACACCATGCATGAACGAAAAACCCTTATGGCAGATCTGTCAGCCGGATTCATCACGTTACCCGGTGGATTTGGAACATTGGAAGAATGTTGCGAAATGGTGACCTGGGCACAGTTACAACTTCACCACAAACCCTGTGGACTGCTGAATTGCTTTGGTTTCTTTGATGGTCTCTTGAGATTTTTTGACCATCAAGTCCAAGAAGGGTTTCTCATCCAGGCAAACAGGGAGTTACTCCTTGAAGCCTCCACTCCTGAAGACTTGTTGACCCTTGTCTTAAGCCGACTCGAGCCTGATATCCGCTAATAGGGTGCCGCTCAATAGGCTGATGGCCTGGAAAGCGGGCGATTCGACTGGAGTTCCATCGCCCGAAGATTATCAAACGAAAAACTCCCATCCCCAATTGCCACTATTCCCAGCTGACCCTTTTTGAATGATTGATCAGCCACGCTCAGCACCAAATGGTTATCAAAAGAGATTTCGGTAATCTCCTTGCTGATAATCGTATTCCGTTGAATTCGGAGAAAGTGCCATTCAGCAGATCGAGGAATCAGGGACTCCCTGCCTAATTCTGTTGGTGCTCCATTCTTGACTACATAAACCACAACCTCGTTAGTGCTAGGTTCAACAACCGCGGCGTAGAAGTTCTTATTATCTTGGACCCCATAGGCCAATCCAGCTTTTCCTGACGGAGTTCCCAAATTAAGTTTAATCTGGACTGAGAGATCCACATATTCGGCCACCGCGCCTTCTGCGATCAATATCTCGTAGCACCAATCTTCAGCACATTGTAAGCGCTGTTCCACCAGATGGGGACGACTGGGGGCAGAGGGATCTTCTTTGACTGACCATTCCCCTTTTCCTGAAGGTTCCCCGACCGCCTTGGTAAAGCCCTCGGGTAATTCACTTAAAGCCGATTGATCAAATTTCCATTCCTGAAAAAGAGGGGGAGTCGTTTTATGAAATGGCTTAGGAAGCTCATGAGGTTGTTCTTCGGAATATCCCACGGAAGCCGTCATCACAAGACAACTCATGGCCAACACAAAGACCCTCGCTCGACCGATAGGAGTCGTTTGTTTGTCCACCACCCTTTGATCAGACAAGAGATTTGGCAGAAAAGGCTTCATAGACGGACTCAGCTCCTCATGTTTCATAACCATCCTTACCCTCAAATGATATGAATATTAAATAGACAAAAAATCCATCGCGCCTAGGATGATACGCATTCTCACCGGAAGTCCACAACCCCCGAATGGCAACCCACATCCATCCCAATCACGGCATAAAAATCCCTCCTCCCTCGATCCTCCCATAGAGCATTCTTTGCTCAGGTCTTCTGAGGAAAATTAATCATCCCATTCACTCGCAGCATTGCCATAGAAAAAAGGCTATCTCATTTGACCAGGTAGCCAAGGCGTTCTCTGTCCAACTATTCACCTGAAAAATTGCAGAAATATACGGCTTTGATAAATTCAGGATCAAGCAGATCGTGGAAACATTAAACAGGCATACGTTGGATCATTCCATCTTAAGCCCTGATCCGACTTCCTTTTCTAACCGACCTCACTCTCAAAAAACTGGCCTAGCCGAGCATCAGTGTGAGGAGTCCCCGCATTCTTTCTGAGAGTGAAAATTATGTATTTCGGGATCACTAAATAAGACTGAATTTCTTCACACCATAAGAGGAGGAAATTGATATCTGGAATTCAAATACACTATTCCCCCCACACCAACCTCCAAGTGGTCTTGGAAGCCTGCCATCATGGATTGGTATAGTCGGCGCATGCATTTGTTAATGGCGAAAACCCATTCAAGTCGGCATAGATGGCCTCGGACGGGTGTTCAATAACATCTTTTTCAAACGACTCTGGCGGAAGGGGTTGTACACAAAAGTCTATCTGAGTGTGAGTGACTTTCAGAGCGTGCAGAAAACTTATGCTGATCAAGGCCAATTTTGAATTTCATTATTACGAAAGGTTACACTAAACAGCCTATAGAACGTTGGCGCAGGTATACGCGGTCACTTAGACAAAAAGAGCCCGGCCAGACAGAGCAAGAGCCTCGGACAGGAGGCTTGGGGCAAGAATACGAACAAGTCAGTAAAGGGAGCAATAACTCCAGAAATACCCATTTTAAAAAAGCGCTGGTTTTGGTCCCGACAATGGGAGCACCATAGTTCAAAAACTGTTCGGACTTATTTGTTTGAGAGCACCGCTATCGGAGCCAATGAGCGAATCAAGCCACAAACAGAAAAAGAAATGGAGAACGCATCATGAACATGAGAGGCTTTTGGTTGGGCCTCGTGGTTGGAACCACCTTCACGTTCCTACTCGGTCAGTGGGCGTTCCCCGCCGCGAGCAAGGAGACAGATCCGCCTAACGGCCTATCGCCCGCAATCGTGGCCGATTATGTGCATAGTGTAGTCCAAGCGGATCGAACCTTTTACCAGATGGAGATTGTGGATCGGATGCAGGAGAAAGGCCTTGCCTTTGCCTCGGAGAACTGGAAAATGGATGGAGACCTCCCATTACCCGCCCAATTCCTGCAGGAATCGGGGCGACTCATGGCAGAGCAGCAAAAACTGATTCAATTCCGGTTGATCAGCAGTTGGGCGATAAATAAAGAGCATCGCCCAACCACAGTGTTCCAGCGGACCGGGCTTACGAAGATCATCGAGAATCCCGATCGTCCCTATACAGGCGTTACAACCGAGGGCAAGGCTCGAATCTTCCAAGCACTCTATGCCGATAAAGCCGTGTCTCAGCACTGCGCAGATTGTCACAATGGGCACCCCCAAAGCCTAAAGAGGGATTTCAAGGCGGGAGACGTGATGGGTGGGGTTCTTGTGACAATTGCACTCCCCCAATAGGGGAGGCCGCCTGAAGGTAAGCAGCTTTCATCGCCCTTGAGTGTGGGATAACCTGGCTGTTGTGGGCTGCTTGAGTCTGATTAGGCTGAAAAAGGACCATGAAACCGGTTTTCCAATCGCTTCGAGGGGATTGTAGAAGTGCTTGACCTACCAAGCTATCCCTCACCCCTGCATAAACACTACTGAATCTCTTTATTCCCCTACTCCACGGTTTACCTCTCTTCACCCCAATTTGTCACTTTTTCTCACACTTATTTAACACTTGGCTTTTGGCGTTAAGAATCGTGAGGAGAGGTAACCCTTATCCCACAAAATCGGGCTGAGTACCTACAGAAACGAAGCAAGCCCAACCATACTTTTTGACGTGTCCACAAAACCGGAGGAAGATCATGAAGAGTCTTTTTGGGAAAAGACAAATCATGGATGGAATGAGCGGACATATTTGATCCCGCTAAACAGGATGATGGGATCAAATAGCAAACCGTAATGCCGCTACATAGAAAACTCAGTTAACCTGCATTAGACTATTCGCTAACCTATGAAGAACCCTGAGATGGTCTAAAAGTGAATATGCCAAGCCCTAAGGCTCTCAATTCGTGTAATAAGCGGAATAAGCCGGAGTGCATTACTACGTCACTCTGGCACGGATTGAGGCCGGGATATATGACCCTCGTCTCACCATGCTCCGGAAGTTGGCCGTTGCATTAGGGGCCGCCACGAAAGGCTTAAAACTGGACCCTGCTGAAACCTTGCGCTATCTATAAGAGTATCCAGTTCAATTGATTTCTACAAATTGCTATGAAGAAACGATTGATGCCTTCCATGACCATTGCACGCCTGTGATATCCCAGAAAGAACGAGCCTCAGGATTAGCCTTTCTCCCGGTTTTCGCCACAATCGGGTTTTACCTCTTACCGGCACACTGGCAACTCCACACTGCCGCCCAGTTTGCTCCACAATTGATGGCCTATGGCGCCTTATGCACCTGGGCATATAAAAATGGGGATCAACTCCACAAACTTGGGCTAAAATTCAACAACATACAGGCAGGGATTCTCCGAGGGACTGTGATTGGCATCACACTGGGAATACTGAATACTGGGATTATCTTGACCGTCATGCCTGCTTTGGGGGTGGACATCAATTTTCTTTCCCAGACCCCTCATGCCCAGGTTCCGTTCTGGATCATGTTACCGTGGTTCATCATCCTGATTGCCATGGGGGTGGAATTGAATTTCCGCGGATTTCTCCTGGGCCGATTACTGATATGGTTTCAAGATGTGCGTCAACTCGATCACCCCTCGACCACCAATATTTGCCTACAGAATTTCCTCCCCTTATCCATATCGGCTCTGACGTTTTCATTTGATCCCTTTATGGTGTCGACATTCCGTGAATTACATTGGATTGCCATATGGGATGGCCTGGTGTGGGGATGGCTATGGATGCGATGGCACAATCTCTATATGGTCATAGCGGCTCATGCTGTGGAAGTGATTCTTCTCTATCTCATCTTACGGGGAATATTGACATGACACCCTCGTTTTCGCCTCATCTGGTGAATCATCCCTTTGGAGACCCCGGCCTCTATGTTGATATACGTTGGAGCCGGCGTGCCCTGCTCTTTGATCTAGGGGAGAATGTGTCGTTGAGCCCCACCCAGCTTCTACGGGCGCAGGATATTTTCATCTCTCACACGCACATGGATCACTTTATCGGGTTTGATCGGCTTATTCGTGTGGCCCTGGGTCGTGGCAAACACCTTCGATTGCATGGGCCACCAGGTCTTATTGAAAACATTCAAGGCAAACTTCGTGGTTATACCTGGAATCTGGTTGATGGATATCCACTCACCATCGAAGCCAGAGAATATCACCCCACCCATATCCAATCCGGGCATTTTCATGCGAAGGACGCCTTTGTCTGTAAACAGGAGAACTTAATCCCAGGCGATCATTCCCACATTTTTCCGGTTCTTCAAGAACCGGCTCTTCTTGTGAAAGCCGTCGCGCTCAACCATCGGATCCCGTCGCTGGCTTTTTCCCTGGAAGAACCGTTTCACATCAATATTAAAAAAGCCCGACTCCATGAGGCTGGTCTTCCGGTCGGCTCCTGGCTCAAGGACGCCAAACAATTAATAGTAGATGGCGCACCGGATTCGCACACCTTTTCCGCCACGTTGTATTTTGAACACCGGAAAGAAGAGCGAGTATTTGATGTGGGAATCATGAAACGGGAATTCGTGACGATCACCAAGGGACAAAAGATCGCCTATGTCGTGGATTGCCGTTATGATGCCGACAATGAGCAACGGATTATTCAGTTATCCCAAGGGGCAACGACCTTATTTTGCGAGGCACCATTTTTAGAAGCCGACCGGGACAAGGCTGCCAATCGCTACCACCTTACGGCCCGCCAGGCAGGAATCCTCGGACGAAAAGCCGGGGTACAACAATTGGTCGTCTTTCATTTTTCTCCCAGGTATACCGGGCAGGGAGACAAACTTCACCAGGAGGCCATGGAGGCCTTCTATGAACAATAATTACACATGACGCGAGGAGGGACGATGCCGGAATGGGTTAGATATGGGTTGTATTTTGTCCTGGGCGGAACGTTAGTGAGTGTCTCCACATATCTGGGAAGCCATGGGAGAGGGTTTCTGGCTGCCTTGGCCAGCACTCTGCCGGTCATCAGCGGAGTAACTTTCATCCTTATCTTCGTCAATGCCGGACCGGCTCCGACCGTTTCGTTTGCCAAACACATGATTTGGCTTTCTCCCCCATGGTTTGTCTATGTGGGAACGATGATTGCGTTTGTCCCCAATTTAGGCTTTTGGACGGCATATGGTTTGGCGATCGTACTATATTTGGTGGGAGTGGGGCTGACCCGACTGTTTCTTAGCTAACAGAAAAACCCCGGCATTGGATAATCAACATAGAAGAGTCTTCGAATAATCATGTGAAAAGATAGAGAGGACAAAGAATATGGCGGGGTTTATCAAACCGATCATTCACGCATTTTTAGTATGTGACACCATTATCATCGATAGTCTGACGGGGAAAAAGAGTCTCATTGGTGCATTTACGCATCTTTGGGCCAAAACGTTCCCCTGCCAGCACCCACAAGTCGGCGTGTATTTTTCGCTCACCGATGCAGAAGGCAGGTACGCATTTGAAATCCAACTGGTGTACCTCGATCAAGACCAAACTGTCGGCAAAGGTTCCCTCCCCCCCATTGACATATCCAACCGCTTAATGACCCAGGATTTTGGGGTGAACATTCCCTACCTCATGTTTCCTGGGCCGGGTCGGTATGAATTTCGTCTGTATGCCGATGGTCATTTCATCACCCAAAAAGACTTTCAGGTTATCCAACAAGAATCCTCTCCCTCCCCACAGTCCTGAGTCCGTATCAGCTTTCTCCTCTCACCAAGACATCTAGCCCCCCTTCGTATGAAGTGAGAGACGGGAAATCCGGCAGAGCTCATTCCACTATACGGATAACCTGATCAATATCGGTAAATAGACCTGGCAGGAACATGCCCATTCTTGTTGAATTCGACAAGAACCAGTCGCACATTCCATCAATCTCGATATCGCAACTCAATCTCTGCATTTCACCTTTTCCCTCCAACCACCGATGAATTACCCGGAAAGAAACACCCGACGAATATAAGAACCCAAAGAAGATGCCGGACACCGGGGCACATAACTCTCTCACACCCAAATCAGGACCTGATCACACCTTCAACAGGGGGATTTGAAATGGCTGCATTCCATCACCATCAAGGGAAACTACGCCTACGCTGTCTGTTCATTCTGATCCTCTTTGTTTTGGGAACTGGGACGGTCAATGGCCAGGTGGTCGGGGATGGGTACAACAACAGCCTGATTTACAAAATCCAATCTGACACGAATACCGTCTATATTTTGGGTTCGATCCATGTATTGGCCGAAGAATATTATCCTCTCACCAGATCCTTCTCCTATGCTTATTACAATTCACAAAAGGTCGTCTTTGAAATTGATCCGGAAATACTTTTTTCTCCCGATTCATTTTCTCAACACCAAAAACAGTACACCCTCCCAAAAGGGAAAACACTGGAAACGGTGCTCTCACCAAAAACCTATACGCTGGTCAAACAGAAAATTAAAGCCTTGGGAGGGAAAATCCAGGATTTCCAACAATACAAACCCTGGGTACTCTATCTCACGCTAAGCGGACGATTTGATTCTTCCATAGATTTCCGGCCTGAATTAGGAATTGAAAATCATTTCTATCGCATGGCCAAGGATGCCGGAAAACCCACGGGCGGGCTGGAAACCATTCAAGACCAATTGAATGTGTTCGATACTCTTCCGTTCAACATCCAGGATGCTCTTCTTCAGGAATCACTCGCCGCGGCGGGGTCAAGGGAACGAGAGCAGGCGTTTTTACATATGGTGAAAGACTGGCACCAGGGAAATCTCGACGGGTTGGAACAATTGGTGGAGTCATTCAAAACCTACCCGCTGTTCTACAAAAAACTTCTCGTCCAACGAAACCAGAACTGGATTCCCCAAATAGAATCGTTCTTACAAGAGGAGAAAAACGTCTTGATCATTGTGGGTGCGGCTCACCTTGCGGGAAAAGATGGATTACTCGCACTGCTGAAAGAAAAAGGCCACCAGATTGAACGAGTGTCTTATGCCATGCCCTAGAGCGGCAAAGGAATCTCCCGTTACGGCCGATCAGCATCGGCCATGCCTTTTCGGGCTATCCAATCAATCATCTGCGGGCTCATTAATTTCATCCATCGGCCCCATTGTCCTCTCCAGGATGTAAACACCAGTCGTTTCCGCAGGGTCATGCCCTTGATGATCATGTCCGCACATTTCTCGGCGGGTAAAAATCTGGAATGGCCATCAAGTATTCGCCCGAAGGGTTGACCGTGAGGCCCGATACTTCGTTCATGAATTTCGGATTGCACGAAATCGGGGGCCACAATGGTTACGGTGACTCCGGTTCCTGCCAACTCAATACGAAGCGACTCAAAAAATCCGTTCATCGCATGCTTACTGGCACAATAGGCTGAATGAGCAGGCAATCCCGTAAAACTTGCAACGCTGGAGATTGCAACAATCCTGCCTTGCGTGGCCTTTAAAAACGGCAACGCAGATTTGGTACAGTACACGCTGCCGAAAAAATTCACCGCCATCACGCGTTGATACAGTTCCACGTCGTGAGCATCCTCCACCGTCGACCACATGGACATGCCAGCATTATTCACCAACACATCAATCCGGGAATAATGAGTCACCACCTGTTGAATCATCGCGGAACAGGCATGGGGATCCGTCACGTCCGTCGGAATGACCAGTGCAGACGCTCCCAAATTTTCACAGGCGAGTGCGACCTCCTGCAAGCGTGACCGATCTCTCGCAACAAGGACCAGCTTGGGAGCCTGTGGCGCCAACGCACAAGCGAGCGCTTTTCCAATCCCCGAAGACGCCCCGGTGATGAGAATCACCTGGTTTCTAAAATGATTCATCGTCTCTTTCCCATGGATTGATAACGGGCTAGGACCCTATTGACAGATTTTTCTGACGAGCGTAGCATTACTTCTGCGCTCATAAAAGCCGATTATGAATGGAAGGAGAGAATGAGCGTGCATCTCCTTTCAAACCGTAAAGAGGAAAGGGGGTCTCAGATGGACGACCTTACTCCACCGGATTATTTTGGCCCATCGGCGGCAAAACCCGCCTCAGTCTCCTGACGGGCCTTCTCGTTTTTGCCGGATCACATCCCTGCTCCAACACAAGCATGCCAAAAGGCATTTGCCAGTGGGCACCCTACCGAGCTTGGAAGTGAGTCACAAGAGGGATCTTCAACCTTCATAACTGGAAGATTCGGCCAAACCATAAACGAGAAACGCGTCATTAGCCTACTGATGGGCCATGCTAGACATGAGGTTCACTGTTTGTGGTGTATACCACATAATCCGAGGGGCTCCCTTTCACGGGACAAGCCCCTCGGGTTGTTTTTCAGACCGGCACCACAATCCCATAACCGTTCTTCACACCTTCTGCCACTCAAACCCCTGACTCCCTGATATGAGCATCCCTTCTACACGGTTTCAACCATATTGCCTTGAGTTACCAGGCTGGATCACCGATTATCTTGCACAACAACCGGAGACATACCCGACTCCGGATGCTCGTATGAAATTGGTCGTTAAGCTGGCACAACTCAACATTCAATATGGAACAGGGGGACCATTTGGGGCAGGAGTTTTCCGCATGGATACTCAAGAATTGGTCGCGCCAGGGGTGAATCTTGTTCTTTCGTCGAAAAGTTCAATTGCCCATGCTGAAATCGTCGCGATGATGATGGCACAGCAAATCGTTCGTTCCCATAATTTAGGGGCAATCGGGCTTCCCAGCCATGAGCTGGTTACCAGTTGCGAGCCCTGCAGTATGTGCTTGGGCGCGATTTCCTGGTCCGGTGTTCGACACATCGTCTGTGGCGCCAGAGGAAGCGACGCTGAAGCGGTTGGATTTGATGAAGGCCCCAAACCTGCGAATTGGATGATGGAACTTGAACAGAGGGGAATTGCGGTCACCATGGATATCGGGCGAACTCATGCCTCCGCAGTCTTACAACAATATGTTCAGAATGGCGGAGTAGTGTATAACGGTCGACGAGGCTAGATGGGGACCATTTCAACTTCTTTTTAAACTTCGAGGAGATACTCCCATGACTCCCAAACAAGAAAATTCAAAGGGCCCCCACTCACCCATCACCCTCGCCATTGATATTGGCGGATCCGGAATCAAAGGCCTCTTGCTCGATCAGTCCGGTCAACCTCTTTCTGAACGGGTACGAATGGTCACACCGAAACCCGCAACACCACAGGCCATTGTCCCGCTTATTATGGAAATTGCCCAAACACTCGGGCAATTTGATCGCGTATCAGTCGGCTTTCCCGGTGTGATTCATCAGGGGTGGGTGAAAACAGCGCCCAACCTGGATGTATCCTGGCCCGGAACCTATCTCGTTGGCGAACTGGAACAACAGCTCAAAAGGCCGGTTCGGGCAGCAAATGATGCGGATGTGCAGGGTTATGGCGCGATCAAAGGCCAAGGGGTCGAAATGGTCATTACCCTGGGAACCGGATTTGGCACCGCGCTATTCATTAATGGGCACCTCGTGCCTAATATGGAAATTGCTCACCACCCCTTTCGAAAACAAGAGACCTACGAAGTACAACTGGGTGCCCCTGCACTCAACAATGTGGGGAAAAAGCGATGGAATCTCCGTCTGGCCAAAGCCATTGAGATATTAGATCGAGTGATTAATTTCGACCATCTCTACATAGGCGGGGGCAATGCAAAAAAGGTCACCATCCCACTGCCATCTCATGCCACAATCGTCCCAAATACAGCAGGTCTTCTTGGGGGAATCGCGCTCTGGGCCGATCCCAATGTGGTCCTTCCACCGACAACCAAGAAGCCTGGCAAAAGGACCACACGAAAACAGACTCCTCGAAAAAAGTCATCAAACACTCGACAGAAAAGAAGAAAATGACTCCCATACACGACTCACCACCCAGTTCGCCCCACGCCAAATCGCGCCGGACCTTCATCCTGAAGGAAATTGCCTAACCGGCATACGCCAACCATGATTCCTTACGGATTACCACAACTCCTCTGGATAGGTCTGGGTGGGTTCTTAGGTTCGATAGGCCGATTTGTGGTCGCCGGCTTCTTTAACCGCCTGATCCCGACTCTGGCCTTCCCCATTGGCACGTTGGCCGTAAACATACTCGGCTGTTTCCTGATCGGGTTACTCCATGGAGTGGCCGAGTCCAGGAATATCCTGGGAACGGACACCAGAATTTTTCTGTTTATTGGCGTCCTGGGTGGATTCACGACCTACTCGACCTTCGGATTCGAATCCCTGGCACTCCTGAAAGACGGGGCCATGCTCAAAGCCTCCGCCAATATCATCATCCATGTTTTCGTGGGTCTCGCCGCTGTCTGGCTGGGTGATACATTAGGACGACTCTAGGCTCAGGGGCCTTCTTCCTCATTTCAATGCACCCAATACATTTGTTCATGGATTCCTTCTCTTGAGGCTACTTGGCGAGAAGGGGGTGAACAGGGTACAACCATAGATTCGTTTTTTCCACGATCCGAATGGTCAGCATCCCTGAATATGTCCTCAAAAAAACCAGTTTCACCTTCCAGCTCCCCCCATGCCGACCTGATCATTGAAGGCGCGCGGCAAAATAACCTCAAAAACATTTCGCTCCGCATCCCGCACAACGCCGTCACCGTGGTCACCGGTGTATCAGGATCAGGGAAATCCTCTTTGGCCTTCGATACCCTGTTTGCGGAAGGCCAGTGGCGGTATGTGGAATCGCTTTCATCCTATACGCGCATGTTCCTGGACCGCGTCAAACGGCCTGATGTAGACCGACTCACCAATATCCGTCCCTCGATTGCCTTGGAACAAAAAAATCCGATTCGAACCTCACGGTCCACCGTCGGCACGACCAGCGAAATTTCAGATTATCTCCGGTTGCTGTTTTCCAAAATCGGACGACTGACCTGTCCCGACTGCAAGGTAGAAGCCATCGCCCACCACCCCACCACGGTCGCTCAAGATTTATTGAAACGGTTTCCCAAGGAACGCGCCCTCGTTTGTTTCCCCAAATCTGCGCCCCATCCTGATGCCCTGGAGTTCATGAAAACGGCACTTCTCAAGCAAGGCTTCATTCGTATCGTCCTCAACAAGCAACTGATCAACCTCAACACGGATATTCTTCCCACATCTCTGCCATCCGAACTGTTGGTCGTCGTGGATCGCCTGACGTTAGATCAGGAATCCCGCAGCCGATTGGTCGAAGCCTTGGAATCGGCGTTTCGCGAAAGTGAAGGCCGCGCAAGCGTCATCATCGGAGACTACGACCCCTTAGGCTATAGCGCCCATTTGTCATGTCCGGGGTGTGGCAGGACGTTCCCGACGCCACGCCCCGTGTCCTTTTCCTTCAATCATCCACTTGGGGCCTGTCCCGAATGCAAAGGGTTCGGCAACATCCTGCGCTACGACGAACGGTTACTGATTCCCGACCCCGAAAAATCCCTACAGGACGGCGCGATCGAACCATGGACGAAACCCTCCAATGTCTGGTGGCAGAAAGAAATGCTCAAAGCCTTCAAGAAAAAAAACCTCGACCCAACCACACCCTACAGCCAGCTCAGCCAAGCGGAACGGGACCTGATTTGGAAAGGAGAAGGAAAGCTCGAGGGCATCGATGATTTTTTCAAATATCTAGAAGGCAAACGCTACAAGATGCATGTCCGGGTCTTCCTCAGCCGGTATCGCAGTCCCTCGCCTTGCACAACCTGCCAGGGAACCCGCTTACGGCCGGAATCCCTCATGGTCAAAATCAATGAATGCCACATTCATGGGGTCTGCGGATGGCCACTCTCGGATCTTCAACGATGGCTTCAGACCCTGCCGCTGAGAACATTTGAGGAGGCGATCGCCAAGGATCTGTTGACTGCCTTGCAATCGAAACTATCATTTCTCCTGCGCGTGGGTTTGGACTATCTCACACTCAACCGCGAAATGAGGACGTTATCCGGAGGCGAAGCTCAGCGTATTCATCTGGCGACACAATTGGGCAGTCAGCTCATGGGCACACAATATGTCCTGGATGAACCGACGATCGGCCTCCATGCACGCGATACCGAAGCCATGGGCATGATTTTGCGAGAGTTGGCGGCGCGGGGCAACACCGTCATTGTGGTGGAACATGATCCGCAGATCATTCAACAGGCCGATTACATCGTCGAACTGGGACCACAATCAGGCAATCAAGGCGGAGAGGTCATCTGCGCGGCCCCCTATCACACCTTTCTCAAGCATCCCCAATCACTCACCGCACAATATTTACGTGGGGAACGAACCATTCCCTTACCTTCCAAACGTCGATCGGGAAATGGAAAAGCTCTTCAGTTCACAGGAGTGAGGGAACAAAACCTCAAAAGCCTCACCCTCAACATTCCCCTCGGCACGCTGGTCTGTGTCACCGGTCCCTCCGGATCAGGGAAAAGTACCCTGGTGGAAGCCACCATCTATGCAGCCCTTGCGCGTTTTTTTAAGGTGGACACTCCTCCGCAACCTGAGCTAGCAAGCATGACGGGACAGGAACATCTCCGAACCGTCTGCCTTATTGACCAGGAACCCATCGGCAAAACCCCGCGCTCGAATCCCATCACATACATTAAAGCCTATGATGAAATTCGGGCCTTATTTGCGCAGTCCCCGGAAGCGCGGGCGCACAGGCTCACCCCCGCGCATTTTTCCTTTAACACCGGGAAAGGCCGATGCGCTCGTTGCCAAGGCAATGGATATGAAAAACTGGAAATGTATTTCCTGGCAGATCTCTACGTGCCCTGTGCAGACTGTGAAGGAAAACGATTCAAGGAAAAAATCCTACAAGTTCAAGTCAAAGAACACTCCATTCATGACGTGCTCAATCTCACCGTCGATCAAGCGATGGTATTCTTCGCCACTTCCTGTCCCAAGGTCCTCAAAGGATTGCGCGTGCTTCAACAGCTCGGTCTTGGCTATCTCACATTGGGACAGCCCGCCACAACTCTTTCAGGTGGCGAAACCCAACGGCTTAAAATCGCCCGGGAATTGACCAACGCCCCAAAAAGATCAGCCGCCAACTCAGACCACAAAGGGGCCCTCTACATCCTGGACGAACCCACCAGGGGACTGCATTTGGAAGATATCACGCGCCTGTTAACCGTGTTGAAGCAACTGGTGGAAGAAGGGAATACGATCCTGGTAGTCGAACATCATCTGGACGTCATCAAATGCGCGGATTGGGTCATCGACCTCGGCCCCGGCGGAGGCGATTCCGGTGGCCACATCGTCGTCCAAGGAACCCCGGAAGACATCGCCAATAGCCCGGACTCCATCACCGGACAATATCTGAAAACTCTTCTTGCTCTCGGACGATAAAAACCTCTTGTCTATCGTCTTTTGCCATCACTTCCAGACAGAAAATTTTTCTAGTTTCCAATTGCGGAAAATCCAACAATTTCCGAAATGCATATGCCTCATGAAATCATTGATTGTGAAGGACAAATGGATATTCTCTTCACACCACTCTGCCGATTCCGGTTAATTCTCTTTTCTTAACCGGCTTCTGACCCATAAGGGATCCTTGCGGCAATCTAACACGGCATGTATACGCACTAAATCTTCATCGACGTGATAGTAAATGGCAAAGGGAAAACGTTTGGACAAACACCGAAAATAACCATACGTGACCTGGTGAATTCCGGCATACAACAGAAGGGAATCAACATTGGAAAACAGGCTGTCTAAGAAATTAGACCCAAGCCCAGGTTCCCGATTTTCATAAAAACGAAAGCCCTGGATTAAATCCTGCTGGGCTTCATCCAGGATCTGGATTTTCACGAGAGTTTATTGCGAATCTCGAGCTTGGCCTTCTCCCAATCTGTAAATTGAGATTTTCCCTCGGCGATTCGCTGGCCACGTTCTTCGAGAACATCACGGTGCCAGGGAGGAGATTCAATCGAATCGGGAGTACGGACAAGGTCCTCCCAAAGCAACTCCATGACCGCAAGCTTTTCCTGGAGGGTCATTTCTTTCAGAGGTAGGTTAAATGGCATAGGAAGAGTATACCTCAGTGCATAAGGTAAGGAAATCCTCTATATGGCAAAGCGCGGATTGGGTCATAGACCCAGGCCCCGGCGGAGGCGATTCCAGCGGCCACATCGTCGCCCAAGGCCAGCCGGAGGAAATCGCCAAGAGCCCAACTTCCATCACGGGAAAATATCTGAAGACTCTGCTTTAAAATTTAGTACCTAATGAAGATAGTATTCCAAAAGGCAGCTTCACGTCCTTGTTTCAATCATCCCGGGTTTTTTTGGATAAGAAAGGCCAGGGTTTTTACCAGCTTTCTCAAATCCGGTATTTCCTTTATAGTAACAGAACAGATCGTTTCTTAATTCAGAGTGCGCGTACTCTTATGCTCTTCCCTTCCTTTCAAAAACCATCCTTAGTGAGACAGGAAGTTCTCACTCTCTGCTTCTTCGTTATCTTGGCCCTCGGCATCCAGGGATGTTCTGATTCCGACGACGACAAAGCCTCACCGACTACCCAGACAAAGCCGGCTCCTGCGACGTCAGCAATTGCGCCAAAAGAGGCACAGGCCCCACCATCAAGCACTGGTGAGCAAGGAAATGATTCTCTCCCGGTCACAACACCGGAACCCTCCCGCCAACCAGCCCAGGAAGAATTGGAACGCGCGAACTTTGCCATAGGAAAAGCTGAACAACTCCTTCGTCGAGCTCCCATGGGCAAGGAATCGGACCTGGCATTATTGGCTTTGGAGCGGGACCTGGATTCAGCTCGAGGCCTTCTTCGAATCGGTCAGACTCATTTTGATGAACAGAAATATGAAATGGCCCAAGCTCAAGCCCACCAAGCCACGGAAAAAGCTTCAGCCGTGTATGAGCACATTGAGCAGGCCATCAGTACAGTTAACGAGGATTCTCGATAGCTTGACGGCTTTTAGGGTCGATCTGGTCTCTGGTGGTGATATCCCATCATGGCTCCCGACAACCGAGATTTTCAGTTTCCCCGGAAGACTTTTGAAACGATCAGAACCACCGGTTCCATAGTTTTCTGGGCGGCGGTAGCCTGGGGAGTCTTGATGCTTCCCTTTCTCGTTGTCCTCGCCTCACCTTTCCTGAATTCTGCCCAATCCATCCCGTTAACCACACCCTTCCTCCAGACTTCTCAGAGTTCATCCCAGGAAAGTCTTCCCTACTATAAGCCGACACACATGCCCCAGACCCTTTCTCAAGAAATTGAATCCCCGTTCTCCCAAACACACCAAACGGACTCCAACCGCTCACCGAATCAAAAGCCCGCATCCACACAAGCAAAAATCTCCATCCTTGTGGATATTTCCCGACATCGGCTTTTCGTCAAGGAGGGCGATCACATTCTGCATGAGGCCATTGCTTCAACCGGCAGGGGAAATATCTTAGCGGATCCCAGAAATCCAGAAAAAACCTGGACGTTCGAAACTCCCAAGGGGACGTTTGCCATTGAAAGCAAGTTAGAAAAACCGGTATGGATTCGTCCCGATTGGGCCTTCATCGAACAAGGCGATCCGGTTCCTGACAAGATGGCCGATCGATTAAAACCGGGAGTGCTCGGGCGCTATGCGTTGGGTTTTGGCAATGGATATTTCATTCATGGTGCCTTGTATTCAAACTTATTAGGACAGGATGTCACCCACGGATGCATTCAACTGCATCCTAAAGATCTTCAATTTGTGTTTGAAACAGTCCCATTGGGCACCCCAATCATCATTATTTAAATAATTCCAGTGTTCGATTCTCTTCCGCTCGGTGTCGTTTACAACCCGGGTTTGATCAAAAAAATGAAGACGTGTTTCAGGAGTGAAATGAAAAGGGGCAGATCTCCATTACCCTTTCCTTTTATGGTAGTTTTCAGCCTCCTTCGATGAAACAATCAGTAATAGGAATATGCGAGCGGACGATATCCGCTATAAAAATCAGTTGGATAACCCCGGCCCCAACGAAATCCGGAATATCCGCGACCCCCATAAAGTGCCTCGTCCCATATGGTCAAATCCTTAATGCCAAAAATGGGAACCTCTTGTGAATCTTCACCAACTTGGATGGTTTCATGGCCTATAATCTCACCGACAATGGATATGGCTCGTCCTTCTTCAAGCACAGCAGGATCTAATGGATCCTTTCCCTTCGATAATGCGATGAATCGACCCTGAGTTTTGGTGCGTTGATTCGCTGGAGTATAATCCTCGTTCAGTGGGAGCTGAAGAACTTCAATTCTGGTCGCATCCTGCTTCCGATTGACCGAAAGCACTTCTCCTCCGACAACCATTAACTCCCCTTGATGATTATCAGGGTTCTCTCGTATCTGCTTAAAGTCCAAGGTATGGTTGACTTGGTTTTCCAAGCTCTCGGGGATTACCTGGTACTGAGAGCATCCAGTAAATATAAGCGAAAGAAACAGTATGGATGAGAAGGGTGACTTTTTCATGGCAGCAATTTCTCCTTAGCGGATTTAATACGAGAAAAAGGTCGACAATAATGAGAGCCAAACTTTCGTGTGATTAATAAAACCACTTGTATATTTCTTAATGTTACCGCAATCGCTCGGGTTTGAATCCTGCCAAAAACCCTTGGGGAAAGTGATCAAATACGGACCTGAAAATTTCAGGAAGTCATGAGTTTCAAAACTTTTAGGCATTCTCCCAAAATTTATGGTCCATACACTGGATAGGATAATCGCCAAATAATCGGCCCGATGAAGAAATCGAACAAAGGCATTTCGAGAATGAACTCCCGCCCTTGACCCCCTTTTAAACAATTCCCCAGGCCAGGCTTCATCCCCTATTTTTAATGGAACTATTAACAGTCTTCTCCCCTTGAACATTTCCCAGGGTTTTCTCCAGTTCAGTACTCAATGGCCATGGGATACAGTGAAGATTAAAACCTATTACAAAGTTCAAGTCTGTTTGCTGCTTATCCAAGATAAGGAGGACCCATGGCCAAGAAAAAAAATACGGATCTATCACGGCGGGATGCGGATACCATAAGTCGACGATATATTGTAGATCAGGATTTTGCTGAAGAGGCTATGCAAGAGGAATTTATCGAGACAGGGGCTCAGCATGTATCGGAGGTAGTCCTTACTCGTGGAAACAGCCGACAAAAACAGGCCAGACGTTTCGCTGGAAATCTTGACGCAACCCTAGATGCGGGTAGTTCCGGCGATGAAACCGTAGGGGGTTCCAATCCTACTCCGGATCAAGATACCGTGGATGAGTTGGGCGAGGCGGTGGGTCTTACCTTTGAAAATTCTGAGGAACTTGCAGGAGAGAAAGTGTATGAACGGGATACCCACCGATGGGAATTGGACCCTGCATCCTCTGAAGATTATACGGAACGCATCAAAAGATATCGCTAAGCTTCTTCAGCACAGCCAGAGAAAGGATAAATTGAACAGAGTTTCAAACAACCGTTCTATGAGCGGAACTGTAGGGGTGGGTAAGGTTGATTATCCTCACCCGTTCTTATTAAAGCCACAGGCTAAAGGGCTTCAGGTTAACCAATCACGGCGCGGCTTTCATCTCATTTCACGCCTTCAAAACACTGGCTATCTTCAACTGTGCGAGCTACAAACCACCATGGGGGGAATGTCCCTCTACCTGACTCATGCGTTGATGCAAGATCTCTCTAAATTTTTCGTATTGATCCTTAGTCAATACACCTCTCAATTTCAGCAGGGAGTCGATGCGCGCCATCATCATATCTTCTTTAATAGCTCCAATGGTTTTAACCTGCTCTTCAATCGCCTGCCGGTCTGGCTCATCCTTCCCCAGCAGGGTCGCAAGGTCGACTTCCGCCGTTCGGACATCAGCGGTTTTTTTGACGACCATTTTATCGTAATCAAGTCGAAGCCGATGAAAGTCCTCTTTTTGTCCTTCGCTCAACATTAAATCTTCTTCAATTGAGCCGGAAAAATGATGATGATCCATATAATTTTGAGTTACATGCGGAGATTCGGATTCGTGCCTATAGGATTCATGAGAACGTTTGCCCTCGGTAGAACTTTTTCCATCATGCGCACAGCCGCTTAATACAAAAATGATAGAGAGGAGAAAAAGGAAACCCTTTTTCCCAGGATCAGGCCGAAATAGGTTTTTTCTTGTAGGTATGAACGCCATAGTCGTCTCCTCTGGTTTAAGCGGTGGACCATTTCTTTTCCAATAGTTGTTTGTGTCTATTATCAAAGAGCAGCATACCTCTCACACCTGGAAAGAACCCTGGATTCCTGAAATCTTAGGAACTAAATGGTGTATTTAACATTCTGAATAACTCTGGTGTCAGCATGTATTTCATCATCTCCAGCCATTCCCACCCATCCCACAGAGACCTCACGATATTTCAACTATTCCGAAGTAGGTGAAACGTGTTGTAAGGCATGGTTCTATCAGCAAATAATTTAAGCAACATAGAAACTACAACAACTTTGTGCCTAGGGGAACAGGCTTGTCCGGAACACATAACGCTACCTCCCCGTTCTCAGTATGAAATCCTGTGACCAGGCATTCCGACATCAACGGACCGATTTGTTTGCTTGGAAAATTCACCACGCCGACAACCAGCTTACCCACTAATTCTTCCGGCTTGTAAAGGCCCGTGACCTGAGCGCTCGATTTCTTCATGCCGATGTCCTTCCCAAAATCAACTTGGAGAATGTAGGCAGGCTTTTTGGCTTCCGGGAACCGCACCGCACTCACAATGCGCCCGACACGGAGTTCGACTTTTGCAAATTCATCCCAGGATATGGTCTCCACCACGGCCTCCTTCAATAACTAACAGCGATTTTTTTCGCTAAAAGAATACTATTCTTCCCCAGAAGCCCTGTCTTACTTTTGGGCTATATCTTTGCCCTACCGGCTCTATTTCAAATAAAATAGTTACTCCTTTAATCCCCTCACCCCTAGGTGGTCCCCAGCTATGATTTCCAGGCTTGAGGCTACACCATCTCCTCAAAAACAGAGCTTTGCAGCACCTGTCCATTCCCTCATGGAAATCCCAAACTTTTTGCTTAAGATTGCAAGAGGTTATGCCGACTCACACCAATGTGATTTAACCTGACCGTATCTTAAGGAGAATAACATGTCCAAAATCTGGCGTTTGGTTCTGTTACTAACATGCATGTTGGTGGGATGCAGTACCACGGGGAATTTGGGAATTGTGACCAAAAGCTCAGCCGACCCAGCCTCGCTTTTGAAAAACAGCCAGGGCTATGAGGAGTTAGGACCAACTGAAGGACAAGCTTGCCGTCATTTCATTCTGGCCATTATCCCGTTTGGCCAATCGGACATGGCTAAAGCGGTGGATAAGGCCTTAGAAGCCACAGGCGGAGATGCCTTGCTCAATGTCTCAGCAGAAAGCAGCCTGTACGGTTTCATTCCCATATACAACGTCTATACTTTTACCTGTACCACGGTCAGAGGAACCGCGATCAAATTTAAATAGAGTACTGAGTTGGCCTTGAATTTTTCGTGACCAAAAGCCAGTCGGCCAGTCAATTTGGAAATCTTCAATGGTTACCCTTCAGGAAACCTCAGTATCATCAATTAGTATTTTTGAGGTGGAAGCATCCAATATCCGTTTTAAATTTTCCTAATCCGGGCTTTGGGGTTGGGACCTGCTAACGGCGACTGATCACAGGGTCAATCGCCGTTTTTTTTAACGATCCATCCCTATTCCCTCCAGTAGCTTTTTCCTGAAAATCATCCGAGGATTAGTCAGACTTTCTCCCTTCGTCCTTCCTTCTTTGCCAGAAACGAATCATACCCCTTCTTATACAACCCGAACCGCCTCTGCTCCCACCCCTTACTGGAAAAAGAGATTCTTTATTCTTTTATTTCTTGGATGCGGTTTCCCATGACACTTTGTTATCGTTTCAGGTGTTCATGAGGGGAAAACCCAGCAGCCGAAATTGAACTTCTAAAGAAAACCCTCTTTCTGCGCTAAACTAAAGGAGCGTCCAGGGATGTCTGATTTTGAAAAGCTCGGGGTGTTTTATTTAGGGAGGCCATACGACCTCGCCACCAAATCAGCCAAACCCGGCTTACTCCTTTATGACTCGAAGGATCTGGTCACCCATGCCGTCTGCGTGGGCATGACAGGCAGCGGCAAGACCGGCTTGTGTATCGGGCTGTTGGAAGAAGCCGCGATCGACAATATCCCTGCCATCATCATTGATCCCAAAGGGGATATCGCCAACCTCTTACTAACATTTCCGGATCTGCGCGGCAGTGATTTTCTTCCCTGGATTAATCCTGATGACGCCAAGAAAAAAGAACTCACGCCGGAAGCCTTCGCGGACAAGGAAGCGGACAAATGGAAAGCGGGCTTGGAGTCCTGGGGCCAGGAAGGAGCCAGAATCGCGAAACTCCGGGAAGCCGCGGACTTTTTGGTCTATACCCCTGGCAGCACCGCCGGGCTTCCTGTTTCCATTCTGCAATCGTTTTCAGTGCCTTCTCCCAAAATCCTTGAAGACGCAGAACTCTTAGGTGACCGGGTGGGCACCACCGCGACCAGCTTGCTCAACCTCGTTGGTCTGGACGCCGACCCCCTGCAAAGCCCCGAACATATTCTGCTGGCCAATATCTTAAAAACCTCCTGGGAAGCCGGCCGGGACCTGACGATTTCCTCGCTCATCCAACAGATTCAAACTCCGCCGTTTTCCAAATTGGGGGTGATGGACTTGGAATCGGTTTTCTCTTCAAAGGATCGCTTTGCATTGGCCATGCGATTTAATAATTTATTGGGAGCGCCAGGGTTCTCCGCATGGCTGGAAGGCCAGCCGATGGATATCGATCAGATTTTGCATTCGCCAACCGGCAAACCCCGCATCGCCATTTTTTCCATCGCGCATCTGAATGACACGGAGCGCATGTTTTTTGTGAGCCTACTCCTCACTCAAATGGTCAGTTGGATGCGAAGCCAATCCGGCACCACGAGTCTGCGCGCGCTGCTCTATATGGATGAAGTCTTTGGGTTCTTCCCTCCCATCAAAAATCCGCCATCCAAAGCCCCCATGCTCACCATGCTGAAACAAGCTCGAGCTTTTGGCCTTGGGGTCGTCCTTGCGACTCAAAATCCAGTTGACCTGGATTACAAAGGATTGGGCAATACGGGCACGTGGTTTATCGGGCGTCTCCAGACCGAACGGGATATGGCGCGCGTGCTGGATGGATTGGAGGGAGCTGCTGCCAATAGTGCAGGACACTTCAATCGTCAGAAGATGGAACAGATCATCTCCGGCCTCGGAAACCGGGTGTTCCTCATGAACAACGTCCATGACGACGGACCGGAAGTTTTTGAGACCCGCTGGGCTTTGTCCTATCTTCGGGGACCGTTAACCCGAACGCAGATCAAAACCTTGATGGATCCGGTAAAAGCTGCACTTTCTTCTACAGCCTCATCCGATTCCACAAAAAGCCTAACTGCCCCTTCTCAATCTTCTGCCGGAACACCTTCCAAGGTCGGCGCCCCACATCCACCTGTTCTTCCCCCGGACATCCGCCAACATTTTGTGCCCGTTCGGGGAGCGAGCCCCGCAAACGCTTCACTCCTCTATCACCCACGGCTGTATGGCGCCGCATCGGTTCATTACCAGGATGCCAAAACACAATTGGATGAAGTCCGTGAGGTCCAGGCTCTTGCGTCCATGATTTCCGGTCCGGTCCCGGTCCAGTGGGATCAAGCGGAATCGGTCGATATTCCACCCACTGATTTAAATACCCATCCTGCTGACGGAGCACAGTTCGGGGATCTGCCGGGGGCCGCCAGCCAGGCGAAATCCTATAAGGGCTGGGAAAAGGATTTCGAGGATTGGGTCTACCGGACACAAACCTTGGACCTATTCCGGAATGCCTCGTTAGGAGTGACATCCGACCCACATGAATCGGAACGTGATTTCCGCCTTCGATTACAACAGCTCGTCCGCGAACGTCGGGATGAAGAGACCGAGACCCTCAGGAAAAAATATGCCGGGAAAATGTCGACTCTTGAAGATCGTATCCGGCGGGCGGAGCAGGCCGTCCAACGGGAATCCGAGCAAGCCAAACAACAAAAACTCCAAACAGTGATTTCCATCGGCGCGACCCTCCTGTCGGTATTCATGGGACGTAAAACCGTCAGCCGATCCTCGATGGGCCAGGCCACCTCCGCCGTTCGTGGCATGAGCCGAACCATGAAAGAAGGCAAGGATGTGGATCGTGCCGAGGAAAACGTGGACGCCCTTCAACAACAATTGGCAGCTTTGGATACGGAGTTACAACAAGAGATCCAAGCACTGACCACTCAGTGGGATGTCCAAACCATTCCCCTGGAGACTCTCACTGTGCGCCCCAAAAAGACCAATATTTCGACGCAATTGGTGTCTTTGACGTGGGTCCCGTATTGGGCGGAAACCAGCGGCCAACAGACTCCAGCGTGGCTTTGACGCCCCAGAGTTTCCAACCAAAGATTTGTCGATTCGGGTTTCTTTTAGAGCGGCACATCCCGTATCCTATTCCGTACGGCTGATGCTTCAGCATCAATAATCGACTACAGTGGAAGCGATCGGCCCACCCCTCACTCACTTTTCACCCGCATGTCCACTCATTCGATTGTTCACTAGGAGGTCTTGCCATGGAATTGATTCAACAACTAGTCAGCAGTTTGAACATCAATGAAGGCCAAGCCAAAGGCGGCGCCGGTCTTTTGTTCAACCTCGCGAAAGAAAAATTGAGCTCCGGAGAGTTTCAACAGCTCACTGACAAGGTTCCAGGGGTCAAGGACCTCTTAGGAGCAGCACCCGCTACCTCCCCAGCTGCCTCCGCGGGCGGCGGCATGATGGGAGCATTAGGAGGAATCGCCGCTTCGCTCGGTGCCGGGGGATTAGGTGACAAGATGGGGGGATTGGGAAATCTCGCCAATTTGGCAAGCGGGTTTTCGCAACTTGGGTTAAGCCCTGATATGATTGGAAAGTTTGCCCCGATCGTCCTTTCCTTCGTCCAGAATCAAGGAGGAGATTCCATGAAGGGTCTTCTGGAAAAAGTCTTGAAGCCCGGGCCTTCGACAACCTGATGATTGGCCCAATGAATATAAACCCTTTGCACAAGGATGACATGATGTACCCTCAATATTCTCCAGTAGGTTCTCGCAGATTCTTTCCTTACCTGACATGGGGAGTCATCCTCTTGAGTCTGAGCGCGTTTGGTTGCCAGAGCATCTATTATGATGCCATGGAGAAGATCGGTTATCACAAACGCGACCTGATGGTAAGTAATGTGGAAAAAGCCCGCGACGCTCAAGAGGACGCCAAAGAACAATTCAAGTCGGCGCTTGATCGGTTTACCAAAACCCTCAATATCGAGGGGGGTGAATTACAGGACAAATACGACGTGCTGAATGCGGAATACGAACAGAGCGAGGCCAAAGCCCAAGCGGTTCGAGATCGCATCGCGTCGGTGGAGGATGTCTCAGAGGCCTTATTTGAAGAATGGGAGGCGGAACTCAAGGAATATTCCAGCGCCGCCTTGCGCAAAAACAGCCAAAAGCAACTGACACAAACACGGACCCAATATGCTCAATTGATCAAAGCCATGAAACGGGCGGAGACGAAAATGGATCCGGTGTTGGCGAAATTCAAAGACCAGGTCCTCTTCCTCAAACACAACCTGAACGCCCAAGCCATCGCGTCGTTGAAAAGCGAGCTCGTTTCGGTGGAAGGCAACATCGCCTCTCTCATTAAAGAAATGGAAGCCTCTATCAAGGAAGCTGATTCCTTCATTGCCTCAATGGAAAAAGATAAGGCATAACCATTCGGGCCTTTGCCCGTCCCAGGGCGTCACTCGTCCTGTCAGCAAGAGGCAGGCGAGTGACACCTATCATCATTCATCCTGACTCACAAGGAGGGTCTTCGTTGGGCATCATTTCCTGGATCGTGTTCGGCCTCATTGCAGGAATCCTCGCCAAGCTTCTCATGCCGGGGAAAGACCCCGGTGGAATGATTATTACCATCTTGATTGGGATCTTCGGCGCCATGGTGGGCGGATTCATCAGCACCTACTTTGGCTATGGCGAGGTCACGGGTTTTAATCTGCCAAGTTTCGGCATTGCCGTTGGCGGGGCCTTTCTCCTCCTTTTTGCCTACCGCCTTATCAAAGGAAGCTAATACCCACACCACCAAACCTTCAACTTACGTTTCTCCTGTGACTCCCTCGCCTCGCCCGCTCCCTATCGTTTCAAACAGGCCCGCCTGGTGACTGCGGTCATTCCGAAAAGGATTCCCCTTTCCCTCGCATTCAAAAATTCCCTATCAGGTATCCCTAGAAAACATTCCATTCCTTTATTTAAGGCCTAAAGTTGACTAAACTCTTAGGTAATCGACGCTACGGGGAATTAGAGCGTTATGGGATCATACGAAGTATAAGGCTCCTCGCTCTTTTATGAGAGTAACCGAGATGTTCGCCTCCCAGGGTTCAACGTCTGCCGTCTGGCCTGAGGAAGGGACGCTCCTCATGAGCCCAGGCAGGGCGTCTTTGGATTTGGATCCTTTTGTCAAAAACAAAAATGCCTCGTTTGCCGTGGCGAAACCCGGCTACATAGAAAAGCACGATGACACGAAAATTGGTGACACCAGTGCGATACGTTCACCTCCCAATAATTTTTGAATGACAAACTCCAAAATGGATTCCCGATACACATAATAAAACTGTAATACCAGAATCAAATATTCTGTATGATCTGTCCAAACTCCAATAACCAAAGAGGGTATGTCGCTGCCTGACAATTAAACCATTTCTCTTCCATGACCCCCGATATCCCCCAACAAGACACGCCTCCTTCGGCAAAGCCACCACGAACAAGAAAACTCTTGAAGTGGTTTGTCTGGCTAGGCATTGGCATCCTGACCCTTCTTCTCTGTGCCGGTCTGTTGTTGACCTATTGGTTTCCTTCGGACATGGTCCGGCAGGAGCTGGAAATTCGTCTTTCCGAGCTTCTTCAAGGTACGGTCAGGATCCAATCCCTTTCGTTTAATCTGCTCACCGGCCTTGAAGGCAGTCAATTGGAATTGACCAAGCCAGGCCAAACCCCACTTACATTCGAACATCTGACATTGGATTACAGCCTGTTGGGACTGCTGAAGGGCACCTTCACCATCAACGAAATCTCCATCGATCATGCAGACATATCACTCAATCTGCCTGAACTGACGAAGGCCGCTCCGGAGCCACCTCCCCCACCCCCTTCTGAACCGGCAACCCTTCCAACCCTCCCCGTCTCAATTAGTCTTGAAACATTCCGGATCAGTGAGAGCGATATCCAGGTAACGGTGTCGCCCGACCTGGCGGTGAACCTGACCGGTTTGAATCTACAGAGTTCGGGAACAATTTCATCGGATGATGCCCTTCTCAACGGCACGCTGCAGGTTGAGCAAGTCGCCGTGGCGCTTCAAGGAAAACATATTCAACTGCCTCTGAAGATAACATTCGATACGGCAATTCATCTTCCGACTCAACACCTTGATCTGAAACAGCTCACCATTGAATCGGATCAAGCCCTTCGCCTCACACTTTCCGGAACGATCAACGAATTCCTGACCAAAAAAAGCGTGAATCTTTCCCTGGCCGATACGGATCTTGACCTCGGGAACATTCTGGCCCTCGCCAAGGATTTTGTGCCACCGGATTTTGCCACGGCTTCAATTCACGGACGCCTTTCTCCCTCATTCACCATCACCGGCTCACTTCCCGACTCCGGATTTGAGGGAACCATCCACGCGGGATTAGACGGGAAAAATGTTGAGCTGCATTATCCAGAACTCGCACTGACCGTGGGACCGACCGATCTGGCATTCACCGCCCAGGAACTTCAGATTAAGGAAAACGTCCCCCTGACGGGAAACGTTTCAGCAAAACTTGCTACTCATGATGTGACATTTCAAGCGTATGGAATACAGAAATTTAATTTTATGCTTCAGAGCGACTACCAGGCGTCCGGCCCATTTTCGGGAAATTTGAAGGTCTCCGGCACTACCGCCTTACCCGGCGAACTAACTGGTACACCATTCACTCTTCCTTTCGCCGTGACCCTCGATACCAGTGGCAATCATCACACCCGCCACATCGAGGTGAAACATTTGAACGCAGACCTCAGCCCCTATGGCACCTTACAGGTAAGCGGCGCGATACAGCCTCATGCTGCTCCGAAGGAAGGCATGAATGCCTCGCTTAAGGTTCGTCTGTCGCCAAAGATCAATGAATTACTCGCTCTCATACCCAACGACCGGCTTCAAGGACTCGTTCTCCAGAAAGGGTCCGAACCGGATACCTTTGTGCTGCATGCCACCGGAGCACTTCATCCGGATTTCCGTCCCGAATGGGCAAAAGCAACTGCCGCACTCAAACTGTCCTCCCTTCAAGCTCAATTGGAATCCTTCGGCGCAGAAGGCACCATGCACCAACTTACCTTCCTGCTTGCTTCCGGCTACCGGGAAACCAATGGTGCAATTCAGGGAACGGTGGGATTTTCCTCAAATTTCTCTGACCTCCATGCGGCTGATACGGTGACAATCGGCACCAGCCATGTGATCTTGAAATCTCACTTTCAAGGCCATCTCTCGCCGACCTTTCAACCCACCAGTCTTCGCTCGGAAGACCAGCTTCAACTCACGCTCGGCGACCTGAGGTACCAGGATCCCAGTCTGACGGCCACCCTTCCTTCAATCAGACTGTCATCAACAACGAAAGAAGATGTATTCAAAAAAGATTTTCTATTGGAAAATCTCCGACTGACCAGCGAAGAGATAGTAGATATGGGGATGAAAGCCCGGTATCAGCAGGAGAGCCAACGATTTGATTTAGATCTGCAGCTACCGCTTCTCCATGTGGGCAACCTTCTCCCGCATCTGTCGGGACCACTCATGAAGGGAATAGAGGACATCAATCCAAAAGGACGGATCAGTCTGACCCTGCGAGCGGCGGGTAAAGTCCCCAACGAAGATGACCTCAAGAAACTAACCCTTCCGTTGGGAGTCAATGGAAAGCTCACGCTGCGGGATCTCGAGGGAGCCGTCTCGGGATATCGGGTTCAGGGAGGTAATGGCACCCTGGCCATGGCCTATTCGCCACGAGCCACACCTCAAACCCAACTCACCACGGATGTCACGCTCAATAGGATTTACTTGCCGGACACCCTCCCGATCAGAGAATTAGCCAACACCTCCCTGCACGTGAACCTGTCGTCTCCGGATCTTAATGAAGTCCAGATTGACCCGATCCATGTGACATCAACGGGGGTCGACCTTTCCATAAAGAGCGCAGTAGTGGGCTTGCGTGAGCTGTTGTCCTCCAGTTCGCCTCGTGGCACTCAATTAGCAAAACTCTTTGCCCAACTGCACACCCGCCTGGCTCTGGATGTAGAGACCTTCCAAGAAGCCTTGCAACCCTTGGGGATACAGGGAAACGGCAAGGCCCTGGTCACCCTGTCCATGCTCAAAAAAGAACAAGGAAATCTGGACGCCTCTGTGGAGATCGGGTCTGAAGCACTCTCCCTGACTCGGGATGGCACGGAACTCCATGACATGAACGGTGGGATACAGCTCAGAAAATCACTGGCCTGGAAACCTGATGAACTTCGGTCTTCCCCGAAAGAGAAATTTCAGCCGTCCGACCGTATTGCGCAACTCAAATCGTTTTCCCGGAAAGGACAGACCCTCACCATTGATCGTCTCCAGATCGGGCCATTCACAATTGAAAACTTCTCGACTAATTTGGCGTTTGAGCAACAGTCCCTCAAAATGCAAAATCTCGCCATGAATTTATTGGGTGGAGGGATTGGGGGAAATGTCATCATTGCCGCTGAAGATCCTCTGCGTCTATCGGCGGAGTTTGAAGTGGCGAATCTTGATGCCAATCGACTCATCCAGACGGAATCCAAAATCAAAGGGGATAGCATCATTGCCGCAACCATTGGACTCACGACCATGTTGCAAGGAACCACGGGGGCCGTGGATTTGAGCCGATTGGAATGCAACCTGCACATTACGCACATCGGAAAAGAAGCGCTGGATCGCCTCCTCGTGTTCCTGGACCCGGAAGGCAGCAGACCGACGATATCCAATGTTCGCGCGCAATTAAAGTTCGCGAATCCCTCACGGGTGACGATGGAAGTGGCCAGAGGCCAATTCAATCTGACGATTTACTTCCAGGGAAGTCTGATCCCCACCTTTAGATTGGAGCGCATCCCGATTGCCAAGATGAAAAACATCGAAAAACTTACCGCCGCCATACCCAACTGGGAAGAAATCGCAAAGATGCTGGATTTAATCGGAGCCGAAACCTACTCGTTCACTCCCGAAGGGGAGCTCGTGCTTCAGTAAGTGACAATCCTCTTATGTATTGTCATGCTGAGCCACGCGAAGCATCTCGCTAAGCCATGGCCCGGTTGAACCGGGCCCAGATCCTTCGTCCGACTCAGGATGACAAAGCGAGGAACAGGATAATGACCGGGCTACAGTATGGTTGTCATGCTGAGCCACGCGAAGCATCTAGCCTAGCCACGACCCGGGTAACCTGGGCTCAGATTCTTCGCTTCGCTCAGAATGAATGACAAAGCGTCCGACTCAGAATGACAAGAGTCTGGCACAGGATGACCTTGTGGAAATTTTCTTCAGCGGCTTTCTGTAATTTGATAAGATAAAACAGCCTCTACTCTCATAAGGAGCCGATTCGTTATGTTCTATCTCCCAATACCCCCCTACAGGACTGATCACACGTTCTCTTTCCATCCCATTTCACTGACCCTTCTTCTTGCCCTTCTCACAGCCTGCAGCGGGCCATTGGTCGGTGTGACCGTGGTGGACGAACGCACGGCATTGGAAAACCAGGTGCTCGGCACGTATCAAGAACTCAATCAGCAGGTCATGCTGGTGGCCTCGGTTCGCTATATTGATCCGAAGGGGAAATTGAAACAGACACAGGAACTTCCTCCAGGGAAAAAAGACGTTGTGCGTGCCCTCCAACGAGTGTCGTTTAACAAAGATGACCTCAATCGCTATAAATCATTGGGAATTATCGGGGAAAATAATGAAGGTGGCGTCACTCTCCTAGAGCCGGAAAAGGTCCAACCGGACGATCGAGCGTTTGTTGAAAATCTGATCAACGAGGAGAATGAGGATCGTCTTGAGATCATGAGCCGGATCATTGAGACCAACGAGACCCTGACACCATCAGAATTACCACGTGTCCACAAAATGTTTGCCGCACTTAACCGGGATAAAGCGCTCAAGGGAGAACGAATCCAACTGGACAATGGGACATGGACTCAAAAAGACCCCACACCCTAAATCACGACTCCACATTGCGAGATAATCCTCTCTCCCACCCTTCCCACGATGCTCCAGAGACAACATCAGGAAGAAAAGGGAAAGGGCCGCTCTATGCTCAAGGAGCCATATGGTATTTGATCGCGTCCATGGGCCTGGCCGGAGTGTTCGGCTTTTCCCTGACGACTTTCGCTGCGCCCCCTGAACGCCTGACCACTCACCCTGCGCTGGATTATCAACCGTCAGTCTCCATGGATGGACAGACGCTCGCCTTTGTGTCCAATCGATCCGGCAATCTGGATATCTGGGTTCAAACACTCAAGAGTTCCGCGCTGACGCTTCCTCGACAAATGACCACGCACCCGGCCAGTGATCAGGAACCGGCCTTGAACCGGGATGGCACTCGACTCTTATATGTGTCGCATAAATCCGATCCCCGCGGTGATGTCTATCTCCTGGATCTGATTACCCGTGAAGAGCAACGACTGACGGATTTAACCAGCGGCGACGGTGCTCCACAGTGGGATCAAGAAGAACAAGGATTTTTGTATCTCAAAACCGATCCGCTGCAAAACACCTCCGCCATCTACCGGAAATCCTTTTCGAACCAAGCTGAAGAATTAATTGTGCCCCAAGCCACCAGCTTTTCCGTAAATGCTCAGGGACAACTTCTGTATTCCAATGGTGGCCATCTAACCCTCACAAATCTTCAAGACAACAGCTCCTCCTCCTTCGACCAGGACAGCAAGGTCCTGGATCTCTGGCCTGCCTTGGACCACAACCCCGCTACCATGACCACGAATGTCCCCCTGGTGTTTACCCGATATGAGCGGGACACCAACAATGACGGGCTCGTTGATACCGATGATGAATCGTCCATTTGGATGAGACTTTGGGACCCGCAGCAGCCTCAACTCCAAAGACTCTATCGGATCACTCCGGTGCACAAATTTGATATTTACCCAGCCGTGTCGGGGGATTTCCTCTATTACTCCGATCTGAAGGGCGGAGATATTTTCCGAATGGACATCCCCGCGTTTCTCAAGGATTACGTCGACCTCGATCAGGCCAAATCGCTGGCCGCCTCGTATCAGGATCACGGGCAATTGGATCTCGCCCTCCTGGTCCTCGGGAACATTTCTCACAATCTGTTGGCAGAGCAACCCCCTGAGGCACGAGCGGAATTTGATTTTTCCCTTGCCGAAACACAGACACAGGAGGGAAATTTTCTTGCGGCCCGCCAATCTCTGGAGCCCTACACCAGCCAACCGGGACGGACCGGCGCGTTGGCCAGAATCTATACCATCGTCTTGCGAGTCCGGGAGCAGGCTCAGGGCATCAGCTCCGCGGCAAGACGCCGGTTAGTCGCCACAGGCGCGGCTGAGCTCCTCACCATCGGGCAGGAACACCGGAACATGGATGAGGTATACGGTCAAGCCCTCATTGAAGCCGGACGGCTCTACCTTTTTGCGGAGGATCCTCTCACAGCCCTGGAATACCTCGTCAAAGTGGAAGATCTGCACAACAAAGAGATTCGAGCCAAGGGTCTCTTTACCAGAGGGGAAGCCTACCGGATTCTGGATGATGCTCCCAATGTGATCCGCGTGTTCGTAGATGTCATCCAGTTATTTGGCGAGCGTTCCTCCTGGGGCAAACGGGCCATCCAACAAGTGGTGATGCTCTCCCAACAGGGTGAAACGGAACGTGAGCGCATTACAGCCTTGAACAGGATTATCCCTCAGTATCCTGACCTTCCCGTCTTAATCGCCACTACCCGCCTAACCATTGCGGACCTCTATCACGAACAGGGAGAACAACTCTCGGCTCTGGAAACACTGGATTTCATTATTTCGGCTCCAGACCTTCCCAACGAACTCGTCATCCAAGCCTATCGGAACAAGGCGACGATCCTTTCAGAATCGGAACGCTACCAGGAAGCCGCGGATACCTATGCGGCCTTAAGTCAGTTTCCCGGAGAAAATCTCACCGAACTCCAGGAAGCCAAGAGTCTGCTCATTTTACAATTGGTAAAAAAAGCCCTGAAGGACCGGAAGGTGGGGGAAACCCGCATCGCCGCAAAATCCCTAAAACACCTGATCAACCAATATCCCGAATCGGTAGAAGCTCATCGGGCCTATATTGAAACTAAAGTCATGCTCCACGACACGGCGGAGGTCCAGGACTGGTACACCACCTTAGTCAAGACACATCCCGACCACGCGGTCTATCAATATGGTCAGGCCCTGGCATTGTCCTATACCGAACCGCCCGACCTCCCGTCAGTCATCCGCCTTCTCCAACGCGCCATGAAAAAAGATCCCGCCCTGGGGTATGTCCACCAAACGCTCGGATGGGCCTACGAACAAACCGAACGGACGTCCGGCAACAAAGGTTATCTTGAAAAGGCCGAGCAGGAATATCGCATCGCGCTGGAGATCAACGATGCAGGTCGCTTCCCCGACGTGGAATCCCAACTGCTCTTGAATTTAGGAAATACCTACCTGGCTCTCTCGAATGCCCGCGAAGCCTATCGACATTACCGGCAGCGTGAGGAGCAATTCGCTCCGTCCGGCGAGACTATCACCGAATTGCTCTATCGCAAAAATTATGGAGAAGCCTGTTTTAAAGCCGGGCGCACCGAGGAATCGTTGGTGCAATATCAGTTGGCCTTACGAAAGGTCCCTCCCGAGCAGACAAACCTGCAAGCCGAAATCCTGGAACGCATCGGATTGTCCCATCAGGACATCGGACAATATGCCAAAGCCATTGAGGCGTTCTCTCAGGCCTTGGTCCTGAACCGTGAGTTAGGACAGGAACAAAATGTCACATTGCTCCAGAGAAATATCGGGGTCAACCTGTTTAACCTGAGCCGCGCCAGCGAAACCGGTGGACGCGAGGAACTCAAACAGGCTTTGGGCAGTTACTTTACCAGTCTAGACCACCTCACCACAGGCGGCGGCAAAACTCTTTCCAAGGGACCAGGCCTGTTCAATGTGAATGTGGCCCTCAATGAAAAGGGGTCTCAAGCGGCAAGCGGATTCGATCGGATCGGCGAGCAAAAGCTCATGTTCAGTTATATCGCCAGCACCTATGAGCAATTAGACGAACCCGGTCCCGCTCGAGATTATTATCGCAAAAAACTCGCTCTCCTCAATCAGGTGACACCGGCTACCCAGGATGCGGCCGCTCTGACAGAAAAAGCCATTGTCCTCAATCGGCTGGGAGTGCTGTCCCACCAATTAGATGAACCTGAACAGGCGATGGAGTCCTTTCGTCAATCCTTGAATTATACCCGGACGTTAAATATCCCGTTCGGGACCAGCGTCAACGTCTATAATCTTTCGACATTGGCGGTCGAAAGCCTCCTGCAAGGGCACACCCCGGACCAAAGCCTTGTGGAGGCCATCACCTCGGGGATTCGGGATCTCCAGCAACGAAACTATGAAGACCGCAATCTGTTCTTCACCCTCACCAACACCGCCATGCTCCTCTCGCTTCTTCCCGACCCATCACCGGATCAGGGACTCAAGCCGGCTGAGGCCGTCCAGCGCATGCATGAGCAGTTCACCTATCAGACGCTTCCGTGGTCCTATTATCAGAAGGCGGACTCGCTCCTTCTCAAGTCTGCCCTATTCTCAGACTCTGAACGTCTGCCCGCTCAATTTCTGGTGAAATTGAACCAGGCCGAATTAGCACGAACATCGGATCAGTCTCAGGTCTATCGCCGGATTCAGGACGACTTACTCAAACTGGTGGAAGACCGGCAAGCCCCCAATAGCTGGTTGTGGTATCTGTCTCAAGCCGAAGAAGCCGCTGATCCCCCCATGCGAAAGAAGTTTCTCACCCAATCCGTTGAAGCGGTCCTTCGTTTCCCCGCGCAAACCGACCCTCCAACAGGTCAGACCAACACCTGGCCCGCATACGAACGTCTGATTCAGCTCTCTGTTGACCAATTGACTGAAGAAGGCCGGCCCGACGACGCCTTTACCGTGGCCGAGCAACTGAGCATTCGACACATGACCAGCGCCGTCTATGAAGCCGTGGGAGAAGATCTGTTTCTCAAAGGCTTGGGAGACTATGAACCGGAACTACGCTCGTTACTCGGGGAACTCCGGCAAGCCAGAAATCAGGGGAACGTTGCGGCCATTGAAGAACTGGCTCCTGCCCTTCAGGACACGCTCTATGCCCTGTTTGAAGAATATCCCTGGGCCACCGCGTCCTTCTGGGCCTATCCTCCGACCAGGGACCTGATATTTTTGGGCGTTGACGCCTCACATCCCTACCTGAAAATTCTCAAAGGAAGGCAAGGCTATCATGGCTTTGTGCATGACGGGGAGACCCTCCATTACAGCCCACTGGTGGTCACGGAAAAAGGAGTCGCCGGGGATGAAGAATTTCACAAGCGGCTCACACAATCGGCCTCGGCCTATGTGGCGATGCCGCAAGAACTGGAATCCACGCTCCCTTCACTGGGACTCGATCAGAAACCGCTCACGTGGGTCAGCAACTTTTATGACTTCCTGAATGGCTATCATCAGCGCAGCCTCTTTTTTTCGTACATCACCACCCCGAGCACGCTTGTCCCTTCCACGCCCCCGAGTGCGGGGGAAATTCCATTTGTACTCCAGCAATTCAGCGGGGTCGAGGCTCATGATCATCCGCTGGCCACCCACACCAACATTGCCGCGTTTATCAAAAATCCGGATACATTCGCCTTTGAGGTACAGGAAGATCAGGATGTTCGGGAATATGTCTCCGTGCTCGATTTTGCCGGCAGCCAACATCATTCGATCCTGCTCTTCGGCGGTATCCCCTCCTCATCCCCTTCCCCATGGGTGCTGGTTTCCTCTCTCCTGCGCGCCGGATTTCCTCATGTCATCGTGAGCCGGACAGCGCTCGATTCCCAAACCGCCACCAGGTTTTTGAATCAATATCTCACGCATCTCGATACGCTTTCTCCCGATGAAGCCGTCGTGGCCGCATCGAAAGATATCTGGGGACCGGACCAGGGGAAATATCCCTTCCGCCATTACGGATTTGCCGGCATGGGTCCGGACGAACGTCAGGAATATGCCGCCTCCATCTATGACCAGGAAGTAGCAGAAGCCATTCACGCATTTGAGACCAAAGACTTTCCCGGCTCCCTCCTGCACATCGAACATGCGCTCGCCCTCATCGAGCATGCAAAAAAACGACAGGACTTCAAAGAACTCACCACTCTGGCTGTGGAAACCGCCTTTGAAGTCAACGATTATGAAAAGGGAATCTTCTTTCAACAGAAGCTCCTGGATTCCCTCACCCCGGAAACCCCTGCCAGCGAGCGAGCCGAGGCGGAATATCGTTTGGGCATTCTGCATTCCCGACTCGAACATTTCGACATCGCCGTGCAACATCTCGAACAGGCCAACCAGATTTGGGATCAGGGCGACGAGCTAGACCGACTCGCGGAAGGCATGGCCACATTGGGCATTGTCCGTGAAAACATGGGGGCCTATCCGGAAGCCCTGGAACAATTCAACCAGTCGTTTTCCCTGTATCAGGAAATCGGGGAAATGGGTCACACGGCGTTTCAATACCGTCGAATCGGGCGTATTTATTACCTTCGATTGGGCCGGTACGAGAAAGCCCGGGAAAACTTTCTGGCCGCGCTGAAGCTGTATCACGAGCAAGGCGATCCGCAGGGAGAAGCCGAAACGCTGTATGAAGTGGGACTGACGTATGAAAAAGTCGGCCTGTTCGACCAGGCGGCGGAACGCTACCACCAGGCTCTGTCCATTGCGAAAGAACTGGATGACCCCAAGCTCCTCACGACGGGCGACCTCTACCTCGCCAATGTGGCCTGGTTCCAGGGGAACTATCAAACGGCCTTTCAACTCTTAACCCAGGCCGACAAAAAAGCCGAACAGGCCAAGGACCCGCAATTACGCATTATGGTGAAAAATACTCGCGGGCTGATCTACTGGACACTCAATGACACCGACAAAGGACTCGTCCATTTACACGATGCGGTCACGCTGAGCCGGTCATCCAATATCCAAACCGAGTTAGCTTCTTCGCTCAACAATCTTGGATTGATCTACCGGCAACGGAGCGACCATGCCGCCGCCCTGGACTATTTTCAACAGGCCAAAACGCTGGACGAGTCCCTCAAGAGCCAATGGGGTTTAGGCTACGACCATCGGAATATCGGCATCTCCTTATTAGCCCTGGGACAGTTGGAAGAAGCCGAAGGGCATTTTCTGAAAGCGGAGCAGATCAGCGCCGAGATCAACAATGTCATCAATTGGGTCAAGGCCTTACTCGAACTGGGCAACGTGAATAAGGCTCTGGGGCGATCCGAACCAGCTCTCGGCTATTACGAGCGGGCGCATGAGATCTCTCAGCGATACGGCATCAAGGAAGTGGAATGGCGCGCGGCAGCAGGCAAGGCCACGTTGTTACGGGAGGAGGGAAAGCTCCCGGATGCCTTGAACTGGTTTACCAAAGGGGTCGAGGTGGTAGAAGGCATGCGGGCCGCGCTAAAAATCGATGAACTCCGCAATAGTTTTCAAACGAACAAACTGGATCTGTACCGGGACATCATCACCCTGCTCATCACGATGGACCGGACCGATGACGCCTTTAACTTTTTAGAACGCTCCCGATCCAGAAGTTTTATCGACCTGCTGGGTAACCAAAAGCTCTCGTTCAAAAATGAAGGTGATCAGGAAACCTGGACGAAAATCAACACGATGGCTTCCACCGTGGATTCGCTCAAATCTGAACTGGGATCGTATGAGGAACCCCCTGCCGACCTTCAGAAACGGTATCGCAATACGAAGGCCCTATATGAAGAAGCCATCCTGGAGGTCAAACAGGAGAATCCAGCGCTCAGCAGTTTTGTCTCTGTGGATCCGCTCAACCTGGAAGGGGTCCAACAGCTCCTGGCGCCTCGAGTGGGACTGCTCACCTATTTTCTGACGAAAGACCAGCTCTACCTGTGGCTCATCACGAACGAGCGAACCATCTTTAAAACAGTGTCAGCGAAGGAGGAAGACCTCACCCGC
Source organism: Nitrospira sp. Ecomares 2.1 (assembly GCF_965152585.1). Classification (NCBI taxonomy): domain Bacteria; kingdom Pseudomonadati; phylum Nitrospirota; class Nitrospiria; order Nitrospirales; family Nitrospiraceae; genus Nitrospira; species Nitrospira sp. Ecomares 2.1. Next base: position 3,804,666 of record NZ_OZ224219.1, read on the forward strand.
TTAGTGACCCGTTATCGGCAACTCGTTCAGCACCTCGAACCGGTTGATGATGAATTACAGAAACTCTATGTGTCTCTGATTCAACCGGTTGAAGCGGACATCAAAAACCTGGAGTACTTGGGAATTATTCCCGATGGCCCCTTACACTTTCTCTCCTTCGCGGCACTCAAACATGGCCCGGCCTATCTGGTGGATGAGATCCCGCTCTTTTACGCACCTTCGGCTTCCGTCTTCCAATTCACCTTTGCCAAACGTCAAGCCGTCAAGAATGACAAAGTCCTCGCGATCGGAAATCCCGATTTGGGAAATTTCAATTACGATCTTCCGCTGGCCGAATTAGAGGCCCAAAGCATCAAATGGAATTATCCCAACATGGATATTCTGACCGGAACAAAGGCCACCAAGGAATGGGTGGTGAAGAATATTTCCCGATATGGCATCATTCACTTAGCGGCCCATGGGGAATTCGATGAGGGCAATCCGCTGTTGTCCTCACTCTGGCTGGCTTCAGAAAACCCCGAAAACCGCCGACTGACCGTCAAGGAGATTTTCGGGTTGGAATTAAACGCGGATCTGGTGACCTTGAGCGCCTGCCAAACAGGCCTTGGCAAACTGGAAGCCGGAGAACTCATCGGACTGAACCGCGCATTTGTCTATGCCGGCACGCATGCCCTGGTGTCGGCCCTCTGGCGGGTGGATGACCTCTCCACCTCTGTGCTTATGAAACATTTTTACCGGAATTACGTGACGGCGAATAAAGCCAGAAGCTTGCGTCAAGCGCAACTCCTCGTGAAAAAGGATTTTCCCCACCCGTCCTATTGGGCCGGGTTTAGTTTAATCGGAGACTATCAATAATGGGAGTGTTGAAAAAAGCCGCCACCGGCGTTCTCGCCCATTTGTCATGCTCACGTACCCCCCCATGTACGTTCCGCGTGCCAAACGGGCTGCGGCCTTGGTGGACGGCCTTTTTGAACCCTCCCCATGCGCTTCGCTGCCACGCTAATAATATAGCGATAATTGAAACTAGTGAAAATTTTCAATATTCAACAGTCCAATAATTACGCCCTAGTCCCACGCTGAAAGGGGGCCTCATGCCAGACCGTATCGCTCGAGTAATCGTCGGAGTCGTCTTCCTCACATTGGCTGCCTGGATGATTCCAACAACCAATTGGGCAGCGACACTTTACGCCAAACAAGATGACGTCAAAGTCAATGCGGAGAAATCTCCCACCTCCGCCGTCGTCGCCACCCTGGCGCTGGGAGATGCCGTGACCGTCTTGTCCGAAGAAGGTCGACTCGCCCAAGTCAAAACCGCCACAGGAAAAACAGGCTGGGTATTTAAATTCCGGCTGGCAGAAGAAAAACCTTCCACGGGTGGCGGCGGGCTTGGTCTCTCCGGCCTCACGGGACGGAATACCATTGCGGCCCGAGAGTCCCGGGCAGGAGGCAGCATTCGAGGCCTCAAGGAATCCACCGAACAATATGCCAAAGCCAAAAATATTAAAAAGGAAGACCGTGATGCCGTGGATCACATGGAGGCCTTTTCCATTGCCCCGGAGGAATTGATGCAGTTTAAAAAAGCTGGGAATTTAGGAGAATTTTCAGGAGGTGCCCAATGAAAATCGGCAAAATTCTTGCGAATGTCACCATTCTGAGTCTCCTCTTGTCCAACATGGGATGCGGGGGATCACAATCCGGGCAATCCTCACAACAAACAGATCTCATAGGAGGTCTCGGTGCGGCCCTTGGCATGAAACAACAAAAAATCGATCTTCTGAAAAAAGGCGTCGGGGTTGTTCAAGCGATGGAGCCTATTGGAGAAGAAGAGGAAATCACGTTGGGGGAAGCGGTCGCGGTGGAAGCTTTTAGCCGTTTCGGCGGTGAATATTCCAATCCAGCCTGGACACGCTATATCAATCTGGTGGGAAAAACGGTAGCGGAAGTCTCGGACCGGCCAACCCTAAACTACCATTTCGCCATTCTGAACAGTCAGGAACAGAATGCCTTTGCCGCTCCCGGTGGCTATATCTTCATCACCGTCGGACTGTTGAAGACCCTGAAGAATGAAGCCGAATTAGCCGGCGTGTTGGCCCATGAAATTGCGCATGTCACCCAGAAACACATGCTGGACGCCATCCGGCGGGGAGCCCTGATGGGCAGTGTCTCGGAACTGTCCCTCACCGCCATGAAACAGGATCCGGCGATGTTCTCCAGCGTCATCGACGAAATGACCGACCTGTTGTTTACCAAAGGACTGGATAAAGACAAAGAATTTGAAGCTGATGTGGTGGGCGTAGAATATGCCTATCGGGCAGGCTATAACCCGCGAGGACTGGAAGATTATCTGCAGACGTTGGCCAAAGAAGAAGGGCATGTGGAGTCCAAGTTTTTCACCACACATCCTTCCACCACCCTCCGTATCTCCAAAATCGATTCGCTCTTAAAAGATTATTCCGATATCAAAAGTCTGCCATTCCTCACGGAGCGTTTTCATCAATATGTGAAGGCGGGGTAAGTGTTCAGGGTGAAAGGATACGCTGAAATGAGTATTGAGCCCCTTATGAACATGAAACTACGAATCCCTTTATCAGGCAATCTAACCTTGAAGATTTTAAAGGAGAGATGTCTTGCCTGAGATCAGCCGATTCCTGGGAATCATCATAGCAATGTATTACAATGATCACGCACCTCCCCACTTCCATGCGAAATATGGCGATTTTGAAGCGGTCATCGCGATCGATACGGGGGAGCTTGTAGAAGGCCGTGTGCCTCCACGGGTATTGGGTCTAGTTCAAGAGTGGCGCGAATATCACAGAGCCGAGCTAACCGAGGATTGGAACCTGGCCCGCGAAAGAAAGACTCTAAAACGAATCGAGCCATTGGAGTAAGCCCATGTTGCCAAAATTGCGAGAAGCCAAATACACACAGGATTACTCCATCTGGTTAAAGTTTGCGGATGGGGTAGAAGGTGAAGTTGATTTTGAGGACGAGCTATGGGGAGAAGTTTTCGAACCTCTGAAGGAAAAGGCTCTGTTCGCAAAGTTCTCGCTTAACAATGAACTTGAAACCATCGTCTGGCCAAACGGAGCCGATTTCGCACCTGAGTTCCTTTACCAAAAGTTGTGCCCTACCTATTCCCTCAAGCCAACATCCAAAAGCGGCGTGGCTTAACGCTGCATACACACATCAAGCCCCACAAAAACAGGGGGGCAAATCTGTTGCTGAGGGTTTCGTGTGCAGGTATGGGGAAGCAGTCCCCAGGCAAAGGCTTCAAGAAACGGTTAGAAGCAGAGATTCGTCAACAACAGATTTGACCCTATACTCTACTTAACTCTCGTGCCCACGCGATGTTCTGTATTGCCGGGTTTCGCCCCAGCAGGAGATGTTTTGTTTGATGCGTTTCGAATAGCGCGACCATTGTTGTGGAGGCAAAACGCTCCCAAACCGGTGATGCCCCCGTCTGGCCTCATGGGAGCGGCTGGACACACGTAAGTTAGGCGATGAAATCCTCACCTCTTTCTGTTCTTATTTCTACTTTTCTTTTGCATTAGTTTACGATTATTTTCTTTGTCTTTCTTCTTTGTTACGTTGCCAATAGGTTGTTTCTTGGTTATTTTCTGCGGCTCAGGATTAATATATGTTTGGTTGATACTTATATTATTGATTACTTGCTGAGGCAGATGATCTGCTTTTTCAGTTTGACTTTGTATATAAATAATAAGAGCCAGAATAAAACTAAGCATTACATAGAATTCATTTGCAGTTTTTGGTTTAAGTAGCTCGATTAATGAACTTGCAGAGGGAACTTTCTTCTCGAGCTCACCAATAACATATTTTGGTTCTTCTCTTTTTTGCTGTGCTTGTTTTATAACATTGGATATTACAAATAGATCCTCTGTAGAAACCTGCAGAGCAGTTAATGCTTTATAGGCGGCGCGAAGAAAATAAACATTTCCTTGATTATCTGTTCCACCATCTAAAACTTTGGCAGGAGCCATACATTTTGGACATACAGAAGTAGTATTAATTATCTTTAGGTTTTTAATCCCAGGATCTACAGATATCCCTGAACTAAATGACGCACCGCAATTACTACAAAATGCTGGCCAATCTGTCATTCCCGACTCCAAATATTGTTCATGTTGCGCCTAACAATTTCTAGGCGATCCACATAAAAGCTGCATCTGCCCGTTCCTGTCCGTATAACATGGCATCGGTTCTTCGGAAAATAACGACATGATCGTTGCCATTTCATTGAATTCAGGCCCCTCACTCAGACTAGACGAACCGACCTTACATGCAGGCTGACTGTGGCATCAGTTACCCGTGGTTCGAATCCCTCTTGCCTGGCTCTACTTCAGCTCCACAAGTTAATCTGGTATTGAGCGACGCAATTCGGCTGATTGATCGGCAAGGAAGAGCTCTATACCCGCGTCAAGCCGCTCTACTGGCGGAGGCCAAACTTTGCGGGTCCGAGCGATATGCTGCATACGCCACGCACGTGCCCACTCGGGCATACTTCGTATTTCATCTAGTATCTCATTGCGGCGCACTTGTAAATTGATGAGTTGCTTGCCGTCCCTTTGATCGATGTCCTGGGAACTCTGCAGGTTTGCGACGGCCTGGTTCAGTTGCTGATTTGCCGCTGCATATTCCAAGGCTTCCGAACGTACACTGAATGAACGCTGCGCAAGCAGATAGCCAATTGCGTCTGGACTTCCACGTGCCGCCAGTACAGCAGCGGCCTTTCGCTTTGTCGCGTCATCGCTGGCGAGGAGTTCCCGGATGTAATGGGACGCCTTTGGCGTGAGCACCAGGCCTCTTAGGTACTTGATGAGGTCACTCAGACCAATGGCTCCGATCGACCCTACAAGGAACTCGGCCGCGTCATCGGGCGTGCGTAGATTGAGCGCACGTTGCGCCGCCACTTGCAAGTCGATGCTATTGCTCATCAGCATCTCCGAACTTACGGGTATCTGAACTGACCAATCTGTCAGGAGGTCCAGCGAGCTCGCGCGCACGACGGGATAAGGATGTAGCTCTAACATCTTGCGAATGAATGGCACACTATCTCGGAGGCTAAGGTCACGAAGCAATTGGAGTAAGAGCAGGCTGTCGGATGTCGAGATTGAGTCTGGCTGTAGGACCAACACGCGCTCGGGCCACCTACTAAGCCGCAGGGATGCGCGTCCGCCGGACTGATCCACGATGACCTGCACAGCAGAGTGACCACCACAACCCTGCGCAATTGCCCTAATGATTCCAATTCGAAGCCATTGAAACGCTGCTCCATTGTTCCAGTTCTTAACCAAGGTTGAGGGGCACCTTGGCGGTCGCAGATTGCTCAGTACGATAGACCATCGAAGCGCCTCGGATGGTTGCTCTTCGCTTTTCAGCTGCTGTTCTGCAAGGGAATATCTGAACGGCAGGTCGAGCAACGTGGCAATCCGCGCCAAGTCCGTTAGGTCACCGTTGCCAAAGATGGCCGCATTGCGAACCAGGAACCACCATCCTTCCTCGTCAAGCGTGCATCCTGTTCGAAGTACGGTATCAGGCAAGTTAACTCGAGCACTGGGCACGAGCGCCACAGCAGAGATATAGCGTTGAAGTTGTTGAGTACAGGGCGGGCCATATCTAGATAGTATTCGCGAATGGTCGATTGCCGAGCCTTCTTTCAGGTCCTGGCGAAGAAGATCAATTGCCATATCTTTGTCGAATCGTTGGAGCCCGAGTATTGCGGCTTCCCTGACCTCCTTTCTGAAGCTTTTCAGATCTTCTTCAAGCCGCGCTCTATCTGCGGGGGTCGCAACCTCGGCAAACAGGAGCCTCATGTTGATATCGGCTACGTTGCTGACACTAGGATGACTGTCGAAGTATTTGATCGCGATAGTTCGGGTACCAGTCAAATCGTCGGCTTGAAACCGTGCCTCGGCCCTTCCGAGTGCGTTGAGTTGGCGTTTAAGAAAGGCCTCTACCGGCTCATCGAAGACCGAGATTGCCGACCCCGATCGCAGGATGGCCCCCTCAGGCTCGTACTGTGCTGGATCAAAGGCGTATTCCCGAATTGGGTGCGGGTAACCTGGTGCTGTCCATCGTGGGTGACCTTTATACAAAAGGAGGCGCTTTTCAACGACGCTCAGGTACATGTGTCCGTCCAGCCAGCGGTAGTAGCTGAGAAGGCCGAACGTCACTGAGAGAATGATGCCGATTACAACATTGCGAACGACTCGATGAAATCGCGCTTGACTGACGCGAGCAGTTGCAGTTGTAAGACCCTTGAGCCTCGCCTTACGGTGCACGAAGAGGACCGGGTCTTTACTGTAGACCGCAGCCGCAACCGGCTGCTGAGGCGGCAATCCGGGATGTAAATGCAACAGGTCTTCGTTCACTCTGAACTCAATTGCAGCAAGAAGACCACCGAACGTGATCTCACCCGGCTCTTGTCCCGCTGGTTCGCGACCCTCCAAAATCGCCAGCATATGCCCAGAAAACAGTGTGCCGCCCCCATCAGCGCGTTCCCATGAGGGCTGATCCTCCAGGGATGCGCAAAGCAGCGCTCGAAACTCTGTACCAACGAGCCTTTGAAAATAACTCGGTGCTCTCTCGGCAAACCCAGCACTGATGCAGCAGTCCAAAATGACCAATACCCTTGCAGCTCTGCACTTGCTGATAATCGCGCCGAAGGCGAGAGCGGAAAGAGACGTGGCGGCGAGATCCTCTAGGTACGAGTTGGTGGCCGTCAAATACTGGTTCTGCTCGCGACGAAATGCATGACCGGCGTAGTACAAAATTGCAGTGTCGTCCGGGCCGCGTTCGTCGACAAACGCTGAGAGACTCTCGCGTAGCTCGTCAATCGTCGGATTTTCGACGATAAGTACCTGGCCTGACGGAATGGCGACCCCGTCCTTGGCACACAACGCCTTTGCGAGGCTGCGAACCTCCTCGCAAGGCGAGCTAAGGTTCTCAATCGCCGAGTCGGTATATCGCTCGACTCCCACTAACAGGACATGCGTGCCAAGCGCGATGTCCGCGATTCGTACTTCACTGGGCAACATTGTCTCTCAAAACCACGGTGCAAAGAAACCTCTACCTCGCCGCGAGCTCGTAGAGACGCCTTTGCGAATATCCTCGGCTGTGACGGTACCGTCGCCACGCGACTTTGCATCCCCTCCGCTGTTGATGGCCACGACACCAGCAGCACTCGAAAAGATTAAACAGCCGTTGACGAGCCCGACGAAGTAATCCAACCCGTGCCCGCCCGATAGCGCAACACCGGCCATGGAAATCACTTCAGACAGCAGAAGCGCAAGCCACTTCGGATTGAAGTTAAATGCCGCCTGAATAGCATTGCACACCACGAAAACCGCACCGGTCGCTCCTGTCAAGGTGAGCATGCTCTGAAGCGTAAAAAACTCCCTGGGCACTTCCATGGCATAACCCTCTCTTTCTGTGGAAAGTAGTATGCTGATTGTCTTGGGCGATTTGTACGACGCGGGCTTAGCCCAGTGAGTTGGTTCGCACCTGCCTGCGTCTTGAGGCAAGCGTTCCACATGCACGACCATCCCATTTCTATCCGAATTACACACCAACTAAATTTCTGAAAATAACGACATGATCGTTGCCTTTTCAATGAGGACAGCCGAATGGCATCCGGTGGTATCTTTTTGCCTCAAGTGTTCATGCAGTTCGCTAGCAGTTCCGGTCACACCTGTGTGCTATCAAAGCACCTAAGCCACACAACACGGATAGCCTCAATGCAACGAATTCTTGTACAACGTTGAAAAAATGTCAAGGATTCTGATTTTCATTCATGCCGCTTCCGAAGTTCTTTCTTCGCCTCCTGCCAGTCATTTTTTCTCCACGGTTCCGACGCCTGCCGCCCGTCCCATGATCGGACGCTCTTTTCCTAGCGGGCCTTGTGTGAGCCTGGCGAGTTGGCCCGCCCTCCTATGCTTGGCGTCCGATCAATCAGATGAGACGGGCGGGGCGTCATTGGTTTTGGGTCCTTTTCCCGAAAGAAAAGGACCTCGCCTGCCGGGGCGAAACCCGGCAACACAGAACATCACTCTGAAACAAGGAACAGGAGACAAGGCTGTTGTTGAAAGTTTCGTGTGGAGGAATGAGGAAGCAGTCCACAGACAAAGGCTTCAAAAAGCAGATGGGACAGGTGGAGGCAGAAATTCGTCAACAACAGCTTTGTTCCCATATCCTGCCTCTAAAAGTTCCCTCTCCCCTGCTCCGACGCCTGCCGCCCATCCCATAATCGGACGCTCTTTTTTCTGGCGGACCTTGTGTGAGCCTGGCGAGTTGGTCCGCTCTCCCGTGTTTAGCGTCCGATCTAATCAGATGAGACGGGCGGGGCGTCACTGGTATTGGGTCCTTTTGCCGAAACAAAAGGACCTCGCCTGCCGGGGCGAAACCCGGCAACACAGAGCATCACGTGGACACGAGAGTGGGGAACAAAGGTGCGATGCCTTCACCTGCCCACACGATTTACTCGGAGCCCATGTATTCTGAGCCATTCGGCAAGTTCAGGATTCGTTCCATGATGGATCTCGTTGAACCCTGGCCTCTCCGCTTGGGCACAGATCCTTCGCCGCCGGCTCAGGATGACAGCCTCTTGATGGACTCATTCTTTCTTATTTTTTAAGCCGCCCTTCGATGGGTGTTGTATTCCGGCCATAATCATGGAAACTTTCCAGCCAATAAACTTCCGCTGAACTTCTCCCCCTCAAATTACTTTTTAGTTGGGCTGGACATTGGGATTCGTGTAGAATTGAGGCAACCGATGGAAGGAGGGTAACTCATGAATGAACTGGAACAGCTTGAACAACAGGTACTGAATCTACCACCCCAAGACCTGGCTCAGTTTCGGGAATGGTTCCTTGAGTTCGATGCGCGTGTCTGGGATCAGCAGATTGAAGCTGATCTCAAGGGAGGAAAGCTCGACGGGCTTATCTCTGAAGCCCGCGCTGAGTTTAAAACGGGAGGAAACGCGACGAGTCTAGAAGGGCATTCAGCTGCGGCAGACGGCTGGAACGAACGAGGCTGAAGGCAATTGGGTATTCCCACCTTGCCAGCTCGCTGTTAGCGTTTTACAAATTCTCAAGTTTCCGGAAGGTTTACATTTTCTCCATATCGTTGATGGCCGGTCCGTGCAGTACTTTGCCGTCAGCGGCGAAACGCGAGCCGTGACAGGGACAATCCCAACTCTTTTCCGCCGGGTTCCACTGTACGAAGCAACCCATATGAGTACAAACCGGCGACAGGGTACTCACCGTACCGTCTTCCGCTTTATACATCGCCACTTTTCCCCGTTCCGTTTTCACAATCTTACCCTCACCAAGCGCGATACTATCAGGTGTTTCGTTCGTCATGCGGTCGCCGACGAAATGTTTAACAATATCGGCTCCCTGCCCGACCAAATCCGGAACTCCCGCCAGATTTGCGCGGTTCGGGTCAAAAACTTCCGACCACGAATTCTCGCGTTCTAAAATCAAATCGCGCAAGAGCATTCCGGCCACGGTGCTATTGGTCATGCCCCAGCCGGCAAAGCCGGTGGCGACATAGAGATGCCGTGAAGATGGTCCATACCGTCCGATGTACGGCACTCCGTCAATGGTGCGATTGTCCTGTGTTGACCAGCGGTATTCCACCGACTCGATAGCGAACCGCTCGCGCGCCCATTGCTCGAGCCTTTGATAACGGGCCACCGTATCATCGCCCTGTCCGGTTTTATGTCCTTCGCCGCCGACCAAAAGCCAGTCACCTCCGGGCACCGGATAGCTCCGCACAGAGTAAGACGGTTCCGTGCTGATAAACATGCCAAGGGGGCCCGGCTCCACCACGCGGGCGGCCAACACATAGGACCGATGCGAATGCAGACGAAAGGAGTACAGAGCTTTGTCGTTAAAAGGAAAGTGGCTGGCAACGATGACCGAGCGCGCGGCAATCACGCCCTGCTCGGTGGTGATGACGCACGGCTCGCCTTCTTCCACATTCACGACGCGAGTTCTTTCAAAGATGAAACTGCCCTCGCCGGGTATGTCTTGCGCCAAAGCCAGCAAGTATTTACGAGGATGGAATTGTGCCTGATGGTCGAAGCGCACAGCGGCTTTTATCGAAAAAGGCAACGGCGTTTCCTGGGTGAAAGTGGCCGGAAGCCCAAGCTTCAATGCCGCGTCCGCTTCAGCCTTGATCTGATTTACCTCGTCCTCGGACTCCGTATAGGTGTAGGCCTCGGTGCGGAAGAAATCGCAGTCGATGTGTTTAACTCGAACCAGGTCGGCGATCTGTTCGATAGCGGCCTGGTTCGCCTCGGCGTAAGCACGCGCCTTCTCTTCCCCGAAATGGCGAATGAGGTCATCATAAATCAATTTGTGCTGTGAAGTTATTTTGGCGGTCGTGTGGCCGGTCACACCCTGAATAATGCGCTCGGCTTCCAGCACCGCGACAGTTTTTCCCTGAGCCTTGAGCAGCGTGGCCGCCGTTAAGCCGACCAGCCCACCGCCTATAATGGCTACATCCACAGTTAATCCGCTTTGTAAGGATGGAAAACGTGTTTCCGGGGTCGTGTCGAGCCAGAGTGAATTCGATTTGCCGGGCAGAGATTTATCATGATTGGGCATAGTTTTTTTGCCGGAGTAATCCGGATCTCCTGGTTATTTTAAAGTTGGAAAATTAAACGTTCCCCCAAATGGCATCCGGCACCATCGTCTTCCCTCAATTATTCATGGAGTTGACTGCCAATCCTCTCACGTTTTTGTGCTCTCGAAGCACAATTAAAACACAAATACCGCTACTCTTGATGCGACAAATTCTTAGGCAACGAAGGAATTACGTCCAGAATTTTGATCTGCAATTAAACCGCTTCTTGTGATTTTTCTTCGCCTCCTGCCAGTCAAAACCTGCTCAGGTCCAGATGAAATCCTCAACATTGTTACGCGCAATAACGTTCCGTACCAGAGAGGGATTGAGGCGATGGGCCTTATTGAGAAAAACCAGTGGTCAAATATTTTATTGAGAGTTTCGTATGAAGGAATGAGGAAGCTGTCCGCAGGCAAATGCTCCAGGAAGCAGGTGGGACAGGTGGAGGCAGAAATTCGGCAACAATAGATTTGACCCTATACTGACATACTCAACTCTGGTGCCCACGCTCTGTTCTGTATTGCCGGGTTTCGCCCCGGCAGTCGAGGTCCTTTTCTTTCGGGAAAAGGACCCAAAACCATTGCCGCCCCGTCTGGCTCATGAAAGCGGACGGACGCTAGCTTGAGGAGGGCGGACCAACTCGCTCTGCTCAAACAAGGCCCGCCAAGTCATCAGAGCGTCCCTCCTTTGGATCAGACGGCAGGCGTCGGAGCAGAAAAAACGAACACTTCCGTAACACACATAAGAGAGCATGGTGGAACATGATATCCAACATCAAAGTTGGCCAAAAGATGATCTCTAACAGTTAAAACTCTTTTAGCCTTTGATACCTCGCCAGCTTGCTGCGAAATTTTCCATTCTTTATCGCTGGTCCAAATTCGAGATTAGACCTGAGCCTCATAGCAAACGATTTCTGCTTAACTCACCACCTTGGACATGTCGCAAACAGGGGTAGCTGAGTTCAAGCAGCAGACGCAGAACCCAACTGAAAAAATAGAGACAATTTTTTTGTCACTCTACAGAAAACAGGCACGGCATTTTTAATTGGTGATTGGCATCCCCTCCGCCGCCTGCTGGCGGCTGAACACCCAAGCTCACAGGTAGCCTTCAGCCTGACGGAAAAGCCGTCCGGTTCAGCGCCTAGACCTACTTCTGCATATACGGCCATTGCGCACCCTCCCATTTTGACTATGTTGCAGAATTCCGGAGTGCTAACGCCGCGCCGTTTTTCTTCTTCACAAGATGACGTATGGCATGCCGGACAAGCCACTTGGAATCGTTGGACGAGTTCCCACTTAGCCATCGACGGCAAGTCTCGATAACCAATTCTGGATGGTCTTTGGCAATGTCTCCAAGATGGTTTGCCACGCTGCGCCGTACATACAAGGACGAATCATCCTTGAGGAGCTCAAGGATCGGGAATGTTGGTGATGGATCCTTGATGAATGCGGGGATCCGCTTTCCCCAAGGCAGCCGTGGCCGCAGACCCTCCGAACACAGGCGCCGGACGTGTGGATTTTGGTCATGCGTCCACTTCATGACCTGTGACAACGTTCGATTCTGCTGTTGAATAAGAAACGGACGAATTGCAAATTCCGATGTGAATCGTGTGGTCAGGGCGTGCAGGGCATTCATAGAAATGTCGAAGGGGTCTTCTCCTCCGTTGTATTCCGGATCGATGCCGTAGCTGGCAATAAAGAAGCTATGTGGGAGATAGAAGAACTCAGCTAACCCGAACTCATCAGCTTCTGTTTGCGGCGGTGTAAGAGAATCCAGAAGGATTTGAAGAGCATTTCTGTAAGCATCGGGCAGGAATTGCCTTAGTGCAACTGCGATATGCTGACCACGCGGCAAAAACTCCAAATCCTCCAGCCCGGAGAGGGCTTTCTTCCGAAATGACGTTGCATCAAACCCCGGATGCACGAAACGGACGTTTCGCGCCAAGCAGTCAACTGCTTCCGAGCCAAGCAAAGTCTTGAGGGGGACGCCCTTCCGAATCGAACGTGGCGCATCGGGAATGCAGGGAAGGCTATGCGACCTCGTCATGGCAGCTCCGGATAAAATCTAACCTTCGTCATATTTCCAGGAGACATCGAGCAAAGCTACGCTCTTTCCTCTTGTCGTCGATGGCTTTGTTTGCCCTTCAGAAGCTTGTTCTAGTGGATGAGATTCGGGGACGCTTTTTTTTCTCACCTCAATTGTTCATACAATACCCTGGCATTTTCATTCAGGTGTGCTCTCAAACCATAAGGGCCAGATCACTTAACGGGCAGCCCGGAACATTGGCTTTATCGGTGGTGAACTGCCGGCCTGAATTTCTCCCACAATCTCGAACCCGAAACGCTGGTAGAGCGGAATGTTAGCCGAATTAGTCGCCTCTAGATAAGCGGCGACGTGGCCATTATCACAGACGTCAAGCCCGTGTGCGAGCAGGGCAGAGCCGTATCCCTCACCTTGAAGCATTGGCTCAACCCCAATGGCAGGCAGGTACCAATGTGGAACCGACGGATGCGACGCGCCCGCCCGTTCCAGTAAGGCGAACGCATCCCCTTGCAGTTCAGAGGCCACGCCATCTTGCATGACAGCAGCAACCGCCTCCTCGTCAGGACCGACGCCGGGAGGCAGCCAGAGCGCTGCGGCTTTATAATCTTCCGAACGATAGGCCGATCCGTGATCGAAGGCGCGTCCAGCAAAATACTTCAGGACTTGTGGGAAGTAATGGAGATACTGCTTGGCATCGGGCAACATCCAGCGAATGAACGGATCGGAGATAAACGCGGTCACGAGAGTGGCGATTGCCCTATCGTAGTCGGATAGTAATGCGCCTGTTACAGACGGTGCTGACATTGTCTCTCTTGGAATGATGGTGAAGTGGTCAGGTATTTGACAACGGCCACGGGAACTGCGAGCAAACGTGGCTGCGGCCTGATGCGGAGTGCAGCGCATTTGAAGCTCTCTTGGGTTCGCTTAACCTTTTCCCCTATTCATACCGTTCCCTGTCATTTTCGATCACTCATGTGTGCCCTCGAAACAAGAGGCTCACAATACAGCCAGTCTCAATGCGACAGCATTCTTGTTCGAGGTTGCAAAAAAGTCAAGAATGAATTTTCTTTTTTCACACTTCCTGAGATGTCTGCTGAATGGTGGACAATCAATAACCCGCACGTGACATGGAAACCGATTGCCTCCTGACCGAAAAAAAGATCTCCCTGAACCTGGACTCTCAAACCGGGCACAGAGCCTTCGCCGCCGGCTCAGCTGACAACCGGTTGATGGCTCTATCTTCGCAAGTTTTCCCACCTGTGTTAGGGTGTCCTTGCCCTCATTCCGGCAATAGCCCTTCATCAGGTTATTGAAAAACCCTAAATGTTGAGCCGAGCCGTTTCCTCCCTCCATGTTCACGGACTCTCATTTACTATGATATCCTCTTTAAAGTGTTAAGCTTCTTTAGTTATCCCGCTACAAATTCTCAAAGATTCAACTATGGCTGATTGTTGCAATGACAAAGCATGTGAGATTGAGGCGCTTCAGGATCGCCAAAGCTCAATACTCAAAATCGTGTTGGCCATTAATGCGGTGATGTTCCTGATAGAACTCACAGCAGGACTGCTCGCTGGTTCTGTTTCTTTGATCGCGGATTCACTGGATATGTTGGGGGATGCATTGGTGTATGGCTTCAGCATTTACGTGGTGGCGCGAGGCGCAAGGATGAAAGCCAAGGCCGCCCTCCTCAAGGGCGGCGTCATGGCGGCCTTCGGGCTCTTTGTTCTCGGACAGGCGGTTTACAAGATGATTTTTCCGCAGGTTCCCGTATTCGAGGCCATTGGCGCCATTGGCCTACTGGCACTTGCGGCCAATAGCCTTTGCCTTCTATTGCTCTGGCGCCATCGGGCCGATGACATCAATATGAGTTCCGTGTGGCTATGTTCCCGCAATGACATTATTGCGAATGTCTCGGTGCTGTGTGCCGCCGCAGGGGTATGGCTTACCAGTTCAGGTTGGCCTGACATTCTCGTGGGTTTTGGACTCGCGGCTCTTTTTCTCCGGTCTTCCCTATATGTCTTGCGCGGGGCTCATACGGAGCTTCGCGCCGTCTCTCCTTCAAATTAACCTTTGGGAAAATAGTGCTCAGTTAGCGCCATCAAAAATAGAGCTGTGGGCGAGGCCTCAATGGGATTCACCGGCTAGAAGGCCTCGTGATGGGCACACGTGGAAATCCCGACCTGACCATTATCGGATAGGTCGCCGGGCATAATCGGCTTTCCCTTGAAAAGATCGACCCTCAGTTGAATTCCCGATCCGGCCTGTTGAACTTGTCCAGCCTGACCTCCGACTTGCCCCACCTTCTCCAAGCCCTCCGCGAGCAACCGGATCCTCGCGCCACTCCGGCCATTGAGGTGTTCTGTCAGCGCGCGCGAAAATACCTGGGAATCTATCTGGCCATCTTGGGTGGCACCGATGCCATTAGATTTGGGGCGGCATTGGTAAGCGGGCTCCCGTCATCCGTACTCGAATGGGCGAAGGAATCGGTTGGTGCGGTCCCTCGTGGGATAGCCCTCGAAATTTCGAGGGCTCCGATGTGCAGGCAGGGGAAGCCATTCCCATTCATCGCAAGGAATCCGCTATTCAATTTCCGGTGATCGGAACCGACAAAGAATCGTGGGTAGCGAGTGAAACGTGTCAATATCTGAAAAATCCATGATGAACACAGGCCAAAATTTATTGTCCAGGCGAAAAGACCCTACAGGCGCCGACAAAACCATTCTCATTTTGTTCACCTATCAACAAGGGAAAAACCTTTCTGTGGATAAACCATTTTCAGGAGATCATTATGAGGTTTTGATGAAACTCAAAAGGATCAACTGAATCAAAAAAGTCAAGAGAAAATCATCATTCTACCTTTACGACTACGCCAAAAAATTCACACCACTATATTTGGTATTGAAAAATATTATCAACACAATGCCTAAAATTTACGCAATTTGCTCATTTCTCTATCAATCCTTCAAAAATACCGCTTTTGTTGCCGGTAGCCACCAGGTTATCCACAAAATTTGTGGACGGCATTTTTCTATTCTGGTCTGCATTTTGCCAATCACGATAATGGGCAATTTTTATAATGCCTCACATCTTTTCCCGTCATGATATGGTCTATAGAGCAATGGTAGCTCAGTGATTTAAAAGGACTTTCTATTCACTCATGGCCAGAGCACTTCCACAGGTTCCCCAACCACCGACTTCCCTCGATATTCGAATCGTGACCTATAACATTCACCGGTGTTGCGGGATGGATCGTCGGATCATGCCCAGACGGATCGCGGAGGTCCTATCGGCCCTGCATCCGGATGTTATAGCTCTACAAGAAGTCCTGGGACTTGGACCCAAAGGCCGGGGACAGGACGAACTTCTTGGTGCTTTGATGGGCATGGGATGGGTAATGGCATCTGCCCGGCAACGTCACGGGTATCCCTTCGGAAATATGATTCTGAGCCGATTTCCAATTGTGAATGATGCGCGACATGACTTGTCCTGGAGAACCCGGCGCGGCCGCTGTTGTCAACGCGCTGACCTCCGGCTGGGTAATCAGACCTTACATGTCTACAACGTGCATATGGGCACCGGAATGCGGGAACGCAAGTATCAGGCGGAACGCCTGGCTTTGATTCTGGACCAGCATCAAGCAGCCGGTCCGAAAATCATTCTCGGCGATTTCAACGAATGGGGGCGCGGCGTCACCACCGATATCCTCACCCCACGATTTCAGAGCCTGGACATTCGCCCCTTTGTGAAACGACGCCGGACCTATCCGGGATTTTTGCCCCTGTTGCATCTCGACCATATTTTTTATGAAGGCCAGATTGACGTGACTCATGTGCATCTTCCCAAATCTCGTACTGCGCTGATCGCATCGGATCACCTTCCGCTTGTCGCCGACCTTCGCATACACTTTTAACTTCAATCTTCCTTGAGAGCACCGCGCAATTCGTTTAGATTGTCGTCCGGAGGTTCTCATTCCGGTTTCTCTGGGACCTCGCCCCCTTTCTTTTTCCCAGATAGACCCTTCACACAATTTGCCATCGGTTTCCGTATCAAGAAACACCGGCCTTATTCCTTTTTGAAATCTTCAGGAATGGAACACATGGCTATCGATGTTGCTGAACCAACACAGTCAATTTAAAGATAAGAAAAATTGTCGTAGGATGGATAATTTGTCTTTTTCTCCAGAATCAAGGCCTTCATCTGCCAGGAATCGAAAGAAGCAGGCAATTTCTCAGACTAAAAGATGTCCAGAGATTTTAGGAACATTCCCATTTGAATCAATCCATCCTATGGCATGACGCACGAGTGCATAAAGTCGCATGCAATTGGCACGCTTTATGCTTTTCATATCTCAATAGTCAGAAAAGAGAAGAATAGGATGCTCACATAAACAACCATTGATGTGGAAATGACCATGACCAAATCCATACACATGCTTTGCATGCAACACGCAATCAACGCCGCCACAAAAATACTCGACGAACTCTCCAATTCGACTCATTTTTTTCTGAAAAGCCGGAAGAACGATTCATCCTTTCGGATGACTCCCATCGATCATGCCATTCAAGGCACCGACGTCTCTGTCGAGGTCAAATCCGAGGAGACGATTCACACCACAAATCATCCCGTATCTGTCACGCCCCCTACCGATAATACGCAATAGGGAAGGCCGAACCGGAACACCTGGGAACTCTACAACTACTCGACTCACCTCACCATTTATTTCACTGAACAACCCTTATTGCCTGCCCATATATTCTCCCTATAATTCTTCCTTCAATCATTTTCTGGGGCTCATATTCTCTAAATGAAATGAGTTGTCCTGCGCTATCTGGATCTTCCCTTTCATGACTTACAGAAGAATGAACCATTTTTTCATCCATGAAATCTGGAACACACTCCAAAACCATCCCGACTTACTTCATCATTCATAATCACCTGATTAATTTTCGAATGTATGAATTTCCATACATAGTTTGGCTTTACCACTCATCTTTATGTCCAAATCACCACTGTAAAGTCATATCGGGATCGGGGCTTTTCGGTAACGGCTTACAAATGAATGCCAAGATATAAATATTCTCGTCAGGGACAGTTGTTTGAGGCCTTGGCGGCGTTGCCGGACGTGGCGCCGGTTTCCGTATAGGCGTAGATGGCAGCCGGGTATAGGACGACGCCTGCAGGTTCACCATGGATCGGGAGTAAGCCGGGCGAGCGACCACCGGGGTCCTCACCGCCGGTCTTACCAAGACGTTCCCTCTAGTTGGCTGTGTCGGCACCCTAATGGCCGTTGACTTAAACGAGGCCATCGCTTTCGGCTGCATTTTCATCATTAAAGGTTGGACAGGTTGAGCCTTTATGGGTTGTGGGTGGACAGATGGCCTTTTCATCAATTGCGGTTGCACGGCTTGCAGGACAGCAGGGTTGATTTTTTGTATCGAATTTTGATCTTTCACTGCATAGTTAAAACGCAAATCCATAGACACTTTTGGATTGGAAGTATTCGGTTGGACTTGTTTATCCTCGACGACGACCTTCCGGGCAAACACGATAGCCGTGACATAGGCCGGACAATCTCCGGAAGGCGGGCTGCCACCGTCAGAAAAAACCTTCGTGGAATCTGACAACCGCCAGAACCGCGACCGGAATATTTCCGAATCAAACCAGGACCGTTTGATAGCCGCAGAACTGAATTCCAAGGTCACGGATTTCTTCGAAGACACTGCTCCCTCAGCTGAGAACCGCGTACGGAGATCTGCCGGCGCTTCATTCACTAACATGTTGATTTCCGCCTGGCTCAGAGAAAAAGGATTCCATGAACCCTCTTCTAAGGCATTCGAGGGAGTAAAGCTGCTTGGGAAAACCGTAAAATTATCCTGAGCATTGGTCTCACTGTCGAGATCCTGATTGAAACTTCCTTTCCACTCATCCCAGGTCATTGAGGGTGATTTGGCTCCAAGATTCTGGTACTGACTCCTGGCAATATTGACTTCATTCTTGTATCCCTCCAGGATCCACTGATTATCCAGATCCTTGAGTTTTGCCCGAAACGCAGGCTCATCGACCTCCCGCCAGCGTTTTTTCTCCGATTCGTCCTCTGCGGCCTCACCCGTACTTCTGGCCTCCATGAATTCCTGCTCAGCCATAATGTAGGCATCCTTATACTGGTTATAGACCTTGACCTTAGGGCTGTCCTGTAGAAGGCCTCCCTCACCCGGGACTTTCAAAAAGGTCAAGGCCTCCCGATAGGCTACTTCTTCTTCCTGTGTACGAGTCGACAATGCAAGATGTCCTTCTCTCAGAACATACTCCAACTCATTCCACAAAAAGCGTGTATCAGTGGGCAACCAGGCCTCATCACGGGGAATCAGATTCACGAGCGTGGAAAAAGCCGCCAGGTTGGCCTTGCTCTGGAGAAGATCACTACCGGTTTCCTGTGAAAAGAAATCCAGATCCTCTTTGGTATAGGCCAGCGGTGTCACAGGAAAACTCAAAAACGTTCCTTCCTTTTCAAAGACTTTTTTGGCTTTGGACATCAAGGCCAATTGCACGATGGAGTCGATAGCCATGTATTACCTCATCAAATCGTTATGGTGGTGGAATATCGCCCTTCCCCATGGTAGCCCCACCCCATTTTCGATTTTGGGGCGGGACTACCTGGAAAGTTAAATCCAATCCGTGATTTCGCTTAACGGATCAGGGCTCTTTGGTAAGACATGGCATTTAAATCCAATGATTTGATGACCCGGCACTCGCATTTCTTGCTTTTCTGAATCATAGTGGAATTTTGAGGACCGCTCTCCACTGGCGGAACTACGGCCATGCGATCCACCGAAATGAAATGGACCAAAATGCACGGCCCCACCACCACTCGCCGACGACCGTTGCCAACTTTGTGCCGCCTCTGAAAAGCCACTGCTATTCCGGCAGCCAATGACAAGATCTTTGATGAAAATGATTGCGGTGGGATAAGCCGGGCAGAGTCCTGTGGCAGGTTTGCCGCCATCGCTGACTATTTGTTTTGATGATTCGGGATTATTTTGATCAAAACGCCATAACTTACTATTAATAAAACTTGTCTTGAACCACGGCCTCACAATTTGGCATTGGGTAATCGAAAAATTCATATAAAAATGGTTGCTATCAAATGTGACTTTGGATTCCGATTGTCCACTGGCGCTGCTGGCAGACCCGCCACCGCCGAAAATGCCTAACCATCCGCCTCCGGCACTGGTTTTAGACCGTTTCATTTGGTAGCTGGAATTGGAAGAATTATTATAATCCGTGGATTGAAAACTAAAGTTTGTCCATCCTGCGGCCTGCATGGGGTTACTGGGCACCAGCGATGTATAGAAAAAATCGCTGCCGGAGGATATCCCGGTGATTCTGGCTTTTTCCAAATCATCCTGATATTGGGCTTTGAGCAGCGCCATATCCCGCCTCATAACCTGATCAATAAAAGCGTTAATGCCTTCATAATCATTTTTATACCCATTACTGACCCAATCACCCATAGCCGCCTTGACCCTATTGCGCAGAATGTTGGCGTTCATCCCCCAATAATGAACCGCTTTGACATTGTCGGCTGTCAGGGCATCGATGCGGGCACCATTATAGGCCAATGCCGCCGCCTCATATTCCGTCAGCTTCTGGTTATACAGATTCACTAAGGCACTGGGTTCTGAAACCTCAACCTCTTCGTCGGTCACAAGATTCTTTTTGACCCTTGTCGTCGAAAGCAGCCCTCTGAACTTTTCAATTTTTTCTTTTGTTTTGTCATCCAATTTGGTTTCCATGATTTGACTCATGCGTAAAATGTATTCGAACCGCTCTGAAAGCGATCCCTCATTGTTCATGATGCTCATGGCCGCAAATTGATTATTCGTTGTGGCCGCCAGGTCGGGGACAAAATCGACAAGCCGCGCGAAGCTCTCTGCATTCATATACTGTTTGCTGGCATCTTGCGCACGCAATCCTTCTAAGACTGCCGGTGTCAGCTCCGGTGAATTCGATTCCCCTCCCTCACCTTCGATCACCATGTCCTTCAGAGCTTTCTTTTTCACCACACCCGTTAACCCTTGTGTTAAAAAATCAAAATCATCAGGTTCAACAGCCAATCCGGGTGTGCACCAACTAAAAAAATTGTCTTCCGATTTGGGGACGGTATCATCCCCATTGGTCAGCACATTGTAGATTTTCCCCATAATCGAATTAAGCATAACGCTCGGTTCAACCTGTGGCATGACGACTCCTCCTTACAGTAAGACGTACCCTTTACAGGATACGTGGAAATTAAATAATTGGGCCCATATATTTATTGACGTGAGCAAGACTTATTCCCGACTTGAATGTGGCGGGACGACGACTGTCGTGCGGATGTATCTCCTTTGTCTTTCAAGCATTTCCAAACTCGCCTCCTGAGCTCACCTGACAATGGTGTTCTATTTAAAACGTTAAGGATGTATCTGATCGTGGAATATTTTTATCTATTTAGATAACTGAGCCTCCGTCCTGATTTGTTGAACATTCTTATGGGAGACAAGATTGACTTTCAGATCCACAGGTATCCTCCCCTACCGCACGAGGTTAACCAAAGAATGGAAAAGCCATGTCTCAAAGGAATGAGATAGAGACTTCGGAGATTACAACTAGGGGGGAAGGCGTAAAATGAACCGGTGAATTTCGATACCGGCACCCACCGACAAGCGGAAATCAAGTGGAGATTTTTCGATTTCTGTTACAGGGATTGCTCTGTCTTAAGCAGAGGAACACGCAATCATTTGAAGATTGGTGTAGAAATGCCAAAGGCCTTTCCTTCGCCAACCCCTCTTGCTGAGCGGAGTAGAAGCAAAATCCTACCCTGCATGGGTTCCGGATGGCGGTAGGAAGACATCAAACCAAAACACCTCAACGATCAATGCTGGATTCACCATGTCGGACATGAGTCCTCTGAAGATTGAGTCCCAAAGGCAGAACGTGAACAGCAACCGCGCAGGTGAGTTTCCGTAAAAAAATCCAGGAGAGCCAAAGGAGGCGATTGCCCACTTTCATTCAGTCCACAGCGGAAATGCATAAACGTGGGTGAGGGGATGATTAAAAAATTTCCATCCATTGGTTGACCTCATCATTCTATTTTGTTAAATGATCAGTGTTTCATTCCGTTTTATTCTCCCGCTCCATTTCCCCATTCACTGTTCGGAGGGTGTCACCATGTCTCAGGAGACAGAAGAAATCTGGTCAAGGCGCTTCTTTCTGAAATCCTCTCTTGCGGGAATGCTGATTCTTGGCAGCCGCTTGATGTTTCCAGAATCCGCCGCGGCCCATTCACTCCCTGAAGGCAGACTTCGCCTCTACAACGCCCACACTGACGAACGACTCCAGGTAACGTATCGCAATCAATCAGGCCGCTATGACCAGGAAGCCCTGAAGGACATTAATTATCTTTTGCGGTGCCATCATTCCAAAAAGGTCTGCCAGATGGACATTCAATTGCTGGAATATGTGAATCAGGTGGAAAAGTTAGTCGGACAGGGGAAGGAAATTCAAATCTACTCCGGCTACCGGTCGCCCTCATACAACAAATTGCTGATTCGCCTTGGTCGAGGGGCCGCGCCAAACAGTCTTCATACCGTCGGGCAGGCAATGGACTTCTCGATTCCCGGCGTTCGACTTTCCAAAATACGACGGGCCGCTGTGAAGCTTCGGTTGGGTGGAGTCGGCTATTACGGCCGACAGGGATTCGTCCATATCGATTCCGGACCGGTCCGGTACTGGTAATTCCTTTTTTTATTTTCGGGATAGGGAGAAGATTGGGAAAGAAGTATACCTCCCTCGGCTCTCTTGCTGCCGGCCACCTTTACCTCCAGATTAAACAGTGTTTAACCTGACAGACCAGGTGCCTCACAAGAATGCCAAGCACTGTATTCGGGGTTCGGAAAGAGGAGCCATTTTCCCCTGACGAAAAGATCCGCACCCACATTCACCACCTCTTCGCCTATTTCCTTACATTGATGCTTCGACGGTGTCAGTCAGCCCGTTGAAAAATACAGGTCTTCCCACACTCGACCCTGTCGATGAAATTTTTTGATTTTGACTATCCATGCTTCTGTGCTAGCCTTTTACGGGAGCGTTTTTCAAATGGTCTTTAATCTGAATATGGCATCGTTCCGGTTCTCATCCCCAACGATGATATCTTTCTGTGAACAGCATGAAGCATACGCTCCTCAAGTGAATCCGGGATCTTATTGTCTGCTTATCCAAAAGGAACCCTAAAATGGAAGATGGCTTATCCACCCCGGTGGGAACCCGCCGGTCCTTCTTTGTAAAAACCACCGTGTTCATTTCCTCCCTTATCGGAATCTCCCTTGCAGTCCCGTTAATCGGATTCATCATCACCCCCGCCTTTCAACGACGAAAGAAAGAATGGATGTCACTGGGTAAAGCCGATGCATTACCAGTTGGTGAACCCAGGGCGATGGATTACACCATGACCGAAAAGGATGGATGGCAGGAAACCCAAACCACGAAAGGCGTGTGGGCGGTGAAACAGCCCAATGGAGAGGTGACGGTCTTTTCACCCATCTGTCCGCATTTAGGCTGTGGGTATCGATGGGATCAACAGGACCGTCTCTTTAAATGCCCCTGCCATGGAAGTATTTATGACCTTGAGGGAACCGTGAAGGCAGGGCCCGCTCCACGCCCTCTGGACACGCTGCCATCCAAAATAGAAAATGGCGAATTGCTCGTTCAATACGAAGAATTTAAATCCGGTCTGGCGAAGAAAGTTGAACTCTAAGCATGGCCTCACGTCTGTATCAGTGGATCGACCAGCGCCTGAAATTAAAGCCCCTGGAGCAAACCCTCCTGAATGAGCCCATTCCCGGCGGTGCCAGCTGGAACTATATCTTTGGCTCCGCCACCCTTTTCCTCTTTGGATTACAAGCACTCACTGGCATGTTTCTCATGGTGTATTACGTGCCCGCGACTGACCATGCCTACGATACCGTTCAGTTTATTCAACATGAAGTGTGGGGGGGATGGTTTGTCCGTGGCCTGCATCATTGGGGCGCCTCGGCCGTCATGATGGCCATCGGGCTCCATATGTTGCAGGTCTTTTTTGACGGCGCGTATAAACGCCCTCGTGAACTCATGTGGGTTGTCGGGATCATCTTGTTAGCCATCATGTTGGGGTTCGGATTCACCGGGTATTTGCTACCCTGGGATCAAAACGCCTATTGGGCTACCCAGGTCGGGATTAACATGGTTGGCAGCGTTCCGCTTATTGGTGATTTCCTCGTGAAAATCCTTCGAGGAGGCGAAACTCTTGGCGCCTTGACTATTTCACGGTTTTTTGCAATTCACGTCGCTTTTCTTCCGGCCGCGATTATGTTCGGGATCATGCTCCATCTCTTTATTCTCCGGAGGGTTGGACCTGCCGGTCCTCATGATGAAGCAAAAGCCAAAGCCGGAAGTGAAACATTCTATCCACGGCAAGTCTTCATGGATGCCGTGGTGATGCTTGTCGTGTTTGGAATCGTATCGCTGCTGGCATTCAGCGTGGAATTCCCATTGGCTGATCGGGCGGATCCTTCGGACCATTCATTTATTCCCGTCCCGGAATGGTATTTTCTGTTTTTTTACCAGCTTCTCAAATATGCTCCCGGGGCATGGGGACCTCTGGCCACCTGGCTCCTTCCCACACTCTTTTTTACCGGATTGCTGCTCCTGCCCTTTCTAGATCGTAACCCTGAGCGACAACCGTCCTCACGCCGGGTCGTATTGGGGGCGGGATTGGGTTTTTTGATTATCGTATTCGGCCTGTTGAGTATTTCCCTCCGTGACCTGTATGCCGTTCCCAAACGTGATCCTTCGGTGGTTCGAGGTATTGCCTTAGTGGAACAATTCCATTGCAAAACCTGTCATCGCATTCACGGGGAAGGTGTGAATGTTGCCCCAGACCTTTCTTTTGTCGCCGATCGACGACCGGACCGGGATTGGCATCTTCAACATTTTAAGGATCCGCAATCCGTTTCCCCAGGATCCTTCATGCCAAAATTTCCTCTAAACGACAAACAGCTAAACGACCTCACCAATTACATTCTGACTCTCAAAAGTGAATAACGCTTCTTCCTCCCCTATGGAAATCGGTGAGCCTCGTTGAGAGCAGACATCAGTTTGATGGTACCTGCTCACAATGTAGAGCTCACCATTGTGGATGGCCAGATACGATACCGGCGTGGGATAACGGCTGTGGATAGGAGAACTTCCCCACAGCCAACCACAGAGAAGCGGGATATACACCACTAACCCAATCAGATGTATTTTCTGCAGGCGGACGGTTGGACAAAAAAAATTATGGCCGATTTTTGGAGAGAATACGGGTAGCTAAAGAGCCAGGATAGAGTTCAACCATAACAAGAGGAAAACGTAAGTTGCCCTGAAAGCCCAAATCCGCAGATTCTGGAAAAATTCGTTCAACCTGATAGGGAAGGTTTTACTTTTGGAATATGAATTTTTGGCATAGCGAAGACGGCATTCCGCTTACTGAGAATGCCGTCTTTCTGGCTCGCCCTGTATGAGGAACTGCTATTTACTACAAATAAGCGGCCGATACATAAATGTATTTCCGGACAACCCGTTCAACACACAGGATCCGCATATCTGTAGGCTATACTTGATGACAGGGCATTTCCTCATGAACCATTAGGCAGTTTTGGCCAACTCCGAGGTGCAATGACCACACCGTAGAGCCTTTATCGGAATCGTCATCTGACAAAATTTGCATTCTTTCGTTGTGGGATCCGCCGGCGGGTCCTTTTTTTCTTCACGTTTCATCTGATTAATGGCTTTAATCACCATAAAAACGGCAAAGGCCACAATAAGAAAGCTAATAACCGAATTGAGAAACACTCCATAATTCATTGTGACCGCTCCCGCTGCCTGAGCATCGGACAATGCTAGATAGGGCCCTGGAGGCACTCCGTCCTTAAGGGTGAGAAACAGGTTAGAAAAATCAACGCCACCCAACAAGAGTCCAATAGGGGGCATCAACACATCGGCCACCAACGATTTGGCAATGGTGCCGAAGGCCCCTCCAATAATGACACCAACGGCCATGTCGACAACATTGCCTCGCATGGCAAACTCTTTGAACTCTTTAAGCATTACATCCTCCTTATCATGAGAGTGAAAGATAGAACCGTTTGTTCTCCAGAATTACACACGTGAGGGGGTCACAAAAGGCACATCATCCTCTCGTAACACATGAACAAATGCAAGATCCTTCCTGGCTTTCTGTTCTTCAACTAACCGGACTTTCACCCATCCTCTTCTGCGGCCCATGGAACAAACGGATCAACTTCCGTAAAAAAATCCTGGGGCGACCAGCCTGTCCTCGCTAATTTCCAGTTGAAGACCCCCTCTAAAAGCCCCAACTGTCAAGATCAACTCGGATAAGTGGTCGCCCTCGGCAATCTGCACCATGACCAGAATTTCAAACAGCTCCGCTCCGACGCTTACTCGTCTGGAGATACGCGTCTTTGCGTTTTCAGTGAAAGACATTCATCCATGACTCTTCCTATCTGACGATAATCCAACGGTTTTTTCAGCACATGGAAAAATCCCGCATCCTCCGATGGAGGAAGCTCTCCCAAAATCACGACCAAAGGGGCACCCGGGACGTAGGAAAGTCCATGGCCCAAGCCACGCTTACATTGGTCCAGAAAGTGGTCGTCAATGAATAGGGCATCAAAGCTCTGCCCATTTTTTTCCACCAAGACCTTTGGCCATTCCTCAAAATATTCGCAATCATACCCGTGCAGCTTTATTATCTGCCCAAGGAAATCACGAATTAAGTCATTCCGACTGACGATCACGACGCGACCTAAAGAGACGTTCGAATTAAAGTTCTTATTTTTCGTCGTTCGCATAAGGTCACATTTTCCCCAAAGACTTGGCAAAAGCGTCCGGTCGGAACAACCCCCGCTCGGAGTTGATTCCTCAATTTTCAGCATGTGTGAATCCCCATTTGGAAAAAGTCCAATTCTCTCCTCACGTTCAGACAGATTCCCCTCCATCGCCTGACTCACTGATTTCTGATTTGTCTTGTCCATTTCTAAAGCCAGCACAAGGCAACTTTTTGCCAGGGACCATATGAATCCGATGTGAATTTTGCTTGATAGAACACATCCCTTGATAACTCAGAAATATAGCTCCGCACCGTGATGACCGTTCCCTTAGCTTTTTTGACCACTTTGAGAACCGGGATCCTTTCTCGGTCCTTCCCCTCACATCCGGAATAAATGGCTACCCTTGGGGCAATGTCTTTGCCATTCCACACAATCTGTGGTTCCAGCCACTCCGGTTTTATTCCCAAGGTGAAAATCAACATGGCGAACATTCCAAGTGCACTGCAAAGACCCATGGAAAAAACTATATGATTGTTTTGAATCTTCATTGGTTGGCATCCATCTACCCATTGATTACCCATATTCATTAACTTTTACTAACAATAATGGTGCCAGACAAAATACCCTTACATTTCAATTGCTTGGATTTTTAATTTAAAAAGTTTCCCATTTTGAAACATCCGATTGTCTCAAAGTGTTTCAGGGAAATTTTTGAATCCCGAGGGAAAGAGAGAAAGGAGGATGAACCACAGGAAGGGAAAAACAGCAAGGAACCGAACACCTGCGATGCTCGGGCCCTCAATTACAACTTCACCTTACGACTCAAATACCTATCCGAGCGACAGGATGTATTGCGTATCCGCTTTTTTGGTTCCAGGAGCCGGGGAGTTATCGTACCGCCAATTAATCTGAATAGTCGAAATGAGGTCTTCCCAGATATTCGTACGAATTCCCTGTTGGTACGTCACCTACCAATCACTGGTTTTTTAATGGGAGAGAAAACCTTTATGCTGATGAAATAGCGTCAGATTGGGGAGAATCGGCCAATGAAAATTCACCGCCCATCGACCGGTAAAATAATTGACATCTTCTGAACGTTTAACGTTCTCGTCAAAATACCCCGGTTCGGAAAAGAACGATGAACGAAGATTTTGATCTTGAAACGTACCCAGTCCAATCAACACACCGGTAAAATATAGAACCGCTTCGTCACAAAAAAATTCCTTTTAACCGTCCCCTAGGCAGATGGACTGTCGATTGTAATTGATGTCGACGAAAACCCAACACATTTATCCCGGATTTAATCACCGCCGCAGGTTCAGAGGTTTTCCGGAAATACCGGAATCAGATGGACGATTCCTCATGAGCAATATTCAACTCTGTTAAACGTCGATAAAAGGTAGAACGGCTCATACCGACCAGTTTTGCGGCTTGCGCACGTTTTCCTTTTGTTTGTGCCAGGGCATCAAGGATTCGCTGGCGTTCATTCGGTTTTAACAACGGCGATGACTGAACAGCCGGAAAAACGTCGCACAACTCAGGAGGTAGATCGGTCGGAAGGATGTTTTCACTCCGGCAATGTATCAATGCATATTCCAAGGCCGCTTGTAATTCACGGACATTCCCCGGCCAGGAATAACGTAAGAACCGCTGCATCGTTTCCGGAGCTATACCGAGAACCTGCATCTTGCCAAATGCGACACGGCTTTTTTCGAAAAAAGCCGTACTTAACAAGGGAATATCCTCTCGGCGCTCTCGCAGTGGAGGAAGCCGTAATCGTGCGACACGAATCCGATAGAGTAAATCTGCACGAAAGGCACCCCTGTCAACCAATTCCTGAAGAGGCTGATTAGTGGCCGCCAATACCCGGACATTCACTTTCCGTGGGCGAGACTCCCCGAGACGAATAATTTCTCCCTCTTGAAGAGCACGGAGCAGGGTGGTCTGAATGGGTAACGGCATATCTCCGATTTCATCTAACAATAACGTGCCGCCTTCAGCCGATTCGAAAAATCCTTCATGGTCACTCGTCGCTCCGGTAAAGGCGCCGCGCTTGTGCCCAAACAATTGACTCCCCAACAGCGAATCTGTCAATCCGGCGCAATTAACTGGTAAAAATGGATATTCGTGACGCGGGCTTAATTGATGCAAAGCACGGGCAACCAATTCTTTGCCAGTCCCGGTTTCCCCATCAATGAGCACCGGCACATCCACCACGGCGATGTCTCCAATCCGCTCATACACCGCGCGCATGGCGGGACATTTTCCAACCAGATTGTGAAATTGTGTTGGCCCCACCAATTGACGGCGCAACGCTTCCATCTCGCTGACATCTTTTAATAATAGAATGGTTTTTCTCGGATCTCGCGGATCATCTTGAACCTCAACTTCCAACGCGGTTGCAGAATGGTTTTTCCCGTCCATCACCACCGGCACAACCTGACGTTGCGACCTCGGCAACCGTCCCATTTCCTCGACCCGAACACTATCCGCTGGTTTCCACGGAAAACCCTCAACAAGAGTGCGTCCGATCATTCTGGCCGGATCCGTTTGCAATAACTCGCTGGCCTTTCCACTGATAAAGGTCACGTCACGATTCGCATTGAGCATGATGGTCCCCAATCCCAAACCGTCAAGCACAGCCATCACATCATCCCGTTCTTGTTCGCTTTTCGCTAAACGACTGCCCAGCCGGGCTTCGGTGCGTTCATGTTGGTTGACAGCCTGACGATGTGAAAGCTGTTCTTCACGTGCCTTTTGCAGCAAGGGTTGGATAGGAAGGATATCGGGTCCAAAGCGTTGCAGAATGACATACCGGAGAGACCGATGACGGACGGCAGTGGCTTCCAGGACGACGTCTTCTCCAAATAATGCGGGTTCGCTCCACAAACCGGACTTACATTGTCCCGTCCTGCCGGATTCCCACCATTCCCGGGCTTCATGGAGAAAATGTTGAAGAAAAAATGAACGGTCCACTAGCTGCTCGGGAGGCAAGTCAGCCTCCTGTCTCAAGCCAGGCGGAGGAAACCAACTGGGAAGGTCACCCAGATGGTCGAGCCGTTCTGCAGTTTTTTGAAAAATTAACGCATCAAAGACACTGAGGAAAGCAGGATCGGGTAAGGAACCGGACATGAGTCTCACCAATCTCTGGTAATGACGAGAGGATACGGGAATCTGATTGAGTTTACCGACACATACTCACCAGGCGATGCGTATTCGATCCACGTCCGGCCTCAGGATTTCAGCATCGCCTCGGATAACGCGGAAAACGCTGCTTCGACACCTTCACCCGTTTTTGCGCTTACCATGGATACCAGGCAGGCTTGGTCACTGAGATTAGAAACCATGGGAGACTCAACCACCCACTCGTTTACCAAATCATGTTTATTGAGCAGAAGGACAAAAGGAACAGGACCGATCGTCTTCAGGGCTAATTCATGTAACTTGCCTGCCACATCAACCGTTTCTTTCCTAGTTCCGTCTATCACCAGGATATATCCCGATGACCCCTGCAAATACGACGCCCGAACTTTTTGGAAGTCATCATCGCCGTAGAGATCCCAAAGAACCAGCAGGAGGTCCTGCCCGCAAACCGACAAAGATTTTTGATCAATCTTGACCCCAACCGTGGTGAGATATTTTTCGGAAAAAATGCCGGAGATCAATCGTTTCACCAGGCTCGTTTTCCCTACGGCAAACCCACCCAACATACAAATTTTTTTCTGAATCACGGTCTGCTCCTCACACCCACTTCCCTGCGCAGAGGAATCCCTGGTTCCACCACCTTAAAGGACACTCGCCGACTCGCCGAATACCCCTGTTCCCCACCGGAACCGGATTGTACATCGGGATCAACCCCTTTACCCACGGCAGACAATTTTAACACTTGAAAGGTATTTTCATTGAGCATTTCCAGAACGTTGTTCGCTCGCCTCTCACTCAGTGAAACATTGATCGGTTGAGTGCCCACGGGACTGCTATATCCCATGACATCAATAGAGGGTTTCCGACCGAGCTGCATGGCTTTCTCATCCAATTCCTGAAGAATGAATTTCACCTGTTGAATTTTCACCAATTCCCGATCCGGCAATCTCCCCTGACCCGGGAAAAAGAAAATAGCTTGCCCTTCCAATTCGACTTGAAGTGCCTCAAATTGTTTCACGTCCGTGTTAATGAGACGTTCCAAGGAAATCTCCGAAACCCCGGGAATTGCCGAGGCGGATCGAGTCGCTCTCGCAATCCAGGCATGGGAACTTTCCCCTATCAAAATAATCCGGCTACCCTCAATGCTCACCTCCACCGATCCGGGTGGCTGCAAAACTATGATTGCCCGCTTACGAACCATCTCCGGAGTGAGGGCAATAAACGGTTCAAAATGAAACCCGGCCGCATGGGGAGGATATCCCACCTCTTCCAGCAACTGTTCGGGGTCAACCGCCAGCGGGTCCCTCAACCCGTGGAACACCGTTCGCCCATCTTCTTCCTGAATAGTCGTCACCACAATACCCGGTTCAGCCGCAATCCGCTTCAACAACTCAGTCCATTGTTGATGACTGAGAGTAGCCTGATAGGCCCACCATCCCAAAAGAGCCAGAAGAAGACCACTACACACCCAAAATACGACCGGAAGGCCTTTTCGTTTTTTTACGAATTGTGCTTGGAGGCAATCCTCCAAATGGGGTCTGGTTTCTAAAAACACAGCGGTATCGCCATGAAAATCTTTCAGGAAATCCGAATATTGGACATGAAGGGATTCGAGCGTGCTTTGAAGGAAATCCCGCAATTTCACAGGAGGGGTGCCCCGAATCACGGTGGCCAAAATCGCGCTGGACCCCTGTTCTATCCAGACAGTCAAATCGCCAATCCTGAGCGACTCCAATCCTTCCTCCTGACCTTGCTGAAACGAATCCCTTACAAAATCCTGTATGGCTGTCAACATGCCGGAAATGGCCGCTTCCCCCTGGCTGGATATCCCTTCGGCCATCACATGATTGAGTAATAATCCCGTTTTTTTATGAATCAAAAATACCTGTTCGACTCTAAACCGAAGGGTATGCAACACCACCACTTCCACAAAAGGCCTGCCTGTTTTCCAAGCCTCCCAACGCCACTGAAGTCCTTGCCAGGACATACTATATTCTAAGGTCTGGTTGAGAGATTGGAACATTTCCCGCATGGCACGAGAAATCGCCTTTCGGATGGCGGATCCCAAGATAGGCGCGATTGAATCACTTATAAGCTGGGGAGATTGTTTGATGGAAAGAGCCAACGCTTCTTGTGTAATCGGGAGCAGAGAAGCCAATAACCGATTATCCTGTTGAGCCCGAAGGCGAATGGCATCGGGCAGGACACGACTCACTTCCTGCGGCCCTATCACCAACGTATCCATGCGTTGTCGTAAACGATCTAATTGAATTTGCTCGGGAGACAGCAACAAGCGGCGAAGGGCCGAAAAATCTTCAGACTCTCCCTTGTCATATCCCGTCGATGGGCGTAGAGGAGACGAACGAGGCGTACGTTCCATAATTGGCCTTCAGGAGGAAGCTGCCATTTTTCTGTTAGAGAGAGGGGGAAAAAACACGTGAAATTGATCGTCAGCCTTTGCCATGGGAGGTATACCCCAATAGAATTCAAGGCTTCATGATTGGGTCTCAATACCCTGGGCCCCCACTTTTAGGCGCAAGGCGACTTCCATCAACATTTCGGCCAATACCGCCCGATCGGTTTTCTCAACCTTCAACTCATTGACTGCTTGTTCGAATTGAGACTCCATTCGGCTCATGGCCTCCTGGTCCTGCTCAATCAGCTCATGTTTTTGTCGCTGCATTTCTGCGCTCATCGCCTGGAACTGATTCGAAGCATGCTCGGTTAATTCCACAATCCGTTTACTTATTTGAGATTCAACCGTCTTGACTGTTTGTCCCATATCCTGAATGGTGGCAACACGTCGATCCTGTTCCTGCTGTAATTTCCCGACTAACCCTTGGATTTCCTGATTCATGTGCGTTTTCAGATCATCAACAGATTTGGTCAGGTCCTCTCGTAGGCGACTGCTTTCCTGAAACAACCGATCCTCCAACGCAGCGAACCGTTTTTCAATGTCCCGACTTTGGGCACCGAAAAGAATATCCCTAACCTTATCCAGGCTCCCTGCATCCGACTGTGCCGACCATTCTCCGTCCTGGGAAGACGAAGTTCCCTGAGAGGTCGAGACTTCATACGCCACGGTCTTGAATGGTTTTTTTGAGGGTTCGGGTACACTCATAGTTGTCACTCCACGAGGTAGGTCAATAACTTCTACGTCCTAGGGAACACCCCTTAAGCGAAGATATCCTAACATTGATAAAAAAAGGGAACAAGACGGAAAGTTACACAGTGGAAGCCTCTATAAGGCTAACCCAAACAGCGTAACTCTCTATTGAGAAACCGTAAGGAATAAAATCACGATAGAGGGGAATGGGAAAAGAAGTTCAGGAAAGGGAGAAACGTACGATTGTTCTTTTTTTTGCTAATCTTTTTCCGGCTCAGCATTCCCATGTTTATGTGTGACTCGATCTTCGTCAAACATATCCGCCATTTCTTGAGCCATCACATCATTATCATGAGGGAGAGAGACAACAGACAATTCTTTTTTGATTTTTTTGGGAGAGTCGGGCTTGGGTTCTTTGGCCTCGGCTTTTTCAGAATCGTTGGGTTCTTCAGATGTATTTTTGTGATCCATGATGACAATCTCCTCTACAATGATTACTCAAACGATTCCAGATGTGACCGCTCAGGGAACTTGTGTTGGCAACCGGGACAAGTCACAAAATAGACCGATTCACGAACCGAGAGCACCGCCCTCAAATCCAGGGACACCCCGCGATGTCGACAGGATGGACAGGGAATTTCTTTAAGATGATAGGGAATATCCGGTTGTGTCTGTACATAAAACTCCATATCGGTATGGACGGGAAACATATAATGACACCCGATACAAATCGCTTTCCATTCCCCGTCTTCCGTTGCCGTCCTGGAATCGATTCCAAAGCGATTGGCCTTGCAAATTGGGCACTTCACTTCCCCTAACCGTTCTTCAACCTGCTTGATGCTTAATTGTGTCATTCTTCTTCCTTATCCACTCTGGTGAACATGCCCTGGTCAAAGTATAGGCTTCCTGCCAGAGATCCCGCAACCAAACCCTCTAAATTCTCTACACGGGCCAGGCCTCCCGTTCAGAGATTAGCTCAATCCCATCCGATCACACGTGAGCCGGAGTCTATTGCCTTGCCCGAATTAGACACCTCACCAATAAATGAACATGGCAATACCCAGTGCTACGTCGAATCTGATACAACCTTCCAGACCAAATTAAGGAAAAACTGACCCACGTGCACTCAAACTATTGAGTTTCCCCGCGTAATCTTCTATGCCCGAGCTCCCTGAAGTCGAAGTCATCCTCAACCATCTGAACCGGCGTGTCCTGGGTGGGACCATTGAAAGGCTCACCATTCACCGTTCGGATATTGTCCGCACCGGACATGACTTCATTCCCTGGTTTCAGCACTCCACGATCACCAATATTGCCAGGAGGGGTAAATGTCTCATCTTCACCTGCCATCGAGACAACGAAACCCGGTATCTTCTTTCGGAGCAGGGCATGACCGGACTATGGTTTTTCCATCCAGCCTTGGCCTCAACTCCACAACATATCCATTGCCGCATCAAGATTTCCGGAGTTCCGACCAGTGAGTTGCATTACTGGAATCCTCGACGATTTGGCCGGCTCTGGCTGTTCGCCGCACCGGAATTGGAAGCTTTCATGCAACGCCGATTCGGCTCTGACGCCATGAATATCGGTGCCCAACCCTTCATTAAGCTCATTCAAAGCTGCCGAGGTAGACTGAAACCCTTTCTCCTCGATCAACATCGCCTCGCTGGAATTGGAAACATTTACGCCAATGAAATTCTATTTCGCGCCGGAGTGCACCCCCAGGCTCACGGCTATCGGCTGAGCGTCTCAACCTGTCAACGGCTCTATGACACCATGCAGACCGTATTACAGGAGGCCATTCTTGCCGGAGGCTCTTCCATCAGAGACTTTCGTGCTCCCGATGGATCACAAGGTCACTTCCAGGAAGCGCATCAGGTCTATCAGAAAGCAGGATTGCCATGTTCGCATGGGTGTTCAACCCTCATCACGCGCATGCAAAGTGAGCGCAGCTCATTTTTTTGTTCGAGCTGCCAAAAGAGACGGTAATCCTTCCATTTCGTTCCTTGAGCCAACCTTAAACCTTTGCTAGAATCTGTCTATGAGTGTTCTTGTGGCTAACCGGAGGTGAATCGAATCCTACGTGCGAAAATTTAAACTACGAGAAGGGGTCGATTTAGCGAATCTTTTCGGCCCGCATGATCTGCACCTCAAAATGATCGAAGGGGAACTCCAGGTCCGAATGGCGGCCCGGGGGGATGAAATCACCCTTCATGGTCAACCGGAGTCAGTTCTGCGGGCCGAACATATTTTGCGGGAATTAGCCGATTGGACTCGAACCTATTACGAACTGAAACCTGACGATATTTCACGAGCCATACTGGCGACAGAAGAAAAACCGGACACTCCACTCAAACCCTATACTGTTTCGGCAAGCGCGCTTCCGACAAAAAAAGGAACCGTTAACCCGAAAACCCCCAATCAGCAAGCCTATCTCGAAGCCATTAATCAATCAGATCTCGTCATTGCCATTGGCCCGGCCGGCACGGGGAAAACCTATCTGGCCATGGCCATGGCGTTGGCAGCGCTCACGCATAAACAGGTCAGTCGGATCATCCTCGCACGGCCAGCCGTGGAAGCAGGGGAACATCTCGGCTTTCTCCCAGGAGACCTCTTTGCCAAAGTGCACCCCTATTTACGTCCCCTATACGATGCGTTGTACAACATGATGGACATTGATCGGGCCAATCGGCTCCTCGAACGTGGTGAAATTGAAATCGCTCCCCTGGCGTTCATGCGGGGACGAACGCTCGACGATGCCTTTGTCATCCTGGACGAAGCTCAAAACGCCACCACGGAACAAATGAAAATGTTTTTAACCAGACTCGGACTCAATTCCAAGGCCATTGTGACCGGTGATATCACCCAAATCGATCTTCCCGATTCACAGAAATCCGGGTTGGCGCAGATTGCCGATATTCTCCTCAATATTGACGGCATACAGTTTGTCTATTTTTCCGAACAGGATGTGGTCCGACATCGGTTGGTCAAAGAAATTATCAAAGCGTACGATCGGTTTGAACACCAACTGCCCAACAATAGCCCGCACAACATCTCTTCCGACCATTCGACCGCATCGCCTGGAAATCATTCAAAATCCGACACCAATGGCCAGAGGCCCACGCGGTAAAACACGATGGCTGTGTGGCTTCGTTCTCACCTCCGGCGAGTAGCCGTTCGCCCCACGATAGTTCGCCGACTGACGCAAGCTGTGTTACAACAGGCAGGGTATCCTTCGGCCAATCTGAGCCTCACCTTCGTCGGCAAGACTCGCATGCAGAAACTTAACCGGACCTACCGGGAGCGGGACTATGCGACAGATGTGCTAGCCTTCCCCATGCAGGATGTCTTACAGTCGTCACAGGCATTCGTGGGAGATGTCGTGATTTGTATCCCCGTGGCCCTGGCTCAAGCCTCAAGGTTTAACAACACGGCCGATGAAGAAATCCTGCGTTTGCTCATCCATGGCACCCTTCACCTCCTGGGGTATGACCATGAAACAACCGAACGGGAAGCCAAACGGATGAAACGAAAAGAGCAGACAATTTTCCGTCGTCTTTCGCCTGTTCCCCGTCTTCTCGCATAACATAGGACAGGGATCATTCACTTGCCATGATATTCGGGTACATACACTATGAAATGGGTTGAACGTCTTCAGAATGGATTAGCAAAAACACGCCAGTCCGTGCAAAAGTCATTGCGTCGCCTGGGGCGGGGCCACTTGGACCCCGTCGCACTGGAAGAGGTCGAAGCCAGTCTCCTGGAAGCCGATGTCGGCATACACACCATCGAGCAATTCCTTGAGATGCTGAAAGATAAAACTCGGGTGTTCAGCGGGACCGATCCGACAGCGGTCCTCCATACTCTTCTCATGGACATTCTTCGTAAGGGCGAAACCGAACCGCTGGAACAACTCATTCGACGCGGCCCACGTCCCTTTATTATCTTGACCATAGGCATCAACGGTGTCGGCAAAACCACGACCATTGCCAAACTCGGGAACCAGTTGAAGCAACAAGGGTTACACACCCTCTTTGTCGCCGGCGACACTTTCCGGGCTGCGGCAATTGAACAATTGGATATTTGGGGAAAGCGCACAGGCATCGAGGTGATCAAGCAGAAGCAGGGCTCCGATCCTGCCGCCGTGGTGTTTGATGGCATGGTCGCCGCGAAAGCTCGAAATGTGGACGTCGTCCTCATCGATACCGCCGGACGGCTGCACACCAAAATCAATTTGATGGATGAATTGAAAAAGATCAAACGAATCATTGCGCGGGAAATGCCCGGCGCCCCCCACGAAACCCTCCTGGTCCTGGATGGCACATTGGGGCAGAATGCCATTGCACAAGCCCGACAATTTCATGAGTCACTCGGCGTCACCGGATTAGCCTTGACCAAACTGGATGGAACCTCCAAAGGCGGAGTGGTCGTAGCGATCGTCGACGAACTCAATCTTCCCATTCGTTTGATCGGCGTAGGAGAAGGAGAAGCGGACCTCCAGGATTTTAACGCTTCAGCGTTTGTCGAGGCCTTACTCCCAAGGGACCCCCCCTAGCCTAAAACAGCACGGCCTTCTTCCTCCCAAAATATTCTGCCGGAAAGCGAAACTGTATTCATCAATTCAACAAGGAAATTATCTTGTGAGTTTCAGTCACCCAATCCTTCCTCCAGCAATTCAAGTCCCATCATTTATCCTGGCGTTGGCATGGCTGTGGCTGGCGAGCGCGAGTCCGCTCCAAGCCAACCCATTGACGCCCATTCACCATAAATTAGAGATTGAACTGAATCCTGACACCCATGCCATGACCGGATTGGACACCATCAATCTTCCACCATCCCATCGCGCCAACTCATCCGTCTCCTTCATCCTGAATCCTCAACTCACAATCGATCGGGTCGAATTCAACGGCAAATTGGTTCCGGTCCCTCCCCCCTCTGAAGGCCAGACCGTGCAGCCGGGATCAACGCGTCGGGTTATTGAAATTCCCCTGCCTCCCCTTGACGGTCCGGACCAACCGGCGGTCCTCACACTGACGTACCATGGGCAGATTGATGATTCTCCAACAGCCTCGGGCGGACTTCGCTTTGTCAGGCCGGATGACACCAACGGACATATTGGACCCAACGGCGTGTATCTGACGTATGAAACATTCTGGTTTCCCACCTTGGAGCAGACCCTCTCAACGTATGATCTCACCCTCCGCCTCCCTTCAGACTGGGAAGCGATCACCCAGGGCCGGGAAATTGCCAATGCCGTTACCGACGGGCACCGAACCACCCAATGGAGAGTGAACCTTCCGAGTGAAGCCCTGACGTTGGCTGCCAATCATTTTGTGGTGCAGAAACAGGAATGGAAAGGCATTCAACTCGCCACCTACCTCTACCCGGAAGACGCCCACCTGGCCACGCAATATATAGAAGCGACCATCGACTACCTTCAAATGTATACCGAGCTCCTGGGTCCTTACCCGTTTACCAAATTTGCTGTCGTGGAAAATTTTTTCCCAAGCGGACTTGGACTCCCCTCATTCACCCTCCTAGGAGAAGGAGTGATTCGGCGCGGATATACCCAACCCTATTCTCTTGGCCATGAAATCGTCCATTCCTGGTTCGGAAATTCTGTCTTTAATAACTTTGCTCAAGGCAACTGGGTGGAAGGGCTCACCACCTATCTCTCCAATTACTATTATGACGAGGCCAGGGGCAATCAGCAGGAGGCCTTCAACACCCGACGACGGATGGTCTATGAATATAATCTGTATGCGGAGCCGGACAAGGAATATCCGGTACGGGCATTCCACCACAAAGAAACCAGGCTGGATAATGCCATTGGGTACCAAAAAACTGCCATGGCATTTCACATGCTTCGCCAGGAAATGGGAGACGTGGCATTTTTCAAGGGGGTTCGCGGGATTATTCAGGAAGGGACCGGAACCTATCTGGAGTGGAACGATCTTCTCCGGATATTTTCAAAAGCCGCTGAAAGAGACCTCGGGTGGTTTTTTCATCAATGGATCGATCAACCCGGTGCTCCAACCCTGGATATCCAGGACATCCTCATCCAGGAAGATCCCACGCAAGAGGGACGATTCACCTTGACGGGAACAATCCTGCAGGACGAACCCGTATTCACCATCCGTCTTCCCCTTCACCTCGATCTCCAAGGAGAACGCATTCATGACGCCGTTCTCAATGTGGACCGGGCCGCACAACCTTTTACCCTGGATCTCCCCGCAAATCCAACGACACTCGCCATTGATCCGGAGCACCATCTTCTGCTCGGCCTTCACCGTGCACAAATTCCGCCCATGTTGAATAGGTGGGAAACCGACACCCGTCGCATTCTCATCAGACCTCAGACCATGACCACGGATGAGGCGCAAAGCCTGGAAACGCTGCTTCAACGTCTTGAGACACAACCCGGCATTGAGACCATCCTATCCGATGATCCGGTCATTTCTGAATCGGCCTCATATCTGGTCATCGGATCCTCTGCCCAACGCTTATTGGAATCCAGTTCCTTCAATAGTTGTGAAAAAAGCATAGACATGCATCCGGGACACATCTCCATTCAGGAACAGACATTCGAAGGCCCGGAGATGGCCTTCCTGATTTCCTGCGCTCATCCCCGGGATGCGAACCATACCGTCACATTTTTTTTCGGGTGGTCTCCTGATGCCGTTACGCCCGTTTCACGGCTGTTGTTTTTTTACGGGTGGGATAGCTATCTGGTTTTCAAACAAGGAAAAGTGATTGCCCGGGGGATGTTTCAACCCGTACACTCTGCACGCGAGATTATTCGCCATTCACCGTGAGGTTCATGAATGCATCCGACCTTCTCTGTTCATCCATCAAAAATTTCGATACAAAACATGCTCCTGTTTAGCCTGCTGTCCTTCCTGCTGTTGTGGAATACGGCTCTGGCCGGGGAACCCCCCGCCAAGCAGGATCAACCGGAACCGCATCTGGCCAATATCCGGCAGCTCACGTTTTCGGGGAAAAATGCTGAAGCCTATTTTTCAGCCGAGGGTAACCGGTTGGTGTACCAATCAACCCTGGAACCGGATGGCAAGACGCTCAGATCCTGCTATCAAATCTATATCATGGACCTGGACGGTACAAATGTCCGGCGAGTCAGCCTCGGGCTGGGCGGCTCCACATGCGGATACTTTTTTCCCGGTGGCCGGCGTGTGCTCTTTTCCTCCACCCATATCATGAGTCAATTTTGTCCACCCGCCCCCGAGAGGACGGAACGCTACCGGTGGGCCCTGGATGATTATGACATCTTCTCCATGAATATCGGCGGACGGGACTTACAACGGTTGACCTCCGCCCAAGGCTACGATGCAGAAGCCACCATCTCCCCGGATGGAAAACGCATTGTCTTCACTTCCATACGTGATGGAGATTTAGATGTGTACACGATGGATATCGATGGAAAGAATCTGAAACGCCTGACGCAGGAAGTCGGGTATGATGGCGGAGCCTTTTTTTCTCCCGACAACAAAAGGATTGTCTATCGGGCCCACCATCCGAAAACTGACGAAGACCTGAAGGCCTATCGTGACCTGCTCAGTCAAAACCTTGTGGAGCCGTCAAACCTGGAAATCTTCATCATGAATGCTGATGGTTCCGACAAAATACAGGTCACTCACAACGGGCGATCGAATTTTGCTCCCTTCTTTGCTCAGGATGGAAAACGCATCATCTATTCCTCCAACTTGTCGACCCCGCCCGATCATCAGGGGCGGCCATCCTTTCACCTGCATATCATCAACGAGGATGGCACGCACCCCGAACAAATTACCTTCAATGGGCACTTCAATAGTTTTCCGATGTTCTCGCCAGACGGAAAACAGGTGGTATGGTCATCCGATCGGAATGCCGCCAACCCAAAAGAATTCAATATCTTTCTCGCTGACTGGGTACCGTAAATCATCTTGAATTTTTTCCTCCTTTGTAAGGAGGGGTGATGGGGAAGTAGAAACATGCAAAAATCAACTAGTCTCATTTTGCGGTATGCTCTCTTCTTTTCGTATCGCTACCCCACCTCTTTCATTCCTCTTCGGAATGAAATCCCTTACAAAGGGGAGGATTCAGAAACCAAAATCCTCTCTGTGCGGGCCTTCCTGCCAGGGTAGAAATCCATCCATATGGTTCTCGCTAGTATCCTGTGACTGACCAATCACCCGCATCTCCTTCACCTCGACGTTCGCAATTTCTCCTCCCCCAGTCCCCTCTTGTGGTATTCGGACTATCCGGGCTCCTCTTTTTTGGCTTGTTCGCTTCTCTGGCTCTGGTCGATGGCCCGACCATCCAGATCGTTCACAGTTTCACGCATCCGGCCATCGACCACATTGGCAATGTAGGAAATCATTTAGGAGACGGACTGACTCTGGTGCTCATTTCATTGGGAATTGGGGCAGTGGGATTCCGGCTTGGATGGCCGGCCTGGAAGTCTGCATGTATTCA
Source organism: Nitrospira sp. Ecomares 2.1 (assembly GCF_965152585.1). Taxonomy (NCBI): domain Bacteria; kingdom Pseudomonadati; phylum Nitrospirota; class Nitrospiria; order Nitrospirales; family Nitrospiraceae; genus Nitrospira; species Nitrospira sp. Ecomares 2.1. The sequence goes on from NZ_OZ224219.1 coordinate 3,845,982, forward strand.
TACCTTACTCGCACATGGCGTCGCCGGACTTTTCACTCAAATATTGAAACACACCATCGGCCGCCCCCGCCCAAGACTCAAGCAAGGTCAGGACTGGGAAATCGCCCCGTCATTTGAAAGTGGATGGGACTCCTTTCCATCCGGTCATACCACCGCTTCATTTTCCGTGGCCACGGTTCTTGCGCATTATTTTCCCAATGCCCGATACCTGTGGTTCGGGTTAGCCGCGTTTGGTGGAATATGCCGTGTCATCTCCGGCGCCCATTTTCCTACGGATGTGCTGGGGGGAATACTGGTGGGGATCGGAACCGCCCTGATCATCATTCATCCTCCACACAAGTGGAAGAGGCTCTCTCAGCACACACTCACACATGGACTCCCCTGGCTGGTCACGGCATTTGGAATGGTTTGGATTATTGTTCCCCATCCAGGCATTGAGTTGGAACCGTCTCTCTCACTTTTTCTCGGGCTAATGGCGTTAGGGGTAGGATTGGGTCTCAGACTCTGGTGGATTCGGGAACTTTCTTCCCCAGGAAGCTCATCTTCAGGACGATTGCCACCTCAATGGCCGCGCCTGCTTATGGGACTTGGATTAGCGACCACAACAGGAAGTGTGGTAGTGCTGGGAGCAGGTCTAATGACGGGGATGATTTGGTGGATGGGAAGTCAATACGAATTAACAACCGGAAACGAGAATAACTTCTTGGCAGGGCTCAATCCCCTTTGGATTGAAGCAATTATAGGACTCGGTATGTTTTTCCTTGCCCTCCTGACTTTCATCATTCGATCAGGTTCACTTTTGCCCGCGTAATAATAGAACCCACCATTCACTGCCTATCGGGATCGGGCACTTCCTTCAAAATAAGCCGATAATCCTTATGCCGAGGGAGCTCATTACAGCCCCCTCGGAATGACCGTTAATTGATAGCGAGAAATTACCTCAGCGGGAGTCCTGTGTAGAGTTTGGAGATTGTCCAAGATTCGGGGTTTGCCCCGTCACTACTTACCGGTTTCCATCCCGCTATGGCTCTGGCTCTTTATCTGGTCTAACCCTCTCATTTGATTTTGACCTTCCTTCGGGTGCTGGCTGGCCGCTTGCTCCTGTCCCGTCTTATGTTCCTGGCTCGTCATATGTTCCTGACCCGTCATCTGGTCCTGATCACCCATTTGAGTCCGATCACCCATCGGTTTCTGGCTCTCTGATTCGTTTGCTCCCTCAGGACCGGACCGACGGGTTTTCAGATCTTCAGTGTATTCTTTCGTTGCAGCATTCAAGGCTTTTTGGCCATACATATTTTCTTGTCCTGGATCATTGGCCGTGGGAACGCCACTCACTGGACTTTTCGATTCTTTCATCGGGTAACCGGCATGATCCGGCAATAACCCAGGGTTGGCAAAGGCGACTGTCGCCAGCAAACAGGTCCCGGCCAAACTTCCCATTAATACAATAGATTTATTTTTAATTACGTTTTTCATAATGCCTCCTGATTGGATTTATTTGTAGGACTCATCATCTCGGCATATCCAGAAATTTCCTCGATCCTCATACTCCATTTTCCTCTTCCTAAAACAGCACCATGAAACGGTATCCAGGATTTGCCAGTGTAGGACAGAAGAAAATGCTTTTTTATAAGCCTCCTTTCCGAAAGTGAAATGAGTGAGGTTCCCGGCACATGGAAATTTAATGGTATTCACTTCATCCTATACCTCGCCTGCCAAGCCGTAACTGTCAAAAACCCTTGAAGGTGAATTTTTGATATTTTAGGATAAGCCGTCAAAAATCAGTCAAAAGTCATGTGCGGGGGAAAAATCAGATGTGAAGATGGAATTCAAAAGAAAGAGCTAAATCCCTTAAAAATCAATGTACCCATGTCCCTGATGGGAGTACCTTTCGGGTGCTGAATATCTGCATGCCAATCTTAGTGATACGCAAAACCGACAATCTCCTCATCAAATTCTTGAATGATACTTGTAATTCAACGGCACAAACGTTATGTAAGTAAATCAATTTCCTTTCGAAAGTTAACCCAAAACTCACACACGAATTGAAAGGTAGGAACTATGAAGGGTCGAATCGTCTCTCAAATAAAGCCATACAACCGGCCCTTGTGGCATTGCCTCCTGCTTGTCTCTTTTTTCGCCAGTCTTACCGCAAGCTGCGCCCATAAAACATGGGATATCAACAGATACATTCACGCTCTTGAACGCCCGGAACGGGATCAGCACCAACAACCCGAAAAAGTCATTGAGGCCCTGAATCTCACGCCTGGCATGATGGTGATTGATATCGGCGCAGGCTCGGGTTATTTCACCCGTCGCTTTGCCGAATCGGTGGGAGAAAAGGGGCAGGTCATCGCCATCGATGTCGAACAGAAAATGTTGAATTACAACAAAGGAAAGTTGGAAAAAATTGGACTCGCCAACAGAGTCCGTTTTGTTCTGGCCGAGTCAGAAGGTCCCACATTTTCCGGGAACAACGCCGACATCGTATTCTTGTGCGATGTCTATCATCACCTGGAAGATCAGATCGACTATCTGGCCAACACTAAGCCTGCGCTCAAGCCCAACGGACGTGTGGTCATCATCGACTACTATGCCGATGAGCGATCAGGCACACTCGGCTTTTCAAAACGCCACCTTGTTCCGAAAGAACAAGTCATCCAGGACATGAAACAAGCCGGCTTTACATTGTCCAAAGAACACACCTTCCTCCCCCGCCAATATTTCTTAGAATTTTTCCCAAAAAAAATGGCGCCCCCCTTACAATCAGAAAATTAGCTTGATGCCTGATCGAAGGACCTGCCTTTTTTTGTCTTCTGCGTAGATATGTAGTGATCTATCGTTTTGGGTATGGTGTGGCTGGCGTTGAAGCAGGGTGACTAGTTATTAGATCCACTACTAATGGCATATGATCACTAAATGCCAGCCAATCGGCGGGAAACCCGATTTCCATCATTGAACCACGCATCATGTCCTTTGAAATGAAGGCATAATCAATGTGGTAGGGTTTCTCAGGCTTTCTATACATAAAAAATGTTGGCTGATTCTCCTTGCCTTGCTCTTCTCCAGTTTGAGCGTGGTAGAGACTGACGATTCCCAAATCTTCCAATTCTCTTACTACATCTGAATGGTTCCACCAGCGATCCCAGGCATCCCAACGTGAGTTACTATTAAAGTCTCCAATTATGATGGAATATGGGTTTGAAAAATGGATTTTATTTTGTTGAAGATACTTCCACATTTGGCCGATGTACTTAAAAGTCGGTGAATTAGCCTCCCGTGTCCACACGGCTAAAAGAAAAAAGCTCTTATTGACTAAGCAGGGCAAAAAATACTCAAGCCGGCCAGAATCTATCGTCATTAGTTCCAAGGAGATATCTGGCTTGGCAAATATTCCTATCCCCCTGCTCTTATTCTTGCCTATCCATAGATAGTTCTTGCCCCAATCTTTATACACTTGAACTGGTGATTGGTTTGGATCTTCACACTCTTGAATGACATATATGTCAGCTTCCAACGTGGAAAGCTGTTGCATCTTTTTTCTAAGTGCTCCGTTACAATTCCAACTGACTATTTTCATAGTAAAAAACCCGATTAGATTGATACGCACAAAATATGGATATTTGTCTTCCTGCCCCCCTCAATCAAGGCTCTTTAGCACAATGGCCGGCAAATTCATTTTTCTTCACATGATTGTCCGACGCCTGCTGCCCGGCTCCAGGGGCGGACACTCTTATCATTAGGCGGGCCTTGTTTGAGCGCAGCGAGTTGGTCCGCCCTCCCGTAGCCTGTGTCCGCCCCATCCTATGAAACCGGGCGGGGCGTCATTGGTTTTGGGTCCTTTTGCCGAAACAAAAGGGCCTCGCCTGCCGGGACGAAACCCGGCAACACAGAACATCACGTTGATACGAGAGGTGGGGGCCACACTTGCGGTGCCTTTACCTGCCAGCGCTTTTTTGCTGGCAAACCCCAAAATGGATTCCCGATACACATCGTAAAGCTGTAAGGCCAGCACCATGAATTCTATATGATCCTGAAAAAAGTGAGTCAGAAGTTTAGCTGAGTATTGCTTCACATTCCCTCATCACGAATTGATTCCAGGGGGTTCCCCCCACGAAAGTGAGGCAAACATTTATGAATGTCTTACTAGCCTTTTGAAGAGGAAGCAGACGAGGAAGATCTTCTCGACTTTTTTTGTGTCGTGACGCGACTAGCCAATTGTGCATTCTTCCGGGACTGGTTAGTTTTGGACTTGCCCCCATCATCCACAGCCTCCTGCAGCCGACGCACTTCGTCAAGAATTTTCAAGAACCGACGACCGAACGGGGTGAGTTGATATTCCACTTCAACCGGAGGCTTAATCCCAATCACCGTGCGCCGCATGATGCCGAAACGGATCATCTTTCGCCATCGCTCATTCATGACCTTTGCCGACAAACCTGGACATGCCCGGAGCACCATACCAGGGCGATTGTTCCCCTCGGCACAAAGCTGGAGTAAGCGGACAGACCACTTACAGCCCACAATACTCTCCACCATCGAAGCCACAGGAATTTTCCTGCCATCCTGCAACTCCGACTCCACTCCCATCAATGGATCATCCTGAACCATTCAGCCACCCCCTTACCAAAAAGTGCCTTCTTGAGAGACTCCTGCAAGTTAAGTATCTTGCATGAAAGACCAATACTCAACCACCAAACAAGGAGACCTTTGATGAAAACCCAGTTAGCTCCAGAATGGCAGACCACAGACTGGTTCAATACTCCCGAGTCCCTCAGCCTGTCAGGGCTTCGGGGTCAAGTCGTGCTTCTTCATGCATTTCAGATGCTCTGCCCCGGCTGCGTGTCGCATGGCCTGCCTCAGGCTCAGCGCGTGGCCAAGCTCTTTCCGGATGTCAGAGTCATCGGATTGCATACGGTATTCGAACACCATGAGGCCATGGGCGTGGCCTCGCTTCGCGCGTTTCTGCATGAGTACCGCATTCGTTTTCCGGTTGCCGTCGACCTGCCAGGACCGGATGGCGATCCGCTTCCCCGAACCATGCGGGCGTATGCGATGCAGGGAACACCGACTACGGTGTTGATTAACGCACAAGGCGGATTGCACCGACAGATGTTCGGGGTGCATGACGATCTCCTTCTCGGAGCGGAACTGGGATTATTACGGGAGCATGCAACATCCTCTGCCAAACACCCGACAACACCCCAGCTTGGGTCGATGCATTCGTGCGCGGACGATTCCTGTGCCATCAAATAAAAAGGCGCATGTGCGATGATTCGCTGGAATTCTTGAGCCCGAGCACTCATTGACCCGGGGAGCTCAGCTCTTACGCCAGGAGAAAATCCAGAACCCTGGCCGTCCATTTTTATTTAAAGCAAAGGTTCGCTGGTGAGGAGAGAAAAACCGCCGTGGTCCAGAACGACAGTCCACTGGGCCATGGCTTCGGGAAGTTGTCCGCGAAGCTGAGTTTGGATAATGGCCATTTTTCGGCCTGGAGCATTAAGGTGTTGGGGGAGTTCTTCGTCATTCACTCCAAGAAAGTGTACTTTGCGTTTGGCATAAAAACTGAGGGAGGGGCGTTTCCGGCCGAATTGTATCAATCGGTCATCCGGGCCCAAGTTATATCCGGCAATGACAGCTAATTCCTGCGGGGGGCCGATGAAATACTGTTGGTAAATCGAGAGTCCTCCTCGTGCGACTAATACCGTAAAGATCAGCATCATCCCGCATCCCACCCATAAAGCCAGATGGCGTTTGGCGTCAGATTGCATGCACTGACGCATGAGCATGGTTCCCACCACCATGACGAGGCCTACCAGTGAGGGAAGCCACGCCAGGTCTACGTTGACCGCAGCGGGAAATTCTTTGGCAATTTGCTTCATGAACAACTGAAAAATCGCCGGCACAAACATCATCGCGATACCCAGGAGGTATCCCACCGCAATGAGGACTCGAGTGGAAGCGATCAGTCCAACCGGCGCGTCCTCTCTCAAGAAACGCTTCCACCACAGAGCGACCAGCAAGGCTGCCGCCGGAAACAGAGGATAGATGTAATGGGGCAGGCGCGTGGCCGAGAGGGTAAAGAACAGCAACAATCCCACCACCCAGAGGCTCAGGAAACACTCCAAATGTTGCTCTTGGGTGGCAAGGCCTTGTCCTTGCCAGAATGCCTTCCAGCGTTTTAAGGTGTCATACAGTACGGAAAAGAGAAAGGCACTCCATGGGAAAAACCCAACCAACAACACCGGCACATAAAATAAAAGCGTCCCCCCATGACCTTCCATAGGATTCATGAACCGTCCGGTGGTATTGGCCTGTGCCGCGGCCCAATAGGCATCCCCATGTATTTGAAACATCATCACATACCAGGGAGCCGCGACAGCGGCAACTAACACGATCCCGACAAGGGGAAAGCCCCGTTGCCAGAAAATTCCCCATTGGCGCGTCAACGTCAGATAGGGAATCACCCCCACCAGCGGTATGATAATGCCCACGGGCCCCTTGACCAACATGCCGCATCCCATAGCCAGATAAAAGATGGCGAACAGCCAGCGCTTGGTCTGTTCATGATGGAGTGCGTGCCAAAAGCTATAGCCGGCCAATGTGGTGAACACGACCAGTTCCGGATCAGTCAGCACCATGCGATTGATGCCCAAAAACTCCAAATTCAGCAGCAACATGCACGACGCAAAAATGGCCACGGTGGGGCCAGCCCATTTTCGAATAAACACATATTGAAGGAACAGGAGGCAAAGACCTGATAAAGCCGAAGGCAACCGCGCGGCAAACTCATTCATGCCAAACAGGGCATAGGACCCGCTGATGAGCCAATACACAAAAGCCGGTTTGGCATAGCGAGGTTCATAGTTGAGAGTCGGGGAAATCCAATCACCGGTCTCCAGCATTTCCCTTGCGGCTTCCGCATTGCTCCCCTCATCCCGGTCCGTCAACCCGAGTGCCCCCAAATCCGGACCAAGAAGCCATCCGCCCTCTACTCCCAATAGCCAGGCAGCCAGGAGCAATACACACACCAGATGGAAATGAGGCGATTGCGTTATTGAAGATCGAAGAAAGGACGGAAAGAGAGTGTGAGAGCTATCCACTCACGACTCGCTTATTGGCTTGATGAAGCAGCATGATATTGCGGACATACACCACGGTGCCGACGCTTTGGCCGGCCATGAATACCAGGTCGGCAATATGAATGGCGTAGGTGAGTACAATCACACTCCCAACCAGGCTCATATACCAGAATGACATGGGAATCTGGCTTTCCTCGTTGCGTTCCGACACCACCCATTGCACCAACCAGCGTGAGAAAAAAATGCCCTGCCCCAAAAACCCAAAACCGATCCAGAGGAGTTCCTCAAACGACATGGCCATGAGTGTATTTGTGAATGATTCGAACATCGTCAGCAGCAGCGAATGAATTGCCAAAAGGGTTCCATCCATTCAGAACCCTCTAATCGCATGTTAGATTTGTGGTGCCTCAATTGTTTCCAGCAGATGGTCACTTCAAGAATGCTACAGTTCGGATTTCCGGGGAGGATGGATCCCCTTTTTGGTGTAGTTCAAACAGCGTTTTTGCATCCACCTGACTGCGAAGAGATCATACAGACCGGCAAACAGCCTGTTGCCAATTCCGTATTTTGATGTCCCATGGGCTCTTGGAAAATGCTGGACGGGGATTTCAGTCACCGTAAACCCGTACATTTGCGCCAACGCCGGGTAAAATCGGTGCATGTTTTTAAATGGAGGAAGTCGTTTGACCACGGCCTGCCTAAAGACTTTCAAGGAACAGCCGGTATCTGAAATACCATCATGCACCGCCCAATTGCGAACCTGGTTGGCAATTTTTGACGACCACCGGCGGACCAGACTGTCATGTCTGGCTTGTCGTCGCCCACACACTAAATCATAGCGTTCCACATAGGGGAGAAGTTTCGCAAAGTCATTCGGGTCATACTGCAGATCCCCGTCCATGGTGGCAACAAGTTCTCCCCTGGCTTCCCGAAAGCCTGCATCGAATGCCGCCGTTTGCCCATGATTCCGGTCTAAATGGATCACCAGTACCGCAGGAAACTGTCCGGCTAATTGATCCAGCAAGGGTCCACTCCCGTCCACACTCCCATCATCCACAAACACGAGTTCAAACGCCGCGGCCCCACTTTCAGGCCTGGATTCAAAAAACTTGAGCAATTGGCTCGCCAAGAGCGGGATGTTCTCCCGCTCATCTTTAATGGGAATGACAACGGAAATCCAATGGCGCGGCGGGTGGAGACTCATGAATCGGTCAGACTATGCCACAGATAGCAAAGTTATGATGGGATACACGTTGCAAACCCTCCTACCCAGCAAGCATTTTACTGAATATCAAAAAAACCGGTCAAACGGCCGTTCTTCTCAAGTTGCCCTTCCCGAGCTTCGGTGATCTTCATGCTGAACTCCCAACCTACAACTCCAGAAAGTTGACCAAGGGAACGGCCTTTTGTAAGGTGGAGAACATTATTTAGGAGGAACATTCATGCAAGAAGAAATTCTGCAAGCCTATTTGGAAATAGAGCAAGCGATGCAACGCTATTCCATGTTATTACAGGACCACGTGAGCCAACTCGGAACTCAGACCGATGAGGAATCCAAAAACCGATTCCATAGAATGAAGGCCGGCTCAAAGGCCATGAGAGACAGTAGCCAGATTTATCTTTCTTATGCAAAATATGTAGCGTATGGAATGCCCGAGGGTGAGGAGCTGGCTGAAGAGGAGGACTTACAAGCCTAGCGAGCCTTCGTACTGCCCAAACGACTCTCCGCTCTGATCATACCGAGGAGACGAAAAAACCCCTTCTGCTGGCAGGAAAACATGGTCGGGGCGAGAGGATTTGAACCTCCGACCTCTCGCACCCCAAGCGAGTGCGCTACCGGGCTGCGCTACGCCCCGACATGATTCTCACCAGTCGTATTCCCATCCTTCATTTTGTCCGATGACCTACATCGTCGCTCGTCCCAGGATCTTTAAAATACCTTGCAGTTCAACCTTTGCTTTTTCCACACGGTCTTTTGGGACTTGAGCGGTTTTTTCTGACCGTTTTTTGCGATACCAATATCGCTTCAAACCCGCAATGGTATACCCTTCATCGTAGAGCATTCGTTTAATTTCAAAGACCGTTTCAATGTCGTTTTTCGAATAGACTCGATGTTTCCCCTGACTTTTCTTCGGTTTAAGGAAAATGAATTCCGACTCCCAAAACCGCAAGACATACGCAGGAAGATTCGTCAAATCGGCGACTTCCCCTATTTTATAAAAGGCCTTATCCTCGTGTTTTGTTCCACCCCCCATACCTGCACTCACCCCACGGTGTATCTATCAAGAGAGTGAACGAGACCGATAGCGAAATTCTTGCCAGTCAAGTATTGACATATTTCTTAAAAAGTTGGCTTGGCCGGAAAGTCACCACTCGTCTTGGCGTAATGGCAATTTCCTCTCCGGTTCTTGGGTTCCTGCCTTTCCGCTCTCCCTTGTTCCGGACAACAAAGTTGCCGAATCCGGCAATTTTGACGACCTCTCCTTTTTGAAGCATGGACTTAATTAAATCCAGAACATGCTCCACCATTTCCATTGAGTCAGTTTTTTGGATAGCTGCCGTCTCTGTAATGATTTCAGCAATGTCAGCCTTGCGCATAAATCAAAACCCCCTCACAAGTAGTATCGAAGACCGTTCATACGGATTGTGAATTCACGCTTTTGACCGTTGTTGCAGGCAGCAACGTAACGGGCGACGCAGATGATGTCAAGAACCGGGCTCTTCAGAGGATTCCCCTTTGTCAGCCTATGGTCGGAGAGACGGTATTATGTTTGCGGCTTCTCCTTCATGAGTTTAAACTCAATACTATCGGCCAACGCCTGCCAACTGGCTTCAATGATGTTCTCCGACACCCCGACCGTCCCCCATTTCTCTTTGTGATCACCAGACTCAATGAGGACCCGCACACGAGAACCGGTTCCATGTCGTCCTGTCAACACGCGGACCTTATAGTCCAGCAGCTTCATTTCCTGTAACTGGGGATAAAAATGCTCCAGAGCTTTGCGAAGGGCATGATCCAGAGCATTCACTGGTCCATCACCAACCGCCGCGGTATGTTCAACCACTTCCCCGACTTTGACCATGATCGTGGCTTCCGAAATTGGGTCTTCTTTGGTTTTCCGTTTCTCGACAATGATCCGGCACCCCAATAATTCAAACGATGGCGTATAGGTCCCCATCGCTTTCCTCACTAACAATTCAAAAGACCCTTCCGCTCCTTCAAATTGGTAGCCTTCATATTCCAACGTTTTAAGAGAATCAAGTAATTCGAGTACCTTGGGATTATTCTGAGGAAGGTCCAGTCCGAAGGTTTCCATCTTTCCAAACACGGCACTTCGGCCACTGCTATCGGAAATGAGTACGCGGCGATGGTTGCCAACGACATCCGGGTTCACATGTTCATAGGTAAGCGGATTTTTTTGCACCGCGTGAATATGCACCCCCCCCTTATGCGCAAATGCGGTATCTCCCACATAAGGCTGTCGTTTATTGGGAGTCAAATTTGCCATCTCGGCCACATAATTGGAAATCGTGCGAAGCTGTGCTAATCGACCATCTCCCAGAGCGGTTCGCTCCATTTTCAATTCTAAATTAGCCATCACGGAACACAGGTTGGCATTCCCGCACCGTTCTCCAATACCATTGATGGTTCCCTGGACCTGGATCGCTCCCGCTTGCACGGCAGTCAATGAATTGGCGACGCCCATCTCCGCATCATTGTGTGCGTGAATACCTAGGGGAACAGAACAGTTCTTGCGAACCTTCGCAAAGATCTCACCAATATCCCAGGGCATCGTTCCGCCATTGGTATCACACAACACGATCCGCTCCGCCCCGGCCTCTACCGCGGCTTGAATGGTTTTCATGGCGTAGGCGGGATCCATTTTATAGCCATCAAAAAAATGTTCGGCATCGTAAAACACCTGCCGCCCTCTTGATCGGAGATAGGCAATGGAATCGGCAATCAGTTCTAAATTGATGGCCAGCGTCGTTTCCAGGGCCTCCGTCACATGCAGGGTCCAACTTTTCCCGAAGATGGTCACAATATCCGTCTCAGCGGATAAGAGGGCTTCCAGCGTCGGATCGGCCTTTGCCGTATTTTTGGCTTTTCGCGTTGAACCAAATGCCACGATTTTGGCGTGCTCCAATGGAGTCGATTTCATGACGTGGAAAAACTCAATGTCCTTCGGGTTGGCTCCCGGCCACCCTCCTTCAATGAACGGAACCCCCAGCTCATCTAATTTAAGGGCGATACGAACCTTATCCTCCACCGAAAAGCTGACATCTTCGGCCTGGGCCCCATCCCTGAGGGTCGTATCGTAGATTTCAATGATGGGAAATTGAGAATTCATATCACGCGTATGCCCCATCGGTATAGACACACATCCCCATGCTAGGCTTTTCTGCGCTCCAGAGGTACTTCCAATTCAAACTCCTGGTGCAAGGCCCGAACTGCTAACTCCATATATTTTTCTTCCACCACACAAGAGATTTTAATTTCCGAAGTACTGATCATCATGATATTAATGCCTTCACGTGAGAGCGTCTGAAACATTCTGGCTGCGACACCGGAATGCGAACGCATCCCCACTCCCACTAACGAAACTTTGGCAATGGATTCGTTCACCTCAACCGTCCGGGCTTCCACTGATTTGGCAATATCTCTAACAAGACTCATACCCCGCGTCAGATCAGCTCTGGGCACGGTAAAGGAAATATCCGTCAGGGAATCTTGACTCACATTTTGAATAATCATATCCACATTGATGGCGGCCTCGGCAATGGAGCAGAACAAGGTGGCCGCGATTCCAGGGTGATCCGGGACCCCGACCACCGTGACCTTGGCTTGATTCCGATCGCCCGTGACCCCCGAGACTAAAACTTGTTCCATATCGACATCCTCTTTTACCACGCAGGTTCCAGGCCCGTCTTGAAAACTGGATCGCACTTCCACCGGCACCTGATATTTAGCCGCTAACTCCACCGAACGAGACTGTAAGACTTTAGCCCCCAGACTCGCTAACTCTAACATTTCTTCATAGGAGATTTTATCCAACCGTCTCGCGCCGGGCACAATATTCGGATCGGCCGTGTACACCCCATCCACATCGGTATAAATAAAGCAGGTATCCGCCTTGAGCGCCGCCGCCAACACCACGGCCGTCAAATCAGATCCCCCGCGTCCTAACGTCGTCACATCGGAGGCGGCGTTGATCCCTTGAAACCCGGCCACGATGGGAATAATCCCGTCACGCAAGGCTCCCAGGACCCGGTCGGTATCAACCCGGGAAACCCGGGCTTTGGTATGCATGCTATCGGTGACAATCCCTACCTGACGTCCCGTAAAGGATTGCGCCTTCATCCCAAGACTTTTGAGGGTCATCGCCATCAGCGCTATCGTGACACGCTCTCCGGAGGACAGCAAGACATCGAGTTCCCGGTCATCCGGGTCGATGCTCAACGTCTTGGCCAGCTTCATGAGCCGATCCGTTTCCCCGCTCATCGCAGACAACACGACCACCAGTTGATGCCCCTCCCGGTAGGTCCGCTCAATAAGCCGGGCGACGTTTTGGATTCGTTCCAGACTCCCCACCGACGTCCCGCCGAATTTTTGAATATACCGTGCCATAGGATTTAGTGAGTCCCCAGAAACCGCTCAAACAATTTGGTGGCATCACGGAGGGGACGGTTGGCCACTTCCCGTTCATTCAATGGGACCGCATGAATTTCGGATTTCCCCTCCGACCCTTCAAACACCAGATATGGCGAGACAGGAGCCCCTCCATCATTGTGCCCATGCGGACTTGGGGTCACCAGGACGACGATCCGATGTGAGTCCTTGCTTCCATCAGACTGATGGATGGCTCCGATCACCTGCTCGTCCACTTGCCCAAGATATTCACCTAATTGTGACGGTGACACCGCCTGCCCATCCTTGAAAGCCCACTCATAAAAGGGAATATGCAAACAGACCAGGTCGTGATTTTCCAACGCAGTCAAAGTTCTGTTGGCCAAGGCCTGCAACCAGGCGAGGTCTCCTCCTCCCCCATGTTCAACCCTGACCGTCTCAAGACCAGCGGCCATTCCAACGCCTACGTACGGCCCATCCGGGGAAATAACCATACCGTGGACTGGCCACCGTTCTTTTAAAGGAGGCAACTCCACAGGTTTTCCTGACCCCCACAACCATAAACAATTCGCCGGCTTCAACCCGGCATTCAGACGCTCCTGATTCACAGGATGATGGCATAGAATCGCTCTGGAGGCCGCCATCAGTTCACGTAAAATTTGAGATCCGTCACCAGCAGGCAGATACGCCTCGATCGACTCTCCCAAGGCCTCGTATGGGCTGCGACAGGCCACTTTTCCGCTCGCACCAACCCAGACCATAAGATGGCGATGATGGCTACCCATGTAAAATTGAATACTTTCAGATATCAATTGTTCATTGACGGCATCAATGAGTTCACGAGCATCCTCAGTCCCGATTTCTCCGCCAAAGGGGTCCGCCATGAATAGCTGCGGACCAAGTTTTTTCCCATCCCCCCATCCCTCCTGACCACGGAGAGTCACCAAATGACACAGATAGGCCACATCATGGGCATCCAGCACAACCTCTAATCCTCCAGCCTCAAAAGCACCAGGACCCGTATACCATTTGTGTGGATCGTATCCTAAGACGGCAAGGAGTGCCATTTCCCCACAAAATGGACGGGTTTCCCGGGGAACCCCTAAACGTCCCAGTTCACCATGCCCAGCCAATTCATCCAGATGCGGTGTCCGAGCTGATTGCAAGACGGTTTGGTTTCCTAATTCCTGATACGACTGTCCCGTCAAACCATCGACGTGAATCACGATCGTTTTTCGCACGATCTTGGCCTCACTATGTTGATTGAGTTAGTAGTTGTATGAACGATCTTGGTTTTCAGGAGGTCATGAAGGATTACGTATTTGTCAATTGCGCTCTGACCGCCTCATGAGTGGCAGGAACGGTGACCGGTCGATACGAGACTGAGATGGCCGTATCCGGGTCCTTTAACCCATGTCCGGTTAAGGTACACACAATGACTCCCTCTTTTGGCAACAACCCGGCTCGATTCATTTTGTCAATTCCTGCAAGAGAAGCAGCCGAAGCGGGCTCGCAAAAGACCCCTTCTTCACTCGCCACCAATTGATAAGCCCGAATAATTTCTTCGTCCGTCACCATATCCAGATGTCCCTGTGATTCCTCTAACGCTTTCAGGGCAAAATTCCAACTGGCAGGATTTCCAATCCGAATGGCTGAGGCAATAGTTTTCGGTGACTCCACCACATGGCCTCTGACCATGGGAGCCGCTCCTTCCGCCTGAAACCCGAACATACGAGGCAACCCTTGTGTTTGTCCGGCTTCCTGGTACTCCCGATACCCTCGCCAGTACGCAGTAATATTCCCTGCATTTCCCACAGGGAGGGCATGAATGACCGGGGCATATCCCAACTGGTCACAGATTTCCATGGCCCCCGTTTTTTGGCCTTCCAAACGAAACGGGTTAATTGAATTAACTAACTCAATCGCCGTTTCCTGACACAAATCCTTCACAATCGTTAAAGCCTGATCGAAGTTCCCATCAATCTGTATGACCTGGGCACCATGCATGAGAGCCTGGGTCAGCTTACCCAATGCAATATTCCCTGCCGGAATGACGACATACACCGGCAAACCCGCTTTCGCCCCATAGGCCGCTGCCGAGGCGGAAGTATTGCCCGTCGAAGCGCACATGAGTCCCCTGGCTTTGTTTTCCACGGCTTTAGAAACCGCCATGGTCATCCCCCGATCCTTAAAGGACCCGGTTGGATTCGCCCCTTCAATCTTCAGATACAAATCCATTCCCGGACACACTTTCGCGGCTAAGCGTTTTGCTGGGATCAGTGGCGTATTCCCCTCCTGAAGAGACACAATCGGCGTCTGATCTCCTACCGGGAGAAATTTCCGGTATTCCTCTATAATGCCACGCCAGGGGATCATAATGGCTTGTCCCTTTTTACGAAACAACGTGCCCCCATCTCTTATTCCACCCCCTCCATACGCAGTAACGTCGTCGCCTCAGAAACCATGGAAAGTGCATTAATTTCCTGTAATGCCGACTGAACGGCACGCTCTATGGAACGATGCGTCAAGATGACCAACGGCACCGTTTGTCCTTCCTTTCGCCCTTTTTGGAGGACGGACGAAATGCTGATCCCACGCTGCCCGAGAATCCCTGATATGGCCGACAGGACCCCGGGTTGATCCTTGACCATGCACCGCAAATAATACCGGCTTTCAATGTCGTCCATCGGCTTAATAGGGATGGGCACACGCGATTCCCATTGGAATGAGGTTACAGGAACCCGTCCGGCAACCCCGGCTAAGCGATTGCGTGCAAGATCGATAATGTCCCCTACCACGGCGCTGGCTGTTGGAAGGGATCCGGCCCCTTTGCCGTAGAGCACAACGTCTCCCACGGCGTCACCAATCAAATGAATGGCATTATAGACGCCATTGACCTGTGCTATGGGAGATCCGGCCGGCACCAGGGCGGGATGGACTCGTGCCTCAATGGCATGCTCTTGCAGTTTGGCGATTCCCAGCAATTTAATGGTAAACCCGAGTTCACGGGCAAACTCGATATCCACCGTCGAAATACGGGAAATGCCCTCGGTGAATATGGACCGCATGGGCACGGGAGTTCCATACGCAAGGTTCACCATGATAGCCAGTTTGTGAGCGGCATCCACCCCATCAACATCCAGGGATGGATCCGCTTCGGCATACCCTTCCCGTTTCGCTTCCTGTAAAATTTCGTCGAAATCACGGCGCTCATGGGTCATCCTCGTCAAAATATAATTTGACGTACCATTCATGATCCCCGTAATCGACAAGATCCGGTTTGCAGCCAACCCTTCGGTGAGCGATCGAATGATGGGGATACCTCCGCCGACACTCGCTTCAAAACCGAGATCAACGCTTGCCTTAAATGCCGCCTCAAAGATTTCTTCACCATGGTCGGCTAACAACGCTTTATTCGCCGTCACCACAGACTTTTTCCGTTCAAGCGCCTGAAGAATAAACCGTTTGGCCGGTTCATGTCCGCCAATTAATTCCAGGACAATATCAATCGCAGGATCATCCAGAATGCCCCGAACATCCGTCGTCAATACCCCCTGAGCCACAGAGACTCCCCGATCGGTTGTCACATCCAAGTCCGCAATCCGCACCAGCGAAACCGGAATTCCGACACGTTTTGCAATCAGACCGGCATTCTCCTGAAGAATCTTCACGACCCCGGTTCCTACGGTACCAAACCCGATTAATCCAACCTGGATGGCTTTTTTCATTCTGAATCTCCGTCAAATTTTAAAGCCTGACGGATTCCTCGAACAGCCTGGAAAATCCGGTGCTCATTTTCGACTAATGCAAAGCGGACATAGTCATCGCCGCCTTCGCCGAATCCTATTCCCGGGGAAACCGCAACTTTGGCATCTCGCAACAAGAGCTTGGAAAACTCCAACGACCCCATTCCGAGGTAGGGTTGTGGAATTTTTGCCCAGGCAAACATGGTGGCGCGAGGATAGTCGATTTGCCAACCAATGCGGTTAAGTCCACGGACCAGAGCATTTCGCCGTCGCTCATATCTTCCCACAATTTCTTTCACGCAATCCTGGGGACCATTCAAGGCAATAATACTGGCAATTTGAATGGGCTGGAACATGCCATAATCCAGGTAACTTTTGATTTTGGTCAACGCACCAATCACTTCTCGATTCCCGACACAAAATCCTACCCGCCAACCCGGCATGTTATAACTCTTCGAGAGTGAGTAAAATTCCACGCCAATTTGTTTGGCCTCCGGGATTTGAAGAAGGCTGGGGGCCTTGTAGCCATCGAACACAATATCGGCATAGGCCAAATCATGAATGACCCAGATTTGGTGTTCCAGGGCAAACTCCACCACCTTTTTAAAAAACTCCAGGTCAACAACGCGAGTGGTTGGATTATGAGGGAAACTGATGATCAACGCCCGGGGAGCCGGTTGCGTCTGCTTGAAGGCTTTTTTCAGGTTTTCGAAAAAATCCGAATCCGGCCCGAGTTCAACCCCACGGATTTCCCCACCCGCAATGATCACACTGTACATATGAATCGGGTACGTGGGGGTTGGTGCCAGGACCACGTCACCCGGTCCCACCATGGCCAGGGCCAAATGCGCCAGGCCTTCTTTCACCCCCAGGGTCACAATCGCTTCCGTCTCCGGATCGAGGCTGACCTCGTAATTTCGTTGATACCAATCGCAGATGGCATGACGCAATTTTGTAATACCCCGTGAGGCCGAATAGCGATGATTCCGCCCGAGTCGCGCCGTCTCAATCAATTTGTCCACGATATGACGGGGTGTGGGCTGGTCGGGATTGCCCATTCCTAAATCAATGATGTCTTCTCCCCGCTTCCGGGCTTGGAGTTTTAACTCTTGAACCTGAGAGAAGACGTATCCTGGGAGTCGTTGAATTCGGTAAAAAGGTTCCATTGTTTGTGTAAAATGACGAATCGTCCTTGATGGTTTTGGAAGGGAATGGATAGATAATCGTACGATTTAATAGAGTTTTTATTCTAGATGAGGGGACACGACCAGTCAATTTCAGAGAATGGGAATTTTTAGTTATTTTATCCAATTCCCTCTCACGCCACAAAATTTCCATTTATTGCGGGAAGATTTTCCCTTTTGCCATAATGAGATCTCTTTGGCTCTTTATTCACCCAGACTTTAAAGGACTTTTATGGCACGACTCGGCGTGAATATCGACCATGTGGCGACCCTTCGCCAAGCTCGTGGCGGACATGAACCGGACCCCATTATTGCCGCTTCATTGGTCCACCTTGCAGGAGCCGAGGGCATTGTGGTGCATCTCCGGGAGGATCGGCGGCATATTCAGGATCGGGATCTGACTATTTTGCGTGAAACCGTGCAGACGCATCTCAACTTAGAAATGGCCGCAGACGAGACCGTGGCCAAAATTGCCCTGAACATTAAACCCGATCTGGTGACACTCGTGCCTGAAAGGCGCCAGGAGCTTACCACAGAGGGTGGGTTGGACGTGATCCAGCATCGTGACCGTATTCAAGCCATGGTGCAATTACTCCATGAAGGCGGCATTCCCGTCAGTCTATTCATTGATCCTGACATCAATCAGCTTCGTGCCGCCCACAAAATCCAGGCAGATTGCGTGGAACTCCATACCGGCCGGTACGCCAATACCCGCCGTCAGCAGGAGGAAGATGCTGAGGTTGACGCGTTGGTGCAAACCGCCAAACTCGCGTCGAAATTGGGATTGCGTGTGAGTGCGGGGCATGGACTGAATTACCGAAATATCAAACGGCTGACCAGCATTCCCGAAATTGAAGAGTTCAACATTGGTCATAGCATTATTGCTCATGCCATATTTGTTGGACTTGAACGTGCAGTCCGCGACATGAAACACCTTCTGGGTTAAGGTCTACGATTAAAAAGCAGGATCTCCCCAACTTAATTCTATGAATGACCCGGAGATACGCACCAGTCAATTCACAAACCGTGCAGACCTCAAATTTCATTCTGACCCGTCTACGCCTGACTTATTCTTACTCATGCTTTAACTATTCATTTCTCCTTGCTCCTGGGATCTGCCTATGTGGGTTGTGACCGCTGAACAGATGCAAACGCTTGATCGGCGAACGATCCAAGAAGCCAAGGTTCCCGGCATAACCTTAATGGAGCGGGCGGGAGCCGGTGCGATGACCCAGCTTACAGAAGCCTTGGGTTCCCCTAAAGGCAAAAAGGCCGTCATTCTTTGTGGCAAGGGCAATAATGGTGGGGATGGCCTTGTTGTGGCCAGGCTCCTGGCCAAAAAAGGGGCAAAGGTGAAGGTCGTCTTGATGGCTCCGCTCCGGGAACTCAGTCCCGATGCGAAGGTAATGTATCGGCGGCTAAGCAAGATCATCAGACCATCTCTGTTTACCGTTAATCCCTCGGAGGAGTCCCTGCATTCCCTCACTCAAGAAGCCGACATTCTTGTCGATGCGCTCCTTGGTACGGGCCTCTCTTCTTTGGTTCGCCCCCCCTATTCCTTTGCCATTGAAGCAATAAATGCCTCGCAAGGCTTTACCGTGGCCATCGATATTCCGTCAGGATTGGACAGCAATACCGGGTCCATACTGGGAGTCGCTGCTCAGGCCGATCTCACCGTGACCTTCGGATGCCCGAAACTCGGCCTGTATTTGAGTTCAGCCATAGACAAAGTTGGAACCATCCAGGTCATCGATATTGGTATTCCCCAGGACTTTGTGTCGGATCTGAAGCCCAAGATTCATCTTCTGTCTCAGGGGATGGTTCGTCCCCTCATTCCTCTTCGCCCTCCGTCCTCACATAAAGGGACCTTTGGACATGCAGGGATTGTTGGTGGCTCCCAGGGAAAGACGGGGGCTCCCGCTATGGCTGGCCTAGGGGCACTTCGTATGGGAACCGGACTGGTGACCGTAGCCACCCCTGAAAGCGTTTCGCCCATCTTGGAGTCAAAGCTTCTGGAAGTGATGACAGAGCCCATGCCGGAATCGTCCCAACACCTTTTGGGAAGTGAGACCTATCCAGCCCTTCTGTCTTTCGCAGCTACAAAATCAGCTCTGGCTTTCGGACCTGGTATGGGGATTTCTCCTGAAACAACAGAGGTCTTGCTTCAACTCCTTCCTCAACTGAAGGCACCCTGCGTTCTCGATGCCGATGCCCTCAATGGATTAGCGCAACATTGCCAAATATTTTCATCCATGAAACAACCGCCTATCCTGACCCCACATCCCGGAGAGATGGCCAGGCTACTTGGAGCCTCATCCCCAAAAAAAATTAATGAGGATCGCATCGGCGTAAGTAGAGAGTTTGCCATGCAACATCAGGTAATCTTGGTACTGAAAGGTGCTCGAACCATCATCGCTGAACCCCGTGGACAGGTGGCCATTTGTCCAACTGGCAATCCTGGAATGGCTTCCGCAGGAATGGGCGATGTCCTGACCGGAATCATTACCGGTTTGTTAGCTCAGGGCTTGAGCGGTTGGGATGCGGCAAGGGCTGGCGTCTACCTGCATGGATTGGCAGGTGACCTGGCTGCCGCCACCATCGGTGAACCAGGGCTGATCGCCGGGGATGTGCTGACCGCTATTCCTCATGCCTTGACTCATACTCTGTCTCATTCGTAGGAGCTTCCGATCCTGAATCCCTCTCACGCCACGCCTCAGACCTCAAGCAACGATGCCCTTCGACTACGGATGACATCCGCCCAGGAAACCATAAAATTCGGTGAACGGTTAGGAAAACTGTTAACCGGAGGAGACGTGCTGGCCCTTACCGGTGACCTGGGAGCAGGAAAAACCGTTCTCACGTGTGGAATTGCGCTGGGGCTGCGAATTCCAATGGATCAAGTCAGCAGTCCCACGTTTACCCTTATTCAGGAATATTCAGGCGCTATTCCGCTTATTCATGTGGATTTATATCGTCTTGATGGGCCATCCGATATCTCTACATTAGGATTAGAGGAATATTTTACTCCAAACACCATTGTCCTCATTGAATGGGCTGAACGGTTCCCTCAGATATTACCCGCCGACCACATAACCATTTGCTTGGAATATGGAGAGGCGGAAGACGTCCGCCTATTCACCGTATCTGGAAGTGGCCCCAGGAGTATCCGCATAGGGGCCAACCTTCAAGAAAATTTGCCAAAGCCACATTGACTCAACTTATCGATACCACCTACAACTGAACCTCCATTGTCTTGTGGGAATCCGGTCCGAATACCATAAAAAACAAGGGCCGACACTGACCCCTAACTGAAATGGCCAGCGTACTCATTTTCAACGATTCACCTTACACCCAACAATAAGAAAGACTAAAACGGCTCATCAGATGAAAGACCAAGAACTCTCCCCCCTCATGCGCCAATTTCAGGATGTGAAGGCTCAACATTCTGATGCCATTGTATTTTTCCGTGTTGGGGATTTTTATGAAATGTTTTTTGAGGATGCCGAAGAAGCCTCGAAACTCCTTGGCATCGTGTTAACCGCACGAGGCAAGGCCAAAGGGGAGGGCATCCCTCTTTGCGGAGTCCCCTATCACACTTCAACCGGATATATCGCAAAACTCTTGAAAGCCGGGAAAATAGTGGCGTTATGCGAACAAGTCGAAGACCCCAAACTTGCCAAAGGGCTCGTTCGTCGTGAAGTCGTTCGGGTCTATACCCCTGGAACCTTGTACGATCATGAACTCCTTCCTTCACGAGAGGCCAATTTTTTGTCCGCCCTGTGTTACACCCCGTTATCCAACCAGGGAAATACCACGCTAGGCAATCGCTTTGGACTGGCCTCCATGGACCTTTCAACCGGGGAATTTTGGATTTCAGAATCCTTGATGAAGCATTCCCTGCAAGAGATCGTCGATGAACTGGTCCGCCTTGAGCCCAAAGAAGTCATCTTTCCTGCCCCACTTCAAGAGGAAATGACATCCGCATTCCAATCCCTGCCTATTGCCCGCATCGTGCCTCGTGATGCCATGAGCTTTGATCTTGAGTCCTGCAGGACGATCCTCACCAGAACATTTCAGGTCAATCAGGTTGAAGATCTCCAGCTCCATGGACTCCGATCCGGCCTTCAGGCCGCCGGTGGCCTTTTACAGTACCTGGCTGAAACCCAGCCAACGCTCGCACATAGCCATATACGACGCCCCTTGATTCGAATCCTCGAACATGAAATGCAATTGGATCAGGCCACCCTGCGTAATTTAGAAGTTCTCAAGCCTGTATCCGAACAGCGCCAAAGTCCTACCTTGCTCACCACATTGGACAAGACCAAAACACCAATGGGGACAAGGCTTTTGCGGCAGTGGATCGTCCGTCCATTGACCCAGGTCCCGGCCATTCACTTGCGCCAGGAAGCGGTAAAGGAATTGGTCCTGAATCTCGGGGTTCGCATGTCGATTCGTGACCATCTGAAAACGGTGCAAGATCTGGAGCGACTGAATAGCCGAATTGTCCTGGAAGTGGCCAATCCTCGGGACCTTATCAATCTCCATCGCTCTCTGGAGGATTTGGTGGTGCTTCAGCAACTCTTACCGTCTTTCCAGTCTCCCATGCTGAAGAATGTCCATGAGGTCTGGGATCCCCTCCTGGATGTCTCCTCCTGGATTGCCGACACCATCATTCCTAATCCGCCCCTTTCCGTGAAGGAGGGAGGCATAATTCAAGCGGGGGTGAATGGGGAACTGGATGAATTACGAGTCCTGGCCAAAGAAGGAACTCGTTTACTGACCGAAATGGAAACTCGAGAACGCACCAGAACCGGCATCGACTCTCTCAAGGTGAAATACAATCAAGTCTTTGGCTATTACATTGAAGTGACAAAAGCGAATTTATCGCGAGTCCCTGTGGATTACCACCGGAAACAAACCCTGGTCAACGCCGAACGGTTTACCACGGGTGAACTGCAGGATCTCGAAGGTCGGCTTTCCAGTGCGGACCAAAAAATGAAAAGCCTGGAAAACCAATTATTTGCGCAGATCCGTCTCCGTGTCGCATCTGCCACCACCCGAATTCAGGGAATGGCGGAACAATTGGCTACCCTGGACGTTTTGACAGGGCTGGCAGAAGCGGCAACCATCAACCGGTATCACCAGCCAACAGTCCATGAAGGAGGAACGATTCAGATCACGGACGGTCGCCATCCGGTCATTGAACACATCCGGCAAAGTGAAGGATTTATTCCCAACGACACAACGCTAGACTTGGACACCAACCGACTCTTGTTAATAACCGGTCCCAATATGGCTGGAAAGAGCACATACTTGCGGCAAGTTGCCCTTATCGTACTTATGGCTCAGATGGGAAGCTTTGTGCCTGCTGAGTCTGCACGAATAGGAATTGTTGATCGTATTTTTACCAGAGTAGGAGCAGCCGACGACCTCAGTGCCGGTCAAAGCACCTTTATGGTGGAAATGAGTGAAACAGCCAGAATTTTGGACACGGCGACTTCCCGAAGCCTATTGTTGCTGGATGAAGTAGGAAGGGGAACCAGCACCTATGATGGACTGAGTATCGCTTGGGCACTGGCCGAATATATCCTGGACCGTGGACATCTCGGAGCACGGACTCTTTTTGCCACCCATTACCATGAAATGACCCAATTAGAGACCATCAGAGAAGGGATCAAAAACTACACGGTGCTTGTTCAGGAAAAAGGGCAAGATGTCCTGTTTCTCAGAAAAATCATCCAGGGAAAGGCTGATCGAAGCTACGGAATACAAGTCGCCAAACTGGCAGGGATACCAAAACCTGTTCTTGACCGCGCAAGAAATATTCTAGCCCAACTTGAACAGGATTCCTCATCTAACAACGTGTCCCTCTCCGATGAGTCAGTGGTGGATACCCCTCCTCTCGAACAGGTCTCACCAAAACCCCATGTTATCTTAGATGAAGTCAAACAGATGGATCTCTTTTCCATGACTCCGCTTGAAGCCCTCAATCGACTAGCTGATTTTAAGGCTCGATTGAATGAGCACAATCCCTAATAATTTTATAAGAACCCCACACCACAAAAAAAAAGGGCCTGCGTTATACGCAGGCCCCTTTACAAAACCTTTAATCTCAAATTATTTAAAGGTTATCCTCTTTCTTAATGCTTGCCACCCATTTCCTTGTGCACTTCTACCTTCTCAAACGAAGCTGCGGCTGGATCGTAAATCTGGCCGGTCCCTTGATCGGAGTAAGGAATGAGTCCAACAACGGCTTTGCCGTCTGGAATCAACACATCATAGAGCATTTTGCGTTGATCTGGCCAAGAATCAGCCCGTATGGCATCCAAAACCGGCGTGGTACGAAGAGTAGAAATATTTCGTGGCTTATCAGGAGTCCCAGCTACTTCCTGAAGGGACTTGGCCGAAGACACAACCCGGTGGTTTTGCTCGGTTTCTTGAACCACAATTTCCACCAAGCCATAATTTGATGGCTTCGTGTCTGTCATCACAGCCTGACTTGAAGAATCTTTCCCGGCCGCTACAAGTGTTTTCCAAATTTCGTCGCTGCCTGGGTACACTTTGAGATTTTTGCCAGGATAATACTTTTGCCAGTAATAACCGCTTTCCGCATTCCCACCAAACACGGCCACATTGATCCACACCGCTTTATCGTATGGATCGACCACAGCGACCCGCCCCTGGAGGGTTGTGGGCTTACTTAAATCACCCCACTCAAATCGCTCTTGAAAAGCTTCGATGGCCATTGCGCTTGAGGCCATTGCCCCAACTAGCGCCACGGCTCCAACAAGGGCCAACCCTTTCTTTTTAGCACCTTTCATAATGGCTTCCCTCCTCGAGTAAAGTTTTAACTCTCAATCATGATTTATCTGACAAAAGTTTATTCTGCCTCTAACAATTTAAATCCTGTAATCGTACGACCGCTTAATTGCACTTCCATGGCCACAAGCTCTTGAGCTGCCTTTGTGAGTTGGTCCATTAAGGCTTTATCCTTCACAGCCAACCGAACGGTAGTTTGGGGATTGTACCAACCGCCATAAGGATTGTTTTTTTCATTGCCTCCCGTATAACCCCATGCGCAGCAGATATACAATGGATCAGGAAGAGCCACGTTGCGATCATCAGTAGCCCGGCCTGGAGGATCGGCTGTTTCTTGTGGTCCAGATGCGTTCCAATACTGTATCCCGAATAAAATTTCTCCCTCAGGGTTGTCTGCCCATTGTGCATACATCCGGCCCTTCAAACTGGTGACTGCCTCCCCTTTAAAAGAAAGATCACCCTGGCTGGTGACATCATTTGGGTCGCCCTTCGACTTATCAGGACCTGGGCCAGCAGCATACCCAATGCTTGCTAATCCAAGACCCAACAGGCCCATGGCACAGAGAGCTACCAATTCATGACGTAGAGATGACTTCTTCATCTGCTCCCTCCTTACAGTGTTAGAATGACAAAAATTAAAAAACAACTTGACCTTTGTTTATCTGCTAATCGACTTTTCCCAGCTTCCATACCCCTAGTTCTTAAAGGGTAAATCAGAGTTTTAAAAGGGTCCCATGCTACCCATCCAGGGCATGGTTGTCAAGCGGAAAAAGATGCGACTTAGGACTCATCCCCACCTCGGAATTCCCCTTTTCGGGATAGGTCCCAATGCCGTAACCACAAATTGTTGTAGATCAAATAATTTCTGGCTTAAATGGCGAATTTGATCAGGGGTTATCCGATCAATGGCCTTGACCATTTCCTGAAGGGTGACATGACGCCCTTGATACATTTCGTCTTTTGCCAATTTATTCATCCGCCCGTAGGTTCCTTCCAATCCCAACATCAAACCGCCCTTTAATTGGGTTTTGGTTCGCTCCAATTCCTTACTGACCACGTCCCGACGGCATAACTTCTTGGTTTCCTGACAAATTCGGTCAATGACGGCTGTAACTTCATTCGGGCGAGTGGCGGCATAAACGGTAAGCGTCCCGCCATCTAAAAAGCCTGAAAGATGAGAATATATGGTATAGGCCAACCCACGTTTTTCACGGATTTCTTGAAATAATCGCGAACTGACTCCTCCGCCAAGAATTGTGCTTAGGACATGACCGGCATATCGATCCGGATGTCCTATCGGCAACCCCTTAAATCCGACACAGACATGAACCTGCTCCAGTGGTTTCACGTGAAGACTTTGCCGTTCCTGCGGCTGATCAGGCCATGGCGTTTCCTGGATGGTTGAGGGATGCTTGTCGAACTTGCTCCTCTTCCATTGGCCAAAATATTTATTAACGGTATCAATGATTTCTGGAAAGGAAAAGTTACCGGCCACGGCAACGATCGTGTGTTCCGGGCGGTAATGCTGTTGTCGATACTTCATGAGCAATCGGCGATCGAGTCGCTTCATCACCGCAGGCTCTCCCAAGATCGGACGCCCCAACGGATGGGAGCCAAAGATATCCTTGGCATGCAATTCATGAATATAGTCCTCGGGATCATCCTGAACGGTACGGATCTCCTCAAGGACGATTTGTTTTTCCTTTGCAATGTCTTTGGCAGAAAACCTTGAATGGTGAAACAAATCCGCGATGAGATCAAATGCCAGCCCCATTTGCTGATCCAACACCTTCACGTAAAAAGCCGTGGCCTCATGGGTGGTAAAGGCATTCATTTCACCACCCAAGGCATCAATCTCATTGGAAATCTGAGAGGCAGTCCGTTTCGGCGTGCCCTTGAACATCATATGTTCAATGAAATGAGAGAGGCCACCTTCCCCTTTCCCTTCGTCACGACTTCCAACCGTGGCCCACACTCCTAGGGCAACGGATTTCAATGACGACATCCGCTCCAGGACAACACGGACTCCGTTATCCAATATGACTTTTTTATACACGCTTGGTTACTCGGACCGGCTTATGAGGTGAGCTGATCCTTGTCCGTCTGTTCGGCCATGGCATCTTTTCGACTAAGACGGATCTTCCCTTGGCGATCAATCTCCAGGACTTTCACAAGAATCTGTTCGCCTTCAGAAATTTCGTCCGTGACCGATGCCACACGGTGAGGAGCCAATTGCGAAATGTGCACAAGCCCATCCATACCAGGAAGAATTTCCACAAAGGCGCCAAAATCTACAATTTTTCGCACCGTCCCAAGGTAAATTTTCCCAATCTCCGCTTCTTCAACAATCCGCTGCACCATATCCATCGCCTTTTGCGCCGACTCCCCGTCAACCGCAGCAATCGTGACCACTCCAGAGTCATCCACATTCACCTTCACTCCACAGTCTGCAATAATGCTACGAATCATTTTGCCCCCAGGCCCAATGACATCCCTGATTTTATCTTGCTTGATCTGGATCGTGGTGATACGGGGTGCATAGGCCGCCAGCTCGGTACGAGGTACCGTCAGGCATTCATCCATTTTCCCAAGGATGTGCAATCGCCCTTCACGAGCCTGCGCCAACGCCTGCCGCATCAGGTCGGGAGTAATTCCGGCAATCTTAATATCCATCTGCAGGGCTGTGACTCCATCTCGCGTTCCTGCCACTTTGAAATCCATATCGCCCAGATGATCTTCCATACCCAAAATATCTGAAAGAATCGCAACGCCACCCTGTTCCAAAATTAACCCCATCGCAATTCCTGCCACCGGCGTCTTAATGGGTACTCCCGCATCCATCATGGCTAATGCCCCACCACAAATCGTGGCCATGGAAGAGGACCCGTTTGATTCTAGAATATCCGAGACAAGCCGAATGGTATAGGGGAATTCTTCTTTGGAAGGAAGGACGGCCTCTAAGGCCCGTTGGGCCAGCTTGCCATGCCCGACTTCCCGCCGTCCCGGCCCTCGAAGCATTTTTGCCTCACCCACGCTGAAAGGCGGGAAATTATAATGCAACATAAATGAGCGGAAATACTCGCCTTCCAAGGCATCAATCCGTTGCTCATCATCTGAAGTGCCCAAGGTCACCACCGCTAAAGCCTGTGTTTCCCCCCTGGTAAATAACGCCGAACCGTGCGTGCGAGGAAGAATCCCTGCCTCAGAGGATATCGGACGAATATCGGATAGACCCCGGCCATCAGCTCTTTTCTTTGTTTCCAGGATAATTCTCCGGACTTCGGAATATTCCAAGTTAGCAAAGACTTTTTTCACCTTGGCTTTTCGATCGGCATCGTCTCCGGCAACTGCCTCAATGGCTTCTTGGAGAATTTGCGCGAATCGATCTTGTCGATCCGCTTTGGCCGCGATATACATCGCTTCACCAATGGGAGCGGCTGCGATTTTTCGCACGGCTTGTTCAATTTCAGGGTCAATGGCTTCGACCTGCAACACCCGTTTGACTTTCCCCGCCTTTGCCCGTAATTCTTCAATTTTGGCGACGATATTCTTGATTTCACGATGAGCCAGTTCGATCGCGTCAATCATCGTGTCTTCCGAAAGGCCATCCGCACCAGCCTCGACCATCATCACGGCGTCCTTGGTTCCAGCCACGACGAGGTTTAACTCACTTTCCTCCTGTGCCTTCTTATCGGGATTCACCACGAATTGGCCCTTCACTCGTCCAATTCTCACTCCTGCCAGAGGCTCGGAGGCTGGAATGTCTGAAATGGCCATTGCTGCCGACGCGGCAACAATACCAATGACGTCCGAAGACATGGTCTGATCAATAGAGAGCACGGACACAATGATCTGGGTTTCAAAAAAGTAACCTTCCGGCATCAATGGCCGAATCGGCCGGTCTATGAGTCGGCTGGTTAACACCTCTTTTTCACTGGGTGCCCCTTCCCGTTTGAAAAATCCTCCTGGTATTTTCCCGGCTGAGTAGGCTTTTTCTTGATAGTTTACCGTCAGAGGCAAGAAATCGGCGTCAGGCTTCGAGGTCTTTGAGGCTACCGCAGTAGCTAACACCACCGTATCAGCATAGGTCGCCAATACGGCACCATCCGCCTGCTTGGCCATTCGACCGGTTTCCAAACGAAGCGGGCGACCACCAACTTCCATTTCAACGACATGAATCATGTTTCAACCTTTCTGATCCTTGAGTGGATATATTGATATGGAGTGTGAGGCTTCGCTTCGCATTGAGAACCGGGCATCTATCACCCATCTCATTGATTCTGCTCACCCTAAAACCTGCATTCTGTCTTATTTCCGTATACCAAGTGCAGCGATCACGGCTTGGTATTTGCCCTCGTCTCGACGCCGCAAATAATCCAATAACTTTCTTCGCTTGCTTACCATTCGCAAAAGGCCCCTTCGGGAATGATGGTCCTTTTTGTGTGTCTTGAAATGTTCAGTCAGACTCGTAATTCTATTGGTTAACACGGAAATCTGCACTTCAGACGAACCCGTGTCCTTGTCGTGAATCCGATGCGATTCTATGGCCGCCGTTTTTGCTTCTTTCGTTAAGCCCATAACTCCTCCTCCAGTTCCTCAGGGTTACATGAGTTCAGTAAGAAAACCTTTCTACGGATGTCGTCTTATCCCCACTTAATCGAACCTAAATTTTCATAAACTAGGAAAACACCGTTTCAATCGCTAATACGGGACCTCCCTTGCCTGTCTGAAAAACCGGGCCTCTCCCTAATGCCAGCAATTGCCCATCTTTCTGTTTCACCCTCACCATATTTCCCTCCTTGGGTGAGACTCCTGATTCCACAAACGTGTGAACCACACGATCCCAGGAAATCGCATTCCCATGGAGCACCTTTCGAGCATCATCGCTATCGACCTCAACAGCGTGAAACCCCTCTAAGGCCTGATCTAAACTCAAAAATGCCCCATCCAGATGAGAAAATTCAAGTCCCCCAAGCAAGGATTCTACCTCAAGGGCCTGATCAACATGAATAGGTCCGACCCGTCGACGCTGAAGCCATTTCAAATGTCCACCCACCTGCAATACGTTTCCAATATCATCGCAGAGAGTTCGAACATAGGTTCCCTTAGAACAGACCACTCGAAACGCGACCTCAGGAATATTCAGTCTTTGAATTTCTAAATCATGAATCACCACGGTTTTAGCGGGTCGGTCAACGGTCTCACCTTTCCTGGCTTTTTTATACAAGGGTTGCCCCCCGATTTTCACAGCCGAGTACATTGGTGGCACTTGCTGGATAGACCCTTGAAACGTCGCAAAGGCTGACCGGATACGATCCTCTGTCAAAGATTCTATGGGGAATTCCTCTAAGACCGTACCCCAAGCATCTTGTGTGTCTGTCCGTTGGCCCAATTGAAGCACGGCGCCATACTCTTTTTCCCATCCCAACAAATACTGGGCAATTTTGGTTCCCTTTCCAATTAAAACCGGCAGGACTCCCGTCGCATGGGGATCCAAGGTGCCCGCATGCCCGACTTTTGGAATACCCAAACCCGACCTGAGGCGTTGCACCACATCATGCGATGTCCATCCATCAGGCTTATTCACATTCAGAACGCCATGTAAGGCCATTCCCTGGGGTGCCTTCAAGCCTTTAGACTGGTCGATGCACGAAGCCATTGGTGCCATTACCCGTCTATACTTTCGCTCTTGTCATGGAGAAAGGAGGAAGCCTCAGCTTTACCGGCTTCATCAGATTCCTCATGAAGAGAATCCAGCAACTTTTCAATTCTGTTCCCATACTCAGCACTCGTATCACGATAAAAAACCAATTCCGGTGTATAACGCAGATTTAAGCGCCGGCCCAATTCTGTGCGAACAAACCCCACAGCGCTTTTAAGACCCGGCCCTGTAACCTGGTCAAAATGGGCTTGATCCAAAGCGGTCACATATATCCGTGCGATTTTAAGATCCGCCGTCATCTTCACACCTGTCACGGTCACAAATTGGATACGTGGATCTTTAGTTTTTCTGGAAAGAATCTCTGCCACTTCCATCCGGATCTGATCGGCAACTCTCGTCGCCCGACTGCTATTTGTTTTTGCCATGACGTGAAAAATTTATATGAGAGCTTACAAGACTTCAATTTGAGATCGTAAAAGCTCGATGGAGGGATTAGATCGTATAAAGTTGAGGACCTGGTCTAAGACTTGATTGACCCTTCCCGTGTCATTCGCTACACACGCTACTCCCAAAATGGCTTTTTGCCAAATGTCTTGTTCCTCAATTTCTGCAACGGAAATATTAAACCGATTTCGCAATCGGGTAATCAAGCTTGAGAGAACCTGACGCTTACCTTTCAGGGATTGGACATCAGGGATATGGAGTTCGAGCGTGCACAACCCCACGATCATCCCCATTCAGGATCCCCTTATCCATTCTGGATTATAATTTTGTGGCCTCCTCTTCCAAGACGTAGGCCTCTAACACATCGCCGATTTTTAAATCATTGAAATTCTCAACTCCAATTCCGCATTCATAGCCTTGCTGAACTTCCCGTGCATCATCCTTGAACCGCCGTAACGATCCAATTTTTCCTTCATAGACCATCACCTGGTCACGAACAACTCTTACCTTGGTGTTTGAACGGGATATCGACCCATCATTCACGTAACAACCGGCAATGGTACCCATTTTCGGAACAGAGAATAGCTGCCGAACCTCCGCATGCCCCATCACCCGTTCCCTGATCGTTGGAGCCAGAAGACCTTCTGCAGCCGAACGAATATCATCAAGAATATTATAGATGATGGTGTACAACCGAATTTCCACACCCTCACGTTCAGCAATAGCAGCCGCCTTTGAATCCGGACGAACATGAAATCCAATGATAATCGCTTTTGAAGCAGCCGCTAACAACACATCGGTTTCGTTGATGCCTCCCACTCCACTATGAATGAGCTTAAGCTTTACCGCGTCGGTAGAAATCTTCAGAAGTGCATCGCCCAATGCCCCCACGGATCCTTGCACATCCGCCTTGATCAGTAGCGGCAACTCCTTGATCTCCCCATCTTTTGATTCTGCATAAAGCTCTTCGAGAGTTCTTCTGGACGTCGATGATAGGCCGACATCTTTTTGCTTTTGGTGCCGGGCCTGGGCAATTTCCCTCGCAGCCCGTTCATCCTTCACCACGACCAGTTGATCACCGGCCTCAGGAACCCCCAATAAGCCAATGACTTCTACCGGTATCGATGGCCCGGCTTCCTTCAGACGCTCACCTTTATCCGATGTTAACCCTCTCACCCGGCCGCTCACTGACCCGACAACAAACGATTCTCCGATTCGTAAGGTTCCGGCCTGAATCAACACCGTGGCAACCGGTCCACGCCCCTTATCCAACTTCGCTTCTAATACGACCCCTCGAGCGGAACAGGTGGAATCGCCTTTCAATTCCATAATTTCTGCCTGAAGTAACAACATGTCAAGCAATTGGTCTAACCCCTGGTTTTGCTTTGCTGATACTTCAACAAAAATTGTTTGACCTCCCCATGCTTCAGGTTGCAGGCCGTGTTCGGCTAAACTTTGCTTGACCCGATCCGGATTAGCCCCCGGCTTATCCATTTTATTCACGGCCACGATAATCGGCACATTGGCCGCTTGCGCATGATTAATGGCTTCAATTGTCTGAGGCATCGGCCCATCGTCTGCGGCCACGACCAAGACCACAATATCAGTGACCTGAGCCCCACGGGACCGCATCGCCGTAAAGGCCTCATGGCCTGGGGTATCTAAGAACGTCACGCCTCGTTCACCGGCTTTCACGAAGGACGCACCAATGTGCTGAGTAATCCCTCCCGCTTCCCGGTCGGTCACCTGGGTCTTCCGAATCGCATCCAACAAGGAGGTTTTCCCATGGTCGACATGTCCCATAACCGTCACCACAGGCGCTCGAGGCTCTAGATTTCCTTGTTCTCCACCATCAATCACCTCTTCCAGGAGGGCTTCCCCTCCCTTCGCAGCCACGGCTTCCACTGCGAGGCCATAACCTTCCGCAATGAGCACTCCAGCTTCTAAATCCATGGGTTGATTAAGTGTTTTTGCAATATTTAAATCCAACAATTTCCGAATTATTTCCGTGGGTTTTTGACCGATCACTTCGGCAAAATCTTTCACGGATATCCCAGCAGTGACCTTCATAACTTTTTTCCTGGGTTTTGTAACTTCGCCCACCGAAGGTTGTTGAACCTGACGGGTACGTTCCTCACGTCGCAAAGTTGGCAACGGTCGAAGATCTTGCCAGACCGCGGCATCTTCAAAGCGTGCGGCAAAAACATCTTCATCTTTTACACGCGCAACTTTTTTAATTTTTTTGCCTTTTTCTTCTACCGGAACCTCTCGAGATGGAACGGCACTCTTTTTGTCGGGTTTCCCTTCGCTTTTTCTCTCTTTTTCACTGGTTTTATCAGAGGGAGAAATTGGGCCGCTTTCAACCCCAGGAACAGGTGGAATCCCTACACCACCAGGAAGCTCTGCCGACTCAGCGGGCAATAAGGCGTGGGCATCTTGAGGAGGCTCCACAGCCAATTCGCCTGGAGTCTGAGTTAAAACGGGAGCCGTATCCAAGGGAGCCTCTGACTCACCATGGATGACCAGTGGCTCTTCTGCCTCAGCTTCCCCGACCGGAGACGATTCCCTCATCTCTTCCAGGATTTCTTCTTCTGTTTTTTTCTTTTTAATCAGGATGTGTTTTTTTTCGGATTTTTTGGGACTTTCGGCCACTGCTTCGGACCGAGCCCTCCCGGAAGTCGACGAATCTTTTTTCAGTAGGCGCCCCCCCTCAGAGCTTTTCACACCGGCATGCCCTGAAACAGACGATTCCCCTGGCTTCGGGGTTGTTTCAGGAGTTTTACCAAGGATAATATTCATCGCCCATTTGGCCATATTGTCATCCACTGTATTGCTATGGGAACTAACCTGAATGCCAAGTCGCACTAATTCAGGAATAAGCAAACGGCTTTCCATCCCAATTTTTTTGGCTATCTCATGAACTCTCATGCACGTCCTTTACTGTGAAGCCGTATCCTTACGATCCCGAACTCTGCCCAGACTCTGTTGGTACCACCGCGGGATTATCCATGTTCTCATCTTGTGAGGCTACTTCAGGCTCCTTGGCATTTCCCGCCGGCTCTTCTGTAATCTGTGAAGCCTCTTCAGCCAAGGCAGCCTTAATTTCCAAGTCGCGTTCAAGCTTTTGTTTTTCGTATTCGGTGGAGCTAATGATATCAATTTTCCAACCTGTCAATTTTGCTGCTAGGCGCACGTTTTGCCCGTTCTTCCCAATTGCCAAAGAGAGCTGAGAATCAGCCACCACTACCAACGCCGATTTCTTTTGTTCGTCAATCCCGACTTTTTCAATGGAAGCAGGGTTCAAGGCTTCCCCGATAAACACGCGTGGATCATTTGTCCAGGGGATAATATCTATTTTCTCACCATGCAGCTCCCGAACAATGGCCTGGACACGTGAACCTTTGACGCCCACACACGCGCCAACCGGATCAACCGCCTTATCCCGTGACGCCACTGAAATTTTCGTCCGGTCGCCCGGCTCACGCACCACGCCTTTAATTTCAACAATTTTCTCAGATATCTCAGGCACCTCCAAACCAAACAATTTTACCACGAATTGAGGATGCGCCCGGGAGAGGATCACTTGCACGTCCTTGGGGGTTCGTCGAACTTCTAGCAACAACGCCCGCACTCGATCACCCCGGCGGTGAGCTTCACGCGGGATTTGCTCCTGAATCGGGAGAAGGGCCTCTGTTTTTCCAATGTCCACCAGATAATTTCGCCGTTCCTGGCCCAAAATGACCCCATGAACTAATTCCCCTTCTTTTTTGGAATATTCCCGTTCAATCGACTCCCATTCAGCCTCTCGAACTTTTTGACAAATGACCTGTTTCGCAGCCTGTGCGGCTATTCGCCCAAATTCTTCCAACTCAATGAGTGAGCCGATTTCGTCTCCCATTTCAGCTTCATCATCAATTTTCCTGGCATCTTCCAATGAAATCTCTGTTTTGGAATCCAGCACGTTCTCCGCAATCGTCTTTTTCTTTACAATAGAAATTTCGCCGGTTTCCGTATCAATATCGACTTGAATATTTTCACCATGCCCAAATCGTTTTTTTGCGGCCGTGAGAAGCGCGGATTCTAAGGCCAAAATGACTTTTGCCTTATCAATCCCTTTCTCCCGACCGATTTGATCAATGACCAACATGAGTTCACTTTTCATTTGTATTCCTCGCAAGGCACGATGAGCGGTTCAAACGGACTTGGGCGATTGGTGCGCGCTTCCAATAAAACGTTAAAACGAAACCTCTAATCTCGCTTTGGCAATATCATCCCACGCCACGACTACTTCTTGGGGATTCTTGGTTTGGTCATCCATTAAATGAATCCCCATATCGGTGACGGTTATCAATTGCCCCAAAACAACTGATTGTTTTTTGATCGAGCTTTTCAGAGTGACTCGAAGTCGTTCGCCCACTACTCGTTCATAATCTTTTGGATCTCGGAGCGGTCGATCTAGCCCAGGCGAAGAAACTTCAAACCGATACGCGGCCTGCTCTGGGTGAAGAACCTCCCAGGTTCGACGCAGGGACTGATGGAATTGTTCACAATCTTCAATTCCAACTCCCCCCTTTTTATCAATTGTCAGGCGAACCAAAAGGTTGGCGGGTCTCCCGGTGCACTGAACCTCAAAGATATCCACTCCTAGAGCTCGAGCGATCGGTTCGCCCACTTGACGAATAACTTGCTCAAGATTGTCAGCCGTGAAGGCCACCACAAATCCTCGCTACAGCGGCCACAAGCCAAGACCAAAAAAAAGTGGGCTCACGCCCACTCTACTCGCAATCAACCTAGCATTTTCCATTTTTAAAGGCAAGAGCTCACCAGATTCATCGCGACGTCCCGGTATGTCAAAATCTCTCAAAAGGCCATCCATACGAGCATTCCTTCACCATGGGCATAAGAAGGACCCTGTGATAGGCTATTTTCTGAGTAAGGTGATACTTACTTCCTGGTGATATCAACGAGAGAGGAGTTCAACCGATGCCTTGCATAGTTTCTGTGGCTTCCGGTAAGGGCGGAGTTGGGAAAAGCATGGTCGTCAGCAATCTTGGACTCCTCCTTGCCAAAAAAGGACTTCGCGTCACGCTGGTCGACATGGACATTGGTGGGGCTAACCTCCACATCTTGTTTGGAATGTTCCATCCTCCATCCACCCTCTCAGATTTTTTGACAAACACGCTCAAAAACTTAAATGAGACCGCCCACCCTATTCCCGGCCCCTCCTCCCTGAAGCTCATTCCTGGAACGGGGGAAACCCTCATTACCGCGAATTTGCAACATGCCAAAAAAAAACGCCTCATCCGGCACTTACACAAACTTGAGGCAGACATCATTCTCGTTGACGTCGGCGCGGGGACCAGTTACCACGCACTGGATTTTTTTCTCCTCGCAGACTTTTTCCTGGCCGTAGCAACCCCTGACCCAACCTCGGTTTTAGATCTGTATCGATTCATTAAACTTGCTGCCATTCGAAAGGTTCTTACGGCCTTTTCAGCCCGCGACCCAGTGGCAGAAAGCCTTTTGGACAAAGACTTTCATAGCATCGCAGCAGTACTGGAAGCCGTTGGAAAAACGAGCGAATCAGGTGTGGCGACTGCTCAAGAGGCTCTAAAACGGTTTCAACCGGGCCTCATCTTAAATAGAATGACACCCAAATCTAGGATCAATACCCTGCATTTACAACACCTTCTTAAGCAATACGTCGGAACCGATCTGTCAATCTTAGGCAAGATTCCAGAGGATAATCAGGTTCAGCAATCCATCCTGAAATATCTTCCTGTTGTAGAACTGGCCCCCTCTTCTCCAGCAACCAACGCGCTGAAACAAATTGCCGACAATGTAGTTGAAATGGTGGAACAAACACCTGAATCAATTGATCGGATGGAAGAGCCCAGAAAGATTCGAGCATGAAAGATTAACGGACTTCATTGCCTTAGCTTTTCGTAAAAAATCCGACGGCTCTCATCTCACATAAAAAGATTCAAAAAAGGGGTTTCCATTTCACTGAGCCATGACCCGCCCTGAAAGGCAAATTACACGTCAAGCCTACTGCACGCCTTGCCTAGCTGGATGTCTCAGAGATCTCCGCCAATGAGTCTTGCAATTGTTTGACTTTTTTCTCTAACACTCTGCAATGCTGTTGTGCCACCTCGGATTCTCTTTTCAACGCTTCCAGCTCCTTTGTGAGGCTATCAATCATGCCTTGGGCTGATTGCAGGCTCCTTAAGGCATCAATCCGATCTTCCTCGCCTTCCATGCATTGTGAATTGAGGCGTTCAAACATACCCACCCATTCTCGAGCAACACCTCCCAAGGAACCAGGCACTGGGGGCAAGGTGGCCTCCTTACCCAGAAGCCCTGCGGCTTTCTGAACCCAATCAATAAACAAAATCGCTTCCCAAAAATTCAAATCACCCGCACCCTCGGATTCATCAGTATAGGGTCCTGCTGGCCGTATCCGCGGATCGGAAGGAGGAGGAGCCTGGTCCTTGGGATCTTCCTTCGGTCCCGGCTTAAGAGATGATCCGTTATGGAATTGATGCAGTAATACCGCGACACAATGACGACAAAAAGGTTGCTCGTTCGATGGACAGGAACATCTGGTCGACAAAGTCCCCGCACGTAATTTTATGATTTGCGTATACACGCCATAGACGCCATTAACCTCAGCCGTGATTTGGGTCTGGTCCGCATCAAGGATCTTGACTCGTTGGGCAGAAAAATATTGATGGCCTTCTTCGAAGACCGTTCCCCCAACCACCGATTGAAGCATATCCGCATCTAATTGGCTCAGCTCTTGAGCGGAGCAGGAAATTCTATTTCTCATGCAGATACCATCCAATTCAAAAGAAAGGAGACCGACCTCACGCCTCCGAGAGTGAAGAGGGTTTAATATTTCGGAAAATATAACCGAGAATCAACCTTTAGAGCCAACTACCCAGCTTAATTTCCTTGATCTAAAACCACCTGGCCCAGGAATCACCGCCTGGCACTCAACCCTGGCGGAGATGCTATCATGAATCTCGCTACCTCTACCGGGCACACAACACCGGCTTCCTTTCTGGAGAGTCTGCTCGCCGAAGCCCCGGAAACCCTGCCTATCCTCCGGGAAAGTTGCATCCAAGTTCTCAATCTTACGCAGGATAAACGCTCGAGTGCCAGCGACATTGGAGAAATTATCATGCGCGATCAAGCCATGATGGCCAATGTCATCAAAATCGCAAATAGCCCTGTCTATCATACCCGCACACCAGTCAAAACCCCAACCTATGCGGTGGCCCTTATTGGATTTGACGTCATTCGCGCCATGGTGGTCTCTGCCCAATTAATTGAACAGGCCGACACCTTCGGAGCCAACACCGTCAACCTGAAACACCTCCTGGCGCGGGCTCTCGTCGCCGGAACTCAGGCCCAGGAACTGGGAAAAGCCATCAATTACGGGGAGGCGGGCTCGTTATTTACCAATGCCATGCTCTACTCACTGGGAGACCTCATCCTCACCCTTTGTCGACCGGACGTAGGCGAACAACTAGAAGCCATTCGCCGGGAAGATCCAGCCAAGGTCTCCAAAGCCGAACTGACTCTTTTGGGACGACCGCTGCATGTCATCGCTGCCGCTATGGCCAAGCATTGGAATCTGCCGGAGAGTTTGGTTCAACTATTGGAGAAAAAGCCTGTCTGGCCTAAATCCCGTCCAGAAGCAGATCAACGGATCATGGAAAGTATCGTCCGAGCCGCGAATGAACTGAGTTATTGCCTCCTGAACCCATTGGCTGCCACGCAGGGAGAGGTACTCCAAAGCCTGATTGAACAGTTTTTGCCCCCATTCGGCCTCTCCATGATCCAATTGGAACACACCGTGTCCCAAGCTTTTAGTCAAGCATCAGAAATTGCTTCGGCCATCAACATCGATCGACAGCATTTTCTTCCCGCATCTGATGCCGATGGCACAATTCTTCACAACCAACACCTACATCGGCTCACCCAAACAATTCATCAGGTTCTACACTCAGAAGGGATTCTTTCCGAAGAAACCATACAACCAGCTCAGGAAGCCTCATCTTCCCTCCCTCCATCTCCGGCATCCGATAGGCCATTGCTCGATTTCACCATTCAGGCCATGAAAATATCGGAACCCTCCTCGCTGCTTACCTTTGTCACCAGAACGCTCTATGCATCATATGGATTCGAACGGGTCTGGCTCGCATTGGTAGTACCAGGAAAAGATACGCTCCAGGCCAAAATCGGCTATGGTCCACATGCAGAAACCATCCAGCACACGTTTCATTGCCCTCTTTCCCATGGAACCTTCTGGGACCGATTGCTCCATAGGTTTCACCCTATTCAATATTCTTCATTGGTCAAAGAAGGGGAATCCGGAGGAATGCCGACTGCCTTTTTGAAATACTGGGGTGACCCACCCGGATTCGCCGGAACCTTGTATGCGCCAAACAGGCCTATCGGGGTCATCCTGGTGGATCGAGGTTCTACGGGGCATCCATTGACCGACACGGATTTCGCAACCTTCGCCATGGTGTTGTCCCAAACCAACGCCAACCTGGCTCGATTAACGCAACATCACTAAGTACGAGACATCTCACCCTGAAGTTCTGCTGTTCATAGCTCCTCACCGTCAGTATTACGTGACCCGCAATGGAAAATCATAGAATTATATCTACACCATTCTCCCCTGAACTGATGGGAGCCAGAAAAGCTGTTTATGTGCGGAGAAAGTGAGAAGATCAGAACCAAAGATCGAGGTGGAATGGCTTACGACGGAGAACGAATTTGTTTTAGATGAGGCAGACGGTAGAGGGCATACAGAAGCATGGCGATGGCGATCAACATTTCTTTGTGTTCATTCAGACCCCACAAAAATTCTTCATAAAAACGATCTCGGTAGCCCAGCGGCGTTAGCCAGAAGTAGAAACCCTTGAGTTCCCGATAGAGGGTGGCAAACACAATGGCGAAAATCACCGGCCCTTCCGGGATGGCCGGTTTTAAATTTGCCGGCAACCGAAGAGGCAGTTGAAATTTCCAGACAAGCGGTAAAAGAATAAATACCACGAACAGAAATATGGCTGCCACTGTGTGAGCTGGAAACCGGCTGCTATGGAGGTCTGTTGATCCACCAAAACGTGTACTCCACCAGAGGGGGGTATCCCACCCAAAATAGATCTGTCCCCAACCAATTTCTTCTCCGGCAAAAAGAATCGTGGCGGCGGAAACTGCTCCAATCACACCGGCCGCCGGCCAGTTTCCGTTTTTCCAGAATTTCCAGCTAGACCACAGCAACAAGCTCCCGCCCATCATTGCGGACCAAAATGTCACAATCTCCACTGCGCCTTGTTCACGTTGAACTTCTTCCAGGATGTGGGTCAAATAAAATTCTGGGGCCATTAGATAGCACATAAAAAGCCCAAGAACAGTGACAATGGGCGTGGCATACCCAATACTATATAAGACTTTTGTCATGGTATTTCATCTCATGGATCCTGGCATACAACAAAATAAACATGTGAAGGGAGCGATCCCCCAAGAATAGGTAACCGGCAGGAAGACTTGAAAATGATCAGATCTTCACCACCTCCTCTAAGTGCTGGAAAATTGAGAATGTTACGCCTTATAGCTTCAGTCGTGTAAGGTAAAAAAGTGGCCTCACATACGCCATATGAAAGGCCGTGTCTTCTCCTCCGACAAATCTCTCACTTTTCCCTATGCCCAAATCGAGCACAAATGGTATTCGCTTACCAATTGTATGTATGAAACTTAGGAAGTGAGCTTATTCGTCTCAAAATATTATTCAGTCCAGGGGGGTAGAAAAGCTAACCAAGAGGAGAAAGCCAAAATTCTTTGAGATGAGCCCAACAGGAGGTCATCCAAACGCAACCCCGCGAAGGATTCCTTCCCAGATCTAACACCCTCTGGGTAAAAACTATGAAGGGAAGCGTGAAAACAAACCCTGTTTCTTTCACAGGAAGGAAATAAACAAGAGGGACAACCTCTTGATATTTATGGTGAGCCGCGTGCGGCTCGAACGCACGACCCTCGCCTTAAAAGGGCGATGCTCTACCAACTGAGCTAGCGGCTCACCGGGTCGCGATGCTAACAATGGATTCCGGTGTTGTCAAACTTACTGTAGAGAAAAATACAAAGGAGCATTTAAACTATGAGCCCTTGCGTGATCGAACCAAGGGATTTCTCACAATAATTGTATCTTCACGCTTGGAACCAGTCGAAATCATATCTATTCGACATCCGGTTAATTCCTCAATTCTAGCCAAGTACCGTTTAGCCGCAGGCGGAAGACCTCGATGGGTCTTCAATCCAGATGTTTCCGTTGTCCAGCCCTTCCATCGTTCATACACCGGTTCACAGCCAGCCAATACTTCCAAATCACCTGGCATTTCCTTGTGGAGCTTTCCCTGATATCGATATCCCGTACAAATTTTCAATTCTTTGCAGCCATCCAGCACATCCAACTTCGTGATCGCCAATGAGGTGAGTCCGTTGATTCGAACGGCATATCGCAATAACACCATATCCAACCAGCCACACCGGCGGGCCCGACCCGTGGTCGATCCGTATTCATTTCCACGCTGCATGAGTTGCTGACCCATTTCATCCGTCAATTCTGTCGGAAACGGACCGCCACCGACTCTGGTGGTATAGGCCTTCGTCACACCCAGGACTCCTTTAATCGTCGTGGGGCCGACCCCACTTCCAGTACAGGCACCACCCGAGCAGGAGCTCGAAGATGTCACATAGGGATAGGTCCCAAAATCGACATCTAAATGGGTCCCTTGCGCCCCTTCAAACAAGACCCGTTTCTCCCGCTCAAAGGCTCGATCCAGGACCAATGCCACATCCGTAATATGGGGACGAAGCCGCTCACCGTAGGCCTGATAATCTTTGAAAATTTTCTCAACAGTGAACCCATCCACATTGTAAATGCGCTCTAAGAACGCATTGATTTCCACCAGGTTTTCCTTAATCTTTTGTTGCAACACATCGGGATTTAACAAATCTCCCATGCGAATGCCGACTCGCGCCATTTTATCGACATACGCCGGCCCAATGCCTCGGCCCGTCGTCCCGATTCGCCTGGCCCCTTTCGCCTGTTCTGCCGCCTTATCGATAGCTTTATGGTACGGCATGATGACATGGGCACGATTACTAATTAGAAATCGTTTTCCAACCGGAATCCCCTTAGCGATCAAACGATCCAACTCCTCGATCAACCCGGCCGGATCAATGGCGACCCCATTCCCCAACGCGCACACCTTCCCTCGATACAGAATACCCGAAGGAATCAAATGAAATATAAAGGTGCCTTTATTGGTAATGACCGTATGGCCGGCATTGGAACCTCCCTGATAGCGGACAATGACATCCGCATCCTTGGCCAGAAGATCCACAATTTTTCCTTTTCCTTCATCTCCCCATTGGGAGCCGACAACAACCAACGCGGCCATAGTTTCCTCCACACACACAGGACAGGAGCACGGGACAAAAAAAAACTCGGCCAGCGGGTCAGCCAGAGCTTCAAGGGTGAATCGTAGGTCTCACCGCATAATTTGTCAACGAGGAAGCCAGGTCTTTCTTTCATCTGTGTTTTCTTGACCGAACCTGAGTCGCGTGATAGCATCATTTTCGGTGTGGGGCTGTAGCGCAGTTGGGAGCGCGCGTGAATGGCATTCACGAGGTCGCCGGTTCAATCCCGGCCAGCTCCACCAATTTCATCCCTCCTTTCCGTCTTTTTGACCATGACAAAGGGGTTTTGACTCAGTTTTCATCTCACATATTGGATGGTGCTTCCGCATGTTGCATATCGAACAAATTTCCAAGAGCCACCCCACAAAGCCCCTATTTATTAAGGCTTCGGCACACCTCAAACCCAACACCCGTGTGGGACTGGTGGGTCCGAATGGGTCAGGAAAAACCTCACTGATGCGCATGATCCTCACTGAGGAGGAATTCGAAAGCGGAAAAATCCGGCAACGTCCTTTTCTTCGCCTTGGTTATCTGCCACAGGAACTGGAGTCCTTGCCGGGAAACACCATTCTCGATGCCACACATCGGAACCAATTCCCCGATCACGAAGCCAAGCGGATTCTTGCCGGCTTAGGAT
The DNA here is from genome assembly GCF_965152585.1 of Nitrospira sp. Ecomares 2.1. Classification (NCBI taxonomy): domain Bacteria; kingdom Pseudomonadati; phylum Nitrospirota; class Nitrospiria; order Nitrospirales; family Nitrospiraceae; genus Nitrospira; species Nitrospira sp. Ecomares 2.1. The sequence continues at coordinate 3,888,681 of NZ_OZ224219.1, forward strand.
TTCAGGAGTCGGATTGGGAACGAAAAATTGATACCCTCTCCGGTGGCTATCGCATGCGGGTGGCCCTTGCCCACTTATTGCTGTCAGCTCCCGACGTCCTCATGCTGGACGAGCCGACCAACCACCTCGATAAACCAACACAGCGTTGGCTGGAATCATTCCTACTCACTTCGAATTTCACGCTGTTGATCATCAGCCATGATACGGGTTTTTTAGACAACATGGTCACCCATATCTGGGAAGTCCGAAATCATACTCTGCAGGAATACCGCGGCAATTATACGCGCTTCCAAAAGCTCCGGGCAGAACGGGACGCCCAGGAAGAGGCGGCCGCCAATCGACAATCTAAAGAAATTTCACGCGTCCAAAACTTCGTCGACCGGTTCCGGTACCAGGCCAACAAAGCCAGCCAGGTACAATCCCGCATCAAACAACTTGAAAAAGTGAAACGCATTGAATTGCAGCGGGACACGAAACGGTTGCGATTTAAATTCCCGGATCCCCCGGCTAGTGGAAAAGACGTGTTCGAGCTACGGGGTATCGGGAAACGCTATGACGAGAAGATCATTTATGATGGCTTGGATTTTTCGGTTGAGCGAGGACAACGTGTGGCCTTAGTCGGAGAAAACGGGGCTGGAAAATCTACGCTCCTCAAAATCCTGGCTGGAGTTTTAGAATTCGACAAAGGGTCCAGAACCTTGGGGCACGGAGTCACTCTCCACTACTTTGCCCAGCACCAGGCCGAGATTCTGAAATCAGAACATTCCATATTGGATTCACTGGAAGAAGCCGCGCCCATGACTGAGCGAAACTTCTTACGGGGTTTAGCCGGCGCATTTTTATTCTCAGGAGATGATCAGAAAAAACCCATCAAAGCCTTGAGCGGCGGGGAACGCAACCGGGTCGCCTTAGCCCGTATGCTCGTCGAACCGGCCAATACCTTGCTCTTAGATGAGCCGACCAACCATTTGGACCCCACATCCGTGGATATGCTGACGGACGCCCTGCTGCAATTTCCGGGGACCATGGTGTTTATCTCGCATGACCCCACATTCCTCATGCGTGTGGCTACACGCGTCGTAGAAATAGACGATGGACAAGCCCGCGATTACATTGGCGACTATGAATATTACTGCTGGAAACGGGCAAAAGAACTTGAAGACCAGGTTCCGCCGGAAGCCACAGACGACAAGAAAAAATCAAAGAAAAAAGAAAAACCTCAAAAGGAAAAACCCACGACCGAGCATTCCACCAATGGGACAGCCAGAACAACCGTCGCACCTCCTGACGGTCCGTCTCGACGAGACCTCTCAAAAAGCATCGCCCGTTTGGAAAAACAAGTCACTACCGTGGAAAAAGACATTGCCCAGCTCGAAGAACAAATCAAAGCCCGGGATGTGGAACTCGCTGACCCGGCCACCTACCAAGACTACTCCCGATGGAATTCCCTCCACCACGAACGCGAACAATGGGGCCATGACCTCGATCGTCTCACCCACAAATGGGGCGACCTCAGCGCCCAACTCGAAAAACAACAATCCCAAATTTCGTAATTTCGCCATATCTTTTTGGCCTAGAACAAAGGCTTATGAATAAGATCGACCCTGCTCACTTTTTTGGGTAACTCTATATTCCATGCCTGGAAAACCATTGGTTATATTTTCCGATTAGTTTAATAAAGTAGTCTCTTGAATCCTTTCCGTCGATTAAGAAATACTTTTGATCTAACCGGTCCCCTGCTTTCCCAATTCCAGCACGATGTCCGATTTCTTGAGATGTATTAGATGCCCTTCCAGTAGGTGTCGTGATGAAATGCTTACCTTTGTTGCATAGCCCCTGGATAACTTTAAATTCATTAAGGTGATAAATTTCTTCAAAAAACTTTTCTCCATCGGTCAAAGACAACTTTGATTGCTTTTTATATTCGATACCTTTCCAATCCCCCTCAGCAATCCATTCCCTAAGATGCGTAAGTCCCAATGCCAGGAAAAGGAAATCTTTTTCCGTGGGAGTTTTTATATATTCCAAATACACTTCATGAATTATTTGGAATAGATCTGCAGGCTTGTTTAGATCGAACAGATTAAGATCTGTCATGGTTTCTCCTAAGACGGGTTTTATTAACAAGGTTGCAACCTCAGGGACAAATCAACAAGTTCAACTACTGGGCCGAAATCCGACTGCCTTCTACATATGAATAGTTTTTCTGCTGAATCCTTGAGCCATAAATAGACCATTTCTCTTTAAATTTCACGGCGATTTTGGGGAATGACTATCAGCTCTAGCTCTTGTCCAATATTGAAAACGGATTCCTGTTCGTACGACAAGAAGGCTACACTCGCAAAAACAGAAAAGAACACATGGCGGAGAAAATTTACGAAGATGAGAGGAAGGGATTGAGGATTTGGAGGCCACGAATTTGTTGCCCATGTTGTAAATCTTCTGAATACAAGGCTTCACACCCCGCCTGCAGTGCCCCACCAATAATCAGGGCATCATAAAACGAATACTGCGTATCCTGCTGAAGAACGAGGGCTTGCCGGTATAAATCGATACTCGGAAAAACTGAACAGAGCGGACTCAACACATCCTGCAGATATTGCTGAGCATCGGACAGCTTAAGCGGAACCGTAAATTTGGTCGTCGCGACATTCAAAAATTCTTGCACCACTTGGGTACTCACTACTCCCTCATGTGTTCGCAAGGCTTGCTCGACTAATTCTTGCGCACGTTCCTTCTTTTTGGGGGCCCTCACATCAAATGTATACACCACAATATTGGTGTCCAAGAAAAATTTAGCGCTCATTCAATTCCTGACGAGAAAAAGGCCTGCCAGGACGAGCATAGGTAAGCCGCTTCATTAGATCCTGATAATTTCCGTCTCCAGGCCCTTGTCCTGCAAACGCCCCCAACCACTGACGAAACGCATCGTTCAACGTCATGCCGGCTTTTCGAGCCTGCTCCCTAGCCTTCTGAATAAGAGTAGGATCCGCACTAAACGTAATATTTTTCATAATTTCCCTCTCCTTTTTAACACTTTAATAGTGTACACTGCTTTCGTGTGTCAGGCAAGAATGAGGGTTAGTATACAACTGGATAGGCAAGAACCAGATCCATGAATTAAGGATTCCTGTCCCGGCCACCTACCAAGACGACTCCCGATGGAATTCCCTCAACCACGAACGCGAACAATGGGGCTATGACCTCGATCGTCTCACCCACAAATGGGGCGACCTCAGAGCCCAACTCGAAAAACAACAATCCCAAATTTCGTAATTCTCAACATTCCAGGTTTCTCTATAAGAAAAGCCAAAAAGCAAACCACTCCCCGCGAACTAAAGCCCTGAGGCTTCAGGCTCTTAGCATGCTCTAGTCCATCATGGAAACTCTTATCGAAACGATACGGATGTCCCATTCCACATCAAAGGATATTTAGAAGAATTTCATAGGAGGCATGTAACACTATGGGATATTCGGTGACCTTTTGCCTTGGCCTGCCAGTGTGAAGGTCCAGAAGCATATAAACTGCCGCCAGGAGAAGCTATGGCTACATATCAAAAAAGCGTTTTTCCAAATTCAATAAGGCTGTTTTTCCAGGGCTCATCAAATGGTTGCAGGCTATCGAGCACTTCTTCAAATTTTCCGAACCGCATTGAAACGTCTTGCGCGGCGAGGAAAATCCTTTCCACGGTCCTTTCTTCCGAAATAGGCTGACCCTCAAATTGGGCTTCTTCAATGGACCGCCCATGGAATATGTGGTTTCGGAGGTCATTGATTTTCCAAATGGTTTTCTTTTCTTCCGGAAAGCGCTCATCAAAAAAAGTCTCTAAAAGCAAAAATTTCTTTGAAAAGCGCATACCAACGATCTTTTCCCAAATCGCCTCTTCGGCTTTTAATTGATCCTCACCTTCGGCAAGAGTCGGAACGTTTTGGGTCAGCCATCGATAGAGAAATCCATTGAGTTTTTGTTCAATTAGAAGGTGAGCCATGAGGCAGACAACAATAGTTTCTACTTGGTGGTCGGTTAAACCGGGGTAGAGTATTGTGCGAAGCTTCTTGGCCACACTTCCCGTTGGAACCCCCCAGTTTTCCATAAAAACCTTTCGTAAATGATATTTGAAATGACGAAATCCAGTGATAGTTTTGAGCCAAGAGCTGAACCCATATAACAGAATACGGAATTGGGTTACATTTTTCAGACTACCTAGGCTGTTTCCTAGGGCCAAATTCTTTCCTTATTAACCCCTTACAAAACCCCTATGTTTTTGGGTATGTCCAAAAATGTAAAAGTTCTCTAGGGGAAGTGTTGCATCTTTGAGGTTTTTTGTCATTTCATTTTTGAATCCCTTTCAACTTGTTCCTTCTTCGTTTCCGCCGTCTCTCCTGGCCTTGTGGTGTGGCCAAGCAGTGCAGGCGACTCCGGGAAAAAGGCGCGCACTGTTTGAGCCCTTCGAGAAGACTCAGGCCAAGCTCCGCGAGTTTGCGCGCCGCCGGGGTCGGCGAACCGCGAAGGGAACCCGAAGGGCCACACCACGGCCACCATGGTTTTGGGTCCTTTTGCCGAAACAAAAGGACCTCGGCTTTCGGGCCGAAACCCGGCACTTTAATTCTGAACCCTATTATTAATAGGGAGCGGTGATATCTCCTTCGTCATCAGCAGAAGGAGAAGAAGAATTCTTTGGATAATATTGTCGGTTCTCTAATTCTTTAGGAAGATGTGTTTGGTCTTTGGCCCCCTTAGGATCGTCATGGGCATAGCGATAGTCTTTCCCATAATCCAAATCCTTCATCAACGAAGTCACGGCATTGCGAAGATGAAGCGGGACGGGAAGATTACCTCTTTCCTTGGCATCTTTCCTCGCCGCCAAAAGCCCTGCATAGGATGCATTACTTTTGGGAGCAGTGGCTAAATAGGTCACCCCATGGGCCAAGTTGATTTGTGCTTCAGGTAAACCGATGACCTCAACCGCATGAAAAACAGCCGAGGCGATCAGCAAACCCTGCGGGTCAGCCATCCCGATATCTTCCGAGGCAAAAATCATCATACGCCGGGCAATGAACTTGGGATCTTCCCCGCCTTCCAACATCCGCGCCAGCCAATACAACGCCCCATCTGGGTCGGAGTCCCGCATGCTTTTAATAAAGGCCGAAATCAGATTGTAATGTTCTTCCCCATCCCGATCGTACCGTAGAGCCTTCTGCTTCAGGGATTGCTCCACTTGCCGTTGATCGATGGTGGTACTTTTCCCTGGCTTCGCATATTGACCAACGACAAATTCCAGCCCCGTTAACATTGAACGCGCATCGCCATTGCCATATCCAATCAACAGGTGCTGAGCGTCGGGAGTAAGGGTGACGCGTGAAGACCCGAGGCCCCGGCTTGTATCTGAAAGGGCACGATTCAAGATAAGTCTCAACGCCTCTTCGTTTAAGGATTGAAGCACCACCACCATGGACCGCGACAACAACGGGGCAATCACCTCAAAAGAGGGATTCTGCGTGGTGGCTCCAATGAGTATGATATCTCCCCGTTCAACATAGGGGAGGAAGGCATCCTGTTGCGCTTTATTGAATCGATGAATTTCATCCACAAAAAGAAGTGTTCGCTGCCCTGACACCTTTCGGCGTTGTTGGGCCGTTTTCAGCAATCCCCGCAACTCTGGGACCCCGCTGAGCACCGCTGAAAATGGCACGAATGTCGCCTGGGTTTTTTGGGCGATTAAACTCGCTAACGTCGTCTTCCCCGTCCCAGGCGGCCCCCACAGAATAAGAGAGGGCACACGATCATGTTCAATGGCTACACGCAGCGGCTGATTTTCGGCCAGCACATCTTCCTGCCCCACAAACTCCTCAAAATCCTTCGGCCGCATCCTCTCCGCTAATGGAGCATGACGGTTATCGGAAGGCTCCTGAACAGGAAAAAGATCTTTCTGGGACTGTGACTCAAATAATTCCATGAAAATTCACTGACCCCCAAGGCCTTTCTAGGAAACGTTTTCGTAATTACCTCTTTATTCTGAGTATGCTATAACCACGGGTCATGCACCCGCAAATGAAACCGGTTTATTGCACTTTTGTTGAATCTCTCGGGAAGAATCGATGTGGCTACATTGGAAGAAAAAGGAGGGAACGGTGAAGGCTGTCATTGATGGAGTCACAGTCGGTTATTCCGATCAAGGGGACGGCACGCCTCTCGTCTTCATCCATGCCTTTCCACTTTCAAAAACCATGTGGCAACCTCAGGTCGATGGGTTGAAGGACACCTATCGGGTAATCACCATCGACCTTGGAGGACATGGAGAATCCGACATCGTGTTATGGAATGATACGTTGGACCATTATGCCAAGGGTGTCATCCACCTGCTCGATCATCTCGGGATTACTCAAGCAGTCTTTGTGGGCTTGTCGATGGGCGGGTATATCCTCTTTTCAATCTATCGACATTATGGGAATCGGGTGCATGCAATGGTCTTAGCCGATACGAGAGCCCAAGCCGATAGTGAGGAAGGGAAAGCCGGACGTCGTTCAATGGCTGAAGTGGCTTTTAGCGAAGGAGCATCGGCCATTGCCAACCTCATGCTTCCTAAACTTCTGGCCCCTTCCACCATTGAGCATCACTCTGAAATTGTGGAGCGGGTTCGACAGATGATGCTTCAAACATCAATAGCAGGAATCGTCGTCGATTTGGTGGCTATGGCCGCCAGACCTGATTCAACGGATCTTTTATCTACTATCACCTGCCCCACTTTGGTCATTGTGGGCGAACGTGATGTCGCCACCCCGGTCGCAGAGTCTCACTACATGGCGGAGCGGATAACCGGTTCAACCCTGGTCACCATCCCTGAAGCCGGCCACCTCTCCAACTTCGAACAACCTGCCGCGTTCAATGAAGCCCTTCGGGGCTTTCTCACGACACACCGGTTATAAGTATTGCCGAAACGCCAAACAGGAGAAAAAATATCCGATCCAGGTTAGTTGGGTGAGGACTAAAGAAAGAGAGAAAAGACAGGGCTCACAGGAAGGAAAACTAGGGACTCTCAAAGAGAGGTCACATGAAAATGCTCTCTATGTGGAAAACTCACATGTAAGATTCATTCATATCCTATCTCATCTTAAGATGGGACTCTTGCACCTGTCATTCCCCCGGACCATCAAACACAGCACCAGAAAGAAAAAACAAGGATGAGACCGGCGCCTCCTGCGCGACATGCCCTTCCGTGGGGATACATATGAAAATTCAAGAATGTCGGATTTAACCTCATTCCGAGAAAAAAATCAAATCTCTAGAAAAGAGCAGACACCCGCCGCGTCTGAACGACAAACATGAAATAGAGGAACCGTTAATCGCCCTCGCATCCGCGCTGGCGGATGAGCTTAAGGAATTCGTTGCGGGTTTGTTCCTGTTTCCGAAACACGCCAAGCATTTCGCTGGTGACCGCCACGGTATTCTGTCTTTCTACCCCACGCATACTCATGCAGAGATGACGGGCTTCCATGACAACAGCCACCCCACGCGGCTTGAGCTTCGTGTGAAGGGTGTGGGCAATCTGAACCGTCAAGCGTTCCTGAACCTGCAACCGACGACTAAAGGCATCGACGATCCTGGGAATTTTGCTGAGCCCCACCACATGTTTATTGGGAATATACCCGATATGACATTTCCCAAAAAACGGCAAAAGATGATGCTCACAGAGGCTAAAAAAATCGATATCGCGCACAATGACCATTTCATCATACTCAATAGGAAATAGTGCCCCATTCAGCAATTCATCGATATCTTGTTGGTAGCCTTTGGTGAGAAAGGCCAGGGAATTGGCCACACGTTTGGGCGTATTGATTAACCCATTTCGATGGGGATCTTCACCAAGATTTTCCAAAAGTTGCTTCACGATGGTTTCCAGGTTCGCGAGATTGGGCATACCCACCGCCTCGTTGTTATCCCGGACGAGAGCCCGTGGCTTAATGGATGAGGACCGCTTCGGCTTGGTCGGCATCAGTTCTCCTTTATCCCGTTTCTGATGGAAGAATCGCTGGATACTCCGGGAGTGCCCATATATTCAAAGAAGTTATCTCTGGTTTCAATTACCCCAATTTTCGCCAATTGGCCGGAAGGAATCTGATCAACCAGCAAATCCCAAACCAAACGCGCTAAATTCTCACCAGTTGTCGTGACTTGCGCAAAGGCGGGATCAAAATTGAGATGTTGATGATCAAAACGATCGACAATCTTGTCTTTCACGAGTTGATCCAAAGCGTCCACGTTTGTGATCAATCCCGTGCGTGAATCTAATTCACCGGTCACCGTCACGAGAACCGTATAATTATGCCCATGTCCGTTCAAGTTATTGCATTTCCCAAAAATCTTTTGGTTGATATCGTCCGGCAATTGATCGGTATGCAAGCGATGTGCAGCACAAAACCTATAGGTTCTGGTGATTGAGGATATGGTCGGCATGGCAGTCGGTCTCAGCATTATTTCTTTTTGCGAGGAGTTTCCTCAAAAATACGGCTATGAGGTGGATACCCTCTCACCTCTTACCTTCTCATGAGTAAAGGGCATATCTACGCAGATCGTTCAACCTCGGCCTCACCGAATTTTTCTTCGGGGACTTGAACAATCACATCTCCTGACACTCGAGCCTGACACCCTAACCGATGGTAAGGCTCAGTCAGCGCTTCCCGATCGAGCAAATCCTGTTCATCAAAATCGATATCGGAGAGATTTTCCTCGCCAGCAATCACATCCACCCGGCAAGTCGTGCAGGAGGCGTTGCCGCCGCAATCATGATTTAAGGGGAATCCGAGTTTCTCCGCGACTTCTAAAAGGGAAAGGCCTGCAGGAACTTCGCCAGACTTACCTTCGGGATGAAGAAATGTGACGCGAGGCATACCGTCTCCTCCTTACTCAGCACCAACTGGAACAGCCCTGAACGGACATCGCCCCAGGCGAATATGGTCTTCAAATTCTTGACGAAACAGGCGTAGGCTATTTTGTACCAATACCGCAGCTCCCGTGACCAGTGTACAAAACCCGGTGCCTTTGACAAAGCCACAAATCTGCAAAAGTTTGGCCAGATCGCGCTCTTCTCCTGAGCCATCTTCTATTTTTCTCATCAGGATAGCCAATTCTTGGGTACCAATCCGGCATGGTGGACATTGCCCGCAACTTTCCCGTTCAAAAAATCCTGAAAACTTAAGCGTTTGCTCCACCATACACGTCGCATCATCAACCACGATGACGCCGGCAGACCCTAATCCCGTGCCGGCTTTCTTCAGCGAATCGAAATCCATGGATAATTCCAATTGATCCGCCCCCACCATGGAAAAGGATGGCCCACCGGGGAATACGGCTTTGACACCATGTCCGTTCGGCACGCCCTGCCCACACACCTCAATCAAATGTCTGATGGACGTTCCCAACGGCAGTTCATACACACCGGGTCGATTCACGGCTCCACTGAGCGAAAACAACATCGTTCCCGGAGTGGTGCTGGTGCCTACCTGACGAAACCATTCTGGTCCATTTCGTAAGAGTTGGGGAATATTCGAGAGCGTTTCAACATTATTGACTAAGGTCGGCTTGCCATGTAGTCCAAACTCCGTGGGATAAAACGGTGGTTTTTGTTTGGGCTGCGCCGGACGACCCTGCATCGATTCCAACATCGCGGTTTCTTCACCCGCCACGTAACTGCCATACCCATCAAAAATTTCAATATCCAGGTTGAGACCTGTGCCAAGAAAATTCTTTCCCAATAACCCCTGAGCTGTGGCCTGTTCCTTGGCTCGCTCAAAGATAGCTCGTTCTTCAGAGAATTCATGATTTAAATAGATATAAGCCGCCTTCGCTCCAACGGTAAACGCCGCAATCAGGCATCCTTCAAGAAGTTGGTGAGGATGATGACGAATCAGATATCGATCTTTGAATGTTCCCGGTTCATGTTCCCCGGCATTACAGACAAAGTATCGCTCTTTAACCCGATGATTGACCACCTTGTCCCATTTCAGTCCGGTAGGAAATCCAGCGCCCCCCCGTCCCCGAAGATGGGCCTCTTTTAATTGTGCGATAATGGTCTGCGGATCGTTCTTCGTGACACACTGAACCCAGGCATCATATCCCCCCTCCTGGCGGTACGATGCAATTTCACCTGGTTCACCCTTTAACTCCCGCAATACCCGTGGTGCAAATACGTTATCCACCGAAGCCCCCTTGATCAATGGTTTGGGCCCATATGCATATATCCATGATTTTCATTATTTGGATTACGGTATTTTTTACAAATCCCTTCCTCGAAAAACCAAATTTCCTTCCATATTCCCAAGGGAAATTAGGCGTCAAGGTGGGTCAAGAGCACGAGCACGACTCACTATACGAACGGGTCGCTAAAGTCGTCAAGGTAACAAGACGATCAGAAAGCACGCCTATTTAGTGAAGGAAAAAATGGGCAGGTTCGAGACATGCCATAGGCACATCAGGTAGTCTTTTTCATCATGAGATCCACCTGTCCACACAATTCCCCAACAGCCTTGGCTGAGACCGCCAGAGCCGCCTGTTCCTGTGGGGTGAGCGCATATTCAATAATTTCTTCCGCTCCGCCGGACCCTAATTTCACCGGCACTCCCAAAAAGAGATCGTGAAAACCATATTCCCCGGCGCATAAGGCCGCACAGGGAAGGATTTTCTTTTGATCCTTAGAGATCGCCTCAACCATTTCCACGACCGAGGCAGCCGGGGCATAATAGGCACTACCGGTTTTAAGCAGATTAACGATTTCGATTCCTCCCTCGCGAGTCCGCTTAATCAGGGCCTCTAGTGCCTCCGGCGACAACCATTCGGTCACCGGCCGCCCTGCCACTGTGGTATATCGATTCAAGGGCACCATCGAATCGCCATGTCCCCCCAGAACCATTGCGTGAATATTTTCAACCGAGACCTGCAAGGCCTCCGAAATAAAGGACCGGAACCGTGCGGAATCCAACACGCCCGCCATCCCGATGACCCGTTTTCTGGGAAACCCACTCACACGATGCGCAACGTGTGTCATTACATCAAGAGGGTTGGAGACAATAATGAGAATGGCATTGGGAGAACGTTTGGCCGTCTCACGGACCACCCCCGACACTATGTTAGTATTCGTTTCCAATAATTCGTCCCGGCTCATCCCCGGCCGGCGGGGCACGCCTGACGTGATCACCACAATGTCAGAATCTTTGCTCGCCTCATAGTGATTCGCTCCCGTCAGGGCGGAATCGTAGGCACAGATTGGGCCGGCTTCGAGCAAATCCAAGGCTTTGCCCTGCGGCAGTCCTTCGACGATATCGACCAACACAATGTCGTACCAATTTTTTTCTGCCAATCGTTGTGCGATGGATCCTCCAACATTTCCTGCACCCACCACAGTTACTTTAATACGGCTCATGAAACCACCCATCCCTTTGAAGGGGTCGCCAGCCATGCGGGATTAATCATCTTCATGGCTCGTCCACCCTGCGACTTTAAAGTTGATCGTACACACAAAATTATCCCCGTCATAAAAATTCACTTTGATTTTTTTCTTCCCGTATTCACGGCTCAAGAACTCGTCCGGATTGTCAATGAACTCCTGATAGGTTCCCGCCTCATACCCTCCTAATTCTTTGAAGGCGACAATCATGCCGACCTTGACCTCTTGAAGCATTTTTGTCGTACAACGAGGGAAAATTTCCCAGAATTTTTCACGGATGTCATCCTGAGTCGGCTCAAACCGTTCTCCGTCCTCCTGCCGGTCTTTCCGGTCAAACTTCGCCTGCCGGCGAACATAAGGATATTGATGCCCGGTAAACAACTTATACAGCCACGGTGGCACATCAGGGTGTGAAGGTAAACTGGTCATGTATCTCCCATATCAGCTCATTTGGCCGTAAGCCGTTGATAAATTTTCGGCAACTTCATTGGAAGTGATTCAACTTCATCGACGACCACATAACCAATTTCCCCATACATCCGTTTTACATATTCGGTTGGAGCTTGATCAATAGTAATGCAGAAGGGATGGACGCCTTGAAGACGAGCTTCCCGAAGAGCCATTTTGGTGTCTTCCAACGAGTATTCATCCGCATAGTCATCATCTAATGGTTTCCCATCACTGATCAGAATGAGAAGCCGCACTTTCGCGGGTTGCTGTTTCAAGCGATGCGTCGCATGTCGGATCGCCGCGCCATCACGGTTTTGTTGTTTGGGTGTCACTCCGCTGATCTTCAAACCGACACGCCCCCCGGACGGTTGGTCAAAATCTTTCAAGACCTGAATGTCCACCGCTTCCCGGGTTTGCCCCGAAAAGCCATACATCGCATATTGATCGCCAATCGCGGACAAGGCTTCCGAGAGCAGGAGCAAGCCTTCTTTTTCAATATCGATAACGGGACGCGCTCGAGCTCCGATCTGGCGTCCGGTTGATCCGCTCATATCCACCAGAAACGCCACCGCAACCTGTCGATCACGTTTTTGTCTGGTGGCATACACCTGATCGGACGAATCGTTTCCTTGCCGTCGATCCACCATCCAATTCACTAAGGCATCCAGATCAATGTCTTCCCCATGAGATTGGCGTCCCATTCGACGAAAGGCTTCCGGGCGAATCGTTTCAAAATACCGGCGAATGAGTCGCACAATTGGCCCATACGTTTGAAACGTTTCGTCCACAAAGTCGGGTGACCCTTCACGGCCAGTCTGTTCGATCACACGGCACCATTGGGGTCGATAGTCTCGTACCGTCCCATCCCACTCTTGATAGAGATACTCTCCCTCACGAAGGCGAGATCCCTGTTGTCCATCGCCCGGACGAAGCGTCGGTTGAAACCATTGCTGCATAGGCGATTCACCAAAAACTGGTTTCTTGGGATCTTGCGACGAATCGGGTTGGTGAGGATGTCGACGCTCAAATTGGCTGGGTGAATTTTCCCCACCATTTCCCCCAATCTGGGTAGTTTGGTCCTGTTGCCCTTCTGTCTGTCTTTTCGACGCCTGCTCCTCTTCCTCCCCGCCTTTGACATGGTCCGGATTGAGAATGCCACGATACCCCCAGTTACTCAAAGGCCGATACGCCTCTTCTAAGTGTTCAGCCGCTTCAGGCTGTCCCCCTGAATCAGAGACCTCGTTTGTATTGGAAAAGGGTTCAGGTTGTTGATTGTCCTTCTCCAGAGTTCCTATCCGGCGTTCTAATTCCTGATAGAGCCGGTCGGCAAGTTCCACCGATTCATCGACCGTCGCAGTAGGGTGTAAAATCGTTCGGGCAATCTGCCAGATTTCATCAACTACCTCTTGAAGTCCAGGACGAGTGAAGTCCTCCTTGGTAAACCCTGCATAGAGCAACAACAATGCGTCCAGCACAATCTCACGGGCCGTCATTCCATGGGAAAGCGTGCGAAGCTCCATCGCCTCCTTGGTCAATGACGTCAAATCCTCTTGTAACCCCGGATATTCATGACGGAGCAAATAGTCAATTCGAGCATCTTCCACAATTTCCCACAAATCCCGGATAATCTCCGGTTGCGGGTAGAGTTGAAAAAGGTTTCCCAATGTGTGAACGCCTCTCTTCTGGCTGGGACGTTCCTTTTCGTATCGGGTCTGCACCCCGGTAGCCACACGTTGCAACACTTGGGTCGAGAGCGCATAGGTTCCAAATTCCACATGTCCAACCTCATGAGCGACCATGACAGTGTACCATCGCCGGTTTCCTTCCCGGCTCTCCGATCGCCTCATGACCAGGGGAAGATATACGGTTTTTCCATCGGTACTCACCTGAGCTTTCTCGGAGACAGGACTCGCTGACATGTGATTGGTCCCGACCGAAACTCCTCCTGTCTCGGGAAGTCCCTCAATGGCCACATCCTCCCCACACAACGCCCTTGCAAACATTTTCAAGGATCGGGCGACTTGACGAAGCGACACACCGCTCATCGCCTGCTCTACTGCTGAACAAGCCTGTTGCGTTTCCAAACCAAAAAAGGCCCTTCCAGCCTCGACACTATATTCCAAGGCTTCCATCCCCTGAGCAAACCACGCGTCAAACACACCGGTATCGTCCTCTTTGCCAGCCAAGCCGACCACCTCGGAAACGCGAGAAAAATATGCGAGAGTCGCCTCGGGATCTCGATCCGCCACAAGAAGGCCGAATTTTAATATTCGAATCTTCCACTCGACCGTCGAAACCCCAGGCAGAACTTCTGTAGCCTTGGCCAAAAAAGCTATGGCCTGCTCAGGAGAATGATCCGCAAGCCTCGTCCCTAGATCAATGACACGTTGTTTGACGTTCGCGTCATTGAACTCCAGAAACAGACTTGGACTCGTTCGAAAAAACTCCAAGGTTCCAATATAATCAGGCTTCCCAAGGCTGTTTTGAACCATGAGCTTCATGCCAAACCCAATCCAGGACCTGGCCGATTCCAACGGAACAGCTCTAGCTATGGAGGGACATTCACGGAAAAACTCGTTTCCTAACACATAATTCCATTCGGACAGGTCTATCCCCAGTCGGGCCCATTCCTGAAGCTCAGGAATGGCCATCTCCCCACATAATTGGGGAAGCACCTTGAACCATTCGTATGCACATTGTGGAGCGGCTTCATTTGACCCATCGGCTAGTTCCAGCACATGGGCTAACAATGCATCTCGATTCGACTCCCCTTCCAGAATTCCGAGAATCATGGGACTTTCTTTGAAATAACGCAGACCGAGAGCCCCGGAGGCTTGTGCAAAGGTAATCCCTAAATCCAGCCATGGAATGACACTGGCTACGCATCCTTTTCGATTCAACTCTCCCAGGGCCCATACGGCTTCACCCTGTATTTTTGACGAAATCTCTTTTAATTCAATGAGTAATTCCAGAATAGGCACCCGAAGACGAGGGTCCACCAGTTGTTTATCGAGACCCTGAGCCGTAGTCGCATCAAGTCGGTCAACTAATAGCTCATGAAGTTCATCTTTTGGGGTCAAGGAAGACATGTAATTGATTAATAACTGAGGGAATTAAATGGTTACAAGAAGAAGATGAAGGATTCCTGCCCGGCACGTTTCAACCGAGTTTTGTAACCAGAGCAACGGCTGGGCATTATAAAAGTGACTTCAAGGGATGTAAACTCATCCAATATTCTAATAGATTCTTAACTTTATACTCCCAACACCCATTTCTATCCACCTCTATGTTCAGGATTTTTCGTGGAAGGGCTTTTCGTCAGAGCTGCTCTTATAGCAGCCAGGGTCTTCCCTGCAATAAAAACTCGTTTCTGCCTGGAACTAACTCCCGATTTCAGCTGGACATCTTTCTGGGGAACACCAAGCTGTCGTGCCAAAAACCGGCATAATTCTGTATTGGCCTGACCATCCACCGGAGGAGCTGCAAGGCGAATTTTCAAGGCTTCCCCATGGAGTCCAATTATTTCTGTTTTTGAGGCTCGTGGCTGGACATAGATTCGAATTTCTATCCCTTCTGATCCTTCTACTACACAGCCGCCGAGTTCCATATTAAATTTCCTATAGCCAAGACAAATCATTCACCTTTTTTGGCAGAAAAATAAAATGCACGATAGATATTAACATCAAGCAATTTCACAGAACGAGAAATAATATATTAATTATCAACAGCTTATATCATACATCAAGATCTTGACATGGACCCAGATGGTGGGTAAAATATTTTTATATTGATAACGGTTATCATTTTCGAAAGGGCAATCATCCAGTAACGGTTTTTCTATGTTCATCTGCATCTGCAAAGGTATCAGAGAATCCGATGTTCGTGAACTTGGACAAGCGGGTATCACTTGTCCCTTAAAGCTTGCGGACGCCCTCGAACTCAATGACAAACGGCAGTGCTGTGGCCGTTGCATCAAAAAGATTTCAAAATTTGTCGCACTCGCGACAGAAGAGACCTCCTGCCGACAGACCCCAATGATAAGTTAGGATTTCCCTACCTACCACCTCACACCAGCTTCACAATCTCTCCTTCTCAGATACCTCATCGGAACTCGCAACCAGAGCCATTGGCCTTAAGCTTCTAGCTGAGCCAATCTTTCCATTGTCCACATCATCCAACCGACGCTTTCGGCATCCCACAATGGAAAAGAGGATTTTTGGGATTGTCTTTAGATTTGAGCGAAAATATGCAGGCATCAAATTCTCAAAATTGCATATCGAGAGTACCGAAGCCCTGCCATCGCAACCAAAGGCTTACTCCTAAAAGAATCAGCATCACACTCATGACCGTGTAATCCCGGGCCCTCAATTTCCCGGTAGCGTAAAAATGTCGTGTCGCTGAGGGATGAAACCCTTTAGACTCCAGGGACATCGCCAGAAGATTCGTTTGACGAAGGGCATGCCCAATCAAGGGAATCACCAGGGGAACATATTTACGAATGCGTTGTAGAATTCCGCCGGTCGACACATCTAATCCGCGTGATCGCTGCGCTTGAACCACACCCACGCCTGCTCCTATGAACATTCCCACCCACCGGAACGCGAGTGAGAAGACAAACCCTGCCCGTGAAGGAAGTCCCAATTGCTGAGAGGCGTGCGCGAGCTCTTCCACCGTCGTTGTCGAGAGTAACCAAATACCACCCCAGAGCATAATCAACAGCCGCAGACCCATTCCTAAACCAACCCTGACACCTTCCCAGGTCACTCCAAGCCCATGCAAGACGGGAACAGGGGTCACACCATCGACAAAGAATGGCCAGAGAGCCACGCTATAGCCAAACAGGAGAACCGTCAGCATCCACATTTTCCTGACATTCGCCCCTGCCTGAGACATAGTTAACCCACCCATCACGCCTCCAAATACTCCAAGCAAGTAAACCGGGTCCGAAAAACACAGAGCTAAACCAAACACCCCAAGCACCGTCAGAACTTTGGTGCGACCATCTAACTGGTGCATCCACGATTTCCTGGATAAATACAAGGAAACGTTCATCGGGATTTACCAGACTCTATGAATCTCACACATACCACACATGCCACACACGTTTTCCATTACCGGATTCGTATCGGCAACAATGCTCATGGAAAACCTCGCCTCCAGGAGGCGTTCACTTCTTCCACCGTTAGTAAGGTCTGTCCCCATCGTTGGCTAAAGCGGGAAATAACCGGGATCTCTAATGATGCTGACTGGATCAACCCGGGATCAGCAAAAACTTCTCGAGGCGTTCCATCAGCAATAATCCTCCCGCTATGCATGAATAGACAGCGCCGGGCATAAGCCGCAACAAGCCCCATCGAATGTGTGATCATCACAATCGTATGCCCCTCTTGGTTCAGTCGCCGAATCATCGCCATCATCCGGTCAGTTTCATGGGGATCAAGCCCTGTCGTGGGTTCATCAACAATCAACACAGCCGGTCTTGTAGCCAACACGGACGCCACCGCAATCCGCTGTCGCTCCCCTTTTCTTAAGGAAAACGGATCTAAGTCCCGACTTCCCTCAATAGGCAATCCCACAGCAGTCAAAGATTCTTTCACCCGATCGGCAATCTCATCCTCTGAGCAACCCATATTCTTCGCGCTGAAGGCAACTTCTTCCCAGACGGTATCCGCAAAAATTTGATGATCAGGATTTTGAAAAACTAATCCGACGCGTTGGGCCAATTCATTCATCGAGGTGCTGCGGGTATTCATACCGTCCACAACAATGGTGCCGCATGTCGGCATCAAGAGGCCATTGAGCAATCGTGCAAGCGTACTTTTCCCTGATCCATTCTGACCCAGCAATGCCAGAAAGTCTCCTGGCTGGATGGTAAATGACACGTCAGCCAAGACCGTCTGCTCTTCATACTGGAAAGAAACGTGGTCAACCTGAATCAAGGGCAAAGCCATCGTTGATTCTCTCTCCGGCAGCTTCCCCAACCGAAGTGTATCATCAAGAACCTCCGCCGGAGGTGCCAGACGAAGATTCAATTCCTCAGCCCGGGTCCATGCTTCCTCGACGGAAACGGGCACGTGTTCCAGGTCCCATTCTTCAAAACATTCTGTCAGGACGAAAGGTCGAAGACCACAATCCCGCATCAACTGAGGCTGTCGCAACAAGATCTCAGGCTTTCCTTCCCAGACGATGTGCTCCTCATCCAAGACCAGAACTCGATCCGCTTGCGCAAGATAGTCATCATTATGCTCGGTCATGAGCACAGTAATTCCGTCTTGTTGAAGATTCCGTAAAACATTACGTAATTGTGACCGGCCTGCCGGATCAAGGTCTGAACCGGGTTCATCCAGGACCAATAGCGCCGGTTCTTGTACCAGCACAGAAGCCATTACCAGACGTTGCCTCTGGCCACCGGACATCGTCATAGGATCACGGTGGGCACAATCGGCCAACCCGATTTGACTGAGGGCACGAACGACCCGCCGTCGGACCTCGTCCACAGAAAGTCGAGGGTCACGATATTCCAATGGGTGGAGCAATTCCCCCTCAACAGTCGTCGCCACAAGTTGCGTATCAAAATCCTGAAAGACCAAGCCGACCCGCCCAGCCTGTTTCCACACGGGATCATCCACGGTGTCGCGGCCCTTCACTCGCATCGTTCCGGAAAGTGTCCCAGGGATCATATGAGGAATGAGACCATTACAGGCATAGCATATCGTGGACTTCCCACTTCCACTCCTGCCTAACAGAACAACGAGTTCACCGGAAGCCAGAGAAAATGACACATTCCTGAGCACAGGTGCTGAACCGGACGCATACTGGAAAGTAAAGCCACGACAGTCCACAATTACGTCGCGAAAATTTGCATTCGTCCCCTCGCTCCCCGAATCAGGTGCCTCCAGCTTTTTGGTAGGGTTAATATGGGAAGCAGCTGATTCTCGAATATCTTCATACCGCAAGCGCAACCGTTGCACTCTCGGATAGAGAAACCCCAATAATGGAGGACCGAGAAACATGCCCATCACCACATTATTAAAAAAGATCGCTGGAGCGAGGATAACAAAGGGTAACAACCCCAACCACTCCACTCCCCACGCAATCATTCCGGCACAGGCGGCTGAAGCGATCATACATACCACGCCATATTCCATCATCTGACGCCAAGATTTCCCCAAAGGCGGCTGGCCGGATGAGAACCACCCCAAATGCCCCCATAATACATACGGAAGATATCCGAAAATAAAATTGCCTAAAAACCCAAAGAAACTTGCCGGCCCCAATGTGCCGAAACAATCTCCGATGACATTGCCAATACCTGCGCCCCAAGCCGCAGCGGGACCAAACAACAGCGATGCCACAAGAGGAATGGCATTAGCCGGTCGTAATTCCACAAAACCAGGAACAATCGGAATGCCGGCTTTAAAGGGAATAAGAATTGCGGCATAAATTGCCGCAATCTGAGCCGTTAGAACAATCTGCCGGGTATCCCGCCAGACAGCTACCAAATCAGCCCACCATCGTCGTGAATCACGAGCAGCTTGGGGAAGAGACATACAGTGATGAGAGGTTAATGAGACGGGAAGCTATTCACGAATACGATACGATCATCTGCTTCCGCATAGAGCGGACCATCAGCTAAGGCTTTCAACAACAGATCTCTCAAGGGGATTTGATGGTCCCTTCGATCCGAGAGGTGAGTCAACATGTCATAGCCATCCCCGCCCTCAGCCACAAAGGCGTCCGTCGCGACAGTATAGGTTTTTGACATATCTAAGGGCATACCCCCAACCATGATGCTCTTCACACGAGATCCAACCGGGGCCTTTCCTTGATACGTGACCTGGAGACCGGATACCTGGAGGAACCGACCGGAATGATTCGGCCATTGACTCACACTATGCTCTAAAACCTGACGAAGCATCGCTCCCGTCACATGTACGGTCACAAGGGCGGAGTCAAAGGGCAGGACCGAAAGCATATCGCCTAATGTTACCGGACCGGGTTCCAGGCTTCGACGAATTTGTCCGGAATTTATTAAGGCGATATCCGTCTCAAATTTCCTTCGCATACGATCTGCCAACAAATTTCCCAAATTGGTTTCTTGGGTCCGGACAACAGGCCGATCGCCCTGGAGCCGCACAGACGCCTCCCCCAATATCTGAGTGGCTTGACGGGCAAACCGCTGTCGATACTCGCTCAGAAGTTGTTGGACATTCGGCTCGACTGGAACTTCCACGGTCACTGGAATATTGTGTGAACGCGCCTGGATCACCGATCCTTCCTCAATCGTCAGATCTAATCGCCCGACTGTTCGGCCTTGCCGATGTGTCTTCACATACACCGATCGAGGACGAGTCACGGATTCAACCGGCTCCATCAAACCAGGAACATACAATCCGTCAAACCCTTCGGTATGTCCACCGATGAGTACATCCACCCCCTCAACGGTCTCCAGAATTTTTAAATCTTCATTGCTATCTTGATGCGTGAGGGCAATGACCAGGTCGATATGGGCTTCTGTCCGTAATCGCAGGGCTTCAGTTTGAAGAGAGGCAATCGGATCCATCAATAATAACGTATTTGCGACATCCCGGTTGAAGGTATCAGGAAAATTACTGTTCCCCACAATTCCGACGATTCCAACACTCACATTCCCCAAGCGGGTGACAACTGAGCGCCGGCAAGGGAGGACAGATCGCTTGGACTGAAGGTTCGTGCATAAAATTGGGAAATCGGCTAACTCAACCAATGTGCGAAGGTGGTCAATTCCATAATCAAAATCATGATTTCCAGCCACCATCGCATCGTAGCGGATCAGATTCATGGCCCGAATATCCGGTTCACCGCGAAACCAGGAAGACATAGCGGTTCCAATAAGGATATCCCCCGAATCCACCATCAAGACCGGCACGCCTTCCCGCCGAACCTCCTCCGCAATTGTGGCCCGCCTGGCCAGGCCTCCAACTCTCGTCTCTCCGGCTTGGTCAAGCGGAAGCGCAACCCCGTGATGCTCGCTCGAATGCAGAATCACCAACCGGTCGGTCGCAAAGGCTGGGTTCCCCCAGAGAATCAAGAAAAAAAGGAGGAGCCCCCAATGCCCCCGTCTTTTAAGTATCAATCGCATAAAAAGGTGTCATCCGATATGCAACACGGAAAAGAAGCAGCGTCACCCATGAGCATTATGACTGCACACAGCGGAAACCGATATGCGCATAGGGGTAACTTTGTCGAAACCAATTTCGAAACGACCGGCGCAAGAGTCGGCTGGAGGTAAAAGGCCCGGCACCTTTCACCACATAATGATCCTGATCAAAAAATCTGGCTGAATAACCAGGATACGTGGGAAAGGGTGAAAATCCATGAAAAGGATGGAAAACGGTCGATGTCCATTCCCAGCCATTTCCCACCATCTGAGCCAAACCAAACGCACTGTCCCCAAGAGGATGGGCATTCACAGGAGCCAGATCCCAAGCATGAAAATCAACATTCCCATGTTGAAACATTGACGCGGCATTACCCCAGGGGAAGGATTGCTCAATACCGGACGGAGTGCCAAAGGCGGCGCGATGAAACTGGGGTTCGGTCGGGAGGGTCATCCCGGCCCAATTAGCGTAAGCCTCCGCCTGTCGATGTGTCACATACACCGGCCAGAATGGGGGTAATGGGACTTCCTGGAACATCGTGCGCACATACCAGGCATCCCCTCGTTTGACCCAAAATGCGGACGGTTCGCCACCCTCCTGAACAAATTGCAGATATTGTTGGTTCGTCACTTTATGCCGGCTGATCAAGAACGCAGGAACAGGGACGACATGTTGCAAGAATTCGTTGTCCCAGCCAAACCCCTCTTCTGGCTCCCGTCCTAGGGTGGCCATGCCTTCTGGAACTTCCATCATCTCATTTTTAGGTATGTCTTCTGAAAATGAAGAAGATAAGCCCTTGGAGGAATTCGCTGGCGCATGCTTGTACTTTGAATCCAAATGATGGAGTAAGTAGGCATTCGTCTCCGCATGCATCAGACGATGTTCCACTGCCATATGGATGATACATTCCGGAACAGTTGGCAAGAGGCGATCCACTTCTTCACGAGCACGTGCATTATAACGGTGCACTTCATGTATTGTCGGCCAATCCGATGGTCGATCGGCGGGCAGATTTCCCAAGGAAGGATCAATTCCCGCTTCAAATAACTGGTCAAATGATTCATGAAACGACGGCATGCCCAATGTCCAACGACCAATCTGATTCCAGTCAAATGCCTCAAGATGGCCCAGGTAAAAAATTAAACGATGTCGCTCGGGGATAGGACGCTCATACATGGCTTCATCACTCACAAGGGAGAAGAGACGATCCGTGCAGAACCGAGCATCGTCTAATTCACTTTTCAATTTGGCCAATTGCATCATTAGGACCTCTCCTTATCTAGCCAGACATGACAAAAAGAATCAATACAACATAGCTTGTAATTTTCACCCAATTTTATCAAAAAATTAACTATACCGGACTGGTCTAAGGGTCGAAAAGTTCAAAAGCCAAGGCCATTATGGGATTCAAAGAAGAGTGTCCTCTCCAAACTACCCATAGAATCGTTTGGTTGATGAGCGGGAAAAAATGGTTTCAAACACTCTTCCAATGAAACTCTATAATTCCACCAATAGGAGAGGTGCTCTGAACAGAGACAATTTATGAGCTATAGTTACAATAAAATCCAATAAAATCATCATTTATTTTTCATCAAATTTCATCCTTTGCACATGTTTCAACGCCGTACAATGCGGATACAGTGGAATCCCGTGCGTTCTCCGAACTCACCTCCTTTCCCTATCATGAGATACAGTATTGTCCCTATATGTAGATTTTTTCCTGAATAAGGAACCCCTGTTTTTTCTTAATCCTATGCATGCCTCATTTGTCGAGCAAAAAGGTAAAGACCGGACGGTATCAAAAACATTTTCAGCTAATACGGATTTACAGTTCTAAAGTGCATTGTAAAAATGCTTGAAGAATTTTGAATAAAAAAAAAGCAGGGGGCGACATCTGTCGCCCCCTGCTCTTCGGTCTCCCCTCTGGGCTTCCGCTTACAGCCAGTTCACCCGCTCCGCCGGGCGGATGTAAATCGGCTCTTCCACTTGCTGCCGCACCGCTTCCTTGCCCGATTTGTTGAACCCCAACACCGTGTCGTTGTACATCTCAAACTTCCGCCCATGGATTTGGGTTTCGAACACTTTCGGTCCCGGAATCACGTCATACCGGAAGATGATCTGTTGGCTCGCCCGCCACAACTGCAACACCGCCAACAATTCCCGGCTCGGCACCAGATACTTCTCAATCGCATTGTCCACTCCCGGCCCGAACATCTGCCGGATGTAGCCTCGCGGCGCCTGCCGCGGGGGGATATAAAACCCATTGGGCTCCGTGCCCCATTGCGGATACAACGGCAACGCCACTTGTTCCACCCGGATGGCATAGTACAACGGATTCCAGCGATCTTCCGCCCATAACCCGTCATCGCCGACTTTGACCAGCCCTTGCAGGCGGATTTTGCCCACGCACGCTGCCATACATCGGGTTTCCATCGGCTCGCCCCCCGTTAAGGGGTCTTTGCCCTCGACCCGTGGATAGCACGCAATACACTTCTCACTCACCCGCGTCGTGCCCCGGTACATCGGCTTCTTAAACGGGCATTGTTCCACACACTTCTTGTACCCCCGGCACCGGTTCTGGTCGATCAACACAATCCCGTCTTCCGGCCGCTTGTAGATGGCCTTCCGCGGACACGCCGCCAGACAGCCCGGATACGTACAGTGGTTACAGATGCGTTGCAGATAGAAGAAGTACGTTTCATGCTCCGGCAAGCTGCTGCCTTGCATTTTCCACGGCTCTTCCTTCGTAAACCCCGTCTTATCCACCCCTTCCACGATCGCCCGCATCGAGGTCGCCGTGTCTTCATAAATATTCACAAACCGCCATTCCTGGTCGGTCGGGATGTAGCCAATGGCCGCCTGCCCGATCTTGGCCCCCGCATCAAAGATCGTCATCCCTTCAAACACTCCGTACGGTGCATGGTGCTTGCGGCCCACCCGCACGTTCCACACCTGGCCGCCCGGATTGACCTGCTCGATGAGCTGCGTGATCTTGACGTCGTAGAATTGTGGATAGCCCCCATACGGCTTCGTTTCCACGTTGTTCCACCACATGTATTCCTGCCCTTTGCTGAACAGCCACGTCGACTTGTCCGCCATCGAGCAGGTTTGACATGCCAAACACCGGTTGATGTTAAAGACAAACGCAAACTGCCATTTCGGATGCCGCTCCTCATACGGATACAGCATCTTTCGTCCTAACTGCCAGTTATACACTTCAGGCATTGTCGTCCTCCGTTTCAGTGAAAATTTCGGGGATGAATAGTCTGAATTTGCCAACAGTCACGTTGCCAAAAACCAGGCTTCAACCCAATTTACTGTCGCATTTTTCTTTCGGCCATTGCTTCATTCACGATACAACCTAGCACGCTCAGATCTATCGTTTTGAGCAGGACTTTACAGTGCCCTAATTGCTTTACAGCTTGTAAGTCCACCAGGCCTTCATACGCCGTAAATATCACGGCGGGAGTGGATAACATCTTTCTCACTGCTTGTAATGTTTCCACTCCATCCATACCGCCCATTTTATAATCAACCAAGATTACATCCGGTTCATCCCTATGATTTTTCAAAAATTCCATCAAGGCCTCTCCCGATTCAAAAGCGCGTGCCGTGCAATCTAATCGGGAAAGTTTTTTCGCAATATTTACGCGAACCACCTCATCATCATCCACCACAAATACATAGGGTTTTGTCACCACATGTTCCTGGTCTATGCCGTAAATATTTGCACCGGATTATCTTCATCAGTGCTCCTCACAATACCGTTTTTCGCAATACGTTCCTTTTTCCTTGAAAAAGGCGGAGGCTGGGGGGAGGTATTCGCAATGTTTCTTTCTAGACGGCAATCAAGAAGAAACCCCCCAGCCTCCAATTCACTTACACTTTGATCTTAATATGATCACCCTTCAGCCATTTGATCATGAACTCATTCTCCTGGCCTGGGGTAAACCCGGTCCGGACCGGCTCCCACGGTCCACGGCCGCCGATACCACCGTCTTCCGCCTTGGTAATGCGGATCAGACATTCCTTCGGCGTCGTATTGACCGAATGGTGATCGATCGAAAAGCCCCATTTAAACTTCCAGCCAATTGGATGCTTACCCGGCAACGAGTCGGTTTGATGCATGGGCATCAGCCAACTGCGGGTAAACGACTGCTGCGCTCCATACCGGAAGTTCGATTGATAGCCCGTATCCAGCGCAATCGCCCGCCCATCCGGCCGGGTTTCATGCCCTTTCACCGACTTCGCGGTCGACACAAACGGCGCATGCTTGGCCATCGTGACATGGTACGGGAACGCCGGGTTGTACTTCGCCCGGATCATCAACCGCGCCACCTTGTAATATGGGTCACTGGGTTTCCAGCCCCGATACGGCCGGTCCACCGGGTTACCGTCGATGTAGACATAGTCCCCATCGTTGATCCCCCGATCTTTGGCCGCAGCCGGATTGATATGGATTTGATGCTCACCAACTCCTGGCGTCCGCTTATCCATCCGATAGGCATCCCCAAAGTTGGATTCATACATCTGCACCCAGTCATTCACCGACCATTGGCTATGCACCCGATGCCGGGTCTTCGGGGTGACGCAATAGAACTGATACCCCTTCTCCCAAAGCGGATTGGCGTACCGTTTAATTTCCGACCAGGGCAACTTGATGTTGCGGATGGTTTTGTCGTCATGATGTTGCGCCGTGATCGGCACCCCATAGTCATCCGGCCGGATATACGGATTGGAGGACATGATCGCATTCGGCAAATACGGGGTTGCCTCCGGGCCTTCCCGATGGACGATGAAGTTTTCCCCATATTCAATGGCTTCCGGCTCCACCCGGTAGCTCTCCAGGCGGCCACTGCGGGTCCACTGCGGTTTTGATTCGTTGACTTCTTCCCACAAGGGATGTCGGGGATAGGTCCGGGTCATCACCATCCAGCCCTTTTCCGACTTCAACATCGTATCCGCGTTATACCCATAGGAGCAGTTGCCCGCATCCAACAACCGTTGCAGATACACGTCCACGCGATTGTCATAGACAAACTTAAAGTAATCGCGGAACCGCCCATCCCCCGTCATTTCGGTGAGTTTGGCCGCGACGCCCGCCACCGTATCCAAATCGTTCCGTGTGTCATACAACGGCCGGATGCCGCCTTTCCACACCTGGAACCAGGGATTCGACACCGTCGCCGTATGCTCCGGATAGGTAAACTCCATCCACGTATTCACCGCAAATGACACGTCGAAATGGTTGACATCCGACGTCATCTCGACTTCTTGATTCACCAGACATTCATTATGCGGATCCACATTCTTGACCATGTCATAATGGTGCTTGGCATTATTAAGAATATTGACATTCGCCACCCACCGGAATTTACTCGGGGTCGGCATGTGTGTTTTGCCTGTAAACACCCGACGACCATACTTCGGCGTATTGACAATCAACGCCGTATCGCCGTGGTTCCAATAGCCAGGCTCCTCCCCATAATAGTAACTTCTTACGTGAATTTCCTTTCCATGGGCATTGGGGTCCGTCGTAATCTTGAACGGATCCTCTCCGGTATGCACTCCAAGACCGGATCCTGCCCACGGGGTCGCCGCCCAGGTTCCCGCCTTATAATTCCCGGACCAGGTATGACACCCGCTGCCGAATTTCCCAATATTCCCCGTATAAATGAGGTTCAAGGCCGCCGCCCGCCCATTTTGGGTCATGTGGAAGTAATGACAGACGCCTTCTCCGTTGTGAATCGCAGCCGGCTTGACCGTCCCGATATCACGCGCCCACCGCACGATCAAATCTTTGGGAGACCGACAGATTTGATGCACCGTATCCAAATCATAGTCTTGGAGATGGACTTGATACATTTGGAAAATCGGCATCACGTCCACTTCCCGCCCACTGAGCAACCGCACCCGATGCGTCCCCGTCAAGGCTGGCTCAATGCCACTCTTTCTGAAGTGCCACCCCACCAATTCACGATGAATGGGGACCGCTTGATTCTTGTTCAGATCCCAGACCATGAGGCCACCTAACCGCGCGATTTCCGCCGGTGTCAGCGTCTGCACTTTGCCCGAATAGGATTTGGAAAAATCGGGGAATTGATAATCTTTAATCACATCACGCGGATCTAAATATTGCAGGGTATCGGTCCGGACCAAGAGAGGCATATCGGTGTAGGACCGACAAAAATCCGCATCGAACATGCCCTCATCCACAATAATTTTACATGCCCCTAAAAAGAAGGAGCCATCAGACTCTGGACGCACAGGAATCCAGTAGTCCGCTCGATAGGCCGTCGGATTGTATTCCGGGGTAATGACCGCAATGCGTCCTCCCCGCTCAATGGATTCAAGTTTCCAGTGGGCTTCCGGCATCTTGTTTTCGACGAAGTTCTTGCCCCAACTGGTATTAAACTTCGTGAAGCGCATGTCGCTCAAATCCACATCACAATTCTGGGTCCCATTCCACCAGGGCTGGGAAGGATCCTGGTCGCCGTGCCAGGTATAGTTATTCCAGTAGCGTCCGCCTTGCGCATGCTCAGGCGTAACTTTTCGTACGTAGGTATCCAATAAGGCGCCGCAGCCGCCATTCATCCGGGTGATGCCCATTTTCCCAATGATTCCCAAAACAGGCATGCCAGCCCGGAATTTCATGCTTCGAACTCCTGAGCCTTTCATCATCTCCAGCATCTCGGGC
Organism: Nitrospira sp. Ecomares 2.1; assembly: GCF_965152585.1. NCBI lineage: Bacteria > Pseudomonadati > Nitrospirota > Nitrospiria > Nitrospirales > Nitrospiraceae > Nitrospira > Nitrospira sp. Ecomares 2.1. The sequence goes on from NZ_OZ224219.1 coordinate 3,916,409, forward strand.
GGATAGCCTTGCTCCCGCAACCGTCTGGCCCCGGCCTCACCGCTATACCGGTTGGCGATGATGATCATGGCCTTCGCCAAATAGGTAAACGCCGTATCCCAGGACACCCGCAACATGTCGTCCAAGTACCGCGCATTAAATTTGTATTTCGCCTGAATGGTCGGCGTGAACTCCGGGCTCCCGTCATCCATCCATTGTTTCCACCCTCGACGCATCAAGGGCCCCTTGAGCCGGTACGGTCCATACACCCGCCGATGCATCGTAAACCCCTTCAGGCACATGCGGGGGTTATGCGCAAAGGTCCCACGATTGCCATAGAGATCTTCATAGGTCTGGTGATCGTAATTTTGCTCCACGCGCATGACGACCCCGTTTCGGACAAACGCCCGGATTCGACAGGCATGCGTGTCATTGGGAGAACAACACCAGGTAAACGAACTGTCATAGCGATATTGATCGTGGTAGACCCGCTCCCATGAACGGTCAGGATATTCGCCGAGAGGATTCCCGACTTCGATGACTGGCTGTAACGCCGTTAAGGCCAGAGCCTTATCGGCCAGTGCGACTGCAGCCACAGTCCCTGCAGAAACTTTCAAGAATTGACGTCTAGAAAGAAACATTAAAAGACCTCCTTTTTTTAAAAACTCATTACGGATAAACATATTGAAAAATAGTTCCGTAATAGGACTTCGGACCGGTACCTGCCTTGCACCTCCTTTCTAATCAACCCAATTCCACCACCAATAAAAAACACTGATCGCAAGTGTCACCACTTTTATCCATGTCATTGATTAGCAAACTTTAGTCCAAACATCTTGGCTTGCCCTATTCCCCTTAACCAATTGAAATTTATAAGTTAATTTACGTTCATGCTTGTTATGGAAAACTACTAAAACCACGAAGAACATCGCGAATACCTCACGAAACATTGAAATCTCAAGGTTGCATGTTTTTAGGTTTGCTATTCAGTCAGTCGCTTTTGGGAGAAAATTACGGAAGACCCACATTCAGCGGAATTGGAATACCGACCACCCAACGGTTCAAACCATGACTCATACGAGGATCCAAATACGACTTCCGGTTGGCTTATAAAAAAATAGGAAATAAAATTCGACGAAAGGGGCAGATACGGGGTAGCAGGAAGACGGCACTTGAAAGAAATATAGGGATAATTTGGGTGGTGGGTAATCGTTATCTCTGCCCAAAGAAGCTAGGCTTCCACATTTGTGATGTGCGTGAGAGTTCTTAGGAAGTCTGTCCGCAATGCGTCAGATGCTGGTCGATATCCCTCATTCCCGGCTCCTCATAGCTGGTCAAGAATGAGCGGTAAAACACAGACAAGGCTGCTCGAAGAAAAGGCCTCAAACGTTTGGGCGAGTGGTGGGTGCGGAAGAGTATGTCAGCACGCCCAGGCGGCAAGAACGCCGCTGGCGGACTTGTTTAATACTCCCTTTCCAGGAAAGTTGGCATTCTAGCATATCTGTTCTTCTCCAGAATGTTAACCATGAAAATACGCCATAAGGACGTTGCACACGGGCAAGAATTCGGCTGTTCAAAAATAGAGGGAAAGAAAAGAGTCAGCTCAAAAATTTCCGGTTCTCAGAAACAAAACCAATTCGCTAACCTCTGTGATGATCTTTTCATAGTATTTGTCATGAAGGATGTTGAAGACGAAGTGAGGGAATGATGACTTCTTCTCCTAAGAGTCCCAATCCAAAGTGGGGGTTGTCTTGAATTTCATGAACACTGCGGCGCCCTACGGGTGATTGATATTCAAAATTCACAGAAATTGACCCATTCGGTTCAATCGTCACTTCACGGGTTAAATATTTCTTCATTCCGGCATGCCAGACCGATAACGTATAGGTTCCAGGTGGAATGTCGGATATCTCAAATCGGCCGTCCTCGGTTGTAATCGCATAATAGGGATTGTCAACCACCACTCCCCAAGAAAACATATATGGATGAAATCCGCATTGCATCACAAAGATATTCCGATCCTTTTGCAAATGAATTTTTTCGATCATTGGCTTGCCGGGTAAATGATCATGGCTATTCAACAAGCCCAACACTTTATGAAATGGATTCATGGGAAGAGGGCGATTAAACAAGACCCTCGCACCACGATCACGAGCAGTCTCGTATCCTTGAATATCATGTTCCACTGGATCCATATTAATGACCGTCAGCTCATCCTGGTCCCGTAAGACATTGACAAATGGGAGAAAATCACAATCCTTCGCTTCGATGGTCACTTTTGGCAACTCAAACGCTTTCCCTTTTTCAATACCCTTGAGCATCACAATCGCGTCCTTCAGCGAGCCCTGAGATCCAAGTATAAAATCTTCAACAATACGCCATCCTGTTCCGGTTGAAATTCGCCCGCAAAAAACCGGATCTGGAATCGTCACCAAATTAAAGGCCATGGCTTTAGGCATCCCTCCCGCTAAAGTCACTTGCCCACGAATCATTCCTCCTTGTTTGACCTCACTTTCTTCATAGGCCCACACCGGGATGGCCCACATTCCCAGGACACCCAAAGTCACCCCAATCATTTGTATCACCGTGCTTTTCATGTATTCCTCCGCGAGCATAAAATTCAAAAAGTGCCTCACCATCTTGTCTTATGGGGTGGTGCCCAGCACGGGGAAGCCGTGAATCGGCTTCCCCGTTCCCAAACCCGTCAACTAAAAATAATGCCGGTTCATTTCAGTTCGACGGGTTTAATATGGACCACTTGCTCGTGTGGCAACGTGGCTTCTTTCACGCCAGGAGCCCCACCATCCAATGACAGGATTCGTTGATCACTCCCTGGGAGGACTCGTAAATATCCCCATTGCCCTGATTGGGAATAGGGCAACCGCTGGTTGCTCCAGACGTAATCCCCCGTGCGTTGGTAAGGTCCGCCTGCGGCAGGAATGAAGGCATCCAACGCTTCTGACCCCGAAAACTCCACGACATTGATTTGATCGGCTCCTCGCATGAATGGTTCGATGGGCCATTCATGACTTTCAACCCCGAACATCCCATTTTGTTCATTGCTGGCACCGAAGACATGAATGCGAACAGGGTCACCGGCATGGGCCTCGATAATCGGCGTGATGGGGTCTTCAGGGTTTTCCTCAGAACAGGGCTGGAATATCCTATCCAACGTACATCCCTGCTCCTCACGGAACAAATACGGTTCCGCTCGATAATTCACCCCCACCAGCCCGGCCACGTTTTGGACGTAAGGCATAAAGCTTGTCCCAATGATGTTGTCCTCGTCCTGGAAGAACAAGGCCGCATCCCGATAATTCGGTCGGTCTTCGTATCCCGTCACCGTCCTGTCCACGATCACGTCGGCAATCCAACTGTTCTTATTGGATATATCCGCGCCGGTTTTGGGATCACGATATGTCGCGCCCTTCGGCCCGATAATAATCGCGCCGTAAAGCCCGTTCCGAGGATTAAGCATGACATTGCCCCAGTCCCATACCAACGACGCAATCTCTCCTAAAAATGGGTCGGCGTAATAGGTGTACGTCCGGCTCTCTCCAGGCGCAACCGTTTGATCACCTGGATTCTTTCCAACGTTGGCTCCCAACGAATCCTTAGGATCGAAGGCGAGGGAAAGCGCGGAGAACGAGGCGCGACTTTCCTTCATCTGATTCGTCAGTTGAATCTTAAGGCAGTCGCCTACATTGGCTCGCAGAGTCAGCGGCATTGGTTGAATTCCGCTGGCCGTCTTTGCGACATCTTCTTCGAGCACATATATTTTTCCCTCCGGATTCTGGAGCAGAATGTTCCGTTCGAAATCAACCTCTACGGCTTCGGGTGCCTTCGTGTTGAAATTCATGGAAGGAAAATCCATCGCCACAACATTAAATGATTTGACCGGTGCTTCGGCAGGACAGACCGGACCGGGATCTGGAATTTCATTACGACCGGAATAACCGGCCGGCAGCTTTTGAAGATCAGGCACCTCCTTGTCCAATACCCGCAGAATACCCCAGGCTCCTTCCGAGAACTTTGAAGAACGTCCGTTAAAATGGATGTAGTCACCAGGCTGGAGCCGAGGCCCGCCTGCCTGCGGAACCACGAGATCGTATCGCTCTGCGATACCAATGTGGATGGAATTTTTACGGTTGGCATCACCGGCATACCGTTCGGTCAAAAAGGTATGCCCTGACAATGTCCACACCATTGATTCGTTTGTCATGGTCTCCAACAGCCGGAACACAACCGTATCGCCAAGATACGCCCTGACCATTGGCGTATAGGGGTCCCCATGAACGTTACTATTGAATATGTTCGAAAAATCCGGTTTTTCCTTGAGTCTAGCCGCGATCGGTTCGGCCCGGAAGTTAAAACTGCCACCGGTGGTGTGGGTTCCGCCATTGAGGAACGGCATCGGTGTCATGGGAATGTTTTCAGGCATGGGGAACGAGATCGTTTTCCCAGCCTCCAACGCGACCTCGATTGGCTGCCCCGGAGGATTGCCTGCAGTGACGATGTTGACGGAATGCGGCACACTGTCGTTCAACTGCACCATCAGTTCACGAAAGCTCCCATTCACTCCATACCCTATAGGCTCAACCGTATGGATATCCGCGACTGGTCCACTTCTGATCGGTTCACCGGTTTTGGGATCGTGATAGGTTGAGCCCCAGGGTTCAACAATCATCGTCCCGAAACCTCCATGTCCCCAAGTTACACGCCCGACCGCATGGTCATGCCAGAACACGGTTCCCACATCCGCATCCGCCCAGAACCGTTGCCTTACAAATTCCACGGTCACGATATCATCCACCGGATGATCATGCTCTAACGGCCGATACAGAATGATTTGATTCCCATCTATGGCTTTAATCCGCCCGATCTCGTTGCCTTTCACGTTATCGGCACCGATCAAAATTTCGTTTTTCGGATGGTACTGCGCGGCATTTTTCACCGTGATGGTCAAGTCACCCTTCTTGCCAGGCTTCGTAAAGACCGTATTCATCGGCAAAGGCAAACCCTTGTCAGTCGTCTTCTCCATCATCGTAAACGGTCTCACCGATTGCTCATACGAAAAACCGGTAATCACACCATCCGACGATTGATTGTCGAACTGCATGAAATGCCAATGGGTGTTGATCTTCGACGCATGCATGTTGAAATTGTCATCATCAACCCATTCGCTTGTCAGCATCCAGTCGACACAGTCGTATACGTTAGATCTCACGACCAGCGGATGTCTCTTATCATTATTTTTTCGAACCTCTTCCTCCTCCTCGTGCAGAACATAAATTGTCCCATCCGGATCGATGATTGCCGGTTCATCCCCTTGTTTATCTGCCACCATCATGGGGGTCTTAATGAAATGCACGTTAAACTTTTTGGAACCGGCATTGGCTGGGCACAGGCTCCATCGCCCGTTTTCTCCAGGCTTTGCCGGGTAAGAACTCATCTGACCATCATCATCTAAGTGGATCATTTCGAGCCAAGGAGAAGGATTGTGATTTTGGGAGAATGGCACCCGTTTTCCAAAATGCGGCCTCAAGTGTGGCCATGCGATCTTGCCGGTAGTGGGCTCGAACAGAATCGGCAATCGCTCGCCGGGAGCCGGAGATTGGTATCGTGGATTGGGAATCGTGCTTTCCCGTTCCGTCAATGCCCGGTTTCCGTTCCAAATCCAGTCCAACACCGTCGCATCATAGGAGAGGATCTGCTCCCTCTCATCATCTTTGTGACCGGGCTTGCCCTGAGGGGGCAACTGCATTTCCACCCAGTCCTTCACTGTGACGACAGCCGGATTGGCTTTCCAATCCGTTGTCCCTTTCTCGATAATTTTAAACTCTTTGCCGAACCAATCAACTTTCTTGTCGATCAGCTGATCCGAAGTGACACCGGCCTTAATCCGTCCCTTGCGGTCCGGCAATTCGCGAAGGTCCGGCATCGTATCATTATGCAGCGCTCCATCTTGAATCGTGTTATAGACGCGCCAATAGCCCCACATACCGGCGATGTAGTGATGCGCTACATGGCAGTGAAAGAGAAAATCCCCGGCCAATTGCTGGCAGAGTCCCGACCCACATTCCGTTTCCAGGTCAACGGCCTCGGACGGCCCGATCACCTCTACGTCGACACGGTCTGTCTTCGTCCGAACGACCGGGTACTTCACCGGTCCGTTTTTTGCGGTATGCCACAGAGGCATTTCGTCGATCGCACGCGGACTTCTGGGCCAGCGGATAGATCCACCATGAGGATGATGGGAATGGAAAACCTCCGATCCCCCATGCACCAGCCTGAACTTCGCCGGATCGCCCAAATAACTGCGCGGCACAGTGGTGGCCGGATCACCGAAGGTATAGGCGCTGTAGGCCATTGACTCGTCCTCGAATCCGAAATACTCATGCTGCGTTTGCATGTTGTCCACACCAAACGGTTCGCTTCGGTAGTTCAGCGCGCGCGCGACGGGCCGATACACATCGGTGACTGGATCCCGCTGCGGAATAAAGTCACCATGCTTATTGACCGGACGGAAGGCTTCATCGCCGACTTCATGATAAATGAGGACGAACTCGCGAAAATCCGGGCCGGTGCCGTTTTTGATGATCGCCTGCCAACCACTGGTCATCGGCGTCGGTTCCCCTGCACCAAGCGGATCCAGATACGTCGAACCCTTTGGTTCCACCACAAAAGTGCCCATCAGGCCCATCACCGTCAACTCACGATCATTGCTGTAACTATGAAACTGCCGTCCGCCTTCCTGCATCGTGGGTGGAATGTACCACTCCATGTCGATGCTTTGTCCTTCCATCGCGATTGCATCGGGGTTCGTGGTTGTCGCCGGTTGGCCGGTTGTGCTCACCATCATACTTGATCCGCCGATCTGCAGACTCACCGCTTCTCCCGTTACCAACTGATTGCGGAGAGTGAACCTCACGCAATCACCCTGATTGCCCCGGATCACCAATGGCTGAATCCAGTTATTCTGCAAGCCCGTCTCAACCGCGCCCGGATCATACCCTTCCTTCTCACGGGCCGCGGCATTCGCCGCTTCTTCCTCCCGTACCTTCTCCAGATTTTCGGTGAGGACGTACATGTAGCCGACATAATAGTCCAGCCATCTATTCAACGTGATTTCCACATCGATGGCCGAAATATCGTAATGCTTTTCGGGGGCACCAGCCGGGCACAGTCCAGGCTCACCCGAGACGGGTTCAATTTCATTGTCCGAAGCCAAAAGATAGTCTGCCGGGCCGGCTCCATATTGATGGAGCATCGTGGCGGTGTCATATGCCCCACTCCCGTCAACTAACTTCAAATCGGCCTGCATTTGATGGCCCATTTTTGACATTAACCGTTCATGTTGCCGATCCACCTTCGCCGCACGGTCAGGATTCCCCTCTATCGAATCCTCTACAATCGTCTGCCCTTTCAACCTCTCTACCCAATGATTGGTCTTTCCTGACGCTGCCGCCATGTTATGACCGGCATGGGAATCCGTTTCATCCTGAATTCCTTCTTCCGCATGTCCCATGGTACTCATCAGGAGCACCATCCCTGCGCATGCGACCAAGAGCTTCACTTCCTCATACACTTTCTTCCCTGACAACATACAACATCCCCTCCTCATAAATAATCGATGTCGGCCCTTTAAGTAATTACGGTCTCCGGGAATATGAACCGCTTATATAGTTAAAACATTTCTCTTCTCTGAGTTATTTCTTCTTTGAATCATGGCAATACCTTTCCATACTTTTCCGATAAGCAAATTGCGAGCCGCCATGTGCTTCGACAAGGCAAACCAACTATCTATCGAATATTGGCCTTGTTATCACGGTCTCTTTGGATATATAAAAATTAACCGGCGGGCATGCCACGAAAGATCGCTGAACCCCACCACGATTCCACCACCACTATTCGCGGGAAGGAGTTCCCTTGTCATGCTCAACGATTAAAGAGCCCGCTTCATTAAAGATTTCTTAAGAATACAGAAAGGATTTTCAGGATGAGGACAACCCCCGTCCGGTTGACCGGCAGAGACGGAACTAAGGGCCTCACTATGCAAGCAGGGTTATGGGCGGTCTCAAACCTTCAGCAGAGATAACTGAAAGATTGTGGAGGGAAGGGGGAACGCAATTGTCCTTTCCCGGAGTAGCAGACAATGTCATACGCTGATAAACGCTGGGCGTCCCGATACATGGAATTTCTGAACCGACACGCCTGCACCCCCTATGCCGGTTCAGGCCGGTCTTGTTTCAAAACAAGGTTCTCCCTGATAATTTCTTGGGCCAAGGACTCTGCATCAGTGAGTTCGTTGGCATAGATATTCGTCTCATATTCCTGAGTGGACGTCTCTGCCAGCGAAACACCCAATGGGTACCCAGGCTCGCTGACGTTGATATAAGTTTTGGTCGACAATCCCGGACGGACGGGGTGCTCCAGGATTTCTTCTTTCAAAAAAGAGACACGCACAGGCACCCGTTCCACAATATGAATGAAATTGCCGGTCGCATTTTCAGGAGGCAACAAGGCAAATACGCTGCCGGTGCCGGGCACCAGACCTTCAACCGTCCCATGGTATGTGTGGTGCTTCCCGTATACATCCACATTAATCAGTGCCGACTGACCGGGACGGACCTGCTGCATTTCGGTTTCCCGCAAATTCACTTCCACCCACAGATGATCCAAAGGCACGATCGTCATCAAGGGAACACCCGGATGAACCTGATCTCCGACCTGGGCCTTTCGCTTGGCCACATGGCCCGAAGCCGGTGCCCGAATGCGCTGCCGGATGTATTCGAGATAGGCGGTGATGAATTCATGCTTGGCGGCCTCTACGGCAGGATGATGGATGATATTCACGCCTCCCACCTCAGCGGTGATGGATTGGTATTCTTCCCGGATTTCCATAACCTCGGCTTGAAGTGCCCGCATTTTGTCCAGGGCATTCTGGAAGAGTTGCTCAGATATGGCCCCGCTCGGGAGCGCCTCACGGAAACGGACCACATCATGGCGTATTAAGTCGAGTCGAGCCATCCTGGAGGTGAATTTTTGCTGGATCTGGCGCCTCTGAGCAAACAATGACGCGATTCTGCGCACCTCTCCTCCCAGTAAACCCCGCATCCGGCCCAATTTGGCCTGTGCCTGATGCTCATCGAGACGAATAAGGAGGTCTCCTTTTTCCACATACTGGGTCTCCTCCACGAGGACCTGGGTGATAATGCCTGTTGCCTGTGCCTCCAATGTGACAAGATTGCCGGCAATAAAGGCGTTATCGGTCCATACCCAAAAACGGGCGTAATACCACCAGTATCCGCCGTAAGCCAATGTAGCTGCCACCAGTATCAGGGCAACCAACGCCAGACGGCGGTTACGTCGTCGAAGAATTTCCTTGGGGCGAATTTTGACGGTAGGGGCGTCCATTATTTCATTCCGTTGTCTGAGAAGGTTCTCGAACGATGGGATATCCCCCACCCAGGGCTTCGATCAAACCCACCATCGACACGAGTTGATCAGATTCCAGGGCCTTCAAGGCGAATTCCTGATCCAATACCGCGTGATGCTGTTTTAACACCTCACGGCGATCATCTAGACCGGTGCGAAAGCGGACTTCAACAAGGTGCCAATCGCCACTCACCGACGTCAGCAGACGACGGTGTGCCTCAAGCATCGAGCGAGTCTCATGCCAAACACTCAGACTGTCGGCAACTTCCCGCATGGCTTCCAGCAACGTGTCGTTATAGAGTTCCACTGCCGAATCATATTCTCTCCGTTGTGCTTCTAGTTCTCCACGAAGACGACCGCCTTCAAACCAGGGAAGCCGCAGACCCGGCCCGCCCCCATAAGCGAGACTGGACGATGAAAACAGAAGATCACCCAAAGAGCCGGCCCCACTCGCTAGAGTCAAGGCTCTGAAGCCCACGAAACCATTCAAGTCGATAGTGGGTAGAAATCGAGTTTTCGCCACCTTGATTAGCTTGGATGCGGCTTCGGCGCGATATTTAGCCGCAGCGAGATCCGGGCGGTGCGCCAACAGCTCTATCGGCAACTCCGGCGGCAAGGGAATTCGCCGGGGCATAATCACCCTATCCCTGAACACATGCTCTCCCCAATCAGGCCCATGACCGCTCAGCCTGACCAGCAAATATTGTTGAAAGTCCAACTGCTCCCGAGTACCGGCTGCGCGCTTATTCGCCGCCTCTAATTCCGCAGTGGCCCGCATGATCGAATTGCCGTCATCCAGGCCTGCCCGAAACCGGATCTTCGCCAGATTCAGGAGATCGCGTCGAATTTTCACCATGGCCTCAACCACCTCAAGCTGCTGGCGCAACGCGACCCTGCGGAAGTAGGCACGGGCGATCCCCGCTGTCAACCGCAACCGCACCTCTGCCCATTCCGCCTTATGAGCCAATTCCCTGCTCATTGCAGATTCCATCATGGCGCGATTCTTCCCCCAGAAATCCAGCTCCCAGCGAAAGCTCAACGGATGGATAAGGCCGTAAGTAATATCGATCCCGGCCACCTCAGGATTGAGGGCGGCAAATAAGCCGTGCTCAGAGACGCGCTCTGCGGTCAGCTCGGCGTCCGCCTCCAGAAACGGCAGCAGCCTCGCCCCTTCGACGCGGACAAGGGCATGCGCCTCGTGGAGACGGGCGTATGCGACCTTGAGGCCGGGGTTATCCTTGAGAGCCGCATCAATCAGCGAATCGAGCTCAGGACTGCCGAACTCCTGCCACCAGCAGTCTTCCGGCCATTGCGGGATTGGATCCTCCGGTTCGTGGTGGATCGCATGGGAAAGTATCTCCTCCATGGATTCCGGTTCTAAGAATCCGGCCGATTCCTCGCCGGGAGGTATCCAGGCGCAACCGGCGCAGAGGAGCAAGCCGCACAGACTGAACGCAAAATGCCCATGGCCCTTCAGAGCGGACAAAACACTCATGCCTGCTCCTCCATAAGCGCTTCAGCCTCCATCTCCAGCGACTCTTCTTCCTGGCTTTGATACCAAGGCAATTGGGTGGGATAGGCCAACCAGACGAGAGCCGCCAAACCCACAAACATGTAGCTGGCCAGGAGAAACGCATCGCTCATGGCCAGGATTCCCGCATACTGCCTCACAAGGGCCAGAAGCTTGCCATGCACCATGGCAGAATCGAGTCCGGCGCCCTCTAGCTTGCCAGAGAATCCTCCCAACACGTCGAAGGATGCAAATTGCCTTCCCCCAAAATGATTCGCCAAATGAAGCTGATGGAATGGAAGACGTCGGAAATGCACAATCTCCTGGTACGTAATACCTAACGCCCCGGCGGCGATGCGCAAAATATTCGTTGTCTCTGCGGCGCGTATCACCTGGACGCCGGATAATCGATGCAGGATGAGCACCGTCATCGGGGTAAAAAATGATCCCAGGAAAAGACCTTCGAGCAGAATAGGCCAGAAAATCTGATCAAATGAATGAGGATCGTCATACTGCCCTATCCAGTACAGAGTCAAAGCAAATCCAAGAAAATTGAGGCTCGCGAGCATGCGAACGTCCGTCCGCTTGCAGAGCTCATGCATCACGACGATCATCGGAGCCGCCAACACCACCATCGGAAGGAGCGCCATACCGGCAAGAAGGGACGAATAGCCCATCAACAATTGAAGCTGGATAATCAGAAGCGTGAGGAGTCCTTGGATCGAAAAGAAACCGACCACCAAACAGATTACCCCGATGGTAAAATTTCGGTCGGCAAATAACCGGAGATCCAACACCGGGTGACGTTCACCCAGTTCCCAGATAATAAAACAAGCTAATGCCACGATGAGGACGATCAGGACACCGCGGAGAAAGGGCCAGTCAAACCAGTCAAAATCGTTCCCCATGTTCAAAAGAGTCTGCATGCTGCCCAACACGATGGCCAACAGAAAAAATCCCACGACATCAAACCGGATAGGCTGGCGACGAAAGCCCCGACCATACAGCAAAGCCCCAAGGAGACCGACGACGACCAAGGAGACCACGACATCCGTATAAAAAAGATAACGCCACCACCCGAGATCATCTGCAAGCCACCCACCCACAGGAAGACCAATCGTAAACGGAGTAATCGTGATCAGGCCCCATAACGCTAACCCCAAAGACTTGAGCCGGTCCGGATACTCACGGAGCATCATGTCTTGCGAGAGAAAAAGAGTGAGGCCCCCGGAGAACCCCTGGATAATGCGGGCATTGAGAAACTGCCAATGGGTCTGGCTGATGGCGCCAAGATATGAAGCCACGGCATACACAAGAAAAGCGCCAATAAACACACGATAATTACCGAACCGGTGAGCCAGGGCGCGGCCAACAGGAAGACCCAACGCCAGGGCGATCATGAAATCCGTTTGAGCCCAGGTCATGAAGCTTGGCAACACGCCTTCCAGATCGCCGGCCACATGAGGCAATAGCGCGACATAGGACCCGGCATTAAACATCACGAGAATATGCCCAAGGCCAAGTGCAATATTGAAAAGAATAAAGTGCCAACCTCGCAGGCGTTTGGGGAACATAGCCGGCATGGCTTACTTTTCCCTCACAGGCAGACATTGCCTCCCGGCTTAGCTGATAGAGAAGCAGAGGCATGGTTGACGTTCTGAACCTGTTGAGGAACTATGGGGGCTGAGCCATGTGCATAGTTCATTGCCAGGCCGGTGAAGAACATTCCGCCGACCAAATTGCCCAGCGTGACCGGAATCTGGTTCCAGAGCCACCGGTGAGACACACTGAGCTTTGCTCCCAATAACATGCCGGCAGGAATGAGAAACATGTTCACCACCGTCAGTAACCCCGCATCGCCATGATGGGCATAATACGTCGTCATCGCTTCCGCAATAACAATCAGTTTGGTCCCGACTGCGGAGACTGGAGCATCACCTCCGGTGGTGAGCACGATGGCGAGCAACACGGCATAGAGGGCGCTGCCCGGGAGGTTGTGCAAAAAGACCCATCCCCAATGGGCAAGAACTCGAGAGATGCCCACGCGCTCTGTGTGGTCATTGGCTGAGATCATCGAGCAGGGAATCAGCGTCAATCTCCCGGTGACAATTTCCATCCCGAGCAGGATCGCCAACGCGAGCTCAAACGGAAAGAGTAAGGCGCCGTCAATCCAAAATCCGGTTTCGACAGCCACGCTCACAACCAAACTGGTCGCCACACCAAAGTACGCGCCGGCCAGCATACTCTCGACAACACCGTAAGGTTTGACATAGTCCATGATCCTTCTCCCTCATAGAAGAATGACGTGAGGCAATCAGGCCTTAAAGGCAACTCAGGGAGAACACAGCAATCTTTATACCCTTGTCGATTCCCTTTCTAAATATCGGGAAATCCCAAATCCCATCACTGCAGGACACGGATCTATAAATACGACGCCGAGAAAAATATCATCAAAAGGAAATGGGTGCGCAGCCTCCTTATTTAAATTTCCAAAATCCATCGTGCTGATCAAAAAGGTCCTCTGTTTTTTGGATTCAATCTGAAATCCCGATGAGCGAATCGTTCCTGTGAACACTGTCTGTTTTTAAATGACGCGTCTATCAATGAGCGAATTACAACTGAGCGCCCTGTTCGATATCGCCTATTATGAAAAATATTTCTTTATTATTGTCCAAATATTCAGGGTCATAAGTGGGACCAAGTCACTCGAAAAAAAATACGATTCATATAGGAGGATGCAGACAATTAAAAGATGCCGTGAGTCCGGCTGATGGTGAAAAAGGAGATGGCGCGATGGATACACTACAAACAGAAAGAAACCATGCTATCGACCGAACCGCCCCACAAAAAATGGAACAGGCTTTCCGCACTTATCACATTCCACATCGGAATTTTGACATGGAAAAAATATTCTTCAGAGGGGGAAAAACGAGAAAGAGCACAAGGAGGTGAAACCTATCCACCTCCTTGTGCTCTCAAAGCGCTGCCTCTCGATGTGTTTTAGAACCCTATGTTTTATGCATTTCCCTGAACCACCTGCCTTGATGGTGAAAACGTTTTGAGGCGCGCTTTCCCCGCTTTGGGTCTGGTTTCATTAACACGATTTTCCATAATCAGAGAATCGACAATTTCTCCACAGTTATAGCATTGCCAGGCCGTGGACCATAATTGCCCCGATTCATTCAGATGATCCCCGATCGTTAACCAATGCATAAGGCCAGCACAACGTTGACAATTCATAAATATATTCCCTTTTTTCCGGCTTCTTCCCCCTTTTACAGGGGGGAGGACCGGATGGCGATGTTACAGAAGCATCATCTCAGCACATGAAAAATTTCGCCAGCCGGTCCCCAGCCCTAACTACGGATTAATGGTTCTCTTTGTCTTTCATGATCCATGACAATTTTTGAACCTACAGCCAGTTCACCCGCTCGGCCGGGCGGATGTAAATCGGCTCTTCCACTTGCTGCCGCACCGCTTCCTTGCCCGATTTGTTGAACCCCAACACCGTGTCGTTGTACATCTCAAACTTCCGTCCATGGATTTGGGTTTCAAACACTTTCGGTCCCGGAATCACGTCATACCGGAAGATGATCTGTTGGCTCGCTCGCCACAACTGCAGCACCGCCAACAACTCCCGGCTCGGCACCAGATACTTCTCTATCGCATTATCCACTCCCGGCCCGAACATCTGCCGGATGTAGCCCCGTGGGGCTTGGCGCGGGGGAATGTAGAAGCCATTGGGCTCCGTGCCCCATTGCGGATACAACGGCAACGCCACTTGTTCCACCCGGATGGCATAGTACAACGGATTCCAGCGGTCTTCCGCCCACAACCCGTCATCGCCCACCTTCACCAGCCCTTGCAACCGGATCTTACCCACGCAGGCCGCCATACACCGCGTCTCCATCGGCTCGCCACCGGTCAGCGGGTCTTTGCCCTCGACCCGCGGATAGCACGCAATACACTTCTCACTCACCCGCGTCGTGCCTCGGTACATCGGCTTCTTAAACGGGCATTGCTCCACACACTTCTTGTACCCTCGGCACCGGTTCTGGTCGATCAACACAATCCCGTCTTCCGGCCGCTTGTAGATGGCCTTCCGCGGACAGGCTGCCAGACAGCCCGGATACGTACAGTGGTTACAGATGCGTTGCAGATAGAAGAAATACGTTTCATGCTCCGGCAAGCTGCTGCCTTGCATTTTCCACGGCTCTTCTTTCGTGAACCCGGTCTTATCCACCCCTTCCACGATCGCCCGCATCGAGGTCGCCGTGTCTTCATAAATATTCACAAACCGCCATTCCTGGTCGGTCGGGATGTAGCCAATGGCCGCCTGCCCAATCTTGGCCCCCGCATCAAAGATCGTCATCCCTTCAAACACTCCGTACGGCGCATGGTGCTTGCGGCCCACCCGCACGTTCCACACCTGGCCGCCCGGATTGACCTGCTCGATGAGCTGCGTGATCTTGACGTCATAGAATTGTGGATAGCCCCCATACGGTTTCGTTTCCACGTTGTTCCACCACATGTATTCCTGCCCTTTGCTGAACAGCCACGTCGACTTGTCCGCCATCGAGCAGGTTTGACATGCCAAACACCGGTTGATGTTAAAGACAAACGCAAACTGCCATTTCGGATGCCGCTCCTCATACGGATACAGCATCTTTCGTCCTAACTGCCAGTTATACACTTCAGGCATTGTCGTCCTCCGTCTTACATAAATAAATGCATAAAAATTTCTGCTAGCTGTCTCTTGATTTAAAATCCCATTCTCTAACAATCAGCACATTCACTCATTCGTAATTTTTTGATCGCCATAGCCCCATTCACGATGTGGTGCAAGGCATGAAGATCCACGGTTTTGAGCAGGACCTCACAATTGCCAAGTTCCTCCACTAGGCTCAAATCCCTTTCCCCGGCATAGGCCGTAAAGATAAACGTCGGGATCATGGGGTGAGTTTTCCGCAAACGCCGTAATGTTTCAATCCCATTTATCCCTTTCATTTTATAGTCCAACAAAATCACGTCCGGATTTTCTTTCAAATGTTCTAAGGAATTAATTAACGCTTCCCCAGATTCAAAATCTCTCACCGTACAGTTCAGACGAATCAATCTTTTGACAATACTCCGACGAACGACCTCATCATCATCCACCACGAATAAAAAGGGGTTGGTCACCACATGGTCCTGGTCTATGCCGTACATATTTGCACCGGATTATCTTCATCGGATGCTCCTTACAAAACGGTTTCTACCAATAACATTCCTTCTTTCTTGAAAA
Organism: Nitrospira sp. Ecomares 2.1; assembly: GCF_965152585.1. Classification (NCBI taxonomy): domain Bacteria; kingdom Pseudomonadati; phylum Nitrospirota; class Nitrospiria; order Nitrospirales; family Nitrospiraceae; genus Nitrospira; species Nitrospira sp. Ecomares 2.1. The sequence goes on from NZ_OZ224219.1 coordinate 3,932,620, forward strand.
AGGCGGAGGCTGGGGGGAGGTATTCATCATGTTTCTTTCTAGACGTCAATATAGAAAAAAATATCCCCAGCCTCCAACTCATTTACACTTTGATCTTAATATGATCACCCTTCAGCCATTTGATCATGAATTCATTCTCCTGGCCTGGAGTAAACCCGGTCCGAATCGGTTCCCACGGTCCACGGCCGCCGATACCACCGTCCTCCGCTTTGCTAATACGGATGAGACATTCCTTCGGCACGGTATTGACCGCATGATGATCGATTTCAAACCCCCATTTGAATTTCCATTTATTAGCCATTTTGCCTGGCAACGAGTCCAACTGGTGCATGGGCATCAGCCAACTGCGGGTAAACGACTGCTGCGCTCCATACCGGAAGTTCGATTGATAGCCCGTATCCAGCGCAATCGCCCGTCCATCCGGCCGGGTTTCATGCCCTTTCACCGACTTCGCGGTCGACACATACGGCGCATGCTTGGCCATCGTGACATGGTACGGGAACGCCGGGTTGTACTTCGCTCGGATCATCAACCGCGCCACCTTGTAATACGGGTCACTGGGCTTCCAGCCCCGATACGGCCGGTCCACCGGGTTGCCGTCGACATAGACATAGTCCCCGTCGTTGACGCCCCGATCTTTGGCCGCGGCCGGATTGATATGGATTTGATGCTCGCCAACTCCTGGCGTCCGCTTATCCATCCGATAGGCATCCCCAAAGTTGGATTCATACATCTGCACCCAATCATTCACCGACCATTGGCTATGCACCCGATGCCGGGTCTTCGGAGTCACGCAATAGAACTGATACCCCTTCTCCCAAAGCGGATTGGCGTACCGTTTAATTTCCGACCAGGGCAATTTGATGTTGCGGATGGTTTTGTCGTCATGATGTTGCGCCGTGATCGGCACCCCATAGTCATCCGGCCGGATGTACGGATTGGAGGACATGATCGCATTCGGCAAATACGGGGTTGCCTCCGTTCCTTCCCTGTGAGAGATGAAGTTTTCCCCATATTCAATGGCTTCCGGCTCCACCCGGTAGGTCTCCAGGCGTCCACTGCGCGTCCAATGCGGCTTCGATTCGTTGACTTCTTCCCACAATGGGACGCGAGGATAGGTCCGGGTCATGACCATCCAGCCCTTTTCCGACTTCAACATCGTATCCGCGTTATACCCATAGGACGTGCTACCGGCATCCAACAACCGTTGCACATACACATCCACGCGATTGTCATAGACAAATTTAAAGTAATCTTTAAATCTCCCATCCCCCGTCATTTCGGTGAGTTTGGCTGCGACGCCCGCGACCGTATCCAAATCGTTCCGTGTGTCATACAACGGCCGGATGCCGCCTTTCCACACCTGGAACCAGGGATTCGAAACGGTGGCGGTCATTTCCGGATAGGTAAACTCCATCCACCCGTTCACCGCGAATGACACATCGGCATGATTCACATCGGATGTCATTTCAATGTCCTGAGTCACAATCACTTCAATGTGGGGATCCACATTTTTAACCATGTCATAATGGTGCTTGGCATTATTGAGAATATTGACATTGGCGACCCATCGAAGCTTGCTCGGCGTCGGCATGTGCGTTTTGCCCGTAAACACCCGACGACCATACTTCGGCGTATTCACAATCAACGCCGTATCGCCGTGGTTCCAGTAGGTCGTTTCTTCGCCGTAATAGTACGGACGGTAATTAACCTCTTTCCCATGGGCATTCGGATCCGTCGTGATCTTGAACGGATTTTCCCCGGTATGTATGCCAATGCCCTCCCCTGACCATGGAGTGGCCGCCCAAACACCAACTTTATAGTTTCCTGACCATGTATGACATCCAGTTCCGAATTTCCCCATGTTTCCGGTCAGTATCATCACCATGGCGGCCGCACGTCCCATCGACGTCATGTGAAAATAGTGACAGACGCCTTCTCCATTATGAATGGCGGCAGGCTTGATGGTTCCGTTATCTCTAGCCCATCGCACAATAAGGTCTTTCGGACATCGATTGATTTGATGGACGGTATCCAGATCGTAATCCTGCAGATGAACCTGGTACATCTGGAAAAGGGGCATGACATCTGCCTCCCTCCCACTAAGCAATTTCACCCTGAACGTTCCCGTTAACGCCGGATCAAGACCGCTATTTTTAAAATGCCAACCCACCAGTTCACGATGAAGGGGAACCGCCTTCTGCTGGTTGAGGTCCCATACCATACACCCTCCAAGGCGAGCGATCTGCGAAGCCGACAGCCCTTGGACCTTGCCGGAGTAAGATTTGGAGAAATCCGGGAACGCATAATCCTTTATAACGTCTCGCGGATCCAAATATTGCAAGGTATCCGTCCGAATCAACAAGGGGAGATCCGTACCGGATCGAATGAAATCGCTGTCCTGAAGACCTTCGTCTAAAATAATTTTGCATGCCCCAAGAAATAACGCGCCATCGGTCTCGGGGCGGACCGGCATCCAATAATCGGCTCGTTGTGCCGTCGGATTGTATTCCGGGGTAATGACCACCACTCGGGCGCCCCGTTCGATGGATTCGAGTTTCCAATGCGCTTCCGGCATCTTGTTTTCAACAAAGTTTTTACCCCAGCTCGTGTTCATCTTGGTAAACCGCATGTCAGAAAGATCACAATCGATGGCTTGCGCACCTGACCAGAAAGGCTGGGAAGGATCCTGATCTCCGTGCCAGGTTAAATTATTAAAATACCGCCCCCCCTGGGCACTGTCCGGTCCGACTTTTCTCACCCAACTATCCAACAAGGCTCCGCATCCTCCGTTCATGCGGGTAATGCCCATTTTTCCAATGACACCTAACACAGGCATACCGGCACGGAACTTCATACTCCGGACTCCCGAGCCCTTCATCATCTCGATCATTTCCGGCGGATACCCTTGCTCCCGCAATCTCCTCGCTCCAGCCTCGCCGCTATACCGGTTGGCGATCACGATCATGGCCTTGGCCAAATACGTAAACGCGGTATCCCAAGAGACCCGCAACATATCATCCAGATAGCGGGCATTAAATTTATATGTGGTCATGATAGTCGGCGTTAACTCCGGACTTCCGTCATCCATCCAGGCTTTCCAGCCTCGCCGCATCAAAGGTCCCTTCAACCGATAGGGCCCATAGACTCGACGATGGTAGGTAAACCCCTTCAGGCACATCCGGGGGTTATGCGCGAACGTACCACGGTTGCCATAGAGATCTTCATACGTTTGATGATCATAATTCTGCTCGACCCGCATAACGACCCCGTTTCGGACAAACGCCCGGATCCGACAGGCATGGGTGTCATTGGGGGAACAACACCAGGTAAACGAACTGTCATAGCGATATTGATCGTGGTAGACCCGCTCCCATGAGCGGTCGGGATATTCCCCGAGAGGATTTCCAACTTCGATGACTGGCTGTAACGCCGTCAACGCCAGCGCTTTATCCGCCAACGCCACAGCAGCTACGGTGCTTGCCGTAATTTTCAAAAATTGCCTTTTTGTTACAAACATGAAACGCTCCTCCAAATTAAGGTTTCCATTCCTCACTGCCTGATTAATTCTGATATCCCTCCCTTCGTTGAGACTGCCGTAACCGGTGTCTTTCCCAGACATTCAATTCGGCAGGTATGGCCACCGCGTTTTTCGGTGGCTCGACCATTAGATTTGCCCAACCCAATACGAGGACTCCCACGAAGCTGACTATTCCGAAGATCATTTCAATCAGAGGATTTGAAACCCAAAAATCCATCATTTCGCTCTCCTTCACGATCCAACCAATCCATCATGCGCTTCACCTTGTATGAGTAAATGCGCCTTTCATCGCTCTGTCCTCCATTGGTTTCATGAATCCATGATTTATTCACCAAGCCATCCATCAATTTGCCATGAACCACATCAGGAACGACTGGCCGCTTGAGGAGTGAACTGCGGCACAGCCTGTGACTCTGGGACCTTCGGCGTTTCCGGTACCGGCGATTTTTTCCCAGCAAAAGCCGCCAGCCAGAACACGAATAGAATAGTCGACCAGAACAGCAGAACATTGAAGGAGATCATATTCGCGGCAAACCCGATGGTATGGGTATAAGCCCAAGGCGAGTTATCCCGCATGACCTCGTTCACATGCCAGAAGAGGCGGACTGATGACCGGATGTATCCCATCAAGGCCATCATCCAGGTAAATTCCGTGGCCAGGGCGATCAGGGCATATTGCGATCTCGCCGGCATTTTGCCCCATTGAATGGGACCCGCCACCTTGGCATTTTTCAGCATGGCCAGATTCATCGGCATCATTAACAAGAGGCACGACATTGTGGTGGCGACCTGAGGAACTGACAGCCCAATCCGAACGTTTGCCGGAATGAAATACCCATAGATGGCTAACCAAATAATATTGAGACTGCCGACCACGAAAAAACAGGTCATGAAAATATTGCCGAACTTTTTCCATTTCACGGCCGGAATCAAATTGCCGCGCTGATACCAAATGAAACTCACAATCGTCACAATGATGAGCATATTGATTCCGCCATTTTTGGCCGACATCACCCCATAGTTTCCTAAAACGGGATGCTGTTGACCTCCCATGGCTTTCAACTCAGCCGGGGTCATGACAATGGTATGGGGCGTAATGAACACCAGTAATCCCACGACCGCGATGAACACCAGATATTTAATATACCGTTGAAATCGTTCCGCACCCGGCATCCGGCCAAAGCATTGCCACAAGTAATAACTCGTACTCAGAAAAAGGGCACCGATCATGGTGGCCTGAATAATAAACAACCAAGCGAGGAGGCCTCCCATCAGGGTAATTCCCATTTGCTGGCGATAGGCATATACCTCCCGCATGAGCCAATAGCCCGCAAACGGCAATGGAATGAGGAAAATGACTGCGATAAACATCGCGACGTATCCCATCCAGTCGTAATGGGCACGTTCTTCATCGGTTTTAGCGGATAAAAACCGATAGGCCGCGTAGGCGGCAACGACGCTGCCTCCGAATGCCATATTTCCTAAAATTCGATGAACATTCAGCGGATTCCACAACGCGCTATGAATCGCATGCCAAATATTCCCGAGGTATCGTCCTTGTTCATCCACCCCTGCAGGTGACATCATGAAGGCGATCCACGAATTCGCTAAAAACATCAGCACGGTTCCAATGACATTCAAGACCACGGCGATACTGAGATGCACCCACTTCAGGACTCCTTCCCTCATCCTGTCCCATCCGTAGTAGTAGATATACAAAGTCCCGCTTTCTGCCACGAAGAGCAGAGCATAGATGTGCATGACAGGACGGAAAATTCCCGAAAGGTAGCTGAAAAATGTGGGATACAGAGTGAGAAAGGTAAAGAGAAGAATTCCCCCAAGGATCGCGGTGAGCGAATATGCCGTCAGACTGATTCGGATAAAATCATAGGCCAGCTGGTCGTATTTCTTCGCCATGGCCTTATCCTTTGTCACCATGCCGATGAACTCAATCACCATGCAGAAGATAGGAACCGCCAAGACAAAACTGCCGTAATATAAATGCTGCTGGTTCGCAACCCAAATCAGCACTCGACTTTCAAAATTGCCATAGCGGGGATAATCATGCGTATTGTCCGCGGTGACCGGAGCCGTTTCACTCGACACCACGCCCTCTGTCTTGTAATAAATATCCCGACCCATTTCGACCGGCGCTTCGCCTTCCTCTCCTTCGACCACCTCTTGAGCAGACTGAGGACTTTGCCCTCCTCCCCCCGATGCGATGGCTTCACCATTTCCAAACAGAATAGGCATAGCAATACCGATCGGGAGCAACAGCATTACCGTGATCAAGCTGATCAGGATGATTGCGGCATTTTTTTTAAGTTTCCTTCCACTCATTTCTCTACGCACTCCTTTCATTCCTCTCCCCCCAAGATCATTGAGCTCACCGGGGATGTAAGCCGAAATTTTCTCCTTGAGAAATTTATTCATGAAGCTTTTCTGAAGTTGCCGTATTTTTTTCCACCAAATTACATTCCTGTCTTTTCTGTACGTTATTGAACGCATTGCATGGGCCATGCCCGTAAAGAAATTATTCGATTGCTCCAGGCAATCCCTTATAAACCATAGCGTGGCACGTGTTTATGGGAGCATTTCATTGATTAGCCGTTCATATGCCCACGAAAAGACGCGGTGGGGCGTGGTGGGTACCCACCGTTTTGCGTGGCTGGACTCAGAAAAATATGAGCAAGCACAAAGAGACAAAAATTCAGAAGGACAACCGGAACCGGTAAGACCTGCTCCTTCCGGAGCATTCCCAAAATGGCGAGCGAGCTTTAACGAATGTGATTCAGTTCTCAGGAGGTGGTCGAAAAATAGCGATTAATCCGCATGATTGAAAAGTTGACGAAACATGGAAAATGGCATTGTGCAGATATGCCCTCCCGCCAACGCCGCCTCAAGCACCTCATGAGGAGAACGGATACCCGCGAGAAGCACCTGAGTGGAAAGCCCGTAGTCTCGAAAAACTGTGACAATTTTACGAGTGATATCGTTTCCCATCGATTGATTGTCACCGGTGTGATCGGGACAAATGGACACACACCACGCACCGGCTTTCGCGGCAATCAATGCTTGCGTAAGAGAAAAACACAGAGACACATTTACCCGGAGACCTTCGGCCGTCAATCGCTTCGTCGCCTTGAGACCTGCAGGTGTCAAAGGACATTTCACCAGAACATTTCTATGAATTTTTGATAATTCTATGCCTTCCTTGACGATGGCTTCTTCTTCAATACTCAACACACCCACGCTAATTGGGCTGTCCACATAACGACAGATTTCCCGAATTCCTTGATAAAAATTCAAACCCTGCTCAGAAATCAAACTGGCGTTCACAGCTATCCCATCCAAAATTCCCAGACTGCCAATCTCCCGAATTTCTGTGAGACTCACTGTATCGAGATAAAATTTCATGAACGGTCATTACTCATGAACAGGAACAACCCTCCTCGCCTTGAATACCATTGCCGGAAACATGACGGGCCCCTTTACCCTCATAATCTGTAATGATCAGGAATCTCATGACAACCACTCTCTTCATTTGTTCTCAATGAGTTAGCTTCACGCTGATATGCATAGACTAAGCCATGGTCCGGTTCAGAACCCATACGGAATAAATTCTTAAAATTTGATTTGATTCAGATAAAAAAGTCCATGGTTGATGAAGATGGATAGACATAACCACGACAGTCCGTGGTGGCTCTAGCACTTAAACCTTGATATGACGCGGCTTTTCTGCGGAATGGGATTTTGAAAAAGTAGAAAATCAGATAAAGAAAAGGAGTAAAAAAATTCTTGAGATGAATGGCAAGCTTCACATTGGATCCAGAAGACCTGATGCGCTAACACAATTTCCGAATAGGTCTGGGTGCCAATCTAAGATGTTCCACCGGGCCGGTACATACCTGACCTGTCAATCGCTGGCGGGCAATGACGGGAGAACAGACTGCCGCATGAAATAGACTACATCAATCTGAGCATTTAATCCGTGTGGGGGTTAAAAATTTACAAAAGGCACCGGCATCAGGAGAACATTCCATCTCCTTCGCCAAAGAGACCAGGGTAATTATTCGAGCAGGATCACTCGGCCCGACAGGCTCATTGAAATGAACAAACTATATTTTGGATCACATGAACGACATCATGAGTCGGGTGGGGCATCGTAGGGTACATATACGACACATCATGCAGGAAGATCTTAAAAGTTAAGGCGGACTCTACGGGGAAGGGAATATTGCAAAGACTACTTTCTGGGGCTTGAGCCATTCGGCCGTTGAAGACCTAACTTTTTGATTCGACTCCGGAGTGTGCTCGGAGCCAACCCGAGTTGTTCCGCTGCCCCGTTCTCCCCCTCGATCTGCCAATTGCTGGAAGCCAGCGTCTGGAGAATATGTTGCCGTTCAAAATCGACTAACCCAGCCGGGGCCTTGGATTCCTGCGTCGTGTTGTGGAGAATCAAGAGCCGCTCATCAATACGCAGAACCTTTTGGTGGGAGAGAATCACCGCCCGCTCAATGACATTTTCCAGTTCTCGAATGTTGCCCGGCCAGGAATACCGGATAAGCCGTTGGAGAGAATCCGGTTCAATCAATTCGCAGGGCCGCTTGAGTTTAATGGCATAGTGCTCAAGGAAATGCTGTGCGAGTTCTGGAATATCTTCCGGCCGGGCACGAAGTGGAGGGATGGTAATCGGAAACACATGAAGTCGATAAAAAAGGTCAGCTCGAAAACGACCTTGCTCAATAGCTGAAGGCAGATCAGCATTGGTCGAGGCCATCAACCGAATATCCACCGGGATAGACTGCTTGCCTCCCACACGATCAACCATCCCGTCCTGAATCACTCGTAATAATTTCGCTTGGGTCTCCAAAGGAATTTCCCCGATCTCATCTAACAACAAGGTCCCGCCATGGGCCAACTCAAAACGCCCCTCACGCCTGGTGTCGGCTCCGGTAAATGCGCCTTTTTCGTGACCGAATAATTCGCTTTCGACCAATCCTGCCGGAAGGGCCGCACAATTAACCCTAATAAACGGCTTTTTAGCACGCAAGCTCCAATCATGAATGGCTTGGGCAAGGAGTTCTTTCCCGGTCCCCGTTTCCCCGGTGATGAGGACCGTCGCCGTCGTAGGCGCCACCTCGCGAGCGAGTTCCAATACGTGCTGAAAAACCTGACTCCGTCCGACCATGGCACCGAAATGTTTTGTCAGTTTGAGTTCCTCGACCAGATAGACATTTTCTCGTGCCAAATGCTGACGCAACAGATTAATTTCCTCATAGGCCTGAACATGATCAATCGCATAGGCAATTTGCATGGCCACTTGTGATAAGAACTCAATCGCATCGGGGTCCGGGTCACCCGCATCAACGCTTCCAAGATTCAAGACCCCCACACACTTCCCTCTAACCAACAGCGGAAGGTTAATCATGCGTCCAAGTCCTTCCTCGACATACCACCGGTCTTCGAGAAAAACCTGTTCCTGGTTGAGGTCAGGACGGACATGTAACGTTTTGTGATCGTATACCCACCCCATTCCACTCCCAACACGCGGTATCACCGTATCACCTTGGACCACGACCCTGGCCAAATGAGTCGTCACAACATAAAACTGAAACCCGTCCGATTTACGATCATATAAGGTCACACTCGCCCGTGCCCAAGGCATGACCTGTTCAATTTGCTCGATAATCGCTTGCCAGAGACTACTGGTATCCCTTTGTGAATTGAGTACAATCGCGACATTCAGTAGCGCCCGGTAATTTCTCTCAATTCGTTCCACGGTCCTTCAATCCTTTCTTGAAACCGATACAACCATAGAACCAGATTTCCCCTCAGTCCTCGAAGGAGCATAAACCCGTTTGTCTATTAAACATACCAAATTTGACTCAACCCCTTACACAAACGATAGGATGGAATCAGCACTGCCTCGCCTCTTCTCATTCGTAATGACCACGGAGCAACCTCAATGATAAAACTCACCAAGCCTTCTTTATATCACGTGGCATTGAAGAAACGTCAGGCCATCGCAACAGGAAAAATGGCATTCTATTTTGACCGGCCGCCTGGATTCACATTCACCGCAGGTCAGTTTATCGATCTGTCATTACCGAATCTTTCAAAAGCCGAACCAGAGGGCCATACACGAGCTTTGACCCTTGCCAGCTCTCCCTCCGAACAACATCTCATGGTTGCCACACGTCTTCGGGACACCGCCTTTAAACGCACATTGACAGATATGTCTATTGGGGCTTCAATTGATATTGAAGGCCCATTCGGACAATTCATTCTGCCCACCGACGATTCCCGGACGATTGTCTTTCTCGCGGGAGGGATCGGGATTACACCTTTCCGAAGCATGCTGGTGGAATCAGCACACCACAAACTTTCACATCGAATCATTCTCATATATTCGAATCGGCATCCGAAAGATGCGGCATTCCTTGATGAACTGCAAACCCTCCAAAAGGAAAATGAGCATTTTACATGTATTGGAACAATGACAAGCCCGAACAGAGGCACCGAAATCTGGGAAGGGGAAACCGGCCGCATAGACCAAGTCATGCTCAAAAAATATGTCAAAGAAACGGAAAAGGCTCTGTATTATGTTGTTGGGCCCCCTGCAATGGTTAATGGATTACGAAAGATGCTGGAGTCTGCAGGCATTCCAAAGACCGATATTCGCTCTGAAGAATTTGTGGGCTATTGAAATTCTCATGAAGATCCACTTGCTTCGTTCAGCAATTGATGAAAATGGGAAATTTTCTGGACTCTACAACTTAACGAGAGGGGACTAAGGTGGTAGGGGCAAAACTAGAGGGCGGCCGATATTGATTCGTTGACTCCAGATCGTCCGGCTTTTCATCTCAACGACACAGTCCCCGCTTGAATATATTATTCAGATTGTCTTTTGATTCCGAATTTTTTCAATCGACTTCTCAGTGTACTGGGATGCAATCCCAGGTGTTTGGCCGCCCCTAATGGACCATCTATCCGCCATTCACAAGCCGTCAAGGCTTGTAGAATCCGAGTGCGCTCCACGTCCTTCAATTGAGTGGGCGGCAGGGCATCCATGCCATGTCCCGGTGAGGGCAACAATGATTCTTCCACATGCACAAGCGTTGATTGGGAAAGAATCATCGCTCGTTCAATCACGTTTTTGAGTTCCCGGACATTACCCGGCCATGGATACTGAATGAGCAACTCCATTGACTGATCATCGATATCCTGACAATTTCGTCGAAATTGCAACCGATTTTTTTCCATAAAATGTCGCACCAGCAGGGGAATATCGTGCAGACGTTCACGGAGAGGAGGCACGACAATCGGAAAGACATGCAATCGATAATATAAGTCTGAACGAAAACGCCCCTCCGCAATCGCCTTGCTTAAATCGCTATTGGTCGCGGCGATGATTCGCACATCGACATCCTTCCCCTCGATACTGCCCACTCGTTCCACAATCCCATCTTGTAAAACCCTCAGGAGTTTGGCCTGTGCTTCAATTGGCATCTCCCCAATTTCATCTAGGAACAAAGTGCCATTATGCGCTAATTCAAATTTTCCGGGTCTTCCATTTTCTGCACCGGTAAACGCGCCTTTTTCGTGGCCGAAAAGTTCGCTCTCTACCAGCCCTGAAGGTAACGCCGCACAATTGACTCGAACAAAGGGTTTATCTTTTCTGGGGCTCAACTCATGAAGCAACCGCGCTAACAGTTCCTTTCCTGTTCCCGTTTCACCCATGATGAGCACTGAAGTCGTGGTGGGTGCAACAGCCTGGGCCAGGTCCAGGACGTTCTTGAATTTCTGGCTGTTGCCGACCATCGCTCCAAAATCATGACTAACTTTGATTTCTTCCAGGAGGTAGGCATTTTCACGAGTAAGTTGTTCTTTCAGATGGTTGATCTCTTCATAGGCACGCACAAGATCAACGGCAAAGGCAATTTGGGTGGCCACTTGGCGCAAAAACAAGACATTTTCCGGATCAGGTTCCCCCGATTCCACGCTGCCGATATTCAGAGACCCAAAACAATTATCCCCGACAATTAGGGGAATATTGATCATTCTGCCTAAACCCTCTTCCTGATAATACGCATCCTCTAAAAATACCGGGTTTCGTTGTAAATGGGGCCGTATGTGAAGACGCCGGTGACCATACACCCATCCCATGGCACTTCCTTCTCGAGGAATAATGGCATCACATTTCAACTTGACCACAGGCATACTCGTTTCCACCGCGTAAAACCGAAAGGCATCTATATCATGGTGATACAACGTAATACCCGCGCGTTCCCATGAGATCACCTTTTTGATGTGTCCCGTAATGGCTTTCCACAGATCTTCAGTATTCCGCTGGGAATTTAAGACATTCGTCACTTCCAGCAAGGTTTGATAAAAATGCCGGCCAACTTGATCGGTTTGGTGGAACATTTCAAATTTCATCACTAATCCCTTCACGCAACCTCAAGTATATGTGCGAAGGATCATGACCTTTCGGAAAATTTTCTGAACATGGTCATAATTCATGAAATACTGTCGGCTCATACCAAGAAAACCATCACAATTCATAACCCGTGTTTAAGACTAAAATATCGAATAATTTTGAAAAGAAAAATTCAGTCATGGGGAAAATTAATAGAGCTTCATTTCTTCTCAAAAAGAGACGGCAATTACCAAGCCATCAACCGTTTATTTGTTGCATGCCAAGACCTATTCACCTAGTCGTAATGGTCGCCCAACAAGAGATAAAGTTTAAGTCCGATTTATTTTATTTTTCAATAGCTTAATGACTCACAAGACCGGATCGCCCATTATATCATTCGGCTACTGTAATGACTTGTTCTTATAAAGGAAATTTTATTAAAAAAACTTCATGTTCGAACCAGGAAATTGAGCGGTAATGCACTGGGATACCGTGCTTAATCGCACATCTATCTATCGTATGGATCTATTACTCTGGCCTCTTATCCATTACTCTTTTCTTAGGTATTGCTTTGGTAGGTATCGCGGAAAGGTTCTCTCCCGATCTCATTCGCCAAATGAAGCAACTTGGTCACTTTCGAGTCATCATGGCGTGATAGAAAACGAACCCATGGCAGTCGAAAATACTTAGCAGAAAAAAAAATGCCTGACACTTAGGTCAGGCACAAGGACAACACAATGAGAGAACTTATTCGTTCTTAAGGAACGGGGATCTTAGTAACCTCCCCGTTCCAAAGAACGCCATTAGACATTTTTTGACAATTACAACTAAATCATTCAGTAGACCACTACTCCCGCAGACTCGCCTGATCCGATTGCCTATTATGCCAGGCGATCCTCTGATTCAAAATTTCAGAATCCCCCTTCAAAGTCGAGGCAATAAGTTTCATGGAATTTCTCTGCATCCCCTTCGGGTCAAAGTGGGGCTTTTTTTCATAATGGGCTATTCTCGCTTCCAGTTGCTGAACGCGGCTCTGTAGATCCTGGACTTCTCCTTCTTTAGCTTTAGCCGCAGTCATATGATCCTGAATCGACCACCCTTGGGTTTCAGCTTTCCAGGCAGAACTTTGTTCTTGACTGTTCTCAGCAGCCAAGACAAATTGCGGAAGGCCGAGGAGCATCCCCATAAGGAAAAGTGGAAAAAGTATTTTTTTATTCATATCCCTCTCCTTTATTAATGAACCAGAGTTCATCAAACCTGCCCAGTTAGCATTAACGAAATTTTCATCACACTATCTCAATATCCAATTTATATGCCAACAAGGCAACTGTATAATTTTGCTTAAAAAACAATAACTTAGTATTTATTTTACTTAATTATTTCGTAACACATGTAACACTTAAATGAAACAAAAGTGTTCCAGTAAGTTACATATAGTTACACTTTTTGGCTTCTCAGATACCTTACTTATTGGCACTTTATAGTGTTTATACTTAGTAAACTAAAGCCGGAACCGAGCATAGAAGATGAAGACCAGCATGCCTGGAAATCTTCAAGCCATGATCGGCTTTCGGGAAGGACGTTTCTGTCAAGTTTTTGAGGTCCACTCTGGCGACTCACCCAAGCTCTTCAAACAAAATCATTAGACCACACTGATTAAGAGCTTGACCGTCCCGTGCGTACGCAGCAGGGCTTCGCCAAACATACTCTTACGAGGATAGACCTTTTACTACTGGATAGAAGGCGGCTTCTTCCGCAAAAAAAATGGGTTCGTTCAAAAGAGGGGGAGACTAACATTACGCTTTAGTTCGGCAAGTCGATTTTCTAAATTGTCCTAGACGCAATGACGAACCTGTGCCGTCGCATACTCTCGTCAAAAATTCATCAACCCACACCTACCGTCATTCATGCCAGAATCCCAACAGTATCAATAAAAATTGTATGCCCTAGCGGTCGAGCAGCCTCGGGTTGGCAGAAATACCTGACATATCCGTTAGGCACAAAAACCAAATCCGAAACAGAATACCTCTCTCTATCCCTGCACAGGGATCCTCCTTCATGCCCTCCTCTATTCTTGGAAACGCTGAAAGACATTCATTCATATCCCTACTCATACAGGCATTATCTATTACTCTATAAGCATGGCATGGTCTGCTTGCCGGAAATGCCAGGCAATCTCTTTATTTAAACGATTTAATTCCTCGGTCAAAGTCGAGGCAATAAGTTTCATGGAATTTCTCTGCATCCCCTTTGGATCGAATTGTGGCTTTTTCTCAAAATGGGCTATGCGCTCCCCCAAATGGCGAACACGGCTCCGTAAAGACTGGGCTTCGGCCTCTTTATCTTTTGCCGCAGCCATGTGATCCTGAATCGACCAATCTTGCATTTCCAGTTTCCATGAAGAATTCCGTTCTTGACTGCCCTCACTAGCCAAGACAAATTGCGGAAGTCCTAGGAGCATCCCCATCAGAATAAATGGAATGAATATGTTTTTATTCATAACTTCCTCCTTCCAGACCCGTAACACTGAAAAACGTATGCCAGTTAATTGCTAGAAATGCTTTCACCCACAATTGTCTTTCAATCCAATTTAGATGCCATCAGGCCAAAATCATTAATTTTTCTTTATTTTCAAATGCTTATAATGAAATCAATAATCATTTTTTTGTTACAAAGTAACATCCTTGTGAAGCACTTCTGTAACAGCTAGTTACATTAAGTTACACCTTATTATTTCATTCATCATGCGCCTGGAATTGTTTCAGGGAACCGAAGGATACTTCTCCACCAGACGATGTGGAGCGAAAAACCATCATCCGTTCATGGAGGTGACGAACCCAAAAGAAGTGTTGAAAGATCTCGCTAACTCGGGCTTCTCCTTTTTTTGGGCTCTCATCCTGGCTGGGCTCAGGTTATTTAAGTCGAAGTGGTCCTGGGATAGAGCCAGAACATACAACGGCCCCCTCAGAAGAAAGCTTTCAATTAGGAAGTAATTTAACGGCGAGTAGAAATTCCGAGGCGTGACATTCGACGATACAAAGTGAGGCGGGCGATCCCAAGCAGCTTAGCGGCAGCTGAACGGTTTCCTCCCGTTTCCTTCAATGCAGAGAGAATCTTTTCCTTCTCATGGGTTGGAGTCCTTTCTTCAGAAGGTATTACAAGAAGACTTTCATCCTGATTAAGGACTTCAGGCGGTAAATCTTGAGGTCGAATAATCGTCTGAGGACATCGAATGACGGCGAATTCAATGGCATGTTTGAGTTCTCGAACGTTTCCAGGCCATGCATAGGCCATCAACAGCCGGAGAGCTTCATTACTCACGGCCTCAACAGGTCTTCCTGTTGTCGCCCGATATTGATTCAGAAAATGACTGATTAATGATGGGATATCCTCCCGTCGCTCCCGCAACGCCGGCAACAACACTCTTCCGACCCTGATCCGATACAACAGGTCAGCCCGGAAAGTCCCCGCAGTGACATCATTGGCAAGATTATGATGTGTGGCCGCAAGCACACGAACATCCACTTTCCGAAGCCGGGACTCCCCAAGACGGGTAATTTCCCATTCTTGTAGAACCCGAAGCAGACTGGTTTGGACGGTGAGCGGAATATCGCCAATTTCATCCAGAAACAAGGTTCCGCCTTCAGCGGCTTCGATCAAACCCTGTTGATCTGATACCGCTCCTGTAAAAGCCCCACGCTTATGCCCAAATAATTGGCTGGCGACCAGTGATTCGGTTAACCCCGCACAATTCACGGCAATAAATGGAAACGCATTCCGGTGGCTGGCTTGGTGAATGGCACGAGCGACCAGTTCCTTTCCGGTTCCGGTTTCTCCCTCAATAAGAATGGTGGAGTCCACTCGAGAAAAATCCTGAATCTGCTGGAAAACCAATTGCATGGAATGGCTGGTGCCAATAAGATCCTGATATTTTCCCGTCTCTCCCAATAGTTGCCGAAGGGTCTGCACCTCCGAAGCATCGTACAAGAAAAACATTTTCCGTTCCGGGTCTCGTGGATCATCCCTCACATCCACATTGATCCAACGAGTGCATTCTCCACCAACCGCGGGCATGCGCACTAAGATTCTCTCCCGTTCTCCAGTCGGCCGATTCACCATATCCTCTATTTGAGCATGATAGGAGGGATCGTCAAACAACGCTTGCCACGGCTCACCTGAATGAGGGAAATTCGCCTTTCCGCATAACTGTTGTGCCGCCTGACTCAGAAAGGTCACCTTTCCATCCTGGTCGGTCAAGGCCGTTCCAATATGCAATTGATTCAAAATAGCAATGAGATCATCATGATTCTTCTGAATCTCCGCAATCAATTTCTCCAATTTCGCTTCGGCTTCTTTCCGTTGCGCCACTTCCCGCGACAGTAACAGATTGGCCGTCGTGAGCTCGGACGTTCTGTCCAGCACCCGCTGCTCAAGCACATCATGCGCCTCACGAAGAGCGGCTTGCGTCCGCTTCCGATCCAACTGCAGACGAACCATCTCTCCAAGTGAGTGCAATAAATTTCGCTCCTCTTGCAGGAAGGGGCCTTCAACTTCCGTCGGCCGTTCCTCCAGATACGCGACCTCAATTTCACCCGTCGTTCCATCCCGGCAAATAAATTCCTCCCGCTGGGTCCACGGGGATAACACAAAATTAGGCGTCGTAATTTCCAGATGTCCGAAACGAATGCGGGCGGCTGTGACTTCAGGGTATTGCCAGGAAGGCGGAATGAGATCAGCAATATGCTGAAGCAATTCCTGAGTCGATAAGTCTTCGTTGTGAAACAATTGCGTGGTGGAATGAAGAGCGGTCAGTTCCTTCACCCGTTCCCGGAGATCGTGTAAGGTCCGCTTCAATTCTTGATCGGAATTCTTCAATAAGTGACTATCGGTAGATGATAAGAACTCTTTGTCTTCCATGAAAGCTTCCTATGGCACTTTAAAATAAGACACGATCCCAAACGTTCTGGCTTTGCACCCTCGCATCTTTAGGACACTGCTCCGCATGGAACCAATGAATAGGCCAAGCAATCTCTTAGTCCGATCAATTACATGCGGGACACTGCTCGCCCCATTCTCATTTTCCCATCACAAAAATGTGGGCTATGTCCGGGCCGTTCAATCTCCTCATTCACAGAAACCTTCTCACTTCACAGGGTGCTTCGTCCCCCATGCCTTGATGAGTTCTCTCCAAATACCCCACTGTGAAACCTGTCGTTAAACTTATTGATCCATTCTACCTGAATCGAGAGGGTGGAGTGACCAGGCTTTTCCATATTTTTGAGGTCCTTTTGCAATTGCTCGGTATTATTCCTAAATTGGATTTGGCTCGATAGAGCAACAGATGGAGCTTGACCAAAACATCCATTACCTTCATAAAGAATTTTGCCATGAAATTTCATTTAATCAGCCAAACAGAACATGCACATCTTGGGAAATGGAAGACCATCTTCCTTGGGGTTGTGGTGTTTCCCTCGTCAGGCATACCTCACCCCTATGCCTGTTTGGCAGGATGCATTCACACTCCGATTTCAAATAAATATTAGGGGAAGAAGGAGGATTCAAGAAGAGGACAAATTAGGAGCAGGATTCACAATTTAAAAGGCAAGATTTTATTTTCCAGGGTGAAATGGATACGCCCTTATTGATGGGCCTCTTGTTTGCGATGTACGACTTCCCAGACCATTTCCAGAAACTTCCTGAGATCAAAAGGCTTTAAGAGGACGGCCAATGCCCCGGCATGTGTCGCTCTGATTCGCACAGAATCCTCAAGGTTTCCCGTAATCATTACTGCAGGAGGACAACTGATGGCCGAACTGGATAATACTTCAAGAAATTCGCATCCATTCATATGTGGCATTTCAAAATCCGTGATGATGAAATCAATCGTTTTTTCCTGAAATACCTTGAGCGCGGCCACTCCATCTGCGGCCTCAACACAATGATAACCCTCTCGTTCAATTGCTATGCGGAGTATCATGCGACATTCAACACTATCGTCGACAACCAGAATAGAAACAGCGTTTGGAGATTCAGGATCTATCCCATCAAATTTCTCCTTCGACTGTACGCTTATAGATGGATTTTCCGGAGAAAGTTCCTGGGAGTCGGCAACCCGTAACGGTATCATGAAGGTTCCTCCCTGAAATTGCCTTACTTTATCGATCTCATCCGCTATCCAAACAACCGCACACATTTGTTTCGGAATTCCGTGTGATCTATGGGCTTAATAAAATCCATGGCCCCATTCTCAATAGCCTTTATCAGCAGCTCTTTGTTTGAGGAGCTCGCGATGACTATCACTGGGAGGACAGGTGATCCTCCGCGAAGCTGAGACACGACAGCTAAACCCTTCAGGGAACTCGATTCAAAGTCCCACAATACACCATCGACGAAAGCATCCTTCAATTGATCCAATTCTTGCAAGGAAGAGGGAAGGCGTTTAAGCGTAAAAACTAAATCCCAAAGACTGTCTGTCAACCCAATCCATGTTTTAAGGTCAACATCCAAAACTAGTATGCGTTTACCGCTTTCCGGAAGGTCAGGCGCAAGCTCCGGGTGCCGACCATTAAGATTTTTTGTCTTTAAATCGATACTCCCGACATCGTGCCCACTCAAGGTGTTCACCTTCATGGGATTATGCTTTCTGGCAGGTGGCCTTTCTCGATCCTAACCACGCACAAAGCATGAGAAGATTCAATGCCGAGCCCTTCCAGTGCTACTACTCAAAACTTGTTTCCCTGATCGATTCCTGAGAATAACCGGATCTACGACATCTCCACATTGCAGACAGCGAGAAGCCATAAATTCCATTTCATTTTCACCTGAATCAACGACAGGCTCCCTATACATGAATCCACCACATCGGCAACAGCCTCCAGGTTCATGGGTCAAGGCCTGACTTTCAACACGATAAGAGTTTCCAATTAGGTGGGCGTTCATTCGAATCTCCTAGGAAGAAATAAATTGAGAACCCGGTTATGAGGACCCGTAGTTAGGCTTCCGTCTTTCTTCTCACCATACAAATTTTGCTACGGTGCAACCACTATGCCTATCCCAAATAAGCCAAAGGCCAATAAATTTCCCCATACAATTCCACGTTTGAATTCAGAGCCAGTAGATGAAGGCACATTGATGAAAAAACCGTGCGGAGGCGAATAGGGGAGCATGAGCGAATTGGCACACTTGCATCCCGTTCTTCCTGCTTGTTCTCAAAATTATAGAGGCATTCCCTACACCAACATTGCAGCAGGTGTTGATAACATGGGTAGTCTCTCCCCTTGAACCCTGTTATCCTGGCCATGGGAAATCCCCCACACGTTCATCATGACGCTGACGCATCTGCATCACAGCACCATTCTTACTCCGTCAAACCCCACACCAGGAAACTCGTCCATATGATGCCGTGGGCACTGGAAATCCAACAGGTAAGCAAACAATTCCCGGATGGCACCTATGCGCTTCAAAATATTGAATGGCATGTGAAAGAGGGGGAAACCATGGCGCTGATTGGTGAGAGCGGGTCAGGTAAAACCACCTTTTTGCGGCTCTTGAATCGCCTGATAGAACCAACCGACGGTACCGTCGTCATTCAAGGCAAGCCGGCCTGCTTACAGGATCCCATTCATCTTCGTCGACGCCTGGGGTATATCCCACAAGATGGCGGGCTCTTCCCTCACTGGACTATCAAACAAAACGTCTGCCTCGTCCCTCACTTATTAGGTTGGACATCGGAGCAGCAACTCAATCGAGTCGACATGCTCTTATCTCTCGTGAATCTGGATCCTTCGCAAATTGCCGAACGCTACCCCATTGAACTCTCAGGAGGACAGCGACAGCGCGTGGCCGTGGCACGTGCCCTGGCAGCCGATCCGCCCATCGTCCTGCTCGATGAACCGTTTGGAGCGTTGGATCCGCTCACCCGCCATGACCTACAGGACCAATTTCTCTCTCTTCAAATCAAGTTGCGAAAAACAATGGTCCTTGTGACCCATGACATGTCAGAAGCTTTCCGATTAAGCGACCGGATCACCATTCTCAAAGAAGGACACATTCAGCAAATCGGGACTCCACACGAAATTCTCCATTATCCGGCCACACCCTATGTTCATTTGCTCGTTCAGCATTATCACGCCCATCGGGGTTAGTAGGAGAGGGATGACCACCTATCGGGTCAGACAACGCAGACGGAGGATCTCTATAGGATTCGTGGTCGGACTCCTGGGACTGCTCTATTCTTTTTCCCTTCCGGTTTGGGCCTCTGACACCATTGTGGTGGGATCAAAGAACTTTATGGAAAGCCGGCTCCTGGCGGAAATGTTCGCTCAACTCATTGAGGCCCGTACGGAATTAACCGTCACGCGTCGCCTGGGACTCGCCGGCACTCAAGTCTGTTTTGAAGCGTTAAAAACCGGAGGGATTGACCTCTATCCCGAATACACCGGAACAGGGCTCGTTACCATTCTCGGTGAACCCCCAATGAACGATCGAGTGTCTGTTTTGAACCATGTTCGCACGGAGTTCCTTCACCGTTGGGATATCTGGTGGATGGCACCGCTAGGATTTGATAATTCTTATGCGCTTGCCCTTCGCCGTGATCAAGCCCAAACGTTAGGACTGCGAACAATCTCTGATCTCACGCATGTCGCACCACAGATGAAAGCCGGATTTGGGTATGAATTTATCCAGCGAGAAGATGGATTGGTAGGGTTGAATCAATCCTACGGGTTACAATTTCAGGAAGTAATCGGCATGCAACAAACCTTGAAATATCAGGCCACAGATAAAGGAGAGGTAGACATCTTAGATGTCTACACCACGGATGGACGCTTGGCTGTATATGACTTTGTCGTTTTGAAAGATGATCGTCACTTTTTCCCGCCTTATGAGGCCGCAGCACTCGTTCGCGGAGAAACTCTCAACCGTCATCCGGAATTGGGAAAGGTCATCAACTTGCTCACCAATGCATTGGATCTACCACACATGCGTGAATTAAATCTCCGGATTCAAGAACAGGGAGAACCGGTTCCCCAAGTCGCACATAGCGCTTTACGGGCACTCAATCTTGTGGCCGGCAATCACACACAACCAGACGCCAGTGCGGACTCATCCGATTCTATTTTTTCCTACATGTGGGCCAAGCGTTCTAATCTGGCCATGCGCACGGGAGAACATCTTGGGCTCTCCGGTTTTGGTTTATTCCTTGGGATTCTGGTGGCCATCCCATTGGGATTGGCCCTCGAACAATGGCGAAAGGGAGCGGAAACGATTATCCGCATTGTCGGCATGTTGCAAACCATTCCATCCATCGCGCTTCTGGCCTTTATGATTCCGATATTTGGCGTGGGAGCGCTCCCCGCCATCATGGCCTTATGGATGTATTCATTATTCCCCATCCTTCGAAACACCTATTCCGGATTGCGGGACGCAGCGCCAAATGTTGTGGAAACCGGGCGAGCCCTTGGCATGACGGAGTGGCAAATTCTCCGCACTGTTCGCCTTCCACTTGCCGCACCAACCATCATGGCCGGTATTCGAACTTCCGCCATCTGGACCGTCGGGACAGCGACACTTGCCGCCTTTATCGGCGCCGGAGGTCTGGGTGTCCCCATCGTAGCAGGGCTCCAACTTGCGGATGTCAATTTGATCTTATCCGGCGCCTTACCGGCAACCCTATTGGCTCTGACAGTTGATGGAGTATTAGGTCGGGTAGAACAGTGGGTCCGGCCGCGAGGATTAGAACCGGTTCGATAACCCCTCGAACACCCTGTAACTCAATCATGCAGTATCAGCCGTCCCATGGCCGATGAAACCGGCGAAGGTTGTTTGCCCAGGAGCCTTAGCCAAACATGGAGCAAGCAGGCTCAACACTGAGGAGACTCATGCTATTCTCGCCGAAACCAGCGCAGATGAGACCGCGAACCAGGCAACCGCAAAGGACTTCCCGATGCTGGTAAAACTGGCGTCATAGCCAATCACTCCCAAAACTGAAATCAACCGAGTCCACTTGGATCTCTCTGCCGAGAAAATCGTGCGTGACTCGCGCACTAAGGTTAAATGTTTCGATTATCCGAAGAACTGCTCGATTTCGATCTAAAAATAGTGAAAGACTGATTTCACTCAAACCGTCACGCCTGCATCACAAGATTTCTACTTTAGATACCCATCCCTTCGAGCATCCTCCCCGAACATTCTGGATGTGACCCACAAACCTTGTAGGAGATCATCATTCACACTGCGCCGCGAATCTAGCTGAATGTGCCAGTGACCGGACATGAACGGCATCACAAGGAACGCGGCAGCCCACCCAAACATTTTTCCCCGTACGTGATACTGGTAACGTTTTTTCAATTTGGCATCGATAAACAGCTCGTACGTGATGCGATACCCAAGAGAATTGTCATAAAACGGAATGAGCCACAAGGTGAAGGGTTGTAATGCACCCCACGCTCCTACCATTGCCGGCACCTCGGTCTCTTCCAGACGAAGAGAGCAGAATACTCCCGTCTCCTGCGGAGTCCTTGTCAATTTAAAGAGGCCAGACTCATTCTGGCCGTCTATTTTCTTCTTCAATGCGTCGAGAATCAGATGAGGTGGCGGTAGGTTATCATGTTTGGCAAATGAAGGACCTTCTGACAGATATTCCGGGATATACAAACTAATCTGGGGCAATTCCGGAGGCCTTGCGACTACAGCATATCTTATCGACTCGGGTCCCGGGATTTCCCAGCTTTGACACGATGATAGGAGGAGGGTAACTGCAATAGTGACGCTGACGTGGGGAAGGAGTTGCCGTCTCATTAGCGCATCAAATGCCGGGAATCGAATCCGTTTTGAAAGAGACTAGGGTGATGGAAGGTACCCGTCTGCCTGACTATCACGAAGGAACTGATAAATCGTCCCTTTGAAAGCTGTATTATAATCACCAGTCAAGCTATTCACCCACACAATCGGAAGCAGACCGATCCATTGTGCCAGTGTTTTATTGATCTCGTACCTGTATGTCTTTTTCAGCTCATTGTCCACGAACAGATCATATTGAACGAGATATCCTGCGGCCCCGCTATAACAAGGCAGTATCGTGAGTGTTAAGATTGATAGCTCACAGAAAAATTTGCTCGCGGCGGTTGGTTCTTTCAAGGTTTCGTAGATATTAAGATGAATTCCTGTCATCACTGGTGGAGTCGAGACAAGTGCTGCTGCAAATCCTGCTTCGTTCTCTAGGATTTCCTGTAGAAGTTTAGCCTCCACAGGCAGGGGATTTTCTTTCGCGTTTGGACCTCTTGCAGCCCCCCAAAAGTAGAAAAACCGAACGATCCCTTCTTTCTGTACTGAGGCGGCAGGCGCAATTACTTCGGGACCGAAACTAGCAATAGTACATGCAGTTGGGGCAATAAGAAGGCCGAGCAGGACAATGGCTCTGACTACTTGGATCGTAAACATATGGACCGGAAAGTACTACCCCAGAGAGTTAATCAAGCGAATTACGAATCAGAGGCCAGATCGACCACCATTTTAACGTTAACTGTCGATGCCCTCCTAAGTTGGGTAGAACTGTGGGTGAAACCCCGCTGCCTGGAAACGGTTCGATAATCTCGCCGAATCGCCCTTGCATGTATGGAGTAGGACGCCAGGCAATGATTCGGTTTGGCGGACAAAAGAGTTTCATTTGTAACGGATTTGGTCAATGCCTTTGTCTTGCCCGCAAGTCACTCTGCCGGTATAGTAAAATAATCTATGCAATTCCAATTTGTTCGCTATCATCCACCAACTGCATTTCAGTTCTGATCATGAGAAGACCGATTGTGGTGTCACCGAACGGGTACTTTCCTACATCGGACTTTTCCCTGGCAAAACTTGAGCCGAAGGATGTTTTTTTTTCCGCATCCCTCCAGTTCAACAGATCGCACCCACTGCGCGGCAGCCTGAGGGCGGACCCCCAATGTCGTTCACGGTACACCACTGAGGAGGACACATGGCATCGCAAATAGATCCATCAATTACCATCGATCTTCCACTCACCAGAGAAGACCCGGACTTGGTCAAAACCCAAATCACCCGAGGGCTGTTGGCCAACCCCAAAACGCTCCCCTCCAAACTCTTCTACGATGAGCGCGGATCCACCCTCTTTGAGCAAATATGTGAGTTGCCGGAATATTATCAAACCCGCACCGAGCATCAACTGCTCACCCGATGGGCTGATGAAATCGTCGGCATCAGCGAAGCGGAAGAACTTGTGGAATTAGGATCGGGGGCGGCCACAAAAACGCGAGTCCTCCTCGATGCCATGGCCAACGTCAACCAACTGCGCTATTTCGTCCCCTTTGACGTCGATGAAGCCATTGTCCGACGGGTCTCCGAAGAGCTGGTCCGGGAGTACCCAGGACTCCACATCCATGGCGTGGTGGGAGATTTCCTGGTCCATTTGGAGCATATTCCGGAAGGCGGCAAGCGCCTCGTGGTCATCCTTGGAGGAACCATTGGCAATCTTCCTGCTACCGCCGCTCACGAGTTTCTCTCCTCTGTGAATTCAGAAATGGCACCGGGAGATTATTTCTTATTGGGTGTCCAACTTATTACGGATCGTAATCGGCTGGAAGCCGCATATAATGACCAGCAGGGCATCACCGCAAAATTCAACAAGAATATTATTCGAGTACTTCATAATCAATTCGGTAGTCAGAGCGATTCAGAATCATTTGACCATGTCGCGCGGTATAATGAAGCCGACCATCGCATCGAGATGTGGCTCCGGTCGCGAGAAGATCAAACGCTGGGCATTCAGGACTTAAACTTAAAAGTCCACCTCAAGCAAGGGGAGGAAATCCGCACAGAAATCAGCACGAAATATGACCGACCCTTGGCCGAAGAACTTCTGGCCTCTTCGGGTTTTGCCTTGGTCAAATGGTACTCGGACCCTGACAGCCTGATTGGTCTCGCGCTCGCAAAAAAACCCTAAGCCGGATTCAAGAAGGGCAGGACCTTCTCCATCATGGCTCAGATCCGAACTAACCTCATTATCGCAGGGTGCTCCGCCAACTTATTCCCATGATCTATCTCAACCCGGCTGGACTCGCTCCGTTCCATCAGGGGGTGCAGCAAGAGATTTCCAGGACACTCGATACGTTCAGCCACTTGTTGTATGCGGATGCCGGCATTCAATATTACCGGGACACCCTTCAACGATGTCGACGGACCATTGCCGATTGGTTGACGTTGAACGATGAACAACGGCTCGCCTTCATGCCGAATACCACAACCGCGTGCAGTCTTGTCCTTTCTCGAATCAATTGGAAATCTGGAAATGTCCTACTGACCACCACACATGAAAATTCCACGATTCTCGATGAAATAAAAAAACTGAGTGACCGTGGCGTCCGCGTCATTGCACTCGACCCGGATGCCCACTCAGGGTTTCTTTCCGCTCTTGAACGCACATTGGATGAACAACCCATTCAGGCCATCGTCATCAGTCACGTCTCTCATTTTGATGGGCGTATTTTTCCTATCACCACAATCCAGGATCTCGCTCAGTCACACCACACGCCGCTCATCGTAGACGGGGCACAAGCCATCGGACATATTCCGGTTTCCTTCCAAGAGATTTCTCCCTATGCATATTTTTTCCCTGGCCATAAATGGTGCACCGGTCCAATGGGGACCGGCGCGCTGATAATCGGGAAAGACAGTCACCAGGAAACGCAACCTTATTGGGCTGGATATGAATTAGGCACTCAAAACATCGGCTTGATCGCCGGATTTGCCAAAGCCTGCCATCTCAAGGTTCAAACACACTCAAACAATCAAATTCTTGAAGGGTTTAGAGAAGAGTGGAAAGCCTGTCTCCGACCAAATCCATGTATTCGGACGATAGAATGGGACGGGCCTCATGCTCCTGGCATTTTATCATTCGTCTGTCTTGACGAACGCACGGAACAGACCATGCACACACTTTCCACCACTCAATCCCTTGCCTGGAAAACTCTCACCCATCCCTCCTTTCCCTCAAACCTTTCGATACGCGTCTCCTGGACCACGGATACTCCCGATATCGACATCCGCTCAACCCTTGCGTTGTTTACCTCACTTTCAAATAAATAAGGCCCCCTGCATCTCTAGAGCGACCTTGGGTTTTTCTATGTTGAACAATTTCGAAGCGCTCCCTAACTGCACCCTGACATGAGATTAAAGGGTAATTGCCTACATACTGGGCACACAATTTATACTATTACCTCGTTAAGACCTTCGGCGCTAAAAGCATGCAGCCCATTTCCTCGGATCCGGCCCATAGGCAACCAGCAAAGCCGGCCAGCACCATGCTTACCGAAGGGAGCAACCTGGTTTGCCCGGGTTCATTTTAATGAAATGAGCACTCCTGGATAGTACTCCGGTTCCTCTTTCAATCGCAGTTATCATTCGATAATATTCCAGAATCGTGTGATCTAATTAAAAAACCATTTAAAAACAACAAAAACAAGGGTAGATGCCGGATAAGATTATGCTATAATCGAGTCCAAATTATCCTTGATTAAGAATATATTCTCATTCAGTCCTAAGACGAGAATTGCCTCAAGGAATTGTTCACACTGTCCAGGACCATATTTTTGCGTGCTACCGTCTCAAATGGTTCCCCTGTCTCCCAAATCCAATGGAAGAAAGAGATCCACCTCTCTTACCCCTGGGATTTCTCCCAATAAATTCCCCTCATCCCCTCAGTTTTTCATATACCCATGTAGTACAATGGGTGACCGGGCACAGATAAGGCAGGTGGACCATCCCCCTCTTAGCCAACTCAGAATAACCTCCCCCATCGAGCAAACCTTTGTCAGGTCTGGACTCAATGGGATATTTCATATGGGCGATTGCAGTTTCATAATCTTTATTAACGGGGGCGTCAGTGATGAGATTATTGTTTGCCGGTATGATCGCGATGTTCTTGATGTTCCCCCTGCATGTTGCAGCGGGTTTCACATTCGATCAAGTGGTGCAGAGAGCGAAAGCTTTAGCAGATAAACCCTATGAAGCACCTCAACCCATCCCCAAAATTATGCGGGAAATATCCTACGAAGCATATCAAGGGATCCGGTTTAATCCTGAACACAGTCTTTGGAAAGAGAGTAATTCAAATTTCCAAGTCATGTTACTGACTCCGGGTTTGCATTACACCCACCCCGTGACACTCAACGTCATCGACTCCGAAGGTCCACGCCCGCTGGTTTTTAAGAAAAGCGACTTTGTTTTTGCCGACCCCGAAATCGAAAAACGGGTGCCGGCCGACGTAGGATTTGCGGGATTCAAGCTGACATTTCCCTTGAAAAACAAAAATGAGCAAAATCAGTTTCTGGTTTTCGCGGGAGCGAGTTATTTTCGGGGGGTCGGAAAGGAAAACGTGTTCGGGCTAGCAGGACGAGGCCTGGCCATTGATACAGGACTCCCCAGCGGGGAGGTATTTCCTTCATTCACGGAATTCTGGTTGGTACGCCCGTCTCCGGATGCCAAAGAAATGGTGGTCTATGGGTTACTGGACAGCATCAGTCTCACTGGAGCGTATCAATTTACCATTGTTCCCGGTAGCCAGACGAAGATGAAGGTACGCACTCAACTCTTCCCCAGAAAACCTATTCAGTTATTAGGTGTTGCCCCGCTGACCAGCATGTTTTTTTATGGCGAGAATACCCCACGACCAGCTGGAGAATGGCGCCGGGAAGTCCATGATTCGGACGGATTGCAGATTCATGATGGCCTCACTCGTGAATGGTTGTGGCGCCCCTTAATGAATCCTGCCAACCTGGAAATGGATTTTTTTAGCACGGAGAATGTACAAGGATTCGGGTTATTACAACGTGAGGAAAATTTTTCCGGCTACGAAGATCTCGGTGCGCATTATGAAAAACGTCCAAGCGCCTGGGTCGAACCACAGGGTGACTGGGGACAGGGAAAAGTGGTGCTCGTCCAACTGCCTACCCCCAATGAAACGCATGACAACATCGTCGCATTTTGGACACCCGTCGCGCCCGTAACCAGGGAGACCCCTTTAGAAATGGCCTATGATGTGAGTTTTGGGAAGGCCACTCTCTCACAAAATCCGTTGGGAACCGTGGTCAATACCTTTATCGGAGACGGTAATCGTATCGGGGGAGGAAATGTTCCGCAGGCGTATCGCATCATTATCGATTTTGCGGGTGGCCCACTGAGCAAAATGCCGCCCGATGCTCCCATCAGCGGCCAGGTCACGGTGTTGGATAATAGCGACATCCTGGAACATTTTGTGGAGTATCATGAACAGATACACGGATGGCGATTGTCCATCCTGGCCAAACCTCAAGACAAAAAGCCGCTTCATTTGCGGGCATTTCTCAAAACTGATTTGGCAACCTTAACGGAAACCTGGACGTACCGCCTACCAACGAACAATAACATTCTGGCACAAGACAAAGAATAATGGCCCGATCGATTGCCGAACATACTCTTTCACGAGTCTGCGATTACCTGTCGGCCATGGGAGTGGAACTAACTCGCGAGGTCACCCTGCGGGCTCTCACTCTGGTTGAAGCCGGATTGGCATCAGAACAGGAAGATCCACTGCAATTTGTGATGACAAGAATCCATTACCACTTTGCCCTTCAAATTCCTGAACTTCCAACCACCGCTCCACCGATCACACGCGGCAGCATGAGTTTTAAACCATGAAAATTCGTGAAGCCACAATCGCCGAGACCCAGCATTCCCTGGCCGCCCCCAGACGAATAAGCTGGAGAATTGCCGCAGGACTCCGCCGTGCCCTGCTCACCGTATTAGTCCTCATTCAATCTTTCGTGGCCGCTTCGTATATGACGGCCATCCTTCCCTATCATGGGGGGAATTTCCTGGAGATGGCGATTATTGCCCTGTTTTTTGTGCTATTCCTCTGGATTTCCGTTGGATTTTGGATTGGCATATTCGGATTTGTCCTCCGGTGTTTCGGCGGGGATCGATTTTCACCACTGGGACGCCATACCGCTGCAGGGTTAGGCACTCAACCCCTAGCACGGACAGCCGTGGTCATGCCGATCTACCACGAACCCATTCAGCGGACGTTCGGCGGCATCCGCGCAATGTATCGCTCATTAGAACAGACAGGGCAGATTGACCATTTTGATTTTTTCATTCTTTCCGACAGCCGCAATCCGGATGTGTGGCTGGCTGAACAAGCCGCCTGGCATAGATTATGTAACGAATTGGGAGCGGGCGGACATCTGTTTTATCGGCGCCGGTCTTTGAACCAACATTATAAAAGTGGCAATATTGCCGACTTTCTTCGCCGATGGGGTTCCGGCTATGAGTACATGATCGTCCTGGATGCGGATAGTCTCATGGGCGGATCCACCCTGGTCACGATGGTGCAACTCATGCAGGCTGAACCTCAAACAGGCATCCTGCAAACCAGCCCCACCTTGATCAATTCCCGTTCAATGTTTGCACGGGTCCAGCAATTTGCCAATCATATCTACGGCCCACTGTTTACGACAGGCCTTGCCTCCCTACAGCTTGGGGAAGCAGTCTACTGGGGCCATAACGCCATTCTTCGTACCCAAGCGTTTATGGAACATGCCGGCCTGAAGCGGCTTCCCGGACCAGGACTTTTTCATGGCCCTATTCTCAGTCACGATTTTGTGGAAGCCTCATTTATGGGACGGGGCGGGTTTGAAGTCTGGCTGGAACCGGAACTCTCTCACAGTTATGAAGAATCCCCTCCCACCCTTGTGGATGACTTGCAACGCGATAAACGCTGGGCCAAGGGCAATTTACAGCACATGTGGCTCATGCTGTTTGAACCTGGTTTGCGGCCTGCCCATCGCATGGCATTTTTGAACGGGATAATGTCCTATCTGGCCTCCCCGTTATGGTTAATTTTTTTGGTATTAACCACGATTGAGGCCGCACGGTTAGTGCTATATCCCATTAATTACTTTCCGGAACCTCATAGCCTCTTTCCCCATTGGCCT
The DNA here is from genome assembly GCF_965152585.1 of Nitrospira sp. Ecomares 2.1. Taxonomy (NCBI): domain Bacteria; kingdom Pseudomonadati; phylum Nitrospirota; class Nitrospiria; order Nitrospirales; family Nitrospiraceae; genus Nitrospira; species Nitrospira sp. Ecomares 2.1. The sequence goes on from NZ_OZ224219.1 coordinate 3,962,564, forward strand.
GAATGGAATCCGGAATGGGCCATCATTCTAGCCAGCAGCACCTTGTTTCTGCTGTTTTTGCCAAAATTTCTGGCGGTGATCGATGTCATCCGATGTCGACGAGGCAAACAGCACGGTGGCATCATTCGACTCCTGATTAGTGTCTTGCTGGAAATAATGGTGTCCACTCTCCTCGCGCCCATCCGCATGTTGGCCCATAGCCGTTTTGTGGTAGAAGCCCTGCTCAACACGTCGTTGCGGTGGGCTGGCCAGAATCGAACAGATGAAACCGGCTGGTCAGCCGCAATTTTAAATCAGGCACCAGGAACACTGATTGCCGGATCCTGGGCCGCATTCGCTTTCTGGCTTGATCAGATGTTTTTTTTCTGGTCCCTTCCGGTCGCAGGTCCACTCGTATTTGCCGCGCCCACCTCCGTCTTTCTCAGTCGGGTAGGACCCGGTGAACGACTGAAACGCTGGGGATTCTTACAAGTTCCTGAGGAACGTCATGGCTCACCATTGCTGGACGATGTCTATGCCAGGACCTATCCTCAATTAGAAACATACACTGAGCGCTCTTCTCCCGCCATACAGGCTATTCTGGATCCGGTGCTGAACCAGGTACATCAAGCCATGGCTCATGCGCATCGTGGGGGGAAAAAACAGGAAATGATCCTCGCGCTCCGCAAACGATGCTTTCAACATGGCCCGCACACCCTCACGCAAAAAGAACTCTGTCACCTGGTACGCGACCGCGCCAGTTTGCAATGGCTGCACGAGCAGGCATGGCAAGCTCAACCGGATTCCTACTGGGGCAAAGCCCTTCAGCATCATTTCCAACACTGACCGGATTTGACCAGCACCTAAACATCCCTTGGACCATCCACCAGGATGACCTTTGAGAAATGAAATATGACAGGGGCAGAGGGTTTGGCCTTCAAGGTAGCCAAACGTTCTATGCCTGGGCTTCCTCATCACGCGGGAATGCGTGGATAATTTCTCTAATGTTGACTCAACTTATTTCCGAAGGCCTAGCCAGATAAGACTGGGGTGACTCTTCTTAAAAATTCTTATGCAGGTGGAATGTGTGGCTAACCAGAAAAATAACCAGACGAGTTATGAGGGGTGGGAATACCGATACAGAGTTTTGATGGACTGAAGCCCATCTCTCCAACCAATTTTTTTTCCCTCCGCTTTACTTCTGGGTAAATAAGAAATCGGTACCTCTGTCACGCGCCAATTCTTCTGAGCCACTTTCAGTGTGAGTTCTAATTCCAAATCAAACCCTGATTCTTCGAGGGAGATATCTGTTAAGACTTCCCGTTTAAACACTTTGTACCCAGTCCATACATCCGTCAAGGATAAACCCGTCGCAGCATTGGTTAACGCAGTAAAAATCTTGTTACCCAGATATGAGACGAGTAACCAATTCCCTTTCCGTGCCCCCAAAAATCTGGACCCATAGACGACATCAGCCCGACCGGTCATCACTGGCTCCAACAGCCGATGATAATCATCAGGACTATATTCCAAATCCGCGTCCTGCACGAGGACAATGCTCCCCTTGGCACACAGAAATCCCGTTTTCAAGGCCGCGCCCTTCCCTTGATTGCGTTGGTGAGTCAGCACTCGGACACCAGAACTATCAGCACCAGATTCACCCAATTCTTTCTGGCTTGCTTCTTCGTCCGAAGTCCCCTGACCGAACTCCTCGATGAGCCATTCGCGAGTTCCATCTGTGGATCCATCATCCACAATGATCAGTTCTTTTGAAATTTTCACATTTTGCACACGGCATACAATCGTCTCAATTGTTTTTCGCTCGTTGTATACGGGAATGACAATACTTACCAATTGATTTTTTTGATTTATTGTATTTTCCAGCTTTTCCATGTCAATTTCGATTAACCAATTATGATAAAGAGATTTCAAGTAGACTACCATGAACGTTCAGACAACCCTCATCAAATATCATTTTTTGGTAAAGCCACCCCACTCGTGGTCTCTGATATTGGCCTATGATATCTCCGTATCAAATGCCCCAGTGACCACCAGGAACAGACGGATATCACCCATTTGTGAATGTTTTTCTCCTGGACGTCCCAAATTTGCTTTGTCTCAAACCCATTAGCTGTCCCATCCTATTTGTCTCATGGAACACCTCACAATACCCGTTCCAACAAGAAAAATTCCATAAAAATAGCTATATTTCAAATAGTTATACAACAAAATCAACATAGCACTATCCTTGCTTTATTACATGGGTAACAACAGTAGATGAGGCAATACGACAAAGATTGGAGGGAGGCATGATGAACATAACAATATCTTCACCACAGACATTAGAACAGGTACCCGGCACCGTTTCCGTCACCATACTTCTCATTGATGATTCCCCCGATAATTTGATGATTCTCGGGGATATTTTAGAACGAATTGGCTATCAGATTGTGTGTGCAGAGGATGGCGAGAGCGGCCTCGAACAGGCGAAACGCGTTCAACCCGACTTGATATTTATGGATGTGAAAATGCCCGGCCTTGATGGATTCCAAGTCTGTGAACAACTTCGCGCACAGAAGGGTTTCCAAAGAACTCCGATTATCCTCATGAGCACACAATCCGATAGCACAAACAGCGAGCTTGCCTTGAGGGCTGGTGCCTCTGAATTTTGGCCAAAGCCCATTTCCCCGGGAAAGATTCTGAATAAACTTCCTGGTTTTTTGCGAAACGGTCTAGAGTAACGAGGCTCCTTTTCCATCCTTTACGCACTCCATTTCCTATTGAGCCCCAACTCACATTCTTTTGATGGTACTCATATCCCACATGAGGTCTAAGGATACATAAAATCCTGAATTGTCTGGCATATAAATTGCTGTTTAATTTAAAATGGTGTTTTTTCCTTAAAAACATCCTATTTTAGATACATTTTGAAGGGAAAATCACACAGACAGAGTCATTTACCAAACGACTATTTATCCTATTCACCTTTCACAACATGGAGAAAGTACGCATGGTCACCCGTCTAAGAAAAAATTCCACCATCAATCTGTCCACATGGGGCCAACGAGGAACGGCAGGATTGGTCGAGGAATGGGAACCGCGAATACCCATTCCGGAAGAAAAGTTACAATCCCGTCGAGGGTCAACGATCTCAATTCCGAAATCAACCGAGCCGCCCACAGAAGAGAAAAATCTAAAAAAATAAGTACTTTCCCAATTCCCTTCGTGACTCGTGTATCCAGCCACCACCCCCATGGACTGGTTTTCTGATAATAAATTTTAAACCTTCAACCCGAATAGCATTCGGTTCACCCCCATCGTAAGAGTCCACCACATCCCAGACAATATTTCTCTGGAGTCCTGAAACAATTTCGTTTACCCCAAACAACGCAGAACATCAATTGACCGCATTGCCCTTACTGGTCTGCTCCGGAAAAAGAACGTAATTACCTGACAGCCATATTGGGATTAAAGACCGGCTTCCAAGAATTCCCCGGTCACATCCATATTCCAAAGAAAATCCCCTTGCCTCGGTTTGCCCTACCTTTTTAAGTTCCCGAAAGTAGAGCATTGAAATTCTACTTTTATAGCTTACAGGTGCAGACATGAAGAGACTCTCCCTGGCCATACATTGTTTGGTGTGAAGTCCTATAGGATTGTTTCCTGCCCTAGAGAGAGGAATTTAGGTTGTATTTAAAGGTGATAGCTGGCTTTTGGAGTAATCCGAGATCGCGGCCTCGCCCTACGAAATCACTGAATGACCTATAGGACGACCAACGCTAATTAAACAAAAGGGATTTTATATTTTCAGACCGTTGAAAGAAGTATGGTCTAGCGCTCGCAGTTCGACTTGACCGGCGGGTCAAGACTTACCGGGAGGATTAAAGGATTTTGTTCGATCAAGTCTATTTGTTGATGGTGGGGCGTTTCTTTCCCAGACAAAATTGTTTTCCCGTCCAACAACAAACTCGATATTCTAAAATCCGTAATTCCAAATCCTGAATTTCGGAAATTCTGCAGATGGACATTTAGAAAAACCACGCTATTGCTATACAGCAAATTCTTCACATATTTTCGTTCAATGTCGGACCGGCACAATGCTCCCTTCCTCATCATTGCATTAGGACCAGTCAATATATTTTTACCTGCCACCTATGTTTACGGCATGTACCCCTTCTGGTACTTCCCCACATCACACAGGACAAAGGTTCCTAGAATATACGATTTCCTCCTCTTTGTTTTTCCCCTTTACAATTAGTTATTTAGCTTGCATTCCTGGTTGTATAGAAGCCAAAAACGACCGACGGCATCAAGGTTGCTTTTATTGTGAACCAGGAACAGATGACAGACGACTGAATAAAAAGAGAGGCAACACCATGGAAGGTATTTTACTCATCATCATCAGCTGTGTAAGTCTGTTGGGACTGGTTTCTTTGTTTTGGTTATGGCGACCCTAGGCATGAACTCTAAATTGGGGAAGACCTCCATATCATGCCTTCCTTAACAACTTTCATGCTCGCGATTGATACAGTTAATTGAAGTGAATTATTGCCCACCTATACCTATAGATTTTATGCTGCAGGATATTTGTTTTGCGTTCGATGAGAACATTTTATCCAGCTGGTGATTTTTTACGAACGAAGAAGTCCGTTGTTCGGAATGCACCAACGTGTTAACAAATTCTGTGAGCAGCAACGCCTCAATGTCCAAAAGGAGAGGCAAGAGGTGAACGCCACCATGACAATCGGTCGATCACGTGAGGAGGGAATGTTTCTACTTCGAGAAAGCGATTATGTGTGGAGAGTGCACGAAGACGGGAAGGTGGACTGTGCCCTCCACGGAGATGCCACCGCATTCGAACGTCTTAGCTTCATTCAGAAATGGAGAACCCCATCCCGTCGGATTTTTCAAGAATACCCCTTTCAGGATTTTTCTCACTGACTGACAGGACTTTTATGCCAGAACTCTAATTTTTATCATCCTGCTTTAGACTGCCTGATTCTACGGGCACATGATTAACAACGATCCCTTTGGACAAGTCGACGTGAACATTCTTGAAAAGCCGATGCCGTGCAAGATTCCTCCATGAATCCTGACGGCATCCGCTACCTTGACCTCCCATTGACCAGGCCCGGGGATCCGGCCAAGACTCATTCCATTTTTGAGCCAAAAACCACAGGCGTTCTTGTACCTGCATCCCTCACTTGCATCTTCACCTTTTTCACTGGACCCGGATGGGAATATAAGCCCGATTGTTCGAACCATTTACCTCATTGATATCGTTATCCTCATCAACGATGATTCCCAGCCAGTAATTTTGCCCCGCATTCAGAAAATTGGGGATGATCACCGGAATCGTGGTGGTGAAAACATCGGCAGGGTGAATCGACCCAAAGCTTCCACCACCGATACGAGTATCGCTATAGCTAATAAAATCATTGGTTGAGACATAGAGTCCAAAACTCACGTTGGCATGAGTCTGTTTCCCATTATTTTCGATCGTAAATTCAGGCCGTACCACACTTCCCCGGTTTACTCGGTACCCCGGCTCCCCAGCAATCGTAATACCCGTCAACGTCCCTGTGTTGGCACTATTCCGGACCCGTACCCGGTCATGACTTGAATACTCACCGCTGGCTCCGGTTCTTCGCCAGTGCGAGGCGGACACATCGTTAAAGGAGGAGCTTTGTGACCCATACAGCACTCTCGCCCCATGCGAAGCATCTTCCCCGAAGTACGTGATAGCTGATCCACCATTGGCGTGATGGTGGCGCCAGGAATCACCCATGACATTGTATTCCCAATTGACATGCATCAGGCCAAGATAGTGTCCGGCCTCGTGCACGATGACCGCATCAATGGGACGGCTTGACCCGGTGTAGGTAAAATTGGCGTTTTTGTTTTGGGAGGTAGTCCAGGACCGCCCGGTGGAATCCAGCACAATATCCACTTCGTCCAGCCCATAGTGCCATCCAAATAACCAGTAGCAGTGATAGCGCATGCGTGCCTCTCCCGGTGGGGAAATACTTGCGGCCCAGATTTCATTTTGTCCATTTCCACTCCCCACTCCACCAGTTTCGGTTGTATGGTTGATCATAAACGGCGATGGGTTTGTATTAGTAATATTCACACCTCGTTGGGCAGCCTGCAGGACACTCCCGGCCGGGAAACTGCCGGTATTGATCCGTGCTGTAGTGGAATTTCCTCCCCAACGCAATTTCTTGCCACTGTCTCCATTGCATTCCAGCCAGGATGCTGAGAATGCGGGAGAGCTACACAACACCGTAAAAACTATGGGTACGAAAATTTTTGTCATATTCATTATCGAAGTCCCTCCTTAGCATGAATGTCGTAGCGTTCTTCATCACTGATCTTAGGAAATGCTTCATCCTTGGCTTCAAGAGCAAGGACCTCATTGTCAGCCACTTCAAACCGTTCTTTCACATTCGCCATCACTATTGGAGTTTGAGGATCGCCTACCCGTTTATTCCACTCACGTATGGCGTCAAAGAATACGTCGGGAGTCAGTGGATTTCCGTAGGTTTCCATTGGAATTGCCTCTTGTTCTTCGGCGACATCTTTTTGGATTGGCAGAATCTGATTGCCTAAATTGACTGTCGTGACTTTTGGAGCTTCCCGCTCATAGCGGGCCTGCAGATCTTTCAAGCTCTGTCGGCTCTCCCGGCTCACTCGATCGATATAAGCCTTCATATCAGGGCGTTCCAGCAGGGCTTTAAACGAGGGGCGAGGTATTTCCATGACATTGAGATCGAACCGTGGTTTTCCTCCAATGCGTAAATTTTTGTGGGCTTCCACAACCGGCACTCCCCAGCCATTCAACACCTGATTTTCATGAATACGAAATCTTCCCTCGACACATTCCACAAGCTGGCAGTCGTCGATTTCTCCTCCTTTGACGAACAACACATCGGTTTGTCCAAGGGCAAACGCGGGAGCTGTCGAAACCATATAGACACCTCCCTGCCCATCGGCCCCACCGGGAATTCGGAGCGTGACTTTTTTGTCCGGGACATCACCTCTCAACACTTCCAAAACCTGATAACTCACGAACGTATGAGGAAGGCCCTGTGGTTGCTCTTTCGTCGGTTCTGAATTTCGATATTGGATATCCACCACCTGGCCATACATAATCAGACCAGACTCACGAACTTTCGATTGAAGGCCGCCTTCGGCGGCATCGTTTGGACTATGTCCCCATGCTGATGAATTGATGGCCACCATGCCAAGGATTACGACTATTTTGAACAACCCATTGAGTTTCATAGAATGCCCTTTCTCTTTCATTTGCGTGAATACACAATTGCCGGAATCGTGACGAATTAATCTTCATTTATGGATCCCCGAAGATATCGTGTGTCCATTTCATTCGCACCATCTGAATCTTGTTCATCTGCTTTCTGGCCATGCACCCTCCTTGGTGAGTTAATGTAAAAAAATCATTCTGCAGCTTGCTATAGCAACCTCAATGCCAAAAGCTTCAGCGAACGAAAATTACTTCCGCCAGCGAAAATCTCCCATATTCATAGGCAATTTGAGTACATTTCGATCCAGATGTTGTTCGATCAACTCAGCTTTATCGTGGAAAGAAAACAAGATGAGATACGAATCGTATCTGTTCAGATACGCACACCGAGTTTTTAAATAACGATCCTTCCGCCCGCCTTTTTCCCTCATCGAAAACGGTTTGCCTATCCATTTTTCATGCCTCCATCGACACAGGAAGGCCATAGAGCCATATAAGCCAATGCCCAAACGATGAGGCGAAATCGAGATGGCCCAGCTCTAGAGCACAGAGAACACGTTACTGACCGTTAAATGAGATTGGAATCAATACCAACGCAAGAGGGGAGCAGGATCGAAACTGTTGTACAGCTTTGGCCTTACATAAGGAACGACGGCGGGAGTAGTTCGCTGAAGATGAGAATGAGGAAAGCCATAGGCGAATTCAGAGTATTTCGAACCGATGGTATTCAGGATCAACTGGAGAGGTAAGACATCCAACCCTTTTATGGAGGGGATAAGGTCAAAACCGGATAGGGAAGTCAGACGTTAATAGAATGTCCCAATGGCATCCATATGGCACTCAATGTACATTCTGATTTTCAAATTCTCTCTCGCTGGGAAGACGGGAAGGAATTTATCAGGATCTTACGTCTATCGACCGGAGAGATTTGGATCGAAATCATTGAAAATCGAAACTCCAGTAGCCGCTGCAGCCGTGAAGGAAACGGGATTTGACAACAAGGTCCTGCCGGATGGTCAAACGACTCTCTCTGAGGTGGAGGGGATCCTTTCCCCTTCGAATCAACGACAGCTACCCGAATCCAATGATTTTGTTCCGGACATTTATAAGCGACACACCTTGTTAGCTTGCGCGCCTGATACCGGATTGGCGGTCATGAGAAAAGAGAGCAAATGAATAACACTATATTTCTTGGCAATTCAACCTTTCAACACTTTCGATAGGGGTAAGACATTTTCTCCAGATGTTCTTTCCAATCGTTCCTCTAGGCGCTTGAGGGCTATTTGTGTTTCTCGCAAATCTTTGAGTATCTCTTTTTGTGTGACCGGTCCCTGAAGTTCAGCCAGCCGTTCGGCTTTGGCCTCATCAAGATTGTTAATCACCACGGCAATAAATAGATTAATCACGACAAACGTCCCTAAGACCACAAAACTCACAAAATAGATCCAGGACAGATAATGAAAATCCATGGCGGTATACATTACATCCGTCCAATCTTCCAGGGTCACGACGCGAAAGAGGGTCAACAGCGAGATCCCCAATGATCGCCAATGCGTGGGATCGTGCTCATGAAACAACTGATAGCCCATGATGGCATAGACATAAAAGATCACGCCCATGAGAGTCATGACGTGAATCATGCTGGGAATAGATCTGACGAGGGTTGAAACGATAAGGCGGAGTTCAGGTATGGTCGAGATGAGACGAACCACCCGCAATAAGCGCGCTAACCGGGCAATCATGGCAAATTCACCCGTAGCCGGAATCAAAGAAAACACGATGACGGAAAAATCAAAGATGTTCCAGCCATCTCGAAAATATCTATCAATCTGAGGTGCCACGGCAATCATTTTGATGAGGGCTTCAAGAATGAAAATCCCAAGAATAACGTGATTACCCACATGCATCAGGGCACCATACTGTTCCACCAATGCTGATGAGGTTTCCAGGCCCAAAATGACCCCGTTAATGAGAATAAAGGCAATGATCCCATACTCAAACCATGGGGCGTGGACAATCTGCTTCGCTCGATCTTTCATCGTCGTTAACTCACAAACTTATGGCACATTCTCGACCTGGAATCAGGAAGAGAGCGAGCACCGATTCATTAGTATTGGAAAATGGGAGGAATGAGCACAGTGAAGGAAAGGAGTAGCTCAACTCCTCGGGGAGCTTCAACTCCCCGATGTTTGCAAATATCCCCGAAGCAAATCTCTTCGCGCCACGATCCCGATCAATTTCCCCTTCGAATCCACGACAGGCACCCGAATCAAATGATTATTTTGCAGGACATCCATAAGCGTCAGCACATTAGTATCCTGCGTGACCGACACCGGGTTGGCAGTCATGATATCACCTGCCGTCACGTCTTCCAGATTTTTCCCTTTGCGCAAGGCCTTAAGTAAATCAAACTCGGAAACAATTCCCACCAATTTCGAAGTTTCATCGATAATGGGAACCGAACCAAATCCTTCCATCATATAAGAAGCCAGCAACTTGGCTTCCGTATCCTTCATGCCCGATTGCACTTCTTTTTCCATGACACTGCCCACGGTTAACTGCCCAAACTTACTGGCCCTTAAAGCTGCGACATCATCGCTCATATGGTTTATTCCTTTTTGAGTAGAAGGTCATGCCCCACTTCGTTGCTTTTTTGAATAGTTTCAGTGCCCCCGCTCAAAAACAGCGGGACTTGGAATTCATCTTCACATTTTCCGGTTATTGTACCTGATGATTTACAAAGGGAAAAGGCCATATTTTCCACACGCCACTTCCAACACTCTTTCAGGGTTCCAATCCTTCAACTTAAGATCAGTAGACAGATCCACATCCCATGCCTCCTGCGGCACCAGGCCCACAATCTCACTTTCCTCAATGTCCACACCCCACCGCTGGGACTCCCGCTCCACGGCATGAAATGCCGCTCGCAAGGAGGTTTGTCGAAAATCAATCAGATTCATGGACACCTGCACAAGCCCTTTTGATGGCAATGGCACACCCATGGCCTTGAGGGCAGGCAAGCCTCCCCCTGAAGACCGGATCGCCCGAGCAATACGACGAGCCACCTGAATATCCTGACTCTTGAGCACCACGTTAAAGGCAATTAAGAAAAAACGGGCTCCGATTGCGACGGCTCCCGCAGTAGGATGCAAAACATTTGGGCCAAAATCAGGTTTCCAATCTGCTTCTTGATACATCCGTTCCTGTAACCCCGAGAGATCTCCCCGCCGTATCACGTCCAACCTGGCCCGCAAAGGCACGATAGCTGCTTGTTCATAGAGAAAGACGGGAATGCCCAGTTCCTGCCCGACTCGCCGGCCCAAATCTTTTGCATAGCCTGCACATTCCTCCATTGTCACACCTCGTAAGGGAATCCAGGGCACCACATCAACCGCCCCCATGCGTGGATGCTCCCCCTGATGTCTGCGGAGGTCGATGGTATGCTGGGCTTCTTGAATAAACTGAAAAAGCGCAGTGGCCATCGCCTCAGGCTCCCCTGCAAGGGTAAAAACAGACCGATGGTGATCTGAATCCACATGAAGATCGAGTAGGGACACATTGGGTACTGACCTTATACCCTCAGTCAATAAAGCAAGTAGGGCCGTGTCCCGGCCCTCACTGACATTCGGCACACATTCTACCAAGCGATCCATGTCCCTTTCCCTACATCTGCCTACACGGCTAAGAGCCTGAGTTTCATGCCTCATGGAGGCTCAATCCAGAACAGGCTTTTGTTGACACCGAAAAATTTACCATATTATAGTCGAATCAGCTTTAAGCCTCAGCCGTGGATAATGCATCCGGCAGAATCAACCCCATCAAAGGTCAAGAACTGCTATACTCCGTAACAATCCGCCTTTATCGAAGACTCTGTAAGAGGCGACCCATAATTTTGTGAGAAAGAAGGTGACATCATGAACGCCACCCACGTTGAACCAGCAACCGCCTTAGCCCAACTCAAAGAAACCAAACCCGATAAAGTGACCCTTGTTGTCCTGAGTGGAGACATGGACCGTGTCATGGCGGCCCTGATTATCGCCACGGGCGCTGCAGCCATGGGCATGCAAGTGACCATGTTTTTTACCTTTTGGGGGTTGAATGCCATCCGAAAGGAAAATATGAGTAGCTCTCCAAAGGATTGGCTCCGTCGAGCCTTTGGATGGCTGAACAAGGGGGGAGCAAGCCGTCTGCCCCTCTCACGATTTCATTTTGGAGGTCTCGGAACCACCATGATGAAAAAGGTCATGAAAGATAATCGCATGCCCGGCATCCCTGAACTCATGGAAACCGCCAAAGACCTGGATGTAAAGATGATTGCCTGCACCACAACCCTGGGACTCATGGGCATTTCAAAGGATACGCTCATTGACGGCATCGACCAACTCGCCGGAGTCAGCACCTATCTGGCGGAAGCCCGGCACGGATCCGTGAACTTATTTATCTAACGACCACCACAAAAGGATAAACCATGATACCAGCCGACGTTAAACTCGATACATTGGGGTATTTCTGCCCAATGCCGATCATTCTGACCTCAAAGAAAATCAAAGAACTCGCCTCGGGGCAAGTCCTTGAAGTTATTTCGGATGACGAAGGGATTAAAAAAGATATGCCGGCCTGGTGCGAAACAACCGGACACGCCATGGTGGGTATGGAAGAAGAAGGGGCCGCGGACAAAAAAGTCTACAAAGCCTATGTCAAAAAGGCCTGAGAGTCTGCCCTTGTAGAATATCTCTTTGCCGGGTCTCAAACTTGATCAACTACCGAGTAAGTAGACGCTGGGGGAAGATCCATCCATCGAAATTTCCACAACGAATACCCTAGTCAGAACCTCAGTTTTTTTGGAATGTCCCCCGCCTTCCCTCCTACAGTCATTCCCTGAGGTGAGAAAATATACATGCCAGGGTAACACGCATCAGTTGGAAAATGCCTTGTTCAGAATATGGAAAGTCGAGCGGTCGTGGGAGGAACTTGTCTCCTTATACACGGATTAACTTGGCTCTTTTCATGCGCACTGCTTCTTTATTATGCACATTCCCGTTTTTGCCGAAGGAAAAGCATTGGAGGAGTGACCAGTGAGTGAGCTCTTCAACTAACCTGTAATACTACTCTGAACCTTGCTTCACCACTCATCATACGCTCATAGGCTTCAGCCGCGCGTTCAAGAGGATACTCCTCTATCATTGGCTTTATACCTGTCATCACACTAAAGGCCAACGTATCCTGCGAATCCGACGACGTACCGGACGGCCAGCCCTGAACTGCATGTCGTCCCATAATAAACTGAACGATGGGTACTTCCACCGGTTCTTCAGAGGCGCCAACCATAATCAATTTTCCGTCCACGGCCAGCCCCCCGATAGTCGCACTCATGGCCTTTCCACTCGTGACGGTTGCGAGGATTACCTTCGCTCCTCCAAAACCCTTAAGCGTTTCCGATACATTTTGGGCCCTGCTGTCGATATAATGCCGCGCCCCCAATTTCTTCGCCAATGACTCTTTATCTTTTCCTCTGGCAATGGCGACCGTCTTGAAGCCCATCTTGCTCGCAAATTGTACGGCCAAATGTCCAAGACCGCCGATGCCAAGAATAGCAACCACGTCACCAGCGCGCGCACCGCTATGGCGAAGCGCATTAAATGTCGTAATGCCGGCACAAAGCAGAGGAGCCGCTTCAAGGTTGGAGAGATCTTCTGGAATGCGCGCTAAAGCTTCGACGGGAGCGACCATGTATTCGGCATAGCCTCCGTCATAACTAATACCCGGAACCAAGCCGCGTTGGCATAGAACAAAATCCCCTAAGCGGCATGGTTCACAGCGGCCGCAATGTCCTCCATGCCATCCCACGCCAACCCGTTGGCCCTGTTTCCATCCTTCCACCCCAGAACCCATCTCCTCAACAATTCCGGCAATTTCATGTCCAGGAATACGAGGATACTCAAGACCCGGCCATAGACCGTCCTTCGTAAACACATCGCTGTGACAGATCCCGCAGGCCTGGACCTTTATAAGAACCTGCCCTGTGCCAGGCTTAGGCACCTCACGCTCCACGAGTTGCAAAGGCCCCTTTGCTTGTCGGACTTCCACGGCTTTCATCTTTTCCATGGATGTTCTCCTTTTCATTCACTATCAAATTTCTCATGGCCTGGACCCGATCGAACCACAAGCCTCAGGCAGGTACCGAAAAATGTCACGCCAGCTATCATGACAGATCAGAAAACTCTAAGAAAGATGAATATAGGCGGAAACGGGGGAGCCAACATTATTCCCCCGCCCCATCTAAAACCAGGGTTCTACCGAGGTGTAGGCTTACATTCATCACTGATACCATCAAATTAGGGGTTCCCGTCTTAATCCTGATCCAGCTTTCCTGTGATATGAGATGAGGGTGTCGGAGAAGCATGAAAGAAAAAAGGTAATAAAAGGAGAAAACTATGGCACGCTTTGTCATTGCCGGAAGTAAGGGGACGGATGATCCAACAATGGCCACCCTTCCGTTTATCGCCTCACAGGCGGCTCACGAACAAGGGCATGAGGTCGTTTTTTGGCTTCAGGCCGAGGCCGTCGTCTTAGCAAAAAAAGATGGGGTAGATGGTGTACAGGGAGTCGGGCTTCCGGCATTGAAGGTGTTAGCCAATACCATTCTGTCTCAGGGTATTCCTCTGTGGGTCTGTTCGGCATGTGCGATCGCCCGACAGATTAACGAATCTGATCTCGAGGTGGGTGCGGTAATGAAGGGCATGGATGATTATGTCAAAGCTGTGGCGGAAAGAGAACGCAGTCTTTCGTTTTAAATTCCTTCCCCGAAGGATTCAGAATGCTGGAAGTGAGGTTGGGGTTACTCTGGACGAATCATCTGTTCCGGACGAATGTAGGTATTGAATTCTTCTTCAGTCACAAATCCGCTGGCGATAGCTTCTTCTCGCAGGGTGCGTCCATTCTTTAAAGCCCCTTGAGCAATTTTGGCAGCCTTGTCGTAACCAATGCGAGGAACCAATGCCGTGACCAGCATGAGGGATTCTTCCATCAGCTCGGAAATACGTCCGATATTGGGTTCAATGCCCACAATGCATTTATCGGTCAGGCTCATAACGGCATCGCCGAGGAGGCGGATGGATTGAAGCACGTTGTACGCAATGACGGGTTTGAACGCATTGAGTTCAAGATGCCCCTGTGCCCCGGAAATCGTGATAGTCGTGTGATTCCCGATAACCTGCGCACAGACCATGGTCATGGCTTCGCATTGAGTGGGATTCACCTTTCCCGGCATGATGGAAGAACCCGGTTCATTTTCAGGCAGGGAGAGTTCTCCCAGACCGGAGCGCGGACCGGAACTTAAGAGGCGAATGTCATTGGCAATTTTATTCAGGCTCACGGCGATAACATTCAACACGCCGGAGATTTCCACCATGGCATCATGCGTGGCCAACGCTTCAAACTTATTGGAAGCCGAAAGAAAGGGCAGCTGTGTATACCTTGCGACTTCCTCAGCAAACTTCTCACCAAACCCGGGCTTTGCGTTCAATCCCGTACCGACAGCCGTACCGCCTTGCGCAAGGAGATACAGTCGTTTAAGGCCATCCTGAATCCGATCAATCCCCAATTGCGCCTGAGTTGTATATCCCGAGAATTCCTGCCCCAATGTGAGAGGAGTGGCGTCCTGCAAGTGGGTTCGTCCGATTTTGATAATGTCTTCCCAAGCCTGCGACTTTTCCAACAACACTCGGTGCAGATGTGCTAGGGATGGAATCAGGACATGGTGCAATTGTTCAACTGTCGCAATATGCATTGCCGTCGGAAAGACATCATTTGAAGACTGGCTGCAATTGCAGTGATCATTCGGATGAACGGGCGTTTTTGTTCCGAGTGTCCCGCCCAGACGTTCGATGGCCAGATTGGCAATCACCTCATTGGCGTTCATGTTGGACTGCGTGCCGGAACCAGTTTGCCAGATCACAAGGGGAAAGTGATCGTCCAACTTGCCGTCGATCACATCCTGTGCCGCATCAGCAGGCCTTGCCGGTTGTTTCATCAATGGCGTTCAGGTGGATATTCGATAGAGCCGCGCAACGCTTGACGATCCCCAACGCCCGGATCAATGGGCGAGGCAAACGCTCCTGGCCTATTTGAAAATTTTCCAAGGAACGTTGGGTCTGTGCCCCCCAATATATGTCAGCCGACACGGGAACCGAACCAAAGGAGTCGGTTTCGATACGTGCGCTAGTTGTCTTCTTTGTCATGGCTCCTCTAACGGCATAGCTTATCTGTTGGTATGTGGGGGTGGAATACCCGACGGTCGGTTGACCCCTATGAGGCTGGACTCTCCGGAACCTCCACCCCTTCGAACTACGCTGAAGGAGCCGTCGGTCTCCAACACCACCGCCTTGACCTCATCCAACGTCGCCGCTCCTGCGTTCCGAACCGCGGCTCGCACCTCATCTTCGGTCACCCGTGTCCACCCCAAAGCAACAGGTAAAAATGTACCCTGATACAACAGCATTGTCGGTTCCCCTGTGGCCAGCTTACGCACCCATCGGACGTGAAGACTGGACCACGTCACAACGAACTGCATTCCTATCAGCAGAGCCAAGGCCAGGACTCCCTGGGCCAAGGTCACGTCTTTATTGAGCAAAATAGTTGCCAGCGTCGACCCAAGCGCGACCGTCACGACTAAATCAAAGGCATTCATCTTGG
The DNA here is from genome assembly GCF_965152585.1 of Nitrospira sp. Ecomares 2.1. NCBI lineage: Bacteria > Pseudomonadati > Nitrospirota > Nitrospiria > Nitrospirales > Nitrospiraceae > Nitrospira > Nitrospira sp. Ecomares 2.1. Next base: position 3,978,501 of record NZ_OZ224219.1, read on the forward strand.
AGAGGGTACGTTTGCCGAACAACCTCAAAAGCGTGATAAGGCTGACATATGCCAGGATACTGATCAATCCCGTTCGGAACAGCGCCTGCCAGTTATCAAAGAAGATATGTTCCACTTGCACCTCCCTGCTTTCTGTCGCCAGCAGAATTGAAGTTTAAACACTCGCCTCCATTGAGGGAACTACTAACTATTTTCTATCGACGAAAGACACGCAGGAAATTACCAGGCTTTTCCAAGATGAAGACGGTAACACCGGACCGAGCCAGCAAAGATCCGAGCATTATCCCGGCCGGATTCTCATGCCCCTGTAATTTTGGGATCGATCCTTGGCTCCAAAGAGGCGCGATCCCATTTTGCTAAATTGGCTGCGGCTTCATACATTGTTTGCAGGAATTCAAGAAGTGTATCAGATCGATCCAGGGGGTCCGGGTCAAGCGAACCTTGCCGACGATCTGCATCCACATGTGCAAGGTTCCATATGTATCCTCCCACCCGTTCAGAATTTCAAAATTGATTTTTCACATGTGCATGAATGGAAAGATTCTTGGTTAATTCTGAAAATTAGTCAAGGTATAAAGTTTGTAAACCAAGCCTTCAGAAATACCCCAAAAAGCATGAAAAAATATTTCCTTAAACCATTTTTTACGATAGGGTTGAAATGAAATGCTTATTTACCATTCTGCCTTCCCGAAAGATGCACAAGGCAAATCCATCCACCCCCCTTTTTCCCTCAAAGGAAGCCAACATAGAGTGGGCATTCTTTGTTTAAAGAAATTACGTGTGTACTTTCCTAAAACCTTTCGTTCCATACCCAATATCGTCTGTCAGTGAGATCAAACACGTCTCCACGAACCAGATGCACTCAATATGGTTCCACACAAACATATGAGAACGACACCGACATATCTTCTCCGGGCAATGCTGATTGCTGTGAGCGCCTTCTGTGCTTCCTGCGATCTTTTGGGGGGCGCCTTCGATCATGAACCCAAGGATTTGGAAAAAGAGATGAGCGCCAGTGCACGCGCGCTCATCGAACAGGCATTCGACGGCATTCACGGTAATGCCCGTCGCGATTATCACGTGCATATGCTGGGCATGAATGAGGACATCAATAGAACCTTCGTTAATGAGGAATGGCAATCACCGTGGAGCGGATTAACTCATTTTTTCCAATTTGAAATCTATAAGAGTGCAGCAGGGATAACCGGCGAACAACAGGCCGACGCAGAGTACCTTACGCGCTTGAAAGACCTCATTCAGTTCATGCCTGAACAGGGAAAGTTCGGCATCATGGCGTTTGACTTCTTTCATGACGAGCAGGGGCAACCTCATCGGGAGTTATCAACGTTTTACGTGCCTAATGAATATGTGATGACCATCGCCAAGAAGAACCCCGAAATCTTTTTCCCTATCATCTCCATTCATCCTTATCGGGAGGATGCCACAACCGCGCTTCGTCACTATGCACAACAAGGCGTTCGATTTGTGAAATGGCTGCCCAATGCCATGGGTATTCACCCGGCGTCAGAGACGATGCAGGACAAACTCGTTCCGTATTACCGCATCATGAAAGAGCACGACATGGTTCTGATTTCCCATACGGGTGTGGAGGTTGCCACGGAAGCAGAGGAATTTCAGCGATTTGGAAATCCCTTGTTATTAAAAAGGCCTTTGGATATGGGCGTGAAAGTCGTGATGGCGCATGTCGCCAGTTTGGGGGAATGCGAAAAAAATGAGGAGCCCCTTTGTCCTCCCGGCACGCCCTATATCGATCTGGCCATTCAGATGCTCGAAGACCCCAAGTATACAGGCTTAGTCTTTGCTGATATTTCGGCCTTGACCCAATACAATCGGCATCACAACATCGATAAGATCTTATCCAAGCCCTCCATTCACCCCAGACTCATCAATGGAAGCGATTATCCCCTGCCTGCAATCAATATCGTGATTCGGACCCGCTCACTCGTGTCCTCGGGTCACATCAAACCTGAAGAACGGGACGCCCTCAATGAAATCTATGACTTCAATCCTTTGTTGTTTGACTTCGTCCTGAAACGCACCCTCCGCCACTCTAAAACCGGCAAAAAGTTTCCACCCTCTGTTTTTGTCGAACACCCTGGCCTGCCCACTGGATAGAAACAGGACCGGTGACATTGCACGATACATCAACACAACCCTGTGTAGCCGGAAATGGTACTTGTTGGTTGTGTTCATTGGACAACTTCCGTTTTCTCAAACGGGAAAAATGCGTGCCGGTGAATTCACGGACCCCGGGCATCGTGCCCGGTTTTGTTTAAAAATATCGAATCTAATCCGAACATTTCTCAGGCCAAAAGAAAGAGATTGCAGGGCAAAGCTGAACGTTCATGGATACACCGACAACCTCCCATTTCACATGTCGCGTTGTCTCCCTGGAAGGAAGACCTTTCTGGAAATTTGTGCTAGTCTTTCCCTTAATACGGTACCGCAGTGTTCCCATCTCAACTAAAAAAAAATCGTTCGGTCTTAGTTTTCGCCATACGACGCCCGATATAATAGAAAAACGGCAGTAGCTCGGCTCCCCCCGTCTCCCTCTGCCGTAATCCTTGCAACAGAGAGGAGTCCTTCCGCGATGCTTTGGTGGCATTGGTCGATAATGGGTTTGGTATTAATAGGGTTGGAAATCCTCACCCTGGGAGGGCTCGGCAATTTTTATTTTCTGTTTTTCGGGGTCGCGGCTTTGATGGTGAGTGCCCTCACCTGGTTAACCTTGACCGAAGCCGCCTGGCTGCAATGGTTGTGTTTCGTGCTCTTCGGCATCCTCTCTCTCTTTGCCATGCGGAAACCCCTTCAAGGAACAGGTTTCATAAGGGAAAGGGATGGGGTTCCCGTAGATTCTATGGTCGGAGAGGTTGCCACTGTTCTGGAAAATCTTGAGGCTCAACGAATAGGGAAGGTAGAACTCCATGGAACAAGCTGGACGGCCCGCAATGCCGGAACATCAACACTAGGAAAAGGATCGCAGGCCAAAGTTATTCGAGTGGAAGGGTTGACGCTCTGGATCCAGGCGGACCCGATCGCACAGGAGGGATCTCATGTCGGGTGAATTGTTGGTCACATTGGTTTTAGCCGGGCTCGCGTTTATCATTCTGGCAAAAACGGCTGTCGTGGTCCCACAACAGAGCGCATATGTCGTTGAACGATTAGGACGCTATGCCTCAACATTAAACGCCGGACTTCACATTCTTATCCCTTTTTTGGATGTCGTTCGATACAAACATACCTTAAAAGAAATGGCCTTGGATGTTCCCGAACAAATTTGCATAACCAGAGATAACGTGCAGGTCGGTGTTGACGGGGTCTTGTATATCAAAGTCTTGGATGCCGAACGGGCTTCCTATGGTATTACGGATTACCGGTTCGCCATTTCTCAACTGGCCCAAACCACCCTTCGTAGTGAGATCGGGAAAATTGACCTGGATAAAACCTTTGAAGAACGGACGACAATCAATATTTCCGTCGTGAACGAACTAGACAAAGCTTCCTCCCCCTGGGGCGCCAAAGTTCTTCGATACGAAATTCGTAATATCAACCCGCCCAAGGACGTCCTCAGCGCCATGGAAAAACAAATGCGGGCGGAACGGGAAAAGCGCGCGGTGGTACTGGCATCCGAAGGTCAACGGGATGCTGCCATTAATGAAGCCGAGGGGAACAAGCAGCAAGTCATCAAAGCCTCAGAAGCAAAGCGGCAACAACAAATCAATGAAGCGGAAGGAGAAGCATCGGCCATTTTGGCGATTGCGACCGCCACGGCTGAGGGTATTCGAAAGGTCGCCGAAGCGATTCAACTCCCCGGCGGATATGAGGCCGTTCAACTTCGGGTTGCGGAACAATATATCGGAGAGTTTGGGGAATTGGCGAAAGCCAGTAACACCCTCGTGCTCCCCGCTTCCGTGTCCGATGTGGGCTCGATGATTGCGTTGGCCATGAACGTGATTAATCAAAAACCAGCAACTGCCCCAAAGCTTTCATAACTGAAGACCAGCACCAGTGGTCGGCCTCACCTCATGGGGCTATTTGGTATTATGAGGCTGAATAGCTTCCCTGACAGGTTCTGGGAAATTTCATTCTGTCTCACCACTCAAGCCGCCGAATTCATGGAACCCCTCTCCGTTGACGGCCCATCATGCTTACTCCATGATTCTCTTTTTGTATACTGAACTTGCAAATGTTCTCAACCCCCAAGGATGCAAGGAGTCAAGGCATGAAAAAGTTTTTTTTGCTGGGTCTCATATCTCTGATCGTGTTACCGACGCTCGCCCATGCAGACTCCTATGCCCCCCTGGCTGACTTTTCCGCCGTGAGCAAAAACCCCCAATGCCGGCTCACCACCATGCAGGAAATATTTCTCCACAACTGGACGCCTCCAGCACAATATTTCATGATTCCCTCATATCCGAATGCGGTCCTGGCCAGTGCCATGCCAAGCGCAAATGCTCAAATTCATGGACAGGCCTATCAGACGATTCCTTCAGCCGTGCTCCTCACCCCTGATCCGCCTGAAAAAATTCTGGAATTTTACAGGAGAAGCTTAGATGCAAGCTGGTTTCAAGCGAACGATATCGGCATGATCTATCTGTATCGCCTACCACAGCCTGTGGCTTCGGGAGAGGCACTTACCCTGCAACTCATGAGCAAGCCGGGATCCATTCCCAATATTGCCATTGATACGGAACTGAGCCCCTGCGATCAAGCCATTGGAGGAGGCGCACGGACTCGCATTACCGTCGTTTCTCCCCCACGGTAACCGCATTCGATGCCAGAATCGCCAGAATCCTGTGTGCTGAGGTTGCTGTTATTCGAGGGTAAACTCTCGGAATGCGAGAGGAATTCCATATACGGGATCGGTCCGATGACGCACCACTACCACCTGAGGGCCACTTCCCTCAAGAACGATTCGTTCCCCCACCTTTGGGTTCTTCCCCTCCTCGATTAAATGGCGCGCAATCCTAAGCACGGTGTCCTTCACCTCTCGACCCGATAAGCCCATGGGTTGAAAGGTCTCGATTTCCTCCAAGCCAAATTTCGTCATGCCCCTGGTATGGAACCACATGCGCGCCCGCTGCACGTTTTCACGATGTTCCACCTGAATATGATCGGTGATTTGAAAGACCTCCAAATCCCGATCACGCCAATCCGAGGGATTGAGGTACGCACCAGTCGCCACATCATAGGTTGTTCCGTCGGTGAGCAGAGTCACTCCCCTCGCCATTCTCGCCACATGCAGGACGACATCCCGACGTTCAGTCGCCGTATTGCTCGGAGGAAACAGAAGGGCCAAGCGGGTTTGTTCCCACTGTAAGCGACCCTGCCACTGTTCCAATATTTCAGTTGAAGGTTCAATATTGACTTCGGCCATCCAATTGGTATGGGCCGCCTCAAAATGATGGTGCCCGGTCGAGGCGAGAAAACGTATGCGCAATGGCCCACCATATGCTTCATCGAACCAGGCAGCGATATAGCCTGGCGGAGGCGGCTCTCCATGAGTCCACCCCACAAGAAAAGCCGGCACGGCTTGAGAAGCCGATTTCTTTTTTTTTATTTTTTTCATGAGTTCGACCAAAGATGAGTCTGATACAAATGACAGGGTATGAGGAATATCAAGCATGGACGCTGAGGGGAAATCTCAGGCCCCGGCACACTCACAAGGATTATCGCTTCGCTTCTTCAGGCGGCCAATCCAATTCCTCCTGCCGTCCACAGAAAAAACATGAAATGCGATAGCGAGCTCGACGACGTGGATTAGGCAGCGAATGAAAATCAACCGGAGACTGATCATACGGACAAACCGGTTCTAAATGCAGAAGATGCTCCTCGGTAATTTCCATCAAGGACCCTTCATCCCACGGTGGATCCAGTTGTTCATCGCCCGTTATCGTGTCATGCCAATCACATTGCTCACAGCGCAATCCAAACGATTTCACCCGGTCAGTGGGCCGGGAACGCTCTTCCACAGCCACGGATCCCGAACAATCCCGAGTGGGACACGTCATGGGTTTTTTATGGAGGGCGTGAATAAATGCCTCTGGCGCCTTGACCATTTTCATTTTACCTCTCCTTCTTCACACACGTGACGTCATCGTTTCTCTCTTCAATAGACCCGCCGCATCCTGATTGATCAACCACACCAGGTGACCTGCCGTAGGATTCACAACTTGGGCGGGATAGCGGGCAGGATCTACCGGCCCTTCCAACACCACCTGTAGCGCCGTTGCTTTATCCACTCCACTGACCAGAAAAACCACATGCTTTGCCGCATTGAGTACCGGTGGGGTCAACGTCACCCGATGCGTTTGTAATTTTTCGACCCAGGGAGCCGCCACCAGTTTTTGAGACTCTGCCACAGCCGAGGTTCCAGGAAATAATGACGCCGTATGCCCATCAGGCCCCATACCCAATAGGATCAGATCGAACGATGGAACCTCTCCCGATGACAGGTTGAATTGTTCCCGCAAGACGGTTTCATATCGTGCACCGGCTTCATCGGCCGGAAATTCTCCTTCAATCCGAAACACCTGATTAGGGGGAATCGGTACATGAGATAATAACGCCTCTTTAGCCATGCGGAAATTACTCTCTTTGTGATCCGGGGGGACTGTGCGCTCATCTCCCCAGAAAACACGAAGGTGTTCCCAGGAAATCTGAGCCCGGTAGGGGGCACCGGTCAAGAGCTTGAACAAGCCTCGGGGTGTGGACCCACCCGCCAATGCCACACGGCATTCGCGACCGACGTTCCGACAGTCCAGCACCACCTGCACCACTTCCCTGGCGGCAGCCACAAATAACTCGTCGATTGTTCGTGTAATGATAATTGTCCGCGACAATTCAGCCTCCTACGTACCAAGAGCGGGCAGACAGCCCAAAGAAAGAAAATCCGTTTGCAATGGAATATTCAGCGCGACGCTCTCCTCAATCCTGGCAGGTGAATTGGGCACAAGAGTTCTTAGCAATCCGTATAATCATAATCTTCCAACTTGCCTTCTTTATCAAAATCTAAATTAATACGACATAGATTCGGGGCAAAATTAAAATTGGGAAATCGCGACTCACCTCCGGATATACGTGAATACACCCAGGTTTCTCCTCCGAAGAATCGAGCGGATTTCCCGCTCGGCTTTCCCCAGTTGTCCTCAAACCAGGCCTTGTCTTTTCCTTCAAATTTAGCGGGATCAAGGGAGGCGTCTAAATACGGATTCCCTCCACAACCGGCACACAATAATCCCAACAGGCCTATCAGCAAATATTTGTGGATCACACCCGTTTCCTCCCCCAACAATGACTGAAAACGCGAACACACTGTTTACTCTGTGAAAATTCTAGCCTTCGATCCTCTACCAGTCAAACAATGTTACTCATCATCCTGGAGGAGGACTCCATCTTCCTCCTCTCCGCATGGTAGTACAACAATAGGTAACTGCCCTCCTAGAGGCTGGCACTTCCACCTCCGTGACCATCTGTCAGGCAGGCTCGCAGATGAATTTTCCTTCTAAATAATGGATAGGGAAATTTGTACAAGTCAGGGGTGTGGATTACAATAGGACACGAGACAACTCAGACAACACCAGTGGACAAACCAAAAAGGGGACTCGATATGAAGCTCTATCTCGATACCGGCAGCGTCAAGGAGATTCGTGAAGCGGCAAGTTATGGCCTGGTCGATGGCATCACCACAAACCCTTCGCTTGTGTCTAAGGAGGGACGTGACTTCAAGGATCTACTCCTGGAAATTTGCGGAATTGTGGATGGGCCCATCAGTGCAGAAGTCGTCAGCACGGAAGCCGCGGCCATGGTGAAGGAAGGAAAGGAATTAGCGAAACTTCACAAGAATATTGTGGTGAAATGTCCCCTCATCCCGGAAGGGCTCAAGGCCACGAAACAATTGTCCAGCGAAGGAATCCGTGTCAACGTCACATTGTGCTTCTCACCCACTCAAGCCTTGTTGGCCGCCAAAGCCGGGGCATGGTGCGTCTCGCCATTTATTGGCCGGCTGGACGATGTCAGTTCAAATGGCATGGAGCTTATTCGACAAATCCTGACGATCTACGAAAACTACAATTTCACCACACAGGTGCTCGTCGCCAGCGTCCGACACCCCCAACATGTGGTCGAAGCGGCCCTCACCGGCGGACATATTTGCACGATGCCCTATGCCGTATTCCAGCAGCTCGTCAAACATCCGTTGACAGATAATGGTTTACAAAAATTTCTCTCGGATTGGGAAGCCAGATCCTCCAACAAGGCCTAATCGGACCATTATGGCCATGGAAAAATCCGAATCTCAGGACGGTGCGATCAGCTTGCGGACAGTTTTAAATATCCCGTGAAACATCGGGCGGGTGAGTGTGCCCGTAAAGGTATTTTGCTGACTGGGATGATAAGACCCGACCAAGGTCACTCCCCAGGGTAAGGCATATTGAACCCCATGGCTGAATTTTGGTCGAGGAGATGGTACGTGCATACCCATTGCCTGGCAGGTCCGCAAGTATTCATCAAAGGCAATCTTCCCAAGCGCCACGATAACCTTGACCCGCCCCAACAATCGTAATTCTTCCTGCAAATAGGGACGGCAGGCGGCGAATTCCGCTTTTGTGGGTTTGTTGGCAGGGGGGGCACAACGTACCACCGCCGCGACAAAACAATTGGTGAGCGTGAGCCCATCGTCTCGATGGGTCGAGTCCGGTTGGTTGGCAAACCCGAACGCATGCAGCGCTTCATACAACCAGTCTCCGCTTCGATCACCGGTAAACACGCGTCCCGTTCGATTTCCTCCATGAGCTGCGGGAGCCAAGCCCACAACGAAGACCTGAGCCTTGGGATCCCCGAACCCGGCAATGGGCCGACCCCAGTAATTCCAATCCCGAAACCGTTTGACCTTTTCCTTGGCAATAGCCTGACGGTAGGTCGTCAGCCGTTCACAGATCGTGCAGTCCGTAATGGTCTTCTGGAGAAGCGTGAACGATTTCATCCTGGGGATCGTAGCATAAATTGGCCGCAACCGGTCCAAACTCCAGAGATCCCGATCCAATCTTTCCGGTTCGAATAGCACCCCGGCGATAGCCGGCTTTCCTATGTTCCTTTCTTTATCCAGACAATCCCGGTCGTCTTGACATTGTCCTTCATGAGAGGCAGGCTATCACCTAGAGGCGGGGCTGATTCCGTTCCGACTATCGCTTCTTCGTCAGGTTGACGGTATGAACCAGTCATACCATGATATCGCTTATGTCGGGACCTCTAAAATATTGGAATAGCGTACATGCTCACGCGGCCGGAATCGAGTCACATTCGACCCTCAGATCTACCCTTCTCTTCTTCACCCCTCCACCAAATCATTGAACTTCGTCGTAAACAAATTCATCAACTATTTTCTTTAGTGCCGATGGCCATTCTGGCCTCCATCATTAACGGCGGGCTGGTTGCCTTTATTCTCATGGAGGTTATTCCCTCAACGGTCGTATCCTGGTGGATCATCGGCATTGTGGGAATTAACATTTTCTGGTCAGGTTTGGTCTTGGCCTATCGCCGGGTCTCGAAACCACTCTTACACCCAAGCAGATGGATGAGCTTGTTTGTGGCCGGCAATAGTGCATCCGGATTGATTTGGGGCATGGCCGGCATTGCACTGTACCCATCTTCTTCCCCAAGCCACCAAATGTTTTTAGCCTTGGTGCTGGGGGGAATGGCCGCAGGCTCAACTGCCATCCATGCAGCCTATTTCCCTGCGTTTTTGGCCTACAGTCTTCCCACTACGTTGCCCCTCACTTATCAATTTTTCGCGCAGGGTGACCCTCCCCACCAAGCCGTGGGTATTATGGGTTTTACCTTTCTGGCTGTGATTACGGTCACCGCCTACCGAAACTTTTCCATGATAAAAAACACACTCACCTTAGAAAAAGAGAATTTCGAATTAATTACCCAATTGAAACAGGCTCACTCGAAAGCTGAAAGGTTTAATCGTTCCTTAAGCAAGGAAATTAAGAACCGCATAGAAATCGAAAAGGAACTCCTTCATCACAAAGACCATCTTGAGTCACTTGTGGGGATTCGGACTGCCGATTTACAAAAATCTGAAGCCCGGTATCGAATGGTTGTTGAAAAAATTTCCGATGTCATTTGGGTCATGGACCTGGAAGGGTCGAAGTTTTCCTATATCAGTCCCTCTCTCGAACGTTTGTTGGGGTATTCGGGCCATACCCTTGACACAATTTCGCCGGACACCATTTTGATGCCTGCTTCCATGGTCACTCTGAAGGAAGCCATCAAACAGGAGCGTGCCCATCACGAATCGCACCCTCATGAGCCAAATCGATCGTTTTTGTTAGTCCTGGAACATCAACATCACAATGGGTCCTCAGCCTGGGCGGAGGTGCGGGGAAGCCTCCTGCTCGATAAACACAATCGCCCCATAGGCATTACGGGAGTCACAAGAGATGTGACGGAACGCAAAAAAACTGAAGAGGAAAAGCAGCGACTGGAAGCCCAATTGCTTCGTTCCCAAAAATTGGAATCGGTGGGAAATCTAGCCGGCGGCATCGCCCATGACTTCAACAACTTTCTGACGACCATACTGGGAAATATTACTCTGACCAAACAAATCTTGCCTTCTTCCAAGCAACCCCAGGCCTACTTAGAACGCGCTGAACGTGCGGCCCTTCATGCCAAACATCTGACGCACCAATTACTCACGTTCTCGAAAGGCGGCGATCCCATTAAACAAACCGTGGACTTACACGAGTTGATCAAGGAATCTTCCGATCTGGCTCTTTCCGGATCATCGCTTTTATGCCAAACATGGGCCGATCCAAACCTATGGACCATTGAAGCGGACCCTGGGCAAATCAACCAGGTTTTACAAAATCTCCTCATGAACGCCATCCATGCGATGCCTCAGGGAGGATCCATCACCATTCGTGCAGAAAATCTCCAATTGTCCGATCCGGACATCAGGAGCCCTCTGCCTCTTCCTACTGGCCCATATGTGAAAGTCACCATCACCGACGAAGGGATCGGAATCGCCGAAGATCATTTGCCAAAAATCTTTGAGCCATACTTTACAACAAAGTCAGCTGGACAGGGTCTGGGGTTGGCCTCAACCTATGCCATTATGAAAAAACACGCCGGTCATGTGGCTGTGGAATCCCATGTCGGAAGAGGCACCACCTTCACACTCTACTTCCCTGCCTCTCCCAGGGCCACCCCATCGCCCAAACCCTTGAATCTGGATATTCGTCAGGGGCAAGGAAAAATTTTAGTCATGGATGATGAAGAGTCAATTCGAATGATGGCAGGAGAAATGTTATCGCATTGTGGATACGAGGTAAAAATGGCAAAGGATGGAGAGGAAGCGCTGGCACTCTATCAACAGGCCATGGACTCTCATACGCCTTTTCTCTTGGTGATCCTGGACCTGACCGTGCCCGGAAAACTCGGCGGCATGGGAACCCTGGCCCGGTTACGCCAACTTGACCCACAGGTCAAGGCACTCGTGTCCAGCGGATATTCGAATGATCCGATCATGGCCAATTATGCCTCCCATGGATTCGTCGGCGTGATTACCAAGCCCTATTCGCTGATCGAACTGAGTAACATGGTTCACCAAAGACTCTGGCGTCAAGCTCCCCTCGCATCCGGACAAACCCCTTCTGATCCATCAGGACAGATGTCCTCTTTCTCCCCTTCCTCCCATTAGTTGTGTCCCGGTCCCCATCTTCATACACTCGGTGAAAGACCCTCCGGCCTCTATCTCTTCTTGAGAACTCCCTGTACTGACTAACGAGGGTGACAGAAACTCACCTTATATTTCTCAGACTCATTTCGATTGATAATATGGTACATTGCAGACAATTTTATTCGAAAAATCATTTACTCTCCTTACCATCATGTCTTGAGCAATCATCCAGATGCCATTACCACACCTTAAAAACACACACGTCATCGTCCAACATTCCAGTCCGGACACTAAACGCATTTTGAAATCCCTCCTCAATGCAGGACTGAATGCGTGCAACCCTGCTCAAGCCATTGCAGATACCCTCCATCTCCACAAGAACCGACTTCAGGTTCAAGATATTCAGTACGATCTGACTCACTATGATCGCATCATCTGCGTCGGAGCTGGGAAAGCCTCTGCACAGATGGCGATGGCTCTGGAGCAGGTGCTAGGAGATAAGCTGGAAGGTGGAACCATCATTGTCCCTGACGGATATGGTGTACCTTGCGACAAGGTTGGCATTTTTGAAGCCGCACATCCGATGCCGGACGAACGAGGAGTAAAAGCCACGAAACAGCTCCTGGCACTGACTCAGTCACTTTCTCAACGTGACTTGTTGATTGTTCTACTTTCCGGTGGGGCCTCAAGCCTGCTCTGTGCGCCATCAATCGGCCTCACATTAGCTGCCAAACGACGTACCACGCAGTTGCTTTTACGATGCGGATCCACGATTCATGACATCAATATCGTTCGAAAACATTTGTCTGCCATCAAGGGGGGGCAATTAGCCCAAGCCACCCCGGCGACGATCCTGACCTTAATCATATCCGATGTTTTAGGAGATCACCTCTCCACCATTGGATCCGGCCCGACGGTCACCGATTCCTCCACATTCCAGGATGCCATAGACATTCTTCAACAGTATTCGATTTGGCGCAAAGTGCCTGAATCCGTGCAACGCCACCTACAACAAGGTCTGACCACGTCCAATCAGATACCCCTAAAACCAACCAGAAAAACCTCGTTACGAAATCGACATGTCATTCTTGCCAACAATCGCCAGGCTCTCGAAGGCGTCGCCAAATCTGCCAAGCTGTTAGGACTCAAACCCTTCATTCTCCCTTACCCCCTGCAAGGAGAGGCAAAGGAGATCGGTAGCATCCTTGCAGGCTTCGCCAGAGACCTCGTCGAATTCGGGAATCCTGTTCGCCCACCCGCTTGTCTCATTGCCGGGGGCGAACCCACGGTCACCGTCAAGGGGAAAGGCCAAGGTGGGCGTGCCCAGGAATGCGTCCTAGCTGCAGCCCAGGAACTGGCTGGACTCAGTAAATTGTTTGTGGCAGGGTTCGGAACTGACGGGACCGATGGCCCAACGGATGCGGCCGGTGCCGTAGTTGATGGGAAAACGGTTCAGCGGGCCAAAAAGAAAAGCCTCTCAATTGAACAGGCGTTACAAGACCATGATAGCTATACGTTCTTCCAAAACATCCGCAGTCACATCATCACCGGCCCAACCGGCACGAACGTGAACGACATTTATCTCATAGTCGCCTATTAATCCGAAATTTTTCATTTTTTGCTCCTTAAAAAAAGAGCCAGAGGAGGTCAAGAACAGTGAACGACGCGCAACGCATGGTCCAGGAATTTCACAAGCAATTTGAGATCCACGTGTCTCCCACTCCCTCGATCCCCGATGAGCCGACCCAACTCCTTCGGACCCGTCTCATCCAGGAAGAATTCGACGAACTGCAGGAAGCCATGCAGGGAAAGGACTTACCCTCAATTGCGAAGGAGCTTGCTGATTTGCTGTATGTCGTCTATGGCACCGCCGTGTCCCTTGGTATTGACATGGAACCGGTCTTCCAGGAAGTCCATCGTTCGAACATGAGCAAAGTCGGCGGACACAAACGGGAAGACGGCAAATGGGTCAAACCGGCAACGTATTCTCCTGCGGCTCTTGATAAGATTTTAGAAGCCCAGTCTCTTCAGAACCAAGGCTAATAACCTATTCTGACCGACGCCTTCCGACCGGCCCCATGGGTGGACGCCCTAATAAACCGGCGGGCTCTTTCCGAGCATCGCGAGTTGGCCCGCCCTCTCAAAAACAGCGTCCACCCATTCGAATGAGGCCGGACGGGGTGTCAATGGTTTTGGGTTCTTTTGCCGAAACAAAAGAACCTCGGCTACCGAGCCGAAACTCGGCATCTATCATAAAAGCAAACACTTTCCAAATGACTATAGCCTGCCCCTTTCAAGATTTCGCATAATTCAATGGACAATTCGGACTGAAACTCAAAATTCAGGAGTATTATGGCAAATACCGTATTTTATTCCTGGCAAAGCGATTGCCCGAATGACACCAACCGAACATTTATAGAGGATGCTATTGAAAAAGCCATCAAGGAAGTTTCTACGGATATTTCTATCCAAATAGCAGAACGAAATAGACCCTTAGAATTGGATAAAGATACGAAAGGAGTGCCTGGAATTCCCCCAATTGCCGACGTGATTTTCCAGAAAATCTCAGGGGCAACAGTCTTCGTCCCGGATCTGACTTTTGTTGGAAAAACAGAAGAAAATCGATTAATTCCAAACCCGAATGTTCTGATCGAATATGGGTGGGCATTACGCTCATTGGGACATTCTAGAATTATTCCTATTATGAACACAGCGTATGGGAATTTGACCCAAGAAAATCTTCCCTTCAACATGCGGCATCTCAGACACCCCCTCACCTACCATTTATCGAACAAGGCAGAACTCGACGAAAAGATAAGAGTCAGAGCAGCGCTTGTTAAACAATTTGTACAAGCAATCACCCTAATCCTTAGATCTCATCCTCCTGAAGCGACATGGGATGCATTGGGGCATATAGCAATACCTTTTACCGAAGACCCATCAACTTTTTTAAGGAAAGATGAGTCCTTAGGTGTTATAGATGACGGCATTCCTGAGGAAATACAACTAGTGGTTCCAGACAATGAACATCTATTCTTAAGGGTCCTACCTCAAAACCCTACACAGAAAATTGACTCCACTCAAAAAGTCTTGCAATTACTCAAAGCGAGCCAAATCATGCCCATGCCTCTCACGAGTCAAGCACATAGCTGGGTTCGTAATAAGCACGGTGCATTTACCGTTTATCATGATAAGAAAAAAGTTTTGTCCCTGATACAGGTATTTCAAAATCGAGAGTTATGGGGAATAGATACCTCCAGGATTGACAAAAATACACACAAGAAAAGGTCTAATGTGGATTTTGGATATTTCCCTTGTGCTTCGCTAGAGATTTATTTCATTCAAACGCTATCCACTTGTTTGCCATTCTGTAAGGATATTCTGGAATTGCCTCTCCCCCTCAAATTCATCGTTGGGGCAACAAAGGTCGAGGGATACAAAATGGCTGTGCCAAACGACATGCACTTTAATGGAAAGTTTGATGGGAAGGTATTTAACGAACACATAGTTTATGAAGGAACCATTACAGGTTATGATATTGTCCCCAAGGTAATTTTAAGGCCTTTTTTTGAAAAAATATGGGAAGAATGTGGACTTCAAAGACCTGATCGCGAGCAGTTGTAGTAATAGTTTCATGAACTATTGCGGTCCCCCAAAACGCCAAAAGAAACATTTTGAATTGCTATGAGATTTTTCAAATGACCTTTCCTATTTTTCCTTTTGGCTGAGGCTTCACCTATTTTTGATTTCCTTCTGATAAGGATCAGATCTCATTAGATTTGCTCTTTTTTGCTAAGGCTGCCACAATTAACCATCATCTCCGACTTTCCCACCTACCTCCTCGATCATTTGTCTATTTCTTGTTTTCACGATATTGGTGATTATCTGATAATGACACCCTGTTGGGTTGACGACCGCCCGCTTATCTCGCAGAGGAGGAATGGATGATGCAAAGTTCTTGTAAACGTCTTATGCTCGGATTGCTCCTGCTGACTATATCTCTGAGTGGATGCGGCTATAACGACCTCCAAGGACTGGACGAAGAAACCAATGCCGCTTGGAGCGAGGTCTTGAATCAATACCAACGCCGGGCCGATTTAATTCCTAACCTCGTGGCGACCGTTAAAGGGTACGCCGCCCACGAAAAGGACACATTAGAAGGAGTGACTCAAGCCCGTTCTCAAGTCGCCGGGATGACAATAACCCCGGAAGCGTTAAAAGACCCGAGTGTGTTTCAGAAATTTCAGGAGGCCCAGCAAGGACTCTCATCCGCCCTTTCCCGCCTGATGGTCGTCGTGGAAAAATATCCTGACCTCAAAGCCAATGAAAATTTTCGTGATCTCCAAAGCCAACTGGAGGGCACGGAAAATCGCATCACGGTAGCCCGCAAGCGCTACATCGACAAGGTCGCGGAATTCAATAAGGGTGTTCGATTTTTCCCGACCAATCTGACCGCCAAATACCTCTTGGGACTTGAAGTGAAACCAAGCTTTACCGTCGCTGATGAAAAGGCCGTGTCGACGCCTCCCGAGGTCAAATTTTAACCCGACATCGGTACACCTGACGACATGAACATGATGAGGCCAAAACCAGGGCTGAGCCTTCACCGGTTAGGCTGGTTGGGACTCCTGAGTATCTTCTTCCTGGCTTCGGCCGCGTGGGGCTTGGATATTCCGCCCCTCACCGGTCGGGTGGTCGACCAGGCTCACCTGCTTTCCCCTTCTGCCATTTCCAGCCTGAATACCGCTTTGGCTGCCCATGAATCCAAAACCTCCAACCAAGTTGCGGTCCTCACGCTTGCCTCCTTGGAAGGCCATCCCCTGGAGGAGCTTTCTCATCAGGTGGCAACGGCCTGGGCACTTGGGAAAAAGGGTACGGACAACGGGGTCCTGTTCCTGATTGCCCTGCAAGAAAAAAAGGTGCGCATCGAAGTGGGCTATGGATTGGAAGGGACATTGACCGATGCCAAAAGTTCCCGAATCATTCGCCATGAGGTGGTGCCCCGTTTCCGATCGGGGGACTTCTCCGGAGGGATCATGTCCGGTACTCATGCCATTCTTGCCACTATTGAAGGGACCTATGTCAACACTCCCTCCTCCATTGAGAATTCTGGGCACATGGGGCTTTGGGAAACTTTTGGCTTGGCCATCATAGTGGGAACGTTGGCCGGTTTATTTTTAGGTTCTGGCCGACGTGTGAATGGGAGCGTGATTGGCATGGTCCTGTCGTTTCTGGTCGCATTTCCCATGGCCATCTGGTTGGGTATTCTCGCGGGGGTGGTGACCTCCCTTCTTGTCGGTTTGTTCAACAATGTCGGAGGCCCATCGACTCGAAACCCATTTATACATGGATCCAACTTGGGATGGCCCGGACAATCGGGATCAATAGGCGGATCGAGAGGGTTTGGAGGTGGGTTTGGGGGAGGCGGCGGGAGTTTCGGCGGCGGCGGCGCCTCGGGAAGCTGGTAAATGACGATGGTTTTTTCAGACCAGGATCATGAACGTATTCAACAAACCATCCGGAAGGCTGAACGCCATACTCGGGGAGAAATCGTGCCAATGATCATTCAACGCTCAGCCCGATACCGTGAGACGCAATATCGGGCAGGGGCAGGTTCTGCCTTTTTTGTGCTGAGTGCCCTGTTAACCATGGATTGGGAATGGATGTCCTGGGGATGGCATGCCACCAATGCCGGATGGCTCCTTCTGGCGGTGTTTGCTTCCTATGGACTTGGATTCTGGTTGGGAACGTTCGACCCGGTGATTCGGGTGCTCACCTCCAACGAACGAATGGCCTATAAAGTGAACCTTCGCGCCCATCAGGCTTTTGAGGAACATGGGCTACATCGGACAGAACTCGGTACAGGAGTGTTGATTCTTATTTCGTTACTCGAACACCGGATTGAGATTTTGACAGACCGCGTAATTCTTGAACGGATTCCCGCGGAGACCTGGAACAATATGCTGAGCCTGATTCAAGAAGGCGTCCACAAAGGAAATCCCGTGGAGTCGTTGTGTCAGGCCATTACCCACTGTGGTGAGGTCTTAGCCGAATATTTTCCGGTAGGTCCCTCTGGTCCCAATCCCAACGAACTTCCGAACAACCTTATTAGCAGGTAACCCTGAACTCAGGGACAGCGGACGAGCAGATTATCAATCAACCGGATGGTTCCCAGTCTGACGGCTCCTAAGATGACAACCGTTCCGCCCACTTGAGTCAGTGGTTCCAAACTCTTGGAATCACAAATTGCCAGATAATCCAGATGTACATCGGGATCGCTCCCAAAAATCTTTTCCATTCGGGATTGTATGGTCCGAACATTCCGGATTCCGGTCCTTATGACATCGCTCCCTTGCCGTAACGCCTTCGACAAAAGCCCGGCTTGCACGCGTTGATGGGCTGAAAGAAATCGATTACGGGAACTGACAGCTAGACCATCGGATTCCCGCACCGTTGGACAACGGATCATTCGCATATCCCAGTTGAGATCCTGAATGAGCTGGTTCACCACCAGGCATTGTTGATAATCCTTTTGTCCGAAGTACACGAGATGAGGACGGACCAGACCGAATAACTTCGTCACTACAGTCGTGACCCCTTGAAAGTGGGTGGGTCGTGCTTCCCCCTCCCAGCGTCGCGTCAGACGATTTACCGTGACGGTGGTTTGGAAATTTGCTGGATAGAATTCTTCTGGAGGAGGAGCAAAGAGTAAGTCGACACCAGCCTCCCGGCACAAGCGGCGGTCGGCGCGAAAACTCCGCGGATAGCGGCCCAAATCTTCAGTTTCACCAAACTGGAGCGGATTCACAAAGACACTGACGACGACGGTCCGACATTGCTTTCGCGCACGTTGCATTAACGACAGGTGTCCATCATGCAAGGCGCCCATCGTCGGGACAAACCCAATCGGACCTTCCAACAATTCCTGCTTGGTTCTCCAGCTATGGAGATTTCGAACAGAGTGGAAGACACGCATGGATCAGGCTGAAGGCCCAGACGAGCAGGCTGGTCGGGAGCCGTACTTCGCCCCGGGGATAACATCCAGCTTGTTGACCCTACTGGTATCTTCAAGCGACGCCAACAACTCTTTCACCGAACGGTGAAAGGAGGGATGATTCCAATCAGGATCTAATTCCACAAGCGGTTCCAAGACAAATCGTCGCTGATGCAGACGCGGATGAGGGATAATGAGTCCTGGTTGTTCGATCACATGTTGGCCAAAAAAGATAATGTCAAAATCCATTGTGCGGGGGCCGCAACGGTTATCTCCATCACGGCCCAACGCTCGTTCGGTTTCTTGGAGGATGCCCAGAAGTCGTTGGGGACTGAGACCAGTTTCCAACCGCACCACGCCATTATAAAACCAGGTAGGTCCCAGGATTCCCTGGGGATCGATCGGTTCAGATTCATAATACGAAGACACGCCTATGACACAAGAACGAGGGAGGAGGTTCATCAACGCCACAGCCCGATCGCATAACTCCTGACGATCTCCGACGTTGGAACCAAAACCGATATATACAATTTCTTGAGCCATTTCGATTTTTCTCAGATTCGCTGAAAGGAATAAGGCCCTACCAGCCAATCTTTTTCATGCGTTCCACCGCTTCGGCCAATTTATCTTTTGTGGTCGTGACCGTCATCCGGATATACCCTTCTCCCGGATCGCCAAATCCATTGCCGGGGGTCGTCACAATTCCGGCTTTCTCAATGAGATGCGCCGTGAAAGACGCCGAGGTGAATCCCTTCGGCACACCGATCCAAACGTAAAACGCCGCCGGAGGCGAATCCAGTTCCAATCCCATGGCTTTCAAGCCGGGGACTAGAACATCACGCCGTTCTTGATAAATCGTTCGCAATCCTTCTGTCACTGAATCATCCAGTTGCAACGCGGTAATGCCAGCCTCCTGAATCGCTTGAAACACGCCTGAATCAATGTTGGTTTTGACCTTGCCCAGACCCGCGATGACTTCTTTTCGCCCAACGGCAAATCCGATGCGCCATCCGGTCATATTGTACGTCTTCGACAGCGAGTGGAATTCCACCCCCACGTCTTTTGCGCCCGCTGCCTCCATAAAGCTCGCAGGCCGGTTGCCGTCATAATAAATTTCGGAATAAGCGGCGTCATGACAGACAATGATCTGATGCTCACGCGCAAAGTCCACGACCTTCTTGAAAAATTCCTTGCTCGCCACTACCGACGTAGGATTATTCGGGGAGTTGAGAAACATCATTTTGGCTTTTTGGGCAATATCCTTGGGAATGGCAGACAGATCCGGCAAAAACCCATTTTCTTTCGTCAAAGGCATGGTGTAGGAAATCCCCCCGGCAAAACTGGTTGCTACCGGGTACACCGGATATCCCGGGCTCGGAATCAACACAATATCTCCCGGGTCGACAAAGGCCAACGGAACATGGCCGATGCCTTCTTTTGACCCGATCAATGTCACCACTTCTGTTTTGGGGTCCAGGGTCACGCCAAACCGACGTTGATACCAATCGGCCACCGCAGTCCGAAATGACAACATGCCATCATACGACGGGTACTGATGATGTTTGGGATTTCCCGCCGCACGTCGTAACGATTCAATGATCGGTTCTGGTGTCGGCAAATCAGGATCGCCAATACCCAAATTGATGATATCCATCCCCCGCTCGATGGCCTTACGCTTCATGTCATCGATGGCGGCGAATAAATAGGGGGGTAAGGTGCGGATCCGCTCTGCATATTGAATAGGAAACTCAGCCATGAATTCGTACTCCTTATCAAAAACCGGTGAATATAAACCTACTACGGTACCAAATATGTAACCCGTTACGGTACCGCCCAGGAAAAAATGCTTTCGAAACGGGAAATGGGAAAATGAATCAAGAAGGAGGTGTCATCATGCCTGAATCAAATTTTCAATGAAGCGATCAGCCAATTGATGGAGCCTGGGTAGGTGGGGTAGCGACGGGGCTTGAATTGACTCCGGTGTCATCCCACCTCGCTGAACATCTTGAGGACATTCCCGGCACAAGGCCTCTATGCCCAATTCCTCTAATTCCAGATGAAACAGGAGGCCATATGTTCGATCCGCCATCCGGAATGCCTGAACTGGAAAGTCAGCAGAGGTCACCAGATTCACGCTTCCAGGCGGAAGCGTGATCCCTTCTCCATGCCATTGAAACACGAGAAAGTCCTGGGGCATGGCACTCAGGATAGGATCGACTTTTCCCAGGTCGGAAAGGGACACGGCACTCATGCCAAGTTCAAACTTCGGCCCCGGTGTCACCGAACCACCCAACGCTTTCGCCAGTAACTGAGCTCCAAAACAAATCCCCAGGACAGGAATACCTTTCGCGAGAGCCGTCATCACAAATTTGAGTTCGGCCTCGATCCACGCATCACCATCATTAACGGACATCGGTCCCCCCATAATGAGGAGAAAGTCCCATGGGTCTTCAGGCAAACCCTCAGCGGGCACGACAACTTTTCTGACCGCATACCCACGAGTTTCTAGAGCCCGACGAAAAACGCCAGGGCCTTCAAACAAGACATGTTGGAGGCAGAGGGCAACTTTCATGACGCCGCGTTTGGGTTTGGTTCAGGGCAAGAAGCCGATTCACGAAGGACTAGTCATACCCTTCGTGACGTGGTCTACCTGAGAATAGGGCAAAATGTCCGGAGGCAAGGGGATACAGGGCACGACAATGGGTGGAGAGGGCTATGAATGTCCATTCAACGCAAAACCATTTGTGAACAAAGCCTGTTGACCATTCTTTTTATTCACGCATTCCACCAAATGCCAGAACCGCAAGGGGTTCACTTTCTTTTTATTGACCACCATCAGACACGTGCCTTCCAGGACCGTGTGCAATGCCAGATCGGTTCTGAATCCAATATGCTTACAGAAAGGAGAAATCCATTTTTCCACCGCCGCAATAACTTTATTCCCATTGCTAAAGTGATTCAGCATGATGATCCGGCCACCGGGTTTACACACCCGGATCATTTCATCCACCACGCTTCGATAATCAGGAACTGCTGTGACCACGTAAGCAGCCATCACAATATCATAGTGATTATCGGGAAGATCCATTTTCCCCGCATCCATTCTCTTGAGGGTCACATGATCCAACCGGTGCTCCTGGACCCGACGTCGGGCATGTTCCAACATGCCATCCGAGAGGTCAATACCAAGGACTTCGCAACAGGAGGGATAAAGAGGGAGCGCCTCTCCGGTTCCTACGCCGACCTCGAGAACTCGATGGCCGGGCTCAATAGGAAGGCCGCGCACCGCCGACTCGCGAGATTGCTGAAAGACTTTACCAAACGTATGGTCATAAACAGACGCGTACGCACTGTATACACGCTCAACTTTCTCAATATTCATTGTTTCTCCAAATGATGATGTCCTTCGCAATCCACACCCCTTCAAGGGAAATTGACGTTCAACATGATATTTCGTGTAATAAGGGATTGCTTACCTGAGGCGAGAACCCCAAATAACTGGTGCCGTAGGGGGACGGTCCACCTAATTTCAACCAAACAGGCCGCTAATCTACCGGAGCGGCATGAGGGAGTCAACTACAAATCACTTTTCCAGTTACTCCCACTCCCCAACTGTGTATATGTACGGACATGATCCCTCTCAAGCCGTACATAGGGCAGGGATTGCAAAGATTTCAGGTGTCCTCTACAATTCCGACTTTCATCCTGAGTCATGCCCGAAAAGTGCCAAGGAGAATGCGCATGGTTTCATTGCTGTCTTCGTACATTCGTCTCCCGCTTACTCTTTGTGCCCTCACTATAATCGGTGTAGGGACTCACCCATCCATCTCCTCCGGGATCGACCTGTCTCTCACATTAGAGCAAGCCAATGAGGCGATGGCATCTGGTCGCAAAACCATGGAACAAGCCGATTCAGTAGAGGATGTGGCTACAGTGATGAAAGCCTCGGAACGTGCAGTTCGAGTCGGCGCTAACCCGGAAGTGGAACCCTGTGGGGCACATGCCATATTAAGAACACGACTCTATTGGTTGGAATACTTTGGCCGACGCGAAGCGGCGGAATCCAAACGCCAGAAACAAGACATTCGTATGCCGGAGGCTAAAATTCAGGAAATTCTGGAAATGCCCTACCTTGAAGTTGAAATTCGCTTATGCGGGGAAGATGAGTTCTTTGCGGAAGGGGCAGATATTGCTCTTCAGCAAGGCTCAAACACGATTCGCCCCGTGGATATTGGCCCTCCTGAGCGCGGCCGAAAAAATCCAGGAGATACCGTCAGCTTTCGGTCGAGGTTTACCGCACGCTTTGCCTATGCCGACTTCGATCCACTAGCTCCAGGAACCCTCGCCGTGTTCTTTCCCGATGGAAAACTGATTAACATACCAGCCGACTTTTCCAAAATTCATTAACCCGATTTTTATGAGACCCAGGCATAAAAATGCCAGAGGATTGAGAACTACTCTCGTCTCAATCGGATCAGGACTCAGAACCGGTTTTGTTTATTTTCCTTCCCGCTCTATGACCCTTTTTAAGGCAAGGGTTGTTCTGCGATCTCCATACGCTCCGTTATTCCCTCAACCTCTCTCAGTGTATAGAGATGATGGTAGAGTCCCCGCTTGGCAAGAAGTTCTTCGTGCTGTCCTTCCTCTACAATTGTGCCTTTATGTAAGACGAGAATTCGATCTGCCCGCTGAATGGAGGAAAAGCGATGCGCGATCATCAGCGTGGTGCGGCCCTTCATAAGTTCCGTTAAGGCTGACTGCACCAACGATTCCGACTGACTATCCAATGCTGAGGTGGCTTCATCCAGGATCAAAATTCTCGGGTCTTTGAGTAGCGCCCTTGCAATAGCGATGCGCTGTCGCTGTCCTCCAGACAGATTAATTCCTTTTTCACCTAGAATGGTATCATAGCCCTCGGGAAGCGCCTGAATAAATTCATGCGCATTGGCTCGGCGACTGGCCTCTATCATGTCGGATTCATAAGCTTCCGCTCGACCATACCGGATATTGTCTGCGATCGTCCCACCAAAAAGAAGTGTTTCCTGAGGCACAAGCGCCAACTGTTGATACAAACTATCCACTTGAATGGAGGTGAGGTCATGCCCGTCAACCAGCACCCGGCCGGCGGTTGGGTCATAAAAACGATGCAGTAAATTCACAATAGTCGTTTTCCCGGCTCCGGTTGGTCCCACCAGGGCCACACATTCCCCGGCCTGAATCGAGAAAGATACGGCATCCAAAACAGGGGGCCGGTCCTCATAGCTAAATTGCACGTGATCAAACTGCACCTGCCCGTGAATGGGGGTTAAGGCCTTGGCCATCGGACTATCCTGAATTTCCAGTGGAGTATCCAGGAGCTCAAACACCCGCGTCATGGCTCCTTGCACTTCCTTCACCTGAGAGAACATCCGGGCGGCTGATCCGAATGGGCCAATTAAAATTCCCGCAAAGAGAACAAACGCAAATAATTCCCCAGGTGATAGCTGACCTTCGATGACTTGTTTGCCCCCATACCATAAGACGCCAATCGCCATCACAAACGTACAGAAGGTGATGACGGGAACAAACACGGCCAACACCGCGGTCCGTTTCATGGTGGTCGCTAACAAGGTCTCTACAGCTGAACGAAACCGTGTTTCCTCCCGTTTACCCTGGACAAACGATTTGACCACCCTAATGCCTGACACCACTTCTTCTATTAACGTGGTGACATGGGCGGTTTGATCCTGAATTTGCATCGATAAGACTTTTAGCCGCTTCCCAAACATCCTGGCGACAAGGGCCAGCAGAGGCAAGAGAATGAGAATCAAGAGACACAGCCGCCAATTCATCACCAAAAGAAATCCCACGCCCCCAATGATGGTCACTAGATGTTTCAGGGCATCCATCGGGGTCTCCGTTAATAAATTCTGAATCACCCCGACATCGTTCATCAATCGGGAAATCAACTCTCCGGTTCGCCGTTTCGCAAAGAAATTCAGTGATAACCGATGGAGATGAGAGAAGACGTGGGTACGAAAATCCGCCATTACATGCTGGGAAGCCAGCGCGGTCAAATAACTATGAGCCATGGATAACAGGCCCTGGCCGATCACTAACCCGACAAAGACCCACACCATGCTGGTCAATTTAGGCAAGTCCCGTTGAACCGTTATAAGATCCCACAGCGAGCCGCCCAACCTGATGAGCAACAGGTTGCAGGCCGCGACACCCATCACCAAAACCCCCGCACCGACCATGGTCATCAGATAGGGACGGAGGAAGGGAATAAATCGAGACAGATAGTTCATAATGGCCTTACACGAACAGGTGCTTAAATCCGTTTAGAGGTAAGAAGCGACGTCACCAATTCACAATCGGAGGGTGCGACAAGGCGAGAGAAATGACAAAATGGGGCTAGTCGAGTTGAATAACCGATTCGATTTGATTTTTGTTTAAAGCGACAAACGCAGAATGTTCAGTGTCATTGATCAGCACATCCGTTAAGTTAATAAACAGGACAGACTCATCATTTAACACATCTGAAATTCTATTTCGCATAGGCGGGATTAAGAGATCTCCGACATATGACGACAAAGAGGAACGGACCCGAATACGAGTTTTTTTCCCCTGGGTCATATTCAAGCCCTTGACCATCCCGCCTATGGAAATTAATTACGACGTTTGGCAAACTTCATACGGCGAAGGAGTTTTTTATGTTTATGCTTGCGCATTTTCTTCCTTCGCTTTTTGACGACACTGGACATAAAGGTGCATTCCTGGGTGAATTCGATACGGCTATCTTGGTTCAGAGAGGTTTCGCCCTGAATTTGGCAAACAAGTCCCCGACTGCCGGCTGATTACCTATCATAGGGTCAGGAAAGGTGTCAAGGAAACCATCCACATCATACCTGTTCCTTCACTCATTAATCATCTACTTTCTATAAATTCTCTTGACCCCCTCCAGTATTCTTCTTCATTATAGAATTTCATGATTCTGCTTCGATTTTTAAATAACCATCTTTTGTTGCTTTTAATAACGTTTCCGATCCTTATTTCCCTCGCAGGATCAGGATGTTCGAAAAAAGCCCCCAAATACCCTGAGGACCACGCCCGATTCCAACGAGTAGTGCAAGCTATCAAAACACTGGAAAAAGCCTATGTCAATCACGATGCATCGGGCTTCCAGGACCTACTCCTTCCCCTTGAAAACCTTGACCTCTTAGAAGCCAAGGTTCGAGAAGACTTCGCAACGTTTACCACTATTCAGCTGGACCTGACCATCGATCGCATGGTGATTGATGGAGATCGTATTTCGGCCTTTGTCTCCTGGCAAGGCAACTGGGAACGCTCCCCTCAGGAAGCGCCCGCTCAAGCCAGCGGTCATGGGGTCCTGCTGTGGAGTGGCAATCAAGTCATCCTGCTCCGGGGGATTGAAGGAAACCTGCCTTTTGCCATGACACACCGTCTCAATTTTTCTTCTTAACCATCAACTTTTTCACTGCTCCAATCATTTCCATGTCTTCCGCTGCCGCATCACATCATTCCTCCCACGTGATTTCGACGGATTTCCTGATTTTAGGCGCGGGTGTGGCAGGCCTTCGAGCTGCAATTGAATTAAGTCGATATGGTCGTGTCACCATGGTCGCCAAAGGTGGGCCACAAGACAATAATTCTTTCTATGCCCAAGGAGGCGTAGCGGTCGCGCTCAGCGAGGAAGATGACGTGGTTCTCCATTTGGCAGATACTCTGAAAGCCGGCCATCAACTCTGTTCCCGGCCAGCCACCAAAATACTCGTTGAAGAAGGACCCTCCCGTATTCATGAATTGATTGAATGGGGAGCGAAATTTGACACAGTGGATGGCAAACTCGCGTTCACCAGGGAAGGCGCCCACAGCCGTCATCGAGTATTACGAGCCGGAGGGGATGCCACCGGCAGCGAAATGGTTCGTGCACTCAGCGTCAAAGCCCAAACCCTGAAAAACCTGACCTGGATGGGAAATCATGTTGCGGTTGAGCTATGCATCCAGGACGGACGATGCTGGGGAGCGTTAATCCTTGATGAATTGAGTGGGACTCTTAAGATCGTCTGTGCTCCCGCCACACTTTTAGTCACAGGGGGGGCCGGGCAGGTCTATGCTCGAACCACCAACCCGGCCAATGCGACCGGAGATGGCATTGCCATGGCTTATCGGGCGGGTGCCATTCTGGAGGATATGGAATTCGTCCAATTTCATCCAACCGCCCTGTATCTCCCATCCAGTCCTCCTTTTCTGCTGTCCGAAACTTTACGAGGCGAAGGAGGGATTTTACGCAATAATCGCTGCGAGCGCTTCATGAAAAACTATCATCGAAGCCAGGACCTCGCACCAAGGGACATCGTCTCTCGGGCTATCTGGACGGAAATGCAACGAACCAAAGCTCGTCATGTCTATTTAGATGTGACGCATTTGGGGGCCGCATTTTTGAAAGAACGGTTTCCTACCATCTACTCGACCTGCTTACGATACGATATTGACATCACAGAGGAATGGATCCCGGTTTCCCCCAGTGCTCATTATTTTATGGGCGGCGTTAAAACCGACCTGGATGGGGCTTCCACCATCCCAGGCCTGTTTGCGGCAGGGGAAGTAGCCTGTTCCGGAGTTCACGGTGCCAATCGACTCGCGAGTAATTCTTTGCTGGAAGGTCTGGTCTTTGGCTATCGGGCAGCCCAAGCCGCTTCCTCTTGTTCGACGATCAGCTCCTGCCCTGACTTTTCAAATTCTCCGCTCCTCCGAAAACCCAGCGGACGGAAGATGTCCACTCAAGATGTGGAAAAAATCAGAAACTCTTTACGGCGTCTAATGTGGTCTAAAGTCGGATTGGTGCGAACGGGGAATTCTCTAAAGAAAACCGTCGATCAGGCTCAGCTATGGTCATCCAAGCTTTCAGCAGCCCCGTGGAGCCGGCCTGGACTAGAAACCCGGAATATGGTTTTGGTTGGACAATGCATTGCGGAAGCTGCACTTTGGCGATCCAATAGCGTGGGAGCCCATTTCCGTGAAGATTTTCCGTTCCATAAAGGACTCGCCTGGAAAACTCATAGCCGGTGTCAACAGGACAATGACGCCAAACCCACTGCGGTTATTACCCCAAAGAATACAAAAAATACCACACGGCATTGAATGTTATTTCTATTGAGGGCGCGTGATAACCGGCCCCAACCATCTTTCCAAATTATCCTGGAAACCCCTCCATAATGCCATCGTGATTGGCCCACTCTTTCCTTGACCTATAGGATCTTCTCCAACTTGAGAGACCGCCATCACTTCCAGGCCTGTGTTCGTCATAAAGCATTCATCGGCTTGAAGCACGTCCATAGGGGAATATGCCCCTTCCTCCACCTCAATTTTTAAATCCCTGGCTAAGGCGATCACCACTTCTCGAGTGATCCCCTCCAGGATTCCGCAGGCAACAGAAGGAGTATGTAATCGGTGGTTTGCCACAAAAAAGATATTGCTCGTCGTACATTCCGTCACATGACCGTCCATATTCAACATCAGGGCGTCAAACGCTCTTGCCTGTAAGGCTTCCTGCTTGGCCAGAATATTGTTGAGAAAACTCAGCGACTTAATTTGAGGTGATTGGGCAGATTCCGGATTCCGTCGAACTGAAACGAGTTGCACCCTGACTCCCTGCTCCCGCATTTGGGCAGGATAGGCCACCACAGACCTCGCCATCACGACAATAGTCGGGCGGGGACAAATACCAGGGTCAATCCCGAGTTCCCCTTCACCTCGAGATATCGTTATGCGGAGGCTGGCATCCTCAAGTTCATTTCGAATCAACATTTCGGTCATGATGGCTTCCCAAGCGTCATCCTGGATCGGAAGAACCAGACCGATCAGATCACAAGATCGTCGAAGACGTGCCAAATGTCGTTCTAATAAAAAAATGCGCCCCTGATAGACACGGAGGGTTTCATAGACACCATCCCCATATAAAAACCCATGGTCAAAGACCGATATTCGAGCATCCTCTTTTTTAACAAACTGATCGTTGAGAAAGATCCACATCTCTTATACCCGTTTCGTCGTCAGTAATTCCCTTTCAGAACCTGGAAAAAAGCTTCGGCCTTTTTGAGCGTTTCCTTATACTCCCGCTCAGGGTCCGAATCAGCCACAATCCCCGCTCCCACCTGGAGATATCCCTGTCCCGCCGTGAGCCATAACGTGCGAATGGCAATATTCAAGTCAAGATCCCCGTTCCACCCGATAAACCCAATCGACCCGGTGTAAATTCCCCGACGAACGGGCTCAAGCTGTTCGATGAGTTCCATGCAATGGACTTTAGGCACTCCGGTAATCGTCCCTCCAGGAAACGTGGCTCGAATAAGGTCGAAACCATGGCAGACGTCACTCAAACGGCCGGAAACCTGGGAGACCATATGCATGACATGAGAATATCGTTCCACGGTCATCAACTCATTGACTCGAACGGATCCGTAGTCGCACACCCGCCCCAGGTCATTTCGAGCCAAATCAACCAACATGAGATGCTCCGCCCGTTCCTTGGGGCAAGACAACAGATCTTCCGCCAACCATCGATCAACTTGAGGTTCCATGTCCCGAGACCTGGTGCCCGCGATAGGACGCATATCCGCACATCCCCCTGAAAGCCGTACTAATCGTTCCGGAGAATTACACACGATGACATCAGATTCCAAAACGAGGAAGGCCGAATGGGGGGAAGGATTGACCTTCCGCAATTGCCGATATACGTCGGCTCCCGCTTCGGCTTGGCTTGCAAAACCATGAGTCACTCCCTCAACCCGGAATCGATGAGAGAGATTAGCCTGATAAATATCTCCGGCAGCAATGAAGTGCTTGCAGGCACGCACGCGATCCATATATTCCAAAGACGATTGCTCCCCATCTATGCGAAGCGAGGACATGGCGGAATCCAACTTCGTTGAATGATTCTCAGGGATCATCACTTTGGCTTGGAGATCAGACAGGCGCGCCTGCCCTTCCCGAAACAAGTGATCCCAGCTTTCGCCCGCCAATCGCTCAGGCGAAGGTGCAAATATCAGCCAGACCCCCGGAGCCTGATGATCCACGGCCACAAAGATCTCGACAAACAGAAAGTACAAATCAGGAAAATTCAGATCATCCGGCAGACACTCGGGTAGAACCTCAAACGTACGGGCAAGGTCATAGCTGAAACAGCCGATCGCCCCTCCCTGAAACGGCGGGAATTGGTTGCCTGAACCGGCAGTCTGCCCCACGAAGGTACGCTGCAACATCGCAAATGGATCACCGATGTACTTTTCCTTTTTACCCAACGAAACCGTTTCATACATGTGCCCCTTCCCCCGGACCACGCGATAGGGATCGCACCCCAAATAAGAAAAACGGCACGCCACCCCTTCTTGAACCGCGTCATGCTCCATGAAAAATGAATGTGGAGCGTAACCGGTCACCAGGCCAAAGAGATCAAAGGGATCTTCAAAAGCGGGGGAGCAGTGCTGAATAAGGGGAAAACACGAGGTCGAATGAAGCGAGGCATGAGTGCCTCGTTCGGCATGCTTGGGAATGGAGGACAAGGGTTAAGGACTATCTGATGAAGGATTTTCTAAGGCCCGCATGGCGTCCTCGGGAGACAACAACCCCTCTTGCACCAGGTTATCAAGCAGATCTTTGGCGGCTTTTTCAGAAGAGCGTCGGATCCCGCGAACCCGTACACCGGGCGGATAAAACCGAAGAAAATCAGGATTCGTCACCCGTATGGTGACCGTTTCACTTTCCCCATAGGGTGGAAGATCCTTTCGATTACTGGGAATCCTGAAAAAATGTTTTCCCTCCCCAGTCATACCATCCGATCCCTCGATTTTGATTCGATTGGAAATTTCTTTCCCGGAAATTTCCAGCACAGAATCCACTACCAGGATTAAGGAATCTGCAATCAACGGATCCCCCGTTTGGTTTTTGACCTTCACCGTATATTCTACTTCACTGACAGACGTTAATATATCGTTACCGGAGAAGGGATCGAGCTGCTTATATTGAACAACAGGCACCACCCCACCCGTTAAATCCGGCAAATCATCCACCCCTGAGGAAGTGGCTCCCAGGGGATTCTCATATGCTGCAAACGCCATGATCAGGAGGAACACCAACTGCTTCTTCATCATAATGTCGGCCTAAATATTAGTAACAGTACTGAACCAGCTAAGAGGCTTCATGATTCTCTGTCTTGATCAGGCGTACCTTACCATACCATTATTGAAAAATGGGACCTTTCTTGCTTGACATGATTCGTGATTTTTTGCTTGAATGTGTCCCCTTCCGACGACTCGCCTGGCCGATTAAAAAAATGGCACCTTCTCAGGATCCAATGTTTGCGGGGCTGGGACAGGCAATGCGAGTGGGGACGGACCTTCTTGCCGCCCTTATCGTCGGTGGATTCCTTGGTTGGTTAATTGATTCGTATGTGTTGGATACCACACCGTGGGGTGTGGCGTTAGGATTGGTACTGGGATTAATCGCTGGAGTTCGCAATGCCTACCGTGCAGCTCAGCGTTGGAAACAATGAGTCACTAGACACAAGGTTTAGTTTTGGAAGATCCGTTACATCCCTTCGAGCTTCATAACTTTCTCCCGCTTTCCTTTTTCGGCCTTGACATTTCCGTCAATAAGGCCGTCTTGATGATGTGGGTTGTGGTGGGGCTTGTTACGCTTCTATTGATGAAAGCTGGTGGCGCCAGGGCATTGGTGCCTTCTAAGCTCCAAAGTCTTGGAGAGTTGCTGGTCGACTTTATTCGCGGAATTATTCAGGACACGATGGGGGCCTCTGGGATGCGATATTTCCCCCTCATCAGTGCCCTCTTTTTGTTTATCTTATTTTCAAACCTGGTCGGTCTCATACCTGGATCTTATACGATTACCAGCCAAATTATTGTGACCGGGGTGTTTGCTGTAGGCGTCTATCTCCTCAGTCTTATCATAGGATTCCAACTCCATGGCGCTAAATTCTTTGGGATACTTGTTCCTCCTGGCACACCAGGATGGCTCCTTCCCCTAATGATTCCCATTGAATTAATCAGCCAACTGGCTAGACCGATCTCTCTGGCCGTCAGATTATTTGCCAATATGACTGCCGGACATGTCATTCTTGGGGTTTTGTTCGGCCTTACCATAGCAGGCGGGCTTATGATTGGGTGGCTGCCTTTTTCATTTACCATCGCACTCTATGGCTTGGAAGTCGGAATTGCCTTTATTCAAGCCTATATTTTTACAGTTTTAACCTGCGTCTACATTGGTGACGCCATGCATCTGCACTAAATCACGCTCGAACAAAACGATAAGGGAACACTCACAATTAGTCCCTTTTAAACTGGGAGGACAACACTACAATGGATTCTGCAGCAGCAGCACTTTTGGGAATGGGCCTAGCGGCCGCGGGCTTTGCGGGCGCCGGGATCGGCATCGGGTATATTTTTGGAAAAATGATTGAGGCAGTCGCCCGTCAACCAGAGGCAGAAGCCAGGGTCGGCAAGTATATGTGGATCGGGTTCGCCCTGGTCGAAGCCATCGCGCTCTATGGGCTGGTCATCGCCTTTATCATCATGGGCAAAGGATAAAGGGCTCCTGATCTATGCCACAATTTGACTCACATTTCTTTTCGTCACTGATATTCTGGGAACTCCTCTCATTTGGGATCCTTCTATGGGTGCTCTATAAGTACGCTTTGCCCCCGATCCTGGAAACGCTGGAAGCCCGGGAACGAAAGATCAGAGAAAGCCTCGACCAGGCCGAGCAGAACCGAGTTGCAGCAGAGGGAAAGCTCAAGGAATATGAAACCAAGCTTCAGTTGGCTGCCAAAGAAGTGGAAACGATCCTGACAGAGGCCAAGCAACAGGCTCAACGGCTACTTGAGGAAAACGAGCAACGGCTTCGCGTGGAATCACAGAGGATTAAAGAGGAAACGACCCAAGACATTGATCGTGAGCGGCGGAAGGCCATTCAAGACATTAAAACCCAATCGGCTGAGTTGGCCATTTTGGTTGCCGAGAAGGTAATTGGTCGAAGTTTATCGGACGATGACCATCGGCGCTTTGCACAGGAAGCTCTAGAGGCAGTCGCCGCCCAATCAAAAAACTAAGTATTTCCCAATTTTTTTAGAAGATCCTCCATCCCAGGAGGCATTCTTTCCGGGATCGCTCCTATCAAACCTTCGTGCATAATAAAAAAGAGGGAAGCATCGCTTCCCTTTTTTTATTGCCACCCTGAATTTTATTGCCACCCTGAACCCATCAGACAATAGTACATAAGTAAAACTCTCCCGGTTGACCCATTCGCAAAAATTTTGGCAAAGGCATTAAACCGGACCTGATGGAAGGTTCCCTCCTCCGGCCCGATACCCTTCCAAGTCAAGTGTGATCGTTTGAAATCCAAGCTTTTTAAATTTCTCCACTAACCGGGATCTTCCTGGTTCTTCCATCAGAATTCCCATTTGCGTCGGCTCTATCTCGATTCTCGCCAAATCGCCGTGAAGGCGAACCCGCACTTGCGTAACCCCTTGAGCCACCAAAAAGGCCTCGGCCTGTTCTACTCGGGAAAGATAGGCCTTCGTAATGGGGAGCCCACGGGTAATTCGTGAAGACAAACAAGCGGCGGCCGGCTTATTCCAATTGGCTAGCCCCAACCCTTTGGCCAATTCCCGAATATCCGCCTTACTGAGTCCCGCCTCAACCAAAGGACTCCGCACACCTAGCTGTCTGGCCGCATTAATGCCCGGACGATCTTCACCCAAGTCATCCACATTGGTCCCATCCACAATGGTATGAAACCCCACGGCATCCCGAAGACTGGAAAGCAATCGGTATAAATCCGTTTTGCAATGGAAACATCGGGTTGCATCATTTTTGACAAATGACTCAATTTGCAACTGATCCGTTTCGACCAATTGCAAAGGCGCGCCGATCGCTGCACTTAATTGTTTGACCTCTTCCACTTCCAGTGCCGGAAATGTTGGCGAAACCGCCGTCACGGCCTTGGCCTGAGACCCAAGTATGTCAAATCCAACCTTTAAAACGAGTGTGCTATCGACCCCGCCAGAAAATGCAACCACCACCGATTCCATATCGAAAAAGAGTTCTTGCAAGGCCTCATACTTCCCCTGCAGAGTTGGTTCAAGGCTGAGCATAGAGAGGGAGACTCCTTTTCTTGTTCGTGGTCGACTGATTTAAGACTTCAGCAGCTGATCGACCTAATTGGCCGCAAGCTCCCAACACATCGTCTCCCCGGCTTTTTCGGAGAAACACATCCAGGCCTTTATTTCTAACAATATCTTGAAAGGCATCAACCACACCTGGTGACGGACGTCGAAAGGGATTACCCGGAAACTCATTAAACGGAATCAAATTCACCTTACACCGGATCCCCTGTACAAGCCGCACCAAACGTCTGGCATCTTCAGGTGAATCGTTGACGCCCGCTAACAACACATATTCAAACGTCAGAGGGCGTTCGCTGAATTGAGTATATTGACGACAGGCATCAAGCAATTCAGATAAATCGTAGCGCCCATTCACTGCAGGCATCAGTTGTCCCCGTTGTTCATCGGTCGTGCCATTTAAGGATATGGCCAGATTCACGCCTAATCGCCTCACATCTGGAAATCGCGGGATCCAGCCCGCCGTGGACACCGTGATGCGTCGTGGGGAAAAACCCAAGCCCCACTCAATATTGGTGAGACGCTGGATCGCATCGGCGACCGGCTCAAAATTCACCAACGGCTCTCCCATTCCCATGAACACCAGTGAAGACAGATGCTCATCTTCCGGCAGATAAGCTTGGACATTCAACACCTGCCCGACAATTTCATGGGCGCGCAAGCTTCGCTTCAGGCCCATCTCGGCCGTCAAACAAAAACCACAATCCAGTGTGCACCCGACTTGGGAAGACAGACACAAGGTCCGCCGACGGCCATCCGGAATCAATATCGTCTCTACAGCCAAGCCATCCTCTAAATTCCATACAAACTTAACTGTGCCATCGCTGGCAATCGTGGGAGGTAGAGATTCCATGCGGTGAATAGTCGCTACCTCCTGCAACCTGCCCCGATCGGTCTTAGACAAGTTGGTCATCGACTCAATATCCACTACACGATGCTGGTAGAGCCATCGCAGAATTTGACCTGCCCGATATCGTGGCCAACCGAGTTCCTGTATGAAGGCACTCAGTTCATTTGCGTTGAGGGCGAGGAGATTGAGAGGGGGGGTATTTGCAGTCATCACGTTTAAGTCCAACAATCAAATAATTCATCAATCATAGCATCCTTATCTTCCCAAGCCATCTTAAAAATATTCCAGCCTGTCTCAATATGCTCGGTTTACACCTAGAGCCTGTCTGTCCGGGGTGATCAAAGCGAAATGGCGACTGAGCAAAGCCGAGGTTTGACGATTTCACTGGCCCATCGTGGATGGTTCAAGAAAACGGAGAAATTTTGACCGCGTAGAAACCTTTACAGCCGATTCCTCCCAATTCAGAAATTTTCCTAGGTAGGACTACACCACAATATGTTGTTAACTCATTCATGAAATGCTTTAAACAACGTTTTACTCCATAGCATATTTTCTGACTTAAATTCCGTCAAAAAATGAGCCGCTTACATTATCGCTCATTATTGTAGAAATTTATGTCAATTATCATCACTCTCAAACCAACCATTCCAAACGCCAATACCACGATACAATACCTAGTTAATAAGGCACATTCACATACTGCAAGAACGACTATCCTACCAAATATTGAATTCACAGAATCATAAACCACTAAGTTTAGGCTTTTCATTTTAATAGATTAATTTCATAATGATCACTTCACAAACAGACCATTGACTTATAATAAACCAATCGCAATTTGCATATTTGTTTGAAGGCAACCTTTAATAATAAAAATTTAAAGCTTGCTTGTTGACTTTGCTTTAAAACACGAATAGAATTAGACTCAACATATGGTGGAGTTCGCGAAATGGAGGATCAAAATGACCAGCTTAAAGATATCAGTGATGGGCTGGAACAGCGCATTAGTGTTTATGAGCGAAAACTCAAGGATCTTCAAAAAAAACGGGAGCAGGTAGGTGAGGAAATCGCGACGGTTGAGAAATACCTGGAGTTGGCAAAAACCCTTTATCGCGTCGAAGCTGACAAAGCGAAGCTGGCGAGTCTCTCCAGCCAGATCTTCTCGAATAAGGAAGGGCATCTGTCCTCAGCCGATACGGATGTCGCGTCTAAGTCGAGGGAAATTCTCCTAGGCCGAAGCAAATACGTGGGTATGAGTGTACCTGATGCGGTGTACATGGTTCTCCAAGAGATCGGTCGTCCACTACATGCCAAAGAACTTTTTCAACGCCTCAAAGAAGGCGGGATGCCGATCCGGGGAAAAACTCCAGTCACATCAGTTGCCACATCCTTAAAACGCGATCCTCGGTTTCGAAAAGTGGGGCCCAATACATTTGAAGTCAATCACGAGAAAACATTAACCAAAGCCGTCTGACCCGCAATGACGGGCATGATCGATGATCTGAAAGGGGGTGAGTGAATTGGCAGCAACAAAAAAGAAAGCCGCTCCAAAGAAAAAGGCCGCGGCCGCCGCGAAACCCAAAGCAAAAGCAAAGACCAAGAAGAAGTAGCTGTAGAGCCCACCTGCAGTGCCACTGGGAGTGGGGCCACCCACTCCCAGTGTGTTTTTCCTTCTAACTCCCTTAAACACTCACATCACTGATTCGCATGAACGTAACCTGACGCTTGGGATTTCCGCAGACTTCAGGTATGCTGGAAAACGTTCTTTCCCACATTATCTATGCCACTATCTGCTACCGAATATCACTCGTTAACCCGCATCGCCATTCAAGCCGCCCGGCAGGGCGGAGCGATCCTTCTCGACTACGCCAAAAAAGGATTTCAAGTCCATCAAAAGGATCAAGCCATCAACCTGGTCACCGAAGCGGACCTGCGTTCAGAGGAAGCCGTCATTCAGACCATCCGACAGGCATTTCCCGAACACCAGATCCTCAGCGAAGAACAGGGCCTGCAGGACATCCCTTCCCATCCCGTCAAATGGATTGTCGATCCTTTAGACGGCACCACCAACTTCACCCACGGCTTTCCAATGTACAATGTCTCTATCGGCGTGGAATATGAAGACACATGCGTTCTCGGAGTGGTCTATGATCCCACGCGAGACGAACTGTTTCTGGGACAACAAGGGAAGGGAGCCACACTCAACGGCACACCGATTCATGTCTCGGCGACACCTCAATTAAACGAAGCGTTGCTCGTCACCGGCTTTGCCTATGACGTGCACACCGCCAAAGATAACAACCTCAAGGAATTTTGCGCATTCACCCTACGCGCGCGCGGGATGCGGCGCACCGGCACCGCCGCGATTGACCTCTGTTACATCGCCTGCGGCCGGTTCGATGGCTTTTGGGAGCTACAACTCAATCCGTGGGACACTGCGGCAGGAAAAGTCATCCTGGAAGAAGCCGGAGGAAACCTCACCGATTACGCGGGAGAGCCCTACTCCATCTATGGAACCACCCTTATCGCCACCAACGGCCATATCCATCAGGAAATGGCTGAGGTCCTTCAGAAATGTCGTCAAGAATAAATTCTTCATCATATCGTTGATCGATACCGGATCACGATTTCATCAAAGTCTCTTTCGTCCAACCTTCTCAGTACCCCTAGTCTTTGTATAATTCTTCACAAGCTTCCTGTTATGTCGGATCGGCAAGCAGCAGCTGAATTTTTAGTTCGGTTTCCTCATAGCTGCCTTCACCGATCTTGGTGTATTGAATATTTCCCCGCTTATCGATCAGATACAGCGTCGGCCAATAACGATTGCGGTACTGCCGCCAGTTCCCGAATTCCTGGTCGATTGGCACGGCATAGGAAATGCGGTGTTCCTGAATGTAGCCTTTGACCTTTTCCACATCGTATTCATATTTGAATTCGGGCAAATGCACCGCAATCACAACCAGTCCTTGCTTGGCAAATTTGTCGTGCCATTCTTTGATATAGGGTTCAATATTCAGGCAGTTCCAGCATCCAAATGCCCAAAAATCCACCATCACAACCTTTCCACGGGGATTTTTCATCTTGAGTGGCGCTAAGTTACCACGCCGGACTGATAATTTCTGGGACAGAAACATTGGTTGCCAAACCTAGGGTGACAAAATAGAAGAGAATACAGATCGGTCCTAAGAGAACCAAGCTCCATGAAGTTTTCCCCCAATCATCAAATCTCCTTATTAAATCTCTCGACTCCATTTTCTGAGTCCAACCGCATGGGGGGGTTCGTACATCACCAAATGGTCTTTTTCTCAGCTTTTTACACAACCCATTTCAAAAAACTTATAGTTGCCAGCTTTCGGCAAAAAGACCCAAAACCATTGACGCCCCACCCGGCTTCATTGGATCGGAAGAAAGAAGGCACAGGTAGGTGGAACAACTCGCTATGCCCATGCAAGGCCCGCCGGTTAAATAGGATATTCGACTACGGTGAGGGACGGCAGGCGTCGGATAAGGAGAAGTACAGGGGTTTACAGAGCATTATCAATGGCATGACTCAATAATAGGAGCGGCCTGGAAATGATTTGGAATAACGATGAGAGAGCTATCTGTTGTTTTAAGGAAAGATGATGAGAGAGAAAGGATTCATGGTGAGTGAGGAGAACGTGGAAGATTCGAATTATTGACCAGATGGTGGGTTCTGATTTTGAAGATCACAATGCATCCCTTGAGTTCAATCTGCAATTCATAGGTCTCACAAGGATGTCCATTTACATTCAGAGAACTCCCCACATAATCACCATGCTCTCCCCAACACCCTCTCATAAGAACAGATAAATTACCGGCCCTAAACGTACCTAACTTAACTTATGCATCTACCCCATATCCCTGAAACTATGCTCGGGGTTGCGTTCGGCGGCGAAGTTTTTCGACCACGAGCTGCGAAACAGGACGACGGCGCGGTCCCGGCTGTCTTTGACGACCAGGGCATCTGATGGCGGTTTAAAGGCCTCCACATCGCCCACCAACCAGGCACTGGATTCATAGGGCAACACATCCACCACCACCTTGACGCGGTATTCGCTTTGTAGACGAAATTCCAATACATCAAACTGGAGTTTTCCGACGGCAGCTACAAAAGATTCCAGGCCATCCAGACTCCGAAGGATTTGAATGGTCCCTTCCCTGGCGAGTTGCTCGATCCCTTTGTCGAACGACTTCCGCATGGTGGTATCAGTGGGGCGGACCCGAGCAAAGACTTCCGGTTGAAATTGTGGAAGCGGTTTGTAATTAAACGCGTCCGCCACCGAAATCGTGTCGCCAATCTGAAAAATCCCTGGATTGATAATCCCAATGACATCACCGGGATATGCCACATCGACCGTATTGCGTTCCTTCGCCACCATACTATGGGGCCTTGAGAGCCGCACCTCCGTGTTGGTCCGATGATGTTTCACCACCACATCCCGCTCAAATCGCCCGGAACAGACCCGTAAAAAGGCCGTACTATCGCGATGGCGTGGATTCATATTGGCCTGGAGTTTAAACACATAGGCGCTGAATGGGGTCTCCACCGGATCAATCATCATTTCACGGCCATCCGGGGTATCCGCTAATCGACCGTGAGCGGAAGGCGCGAATTCCACAAACGCATCGAAAAATGCTTCCACGCCGAAATTGGTCATAGCTGATCCAAAGAAGACCGGCGTGACTTTTCCATTTTGAAACTCATCTTTCGAAAACGGGTTCCCGGCAATATCCAGCAATTCCAGATCATGCATCAATTCATCCCAGATATACCCGGCCATCCGGTTTTTCACTGAGGGGTCGTCCAACGAGAGTTCCATGAGGTCCGGTTTCGACGCCCCTCCCGCAGCCGTTTTGGTATAGAGCAACACCTTTCTGGTTTGCCGATTCACGACCCCGAGAAAGTCTTGTCCGGACCCGATGGGCCAGTTGATGGGACTGGCATGAATGCCCAATACGTCTTCCACTTCTGCCATGAGATCCAGCGGGGCCCGTCCCGGCAAGTCCATCTTGTTAATGAAGGTCAATACGGGAATCTGGCGAAGACGGCAGACTTCAAATAATTTTCTGGTTTGCGTTTCAACGCCCTTGGCGGCGTCAATGACCATGATCGCGCTATCGGCCGCCGTGAGTGTCCGGTAAGTATCCTCGCAAAAATCCTGATGGCCTGGCGTATCCAACACGTTGATAACCGCCCGTTTATAAGGAAATTGCATCGCCGAGGCGGTGATGGAAATTCCGCGCTCCTGCTCCATTTCCATCCAATCCGAGGTGGCCATTTTCCGGTTTTTCCGCCCCCCTACCATACCGGCGGTGCGCACCAGCCCTGAGTAGAGCAGGAGTTTTTCGGTCAAGGTGGTTTTGCCGGCGTCCGGATGGCTGATGATGGCAAAGGTCCGACGCTTATTCGCTTCTGACCGGATTTCTTGTTTGAGTTGGATGGTCGTCATATTACCTTTTTGGCGAATAGGCCCGATCGATTATAATTTCTCCAACTGACCCTGCGCCCGGGCCAGGCTCAGGCGAGAGGCATTAAAGGTGAAGAGGCCTTCAATCAAATTATCTCTGGCTTGTGCCACACGGGTTTGCGCGTCGGTGACTTCGAGATTGGTGGCAACACCGACCGCAAACCGTTCACGGGATAATTCCAATTCCGTGAGGGAAAACTTCAACCCTTCTTCCGCAACCGCCACTTGCTGTTTGGCCGAACTCAATGTGATCAGCGCATCGCGCACTT
Source organism: Nitrospira sp. Ecomares 2.1 (assembly GCF_965152585.1). NCBI lineage: Bacteria > Pseudomonadati > Nitrospirota > Nitrospiria > Nitrospirales > Nitrospiraceae > Nitrospira > Nitrospira sp. Ecomares 2.1. Next base: position 4,019,006 of record NZ_OZ224219.1, read on the forward strand.
CCAAACCCACCTGATATTGTACATCCTGTGTCCTGATGGCTTCCTGCCTGACGAGACTGCGACTCTCTGAAATTCTGGCTTCCCGCATTCCCCCATCGAAAATCGGCACCCTCATTAATACCTGGACATTGTCGGTGGTCAACGCATTGGGGATTTGATTACCAATCATGCCCACATCGCCCAAGGCCTGAATGGAGGGCACCCGTTCGTTGGTCACGGAACTTAACGTCAGGGAAGCCAGTCGCTCACGATTCTGCTGTGCCTTCAGTTCAGTCCGGTTTTCTTTTGCCACCTGCAAGGCTTCTCCAACGGATTGTTCAGAGACGTTTTCTAATTTCATGACATCGGTAAGCACCAACTGCACATCAAACGACAACCCCATCGCCCGAATGAGATTAAGTTTGGCACGATCCCGGTCATTTTCAGAGACCAATAATCGCTGTCTGGCGTTTTCCAATTGAACCTTCGCCCTCGTCACATCAAGGCTGGTCGCCATGCCCGCGGATTTTCGTTCGGCCGCCAAACGCAGTAATTCCTTATTCAGCGCCACATCCGCCATGCGAGCATTCACTGCCGCTTTGGCTCGAAGCGTTTCCAAATAAATCAGACCTGTCGTCGCCATAGTATCCCGTTTAGTGACTTCTGCATCCAATCCTGCCACATCGACTCCCGCCTTGGCAGCCCGCCATTTTTGGATGAGACTCAAACTGAACACATTCTGGGTGAGAAAGGCCCGCATTTCGTAAAAATCCCTGGGACCAACGACGGTGGCATTCGAGCCAAAGGACCCTGTAAAGAATCGACGCCGGGCGGCGCCTGCCGTTCCTGAAAGATTGGGCAATAATTCGCCAAGTTGAGTATTGGCTCTATCCTGCGCCTGTGCAATACGTTCTTTAAACAACCGGACCGTGGGATTTTGATCGACGGCGGCCTCCATGGCTTCCCGCAAACTCAACCGCAACTCGGGAAGATCCCGAGCCGTGGAAGATTCCAGCGGAGTAGCCCACGTCACCGGGCTGGATCCGCCCGACACTCCGATGCTCACCACAAATAGCAACACCACCTTCCAAACCTGTCCTACCATCATATCCATTCCCTTCGCCTCTTGACTACAGAGAGCCTCCCGAGGGTTGTTGAGCCACCAATTGAGGCTTTCTTTTCACGGCCCATTTGCGTTGCGTATCAATGACCAAAGTAAACAAAGCCGGAATGACAATAAGAGTGAACACCGTGGAGACCAAGAGGCCACCCAGGACCACACTCCCGATCCCCCGGTACAGCTCGGATCCCGCGCCAGACGAGACCACAAGCGGAAAAAGGCCAAAGAGCGTCGTGAGTGTCGTCATCATAATCGGCCGGACGCGGATTTTGACGGATTCCCGAATCGCCTCCCGAAGCGGTAATCCTTGCCACAATTCTTCTTCAATCGAATCCGTCTGGTCCCGTCCCTTCATGAAATTTAAGGCCTGGTGCACCACCAGAATGGCATTATTAACTACCACCCCGATGAGAATGACAAAACCTAACATCGTCAACACATCTAATGGCTGGTAGGCAATAAAATTATTGACCAGAGAAAGCCCCAGAAAACCACCGGCTGCGGCAAACGGCACCGTAAATATAATCACCAGGGGATAGAGAAAACTTTCGAACAAGGCAGCCATCAACAAATAAGTTATCGTAAAGGCCAAGAGAAAATTCCATTTTAACGCCTCATAGGTTTCTGTGAGATCATCAGCCGTCCCCGACAACCGGACATTATACAAACGTCCTAACGTCCCACTTTCTTTCAATGGCCCAAGGATTTTCGTTCGAATGACATCCATCGCCTCCTCCAGCGCCATCTCAACGGGCGGGATCACCTGAATGACAATGGATCGTTCCCGTTCAATATGATTAATTTGTTCCGGCCCGGAGACTAATGTGACATCGGCAATATTGCCGACCGTCGTCAACTGCCCGCCTTTGGTATAAATCGGAATGGAATTGAGCGACTGCGTCTGATTGGCATACCGATCGACCCCACGAATCGTCAGATCAACTTCATCGCCCTCAAATTGGTAGTCGCTGGCCTTTGCCCCATCGACCAGGGCGTCTATTGTAAATCCGAGTTCCTGATTGGTCATCTGCACATCGGCTGCCCGATCCCGTTTCAGGGTGACACGGACTTCCGGGCTTCCCAAATCCAAACTGGGAATAGGCCTGACCTGCGCCTCGGGCAGCACCCCTTTTACCTGACCGAAGACTTGAATACCCAACCCCACCAGCGTATCCAGCTCCGGCCCGGTTATTTCAATATCAATATTTCGTCCCTCGCCCAGGCCACGTTCAAACAGGCCGCGTTGGGTGATAATACCAATCACGCCTGGAAGATCGGCCGTGGCTCGGCGAAATAGAGGGATCAATTCTTTGACTCGGTCGGGATCATTCGTCCGACCACCCATAAAGACCGATCGCCCACGCGCCACATAGAAAAAATTGGCAATGCTGGGTCCATCCAAGGCAGCTTCTTCCGGGGAACCAGGCTTCGCGTCCCAATACGGGCCTAAGGTCGATTCAATCGGCTTTCCCATTTTGACAAATTCGTTGGCGTTATAACCCGGCGGAGGCAGCAGAATACCGATGACCAGGTTCCGGTTTCCCTGAGGAAGATATTCCGCCTTCGGCAACAAAGCCCAGCTTCCCACCATGGCAAGCGAGGTGAACCCCAAAATGGTCACACTTCGCCAGAACACACTTCCACTGAGGTCATAGACGAGAGATCCCAATGCCTCTTTGATACGGTCCAACCCGGAAGGCCGTCTTTCCGACAAGCCCTTTTCCGCCAATGTTGATGGATCCCAAACAGTGGAAGCTTCTCTTGTTTTGGATTTTTTGACCGTCTTTAAGACTCTGGCAGATAACGAAGGAATCACGGTCATTGACACCACCAGGCTCAAGCCCACACCCGCACTAATCGCAATGGCAATGTCTCGGAATAACTGGCCCGATTGTTCTTCCATAAACACAATGGGCACAAATACCGCAATCGTGGTGAGGGTACTGGCCAGCACTGCCCCCCAAACCTCGACAGTGCCATCATAGGCAGATTGAAATAACGATTTTCCCAATTCCCGGTGACGGTAAATATTTTCCAGCACCACAATCGAATTATCCACCAACATACCGGCAGCGAACGTCATTCCCGCTAAACTGATGACATTGAAATTCCGGCCCAACGCCCACAGCATAATAAACGTTCCCATCATGCTGATCGGAATGGCCAGACCGACCACCAGGGTGCTACTGCCCGTGCGGAGGAATAGATACAGGATGGAGATCGCCAAGACACTCCCGACGATTAAATTTTGCTGGACAAGAGATAGTGAACGGTTAATGTAAATGGTTTCATCATAGACCTGAAATAACTGAAACCCTCGTGCATTCAACGTTTCTTCATTGAGCTCAAGAGCAGCCTCGCGCAGACCGTCCATGGCTTCCAACACATTCGCGCCGGTCTGCCGAATCGCGTTGATCGCGATGGCGGGATGGCCTTTTTGTCGCACCACAACGGTTGGATCCTTGTAATCAATATGGGCGGTCGCCACATCCCGCACATACACCGACGCGCCATCACGCCTGGCAATTATGACATTTTCCACATCCTGGGGATTAAGATATTCCCCCACCGTACGTACGACATACGACCGCTTCCCCTCATCGAAATCCCCGGCACTGTAATCCCGATTCTCCTGATCTAACGCTTGAGCCAGATCCATAATGGTTAACGCTCTGGACGCTAGTTTAGCCGGATCAACCGTCACTCGAAGCTCCCGCTCCCGCCCGCCGTAGACATTCGAAGCGGCGACACCCTTGACCCGTTCGAAACGGGCCTTGATGATATCCTCTGCAAAATCCCGCATGGTTTCAATATTGACGGGATTACCTTCCAAGGTGTCTAAAATAAACCAGGCCATGGCGGCCCCACGGGTATCCGCACTGCTAATGACGGGTTCATCCGCCTCAAGCGGATACTCCTTGACCTGATTCAACCGGTTGGAGACTTGGAGTAAGGCCGTGTCGGTATTCGTTCCTGTGGGAAATCGAAGAATGACTTTTCCCTGACCATAGGAACTTTCGCTGAACATTTTCTCCAGGCCTTCGACACCTTTGAGTTGCTCTTCCTGCTCATCAATGATTTCCCGCTCGACTTCATGCGGGCTTCCCCCAGGCCACATGGTATCCACGGTGACTTCATGTTTTTCCACATCGGGTGCCAATTGAACCGGGAGCTTCACCAACGCCACAATGCCGAACAACACCACTAAGAGCACACCCACTGCGGTGCTGACCGGATAACGGATAGCGGAATGAACCAGATTCATGTTTCTGTCGGCTCCTCTAATATCCTGACCGATTGACCGGGCAGGAGGCGCTCATTCCCTTCCACGACTATCTGCATGCCTTCTTCAATAGCTCCCTGTACTTCAACCACGTCCTCAAAATGGGCTATGGGAATCACCGTGACCTGCGTGACGGTATTATTATCAACAATAAAGGCGAATTCCTTGCCCCCTTTGAGCACCAACGCATCCTTGGGTATCACGACCGCCTGGTAAGGAGCGCCCACGGCTAACTTCACCCGTGCGACCATCCCGCTTTTAATGCGTAAATCCGGATTGGCCAGCACAACCTTGACCGGAAATGTCCGTGCCGACCGATCGGCTTGCGCGACGACGGAAAAGACTGTTCCTTCGACCTCATCCCCAGGCAAGGCATCGAACACCGCCATCACTGGATCCCCGACCCTGACATCCCGCACATATTCTTCCGGAAGCGGCACTTGCACCTCGACCTGAGACAGGTCCACCAATTCCACCACCGGTCCACCCTCTTCGACCCATTGGCCGATTTCCGTATATTCTTTCGTGATCCAACCGGAAAAAGGCGCCAGAATCCTGGATTTGGTCACTTGATCACGAACCAGTCGAATTTCCGCTTCTAATTGGATCAGCCGCTTTTCTAGAGCGCTTTCTTCAACAACCGCATCGTCCATTTCTTTTTGAGTTACCAATTCCTTGGCAAACAACATCTTGCTTCGGTCCAAATCCCTCTGGGCCTGTTCATGGCGGGTTTTGGATTCACGATGCGAAGCCACTGCCGAGTCAAGACGAATGTCCAGGGTGTCTGTTCGAAGACTGGCGAGCAGTTGTCCTGTCTTAACAAACTGACCTTCCTTACCGGGAAAGGCCTTGACCAGGCCTGCCACTTCACTGGCCACAAGGCTTCGCTTGCGTGGCTCCGCTGTTCCCACCAATGAAACCGATCGCTGAACCTGCTTACTCAAAACGGTCACGACCTTGACCGGCGAGGGCGGACGTCCCGTTGGCGGCTGGGCGGCCTCCTGTTCGCTGCACCCCTGCAATCCCTGCACAGCTAGGATCAGGCCAAACACCAACCAGATGCGGCTTTTAGGCAGATATGTCATACGTTTATATTGACCTTTTTCATGTTGAATTCCCGAGGCCGTTAAGCAACAAGGACCCTAACCACTCGCCTTTGTCCACAAGTGATTCTTTCGGGCCTGACTGGAGAATCCAAAGATAGATGGTGGAGTTTAACATGCCATGAAAGGCCAAAGAGGTATCTTTGGGATTCACTTTGCGGAATTCTCCGGTCTTGATACCCTCCTTGATGAGATTCGCGACGAGATCAATTTGCGCCAAGTACCGTTTCCACACCCGCTCGCCAAACGCGCTTTTCACCGTCCATTCAAACCCGCTCCACTCGGAAACATAAATACGGAAGAACGCACGGTTTTGATCAGCGAAGGCTAACTTTACCTGAATCACTGCACGTAACTTTTCCTGGGCAGGGAGACGGCTTTGCGTCGCTTCTTCCAAAAGGCGGAGTAAATCCTCCACCTTGGCTTCCACCAGAGAGATATAAATGTCTTCTTTGCTCTTAAAAAACCGGTACACCGTCCCCATGGCAAATTGAGCATCCTCCGCAATCTCGGCCATGCTGGTTTTGAAAAACCCGTTCTGAGAAAACTTTCGCTCAGCAGCTAAGAGTATTTCCTCCCGCCGGGCTTCATATTCCCGCTGCTTTCGTTGTGCTCGAGGATTGGAAATCACTTTCATAAATGACCTTTTACTGAAAAAATTCTAGCCGGCTTTGAATACCTATTCTAAAATATGAATACTCATTCCACAACATGACATTCTGATTCCATTCCTTTTCGGTCCTATTGGTCCTTTTCTGATAGGAAAAATTTACCGGGAACCCTATTTCCTGAGTAGGACTCTGATTTTGAGCTACCTTAGGGTCACTTTACAGCCATTTTGCCCTATCAATGGGCAGAGGAAGGGTAGCCCAAGACCTCGATCCACCCACCCTCTCATTCCTTAATCTTTCATGCATCTATTTTAATAGGAGAAAAAGAGAAGGGTAACACCCGGGCAGAGCGCTGAAACCCCGGCCGATCTCTTTCCAGGTGTGGAAGATATCTGCCAGGAGTGACAAGATAGGAAAGATGATGTGGGAAGACCGGCTCCCTCAAATTCTCGGGAGTCCTACAAAATGGGGCTCATGGGAAGATAGCCGAAAGGATATTACAGACACCCTATAAAGATCTGGGAGGGATATAGGTGGCCCTTCCTAAATTGGTTTAGTTTTTTGTACTTGCAATCCACCCATTCGGTTGGCTCTGAATTAAATATTGCCCCCACCATGCCCTACAACCGAGTCTCTTCGCGAAAGAATCCTAAAAACAGATTTCCGCAGAGAAAAGCACCGCCTATTAATAAGCCTCCCACACCCGTATACACGAATATTTCCGTGAGAAAATGCCCATGAGCCGGACCACGCCCGATTGACGGAGCCAGGAGAAACATGGTCAGCCAGGAAAGTGAATACAAACTGCTGAGGCCGAGAAAAATTGCGGAGGCTTTTTTGTATTGGGATTTCATTCCAGACATCATGGTCAGAATGATCAGTCCCAGAGAAAATGCGGCAATCCCTGTTCCATGGAAGTGAGCACGTTGGGCATATCGCCAGATCTTATCCGCACTTTTGGCATCATGTACTGCCGGATTCGCTTCAATGCCCTGTTTAATATAATCTTTATACAGATCTTCATTTAGACCGAAGAGAATCCCCATTCCCACACCAAACATCAGCCCCAACAGCACGAGGCCCAGCCCAACTCTCACAACTTGAATCTCCCGGGTCATCATGTTCACTCCTCACCTCCAATCGTCTTGTCATAAATAATGTTGGTCAATCGCGTTTCTCTCAAAATCCATCTCCTATCCTTCACAGACATGCGGTCATAAAGATGATGAGGTATGCCCAATCCCCACTTGTCAGTTCCCCGAATGTGTTGAGCTTGTTGCTTTTCTCAGACAGGTGAGCATGGAGCTTGTGGATCACAACAGCTCATCTACTGCCGGCCATTCTAGATTCGCGCGCACGCCTCCCAACGTTGATCGGTCCAAGTACAATGAGCCGCCATACAGCATGGCAATATCAAAAACGATGTCCAACCCCAGACCGCTACCCGGTATGGCTTCATCGAGCCTGCGTCCTCGTTGAATGACCACAGCTTCCTGGCCTTCGGGGATACCAGGACCATCATCTTCCACAATCACCCGCCATTTGTCCCCCGCCCGCTCTCCACGAATCTGAACTTCTTTTTTGGCCCATTTACAGGCGTTGTCTATAACATTGCCCAACATTTCTTCTAAATCCTGGACATCGCCATGAAAGTAAATCTCCTCCAGCCCGATGAGATGAATGGTGAGGGCTTTACCCTTGTAAAGATGATCCATCGAAAAACGCAAATCCTCCGCTATGGCCCCGACTGGCGTTCGGATACCCACAAATCGATTCGCCCCCGCCGCTCTGGCCCTTGAGAGGTACCGGTGGACCGAGTGGGTCATGTTCTTCAATTGCTCTCCCATCAGACTCCCCTGCTCCCCCTCCATGGCACGGGCCTCATTCGTCAGGACCGTCAATGGATTTTTCAGCGCATGAGCTAAATTTGCGGTTTGAGTTCGAGCTCGCTCGAGGAGAGCCGCATTATGATCTAAGAGCGCATTCAATTCCGAAACAACCGGTTGCACTTCCCCTGGAAAACTTTCCGGAAGCCTGCCTGTTTTTCCCAATCGTGTTTCCGCCAAGGCCTGTTGTAACCGGGAAAGCGGGCGTAACCCGATCCGAATCTGAAAGAACACGGCACCCACTAATCCTACCCCCAATGCGGTCAAGGTGATCAACAACATTTTAGAAAATTCATGGACATCCTGATCAATATTGGAAACGGGACCCGCCACCACAAACGTAAAGGAGGCGGTTGAATCAGGCAGCGTGACATTTTCAACGAGACCACGTAACGGCATTCCGGCCGGCCCCGTGAGAGCCTGATGTTGCAAACCGGTCCCAACGCCAGGATCGGTGACAGCAAGGCTATGCTGCCACAGGGAACGGGAGCGGGCTGCTAATTTTCCATTTTCGAGGATTTGCCAGTACCAACCGGATAAGGGCCGATGAAAGCGAAGATTGGAAGGAGTCCATGTCATCTCTAACACTCCGGACTTGGTCGAAATGTCGCTGGCCGCAATATTACCCTTGAGCTGATCAAACAAGAAATCATCAAATCGGCGTTCCACATGAGAGCGAAACAGAAGCATTAGCAGCACACCGACCACCACAAGAGTCGCCACCACCCACACGCTCGATAGAATCAGCAGACGCAGGGCTAGCGTATTACGTTTCATGATCGAACTCTGTGAGTTGGTACCCCTTACCCCGGTGAGTACTGATAAAAGAGGCCCCTAGCTTCTTTCTCAATCGATTAATTAAGACTTCGATCACATTAGAATCCAAATCAAAGTCCTGGTTGTAGATATGTTCCGTGAGTTCGGTTTTAGAAATGATGGCATGAGGATGATGAAGAAAATAGGATAAGGTACGAAATTCCAGCGCAGTCAACTCCAAAGGTTGATCCTGGATGGTCACCCGTTGGCTACTCGTGTCGAGAGTGACCGGCCCCCAAGTCAGGATTGCGCTGGCGTGGCCCGCCGCCCGCCGAATGAGAGCCTCTATCCGGGCCACGACTTCTTCAAGTTCAAAAGGCTTGGTAAGATAATCATCCGCTCCCGCTCGTAAACCCAACACCTTTTCCCGCCAAGTATCTCTCGCCGTTAAAATAAGAATTGGCATCGTGCGTCCCGCTTGGCGCCAACGTTGTAACACGGTTAACCCTTCACATTTCGGAAGACCCAGATCAAGAATCACCGCGTCATAGGATTCCGTCTGACCGTAAAACTCTCCTTGCTCACCATCAGGAGCTACATCCACGACATACGCTGCTCGCTGCAGCGCATCGACTATTTGCCTGGCTACTTGGGAGTTATCTTCAACAACGAGTACTCTCATGAGATCAACGGGGGACAGAGGGTGCTTATCATGGTGAGGGATCTCGCTGCCCTTTGACCATGAGAACCGCCATTGTTTTGGCGTCGTAGTCGATTTTCAAAACATTGCCCTGCGGGGTCAGAAGCTTGACCTCATAAATCCAGCGCAAATTCTCCTCTTCTAATTCCAACTCAAGAATGATTCCCTCAAACTCTTTTTGCACCTTTTGGAACAATTGTTCGACAGGAACCACTTCCGCCTTTAATTGTTGATACCCGGGAATGTCGTCATCCGGATAAGCTGGTGGGAGAAATCCGAACAGGCCGATCATAACCCCGACGATCCACGGTAATGCAATCCTATCGTTTTTGGATATTTTCTGTCGATCAAGGTTCATTTTCTCTTCCTCCTTTCCCTTTGCGGCCATATGGGAAAACCTCTCTGGAGCAAAATCTTATCATGACCAACCTTACGCCAAGCTTAAAATTCCGTTAAGCGCCAAATCAGGACATAAGACCTACCTGATCTATCATCATTCACAAAAAACACACCCAGAGGATCAACACGTCATGAACGGTAGTCGAAAGGGTGAATATTCTCGAAGGCAAGAGACAGCAAGAACGGCCATCGAGGACGACAAATAGGGCGTGAAGAAGCCCAGGACCGCGACGACCCATAGGTCAAATCGAACCCACCGATACGAAGGTTTCCCTCTGACATAACTTTCATTTTTTCCCATCCAGCCCCCCTCCTCATCATCCCTCCGGAATATACGTTGGATTCTATGAGTGCATAAACAATGGATCAAAATCCGAAAATAACCCGTGCAGCAGCAACTGAAAAATTCTGATGTTCTGTTCTTTCCATCCCGAATCCGAATTGTATTTTTGCATGTTTGGCTAAACGAACATGCAGTTGGGGCATCACTAACAATAAATCAGGGCGCTTTGGTCGAGATTCCCAATTCATCTCTAATCCCATATGAAATTTTTTCGAGAATGAATAAATAAGGTTGCCATTCACCAATCCCTCAAGATGCCCGTGAGACCCGATGTCCGTCAGGCGCAATCCCGTCATATTCAACATACTCCAATGCCGATTGAACTGATATCCAAATACGTAGAGCAGATCATTCTCAAACCCTCCACCACCTTTAAACTCTCCAGGATCACCTTCAAACTCTCCACTCGCATCTTCAAACTGTGCAAGATGCCTATGGTATTCCCCGATGTATTGCCAGCCGTGAATAAACCGACTATTTCGGAAAAAATCAAAGGTACCTTGCAATCCCAGTTTATAGGCTTTCACGACACCATTTTGCATCGGCAACTCAAATTCAATCCCATAGCCATCTGCAAAGGCGTACTCGAATTCAGGATTGAATCTCATGGCATCGTCTTTGAAATTATATTGAGACAGGGCATTGAACTCGTACTCATTTTTATAGGCTCCCAAGGGTAACACCAAATCAAACACCATGGGCTCGGGGAGACGAGGGGAGTCGCTATATGTTCCACGTTCAGAGGCGTGGATTACATTCGAAATAGTCATAAGAAAAAGAAACCAGACTGCAATTAATGAATTGTTCATTCCTAATTTTCTCTCCGTCCCTTCTCCATAAATTCATAACCCTGCTCCTATCTAGAACCGCATCCTAACGATCCAACATTTAAGCCAGGCTGAAATGCAATTTCAGCGTGGCTTCAGGATGGTGGGAGTACAATCCCAAACAAATATGGCCAGGCTTGAGACACACAGAAAGGAGGTTCAAGGAAAAATCGGGGAGGTCAACGGATCCATCATTCGTGGCATGTAGATGGTGGGATGATTGGTTGGGCTATCAGCCGAAACAAGCCTTAGGTGCCTTACACATCAACCCTTTTTCAACCAAGGAGAAACATCATGAGCAAACACATTATCTTCATGACCGTCGGATTACTTTTATTCAGTACTCTCACTCTCTGGGCGAAATTCCAGGGACCAGGAACGCCTGGCATGACGACTGTATCTGCCGCTCAAGAGGCGGTTGATGATTCCTGGGTGGTGCTTAGCGGCACCATTCTTCGCCAAGTGGGAGAGGAACGCTACCTTTTTCGAGATGCTACTGGGACAATGATCGTCGAAATCGATCACGAAGATTGGGGAAATGTCACCGCCAACCCGGAAACCATCCTGCGGGTATCGGGAAAAATCGATCGAGAATGGGGGACGACGGAAATTGAGGTGAAACAAATCGAGACGGATAATGTCAAGTCCAGACCTGAGCCGGTTGCAATCGGACCATTCCGATCAGACCAACCCAATTGACGGTATGCCGACTTCAGACCAGAGCGTAAGCCTGCATCAACTGCATTAAGGAGGAACGGTCTATCAAGGCTTCACACCCTCCATCAGTTGGTGGAGGGTGTGAGCAACAGAATCGCCGGAATGTTGATCCTGAATGCATTTTCGTAATCAGGTCCCGACATGGCATATGAACTTAGCAGATTAACCGAGCAGATCTTTTATAACGATTTAGATGATACGCATGAACATCAGAACCGTATTGCAGTTTTATCCATCAAAAGATCCTCGTAGATTCAGCCAACCAAGGAGGACCTATGAAACATCTATATATGCCCGGCGGAACCCATGCCTGGTATACCCCCGGACAAATCTTTACCTGGCTTCAAGAACAGCGTTATCAGGTTTTTAGTATTCTGTATGATGACCAATGGTATGTAGTTGAAGCTCGTGATCCGGACGGCACATGGGTTGAATTGAAGGTCACACCCAAAACCAGAACCATCTTTGCGTGGAAATTCTTCGAAGAACCCTGCTGAGATCTTTTGTAGGGTGGATAGATTGCCTAGACCTGCTGATTGAAGTCCTACAGAGAATGAGACGGCAAGAGGGCTATGCTTCCAAAATTCGTGAGAGCCCTGCTTTTTAGATTTGGCACTTTGCGTTCAGGGAATAGAGTATCATGAATATTTCAGAGGCCTAACTAGGTCAGAGAGTGACTTCGAAATTCTTGAGTAACAAGGGGTAGGGGGGAGGTAATGTTTGAATTGAACAAAATATTCCTTCAAAAAACTTGTCTGGTTATCCTAAATCCCGTCAATGAAATTACCATCGAACTCACTCACATTCTTATGAGGTAATTTTCTGGGCGCCTACCCCCTACCTATTCTCCCCCCCGGAGACTCCTCCGGACAATATAAATGCCATGACATCCGCGCTTTCAGCTTCAAGCGGACGAACCTGCATTTTTGGAAAGACCAGCACATGCCCGGCAAAATTATAAGATTGCGGAAAATAAACGGCCACATGGTCAAGCAGGCCGAGAAATTCCAAATCCGTTCGAGTCACAAAACCCACCACCTCCGCATACCCACCCGGCGAAAGAGTCACGACCACAGGCTGATCGAAGCGACGCTTTTCCCCCATAAACGCCGCTATCAGGTCCTTGAGTGAAGTGTAGAGAATTTTGACGAAGGGCGCTTTGACCAACACCCGTTCCAACACATCCAACATTTTTTGCACAAACACGGTGGACGCATACCGGCCGGTCAAGGTGATTAAACCGACCGTGACCAGAAATCCCACACCCGGGATGGGAATATTCAGCCAGCCATCAATGGTTTGAAGCACCAACCACGCCACATACAATGTCGTCACAACCGGGACCAGGATTAAGAGACCTTCAAAAAAATTCCTGGCCAGATCGTTCACATTGATATTGTCCCAAAATTTGGGTCGTTGTAATTCCATATCAGTCTACCCCCATAAGAAAGTGATTACCCGCATGCCCAGCTCACAAGATTGAGACATTATGAAAACTCCCCATTCCTGGGAAAAATGATACATGGACAGACCGTCTCCCAGTTAAGGAAAGTACCCCACCGCCAAAAGTCACACAAACGTCGGACGGTGGTCAACATGGGGAATGGTGGGTGGTTACAGGGGACAGGGCAATGCAGTACAATCGCCTCAACACATTCTTAACAGGGAGAGCAGGCATGGCACAAAGCAGTTCCGGAACGACACCAGCAGCAACCGATTCCCAGGAAACAGAAATCCTATACGTCGTGATTCAAAGGGATGGCAAGCAGGTCAGTGCCAAATGGGGACTCCATCCAAATCTTAAAGAGGAGTTGAAACCCGAAGAATGGAAGGAGCTGACCGAAGTGATGGGAAAGGTCACCACACTCGTAGGAGGCCGTTTTTCACAAGTCTTAAACAAGGCCGAAGAAGAATCAGGAGGCACCGCGTAAGCGAGACCATCTGTCCTTTTGACTCGAGATCCGGAAGGTCACATTCCCCACGACCGGCTATATCCTGATTTTCTCAAACCCCTTCTTGCTCGTTTTCTCAGGACTCTTAGGGCAAGATTCACTCTCAGTGCCTCATATTGCACTTCTGCTGGCTGGCTCTCAACTATCCAAAGAGAAGAGCTAAGAGCAGCGGTGGCGCATCGGAACATTCCACTCGCTCTCTGTTTAGAAAAAGCTTGAAATGGATATGTCGGACAATGCCAGATAAATTCTGAGCGAGCAACAAATGAATTCACCTCAGATAGATATTGTCATCCTGAGGGAACCGAAGGATCTCGCACAGTCGTGGCACTTCAACCCGGGCACAGACCCTTGGCCATTGGATCAATATGACAGGCGAATTGACGTGCCCTGCAATCACAATTGGCCCATCCAAGGTCTGACCATGAAATTAAAATTTTTACCCTAGAGGTACCCATTTTCCCGAAACCAGGTAACGGCATCTTTAATTGCCCCTTGGGTGTCACTCTGCGGATAATCCAATTCTCGCCGAGCTTTTGAGCAATCGTAATGCTGCATGTGCGCCATCACTTCGACAAAAAAGGCAGGCACAAAGGGGGGCCGGCGTAAGAGAGAACGTGAAACCCACTCCCCGACTTTTGCTCCCCAACGGGCGAGAGCCAATGGAACCGGAAAGAAAGGAGGCGGCACTCCAATTTCCTGCGCAATGAGTTCATTCAAGTCCTTTTGTGTCGTATTCCAGTGACCTACGAGATAGCGTTCCCCGACACGACCGCGTTCTGCCGCCCGGATCATGGCCACGGCCACATCGCGCACATCAATAACATTCACCCGGCCGGGGATATATACCGGCATCCGCCCTTTCGCGACCATGAGAATATGAGTGCCGCTTGTCGGGCGCTGATCGTAAGGGCCGAAAAACTCCGTCGGGATTACCACCACTGCGGGAATACCATGGTGAACCGATTGCAGAATCTTCTCTTCCATGGCGGCCTTGGCCATGAGATACGGATTGTTCGTATATCGAGTTGAAAATTGACAAGTTTCATTGGCTGGATGGCCGACCGTTTTGGGAAATCCCACAGTCGTGAGCGTACTGGCGAAAACGAGTCGGTCCACTCTGGCCGCACGAACGGCTGCTAACACGAGTGCCGTTTCTTTCAGAGCCTGCCCCTTGGCCAGCTCAACCGGAATTGTCGCCGACGGATAATACCCGGCGGTATGATAGACCACATCCCTTCCTTCACAAGCCAGGCGCAAGGACTCTCCATCATTGAGGTCGCCCACCACACGTTCAATATTCAGCCCGTCAATGGTGAAGGTGTTGCTGGTGGATCTATGCAGCACACGAACCTGGTCCCCCCGCTCAAGTAGGGCGCGAACGACATTCGCTCCAAGTTGCCCGGTTCCACCAATAACCAACGATTTCATCTGAAACCTCCGTCGAGATATCGTGGAGAAAGCCTTCTTTCAGGACGGGTTGAACATTCCCTGTCCGGCTGGACAAATGGGATCTGGACACCGACACAGGTTTGCACGATTGCGGTAAAGATATACAGGGAACTGAATGATCCCTACTGCCCAAAACCCTGAATGGCGTTCCAGGCATCATTGCCTGGTAGACCAAAGGAAGAGGGAGCATCTGCGGTTCGAACCAACAAGAGCGTCATGGGAATCATATTGGAAAAATCCTGAAAGGTCCCGGTTAAGGTTCTCCCATCATCAGACATCGTGGTGGCAGATTGGCCCATCGTTCCCAATACGGTCCGATAGAATATGGCCAATTGATTACCTTGCAATTGGCCTTCGCCCTCCGCGGTCACCATGGTTCCCAATACACTGGTGGTCATCTCCCTCATGACCACTCGATCTCCAATTTGTTGCAGGACATAGGACACGGCCGGTTCATTGGGGTTTTTCCAGATACCCGTCACATCAACCACTTCTCCTTCCTGGAGGATCACATTCAACTCCCGACGTTCACCGGGGAGAAGGTCAACATTCATAAACCAAGGTCGATACTTTTTCTTTTTGACCGCCACCTCGTATGCATCGGGAGGTAATTGACTCACGACTAATGATCCCTGTGTGGTGTTTCCGACGAGTTCATCGTCAACAAATACCTCCGCATCCTGGGGAAGAGTGGTGACCACCAAAGTGGCCAACTTCTTTCCGTCAGAATCACCGGCATCTGGTTCGCTCCCTGATGAAATATTTTTGGGTTCAATCCTGACTTGACGGCTAAACCCCGGCCAATTATCAACCGTAAATTGAGCAATTTGAGACGGCTTGGCATTACCAAACTGCCGGATGATTTCCACAATGACCCCAATGACTTTTCCCTGGTAGAGCAATGGTCCTCCAGAGTTCCCTTCTTCAACCGCACCCGAAAATTTGAGAATGGGTCCGTCAAATCCAGACAGGGTCCCCCGGGTCACCGCCCATGGATTGCCTCCAACCTGGGGAAACCCGATCACACGCACGTCTTCGCCCCCATGCAATTGGCTCTGAGTATCCCACTCCAAAATCTGCACATCATCGGGGAGGTCTCCGCCCACTTTCAACAGGGCCAATCCTCTGGGATCTCCGCCTTCTTTATTGATCACCTCAGCGACCAACGGTTCTTCTTGATGAGAAAAAAACGTGACGGTGATCGACTGAGGGACTTCGGCCTCTCCCTCAATCACATGTGAGGCGGTCACAATAAACAGATGCTTTTTGCCCTGTCCGGCCACAAAGCCGGTTCCGATCTGTTGCCTGTTGGGGAATTGAGCCGTGATCTTGACCACACCCTTTTTCAGCTTGTCGATATCCACCTCGGAGAAGACCGGTGGGACCATACCCAACATGCCAATAAGAAAAAAAATCAGGAAACGGATGAATAGCATGGGCAAGTCCTATACTCTGTCATAAGGTTCACATACCCCCGTAATCTTGTCACAACAATCCTAAGAAACCAAGACCATTCACCCAGAACTCGTGCAATGGAATGAAGAAAGTTCGGCAGAAGTCATCATCTGTTTTTCCTCCCAAAATTTTCCTGAATCTGCCCTTCCATATAAACGCGATGATGATTTCATCTGTGATGAAACTTAATGTTCATCAACCCGGACAATCTTTTCTTCGTTCACTTTTTTTCATCCAGGAATGACACCTAAAATCCGATTATTTTCTTGACTGGTTCAAATAAAGGGCTATATCGAATTCGATCGAAGAGGGTGGGGCGAAGGTCCTGTGGATTACCGGCTGTCCCCGTTTTGACATAGCCGGCCTTCCCCTTCAGATCCACCATGAATGTATGGCTGACCGGGTCAATGCTGATGGACGTGATTTCAAATTGGTCCAGGTCATCTAGGGTCAGAAATGCATTCGTTCCAATCGGCACCGGAGTCATCCCTTGTGGACTCACATATTCTACGGTTCCAAAAAAGTCCTCTGGCGGTTTGCGTTCACCGGTACCAGGATCCTGCCAGGAAAAGTCTACAGATTGAATCGGCAACACTGAACCGGAAATGGGTTTCTTGGCTGTGGTTTCTTTTTCTTTCAACACCAGGACAAAGGCCTGGTCCTGTCCAAACAGTTCGATCGTTCCCGGCTTCTGTTCAAAAATGATTTGATAGGTCAGCTCCTGATCTTGGGGAAAGGGTATAGAGAGTCCCGGAGATGCCTTCATTCCTGTCTCAAGAAGTTGAACGGCATGAATCCTGGACATCACCACTCGCTGTCGCCCTTGCTTCGCTCGGATCGACCAGGTGAGGGCATTGTCATTGGAAACCTCCATACTCACCAGGGCCTCGTCGGTAAGCACGATCCCATCGAGTTGTCCCGCAGCCGCAGACTTATCCTCCGTGGTTTCGATCGTGATTTCCGAGGAGATGCTGGGCCTGTCCGCTGCAAATTGTACGGTCCGCCCATTGATCGGCAAATCCAGCCAGGCTTTCGGTGGATAACTATCCGACGTCATATCATAATCAGCGGGATCAGCGACGAGCAGCCTGTCCGGAGTGACGGAAAGCTTCCCGACGTTTTCAACCGTCAGGGAGTCAAAGGTTATGGCATCGGTCAGTCGCTTATTATCCAAACCGGGAGCCACCGTAAATTCAATACGAGCCGTCTCAACATGGACGGAAATCACCGGGGCCACTCGCACAAATGAACTGCCGATAAGCAGAAGGGCAAAAATACCGCCCACCATCGTCCTGATCCCCAAAAGGGCCACCAGCTTTCCCACCACGGACGCTTTTGTGGAAGAAGCCTCCGGGAATTCTACGGACTTCCCCTCTAATTTTGCTTTGATGACGCCGAGAAGAATCTCAAATTCTTTGGACCCGGACGACCCATCCCATCCAAGAAAACACAAGGCCTGAATACCTGTAAACGCTAATGGGATGGCATCGGCCTCCAACATGACCGGTACGACCTTTTCTTTATTCAAGGCTTCCCGAGCCTCGGCCCGCACCCATCGGGAATCTTTGGCGTGCCCCGTCCATAACACCACCACACATTTCGCGTCGGCCAATGCGTCTTCAATGGTTTTATCCCACTCGCTGCCCACTTGAATCTGGCGATCCCACCAAACCGAAATCCCCGACTGCTCCAAGCCCTCCGCCAATTGTTGGGCCACAGGTCGATCCTCACTGGCGTAACTGATGAACACATCTTTCATATCTGAAGAGGTACTCTCGTTATGGGGTCACAATGGGCTGATGATAGAAATGAATTTCTTTGGAAAGGGTTTGATTCGTCGAAAGCGAAAACCCGCTGATGTCCAGTTTATAGAGACCTGGCCCTGCTTCTTTGGCGTTCCAATGAATGGTAAAGGGGCGCCCGGCACGTTTTCTTCTGAACATTTGCGTCTCCACTTCTTGTCCTGTGGCTTCCCGGGTGATGGTCGCCATCAATCGCGCATCTTCACCGGTTTTCAAGGTAAAGAAATAGCCATCAATTTCAGATGGTGCATCCTTGTGGTAAAGCACCGCAGGCGCCACTCGCTCTATGCTGGAGGTCGTCTCGGCATCCAGGCGAACCAGGGCTCCCAATTCATAGAGATCAAGTTTGGGAGTTAGTTGTCTCAGGACAGGATCGGTCGGCCAGGCAAAGACATTCTGAAATCCCTTTTTCCAGACCCGGGCAGGTTCCACCTTATCCAACCAATAGTAGGTGCGATAATCCAGTTCGCGAACGGTCAGATACACCCCATGCTCATCATCTAGATAAAATTGAAGCTTCACCGCATTTGGAAAGTTGTCAGAGGAGACCGTTTCCTGATAGTCGGCCAAAACTGAAATCAATTCGATATTCAATCCCGAGACCGGCTTCGGTTTGACGCCTTCCTTCCAACTGCCCGATTGCTCCTGACGCCTTATTTGATACTCCAAATCCAGTTGAGCCCAGAGTAAGGATGGGACCGCTGCGAGGAAAACCAGAGTCAGGAATAGACCATACGCATATCGTTTTATCACAACGTTCTGCTCCGCCTCGCCAATGGGGTAAAATCTCATAATCTGAAGACGTTCGAGTGAGAAACCCGAATATCGATGTCGAGAAGTCTAACGCGGACGAGAAAACGAATCTAGAGGAACAAAGTATTCGGGCAACGGCCTAATGTTCTACACACATCGCCATTCAGGTAGTTTTGAAAGAGCCACGATTCAAAGAGAGATTCCGGGGAACAACTTGCGGGAATGCCGGGGGCAGCTTTAGTGATATTAGACATCCAGATCATTGGTGAACCCCTCAGATAACATGGAAGAAAAATTCAGGGAATTATTTCGATCAAGAACTGGCCGGAAGGGGTGTAATTGATAGAGAGATTATGATTGGAAAAGAATCGGAAAGCGAAGGTAGGCGTGTTTACCTCAGCAAGATCGTCTTGTCACTATGTACTCCCACCCAGTCCTCGCTTACTCAATCGACGCTCTCTTGCTACATGCGAGGCACCTTGTGAGCCCTCTTTCTCCCAATCCAGGTCTCTGAAAATTCGGCAGATGAACATCTTCCCGGCCATTGCTTCTTATCTCACACCCCCTTACCTCCGTCGTCGGATACAATATTCACACGTAATGTTTTCAATCCGGCGCTAAGCTGTTGACGAATGCTGGGAGGTGCCTGCGTGGCAACCATTAATTCAAAGTACCTGATGTGTTTGATGACGGAATCCATTTCTCTGGCCGACCCTCCCCGTCGTTTGGCTTCAAGATATCCATTACCAATTTCTTTCTGATCCTTTCCTGTCATACGCTGTGCATATAAGGCCTCAAGCAGTTTTTGATCCGGGGGCAGACTTATATCCCAGAAGGATTGTCTATTTTCTTTAAAATTCTTTGCATATGTGGCTAAATCAGCCAGTCCCTCTGTGATCGGATCAGGTCCTTTCTTTTTCCCTCGTTGTGGTTGCCGTCCTTTCGGCTGATCCCACGAGAGCACAATTTCAGCCGCGAGTCGGTTTTCCAAGGGATAATACGCATCGTTTCGCTTTACCGCTTTGCCAATAGTATAGGCTTCATCATAACAACGCTTCATCTCGAGTAGGGCTTTCCGTTGATCCGCCTTAGTGGTGAGCAACATGGCTTTCCCTTTATAGAGCTTCCCTTTGAGGGCATACCGTTCTTGGGTAGGTTGAATCGTAAGAAGGCCTGCGAGAATATTTTCCGCATCATCAAACAGGTCCTGGATAGGAAAATCTTTTTCTATGGGGTGGAGCGTTTGTGCTATGGGATCTCCCTGTCTTTCGACGCGATCGAGTGCCCATCGGACTTTCAAATTGGCTAACTGTTCCAGCGACTCTACCGTCGCATCGGCCGGTTGCAGGGTTCTTCCTCGATCATAGAATCGGACCGCCTCCGCAAAGAGGCCCAATTCCCCATAAGCCACCCCCAGGGCAGCACACATAGCCGCGGAATCCGTCCACCCTTGACCGACACCGGCAGTCAATTCCTGCAATCGGCGTCTCAACCGGGCTTCATCTTTCGGCTCGGCTGTTTTGGCTTCTTGAACCAGATTATACAATTCCTCTCGCAATTCGACGGGAGCCACCATCCGGCGCTCCCTACCTATGCTTTTCGCTCCGATGTGTAACGAAAAATCCGGATCCCCATAACATTGATACGCACCCCACGTATTGGAACCCCCCTGGCGAAGAAAAATCTCCTCACGTGCCAGCCGCACCGCATCGCCGAATGTTCGATTTTGAAACATCTCTTCATAGAATTTCTTTGCAAAGGTTTTAGCGGCAAGGTCATCCACCGCCCAACCGGCTGCCACCACCGCCCGCACACCCATGCGAATCAGTTGCGTCCCCAGATTGGAGGCGAGTTGATGAAACGGAATGTTTGATTGTTCAGCACTGCCTTTGGTTTGTCCCAGATGGCAGCAATTCAAAAACACCAATTCGGGCACATACCGCATTTGATTGATTTCGGCCGGTGTCAAAAATAGACCTTCCCCGAGAACCATCCCCGTGACCGTCTTGGGTTTCGTACCAGGGTCCCTTTGGGAGCCTGGAATTCCGAGCTTGGCGAGCTCTTCTTCTATTGGAAATTCAAAAACGCCATGCGCCGCGCAATGCACAATACGATAGGGTTGTTGATACAACGCCGTCAGAATCGCATCCGGTGTCGCGTCTCCCTCCACGAGTTCCACCACCTCACGGTACTCCTGATGCCGAATGAGTTGCGCCACTTCCCGAGCTTCCCTCGCGGCACCCGGCAAGGGAGAAAATTTCCCTGAGGGTTCGTGACTGGTGGGATCACCAATGACCAACGCATTGAGGGCTGTCCCATGGAGGACCTTTTCCCGGAATTGCGGAACCGCCATTTGCCGGACCATCCCGGCCTCCACAGCCAGAGGACGCGAGTTGGGATCAAACCGATTGTGCAATAATTCCCAAGGATAAGCGGCAGACTTTTCGTCCAGTACCAGCACCATACTTCGACGGTCCGGAGCATATTCCTTCATCCGATTCGGAATGATCAGTTCAAACAAGGTGCTGGATAATTCCAGATCATTCTGCGTGGTGGCCATAGCCCGTTCCAAAAACCGTTCAATAAGTTTTCGTTGTGCCGGCTGCAAATAGGTTTCGGCCCGCGCACGATTGGTGAGGGCTTCAAATTTCAAGGAGCCGTCCTCCTGGATGGCAATGCGCAATCGTTGCCACCAGCCCGCATCTTCATCAAATGAGGCACGGCGACGCCCCTCAACTCCCTCGACCATTACTTCATGGATATTGAAATGTTCCCGAAAGTCTCGTGACCGTCCAAGTTCCAATAGCGATTTTGTGGCTTGAATGGCCAGATCTTGATACAACTCGAGTATCTCGACTGTCTCGATGGAGCCCGTGAGGCGGTCATCATCGGCGGTCTGCCCTTCAGATTCAGGCGTCTCCGTCCGTTCCAGCTTGTCCAAACGCCGATTCGCCTGAAGAATTCCGCGAAGAAGGGATTGGAGAGAATCAATCAGGGACAGTCCACCCGCACCCGTCCCGATCAGCAACATGGTCAGAGGGATGTTCAGTCGTGGACCACACGAACCATCCACCGCCGTGGCACTGCGACGTTTCCGCTCAACCTCGATACATTTGAGCGCATAGTTGACGACCGCATCGGCCATCGTGCTCGTTAACCCTCCGGGGGTTAAACCCCCAACCATGCCCAACCCCACGACGATGGCCCCTGGATGCGTTCTTTCCTGATCACAATCCCCATCGGTTAGCACCACGGCAGAAGTATTAAGTTTATCCGGATAGAGACCCAGGCACTGTCGTTCACGCAATCGACCATTGAGTTGCCGGTCAAGATAGGCCTCGGCACTAACAATCGTGTCTCCTTCATAATGCCCCACCGCCACAGGAGACGAGGCGCGCGACAAATTGCCATGGACCATGGTCACGCTAATTTTCCGGGTAGGCTGGCGTTTCTTTTTGATGCGAGCCGAGCCCAGGGCGGACGCAATGAGATCCTCCTCGTTGGGATACATTTCGAGCCGAACCTCGGGGAGCTCAAAGGGGACAACGGACACCCCCCGACGAACGAGAGGCACTTGGGACAACTTCGTGGTGACCCCGGCATTCAATAAATCAAGCAGGGCATCAAAGGCTTCCGGAGCATTGGCCAGGTCACCATGCTCACTGTCCATATAATACGTCTGGTGCTTAAGGGCTTCAGGAATACCGGTATCCCAGGGAACCCGACCATCCCCAAAGGGGGTCGCATCAATCCGTATTCGCCGTTCGGCTGAGGCCGAGAGATCAATGGAGACATCACACGGTGTCGCATCCGCACGCCCCGCGACATAGATCATCCGTTGAGAGTCAATCGGGCTGTCCTGAAGAAGTCGCTGAACCTTGAAGGCATCAGCCAGTTGTGCGGCATCAGGCACCGGCCACTCAATACCAGCAGTTTTTGAGGTCGCCACTTTCGCCCCGAATAGCCCTCGCACTCGATCCCGGTCATGCTCCAGGAGGGACCGCCAGGTTTCCACTTGATACACATCAAGAGTGCCGGTATGCGGGAGAAGCTGCAACACTCCATCAAATCTGGAAATAATTCTCAAAAGAGTCGTTTGGGAATTCGTAATATCCAGAAGGTCTAACATTCGCACCAGTGGATCACGCCCCATGAGCATGCCGGTGATGGCATGCGACCCCATATTGGGTGTGCCCAACATGATGAACCGGGCACCGGGATGCCGGCACATGCGATCCCACACCTTCTTTCCCTCTTCCGTCGCCATCATGACTCGCACCACCAATCCGCCCATGGAGTGCGCGACAATCCGCACCGGTTGTCCCACAGCTTCCTGAACTTTGACCGTTTCCTCTAAATCCTTACGAAACCGGTCAGCAAGTTCGATCAGCGATTTTCGCCAATCATAGGCAAAGGGTTTAACCGTATGTGAATTGGCCAAATACTTGATGAGGTCCTTATAGCCACTCCCGATCGGTTGATCAGCCTCCACATTCTTCGCGGTATACTTCAGTTTTTTCAGGCCGCCAAAAGCTAAATCCAACTTATCTAACCAGACACGATCGTTTCCCACCTTGAGTTGACTGCCCATGGTGCCGGGCAGGACATAGACAACAGGCTGTGGGGATCCCACAGCACGTTTGCGGTAATCATCTTCGGTCACTTCGGAAGGTTCACGCTCCAGTCGGTGAAATAGAGAATGAGGCGCATCCTTGGTGAGAGCTTGCATCAGCCGATTTGCCGTGTCCGGATTGCGAAAATAATGGAAATGATCCACCTCCTTTCCGGTGTCGATCCAATACTGCACCTCCCCTGTCCGCTCTGTCCCACCGAACATCGCCGGGGTATTCACCACCAGATCATGATCTTCACGATAGAATAAATCCGTCACGAAGGTTTTGAGCCGCCCCAGCACCCCTTCTCCGGCCACATCCCCGCCTAAAATATGCAGATCCGCCATTGACCGGATTCCCGGGCGATTGAGAATGCGAACCAACGGGGAGGTCGGCATCTGCGCTTCCAACCCCGGCAACTCTTCCGGTTTGGTCCGGTTTTTCACCACGCCCAGCAGGAATGCGGAGAGACCTTCCAGCACCGGATTGCCCTTCAGCCCCGGGATGGCCTCAACCACGTTCAGGATAATCGACAGATACCGATCCAGCCGGCCACTGGCCAACGTAGTTCCGCGAGCTGGACACCCAACCCGAACAAACCGTTCAATGATCAATTGCTTTTGTTGGAGCAGATGACCGAGTTGCTCCAACTGCTTCAGATCGTCCTTTCGATCCGGTTGCGCAAAGACCTGGAAATCATCCTGATCAAAGGGAAATCGGCCTTCCATGATGCTGCGACAGAGCAATTCCCCCACGAGTCCGCCACGGGAATGCGAGACCAGGTGCAGACGAGCCCCTTCGGGAAAATATCCGGCAAGGTCCAACGCGTTTTGAATGGGATTCTGAGAAAGCGTTCGATGTTGAAAGGCCAGCACACGTTTGGGGTAATGGCCAAGAAGTTGCACCATGCGGGCATTGGCGCCCCCCTCCCAGAGTCCGCCGAAACTGCCTTCGGTCGAAGAGGCGGTTCCATGAATGAAGACCAGCCACGGTGTATCTGTCTTTTCCTTTGCCAGGGATTTGATCCGTGTGTAATCAGACGATTCTTTTCCTTCCCACCGATAGAGTCCAGGACCAGGTTTCATCACACCTTCGACCTTGTCCTTAATCAAGTCTGTGGTCGCACCGACAGGGTCCAGGCCAAACACTTTGAACCCTTTAATCACCCAATTGCCGACGATGCCCCGACTGGGAGTCCCTAGAGGCAACGCAAGGGGAAGCTCGACCACGTCACCGGTAGACCCTCGGCTGGGAGTCAATCCAAAATCCCTTTCCAGATCATCGGCACGCACCCACAATTTAATCCCCTGATCCAATTCCAGTTGGATGAGATCGTCTGAACTCAGATCATCAATTTCCAGAGGGGGTTGGCCCGCGCGAGCCCCTTGGACCCTGGCACTGTGTTTAAGAGTGACCAGGTCCTTCAAATTGCCAGGGAAATCGGGAGTTGCGGATTTCAGGTAGAGGGGCTCACGTTGCCCATGAACACGAAGACGTTTCATTGGTTATTCCTCATACAGTACTGGTGATATACCCACCGATTCTCCCCGGCGGAACAAACGCTTCCTAAAATATATCGACGATGACTACTGTGTGTTTCATTCAATTGCCAGTCAAAAGAAAACGGAATCCCATTACAGCAAATCCACCGAATAATTCCTACCCTTTGCTATGGCATCTCTTCCACCGAATTTGTTTCTTCGTAGGGGCGTTCCCGTGAAACGTCGTCTTCACCGCACGTCGGGTGGCCATCCACGACACATCTTCTGTAGATTTGGGAGGTGATGTCGCCGGTCGTCTGGCCATTCATGCTGCACATCCCACCGGGGCGTCTCTACATCGGACAGGGTGGTCCGAGATCAATTGAGAAGGGTTCGGTGCCCTCTCTCGTCACAACGTGGGGGTGACCCATCGACTTCTATTGAGAGAGAGACATTGGTGTCATGATTAATTGGAACTGATTCCGGCCAATGACTTGTCGGAATGACGACAATTGAGAGGGGCAACTTTGGCAGGCGATGCACTCTACCTTTTTCGTAGGGGTCCCTACCATGCCGGCTCCACAGCATCAGGTAAAGTCATTAATGATTATAAGCAACAAAAATGGTTATTTCTTTGTCGCGACGTTCCGATGGAACGTCCTTTTCAATGCACGTCATTCGACAATCAAGGATAGACGTATCGCCCGATGTCTCTACCGGTCAGGGCTTTTTGGTCAGGTGAGCCAACTGTTCCTGCTCCCAACCGCCGCCTACGGCTTTGAATAGATCCACCATAGCCGTGAGACGTGCCCGCTCGGTTTGGACCACTCCCAATTCTGCATCGAGCACGATGCGCTGAGCATCTATGACGTCGATATAGCTGACCAATCCCTTTCGATACCGGATGTCCGCCAGCTCCAGCGATTCCCGGGCGGCTACCACATGTTGATATTGACTGACTAGTTGCTCTTTGCGCGTTTGCAGGGCAACCAGCACATCAGCCACTTCCCTGAACGCATTCAGAATGGTTTGCTGGTAGTCTTCTAACATTTGTTGATACCGGTTTTCCGCCACCTCTAATCTGGCCAAATTGGTATAGCCTTCAAAGATCGGAAGGGTAACCGAAGGACCGATCGCCATGTTGCGGCTGCCCCATTTGAACCATTGATCGAATTCGCTGGTGAGAAATCCTCCGTTTCCCGTGATGGCCACGCTGGGGAAAAAGTAGGCGCGCGCTTCTCCAATTCGAGCATTGGCGGCTTTTAAGGTTTCCTCCTTTTCCAAAATATCCGGGCGCCGTTGCAAGAGATCTGAAGGCAGACCAACAGGGATCGTTGGTTGTGCCATCACGGACCGAAGGGGTTTGGAGGACAACACCAGCGTCCCAGGATTGGCCCCGGTCAACACTTCGAGTTGATGCAGTTGCACAGCCCGTTGACGACGAAACTCGGGAATTTGCGAGGCCGTTTGAGCCACAAGGGTTTCCTCTCGTTTCACATCCAGGTCCGATACCAGACCGGCCTGCGCACGGCTCCGGATGATCGACAGTGAGTCTTGTTGAAGGGCCAGGTTCCGTTCGGCAATTTCCACTTGTTCATCGAGTTCACGAAGCCGAAAATAGGCATCTCCCACCTCACCCACCAGGCTCAATAACAAACCGCGGCGATTCATTTCGCTCCCCAACGCTTCTGCGGTAAAGGCCTCCTTTCCGCGGCGAATGCGACCCCATAAATCCAGTTCCCATCGAAGATCGATGTCCGCACGCCAAATATCAAAATCAGCTCCGGGCGGCGCGAACCCTTCAGGTGCCCCTCCTGTGGGACCGACCAAAATGCTTTCCGATCGACGAATCCGGCTATAAGATCCATTCAACGACACATTGGGATAAAGCCCGGCTCCTGACCCATAGGCAATCGCACGAGCCTCCAGCACCCGAAACGCAGCTTGTCGCAGATCGTGGTTCCGATCCAAAGCCTGTTCAATCAATCCATTCAATTCATCGTTGGCGAACATTCGCCACCACTCGGCCTCCGGCACTTGGCCGACCGTGATGGGAAGCAGAGAAGATGAGCCTTCCAGGGTCATTCTGTTCCAGTCTTCCGGGACATTGAGGTCCGGCTGCTGATAGTCCGGCCCCACCAGACATCCCGGCAGACAAAGAATCACAAGCATCATGGGTACATGTTTCTTGGCGATCATGCGTTTCCCCTTATTGAGTCTCACCTGCCTTCGACAACGGACGGGAGACATCAGATTGCTGAGCCCCTTTCCCCCATTGGCTTTGGTCCTGTCCTGAGACCTGAACAGCAGAGCGTTCAATATAGACATCGACTTGTTGGCCAACATAGACCGGGAACGAGGGCCTTTCAAATCCATAAATTATCTGGAGCACCCTGGTGTCGACCCGCTCGCGATTGTCGCCAGTGAGGGAACGTTTGGGCACAATGTACGGCTCAATCCGATCAAAGGTGAGAGAAATGGACTTATCCGTAAACCCTTTGAGATAGGCCACAGCCGGGCTTCCCGGCACCACCAAAGGCGCGTTGACCTCATCGATATCGGCCCGCACCTGTAGGGTCTCCGTATTTCCCAATAAGATGAGCGGCTCTATGGGATTCACCGTGGCATATTCACCAGCCCGAACGTTGACCTGAAGAATCGTCCCCGCACGTGGTGCCCGGACGGTGAGACGATTCAACAACGCTTGGACTTCATCGCGTTCCGTTCGGGCCAAATGGAGATCAGCCCTTGCCCGAACCAACGCCCGCTTGGCTCCTTCCGTCTCATGCCATTTTCGCTTCACATCATCTTCACTGACCGCCCGACGGTCTGTGACCGACTGAAGCCGCTTCAATTGGTCATGGAGATCCCGAAACCGGATCTCCTGCTCCGCGATCCGCGCCGCCGCAGACGGGAGCGAATCAGTCTTGGTTTCCAATTGTGCCCGCAACTCCCGATCATCCAACTGAAACAACGGATCTCCCTGCTCAACATGATCCGCCACCGTGACAAACACCTCCGTCACAAGACCGGAGACCGGAGGCGCGATCCGGACATTTTCATTCACCGCTTCAATAATGCCTGCCGCAGCCACGGTGACCGGATACGGATTCTGAGGAGGAGATTCCATCGGTGGAGGCGGAGCCACTTTCTTATTAGCGCCCCACAACGTCGCAATCGTCAAAATAATGCCCCCCACCGCGATCCAAAAGCTCAGACGTCGCAGTACCATTTAAACGGGTGTCTCCTGCCCTTCTTGGATCTGGTTCACTCGTCCATCTTCCATGTGGACAATGCGATCGCCAAATTCAAAAATCCGGGTATCGTGCGTCACGATAATCACCCCCCGATCATGCTGTTTCCCGATATCATGTAATTGCTGGACAATGCGGTGTCCCGTCTCTCCATCCAGGTTCGCCGTCGGTTCGTCACACAGCAATAACTGAGGATCACTCACCAAGGCTCGGGCAATCGCCACTCGCTGCTGCTCCCCTCCCGACAGTCGGGTTGGCAATGCCGCCAAGCGCGCCCCCATGCCCATGCTCCCAAGGACCATCTCTGCCTGAGCCAGGGCATCGTGTTTGGCTACTCCGCGAATCAATAACGGGACAGCCGCATTTTCGACCGCCGTGAGGGTGGGTAATAGATGGTATTGCTGGAAAATAAATCCGAGATGATCCAAGCGAAATTTCGTTTTTTCAGACGCGGACAATTCCAGAATGGATTCGCCTAAGATTCTCACCTCTCCCTCATCGCTTTCTAAAATGCCGGCAATCACCGATAAGAGCGTCGTTTTTCCGCTACCCGAAGGCCCCACCAGCAACAACACTTCCCCACGAGCGACATTTAGATCCACTCCCTTTAGGACAGAGATCCGGCTCTCTCCTTCCCCAAACGATTTCACCACCCCTCTGGCCTGCACTAGCCAGTGAGCCGAATCATGATTGAGAGTTGGAGACGGATTCCCTCTCACGACGCTACCCCCGAAACACAATCGCCGGTTCAAGTTTGGCCAACTTTCGAATGCTAATCACACTCGAAACCGTACAAATCAACAGGAGCGCGACGCCCACTCCGACAAGAAGAGGCCATGTTTCTTTAAAGGGAAGCCGCCCACCACCTGCCGCAGTCAATCCAAACAACGTGGCCAATCCCACACCGACTCCATATCCAATGGACCCGACGGTAAAACTTTGCAGAAGAATCATGCGCGCCAGGATACCCGTGCTGGCTCCTATCGCTTTTAGTGCGCCGAACTGCGGCAGGTTTTCAACCGTAAACAGGTAAAAGGTTTGTCCGGAAATCGCCATCCCCACAATAAACCCTAATAGGACGGTGGTACCAAAATTCACGCCAATACCGGTGTTTTGTAGAATCCATCGAATGGTTTTCCATCCAAACTGGTCTTCGGTAAATGCGCCTAATCCGGTTTGCTCATGAATACGCCTGGCTAATTCCTCGGGACCGACTCCACTCACCGGACTGGCAAGGACATACGACAACTTCCGCCGTTCTTCGGGTGTCACACTCAAGGCTCGCTCGTAGGTGGTGTAAACGAAGGGAAAGTTTTGAAAACTTTTTTGAGTCTGCACGATTGCCACGACCCTGACACGGTGATCATTGATTTCAAACGTGGTGCCGAGATGAATGTTCTCGGGCCCACCTAATCGTTCCACGCCTAATTGATCGATCGCGACCGCGTCAGGAGAGCGTAGTTCTTCAATCTTGCCATCCAATACCTTACCGGGTCGGCCGATTAAGGTACTGGATTCAATTCCGACTAAAGCAATTTGTTCATAGTTCCCATCCCGCAGCCTCGCACGCTGAACGCCCTTATAGAGAGGAACTGCCCATTCCACCCCGGAAACACTTCGAACCAGGTTCACCGTCGTATCAGCCAGCGGTTTAATCTCTTCGACTTGATTGATATTGGAATCGGTAACCCACACAGGGGCATTCACATTGGTGATGCCCGATTGCGACCAGGTCATCAACCCCCAGAAAATGGATCCCTGCTGAACAATGAGCATCGTGGAAAATGTGAGCCCTGCCAGCAACATGAGGTATTTGGGGCGATCGCCAAACAACATTTTCAGTGCAACGTAATTCATATTTTCCGTGCCGTCCGCTTCCGGGGTTTTTTTATTTGGCCTGACAAGCGGGCGGCTCCTTCCGGTGAAGGAATTTTGAGTCCGTTCATCATGATGTTCACAAAGGTTCGGGAAATGTCTTCGGCTGTCTGAGGGAGTTGAGCCTGAAATAGGACCGTCAACAACCGATGATAAATCAGCATGCCCATAAAGGCGCGTGCAGCAATAAGGGGCTGAACCGGTTGAAAGGCCCCATCGTCTATGCGCTGTTGAATGTAGCCGGCCAAAAAATCATAAAACACTCGGATGTGATTGTGGAAAAACATATCCGACATCTCATGGTTTTCCAGTGCGCTAAACAAAATCAGCCGCATCAAATCGGAATCCGGAGCCCCTCCGACCACCGTCCGGGCAATCACGGAAAACACCTCAACATCCTTTTGTTCCCCAGCAAGACTTTTCACTCTGGAGAGTAATCCCGGCACGGGAGATTCCTCTGCAAGAATGGCCGCATACAAATCTTCTTTACTGGGAAAATGTTTAAAAATAAGGGCTTCGCTTACTCCTGCCCTCTGGGCAATCTCCCGGGTCTTTGTCCCGCTAAAGCCTTTTTTGGCAAATAAGGAGGCCGCCGATTGAATGATTTTGGCCTTCCGGACCGGACCGGATATTCGTTTCGGTGATGATCGCATTTGGGGGCTTCCTAATTAGTAAGTATTTACTTACAATTTTAAAATTTCCCCAGAAAGCTGTCAAGGAATCCAGGAAATCTAAATCATTTGCAATTTTTTCGGGAAGGGTGGAAAATTCGTAAAGCTTACATGGCCAATTCTGACTCATCACAATCATCAATACTCAGGATGTTCTGCGATGATCAGATGGACACCACGGAGATTCACCTCGCATTATGAGCACGAGAGTTGATCACCAACATAGGTGCAGGTTTTCAATTTCGCTCATGAAAGGCTTTTTAATTACCTCCCGCATAACAACACGGGTAAGTCCTGCCAATCAATTTGACTCAACGAAAAAGATGCGTATCTTGTTGGGGAGAACAAGTATAATGTTGCTATATTCCTGAAGAACGGTAAGGACCAAAATGGATACTCCCCCAGAACCCGAGAATACACTCATCGTTTCCCTCCCGCTCGTCCCTGTCAAACGAACGGTCTTGTTCCCCGATACCCTTGTTCCCTTCACGATTGGCCGACCCCGCTCGATCGCGGCGGTGGAAGCCGCGATGAATTCGGAAGACAAAGCCCTGGTGTTCGCCACTCAGCGTGACTCTGAAAAGGAAGAACCCGGGTTCGATGACCTGTATCGCATTGGCACAAAGGCCGTCATCAAGCAAATGGGGAAAACTCCGGACGGCCATCTCCAGGTTCTCGCACAGGGCATCGAACGCGTCGTCCTACTCAAGCAGGAACAAGCCGAACCCCATATGATCGTTCGGTCCCGGCAACTGGCTCTCTCTCTTGAATCCGACCTGGAACTGGAAGCCTTGCATCGTGAACTGGTGGAACTCATTGGCCAATTACCGGAATTATTGACGACCCAAGGCGTAGTGGAATTGGTGGCGGTGCTTCGAGCGGAAAAAAATCCCCTTTCGGTGGCCTACCGGCTCGTGTCCCTCCTCAACCTCAATGTGGAACGATTACAGGGACTTCTGGAGCAATCTGATGCCAAGGAGGTGCTTCGTCAGGTATACGGCGCATTGGCACATGAACTCCATATCCTCAAAATTCGCCATGAAATCGCGAGCCAGGCCCAAGCGGAAATTGGAAAATCCCAACGGGAGTACTTCCTACGACAACAGTTAAAAGAAATTCAACAAGAACTCGGAGACTTGGAGTCCCAACCTGAAGATGGGGAAGTGGGAGAATTAAAAGCCCGTATCGAGAAGGCTGATCTTCCTGAGATCGTAAAAACCGAAGCCACCAGAGAATTGAAGCGCCTGGTCAAGCTGCCTCCCGCCTCTCCGGATCATCAAGTCATTCGCAGCTATTTGGAGTTGGTCCTAGAATTACCCTGGAACACCCTCACAGAAGATCACCTGGATTTGACTCACGTTCGAACCATATTAGATGAGGATCATTACGGCATTCAGGATGTCAAAGAACGCATCCTTGAGCACCTGGCTGTGTTGAAGTTGAATCCGTCTGCGAAAGCTCCCATCCTGTGTTTGGTGGGACCTCCGGGAGTGGGGAAAACCAGTTTGGGGCAATCCATTGCCCGCGCCCTGGAAAGAAAGTTTGAACGCCTGAGTTTAGGGGGCCTCCATGATGAAGCCGAATTGCGTGGACATCGCCGGACCTATGTCGGGGCCATGCCCGGCCGTCTAATTCAAGCTCTCCGACGTGCCGGAGCAAAAAACCCAATCCTGATGCTGGACGAGGTCGATAAGGTCGGACAGGATTTTCGAGGAGATCCCGCCTCAGCCTTGTTAGAAATTCTTGACCCGGAGCAGAATCATACCTTCAGGGACAATTACTTAGATTTGCCCTTTGATCTCTCTAAGGTGATGTTCATTACCACGGCCAATTCCCTGGACACGATCTCCCGTCCTCTTTTGGATCGCATGGAGATCATACGCTTGGGTGGCTACAGTCATCAGGAAAAACTTGAAATTGCCAATCGCTATTTGTGGCCTCGCCGGTTAAAGGAGGCCGGGTTGGAGTCCAAACCTCTGACGTTAGAGGAACAGGTGATTCCCCATATCATTAAACGGTATACCCGTGAAGCCGGCGTTCGCCAATTGGAACAGATGTTGGGACGGCTCACTCGTAAAGTGGCTTTGAAGCTGGCAGAACATCCGCCGGACCAGCCGGAAGAATCTCTCACAATTATCCAAAGTGACCTTCCGGAATGGTTAGGGATCGAACGATTTATGCCTGAGGAAGCCAGAAAAACATTGCCCCTGGGGGTAGCCACGGGAATGGCCTGGACAGAAACCGGCGGGGATGTCCTCTATGTGGAAAGTGCCCTTCTCCCGGGAGGGAGCGACCTCACCATTACGGGCCACATTGGCGATGTGATGCAGGAATCAGCCCAAGCGGCTCGAAGCTATCTCTGGTCGCGCGCCGAATCACTAGGCCTGGACATCGCCGTGTTCAAACAAAGCGGGATGCATATTCATGTACCGGAAGGTGCCATTCCCAAAGATGGACCATCTGCCGGTGTGACTATGGCCAGTGCTCTGGCTTCACTCCTGCTGAAAATCCCGGTTAGGAACGATACGGCGATGACCGGAGAAATTGGGTTGACGGGATTGGTCCTGCCTGTGGGCGGGATTAAAGAAAAGATTCTGGCCGCACATAGGGTCGGGTTGCGCCGCATTGTCCTTCCTAGAGCTAACGAAAAGGATCTGAAAGATGTGCCTGACGCTGTGCGATCTGAGTTGTCCGTCATATTCGTGGAATCGATTGAAGAGGCCTTAGATGCTGTCCTGCTGGAGGCGCCGGACATTCGTGGGAGACAAAAGAACCCTCCGCCCACCCATCCTGCAGGGAGTGAACAGAAAACCGTCATGGGCAGTCGCTAACTAAGCTTTCAGGGATGCTCTTCTCTCCAACCTTGATTCTTCCCTCATTCTGGAAATGACGCGACGAGACTACTCCCCACCTGTGAGGAAAGAGGATATCCGTTGCATGGTAAAGGTCCCCCCAGGTTCAAGGGGGTTGTGATCCTGGCCAATGCGAGTGTACCACCAACGGCCCCGTGCGACCGGGGAATCATCTAACCACTTCAGCTCAAACCCTCCCTCTCGATCGTTACCGGCTTGCATCCATTTGCCCTTCCACACCCCATCCTTCAGTTCATGGGTTTCAAACCAGCCATCCTCCCAATCATAATGTCCTTTCCCCGCCTCATTTAACGTAATGGTATTGGACCCGGTATCGTCTGCATAGGCCCATATTCCGGCAAGTTCTTGAAGTTGTCGAGGTGGATGAAAGGGTTCCAGACGAGAACGCACTTCATCTTGAGGAGTCTGATGTGAGAGACCAGCACAACCCAACACCCCAACAATATTTATGACGACCATGATCATTTTGACTATACTTTTCTGCATGAATCCTTCCTTGACTCCCCACGAGAATTAAGTTGGGAAATTATGTTTAGGATTGTATCAAATAAGACCGATAGAGCCAGATACGTGAAACCCTGTATCTCCAGAGACCACCACTGATGAGCCCGATCAAAAAGGTGGCGTCTGAGCGATGGAACTGACGCCCGCTTTGTTCTGTACAAATTGCGGGAGGGTCAGAAATGGCGGAGAGACCTGTTCGCATTGTGGGGTCGCG
This sequence comes from Nitrospira sp. Ecomares 2.1, assembly GCF_965152585.1. Classification (NCBI taxonomy): domain Bacteria; kingdom Pseudomonadati; phylum Nitrospirota; class Nitrospiria; order Nitrospirales; family Nitrospiraceae; genus Nitrospira; species Nitrospira sp. Ecomares 2.1. The sequence continues at coordinate 4,053,629 of NZ_OZ224219.1, forward strand.
CGTCATTCACCACTACAGGAATCCGTGAATAACTCCAATGAACCACCACTCGCCACAGACCGTTCCTTGACCCCATCAGAATCTCAGGGCCCGTTGTTCCCTAATAGGGCTGGCCCATTGACTGAACATGGCTCAGATTTAGCATATTTAGGTTTTGCGCAGAGAAAACCGACCGAGCCCCTTCGCGCAATTCCCCCTTTGGACATAGACAACGAGTCGGACGATTCCGATTTGTTTCCCGTCCACCACCCCATTTTTTGGGGGCGTGGGCGAACCCTCTTTGGCATTTTCATTGTCAATACCTTTTTCACATTACTGACTCTTGGCCTGTATTCTTTTTGGGGGAGAGTGCGTATTCGCCAATTTTTGAGCAGCCAAACCAGTTTTGCTCACACTCGCTTTTCCTATCATGGAACTCCGCAAGAATTATTAAAGGGCTGGTCAAAAGCATTTTTAGTTTTTGGTCTTCCCTATGCTTTTCTGAGTCTCGTTCCCCTCATATGGGACCAGATTCCAATCTGGATTCCCAATGCCCTTGCAGCAACCATGGCCCTGTGTTTCATTCCTGTCGCTGTGGTCGGATCGCATCGTTATCGCTTGAGTCGAACTTCTCTGGGAACAATTCGTTTCTCCTTCCGGGGGCACGTGAAAGCCTATATGAAAATATGGATCCTGGGAACGGTACTGACCTTGTTGACTGCCGGCATCTATTATCCGTTTTTCGAAAATGCCAGACGGAAATTTCTCGTCACTCACACCTACTTTGGCAATCGCCCATTCACCTATTTCGGAACGGGAAGCGGACTCTTGAAAATCTATGCGAAAGCCCTTGCCCTCAGCATACTGATTGTGATCACACTCATCGGGACCAGCGCAGGACCCGAAGGCCTGTCAGTCTTCGCCCAATGGCCATCCGGTGGTTGGCGAGACCTCTTGTTCAATTCCATCTTCATCACCGGGATTCTCACACTGCTGCTACCGTGGTTTTATCTGCAGGTTGCCAAACAACGGTACCAATGGAATCATTCAGATTTTGGAGATGCGCATTTTCAATTTTCTGCCTCCACCTGGAATTTAGTGGAGTTGCGGATGACGAACTTCTTCATGCTCATTCTTACCTTTGGATTAGCCTGGCCTTGGGTCCAGGTCAGAAATCTTCAATTTTTGTATTATCATCTCACCCTTCAAGGCCCTTTAGATTTTCAACGGATCGAACAGGAAGCCTTGGATGCTTCGCCCACCGGAGAAGAGCTTGCGGGATATTTTGACGCTGGTTTCGATCTGGGCTAATTTGGCCTTTGTGCGTGTCAGTGTTGGACCTTCCCGACATTCACCTCTCACCATCCATCGACAAATTATGAATCCCTTAGGCTGAACCACCTCGATCATGGCATACCCCACAGAATGGAAAGGGTCTTATTATGACGGACAATCGGCAGTTCCCCAGCATGTCACCATCTCCGTGACAGCTGTCGGCCTAAGTCTTCACTTTGCTGACCACACACACACGACATGGAACTACCATGAACTTCGCCAAACCCAGGGGCGCTACTCCGGAGAAGAAGTACGATTCGAGCGAGGGACAGGAATTGGCGAAACCCTGGTCATCCCCGGCCCCAATATTCTGCTGGCGATTCATGAGCATGGCGGATCGGACACCAAGCATTTCCATCATCCCCACACGCGAGGTACACGCGTGTACTGGACAGTGCTTGCCGCACTCGCCAGCATCCCCATCGTGTATGGCATCTTTATCTGGGGGATTCCCTTATTGGCTCAGCCAATCACCGCCGCCATTCCGATTTCCTGGGAAATTCAGTTGGGACAATATGTTCAACAGGAAGTCACAGCCGGAAAACCGGTTTGCCAGAATCCGAAACTGATCCACGCGGTCGAATCAATATTGACGGCCCTGACCGATTCCATCGACCGCCCCCCCTATCGATTTCAGGTGACCGTGGTGGATAGCCCCGTCGTCAACGCCATGGCGGCTCCGGGCGGGTATGTCCTGGTCTTTCGTGGTCTTCTGCAGGACACCGGTTCTCCAGAAGAATTCGCGGGAGTCCTGGCTCATGAAATTCAACACGTTCTGCTTCGACACACCATGCACCTTATCGTCAGGCATGTATCGATGGCTTTCGTCATCGCCGCGCTCAGCGGGGATGCCAGCGGCATAGTGGCCTATGCACTCCAAGCCGCCCAAACGCTTCAAACCCTGTCCTATAGCCGTGACGCCGAAAACCAGGCCGATGAACAGGGATTCCAATTATTACAGCAGTCGAAGATTAATCCCGAGGGGATGATCACCTTTTTCGCCAAACTTGGAAAAGAACAACCTGGGAACGACGTCTTTCGCTATCTTTCGACTCATCCGGAGACCCAAGACCGGCTAGCCCACCTGAAGTCTTTGCTGCCACCAGGCTCCATGACCTATCGAACCTTCCCGTTTCAATCTGAGTGGTCTGACATCACCACATACTGCAAGTGACCCCCTAAAGGCATTTTCCGAACCCGGTTTGCCTCCTGGCGCAAACGCCCTTGACGGGAGGTTCAACTCACCTTTTTAATACCTAGCCCATTGCTCTCCAGCCCTGGAGCCTTCATAATCATTTCAATCGAGACATACCGGAATGTATGGTGTCTTTGTTTGTACCGCGACTCCAAATACACCTATACCCCGTCTGTCTAGTCGGAGGGTATTATCATCAACACACAACAAGGGGTGGGTCACATGGGAACCGAAATAACACGCTATGCCATTGGGGATCACGGGAAGCTACACAAATTTACCGGAAAGAATGTGCCGGCCGGCACCGAGGCGCTGGTGGAAGAAGACGGAACAAACTTAACGGCGAAGGGGAAAACCTATACCGCTCGGTTTTCGGATATTCTTCCGAACGTGGAAATTATTCGCGTGCAATTCGACCAATACAGTTCGAATGCCATAGGTGATGCCATGGAAGCCCATGATAAAACCCTAGAAAAGATTCCTGAAATGCTTGAAAATACAAAGATCATATCAGAAAAACTCAGGCATGATTGGATGGCCCAGGACAAAGCCTATCAGGATACAGAAAAAGCCAAAAAAGTACCGCCGGCTGCAGCAAAAGTCACAGCCCCTGCGAAAGAAGCGATTGCGGCAACCTAATCAATCCCTCCCTAATTACAGAACATTCCAGGACTAAAAATGGCGCCGTTCGCTTCAGGGTCATCATCATTGTTCCCCCTCTGCCCCAAAAAGCAGAGGGGGAAAACGCTTCAATATTTCTCAATACTCAAACTAAAGAATTCCGAAAAAGGACCGGCTTAAGCCGGTTACGACCTGCAGGACCTTGCTATCAAGGCTGAGGAAGAGCGGGTAAAATTCATGGGGCTAACCATCAAGATTTGCTTCACCTTGATCAAATAAACGGACTACTTTTTTCGAAACGTAATATGATCTTTATACTCTTGAATCGCGGCGCCCAACGCCTTCGACCCTAATGGGATATTGGCCTCCAGCGCATCTTCAATGCCTTGATCGTCAATTATCACTTCATAGCATTCGTGTTGATTGGTGAGCACCATGCCCTTCTCCGTTTGCCGGGGCATATAGATTTCCGTCCACACTTCCTTTTCCACCAAACACACATCCCGAAACCGTTCATACAAAAGCTGCAACCGTTCTTGATCAGAAATTACGAGCGGATTACTTTCCATTACTATACATCTCCCTTTACATCGTCAACAGTGCTTCCTTTTCTACTCCCCTCTCATCAAACTCGTCAAGTGGGTCGCAAGCTATTTTCCGAAAACGGATACCCAGGGGTCGCGGTTAAGAAACCAGAGATAAAAAAACGTGCCCAGCCAGCCATGATAGAGCCCCAGCGGCCAAAGGTTTCCATCACGGATATAGAACGGGATAAAAAAGCAGGCCATAAGGCCGGTGGCCAGCATCAGCCACCAATCGGGGAAATGAACCACGGCAACAGGATCACCCCAATGGGAAGGGATAACTACAGTCCATGCTGAGGAAAAATTTTGATGAGATTATCGACACCCAGGGCCTGCACAAGAAACTGTTGAAGGATTCCCCACCCCGGATACATGAACAACAGAAACAGCATGGCATACCAGACCATGGCTAACCGCAACCAGGCAAATAACACCGATGGCCAAATGAAGACTTGTCGAAGATTGTCGGTGCGAAATCCCCAACTCTTCCACCTCGTTGGATCTTGCCGAACCTTCCAGACAACATAGCTTATCCAACTGATGCTGGCCAAGGCTATGGAACAGTCCCTTTGCACCAAGACTTTTGAATACAAGATGCAGCAGCCCTGTCAAGACAACCGCAGAGAATTCCCACCAATTGCCAACCCGATCATCGGGAGAAATTTTCAGAAAATCTCTCCCCCATGAATTACAGGGTATAGGCCGAGGAGCCTTTGAGAAAAGCCACGGAGGGATCCTGGGGGGAAACCGTGATCACTGGTGAACCATCTAGGTAATGATCCGTAATGAAGCCCAATGCATCAGACTCATAAGGAAAAAGACGGACCACAGCAACAACCGTCTTTCCCAATGTAGGAAAAACCAATTGAACATCTTGCGGCCGTTGAGTTTTCAGTGTTTTTGTCAGGGCTTTTTTCAAACTTCTGGCTGAATCTTTCGGTAAGACCTCATTAGTGGCCCGCCCAATCAAATGCTCTCCACCTAAAAGGTGTTGACAGGGAACAGGGAAAAAACAATCTCGATAGATCCCATTTTCATCCCAACGAAAGATTTTATGCGGAACAAACGAGACATGATCACCGGAAAAAATCCTGCTCAAAAATTCTTCCCACATCGCCTTCGACCACCGTTTACTGGACATAGAACCCTCCATGGTTTCTATCCATTTCCTCTATCATATAGGTCAATGATCATTACACCAAAACTTCAGGGCTCTTTAAGAGAGTAAATAAGAGTTCTCTTCTCATGCACAACTAGGGAAAGTCCTAGTTATTCCAAAAAAATTCCCTAGTATCCTATCTACTGTATTAAAAAAGGAACGATTTAGAACAACGCTTCTCTTCTCTATGCCTAAAATAGACATAAATTGTCTGGTTCACCGGGAAGGCCTTGGTCCAGTTCACTCAGAGTTTGGTATTTGACCACCCCACCCTGCGGCGTTATCTGAGTCAGAAAATACTGTAGGAAACCCAGGGAAATAAATCAACGGCCTCTACAATGCAATAAGCAGCAAAGCGAGCACACGGTCCATTGACAAGTCTATCCGCTAGAGACAGTAGGTCCGCAAGGGTGGAAATCCATTAAACCCCACAGACGCATAGCTGCTGGTATAGGCGCCGGCGCTTAAGACTTCGATTCGATCACCGATCGCCAAATCCATGGGCAACTCATAAGATGTTTTTTCATATAACACGTCTGCGCTGTCACAGGTGGGGCCAGCCAATATCACCGGTCCCGTTGGACCCTGACGGAAGGTGCGTAGGCGATACTTTATACATTCATCCATCGTTTCAGCCAAACCGCCAAACTTTCCGATATCGAGGTACACCCATCGCCGGACATCTTCGCGAGATTTTTGAGAAACCAGGATCACTTCGCTCTGGATAATTCCCGCATCCGCCACCAGAAACCGCCCGGGTTCAATCATCAGTTGAGGGGATGGGATACCAAAGGATTGCTGTAGAGCCTGTTGAATGGTTTGAGCGTAATGGGAAAATGGCTGAAGAGTCGTTTGGTAGGTAGCCGGCAATCCTCCGCCAATATTAACCCATTCCAGCTCCAGACCCTGTCGTCTCAATTGGCGATACAATTCCGCTGCCTGCTGCATGGGCTCGACCCATTGCTGCGGATCGGTTTGTTGAGACCCCACATGGAACGTCACACCCAGCGGTTTCAACCCGAGATCACTACTTTTGATGAGTAATTCATATGCCATGGTCAGGTCACAACCGAATTTTCTAGAAAGAGGCCAATCCGCGTTTTTCCCTTGGCTCAGGACTCGACATTGCACTCCAGCACCAGGCGCCTGTCTCCCCAATTTTTCCAGTTCGGCCACACTATCAAAAGCAAAGAGTCTAACCCCACAGGCAAAAGCATAGCCAATGTCCGCCTCTTTTTTAACCGTGTTGCCATACGACAGCCAAGTGGCCGGCACCCCGAGAGACAAACACAAATCCAGTTCATAACGGCTTGCAATATCAAAGCGGGAGCCCAGCGTCGCTAATAGTTGAATGATTTCCGGGGCGGGATTGGCTTTCACGGCATAATGGATCGCTGCCTGGGGAAACTCTCCTTGAAGCTCAAGATACTTGTGTCGTACCTGCTCAAGATCAAGAGCTAAAAACGGTGTCTCAGGACGCCCGGCCAGAAATTGCTCAAGCTTTGGGGTCAGGCTGCGGCAATCAATCTGTGACCAAACATGTCGAAGCGATGGAGCACTTGCGAGAACAGAAACCCCCTCATTGTCAAACCCGGAATTAACAACACTGGTCTGCACATTCCACTCCTATGACGATGGTGATTAAAAGGGATCAAACGCGCCAAGCCTAAAGTCCAAAAGCCTTCAAATACATCGGCTAAGTATCCAGGAAATCTTAAGAGGAGTCCGGAACCATTCACGTGCCTGAAACCAGACTCCTTGATCCCTGGCGCAAAGCTTTTCCAGTCCGATGGCAAACGGGAAATTCGTTTGAGAAATTTTGGGACCATGCGGTAAGAAATCCCAGGTCCCGTTACACCATAATGCCTGAAGTTTTGATTGGCGGGACCCGGAGGATGCCTCGAAAGGGGCGCAACTAATGTGGGAAAGAGGCGAGCAATAGCTCGTTGGAGGAATCGATGAGTGAAACCCGATTCCCGGGTTTCAGCTCGCCCATGAAAGAGAACACATGTTCGCGGGATGGAAGTTCCTTATTCTATAGGCAGGGGTCACGACACAAAATTTCAGCCAAAAGCTTATTCTATAAAAACCCTAATAACACCACGTTTCAATCTGAAATATTGCCCTTCAATATGATCGAAGAAAGCATACCACGAGCTTCCCCATCTGGGAATATCCCTTCCGTCCTTCCAAACAAAATATTTTTGGAGAGGAGCGTCTAGCCTATCTGAGGTTCTAAACTGATTTCACAAGAGAGGCGGCCTTCAAGCGACCGCATAGTGCTGCACCTCTCTTTGGTAGGACAGGACGAGTACTGGCAAGGCCCTAAAATTCCTGGGCTCTGGACCAGGAATTAAGGGCGTCTTGCATGAGGAACTTCCTTGGAAATTACTGAGGGGGGAGCCCAGGATCCTCCGGTTCTCCGGAGTCGCTCATGACCGTTCCGACCAATGGCTGGTCATGACAGGATTCTACAACATCCATTTGGCAATACATGGCCTGAGGATCATCTTCATTCCATATCCCACCGTTGTTAAAGCAATCCAATTTTTCAATACAGGTGTTTACTTGCTCTTCCTGGCCGGAAACCGCACAGGTCGAATTGCAGGATGCAAAGACGGGTTCAATGGAGGTACCCGTGCAATCGCTGCCCCCTCCACTAAGCAGGCAATTCAGCGCTGCGGCGGTTAACTGACGTCCGAGCTGCAGTTTCGAGTCCCCGCCTGGGGATACGCATAACGCTTCGACGACCGGAGGAATTTGGTCGGTACCATTAGGGTCTACGGAAACAATTTGTCCACAGATATCAATTCCCTCATACCCGATAGGGAAATTATTCAACAGGGTGATATCATTCTTCTTCGCATCTCGACAGGCTTTCGGACTTCCCGCCTGGCCTGGCGGTTCAAAATTACATATTACCGTGCCATCCATTTCATAGGTACACTTGTCCGTCGCCGTTTGATCATAGGAATTGACGGTTGACAACCAGGCCCGGATGACTTCTTCAGATATGTTAGTACTACCCGATTTCTCCTCGCCTGCATGAGTGCCCCAGAATCCTGCCGTCCGGCAAATCTCTTGAGCATTAACCTGGCTGGCAACACTTCCCATGCTAAAAACAAGACAAGCCGAAAATAATATCGTCCTTTTCATTGTTAAACCCTCCTGAGAAAAAAGTGAGTGTTTCCTTGGTGAGAATTGTTACATTTCTCCAACCTGATGAGATTTCCATGAAACCCTTCAGTCAAAGTCCCTCAATAGTGGCATGGAGTTGAAAAACCATTCATGCGTTCTTGGGAGTATTGAAACCTGTGAAGACCGCTGACTATAAGATTTTGGGGGAATACCCGGAGAACAATGCCCTCTGCCTTATCGGCCTGTGGGAGGACAACTTAACCCAGGCAGGAGCACTGGAGGGAAATTAAAAAAAAGAGATCTAGCAACATCCTATCGGTTGCATGGTAATGAGCTCTCTTGCCTGCAACTTTTATCAAAAAAAGACATTGGACGCATAATGGTGAAACATGTCGGTAAGTCCACATACCAGGCCACCATCCGCGATCAAACAGCGGGGAAGCCTGGTCGAACACATTCTTAAGCCACACTTCCACATTCCCGTCTAAAGGATTGCCCGCTTCGATGAGTGAGATCCAATCTTTGGGTTTCATCGGCATTCCTCAAAACAGATCGATTGTAAATGGGGGAAAGGAGCCTCATCCTTTCAACCCGTCTGCCGCTGACCTATTGCATGTTGAACACATTGAGGGCGTTCCTTCCAAGGGCGACCAAATTATACGCACTATTTTAAGGGCATCTCAAAAAAATGGCGAAACACCCACGCCCAGACCGCTGCAGCGAGGAAGACTTTCCGTCTAGACAAGGCCATCGGGGATTACCATTTAATGGTGTACACCGTACCACGCTGTTTGAGTCGGCAAACAACAGGACTTTTCTCACTATATTCTGACACACCTACGGACAAGGAACTAAAATTCCACAAACATTTGGTGCAACTAGGAAGTCGTAAAACTGAAAACTTCACTCTTTTTTGTACCACCGCAAAGGCTGACGGCCCGGACCTGCCAGTAATAGACTTGGTTAGAAAGCAACGTCACCTCTGGCTTCCAATGAGTCGCGGTGATACCGGAAACCTCGGCAACAATGCTTGTCCCAAATGGAGGAGGTTGGGTCGCGAGTTTGACATTGTATGTGTTCGCACCAGCCTTAGGTTCCCAGACAAACAAGGTTTGGAGTGCCACATTACTTCCACTGTCAAGGGGTTCAAGAGCGGTCGTCGGCACTGGCGAACCACAGCCGGCATTTAGTTCCTCCGCTCCACGGTCGCATTGTCTGGTGCCGGTTCCACCATCCACCGGTCGACGATTCCCATTTTGATCAAAATTCGCACACCGAAGACCCGAATCCACAAGCGGACTCCCGGTTAACGGGATATGAACGTGAGTGTATGTCCCGGCTTCAATCCCGCCGTCACTATCGGTCAGTGGACCGAGTTGGGGATCCAAAAGTGCGGTATCAGTCCCACTCAGATCATTCGGAAGAAGGTTGAGGACCCCGCATCCGTCGACTGTTCCTACGAGATTATGATCACTAGAATCGAATGATTGATTACAATCATCGGTTGACCCGGTTGCATTTGCCATTGAGGCATTGTTTCGTGCAAGAATAGAGTTTCGTAAACTCATACTATTGGCATTCAGCCCCCCGCCAGTTCCGTATGCAAGATTATCGACGATCGTTGAACTCTTAAAATCGATAATCCCCGATCCGTAGGCGCCTCCCCCGTTACCCTTAGCAAGGTTCAAGGAGACCGTGGAGGTGTTGACGGTCACATTGCCTCCATAGACCCACAGTCCGCCCCCATCTCCAACGGCTGTGTTATAGGCCAGACTGCCTTGCACGAGGTTGACCGTTCCCTGCTGCAACAGGTTGTAAACTCCGATTCCTCCACCATAACCGGATCGATTTCCATAGAATTCGGTGCCAAACACATTCACTTCTCCGCCTGATTCCACATAGAGTCCTCCTCCAGATGGGAGCCCCCCGGCAGTGAACGTCTCCCCATTGGTGAAGTTTTCAAAAAGTACGGAAGTCGCGATGTAAACCGTGACTGAGCCGCAATTGACGGCAATGGCCCCACCAAATAGATCTGCCCGATTATAAAAAAATGTACTATTGGTCACATGAAGTTCACCGAACGTGCGAATCGCGCCTCCCCGTCCGGTGTATGGAAGAAATCCCGTACTGTCATGAGCGCTATTATCCGAAAAGGTGGTCCCATCAATATAGACCTTTGCTCCAGTCCCGATATAGATTCCCCCACCATACAAGGCTTCGTTGGCTCCAAACGCACTGTCATAAATCCGCACCGTCGGCCCACCACTGATCGGGTTCCCATCGACAAATAGACCTCCACCACGCCCTTCAATCGGGTTAATTTGAGAATAATGCAGATGACTGGCAAGCACGGTAACCCGCTCAAGAACCAAATCACCACTGGTGTAAATGCCCCCACCGTTCAGATCATTCGAACAATTCTCCAGAACGCTATCCCGGACGACCAAGTCCGCATAGTTTTGAATACAGGCTCCTGTGACTTGGCTATGAAGGGTCACCCCACTAAGACTGGCACCTCCCGCGCTGGCATTGAATACAAACGCACTGAGCGGACCGTCAACAATAGTGCTCGCACTACCAGCCCCGACGAAGCGGAGATTGGGAATATTTACTTGAACAACTTCCACATAGGTACCTGGCGCGATATCGATGACATCTCCGCTTGCGGCAACATCCACTGCCGCTTGAATCGTCGAATAGGTGCAGGCAGACGGGCACACATCCAAGGTTACTGCCCCAGCCATGGTACCTCCCAAAGCAATACATACACTGCTCAGAAATAGAAGACAGAGGAGTCGTTGGAACTTCAAAAACACTGGAAAAAGATGAATTTGTCGTCGAATTGGATGGGGCATGTGAAAATTCATTTCTGATTCCTTTTGTTGTGGATCAGAAAATGCCGGTGAGGAAAGGTATGAATACTGATGTGGCTTTCGGCAATCAGCACAAATCCACTTCATCCACCAGGATCTTTGTGATCATTCGCGTCCGCCCACCGAACCACCGGCGCGATCAATGGGTGCATGCCGAGTAATGGGGGCAAATCGAGAAGACAGTGTTCCACCAGATAACGGTCATTAAAAAACACAAACTCGCCACCAGATCCTTCAATTGTCAAATGTTCCCCAAACGTACAGGTGTCCATGACATTTCACTCCTTTTTAAAAATTCTGGCTCCTTAAATTACCGTTATTTGCACGATCAAAATGGCGATCAGTATGAGTGTGACCGATGTCAATTTGACAGGGCTTGACGTCATCTGGAGTCGCAATGTGTCGCAAATAGCGGGGCTCAAGGATTTCCGATATCGAGAAAGCAGCAGCCCAGCACTGAACACCATCACAAATAGCGGGAGACTACATTCAACCACTGCGACGATCGAAACCGAAGGCCCAATAGCCGTGGCCCGTTGCGATGCCAAAACAGCTGCCAATTGAAGGAGTTCAGCCACAAGAAAGATCCCCCCGAAACGCCAGCACAACCCGAAAATGCGTTGACGCCGCCTGCGTTGTACTCCGCCGACAATCAACGCAGTAAGAAATGTACCGAGAGAAAAGAGCACGACCCCATTCCAATAGCCCATTTGTTCGAAGACCCAGGCCTGCAGCACCATCGTCAGCGATATACACAGCACCGCAACGGTCAACAGAACGACGGCATGCCGATGCACCCCTGAGAGGTGATACCGGATCAGCACAAAAATTCCACCCAACGCCAGTACGATTGCAAAATAATAGATCGGGTCCAGGCGCTCACCTAACAGGACAAAAGCCATCACAGGGACAAATAAAACACTGAGCGTATTGAAGGTTTCTGAGCAGGAGGCATCGTTCATAGTGAAAAGGGCTCTGAATACAAAATAGAGATGGAGGAAGTAGCAGACCCCGGCCAACAGTGCCGGCCAGCTTGTCCGCAATGTCACAGGCTCCCAACCCCCAACCTCGGTAGCGAGCACGAAGAAGGGAAGGACGCAGAAGAGGCCAGAGATAATGGGACCATCTGAAGGAAAACGGAATATACGCTCTCCCACAAAACACACATCAATAATGCAGGACACTGCCCAGAGAGCTGGCGTCAACAACGCCATAGACATCCAGTTGTTCCACACATCAAGTTCCATCACTCCCTACTTTCCGTTACTATCATCAGTGGCTGTTCTCTATGTGATCTGTCGAAACCGTTACCAAATAGGTTCATGAAGAATGAAGAATGAGGGATAGAACCATTCGTACTCTGACACCATTCTTGAACATTGTTATCAAGCAAGCATCACGCCAGAAGATCAACCTTCAAACACACCCTACAAAAAGTCACAACAAATCAACCTCATTGTTTCTCTTGAACTGCGCCACCTCACTCACTTGCCAAGATGCCTGGCCAAGAATTCGTATCCATTTGGATATGCTTATTATCGAAAAACCTTTCCATAAGCATTGGCCTACCCACGATTTTTTCCTTTTCATTCAAAAGCACCTCTGACCCTTTAACCCTTTAACCCCAGTAGGCCGGGTCTCATCAATAAGGGATGCTATCGTTCGTTTCACACATGATCGTTGTCGATCTGGGAAGAGCATTTAGGAACCGTGATATTTTCCTGGGAATACAAGCAGAGGAAGGAAAACAAATGTAAATAGGGTGGGTTAAGGAATCCGTTTTGGGAGGTTTAAAGAACCGGAAGGAAGAAAGTTATCTCAAATGAAGATATAGTCTACAGGAAGTCTTTAAGCAGCACGTTGTAGTGGTGCTGCTAATTCACCACGAGAATACACCAGAATTTTTCGAAAAATGGCCGGCACCTGGTTGACCACCGTATAACGTTTGAAGAGTTTTTGTCTCCCACGACGGGAGTTTCGATGGCGAGGGCACCGCCGCTCCTACTGATTGATTGGGACAGGGAAAAGTAAAAGGCAAGAATGAGAAAAGGGTTAGGGGGTACCCTGGGCAAGACGAAAACCAACGGTGAGGCCCCGGAGGCCTTCGGTGTAACCGTACCGGCCCGATGATCGCAGGGTCCCCGGCTTATCGTCCCAGGAACCACCCCGGAGCACGCGCTCGCGGTTGGATTGATTATTCCAACTCGCACACCATTCCCACACGTTCCCGGCCATGTCAAAACAACCAAAAGGACTGATGCCCTTCGTATATGTCGTGACCGGCGTGGTCGCATCACCGGATTCGGCACTATTACATTTCGTCGCATCGAAGTCATTGCCCCAGGTATATTCCCAACCATCAGTCCCCCTTGCGGCTTTCTCCCATTCTTGTTCCGTGGGCAGGCGTTTTCCCGCCCAGGAGCCATATGCCTCCGCCTCGTAATAACTAACTTCCACAACGGGATGGTCGGCTCGATACCAGTTTAGATCCGTCCAAAATCCAGGGCAATTCACTTGATTTTCCTGCTTCCAGGCCCACCCCTCTTCCGTCCAAAATTTTTTGGAGCCATAGCCATTGGCCAGCAAAAACTTCTTGAATTGGTCATTCGTCACCGGATAGATATCCATAAAATAATCATAGGGAATATCTGCTCGAACTCGTTCTTCAGCATATAAAAAAGGCCCCTTGGGGATAAGGACCATGCCTTCGGGAATTGTCGCTTCCAGTTCTCGAGGCGGTGACGGAGGTTCAGATTCAGGCTCAATCACATATTCGCTGATCTGTTCAAACAATCGAGTGGCATCGGCACGAAACCGCTCATCACTCATTTTCATCGCGTGCCGCCGAGCCAGTTTGGCGATAACGTCGGGTAACTCCACGGCTTTTGGCATTCCCGCTCCACCGACCAGCAGCGGAATGACGAGGATATTCCGCTCAAGCGCGACCTGAATTTCGACCCGAACGAAATCCTTAGGATTATCTAACCGTCGCTTCCCCTCTTCGTCTTGTATGTTCACCCAGGTCTTCCCGATGACCGCGATCAGGACATGACACGATTGGACGGCCTTTTCGATTTGCTCCACAAAATCCAGTCCGACCTTCATCGTGTCGATGTCCATAAAGATCTGCTCTTCTCCAAAGCGATCGGCTAACTGGTCAAACAACCGCCCAGCATAGGCGATACTATCCTCTCTTCGATAACAGATAAAGATACCCGACATGGTTTTATGTTTCTTTACACCTGAAATCGTGGCTTGAGCTTCAGCCAGTTTTTTGAACAGGCCTTTCAATCCCGCTTGCCCATGTAATTGTTCGACAATGGTTGGTATTTTACGTGTTCATCGAATTTCGTCAACCCGATAGCTGACAGAACGGCATTTCACTAGCTTCACAGCTGGCAGTGCCACAAATTATGGTCCGACGCCCGCCGTCTGGCCCAAGGAAGGACGCTCTTTTCAGGTGGCGGACCTTGTTTGAGTCCTTCGCGAAAACTCAGGACAGGCTCCACGAGTTGGTCCGCCCTCTGGATGCTTGCGTTTGTCCCCTCTAATAGGGCCAGACGGGGCGTCACTGGTTTTGGGGCCCTTTTGCCGAACCAAAAGGGTCTGGCCTGCCGAGACGAAATCCGGCAACACCAAAAATCCATTTGACGCGTGAGTTGGGTGCACTATTGTGACGTATTCACCTCCGAACGCCTTTGGACTGGCCATCCCTTCATAAGGATTCCCCACATGCATCGTGAAGGTATAAAACCAGAACCATAATTTCTGTATGGATTAGCTGTAGAAACATCCCGGTTGGACGGCTTCAGGATTTTCCGAAACCGCCGCCGCCCGGAGTATCGATGGTGAGTTCATCGCCTGCTTCAACGAGGAATGAACATTTTCCACTGACGTCTTTTTCAACGCCATTTTGCCTCAGGCTATTGCGACCGGGTTGTCCTGGTGCGCCCCCCTCCAATCCATAGGGCTTGGTTAACCGGCGGTCGGACAACAGCGTCACCTCGGCAGGCTGAAGAAATTCGTACGTCCGCACGATCCCCTCTCCACCTTGATGCTGCCCGTTTCCTCCCGACTTTTCCCGAAGGGCATAACGCGCAATTCGAAATGGATAGGCATATTCAACCGCTTCCACCGGCGTGTTCAAGGTATTGGTCATGTGTGAGTGGCGGCCGCTTGCCCCATCGAATTGAGGACCCGCGCCCATACCACCGCCGATGGTTTCGTAATAGGCAAAGGGGCGGTTGTGTCGTTGATCCCATCCACCGATGGTGAGATTATTCATCGTGCCTTGGCTGGCTGCCGGAATCCGGTCAGGACAGGCTAGCGCCAACGCCCCCAACAGAACATCCACGATTCGCTGGGAGGTTTCGACATTTCCAGCCGCCACCGCGGCAGGACGTCTGGCATTCACCAATGTGCCTTCCGGCGCAATAATGTGAATCGGCCGCAAACATCCGCTATTGGCAGGGATGTCTAATCCCAACACACATCGGAACACATAAGCCACTGCGGACAGGGTGACCGGATAGACGGCGTTAATACTGCCAGGCCGTTGGGCGTCAGTTCCCGAAAAATCGACCGTGACTTCTTCATCTTCGATCATAATGGCCACACGAATGACAGCAGGTTCCTCAGTGAATCCATCATTATCCAGGGCATCTTTAAAGCGGTAACAGCCATTGGGTAACGTGCTGATTAACTGACGGGTCATGCGTTCGCTGTAACGAAGCAGGGCTTCCATTTCCGCGAGCAACGGTTGCATGCCAAACCGTTCAGCCATCGCCTGCAACCGCTCAGCTCCAACCTGATTGGCCGCCAACTGAGCCTGGAGATCACCCATGCGTTCCTCTGGAGTACGGACATTTGCTAATAACAGCCGCCAGACGTCATCATTTTTTCCCCCGCTAACCATGAGTTTCACCGGGGGAATGATCAGTCCTTCTTGAAAAATTTCCTGTGACAACGGCATCGACCCTGCCGACATCCCGCCAATATCGGCATGGTGCGCGCGATTAGCGACCAACCCTAAGAGAGTAGGAGGAGAGGTGTTTGTCATAAAAATTGGCGAGACCACTGTAAGATCGGGAAGATGCGTGCCCCCGCGATAGGGATCGTTGACCATGGCCACATCACCAGGCGCCAACGTCAAGGACTCAAGGCAGGCTTGCACCGACAGCGGCATGGCGCCAAGATGAACGGGAATATGCGCTGCTTGCGCGACCAAGTTTCCGGATGCATCAAACACCGCGCAGGAAAAATCACAGCGTTCTTTAATGTTGGGCGAGAAGGCAGCCCTCTGCAGACGAGCGCCCATTTCCTCGGCCACAGATACCAACCGGTGCTTCATCATTTCTGTGCGAATGGGATCATCCATCGGTGGCTCCAACCTTTATAAGAATATTCGAATAGGTATCAATCGCGGCGTGATCCGTGGGTCCGAGATAGACCGTGGTATCATCCAGCACCAGAATGGCCGGTCCATTGATTTCATGTCCCGGGCACAAGCGGGTTCCCCAATAATGCGGGACCGCTTGCATCCCTTGAGGCAAGACCACCGGACGATCTTCCCACTTGGCTACAGTCGGATCGGCTGCCCCTAGCGGCCTGGTGGGAATGGTCGGCGGCGTCACATGGCCGACTGCCCGGACTCGTACATTTACAATTTCGATAGGCGTCTCTGTCTGACTATAGCCATAGCGTGCGTGATGGATCCGATGAAATTCCTCGTGAAATTTGGAAGTCAGCGGCACCGCTAAGTCGAAGGATTGACCGACATATCGAACATCGACGGTTCGAGAGAGAACCCATTGGTCAGGATCCACGCCTTCCCGATGTAAGTCTTCTTGCCCCTGATCAACCAACGGTAGCGTCGACTGTTCAAGAATCTCCATCGGCGTGCTTCCCGGCAACATCACCGTCTGGACGTAATCCAATTGCACATCCGCAGCCAACATGCCCAGAGCCGAGAGCGTGGCGGCCATGGGTGACACCATCACGTGCGGAATACCCAACGCCCTGGCCAAATCACACGCATGTAATCCGCCTGCACCACCAAATGCCACCAAGACGGTTTCCCTCGGATCTTCTCCCCGCTCCAACGAGATGACACGCAACGCGCGCTCCATATGCACATTGGCAATTTGGATCATGCCCAAGGCCAAGGTCTGCCGGATATCCAAACCGGAACGAGGTGTCAGAACCATCTGCTGGCTCAGTTCATCGAACGCCTGTTGCGCCGCTTCGACATTCAATCTCATCCGGCCACCTAAAAACCCGTCAGTCGGCAATCGACCCAGGACCACATGGGCATCGGTGACCGTCGGAATCGTTCCGCCCCGCCCATAACACACCGGACCCGGTTGTGCTCTGGCACTTTGAGGTCCCACACGAAGATTACCGCCCGCATCGACGGTAGCCAGGGAGCCACCTCCGGCACCGACTGTATGGATATCGATGACAGGCACACGAATGGGATTCCCCCCAACTTTGGCTTCTGTCGTGACGTGAATCGTCTCATTAACCAACGCCACATCTGTTGACGTCCCGCCCATATCATACGTCAGAATCCTGGTGAAGCCTGCCAACCCTGCCAGGTATCGCGCACCCACCACACCCCCGGCCGGACCGGACAGAATGGAGCGGACACCATGCCCTCGCGCTTGGGCGACGGAAATACGTCCCCCGTTCGATTGCACAATATGAAACTCGGTCGGTTTTATCTCCCGTTCTAAACGGCCCAAATAGGCATCGAGCACGGGAGACACATAGGCATTCACCAGCGTCGTACTGGTTCGTTCATATTCCCGAAATTCCGGCAGGATTTCAGAGGAACCCGTCACAAAGAATCCTTCGTCACGCAAGCGCGCCGTCACCCATTGCTCATGAGCAGGATTCACAAAGGAAAAGAGAAACGACACGGCCACAGACTGAATCGCCTCACGCCGGAACATTTCAAGAATTGAGACAAGATCTTGTTCCTGAAGAGGCGTCAGGATGTTCCCTTCACAATCCACCCGCTCCAAGATTTCGAAGGACCATTCACGAGGGACTAAGGGCGGAGGAATGACAGGGAACAGGTCATACAAATCAGGACGATTTTGCCGTCCAATAAGCAGCACATCGCGAAAACCTTTAGTCGTGATGAGAGCCGTCCGAGCCCCTTTCCGTTCCAGGATGGCATTAGTGGCCACGGTGGAACCATGCACAATATGACGACCAGGATGGTGAGAAAGACGGGCTAACCCTTGCAGGACCGCTTCCGCAGGATCGGCCGGGGTCGAAAGAATTTTAAATCGCTGAAGAGGAAGAGATTGATCCGAGGAGGAACAGACCACAAAGTCGGTAAAGGTCCCCCCAATATCGATACCCACCCACACATTTTGACTGGATTGACCGGAAGTCGACATGAAAGTCACTCTGCTTCAGGAAACGGAAGAAGAGCATACCGGATTTTGGGAAAGGTTTGAAGCGCAGAATTCAAATAACGGGATGAAGGGAGGGTCAAAAGGGCTGGTTCAGCTTCACATTCATGCTCAGGAGAGCACCTTCTTAACTTTTCACCAGTGCTTTTAACACCACACGACGCGGACTACCGCTGGCATTATCGTGAACTATAAGCATGGCATAGTGGGTTCCCGGCTCATGGAGAGCGAATCCGACATTGAGCATGCACGAATCGCCCGTATGCAACGTGACATCCGCGCAAGTGTTCTCCACAACAGAAAAGGCATCCGCTTCATTGCCGGTGATCTTCACATCCACAATTTTGAGAAGTCCCAATCCGATGTTGGAGACCCGCACCACATGAGTAGAGGAGGAGGGATCCGTCTCCTGGCCCGACTCCATCTCATAGACCAGGACATCGGTGCTCAGGCTTGGGAGGGGGATAGCCGCATCCCCGCTAAGCAGTACCGAAACGCCATCGGCATTGGTGCTGGCCGTGGCCAAATCGGGAAATTTGTCTTGATCAAAATCCTCCACAACCATGGCTGACGGCGCGGCTCCAACACCAAAGTGTCCCGCTGAGGTAAAAAGGCCGGCTCCATCCCCCAACAAAATCGACAGACTATTTGAATCACGATTGACCACAACCATGTCTATTTCTTGATCCCCATTAAAATCCCGAAACGTCACGCCCACCGGGGCAAAGCCCACTTTAATGGGATCCAATTCGGTAAACGTTCCTCCATCCTGCTGAAGCAGAATACGAACGCTGTCCGAAAAGAGGCTGGTCACGGCAAGGTCAACCAATCCATCATGGTTGATGTCGGCCCCCTGAACCGCGCTTAAGGTAAAACCAGACTTGAGTTCCTTCTCAAGGGCAAATGTCCCATTCCCGGCATTCTTCAGTATGGAGACAAGCCCGTTTGGAGAACGCCAACTCGGCTGACTCCATGTTACCGCAAGATCCGGTTTTCCATCGCCTGTCAGATCCTCGACCAGCACACCGGTAGGAAACATTCCGTCACGCCCGTTCTGTTCATAAGTCACGGGGGCCAACAGGCCTCCCTTGCCATCATTTAAGAGCACCGCAAGATCAAAAGGCGGGTAGTAACCAAATCGTCCGCTATTCACTGCCACCACATCACTCCACCCATCCCCGTTAAGATCCCGGACAGCTAAAAAGGTCGTCCCCTTGCCTGCCTCCTGGCTGGCCAACTTCTGAAACATTCCTGTGCCCTCACCTTTCAGCACAACCACCTGATCAGAGCCGGTTAACGCCAGGACCAAGTCGAGACGGCCGTCGCCATCCATATCGGCGGCCACCACCGCCAGCGGAATTTTCCCGACTCCAAAGGATACCGCAGATTGAAAGGTGCCATTGCCGTTGCCTAAGAGCACTGAGACGTCGTCGGAGGTGCTGTTAACCGTCGCCATATCCCACAATCCGTCTCCATTGAAATCTCCCGCTGTGATGGCTTGCGGAGCGCGTCCAACCGGATTGCCCGGTGTGGGGGAATAGATAAGATTCTGGGCATAGGCAGGCATAGGCCCTCCAGCCAAACAAACCCAGGCAATGACTAAGATTCCATACCGTTTCACGAATAGCCTAACGATCATAATACGGTTAATTCAATGTAGAATCGGTATAGGTTTTTTCTAAGACAATTTCAATCTCGTCCGTGGCCGCCATCCCTCGATTGCGAAAACGTGCCACCCAGTCAGGGTACTGTTCCAATGTGCGAAATATACTTTTCACAATATCAGGCTTCACTTTGTCTTCCCAATGGGCAAGCCACGCCCTTTCATCTTCCTCGCCCTCATATTCATCCGGGAAATTGGCTTCCAGGGAAAACCGCAGATTAAATGATCCCTCTTCTTGATACATCTTTTTCTCCTTCTCTATCATGACCGTAAACCCGCTCCCTTCGCGATCCTCCATTGTCCTTATCTCATGTGGTCGCCTATAATAGGTCTACCACTTCATTGAAAAGGAGGTCCAGAACCCATGCCGATATTTGCCTATAAGTGTCAAGGATGTTCGCATCATTTTGAAATGCTTGTCCATAGCTCGACAATTCCGGAATGTCCAAAGTGTCAGGCCAACACGTTAGAAAAACAACTGACAGGATTTGCCGTAGGCGGGACAGGTAGTGGAATGAATATTGTTGATCCGGGCAGTTGCGGATCCTGTGGAGATCCCCGGGGACCCGGCGCCTGCTCGATGAATTAAACGGGCTGGCAATCTACCCTGGAGGCGTATGACGCCTCATTTCCCTGAATCAGTTTACCTGCCATTAATGTGTTCGTTGCCGTTCAGCCCATCCTCTTCGGGATCAATCCACATCTTTTCCGGAAAACCTAAGGAATCCTCACCCACGCCATAGAATAATGCATGGGCGGAAACGATGTAAGTTATCCAGCCGATCGTGCCATCTCCCTCAACAATTCGATAGTGTATATCAGAGGCTTCCGGAAGTGATTCCTGTAATCCCGGAATCACCATCAATATTCGATGCACACTGACATGCGGAGAAACTTCCTGCTCAGTTGCCGGATACCGAATGGCCATCATGCCATTGGGAAGCAGGGTGTTTTGGGTGAAGGTCGTAACCTGAAACGCCAGAGGATTGAGTAGAGATTCACACGACAACGCGGGAGTGGGGGAGGCAAACAGAAAAATGGGGGCAATCCCAAAGACCATAAAGATAAGTGGACCAGATCTGAAGCCTCCCATAGGACACCTCCTTCTAGGGAATCTTCACGACGACTTTTGACCCTCTTCTTCTTATCGGTCTCATCTGTACAGGAGTTAAGAAAACGAATCGATTGAACAAACGGAAGAGATGGGCCAGCCCCGTCATTTCGCGGCAGTGGCACAAGAAGCTTAGGCAGACAATTCCCAGCCCTCTAAGCAAACGCCGACTCATAAATTTTATTGGCAGGATTGGCTAGTCTGGAAGATGCAGAATACCGGAAAGAAGATGTGGTAACGTGGGGTGAAGGTCCCCATTCAGCATGTCCGGTCAAGTGAAGATGGGAGCTATTCTGAACTGCCCAACATATCGTCGATGAGGGGACGGTTCAAATCTTCGCAGCCTGGACAAATAAGATCAAAAAAAGCCTCATGGTCTGCCACATAGTTTTTTTCATCCACCAAGTTTTCTTCATGAATGCTGTCGAAACAAGCCGAACACAGCATCATGCGGCCGCGCATGACCGATACCGTTTTTCTCTCGTGGCTACGTGGTAACTCCATCTGGTCCTCCCTACAATAAGATGGGGGTGGCCTCTCCTAACAATTAGGACCAGCCCCGTTGTTGCGCCAACATAAAATCTTCCTGTTCCAGATCAATGCCACACGCGGGGCATTCATAGGGCTGATCGTCAGGAGGAATGCCTACCGGCGTGTCCTGGACCTTTCCCTGACAGACATGATAGAAATTCCCTCTGGCATTTTCGTCATCTAAAATATCGGACTCATACTTTAGGATCATCTCACTCTCCTTTACATTTACTTATGGCTTCTCAAGTTATAACAAGGCGTCGATTTCCCGGGCAATCCCCATTCCCCTCCATCATTTCCAGAAAACACCCATTTCGTCTCCATCGACCGCCTCAAAGGCGACGAGGCCCCCTGACGATGGGAATCATCATAGGGATAGCGGTAGGCCTTTGGTCCACGTTGAGTTGGAGCCTTTCTGGAAAACCTGCTCCTGCCAATGGACCCATTGGATTGCAACCCGTGGTGGAGCACGAATTTTCCAAGCCTGTTTTTCTTACAGGCAGTCCGGATCAGACCAAACGCTTGTTCGTGGTAGAACAACATGGCCGCATTGTTATCCTGACTCCAGGCCAACAGGATCCGTCTCTTTTCTTGGATATCACTGAAAAACTGTCCACAGGAGGGGAACGAGGGCTCCTGGGACTGGCATTCCATCCTCAGTACTCAACGAATGGCCGGTTTTTTGTCAACTACACAAGGGCACGGGACGGTGCTACGGTGATTGCCGAACATCAAGTTTCACCAGCCCCCAATCAAGCAAACCCTCAGGAAACCATCAGACTCGTCATTCCACAACCCTACAGCAACCATAACGGTGGCATGATCGCCTTTGGCCCGGACGCATTGTTGTACATTGGGATGGGAGACGGCGGAGCAGGTGGGGATCCGGAGAATCGAGCGCAAGACCGACAGTCATTGCTAGGAAAAATCCTTCGGATTGATGTGAATGGACCCCCTCCATACCGCATCCCTGCAGACAATCCATTTGTCGGACAACAAGACCAACCTGAAATTTTTGCCCTTGGCCTTCGAAACCCCTGGCGTTTTTCCTTTGACCGCCAGACCGGAGAATTATGGGCCGGGGATGTTGGACAGAATCTTTGGGAAGAAATAGATGTAATTGCAAAAGGGAAAAACTATGGATGGCGACTTCTTGAAGGGAGTCACTGCTTCAAGCCCAGCAAAAACTGCGAATTGGCCGAGGGTGTGGTCCGTCCGGTTACAGAATATCGCCACGAACAGGGACGATGTTCGGTGACCGGGGGCTATGTCTATCGTGGGAAACACGTGCCATGGCTAGAAGGAGTCTATGTGTTCGGGGATTATTGTACCGGTGAAATCTGGGGCTACCGCGACGGGCAGACCACACAACTGCTGGATACGGATTTACAAATTGCGTCCTTTGGAGAAGATCGCGAGGGAGAAATCTATGTCGTCGGTCATCAAGGTAAGATTTTTCAGATTGTACCCAACGCCACTGCTGGATTGCCCTAGATCACCATTAAAACTTTTGAATTTTTTGAAATAAATCGACTTCATCAAGGGCTTTTCCCACGCCATACACCACGGAGGTCAAAGGATCCTCCACCGTAATGATGGGCAGATTGGTTTCCTCCTGAAACCGCGTGGCGATGCCCGGCAATAACGAACCCCCGCCTGTGATCACCACACCCTTATCGATAATATCTCCGGCTAACTCCGGCGGCGTATTCTCCAACGCGTTTCGTAAGGCATTCACGATGGCATGTATGGGATCTTCCAACGCTTCCCGGATTTCAGAGTCATTCACCACCACCGTCCTGGGAATACCTGAAATCATATCCCTCCCTTTGACCATCATCGTTTTGGCTTGTTCTAACGGATAGGCCGATCCGACCTCGATTTTCACTTTCTCCGCCATGTGATCACCGATCAGCAAATTATACCGACGCTTGATATAGCTCATGATGGCGTCATCCATGGAATCACCCGCCACCTTTACCGACTCGCTGCAGACAATGCCCCCAAGGGAAATGACGGCAATATCGGTCGTACCTCCTCCAATGTCGATCACCATGTTCCCTGAGGGCTCCGTGATCGGTAACCCGGCACCAATGGCTGCCGCAACCGGTTCTTCAATGAGATAGACTTCCCGAGCACCAGCTTGAGTGGCCGATTCACGAACAGCACGTTGCTCAACTTCGGTAATACGGGATGGGACACCAATAATACAGCGAGGCCGGACGAACGCCCGCCGGTTATGTGCTTTGGTAATAAAATAATGCAACATGCGCTCGGTCATGGCGAAATCGGCGATAACGCCTTCTTTGATCGGCCGGATCGCCACAATATTTCCCGGCGTCCGTCCCACCATGCGCTTGGCTTCGACGCCCACGGCCAACACCGTATTCGATTGTTTTTCGATAGCCACCACCGAGGGTTCACTCAGGACGATCCCTTTTCCACGAACATAGACCAGTGTCGTGGCCGTTCCTAAATCGATGGCTAAATCGCTCGAAAACCACCCTAGAATGTCACTCAACCCTGGCATGAGCCCCCCATGTGGAAAGACGGTTGATTCAAATAATGCCGATCAGGCTGAAGCCGGTTCGGCACTACCGGCATATATCGGAACACCATTTGTCAAAATAAAGAAATATCGAGAAAATGTTCGGGAATGTGTTTGGAACCAAGAACCCACCGGCTTCTTCCTCGAAACCAAACTCCTGATCAATTATTCAAGGAGCGGGAATTCCCACATCTCCATCTTGACGGAATACATTGCCCGAGAGGAGGGATATGAGACTTAGGGCCTGACTGAAGCCCGGAACAGGCTAGGCGATCATCCTGTCCATGTCAAGAGTACAGAGCAGCCATTTCTAAGGTCGTAATTCACAGTCGCCCGCTTCACCGTCATTTCAAACGCGCCACACACTTGCTCTGAAGGCTGGGTATGGTATAAGAAGAGGAACATTTTTTGTCCTGCTCGCATAATCCTCTGGAAAAAGAGTTACCCCAATCGTGTCCAAAAAAGTCTTTCTGATTATCATTGTCCTGGCTCTTATCGCCATTTACCTGGGATTAATTGGGAACGCACGATGGGGAGATTCCACTGCTCCTGAAATCTCCCTCGAGCAACCATTCGAGCAGGTCGGTCCAACCACACCCCTGGTTCTCCGTATTCATGATCCTGAAACCGGCCTTCGCGACATCTCCGTTCGCATCATTCACAATTTGGAAACCTTCGTTCTCGCCGACCAGTCCTTTCCTTCTGCCGGATGGCTTTCGGCGACGGGCGGACATGACCATGAATTCACGCTGGATGTCATTCCCTATGCCGACGGGGATCTGCCGCGACGACAAGGGCAGGCTCAACTCATTGTGACCGCACGGGATTATTCCTGGCGAAACTGGTTTGAAGGTAACGGACAACGGCTGGAAAAGGAATTTACCCCACAATTCACGCCGCCCCGATTGGAACTCCTATCGGCCCCCACGACCATCGTGCAAGGTGGAGCAGGAATTGTGAGGTATCGAGTAATCCCGGAAGTGTCTATTCACGGGGTAAAAATTGGAAAGGCCTTCTTCCCAGGATATCCTGCACCTGACAAGGCCGGTATGTTCGCCTTCATTGCCTTTCCCTATAATTTGCCGTCCTCGACACCGATTCAAGTGATTGCAGACGACGGATTTGGCAACTCCGCCATCATGGATGTGAATTTCAAGGTCAAACCTCAAGCCTGGCGTACCCGCTCCATAAATATTTCCGAATCCTTCATTCGAAAAACCGTCCCCTCCATCCTGGCTCAAACCCCCGAGTTACAAAGCCTGGGTGATTCGCTGAAGGATTTCCTTCTTGTCAACGACAAGTTACGCAAGATGAATAACGATACCATTACCAATTTGGCCAAGGTTAGCCGCAAGGAATTCCTCTGGAAGGGGGCGTTTCGCCAACTGTCGGGGTCCAAGGTTGAAGCCTCCTTCGCCGATCATCGCAAATACATGTATAACGGGCAGGTGGTCGATACCCAGGATCATTTAGGGTTTGACCTTGCCGTTACCCAGCATTATCCCGTCGAAGCTGCTAACCACGGAATTGTGGTGTTTGCCGGATACCTGGGAATTTATGGGAACACCATTATTTTAGATCATGGATACGGGTTGCTTTCTTTGTATGCACATCTGTCCTCAATCGAAGTCAAAACCGGTGAGGCTGTCACTCTGGGGCAACCCATTGGCAAATCAGGCACCACCGGCCTCGCCGCCGGTGACCACCTGCATTTTAGTTTGATTTTGCATGGCGAACAGGTGAATCCCACGGAATGGTGGGATCCGTTTTGGGTGAAAACTCGTATCAAGGACCAGTTAGGATTGCCTTCTCTTGTTAAACCAACTGACGAAGAACCGGAGCCGCCGACAAAACACCTTGGCCCCGAACCCCCACCAGTCCAATAATGTGATAAGACGGCTTCACCCTCCGAAATCCTGATTCCCGCATGATTTTCAAGACCCTCTGAGTCATCAAAGGATACGAACGTATGGCCAAACGAACCCGTTCAGGCACAGATTCTTCCAATAAGACCCCTTCGGTGATCATCCCGGTTCCGTTGGATGAAACCACGCGACAACGCTATCTCAATTATGCCCTCTCGGTCATTACCTCTCGGGCCCTTCCGGATATCCGGGATGGGTTGAAACCGGTGCAGCGACGCATTTTATTTTCCATGTTTCACAACCATCGCCTTGTGCCTGACCGGCCACCCATCAAGAGCGCCAAAGTTGTGGGGTCGGTCATCGGTGAATGGCATCCACATGGGGACGCGGCGGTCTATGACGCGATGGCGCGAATGGCCCAGCCCTGGTCATTGCGCAACACCCTGGTCGATGGCCATGGAAATTTTGGCAGCCAGGACGGAGACCGTCCTGCCGCCTATCGCTATACCGAAGCCCGTCTGACACCCCTCGCGCTCGAACTCCTGAACGAACTGAATAAAAACACCGTCGACTTCCAACCCAATTACGATGGCAAGGCGGAAGAGCCGCTGGTCCTCCCCGCCCGCTTTCCTAATCTGTTGGTGAATGGATCCACAGGGATTGCCGTGGGCATGGCCACCAATATCCCTCCCCATAATCTAGGAGAGGTGATCCAGGCCGCA
The DNA here is from genome assembly GCF_965152585.1 of Nitrospira sp. Ecomares 2.1. Classification (NCBI taxonomy): domain Bacteria; kingdom Pseudomonadati; phylum Nitrospirota; class Nitrospiria; order Nitrospirales; family Nitrospiraceae; genus Nitrospira; species Nitrospira sp. Ecomares 2.1. The sequence continues at coordinate 4,080,377 of NZ_OZ224219.1, forward strand.
ATTGCCTTGATTGCAAACCGGGACGCCTCTATTGCCGATCTCATGAAATACCTCAAAGGCCCGGACTTCCCGACTGGTGGGGAAATCCTGAACAACAAAACAGAAATCCGGGAAATGTATGAAACCGGACAGGGGTCGATCCGGCTTCGTGGAGAATATGAGGTCAAAGCATTGGATCACGGGAAATCGGCCATTCTGATTACCTCCATTCCCTTTGCCGTCGATAAATCCACGATTGTGGAACGGATCGGCGAATTAATTATCACCAAAAAGATTCCGCAATTGGTGGATGTCCGGGATGAATCCACGACCGAAGTTCAAATTGCCCTTGAGACACAAAAAGATGCCGATCCCCATTTGGCGATGGCCTATCTCTTTAAACATACGCCACTGCAGAATAATTTTTCCGTCAATTTAACGTGCCTGGTTCCCGTACCCGGATCGACCGTGGCCCGTCCTGACTGCCTGAATCTCAAGCAGATGCTGGAACAGTTCATCGACTTTCGCTTTGTTACCGTCAAACGAAGATTCAGCTACGATTTGCAAGTCCTGGAAAAACGAATCCATATCCTGAATGGATTTAAACTCATCTTTGACGCCCTGGATCAGGTGCTCAAGATCATCCGGCAAAGTGAGGGCAAAGCCGATTCTGCGGAAAAACTCCAACAACGATTCGGATTGGAACCAATTCAAACCGACGCAATTCTGGAGACGCCCATTTATAAATTATCCCGGACCGAAATCAAGAAGATGCTGGATGAGCTGGCCGACAAGCTGCGCCAGGCCAAGGACCTCAAAGCACTGTTGGCTTCTAATAACAAATTATGGGATGTGGTGAAAAAAGAACTGGAGGAAGTCGCCACGGCATTTGGTGACAAACGTCGAACAAAAATAGGCCGGAAGCAAACAGAGGAAATTGAATTCGATCCGGACGCCTTCCGGGTCAAAGAAGATGCCGTGATCACCATTTCCACAGATGGATGGATCCGGCGAGTCGGCCTCATTAAAGATCTCTCCAAAGCTCGGGTTCGGGAAGGCGATCGAGTGATGACGATCTTAGGGGGAAGCACCCTTGAATCGGTGGTCTTCTTTTCCAATTATGGCAGCGCCTACTCTATCCGCATCGGCGATATCCCACCGGCTCGCAGTGGTTTTGGAGATCCGGCCCAAAAGCTTTTCAAATTCAAAGATGGCGAACGTATTATTGAGGGGCTGAGCTTCGATCCCCGAATGCGGACAACGGGACCGTCCTCCCTGACACCGTCAAAAGGTCGCGCACTGCCACTCTTCGACAGCAACCCAACCGGCCTGCACGGAGAAGCCATCGCCATGACCTCAAGCGGGATGGGGGTCAGATTTGAACTCGACACCTTCCAGGAGCCTTCGACCCGTCTTGGCCGAAAATTTTGTAAACTCAAGGAAGGGGAAGAAGTCGTCGGGGTCAGCCAGGTGACCGCTCCTCTGAAAAAAACCGTCGTGGCCGTCGTCTCGGCTCAAGGACGAGCCTTGCTCTGTCAGGCCGAAGAGGTCGCGCAACTAGCCGGACCCGGACGTGGAGTCATCGTTTTGAAATTAGACGGGGACGATACCGTGGTAGGATTTAGCTTATTGTCCTCAAAAGAAGAGGAACTGGTGCTTATAAAAGAAGACGGGGGAACCCTTTCCGTTTCTCTTCGCAAGTACCAGGTGGTTGGACGTGGAGGAAAAGGGCATCCCTTGTTTAGGCGGGGTCGCCTGATCGGCATGGTTCCAGCTGAATTAACCGTTCCGATCTTCCAATCAGAAGGTGCCCCTTAGCTTCCAGGTGAATTGTACAAAGACCCTGTTGACCTTTTTCATTCTCATTCACTCACGAGGATTCGTTCATGGGTAAAACATATGATGCCAGTGACATCTTGGTGCTGGAGGGTATTGAACCCGTCCGCCGCCGCCCTGCCATGTATATCGGAGGCACCGATAAAACGGGCCTGCACCATCTCGTCTGGGAAATTCTGGACAATGCCATCGATGAAGTCATCAATGGGTACGCCAGCCACATCATCGTGGAACTGGATAAATCCCGTGAGGGTCTTCGCATCACCGACAACGGTCGTGGCATTCCGGTGGACAAACATCCCAAGCACAAAAAGTCCGCGTTGGAAATTATTATGACGACCTTACATGCAGGAGGTAAGTTTGATACGGGAAGCTACATCCATTCCGGCGGCTTGCATGGAGTCGGCGCCTCGGTTGTGAATGCCCTATCCCGTCACCTGGAAGTTCAGGTCAAACGTGAGGGCAAGGAATGGGAACAGACGTATCAAGCAGGTGTGCCCCAAGGTCCCGTCAAAGCCTTGGGTAATGCCCGAGGAACCGGGACCTCGGTCTATTTTCGTCCCGATCCAAAAATCTTTGGCAAAACGATTCAATTCGACCCTGCCGTGTTGCAGGAAACGCTGGATGCCAAGGCCTATCTGCACAAAGGGCTTAAGCTCACGTTTAAAGATGGCACCACCGGAGAAACTCATCTGTTCCATCACGAACAGGGAATCCAGGAATACTTGCGAAAATTAGTGGCGGATCGCGGTCGAAAAACGACAGTCGATTTCGTCTTTTACCTGGAACGCCAATTGAAAAATGGCGCGTCAGTCGCGCAAGGAGCAGGGCAGAGTCTGAGTATGGAAGTGGCCTTGCAATGGACCGATGAACCCGCCGAATTTGTCAAAAGTTACGTCAATGGCGTGGCAACCCCCAATGGTGGCACGCATGAAATGGGATTACGTGGCGGCATCGTGAAGGCTGCACGCAACTATATCGACACCCATAATCTTACGCCCAAAGGCCTGTCCCTCCAAGCCGAAGACATTCGCGAGGGCATGGCGGCCGTCTTGAGCGTGCTTGTCCTCCATCCGCAGTTTCAGGGTCAAACGAAGGAACGGCTCAATAATCCGGAAGTGCAGGCACAAGTGGATAGTCTGATTCGACCGGCCTTTGAAACCTATCTCAACGAAAATCAAAGCATTGCCGAAACCCTCGTGGGTCGCATGTTGCTGGCGGCCAGAGCCCGTGAGGCTTCTCGTGAAGCCTCCAAAGCCGTGATGCGGAAGTCGGCCGTGAGCCATCGGCTCAATCTGCCTGGAAAACTGGCCGACTGCCAGAGCACGGATCCAACCATCAGCGAACTGTTTATCGTCGAGGGCGACTCCGCAGGCGGGACAGCCAAACAAGGTCGTGACTTAAAAAATCAAGCCATTCTTCCCATTCGGGGAAAAGTGCTGAACACGGAAGAACTCACGCTAGCCAAAGTGGTGGAAAACAAAGAGCTGGCCGATGTCGTAAAAGTCCTGGGCTGTGGGGTCGGCAAAGACTTTGATCTCAAAAAACTCCGGTACCATAAAATCATCCTGTTGATGGATGCCGATATTGACGGCTATCACATCAGCACACTGTTACTGACGTTTTTCTTCCGGCACATGCCTGATCTCATCCGGCAAGGCCATGTCTACATTGCTCAACCACCTCTTTACCGAATTGAAATCGGGAAAGAAGTCCACTGGGCCGGCACCGACGAAGAAAAGGAACGCATCGTAGGCGGGGCGCGAAGCAATGCCAATCCGACCATTAGCCGCTTTAAAGGGTTAGGAGAAATGTTTCCTCAACAGCTTAAAGTCACTACCTTACACCCCGACACGCGTCGTTTACTCAAAGTCGAACTGTTAGATGAACTGCACACCGACCGGACCTTTCAAGATTTGATGGGCAAACGCACAGAGGCCCGATACGAATTTCTCATGGCCAACGCCGGACTGGCTGACAATCTGGACGTGTAGACCCCTCCCGCCTAAATAGACCTGGTTCTAAAGCCGACCCGTCGAGGCGGGACAGGCCTTCTTGTTCCACTCCCCTCTCACGGTGCTACACTTGCCTTTATGAAGACCGACATCGCCCAACAGGAAGCCAGAACTGCTCTTGATCGCGTTAAGCACTACCATGAGCAGACCAAACATGAGTTCAACCGGTACGCCCGCTCGTTAGGACATTTGGATTGGGCGAATCAACCCAACCCCTTTCGACGATTCGAAGGCGCTTCGCTCATCGCGCTTCCTCATCTCACACTCGACGAAGATCCGCTTTCGCCAGCCTATGAGTCTCTCTTTCATCCACATTCGATACCCTCACAACCCATTACCCTCAACACCCTCTCTCGCTTCTTCGAATATGGGTTATCACTCACAGCGTGGAAAGCCTACAACGGGACCAGCTGGGCACTGCGGAGTAATCCCTCAAGCGGTAACCTCCACCCCACCGAGGGTTATCTCTTGACGGTTTCTCTGCCTCAACTTGCCCTTGACCCAGGGCTCTACCACTATGCCCCGAAGGAACATGCCCTCGAACACCGCTGGGCAATTCCATCCTCACTCGCCCGATCAATTCTACAAGGCCTGCCCTCTGAGGGATTTCTGGTAGGTCTCACATCTATTCATTGGCGGGAAGCCTGGAAATATGGAGAGCGGGCCTTTCGATACTGCCAACATGATATTGGCCATGCTATCGGCACGTTGCGAATTGCCGCGGCCACCTTAGGATGGAAACTGTTGGTACTGAGTGGCACGACGGACGAGGCTATTGCACGGCTCTTGGGTTTGACTCGAAAACAGGACTTCCACCAAGCCGAACCAGAATACCCGGAACTATTGGCGGCCGTCTGGCCAACAAACCTTGAGCCCCCTCCCACTCTGAACCTGGCCTTCAACGATCTTGCTGATACGGTGCTAACATCCGGAGAATGGAAAGGCACGGCAAACCGTTTGAGCAAAGATGAGCCGGTTTTGTGGGACATTATCGATTCGGTCACAGACGCGTCCTGGAAATCGACTCAAGACCCCGAACGCATGACCTTTCATTCCCCGACTGGCCCCATGGACGACCATGCAGCATTTGAACCCGAACCCTTGGCAGGGCAGATCATCCATCAACGACGGAGCGCCGTCTCATTTGACGGACGAACCGGGCTCTCCGCCTATCGTTTTTTCACCATGCTGCAACGGATTATGCCAAGGGGGGGCTTGCCTCTTCCGGATCGCCCCATGCCCTGGGATGCCATTCCCTGGAATCCCACGATTCACCTCTTTTTGTTCGTTCACCGCATAGACGGGCTCCCACCGGGTCTGTATTGGCTCAACCGAAGTCCGAACCACCGGGACATCTCGTCTTTTAAAAGCGCGATGCATGAGCAGTTTGTCTGGTCGACTCCTGAAGCATGCCCACCCGATCTTCCGCTCTATCTACTAGAAGAAGGCAACGCCCAAAACCTGGCCAAACAACTCAGTTGCGGACAGGACATTGCAGGTGACAGTGCGTTCGCTCTCGGAATGGTGGCAGAATTCGATGACAGCTTAGACACGTTCGGCCCGTGGTTTTACAAACGATTGTTTTGGGAAGCCGGGCTGATCGGCCAGGTGCTCTATTTGGAGGCCGAAGCGGCTGGAATCCGGTCAACGGGGATCGGCTGTTTTTTTGATGATCCGGTGCATCGGGTGCTCGGCGTGCATCCTCAAACCAAGTGGCAATCGCTCTATCATTTCACGGTTGGCGGACCACTTGACGATGGACGGTTGACCACTCTGCCGCCCTACGGCCCTCATGTCACCTAATTCCCTATGACCCCAAAGCCTCCAAACCCCTTATTACGAGATTTTTATGAACAACCAACGGTGAAGGTCGCGAAAGAATTGCTGGGGAAGGTACTTATCAAGCAGACTCCCGTCGGCATAATTCGAACAAAAATTGTGGATACGGAAGCCTATGTCGGACCCAAAGATAAAGCCTGTCACGCCTCCAAAGGTCGAACGAAACGTACAGAAATCATGTTTGGCCAGGCTGGCTTCACCTATGTGTATCTGATTTATGGAATGTACCACTGTCTCAATATCGTGACCGAACAGGAAGAATATCCTGCCGCAGTCTTAATTCGAGGACTGGAAATCCTGGAAGGAGATCATTCGCCGGATGTGCCTCGACGCATCGACGGTCCCGGCCGGATCTGTCGATTTCTAGAAATTGATCGCACCCAAAACGGATTGGATGCCACCATCGGCACCACACTTTGGATCGAAAACCATGGTCTGGCTGTTTCGCCAAAACAGATTCAGACACTGCCTCGAATTGGCGTGGACTATGCTGGAGAATGGGCAAAGAAACTGTGGCGGTTCTGTCTGCCGGCTTCTACTCCACCAAAGACGCGTCGGATCATCCAAAAGTGAATGATTGCGAATCCTTTTGTCAGATATCTTGAACAAGATAGCCGGTCTACGTTACGCTAAGGCACCAGATAGTTGTTGGCTACATTCCGTAAGCCACATGACACAACCCGCTTCTCATTTCTACGAACAATAAAGGAGGAAGACAATGGGCAATCCGCTCGATACGATCTCTGGCACCATCATTGCTGGCTTTGTATTGACCGTGGTCCTGTACGGCCTGGTCAAAATGCTGGTGTGACACCTCTCACCTCCAACAATTAATTTAATCAACCTAACGAATACGAGGACATTTTATGGAAAGTTTATTAGCGTGGGGGCATTTCCTCGCGGGCATTACCTGGATTGGAATTCTCTATTACTTTAATTTCATCCAAGTGCCATTTCTCAAAGCCGTCACACCCGAAACCAAAGCTGAAGCCTTTAAACACCTGGTGCCTAATGCGCTCTGGTGGTTTCGCTGGGGAGCCCTGTTTACCTGGATATTCGGCGCCGCCCTATTGATGAATCAGCATCGGATGGGAAGTGCCTTTATGCTGCAGGGACAGGATGCCGTGATCGGCATGGGCGCCTGGCTGGGTACCATCATGTTGCTGAATGTGTGGGGAATTATTTGGCCCAATCAGAAAAAAGTTCTTGGGCTCAAGGAAGCTACACCTGAAGAAAAAGCCAAGGCCGGGCGGATGGCCCTCTTGGCGTCACGCACCAATACCTTACTGTCCATACCTATGCTCTTTTTCATGGCCAATTCCGGCCATGCATCCGGATTATTCTGATCTCAATATTTCATATCGAATCGAAATCAGAACAAAAGCCGGGGTCTAAAGACCCCGGCTTTTTCTTTATAGCATCCTCTTCTCTCTCGTTCTTTCCCGGCTTAACAGAAGCGCCCGGAAAGATGGTAAGTACGAGGGAGCAACTGGATACAATCTGGAGAGAGTTCTTCATCTCATCCAGAATCCTCAGTTCCTCCCCTGGTCCTGCTCCCACCCCTTGAGCCGGCCTCCGCTTCTACCGCAAGGATAAGGAAAAACTAATCCTGGACGACGATATGGGTGTCGGTTTCTTCCACTCCGGGGATTGTGTGGATTTTGGCCATGATGAGGTTGGACAATGCGCGGTCATCAGGCGCATTGACCAGACCAAAGATGTCCGGCTGACCGAAACAGGCATGAGCCTGTTCCACGCCAGAAAGTGCCTTGAGGGTCTCTAACACATCCTGGACTTTTCCTGCTTTGACTTTCATGAGAATATACGCTTTGGCTGCCATACATACCTCCTTGATAAATGCGGATCAGGTTTCTGTGATCAATAGCAACGTTGATTTTGGTATACACCAGACATGATCGATATTGTTTTGCCGAATCATGGTGAAGGTACCTTTGTACCATAGATGGAAGGTAGCTTCCATTGTCTTCCGGCTCCCTCTCGCCCAGCCTACGCAACTGAAAAGAAGTTGCGGACGCCCTGGCTTCCTCAGGTAGGATGAGCAATTCTTTCTCCCTATTCCTGTTCACCTTCAAGGAAATATTATGTCGACTCGCATTGTGTCGTTAATTCCTAGCGGAACGGAAATGGTCTGCGCATTGGGCTGCCGCGCTCAGCTTGTCGGCCGGTCACACGAATGCGATTTTCCTTCTGACATTACCCAGCTGCCTATTTGTACTCAAGCCACGGTGAATTCTGAGGAAAGCAGCCAAGCTATCCATGCCCAGGTTTCGGAACGTCTTCAGACAGCCCTCTCCTTGTATGAGGTCCTGGTCGACCAGATGCAGAACTTACGACCGGATATCATCGTCACCCAGACCCAGTGTGAGGTGTGCGCAGTGAGTGCGAATGAGGTGCAGCGGGCCCTTCACGACTTAGTTGGGTCGTCACCCACATTGATTTCCTTGGGCGCACAGGACTTATCAGGGGTTTGGGACGATCTGACCAGAGTGGCGGAAGGCTTAGGACAGCAAACTGCAGGGCAGGCATTTCTGAAACAGGCCCACCAACGCATGGGCGATATTACCGACCATTCCCAACAACAACTCACTCCCCCCACCGTCGCCTGCATCGAATGGATGGAACCGCTGATGGCTGCCGGCAACTGGGTACCTGAACTGGTTCATCTGGCTGGAGGTTATTCGGTCTTTGGACAGCAGGGGAAACATGCTCCCTGGATAACCTGGGAAGCCTTGGCGGCCTCGGATCCGGATTTCCTGGTTTTGATGCCGTGTGGGTTTTCAATGGCTCGCATTCAAGAAGAAATGCCGGTCATGACATCCCATCCTTTTTGGCCACAGTTGCGAGCGGTAAAAAATCAAAAGGTGTACCTGACAGATGGGAACCAGTTTTTCAACCGTCCGGGACCACGCCTGGTTGAATCTCTCGAAATTTTAGCTGAGATCCTTCATCCCATCCATTTTCAATTTGGACACCAAGGCCAAGGATGGCGGAAGTGGGTTCCTAAAGAACGTTAACTATCTCTAAGGCACGATTCACAGAAGTACGGACCCTACCAATTTCGTCTTGGCTTTACTTATGCCAATGCAGTCGGCGGACTTCGGTTGACCCATTCGTGAGATGTTTGTTAAATAGTAATTATTCTTAACTAGGAATAAAATGGATTTTTCTTTTAATGACATCAAGCGGAAATTCCAGGGATGCGGATTAAAAACGACTCCTCAGCGAACGGCCATTTATGACGCGCTCCTCCGCAGTACTGCGCATCCGACAGCGGAAGATCTCTTTGCCCAAGTCGCTCCGCAATTTCCCATGATGTCTCTGAACACCGTCTACTACACACTTGGGGTCTTACGTACCTCCGGCTTGATCCATGAAGTCAATATTGGCCATACCCGGGCTCGATTTGATGCCAACCTGTCTCCCCATCACCATTTGATTTGTGTGGAGTGCCAAGCCATTGTCGATGTCATGGATCCCCGATTAAATCGCCTGACCTCCCCGGCCGGCATTCCCAAAGATTTTGAAATTACCAGTTATCAAGTCGCCTTCCGTGGATATTGCGGCTCCTGTCGCCGCCACCGCGGGCGCTCAATCAACCATTCATCATCGGGGTTACACCCCACAACCGTTAAAGGAGGACTCCATGGGAAAAGCTCTTAAAGGCACGAAGAGCCATGAAAACTTAAAAGCGGCGTTTGCCGGCGAATCGCAAGCGAATCGGCGCTATTTATATTTCGCCCGACGCGCGGATATTGAAGGCTATACCGATATCGGCGGTCTCTTTCGTGATACCTCGGAAGCTGAAACCGGGCATGCGTTTGGGCACTTGGACTTTTTGAAAGAAGTCGGTGATCCTGCCACCGGCGTGCCGATTGGCAACACCGAAGCCAATTTGAAAGCGTCGATTGAAGGTGAGACCTATGAATACACCCAGATGTATCCCGGTATGGCGAAAACCGCTCGGGATGAAGGCCTTGAGGAACTTGCCGAATGGTTTGAAACATTGGCTAAAGCGGAACGATCCCATGCGAACCGATTCACGAAAGGGCTGGAAACTCTGAAACAGGGCTGATAATTTCGGCATTATGACGCATGGCGGCGGCTGATGAAAAAGGCTGCCGCCCTGCAATCACTCTTACAAAGCCTTTCAAGCGACGTCACAACCTGTGCCAAAATTTGACCTCATTACGCCCGGCTGGACGCGGTCTCAGCTCGAAACCGAGACCCGACGGATCTTCGATGTCTGTGACGGATGTCGACGATGCTTTAACTTATGTCCGTCGTTCAATACGCTTATTGACCGGATTGATGAGTATGAGAGCGACTCAACAAAATTCACCCCACAGGATTTCACAAAGGTTGAACAGGAATGCTATTACTGCAAACTCTGTTTCAACCATTGTCCTTATTCTCCGCCCCATCAATATGATTTGGATTTCCCCCGGCTCATGGCTGCCTGGAAAAAGCAGCGGACGGCTGAAGGTGGCGCCACATGGCGTGACAAACTCCTGATCCAAACCGATTTAATCGGAAAGTTGGGCAGCCTGACCGCCCCGCTAACCAATTGGGCCCTTCGCACCCCTTGGCTTCGTAGTCTGGCTGAACGTACGGTGGGCGTGCACAAAAACCGTCAGGTCCTTCCGTTTCAATCCCAGACCTTCACCCAATGGTGGAACCAGCGGAAGCCGGCTCCCGCATCCCGCAGCCAGGGAAAAGTGGCCTTCTTCCCAAGCTGCCTGGTGACATATCAGGTGACTGATATCGGGAAGGCCACAGTGCAAATTTTAGAGAAAAATGGCATTGAGGTCGTGGTGCCCCCTGACCAGCAGTGCTGTGGGATGCCACGGTTTGACTTGGGTGATACCGATGGAATGGCCAAGATTGCCGAATCTCAATATCGACTCTTTGCGCCCTATCTCGATCAGGGATATGACATCGTCGTGCCAGCTCCCAGTTGTAGCCTGATGTTCAAACGGGAATACCCTTACCTCAAACCCACACCTGAAATGAAGCAATTGAGTGAGCGCACGTTTGATCTTTGTGAATATTTAATACGGCTCAAACGGGAAGGCAAGCTTTCCCTTGATTTCCAGTCCAATCCGGGGCGCGTGGCCTATCAAATTCCCTGTCATTTACGTGATCAGAATATCGGCTTCAAATCAAAAGAATTGTTGGAGCTGACCGGGGCCACGGTTCATCTGGTCGAGAAATGTTCCGGCCATGATGGAGCCTGGAGTGCCAAGACTGAATTTTTTGATCTCTCAATGAAAATCGCCAAAAAAGCTGTGCGAGAAATTCAAGAGGAGCCTTTCGACGTCGTCGCCTCCGATTGCCCTCTGTCGGCACTACAACTGGACCAGGCGCTTCAATCTGCACCAACGCAATCGACCCTGCATCCTATTCAAGTCGTTCGTAACGCCTATGGATTAACACCATGAACCTGCTCACACCACAAGACCTCCTCTCAGCCGCTCAATATGAAGAAAATCGTGCCGACATTCGGCAACGAATTATTACGCTTAAAAAACGGCGCCGTATTTCTGTAGGGGAACTCGTAACACTCGTGTTTGAGAATCGTGAAACCCTGCTATTTCAAATACAAGAAATGATTCGAATAGAGCGAATCTTTGATCCCGGAAAAATTCAGGAAGAATGTGACGTGTACAATGCTTTGCTACCAGGTCGTGATGAATTGAGCGCCACACTGTTTATCGAAATCACCGATTCCGAAAAAATTCAATCGCTGCTGGATTCTTTTCAGAATATTGACCAGTCCGATACCGTGGGCCTCAAGGTTGGGGATACCTCAGTTTTTGCAAATTTTGAGGCTGGGCATAGCAAGGAAGATAAAATCAGTGCCGTGCATTTTGTACGATTTTCCACCACCCAAACCTTTCGAGACCTCTTGGCCCAGAATGAAGTCCCTGCCTTTCTGACTATCCTCCACCCTCAATATCGCACAGAAGCCCCAGTTCCTCAGGAGTTGAGGCAGGAATGGCTAAAAGATCTTGAGTGATGCATCATTTACTCTTCATGATTCCGCAACCTCTCAGTCCTTCTATAAATTGACAAGAATAAAAGTCGTGCTTTAAGATGTAAGCTCAATGTTGAACTCCTTTCAACCGATTGAAAGGAAAGATGAAACTACAAAAAATGTGTGATTAAAAGGAGGATACAACAACTATGGTAACGATTACTGAGATTGCAGAGCAGAAAATTAAGGAACTGATTAAAGAAGAAGAAAATTCCGTCGGCTTGCGCATTTACGTCAAAGGCGGCGGCTGCAGCGGCTATCAATATGGAATGTCGTTTGAAGATAAAACCAGCGACGATGACACCATCATTGAAAAAGGCGACGTGAAGGTCATTGTGGATTCCCAGAGCGCCCCAATGCTCAGCGGCGCAGAAGTCGATTACGTGGATAGTCTGCAAGGGTCGGGATTTGCCATTAAAAATCCTCAAGCGAAGTCCACCTGTGGATGTGGAAGCTCGTTCTCGACCTAAAAAATATTCTCTCAGACCCCTAACCAATTAGGGCTGGACTTGGACTCCCATAGGCAACCAAGCTCCAGCCCTTTTCTTTTTTATAGAGGTTCCCCATGCCTAAAGCGACCCTCACCAAACGCCTAGAGTTTTGCTCCTCCCACCGCTACCACAACCCTCAATGGGACGACGCGAAAAACCGTGCCGTTTTTGGTCTCTGTAATAATGTGAATACCCATGGCCATAATTATTTATTGGAAGTCACCTTGCGTGGGGACATCGATCCTGTCACAGGAATGATCATCAATTTATATGATTTAAAAAACATTTTAAATGCGGTTCTGGAACAATTTGATCATAAAAACTTAAATCTTGATACTCCCTATTTTTCTGAACGAATTCCCACAACCGAAAATTTTGCAATTATCCTATGGCACATTTTAGAAAAGCATCCAGACCTTCCTAATCCAGATGCACTTCGTCTTTACGAAGACGAAACCCTCTACGCTGAAGTGAACGCGAGCTTCATGGATGGAGATCTCCAATCCTCCCAAAGAGATTCGGCCTTAATCGCTCGACGCTATGCATTTTCTGCAGTGCATCAACTCAGGACGAGTAATCCCCAAGGGCATGATTATGATCTGTGGATTGCCATCAAAGGCCTAATTTCCCCCGACACAGGGCAGGTTATGAATTTAGACACTGTGGATCAAATCGTCAGAACCCATGTCTTTACAAGGTTTGACCAACGAAATCTGAGCCAGGATCAGGCCTTTGCCAACATCCCCGTTACAGATTCCGCGCTTGCAAAAGTCATCTGGGAAACACTGGTGCCCCACTTCGAAGCACCATCTCTCTATCGAGTCTCCGTGAGCCAGCAACCAGGCGCTGTGGCTGTTTATTCTGTATAGCTCTGAATCTCAAAACCCTTCAACACATTCAAAGACCTGTCGCTGGGGAAAATCGGTATATTCTGCTGGTCAAAATGAAACCTCTGCCAGCCAGGTGTGGAATATGGATCAATATAGATCCACCAAAACAGAATCTAGGTTTGAATAGAGAAAGATTGTCGAATCAAGCTGGCAAGTTCGGCGGGTTCTAGTTTGCCCTCTTTAGTGAGCACAAGCATTCCATTGGAAAAGAAATGGGTGGTGGGATACGTTTCAAATTGATGCCGCTTTTTAATGGCGCGGCATCGTCCCGGAACATGCATTTTGGCTTTTCCAAATCGCACATTCGTAAACTGTTGGGCGATTTCAGCCAGAACAGGATCATACGCCTTACAAGGTTCACAAGTCGCAATGCCATAAGCCACAATCGCAGCCGAAGCCTCGGTAAACCCTTCGTAATTGTCGTCGCTTACATCTTCAACAATACCGGACATCACAGCCTCGCGATCAAAGATTTCAGACCGAAGGAGTAGGTTCAAGAACCAACTCCTTCGGTTTGAACATCCTCAGGATTAATTTAACTTTTTCAACGCTTCCAAAATTTCTTTGTCGTCACGAGCGGTTTTGATATCCTGAACCTTCGCATAGGCCACTTTTCCATTTTTATCCACAATCACCGTAGCCCGCTTTGAGCAATTCAACGGCTCAAAATATAATCCATACGCCTTAGACACCGTCCGATGCATATCGGCGAGTAATTGATGCTTGAGATCTAAGGAATCAGCCCAGGCTTTGTGGGAAAAAAAGCTATCACAGCTTACACCAAAAATTTCGGCATTGACCGATCCGAAGTTTGGAAAATCATCGGTTAAACATTTGTTTTCTCCTGTACAGACAGGGCTCCAATCCAGAGGATAAAATGCCAGAACCACGTTCTTCTTTCCACGATAGTCGCTGAGTTTAATATCCTTTTGATCTTGGTCTTTTAATGTAAAATCCGGGGCCACGTCTCCCACTTTAACTTCTGCTGCAACATCTGTAGACATAATTTTTCTCCTTCGTTGTAATAGAAATGCCGAAAATTCACTTGACCTTTTGTGGTACCATGGGGTGAAAAAGTTTGTCAATCTGGCAGAAGACCTACAGGATTGTCCATTTAGTCCCAAACCTACATTCCACTCCAAGCCAGTTTGTCGAATAAGAGGGCAGTGAGCATTGAATTCTGCTATCTTCCTTCCGCCCTATTTTTCACAATTCCAATTCCAACATCGTTTGTATACGCCATGGCCGCCAATTGCCGTCTGTAGGAAACAGATATTGATCTTGTGTTTTAGTCTATCTCGGGGTATCGTAAATAAAAGGCCAGTGAAATTTTCTTCCTCATTGATACCATCCAAAATCTTTCCTATCTCTAGGCCGTTTTTGGTTACTTATTCTCTATGAGTAAATCCCGGACGTTCTTTTCCCAGCTACGCGGCTGGTCCTGGCTTCGAATTACCATAGTCACCACGTTTCTAGCCTTGTGTATCGGGATAGGAGGCATTGCGGGAATTCTCTGGATTGCGACTCGTGATCTTCCTACGTTTGACTCCTTCCAAGACTACCATCCCAGTTTAGTATCAAGAGTCTATGCAGAAAACGGTGAAATCATTGGGCAATTTTTCATCGAACGTCGTCTGTATACCCCTATCGATAAAATCCCTCAAGCCTTCACACAAGCCGTGATTGCAACGGAGGATACTCGCTTTTTTGAGCACCCTGGACTAGACATTATCGGCATCGGGCGGGCGGCTTGGACCAATATGAAAAAAGGTGGTCGTTTCCAAGGGGCGAGCACCATTACTCAACAATTAGCCCGAGCCCTTTTTCTTTCTCCGGAACGAACGTATCAGCGAAAAATCAAAGAGCTCATTCTTGCGGTAAAAATGGAATGGGTGCTGACCAAAGAGCAAATCTTAGAAATGTACCTAAACCAAATTTATTTTGGTCACGGTGCCTATGGAGTGGCAGCAGCCGCCTTAACCTATTTTGATAAAAATGTCTCGGATCTAACTCTTCCTGAATCAGCCTTTTTGGCCGGCCTTCCTAAAGCCCCGAACACCTATTCTCCCTATCGGAATCCAGATCTGGCCAAATCGCGGAAAGAATTGGTTTTGGGTCGTATGGTAGAAGCAGGGTATATCACCAACGAGGATGCGCAAGCGGCCATGGCCACAACCCTATCCTACCGCCATCAGTCCATTGAACCGATCGCCGCTTATTTCCTGGAAGAGGTCCGTCAGCACCTGGTGGATCGGTACGGAGAAACCCTGGTGTATAGGGGTGGGCTACGAATCTACACCACTTTAAATATTGCCATGCAAAAAAGCGCGGAGGAGGCCGTTCGCACAGGTCTCCGTCAATTAGATAAACGGCAAGGCTGGCGCGGACCAATTGAACATATTGCCTTTTCCAAAGATTTTACGCCTCCGGATACCTTTCCGGAACTACAGAGTCCAAAGGCAGCTCTTGTCCATGGCCTCTACCGAGCCCTCGTGACCGACGTGACTAAAAAATCTGCTCAAGTCTTGATTGGAAATACCTATAAAGGCTCTATTCTTTTCGAGGATATGCGCTGGGCTCAACGGCGATTGGAGAAAAATGGGGACGTTGGAACGGCGGTCGTCCGTGATAAAGCCTCACCGCTCCAACTTCTGAAGGTGGGGGATATTATTGAAGTCGCTCCCAAAAACGGCACTGTCGAGTCTGGGGAATTTATCTTAGAGCAAACTCCAATTGTGGAAGGCGCCCTTATCGCCTTGGATCCCAGGACTGGTGCTGTTCAAGCCATGGTGGGAGGATATGATTTTACTCGGAGTCAGTTTAATCGTGCAGTGGTTGCACGTCGACAACCCGGCTCAGCATTCAAGCCACTCATTTATGCTTCGGCACTCCAACAGGGCCTGACACCGGCAACCCTAATTCTTGATGCCCCCGTGGTGTATGAAGACGAGGATTTAGACCGGATTTGGAAACCAGAAAATTATGAAAAACGATTTTTTGGGACAATTACCCTACGTGAAGCGTTGCGCCATTCCCGTAATGCCGCAACCGTGAGATTGCTTGAACAAATTGGAGTTCCCGAAGTCGTCAATATCGCCAGCAACCTCGGAATTCGAAGTCCACTCAGCCAGGACCTCTCCCTGGCCTTAGGATCTTCCAGCGTGACCCTCCAAGAAATCACATCTGCCTATGGCGTCTTCGCGGATCAGGGATTGTGGCTTGAACCTTACCTGATTACGCATGCAAAGAACCTCAACGGGGAGATCTTAGAACAGCATCTGTTCGAACCTCAACAGGCGATGACCAAGGAAAACGCCTACTTGATCACCAATATGCTCATGGATGTCATTCAAAGCGGAACAGGAAGACTCGCCAAATCTATTGGGCGGCCATTGGCAGGAAAAACGGGAACCACCAATAGTTATAACGATGCGTGGTTTGTCGGGTATGCTCCGAATTTGGCGACGGGAGTATGGGTGGGTTTTGATGGGGTTCGGACACTGGGCAGATTGGAATCCGGAGCACATGCGGCCCTCCCAATTTGGACCCGGTTTATGGATCAAGCACTTCTCAACTCACCCGTTATGACCTTTCCCATCCCTAGTGATATTCAATTCGCACAGATCGACACCACGACTGGTGATTTACCATCAAAGAACAGTCGAAACATCAGTACGGAAGTTTTTCGTAAAGGGACGGAACCAGGAAAAGCGGCTCCTCAGAAAGCGAACCCTATGGATTTTTTTGAGTTCGACCGGTTGAACTCGGAGTCCACCAACCAGCTTTCCCCATTTTAATTGAACTCTTCGGCAGGACGAATGCAAAGCATTTCGCACTCTCAGGACTGGGCGTCCTGAAACTCTTCATACCAGGCCATTTGGATGGCCTCCAGTTTTTTTTCATTTGACGTTTTAGGATCGTCTTTGAATTCAGGAAGAGCAACCACCCACGCATGCAAATCCGTAAACCTGACGGTTAACGGATCAAGGTCAGGATGCTCTTCCTGCAGCCGAATAGCAATATCTTCGGTATCACCCCACATGAATTCCTGAGCCATACGTTCTTCCCCTTGGATTAATGAATTTTTCCCTGCGGACAGTCTCCCAATTGAGGGATTATTTAATGATATCAGATAATTTCTTACTTTCGAGAGCTTCTTTCAACGTGGCATCCATCAACACTTCGGCCAAATGGTGAGTCGTCTTTTCAGCCTCAGCAATTTTCGCACGAATCACACGATGATCCTCTCCCTCTTTGACTTCACCAAGCTGCTGCAAAATCCGGCGGATGCTTTCAGTTTCCTTGTCATTAATTAAATTCGTTGCGCGCACCAGAGCCTTTTCGGTTGCCACAATGATCGCATTGGCTTCATTTCGGGCTTCAATAATCTGACGGGCTTTGATGTCTTCTGTGGCAAATTGGAAAGAATCCCGAATCATGCCTTCCACCTCGTCGTCGGTCAGTCCATGGGAAGGCTTCACCTGAACCGACTGAGCCTCACCTGTCCGTATATCCCTGGCCGTCACGTGTAGGATCCCATTGGCATCAATGAGAAAATTGACTTCCACACGAGGCACCCCTGCCGGCAAAGGTGGAAGCTTTAATTGGAAACGGGCCAAACTTCGATTATCTTTGACCAATTCCCGTTCTCCCTGGAGGATATGAATATCCACAGAGGTTTGCCCATCGACATAGGTGGTAAACATTTCCTTTGCACTGGTTGGAATCGTGGTATTTCGACGGATCAGCGCACTCATGACCCCACCCATTGTTTCGATTCCCAATGACAAGGGAGTAACGTCCAGTAACAACAGATCCGTGGTATGCCCCCCTAAAATATCCGCTTGCACAGCCGCCCCCAACGCGACGACCTCATCAGGATTAAGTTCAGAGTGAGGCTTTTTGTCAAAAAGTTCTTCCACTTTTCGCCAGACCAGCGGCATGCGAGTATTCCCGCCGACCAGGACCACTTCATCAATTTGATTAGCATGTAATCCAGCGTCTTTGAGCGCGCTTCGACAGGGAGCAAGAGTACGTTCCACCAAATCCATGGTTAACGCTTCCATGTCCTCCCGTGTCCACGTCCTTTCATATTTCCCATCGGGAAGCTCAATGACAGCCTTCGTGTGCGTTTCATCAGACAGCCGAACTTTGACGCGTTCCGCCTCAAGCCGAACGGTTTGCATCAAATCGAGAGACTCGCCAATATCCAAGCCCTGAATTCTTAAAATTTCATCAACCATGACATCAACGAGCCGTTGATCGAAATCATCTCCCCCTAAATGAGTATCCCCATTCGTGGCCAGGACTTCAAAGATCCCGTCCTTTAATTTGAGGATAGAGATATCGAACGTTCCCCCGCCTAAATCATAGATCGCAATCAGCCCTTGTGTTTTTTTCTGTAGGCCATAGGCCAGCGAAGCGGCTGTCGGCTCATTAATGATTCGCAAAACTTCCATACCGGCAATCAGCCCGGCATCTTTGGTGGCCTGTCGTTGACTATCATTGAAATACGCCGGGACCGTGATCACGGCCTTGGAGATGTCTTCTTTTAAATATTCCTCGGCCCGCCGCTTTAATTCCTTCAAAATCATGGCAGACACTTGAGGCGGAGAATAGGTCTTATCTCCAACTTCAATGCGAATCACTCCGTTTTTTTCATGAAGCTGATAGGGAAAATACTTCAACTCGTCCTTCACATCGTCTAACCCCTTTCCCATAAACCGCTTCACGGAATAAATGGTACGGGAAGGGTCACGAATCAAATGGGCTTTTGCGGGTTCCCCCACGATCAACCCATTATCCGTTAACCCCACGATGGATGGGACTTTGGTCTGCCCGTCCGGACCTGGAATGACATGAGGCCCTTCTTGATCCATAAAGGCAACCAGCGAGTTTGTCGTTCCTAAATCAATGCCAACAATACGACCCACAACATATTCCTTTTTAATGATGACGGTTAGCCCGTCGTTTCCAGCAAATCGTCAACCATATTCCGCACGTATGTTCGATTAGAGAGAATTTCCTGCATACCCCGCAACAGAGTATTTTTCTTTTCACGGGTTTGGCTCGAATCAGGGGGTTCTCCCTGCAACTGATCCCATTCCGTGAACTTATGCTGCAGGGATTTTTCCATTTCGGCTTGTCGTTTTTCCAGACCTTCCCGTTCGTCCTGCAACTTTGTCCGAAGCACCTCAAGTTCCGATGACGTGCCATTGGGGGCCAATTGACGGAAGGTTTCCAAATCCTCTTGTAACTCAAGAACTTCTTCAAACAGATCAGCAGGGGGATTCGATCGAATATCTTTTACTGCTCCAGCCTCTAAGCGGATTAAATATTCGGCCCGTTGAATAGGATCTTTGAGTATCCGATAACCGGTATTCAAAAACGCCGAATTTCCCAAACTAATGGCTTTTTCCGATTCATCTTTGGTCGAATAAAAATCCGGATGAAAAGTACGACTTAATTCATAAAAAGTCTGCTCCAACTGTTGTTCATCAATATTCAACAAACGAGGCAGTTGAAAGCAGGAAAAATAATCCAAGTCTTTCGAAAGTGGCTGAACTTTGACACACTGGCCACAGAGGTATTCTCCCGTGACTTCGGATTGGCAGTGCCAGCACATACTGCGCGCCATCGGAAGTTCGCGGGGTTTTGTCGTGGCTTGTTGTTGGGGTTCCATGATTTCCGGCTCTGACGACTCGGGCACGGGGAACAGCCCCATGCCCGAGTGGTTACGTCACTATGTGGTTGAATGAAATTGATCTTACGCTGAAAACGACTCTCCGCACCCACAGGTTTTGGTGGCATTGGGATTAATAAATTTAAAGGCTCCACTCACCATGTCCTTTTGATAATCCAGGGTCATGCCTTGAAGATAAATGGCGCTTTTTGCATCGACGATCACTTTCACGCCATCCACCTCGGTAACGGTATCAAACTCCCCGATCTTGTCATCGAAGTTGACGGTATAACTCAATCCTGAACAACCGCCACCCTTCACTCCCAACCGAAGCCCTCCTTCAGTAATTCCCTGAAGGTCCAATAACCGTTTGACCTCTTTCAACGCCTCATCGGTCATGGCAACCGTTGAATTGCTTTCCGTAGTTTTTGTTTCCATCACCAATTCTCCCTACAACAAATCGTAAACAGTTCCCAAAGCTAGGATGAAGTAGTGGCTGCTTCCGGCTTGGGTTTTTTCTCTCCAGCTTTTTTCTGATAATCCCCCAAGGCCGCTTTAATGGCATCTTCAGCCAACACGGAACAATGGATTTTGACGGGTGGAAGATTTAATTCATGAACAATATCCGTATTTTTAATCTTTTGAGCATCTTCTAGGGTTTTCCCTTTGAGCCATTCGGTCGCCAAACTGGAACTGGCAATGGCCGAACCACAGCCAAACGTCTTGAACTTGGCATCCACAATGGTGTCGTTTTCGACTTTAATTTGAAGTTTCATCACATCGCCGCATTCCGGGGCTCCGACAACCCCTGTTCCGACATCATCGGCATCTTTTTGAAAACTTCCCACATTACGGGGATTGTTGTAATGATCAATGACTTTTTCACTATAGGCCATGGACTATCCCTCCCTTTGTTGTATGGTATGACATGGTATTTTTTAAAACTCTTTTGACTATTTTTTCAATTGTAGCAATTAATGAGCTGCCCATTGAACACTTTTCAAATCCACCCCTTCCTTGGCCATCTCATAAAGCGGGGACATTTCTCGAAGGTGCGTCACAGCCTTAATCATTCGATCAATGGTGTATTCCACCTCCTCATCGGTATTAAACCGACCGAGCCCAAAGCGGATCGATGAATGAGCCAAATCCGATCCAACTCCTAGGGCACGCAACACGTAGGACGGCTCAAGCGTAGCCGAAGTACAAGCCGAACCGGAAGACAGCGCAATTTCTTTGACCCCCATGAGCAACGCCTCTCCTTCCACATACGCAAAACTAATATTGAGATTATTCGGCAACCGTTCCGTCGGGTGCCCGTTTAAATAGACCTCATCCATCTTACTCATAATGCCTTCTTGAAGGCGATCACGCATCTTGGCCATACGAACAGACTCCGAAGACATCTCCTGCTCGCATAGTTCGCAGGCTTTTCCAAATCCAATTATGAGCGGCACAGGCAAGGTTCCCGATCGCATACCCCGCTCATGCCCCCCGCCATACATCATCGCCTCCAACCTCACTCTTGGCGCCTTACGTCTGACATATAAGGCTCCTACGCCCTTGGGGCCATAAATCTTATGGGCGGTAAAGGACATCAGATCAATTCCCATTTCCTGAACATTCACAGGAATTTTTCCCACTCCTTGCGTTGCATCACAGTGGAAGAGGACGCCTTTTTCTTTAGCAACTTTTCCGATTGCCGCCACAGGATTGATCGTACCGATCTCATTGTTGGCCATCATAATCGATATTAAAATCGTCTGATCGGTAATGGCATTACGTACGTCATCCGGGCTCACCATGCCTGCTTTATCAACAGGGAGGAAAGTGACCTTGACGCCCTTCTTTTCCAGATATTTCGCCGTATCAATCACCGCCCGGTGTTCCGTCGAACCTGTAATAATATGATTCCCTTTTTCCCGGTACATTTCGACTACGCCCTGTAAGGCCAGATTATCCGATTCCGTTGCTCCACTGGTAAAGATAAGTTCTTTGGCATCGGCGTGAATAAGATGCGCAATCTGCTTTCTGGCCACTTCCACAGCCTCTTCCGCTTCCCAACCGAAACTGTGATTCCGGCTGGCCGCATTCCCGAATTTCTCGGTGAAGTAGGGGAGCATCGCTTCAAGCACCCGAGGATCGCAGGGGGTCGTTGAATGATTATCCAAATATATAGGCAACTTCATAATTGAACTCCTTTTGTTTTACGAGATTCCACAATGATTAAGGGGGGCTCGGCCATCATATCTTCAATAGACATGCTATTGAGTAAATGAAAAATGCTTTCTTGTACGCGCAACAGAGGTGTCCGGATATTGCAATGCTCTATTTGTTCACAGGGAGCATGTTCATCTTTTTCATGGTAACAATCGGCAATCCCAAGTGGCCCTTCAATCGCTTCCAGCACCTGGGCAATAGAAATCTCCCGTGGCTCACGGGCCAAGAGATAGCCTCCCTTGGGTCCATTTTGACTTTCCACCATGTCATATTTGGCCAGGGTCTGAAGCACTTTGGCTAACAGTTCCAATGGGATATGATGCTCCTCAGCAATTTCTTTGGTATTGACTATCCTATTAGGATTAAAAGGACTGGTTTCCCCAGATCGGACCATGGCCATATATTGAAGAGCCATCAGGGCATAATCTGCTTTTTTCGAAAGCTTCAGCATAATTAAGTATTAATATTGGTAAATTTCAATTAGCCATAATACCGACTTATATGATCGGACTTAACATAGCATTGACCTCTTTGGTCAGTCAAGACTAAAATGGTCGGAGATCCATTTAGTCGGATTAGTAAGGACAAAAAATGACCCAACGTGAAATTTTTTGAAATTCAACTTTTAACATATTGATTTATAAGGAGAATTTAATGGGAGGCAGTAATCCATATATTGAGAGAAGTGAAACGGCGGTTGCAAAAAAACCATTTAAACTTACCTTTATCACACCAGAAAAGCCTATTGAAATTGAGGTTGACCCGGAGAAGTTCCCTTATGGAGAGACAGGATTACCTGGGAGCATCTTAGATATTGCGCTGGGAAATGGCATCGATGTGGAACATGCATGCGGCGGAGTCTGTGCCTGCTCAACCTGTCATATCATTGTGAAACAAGGGCTCGACACCTGTAACGAGGCCACTGATGACGAAAATGACCAATTAGATGAAGCTCCAGGGCTCACCCTGCAATCAAGACTCGGATGCCAGTGCGTACCGAATGGGGAAAAAGATCTCATCATCGAAATCCCGGAATGGAACAAAAATCTCGTAAAAGAAAGTCACTAACCAAACCGGATTGCTTACACGAAACAGAGGTTGATGGAGTAGGTTTTCTTCCACTCACTCTATCCCATTAGAACTTCTTTGAATAAGGGGGGCCACCCTCAATAGCGACGAGAACCAGCCTTCATCGATCATCAGATGGTTCCCTAGTAATTATTGACTCTTTCCTGTATAACAACATCCCTAGAGCAGACAACCTCTTCTACTGAATGCCATTCATGGCGGCGAGGAATGCGTTGTTTGGTTCAGGTCCCCTCTCCTATTCATCCGTCAAACGGATTTTCCGGGCGGCAGACATCGGGAAGGGACTTCTCGTCCTCCTCATCCTATCCCTACAATATTTTCCGGGAGTCGGCCAAGAAGATCAACTCTTGGCACAGGTCCGGCCCGGGTTTGATCCTACGGGACGATTCGGTCAACCCCCGCCGCTCGAAAAAAAAACGGAACCCCTACCCCCAAAACCTGCTCCCGATATTACACTGCCTCCGGTGGAAACCATACCTGAATTGGAAGGGGCCCCTCCCCAGATTCGGGTCATGGTTCGGAAAATTCAAGTTAAGGGAAGTACCGTCTTTTCAGAGGAAGAGCTAGCCAAGGTCACAGCCCCATTCGAAAACCGTGAGTTGTCCACCAATGATCTGGAAGAACTGCGCCGGGCTTTAACCCTGCTCTATGTCAATAAAGGATATGTGAACTCCGGAGCAGTGATCCCGGATCAGACCCTACAGGATGGAGTCGTCACGATTCAGATAATTGAGGGAAAACTGACGGATATCCAAATCGAAGGCACCAAATATTTTCTACCGTTTTATTTTGAAGACCGGATTGCCCTGAGCAGCGGACCACCGCTCAATATCAACCCCTTGAAGGAAAAACTCCAGCTCCTTCTTCAAGACCCGCGCACGGAACGGTTGAACACGGAGTTAAAACCCGGCCTGAAACCCGGCGAAGGGGTCCTTCATGTGCAGGTAGAGGAAGCTTCACCATTCAGGGCATGGGTTGAATTCAACAACTTTCAGTCACCTACGGTTGGCGAGTCGCGTGGTCTCGGAAATATCGCTGTGCAGAACCCGTTCGGGCTGGGCGATGCCTTTCACTTTACCTACGGCCAATCCAAAGGATTGCAGCCTCTCATTGAAGCCAACTACATCATCCCGCTCACCGCACGGGATACTACCCTCGAACTGAATTTCCGATTCAATGATTTTAACGTCGTCACAAAACCATTCGATGATCTGGATATCAGGACCAAATCCCAAATTTATAAAATCGCTTTACGTCAGCCCATCTATCGCACACTCAATGACGAAATTGCCCTTTCTCTCGTCGGAGAACATTTGGAGAATCAAAGTTTCCTCGGTGGAACGGGGTTTTCCTTTCAGCGCGGCGCGACCGATAACGGCAAGGCTATCGTGTCAGCACTCCGGTTCGGGCAGGAATGGATTCACCGCGAGTCCAATCAGGTCCTCGCGATTCGATCCCGATTTAGTGTGGGATTGAACGTACTGGATGCCACCAACAATAAACAAACCTCGGATGACCCGGACGGGGAATTTTTTGTCTGGTTAGGCCAGGCCCAATATGTTCGACGCGTCGATCCTCTCGGCATCGAATTTCTCGGCGGCCTGACCTTACAGATTGCCAACGACAGCTTATTCGCCCTGGAACAGTTTGCCGTCGGCGGCCGGTACAGCGTCCGTGGGTACTGGGAAAATTATCTGGTGCGGGATAATGCGTTTCTGTTCAACGTGGAGTCACGAATCCCGATGTTTTCAAACTTTTTTGGTCCAAAGGTGGCGGTGGCTCTGGCTCCCTTCATCGATGTGGGTCGTTCATGGGATGCCAAACGCGACACCCCCGATCCACAGACGCTGGCCAGTATTGGCGCGGGAATCCGCATGTCCTTCTTCAACCGGGCGCATGCCAGTCTGTATTGGGGTCAGCAGTTAAATCACGTGGAGGATCCTCCCGATGGAGGCGCTCAGGATCAGGGAGTTCATTGGGAATTTATCCTGGATATTCTATAACCTTCCCGAATGGAGATGCCTTCACAAAGCAGCCGATTTTTGCGGAAACGCAAAATACCTTGTTTTTACAATGGGGAGGAAGGGGAAGGTTGAGACACCTTCAGGGGAGAGACGTGAACTGAGGGGAGGCCAGTTGAATGCGTTGCAAATAACGGGGGCGCTTCAAATATCCAGTTGCTCGATCCGAATCCTTTCCAGCCACAAAACGTAATCGCGCCAGACATCCCCGTTGAAAACGGTCAACGGCCAGGATAGAAAAAATTCGTTCCGCGCGAAGGTTATCCTCCTGACACCATTCACTCCCGCTCTGACAGGAAAAAGGAGTTTGACCAAAATTTACCGGATGAATTCGCCGGGAGGGAATCCCCAACTGTTCCAAAAACCCGGCAAGAAATCTCAGATGATAGTCGGCCCTGGCCAGGTTATAGGCAGACGTGCCTCGCGAATCACAATGTCCTTCAATTCGTACTCCCCACTGATCTTCCTGTTTAAGAAGCGCTACCGTTTCGTGGAGGAAACCCTCGATACCACCCTGGATGGAAGACCGGACGTCATCAAAGTAGACGTCTGCAAAGACAGGGTCCTGGTACATGTCTTCAACAAAAGGCTCCGAACCCCTACCCTTCCCGAAAGACGTCACCGGTATGGAGACAATTAACGTATCATGAATTTCTTCCCCCGCCTCTTCCTGAAAATTCGAATAGGGAGGAAAAATATCCAGGGGATTCGCGAAGGATTCCTGAATAGTCCCTATCGCCCCGCACAGAAGGGCCCATGCCATTAAAAACTTGTGGAATCTATTCAGATGGAGGAGAAACATGCCAGTGAAAAGGAAAGAGGGCCCATTTGAAAGCTAAACACGAAAACGCCTCAGGGTTGGTATGGTTTTGGCCACACCCCTTTGGAGTCAATATCGGCTCGACAAAATGAGACTTAATTCATATAAGAAAACGGAGTATCGCCATTCCTACCAAGTACCAGGAGACATACATGGCTGAAACGAAGTGATGAATCTGATGCGAGGATTAAGGAAAAAATTGTCAATCAGAATGCGATGACGAGGAACGGAATCTACAGGTGAGCCTGTCAGCGCCCAGGAAGAGCGGAGTACAAGGGATTTTGGTATCTCGCAGAAGCAACCGTTCGATGCACCGGAAAGCAGCTTACCGGAAGAACGGTGTCGATGAAGACGTTCAAGTCCTCTAAAAAATGGGCTGTTGAATATTTCAAGTTTTTGCCCCGCTTATTCACAATTGAATTGGTGGTTTAGGCTCACAGGGAGTAAATAATGGACTATTCAAAAATGCGCGTCCAGTCCTGTCCTGAGGCTTCGCGAAGGGAAGGCCGCAGGCACTTGGACGCGCGGAGGGTATGGAAAAGTACGTGAGCACTGCCAAGAGGCGAAAACACCGCTGGCGACATTTCTCAACATTCCAAAAAATGAAAACCTGTCCCCGCCACAACGGCAGGGACAGGTTCCATAACTGCGGGTACGATGAAGGGGGAAGGGAGCCGGCTCCCCTAGAACGGAAGAAGCCGGCTCAATAACTCACGGGCATCACGGACTGAAGGAAATTTCTGGTCCTGTCAACACCCGCCGAGACAAGACCTTCGTGGGCTTGCCCATACAAACCTCCAATTCCCACTGTCAAAAAGCCGCAGTCATAATCCATGCTGGCGATCCACCTGCGCCGGCATGTCCAAATCCACCTCTTCGAGCAAGGACGCTCGCACATTATGCATCTCGGGATCTGAAGGATTAGACTGAATCTGGGTGGAAATCACGCCTATGGCGTCATACCAAAACCCCGCTTGCCCCCATAACCTCGTCGCTTCAACGGGATTGGCGTTCCTCATATTCTCACCCAGAGAGACCGGGACATCTCCTACCTGGATCATCCCTCCGACAATCAGATCTCTTGATCGGTGTTCGGGATCGGAGATCAGAGCCACAGACCATTGATAGGTTTTTCCTTTTTCCAGCCTCAGGTCATAGTCTGCTAACCGGATGATCTGAATCCCGGGCTCAGTCGGTGAGGAAATCCCTTTCTCAATTATCGGATTCACTCCCGTCGCCTCTATGATGGTCAATTCCAAAGGGTAGGTCGTCTTCTTTGATAGATACCAGACCAATCGTGGTTGCACCTCGGCAGACAATCCCACGTGGTCAGGAACCAAGGCCCACATTAATGGAAGATCAGCCGAAGGACCTCTGGTCCCTCCACCGACCCGTCCTCCTGGAGCCCCTCGTTGTGGGGGCTGGTACAATGCCTCCTTACCAGATGAAACCCGCTGCTTATCATCTGCAACCTGTACAAACCGCCGGTCGACAATAGGAAATGTCTCCTCCAGAAAAACCGCCGCGTGATTTTTCCTTGGTTCAATGGCTACAGTCGCAACATCCCTCATTTGTTGGCGATTTGCCTGACCAGTTAGTTCCGCTCCTCCCACTACTTGAACACTAAGACCAAGGATCACGCCTATGACACCCACACCCCTGCTTCGCGTCATCATCTGGCTCATGATGGTCCTCCTCTCTTCGCCCGGACCGTCTTTCCGGAACATTTACACGTGAGACATTTTCAGATCTACTCACGCTCATTAATAATTACATAAAGCAAGCTTCGTTCCATGAGCCAAATTTCCTTCACATGGCGACAATCGTTTCGAACCCAATGCTATTGCAAAAGATTTAATGGCAAACCTCTCACACCTGGACTTTCTCCTTCAATGCGGCAAACACCTCACCTGTACACATGATGTATTGTGTGTCCACTTTGAGAACAATTTCAAGCGCAGATGGATCACCCTTCCAAGCCAGCGACAGAAGACGTGCATGGTAAAAATCCCCGTTCTCCACCCGATCCACTGGAACCCCAAAACCCTCCCTATCACAATCCCTCGCTTTGACCTTATTGAAGGGAGTTCCTAGAATAGATTCCGTAAAAGGATCGTTTCGAAAGAAGGGACTGCAACGTTGCTCAAATGCGGGTTCCTCAAACGTCTTGATTATGGTCCTCTGGTTTTCATTCTCATCCTGGGGTCAGGTGGATTAGGGTTCACCAACTCCAGTGGAGAGGAAATATCCCCTCAAACCCTGATGGAGGATGGAAGCCGGCATTACCAGCAAGGACAGCTTGAACAGGCCACCCGGTCCTGGACTCAAGCCGCTCAGGTCTATGAAAATTCCGGAGATCATCCCAATCAGATTCAAGCGCTCATTTATCTCTCAAGAGCTTTTCTCGATATGGGCCAATACCAAAGGGCGCAACAACTCCTTCGCACCGCCATCCAAACAGCACAGGAAAACACCCAGCCCCGCCTGATGGCCCAGGCGCTCAGCCAATTGGGCATCGTGCACCTTAATGTAGGAGAATCAGATTCCGCGCTCGAAATCCTGCAACAAGGTCTGAAGATCTCCAGGGAAATTGAGGATCGACCGCTCATGGCTGCCATCCTCAATGATCTGGGCAATGCCCATGCGGTTCGCCAGAGCGACACTGAAGCCCTTGCAGCTTATACAGAATCGAGCATTCTCGCCGACTCCCTCGATTTGCAACCTCTCTCAATTCGAGCCATGATTAATGCGGCCCTGGTGGAAATCCGGCAGCAGTCCACACAAAATGGAAAAATCCACCTGCAACTGGCATTGGAGAAAACACGCCAGCTTCCGGACTCCCATGAAAAGATTCAAAACCTGCTCACCATCGGAATGGGATTGAGAGACCTCAGTACCCAGGTCTCAGCGGAACATGCACCGGTATTCACGCAAGCCGCTGAGTCCTTTCGGGAAGCCATACGTAGCGCAAAGGAAATTGGAGACTGGAAAAATGAATCTTATGGATGGGGATTTTCAGGAGAATTGTACGAAGAAGGGGGCCGCCATGAGGAAGCCCTTCAACTCACTCAATTGGCAATTCGGACGAGTCAAAAGGGCCAAGCCCCGGAAGCCCTCTATCGCTGGGAATGGAACATGGGCCGTCACCTCAAAAATCTGGGTCGGACGGACGAGGCCATTTCAGCCTACCAACGGGCGATCGATACGCTCCAACCCATTCGTCAGCAACTAGCAGTCGGGCTTCCCCAAAACCCGGCATCGTTTCGAGAATCTCTGGGAGCCTTGTTTTTTGAGACCGCTGATCTGCTACTCCAACGGGCGGACGAGGTAACAAATGACCCAAGAAAGGAAGGACTCCTGTTCAAAACCCGGGATACCATAGAAGCGTTGAAGGCCGCAGAATTACAGGATTACTTCAAAGACGATTGCGTGGAAGCGAATAGGGGAAGAATTCAAGCCATAGATAAAGTATCCGCCTCCACGGCGATCATTTATCCGATTCTTTTTCCTGACCGGATGGTCCTGCTGATGAGCCTTGGAGGAACGATGAAAAAGATCACCGTTCCTGTTCAGGAACGTGACCTGACCAAAAAAATTCACCTGTTCCGGACCCTATTGGAAAAACGCACCACCCATCAATATCTGCCTCATGCGCAATCTCTCTATGACCTGATCATCCGACCGCTTGAACCTTCCCTGAATGAATTCGGGATCCAGACACTCGTCTTCGTTCCGGATGGATCATTGCGAACCATACCCATGGGGTCTCTCCATGACGGAGAAAAGTTCCTCATCCAAACGTATGCCCTGGCAATCACGCCAGGACTGACGCTCACCGATGCCCATCCCCTGGACCGGGAGCAGATCAATCTCTTGTCGGTTGGACTATCCGAAGGCGTGCAGGGATTTTCACCGCTTCCGAATACGCAACAGGAGGTCAGGGAACTTCAAGACCTCTTTGGCGGGAAGACTCTCCTGAACGAAAAATTCCGCATTCCCAATCTTGAACAGGACATGAAAGAAGAAAACTTTACTATTATTCATATCGCCTCACATGGAAAATTTGAAAATGAGGCCAAGAATTCGTTCGTGCTCACCTATGACAACAAACTCACCATGGATCGACTCAGAGAACTCATCGGACTCTTTCAATTCCGACAAATCCCCCTGGATCTGTTAACCTTGAGCGCCTGTGAAACAGCAACGGGAGACGATCGTTCCGCCCTGGGTTTGGCCGGAGTAGCCGTGAAAGCGGGAGCTCGAAGCGCTTTGGCCACCTTATGGTTCATCAATGACCAGGCCTCCTCCAATCTGGTCAATCAATTCTACCTGCGGCTCAAAGAAACATCACTCTCCAAAGCCCAGGCCCTTCGGGAAGCCCAAGTAGCCCTGCTCGACCATCCTATCTATCGACATCCCGGCTATTGGGCACCGTTCCTCCTGATCAACAACTGGCTCTAATCGTGTATTTCCCAGACTGATCACACGGAGTGGCCCGGCGATTTTTGGCTTTGTATCGAAGGACGCCTCCTCTATAAATCATGCTGTCACGACCAGACCACACGAGCCAAATCCGGGTCCTGCCCTCTTTAATTAATTGATCGATCTTCCGCTCCTGTCTTTTTTAGTACCTTGATCCCCTTCCCGGTCATTCCGGCCGGTTTTCTCTGCTTGTCATCCCCCCAGTTGTAAGCGGGTATCCATACGAAACAGTCCTAAAAGAGATGTTACATACCCAAGTCGACAGAACAGGTATTTTGGGGTCCTGCTAAGACGGATAGAAGTGAGACATCACCGTGCTTCCCCCTCCTGACAAAAACCTCCAAAACCCGTCAGGCCTAACGGTTAGCTCATTCAGCGGCAAGGAGAACAGCCGTTGACATGGTGACAACGTCGTGACCACTTAGACAGACACACTTGAACAAGATCCCCCCATTTTTTGGGATTTCGGTCTTGCAAGCTATTGTTTTTAAACATGAAATTCTCTCAACTGAAATTCTCTCCACACGGCACCATCGTTGCTTTAAATAAGAAGTAACAAGATCAATTAAACGGAAGCAAAGAGGAGAATTCCATCCAATTTGCAAAAGGTTTCTATCATGCAACTTTACGAGCTTTACCAAAACATCGTCCTCGGAACTTCAATAAGCTGCATAATCGGGCTGGCGGTTGCATGGGTTCTTTTCCTGTCTAACCGGGGTAAATAATAAAAAACGTAGATTTTCCCATTCAGCCATTCAAAACCCAATCCATAATTCCATCGTAGATCCATCCGAAATGAGCCCAAGCCAAAAGTTGGATGCCTGATAATAAATGTCTGGCCTGACGGCATTTGGACTGGCTGTGCGATCACACTTCTTGGGAATGACACGTTGTACGGGAACATGTCTGTATAGGATCACCCAGGCAGGACAATATCGAGAACTACTATAATACTTAACTTTCAACCAAGACACTTCGTATTACCCTCGCCCCTTATGGAAGAGGGGCGGGAGTGTGGGAAAACGTATGTGAGAGATGCCGTGTAGAAAGGAAGAGGTCTGAAATCACACAACACAGATTAAGGACAGATAGAAACCATCCCATCGCCCCGCGCAAACAGCATGGGCGGAAAATAGGCGGCCAACCGGATAGGAGAAGTTTGGTCGTTACCGGAAACCCCGGAGGGCGTGTCGGCATGACCCAACTCGCCCGCAGGGGATGAACTCATTTGGGGGAGAAACGGACTGGCTAAGAATGTGCCGGGCGTGGGCGCCACACTGTCGGTCTTGGAATCCACAAAAGTACTAAAATGGCCCCCCTCTCCCGCCACACAGCGGGATGCATAGAGCGTGGCCACGTTCACCGGCTGATCGGGCAGAGGCGCAATCGTGCCGCTCAGCACTTGAATAGGCGATTCAATCCGGACCGCGCCGCTGATCCCCGTTTGGGAGGAGGCATCTAGCGTGCTCTGGGCATCCAATAAGACCGCCTTGTTCGCGATTAACGTAATATTGCCCCCCTGACCGGCCACAGCCTTGGCCAGAATATCACTGTTCTGAAGTATGATGAAATCCGGATCTAACGTGACATCGCCTCCGGTCGTGTCTGCCTCCTCCCCCTGGACCGAACTCGCAATGGTACTGTCGACCAATTGAATCATCTGGTTGGCGGTGAGTGTGATGTTGCCACCTGAAGCCATCTGAGCGTCCGTGGCCACGGTGGCCTTATCGAGATAGATCGTATCATTAGCCGTAATTTGAATACTCCCAGCGTTACCCGGCCCTGAGCTTGATGCCGAAACGATGGCATGGTTATCAAGAGTAACGTTATTAGCCATAAGGGAAATGTTGCCTCCAACGCTTTCGGTAGCCTCGGTTGTGACATCACTATTACTTATCAAAACAGTGGCATCAGCCTTAAGATTAATACCCCCGGAATTCCCGGTGGAGGTGCTCCCCGCAGTTATGGTGGACCCTTCGGTAAGTGAGAGTTGGCTCGTCGAGACTTCAATGGTTCCCCCTACTCCCGCACTTGCTGTCCGAGCACTGACCAACCCCTGTTCAAGATTCAGGGTCCCAGCTTGAATATTAATGTTCCCGGCGATGCCTGTAGCTTCCGGCCCTGGAATGCGGCCCTCGTTTTCAGTGGTGATGGACGAACGCGGATCAACACCAAATGCCGTCTTTTCTTGATTCTCACCAGAAATCGAAATCGTGTCGGCACTTAAACGAATAGCCCCCCCGTCTCCCTCGCCTAATGAGCTGGACGTCACAGAACCTCCATCAAGTATGTTGATCTCCCGGGCCGTGATCCCAATTGTTCCGCCAGTGCCTGTGTCATCGGTTTGAGCAGAGATTCGACTAAAACCTAAAGCAACCGTAGTGCCATCCCTTTCAATAAAGGGAAACGCAATCTTTCCGGAAAGCTCAACCGAATCGGCGACCACCTCGATTTTGCCGGCAGCACCGCTTCCCTCAGTAATGGCTCTGATTTCTCCGCCATCAGCAATCTTTAACCCGCCTGAAAGATTAATTGAAATATTTCCGGCTGGCCCAGGGCCATCGGTGGACGCGTTTAGGAAGGCTTTATCTGTCAACTGAAGATTACGAGCCGTGATTTGCATGTCCGCACCCTTCCCATTGCTCGTGGTCGTTCTAAGACCCGTAAAATCCGCACCAGCTTGACCTACTAACGGGAACATCGAGTCTCGAATACCCGTGATGACAATATCTTCCGCTCTAATCGTCAGATCACCGTCTGCAGCCGTGCTTGCAGATCGCACAACTATTGACGAGCGTTCCTCTATTGTCAGTTGGCCGTCGACCACTACATTGACGCTATCAGCATTACCCGTCGCACCCCCAAAAGAAGCGGATTCAATATTAGTAAAATTCCTAAGGGTTAATTTGTCCGCTGTGATTTGGACATGTCCTGCATTACCACTCGAACCAACACTGTTCGCCGAAATGACAGCGCGATTGAGAGACATCTCGCCTGCCTTGACATTAATATTCCCCGCTTGCCCCGTCCCACCAACCGTCGTAGCCGTCATGGCTGCTCCCGTCATTTGGAAATCTTTTGCGATCATTGAGATATTCCCGGCATTTCCTGTCGAATTCCCGAGAAAAGCACCAAATGTCACGCTCTCAAAAGGTTGAAAGGCATCAGACATTAGGACTTTATCCGCATATACCTCGATATTCCCGGCGTTCCCCGATCCACCAAGCGCATACGTGTGAACCATGCTGTTATTCCTTACTTCCAAAGTTTGGCCGGCGTTCAAGAAGATGTCTTTACCAGCCAGGGAACCCTCCAAAACATTTGCCTCAATGAGAGACCCATTATCGATAAGAAAGTTTCCAGTAGTCGCTATGTCAATTCCGGCTCCTGGAGACTCTAAAAGTCCACTTGCAGGTCCGGTGGTATTGGCAGAAATGGTTGAACCATCGACCATAAGTTGACCACCACGAATAACTACCGTCCCTGCCGGCTTGCCGGACACATCCAGCGTCGTGCCTTCCGACAGTGCTATGTTGCCCATCCTGGTGAACGATTGCCCATTGACATTGGGTGCACTGTCATAAGTAGTGGCCAACACCTCACCAGGCGAGGCCACACTGGTTAAGACTATCTTTCCTCCTGGTGCATTGAGTTCACTGCCAATAATATTGTTTTCTCCACCATTAAGCGAAAACGTTTGTCCTTCGGAAACCGATAACGAGCTTCCCCCAACTACAATTGAAGAAGGGTTCGATTCCAGAAATCCAAAGGCCGCGACGGGCGCCACAGTCAGCAGTGCATCTTGAGCGCTGGGAAGCGCGGTGAACTGGATGCCGTCACTAAGTCGTAAATAATCAGCGGTCGTGAAATGTGTCGACCCGCCTACGTTCAACGAGGCATCAGGACCAAAGATGATGCCGGCAGGATTCATGATGTACAGGTTGGCGTTGCTGAACCCTTGGGTCTGAATCGTTCCCAAAATGTTCGAGGGATTACCGCCAGTGACACGGCTCAGAATATTTTCTGTTGGAAGTCCAGTGTTGTTGCGAAAATTGGCAATGTCCCCTCCTGCCACACTAAATTGACCGAAACTATGAAATAGATTATGGCCATTACCCGGCCTGGTCCCCCCGGTGATATCATGAAGGCTTCCAATCTGAGTAACCGCCGTGCCCATTGTGCCATCGGAGGTAATGGCCGTCGTCACTTGACTCCGGCTGAAGGTCGCCAGGGTCAATGGCAACGTCAGGACCGGTATGAGTGTGCCAAAAAACCGTAATAACATTCGTTTATGAATGCCCAGCATTGAAAAAACCATGTGCCCCTTAAAATGGGCTTTATAACCTTGCCTTTTTCCAAAGGCTTAATATTTGCCCTCTCTAACCCTAAGCATCCTCTTTCATCTTAAAAAAGATGTCAAATGTGGACTCTTGGTCCAATCTGCTATCCCCCGAAAGGTATTCAGAAAATTATGCAGAACCGAACATCGGACATGCCTTTCGGATTGTAATCAATAGAACCGGCACATAGAGATATTATTGTGCTTTTAGTAATTTCCTAGTACCAGGATCGTCGAAAGAAAAAACTACTTCATCCTTTTCTTGAAGACCATCTTGAACGTCATCAGGCGGGACAGAGAAATACAACTTTATGATCTGCCCCTTATCCTCGACCTTAACTTCATAAATTTTCCCCGCACCAGTACCATGAATTTTTTCGAGGACTCCACTATTAGGTGGAGTACCACCCTGACACATATAATATAGGTGAGCCGGCCAACCTGGTGGACAGGCAGGGCCTGGTCCCGGTGGATGACCGTTCCCAGGTTGTACTCCACTACGAACGTCAACGTGGACGTCAATTAATGGTGTATGACAACCAGTCAATATCCCAAACAAAAATATGAGGACAACGGCAATTCTCGGAATGCTCATTTTTTCCTCCATGTATAAGTGTTAGTAAATAATTTAAAAAATTTGAGGCTGTGGCAGGGAATGTTCATTCCAGAAGGAATTTTCCTTTCCAATCTTTGGTTTCCTAGGTTTCATGATATTTGAGTTTGCAAACAAAGGACCCCATTGGAGTTTTGTTTATAGGTATAAGCCCTCTCCGAAATAAAAGGAAAGCATTGCTTTTCCTTCCTAAATCTATCTTGAAAGTTTGACCGATAAAAGCTTTCAACTTCTCAAATTCTGATTACGAATCTATGGTGAAGCAGGGTTCCTCAGATTTTTTTAGACTAATTGAATCTGTTATTCATTATTTATTTTTGGCCAATAAACCTTTTTATGTTTCCCTGACATTCGCTGCTCCTTTTCTCGTAATAGCAAGCTAACCCCAATGCCGCAATCCCATTTTGGGCTTCGAGCGCCTCAGTGATGTGTGCCCGTGATGAAGTGCCAACTTCAGTATTTTTGAGGAGAAGTTCTAGGTAATCTTTCACTGTCATATCTTTATTTTCGCCATTTTCCATTACTTTCACCTTGATGTGCTTTGACCCTGTTAAGGCAAGTCCTGTAATGGCTGCTCGTTTTCTAATTATCATTTGGCTGGGTGAAATTATTTCCGTTTTTTGGTTTCCTGAACACTCACTCCTGCCATTCTGAATCTCAGATACCAGACAATTGCTGAATTCAGTCGCCTTGTTTATTAGTGCGTTATTCGCTTCCACGAGCATTTGTCTATCTGCACTTTCCTTTTCACTCCCCATTTCCCTACCTTGGCCCATACCCTGGGCTTTAATCTTCACAAGATTCCTTTTCGTTGTTTCTTCCGCATTGTTAATCCAATATCCCAGTATCATCAAGGCATCTGCTTTTTCCTTAGCAAATAAAGATTCATTGTCCTGTTGAAGAAAGGTAATAATGGCATCTCCTGAATTCGGTCCCCCAATAATGCCCAGCATAGTGAGGATATTGGTACAATACGGGGTGCAATCTGTCTTCAACATTTCGGCTAACCTTTTAACTGTGTCAGCTTGGATTTTAGGTGTAGCGCTATATTGTTTGATTTTCTCGAATGGGAAGCTATCAACAAAGCTTAGGTGTACGAACTGCTCAACGGGCATAAGTACAGCATTTTCATCTTCTATCTGCTGGGCCAAAGAAAAATGATTGAAGTAAAACCCTCCTCCAATCACCCAGAGCATGCCTACTATTAATATTATTTTGTTCATTAAGGTTCTCTCTTTTCTCTCGGTGGTTAAAGGGCACCAGATTTTATGTTTCATCATGCCCTCTATGGTAGCTTGAAATTCCCGCATTCGGTGGAAGTTAGTGCGCTGTGTTCTGAGAAAATTTGGGGATGCATGACCGCCGTTGAATTTAATCGATGGTAGTTACCTTTATTGTGGCCAAGTTCGTGAAGCCACAGAATACCTAACGTTTGATAAAACGGGTTTTTATCTCCTTTTTTCTCCCGCAACATTTCAACAACCAGAGCATCACCTGGAAGTTCAGCACAACCTATCCATGGGCCAGGCCTACTACACCATTGGACATCTTCAATCACTTTCACACCCGGCAATCCGGTAATAACTTCAAAATCAAACTTACTTGAAACTACGCCTGCTCTGGGTCCCTCTTGGGGCCAGGTAAAATTCTCAATTTCTCCCTCTCCATTGCGAACCAGTTTGAGATTGCATTGGCCATCCGTAATCGCCACTTTGGTCGCCTGCTCTAAAATTTTAATAGCTTCTTCTTCAGTCAGTTCTACCGATGGATGCTTTTTAATATTAAGAGATATCAGTTTCTCAGGCCCGTCGTCTGGCCCTTGGTCTGGAGAATCGGGCACATCAGGAGTTGATGGACAGCCAGAACACTGTATGCTGGAAGTTTGAGGAAGGACTACGTGAACATGAACCCTCACGCACCCATTAGTAGTAAGAATCATTCCCAAGAACAAAATGAACAATAATAAATTGAACGCCGGGGTAATTTTCATTCAAATTCCTTTCTTCTCCCCCTGAGCTGCCACTAGTAGATGATAGTTGAATATTTTCATCTTTCGCTTTGTGGGCTCCCACCACGAACCCCTGGAGGGATCATCAGTTGGTTCGGTTTATTCCCTAATGTTAGGGTCAAATAATCCATCCCACTCAATCCTCTGGTCACTAAGATCCACTTGCATAAAGCATTTTTAAACGGCAAGGGGCCAACAATAGCAATGAGCCTTCACATATCTTTATCACAGGAATTTTGTACCCAGGAATTTCCAGTTGCACACGTGCTTTGACACAACCTTGAGCACTTAAATTTATCACGACTAAAAGATGAATTTGTCAGTATATCCACTTGAACCTCATAGGAATTTCGGATAATTCTCTCCAGCTCAGAAAGTCACTTTTAGCTTCTCGCGTTAATTGCATCATTCGACCTTATAATCAGGTCATACCCTGATGCTTCAGTTTTTGATGGTGCCTACACAGACCAGGATTATATTGAAAGGCCGATATCTTTCAGCTCTGAATTGGAAGAAGGGGAAAAGAAGACTTCGTTATGATGCCGGATCAGCAATACCGCTACAAAAATATAAAGTAGATCAATTCATGGTATTGCAGTTGTTAGAGAATCTATGCTCCCCTTTTTTTTCCAACCACTCCATTATGAAATTGTGACCTCCCTTATTTTCATGGCATGCTGCGCGGAATTGTTACGTAACCAAATAATTATTGCAATAAAGGCAATTGCAATGCCGCATTCAGCAATAGCTACCACCACTCTCACCTAAACTCGACTAAGCTTCTCATTCATAAGAGTTTTCTCGAGGATTAAAAGGGCTAGAGATAGGGACCAGTTCTTGTTCAGCGTGGGACGCGTATCCGAATAGATACCCGTTGTATCTGATTGGATACACAATGGTATTGATTCAGCGAGGAAGAATGGCTTTGGGGACTTTTGCTTCACAAAGTCCGTAAAACGACATTGTCCTGAATTTTTCCTTGGCCTCATTTCCGAAGAAGCGGAACTAAGACTTACCCTTCAATCCCCATTGAGCCAAGATCACCCTTTTAGACAAGGGAATGGGCTATCGTTGTTGATGAGTTTTTAGAGAAAGAAAGAAGAGTAATCTTGTGGGACTGGGTGGGATCTTAAGAAAACCCGTCGAAGAGCAATTCGGTTATCAGGGGGATTCGTAGACTTCATCCCGCAAGTGATTGACCTGAATGTTATGACGTTTGATTTTTTTGATGAGGCCCTGCCGGCTTAAGCCCAACCGTTTGGCCGTTTGGACCTGATTGAACCGACAGGCCAACAAGGTCTCCTTGATCATGCGTTGCTCCAATTCATCGACGGCCTGATGGAGGCTCCGGCCTTTCGGATCTATGGTGTCTCCGGTCGTTTGAACAGGGCATCGGATACCTTCTTCGAGCGCATCCTCGTGTATCGTCGTGCCACGAACCATGACCATTAGCCGTTTGATTTCATTCTCTAACTGCCGGATATTTCCCGGCCAGGAATATTCCATGAATCGCTGCATGGCCTTGGCGGACAGTTTTTTCCTGGGTCGATCCATCTGCGAGCTGTAGAGGTCCAGAAAATAATTGACGAGCAGGGGGATATCTGCCGGAATCTCCCGTAAGGCCGGAGTATGCACATGAACCACTTTGAGACGATAGTAGAGATCGTCTCGAAACGTGCCGGCTTTAATTGCGGCTTCTAAGTTTTTATTGGTGGCCGCAATAATTCTGATATCGAGGGGAATGGACTCTCGCTTTCCCACCGGCTCGACGGCTCGCTCCTGCAGCACCCGTAATACTTTGGCTTGGGCGCTTACGCCCAGATCTCCAATTTCATCCAGAAACAGCGTGCCCTTATTGGCCTGTTCAAATTTGCCTATTCTGGCCTCCACGTCGGTCGCTGTCCCTTTGCTGATGCCGAATAATTCACTTTCAATTAAGGTTTCGGGTAGGGCGGCACAATTGATTGCGACAAACGGTTGACGGACTCGGGGGCTGCTGTAATGAATGGCTTTGGCCACCAATTCTTTCCCGGTTCCGTTTTCTCCGGTAATAAGCACATCCACTGAACTATCTCTGACCTGATCGATGACTCTGATCAGTCGCTGCATGGGCAGACTGTTTCCCATCAGCTTTTTCGTGGAGTACTGTCCTTCGACCTCTTTCCACAAATGCGCGTTTTCCTGTTGCAACCGTTCGCGTTCCCGCCGCAATTGTTCCATGACATGGAATTTTTGAAGAGGGATGGCGATGCTATCCACCAACGCCTGAGCCACCCTCTCATCTTGGGCCGTAAAGTCCCTGCCCTTTTTATTCACGGATTCAAAGACTCCAATGATGTCGCCGGTTCTGTCCCGAACCGGCAACGCCAACAGGGTCTGCGTTTGCTGATTCATTTGTGCGTCGATACCGGAAAAAAATCTTGAGTCCGATTGCACATCTTTGACATTAATCAACTCTCCGGAGGCTATACAGGCACCCGCAATTCCTAAGCGAGCATCCAGGCGAAGTAGCCGTCCATTCACAGGGAGAGGAAACCACAGCTCACATTCCTTCCGATCCAGCAGAAACACACTGATCCCCTCCGCCTGTAGTAACCGGCGTGATTCTTTTTCAATGAGTTGTAACAAGGTTCGTAATTCCTGCTCCTGGTTAATGTGAAGCAGAAATGTTTCAGGGAGGTCTATGCTCTTGTGAGAGATTTCTTGTTTTCCGGATCGACTCGCCATGGCGGTGTTCCTGAAAATTCCGTTGACTCCACACCACTGGACAGCAGGGAGCATCAACTGTACACATTATGACCAGGTGTGAATGGAGAAGGCAACTACCCGACCAGCCCTCCCTTTCTCCGTTCACCTGAGGAGGGTATTCGCTTACAACCCAAAATCCCGGGCCCTTAACCTATCCTCCGGTTTGTTCGATGGAAGTCACCGAACATGGTTCCGGACTGCCTGTCTTGGTGAACAGCCGGTAAACTGAAATGCCGTTAGATTTCCCTCTTAATGTGATCATGCCAACTTCTTTGAGTCTCCATGGATGGTCCCCGAGGTAGTGCTTGGTCGTCTCTCCAATAAGGATCCGGCAGACTTCATCTTTGGGCCAGGTCTCCAACGAGTCTTTTTGGAAACTTTCTAATCGAGAGGCAATGTTTACGGAATCTCCAATGGTCGTAAATTTCAGTCGTTGTTCACTGCCCAGACTTCCGACCACAACCGGCCCCGTTTGTATGCCTATCCGCATTCGCACCTCGGGCAATCCTTGCTGTTGCCATTGAGTATTCAGACATCGCATTTCCTGTTCCAGGGCCACGGCACAACTGACCGCATTGTTGACATCCTGCCGTTTGTTTTCTTCAGTCTGACTCAGCCGGAATACCCCGAAATCCGCTTTGATCATGTCTCCATGATAATCATCAACCATCCCTCCATGGTTGTCGATGATTTTCACCATTCGCTCCATATACGTGTTGAGCCAGTCCAGAACCGTGTTAGGTTCCATGTTTTCTGCAACAGTCGTAAACCCTTCAAGATCCGTAAACAACGTCGTCACCACCAATTTTTGTGGGCGCAACCGGCCCTTTTCCAAAAATTGCTCCCGCTTCTCCCAGACAGCCTGAGCCACTTCTGAAGAGACATGTCTGGAAAAAAGCGACATCAGGATCGTCCGGTCCTGCTTTTCCCGATTCGAAAGCCTGGCTGTCACCACCATGGCATTGACCACCAATCCCACGGCTGGAGGAATAAATGGTATCCACGTTCCATACATCATCCCGCCCACCACCACTCCGCTTAGCAGCAGCATCCCCATGAGCACCGCCAGAGAGAAACGCCAGGCACCCCGAACCCACCAGCCGATGAATCCGCCCACGAGCACCCATAGCCCGATCCAGGCTGTTTCCAGGGAATCTGGAAATGTCGCAATGGGGGCTTGGCCCTCCCCCTTCGCTAAGCGGAGCAGTTGGTGCACCATATAGGCATGCAGTTCAAGACCGGGAATTTGGTCACACACCGTAAGTGCTCCGCATTGGGAGGTGTAAAAATAGTCTTTGACTCCCTGGGCGATAACCCCGATAAGCACAATGTGGTCCTCAATCAATTCCGGATTGAATGTCCCTCCCAGAACGTCTCCCAAAGAAATGATAGGAAAAACGTTCTCCCCCCGTTCAAGATCCAATAGATATTGATACCCTTGGGCGTCCGCTCCAACATAACCCCCATCATGCGATTCGAATGGGCGGATGACCGTTTTTCCAATTTGCACCCAGTCTGAATTCTCAATGGCGGGTTTTGGGACTACACTCTCCTGCTGTAAATATTGCAGAGCGAGCAGCAAAGAAAACGACCGATAGAAATTGGTCCCATCATCCAGGAATAAGAGACCCCGCCGAACGATCCCCCCGGAATCCACGATCACATCGTTAAACCCGACACGATCCGTTCCTTGTAACAGGGCCGGACCGGGAATACCCCCCTTCTCAATTTTCCCGAATTTCATGACCATCAGAATTTCCGGGTGCGCCTTAAGAACCCGGTTAAATTCCTCCCGACCCGGCGGCACTTCCATATCCCGATAGATATCCACTCCGATCGCTCGAGGGTGATATGTCGTCAGGATGTCTAAGACTCTTGCCATGATTTCATCAGTGACCGGCCATTGCCCTAATGTACGGATATCCTGGTCTGTAATAGACACCAGCGTAATCGGAGGGTTTGTCCTTGTATTGGTCGGACGAAGACGCATCGACCAATCGTAAGCATCCAGTTCCGCACTTTCCAGAATGCCTTCCCACCGAAGCCCCATGACACCCAGAAAAACCAGGAGAGTCATGACCCCGATTTGAAAGGCGGGAGAACGAAGAGGAGAATGGCCCACAGGGATCCCCTTAACGACTCAGGTACCTTATAAATGAAAAAGAAACCGGGAAGGTATCTGCTGTACTTTGATGGTCACCACAAGCAAGTACATAGTGAGGAGAGCGCAATGAACGGGAAGAACATTGAACGCGCCTCGTACTTGATTATCAAAATTTTCAAGAAGACACGTGATCCGAAAAAAACGTGGCCGGCACTTCCATGGGCAAATGAATGTGAAAAATGGTGCCTCTATTCACTTCACTCTCGACACCGATGACTCCCGAATGGGCTTCGATAACATCCTTGACAATTTTTGTTCCCAACCCGGTTCCACCCTGTTTCCGGCTTATCGCCCTGGCCGTGAATAAGGTATCTCGAATTTCGGCTGGCATACCACGCCCGGTATCAATCACGGACACGTGAACCGTTTTTCCCATAGCCTCCATTTGTCCCGTAATCGTGATAGACCCGCCTTTGGGAACTTCGGAGATGGCGTTGTTGACAAGGTTATAAAAGGCATTAAACAGCCGGGATTCATCGGCTTGCATCACCGGCAATTCCAAAATTCCTTCATGAGCCAGAGAAATCCCTTTTTCTTGAGCGGCCAGCTTCAAGGTATCAAACACCGAAGCAACCACATGGTGAAGTTTACAAGGGGCAAAGCGTGGAGGGCTCGTCAAACCCTTCACGCAATCGGCAATTTCCTTTACCCGCTCTTGAATCCGTTTGGCGTTATTGGCCACCATCCCAATGACTTCCAGACATAATTCATAACTCGCCCGGCCTTTGTCAGGATCAAACGCTGGAAGATCAGCGAAGACGTCATTCATCTCATCTCTCAAAAGTGATGTCCCACACATGACCGGCATCAGCATATTTTTTACGTCATGCCCGATGTCTCCCAGGATTCTGGCCACTTCCGCTAATTTGGCTTCCTGAAATAATCGCGCCTGCTCGATGGCCAGTGCGGTGAAGGCCCCGATAATCATGAGGATGGCCACGTCGTCCTGATTTAATCTGTCCTCCCGCTTGTTCATCACCTCCAGGACGCCTATCGGATGTCCTTCCCATCGGTTCAGAGGAATGGCAATCAGGTCCCTGGTATGGAATCCGCTCAGTTGATCGATTTTCTCAAGGTGACGCTGGTCCTCCTTCACATCCTTAATCACCACAGGGGCTCCCGTGACAAAAACCGATCCTGCAATGCCTTGCGTCCATGGAAATGCGGTTCCGGGCTTGAGTGGCTGGTCACCAATTGAATGATAAAACACCAATTCTTTCGTTTCCGAATTGGCCAACAACACGGATCCGGCCCGGCAGTTCACCACCTCCAAGGCTATCTTTAATCCCTGCTCCACCACCTCTTCCACGCTGAGATGCTGAAAAAAGTGCTTGGCTAATTCTCCGGGCGGCTTCCAGTTCCCGCTCCTTTCGATCCAGTTGGGTCGAGGGATTCACGGCTCGTTCCCCAATGATGTCAAAGTTGACCAGTTCTTCACCATAGCGGTACCACTTTTGGAGAATTATCAGAAAAGCGTAGCAAAATTTCAAAAAAATAGCTTGTAGGGCCTTTAAGGGATCACCCAGGAGGAAGGGGCAAGCAGGATCAGACAAAATCAGGGCTATTTTTTCTCTAGTGTCACCACTTTATCCCATGGTTCCTGCGGTGGATGTTTGATGAACTGTTCACAGAGTTGGAGATAAAATTCCGAAGGTCCATCTCCATCTACAAGATCAACACACTGAGAGAACAATTCTCGGGCTAT
The DNA here is from genome assembly GCF_965152585.1 of Nitrospira sp. Ecomares 2.1. Classification (NCBI taxonomy): domain Bacteria; kingdom Pseudomonadati; phylum Nitrospirota; class Nitrospiria; order Nitrospirales; family Nitrospiraceae; genus Nitrospira; species Nitrospira sp. Ecomares 2.1. Next base: position 4,124,373 of record NZ_OZ224219.1, read on the forward strand.
ATTCCAATCTTGTATTCTAAATGCACCAAGGCCTTTAGCAAAGATCCCACTCGCTCTCATTCGATTTGGGTCAGACTCCTCGAAGCGACTGATGAGTTCGTAGATGACAAACGACGGCTCCTTTCTGTTGAGTTTAAATTGTCCAAGCTCTCTCATGAGAAAGGCTGCTTCAAGTCCATGGACGACATCGCCTGTCACGGCGATTGTCGTTCCAAGATACTTATTAAACCCTTCCACGCGGGGGGGAGTATTGAGCACATCTCCAGCGGGACGGGACTGATCGACCGCCCCCACCGTTCCGACGGCAAACTGCCCGCAATGCAATGCGATCCCGATGCGAAGACTATACGGTGCCACTTCCCGGTTAAACCGAGCAACAGATTTCGCAATATCCAATGCCGCGAAACACGCTTGTTTCCTCAAGCTCAGCGTATCCTGTGGCGCTTTCCAGATCGCCAGGATCGAATCTTCCTTCAGATCGACGATGAGCCCACCATGGTGGCGGACGGGCGTAAAGAGCGCTTCAAAGTATTTCCCAAGCATATCGTTCATTTCCTGAGGATTCAGATTTTCCAATAATGTCTTATAATTGACGGTATCGATAAACAGACAGGTTCCATTGACGACTTGAGGGCCGCCCTTGAGATTTCCGATGTCGCAGGACAGCGCATCCACCACATTATTGGGCAGATAGTCGCCAAAAACCTTCCGAATATTCTTTCGCTCCCTATCGGTCTCGTAATAGTTCCACAAGACCGCACTCCCGAAAGCCAGCGGACCCTGCACTAACAAGGGAATCAGGAAGGGAAACCACGTGAAGGCGGTTTTAAATGCATAAACGGTTCCTCCCAGGTACAGGAAACATAAGACAAGGACCGCTCCTGCCGCCATTATCGTCGGGACCATTCGGCAAATCATCCCAACAAGTAGCCCCCAACTCACGAGAAGCGATATTTTGGCATGCAGACTCAGGGGTTGGACGAAAGAGTCCTCCAGCATATTGGCAAAAACCGTGGCCGCAATTTCAACGCCTCCAATGACGACGCCATTAGGCTGGGAAAACACCGTATACAAACTATCCTTTCCTTCCACAAGGAACATTTCGGAAAGTCCCACAAAGACGGCTTTGTCTTTCAGATCATTTCGAGCACCCATGGTGGCATCAGACTCGGATTCCAGGATCTGATAATAGGAAATGGTTGGGATCGTCCGAGGGGGTCCATAGAAATTGAGATACCGACCCTGAGCGTTTCCGTAAACCTTGATAAGTGCGTTGAGTTGCTGGAAGTTCTTTACATCAGCTCGATAGGATCCCACAGGCCCGAGGGCTTTGAGCATGTCTTCTGCCAAATGTGGATTGCCTTCAAAGACCTTTCTGATATTCCGTACTAACTCCACCAGGCCTTTGCTGGTTCGAATTGACTCAAAATCATTTGGAAGTCGGCCGGTTAAATTGGGATGCACCTGATCAAGAAGATCAATAAACTTTTCATAGACCGATGAAGAAAACAATTGGAGTGCCAGGATTGGAAAAGTTGGCGTATCGCCCCTTCCTTTTTGAAACGTCCAATACTGGTTCGCCCTAAAGGGGATTCCTGGAAGCATAAATGGCCCGGTTCCGGCGGCCGCTTCCTTAAAGAGCGCAAATGGCTTCGAGATTTTCACGATGCTATCCGGGCCAGCACCGGCTTCTGCCATCACACCCATGGGAACTTTTTTCAAATGTACCGCATCTGCCAGCACCACATTACCGGCTCGCTGAATAGCTTTTTGGAAAATTACATCCTCCTCCGGAGATCGGGCTTCCAGAAAATTGACGTCGAAGACAATGACTTTGGCTCCGGCTTTTACCAGCCCGTCCGTTAGCCGAGCATGAAGAGAGCGAGGCCATTTATCAGGATTATCAGGGACGTTGAGATGCTCTGAAGAATCCTGATCAATACGAATGACCACCACCTCAGTCGGTGGCGGCCTGACGCCTCGCAATTGGAACAAGAGACCTAATCCAACATCTTCTTCAAAACTACGAGAGAGAGGGACAACACTGAAAACAACTCCAACGGTACCAATGAGCAGACCAAACAAAACGGCCTTAATGAGTTTGGCCACGAATGCCTCTCCTCTGATTCTGGGAATCTCATTCCTGAAGATACCACCAGAACCGTCAGTACCCACTGCTCCATGTGGGCATTTCCGAACGACCTATCCCATCAGCTTCATACTCGTCGTCCACTGAGAAGCACACACCAATCAGCCATCCTCACAATAAGACCAGCCGTCGGGACAATTTTCACAATCTCGGTGCAGGAGGGTGCACAGGAAGATGCAGATAAAACGTTGTGCCCACACCCAGCTCACTTTCGACATCAATGCGTCCTCCATGGGCATCCACCACATCTTTGACAATTTTGGTCCCCAGCCCCGTCCCTTCCTGCTTGGTGGTGATGGCCTCGGAGTGAAAAAGGCGATCCCGCACGTCGGGACACATGCCCTGACCATTGTCCGAAACAGTGATGAGAATCCCCTCTCCCGGATTGTTCTCCTCTCCAGAAACCGAGATCAGGCCTCCTCCGGGAATCTCCGGAATGGCATTGCTGATGAGATTGTAAAACGCGGTAAAAAGACGGTGCTCATCCGCTTCAATGACAGGGAGGGTGTCCAGGCCGTCGGTTTCAAGTAGGACCGCGTGCTCCGCCGCATAGGTTTTAAGGGTTGCAAACACGGCCCTCACCACAGTGGAAATCAGGCAGGGGGCGAAGTGGGGTGGACTCGTGACACCTTTGACCGCATCGGCAATTTCCCGCACGCGCCGTTGTATCCGTCTGGCATTGTTCACAATCATCCTGGTGAGTTCCTGACAATTGGCATAACTGGTCTCAGCTCCTTTCATCTTCACTTCCATCAAACGAGGAAATTGCTCATCCAATTCATCCTCCAATAATTGGGCCCCTGATAACACCGGCATCAACATATTCTTAATATCATGACTAACATCACCCAACATTCGCACGATGACGGCGAGCTTCGCTTCCCGGTACAGACGGGATTGCTCAATCGAGCTAGCGGCAAGGGCTGACACAATTGTCAGGATAGCCACGTCTTCTTCATCAAGAAGCGATTCGCGTTTGTTCAGGACTTCCAACACACCGATAGGCTTTCCTTCCCACCGTTTTAAAGGCAGAGCGACCATATCCCGTGTTACGTGCTCGGTTAACTCATCGATGGCTTTATAATGCCGTTGATCCCGTTTGACATCCGGGATCACGATCGGCTGTCCGGAATGAAACACGGCCCCGGCAATCCCCTTGTCCCATGGAATCGCCGTTCCGATTTCTACCGGGCTGGCTCCAATGGAATGACGGAACACGAGCTCCTCGGAATCCTGACTCGCGAGAAGAATGGATCCGCTCTCCGCTCCAACAACCTCCAGCGCAGTAGTAAGTGTTTTTTTAACCAACTCATCGGTATGGAAATTCTGGAAAAGCACTTCCGTCATCCGGCAGGCCGCTTCCAACTCCCGGTTGCGCTGTATCAATCGTCGATCTTCTATCCGGCGAGGCTCTTTTCGGCGTTCCGTAACAGAAATCTGAAACGAGGAGGATTTGCATTCAAATTCCACAGATATATCTCCTATGAAGGTTCGCGAGCTATCCCATACAGACTTACCCACGTGATTCATAAAATTTCATACAGCCGGTCAATGCATGGTTTGTTTCCACGTTAAATACCATTACCTCTCACCCTCCTGGCTGCCTTTGAATTTCGAACAACTAACATTGAGGTATCGGCCATTCCTGTTGGCTCCCTTCTTCAGTATCGGCCATCACCGGATAGGACGACATGTGGTACGCCAGCGCATTTACCTTTGCTGAAACGACCGATTTCCACCCGGTGAGAGAAAACGTTCGGTCATCCCTTGGCGACCACACCCTTCCCATCAAGGATGGTGATTCCGTTTGAGTGTCTCTGATCCGAATTATTCCTTCCGTTTCCCCCGCACCTGCACTGACAAATGGGGTGTTCATCTCTATCGCGCGAATGGCACGGGTGAAAACATCGGTCGCACTTTCGACGGGGACGACCAGAACGGTCTGTTCCTTTTGAATTCCTCCCAGCGTGATGGTGGTGTTTTGATCCAACCGGAGTACCGCTCGATTGGCAAGGGCGATATCCGCCCGGCCTCCATCACCTACCCGAATGCGATCCCCGGCACAGAGTATCGTGGAGACTCACCGGCTTCCATTGCTCGACATGCACGCGGCGGACCTCCACTCTGCCCTGAACGGACACGACCGTCGCCACAATCGGTTGGCATTCCGCAGCCGAGGTGACCGACGTGGTAAGCCCGACAGCCAAGAAGCTGATGCACAGAAGCCAAGTGGAACAGACAGAAACTTCGTTCCTGGTCATATTTCACCCATGTTTAGTGTATGGAGGAGATGCATCCTGTGTGCTCGTCTTTCGATGTATTGATAAGCGGAAAACGGGGAATTTTTGGTGAGAATATTCATATAGTATTCCACTCCTTTTTTCTCGGATTTCCTAGCAATGATACCGTGGCTTGAATTCGGAGGCTTTGACGACACGAGGCGTCGAATGACGCGAGGGGAGAAAGCGTACGAAGGTTAGAGGACGTTACGGGCTCATGGTCCCGCCATTTGGATCCTCTTCTTTTTTTGTGACATTTCGTGCCGCCAAATCTTGGGTCTCAACACCGCGCCCTTTGTGGTTTTTGACATTTTCGACTTCATCCACCCATTGTTCCCATGCTTTAAGAATACCTTTGAAGAGACGGATGATCTGTCGGTTAAAGATGACGGTTTCTTGTTGCATGGGCATGTTCCTTCTCTCACATTTCTGCGCAACGAGTCATCGAATCGTTCCTATGCCCCAATGACGCCTCAATGACTTGGCGAATCCTGTTTTTCAAAGTCTGAGACTACTGAGGAGGAGGGAGCATCCGTGTTCCGCACCTTCTGCCTCCCTCCGAATCCGACTCCTTTCGTCGTGAATTCCTTGTCGACACCAAGGAATTAAACCCAGAGAGGCGGGTTCATTAGGAAGCAACGATTGCGTGTTCAGAGGCACGAGCCCAAGCGACTTTCTCTGTATATGTCGCCACCCCTACAATCCTTTCTCATGGATTGGGAGATCATGCCATGAAGATGATTGAGGCTCATGGTTTTTGTGATTTTGATCACGTAAATTGTTATTGAGGCAACTTCAATACCATTCATATGTTGGGTGCCCTTACCGATTTCCTTGAAGATAACCAATTGGCTGAAAACAGAATTTTTCGTTTTCAAAGCATTTCAGCTGTGGTTATACCATCTCAGGCACCACGGAAGGGTATCCATTTGGATACATAACTTATCTATTTAGATACATGTCTTGGTTTACGACTCCCTGTCTTTAAATGTCCCAAGGTCGATCATTAAGGCCTATTTATTGTCCTTTAGTCCGAATGCTCCATGGTCCTTCTCAAATTATTCAAGACAGAACTGATGGATTGAGATTCTTTTTTGAGAGAGAAAATGAATAATCAAAAACATCCAAGGCAGATATTGGAATTGTCGGAGGTGTTGTAGGTTTTAAAAAAAAGGGCTACACCACGCCAATGCGATAGTTTGAAAAGCGGGTGAACCTTGGGAAATGAACGTGAAGAATAGAGAGGTAAAAGAAAAATGGCATTTCTAAAATTTTACTTCCTGGCCTTCTTTCAGAACCGTGACCTGAGGGATGTCCAGATGGCTTATTTCATCAATGATTTGGTCTCGTACGGTAGGCTTCATATGGTAAACGTATAAGGGCAGGTCAGGTTTTCCGATTTTTCGATATTCGTGGGCTAAAAGAGTTGGCGTGAGGTGTTTACTCCGATAGGCCATATCTTTCATTGAATCGGGAAAGGAAACCTCAATGAAGACCGCTTTTAAATTTGGGATTCGGGAGGCCTCCTGCCAAATATTTTCCGTCACATAGGTATCTCCACTATAAATCCACGCCACCTCGTCATCCTCAATAATAAAACCGGCTGTTTCGACGGTATGGTTAACGAGAAGGGGGGTCACTCTAACCCTTCCGGTCAAGCGCAATTGCTGTTTTGGTTCCAATTCTTTTCCACGTAAGATGGAATATGGGGATCCTGGAAGATTAAAGAAATTCGGAAAGACCAAATCGTTAAAAATATGCTTTTGAAGTCCAGCTAAAACTGAGGGTAAGCTTGCTACCACGATTTGATGATCTATCAGTCCGGACATATTATCGACAAGTGGAGGAATGCCCTTCACGTGATCTAGGTGCAAGTGGGAAAGGAGGATATATTTAATGCGTTTTTGCTCCTCTATAGTGAGTCCTGATGCTAATGTTCCAGCGTCCACCATCAGTTCTTCATTCACCAGGAATCCAACGCTCCGACAAATATGGTGACTGGTTTGCTCATTCAAGAACAGGTCAGACCCATGGGCACCCAATACCCGAATATTCACAATAAGCCCCTCGAATAAAAGCACTGATTCATATGTATGCTACACAGTTTGCAAAATTCAAAAAATGTAGTTATGGGATCAATTTCAAATCGTGAAATCCTCTGGGAGTTACCTACTCTTTGGGAAAAAGACAATCAGAACATCTTTTCTGTTTTTTTTATTTATCCCATTCCATGTCTCGTGCCTGTGACGTTCATCACTTTTCTGGTGTGATTACCCTCACATTTCGCCAAATCCATATTTTTTAAAATAATCAATTTCACCAAACAAGATCTATGGGACTTCATTCCCATAATCTATTGATATAGATATATTCCTGGTAATCGTAAGACTTCCGTTTTCTTTCAGAGCCTTAAGGGTTCGACTCAAGGTTTCACTGAAGCATCCTACCATTTTGGTTAATTCCTTGAAGTATGGGCGATGGGAAATCCATCATTGCATCTGAGTCTCTACCCCAAACTGGACCTCTCTCAAATCAAACAGACATCGGCTCACAACCCCCATAAATATCAGACATCACGAGACTGCGATCTTGTTCCCTGACTGTTCGCAATCATTGGGAATGGTTTTTGAGAAATTGTATAACAATACCTAAATGGTTTTTTTAAGAGTTCCGTCATCTCGTTTCCGCTCAATAAAAAACTCACTAGGCTCCACCATTATCACTGATGGGGACCGTGGAGCCGATTCCAGGATAGCCATTTCACCGAAAAAATTTCCTTAATCTAAATACGAGAGGATACATTTCTGCCCGTTTTTGCCCTTTAAATGTACTTTGAATTTGCCTGACAAGATGATGACCAATCCTTGGCCTGAATCGCCTTCTAGGAATATGTCATTTTTGTTAGGCCATTTCTGACTACTTCCCGAAACGACCAACAGACTGATTTCCTGATCCCATAAGTCGGAAAGAGTCAGACATTTTTAATAGTTTGGTTGTTCATCACCAAGAGAAAAATTCACTTAGGCATTATCCTTTCTTTGGATTTATACAGGCTCGGTTGTTATTTGGATAAAATGAACAAAACTTTTGAATTCAACATATTTGGTGATATCACTAATTCCTAAAGCAAAAACTATACTACAACTCATTAATTACAGAATTTCCGAATTCCGCCGGACATGGAAGTGGCTAATGGCTGTTAATTAAGTATTGGGGCGAGGGAGGAATGAATTGCTCATCTGCATTTTATAGAATAGCTTGCTTCTGACATAAAAAAGCCCTTTGCAATCGTAGAATGCAAAGGGCTTTAGCCAATGTGGCTCCTCGGGCAGGACTCGAACCTGCGACCATTCGGTTAACAGCCGAACGCTCTACCAACTGAGCTACCGAGGAACGAATATTTCTAAATCTCGATTTTTCTAAACTAAAAGTATGATCATAGCGGGACTGCCTGATTTCTTCAAGAACCGATGTAGCATTTTACAATTTTTTTGACTTAGAACTGAAAATCCGCAGAATCCTCTTCCCCCTCATCCGCCTCTGACGCACCTCCATCAGATAACTTCACGTAATGGCGTGCCCAGGATAAATAGATATTGGCACTGTCTTTCATGGCATCAGTGCCCTTTATAAGTTTGCCAACAATTTCCTGGTCTCCCCCATTGATTTCAATCTCTCGCGCTTTGCTTTCTAAGGCATGATGAAAATTTTCCATCTCTTCGGTTAACTTCTGCATATGATCATTCAAATCGATACTCATTTTATCTTACCTCTAAATCAACTAATGCATTATTAGGTGGCGGTTCCCCTCAAACAAATAAAAAAGCCCTACGACCAATCACCAGACGGAAGATCGTAGGGCTTTTCGTCTTTTAGAGTTACCCCTGATAGGCTTGACCCAACTCCGCGGCTTCTCCAGCCTTTTCCATTAAGGTCCCATCTGAATTCACCGCGACCATCTCAATGGCTTCATGTTTAGCGGCGTCACACACGACTTTACACAGCTCACAACCCTTACACCTGTCAATATGCACTTCGGCTATCATTTTGTCTGAATTGAGATCCAAACAATTAGCTTCCGGGCAATACATGATGCAGAGCCGACAGCCTTTTTTCGCCACACACTTTTCTTCTGTCACTAGGGCAACATTATACATCTATCTCTTTCCTTCGATGATGAGGTTCTCGGTATTTATGCAGCAGCGGCTTCTCCAACCATTAATTCCACCTTATTTTTCTCGGCCCATTCCGCAGCGATTTCATAAGATCTAGCCACCGTATCGAGATTCTTTTTCAACAACATTTCTTTCTTCGCAAACTTCTTCTTAATGGCTTCGTCCAGCGTTGCCGTACCGCCAGATGCCACAAACTTCTTACCAAACCGTTCTTGTAAGGCCAAATCCAAGCCATTCATGGATACACACTTCGTAATTCCTGCTACCGAACCAATCATGGTCATGTTTGTCGCCAATTCAGTCCCTGCAACTTCCAGAGCGATATTCGTACCTGGTATGTTAAAGACCGATACATTGAGATCTTTGAGTCGCTTCACATCTTCGTCTGACAAAAGGGGCATATCGGTATTAATGATCACAAGCCCCCCCTCTTTAATCCCTGAATAAAATGGCATCGTATAACTCTTCCCCATCGTAATGACTTGAGGATGAAATACTTGAATCACATCAGGAAACACGAGTTCGCCACGGTCGTAAATCTTCCTCAACCCTATTCGACAGTAACTCTCGGCAGGCGCCATGCGTTTTTCCGCTCCAAAGAATGGGTTTGAAATAGCAAACTTACCATCTTTAGATGCAGCCATGGCCATGACATGAGCCGCAGTCACGGCACCCTGCCCTCCCAGACCTGACATTCGGATATTGATTCGACGTATAATCATGGAATATCTCCTCTCACATGTCCCGCCGTTTACACTGTTACTGTTTGGGAAGCAAGTTGCCTTTTCGCTTCAGCCTTTCGTTCCTTTTCCTTCGCTGCCAATTCGGCCAATAATTCCTTTGCCGGTTCACTTACATACTCTTTATATGCAAACCGTTCTGTTGGCTTTTCGGAATCACGCATTTCCTGCAAACCTTCCATACTGTTTTTCCCAATTTCCAAGATACATGGCGTATACAACTGGAGGTAAGTCGGCCCAATTTCCCGCGCAATATGCACAGCATTTTTAATTACTTTTTCTATGAGATTTGGTTTGCTGACCGTGCAATTCACTACATAATGGCAACCGGATTCCCTGGCAATTTCGGGGAGACGAACTTTTTCAAAGGTCTTACCTACAGGGGCCATCTTGGCAACAAATCCCTTTTGCATAAGCCCACTTTCTTGACCACCGGTATTGGCATACAGCTCGTTATCAAAACAAATGGTAGTAAATTTTTCCTGACGGAACCAGGCCTGCAAGGTCATGTCTAAACCAATATCCACCGTAGCCCCGTCTCCTGCCAGCACTACTACGTCTTTGTGGCGATCAGGAAACCGGACCGTCAACGCCCGTTTCAACCCAGATGCAACGGCATTTTGATTGCCAAACAAAGAATGGATATTGTGGACCGCCACATGTGGGAAAACCAAGCTGGTACATCCCGTCGAACCCACCATCACTGTATCCTCTGGATTTGGCAAAGAGGCGAGGATATAGCGAAATGCCATAGACTCCGGACATCCGGCACAAAGCGAATGCTCTTCAATGAGTTCCTTCGCATTACCGATATCCTTCCATCCCCGTTGCTCATTCCCATACGTCGCCCGCTTAACTAAATCCTGATACTCAGCGGGCATGATATCAAATAACTCCTCTGCGATTTTTATTCTTTCTTTACTCATGAATTTCTCCTTATAGTCGTGATCTGTTTGAGAGCCATACTCTCATCGAGGACTTTCCGTTGCATCAACCCCCACGCCCAGCCAACGAAGGTGCCTTAATGCCTAACACCGTTTTGATTTCAGCGGCGATTATTTCAGGCGGCATCGTCATACCACCGCATACATGGGGACCCGCATGGACCCGATTATTATTCGGAATGGTTGCACTCACTTCACGGGCCAACCATCCAGTGACATTAAATTCAGGAACAATAATGTGGTTCGCATGTTTTGTAGCTTCCCTGATCTCCTCTCCTGGCCATGGGCGTAGAGTTTTGACCTTCACCAAACCAACCTTAATCCCTTCCTCTTCTAATATCGCAATGGCTTCCCGGCTTTGCGAGACTGCCGTTCCCGAGGCCACGACAATGACATCCGCATCAGTATTTTCGGTATCAATCAGTCCATCCATCCAACGGATAGTATGCTTTCTTGAACGCTCAACAGCCGCCCAAACCTCTTGCTGCCAGCTCGCATGGGTGGCGTAACTGATATAATTGCTTTTCATTACGAAAGGATCTCTCATCATGCGAACAGGAGGGCACTCCATATCCATACACGGAACAGGTGACCGATAAGGGTCGTACGGTGGCAGGCACATATCCACAGGGGTCAGATCAACCATATCCTTCGTATGGGTCACAAAAAATCCATCGCAGCATAAGGCCAGTGGCAAATGGACATCAGGTTCTTCCGATACCATGTACCCCTTGAGTATCCAATCATAAAAATCTTGTGCAGTTTCTGCATGCCACACCAGCATACCCGTCTGCATCAGATAAGAAATTTCCAAAGTATCCGGCTGGATCGAGAGCGGAGAGTTGATGCCACGACAGGTTACAATCATTTGAATAGGCAATCGCGCTCCGGCCCACATGGGGAAATTTTCCATAGCCCGCATCGTGCCTGGTCCAGCGGTGGTGGTAAATACTCTGGCACCACCAAAAGCTGCTCCCGCACATTGAGACATGACGGCAAATTCACTCTCCCCTCGGAAGTAATCACCAATATAACCTTCGGCAAAGAGTTCCCCGCACAAAGCAGCAGCTTCACTTTGAGGTGTAATGGGATACGCGACCATTATGTCACAGGAGGCTCTACGTACGGCCTCTTTAATGACTTCGCTCCCGGTAAAGAACGATGGCGTCCTTGCCGCCTCATTCATCATGTGCCAGGGATCGGTATACACCTGCTCTTTTTTGTTTTTTTGTCCTATAAAAGAAGCTTGAGCGGCCATAACTTTGACCTCCTTTTTCTGCTTCAGGGTGAAAAACTTCAGATTTTCCTAAAAAATATACTCACAATCACAGAAGAAATTTTATCAGAACAAGCACTTCATATTTTCATCTACAATAAAGACAGACCCAGAACGATTCCCCCTAATGTTTCACCGGAGGAGGAACCGACCCCTTCAACTTCTTTACCCAATCTGCCAATCTAATTATTTTATCAGCTGTCGCGTCACGAACGGACAACATGGCATCTTCATGGCCTGCTTGCGCACACATAGCAATAGTATAACAGTTCGTGCCACCACGAATGATCTTGAGAGAAAGATTGGCCTGATGGCAATGGACGCCCACAAACATACAGGCATCAATTTTATTATGCCAGATGGTCAAATTTGGATGGTTCGGGTTAATTTCAATTTCAGGATTAATTTTAGGATACTTCGGTCTATAATCCGGCATGGGAATAAGCATAGCCTGCTGACACGAAGAATCCACACATTCCTTAATGGTTTCATACAAATGGCGAATTGCTTTGGCTTTCTTGGCTGCCTTGTCATTCCAAGCCCATAGGACCAATGGTCCAGGGAAAATTGTAGGAACTTTGGCCGAAAGAAACTGTCTGGCTGCTTCCTCCAAGGCTTCTTCTTCAGAAACTATGCTACCATGAATATGTCCCTGACCTGGATCGGGGAGTCGAATCCCCATAGAAGCCGCCGACGGTGGCAAAAAATGTTCGGGTCCTGGCATAACCCTATAAGAAGTTGTCATCGTACCCTCATGTCTCCATTAAAAAAAAATTGACAATCCTACCCGTTGCATCTCCTTACTGTAAGAAGACAATAAGCAAATCTCAAGATCAAAAAAGACCCACCGGTCAAAAATATTTGACTTTTTGAGAATATACCTATGAGTCTTTTGCCCTATAATTAAGAATATTCCTTAATAACCTAGCCTAGTATAAGAAGGCGCATTAAAAATTGTCAATTTGACAATTGTCGATAACAGATGCAATAGGCAATTTTTCACAGTAAAGAGCTTCATGACTGTCAATTTGTTATTTATTTGAAGAAGTAAAGACCTAAGATTGAGAAAAAGGGAATGAAAACCCCCGGCAGGCAAAAAAGAGAACATGGCCTATCTGGCTCTTACCTTCAAAATAGCGTATCGCCACGTAGCTTCACCAATAATTTTTGGGATCGCGGAAAAAGGAATGGTTAAAGAAAAATCTCTCGCCTGTTTCGGAGGGATTTCCAACGAGATCTCTGCGGTTTCTTGCCCAACAATTTCACATTCCGTCGCATGGCAATCCTCAATCGTAGCTTGGATAGTCACGGAAATGATGGTAAAAATTTGAGCTGCATTTTCAAGCCTCCCGGTCAGCACAAACGATCGGGAGTTCAGTCCGGGTCGAACGTCCATGTGAGAGAGTTGGACCTGGCTAATAGGAATCCGCTGAAACTCCAATTCCCGCTCCTGGGTATCCTGCCAAATAATGAACGCGATGGCTCCAAACAGAACCATCAGGATCACCCCTAGGACGCGACGAAATTTCGGCAAATACCCCGCGACCAAAATCATGATTAATATCAATAGGATAATAGTAATTGGCAGCATATATTTCACAGGCCGTAGGTGCGAGAAAAATTCTTATTCCTCCTCTACACCCTTATCGGCCTTCTGATTCCCCTTCTTTCACTGGAGAAAGCAATGCAAGATTTTTCTCATGAAATCGAAATCGCCTCGCATCTGGCCAGAAAGGCTGGAGAGATTATCATGGACATCTATAAAAATGATTTTGCGGTCATGTACAAAGGCATTAACGATCCCGTCACCAAGGCAGATCAACAGGCCAACGCTCTTATCGTAGATGAATTACACACACAATTCCCACAAGATTCAATCGTGGCGGAGGAAAGCCCCCTACCCTCCAACTCTTTAACGACAGGCCGGACCTGGTACATAGATCCCCTAGATGGCACGAAAGAGTTTATTGCACACAACGGCGAATTTTCTATCATGATCGGACTGACGATTGATGCTCATGCCAAACTTGGCGTCGTCTACTGGCCTACCCGTGACGAACTCTATGCCGGCCTGACGGACCAAACAGCTTGGGTAGAACGCAACGGGGACCGCCAAAAACTCTTCGCTTGCGAATCCAAATGCCCCCCCAACATTTCATTAGTTACCTCTCGCTCCCATCGATCCCCAGCACTTTCTACCATTAAACAATCATTACCCATCCACAAAGAACAACAGATGGGAAGTGTGGGACTGAAAATTGCTCAGATTGCCCAAGGAACAGCTGATGTCTACGTTGAACCCAGTCCGTATACCAAAGCATGGGATGCCTGTGCACCTGAAGCCATTTTGCGAGGTGCCGGTGGGTACTTTACCGATATTCACGGGAAACCCATCCAATATGGCCTCAATAATTTTCGCAATCTCCACGGGTTGGTCGGAAGCACTCCAGACATTCATCAACGCGTGATTCATGCCTTGACGGGTCGATGTTCCTCGTGTGAAAGTTGACACCTTTTTCCGGCGATTCTTAGAATTTATTCTTTAATACCTTATTCAGCGACTTTTTCAATTATTATTCTCACACAATTATGAGAAAAAACCTCGTCATTATCGGAGGCGGCTTAGCCGGATCAGAAGCGGCTTGGCAGGCGGCCAACTCTGGAGCCAGAGTGACCCTGTATGAAATGCGGCCCAAGGAAGAGACAGCCGCGCATAAGACCGATCACCTAGCCGAAATCGTCTGCTCAAATTCCTTGGGATCGAATGATCCTCTCAGCGCTCCGGGTATGTTGAAAGAAGAGATGCGCCAATTGAACTCTTTGATCATCCGAATTGCCGACGAGGTGCGGATCCCGGCAGGGACGGCATTAGCCGTGGATAGAGACCAATTTGCTTCCAAGGTGACCCAGGCATTAGCCGAACACCCGAATATCAAAATTCTTCGAGAAGAGATCCATGAAATTCCCGAGGATGCGCTGTGCATAATTGCCACCGGCCCCTTGACCTCACCGAAACTGTCTGAGGCAATCATCCAGTTCACCCAATCGAAAAATTTGTTTTTCTTCGACGCCATCTCACCAATTGTGGATGCCGATTCCCTCAACACAGACCGGACGTTTCTGGCATCACGATATGAAAAAGGTACGGCGGATTACGTGAATTGTCCTATGGACGAAGAAACCTATAACGCCTTTTATAATGCATTGATCGAAGCTGATCGCGTCCAACCAAAGTCTTTCGAGAACGTGCCGTATTTTGAAGGGTGTCTCCCAATTGAGGTCATGGCCGACCGTGGTCGGCAAACCTTATTATTTGGTCCCCTCAAACCTGTGGGATTAATTGATCCTAAAACCGGCCAACGACCCTATGCTGTGCTACAATTACGTCCAGAAAACGCATATGGCTCCTGCTACAATCTGGTAGGATTTCAGACCAAACTCACCTACCCGGAGCAACGCAGAATCTTCAGAATGATCCCGGGCTTGGAACAGGCAGAATTTTTACGATGTGGAAGCATCCACCGAAATACGTATATCAATGCACCCATCCTCTTACAAAACACCTTGCAAGTAAAAAAACAGCCTCGCATCTTTTTTGCCGGACAATTGGTTGGAGTAGAAGGTTATGTAGAGGCTGCAGCTAGTGGAGGGATAGCCGGAATCAATGCCGCTCGCATCTTATCAGGCCGTTCACCGGTCACCCCACCACCCTCTACCGCTCATGGAGCACTTCTCCATTACATTACGACCTGTGAGCCAAAGCACTTTCAACCGATTAATTCCAACTTTGGGCTATACCCGCCACTTGATACACCGGTGCGAGACAAACAGAAAAAACGACAACTCATCCAAGAACGGGCTACTTCCCATTTCAAAGCATGGATGACGCAATCCGAGCTTTCGTAATGTACCTTCAATTGGAACGGGGAGTTTCACCTGAAACAAGCCGAAGCTATCAGTCCGACCTCAAACAATTCATGGCGCACATTCGACACACACTTTCAGTGAATGACCTTTTACAGCCTGGTGCAATTGACTCGTTCCATATTCGATCCTTTCTCAAGAGCCTCAGCGATCAAGGGTTAAAAAAACCCTCACTTGCCAGAAAACTGGCATGTCTCAAAAGCTTTTTTCGTTTTTTAGTTGAAGATGGACGGATACCCCGTAATCCCGCATCGACTGTTCGTTCACCTCGACAAGGAACACGTCTTCCCACTGTCCTCACCAAGGACGAAGCCAATACCCTGTTAGACGCATCAGCATCCCAGAGATGGATTGAGTTGAGAAACCACGCCATTCTAGAAACGTTGTATGCAAGCGGAGCCCGGGTATCAGAACTGGTCGGATTAAATTGGGGAGATGTGGATCTAGAAACCAGATCGATCCGATTGCGTGGGAAAGGGAAAAAAGAGCGGATGGTGCCTATTGGCACAGTGGCGGCTGAGGTCATCTTGGAATATCAACGTCATCTGCCCCACAAGAACAAGGTTGTACCAACCGGAACATCAGCTCCACTCGTACCCTGCCCAGGATCCCAACCCCTTTTTCTTAATGCTCGAGGAGGACGATTAACCGCTCGAAGCGTGGAACGCATGATGAAGCAAGAGACCGGACACCGTTTCAATAAGACCGTTACTCCCCACACCTTGCGCCATTCCTTTGCCACCCATCTCCTCGATGAGGGCGCGGACCTGCGAGCCATCCAGGAACTCTTGGGGCATGCTTCGCTCGCCACAACCCAAAAATACACCCATGTGGCAACTGACCAACTCATGGCCGTTTATGACCGGGCCCATCCCCGATCCGGCTCTTCTCACTCCATACCCCCAGAAGGAGACCTTCTCAAACGATGAAGATTCGATCCACTACGATTTTGTGCGTCCGCAAGGGGGCTTCAGTAGCTATGGGCTGTGATGGCCAGGTCACCGTCGGCAGCACAATTATGAAAAGTAACGCCAGGAAACTCCGGAAAATGCATCAAGACCAGGTCCTGACCGGCTTTGCAGGAGCGACAGCAGATGCATTTACCCTATTTGAAAAATTCGACACGAAGCTGGAAGAATACCGAGGAAATCTAACTCGAGCCGCCGTCGAGCTGGCGAAGGATTGGCGAACCGACCGGGTCCTTCGACGATTGGAAGCGCTTTTGGCCGTGGCGGACCGGGAGCATTCATTCATTATTACCGGCACGGGTGATGTGGTCGAACCGGAAGATGGAATTTTGGCCATTGGATCGGGAGGACCCTATGCCTTATCGGCGGCTCGAGCTCTCCTGGCTCATACTGAACTGCTACCCTCCCAGGTTGTCGAACAAAGCATGCAAATCGCCGCCGGCATCGATATTTATACCAACCATCACATTGTCATTGAGGAGTTATCGTCATAACGTATGGAACAACAGACTTCACCAACACCCAAAAATTTGGACTCCCTCACTCCACGCCAAATTGTGGAGGAATTAGACCGCTATGTCATTGGACAACGGGACGCCAAGCGCATGGTCGCCATCGCCTTACGGAACCGCTGGCGACGCCAACAGCTCAGCCCGGAGCTCCGTGATGAAATTGTCCCGAAAAATATCATTATGATTGGCCCAACAGGTGTCGGGAAAACCGAAATTTCCCGACGGGTTTCAAAATTAGCAGACGCGCCATTCATAAAAGTGGAAGCCTCCAAATTTACCGAGGTGGGATACGTCGGCAGGGACGTGGAATCTCTGATTCGTGATCTCACAGATTTATCCATCAATATGGTCAAAACTGCTTACCTGGAAAAAGTCCAAAAGAAGGCTGAAGACATGGCCGAAGAGCGCGTCTTAGATATGCTCCTTCCGCCTTCGCCATCGAGTCCTTCATTTGAGACCACTGAAGAGTCAGCAGAGGCTCCCACACAACAGAAACAGGATCAACAGGAATCCACCCGCTCAAAACTTCGCCTTCAGCTGCGCGAGGGCAAACTGGATAACCGTATGGTGGAAATAGAAATCAAGGAACGAGGAGGACTTCCGGTTGGAATCATTTCCAATATCGGAGGGATGGAAGATCTTGAGCACAACCTTCGGGATATGCTCGGCGGCATGATGCCGGGTAAAAAGAAAAATCGTCGGATGAAAGTCTCAGAAGCGCTGAAATTCATGGCCCAGGAAGAAGCGCAAAAACTCATTGATATGGAGGAAGTGACCAAAGAGGCCATTACCCGCACGGAACAATCGGGTATCGTCTTCCTGGACGAGATTGACAAAATAGCCGGGCGAGAGAAAAACACAGGCCCTGACATTTCCCGGGAAGGAGTCCAGCGGGACCTGCTTCCGATCGTGGAGGGATCGACGGTCAATACTAAACACGGCCCGGTCAAAACCGATCATATTTTATTTATTGCCGCAGGAGCATTTCATGTGGCCAAACCCTCGGACTTGATTCCGGAATTACAAGGTCGGTTTCCCATCCGGGTGGAACTGGAGCCCCTCACAAAGGATGATCTCATCCGAATTTTAACCGAGCCCAGAAATGCCCTGGTCAAACAATATCACGCATTGCTAAGCACAGAAGGCATCGCGTTGGAATTCACTAAAGACGGGATCGAGGAAATTGCAGCCACTGCTGTGCAGGTGAATGACCGAACCGAAAACATCGGAGCACGTCGGCTCTTCACCATCGTGGAACGGTTATTGGAAGATGTCTCGTTTGAAGCGCAGGATCTTCAGAAAAAAGAGGTCGTCATCAACGCGCAGTATGTTCGAGACCACCTGCAAAGCATCGTGAAGGACGAAGATCTCAGCCGGTTCATACTTTAAAATTATCCCTTCTGCTACTATGATCATATGTCCTTTTAACCTCCACCATCTTTCCCAACCCCTGTACCCATGAGTAGGTTGCATGATCAAACTGATTAAAAAAGCCGACATTCTGATTGAAGCGCTTCCCTATATTCGGACATTGGCCGGAAAAACCGTGGTCATCAAATACGGTGGAAGCGCCATGGTCCATGAAGAACTCAAGGAAGGATTCGCCGAAGATGTCGTCTTATTAAAATATGTCGGATTGCAACCGATCATCGTTCATGGCGGTGGGCCACAAATTAACGAGATGCTGGATAAATTCGGCATTGAAGCAAAATTTCTGCATGGCGTTCGGGTCACGGATCAGCCAACCATGGACGTGGTTGAAATGGTCCTGGGTGGAAAAATCAACAAGGAAATCGTCTCATTATTGAACCAGCATGGCGCCAAAGCTGTAGGACTCACCGGAAAAGATGGTCGCCTCCTGACCACGAAACCATTTAATCCCAAGAGTCTTATTCACACCTACAGCGGATCGACCGACGTGTTGCACCCTGAAGACTACGGCCTCGTCGGCCAAGTCAGTCATGTCGAGACCGCATTGCTCCATACCCTTCAAGAGGCCAATTTCATTCCGGTCATTGCGCCAATTGGAGTGGACGCCAAATGGAAAACCCAAAATATCAATGCCGATCTGGTAGCAGGCAGCGTAGCTG
Organism: Nitrospira sp. Ecomares 2.1; assembly: GCF_965152585.1. Lineage (NCBI taxonomy): Bacteria > Pseudomonadati > Nitrospirota > Nitrospiria > Nitrospirales > Nitrospiraceae > Nitrospira > Nitrospira sp. Ecomares 2.1. The sequence continues at coordinate 4,143,430 of NZ_OZ224219.1, forward strand.
CGGCGGTTCAAGCCGAAAAACTACTGGTCTTAAGCGATGTCAAAGGCATTCGTGATGCCAATAATCGGCACGTCTCCACCCTCTCAAAAAAAGACATGGAACGAATGGTCAAAAAACAGGTCATCAGTGCAGGCATGCTCCCCAAAGTTCATGCCTGTTTAACCGCGCTTCAGGGAGGCGTCCGCAAGGCGCACATTATTGATGGACGCGTGCCTCATGCGGTGTTACTCGAAATTTTCACCGACAAAGGCATCGGGACAGAAATTCTGGCATAACGAACATGAAACTTTCCAAGCATGTCTCCCCATCAGATTCCTCACATATCCAAACCTCGACCGTTCCCCAACCCGATCAATTTTCCGCGCTCCTTTTAGTCGACCTACAAAATGACTTCTTTCCGGGTGGCGCACTGGCTGTTCCCGAGGCAGATAGCCTCATCCCTCTCATCAACGCCTACATCAAGCACTTCAGCCGTCAAGGCTGGCCCATACTGGCGACCAGAGATTGGCACCCGGCCAATCACAGCTCCTTCATCGAAGAACAGGGACCTTGGCCGACTCATGCAGTTCAAGGGTCACGTGGAGCTCAATTTCATTCAGACTTAGTCCTTCCTCCTGGAATGATGGTCATTTCTAAAGGAACCGATCCCAAGAAAGATTCGAAATCCGGCTTTGATGGTACAAGTCTGGCCGACCGACTGGAAGATCTCAACATTCAAAAATTGTATGTGCTGGGCTTACCTACCGAACATTGCGTCAAACACACGGTTCTCGATGGCTGTCAACGCGGGCTTCGAGTCGTCCTGCTCACTGATGCCACGAAGGGGGGCATTCCCCAAAAAAAAGATTCCCTGAATCCCCTACAAGAAATGGCCGATGCAGGCGCGTGCCTCGCGAACAGCAGCGATTTGGGAATATCCGCTTCTTCTCTCTGAATAGTATCTGCTCCACTCCTTTTGTGTTAGGCATGTGGTTGACTTTCCTCACGTTTTGAATTGGGGAAATTTTTCTGTCATCACATCCTCGCCTTCCGGAATTTTTTCCAGGCATCCCACCTTTGGTCTTTTACGGGAAGATGCACATATTCCCTCAAGAGTCGCATTGAGAAATCCGAGAAGTGGATTTATGAGACCAAAGGGTAGTGCAGAAAAACTAGAAGCCAGGCGCCGAATGGCCGCCAGACTGTTGGCCAAAGGGCGAGGTATTCGTGAGGTTGCTCGCACAATCGGGGCAGCGCCATCTTCTGTTAAGCGATGGAAAGATGCACTCGAACAAGGCGGGAAAAATGCCTTGAACTCCAAGCCTCATACCGGTCGTCCATCGCGCCTTTCGCCCAAACAACGCCAAAATCTCCTCCAGATTCTCCAACGAGGACCACGAGCTGCCAAGATGCGGACTGATCAATGGACCTGTCGTCTTATTGGCCGGATGATTCGGCGATATTTCGGAGTGAAATATCACCCAGACCATGTGAGTCGGATTTTGCGAGGGTTAGGTTGGAAGAACAAAAAGAACACCAGCCCGGTTAAAAAACCCAGCAAGACAGAACAAACACGCCTTCGGCGCTTGAACCAATCGCGGCGCCATCGGTAAGAAATTTTCGATGAGGGTCACTTCGGTCCTCAACAATCAAAATACGGGGTTCGACTCCCAGCAAAGACCTTTTCTTTCTTGCTGCCTGTCTCCAAACTTTCCCGACTGCCGCAAGGGGCGCCCCTTACTACAGCATTCACACACAAGCTTCAGGCCGGATAGCCTTTTTGCCATGCAAGAGGTCATGGCCCACAAGAAGAATGGCTCCTACGTCCCATCAACAAACGCGTCGATTCAGGGAGTGTTGAAAAATGCCGCCAGCGGTGTTCTCGCCCATTGGCCGTGCTCACGTACTCCTCCGTACGCTCCGCTCGTCCAAGCGGCTGCGGCCTTGCTGGACGGGCCTTTTTGAACACTCCACTATTTTTCTCTGATGAGCCTCGTTGACTCCCAAGCTGATGAAGCGGCGAAATTTTACAATATTCAACAGTCCAATTCACGGAATACCAAAAGAAGATCTAAGCCGCACCCAGTGACTGACGACTTCCTCATGAAACCATGCCAAGCAAGCAAAGGCCTCTGCCGGAGGTGGCTGACCGAGTGAAGATGGTTAAGTTCAAGTGGCCCGATTGGGAATAACACCTTTTTATTTCCTTCGATTCATTCTTCTTTCCCTCCTCCCTCCTCGGCAATGATCGCTCGAGGAAAATACACCCGAAAGGTCGAGCCTTGCCCCGGAGTCGATTCGACTTCAATATTTCCTTGATGCCGATCAATGATCCGGCGCACAATGGCCAAACCAACCCCTTGACGACCTTCCGGCTCCACGACCGGATGCGAGAATGCCTCAAAAATTCGGGCATGATGTTCTTCAGCAAGGCCGATCCCGTTATCCCCAACAGAATAGACCGACCATCCATGCATCGCTTTACCGGAAATAATAATTTCTCCAGGACGTTCAGGATCGAGATATTTCTGCGCATTATCAAGCAGATTCGCAAAAACCTGATTCACCAACACCTCGTCACCCATACAATCTGGAAGATCCTCAATACGAACCACGACTTCCTTGGTTTTGAGTTTCCTCTCCATGGAAGTCACGATTCCCATCACAAGTTGATTCACGTCCAGGCCCTCCCACTGAAGGACAATCTGCCCAAGCCGGATAAATTGGAGAAGTCCCGACGTGAGGCAACGCATATGATCCACCTCACCTCGGATACGCTGAACGGCCTCGGGGATTTCCTTTGTGACCAAAGGATCGAATGGACCCCGTGCATTACCGAATGAGGTTTCCTCCTCAAATGATTCATTCATCCGGTTGCACACCATAGTGAGTTGCCGACAGGTATCCTGAATAGTTGCCATTGGAGCAGAAAGATCTTGGGAGATCACCCGCAACAACAAATCCACTTCTGCGGAAGCAATGGCCTCAGACCTTCTCTTTCTCTGAAAGAAAGAATCATCTAGATTGTTGGGTGATTCCATTCCAAGTACTCCCTTTTCAAGCAGCCATCTCGATTCATTAGGAAACCTGTCTACCAGAATTAGGCAGAACGCATACCAATGGAGAGAGATCACCCCCTCCCCCTGAATGCGTATTCCATCAAATCGATGCGAACCGGAACAACCATGAATGAGAAAAACCCAAGCGCCTCATGGCTATTCTCATTTCACCAAACTGGCGATCCCGCCCGTGAAAACTTCAGAACATCAATCTTTGTTGTAATAAGACCGGTAAAAATTAGGGGAATGACCGATGAAATGACCAGCTTGGCCAACCACAGCTAGGAAGAAAAAAGGAGGATAAAGAGAGAGATGAAAATTCCACACCGAATAGAATAATGAAAAATACCACATCAAGATAGGCATGAATACCACATATAAGGCTTTAACCAGTCTCGCTATATCACTTAAAATGAAAACACCGTCTGTAGCACCCATTATCCGATGGAACACGGAATTCGGCCCAACCAATCAGAAGAAAGCTCAGGACTTGTTGGGCGCCTATAGTCTGCAGAAATTACTTTATCAATAGCCCGCCGTACTGGACGAAAAATGGCACAAACACCAGTGACAAAATAGCTGAAAGTTTGATCAGGATATTCAACGACGGCCCTGAGGTATCTTTAAGGGGATCACCAACGGTATCACCAACAACTGCGGCCTTATGGGTATCGGTACCCTTCCCGCCAAGATTTCCTGCCTCAATAAATTTCTTCGCATTATCCCAAGCACCACCACTATTTGATGAGGAGATGGCGATGACGCCCCCGGCGACAAGGGAACCGGCAAGCACCCCAGCCACCGCTTGAATGCCAAACAGGAATCCAGTGATCAGGGGTGTTCCCATAATCAGAATGCCCGGTGCAATCATTTCTTTTAAAGCCGCTTGAGTTGAAATAGCGACACATTGTTCATAATCCGCCTCGGCTTTCCCTTCCATGAGGCCGGGAATGGTGCGGAACTGACGTCGGACTTCCTCAATCATCTTATAAGCCGCCGATCCCACCGACTTCATCGTCATGGCGGAAAAATAGGCGGGCAACACGGCTCCGATAAACAGCCCGGTAAACACCAGGGGATCCAGCAAATTAATACTGCCTAACAGATCAAAATCCTGCCCATGTTGTTCCTTGAGCAGCAAGTCCGCCCTGGTGAGGAACGCGGCGAACAGGGCCAATGACGTCAAAATAGCCGCTCCGATGGCAAAGCCCTTCCCAATGGCGGCAGTCGTATTTCCGGCAGCATCCAACACATCCGTCCGTTTACGGACATGTTCCGGCATACCGGCCATTTCAGCGATACCGCCAGCATTATCAGAAACCGGTCCATAGGCATCGATCGTGAGTGCAATCACCAGTGTTCCCAACATACCAAGAGAGGCAATGGCCACCCCATACATGCCGGCTAACATCCACGGGATATAGATGGCGAGACCAATGGCGAGATAAGGGCCCACGGCACTCTGATAGCCGAGAGCCAGTCCAAAAATGATATTGGTGGCCGCACCCGTTTCACATGATTTCGCCACTTCCCGCACAGGCTTATAGTCATGGGAAGTGTAGTACTCAGTCATTAATCCCACGGCAAGCCCGGCAATAAGACCTGTCAGGAAGCAAAAATACACCCCTAGATCCGTATACGCCTGCCCATTAATTTCAAAAGTATCCGGGAGCATGGCCTTGGTCACAAACAACATCACCACCGCCATCAGCGCACTGGAGATGATCAGCATCTTTTTCAGGGCCGGGCCAACCTGGTCCTCGGAAGTGACCTTGACCATCAACAGAGTGAGAAGACTCACTGGGATGCCGATGGCAGAAATAAGGATTGGATACAACAACGCATCCACCATCCCGGAAAAGGCGACCGCACTAATCACCATGGCGGCGCAGGTACTTTCCGCGCAGGAACCAAATAGGTCGGCCCCCATTCCGGCCACGTCACCCACGTTATCGCCTACGTTATCGGCAATCACCGCAGGATTACGCGGATCATCTTCCGGAATCCCCGCTTCAACTTTTCCGACCAAATCGGCCCCGACATCAGCGGCTTTTGTGAATATTCCTCCACCCACCCGCGCAAATAACGCGATGGACGATCCTCCGAGGCCGAAGCCGGCAATCACCTCCATCAGAATGTGCGTCGGGAGTTGATCCGGCATGATACTTTTGAGTCCAAGATAGATAATTAACAGTCCTAAAGCCGCTAAGCCGACCAACGCAAAACCCATCACAGCTCCGGAATGCAGCGCGACATTAAATGCGGTGGAGAGAGATTGATTGGCAGAAACCGTCGTCCGCACATTGCCCTGTGTCGCAATCTTCATCCCGATAAAACCGGAGGCAATCGAAATGATGGCGCCAAAGATAAAGGCAATAGCGGTATACAGCCCTTCATTCACATAGTCCGTATGATGGTCATCAATGAGCACCGCAATGATTGCCGCAAAGACCACCATAAAAATGGCCATAATTTTGTATTCTTGCTTCAGGAACGCCATGGCCCCGGTGGCAATAGCGGAATGGATTTTCGCCAGACGCTTCCGTGTTTCCGGATCTTCGACACCCATATCAATGGGGATCTTTAAAACCGATGAAGAATAGTAATACGCGATAGCTAATCCAAAAACGGACAGAGCCAGAATAATAGTTACCGACATGGTGGGAATATCTCCATTCTTATGTAAGTGACCAGAAGTAAATTATTAGCATCATCTCGACAGAAACGACAGAATGGGACCGGTGAATTCCGGCTATGGGCTAAGACCATACGTCACAATCTAAGAACCGACCCTTCATTTGTTCACAGAGAAATGCTCCATTCTCGAATCAACTTCCTTATGTCGTTCTAGCTGGGAGACAAAACAGCGTGCGGGGGACCGTCCTTGACCGACCAGACACGATCATGACATCGGCCTGATTCAAAAATGTGTCATGCCGCTATTCCGTCGGCCATCAACGCATGTTCATTGATGACGAGCGGTGAATTTTACCTGTCTGCGTAACAATGTTCAAGGTAAAAACCCTAATACCTATTTTATCGACACCAACACCCTGATCAAGGTCAAATATAAGGGTTGTTCCGGCTCCTGCTAATTATTTCATCCGAATGGCTTGTTCCTGTCCACACATTCGATTCAGAAAGCCCTAGGACAACCCGCGCAATTCTCCTGTTCGCAGCTCCCTCCATTGTCCAGGCGCAAGAGAGCCCAACCGAATCGGCCCGATGGCGACACGAATGATTCTGAGACACGGGTGTCCGACTTGTGCAGTCATATGCCGAATCTGCCTGTTCATGCCTTCTTGAATTTCCATACGCAACCATACCGTGGGAACGGATTTGCGAAAACGAATGGGGACGGGGCGAGGATAGACGTCCGGCTCACCGTGAAGAAGCTGAACTTTAGCCGGCCGGGTCCGCTTACCTTTGACCATGACGCCTTCCCGAAGCTCCACGAGGGCTGATTCATCTGGAATACGTTCCACCTGCACCAAATAGGTTTTGGAAACTTTCTGAAATGGCGAGGTCAAACGATGAGCCAGATCTCCATCGGAAGTCAGCAGAAGCAGGCCTTCACTATCCATATCCAATCGCCCGGCCGGATACACCCGTAACTCATTCACATAGTCGGCTAACGTCGGACGTCCTTCGGAATCGGTAAATTTTGACAGAACCCCGTAAGGCTTATGCAGCATCAAATGCCGATGAGGTAATTGCGAGGATGTCCTAGCTTGAAATTTTGATTTCATTGTCAGCGCTGTCGGTCAATCACAAAACGTCTCTCCACACTTCCCAAGGGACATTTTCTCTGCCCTACTCAATTATTCCAGCGAGTACATCAGACTGGGGCGATCCCACAAGACTTTCCCTTAGCTAACGCCCTGTCTACCACAAACATTCCTCCCTGTACTCCGTCAATTTTAATCCCTTGGTAAGGACCAGGGGGCAGGCCCTCCAGTGTAGGAACGACAGGCCCTGAAAAAGCTCGGCCTACCCCCAAAACACTCAAATCATCGAACAGGCAACTAAGATCTTCTCCCTGTCGTCAAAAACATCCCTCCTAAAAAATACAACTTATTTCCTTGTTGCCATACCACCAAGCTCTCTACGGCGATTGAATCGACATCACCTATTTATGAGCCCGTAGAAAACTCCCTCAGGACGACTACGTGATGGAAGTCTTTTACCCTTCAATCCATCCTCCATTCTCCACAAATCTCATGGGAAAAATTCCGCCAAGGATTTTTCCAATTTTTTGCTCCCCATAGGAATAAGAATTTTTCTTTCTTGGACCAAGGCCAAATACCTGACTAGGCCATTTACTAAAATAGCAAATAGAGCAAATCCATTGCAGAAAGGGAATTGCCACACGGCACTCCCTGCCTGTGTGGAACAGGATTCATTGATCTTTTATTGCCCCACTCAAAAATTTCTGTTACCGTGGTTCACGTAACTACAGTAATTACCTCGCACATCCCGCTTGTAACTCAAACATAGGACTAACGTATGGCATGGGAACCTAAAGATCCGTGGGGAGGAAGCGGTCAAGACCCCCTCGATGAAGCGCTCCGGAAAGCACAAGAACAAATCACTCGACTCGTGCCCGGCCGGGGTTTCAAATCAATCATTTACATCGTCTTAGCCGTCCTAGCTCTCTGGCAATCAGTGTTTATTGTGGCTCCGGACGAGCAAGGTCTGGTGAAACGGTTTGGCGATATTGTTCGCGAGGTTGAATCCGGCCCACATTTCAAGATTCCATTTGTAGAAACAGTTGACACACCCAAGGTTGAAAAACTCCATCGAGTGGAGGTGGGATTCCGCGAAGACCGCGGACGCACCCAATTCGTTCCCAGAGAAGCCCTCATGTTGACCGGTGACATGAATATTCTGTCTCTCGAGTTCATCGTCCAATATAAAATCAAAGAAGCTAAAAATTATTTATATAAAGTCGCGGATGTGGAAGCCACCATTCACAATGCAGCTGAAGCGGCCATGCGTGAAGTCATCGGCAAAAGCAAGATTGATGAAGCGCTCACGATCGGCAAAGCGCAAATTCAACAGGAAGCTCAAGACCTGCTTCAAGGCATCCTCGACCAGTACCTGGCTGGCGTACAAGTGGCCACAATCCAACTTCAGGATGTGAATCCTCCGGATGCTGTCGCCGCGGCTTTTAAAGATGTCGCCAGCGCCAAGGAAGACCGCGAAAAACTCATTAACCAGTCTCACGGCTACCGAAACGATCTCATCCCCAGAGCCAAAGGGGAAGCGGCTCAAGGCATCAACCAGGCCAAAGGGAGCGCACAGTCACGGATTGCACGTGCGGAGGGAGAAGCCAATTACTTTCTCCAGACTTTAAAAGAATACAAACTGGCCAAGGATGTCATTAGTAAACGGGTCTACATTGAAACGATGGAAGAAGTCATGGCAAACACGGAAAAAATTATTCTGGATTCCAAGGCAGCCGGCAACGTTCTGCCCTTCCTTCCGTTAGACCGCCAATCCCGCTCGCGCGGAGAAACAACCACGCAAGGAGGGGACAACCGATGAAACAAAATCTCCTCATGGGTGTCATCTTAGTTTTTGGACTGCTTTTGGTCTTAGGGCTATCTCCATTTTTTGTGGTCGACTTAACCGAAACGGCTATTGTGGTCGCATTAGGAAAACCTGTCCAAACCATCACGGAACCAGGGTTGAAGTTTAAAATTCCCTTTTATCATCAAGTCACCTTTTTTGATAAGCGCTATTTGGACTATGACGCTCCCGTACGAGATGTCATTACCAGTGACAAGAAGTCTATGGTGATCGACAATTTCGCCAAATGGCGCATAGTGGATCCCTTAAAAGTCTATCAGGCATTTCAGACACAACGAGGAGCCCTCCAGCGCCTGGACGATATCATTTACTCGGAATTGCGTGTTGAGTTGGGCCGGCATGAACTCACGGAAATCGTTTCCGCAAACCGTGCATTGATCATGAAGGTCGTGTCAGATCGTTCCAACGAAAAAGCCTCGACCTACGGCCTTGAGGTCCTGGATGTGCGCATTAAGCGAGCCGACCTGCCTGAGCAAAATGAAAAAGCGATTTTCCAACGAATGCAAGCCGAACGGGAACGTCAGGCCAAGCAATATCGAGCAGAGGGGGAGGAAGAAGCCCAAAAGATTCGCTCCGAAGCCGAGAAAGACAAACAAATCATTCTAGCCGAGGCCTATAAGACCGCACAGGAACTTCGTGGAGACGGTGAGGCCAAAGCCTACAAAATCTATGCGACCGCCTATCAACAAGGTCCCGAATTTTTTGAATTCATCCGAACCATGGAAGCCTATAAGAAAACATTTGCGACCAATACCACGTTGGTACTCTCTCCGGATTCGGAATTCCTCAAGTACCTCAAAAAACGGTAAACAACCAGAACCACACCACCTTCAGCCAGGCGATCCGGTTCGTCGTTCATTCCCGACACTCTCCCCATGGCCAATCCTGAACATGTTGAACGCCTCATCAAGGGAGGGGTCGGGGAATGGAACAAATTTCGACGGACAAGCCAGGCGATTCAACCCGATCTGAGCGGAGCCGATCTTTCCGGCTATGACTTTACCGGGCTCGATTTAGCCCAGGCCAATCTGGAAGGTGCCGACCTCTCAGACTCCTATCTCTTTCATGCAAATTTAACAGAAGCCAACCTTACAGGCGTGAACTTCACCGAAGCCGATGTCCAGGAAGCCAATCTGATCAAGGCTAATCTCTCACATGCCACCATGACCAGGATTGATTTGTCCGGAACCGGGCTCATTGCCTGCAACCTGGAGGGCGCGAATCTTGAGGGAGCCACCCTTACACGTGCTTCGATTCCATGGGGAAATCTTGCCCGTGCCAATCTGGCCAAAGCCAAGCTCCACTTAACAGATTTGCGTGAGGCTCAACTCATACAGGCTAATCTGGAAGGGGCTTCACTTCAGGATACATCCCTGACCGGGACGAACTTACAGGAAGCCAATCTCCAAGGCGCCACTCATGTCTCCATTGATCTGCTCGCCAAAGCCAAATCTCTGTATCAAACCATCCTTGATCCGGACCTAAAAGAAACCCTTCTGCAAGGTCATTCTCACCTTTTCGAAAAACCAGTTGACCTATAGAAAATAGCTCCAAGCCATTTTAATTTTATTCCTTTGGAACGAATAATTTACGAGTTTTGTCCATGACATTATTGGACGTATCGATGCAAGTCGGTAAGCATTCGAAATGGTCTTGTTCAGCAAGACGGTTGTCACGTTTGCATGCGAAAGGTACAGATTCGCAGGTAAGTATAATAATGGACCAAGCTCACGTTTGAACGACCGTTCTCCTGATTCAAGAATCCCGCTAGGGAAGAATTCCTTCTGGTTTCGAAATCTGTGGAGTAATTGGCAATTGGATGGTGAAGATGGTGCCTTTTCGTGGTTCACTATGTACGCTGACCGTTCCTGAATGAGCATCAACCACATCCTTGACGATCTTAGTCCCCAATCCGGTTCCCCCGGCTTTACCGCTAATCGCTTCTTTAGTAAATAATTTGTCACGGATTTCAGGGGGCATTCCCCCACCCGTATCTGCGACCGTTAACACCACCGTTCTTCCATCTAACCCTACTGACCCACCAATGGTGACTGATCCACCGGCAGGGGTTTCCGGAATTGCATTATTTACCAGATTGTAGAGGGCGTTGAACAAACGGTTCTCATCCGCCTGAATGGGCGGAAGGACGTCAAGACCTTGCGTATGCAGGGAAACCTTCATCTCGGTGGCATAGAACCGAAGGATGCCAAAGACACCTTCGACCACTTCTGCTATCTGGCATGGGGCAAACCGTAGCGGGCTGGATATACCTTTGACCGTATCGGCAATCTCCCGCATGCGACCTTGAATCCGACGGGCATTCTTCACGATCATGTCGACCGCCTCCCTGGAAAATTTTCTTGAGGCCGACAATTCCTTCGGAGTAACGTCAGGCAACTTCGCAAATAATTCTTGAAGATCGTCGTCTAACAATTTGGCGCCATTCAGCACCGGCATGAGCATATTCTTAATATCGTGGGCAATATCCCCAAGCATCACCGTCACCCCAGCAAGCTTTGTCTCTTCCACTAATTCTGCAATCATTCGTACCCGCTCGCTGATATCTTTGAACGTCACTACAGCCCCAATCAAAATTCCATTTTCACGGATCGGGGAAATGTAGTAATCAACGGGAAAAGAGGTCCCATTTTTGCGCCAGAGCCCCTCTGTATCATCATGATAAACCCTTCCCTCCTTGAGCGCGGCATAAATAGGACAGGCTTCTCTGGGATAGCGTGACCCATCGGGTTTCGTATGATGTATCAGCTCGTGCATCGGCTCGCCAATTAATTCTTCGACCGTATATCCCAGCATAAGAGCCCCGGCCGGATTCACAAAAGTGGTTTTGCCTTCTCTATCCAATTCATAGATCCCCTCTCCCGAAGCGGCGAGGATTCGTGCATAGTGCCTTGCGAGATCCTGATGCGCTTCCATGACTCTTTCACGTTCAATGGCTGTGGCGATACGGTCAGCCACTAACCCAAGACTGTGCCACGTAAAACTAGTCAGGAAATGCCGGGAAAATACCGCCATGACCCCCACCACTTCCTGATTGACCAGCAACGGATACCCAGCAAAGGCCATTAGTCCCTCACGTATGGCCCTGGCCTGTTCTGGTACACCAGGATCCCTAAAAATTGCATTGGTTAAATGTGGTCGTTTTTCAAACGCAATTTGACCGATTTGAGAATGGCCAAACGGCACTGAATCGTTCCAACGGGTGAACCGAGTGGAAAGACCGGCACTAGCCTGCAGCTCCAATCCTTCCTCCAAAGAATGCATGGTCCAGAAGCCGGCCCACGCCCCATCCAGATGACTTATGAACGAATCCGCGCAACCCTGCAGGCGGACGCTCAGTGTTTGGTCACAGTTCAGGACCTGCCCCACCTCCACCTCAAAGGCCAATAGACGGTTCCGTTCCTCCAGCACCCTCTCCGCCTGTTTCCGATCCGAGATGTCGCGGATAATGCCGCAATAAAATATCTCCTCGCGTAGGATGGATTTTGAAGGAGCCATCTCAATAGGAAATTCCTCCCCGTTCTTTCTCAATCCATGCAATTCCACAGTCTTCACGATGGTCTGACCCTCTCCTTCAATTCCCACACGCTCCATCCCATAGTGATGAGCTTCATGGTACCGGGCAGGCATGATCAGGATAAGGGACTTGCCTACAATTTCCTCGGCTGCATAACCAAACATAGTGTGGGCACCCTTATTCCAACACAGGATGGTTCCGTGCTCATCCCACAAAATAATGGCATCCGTGGCGGTCTGTACAACAGATTGAAATCGCTCTTCACTGGCCGTCAACTTTTGAGTCAATTTCATTGATGGATTTCCGGAAGCTCTGCCCTTTAACGAATGGGAGAGGGTTGCGCTAATTTTGTTTTCTTTCACTTGAGTATCTTTCATTCATTACTTTCGAGGATTCTTGATGAAATTTCATATAAAAAAATGGTCAACTGCTTTAAAATACCTTTCACGGTGCGGAAGCCCGCCATTTACGATCAAGAAGCCATATGATCCCGTCAGACAACCCAAAGATGACAGTCATGATCACCCACCAGGTTCCGACCACTAATACTGGAATCAACGCCAGGCCGACCAAACCCATGACGATCCCGACAAAGACCGACATGACCAGTTCCATGTTTCACCTCCATTTAAAATTCTCAGAAAAGTGTAGATATGAGGCGGGGGGATTTTCTGTTGGACGCCCTCACCTCACCCTTCCCTTCCGAGGGAAACGGTGAGGCGAAAGAGCCATACTCAACAGCGACAGGGATTCAACTTCACTGCTCCGAGCCAGTCGTGAGATTCATCAGGAAGACTCCCGGGGCAACAACAAGCAGGGGCACCCGGATTGGTCCTCAGAAAGTCAGTGACTGCTGATTAATTGTCCGGACAGTCTCAACTTGTTGGCAGCTTTCTTTCGCCAACATCAGTTGCCCGCTACTGGCATCCTGGGGAATTCTTCCCAGACAGGCTTTTAATGTGTCCTGGGCACTTCCAACCGCAATTTGCGTGAGACCTTGAGCCTGTGCCTCGGCAGAAGACATCGGTTCTGTTACTTGTGGGGCGGCTAAAGTCAGTCCCGTCAGAATCAAAGGGATGAGTGCCATGGAGGCAACAAGAATGGTGCGTTTCATCAATAGAGTGTGTTTCATGGTTATTCTTTCCTTCTTAAAAAAAAGGTAAAAAAGTGCCCACCACGTCACATGGGTCCATGTGACGTGGCAAACAAGATTGACAACCTGCCTAGAAAGTAAGGTTGCTTACTCCCGCGATGGCAGATCCCTACACAGCAGGTGTTGGCCTCTCGATGAAGGACGCATAAATGGCCGCACCCCAAAAGACAAACATGAGGCCTAAAAGAGCTTCTAATGGATACATGATGTTCACCTCTTTCCTGAGACCGCAGGGTCAGGAATGAACTCTCCCGGAACCTGATCTGACGACCAGCGTTACAATCGAAACCGTTTGGCGGCACCGATTGATGAGAAGAGTATAGGCGTAGGCTTGCGGAGACAGAGGAATCAGACGCGCAGGAAGGAATGCTGAAGCGCGAGGGATAGGAGAGTCAACGTAGATTCATACGTCATACACTCACGCTATACCCTAAATAGAAGGGTGTCAAGACAACACCATGTGTGTTTTTTGGGTAGTCGACAATAAAAGTTGATGATTTCCACAAGTCCTGCATGAATGAGAACCCGATTTGTGGAGAGATTGGCAAGGCCGAAGTCTCTATTTTCGGCGGATAACGACCAGACGGCCAAGCATTTCTTGAGGAAATTGTGAGGGAGGGGCACTGAGATCAATCCGGGGACCAACGCCTTGGACAAGCGTCGGCCCTTCTGACGTGTTCACGATGCCTTTTATGCGAAGAGTGTTGAGTGGTTGAAGTTGTTTAAGGAGCTGTTCGGGCGTGATGTTGTCGGGAAAGGAGAGTTCCTCCGCCTCAAATTCCTCATGGGTGTGAGGTAGGAGTTCGGGCTTTCGTTGAGCGTTGGATGAAGTTTTTGCCGCAGGAATGGAAGGAAAAACAATCGTCGTATCGATTTCACCCTGAATGCTTCGAATCACCGGAGCGCCAGGGGCCATATCATGGAGAAGATCTTCCAAACGACCGAAGGAATCTGATGGAACTAAATCGACTTTATTGATGACCAACAAATCTGCCGAAGATACCTGTTGCTCAAACGTGCCTTCCAAATCCCGCCCTTGGGCCACTTGTTCGGCATTGACGACCACCACGGCTAAACTTTCCCCTACCCACTCAGTGACTGGCTCGCGCCAAAACGTCAGAAGCGTTTCGAAGGGTAATGCTACACCGGATGTTTCCACGACGACCCGATCCGGATGAATGGTTTCCCACAGATTCTGCAGGGTGTTGAGCAACTCACCGGAAAGCTGGCAACACACACACCCGCCTTCAAGCTCCACATATCCCGGACCGCCTTCTTCTTGAAGCAGGGCTCGATCAATGCCTAATTCACCAAATTCATTGGAGATCACAGCCAACTTCAGACCCTGTCGTTGAGCATCAGCAATCAAATGTTTGACAAGAGTCGTCTTACCCGCCCCCAGGAAGCCGGACACCACCAGTGCCGGAACCCCAAGATCCGTTCCGGCTTTTTCAGTTTCTGCCTCAGTTTCTGGCTTTTCATTGTTCATGAAGGGAATGCTCATGAGGACAAGGACGGGGGATACAAGACTGATAAAAAAGGATTGATTACTTCTGGCTGATTTCATACACCAAGAGGACGGAACCACGTATGGAGATTTCTCCTGCCGACACCGAGGCATCTCCGCCGCTATCCATGGCCATCGCCATGCGATATCGACCCTCAGAAGGGGATGGGGAATTTCCACCTTCCGAAACATTGATCATACGAACCAACTTGAGATTCAAAGCCTGAGCCAACGCTTCAGCCTTGGCTTGGGCTTTGGCAGAAGCCTGTTTCAAGACTTCAAGTTTTGTGGGTTGTTCGTTTTGCAAGCCCCAGGCGATGCCTGAAAATTTGTTGGCCCCAACGTGTAAAACTCGGTCAACGACCTTCCCCACAATCTCCAGGTTACGTACTTCCACATTGACCTGGTGGACAACACGATAGCCAATGATTCGGGGAACATTGTTCTCCAAGGTTCCATCCGCTTGACGCCGCGGAGGTGGCGGATATTCAGGAATCACATTCAGGGACGTGGTTTGAATGAACTCAGAGGGGATATTAAACCGTCGGCATTCCTCCAAGACCTTCGCCACACGCTCCTGGTTTCCTTGTTGAACATCGGACAACTTTTCCCCGACTGTTTCAACCGCAAAACTTAATACCGCTTTATCGGGAGGCACATTGATCGTTCCCTCTGCGGAAACAGTTAATCGTGGAAGATCCTCATCATTCGTTTCGGACCACCCGGATGCCGGAAGCAACAGCACAACCCCCAGCACCATACCCTTCAATATTTTTGTGGCATTCATAGCCCTAAACATTGACAAACCCCCTGTATGTTTTTGAGAATGACCCCTATTATGACTAACACGGATTCCATGCCTCCCTTGACACCTTCTACATCAGATCTGCCGGACCGTCTCTGCACCTGGTGTCAAACGTCTATGCTGAAACGTCTCGTTGGCGATGGTCGCTTTATTCACTATACCTGCCCGAAATGTATTTTCCAGCACACGTCTAAAGTCGCCGCGCCCCAGTCCTAGCCTCTCTGTGCTTGGCTTTAATTTGCTCCTGATCAAAACAAATTAGACACAATACGCGTGCCTCCCACCCAGGTGCCGATGAGACTTCCAATCGTGGGCAGGAGAAACGCTAAGAACACACGCAGGAGTCGACTCTTCCACCATTTGCGTGGAATGGCGATATCCTCTGCTACGGTTTGAAACTCCCGCACCAATGGCGGTTGCAAATAAGCCTGGACAAACGCCGTCACATACCCGACTCCAATAACCGGGGTGAGGCTGGTAAACGGTGCCGAGAAAAATGCGGCGACAATGGTGAGCGGATGAGCCATAGCTAACAACCCGCCAATCCCGCTGGGAATACCATTGGCCAAAATCCAAAACAACAAATTGTCTCCGGCAGCACTTAAACCTTTTTCCCATCCAATCCAGGCAATTGACCCCACAATCAACACAGGGATACTCCAACCCACGGCTTTCCACACAGGAGAGACAGGCGGAATACTTTCCAGCTCCTCCAAGACCACCGTCTCCCGTTCGTTCAATGTTCGGCAAATCCCTTCCACATGCCCGGCGCCAACCACGGCAACAATCCGGGTCCCAGGCGCATCGACAATTTTTTTGGCCAAATAATGATCCCGCTCGTCAATGAGCACGGTTTTGAGCGTCGGCACTTCTTTCCCTAAATCCTTCATCATTTCTGAAAGCACATCCTGCTTTTTGAGATTCCGAATCTCCTCTTCGGAGACTTCAGTGGTGTCGAAGATGCTCAGCATGAGGGAGGACATTAAGAGACTTTTTCGCCACATTGGGGTATTGCGCCAGGCCCGACGCATCGTCACGCGCACGTCCCGGTCAGCAAGGGTCACGGGAATGCCATGTTTGTCGGCCATACGAATGGCCTCCAGCATTTCCGTGCCTGGAATAACGCCCAATTTATCGCCCAGCCGCTTTTGAAAGGAAGACAAAATAAGATTGACCATCAGCGTACTGAGCTGCTGCTTGTGGATGATTTCTTTGAGGTCTAACGATTCCCACCGGTTGGGATGTGAGATGGCTTCAAAACGCTTCGTATCCAATTCTACACAGACACGATCAGGATGCTCCTGTTCAATGACGAGTTTGACTAAATCCACTGATTCTTGTGACACATGCGCCGTGCCAATCAGGATCACGGTCTTCCCATATACGGACAGACACAGAACATCCGCTTCGTACTGCCCCACCAAGCCTGTGGATAATTCCGGCACAATAGCTGATGAGGGATAATCTGAATTTTTCATGGGCACACCATGACATATCCGGCAAGGAACTTGTCAAGCCTCATAGCAATCGATCACAATACTCTCGGTAATATTGACTTCAACTCCCACAAAAGTCCCATTCAGCACGCCGACAAGGAGGTTTAAGTGCCATCCGAATCTAAACGGCCCGTTCGACGTTCCCCGGTCTGGATGTGGATCAGTGCCGATGGAGGACGATGGCGGATTAACCATACGCCGAACGGAGTGTGGTCCTGTCAAATTGGTCTCGGTGGGAAACGTGTGGGATCTTGGAAAACCGGACTTCCTCCTAGTCTGGACTCCTGGCCGAAGGGCACCTATCAGGAATAGGGCACGTCCCTTTCCCTGGAGTTCTCTTGTAAAACTTACAAGTCAAACAGGAAATTCACATTATCCCCGCCAAAGGCTTTGACGGTTCCCTCAATCACTTTCTCGTTCTCTGAATAGACCCACACTGCAACATCCGTTAATCCGGTCAGTTGCTTCATCTGTTCCATGAGGACCAGGACAATTTTCCGACCTCGCTCGCGATCGGCCGACAAGCGATGAAATAGCCCTTGGGTCACATGCAGTTGAAGCAGATGGCCCTTCACGATCACATTCGTAATCTCTGGATTTTTACCCATTTGAGTTTTAATGGCTTCAGTGATTTCTTCATTCGTTTTTTGTGGTGTCATGTATCGTTAGCTCCGATTTGATTATAGTTCGAATGGTCTCGGGCGAAGAGACGGACTAGTTGAGCGGTTGCGTCGCCTGCTCCAACCAGACACGCGTATCGGTATCCACAAGGGATTGGAGATCCGCCCACACCCGGGCATGATAGGTATCGACCCATTGGCGTTCCTTAAGCGATAACACCTCCGTGGCAATAAGGGCCCGCTCAAATGGTACGATCGTCAGCGTATCAAAGCCAAGGAATGACCGCGTTGAGTTCTGGGAGGACTCATCTTTCACCACCGTCACGAGGTTTTCCAGGCGAATCCCATAGGCCCCGGTTTTGTAATAGCCCGGCTCATTTGACACAATCATCCCCGGCTTCAGGGCAACCGCATTGGCAGCTTTCCCGATCCGTTGCGGGCCTTCATGGACTCCTAAAAAGCTCCCAACTCCGTGGCCTGTCCCGTGATCGTAATCCAACCCCATTGCCCATAGGGGCGCACGTGCCAACACATCTAATTGACTGCCTGTTGTGCCTTCCGGAAATCTAGCCGTGGCCAGAGCAATATGGCCTTGTAACACGCGAGTATAACGATCACGATGTTCGTCCGAAGGGCGTCCAATCGCGAGTGTTCGTGTGATATCCGTCGTTCCGTCCAAATACTGCCCGCCGGAATCCACCAAGTACAATGTCCCGGGCTCCAGGCACCGATTCGTCTCCCGGGTCGAGTGATAATGCACAATGGCACCATTTGACCCCGCACCAGAAATGGTCGGAAAGCTGCAATCCTCCCACATCGCCTGCTTTCGACGACAGGCATCAAGATAGTCCACGGCTTCTAACTCGGTCACCTGTCCCTTGGATCCTTCCCGGGCCAGCCACGCCAGAAATTGACACATGGCCACTCCATCCCGCTGATGCGCGGCATACGCCCCGGCAATTTCCACATGATTCTTACAGGCCTTTGGCAGCACACAGGGATCATCTTTTTGTAATAGAACAGCCCCGCTCTGAGTTAATGTGGTAAAAATCCAGGAATTGGTCTTGGCCGGATCACACAGCACTCGATTTCCATGGGTTCCTAACTGTTGTAAAGCGACTTCAAATTCTTCCGGCAATGCCAAGGAAATGTCCGGACCCAAATGCGCTTGCAAGCCCGGTGTGATTTTTTTCGGATCGACAAATAGGGCGACCCGCCCCGTGGTGTAAAAAATTGCCCGGCATAATGGTAGCGGAGTATGCGGCACATCCGAGCCGCGAATGTTCAACAACCAGGCAATGGAATCGGGCGCGGTGATGATGGCCGCATCGATCCCGCCTTCCGAGAACCTCCTGCCAAATATCTCACGCTTTGCCTGGGAGCTTTGCCCGGAAAACTCCAGCAGATGAGGCTTGATCACACCTGAGGGTTGTTGAGGCCGGTCATGCCAGACCGCATCAATAGGATTCGATACACAGGGGACGAGATGTGCACCCACTCGTTCGGTTGCTGTCTGAAACCGTTCGAGATCCTGCGGAGTATGAAGCCAGGGGTCATAGCCGATTCGATCCGTTGGTGTCACCCGAAGTGCTAACCATTCATGTGGTGAAGTGTCTCCACTATTGTGAAGCGAAAAGCTTTTCTCATCAACCTGGTCAGCCACCTGAAGCGTATACCGGCCATCCACAAACATTGCGGCTTCATCCCGCAGGACAATCGCCGTCCCCGCCGAACCGGTAAATCCGGTTAGCCAGGCAAGCCGCTCGGCGCATGGAGGCAGATATTCATTTTGATATTCATCCGTATGGGGCACCACAAAACCGGTTAATTGTTCACGGAGCAGCTCCGCTCGTAGCGCGAGAAGATGTTCATATGCCATCACAACATTCCTATTATTCTCAGAATTCAGGTTCTACTTGTTCCCTAGCAAATCCACGGGAGGATAACACATTCGCCATGATCTGCCGATTGTAAAAGCACACATTCCCGGAAGACACCACATCTGTACACATCCCGAATCGTCTCGGATATGCGCCGGGTCGACATGTTCGCGCCTTAGTAGGGAAATTTGACTTACCTCATTTTAAACGATGAAAAAGGGAAGCGCACCCGTAAATCTATTGGGAGTGTTGAATCATACTGTTCTCCATGTGCAAAAATCCCCATGGCAACTTTGAAGGCCAGAGGCCTTGGATTGGTTCAAAAAAATCCGTCCAGCAAGGCCACAGCCATTTTTGTTTTGTGCACGGAGCGTACACGGAGTAAGTGAGCCCGGAAAAATGGCGAAAACGCAGTTGGCGGCTTTTTTCAACAGACCACTATTGGATGGCTTGCAAGGCAGTCTCTTCGGTGGGATACGTCGGAATCAGATCGGGAAAATTTGCGTCTTCGAATAAGGTTTTGACCGGATGTTGAGGCTCCACGACGCTCATGGCCATATGATTCTCATTCAAGTCCAGGTAGGCGAGCACCAACCCACCCAAGGCAATGCTGTCCATGAAGGTGACGCCCTGCATATTGAAAATGATATGCTTGGCACCAGAGAATCTGGCCGCCTTCACCATCCCCTGGAAGACTTTCCTGGAGTACACGGTCACTCGTCCTGAAATCATCAAGACAAGGGTTGTATCTTGCATTCGTTCGGCTACATACATCATGGCACCAAAAGGTTTCTTGGTTCTTTTCGGCAATTTCCAGCGATTCTTGCTGAATGCCCCAGATTTCCTCATGATGTCGAGGATCTTGTGCATACACAGGTAGACAGCCTCTTGATGGAAAGAGCAAGATGGCGGATCCTGAGACGCCCACTGACAAAGAACAACATGCCGAAATGACCAAGAAATTAAGAAAAAATCTGAACATTGCGCCTGAGCCGAAGGAAATAGATCGGAGTGGGAAATGAGGAAGCCACCTAATGTCAGTGGAGGATCTCCCTCCACAAGATGACCCTCACGGCCAACCACAATAGCTCTATCAAGACGATTCATTAACATTTCCAACATTTGCGACAACTTCAATTGTGAAAAGTAACCTATTCCCTCAACAGACGGATTCCCCACACCTGCCCACCTCAACACAACCTCCCCTTCTCTCTCTGCTAAAGGAACATTTTGGCTTCACCGCCTTTCGACCCCTACAGGAAGAGATCATTCGGGATGTCCTGGCCGAACGCGACGTCGTAGCCCTGTTACCCACGGGAGGAGGAAAGTCCCTGTGCTTTCAGTTGCCGGCACTGGCCCGCTCAGGCCTCACCATCGTCGTCTCACCGCTCATTGCCCTGATGAAAGACCAGGTCGATGGGCTCCGGGCCAATGGCATTGCCGCGACCTATCTCAACTCCACTCTCACCGCGCAGGAATCCCAGGCCCGCTTGCGGGGGTTGTACCAAGGCGACTACCGACTGCTCTACATGGCACCGGAACGGCTCATGCTCCCCGGGTACCTCAACCTGATCCGGAATTTTCAGGTCAATCTGCTGGCCATTGATGAAGCCCATTGCATCAGTGAATGGGGGCACGACTTCCGGCCGGAATACCGGCGGCTCGTGGAACTACGAGATCAGGTCCCTGCCCTTCCAATCATCGCACTCACCGCCACCGCCACGGCGCGAGTGCAAAAAGACATCGTGACCCTCCTGCGATTGCGGAATCCGGCATGCTATGTCGCCAGTTTCAACCGTCCCAATCTGACTTATCAGGTGCAGCCTAAGGACAACCCGTTTGGACAGGTTCTGGCATTTCTCCGGACACGCCCCAAGGACTGCGGAATTCTCTACTGCCAAAGCCGAAAAACCACGGAAAGTGTGGCGGAGCGATTACAGGACCATGGCATCAACGCACAGCCCTATCATGCAGGCCTGAGTGCCGAGGAGCGCACACGGCATCAGGAATTATTCCTGCGGGATGAAATCCAGGTCATCTGTGCCACCATTGCCTTCGGCATGGGAATCAACAAACCCAACGTGCGATTTGTCATTCACTACGATTTGCCAAAAAATCTCGAAAGTTATTATCAGGAGACCGGCCGCGCCGGGCGCGATGGCCTGCCAAGCGAGTGCGTCCTGCTCTTTAGCGCCGGGGATACGGTCAAGCAGCAACGCTTCATCAATGAGAAACCCAACTTCCAGGAACAGCAGATTGCCAACCGGCAATTACAGGAAATGGTGCAATATGCGGAATGCGGCACCTGTCGGCGTCGGACGCTACTCCAATATTTTGGAGAGCATGTTGAATCAAAAAACTGTGGCGGATGCGACAACTGCCTGACACCCCGTGAGACCTTCGACGGCACAAATGCCGCACAAACCGTGCTCACCTGCGTTGAAGAAATACGTGGATCCGGAGGATTTAGCGTGGGACTCAATCACGTCATCGCCGTCCTCACCGGAGCCAACACCGAGAAAATCCGCCGATGGGGTCATGACCGGCTAACCAGCTACGGGAAAGGGGAAGCCCATCGGCGGCCCGAATGGGCAGCCATCAGCCGGGAACTCATCCGGCTGAGGTACCTTCAACAAACGGCAGACCCCTTCACGGTGCTGGAAGTCACCGATCAGGGGCAGCATTTTCTTCAGGACCCCAAGACGCTCATGCTCACCAAGCCCATGAGCACACCGGAGCGCAAAACTCCGTCTCTTCAGGACCTGGGTCACGACGAAATGCTCTTCACTCGTCTCCGCCAACTCCGAAAAACGTTAGCCGATGAAGCTGACGTCCCCGCTTACGTCATATTTTCCGATGTGGCATTGCGACAGATGGCACGAGACTGTCCCACCAATGAACAGGAATTTCTACAGATTAGTGGAGTCGGAAAGCGAAAATTAGAGGAGTTTGGGCCCAAGTTCCTCACCGTCATTGCGGCACATCTGGAGAATTACGCTCCCCTAAATATTCCAAACGAATCCAATCATTCTCCAGCCCCTTCTTTAAGGGATCAGAACCCGGCGAGCAATCAAAAAGGATTTGGGCACCAACACGATGTAGAGGGTTATGAAAAAACGTCCGGTTCACAAATCCCCACAATTTCACCAGCCCAATCCC
Source organism: Nitrospira sp. Ecomares 2.1 (assembly GCF_965152585.1). Taxonomy (NCBI): domain Bacteria; kingdom Pseudomonadati; phylum Nitrospirota; class Nitrospiria; order Nitrospirales; family Nitrospiraceae; genus Nitrospira; species Nitrospira sp. Ecomares 2.1. The sequence goes on from NZ_OZ224219.1 coordinate 4,166,215, forward strand.
AAGGGCGCCAAGACGCCCTTTCCCACGGACAAGGACGTAGGGGAATTGAAACCCCGAGCGCACACCAAATACCCGTGCACGACCAAGCCCCGAGAACTCGGCTGGCTGACTTTTCCAACAGGCCGGCCAGAAGAAAGCCGCTTGGAGATACCGTCCATCAAACCTTGCGCCGTTTTGGATCGGGAAATTCGGTCGAACAAATCGCCAGAGAACGCGGGTTAGTCACCAGCACCATCTATGGGCACCTGGAACAAGCCATCCAGGCGGGTGAGCCGGTAGACTCCACACAACTATGGACACCGGAGCAGGAATTAGAAATGAAAAAGGCTTTTGAGAAGACAGGGTATGGCAATCTCACCGGTGCCAAAGAGATCCTCGGCGATCTCTATGATTACGGGCAGCTCCGCCTCTTCCGCGCCGTTCATGGAAATAAGGATCAATAAAAAAATCCGCTCTCTTTTCAGGCACTCGTTATTTCAAGAAGGTGCCATTCACAAGCACATAGCGGATTACTGAAGAATGTTTGTACGTTCGCTGTATGCGGGAATATCGTAGGAGGTAAACGGTTTCGCGCTAACAGTTGGTGTTGTCACCGAATGTGATCCCGGTACACAGGAAGGGTAAGACCCGAACGAGGCCTTTTCTCCTTAGAAGAAAAGGCCTCGCGGATGGGAGATGCCTACGGCACTTGAGGGAACTCGACATTGATAAAATAATCATCCTGGGGACTATTTGAAGATGGATTGGCTGCAGTCACCCCGGTATTGGGTTCTCCGCCCATGGAAACGGACACCAGATCGAATACCTCTGCCACTGTCGAATCAATGATATCTGCAAAAGCCGTGGACTGTGGTATATCCGTTATCCGAAACCGGGAGCCGGATAGTGAATGCTCCCATGTATACCTGGCACCTGCGGATGAAACAATCATAGGACTGCCACTCATAGAACTGCCGGGATCTATGGAAAGAACCTCCAGTGGTAGTAGGGGAGCGAAGAATCCTATATCAGTACAGGGATCTGCCGAGGGGGGAGCGGGGCAAGGGTCATAGTTCATGGGGTATTGGCTTAATTCGATAGTGTCACCCTCACTAAGTCCCGCAGTTGTGTCGGTGTCTAACAACTTTGCGATTTCAAGGTCTACGGACGAGTCGTACACCCCGTTACGGTTCTTATCAATGTATGCGCGCGCGAGTACGGGCGTGGGCGCCATGCCCTCCATGCAATCGGAATCCAGGGTGATCGACCCATTACCATTTGATTCGCCTGGGAATATGTCCCCATGGTTGGCCAGGTGGTTCGGTACTGCGTTACCACTGACGGAAATTTTCTTAAAACCCCCTTCATCCGCATCAAAATGGCAAATCTCCACTTTAGGCATCTTGGCCGCTTCGACTTGACTCGTTCCTAACATATACACACCCACAAAAGCTGCACTGAGCCATACCGATGCTCTCCTTCTTCGATCGACTAAATTCATAACATCCTCCAAATGTGTGGTTATGAATAATTAATCGGTTGGTTACCCAAAAAAGGAAAGTACCACGGAGCAAAATAATTTCACTCACGACCGAAAACCATAAATACAAGGGATTCTCCCATTCATAGGTCGCGCACATACTGGCTGGAGATGCTTCAATCAATGGTCAAAGGCGAAGCCCACGAGTAGCACCATCACAAAGAAATACTATCTTATTTAAAGGGGATTTTCCGTAGGTCACGTCGGAAATCAACGGGAATTAGCGGCAAGTACGATCAATGGGCATCTGGAACAAGCCATCCAAGCCGGTGAGCCGGTAGACCCCGCCCATCTCTGTGAAACCAGAGCAGGAATTAGAAATGACAGCGGCCTTAAAAAAACAGTGTTTGGAAATCTCCCCGGCCCCAAAGAACGTCTCGGCAATCTCTACAATTACGACCAAACTCGGCCTCTTCCGCGCCGTTTAAGGGAAAAACTGAGGTATCACAAATCGGACCGGGACTATCACTTTGTAACTGAGTAAGTCCCCAATCCAGCTGTGCCCTTTTTAGGGATCCTGATGCACAAGGTCCAAGCTAACCTGCCCAGTGTAACATCGCCCGCTGCAGCGGTATGCTAGCAGAAACGCTACACCCACGGATTATCATAAATAGTTTTTCGTAACGCGTGGGCCGCGAAGAGTGCCATCTGTTCAAGTTCGAAATCAGTATCTTCCGGTCGTTCGAGAAGGCCCGCATCGTCCCACGGATCATCGATATGCACCCACTTATTGCGGTATTTGCGCAAAGTGTGGAGGTCATTTTTTAGGTTACCATCAATTGAAGCTCGATTGATCAACTCAACGAGGCGTTCTTTCCCAGTTTCCGAATGCTCGGACCGGAGGTAGGTCTCGATTCCAGAAACAGCAGTGAGGATCGACGCGAGGTTTGCCCCATTGGCGAATGCAGTATCGGCTTCTCGAACGATGAAGCAACACCATTCCGAAAGGATAACGCCGCCTTTGAGCAGTTCATCATCTAGCGCCACAAGGTACGTCCAGCGTTCGTCTTGGTTCATGGCGGCTAACGCCTTGTCGAGCAGCGGTACGGCAATGCCGCATCCGTCTGCATTGCTTTTTTAGAGTTTCCCATAAATCAAATACAATCCTGAAGGATGTTCAAAACGGCTCGTCCAGCAAGGCCGCAGGTGATTAGGCGAGCGGAGCGTACGCTAAATACGTGAGCACGACAAAGCGCCGAGAACGCCGCTGGCGACCTTTTTCAACATCCTGCTAGTGACTATGGCCATCACCAGCATGTGAATGGCCATGCTCGAGTTCTTCCTTGGTAGCTTCTCGCACACTCACAACTTTAATATCAAAATTGAGCGCGACACCGGCCAGGGGATGGTTGGTATCAATGGTGACGGCATCACCGTCAACTTTCACCACTACAATTTCTTGCGTCGCGCCATCCGGCGCCTTGGCCTCAAAGACCATTCCCGCTTCAACCGCCTCGACTCCTTCGAACGCGGCCTTTTCGATGGTCTTGATACCGTCAGCAATAAGCTCGCCATAAGCCTCAGCAGCCTCAATTCTTACCTTCAGAGAATCTCCCTCGGCTTTACCCGCCAGCGCCTTCTCCAACCCGGGAATGATATTCCCCGCCCCATGCAAATACACCATGGGCTTTGAGCCATCTGAACTATCCAACACCTTACCGGCATCGTCAGTGAGTTTATAATTGACGCTGACCACCGAATTCTTCCCAATCAATACAGACATACTCTCTCCTTTATTTCTAATTTTTCTATGACCACTTACACATGCAACGTGTGCACCTTCTCTCATTCACCACCATTCCATAAACTTTGATCGCGGCCATGGCTTATCCATCCATGACGTGTCAGGCAGAGGTAACTTGGAGGCTTCTTGAACGGTCAGCCATCCGCCCGGCAATTCAAAATGGGATATGGTGCCTCGCCCGGTTATCCAACTGATCTTTTTGGCTTTTTCGCTGGCTTCGGCCACGTCCAAGGTTAACCGACAATCCTGTGCCACATAGTCCAGTACCGTTTGACATTCTCCCTCTTTCCATAGCCTTGGGGCCACAGAACCATCCACATTAGCAGGCTTACTCACCCCTATGGCCTTCGCCGCCGCATTAAGCTTTATGGGGAAGCCTTTCCCGCAAAAGAAATGATACATCATGTCGACATGGTTCATCGCCAATGCACGGCAATCATCCACCTGTCCGCATTCTTCCGCCACAATGACGAAATCAAATCCCAGTCCATTATGGGTTATGAGGGTATAGCCTTCCTGTAACTTGCTTTTGAGATGCTCGACAAAGGCAGTGACATCCGCCCTGGTCATTTGTGGCGCAGGAGATCCATCGGCATTTTTTGAGTAAAAGGTCACAGCCGAGGGTTCATCGCTACACCAGGTCGCCATACAGGTAATGCCGAGTGGCCGATGATCATGTAAGTCACCGAAGTTTTCAGGCAAAATTTTGGCCGTTTCGATATCAAATGCCAGATATTTTCGCGGCATTGCAACCCTCCTCACGATTGAACTGAATGGCGTGATTGATTGAAACACCCCACACCATCACATGGTTAGTTGGGGTGTTCTGGAACAATGCGGTGTTAGTGCTTTTTGGTCAACATACCGGTTCAGAAACTGCCTGTTGAACGATACCTTCGGCATCGAGTTCAAACGTTTTATGACACTCATACGAAGTGCCATACAATTCACCTGCCAATGGATGGCGAGTGATTCGTTGAATAAATTCCAACCGTTGTCCGCCGTTAGGCAAAGCGGTTTGCTTAGTCGGTAGCCCCATCACCCGAATGAGCTCTTCACGGTGAACTCCCTTCCATCCATACATTTGTGCCTGAGGGTAAAGACCGCAGCCCATGGCCAAAATTAGTAAAAATGCCAAAAAAATTAATGATAATCTTCTCACGAGTACTTTCCGATCATCAGGTTCGGCAGGAATGTCCTCTCCCACCACTTGTTATACATCCATAATTAACAGGTTAAATGGCGGCAAAACCACCATACCCGAGGATAGGGAGATATTTCCACTAGACGCGTTTCTGAATCCCTTGGTGTCGGGAGTTGAGAGGTGATAGGAAGACCGGCTAAGTCGGGATACAGCGAAAGAACTTGGGCTTTTGCATCCTCTAGATCAGTTTCCACGGAAACATCGACCAACCGAAGATACGTCGGTGGGTGAATTTTCACTTCCCATATTCCCAGATAATTCAGTCCCCCCCTACTCACCTCGAAGGTCGAATTCAATTGAGCCATAGATCGAAAAGCTCCTTCATTGATCTGGAGTCGCACCAACTCATATTCGCCTGGCGGCAGTGCGAGAAAAAATGGAGAATCGGCAGATTCGATATCCACCCGAAACCATTCTTTTGTCGTGAGATTCATGAGCTCAAAAAATCGAATCTGCGGAGTATACCATCGCGTCGTAGGTCCGGTGAGACTCGCTTGAACTTTCCCAAACACGATTGTTTGATCAACTGAAAGATTTGCGGGCAAAGGTGCCATATTCGTGGCACATCCCAGGAAAGGAAAGGCTATTCCGAGGACTAACATCAGGGTTCTTATTTCTTTCATGACCAGATAGTCTCTCGTGGTTTTTATCAATCGGTCTGAAAAGAAAGTTTTGACCTCCAAACAGGACTACTTTCCTTCTGTGTGAACGAAATCACATGAACCACATACCGAAAAAGTGGTCTCCCGGCTTCCTCTGGCGCTCAAAGTAAGTATTACCCTAAAACAGCCCGCGGGCACCGACCTAAGCGATCCTCTTCCGCTATTCTGATTATATCAGAGGGATGGTGTGCTCCTACCATGACGGTGATACAACCGGGTCCGATTTTCGTTCATGATGATGGATGACCATCACCACGAACGATACGCCCATCCAGATACTCGATAATGTGCGACAATTTCTCAACGGAATAGGGAATCAGGCGCATTGAATTCATCCTGAATGAAGGCAGGCCCGCTTATACCAGGATTCAGGCCATGCTTCCTGAGGTTCACTACTCCCGGCCCGGCAAAGCCGAGAATCTTTGCAGGTTGACCTCATTTCGTACAGTAATTCTTTTTGGTCACAGGGGTTTTACATTTCTGCGATCCTGGACAATCATTGTCCGACTGACACACACATTCACCTTGTTCACATTTATCCGAGGCACATTGGCTATTCTTTGAACAGCTGGCTCCCAGAGCCTACTCGTACTTGCACAATAGTTCGCCTTCCCAACCGGCGTATAACAGCTTTGCCCGTTGGGACAATCGCCGTTTGATTTACATACACATTTGTCCTGTTCGCACTTGTCTGAGGCACATTGACTATCCTTGGTACAGCTGGCCCCCAGGGCCTTACTTGTACTTGCGCAATAATTCGCCTTCCCAACCGGGGTATAGCAGGTTTGCCCGTTGGGACAATCGCCGTTTGATTTACATACACATTTGTCCTGTTCGCACTTGTCTGAGGCACATTGACTATCCTTGGTACAGCTGGCCCCCAGGGCCTTACTCGTACTCGCGCAATAGTTCGCCTTCCCAACCGGCGTATAGCAGGCTTGCCCATTGGGACAGTCACCGGCCCCCTTACACACACACTTATCCTGTTGGCATTTGTCCGACGCACATTCACTATTCTTGGAACATGTAGCTCCCAGAGCCTTACTCGTACTCGCGCAATAGTTCGCTTTGCCAACGGGTGTAAAGCAGGCCTGCCCGTTCGGACAGTCACCATCCCCCTTACACACGCAGTGGTCTTGTTGGCATTTGTCCGAGGCGCATTGGCTATTTTTAGAACAACTGGCCCCAAGGGCCTTGCTCGTACTTGCGCAATAGTTGGCTTTCCCGATTGGGGTATAACAGGCTTGGCCATTGGGACAGTCGCCGTCACTCTTACACACACAGGTATCTTTCTCGCACTTGCCGGACCGACATTCCTTGTCTTTAATACAGCTCTGATTGACACCTTTTGTTCCGTCCGCTAAGCAGCGGTTGAGTCCCAAGCGTTTATTGCAATACCGACCGGCCCCGCAATCCTGATCCTCCTTACAGGTTTCTCCTAAGATATAGCGGGTGACCGCTATATAATGATAAATGGTATTGGTTTGTGTCCCATAACCATTACACATGGTGTAATCATCAATGGTGTAAGTGGTTGACCCCGAGGTGCCATCAAATTGATCAAATTGGGAATTGGCACAATGATCTTTATTCTTACTAGCGTCGCCCTGAGCATATTCGTCATCTAGACCAAAGGCGTGACCGACCTCGTGGGTATAAGTTCCATCATCGGTCATTGTGGAAAAGTTATTCGGTTGCCAAGCATTCGCTTTATACATTTGATTGGCGCCGGGAAGGAACTTCGTTCCAAAGCGTATCGTTAAATAATCATTATTTTTAATATGATTATTGATTTTGGTTTTTACCGAAGGGTCGAGCCGATTTTCATTATGACCTTTTAGAAGAACGTACAATTCAAAATCATCAGGAATACTCCAATACTCTTCCGCCACTTTTTCAAAATTATTTAATACCCAATCCGCTGGCAAAATCTTTTCAACTTCTCCGGTGGTGGGATTGGCGCTGACATAGAGATGCTCACCTTTCTTCACCCGACAGCCATTCATCACCCAATAGCTGCCCTTGCCGTCTTTATAGGAGTATTGAATTTTTCCGAGGCTAATATGCTGATTGGCGGGGTCTCGCTTATGCGCATCGACGCCATTTTGCCCATCGTACTTCTTTTCCTTGCCAGCAAAGAACGTTGTGGTGGCACATTTAGTGGCGCTAATTGGCTGCGCGGTTGATTTCAAAGTATACGTCTTACTCGAACCACTCCCGCTTTCGTCGACTTGATCCTTATCGTAGAGCATTCCAGCGTGAGTCATATTAAAATCGATCCGGTCTTTTACCTCATCATTAATAATCGGATCATAGGGAAGCACCATCTTCCAAACACCACCCTCCTTCCAAATCAGGTAGCTCATTTCAAACCAGGCGAAGCCGAAGAACTTATACTTCGCCGAAAATAAATAGGGTGAAAGATCGCTCTCCTTTAAGATGCTCTTCATCTCGGCCCAGTCTTTATTCGTAAGCATCTTTCTGACTTCGTCGCCCTTATTATCGCGCCTACGATTACACTCCAGCACAAAGCCGTTATAGTCCTGACTGCCGTGATAATCCGCATTGGGAAAAAGTTCCTTATAAAACTCAATCTCATCTTTGGTCTCCTGAGTCGTCGAAAGATCCTTCACCGGATCACATAAATTCGCCGACACCTCGCTCACACCAAAAATCGCCAGGAGAAATACAAGACTTAGAATTGTCATCAGTCGCTCGCTTTTTCTTGTTTTATAGGCTTGGGAGGTAGTGGGAATGCCCGCCATGATACCCAGACCAGTACCAATCATGATGAGAGACCACCGGCTTCGTTTCATGGTCCACCCCCTTGTTAAAAGTCAGCAATAAAATGGGCTTGGGGGAACGCTGTGTAGCACTCCTCGACAGTTGTTGAGACCTTATTGTGCCCAACATCGTTCATTGGCCTTTTCAGGTTGACCTCATTTCGTACAGTAATTTTTTTTGGTCACAGGGGTTTTACATTTCTGCGATCCCGGACAATCATTGTCCGACTGACACACACATTCACCTTGTTCACACTTGTCTGAGGCACATTGGCTATTCTTCGAACAACTCGCTCCCAGAGCCTTACTCGTACTTGCACAATAGTTCGCCTTCCCAACGGGGGTATAGCAGGTTTGCCCATTGGGACAATCGCCGTTTGATTTACATACACACTTGTCCTGTTCGCACTTGTCTGAGGCACATTGACTATCCTTGGTACAACTGGCCCCCAGGGCCTTACTCGTACTCGCGCAATAGTTCGCCTTCCCAATCGGCGTATAGCAGGTTTGCCCGTTGGGACAATCGCCGTTTGATTTACATACACACTTATCCTGTTCGCACTTGTCTGAGGCACATTGACTATCCTTGGTACAGCTGGCCCCCAGGGCCTTACTCGTACTCGCGCAATAGTTCGCCTTCCCAACCGGCGTATAGCAGGCTTGCCCATTGGGACAGTCACCGGCCCCCTTACACACACACTTATCCTGTTGGCATTTGTCCGACGCACATTCACTATTCTTGGAACATGTAGCTCCCAGAGCCTTACTCGTACTCGCGCAATAGTTCGCTTTGCCAACGGGTGTAAAGCAGGCCTGCCCGTTCGGACAGTCACCATCCCCCTTACACACGCAGTGGTCTTGTTGGCATTTGTCCGAGGCGCATTGGCTATTTTTAGAACAACTGGCCCCAAGGGCCTTGCTCGTACTTGCACAATAGTTGGCTTTTCCAATTGGGGTATAACAGGCTTGGCCATTGGGACAGTCGCCGTCACTCTTACACACACAGGTATCTTTCTCACACTTGCCGGATGTGCATTCCTTGTCCTTAAAGCACTGATCACCGACGACGACCGTTCCCAGGAAACCACATTTCCCGATCGGCTCGCCGTAACACGTGAGGTTGGGGCCACAGACATCGTTCCGGCTACACGTTTCATTACGTTTCTTGTCTGCCTTACACTTGTTAATCCCAATTGTCGCAACAGGGCCTTTGTCACAGTATTGACCCTCAGCACAATCCTCGTCTTCGCTACATGTTGGTTTAAGGGGTTGCCCTGATTCGTTGCTCACCCCAAAAGCAATTTTAAACGCTTTGACCACCGCATTATTGAGGGTGCCTGCTCCGTAGACTTCCTTATTTCTTGCCCATGTATACTTGCCGTTGACGAGCACGACAATGCCTACCTGCTTATCGCTATGCGCATAAAAGTTCGTAGCAAATCCCTGGTGCTTGCCTCCGTGGGAGAATTGAGACCCCGAAATGTCCACTCCCAGTCCATACTCAGCAGGAGGCACCTTTGTCAGAACCTCATCAATGTCGGCCTTCGGTATGATCTGCGTTCCAGCATTGTTCTCAAGATACTCTGCCCCATCGTTCATCATCAGCGAGACTAATCGTGCGTAATCTACAGGATGGCACAGCAATCCACCTGCAGCTTTGAGTTCAGAAATTTGGACATCATAGAGACATACACCTCGACTACACCCACGAGCTAGATGGACCATGTCCGAACTGCCATCCTCAAAAGTGCTGTTATTCATGCCATAGGGCTCAAGAACATTCCGTTGAAGATAGGTCTCGAAACGTTTATCGGTCGCGATCTCGAGCATCGCTTCTGCCACGGTATACCCACCTCCAGAGTAGTCATATTTAGTTCCTGGTTCATGGATAGGTTTAACGGCATCATGCGCAAGGTTTCTACCGAGAATGACCCCTTTGAGAGGGTCGCTGGAAGGAAGCCATGGCTTATTCGCGATTCCATGTGTGTCCAAACCTGCCGTATGGCTCAGCAAACGTCGGGGCGTTATGTCATCAGGCCAGGACTTGTGATCTTTGAAAACCTTGTCGACCCATTTTGTAATAATGGTGTCAGGATGCTTCTTATTGAAATCGGTGACGCTCTCATCAAGGCTAAGTTCCCCTCGCCGCGAAGCTGCAGCAAAGCCCAGTGATGACACCATCTTGCTCGTCGAGGCACATTGGTAGATTGTGTCTGCAGTCGTCTTTTCCTTCTTTTTCTGGTTACGGTCTCCATACCATTTATGAATGACCGGCTTACCATTATAGATAATGGCAAGGGACATGCCTGCCACATCGTTCTTCTCCACGGCCTTGCTAATTGTGTAGGGATCTTTGTCATACAAAAAGATAGATTTTTCCATTTGTTTAAAGAGGACATCCGCCTCGTCATTCGGAATCACTTCGTAGGCGGCCACGTGGGCACTCATGACGAGGAATAGACCAATAAGGATCAGCAAGGTCTTCATGTATCTCATGAATCTCCCATTTCTATACGGATGATTTCGGGGCCTTGTGCAGAGGCTCGGTACAGCTTTTCACTCACAGAGCCTAAGAATCATGCAACCGTAAAACTGTTCAGCCCCATCACTGTCCCGCGAATTTTATTTGTTGCCCTTTAGAAACATTTTTCTATTCGCGTCTATACCCGTCACCTGCGAGTAGCGGCTCAATGATTCTTGAAAAAGCTGACAACGGTTGAGTCCCACTCACTTCTTTGGGATCTGTGAGTTGCCCGTTTTCTACTCGTCCAATAAAAAACGTCGGGGTTCCGTTCACCCCAATCTCTTGGCCGTAAACTACATCCGCCTCAACTCTTTGTATTTGTTCAGGGCTATTGACGCATGATTCAAACTGATCCATGTTGAGTCCCAACGACTGAGCCAACCTTTCATACAAGTCATCCCCAAGCTCGGATTGATTGGAAAAAAGCTGATGGTTCATCTGCCAATACGCCTCCTGTTCACCGGCACAATTCGCAGCAATAGCCGCCCCTTGGGCATAGGCATGAAATTCCAACGGAAAATCTCGAAGGACATATTGCACTTTTCCCGTGTCGATATATTCTTTTTTCAGGTTTTCAAATGTTTCTGAATGGTATTGAGCACAATAGGGGCATTGATAATCCGTAAACTCGACTATTGCCACTTTCGCTCGCTGATTACCAAGGGTAGGATCATGATCCTTGAGTTCGACATGGCCAACCACAGAAGGAAGTGAAGCAGCACCAAGGGGAAGAACGGAATTTTCCTTTGATTCGTCCACCGATTGACGTATTTCTGCAAGTTCTTTTCGAACATCTTTCAGTTCGTTTTGAATTTCGATGAGTTGCCGAAGAATAAAAACCTCTGTTGTTTCATCAGAGGAAGGAAGTGAAGGTTCCTGAGCAAAGAGCGGGAGGGGAAAGACCAGAAGGGATCCGAGTAGCCCTCCGACTATCCGCCACGTGAAAAATGTCGCAGAATTATTGTGTAGTTTTGACATAGGTCCTCGCTTTCCAGTGAAAGACCTTACTATTCTTTTTAAATAAAATAAAGAATATGGCCAAAATAATGGAACCCTACAAGACTTTGAATGAAACGGGGACAGATATTGAGGATAATTGACGCCCACCACTTAATGGGTTCAGATTTTTCCCCGACTTTGCATGGCCTTCACCTCATAGTCCTAGTGATTCCCAGCCGAAGCAGGACCCAAATTTATAGAAAGTAAGCGTAATGTTGGATTTGAGGGGTTTTGTGGAAGAAGTTGCTAAAGTTCCGCCAACTCCATGTTTTCATCAGGACGAACGTGTCCGCTCAGTTCATGGAACGGGATTAAACTTATGAAGAAAATGAGGAGGCGTTAAGAACGAATAAGACTAGGCATGTAGAACGCTTCTCACGGCTTCCCCTATTTCTGCTGGATTTTTGACGACAATTACCCCAGCAGATTCTAAGGCGGCCATTTTATCGGCGGCGGTGCCCTTTCCCCCGGTAATAATGGCACCGGCATGGCCCATTCGTTTTCCGGGAGGTGCCGTTATTCCGGCAATGAAACTCACAACCGGCTTGGTCATCTCTTTTTGAATATAGGCGGCAGCCCGTTCCTCGGCATCTCCACCAATTTCCCCGATCATCACCACCGCTTCGGTTTCATCATCCTCCTGGAACATATGCAACAAATCGATATACCCGGTTCCAATGAGGGGATCGCCACCGATGCCGACACAGGTCGTTTCGCCAAGACCCAAATTGGTGAGCTGATTGACGGCTTCGTAAGTTAAGGTGCCACTTCGTGAAATTACGCCGACCCGCCCTTTTTTATGAATAAATCCCGGCATGATCCCGATTTTGCATTCCTCGGCCGTTATAATTCCCGGACAATTGGGGCCAATCAGACGCGTGGTTTTCCCATACAGTGCCCGCTGAACCCTAACCATATCATTGACCGGAATCCCCTCCGTAATGCAGATGATGAGCCATATCCCCGCATCGGCCGCCTCTAAAATCGCATCGGCGGCAAACGGAGGTGGCACAAAGATCAACGACGTGGTGGCTTCCGTCTTCTTGACAGCTTCTCGAACGGTATTAAATACCGGGATGCCCTCGACTTCTTGCCCGGCCTTGCCTGGCGTCACACCGGCCACAACCTGCGTTCCATACGCTTTGCATTGGGTCGCGTGAAAGGACCCTTCTTTGCCGGTGATTCCTTGAACGACAACCCGGGTATTTTTATTCACCAAAATGCTCATGCCACGTCACCTTTCACCAATCAAGGAGAATAATTTCACAATCAGGTTGACTATTTCTTTTTTCTGAGTGCGACAATGCGTTGTGCCGCTTCCCAGAGGTCAGCGACCCCTTCCACTTTCAAGCCTGATTCAGCCAGAAGTTTTCGGCCTTCTTCCGCATTGGTTCCTTGAAGTCGAACGACAACAGGTAGCTTGATGCCGACTTCTTTCGCCGCATCAATCACTCCATGGGCAATACGCTCGCAACGCACAATCCCGCCGAAAATATTAATGAATATGCCTTTGACCTTTTTATCTTTCAAGAGAATGCGAAACCCGGCTGCAACCGTCTCTTTCGTCGCCCCACCGCCCACATCCAAAAAATTCGCCGGCTCTGAACCCGCCAACTTGATGACATCCATGGTGGCCATTGCCAAACCCGCCCCGTTGACCATACAGCCGATGTCCCCATCAAGTTTGACGTAGTTCAAATTATTATTGCCCGCTTCGATCTCCAACGGTTCTTCTTCGTGTAAATCTCTGAACTTTTGAACATCGGGATGCTTAAACAGCCCGCTGTCATCAAAGGAGACTTTTCCATCCAACGCGACTAGACGCTTATCCGTGGTGACCACCAATGGATTAATTTCCACAAGCGATGCATTTTTTTCCATGAACAGGCGATACAGGTTTTCCAACATTTGAAAAAACGGCTTCACCACAGCCGGCTCAAGCTCTGGTAGACCTAAGCCAAATGCCAGATTTCTTCCATTGTACGACTGGAATCCCACCGCCGGATCAATGGATTCTTTCAGCAATTTGTCCGGTGTATGTTCGGCTACTTCCTCAATGTCCATGCCACCTTCGGTACTGGCAATAAACGTCGGAAATCCTGATTCACGGTCAACCAGTAAACTCAAATATAATTCCTTAGCAATCCCTGCACCTTCTTCAATGAGGAGGCGCCGCACTTTTCGCCCCTTGGGGCCGGTCTGATGCGTAACTAAGGTTTTGCCGAGAATTTCCTTCGCCAGCTCAGGCACTTCCGCTTTATTTTTGGTCAATTTGACTCCGCCGGCTTTCCCACGTCCACCGGCATGGATCTGCGCTTTCACGACAAACACGGGGGTATCAAGAACTGAGGCCCATTTTTCAGCTGCTTTGACGTTTTTGATTTCCTTGCCTTTGGGTACAGGAATCCCAAATTGCGCAAAGAGCTGTTTGGCTTGAAACTCGTGAATATTCATAAATCCTCTTCGTAGGTTCTACAGCTCAAATCGGAACATTCGGCGATGACAATATCCCGGTTGGTGATCAATCGACTTGATAATTACTTGTTGGTGTAGGCCGGCAAGACCATGGGTGAGATGATGCCAGCGGACACATGATGCCGTTTGGCTTCCGCTCGAAACCGCTTCAGATGGTCTAATGTCAATGAACATTTCGGCAGAGACTTCGATCGCTCGGCTGCGAGAGTACCCGTCCGCTTCCCAAACACCATTAAGTCCAACAATGAATTCCCCATGAGCCGATTTCGCCCATGCAATCCCCCGGAGGCCTCTCCTGCCACAAATAAATTAGCCACCGGCGTTTCCCCATTCACATCAATCTTGACGCCCCCGTTTTGGTAATGCAGCGTGGGATAAATCAACACGGGGTCTTTCCGGATATCAACCTGGTAGCGCTCATACTGCCGAACCATCGCGGGAAAATGTTTATCCAATGTTCCAGGGCCATGTTCCACATCCAACAATGGTGTGTCGAGCCAGACTCCCACCCTTCCTGATGGTGTTCGAACGCCTCGGCCTTCTTCACATTCTCGAATGATCGAGGAGGACACGACATCTCGGGTATCCAATTCATTCACAAAACGCTCGCCCTTCCCATTCACCAAATGGCCGCCCTCAGATCGAATGCCTTCTGTGACCAGCGCACCGACTAATTGCTCCGGATACACGCCACCTGAAGGATGGTATTGGAAGGTATCGATTTGAACGAGGGGCACCCCGAGGCGATAGGCCAGAACCAGGGCATCCCCTGTCGCCCCGAAATGATTGCTGGTCGGAAAACCCTGAATGTGCAACCGGCCTATTCCGCCTGTTGCCAGGATCACCGTTTTGGCCGCAACGACGATGTACCGGTTGTTGTCTAAGTCCTTCAGCACCGCCCCGGTGCAGGCGCCCTTGGCATCGCTTAACAATTCCACCGCCGCGACAAATTCCAACAACGGAACCTTCTGGTTCAACACTTCGTCTTTCAGCACACGCATGATTTCCAAACCGGTGTAATCGGAGCAGGTTAACAGCCTGGCCTTTGAGCTTCCTCCCCCTTTTTTTACATGCAGATTTCCATCGGCATCCCGATCGAATAAGACACCCAATTCCAGCAGCCATTTCGCAATAGACGGTCCCTCTTCCACCATGACCTTTAACAACTGGTGGTCATTTTTCATGTGCCCGCCCTTTAAGGTGTCCAAGAAATGCTGGACAGGGGAATCGTCCGAGCCGACGGCAATTTGCATCCCGCCTTGGGCCATGACCGAGTTGGAATCCCCGAGCCGTAACTTCGTGGCCAACAACACATTGGCACCCTGGGCATGGGCATGGAGCGCCGATGCACACCCCGCCCCGCCTCCACCAACGACCAGGACATCCACGGAATAATCAGGAGTAAGGTTAAGATCAGCCGGAACCGGGCTCTCCCCTTCCAACAGAGTCGCCACTTCGGTCACGGTTGATTCACCGGCATTCGGGCCAAAAATAATTGGCCGGTAGGCATGAGCCCGATGATCAGGATGGTATTTCTTGATAAGGCCGTCCCGTTCGGCTGGAGAAAGCTTGGGAAAACTTTTAGACCGGCGGACGTCTCGGGTTTGATGAACTAAATTTCTCTGATCGGTAAGTTCCATGGGAAAAGCGCAGAAAACTGTTTAGGTTGTGGCGGCGGTGGTATTTTGTAATTCCTCATCGGACAACTTAAGGATACGATCCCATTCCTGCTGAAAACGCCCATCGGTAATCTCTTGAATACGTGTCGCCAGACCTTCAGGTTTCTCGGTGAAATGTACGCCTTGGGCCCGACTGGCATAGAGCGCGACCAGGTTGGGAGCTATATCAGCAATACACACGGGCGCACACATTCCACACATCACACAATCCATGAACATTTCCGAGACCGCTTTAAAATCCCCAAACACGGCTTTCCACACCCCTTCCCGCACATCGATATGTTGCGGGCAGGCTTCTGTGCAGGCATTACAATTTCGGCATAAGGGGGCTTCAGGATAGAGGGTAAACAAATCCTGTTTGGGATCTTTGAGCTCAAGAAGATTGTAGGTCGCTTTTCTCGCAGGAAAAGCCGGCATAAACGAAAAGGACATGCCATCTTCAACTGCCATCGAGCACGCCAAACAGGTTTTGACCTTGGGATCGTCTTTCGTACGGTAATAGGTCGCACAGGCTCCACAAAAACCGCCTAGGCATCCAACCCCACGGATCACATCCTGCCCGGCATACCACAAGGCCTTGATCAGTGTAATACCCGCTGGAACCTGAAACGGCTTCCCTTCAATCTCCACCGTGACCATCTTGGGTTGGAGATTCTCTTCTTGATCCAGCGTATTTTTTTTATCCAATGTGTCAGGCATAGCTTAGAGATAGTACCTTAAACTCTTAACAAATTTCTCGTGATGCGTTCCAATCACCTAGCCCCACTTAATTGAGGGGTAGGGTTAATTTAACGCATTCAATGCTGAACCGGCCTTAAACCACGTAAGCTGTTGTTCCGTCATACTATGATTGGCTTGAATGACCACTTCCTGCCCATCCTTCTTGTGAAGGACAACCTGAACCGGCTTACCTGGGGCAAGTCCACTTAACCCTTTCACACTGATCCGGTCTTCCTGTTCAATTTTGTCATAATCTTTCGGATCCGCAAATGTCAGTGCAAGGATGCCTTGCTTCTTGAGATTGGTCTCATGGATGCGAGCGAAACTTTTTGTCAGGACAGCTTGGACACCCAAAAATCGTGGAGACATCGCCGCATGCTCACGGCTGCTCCCTTCGCCATAGTTTTCATCCCCCACCACAAACGACCCCATCCCTTTTTCTTTATACCGCCTGGCGACTTGTGCAGGTGTCAAACCGGACTCCCCTGTTAGGACGTCATTGGCCTTGCCCGCTTCGTCTGCAAAAGCATTGTTGGCTCCAAGAAACATGTTGTCGCTGATCTTGTCCAAATGCCCTCGAAATTTAAGCCACGGACCCGCCGGAGAGATATGATCAGTGGTCGTCTTCCCTTTGGTCTTAATCAATAAGGGCAATTTTTCAAAATCTTTTCCATCCCATTTTGGAAAGGGTTTCAATAATTGCAATCGCTCGCTGGTTGGAGGAATGTCCACCTGAAGCTTGGAACCATCCTCCGCAGGGGGGACCAAGCCTTCTTCCCCTTTTGCAAATCCCTTGGCAGGCAATTCATCTCCCTGAGGCGCCTCAAACTTGAAGTCTTTCCCATCTGCCGTTTTCAATGTGCTATTGATTGGATCAAAGCCCAAATCACCGGAAAATGCATAGGCCGTCACGACTTCGGGACTTGCCAGGAAGGATAATGTCTCACTCACTCCATCATTTCGGCCAGGAAAGTTTCGATTGAACGTACTCACAATTGAATCAGCTTTGCCTTTTACGGCATCCGAGCGTTTCCATTGCCCAATACATGGTCCACAGGCATTGGCCAGGACGGTTGCACCCATGCTTTCAAAAGTCTCCAAAAATCCTTCACGCTTCATGGTGTGGTAAATCCGTTCCGATCCCGGGCTAACCAGGAAAGCGGTTTTGGCTTTAAGGCCTGCTTGCAACCCTTGTTTGGCTATATGTGCCGCACGACCGATATCCTCATAAGAAGAATTCGTACAGCTTCCGACTAATGTCGCTTTTAACTGAACGGGATAGCCTTTCTCTTTGGCCTCTGCTGCCATTTTGGAAATAGGCCGCGCGAGATCAGGCGTATGCGGTCCCACAACATGGGGCTCAAGAGTGGACAAATCGATTTCAACGATTTCATCAAAATATTTTTCCGGAGACTGATAAACCTCAGGATCCGCAACCAACATGTCCCGATTGGCTTCGGCTAATTTGGCTATATCGGCCCGCTCCGTGATATTTAAATACGCCACCATTTTTTGGTCGAAGGGGAAAATAGAAGTCGTGGCGCCCAACTCAGCACCCATATTGGTTATCGTACCTTTTCCTGTCGCACTGATGGTTTCAGCTCCAGGGCCAAAATACTCGACGATCTTATTAGTGCCACCCTTCACCGTCAGGAGGCCACAAATATACAGAATGACATCTTTGGGCGAAGCCCAGCCACTCAGCTTTCCGGTTAGCTTCACGCCAATGAGTTTTGGATGAAGGACCTCCCATGGAAGACCCGCCATGACTTCACCGGCATCGGCTCCACCGACACCGATCGCTAACATTCCCAACCCGCCACCGTTTGGCGTGTGTGAATCGGTTCCAATAATCAATCCGCCAGGGAACGCGTAATTCTCTAACACCACCTGGTGGATGATCCCGGCCCCAGGCTTCCAGAATCCGATTCCATATTTTTTCGCGGCCGACGCCAGAAAATTATACACTTCCTTGTTTTCATCACACGCGCGTAAAAGATCCTTTTCCGAACCTACTTCAGCCCGGATCAAGTGATCGCAATGGATGGTACTCGGAACAGCAACTTTATCCTTACCCGCTTGCATAAACTGCAACATGGCCATTTGGGCTGTCGCATCCTGCATCGCCACTCTATCGGGACGAAGGGCCAACATGGCCTTTCCGCGTTCCCAGACTTGCGTATCGAAATTATCTGCATGGCTGACCAGGATCTTCTCTGTCAGCGTGAGAGGACGTCCAAATGCTTTGCGAGCTTTGTCCACAATTCCCGGCATTGAAGTATAGAGTTTTTTGACCATTTCTAAGGACATAGCACCATCTCCTGGGTTCGGTTCAATATGGATAAGATTCGACCAAGAAAGCCCACTTACACCAGCATTACTTTAACGGTGGCACCTCGCGACGTTTCGGAGAGGCATAATTTACCAGATAGTCAAATAACCGGATGAGCCGACTCCCTTGCTTCTTTTGATCTGTCCAATGGCCAATCATTCCGATGGTTCGCGACAAAATGAAAAACCCATTGAGGCTATCCACCGGAAATCCGATATCGACTAACACCGCCGCCATGGTTCCATCCACGTTGAGAATGAGATTATCTTTTTTGACAGCGGTAATTTTTTCGACTTCCAAGGCAAAATCCAAGTGCGGAGTGGCCATATTCAAACTTTTTACGTACCCAACCAACTCCTTCACCCGCTTATCTGGGTTTTTCAAGCTTTTGACGCGATGACCGATTCCTGGAACCGGACCCACATTTTTCTTCATGTAGACCAGGAAATCATCGACCGAAAGTTTGTTGTCGATCGCGTACTTGAACCATCGCCCCGCGTCCGTCACCGCGCCACCAAATCGTGGACCGATCATAATCATCCCGGCCGCCACCGCTTGAGATAACCCGATTCCAGCACAAGCCGCAATAATCGTTGTCAGGGCTCCACTTACACAAGGACCATGATCCGCAGACAGCATGATAATTCGTTTTATGATTTCAGCTTCCTGCTTGGAGACAAGGCGATTATCCCACAGTAATCCAATAATATGAGGGATGTCATATCCGTTATTGATCAGTTCAGAAGCCGGATAGCCTTGATAGAGTGGTTCATCACCACGATCGTCACTGATTGTCGACCGAATCAGGGGGGTCACCAACACTTCCCCCTCTTTCATACTCTCTTGAACAGTTTTGGGGAGCTTCGGCATGTCCGCCGGAGCCAGATCAGGGATGGGCTTGACCTGTCCGCTTTTCAGCAACTCTTCGTGGGTAGCCTTGATGGCCGGTCCCAGAGCACCAAAGGTTTCAGGCACTATGGCACCAGCTTTTTTCAGCGCTTCAGACTTTGCCCGAGCAGACCCTTCACCCTTCAATCCTTCTTTTGCCCCGGCATGCCCGAACTTCATCCCCTTTGGAAGACTCTCCTGACAGAAGCCTGACACGACCGCAAGTAATTTAATCCTTCGCTTCTTAGCCCCGTACCATTCGGCGGCGCGCTCTTCCAAATCTCCGCCCATTTCTCCAACAATCACCACCGCCTTGGTCTGAGGATCGTTTTCAAACATTTCCAGATAGCTGACATAGTCGGTTCCCGGATAGGCATCACCGCCAATACCGATCGCCGTCGTAATGCCATCTGCGAACTGGGAACAAATCCAAATAATCTCGTTTGACAATCCCCCGGACTTGGTGACCACGCCGAAGGAACCAGGACGATACAGTTTGCACGCCACCAAATTGTCAAACGCGCCACCGATCACTCCGAGTCGACATTCTCCTGCAGACACCACACCAATAGACGAAGGGCCATTAAAAGTCTTTCCAAGCTTGCGGGCATGCTTGCCCAGAAGTTTGGCATCTTTTTCCGGCACCCCTTCGGTAATCATGGAGACCGTCTTAATATGCGAGTCATTCAACGCTTCCATGGTTCCCGCATAGGCCCGATCCGCTCCGATGTATACCAAACTGGTATTTATCTCCGGATGGTTGGCGGTCGCCTCGGCGACGGTTTTGTATATGGGGATCATCACTAACTCGGTCCCGCAAATGATTTCGTTGGTCTTCCCCGCATCAGGGGGATACACAAACGCAGAGACATTTAACGGTTGTTTGATCATGTACCGGAACTCAGCCATACGACGAGCGGCATTCACACCGGCCAGCCCACCTTGAATCACGACATGCGTATCTTTTGTTGCAAGAATACTCATCGAAGCGGTCTCCTACATCCTCAAGGTCAAATAGGTTATTTTGCGGCCATGGCCATATCGACAATGTCCGTTAATGGCGTTTTGCGGTCGAATACCTGGATATCAAAACCCTCATCCTGAAGGGCACGCATGGCGGCTAGTCCTTGCAGTTCATTTGGCCCACCCCGGCGCACCCAAATTTTGACACCCTGAAGCTTGCCTTCCGCTTTTGCTTTACGAAACGCGTTGATAATTCCTCCGAACGTCTTTTTGACATCGGTAAAATTCGCAATGGCTCCACCCACAATAATATGCTTAATACCAGGCAAAGAGCAGACTTTTTCCGTCAGAACTTCCACTGCCCAGTCCGGTGGATCGCCGGAATATTCTGCATAATTCGCAAGTTTCCCACCACGGGCTACCACAGCATCTGAATAATAGACGCTGGCTCCCCCACCGGCTGGTAACATCGCAATATTGCCTCCGGGAATCTCAATAAGCTTGACCGAGCCCTTTACTTTGGCATCAACCGCCATGACTTCTTCTTCATTTTTGGTATAGGCGCGACCAAATTCCGCCGCAAACGGGAAGGTCCAGTCTTTATGCCGGAATTTGGCATCACCGTCCAAGAGGGTCACCGCATCAAGAGCCACAAGTTCTCCCTGGCCGCTAAGCACAACAGGGTTCACTTCCACGTATTGGGCATCTTCATTTTCAAAACAGGCATGTAATTTTTTCAGAAATTCAGCCATTTTGGACGCCGTGTCACCGGAAAACCCGGCATCTTTCACCAGGGAGGAAAGCGCAGAATCAGTGAGAGTTTCCCCCGTTTCTATAGAAACATGCTTGACCTTATCCCAATTAGATTCCACTTCGATGCCGCCACAGGTTGCCACCAAGAGGTCCACCCCATCACGAGTCGATTTGGCTGCGGCATAATATTCTTCTTTGTGATCAACCGCCTCGGAAACAATCACCTGCCTAATCGTCAGTGTTTCCATTTTTTTGCCAAGCATCTCCCGCACAGCCGCTTTCGCCGCCGTTAAATCCAAGCCAACCTTAACTAATCCCAATTTAAAACGAGAGCCAAGGGCTTCATGGGCTTTGACCACTAGTTTACTTTTTTGGAGCCAATCATTGACCTGGGATAATTGGTCAAATTCATCACTTGAGGTCACGACAGCATAGTTGGGAGTTGAAATTCCCCATTTTCGCAGTAGACCCATTCCAGGGCCTTCAAGAACTTTTGCCATAATCCAACCCTTCCTTCAGGGACTCATCATGATGGTTAAGGACAAACGTAGCATAACCCGCTTTCCGCACGGAACGGTGCATTGTACGAATGCCCTCATCCCGCTGCAATCAATCAAAAGACCCATGGCTCCCCTTTCAAAAGTCCCATTGTCATACCATAACCGAGCCCCATGGGAACATCACGCCAACCCAAATTGCAAAACCTATTTAAAATTAGATAGTTGGAATGATATTTACGCTATACCTTCCTTACACCACAAATCCCATCAATTTTCGACTCTAGATATTTTGCCTTCTGAGCCAACATACCGGTTGAAAGCCTCGTTAGAACA
Source organism: Nitrospira sp. Ecomares 2.1 (assembly GCF_965152585.1). Lineage (NCBI taxonomy): Bacteria > Pseudomonadati > Nitrospirota > Nitrospiria > Nitrospirales > Nitrospiraceae > Nitrospira > Nitrospira sp. Ecomares 2.1. The sequence goes on from NZ_OZ224219.1 coordinate 4,188,293, forward strand.
CATGGAGCTTCAGGACGTGGAAAATAATATTGTCAGGATGCCAGCTGACTTCTGCGAGTGAGTTGGTAAAGAGACCCCATTTTTCCTACCCCAGCACCTTTTCGCGGAGGCCAGTTGAGGGGGATTTCATCTATTACCACGATAAACTTCTCGTTGAATCCACGTTCGATGGTATCCCACCCCAGTCTATTTGGATCACAAAAAAGGCCTTTTCCCCCTGGGGCAAGCATTTGTTCTAGCACATGTGAAATATTCGCTAAAATTTCTTCGTCATAAAAAACTTCACTGCCTAAGACCAAATCATAAGGTTCTTTTGGTTCAATCGTTTTCGACCAATTCAACAGACATGTGTCAAAATTGCTGATATGATTCCGACGGCAGGAATCCTTTACCGCTTCAAGGGTAATCGGCACCATATCTGAAAACATGGTGAATGCCCCGAGCTGAGCAGCCACGACTCCGGCCACCCCTGTCCCACAACCAATTTCCAGAACCCTGGCCCCTTGCAGTTTTGTTGGGAAAAACTGCTGAATGAGATATTCTGATAAGGCCACAGCCGAAGGCCAAATTCGATCCCAGTACCCCCATCCTAGGGATTCGTCATCCCTCGCATCTAATGGGGTTTCAACAGAGATGTCCCGCTTGGTCTTACAGACGATGGGAACATCCCCGATTTTGGAAAGGGTCACGACTTTCACATGACTCACACAAATACCTCCTCTCCCCAAAAAAATCGAGCCGGGCTCCGTTCGGAACCCGGCTCGTTGCACACATCCCCAGTATAAAAAATAATACCGGAAGAGCAGCCTACGTTTAGAACCTAGGCTAAGCGACCCAAGATGCTATTAAGAGTTGCGCTGGGACGCATGGCGACCATAACCTTTTTCGGATCAGGACGATAATACCCGCCAATATCCTGAGCCCGCCCCTTTGCCGCTTTCATCTCTTCAAGTATGGTATCGATTTTGGATTCCAACTCTTTTGCGATCGGGGCGAATTGCTTTTTCAAGTCCTGATCATCATCCTGAGCCGCCAGTTCTTGCGCCCAATACAAGGCCTCGTACACATGGCTTCCCGCATTATCCAACTCTCCCAATTCACGTCCAGGTGATTTCCGGTTGTCCATGAGCTTTCCAGTGGCCTTGTCCAACGTATCCGCCAGGATTTTTGCTTTTTTGTTATTTTTGGTTTGACTTAAATGCGCAAACGATTCGGCCAACGCGAGAAACTCTCCGAGTGAATCCCAGCGCAAATGTCCTTCTTTGACAAATTGCTGTACATGCTTCGGCGCGGATCCTCCGGCCCCCGTCTCAAACAGTCCCCCACCATTGATCAAGGGAACGATGGACAGCATTTTGGCGCTTGTACCCAGCTCCAAAATCGGAAACAGGTCAGTGAGATAATCCCGAAGCACATTTCCAGTGGCCGAAATGGTATCGAGACCGTCCTTCGCGCGTTTGAGTGAGAATTTCATGGCATCCACAGGCGCCATAATCTGAATGTCCAACCCTTTTGTATCATGATCTTTCAAATAGCGATTCACTTTTGCAATCAGCTGCTCATCATGTGCCCGATCTTTATTTAACCAGAACACTACAGGAGTTGATGACGCTCTGGCTCGCTTCACAGCCAGCTTCACCCAATCTTGAATGGGAATATCCCTAACCGTACATGACCGAAAGATATCGCCTTTTTCCACTTCCTGTCGAAGAATGGTCTTGCCCGCTCCATCAATAATACGGATGGTCCCATCGCCCGGCGCTTCGAAAGTCTTGTCGTGAGATCCGTACTCCTCGGCTTTTTGTGCCATCAGACCGACATTCGGCACGCTCCCCATCGTCGCAGGATTGAATTCACCATGCTTCTGGCAGAATTCAATGACCGCCTGGTAAATGCCGGCATAACACCGGTCTGGGATTATGGCCTTGGTATCATACTCTTTGCCATCCGGACCCCACATTTTCCCAGATGTCCGAATCGCCGCCGCCATCGAGGCATCAATGATGATGTCACTCGGCACATGAAGATTCGTAATACCCTTGTCAGAATCCACCATTGCCAAAGCAGGGCCATTCTTCAGTGCCTCCTGAATGTCCGCTTTGATCTCCTCTTGTTGGGCGGCGGGCAATTTGCCAATTTTGGCATACACATCCCCAAGCCCATTGTTCGGATTCACCCCCAGTTCACTAAAGACCTGCTCATGCTTCTTAAACACATTTTCAAAAAAGACCGTCACGGCATGGCCGAACATGATGGGATCCGACACTTTCATCATGGTCGCCTTCAAGTGCAACGACAACAGAATGCCGCTCTTTTTGGCGTCTGCAATTTGCTCCTTAAAGAATTCTCGCAACGCGTTCACGCTCATTTTCGTGGTATCGACCACATCGCCTTCGTCGAAAACCACATTATCTTTCAATACTTTGACCGTTCCATCTTTCGCCATGAATTCAATGCGTCCCTTGCCAGCCGCTTGCTCCGTGATGGTCGCTGATTTTTCGTTACCGAAAAAATCTCCGTCGGACATGTGGGCCACATGGGTTCTCGACTCTTTAGTCCACTTTCCCATCCTATGAGGGTTCTTTTTGGCATACTGCTTGACCGAAGCTGAAGCCCGACGATCGGAATTCCCCTGCCGCAATACGGGGTTGACCGCGCTTCCTTTTACTTTGTCATATCTGCCTTTAATGTCCTTTTCGTCATCGGTTTTAGGATTTTCCGGATAGTCAGGAATCGCATAACCCTGAGATTGCAATTCAGTAATTGCACCCTTAATTTGTGGGAGGGATGCACTGATGTTCGGCAATTTAATGACGTTGGCATCGGGCTTCTCAACCATTTCACCTAATAGCGCCAAATCATCCGGTTGCCGTTGCTCCGGCTTGAGTTTGTCAGGAAATTGCGCAAGAATTCTTCCCGCAAGAGAGATATCTTTGGTGCCAACAGTCACACCTGCCGCTTTAGCAAAAGACTGAATGATTGGAAGAAACGATCCGCTGGCCAACTCAGGCGCCTCATCAACTTTCGTGTAAATAATGTCTGGTTGTACACTCATGGCATTTACCCCGTTAAAAGTTAACTATGAACACATTTTCCCTGCAAAGACCTCGCTCCAAGCACATCATTTAGGATCTCACCCACCAGGTAGAGAATGAAATCTGTAAACCAATCCCCATGCCGTGACAAGAAGTAAGGCATTGTAAGAATGGTTTCACGCTTCTGCAATCAATCAAAGGACCCATGTGGACACGAATCAAAAGTCTCATGAAAGATGCGGAAAAAGGGGAAGCTTGCGAGAAACTTCAACCGAAAAGTAAAACTCCACTAGAAACAGGAAGTTTATGGGATTATTGAGAGGAAGCCTTGAAAGGAAAATTTTTGAGAGGTATCGGTCGAGAAATTGAACAGTCTTAGAGAGGTCCTAGAGGAGTTGTTGCCAACTGAGGGTAGCAACAGGAAGCACTCGAAGGGACGCGGCGATCGGACAGGTATCCAAAATCATCTTCACTTCGCCATTCAGTATCTGCACCTGGTCCGCCAAGAGGGCACCCTGAATGACTGAAGTCCCGATTCCACCATCAAACGTGACTTGTCCAGTGACAATGATGAGGCCTTCCCAATGAAAAGGGGAGGAAATGTTTAGGTTCCCCGTTACCAACAGAATGCCATATCCATTGAAATTCTGAACGGCAAGCCGGCTCGAAAATTCCCCTGCAAGCGGTTCGGCATACAACTGGGCAGGATTCCCCGGCGCCCCAATATTCACACTGATAAGATCTCCTGAAATAACCTGAGCGCCTCTCTTGAGGCTATCCAAAGCCTTCACCAAATCCAGGGTATCCATGCCCACTTGTGGCATCGGAGGATTACCTGTGAAAGTGGCAGTTCCTGCCAATGCACCTGCAGGGCCCAACCACACTGGAGGCCTTCCTCCTGGCAGGAGGCCACAGGTATCAAAGCCTTCCACGACAGCGGTTCCGCCAGCAAATACGACCTGACTATTCGCATATACCGGTGCCAGCAATGGGGGACCAGAGGGATGCGCCACCTCTACCTGAATCAAGGAGGTGGCCCCTTCTACCTGACCCTGGCTGATGATGATTTCGACGGGAGAATATGGTGTTGGATCTGCTGACGTAAATGACCTGGGCATGAGCCCGCTTCCTGACCCAAATCCAAAGAAGACCACGTTGCCTCGGTTATTGATGGAATGGGTCGCGGTGCTTCCATCCTCATCTTGATAGTGAGGGGTCAGAGAACTGTGCCCCGCCCGTTCCGCATCATACTCGGTTTTATGACGAATCTTAGTCCAATAAGGAAGAGTCGTTTGCACACTATTGGGAAGAACTGCCGTATTGCTGAGATTTCCATTCAGAGGGAAATAGTTGGTGAACAGCCCTGAATATTCCTGATCATCCTGTGATTTCCAGTCGGAGGTGGACAACACATAGGCAGACCAATTTGCTTGCAGGATGGGAGAAGGATCGCCGAGATGCCCTGAATTTGATAGAGAGGAACCACCTAAACGAATGGCGGTTTCTGCGATGCCCGCCTCTGCGGCATAGAACGTGGCCATCGACCTTCGGAAATTTCCACTGATTTGTAAATCGGTGGACGTGGCAAACAGAATCGTCGCACCCATTATTGTGGAAATAGCGACCAACAACAAGGCGGCAATGAGCGCTCCACCCATGGAGTTAAGACAAGGCCTTATTCCTACATGCCTAATTTGTCCGATCATGATTGTCTATTTCTTACCGTAATTCGGGAGTGGAGAGTTACTGTTCGATATCCACCGTTTTTGGCATACTGTGGATCAGGCCGTGACGTTCGAGCTGTCACCGAAATTCCCACTTGTCGTATGGCTTTGGAATTCGTGGTAGGGTTTCCACCCTGATCAAGATAGTCTATGACAAACGCTTCAATGTCCTCACCAAACGGTTGATTACCTCCACCGGTATTACGCCGGAGCAGGTGGGTCGTGGCATCATAGACAAAAACGATTGATTCATTGGCATCGCTGATGAAGCCATTTCCATTCAAATCGGCCTTAATAGAGAGCTTGCCTGGATCATACGTGATGCCTTCAAAATCATTTGTAAGATCGGAATCATGATTCACTCCTCGGGGATCATAGCCGGCCATCAGGATTTCCCTGGTCACCAAATCTACCACCACACGAGCCTGTTGCTGCATGTCCAAGACATGCCCTCGCACGCCCTGAGCCTTGAGTTCTTGAATATATAGGGCATAGACCACACTCACCGTCAGGAGACTCAGTCCCAGGGCAACCACAACCTCAACAAGCGTATATCCCTGCTGGGACCATTTTGAAATACCTGGTATCTGCTTATTCATTCTTACTGGGTGAGAAAGGTGGTCAGTGCGGTGGAATGCGCATCATGGTCCCATCGCACTTCGACGGTGACCGTGTGCAACCCGGCTATTGGAGTGTGCGGTTGAATGATGACTGTGCGTTGATGATGCATCGCACCGGCAATCGAGCCATAGGATTCTGTATTGATCCATGGGTCGGTAAACGAAATAGGCACTCCACCCCGACGCACGTCTTCTAATTTTTCCTGGGCGAGTGTGACAGCTCTGGTCATTTTCTCACTTGCGGACATGCCCGTATGGGCAACAACGGAATAGCCTGCAAAACCAAGGAGTGCCATGAATACCACCACCAAAGCCATGAGCACTTCTAATAAAGAGAACCCTCGTTGATCACGAAGACACATCCCTACCGGATATCGTTCATGAATGTTGGCGTTCATTTAAGACTTCACTTTTACCCGTCCGGTAATGCTGACCGTAATAATTCGCTTTCCGGCGGAATTGGAAAGTGTAATAGAAGCTAAGCTGGACGCCGTTCCTCTTGGCAGAAAGGAGGGATTGTTGGATGCCGTCATTTTGACATCACGATAGCTTTCTTGAATATCGCGAGTGACAAGATGCTCACCTGGGTCGGACTTTCCATTATTGTTATCGTCATCCAATAACTCATACCGATGACTATCCTGAAAGAAGACTCGTTGCCTATTCCGCTCAACCACCGCCTTCATTTTTGCCCCTAAAAGGTCGGAGGTCACCTGTCTGGTTGCTCCATTCAATCGCCAATGAGGTAATTGGGATACCAACCAGGTTTGGGCTAACATCAAGACGACCCCGATAATGCCAAGCACGATAATCAATTCAGTAAGGGTAAAACCTCTGGTACACCAAAGAGACCTCTTCAACCCTTTTACAGTGACGACTTGAGCCGACTCCATGTGGTCATACCTGCCTTACAGGATTCGTTGGGTACTACTTATAACAAGCCATGAAAATACCAGTGCCATAATTCCGTTCCCCATACCACCGCGATCAGGCCCCCGAGCGCTAAATAGGGTCCGAAAGGAATGTATTGGCCTTTTTGAAGAACCTTCGTGGCCAGCAACACTATCCCGATAACCGCTCCCACCACTGATCCCACCATCAAGGTGAGTATGGCCTGCTGCCATCCCAAAAAAGCTCCAACCATGGCCAAAAATTTTATATCGCCTCCCCCAATGCCTTCTTTCCCGAACAATAAAGGGCTGACCCAGGCAAGGGCTAGTAAAAACCCGCCCCCCACTAAAATACCTACAAGCGAATTGCCCCAGCCTGTCGGTAACAGGAAAGATGCGCATAAGAAGCCAACTACAATTCCCGGCAATGTAATCATATCCGGAATGATTTTGTGGTCCCAATCAATCCAGGCCACCACAAGGAACACTGATACTAATCCCGCATACACAAGCGTTGGCCACGTGAGCCCAAACCGCCACACCACCAGGAGATAACCCAAGCCATTGGCCAACTCAATAATGGGATACCTTGGAGGTATATCCACATGGCAAGAACGACACCTCCCCAGCAACCAGACAAAACTCAAAAGAGGAACATTGTCATACCAGCATATTTGCCTTCCGCAATGAGGACATGCCGACCGAGGAGCCACCACCGATTGTCCCTTTGGTACTCTGTGCACACATACAGTCAAAAAACTTCCAAAGATCGTTCCCAGAATAAAGACGGTCGGCCAAACAATCCAGTGAGACATATAAGTCACATATTCCGTAGTTAATTCGACTAGGGTGAGTTTACGTATGCTTTCGGTTTACAATCCTAAAATGACCTGATATTCTCCCTTAGATAATTCGCCTAGAGAAAATGCCTGAGGTACCCATGACCAACCAACTGAAACCGGAAAAATTGGACATGCCGCCTATTAAGCGAAAACGCCCGGAGGCGCTGACTCAACGCGAGCAAGAAATCCTGCAACTAATATGGTCAGGATTGAAGAATAAAGAAATTGCACAGCAGTTAAAAATTAGCGTCAAAACAGTTGAAGCCCACCGGGCCAATATGATGAAGAAAGTTCGGGTTTCTAATGCCGCCCAACTGCTCAATGCCGCAATTCAGGAAGGCCTGATTCAGATAAAATAATTTTTTCGTGGCTCTTATCGTTTCTGAGTCCGTTGGCGAACTGCCTCAAAGAGGGTTACTGCTACGGCAACTGACAAATTCAGCGAGTTCATTTTTCCAAACATCGGTATCCTCACTTGTTGGTCGCATTTTTTCAGGACAATCGGCCGGATTCCTTCTCCTTCACTTCCAAACACCAGTGCAACAGGCTCCGTGTAGTCGACCTCTGAATAGGGTTGAACTCCTTCCGGGACCAATGCCACGGTCCTGATGTCCCGCTTCTGACATGTTTCGAGAAACTTCCCCGTATTGGCTACCCGAGCAATTGAGACATGCTCTAAAGCTCCAGCGGATGATTTGGCAACCCCACCCGTCAGCCCCACGGCCCGGTGCTTTGGGATAACAATTCCATCTCCACCGGCCGCCTCTACCGAACGGACGATCGCGCCTAAATTATGTGGATCCTGAATTTGATCTAGCACCACTAATAATGCAGGAATCGGTCTAATAGAAAGTAGGTCCAGCAACTCCTCTCCCTCCAGATACTCTTTGGCGGAAACCTGAGCTACCACGCCCTGATGGTGTCGATCGCCAGCTAGGCGATCTAAATGCTCCCGTGATTTGACGGCCAGGGAAATCCCACGTTCCCTTGCCAATTTTACAATGGGAAGAAATCGGCCATCAGCCCGAAGAGTCCAAATTCGTTGGACGGGCCGAGACTGCGAGTGGAGAGATTCTAGAACCGCATGAAACCCGTACACCGTTGCCGGGGGTTCATCGCTTCCATCGTGTGGTGCCATCGGATCGGTCTTCCAGGATGATGCCTTGTTCGGCTAATTCTTTTCTGATGGTATCGGCGGTAGAAAAATCTTTCTGGGCACGGGCTTCATTGCGTAGGCGGATTTTTTCTTCGATCCATTTATCAGTTGTACCAACAATGCCGTTGATAGGAAGAGCGGTCTCCTCAGATTTAGCCACTCCCAGGCTGCCTACAATTAAATTCCATTTACTCACTGTAATTTGAAATAGACCCAGGGTTTTCCCATAAACTTTAAGGGTTTCCAAGATGATTTTCTTCGAATTATCAGATAGTCCCTTGCCAAGCAATCTATTAATAGTGCCTCGAATTTCATTAAATACTCCCAGGGCCTTTGGTGTATTAAAATCATCATTCATGGCCAATGTGAATTTCTCAGTAAAGTCTTTGAAAGGAGTTTCCCAATCCTGGGCACTCTCAATTTCAGGCTTAGAACTAGATTCCTCAAGCCGTTGAAATAATCCATAAAAATTATCTAATGCTGCTTTTGCTTCGTTGATGGAATGATCTGAAAAACTCAGATCGTTTCGGTAATGTGTTGATAAAAACAAATAACGTAGGCATTCAGCGGTAACGGGTTCGGAATGCGGCGATTTGTCAAAAATCTCGCGTATAGTGAAAAAATTTCCAAGCGATTTTGACATTTTTTCTTTGTCCACGGTCACAAACCCGTTATGTACCCAAAATCGCGCAAACTCCTTGCCCGTATAGGCAGAGGATTGGGCAATTTCATTTTCATGATGAGGGAATATGAGATCCTTACCCCCACCATGAATATCAAAGGTGGGGCCTAGCTCAGCCACTGACATCGCCGAGCATTCGATATGCCACCCAGGACGTCCCTTTCCCCAGGGGCTGTCCCATCCAGGTTCACCAGGCTTTGCAGTTTTCCATAAGGCAAAATCCATGGGATCTTGTTTTCGGGTATTAACCTCAATCCTGGCGCCGGCCTGTAGTTCTTCCAATTTTTTTCCGGACAGTTGGCCATAAGAGGAAAAATTCTTGACGGAAAAATAGACATCCCCTTCTAGCTGATAGGCCACGCCCTTGTGAATCAAGCCTTCAACCATGTGAAGTATATCCTGAATATGTTCGGTGGCTCGAGGTTCTGCGGAGGGCTTCCTAATGCCCAATGCCCCCATGTCTCGGTGAAAATTCTGAATATACCGGTGGCTGATTTCCTGCCAGGGGACATCTTCTTGTTTGGCACGATTTAAGATTTTGTCGTCGATATCGGTGAAGTTCCTCACATATTTTACTTTGTAGCCAGCAAATTCAAAATAGCGTTGGATCATGTCGAAAGTCAGTGCACTTCGAGCATGGCCTAGATGGCAATCATCGTAGACGGTCACACCGCAGACGTACATGCTGATCTGCCCTGGGATCAACGGAACAAAGACATCCTTTTTCTTGGTCTGGGTGTTATAGAGAACAATCGACATTATTTATAGCTCTCAGGTAGAAGTCTTTTGTGCTAGTTTTTGTCCCTGATGTTTCACAATCCAAAAACCCAGGATCAACAGAACGATGAATACGATTGAGAAAAGATTGAAATATTTTTCGATGCTATCTTTTATCCATGGGCCGAAGAATTGAATGGCGCCCGCCACCAGAAAAAAACGCCCGCCTCGACTCACTATCGAAGCCACCATAAAGGTTTTGAAATCAACATAAAAGGCTCCGGCCCCTATCGTAAAAATTTTATAAGGGATTGGGGTGAATCCGGCAATAAGGATTGCCCAGCCTTCATACCGTTGAAAATGCTGATGCACAAGATCCATTCGATCTTGCCCCATGATTTTTTTTAAAACGGGTTGCCCTCCATACCAACCAATACCATAACCCAAAGCCCCTCCAAGAACTGACCCAACTGTAGCCACCGTGGCAAACCACCAGGCATTTACAGGACTGCCAAGCGTCATGGCAATTAATAACACATCAGGAGGGAGCGGGAAGAATGAGGATTCGGCTAAAGCCAAGCCAAAGAGTGCAGGAACTCCATAGGGCGAATCAGCCCAGGACAGCATCCAGTCATATAATTGTTTGACCAAGTCCATGGCAATGGAACCAAAAGCTAATAGATAATATTTACCAAATTGGGCAAGAGGATTATCAATCCCTTTTTATTTTCGTCAATTTCCGAACAGATGAAACATGAGTTCCTTTTTTGGGTGAAAAAGTTTTCACCCAACTCTTCAGCCTATTGAGTGCCACGTAATCGGTTAAATCTAAATGCAAAGGAGTGACTGAAACCAGGTTCTTTTCCATCGCATCATGGTCGGAGGGTTTTTTTCTGGCCCACGATTGTCGTTCCCCAGCGATCCAGAAATAGGACACTCCCCTGGGGTCAATTTTTTCCACCACTGGCTTATGATACCGTCGTTGGCTCAAACTCGTGAACTGTAGGCCGGCAATCGCTTCCATTCTTGAGCCAGGAACATTCACATTGAGAATCGTCCCTTCCGGCAAACCTGATTTTAAAATCCGCTCCGCCAGTTGAACCGCATAATGGGCAGCCATTGCATAGGATGCTTTTGGGCAATCTTCTAGGGACACTGCCAGGGATGGAATTCCATGGAGCATGCCTTCCAACGCGCCTGCCACCGTACCCGAGTTGGTGACGTCATCTCCCAGATTCCACCCCTTATTAATTCCCGAGACCACAAGAACAGGCACGTTCGTTTCTAAAAGCTTGCAAATGGCCAGAGTGACACAATCTGCCGGAGTCCCATTCACGGCATACCACCGCGGCCGAATTTGCCTTACCCGCAATGGTTTATGCAGCGTCATCCCCCGCCCTACTGCATTCTGTGTTTTCTCTGGGGCGACAACCCAAACTTGTCCCAATGCCTTCATGGCTTTGGCAAGGGCCAGAATGCCAGGCGAACCAATGCCATCATCATTGGTTACGAGAATTCTTCCCGGTTTCACAGAAGGTATATTGTCCTGAATAGTTGAAATGATACAGAAAGGCCCGCCCCAATTTCTTTGGGGCGGGCCTTAGAATTCTCAATTGTTGGACAATTGAATTAAATACTTTTCATAAATTCTGCAACGGCCTTCGGATCGGCCGCACCCATAATGGCTGAAGGAGGAACTGTATTGGACTTTTTACCAGTCAGACCACATTCCACTTCATCCGTAATCATTTCAACCGGCATCGACATTCCCCCATAAACATGTGGGCCAGCCACAATTTTTGCGTTGGAGAATCCATAAATTGCCGTAGCTACATCTTTAGCTAACCACCCGACATAATTAAACTCGGGAATGACTATAAGCTTGGCATTACCACACAGCTTCCTCAGTTCATTTGTTGGAAAAGGTCGCAAGGAACGAATTTTGATCAATCCAGCTTTAATACCTTTTTCCTGACATTGTCGAACTGCTTCGCGAGATTGGGCGGCTGCACTCCCAGAAGCTACAAGGAGAACATCTGCGTCTTCCACGTCCTGGGCTTCTAACAATCCATCCATATATTGATTAATATATTTCCGTGAACGTTCAACGCCAGCCCATACTTCCTGCTGCCACACCGCGTGAATATTATAGGCCATAAAATTAGATTTTTGAACTGGAGCATCACGAGACAGTCGAGCTGGAGGGTTCTCCGCATCCAGGACCGGTACCGACCCTCGGTAAGGATCTCGAGGTGGGAGCTTAAGGCTACGATCCGGCATCGCACAATATCCGCGAGCATGAGTCACAAAAAATCCATCACAGCAAACCCCTACCGGGAGGGTTACATCATTTTTTTCACTGATAATAAAGCCCTTCATGATAAAATCAAACAGGTCCTGTTGATTTTCAGCATGAAAAACGAGCATTCCGCTGTTTAAAAGATAGGCGATTTCAATATTGTCGGGTTGGATAGCCAGCGGAGCATTGACGACTCTGCAGGTAAACATGCAAACGGCGGGAAGACGGTGACCAGCCCACGAGACTATGGGTTCAAGACCTCGTAATGTTCCCGGACCTGCAGTGGCCGTAAAGGCTCGAACACCCGCGCGCGAGGCCCCGGCAATTGCCGACATGACACCATACTCTTCTTCGCCTCGATAGAATTCCTTCACATACCCTTCGCCATACAAAACCCCAATTAACTGCAATGTTTCGCTTTGCGGGGTAATAGGATAGGCCACGGACATATCTACATTTGAACGTCTCACTGCTTCTTTTGCACATTCACTACCGGTAATAAATTCCCGTTCACGAGGAGCTTCCGAAAACATATACTCTGGAGAGACTACCCGCTGATTTTTTGCATCGCCGTGAGGGTCTTTTCTTCCTTTTGCACTATCAATCGATGGTGCTTCCGGTGCACTGGTAATTGGATCACCTTGGGGATTGGTTTTAACTTCTGATTCAAGGGCTTCGCTCATGGTTTTACCCCCTTATGACTTAAGTAAAAATTTCACAAATATAATCATGCTTCTTTTTGCATGTGTTCAGCTTTATGGCCAAACGCCGCCGCGTTCCCATCAACAGGGCTTTCTATACTGAAATCCAGTGGATTGGTGTGTGTTTTGCCACCATGGACCTTGGATTGTAGTCCGGTAAAACGAACATTATTGCTATTTTCTGGCAATTTGATCCCCATTTCTTCCCGCACTCTCTTAAACACGGCTGCGGCTCGCCTAATTTTGGCGGCATCAGAATCTCGAACTGTGAACATGGCATCCTCATGGCCTTGTTCCGCGCAAATAGCAGAAGTCCAGCAATTTGTTCCAGCTCGGATCATTTTGAGGGTCAAATTAGCATAGTGACAATGCACACCAATAAAGATACAAGCCTCAATCTTATTACCCCATATCGTAAGATTGGGATGATTAGGGTTGATGACTTCTTCTGGCTCAACTTTAGGATACTTTGGTCTATAATCTGGCATCGGAATAATCAATACGTCAGGAATTTGGGCGGCTAACTCCAAGACCGCCTTCGCCTTATCCGCAGCATGTTCATTCCATGCCCATAAGACCATTGGCCCAGGAAAAATGGTGGCATTCTTCCTTGTGAACATCGAATGCGCCATAGCTTCCAACGCCCGTTCTTCCTCAACAATATGCCCGAACTTTAGGCCCATTCCTGAGTCTGGAGTCAGCACACCAAGCTCTGCAGCTGATGGAGGATGGAAGCCTTGCGGCCCTGGAGCCACGATTGCGTTTTCTAGTTCTTTGGTTAATTCCACGTTGAACTCCGATTGATGAGTATAAAATGACTGGAAAATGAAAAGACTTTGTTAGGTTATCCCTTTAACGGACTAGCAAGAACCGCTTTGGTATTTTTTTCCAAGTAGGAAATATTTTCAGTGAGTGCAGCATCCCCGATTTGATCGATCATTTCCATTTTAATGGCATGGTGCTTGGCCATATTGTCACAAACCCAGACGCATTGTGCGCAACCCTTACAACGATCAACGGCCACATAAGCCGATCCATACTTTAAACCCCTGTCCTTTCCCGCTTCCGTATCATACTGAATCGTATTGGCTTCCGGACAGTATTGTGTGCACAACTTACAGCTGGTTGCAGCACAAATATCTATATCTATATTTGCAACAAGATACATCGCTCTCCCCTTTCAATTTCTTTTTCTCTTTTTAGACCGAAGCCTTTGCTGCTTTGGCTGCTGCAGCACTAGTTGTTTGGTCGGCCATTGAGGAAGCTCCCAATGTCCAACCATTGTCGACGGCGTAATCCCAACCAGCCTTCACCACCGCTAAGTTTTTTTCAATCAATTCTGCTTTTTTCTTGAACTTTCTTTCCACTACACTATCCAATGCGGCAGTTCCGCCTGACACCACAAAACCTTTTCCAAGAAATCGGTCTTTCACAGCCGTACCCGAGGCCTCTAAAGTCGAAAGTCCCGTAATTGCCCCGATAGCTCCAACCATAGCCATGTTGGTGGCCAAATCAATTCCGGCCACATCTAGCGACATCTGGGTGGCTGGAAGGTAATATATTTTGGCATTTAGATCTTTCAATTCCGCAGCTTGATCCGGTTCAAGATTCATAGGTATGTTGCTATTGATAAGAACAACTCCCTCATTTTTTAACCCATAATAGAAAGGATTCGTATAACTCTTTCCATGGGTGATGCACTGCGGATGAAAGATCATGAGAATATGAGGAAAGGTAATTTCTCCAATTTCGTAAATTGGCTCATTCGAGACCCGCACATAACTCTCCACTGGAGCCATTCGCTTTTCAGACCCATAAAACGGAACGATGGTGCTCTCCCCTCCAGCATTAATGACCGCCGTGCTAAAAATGTGGGATGCAGTCACCACCCCCTGGCCACCAACTCCTGCCATACGAATGTTATAACGAATAGCCATTTTCAACCTCCATTCTCTTACCTTTTAAAAGCACCTAAACCATTCTTCCCTTAGGAAGTAGACTACCCTTTTGTTACTGCAGCTGCTGGCTTCGGGAGATACTCTTTATATCCGTATAATTCAGCTAAATGCTGCTTGGCTTCGTCCGTAAGATATTCAGAAAATGCATAACGATCATTCTCAACATCTTTGGCATCTTCCATCACTTTATCTGTTGGAATTGCATATTCAATGTTACAGGATGTATAGGCTTGGATATACGTTGGGCCCACTTCTCGTGCAATCAAAACCGCTTTCTTAATGACACTCTCTACTCTTCTTGGGTTGTTGGGAACCACTGTTGCCACATAGGCACACCCTGCAACCTTGGCCATACCTAACATATCCATCTTTTCAAATTTTTTGCCCAAAGGGGCCATCTTCAAAACTTGGCCCTTGTTGGTCATTCCGCTTTCTTGACCACCCGTATTCCCATAAACCTCGTTATCCAACATGATGGTCGTAAATTTTTCTTTTCGAAACCAGGAATGTAACGTCTGCGCAAAACCAATGTCAGCCATTCCTCCGTCTCCGGCCATTACCACAACGTCTTTGGGTTTATCACCAAAACGCAATCTCAGTCCACGAGACAACCCACTGGCCACCCCATTTTGATCACCATAATTCCCATAGACAAAAGGAATAGCCGCCTGGGAAATGGCCAGACGCCCACATCCTGCTGTCCCGACGGTAATCGTGTCTTCCGGGTTAGGGAAGGCAATGATAGCCAATCGGATAAACAACGTCATCGCACACCCTGCACACATAGGATGTTCCTCTAAGATCTCTTTAAACGTCCCCACTTGCGACACAGAAGTCTTCTTACCAAATGGACCATGCTCGACCATATCCCGATATTCTTTTGGCATAAATTTTCCGAAACCTGGCGTGAATTTTACGTAATCGAGACTCATATTGGGCCTCCTCCTTGGTTAAAAACAAAAATAACCATCACCATATTTACTTTTTCACAAAATTTTCTGCTAGGTAAAATCACCCAGCAAGAACACAAACTAACAAAGGAAATAAATTATTGTCAATTTATCCGTTAGACTTTAATTTTCAATTAATTTCCCCAGAATATCCCGAACCTTTCTTAAATATCCCACAACAAACAAAAATTCCTCAACGTCTTCAATGCTAATCTATGTAATTAATTTTGAGAATTCAACACAAAAGAAGGCCCACCATCTATAAAAGAAGACCCAGTCTCGAATAAAACTGCTTAGGTCTTTTGTCCCAAAATTATCAGAAGAAGATGGAAGTGTTGCAGGAAAGAAATGCCAGACGGACCTGGAAGATGCCTAACGTATATCCCAGAGCTGATGTGGGGGACTGGCTAATCCAAAATATAATGAATGGGATCTACAACTCTATCATTCACAGCAACCTGATAGTGCAGATGGGGTCCCGTAGAAAACTTTCCCGTGCTCCCGACAAGACCGACAAGGTCGCCTCTTTGAACTTTATCCCCATATTTCACATTAATTTTGGACATATGACCGTAGGTCGTTTCTATACCGTAACCATGATCAATACGAACAAATTTCCCCATCCGCCCATCATAAGCGGCTACAACAATTTTTCCCGAAGCGGGGGACCGAACCTCTGTGCCAGTTGGTGCACCGATATCAATTCCTGCATGCAAGGCTTTTTTCCCTGTAAAAGGAGAAACGCGGGGACCAAATTTTGAGGTTAAGACACCCTTAACTGGCCAGATGGAAGGAATGGAAGCCCATTGATCAGCTTTTTTCTGAGCCGCAGCAGAAAGTTCTTCCAAAATTTTATTTTCTAATTCAGTTTGTTGGTTTAGCCACTCTAGCCCAGCTTTAATCTCGGTTATTTTTTGGTCAATGGTCGAATTTAATCCAGAAACCGCTGGGACCCCGGTCCTTGCAATTGCAGGCTTTGACTCCAAAGATGCCTCCTCTTGCAGCCCATCGTATGGCACCTCCTCATATGGCAACTCTTCTCCCCCTTGCCCAGGAAGGCCAGTAGGCAACCCCTGAATCTCATCCGCCTCCAGACCAAACATGGTCTGAAGTTTCCGATTGAGGGTCTCCAACACCAACATTCGCTTCTTCATTCCATCTACTTCTGTTGAAAAATTGCTGGTTCGAGCACGTGACGTATTTAATTCTTGTTTTATTTCTCCTAATTCACTGAGTTGGCTCCACTGGTAAACATAATGCGTAATTACCCCACCCTGAACGAGCAGTAACACTAAACCAACAATTATTCCATATTTCACAAAAGACTTCCTGAATTTGAGGCGCCAAGGATTTGCTCGTGCGCCTCGAAATATGATCACCGTCAAGGCATCTTCAGATTCTTTCATAATTCACCAAAATTAAAAAGTTAAGAACTTCTAAGGTTCTTAGAATTACAGCCAATAAAGCCAAATACACCTTCCACTACCCTTCGACCATACCTACTCGGCTCTTGGTGGCATCTTGAATCCAGGCTAAATATTCTTTGCTCCCAAGCTGAATCGGAAGAGCAATGATTTCCGGAACGGTATAACTATGATTGGCTTTCACCATAGTAACTAATTGGTCAAACGCCTGTCTCCCAGTTTTTGCCAACAATAAAATTTCCTGTTCCTCCGAAATTTTCCCATCCCATTTAAAAATTGACCGCACCCCTGGGATAATATTGACGCAGGCAGCTAACCCGTTTTCCACCAAGATCCTTGACAGGCTTGTAGCCTCCGCTTCAGAACTTACCGTCACCAAAACGACGATTTCTTCCATTTAAAAATAGCACCAAATGCCTGAAATCTTGAATGAAAAGGAAACGCTCTCATGAATTCATGAGAGACGCTGCCAAAGGTCATTGCAAGATATCAGTATTTCCTAATCATTATCGGCCGTTTTTACAATTCCTGAAGATTAAAATAATCTTCTGCTTGCCAAATATCAACCAGATATTTCATATTTTTTCTTGATTTTTCACATGGCAATAATTTCAATCACTTAGCGTGGCATTAGACGGTTGGGGTCCTCCTTGGCTAGGCCAATTAAATCTGCAACTGCTGGTTTTAAGGCTTCCTGTAGAGCCTCAGGATAACTTTCGGCCGCATTCTCAAGACCATAATATGGTCCATCGAGCTGCTTCCCTTCGAACTCCATCGTCATATTCCATAACACCTTCGACGGGTCACTTAGGGGAGTTAGTCGAAGATCCATCTCCAAAGCGGTGGTGGTTTCACTCATGGGAAGACCTAACATCCAAAAAACCACTCCAACTGGAGCGAATAGGTACGAATACAATCGCCGGCTCCAATCGGTAGAACGGAGACGGCCTCGAAAGACCAGATCTGCCGGCTCTTGTCCTTCATCTTTGGCAAAGTTGACTGAGGAAAAAACTCCTGCATGACTTAATTCCGCAGCGATGGATTGAGCAAGATCATTAGTCGGATCAAACTTGACGACATCGACCTCTTCTGGGTGCTTCACAGTTTCAGGGCGTTGATATTTCGTATCCCCATAGGGAACAAAGGGAATAGCAGCTTTCCAATATTCCTCTTTTGCCTCATTCCCTCTCAAATCTTCCAACGGAAGAACAATGGCTTTGGCCGGGATTGGCGAGGCAGCTTTTTCGTTCAAGAATGAACCCGTAGAAACCGGGGGATATTGCCAATCCCGTTTTCCTAGACAGCCTGTTACAGTGGAAAAACAGAAAAACACCATTACCAACACAGACAGGCGAATGCGAGAGGCCCTCATGTAGATGCTCCTTTCAAGTTTGTCAGTGCTCTTGGCATAAAAACTTTGCGGCCAACAGTCTCAGAGGATCCAGAAAAATTTTCCGGCAAGTTTCTGATGATTACATCTCTTTCCAATTTGAACTCTTTGATTTCCCTTCCCCTCACCATCAGTACCCGTCTCAGCCATCTATAAAGCGTGATACATCTAGCAAGTACCATGGGGAAAGGCAACAATGTTTCCCCCTCAGAAAACCTTCCATATTGCTTGGCATCAGCCAGAGACCTCTTTAACAAAAAAAGGGGAAAGGAATACAAACCTACATCAGCATGACCATATCAGGACGGGAAGCCGCCTGCCCGCCCAAGATGTTCCTGGAATTCTGCATACGAACGAGCTACAGGGAATTGGGGAAATTCCTGGATTATCGAATCAGGAGGACAGAAAAAAATTCCGGCGTCGGCCTCCTTTAACATTGAAACATCATTATAAGAATCTCCTCCCGCCAACACCCGGAACCCGATACCCTTCATCGCACTAACGGCATGTCGCTTTTGGTCAGGTTGGCGCAGGAAGTAATCTGTGATAAACCCATGGGAATCAACCCCCAATGTATGGCAAAAAATCGTAGGGAATTGGAGTTTCTTCATGAGTGGCGCTACAAATTCATAATACGTATCCGACAATATTATAATTTGGCAGCGTTCGCGTAACCACGCAATAAAATCAGGAACTCCAGGGAGGGGAGAAATTGAACTGGCAACATCCTGAATATCGCGAAGAGTAATGCGATGCGCCTTCAGAACTTCCAGTCGTTTTTTCATCAAGACATCATAATCCGCAACATCCCTGGTGGTCAGACGTAGCTCTTGTATTCCCACTTTATCCGCCAAAGCTAGCCAGATTTCAGGAAATAACACTCCTTCCATATCCAAACAGGTGACAATCGGTTGCGCCATCAAGTCCTCTTCTCGTAAAAAATTTCAAAAAATGTAAAAAGGCATCAAAAATCTCAAATGATCATAAAAGAATTCCTGCATTAGCCACAACTAGAAAAATCCCGTGGCGAGCAGTACCCTTTTGACAGCTGTCGTCCCTCGAAAAGAATGAAATGGAGGTGGGATTAATTAAAACAGGCCAAGAAGATCCTTCGGATTTTCACAATAAAAATCAGGCCGTAATGCCGCAACTTTTTCTCGGTTCCCATAACCATAGCCCACAGCACAAGATCGTATGCCGGCGGCCTGAGCTGCCCGGACATCATTCGTACTATCCCCAATCATCACCGCTTCAGATGGATCAATGCCCAACCCTTCAAGTGCTCGCAGTAACATCACGGGCTCTGGCTTCAATTCCATCGTATCCCGAGGAGCTTCCACATGATGAAAGAGATCCTGTGCATGTAACCCATCAACAATTGAAAGGGTATACTCTAAAGATTTGTTAGTCACAATGGCTTTCCGGCGGTCCTGATAGTGATGGAGCACTTCCCATATCCCAGGATAAAACCGTGTGGTTTCCACGCAATGCTCTAAATAATGTTTCCGGAAAATCTCCAGGGCTTTTTCATATTGACCACAATTTTCTTCTCCCACCGATAACCGCAATAACCGCTTCACCCCATCACCCACAAAACTAAAGATTTCTTCCCGCGATCGTATGGTCAACCCCAAATCCCTTAGGGTCAGGTTTACCGATGTGGCAATATCAATTTTCGAATCGATCAAAGTTCCGTCAAAATCAAAGAACAACACTTCCGCACGCCAAGTAGTCATTTCTGCGTATCTTTCTCATTATTATGTTCTAGTTGTTGTATTAAAGAATTGAAAAAAACTTTTCTTTCCAGCACAGATTCATTTAACTCCGCCCAACGGACAAAGTCCACCAGACGTTGACGGCCCACATGTGGAGGCAATTGAGGCCCAACAATTTGCCACCGGTCCTCAACCGCCTTCAAATGAAAATATTGTATTTCACGGTGTGGATTGGACACATACGTGACACGTTCCCAATGCATTGCTCCTAACACCTCGAAGATCACGGGAATTTTGGCCTCTAGCACACCAAGAATTTCCCATTGCGACACATCGTCTACAACCTCATATTGAGAAATCACAACCACTTGCCCCCAGACCGGCTCTTCCAGCCAAGCCACAAAAGGCCTCACCACCTGCCAGGAATGCGCCTCCAACCGAACACCTTTTTTATCTAGGGAAAGATATTTCTGTAAAATTTTGGTGGGATCTTCAGTGATTTGGCCACTAATGGCCGAAAGAGAGCTTGCACCGAACACCACAATACCCAAAACACACAGTAAGGCCTGCATGAACAAGGACAACAGGCTCACCATGAATAAAGGATTGGCGATTGAGCAATGACCACACGAGAACCACTTGAGAAAAAACCGCTTATCCTTTAAACAGGATAACCAGAATTATCCCCAACAAGAGCCAAAGCGGAATGGACAACATTAAACCCCAAGCCAAACCTTGTGCGGTTTTCAAGCGACCTTTTAAGGTTTGCTTTTCCAACGCTTTCGTGACTCGCAACCTTACGTCCTCGAGATGGAAGGGTTTGGTAATATAATCATCGGCTCCACGATTAATAGCCTCCACAGCCGTACCAATAGAGGGATGCCCAGTGATCATCAGAAAAATCACCTCATCATTTTTGATGTCTCTGATACGCCTTAACAACTCCATCCCATCCATATTGGGCATAATCAGATCCGCCATAATCACGTCAAAATCACCCTTACGATATTGATTCAAGGCCTCTTCACCATTTTCGGCCATCACGACGGTATAACCCAACGATAGCAAGAACTCTGACAAGGCCTCCCGGACTCCCTTGTCGTCATCAACAACCAAGATGCGCTCAGCCATTTCTTTCCACCTTTTCCTTATCAGAGAACACCATCAAAAACGATAGACCCGAAAGTTGCAATCAGGGTAGTTCGACCACCACGACATCAGGTGGAACATCGAAGGTGAGCTGACTGGACGAAAGACCCGTATTCGCTTGAATGTGGTCAAATACCACCCGGGAGATATTCCCGCTCACCTCAAATAAGGTAATACCCTGAATGAAATACGTATCAGGAAAGAGTTTGAGTACAATCTTCTTGATAGTTGGAGGGGTTTGGCCAACAGGCTTTGGGACCAGGGTGAGACTCGGGAACTTGTCCGCATCCCTCGACCCATCTGTGGATTCCAAAATCGTAAATTGTTGAGAAAGGTTTCCTGCCCCCTGAAGAAGCGCCAGAGGACCCTTGGACGCGGCCATTTGCGTGAGGGCTCCCTTGACCACCTGCTGATGCTCAGGGACATACATCATTACCTGATCACCATCCACATAAATCTGCTCTTCGGACGGGTGAAGATAATCCCATCGAAGCAATCCGGGTTTTTTTAAATAGAGCCGCCCTGAAGACGTAAACCCCGTCGTAAATCCCTCAAGAATGGTTTCCTGGACAAAGTCAGCTTGCAAATCTTTGGTCTGAGCATAACGAGCATCAACTTTCCTAGCGACATCCTTTATGACGGAAGCAGAAGCGGAGGCGGCCGAGGCATCGGATACAGGCATCATTAAACCAACGATGACTAAAAGGAGCGTACCGCGCAGAAACAATAGTGGCATCATCCTATCTCCGCAATGGCCGTACTTCGAGCGAGGACCTCTCGTCTCCCATCCCGCCCTGGGGCACTCACCAGACCTTCCTCCTCCATTTGCTCAATCATTCTGGCTGCTCGTGGATACCCTACCCTCAAGCGACGCTGGATAAACGAAGCTGAGGCTTGCCCCGTAGTCATCACCAATTCCCTAGCCCGCTCATAGGTCTCATCTCGTTCCTGTTCATCCACCGAGGGTTCTTGAACGGACTCCAAAGCCACCGGGTCATAGACGGGGGTGGCTTGGGATTTCACCCATTCGACTACCCCGCGCACTTCCTCATCTGAGACATAGGGACCGTGCAGTCGATTAATTCCGCCGGTGCCAGAAGATAAAAACAGCATATCACCTTTTCCCAAAAGGCTTTCTGCTCCATTCGCATCCAAAATGGTCCGGGAATCAATTTTGGAAGAAACCTGATAAGCAATACGTGCAGGGAAATTAGCCTTTATGAGCCCAGTTACGACGTCAACGGATGGTCTTTGCGTTGCCAAGACGAGATGAATGCCCGACGCACGGGCCATTTGGGCGAGTCGGGCAATGCGATCTTCAATATCCTTCGGAGCCACCATAATCAGATCGGCAAACTCATCAATGACCACCACGATGTAGGGCAACAGAACCCGCTCTTCCTGCGAAGACTCTAACAAGGGTGCCCCTTCCTCCACATTCATCGACTGGCCCTTGCTCAATTTCTTCATGGTTCGAAGTGGAGAACCCGTCTCCTGAGAGTCGGTAACTTTTTTATTATAGGCATCAATATTTCGAACTCCCAATTCCGCTAACACCTGGTAACGCCGCTCCATTTCCTGTACGACCCACCCAAGCCCACGAGCCGCCTCTTTAGGATTCGTGATAACCGGGCGAATGAGGTGCGGAACCCCATCATACACCTGCAATTCCAACACTTTTGGATCGATTAACAGGAGCTTCACCTCATCGGGATGCGCGGTAAACAGGATATTCAATAACAGGCAGTTCAGCCCCACACTTTTGCCTGACCCCGTCGCACCTGCTACTAACAAATGGGGCATGGTTCGGAGATCCGTCACCACCGGTCGCCCAAAGATATCTTTTCCCAAGGCCAAAGCCAGCTTTGAGCGAGCCCGGGTGAAAGCCTCCGATGTCAACATCTCTTTCAATCCAACCGTTTCCCGTTGAGGATTCGGTACCTCAATACCTACTGTGGATTTTCCTGGGAGAGGAGCCACCACTCGAACCTTTAAGGCTTTTAAGGCCATGGCCAGATCATCAGCCAAATTGACAATGCGGGCGACTTTGATGCCGGGGCCGGGAGCAAATTCATACATAGTAATCACCGGTCCGGGGTGCACATCCGTGACGCCCCCCTCAATCCCAAAACTTGCCAACGTGTTCACGAGAATTTCGGACTGGGATTTCAGCACCGCATCCGTCTGGTGCGCGGCCCGCGCAGCATGAGTATCCAAGAGGTCAACGGGGGAAGGCATTTGATAGGACTTTGAAATTTGCCTGCGAGAGATAAAGGTGTCGTCGACTTCCTCCAGGATGGGGAGAGTAGGTGCAATCTCGATTGTGGCTGGGGGATCATCTTTTACCTTGGATAACTTGGATTTGGGTTCCAAAGTTTCCAATACCATCGTGCCAATACCCCCACGGGCAGCCAATTGACGATTAATCCGTATGGATTTATTCATTTTTGGTTGGGCATCTGATGCCCACCAGTCTCGCTCTTTCACCGACTCCACCAGGGTATTTTTGAGGCGTCCCCCGAAATTCAGGGTTGTTCGAACAATTTGCCCAATCGATACCGGCACAAGCAAAAGAAAAGCAATCAGTAACAGTGCCCCTAACAGGATCGTGGCTCCGGTGACCGCCAGATACGACCCGAGTCCGACCGCCACCCATTGTCCCACAACTCCACCTTGGCCAACTCCTAGCACATCCATCCCGGATATTTGAGGCCCGGCTGAAAATTGAAGATGTAGCAGCGCACTGACAGATAGAACTCCAATCAGCGATCCAAGAAGACTTCCTGACGTAATACGAATTTTTTCGCCCCATAAAACACTTAAACCCAACATAACAAGCAGCAAAGGCACAACATAGGCTCCCCCTCCCACAACAGTTAAGAGGGAAAACGCGAGAGTAGCCCCAATCGGGCCTACCGCATTTTCGGGAACAGAATTTGATGAGGGGTAGTCATTAAAAAGGATCGGATCGGCTGGAGAAAAGGTGGCCATGCTGAGTAGGCCCAGAATACCCAAGGTGGCAAGCAAAATTCCTACAACTTGTGTAGTTAAAATAGAAAATCCCTTAGGTTGGTCCTTTGTTGTCTTGCTCTTCGAACTAGGGAAGATACTCATCAAAAAATCCTACCATAAGTGTTTCTATCGAGCAAACAACCCTTACGCATATGACAAGCCTGCCCAAGGTCCCGGAGTCGTTAAGAAGTGGAAGGAAACGTCGGGTCATTGAGCGCTTCACTTAAATTCTGAAACTCCCCCACCGACAGCGTTTCCGCTCGTCGGGTCAACATGATACCTGTACGCTCTTGAGCCCTTTCCAAGCAGATCAAAGGAAAACCCGCCCCTCGTAGTGCGTTGAGGAGGGTTTTTCGCCGTTGCCCAAATGCCGCCCGTACCAGCGAAGCAAACGCGTCGGCTTCCTGCCCAAAGGAAGGCTGAGAAAAACGAATATCCAACCGTACAACTCCGGAATCTACATCAGGAACGGGGCGAAAGCATTTTCGAGACACGGGGAAACCGAAACGGACATCAGCTAAACGCTGCGCCATAACCGAGAGCACCCCATAGTCTTTAGTATTGGGGTTGGCGGTTAACCGTTTTGCGACTTCCAGCTGTACAGTTAAAACCATCCGACGGATCTTTGGCCGGGCTTCTAATAACCGAAACATAATGGGGGTTGAAATATTATAGGGCAGATTGGCCACTACGACAGCAGGTTCCGGTAGTTGATCGAAGGGATAACGAAGCGCATCGTGTTCTCGAATATCAAGATTCGAATATCCCGAAAATTCCTCTTTCAAAAAATCCACCATACGGGGATCGACTTCCAGGGCTAACACCTGCCTTGCCGATTGGCACAACAATCTGGTTAAGGCGCCGCCCCCCGGTCCAATTTCACAGACATAATCATTCGGCTGGAGATCCGCCAGATCGATAATTTTTCGGAGTAAATTGGGGTCAATTAGGAAATGTTGACCGAGCCGTTTGCGCGGATAAGGAGGAAGCGGTGCCATCATTATAGGCAAGGAGAAAAATGAGAAGAGGCATACCGGTGATTCATAGGGTAAGTGGCATCAGGGGATGCCGGTGGTCTGAATGTCTTTAAGCAACTTCTTAAGATGGCGCCGACACATATCCACTTCATCGGCTAATTCGTCAAACACATCGCCCACAAAATAGGTGGTTTCCAGCCATTCCTTGGTAATGAGTTGAAGATATGTCTGACTCACGTAGGGTGCCAGGCCTTCAACGACCTTCCTTTTCCATTTCGTGACATGGTCTTTCCCCTGCACCGCATTGAGGGCCTTCTCGGCCTGTGCATGAATGGTGTTAATTTCCTCGATTTGACTTTGTATAAACGCTAATAGCTCGGAGGATTGATCGGTCATTATTGGATCCTTTTCCACCAAAACAGGTCATACGAAAACACCTGGCAATTCCAGGCTGCCGGTGCCACACTTTTTTTATTTTAACCACACGATTACACTGCACAATCATCTTGCTGCCCCATTGAGAAGGTCATACCGAGTGTAATCCGATGCCCGGCTAAATAGTCAGAAACGTGCATGCGTTTTTTGTTTTCAGGTTGAATCTCCAAAAGATGCAAACTTCCCTGACCAGTCTGGACGCGGATGGACTGTTTCGTGATGGCAGTAATTGTTCCTGGAGCCTGAGGAGCGTCATGAGTAGTATGCAATATACCTGATTCTTGGTCTTCAATCTGAACTTTCCAAATTCCCCATCGCTCACCCTCCAGGAAGGTATACACACCAGGCCATGGCGACAGCCCCCGAATACGATTGGCAAGGCATCGCGCCGATTGTCCCCAAGACATCAAGCCATCTTCTTTAGTTAAGATGGGCGCCAAGGTCGCTGCCGAATCATCTTGAGCCGAAGGAGTCACTGTGCCAGCGACCCATCCACGCAGAGTCCGGACCAGTAGCGCTCCGCCAATCTCAGCCATTCGTGAAGCTAACTCTCCGGAAGTCTCGTCCTGACCTATAGAAATCACTTCCTGCTGTAGAATGGCCCCCGTATCCATCCCTTCATCCATGAGCATGATCGTAATACCGGTCTCCGCCTCTCCATCGATCACAGCCCATTGAATGGGAGCAGCACCCCGATACTTCGGAAGGAGGGACCCATGAACATTCAGACACCCTTTCGGGGGGAGCTCAAGAATAGTTTTTGGCAAAATACGCCCAAACGCGGCAACCACCACCAGATCAGGTTCCCATGCTCGAAGAGTCTCCATCAATTTGGGATCCTTCATTTTTTCAGGCTGCACCACCGGGATATTTTGTGACAATGCAAGCCCCTTTACCGGGCCGACTTGAACTTTCTTCCCACGCCCACTCGGTCGGTCAGGCTGACACACAACACCCACGACAGAAAATTCAGTTTTCAATAACTGTTGAAGCGTAGGAACTGCAAAGGCGGGAGTTCCCATAAATACAATGCGCATGACTAATTTCCTTAACACTGGAAAAAGAGGAAAATCAAAAGCACAGAATAAAGCTTGTTGACTCTCCAGGACAATAACATCCCGTCTGCTTTGCCAACCTTTCTTTTGCCATGCCCGCCTGCATTGACTCCCTTTCAATTACTGTGATAGAAGCCCACCCGGGGGCTTACTATAACATCTATAATATTCTTGACCCCTTAATTTTAGGAAATGGACCGCAACCATGGGTGGACATAGCCATTGGTCAACAATTAAGCGCCACAAAGGCGCACAGGATGCCAAGCGTGGGAAAATCTTCACGCGCGTCATCCGTGAAATTTCCATTGCCGCACGTAGCGGCGGCGACCCAGACGGTAATCCAGCCTTACGCCAAGCCATTGCGAAATCCAAAGAAGTCAATATGCCCGCCGATACGGTCAAACGGGCAATTCAGCGAGGTACTGGAGAACTTCCGGGAATGCAATTCGAGGAGTTTATGCTAGAGGGGTATGGACCAGGAGGGACGGCACTCCTCCTGGAGATTTCAACCGATAAACGCAACCGGACCGTAGCCGAAGTCCGAAATATTCTCACAAAAAATAATGGAACGATGGCTGAAGCCGGCGCGGTTGCCTGGCAATTTCAAAAAAAGGGGTTACTGGTCATCGAAAACCAGGCGGTGACTGAAGAACAACTATTTGATCTGGCGCTGGAAGCGGGAGCTGAAGACGTGAAACAAACTCCCACCGGATTTGAGGTCATTTCAGAACCAGCAAATTTCGAAGCCGTCAAGGAAGCCTTACAGAAGGCCCAGATTGAAACCAGCCTGTCCGAGCTCACTTTCCTCGCGCAAAACCATATTCAACTTGACGGCAGAGATGCAGAACAAGCCTTGAAGCTCATGGATCTCCTAGACGAGAACGAAGATGTAGCCAAGGTCCATGCCAATTTTGAGATATCTGACGAACTGATGGAGAAAATGGCTGCAGAAAGCACCTAGCCCTTTTGATCCCACTCCATTCTCTGATTTTTCTCTTACCGCGTTCTCTCATTGATCTTGAATTCTCCTGTCACCTTCCACTTTGACGAACAACTGAGTCTGCCAAAATGATTGCCTCACTTTCGGGAGTCCTCTCTTCTAAGACGCCACAAGATGCCGTCATTTCTGTGCAGGGTGTGGGGTATCATCTGTTCATAGCCCTTTCTACCTATTTCACTCTTCCTGAAATCAATTCTGCAGTCCAGGTTTTTGTTTCCACTCACCTGCGGAACGACACCATTCAACTTTTTGGGTTTTCCACCACCGAGGAGAAGCAGGCCTTTTCGCTCCTCACTACTATCAGCGGCGTCGGACCGAAACTCGCACTGAGTGCGTTATCAACCCTTTCCGTCCCAGATTTATGTAAGGCCATTGAAACCGGCGATCTTGAAACCTTAGGTTCCATCCCCGGCGTTGGGAAAAAATCGGCGAGTCGAATCGTCCTGGAGTTAAAAGACAAAACCAATCGCATCATGATTTCGGATTCCCACAAACCCTCAACAGCGGCAATGGAACCTATCAACTTTCTCCAAGAAGAAGCCGCCTCCGCACTCATCAATTTGGGATACCGAGCCCCAGAAGTCAAAAAGGCCATGAATCTCGCAACAGCTAAGTTGGACGAAGGATACGAACTCGAAGACCTCATCCGCACGACCCTCAAAGAATTAGCTAAAGGTTAAACGGAGGCGTTATTTCCTCCATCCCATAGATAATGACCACTCCTGACTATTAGAGTATTGGTCAAAGTCTAGGAGTATGGAATTCTTTCTCTAAAAAAGCTGTTACCAAAATGTGAAATCAGGGACAGAGGAGAAAAAGTTTCATCCCGGAAACCGAGATTGGGGAACTGTTGAATATTTCCCATATTTGGCTTTTTCACCACATAGATGAGTAGCAGAATCCCGAACAGGCAAAATAAGTGAGAGTCCATAATGGCGCGTTCAGTCCTGCCCTGATGGCTTTCGAAGGGAAGACCACATCCGATTGGACGAGCGAAGCGTAAGGAGGAGTATGTGGACAAGGCCAAGCGGCGAAAACTCTGCGGGCGGACTTTTTCAATACTGCCGTCATTAAACTTTGGCACAAGAAACTAAAACCTAATAGGCCACTGGATAATTCGTGGAATTCACTCCAACGCCTGCCCGCCACAAACAATCCTAACAAGGACCCGATCAGGTCTTAAAAATTTAAACGTTGCAGAACTGAAAGTACGGTGGGTTGGATTCAGAAAGGCTAAAGGGTTTCACGGATTTTTTGGCCGTTGTAGCCGCTTTCGAGGACTCGCTTAAAAAAACGCAACACATCTGCTAAGTCAAACCAAAAACCGCAATTGATACATTTCGCGTTGAACCGGCGCGACTCCCTGGTGTACTGACGTTCAACCAGCATCGTTCCTTGGCATCTGAGACACGTCATATCGATACAAACCTATTTCCCTGATTAGACACCCGCGTGAACGGATGGGATAACACCCATCTTCTTTCTTTTCCCCAGGGCCAATCTGAATAACTACAGTCCCTTTCAGCCCTCTTCCTGAGGCATCCAATTTGCCTATCGAAGTCGATTTAAAATAACCGCCACACATCCCGCAAGCACTCCGCCCCCAAAAACCGTCAGTCCCATAGAAAGTATTCCTTCCCACGTCCCGGAATGAGAAGAACCGTAAATCAGGTCTCTCATTCCGCCTTGAACCAGCAAGACGGCCAAGGTCAGCAGAGATCCCATTCCAAACCACCAGCCAAAAGTTCGCACATTCTCCTCACAAGGCTGAACCACGCTTTGGAACGGCGTTACGCCTCATTCTAAAAGGCAATAGTATTGTAAACATGGCAGAATTCGGGTATCAAGAACAAACCTTCGAAGTATCAAGAAGCGGGAGTTCCCGAAAGTTGGCTCTTCCGGAGATTCAACCCATGATGTAAAAAAATGGAGACATTACTAGATGCATTATTCACGACCGCCAACCCTGGTTCTTCTCCCCGATCGGTGGCAATTAATAGGGTGGTCAATGCAAAGGGGGCATGCGGGGTGGGATAATCCCTTGGAGGATAGTGAAACGTCCCATCGCCATTCCCAAATAGCAACGAAATACTCCCGGATTGAATATTGGCAACCGCCACATCCGGCAATTTATCTCCGTCAAAATCCTGGGCCACGCCAAAATTTGGACCGGCATCGCCTCCTGATTCTCTTCCCTCTTGAAAAGTCCCATCCCCGTTTCCTAAAAATACAGTAATCGTGTTCATCTCACCGTTAATCACGAGAAGATCTAGGGCCCGATCAGTATTGAAGTCCGCAAAGGAGACCCCCAAGGGCCGCTTGCCGGTTCGATAGTCAGTTGGAGCTTGGAAGGTGCCATCCCCCAAACCCAACCAGATCGACACAGCATGACTCATCGGCCCTCCATTGGTCACAGCCAGATCCAAATGTT
Source organism: Nitrospira sp. Ecomares 2.1 (assembly GCF_965152585.1). Taxonomy (NCBI): domain Bacteria; kingdom Pseudomonadati; phylum Nitrospirota; class Nitrospiria; order Nitrospirales; family Nitrospiraceae; genus Nitrospira; species Nitrospira sp. Ecomares 2.1. The sequence goes on from NZ_OZ224219.1 coordinate 4,218,455, forward strand.
TATCTCCATTCAAATCCTCGGTAGCCACAGAGGTCGGCGTATCTCCATATTCATATAATGACCCCAATCGAAATTTTCCGTTGCCCATACCCAACAGAATTTGAATTTTGTCGTTGCGGAGAGCCACCGCCAAATCAGGAAGAAAATCTTCATTAAAATCGCCTGTGGCAATACTCACCGGAGTACGATGAACCAGGTATTGGGCCCCACGCAAAAAAGTGCCATCGCCCTGCCCCAAAAACACGAGAGCATGATTATCCCCCGAACACGCCACGACAAAATCGGGCACGTGGTCAAGATTAAAATCATCAACAGCCACATTCCTCGGCTCCTGACAGGCAGAAATCGTTTTTTGGTCCTGAAAACTCCCGTCCCCTTTTCCCAAAAGCAGGGACAAGGAATTTCCCTGAATATTGCTGGTGATCAAATCCGTAAATCCATCACCGTTAAAATCACTTGCCCGGATTGAGGTAGGATTTTTCCCCACTGGAATGTCTAGGTAATGATAAATCAAATCAGGAGGATGGTACTCCTCGCGTGTAGGACAACCGACCAAGGACAGCAGACCCAAAAGCCCCAGAGGAATGACAAGTCGAGCACGCAAGGACTGACTGAAATACAATTCTTCTTGCCTTTCTCCAGAATATGTGGGTTGAGAGGGTACCAAAATAGATGCAGGATAACCCATGCACAGCGCATCGAGTATACGGATTTTTCCAAATGATGTAAAACCGGCGAGTAGTCCGAAAAGTCTCATTTTTTCTAGGAAGCTACAGACTTTGTCAAAAGTTACTTTGAAAGGGAGGACCGTAGCCCACTGGATGCCACGACTATCTTTATGTTATAGAGATCTCTTGTCTTTTTGTCTGTTTGTAAGGAGGAAACCATGGCTGAGGAAAAGCAAAAAATTGATCTAAGCATGTACGGGGTAGCCGAAATCATTAAATGGTGCATTACCCGCAACAATGGACGTATCCCTGGCTGCGATACCGCAGTATTCAAAGCACTTCAGGCTGCACTGGCGGAGAAGCCGGCCACAGGGGACTACTATACGCTGGATCAATTTTGGAAAACACGGAAAGTCTTCGAATTTACTCAAGATGAGGTAGCAGTGGTTGATCGATGTCTTTATGATCTCCCGAATTTTGACGGCGCTCAGCTACCACAAATCCGTTACAAATTTTGGCCAGAAGCTGTCTGTCAAAACTAAGGTTGTTTCTGGGACTCCAGCACCTTTAAACAATGTTTCCCCCTTCGATTTTGTCTCCACAACAGCCTTTGTCTTCGGCCTTAGGATAACGGCGAGAACGCGGGAACCATTCCCGACGGCCAGGATGAAGAAGGACGGGACAACTCATGCCAGCAATTCTTGCATGCACCCACTGTTGTACTTACGGACACCTGGTAAACGTGTGAAAGAAAAACCGCCAAATCAGTCCCCGCCGAACGCCAAATGAGTGGAACCCATTTTTTGTTACAGTGGCCTCTTGCCCTTTTTTAACACCTGCCATTCTCACAATGAAAACCAAGAATAGGTTAACTGTCTAGTGAAGCTTCCCCAGCAAGGTGCTGGGGATATCCTGCGCGGTATTTTGGAATTAAAGGAAGAACCCTGCTGACTCAAGGCAAAAGGGATGGTTACCCTTCCCCCTGAAGTAAATCTAGCGGAGAGAAATCATCGGTCAGAATTTCTCCAGGAGCCAGTACGACCGGCTCCTGTGACATGAAAAATGCAAACCCTTCTGACGGAAATCGGTCACGATTCATCTGACGGGCCAAAACATCCAAAAAGTTCGAAGAGCGCATAACGGAGACAGGTTCCCCACCAAAAAAAATCAGGTTCACGGACCCTTTTGCAGTGTCTAACCATTCAGGGCCCGCAACCCCATAAGGCACCACTTCAGGGAACGTCTGTTGCATAGTGGTCAACACCGCTTGTGCGCGACGAACATTTGCCGGCGCATCGGAGGAAGCCAGATTCACGGCAACGGCACCCTCAGGGTTCACATGCTTCCGTAATTCTTCAAAGAATTCATGAGTCGTTACGTGGAACGGAATGAGATGCCTGGCAAACACATCGACCCACACCACGTCATACTGGTAAGGGTTGTTTCGTAAAAACGTGCGAGCGTCTTCCACATACACATGATGGTTGAGCGGTGGCGTATAACCAAAATACCGTTCAGCGGCTTGGACGACAGACGGGTCCATTTCGACAACATCTAACTCCAAATCCGGCCAGTGCTTGCCTAACCACTTTGCCAATGATCCTCCGCCATGGCCTAAGATCAGTCCTCGCTTAGGATTCTCAACAAGTGGCAACACCCCCATCATGACTTGACTATAGGGCAAGGCAAGCGATTCCGGCGTCGCTTTCCACATCACCGCGTGGAAAGTATTGTCCAAAATAAGATAACGGAATAAATCATTTTCACTCACCCTCACCTGTTGGTACGGGCTATCTTCCTGATAAATTGCCGGTGGTAAAATGGTGACCGGATGAAAACCCATCCAGGTTATTCCGCCTACACAGGAAAGGAGTATGACCTGTAAACCAGGCTGGAGGATTCCAGCTCTCAATGTCCACCATAGACCAAGACAGATCTGGACTACGCCAAGGATAGCGACTAATGTGGTACTACCCAGCCAGGTTAACAGATAAAACGAGGTCCCCCAGGTTCCGACAAGACTCCCAATAGTTGAAATCGCAATCATGCCTCCGGTATGACGTCCAAGATGCCCCATATCCCCGATAGCCAAACGCAAAAGGGCCGGGAGAACACCGCTCAATCCAAATGCCGGAACCGCCAACAGCACACTGGCAGCAAAACAGGGGCCCCAACGAGGATCCTGAATCCATCGAGACACCCCAAAAACTACGGGCTGGCCTGCCCATGACAACAAAAGAGTCCACACACCGGACAGCAATAACAGCCCGGCCAAAACTCTCTGCGGAGCGTATCGATCAGCCAGCCAACCTCCCGCCGCATACCCACTGCTCATGGCAGCCAGGACCACTCCTATCAGCCCGCCCCAGACAAACAGTGAACTACCAAAAACCGGCGCGAGGAGTCGGCTTCCTAAAATTTCCAGCGCCATCACCACCGCACCGGTCGAAAACGCCGTCGCAAAACACCACCATCGTGGCAGACTGGATTGAGTCAACGAAGATCTTGTCATAAGATGGAGAAGTGCATAGACAAAAGGGAAGTGATGCTAAAGCATGATTCAGAGGGTGTCAATTCAAGCCTAAGCGAAAACTTGCATGCTCAGATTCTGCGTGAGGTTCAGCGTTCCCTTATCATAGAGCAAGACATTCGCCCCTGACATCTGACAGGTGAAACAACTCAACCCTTTCCGGTATCATTCCTATTCGGATGTCCCAATCAGCTCAACCTCCATCAGTCCCGTCATCTCCTCAAGGAGAGACCAGTCGGATTAGTCGTGCGGCCGGGCTGATCGGCGTAGCCACTTTCTGCAGTCGGATTCTCGGATTTATCCGAGATGTCATTCTCGCCAATTTGTTTGGCGCCAACGCTTCAGCAGACGCCTTTTACATCGCGTATCGAATTCCCAATCTGTTGCGAGAACTTTTTGCGGAAGGGTCCATGTCTTCCGCCTTTATCCCGATATTCACCGAATATCATTCGACCCGCTCCAAGCAGGAAACCTGGGAGTTAGCCAGCGCAGCATTCACCACACTCCTGACGCTCGTGACCTTTGTCACCTTAATGGGCGTCGTTGCCGCGCCAAGTCTCGTCTGGATTCTGGCACCAGGCCTCCATGGTCAGGCGAATCAACTTGCCACAACCACGCTCCTCACGCAGATCATGTTCCCCTACTTACTGTTCGTAAGCCTAGCGGCCCTGGCCATGGGGATACTCAATTCCCTCCATTCATTCGCCGTTCCTGCCTTGGCTCCTGTCTTTTTCAATCTTTGTGTCATTTTTTTTGCAGTGGCCATTTCGCCGTTATTTGATCAGGCGATTCTGGCTGTAGCTGTAGGCATTGTAGTGGGAGGGCTCGCTCAATTCCTGATGCAATTACCCAGTTTGCACAAACAGGGTTTCCCATTGTACTGGAATTTTCATCCGCGGCATCCCGGAGTGAAACGAATGGGGTTACTGCTCATTCCTTCCTTGCTGGGATTAGCTGTGACCCAAATCAATCTCACCGTCAGCACGATTTTAGCTTCGTATTTTCAAGGAGGCCCCACGTACCTGTTTTATGGGATGCGCCTCATTCAATTCCCATTAGGGATATTTGGTGTGGCAATGGCCACAGCCATCTTGCCCACCCTATCCGGCCAAGCAGCCCGTGGGGCCATGCATGAACTGCGGGAAACGGTGAATTTTGGTTTACGCATGGTGCTATTTATCATCCTTCCATCAATGGTTGGGCTGATGATGTTGCGTATACCGATTATTCATGTATTTTTTGAGCATGGTGCCTTTTCGGCTATAGATACAGTTGGAACCGCTTCGGCACTTTTTGGGTTTTCAATTGGATTGTGGGCGTTCGCCAGCTATCGAATTCTGGCAACCGCGTTTTATTCCCTTCAAGATACGAAGACCCCGGCCATTGTGGCTGTGGTTTCGGTTATCCTTAATATTGTGCTGTCATTATGGCTTATGCAATGGCTCCAACACGCCGGATTAGCCCTGGCGACCGCATTAGCTGCAATGGGAAACACACTAATTTTACTCACTATTCTAGGGAATCGGCTTCAGGGATTACTATGGAAGACACTCGGACTATCTCTGGTACGCACAGGAATAGCCCTTGTCCCTCTCATCGCCGTTTCCGCCTGGATTGCAGGATTTCCGCTATGGCAGACAACAGGACAGAGCCTAGAAAAAATTGCCTGGTTGAGCCTGGCACTTGCGGCAAGCACGATTGGATATTTTTCCGTTCACCAGGCATTCAAGTCGGAGGAACTTACGCACCTGAAGCTCATGTTGCGACGAAAAATACGAAAACCATCTACCACAACATAAGCATTCAAACTGACACGCCTACCGTCCTTATGACCGCTGGGCTTGAGATAGGCGATATCACACGAAAGGGTTTCATGATTGCCGTCATTCAACGCGTCAGACAGGCTTCAGTCACGGTTGAAAACCAAGTCATCGCCCACATCAACCGTGGGCTCGTCATTCTATTAGGGGTAGCCCAAGGCGATACCGGTCAAGACGTGACCTTCATGGTCGAGAAAATTCCTCGACTACGGATTTTTCCTGACACACAAGGGAAAATGACTGATGCGCTTCAAGACATCAATGGTGAACTCCTTCTAGTCTCTCAATTCACCTTACTGGCCAATACCGAAAAGGGACGACGTCCAAGCTTTGAATTGGCAGCACCTCCGGAAGAAGCACACATGCGATACCAGGAAACACTCGAACAATTCCTGGCTCTTGGCTTATCGGTACAAGCAGGGAAATTTGGGGCGACGATGGTCGTGGCATTGGACAATGATGGTCCAATGACCCTCATCCTGGACAGCAGGGTAGGCAAAGGAGTAAAAAAGGTTAAGAACCTTTTACATCAGGCCGATAGACATACATAGAAACCGACACACCCTGACGAAGGGACATTCGGTGGAAAGAGAGGGAAGGGCATCTATGACACCAATCCCTGAACAACATCCTCTAAGACAGTTATTTGGCCGGTTGACAGAACGAAACTTTTCCGAAGCATTGGGATGGCCGGATTTTCAAGTAACGGAATACGTTTCAAACCTGCTCCTCGAATTTATCCATATCGATCAACTCGCCCGTATCAAAGACCATGAGGGAGAACCCGTTGAAACAGTAGTAGAACTCCTGTATGCGGCCGAATCCCATAGCCAACAGTCTTCTGCCGAAAAAGAGCGGGATATTCATCGTCACATCGGGGACCTGACCCTGTTCCTCGCCGGACTCTTCCCCGAATATTGCAAACGAATAAAATGCTCCGGACTTATTCACCACAAAGACTTTTTGGTGGATTACGTCAAAGCCGGCAAACGCTCCTACAGCATTGTCGCTACCCATCAAGATCCACAGGGCAAAAATCCACCAGCGCTCTTTCAAACGCTTTCAACAAATTTTGAACTTTGTGTCGCGGGCCTAGGCTTTGTCCGATTGGACCTTGACCGTTTTCAAGATCCTAGCCTGAACCAAGCACAAAGCCACCTTTTCCACTAAACACTCTTCCTCCAAACAGTTCCCTTAGCTCCCGTCCCCCACCCGGAGGACTCTATTCGCTAACTCACCAGATTATCCGGGAGGGCCGTCTCATCATCCACAGATTTTGCAAGATCAACAAAAATAATCCAGTCAACATCAATGTTACGGAACATCAACTTCATAATCGAGGGATCATGCTTTTCACTTGGGCTTTCTTAAACCCGTTTTCTCGCTTCGATTCAGGAAATCAGGACGATCGCCTATGAATCAAAATGAGAGAAAGGCCTTATCATGTCATGCCTATTCAGATGGCAAAACAATATGCCGAAATGTCCATAATCAGAAAACATCACGGATATATCCTCGTGTTCGTGGGTCCGGGCATATGAGGATTAGAACAGCCCAAGATGCCGAGTCTTTCGAGGCACTCGCGAAGGTCTTCTGACCCTGAGTCTTTTATGACACCCGAACTGAAAAAGAAACTACAATCCTGCCCTAGTCTTCCCAGCCCAACACACGTCGCCGTACAAATTATCAACTTAGCCAACGAACCGGAAACCGACCTCCACAGCATTATCAGAATTCTCAATTGTGACCCGGCGCTGGCCAGTAAAATTCTACGAATCGCCAATTCTCCCTTATACCCATACTGCAAAAAAGTTGAAAGCCTTCATCAAGCAGTCCTGGTCCTGGGTCTCAACGCGACTATTTCACTTGCCTTGTCCTTTTCATTAATGAAATCGCTGCAAACCAGTCGCGGAACTGGCTTGGATTATGGACTGTATTGGAAACGTGCGCTTTTGGCAGGAACAGCCAGCCGGGCTCTTGGAGCGGCCTGTGGGTTAGTTGAAATTGAAGAGTTATATCTTTCGAGTCTCATGCAAGATCTGGGAATGCTCGCCCTCGATCAGGTGTTCCCTGACCTCTATAATCCCCCTAACCTGGATCAGACATCCCATGCCAGAATCATCTCCCATGAATACCAATGCCTGGGAGTCAATCATGCCGCCGTGGGGAGTTGGCTCCTGACGCAGTGGAATTTTCCCGATCGCCTCCGATTGGCCGTGGCCGGTAGCGATGACCCCTCTCGCATTCCCCAGGGAGATGAACTTGCAAAATTTGTCCATTGTGTGTCTCTGTCAGGGAAAATTGCGGAAATTTTTTTACGCGACTCTCAAAGCGCCTATATACAAGAGGTCAGAGAGAATGCCCAGACTTCGCTGAATCTCAATCCAGCAGAGCTCATGGAAGTATTGGAAACAACACAAGGGCTTCTTCCGGAAACAGAGAAAATATTCCGGACTGACTTACAACCATGGACCGAACCTCAAGCCATTCTGGAAAAAGCCCGGGAGGCACTTCTTCTCAGAAGCCTTCAGACTCTTAAGGAAGTTCAGGAGCTCCAACAGAATAATGCCGCCATGGAAGCCAAGTTCCACAATTTGGAAGAAATCCACCGTCATGATCCCCTCACCGGGGCATTGGCAAGAGCCTACTTGGATAAATACTTAAAAGCCTCTTTTGAGCATGCTCTCGTCAACCAAGAATGTCTGACCCTGGTTTTTGGGGACCTTGATAAATTTAAATCCGTCAATGATACCTATGGTCATCAGGCAGGGGATGGGGTTCTTCAATCTACCGCCCATCTCTTACAGTCGAAGCTTCGCACGACCGATTCGGTCGGACGCTACGGAGGAGAAGAGTTCGTGCTCATCCTGCCAAAAGCCTCCTCAGCCACCGCCGTCATGGTGTGCGAGAGAATCCTCTCCGCATTTCGGGGCACCACCCATGACATAGCCGGAGACAAACTCATCGTCACCATTTCTCTTGGCATCGCGACGCACACGCCGGATCACCCCTATCCCACGGTCACCGACTTGCTCCATGCCGCAGATGATGCCGTCTATTATTCTAAAACCCAAGGTGGCAACAGGTACACCTCCTATGACAAAATACAAACTGAACAATCCGTTTGATTATGAAAAAAAATACGATTCACCTCGCCCGTTTTTCTTAATCCCTTCGCACTTTGCCTAAGTCAACACCTATTCCCACACCGAGGGTCCTGATCCATGGGGGTGCAGGTTCCCGGCAACCGACCCCCAGTCAGTCCATGTGCCTCACAGAGGCACTCATAGGAGGATACGAATCCCTCAAAACAGGGCATTCACCCCTGGATGCTGCAGAAAGTATGATCTGCTATCTCGAAAAGTCCGGATTGTTTAATGCCGGGCGAGGATCGCTTCGACAACTCGACGGATTTCAACGGATGGACGCATCGATAATGGAAGGGCAATCCTTATCGGCTGGTGCTGTGGCCGGGTTGGAAGGATATCTCCATCCAATTTGCGCCGCGCGACGAATTATGGCCGATACCGATCATGTATTAATCGTAGGCCGGCATGCGAATCGATTGGCTCGGCATTTCGGTCTTGCCCGATTGGTCCATCGGAAGAGTTCGACTCCACTGATGAACAAACGAAATTCACGAAACACCCTGAATCCTAAATCCCAAGCTCTTTACCGCCAGTTAGGATTGTATGACACCGTAGGTGCGGTCGCCATGGACCGTGCCGGCCATCTTGCCGCAGGGGCATCAACAGGGGGAGTGGCGGTCATGTTACCTGGCCGGGTTGGGGATACCCCCTTAATCGGTGCGGGAGTGTATGCCGATGATACCGCCGGGGCCATTTCCATGACCGGCTTAGGAGAATCCATCATACGTGCCGGTATGGCCAAACATATGGCCATCCTGCTCGGGCTCGGCTGGACGCCCTTAAAAGCTGCCAACTACGCACTCAAGGCGCTCGTCAGCCGAATACAGGGGGAGGCCGGATGCCTCATCCTCGACCGCACTGGCAGGTTTGCGATTCGACATACCACCCCATGGATGAGCGCCGGGTATTGGAACGGCTGCGGCAAACCTGTTGTAAAAAGCCGTTTTCCCTGAAGGGTTGCTTAAAGCTCCTTTGTTTTTGAAACGCTCAACCCTAGCCGTTTATCGAAAAATTGCAAACAGATTTTCATTGATCATTCAAAACATGCGATAATTCGTAAAGGAATCTATACTATGTCTTCTTCTACCTTTCATCTCTCTATTCCGGTCAAGGATATTGAATCCACGAAAGAGTTTTACGCGGAAGGCTTAGGATGCGGCGTGGGCCGCCAGTCTTCCGTCGCCATCACATTGAATTTTCACGGACACCAAATTGTCGCCCATGTGACCAAGGACCTTGGCCCCCAACAAACGAGCATCTACCCCCGCCATTTCGGGTTAATCTGCCAGACAGAAGAGGAGTGGAATGAACTCCGGAATCGGGCCCACACGAATAGCCTCATATTTTTTCGTGAGCCCAGTCGACGTTTTTCTGGCACTCCTCTCGAACATTTAACGTTTTTTCTAGAGGATCCTTCGCATAATCTGCTTGAATTCAAATATTACCTTAATGCGAATGCCATCTTCGGGGAAGAGGCGTTTTCTCAAATTGGCGACGCTCACGAGCAGAATGGGTAGAAGGTTTTCCCTTACCTGTCATGGTTCTCCGGGCAACACTATCTAAGGGATTCAAGCACTTCCGAAAAATGCCCGTTCACTTTGACCTTAGGAAATATGTTCCTAATGGTCCCGTCTTCATCAATCACCACCGTTGTTCGTTCAATCCCCATATATTTTCGGCCATACATTGATTTCTCCTTCCACACTCCATAGGCCTGGATCATGGCCTTGGACTCATCACTCAATAAGGGAAAATTAAGTTGAAATTTATCGGAAAACTTCCGGTGGGACGAGACTGAATCGGCACTCACTCCGAACACGACTGCCCCGCTCTTTCTCAATTCCTGAATACCATCCCGAAAGGAACAGGCTTCTGTCGTACATCCGGGCGTGTCATCTTTCGGATAGAAATACACGACCACTTTTTTCCCTCGAAGTTCAGATGAGTTCACAATGTTTCCCGTGTCATCGGGAAGGGAGAAGGCTGGAGCAGGATCACCAACCTGTAACTCACGCGAAGAAACGATACGAGGACTCACCTGAGCGGGCTTTTTCGTTTTAGGGGCGGATGCCTTTTTGACCGTTGTTGAAGTTTTTCGAGATGTTGAAGCCACCCCCTGGCCGGTTGATGAGGAAGGCTTGGGAGTGGCCTTCTTTTTTGCAGCAACCTTTGGTTTTGTCGGTTTTGATGGTAACGGGCCCTTTTTCTTAGGCTGGGCTTTTTTCGCTTTGGATGCCATAGAATCCTCCTCTAATGACAAGTAAGTAAAACGTGGCGTGTCAATTCTTTCGCTGGACGAAACTACCCTTCCTCAATCCAGGAGATTCTCGTCATCTCCCTGGTGATGAGAGCCCATTGTACAATGGTTGACAGGTTCCATTCCTCTATTTTTTTGTCTCACACACCTTATTGGAACGTGACTAAGTAGATAGAGGAGCTTCCCCACACTTGCCGGTCCTCTAAAGACACCATAATAACAGGAAGAAGAAAACTGGCTGGAGTTACGAATTCGATCCAGGAAGGGACAAACTCTTGATCGGAATTAAAGGCCTCATCCCGTCGCCAGGGAATTTAAATTGGAAGGCATTCCCCCGGGCTTAACCGATGGGCTCTTCAATTCGAAAAGAGGGAGAAGTCAACGAAGTGTATCCTTGAAGGCGCAATTCTAAGGTTTTTATTTCCTCGTCTTTTTGTTTGAGATCCATAACCAGAAGATTATTCTGTACTTCGACATTCTGAAGTTCATCTTGCAAACTTTGTATTTCCGGATGCACCTGGTCCAATTTTTTCTTGGTAGCTTGTAGTTCCCGTCCCAGTTTTTCCTTTGTTTCGCTTAGTTCACGAGTCATAGCCTCTTTCGTTTTCTCCATCGTCGAGACATCATCCTCCAAGGTTTTCAGTCGTTCCTCTAGCATCATCTTCTCTCCCCGCATCGCCTGGACGATGGACTGAACTTCTTCAAGCAGATCAGCAATATTTTTCATCTCAATGGTCCTCACAGCTCCGAAAGGTTGCAACCGTTGCTTTTCATAATACGTTCCCAGTCAGGTATCGGCCCATTTTTCACCAATATTTAGAGACCATGCGATTGTTGTTCAGCTTTTCGTTTGATTGATTCCATGGACTCCTGATGACAGATCCGTCCAGGAGGCAATCGTCCATACCCATTTTTAATCCCTTGCATTTTTTGAGAGAAAAAGTACGGCTCACAGTTCTTGACAAATGTTTTCTGCGCCTTTTATATTGCATATTATTCCTATCGTTTTAGTATGAATTGAAAATGAACAAGTTCCCCATCAAAGTCACCTATGGGATTTTGGCCACAATCGAGCTAGCAAGGCAGGACAGATCCATTCCGCTTCAGGCAAAAATCATCGCTCAACGACAGGGGATACCCTCTCGTTTTATTGAGCAAATTCTTCAGCACTTGAAACAAGCCGGGATTATTAGAAGTCTGCGAGGAGCACAAGGAGGGTATACCCTGGCTCAACACCCCAATCAAATTTCCCTGGCGGATTTAGTGAATTCAATGAATGGATGGGCGACAGAACCATTGCTTCAACAAGGACATGCCAATGGTCATTCAGAAAGCCGACAAGCTCACAACGTCTTACTTTCAAATATTTGGCAACAGGTTCAGGAGGCGGAGCAGGCAGTCCTTCGGGGCATTTCGTTACAAAAATTGGTTGAACAGTATCAAACGCTCGAAACCCAGCGCTGTGTGATGTATCATATTTAGTTTTGGCAAAGATTCATCAGAACCAAGGTCGAACAAATCAGAGCATTCTCAGCAACCTATAGAAAATATTGATCCGAATACAGGATTTGGAGAATTATCATGAGCACCTCACCAGTCACCAGCCACCCTCCTATTCACACGGCTCCGATACCTCAGGAGATTCTTGAGGAAATAGAAACATTCGAGGATGAGGTGAATCGCCTCCAATCAGGTGACACTCCGTCCGACGTATTTAAACCGTTTCGACTCCAATACGGCATTTATGGTCAGCGACAGCCGGATGTCCAAATGGTCCGGATTAAGATTCCCTTTGGCGGCCTTAACGCAAATCAACTACGCCAAGTGGCTGACATTGCGGATACCTTCGCGACCGGCGTGGGACATGTCACCACGCGGCAGGATATTCAACTGCACTTTGTTCCCCTCCGCCACGTTGGCACCATTATGCGAAAACTGGCGGAAGTTGGACTCACGACTCGGGAAGCCTGTGCCAATACCGTGCGAAATGTCACAGCCTGTGCCTTGGCAGGGGTGTGTCCTGGCGAAGTGTTTGACGTGACACCCTATGCAAAAACCGTGGCCTATCATCTATTACGAAACCCGCTCAACCAAAGCCTCCCTCGCAAGTTCAAAATTGCGTTTTCCGGCTGCAAGCAAGACTGCGCCTTAACCCCCATCCACGATGTCGGGCTTCTGGCTGCTCGCAATTCTGAAGGGGTTCCGGGGTTCAAAATGGTCGTCGGAGGCGGGTTGGGGTCCACTCCGCGCCTCGCCAAAGTGCTACATGAATTTGTTCCCATGGAAGAGTTGATTCCCGCCACCGAAGCCATGCTCAAGGTGTTTGATAATTTAGGCAATCGGAAAAATCGAAGCAAAGCCCGCATGAAATTTGTCGTTGACAAACTAGGGTTCGAGGAATTTTCCAAACGATGGAAAGAGACCTACGATGCCATGTTGCAATCCGGCGCCACCAAATTTGGATTGGAAACGGCCCCGTATCCTGATGATCCTCCCTTAATAATGCCGACGAAACCCGGAAACGGCACATCCCTCCAAGGCAATGGACACAGCCAACTTGAGGGCTCATCCATCCATGGAGCCCCCTCATCTCAAGAAGCGTACGATCATTGGTGCGCGACAAATGTGATCACTCAACGCCAGTCAGGATTTAGAACAGCGGCGGTGAGACTCCCCTCGGGTGATATCACATCTGAGCAAATGTTTGCGCTGGCTGAGCTCACCGAACGGTATGCCAACGGAAACCTTCGTACCACCATCAATCAGAACATCATGGTACGTTGGGTTCCCGATATTCGCCTCCGGCACTTCTATGACGAATTAGTCGCTCATGGATTGGGCGACCCTGGAGCTGAGGGAGTCGCCGATATCGTTTCCTGCCCGGGGACCGACACCTGCGGACTGGGAATCACCTCTTCTAAAGGACTGGCACGAGCACTGGCAGAAGTATTCCCTGCCGGGAAAATCGCTGAGGACTTGGAAGGGGTGAACGTGAAAATCAGTGGCTGCCACAATTCCTGCGCGCAACATCATATCGCCACGATCGGCTTACATGGAGTCGGCAAACGTATTGGAGACCATGTCGCGCCAGTGTACGAACTGCACCTTGGGGGACGGGTCAACGGCACAGCCAAAATTGGCCAACTCATTGTGAAGGTTCCTGCGAAAAACGTTCCCGCTGCCGTCCAGCATCTGCTCGATCTCTATCGCCGGGACAAAAATAATGGGGAGTCATTATTAGGTTTTATTGACCGCACCGGAAAAATCAAACTGAAAGATGAACTGATCCCCTACACCATCCTTCCCACCTATCAAGAGGATCCACAATTCTATGTTGACTGGGAAGGCGACGAGGAATTTTCGGTTGAGGACCTCGGACCCGGCGAATGTGCGGGTGGGGCATTGGAAATGATCGACAATCGGATTCTTGAAGCGGAACAGGAACTGTACCAAGCTCGCATTTTGGCTGAAAAACACCAGTATGCGTTTGCCATTAACAAGGCTTATCGAGCCGTGGTGGCAGGAGCGAAAGCCATCCTTGTCACAGAAGGAATCGATCCGAATACCGATGCCGACACCTTAGCCGAATTTAACAAGTTGATCGTGGCCAAAGGGCTCATGCCTGCGGAATACCATAATCTGGCCTCTATAGTGGGCGATCTGGGGAATAAGGACGCCTCGGCTGACCTGACACAGGGAAAAATCGCGTTTACCAAAGGTTTTGTGGACCTCTGCCGGACCGTCTCAGACCAGATCGGCCAGGACCTCAAGCTGGCTCCCGCTGAACTGGGACAAAAGCCCACTGAATCAACCAAGGAGGCAACCACGCCACCTGAAAAGGCATCCTCCCCATCAGGTGTGCCCGTTTACGACCTCCGGGGCGTGGCATGTCCCATGAACTACGTGAAAACCAAGCTCAAATTAGAAATGATGGACCACGGTGACCAGTTGGAAGTATGGTTGGACGGCGGCGATCCTATTCGCAACGTCCCGGTCAGTCTTCGAAACGATGGGCACAACGTGCTCGAACAGGAACCCATGGACGCCGACGAGCAGCACTTCCGGGTGGTAGTGGAGAAAGTGGAACTGTAGAACGCCATGGCTCTTTTCCTCAATACCCATCCAACTCCTGAAGAACTCGTCGCGGTCAATCGATCCATGGAAGGTCAGGCGCCTCGACAGATTGTCGAGACCGCGATCGCGGAATATGGGGGAACGGTTATTCTGGCCTGTAGTTTTGGGGCCGAGGATGTCGTCCTGGCCGATATGATGTTCCGCTCAAATCCAGGCAGCACACTCTTTTATTTAGATACCGATTTTTTATTTCCTGAAACCCATGCTGTTCGGGATCGGATCATTCAACATTATCAATTACAGGATGATCAGATTATCCAGGTAAAATCAACACTCAGTCCTTCCGAACAAGCGACACAGTTTGGGGAAGCCTTATGGCAACGGGAGCCCGACCAATGCTGTTCCCTGCGAAAGGTTGAGCCCCTCACTCGCATCCTGGCAAAGTATGCCGCGTGGATGACGGGAATCCGGCGTGATCAATCACCCACTCGCGCCAACGCCGGCATCATTGAGTGGGATACCAAATTTGGCCTTGTAAAATTTAACCCCTTAGCCACCTGGTCATGGAAACAGGTCTGGGAATACATTCGCATGAATGACGTTCCGTACAATGCCTTGCATGATCGGCATTATCCCAGTATTGGATGTACCCATTGCACCGCGCCCGTCATGCCGGGAGAAGACCCACGCTCCGGACGATGGAAAAGTTCGGAGAAAACCGAATGTGGACTTCATCGATAATCCGGCCATGTGACCATTCCGTCGTTCATGACCTTACATTCATTTTCCTCAATCAAGTAACTATCGGAGACCATCAGTGAAAAAAATTGCCGTCATTATTACCAAAGGGGGATGGAACAACTTGTTTCAAGCCTGTGAGTGGATAGCCCTGGCAGCCGCCAGCGGCATGGAAGTGAGTGGGTATTTCCGTGACGAAGCCGCAGGCCGAATGACCAAGGACAAAATCAAAGAGCTGACCATGTCCCCGGATTTTAAAGGACGGGAAGGCTTTGTTCGTGATCTCTTGAAAAAAGAGGATAAATCGGACCTCCCGAAAATGATGCAGACCTCTAAGGAAAAGGGAAACGTCAAATTTTCGGTGTGCAGAGATTCTCTGAAATATTTTGGAGTGAATGTCGAAGAACTCATTCCAGAATTAGATGAAGTGCAAACCGCCGAGGCCTTCTGGAAAGAAGCCGTTCTTCCCGCTGACCAGGTTTTGACTTTTTAACCCGGAATCATCGCATGGATCAACTGATTGCAAAAATTGGAAAAGGGCTGAAGGGTGCCAAGGATTTAACCTGGGATGAGGCCAAATTTGCGCTTAACGCCATCATTGAAGGGCAGGCAACCGACGTTCAGGTGGGAGCCTTTTTGATGGCCATGCGTATCAAAACCGAATCCATCAGCGAACTCGCCGCGTTCACCACCACGGTTCGCAAGTGGGCGCCACCGATACCACTCCCGCATGCCGAAAACATTGTGGACGTGCCGCTCTATGGAGAAAAACATAACACCATCCATGTGGTCGTCGCGGCAAGTCTTGTCGCAGCTTCGGCCGGCGCAGGACTGTTCATGCACGGTGTTGAAAACCCGGACACCCCGTACGATCTCCCTCAAGTCCTTCATCACTTACAGCTTCCCATCGCCCGTACTGCGGCAGAAGCCATTGAGCAAGGCGCTCAATCGCCCTGGGTGTATATGGACTTAGCCGGATACCATGCACCATTAACCAAATTGCTGGACCTGCGTCAGGCATTCGGTTTACAAAATTTGTCCCATCAGGTATCCAGACTATTGAACCCTGCCAGGGTGGGCTCACAAGTCATCGGCATTTCCCATCCGCCATATCTGGATAAAATGGTGGAAGCCCTGGACATGCTGGGAGCGAAACGGGCGCTGATCATTCAAGGAGTCGAAGGATTTCCCGAACTGTCCCTTTCCGCTCCCTCCATGGCTCGTGAATTACGAAGTGGACATATTTCATCGTTGGTCTTTCGTCCCGATGATGCCGGGTTCCGATCCGGACCATTTCAAGCCATGAGTTCAACAATTAACGGCCCGGGATCGGGCACCCCTGAACATGAAGCCCGATTGATAACACAAGTACTCGTCGATCGCCAGAAAGGCGACAGACGGAACTGGGTAATTATGAATGCCGCTTTACTGATGTATGCCGGAGGGTTGGCCTCCTCTCTCGCGCAAGCCACACCGCTCGCCCAGGAGACACTGGACTCCGGAAAAGCCGGAGCGTTCTTTACCGCCCTGGTCCAAGGACGCCCCCCACAGTCAAAATTTGTCGTCCCCCCTTCACCCGCGGTGGTGCCCGCATGAACCATATCCGTCAATTAGAAGACCAAAGCGTCTATATCCTGCGAGAGGCGTACAAAAACTTTGATAACCTGGCCATGCTCTGGTCCATGGGCAAGGATTCAACGGTGTTATTGTGGCTGGCCAGAAAAGCGTTTTTCGGCCATGTGCCCTTCCCCTTACTCCATGTTGACACCAGCTTCAAAATTCCTGAAATGATTGAATACCGGGATCGCCTCGCACGCGAGTGGCGATTAAATCTGATTGTGGGCCAAAACAAAAAAGCCCTGGCCGAAGGGATGAACCACACCAAGGGACGAGTGGAATGTTGCACCGCCTTAAAAACCCAAGGGTTAAAACAATTGCTGGAGGAAAAGGGCTACACAGGGGTGATTTTGGGTGTGCGATCGGATGAAGACAGCACCAGGGCAAAGGAGCGGTACTTCTCCCCGCGGGACAAAAACAATGAATGGGATTTTCGCGATCAGCCCCCCGAACTCTGGGATCAATATAAACTGTCCTTTCCGCCGGGCACGCATATCCGGATCCATCCCCTCTTGGATTGGACAGAGATCAATATCTGGGAATACATCAAATTAGAAAACATTCCCTTTTTGGATAACCTCTATCTGGATCAAGGCACCGGCAAGCGCTATCGCAGCCTGGGATGCGGCCCCTGCACCACTCCCATTGATTCCACCTCGAAAAATGTGGATGAGGTCATCATTGAATTACGCAACACCAAGGTGGCAGAGCGGGCAGGACGCGCACAGGACGAAGGACGAGGGATGGAACAATTACGCAAAGATGGATACATGTAATTATGACGGTCACACCAGCCATAGGCCTACCTAACGACACTCCTCAGGACAATTCCATCCGGGAGAGAATGAATATCGTCATCGTGGGTCACGTCGACCACGGCAAATCCACGCTATTGGGTCGTCTGTATGCCGACACCGGGACGTTACCAACCGGCAAGATCGAAAAGATCCAGGCCATTTGCAAACAACAAGGCAAAGAATTCGAATATGCCTTTCTGTTTGATGCCTTTTTAGAAGAGCAACAACAGGGTATCACCATCGATACCGCCCGAACCTTCTTCTCATGGGGAGGGCGCCAATACATCATTATTGACGCGCCAGGACATAAGGAATTCCTGAAAAACATGGTGTCTGGCGCGGCTCGTGCCGAAGCGGCGCTCCTGGTCATTGATGCCCTGGAAGGCGTGCGCGACCAATCAAAGCGCCATGGGCTCTTGCTCTCCATGTTAGGAGTTAAACAGGTCACCGTAGTGGTCAATAAAATGGACCTGGTCAATTACCGGGAAGACACCTTCCAAGCCATCGAAAAAGAATACCGGGAATTTCTCACCCAATTGAACGTCATTCCCCAATACGTCATCCCCGCGAGTGCCAAACAGGGCATCAACATCATCAACTCAAGCCCGGAAACCCCATGGTACACCGGACCATCCGTTTTGGATTCCCTGGCGCATTTCCATCTGGAATCCAAACGCGCCGAACAAACGCTTCGTCTTCCCATCCAGGACGTGTATAAGTTCGACGCCCGCCGGATTTTAGTCGGCCGCATCACGGCAGGGAAACTCAAGATTGGTGACCGGCTGGTCTTTTCCCCGTCCAACAAATCCGCCAATATCGAAACGATTGAAGCTTTTAATATCGATCCGCCGCCAACTCAAGCCGAAGCCGGCCAATCCGTCGGCATAACCCTGGACGAACAAATTTTTGTGGAACGAGGGGAAATTGCGACACACGAAGATGCCAGGTCGCTGGTCTCCACCCGCATTCGTGCCAACCTGTTCTGGTTAGGAGGGCGTCCCCTAGAAACCCGCCGTCCATATGTCTTACGACTGGCCACCAGGGAAGTCCCCTGCGAAGTGGCCACTATTCATCGCATTGTGGACGCCACTAATTTGGACGACCGACAGACGCAAACCACCGTGAAACGAAATGAAGTGGCCGACATTACGCTTCGGACCAAATCTCCCATTGCGTTCGATCTTTATGCACAGTTCGAGACGACCGGACGTTTCGTATTGGTAGATGAATACGATGTGGCGGGAGGTGGAATCATCACGGAACTGGTCCAGGACGACCAGGAAGATTTTCGAACGGAGGCACGAGAACGGGATTCCGCCTGGGTCAAGGGAGATGTGGGAGCCGAAGACCGGGCCCAGCACTATGGACATCGAGCGGCCGTGGTCTTACTGACCGGTCCGGATGTCACCGCGAAAGGATTTCTGGCTCGAAAACTGGAAACCGTGCTCGTTGCAGAAGGCCGGCATGCCTACCTTCTCGCACCGGAAAATCTGCAACGGGGGCTCGATGCGGATCTGCTCGACACGAAACCGGATGAAATCATTCGACGGTTCGGGGAAGTCGTGCGGTTACTGACCGATACAGGCTCCCTCGTGATTTCTACAACCAATGCCCTCCATGAACCGACCAAACACATCGTGCAAACCGTGCAAACGTTGGTGAACCCGATCCCGGTCATCACCATCCACATGGCCAAAGATTTACAAGGGCCTCAACCGGATACCGATCTAATTTTTGCAGGGCCGGAAAATTTCGACGACTGCACCCACCAAATCATTGATTTGCTCAAATCCAGGGGGATTCTCACTGAACCTCCCAGGGGCCGTGGCGACTTCCAGTACTCCATTTAAGACCATCGTCATTTCCCGCAAGGATGACTGACTGTACCCACCATTCTCACTCAAGATGTGGGTCAATCAGGGACGAAACTCGCCCATTCATCCAGACGTATCATTTTGGTAGACAAGATTCCATCCGTTTTCTTTTTTTTAGGCACCGTCGAACTGAAAACTTGAGTCACACGAGTGTGAAAGACGATGAGTAGCGATTATTATTTCGTCCCAGTGAGCACATGGACGTGTGAGTCAGGCTGCGAAGGCTTCATGTCATCATGACAATTGCAGATCAGCAACTTCCATCGTAGCACGGCGTGTTGTTGTTATTTTCAATAGTTGGAAAGCTGCCTCGCGTATAGAACCAGTAGCGATAGGCACCCAAGGCATCCGAATTGCCGGGATCCAGCGGCTTGAACAGGCCAAACGTGTCCGGATAATCATGCGTCTTCGGGTAATTCTGACTGTGGCCGGGGCATGAATCGTTTTGATATTTGGTAAGTGTCAATGCCCAGATGCCCCATTGATAGTTCCATGGGTATTTGCCGGAATGAGAATTTTCGTTGGGGTCATTGTTTATGTGACCGTTCGGGTAGTAGAGCACCGCTTTATTGTTAATGAAATGTTCCCATTCGCATTCAGAGCCACCCCGGTCGAAATACGTATTGACCACGTGCAGATTATTGCCCGTGTACGGAAGGTGTTGAACCACGAAGTTGGTTGGGAGGAGCTGCGCGTACATTTCGCGCTGGACCGCCCGATCGTAGCTCTGCAAAAGCAGGCCTGTGGCATTGTTGTCCCAGGGAACCTGATCGGCAAGCAGCGGCGCGGCCAGGGTCTTGAGCCGTCCCCAGTCGGTCATGACGCGATCGAATTCACTTCCGAGAGAGACGAGTGTGGCCGAGAACTGATTCGCCAATTGATTCGCTAAATCCCCAGCCGCTATTTCCTGGTTCTCCTGCGCCTGCAGGGGCGTGCCGGCGGCCGAATTGGTATGAGACGCGGCTTGATTGGCAATTGCGGTGCCAACGGTCAGCGCCACCTCGGTGCCCGCCGCCACAATCCCGCCGCCGGGAATGGCATTGAGCAAGCTGGACCCAACACCGAAAACATCACCCAATATGCCTGTCCATGAGGCGGCATGCGCCTGGGTGGTAAGGCCGACTTGCAGGTTATGCAAAATCTTGTCGCCATCGTCCTGCAACAGCAGCGACACGTTGGCCTGCTGATCCTGGTACAGGCCGATGACATTGCTTTGGAAGAGGCGCGCCAGCGTGACGTATTGGAACTCGGTGGTGAGCTGCTGCACCATGGCATCGAAATCTGCGGGACTAGAATTGGGGATTCTCGAGGAGTCGTACGTCAGATGTCGCAGTTCCGCCAGCCAAATGGCAGGTGAAATATTCAGATTAACATAGGCTGAACGAATATCGGCGCAACACAGCTGCTGGCTGATCCAATCGTAGGCGGCCTTCGATCCGGCCGGATCAGGTCCGGGGAACGGCCAGGGCGTGGGGTTCAGCAACGACGCCGACAAGATATCCGCGATCGTCGTCTTGCTCAGGTTGAGACGGTGTCCGAACGAGGCCGGACTGTAATACCCCTGGTGGTTCACCCGCAGGAAGCCTTCCATGTCCGCGCCATGGCCCGCACCGGTAGGCGGCGGAAATGCTTCCGTCTCACGCGCGATGATGGAGCTCATCTCGGCGCCCACCTGATCTAGACCCGTATCCGTGCTTTCTCCTCCGACACCGTCGACAAACGATCCAACCAAGGTATAGTCGTCATACAGGTATGGGTCGGCATTGGGATTGTTGGCGAGGTAGAAGACCTGTTGCGTTCCCCCCAAATCCCCCATCAATTGTGAGGCGGTGTACCAATTGACGCGTGCCCCACAGAGCCCGGTGCTGGTACTGGATTGGCAGTTATAATTTGTATATCCAAACCCGGCGATGAAAAAGAGATACCCATAGGATTTGTAGCCGGTGATGGCGTCATACAGCCTATTGACTTCACTCGCGTCAAGCTTGCTGGGAAAGGTCTGGTGCCGGACAACCGTCAAATCCTTGCTGTTTAAGATCAGCAGATGGAACCCGCCTTGGCTGCCGTTCAGTGAGCCCGACGCATGGGGTACACCGTCCACGGTAATGGTATTCATCACTCCATCGGGACCATCGGGGATCGTGGCGGTCGAAAAACTGACCAGGCGGTCGTTTCTCGCAAATGTGAAATTATGATGATTATCGCGAATGAGAACACCGGCGATATCCCCGAGTTGTGATGGCTCCGCCCCCTTGGGGGCGGTGAACGACGTATTGGGAGAGCCGAGACTGTCACATGCCGGGCCGCTGCCATAATTACTGCCACTGCAGGTCAGGCTTTCAAAAAAAGTACCGGGTGGTGGTTTCGGTGGCCCGGACGTGGGTGGGAAGGGTACTTTGTTTGATATGGAAGAGAACGCGATCTGCTTCGAGTCCCCGTTGGCGTAAGCAAGTCTCGAGGAAAGACCTAGCCCATTCAGCATATTCTTGAAGGATTCGCAATCCTTTGGAAAATCCTTACTATAAGCCTTAGAGCACGGGGTAAAACCAATGGTTCCAAGGCTTTGGATGAGTAGAATGCATCCGGCAGAAAGACAATCTTCAGGCGTGTAAACTATTGATTGATAAAGCGGGGAGTCGTGCCACCGGCCATCACTGGGAGGCCGCTGATTAACGACCGAAACATTGGATATCACCGACAAATCCCAGCGTCTCATAAAGACTACCTGGAAACCGGCATTCGAACCGTCGCTAGGGACGGACGCCGGTATCAGCGTGGCAGCCGTGGGATCGTCTAGATCCTTGTAGAGCGCGATGTTGTAGTCCGCTGCCTTGTCGCCTGAGCCGGTAACCACGCGCGTCTTGATGGGGATCAGCAGCGGCAGATTGGCCGCGGCAGGACTGCTGTCCGGATGATCAACCAGGAAAAAATGACTGTTTACCTCGTGCGATCCGGATCTGACTAAAATCTGATTTTTGCCCCAATTGACCAAGGGCCGGTCAACCTCGGCCCGGCGAACACCATTGCGGCCAGGCGCCATAAACCGCGAGGTGATGTCGACGCCATCCAACAATACCTGCATGGCCTTTGCCGCATGATGTGCAACGCGCACCTGGATGGTGATGGGTGCCGTGGTATGCGCCGAGGCATTCGTCGGGGACATGATCATGATTGATTTCCGCTGCAATGTATCGTTACTGGATTCCGCCAGCAAAGTTGAGCTACTAATACATGCCTGCAGCAGAAGACACAAACACGTGAGAGAAAAGGACAACCAACGATTCTTCATATGATCCCCCAATATTGATCAGATGTCATGAATCGGTATATTTGTTTTGCGCGTATGCGCATCAAGAACTAGCCTTCAGCACTCGATCGGAATCGTATCCCGTGGCCAACATAACGAAAGAAACGAACAGAATCAACAAACATAGGCCGTTCCTTGTCACGAATACAGATGACTGAAAGGAGAATAAAAAAAGACGGTACGTGTGAGGGCAGAAACTTGATGACGGCAAGGTCAGCGTCAATGATTTCGAGGTTCATCGAGTCCCAACGGGCAGCGCCATTGAATGTGATGTCATTCCATACGCACTCGCCGGGTTTCCGCTTCGATGAGGTTTGGTATACGGTCCTCATACGGAATACGTGAGCACGAATAGCTATCAGGAACAACACCTCCAGACTTTTTCAGCTCTTGAATTCAAGAAGGGGAAGCGAACTTCAATCGGGGAATACCCGAAAATTTTGACGACTTCACCCACCTATTAGCACGTTGCAGATCAGTGGCCTCGGGGACGGTTCAAAAAAGCATGCCCTGAGCCTTTCGAAGAGTTCCCCCAGCAAGGCCGCAGTCCTTTTTTCGCGCAGAGCGTACTTCCAGTACGTGAGCAGGGAAAAATGGCGAGAACGCCGCTGGCGGCTTTTTTCAACAGCCCCGGGAACAGATTCGCCGTCATGCCTTGCTTGGCATGACGGCGAAAACGCATGAGAACGCACCGACTCTCTACTGCTATGCAAGATCGAGTTAGGGCCCATGTGGGTCATTTTTAAGGTCTTCAATTTCCGTTCTTTTCTTTTCTCGCTTGGCATCCCATTGTATTTTCTTGAGACCGTAGGCGTAGACAGTCCCCTTCTCCGGCTCAAATTGCCGTGCCGTTTCGGACTGCACATCAGAATCCACGGTCAGCTTCGTGCCATTCCAAGTGCCCTTAAAATTCCCTTTGTGTGTAATTCCCAAGCTCCTCGCCTCTGATCCCTTCATCACGATGATGACAGAATCGACAATACGATAGCTGTCCTTTTGCTTGAGATCATTAATCTTGCCAGGTTTCTTGTTGAGGTCATTTTTGAACTTATTCTCGTTGTCGATTGCCATGTGCAGGAAAACATACTCACCATCAAAGACTTTCTTGACAAAATCATCGCCTTTGAGCCCCCAGCCCAAAAGAGGAATCGAGAAATTTCCGAGGATGTTGACGGCGGTGGATCCATTTTGTTCCACCTCGAACCTTGAGACGGTCACTTGATTAATCAACCCTTTTAGCGTGCCCTTCTGATCGCAATAGTTGGCTGCGGTTATCGGAGTTTTTTTGTCGCACCAATCCCCGAGCTCAAGCTGTTGGGCAGAACCTTTGTAGTATCGGTAGCCATTATAGTTCAGGTAGTTCTTCTTGATGACCGCGTCAGCACTCGCTATCGAAGTCGATAGCCCTAGAAACAAGAGTCCCAAAACTGCGATATTGAGATAGCGTACATACATGATTTTTCTCCTTTTCGTCGTAAGACGTATTTAGTGAATTGCTAAGAGAAAGACGGTCAGATGTATTTCCTGACCCCGTGCCTCCCGTTTGGTCAGACCAAGGCGAAATAAAAAGCGCATAACCAAGTTCCTTAGAAGTTCCCGAATGCCGGTCATGTAGTCCTCGCCTTTCCCTTACCTGTCATGGAATGCCTTTCCTATTATGTTATTCTGTTTCCTTTTCCCCCTGACGTTGCTCGTGCCGCTCACGATTTTTTGCGCGTATCGCTTTTCGTCCTTCTTTAAACTCCTCCGCGGTGAGAAATCCATCTTCATCGGCATCCAGCTTTCCGAATCGGGTTCCTGCTCCTTCGAGGAATTCATCCAATGAAACCTTGCCGTCTCCGTCCGTATCCATTTTCTCTAACTTCCCTGGACCTCGTTCTTCAGACATACTTTCATCGTCTTGAGAAAAAACGGCGCCATTTCCTGCCAGAACAAAACAGGCAACAAGACCGAAAATGAGAGTCTGGGTTTTCATGATTCACCTCCTTGTGAATTGGATGAGAGTTAAATATTCCGGTCACGCGAAACAATGCCCCTGGCCTTCTCTCACGTCTCCCTATCTACTGGATGTCAGCAATAACCAGACCAATGAAATTTTTCCTGCAGAACAAATGGGTAATCGATGACTACAGCGAGAGATTTCAAAAACTGAACACGCCTGATTTGTCGATTTCTTAAGAAACTGCTTCTGTGCTCAGGAAGGGGAATTATCCAAATGGATAAATATGTTATCTAAATGGATTCGTCTGCCTATGAGTTTGACACGTGGGCCATGGCAGGAATTCCAGGAACGATATCAATCTGGAAAATAGGCCGACAGGAATTGGATTTTGATGAGAAACACAGCGCATGCCCATGACGTGCTCAATCATCGCGAAACGTCCGGACACAAAAAGCATCGAGAGCTGGGAGCTCCCCACCAATCGGGAATTCTTTTCGATAGGTCATGGAATACATTCTCGCGTTTTTCTCGTAGAACGGGCAGCAACGCTGTTCTGCAGGTGGAGACTTTCATCTTTAAAGGAGAATGCGATGAATCCCTGCCGCCTGTTTCTTATCCAGGTGCGATAGGTTTGTTCGACCATTCAAGGCACATGTTTACGAGCGGTGTTGCACATCATTGAGGCTGCAATGATCCCTCATCAACCACGCACGATGACCGATCTCGGTCGCGGGCTGAAGAGTCTGACTTGGAGCAGGACAATATCAAGGGCCTAGACTGCCTTCTTGGGATTGGGTGGTTGCCTGAGTCCTGTCAAATTAACGATGTCACTGATTCTCTCTTTACTGAGCCTGGTAGCTCTCGATCTCCTACAAAGAAGGCGAATTGGTTGAGAGTGCGCTTCCAGCCAGGAAGAGGCGTCGTCCATTTCTTGGCAATTTGCAGCATCTCGACATACAACCCATTCAGAACCGATTCATCAGTCCAAAAAGCCCGTCGCTTTTTAGGCCTTTGCGGCAGGCAACGTCTAGGCCATAGGCTTCGTCTCCTTCCTCTTCTCTGCTCTTCAAATTGAAGGGCATCACCCATCCCTAAAAAAACATTCTCCACCTGGGATACCAGAAAAATCACAATCAACACAGATAATCCCAAAAGAAGGATCGCTGAGCACCTTAAGAAATCTTCATCTGGAATGACCGGAATTTGAGAATGTCCCCGATTTCTAAGGGCTCCAGGGTTTCAACAAAAAAGATGATGAAGAAGTTGAAGGTCTTATGCGCTTGCCACACCATCGGTTGATCTTCCTTCTTTGATTGCTATCTCTTGTATAGAGAAAAAAAATCCGCCAAAAGGGAAAGTTTGTGAATTTGGAGGGAGAATCAGTGTATAATAGAGAGACTCTCTGATGGTCAGGGAGAAAAGGTTGAACTTTTACAAGGGGGTGACTGGCTTCGACGGGAATCAAGAGGTCAACAGAGCGTGTCGAGCTCTCGGAGTCTCGTAAAACCTTCGGGAAAAACTTAATTGCCAACGATAATTTGGCTCTCGCGGCTTAATTGACCGCGACGTCCCTCCTCTCTTTGTCTGCGGGGGGGGAAGGGGCGTCACACTGCAGGCTGGTCCAAAGCTGGTGCTCAGCGGCGGCGGACGAGAAAATTCTGGGCTAGCGGGCGCTCTAAGCCGGTCGGTGGGCGTGGGCAACTGCGAAAAACCAAATCATCGGCTACACACGTAGGGCTGTTGCGCTGAATGTTCTCGGACAGGGGTTCAATTCCCCTCACCTCCACCAATCGGCCTCTGGATTTCACGATCCAGAGGCCATTTTTTTTGGTCCCATCCCCATGTTCACGAAACATGAACAATTCAATTAAGTGAACAAAAGCGCCAGATCCCACCCAGCCTTCTGGATGTCCGGATCGAATTTTTTTTGGTGGAACAATAAGTGGTAAATGCTATAGTTCCCCAAACATTTCATAAGGATACAGCGTTGACGCACTGACATATCAGGAGATGGAAAGGTAGACGCCAAAGGCTGTGATTTCGTCAACGATACTGTCGCTGAACAGGCCGCCAGCTTTGCGATTCCGATTGAGGCACTTCCTATAGCTATGCCAGGTGCTACTGTCGGAAAAGTGGGAATACTGTCAGATAGCACTCGGACATACTATTTGAATCAGGGGGTCGGTTTGTTCAAAAGCAAGAATGGTGTACCGGTCGAAAGATATTTTTTCCCATTTTTTCAAAAAGGGGTTGCGCAGACTCAGGTAATAAATCTGGCAGGAGGTGCGACACAGCCTAATATTAGCGGTGGCCAGATCGAATCAATTCAACTGTTAATTCCAGACGAAAAAATCTTTGCCCTTTATTTGGAAATAACGAAGGCTGCGTTCTGGCAGAGGCAAACCCTACTCGACCAAAATAGAAAATTGGTCCAAGCTCGCGATCTGCTCCTTCCGCGCCTGATGAACGGAGAGGTGACGATATGAGCGACACGATCCCACTGCCCGAACCGCCACCACCTCCAGCCCCAAATGCTGACACAGTGGTATCCGGTCCAGCAATCGCTCCGATCGAACGGATTCGTCTTTTCAGCTCATCTCAGTGGGAGGACCTCGTCCTTGAATGGGCTCATTCTCTCAAATCGCGGTATGCACGGGTTAATCGATGTGGAGGTGCCGGCGACATGGGTCGCGACGTCATTGCTGTACCGGATGAATCGAACACAACTGTTTGGGACAACTATCAATGCAAGCACTACGATCGCCCACTGATGCCTTCGGACATCTGGATTGAACTTGGCAAGCTGGTATACTACACGCACCGCCATGAATTCACGTATCCACGCCAGTACAGATTCGTTGCCCCACAGGGCGTAGGCACTACGCTCAGTAAGCTGCTTGAAAAGCCAGGTGAGCTGAAAGCAGGGCTCATTTCCAATTGGGACAGCAAGTGCCGATCATTGATTACAAGTACTGGGAATGTGCCGCTCGAAGGTGCCATGCGCGACTACTTGGGCCACCTCGACTTTTCAATCTTTGGGTCTACTCCACCACTGACACTACTGGAGCAGCATCGCACCACTCCATGGCATATAGCGCGATTTGGAGGAGGGTTGCCGCCTCGACCAGGGGTTCCGACGCCGCCAATGGAGCCCGACCAACTGGAAACAATCTATCTCCGGAAACTCTTTGAGGCGTATGCGGAAGAACACGGGCGGCAAGTATCGAGCGTTGTGGATGTTCAAGGTGATGCCAATCTTGTCGCACACTATGGCGATTCGCGCCAGGAGTTTTACAGCGCTGAATCCCTTCGAAGCTTTTCGCGGGATACTCTCCCGCAGGGTTCTTTTGAACAATTGCAAGAGGAGATTCACGCCGGCATACGTGATCTACTTCGGGGCAACTTTGACAACGGTTATCGCCGTCTGCTTGAGGTTGTCCGGACCGCCAGAGCCCTGCAATTGACAGCGCATCCGCTCGTTCCACGGATGCACCTGAGAGATCGGGGTGGCGTGTGCCATCAATTAGCTAATGATCGTGACGATGTGACATGGGTGCGAACATGACGGAAACACAGCAAAACATTTCGTCACCATTTAACGGTTCAGTTGAATGCGGCCTGCGTGCTGCAGTGCTTCTCTACATGCTTTATCCAGAGCAGGCATCATTCCAGCGATTGATCATTTATGATTATCTGCTTGTTCATTCAGATGACGTTCCAGACGGCCCGCCAGGACTACACCCCAAAACTCCGTATCGCAGTGGTGAGTTGCTCGTGCGGCGAGACACTCTTCACCGTGGTTTATTGCTGTACATGAGTCGAGGGTTAATCGACGAACTGTATCGCGAGTCCGGTGTTGCCTATGTTGCAACTGAGCGCACAGGCTCATTTCTGGATGCGATGGTCTCGGAGTATGTTCATGCATTACGCGATCGAGCCGAGTGGGTAGTGGATTCATTTACGTCCTACTCTGACAGTGACCTCGATACCTTTGTGAAGGAACATCTCGGTGAATGGGGTGCTGAGTTTGAAATGGATTCGGTCCTTTGGGCGGAGGACGTACCATGAAACGAGAGAACGGCTTCCAGCTTGTTCGGGTCGCACTCACGGGCATCGGTGTCGAAGACGCGGAGGTGCGATTCAGTTCCGGGCTCAATGTTATCAGCGGGCCATCAGATACCGGGAAGACATTCATCCTTCAGTGCATCGACTACCTTCTAGGTGCCGGTGCTGCACCTAAAGAAATTCCCGAGGCACGCAGTTACGACACTGCTGTGTTAGAAGTTAAGGCACTTGCAGATAACGCTACATTCGTACTGTCACGAGCCCTTCGTGGCGGTGCGTTTACACTGCGACGGCCGGATGGTTCGGAAAGCGTGTTACGAGAAAAACACGAAGGCGATCGCGACGATACGGTCTCACATTTCTTTTTGGATCTGGCAGGTCTCACCGGCAAGCTCGTCCGCACGAATATTCGTGGTGAGACGCGGCCGCTGAGTTTTCGGGATCTTGCGCATCTCATCGTCATTTCAGAAGAAGACATCATTCGAACTCGCTCACCACTTTTGTCCGGACAGTACACAACTAAAACTGTCGAGAAGTCTGTGTTTCGGCTTATGCTTTCGGGACAAGACGACTCCGCTGTTGTGGCATCCGAGGATCGGCGAGTATCGCAGGCTAGACTTGACGCAAAGGGCGAAGTTCTGGAGCAGCTGGCCAATCAGATTCGCGACCAGCTCGCCGAGATCGGAACCCAAGAGGATGCTTCCGAGCTTCGTGCCCGTATGGATCGACTTGACGCGACTCTCGAAGAGACAGCCTTGCGCCTCTCGGCATTGGGATCGTCCGTCAATGAGATTGAAAATCACCGAAGGCAGGCATGGACACGCCTTCGTCAGATGGAATCCCGATTTGAAGTGCTTCGTGGCCTTTCAGAACGTTTCGCACTCCTTGCCAACCAGTACAACTCAGATCTGCAGCGGCTGGAAGCCATAAAAGAGGCGAGCGCTCGACTTAATGATCTCGGTGAGGAGAGATGTCCCGTTTGCGGTGCTCTGCCCGAGCACCATGAAGACGACCATCGATCGCAGCGCGCAGATCCGGTTGCTGTCGCGGAAGCATCCGCTGCAGAGGCCAACAGGATTCGTTCGCTCATTTCCGATCTCACAGCAACCCGTCGCGAGGTAACTGAAGAGACTTCCCAGCTACAGTCAGAAAAAGCTGGGTTGCAGGGCCAACTTTCCGACCTGAACTCCGCTTTGGCAGCCAGGCTAAGACCACAAGCATATGAATTGACCCAGGTGTTACGCTCAACTCGTGATGAGCGGGACCGTGTACGACAGGCGCTGGACCAGTACAAACAACTTGAAGAGGTTGAAGGTTTAGCAGGGAGCCTTGAGGCCAGATCTACTTCCACACAAACGCCGGCTACTGCAGAGATATCTGCGAGTGATCTAGAGGAATTTGCACAGGAAGTAGAGGAGAGACTTCGCAGTTGGAAATTCCCAGGGCTTCAACGCGTCACGTTTAGTGAAGAAGACTGGGATGTTGTCGTCTCTGGACGTCGACGTACCAGTCACGGAAAGGGAGTGCGGGCTGTGACCCATGCTGCATTCACCTCGGCCCTGCTCGGATACTGCTTAAGCAGATTACTTCCGCATCCAGGGTTTTCAGTGATGGACTCGCCGCTTGTTGTCTACCGCGAACCAGACTCTAATGACCCAGAGCTCAGTGCCGACCTGAAGGGGGCCTTCTTCCGTGATCTAGCCGAAGCATTTTCAGATAGCCAAATTGTGATCCTTGAGAATGAAGCGCCGCCAACAGACCTGATCGATGCAAGTGCGATTACATCAATTAAATTTACGGGTACCAGCACTGGTCGCAAGGGTTTCATCCCAGCCCCTCGCTAACTTGTGCATTGCGTTAATCAGGAGCACGCATTGTCAGGATACACGGAAGACACACTCGTCCAGCAAACCACAGTCGACTTACCTGGCGCAGCAAGATCGGTTGATAATCGGAATTTGTCAGGAATCATGCGAATATTGGGTAAAAATGGCACTGTGATACGCTAACCCCATGAACACGAAGGCGATAAGATGCAACCGATAAGAAGAGAACAGGTGATAACGATGCTGGATGAGCACAAGGCGACCCTGCGTGAGCGCTTCGGTGTCACGGATCTCGCCCTGTTCGGCTCAATGGCGCGGGATACGGCTGACGAGGGCAGCGATGTCGATATTCTGGTCTCATTCGATGGGCCGGCCAACTCGAAGCGATTTTTCGGGGTACAGTTTTATCTGGAGGATCTTCTGGGATGTCCGGTAGATCTGGTAACAGACAAGGCGCTACGCCCGGAGCTTCGCCCGTATGTAGAAAAGGATGCAATCCATGTCTGATTCGCGTGGCCAGCAGAGGGAATGGCGTTTCTAATTTCAGGATATGATTGGTTTTGAGGAGTTTAAGCTGGTGCAGGAACTGGATGACGAAGCCCACCGCGCCGTGCGCGAAGGATTGGACGAGGAGTCCCTGGCCATCTTCGACCTGCTGAACAAGACGGACCTGAAGCTATCCGACATCCAACGCATCAAGGCAGTGGCCACGCAGTTACTTATGAGGTTGAAGGAAGAGAAACTGCGGGTGGATCAGTGGCGCGAGAAAGAAGCCACCCGGGATGCCGTGCGCCAGGCGATCCATGATTTTCTCTGGAGCGAGGATACCGGCCTCCCCGTGGATTGCTTTGCCGAACAGGAGGTGGAGGTCAAGGCCGAGGACGTCTTCCGGCATATCTATCGGGCCTATACCACCGTGCCTTCTCCATTTTTCACGGCCCATGCCTCGATGTGACCCGTCCAGTGTTTTAAACCACCCTCGATTCGCAAGCTCACAAGTTTTTCCGAGAGCGGCTACTCGCCATGAAGCCCTGTGAGTTTAAGGAGATTATTTTAAGAAAAAGTGGGGGTGGCCCCTCCAAAAGAACGATGAGAAAAGGACCTAGGATCCCTTGCTTTTAGCGCTCTATTCCTCGGCAATGCTCGTTCTCCTATTCCTGGTGCCTGCCCTTCAGGCCCGCCATTCCCCTGCCCTCTTTTTCTCTTTTTTCTCATCTCAGTCAAATCAGCTGGAACCTTCTTTTTGGCAATCCACTTCCTAGTCCTTTAGGACTATTTTTTTGACCTATTTTCGCTTATTACAGAGGGCTTTGTATGAAAACAGATGCAGTGAAAACCATACTTGTGAAGGGCAACCCATACAGTGGGGAGGCATGAGAATTTAAACGAATTTTTCTAATTCTATATTTACACAAATCATTGTATTTTAATGTTTTTTTATGATTTTTCTTGTTTTTATCTGGAGGTAATTTTCCTTTTGGTAAAATTATTAGAATTTCTTCATAAACTCACCAGGCAGAACCGTTATATTTCATCAACAAAAACAATGTGTTATGTAAATGATTTTTCTACAATTCGGGGAATGATTTTTGCTCATTTAGCCGGTCCTGTGAGTAGTTAGAGTTTTTCTCCCAAGATGATGATTCAAGGGAGATCGTGGTTAACCTTTATTAATTTTGGAGGGCTGAATCATGGTTAAATTATTCACTGTTTTATTGACCTTACTTGTTGCCTTGTCCTTTGGCGGAATGACTTTCGCCGGGTCCTTGGCTGACAATTCGTCCATTCAGAACACCTTTCCCTTGGGTGCAGATGGGGACAAGGATGACAAGGGCGACAAAGGTGACGACAAGCATATGGACGACAAAAGTGACGATGAAAAGGATGGAGAAAAAGGCGACAAGTAGTTTTTCGCCTGGGCTTCATAATTTTTTTCAGTCTGTTTGAAGAACGACCTTCCGGGTTAAGCCCCGGAAGGTCGTTTTTTTATTGGACATATTTTTCAATCTACACCTAGCCCTTCTTACCAATCAGCCCCTAGCCGATCCAACACAACCTGATGCACAACCGTATGGTATCCCAGTGTCGCCAAAAACACTGCCGTTTCAGCGACATCATAGGGATCAATCTTTTCACTATGGAGGATTTCTTCAGGCGTCGCATCCACCAATTCATCTGCCACACCACCGGGGCAGATCGCACTCACTTTGATATGAAATGCCAGCCCTTCATCAGCCAGCGACTTGGTCAAGGCCATGATGCCATGCTTTGAGGCGCTGTAGATGCCTGTTCCTGCCCAGGCCTGAATCCCGGCTACACTGGAGATGTTGATGATAAGCCCGCCTCCCTGCTTTTTCATGTGTTGAAACCCGGCTCGACAACAGAAAAAGGTTCCCCGCAAATTGGTCCCCACCACCTCATCAAACATTTTTGTGGATGTGTCAGCCACCCGTCCTCCTCCAACCAGGCCGGCATTATTCACCAGAATATCGATTCGCCCATAGCGGGCAATCGTCTCCTGCATCAGCGCGTTAACTTGTGCTTCCTGACTGATATCAGTTTGTTGAGCGTAGGCGCTTCCGCCAGCCTCTGTAATTTGCGCCACCGTTTGATGACACAAATCCACCCGTCTGGCAGCGACGACCACCGTTGCCCCCTCTTCTCCGAATCGAAGGGCAATGGCTTTGCCAATCCCGCTGCTGCTTCCCGTGACCACCGCGATTTTACCTTCTAGCCGTTTCATAACGTTCTCCTCCTTTAGGCCTCTCCTCAAAATACGTTAGCCGTCTGCCTCGCCAGACCGACTCTTGGAGTGACTGTAGGCCACCCGGCCAGTCCAGGCCAACAATGATGAACCATACCCTGACGGTAAGGATGAGATTTCATCCAGGTCTCCAAAAAGATAGAGAAACCTCCCCGAGAGATTGTGCTGGAGACCACTTTAAGTAAGCCGGATTTTTTAACCCGATACCGGGCATTACTAGACAATTCTAAAGGTTGTTTCCTGAAAACCGACAAGTTGAGACATGGCTCACTCAACGATCACCTCTCTTGCACAGGAAGAGAGGGAAACCCTTCGTTCCTTTATCGCCGATCAATTGGAACGAGGGAATCTGGATCTCCCGCTTTTGCCCGTCGTGGCGAATCGGGTTCTTCTACTTTCAAACGATCCGAATGCCGACGCCTCACAGCTGTCTTCATTGATTCAACAGGACCAAGCACTAGCCGGACAGATCCTCCGCATTGCCAATTCCCCTGCCTATGCTTCTCGCACCCCTATCGTCTCGCTTCAACAAGCTATCACATGGTTGGGGTTAACGATGTTGGCCGGGTTAGCATTTTCGGTGTCGGTTCAAAGCGGTGTTTTTCATACGACCGGCTATGAACCAGAAGTACGGAACCTCTGGCGGCACGCCCTAGCCACAGGGATTTTCGGGAAAGAAATCGCCAGACGCATCCGTCATAATGTGGAAAACGCCTTTTTGTGCGGGCTCCTGCATACCATCGGGAAACCCGCCATTCTCCATCTTCTCTCACAATCTCCCGGGAACTCAGTGGAACCGTTTTCCTGGATCACGGTTGAATCCCTCTTCGAAGAGTTTCATGGTAGGGCAGGTTCAAAATTGGCCGCTGTCTGGCAACTACCCGATCCGGTTCAGGAAACCATCCGCTACTACCAGGACGACCAGTACCACCAAGCCGTTTCGCCCACAAAGGGAGCCATGATCACCTGCCTGGCTCATCATTTGGCCTCTGTCATGCTTGGGAATTCCAGGCATGACGAAAATAGCCTGCTCACGCTTCCCGTCGTGCAGGATCTGAATTTTTACCCTGAAGATATGACGGCCCTACTGGAATTGCGTGAAACCGTCAAGGCAAGTGTGGAGTGTTTTTTGCCATGACGTCACCGACCCCATTTGATCTGATTGTGATCGGAAGCGGCCCGGCAGGACAAAAAGCCGCGATTCAAGGCGCCAAAGCCGGAAAGCAGGTGGCCCTCATCGAGCAAACCCGCGAGGTGGGCGGGGCATGCGTCTATCAGGGCACCATACCCAGTAAAACTTTACGGGAAAGCGCCCTTCAGATGGTGCGATTTCTCCAGGCAACTGAAGTCTTTGAATTCCGCATGCGGGACGACGTCAAAATCACCAATCTGATGACCCGCTTGGACCGTGTGGTGCGCGCCCACGGGAAGTTTATGAAAAACCAACTCACCCGTAATGGTATTGACTGCTTTCATGGTCGCGCTGGCTTTGTGTCCGCCCATGAAGTGCGTATCCAAAAGACTGACGGCACCGCCACCCTCGTCACTGCACCGATTATCGTCGTCGCCACCGGCTCTCGCCCACGCGTCCCTGATAATATTCCCATCGACCATGAACATATTCTGGACAGCGACTCCATTCTCTCCCTCGTCTATTTGCCGAAATCCCTGA
Source organism: Nitrospira sp. Ecomares 2.1 (assembly GCF_965152585.1). Classification (NCBI taxonomy): domain Bacteria; kingdom Pseudomonadati; phylum Nitrospirota; class Nitrospiria; order Nitrospirales; family Nitrospiraceae; genus Nitrospira; species Nitrospira sp. Ecomares 2.1. Next base: position 4,253,555 of record NZ_OZ224219.1, read on the forward strand.
CTGTGTTGGGGGGTGGTGTGATTGCCAGTGAATACGCCTCCATTTTTGCCTTGCTGGGAGTGCACGTCACCATGGTGGATACGGCGGACCGCCCGCTCAAATTTTTGGATCAAGAACTCACCGATGAATTTTGTGAAGCGTTTGAGAAAACCGGAGGGCACTATCGGGGTGGACAAAAAATCGCCACCGTCCAGTGGGACGGACGCTCTAAGGTGACGACCGTTTTAGAGAGTGGTGAAACGCTGGAAAGTGAAAAGGTGCTAGTGGCTCTCGGACGAGTGTCCAATCTGGAACATTTACATTTACCAGCCACCGGGATACAGCCAACGACTCGTGGGCTCATTCCGGTCAACCACCACTGCCAAACAACGGTTCCTCATATCTATGCCGTCGGTGACGTCATCGGCCCCCCGTCGCTGGCATCCTGCTCCATGGAACAGGGCCGCCGTGCTGTCTGTCATGCCTTAGGTCTCAACCCCGGCGTCGCTCCTGAGCATATCCCCATGGGAATCTATACCATTCCTGAAATGTCCAGCGTGGGATTAAGCGAACAGGAAGCCACCGCCAAATATGGCGGAGCGACCGTGGGAAGGGCCAGATTTCATGAAATTGCGCGTGGACAGATCTCCGGCATGACCCATGGATTGCTCAAAATGATCGCTGACCCGAAAGGCGAACAATTGTTAGGCATTCATATCGTGGGAGAGGGAGCGACCGAACTGATTCATATCGGCCAAATGGGCTTGCTCCACAATATGCCCATCGACCGATTTATTGACAACATCTTCAACTTCCCGACCCTCGCCGAAACCTACCGGGTCGCCGCACTCGACATCGCCAAACAACGCCAACACTGAACAACTGGTTTCTTGTATTTGGAGGGTATGTTCCCAGAATCGAACCCGCCATCTTTGGATGATGAATGATTCGTCCATGGATAGATACACAGATTGAAGGAGGAAGGTCCTATCGGAGCGCTACCCCCATGATGGCAGGAATCTTCTCAAATACCCTCAGAACCGGTAGCTGAGTTCAAGCATGTGCAGATCCACTCCGCGATTATTGCTCCCGTATATTGCGGCATCTGACATATGATGAAACCGATATCCGGCGGATATCCTCCAGGGAAGATGATAGGTAATGCCACCATGCCCGATAATTTGAACGGGTCCGCCAATATCCTGGCGGCCATATTTTTCCTCGCTCAGATACGCCGCGCCACCGCCAATATCGAAGGTGAATCTCCAACTTGGCTTCGAAAACGCAAGCCCAGGGCCGACCTCCCCGATAAACCCTGAGTCTCCTGCCGCTCTCAACGTTCCGGCAGAAACATTCAGCCTGAAACGGATATCCCATCCGGAAGAAAAATCCCAACTCCAAGGAGTTCCGACCACGGCAAACACGTCGTATTGCTCGAAATCTTCCTTTTCGGTGGGTGGAATGCCTAACGTTTCAGAATTGATCCCTCCTCGTATCCCAACGGAGAGTAATTCCGTCTCTTTTGTGTGGGCCAAGCCCGAAAAAATTACCGTGAGCCACACCGTCATCACCAGGATTCCGGTTATCGTTGCTGGGACTTTGGACTTGATTTTCCTTCTCTCCACAGTTGGTCCTTTTGTTGAATTATGATAACAGCTCATCACACCACCATGTGCCGGCAATCTGGACAAGCCCTGGCTTGGATACCACATGCTCCTACCTTGCCACATCGCCAATTGAGGCCAGAGAGAGGTTTTTCACGATCTTTCCACACGTGAAACTTCTCTGCCCCCTAGACGAGGTCTGTGAGAAAAAATTATAAGAGGGGATTACAAAAATAATGACAATGGTGTGGTGTAATGAGGGGGTAGACGATGAGGCGATTCTATCATATCCTCACTCGCCTGTCGTCCCCCTTAGAGCTTCAGGGGAAGGAAGTAAACACGGTCAACGAACTTTTCGATTTTTTGAGGCCGTCTATCCCGAATCTAAAGGTGACGGCCCTTTCTCGTTTCCTCCATTCACGCCTAACAGACCTTCTTCACTCGGACCAAACATGTGTTAGTTAGCCAATACCAGGGGCCAGGTCTTCATCAAGCCTCTCTTTTTGGGACTCGTTATAGGCTTTCTCAGCATCGTCTAATGCCGTGGATTGTTGAATTTCTTGGACCTCTTTTGGAGTGAGATATTTTAATGCCGTGGCGCCAAGCACCTTTTTCTCAGCGGTACCCTTTAATTGAATATGAATCAAGGCATCTGCCCCCATACGTTGCGCCTTCTTCACCAGAGCAAAATGGAGTTCATCCCAATTCACTTTCGATTTATCAGGAGATTGTCCGACCTCTATCTCATCCAACGTCTCATAGGGGACAATGGGCATTTCATCAAGTATTTCAACAACTTTATTGAGGTAAGCCTGGTCATCGGGCGGAGGGACATTTTCAATAACAGGTTCGGAGCGAGGGTATCGGGCTGCCTCCACATCAAAATCCTTCAGTCGCATGGCGGCCAATGCCGCCTCGTGAGGATTACTGCTTCCTGATAACCGCTTGAGTTTCTCTACTCGCGCAAGAGCTTCTTGCAGGCTCATTCTGGCCCCACTTTTCCGCAGAGCATTCACTGGCATTTCACAACTCCATGATCGCTTGCCATAGGTCTTCCGTGGCTCAGTTTAAAAAGGTAAGAATATTTTCATAATCAACCGTCCTTAGGTCTTGAATACAAGAAGAAGCCGTTAAATAGCAGATGGACCTAAGCTTTTGCTGTTTTTTCTACCTTCCCAGGATTCAGGTTGTCAAATGGTCTTTTGGAAAGAGACTCCCCATCCCCAAAGTCCTTCCCCTTCCTTAGGCTGGCGAACGGCCAATGGCCATGGAAACCACAAGTTGACCTTGGGCCACCGACGACCTTCAAGGACTTTGGCTAATAGACCAAGAACTCATATTCCAACATTAGGAGCCAGGATAATGTCTTTGACCCCAGAAGCTTCCCTAACTAAAATTGAGATTTAAGGCCCCTGTGAGACTCTGATTGGTCGGAAAATGTGGAATGAACACGGGATCAGCGCGAACAGCTTCATTCCGATTAGTTTAGCCGGACTCGTTCTCGGTCATGGAAGCAATAACGACTTATTATTCCTCATTCATTCGCGCAACCGTGTTCCTCTTGGATTCTGATCTGTCTATTTACCACCGGCTGCCTGGTGGTTCCTCCTTCTCAATCCTACGAGAATACCCTCATTCACTATGAACCCTTAGTCGGTATGAATATCCGCAATCTCCAATGGCAGACTCTTGCGGTGAACGCCACCCAACCCTGGCAAAAATCCAATGTGCACCTCACCCCAGGAACCAATCTGAAAATTCTCGCAATGGGAAAGTGGGGCCTGGCACCTGGATCAAGGAATTTTCACCAGACACTTGAATGCCATGACTGTATTTACAGTTGTCATTCCGATCAGTAGTTAGCCGAACCCGATGATCGCAACCGGAAGAAAGGACATTCATGAACAAATCCTCAAATACCGTCAAAGTTTTTGATACCTGGGTGCAAGGAAAAACTGGCACCATTCACTTTGACGTCATGACAACAGATGAAGATACCGCTCTTCGATTAGCCAAAACCTATCTTGCCAGCCTGGGTGAAGCGGAGGCCGTCATCACAACAGAAGAATGCCGATTTTGCCATAATGAACCCCTCGCCTTTTTCTCTCAAACCCAGCAACAGGAGTTTACCCAAAATGGAGGTTTTATCCTTCCTATGCCTTCCTGACCCTCCCCTGCCCTCATTCTGTTTTTTTGTCAAAAGGGTCGGTAACAAAAGTCATAGGTTTGGGATTTGGTGGAGTCATATTCGACCCGTATATGAGTGTGGCTCGATGCCGGGCTAGGCTGGACTGCGCAGAACATTCCGATAGCCAGGCGCCCTTGGAATTGTGCACCGCACTTGGTCATGGCTATACTCAGTGGAGTAAGCAGGGCTTTAATGTGACATCACGATTGCATGGGGTTCACTTCTCAATGGAAACTGATTTACACGAAGGATATGGGGAAAATCACGTTTTCTCGGGTATAGGATTAAAAAATATAGTGTAAAAGACAATCCACCGCAGATCTTCAGGACGTAAGGAGGAAGAAAATGAGCCTAGCAGATAATACATGCGTGCCATGTCGTGGGGGCGTACCGCCGTTGGAACCTGGGAAAATCCAGGACCTGTTAGGTCAATTGGAGACTGGATGGACCCTAAATGCTCAAGGTCATATTGAAAAGACATATACCTTTGACAATTTTGCAGATGCCTTGGCTTTTACTAATCGAGTGGGCAATGTTGCCGAACTTGAGGGCCATCATCCTGATATCTATTTGGCCTGGGGCAAATGCAAAGTAGAAATTTGGACCCACAAAATTCAAGGCCTCACGGAAAGTGACTTTTATTTAGCTGCCAAGGCGGATCGTGCCTTTCACCTTCCTGCTGCCCACTGAAGGCTCTTCTAGGCACCAGCCAGAATTTGATTCACCCGGTCCCTTTAGAGGCAAAACAAACTCAGGCCCCTTCGCCTCGGGTCACCACCGGTTTCCGATCTCTTGGAACAAACGTCGCACATGAAGCCATGACATTTAGTTAATCGAATTTCCTTCGATCCAACTAAGACCCCCTGGGCTTGGCTAAAAGAGTACAAGGGCTTAGAATCCAGTCATTCCTATCCACTCAATTTCCATTTCACCCATAAATCTCGGTTTCGTAATACAAAATGTAGGCGATATCGAGATATTGCTCCCTCCTGGAATATTTAAGAGGCTTACTCCGACCAGTGAACGATTTGAAGGACCACAGACCTTCATCTGAGAATTTTGCAATGAGCAGCCCCAATCCGTTGAACCTATTCGCAAAGCCTTGCAGGGTTTCTCCTTTCCAGGATCTGAGAAGGCGCCATCCTATCTCTCGCCGATATCCTCATACCTTGGAATCCTCATCGGTGACATTTTTGCCTAATAACTGGACTAAAAACACCACTCGCATCCTCCCTCCCATCATATTTTTCTTTATTTCATACACTTAACTTTTGGTTTGGTTTGTGCAATTTAGTTCTACCTATGGAAAAGATCAAAAATACATAAATATGTTTGACAAACTTTTCTTGCGAGGGTAGCCTATTAAGTTGTGCACAGATTTGCCGAAATGCCTTATAAAATGAATCACTTAGATAAAACCTTACAGGTTCAACGTTCCTCCGTTTCTCTGCGACCGGCTGCCATTGCCAGCAATCTCCTCTTTGGCTCAAGTGTCATTTTGATCACGTTGGCTCTTTGCCCACAATCCTCTCTTGGCGAACCCTCGTTCACCCCTTCAAATGACTCCACAGAGGAAATGACGTTTAATTATGCTATTGCACATAGCCACCCCCACCAAAGCACCTCAATTGAGACCCAAACGTCTCCGAATAGCACCATTCAAAACAATCAGCAATCATCTATTCTGATAGATCAAACTGAGAAACCAACTCCAGGTATGACAGGGTTATCTTCCGAAGACCCCTCGAACCCGTCTTCTGTAGATGATCTGGCTCAAACACCCTCACAGCAATCATCGGATACCGGAAAATACATAACTCCCTCATCCGTTGATGTTTCCCAGGAACCTAACACTTCAGAAGACCAGCGGATCTTTTTGTCTGGTGAAAACACACTTGAAGCCCTAAACGCTCAAACTGGGTTCTCAATCAACTCCTCTACCAAATTACGTTTTTACCCTGCTGACTCATCTGAGCAACGGTCGCAGATTGTCCTAGCCCGATTCGCCAAGGCGTTTGACCAAGCATGGGAATCCACCCCGCTGAGAAAACCAGGGGCATATGGAACCATTCCCCTTGTACTGAACGATTCGGTAGAGAAAAATCTTGAATATTTTCAGTATGGGATTCATGATCGATTTCAATCCTATCTGGATCGCTTTCATCATTATCGAGACCTTGTGGAACCCGTTTTTCATGAACTAGGCCTCCCACCGGAACTCATGTATCTTTCACTCGTCGAAAGTGGGTTCAACCCTCGTGCATTTTCTCGATCCCGTGCCTCAGGCCCCTGGCAATTTATGAAAGCGACCGGTCGTGTGTATGGCCTTGACGTCGACTGGTATTTGGATGAACGGCGGGATCCTATTAAATCCACAGTAGCCGCCGCTCATCATCTTCGTGATTTATATGACCAGTTTGGCTCTTGGCCTCTCGCCCTCGGAGCGTACAATGCAGGAAGTGGAAAGATTTCACGGGCCATCAAAAAAACAGGAACCCGTGATTTTTGGAAAATTCGACAGACACGGCACATAAGACGGGAAACCAAAGACTATGTGCCTCGCTTTATTGCGGCGACCCTTATCGCACAAAATCCAACGGCCTATGGATTTAGTACTCCTGACGGCGATCGCCATGAATTTGAGGAAGTCCTGATTACGAAACGCGTGCATCTTTCAGCCGTTACACAACAAACAGGAATTCCGGTTGAGGAACTCCGACGACTCAACCCGGAACTTCGACGAAGCATCGTGCCCAGTCTTACGGGTCCAGGCTACTACCTGAAAGTACCCCTCGGCATGGCTTCATTGGTCGAAGAACTGCATCCGACACTCACCGTCTGGAGCCAACCTCCTCCTCCCCCAACGGAATGGCATACAGTCAGAAGAGGAGAGAGTTTATCGGTAGTAGCTAAACGATATAGAATGAAAGTTAGTCAACTGAAAGACATGAATAATTTGCGGAGCAATATCATACGAGTAGGAACCAAACTCCGGGTTCGTGGAGAAGTTGATGACGATTACGCTGATTCTGAAACCACCTGGTATCGCGTCAGGTCCGGGGATTCCCTTGGAAGCATTGCGACTCGGTTTCGACAATCCGTGAATGCACTGATGCGGATGAACAATATCTCCAGCCACATCATTCATCCAGGTGACCGGTTGCGGGTAAAAGGAAATCCTTCGGTCAGCCCGTCGAACAAAAACGACTCTAAATGGTATAAGGTCAGGCGTGGAGATAGTTTATGGACGATTGCCCAACAATTCAGAATGAGCGTGAACGATTTGCGAGCGCTCAATAATCTCTCTTCCAGCATTATTCAGGCTGGCCACATGTTGATGGTGAGCCAATAACCCACCTATTGGGTGAGCCACTTAACTAATACTATTTCCCCTCTCCTTTATCCTGAACCTGTGGGGCTTCAGGACTGCTCTTCTCAATCCCGTCCAGTTCACCCGTTTCCGAGGAAGGAGAATCTTTAGCTTCTTCCGGTGCCAACACTTTCACCCGGAGGGCAGCTTCCGACGCAAACGGAGATAAAGGAAATTCCTGGATAACCTTTTTATACTGCCCAACCGCTTCAGCAGTATTTTCATCAGCCTCTGCAATCTTCGCCAGCTCAAAAACGACTTGGTCTTTATTTAACGAATGAGGATCGGCCAGCACGGCATCAAATGCCTTTAGGGCGGACTCTCGATCGCCATTAAGTAAATAGGCAAACCCCAATCGCTGCTGGACTAATCCGACGAAAATATGATCTTGCCCATACTCTTTGATCCACGAAGTATACACCTCTATCGCCCCTTGATAATTTTTCTCCTCCATCATACTGTTGCCTAATAAAAATGAGGAGACTCCGGCGCTGGGCGTCCCAGGAAATTGCTCAAGGATGTCCTTGAACAGGCTTGAAGCTTTTTGAATATTCTCTTGTCCCTTTTTGACATCATCTAGTGGACGATCCAAATAGATCGTTTGCGCCTGACCTTCTAGTTCCCATGCATGCTCTTGATTAGTTTGATTGAGCCAACCCATCGTCACAATCGCCACGATCACAGCCAGAACAAGAAAAATTCCTCCCCATACCAGAGCCCGATTCTCCTCCACAAAAAACAAAAACCGTTCTTTACTCGATAGAAACTGAGCTTGCTCCACCATAGGAGATTTATTAGAAAGGTCTTTAATTTTATATCCCATAATTACTTTTCCCTCTCGTCACTAGGACGACCAAATATTTTTTTCTCGCATTCAGAATTTGGGTGTGCTGCCTTATACCCACGTGTCCTGTTCATGTCAAACAGTATTCCACACTATTTCATTTGAGTTGACAAGGCCTAACTCCCTGTTATAATGGACGAATTGTAGCGTTTTAATTTTTAGGCGGATAGCTCAGCTGGCAGAGCGCTGCCTTTACACGGCAGATGTCGCAGGTTCGATCCCTGTTCCGCCTACCAAATATAAAAATATTATTTTGGCTTATGGTATTCTTGATCTGATATATTACGAAATTCTTCATCGACTCCATTTCCTCTTTGAATGAATGCGTGGGCTATTTGCCCAAGATCAAAAAAAAATTCGGGGCCGTCGTTCAGCTAGGTTTAGGACGCCAGATTGTCAATCTGGAGGTCGCGGGTTCAAATCCCGTCGGCCCCGCCATACCTCATCTCTCAGTGGTTTATTTCTATATCAATATCCCCTGTTTAGCATCTGACCAGCCTAGAGGAGGTCGAAATACAACTATATGACCTTTGCTGCCAATCCTTCCGAGTTCTTTGGGTCCCTGGGCCTGCTATCCATTGTCATTCTTTTCATCCTGTCAATTTTTTCCGTGATTTCCTGGGGAATCATTGTGAACAGATTCAGGCGGTTTAGCCGCATTCACCAAGATGAATCACAGTTCCTCCAATTGTACGAACAGAATCCCATCGACCAGCATACCTTAAGAAGTCAGGCTCAAACATTAACCTATAGCCCAAGCTCGGTAGTTTATTTGGGCATAACCGACCGCTTGCCCGAATCCTCTGATCTCTTCACCTCGAGGCCACCCCTGGAGGCAAAACCCGCAGAGCGCTCCCCTAACCGACAGTACTTGGAAAAGGTCGCTCAATACATCATCCAGAACCAAATCAGCCAACAGGAAGCCTATTTGCCTTTTTTGGCGACCACAGGAAATCTGACTCCGTTTGTCGGTCTTCTAGGGACAGTTTTGGGCATTATCAATGCCTTTCATGAAATCGGCATTCAAGGTTCAGCAAGCATTGCCGCAGTTGCTCCTGGAGTCTCTGAAGCACTCGTGGCCACTGCTGCCGGGCTCTTTGCCGCAATTCCTGCCGTGATGGCCTACAACTATTTTCTCTCTAGAATTCGAAAAATGTCCTTCAGAGTTGAGGCATTTACCATTGAATTTCTCAATACGATTGAAGAATCTGAAAAAGCCTTTGAAGTGGAAGTGACCCGATGACCACTGGATCAAGGCCTCGACAATTTCTCTCAGAAATCAACGTCATTCCTCTCGTCGATGTCGTCTTAGTTCTCTTGGTCATTTTCATGGTTACCGCCCCGATGCTACATCGTGGCTTAGACATTAATCTCCCAACAACATCTTCCAACAATATACAAGCGGAAGAACGCCTGATTGTGACGATTCAGCGAGATCACACCTTATCCCTCGGTAACGACACTATTAGCTTGGTCAATTTACGAGCCAAACTTCAAGAAGCCAAAATCTTAAATCCCTTAATTTCGGTGTATCTGCGAGCGGATCAAACAGTTCCCTATGGAACAGTGGTGCAGGTCATGGATGAAGTCAAAGGGGCCAAAATTGAACGTCTTGGAATGATTACCGGCCCCAAAATTGAAACAATAATTGAGGACGATACCATCGGGATTTCCCGCTAAGCGTTTGACCAATGGGACATGCTGAATCCCCAAGTCTAATTTCCCTTGGGCTCGCTGCTGATGTTTCACAAGAAAGCTCCTCATTCCGTTGGGGACTCGTTACCTCAGTTTTTCTGCATGCCCTCGTCATCATGATGGCCCTGTTCTTACGATTTCAATCCACAGTCGAGGAGCCTTTCAGAGCCATCGAGGTAAATCTTATTTCTTTACCGGAGGAGCAGGCTCCGGATTCAAGCCAAAAAAAATCTTCTCCCCCGGCGCCTTCTCAACAAAAATCTCAGCCAACAAAAGCAGAACCAATAAAGACCGAACCCAAAGAAGCCGCCCTTCCTCCTTTGCCAGTTCCAACACCCTCCGAACGATTATCGGAATTTTTGGAAGGGGCGGTTGGCTCGATCGTAGTGCCCCACAAACAAGAAATGGCCACTCCGGCACCATCTCCTCCAACCGAACAACCTCCCTTGAACGACCAGTCCCCGTTATTTGAAAATCTTCGAATGCCCCCTATTGCTCCACAAATTTCGCGTCCGGAACGCTTACATTCTTCACAACCGTTAGTCGCTCCTAAGCCTAACGCAACGCCATCACCCAAACAGGCTACACCCCCAACACCTGTTCCTCCGGAGCCTCAAGATTCGGTATCCCAACCTCAGCCTCCTAAAATTGAGCCAACTGTCAAACTCGCTCCTGTGCTACCGGAATTGAGTTCGGTGACCCCGTTTAAGATGTCCGAAAAGGAAAGACAGCCCAAAGACGCTTCTCCACCCAGTAATATCGAGGAATCGCTCAAGCGAACCCTCCCGACCATACCGACGCTGGCACCGACTCGAAAAATCAAAAAACAGACCAAAGCCTCCACGCCGCAACAAGAAAAACCTTTCACCCCTGGACTCTCCGCACCGCAATTAGCCCAAATTGCTCCATCCCCACCACTGGAAAAACCTCCCCAACGTGAGAAAATGTCAGATATGATGAAGCAATTACTAGAAGAAGCTAAAGCCCCCAACTTGAAACTGTCTCCAGCCTCACCACCCCCTCAAGAGTCTGGGTCCTCTTCTTCAGCACAAACCCAACCGGTGCAGTCAGAAATGGATCAACGAATTGCAAAATTATCCATTCCCGACGTCACGCCGGTTGAATCGATTAAAAATCGCCTCCAACTCCTGGAAGTGCAACCCACTTCAAATTCCAGGAATACTGCGGCTCAGTCTTCTGCGGGAACAAATCATTATTATGGAATGATCCAGGACCTCATTCAGGATCAGTGGAGAAGAACCCCACTCGTTGCAAATGCTCCGTTAGTGGTGCTCAAATTCCGTATTTTTAGAACTGGAGAAATTTCCCAGATTCGCATTGATAAAGGTTCAGGAAATGGATATTACGATTCCGCCGCTCAACGGGCGGTAAATGCGGTCAATCCCTTACCCCCATTTCCACCTGATATTTCTGATGCTTTCCTGGATGTGCGTTTTCAATTTATCAAAACGGATCAAAAGGATTAGTTAAGGACACCAGCTATATTATGAAAAATGCACTCAAACCTCCGTATGCCATCCTGGCTCTGCTTGCCTTTTCTGTAATTGCCGTATCCCCAACCTTTCTTCATGGAGAGGAAGCGGATCTCAAAGCCACACGTTCAGAATTCCAAAAAATCCCTATTTGGGTAATGGGATTCTCCCCTGTCCAACGGGATACCGGTCTCTCAGAAGACATTGAGACTCAGGTCCCATCCGTCCTTAAAGCGGATCTCAAACGCTCACAAATATTTTCAATTGCTGAATTACCTCCTGCCAAAGGAGATTTTTCTGACAATAAATGTATGAGTCTCTCATCAAATTTGGCACCGCACTTCCAAAAAGTGACGGTCTCTACGTGGGGAAGAATAGGAGTAGGAGGGACTTCAAACGGAGTCCAGGGACTTATCCTGGATGCCTGCGCATTTGATCCGGGACAACAGGAGGTATTGACCGGGAAACGGTACTTTTCCCTCAAAACGACAGAAACCCTCACTCGCTTGATGGCCCATCGGTGGGCAGACGAACTGGTCTATCGATATACCGGCGAGCAGGGTATTGCCAGGACGAAAATCGCATTTGTAGGTCAAAAAGAGAATGGACGAGAGCTTTTTGTCATGGATTACGATGGGTATGATCCGCAACAGGTCACGGCTGACGGGTATTTAAACCTCATGCCTACCTGGGCCCCGGACCGGAAATCGCTTATTTACACCGCATATCGTGATCGCAAACAACTCATTATGAAAAGGGAATTGGCTACCGGTCGGGAGGAAATTTTGGTTTCGCCAGCCAGCTTGAACATTACGGCCTCCTTTGCTCCTAATGGAAAATCTATTGCCTACTCCGCTGCCCAAGATGGCAACTCGGATCTATATCAGATAGAATTGGACAGTAGAAGCGTGAAGCAGTTAACCTCGCACAATAGCGCAGATTTGTCCCCGTCATGGTCTCCAGACGGGCGACATCTGGCCTTCACTTCAGATCGGGGAGGCCGCCCCCAAATTTACATCATGGATGCCGAGGGCTTGAACGTCCGTCGCTTAACCTTTGATGGAGATTACAACGCGGCGCCAGCATGGTCTCCAAAGGGAGATTGGATCGTCTATGTGTGCCGGGTGCCAAGTGAGGGATTTAAATTATGCCGCATCAGTCCGAATGGGGAACAACGGAAACAAATCACCAACGGACAAAGTATTGATGATTCTCCTTCCTGGGCTCCAAATGGACGCCATATTGTCTTTAGTTCGATTCGAAGGGGGGAAAGTCAATTATACATCATCACTAGTGAGGGAGCCGGATTGGAGAAAATTTCCTCGGCAGGAGAACATCTCAGCTCTCCCTCTTGGTCGCCATTTCAACCATAATTTACGAAACAACCACCGTGATAGTTCAAAAAAGGAGTCGTTTTATGCGCCCAGCCATTCGCGTGATTTCACTAATTGGCATTATCGGTCTTTCACTCGTCAGTATGTCGGGATGTGGGGAAAAACGAATCCACGTTTCCACCGCCTCCGGTTCCCCTGGCGAAGAGACTGAGACATCAGAATTAGACGGCGATTCAGCAAAGGTAGCAGGAACCTCAATTGATGAATCTTCCCTGCCAGGGCAAGGCGCTTCCACCGAGGAAGTTCGGGCAGATGCCGTTCAACCAATTGCTCCGGTTGACCCTCTTAATTTTGGCTACGACCCCAACCATATGGATCAATGGTTCAAGCAGAACTCTCAAGCGGGGATCGCTCCCGAGAAAGATTCTGAAATTGATACAAGTAGTAGTGCCGGTCCATTGACCCCATTTAATGATGGAAATGACATCTCAACTCAATCAAGTTCTTCAGGCATGAACGGTTCAGATCAAGACCAATCAGGGACGTCGCCCTTCACCTCCCAGACGGAATTCCAAAATGATCTCTCAAATCTGCCAAAAGACACGGAACCAATTCCAGAAACACTTCAAGTAGCGAAAGCTGAACCGTCAGAGATCATTCGAGAGCAGTTGGATAAAATTCAAGAGGAAGAATTGGCCACCATATCTGCTGGTTTAGAGGATGTCTTTTTTCAATTTGATAGTTGGGCTCTCACCGAGGAAGCTAAGGATTCTCTCGAACGGGACATGGCCTGGCTCACCAACGATTCCTCATCACTTTTAATTATTGAAGGACATTCCGATCAACGTGGGACGCAGGCCTATAACATGGTGCTTGGGAAAAAACGAGCCATGGCCGTTCGGGATTTTCTCTCTCAATTGGGTGTTGATCCTTCACGATTGACGGTCATTTCCTATGGGAAAGACAAGCCATTTTGCCAGGACACCACAGAAGTATGCTACCAATTGAACCGACGGGGACATTTGCTAGTTCAAAATTAGGAATCCTTCAATCGAAGAGTTTTCGGAAAACATGGAGGAATAATTCCAGAGTGAATATAGGGCTGACCTTGCGAAATGTTTCAAGACAGTTGCCATCATCTTTCCCTCTCAAGTGGATAGTGGTATGTGGGGTCTCTAGTTTATTGGCCACAGGCTGCGTGGCTCAACAAGCTGACCTTGCCCGAATTCAAAAAGACTTAGAACTACAAATTGCTAAGATCAAAGATGAAAAAAAGGCCCTTGGCTTACAAGTTGATGAAACTAAGGCACAACTGATCAAGATGAATGAGGAAGCGCAAAAAACTCGCGGCAATCTGGCTTCTATTAATCAAAAAGCCACGCTCCTCCAAGAGAAAGATGTGGCGAGTTTATACGGAAAATTGGAAGAAACTGAAAAAAGTCTCCAAGATCTCAAAAAGGACTATACGAACCAAACAGACACATTAAAATCTGATGTCCAATCGATTCAATCAACGATTCAGGCACAGGGGGAAGACCTGCAAACGGTCAAAACCCACAACACGACCCTTGCCCAACAGGTTGATGAAAACAATCAGGCATTAACCACGAACATGGGCGAATTTCAGAATTCCCTTTCCCAATTTAAAGACACACTGACAAGCCTCGGAACAACAATTGGACAGGTCCAAACAGATTTATCAGGACAACGACAAGACCTCGGAGTCGTGCAATCTCGAACAGAAAAACTGTCCGGTTCGATACTACAGGTTCAAGGAGGAATAGAGAAATCGGGAGAGTTGCTCAGTGCCAGACTTGATGAACAATCAAGACAAGTCACTCAGTTGGAAAATCAGGTCACAATCCTTCAGGACAAACTCGCCGCCGACACCCAAGCCCTTCGGACCTATCTGGAACAGGATGTGAATGCAGCCATGGCCCAGCTAGTTGCCGAAATTAATACCCAGCAAGCCCCCAAGCTTGCGCAAATTGATTCCCTACAAAAAGACATGGAAGCCTTGGGGACACACGTACAAGCGGATGCTTCTCACGTACAAGATCTTTCCCAATCAGTTCTCAAGCTTCGGGAAGCCCAGGAAGTCATGGGGAGTTTACTTGGGAAACGCGGAGATGAAATTATTCAACAAGCGGGACGACTTTCGGAACGCATGAATACGGTTGAATCACACCAAACCGCATTGACCGAGCAACTCCAATCCAATACCCAAAAAACATCGGCTCATCTGGTCGAGGTAAATGCCAGCCTCAACTCCATTACCCAAGCTCTTGACCAAACCAGGCAATCACTCTCCAGCCGCCTGGCCAAACAAGAAGAGGCGGGACAAGTACTCAATCAGTCCGTTCAACAATTCCAACAGTTGAAACGAGACGTCCAGGACCAAAAACAACAGTTGCAGACGGTCAACCAGCTTGTAGATCAACTCAACCAGACGGCCGACCACATTGGTTCACGATTAAAAGATCTGGAAACCCATCAATCCGGGCTGGTGGGGAAAATCGACTCTGACACCCAGATGACCAATACCCACCTCCAAGAAGTCAACAGCGGAATCCAATCAGTCGCCCAAGCATTGGAAAATGTCAGTACAAAGCTGAATGCTCGTATTGAAAACCAAGAACAGCGGCTGAATCGGGCCATGACCTCTTTCCAACAGGTCCAAGGGACTGCCGATACCTCGCAAACCAATCTGACCCACCTCAATCAGTTAACAGAAACCGTCAATAAATTGCGTGATGTGATTAATACCATTGGAACCAAATTGGGTGAGCGAGTGGACCAGCATGAGGATCGACTGGGTCAATTGGTCCAGAGGGTAAATCGCCTGCAAAGCCCCAAACCGCAAAAATAGGCTTCACCATTACTTAATATTCTCAAGGAAAGGCCGAGTATATCTCTATACCGTCATATGTCCCCTTTGTCTTAACGCCCTGGCAATTGATAAGATAAGATACAAGTTGAAGGTTAATTAGGTTCCCTAATACCACATCTTTTGTAGCCGAGGCCGGTATTTCATGACTCACACATTTTCCAAAACGGCCATTTTTATAGGGTTATCCCTCACGGGCGGATGGGGTTGCGCAACAGAGCCCAATCTAACGGACATCCAAAAACAGGTCCAAACACTCATGGTTCAACAGGAAGCGTCCCACAAGCAGGAAAAACAAATAATCGACCGAATGGAAACGGTTGAATCGCAATTGGATGAACATGATTTCTTAGTGGGAGAACTCATTAAAACGGAGGAAGAGGCCAGCCTGGATACTCGCCACCTTTTAGAAAAGCTGGAACGGACCAGTGCTCTGCTCCGAGAACAAATTGAACAAACCCGTTCCACTACTCAACGCCGTGACCAAGACCTGTCCATTCGGGTAAAGGCTCTGGAAAGCCGCATAGACAATGTGATTCATCAACCTCGATCTGTATCGGAATCCCCGGAATCCACGACTCCTAACCCTGCAAACCCTGCGTCAAATCCGAAGGAAGCCCAGACGGGATTACCTGCATCCCCTGAAGAGCGTGCGGGGGCGGAAAATGAGGCGTCGGCTTTTCGGTCAGCCTATAAGGTTTTTCTCAACGGAAATTATGACCGGGCCTCGGTAGAATTCAAACGATTTGTCACAAATTATCCGTCGACCACCTTAACCCCTCAAGCCTATTACTACCTTGGGGAAACGTTCTACGTGCAAAAACACTATGACGCTGCCAAGCAGGCCCTGGAACAAGTCATCAGCCGCTATCCTAGCAGCAAATACCGGAGCCACGCGTTATATAAGCTCGGACAAATAATGCTTGAGATCGACCAACGATCAAAAGCTCAGGAACTGTGGAACTCTATCATCCAGGATTACCCCGATTCACCAGAATCCACCCAAGCGAAAGAGCAATTAAAAAAATCCGGGCTGTCTTGATCCTCTGCAAGCCTTCGCAATCTATTTTTCACACTCAATACCTTGTGCTTTGAATCCCATGTCTTCGACCGTAACTGGAAAAGTTCACATTCTTCCAGATAGCGTGTCGTGTCGTATTGCCGCAGGAGAAGTGGTTGAACGACCCGCCTCCGTGGTGAAAGAACTTATCGATAACAGTCTGGATGCCGGCAGCACGTTGATCACCGTTGAGGTTGAAGAAGGTGGTCGACGGGTCATTCGCGTCATGGATAATGGGGCAGGAATGACGCGAATGGATGCTCAACTGGCCTGTCAACGCTTTGCAACAAGCAAACTCCGGTCCGAAGAAGATCTCTTAACACTCCTGACAATGGGTTTCCGGGGAGAAGCCCTTCCCAGCATCGCCTCCGTTTCCCGTTTTTTCTTAAAGACGGTTTCCCCCGAAAGCCCCCTGGGTACGCAGACCCAGTCAATGGGGGGAGTAGCATGGGAGGTTTGCGACTATACCGGCCCGCTGGGCACTCAAGTGGAGGTACGTGATCTTTTCTTTAATACTCCAGGGCGACTGAAATTTCTCAAGACTGTTCCCACCGAATTTTCTAAAATTTGTTATGTCGTCCAACAGGCGGCAGCCGTGCACCCAGGGATCCACTTTCGATTACGCCACCAGAATCATACGGTGCTGGAGTATCCTGCTGTATCCTCACTGCAAGACCGATTATTACAGATCTACGGACCGGACTTCCTTGAACGCTTTCTCCCCGTCACCTATAACGCCGGTTCATTTCAACTCACAGGGTTTACTGTCAGTCCTCACCATGCACGAACGTCTCGTGCGCCACAGGAAATTTTTGTTAATGGCCGCCCTATAAAAAATACGACTATTTCCCATGCTGTGCATGAAGCCTACGGATCCTTTTTACCAAGAGGGAAACACCCACAATATATCGTATTCATCCATCTTGATCCCCAGTCAATCGATATCAATGTCCACCCGACTAAACGGGAGGTTCGCTTCTCCCATCCAGAGTTCGTACATATGGGGGTTCTCCGTGGCATTAAAGCTCTCTTTTTCTCGCAACCCTCACCCGACATCATATCCCATGAGCACAAGGAAACCCCTGCCCCAGTTACTCCTCATTTACCCAGAACAACACCCGGATCAATGAACGTCGCGCCGGCTTCATTCCAGCATGGGTCCGAATTCCCTCGTACGGGCACCAATCGACCTTACCCTCTTTCTCTTTTTGTCCAGGAGCCGCCATCGGTCTATGGGAGTAGGGAGCAACCATGTGAGGTGCATTCTCTCGGGCAAATTCATCACACCTATCTTCTTGGTCAAATCGATCAGGATTTATTCATTGTCGACCAACACACGGCCCATGAACGAGTACGCTTTGAGAGACTGCTTCGGTCATGGAAGAAAAAAGAAATTCTCCAACAAAGCTTGCTCATCCCTGAGCCGGTTGAACTTCTTCCCCACCAGGGAGAGTTATTGGAAGAATGGCTACCTTTTCTGGCTCAAGCAGGTTTGGATGTGGAACGATTTGGAACCACATCTTATGTTGTGCGAGCCATTCCAGCCATGTTAGGAAATATATCAGTTGGTTCCCTGATCCTGGAATTACTGGATGAACTCTCGGAGTGGCAATCCACAGATGCGCTGGACAACACGATTAAACCCATTCTGGCCACCATGGCCTGTCAAAGTGCCGTGCAAGCCGGACGCCCCATGACCCAGGCGGAAATCACCATCCTTTTACAGGACTGGGCACAAGAAAGCTTTCCGATGACCTGTCCTCATGGGAGGCGAGTGGCCATTAAGCATTCCTTGGAAGAATTGCACACCATATTTGCCCGCCCATTGAAGTAAGGCTCACTCTCTGATTGTTCATGAAACAGACCGACATCATCACAGCATGGAAACCCATCGTCGCTATTGTGGGACCAACCGCAATCGGGAAAAGCCGCATCGGGATTGAAGTCGCCAAAATTCTCCACACGGAAATTTTAACTGCAGACTCCCGACAGGTCTACCGTGGAATGGACATTGGTACCGATAAACCCTCATTAGCAGAACAGCAAAATATTCCTCATCGCTTAATTGATCTCGTCGATCCAGATCAATCCTTTAACGCGGGCGACTTCCGGCATCACGCGACCCAAGACATTGCTCGCCTGCATCACCTAGGTCTCCTGCCCCTTGTCATCGGAGGCACCGGACTCTATATCCGAGCCCTCTTACGAGGTCTTTGCCCAGGTCCACCGGCCAATTGGATTATTCGGAGTGAATTAGCCCAGGAAGCCAAGGCTCAGGGACCGGCTTTTCTTTATAAAAAGCTTCAACAGGTGGACCCCGAACTCGCACAACGGCTACATCCCAATGACCAGCCGAAGGTCCAACGCGCCCTTGAAGTGTATCGCATTCTCGGCACACCGCTATCGGTCATTCAGCAGCAACACCGGTTTGACGACGCTCCATATCCATATTTATTGATCGGGCTCACCATGGAACGCCAGACCCTGTATCAGCGAATAGAAACACGCGTTGACTGGGAAATTCAGAAAGGCCTGGTGGAAGAAACCCAATCCCTCATGAATCAAGGATTTTCTCGAGATCTCGGCTCCATGAAAGGGCTCGGCTATCGACAGTTTTCAGGATACTTAGCCGGTGACTATTCTTATGAAGAAGCTGTGCGATTATTAAAACGGGATACCCGTCACTTCGCCAAACGACAAATGACGTGGTTTCAGAAGGAATCCTGCATCCAGTGGATCACATTGGAAGGTTCAGACAACCCACACCGAGCGGCCACCAAAATCGTGGATCATATCAATCAGTTTCTCTATACCTTTGCACGGTTACCATTTCCTGCGGAACCAACGCCCGATTTAAAATCCACCCAATCGTCAGGTTAACCATACAGGGCAGTTCATGATACAATTCGGAAAACTTCACTCTTTTGGGACAGAAAAACTCCTCACTAGTTCGACCTCCAATCAGCATACGATTGAAACCACATGCCCTTCCCTTTTAGAGACCTACTCACATGGCGGAGAACGAGTGAATGAATATTAAACGCCCATCCTCCCCTACCCAACGGGCTCAAATCGGGATAATTGGAGGCAGCGGACTCTATGAAATGGACGGATTCACCAACCTCAAAGAAGTCCGGATGGCAACCCCGTTTGGGAAACCTTCGGACGCCATAATTCTGGGAACCTTTCATGGCATACGCGTCGCCTTTTTGGCTCGCCACGGTCGAGGACACCGCACTCTCCCTTCCGCCATAAATTATCGCGCGAATATTCATGCCCTAAAAGCCCTGGGTGTAACGCGGGTATTTTCCATCAGTGCGGTGGGAAGCATGAAGGAGTCCATTCAACCGGGGGATTTTGTCCTGCCTGATCAATTCATTGACCGGACCACTCAACGTGACAATACGTTTTTCGACCAGGGCATCGTCGCCCATGTCGCCTTCGCTGATCCCCTGTGTGGGACCTTGTCGAATGTGCTAGAAAAGGCCAGCGAAGGAGTCTCCGTGACGGTGCACCGTCCTGGTACGTACCTCTGCATTGAAGGGCCACAATTCTCCAGTCGGGCGGAATCTTTTCTCTACCGGCAATGGGGTGTGGATGTTATTGGTATGACAAATATTCCGGAAGCCAAATTGGCTCGTGAAGCCGAACTGTGCTATGCCACCCTTGCGCTGGTCACGGATTATGATTGCTGGCATGAGACAGAAGAAGCCGTGTCCGTTGGAGCCATCTTATCCATCATGCATCAAAATGTCGAAACCGCAAAACTCGTCCTTCGGCAAGCACTCGATCTCGCAAAAGACCTAGGGCCTTGCTCGTGTCAGACCGCATTAGAACACGCCGTCATCACCCCGCTTAAACAAATGGGTCCGACCTTGAAAAAGCGGTATCAGCTTCTGTTACGGCGTCATTTACTATCGACCACCTTACACTCCAAGAAAAGGTCCTAATCATTATGGGTAATTTATTAGTAGTAGGATCCGTCGCCTTTGATTCTGTACGAACGCCGTTTGGTGAAGCCTCAGATGTGCTGGGAGGATCCGCCACGTATTTTTCCACTTCGGCCAGTTTTTTCACGGACGTGAATCTGATTGCCGTCGTTGGCGAAGACTTCCCAAAGGAACATCTCGATTTCCTGCGTAGTCGAGGCATCAATCTGGACGGATTAGAAAAACGACCCGGAAAAACCTTTCGCTGGCGAGGAGAATATTCCTATCAACTCAACGAAGCTCAAACCCTGGAAACACACCTCAATGTTCTAGAAACGTTCCGGCCGAAAATTCCGGCCAGCTATACCACGCCATCCGCGTTGTTTCTGGGTAACATTGATCCAGAATTACAACTGGATGTCCTGAATCAAGTGAAGCGGCCATCAATCGTGGCCTGCGACACCATGAACTTTTGGATTGAGGGGAAAAGGGAAGCGTTATGGAAAGTCCTCGAACATATCGATATCCTCGTTATTAATGACGGGGAAGCCCGTGCTTTGGGCGATGACGCAAACCTCGTACAAGTGGCGAAACGGATCTTATCGCGTGGACCCAAAACCCTCATTATTAAACGCGGAGAATATGGAGTCTTGATGTTTCATCAGCAGGAAATTTTTGGTGCTCCAGCCTATCCACTGGAAGCGGTCAAAGATCCAACCGGCGCCGGCGACACCTTTGCCGGCGGCTTCATGGGCTACCTTTCTGCTACGGAAAATTACTCGCAAGCCGGGCTTCGACAGGCCATCATTTTTGGAAGCGTCATGGCCTCATTTAATGTGGAGGAATTCAGTCTGGACCGCCTCAGACATCTAACCCGTGAAGACATTGATAAACGATTTTCTTCCTTTAAACATTTAACGCATTTCGAAGATTTGTCATAGACCTGAAGACTTTCGGTATGCACACCATTTACATGATGTGTGCCTTCACATCACAATCCAATGAATACAGGAAAGGCTTATCTCATTCAGGATAACGCCATGGAAACTCTTGGTGGATTATTCCGACAGACCCGGGAACGACAACGTTTATCGTTGGAACAGATCGCTTCCAAAACTCGCATTCAACAGCGCCATCTTCAAGCACTTGAGGAAGAGGACTTCGCAAGCCTACCGGCCAAAGTATTCGTCAAAGGGTTCGTACGGTCGTATGCCCGTTCGTTGGGCCTAGATGAAGATAATGCCCTTCAGCTATTCCTAACCACCTCCAGCGATTTCTATGATCGCACCCAAGAGGAGCAGCAACACATCCAGGTCACATTGCAAGCAGCCCATCGCAAGCGATTCAATTGGAACCTTGTTGTCATTCTTTTTCTGGCCATCGGTGGAGTCCTCTTTTATCTCCTACCCTGGCAGCAGGAAACCGTTCCACTCCCACCTGAATCCGAAACTCCTGAACCAATCAGTGGAATGCAGGATAAAGAAATACTCGATCCCACCCCCCATATTGAAGAGTTACCCGACAGCGTTTCATCGGAATCCCCCTTCGACACCGAGATCCAGCTCACTTCTCCTCCCCCACCTGATATCATACCTTCACAGCTACCCGCTGAACCTCGACCGGGACCGACCTTGCCTGTTTCCCCTGTTCCCGAAAAGGCCACCGGGATCGATGGAACGCTGGTCCTAGAAATCGAAGCCACACAACTGACCTGGGTGGTGGTGCAGTCGGACGATCAGGCCCCGCATGAAGCCTTATTACAACCTGGACAAAAAAGCACCTGGAAGGCGGATAAACAATACTTGCTCACGTTAGGGAATGCGGCCGGTGTGATCGTCCGCCTTAATGGAGAATTACAAGGTCCATTTGGAAAGCCAGGTCAGGTGGTCCGGGACATTCATTTGAAGCCCTGACGTCACAACACGACGGACTATAGCCCCACACAATCGTCCATCCTCCCGCCCTTCAAAATTTTCATAAATTATGATGCACCATCCCTATCTGAACAAAGCTTGAAAAGCCTTAGGCCTGCCCATCCCCTTCCACACCCCCTTCTCAAAATCTCCAGTGAAAGCAGCCCACTTAGCCCACATTGGAAAAATTCTACAGGACACAACATCAACTCTTTTTCAACTTCTTGACAGGCTAAAAAACTCATTGATATGATGAAAAAGTTTGAGTGGGTTAAGGGTGTCCTTTTGAATGTGATTTAGTTTAAGGCTCTGCTCAAACAACACAAATTCAAAAAGAGGAAAAAAAGGGGAAGCGATAATGCCATCCCCATGTTTTTTTACGGTCTCATCAACTCTGTTTAACCTTAGGAGGCTTACATGACGTTTTCGATGAAAGTGCTTGGAACTTTAACCGCCGCCATGTTTTTGACCACTGGTTTAGCCATTGCCGGACCAGAGAAAGATCCAATTCCTTCCCGGGTTCCGGCTGATCAACGCTCTGCAGCCAAAAAAGACAAAACAGACTTATATTCCAAGGCCGAAGATGCTTCGCCTGAAATCGTGGCGGAAGGCAAAGCCTTGTATGAGGGAAAAGGGACATGCATTAATTGCCACGGCAAAGAAGGCAATGGCCAAGGGCCGGCAGGAGCCGTCTTGACCCCAGGGCCTCGTGACTTCACCAATTGCAAATTTCACAAGAAACGGAAAGATGGCGAACTCATGTGGGTCATCAAGAACGGTAGCCCTGGCACAGGCATGGTGCCTTTAGTCCCAGCCACCATCAGCGAAGAAGAAGCCTGGAAGGTCATTGCATACGAAAGAAGCTTCTGCAAAGATTAATTGATATTTCCTATTTGTACGAAAAACCCCCGCTGAGCTTAGCTCAGCGGGGGTTTTTTATGAAAAACACCTTAGTCCCTGCCAAGTATAGCGTTTCCCCGTTGACACCATTCAAATTCCTTGACTAGACTCAACCAGGTAGAAGGCCACCCAAATCACTTTTCGTCAATAAAATTTCTAGAGTAAGGAGAGCATGTTCATATGGCCAAACGACGATCACTTCAGGAAGACGCAACGTCTCTAAAAACCAAGGTCACGAAATCCCTAGCCAGTAGCGACAATCCTGAGGGAGATTCAACCATCCGATCATTACGAAAACGTTTACGAAGAGTGCAACGGAAGGTCCGAACAGCCAAACGGCGCGAGGAACAGCGGAAATCAAAGAAAGTCGTGGCAGAGGCCTAAGGTTCTGCAGATTGACCCTGAAGAGAATTTGGAGGAATTGAGGCATGCGGGACGACCAAAAAAATATGGATGATGCGTTTTCAGATAAAACGGAGGAGTTTGTATCGTTGGAAGGCAAGACAACCCTGCCTGAAGACGAGCTGGTGGATGAAGTC
Organism: Nitrospira sp. Ecomares 2.1; assembly: GCF_965152585.1. Taxonomy (NCBI): domain Bacteria; kingdom Pseudomonadati; phylum Nitrospirota; class Nitrospiria; order Nitrospirales; family Nitrospiraceae; genus Nitrospira; species Nitrospira sp. Ecomares 2.1. The sequence goes on from NZ_OZ224219.1 coordinate 4,277,290, forward strand.
TCAGAAGCTTTCACGGCGGACGCAGATGAAGAAACCACAGACATCGTTGCCTCTGCTGAGGAAACCGAAGAAGAAACAGAACAAGAAGAAGAGTTGGTCGAAGAACAGGTCAAAGATGAAATCGATATTCAGATCGATCTTTTGAACGATCCAGAATGGGTCGTCCGACGCGAAGCAGTGACTACCCTGGGCGAAATGGGTGATGAACGCTGCATCGAACCTCTGGTTCGATGCCTTCGAGATGGAGATTGGCAGGTTCGAGACGCCGCAGTTGAAGCCATTGCCATGATTGGTTCACCGGCCGTGGACCTTCTGCTCCGCTATATACGAGACTACGATGCCCGGAAATCAGTGATTAAAGCGTTGGGGAAAATTAACGATGAACGAGTCCTTGATCCGTTAATTTCGATGCTCCACAATGATGAGTTTAAGGACGATGCGACTTGGGCGCTCGCAGAACTTGGACAACCGGCTGTTGGACGATTACTCGAATGCCTGAAGAATCAAGATGAAGTTATTAGGAAACAGGCCATTCTGGCTCTAGGAGAGATCAGGGATTCCAGTAGTGTTGATTTATTAATGGAAGGATTGCAAGACCCTGACTGGTTCATCCGGCTTTCGTCAGCAGCCGCGCTAGAAAAAATCGGAGATCCTCGTGGCCGAGAGGCGATTAAACTTTTAGCCAAAGACCCCGACTTGGTGGTTCGCTTACGAATCGAACACATGTTGGCAGAATGGAAAAAGCAGGCCGTTACGGCTTAAGCCTGACTTTCCAGTCCTTATTGTGAACATACCAGCCCCCTCCATCGCCTGGACGATGGAGGGGGCTTTTTATGAGGAAAACCCACCCTGTTTCTTAAATTCCATTTAAGGTTCCCATCAAGTAATAACCTGGAATTAAATAATTCTGACAAGATGGGACGAGAAAAAACAAGGAACGCAACTGGCAGTTGCTATAGGTAGGTTTCGTCAAGGCATAACAGATTGCATCTCCTGACGAAGATCATCCAACGAATGAGGAGGAAGACTATGCCCTTGAGCCAGACTTTGTTGAGCCTCTCGAATTTTCTGTTTAACAATTTTGATTTTTTGAGCCATGGGGCCTTGAGGGTCCAACTCAACCGCTTGATCTAAATGGTGAAGTGCACGTTCGAACTCAACTGAAGCTTCTTTGAATTGATGATCCAAGAGATACGCTCGGCCTTCCAAAAAGCCGTCTTTTGCCGCCAACATTTGTCGCTGCAAATGGGTCTTCTGATCAAATCCAATCGTGTTCTCCAAAACCTGCCCTGACAAATCACGCAATCGTTGCTTCACCTCATCCGGTTTTTGCCCCGTGTAATAGCCCAATCCAAATACAATACCCAGCAGAATCAATATCCGTAAAACTTTCATAGTGGACCCCGCCGGCTCAGAATGATTCTCGCTCTTTGTTGAATGGACCTCAAACCTATTTCACTCCATAAATTAGACTGGAAGAAAAAATCATATCGATCGACGAGATAACGATGAGAAAGGGAATGGTGCACCATACGTAAGCGGATGGTATCACTGCATTGCAGAAGGTACAACTGTGATACGGGTGTCCATGAACTTCTGCGCAACAAATCGCCTATCACGCATCAGACACAAATTTTCAGACCACGCCGAGAGATTCAGGCCAGTTTTTCGTCTCGTGCATTCCCTGCCTCGGAAAACAGCGGGGTATACGCACGCTTCACGTATTCTTTGAGCATGCGGCGAGCACTGAACCGTGGAGCCGATGTCCGAATTGAGTTTTTAACAACAGTGCACCACCCATGTGGAATGCCATCAACACCACGGTCGTAAAACAACGGGATTACATCGTTTTCAAGTAGGGTGTAGAGGCCGACCATATCCAGGTCATCCTGGGCCCAATCGCCAAGTGGCGATTCAGGGAGAGGCACTGCCCAGCCGTTACTGCCATCATAGCCTTCTTTCCACCACCCATCTAACACGCTCAAATTGGGCACGCCATTTAAGGCGGCTTTCTGGCCGCTTGTCCCGCTCGCCTCTAACGGCGGGCGAGGATTATTGAGCCAGACATCGACCCCTTGCACCAAAAATTTTGCCACATGCATGTCGTAATCTTCGACAAACGCAATTTGGCCGCCCAGATGATGCGCTTTGGCAAATTGATAAATACGATGGATAAGTTCGCGCCCTGCCTGGTCGGCCGGATGAGATTTTCCGGCGAAAACAATTTGAACAGGCCGCCACGGATTCAACAGAATCTGTTTCAGCCGCTCCAGGTCTGAAAACAACAGCGTGGCCCGTTTGTAGGTCGCAAACCGTCGCGCAAATCCCAGAGTCAACGCATGCGGCTCAAGAAACGCCCCGCTCGCCAACACCTGGATAGGCTCCATCGTCCCATCCATCCATCCCATCCTGGCGCGCTGACGGATAAAACTCATCAGCTTTCGTTTCAGAAATTTCCGGACCTCCCATATCTCCTCATCCGGCACCTCCTTCATCCTCTGCCACATGTTGGGATCGTCACACCGTTCCCGCCAGTCAGATCCCAGATATTTTTGATACAACACATCCATTTCCTGAGCAATCCACGTGGGAACATGCACCCCGTTGGTGACGCTGTGGATGGGCACCTCCTGCAGCGGCCGTTCCGGCCACAGAATGTGAAACATTTTTTTTGAGACCAATTCATGTTCCTTGCTCACGCCATTAATGAATGAGGCTAGACGAATAGGCAATGTGGTCATATGGAATTGATCAGGTGATAATTCCGGATGACGACCCAACGCCATGAAATTTTCCTGTGTGAGGCCTAACTCTTCCCACCACCAATGACAATGTTCGCGAATGAGGTCCCCCGAAAAGACATCGTGCCCGGCAGGGACAGGCGTGTGGGTTGTGAAAACGGTACTCTGACGAATCTGATCGGCCGCCTCCGACCAGGACAGCCCTTGTTGAAGTAGTTCCCGCATCCGTTCAACCAGAAAAAAAGCCGGATGTCCTTCATTGGCATGCCACACATTGGGATCATGGCCCACCGCACGAAGAGCCCGTACACCGCCGATGCCCAACAACAACTCCTGACAAAGCCGTGTGCGATGATCCCCTCCATAAAGTCGAGCAGTCAGATGACGGTCCTCTGGTGAATTTTCCGGTGTATCTGTATCCAAAAGATAAAGCGAAACCCGGCCCACTTGGATTTGCCAGATTACACACGCGACCATTCGGGTACCCAGTTGGACTTGAATCTTTGCCAAATCCCCGGCCGGCGTCCGCGCCAACTCAATCGGCATCATCATCGGATCGACGGAATCATACACCGCTTCCTGCCAACCGTTGGTATCCACAACCTGCCGAAAATAGGCCTGGCTATACATAAACCCGACAGCCACCAACGGAACTCCCAGGTCACTGGCCTCTTTGAGATGGTCACCAGCCAGAATCCCTAGTCCCCCGCTATACAGGGGAACCGAACGATGCAATCCAAATTCTGCCGAAAAATAGGCAATGGTGCGATCCTGCCACTGGGGATACGTTCGTCCAAACCAGTGGTCCTTGGTCTCCATATAAGCATGAAACGCCTTCATCGCCTCGCGATACAGGGAAAGAAACACCACATCTTGCCCGAGAACATCCAACCGATCAGGGGCAATCTTCTGCAACTGTTTAATAGGATCGTGATACGTCAGGCGCCAGAGCGTGGGATCAATATAAGAAAATACAGCCCGGCCTTCAGGAGACCAACTCCACCAGACATTATGAGCTAACTCAGAAAGGTTGCGAAATTCTTCCGTCAACAAACGAGTTGATTGATTCATAGGGTACACTCACAAAAAGATGACATCATCCAATGGTGAAGGATCTTCACCAACCATGAACACATGTTGAAGTGGTAAAAGAGAACACTCAGAAGAGTCAGTTAGAAAGGGTTAGGCATTCCCAACAGGTTGATTTGGATTCGTCTCCGATTGCGCCAAGGAAGCCACAACCGCAAACCGCTCGCCCACGATCCGGGTCGCCCGATTCATGTGCTTGGCCAATTCCTTGGCCTCATCCTCTGGAAGGTCGCGGCGAAACTGTGGATGGAGCCCCCACCAGGATTCAACTTCTTCCCCCTGTGCGCGAGACACCACGCTGATCAATTTAATTAGGTTCTTGCCAGCCGTATCCGTGGCGCCTGATTTCGTTGAAGAGCTGCCTTCTTGAGCCACCGCCGATGAACCGGCCCCTTCCTTCACCGCCGGGGAAACCGCAGACGTTGCCGGTTCTACTTTGGGTTGAGTCGCATCTTCGAATAAGCTTTTGAGAGCCGGCACGACCGCGCTTCCACACAAAAATGCCGCAGCGGTAATTTCCTGTTTGCCCGGGGCTCCGGCTTTAGAGGCAATTCGTTCCGAAAAAAACTGGAAATATTGATCCCGCTCTTTGGATTGGTCTGTGACGACAAACTTAAATTTTTCATAGGTTTTCCGACTATCGGCTACCACCTGCCCAACAGACAGCGTCACCTCCATATCGTCCACTTCACTCGAACTCAAAGAGGGGGCCAGGACGGTTTTTAATTGGTGGGCCACGGAATCTTCCAAACTATTCATAAATTCCTTCTGGGCCTGAATCGGAATATAAAACCCAGACAGCCGATCCACAAGATTAAACAGCATGCGCAGGAATTCTAAATAAATCTCCCACTCCTGCTTCCGCTGCAGCTTCATGGCTAGCTTTTGGTCGGACCGCTTGATCAGACCGACCGATTCCCGAGCCACGCTCATCATCGTATGAGCAAGATCCTTCAGCACATTCTCGTAATTTTCCGCAGATTGTTTGGCCATGTTCAACTCCCTAATTGAGTAAAGTATAACTGAGGATAGAAGACCTGTCCAAGCCTAATATCATTCGCGTTGCAACCCACCACCACGTATGCTATACACGGCCAAAGGTCTTCGAAAGACGAAACTCGGGTTCTTATCTCCCGTCAATTCCTGCCCATGGATTCATGGATTCCACTACGCCACCATCCAAAGTTTATGTCCTGAAACGCCCACTGGAGGAGTCTACTCCACCAAAATTATCCCGTAATTACGCGGAAGAATTAAATCCCCAACAACTCGCCGCAGTGGAAGCCGTGGAAGGTCCAGCCCTCGTCATTGCGGGCGCCGGCAGCGGAAAAACACGCACCCTGGTGTACCGGGTCGCCAGACTCATCGACCTGGGCATTGTACCCAGCTCCATATTACTCCTGACCTTTACCCGAAAAGCCTCACAGGAAATGCTCAGCCGGGTCGGACTCCTCATCGGACTCCGCGCCCAGCAAGTCGGCGGTGGGACCTTTCACTCCATGGCCAATATCCTCCTTCGACGATATGGACGCCCCGTCGGCCTGGAACCGGGGTTTACGATACTCGATCGTGGAGATTCTGAAGATCTCCTGAGCCTCCTCCGCGGCCAATTGGGGCTGAATGATACCGGCAAACGGTTCCCGCGCAAACATACCCTATCCGAAATATTCGGCAAAACGGCCAACACACTGGAAAGCCTGGAAAACATTGTCATCAACGAATATAGCCACTTCGGGGAGTACCTCGGAGAACTCCAGAAACTCCAGGCCGCCTACGAGGCCGCCAAGCGCCAACGGCAACTCGTGGATTACGACGACCTCCTGGTCAAACTCCTTGAACTCCTGGTCATCGACCAACCGACCAGAGAAACCATCAGTCAGATCTTTCGCTATATTTTGGTGGATGAATATCAAGACACCAATCGCCTGCAAGCCTCATTGGTCCGCAATCTGGCGGCCACCCATGACAATGTCATGGTGGTGGGCGACGATTCGCAATCTATCTACGCCTTTCGCGGCGCCACCTTCCGCAATATTATGGAATTTCCCGACCTCTTCCCTGGGGCCGTCATTTACAAATTGGAGGAAAACTACCGGAGCACGCAACCGATTCTCCGACTGGCCAACAAACTCATCGAAGCAGCGCCGGAAAAATACAGTAAAACGCTGTTTACGCGGAAGGAGGAAGGACCATTACCCACCGTCGTAGAGGCGATGGGGGAAAATGCCCAATCGCGATTCATCGCTCAAAAAATTCTGGAATTAAGGGAAGAAGGTATCCCCTTACATGAGATCGCAGTGCTGTTCCGATCCAGCTTTCATGCCTTTGACCTCGAATTGGAACTCACCCGCCGAAACCTCCCATTCATAAAACGCGGCGGGTTCAAATTCATCGAAACGGCGCATGTCAAAGACCTCATGGCCCATTTGCGGATCATTCACAATCCGTTGGACACCGTCAGTTGGAACCGGCTCCTCTTGCTCCTCGAAGGGGTCGGCCCCAAAAAAGCCAAAGACCTGATCGCGTCCATCCTCCAAGCCCATGGCCAGTATGAGGTCTTAAAGCACAGCACCGGCCGCTCCGCCTCGGGATTGCGCCAACTGGCCGCCACACTGGATCAGGTCATGGAAGATCCCCTCACCCCCGCCGCGCTGCTCGGGGAAATGATGGAATACTATGTTCCTCTCCTCAAAGACCAGTATGACGATTACCCCAAGCGGATTCGGGACCTGGAACATTTATCCGTCATGGCGGAACGTTACGAAAGTCTCAACGACTTCCTGGCCGATCTCACACTCGAGCCCCCGAATGAAAGTGTGGTGGACGTGGATGCCCCCGATCGGGACGATGAGCGGCTGATTCTTTCCACCATTCATTCGGCAAAAGGCTTAGAGTGGCAATGCGTCTTTGTCATCTGGCTGGTGGACGGACGGTTTCCCTCAGCCTACTCCTTCATGGGCCCTGAAGAACTGGAAGAAGAGCGCCGTCTGCTCTACGTCGCGGTCACCAGAGCCAAACAACACCTCTTCCTCACCTACCCCATCAATGTGTACGATAAAATGACCGGATCGGTCCTCACGAAACCCTCACGGTATCTGGATCACATCCCGCCATCCTATTTCGACACTTGGAGTTTAGTTGAAGAAGATCAAACCTATTCCTGGAGGTAAAACAGTGTCATATTTCGGTCGGATGTTGGGCCTGGCCATTCTGGTCAGTCTGATAAGTGTGAACATGCCAAGCCAAGCCTGGTCCGCTGAGGACACCACCTCAAGTCGTCCCAACCCTCGGCATCCGTGGCCTGCCCTTCTGCAGCAAGCCGATACCCTGGGGCTGCCAACGGGGTTCCTCAAACACATCGACCCCACATTTGTCACGGTACACTTCGAAGACCTCCGCACCTATGCAGCAGAATATCATCCACACGATCACACCATGATTCTCAACCTGCGTCTGTCCTTTAATGAAGCCGGGGGCGCGTTGGCCGATCTGGCCCGGATGACCCACCATGATGTTGCCCTGCTCTATCATGAACTCCTGCATGCCTATCTGGACTATCTCTACGCCACTGACCATGGGCAGGCTCTGACCGCGGAAGACCAGAAGGTATTGGAGGCCGCCAACAACCAGATGGCCTGCCATTACCGGTTTGTCCGCATCAATCCTATTCGCCAACTCAAAGGGGCCACCGAACTTCGATTTCTCTCGGATCAGGATACGTGGGAAGTCATGAACGAAACCTGGGCCGTCTTTGTCGGCTGGGTGCTCTGGACAAAATTGGAACTCTTCCAGGATCACCTGACCACAAAAAACTGGACACCGGCACTCATCGACCAATGGACCCAACGATTAACGGATGCGGTGCAATCAGGAGAATTATTGGGCTATTATGAACCCGATGATCCGGAGGAACGCCAGATCGCGCGTAAACGCTTCATTGCCCCGTCCAATGGCCTTACGCCACAGGATGTCGAACTATTGTTAACCACGGTCTTAGGGGAATCACCGGAACTGGTCCAGGCCTCCACCGCGGTCTTTGAGCAGTACCAAGGCAGCATGGAACCGGCGCCTTCCTGCGAATAAATTCATGGCCTCCGGCAGGTAGACATCACCTAAACATCCATGCTAGCTTCAGGACTTTTCCGGGGCTGTTGTCCTCTGTTTTCCCTCTCTCATGGCTGAGAGGCCACAAGAACTAGAGGCCGGTGTAATTGCCAATGAACACAATTTTGCGCCTGTAGCTCAGTGGATAGAGCACTTGCCTCCGGAGCAAGGGGCCACAGGTTCAAATCCTGTCAGGCGCACCATGCACATGAATTTTTGAGCGAATAAAGAGATGAAAATGATCCCTTTCATTTGTAAGGAGGGGATAGGGGAGGGAGAATTCTCCGATATCCAGACGAGGTTCTGGAAAAACCGTAAAATACTTTTCTAAAATATTCTGCATCTCGGTGGGGCCGTTAGCTCAGTTGGTAGAGCAGCTGACTCTTAATCAGCGGGCCGTAGGTTCGACCCCTACACGGCCCACCATATTTATCCCAACATCTAGACCTACACCAATCCAATACGAAACCAAATTACCCTTGGAAGAGCGGTGGAAATAAAAGAGCGCCCCCCAATTTCTCCACATCCTTCTGCCCACAACCTTCCTCATTCATCTAGTCGCTTGAGTTCCCATTCCACAGGTATCAGCACTCGATCTCGTTCGTTATCTGGTGGAGGCCATGTGACATTCCTAGACGCATCGGTCGACACGAAGTCTCGTTGGGCTCCAAGACCCAGGCAGTGTTTCAAGACCGCATGATCCTAACTCACCCTCAATAACCTAGAGATTTTCCCTTTGGGAGTTTCCGCTGCGATTCAAAGGATTCACATCCGATAGTGTGAGGTCCTCAAGAAATTTCTTCTCAAAGATCTAGAATTAGGATGAATTGTCCTCGAAAATCCGACATAAGATTTCTCTCGATAACTTCGAAGTCCCTTCACCTCTTCAGGGGAGACATACATCTCCACTCCCCCCTTCATCCAATTAGACCATCCCACCATTCATAGTTGGCAGACAAGGTTTGCCTGCTCAGCAGAATCAACTCCATTTATAGAAAAATTCAGGTCAGCATTATTGAATGTCCTTCTAGAACACGCTTCTATAGCGGGGATCTAATCCATTTTCTTGTAAGGTTGAAAGAGTATGGCTAATCATTTATCCTTTTTTTCTTCCAAAATAATTATTCATTAATGAGGTAAAGGAGGTAATTTTGACACGACAGAACCACAAATTTATCCTGCTTACAGTCCTCTCTGCATTCTTTGCGTCTTGCTCGGTTATTGAACGCCTTGATTTTGGACCTACGAACACGGGACTTTTTTCTGCAGAGGATCTCCCTTCCTATCGGGACAACTACCAGCGGATCTCCAGCTATCAATTCAACCCCGGGTATGGTGAATTTCACATGGGTCGCGGTCGCGTGAAGATGACCGGCATGTATTCGCTCCAAGATTCAACGACTGCGGGTTTGACTCAACTGGGCCAGATCGATTTGGTTATCGATTTTAGCGACAGGGAGGAAACCAGGCCGGACACGGTCGAAGTTCCGATTGTCGAGGGCCAAATTAGCCGAGTGACTAATTTGGGTGGAGCAGAAATTCCCGAGGTCGGAATCGGATGGGAAGGAACCTTGCCAATCACCGGATACGTGTCGCTTACGGAATCTGATAGTAATCCCCCGCAAGAGATCATGTTTGAGGCCAAAGGAAACCTTCGGTCGATTTCCCCTCATGGGGAGGCCGGTTCTGCGCGGCGAGTCGAGCTGTCTTTTTCGGGGACCTTTAAGAAGGAAGTAGAACTTGGGAGCTTCCTCTTTGCAGCAGAGGGAAATATTGATTCGACAAACGGGGAATCAGATTTCTATCTGGAGGAGGTGCGATAGGAGTAAGAAGATCGCAGCCGGTGGATTTTTTCAATATTCTCTATCTCGGTGGGGCCGTTAGCTCAGTTGGTAGAGCAGCTGACTCTTAATCAGCGGGCCGTAGGTTCGACCCCTACACGGCCCACCATTTAAATCAAGCACCTACCTCGTTCCTGCCCGGACCCTCTTTCCAAAAAACCCGTTTTAAATCTGTTTCTGGAAATCGGGCGAACGCGTTCCTCCGTATTTAACGGCAGGCTTTGTTTGACCATAGGGGATCAGACAAAATTTTGACCACTTACGCTTGTGGCGATAAGAGCTAGCATCAACCATTCTGGGACCGATGTAGTACTGATGCGTTAGTTCAATTCAATGGTCACTGCCGCCAATTGGCCCGTGAATTTGAAGGGTAACTCATATCCTTCTGTCAATGGCGTACCCGTGTCAAAACCAATGTCGAGCGTTTCGTCAAGAGTCACGCGGTTCGGAATGCTTTTCTCCACTCGGCCTTCCCCGATTGGGTTCCCGTTCGCATAAAGGGTCACGGTGGCTCCGGCAAACGGTTTGTCCGTGTCCGATTTATACACGGCTTTGAGCGTCACGTCTCCTACCGGAATGGGCTCCTTAGACATGATGGTATACCGTGCGACACCAACGAGGTTGTAGTGATAGATGAGGCGTTCCTTCTGCACATACAGCCCATACCCCCCAAAGCGACCTCCATGAGTGAAGAGCATGCCCTCAGCCTTACTCTCAGGGATTACCACCTTGGCGGTAATCGTATGATCCTTGTGCTTGAGATCAGGGGAGGCCCCCTCAGGAAGCCGAAGCAAGTTCGGATAGGTGAAAGAGGTACGACCTTCTGTGAGGCTTGGGCGGTTTGCCACATTCAACCGCTCGGTTTTCCGATCATCGAGAGGCAAAACGTTATATTTCGCAGCTTCGGCAAAGAAGAGTTTGACGAGGTTGTTGAGCTTCTCCGGATTCTTTTCTGCAAGATTCACGGCTTGGCTGAAGTCCTCCTCCACATGGTAGAGCTCCCAGGACATGTCCAGCAGGTCGGCAGGGGTGTTCTCGCTGAGCCAGGGTATCCCACGTATTGCACTGGCCATCCATCCGTCATGGTAAATGCCTTGGTTCCCGAGCATCTCGAAATACTGGGTAGTTCGCCGATCGGGAATATCCGGATTATCAAAGGTATAGGCCATGCTGATCCCCTCAATGGGCTTTTGGGCAACTCCATTGAATTGAGCCGGGGCTTGCACGCCAACGGCTTCCAGAATAGTCGGGGCGATATCGATGACATGGTGGAACTGATTTCGGATTTCCCCTCGCGCCTTGATGCGCTGCGGCCATGAAATGGCGAGGCCATTGCGCGTTCCACCAAAATGGCTGGCAATCTGCTTCGTCCACTGGAACGGCGTATCCATGGCCCAAGCCCAAGCCGCGGGAAAATGATTGTAATGTTTCTCTCCCCCTAGGGTGTCGAGGGAAGCGACCTTAGCCTCCAACGATTCGGGAAGCCCGTTAAAGAACGTCATTTCATTGAGCAGCCCATGTAAGCCTCCTTCGGCACTCGACCCGTTGTCCCCGGCCATGTAGATCACGAGGGTATTATCCAGTTGCCCCAAATTCTCGATCGCATCGATGAGCCGTCCTACCTCATGGTCGGTATGAGCGGTGAAGGCGGCAAAGACCTCCATCATCCTGGCATACACCCTCCGTTCATCTTCAGGCAATGAATCCCAGGCTGGTAACGAGGCAGGGCGCGGGGTGAGTTGTGCGTGTGCAGGAACAACCCCGAGGCGCTGTTGTCGCGCAAAGGTCTGCTCTCGATATTGGTCCCACCCCATGTCAAACTGTCCCTTGAATTTGGCGATCCATTCCTGTGGCACCTGGTGCGGAGCATGGGTGGCACCGGTGGAGAAGTACACAAAGAACGGTCGTTGGGGGGCCACGGCTTTAGTCGCCCGGATCATCCGGATGGCGTGGTCAGCCAGATCTGTCGTCAAGTGATACGGCGAGCCATCTTCATTGGTATCAGGGGGTTCAATACGTTTCTTATTTTCGACCAAGGCCGGATGAAATTGGTCGGTATCACCACCGACGAAGCCGTAAAAGTAATCAAACCCCAATCCACCCGCCCAACGATCGAAGGGCCCCACAAGGCTGGTCTCCCAGTCTGGAACATTGTGGTTTTTGCCAAACCAGGCATTGGCGTATCCGTACTCCCGAAGCACCTCCGCAAAGGTCGCGGCCGATGCCGGGATAATGCCGGTATACCCAGGGAAGCCAGTTCCGGCTTCGCCAATGACCCCCGTGCCCACGGAGTGGTGGTTGCGCCCCGTCAAGAGTGCTGCCCGAGTTGGGCTGCAGAGCGCCGTGGTGTGGAACCGGGTATAACGCAACCCATTATTGGCAATGCGGTCTAAGGTGGGAGTCGGAATGGCGCCACCGAAGGTGCCCATCTGCCCATAACCCACGTCATCAAGCAGAACAATGAGAATATTGGGTGGATCGGTCAAGCCAAACGTTTCAGGGACCTTCAGCCGAGGTTTGACAGGTTGGGAATCTTTGTACGTCAATCCAATCTTTCCCTCAAAGGGTCCTTCCGGTCGGGGAAGCACTTCCTGGGCGGAGACCGTTGCGTGGAAGAGTACAGTAAGTAAGATGAAAAGCAGCATCTGGATTTTTTTCATGAGAACTCTTCTCCTTATTACGACAACTGATCAATCGCAAAGCATGGGATCGTGAGGTATGGTGAGGAAACACCAGGGTAAATTAGGACATACCGTCAAGGGCAAAATCTACCTTCAAGAGAATGGAAGAAATATACGCTTTTATCAAAAAAAGCGATATACCATCGCTTAGCCCGACTTTTCCCAAGAAATCAGAAGTGCTAGGATTTCTTACCATGATTCCCCGCGTTTTCCTACTCGTAATTGGTCTGTTTTCGCTGTTGGGCGAAGAATTGGTTGCCCAGACCGAGGGCGTAGTCCTTGAGCGGCGATACTTTTACAAACAAGGGATTGTCGGTGTGTTCGGTATCGACGGAGAGTTTAACCCGGGTCGCTATAAATGGTCGATTCTTACGCCTTCGCAGGACTCGCTCCCGGGACTACCCGCTTATGTGGATCCCAATCGCATGCTCCCATTCCCGGAAACCTCCCAACTGCCGGAGACATCCACCTTTTCTGCACTTGTGTACCAGGGCTGCTCCGATAGTAACCAGTGCGAATTTTCTTTCCAACAGACGAACGCGCCTGCTGCAAAACGCCTAGTCATCCGGCTTGCAGGCATCCGAACTCCGCACATCAAGGCGTCCTGTGAACAAGAAACATTGTTGGGCCGACAGGCCCAGCAACTCATCCATGGATTTCTTTCCTCCGCCGTTCACATTGAGCTCATTTCCTCCTCGATAGACCGGAGAGAAATCGTGGGACGGTTGGTTGCTGATGACCAGGATCTTTCCGAGCTCTTAGTCAGCCAAGGACTTGCCACTCCCTTTCGGGAAGGGAAAAGGGATTGGTGCTCATAGAAACCGGAATCGATTCTGGTGAAGAGGAAAATAGAAACGGTCCACGTATTCGGTAACATGCGAGTGCGCCACCGTGGTCGCAAGCGGTATGGTCCACTGAAGCCAAATTTGGCCTATCCCTTCTATTCATTCATCCGCATGGAAATACATGTGTTTTATTTTCCTTAGGCTGGATGAGTGTTTTGACCATAGCAACGTCCTCAGCAGCCCACCCTAGATTGCTTATTATCTTCCGGTCATGGTCATCACCGGACTCACCGACCTTGATCAGAGACTCAGAACCGATCAGCACGGCGCTCTTGCCTTTCTCCACAAGCCTGCCGATCGAGTAGAAGTTCCGGCGAATAAGGCGTTGAAATCTCATTTTCATCAGGCCGAGTATTTTCGATGGCATCCTGTCGATCTCTTCTGGGAGTGTTAAATAATAAAGATTTTCAAGGACAAATTTGCCCAGGATTAGATTACTCATCAAAGGCTCCGGGTCGGTTCAAAAAAGTCCGTCCAGCAAGGCCGCAGCCGTTTTTACGCGCGGAGCGTACGCTTAGTACGTGAGCACGGAAAAATGGCGAGAACGCCGCTGGCGGCTTTTTTCAACAGACCCCCTCTGCCCGGCTTGTCCTCAGGCACTTACATCTCTATCATTTTCCTTCCCATGAAATCTGAAGTGAATTATTCTGCATCCGATCATTCGCGCACGTCTCCGCTTGGGGGGATTCTCTCGACTTTCCTTCCAGGACTTGGACACCTGGTCCGGGGGTATCCCGTTCATATGATCTGGGTGCTAATGGTGGGAAGCCTGCTCGGTGTCTCCACCTGGGCTCTTGGAGCCATCGGGGGACCGGGAGCGGGCTTGTTCTTTGGCATGTTGGTTATTTTGCCATGGTGGTGTCTTCAAGCCTATCTTCCAACTCCACCAGGCCAATTGGACACGTTACGCCTTGCCTGGAAACGCGCTCACGACCTGCGGTTTCTTGGCGGGTTGTTTCTGTGGACAGCCCTCATGGACCTGTATATTATTTTGGTGAACCCCGAATACCACCTGTCCGTCTTTTGCACCAAACCTACCGGCATTTTAGGTCTCTTGTTCAAAGCGCAATCCCCTGCGCTTCATGTCGCCATAGGATATGGCTTTCTCAAGCTGCGTCGTTGGGCCTTATTTCTTTTCCTGGCCTATGCCGGCTTTGGCATTCTCAATGCCACCACCAACTTTGCATGCTTTGGATACGGACGCATCCGCATCGCGTTCTTCATTTCACTCTTAGCTTTTACGGCATATGTCATTTGGCGGCGAGACTGTTTGGTCACACATTCCCGATGAACTTGGAAATGGGAGCTGGATCACAAAAGTCCGCCCAAGGTCCTATCTAGACTTTCTGAGTTTCACCATGTCACGCCTCCTCACCAGCTATAGGACTTTTCAGATATGTCCACCAAATCGGGGATAGAGCAGTCATTGTTGAGACCCATTGAATCAACAGAAGAAGTTTCCCCATCTGTATTTAGGATAATAGTCTTTGAATCCTAAGGATGAGTTCAAATACAATCGATACTATGGACCTCAAGGGAGATACTTTTACCCAATTCTCAGAATGAACTTTATTATGGAGGCCTGAACTTGCCTAACCCCTTACCTCTTGCACTTCGGCGTTCCTTAGAATCAGGAGAGTGTGTTCTTTTTGTGGGTGCGGGAATTGGTGGGCACCTTCAAGGGGAAGCGGGAAGATTCGCGCCAGACGCTACAAGTTTGGCAAAAGAAATAGCGGAGGAGTTTTCTATAGAAACGACGAATTATATTCTTCCTAAAATAACTCAAGTTGTAACCATAAGAAAAAAAGGGAAATCTGAGCTGGTGGCCTTCCTTCAGAGGCGGCTAGAAGGCCTAGATCCCGATTCCAAGCTGCGATGGCTTTTTACACTTAGATGGAAAGCTATTTTTACTACAAATTACGACAATGGAATCCAAAGAGCGTATGATCTTAACCCTTCTCCCTCACAAACCCCTGTCACTATAGCAATTAGCTCAGAAATTGTAGATTTTGATCCAAGATTTCAGGTTCCCATCTACCACTTGCATGGGAATCTTTTTGGGGAATCGAACCCTAGCATTGTTATTACCGAAGATGATTACGTGCGATATAGAGAAAAGCGGAGAATGATGTTTAATGTTTTGCAAAAAGAATTCGCAACTTCCACAGCCCTGTATATCGGTTATTCTAACCAAGACTCTAATTGGAAAGTAGTGTTTGAAGAGTTGAAAACGGATATTTTCCCGACCCAACTTCCGCCTGCATACCGCATCGCTCCCGGAACTGACCAATTAGATAAGGAAATACTGGAATCACAAGGAATAGAAACCTTGGACTTATCACTTGAAGATTTTGTTGAAGCTGCCTCATCTGAACTCACGGAGATTAATGTTAGTTGGGACCGCATAAACAGGATAAGAGAAAGAATTCCTACAGACCTAATTGATTCTTTTGAAAGATTCCCAGCAGCCACGACTAGACTCCTAACCTGCTGGTCTTATGTGAACCAAGAAAATTTTGATGAAGTACCCAATATTAAATCTTTCCTTTTCGGAGATCGACCGAATTGGGCTTTGATTGCCAAGCGAATTCAATTTGAAAGAGATATAGAAGAACAGGTTTACAATGGCCTTTTAGACTATGCCACCGGTAGTAATAATATACCAAAAATTATACTAACTCTTGGCCCGGCTGGATATGGAATAAGCACCCTATTAATGAGCTTGGCTGTGGAATTAGTTAAAGATCATGCTGGACCAGTATTTATGCACAAACCTAATACTGCAATTAGAGAAGGGGATTTAGAATTCGCCGCTTCAATTTTCCCTCAACGTCCATTTTTTATCATTGACAATCCCGCCGAGCACAATTCTACTTTAGGCAGTATAACCCAAAGGTTAAGAGATGCTGGCAAAACAGCTTGTTTTTTACTGGGGGAACGGCTCAATGAATGGCGGCAAACAAGGGCAAGATTGGCAGGAGATGAATATGTTTTGGACCCACTGAGCGATCCTGAAATTTTTCGGCTAATCAAGGTTTTGGAAGAAAATAATTCCTTGGGCCTCTTAAAGGACCTAGATGATAATTTTAGACATGCAGCTATTAAACAAAAACACAACAAAGAATTGCTTGTTGCAATGCGAGAAACAACAGAGGGAAAGGCTTTTGATGCCATTTTAGAGGACGAATATAGGAATATTGCAGATGCACCTTCCAAAGATTTGTATCTTATTGTTTCATGTTTTCACCAGCACGGCGCTCTGGCAAGAGATACATTGCTTGCAGATCTTCTAAAGCTCCCAATAGACGAAATGTATCGCAAAACACGAGATAGTACTGAAGGGGTGATCATTTACGAATGTTTGGACGAAAGCTATGGTCATTATGCTGCCAGAACCCGCCACAGATTAATTGCTGAAATAGTTTGGCAACGATGCGGAAATCTAGGAGAAAGGGAAAAAATTATTCTCTCAGGCATAACTTCCCTCAATCTTACCTATCGAATAGACCGCGAATCTTTTGACAACTTCATTAAATCGGACCGCCTAGTGGATTGCATCCGAACCCTAGAGGGGAAAACACAGTTTTTTGATTCTGCAATTAAGAAAGATCCGGACAATCCCTATGTTAGACAACACTATGCACGAATGCTTTTGAGACAAAATCGATCTGAGTTAGCATTAGGTCAAATTGAACAAGGATTGCAGATTGCCCCAAGAGAGCGAATTCTCCATCACACCAAAGGAGTAATTCTTTATGAGATGGCGATGAGCAACATAAGTATTGAAATAGCTCGCAAACGTCTAGTCCAGAGCGAAGGAGAGTTTCGCCGTTGTCTAGCCATGAACAACCGTGATGAATATTCATGGCAAAGTTTGGCAGAATTGTTTTTGAGTTGGGCAAAGAAAGCTCCTACTTTAGAGGAGGCAACAGACTATATAAGAAAAACAGAAGAAGTAATCGAAGAAGGTCTGAGGTCCGTCCGATCACGTGAGGGTCTATGGGTGACATCATCAAAGGTTCAGCAATGGGTAAAAGATGAACCTTCTCGCATCGAATTTCTTGAGAAAGCGGTATCTGAAAATCCTGGTAGCATTATTGCCCCCTATCTTTTAGGTCGGGCCTATCGTCAAAATGGTGCAATCAAAAAAGCCTTGGATGTGCTTAAAACTGTAGTTAAGGCGAACGCGACTGAGTTTCGATCTTGTGTAGAATACTCTCGGGCATTAATTGAGTATGGAGAGCCTTATTCAAAGGCAATTGCTATTCTCCAATTAAGCACATTGTATGGTTATAGTGACCCAAGGTTCATCGCAACATTAGGTGGAATGCTTTTTATGAATGGTGATTTCACCGCGGCAGCTAAAGTTTTTGAAGAAACAACGAAACAACAATTTCCAGGACCTGAGCAAAAAACAATTCAATTTCGGCCTCCAGACCCAAAAAATAAAAATTTGTCCTGTAGGTTTGCAGGAGAAGTATTGAGTGTAAAATCTGGATATGCTTTTATTCAGTGTTATGGATATCCAGAGTTTTTTTGCCCAGGTTCTAATTTTTCTGGAATTATTCTCAGGCCAGGTCTTGAATTGACATTCGAACCAGGATTCTGCGCACGAGGTCCGGTTGCTGACAAACTTGCATTGCCATAAGTCTCCCTTATAAAAACCCTGACCTCCCCCAATGTGGAGCCGAGATTATGAGATACTTTCCACTCCTGCTGCTTCAATCCCACATGCATCCGCCAATTAAAAAAACTCCAGAGGCGTGAGATCTTCTAACGCCCGTGAGGTTGACACTAATTGTATTCCTGACGCCCGGCTTCGATCGTTGGCCTCTTACATACATATCCAGAAACCGGTGTTGTTTAAAGCACTCAAGTCTGAAGCTGCTATTGGACGTTTCAATAAACGCATTATCGGTTGGACTTTTCTTCCGCAGACCCCCTGATTGTGGATCAGCTGCTCTACTCTTTTCCTCGAGAAAAACCGTTCGTCCATGTTCGAGACGGCTCCCACATTCCTCCTGCTCTAGGTTGGGTGTAGCTCACGCCACATAACGCAACGCATCAGACCGCAAGCGTCGCGAGTGGGTTGTCCGACTGCAACGAATCTTGCCGGCATCACCGGCCGTCTTCTTCCACGGCCACCGCGATTACGATGAGAACCGCATAGTCTTGCTTCTGGCAGCCCTCGACTGGAGGCATAGCCCCACCTGGAGTGACCGGAAACGCCGCCTTCTGCACGTTTGCCGGAGAACACGAACCATCACCGGAGGCCGGTGTATAGCGCGCGGAGCGGCAGGCCAAGTGCGTCACGTCATAGAGCGTCGCCTGGTCATCAAGCTCCCAGCGGCTATTTCCCTTCTTGTCAGGCGGATGAATGGTCAGCACGGTTTTGACCTCGCGGTCACCCGTGACAAGATATTTGCCGGGAGGGATCGGAAATGTCGGCTGCTCCATAATGAGGCCGTGTTCCTCCAGCCACCAGTCTGTGTGGTCGAATTTCCAGCGTGCCGGGGCAACTCCTCCTGATTTCTCCAACTGCTCCAAGTTGGTCAACTTCACTCCCCGAGGGCCTGGATCCAGAGGCCAGAGACCCCACGATTCCGCGCCGTTCCCGAAAGTTGCATCCGGATCACCCAATGCAGCGATGTACTGCGTCGAAATGCGCTGGTACTTCGTCGGACCTCTGTCTGCGGCGTCCGACTGACCCACGGAGGCAATTATCACGAGCAATGCCGTCGCAAGGCATGCGCCGCCAATCAGGAGCATCGTTCCGCAAGTCGGCAACCAAATAATACTTCGCTGTAAAGGGGTTCGCACTCTGAGTATTCTAAGATTGGAAATCATATGTTGAATTTCCTCCTCGGGCGGGCAAGTCACTTCAGGAATAGGGTGGGCTATTCAGCCTAACGCGCACCATAACCGGCTGGCAAACTCATGCAGCGAGTGTGCCGTTTTAGTCGAAGGTCTTTTTTGCATCCTCTTTTGAAAATGGTTCAATAAAGATTTTCTGGTTTTTTCCTCTCATTGTTTCCAATGACAGAAGACACGTTGTTCAATGGGAGGCAATCGTTTGTCCATCTGTCAATTGGATCTTCTGCTTTGTTGCCACGTTCAAACCATTCACGAGCTTCCAAAATTTTCTCCTACTGCATAGCTAACCATTCATCGGAAACATTAGGATTAAAATTTTTACACTTCGGTCTCGACGCTTACTTTTATTCTTGTCATGCAATCGTTGCCACATGTTCCCACCCTACTGGGCCTTCTTTCTATCGTAATTCGTCATGAATGCCCTCGGCGGTTCTCTTGAGATCACCCGGCAGGTTTTCTAGTTCTCGCACCGCTTTGATGCGGCTGTAGAGACGTCTCAAGTGATCCTCATATTCGCCCCGCTTGAGCCCAGCGTGGTCTCGTTCAAAGATGCGACCCAGCAGATAGCCGATGATTTCCATAACGTCCAGGAGCTTGGCATTCGGTTCCATCGCTTCTTCCGAGAAAAACTCCATCACCGCCACCACTTTCGGTCCAATGAGGATCGGAAACGCAAAACCGGCCTTCACGCCTATTTCCTTTGCCAGGCGGGCGCGAGGGAAATTGGGATCCTTCGTCACATTTTTAATCCAGGCCACCTTTCCACTAGCCAACACCCGACCTGGCAAACCCTCTCCAGGACCAAATTTCGTCGCTTCCGTCACCTCTCGAAACCTTTCAAATTGCCCCCATTCCCTCAAAACCCAAATCTTGCTGGGACTCAACAGATCCGTATCGCCGTCACGGATATAAAGATGTGCGACCGGCCACCCGGTATAGTCGCAAATGATTTTCATGGCACCTTTTAACGCATCTTCTACAGGGTCATTGGTATTGGATAAGACGGCAATCTCCTGATTTAATTTCAGAAAGGTCGTTTCCTGTTTCAAGAGTTCATAGGCCATTTTCATTTTTTCCGATTCTTTCTGCTCTTCCATAAACCGCAATTGTCCCAGGGCAAACACGGCAACCAGCCATATGACGAAAATAGAAAGCGCCCGATTGATTTCTCCTATCCATAGAGGCACGCCAGGATCGGAAATAAACGCCCCTTCCAAGGTGAGAATCGTCCCGGCAATGGCCCCGCCATAGATCAACCGCTTATCTTTGGCCATGAAACCCAATAACACCAAAACCGTATAGGCTTCACTAATTGACACGCCCAACGGAAACAGGCCATCAACAAGAGAGATGATCAGCGCAACACCGACGATGAGGACCACATAGCCAATGGTCGGGATCGAAAAACCGGGAATTTTTATTGAGGGTGTGGTCATAAGGTACCTACGATGGCTCCACAGTGTGATTGAGATTCGTGAGCGTGGTCATTTTCTGCCGACACCTTTTTGCCAATCGACTTTCTAGATTTAAATAACCCGTGGGTTCAGAGGAGTTTCGCCTGACACAAACTCTTCCTCCAGCCATCGGACGCAATCGAAAATATCATCAAACATATGATGTGCTGGAATGAGTCTTGGCGTCAGATCAACCGCACGGAGCATCTCCAGCGGTTGGGGATTAATGTTGGCCAATAGGACTCGAATATCCCGCTTTTGCATGTATTCAAAGACTAATTCCAGTGCATGCGCGGCGGATTGGTCGAGATACGGCACGCGATTCATCTCAAAAATAAGAATCTTGACTGAGGGCAATTGTTTAACGTTATCGATTAAAAAATGAGAAAAGCCGAAGAAAATCGGCCCCGTAAACGTTTTGATATACACCGTCTCCAAATAATCCTGGGGTAAGACGAATTCTTCTCTCAGATCGCAGGGTTTTCGAATTTTGAGCGACCGAAGGGGAAACAAAACTATTTTTTCTTCTCCGATGTCTCCCATTTTTTTCATGAAAATAAAGACCGAAAGCGTCATCCCTGCTCCGACGGCGGTGATCAAATCAACAAACACGGTCAGGAACAACACAATAAAGAGGATGGCGCTTTCAGCCCGGTCCACTTTCACCACTTCTTTGAGGCCCTTATAGTCGATGATGTCTAAACCGACAGTAATGAGAATGGCCGCCAGAACGGGAATGGGCACATATTGAACATATTTCCCCAAGCCTAATAACACCGCCAGCAGAAAAAGACTGGAAATCACCCCGGCGAGCTGTGTACGACCTCCAGCCTTCACATTGACGATCGACGACATGGTCGTTCCCGCACCGGGTAATCCACCAAAGAGTGCCGATGCCACATTACCCATACCCTGACCAATTAATTCACGATTACTCTGATGCTTGGTTTCCGTAATTTTGTCGACAATGACAGCCGTCAAGAGAGTGTCAATGCATCCCAACGCTCCAAGGGTGAAGGCCGCGCTGATGATAAAAGATGGTTGAGAAACATTCACATGCCATAACGATTCGAGTTGGAGGGTCGGCAACCCTTGAGCCACCTCCCCAATGAGTGGAACAGAAAAACCCGTCGCCAATGCGACAAAGGTTCCAACCAACAAGGCCATCAGCGCCGCCGGAATGGTGGTACTGACCTTCGGGGCCGCATACAGAATCACCAGGGTCAGCGCCCCAAGACCAAGCGCATGAAGATTCATGTCCCGCAAAGCCTGCGCCCCCCCGGTGAACACTCCATAGATGGTAGAGGGAGCCGACAAGCCCATTAACGGAAACACTTCAAATAAGATCAGAATAATGCCAATGCCGGTCATAAAGCCGGAGAGCACGGGATAGGGGATATATTTGATATTCCCGCCGATTTTGAGGAGTCCAAAGGCGATTTGCACCACACCCGCCAGGATGAATATTCCGATAATCGTCCCCATGGCCAATTCCAAGCTCCCCGAGAAACTGATGGCTTGAGAAATGGTCAGGGCGGCGACCACCGTCATGGGGCCGGTTGGAGTACTGATGAGCGTGCGCGTGCCGCCAAAGAGAATGGCAATGGCTCCCAGCAGGATTGCACAATACAGCCCGGACACCGCTCCCAGTCCGGATTGAAGGCCAAAGGCCAGGGCCAAAGGTAAGGTCACCACTCCAGCGGTCAGACCGCCGAGAATATCCCCCTTCACATGAAGAAAATTAAATTTTGATTCCTGCACTGCGTATGTCATAGGAAATCTGAGATCATCCGGTCAGGACTTCAGTCCTACACCCATGCGTTGTTTGAAAGCCGCGTTGTTTGAAAGTCGTCCGGAGCCTTGCCAGCCTGTATATGTGTTTCGCGTGACAGCAGCCAACGACGCGATAGTATAGGCTATGAGCCAAATGTTTTAAACCCAAAGCAGGCTTGGGGAATGATGGGAACGATGTCCGATTTCAGGAAAACACGATGGAGGGAGGACGATATGACGACGCGGAGTCGCTTGGCCCCCTGCACGAAACAATATTCAGGAGGCTTTTTTGCCAGGGGAAAAGGTAAGGATGCGCATGTAGCCGGAATACCATCGTGTCCTCAAAATGACATCCTCCGCGTTGAAATATTGGGATATTCCCAATAATCGCGGTTCCCTTGCACATTCATATTCCTTACTTCATTGAGCCCGAATATCCAAACAGGGTGCTCAACAGGTTTTGATCCATCCATCCATCACCCACGCCGGACCTTCCCCGAGAAAGGGGTTCCACCCGGGTTTTGGGTCACCCAATATACACAAACACGATACAAAAGCCGTTTTACGCTTTTTGATGGAAGCCATCAATGAAAATGGCAAACCGAGTCTGGTGAATATCGATCAGAGTGTTGCGAACAAAGTGGGCCTGAACCAGTTGAATCGAGAGAGAAAGAAACGTTTCAAGATCCGTCAATTACAATCCCTGAACAAAATCGCCGAGCAGCGACTATCCACGCATCAAGAGGTTGGCGCAACCGATGCTCGGCTTCAAAAACTTACACGCAGCCCATCGGACGTGAGCAGGGATTGAAGTGATGACGATGATCAAAAAAAGTAGATGGAGACATTGCTGGGGGACAAGTACTCTCTCGCTGAGATATTCTACGCCTTCGCCGTCTGGTCCTCAGGGTCCGTGCGATCCTTTTCGTCTCGAACACCTGTTTTCGACAAAACCATCGGGAGACATCATGTCGACATTTCGATCACGGTATGAGCTTGAAACCATTGAGTTAGCCAACTCAAGCGGACTTGTCTTTGAATTTTTTCAGAATGGCGGCCTGTTCCGCGCGATGTGTGATGATGTGATGATTAATCAGATACTGGGTAACCCGCTTGAAGGTTCACTGAACAATGTGTATCTACGCCTCCGCACAGCTGATTCGATCACCTTTGTTCCACTGATCGGACCCTCATCTCCCGGTACCTTCGCCTACTCCCAAGACCAGGCCAGATGGCAAGGACACTGGCAGGATCTGGCATATACCTGTTCACTGACGCTCCACCCGAAAGGCACGCTGTGGTTTTGGACCATCGATATTCAGAACACGGCCCCGACGGATCGTCTCTGCGATGTGATCTATACCCAGGATATTGGCCTAGCCCACGAAGGAGCGATCCGGAACAACGAAGCGTATGGCAGCCACTACATTGATCATTCTGTTCTGACCCACGACACTTACGGACCCGTCGTCTGTTCACGCCAGAATCAAGCCTGCGGAGATCACCATCCCTGGTTGATGCAGGGATGTACCACCCATACCAGAGGCTTCGTGACAGATGGTCTGGCCTTTTTTGGTCTGTCGTATAAACACAGCAATATTCCGGTGGGACTCACCCAGGATTGCCTCGTGAGCGTCAAACAGCAATTCGAAATGGCATTCTGCGGTCTGCAATCCGATATCCTACGGATTGCTCCCGGCGAGTCCCGATCGGTCACGTTTTACGCCGAATATGTCCCACACCATCCAGAGCCCACCCAAGCCGCTGACGCCGACCGTATTTCTCCCGCGATAACCCGTATCGAACGATTACAAGATCAACCACGCCCTCGCGTGTTCACGCCGCAACCAGCCGCCGACACGATCCTGCACAACCTGACGATGCTGACCGGACAGGATGTAACCGACGACGAGGTCCAAAACCTCTACCCGGATCGACGACGCCATGAGGAAGTCCAAGACGGAAGGTTGTTGTCGTTTTTCTATGCGGATGCCACCCATGTGGTGTTACAAGCCAAGGAGCAGCTCGTCGAACGCCAACACGGCCATATCTTACGCAGCGGGAGCGCCATGCTTCCGCAGGACGATGGGCTGAGTTCCACCACGCACATGGCCGGTATCTTTCACTCCCATCTCACCATTGGCAACACGTCGTTTAACAAACTGTTGTCTATTACGAGAACGCCTTTCAACATCTTCAAAACGAGCGGCCTGCGCATTTTGATCAAGCGAGGTGGCACGTTTCATGTTCTCGGGATGCCCTCGTGTTATGAAATCGGCTTACACTCCTGCCGATGGCGCTACAAAACCGATCAGGGATGGATTCTGGTCGATGCCTGGGTCAGCCCAGAAGACGCCGCCGCGTTTGTGAGTATCGAGTCCGATCAGGCCGAGACTTTTGTCATCCTCAGCAATCTGGTTCTGGGTAACCATGAACTGGATCATCAAGGCCATATCGATATTGACGCCCAAACCGCAACGGCCACCTTGAGACCACATGCCAGTACAGATATGGCTCAACGATATCCGGATACCGTTTTCTACATCACGACGTCCGAGCCAACCAAGGTCGAGCACATTGGCACAGATGAAGAATTATTTACCGATCAACAGTCCCGTGGACTCCCCTATCTTACATTTCGTACTAAACCGGTGCAGACGTTTTCGTTGGCGATCACCGGTTCCATCATTAACGCCGAGCAGGCCAAGACATTATGTAAGAAATATCAAGCACAGCCGGCTCATCTGCAGCAGGACCAACAGGCCGGCTGGTCATTTTGGCAATCACTCGGAAGACAATTTCACCTCTCACTCCTTAAGACGAATCCGCTGTGCAACAAACTCAATGACATCTTTTACTGGTACCTCCACAATGCCATGGTGCACCTCACGATCCCCCATGGTCTCGAACAATTTTCCGGTGCCGCATGGGGTGTCCGCGATGTCTGCCAAGGCCCGCTCGAACTCCTGTTGGCCACCCAACACCATACTGAAGCGAAACAGATCTTGTTAACGGTCTTTGCCCAGCAATATGAGGAGACGGCGGATTGGCCACAGTGGTTTATGTTTGACCGGTTCGCCAACATCCAGCATCCGGACAGCCATGGTGACATCATCCTTTGGCCCTTAAAAGCTCTGGCGATGTATCTCGAAGCCAGCAATGATTTCAGAATCCTGGATATTGAGCTGCCCTATACCGAGATACCCACGTTTGTTCGCAGTTCCACCCGATCGACTCTGCTACGCCATGTTCAGCGCACGATTGACGCCATCGAATCCCGCTTTATCCCCGGTACGGCGCTATCAGCCTACGGCGCGGGGGATTGGGACGATACCCTTCAACCTGCTCAATCCGCCATGCGCGAGCATATGGTCAGCACCTGGACGGTCGCCTTAACCTATCAAGTGTTTCAACAATTGGGCACCGCCTTCAGGCAGGCCGGGCTCCATACCGATGAACAACGGCTGCTGCAGTTGGCCCGACGCATCAAAGCAGATTTCAATGATCATCTCCTCCCGGACGAGGTCGTGAGCGGATTTGGCTATCGCCACCCTGATGGCTGGATCGAACCCATCATCCACCCGAGCGATACGCGCACGAAGATTCACTACCGGCTGTTGCCGATGACCCGCAGCATGATTGGCGAGTTATTTTCGCCTGAGCAAGTGCAGGATCACCTTCGGCTCATTGAGTCCCACCTAACCTTTCCGGACGGTGTCCGCCTCATGAATAAACCGGTGTCCTACCAAGGCGGGGTGCGAGTGCTTTTCCGCCGGGCTGAAGAGTCGGCTCATTTCGGGCGTGAGATCGGGTTGCAATATGTCCATGCCCACATTCGCTATATCGAAGCGATGTGCAAAATCGGACAACCACAAAAAGCCTATGACGCGATCCTGCACATTCTACCGATCACTATTCAGGACCAGGTATCCAATGCGGTCACACGGCAGAGCAATACCTATTTCAGTAGCTCGGATGCGGATGTGCGTGATCGGTATGAGGCTGAACAGCTTTGGGATGCGCTGCGGGCGGGTAAGATTCAGGTGAAAGGGGGTTGGCGAATCTACTCAAGCGGGCCCGGTATCTTGATCAATCAAATCGTCAGCAATTTTTTAGGCTTGAGACTGTCGTATGACGATGTCGTCATCGATCCCGTCCTGCCAACACAACTGGATGGATTACACTTTACTTTTGCCATCGGTGGAAAACCCATCACCGTGATCTTCTCCATTGTTGGTGATGCTCTGGCGATGGTGAAAACCGTCACCATCAATGGAAACGAAATGGGATTTACACGCGACCATAATCCCTACCGCCCCGGTGGGGTTCGAATCCCACGCGCAGTGGTCTATCCCCTCCTGACCGACGGCCCCAATCGAATTCTTATCAGCTTAGGCTAAAGCGATTTCCTGCGTCACCGGCCGTCGGCAGCCACGGCCACAGCGATCACGAAGAGACCCGCATAGTCCTGCTTCCTGCAGCCCTCGATGGCAGGCATTATTCCGCCTGGTGCCACCGCAATCGCCGGCTTCCCCACGTTTGCCGGAGGAAACGTCTTGTACCCTGTCGCTGGAGTATAGCGCGCCGAACGGCACGCCAGGTGCGTTACGTCATAGAGCGTCGCCTGGTCAGCGAGCTCCCAGCGCCTATTTTCGTTCTGGTCGGGAATCAGGAGCATCCTTCCGCGAGTTAGCAACCACATAGAATCTTGCTGCAAAGCGGTTCGCACTTTGAGCACTCTAAGAGTGTCGCCGTCTCACGGCCCGCCGATGCGCCGTCGCTTCGTCGCGGTGGTTAGGCACCAAGTCGCTGGTTGATGTAGGTCGGGTCCTGATAGCCATGGATGACCGCGAGTACCTGTACGGTCTGTTCGTCAAAAGTGTAGAACAAAAGGTAGGGAAACTTGTGTATGACCGCCCTTCGGATGTGCGGCTCTACTTCCTGATACAGAAATGGATTCGGTAGAATTCGGTCGCAGGCAAGTTTAATTTCGTCCAAAAATCGCCTGCCAAGACCGTCCTGCTTTTCCTCATAGGAGAGGTAGCCGTGAAGAATGTCTACCTCCGCCTCCTTGGTAACGATGAGCTTGCCGCTCATCCGTTCAAAATGCGGCGTTTAACGTCTTCCCACGGCGATCCAGCGCCTGGATTCGCCCGATAGGCAGCCAGCCGTTTTCGGAGGAGCTGCCGTGTGGCATCAGTCAGTTCGATCTGCTCTGGACATTCGGCGATGCTGTCCCAGATTTCTGTAACCAGTTGAATACGTTCCGGAACTGACAATTCAAGGGCATCAGTAGCAGTGATTTTCATGACTTGAAAATAGCACAATACTCAAAAATGTGCCAGGTACTGGCGACCACAAGCTACCCTGGCGCCTACCGAAGCCCACGCTTGAGCTGGGGGACGCAGGCCACTTGGTTCGAGCCACGTATACTGAGTTCCTCGCGCGACTTCAGAATGGTCAGGGATGGAAAGAGTTGCGAGCTGGCCGGGTTTGGTCATAATAACATGGCTCCCGCGTTGACGGGCGACCTCCCATCCCAGTTTTTTAAAGGCTTTGACAACGGCAGCAGGAGAACAGGGACCGGTGGCATTACACTGTGACTTCAATCTCACGCCTTGTCACAGTCAACAGCATCCCTTTCTCTGATCGCACCTCCAGGCACTCTTTGATGGCCTCATGAATATTTTCCTGGGCTTCTTTTTCGGTTTTGCCCTGACTCATGGAGCCTGGAATGGTGGGGTAGTCGGCAATATACACACCTTCTTCATCTCGTGTAATCGTTATGATGAATTTCATCGATTTACTCCCTGCCACTAATATAATATATATCCGACATCCCGAAATAAAAAGCAAATTTTGACCGCCCCAAACACATTCTCATCAGCCTAGGCTATATCAAGTACCCACAATGATGAGTTATTCGTCAACAATAGACCTGGCACCAACTATTGTTTGATGGGCCACACATTGGGAGTCCGACAGAACTACAAGACTTGGGGTGGAAATGACTGGTACAACAACCGGCATCCCGTCTTTTTATGTCGTTGACTTCACCTCACTCAGTATGCGATTTTTTTTAGCAGTCCGCATGTTCAATTTGTTTCGGAGGAACCATTTTTTACCTTATTGATTAAGGAACATCATGGTGGTGAAAAGATTTTTGCAGTCTTTCTCCTTGCCGAGTACAGCTCCTCTCTTAATGACCTGTGTCTTGTTGCTCGATTGGGGCGTTGGCCAAGCGACAGACACGACCTCCCCCAACACGCAACAATCTCCCATAGTTCCCCTGCAGGGCTATGCCCCTCCCGGCTATAATCCGCCGCAGCCAGGGTACGAATACGTTCCCAACCCCCAGTATAATGGCTATAGTACCTTTGACTATGATTACGGAGGGCCGACCTACATTCAACGGAAAGCTCAAGCTCCCTACGTGACGGAATATGGGGGTCCCCTTCTGGAGGAATGGCAATATTCCGGTGGCTACCAAGGAGCATTAGACCGCGGAGAAATCCACTATCAACCCGGGTCCGGGTACAACAGTCAAATGGCTCCCCCCACTCAAGTCGAAGGACAATGACCAAGCAGGTTTTGTCGAACTCTCAGAGGGTCAAAAAACCCATCCAGTCTTGCCACATCTACAACCCCTTCTTTTAAAAATTCCTGATCTCATGGCCAGGATGGAATAGCTCAAGGATCTGTCATTCCGATCCGAAAATTTCCCAAAACCCTTAACTGAAAAGACCTTTTGAGTTCCAATGATGTGTGGTAATTTGGGAAAATCATTTTCCCGAATGGACCACGCCCCAATTACAGGTTAATCCATGAATCAGAACAAACTCGAACAATGGATTGTCGATCTTCCCAAAGTCGAACTTCACCTCCATATTGAAGGGACGCTTGAACCCGAGTTGATGTTCGATCTCGCGAAGCGTAACGGCCTCTCCCTTCCCTTTGCGACAAGTGAGGAGCTGAAGCGGGCTTACAACTTTCAAGATCTGCAGTCCTTCTTAAATATTTACTATGAAGGCTCGCAGGTTTTACGACAGGAACGTGATTTTTTTGATCTGACCTGGGCCTACCTCACACGCGTGGTGAAGGAACATGTCCGCCACGTGGAAATCTTTTTTGATCCCCAGGCGCATATGAACCGTGGGATAGCCCTTCACACCGTCATTTCAGGTATTCACGCCGCACTCGAACAGGCTCGCACCGAATTGCAGATCTCCTCCAAACTGATCCCCTGTTTCCTTCGCGATCTCCCTCCCGATTCTGCCAGGCAGACTCTGGAAATGATCCTGGATTATCGAGACTGGGTGTCGGCCGTGGGGCTGGATTCTTCCGAGAAGGGGCGTCCACCCGATCTTTTTCAGGACGTCTTCGATCACGCACGGACCGAAGGATTGCTGACCGTGGCTCATGCCGGGGAGGAAGGCCCTCCGGAATATATTTGGCAGGCCCTCGAGCTACTCAAAGTCGTCCGCATCGACCACGGCATTCGTTGTATTGAGGATGAATCCCTCGTTCAGCATCTGGTTCACACCCAAATTCCTCTCACGGTGTGCCCTCTCTCAAATGTGAAACTCAAAGTGTTCCCCTCACTGGATCATCATAATTTACAGGTACTTCTCCAACGAGGCTTATGCGTGTCGATCCATTCCGATGATCCCGCCTACTTTGGTGGGTACATTACCGATAATTATCTTGCCGCTCAGCGCGCGCTCAATCTCCAGCCAGGCGATATCCTTCAATTGGCGAAGAATGCCGTGAAGGCCAGCTTCCTGTCAGACACAGAAAAGGAAAAACTCATTGGTGAAATTCAGGACCATGCCACAAGGCTGCAGCATTCCCATTTTTAATATCCCCCATTGGGGTTTTCTCCGACGGACTGCGTATTAGGAGTTCAGTTCTGATCGTTTGGATCTTTTCCTACTGGGCGGGACTCATTTTCAGAGCTGTCGTTTCTCAGTGAGATCAATTTCATTGGGATTCTCGCCTTTCCCGTTCAACTGCCGCTAAATAGGGTAAAGCCCGACCTGCACCTCCTAGGTCCAAGCCATACCCGATTACCCAGACATCCGGAATCTCAAATCCAACGTAATCGACCCTGAGAGCCACCTGATGACGGCTTGGCTTATCCAAGAGAGTACAGAAACGCACCCAGGCCGGGTGCTGTTGTTTCAGATGTTCATGCACCGCGTGCAACGAGAACCCCGAATCGAAAATATCATCGACAACCAATACCACTTCATCGGTGATTTGAGGGAGTTCCTCCCTCAGAAAGCTGACTGCCCCGCTGGCCTCATTGGTCTCACCATAGTGTGAAACCTTTAAAAATTCGACTTGTGGCTCGATACCATGGTGTGAAAGGTGTCGCACGAGATCAGCCAAGAAAACAAAGCTCCCTGTCAGCAAGCCAAGCAGGATGGGCTTTCGAGTTGGCAGATCGGTTGCGATTAGTTTGGCTAATTCGCCAACCCGCGTCTCAATAGTTTTCTCATCAATCAGAACAGAATGGGGAAGCATGAAGTCCCTTCTATCAATTCGTGTGCTGAAATTCTTGACTATTTTACACAGTCACGGCAAGCACAGAAGGGGAAAAACCTACCCGTTAACCACCTGGGACCGAGCCACTCAGACAAACGTACCCTTGGCTGCCCAAGAAGTCCGAAACAGGAGGTCGAGACTGCGAGATGGAAGAACATTTCTTTGCGCTATGGCGTTGTATTCAGGCGTCTCGGCGGGAAGATGCTTGGGGAGTGGGAATGGGCATTAGAAGTTCCTCAATCGGCTGGCCATCAACATCAGGAAGGGAGACATTGAGCAACTGTGCAATCGTGGGGGCATAATCCATAAGGGACACCGTTCGATCGACAGTTCCCGGTTGAATAGATGGTCCGAAGGCCAGGAACATGCCCCCCGCTCGGTGATGCCCTGTACGGGGATGCCAGAAATTTGTCGAGATTTTCCCGAATTTTTCTGAAAAAACCGCAGGAATTGGATCTTCTTCATACCATTCCACCAGGAGGTCGGGCAGATGAGCAAGGTTCTCACCGG
Source organism: Nitrospira sp. Ecomares 2.1 (assembly GCF_965152585.1). Taxonomy (NCBI): domain Bacteria; kingdom Pseudomonadati; phylum Nitrospirota; class Nitrospiria; order Nitrospirales; family Nitrospiraceae; genus Nitrospira; species Nitrospira sp. Ecomares 2.1. Next base: position 4,308,749 of record NZ_OZ224219.1, read on the forward strand.
AATAATGATCGGCTGTGCGAATAATTCGCTGGATCACCGGCTTTCCTGTCTTGACGTTGATGATCCCTAACAAATCCTTTTCGAGCTCCATACAAAATTGTTGATAGTCCGGCCCCGGCTGGACCTTGCCTTCGGGTTCCCGGCCAACCAGATTCACTCTGATCCCGGCATGGGAAGGCGTGTCATGAATGGAAAAGCACTTGCTCGCCGCTCGATCCACAAGTGGGCCAGAGTCTGCGGACAGTTTATGAGAAAGGGGATATATTATGGGCGCAAGAAATTTCTGCACGCTCGATGGGATCTTCTGCCACATTCGGTACAGGAAGGCGAGTGATCTTCGTTGAAGAAGAGAGCCTGTGACATTGTTCGCCGGTATTCTTGGCGGCACAGCCACCTTTAACTGAAGCAGGAATTTCTCCATGAATCCATATGGAATATTCGTCTGCCCCATACCATGGCTGACAAAAACGATCACCGTGGTTTCTTCGTCAATATCCTTGAGAATTTCTCCAATGGCCGTGTCGATGGCTTTATAAACATCCTTGATCGGATCCCCAACGATCCTGGCAAGATCCGCATCATGCCATTGATGGGTGGGATCGTGTACATGCCAGTACTGATGACCAATACAGTGACTTTCGGTGAAAACCTGGGCAAACAAATCCCAATTATCTTGTTGCAAAAAATGTTTCGTGACCGCAGTCTTTCTGGCGACCCCATTGATAAGAGTATCCCGAAAGGCCGCGACTCCAGCCGCATCCCGTTTTGCATCACAGTCTCCCTGGATAGGATGAGAGCACGGTGAACCAAAGCGTTGTTCCACCTCAGCAGCCAGCGAGGGTGGCCATGTCATAAATCCGGAATGTGCATCGTGGGCGCCATATTCAACCAATTGAATCCCGTTGAGATTGTGCGACAGGGCAGTCAGAGGAATATCAAGGATGGCTACCCTTCGCCCTGCCCGGCTTAGATGGTTCCAGAAAGGTTCACGTTTAACGCTTTCTCCTGCATACGTGGGATGCAGCTCATACGTTCCTGGCTGAAGCTGGTGTAGGGAATGAATTCCGTGCTTACCCGGGTTGACGCCGGTATACCATGTGGGCCACGTCGAACCGACAAAAAGCCCTGGGGTGCTCGTGGTGGCTCCCACCAAACTTTTTGCGAAGAGGGCTTGCAGGGTCGGCAGGGTTCCATCTTGCGCCCATCGTTTTAATAAATCTCTCGATCCCGCATCAATACCCAGCAATACAACTTTTTGGGCTTTTTCCAACGGATTACTCCTCAGAAATTCAACCGCGGAATTTCTACACCATGCAATGAGAAGAGGTTTGAAGTTGTCACAAAATTTTCAATACGATGGTTCAGTTCCCGCTCGTCTGACCGAGACGGCCTAAAGACATTAATTGAAAAAATGCGAAATATCAAACCATTCCTGGATAATAGTAGAAGCCTGCGTGTGGAATGGACCGTAAAGTATTGGGGTACCGGGAAGACGCTGGTAGTTTCTCGCCAGGGCAGCTAAAACGGATTTCTCTATTAGCCAATGGAAGGTAGGTAGGGTTGCGATGCGATTGGCATACGTTATTGATTCCTGCTCATGGGTCACGACCTTTACGATCAATGAAATGGTAGAGATTCAGCGTGCAGGCCATCAAATAATTCTGGCGCCTCTTTATTCAGGCGGGCCCTCTCCTACTCATTATGGAAAAGCTGAGCATGTGAAACCTGAAGCCGTCCTGCCTGACTCTCCGTTTGACCTCCATGTCGTAGGCTTAGCCCTTTTGATGCTCCTGAAGCGTCCCTGGCGCGTCTTGAAAACTCTTGCTGCCCTTCATTGGGCTGCAGGGCTAAACCCTTATGCGCATATCAGTAATGCCATATGGACCCCCAAAGCTCTGGCCACGGCATGGCGCCTGGAAAAGATGAACGTAGACCGGATCCATGCACCGTTTGCCACCCGGTCAGCCACCTGCGCCGGTATAGCGGGACGTGTCAGTGAGATTCCTTTCTCATTCACCGCCCATGCTTACGATATTTACTGCACCTCGCTTCAACTGCGTAACGACACGCTCAGATGGAAGATTCGCCATGCAACCCAGGTGTTTGGCATAAGCGAAGATGGGATTCGCCTCCTCCGCCGGATGGCACCTGATTGTCCCCACATACACCTTGTTCATGTGGGAATCCCCTTGACATTATTTACTCAGAGACCTGCTCCTCCTCACCATGGAGTTCTTCAGCTTTTATGCGTGGCCAGCTTTGTTGAAAAGAAAGGCTTGGATACGCTCCTTGATGCCTGCAAGGTGCTGTGTGAGAAAAACCTCAAATTTTATTTGCGCTTATTTGGTAATGGCCCGTTAAAACCAATGTTGGAGCAGCAAATTTCCGATTTGGGCTTACTTGACAAGGTTTCACTTGGCGGTCCCATCACACAGAACGAAGTGTTGGAGCAAATGACAAAGAGTCATCTTATTGTCATGCCATGCCGTAAAGATGGCACAGGGAATATGGATGGGATCCCGACTGTTTTTATGGAGGCCATGGCCGTCGGACGCCCCGTGATCAGTTGCCCCATTGGAGGCATATCAGAGCTCGTGCGGGATGGAGAAACAGGTAAATTGGTGCCTTCCAATGATCCACATGCCTTGGCTGCAGTAATTATGCAGCTTGGGGAAGACCAGGCTCTTCGAAATCGCCTGGTCCAACAGGCTCGCGCCTTGGTCGAAAAACACCATGACATACGGACGACGGTAACCTTGATGCTTCGTCATATGAACCAGTCTCAAAAATGCGGTCAACAGAAGGGACAATGCGAGTAACGACAAGGGCATGTCCCTTGCAAAGACTGTCGCGCATGGTCCAATCATGATCCAGGTCTCCGTCATCGTACCCTTTTATAATTCCGAACGGTATATCCAGAGATGTGTCGAAGGATTACTTCAGCAAAGCTTCCCACGGGAGGCCTACGAACTGATCCTGATCGATAATAACTCTACGGATTCCTCTGCTGAAACGGTGAGACAATATCCCGGCATTCGATTGCTGACAGAACCGAAACAAGGCGCGTATGCGGCGAGGAATCGAGGGCTACAGGAAGCGAAGGGCGAAATCCTGGCCTTTATCGATGCGGATTGTGTCCCCGCTCACGATTGGTTGCAAAACATCATGATGGCAATGGAACAACCAAACCTCAGCATTGTTCTCGGTCAGAGAGAATATGGCGGGGACTCTCTGGTTCTGTCGATGTTTGCAGCGTACGAGGATGAAAAACATCATTACGTGTTCCATAGCAGAAAAAAAGAACTCTATTACGGGCATACGAACAATATGGCCGTAAAAAAACACCTGTTTGACGAGCTGGGTCCCTTCGTAGAGCGAGCCAGGGGAAGCGACACGGTCTTTGTTCGACAATCTGTCAATAAGTATTCTTGTGAGGTCGTTCGGTATTGCCCACAGATTCGAGTCCGGCATTTGGAAATTGAAACCCCAAAGAATCTGTACCAAAAGTTTTTCATTTATGGACGTAGCAGAAGAAGCCATCGACTTATTGTGGAGCAAGAACCGTTAAGTAATAAGGAACGGCTGCAGGTGTTTCGCAATGTCGTCCGTACCCGGCAGTACTCTTGGATGGAATCCATGATGTTCATTCTGTATCTCGGAATCGGCCTTGCTTACTGGAACCTGGGTGCAATCAGCCTTGCCAGGGAGGAGAAAGATCCAGTTGAATAATGAAACATGGATGGATGGATGGCTGCCTGATGATTTTGAACAGAACAGTTACAAGAAGATTTTCTACCCATTCCATTAAATTTTTGGGGAATGTGGTTCACAACCAAGGCTTTCAACCATAAATTAATCCTAACGCCACACGAAGCCCCTCCTGTCAATTCGTCTGGTTCGGCCAACCGGTCCACCAATCCTCCTTATCCTTTTCAATTGTCTCCCCTTCCCTCCTCGATTTCTAAAACTTCGCACCAAAAGAAATAGCATCACCAGGGTAAAATTAATTGAAAAGGGTACATGCGCGGAAAGAAGGTATAAAAAACACTCAAACCCGCTACGGAAAAATGTTGTTACCATTGATATACTCGGGGCTGGGAGCCCCATGCGTTTATTGCTCATGCAAGAATCAGATGAAGGGCGCTGAACCGATGATTTAGGCGGGCAGTGTAATTTCTGGAAAGTTTTCATGCCACTTGCAAACGATCTCTCACAGATATCAGCGTTTGTGAATGTTGCAACAACACCGAAGAATCACCCGCTGACTCGTCGAAAAGCCCTGTGGCATTCGACATGCACCTTCTAAGGTAACAATATCCATTGGAATTCCGGGCAACCACATGATGAAGGCGAAGGGAATCCCTGGTCTGCTGGCGATGGCCATCGCACTGTTGGCGGGATGCGCGGCAATGCCCCCTAAACATCAGGAGAATCTTTGCACAATTTTCGATCAATACCCCGAATGGTACGATGCGGCCAAAGAATCTCAGGACAGGTGGGGTACGCCGCCCCACATTCTCATGGCCTTCGTGAAACAGGAGTCGTCGTTTCGCCACGATGCGATGCCCCCATGGGATTGGTTTCTTTTCATTCCTCTCGGACGCCAATCGTCAGCGGAGGGCTATGCCCAGGCTAAAGATGAGACATGGGAGGAATATGAGGATGAGACCGGCGGGTTCTTCCAAAGCCGGTCAACTATGGAGGACGCCCTGGACTTCATCGGCTGGTACAACCACAAAAGCAGCAGAGAGCTTGGCATTTCCAAATGGGATCCCAAGCACCTGTACCTGGCTTACCATGAAGGTCGTGGAGGCTATGCGCGGGGAAGCTACAAGAGAAAACCGAAGGTCGTGCACATTGCTAATCGTGTGGATTGGCAAGCCAAGGAGTATGGCGCTCAGTTACGCCAATGCGAACATCGGTTCAGGTGTCGACACTGGTATCAGTTCTGGCCATTCTGCAGTTGATGCTGAAGCTTCCGATCAGAGTAATAAGTTTCCATAATCCTGGTTTCGCCAACGAATTGATCAAAATCCAGTTACTGAGGTTTCTTATTGCTGATCCACACTTTTCGAACTTGTAGATAGAGCGTCAGATAGCAGTCCTTCACCTCGGACAAAGGCGACTTGAAGAGGCCTCGCATGGAACGTGTACTTTTTTTGCACATATGACCTCACAGTCAATTCCGGTATAAATATTACCGAGTTCAATACAAATACCAAACACCCTCATTTCCATTCCTACAAATCCATTCCAATCCCCCTTTGTATGAAAACACCAGGCGACAGTGTGACTACAACCCTTCATTTAATTTATCCTACTTGGGCAATGTAAACGAACCATCCAGACTTTTCGACTAACATGAAAAAATTAACGGTTTTGTATGTCTATCTCGGTTTTTACCGTGATGCCGGAGGAGAACATTCTCCGCTGGGGCTGGCCGAAGAACTCGATCGGGAGCGCTTCAGCTTTGAGATCGTCACCTTGATGCCGACCACCTCTGTCATTGGTGCTGCAGTACAGGCGACCGGTTGCAAAATCCATGAACTCGGGCTGGGCAAGCCCCATCTCACAGACCCTGTCGGCATGATCAAAGTTATCCATGCCTATTATAAGACGTTCCGACGGCTCAAACCGGATATCGTTCAGACACAATCAGGGTTTTGCAATATATGGGGCCGCCTGGCTGCCAAACTGGCCGGCATTCCTGTTGTCATCGCGACGGTCAATTTTGATGAACCCCCACCCCGATGGTTCCTGCGACCGTTTATGCATGCCATGCATCGCTGGCTGTCGACGAGCACAGCAGCCTACGTCTGCATTGCCAAACATTTGATGAAGGAACAGTTACGACCCTACGAATGGAGCCGTGCCGAAATCATCTACCAATTTTTCGATCTAAACCGCTTTCTAGGGGGCCGCCCTGATTTACCCGAAGTTCGGGCTTTCACGTATCCCGCCCGTCCCGTCCTCGGCATTGTCGGAAGGCTCGAACATGAAAAAGGCCATCAGGTGGCCATCACGGCCATGCGGAAAATTGTCGATGCCGTACCCGGCGCTCGACTCCAAATCGTCGGAGCCGGCAGCTTGGAAAAAGAACTCAGGAATCAAGTTCAAGCCCTCCGACTCTCGGACCACGTCGAGTTCACGGGGCACCGTACTCAAATTTGCGAGATGATGTCCCACCTGGACCTCTTGTTGATCCCCTCTTACAACGAAGCGTTTGGCTTAGTCGTGTTAGAGTCGATTGCCGCCGGGGTACCCCTGTTAGGAAGTCGTAGCGGGGCGTTTCCAGAAATTCTTGAAAATGGGAAATACGGTATGTTGGTCGATCAAGCCAATCCTGGCGCGTTGGCAGACGCTGCACTTGCGATCATCGCTAACCCTGCCCCGGCATTGGTCAAGTTGAAAGAGGCTCGGGCACAGGTGCTCAAGCGATTCACGAAAGAGGAAAGCGCCAGGCGACATGCCGGTCTTTATGCGCGTTTAGCCGAAAAACTTTAGCAGAAATTCCCTAAAATTCTTCCACCATGGAAAAATAGGCTTCACTGCTTCCCATTCAGAGTTTGCTCCGATGGATTGATTGCCCCTTCCATGACACCATGGAGGATGGTTGCCTTCTACTGCAGGTCGATAGCGTTGTCCTCGTTTACAGGATTACATGGGACAAGCATGTTGGACTGACCCACCCGCGTTAACACCAGCCATTGTAAAAATGAGCGCAAGGAGCAGATTATCTTTGAGCAATTCCCGAGTGATATGACACCGTTCCGTGTATCCCGCCGAAGCGGGGTCGCCGGTCGAGGAGGCACTCTTGGCATAGCAGTCTCCTGCACAATTATATTTGGCGATGCACCCCTGGCACTTCGGCATGTCATGAACATTGAGTTTCCCTAAACGATCAATCGCTTCATGATCTAGAACGAATTCACCATCCTCCTGATTCCACGCTCCATATTGGAACAACGAGGATCGAGGATCCGTAGGTTGAAGAACTTCGTTACATGAAGTCACAATTCCACGTGAGGTGACCAGGAAATTGCTCGCATCACTGGCTCCACAAAACGTCTCCCGGTGCTTCAGAGAAGCGGCTGAATAGTGCAGTTGGATTCCAAATCCGGCAGCCACCTGTCTTGCTGTGCGGAAGTTCTCAACGAACATCTGCGCATCAAGATGTGCAATCTGGTCCTTCAGGTTTGTCACTGTTGTGGCATCGAACACCGGTTCGAAGTGAAGACTTTTGCATTGTAGGTTCTCCCCGACAAACGCAACAAATTCCGCCAACGTCGCGCTACCTGCTGCAGTCACCGTCGATCGGATATCGTAGGTCCTCCCACGCATCTCAAGCCCCTTCATGGTGGCAATAATGCGATCGAAGGAACCCCCGCCTTTCGGTAGGACCCGATGCTCATTATGCACTTCCCGGACGCCATCCAAAGAGAAGGTCAGATGGGTGCAGTTTTCCGCAATGTAATCCAGCCGTGATTGGGCAAACACACCATTCGTGCTCAAGGATATGGAGGGTACGAAATGATTGGCCCTGCACTGTTCTTTGTAGTATTCAATAATTTCCCGAAATATACCCCAACTGGCCGTGGCTTCCCCTTCTCCTAAAAACCTGATGGACGGATCCACATTTTGCACATGTGCGTTCTGAACAATTAAATCGATTGCCCCTTTCGCTACGGGCAAGGGTATATCCAGATCTTCCAACCTCCCACCTTCCGCATAACAATACGTGCACCGCAAGGTGCACTTCTGAGTGTTGGAGAAGGTCGCGCTGGTGGGGGCCCATCGTGTGCTGGGCTTGATCAAAGACCGCTGTGGCGTCTCGGGGATTTTGAACACGTTGCGTTCATTGAGATGGTCAATCAGCGTTTGCTCATTGGGAAACAACTCCTCTTGACGGAAATATTTCCTAACGGTCGACACACCAAATTCGTCAAGAATCATGCTGAAATTCGAAAGGGGACTGTAAAACAAGTATCCGTTGAGAAATGAAACAAGAAAGATATCTCCTGCTCCTTCTATTCGCTCTTCAATGAAATTCTCAAAAGTAGGAAGGCCATTTTTCCCGCGTTTTTCAGGCATGAGTAAGGTGGTTGGCATAGGAGCTTTCCTTTAAATTAGGATTTCATTTTGCTAGGGGCGCGAGTCGTACGTTTGGCATTCATTTTCGCACGGATTTCGTCTGCAATAGATACAAAATCCTCTATGCTCTTCAGCCTGTTTATGTCCAATCCTTTCACCACTTCTCGAAAAACTGGATTGGACATCACTTCAAGGATGTCTGCGGGTTCGGGTTTGCTTTCACATGTACACTGAACATCATACGGACATACTGGCTTGTCTTGGCATGAACACCCGCCTCCCGGCTTGAGTTCACACCCACATTCATTATGTCCATATTGGGCGAGGACCTTGGCTAGAGCCACGATACCAAGGGGGTCAACGGCGCGAACCGGTTTATCAGGCATGGTTACCCCTTTCTAATTGGGAAATTTTCAAATCCAGCGATGTCTCGCATAATCCCCTGATGATTTTTTCCATGCGTTTTTTTAAGGTAAGAGGAATCAATTTCAATCAAATATTAGGATTTTTTCTTCTCCGTGGAGCGAGTCGGAAGCCTGGACGAATTCATTTTTGTACGGATTTCGTCCACAATAGACAGGAAATCTTCTATGCTCTGGAGTTTCCTGATATCCATTCCTGCCACAACTTCACGAAAAACTGGATTGGATACCACCTCAAGAATATCTGTTTTGACCGGCTTCAATTGACAGGAACAGCCAGGTCCCGGCTTATCTTCGCATGAACAGCCAGGAGGTTTGTCCTGACAGGAACAGCCGGGTCCCGGCTTGCCTTCACATGAACAGTATAGGGGCCCATGATTTACGAGGACGTCAGCGAGGGCAATAATACCGAGGGGATCAATGGCACGAACCGGTTTATCAGACATACTTACCCCCTATTGAAAATCGATGGAACTCCTGTTTCAGGTTAATAGCTATTGCTCATTATCCATGTGGTAATTTTTCAATGCGCCATTGTAAAGAACGGTCATAATTTGTCAATTTAAATAGTGCTCCTCCTTTCTCAGATTTCCCAAGTACTTCTAGATAGAGAATCAACAGAAAGATACCCGTATTGGGGACACTATTTTCGTGATTAGTAAGATTTTTCTTTGCAGGGTCTTCGTATCATCAAATCAGTTGTTGAAGATTCTCGACAGAACAACCAAGACACCGCATTCTCCTTTGGTAGCGAGAAAATTTTCATTGATTTATTTGAAACAGTATTGAACGTAAAACGCAGGATTCATAGGTATGCTCCGAAAAAGTCCGAGTTCTCGGAATCATATTGACAGCATCTGGTACATAATGATATTTATTTTCAATATCAAAAAATATCATACATTCATCCTAAATTAATAAAAACTATCTTTTACCATTAGATCTTAAATAAGAGGATTCTGTTATTTAAATATCACCAAGGCAGACAATCCCTCATTCATTGAAGGAATTAGAGGCTAGAAGCCCATGAGGCTAGAGCCCAAAGGTCCATATACCTTTGGGCTCTGCTTGTTTTTAGGCATTGGGCCTTGAGTGATAAGTGGGGAGAACGACAGTCAGCCGCGATGCTTTTCCTCCGTTCATCCCAGGGAAGAAGCATTGGGCAAAATCCCTATAGCCCTCTTCCTAATGGTTAAAGCATGAAAGTCAGAGCATGCTTAAAGCCACTTGGGTTGCTGAGAAGCCGTTTTCCAATCAAATTCGGCAACCTGCCAAGCACCATTCCTATAAGCGCTTCAGATCCTCTCAGGCGCTTGCAGGTTCTTTTATTTTGCACGCCCTGTTCTTATCGATGTGTTATTCTGTGGCCTTTCAAGCCAGCGAACCTAAAAGGGAAATTGAACTTTCCACCTTTCGTTGGAATGTTTCACTGACCACCGCTCCCATCCCGGAGCCTGTGACATCCGATACCCCGTCTCCCTTGCTTTCTGCGCCACCTCAAGAAACCGTCGTAGCCCATTCTGAATCCTCTCACCACTTGACGCGTAACGCGTCAAGCAAACACTCACGCTCAACATTAGAAGGCGGTCGGAAGAAGCTTTCGACAGATTTATCCGTCCAATCCAAAACGATCGCCTTCCCCTTAACCGAATTCCCTGTCAAACAATCTCTGAATACCGAAAAACAGGCCCGACCACCATCAAAAACCACCACCGCACACTCTCAACCATCGACTCAAGAGCAGATCAACACGGTGCCTTTTACCCATGGCAAAACCGCAAAATTACCGCCACCGGTTAAAAGAGTCGTAGACCGGGCTGAGCGAGTGATGCAACCGAGTGCCCAGAGAGAACCGAAAATTATTCATCGGACACGGGTATTTCACCCACCGATTCAGAGACGGGAGACACGCCCCGATTATGGGTGGTTAATCAGAGATCTGAGGAAAACGTTAGAACGATTAAAGTTCTACCCCGAAATTGCACGGTTAAATAAATGGGAGGGAAAAGTCCTGGTCCAGATGAAAGTCCTTGAAGGTGGTCATCTGATCGACATGGAAATCCAGGAAAGTTCGGGATTTGAGGTGCTCGACCAAACCGCTTTGACGATCGTACGTCAGGCATCCCCGCTGGATTTGGGTCACCCTCTTCCGTCAAACAGTGTCAGTTTATCCGTACCTCTGACTTTTCAATTGGATTGACGAGTCTTTTTTAGCGATCCGGGGTGAATGTATCCATCGAGGCCTTTCATCATCAAATGGCACCGACTGGTGAGCAAGCAAAGGCAACAAAACAAAGGGATACCTTCAACCTCGAGGATTGGACATCAGTGTCAATAAAATTCATTAAAAATATTGGTCGGGCATGTCCGGTTTTTCCACGTTCATACGTCTAATCCTAGTATGACGATATCTTCATTATTAAATAAATATCCTCAGTTGCGGTGTTGGGCATGATTGACGCGTTTTCCTTTCATGGACGAGTCGAACACGACATGGTCAGATTCGACCGATCCAAGTCCTATATGTCATCTCGTCTTCTCTGCCAAAGAGTTCATGCAGTCCCATCACGGGATTCCCGCAAAAGGCCCTACCTAGCGTAACACAAACCCATTTCCCATAAACCCAACGAGGTACCACCGCGAAGGTCACGAACCTTAGGAAGTCAGGAAAAACACTCATGGACATTTTGCATCAACTGATTGATTACGGAATTATTGGGCTTTTGATCGCCTTAAGTTTTTGGGCTGTCGCTGTTGCCATTGAACGCTGGTTGTTTTACCGGCAGGTCGATCCCCGAAAATATCCTGACCAACAAACGTTTGAGGTAGCTCTGACTAAACGGTTGGTGATCATCGGAACCGTCGCAGCCAATGCTCCGTATATCGGCTTATTGGGAACTGTGTTGGGTATCATGCTGACCTTTCATAACATGGGAACCTCCGGCACGATGGCCGTCAGTACAATCATGGTCGGATTGAGTCTGGCATTGAAAGCGACGGCCATCGGATTGCTGGTCGCCATTCCCTGCGTAGTTCTGAACAATGTGCTACGCCGCCGAGTGGCCGAATTACTCTCTTTGTACAAAGTGCAACATGGAGCGTGAACTCAATCAAATCAACGTCATCCCCCTGGTGGATGTGATGTTAGTGCTATTGGTCATCGTGATGACCACTGCGACGTTTATTACAACTGGTCAAATCCCTGTAGACCTTGCCAAAGCCAAAGAAGCCGGAACCAAAAAAGATACGCCTTTGGTTGTGACTCTGACAGCAGAGGGAGAGATTTTTCTGAATGACCGGCCGATGACCCGCCCGGACCTGCTCCTTGCGCTCCAATCTCACTCCAAGGACTCTCTCATACTCGTGCGTGCCGATCGAGTCATTATCTTAGAGCGGTTCGTCGAGGTCGTGGACGAGGTGAAAGGATTAGGATTTGAGCATATTAGCCTTGAGGTCATTCGATCATGACCCTCGCCACGTTAGAAGCTTTAAGTGTGGCTCCGGACCATTGCCGGGTTCAAGCCTGGGCAGGGTCCACCTTTGTTCACATATTATTTGTCAGTCTCGCCATTCTCCTCATTACAGACCTGCAACCGACGTCGCAATCAGAACCGTTGAAATTGGACATGGCCTTCATCAAACCGGCTCCTCCCAAAATCCACAACCAACCGGAACCCCAGGAACTGCCCAAACCGACGCCCGTTCACCAACAAGTCGTACCGGAGAAAGTGCCTCTCCCAACACCCGTCCAGCAACCGATGATGAAAAGAGAGCCCGTCATCGAAGAACACAAACCCCTGCCTACCAAGAAAACCCAGGAGGTCCTCCATACCGACACCGTTCCAATGCCCAGACAGGAACAAACTCCAGAACCGGTGCAAGCCAAGCCGATCCTGGAATCGACGCCGATTGAACAGGAGGTCGTCTCGGAGCCTGCCAAACACATTCTTTCGCCATCCACCCATTCAAAATCAGTTGAACAGGTGAAACCGGTCATGCAACGAGAGACCAGTCTCACTCAGCAGGCGGAGCCCTCTCCTCAAGCACTCCCTACCCCCGTAGCCGAGGTCAGGGAAAGGGTTGATTCTCCCATGCAGACCACCCTGGTCGCCGAACGGGTGACCGAATCCGTACCCACGACGCGCCCTGAGGCTTCAGTGCAATCCCAGGCAATTCAGACGAAAGCGGAAGTAGTCGAACCGACCGTGCCGATAGCCCAAGAAAAGAAGATTGCTCGTGAACGCCCAGCACCACAGATTCATCAGCGAACCGCTGCGGTGGAACGCCCCATCCAGTCGTATCCTGAGGCCCAGGCAGATTATGGGTGGTTAGCACAAACTATCTGGCATCAAATTGAGAAATACAAAAGCTATCCGAAGAAAGCGCGTCAGAAGGAATGGGAAGGAAAAGTCGTGCTGGAAGCCGTCATTCGCCAGGACGGCACAATTTTACATCTCCGGGTGGCAGAAACGTCAGGACATGAAATTCTTGATAAGGATGCCTTGAGCCTGCTGTGGAAACTTTCTCCTTTGACACTTGATCATGCATTAGGGCACCCGCAATTAACCATTTTAGTGCCTCTGACCTATAAACTCGATGGATAGCAACAAAAGGAATCCAATGCATCCCTGATATCCGACATACCAAGACAACCATTCATCCCACAACCAAAGAATTTAACCTAAAGGAGTATGCGATGTGTAACAAAAAAATGAATCGAAGGTTGACCAACCCATACGTTGTTCTGTTGTTCGGAACCTTTTTATGTGTTGCGGCACCGGTAGCATGGTCCGCCTCCGAGTCCGGAGAATCCTTCAGGGCCGTGGCAACTGATACAGAAGGTCTTCAGACGGAGATGGACAACATTATCTTTTATTATGAAGAAAAAGTCAGTGAAACGTCCTTTATTCCGCACGAACTTCGGGAATTACCGGTCAAGCGAGGCACGTCGACGGTAAAAATCAAGTTTTTCTCCATAAAGGAAATCGATCTTAAAGCCTCTAATAAGGAAGCGCCGCCGGTTGCGAACGTCACCCTGAAGGATGGGAAGACAGGGGAATTCCAGCTGGCAATTGCCGGAAGCTTTAAGGGTCAGTCTGCGTTTGGAGAAGTCGAGTTGCCTGCAACCCAGCTTTCACGAGTCGTGTTCAAATAACCAAGACCACTATTTTCAATCTGAACGGGAGACAATGGAAAATTCAGTTTTCCTTTCTGCAATAAACCACGAAAGTTCTAACGAAAGAGAAAAATGGGAAAGGATCTCTTCGAGATTCAAACATATCCTCCTTTCCATTTTTGGAATGAATTAAAAGTAGCAGGCCTGTTCATTATCATCGAAATGGACAATACACCTCAGAATCTCCTGGATGAATTGTGAGGGGAAGTCGGGTGTCACAAAAGGGTATTCACATGGATGGTGAACGCCACATAATTGGACCTCTCCAACAAATGAGGGTAGTGATCGGACGCGGAAGGCAATACCTATGATGACTAGCCACAATTCCCAAAATCCCGGTCCACATCGGCCACCGGAACAGATGGCAAAGGATATCCGCTGTAAATGCGGGAAGCTGGTTGCACGCTGGGAACACTCCGGGATTTCAATCAAATGTGCGCGATGTCAGCGATTGGTGTCGATTCCCTTCCAGGACATTAAAGGCCGGAGACCTGACGCCATACCGGATGGAGCCAGATGAGCACTCATAAAACCCAAACGGCCTAAGCCCAGGCCAAGAAGAAATTTTGACCAATCCGAATTCCACGATGGCGTTCGCCATCGTGGGTTCTTTAACAAATGATCAGACAATAACGGGTAGCTCAAAAAATACTCATGCTCTGGACGGCGGATCGTCTGATAGCAGGCACTCCCACACCGAACCAGAACAAGGACAAGCGACACCTAGGCTTATGCAAATTAAGCCTCTAGTTTACGCCCTACGGCGATCAGCCGCTGGGCCTGGGGGCCGTACTCCTCTCCATCGAAATTCCCATAGAGAGTCACGTCGGTGAATCCGACCTGCTGCATTCGATCCCGCAATTCTTGTCCGGAATAGATTGTATGGTGAAATGTAAAGCGTTTCACCGCGTCTTGCCGGATGAGAAACCCTTCGTTTCGAATACGGGTCCACTCATCAAAAACCTCGTGTCGTTGAACCAATGTCGTACCGTCCGGCAACCTCTCGGACGTCGCGGGCTAAAGAATTCTGGCGAGGACTTCTTAACTCATGACGTCAATCAGACAAATGCCGTTGTATCGAAGCGACCTGAACATGTTTTCCAAAACGGCGAGATCGTTTGCCTTGTTGTCAAAATACCCGAAAGAGGTAAACATATTGAGCACGAGAGCAAACGCACCCGGACGCACGAATTTGCGCATGTCCTCCTGGATCCAGTTAATGTTGACCTGAGCAGCGTCGGCTCGTTCCTGTGCCTTGTTCAAGAGAAACTTCGTTCGATCGACGCCTGTCATGGAAAATTCTCTTTTTGCCAGTGCGATGGTGCATCTGCCGGGGCCGCAAGACAGGTCAAGCGCGGTTGTTCCAGCTGGCTTGGTGAGGGCCAATACCTTGTCGACTTGCTTCTCCGCTTCAGGGAATCGCTTGTTCGAAAACATAAAGGGGTAGAATTCTTGCCAGAACGAGTCGTCGTCGAACCATTCTTTTTCATACGGAGTCTTCATCTACTTCCGCTGTCAAAGGATTCTAGAATTCGACGCGCCGAGTGCGTGGAGCGATCACAAATGACTGGCGACTCAATCATTCATGGAGAATGTCGTACGAATCGAGTGAGCTTGCTGTCAAAAGCAAAGATTGACCTAAACGCATCATGTCTGTGCGGTATTGGGTTGGCCGAATTTGACAAGGACGTGCCAAAGCCGTTTGAGATCCTGTAGGACACACTCAAATGGCCCTCTATCGTGCCAATGTTCGGGATGACGCTGGAGGTCTGCCGCAGCCTCTCCGATCATCGCCACATCAAGAAAGGAGCCGGACGCGACGCGGCGCGCTAATGAGGGCATCGTAGGACCTCGAAAGTCGACAGGAACTTCCTCGACCTTGAGCACGAAACCACAATGCCAGAATAATTCAATGCCATAAACTTCGCATATTTTCTCCAATATCTTACCTGTCTTTGTCCGTTTGAACGAGGGATCTGCCACAAGTATCTCGACATCGTCTGACAACCCAATGGGACCGTGGATTTGGACCTCAATGAAATAGTCGAGATTACGCGCCGCCTCTTGTGTCGAAGGGTCCTGAAATGGCTTAGTCAAATTGTCTCTCAAATGGTCAATTAACTGCCTGGTACGAATATTGGGGACCCCAAGTGCAAATTCCCGGTAGAACGATTCGGTTAATACTGCAGCTATCACACCATCCAGGGTGTCCAGGGTCCCTTTTTCGGGGGGATTCAATTGAGATCCCGTAGAGCTAAACGTACAACGATGTAAGACATGGGGTTTAAGAAGAAAGTAACACGACCCGAACCGAGGCGACGGGCCGTCAGGCAGCAACATCAGATTCAACGCCCCGTACTTGGGACGATCTGAGGGTGTGACATGAGCTGTCAAATACGCTTCTCCGAACATTCCGTTCTCCCAGAGATCCCGATATCCTCCCTTGTCCAGCGACAACGCTCCGTTTGAAAGAAATGTTTCAAACTGATTTTTATAGAGTCCATCGAGAAGAAACGATTCGGCGACGCTGGTCAAGGGCGGGGATAAGCGATCTGGATGAAAATGTAATGCCACTCGTGCACGGCTTTGAATGCTCGACAGAGCCTGGGTAAAATCCTCCTGAGCGATGTTAGACATCTCCAGAATATGGGCAATCGTCTCTTGTGCCGATTCCCTTCGTGATGCGCTATATTGCCTGACAAGCTCAAGCGCCGCTTTCTGACAGTCCTTAAGAGTCATGGTGCCTCTTCATGATCTGTCTGATATTTCAAACAATTTACTGCAAAAATATTTATCAAAACCCTCGACGTCATCAATAACCACTGAATATTTTGGCTTCAAGTCCCTTATGCATTTTCACATCGTGGACTGTCCTCTTACCGGTATTAATGGTTCAATGGCCGGTTAGGGTTTCTTCAATGTTCGCACTACATCTACTGCCTCCAAGGCTGTGGCCAATGATCGTTCCAATGTGAACATCTCATCCAGCCCAGGAATCTATTGTGCGAGAATGTGGCTGAGACTCATGACAGCCGCCTCGATCGCGACCGACACTCAAAATCGTGTCTCTTGACGACTTCGGTGCCACCCTAGCCCGCCTTTACGATTGAGTAACACAGGCAGTCGCGCGGTATGTTGCTGACGTTCGGATGGATCAGCCATCGCCGGAGCACTCCCTCACGCTCCATGCCCACGCGCTCCAGGAGCCGAGCAGATGCGACGTTGTCAACGTCGCAGGTTGCCCACACCCGATAAATTGTTGGTTGTGTCAAGGCCCACCGGATAACCGGCTTCAGCGCTTCGGACATAAGACCTTGCCGCCACCAGCGTTGGGCGAGGGCATAACCCAAATGAACGGCACTGGCGGCCATGTGGATTGAGAGGATTCCCGCCAATGCTTCGTCATCTTTAGTCCAGAGCGTCCACGTAAATTCGGACCCTTCAGCCCACGTTCGCTCGCATCGACGCAAAAAATCGGTGGTCTCATCGATATGTCGGTGCGGTTCCCACGTCATATACATGGAAACGGCCGGAACGCTCGCGTAGTCCGCAAACACGACCTGCGCGTCCTCAACCGCAGCCGGCTTGACCAAGAGTCGTGAGGTTTTCCACGTACGTTCCGGTGTTGTCATCTACAATTTCTCTCAGGCTGAAGAAAAAATTCAGCTGCTGCGAGGGCTGGTCCGACGGCCTTCATGCTAGTCCTTTTCGTCAGTCCCATGTGCATCGTTTCCATGACATTATTTCTACCTCTTCGATCAACCACCAAGTAACACAATTTTCATAGCCGGTTATTAAGCTGTATGTGCTGCTTTCACTAAAGAAAAGTGCAAACGCACATAGTCAGCCACCCAATTGCCTCTTTCGTTGCAAAACGTACTGCGTAAGAGTTTCACGACTTCTGCAATGAACTCTTCCCTAGATGCGACGGGTAAAGCCAAGACATAAGGTAGCGCGAAAGTTTCGAGCCAAGAGGCCATATCTCCTGGTAATGGAGTCGGCCCTTGAAACAGACTGATACTGTTCACCACAAAGGCAAATGAATCCAGCAGTTTATGATATTACTGGGCACTCGGAAAGAACCATGGGCTGTTCATCACGACCCCCGTAAAGCAAGCGCCGATTCGATCGCATTAACAATCGTGGCAACATTACCTTGCCCACCAAACTCGCCCACAAAGCGCCCAGAGGTTTTAAGAGCACGCCAGACGCTGGCGATCGGGCAGCGGCAACCATTTTAGCACTTGCGTCTATTCCAATCACGTCTCATCCCGTTTCAGCGAGCTTTTTTGAAAGGGCGCCACCACCACATCCAAGATCGAGAATTCCTTCTTGTGCTGTGGTACCAGTTGGTCAACGACAGGTGCTCCGAGATTGGAAACAAAGCGAGCGTTCTCACTATATCGTTCAGGGTTCCAATTCTGTGTAGGCAGTGAATTCAAGCTGAACCCTCCTGAAAAGACCATCGAAGGTGTATCGGAGTGAGGAACGTATGCAGAACAGGTTTTCATCGCCCGTATAGGCACGGAACAATGTCTCATAGTTCTGTCGTCATTGAATTGGACCCTGGGAGTGAATCCGTAGCGCAGGATCCGCTAACCATTCAATTTCGTAGTTAAGTGAAGCAATGGCACCTGAAAAATTGACCACGCATGACCAGAGGCCAGCATTCAGCCCCAATCCAACCATGGAGGGTGAACAGACGTTTTCTATAGGAGGATAAACAGGAATCCTCGGCCTCGAGTTCCATGATGTTCATGCCAACTTAGTTAAAATTTCATCGATCTGCCGGTGAACGCGAGGATTCCCCAAAAGTCCATCATGATCGCTTTCAATGATCTCAGTATGAACCAATCCTGTTGTATACGAAGTCCAATCGATCGGCGGAATTCCGGCTTCACGTTCCAAGGTTTTCGTTGCCCACCATACATGTATCGGTGCATGAATCGGCCGATACCGATAGGTTTTCATCAATCGCGCCTCATCTTTCAATAACGCATATCGACTTTTGATCACCTCAAGCGGGACATCCGCGTCAAAATACCTTTGTGCTTGAGCCCAAAGAATCATGGCGTTGATCTGTTCCTCCGGTTGCAAGGTCAAAAGGCGGTCTTGAAGGGCTTGTCGTTCATTGTCAGGCAAAGCCCTTAACTCTTCCCGCGATTCGGGCTCAAGAAATCCTGCGAGTTCTTCAAGCAGGCTAGGCCTCGAGGTTTCATACAAGACTGAGCGCGTTTGCGTGTCTAAAAAACCCAAGAAGGCCACAGACTGCCCCAACGCTTCCAATTCATGGGCAATCGCGAGCCCGATCACGCCCCCTAAAGACCATCCGAGGACCTGATAAGGGCCTTCCGGCTGATGCTGATGGATTGCATGTGCATAGTCCTTGGCCAGCGCTTGAATCGAGATGGCTTTCGGGGAAAGCGTAAAAACATTGTGCAACTCGACACCATAGACCGGTTGCCCGACACTGAGTGACCGGGCAAGGGGTTGATAGGCAAAAACATGATTTCCCGTCGAATCGATGCAATACAGAGGACGACGCGATCCCTCCGCCTTGAGCGCAATTAATGGTGAGGAGGGAACCCGTAATGCGTTTATGACGACATCAGCCAGACTCGCGACCGTCGGCGACTGAAACACCGTCATTAATGAGAGTTCACTTCCGATCGCCTTTTGTATACGATGAAGCAACTGCACTGCGAGCAACGAATGCCCGCCCATGTCGAAGAAATTTTCATAGATGCCGATCCGCTCCCGTTTCAAGAGTTCAGCCCAAATCTCAGCCAGCAACGTTTCAATCGGATTTCTTGGAGCCACATACTCCGCCGTGAGCCGTTCTCCATCAAAAGCGAGTAACGCTTTTCGATCCACCTTTCCGTTCGGCGTTAAGGGGAAGGAATCAAGAAACACCACCGTTCTGGGCACCATATAATCCGGCAGCCGGTCCTTCAGATAGTCCCGTATGATGCTGAACGTGAGAGCAGACTCTCCTGAGGCAACCACATACGCCATCAGGGATTTTTCATTAGATGCGTCTTCCCGCACCATTACTACTCCCTCACGCACTCCAGGAGCTTGGCCGAGGTGGGCTTCAATCTCTCCCAATTCAATCCGGAATCCGCGAAGCTTGATCTGTTGGTCTCGACGCCCTAAAAATTCAATGGTGTCATCAGGTGTCAATCGGGCCAGGTCTCCGGTCCGATACCATCGGGCCCCCGGTTCGGCCGAATAAGGATGAGGAAGAAATCGTTCGGCGGTCTGAGCCGGTTGATGGAGATATCCCCAGGCCACCCCCATCCCGGCAATGTACAACTCTCCGGGAACACCCACTGCGACAGGTTCGAGTCGCTCATCCATGATGAAGGCTTGGGTGTTCCCCAGCGGGCGCCCAATGGGGACAGTGGAACTCCAGCGAAACCCTTCATTCGAGCCAGGGCTGAGAGGAAAAAGGAGGGACCCGATCGTGGTTTCAGTCGGGCCATAGTGATTGACCACCGAACACCCGTTCGAACGGGCGATGACCCAGTTGGCCAGTTCAACCGACAAAACCTCTCCACCGAAAATTAGATATTTTTTCGGCATAAACGTGACACCGTCCGTTGAACGAAGAAGCGCCTGAAAATGCGAGGGTACTACCTTCAGGACATCGATCTGATGAGAGGTGAAATAGTCGGCCAGCATGTTCCCGTTCATTGCGGTTTCATACGGAATAATGTGAAGAGTCCCTCCCGACGTTAAGGAAGGAAAGACGACGGTATTTCCTAAATCGGCACTGAGCGTCGACACGGTGGCAAACCCCCAGCCCGCCTCCATCGAAAGGATTTGACTGACACTCGATGTGTAGTTCACGATGTTATGGTGCGTGACGGCCACCCCTTTGGGCGCCCCTGTCGATCCGGAGGTATAAATCACATATGCCAAAGCGTGAGGGGAAACTAAGCGGCCCAAATTCTCGGGCAATTCGTTATCGAGGAGAGACCGATCACGGTCCAAACACAAAATCGTTCCATTGAAACCCAGTTCTTGCGACAGAAGAGCCTGTTGGGTCACCAACCAGGAAACATCAATCTGTTTCAAAAGAGAATGAAGCCGCGCCACCGGCGCGCCAGGATCGAGGGGGACATAGGACGCTCCCGCTTTCAGAATGCCCAATAGCCCGACGACCATCTCAACAGAACGTTCCACCCATAACCCCACAAGCGTGAGAGGTCCGACGCCATGACGACGCAGATACCGGGCGACTCTGTTGGCCCTTCCATTCAGTTCGGCATAGGTCAAGGACTCATCCTGACAGACCACAGCAACCCGGGTCGGATCCTTCGCGCACTGGGCTTCAAACAACTCGTGCAAACATACCTGAGAAGGGCCCGACCATGAAGTTTCATTGAAATCAACGAGCACTCGTCGACGTGCAGACTCACTTAGGATGGATAACGTGTTCAGTCGGGCATCCGGCTGACCGAAGACCGAGGCCAGCAATACTTCAAACTGCTCGGACAGGCATTGGACAGCCAGACGAGAAAAACGGTCAGGATCATAGGTGAACGTCATGCGCAGGGATCCTGACCCATGGGTACAGGACAGTTTCATTTTGAATCGATCAAAACATGCCCCGTGCCGATGCAGCAGAAATGTGACACCCCCGGCGATGGATGCATCCGGGCATGGTTCATAACTGAATCCGAACAGATTTTCTTCCAGGGTTTCCATGATTTCGTCATCATCATCCCAAACAAAATGCTCTTGCCAGGACTTGCCTTCGTTGACCAAGTCATCCACCTGAGACACCACCTCATGCCATCGGCTATCGGGACTGACTCGATAACGGACCGGCAGCCACTTGGCGAACAACCCCATGCTCTCCTCCAGCTCTTCATAGGGCCTTCCCTCACAGAGCGTCGCGACCACCAACTCCTGTTTGCCAGTCAACTTCCACAAGAGCGCATACCAGGCCCCCAGCAACATGGATGCAATCGGACTCTGAGACTGCAGGGCCATGCTTGTCAGGATTTCTACAACTGAAGGATCCAGATCTCTGCAATGTTCCTGCCGGCGCGGTTGTGTGTGGTTCGTTTCAGGGCGTTCAAACGGAAGGACGAGTGGAGGAGAGGAACGAAAGTCTTGACCATGCCAATAGGTCTGGCCTGCTTTTACATCTTTGTCTGTCAGCAACTCATTTTGCCATTCAGAGAATTGCACGTACTGGACCGGGTCGCTGGAACATTCCCTGCCTTCACAACCAGCCTGATAGGTCGATGAAAGCTGCCGGATGAGATTTCTAATGGTCCAAGCATCCGCGCATAACGCAGGCAGACGAATGAGCAATGCATGCTTCCGGAGCGAGAACTTCGCCAAACGGAGACATAAATGAGGGAGAGTCTCGAAGTCGAACGGCCAGATCTGCTGTTCATCGATCAGGCGCCGGAGTTCCTGTTCGTGTTGCTCGACGGCCAGGTGGCTTAAATCCAGATGGTGCCATGACAGCTCACACGAATCATGAATGACTTGAAACGGCACTTTTACTCCAGATTCACGATGAAAGGTCGTCCTGAAAATCTCATACTGGCCCACCACGGATTGCATCGCTGCTTCCAATGTTGCGACATTGAGTGGACCCTCCAACACTACCGAACAGTGGGCCTCTCGGGGTCGATGATCTCCTTGGAGCATCCAAAGATGTTTTTGCTGGGGAGAAAGCCGGATTCCTTGAAGATTCTGTTGCATCACCATGCCCCTTTTATACGTCGATCATCTGCCTTGCCTCTTGATACACCATGTCCCCCATTGCACGACGATCTTGCCTGGCCAATCATAGGGATCTCGGGTGTGGGCGACCAACATGTTGTCCAATAATAGGAGTTCGCCTGTTTGCCATGCTAAGAGGAGCGCCATTCGCTCGTAGATTTCACCGATTTTCTTGCCAACCGCATCGTCGATTGGCGAACCATCCCCGAAATAGGCATTCCGAGAAAATCGTCCCATCCCCCAACAAAGGGACGTAATTGGAAACCCATGGAACAAGATGCCGGCAGGTTATTACAAATGTGCCATCAAGCATCGCTTGGCCTGGGTATGATACCCCTCACGATGTTGTTGAGATCCGCATAGCCGCTTTTGGTTGAGAGACAGCCGAATCCTTTGCACGTAGATCTCCTGTGCCATACGTCTTCCTATACGGTAACGGATTGAAAAGTGGCCTGGCTGATCATGTCTCCCATCGCGACGAGGATCTTGCGGGGGCCGGCAAAGGGATCGCGGGCATGTGCCACAAGCATATTGTCCAGCATGAGAAGATCTCCCTCCTGCCAGCGAAACCGCACCGCCGTCCGTTCATACAGCTCACCAATATCCGCGACAATCGCATCGTCGATGGGAGAGCCGTCACCATAGTAGACATTGCGCGGAATCGACTCCATTCCGAGCATTGATACCAGCGACTCTCGCACCGCCGGTTCCAGACAGGACACATGATGAAGTTGGATCTGATTGAAGAACACCCGCTCGCCTGTTTTGGGATGCTCGATCACCGCCGGGCAGACCTGTCTGGTGCGCAACGAGTCGTTCTCCATCCACAGACATTCCATACCGTTCCTGGCACACATTTCTTCGACGACAGATTGGTCGGAAGTTCGAAAGAAATCCTGCCAACTGACATCGACCCCGGGAGTAAAATTTCGCACGTACATAAGCTGTTTCGACTGGAGCCGGTCGCGGAGTTCAGGACGAAGACTCTGATACATGGTTCGACAATCGGCAATCGGAGTCTCACCTCCTTCAGGGGCGGCCTGCATACAAAAAAAGAATTGTTTTTGGGGCCAGCGATGCATGTGCGAGCTTTCATTGTGAAAGAGAATCGCCTTATCCGGAGGGTACGGAGTGGACCCATAGACGTGACGCCCGCTTTTCTCACGAGGCAAATCACCATACTCACCGAATAGGTGAGGGCAGACAGCCTGTGCGGCCGCCTCGAAGTCTGCAACCGTTCGCGTCGAAAATCCCCTGAAGAGCAGTGCACCATGCTTCAATAAGTCGCGCTGAAGCATGGTCTGATTCGACTGAGCCCAACCGGCTAGATCGACATCATCCACCGCAGGAGAGAACAGCAGCGGAAGCGCACGATCGGGCAAAAGCGGCTGACTCGTTACCAGAGTGCGCTGTGACAATGCGACGGTCTTCGGCTTGATGTTTTTAAATCGTTGAAATTTTCCCTCTTCCCGTTGCTTAGCTTCCATGATGCGCACCTCCTTATCTTCCGCACTCAGTAAATCCAGGTGGTCTATTCTACGATCAGGCGACATCACGATTTGCCGGAGCAGAGTGATAAAACGCTGCGCGAACAGAGCGATGGTCTCGGGCTCAAAGAGATCACGACTGAATTTCCAGACACCAGCGAAGCCCTCTTCCGTCTCCTCCATAAATAACCCAAGATCGAACCGTGAGACATCATGTTCAAATTCCAACGACTCCACATGTAAATCGGGAAGTTGCAACGAGGGAGGGGGAACGTTCTGCAGGACAAACAAGACTTGCACCAAAGGGTTCCGGCTGAGATCCCGCGACAATTTGAGAGCCTCAACGATCTTTTCAAAAGGGACATCCTGATGCGCGTAAGCTCCCAATGCGACTTCACGCACACGTCCCAACAAGTCGATGAACGACGGATTGCCGCTCACATCCGTCCGTAACGGAAGAAGATTCACGAAGAATCCGACCAGATGTTCGGTCTCGTGGCGATTTCGATTGGCCACATCTGTGCCGACGAGAATATCGGTTTGTCCGGTAGAACGGGCCAGCAACACCTGAAATGCCGCCAACAGCGTCATAAAAACCGTCGCCCCCTGCCGACGGCTTAGCGCTCTCAATGGTTCGCTCACTTCCTTTGGAATGAGAAACGTGAGACGACCGCCGCGATATGTCTGAACATCCGGGCGAGGATGATCGGTCCGCAACGCCAATTGCGGCGGATTGGATCCCAAACGTTGCTTCCAATAACCGACTTCCTTTTCCAAACGCGTGCCCTGCAGCCACTCACGCTGCCATGATGAAAAATCACTATACTGAACCGGCAGGTCCGGAAGACGTCCCTTCATCGACATGGTGGAGTCTTCAGATGGCCTGGCCAGCGCATCGACCCGTGCCGTATACACGGTGGCCACCTCATTCGTGACGAGAGCCAGCGACCAGGCATCCGCGGCTATGTGATGAACGGTCACCAGCAAAATGTGCTCATCAGGCTTCAATCGTAACAATCTGGCGCGAATCGGCAAATCACGCTCTAACGCGAACGGCCGATGCGCTTCTCCCTGCGCATATTGCATGATCGTAGCCGCCCGCTCTTCTTCAGGACACCCCGTCAGATCTTCGGTCTCAAGCGCAAAGCGTTCCGATGGAACGATGACCTGTCGCGCTTCACCATCGAGCGATGGGAACGTGGTTCGTAATGTTTCATGCCGGCGGACCAGTTCCACAAAACTCTCTTCTAGCGCGGCACGGTTCAAAGACCCTTCCAACCGCAACGCAAAGGGAAGGTTATAGGCTCCGCTTTCAGGATCCATTTGAGCCAGGAACCAGAGTCTCTGTTGCGCAAATGAAAGCGGGAGGCGTTCCGTCCGCACCACAGGCACAATCGGCGGGGCCAATGCGCCTGCTTCCTGAGCCCCGGCCCGATCGATGGCGGCGGCAAATTCCTCCACCGTCGGAAAATCAAAGAGACACCGGAGTGGAAGTTCGAGTTGAAACGCCGCCCGCACGCGGGACACCACTTGGGTAGCCAAGAGGGAATGGCCGCCAAGCTCGAAAAACTGATCCCCTCGTCCGACGCGATCCGTTCCGAGAACCTCCGACCAAATTCCCGCGACGAGATCCTGTGTCGGGGTGGCCGGTGCCTCCCATGTCTCCTCAGTTTGATCGCTTTCCGGCGCAGGCAACGCTTTCCGGTTGATTTTCCCGTTAGGGGTCAAAGGCAGCGAAGCGAGAAATACAACGGCCACCGGCACCATATAGTCCGGCAATGCCTGTCTGACAAACATACGGAGCGCTTCGCCAGTCAATGGCTGAGTCGTCACGACATAGGCAACCAACTGTTTCCGTCCCGGCTGGTCTTCCCTGACAACCACGACACAACGCGCAATGTCCTGATGTTGGGACAACCGAGCTTCGATCTCACCCAATTCAATACGGAAACCGCGGATCTTGACTTGATAGTCGCGGCGGCCGATAAATTCAATCATCCCGTCGGATCGATGGCGTGCAAGATCTCCTGTCCGGTACAGACGTCCGCCACTCTCGCAACAAAATGGGTCCGGCACGAACACTTCGGCAGTTCGGGCGGGATCGTACACATATCCGCGCCCCACGGCCGCGCCGCCCACACAGAGCTCACCGGCGACACCTGCCGGCACAGGTTCGAGATGGCGATCGACGATGTACAGACGCACCCCATTGATCGGCCTCCCGATAGGCATTCGAGTCATTGGTTCGCTCGGCATATGCTCAATACACGCGATGGCCACATCGTCAGAACATTCCGCAGGTCCATAAGCATTCACGAGCGGGACATGCGGATACCGGGATAACCATCGGCGACACAACTCGGGAGATAGGGCCTCTCCCGTCGGAAGAAGCCATCGCAGGCGCGTCAACGGCAAGGGAGAACATTCCAACATGCTGGATAAGAGAGACGGGACGACCTCCAGCACCGTGATTTTCCGGCCTGCCACTTCTTGCAGAAGCCGCTCAGGATCCCGAACCACATCGTCCCCAACGATGTGAACACAGGCACCGCACAAAATCGGAGAGAGAAACTGCCATACGGAAATATCGAAACATTGTGATGCGGTCTGAGCCACGATATCCGCAGGACCGAGGCGTAACGTCGGAACCTTGCTCGTGAGATGATTCAGCATCCCCTTGCAATCGACCATGGCGCCCTTGGGGAAACCGGTCGACCCCGATGTATAGATGACATAGGCAAGATGGTTTCGTACGTCGATCGGACTGGGATTCTCTTCGGGCCAGTTCTCCAAGGCCATCCGTTCCAGTATAAGAATTTTCGGCTTTCGCTCCTTGGGGAGAAGTGCAACCACCTTAGCCAGCAATCCGGAATGTCCCTCCCGGCTCACGACGACTCGTGTCCGGCTGGCGGAAAGCACATGGGCGATGCGCTCGACAGGGTGGTGCAAATCCAAGGGAACATAGGCACCACCCGCCTTCAGGATGCCAATGATCATCGACATGAGCGTGAGCCCGCGTTCATCGAGTACGGCTACGAGCGTGTCAGGTCCCGTCTCCAAAGCTCGCAAGGCATGGGCAATTCGGTTCCCGGCACGATTAAGGTCCTTATAGCTGAGACTATGGCTTCCGCTTTGTACGGCAATCGCCTCGGGTGTCTGCACCACTTGGGCTTCGAACAAGGCCGGATACTGCTCCTCAATCTTTTCCACCCGATCGGTATCGTTCCAGTCCATCAGGATGCGTTGTCGTTCCGCGTCTCCAACCATCGGAAGTTCATGGATGTTGGCATCGGGAGAAGCCGCCATCGCTTCTAACAATACTTTGAGGTGGCCCAGCATCCGCTCGACCGCAACATGTTCCAGAATTCGCCGGTCATAGGACAGCCGGACACCCATCTGGTCTCCAGGATAACCGACCACCGTCACTGGATAGTTCGTATGCACGCGGTCGTGCTCGTACGAAATGACACGGTCCTGGCGATCCTCGCCCAACCGTGAATCCTTCGGGGCATTTTCAAAAACCAGCAAACTTCGGAACAGCGCTTGTCCCGGAGGCACTTCGCTCCACTGTTGAATCTGAACCAACGGCGCATACTCGTACTGGCGGATCCGGTAATTTGCGGCCAGTAGGTCTTTGAGCCAGGTCATCAATGGAATCTGGGGACGGACCGTCACGCGAAGCGGCAGAGTATTGATGAACAAACCCATGATCGCTTCAACACCAGGGAGATCGGTAGGGCGGCCGGCGACCGTCACTCCGAACAGCACATCTTCTTCACCGCTATATCTGGCGAGCAGGATGGACCATGCCCCTTGGAGAAAGGTGTTCGGAGTCAATTGATACCTCTGCGCCAGATCCTGCAGCCGTCGGGAGACCTCGGGCGACAATTCCATATACACATCGCCCACAGACGACTCCGTGAGAGGAACGTCGCGTTCCAGGCACTCGATGCCGAGGGGAGTCGGGATCGTGAATCCGGCCAATTCCGATTCCCAGAACCGCCGGGCGGCACCAAGATCCTGTCGCTGAATCCACGCAATATACTCTCGATAGGGAGGGGGTGAGGCCACATTGAGATCCCGGCCTTCCACGAACGCTTCATAATGCTCCATGAAATCCATCATCAGGAGAGAAAAACACCAGTCATCAGTGAGGATATGATGGAAGCTGCGCACAATGGTCCATCGATCGTCGCCCTGGTGTACGAGCCGGATCCGCATAAGAGGGGCACGGGTAAACTCCAAACCCACGGTGAGCTCCTGTTCCAGGGCACTTGTCATCTGCACCCGCTGTTTCTCCTCGCTCAGGTGTGACCAATCCAGGTCCTCAATGACCTCCCCCGCATTCACACGACGGTGCACGAGTTGCAACGGCCGATTGAGGTCCTTCCACATGAAGGATGTACGTAAAATAGGGTGTCGGTCGATGACGCGCTGCCAGGCCCGACCGAAGGCGTCACGATCCATCCGGCCTTCCCAGACATAGTGCTGCTGCATCAAATACATCCCAGATCCGGGATTCATCAATGAGTGAAACAGCATGCCTTCCTGCATCGGCGACAGGGGATAACAATCTTCGATGCCGGCCCAGTCATCTCGTAATTCAAGCAATCGGTCCGGTTCGACTCCCGACAGAGGATATACCGGACGCAACTGTTCAGTGGACGTTTGTGTTGGAATCTGTTGAATACTCTCACTCGCGCCCTGGCTATGGGCCGGAGGCCTGTCGAGCGATAAATTATCCGGCCCCGCGTGAGTGTGTGAAAGCGCCATGTCCTTCCAGTGCGCGACGGCGGCGGCCGTCGCAACGGTCTGATGTTCGAACAATTGTTTGGGGGTCAGCTTCACACCCTGCTGATTGGCACGCGCAATCACTTGCAACGTCCGAATCGAGTCCCCTCCCAACGCAAAAAAGTTGTCATGCACACCGACTCGTTCGACACGAAGGACATCCGTCCAAACGGCAGCCAGAATCTCTTCAATGGGATTGCGGGGAGCCACAAACGTCGCATCGTCAAAGGATAAATGCTGCTTCAAATTTTGAAGCGCCGTCCGATCCACTTTGCCGTTGGGGGTCAACGGCAAAGCGTCAAGCGCAACGATCGTCTGCGGAACCATATATTCGGGAAGCCGGAGTGCCAGCCGATCTCGTATGGCGGAGGTATCGATAGTCGAATTTCCCACGACATAGGCCACCAATTGCCGTGCGCCGTCCGGTGCTTCGGGGACCACCGTCACCGCTTCTGCAATGGAAGGCTCGAGGCGAAGATGAGCATCGATTTCGCCGAGCTCGATGCGGAAACCACGGACCTTGGTTTGATTATCTACTCGTCCAAGAAATTCGATCGCGCCGTCGGTGCGAACACGTACCCGGTCGCCTGTGCGATAGAGGCGGTGCCCCGCCCCTCCTCCGAACGCATCGGGAATAAACCGTTCCGCTGTGATATCGGGACGTCCGAGATAACCCCGAGTGATTTGTCCCCCACCGATATACAACTCGCCAGGTATGCCGATCGGAACCTGCTGTCCCTGAGGATCCAGCACATAGACTTGTGTGGAAGGCAGCGGCCGCCCAATGGGCACTCCCCTTTCGTCAGGACTCACACCTTCCACCCGGTGTGTTAACACCCCGACTGTCGTTTCAGTCGGACCATAGTGGTTGACGATGGCACATTCCGGCACCAGCGTCCTGACCCGTTCGATTAAGTCCGGACGAACGGCTTCTCCACCCAAAATCAGACAACGCCTCGGCAGAACCCGCTCGGGATATTCGGCACTGAGCAGTCCGTGTAAATGACTGGGCACGATCTTCAGTACATCGACTGCATGATCGTGCATGTAGGCTGCCATCGCATTGGGATCAAACCCATGATCCGCCGAAAGCAGATGAAGCGACCGCCCTGAGCAGAGTGCACCGAACAGTGCGGTATTCCCAAGATCTGCCGCCACCGTCGAGACCGCAGCCATTCCAGCCTCGACGGGAAGCGCCAGACGATCCATCACCGTGCGAACATACTGCACAATCTGGCGATGCTCTACCGCAACGCCTTTGGGCTGACCGGTCGAGCCGGAAGTGTAAATAACATAGGCCAAGTTCTGGGACATGACTGCCGTTGACGGCCGATGATCATCCCGCTGTGCAATATCTCCGACCATTTGATCGAGAAGCACGAGGTCATCTTTAAACCCGGAAAACTTCTCTGCCTGACTGCTGTTGCTAAGAACGACCACTGCAGCACTATCGGTCACCATCTGTGCTAATCGCGCTTCGGGAAAACCTGGATCCATCGGGACATAGGCCCCGCCCGCCTTGAGCACCGCCAGCAAGGCAATCACCAGATCCACCGATCGTTCGAGGCATATGGCTACTCGTACTTCCGGCTTCACACCGCGTTCCTGAAGATAATGAGCGAGACGATTGGCCCGACGGTCCAATTCCCGATAACTCAGGCGCTCGAATGCCGTCTCCACCGCAAGAGCATCGGGCCGTGCCTGAACTTGCGCCTCGATCAACGTGTGCACGCAGACATCGAATGCAGGCGACGGCGAAGCGACTCGATTGCATGCCGTCAATTGCCGGCGCTCTGCCTCAGGGAGGAGGGAGATGTCCCGAAGCGGTCTCTCAGATGCGGTCATCATGTTATCCAGGAGTCTATCGAGATGACGCAAGAGCCTGGACACTGCGGCGTGCCCGAAGCGACGATAGGCGTAAGAGACGATCAACTTAGTTTCCCTGCCAGGTTCGACCATCAGTGAAAGGGGATAGTTGTTACGGCCGGTCGTCAGGGTATAGGCCCCACTCTCGTGGATAGAAACGGGTTCAACCGTCAGGGCCTGCGGAAAATCGCCGGCATCCATTTCGGGGTAACTTTCGAAAACCAACAGACTATCGAACAACGCGAGACCCCCTGCGGTTTCACTCCATCGTTGAATGCTCGCGAGCGGCGTCCATTCGTACTGGCGGAGAAGGCTATTCTGTTCCTGCACACCTCGAAGCCATGTAGAAAGAGCCATGTCGGGATGGATGGCCACCCGAATCGGCACCGTGTTGATGAACAGTCCGACCATCTCGGCCACTCCAGGCAGATCTGCCGGTCGACCCGAAACCGTAGCCCCGAACAGGACATCGGATTCTCCGCTGTATCGATGGAGCAATAACGCCCAGGCTCCCTGGATCATCGTATTCAATGTGATCCGCAATTGCCGGCAGAAAGACTGGAGAGTAGTCGTTCGCGGAGATGAGATCCGCAAGGACTGTTCGGCGAAAGGAAGCGAATTCTCCTCCTCATGATCCTGAGGCGGTTCAATGGACAGCGTCGTCGGTGTTGAGAATCCCTTTAAGGCTTCACGCCAATAGGACTCTGCTTGCTGCATATCCTGCCGGTTTAGCCAGGAAATGTAATCCCGATAGGGGCGGGAAGCCGTGAACGCAAAAGTTCGCCCCTCCACCGCCGCCTCATAGGCAGCCAACACATCTTTAAGCAGCAGCGCCATGCTCCATCCGTCCAGCAAAATATGATGATGACTGTTGATAAGCAGCCATTTCTCTGCTTTCGTCCGAACCAGATGCAACCGCATGAGGGGTGGCATGAGAAAATCCCAGCCGGACGAACGGTCCAGATCCAACAACGACTGAAGCATTCGATGATGCTCCACTTCCGGAACCTCACGCCAATCGTGTCGTTCGATCGACAGGGACGCTTCCCGGCGCACCACCTGCACAGGCTTGTCCACCCCTTCCCAGACAAACGCAGTACGAAGAATGGAATGGCGCTTCACGACCGCCTGCCAAGCCCGATCGAAGGCGTCCGGACGCAAGGCACCTTTCAGCGAGTAGACATACTGATAGAAATACGGGTCTGCTCCGGCATCAGCTATCCGATGGAACAACAGTCCCTGCTGAAGCGGAGACAGATAATACATTGACTCGATATCGGGTTTATCTCGCATGGCTTCGTTCCACCTTCTCTAAAATGGCGTCGAGGGCGCCTTGTTCGATATCGACATCCGGAAAATCAGACGGGGTATAGCCTCCGGCGTCGAGTGACAGACAATGGGTAATTAATTCACAAAGATGTCGCCGATAGGACGCGCCAAGTGCCTCAATGGTCGTCCGCCGATAGCGCGCCCGGCTGTAGCTCCACGTCATGCCCAGGCGTCCTGCCACAATTTCCACGCTGATCGTTAATTCGTAACGCATGGGATTGGTCGGATCATGTTCGACTCCGGTCGATTCGTGCGCAAGCGCGAAAAACCGACGGTTGACGACACCCTGATCAAGCTGGCCCAGATAGTTGAAGCAGACCTGTGCCGGCAATTGAGTCCGTAACAGATCCGCCCCGATGAAGGACGACAGATATCTGAGTGCCCCATACCCGACTCCGCCGGAAGGAACCCTTCGCAGCTGTTCTTTAATGCTCTTCAACGCATTTCCGGCAGAACCTTGCGGAAGCGCGAGCGCAACCGGAAAGATACTCGTGAACCATCCGACGGTCCTGGAAATATCGAGATCGGGAAAAAGATCTTCCCGCCCGTGCCATTCCAGGTCGACAAGCAGCCGGTCGCGACCTGTCCACTCGGCAAAGGTCTGCGCCAATGCGGTCAAAAGAAGATCGTTAATCTGAGTCTGGTAGGCAGCCGGCGCATTCCGCAATAAGGACTCCGTCTCTTCTTCAGTTAGCGAACATGCAATCGCCTCAACCGTCTGTTCGGTCCGATCGCCATCAGAATAATCAACAGGAACCGATGGTACATCCCGTCTTTCAGGATGATCCCAGTATTCGAGTTCGAGTCGAAGCGCATCCGACTCAGCAAACTCCAGCAAGCGTTCCGCCCATTGTTTGAACGAGGAGGTCTTCTCCGGAAGACGAATGAAACCTCTTTCCAGTTGTTGCATATAGGCCGTCTGAAGGTCCTCAAGGAGTATTCGCCATGACACGCCATCGATGACCAGATGATGAGCGATGAGCAAAAGCCTGGTCGGACGAGTATCTCCGAGGTCGAATCTCACGACCTGAAAAACCGGACCCTGGTCCAGATGAAGGCTCCGCTGATATTCACTCGCCTTGAATGACAGGGCCTGCGTTTGCCGGTCTTCGGGCAACTCTGAAAGATCAACCCGAGGAATCGTCATTCCGTCCTGTGGCATTCTGATCTTCTGGCTCCACGCGGTCCCTCTGGAAAATCTCGCACGCAGAATATCGTGATGTGCAAGAACATGGTCCACGGCAAGTTCCAATGCCGCTTGATCGAGAGTGCCCTGCACGGCGACCAGAATGGATTGATTCCAATGGTGCGGATTCGGCAGGTTTTGTTCGAAAAACCACTGTTGCACAGGGGTGACGGGTACTTCTCCCGTGACAATTCCCTGCTCCGCATGGATTTCGCGGACAAGGTTCTTCTCTTCCCCTTCGGCAATGCTGAGTGCCGCAATCGTCTGATGCTGGAACAATTGCCGTGGAGTGAAAACGAGACCTTCCTCTTTCCCTTGAGCGATGACTTGCAATGCGAGAATCGAATCACCGCCGAGTTCAAAGAAGTTCTCGTGGCGGCCGACGCGTGCGAGCCCGAGCACCTGGGCCCAGATAGCCGCTAAGGTCTGCTCCGTCTCCGTCTGCGGCCCCTCGTACGCCCCCGTCCGCTGGCTCTCCGCCTCCGGTGCCGGCAACGCCGTCCGGTCCACCTTGCCATTCGGGCTCAACGGCAGTTGCGCGAGCGCGAGAATCACCGCCGGCACCATATACTCCGGCAGTCGGTCGGCCAGCCCCTGCCGCAGGGTCGCCACCTCCACGCCCGCCGCCGGGTCGGTCGTCACATAGGCCACCAGCCGTTTCAACCCCGACGCCTCGGTCCGCGCTACCACGACGGCCTCGCGCACCCCCGGCTGTTGCCGCAAGACTTCTTCGATCTCGCCCAATTCGATCCGGAACCCCCGGATCTTGACCTGATGATCCAGCCGCCCCAGATAGTCGAGGACGCCATCCGCCCGGAACCGGACCAGATCGCCCGTGCGATAGAGCCGCTGCCCCGCGACGCCGCAGAAGGGATCGGGCACAAACCGTTCGGCCGTCAGCGCTGGCCGACGATGATAGCCCCGCGCCACCGCCACCCCGCCAATATAGAGTTCACCCGGGACGCCGACCGGGACCGGCTCGCCCTGCGGATCGAGCACATAGATTTGCGTGTTGGCGATCGGGCGCCCAATGGGCACCGCCGTGACCTCGGGGCTCGGCGGACAGCTCCAGGCCGTCACGTCGATGGCCGCTTCCGTCGGGCCGTAGAGATTGTGCAGCCGCACGGCCGGCAAGGCCGCCGTCACCTGCGCGGGCACCGCCGCCGGCAGGGCTTCGCCGCTGCAGATGATCTGCCGGAGCGTGATACAACGCCCCACCCCGGGACTCTCCAGAAACGCCTGCAGCATCGGCGGCACGAAATGCAGTGTGGTCACCCCCGTCTCCACAATCCGAGCGATCAACGCCGCCGGGTCCTTGTGTTCCTCCGGCGCAGCCAAGACCAGTTCGGCGCCCGCCAGAAGGGGCCAGAAGAATTCCCACACGGAGACGTCGAAACTGATCGGCGTTTTCTGCAGCACCCGGTCGGCCGCACTCAAGGGATAGGCCTCCTGCATCCACTGCAGACGGTTGCGCAACCCCCCGTGGGTGTTGCCCGCGCCTTTGGGGTGGCCGGTGGAGCCGGAGGTATAGATGGTGTAGGCCAGTTGGGTGTCGAGGCATCGGCCGGCCGGCGCGGTGCTCGGCTGTCGCTCAATGCTCGACCAATCCCGATCCAGACAGAGGGTAGACCCGGCAAACCCCAACGAAGCCACGAGCGCCTCGTGCGTCAGCAAGCCCGCCACCTGACTGTCGGCCAGCATGAAGGCGAGCCGCTCGGCGGGATAGGTCGGATCGAGCGGCACATAGGCCGCGCCCGCTTGGAGAATACCCAGCAAGCCGACGACCAGGTCGAGCGAACGCTGCATGGCAATCCCCACGAGGCACTCCGGGCCGATGCCTTCCGCCCGAAGGGTCTGGGCCACTTGATTGGCGCGCGCCAGCAGCGTGGCATACGTCAGCGTCCGGGCGCCGTCGCGCACGGCGATCGCCGTCGGGGTCCGCACCGCCTGCCCGGCAATCAACTCCGGCACCGTCTGGGCCATCGGATAGGCCCGGGCCGTCGCGTTCCACTCCCCCACCACCACCGCCCGCTCCGCTGCCTCCATCATCGGCAACGCCGAGAGACGTTGCTCCGGTTGGATGACGATTGCTTCCAAAATTGACTGAAAATGACCGGCCATTCGCCGAATGGTGGATGACTCGAACAGATCCGTGTTGTATTCAAAAAATCCCGTGAGCCCATTCGGCTCAAGCGTCATTTCCAACGACAGGTCAAACTTGGCGCTGCCCGGGTCCATTTCAATCATCTCAAGCTTCAGATCGGGGGGATCAGGCGTCTGGGCACTCAGTGTCTGAAGAGCAAACATCACCTGAAATAGCGGTGGATGGCTTAAATCCCGGGTCGGACGCAACGCATCAACGACGTGCTCAAATGGCAGGTCCTGATGGCTTTGCGCCCCCAGAACAACCTCACGGACACGGCTCAACAGATCGATGTAACGCGGATTACCACCGAGATCGGTCCGAAGCACCAGGGTATTGACGAAAAACCCAATGAGCTCCTCCGTCTCAAGGCTGGTCCGATTCGCAATCGGCGTACCAATCGAGAGATCCGTTTCTCCGCTGTATCGGTACAACAGCACCTGGAATGCGGCTAACAAGGTCATGAACAATGTCGCCCCTTGACGCCTGCCGATGGCATGCAGGGCAGCCGTCAGGGGGCTTGGGATCGTGATGACATGCCGTGCACCGCGGAACGTTTGAACGGACGGACGAACATGGTCGGTTTGCAAGGCGAGGACCGCAGGAGCCCCGCTCAGTGTCTGTTTCCAATATTCGAGCTGCCGCTCCAGAACCTCGCCGGCAAGCCATTCGCGCTGCCACTGCGCATAGTCCGCATACTGTAGCCGGGGCGCATGGAGTGGAGACGGCCGGCCGGTTCGCAATGCGACGTACGAGGAAATCATGTCGGCCAGCAGTAGATTCAGCGACCAGCCATCCGCGATGGCATGGTGCAGCGTCACCATCAAGACATGATCCTGCTCGTTCAACTGAAACAACCGCGCACGCCAGAGTAGGCTACCTTCCATTTTAAATACGTGCCGGGCCTCTTCGGCGACTACCCGCTGCACCTTTTGCTCCGTTTCAATGCCTGAAGGGGGAGCGATGACAATACAGGCAAAGGGTGTCGGCAGAGACTCTTCAATCACTTGCGACGGTCGGCCATTGCTCACCGTGAAAATGGTGCGCAGCATGTCATGACGACGAGCCACGGCGTCAAAACTTGCCTGCAATGCCCCTGCATCCAACGGACCGGTCACTCGAATACCGAACGAGAGATTGTAAAACCAGCTGTCCGATTCCAGCTGCGCCAAAAACCAGAGCCGCTGTTGTGCGAATGAAAGCGGAAGAGGGCCAGTTCTGGGCACAGGAACAATGGAGGGTGGTTGAGGTCCGGCTTCTTTTCCCCGCATCGCCTCCACAGCCACAGCCAGTTCCGACACTGTGGGGGAATCGAACAGAGTCCTGAGCGGGAGCTCGATATGAAAGGCGATACGGATTCGCGACACAATTTGAGTCGCAAGCAGAGAATGCCCACCTAACTCAAAGAAATGGTCGTGTACCCCAACACGATCTACGGCAAGAATATCGACCCACATGTCGGCTAACAACTCTTCCGTCGTCGTACGAGGCGCGACATAACCTTGTGCGAGATGATCATCCGCACCAGGGGCCGGCAAGGCCCTGCGATCGACTTTTCCATTGACCGTCCTCGGCAACGTATCGAGCGGCACAAACAACGCAGGGACCATGTATTCAGGAAGCTGGTCCTCCAAAAACTCTCGCAACGCAGCGTGATCGAGCTGTTCCGTTCCACGATTAACGACATAGGCGACCAGCCGCCTGTCTCCCGGTCTATCTTCGCGCACCACGACCACGGCATCTCGAATAGATCCGTGACGGTTCAGATGCGTTTCGATTTCACCGAGCTCAATCCGGAATCCTCGAATTTTGACTTGATGGTCCAGGCGTCCCAAATATTCTATCGTGCCATCTTTCCGATATCGCGCGAGATCGCCCGTGCGATAAAGACGCCCACCCTGGTCCGTACCGAAGGGATCCGGCACGAAGGATTCGGCTGTTCGCCATGGATCCTGCAAATATCCCCGTCCCACGCCAATGCCTCCGACACACAGCTCTCCCGACACACCCGCGGGAACCGGAGAAAGGAAACGATTCACGATATAGAGCCGGATATTGGAAATCGCCCGACCGATGGGAACATGGAGCAGATCTTCAGGGGGAGGAGTCAGGATCGGATGCACCGCCACATCATCGGCACATTCGGCCGGTCCATACGCGTTCATCAGAGGAATCTGCGGGTATTGCACGAACCATTGACGACAGAGTGCCGCCGGAAGAACTTCTCCCGTCGGTAAGACCCAGCGCAGTCGGGACAGAGACCTTGTCGAACCGGACGCGCGACTGGTGTCCAGTAATGCCTGCAGCAATGCGGGAACCGTCTCGAAAATATTGATTTCCGCCTCTTCCAGATGCGGCAACAGCTTCTCAGGATCGCGGATGATTTCGTCCGGCACGATATGCGTATGCGCTCCGCATACGAGCGCCGTCAAGAATTGCCAGACTGAAATATCGAAACATTGCGAAGCCGTCTGCGCTATCACGTCGGTAGAGGCAATGGACAATGAAGAGAGTTTACTCGACATGTTGTTGAGCATCCCGCATTGCGTAACCATCGCCCCCTTAGGAACGCCGGTCGAGCCTGACGTATAGATGACATAGGCGAGATGCTCAGGACGCGCCCGCACAGAAAGATTCTCCTCGGGTCCTGTCTCAGCCAACACCATGTCCAGGGATATCAGAATGGGACGAGACTCCTGCGGCATGGAAGCCACTGCTTGCGTCAACTGATTCAACAAACCCGCTGACGTCACGACCACGGGTACCCGGCTAAGTTCAAGAACATGCACCAGACGCGATGTAGGATGATGAGGATCCAGGGGAAGATAGGCTCCGCCGGCTTTAAACACACCCACGATCATCGTGAGGAGAGCGGGACTTCGTTCG
The DNA here is from genome assembly GCF_965152585.1 of Nitrospira sp. Ecomares 2.1. NCBI lineage: Bacteria > Pseudomonadati > Nitrospirota > Nitrospiria > Nitrospirales > Nitrospiraceae > Nitrospira > Nitrospira sp. Ecomares 2.1. The sequence continues at coordinate 4,346,874 of NZ_OZ224219.1, forward strand.
TCCAACAGAGCGACGATGGTTTCCGGGCCGACCCCGGCCGATACCAACGCATGGGCGAGCCGGTTGGCCTGCCGGTTCAGTTCGTGATAACTCAGGACCCGCCCCTGGCAGGAAACCGCGGGGGCCTGGGGCGTCCGCCGGACCTGCTCCTCGAACCGGACACTGAAACTCCTGTCATCTGGATTCTGCGCCGTCGTCTCAACCCAGGTTGACAAGAGTTGTGTGCGTTCTTCCTGTCCGAGCAACGGCAATTCGCCAATTCGTGCCTCAGGCTGGTGAACCATCCCTTCCAGCACCCTTTTCAAATGGCCGATCATTCTGAGCACCGTTTCCGAGTCGAATATTCGACGATCATAGGACAGCTTCAGTCCCAGTTCTTTCCCCGGCCAGCCCATCACCGTCATGGGGTAATTGGTATGAACCCGATACTGTTCTTCTTCGGCACGAAACATAATACGTCCATCACAAAGCGCCGGATCGACCGGCGCATTCTCGAAGACGAACAGGCTGTGAAACAGCGCTTCCCCCCGTTGGACCTCACTACAGCGTTGAATGTTGACGAGCGGCGTGTATTCAAACTCCCGCAATCGTATATTTTCTGCCAACACATCTTTGAGCCATGGAAGAACATGACGGTCCGGCGAAACCCGCACGCGTAGCGGAAGCGTATTGATGAATAGTCCGAGCACAGACTCCACACCCAGCAGATCTGTCGGCCGGCCGGCGACGGTCACACCGAACAGAATGTCCGGGTCGCCACTGTAGTAACTCAAAAGGATCGCCCATGCGCCTTGCACGAATGTGTTCGGCGTCAGGCGATGCCGTTGAGCCAATGAGACCAACGCCACCGTCGTATCGGCGCTCAGATGCACGCAATGATCCGCCGCATCTTCGTTTTGATCGGCAAGACCTTCCGGGGGTCGGTCGTACGCCAGTGGCGTTGGCGTCGAGAAATCACGGAGATAGTCGCGCCAAAAGGTCTGCGCGACATCCAAATCCCGCGTTTGTAACCACGCAATGTAGTCCCGGTAAGGACGCGGTGTATCTGCCTGGCAGTCCCGCCCCTGTGCACAGGCTTCATAATGAGCCAGAAAATCCATAAGCAGCGGCGAGATGCACCATTCATCCAAAAGGATATGATGAAAACTGTGCACAAACTGATAGGTATGGTCGGTCAGGCGAATCAGGCGCAATCGCATCAATGGTGCTTTGGCAAAGTCGAATCCTGTTTCCAGTTCGCGTTGCAACAGGACATCCAGGCGGCTGATTTGCTCCACCCGATCCGTCCCACGCCAATCCATAACATCGAGAGGGACTTCCACCTGCTTGTGCACGGCCTGCAACGGACGTTTCTGGGTCTTCCACGCAAAGGACGTGCGTAAGATCGAATGCCGTGCGATCACCTGTTCCCACGCCCGGCGAAAGACCGCTGCATCCACGTCACCTTCCACGTAATACCGGTTCTGCATCAGATAAATACCCGTCCCCGGATTCATCAGCGTGTGAAACAGCATGCCTTCCTGCATCGGCGAAAGCGGATAAATGGCTTCGATATGTTTTGCGGTGCTGCGCTTGGTCGAATCCATCTTCATTGCATCAATCATATTCAGGTAAATCCCCTATTCGATTTCTTCCAATAAGTTCTGCATGTCGTCCTCCGTCAGCTCCACATCCGAAATTCGAGAGGGATCGGCGGCGTTCGGCAATGATTCTGCCGAAGCCACGCTGCCGACCACCGCCACCGCACCAGCAGAGGCAATCGTCGGATTGTCGAAGAGCTGCTTGGGGGTCAATTGGATTCCTGTTCGGTGAGCCCGCGATAGGATCTGTAGGCTGTTAATCGAATCACCGCCGAGTTCAAAGAAGTTCTCGTGGCGGCCGACGCGTGCGAGCCCGAGCACCTGGGCCCAGATAGCCGCTAAGGTCTGCTCCGTCTCCGTCTGCGGCCCCTCGTACGCCCCCGTCCGCTGGCTCTCCGCCTCCGGTGCCGGCAACGCCGTCCGGTCCACCTTGCCATTCGGGCTCAACGGCAGTTGCGCGAGCGCGAGAATCACCGCCGGCACCATATACTCCGGCAGTCGGTCGGCCAGCCCCTGCCGCAGGGTCGCCACCTCCACGCCCGCCGCCGGGTCGGTCGTCACATAGGCCACCAGCCGTTTCAACCCCGACGCCTCGGTCCGCGCTACCACGACGGCCTCGCGCACCCCCGGCTGTTGCCGCAAGACTTCTTCGATCTCGCCCAATTCGATCCGGAACCCCCGGATCTTGACCTGATGATCCAGCCGCCCCAGATAGTCGAGGACGCCATCCGCCCGGAACCGGACCAGATCGCCCGTGCGATAGAGCCGCTGCCCCGCGACGCCGCAGAAGGGATCGGGCACAAACCGTTCGGCCGTCAGCGCTGGCCGACGATGATAGCCCCGCGCCACCGCCACCCCGCCAATATAGAGTTCACCCGGGACGCCGACCGGGACCGGCTCGCCCTGCGGATCGAGCACATAGATTTGCGTGTTGGCGATCGGGCGCCCAATGGGCACCGCCGTGACCTCGGGGCTCGGCGGACAGCTCCAGGCCGTCACGTCGATGGCCGCTTCCGTCGGGCCGTAGAGATTGTGCAGCCGCACGGCCGGCAAGGCCGCCGTCACCTGCGCGGGCACCGCCGCCGGCAGGGCTTCGCCGCTGCAGATGATCTGCCGGAGCGTGATACAACGCCCCACCCCGGGACTCTCCAGAAACGCCTGCAGCATCGGCGGCACGAAATGCAGTGTGGTCACCCCCGTCTCCACAATCCGAGCGATCAACGCCGCCGGGTCCTTGTGTTCCTCCGGCGCAGCCAAGACCAGTTCGGCGCCCGCCAGAAGGGGCCAGAAGAATTCCCACACGGAGACGTCGAAACTGATCGGCGTTTTCTGCAGCACCCGGTCGGCCGCACTCAAGGGATAGGCCTCCTGCATCCACTGCAGACGGTTGCGCAACCCCCCGTGGGTGTTGCCCGCGCCTTTGGGGTGGCCGGTGGAGCCGGAGGTATAGATGGTGTAGGCCAGTTGGGTGTCGAGGCATCGGCCGGCCGGCGCGGTGCTCGGCTGTCGCTCAATGCTCGACCAATCCCGATCCAGACAGAGGGTAGACCCGGCAAACCCCAACGAAGCCACGAGCGCCTCGTGCGTCAGCAAGCCCGCCACCTGACTGTCGGCCAGCATGAAGGCGAGCCGCTCGGCGGGATAGGTCGGATCGAGCGGCACATAGGCCGCGCCCGCTTGGAGAATACCCAGCAAGCCGACGACCAGGTCGAGCGAACGCTGCATGGCAATCCCCACGAGGCACTCCGGGCCGATGCCTTCCGCCCGAAGGGTCTGGGCCACTTGATTGGCGCGCGCCAGCAGCGTGGCATACGTCAGCGTCCGGGCGCCGTCGCGCACGGCGATCGCCGTCGGGGTCCGCACCGCCTGCCCGGCAATCAACTCCGGCACCGTCTGGGCCATCGGATAGGCCCGGGCCGTCGCGTTCCACTCCCCCACCACCATCGCCCGCTCCGCTGCCTCCATCATCGGCAACGCCGAGAGACGTGCCTGAGGCGCTTCAGCGATGGCAGCCAAAAGGGTGTCAAAATGGCCCGCGATACGGGTGATAACCTCATCACGGAACCACCGCCGCTGATACCAGAATGCAACGATCATGATCTTTCCGGGCACAACGTTCAGCGTCAAAGGGTAGTTCGTTTGTCCCTCCAATCGCGGCCGTTCGACGGCAAGTCCAATCGTGCCTTCCTCCAGCGTTCCATCCATCGGATGGTTGTCGAAGACAAGCAGACTCTCGAACAACGATTGACCGCGAGGAACATCGCTCCATCCCTGTACCTGCGCCAACGGACTCTGTTCATAATCCCGCAGAGCGCTGTTTCGCGCGAGAATCTCCCGCAGCCATTGATGGACGACGGCATCCGGCGACACCGACAGGCGAAGCGGCAGCGTATTGATGAAGAGACCGACCATCGATTCGATTCCCGGGATCTCGGCGGACCGACCGGAAACCGTCGTGCCAAAAACGATGTCCGTCTCACCGCGGTATCGACTCAACAACAGCGCCCAGGCTCCCTGCACCAGGGTATGTTCTGTGACCTGACATCGTCGGGCGCATCCGCGAATCGCTTCAGTTGTTGACGATGAGATCGCCAGCGTGAATACCCCATCCCCTCCCGCTCCATCGGACTCCTCCGCCTTCCCTTCGTCTCCCAACAGTGTCGGTACGGTAAATCCTTGAAGAGTGGCGCGCCAAAATTCTTCCGAGGCGGCTGAATCCTGTTGCTGAAGCCAGGCCACGTAATGCCGATAGGGAACGGGAAGGTCCTGCGCCGGTTCTTGCCCGGATCGGGACGCGTGATACGAGGTCAGGACTTCTCTCAGCAGAATCGGCAAGCACCAACCGTCCATGAGGATATGATGGTGGGTCCAGACCACCTCATATGTCTCCGGCGCGACGCGTATCAAAGCCAGGCGCATTAAGGGAGGCTGTTCAAAGTCGAAATCCTGCAGACGGTCTTCCTGGATAAATAATCGCAGGCGCTCCTCCTGCTCCCTGACCGAATATCTCTGCCAATCGATTTCCAGCCAGGGAAGATCCGCCGAAGGCATGACGATCTGTACCGGTGACGACACATCCCGCCACATGAATCTGGTCCGAAGCACCACGTGCCGGGCCACGAGCCGCTGCCAGGCCTTCCTGAATGCCTGTCCATCCAACTCTCCCCGCAACCGGCAGTGCATCTGTTCGATGTAGACACCGGATCGGGGTGCATACGCGCTATGAAACAACAGTCCCTGCTGTAAAGGACTGAGTGGATAGAAATCTTCCAGATCCGGACAGGCCCGCCGCGCTGCTCCGGCAGTATCGTCATCGACAAAGGTGGACGCATTCCAATTCAGGAGAGACACTTCCCTTGTGGAAGACGATGAGGACGCATGAGCTGCCAGTTCCGCGATGGTTTGATACTGGAAGAGCTGCCGGGGAGTCAGCAATAGACCTTTCTCTCTTGCGCGGGCCACGACCTGTAAACTGAGAATGGAATCTCCGCCGAGCTCGAAAAAATTATCCTCTGCTCCGACTCGCTCGACTCCCAAAAGATCGGCCCAGATTCCAGCCAGCGTTTCCTCTCCTGGTGTACCAGGCGCCACATATTCCCGCATGAATTCCTGTTCAGGAACAGGCAACGACTGTCGATCCACTTTTCCGTTGGACGTGCGAGGAATCGCCTCTAGAACGACGAAACATGCCGGAATCATCGCGTCGGGCAACTGTGTCCGTAACGCCGTGCGCCAGGATTTTCTCTGATTGTCTCCTGCCCCGGACGTCACCACATAGGCCGTCAATCGTTTTTGGCCGGGACAATCCTCACGCAAAACCACAACGACATCCCGAATATCGGTGAGTTCGCGAAGACGGGCCTCGATCTCACCCAACTCAATACGCACACCCCGCAATTTCACCTGATGATCGAACCGACCGAGAAATTCCAGACTCCCATCGGCCAGTCGGCATACACGGTCACCCGTTCGATAGAGACGCGCACCCCGCTCTCTTTCGAATGGATCAGGGACAAACACTTCAGCGCTTCGCACCGGATCCTGCACATACCCTCGACCAACGGCACTGCCCCCGATACAGAGTTCACCAGGAACACCGATCGGAGTCGGTCCGAGCCACCGATCCACAACATAGAGCCGGACATTCTGAATAGGCCAACCGATGGGCATACAAACTTGCTCACGTGCGGGAGGCCCGGTGATCGGAGCCATGGCCACATCATCGGCACATTCGGCCGGCCCATAGGCATTCATCAGGGGAATCTGCGGGTATCGCTCAAACCAATCGCGACAAAGTTGCGGTGGGAGCGCTTCACCGGTCGGAAGTATCCAGCGAAGCTTGGGCAAAGAAAACGCCGTGGAACCGGCTGCCGCATCGATCATGCCTTGCAAGAGTCTTGGCACAGTTTCAGCGACCGTCACACCCGATTCATTTAGACAGGCCAACAGTGCTGCCGGATCATGCGCGATTTCATCAAGGACAATCAGCGTACGGCCACCGACCACCAGTGCCGCAAGAAATTGCCAGACCGAAATATCGAAACACGCCGACGCCGTTTGCGCAACGACAGCCTCGGCATCTAAATCCAAGACCGCGACTTTGCTCATGAGGTGATTGACCAATCCCCGTTGCGTCACCATCGCGCCTTTCGGCACCCCTGTGGACCCGGACGTATAGATGATGTATGCGAGTTGGTCCGGCGAGGACTCGCGAAGTGGGTTATGTTCGGACACCTTCTCTGCATGGATGTCTTCTATCGTCAGCACAGGAATCTCGCCTGATTGTGCCAGCTTTAACGATGCGTCAAGTAAACTTGGCCGGAACCCCTCTGCCACCAGGACGACCGCCGACCGGCTCAACTCGATGAGGCGACTCCAGCGGTGAGCCGGATGGGTTGGGTCGAGCGGAAGATAGACACCACCCGCTTTGAGAACCCCGAGTATCATCGTCAAGAAGGGAATTCCACGATGGTCAAGTACCGCGACAATCGATTCGACGCCCACGCCTGCCCGCGTGAGAGCATGCGCCACTCGATTAGCGGCGCAATTCAATTCCCGATAGGTCAGCGATTGCCCATCGCAAATAACGGCAATGGCCTCGGGAGAATTCTTGACTTGCGCCTCGAACATATCCGCATATCCATCCACCACAGATGGACAGCATTCGGAATCGCGACTCTCCTCCACTACGTGACGCCATTCCGAGGGCGCCATGAACCGCAATTCGTGTACACGCCTCTCAGGACCCTCGACAATCTCTTGAAGCAACCGCACCAAATGGTCCGTCATTCTGAGGATCGTGGTTAGCTCAAAGAGGTCCGTGTTGTACTCGAAGGCCCCCTCCAAACCCTGTTCCGTTTCAGCCATGTCGAGCGACAGGTCGAACTTGGCAGAAGCCACATCCACTTCTTGCACCTCAACGGCAAGGCCGGGAAGCCGGATAGCTTGAGACAGCGTTGTCTGGAGAACGAACATGACTTGAAACAGCGGCGGGTGACTCAAGGCTCGCGAAGGCTTCAGGACATCCACCAGTTCTTCGAAGGGAAGGTCTTGGTGGGCTTGGGCACCGATGACGACGTCACGCACCCGTGCCAGCAACCGGGAAAACGGCGGATTTCCAGAAAGATCGGTGCGTAGAACAAGAGTATTCGCGAAAAAACCGATCAAATCCTCGGTCTCTGGTCTGGTCCGGCACGCGACGGGCGTCCCGACGCAGACATCCTCAATACCCGTATACCGGAGCAACAACACTTGAAAGGCCCCCAGCAACGTCATGAATAATGTCACGCCTTCCCGGCGGCTGAGGGCAACTAATTCCTTCGCGACCCCCTCAGGCACCATAAAAACATGCCGGCTTCCGGACGAGGCCTGGATTGCCGTTCGCGGCCGGTCGGTCGGGATTTCCAGGACAGGTAAATCACCATTCAATTGTTGCTTCCAATAGACCAACTGACGTTCCAACACCGCCCCTTGCATCCACTGCCGTTGCCATTCTCCGAAATCGGCATACTGAATCGGCAAGGGGGGCAAGGAAGGGGTCATGCCCGCTATTCTGGCCGCATAGAACGCAGCGAATTCCCTCGCCAGGATTTGAGCAGACCACCCGTCACACACAATATGGTGCAGGGTGACGACCAGGACGTGCTCCTCAGCATGTCTCTCCATCAAACACAAGCGAATCAATGGACCGCGCATGAGATCAAACGGATGTTGTGCCTCCGCGGCGATCGCAGGTTCGATCCTGTCATCGCTCTTGGGAATGGTGACCACTTTGAGATGCACTTCACGCTGTGCCGCGATGATCTGCACGGGATCCCCGTCCGCTGACTCGAACGTCGAGCGCAGTATCTCATGTCGCGTCACGATGTCGTTGAATGAGTCTTCCACCGCCTGGCGATCAAGCACTCCCTTCATCCGCACGGCAATCGCGGTGTTGTAGGACGCACTCTCCGGCTCCAGTTGGGACAGAAACCACAATCGACGCTGCGCAAAGCTCATCGGGAACACATAGTGCTCCGGCTCTACGCTCTCATCTGGCAGCGTCTCGCTTCGGGTAGCTTCCTCGTTCAGCGGCATTCGGGCAACGCTCCTGACGGCTCAGCCATCGCGACCAGGATTTGTCGATTTCCCTTGTAGGGCGTACGTCCATGGGCCGCCAGCATATTGTCCAGCATCAGCACATCCCCTTTCTGCCAGGAGAACTGAACCGCGAGACAACGATAGACATCGCGAATTTCATTCAATACATCAGTCTCGATGGAAGTGCCGTCTCCGTAATAGACATGCCGCGGAAGCTCGTCCTCGCTCACGGCGCACAAAAGTGCCTCGCGCACGTCCGGCTCCAAATTCGAGACGTGGAACAAATGCGCCTGATTAAACCAGACCTCCTCCTGAGTCACGGGATGCACCGCTACCGCCTGCGCGATCTGTCGTGTCCGCAGTTCACCATCCGGCTTCCACTCGAACAGGATCCCGTTCTTCCGGCAGAACTGCTCAACGATGGCACGATCCTCGGTGTTGAACACTTTTTGCCATGGCACATCGAGCCCGTTGCCATAGTTACGCACATACATGACCCCTTTCCGGATAAACCGTTTCCGGATATGCGACGGAATCCGTGTCAACACTTCCCGGCTGTCGGCAATGGGCGTATATCCGCCTTCCTCGGACGGCTGGCCGCAGTAAAACCAGATCTTCATCGGCCATTCCGTGGTATAGGCCTGCTCGTTGTGCAAAGGAATATGTTGATCCGAAGGATATTCCGTCGACGTGTAGACCTGATGATGAACCTGCGACCTCGGCGTAGAACCGAATTCATAGGCGATCATCGATTGGGTGAAGACCTTCACAAAGGATTCGAAGTCCGACGGCGATTCCACCGGTAATCCTCGAAACAACACGCCCCCATGAATCGACAAAAACTCGTCGGCACCGCAACGCGCAGCTGCTGAAAGTTCGCCCAGATCCCGTCCCTCCTGCGCCGTCATCAACAACGGGAGACGAACTCCGGGGACGAGCGGCCCAGTTGAAAATATCGATGCCGGATCGCCATCCCCACAGGCCTGCGACGGGATGGTACAAGTCGTTTGACCATCATTGTTCATAACTGCACCTCCGGATCATTGTAGATTCCTTCTCACTCCACTAAACCCATCCGAATTGGATCGGCAGCAATGTAAATAAAAATCTGTCGGTCCCGCATATTCCCCATCACCGTCCATACCGATGCAATGTCCGGGTAACGGATTCCACTACGGCGGCTTGCGCGGTCCGTAAGAAGAAATGCCCGCCCTGGAACAGGCACATCTGAAACGATTCGGACGTATGGGCTCTCCATTTCTCCAGTTCCTCTGTGCCTACACGAGTGTCCTCCAGGCCGCCGAACACCGAAATCGCACAGTGCAAAGGAGGTTCCTCTACATGCACATAGGTGTCGCGGAGCGAAAAATCCGCACGGAGCGCGGGAAGAACAAGTTGCATCATCTCCGGATGTTCCAACACTTCCCGTGGGGTTCCATTGAACCGCCGCATATGATCGAGAAATTCGTCCTCCGGTAGATCGAACAGTGGATCGTTGTCGCGGATCTGCGGCGCTGGACATCCCGAGACAAAGAGATGCACCGGTTCGATGGCATAGCGCCGCCGTATCTCCCGTGCGAGTTCAAATGCAATCAGTCCGCCAATGCTGTGCCCGAATAGCGCAACGGGTCTGTCCAGACTCGGTTCGAGAGCGTCCGCGAGTTCGGCAACCAAACGCCTGAGATTTCCGATGGGTAACTCCTTCATCCGCGCCTCTCGCCCAGGCAGCTGGACAGCACAGAGTTCAATCTCCGGCGAAAGATATTGCGCCCAACCGCGAAACACCGAAGGCCCTCCACCGGCATACGGAAAACACAACAACCGGACTCCCGACGTCGGACGGCAGGTGACAATCCATGGTTGTGATCGTGCAGCAGTTAGCATGAAGAACCCGTTTTTTCAGCTTGTTCGGCCATCCACTTTCGCAAACTCAACGGACGCATATCCGTCCATACCTCCTTGATATAGTCCAAACATTCTTCTTTGAGGCCGGTTTTCCCCACATCCGACCATCCGAGAGGATTATCCCGATAGGACGGCCAGATGGAATATTGCTCCTCATGGTTCATCACTACTTTGTAGACTGTCGTATCTTCCTGTTCGTCGTTTCCCATGAATCCTCCTTATATGGTTAGGGTAAAGTCTCTGACGTCGCGTAAGTTGCTCCGTCCGTTACGTGTGCCCCGGCAAAGGGCTCAATGTAAGTCGATGCGTGACCGGGCCTGCCAACAATGGCGTGGGAATGCCTTTACTCCAGTAGGGCTGCTGATCTCGGTAATGAGGTGAAAACGGATGTCCCGACTGTCCGCCCGGCATATGAAATATTCCGTCTTCATGATGAGCCGGAGACACCACCATGCGCTGGCTGGCTGTGAGACTTCCGCTAATAACTCGCACACACTGGCTGCATCCGGGCATTTCTTCATCCGGCATATTTAATACATATCCCAAACCCGGAATCGCATTCCCCAACGGATGCACCATCTCGACCCGATTCATGGTTCCCCAGGTCAATTCACTCAGGGTCACCACATGATATCTGGCCTTCAGATCCTCAATGCTTTGCTCCAGCACATGCAGAAGAAAGCCATGCCAATCCGTGAAGTGCTCCTGATCTGGGAGAAGCTGAGGCACTTGCGCAGTCAGGAGGGCGCGCAGAGGGGTATCCAGATTTCCGTCATAGACAAAACCTTCGTCTTTCTCACGGCATTCTTCCAAAAATGGTGTAAAGACCGAGCGCGCCAACGAGTTCCTAAATTCCGCCAATAGCCCAATTCCAATGCTCCCGGCATCAGCCTTTCCATTCCAGGCATCAAGAACACGATGGGCTTCCCACAGATGAGGTTTCTGCTGAACCACCGCCTGGCTCAGCAACTCTAACGCCAGGCTCCGATAGAACTCATAGATCTCCGTCGTCGTATCCAGTTGAATAGAGAACAAGTCCGGTTCACGCGCCGGGACCATGGTGTGCAAGCGCTCAGTAATTCGATACGCTCGATACCCGCCGGCAAATGAATGGCCGATCACATAGGGGTCGTTGCCGTCCACCATGCGTTGATTCGCATTCACCAGAAATCCTGACGGAGGGTTCACAATTCGCGGCAACTGATCCGGTTCGATGAATCCCGACCATCCGGCCTGGCCATCCGCCCATGAAAGGCTGACGGAACCGTCAAATCCATGGCGAATGGGAATCCTGCCTGTATAGGTCCAGGCAATGTGACCATCCCTATCCGCAAGCAGCACATTGTTCGCGGGTCCGGCCGCGCGATTCACCACAGAGATCGCCTCCGACAGAGAACGGACCCGATCCAGGTGCAGCAACCCCACATCCACTGCATCCGGATCAAGGGCGGTCCAACGAATTGCCACCGGTCGTCCAAGCAAAGGTTCGGACGCCAGGGGCCCCCAGAGCGTTTCCTTCACCTCGACCTGCCGGTCATCTCCATCCTTGACCACAATCGTTTCTCCACGGGTGGTAAAGGAACGCCAGCCTTCCGGAGTCGCATATTCCTGCGCATTACGAGGATTAAGTTCCACCTGTACGAGATCAAGAAAATCTCCTTCTACATTGGTCAAGCCCCACGCGACATACCCGTTCGACCCCGTGATCATCACAGGAATTCCCGGCACGACAATGCCGGCCATCTCAACGTCCTCGTACTGAAGCTGGACGCGATACCAGATATTGGGAACCGCCACGTCAAGATGCATATCGTTGGCGAGAATGGCTCGTCCGTCTGTTGTTCTGGATCCCCCGATTGCCCAGGCGTTCGATCCCACGACGGGTTTATCGGAATTGACAATCGACGACCGGGACATCCGGCTCAGGTCCAAGGGACGCCGAATCGTGGCCAGAGTCTGCACCGGGATAGGAGACATCGCGGCCTGTGACGTAATGCCTCGCAGCAGCTTATCGGTGTAGGCATCGACGGCAGGAACGAGAAAGGCCAAAACGTCGTCCGGAAGGACGCTGCCCATGACGGTGCGCATGCGTTCATCCTCCTCATACCCGTTCAGCACCTGAAACATTCCCAATACGACCAGCACACTGTCTGCCGGCCGCCAGATCTCCGGACGGTAACCGAGCATCACACATTCGACCGGAAGCCCCTCCATCTGGTCGAGAAATGCATTGACTCCTTCTGCGTAAGCCTCCAAAGCCGATCTTTGCTCTTCGGGCATACGCCTCATGACGGCGTCCGCCACCTGTGTAAACCCGACCGTTCGTTGCTTGATGTCCATATCCACGACCGACTCCCCGAACACCTCGGCCAGCCGTCCGGCACTGCTTCGACGCAATACATCCATTTGAAAGAGACGGTCTTGCGCCGTCACAAACCCGAGCGCCCGTAGCGCATCCAATCGTGATCCGGCGATGATCGTGGGAATGCCTTGTGGATCAAACGTCACGGTCACGGGCGCCTGTATCCCTCCTATCTTCACGTCGCCGTCCAAAACCGGGAGGGAGGCGCGCAGCACCAGCACGCTCCATCCACCCGCAGCTGCCACAATCACAACAGTGACAATCGCCACCACACGAAAAGGCGTCATGCCGCTTAATCCCGCTCCGCCGCCGAGACGGCCTCTGAGAAAATTGTCGAGATCGTATCGATCTGTTCCGTTGTGACGATCAAGGGAGGAAGAAACCGCACGACGCTGTTATTCCGTCCGCCCAGTTCCAGTATCAGTCCTCGCCGCAAGGCTTCGTTCTGGATCTTGCTCGCGATGGCCGGCGCAGCAGCGAACCCCCCGGACTTATCCGAGGACTTGTTGGTGTCGACAACTTCCACACCCACCATCAAACCTCGACCCCGCACATCGCCGAGACTCCGTGAGTCACCCTGTATTCGTTTCAAGCTGCTCATCAGCCGTTCGCCCATTCTGGCGGCATGCAACGCCACCTGCTCGCGGCAAATAAAATCAATCGTGGCCTCCCCGGTCGCCATCGCCATTTGATTACCCCTGAAGGTGCCTGCGTGCGCCCCTGCCGTCCATCGATCCAACTCGGGCCGATAGACCACCACGCTCAACGGCAATCCGCCGCCGATCGCTTTGGACAAGACAACGACGTCCGGCACAATGCCCGCCTGTTCGAACGCAAACAGGGTCCCCGTTCGACCGAGGCCTGTTTGAACTTCGTCGACAATTAATGGAATGCCGCGCTCACGAGTAATACGGCGGATTTCCTGAAGCCAGCTCAGCGACGCCGGAATAACTCCGCCCTCCCCCTGGACCACCTCCAGGATCATCCCGGCCGGCTCCACGATACCGCTGTTGGGATCGTCAAGGAGCCGCTCAATATACGCACTGGAGAGACGATGCCCCTCTTCGCCTCCCACGCCGAACGGGCAACGATAGGCATAGGGATAGGGTAGAAAATGGACATCAGCCATGAGCCCGCTGATGGCCCTTTTCGGGCCCAGATCACCTGTCAATCCCAGCGTGCCATGCGTCATCCCATGATAGGCTCCTTGAAATGCCAGGATCGTCCGTCGGTCACGCGCGATCTTCACCAGTTTGATCGACGCCTCGACCGCATCGGCCCCGGATGGTCCACAGAATTGAATTTTCGCACCATCGGCAAATTCCTTCGGCAAACACTCAAACACTTTCTCCACAAAGCGGTCTTTGACCGGCGTGGTCAAATCCAGCGTCTGAAACGGAAGTTCGTCCCGCAGCATCCGGCTGATCGCCTCGACAACGACAGGATGATTGTGGCCAAGAGCCAATGCCCCGGCACAGGCCAGACAATCAATATAGGTCCGCCCCTCGTGATCTTGAACATAGATGCCCTTCCCCTTCTTGAGCGCCAGTGGCAGCCGGCGCGGGTAACTGCGTGCACTCGACTCTCTCAGCGCTTGCCGCTCCAGATAGGGATTGGCGCCCAGATGTTCTATCCGGGCAGTTTGACCGGTCGCAATGGATTCCCATATTTCATCGACATGAACCGTCATACTTGATCCTCCTTGAATAAAGAACCCGCCCGTACTGGGTTCCCGGCCACTCCGGACCCCGTGGATTGAGACAATGCAAAATCCTGCTCGCTGCAAATCGTGGATTGTCCGGCGACATTCACGATCATTCCGTAATCCATTCGAATGCACCGATCGGCCAACGGAAAATATTGATCGTCATGCGTAATGACGAAAACCGTCTTGCCCCGTGCCTTCAGATCCGGAAGAAGCTCCGTGTAAAACACTTTTCGAAACAGCGGGTCCTGATCGGCTGCCCATTCATCGAACACGTAAAACGGCCGGTCTTCAACATAGGCCGTCAACAGCGCCAGTCGTTTCCGTTGTCCTTGAGAAAGCGCCTGGGTCGAGAAGGCGCCTTGCTCGATTTGTACCTTGGACCGGAGTTGCAATCGTTCCAAATACATAAGAGCCTCCGCATCCAGATCGTCTTTCTGGAGACCCAGCAAGGAATCAAATAAACAGAAATCCGAGAATACCGTTGAAAACAATTGTCGATAGGCTTCACGATTGGCGTCCTCGATCGGGACACCGTCGAGGCAAACCGTTCCAGACTCAGGTGTGTAGAGACCCAACAGTAACATCGCCAGCGTGGTCTTACCGCTTCCGTTTCCGCCGATGAGAAACGTCACTTCACCGGGAGAAAAACTTAAATTGATCGGACCCACAGTAAAACTGGAATCCTCTCCCTCGCGATAATACCGATGCGTGACGTTTGATAATTCCAGACACCGCCAGCCACTGGGATCGAGTTCAATCGCTGGGCCGGAAACGGCTTCACCAGTAAGATTCGTGGCAGAGGCAGCCAACGACAGGCCCAGCGCCTCAATTTTCTTCAGAGCGATATTCGCGCGACCGACACCCGGCAACAATTCTATAATCTGCGCAAACGGACCCATCATGTACAACAGGACCAGAGTGACGCCGACCACAGTCTCAATAGGCAGGTCACGCCATGACGGCCAGAGGAAGAGGATGACGCCGATGACGGCATAGAAGAGAAACGTTCCCCAACTGGACGCGATGGAATACACCGTCATGCCCCCGACAAAGTCCCGCTGATACTCACTCACAGTTCGCTGAAGCAATGTTTCGAGAAACGCCTCCCGCCGCGGGCGATGCAACTTGAGTTCTTTGATCCCGGCCATGATGGAACGGAAATGTCCGAACAGGGCATCGTTGGTCTCCCGTGCTTGTTTGAAATATTGCAATGCGCGCTGTTCCTGCAGATTGAACGTCATGCTCCCGAGTGCCATAAATGCCAGAACGAGAATCAGCAGGGGCCAGGATAGCCATCCCAAATATGCAAGACAGCCGATCGTCGTCGCGAGATTGACGCAGATAAGCGGCAACTGGACATAGGCCTGCGCGATGACGTCCGTATCGTCGCTCAAGGCAGCGAGCAACCGATGTGAACCCAGTTCCTCAAACTGACGGAGCGGGGCATGCAGAATGCGTCGACTCAGCTGCATTCGTAACTCTGAAATGGTACGTTGGCCCAACCTGGTCAGCAGAATTTCCGACAGGGCTTTGGTCACGGCGACCAGTACCGCAAGTGCCAGAAAACTCCAGGCAAGCATGGACGACGAATCGGTTCCGTTCATTCCCTTATGGATGACCGCAATAATTGCGGCTCCGGCAAGCCCGCTCACCACACCGGCCAGAATGGAACCCAGCAGCAATTGCCAGGAACTGCGTATCAAAAATCTGATCAAGTTCATCTGAATTCGTTCCTTCGCGGCTGCCACACCGCAGTCGATCTCATACCGAAGCCCCACGCAATCGTCGGGCTTGACGAGGAATGGGAACAATTTTCGGCTCTTGCTGTGCCCCGGTGGCTCGCGCCGCGCGAATTTGCTTGACCAATCCCGAAACCGTCGGTGCATCAAAGAATTCGCGGAGCGACAGCTCGATACCAAAAAGCTCTTGAACACGATTCAACAGCTGAAGGGCGCTCAAGGATTCGCCCCCCACCCGGAAAAAATCATCCTCAAACCCCACACGTCCGGTGCCCAGAATCTGTTGCCATAAGTCTGCCACCTCTTGTTCCAAGAACTCCGTGGCGTCTCCAATGACAGACGGAGTCGTTGCCTGCCTCATCTGTGATGGCATCAACGAAATCCGCGCAACGGAAGCGACCACTTTCGGCAGATCACGGATGGACACGGCGACCTGCGGGAGGTTCGGCCCGCAAAGAATTCGGTGGACCACGTCCTGACCTTCCTGCGGAGTCATGCCATCCAAATCCTCTTCAGGGACCTGCAAGGTCTTGAGCCACTCTTCCGCTTCAACCGACATACCGACCTGTTTCCATCGATCGAAATTCACAGAGATGACGCGTGTTCCTTTTTTCGTGCTGGCATGTGCCATGGCATCCAGAAAGGCGTTGGCCGCGCAATAGGCAGCCTGGCCCACCCCTCCAACCACAGCCGTCAGAGAAGAACAGAACATCACAAAATCAAGTTGCCTATCGCGAAACGCCTCTTCGAGCACCAAGGCTCCGGAAACCTTTGGACGAAATTCATTCCATACGGATTCCGGGTTTTTCAGCTCCAGAAGTCCGCCGCCGGCGATTCCCGCTGCATGAAACACCCCATGAATTCGGCCGAACTGTCGAAGGGCTTCATCAATCACTCCCTGCATTTGCACAGGATCAGCGACATCGGCCTGAAGAACCAGAACGCGATCGCCCGATTGCGCCAGGCCGGCCACACGCTCACGCTGCTCAGGAGTCGGGAGGGTCCGACTCGTCAGAATCACCCGCGCATGCACCGTACGAATGAGATACTCGGCAAGGCAGAGTCCCACCCCGCCCACACCGCCCGTAATGAGATATACCCCTCCCTCCCGCAGCAGAGAAGTATCTGTATCGCTTTCTGCAAGGATGAGTGGCTCAAACGTCTGTACCCATCGATGTCCACCTCGGTAGGCCACGACCGTCTCAGCATCAAGATTGGAGACTTCCTCGATGAGCCGTTCACAAAGTTCATCGAAAAATGGCGTCTCCGTAGCAACTTGTTCCAGGTCGATCCCACGGCATGTCACGCCCGGATACTCTTGAGGAATGACACGACAGGCTCCCAGCACGGTGGCCTGTTCAGGACGTAAAGATTCCTGGCCCGTGACATCATGCAACCCTTGAGAAAGGACGAGGATCGAGAGTCGAGCCGTGCGCCGGCGTCCGAAAATTTGCGCAAGAATGAGCAAATGGAGAAATCCTCTTTCTTGTGCCACCTGGAGTCGCCCGGTAGCAGTTGTCTCTTGCAATTCATCCCCGATGGTCCAGGCATGCAGGAGACAGGATGGAAGGTGATTCCGGCTGGTCAACTCTCGAAGCAACAACTCATGATCCTCACGGGAATCTGGTCTTACTCGATAGGTCCCATCGACACACCGTTTAAATCCCCTACCGGCCAACACGGCGACCACCGACCGGCCCTGTCGTTCCAGCTCTCTGACAAGTCCCGCGCCGCTCGACCGTTCATCGAGAAAAACCAGCCACGTTTCGTCCGGACGTTGTTTACCCTTCGCCACGAGTACTGACCGTTTCCACGAGGGTTGATAAAACCAATTCGAGAGATCGGCCTGCCTTTTACCGGACCCAGGAACCTGGACAGGTTCACTCCGACCAGGTTCCACCCAGTAACGCTGCCGCTCAAAAGGATAGGTCGGCAGAACAACTCGTCGTGGCCGATGCCCGCTGTGCAGACCGCTCCAATGCACTCGAACCCCGGCTCCCCAAAGAGAACCGAGGGTCGCCAGGATGACAGGCATTTCGTCCTGACCGGCCGCCTCCTGATCGAGGCCATCAAGTGAGGCCAGCACAAATGAGCCAACCGGAACGGGATGCCTCCTGGCCAGATTTTGCAACGTGCGACCGGGACCGATCTCCAAAAATACCGGCGCCGGTTCTTTCAACAATGTTCGAACCCCATCGGAGAAGCGCACCGTTGAGCGCAAATGACGGGACCAGTAAGCGGGATCCAACGCTTCTTCGGGTCGAATCCAAGTACCGCTCACATTCGATACCCAGGGAGCTTGGGGGGCTTGCATTTCTATTCCGGCAAGGAAGGATTCAAAGCGCTTCAGAATCGGATCCATCATGGATGAATGAAACGCATGCGAGGTCTTGAGGCGCCGACCTCGAATGCTCTGAGCTGCCAACGTACGGTCCAATGCATCGATCCGGTCATCGGAACCGGAGACCACACACTGTCCTGGAGCATTGACTGCAGCGAGATCCAGATTGCCGCCCAGATACGGTGTTAACTCCGACTCGGTGAGCGGAACGGCCAGCATGCTTCCGGGTGGAAGCTCCTGCATCAATCTCCCGCGCATCGCGACGATCGCCAACGCGTCTTCAACTGAAAATGCCCCGGATAGGCATGCCGCGACATATTCCCCGATGCTATGCCCGATCATGGCATGTGGGTGAATTCCCCATGCCTTCCAGAGTTGCGCAAGGGCATACTCGAACACGAACAGTGCCGGCTGGGTCAGGCTGGTCTGATGAATCAGATCCTTTTCTGCACCAGAGGCAGGAAACAGTACTGTCCGAATGTCCCGATCGAGCCGCCGATTTAACATCGACGCGCACCGATCCACATGCTCGCGGAACAGAGACTGTTGCTGATAAAGAGAATGCCCCATATGTGGATACTGGGAACCCTGCCCGGAAAACATGAAGGCAACCCGATGTTCTCCTTCCACAGGGCCGGCGGTTCCTCCCCTAATTATGAGGCGACCCAACAGCCGCACGGCTTCCTCAGTATTCCTGGCCATCAGCCAACGACGATACGGAAAGGCTTTCCGACCTGATTGAAGAGTATGGGCCACGTCGGCAAGGCAGAGGTCCGGATGTGCATGGAGATGCGTCGCAAGACGAGTTGTCGTTTCGTTCAAGGCCGCTTCCGACCGGGCCGACAACAGAAGTAACTGACAGCGGCCTTCCTCACCCACTTCGGATGCCCTCTGAGGTGACGGTGCCTCCTCCAGAACCACATGCGCATTCGTGCCTCCAAGCCCGAACGAACTGACGGCCGCGCGGCGCGGTGACTCGCCACGCCCCCACTCCGACAAGGTCCTGTTCACATAAAACGGTGTAGCGGAAAAATCGATGGCGGGATTGGGGCGAACGTAATGCAAGCTTGCGGGAATCTGCCTATGGGAGAGGGCCAGTACCGTCTTGATCAAACCGGCGATGCCGGCCGCAGCATCCAAATGGCCGATATTGGTTTTGACTGAACCGAGGGCACAGAATCCGGTACGAACCGTCGAAGCTCGAAAGGCCTGGGTCAGCGCCTCTACTTCGATCGGGTCCCCCATTGGGGTCCCTGTTCCATGAGCCTCGACATACGAGATGGAGTCAGCCGTCACGCCGGATGCCAGGTGCGCCGCTCTAATCACTTTAGCCTGGCCCTCGATACGAGGGGCTGTGTAACCGACTTTGGCGGCCCCATCGTTATTAATCGCCGAACCCTTGATCACCGCAAAAATATGATCGCCATCCGCTTCCGCCTCCTGCAACCGCTTGAGCAACACCAGGCCCACGCCACTCCCACCGACAGTGCCTTCGGCATCAGCATCGAAGGTCCGGCAATGACCATCCGGAGAGACGATGCCGCCCTCCTGGTAGAGATAGCCCACTTTCTGCGGGACACTGATAGAGACACCGCCTGCCAGGGCCATATCACATTCACCACTCAGCAGGGCTTGGCAGGCAAGATGAACCGCAACCAGGGAGGTCGAACAGGCCGTTTGCACCGCTAAACTGGGCCCTTCCAGATTCAATTTGTAGGACACACGCGTCGAGAGTGAATCCTTTTCCACGCCGAGCATCGCCGCCATGTCAGCGGCCGACTGTAAGAGTATCCGGCGAGGGAATAAATTAAAGAGATAACCGCTGGTGCTCGATCCTGCGAAAACGCCGATCAATCCTTGATATTGCTCCGGGTCATATCCACCGCGTTCCAGTGTTTCCCACGCACATTCAAGGAACAGTCGCTGCTGAGGGTCCATGATCTCGGCTTCTTTAGGTGTCATATTGAAAAATTTGGCATCGAAGAGATCGACCTCATCTAATACGGCGCGAGCCCGGACATAGTTCGTCCGATCCAAAACCTTTGCCTCCACTCCAGACTCCAGTAGCTCTTCACGACTCAGCGTGGAGACAGACTCGACGCCACCATGAAGATTGCGCCAAAACTCATCAAGATTGTTCGCACCCGGAAATCGGCCGGCCATCCCGACGATGGCTACTTCCAAGCCCTCAGCGACTGGGTCCTCATTGGATAGCTCCACGGCGTCCGTCATTCGCCCCTCACCGCTTCTTGTCTCTGTCGTCGTTGCTGCTTCATCCGCCTCACTCCCGCTTCTCGCTTATCACGAACCTGTTGCGTTGCCCCTGCTTCCACAATTGGCGCCCCATCCGCCGAGACAAATGCGGCCAATGCCTGTACCGTCGGATAACGAAACAGATCGACCATCGCCACCTGGTGCTTGGTCAAGGCTCGTATCTGAGTGAGGACCTTCGGCAACAGAAGGGAGTGCCCGCCCAGATCAAAAAAATTGTCGTGCAGTCCGACGGCGTGCAGACCCAGCGCTTCTTTCCAAATCGCTGCGATATTTCGCTCGCAGTCGTTTCGAGGCGCGCCCTGCTGATGAGACACCGCATCCGGTGCCGACCGAGCCATATCCTGTAACGCCTTGCGATCTACCTTTCCGCGGGATGTCAGAGGGAAAGCGTCGAGAACAATCCAGGTTCTTGGCACCATATAATCCGGGAGACGTTCTGCCAAAAATCCGCGGAGATCCTGAACAGTCGTCGCATCTTGGACACAAGGCACGACATACCCCACCAGTCGAGATTCCCCTTCCCGTTCGTACCGCATGCCCCCCAATCTGAAGCGAAGAAGTTTTCGCTGCGGTTCGGTCAGGCGATTGATCCGTTGAACAACATCCTCCATATCACTTCACCGCCTTGACGACAGCCATCGAATCTGCCCACCAATAATGACAATCCTCCGGCGGAAGCAGCGATCGGACGATGCTGAGGGTGAATGAACTAAAATGCTGGAAGAGGAATCGTTGATGCCGTCGGCTGAAGGAATCAATCTCGTTCGTGTAATAGGTAAATACGCCACCCGGCCGCAATAATTTTGCAGCCGAAGGTATAAAGGCTTCGGCAAAGTTGATGCTATTGATCACCGTCTCTTCAAACTCTGCTTCACTCGCCGGATAGGTATCAAAAAATACGGCGTCAAAATCAGACAATGTCCCAACTACTTCCTGCCACTGTCCTTGAACGAGACGAATATCCCGACCCGGGTATCGCCCGGTCCAGTCCGAAAACACATTCATCACATCACGGTTGCACTCAATGATGGTGTGCGAACGAGGTTGACCGGCCTGAATGTACGTCGCTGAAATACCCATTCCGAATCCGACCTCAAGCACATCGCCACGGGATTCCGTGGCAATGTCGGCCATCGCCTTCATCAAGGGCGCTTCCCAATCCTGCATGACTTGTTGCCCTTCGATGATCAGTTCAGAAGGCGTAAATTCGGCCCGACTTCCCGTCCAGCTCTGATCGATGCTGACCCGGTCTGACCCGGAAACAAACCGCTTAGAAATTGCGTCGAGGGCGACGAGATCATCAGAAAATTCGTCAAGGGCTCGGCGCATAAGCCAGTTGCGCTGATTTTCACGCGGTGGCGTTAAGAACTCTCCGTTATTGATTTTCAGGAACACATCAAACTCCGGCTTTCGTTGAATCACAGTCTTCCTCCGTTCCTCAGCATTCGATTCCACGTCATACACCCACTGCGCTTCCACTGCAGTCAAACACTCAACTTCCTGCAGCATCCGGTCTTGTTCGATCTCACTGAGGCCGCCGATGAGTGCCGGCCATCCGGGAACCCCACCGGATTCCAAAAACACTCTGACCTCCTTTACCTGGGGACATTGGCGCGCATGGAACTCAATGTCAGGAAGCTCGATCCGGAATCCTCGGATCTTTACCTGTTCATCCCGTCGTCCCAGAAATTCCACCTGCCCGTCCGGCCGCCGACGGACACGATCACCGGTTCGGTACAACCGTTCCCCTGCCCCACGGCTGTATGGATGCGGAATGAATTTTTCAGCAGTGAGGGCCGGCATCTGGTGGTATCCACGCGCCAGCCCCAGTCCTCCGATGTACAGATCGCCCGGCACACCGAGCGGAACGGGCTGCATATTCGAGTCAAGAACATACAGCTCGACATTCGCAATTGGTTGTCCGATCGGTACGTTGGGCATGGTTGTCCAATCCACCTCCGGTCCTGGCACATAACTGCTGGCGGTGACCGTGGTTTCCGTGGGGCCATACGAGTTGCACCAGACAACACGATCTCCAACGACGCGTCGCCAGCGGACCAGAGAGGCAGGCAAGGCCTTTTCGCTCCCCACGATGACCAGTCTGATCAACGGTGGAACCGGCAGGCTGATTCGCTCCATCTCTTCGACCCACCCCGCCCAATAGGGCGTCGGAAGATTCAGGACAGTCAGGCCCTGCTCGCAAAGAAATGTGTGGAAATCGGTACAGGCAGGAACCGGCTCATTGGGGCGCAACACCACCGTTGCCCCCGCAATCCATGTCGGGAAACATTCTTCGGCAGCCACATCAAAGCTGACGGATGCAAACTGAAGGACACGATCCGTCGAAGCAAGACCGTATTGCCTCACCATCGCGGTCGCGTGATTTACCAGTGCTCGATGGGAAATGCCGGTTCCCTTTGGCCGGCCGGTAGTCCCGGAGGTATAGAGAATGTAAGCCAGATTGTCGGGGCTCGTGAGATTCGGCAAATTGGTGTCCGGAAACCCGGCCACCACGGGCCAATCACTATCGAGTGCAAAGACCGGTACCGCTTGATCCGGCAGCTCTCCGGAAAATTTCCCTTGCGTTAAGAGCAGCCGGGGCTGGACATCTTTGAGAATGATCGACTGCCGCTCTTTGGGATAGGTCGGATCCATGGGCACATAGGCCGCGCCGGCCTTGAGGGTGCCCAGGAGACCAACCACCATTTCGAGAGACCGATCCACGCACAGGGCCACGGGAATCTCCGGACCGATTCCCTGTCTTCGTAAATAGCGGGCGAGTTGATTCGCTCTGCTGTTTATGAAGTCATAGGCATACGAACGCCCCTCGCACAGCAGCGCCACTGCATCGGGACTGTCAACGACCCGAGCCTCAATCAATTGATGCAGACAAGACTCATCAGGATAGGGCGTTGTCGTCTCATTGCAGTTTACGAGGACATACGCGCGCTCGTTCACCGTCACCATTGGCCAATCATCCACGCGGGACTCCGGACATGCGACGACTTGAGCCAACAAGGCCTGAAAATGTTCGGCCATACGAACGATAGTCCGGCTCGTAAACAGATCCGTACTGTATTCGAATACTCCTCCCAGACTCCTGTCGGCCTTTTCTGCCATCTCCAACGTCAGGTCGAACACGGATGTTTGCGTATTCACATTCATCCTGCACGCTTCCAGGCCTCCCAACGCACGGACATCCGATGGACGATCCGCCAGGACGAACATCACCTGAAAGATCGGCGTATGACCTAAGTCCCTACCCACCTTCAACTCATCGACCAATCGCTCGAATGGAATCTCCTGGTTCGCCTGGGCGCCAAGAACCGTCGCTCGAACCTGATCGAGGAAATCAGGAAATGGTGGATTGCCGGAAAGATCGGCGCGCAAGGCGACCGAATTGACGAAACAACCAATCAGGGATTCGCACTCAATCCGGTTACGGTTTGCAACCGGCGTTCCGACACAGAGATCTGATTGACCGCTATAGCGCGACAAGAGAATATTAAAGGTCGCCAGCAACGTCATGAACAACGTGGTCCGATATCGATACCCAACCGCCTGCAACTGCTGGACAAGTGACGCATCCAATGTCCACTCATAGCGCGCCCCTCGATACCCCTGTACCTCCGGTCGGGGAAAATCAAACGGCAGATTCAGGGTGTGGGGAGCATGGTCCAGGCGCTGTTGCCAGTAGTTCACCTGCCGTTGAAATATTTGTTCTCGAACACTTTCTCTCTGCTGAATGACTGTATCGAAATACTGGACCGGAAGAGCCGGCAACGGGGAGACCCGCCCCTGCAGGAATGCCTGGTACAACGCTGCCAGTTCACGGCTGAAAATACCCATCGACCAGCCGTCCGCGACGATATGATGAATAGTCAGCGAAAGAACATGGTCGGCTTCGCTAACCCGGAATAATCGAAAGCGAAGAAGTGGATCCTTCATTAAATCAAAGGGTCGACGAGCCTCATCTCCGAGCAGGCTTTGAAGCTGCTCTTCACGACTCGACTCGGAAACCCGCTGCAAGTCCTCTATTGAAAATGGAAGCTCAAGACGAGGTGCAATGATCTGAGCCGGTTGGCCATTGCGTAGAACGAAGGTGGCACGGAGAATCTCATGACGAGAAACAATTTCGTCGAGCGATCGACGGAGGACCTCGATATCGAGCGAACCCTTCAGCCGCAGTGCGATGGGAATATTGTTAAACGGAGTACCGGGTGATAATTGCTCAAGAAACCAGAACCGTTCCTGGGCAAACGACAGAGGCGACGCTCCCACTCGTGACGTGTGGTGAATGGACGTCCTCGAAGTCGTTTCGACAGAGGGCGTGAGGGTCCCGATGTGGGCGGCAAATTCCGCCGCGGTCGGATAATCGAAAAGCGCATCCAACGGCACATCGACTCCACAGATTTCCTGTAGACGAGCCAACATCTGCATTCCGCGCAATGAATCCCCCCCCATGGCAAAAAAATTGTCCTGGAGGTGAATTCTCGGCTGCTGCAACACCTTCGACCAAATCCCGATGACGGTTGCTTCTAGCTCATTCCCTTGCCCCCGGTCTGCTTGCTCTCCCCGTACGTATTCGGTTTCAAAAGGAGATGTCGGCAGGGCGGACTGCCCGATCACATTGAATCCCTGAGCGAGAAACTTCAGACGACACAAGTTTCGCTGAACTTTTCCACTGGACGTTTTGGGGAGTGTCCCTGCCTTGATGAGCACCACTGCCGCAACTTGTACTTCATGATGTTCGGTGATGGCCTGACGAATTGCGGCTATCACCATCTGGGCATTGAATGAGGCAGGACGGGAGTCCACTTCATGGACGACCACCAGGGACTCTTCTTCTTGGAGCGTAATCGAGAACGCCGCGCCGCCTTCCGGTCGAAGGCTCTCATGACTCTGTTGTGCCGTCAGTTCGACATCGTGGGGATAATAGTTGCGACCACGGATTATGATGAGATCTTTCAACCGCCCCGTGATGAACAGTTCACCTTCCTTCACAAACCCAAGATCACCTGTTCGAAGGAACGGTCCTTCGCTGGTATCCGAGGTATAACCTCCGAATGTCCGTGACGTGTCTTCCGGTCGATTCCAATAACCCCTTGCGATGCTAGGCCCTTTCACCCACACTTCTCCGACGCGGCCAACCAGACAAATTCGTAACGACTCGGGGTCTACAATGCGAATCTCTTGTTCGAAACGTGAATATCCACACCCCACCAATTGTTGCATCTCGGCATCGGATTCCGTCCGATCAAGGATGCGGTGCTCCTGCAATTCGTTTTTGTTAATCCTTCGAAGTACCGGAGGCTTTGTCCTCTCACCCCCGGAAACAAACAAGGTCGCCTCTGCCAACCCGTAACACGGATACAGCGCCTCCCGACGGAACCCCGACCCACTGAAGGCGTCCGTGAATCGATCCAGCGTGCTAGGGTGAATCGGTTCAGCCCCATTAAACGCGACCGTCCAACAACTGAGATCCAACGACGCGCGCTGCTCCGGAGTCGTTTGGCGCACGCACAGGTCATAAGCAAAATTCGGCCCCCCGCTGGTCGTCGCACGATATCGCGAAATCGCGGACAGCCACCGTAACGGCTTCTGCAGAAAGTGAAGAGGAGACATGAGCACGCACGGCGCACCGAGATACAGAGGTTGCAACACGTTCCCGATCAATCCCATATCGTGATAGAGGGGGAGCCATCCGAGCACGACCGTTTGCTCCGTATGTCCAAATGCCTGCTTGATTACCCGCTCGTTGTCCAACAGATTACCGTGACTGACCATGACGCCCTTCGGTAAGCCTGTCGACCCTGATGTGTATTGAAGAAATGCGAGTGTCCGACCGTTAATGTCAGGCATGCACCAAACTGTTTCGGTGTCCGGTGTGAGCACATCAGTGCTCAACCATTGCAGATTCTTTAAATTATCCAACCCGGAATCCTGATTGCAGAATCGCTCGACACTTGCGTGAACTTGTGTCGTTGTTAGCGCTAATTTAGGTTGTGCATCTGTCAGGATAGCTTGCAGGCGTGGCAACGTACGCTTACGTTGCGGAGGATAGGCCGGTACCGCAATCACACCTGCATATAAGCAGGCGAAGAAGGCGATGATAAAATCAAGTCCCGGTGGATACAGTAAAAGCGCGCGTTCACCGGTGACACCTAAACTTTTCAATCGTGTAGCAATAGCCTGCGCTCGCCGGTCAAGCTCCTCATAAGTCACGTGGACGGCGTCCGTTTCACCGTCCACTAAAAAAATATAGGCTTGTTGCTGCGGGATCCGGCTCGCCCACATTCGTAAAAGATCGACGATTGTCTCGTGCTCAACATTCATGAAGGGGAATTCACTTTCTTTCTACTCAAAGGTTAATCCCTGCTCCGCGGTGCCTGACCAATAAAGCTAAGACGGATACGACACGATTACCCGTACGCTTGCCATCTTGTCCCGATGAATAAATTAAAAATTCATTTTTTTCTTTTTACTCAAAACCCAAACTCTGCCCCACGCTATCTGGCCGATAGAGCTAAGACGTATACGACACGATTACCCGTACTCCTGCAATTTTGTTCCTTTAAATAAATCGTTTAGGTAAAAAATTAAGGCACATTCAACTGGAACAATGATGTGAATACTCCATGTTTAAATTGCCCATGAAACGGGAATTCATGCAAAACAGCATTTGAGAGTGGCCCGCCAATTTTGTCTCGCCGGCGCTCCTCGTAACCATAAAAAAACCCACAGTCGCCGGGCGGCGAGCGTGGGCTCTGGACTTGCAGCACTTTGGCCTCTTGCCGTATGTGACTGAATGCACAAAAAAACGATACCGATATTAATTATCAATATCAATACATTTATCGATCCCTACCTGTCAAGTACTGCCTGACGGTTGCACGTACCATGAAAAAATTTTCCGCCCGCTTATCACGCAAGAAATTCTACACGGAAAGGACTATCTCTCAGTCTACACTGAACTTCGGCCAAATAATCAGGGGTTACCTTCACATCTTTTCCGCATCCAGCCTCTCAAGAAATTCCACTACAGCAGGATTGTTTGTTCATCAACGATCAAGCATTAAGGGACCAGAAACAAACCGACTCCTGACACTTGTAATGAAACCAATATCGAAGTAGGGGATAAAGGGATTCTCTCCCCGACACCTCAATGTCCTGACAAGCTAATTCATATCATCTATCCGTCTTCAGCAAAGACGCTCACGTTTGGCTTTTGCTCATTTGTTTTCTTGTCGATAGGATCCGCGCAGAATCTGTAAGGGCAGGTACCGCTACATTGAACTGAGATAATGATAGATCGAGCCATGCGTCCGGGGATGTCGTGTTGGGTGATCGAACAGGGAAAAATAACATTTGGACTCCGATGTTTTTTGTAAATAATCCACAGTCTCGTTGCAGCACTCTCTTTGAATTCCTCCATAGGTTTGACCCTTTTTTCTTACCTTCGTGTGCGGCCGAATGTATCCAAGCCTGCCTTACTTCAAAAAATTTCATGGTGATCACTCGGGCAGGTTTCATGGAAATGAACCCGTCATGCTTGATAAACGCCCTGGTAAGACCACACCCATAATTAATGTATCTGGCATTTAGATCTTCTGGCTTGTCCAAAGGACAACGATGAGAAAATTTCCATTAATTAAATAGTCGACGCACATTCCCTCTGGTTCCTAAGAACTGATGGGAGAGTGGGAACAGAAGCCAACACAATTGCTCTCGGACGCGGTCCGAAGAGACTCTGAAAGTTCTGTGGGACCCTCAAGGGCTTCCGATTGCATTCATCTCTTTGGGTTGCAACTCTGTTGTAGATATCGCGCAATTCGCCTTGAATGATATGGGCATGAGATTCGACCTGAGCTCAAGTCCAAACAAGGCGCTCTTAGGGGTTACTCGGTTGGGCTAAGGCGCTTGGAATTCGGACGGTATTTCTCTGCTGCCACGACCGGCAATATTTTTATGAAAAACGGAAATGGAAGGTTCCGGATTGCACAGTCTATTGGAATCGAAAATTCCCGATTATGCAAAGAGCCTTCTGCGTATGAGACGCTGACATCGGAAGGCACGGCGTGAAGCTTTTCTCTGGGTGACGTGATAGGATCCTGCTCCACCCTCGATTTCCCAAACCGGAACCGCGCGGTTGAGGCGCCCAACTGCCGGCAGGCAAGCGAGCCATCATATATCCGCTCCATCGACTACCGAAAAATCTATGCCCTATATTTGCCAGAATTCGAGTAGGGTTTCTTCAATTTTATGTATCCGAATGACCAACCTTGGCATCCGTGGAGGTATTCATCCTCTCCCTTGACCTTGGATAGAATTGTTTAATTTTCTGATTGCACCGGCTGTCCTTCCCCGATTTAAAAAAGCTGAATTCTGTTTGAAGATGGATTAAATATTTCTGCTGAGGTGGGAAGTCAGGTTTTTTTTATATCATTCGTCTAACTCTTTATGAAGCACTCTTTTTTACTGTTTTATAACGATTTATTATGACCCCGCTCATCGGGGTGTGCAGGAAGTCTGATTTTTTACTGGGAAGGAAATAATGCATTACCTCTTTATTCTCCTTCACCGATGGGTGGGACTGGTAATCGCCGGATTTTTAATTATATCCGGATTGACAGGGGCGGTGATCTCTTGGGATCACGAACTTGACGACCTGCTAAACCCCCACCTGACCCATGTGGACAGCCGCGGGACATATCTCTCTTCACTTGATCTGGCCCAAGCGATCGAAACCCGTGACCCACGGGCAAAAGTGACCTTTGTGCCGCTTGCCCCAGAAGCGGGCGAGGCACTTGCTTTCGGTGTCGGCCCTCGCGTGAATCCTGCCACGGATAGATTGTATGAACTCGGCTATAATCAAGTTTTTATCGATCCCGTAACAGGAAATGAGTTAGGCCGTCGGGAATGGGGCGCGGTCTGGCCTGTGACACAGGAAAACTTAGTCTCCTTCCTCTACAAGCTGCACTTTTCGCTTCACATACCAGAGATGTGGGGCATTGACCATTGGGGGGAGTGGCTATTGGGAGGGATCGCCATTCTCTGGACGGCGGACTGCTTTGTCGGCTTCTACCTGACACTGCCGCGGCGCGCATTGACCTCAGGTTCCTCAACCGTATCTGATCGACCAACGGTACAGAGCTGGCGAACTCGCTGGGCGCCGGCATGGAAGATCAAGACTTCGGGAACGATCAAGCGCATCAATTTTGATATCCACCGTGCTTTTGGGCTCTGGGCATGGGGTCTTCTGTTTATGCTTGCGTTCACGGCGTTCTCTCTCAACCTCTATCGTGAAGTCTTCTATCCGGTCATGTCCGTCATGACTGAGGTCACCCCAAGTCCCTTCGACTTGCGAACAGAAACCGACTTGCACGAGCCTATTTCACCCAAAATGGGCTTTGCCCCAATTATTGAACATGCGGTTGAGATTGCGTCGAAACGGAACTGGCCTGAGCCGGTCGGCGAGGTGTTCTATGCGGAACATTTCGGTGTCTATGGAGTCGGTTTCTATCATCCTGGCGACGATCACGGGGCTGCGGGCGTTGGCCCCCCCGTGCTCTATTTCGATGCCGGTGACGGGCGGTATCTGGGGGATCGGCAGCCGTGGAAAGGTACCGCAGCGGACATCTTCGTGCAAGCCCAGTTTCCTCTGCATTCCGGGCGCATCCTGGGTCTGCCCGGTCGTATCCTGGTATCAATCATGGGGATAGGGACAGCAATCCTCTCCATAACCGGAGTGATTATCTGGTGGCGGAAACGGGCTGTACAAATCCAAAAGGCACACAAGGAAAGCGAAGGGCATGCACCTATTCCAGCAGGATAATTAAAAAATTAACCAAAAGTCCTGAAGGGGAACCCAGATTAGGTTTCATGCATAGACCATCTCGAAAGGTTTCGTAGAATGGAAATGCGGTTATGGTGGAGGTTCTTTCACTGTGAGTCATAAAGGTAGCCCTGGGATTTGTATATCAAGAAAATGCCATTCTACGCACCTCCTCCTCCGCTTCACCCATCTACCCGAAGCGTCCCTTTGATTGGACCAGTTGTTGCGTTATAGAAATCGTGTATTCACGTGCCTACGGGTGCGGGTCAATCAATCTTTTCTTAACACCTTGCCAAAAAAGGCTGACCCGATGGAAAGACCAAGTAGTGAAAGGAATATGTTAAAACCTTTCCTCACGACCTAAGTGATCTGGCACATCGCTCTCTGGCTATCGTGTCCTAACCCCATTGAGCCTTTGTTGGGTAATGGTGACCGGGATGCCTTGTCATGGGTTTCATTCAGCCTGACAATTTGCCTGATCTTTTTGTACAACCTACCGATTAATTTCCAGCGGAATTTCCGTACGGTTTCTAATCCATTTCACCCGTCTGCTTTCAGGCAAGTAACATAGATCACCTCAATATTTTTCTCCGGTATTCACGTGGAAAATACCAGATACTTCAAGAACCGTGATCCGGGTCTCGGTCAAACCAGCCGGCAAGAGATTCGATTGTTCTGTTGCTGAGTCTGATTCAAAACATGTTCATAGAGAGTTTGGGAATAGAAGCGTCGAGTCTTGGCAAATCCCAATTTACACAATAGGTTCAAGGTCCGATACACAGTCCCCAAGGAAATTCTGTGTCCTTCTTCGAAAAGTACCCCATATAAAGCTGGAGCCGTGACGTGTTTTTGCCTCGCAAAAGCGGCAAGAATTACATCCCGCTGTTTGCTGGGTTTCAACCGGTGCCGGGTTAGACAAGCATGCCATTTGGGAATCGGGGGAAGAGAAACACACTCTTCGAAGTCAACCTGGTAGGCATCAAGGGCAGTTTTCGCATTCATCATTGTCAACACTCCTAAAAGTACACAGTGGCCTGAGGAAAATTCCTTGATCATTAAGACGAATCAGTCGAGCGATCCCTCACCACAAATGCTCAGGATGCACGGGCACCTCGGGTATGCAGACAGGAATCTTCAGTTAACCCACCAAGTATAGGCAGGAACAACAGAAAAGATTTCTGTTGTTAGTGAAAATGAGAATTGGTATCATGATTTTTTTAGGCGACATTATGACTCTTACCTCTGAACAAATTGAAGATCTGTTTCATCAATATCGGGACGAACTAACCCGTCGTCTCGTGACCATGGTCAACTCTCGTGATACCGCAGCGGATCTCATGCAAGAAACCTATGCGAAACTCTTAGGTCTGGTGAACACCCAAGCCGTGGAGCACCCCCGCGCCCTGTTGCATAGAATCGCCACTAATCTGGCAATCGACTATCTCCGAAAACAGAAACGCCCCTTTCATGCAGTCGATTCCCTGGATGTCGCCATGGAGGTGCCCTGCGGATCGCCCTGCCAGGAGCGCATCCTGCTCGGCAAGGAGCGGTTTCAGTTATCCCTTCGGGCAATCGACAAACTTCCTCCACGAACCCGGGAAGCGTTTCTCCTCTATCGTGTCTACGGCTATTCCTACCGTGAAATCGCCACACGCATGGGCATCTCGGATAGCGGGGTGGAGAAGCTGCTCATGCGCGCCTTGGATCAGTTCTGTACCCTGTTTGATCCTCTTGATGCCGATGAGTGAGGGGATTGGCCCACAAATTCGTCACTAGATATACTAGCCCTTTCTTTCACGCCGGGCATATTTCGAGGATCGAGGGCAGTCTATGGCACCAACAGACAAACAGTCCGAGAACCCGTCATACCATGAGGACGAGACCACGTTAAGACAAGAAGCGATTGCCTGGGTTGTGCGACTAAATAACAGTCGGATCTCCCCGGAAGACCAACAGGCTTTCGAAACCTGGAAGGCCAAAAGCACCATACATTTACAGGTTTTTCAGAAAGTATCGGCCATCTGGGGGGACCCGGATCTTCACGCAGCCGCCACTCAACGCGCGCAGGAACCATCATCCATCCTCCCTCAACAATCCGCGACCCCTCGTCGTTGGCTGCAGCATGCGGGGGCGATTGCGGCCTGTGCCATGCTATTCACCATGGCGATCGTTCACTATGATCCACTGACGTGGCTTCAGGCAGACTACCGGACAGCCATCGGGGAACAACGAACGATTGCGTTACCGGACGGATCCACAGTCGTACTCAATACACAAACAGCCATTGCCACCTCATTTGATCAAACCGCTCGACGAATCCGTTTGCTGAAAGGTGAAGCCTCGTTCAACGTCCAACCTGATTCACATCGTCCGTTCGTCGTCGAAAGTCAACAAACCGCTACCCGCGCAGTGGGAACGGAATTTATGGTTCGAACTCAGCAGGATCAGGAACTGGTGACGGTACTTGAAGGGACGGTTGAAGTCAGTAGTCTGCATGATCAAAATTTGCCCGCGCTCGTATCCGCCGGATCCCGGGTTCAATTTGAACACGGTCGATTAGGTCGTCCTTTTTCCGTCGATCTCGCGACGGTATCGGCCTGGTTAAATGGACGGCTCATCGTCAATGGAGTCCCGCTGGAACAGGTGATTGACGAGGTACGCCGGTATTATCCAGGCACGATCCTGCTTTTGAATCAACCCATCCGCGACATGCAGGTCACAGGTACATACAATCTGGAAGATCCCTCCAAGAGCCTCTCCCTCCTTGCCAAGACCTTTCCAACTCACATGTTCAATCTTGCCAACCGGTTCGTCATCCTCTTTTAAAAAATCGTTTTCCTCACAATCTTTGGCAGAAGAAGTGAGGAAATTTTTGTGGGCTTCCGTCTAAACAGACATACGAACAACCAGGAGGCGCCGCATGCGATCAGACAATCAATCGATAGTTGAACCTTATCTGCGACAACACGCGAATCGGTTACATCCGAAGACATGGCTTGGGAGAGTGCTTGTCGTGATCCTGCTCATAGTCATGCATATGTCACCCGCCTTGGTTCAAGCAGTCCTCGCCGAGACAGGGCCAACGCAGATAGTCAATTTCGACATTCCCTCTCAACCGGTCGGGTCGGCGTTGAATGCCTTTGCCGATGCGACCGGTTGGCAGATTAGTTTGCCGACGGAACTCGCCGCCGGGCTGACGTCGCCGGGAGTCATTGGCAGTTACACCCCGGAAGTGGCGTTGCAAACGTTGCTCTCAGGAACAGGATTGACCTATCAACTTGCAGATACCAACGCTGTCATCCTGGTTCAGCAATCATCAACGGGAGCTGTCCCCTCAGCCCTCCCATCGCAACGTCCGGTGGTCTCGAGGGAATCCCCACCTTCAAGCAGTAAGGCCACACCCAAAACGGTGAAGGTGCCTGAGATCGTGGTGAAAGAGGTGCGAGAGCGGGACGACGCAAAAACCTATGTGGCCGAAGAGTCCCATACGGCCACCCGAACGGATACGCCGATTCGTGATGTGCCGCAGTCGATCCAGGTCATCACCAGGAAGGTGATTGAAGAACAGCGAACCTACCGCCTGCAAAACACGCTGGAAAATATTTCAGGCATCAATGCGACGGAGTCCACAGCCTCCCTCTACGATTCACTCATCATTCGAGGATTCGCTGCCACCGACCGGTCCTATTATCGCAATGGCTTGCTCGACCCCTTCGCTCAGTTTATGGCGTCGGACACATATAATATCCGGCGAATCGAAGTACTGAAAGGGCCGGCATCGGTGCTGTACGGACAGGGAGATCCAGGCGGCATCATTAATCTCGTAACCAACAAAGCTTTACCGAATGCGGAGTATTCCGCCAGCACCACGTTGGGGAATTATAACTTTTATCGATCTGATCTCAACGCCACGGGTCCGCTCAATAAGAATAAGACACTGCTCTATCGTCTGAATGTGGCGGGCCAAAAAGCGAATAGCTTCATTGATTATGCCAACCGCGATCTTGTGGCAGTCGCTCCAAGCCTGACCTGGCTTATAGGTTCACGGACCTCCTTCACGGTCGATTTCGATTACATGCGGCGTTGGACCAACGACCCCTACGGACTTCCGGCCCAGGGCACCTACCTCCCGAATCCTAACGGCCCCATATCTCGAAAGACCTCGACGACTCTCGGCAGCTTCAGCACGTTTAACCGTAGCTCCTACCGGGTTGGTTACGATCTCTCCCATCAGTTCAATGACAAATGGTCCGTTCGCAATGCGTACAGATATTCGATCGTGGAAGATGACAAAGACAACTTGTACGCCGGTTTTGATTCTTTGGACCCTGACCAACGAACCATCCAAAGATTTCAGGTGCTGCAGCCGGTGGTGGCCCGCCGGCATGCCCACTCGATGGTGACGAATGTGGTGGGACATCTGCAGTTCCTGAATATGGAGCATACCCTATTGACCGGCGTCGAACTCAGGCAGGAAAAAACCGATCAGTTCACCTTTGCCTTCGGGGAGGCGCCACCGTTGGATCTCTATAACCCCGACTATTCCCTGCGCCCGAACCCGTTTGACGGACCCAGGATCAGCAATGTGGGTGACACAAAAAGCGTCGGGGTCTATATGCAAGACCAGGTGACCATTCTCCCGAATTTAAAATTCCTGGGTGGCGTGCGATACGACTATGTCGACCAGTACCAAAAGTTTACCTTTGCAGGAGACTCCACAAAGGATTCCTTGGATAACGATGCCTGGAGTCCTCGGTTAGGGTTAGTGTATCAACCGATCGAACCAGTGTCCCTCTATACCTCCTGGACGAAAGGTTTTCAGCCAAGCTCAGCCTCGTCGGTTAATCCTGATGGTGAATCTTTCAAGCCGGAACGGTCCACCCAATATGAAGTGGGGATCAAAGCCTTCCTGTTGGATAATCGTATTTCCGCCACGCTCGCCTGGTTCCACCTGACTCGAAAGAATCTGCTGACCCCTGATTCTAATCCTGCGCAGGCAGCCCAAGGGTTCATGGTACAAACGGGCGAGCAACGCAGTCAGGGAGTTGAATTTGATGTCACTGCCCAACTGACGGCTGGCTGGAACGTGATCGCCGGCTATGCCTATACCGATGCCGAGGTGACAAAAGACAACGATCCGACATTAGAACATAAGCGTCTGGCCAATGTGCCGTACAATAAATTTACTCTTTGGTCCACGTACCATTTTCAGGAAGGGGTCCTCAAAGGATTCGGAGTTGGCGGCGGCATTTTCGCATACACCGATCGCAATGCCACAATTTTTGAAAATATGCCCACCATGCCCGGCTATGTCAGGGCCGACGCCGCCTTGTACTACAATCGTGAACTGCCACCGGGAAACTGGTTGGGAGCGAAGGGAGTGAATGCAGCGCTTAACTTCCGCAACCTGCTCGATCAGCGATACGTCGCCACGTCATATAACGGTTCATCAAGTTTCTTCTTCGGCGAGCCGCTTACAGTGCTGGGAACCTTGGGAATACGATTCTAGGAGTGCCAGACAAGGAGAGAACGAAAACACCCAGTCAGTTGGAGAAGTTGCCAACCGGATCACGGCTTTCCTCAAGAGAAAGTCCATTACGAAGGAGTCACATATGAAAATCGCATTCCTCATGGTGGTGCTTGCGCTCACTGCCTGCGCCGAAGGCCGGTGGGTGCATCCGACCAAGACCTCGGTGGAAGAAACCCGGGAAGATTGGGATACTTGCAAGGCCGAAGTGCTGTCGGGAAAGGAGCATGGGAAAAGTTCGTTAGCGGGCGGCATCAACCTGAGTGGATGCATGCAATCAAAAGGGTATCGCTACGAAGTTCCACCGCCGCCTAATTCCAGCGTGGATATTCCCACGAACCACTGACGCTCTCCTTTTCACTCCGACTGGAATAAAATGTTGGAATTTGTACTATTTTGAGAGGAGCTTCAATTTTTGGTCTTTGATTCTCCCTCCAAGTACCCTCCTCATGTTTAACTTGATCATCGGATTTTTGAGTGAACCTTAGGGCTAGGCCCTTTCCCCTCTTGTGCGTTTTCCCTCCATTTGATAGACAAGACTCCTGTTTGTGTGGCCCTAAAAAATTCCCATCTGATCGATTTGAACCCGCCAAGATGACGGAACTATAAAATCACAAAAAACGACCGACACCATGAAGGCCATAACCTGGTTCATTAAAAACCCTGTCGCAGCTAACGTTCTTATGGGGCTTATTGTCCTTTCCGGGCTCGTCGGCCTTTTCACGGTAGAGAAAGAAGTGTTCCCCCGTTTCAGTCAGCAGACGATCGATATCCACGCATTCTATCCGGGAGGCAGTCCTGAAGAGATCGAACAACGGATTTGCATCCCTATAGAGGAGGCCATCCATAATTTACCGGGGATCACCCGCCTGAAAACCACAGCCGGACAAACTGACCGAAAGGAAGCCGTCTGTGCGATTCACGTACAAGCCGCTGAAAACCGGGACCTCCAAACACTCATTGGAGCCATCCAGACCCGGATCCGGAATATTCCACACCTCCCGAATGGGATGGATCGCATTGAGGTGAAAGAAGGGCGTGCTGACGATGACGACGGAGTGATCTGGGTGGCTCTCTACGGCCAAACCGATATGATTTCGTTAGTCCGTCTCGGAGAGGAAATCAAGGCAGCGCTCTCACGTATCCCAGGAGTGGAGGAAGCTGAAAATTACGGATACATTCCTTACGAGTTAGCCATCGAAATTCCTTCGGAACAGCTCCGTCGATCCAAATTGACGCTCAGCGAGATTGCCGATGCCGTGCGGCAAAGCTCCCTCAATCTTCCAGGAGGCCTTCTCAAGTCCCAAGCTGGCGATGTCATATTGCAAACCCAGGGCCAAGCCATCGATGAGGCCACATTTGGTAGTCGAGTTCTGCTCCCCAGCTCAAATGGCAACATGGTTCACCTTCAGGATATCGCCACCATCCGGGACGGATTGGCTGAGCAAAACTTTTCATGGCACCACAACGGTTTTCCCTCGCAGGGTTGGGCTATCTATGCGAAGCAGGACGAAGTCGCGGTCGCTCGACGCGTTAAAGCCTATGTGGCAGAGATGGCCCCACGCCTCCCGGAAGGCCTGAAGCTCATTTACTGGTACGACGATTCTCAAGCGTTCGACGAGCGAGTCATGACGTTGCTGGAAAACGGGATTCTCGGTTTTATCCTCATCTTCCTCCTCTTGACCCTTTTCCTGAATCGACATCTCGCGATTTGGGTGGCCGCCGGGCTGGCCACGGCGTTGCTGGGAGCCTTAGCGGGCATGTGGGTGCTGGGCGTTTCCCTCAACATGCTCAGCCTATTCGGATTTGTGCTCGCATTGGGTATTTTGGTGGACGATACCATCATTGTGAGTGAGAGCATCAACCGTCATCAGAATGCCGCGACACAGCAGCTCACTGGGACCGAATCCTCAAGACTTCTGATAAAAATTATGCGATCCGCGACCATTGACGGGGTCAGGGAAGTGGCCGGACCGGTCACCCTGGCCGTGGTGACGACGGGGATCGCCTTCCTCCCAGGCCTGTTCCTTTCTGGATGGGCTGAAGCGCTGCTAGGCCCTATTTGCATGGTCATGGTGTTGGCATTAGGATTTTCCCTTGTCGAGGCCCTGTGCATTCTGCCTGCTCATCTGACCACACCCGTTCCCGTATCAACCCGATGGATGACCACCCTTCGACAACGAGTGACTCGCGGGCTGGAGGCTTTCGTCCATTGTGCCTATTTGCCGTTGTTGGATCGGTCATGTCGCCAACCCTATTTGATTATGGCGTTCTGCGCTTCAGCAATCATGATCACCGCCGCTCTGGTTTCAGGAGGCCATGTCCGTCTTGCCATTCAAGCCGATGTGCCAAAAGATACCATTACCCTCTATCTCAGCGTTCCTCCTGATGCGCCATTTGCGACCGTACAGAAATTGTCCGCCCAGATTGAAGATGCCTACAAGCAATTACGCCATTCACTTGAAACCCGCCAACCACCTGAAGAGCCCAGCCCCGTCTCCGGGATTGAGAGCATGATCTTTGACAATTGGTCTGGATTCTGGGTCGAGTTGGCTCCAGGCGCTCGACAGCGATTTTCAGTCGAAACCATCGCGCGGGAGTGGCGAACCCATATTGGCGATATCGGCAAGGCCAAACTCGACTTTCTGTACAGACAGGGAGACAATTATTACGACCTGGAGTGGGCAGTCCGCGCGACCGACTCCGAAACCATGACTGCTGCGCTGGGCACACTCACCGAACACCTTTCCAGCCTTCCTGGGGTGTTTGATGTAACGCATTCACAAATCAAGGGTAAACCACAGCTGAGCCTGCAACTCCGACCGGAGGCCGAGCGACTCGGGCTGCGTCTTGAGGACGTGGCCACGCAAGTGCGTCAGGCCTATCTGGGGGAGGAAGTGCAACGGTTCCAGCGTCTACGTGAACAAGTTAAAGTCGTGGTACGTTTGCCCCTGAATGAACGACGTGAATTCGATGATTTTCGGCAGTTACCGATCCTGTTGCCCACGGGTGACCAGGCCCCCCTGGAA
Source organism: Nitrospira sp. Ecomares 2.1 (assembly GCF_965152585.1). NCBI lineage: Bacteria > Pseudomonadati > Nitrospirota > Nitrospiria > Nitrospirales > Nitrospiraceae > Nitrospira > Nitrospira sp. Ecomares 2.1. Next base: position 4,385,753 of record NZ_OZ224219.1, read on the forward strand.
GTCCTGGCGACATGGCATTGGCTTCCTCAAGCGGAAAGCATTACACGACAGGATCGACAACAGTTGGTCTGGGTCAGAGCTCGGCTCAATCCGGACCTTGCCGATGCCAATGCCATCTATTCGACGATGCAAACAGGGTTTTTCGAAAACCTCAGGCAGCGTTTTCCGGGATTGAGTATCACTGTCGGACATACCCGACAAGAACAGATCGCAGCCTTCGAAACACTCGGACGCAATGCTCTATTTGCGGTAGGAATCATCTATGCACTCTTAGCCGTCGCATTTCGTTCGTATCGCTACCCTCTCCTCATTCTTCTTGCCATTCCCATGGCCTGGGTAGGAGGTGTGCTCGCTCATCTCGTCCTGGGATTTCCCCTTTCCATGGAATCGTTAGTAGGAATGATTGGCGCCAGTGGGGTAGTCATCAATGATAGTTTGGTCTTGCTCAATTACGTACAACGACGCAAGCGGGAAGAGGCAACCCTTAATCAGCAAAGTCTTATTCGCCAGGCCTGCGAAGTTCGCTTTCGCCCGATTGTACTGACGTTTCTGACGACGTTGGTAGGCCTCGTGCCCATGTTGTTTGAGACGAGTGCTCAAGCTCAGTTCCTTGTTCCCATGGCCGTCGCATTAGCCGCAGGACTTTTTGGAGGGTTGGTCGCCACGTTATTGCTCATTCCGGCCACGACTCTGATTTTGGAGCATTCCCAATCTCGAACCCACCCAACCACCCTGTCACGTCATGGTGGCGCACCCGAATATTCTTGAATTTGCGCAAACGATGCCATCCCGTGGGGGATTGGGCCCACTCAAACGTCTCCTAGGTAGGAAGACACAGAGGAAGGGATCGAAATCCCCACGCGGTCATTCTTACTCGCCATTAGGTAAAAAGACTCACTTGATCGAACATAAACAGTACGACTGGCTCATCGCACACAATGGTGAACAGAATGCCGTCAGTTTTCCCGAAGTATGCGTTTACAAATTCTGATTCGGAACCCCACAACAACGCATTCCAAGCTCTTGTGGGGTCTATAGCGCATAAGATGCGCCAAGGACATTGATTCGCCGATATAGCCTCATGTCTGAAACAGGCAAACCTCTCATCATATCGGTCGGAGTCTGTCTCATCCTTCTGTCGGGATGTCTATCCACCCCGGAACGTGATGGCGAAGTCATCATGAGCCAGGTACCCGAGCAATGGTCCAAGATTACGGACAGAACCGTCGAACGTGTCACGGATAGTTGGGTGGACACGTTTCACCTCCCGATACTGACGGCTATGGTCCGCGAGGCGTTGGAATTTAATCATGACCTCAAGGCCGCAGCGGCTCGTGTAGAGATTGCACGAGCCAATGTGCGAATCGCTGGCGCTCCCCGTCTTCCTCAGGTCAATTTTTCCCCGGACTTTCGCCACGGCCGTTTCGGGACATTCGATAGCGATGTCGCCAACGAGAATTACAGTTTCCTGGAAGTAGTCTTTAACCTTTCCTGGGAACTGGATATTTGGGGACGAATTCGTGCCTCGCAGGAGGCGGCTGCATTGGACGCCATGGCCGTGGAAACGGACTTGCAGGGAGCCGCATTATCGCTCGCGGCACGAACAGCACAATCCTGGTTTGAATTGCTGGAAGCAGGCCTTCAGGAAAAGGTCGCCTCACAATCAGTCGCCGATCGACGTATGCTTGTGGAGTTGGTCCGAGGGCGGTTTACCCGCGGGCTCACACCAGGATTGGATCTGGGGTTGGCGCTGACAGACCTCGCCAACGCTGAGGCTCAACTGGCCGACACACAGAACCAGGTCCAGCTGACCGCCCGCCGGTTGGAAGTGTTGCTTGGTCGTTATCCCGCCGGCGAATTGAATGCCCAATTGCCATTACCGGCATTACCTTCAACACTTTCAGCGGGGGTTCCGTCTGAATTGCTCAATCGCCGACCCGACATTGCCGCAGCCATGGAACGCCTGCGTGCAGAAGACCAGCGGTTCATCAGCGCCAACCTCGCGCTATTGCCGCGCATCACCTTAACGGGGACCGGCGGCACCAGGAGTAATTCACTGAAAGAACTGACGCAGCCCGGGTCCCTTGCCTGGAATGTCGGAGCCGGCTTGCTCCAACCCATTTTTGCCGGAGACCAACTCTACGGTGAGATCGCACGTAACCGCGCGGCCGTCACCGAAGCCATGGAGAATTTTCAACAAACCGCTCTGGAGGCATTCCGTGAAGTAGAACAGGCACTGGCAGCCGAAGAACAATTATCGGCACAGGAACAAGCTTTGTCAGAGGCGGTGAAGCATGCCCAAGCCAATCAACAGATGGCGGTCTATGCCTACCGTCATGGATTTACGACCATTCTCACGTTACTCGACAGCTTCCGGGGAACCTTAATGGCTCAAAGTGCTCATTTGACCGTCAAACGGCGCCTGCTGAACAACCGCATTGATATATATCTGGCACTTGGAGGCGCCATATGACGAGAATACTGCTGCCCATCGGCGTGCTATCGATGGGATTACTCACTGCTTTCCTCCTTCTGACCAATCGCTCCCAGCCGGAGGCGGAAAGTCTCCAGCCGGAGCCGCCACGTGTTGAGGTCATTGAGGTCCAACCTCAAAGCGTGCGTGTGACCGTGACCTCGCAAGGAGTGGCGATGCCACGCACAGAGATTGATCTGGTCACAGAGGTCGCCGGCAAGGTGATTCACGTCCATCCCGCCTTCGCCGCCGGCGGATCTTTTTATCGCGGAGACGTCCTCGTAGCGGTGGATCCCCGGGATTATCAATTCGCGCGGATTGAAGCCCAAAGCCGACTCGCGGAAGCCCAACGGCTTTTGGCCCAGGAGGAGGCGCAAGTCGAACAAGCACTCAAAGAATGGCAGGTGCTTGGTAAGGGTGAAGCAACCGCGTTGGCGTTGCGCACACCACAACTACGGGAAATACGTGCAAAAGTGGCTGCAGCCAAAGCGGATGGGGCAAAGGCCAAACTTCAGCAGATCCGCTGCGTGCTACGCGCACCGTTCGATGGACGAATTCGGGCTAAGCATGTAGACATGGGCCAATACATCGTTCCAGGAGAAAAAGTCGCCCGCCTTTATGCCACTGACAGCCTGGAAGTGCGTCTCCCCGTATCCATGGAACAATTAGCATTTATAGACATCCCATGGATTTCGGAAAAGAACGGATCAACCCATACGGCACCTTCCGTAACCCTGCACACCACCATAGGCGGAATCATGGGTCGTTGGGTTGGATACATCATCCGAACCGAAGGCGCATTAGAACCAAGCTCCGGGCAGCTTTCCCTTGTCGCACGCGTCTCGCAACCGAAGTCCGATCAACACCATGGGCGACCGTTATTACCGGGAACATTCCTACAGGCGGAGATCGAAGGCCGGGAATATCACCAGGTCTTTGTCCTACCACCCGCCGTCCTCAACACCAGGACAGAGCAAGTCCTGATCGTGGATGACACTAACCGGCTCAAGCTTCAACAGTTGGATGTATTGAAATCTGAAACCGATCGTCTTGTCGTCCGCGGAGGGTTGCAGGCCGGGGACCAGGTCGTCGTGTCCGGTATAGACGTTCCGATAGAAGGCATGCAGGTCACAATCGCCACCCCTTCGCCAAGTGTTGCACCCATCCCCTGAACATCCCAGATACAGAGGACGGCTTTCCTCCATATTACTTCAGGCATGAAGTCGTGTGGCATTACGTTCAAGATAGTGAACGTTTATCGAAGAAAAAAATTCAAGCAATCAAAACCTAACCCGTATAAAACTTGCTATCTGGCAGGGAAAGGCCTGAAATTATTCCATGTTGACACAAATCCCATCAATTGAGGATTCACATTGCAAACCGATCTAAAAAATATGCTCATGGCATCTGTTAACGATCAAGGTGTACTTTCGAAAGAGTCATCGCAGGACCTCGTTCCATGGTGGAGCTTTACAAAAACCTTGATAGCTGCCTGTGCCCTTCGCCTTGTTGAGCAAGGCCACGTCAATTTAGACAACTCGCTGGAGGGGAAACCCTATACACTTCGGCAACTGTTACAACATCGAGCCGGTATCGCAAATTATGGAGGCCTCAGGGTTTACCATGAGGCTGTCTCCAGGGGAGAAGAGCCATGGACCACCGAGGAGCTGCTAGCGCGCATGAATGTGGAGAACCTACTTTTCAATCCCGGTCAAAGATTTATGTACTCGAATATTGGGTACTTCTATGTTTGCCGGCTCATGGAAAGGATTACCGGCGAACCACTTTCCCGATGTCTCCATCGGTTGGTTTTTGGTCCTCTAAACTTAGGCTCTGCACGAGTCGTTGAAACCCGTGAGGACATGGAACTTTCGGCCTTTGAGACAGACCATGGCTACCATCCCGGATGGGTGTACCATGGTCTAATTATGGGTTCTGTTGCCGAAGCCGCACTTGGCTTATATGGATTATTGAATGGAAAATTACTTCGGACCCACTCACTCAACGAGATGCTTCAATGTTATCCGGTCGGAGCTGAAATCCCCGGGCGCCCATGGAAAACGACGGGCTATGGTCTTGGTGTCGCGATTGGTCAGATAGAGATGGAAGGCATGGCACTATCTACACGGGCAATCGGGCATTCCGCTGCCGGTTCAGGCAGTGTCGGTGCCGTCTATCATTTTCCCGATACTTCTTCGAAAAGGACGGTAGCGGTTTTTGGCCCTTTCAAAGATGAAGGGATCACTGAGGCAGCCGCATTACAAATTGCAATGGGAATTTAGCAATCCGTCAGCAAGATGGACCGAAGAGCCTGTTTACATTTCGAGTCCTAAAAAAAATATGTGGCTGTCTAGATTACAAGAAGTATTTCAGGATGGCTTAATGCGAAGGAGTCGGTAAAGTCCTCGGAAACAGACCGGGATGATCGAAGTCATCGATAACAAACTGTCTGGAGACAGATAAGAGATTGGAAATTGAAAGGACTTCTATGAAAGGTGGCATCTCCGACCTCATAAAAAACTGCTCCTGGCGTCCCCTTAGCTTGCTTTGCTTGGGGTTCTTTGGATGAGCTTGGCGCATTCTACGTATTAAAACTTAGCAATGCGTAAGGTTTTGACAAATTCGTTCGTCCTCCTATTCGTAGGTGTTTTTCCATTTTGCTTTCACGTCAGGAGCCCAAAAGGCCATATCTTTGCTTTCCAAAGCTCGTCGAACGAAATCATCTAACACCTGGATCACAACTTCTTCCCGGGTTGCCGCTGCAGTGTTTGGGGGATATGCGCTGGCGTATGCCTGCACGGCGTGGTTGTCCATGGTCCTACCTTTGGCCAAATCCGAAGCTGTGCTGACTGCCAGCATGATGTCCTTCCTGATCTATACGGGAGCCATTCTCTGCGCGTTTGCGACCGCCACTCCGATGCGGGCATGGGTCGTCCTCTTGATTCCCACCCTGCTCTTGGGGGGCATGACGTTGCTGATGACGTAAGGCGGGCTGTCAAGTCGAGACAACCTATCGGAGAAGTCACTTATCCATGAAAGAAAGCTTTACACAGTGCATGGATTGGCTCCATACGTGGGCAGGCCTGCTCTTCGGCTGGCTGTTGTTTGCAATCTTTTTCACCGGCACGCTGACGGTGTTCGATCAAGAAATCACCTATTGGATGCAACCGGAACTGCATCATGTCATCCCTTCCCCGCTTAATGTGGATGCCGCCGTGCGAACCCTGGAACAGTTTGCCCCGCAGGCCGAACGCTGGTCAATTGAGCTGCCCAGCGAACGCACACCGGTCTCCACCATTCGATGGAGTCAGGACGGTACGTCCGTGTCCAGGATGATCAATGCCAAGACAGGACAGCCCATCACTGTTCGTAACACTCATGGAGGAGAATTTTTCTATCGATTTCACTATCAACTCTTATTGGACCAGGCCGGCACTTGGATCGTGGGCGCCGCGGCCATGGCCATGTTGGCCGCCTTGGTGACCGGCATCATAATTCATCATCGCATTTTTAAGGACTTTTTTACCTTCCGCCCAGGCGCCTCGCCTCATCGGTCCTGGCTGGATGCGCACAATATCACAAGCGTCCTGGCCCTTCCGTTTCATATCATGATTACCTTTAGCGGCCTGGTAATCTTTTGGTCGATCTACATGCCGGCAGGATTACAGGTTCATTATGATGGCGAGATGGATGGCTTCTGGGCAGAGGCTGAATCCTTCATTGAACCGGAGAGAGCGAATCAGTCGGCTCCGCTGGTTTCATTGAGAGACCTGGAACGCGAGGCCCGGCCCTATTGGCAGGGAGGTCAAACCAGGTCGATCGTGGTAAGTCATCCTGGCGATCGTCACGCCCTGGTACATGTTAATCGTCAGTCGAACGATCGCTTGAGCTTATATAGCGACCGCGTGAGTTTCGATGGGGCAAGCGGTGCACTTCGGACCGTCTGGATCAATTCCAAACCTGCGTATATGACTCAGTCGGTCCTCTCCGGATTGCACTTTGTGCAATTCGGCGGTGCCACGATTCGGTGGCTGTACTTCGGCATGGGATTGGCGGCAAGCGCCATGATTGCCACAGGGTTGGTCCTGTGGGTCGTGAAGCGGCAGGGGCGTCACGCTACAACCGACGCAGTGGGATATCGGCTCGTGGAAGGAGTGAACGTGGCGGCGATAGCGGGATTATTGGTGGCCACGGCGACGTTCTTTTGGGCCAATCGTCTGTTGCCTGCCGACCTTCCTGCACGTGAACTCCGGGAGTTGCAGATATTTTTCATTGCCTGGAGTCTCTGCCTGGGGCATGCCTTAATCAAAAAACTTTTCCAACTCAGGCCATCTTTGCGAATATGGAAAACACAACTGTCCGTCGCGGCCATATTTTTCATACTGCTTCCGGTCGTGAATGTTATCACCACGGAACACCATCTGTTCATGACAGTGCCCCAAGGACAGTGGGAGGTGGCCGCGGTGGACCTCACGGCCTTGATAGGCGGATTAGGATTGGGCTGGACCGCTAGGGGTCTTGACCAATCTGCACGCACATCATCCCGTCCCAAGCCCTCCCACCCAGTCGCTTCGGGTGGATGAACGCAAACGAGCCGATCCTGACATGGATATCCTCGTATTCCTACTCTCTTATGCCGGGTTATTCACCTTGTGCCTGGCCATGCCGAAGCATTTTCAGGTCATGCTGGGCAAGCCATTTCTTCCTTCAAGCCCGTCCATGTTAATACTAAAAATCGTAGGATGGCTCATCCTGGGACTATCCTTTGCTATGGCTGTCGACACTGCGGGATGGTCATTCGGCCCGGTCCGATGGGTAGGTTATCTTGCCATCGGTGGACTCACGCTGATCTTTGGGCTTCCATTTGCTCCCCGGCTCGTCCTGCTATTGGGTATTTTGACCTGCTGCGGCGGACCCCTCGCGGTCTTGGTTTTTTTGTTAGATTAACGGAAAGGTCTTCCCAGTCACTCCGAAATAATCAGCATAGCCAATGCCTTGAAGGGAACCCTCCGACCGGAGGATAAACTTGGAAAATATCTGATAAAAATCCCGGCTATATCCATTTACCAGGCATGTTGAGAATGACCACAGCCACAAGGGAATCACGCGCCCTCGATCAGGGTTAGTTGTTTGCTTTCTGACCCTGAACCTCCGCCCGTAAATTGCGCACAGAGACCTCGTTCGTCGTCGAATCGCGAATGAGGATCCGTGCGCGCCTCGCGGCAGTCTTCATGGCCAGATTTCCTTCCCTCGCGTCCTTGGCCAAACGCAGAATTTGATTATAGAGTTTTCCGGATTGTCCATGAGATTCCACGCTGAAGGCCTCCAATTCCTGTTGAATCTTGCTCCATTCATCCCTGACCTCCGCCCAAAACTCCCTGGTTTCGTTCCAATAGTCTTCGGCAACCTGAATTTTAAACGCATCCGACGACGTATAGGTGTTCACACCCATCTCTCTAGCCAGAATTTTCGGGTCGGTCCGTAGGATGATTTTCGAACTGTCTTGTTCATGTACCCACCCGTTCGGAGTTAACGCCTGACGATTCACGGAAATCAGAACATCATAATCGTCCCGCTTGGTCCGTTCACGCCGTGGAAGGGGGCGCCAGGTCGGAGGGGACGTCCATGCGGACTCCCCGTGGCGGTGTGTCCATGCCGCAACTGCGGCATACCTGGGGCTATCATCAACCTGGTACACGAGCTGGGCCCAGTTCCCTCGGCGTTCGGCCTCATCCAGCTGGCGGATTTGCCAGATATTACGGCCGACATACTCAAACTGTTGTGTCGGTTCATAGATCCAATCCTGCCGCCAATGCTTGATGGGCATTTGGTCTTCCCAAATCCCATCAACGACGAGAATGTGTTGAAGGCTAATGAATTCACCGTTGTCGCGGATCACGCGAACGATTTCATAGCCATCGACCTCATACGGCTTTTTGAGCTGATATCCCTCGACAAACGAAACCGTCTCTCTGAAATCGAACGTCACACGGTAATTACCCGCCATCGCAAGGATGGCTTCGCGATCGCGCCGAAATTTGTCATCTTTCTCCGTCGCTCCCGGGCCCGGAGTATCTGCCAGAGCAATAGCGCCCCAACAACACAACACGAGGAAGACGGTCATCAGAAACGTTCCGGACACCTGTCCCGATCTGGCTGTGAACAGGATAAATCTTGCATTCATTGGCCCTTCCTCCACTACTTTATTCCAGAAGGTTCTTCCAAAGAGGACCTCGTCCGGCATGAACGATCCGAAGGTAGATTTCTTCCGTTGAGAAGGAAAAGAACAAGGCATACACTCCCACCATCTTTCCTGCAAATTACAACCGGGTCGACAATTCCCAAGTTCAGAAAATGAGCATCAGGCGAGATTGTTACGACCCAAATTGTCGGGCCACTACAACACCGAACGGACAGCACCTTGTGATCCATTTTCCATTAAATTGGGAAAGATCTACTGCGACCATATTCCCGCCGGTCAAGGGGCAGAGACCATCTAATGCGGTAGGAACACTAACGCATCAATGCACCGATTCCCAAACTTTCAGACAATTCCAGGACAATGAGGTTCAGGCACTTTCATCGTCGCAACTTCTCCACGCAATTCGAATTCCTTTTCATCCTCTCAAGGCCACAAGGATTGTTTGGCATCAATGCAGGTCGAATCCATGAACCCGTCCTCACAGAAGCGTCGGAGTGTGGTTATGTAGGTCCTTGCACCCAATCTGTCATGCAGATCCTTTCGACGTAGGTCGAAATCTAATAATCAGTTTTAGGCCTTTCCGTAAATTAGCCCACGGAGTCTGGCAATTCCAGTACTTATTCACACGAAAGGATCGGACACCCTTTGTACGAAATCGTAAAACCCTGCTCAAACATCAGGTGCCAAATCAGGTCGGCCCTCCTCCATGCAGACCACTGCGTAAGTTATGTCATACCGCCGTCCATTTCTCAGGATCCCACGTTTTCTGAAATTTGAGCGTCGAAAAATCTTATCTAATTTCCAAATTCTCAGAAAAACTCAAATTTGAGAGAGCCAATCACGGTTAAAGGCGCACCCGTGTAGACGATTTCCCTAAAATTCTGACTGCCGGTCATGTACCGTTGATCCAGAAGATTCGTAAAGTTCACCGCAGCCAGCAAATTAGTTCCTTGGGAAAAATTCGGCTTACGGTAATACAATGCCGCATCCATTCTGACAAAGCCCTTCATCTTGAACGGCGCCTGGCAATTGGCCGGATCCTCACATTCGAAGACACCATTCCGTTCGCCTTGCGCATACATACCGATTCCGGCCCCGAAGCCCTTCACCACGCCTTCTTGGAAAAAGTAGGTTGTCCATATGCTGCCTTGGTTATAAGGGACGTTGGAGACTCGACTCCCCTCACGAAACATGACATCTTTGCGGACACGCGTATCGGTATACGCATAGTTGGCAATAATCTCCCACCCAGGCAATATCGTCCCGGCCACATCGAGTTCGAACCCTCTGCTGCGCTGTTTGCCGGTTGCCTTGGAAAACGCGAATCCGTTGGCCGGATCGGCCGTCAACACATTCGTTTTGTCGATTTGAAACACCGCCATGGTGGTCCGCAATTTGTTGTCAAACAACTGAAATTTGAAACCACCTTCCCATGCTTTTCCACGCTCGGGATTAAAAAGTTTTCCGTCGATGCCTCTTGATCCGACTGCTTGGGGTACGAAGGACTCCGTGTAATTGGCGTAGATGGCCATGGGCTTCCACGGCTGGTACGTTATCCCCACCGACGGGCTGAATCTGTGTTTGGTCTGTTTATCCTTGTTCGTGTCGGGATCAAAATCATTTGGGCGGTTGGTGAGTTTCTGTTCAAAGATATCGAACCGACCGCCTCCATGGATATGGAGGTTGTCCAAGAGGCTGATTTGATCCCCGAAATAGGCACCGAAAACGTAGTTGGTTTGCCTGGTATCGCTGATTTCAGTAAGGGGAATGTCTACGAACTGCTTGTCAGATGTATCGAAGATATTAATGTAGCTGAATCCTCCCGGTGTGGTTGTATCGCCACCGAAATCTGTGGAGGTTTTTGCCCTGGAGTGCTCTCGGCCCAGTTCGATGCCAAGAAGGGTCTTATGCTTAATTGAACCGGTTGAGAATTTGCCGTGGACTTCGTTTTGCATATAGTTACTTGAAACGTTCGTCGGAATCTTAAATCGCGCCAGATCGAGAATTCCATCACTTTCAGGACCGACCAAAAACCAGGACTCCAGGGAGTCGTAACGGCTTTTGGTCCAGGACCCTCTGAACGCAGTGCGCCAGGTGAACATATCATTGAATTCGTGCAGAACTGTCGCGGTGACCTTTCCACTATTCGTCTCATCTTTCCTTGTGGGATCGCCGAGGAAACTCTTGATAGAAATCGGCGCGACTCCGTCACCGATGGCCACCAACCCTCGATCGATAGGCGCTTTATTATAGAGATATTCACCCTCAAGCCGGAACGATGTCCGTGGGCCGATGTCCCAGCCGAACGTCGGTGCGAGAAATGCGCGTTTTGACTTGACTCCCTCCCGATAACTCTCGGCCGATTCGAACATGCCATTGAACCGATAGGACAACGTCTTGCTCTGGTTCAGCGGCCCTCCAAGTTCTACCGTCGGACGATAGAGTTCGTAACTACCGCCAATCATCTCGCCGGAATAGTAGGCGTTCTTCAAAGGGGCTTTCGTAATTTGATTGATCACACCGCCCGGATCGGACCGCCCGTAGAGATAGGACGGGGGCCCCTTCACCACTTCAATGCTCTCAAGGTTAATGATGTCGCGTTGAGCTCGTGAACTAAATGTGCTGTCGTCCCGGAAGCCGTTCTTGAATATATTCAGATCGGATGCAAAACCCCGTATCGTGAAGGTGCCGCCCTGACCGCCTTGTGTACTGGATTGATAGGTACCACTCGCATTTCGAAGCGCCTCGTTCATACGAATGACCTTCTGGTCTTCGATCACCTCCTTCGTCACCGTTTCAACCGACCGGGGCATCTCCTGAACAGGAACAGGAATTCTCGAGGCACTTGACACATCTTCGGTGGTGTACGGACGATCACGAACATCCTTCACCACCACCTCCGGCACCTTCACTGTCATGGGCTGGGATGTTTGACCATTCACGCTTTGGGAGGATTGTTGTACGGAAGTATCCGCCAGAGGCACAGGGGGCAAGACTGCAGAATTCCCCCCTTTGCTAATCCTCACGATCTGAGGACCAGTTATGCGATATTCGAGACCTGTCCCTGACAGTAAATGCTTCAGGGCGGATTCCGGTTCATGCGCACCCGACAGGGCCTTGCTCTGCAGACCTTCGGCGATTTCCGTGCTATAGAATAATTGCCATGAACTTTGTTCCGCAAAGGCTGTCAGTGCGGTATTCAGAGCTTGCGAAGGAATGTCGAACCGAACTGACTCTTGCGCGGATACAGCGTTCGTCAAATTTCCCAAGAGTGGGAGGATCACCAAGGTCAGTCCCATCAACCATCCTGACACTCGCTTTCGCCTGAACTCCCTTGCTTTGTGTCTTTGTGCTCCTACACTGGTTTTTGACATCGTTTCACTTCCTTCCTAAATCATCATGTGAATGAGGTATGGTATATATAAAGCAAAAAATGATGGGCCATGCCGCTAACTCTTCAGGTTGCTGGCCAAGCGCGGCTCATGAGGAAAGCATCGATTTTCTTTAGGAAATTCGATTTCAAAGTGAGCACTTACGACAAAGAAGGTCAGCCACCCTTGAACATGCCTACTTCACAAGACGGTTCAGCAGAAAAAACCCAGACAGACAAAATGCAAAAATTTCGCAGGAGCGATCCCTCCCCGCAAAAGGCGAACAAATGTCTTTTTTCCGCAGGAAGGTTTGTTGAGTGAAAGGGGTTAGGACAAGTAAGGAATTTTACTGGAGGACAATTAATCGATCAGTGAGATGCAGCGAGGCAATAGGCAATGTCCGCTCAATCGTGGTCACAGCGGAATCTAAACTATCAAGATCGAATACACCGCTGACCAAATGTTCTCGAAGGGTGTCGTTGAGAATAACGATGTGTCCAGACCGGTAACGATTGATCTCTTCCACCACCTCAGTCAAGGGGGCAGCCTCAAAAATAAGTCTTCCACGCTGCCAGGCTGTGGCTATGCCTAAATCTACGTCTTTCACTTCACTCAATCCGGAGTTGGTTCCAAATTGAATACTTTGACCGGATTTCAGACGTGCGGAGGAGCTGGGCCTTTCATGCCCTGGCGGAACCGTCACATCGACGACACCTTCTACCACCGTCACAAGGACAGAGCGATCCAACTTATAGACGAAGAATTCAGTCCCAACCGCGCGAATCGTTCCTTGGTCGGCTTGCACAATAAATGGCCGTGAGAGATCCTTGGCGACGCGGAACGCTGCTTCCCCTTGCAGCAGATCCACACGCCGCACCTTCTGGGAATAGGCAATATTCAACGCAGTATGTGTGTTTAATTGGACAATACTGCCGTCTATAAATTCCCATGTGGCTTGCTCTCCCGTTCCGGTGGAATAATCCGCCCTCCAGTCAATCAGGAAATCGGATTGAAAAGTATAGGAAAGAGCCAATACCGCAATAGCGGCGACGATCACTTTCCAAACCCACCAGTCTTGCCTGTAAAAATATGCTGATGGGAAAAGAGGGTGCCGAATTGTCCGCTGAGTCTGTCCGCGGACTTCCCCGGATCTGTCCGGAATGATTAGTGAGTCTCGCAATCCTTCCATACCATTCCAAATTCGGAACGCCTTCTCCATGGCTCGCTGATGCGCCACACTTTTCCGGCACCACGAATTCGCCGCACGACGGTCGGCTTCAGTCGTCTCCCCCGATGTGAGGCGGACCATCCACGTCACAGCTTCGGCTTCCAGACGCTCTTGTTCGCTGTCCGGGCAATCAGCGTCCGACATCTGACAGTTCCCTCCTCCCAACCTGTTGAATATTGTGCATCGGATAATACCCTGTGCCGTTCAAGAAATTCACTATAAGAACGATTCAATCGACAAAAACCGGATGGTCCACACATGAATGACTCCATCTTACTTTTTTTGTTTTCCCACACAGGGAGATTGAATGAAGGGGAGGAGGACTGCGCCAGATCCAATCAGACCCTACAGTTTATTAGAAAAATTATGCGGGTGGCCCGATAAATACCAGGGACACGAGGGAATTCAGTAGCCCCTGATGTTAAAAGGGAGAGGTTCTGAAAAAACGGCTAGAGCTTTTGGGAGGATTCCGCTGCCTCGTTCAGTCGGCGACGGCATTGATTGAGTGCACGGGCGATATTTTTTTCGACAGTACTCATACAGATATTCAACCGATTCGCGATTTCACGATGCGCAAAACCTTCATATCGATTCAACAAAAAAATTTCCCGACACAACGGCGACAATTCCTGAATAGCTTGAAGGACAATCCTCAATTCTTCTTTTGCTACCAGAACCGATTCCGGCGTGGATGAGGTATCCGCTTTCTCAAGCAGGAGAGGCTCCTCTTCGGAGGATGCCATTTTCCATCGTATTTGCGTTCGGAGATGATCCGTCGCCAAATTGGCAGCAATCCGAAAAAGGTAGGATCGAATGTTACGAATCGACTGAAGATCTGATAATTGAGATAAGCGAAGGAAGGTTTCCTGGGTTAGATCCGCAGCAGTCGCCTCACAAGAGACACGACTGATGAGAAAACGCTTCACCTCTTGCCTATGCTGATCAAACATTTGAGCCACCTGTAATTGCATCATATCCATGATCTTCCTATTTATGGCAGAAAGTCCTTCAATCTGGTGCACTTTTTCAACCCCAAAACCACTGTCACCCCTTGGTAGCGCTGATCCACAAATTTTCGCAATCCCATAAAATGAAATCCGTTACACGTGGAATCTTCTTGTTTTATCCATTAAAAAAGCCCAATGTGCAGTTGCATCATTGGGCTTTGGTCTCTCGGATCTCTAGCCTCTCATTCGAACCAGCGCCGCTGGTGTTGTATGTCATTTAAATTTTTCAATAGAAAGAAGTAGCCATCGCGATCCGAAGAATGGTCCTGTAAACCTAAAAATTGATATTGATTGTTATTATTAATATAAACTAAGCCTGTTCGTCAATCCCTCTGAAACCATGAAAACAGGGTTACCTCAGTTCATATGAATTTTCGTCAAACTAAAATTCCCCACTACTCTCCTCCCTAACCAGGACCTGGCTTTAGTTGCTTCCGGTTAATTCATCTTAAGGATTTCGATTATTTTCATTCCGCTTTTGTTAAAAAATGCCGAAGAGGCAATCTTCATGTGGCCACGGGGCATGCTGTCCTTCGTTACCACACCGCCATACAGTCGACCTGGATTACCCTTTTGCAGCGCAACTGTGATTAGGAACTTTTCACTTTTTTGAAAGGCAGGAAAGTCTGAGTATCAATTTTTCAACCACGCCCTGGACTTTTTTGAGGATCGACAAAAGAGCCGCCTAGGTAGATACCGATATACCATTTCTAAGTTGAGCTGAAATCCTCAAAATTTCAACACACTTGGCGGCCGGGTTGGGACAGTATCGCTCCGCTCTGGGGAAGTCTCTGTGGGAAAAAGCTATCACCCCCTCCTCACGCCTCCTTTGAAATTTTTGAAAGAAGAGACTACAGTAGATCGGTTCCGGTAAAACGCGTTTCGATCTGGGAGCTGCTGGTGTTTCCTTCACTAAGGATTGAACGCACCTAACCTTTCTGGAATAGGTTTTCCATCATGAAACGCATCCTCCTTGTAGATGATCATGAAATGGCCAGGAAAGCCATGAAGCTTTTTCTTGAGCACCATGGGTATGCCTGTGATGAAGCCGAGCATGGAGCCGCCGCTCTGGTCAGGTTGGATCAAGGACCGAGTGTGGATCTCATCGTTTCCGATAACTTCATGCCCATCATGACAGGGATGGACTTTCTCCTCCACACAAAAGCCAATCCTCAGTTCAGCTCCATCCCTTTTATTCTGTATTCGGGAAACATCACCGACGAAATGTCCCAACGGGCAAATGAGGCAGGAGCCCTAGCCGTGCTGAGCAAACCATACAATTTTTTAAATTTTGTAACGTTGGTCAATAAAACGCTCGAAACACCGTAAATCATCAATGGGGCACTCCCGATGTCCATCATCTCCAAAAGATTGCGATAGCTCACATTGGACCTAATGTACTAGGTAGCCTAGAGAAGCTTTCCTTTCGCACCTGCAACGACTTTGCGGAAGGATCAGTGAAGCATGCTCTGAGACATGGTCAGACACCCGCCTTCACGAACCACGCAGGCAATCACACCAGAGGACAGGTCATGGGGCCACCACTTGAAAGAGATTGCTGTAGTCGTCTGTCCAGATAATTTCTTCGAGAGATCGCCAGGGTACGATCCGGATGTTGACGAAGAAGTCATCCAAAAATGCCTGGTTGTTCGTGACCAGAACCCAATCACTATAGCTATTCCCTTTCCCATGATCAGCCATGTCCTTGATCCACAGGGCCTGCTTACCTGACTCTCGGGCCAGGGCCCGGACTACGGGGCTGAAGTCAAAGTGAAGGTTTGTGATATGGAGGGCGAGGATCCCGTCAGGTCGTAGATGCTCCCAGTACAGAGCAAACGCCTCTCTCGTGAGGAGATGCACAGGAATGCCGTCGCCACTGAAGGCATCTACCGCTAAGATGTCGAACTGCTGTCGATGCTTGTTCCCCAATTCTCGCTCGAGAGAAATTCGTCCATCTCCAAGGACAACCTGCTGGGCTCCCTGGGCGTTTTTGAGATACGTGAAGTACTCCCTGGCCATTCGATCCACGTCAGGATTGATTTCATAAAATCGATAGATATCACCAGGCCGGGAATACACTGCGGTGGTGCCAACCCCCAACCCGATATTCCCGACGCGCAACCCCCCTTGCCCTTTCCTGTCCTCGAGTGTGTTCAACCCCAGTTGTCGGGGATGACGGTTGATGGCCAAGCTGATTCCACTGAACGGCCCGTAATAGGCAGTCGGGTACAAGTGCCGACGGGGAGTTAGGAATTGCCTGCCATGGTTGATGCGACCATGATAGAGGAAACGGCTGGCGGACTCCGTCCCTCTGTCCGTCTCCTTCACTCGCAGAACACCATAAAAATTACGCGTTGTCAGGATGGTGCTCGCTTGCTCCTCCTGAATATGCATGGCCAGAAAACCTGCAAGCGTGGCAATTCCCCCAACCAAAAAAACCCTTTCTGACCAGAGAATGCGTGGTGATCTGAGCGGATCCCTCGTCCGAAACAGGCAGATTGCCAGGAGCATCATCGTGGCCACCAGCCCAAAATGAAATTCCCAGTATCCTTTAAAGAGAACAGGTGCGACCAGGTTGACAAACACCCCCCCCAAGGCTCCTCCCAACGCGACCATGAGATAAAAGGATGTGAGAAATCTGGCGGGAGGCCTCAAGCGAACCAGTTCGCCATGGCACACCATGCAGCAGGCAAAGAGGACGGCCGAATAGATGAAAATTTGGATATAGACAATGACCTCCGTCTCCGCATATTCCTGGTGCAGCAGGTAGACGACTGCGGAGAGCAATACCAGCAACACGGGCACCCAGATCCGTCGGTCGTACCATCGCGGGTGATCAAAACACAGAATGAAGGAGATAAGGTAGAGACCCAGCGGGAGAACCCAAAGAAACGGGATGACCGCAATATCCCGACAAATCTGATTCGTGGTTGCTAGGAGGACCACTGATCCGCAAGCTGCTAGGGAGAGGATCAGGAAACTCTCCGGCAGACGCGCCTTTTTGTCTTTTCGATACTCAGGATTTTCGGAGGATTCGCTTCTCAGGGGGAATCGAAACAGCGGTAAGGCCCCCCAGGTACACATGACCGCGTACAGTCCGTACCCGGCCGACCAGAAGAGGGTCTGCATTCGCAACCCCAGTTGCGGCTCGATAAAAAACGGATAGGAGACCAATCCCAAGAGAGAGCCCAGATTGGATAAGGCGAAAAGCCGATAGGGTGCCACAGTGGGATGGACTCGGTTGAACCAATGTTGCAGGAGAGGGCCAGAAGCCGAGATGAGGAGAAACGGCACCCCAATCGTCACCATGAGGAGAAGAATAATCGCCAGCATGGGGTCCTGTGTCACATCCGGCTTCCATACATCATCTGGGGTGATAGGGAGAAAGACCAGGGAACATACCACCAGACCGAGGTGAACCAGCGCCTGATGCCGAGGGGAGAGGTGGCTTGCGAGAAGATGGGCATAGCCATACCCACCCAGAAGAAAGACCTGGAAGAAGAGCATGCACGTGGTCCAGACCGCCGGGGTGCCACCAAACCAGGGAAGAATATAGCGGGCGATGATGGGCTCTACTTGAAACAGCAGAAAGGCACTCAGAAAGATCGCAAAGGCGTACGGGAGGACAGACACCGGTGGAATTTTTGGTGGGAAGGAAGTCATGACCCTAATTTGACAGACTGTGGCGATGTGACATTGTTCGCAGGCGCAGCCGTTTTTGCAAGGTCATTGGCGGGATTATGACTACCCTGGCTCTAACTGGTATGTATCAACTCTTCATTCAGTTCAGATCCATGCACTCGGTCCGTCCTTTAACGCGTTGAGAATCAATCCGATGTGCCCTGAGTCGGAAAACAATAACACGACTGCGTGCTCCGCCAAGCCCTGTCGTGTATAACAAATGGCAAGATGTTAGGCTATATATCCGCTCTGGACGCTGCATTCTCCACAGGTCCAATTAATGCCCATTTGACTTATATTGACCATACCTTGCAACTGCTGAATTTTTACAAAAAAAGGGAGAGGTCTCATTGACCTCTCCCTTTTCTGAAACGTATTGGTGTTCTGGTTAGAACCGGCTACGACGTTTATCTCCGCCAAAATCTCCACCGCCGCCACCATACCCTCCACCACCCGTGCGTGGAGCTTGGGGTTTAGCTTCGTTGACCGTCAAAGTGCGGCCACCAAACTCGGTAGAGTTCAGGGCTGAAATCGCGGCTTGCGCTTCCTCTCCCGAAGACATTTCGACAAATCCGAACCCGCGCGATTGGCCGGTGAACTTGTCGCTGATGACATTGGCTGACTCGACGGTGCCGTGTGCCGAAAACAAGTCGGTTAATTCTGCTTGAGTCGCGGAATACGGCAAACCACCTACATACAATTTTGAACCCATGGGGGTCCTCCTTTTGAAAAATGATATTGTCTTAGGCTCGAGAAAGGGTAAAACCTGGAGAAGGAGTAGGCCGCGGACGCTGCATTCATGCGACAGTGGACAGACACTTTCGAGTTATCTCTCGGGCAAAACAACACCGGTTACGGGCTTTGGTAATTTGATTGCTCATCGCCAAGCCCTAGGCGTTAAGTTCATTCAAACTAGCACAAGAGAAGGGAAGAAGATAGCCAATTCCAGTAGAAGGGAACGGAAAATTTTGACTGAAATATGGACCTGGCTCTGAGCAATTGAGGCAAGAAGGTCTTTTTCTTCAGCATTTTCAGCATTCTACGAGAAAGCCAACCCTTCCTGGCACAAAAGTGCAGTGGGGAAACACGTCAGAAATACCGTGTCCAAACCGGAATTTCCCATCGGCTTCCATGCTATTTTTCCCAGGATTTCCGGAACGGTCAGGCTGTTCCCGGCCCGATGGACGGATTTGGCCTCAGCTACCTGGCTTAGATACTGATTTGTCGTTGCGAAGAGAGGGGGATAAGGGTGGCTTCCCATGATGGAATGAAGTCACAGATACCGCATTCACATTGGAAACCTGGGGGAAATCTACTCCTAGACACCTTGGAGTTCCTGCTCATAACAATTCCAAATACGAAGGGCATAATACAGGGGAGCGTGATCATTGAAACAATCAATGGGTATGGCCCCAAAGTCTCCATTGGCCCATTGGTTCATCAACTGGCGAAGGAGTTGAACCTGCCCTCCCACACCATGTTGTAGCCTTTCCAACATGGAGGGGTTATCGAAAAGCATGCCAGCTTCATCGATGTATTTGAGGAGACCGACATGTTCATAGCGACCCCACTTCATCAGGTTCATCGCACTTGGACCCCAGAGTGGTATCCGAGCAACCACATCGTTATTGTTCACAAACCGATATCCACCCACATAGAAATCTCTGGCAAAACCCTCATCCCCTACCAGCGGAGATCCAAAGGTATAGAGCCCTTGCACATTCCCATAGCGGTCAGCAGCTAATGTTGCCAGAGCCGCGCCAAGGCTATGGCCGGTAAACCAAAATGTTCGAGTCGGCTTTTCCTCTTTCAATCCATCTAAATATGACTTGAGGGGTTCCCACACTTCGTCCAACGCCATTTTAAAGCCTTCATGCACAGACCCACCTTGACCAGATACGACTAAACGGAATTTCCCGTCCGTCCACAGATCTTTTACTACCTGACGCCAAATCTCACCAGGAAGTTTCCCTGCCACCGGCTTCGGCACCTGCGTGCCGCGAAAGGCCACTATCACAACATCCTGATTGTGAGCCACATAGCATTGGGTACTTCCACCACGGCTAAAGGGCTGATTGCCTTCCACGTTTAAGCCCACCTTTGAGTATTGAGGAATCGCAAATTCATTCTCGGCATATGCCAACAAGGCCGCCTCGGCCAACCACCAGGCATTCACCAGTTGAAACCTTCGAGCCTTAAACCGGAACGGATGCTGGCTGGCCTCGGCAAAATATTCATGATTGAAATTTGGAGGTAACACCACCTCTACAGTTGGATCAGGAATAATCTTTGGCATATATTTGAATTCCTTATGGACTGAACCTACATGGGATTAAAAACAGAACCATAGAATGATTCAGATGCCATTTACTTTTCCAAGGAAGGCATGAGGCATTGCTGGGGAAACTGTGCCAAAATGATCAAAAAAAATCTAGGGATGAAGCGGATAGGAACCTCGGATAGGAGAGATCGATCACAACGAGAAATTTTTATTAAACAAATGGCAAAGAACGCGGGAGATCACGGAAGAATTTAGTAACTTAACATTCTGTGGATCGAACGCAATCCTCCTCTCGCTTTGGAGAACGTCCACCAGAAATAGATTTGAGATCAGGATCGCCCTCAGGTCTCCACACTATTTTAACAGGCTATTATGAAGTTTTCTTTCATCCCCTGAACACTTCCTTCACGGAATAGCCTGAACCCTGAGATACCATTTTTCTTCCCAAGGGAAAATCAAATGTGCCAGTGGCTGAAATCTGGTCCCCTTCACTATTCTCGGTGACAAATTGAAATGTTCCGGTAATATTACTATTTCCTAAATCAGTACGTTCAGGAGCAAAATTTTCTAAAGTGATGGTTCCCACGGTATTGGTTTGGTAGGAAATGGATTCTCCTTTTTCCACCATTTCGACCTGCACATCAAAGTTTTCACCCACATTCAAAGGATTGGGCGTCACCAGGTCATAATCGCCAGGCTCTGCCTTATCAGGGATTCGGAAGATAAAAAGAAATTCTCTTTCCTCCGTCCCATCTGAATTAAGGTTCGCCACCAAAAAGTAACCGGGACGACTCCCGGTTACTGGATCTCGCTCTTTCGGGGGAAGGTACGTAGCGACACCAGCCCCGGATACTTCTCCATCAACAGAGCCGGATACGCTTGCAGTAAATCCCGACTGATTAGCCTTAGGCTCTTCGGAAGCGGTGTCAGTGGTTGCATTAGAACACCCACCGATGACAAGTAGTAGTAAAATTAAAATTGCTGCTCTTCCAACCACTTGCTCCATTACTGCCATCTGTTCCTCCCATATAAGTGGTCTCCCCTTCCCATCATTTAACCACATGAAAAAACGGTTTCCGTTTTTTAATAAAGATTCCATTCCTTCCATAAAGCGTGAGGGTGGGGATGAGTAATTCATTTACTGTGTTCGATTCAGTACCGTCATGAATTCTTCCTTGAGGGCCGGGTCATTTTGAATTGATTGAAAAATAGCATTGTAGTCCGAAATGGTCAGGCCATGATCCGTGACAGCCTGGCTCATCTTTTCGTTAGCCTCTTGTTGGAGAGATTCCGTTTTGCTTGGGTCATCTGCTTGCATAATTCGCTCTTTGTATGTCGAATGAATCTGGGAGATTTCCTTGTAAGCCCCAGCAAAAGGTTGGAGATTCGGCTCAATCAATTCTTTCTGCGCAGGTTGAGATTCAACTCCCTGTGACTGGGAATTAACATTTTGCGCATTCGCGACAGAAAGAAATCCCAATCCAAGGACACTCGGGACCACTAGCAGCACACCCAATTTCTGTAACCTCATTGCTATGGATTTCATACCATTTCTCCCTTTTTAAATTAAAATTAATATTCCTCAGCAAGCTGAGACCAAGGAAACCTACATGTTTTTTTCCGAAACGGCCACGGTGCAAACTCAAGCAATAAGTCCAGAAAATTTGAATCTCCTTTAGGATCGACATGGATAGAATCGGGCCAACGTAATCTTTTTCATGACGGTATTTTTCATCCCTATTTTACTTGTCACGCAAAAGCCAGGCCAAAATGTCCGCACAAGGCACAGAAGTACCAACCTACAGGGCATAACATAAGGCATAAGCGCAGAATCCGGCCCTAGGACTTCCTTTTCGCATATCCTGCTTTTTCCAGACATAGCGTAGGGAAGACCCTACGTATACGAACCATATGCCTACACTCTATTGAGAATAAACGAGGAAGACCTACATTTGAGATTGTATGTAATGGCATGAAGAGTCAATATCTTATCCATTGACTTCGTCTTTTTGCTTTTGTAGAGGGAGCACCTTTAATTTGATTCTTTAATTGGCAAGGGGAAATCCAAGGAAGAGTCTATACAGGTCAAAGGGAATACTAAGACCGGGGGACCATGCTCGATGCCTTGTTGCAAAAAATCACGTCTACAAGCGCCGGAATATTAAAAGGCAAGATTAAGCTGACAATTGCGAAAAACCATGAAGATGATGTTGGGTAGAATTCTACAATTTGGTATTTGCGGGAAAGCGGAAAGCCCAACTTCAATTAAAGAGATGGGGGGAGAGCGCTATTCTCGAAAACAAAAGATGCCATCCGAGGACTAGGCGATAATTTCATAACAAGGCTTGAAATTCTGTTGATCAATTTTCATCCGGTGTTGGTTAATGAAGGATTGCAGGAGTTCATCCATGAGTTTCATAATCGTTGAATCCCCGTGAATTTTAAATGGCCCATTTTTTTCAATGGCATTGAGCACTTGTGGCTTCACATGGCCGGCAACAATTCCTGAAAATGCCCGACGCAAATTCGCAGCCAACATATGAATCGGTTGGTCGGCATGGAGATTCAATTTCGCCATCGACTCATGTGTCGGCTCAAATGGTTTTTGAAATTCATGGTCGATGGTCAGGTGCCAGTTGAAATAGAAGGCGTCATGTGTCCGTTTTCGAAATTCCCGTACACGTTGTATGCCTGTCGTTATTTCATAGGCTCCACGCTGAGGATCATCAATGATGACTTGATACCGTTGCGCCGCATGAAGTCCGAGTGTCTGCTTGATAAAGGTATCAATGGTTTCAAAATAGCTGGCACTGCCTTGGGGGCCCGTAAAAATAAGCGGGAAGGGCACCTCATTATTGTCAGGATGTAGTAGAACACCGAGGAGATAGAGAATTTCCTCCAAAGTCCCCGCACCGCCGGGAAACACGACAAACCCATGGCCAACACGAACAAACGCTTCAAGACGTTTTTCAATATCCGGCATAATCACCAATTCATTTACAATGGGATTCGGAGCTTCAGCCGTAATGATACCCGGCTCCGTGACGCCCAAATATCGACCATTTTTAATACGTTGTTTCGCGTGAGCGATCGTTGCTCCTTTCATCGGTCCCTTCATAGCCCCTGGACCACAACCCGTGCAAATATCCATGGAACGTAAACCGAGTTGATGCCCGACTTCTTTCGTGTAGCGATATTCGACCTCGCTGATTGAATGGCCTCCCCAGCACACCACCAAATGTGGATCCTCCACCGAATGAATGATTTCCGCATTTCGTAGGATATGGAAAATCGCGTTGGTGATCCCATTGGAGGTGGTTAAATCGAATTTTTTATTGTGGTGTATTTCGTTATGGACATAAATAATGTCTCGTAGCACCGAAAAGAGATGCTCTTTAATTCCTTGAATAATTTCCCCATCCACAAACGCGCTGGCAGGGGCATTGATGAGTTCAAGCTTCACTCCGCGATCCCTTTGCTCCAAGGCAATGTCGAAGTCTGCATAGCGGGCAAAAAATGCTTTCGTGTCGTCCGTATCATTCCCACTCGTTAGAACCGCCAGGGCACTGCTTCTGAACAGTTCATGCAAGCCGCCCTCACTGGTTTCCCTGAGCTTCTCAACTTCGTGCTGCGACAGCATATGCATAGCCGTATCGGGGGTGATGCTCACACTCACGCCCTGCCCTGAGGATGTTCGCTTCGACGTTATGTACTCTCGATTGTTTTCCATTCTTACGCCCTAGCTCCTAGTCAAATGAGAGCCCTTTGTGTGTGAACGGGGCCAAATACTGGCCCCCAGGAGGAGGTCAATTTATCACACCGACCTGTTCAGGCTCTATGGTCGGTGTCAGAACACGCCCTAATGCACAAATGGAATGGGAACACATCCGGCAAAATATACGGTGCTACGATTACGTAAAGAAGCTGGTTCTGCCCTTGAGGCACGGGCTCATGGCCTGGAAATTCTGGACCGAACTTTACGGCCCAACCTAACGCCAAGGATTTCGCCGGAGCCGCGTCCAGAGTTGAAAAAAGTCAGGATAGTGCTGGCAGGATTCTAAGTTCAATTGGAAAACCAGAACAAATAATTTTCACTCCTTTATGGGGTGATGACCTCTCATTACAGACTCGTGAAAAGCTTGGAAATTTCCGCAAAACAAATTCCACCAGCATGAAGACTATTATTCAGGAAAGTCCACTTAGGAATCACGCAAACAGGCTAATCGTTGACGATCATCTTCATATTGTGGAAGACGATAGGTCAGATCGATTTGCACCACACGCTCCAGACAGCGAAGTGCTGAGATGGTATCTTTTCGCTCCAGATAGACGTCAGCCAATAGACGCAAGGCCCCTGCCTCTCCCGTGGTATTTCCTAGCTTGATGAAATGTTCAGTCGCATTATTGAGACAGGCCTCGGCCCGTTCAAGGTGGCCCAGGTGAAGAAAGGTTTTCCCAAGTTGCCCATAGGTAGTAGCCAAGCCGTCTTCATTCCCCACTTTGCGATGGTAGTCTAAAGCCCTGTGAAAGGCTTGAATGGCAGGTTCGGACTGATGTAAATGCAATTCCTGCAGGGCCAGATTGCTATATAAAATACCCAACGCCCGGTCATGGCCTAAAGGGGTTAAATAGTCAATAGCTTCCAAATAAAATGCGTGCGCCGTTTCCGGCTCTCCCCTGTCGGCTTTAAGGCTTCCTAAATTCACCAGTGTTTCCCCGATAGCATGCGCTTCTTGCAAGGTTCGTTGAATTTCCAGAACTTCTCGATAACAGGCCTCGGCTTGCTCATAGCGTTCTAACAAGGCGCTGACATTTCCCAGATTACCCAATGCATCTGACAAGGCCTTGGGAGATCCCAATTGCCTTGCCTCCTCGGTAGCCTGTTCATAGCACTCATGCGCTTTTGAAAGATTCCCACGATGCAGAAAAATTTCGCCGAGATGCGAAGCAGCGCTGGCCATGATGTTAAAGAAAATCCCGTGACAATTGTTCAGTTCTCAGACAAAATTCGGTAAAACATCCATCCGACAACGACTCACTTTGCTTGCTCCTGCCGTAAGCCTATACCCGGAGCCACACCTTGGCAAGAATGCACTTTTTCTCTGACAAAGAGCTGGAAGGTATCACCGGATCGAGGAGTAGCAACATTCTATGGCCTGAATACCATCTTGATCATGAAAATCCCAGATGTAAGCTTTTGGGAGAAGGGCAGTTGCGACATTCAGCCTGAAAGGTGTCCCATCCCCTTTGAGTCTTTATAGAGCCCATTCAGCCTCATAAAACAACAGCCGAGTCCAGATGTCTGGACTCGGCTGTTGAAGGACATTCTAATGGGAAAGGTGTGGCCTTCCCCTACATTCATTTAAACCAACCGGCTTAGAGAGGGAAAAGCCGACAGGATAATTCCTTGGGAAGTGTACAGTTACTTTTTAACCCCCAAGATCGCATCTTTTGCCGCTTTGGCCACTCGGAATTTCACTACCCGCTTGGCTGGGATTTTAATCGCGGCTCCAGTTTGGGGATTTCTGCCCATTCTGGCTTTTCGGTGCGCAAGTACGAGCTTGCCAACACCAGGTACTACAAACGCATTTTTGGCTTCTTTATAAGCCAAAGCCGCAAAATCATCAAGAATTTGCGTCGCAATTTTCTTGGTGACATCCGCTTTTTTAGCCAGGTGATCGGCAATCTGGGACTTTGTCATGGCCTTTCCCATACACATTTCCTCCTCAATTGAATTGTTTAGTAAGAGACACCATTTGTTGATTCTAAAATTCCAAGGAAGGATTGCCTTGTCTGTCATTTTGGAGAAAGAGTTTAACGCAGGAACACCTTTCCCCTCTGTCACAACGGCGCCAGAGTCTACCGAATGGCTCAAAAACTGTCAACAAAAAACAAGCCCAGTGCGGGGAATATTCTTTTACCATAATTTTTCAAATGATTCTTCTGCCTTGCTGCCTCGGCTTTTACCACGGTAAAGTAGCGAGAATACACATTTTACCTATTTTAGTCATACGTGCAATTGGCACAACACTCACGAGGCATTGATCATGGCAAAAGAGTTACCTGTTCTCCCCTCCCCCAAACAATCAGAAACTCCCGAAAAGGAAGAACTGACGTATTCACGGGTGTTTTGCACGCGGGAAGATAGCCCACCCCTGAAGTTGCTTTTAGACTTTCTCAAATCCAAGAATCAGGTTCCGCTGATTCCCAAAATGGATCCGGCCGCCCTTGAGGATTGGGATTGGGTTCATATATCCCTCGGTTATAGCCGTGAGAGGAAACCCATTCAATTATTTTGCGTGCGCAACCGTGGCACCTATCAGGACGTGTTTGAAGGAGAAAAAACCTCTTTTTTCAATCGTATAACTGTCTTTGATGATGTCGAAGCTGAAATTGCCCGAGAATGTATTTCAACAGCTCGCTTCATCGCCACCACCCAAATGGTGAAAAAAGATATGACTGATGAGGGCTATGATTTTAACGGCTGGATTCTGGAATTTTTTCAGGAAAACTGCAATGGCATTGTGCAAATCGACGGACAGGGGTTTTATTCCCCGAAGGGCGATCTCATCGTGGATATGGAAGAAGTCGCTGAAACAGGCGATGATATTGCCCCTACACCCAAAACAGATACACAACCATTGTCCTAATAATCATTGTACTTCAATTCTGTGCTGGAGTAGCGCTTGATCCGAGGGCCAAGTCCACGCAGCCCGAAAATGTACGTTGCCTCATACCCGGAAGTCCATTCCGATAGGCCCATCCATCTTTCAACACCTCCAGGAGGGCTCCATTTTCAAAGCGTGACGGGTCCTCAACCACATCCTCCCGGCACACCAGAATGTCAGCGCGTTTCCCCTCTACGAGTCTTCCCGTATCAGTTTGTCCAAGTTGATCTGCCGCCAACCCCGTTGCTCCAAACCATGCCGCCAGAGGCGGTATGCCCTCTGCAATCAATGCCACCAATTCCATGTAATTCCGGCCATGCATATCGGGCAATACCGGATCAGTGCCAGCCAACAGTTTGAGCCCGCTGGCTTGCGCAGATTTGACTGCCTGGGCATGGCTCTCGGCCACCTGTCGAACTTTGCTGCGGATGAAGTCATTAAATCCCTCTGACTGAACCAATCTCTGTCCCACCCAGGCAGTCGGAGTCACCACACACCCTTTCGCATACGCGAGTTCGGCAAGATCCTCATTCATAAATGAAATATGTTGGATATCGTTCACTCCAGCTTGAATAGCCAACTTGATGCCATTATAACTATGGGCATGGGCCGCCACATACATCCCACGCCCAGCCGCTTCATCACAAATCGCTTCCACTTCCTCAAGAGTAAAATCTCGATGTTCTAAATGGTCGGAAGGAGAGACCACACCCGGACTGGCACAAATTTTCACAAGATCACCCCCGCAGGCGGCAATCTCCCTGACCCGCTTTCGACATTCCCACGGTCCATCGACGATACTGGACGGACGACCGGGACCAGCGGGCCACAGACGGGAAAGCGCCCCACAGCAACGATCCGGCCCTCGAAAATCCGCATGCCCTCCGGTGGTGGAGAGCATACAAATAGCCAACTTGAGACGTGGACCCAACATCACCCCCTGATCCACAAGCCGCTTCAGGACAGAGGTGGCTCCACCCACATCCCGCAAAGTCGTCACGCCTCCCTGAACTAATGTGCGATATAAGATACGTTCAGCCCAAAACGGAGCCTCCGGGGAATTCATTCGGTCCAGTTCAGCATTTCCCACTCCCCAAAGGGTCACATGCCCATGACAGTCGATAAGTCCAGGGGTGACGGTAAAGGACGCGCAGTCGATCCGCTGAACATTAGATCCTTGCGGACGAGTAGGGTTATGTGGAGAAACCGTCTTGATGGTTCCCTCATCAATCCACACATCTACCCGTTCGTGAATAGACTCAGTTGTTGCGGATGTCCCATCATAGAGTTTGTGAATATTTGAGAGAACAATCATGATATTCCTCTCTTCAAGATATAAATGTTCTGACTCCCCCCGATTTCTCTACCGTATATACGTCCAAATCCGCAACATAAGCGATAAGGCTCATTTCTGTAAAAATCTTCCCGACAAGCATGGAATGTTTACCGTCCTCCCTCTGAGCACAACTCAACCTGACCGCGTTCATTTTTTAACATCTGGTAATTAACCACATTGACAGTATTAGTCGGCATGTAAATTTTGCGGAATCATCATAAACATGATAATCTTCGAAGATACTGCCTCATCTCCTTTCTCTATTCATGAAAGACGCATTTGTCAGCTATGTTTTCTTCCGAGTACCGCTCGAAGTATTTCACCATTGATTCCGGACAAAAACCCGTTATTTTCTCAACAGGGTTAACGCAACAACCTTCCCAACTGCTTGAGGGTTATCCTTCAACATCAAAGAGGTATAGTCAGGCATGACCACGTTCGCCCACCGCCATATCGGATCCAGTGAGAGCCAAATCCAGGAAATGTTAGGAGCACTGGGGCTGTCTTCCCTCGATGCCCTTGTGCAAGCCACGGTTCCGCAGGACATTCGCCTAACCCAGTCCTTGAATTTGCCAAGGGCACAATCTGAGGAAGAGGTACTTTCAGAACTCCGCCACCTGAGCGCACGG
The DNA here is from genome assembly GCF_965152585.1 of Nitrospira sp. Ecomares 2.1. Taxonomy (NCBI): domain Bacteria; kingdom Pseudomonadati; phylum Nitrospirota; class Nitrospiria; order Nitrospirales; family Nitrospiraceae; genus Nitrospira; species Nitrospira sp. Ecomares 2.1. The sequence continues at coordinate 4,414,629 of NZ_OZ224219.1, forward strand.
AATCAGATCTATCGATCTTTTCTCGGCATGGGCTATTACGATTGTCTGACCCCTCCGGTGATTGGACGGAACATTCTGGAAAACCCCGCATGGTATACCCAATACACGCCCTATCAAGCGGAAATTGCCCAGGGACGATTGGAGGCGTTGCTCAATTTCCAAACAATGGTCGCCGATCTAACCGCACTTCCTCTGGCGAATGCTTCCCTCTTAGACGAAGCCACGGCGGCGGCGGAAGCCATGAGTATGTGTCGTGCGCTCAGCACCCTGCATGGACAGACTTTTTTCGTCGCGGATGATTGTCATCCGCAAATCATTAGCGTCTTGCAGACTCGAGCCCGGCCATTGAATATCTCAATTACCGTGGGAAATCCAGACACATTAAATTTTTCAAACGATGAGACCTTCGGAATTCTCCTCTCCTATCCATCCACTGACGGTACGCTCCGCTCTTATGAAGCCTTGGTCAACCAGGCACATGAATCCGGTGCACTCGTCGTGGTCAGTACCGATCTCCTTGCCCTGACCCTCTTGGTGCCCCCGGGTGAATGGGGAGCGGATATTGCGGTGGGGTCGTCGCAACGATTTGGAGTTCCGCTTGGCTATGGCGGTCCCCACGCGGCATTTCTGGCAACAAAAGAGGCCTTTAAACGACACATCCCAGGCCGGATGGTGGGAGTCTCCAAGGACGCCCACGGTCAAAAGGCGTATCGCCTGGCCCTCCAAACCCGAGAACAACATATCCGGCGCGATCGAGCGACGAGTAATATTTGTACCGCTCAGGTGCTGCTGGCCAATATTGCCGGCATGTATGCGGTCTACCATGGCCCGGAAGGATTAAAGAGCATTGCTAACAAAGTTCATCACCTCACTACGCTCACAGCCGAAGGTCTTCGTCGCTTGGGATGTCAACTCCACTCCAATGATTTCTTTGATACCCTACGGGTTCGGTGTCCTCACCTGAGCCAGGCAAAAATAATCAAAAATGGTCAGCAGAAATTCATCAATCTTCGGCAATATGCCGACGGGTCCTTTGGCATCGCGTTGGATGAAGCGACCACCATCACAGATGTGAGTCAGCTACTGACCCTCTTTACCGACAAGGAGTCACTTCCCTTCTCCTTATCCGATCTGGCGGATCAGCTCGGTTCATCCATCCCAACGACCTTTAAGCGACAGTCTCCCTTTCTCACCCATCCTGTTTTTCATGATTATCATTCCGAGCACGAATTGCTCAGATATATGTATCGACTACAATCCAAAGACCTCTCACTCGTCCATTCCATGATTCCATTGGGATCATGCACGATGAAACTCAATGCGACGGCGGAGATGGTTCCTGTGACATGGCCGGAATTCAGTCGGCTACACCCTTTTGCCCCCAGCGATCAGGCGCAAGGGTATCAGTCGCTGTTTCAGCAATTGGAAACATGGCTCGCCGAGATCACCGGGTTTGAGGCTGTTTCACTTCAACCCAACGCCGGTTCTCAAGGGGAATATGCCGGATTGATGGTCATTCGGGCCTATCAAGAGGAGCGGGGGCAAGAACAACGGAATATTTGTCTCATTCCGGTATCGGCTCACGGGACCAACCCTGCGAGTGCCGTTATCGCCGGATTGAAGGTCGTTCCTGTCGCCTGTGATAACCATGGAAACATCGACCTTCATGATTTGGAAGCAAAGTCTGCCCAATACCATGACACCTTGGCCTGCTTAATGGTGACATACCCATCGACCCATGGCGTGTTTGAAGAAAGCATTCGCAAGATCTGTGAAATTGTCCATGCTCATGAAGGTCAGGTGTATTTGGATGGCGCTAATATGAACGCCATGGTCGGCCTGGTCCGCCCGGGGGCGATTGGCGCCGATGTGTGCCATCTCAATCTGCATAAAACTTTTTGCATTCCACACGGTGGAGGAGGTCCAGGGATGGGCCCCATTGCCGTGGCACCTCACTTGGCCCCCTTTCTACCAGGTCATCCCTTGGGGCAAGTGGGAGGATCAAAAGGCATCGGGCCCATCGCCGCTGCTCCATATGGCAGCCCGAATATTCTTCCTATCTCGTGGGTCTTCATCAAACTCATGGGCAGTGAGGGACTGACAAAAGCCACGCAAGTGGCCATCTTAAATGCCAACTATATGGCCAGCCGATTGATTAAATATTATCCTGTGCTTTTTACCGGGAAAAACGGCATGGCGGCTCACGAATTTATCTTAGACCTGCGACCTTTCAAAAAATCCGCAGAGGTAGAAGTCGAAGATGTGGCCAAACGGCTCATGGACTTTGGATTCCATGCTCCCACGATTTCGTGGCCGGTCCCCGGAACCCTGATGATCGAGCCGACTGAAAGTGAATCCAAGGCGGAGTTAGACCGGTATTGCGATGCGCTCATCCTGATCCGCCAGGAAATTGCCGAAATTGAAGCAGGTCGCCTTCCTCGGGACAATAATCCTTTAAAGCATGCGCCTCATACTATTGAAACCATCGCTCAATCCGACTGGCCGCACCCCTATACCCGTGAAACCGCGGCATTTCCAGCCCCCTGGTTACGGCAGCATAAATTTTGGCCATCCGTATCCAGAATCGATAACGTCTATGGAGATAGAAATTTGGTCTGTACCTGTCCACCCATGGAATCCTATCCTTCCTAATTCACTGGTTTGCCATACGAGAACTCCATTCATTCTCTCTCCTTAATCACTACCCAGGCCTAGTCATTTTGAAGACCACAGGCGGCCCCCACAATCTGCTGATCGGGATGCTGCTTGGGATTCTCACTGGTATCCTTTTGGGAGGATTTGTTCCTTCCTTTGGACTGGGCATCCAATTCCTGGGTGATCTATTTCTTCAGGCGTTATTTGCTCTTGTCGTGCCATTGGTAGTGAGTTCCATGATTGTGGGAATCGCCAGTTTGGGTGATGTTCGACAATTGGGACCTCTCGGGATTCGAACCGTGCTGTTCTTCATGACCACCACGGGCCTGGCCGTCTTGGTCGGATTGATCCTGGTGATTGTTCTTCATCCCGGGGTGCCACTCGAGCAACTACCCAACGGAACCGCCCCGGCTCCGCCATCGGAAGTTTCCTTACAGATGAACGACCAACCGACCTCCCTGGTCGAGCTGTTCAAAACTATTCTGACCAGCTTAGTGCCAAAAAACCTGTTTGCCGCTATGGCGGAAACGCAAATTTTACCGTTGATTGTCTTCGCATTAATTTTTGGTGGCGTCCTTACCACCATCGGAGAAAAAGGCATCCTGGTCATTCGCTTATTCGAAGGAATAAACGATGCCATGATGGCCATCGTCCATCTACTGATGTGGGTGGCACCGGTGGGAATCGGAGCCTTGATTGCGGGGCGATTGGGAGAGGCAGGTGGATTTTCAGGTTTTTGGCCCCAGCTCTCCAGCCTGGGCACCTATGTCGCTACGGTACTTATCGCCCTCGGCATTCATGGGTTCTTAATCCTTCCCTTGGCATTACGAATATTGGGAAAGCAATCGGTTCCTTCCTATGCGAAAGCGATGACCACGCCGCTCATGACCGCCTTCTCGACCAGTTCGAGTTCGGCCACTCTCCCTTTGACGATGGAAAGTCTGATCGAAGAAGCCGGGGTGTCCCGACGTGTGGTAAGTTTTGTGGTCCCACTGGGCGCCACGATCAACATGAATGGGACCGCCCTCTATGAAGCGGTCGCAGCCATGTTTATCGCACAGACCTATGGCATCGAGTTGGGATTGGGTGAAACGCTTATCGTCCTGATCACCGCGACACTCTCCGCCATTGGCGCAGCTGGAATCCCGGAAGCGGGTCTGGTCACCATGGTCATCGTCCTGAAAGCCGTGGATCTGCCCATTGAAGGGATTTCACTGATTTTGGTGGTGGACTGGTTTCTGGATCGCTGCCGAACCGCCGTGAATGTCTGGGGAGATGCCGTCGGGGCCGCAGTTGTTGATCGCTGGGAATCTGGCACTAAACCATAATTTCTTCTCTTCCCCCCAAGCCTTTTTTTCAATTCTGCAACTACCAAAGAGCAATGCTCACCTCTATAGATAATGGTAAATTTTGCTCCATTTTTCCCGGTTGACGCATGCCGGGTTTCGGCCCATAGCTGTTAAGCTAAGCCAAAGATGTTCCTTGTTCCTCCGCTTGCCTTGCGCTTTTTTTGTGCTATATTACCGATAGCATTATAGAGCTATCGGGTTTAATGAGAAACTAAGAGGAGGCACCGATGACGCGAGAAGAGCAGACCCTGCAACGGATTCAACGGCAGCTGGCCACCTTGGGCCCGGTTTTGCCGGGGAGCCTGAGTGAGCAGTGGAATGTGTGCGGGACACCGGGCTGCCGGTGCAAAGCTCCCTCCAATCCCAAGAAGCATGGGCCCTACTATCAGCTCAGTTTTACTGTGGCGGGCAAGAGCTCCACGCTCTTCGTCCAGAAGGAGGACCTGGGCGAGGTACGGCGGCGACTCAAGCGCTATCAGCGCTTTAAGGTGTTAACCACGGCCTGGGTCCAGGCGTGTCTCGGCCTGGCTCGCAGCCAGGGCTTCAGGGGGGCGTCAGCATGAGGGGGCTGCCGAAGTTGTTTGCGGGGTTAAAAAAAACGAGATCACTCGACTGGCCAAACACACGGGATTTCAGCAACGCCACGGGCGGCTCACGCCCTATGACTTTCTCGTCCTGCTGACGCTGGGCCAACTGGGGATGATGCATCCGTCCTTGGAGGGGATGGTCGCGGCGCTCTCCTCGCGCATCAGTCGCGAAGCCTTACATCAACGCTTTACGGCCTCAGCGGCCGTCTTTCTCCGCCACTGTCTGCACACCGTGCTTCGACACAAACTGCAGCCGGTGCCGATCCGCACGAACCTGCTCCAGCCGTTTGCTCGCGTCCTGCTCGTGGATAGCTCGAGTTGGGATGTCAGCGAGCAACTGGGCGCGATCTTCCCCGGCTCGGGGGGCAACGCCTCCACCGCCAATTGCAAGCTTCAAACGGCGTATGACTATAAGCAGGGCGAACTGACCTTTCTGGCGGACACCGCCGGTACCGTGCCGGATAATCGCTACACCGACCACCTGCCCGCTCTGGTCAACACGACCGACCTGGTGCTCTTCGATCAGGGCTACTTCAAGCTGGCGACCGTCAACGCCATGATGAGGAAAGGCGCCTTCTTTCTGACGCGCTTGTTCCTCGACACCACGGTGCACGATGGCCAGACGGGCGAGCCGCTTGACCTCGGCCAGGTCTTACGGGCCGCCCCGGGGACGACGGAGGAACGCCTGGTGTGCCTGGGGCAGGGCAAGAATCAAACGCGCGCCTGTCGGCTGGTCTGCCTGCGCGTGACCGCCCAGGTGGCCCAGGCCCGACGCCGGCGGTTCAAGGCCCACGCCCGCCGACAAGGCCGGACCGGCAGTCCACGGCATGTGGCCATGTGCGACTGGACGCTCTTGATCACCAATGTGCCGGAGCCCTGGGTGCCCTTGGACATGGTCCGGGCCTTGTATACGCTCCGGTGGCAGATCGAGTTGCTGTTCAAACAATTTAAATCCATTCTGCGTGTGCATCAGTCGGCCACCGGCAATGTTCATCGCTTGCGATGCGAGCTTTACGGCAAATTGATTGCCGCGGTGTGGGTGCAGCGGCTGCATGCGGTCGCCAACACCGCCCGGTGGAATACCTCACGCCAAGAGATCAGCCTGGCGAAGCTCTACAAGCGGCTCCAGGAACGCGCGTTTCTCCTCGCGCAATTCGTCATGTGGTCGGAGGCCCACGCCATGGGCTATCTGTCCCAAGAGCTTGAGTCGCTGCTCAGGCACTGTCGAAAACATCGACAGCGCTCACGGATGAGCACGCTGGACATGCTCGAAGTGGGCTTCGATCCGAAACTCTACAGAGGGCAAGGGCAAGGCTTAGCTTAACACCTATGGGTTTCGGCCCGGCAGCCGATTCACTTTTTTGTTTTGGCAAAAGGACCCAAAACCATTGACGCCCAGTCAGGCCAAATCAGATGGGACGGACGCCAGAGGGAGAGCGGACCAACTCGCTGCGCTCAAACAAGGCCCGCAAGATGAGCAAGAGCGTCCGCCCCTAAGGCCTGACTGAAGGCGTCAAACTTTTGGAAGAGGGAGTAAACTAAGGATGTATGACCCGGATGCGTCGGCCTGATGAGCAAGAGCAAAGAAAGGGCTTCGCTTGAAGAGCACGTGAGAACTAAAACCGCAGTAAACGGCCTATCGGGACTCAAGGCATAAGTTATGATATACCCTCATTATTTTACCTCCAATTCAACCATAGAGAATGCTATCTGCGATTTGACATAGAGGAATCTAAAGAAAATGGACAATGCTCCCTGCTGGTGTGGTTCAGGAAAAACTTTCCAGGAATGCCACATCGATAGAATTCAAGATTTCCCCCTTCCGCCTGGGAAAATCAATGACGTCCTGAGGAAAATTTATACCAAAAAAGTTTGCCTCCACCCGGAAGCATCAAAAGAACAATGTACTAAGATTATTCAAGCTCATACTATTCAAAGACGTGGAGCAATAGAGAGGATTACCTCATCCGATAATCACGTTCTCAGTTTTTATCCGCCAGAGAAAGATCAACACAATAAATTAAAATTACATCGTGTTGGTTGGAAAAAAGCCTCAACCTTTCGAGGTTTTTGTAGCCATCACGACAACTCCCTTTTCTCAAATCTTGAAGATGAGGGATTTATTGGTACAGATAAGCAGTGCTTTCTTGTCGGGTATAGAGCTCTTTGCCATGCACTCTACCAAAAAATCACAGTAAAGGATTCAGTGCCCTTTCTGAAAAGTTCTTTGGATAAGGGAAGAATTCTTTATGAGCAATTCTTTATACAGGATCTTATAGCAACAAGTAATGAAGGCTTAAGTAAAGGCCTTGAAGACTTGACGCCAATCAAGCAGGAATATGACAAGGCCATTATGGAAAACTCTTACAATTCGATCCATCAGGTTGTCATTGACTTTAAGGGAACCCTGGCATTCACAAGCACAGGAGTGATCCATGTGGAATTTGATGTTAATGGCAAATTATTACAGGACCTTTTGTCGGCCCCTGTTCCAGCCCAAACATTTTCAATTAGTATTGTATCTACGGAACAAGGAGGAGTATTTATTGCAACCTGGCCAAGGCGCTTTTCCAAATGTAAGGATTTCTTTAGAGCACTTCTCGCTATCGACAAACAGAACATTCCAAGTATTCTTCTTGAATTTATTTTTGCCTATGTTGAAAATACTTTTTTTTCAGAAACTTGGTGGAATTCCCTAACGCATTTTCAGAGGGATCACTTGAACGAACTGGCTGGGCTATTGGTTCCATATGGCAAACTACAAGCATGGACAGGGAATAGGTACCTGGATTGGGAAATCACGGAAATAAATTCAACTTTTTCTTCCAACTCTGAAAATCAATCAACCTGACCTAATCCCTTCCCAATATACCAAGAGCTAAACTATCCAAAATTTGTATATAGAAATAGCCTAATTCCTGACAGAAACACTTGGAGACAAGTGTTGGATTGATCTATTAACATTTTTTATTTCGGTCAGCCGTTGAGAGGAATCACTTACGGCTCCCCGCCACGCCCATTCAACATTGTCCGTCTCCCCCCTCACCCTTCCCTCTCCCCCAAATGGGCGAGGGGCAAAAGAAAGTTGGTCTGTGGCAAGACCAAGTCGTACAGCTGACATTGGAGTCAAGACGCGCGTAGCTTAAATGTTCCGAACCCCTTCAACTGCATCCATTCTCCCCAATATCCGACGCCTGCCGTTCCGGCCCTCGGGTCGGACGCTCTAATCAACTGGCGGGCCTTGTTTGAGCGTAGCGAGTTGGTCCGCTCTTCAATCCTGCGTCCGACCCTCCAATATGGCCGGACGGGGCGTCACTGGTTTTGGCCACTTTTGCCGAAACAAAAGTGGCTCGGCTGCCGGGACGAAACCCGGCATCACCAATAATCGAATGGACATTATGGTTGTGAAAACACAAGAGGGATTCCCGATGAAAACCGTCGGGAATGACAACGTAGGGAATATGGGTTTGGGCGCTTTAGCCGGAGCTAGGACTTCGCCTTTTGGAACGCCACAAGTAAATCAGCCTCGGTTGCCCGACCTAAGAACACCCCCAAAGACCTAGAGTCCCTTGCGATCTTCTCGCGGAATAGCCAACTTGGCATCAAGAAAATCCTGGTGACTGAGGTCCATGCCCTTGGCAATAATTCGAATTTCCTCAATTTCCTCAAACGAGGTCTGTTCGGCCGCATTGGCCACTTCAAATAAACAATGGAGAAACTCTTTCCGTTCAATTCTCGTCGTTAACTCCTTAAAACGTTTCACCAATCGGACACTATCCAGCCCTCGAAAAATCCGGTGATGACTGATTTCCGCCACCAGTTGGGCCTGTTCGTCTGTTAATGCCCAGTGACGTTTGAGTACGGCACCCATGACCGTGGTTTCTACTGAATCCACCACATGATCAACCCCGGCCACTCGTGCCATCAATCCCGCCGCAAGACACAGCTTGCGAATCTCAGCATCAGGAAGATCAAAGGTAATGCCCCGGTCTCGTAATTCCATCGTGACCTGGAAATATATGGTGTTCTTAATGAAATCTTCCAATCGACTTTCACGATCATGCTCTTCGGTATAGTGCTGCCCCCGCAGATTCAGGATTTGACGAAATGGTCGTCGAAGATGTTCTAAAAACCCACTACTGCCCTTCTCAAGATCAGCCCTAAGCTGTTGGACCACTTCTGTTTGTTGATCCCCTCCTGATGGATCAGAGGACACGAGCTTCCCAAGTGTCGCCAAAGCCAGGGCTTTATCCTCTGCCGATCCCATACGTCCTAGGACACGATTCAGGAGACGTTGTCGTTCTTCCTCGCTCACTGGAGAAACCATATACAGTTCCAATTCCATCCATTCCTCTCCGGAAATATCCGGCAATTGAAACAACAGTTCTTTTAACCCGTTCACTTCGGTGGGTGACAGTGTCCCGTCAGCCCATGCGGCACCGATCAACAGTTTGCCAAGTTCAAGAATAAAGCTTTTATCGACCATTCCTGTCCTTCCTTTCAGCATGACGTGGCATACCTGTAATTCCCAGGCTTGCCTGCCTTGTCAATAACATTCAAAATGATGCGGAAAATTCTAGGGGCAGTATACCGAAGGTGGAATGTCTAAAAAACCCGGCAAGGCAGAAACAAGCGGCATGCCCCGAAACTGTAACCGGCATGAAAATACTTATGAAACATCCGTAAATCCATCGAAATTCAGAACGGCCCTCAACACATCCTTCCAAGTCACTATCCCCAGAACCTCTCCATTCTTGGTGGTGACCGGGAGGCAAGAGACCCCTCGACCTAACATCAGTTGAGCCGCTTCCTGCAAAGAACAGGATGAACAAACCGTCACCGGATGATGCGACATAATTTGATGAGCACGTTTATTGAGAGTCGCTCGATCCCGAGTGGTTTCCGACATCGTGCCGACAAACGGGCTGACGGCTTTCAACATATCCCGGTCGGAAATGATTCCCACTAGCTGTTGGTTATCAACGACCAGTAGATGATGAAATCGGACTTTCTTGAAAATATCTCGAACCACCTCAAGTGAATCATCCATTTCAATGGTGACGACTCTGGTCGCCATAATTCTACCGATCACCTGGGCTCTCGTCTCTGACTCCACCTTAGGAGGTCCTCATGTTATATGATGACTGAAGTCATTCCTTTCCACATACCTTTCCCGTCATCTGCTGTGACCGTCAACCCTCCTATTCGGCATCCTGGAATTAAAAGTTTACAGGGGTTTGGTCATACTTCATTCTATCAACAGTACCAGGAGAAGGGCCGGCAGTCATGTGGAAAGCTCTTCTATCTGCAGGATTCCACAGAGCAGTAACGGTAAAATCACGGTCCAGGACTGTTAACTTGCCACCCACATTTCAGCAATCCAACTACACATCTCCTTCACCTCAGGTAGAGGAACATTCGTCTTTCGGATTTTCCCACCACTGTCCGTGGGGTACCATGTTTCAGATTCTTTGGATCTTTGGAAACATCGCTAATCGGAATTGAACAAAAATTTCATGCCGATGAATGGGGCAGGGTACTCAGCAGTTCTTTCACAAGACTCACCAGATCTTCCAGGAGAAAGGGTTTGGGGAGTGTACGGGTGGCACCAAACTCAGCCGCCTCTACCAAAAATCCCAAATCACGGTCCCCACCTCCCGACATGGCAATAATTAAGGGAGGAGATGGTGTTCCAGCAAGGACGCGTATCACTTCTAGACCGTCCATTTCAGGCATGAGTACATCCGTAATAACCAGATCAACGGGACTCTCATGATAGAGCTTCAATCCCAATCGGCCATCGGAAGCGGTCCGAACATCATAGCCTTCCATCACCAATCGAACACACAGGGTTGAACATAATTCGGGGTCATCATCCAAGAGTAAAATTCTCCCTTTCAAATATCCACCTCCCTATCGTCTAGGTACCGTTTCCTTCCAACACACAACATTGCTTATTTTCTTTTGAGGGTTTTGTCCAATTGCAGGGACAAAAACTTTATGCCCCCGTTTTACAGAGGACGCCTATGAGGACCTATGTTTTGTCGGCTCGGGACACCACCAACCCCAGAAGCTCCTGGAAATCGTACGGTTTTTCCAGAAGCGCAAAAGCCCCTGCTTGCTTGGCTTCTTTTTCTATTTCCTTTGTCATATTACCACTCACGAGTATGACTCGAATATCCTTCCCTTTCACACGATAGGACAGAGCTTTGAGAAATTCGAGCCCATTGATAACGGGCATATGAAAATCTGATAAGACGAGGTCCACATTGAGTCCTTCATCCAAAAGAACCAGGGCCTCCCGGCCATCCTCGGCTTCCTTACAGGTAAACCCGTGATGCTCCAAATACAGGCGCAAAGCCTGCCTGTAGGGTCGGTCGTCATCGATTAACAGAATTGGTTTATTCATATGGTATACCCAAGAAATGGCCACATAGGTGTTTAGGATAGACCTCGGGCCTGCGACCTCGCTTTTTGTTTCCAGATTCATTACGCGCTATCTGATAGGAAGGCCATGAACCGATTAGTCCCTGTTCGGCTCAACCTCCGATATAAGCAAAAGTACTGCCAAGCTCTCTGTGAAGCGTTTTCAAAAAATCCTTTGAAGTAGTACATTGAAATTAAAAGTGAAATCTTCTTAGGGCTCTCTCAAATGTTTCATTAAGAGCGAGGATTATCCTGATTCAGATATCTAAAGAGATAAGGGACGTATCCCTTTGGTTGTGCAGGAAACTATTTATACCTGTGTTCTCCTAAGGAAATATTTATCCTGCTTCCTAAAACTCCCATGTTTTTCTCAAGCAAGAAGAAAGCGTCTCTAGTGATAGGAAGGGTGTACAGGTCCTTTGCTTAGAGAAACCCAAATGGGTTCTTATTTCGAACACGCCTCTCATTTATCATTTGATACCTCATGAGAAACTTGCTAAAAGAAATCACCAAGTTTTTTCATCCAATCCTAACTTTGATGGTACCTGAAGCAGGAAAACCGATTTTTCCCAATTGCATCCAACCGATATTTCTTTGCTGAGGATCCTGTTTTTCTCCTGGAGGATTTTTTTGAGTCGGGAAGAATGGAGGGTTGCTCAAGATGCGATGGCCCAATGCAAGTGAACTTCTTTCACAGATATCCGACCGATGGCCCAAGCCTTTCGCAATTGCGGAAAATCGTCGGAAATCGGACATTGGCCATTCTGATGCTACCCACTTCATCTAACGGATTGGAATGTCGCGCAATGTCGTCTTCGTTGAATCCTTTAAAGCATAAAATTCGGCATATCAATTTCAATTTTGGATCATGACTAGGTAAGGAGATGGAACTAAAAATAATCTCTAGGCATGACAAGGATGAACCTTAACCCCAATACGATTTAACCTGTCCCCCATCGGAACCATGATGGGAAACCATTACAATTTCATTCTTGTTGGAAAATAAAAATCATCCCCATATTGTCCTTATTAGGGCTGCTGAATGAGGTTGAGGAATGTGGCGAATTTTACTTTTCATCCAATCATGACCTGAAAATCAAAGCTGGGGATATGCTTATCCTTCCCTCTAACTCAATGAATCGACATGAAGTCAAAGAAGTCACAAAAGGAGAGGGATGCACTTTACTAGACTGAGCATTGTAAATGTTGACTGATTAAGCAGATGACCACCCTCATGATTTATATCGCCTCAACAACTCGGTTCAGATGACCCAATCCACGCTCCTCTTTGGCGCAACCTCCATTCTTGGGTTCAACCTGGCCAGATTATTTCCGGGAACCATTTTGCCGTTTATCTCGCCCGGTAATACGTCGGAATCAGTCAGGGAATGGCCGGTCCTCCAGTTGGAAAATTCTGATTGGGTGGAACGCACCTTTGCCCAGTATCAGTCGAACGTCCTTTTGTATTGCCATGCGGTGTGTGATGTGCCGAAATGTGAAGCCGCCCCCGATTGGGCTCATGAGATCAACGTCCAACATCTCCGCCGGGTGGTGGAGAAGCTACCAGACCATATCCGATTGGTGTATGTGTCCTCGGATCATGTCTTTGGTGGGGATGGGGAGTATGATGAACATTCGCTCCCGTGCCCTATTAGCGTATACGGCCACACGCGTGTCAACGCAGAAAAGCTGGTCTTGGGACGACATCAGTCGCTGGTGATTCGCACAGGCCTGGCGATTGGCCCTTCACCGAACGGGCGAACCGGTCATCTGGATTGGCTTCGTTACCGCACTCAACAAAACCTTCCTATTACCATTGTTGAAGATGAATCTCGCTCCGTGGTCTGGGTGACGGACCTAGCCAGACGCGTCATGAAATTCGCACAGAGCAATGAGACAGGCATCCGACATATCTCTGCCACCCGGGCTGTTTCGAGAGTCGAATTAGCCAATCACCTGATGTCGATTTTGGGTGAACCTCCCGCTTTCAGGTGCGAAAGCCGGCATCAACGGCCCGCCCCACATTTGGGCCGTGTGGAATTAACCAGTGCATATGCAGATAGCCTTTCTTGGCCATTGGCAAGCGTCCTGGATGGATGAGCAATCCCCCCCAACCCAAGTAGTCCTTTTAGTTTTCTCACAAATTGAGCCCTTCGAACTCCTACCGCTCGTGCCTGATTTTTAACATTCAGCAAAGCACAGATACCTGGTTTTTCAAAAGTTGAACTGCGGGATTAAACAGCGTTCTGGAGATTTCTTACTCTTGTGAGGCAGGTGTAACCAACGTGAGGAATTCGCACTTCTCCCATCAATCTGGAATCGGTTAGCCCGCTTGAGAATGGGAGGCTAGAAATACGAGCTGCAAACCAATGATGGTTTTGGCATCACGAATGGTGCCGTCCTGAATGCCGGCCATCGCCTTTTTGAGCGGCCATTCCACCACTTCCAACACTTCATCCTCATCCAAATGTTGACGGCCAGGCTTCAGATCCGTTCCGCGATAGATATGGATGACTTCGTCCGTAAATCCTGGAGCGGTCCAAATACTGGTAAGCAACTCCAACTGACCGGCCTGATACCCAATCTCTTCCTCCAGCTCTCGTGCAGCGCAGAGGCGGGGGTCTTCCTGAGGATGAAGTTTGCCTGCTGGGATTTCATAAATGAATCCCCCAGCCGCATGACGGAATTGCCGAATGAGGATGACGGTACCGTCACCTTTAATCGGCACGACGGCCGAGGCGCCAGGATGGCGGATGATTTCCAATTGGGTGGACTGCCCATTGGGCAAAATCACGGTTTCGCGATTGAGTATTAAGACTTTTCCGGCGTAGATGTGTTCCGTCGACAAAGAGTTTCCCGTTTCACTCATTATGAGGTTTTAGGTTTTTGGACGTTTGTAAAACGGGAGTGTGACAATCTTGGCTTGTACCCGTTTTCCACGAATGTCGATTTCGAGCAACATTCCTTCTTTGCACAGCGCAGGGGGCACATATCCTAAGCCAATCCCTTTTTGTAAAATTGGTGAAAAATTTCCACTGGTGACCCTGCCCACCGACTGCCCATTGCTGAAAATAGCCATGTCGTGGCGGGGAATGCCGCGTTCCACCATTTCGAATGCAGCAAGCTGACGGGTGAGGCCAACCTTTTTTTGCTTGCCTAACGCGAGGTGTCCTTGAAACTCACCTTTATCCCAGGCCACCACCCATTCGGCATTGGCCTCCAGTGGCGAGGTGTTCTCATCCATATCGTTACCATACAGCAAGTAGCCCACGTCCAACCGCAAAAGATCTCGCGCCCCTAATCCTGCGGGTTTGGCTTCGAATTCTGCGCCGGCCTTCAGTAATCGATCCCACGCGAGGGACGCTTGCGCCGCCGGCACATACCACTCATATCCAAGCTCTCCGGTATATCCCGTCCGACTCAGCAAACCGGAAAACTCCATTCCCTCCAGGGCCAAACACCTACGGGGCTTCAGGCCGTCGATTTGTGCCCCCAGGAGTTTTTGCATGATAGCTTTTGATGCGGGACCTTGGATCGCAATTTGGGCCAGTTCTTCCGATCGATCACGAACAATTGCTCCAGGAAATTTTTCCGGCTGGTGCTTTATGAACCACTGGAGTACCTTCTCCCGATTGGAAGCGTTGACACAAACCAAAAAGGTGAATGACCCGGTTTTATAGACAAACACATCATCGAGAATGCCCCCTGAAGATTGGCAAACCATGCCATATTGCGCCTGCCCTATCTGGAGACGGCTCACGTCATTGGTACTGATCCATTGCAGAAAGGCTTCGGCCTGATCTCCTGATATCTCGATGCGTCCCATGTGACTGACATCAAAGAAACCGGCCGCTTTCCTGACAGCGTGGTACTCCTCAAGGACACCGGTATATTGGAGTGGCATGAGCCATCCGGCGAAATCCACCAGCTTGGCATTGAGCGCCCGATGGGCGTGAGCGAGCGGGGTTTCGTCCATCAACGCAGATCGAGCAGTTCGACTTCAAAAATGAGGGTTGCATTGGGGGGAACAGCTGATCCAGCTCCTCTGGAACCGTATCCCAACTGAGGCGGAATGACTAATTTGCGGATACCACCGATTTTCATACCTTCGACCCCTTCATCCCAACCCTTAATCACGCGGCCGGCTCCTAAACGAAATGAAAAGGGTTCGTTCCGATCTTTCGAACTATCGAATTTTGTTCCGTCCGTAAGCGTCCCCGTGTAATGGACTATTGCGGTTTCTCCCGCATGGGCTTCGCGCCCGGAGCCAGGAGCGAGATCGACGTACTGTAATCCAGACGTCGTGGTCACCATCGTTTCTTCCGCGGCTTTTCCGGACAGGGGATTCAAAACAAATATGATGAGGAGAATGATCCAAGACCCTATAATGAATACGGGTAATCGAAGACCTGATTGTAACGTCATACCGTTTTTCATGAACCTCTCTCTTTGCTAGTGTTGAACGTATCCGATGTCATGTCCATTTTTGAGGGGCGAGACACTTCTTCATAAAACAGCGCCAGACTGGCCGTATAGCCATGCAAAAAATTCTTCCCGCTCACGGGGCCAATTTCTCCACCTGCAAAAAACCCCGCTATGGGAATGGCCCCCATCTGGTGTTGCAGAGTGACCACGTCATGGTGGGGAGTTTCGAAAAATCGCCGCCCACGCCCATTACAACTAAATAACAACGCGCCCTTAGGCGGACTGTCCGGATGAGTCACCCGTTCCTTGGATAGGAGTAAATGGAAGTCTTCACTCGCTGCATGAGCATCCCGAACATGGAACTGAATCGTCTGGCCCTCCTGGACAAAATCCGCGATAGCGAGACTCCCGGATTGTCGATCGGCTCCTAACAGGCCGCGAATCAAAAAGTCCCCCTGACCAAATTCCGGTCGATGTTCATCCATGGCAATGCCCACTTGCAGTCCGTGTGCTGCTTGTTGTTGTTCGTGTTCATCCAATGATTTTAAAGTGGATTCCAACCGTTCCAATGGGGGGATTCCTCCCAACTCCTGAATGACATTCTGATCGACCTTGGTCACAACGTAACGTTCCCCAATAGGTTGACACCCTTGGGACACCACTGTCCGGATTTCTACTCCACCCTGAACAGCCACTCCGACCACCCCCGATCCAATAATGTCCCGATTAAAGACCAGGCGGCTTTCCCCGACATCCATGACCCCACTGGCAATACCTCCAATCGCGGACGAGCCAGGGGCCTGTTCTTCCAACAGGGACAATAATTCATCAATGGGGGTAGAAAACGGGTCGGCAAAGAGGAAAAACGTGTACGGATGGGGAGTGGATTCTAATCCAACCGGCCAGCCCTCTAGTGAAGCCACCTCACCCTCTATCTTCGGCGTTAACATGAATGGGACCACTCGCATGTCGGTACTTCTAAGACCCCAGAGCACCAGACCTGGATGTTCTTCTATCTCTTGATCGGCCCCAATTATCCCTTGCCCCATACACCCCACCAATGTCTGAGGACGAAGGTTCTCATGGATGATTTCGACCATGCGCTGGATGTCTGAGGAAAAGTGGGGGGAAAAAAAGACAAATGCGAGATGACACCCTGCTTCGCCTAACGCCTCATGCACTGATGCTGCCACCGCATGAGCGGCCAATTCAGGATGAGATTCTTGGGAAAGGGCAACATGACACTGCATCGTAATTAAATCGGATTTGAGTCTAGCAATCCCCGCCAAACGATGTCCATGCGGAAAGGTTGGTGAATTTCGCCCTCATTTCAGGCAGTTCCCATAAGACCATAGAAAATCCACTCTAGAGGTTGGTCGCTTACCGAGTTGGGGGGCGATAAACATTTAAAATCGAACGGAGTCGGTCAATCGAGATCGCCTCAAACCTTCGTCCATCTCTCCCGGTAACCGTTGTAGCTTGCAATAAGGCATTGAGAATGGCTTCCTCCGTGGCCTCCACGGTGGCTTGAAACAAGGGGTTTATATGTGTATCAGCAAGATGGGCCATAAAAAATGTCCGTTCTTCCGGATAATGAGGAATGACATTACCGGTGGAAAACGCCAAAACAAAATCTCCACTGCCATGATGGGAGATTGACCCGGTTCGTGCCAATCCTATGGTAGCCCGGCGCGAGAGCCTGGACAGTTGACGTGCATCGAGGGGAGCATCCGTCGCAATGATGATTATGATGGATCCGCTGTCCTGTCGTTTTTGCGGGAAATCTGCTGGGATTTCGCCAGGAGTCGCCATGGTCGATTCTTGCGAGTTTTGTTGGGAAACGGTTGCCAGGTCCGTATCATAGACTTGGCCCACAGGTACTCCCGAGATCATGAATTCATGCCGACGACCATGGTTGGCATTCACCAACACCCCGACACGATATCCTCCTTCTTCGGAAGGAAGTATTCGAGAGGCGGTACCAATCCCTCCTTTAAATTGATAGGACACCATCCCCGTCCCTGCCCCGACCGACCCCTCTGGAACAGGACCTATCGAGGCAGTCTCCAGGGCGCGGACCACATCTTCCGGAGACACATGCCTTCCCTGGCTATCATTCAGTCGACTATCGTCGCATTCAGCCAC
The DNA here is from genome assembly GCF_965152585.1 of Nitrospira sp. Ecomares 2.1. NCBI lineage: Bacteria > Pseudomonadati > Nitrospirota > Nitrospiria > Nitrospirales > Nitrospiraceae > Nitrospira > Nitrospira sp. Ecomares 2.1. The sequence goes on from NZ_OZ224219.1 coordinate 4,432,216, forward strand.
AACAGGAGTGAGGGTATCATCGGATATCCCAATACCGGGATAACGTTGCATCATCCAGCTCATGACACCATCTGCCACACGAGGGACATTCAACGTATTCGTTAATGCAATGGGATATTCCAAAAACCCTGATTCCGTCACCCACGCTAACCCCGTCATTTCCCCTGTCCCATTTAACACAAACGCTCCAGCTGGAACTTTGTGATGCCAGACATCTTCACGCGGGATAATAACAGTCACACCAGTCCGAACAGGGCCTTGACCTACCTGCAAGGCTCCATTGCCTTCATAGATGGTGACATGCCCCACCTTGACCCCTTGGACGTCCGTGATGGCATTCATTTCGCCAGGAGAATACCGGCCGATGGTAATCCCAAGATCTCTCACATGTGGACGGGGTTCTAACTCCATCAGGGCGGCCGAAGGGTTGGCCAATACCGCAGGGGGGAACCATGCCCAGCTCAGCCCTACTATGCAAAAAAGGCAGGTCTTTACGCCCTGACGCCATCTGAACAAACGCATATTGCCAGTCCTACCTGTTCTCAAGCCCAATTGCCCATAACAATGAAAATGCATTTATACGATTGATTGGGGAAATGACGGAGAAGTCCAGGAAAATTCTTTCTCATACATATGGTAGGCAGTTTCTTGAAATCCAAGTTTGGCATAGGTTTGGTGGGCTTGAATATTTTTCTCTTCCACATAAAGACGATATCCGCAAATGGGCTCACGGTTCAAATGGGCTTGGCCTTCCACGTATTCATAAAGTTGCCGAAAAATATGCTGTTGGCGCTGGTCTGGATGCACATACACACTTTGAAGCCACCAAAAATTCCCGTTTCGCCAATCGCTCCACTCAAAGGTAATCAATATCTGTCCAACTACAATGAGTCGGCCACTTTGAAAAGACTTTTCTGCAACCGCATACCATCCCTTACCAGCATCTTTAAGAAGTGCCTTTACACCAGACTCAAGAACCTGCACATCCAACGTTCGATCTTCAGTTTCTTTGGCTAAAGCCATATTGAAATTTACAATAGTATTCAGGTCAGACATCGTTGCTCGCCTGATAAAGACTGGGGATGGTTTATTCACTTCTGCTGACAGGTTAAGTATCCTTCTTCGCAAAGTTTGCTGCTGATAACCATCCCGGTTGGGGACGATAGAGTCCGGCAGAAAACTCCATTTTCATGGCCTCTTCCGGGCGCAACTGAATTCGATTTACGCTTCCTTCTGGGACAAAGGCCAGATAGCCGGTAAAGGGATGGATTGCTGTCGGAACAAAGACCATCATGAGAGGTCCTTCGGGAGCAACTTGCAGCTTATGTGGGGGTAATCCCATGTCAAAACCTAAAGCCCAAAGCCCGTCACGAGGAAACGGAAATGCGACGACCTTGCTTTGACCAAACCGATCACGGAACTTGATGACATCCGCCATACTTTTTAGGGTATAGTAAATACTACGCACGAATGGAATCCGCTCTAAAGAATTTTCTAGTTTTCGATGAATCCGCTGGCCAAGTAAATGGGTCGTTCCCATGCCCACCCAGAGGACCAGAAGACAAAAAAAGGTAATCCCTGACCCGGGAATCCTCACTCCATATAAGGCCCACACAATGTCTACCGTCATATGTTCTAAGGCTTCGAGTAGCGTATAGAGGATTAATAACGTTCCCCATGCCGGAATAATTAGAAATAAGCCGGTAAGGAAATTCCGCTTGAAGGTATGGTCAGAAAGTCCATTCATACAATGAAAATAGGGCGGTCATTGAAATTGAGAGCAGTCTAGCAAAAACCTACCCACTCCGCAGCACCAGCGGCGCGACTGCGGATTGCTCACGATTCCGAATTTCCTGAGAATTTCTTGCTACAAACGAAGGTGGGTGCTACTGTTCTAATGAAAAAAGTGAATCAATTTATTGGTACGTATTGAAAGGAGCCATAGAGTGCGACCTGAAAACACATCCACAGGAAAAGGCGAGATTGCTGCTGACCTATTGGCCATTCTCTGTTGTCCAGAGACCAAGCAAGAGGTGTGTCTATTGGACCAAACGATTGTGGAACGACTGAATAAACGGATTTCAAAAGGAGAATTAAAGACTAAGGGAGGGCGACCCGTCACTGAACAAATCGATGGAGGACTCCTTCGAACAGATAGAACAGTAGCCTACCCTATCCGCGATCAAATTCCCATTATGCTTATTGAAGAAGGCATCATCTTAGAGAAATCTGATCTTTCATCCATCTAAGGCCAAGGCCCCACAAATTCTGCAAAAAAGCCGTAATTGTTTTTGTGGAATGGACTTTTTATGAACCTTGAGTGCTCCGACCGCCTTTTCTAACCCACCATAGCGATCGACCAATCTGGACTACAACATAGATAAACACACCAAAAAAAATCCCATAGTATCCATACGATTCAATCGGCCAATTCTGTCCTCCATGCAAGAGAAAGCCCAAGGCCACATGAGCTCCTAACCCTAAACAGAGGGCTAAGATAATCCATTCACGGACCATTGTTTTTCGAGACAACCCCATGCTAGTTCCGAGTACAAAGAGCAGTTTGGACCATCCCACTAATGGCCCAACTGGTAGGTAGGCAATTACACAGGGCTTTTCGTTGATTCGATTTCCGTGGCAGTGATCAAGCTGATCAGGTAATCAGTTACAAAAATTAGCGCTTCTTCTCTCCCATCAGCACGGCGCCCCTTTTCCCTGCGTTGTATGGAGAGTTCGTGTTCCAGATCTGACTTGACGTCCCCTAAAAGCTTCTGAAGAGAGGCCGTAGTCAGATTCATATCCACATCCTCTAATTCTTGACATCGGTCCAGGACCCAATTGAGCCCTTCTACCCGACCAAAATACCTTTCTTGTTCAGCTGCGTCGATTCGGGCCATGGTTGAGGCAAATGCTTGCCCTTCATAAATGAGATTGTAAAAACTCGCCACGGCACGATGTAAAATTGAATTCATTATCCGTTCCTCACAAAAAAATTGTTGTACTTTCTCTTCGATTATATACTGCTATTCATAATCCTTCTAGGATTTTTTCATTTTAATTGTGCAATGAGGATACTTTTTATTGTTCCCGGTATCTCTCAAGTAAATAATAGAGGATGAAATTCGGCCATAAACCCATAATATAAGGGAGCAAATTGTTTCAGGCTGTTGGGACTATTTTCTTTGAGACGTTTAAAGAAGAAAACCTGGTGGGTCGGCTCCATTTTCTCCAAAAGTTTCCCCAATTCCGGCATTGAAAATTTGCCTTGCGGAACACTTAGGACATAGTGAACCAGACGTTCCACAAATTGATGCATAATATACTCACTGTCCAAATATTGTTTCGGAATTTCCCCATTTTTAATGATTTCACCAAAAGAAACAGCTTGGGCAGAAAAGGGGAGATCTTCTATGGTTTTTGAAAGTTTCGTCACGTTTTTAAGAACCCTTCACTGAAGTGAACGGCAAAGAAATCAACATTTTCATGTGGTTAATATATAATTGTATCAGGGGTCCCCAGTATATCAAAACCTTTTTGCCAACTTTCTTACCACAATATTTGCAAAATTTCCCTGTACGTCAAAAATGTTTGCACATTCGTCCTGACCCACTCTAACCACCAAATCCTGTCCGAGTCTATTTCTAGGAAATAGGCGCCAAACAGCCAAAAATTAAAAATATTCATGTCATTCCTCTGACTGACCTCTATACTTCCTTAAAATTTCAATTAAAACAGAATAAAAAATGGGAAAATATTCTACAATTACATGAAAATCCTGATCAAAAGTCTTTATCTCTATACTGCTCTCGTTGAAAGTGAGACCACCTTTAAGACATCACCCAGATCTTAAAGAAGGAAAGCCATGGGCCACTAGGAACCAATTGAACGCTGAACAGCAAATTGACGAGCCGCTCTCGTCTTACTCGTACTGAAAAGGGAAGAATCGGTGGCGGAACCCGCCCGGCCACATGGCCTGACGGTCAGGGACGTAAAAGGCTGGCAGGACCAGTTTATTCGTGCGGCGGAAAATGGCTTGCGGCGTCGGCCCAAGGACGAGGAGGTGCTGAAAGAAGAGCAGATCAAAACACTGAAATATAAGATTGGGGAGTTCGTGTTCGAGAATGACGTGTGACGGAAGACCTTACAACCGTACCCTTAGGGCGGGAGATGGCAGACGCGTGGGAGCCGCGATTCCGGACATCTCGCAACGAACCGCCTGTTGTCTTCTCCAGGTCAGACGATCGGCGATGCATCGGCTGACCAACGGGTTAATCTTTCAGATCTGGCGGTTTCGACAGGCATGTCGAGCCTCCGGTTTGGCTCAAGAGTTTATTACTCCATACACCCCGCAAAAGAATGGGCTCATTGAACGGTTTTTTCAAAGTCTCAAAGAAAAGAGGGCGTCTGGCAACATCGTTTTGGCAGATTTAAGGAAGCGCGTCATAAGATCAACGGCTGGATAGCGATGGAACCGGTGCGACCTCATCAAGCTTTGCAGTACCTGAGTCCTCAGCAATATCGGCACCAACAAGACTTACAGTTGGCGTGATTTCGCGGGAGCATTACATCTTTTCAACCTACGGCTAAAAAATAAAACCCTTCAATGGGAATCGAGCATTGAACCCGGCACTATTAATACAAGTTTATTATAAATAATAGGAAGAAGGTTGATGGGGAATTCAGAATCAATTAATTCTTTCAGAATCTACAGGCATTTCCCTTTTTTAATGTAATGCTCTTTGGAAAAAAAGAAATTTCGAACCTGGTAGTTTTTAAAGTACGAACCTTATCTTTGACATTATAATATTCAATTTATTCCTCATACATACCTAAAATTTAACCCACTTTAATCCAAACCAGGTATCTCGACTGAAACTATGTCAATTTCAAACCAATTCTGCTAGTCCGCAACTTACATAGTCTTCCAAAAATTAAAGTGATCAGTTTCCCCCATAAAAAAAGCAGGGGGCGACAGATGTCGCCCCCTGCTCTTCGGTCTCCCCTCTGGGCTTCCGCTTACAGCCAGTTCACCCGCTCCGCCGGGCGGATGTAAATCGGCTCTTCCACTTGCTGCCGCACTGCTTCCTTGCCCGATTTGTTGAACCCCAACACCGTGTCGTTGTACATCTCAAACTTCCGTCCATGGATTTGGGTTTCAAACACTTTCGGTCCCGGAATCACGTCATACCGGAAGATGATCTGTTGGCTCGCCCGCCACAACTGCAGCACCGCCAACAACTCCCGGCTCGGCACCAGATACTTCTCTATCGCATTATCCACTCCAGGCCCGAACATCTGCCGGATGTAGCCTCGCGGCGCCTGTCGCGGGGGGATATAAAACCCATTGGGCTCCGTGCCCCATTGCGGATACAACGGCAACGCCACTTGTTCCACCCGGATGGCGTAATACAACGGATTCCAGCGATCTTCCGCCCATAACCCGTCATCGCCCACCTTTACCAGCCCTTGCAACCGGATCTTACCCACGCAGGCCGCCATACACCGGGTTTCCATCGGCTCCCCACCGGTCAGCGGGTCTTTGCCCTCGACCCGCGGATAGCACGCAATACACTTCTCACTCACCCGCGTCGTGCCCCGGTACATCGGCTTCTTAAACGGGCATTGCTCCACACACTTCTTGTACCCCCGGCACCGGTTCTGGTCGATCAACACAATCCCGTCTTCCGGCCGCTTGTAGATGGCCTTCCGCGGACAGGCTGCCAGACAGCCCGGATACGTACAGTGGTTACAGATGCGTTGCAGATAGAAGAAATACGTTTCATGCTCCGGCAAGCTGCTGCCCTGCATTCTCCACGGCTCTTCTTTCGTGAACCCGGTCTTATCCACCCCTTCCACGATCGCCCGCATCGAGGTCGCCGTGTCTTCATAAATATTCACAAACCGCCATTCCTGGTCGGTCGGGATGTAGCCAATGGCCGCCTGCCCGATCTTGGCCCCCGCATCAAAGATCGTCATCCCTTCAAACACCCCGTACGGCGCATGGTGCTTGCGGCCCACCCGCACGTTCCACACCTGGCCGCCCGGATTGACCTGCTCGATGAGCTGCGTGATCTTGACGTCATAAAATTGTGGATAGCCTCCATATGGCTTCGTTTCCACGTTGTTCCACCACATGTATTCCTGCCCTTTGCTGAACAGCCACGTCGACTTGTCCGCCATCGAGCAGGTTTGACACGCCAAACACCGGTTGATGTTAAAGACAAACGCAAACTGCCATTTCGGATGCCGCTCCTCATACGGATACAGCATCTTTCGTCCTAACTGCCAGTTATACACTTCAGGCATTGTCGTCCTCCGTTTCTGTTGTTTGAAATACTAAGTGAACGAGTGGGGAACCCAAAGAAATTACTTTCTTTAGGCTCCCCTGAACACGTTCTTACACTTTAATCTTAATATGATCACCCTTCAGCCATTTGATCATGAACTCATTCTCCTGGCCTGGGGTAAACCCGGTCCGGACCGGCTCCCACGGTCCACGGCCGCCGATACCACCGTCCTCCGCCTTGGTAATGCGGATCAGACATTCCTTCGGTGTCGTATTGACCGCATGATGGTCAATCGCAAAGCCCCATTTAAACTTCCAGCCCACGGGATGTTTGCCCGGCAACGAGTCGGTTTGATGCATGGGCATCAGCCAACTGCGGGTAAACGACTGCTGCGCTCCATACCGGAAGTTCGATTGATAGCCCGTATCCAGCGCAATCGCCCGTCCATCCGGCCGGGTTTCATGCCCTTTCACCGACTTCGCGGTCGACACATACGGCGCATGCTTGGCCATCGTGACATGGTACGGGAACGCCGGGTTGTACTTCGCCCGGATCATCAACCGCGCCACCTTGTAATACGGGTCACTGGGCTTCCAGCCCCGATACGGCCGGTCCACCGGGTTGCCGTCGACGTAGACATAGTCCCCGTCGTTGATCCCCCGATCTTTGGCCGCTGAGGGGTTGATATGGATTTGATGCTCGCCAACTCCTGGCGTCCGCTTATCCATCCGATAGGCATCCCCAAAGTTGGATTCATACATCTGCACCCAGTCATTCACCGACCATTGGCTATGCACCCGATGCCGGGTCTTCGGAGTGACGCAATAGAACTGATACCCCTTCTCCCAGAGCGGATTGGCGTACCGTTTAATTTCCGACCAGGGCAACCTGATGTTGCGAACGGTTTTGTCGTCATGATGTTGCGCCGTGATCGGCACCCCATAGTCATCCGGCCGGATATACGGATTGGAGGACATGATCGCATTCGGCAAATACGGGGTCGCCTCCGGGCCTTCCCGATGGACAATGAAGTTTTCCCCATATTCAATGGCTTCCGGCTCCACCCGGTAGGTCTCCAGCCGTCCGCTACGGGTCCACTGCGGTTTCGATTCGTTGACTTCTTCCCACAATGGGACGCGAGGATAGGTCCGGGTCATGACCATCCAGCCCTTTTCCGACTTCAACATCGTATCCGCGTTATAGCCATAGGAGCAGTTGCCCGCATCCAACAACCGTTGCAGATACACGTCCACGCGATTGTCATAGACAAACTTAAAGTAATCGCGGAACCGCCCATCCCCCGTCATTTCGGTGAGTTTAGCCGCGACGCCCGCGACCGTATCCAAATCGTTCCGTGTGTCATACAACGGCCGGATGCCGCCTTTCCACACCTGGAACCAGGGATTCGACACCGTCGCCGTATGCTCCGGATAGGTAAACTCCATCCACGTATTCACCGCAAATGACACGTCGAAATGGTTGACATCCGACGTCATCTCAACTTCCTGATGCACCAGACATTCATTATGCGGATCCACATTCTTGACCATGTCATAATGATGCTTCGAATTATTCAATACATTCACGTTGGCCACCCACCGGAATTTACTCGGGGTCGGCATGTGTGTTTTGCCTGTAAACACCCGACGACCATACTTCGGCGTATTCACAATCAACGCCGTATCGCCGTGGTTCCAGTATCCAACCTCTTCCCCATAGTAGTAACTTTTTACTTTTACTTCTTTTCCATGGGCATTGGGGTCCGTCGTAATATTGAACGGATCCTCTCCGGTATGCACCCCAAGACCGGCTCCTGACCACGGGGTCGCCGCCCAGGTTCCCGCCTTATAATTCCCGGACCAGGTATGACACCCGCTGCCGAATTTCCCAATATTCCCCGTATAAATGAGGTTCAAGGCCGCCGCCCGCCCATTTTGGGTCATGTGGAAATAATGACAGACGCCTTCCCCGTTGTGAATCGCAGCCGGTTTGACCGTCCCGATATCACGCGCCCACCGCACGATCAAATCTTTGGGAGACCGACAGATTTGATGCACCGTATCCAAATCATAGTCTTGGAGATGGACTTGATACATTTGGAAAATCGGCATCACGTCCACTTCCCGCCCACTGACCAAACGCACCCGGTGCGTCCCCGTCAAGGCCGGGTCAATGCCACTCTTCTTGAAATGCCACCCCACCAATTCACGATGAATGGGAACCGCTTGATTCTTGTTTAGATCCCAGACCATGAGGCCACCTAACCGCGCGATTTCCGCCGGTTTCAGCGTCTGCACTTTGCCCGAATAGGATTTGGAAAAATCGGGGAACTGATAATCTTTAATCACATCACGCGGATCTAAATATTGCAGGGTATCGGTCCGGACCAGGAGAGGCATATCGGTGTAGGACCGACAAAAGTCCGCATCGAACAAGCCCTCATCTACAAGCATTTTACACGACCCTAAAAAGAAAGAGGCATCAGACTCTGGACGCACAGGAATCCAGTAGTCGGCTCGATAGGCCGTCGGATTGTATTCCGGGGTAATGACCGCAATACGCGCACCACGTTCAATGGATTCAAGTTTCCAGTGGGCTTCCGGCATCTTGTTTTCGACGAAGTTCTTGCCCCAACTGGTGTTAAATTTACAAAAGCGCATGTCGCTCAAATCTTCATCGCAATTCTGGGTCCCATTCCACCAGGGCTGGGAAGGATCCTGGTCGCCGTGCCAGGTATAGTTATTCCAGTAGCGTCCGCCTTGCGCATGCTCAGGCCCAACTTTTCGCACCCAACTATCCAACAGAGCACCGCAGCCGCCATTCATCCGGGTGATGCCCATTTTCCCAATGATTCCCAAAACAGGCATGCCAGCCCGGAATTTCATAGTCCGGACTCCTGAGCCTTTCATCATCTCAAGCATCTCGGGCGGATAACCTTGCTCCCGCAACCGCCTGGCCCCGGCCTCGCCGCTATACCGGTTGGCGATGATGATCATGGCCTTCGCCAAATAGGTAAACGCCGTATCCCAGGACACCCGCAACATGTCGTCCAAGTACCGCGCATTAAATTTGTATTTCGTCTGAATGGCTGGCGTGAACTCCGGGCTCCCGTCATCCATCCATTGCTTCCACCCCCGACGCATCAAGGGCCCCTTGAGCCGGTACGGTCCATACACCCGCCGATGCATCGTAAACCCCTTCAGGCACATGCGGGGGTTATGCGCGAACGTCCCACGATTACCATAGAGATCTTCATAGGTCTGGTGATCGTAATTTTGCTCCACGCGCATGACGACCCCGTTTCGGACAAACGCCCGGATCCGACAGGCATGCGTGTCATTGGGAGAACAACACCAGGTAAACGAACTGTCATAGCGATATTGATCGTGGTAGACCCGCTCCCATGAACGGTCAGGATATTCGCCGAGAGGATTCCCGACTTCGATGACTGGCTGTAACGCCGTTAAGGCCAGAGCCTTATCGGCCAGTGCGACTGCAGCTACCGTTCCCGCTGAAACTTTCAAGAATTGCCGTCTAGAAAGAAACATTGCTTACACCTCCTAAGTGAGTGCAGGACATTAAGTCCATGATTTAATTCATCAATCTAAATTCAAAACTCTTTATCACCTCCTTTACATGAATGAAATTTGCCCAATTAAAATACTTAACCTAAATAATGATTTGTTAAAAATATACTAAGAGCAGGAAAAGCAAGATTTGAACCTTTTTTAATTATTAAAAAAATTTCCTAAGTGTTTGTTTAAATTACAAAAAATTCAAAAACTGACTTTTGGCGAAAATGAATTGATCCAAAATGGTAACATTCACAATTTCCTTCCAATGATTTCCCATTCTTAAAATCCTACTTACAAAAAATCATAAACGCTTGAAAAGTATATAAAAAATTATTAAAAAATTGTATTGAATCAAATTAAGATACCAATTGGTAACAAATAATTAAAAGGTAACATTAATTTATTTCAAACAATTTTAACTACCAATATTCAAAAATAACCCAATGCATAGGCAATTGAACCCCTAACGCAAATCCGTTCCAATTCTTTTGGTTAAATTTTCTAAATTCCCAACATTTTGAATCGCTTCCATTATGATCAATCGTCGCACAACACAATTAGGCGGATGAAGAATCGTTTATAAAGGACTTGGATCAAATAAAAATACGCCCATCCGACATATTCCTCAATTTTAACGTCTGGATACAACACCAATTTTTGGACAATAATGGCTTAGACTACAAGTACTGCACCGCGGCGAGATTGGTGTGCATATGTTTTGACCAAATGGGACCAACATCCCATTGAGAGGAATCCACCACCTTCGAGGAAGCTTCCCACGAAGTGCTTGCTCTGTTCCATCCGGGGTAGCAGTAAAAACAAAACCCCATCGATTGCAAATCCGATGGACATGTGTATCTACACAAATTCCTGGCATTTTATAGGCTAAAGTAATCACCAGATTAGCCGTTTTACGCCCAACTCCTGGCAATGATAACAGGGCATCAATGGTATCAGGAATTTTCCCGTGAAATTCCTTGCAAATCTTTTGGCTTAATGCCTTAATTTGCCTGGCTTTTACGCGATAAAATGCAACAGGGAAAATGGCATTTTCTATTTTTTTCACCTGCATTTGAGCCATTGAAAATGAGTCGGATGAAATAGCAAATAACCTCTTGCTAGCCTCGGCGGTCACTTGATCACGAGTGCGCAAGCTCAAAACACAGGCAACCAGGACTTTAAAAGGGTCACTATCTTGTTCGGCAAGGTGACAAAGGATTGGGGTAGGAAGTGGCCTTATGGCCTTCTTAACCAGGCTGAGGAAGACAAGATTGTCATCCTCATTCATATCTTCCTTTAATTAGACTTTGAGAGAAAAATTGAGGAGAAATTGCGATGTTGCAGGCAAATAGTTACTGGAAGGCTAAAACATTCTATTCTTTGAAAGCCATTTTTGGCGACGACGTGCAGCTTCACGCTCTTTACCCTTTTTCTTAACGCTGGGTTTTTCATAAAATCTGCGCCGTTTCAATTCACGAAATAAACCCTCTGCCGCTAACTTTTTCTTAGCAACTTTCAATGCTTTTTCAACGTTGTTATTGATAACTCGTACTTCCACGTTTCCCTCAACATAAAGATTAAATCAACATTTTACAGTTCAGTGTCCTGCTACCGAGTCTGGCACTCTATCACGAGTTGGAATCCTATGCAAGACGAAAATAATTCGAATATTCAGACATTTTAATTTAAAATCAACAGACTATGCGTTTTCAATAGCTTTGCCTAAAAAGACTGCACTCAGGAGTCTTTTAAGGCGGCAATAATATCCAATATCATTTTTTTGCCGTCCCCAAATAACATTAAAGAATTATCCAGGGCGAATAATGGATTAGGAATTCCAGCAAAACCAGGGCTTAAGCTGCGCTTAATCACCACAACAATCTTTGCCTTATCAACATCAATGATAGGCATTCCCGCAATGGGACTGCTTGGATCAGTCCTGGCTAATGGGTTCACCACATCGTTGGCACCAATAACCAGGACTACATCAACCTGATCGATGGTTTGGTTGATGTCATCCATATCCTTTAGGGAATCATAAGGAACATCGGCTTCTGCCATCAGCACATTCATATGACCTGGCATTCTTCCCGCCACAGGGTGAATGCCATATTCCACGGTTGTTCCGCGGCTCTCAAGGAGCGCAGCAAGGCTTGCCACCGGATGCTGTGCTTGAGATACAGCCATTCCGTAACCTGGAATAATGGCCACTCGCCGCGCCGCATCAAACAACAAGGCAACTTCCTCAGGAGATGCCGACTTAACTTTTCCGCCATACACTTCATCTGCAGTTTGGCCGCCCTCGCCCGAAGGCCCCATGACCCCAAACAAAACATTGGTCAACGAGCGGTTCATGGCCTTGCACATAATATGGGTCAGGATGATCCCGGACGCACCGACTAATGAACCGGTAATAATGAGGACATTATTGGAAAGCACAAAACCTGTTGCGGCGGCAGCTAAACCCGAATAAGAATTCAATAATGCGACCACCACAGGCATATCCGCACCACCAATAGGAAGCACAAGCAAAATTCCTAGAATAGATGCCACCCCAACCAACATCCAGTACAGCGAGAAGCTTTCAGGATTTAGGACCACCCCGATACTTAATCCCAGCACCAACACAGCCAATATTGAATTAATAACCTGTTGACCGGAAAACAATACCGCGTTTTCGGAGATCAGTCCCTTCAGCTTTCCAAAGGCTACCAAACTACCCCAAAACGTCACGGCCCCGATTAAACCTGATGCAGCTGTGGCAATGGTTAATTGAAGAATGGGTGAATCTGTTAAGGAAGAACCTTCAATCAATGCGGCCCCAGCCACAAAAATCGAGGCAGCGCCACCAAACCCATTTAAAAGGGCGACCATCTCGGGCATGGAGGTCATCTCTATGCGCAGCGCTAACACCGCTCCAATAGCGCCACCCACTACCATTCCCAAAATAATGTACTCATAACTGACAATGTGTCGATCAGTAAGGGTCACTATCACGGCCAGCAGCATTCCACAGGCACCCAGAAGATTCCCGCGAACTGCCGTTCGAGGATGGGTAAGCCCTTTCAAACCAAAAATAAACAGGACGGACGCAACGAGGTAAGAAAAATTTATAATAAAATCGTACATATAGTTTTAATTCTTCTTTTTGAACATGGCCAACATTCGGTTCGTCACCATAAACCCACCAATCACATTGATGCTCGCCAAGACCACAGACAGAAAACCCAAAACTGTAGTAACCCACAGTTCGGTTCCTGTAGAAACAATGGCTCCCACTAAGGTGATACCTGAGATGGCATTAGAACCTGACATTAAAGGAGTGTGAAGAGTGGGCGGGATCTTCGTGATGACCTCGAAGCCCACGAAGATCGCGAGAACAAAAACTGTAAACGACATGAGAAACATTTCCATAGCAATTCCCTCGTTCTTACGCCGATTGAGCTGGAAGCCCCAATAACTCTCGAATGCGCGGCTGAACAACTTCCCCATTTCGCGTCATTATGGTTTCTTTCGTAATTTCGTCGTTCATATCAAGTTGAATTTCCCCCTTTTTCACCAAATGGAGGAGAAAGGTCGCCACATTTTTGGCATACATTTGACTGGCATGAAACGGAACGGTTGAGGACAAGTTTTCAGGACCATGAATAGTCACACCATCCACTACAATAGTGTGGCCAGGCTTGGTCAGCTCGCAGTTCCCGCCCCGCTCTGCAGCCAAATCAACAATCACTGACCCTGGAGCCATAGCCCCAACCATATCGGTCGTAATAAGAATCGGTGCTTTTTTCCCAGGCACGGCTGCCGTGGAGATTACCACATCACTGGCGGCAATGACTTTTCCCAATAACTCCCGCTGCTTTTTGTAAAAGGTTTCATCTTGGGCTTTGGCATAGCCCCCTTTATCTTCCGCCGCGCCCGTTTCCAATGGCAGTTCAACAAACTTGGCACCTAAACTTAAAATCTGTTCCTTGACGGCCGGCCGTATATCATACGCCTCGACAGCAGCCCCTAATCGCTTAGCCACAGAAATAGCTTGCAATCCTGCAACCCCAGCACCAATGATCAAGACCTTAGCAGGGGTGACCGTTCCGGCTGCGGTCATGAGCATTGGAAACATTTTGGGCAGAGAAGTGGCGGCAATCAGTACCGCTTTATAACCAGCGACTGTGCCCATGGAGGAAAGGATGTCCATGCTTTGGGCACGGGTAATGCGAGGCATCAATTCTAATGCAAAGGCCGTGACCTCACGAGAAGCAAGGTCTTGAACCGATTGCGGGACAGTCAAGGCTTCGGCCATTCCAATTAGCATCTGCCCTTTGCGAAAACCGGCTAAGTCTGATTGGCCTTCGGTAGGGTTAGCCCCCAGCAAACGCACCTGAACCACGCAATCAGCCTTTTCAAACACTTCTGCGCGAGAGGAGGCTATGGTTGCCTCTTTTTCGATATAGGTGGAATCAGGGTAACCGGCTTGCTCACCTGCCTTGGATTCCACAATGACATCCATTCCCCCTTTTTTCAGTGAGGGAAGCACGGCTGGAACTAGAGCAACACGGTGTTCACCAGGATACGTTTCTTTCAGGACGCCAACAATCATAGGGGCATATCTCTAAAAATAAGGGTTATAGAAATTTTACAAATTTATTAAATCTGCAGGGAATTTTAAGGCTCCTTAACAAACCCTGTGTTGATATCATAGGGATTCAAAGAGAATCAATGTGTCTTTGGATCTATAAGGTGAATGAGACTAACGGCCCATCGTGTTAGGCAAGACCGAGGCAACACGCCTCATAGCCAATCAACAGAGAAATCACAGGAGAGGTAGCCACGGGTTCCGCGACCAAAAGAAACTTTTCACTCAACTACTTTTCTTTGAATAGAATGCCTGCGCGATTTCAGTCGCCAGAAATAGCATGGCACGGCTATGGGTATAGCATGCATGGCCGAATAAATGTTGTCGAGGAGACTCCTCCGCTTGCACCCCATATTCCACCAACAAACATTGTCCGTCATTGGCACATCGTGTCGCACGCCTGGTGCATTCCAGCCACCGTTCAAAGCCGTCATAGGGTTCAAAAATTTCCCGGAAATCAACATTGGCCTGCTCGGCCTCAGGGTTATTCGGAACCATGTCCGTTCCAGCTACAGCCAATTGCTGTACATAATCACCTCCAGTTTGATAGGGCACTTCCCACGCAATTTGAGGTAATTCCATTTTAGCCAACCAACGCTTGCCATCCGTTCGAATTTCACGATGATTCACAAAATGAAGTAGATGACCAACCCCATCGATATCCCAACCATAGCGAATCGGTGTCCCTAGCGTGACAACATCGACCGCTGCTCCATTTAACGCCACTTGATCCATTACAAGACCATACATACGTTCGAGTTGGGCTACGGACCGATCCGCTGAAGGGCACGACTGCCAGTATTTGGCCAAAATCTCGAAAACGCGCGCCCTCGCCTCTGATTCCCCTTTGGTGAGAATATTCGACAATAAAGCCAGGACCTGCCCAGCATGACCATGACCGACGAGAAGAACCCGATCATCTTTTGTTAAGTCAAGACTAGAGCCCCATTTTTGAAGATACATTAAGAGGTGAATGGCGGCTTCGACTCGGCCAACATGATGATTTACCGAGGACCAAATGTAGCGATTACAAGGAATAGATTTCTCGCTCGCCGGAGTCAGGGCGAGTTCAATATTCCTTACATACGACGAAGAAAAATTCCCTATTTCCTGAGCGAGCAGGTCCAACCTTTTGTGCGTTGCTTCATCGTCTGACACAGGGGGGTGGAGGGAATCTCCTGGGAAACAAATACCGTTTGTGGCAGGGCGAAGAAGAGCCAGCAACGATTCTAAACCAGATATTCCCCGTGAATACCCTCGTTTTAAACCTCCAACCTCATCTAACCTGGCAGCTCCAAAGAGATCCATAAAGGGAAGACCCTGGAGAAAGAGTACCCCCTTCACTCGGGATTGGGCCATGTGTTCGCCAACGCCAGCCATGGCTTGGCCCCACTCAGGAGAGTCCGGAGCCGCTCCAGGCTGAAAGGTTCGATAGCCCACCCGTGCACCAGGGTCCGACTTTGAATAATTGGCATGTTGGAAATTATTTTCGTGAGGCATCGCGAACCATCCATACTGTGAATACCCCCATTCATAATGGATACCCCAGACCGAGGGCAAGAGAAGCTTGAAAATTTTTGGGGTCCTTTATTATGGAAAGAAACGCCTGGGCTTCTCAGTTGGTTGACCGCCTGAAAATCTGCATGATAAGTTCAAATCCAACCACTCATCTGACAGTGGAGGAGAAGTTTCCTACTCAGAGAATGTAAGGTTCATTCCCAATTTCATCTATATTTTCTTTTCCTGGAGCAGGGCAGAAATTATGAGCACTTCCCAAATACCTACCCCCCAACATCGTCGTGGTAAACGCATGCGGTGTTTTTTCTTCGCATGGAGTTTGGTCTGGCTTCCGCTAATCGGAGGAACAGCTTCGATTGCTTCTGCCACACAAGCCGAACACATCATTCTGGTTGTATTGGAAGGGATCAAATCATCATCCATCCAAAGCGGTGCCACCCCAAACCTGGCTCGTTTAGCTAAGGAGGGAGTGGTGACCTGGGCCGCTCACTCCATTGCCCCACCTCTCACTGTTCCGGCGATGGCCTCTCTGCTCACCGGACTTCAAGTCGAGAAGCATCGGGTGACCGCCGAATGGGAAACATACGATTTTGCACGTTCATTTATGCGTTCACCCACAGTCTTTGATTACATGGATCTGGCTGGCGGAAAAGACACAGGCGTCTTTCTTATGGATGAACGCCTCTATCAATTGATTCGACCTGAAATTTACGTCGATTCCCAAGTCTGTGGCTACACCAAACCCCAATGCACGCCTGAAAGAGCGTCGGCATACATCAAAGACTTTTTAAAAAAAGTCACCAGTGAGAAAGGCTATGGCTTCCGGCTTTTTGGAGTACCAAACCTCTTATTAGTCCACCTGCCTACGGCGGTGAAGGTCGGACAAAAATACGGGTGGGATTCCGAAAAATACTCCGATGCCCTAAAGGCAATCGATACTACTGTGGAACAAATCATCCAAACGTATAAAGAACTTGGGGTATTGGACAAAACCATGGTGATTGTTACTGGCTTGAATAGCGGACCCCTTTCCTCCCCAGTAGGAGGCGTGAAACCAGTCTCTACCAGTCCTACTTCCCCTGAGTTAGATGCCACCGTCCCATGGATTGCCTGGGGCGCGAATATTAAGAAAAATCACCCCATCACCCAATCAGTCTCTTTGTTAGATACGGGAGCAACCATCATGTATGCCCTCGGGCTTGAAACGTATACAGAATGGGACAGCCACGCTATCGGTGAAATTTTCCAAACCGTTCCAGAACGACGGACCACCGGCAATGAACCATAAAACAAACAATAAAACCATGATTCGAATACATTTTCCGCGTCAATTCACACATATCGTTTTCTGCCTGTTGCTCATGGGAATTTCTCCACTGCTTATTCAGCTCGGGCACACCGCAGACTCTAACAACCCTTTGTTGCGACAATTTCCAATTACCGTGAATCCGAGCGCCCTCGCCCCTCCGACATGGTGGCACGTACCCGGCATGACGCCGTTGATTTGGACAAAAGATCCCATTAGTAGTGACGCCTACAAAACATCCGAGACCAGAACACTGAACCTCAAGCCTGGAGAATATCGCTTTGGGACTTTTACGTTTGATTTCTTATTCAAGGTCACCTTATCCGGGACCTTGGAATTCTCTCCAACACTTGATCAATGTGTAGACGGACGAGGAACACAAGTCCTGACAATTCGTTGTAGCCATACGCAACCCTATCCCCAAGAACCGGACTACCCGAAATAATCGGAAGGGATAAGAAGGAAAAAAATGTCGAATTCTGTGCAAGACTGGATTGATGCCCTGGAAGATGCCGATGATGCCACCCGAGAGGAAGCGGCTAAGGCCCTTGCGGAAAAGGGTGACCCGAAGACGCTAGAACCCCTTCTAAACGCCCTCGAAGATGACTATTGGTCGGTTCGATCTCATGTCGGATGGGCTTTGGCAAAGATTGGCGGAGAAAAAGCCGTTGATGGTCTCATTACACTTTTCAATGACAATATGATGGAAGTACAAGCTGAAGCAGTAAATGCCATGGCCTCCATGGGAAAAAGCGTCATTCCGCAATTACTGACTTGCTTAAAAGACAAACGGTGGCGGGTGCGCGAACAAGCCGCGAAAACGTTAGGCGAATTGCGTGACCCTCAGGCCGTCCAAGGCTTGAGCCTGGTGTGTCGTGACCGAGATGGTGCAGTCAAGAGTGCTGCAGCCGAAGCATTAGGAAAAATTGGAGACCCCAAAGCCATACCAACCCTGATTAAATTATTTAAAGATACATCCAAGATCGTGCGGGAAACCGCCGGAACCGCATTGATGTACGTTGGAAAAGAATCAGTCGATGCGCTTCTGGAATCCCTCAAAGACCCCCATTTCGTCGTGCGCTGTCACGCCGTTCGTGCGCTAGGAGGCATGACCACGGATTACCAAATGGGACGGGTGTGGGTACGTGAACCACGTGTCGTCGATGCCTTGATCGATATGGTAAAGGACCCTGACCGAGCCGTTCGCGAAGATGCCACAATTGCCTTGGGCAATATTGGAGATGCACGTGCGGTGGATGCCCTCATAGAAGCCATGAAAGATGGGACAGTAAAACGGCATGCAATCGCTTCCCTAGGCATGATCGGTGATCCTCGCGCCTACCCTCCCGTCCTGGACGCCTTAAAAGGTAAAGGGATACATCAGGAGGGGAAGCCAACCCCTGGCTGTATTATCAGCGAAGACCTCTTAATTAAAGAAGCGGCTGCCACAGCCCTTGGCCATTTCCGACATCCCAAAGTCATTCCGGATTTAGTGCTGTTACTCAAAGACCTAGTCCTTCGTGATTATGCCGCCAATTCCTTGGTCTTGATTGGAGATGCGGCCATTGAGCCCCTGGTATGGTTCTTCCATGACCCGGATTTATCGAAGGTCCAGCAAGAAAGCGAAAGGGTTTTGGCCTTTGCTACTTCTCGAATGACAGCAGGAGGTGCTCTCAAGAAAACGATACTAGATACCCTGGATAAACTCGGGTGGAAACCATCAGAAGGCATCAGCAAAGAGACCAGAGAGATTGAATATACCGATACTTCCAATGTGTTAGGTGAGGGAGGAGAGGGCCGCTTTGGCAAGAGCGGGGACTTTGCCATGCCGGCCAAACCACCTAAAATCGAACGGTAATATACTCCAATTCCCGTGTTGGAATGTGAAGGGGCTCCGCTCCTGACGGATGCCCCTTCCTCAATTAGTCTCGCCGGAAATGCAAAATTCCCCAGCTGAGGTGGCCACTTTTCCCAGCCTCTACCCAATGCTGGAGACCCACCTTCATATTAGCCAGATAATCCTCCGTACAAACCCGAATAAGCATATGATGTTGGGTGGTAAGTTCCTGAAGCACTCGCTCGTAATGTGAAGCAAGGTTCGCGGAAAGATCCTCAACTCCAACCTCTTTGAATCCAATTTTGGCAGCCAACTTCCTATAGTATTCAATCGATCCCAGTGAATCCAAATGAATACGATCTAAAATAGGTTGAAGCACATCGGGAGAACAGGTTGCACTCTTCATCGGATCGGTAAAAATAAATTGTCCGCCCTTAGCCAACACCCGGTGGACTTCCTGGAAAACTTTCTCCCGATCTCCGCTATGTAAAATGGCATCTTGCGACCACACCAGATCCACGCTCCCATCCGGCATGGGAATCGACTCAAAATTCCCGTCAATGACATTAATGGCTAGACTGATATTCTCCTTCTGATTGAGTTCTCTATTCCGCTTATTTTGGACTTCACTCAAATTCAGGCATCCAACCTGACATCCATATCGTCTCACAAGATGACGGGCGGAACCTCCGTACCCTGACCCAATATCCAATACCCGTGTCGTTGAATCAAGACCTTTGACAGAAGCCGCCATTTTCTCAACGGTTCGTCGGCTGGCATCGAAAATCGAGTCGTTGTCGGATGCGTACAATCCAATGTGAATATCTTCCCCGCCCCAGATTGTGGCATAAAACCGGTCAGCATCCGAACTGTTGTAATAGGCTCGAGCCGTATCCACGGTGGGGGAATAATTCAGATTGCCAATCTTGCCCATGATCGTGGGGGGGCGTTCCTCATTTTTATAGCGTTTCTCAGCCACATGAACATAAAAATCGGGGTCCTCAACTTTATGCGTTTCTTGAAAATCCGCATAGGTTTTTACTTGCTGAAAGCCAACCTCATTCATGAGCCGACGTGTATATTCTTTCCGCAGCGGAAACATATTCAAATGAAACGCTTCGCCATCGGGAAAAGTATATTTGAATCTGGCAAGCCCTTCATCAACATGTTCCGGCTCCGCACTCACATTGTCTCCGCAATAGTAATACACATGCTTTGAGGTAAACCCATTATCTAAAATTCCATCATAATTTCTTTGGTCCAGAATCAATACCCCATCGTGCTTCAGCGCGGTGTAAAATTCGGCCAAGGCTTTTCGCCGATCCTGCTCGGAAAAGAGATGAGTCAGAGAGTTCCCCAGGCAAATCACCGCATCGTATTTATTGTGTATATCCCGGCTCAACCAGCGCCAATCAGCATGAATCGTTCGCATAATAAACCCAGCTCGTCTGGCATTTTCAAATGCCCGTGCTAACATTTCAGGACTGCCGTCCGCACTCGTCACTTCGAATCCGGCACGCATGAGCCGAATAGAATGAAATCCCGTTCCCGTCGCGACATCCAATACCCGCTTGACGCCCCGTTCCTTCAAAATCCTGATAAAAAAGTCCCCTTCACTCGAGGCCCGGGCATCCCAATCAATCAAGGCGTCCCATTTTTGCACAAAACTATGAACATACTCCTGTTTGTACAAATCCGTTTTACGTTGGGCAATGGGATTATCCCCATATTTTTGCTTACTAACTGGCATCGTCGCTTTCTGAGTCATTAGGGGAAACCTCCTGGATGGCTACAGCCCTCACCACTGCTTGAGAATGATGGGTACAAGGTTAAGTAAAGGCTTGCGATTTACACATTTCATTACAGTATTCAAGTGAAAAAACCCGCAAGGGCAAAACAATAGTCTGTCTCCACGGACCAGAAATAAAATTGGGCTCCGTATTTTTCCTACGCGGGTAAGAAAGGCCCCACTGTTGTGTGTGAGATTCTCACACTAACTCGTTAGGCCCATCTTCGCAACCCCCTTTTGATGACGCTTTCATTCCTTCATCAACTCCCAAGTACAAAATTCAGTCGGTAGCCTTAAAATCTTAGGACGAAAAAAAGCTGATTTACCGCCACCTAAATAAAATTTGCCTACTCCTTGCCATTCTTTTCGGTTTGGCAATAAACAAAGGTTTCCTTGTTCAACAATGCCAAGTATGGTAAGGCCTAACCTTCCCATTCATTTCTATCGCCCCATGAACCCACTGAAATCTACCACCCTTGTTTTCAATATCTCCTGCGCCCTCGCCTTTCTCTTTTTGCTCTGGGGTGCCTTTGCCCCGAAACATTTAGCAAAAATCACCGGGACCGTCCAAACGGCCCTTCTTGATTCGTTTGGCTGGTTATATGTCCTGGCAGCAACCGGTTTTCTTATTTGCGCGTTCTGTCTGATTTTTTCCCGATGGGGTGATATTCCACTTGGGCCCGATGGGGCCAAACCTGAATTTCCTCTCCTCACCTGGTTTGCCATGCTGTTTTGCGCAGGCATGGGCATCGGTCTGGTGTTTTGGGGCGTGGCGGAACCCATATCCCATTTCCATGATCCCCCCATCGACGAAGGAGGAACACCCCAAGCCGCACGCCTGGCGCTGCAATATTCTTTTTTCCACTGGGGCCTACACCCCTGGGGCATCTACACCATGGTGGGCATGGCCCTCGCCTACTTTCAGTTTCGAAAAGGCACTCCAGGGCTATTTAGTGCAGGATGCCAGCCGGTTTTAGGCAGACATGCCACCGGGCCGATGGGAACGGCGGTAGATGTGGTCGCTGTTTTTGCCACGGTCTTTGGCGTAGCAACCTCCCTTGGATTTGGGGCTGTACAGATCAGCGGAGGATTATCCTATGTGTTTGCCCTGCCCAATACCCTCACCACTCAATTGGCCGTCATCGCCACTGTCACCGTGCTCTTTATGCTCTCCGCTCAAACCGGACTCCAACGAGGCATCAAATACCTTAGTAATCTGAATATGGTGCTGGCACTGACTCTCTTGTCGTTCTTGCTGTTTCTCGGCCCAACGCATTTCATCATGACCGTGTTTCCCTCGACCTTCGGAAACTACATCCAAAACCTTCCGACGATGAGCCTGAACCTCGCACCATTCCGAGATTCAACCTGGATTCACAACTGGACGTTGTTTTATTGGGCATGGTGGATCGCCTGGGCGCCCTTTGTGGGAACCTTTATTGCCAGAATTTCCAAAGGCCGGACGGTGCGACAATTTGTGTTGGGCGTATTGCTTGTTCCGTCAATATTTTGCGCATTTTGGTTTACGGTGTTTGGAGGAACCGGGATAGCATTAGAACTCTTTCAGGACGTGCCCTTGAAAACCGTCATGGAAAAGCAGGGAATCGAGGTTTTGCTCTTTACGGTATTAGAGGAATATCCAATGGGTACGGTCATGTCACTCATCGCCATTTTCTTGATCGGCACCTTTTTCATCACCTCAGCGGATTCCGCTACTTTCGTCTTGGGAACCTTAACCACGAATGGCAGCCTCAATCCCCCCAATCGGATCAAATTCACCTGGGGCATCATTCAATCCCTGTCGGCAGCCATCCTTCTTTGGTCAGGTGGACTCAAAGGCCTGCAAACCGGGGCCATCCTTGCTGCCTTTCCGTTTGTCTTCGTCATCATCATCCTCATCATCTCTCTCCTCAAATCCTTTCAGGAGGAAACCAGCTAGGCCTCGTGCGACAAAGGACACAATCTCTCAATAGTTGATTTGATCAAAAAAAATCGCTATTACTGCTAACCCTTGCAACCCTACAAAAATATACCTGTCACAGAAATATTAGAGAGGGATCAATGAAGTTAGACTCGCTTCCAACAGAATTTACGCCTTACAAGCAGTTAGAGATTGCGACGAATAAACTGGTCAATGGTGTGGCATTAGTATCAGTCAATGGATTCATTCCGGTTTTAATTGGAAGAGGAGAAACTCCTGAATTATGGGTGACCATTCCTGCCGATCAACAGGGGAAGGAATGGCGTCCAATCGTGAGTAAAAATTCATCTTTGCTTGATGTGATAACCGTCACTGCCTTGGGAAAGAAGATCGAAGTCGCCTTTGCCGACGAGATTGTTCTGGAAGTCAAAGAAATTAGCGGGGAAAACGCCGAAATTACGAAATGCAACCTTCGGCCATTTGGGATTAATGTGTTTTTAGAGGACGACTGTCTGAAAGTCATGACGAACCGCTATTCAGGCAACACCATAACCGAGGCAGAAATATTCATTGATGTAGGGAAAGGATAACCACAGCAAGATCGTTCGAAATGCCCTCGCACAACCGCACATTCTTGTTGGTGAACCATCATCGTGAATCCCAACATTGCGGGGCTTTCACCCTATTAGAGGACGCACACACAGAAAATCCAAAGGGAACCAGGCTCGCCATTTTCTCCCCCCGTCTGAGGCCAACCAGGGTGCCCTTCCATTTGTCTTTGTCATCATCACCCTCACCTATCTCCTTTCTCAAATCCCTCAACTGACGGGGCAAAAGACGGCAACATAGAAAATCACGTGTGACACGAGAGTCGTGGAAACAAATGCCATGCATTCTCCAGCCAGCGCTTTTTACAGGAAAATCTCAAGATGGATTCCCGATCCACACGTAAATCTGGAAGGCCAGAAATTTAAACTCCGAATGATCCAAGCACTTCTCATTCCGGACTTGCGCCATTTCATCTTTATTGTCAGAATGGCGATTGAAGGCCTCCCTGAAAGGCCAATGATTCCTACTTGACTCAAGTAAACGACAGAACCCGAAAGGAACAATCATGACTGACCTTGAGACGCCCCTCCCACATATCACCACCACCGAAACCCTGGTGAGATTTTATGTCCTTCTCTCCCAATACATCGACCGATGTCTGGATGAGGCCACCAAGCGCTCACTCCCGGAAGGAGAATTTCAAAAACACCTGAACGAGACTCACACCCAGGTGACAGAACTTCTCGCGACAAACCGGGTGGTCAAAAACAAGGCGGAGACCGAATTTCAACGGATCACCACGCTGTGTGAACAATTTTTGAAATCCCCGACCGATCAGGCCATTAAAGACAACCTGACCAACGAGCATGACGTTCTGAGAATAAAAATGTTAGCGTTGAGCGACCTCTTAGCGGTGTTTCGGTCGGTATAGGATATTCAACCGCCCTCACAGGCAACCACTCTTTCCCCTCATTGACCCCTCAAAAAATCGTGTGGTAACGTCGACCTTCGGGTTTTCCCTAATGGTAGGGAAAGGGGTGTGGTCTATATTCCACCACTTGGCACAAACATGGTCGACTCCGTCGCTGAACATATATCTGCGCTTGACGACGAGGATTGGGGGGTGCGTGAAGACGCAGCGGTAGCCCTCGGACGTCTTGGCGATCCCCGTAGCGTTCAACCATTGATTCGGGCGCTTCGTGACTCGGATCGGGCCGTGCGGGAAGCTGCAACCTCAGCATTAAAAGCGCTTGGGGAACCGGCCATTCTCTCGTTAGGGTTCTGCCTTCAGGATGCAAATCTTCAGGTTCAGGAATCGGCTGCGTGCATCCTGGCTGATATCGCTAACGAACAAGTCCTAGATCCCTTGTTGTTCGCGGCATTAAGTCCTAACTGGATTGTGCGAATGTCGGCAGCCAAAGGCCTCAGTCGGATCCAGAACCCCCAAGCCATTGATACGTTGATATTGCTTCTACAGGATAAAGTGCCGGCCGTCCGAGAGGAAGCAGGACGGGCCATTCAAGCCATCGGCAACACCAGCATTCCAAAATTATTGGAAAAATTAAAGGATGAAAACTGGAAAATCCGGTTGCGTGCGGTGGAAGCATTGGCCCTGTTAAAGCCCCTGGAAGCGGTAGGACATTTGATGATTCTGGTCCTCGAAGATTCCGATACTGCCGTGCGCCAGGACGCCGTGCGAGCACTTGGCCAGATCGGCGATCCCCGAGCCATTCCTCTTTTACTCTCGTCCCTTGCCCTCGACACGCCTTCGCTGAAATTGCCCTCGATTGAAGCACTTGGCCAAATCGGATCCACCGAAGCCATTCCCATGTTAATCGCGTTGGTCAATTCGCTACCCAAGGAAACCTACGAAGATCGCATGGAAGGATGCACCGACCCGCAATATAAAGAAGATCTTCCTCCCCTGGAAGCTGCCATCAGGGCCTTGGGAAAGATACGCGACCCACAGGCTATTCCCGCTCTTATACAAGCTCTGCAAAGTACGCTCCTGCGGACAGAAGCCGCCGAAGCCCTGACGCAGTTTGGCCAAAAAGCGGTGAATCCGTTGTTAAAGCTCCTAAAATCTACTAAAAATGACAATCTCCGTCGTCATGTGTTGGAATCTCTTTCTCACCTCGGCTGGAGGCCGGGCCAGATACGCATCTAACCGAAAGACCTGACGATGCCGAAAGAAACTTTCGAAACCATCATCTCTGAACTGGATCACGAGGAAGATTGGCGCCGAATGCGGGCCACCTCGACCTGCATGAAGGGGGGACCCAAGGCCGTCGAAGCCATTATTCAAGCTATGGCGACCGGTTCGACTCACTATAAGGTCGAAGCCGCAAAAATGTTGGCCCGCCTACGAGATCCCCGAGCAGGCCAGGCCCTCGCTCATGTCCTGAAGGATGAAGATGAACAGGTGAGACAGTCTGCCGTGGATGCCTTGGAACATATGGCTGGCATTTTGGATGAAGCCACCGCGGCTGCACTCTTAGAACATTTACGCGACGAAACTCTCCAGGAAAAAGTCACGGAACTCCTCGGTGTGATTCCCACCTCTATCGGTCCTCTGTCGGAACGGCTCAAGGATCCCGACCCAGCCATCCGCCTCCGGGCCGCAGAGATTCTCGCACACCTCCTTGATCCTCGATCGGCAAATGCATTTGTTGATGCCATGTCCGACCCCGATCTTCGTGACGTGGCCACCGATACCTTGCGCAAATTAGGTGCGATTCGAGACCGTGTCGATCAAACAATGGATGATCTGCGAGCGGTGGACGAATCCGAGTTAAAAGAAGGCGTGCGGCAGGAAGCGGTCATTCAACTGCATCGTATTGGCCGCCCAATCGTTGAAATTCTCATTGAATACCTGGAGGACGATGATTGGATCGTTCGGGAAGCTGCCGCTGATACCCTTGGCAAAATTGGCGATATTCGGGCGGTGGAACCACTCATGGTCAGGCTCCGGTCGGACAGCGATACGGGTGTAAAAGAGCATGCTCTTAAATCCCTTGGACTCATCGGCGATCCCCGGCCGGTTGAGTTATTCATTGAATCCATTCCCATTCGCCCCCTTCGTATACTCGCGGTCGAAGCCCTGGAGAAAGTGAAAGAAATCGAAGTCCTACGACCCCATATGGAATTATTTGCCAGATTAAAAACGGACCGGGATGGCCTGATTTCCTATAATTCAGGGGTCATCCTTGACAAACTCGAGGCTGCCACTGCACAAATGAGTATGGATGAAGAAGCCTGGGCCGAAAAGGAATAAAAGGAGTGTTGACCCATGACGGAAGGTAACCACGTAGATCCCTTATTGTCAGCGCTTCGTGATGACAATGAAGCCCTTCGGAATCATGCCGCCTCTCGGCTCGGAGAAGCTGGCTCTGAAGCGATTCCAAAGCTGATCAATATGTTCTTGGAAGACGATTGTGTGGTTCGTGAAGCAGCCACAAGCGCCTTGGTTCAAATTGGGGAATCTGCCGTTGATCCCCTGATTGAGGCGTTGAAAGATGATGAGGAATGGTCTGTTCGGGAACAGGCAGCTACCGCTCTCGGGAAACTCCGTGCGATTAAATCGGTGGAACCATTGGTCCAGGCCCTCCGGCACGACAAGGATGGAGGTGTGCGCACTGCTGCCATTTGGGCGTTAGAACGGATTGGGCATCCTGATGCGGTTCCCGCCTTAGTTGATGCCTTGATGGACGCGACCCTCCGTGAGGATGCCGCAAGAGTCTTAAAGAAATTGGGGGATTCGCGCGCGACTGATGCCCTGGTGGAAGGGTTACAGGCCTCGAATTGGATTGTGCGCCGACACGCGGCCGAGGCGTTGGGGAAAATTGGCGATCCCCGCAGTTTGGATCCTTTAATTCATGCTCTGGCTGATGAGGACTGGTTGGTTCGCCGCAATGCAGCCGAATCCCTGGCTCGTTTTAAGGATAGTCGAGCCATCGATCCCCTGGTCCCTTTACTCGAAGATGAAAATGAAATGGTTCGGGACACCGCCGAAGGTGCCCTGGCAAGCTTGGGATGGACACCCGGTTCTTCCCGATCATAACAACAAAAGCTCTTTTCGTTTTTTTAACTACAAATAAGGACACTGAACAATCATGGCAAATGAAGCACCCGCAAAACTCATTTCAATCGGCCCCAAAAGTGGCACGAAAAAAGACGGGTTTAATCTTGTGACTGAAAACGTCACTGCGATCAATCTTGATGAAAGACAAATCGAGGTCGAACTCTTGGCGTACGATGGGAAGACCGTCCTAATGGATGTCAGTGAAGAGGCGGTCGAAGACTTACAAAAGATCAAAATCGGTGACGGGGCGACTCTTCGCGTCGTTGAAGAAGACGGCAAACGAATCGTCAAAAGTTTTCGCATCCGCTCCAAGGACCCCAATATTCAACGAGCCGATGCTGCACTGCAAGATCTTACCGATTCTCACTGGCTCAATCGCAAGCATGCCATTGAAGTGCTTGGTGAACTCCGGGTGGAAGCAGCCGTGAAACCGTTAGTAGAAATGCTCAGCGATGAGGTGGGTGATGTCAGACAGCGTGCCTATGAGGCCTTGATCAAAATAGGCGCGCCCTGTGTTCCCGATGTCATTCCCTTTTTGGTGTCCGAAGAAGACGATCTTCGGCAATCGGCAACCGAAATTCTTCGAAAGATTGGAAAGCCCGCAGTCGAGCCTTTAGCTCTGGCATTAGGCGAGGCTGATGAAAAACTTCAAAAACGCATCATGAAGGTGTTAGACCGCATGGGCTATAAACGAAAATAGCGCAATCGGCAGGATACACCCAAAGCCATCCCATCACTTGCTCTACAAGCCCCGAAAGGCAACCGAAAACGTCTTGTGCCCGAATCCTGGCTTTTCTGGAAACAGGCTTCCCAACTAAGCTAGTCTTCAAGCACGAAACGTGTGTTGCGATCTTTTAGCTTTTTTGGGAAGGAGGGGCTCCCACGGTTTTTCGTCCCACCGAAACATAATGAAACCCCAGATCTTCCATCCTTTGGGGTTCATAAACATTGCGAAGATCGATAAAAATCGGAGAGGTTACTGCGGCCCGAACCCGGTCAAAATCCAAACTTCTAAACTGGTTCCACTCCGTAACCAACACCACGACATCCGCCCCTTCCATCGTGTGGTAGGCATCCTGACAGGGGATCATGGTGGGCAACACCTTCATCGATATCTCCAACGCCTCCGGATCATAGGTCCGCACGGTCCCACCCGCTTTCATGATCTGCTCTGCGAGGTACAAAGCCGGTGAATCCCGAATATCGTCGGTGTTGGGTTTAAAGGCTAACCCGAGTAAAGCAATGGTTTTCCCCCGCAACTCCCCGACCGCTTCTCGAATTTTCTCCATCATCCGGACTCGCTGCTGGTCGTTCACCCGTTTGGTCGCTTTGGCGATAGTCATCTCATAATTATTTTCATTTCCGATATTGATCAACGCGGCGGTATCTTTTCCAAAACACGATCCTCCATACCCTGGACCCGCATGCAGAAATTTCGACCCGATTCGTTTGTCTAAACCCATCCCTTTGGCCACCAGTTGCACATCGGCCCCAACCCCTTCACAGAGATTGGCCATTTCATTGATAAAGGAGATTTTCGTGGCCAAGAAAACATTTGAAGCATATTTGATCATTTCAGCGGTTGGAATATTAGTAATCACAATTGGCGTTTCAAGGATATACAAGGGGCGGTACAAATCTTTCATAATCGCCACCGATTCCGGACTGTCAGCTCCAATAACCACACGATTGGGCCGCAAAAAATCCTCAATAGCCGATCCTTCGCGAAGGAATTCAGGATTCGAGACCACGCCAAAACTACACGTCGTTGTTTGGTTCGCCTGAATAATCGACCGAATGCGTTTTGCCGTTCCGACCGGCACGGTGGATTTGGTCACCACCACCTTATATCCCGTCATCCGACTTCCCACATCTTTCGCCACCTGATCGATAAAGGACAGATCGGCTGACCCATCCTCACGGGATGGAGTGCCTACGGCAATAAAAATAACAAGGGCTTCATCAACGGCTTTGTGTAAATCAGTGGTGAATCGAAGGCGGCCGGCCGTCAGATTTTTGGTTACGAGTTCGGAAAGCCCTGGCTCATAGAAGGGCACCTTGCCCTTTTCCAAAGCCGCAATCCGGCTGGCATCCGTGTCCATACACAACACATTCAAGCCAAATTCCGCAAAACAAGCCCCTGTGACCAATCCAACGTACCCGGTTCCTATCACGCTGACATACATGAATTTATCCTCCTTGATCTCAATATGATATTTCCATTTTACTCGGTTAAAGTCTTATTGCACTTAAAAAAGAACGAATTAGTATACCCTATTCGATGTTGCTTGACAGCCTCCAGGGTGCCAACTAGAATCAGTTCAAATTTTCCTACAGAGCGGGAATAGCTCAGTGGTAGAGCATCGCCTTGCCAAGGCGAGGGTCGGGGGTTCAAATCCCCTTTCCCGCTCCAATTCTTTTATACCTTTCGAGCCTCATTGAGCCTGACAGACATTCCATCTGGCCTTTCATAAGACAATATCTTCAATGCTTCCGTGATTTCCTCCCCCATTCTGGCCACCCAGGCGAAAAATGGGCCGCCACTTCCGGCCTCTTACGATCATGTAAAGGCTGCCCTACTTCGTAATTCCCCCAAGACACTGAAGCCATGTGGTAAGGATCACCCGGGTACTGTTGAATCAGCGGCATCCTAGTAAAAGAATTGGTGGGGAACCAACCTGCGTAGTTTCCTCCCCTCCTCTTTTTCGAGGCAACGAAAAAAGCTTTTGAACACCGGTTGATCGCAAAGACGTTGCAAGAGAATGTCTAGGGAATCCCCATTTTGACCAACTCACGCCAGAAATACGGAAGTCGACCGTAACTGGTCAAAAACAATTCATCGATATGCCACATGTCGCCCGACGGTACTTGCTGCTTTCTTTACTTGCAAGCATTGGCAAATCAAAACTTCTGCCACCGTTAGGGATTATTTTCGTAAATGAACGTAATTCTGCACTCGGCGAGCGACACTTTCGCTTCACGGAAGCTGAGGCATAATCGTTGTTAAACCAAAGAGCATTTCTGAGGATGACGGCTGGGAACCGATAACCGGGGTAGACTGTCTGATAGGATTTTCATCCCACCAGGCTGTTTAATTTCATCCAACCTAATAACACCTCGCTCCTGCCTGCTTCTCCCGTACCCCAAATTGTATCGTTTTAGATAACAACCGTATCTCTTTAGATACTAATTGCATGCCCTCAAAAAGCTCTTTCCCAACAGCCATGAAGACGAAAGGAAGCTACAAAGGCTTCAACTAAGTCTTAGGATTTACCCTCTACTCAAATAAGCAGGCCCTCGCATTCCAGACTTTGAAAGCATATTGATCGACAAGGGTTTTTTCCTCATCAATGGTCCTTAATATCTAGACTAAAAATGATTTACCTGCCATAGCGAGAAGCGGCATTTTTCTTGCTCGCTTTAAAGTATCAAGTACACATTAGTCAGAAGGTTTCCATCAAACTCGCTTCCACTTTCTAGGAATGGGGTTCAGAGAGTGACAGTCATACCGATGACGTAGACCACTAAAGGTTCCTTCCAATAATCACGTGATATATCTGAAAACCACCGTTAAAAACCCCATGATCCCACCACTGATCATCTTCATCGCTATTTATTCAGGGGAAATAGTCTGTAAACAGGGATTATCGTGATGCACCCATTGGTTTGCATTGGGGGAAGCGTCACGCAGGGCATGAAAAGTTTTGCTCTACTTGAACCCCAATTGTCCTACCCTGCAATTATTGCTCATGAATTGGGTCTTTCCGATGATGAATTCCGGTTTCCTCATTTTACGGGTAAGGGCAGCTTTCCATTGAATATCGAATATCTTCTTCGAAAGATGGATCAATCTTTTGGAGAAAACGTCAATCTCTTGGAGCTTCCTTTTTCGGGAATTCTTCTGCGGGAATGGATGGACGAAATAGAGGACTATTGGGAAAGAGGTCCAGGAACCGCACCCCTAAATTATGAAGGATATTTTCACAATCTCGCTGTGTGGGGTTTTGAGATCCAAGATTCCTACCAAGTCACAGCGAAATTATGCCAACAGGTCATTTCACAAAACAAACCCACTGATAATTGGTTCAACCAAATTCCTGAACACGCGATGTTGGCGACTGCTAGGCGGGTCTTGAATCCCAGTCACTCTTCCGACCCCAAACAACTCAAGGCTAGCCAGGTCCAAAGAGCCGCAGAAATGGCGCGAAAGGACGGGATTGAAAATTTGATAATTAATTTGGGTGCAAACAACGTACTAATGAGTGTGGTTGACCTCGTGTATGAGGAAAGCGACGAATGGACAATTAAACAGAAAAATCCAGAATATCGATCCGAGGCACATCATCCCAATAAGAAGCATGTAACCGTTTATACACCTAAACATTATGAACATTTGCTTGATCGGCTTATCACCAAAGTGGAACAAATGAATTCAGGGAAAGGCGTACAGAGAGTATTTTGGGGCAATGTGCCACCGGTAACAGTTTTCCCTGTATGCCGCGGAGTCGGTGGACGCATGGAATCCGCCGAGGGGCTCAGTTCTCCTTATGGGGACAGAGACAAAGGACATCCTGATTGGTATCGTCGCTATTTTCAGTTTTACACCCGGCCCTGGATTCCTGATGACCGCTTTCATCCCGAAGAAGATCCTCACCTAACGGGAAAAGAAATTATTCAGATTGACACCGCAATCTCGACATACAACAAATTATTGAATGATAAGGTCGACCAACACAACAAGCGACGCCGCCACGCAGGCAAGAGTGAGGACTGGTTTATTGTTGACTTCCACAAGCTCCTTGATGAGCTGGCTTACAGGCGGTATCAGGAAGATCAGACTGTCCCGCGGCCCGATGGGTGGCAACCTCATAAAATTCCGCCAGAGTATGAAATATTACAGCTCGATACCAGATTTTTACGAGCCCATAACGGACAACGTACAGCTGGAGGATTTTTCAGTCTGGATGGCGTACACACGACCACAGTCGGAAGCGGGCTAGTGGCGCAGGAAATCATCGACGAAATGCAACGAAGGGGGGTGGAATTCCATAGACTGGTGAACGGGAAAAAGACCAAACGGAACCCGCCGATAAACGTCGACTATAACCGGCTGATTCGGCAGGATACGTTAATCGCCAAGCTTCCATCCACGATGGACGATCTCTGGGACAAACTCGAAAATGGGGATGAACTGGTAGATCTGTTTAAACGGGCATTCAGGGGTCTCGCCAAGCATTTTTGATTCTTCCACCAGGTGCGATGTTCTTTTTCATCTGAATGAAAAGACAATAGATCGAGCGCAGGCACAGTAACCTGAACCAATTTATCGTCAACTTTCATTTTCAGTCAAAA
The DNA here is from genome assembly GCF_965152585.1 of Nitrospira sp. Ecomares 2.1. Classification (NCBI taxonomy): domain Bacteria; kingdom Pseudomonadati; phylum Nitrospirota; class Nitrospiria; order Nitrospirales; family Nitrospiraceae; genus Nitrospira; species Nitrospira sp. Ecomares 2.1. Next base: position 4,465,064 of record NZ_OZ224219.1, read on the forward strand.
AGGAGATTTAAAGATGGAGGGAACTGATGGAACTCACGAAAGAGAAACAAGGAAACGATTGCCTATTACAGGAAAAAGGGAAAATATTACCGAACTTACGGCAGTTGCCCGAATCAAGCCAGGCACGTATCCGGAAAAGCGACTTCCCCATGAATATAAAGAACTAATCTTTCAAAGTGTCATAAAATTCAAGGATACGTTACTCGGTCTGCCAAAAACTTTTCTCACGGGTTTTGATGATCGGCTACGACAATTCTCCGACACCCTGGTAAACGAAATTTTTGAATCATCCAAGACTTCGATAGAACCTGAAAAATTGGTGTTTCGTCATTTCGAAACGCTTCGAGTACCGTCAAAATACGCCGATACGTTTAAAGTTTTTCTTATCAAATTCATTGAAAAACTATTAAAACAACCTCGACCAATGACGTGGCTGGATCATCTCAAATGGATTGGAAATTTGACTCATGAGAATCGGCAAGGCGAAATTAGAAAGATGTCAACCATTCATTACGCCCGATGGTTTATCCTAAACGAAAACTCTATTCCTGGACTTGATGGTGCACATCTTGTGTTTACAAGCAATTACGACGGGGAGTTGGCCGCCTATCTGGAGGATTTTGCTAGCGTGGATGAAGGTCCAGTCAATCTTGTCTTTGGCCATTGTATTGGCTGGCCTGGTGCCAGACCCGCCGATGGCTTCATAAAGTACGTAAAGGAGCATGAATATCCAGCCTTAATATTTTATGCCAATTATCCATTGGCCACGGTCGGCGAGGTGCGAAGGGCACTCGACTGGAAGAACAAAACCCAAAAGTTCATAGAAAATGATTTGCCAAAGTTGCTTAAGCGGAAGTCCGGAAAATGGGAAGCGTCCGCAAGGAAATATTTAAGCGGGTACCTCAACGAACTGGCAAAACCAACCTCAAACAGCGAGGAAGTATCAGAGTCTACTTTTGGAGTTTCAAGATAATTAAAGGGTCCGACAAGAGTTGAGGAGTCTTTCACCGAGGGAGACCGATGATGAATATGCCACCTATTAATGAACTAAAAGAAAATCTAATCGATATTCAAGGGAATCTTCTACGCGGCTATGGCCCTCGATATGCTACCTATCGCTTCTATAACGTAGGCGACGGGGAACAAGGAAGGAATTGGCTTAAGGAAATTCTCAAACCGAAAACCGGTATTCTCAAAGACTTGAAAATTACGACATCAGAATTCAGGCCAAAAGATCAAAAGCCTACTTTTACCCTCAATATAGCTTACAGCCACCTTGGACTGACCGCCTTGGAACTAGACAAAAATGTCCTTGTCACCTTCCCCGGAGAATTTCGAGATGGCATGTGTAAACGGGCAGTCGAATTCTTGGGTGATGAAGCCGACGGGAAGAATACTGATGGGGATAAAAAAGGTGGAGCCCTTCCAAGGCATTGGACAGACCAATTTTTACAAAAGGCTAAAGCTGACAAAATTCATATTCTGGTCATAATTACCGCTGAGACGGAGGACTTCAAAAAGAAAGGAATATCTTGCCTTGAACAAGCGGTTTCTAAATTTGACAAGGTACAACTCTTATTCACTCTTGAGGGGAAACGACGCCAGGAACCCAATCATAATAAAGAGCATTTCGGCTTTACGGACGGGATCAGCCAACCATTTCTGGAAGGAACAGAAGGGGTGTTCAGAGACAAAAAGAATGCCTACCCCGGCCAGGGAACACCGGATAAAGATGGCAAGTGGCGAAACCTCAAGCCGGGGGAGTTTATTTTGGGTTATGAGGATGAGTTTGGGGAAGTCGCACAGGTTCCCTCGCATTATGGTTTACGGAAAAATGGAACCTACTTGGTTCTGCGAGTCCTTGAGGAAGACGTTCCGGCTTTCAGGAAATTCCTCAAATCGACAGCCAGAAAACTGTGGCCATCAATATACCGAAAGGATCCCGAATACTATGAAAGCCTGGTTGCAGCTAAGATTATGGGGAGATGGCCAAGCGGTTGCCCTGTGATACGCTCAGATGCAAAAGATAATTCCCGTATTGCCAACGATCCCCAGAAAAACAACAACTTTCTTTACGAACGAGAAGATCCAGAAGGTCAAAAGTGTCCGCTTGGTGCGCACATCCGACGAACCAATCCCAGAGACAAATTGCTCTTAACGTCGAAGGACATCTTCAATGAAAATGAAGATTACGAATATCACCTGAATCGGCACCGGATTATCCGTCGCGGTCTCACTTACGGAAATGAGTACAGAGGAGGACGCGGTGACAAGGGTGACCGGGGGGTAATCTTCATGGCATTCAATTCCAGCATTGGCCGGCAGTTTGAGTTTTTACAAAGTCAGTGGATCAACAATGGTGAATTTCTCGGTCTGGACAAAACAGACCGGGATCCCTTTATGGGAAAGATGGATGGGAAGAACGCCAAATTCACTGTACCTGGAGCCGAAAACCCATTTGCACATGATCTCCAACGCTTTGTCACCGAACGAGGAGGAGAATATTTTTTCTATCCGGGTCTCACTGCTTTGCGGAAACTTTCAGAAGGGGTGTTTGGGCCCAATCCAACCTTCCAACCTCAACCAAAGGCCCTGCCGTCTATGGCCCATCAAGCCCTCCAATCTCAATCCAAGGCCTTACCGTCTATGTCCCATCCATCCTTCTTATCCGAATACCAGGCATTGAAATCCATGTCGCATCCTTTCAAGGGGGCGGCGGCCAGGCAACAATTGGTGAGTAAATGGTTAATTGAAAATGCCAAAAAAATGTTTGACGAGTTACGTGAGAAGGAACCGATTTTTATTGTGCAGCCCGTCCCTGCTCCCAAAAAACTTCCTGATTTGGGAAAGCCTTGGATAGTCATTGCGACCAAATATGACGATGTGTTGGAGATTCTCCGGGATAAAAATAAAATTTTTTCAGTTGACCTCTATGCGAAAAAAATGGATGACCCCCGTGGGCCTTTCGTTCTTGGCATGGAACACCATAAGGAACGATACAAGAAGGAATTAAATATTATCAAAAAGGCGGTCTACCCTCAGAATGGTGATGTGGGAACAACGATCTACGATACGATTGACCGTTTCGCCAGTGAGATCATCAACGACCTGAAAGGGAAGGGAAAAATCGATGTGATCGGGGATTTGGTATGGCCGGTCACCCTGCGCTTGAATGGGGAATACTTTGGTGTCCCAGGGCCTGGTCCGGGCTCTGAACTAAAGATCTTCAAAAGATGGTGTCGCGACATTTATACGGATTTATTCCTCAACCTTCGTGGCGACAGGGAGTGGGAGCGACGAGCGGAAATCGCAGTGCCGGAGATGAATAGTTATCTGGACGACCTTATTAAGGTCAGGCGAAAAGAGCTGAAACACTCCCAGAAGGAACCTGACACCGTTCTCGACCGTTTAATCCAAAGCCAGGAAGGGGAAGGTGACAAATTCGAGGATAAAGATCCGTGGGTGGGAGTTCGCAGGAACATCTTTGGCATGGTGATTGCCGTAGTAGAAACAACTTTAAAAGCTGTGCCGCGAACCATTGACCAGCTGCTCAAGCATGAAGCCATATTTCCAAAAGCCAGGGAGGCAGCGCTGGCTTTTTCCCATACTCAGGACCCGGAATTATTTATAAAATATGTGTTTGAAGCCATGAGGTTTAATCCTCAGAACCACGTGCTCTTTCGATTGGCTCAAGAACCCTTCAAGCTGGCTGAAGGGACGAATCGCGAAACAGTTTGTCCAGCACCCGCCTTGGTGTTCGCAGGAAATCTAGGAGCCATGTTCGACGCCGAGAAGATCCAGGACCCGGAGGAATTTCGTTTAGACAGGCCCGATGACAACTACTTATTCTTCGGGTACGAACATCATCGGTGCCTGGGAGAGCAGATCAGCCGAATTCAAATCCCTCTTCTGGTCAAACATGTGGTGACATTGAGTAATCTCCGCAGACCTGAAGATGGCGATCAATTCAACCCTCTGGACCTGCGACCCGAGCACTTCTTGTTGGAATTCAATGCTTCCTAGTGCCTTTGATAAAGGTGTGAAACCAGACTGGTCGGAAAACAATCGAAATTTGCTTGGGAAAAAGAAAGGAGGTGGATCAAGATAAGTCCTCAATAATGAAGAGAGCGGCAAGGGTATTTCTCCACTAGCCTAATTTATCTGATTGGTACGGTATTTTTCATAACACCGTTATTTCGGAAGGATTGTGAGGCATTTTGCAACGGGAGAATATAATGAAGGCTTTAAAAATTTTAGCCATCTCTCTCCTTCTATTTTTGCCATCGATCAACCCGGTATATGGGGAGGCATTCCGTAACCTTCATCAGGGCACGGCGGCAGCGGGACAAGGTGATGCGTTTGCGGCTCAGGCCGACGATCCCTCCGCGCTTTATTATAATCCAGCCGGAATGACCCAGTTAGAAAGCGTACAACTTTATACCGGCCTACTCTTAGTTGGTGGGAATTATCATTATACAAGTCCGGCAGGCCAGAAATTCGATGGCACTCTCGATGGCACCATAGCCTCACCTCCTCCCTCCTATTTTTATCTGACCGCCAATCTCAACCAGCTCAATATTGACGTTCTAAAAGACTTCACTGTGGGGATCGGCCTCAACAGTCCTTTCGGTTTGCTCATCCGGTGGCCTAATGATATCCCCTTTTCCGAAATCGACGTGTTTGGCACTCTTCCGTTGATCGATATCAAGCCGACAGTGGCATATAAGGTAAATGACTATCTTTCCATTGGAGGCGGATTGGATATTTACACGTTTGCCAACTTTTTGGGGGAAGGACAACTTGAGGTTCAGGCTTCTGGCCGAGGAACCAACTTCCCCCCTGGTGCTCTCGTGGAGGTGAATGGAACCGATACCGCTGTCGGATTTAATCTGGGTGGCCTTCTAACCCTCTGGCGAACTGGAGGAAAACCTCGTTTAAACTTCGCCTTTGTCTATCGAAGTCCGACGACTCTTCGGTTAAAAGGAGAGCTTCTACTTAATGGAACCAAATTGAATGATACGGTCATAGACCTCACGCTTCCACAAATTTTCAATTGGGGGATAGCCCTCTGGCCTCTCCGAAACGAAAACAGGGAATGGAAAGTCGAAGTCGACCTGGACTATGTGGATTGGGGATCATTCAACAATACGGACGTTCATAATGCAGATACTGGCGAGGTGCAATTGCCTCAACCGAGAAATTGGAAAAGTGTTTTTGTGATCAAAGTCGGGACAGAATATAAATGGCTTCGACTTCCCACCATGCCTAACTGGGAAATGGCGTTACGCGCCGGGTATATACGTTCAGAAACCCCTGTCCCCCAGTCAACCTTCGAGCCACTGGTCCCGGATGCCGATTTTAACGGCTTTTCGGTCGGCATCGGAATGATTTGCAAAGGACATGCACGTTTTCTTGGCATAGTCCCCTGCCAAAACTCAATCACAAAAAGCATCAGCTTGGATTTGACCTATGTGAACCAGTTGTATGAGTCCCGCACAATTAACAATAATCGTCAGGCCCTCGTGAATGGCAAATATGACACCGCGCTGCATGCCGGAGGAATTGGCGTGCGAGTTACATTTTGACCAGAACAACACCCGGATCATTCTTCAATCACAGGAAAAGGGGTTCAACTATTTTCGGAGATTGAATCGCCGGAATCTTGATCGGCATTGATTAGTTGGTCGATTACGTTATGACTGAATTTCTTCCCATAGAACATCCTATTCTTGAAAGACCGTTCATGCTTTTCCGCCCATTCGGGAAGGAAGCAACCGGAGAACCTATTAACGATATGACAGGAGTATCCATCCGAGAGAACGTCAAACATCTGGAAGAATTTGTTAGTCGGGAACGCGGGGCAGAGGCCAGCTCACTCGCAACAAAGGAATTGGTAAGGCTCTTAAATGAACGAATACCAGAACCGGCTTATCATGTAACCCCCGAGTTTTTAGTGAGCGGGTCCACGGGTTATTCGAACGAGTTTGTCGCATATCTCGTAGAGTTCTGCATGGATTTATCCAAGGATCCCGATTTTCAAATACACGTCGGTGAGAGGCTGGTTCCGGACTGGCTTATTAGAATTATGCAGTTCTTCTCCATCAGGCAAATTTATAACAGTGCAGACAAATGGGTAGGATTTTATAATAAGAGTTCCTATCTTCTGGAGAAGATTCAGATTTCAACACATTCGGTCACAATTCGTCTAAGACTCACGCAGCGTACTGAGGAGCAGTTTGGAGAATATCGAAAATCCTGTGGCAGAATTTGGTGTAATGCCATTAAATATGGAATCGCAAGTATTCCCAGACTGGTGTATGATCTGCCGCCAGCGAGGATTGACGATAAAAGTTGTATCGCAAAAGGCCAGGAATTTTGTGAGTGGAAATTTACGTGGGAAGAACCTCGCGGAACATGGAATCCTGCTAAATTCCTGGCCCGATGGATTCTCAAGAAAGAAATTGAGGGACAGAAACAATCTTTTACAGAGCAATATGACGAGTTACATACAACGAATGTTGAGTTACAACACAGCTCGGCTAAATTGGAAGAAAGTGCCGTTGCATTAGCGCATCGCGTTAAACAATTAACGGCCCTTCATGAAGCCGGAATCGCCTTTACCTCTGCCCGTGATTATAAGACCTGGGTTCAAAGTACTTTACAAGCAATCATTAACATTCTTCACTATGAACGGGCCATGATTAACCGTTACGACCGGGTACGCCAAGTCGCCTATGATGCCCAACTTATAAATGTGCCCGAGGAAGTCGCAAGGTTCGCCAACTTGCTAGAAGTCCCGGTTACTGACCCGCAAAGCATAGAAGGACAGGTCTTGCTGCAAAAGAAGCCGCTGCTCCTAGACGATATTCACCACGAATGGCATAGACTACATCCCCTTAATCAACAGCTCGTAGGCCTTACCCACGCCCAATCTTTTATTTCTGTACCGTTAGTAGGTAAGGATGGCGTCTTGGGATCTCTGACTGTTGACCGAAAGGAAGGCAATTCTCTAAAGCAGGACGACTTAAATTTGATGATCACATTGGCAAATCAACTCGCACTTGGTCTGGAAAATGTCGATGCTTACCAGGAGATTGAAGCGTTAAATGTCGGATTGGAGGCAAAAGTTCAAAAACGCACCGCAGAATTGGAAGTATCCAACCGGAAGCTCCTTGAACTGGATAGGCTGAAAAATGATTTTTTTGCCAACATCAGCCATGAAATTCGCACTCCCCTCACCCTCAATATAGGTGCATTCAAAACTCTTTTGAAATCTACACCCAGTGCAGATGCCCAAGAGGTCATTCAAACCGGCATACGGAATGCCTCTAGGCTCTTGTTTCTGATCAATGAATTGTTGGATTTGGCCAAGCTTGACAGTGGGCGCGCAACCCCGAAAATCCGGTGCATCGACCTTGCGGGGCTCGTCCGCAGCGTAGTTGCTAACTTCGATTCCAGTCCGATTCGTCGTATACACTTAAAAGGACTCTCGCAGCCGGTGGCCGTGGAGGCCGATCCACGGCAATTGAAGAAGGTTCTCTATAATCTCCTTTCCAACGCGTTCAAGTTTAGCGATCCACATGAGGGACAAATTTGGATTCGCCTGACAAGCAAGGAGAATTCTCTTGTATTAGAAGTGGAAGACAACGGAATCGGAATTCCGAGCGATCAAATAGAGTGTATATTCGATCGATTCACACAGGTGGAAAGCAGCGCCACAAGACGATACGAGGGGAGCGGGATCGGTTTGGCTTTGGTGAAGGAAATCGTAACCCTGCATGGAGGTACGATTGCCGTAGAAAGCGATCCTGGCAAGGGGTCCATCTTTACCATCACCTTGTCTCGGGGGAATGTGACGGAAGTCCCCGCGTATGAAGTTCAAGACGAGGAAGATGATCCGAGCTATCCGCCACTGCCATCTTCCACTCCTCCCACGGATGAACAGAAGGGGAATGCTCCGCTCATAGCCTCTGTCTCGCCGATTAACGCCCCGTTGGTCTTGGTAGTTGACGACAATGCAGACATGCGAGGTTACGTCGAAAGAATATTGCATAAACACTATCGTATTGTATCAGCCAAGGACGGTGCTGAAGCTCTGGCACAAGCACAACGGTTTAATCCGGAATTGATCCTGACCGATGTGATGATGCCAAAAATGAGCGGGCATGATCTCTTGAAAGCAGTTAGGGAGAATTCCGTGCTGCATTCGACGCCCGTGATTTTCCTGACAGCTCGTGCTGGGACGGAAGCCCGGGTGGAAAGCCTGGAGGCAGGAGCCGATGATTATCTGTCCAAGCCATTCGATGAACCAGAACTCCTCGCCCGCGTTGGTAATTTGATTCGAGCCCGCGCCCAGGAACGAGGAATCAGAAAATTACAGAAAGAAAAACTAGCGAGATTCCTGCCCACCCCTCTGGCCGATATGATTACGTCGGGTGAACACGAAAATTTCCTGAAAGGGCACCGTAGCGAAATAACCGTGTTGTTTATCGATTTACGAGGATTTACGGCCTATGCCGAAACTGCTGAACCGGAAGATTTGTGGAAGGAACTTCGCAAGTATCAGTTGGAAATTGGAAGGTTAATTCTTAAATTTCATGGCACATTGGAGAGATTTACCGGCGATGCCATTATGGTCTTTTTCAATGATCCACTCCCTGCGCCCAATCACACTGAGCTGGCCCTAAAACTAGCATTGGCCATGCGGGAAAGAGTGAAAGAATTGTGCAGGGATTGGAAAAACCGAGAAGTACCGCTTGGTGCGGGGATAGGGATTGCCACTGGCTTTGCCACCATGGGCCTCATGGGCTTTGAGGAACGCGTGGATTATGCAGCCATTGGCCCCGTAGTCAATTTGTCCGCACGATTGTGCGATGTGGCCAAAAATGAACAGATTCTCGTTCCTCAATCCTTTTTCAAAAAAATGGGGAAAAGAATTATTGCGGATCCACTGGGAGATATAACCCTCAAAGGGTTTCAGCGTGCTGTTCCCGTTTATAATGTAATGGGTCTCCGAAACGATTCGGGGATTCTGTCTCACGGATCATTAGAGAAAGAATCCCAATGAAAATTAATTAGAGATGAATAACCTCGACAAAGCAAAGCTTACCATTGTTTCATTTCCTACCCTCACGAACCGTAGAGTGTAAGTTCCCGTAAATCCGAAACAGGCGCATGGGATTTTTTTGACGTAATAATCACCCTTAGAGATGATCATATTGTGATAACAAACTAGCATAGAATGACTATAGGGCTTTAAGCTGTTGTTTTCATGAATGAATAGGAAACCAGAAATAATATCAACCACTTAGAAAAATATTTATTCCGTTTGGCCAAGGCGAGGGTCGGGGGTTCAAATCCCCTTTCCCGCTCCAACTTCAACCGTGTCCTTTCCGAATTACAACTTCCTCTCTCCTTCGCCCTATTTCTCGGGCTGCCGAGGCTCAACTTTTATATTCATTCCGTCTAGGGGTTCCCACAGACCTTCCTCCTTGGTCGGCCCTGGAATTTTGACCAATATCTCTAAGTCCTCATTCAAATCTTTGAGAAAATCTTTCATTTGCCCGACTGTCATGGATCGTGCCTTTCTATAAAAATTGTTAACTACTCCTACCCTGCTGGCACCTCAATTCTTTCCTATACTACTTCAAAGAATAGGTGGGCCCTGACGGGTCTCATTAACGAAATTTTTCCCAGCTTCCCACACCCAGGGAAGTGAGTATTTCTTCCGTTCAATCGGTCACCATTATCACCCACCATGGGGTGGATTCTTCTTTCATCTCGGAAAACTGCCTCGCGGTAAAACTGCTGGGGACTCCCCCAAGCACCGCTCCCCGCCGAATTTCCACATAACGAAACCTGGGAGGCCTCTGAGTACCCTCATTCTTCACGACCCCAAAAGGCATAGAATCTCGCAGGTCAGCTAAGACGGAAAGGTCTTTTCTCTGTCCGACAGCCATGGAGGTTAATTCCTCATACACGCTTCCAAATATTGCAGGCAGAACTGTATTCGTAAAAATCTCATTTCTTGGACGGAATCGATCATCCGCTAACAATTGGCTGAGCACCTCCCAAAAGACCCCATCATCGATTGCTGAAAGAATACCCACACGACTTCGTTGAGCCATAAATTTCAACAATGCCAAAGGGCCCAAAATGTCAAACTTCCAATCGGGGAAGGTTAATGTCCGTCCTCGGTGAGAGACTTCTAATATGGGCTCCCCTTCATATCGGCTTTTCCGATAATTTCCCCGGCTGGATTGAAGATGCGCATGAATAATTTCAGGTGCCAAACGACTGGGTTCATAGGCAAAGGTGGGATTTGCCGGAGCATGGCAGGTACTAACGGTGTAACGGGACAACTTCCCTTTGCTCTTCGAAAATGTCTCCAGACCCATGCCCCCCCAAAATTTAAATCGTAATTCTTCTGACGAGAACCCCTGTAAGTAACGCTCACGCTCAAGGTTTTTGTGATAGACGCCGCCCACCCGTGACCCCGGCATCAACCGATCAAAGGCATGCAAGGTCAGCGGGGTACGTTGCGTCCGTAAGTATGGGACATAGTGATCCACCAATTCCTGTTCAAAGGACAAATCTCCAGCTCCGATATCTAACAGGGAGGGTGTTGGCGTCTGTCGTAACACGTCATAAGGATTAGACACATCCCGAAGAATTTCCTCCCATCGTATCCCAGAATACACTTCCGGACTTTCCCTTTCTTCATTCACGTTCAAGATTCCCCATACCATGAGCGCGCGAACCGCCTTGGAAGGGGGAAAGCCGGTGAGGTCCTTGAGGATCTGATTTCCCTCCTTACTCCCGATAGGTTGTGAGAATTTTTGCAGGGCAGCAATTAATCGTTCTTGAATTGTTGGATCGAGAGAGGCCTCTTGAATATGTTGAATGAGGGCGGGAAGCTTGGCCTGAAAGGTTTCAGGAACCATAAATTTCCTACTCGCCTCCCAGTGATGGGGGGAGGATTCCCGACTGATTTTGATTCTCTCCCGAAACGCCGTTAATCCGAGTCTCTGGTCATCCATTGATGTGTATCCCTTTGACTGATGGCTAACCTAAATTCTTCACCCACCTTAGCCCCTCCGAATATCCTGAAACAACCGCATAGCTCCTAAAATATTGCCCACAAGGGAGAACTATGCTACACCTTGTTTCGTCATGGTCACGCATTATTTTCTACGTGCGAAACAACACGTTCTCTTCCTCTTTCTGGGCATCATTGTGATGAGCGCCACCGCCGGGTGTGCGACATCTCAAGCCAACCCGACCTTTGGAGTCAACCACATCTACGATGTCGACAGGCAGCAAGCAACCACATTCGACGATGTCCTCCCACAACTTTTAGCCGCCGACGTGATTTATATCGGCGAAGAACATTACACCCCTTCACACCTTGAGGCAGCCCAGAAAATACTGACTGCCCTCCTTGCCCATGACCGCCATCCAGCGCTAGCCATGGAAATGTTTAGTTGGGATGGACAATCCGGGCTAGACCGGTATAGCCAAGAATCCGAATATACGACAGAACAATTGGTTAAGGATTCAGAGTGGAACACGAATTGGGGGGGAGAGTTTGCCGATTATCAACCATTAGTGACCTTTGCCAAATCACATCAACTCAAAATTTTTGGCCTTAACCCGCCACGCCCACTTGTTCGATTAGTCGCCACGAAGGGACTATCCGAAGCCTTGCAAGACCCGGAAATGCGAAAATGGCCTATTCAAGAAATCGTGACCGATGATCACGCGTATGAACAATTGATTTTTGAACAAATTGAAGCCTGCCATCCTGGCTTACCAGACCACGTGTACCGCCGAATCTTCGAAGCATCCATCTTCCGGGATGAGGGCATGGCACAAATTATTACCAATTACCTCAACACGCGATCCCGGACCGCCGGACCGTTGGTGAGCTACACGGGCGGCGGTCATATTCAGTATAAGACCCCCGTCCCCAAGCGAGTTAAACGAAAGCACCCCGGTGTCAAATCTATTACCATTTATCTCGAAGCATGGGATCCATCCAAAGAAGAGAATGTTCGTTCGGAGTTGCAAGCCGGCATTGCTGATTTCCTCTGGCTTACCCCTTTGGGCCCTAAAGGCCTTCAACCCCGCTGCGGCTAACTAATAACACCAATTTTCTTAACGAAGGAAGGAGGTCTAACCACATGGGCGACCCGATTATCATTGCACAACGAACACCTTACGTTCTGGACATGGAAGCAGGAACCTATTATTGGTGTCGATGTGGCCGATCAAAAACCCAGCCATTTTGTGATGGGTCCCACACGGGAACTGATATTTCCCCCATCGAGGTGGAACTCAAAGAAAAACAAAAGGTAGCTTGGTGTGGATGCAAATACAGCAAAAAGCCCCCATTCTGTGACGGTACTCATTCCAGACTGGAATCGTAAAATCTGCTCTCGACTCATTAAACCAGCTCGTCTTTTCAAGATCCTTCGTGATCATGATTACGTATCATAAACTAACATGAATGCTTTAATTAAATTATACTAGTTAGAAGCTTGCATCCATGAAATAAAATTTACTACAATCCTCCACGATTGTGGATAGTTGATTTTTATTTCGAAGCTATCCCCAAACATAAATTGTGTGAGATATTTTTATAATGTCCGAAAGTGAGGATTTTCGTATGAATCGGATTACTTCCCTTCTCAGTGCTTTTCTCCTATTAGCCGCAAACCCTGCATTTGCCAATGAGCCAGGCGGAGGCTATGAAGGGATCACGGGCTTGTACTATGGAACCATAGCCCTTATTTTGGCCTATGGGGTCTATGACATTTTCTTCAAAAAGTCATAACGTCTCCCGCATTCCCTAACATGCCATTTAGAGGATTCCCCTTCCCATTAAAGGGGGAGGGGTGCAGACTACTCTTGGGCCTGATGATTCCGCCGAGTTTTGAGTAAAGGCTCCAAGGTGCGAAAAACATTCTGAGCTACAATGGTATAGCCTTCCGCCGTGGGATGGATTCCATCCGCCTGATTTAAGCCCGGTTGGGCCGCCACACCTTCCAGGAAAAATGGAATGAGTGGAAGCGTCAATTTCTGGGCTAGCCGTTCATACATTCCAAAAAATTCTCCAGTATAGGCTTCGCCATAATTTGGCGGAATGCGCATGCCCGCCAAAATGACCGCTACTCCTTCCTCCTGCAACCGGTCAATTATGCTGTGAAGGTTGAGATAGGTCTGTTCTAAAGAGAGCCCCCGAAGTCCATCATTGACGCCCAATTCCAATATGACAACCGTCGGCCGACTTTTTAATATCCACTCTACCCGTCGCACTCCCCCCGCTGAGGTTTCTCCGCTGACTCCAGCATTGACCACCTCATAATGAAATCCACCCTCACGCAACTGTTTTTCCAACTGAGCCGGATAGGATTCGTCTGATGACACGCCAAATCCAGCCGTTAAGCTATCGCCAAAGGCCACAATTTTAGGCAGAGATTCTTTCTTTCGCACCGAAGGCTTGGATAAGGATTGATCGGGAGGAAATTGAGTCCCAGAAATTTCCGTGTCTGAACTATGCTTCATGGGCTCTGGTATACCGGTAGACGGACTTTCCTGAGGGTCACACCCCCAGATTCCCAGACAGAGGAGCACAAGGACTGATAGGATACATGTATGCATAATAGCCGGGTAATAACTCTCATCTCTATTATTCACCATTTGGACCCATTTGTGTAATCAACGTGAACGTTCCTGCATCGTCTGTACCCCCTTTGCACCCCCTCACTCCATCATCTCAGGTCCTCATTTCTGTCAATCACCTTGAAATGGAGCTTCAGGCAGCCAATCAGTCCGTCAAGATTTTACAGAACATATCCTTTGAGGTCCTCACTAATGAGGTAGTCGCTATTGTCGGTCCATCTGGAAGCGGGAAATCAACACTTCTGGGGTTACTTGCAGGCCTCGACAGGCCAACACAGGGGTCTATCCGCATCAACCAGACCGATATCACGACCTTAACCGAGACCGAAATGGCACACTTTCGCCGCAAACACATTGGCTATGTGTTTCAAGCCTTTCATCTCCTTCCCACATTGACGGCTCTGGAAAATGTGGCTCTCCCATTGGAATTGCAAGGCATATCCACGGGCACAGTACGGGCCAAAGCACTTTTACAATCCGTAGGCCTGGAACACCGTCTCCACCATTATCCGGTTCAACTCTCGGGTGGCGAGCAGCAACGAGTGGCCTTGGCCCGAGCCTTTATTGTCCGGCCTCCCCTCCTGCTGGCCGACGAACCCACCGGCAACCTGGATAGCTCAACCGGCGCAATGGTCATTGATCTTCTGTGGGAACTTCATCAGCAACACGGCAGTACTCTCATCCTCGTCACTCACGACATGTCATTGGCCGCTCGGGCACAACGAATCCTGGCTCTGCAGGATGGAGCAATGGTGAACGAGACGAGACCCCCTTTATTATCATCCGGCTCAGAGGCATGACCCCAGTATCCGTCAAACTCGCCTGGCGGGAAATCCACAGCGCCTGGTCCCGTTTCCTCTTTTTATTTCTCTGCATTGCACTCGGTGTCGGTGCCATTGTGGCCGTAGATCTGTTTGCCGTCAATGTCGAACAGGTCATTCTGGGAGATACCCGGGCCCTGTTAGGGGGTGACGTCGAACTATCATGGCGGCGGGCAATTTCCGATAAGGGCCGCAACGTACTGGACTCCCTCGCTGACCGTGACATGATCCTTTCACACGTGACTGAAATCGCCGCAATGGCGACAGTGGAGAACCCTCACTCACAAACGGCTTCTCAATTGGTGGAACTCAAGGCCATAGATTCGGCCTATCCCCTCTATGGTCAATTGGTAGTGGAGCCGGATCTCCCGATGACGCAACTCCTGGATCCCCTTCAATCCGGTTGCGGTCGCTCGCCGTGTTTTGGTGCACTTGTCCAGGAATCCTTACTGATCCGGCTCAATCTTACCGTTGGCAGCGAGCTACAGATTGGCAAAGCGAGCTTCCTCATTACCGCCGTGCTGAAAAAAGAACCGGACAGGATTGCCAATGGATTTAGTTTGGGTCCCAGGGTCATGATTTCCCGAGATGCGCTCAAAGCCACCACCTTGATCCAAACCGGAACCCGGATTCAGGAACGATATCGCCTGTCCCTATCCGACTCTACCTCTCTTGAGCCTTTAATGGGTGAGTTACGCGGGCGCCTCAGCCAGGAAGGAGTTCGGGTCAGCTCATTTCGCGATGCCCAACCACGACTCCGCCGGTTCCTTGACCAATTAAACCTCTATCTTGGGCTGATTGGTTTTACGATCTTATTGGTCGGTGGGATTGGAGTGGCATGCACGATTCAAGGATTCCTCACACAAAAAATTCCGATTATTGCCACACTCAAAACTCTGGGAGCGGATTCTTCACAAATCATCCGTCTCTACCTCACACAAAGTCTCATCCTGGGAGGGATCGGCAGTCTTATTGGGGTCATAGTCGGCGTCATTCTCCACCGGGGCTTACCCCTATTGCTTCAAGGCATTATTCCTGAAACCATGCCACTGAATACCTCTCTCGCACCCGTCCTGCGTGGAATCTTTCTTGGCACCCTAGCCACTCTTGCCTTCTCACTTTGGCCGTTGCTGGCTATCCGTCATGTCTCTCCGGCATTGGTCTATCGACAAGCGGTGGATCACTCCCAGGACATGGCCAATAGCCAATCCAGACTAACCCGATGGCGGACCATCCTGAAGCGTTGGTGGAATGACCGGGCACAGGTCATGGTCAGCATCAGTATGATGGTGGGCGTGACCGGCCTGGCCATGTGGCAGTCCCACTCACTGACCCTCGGTTTATTTTTTTCCGGTGCTTGTGCGATCGCGGTTCTCCTCTTATTAGTCGGCACTGGAGCACTGTATAGAATTCTTGGGCATGTCCCGATTCCTCAGTGGTATTTATTGCCTCATGCGGTGAAGAATCTTCAACGGCCTGGAAACTTTACCAAAGCCATGACGTTGGCCATAGGGATTGGTGTCATGCTCATGACAACGCTGACTATTGTGCAACGGTCCTTACTTGACCTGATAGGAAACCAGATACCCTCTCAGGCTCCCTCATTTTTTTTCATAGACATCCAACCAGACCAATATCCCCAATTTGTGGATGTGCTACAACAGAAATTCCCCGATTCACCCTATAAACTAGTTCCAGTCGTGCGGTCTCGCCTCACAGCCATCAACGGACAACCCATCGACCCTGAAGAGCATAAAGGCCAACGAAATGGATGGTATTTCACCAGGGAATACGCATTGACCACATCCCAGGACCTTCCAAAAGATAACGTCCTCACTCAGGGACAATGGTGGGATCACACCAAGGAATCAGACTCGGACGGAGCGCCCGGGAGGCCTTTAGATATCCCGTTGGTCTCCGTGGAGGAAGACGCCGCAAAAAACCTGGGACTGACCCTGGGCTCAACCCTGACCCTGGATATTCAAGGGGTGCCAATTGTCACGAAAGTAGGCAGTCTGCGACAGGTCGATTGGGGCAGTTTTTCCATGAATTTTTTCATGATCCTTCAGCCTGGCTCCTTTGACGGCGCACCTTTCACCTACATCGCCACAACCAGAGTGCCGACTAATCTCGAAGTCCCCTTACAGCAAGCCATCGTCGCCGTTATGCCCAATGTGACAGCCATCAACGTGGGAGATGTGCTGCAGAATATTGGTCGAATCTTTCACCAGTTGGCCATGGGAATTCAAGCCTTGGCCCTGTTATGTCTGGTCACCGGAGCCGTGGTCATGGTTGCGGCGATTTCAATCAACCGGTATCGGCGCCTGAATGAATTGGCAATTGTGAAAGCCCTGGGAGCAAGTCGCAGACTACTCGTATTTTCGCTCGGAGTGGAATTCGGTGTCATTGGGGCCTTTGCAGGGCTGGTTGGACTTGGATTGGGGTCTCTACTCTCCTGGTCTCTCTTGTACCTCTTTTTTGACCTGACCTGGAACTTCGATCTCATCGTGCTAAGCACAGGTTTGCTTTTGACAATTCTGCTAAGCCTCATGACCGGCTTTCTCGGGACGTACCGGTTGCTGGGCTTCCCTCCTCTATCCGTCCTCCGTCAAGAATAAACCCCGTCCATCAGATTGCCGGGTTCTTCTCCCAACACAACATCCGTGACTGAGGCCGGCCTCTTTCTTCGATGAACACTCGCAGGAGTTATCCATTTAGATACAAACTGTATGCTGTTGAATAACAACCTGTCCCACAACTGATGCCCTTATGCCTCATCTTCTTTGCATCCTTTAAAAAATTCCCAAACCAATTTTAAAAATTTGCTTCTCCATTCATCAGATTATCAATGAGTTATAACCATGAAAGCCTTAAAGAACCGCTCCCCTACTATTTAGGTACATTCTTTGCTTTGTAATATGGCAAGTAGGGGATATTAAGGGGAGCTATGGAAATTATTTTCGCCATCTGTATCACAGGCTTTGGAATCTTCGGAGGAATGTCCCTCATATGGAATGGGCAGAATCCTATCCCATCAAAGGCACCCGACAGGTCAGGCTCACGGTAAAATGATGACCAAAACAACACAGGCCTGTGCCTGCATGACATTTGTTCAGGAGCCATCTTTAGGTGATTTCACCAAATGGTGAGTCGGCCATCAATCGACTCGAATCCACCAAGATGGTGAATTCGCTCATAGGTTAGGAAAGGAGATCCTCATGGCTAAAAATATTCTGATTATCGATGATGATGAAATGAGTCGAGGATTGCTCAGGATGGTCCTGGAATATGACGGATGTGAGTGTGTAGAAGCCGAAAATGGAGCCAGCGGGTTAACACTTCTTGAATCAAAATCCTTTGACGTGGTGATCCTGGATAATGCGATGCCCGTCATGACCGGAATGGAGTTTTTGGACCGGTTACAGCATATACCCCACAAGTCCGACATCCCAATTATAATGATAACCGGGTACCTCAATGCCGTAACACGAGAAAACGCCACCCGCTTAGGAGCCTATGCCATTATCGGCAAACCCTATGATTTTGGGGAGTTACGGGCCATAGTCGCTCAACTGTGTCCGTCAGCCGCTCCAAGGCGGTCCCATTCCTTCATCGTTGCCAACATGTCCCAAACCTATAGTCCCCCTCCGGGTTGAGACCGGGATGAAGGAATCATCCAGTCCCAAACAGGACATCTCCTCCTCTATTGTCCAAATAACTGTTTGAGAATATCCGCTCCGTCTTGTAAGAGTTGCTGTAATTCCTGTTCATCTCCCTGTAAGGCTTTCTCAATCCTCCGCTCCACATTCCTTTGGACCTGTTGCCCAAAGGATTGCGTATCTAATTGCAAGAGCGGTTTCTGAACGGTTCCCATAACAGCAAAGGGCAGCACCAACTTTCCCTCATGCCACGCAACTTTGGCCATCGGAAACCGTTGAATAATCCGGTCCCCGATCATCCGTGAAACGGCCAGATTGCCTTGAAGGTTCAACGATTCATCTAACCCGAGAGTTCCCACCCCTGTCATCGAGAAATCTGGGGCCTCAACTGTTAATTGCCGAATAACCACTCCCCTATCTTCCAATTCCATTTGAGTATCAATCAGAGAAAATTTCGTCGCACCGGTGGATTCGTCCATGAGATCCGGTAGCTGAAGGGCATCTTCAATCGCCTGCATGAGGTCAAAGCCACCTAATTGCCCATCGCGGATCATCAATCGGACTGGTCCGGTCATATGTGGTTGCCTGGAGGAAGACTGTGCTGCTCCCGTGACGCTCCAATCCAACTCTCCCCTACCAGTCAAACGGAAAGAAGAAGATCTCACCACTTGCATCATTGATTCGACGGAAAAATTCGTGAATTTTCCTTGGAGTGAGAGCAGGGGAACAGCGTGAGTCCCATCCCATCTTCCATGCGCCTCAAGATTTCCCCTAAACGCTTTGGCCTTGAGAGACACCAGATCCACCCTTGTCCCTTGGATCACCGTTTCAAAACGGATCTGTTCGAGTGAAAACGGGCGTTGAACGGAAAGAGCCAAGGGAAAATCCTCTGAGGACAGGGCAGGAGCCTCCCCGGACAAATTCAGACGTCCAGGCGTACCCTGACCCGAAAGGTGAATGGTCGCTCCACCCAATTGGAGATCTGCGGTCAACGGATCAATCCTCATTCCTGTGGAGGGTTGCGATGGCTCGGAAAACAGGGGTGCCATCACATGAGCCTGAAAGCGGCTGAAGACCACAGGCTTATCCAACGATATATTCACAGGCAGGTCATCCGACGATATGTTTGGGATTTGCACGTCCAACTCCAGCCTTCCATCGATCACTTTCCCCTGTGCCGTTCCCCCTATTTTGCCTACGCGACCCGCAAGATTGATCATCGGAAGATCAAAAGTGGGTTGAAGGGGGCCAAAACGCCCATCCATCTCCATGGGGAGCTGATAGGGCATCACCATGCCCTTCATGTGCAGGCTCGCCATCTGTCCCAACTGAACGGAATTTGTAACCAACTCCAGTTGCTCAAGGTGGTATGAAGGGGAAGATTCTTTGGAACGATCCTCATACTGTAGAGAGCCTCCAGTCATCAAGAACCGCTCCACCGCAAATATCCCGAATAAGGGCTTGAGAGCAGTGGCCGGATTCGCCGCGGCTGCCTCAGGGTGCTGTTGAGCGGGATCTTTTCCGATGGTGGCCATATTCAAAAACCCATCAGGAGTGCGGATGACGTAGACAGTCGGATCCTGAAGACGCACCTGTTCAACCTGAATGTGCCGGCGCAACAGGGGGAGCCACTGAATCTCCACCTCAGCGGAAGGAATTGTGACAAACGCCTTAGGACTGAACGCCGGGTCATCTCCTATTGTCAGATCCTGCACCCGAAACCCGAGGTTAGGAAAGAGCGTTAAGCGGGCATCCTGAACATCCACGGTTCGATTAAGGGCCTGCTCCAGAACCGGGAGATACCGATCCCGGTACCGATTCAAATCCAACAGAAGCGGAAGGAGCAGGTAGGCCACAAGAACCAGCCCAATGAGGATAGCGAGACTAACCATGATATTACTCTTCACGAAGACATGCTCCCGTCATGAACCAAAGAATTCGGTAGTTTACCATGTTCCATTTTTCTCGGTGGACAAACAATCCTGGGATATCGACACCTCAAGAGCTATCAGGTATCTTCAAGGGCCAACAATCACACAAAGAGGATATTTTCCTGTGACCACTGTGAGTGAACCGTCTTCCCCTCTTCCGATTCGTCATGTCGTGTTAGTCGACGCCTCAGGCTACATTTTCAGGGCCTTTCATGCCATCAAGATTTTGAACAGTCCGAATGGTACCCCCGTCAATGCCGTCTATGGATACATCACCATGCTGATGAAACTACTGGACGATATGAAACCCGATCATATTGCCGTCATCTTTGATTCCGCACGAAAAACCTTTCGAAACGATCTTGCCCCCAGCTACAAGGCCAATCGCAGCGAACCACCTGAGGAGTTGGTGCCTCAATTTGCTCTCGTCCGGGAGGCGACACGGGCTTTTAATTTTGATTGCATTGAACTGAACGGTTTCGAAGCCGACGATCTGATCGCGACCTACGCCAAACATGCCATGGAAGCCGGCGCGAATGTGACCATCGTGTCCTCGGACAAAGATCTTATGCAGTTAGTATCAGAACAGGTCAGTATGTTCGATCCCATCAAAAGCCGAAAGATCGGTCCCGAGCAAGTTCTGGAAAAATTTGGTGTGCCGCCCGTGAAAGTGGTCGACGTGCAGTCATTGGCGGGAGACTCCACGGACAATGTGCCCGGGGTCCCGGGTATCGGCATCAAAACGGCCGCACAACTCATTCAGGAATATGGTGACCTGGACACCCTCCTTGCGCGCGCCTCAGAAATCAAGCAGAACAAGCGACGGGAAAGCCTCATTGAACATGCCGATAAGGCCCGACTCTCCCGTGAATTAGTCCGGCTTCGTTCCGATGTCCCGCTGCCATTTCCGCTTGAACAATTGGAGCGGCGCCAGCCCAATATGGATTTATTAGCTTCCTTCCTCAACGAACAAGGCTTCAAATCGATTTTGGCTCGCCTACAAAGCCGCATAAAGGGCGGACAGGAACCCAGTACCACTCCTTCTTCCACACCGGTCAACTTTGCACCAGCAAATAAAGATCCCGAAACAAAGCCGCTGCCTACCAAAGCCCAGTACGAGTTAATTCAAACAGTGTCGGCCCTTCAAGGCTGGGTGGAGGAGGCGACTCGTCGCGGGGTTGTGGCCGTCGACTGCGAAACCACGTCTCTGGATCAAACCAGAGCTGAATTGGTTGGGTTCTCACTGAGCCTGGAACCCGGCCAGGCGTGTTATGTACCCGTCGGTCATGTGGCCCCGGGATCCACGTCTTATCAGGATTTGCTCTCACACGATACGTCTGCTCCCTTGCCGGAAAAACCGGAACAAATTCCACTCCAACAGGCGCTCGACATCCTGGGGCCACTGCTAACAGACCCCGGTGTGCTCAAGATCGGGCACAATATCAAATACGACATGGTGGTGTTTCGCCGGTATGGCCTTGAGGTGTCTCCCGTGGACGATACCATGCTGCTTTCATACGTCCTAGAAGGAGGCATGCATGGCCATGGCATGGACGAACTGGCCGAACACTTTTTCGGCCAT
Organism: Nitrospira sp. Ecomares 2.1; assembly: GCF_965152585.1. Taxonomy (NCBI): domain Bacteria; kingdom Pseudomonadati; phylum Nitrospirota; class Nitrospiria; order Nitrospirales; family Nitrospiraceae; genus Nitrospira; species Nitrospira sp. Ecomares 2.1. The sequence continues at coordinate 4,486,740 of NZ_OZ224219.1, forward strand.
ACAACGATCAAATTTAAAGACGTCACGGGTACCGGGAAATCTCAAGTGACCTTCGATCAGGTTCCCCTGGAAAAGGCTTTGGAATACGCTGCGGAAGATGCCGAAGTGACCTTGAGGCTCCATCAGGTCCTCAAACCCCGTCTCATCAGTGAACACATGACCACAGTCTACGAAACACTCGAGCGTCACCTCATTCCCGTGCTGGCGACCATGGAGCAAACAGGCATCAAAGTCGATGTCTCCCAATTGAAGCAGGTCAGCCAGGAGTTTTCTCTCCGCCTTCGGGATCTGGAACAAGAGATCCATCGCCTGGCCGGGAAAACCTTTAATGTCGGTTCCCCCAAACAACTCGGCGAAGTCATGTTTGACGACCTCGCATTGGGAGGAGGGCAAAAAAGCAAAGCCGGCAGCTATGGCACCGGGGTCGATGTGCTCGAATCCTTAGCCGCTCAAGGACATGAACTCCCGTCACGTGTCTTGGAATGGCGGCATTTGGAAAAACTCCGCAGCACCTACGCCGATGCGCTCATCCGTCAAATCAATCCCAACACGAACCGGGTGCATACCTCCTACGCCATGGCGTCCGCCGCGACGGGAAGACTCTCATCCACAGACCCCAATCTTCAGAACATTCCTATTCGCACGGAAGAAGGTCGAAGAATCCGGCGCGCGTTCGTTGCGGAGCCTGGTTGGACATTACTCTCCCTCGATTACTCCCAGATTGAACTTCGCCTGCTCGCCCACGTCGCAGATATTCCCGTTCTCAAGAAAGCCTTTTGGGAAGGCCAGGATATTCATGCGCTCACCGCCAGCCAGGTCTTCGGCATCCCCCTGGAACAGATGGATCCGGGAATTCGACGAAAAGCCAAGGCCATAAATTTCGGCATCATTTATGGGATCAGCGCATTCGGATTAGCCCGCCAATTGAGCGTAGAGCCGGGCGAGGCCTCTGCCTATATCAAAACCTATTTCGAACAGTATCCCGGCATCCAGGATTACATGGAACGCACCAAACAGTATTGCCGGCAACACGGGTACGTCCAGACATTGTTTGGACGTCGGTGCCACGTCCCGGGTATTCATGATAAAAATCCCGCCCGACGAAATTTTTCTGAGCGTGCCGCCATCAATGCACCACTGCAAGGCACGGCCGCCGACATTTTAAAGCGTGCCATGATCCGCGTACCTACAGCCTTGGCAGAGCATGGCTTAACCAAACAGGCGAAAATGTTGTTAACCGTCCACGATGAATTATTATTCGAGGTAGAAGAGGCGGCTGTCTCCCAAACCATTGGGGTCATCCAGCAGGTCATGGAAAGGGCCACACTGCCTGCCCTACAATTGTCGATCCCGCTGACGGTGGAAGCCGGACATGGCCCATCCTGGGACGAAGCGCATTGAGGAGAAGGGCACTGCGAAACGTAAAAGGGTAAGGCGACCGGAGGATTTTCCACCTCCCCTCTCCTCTTTCTCAGTCCCCCCATTTCTCATCAGGGATCCATCTGGCTGGTCTTGCCAAAAGAAAAGATGGATCCCCCTAAATACCTCGAGGATGACAACAAGAAAAGATTTGTTCCCTTCTTCTGTACAGGTTCACTTTTCAGGAACGGCGGTATATACTTTTAGTAATACCTGAAAGGGGGGAGAGAAATGAGCAAAGTGTTATCCCTAAAACTCGACGAACATGCCTACCAAGAAACTGAAGCCATTCGAAAACGTTTGAACATGCCTCGAAACCTGTATATCAGAAAAGCTCTGGCTCACTTCAACGCCCTCTACGCGAGAAAAGCGTTGGCCCAGGAATATCAAAAAGCCTCCCAGCAGGTATCCGCCGCACATCTTGCCTATTTAAAAGAAACTGAACTGCTAGAGGATCTTCCTGGCGATCTATGACCCCCCAGTACGGCCATGTGTATTTGGCGGACCTGAATCCACGATTTGGAACCGAACCGGGAAAGGTTCGACCGGTTGTCGTCGTGCAAACTGATGCCTTGAATCCCTATCACCTTTCCACCCTTATTTGTCCATTAACGACTCAAGTGGTTGATGTTCAAACTCCCCTTCGAGTATCAATTCCTCAGGGGGTCTCAGGGCTGACCTCCATCTCTGACATTTTAGTGGATCAAATCAAGGCCATTGACAATCAACGCTTTCGCAAAGAACTCGGTGCGTTACCTGATCCCTACCTTGCAGAGCTTCGAAAAAAAATATTGCAAATCTTGGACTTTGTCGAAGAAAGTCTCTCCTTGGCACCGCCCACCTGAGTCATGTCCCTATCGAAGTTAGGCGGTCTATTAAATCTGTTACCCTCTGGAACACTGCACTGAGGAAGGAGTTGTATGGAAATACCAACATATAAAGAACTGTTGAAACTTATGTGGTTCCTGGTGTGGCGCCACGTGGTGATTCTGATGTTTGTGAGTATGACGATCGGATGGGCAGTTCCTGTGATCTTCAATGGCACGGTCTCTGAAGACTCGCAGTATATTTTAGAAATTTGTATTTATGCCGTGTTATTCTTTGGCATCACCCCATTTATTTTAAAGACCCTGTTTCAAAAACAATTCCAAGGCTTTCAGGTCATCTTCCAACGCGAAACCGACTCACCACCACTTTCTTCATCATAATATGGGGTTCATTCAGCATATGATGGTTCCGGTCTCCTTCAGGTGTGTCACTGAAATATTCAGTCTCTCATGGTCCGACGCCTGCTGTCTGGCCGGAGGGACGGATGAACTCATCAACCGGCGGGCCTTTTTTGAGCACAAGTGGAATTGGTTCACCTGGCAACATTTTGTTCATGGCCACACACCCAAAAATAGATATCCGGCACACACCGTAAAACCGTAAAACCGTAAAACCAGAATCATAAATTATCTATGATACTCATTATGGCTCAATACACATTCTGAAACTCATCATGAAAATTGCAACCTGGAACGTCAACTCGATTAAAGTCCGAATCCCCCATTTAATGGAATGGGTCAACCAAGCCAATCCGGACATTGTCTTGCTCCAGGAACTCAAAACCACTGAGGACCAGTTCCCTAGAATGGCAATCGAGGAACTTGGCTATAATATGGCCATCGTGGGCCAAAAAACCTACAACGGAGTCGCAATCCTCTCCAAAGCTCCAATCGAAATCGAACACACCTCTCTGCCAGGGGCCCCCTCTGATGAACAAGCCCGCTACGTGGAAGCGGTGGTGGGCAACGTTCGAGTAGCTTCAATTTATTTGCCCAATGGAAACCCGTTGGGAACGGAAAAGTTTCCATATAAACTTGCCTGGTTGGATCGACTGATCACGCATGCGCAATCACTCTTAGCCCTGGAAGAAGCGGTGGTGTTAGGAGGAGACTTTAACGTGTGCCCCACCGACCATGACGTCTACGATCCCAAGGGATTTGCCGACGACGCCCTCTGCCGTCCCGAATCCCGTGCCCGCTTTCGTGCCCTCTGTCATCTCGGATACACCGATGCCCTTCGAGCCTTGCACCCCGAATTAGGCCTCTACACCTATTGGGATTACCAGGCCGGTCGATGGAATCGGGACGAAGGGCTCCGCATCGACCATCTCCTGCTCTCTCCCCAAGCGGCAGATCGGTTAGTCGCAACAGATGTGGACCGGGGACCGCGCGGGATGGACAAACCTTCCGATCACACCCCCGTCTGGTGTGAACTATCTCCCTCGTAAACGCAAACTATTCTAGGCATTAATTTTTACTTTTGTTAAAACCACAAATAGAAACCCACACAAAATCAACATTTTACAGAACTCAAACCCCATGCTATTTTGGCTTTTATGACTAAATAACCAAAACCAAAAATTTAAAAACCGACCTGGAACAAGGGCAAAGCGGTCGGTCAAATGACACCATTTACCCCGGAACTGGCGCAGGTTATCCGCGCCTTGCTAACGACAGAAAAAAATTCGGGATGTGGCGCTCCTTAATGTGGGGATCGATACCATGCTCCGAGCGTCCGACCTGCTTCGCCTTACAACCTCAGATGTGACCGATCATAACGGAGATGTAGTCAGTGCAATCAATATTCGGCAAAAGAAAACCAACCGAGGGCATCTGGTCACCTTATCGACTGAGACGCAAGATAGTTTGGCGGATTGGATTCTGCATAGTGGGAAGAAATCAGAAGACTTTTTGTGGACGAGTATCGGCAACCGCAAAACCCGTCCACACCTCACACGCGAACAATATGCCAACTTGGTCAAGCAGTGGGCTTACCTCGCCCGACTGGACCCGAAGCGCCATAGTACCCATTCCATGCGCCGCACGAAATCAGCGGTCATCTATGACAAAACACAGAACCTTGCAGCGTGTCAGCATCTCCTCGAACATAAAAGTATTGGGAGCACGGCCCACTATTTGGGAGTGGATCAACGCAGGGCCCTCGATTTGGCCAAACGGATTAAAATTTGACTGATGCTGGTTCATCAATGCCATCTGATAAAGTTCTGGAATCATCTATATATGGTAAAAATACGTTTAAAATAAGGGGTAATTACCCCCTGCTCAACATAAAGTATACCCATAATGAACTGCCTGAAAATTGGCAGAAAAATAAAAAACGCTGAAGAACAGTGGTAGTTATTTTGTATAATTACTCCTTCTGAAGCTTCTCAGCAAAGAAATGTCGCACTTTTCAAAGGAAAGTTTTTAGAGGATTCTATTTTCAATTTGTCAAAAAGCAGTACTAGGAACAGTCTTCTCCATTCTGGTCTTCCCCTGATTTTGCGGACACATCTGAAAAGCCTCATACTAGGCGAGGAGGTGTGTCATGGAGCAACGGAAAAAGTACAGCCAAGAGTTTAAGCAGGAAGCCGTCCAGCTCACGAAGCAGGCGGGGGGGTGCCATTACCCAAGTGGCCAAGGACTTGGGCCTCAATGCCGCGATGTTAGGGCGCTGGTGCCGAGAGGCCAAGCAGCGAGGGGCCAAAGCCTTTCCAGGGACCGGCATGCCCCACGAGCAAGAGGTGGCCCGCCTCAAACGGGAATTGGCCCTCGTGACGCGGGAGCGGGATTTTTTAAAAGAGGCGGCAGCGTTCTTCGCCAAGACCTCACGGTAAGGGATGCCATGATTCAACGTTGTCGCACCATGGTTCCTGTGCGTCTGATGTGTCGCCTGCTGCACGTCGCGCCGAGTGGCTATTATGCCCGGCAGCGCCGTCCGCCGAGTCCTTGGGCGCAAGACTGTCAGCGCCTGACCGCGGCGATTCGTACCCTTCATGCGAAGAGTGATGGGGTGTATGGCAGTCCCAAGATTTGGCAGCGACTACGCCAACAAGGCGAAGGGTGTGGAAAACATCGCATTGCCCGGCTCATGCGGCAGGAGGGCTTGCGGGGGATTCCGGCTCCCACGCGCTGGAAACGGCGGAGATCCGGAGCACGACCGGCGGGGATCACCAATCAGCTCGCCCGAGACTTTACCGCCTCGGGTCCCAATGCCAAATGGGTCACCGACATCACGTACATTTCGACGCAGGAAGGCTGGCTCTATCTGGCGGTGGTCCTCGATGTGTTTTCTCGCCAAGTCATTGGGTGGTCGATGCAGCCCCAGCTCACGCGGGATCTGGTCCTCCAAGCCGTGTTGATGGCCGTTTGGCAACGGAGCAGTATGGAGCCCGTTATCCTTCATTCGGATCGGGGAACCCAGTATACGTCCCAGGAGTTTCAAGCCTTCCTCCAAGCACATGGGATTGTGAGCAGCATGAGCGACGTGGGGAACTGTTATGACAATGCCGTGGCCGAGAGTTTCTTTGGCTTATTGAAACGCGAACGAGTTCACCGGCGGCAGTACCGAACTCGGGTAGAGGCCCGCGCCGATATCTTTGACTACATTGAGCGGTTTTATAATCACCAGCGGAGTCACTCCTTTACCCAAGGAGTGGCACCAAGGATATTTGGCGAGAGATATCAGCAGAAGTCTTCTTGAACCTGTCCGTAAATTCGGGGGAAGACCAATTCGTTTTTTTCACAATTGTGGCTCTCCCTCCTTATGTAAGGCAGGACTCTCTCTATCTTGTAATTTTAAACTGTAAGAGTAAAATTACGCATGAATCCTGAGTCTGAGTTCTTAAACTCCCGATTCCGCTTGGCAACATAAAGCACAAGGAAGTTTATTATCGTAAATTATAATAGCCTTGGCCCATCTAAGAATTATCATTAGCGTTTCTTCCAAGTGGAGGTAACACGGATGCCTACGAAACATGTCTTGCTTTCAGTCTTTTCTTTTTTATTTCTTATTTTTATTCCAACCACGGGACTCAGCATTGAAATTAATGTCGAGCACGCGTTACTCAAAGAGAATTGGCAGCAAGTTGCAACGCTCATTCAGCAGGACACGACACAAATAGCTGATCCTGTCGCCGTTCTCTTAGTCGGGCATGCGAATTTAGCGACGAACCGGAATAATGAATCCCTGGTACTCTTTCTCTCTGTTAAAGAAGAAAGAGAGTTGCAACAATGGGCTTCTTGGACAAACGGGTTTTTACAAAAAAATGCTAATAGTCATGTGGCACAATATCTTGCCGCCGATGCCAAGGGGCGTCTGGGAAAATTTGAAGAAGCGATCGCTTCTTTTTCAAAACTTTTAGACACTCAATCCGACTTTGCTCTTGCTCGAAACGCCCGTGGGGTATTATACGCTCTCCAAAACCAAATAGATTTAGCCCTCGTTGATTTTTATGTTACGACCAAGAGTAACCCTAATCTGGCAGATGCTTTTGCAAATCTAGGAACTCTTGCGGTAGTTCAAGAAGCGTCGATTAGTCAAGGTGATGAGGCGCTAAAGAATTTCACCCGTGCCCTTGAATTAAATCCTGATTTTTCCTTAGCGTACAATGGCAAGGGGTGTCTCTATTTTGGGGATGGTGAATTTGAGAAAGCCTGGGAAAACTTTGAAAAGGCAAAAGAGGTTATGCCAAATCTGGCTTTGCCAGAAATCAACCAGGTTTTTAATGCCAACTATTCCCATCACCTGGTTACTTTGGCCAGTCTGGGAAAGACCGAGGGGATGTATATAAAAAATGTTTTTGAACAACATAGGGTTGAAGTTAAACGAGAAGAAACAGCACTTTACACTAAAATAGCTGACCCAAACTTTAAAAATGGGATTGATTCCTTTGCCCATTTTACTCCTGAGGCTAAGAAGAACTTTGTTGAAAAATATGGTGTAAAAACGGTTGTAGCAGCGATGGACCTAAGTATAAAAAATAAAACTCATGAGGCGATCAGAATAAACCAGCAAGCAAAATTACGTCCCCAGAAAATTAAATCAGCCAATACGGGGTTCCTTTGGATGAATGGCGCTTATGAAATTTTATCCAAGATCTCTGCTTTTTCTGATGCACGTACGATTCAAAAACATGGGTTGAATCTTACAAACGATGAGGTACGCAAGACATTAGGCGATCAAGCCGTCAACGTTATTCCTAGTAAAAATTTAAAAATCGCCAATGATTTTAGCGATATAATTTATAAAGGTTCCAAAGGCGATGTTGTTGGGCTTGGCGCATTTGCCGTTAGCAAATTTGCGGAAGCCGGTCGTTCTATTTTCGATGATAAGAGAAAAAGCCAAATTACGATGGGGAAGGATGACCTCACCAGGGTCATTAATTTAAATACAGCAGTCACCCAACTTCGACATGCAAGAAATACGATTTATTCTCCGAATACCAAATCCAGCCCAAATCATTCGCTTCCTACCATGTCCCAAAATCCTTCTCACAGTTATCCCAAATCCACGGATTTTTCTTCTAAGCCCCTACCACGAAATAAAATAGGCACGACAGGCTCGGAGTATCTCGGGCATGTTCTAAAAACTCCCAGGTCTGCGCTTTATCCAACCGGACGGACTCCCGGGCCACTTTTTCCAGCTAATATCCCCAAGGTGAGCGGTGTATATACCGTTGACCCTAAAACTTTTATGGATTTAGGTGATCGTCCGGTCATGACCGTATTTGGGTTGTTTTATACAAGAAATCTGAACATTGTGGCTAAGCAATAAATGCAAAAATTCCTCCCTTTAATTCTCCTCTTTTCCCTCACGGGGTTTTTTCTCCAGGGTTGTTCTTCTAAAAAGTTTTCTCCCTCAAATCCAAACCCAAGTTCGATAGACGAGAACTTTGAGCCTCCCCTGGCAGTATCTCTCGAGGAGAGAATGAAGTCGTATCCCGCTCCAGGTGATTACGTGGCTTTCTCCTTAAAAGTTGCGCAGGCTAGGATCGCTGGCCTTGAGAAAGGAAAAAATTATCGAACTGTTTACCCTGTGGCCTACAACCTAGGTGGCATCAACAAGATCTTTGGGTTGGTCTATGACCGGGGAAACAGGGATACCATCCTGATAGGAAAATATGACCCCAAGTGTCAACCGATCACACTGGATGATTTTGTCGTGGCTTTAAAAGCTCGGTTTATTCACGGCCAATGGCCAATGGTGAGCTTGGATCCAACTGAAGATTCCCCGCAAACGGGGAGGCAGAACGTCCGGTTCGAAGGGGGGATTGAAAACACCCAATTTGGTGCCGACCTTTTAGATGCGGACCATCGTCTAAAACGCATGACAATGGGCTACTTAAGAATGGGTGTTCCTGGTTTAAAGAGTATATGGGAATTAGACAAGGAAAGAAGGAACGGGAATCCTGATCAGCGAGGACAATCCAATATTAGTTCTCGTTTTTGGTTTTACCCCGTCCTTCACAGTGTGTCCGTTCGACAGGATGTGGTGGCCATAAAAGGGTTACAGGTAGGAGTATTTACGGAGATACTTTCGGCAGAAATTGATGGGAAGGTGATTGAAGATCTTTCTAGTTTTACCGATGAAACTTCCGAAACCTTTGCCCAGATGGTCAGCAACAGCTTTGATGATTTGGCTCAGGTGCACCCATCGTTTTCAAGAGTGCAGGGCTTGGATGAATTGGTCGCTCTTACCAAAGCCATGGAGGACATGGAGGAGAAGCCCAATCTCGATTGGTGGCTGGAGAGGTATACGGTAAAAGAAGTTCCAATCCCCCAACAACTCAAATTTCTCAAACGAGAAGAAAAATATAAAGTTTCAACTAACGATGGTTACATTGTAAGGGGAAGGCGGACTTCCTCAGGCGGGGTGCAGCTTATGGCCCTTGCCTTGAGATTGAAATCCGGGGATGTAACTGCGTTAAAAGAAGCAGTATTAAAAACCCGCATCTCCCTCGATGCGTTGAGCTGGGGGTTTGTCGTAGGCGAATGGATCATCCCGACTTCGGGAGAAATGGTGTCCTTGGAGAATATTGTGCCGCTTTTCACGCAGGCTGTGTTTCTTCAGAGAAATAAACGATACGATGCAGCCATCACCCTATACGAAAAGATCATCAGTCTAAAACCGGACTGGGAATGGGCCTACAACAATCGGGGAGTGGCATACGTCAGCAAGGGAGATGGGGACCGGGCCCTCGCGGATTACACTCGAGCCTTAGAACTCAACCCCAAAGATGCGGAAGCCTATTACAATCGGGGAGTGGCATACAACAGCAAGGGAGATGAGGCAAGGGCCCTCGCGGATTACACTCGAGCCTTAGAACTCAAACCCAAATTTGCTGAAGCTTACACCAATCGCGGAGCGACATACTTGAACAAGGGAGATGAGGCCCGGGCCCTCGCGGATTACACTCGGGCCATAGAACTCAACCCCAAAGATGCGGAAGCCTATTACAATCGGGGAGCGGCATACAACAGCAAGGGAGCTTGGGATCGGGCCCTCGCCGATTTCACTCGAGCCTTAGAACTCAAGCCCAAATTTGTGGAAGCCTACACCATGCGGGGAGTGGCATACAACAGGATGAAAGATTGGCCCAGGGCCCTAGCCGATTTCACTCAGGCGTTAGAATTCAACCCACAACATGCTAATGCCTATGCTAATCGGGGAGTGACATACGCCTGGAAGGGAGATTGGGACCGGGCCCTCGCCGATTTCACCCGAGCCTTAGAACTCAACCCACAACATGCTAATGCCTATTTTAATCGAGGAGTGGCATACGACAGGATGAAAGACTGGAACCGTGCCCTCGCGGATTTCACTCGGGCCATAGAACTCAAGCCTAAATCTGCGGAAGCCTACACCAATCGCGGAGCGACATATTTGAACAAGGGAGATGAGGCCCGGGCCCTCGCGGATTTCACTCGGGCCATAGAACTCAACCCAAAAGATGAGGAAGTCTATTACAAGCGGGGAATGATATACTTCGGCAAGGGAGATGGGGACCAGGCCCTCGCGGATTTTACTCGAGCCTTAGAACTCAATCCAAGGAATTTTGAAGCCAATGACAGTATAGGATTAATTTTTGGTGAAAAAGGAAATCAAGAAAAAGGTTGTTATTATTTGAAACAGGCTTGTCGGTACGGAAAGTGTAGAAGTTTTAATATGTTAAAGCAGAAAGGTTATTGTTAAAATCTAACTTCTGGTTTTCCCTTGATCCATATATGTAGTACCAAACCCCTATCAAACAGTACTATGAATCCCTCCGACTCACACAATGGCCCTCAGCGATTTCGAAAGCCCATGCTTGCGGGAGTTTGAGCGGATCAGGGAAGAGGCTTTTTTCAGCAAGCCCTATGTAAAAGACCAATACGGCCCAGGAGGAGCGGAGTGCAGCAGAGCAGCTGATCAACAATCGGTGGGCCTAGGTGAGAAAAGTCCTTCCCGGTGAAAGGCTTGTGCTTGCGCCTGATTGAACGAAACCTGTTTTGAGACCTTTTTGGATGGACCGCGCTTGAAAAGAAAAGAAGGTTAGATGAGTGAATTGACCATTCGCGGTGAGGGATAATTAGTCAAAACAAAAGACTTGATAAACATCTAGCAAGCTTCTCAAGTGGGCGGTACGGCGGAGAGAAATTCCACTCGCTTTCCATCCTCCAACCCAAAGGAGGAGCCATGAACAAATTGTGTAAGCTTTCCCCAAACGTGGACAGACGAAAAGTAGAGCTTCCTGGAATGATTGACCCAGGAGATTCTCATGAAAACGTCTCGATTCAGCGAAACCCAAATTGTCGCCATTCTGAATCAATCCGATGCCGGCATCAAGGTCAAGACCTGTGCCGCGACCATGGGATCAGCGATGCGACCTATTACAACTGGAAGGCCAAGTACGGCGGACTAACCGAAAGCTTCAAGTTTCTCAATTACCTCCAGGTCTTGAGGTATTCCACATTCATGCGCCTTTGAGAGGAATTCTGCCGCTAGAGGGTATTGAGAAGTTCGAAAGTAAAGCTCTCCAATTGACTCATAGGCTCTGCAAAGATTGGGTTGTAGTTTAAGAGCTTTTTCTAGGTCTGCTATTGCTTTTTTTGCTAATGATTCATCCGGTTTCATCATATTAATGAATGGATCATTTTGGGGAATCTCGATGAAAAAGTTCCATTGAATAAAATGGTGAATATTATATATTTCCCCACGAATAAAATACCCCTTAGGATCTAATGGGGCTAATCGAATAGCCGTATCAATATCCGTAATTGCTACTGAATCAAATTGAGCTACATGCTTTGTTACTCCACTACTGCTGGTCATCAAACTTAGGTTTCCATCTCGGTCATATTTTGTTCTGGCAAACGCTCTTAACCTAAAGGCTTGAGCATTTGTGGGGTCTATTGTAATGGCATTTGAAAATGCTTCTATGGCCAACAGATAAGAAGAAAGTTCTTCCTTAATAACATCTTTAATATCCAGACCATTTTGGTTCAGTTGTTTAGCTTTTTCCCGGAAAGAGTCGCCTGTTTGATCAAAGTTAATTCCTTCTCGAATACGGGCGTCGACATCTTTTGTAGCTTGCTCGAGTTTGGACAATACCTGAGTCTTGTATTTTGTATCAGGATAGGATGCCAGGAAGTTTTTGAAATCATTGCGATTTCCATTCTTGATGATTTCGCTCCAGGTTGCCGCTTCGAGCTTGTCCTTCAATTCTGGCAGATATTTCGTATCTGGATAGCGATTTCTATAGGCTGCATATGTCTCTGACTCATCCTTCTTTAAGGCCGCTTGCCATTCGAGTATTTCTAGCTTTGCTTTCAATTCTGGCAGGTATTTCGTATTTGGATAGCGGTATTCGAAGGCCGTATATGTTTCTAACTCGTCCTCCTGTAAGGCCGCTTGCCATTCGAGTATTTCTAGCTTTGCTTTCAATTCTGGCAGGTATTTCGTATTTGGATAGCGGTATTCGAAGGCCGTATATGTTTCTAACTCGTCCTCCTGTAAGGCCACTTGCCATTCGAGTATTTCTAGCTTTGCTTTCAATTCTGGCAGGTATTTCGTATTTGGATAGCGGTATTCGAAGGCCGTATATGTCTCTATATCATCCTTCTGTAAAGCTGCTTGCCATTCAAGTATTTCTAGCTTTGCTTCCAATTCTAAGTAATGCTCTGACAACGAATATTTTGTGGCAAACTGCAGAAGAGAAGTTATTGTATTTTCTGAACTAGCCTTTTCCCACTCCAAATCTTCGACTCGTGACCTTGCATTCTTTGCATACTTAGTATCAGGAAATTCTTCCAAGAAATTCTGGTAAGCGATAACCGAGTCTTTCTTTTTTGTCGCTTCCCAATGACTTTCGACGCTCGTACACCCTGGGAAGATAATGAAAAAAGTAAGCGAGGTTATCAGAGCTAAAAGAGTCGGCATCTTTTTTTTCCTCTATAGTGAGGGGGACACTGAGTCTAGCCCAACAAAGATAATGGAATGGACGGCTTCTTTCAAGGGCACCTCAGGTGCTATGTTGGTTCGCATTTATTCTCCAACAAAAAAGAAGGCCTCCCCAATGGATATGGTTGCCATGGATCTCGACCTGGCAAAGAATGTCTATAACTCCACGGGGTTAACGCAAGCGGGCCCGTGGTGTTGCGCAAACGTTTGATCCCTCCTAAATTTCTTGCGTTTTTACCGTCCCTTCCTCCGTGTGTTATCTGCATGAAAGCCTGTTCTGGTGTATATCATCGGGCACAGGAATTAGACCCTCGTGGCCATGATGTTCGGCTGATGCCCGCGCAGCACCCTATTTCCGTCGTTTCATGACGGATTCTTCCCTCGTTGATCAGCCACACTGTACTAAGTTCCAAACCCTTCTGTCTTAAGGGAGTGCAGTATAATATTCCCTCAATTCTCTTTCTTCTCCAAAACTAGAAATTGAAATAACTCAAAGGCCACGCTTTTTCGATATAAAGGGTGTTATGCAAGACACCTTATACATAAGGAAGGATGTGGCGAATCCCTTGCTGATTTGACCTTCTAATATAGTCTGATAAAAACTATTATCAGATATGGACAAAAACACAAGGTGAGGATGTTTTTAGGAAAATTTGTCAAAATACTCTTGGAGTGCCCCCCGCATTTTGGACTAAAGCTATGTTAGGTTTTCCTCAACCTGGGGAGGATCAACATGAAGAAGAACCGATTCACGGAAGAACAAATTGTGGGCATTCTTCGTGATGCTGAAGCCAGTACGATTGAGAAGACCGCTCGACAGCATGGGGTCTCGGAACAGTCGATCTATCGGTGGAAGCGCCAGTTTGGGCAGATGGCGGTCGCGGATGTGCGGGAACTGCGGCAGTTACGCCAGGAAAATGTGCGACTCAAGAAGGTCTTGGCTGAACGGGACCTGGAAGTCGAAGTGATGAAGGAATTGCAGGCAAAAAAGTGGTAAGCCCGCGTGGACGGCGGCAGGTAGCTCGTGCCGCTTGTGTGCGTGGGCTTCGAGCGTGCCGCGCCGCCTGGCTCTGCTCAACGCCACGCTCCGGCCTGCGCTATATTTCACGACAAATCCGACGGGATGCAGATTAGCTCAAGCTCTCCGTGAGGTGGGCAAGCGTTATCCGCAGTGGGGGTATCGATTAGCGGGGAGTTTTCTCCAAAACCGTGGTTGGCGGGTGAATCTCAAGCGCGTTCATCGAGTGTGGCAGCAACAGGGGCTCGGGCTCCCAAGCCGGAAACGTCGCAGGAAGTTCCGCACCGGAGCAACGATCCAACCCAAGGCTAAGACTCAACACGATGTCTGGAGTTGGGATTTCGTCCACGATATCTATGCCGACGGCGAAACCTTTCGGTGTTTAACCGTTAAAGATGAAGCTACTCGGTTTTGTTTGGCCATTGCCGTGGGGTGCTCCTTGACGCATTACCATGTGATCGAGGTGTTACGCCAGCTCATGACTCGGTATGGCCGCCCGCGGTATCTGCGCAGCGACAACGGGCCGGAACTGGTCGCCCTCAATCTCATGATGTTTTTGAAAGACCAGGAAATTATTCCGAGTCGAATCGAACCCGACAAACCCTGGCAAAATGGGAGTAACGAAAGCTTCAACGGCACATTTCGCCGCGAATGCCTCGATGCCGAGCTCTTCCAGAGCTTGGCAGAGGCGAGGGTGGTGATTGAAGCCTGGCGGCGGCAGTATAATTACGAGCGGCCCCACAGTGCCCTTGGCTACCAAGTGCCTGCGGCGGTCTTTGAGGGAGCCATTATCCGGAAAACCTAACAAGTAAATTGGACAAAGAACGGGGGCAGCTCACCCTCTACCAAAGGCAATAAAAAATGAGAGCGCCAATCTTCTTTTACCTGTGGGACGGTTCCCGCCAGCGTTTTATTGAGGAACACGAATTCTACGTGGATCAAGCCAAAAAGCGCTTACTATCTCAATTCGGAAATATTGAAGAGGAAGCCCAAGAATTTGGGGAAAGATGGTTTTCTGAAGCTGGCCGAGGGGTTGGTCCCGACAATTACGATCTGGGTAATCTTGCCGATCAAGCCACCGACCAAAGCATTAATTTTTTTGAATTGCTAACTCACCTACATGCTCAAACCCAGCTAAGTGTTGTTGCGGGCATGTACCATGAATGGGAAAAGCAACTTTGAGATTGGGGCTCGCAAGATTTAGTAATTCATTCCCAGGGTGGGAGGGCGATAAAAGCTGCGATTTGGAATGTAAATGTAAAAACATTTTCAATCTTTTAAAATGTTGTGATTGGAATGTGTATGATAAGCCTTATTATAGTCACCTTAATATCTCCCGTTTAGTTGTCAATGTTTATAAGCATGGGCGAGGACCTTCCTTTGAAGAATTATAAATCGATTCTCTCGATTCTTAAGGGACATTTGGGGAGGTGATTTGGAAGGAGATGACCTTTTTCATTTTTTGGATTACCCAAAGGTCAGCATCAACGACAAAGACTTCGACAAATTTTCCAATGCTATCATCTCCTTTTGGAGGGATGCGCCAGAGAAAACTCCACCAATTCCTTTTGATGAAATTACAACCCGTACTCCCGAATGGTTCTGGAAGGCAATCAAAAAAGATTCCCCAACTAAAAAAACCAAAAAAATCGTTGAAGGAAGTTTTTTCATAAAATTGTAAATCCTTACCAAGGATTCTTATTTTAGCTCCACCCTATTTGAGAGTATTGAAAGAAGGAGAACTACGGGCTGGGAACGGGTGGAGCTGTAGCCAATTGTCCTTGGTCGACAAAACTGTAATGCGTGTGTTCCCCAATAATGACTTGATCGAGGAGCGTAATACCTAACAACGTCCCAGCCTCTGATAATCGCTTGGTGAGTGTATGATCTTCTGGGCTTGGATCGGGATTGCCCGAAGGGTGATTATGAACGCCAATGATGGCAGCGGCATTGGCCAGAAGGGCCGTTTTATAGACTTCCCGTGGATGGACAATCGAGACGGTTAAGGAGCCGATCGAAACGGTATGTTGGGCGATCACTGTATGCTTGGCATTGAGCAACAACACGCGAAGTTCTTCCCAGTCGAGGCGGAGCATGTCCGCACATAACCGGGCGACATCCTGACTGTGGGCAATGGGGGGATGATAGGGTCCTTCCGTTTCTTGGACCAGCATCACGCGCACCCATGGCATCGAAAGGCTGGGGGTGAAGGCAGAGGGGTCCGATGTCATGTCATACTCAGTGAGGTTCATTACAATAATCTTTTCAATAATCCCCTCTCTAAAGGAGGAATGGCGGATCGTCAAGGATTAATGAAGGAAAAGGGAAATTATGGCGAAGGTCTCGACGCCTCAATAAACGGACACGATTGCTCTTCGTTAATTTCCATGACGACCATGGAATTAACGCGGGTATGTGCAATTGCCAAAACCCATTTTTTTTGTATCCGGTCCCGTTATCGAAGATTGTTGATCGGGTGCTCGATTACTCGATTCGAACGGTCGAACCATGGGACCTGATTGATATTGAATTTATGAATGGGGACGAAATTGATTTCGAACGCTGGTTTGAGTGGTGTGATGATATGACGCTTTCGATCAGTTTCAAGAACCACGAACATGACACGACCGAAACCTTAGAGGTGGATATCATCCAAGTCATGCGCGACGTGTTAAAAGAAAAAAGTTGGTCTTTATACATCGGCGGCTTAGAAATTGAGCTGGGAGGAGACCACCTCATGGTGGAGGGAAAGAACCATTATCTTAAAAATGGGATGGTACGGATTGCTGTTGTAAGCTCCCCTGTCACACCGAAAAGCCAAGTTATTAGCGTGTGTCAGGGTTATTTCATCCATTTGGACTTGGGGAGTTTGAGGCGGCGCGGGCTCCGCAACCGTGGACGAAACTTCGGTTTGGTAAATTTATCCCCGGTACGGCATGGTAGGACTTTGGCCGCTCGATAAAATGACGCAGTGACATTCATCCAGAAAGTATGAATTCAAAACCGGGAAACGCCAAAGCGTTTCGGTGTTTTTTCCACAAGTGTGCTTATGTATTACTCGGTTCTATTGTCCAACCGCGCCTTGTAGCAACCCTGGCTAAAGCTTTTCTCAGTAATTTAAAGGCTTTGCCTTGTTTATCAGAAGAAAGAAATTCTGGTTCAACAACAATCAAGGAGTGGGCGTCGTTTTCCGGGTCTTCTGGTGGGTTTGGAACATGAATGACATCAACCGCATGTTGAACTTCTTTCCCCTTGTCGTTCTTACTTATCACTTGTCCAATTTGACGTACTTCTTCAGTGATAAGCGATACGATTCCATTGGTATCGTTTAACAGGGATTGTTGGGGGTCGAAGTTTTGTAATTTTGCTCGGTCAACTGAGGGTGTACGTTTGCGGTCAAGAAAGGCTTGGCTGGTAAACTCTAAACGTCCCGTATGTGGGTCGATGCGGAATTCGTCTGCGTCTTCTTCTCCCCGGACATTACGATATAGTTCTTCCTCATCAGAAACATGATCTTTCGTCACTCGCTCAACCAATCCCACAAATTGAACAATTCTTTTCGTTTTAAAATTCCTACGTGCATTTCATGTTCGATATTTATGCCCCAAATCTTTATATATTCTGCGCCTTCTTCGCTTATTTCTATATGAAGTTCATGGTCGCCACTCGTCCATTGAATGGTAATATATCCGTCTTCATCAGTTGAAACAAATGGGGCGATCCAAAGACGACCACTATTAACAATGGAATAGAGGACATTTTCTAAAGTGTTGTGTGCTTTACTGAGAATAAGATCGGTTGGTTTTTTTGACCCCTTGCCATCCCAATTATCTTGCCGCTCACTTATCTTGTGAAGTTTTTGTTTGAAGCCATCTAACAAAATCGGGTAAATGTCTTGTTGCCATGTTTTGTAAAGCTGTTCTCTTTGTGAAAAATTGTATCCTTCTGCCCGAGTTGAATTCTCTTCGTTTAAGCTAACTACGATCATTCCGTTTGTGGAAGGTACAAACTTGTACGCATCTTCATGACCGCTTGTGTATTCAGTTCTTTCCTGAAATTGGTCCCATGGCTTTTCTGAGAGCATCTGTAATGCTCCAGTGGAAGACGTTCCGAATGTTTCCTTCGTTGAAGGATTTGCTTTTAGCAATGGCATCTTCAACCTTTCGTATTTTTTCAGTGGTAAAAGAGTCTGTATCGATTATATAGGATTTTTCGCCATTTAGGTTAAATTTTCCAAATTTTCCTGACAAGTCCCCGTAAACAAAGCGCACGTTGGCTATAGAGCTATCATCTTTTAATTGAAGAGTTTTTTCAATTACTTGGACTTCATCCCTTATTGAAGAGCTTGTTTCTAATTCAGGGGCTATGTGAGCGGGAATAAATTCTCGAATATCTTCCTTTATTCCGAGCGTGCTCTCACTCGCAAGATTTCGATATCTGAGGCCAATTCGGCTGAAATAATTGGGGTCGTATTCCTCCCAAAAAGTTTTCAACATTGTTTTCAGGTGTTTTTCAAACCCTTTGTAATTTTCATATTCGGTACATTTCAGAGCTATAAAATCTTTCGTCAGGGTAATTTGCCAGTTTCCATCTTCGGAAAAGAACATATATTCGTCCTCACCAAGTATCTCTTTTCGTAGGTGCTCTGGAAAATCAGGAGGGGCCGCAACCTTTTTTATCTTAGTTTCAGGAAATCCTTTTTTTCTTATTTTTTCCTGAAAGCTGGCAGGTGTTTCCTTAGTGAGTTTTAAAATTGAGGGGAACCGCGCTTGAAAAATTACCTCAAAGATCGTGTTTTTTTTATATTCCGTTCTTTTCCACTTATTAAGTTGCATAACTGTAAGAACCTATATTTCCTAAATGCTGAATTGCAAACATACCTAGCAAGAAAAGTTCTTAAAGTCCATTTCTGTTGATATGCCGTTAAAGCTTGGGAAGAAATGCCAAAAGATGGGCTTATTTTTCATAAGTTATTTTATCAATCAAAACCCGCCGCAAAAACTGAGGATAGGTTACCAAACTTCAAAGAGCGACGCCTCGCATTTTTACGGGTTATCGCCTTTTTTCGATAAAACAGCAGACAGGCTTCTTGGCGAAATTCCACTACTGAGTTCAATTTTTATCGTTCCTTTTCAAAAAAAAATTCATAAACGCCCATTTAGCAGTTGCACAGGACCCTTAATCTCTTATTTTTGGGTTTTTGCCGCATACGAACCGGACACAGGCGGAGAAAAAAGGCGGTGAGAAGGGTTACGTAGCCGGGTTATCGACCTCCGGTGTCCTCCTCTTGGCACCAGCCCTAATTTAACCATGAACTATGATCCGTATGGCCCCTTTCAGACTTCTGGGTACCTTCAAAACGAAAAAGTGGACTCCAGGACGAATTCGGAAAAATTGATCAAAAAAACTGAATTAATCTGATTGGCAAATGAGCAAAAATCTTCTATTCTGTAATACCTTTGGAATCAATAGCATTTATGGTTCTTGCCTTACAGCTTTACGATGTGTATCGAGAATCCACCTTGGGGCTTGGCAGAAAAAAGGGGCTGACAGGGGAACCCATTGCACTTGTGCGCACAACTCTCATGTTTAACGTGATTTTCTGTGTTACCGGGTTTCACCCCGGCAGGCAAGGCCCTTTTGTTCCGGCAAAAGGCCCCAAAACCATCGACGCCCCGTCTGGCCTTATCAGAGGGGAGGGGCGCCGGACTGAAGAGGCCGGACCAACTCGCTCCGCTCAGACAAGGCCCGCCGGCGGATGAGAGCGTCCCTCCCTCATGCCAGATGGCAGGCATCGGAGACGATCATTTCAGTGACTCGGATGAAAGAGCGAGGAGCCATATTTTCTGTATGATCACCCTTCTGGGTACCAAAGCTCCAAATCACGTTTTCACTGTTTTCTGCTGAGAAATCCCTTCTTCGCAACGAGCATATATCGAACATGGACTCCATTAAATTCGGGACTTCAGGGTGGCGGGCCATTGTGGCCGAGGACTTTACGGTCCGGAACATCCGGATCGTGTGCCAGGGAATCGCTCAATATCTTCGTCAACAGAAGTTGGGGCAACAAGGCATCCTGATTGGCTACGACGCACGATTTTTAGGGGAGCATTTTGCCAAAGTGGCTGCAGAAGTCATGGCGGCTCATGGTATCCCTTGTCTGATTTGCGACCGGGATACCCCGACGCCCGCCATCTCCTACCATGTGGTGAGTCGTAAGCTGTCAGGCGGCATGAACTTTTCGGCCAGCCACAATTCTCATGAATGGAATGGGATCAAATTTACACCGGACTGGGGAGGGCCGGCCCTGCCGGAAACAACCAAAGCCATTGAACTGCGCATCCTACCCCTGTTGCATGGGGAACACATCAAATGGCTTCCGTGGGAGCGGGCCGCACACGATGGCATGGTACGGCATTTTGACCCCCAACCCGAGTACCTGAAAGCCCTGGAATCGCTGGTTGATCGCGATCGCATCAGGAACGGCCGGATCCGGGTGATTTTTGATCCCCTCTTTGGAACCTCCAGGCAGTACCTGGACGAATTTCTACGCCAGGCCGGCGCAAAAATGGCCGTCTTACACCATTGGCGGGATCCATATTTTGGAGGATTTCGACCGGAACCGACGGACGAGACACTTCAGGACCTGAAAGAGACCGTTCGCCGCGAAGGGGCACACCTCGGCCTGGCCACCGACGGAGACGGAGGCCGGTTTGGCATCGTGGATGCCGACGGCACGTTCATTCAAGCCAACTATATCTTGCCCGTCTTGCTCGATTATCTTATTCGCAGTCGGCAATGGACCGGTGGAGTCGCCCGCTCGGTCGCGACCACCCATCTCATTGACGCCGTGGCGACACACCATGGACTCACCGTTCACGAAACACCGGTCGGATTCAAATACATCGGCGAATTGCTCGCGAGGAGAGAAGTGGTCTTTGGCGGAGAAGAAAGCGCCGGGATGTCCATCCAAGGCCATGTGCCGGAAGCAGACGGGATACTGGCCGGGGCGTTGGTCGCAGAAATGGTGGCCTTTACAGGACAGACCATTCAGGAGTTACTAAACGATCTCTTTGCACGGGTTGGGGTCGTCTTCACGACACGACAAGACCTGCCCCTCAACGAACACCTCAGGACGCAGGTCAAGCAGGTTCTTGAACATCCACCTTCGGAGTTTGCGGGTACAGAGGTCATCCATGTCAATAAACTGGATGGCTGCAAACTCATCCTGGCGGATGGCTCCTGGTATCTCATTCGACTATCAGGGACAGAATCTCTCGTCCGATGCTATGGCGAAACCAAAAATCCTGAGCGACTCGACGTACTCATGAACGCCGGCAAAGACCTGCTTCATCTTCCCGGCAGGTAAGTCGATCCAAATCCTTCCTTTTCCGCTTTTCTTCCGTCGAATAGCCATTTTACCCCATGCCTTCCTTGGGGAGACTCTCGCACATTAATCCAACCACCAGACGGCCAGATGATGGCAAGAGGCGGCAGAACAGGATAAGAGAACCAGATTTTAGAGAAAATGTTACGAAATTGAGGATGAAAGAAAGGTCCAA
The DNA here is from genome assembly GCF_965152585.1 of Nitrospira sp. Ecomares 2.1. Lineage (NCBI taxonomy): Bacteria > Pseudomonadati > Nitrospirota > Nitrospiria > Nitrospirales > Nitrospiraceae > Nitrospira > Nitrospira sp. Ecomares 2.1. The sequence continues at coordinate 4,508,007 of NZ_OZ224219.1, forward strand.
GACAGAATGAGAAGAAGGTCATTGGGGGTGGGCAAAGCCCCTCCCCAATGACTCTCATGAGAACTTGACTTCAGACAGCAGTCAATAGCATCGCTTTTTCAGCCTTTTTGGCTGTGGCCTTGGCATTGCGGGCCAACCGTTTTTCTTCAACTTTATCCAGTTCATGCTCTATGGCCTGAAAGGCTGAGCGAATGGCTTCTTCAAAGGTTTTCGATTCTTTTCTGGCGGTCACCGTCCGACGCCGGGGAAGCGTCACGACAACCAGCGCCTCCGCGTTATCGGCACCTTTTTTATGATGGGCATTTTTGGTGAGAGTGACACGGGCATGAATGATGCGAATGGTATCCGTCTGTAACGCCTCAGTCCGTTTCTCGATTTCGGCTTTCCACCGAGGGGTCATGCCAACGTTCCGGCTCTCAATTTTTACATCCAGCGTGTGTTCATCCATAGACTCTCCTTCTTTGCAGTTCGTTGAATCTGTGAAGCCCCCAACACGTTCCGGCCTGTTTTTCCGATGCCGCAATCCTGAGTCAACCCTCCTTTTCTTTGAGTTCTCTTTAGTGTAAAAATTTTCCTTCTTTCAGTCAAAGGCCTTATGACCAACACTGTAATTTTTTTTACCGTGGCCAGACTGTTACAGTATACCAGGTTGGATGGAAGATGAGAGCATCTCCACCGTCTCAACTCAGAGGAGGGATACCGGATGTCCATAAAAATGAATGTAAACAGGAGAAATCTTATGAAAATCGGCGTGGCATTGGGCTTGGGAGTTCTGGCTAAAACCCTCGGCGTGGCCTTGGCCGCTCCCAATCCCTTAACCGGGGAGTCAGACATCACCAAAATAACGAAAACGGATGAAGAGTGGAAGGCGCTTTTAACCCCTATGCAGTATCAAGTCTTACGCCATGAAGACACAGAACCGCCCTTTACCAATGAATATCACCAAAGTAAAGCCAAAGGCATTTACCAATGTGCGGGTTGCGAACTGCCACTTTTTTCTTCCGACACAAAATTCGACAGTGGAACCGGATGGCCCAGTTTTTGGCAACCGATTTCGGAAAAAGTGGTCGAAACCCGGACTGATTGGAAAATTATTTACCCCCGGACGGAAGTTCACTGTGCCCGGTGCGGGGGCCACCAGGGACACATCTTCGACGATGGCCCACAGCCAACTGGATTACGGTATTGCATTAATTCTGCGGCATTGAAATTTGTTCCGGCATAATAAAACGCTGGCGCACTAACTGCTCGACTGCCGGAAAATGACGCTCAGGAAGATTGCGAAACCGTTTTCGACAGTCGGCAATGGCGACTTCAACAGACGAATAGTGTTTGGAAGAAGGGAGTAAATTTTTGGAATACTCGCGCAACCGTCTTTCTACCATTCGCGTCAAAGTCTCATCCCCTGCCAGCGCCTGCGCCGCCGCTTCTATATTCCCGTGACAGTCGACTAACGCTTGAAATCCGAGACCCTTCAAGCGTTGGGTGACGGTGCTGCGATCCCACCCTAAAGCCTTGGCTGTCGCCTGCATATCGAATCCATGGCGTCGCAGGCATTCCAACACCATGTCATCCTCCAATCGTCCCAGTTCCACCAGACCGTGTCCCTCACCCTTCACGTAAGGCATGACGGGGCTACTCAGATGCAAGTCTGCTTCGGTAATGAGGGATCCGTTGGCCAACGCCACGGCTTGGGCCACGGTTTGTCGAAGTTCTCGAATATTCCCCGGCCATCGATAGGCCGTCATCGCCTCCAACGCACCTTGCGTGAACGCCAGGTCCATTCGACCCTGTTGCCGGGAAAAATACTGCAGGAAGGATTGAGCCAACAGCAGACAGTCTTCCTCTCCCCGTTCCCGGAGAGGAGGCAGAGTTAAGACAATACTCCGTAACCGATAGTATAAATCTTCCCGGTATCGGCCGGCCTCCACATCCTGTTGAAGATTGCAATTCGTGGCCGCGATAATGCGCACATCCACCTGGGTCAGTCGACTTTCTCCGACCCGGTGAAATGACCCGTCCTCCAAAAACCGAAGCAACTTTGCCTGCAAATCGGATGGGAGTTCGCCGACTTCATCCAAAAAAAGCGTTCCGCCATTCGCCGTTTCGATATACCCCTCACGGCCTACCGCTCCGGTAAAGGCTCCCTTTACATGACCGAAGAGTTCCCCTTCAAATAACTCCGACCGGATAGCGGCCATATTCACCGACACAAATGGCCCCTGATGCCGTGGACTCAACGCATGGGCCGCTCGAGCAAACACCTCTTTCCCCGTGCCTGTTTCTCCCAATAGAAGAATGGGGCTCCGGGTCCCGGAGGCTTTTTTTAGATCCTGAAACACGCGAAGAACCGAAGGTGCACGGGTCAGAATATGCAGCGACTCACATTCCTGAAGTAATACCTGATTCTCGTGGGTTTCGGGCATCGGATGCCGAGCCGACCGCATGGCCGGGACCTGCTGCCGGAGATCCTCCAATTCCCCCTCCAAACGGTCAATCTGTCGCCGGGTTTCTTCTATTTCGGATTGAGCAATCTCCAATTGGCGAGATGCTCCCCCTTGCAGCGTTTCTAAACCTTCAATAACTGTCGCCGCCTGGTGTGCATGATCTTGTGCCACATGCAAGTGAGTTTCGAGTTCCCGGACATGCTGCTGTCTCTCGGCCAACTCTGCTTCCAATTGTTGTAGCTGCTGTTTCCCCTGTATAATCCACCCTTGAATAATTGACCGGGACCGGGACACCCGCCAGGCCTGCGTTCCCCCCATAGCCATTCCTAAAGCCAAGCCTGTACTCAAGATCGGCCACACCCAGCCACTGTGAAGTCCCCACAGCAGAGCAAGCCCCGCAAGAAAAATACCGGCTAGGCTCATCATCCCAAAGCGGGCTAGCGGAATTCCCCAAAGTAGAAAACTGGTGAAGAACAGGCTTACACTCACGGTCACAAGAAACGCGACCCATAAAGGAGTCGTGAATACCCATCCATTGGTCAGTACGGCGTTGCTCAATAAGGCATGAAGAAATTCTCCCGGCACTGCCGACTCCCACGGAGTCGAAAGCGTTGGTTCCTTTGACACAAGAGAAAAAAGGATCACCGTTTTTCCGCGAAACAACTTCATTAATTGATCGCGATCTTTACTCTGGATGATGTTCCACACGTCCGCAAAGGCATGCCTAGGGAAGGGTGAACTGTCCCAACGTCCAATAAACCGGAATTGAGGGTCTTTGATCTTCGGATGAGCTGTGGTCGTTTCCGAAGACAACGAGGCGATTAATAGGCCGATCGGAGGATGCGCCGATGAATCAGTAGAGAGAGTAGCGGACGGCACACCCCTAAACACCCCATCTGCATCAGGTATCAGGGTCAGCGTCCCCAACACGGTTGCCGCATCCGCCAAGGCGGGAGGAACCGAGTCTGGATAGACCACAGACCCGACTCGTTTGGTCACTTCAGCCAGCCGAACCAGTCCAGCCAAACCACCACATTCCGAGGCTATCGGGGAAGACGCATCAATTGAGGGTACGATAACAGCAGCACCAGCTTCATGAAGGGCCAGCAGGGTGGATTCCAACACGGAAAGATTCCATCGTCCTTCACCACATAACGCGGGACTCATGCTTTCCATGACCGTCACCAACACCAGGGAAGGGTCGACAGGTCCAGGTGCCATGTGAGCCAGTTGCCAATCAGTCAACCATCGTTCTCCCTGTGGAAAAAGTGAGGAGACGCTAAAAGACAGCACCGTGCTCACTAGTGAAAAGGCGAGGGCCAATGCCATGGTCTTGGAACGATTCGTCATTGAGGTCCTAAAGGGAGTGTTGAATAACAATAATTTCCAAGGGCATATTGACCCACAGGCACGGTGCATATTAGAGGCCTTGGGGCTGTTCAAAAAAGTTGTCCAGCAAGGCCGCCGTCATTTTTGCGCGCAGAGCGTACTTCCAGTACGTGAGCACGGAAAAATGGCGAGAACGCCGCTGGCGGCTTTTTTCAACAGCCCCTAATCATGGAAAATTCAGGAATTTCTCACTCCCATACATGCAACCCGGCTCGGAATTACAATCCCGGCATGACGGTCTGGTCCGGACATCCATTTGCCGCCAATTGCCAGTCTGCTGAAAAACGCTCGGCCGATTCAGGAGCAACGGCTCGAACGACCTGACAGGAAAAGGGATCTCCTTCTTTCGCCGTTTGCAGAAAATAATTTCGGATCTGAGGATCTGCTGGAACCAACCGACCACGCTCTCCATTCACATACCAGGAATGGAGTGTATGCTGGGAAGACTGATCACCGGCCAAGGCCTGGTCGATCACCCATGCAACAACGGGTTCACTCGGAGTCAGGTGGCCCCAGGTGTCTTCATCATTGGCCAGCTGAGTGGACATGCGATGGGGAGGAGCCAACCGGTGCAGATCTTCTCGAATAAGACCAAAACCGGTTAACACCTCCTGCTGATCACCGGGCGAAAAGAGGTGTCGATGCAGGCCGCGACGGAAATGTGAGAGCTGTTCTCTGGCGGTCTGCGTGAGCGAATCGGCCATCGTGGCCCGACTACTCCGGAACCACCATAACATCGCCAAGGGGATGTTGCGATCCACGCCACTGCCATTGGCATACATCGAAGCCAACAGGCTTTGGGCTTCGCCCGATCCCCCTTCCGCCGCCAGACGAAGCGGCTCGACCGAATCATTGGTCCGGTTCTGAGCACGAAGCACCACCCCCAAATGAAACCATGCGTCGACAAATTGAGGTTCAACCTCGACCGCTCGCTGAAAGGCTGCAGCGGCCTGAGAAAATTTCCCCGCTTCAGCCTGTGCTTTGCCAATGGCAAAATGAAGGTGTGCCCAGGCCGGTTGCAATCGAGCAGCGGATTCCAGGGCGACCACGGCTCTTTCCCATTGTCGGGTTGCCAGAAGCGCCGAGCCCAACTGAGACCACCCCGGAGCCCATTCAGGACGCTGACCCGTTACCACATCAAATTCAACCGCCGCCTCGTCGATTAGTCCCATGGCAGCCATGGCGACTCCCAAATTGTAATGGAGCCACACTCCATCCTTGGCAAAGGGATCCCGGCGTAATGACTCACGCCAGAGCGAGGCGGCCTGCGCCCAATTTCCCTGACGACTCCACACAACACCAAGCAGCAATCTCGCTGGAGTCAAGCGGGAATCGAGAGAAAGGGCCCTTTCCAGATATGGAACACTGGCTGACTCGTCGCCTTTCGCAAACAACGCCACACCAATATTGTAATGCGCGGCTACAAGGTCAGGTTGAAGTATCAACGCCTGCCGGGAATGTTCGATCGCCTCTTGAAAATTTCCCTCCTGCAAACGAAGTAACCCCAAATTGGCATGGACCTTGGGGGAATCGGGCTCCAAAGCCAGAGCCTGACCCCAGGCCTGCTCGGCCAGAACATTTTCATGTGAGGCATAATAGGCCAATCCCAAGGCTTCATAGGCATGCGCCCAATGGGTCGCATCGTGAAGCGTCTCTTGAAAATGGGCCACAGCTTGCACAGGATCGCCTGCGGCCAAATACCCCAATCCCAACGCATAATGGGCTTCTGTAAAATCAGGTTGAATGCGAAGCGCGACCCGCCATTGCGCCAGAGCCTCCGCAAGCCGACCATCTCGCACCAGGGAGATGCCATAGTTATACGAAACCAGGGCTGATAGGTGGTACCGCAATGCGGCTGCCTGAACATCCAAACGCTCCGCTTGCGACCAGGCCGCAATGGCCCCGGTTAAATCCCCCGTTTTAGCCTGGGCCACTCCAAGATTATGATAAGCATCGGCATAACCGGGACGCTGACGAGTGGCCTCCCGAAACTCATCAATCGCCACATCCAGGTCATCGGTGAGAAAAAAATCAATGCCTAACTGAAAATGCGCTTCCGCAGAATCCTCAATGGAAGATGAATCCGCTTGGGAGGCACCGGTCACCTCCGCATAGGAGAGAGAAAGGTCAGGAAATCCCTTCAAAAGGAGAAGTCCCACAATGGCGGCACAGACTATTAAACCGCCAGGTACCCGCCGATTTACCATTAAGACACTCTCAGGAAGCAGAGATTGGGACAATTCCGAAAGACAGACGAAACCCTCATGAACACCAACTTCAATGTATTAAGAAATCAAGAAAAATGGAAGGGCGCACCGGGAGGATCAGGCCTTCACCGCCATCCCCTGAGAAAAATAGGCAAATGCCTTCGGAACGCCTGGAAGATAAAAGTTTTCGAGTGCGGTGACCGTCCAGCCCTGCGTCTGAATCATCTGAACCATTGGACGGTTCAAATGACAGCCATCGCCAAGATGTTTCCACACCGGCGTAAGACCATCCTGCCACAGGCGAACCGAACGATCCGGACTTTGCCCGTGCTCTAAAAATAAGAACCGCCCTCCAGGTCTCAGAACCCGAAGCAATTCCTGCAGGGCATTGGAAGGCAAAGGCACGCTACATAAGGTCATCGTGCTCACCACCGTATCGAAGGAGGAAGAGGGAAAAGGGAGCGCTTCCGCCGAGCCCAGGGCAAGGTGAACGGGAATCACGGCCTCCTCCTGAAGCGAACGGGCCATAGGGATCATGCCGGGATTGGGATCAATTGCCGTCAAAGAATGGATCTGGGAAGGATAGTAAGAAAAATTGGCACCAGTCCCAAACCCGATTTCCAAAACCAACCCTGATGCCTGCGAAACCAATGACTGCCGCAAGGGGATAAAACCCGCTTGCCCCATGCTCCATTGCACCAGCCTGGGAAACACTCGCCCTGAATACCACCCGCGTTTCATGGATGTCCTTTAAGGAAATTGAATATGTCTTCTAATTCACCTTTCCTAAGCACCAGAATAACGTTTATCTTCCTAGGTATTCTGTAAGCGAGCGCATGATCCAGAATCCCATCGACGATATTTTTCAATATCCCCGGTTTTTTTAAGATTGAAAAACCGGAATGCCAATTTTCGCTGAAAATGGTTTTATCCCCAGAATGGATGGGGCGTCAGTGGTATACCTGAGTAAAATCAATAAAATAATCGGGGGATAGGGATTAGAGCTAAAGATCTGACTTGAAGTCGCAGGAGCGGAAGCCTGGCTCCTTCTCCCACTAATATGGCTATTCCCTCGTGACTCCGCGCCGCTCCGGCCACCCCATGAAGGGGGAATACCCCTTTCAAAACCCCAGGTTCAAGCCCCGCGTTAATCCCATTTGAGACCGAGTAAAGATTTGAAGTACGAGAAGTGTATGCAATGGGGAGGATTTTTTTTGGTGCCGAAGGCGGGACTTGAACCCGCATGGGTTTCCCCACACGCCCCTCAAACGTGCGTGTCTGCCATTCCACCACTTCGGCACGAACTAGGCAGATTATGAAACCTCCTGATGTCCTTGTCAACGAGTGGAGCGCGGAGTAGAATCCCGACCATTCATTGATCATCTGATCGTTCGGATTATAGCTCACCATGACCCGCTCAACCACTTCGCCCGCACCACTGACTCATTCACAGCATTGGATCGGTGCGTTTTTTGATGTGGATAACACGTTGATTCCCGGCGCGTCGATTGAAATCGGGTTTTTCAGGTATCTCTGGCAAGACGGTGTCATGGGTTGGCCGGAAGTATGGCACAGCTTGGAATATGCCATTCGGCAAATGCCGCCCATTTCGTTTAACCCTCTGCGACGGAGGAAGCTGTATCTGATGGGACATGATGTCTCTCTCATTGAACAGATGGCCAGCGAGTACGTGGAGTTATATGTTGTTCCCCGGGTCTCAGCGAGAGCTTTAAATCGTTTATCCCGTCATCGGGATGCGGGACATGTCGTCGCCTTCGTCAGCGGATCACCTGAGTTCTTAGTGAAACCACTGGCTGAGGCACTTGGAGTCTCATTGGTATTTGGCGCGAGACCGGAATCCCAGGAAGGACTCTATACGGGAAAGGTGTTTGCCCCGTTGCCCTATGGTGAGGGAAAAGGCCGATATGTGGAGCGCCTGGCCGCCCGTTTCAATCTGGACTTGACGCGTAGCTATGCCTATGGCGATAGCCCTGGAGATTTCCACGCGCTCCAATTGGTTGGCCATCCCTTTGTCGTGAATCCCATTCGCGGCATGGCCCGCATTGCCCGCGAGCGAGGTTGGCCGATAACGCAATGGGCTTAGGAGGGGACCATCGGGGACGAAATCGGCCGGCTTGCTTGCGCCAAATTGACAACTTCTCCTGTCCTTTTCATCGAATTGACTTTCTCTTCTCCCCACATTATCAAAAATATCACTCAACCCGATCCAACCTTGTGACAATTACTCATTTCCGGCAGCCATCTAACGCAACCTTCTCTGTCCCCTCCCCAACACCAGGCTTTTTGAGTACAATATTATCTGCTGTGTGCTGGAGTTGAGAGTGTTTATGACCACTTTGCCTTCCTTAAAGATCACCGAAATCTTTCATAGCCTTCAAGGGGAATCCACCCGTGTGGGACAACCGTGCGTATTTGTCCGGTTAACGGGGTGCCCCCTTCGCTGTACCTGGTGTGACACGGAGTATGCCTTTCATGGTGGAACCACTATGCCAATGGAGGAAATTTTGGCGCAGGTGCAATCATATGGGTGTCCGCTCGTCGAGGTGACGGGCGGTGAACCATTGCATCAACCCGGCTCTCTGGTATTGTTAACACAACTATGCAACGCCGGGTTTCAGGTGATGCTGGAAACCAGCGGGGCGTTTGATATTGCCAACGTGGATGACCGGGTTTCGATTATTCTGGATGTGAAATGTCCTGGGAGTGGCATGACGGATCGGATGCGGTGGGATACCCTCACACATCTATCCGGAAAAGACGAAGTGAAGTTTGTTTTGAAAGACCGGGCCGATTATGAGTGGGCGCGTGATATCGTGAACCAGTATTCATTGGGGGACCGCTGTCCCGTCCATATGAGTCCGGTCTTTGGAGTCCTCCATTTGCAATCCCTGGCTGAATGGATTCTGGAAGATCGACTGCCTGTTCGATTTCAACTCCAATTGCATAAAGTGATCTGGGATCCTGAAACCCGCGGCGTGTGACGCGGGAAAAGGGTCGTTTTACGGTAGGGGCGATTTATTTTTTGAGGAGGCGTATGAATATTCTTGTGAAGAGTGGTGAAGCCACCGCTGCAACAACGGACATCTTGGTATGTTTGGAATATGAACAAGACAAAACCTGGAGCAAAGTTGTCCAGTCGGTCGACCAGAAACTTGGTGGACAATTGAGCACCTTGCGCAAAAGTGAAGAATTTTCCGGCAAACCGAATAACACCGCCTTACTGCATATCGATGGGAAATTGCCGGCAAAACGCGTACTTCTTGTCGGCCTGGGTACACGGGAGACGGTCTCCTTGGAACGAATTCGTCAAGCGATGGGGACCGCTGCCAAACGCGCCCGCACCGCCAAGGCCAAAGGGATGGTTTGCGTGATGCCGGACGTGCCAAAGGGCACCGGCCCTATGGATGACGTGGCTCAAGCTATGGTGGAAGGGTTCGTTCTTGGGGACTATCGGTTTAATGAGTACCGCACGGACCGCTCGGACATTAACCACTCCTTGCAATCCTGCACTCTACTCACCACCTCAACCACTCACCTGAATGAGGCCAAAAATGGAGCCAAACGTGGCCAAATCCTTGGGGAAGCGACCTGTTTCGTCAGGGATTTGAGCAACCATCCCGCGAACGTGATGACCCCTTCCCGAATCGTCACCGAGGCTAAAAAAATCGCCAAGGAGGCCAAAGTCCGACTCAAAGTCTTGGATCGCAAACAGCAGGAAAAACTCGGCATGGGCGGATTATTGGGGGTCTCTCGAGGCAGCATCGAACCGCCTCAATTCATCATTCTGGAATATATGGGCGGTCCTCGCACACAAAAACCCATTGTCTTTGTCGGCAAAACCGTGACATTTGATAGCGGTGGTATCTCCCTAAAACCATCAGAAAACATGGAACATATGAAGGCCGACATGACCGGTGGCGCTGAAGTCTTGGCGACGATTCGAGCCGCCTCCCGGCTCAAACTTCCGGTGAATGCGATCGGCCTCTTGCCTGTGACGGAAAACATGCCGGGAGGACGAGCTACTAAACCCGGCGATATCCTTACCATGCTCTCCGGAAAAACGGTGGAAGTTCAGAATACCGATGCGGAAGGTCGTCTGATTCTTGCTGACGGCTTAGCCTATGCCTCACGGCTCAAACCCGCCTGCGTGATTGACATCGCCACACTGACTGGTGCGGCCTCTGTCGCGTTGGGACAGTTCGCGATTGGCATGCTGGGTAATGACGACACCATGAAAGCCGACCTCAAAAAGGCTGGCAATCATGCCGGGGAACGAGTCTGGGAAATGCCCCTGTGGGATGAATATTTTGAGCAGCTTAAAAGTGACGTGGCGGACATGCGGAATATTGGTGGGCGCGGAGGTGGAATGATTACCGCGGCACTGTTCTTATCAAAATTCGTCGGAGACCATCCTTGGGTCCATTTGGACATTGCCAGCACCGATTGGGGCACAACCGATCGTCCCTATGTTCCTAAAGGTCCGACTGGTATCGGGACCCGGTTGCTCATTCAGTATTTACTGAATCATGCCAATCGCTAGGTGGCCATACACGCGATGTCTATCGCTGAACTCGTAGGGCAACTATGTATGATCGGGTTCGAAGGGACGGAGGTCACTCCGGACCTTCGAACCTGGATGCAGGAATTCCGACCGGGAGGGATCATTCTTTTTTCCCGAAACCTGGTTGACCCTGCTCAAATTGCACACCTCACGAACGACCTCCAAGCACTTGCCGGTGACATCCCGCTTCTCATCGGCATCGATCAAGAAGGTGGGCGCGTCTCCCGCCTTCCTTCAGGCTTTACCATCTTCCCTCCTGCATCAACCGTCGCCCACTCGGGATCCACGGAACTGGCCTACCAAGCCGCGGCCGTAACTGCTAAGGAGTTACGCGCCGTAGGGATTAATATGAATATGGCCCCGGTCCTGGACATCCATACAAATCCCTCCAATCCTATTATCGGAGATCGGGCGTTTGGGACCGAGCCGGAACAGGTGTGCCTCATGGGAGCGGCCACTCTCGCGGGCCTGCACGACCATCGCGTATTGGCCTGCGGAAAACATTTTCCTGGTCATGGCGATACCAGTACGGATTCACACGTGGAACTGCCAGTGGTCCATGCCTCCCGGGAGCGACTCGAAAGTGTGGAGCTCAAACCTTTTCAATACGCCATTGCTCACGGTCTTCAGGCCATGATGACCGCCCATGTCCACTATCCCGCCCTCGACCCCACAAATCCCGCAACCCTCTCTTCCATTATTTTGACAGACATGCTTCGGAAGCAAATGGGGTTTTCCGGTGTCATTTTAAGCGACGACTTGGAGATGGGCGCCATTGTGAACCATTCGACAATCGGCGAGGCGGCTGTACGCTCGTTGCAAGCCGGAGTGGATATGTTATTGGTGTGCAAAACCCGCAGACTCGCAACCGATACCATTAACGCTGTTTGTGGTGCCGTTGAATCCAATTTGTTGGATCAAAGCCACCTTGAGGCTAGCCTGGCCCGCATAGCCTCCGTCAAACAGCAATTTGTCTCTCCCTATCATCCAATCAATGTTCCCTCCATTTTTGATACCGTCGGCCTTCCTGCTCATCGCCATGTGTTAGCACAGATCCAAGACCAAATTCGCACTTTGACCTGAATGCATAGAAAGCTCAAAGACGGATTACCGTCCATACTCCAATAGGCAGTCGAGGCTTCGTCTCCCACTGGGCCACTTTATGGATACCAGCGATATCACTTACCTGACCAACTGACAAAAGAAGGCCATAACCCAATTCTGGACATTCCCTACAAAGATTTGTTTAGCTAATAACCTTGCTGTATAAACCGACACATCCAAACCTCTATTCCTATTGCTGATGACAGAATTTCATGATTCATTTCGAAAGCAAGGAGCATGGCCATGGCATTGAAAAAAGGGGACATAATCGACGAACGCAAACGGTTTCCGGATTCTTGCGGGCTGGTACTCAAGGTGATGGGCGGAGGGGAAGGTTTTGAAAAAATTCGGTGTTGCGGGCATGACCTGACCCAGGAAGATGTAGTTCCCTCGTTTAATCAAGAGCGGGGCCGCAGAGCAGGAGCCTTGGCAGTCGGCATGCCACTCAATGAGAAAATAGTTGCGACTGATTCCTGTGGACTTCGACTAATGGTGATGGCGGGAGGTGAGGGCTTTCAGGAAGTCATCTGCTGTGGTCATTCGTTTGGGGCGAGTGCAATTCAGAGTTTAGAGTTTGGTCAGATGCGGGGAGAGGACACGGGGCAGGAACACTCCCCCAACACCCCTCATCAGGGAACCGCCTAAGAGGACACATTCGACATGTTAGGGTGGACACCAGAATCGATCAAGCAATGGGTCAAATGGATGCAGTTCCTCGACCGGTGGGGCTATATCACGGCCTGCCTGAGTTTTCTCCTCGTGGGCATGCTGGTTTTCGGTTATAGTTGGGTGGCCTATGCTCAATCGGTACAGACCGGGTTTTTGCCGGCCACCATCACCTTACTGAATGACCTGTTGTTCGTCATCATTCTTTTGGAGTTGTTTCGCACGGTTTTAGGCTTCTTGCAAAACGACCGTATTCGCCTCGAACCCTTCCTCCATGTAGGGATTATCGCCTCCGTCCGAAGAATTCTCACCGCTGGAGCTGAATTTTCGCACCAGGATTCCGTCCCTGATGACATCTTTCGTCATTATCTTATGGATATGTCCCTGCATGTTGTCGTGATTTTAGTCCTCATGATCGCATTATATCTTCACCGAAAATCCGAACTCCCCGTAGTGCCTGTTTTCAACAAATAGCCCTTCCGAGTTCCAGTAATATTCTGTTTCTTATTCATCATTCCTACATCAAATTATTGTCAAAAATACCTGATGAACTTCTTTCATTCATATTGCATACCGCCGAGGGCTGTGGCAGTATAGCCTCCTTTTTGGACAACAATCGGTTGTGTTGGTCATCATGGAGTCTCTTCCTGAATTAGTTGGCACGGTCCATATTATCATGGGCCCTTATCGAGGAAATCCGATTGCACTATATATGTGCCAGGAGGAGTCCACCTGCCACATTTCTCCTCGCATCTATCCATGGAATCAAACAGTTGGATCTGGAGATACCCCCAATAAAGCCGCAGCAGACTTTGAAGCCAAGTGGAAAGAAAGGGACCTGGCCGACGACATGTATACCGGCCCTCATTGGGAAGGTGGCATCAAGCCAGAAAAACCCAAACCCGTTCCTCCTCCTAAACCCGCCACTCCTCCTGCAGCTAAGACCGCGGCCGCACAAGACACCAAAACTCCCTCACCTAAATCTCCAGCTCCGCCGGATCCACCTCAACCAGCCCCAGAAGCTGAAGACGCAGCTCCGTAAGACTCCGTCCTCTTCGCCATACCAGGTATTCTCTTTCGTAAAGACCATGTGCGAACTAAGCTAAAAAGGCCGAGGACAGGCTATGTCCGGCTGGCGGCAAACTGTCTTGCGGATTGTATCAATGCGATAAATAGACGTTTTTGAATCGCGTCGTGCCGGTATAAAAACTCCGGATGCCATTGGACCCCAAGCCAGAATGGATGACGGGAAGATTCAATCGCTTCAATGACTCCATCTGGAGCAACCCCAGAGACTTGAAAGGACGGCGGAACAGATTTGATAGATTGATGGTGGGAACTATTCACAGCAATACTTAACCGCTTAGCGATACGCTGAAGGAGACTGTTGGGTTCAATGTCAATCAGATGGGCTGTTTTCGTTGCGGATTTGGTGGGACGATGTTCAATTTTGGTAGACATTTGAGAGGAAATATCCTGCAGCAGGGTTCCTCCCAAGGCCACATTCATGGATTGCATACCCCCGCAAATGCCTAGAGTCGGCAAACCCTGACGAAAGGCCAACTTGGATAGTCCTAGCTCAAGTTGCGCGCGGTCTTCACTCATTCGCTGAAAAGGATACCGCTGTTTCTCTCCATACAACTCAGGGGCTAAATCCGATCCGCTCCCGGTCACCAGGAGGCCGTCCAGCCGTTGTAAAAGATATTTCTGTTTTGCCAGGCCACGCACCAGGGGAAGCACTAAGGGCATTCCCCCGGCGTCCTGAATCGCCTGAAGGTACCTGGCCCGCAAAAAATAGGTGGGTTCTTTCCCACCCATATCCTTACGATTTCCAGGGTTAAAATCCGGTGTGATCCCAATGATAGGTTTGACCATGCCAGTCATTTCAACTTAGGCGGGTAGGTTTGATGAGTCCGTCTAAAGGGCTTGATCCTCGTATGCGGAAACCCCAATGAATCGAACGGGTTCATTCCCCTTCAGATGATCGGGCGTGATAACATACGTACCATAGAAGCTCGGTTCCCATACGGCTTTTGCCGTATCAAGGTCGCCACCCGTCAATCCATAGGTAAAGGTTCCCACAACCCCCCCCAAGATGGCATAGGCCAATTTAACAGGGAAATAGACCACGGTCAGCAAAGCACTCCCAATCCCAAGCCCCGCCTCATTAGTTGGGCTCGACAATTCGTGTTCGGCAGCCAGACTCACCCCAGTGGCACCCAGGCATAGGACCAGTGAAAAAGCCAATAACACACATACCCCGGTTACCTGGTTAAGCACATCTCTCAATAAACCCTTGGATTGCCGCATAAGGAATACTCCTTCCTGTTTAATTTTTTATGCAAACCTTCTGGTTGTTATTCTAATCATGAATGATTCGTCAGTCTTCTGTTTTTAAATAAAAAACAAAAAATTATAGCAAATTTAATACCTTCATAGTGAATGGGGGCCATCTTCTGTTTCAACCAGATCCAACTCAATGAAAATCTGCCTCTTGATTTCCTCGGCCTCCAGCTCAACAACCCTATCTGTCTCAGCAACAAGAGCATCTCCGGAAACCTGGATATTCTCCTGCTTGATTCCCTGATGAATAAAGGCATGGAGCTTGTGGAAACACAACAACTGCACCAACAAATCATGACTTTTTTCGCGGTAGCTTTCCTGGTCCTCCACCGGAACGCCCCCTAGAACGACTTCCAACCATGATGAATGCTGAAGGATTCCTTCAAGCTTGGCAATTTGGTTCTTTTTCATTACCACCTCAACTTGCACCCCGCCTTTCCAGCTGCGCTTTTTAACATTAAAAACACAGTGTACTGAATCAGAGGCACCTTCAACGGCTTCTGGGCCGTAAAAAAGGGTAATCCGAAAGAGGGGAATCTGAGGTGGTGAGAGTAATGACATTCTGGACCTACTCGCTAATTAAAGGGCATAACACAATATGAAGCATACGCAAAAACTTGGCTTGGGCATAGCGTTCTAAGCCTACCGTATTTAGGTTGACACTCGTCAATCTTGAAAGATAGAGTCTTTTTAGTTGCATATTTTCACAGTAAGCTGAAGGGAAAGGGGCTTCTCTATGTTCGGAACCATGGGGTTCTCTGAACTCATGATCATTCTGGTGATCATCCTGATTATTTTCGGGGCAGGTCGTCTCCCGCAAATCGGGGAAGGTGTCGGGAAAGCTCTAAAAGGCTTTAAGAAGGAAGTCGCCGATATCCCTCAACCTGTGGACCCCAATGAGCCACTTCCATCTGCACCGCCCGAACCAGCACAGGCTCAATCCCAACCGACTACCTCGGTGGGCACCCAGACCAATCAACCATTCCAGCCTGGTCCTGAACAAACGCCTGGAACCACGGCAGCGTTACTTTACCAGGGAGCAGGGCCTCAAGTGGTCGAGCCTTCAGCTAAATCTACTGTAGCCCCTAACTCTCCTCAAACCACGACAGCCCCCTCTGCACCGTTGCCGATGTCCATGGAGGATAGGCAAGCGCAACCCGCCCCTATGGCTTCGAGGCAATACCCCGCCCTCCCGGCTGGGGCACAGGCAAAGCCCGTGCTGAAGCGCCCTGCCGCTGTTGTCAATAAACAGGCCGTGGCCAGAGTCCAAGCCCAGCAAGCTGCAATGAAAGCCCAGACTTCCCAGCAGTCAGGATTAGCTCCACGAGATATGCAATCCTTAGGAGAAGGTCTTGGAAGTGCCGTACGCACCTTCCGGGATGCCGCAGCAGATATTAAAAATTCGATCGATCCTCAAATGCGCACCATTCAGGCCGAATTGGAGTCTGCCGAAAAAGAGATGCAAGACTCCATCGAAGTGGCTAAAGAGCCTCTGAACCCCAAAGAACGTTCAGGATCTGCCTAATCTTTTCTTGCTACCATTCCCTACCAGTCCTGCTATCCTTATCGGAGCCATTTGTTTCTATGGACTCATTGGATGTGTTATTGAATCCCCACCTGAACCACCCGAAACTGTCACCGAACGACTTATTCCACTTCTGACCGATACTCAGCCTGATATTCGACGGACCGCAGCTTTATCACTAGGGAAAATTGGTGATCCTCAGAGCGTACCAGCCCTTGTTCTCGCCTTATCGGACCCGGATGACCAGGTTCGACAATCAAGTGCATGGGCCTTGGGAACAATGGCCGAATCCTTATCGGATCAGTCTCTAGTTGCATTGGTTCAGCACCTTACAGATCCATCCGATTCAGTCAAAAAAGCTGTGGTATTGGCCTTGGGTCGAACAGCAGTGCATGAGGATTTATTGCAGGTATTAACCGAAGCCTACGCTATTTCCACAATTGACACCCAAAGAACCATTATCCAATCTCTCGCTCACTTTGAATTTCCATTTTCCTATTCCGTGTATCTCCAAGCTCTGGAAAGTCCAGATTCTCTCACACGTCAATCGGCAATTGCAGGGCTCGGTGAATTAGGTGATCCCAGAGGACTCCCATACTTACGCACCCATCTTCTCCAAGACCCAAACGTGGGAGTGCGATCGGAAGCCGCATTTCGTTTAGGCAAATTGGGAACCAGTGCGGATGTGTCTGCACTGAAACAAGCCATGGAAACAGACCCGACCCCCAATGTGCATTTTTGGTCATCCTGGGCTCTTGTCCAAATTGGTCCGAATACCTAATCTCCACCAATTTTTCCTGGTCGACCTATTCATGATTCTCTCAGATTCCCAGTCAATACTGTCCCTAGATTAGAATCTTTCCATATTCAATGCGCCTGATTGAATACTCGAGATAAAGTTATTACAATTCGCCTTCTTTTTCTCAACGAGGCAATACATGAAGAAAATAAAAATAAATCTGCTCATAGGCTTAATGACAATACTTTCGAGCGTGAGTTGTGCCTCAGACCCGGTGAAGTGGTACAGGTCTGGCACCTCCCAGGAAACCTTTACCCGTGATAAATCGGATTGCGAGGAAGCTTTGCTCTCAACAGGAAGCACTCAAAGGGAAAAGGATATTTATTCCTTAGAAGGGTGCCTGGAGTCTAAAGGCTATACGGCTATCCCTCTTTCTTCTCAATAACGAAAAATCCAAAACTCGGTTTTAAAATAATCCTGGGGAGGATAAACTCTGGAGCTTTCGTAAAAAAACGGCTAGTCTCTTCGGGGGGTGGACAATGTGACGTTCTGATCATTTAGAATAATGAGGTGATAGCTCAAGATTGAAGAACGGGTTAAATAAGCGAACAAGAACATGAAAAAGGTCCTTCTGGTAGATGATGATCTCAATGCTCGGGAAGCCCTTCGCCTAGTCCTGGAATCCCAACAATTAGAATGTATTGAGGCCAGCAATGGATCGGAGGCCATCGCGTGGTTATCCACTCACCGAGCTGACTTAATCATTTCCGACAATCAAATGCCGATTCTGGCAGGACTAGATTTCATTGACCAAATCAAGCTGCAAGAGAAAGAACCCATCCAAACCCCCGTCATCTTACTCAGTGGACATCTGAAAGAACAGGATAAACATCGTGCGCGTCAGGCGGGAGTCTTTGCTATTTTAGATAAACCCTGTAATTTTAGTCAGTTCCTGTCTATGGTTCAGCTAGCGTTAGACCAATAAGTCTGGTCTTTGCCATCCTGCTCTTCTCCTTAAAACGGTATTCTCCCCTTCCTCGATAAGAAAAAAGCTCCCCCCTTAACTCTATAGCCTTCCTAATCAGTGCTAGACTTCCAATCCTTTAGCGGTATTTACCCATTAACCTTTTTCTCTATATCTCTTCACCAGGGGGAAGGATTTACTTCCCAACACAAATCCTTTCCCCGCCTTGGGAAGAGGTTGACCCAAGAGATTGAAAATTTTTCTCGTTGACCTTCGTCTTCAACAAAAGGAGTGATCTCATGCTGAAAATATTCGGAGGAATGATTATTGGGTCCCTCATGACCATGATACTCTTGGGCGGGGTATCTGCTGCTGACAAGGTTTTGGCAAATGCGCAAACCTTATATTTCGAACAGATCCAGCGACCAGACATCACCACCACACTTCTACTACTTGTTTTTTCAAGTATCTTCCTTGCGGTTCTGACTCTATGGCCCGCAAAGCCTGTTTTGGACACAAAGAAGATCACAAAACAATTGCGCCGGCACTGTTAGAAAATAAAAATCCTTCAATCCCCCGGAAGCAAAACAATTTAAGGTGAAACAACGGCCACGGGAGCCCTATTCCACTTGAGACCTTCAAGCGGACTCTCAGACAAAATTAATAAGCCTGCCATTTGTGCAATAGGAAAATGAATCTGCGTTAATTGTTTCATTAGTTTCTCAATGGGCATTTGTATTGCGCGTAAAATCAAGAATGGCGGTTTAATCTCCCGCTCCCATTCCTGCTTTGAAGATCTGAGCATGAACGGGTGCGGTAGTAGGTTTTTGACCTAAGAACCGCCTGGGACGCGGCCATTAGAGTGGAAAGGGATGGCCTGCTTCCGTTTTCAGGACGATATATCCAAACCATTTTTCGGACATCACTGTTTCTGCGCCACCCCCGCAAAACATTTTTTAGGCGTTCTATTTATACGATTAATCCACCACCATTGGCCAAAAATGAGTCAATTTATCTCCCCAAAAAAGCCGAAATTAATGTGAACAGGCTTTCCCTAATGAACATATCCTCTTCCACCTCACCCTTTTCACCCCAGAATTCTCTATTAGCCCTCCAAAACCATTCTGACGGGCACAAGGCCAAACAATCACAAGTTACTCCCTCCATACAAAAAAAATCGTGGAACTCCAGAATAGCGATCGTGATGTTAGAAATAACCAATAGGCACACATAGCAGCATCAGGAAGACTAGCCAAAAGTGCGGCCAGATTTTCCTTTCAACGAGGGTCTGATGGGAAATTCTATGCGGTCGGAGGTGAAGTCAGTATTGCCACTTTTCTCATCCCAGGTAATCCACAATCCACCATACAAAAAGCCCAGTAAATTCGACCAGCAGCCCTAGCACCTGCAGATCTTCAGCCCAGGATCGGACGGTGGCCGTGTCAGCCAATACGGGTCAGCCAATACCATTGAAGCGGCAGCCCGCAAAAAAATGCACCCAAAACCAAAGAAGACGGGATTCCGTCTGAAAAACCAACGGATGCTATATCCTCTCGTATTGATGTGTTCGCTTAGTACCCACTTATTCACTCCTCCCTCAAATCTTCATATTTCTCTCACCTTGGAAGTCCCGTTTTTTATTGACGCCCCATTACAAAGCCTGCCCTACTAAAGTTCATCCACCATCTGATCGAAAATATCTGCAAACAAGTACATTAACCTAGTCATTAAATTTTAAAACTCGGCATACCTTTCCACTCACAAGAATCTCTTGCCCATTGCCTTCTCCACATTGAATAAACTCTTTCTCTCTCAAAAATGCGCATTTCACCAGCACATTCTGGAAATTGTGAGCCCGATATATGACATGCCCTCTCCAATGAAGTTGGCAACGGACTTGCTAAACCTTTTGTCACAAGACAAAGCATGGAAAGCTTATCATTAAACAAGCAGAGCCTTTCGTACGGATACATCAACATACCCAAGCACACAGAGAAAAAGTTCAACATTGGACCAGGTGCAATATCTCGAACTGATGGAGGCGAGGAAACCTATGAACATTGCGGAAAAAATGAAACATGACTGGAACGAACGAGCCCAACACCATGCCAGATTTTGGATTGCCACCGAGGCTTACCACACAGAGGAAATGTTTACTCAATCAGGAAAAAACACTGCCCAGGCCTTGCTGGCAACTCTCCCAGTCCCTCACCTGCCGTCGTGGAATGTTTTAGATATCGGATGCGGCATTGGCAGAGTCCTCAAAGCCCTCGCCTCCCATTTTCATCATTTAGTAGGTGTCGATGTCTCTTCCGCAATGATTGCCCAGAGCAAACAATGGTTAGCTGACTTTCCCCATATCCACACATATGAAACCTCTGGGGTGGATCTTTTGGAATTTCCTCACTCCTCATTTGATCTAGTCTATTCCTATGTCACATTTCAGCATATGCCTCGTCCTGTATTTGAACGGTACCTGAGAGAAATCCACCGCGTCTTGACTCCTAAGGGGTATCTGGTCTTTCAACTGCCCATAGGCCATTTTCAAGACGTTCCTCTCGAGGACACCATTGGGATACGGTCGTATTCCAATCAGGAAATTGAGGAAAGCCTTAGGCGGAACGGCCTAGGTTTTCATCCATCATCGGATCCCGAATTCACAGAATTATCTGACCCACACAGCCATCGATTCCGACTGGCACAAAAGATCGGTCCAATAAGCACCCCTGTCCCAATGGACTGGGAGGAGTTGAAACAACCGCACTTTGTCTCTGAATGGGATAACCATCTTTATGGCATTTATGCCGACCACTGCGCGGATGCAGGCAACTATCAAGAAGGAATTCAGACGTTGCAAATGCTGGTCAATAAGAATCCCGTAAATTTAGAAGGAAGGTTACGGTTGGCAGCATTATTAATCGAAACCGGACAGCTACCAAAAGCTTTTGCCACCATGAAAGAAATCATCACCCTCCACCCTGGCTACGAAGAAGGCCATCGAACGCTCAGACAACTCATCGAGAAATGCCCTGATCTAAAGCCAGCTAGAATTCCTTCCTTATCCACAACCAGTCACCATTCTCCGGCTGACGCATCACGAAATATTCCTGCTTTGACCAACAGGGAATATTCAACCACTGAAGTCTGAACACAAAATAAACTAGCCAGAGGGGCCCCCGTCAGGCGTCAATGGAGAATGAACATGTTTGTGTAAATTTTGACTTTCCAATAGCCTTCCATTTGTTATAATCATCTTCACAAGTCGTAAAACAATTCCTTTATCTCTCACCACCAAATTAGGAGGAAAGCATGGCAAAAAAACCATTGGCATTGGTGTCAACATTTTTTCTGGTCATGGGAATGTCAGGCATGGCGTTAGGGAATCCCCCAAACAATGGTCCAGGTTGCGGATTAGGGAAACTCGCGTGGGAACAGTCCAGCCAAAATGAAAGCATTGGTGGGCAGGTCCTGATGGCCACCACCAATGGTACCGGCTTTCAAACTTTTGCAATCAGTTCAGGCACTTCCGGTTGCACCAATGATGGGAAAATTTTTGCATCCGAAAAAGTCAATGTGTTTACAGCCCTGAATTTCGACAACCTATCCCAAGAAATGGCGCAAGGCCAAGGAGAACATTTGACATCACTAGCCACATTAATGGGGATACCTCAAGAACAGCACCCAGAGTTTTTTTCAATGACGCAAGAGAAATATTCGACTCTGGTGCAAGCCGGAGAAAGTTCACCGAAAGCCGTTGTGAAAGCAATAAATAACGCGATGCAGGGCCACATTATTTTAGCCCAAACCACAACCAACAAGTAAATTCCGAAAGGCTCCGCCTCTAAGAGCCGGAGCCTTATCGTCTCTCAATTTTCTCTCCCCGCATGTGGTAATACGCCTTCTTATTGGCCTTTGGCTATTTTCTTTCCATTTTTTTGTCTCCCCCATACAAGGGGCAACCCCACTGTATCTTCAAGAATTGAATGAGCAAGCCGTCAGGGACAAACTCCATGAGCAACGCTACTGGCACCTCTTACTTCATTACCAGCCAAGCCTCTTTGGTGGTCACACCAGCGAAGTGGATGATCCAGGGTTTTTCCTATCAGAAAATGGGAAAGAAGATCCCGAGGCTGAGTTACGGGCAACAATTTCCTTCTTTTTTTCTGATAAATTGGTCGGTCGGTCACAACAACCTGCCCAGTGCGCCTTTGTCGCCCGCTATCATTGGCTGAAAGAAAAATTAAAATTTGAAGAGGCTAAACTCCCTTCTCACGAATGTGAACGGTTTCATCATTGGTATGATGAATTTGATGCCGAATTTATTTCCATGATTTTCCCCTCAGCCTTTATGGGGAACCCAGCTTCCATGTTTGGACACACTTTCCTCAGAGTTGATCCAAAAGGCCAAACCGAACAAACACGGATTCTCGCCTATACGATTAACTATGCGGCAGAGGTGCCGCCCAATCCTGGAATTGAATACGCTTACAAAGGAGTATTTGGAGGATACAAAGGGTTTTTTTCGACTATTCCCTATTATATGAAAGTCAAAGAATACGGAGACATTGAAAATCGAGACATCTGGGAATATCGCTTGAATTTTTCTCCCGATCAAATTCATCGGCTGTTGATGCATGTGTGGGAATTAGGGAATGCCTATTTCGACTATTACTTCTTTAAAGAAAATTGTGCGTACCATATCCTGTCTTTATTGGAAGTGGCCGATCCCAATCTGCATCTGACCGATCAGTTTCATTTTGCTACGATTCCAGGCAACACCATTCGCCTCCTTTTTCGTTACAAAGGATTGGTCAAAGAGAGCGTGTACCGACCTGCTCGCAGCACTCTGCTTAAAAGAAAGCGAAGCGATTTGGAGAAACAAGAAACCTCGTTACTTCCTAAACTCCTCAACGATCCTCATTTGACAGAGCGATTTGAATTTCGCCAACTACCAAGGAATCGCCAAATTTTTCTTCTGGATTTCGCATCAGACGTATTACGATATAAAGCCGCAACCGATCAAGACAAGGCTGAAGACTATAAGGCCAAAAATCGATCTATATTAGTGACGCGCAGTCAAATAAAAATACCTTCGCCCTCCTTTCATGTGGAGCCATTTTCCCTTTCCCCCGATAACGGACACAATTCACTAAGAGTCGGCGAGGGATTCGGGTGGAGAAACCATGAGATATTCGAAGAAATCAGCGTCCGAGCCGCCTATCACGATCTCCTAGATCCTGACGCAGGATATACCCAAGATGCCCAAATAGAATTACTTGATTTACGGTTGAGGTATTATCACAGCCGAAATCAATTTCGAGTAGAACGTTTTACTTTTGCAAATATCCTCTCCTTGGCCCCCATTGATTCCTTGTTCATTTCGCCCTCATGGAAATTTAATGTTGGAATGGACACCGTCAAGACCTCAAGTTGCGACCTCTGTTCTAACGGAAACATTAATGCAGGAATCGGTGGAGCCCAAGAAACTCAGATCTTTAAACGGGAGGTCTTTTTTCTCCTTGGGGAGATAGATGCCAACGTCAGTGGCGCGTACAAAGAAAATCATCGAGTGGGGGGAGGAATATCTGGCGGCGTGATGGCCACAATCACTCCGAGATGGAAATGGCTCATTTCAGCAGGATATTTGTATTATCCCCTTGGAGATCGATCGCATGACATCCCTGTTTCTGTGGGACAACGATGGACATTCGCCAAAAATTTCGCGGTGCGCGCCACGTTCACTCACCATGATCAGGACAATGAAATTTTTGGTGTATTTCATGGATATTTTTGATTCATGAATGCCATTATTTTCATCGACACGTCATACGGTCCACAGATCCCTACAACGCCACAGAATCACTTAAACGTAAACGGGACGAGAGCATGAAAACCGCAGCGACAGGTTGAACACCACATTAAAAAACATATCCAATTCCGCCTAAAAAATATTCGCTTCGGAAATTCAGGGAGAGTTGATTCCAATGATAATTCGCAGCACTGTATTTATACTCCCCAAACACAAACCAATTGGCGGCAACCACCAACTGAATCCCGCCAAAGAACTGATATCCCGGAGCGTAACTCGTTTCAAAATTGTGGTCCTTTCTACCAGGAATATCTGAATGATGGAGGATTCCATTCGAGAGTCCCCCTCCTATTCCCACATAAGGCCGTGCATGCCGCCCAGGATACCTCAGGATGAGATTGACCATCGAACTATACGTGATAAGGCCACTCTTGCCTTTACCCGTTCCGACACCACTTTCCCCGACTGGAAAACGTAGGGAGTTATTCTGCCCAAATGATTCCAGTTCCACGCCAAGATACCCATGAAATAAAGACGGGAATAACCCAATCTTTACTCCCAATCCAGGGTCACCATGAATCTTTTCATCTTTACCACCGCTCCCTTTAAATAAAAGGCCCTGGTTTAAGGGTTGAGTGGCCATCCCATAACCGGCCAGATAAATTTCTATGTTCTCCAACCCAAATCCGTTTGACGGAACAGAAAGAAGAAGCAACCATATCAGGACTACGCCAATTTTCATGCTGAACATTTCCAATTGTCACTCAACAAAAACCCAGCACTCGTCCTTATGGCCAAAAAAAAAGGGAGCACCCAGAACAATCTTCCAGGTGCTCCCCCGTCAACATGAGACTCTCTCTTATGGAAACCTAGTTTCCTCTCGCAATCGTACAAACTTCAGTATACACTCCCCATACAATATTTTTATAGGAGGTATTCACATACACCAGCTTTGAAATTCCTCCATTCGCCATGGCGGTTTCAACACGTGTATCTCCCGAGGCCAAAATGCCCAAAATTTGGTGGCTACAAGCTGTTCCTGTTTTCGTCGCTGCCACACCGTTGTCTAACACCAAGCTACCACCTTGCACATCAGTGTAAATTCCCGCAACAGCAAATGACGCATTGGGCTGCTGAAGACTTGCCGCCCCCATGCAACCGACGAGCAAGAAACACATCAGTCCCACAAGGATCAAATTTACGCACTGTTTCATCAAAACCTCCTCTGTTAATTGTATATGAAACTTTCACCAAAAATTCAGTTACCCTTAAGTAGCGCATTCTAAAAATAATGTCAACAATCCCTTATCTGCTGATCTTATAAGAAGCGCACTATATACCCTATAACTCTCAAGAAAGTTAGGTAGGAACTTTCTATAAACCTCACTGGTCAAAATCAGGGACGACCCCACTTTCCACAGAGCCCTCTTTTTTGATTAGATGAACCAGCCAGCCAAGAGAGGGAACTTTCACCACTATAGCCAATTTTAATTTGAGCATGTAAATGAGTTTAGAAGACGAATTTTGCGATATCATTAAAAAGGCTCGATTTGGGCAGGGACTGGGAATTGAAACCCTGGCGGACTTGGCGAAAATGAGGCAAGCCGACCTGGAGAACCTTGAGAAAGGCAACCGAACTCCGACCAAAAGCGAAATTCAGGGAATTAGCCAGGCCTTGCACCTACGCCTTGCACCCCTGATAAACCTGACTTTGGGCGGATGGTTACCTCAGCCCCAACCAGAGTGGACGACTGAACACGAACTTGTTCAAACCATCAAAGGCGACGTTGGCGGATATCAAGTCAAAGGGTATCTATTAACTGATCCGGCCACCAACCAGACCCTCATGATTGATACAGGGTACAATGCCAAGCAGATGCTTTCGAGCATCTCCCAACGTGCATTGACCTTAATCGGCATCTGCCTTACCCATGGCCATAGGGATCATGCGGGAGGATTGAAAGAGATTTTGGCTCAATGGCCAGTAACGGTCTACCTGGGAAACGGAGATTTTGACCTGCTCCCCTGGAGGCCGCCTGACGCCTCCATAAAAATACCAGCCGACCATCAGATGATTGCCCTGGGGGAGTTGTCGGTCGAATGCTTGGCAACCCCGGGTCATACCCCTGGAGGATTTTGCTACCTGTTATCGCTTAAAGGCCAGGCCCTGTGTTTTGTGGGAGATACGCTCTTTTCCGGTTCCGTAGGGCGCTCCAACCCTTTTTCCCTGTATCCACAGCATTTGCAATCCGTTCGCCATTCCCTGTTACACTTACCAAAAGACACCGTCTTGTTTCCTGGCCATGGTCCCTCCACGACAGTCCGTGAGGAACAAGCGCACAATCCATTTGCCTGACATTGAATGTCAGACCAATTCCTGGCTTGGCATTCAATAAGGACGTGTTAATGGATCACGAATCGCCTACACATTCAACGCCTTCGGAGAACAACCCAACACCCTCACCTTCTCTATTGAATCCTATTGCTCCCACTGATCCACTGCCTTCAACTAACCCAATTTCCCCTCCGCCTCTGATCATGCCAATCTCCAAAGACGCCATGCTTCGAGAACGCACACTCGAGACATCCTCCCGCGGAATAGATCATTGGCATTCAATTCAACCTGACCGGCTCGACTCTCGAGATGAGGAGGATGAATTCCCCCCTCCAACTCCCAGCACCTTTTCCCAATGGGGACTTCCTATTTTGCTATTTGGGCTCACCATATTCACTACTCTCTGGGCAGGAGCATTTCAGGTTAATATGAAACCAGTCAACGGGGCCTGGGATTTTTTAATGCGTTATCCCGGCTCTTTAGTCAATGGGATCCCCTTTGCCGCAACCCTATTAGGAATCCTCGTCACCCATGAATTCGGGCATTACCTCCTCTCCCGCATTCATCGTGTACCCGCGTCCTTACCGCTGTTCATTCCCGGTCCCCCACATTTCATTGGCACCTTTGGGGCGGTCATTCGCATGCGATCCGCAATCATGAATCGTCGCGCGCTTTTTGATATTGGCGTTGCAGGTCCCATTGCCGGATTTATCGCCGCAGTTGTTGCCATTATTATCGGCCTCTCTTTCTCCCATATCGTCCCCAGATCCCAAACGTATGGGTTACAGTTGGGCGAACCTCTCCTGCTGCAATGGTTTGCCTGGCTCATGTTTGGCCCGATTCCACCCACGCACGATATTGTGCTCCATCCGATTGCTTTTGCCGCGTGGTTCGGGTTTTTCGTCACCGCGATTAATTTATTACCCTTGGGGCAATTGGACGGAGGCCATGTGGCATTTGCGGTATTAGGCCGTCGACAACGCTCCCTGGCATTGGCCACGATTCCCATCCTCATTTATTTGGGCCTCACGGGTTGGCCTGGGTGGATTCTCTGGGTCGGATTGGCCAGCCTTGTCGGGATTGCCCACCCGCCAGTGATGGACCCGCACACGGTTTTGGGTAAACACCGGCGATGGGTCGCCTGGGCGGCCTTGGCTATTTTCATTGTGACTTTTGCTCCGGTGCCGTTTTCAGTTGGATGACGACATGCTAGCCCCCTTGTCGTTGTTCTTGGAATGCCATCCGTATTCCCGACTCTCGTTTTCGTACTTGCACTCTCAGCCCACTCACGAAAAGGAACCGTCATCTCATGAGTGATTATCAATCCCAATTACACACCTACATTCAAGATCAGCGCCCCAACTTTGAAGACCTTTTAGGTCAGATGGTAGAAGTGCCATCAGTAAGTTCAGACCCTGAGCATGCCCACGATATGCACCGAATGGCCCAATTAGCCGTTCAATACCTGGAACAATTTGGAGCCCAGGCCTCTATCGTGAACACCAAGGGTTACCCAAGCGTAGCTGGCGAATGGGTGGCCGGTCGACAACACCCCAGTCTGACCATTTACAATCATCTCGATGTCCAACCGGCTCAAGAACCCGAATGGCGTCAGCCTCCCTTTGCCTTTAAAAAGGATGGTGATCGGTACTGTGGCCGTGGGGCAACGGATGATAAAGGCCCGGCGTTAACCGCCCTCTTTGCTGCCAAATTCGCAAGAGAAGTCGGCATTCCCCTAAACATTCGGATCCTCTGGGAATTGGAGGAAGAAATTGCCAGCCCGAATTTCCCCGAGGTCCTTCAAAACCGTAAAGCTGTCCCACCGTCTGATTCGGTACTGGTGTCCGACACGATTTGGGTGGCGAAGGATCGCCCGGCCCTCTCCTGTGGGCTTCGTGGTTTGTTGGTCGCCAAGTTGCTGCTTCGCACAGGGGAAACCGATATTCATTCCGGTCTCACGGGCGGCGGGGCGCGCAATCCCTTGGCTGAATTATGTGACGCCGCCTATTCCTGCTTGGACGCGAAAACCGGACGCGTGAAAATCCCAGGATTCTACGATGATGTCGTCCCGCCCACCCGAACCGAAATGAAAAATTTTCTGGCATCAGGATTTCAGGTTCGCCTTTTTAAAGAGGCCTATCAACTGCGATCGCTTCGAACCTCCGATCCTCAAGATTTACTCAAACGGATCTGGGCCTCTCCCACCTTTGAAGTGCATGGATTAACGGGTGGGCACATGGGACCAGGCGTCAAAACCATTGTGCCGGCCTGGGGCGAACTCAAAGTGAGTATGCGATTAGTTCCAAATCAACATCCCTCAAAAATTTTCCGACTCCTGAAAAAACATCTTCGTGCCCGCAATCCTGATATTGAAGTGATTAATGATGGAGAACTGGAACCCTATCGTGGAATTTCCGATGGCCCCTATGCGGAGGCGCTGCAAGAGGCGGTAGCCCAGGGCTTTGGACGCCGACCGGTGTTTGTGCGGGAAGGTGGATCTATTGGGGCCATTGCGGTGTTACAACGCGCCTGGAAGGTCCCGATTCTGTTTATGGGTCTCAGCCTACCCGAACATGGGTACCATGCCCCCAATGAATATTTCGATTGGGGACAAGCTTCAGGGGGGATACAAGCCTTCGTGCACTACTTCGATCACTTGAGTCGGATGCGACCGGATAAATCCAAAACCCGCCTCAAACCGACAACAGGCTAAGGTCCTGGAGAAGGAGGAGAAGATAGGTCATGAAAATGCACGAGGGTTCGAACGTAGGCGAGGACATTGCGCCGTTGCTCTTCTGACAATTGATCACTCCAGCCATGCATGGCCGTTCGGGGAACTCCATTGGCAAGGATCTCAAGGAGTTCTTCATCGGTTTTGGTAGAGGTGGCTGCCGAAACTAGATTTCCGGGGCGAGGGGCCAACAGGGCCGCCCGTGGACCATCACCCCGTCCTTCCGCCCCATGACATTCCAGACAATGAATACGATAGAGGTCTCGCCCCTGCTTCCCTTCGGGTTGCGCTTCAACGTCCCTTGTCTCATAGGAAGCGGTAAAGCCTAAAAGGATCAGGACGCATATCCACAGCAACCGATTCATCCGTCAAATTGTACTGCATGAATCTCTGAACTTCAAAAATTTCTAGCCTGTCTGACTCACGATGCTTCACTTAGGGAACTCGCGTGAATTCCAGTGTTCCTTATTTTTTATTGACTGCGCAACAATATCCGGAGCGGAATGCCCTCAAAACCATATTCCGTCCTGATGGAGTTTTCTAGATAACGGAGGTAGGAGGCTGGAACTTTTGGTGCGGATTTAACAAATAACGCAAAGGTAGGCGGCTTGGTCGCGACCTGAGTGATAAATACGGATTTTTTTGGATTGCCTCGGACCAACGTCATGGGATTTTTTTCCAGAAGTTCCTGAACAAAGAGGTTCAGCTTACGGGTCTGAATACGCTTGGAAAAATCTGCCACTACCTGATCAATTTTTGGAAAGATTCGCGTGAGCGTTTCCGATTGAATGGCGGCACCAAAGACAACCGGCACATAGGTAAAAAATGGAAACCGCCGAGCTAATTCAAGATTGTAGGCGGGGTACGCCTCACGATCATCCGCGCGCAAGTCCCATTTATTCACGAGGATAATACAGCCTCGCCCTTGCTTACTGATTAAGCCGGCAATTTTTGTATCTTGTTCTGTGACTCCTTCTACCCCATCCAAAACCAGCACGGCAACATCAGATCGTCCCAACGCTCGAATGGCTCGCACGACACTATAGCCTTCAATTCCACGCTCGATCCGCCCCCTTCGCCGGAGACCTGCCGTATCTGTAAAGATATACCGTCGCCCATGAAGACTGACCATTGAATCAATTGGATCGCGGGTCGTTCCTGGGATATCACTAACAATGAGTCGTTGTTCACCGAGAATGGCATTGACCAGCGTCGACTTACCCACATTGGGTCGACCCACTACCGCAATCCTTGGGATCTCTCTTTGAACTTCATTCTCGGTGGCTTGAGGAAGATAGGGCAAAAGGGCTTCCAGTAATTCATCCACTCCTAATCCTCCTTCGGCCGAAATAGGGAAAATCTCTTTTGCCCCTAATTTGTAGAAATCGGCCAAGAGCGGTTCAGCCTGAGGAGTATCAATCTTGTTGACCGCCAGAAAAACGGGCTTGGTCACCGGTCGCAATAGCTTAACAAGGTCCGCATCCAGCGGAGACAACCCCACACGGCCATCCATGACCGCAATGATCAGATCAGCCTCCTCAATAGCCGCTTGGGTTTGAAATTTGATCTGTTCCACAATGACATCGTCGGTGGTCAGATCCAGCCCACCGGTGTCGACCAACGTGAATATCCGATTTTGATAATCGCACTCTGCCGTGTTTCTATCCCGAGTGACCCCTGATACATCATCTACAATTGCCGTGCGATGGCCGACAATCCGATTAAACAGCGTAGATTTTCCTACATTCGGCCGTCCCACCAGGGCTACCAATGGTCTATGTGGGGGTGGTTCCAAGGGAACTTCGACAGGCAGATCAGACGGTAGGGACGATTCCAGAGATGGTCTGGTACGGGAGCGAGGGGTGCGAGAACGGGAAGATCGAGCCATTGGACAGCAAATAACCTAATAGGGTGGAGCAAATTGGTAGGAAAATTAATTTTCAGGCGTCCGGTCGTCTACCAGATCAACAAGACGATTTATCAAAGGAACCCGCCCAGTGATAGCCTGGATAAAGCTACCCAGTCAACTATCTGGAAATTAACCTTCATTAAGACCCTGATTTTTCCTCAGCCACACGGTAATTTATCGAGGAAGATCTTTTCTGCAGTTGGATCCATTTTGAGAAATGGATCCCTTCGAATTCTTTAGCTATTTGGTATCAACTATGACAGGTATTCGAAAGGGTTAGGCTTTTTTGTGGTCAACCCAGCCAATCCCACTGGTAGGTTCAATTATTCAGAAGATTGAAGCAGGGGAAAAGCCTCTAAAACTACGCCATGCAAAATTCAATGTAAAAAAATTAATTACACATGGAGATGTTTCATCGCTGCCGCACAAAGTATGATAAACACCCCCATCCACAATGCTACACGCTGAAATGGAACTGGCTCTATGGCCATCTCTTCTAATTCTTCGCTTGTCTCACCACCTGTGGGTTCATTTTTAAAGATAATGGTGTATAGAAAGATGGTCAGAATTCCTAGCACCAAGAACAATTTAATAAAGAAAACAGTAAGGTATTTGGCATGATGGGAGACACCTTCCCCAGACTGCATGACCATCCCCTCACTGACATAATGGAGATTGAATCCTCCAGTAAAAAGGATAACTACCAAGAGAATCCCGACCACCCGTTTATATTGCTGATAAAAGGTTTCAGATATTGGTCGGATAAATTGTTTTGGAACAGTGTTTTTGAGACAGGGCGTTACGGCCATGACAAGAAACGCCAAACCACCAATCCACACCACGGCAGACAGTAGGTGCAACCAATGCACCAGGATGGGAATAATCTGATTAAGATCGGTGAGAACTCCGAGGAGGGACTCCATTAGAACTTAAACACAGGTTTTTCATTTCCGAATCGACGCTTCCGAAGTTCTTCCATTAATTCAATGGTCACGATTGGAAGACCTTGTTCAACGGCATGACGCTCGACACCTTTTTTGACCATGGCTCGAAGAAAATATGGGATCCGACTGAGCCGTTCTTCTGCGTCGGCTTCCCATTCCACCGACGAGGCTTCCGGCATATTGAAGGCCACTTTAATTTTTTCTCCCCCTTTGGGAGTGTACAGACACCATTCATCCTCATCCATCGCATCCCCGTGGTCCACATAAGGACGAGCACGGCACCCGCCGCAAATTTCACTGTATTCGCAATCTCCACATTTACCCTTGAGGTGTGGATAGCGAAAGGAGTTGAATACTTCTGAATTTTCCCATAAATCGACAAAACTGGTGTCGCGAATGTTTCCTGCAGAAAGGGGCATATATGGGCATGGCGTCAGATCGCCATTTGGCGTCACTCGCGCATAGTTTGTGCCTGCCAGACATCCTCCTCCCATATATCCTGTCGCTTTGGTGATGGGAGAATTTGGGTCCTTTTCGTAGGCCAAGCGTTTGAAATGTGGCGCACAACGCGCCCGAACCAACATGTCCTGGTATTTATCTTGGCTCTCAACCATATAAGTCAAGACCTCTTCATATTGCGAAGGAGTGATGTCAGTGAGTTCTTCACCCCGTCCAGTACACACCATGAAAAAGACATTTAAGACTTTGGCACCTAAATCGTGTGACCAATCGATGACCGCTGGTAATTCCTTGTAGTTCATGGGCTGTGCGCTGAAATGTACTTGAAATTGAAGACCGTTTCGTTTGCAGGCTTCAATGCCAGCCATAGCGCCTTCCCATGCGCCAGGTAAACCTCTAAACGCATTGTGTGTTGCTGAATCTAAGGAATCAATACTAATTCCTACGCCCATCACACCAATGTCTACCATGGCTTTCGCCATCTTATCGTCAATCAGCATACCATTGGTGCCAAATACGACCATAAATCGCTTCTCGACTGCATGACGCGCGATTTCAAGAATATCAGGACGAACCAACGGCTCTCCTCCGGTAATAACAAGAAGACTACCGGCATTGACTTGGGCAATCTGATCAATAAGCTGAAAACATTCCTCTGTCGTCAATTCATCCTGCCCACCACCCATTTTCGTTGTGGCATCCAGATAACAATGGTCGCATTTGAGATTGCAACGCTTGGTTAAATTGAGAGCCACGAGGTAGGGCTTAAAATCATCCACGGTTCGACCATCCCCAGGCGCTCCGGAGTCTGGACGAAATGATTCAAACTTAGAAATTGCTCCGGCCCCTAACGAATTCAGCGTGTTAAGGAATGAATTGAGAACAGGCAGAGACTTACCCATTATGTCCGGCTCCGGATTGAGCTTCCGAGGGAGCCCCTGTGCCAGTCAACTTGGCCACGATGTCTTTGACATTGCCAGTTTTCATGGCTTCTTCCATAGTAGTTTTGGCTTGTTCAATTCCCTGGTTCGCTACATCTAGAGTGATGGTTGTAGTACCAATTTTTTCAGCATGTTTGATAATTAAGGCTTTGGTGCAATCACGCATAAATCCGGCAGGAGCTCTTTCCAATCGTTGTAGGGCATCAGGCTCCCACACATACGGGTCGGCTCCATTATTATTGCCAGTATTTTCAGTTTTGGATTCAGAGACCATAGGTGCCGTCTCCCCAGCCGTTTTATTGGCAAAAATTGGTGTATAGTCCTCGCTTGCCGCTTCTTGAATCATTGCTCCTGAATATTCCAACGTAATCGTGGTCATTCCGAGTTTTCTTGCAGTTTTTTCGATTTTCGCTTTTGCCCGTCGGCGTTGAAATCCAGCGGGAACGGCTCGAATGGCTTCACGAGCATCTTTCGTCCACTGCATAGGAATATCGTCATATGATACTTGGGTTTCCAAGCCACCTTCCGCCTTGGCAGCCGCATCAAAAATAGATTTATCTACTTGTTTGAATTGTGCTCCATCCAGACCACAGACAGGGCACATCACCGGTTGATCGCCTTTCCCAATATATCCACATCCACCACAAACATAATAGTCTCTGGACATTCGAGCTAGATACGACTTGTTCCCTGCGCTCATTGGCGCAGAAGCCTCCGACGGCTTTTCTTCTACCACCTGAGACATCATGCCGCTCAGGGTGGAACCCATCAAGTCCTGCGCCACCTCATCCCCTGCCTGCATGGCATTCCGATCGACTCCAGCAGCATCGAGAGTACCGCCTAATGTTTTCATGGCGTCCATGGCCCCTTTGGGTAGAATATCACCAACCGCATCATCAATGACAGAATTACTGATGATGGTATGCCCCTTTTCGATAGCATATCGATGAATCGCAGTCTTGGCCACTCCCCGTGCAAAGACAGGTATCTTTTCCATCCGCCGTAAGGCTTCTTCCGTCCAGGCGATCGTGTATTCGGCCTGCGTGTCAATCGGAGGAACAAACTTCTTGTTAGATATTAATACATTGCAAGGAGCTGAACGCAAAAGATTCTCGGCATTGCTGCCAATATCCATATCATCGTCGCTATGCACCCCAATCCGTCCAACGATTAGCAGCCATGGCTGCTCTTTCCGAACGTATTGAATGATTTTCTCAAACGCTTTGCCGTCAAGAAGAGTTGTCTTAATATCCGCGCCCTCATCCTGGGCAACATCGCGAGAGACATCAAGATGAGACTGGTAAATTTTTGCTAACCCGCTGTCAATGACTTCCTCATGAAGCTTTTCCTGTTCCTTAAATCGAAACACCTTTCCAGCCTCTTCATTCAGGACACCGGAAATACTGTGAAACGCGGCGTAATGAAAATAGGGATCGAATGCCGAAATCGCTTCTACAGGCTTATTGAGCGCCTTTCCCAAGGCGAGTGCGGTTTTCAATCCGCCGAAGGAGTAATGGCTCCCATCTACAGCTACCACAATTTTCCCACCATTCATGGGTTTGGTATCTTTCACAACGAACATGTCCGAATTACGAATCCGACGGATCACACGTTCCGTGTTACTGCCGATCACAGAGTCCTTCACTGCCCCAACCCCCAAGGCCCCCATAATGGTCAAGTCATACCCATTTTTTGAAATATCTTCTGCAATCGCCTTCCAATTTCGTCCCTCGAGTGAGCGCCGCTCCAGAGGAATGTTCGCTTCCGCGCATTTCTGATCGACAAAATCCAAATATGAATCTGTAATTATTTGCAAACCTCTGGTAATAAGGGAATCATGTATTTGGCGTTGGCGATCTAACTCCTTTTCGTCGTGATATTCCTCAGGAAGACCTGCCTCCATTTGCTTAAACCGCTTATCATGCATCTTCGCCGCATACACATGACTACCCACAATTTTCGATCCGAAAATTTTCGCGAACTGCACCCCCAGTTCTACAGCCATATTCGAATGGTCTGAATTATCAACCGGGACATATATTGTTTTGTACATCAACAAGCCTCCTTAGAGATTTCCGCCTCAGAAAAAGCGGCATCACACCCACGTCTCAATCGCCGGGAAATGCTTATAAACAGATGTTTTTTCACACGAAATAAGAGCGGATCTTACCACTGAGAATTCTAGGTACGCAACCCAATGAACATTTCCACCTTGACATGGGTGAGATAATAAATATCATATATTTATCAGTGGAATTCAAAGTCTACTGTGGGGGTTTTCCCAGTTCTTACCAAATTCAGGTCAACCACGTAAAATTACTTGCCTTCCCTTAGCTTACTTCTAATCTAATGTTTCAATATGAAACCAGTTAATGCTTGTGCCCTACACTATCACTAATCGAACCTAATACAAATTCCCACCAAAAAGCACGCAAGACTCAAAAAGTTCGAAGAGCGATGGCTGACTCTGGAACCTTCACAATCCGATGGGTGCGTGTAGAACGATATGTGTTCCTGGAAAATCATATAAAAAAGAAAACAACTATTCATTGCCAGGGCCCGGTTCACCCTTGCACTCCTTTATTAGGGTTAGGGGAACTGCTCGTTGTAGAGAATTTCACGTTTCACCGATTCTCCCGCCGAAAACGTCGAAAACAAGGAGTTAACCAGCATAAAATCAAAAATTCAGCTATAGCCAATATCAAAAATTGCGGAAGGCGGTTAAGTTACGCTACATTGAATGTTTTGCGCTTTGCTTTATTCACCACTGAGACCATGCCCGGCACGGACATGTGGGCTCAAGCAATTGGTTAGGGGGAACTCGATGAGACAAACCAATTTCCTTTTCACCTCGGAATCGGTCACGGAAGGGCATCCCGATAAGATTGCCGATCAGATTTCCGACGGTATTCTTGACGCAATCATTGCCAAAGATAAGAACTGTAGGGTGGCCTGTGAAACTATTCTGACAACAGGAATCGCCTTTGTAGCCGGGGAAATCTCCACCCGGGCATATGTAGAAATTCCTGAGATTATCCGTGAAACGATTCGGGAGGTTGGATATGCAGATGCCACATGGGGATTCGATTACAGCACCTGCTCGGTTTTGACCGCCATTCATAACCAATCCGGTGACATTGCCATGGGAGTGGACTCTGGAGGCGCTGGCGATCAAGGGTTGATGTTCGGATATGCCTCGAATGAGACCCCTGAACTCATGCCAATGCCAATTATCCTGGCCCACCGGCTTACCAGAAGACTCGCGGAGGTTCGGAAAAAGAACATACTTCCCTGGGTTCGCCCTGATGGAAAATCACAAGTAACCATCGAATATAAAAACGGCAAGCCTATTCGCATTGACACCATCGTAGTTTCCACCCAACACAGCGATGCTGTCACTTCGAAGAAAATCGAAAAAGATGTGATGGAAAAAGTGATTATTCCCGTCATGCCTAAGAAATTATTCAATCCAAAATCCACCAAATTCCATATTAACCCCACCGGGCGATTTGTCGTCGGTGGCCCCATGGGTGATACTGGCCTTACAGGAAGAAAAATCATCGTAGACACATATGGCGGAGTTGGCAGTCACGGAGGAGGCGCTTTTTCAGGGAAAGACCCCAGTAAAGTAGATCGATCAGCCTCATATATGGCCCGTTATATTGCAAAAAATATCATTGCGGCCCAATTGGCAGAAAAATGTGAAGTACAATTGGCATATGCCATTGGGGTCGCCGAACCGGTTTCCGTTTTGGTCGATACAAAGGGCACCGAAAAAGCACCTATTGATCGGATTGAAAAGCTCATCATCAAGCATTTCCCATTGACGCCAAGGGGTATCATTGAGCACCTCAAGTTGCGGCGTCCTATATATAAAAGGACCGCTGCATACGGACATTTTGGCAGAAACGAACCAGGATTCACTTGGGAGAAGACAGACAAAGCCAGCTTGCTCCGAAAAGGCGCAGGCTTATAACTTCCAAGTGCTTAGCCCGCCGAATGATGGGGAAGGGGACCAAACCTTCCCCCCTTTTCAACAGACCTTCAATACTCAAACAGAGAAGGAGAGACAATTCCTATGAGCACTGCAACTATGACCAAAACCGCCTCGATTGACTACAAAGTTGCGGATATCCGTTTAGCTGATTGGGGGAGAAAAGAATTATGCATCGCCGAAACAGAAATGCCGGCATTGATGGCTCTTCGGGAGAAATACCGCCAGTCCCAGCCATTAAAAGGCGCAAAAATTCTTGGCTGCATTCACATGACCATTCAGACAGGAGTGTTAATTGAAACGCTCATCGAACTGGGTGCTGAAGTCCGCTGGTCATCCTGCAATATTTTTTCAACACAAGATCATGCTGCCGCTGCCATCGCCGCAAAAGGAATTCCTGTATTCGCCTGGAAGGGTGAAACAGAAGAAGAATATGATTGGTGCTTGGAGCAAACCATTTTAAAGGGCGGACAACCCTGGGATGCAAACATGGTCCTGGACGACGGCGGAGACTTGACCATGATGCTCCACAAAAAATATCCAGCTATGCTGGAGCGAATTCATGGAATCACTGAAGAGACAACCACTGGGGTACATCGTTTACTGGAAATGTTAAAAAATGGAACACTAAAGGTTCCAGCCATTAATGTGAATGATTCAATCACCAAATCAAAGAATGACAATAAATATGGCTGTCGCCACAGTTTAAATGATGCAATCAAACGCGCCACTGACCACCTCCTGTCAGGGAAAAAAGCCCTGGTAATAGGGTACGGCGATGTCGGGAAAGGCTCCGCTCAATCACTCCGACAGGAAGGCATGATTGTCAAAATTTCAGAAATTGATCCAATCTGTGCCATGCAAGCCTGCATGGATGGCTATGAAGTGGTCTCTCCCTACAAAGGTGGCATCAATACAGGCAAGGTCGAAGACACCAACTCCGTCCTTCTTCAAAACACAGATTTGGTCGTCACAGCTACCGGCAACTTGAATGTCTGCGATTCAGCCATACTGCAATCATTGAAATCTGGGGCGGTTGTTTGCAATATCGGACACTTTGACAATGAAATCGACACTGCTTTTATGCGGAAGAACTGGGAATGGGAAGAAGTAAAACCTCAGGTGCATACAGTGTATCGTGACAAAGCCAGCAAGGATCACCTCATTTTACTGTCCGAAGGGCGCCTGGTGAATTTGGGAAATGGGACCGGACACCCTTCCAGAATAATGGATGGTTCATTTGCCAACCAAGTCCTCGCGCAAATCTACCTCTACGAACGGAAATTCGCAGACCAAAAAGGTGGAACCATTACAGTGCAAGTTTTACCGAAACATCTCGACGAAGAAGTGGCTGCCCATATGGTTCGTGGCTTTGGAGGGGTTATCACTAAACTCACCCAAACTCAGGCTGCCTATATTCACGTCCCAGTTAATGGACCATTCAAAGAAGACAGCTACAAGTATTAAAATATAGCTCAGGCAGTTCTGATATTTCTTCAAGGGACTTCTTAACAAAGACCATAACAAATGCACTGGTCCGCAATTTTGTTTGCGAATTCAAAAATAAATACCAGACAGTAGTATTTAGGGGGCCTTGGCTTGTACAGGGTCCCCTAGCTTTTTTCATTACATCTGGTATTCTGGACACATAAAGAGTGTCATTATTGAATTCTGCCATGGGATTGCCTCTTCCCGACTAAATTGTTACATTATAATCTCAAGCCACTCTTTTACACGGGAAAATCAAGGCCCGTGTTAGTCGGTTTCAACAACCCACTTTCGTATATGTAAAAGAGATTTCAATCCTAGGTTTTATTTCACAAACAAATCTCTCGCCGTTGAATTTTCCCTCTTGTATGGGGAACATTCTCTTTGGTGACTGGAGATATAAGAGGACTTAGTCAGCTATGTCACGAACGTTAGATCCATCCTTAGCCGGAACTCCACAACGAGATTTCCCCACAATGATTCTGTTTGGATCAATTGTGTTGACCACAATCATCGGGCTCCCTTTGTATGCCTATTTTTACGATTTTTCCTGGGTAGACTGGACCATGTTTATCACGCTTTACCTATTTACAGGATTAGGCATTACAGTGGGCTATCATCGGTTAATTACCCATAGGAGCTTCAAGTGCCCAAACTGGATCAAAGCCATATTCTTAATCGCAGGCGGTATGGCGTTAGAAAACTCGGCGTTAAAATGGGCCAGCGACCATATTAGGCACCATGCCCGGTGCGACCAGAAGGAAGACCCCTATAACGCCACACTGGGCTTTTGGCACAGCCATTGTGGCTGGATTTTCTGGAAGGATCCCAATCGTGACCCCAAATATGCCACACGCCTTCTTCAGGACCCTCTGATTTTGTGGCAGGACAAATATTACCTTCCCATTCTTTTGTCTGGACTGGTGCTGCCATTCGTAGTGGGATTTCTGTACAATGGGTGGATTGGCGGTCTCGGATGTTTTCTGCTGGCTGGGCTTGCACGTACTTTCTTTGTTCTAAACTCAACGTTTTTCATCAATTCCATTTGCCATATCTGGGGCGATCAACCCCATGGCACATCTGATTCGAGCAGGGATAGTTGGTGGATATCATTACTCACATTTGGAGAGGGATATCACAACTATCATCATATGTATCAAAGTGACTATCGAAATGGGGTTCGCTGGTATAATTTTGATCCCTCAAAGTGGCTTATATGGACATTGAGCAGATTGGGCTTAGCCTATGATCTTCGGCGGCAGTCTCCTGACCAGCCGTAACGATATTTAGCATTTAAAGGCTCCTTTACCTGAATTGGGCTCTGGGAAGGAGTCTCTTCTCCTGCCTTTTTGTTATCCGACCAATCTCCCACCTAGCTCATTATTGCGAACCGAAGAAGTCGTGTGATAAATTCGCCTGCATTCACGCGGGTTTTTGCCAATATGATTACAAGTGAACTCCAAGATAATGCGGATAGATTTCTGATGAATACCTATGCCCGCCTACCCATTTCACTTGTTCGGGGAAATGGATGCCTCGTGTATGATGCAGAAGGCAGGGAATATCTCGATTGTCTCGCGGGGATTGCCGTCAATATTTTAGGTCATGCCCACCAGGATCTGGTAGAGACCATCACACGACAAGCCCGACAACTCATTCATACCTCCAACCTGTTTTACACCGAACCCCAAACCAAATTGGCCCAAAGGCTGGTAGAACTGTCCTTTGCCGACAAAGTCTTTTTTTGCAATAGCGGAACAGAAGCCAACGAGGCCGCCATTAAGTTAGCCAGACGGTATGCCCACAACACCTTCGGTCCGGAACGCTTTGAAATTCTGACCATGATCAACTC
Source organism: Nitrospira sp. Ecomares 2.1 (assembly GCF_965152585.1). Classification (NCBI taxonomy): domain Bacteria; kingdom Pseudomonadati; phylum Nitrospirota; class Nitrospiria; order Nitrospirales; family Nitrospiraceae; genus Nitrospira; species Nitrospira sp. Ecomares 2.1. The sequence continues at coordinate 4,548,435 of NZ_OZ224219.1, forward strand.
TTTTCATGGACGAACATTGGCGAGCCTCACGGCAACCGGACAGCCAAAATTACAAGAAGGCTTCGGACCGCTTGTTCCTGGATTTCGCTACGCCCCATTCAATGATCTAGAGGCGTTGAAAGCCAACATAACTCCACAAACGGCAGCTGTGATGTTAGAACCCATTCAGGCTGAAGGTGGGATTATAGTTCCTCATCCTTCCTATTTGAAAAAACTTCGAGAGTTCTGCACCGAGCAACAAATTCTCCTCATTTTTGATGAAGTCCAAACGGGGATGGGACGAACAGGGACGTTATTCGCTTACGAACAGTTCGAAATTCAACCTGACATTATGACGTTAGCTAAGGGGCTAGGGGGAGGCATTCCCATTGGGGCCTGTTTGGCCACCGACAACGTCGCAGCGGCATTTGAGCCAGGCACGCATGCCTCCACGTTTGGAGGCAACCCTTTAGCCTGCGCGGTAGCCTTAAAAGTCTTAGAACTCCTTATTGAATGCGGGAAACTTGAACAGGGCCAGGCTGCCGGTCACTATTTAGCCAAAGGACTCAGTTCCCTGAAAGAACAATTCTCCTGTATTCAGGAAGTCCGTGGAAAGGGCCTACTCCAGGGTCTAGAATTAACCATAGACGGAAAACCTCTGGTCTTGGAATGCTTGGAGCGACGGGTCCTCATAAACTGCACAATGGGAAAAGTTCTCAGATTTGTGCCTCCCTTAATCATCAGCCACGCACAGATTGACCGGCTCTTGTCCGTCCTCTCTGAAGTTCTTTCTAAACATCGATAAATCATGTCACCATCAAGTCAGTCCTCTCGTACTCAAAAATCTACTTCTGTCGCACCACGCAAAAAGACGACAGCTCTCCCCAAAGACCTGCTAACGGTGGCCGACATTCCCCGGGATACGATTCACCATTTGATTGCACTTGCTCAAAAACTGAAGGCTGCCCGAAGACATGGGCGCTCTACCTTTCCGTTGAAAGGCAAAACGCTTGGTCTTATTTTTGAAAAACCTTCTACGCGGACCAGGGTTTCGTTTGAAGCAGGCATGAATCAACTGGGTGGACAAGCCATTTTTCTTGCGTCCGAAAAAATCCAATTGAGTCGTGGGGAAAGCTTAGCCGATACGGCAAAAGTCTTAACACGATATTTGGATGGACTCGTTGTAAGAACATTCAACCAAGCCTCCTTAGAAGAATGGGCTCAACACACCTCGATTCCTGTTATCAACGGGTTAACGGACGATTGTCACCCCTGCCAGGCTTTGGCTGATCTTTTGACCATTGTTGAACACAGAGACCACGCGAAAGGCTTAAAGCTGGCATATATTGGAGACGGAAACAATATCACGCACTCCCTTGTTGAGATTGGAGCTAAGGTAGGTATGCACGTGGTCGTAGGATGCCCAAAAGGCTATGAACCTGATCCCCGCGTCATTGAGGCAGCCAAAATAGAAGGCCAACAAACCGGTGCCAGGATTGAAATCACCCACGATCCTAAAAACGCAGCAACGGACGCTGATGTGATTTACACAGATGTGTGGATCAGCATGGGCCAGGAACACGAACAACAACCACGCATGAGCGCTTTGACCCCCTATCAGGTCAACGGTCAGCTGATGAAAGAGGCAAAATCCAATGCGCTGGTCATGCATTGCCTGCCAGCCCATCGGGGGGAGGAAATAACCGAAGAGGTGCTGGACGGCCCACAATCAGTAGTTCTCGACCAAGCCGAAAACCGCCTACACATCCAAAAAGCTATTTTGCTTGAATGGTTAGGAAGGTCGCCTTCATGAAGAAACGCGCCAGCATAACCCTGCCCAGCAACCGATCCCGTTCTGCAGGGCCTCCTTCTCCAATGCCGCCACAAAAAACAGGAGATCAAAAACTCTGGGGAGGGCGATTTCAAGGCCAAACACATCAACTCGTGGAAACCTTCACGGCTTCGATTCACGTTGACCGCCGCCTGTATGAATACGATATTGAAGGCAGTATCGCCCATTGCAAAACGTTACAACGGGCTAAGGTCTTGCCACAGCGAGAATGCCAAACCATCATTCGAGGGCTCCAGGCCATTCGCGAGGACATTCGCGCCGGTCGGCATCAATGGAAGACCGAGGACGAAGATGTGCATATGAGCATTGAACGGCGGCTGACTGAACTCATTGGACCTGTTGGGGGAAAACTGCACACCGGCCGGAGTCGGAATGATCAGGTCACCCTGGACCTTCGACTCTATCTTCGGGATACTCTCCAACACCTAAGCAATGATCTCCGGTTACTTCAACAGTCCCTCGTAACCCTCGCTGAGCGGTATATGGGAGTGATGATGCCGGGCTATACACATCTACAACGGGCTCAGCCCGTTCTCTTTTCGCATCATGCCCTGGCCTATGTTGAGATGGTAGAGCGGGACAAGGGGCGCCTTCAGGACGCCTTGGTACGGATTAACGTCATGCCTCTAGGGTCCGGCGCATTAGCTGGAAACAATTACCCGATCGACCGTCACTATACGGCTTCCTTACTACATTTCCCTCGCGTGACCCAGAATAGCCTGGATGCCGTGTCGGACCGAGATTACGTCATTGAAGTGCTCAGCGCTTGCACCATCGTGATGATGCACCTCTCTCGGCTAAGTGAAGAACTCATTTTATGGTCCTCGCAAGAATTCCACTTCACGGATATTTCCGACGGATTTTGTACGGGCAGCAGTATGATGCCACAGAAAAAAAATCCGGATGTCCCGGAACTGATCCGTGGAAAAACTGGTCGGGTATATGGACATTTGTTCAGCCTCCTGACCACCTTAAAAGGATTGCCACTCAGTTACAATCGAGACCTTCAGGAAGATAAAGAACCATTGTTTGACACATTAGATACCGTAACCACATCGGTTAAAATCTACGCAGAACTCCTGGCGCAACTCACGATACGACCTGATTCCATGAAAGAAGCCGTGTCTGAGGGTTTTCTGCTGGCAACGGAGTTGGCGGACTATTTGGTTAAAAAGGGAATGCCTTTCCGTGAATCTCACCACGTGGTGGGAAGCCTAGTACGGGAGTGTTTAGCTAAAGGGAAGGATTTAGGGCAACTCACGCAGCAGGATCTAGTGAACGCCTCTTCGTCTTTTGATGCCAAGGCCTTTCAAGTTTTAACTCCCGAAGCGGCAATTAACAGTAAAAACATTATAGGTGGTACCGCTACGGCCCAAGTCACAAAACAGATCAATGGTTGGAAGAAATCATTACAGGCCGAAATGAAACGCTCCATGAAACAACCACGAACGGCATGAGTCATATTTTTAGGACTTCTACCCAGTATTTCCTCCCTTTTTGCATGCTGGTCCTGCTCTTTTCCCCAATAGGTTGCGGGGCGGTCGGCCCTCCCATTCCTCCTGAAAAGGTTGGCATTGAAGCGAAGATACTCGAACAACAGCGAGAGCAGGCCAGAATAGAGGGAGGCATTGACGAAGACCCCTCGAATGTACCGCTGGAGGAGGCAGTTGAATTACCCACCGTGTATCCTATCGATACCCGATAATATGCAGGGATTTGTTCAGGAAGAACCTCGCAGAGTAGAATAGAATCCCCCCACAGCTTATCCATCTGTTTGTGGAGGATAAAAATAATGGATACCCCTCTCACTCACAGTGAAATTCGGCCCAAACTTCTGTTGCTTGATCCCTATCCACGAAATAATCCCTATCGCATGAGCGCAAGCGAACGCCGGTCGATCTGGTTTCCGAAGCTCAGCCTACCAGCGATTGCAGCCTATACTCCGACAACATGGGATGTCGAAATCGTGGACGAAGCCGTTATGGATATCAATTTTGAGACTCCCTGTGATGTGGTTGGAATATCCATCATGACGTGTTATGCCCCAAGGGCTTATGAAATCGCGGATGAATTTCGTCGACGTCGGAAACCGGTCATTCTCGGAGGGGTCCATCCCACCTATTGCCCAGATGAAGCCCTTCGTCATTGTGATGCTATTATCTGCGGGGAAGCCGAAGACCTTTGGCCTCAAGTCATCACGGACATCGAAGCCGGGGCCTTGAAACGAATCTATCGGATGGAACAATTTCCAACCTTGAGTCACTACAAACCACCGCGTATTGAATTGCTCAGCCCTGATTCTTATATGACCAGGCTATGTACCTTCACGACGCGAGGATGTCATTTTGATTGCGAATTTTGCAGTGTTTCACCATTTAATGGCAAAACCACTCGACGCCGACCCGTTCCCGAAGTCATCGAAGAGCTGAAGCGAGCCAAAGAGTGGCTGCGTTCAGACATTGTCGAACGGATGACTCACGGATCACTGTTCCATGCCTTAACGACTTCCCTGAAAATTTGGGTAGGACTGGAAGAAGGATCGATCGTTGCTTTTGTTGATGACCTGCACAACAGTCATCGAGCCTATTGCCGTGAGTTATGGCAATCCCTGAAATCTCTCAATATAAAATGGGGCTGCCAATCCACCCTCTTCCTTGGCGACGATCCTGAAATGGTCAAATTGGCCGCCGATAGTGGTTGCGTATCGGTGTTTGTCGGGATGGAATCGCTGTCTGATGATTCACTTGATGAAACCAACAAAGGATTCAATCAGGTCCGGAAATTTGAAAACCAAATTAAAATGTTTCATGACCACGGCATCATGGTGAACCCCGGGCTCGTGTTTGGATTTGATAATGATGACGAATCCGTATTCGAGACCGCAGTGGAATTTTTAACGCGAAACAAAGTCGAATTGGCCTACTTTAATGTTTTGACACCCCTTCCCGGTACGGCCCTGTTTGAACGCTTCAAACAGGAAGACCGGCTCATTGATCAAGACTGGTCCAAATATGACGGGAAACATGTGGTCTTCACACCCAAGCGCATGACAGCCGAACAATTACAAGAAGGGTTTTTCTGGGCCAACCACCAGTTTTATTCATGGTCCTCTATCTGGAATCGCCTGGGGCATACCCGCCAACGACTGATTCCCAGGCTTGAAATGAATTGGGAATTTCGAAAATTGATATACCGCACCACACCCAAAGGCTCGCTTTCCCCTTTGGCTAAGGTCTTAAAAAGCCTGCAAGTCAAACTGCCAACCTCCGAAACCCAGCAACTCATTCCTAACGCTCTCCACCCCCAACCCTCTCCTGACCCCAAACCCCAGGAGCTTTACCTGAAAATGAAAGCTCGTCGCCACGATGCCTTTGCCGCCTTGCTCATTGACCTGGAGGGAACCCTTGACCACCTGAACGCCAAGGAACTACTAAAACGGATTCAACAGGCTGGGCGGGCAGCAAAAATGGATATCGTGGTTAACTTTGAGAACCTAAAACAAGCGACCCCAAAAGCTATTTTCACATTATTGGATGGAGAAATTCTCCAGGCCATCCTCCCCCACACAAAGTTACGGTATCGAAATTTAACAAAAGCCTTTCAAGCAATTGTTTCAGAAATCGCTCTCGATCATTTTGACTTATTTGATGAGGATATCCAGCATGCATGATTTTCACTACCAAGGGGACGAATTATTTTGTGAAGAGGCCCCTATTCGACAAATTACTGAACAGGTCGGCACTCCATGTTACATTTATAGTCACCGGACCTTGATTCGGCATTTTCAGGCTTTTGATCAGGCTTTTAAGGCTATTCCGCATATCGTAGCCTTTGCCATGAAATCAAACTCGAACCTGACCGTCCTGCGACTTCTCGCTACGGAAGGGAGTGGCGCAGACATCGTGTCGGGAGGAGAACTCTTTCGCGCATTAACAGCCGGAATGGCACCAAACAAAATCGTCTTTGCCGGGGTCGGGAAATCTAAGGAGGAAATTCGATATGCATTGCAATCGGAAATTCTGATGTTCAATGTTGAATCTCCTGGTGAACTGCAACAGATCAATGAAGTGGCCGGCTCCATGGGGGTGCGCGCCAAAGTGGCCTTGCGTATCAATCCGGATATTGATCCCCAAACCCATCCATATATTTCTACAGGGCTAAAGAAAAGTAAATTTGGGATTGGGGCAGACCGGGCTCTAGCCGAATTTGACGCAGCAGAAAGCCTTCCTCATATTGAAGTCGTCGGTGTGCACTCACATATTGGCTCACAATTAACACAGATCACCCCATTTGTAGATGCCTTAAAAAAGGCTATTGCTTTAATTCAGACGCTCCAAGCTAAAGGCCTTCAGATCCAATACCTCAACATAGGCGGGGGACTGGGCATTACCTACTCGGACGAAACTCCTCCTCATCCAAAAGAACTGGCTGCGGCCATTTCCCCGTTGCTTCAATCCGTTTCATGCAAAATCATTATGGAGCCGGGCCGATCCATCGTAGGGAACGCGGGCATATTGGTGACCAAGGTACTGTACAACAAAGAAAGCGCGGACAAGCATTTCGTCATTGTCGATGCCGCGATGAATGATCTCCTACGACCAAGCTTATATGATGCCCACCACGATATTCAGCCGGTATTAAAGAAAGAGTCGTCGGTGGTCAACACCGTTGATGTCGTGGGACCCATTTGCGAATCAGGAGACTTTTTAGCAAAAGATCGAAAAATGCACCAATCTCAACCTGGAGATCTCCTTGCCGTCATGAGTGCAGGAGCGTATGGTTTCACGATGGCATCAAATTATAATTCCCGGCCGCGCGTTCCCGAGATACTCGTAAAAGGGAAGGAGATCACGGTCATTCGAAAACGCGAAAGCTACGAGGACCTGATCCGGGGTGAGTCCATTTCAGATGCCTTCTCGAATTAATTTTTCGAACTCATTTTATGTTGATTCACCAAAGCGCTCTTGGTTTTTCTAGTTAAAGAACACCAAATTCACTACACCAGATATTGAGGCAATCATTATGTTCAGTGGTTCCATAGTCGCCATTGTCACCCCATTTTCGAAGGGAAAATTTGATGAAAAGGCCATGGCCGACCTCATAGAAACTCAAATTGCTTCAGGAACTCATGGCATTGTGCCTTGTGGGACAACGGGTGAATCAGCCACGTTAACTCCTGAAGAGCATGAACGGGTCGTGTCGGTCACCGTCGAAGTAGTCAATAAGCGGGTTCCTGTCATTGCGGGAACAGGCTCAAACTCAACCGATGAAGCGATTACCTTTACCAAGCACGCAAAAGCCGTCGGTGCCGATGCGGCATTGCTCATCACTCCGTATTACAATAAACCTCCACAGGAAGGACTCTATCGTCATTTTTCCGCTATCGCCAAAGCTGTGGACTTTCCCCAAATCCTCTATAATATTCCAGGGAGGACCAGCATCAATATGTTGCCGGCCACGGTGAGCCGTCTGTCAGAGATCCCAAATATTATAGGCATCAAAGAAGGCAGTGGATCGCTCCAACAAGTATCCGAAATCATACAACGATCCCGCCCTGACTTCCTTGTGCTTTCCGGCGATGATCCCTTGACACTCCCCATGATGGTCCTGGGCGGAAAAGGCGTGATCACCGTCACCGCGAACGTTGCCCCCACCGCTATGGCCAACATGGTCAATGCAGCACTAAAAGGTGACTACGAAACAGCTAGGGCTCTGCACTTCAAACTCTCTCCCTTATTTGGGTCATTATTTTTGGAGACGAATCCAATCCCAGTGAAAGCGGCCCTAGCCATGATGGGAATCATGTCAGAAGAGGTTCGACTGCCGCTTACCCCGCTTTCCCCTGAATTTCGACCAGCACTCCAGGAAGCCTTAAAACAAGCCGGAGTGCTCTGAGGAAATAGAACACATGACTCGAACAATCATTACCGGCGCGGCCGGCCGAATGGGCACGAGGTTAATCGCATTGACTCAAGACACCCCTGGACTCCAACTTGCCGGCGCCGTCGAAGTAAAAGGACATCCAGCTATTGGGAAAGATGCAGGCGAAGTCTCTCAAATTGGACGAATCAATATCCCGATCACCGATGATTTACAGGCCTGCCTCTCTCAAGGAGATGTGGTCGTCGACTTCACGGCTCCTTCATCTTGCCTGGTCAATCTCCAACACATTGTCAATGCCGCCAAATCCATGGTCATTGGAACCACAGGTTTTTCTGAACAAGAATTGGCCAAACTCAAAATGCTTGCTATCAAAATCCCCTGTGTGTTCTCCCCCAACATGAGTGTAGGCATTAATGTGCTCCTCGGCACGGTCGGGAAAATCGCCAGGTCCTTAGGAGAGCAATACAACATTGAAGTGATCGAAGCCCATCACAACAAAAAAAAGGACGCCCCCAGCGGAACCGCGCTGAAACTCGCTGAGGCTTTAGCGGAAGGAATGGAATGGGATTTACAAGAAGTAGGCGTCTATACACGGCATGGCATCACCGGCGAACGCCAAACCCGTGAAATTGGGATGCAAACCATCCGCGCAGGGGATATCGTTGGCGACCACACCATTTTATTGGGTGGACCAGGCGAACGCATTGAAATCACCCACAGGGCCCACACCCGCGATACCTTTGCCCAAGGCGCGCTCCGCGCAGCAGAATGGGTGGCCAATAAACCACCTGGTCTCTATTCCATGGCCGACGTCTTAAGCTTAAATTAAATTAACTTCCTTAATTATTCAGTGATGTGGACTGGATATCCGATAGCCATCTCCGTGTCCTATTTAGCCATCATTTTCTTTCAACAACAATAGCGTTTGTCCCCTCACCTTTCACAATGTCCCCAAGTCGATAAACCAGACGATGCTCATCCAAGCCTAAAGAGCTTGCCCTAAACTGACGATACCCGACTCTTTCATTGACAAAGTCAGAGAGCACATGGTCTTATCGAGGAAGGCTTGCGAACGATATGAATTCTCAACGCCACTCTCTTGAATGCTCTAAGAGCGTTGGATACCCAGGGAAGACGAGTGAGCCATTTCATCAGACTTATTGAATCATAAGGAGACTGTTTTCATGGATATGTTTGGAAAGATTCCCCTATTGGAAATTCCGATTCATGTGACCCCGGATCAGAAGAAATGGTTAGACAGAATGGTTGAGGAAGGTAAAATCGCAATTCCTCCGGGCGGGACTCTTGAAAAAGGCTCGGTAATTTCCATGTTCATGAGGATGCTCATCCACAATGCCATGGAGGAACAGATGCGCCAAGAGGCTATCGACGCCGAAGACGAGGATGACGATGATGAATAGAGCGAACTACTCTCCTCCGTATTGGTGACTCATTTCTTTCCAAGCACATCCAACCAATGCACGCTGTGAAACAGCGGAGAGCATAAACAAAGCCGATTGTCGAAATTTACCATTTTTTATTTTTCTTCATTTGTCACAGAAAGGTTCTCAATGGCTCTTGGCCATGAATGGACGTCCTGAGAAAGCAATCGATAGGTTCCAAGAGATGAGGAGGGCTCAAATCCCTTCTCAAATACTTATTAGCACTTTCCGCTCCTCCATTTGTCTTTTCCGGTAGCGATCCAGGAACAAACAAATCTTCCCGCTTTAATTCACCCCCTCATCAATCGCAATTCTGCAAATGGAATATTTCTCAAACATTTTTGGATATACTCGCCTGAAATTTAAACGGATTAAATAGTCATTTCTTATGCAAGTTTGGCACAGACAGATTTCACTTCCGTATAGAGATCCAAGGCCTCGTGGCCCATTTCGCGTCCCCAGCCGGATTGTTTGTACCCACCAAAAGGAAGTGACGCATCAAAAACGTTATGACAGTTAATCCAAACCGTTCCGGCCCGCAATTGTGCGGCAATGCGATGCCCCTTACTCAAATCTTTAGTCCATACCGATGCCGCCAATCCATAGATATTATCATTGGCCTTGGCGATGACATCTTCCACATTTGTGAAGGGTTCAGCACAAACCACAGGGCCAAAAATTTCTTCCTGAATAACCTTCATCGTTGATTTGGTATTGACCAAGACAGTCGGTTCAACAAAGTACCCTTTGTCTCCAAACCGTTTTCCACCCGCAACCGCTTGAGCTCCTTCGGCAAATCCCGACTCCAAATATCCCAGGACACGGTGTTGCTGTTCATCAGAAACCAACGGTCCCATTTGAGTGGTGAGATCTAATCCCGAGCCTATCTTAATTTGTTTGGCTTGATCGGCAACCCCTGCCACGACCTTATCAAAAATGCCTTTTTCCACATACAACCGTGAGCCTGCGGCGCAACATTGCCCATGATTAAAGAAAATCGCACTCGCGACTCCAGGTATTCCAATTTCCAGGTCAGCGTCCGGCAAGACGACACTTGGTGATTTGCCACCGAGTTCCAACGTGACTTTTTTAAGATTTCCTGTCGCGGCATTCACAATAAGTTTGCCGACTTCGGTCGATCCGGTAAACGCAATTTTATCCACATCAGAATGTGCAGCTAAGGCCGCACCTGCGGTTTCACCATAGCCGGGAACAACGTTCACGACTCCTTCGGGAAACCCTGCCTCCAGAAACAATTCTCCCAACCGCAGCGCTGACAAAGGAGTTTGTTCAGCCGGTTTCATCACAATGGTGCATCCCACGGCCAAAGCCGGGCCGAGCTTCCATGCCGCCATCAATAGAGGAAAATTCCAGGGAATGATTTGCCCGACAACTCCAACCGGCTCACGAAGTGTGTAGGCCAGAAATTGAGACCCAGGCATGTAGGGAACTGAAATGGGAATGGAATTGCCCTCAATTTTTGTTGACCATCCCGCCATATATCTAAATAAATCGACAGCCAACGGGACGTCAGCTGCTCGCGCAATGGTTAACGGCTTGCCGTTATCAAGAGACTCTAACTGGGCAAATTCTTCCAGATTCGATTCCAGAAGGTCCCCCAACCTCCAAAGGAGTTTGCCGCGATCAGAAGGCGTCATCTTTCGCCAAGGGCCTCGTTCGAATGCATTTCTCGCCGCTCGCACAGCTAAATCAATATCTGGCTTATCGCCTTCCGCCACCTCCGCTATGACTTCACCCGTTGCAGGATTAAACGTGGAAAATGTTTTGCCTGATTGAGCGTCCGCCCACTGGCCATTGATCAGCATTTTTCGTGGGTGGGACACAAAAGATTGTACATCAGGATGAAGTTGTTCGGTTGAAGTCGCCATACTCATCGGGTACCTCCCTTTCTCCAAATGAAATTCACCTGGGGCAGATTTCAAGACTTAGGGCTATGAATTGGCTTAAAAACCTAAGTGAGTAGCCAATCTAATATTGTCGCTGGCTCCCCATTATCTCTTATTATGACGACGCCGCAATTTCTAACGCAAATTTTGTTCGGTTCCATAAATACTTGACCACTACAATTGCCCCTGGATCTGCAATCAGGACAATAGATAAAAGCCCTGGCTCGGTTATCCTGTTCAAAGGCAAGTTGGTAAACTATGGGGTTATCTGGATTGGCCTATCCAAATGCCAATCCAGAACAGGGCTTTTCAAAAACAAAGGGGTTATCGGAGGGTTGGAAAGACCTTTTGTGCCGCAGCAATTGTCTGTTGAATGTGCCTTTTGGTATGAGCCGTTGAAAGCAACATGGCTTCAAATTGAGAGGGAGCCAAATAAATTCCATGATTAAGCATTCCATTGAAAAACTTAGCATATCTCACGGTATCTGATTTTTTGGCTCCCGCGTAGTCGTTGACAGGTCCTCCCGAAAAAAATCCACCCAACATTGAACCGACCCGTGTTTGATAGTAGGAAATTTTTGCTTGCTTTGCCGCTTCACCCAAGCCTTCAGCCAGTTCCTTGGATCTTTTTTCTAAATCTTTATAGACACCAGGGCTTTGAAGGAGTCGGATAGTCTCTAGTCCAGCAGCCACGGCCACTGGATTTCCGGAGAGAGTTCCGGCCTGATACACTGGTCCCGCCGGGGCAATCATTTGCATAATGTCCCTGGACCCTCCATACGCTCCAATGGGTAAGCCCCCACCGATGATTTTCCCCAAAATCGTGAGATCTGGAATGACTTTATAGAGGGCTTGCGCTCCACCGGCATTCACTCTAAATCCGGTAATGACTTCATCAAAAATCAAGAGAATCTCGTACTTTTTGGTGATCATTCTGAGCCAGGGCAGAAATTCATCCGATGGAGGAATCACCCCCATATTCCCTGCAATAGGCTCCACGATAATGGCGCCCAAATTGTTGGCATGTTTATGTATGAGTCTTTCGGTAGCTTTAATATCGTTATAGGGCGCAGTCAAGGTATGACGGGCAAACGATTCCGGTACACCAGGGCTATCTGGGATCCCTAGGGTAGCCACTCCCGATCCAGCTTTTACAAGCATATGGTCGGCATGACCATGATAGCAGCCATCGAATTTCAAAATGGAGTCACGCTTAGTGTATGCCCTCGCTAAACGGATGGCGCTCATAACAGCTTCCGTTCCTGAATTAACGAGACGAACTTGTTCAATCGAAGGAACCATCTTGGCAATTTGCCTGGCTAAATCCACTTCTCCCTCGCAGGGCGCCCCATAGCTTGTCCCGCGTTTGGTAGCGCTGATGACAGCCTTTAACACCTGAGAATGAGCATGACCGAGAATCATAGGTCCCCAAGATAAAACATAATCCAAAAATTTATTGCCATCCACATCCTCTAGCAAAATCCCCTTAGCTTCCTTGATGAATAAAGGATCTCCTCCGACCGAGCGGAATGCTCTGACGGGACTATTGACACCACCGGGAATATAGGAATTAGCACGTTGAAATAATGCCCGAGACCTTGTTGTTTTCACAGACACACTCCTCCAATGTTTCAAAGTAATTTAATGTCCCAATTTGGCAATTGTTATCACAAAAGGAAATGCACCACCAAATTCTCAATAAGCAGTCCCAGCCCAGTCCTTCAGGAAATACGTCCGAATTATATGAAAAATCAAAATTTCCCTAAATTAATTAAAATACTTCAATATAAATTTCCTTTAATCTCACTCTAATTTTTACCGGATCTCCAAAGCCCAACTATATATTTTTTGGGAAACGGCGAATCCCGTAAGGCCCCAAACCCTTCCAAATATTTTCATCTGATTAATACAGGAAATTTCCAACAATATAGGGAATACCACCAAAAGATCCCACTTAATTCCCATAAAAAAAATCCCTCAAATTCTGATTCTCCAAATGCACCCAATTTTCTCTTTCTTAACCCCAACAGGATAGCACTTCAAAAGTTTCAACACTAAAGCTCTAATAATCTAGCAAACTCCAATTCAAAATAAATTAGGTATTTGTTCAGAATAAAATCCTCATAAATGATTTAACGAGAATATGCTCCCAATACATACGAGAAAGCATAAATTCGTTCCAAAAAAAGTGTCAAAATAGACCCCCTAAAAGTCCAAACTATTCTCATTAATAAAAAGAGAATTTTTTACCTATTTATTTTTTAAACTTTTAACCGAAAAATTTATATTAGTGGTAACAATTCTTGAACATATTGGGATGCACTGATGTATTGTGAACAACGAAGGAAGAATGAAATAACAATTGTTGATTGTTTTGGAAGATTTGATGAAGAAGACACGAATCAATTTATTCAACGGCTGGAACAATTACAAAATCAAGGCATTCAACACCTAATATTAAATTTATCCCCTTTGTACTACTTGGACTCAAAAGTGGTAAATCTTCTTTTTTTTGGTCAGCAATTTCTTCAAGCGCACTCAATAACATTTTCATTAGTAAGTCCACTTAGTTCTGTAAGAAACGAACTTGTGGGAGGAAAAGTTCCAGGTACCATACCTATCTTTAGCACCATGTATGATGCGATACATCGCCCACAATGTGCTTATCAAGAGTGTTAAATTTAACGAACATTCCTTGAACAAGAAAAGCCCAGAGATATTTAATCTCTGGGCTTTTCCTAATTAAATCTCGGCAACGACCTACTTTCCCACAGCCTCACGGCTGCAGTATCATCGGCCCTGGAGGGCTTAACTTCCGTGTTCGAAATGGGAACGGGTGGGACCCCTCCGGTAAGGTCACCGAGAAAATTTTCGTGAATTTTATGTTTAACTTTAAAATTATTATCTTATTTTTAAAGATTAACTCATATATTCACCTAGACCATGTCTATCAAGAACAAATGTTGTTAAGTCGCACGGCCGATTAGTACTGGTTAGCTTCAGGCCTCACAGCCCTTCCACACCCAGCCTATCAAACTCGTAGTCTACAAGTGGCCTTTAGGGAGGTTACCCTCCGTGTGATCTAATCTTGAGGCTAGCTTCCCGCTTAGATGCTTTCAGCGGTTATCTAAACCGGACATAGCTACCCGGCACTGCCGCTGGCGCGACAACCGGCACACTAGCGGTCCGTCCATCTCAGTCCTCTCGTACTAGAGACAGGCCCTCTCAAATCACCTCCGCCCACAACAGATAGGGACCGAACTGTCTCACGACGTTCTGAACCCAACTCTCGTACCGCTTTAACGGGCGAACAGCCCGACCCTTGGGACCGGCTTCAGCCCCAGGATGCGATGAGTCGACATCGAGGTGCCAAACTTCCCCGTCGATGTGAACTCTTGGGGGAAATCAGCCTGTTATCCCCGGCGTACCTTTTATCCGTTGAGCGATGGCCCTTCCACGCAGAACCACCGGATCACTAAGCCCGACTTTCGTCCCTGTTTGAGCTGTCGCTCTTACAGTCAAGCTCCCTTTTGCCTTTACACTCAATGGCTGATTGCCGACCAGCCTGAGGGAACCTTTGGGCGCCTCCGTTACCTTTTGGGAGGCGACCGCCCCAGTCAAACTACCCACCAGACAATGTCCTCACCCTGGATGACAGGGCCAAGTTAGAATGTCAGAAAAGCAAGGGTGGTATTTCAAGGTTGGCTCCACGAAAGCTAGCGCTCCCGTTTCATAGCCTCCCACCTATCCTACACATACTCGCCCAACACCCAATGTCAAGTTGTAGTGAAGGTGCACAGGGTCTTTCCGTCTAGTTGCGGGCACCCGGCTTCTTCACCGGAACAACAAGTTCGCTGAGTCTCTCCCCGAGACAGCGCTCCAGTCGTTATGCCATTCATGCAGGTCGGAACTTACCCGACAAGGAATTTCGCTACCTTAGGACCGTTATAGTTACGGCCGCCGTTTACTGGGGCTTCCATTCGGAGCTTCGCCTTGCGGCTGACCCCTCCAGTTAACCTTCCAGCACCGGGCAGGCATCAGACCCTATACTTCCTCTTACGAGTTAGCAGAGTCCTGTGTTTTTGGTAAACAGTCGCTAGAGCCATTTTACTGCGACCTCGTTCGGCTTGATAAGTAAATCATCTCACCTAATCGAGGCACCCCTTTTCCCGAAGTTACGGGGCTAAATTGCATAGTTCCTTAGGGAGAGTTCTCTCACGCCCCTTAGTGTATTACACCTACCTACCTGTGTCGGTTTGCGGTACGGACACCATAATAACTCACTACGAGGATTTTCTCGGCAGTTCGGGATCAGTCCGTTTATGGCCTTACGGCCTCCCCATCACATCTCAGTGTTAATAGGCCCGCGGATTTACCTACAGGCCCCACCTACTTGCTTGGACCGGGTATTCCAGGAACCCGGCGGCACCTACCCCCCTGCGTCCCCCCTTAGTTGATAACGCGATTACGGCGGTACAGGAATATTAACCTGTTTTCCATCGACTACGCCTTTCGGCCTCGCCTTAGGACCCGACTAACCCTGATCTGACGAACATTGACCAGGAAACCTTAGGTTTTCGGGGACGATGATTCTCACATCGTTTATCGCTACTTATGCCGGCATAATCTCTTCTCTAGAATCCAGCTGTCCTTGTCGGTCAACCTTCAACTCCTAGAGAATGCTCCCCTACCACTTCTATCTTTCGATAAAAATCCGCAGCTTCGGTTGTAAGCTTGAGCCCCGTTATATTTTCGGCGCAGATTCACTCGACCAGTGAGCTATTACGCACTCTTTAAAGGATGGCTGCTTCTAAGCCAACCTCCTGGCTGTCTGAGCGCTTCCACAACCTTTCCCACTTAGCTTACATTAGGGACCTTAGCTGGCGGTCTGGGCTGTTTCCCTTTTGACCACGGACCTTAGCACCCATAGTCTGACTCCCGTATATCCAGTAGCGGCATTCGGAGTTTGGTTGGGTTCGGTAGTGTGGGAACACCCCTAGCCCATCCAGTTCTCTACCTCCGCCACGGTTAATACGAGGCTAGCCCTAGAGCTATTTCGGGGAGAACCAGCTATTACGAGGTTTGATTAGCCTTTCACTCCTACCCACAGCTCATCCGAGCACTTTGCAACGTACACCGGTTCGGGCCTTCTCCGCCTGTTACAGCGGATTCACCCTGGCCATGGGTAGATCACCTCGCTTCGGGTCTATTCTACGTAACTGGACGCCCTATTCAGACTCGCTTTCGCTACGGCTCCGCCTTTTCGACTTAACCTTGCTACGCAAAATAACTCGCCGGCTCATTAAGCAAAAGGCACGCGATCAGGCATTATCCTTGCGGACCATAGCCCTCTCGCTGCTTGTAGGTATACGGTTTCAGGTTCTATTTCACTCCCCTCACCGGGGTTCTTTTCGCCTTTCCCTCACGGTACTGGTTCACTATCGGTCATCAGGGAGTATTTAGCTTTGGAAGGTGGTCCTCCCGGCTTCCCACAAGGTTTCAC